>NZ_BBXF01000003.1:35352-1137045 GCF_001570585.1 Herbidospora daliensis | reverse complement strand
GGGTGACGTCGTTGCGGTTCGCGCCGGTCAGGATCACCGCCAGCGGGACGCCGGTGGCGTCGGTGATCAGGTGGTGCTTGCTTCCGGCCCGTCCTCGATCGACCGGGGACGGTCCGGTCTGCGGCCCCCTTTTAACGCTCTGATTTGGGAGGAGTCCACCGCAGCGCGGGACAGGTCCAGGGCATCGACACTCCGGAGCCGATCGAGCAGAACTTCATGCAGCCGCTGCCATATCCCGGCCCGGTTCCATTCGTCCAGGCGCCGCCAGCACGTCATGCCCGACCCATAGCCCAGCTCTTGCGGCAGGTGCTCCCAGGCGATCCCGGTATGCAGCACGAACAAGATGCCCTGCAAGGCCAGCCGGTCATCCAGCCGCTTACGTCCCGGATGCCGGACCCGGCGTTGACGACGGGGCAGCAACGGCTCGATCACCGCCCACAGCTCGTCGTCGACTTCCCACGGCTTGGACTTGGCCACCTGCAACGCCTTCCGCTGGGCTACAGCGAGAGATCAAAGCACAGCGGAAGTCATTCTGTTAGGGCCTCTAAGGGATGTCGATGCGGAACGGGCGGATCTCGGTGGCGTCCATGACGGAGAATCTGGAAGCCATACAGGAACTCTCCGTCCCTGTATTTCGGCGGAATCTGCATCATGTCGGACACGGCGCAACGACTAGAGCGGGCCCGAGCTGGCCGAACGTCTCGGCGTCACGGCGCGGACCGTGCGCAACGACGTCGAACGGCTGCGCGGGCTCGGCTGTCCGGTGCGGGCGTGACCGGCGGTTACCGGCTCGGGGCGGGTGTGCAAATGCCGCGGCTGCTGCTCGACGACAAGGAGGCGATCGCCGTCGCGGTCGGGCTGCGGGTGGGCGCCACTCACACGGTCCTCGGCATCGAGTAGGCGGCGCTGCGCGCCCTGACCAAGCTGGAGCAGATGCTGCCGTCGCGGCTTCGCCATCGTGTGAACGGCCTGCGCGCTCATCTCGTGCCGCTTCCGCACGCGGGGCCTCGCGTGGACGCCGACACGCTCACCGCCATCGCGGCCGCCGCGCGACCACGAGCGGATCCGGTTCGACTACGTCGGCCGCGGTCGAGCCGCTTCGGCTCGCGCACAGCCGGGGCGCTGATACCTGGTCGGCTGGGACGTCGCGAGGTCCGACTGGCGCACGTTCCGGGTGGACAGGCTGCAGACACCGAACGCCCTCGGTTCACTCCTCGCGAGCATCCGGCGGTGACCTGGCCGGCCATGTCGCGACCGGCCTGGCCACCGCCGCCTGGCAGTGCCGAGCGCGGGTGACGGTCCGCGCGCCGGCTGAGCACGTGCGCGAGCGGCTGCCGGCCGGGGTCCTGGTGGAATCGCTGGGCGAGGACGCCTGCGACGCCGCAGATGTCGGCCTGCTATCTCGGGCATCCTGGGGGCCGACTTCGAGGTCACCGGGCCGTCTGGACTCGTCGCGGAGATCCGCGCGCTGGGCGAGCGCTACCTGCGAGCGGTTCCGGAGGGTTGGAGCAGATCCAGTACGGGCGTCAAAGAATCCGGGCGTTCGCTGACGGGCAGCGGCTCGACCAGACGCACCTGGCAGCCGAGGGTGGCGGCGCCCGTGTCGGCTTCGGGGTCGTCGCCGACCATGAGGACGCTGTCGGGCGGGAGGCCCAGCGCGTCGCAGGCGAGCTGGAAGATCCTCGGGTCGGGCTTCATGACGTTGATCTCGTACGAGAGGACGAAGACGTCGACGTACTGGATCAGGCCGTGGAACTCGAAGACGGGGCGTAGGTCCCAGCCGGTGTTGCTGACCACCGCCGTGGGGACTCCGCGCGAGCGGAGTTCCCGGAGGACGTCCTTGGTGTCGGGATAGGGGTGCCAGGCCACGAGATGGAAAGTGCGCTCGTAGAGCGCATCGGCCAAAGCGGGGTCGGGGAGGTGGGCTTCTCGCGCCAGCGCGGTGTAGCAGGCTCGGTGGCGATCGGCGGTCAGGTCGCGGTCTCGCCAGAGGTTCACCAGGTGTGGGGGGATCACCTGGGGGACGGGACCGCCGGGCTGGGCGCCCATGAGCGTGAGACGGTCGGCGCAGGCGGTGATCTCGGGCTCGTCGAAGACGAACCGGCTGTCGGCGTCGAGGGCGCCTCGGAGCCATTGCTCTATGGGTTCGATCCGCAGGAGCGTCCCGGAGAAGTCGAACATCACGCCCTTGATCAAGAGTCAACCTCGCATTTCAACGGAAACCGACGACCCGGTCGACCGTAGCAGCGGGCAGGTGGGACGAGACTTGTGGCATGTCTGGGCTGAATCCCGGCGCTTCGGGAGAACTGACCGATCCTGACGGTCGCAGTTGGGTGGTGCGGAAACGCAGGCTCGACCCCAGAACGGTTCGGAGTCGGATGCGCCGGCGCGATCTCCCCGTGCTGTTGGGGGCGTCCGGCGGCTTCGAGCTGCGGTGGGTCATGGACGATGAGCGGAATGCCCTGTCGGAGCTGGTAAGCCGGAATTACGCGTTCACTGCTGACTCCCCAGCCGACGGCAGCGAGTACATGGGCTACGAGTTCGAGGACGAAACCGGGCGGCGTCTGCTCTACGTCGAGGAATGGTGCTGAGGCGCGTACTCAGGTGACCGCAGTCTAGGGCCGGAGGTAACCCGAAAGGTCAGCGGAGTTCGACCTGGATATCGCTCTCGGAGAAGGTTCCAAGAGGTCGTCCAGGACGACGTTCGGCCCCCAGCCCGATCGAGGCGCACTTCGGGCCGCTACGCCAGTTCACGATCGCAGGCTCCGACCGTCGCAACCACACCGTCCAGACCCGGGCCCTGCCGCTGGCGCAACGGCAATGCCCGCCATCCCAACGCCGTGAACGCGCCCGCGTCCGCAGCGAGAAACGCATCCGATGGGGCGGCCGGCCACTGTCAGCCGTGGCCTGACCGCCCAACCGCCTCAGGCGTTCGGGCCGAGCGAGGCGGGGAACCGTGACCAGACGCGGTGGCCGCCCAGCAGGGTGACCACCTCCGCCAGGACCGCCGGGCCCGTCTCGCCGACGACCACGCCGGGCGCGCCGGGTGGGATGCCCGCCGAGGCGAACGCCTCGGCCGCGCCGTCCCAGCCGCCGAGCGGCTTGCCGTGCCGGTAGGCCTCGTTCAGCAGGAGCGAGACGCGTGGGTCGACGTGGCCGCTCAGCCCCGCCTTGGCGTCGCGGGCGCCGATCGCGTCGACGCCCGGCGCGGGCGCGCCCGCCACGACGATCGCGTCGAACTCGACGGAGCGGGCGGCGGCGAAGGTGCGCTGGACCGACACCGGGTCGCCGGGGCCGGGCAGCACGCCGCCCACGGGGGCGATCACCAGCGGCGTCATGCCGCCGTCGAGGACCGTCTGGCGGACCGTGCGCAGGGCGTCGAGGTCGTCGCCCGCGACGATGCCGACGATCCGGCCCGCCGTCGGCCACTGGCGGCCGACCTGCGACAACGCGGGGCTCGGCTCGACGTACACCTCGGGTTTGCCCTCGGGGACCGGCAGGCCGAGGCCGAGCGCCACCTGCTCGCACAGGTAGGGGTCGACGCGCGCCAGCACCTGGAGCTGCCGCTCCCTGATCGCCTGCTCGAACACCTTGCTCAGTTCGAAGGTGTACGCCGCGATGATGTGCGCCTGCTCGACCGGCGACATGCTCAGCCAGAACAGGCGCGGCTGGCTGAAGTGGTCGTCGTAGGAGGCGGGCGCCACCCGTCCGCGGGCCGCGGCCTCGACCGGGAACGGGGCCTCCACGTATCCGCCCGGCGCCTGGAACGGGCAGCCGCCGTCGAGCGAGTTGGGCCGGTAGGGCGCGACCCCGGTGTGCACGGCGGTCTGGTGCATGCCGTCGCGCAGCATGTCGTTGACCGGCGCGTGCGGCCGGTTGATCGGCAGCTGGTCGAAGTTCGGCCCGCCCAGGCGGGTGATCTGGGTGTCGAGGTAGGAGAACAGGCGGCCGGCCAGCAGCGGGTCGTCGGTGACGTCGATGCCGGGCACAAGGTGGCCGACGTGGAAGGCGACCTGCTCGGTCTCGGCGAAGTAGTTGACCGGGTTGGCGTTCAGCGTCAGCAGGCCGATCGGCTGCACGGGCGCGAGCTCCTCCGGCACGATCTTCGTCGGGTCGAGCAGGTCGATGCCCTCGAACGTCTGGTCCTGGGAGTCGGGGAAGACCTGGATGCCGAACTCCCACTCCGGGTAGGCGCCCGCCTCGATGGCGTCGGCCAGGTCGCGCCGGTGGAAGTCGGGGTCGACGCCGTTGACGATCTGGGCCTCCTCCCAGACCAGGGAGTGCACGCCCGCCTTCGGCTTCCAGTGGAATTTGGCCAGCACGGTGCCGCCGTCGGCGGCGACCAGCCGGAACGTGTGGACGCCGAACCCTTCCATCATCCGGTACGACCTCGGGATGCCCCGGTCGGACATGTTCCACATGGTGTGGTGGGTCGCCTCGGTGTGCAGCGAGACGAAGTCCCAGAACGTGTCGTGCGCGCTCTGCGCCTGCGGGATCTCCCGGTCGGGGTGCGGCTTCCCGGCGTGGATGACGTCGGGGAACTTGATGGCGTCCTGGATGAAGAAGACCGGGATATTGTTGCCGACCAGGTCGAAGATTCCTTCGGAGGTGTAGAACTTGGTCGCGAACCCCCGGGTGTCGCGGACGGCGTCGGCCGATCCGCGCGAGCCCAGCACGGTGGAGAAGCGCACGAAGACCGGCGTCTCGGCGTCCTTGGCGAGGAAGGCGGCCTTGGTGACCTGGGCGGCGGTGCCGTAGCCGCGGAAGACGCCGTGGGCCGCCGCGCCCCGGGCGTGCACGACCCTTTCGGGGATGCGCTCGTGGTCGAAGTGGGTGATCTTCTCGCGCAGGTGGTGGTCGCGCAGCAGCACCGGCCCGCGCGGGCCCGCCTTGAGCGAGTGGTCGGTGTCGGGCAGCCGGGTGCCGGTGGCGGTGGTCAGGAACGACCCGCCCTGCGCCCGGGTCTCGGTCGTCTCGCCCGAGGGCTGCCCGGTCGGCGTGAACGGGTCGGGGCCGCGCTGGTCGGGCTTGGGCGGCAGCGGCCCGCGCGGCTCGACCGGTTCGGCGACCTGCGGCGGCATGCTCCCCGGCCGGCCCGGGATCTCCTCCCCGCCGTGGTCGGAGATGGCGTCGATGACCTTGTCGACGGCCTTGGCGACCGGGTTGTCCTTCTTGTTCACGATGTCCCCCCACCCGCACGTGCCCACGCTCCGTGACGGGCACGCGACAGAAGGGAGGAAAATGACCGAATCACTGTCTCAGCACGGCCTGGGCCGCCGACAACCTTTCGGGCTCGGGCCGGTCGGAGGCGTCGCCCGAGACGTCGTCGGCCCAGCCGAGGAGCCGGTGGACGTGGGCGTCGGCGAGCGACGCGGTGACGGCGGGCTCGCCCAGGGCCACCACGCCGCTGGTCCCGTCGATCGTGACGGTCGCGCCCTCGGGGATCGTGCGGTCGCCGGCGCCGAACGCGCCCGCCGCCACGACCAGCCCGGCCGCGCCGACCACGGCGGGCCGGCCCATCGCGCGGGCGACGACGGCC
Organism: Herbidospora daliensis; assembly: GCF_001570585.1. GTDB lineage: Bacteria > Actinomycetota > Actinomycetes > Streptosporangiales > Streptosporangiaceae > Herbidospora > Herbidospora daliensis. The sequence continues at coordinate 1,131,506 of NZ_BBXF01000003.1, read as the reverse complement.
GCGTGGCTGGCCAGGCCGCCCCGGGCCGTGACGATCCCGGCGGCGGCCGCCATGCCGCGCAGGTCGAGCGGGGAGGTCTCGGGCCGCACCAGCACGACCGGCCCGGCGGCGGCCATCCGGACCGCCGCCTCCGCGCTGGTGGCGACCCGGCCGGTGGCGACGCCGGGGCAGGCGCCCAGCCCCCGGGCGACGACGTCGGCGGGGCCGGTGACGCGGGCGACCCGCCGCAGGTCGCCGGGGGCGACCCGGAGCAGCGCCTCGGTCCGGTCGATGACGCCGGCGTCGGCCAGGTCGGCCGCCACCACGACGGCGGCGGCCCCGGTGAACCGGCCGGGGCGCACCTGGAGGAACCACAGGTCGCCGCTCTCGTAGGTGAACTCCAGGTAGCAGGCGTCGCGGTAGTGCTCCTCGACGCGCGCCATCGCGCGGGTCAGCTCCGCCCACACGCGCGGCTCCCGCGCGGCCAGCCCGCCCAGCGGGACGGTCGGCTCCCGGCCCGACACCACCGCGTCGCCCCGCCGCCCGAACAGGACGTCGCCGAACGGGACGGGCGCGCCCGTGGTCGGGTCGCGGGTGAAGGCGACGCCCGTTCCGCTGCGGGGGTCGCGGTCGCCGTACACCATGGCCTGGATCGTCACGGCGGTGCCGAGGTCGTGGGGGATGCCGTTCAGGTCCCGGTACGTCCGGGCCCGGGGGGTGTGCCACGACGCGAACACCTCGGCGACGGCGTCCAGGACCGGTTCGACGGGGTCGGCGGGCAGGCCGAGGACGGTCGTCATCATGCCGGGCATCGACACGCTCGCGCCCGACCGCACCGACACCTCGGCGGCGGCCAGGCCCGCGAGGGCCGACCGCACTTCTGAGGCCAGCCCGCTCGGCGGCACGCCGTCGCGCAGGTAGGCGCGGCAGGCGTCGGCGCCGACGACGAACCCGGGGGGCACCGGCAGCCCGAGCCGGGTCAGCACGCCCAGCCCGTGGGCCTTCCCGCCGACCAGCTCGGCCGGCCGCCCCGACGTGAGGGGATGGACCCACCTCACCGCGGGATGCCGAGCGTGAGCAGCAGGTCTTCGTGCAGCTGGAACCAAATAACGTGGTAGGAGGCCATGTCGTCGGTCACGTAGCGGGTCTCCCCGGCGTGTACGCGGGCCAGCGCCCCGGCGAGCCGCTCGCGGTAACGCCCGAACCGGGGCAGCGCCCCGGCCAGGTCGGCGCAGACGGGCTCGGCCCGCCGGTCGAGGTCGTCGAGCAACGTGAGCACCCGCGTGTCGGGCCGCAGCTGCCACGCCTCGCACAGGTCGAGCAGTTCGGCGTTCAGCGGCAGGAACCGGTCGAGCGCCCCGGCCACTGCGGGCCGGGTGCCGGCGGCGGCGAGCTCGCCGGCGATCCAGGCGGCGTGGGCGGCCCGGCCCGCCGGCGTGACGCCCCATCCGCCGAAGGGGCCCGGCTCGAACGTGACCAGCCCGGCCACGGCCAGGTCGATCAGCTCCGACTCGACGTCGGGCTCGGGCCGCCCGGCGATCTCGGCCAGCCGCGCGAGGGTGGTGGAGCCGGCGCAGCGCAGGGTGTGGAGGGTCAGCACCCGAGAAGCATACTGAGAACATCCAGATGATCTGAACATCTGATTGCTTGATTACTCGATTACCTGGCAAGGTTTCCGATATGCGGCTTCCCGCGTGGTTCGCCGAACCCGCCGAACAGAGCGTGCCCGAGCCCGAGTTACGGGTCTCCACCCTTGAGCTCTTCTTCGACCTGGTCTTCGTCTTCACGGTCACGCAGCTGACCCACGTCCTGGTCACCGGCCTGGAGACGCCCGCGCCCGGCCACCCGGCCGTCACCATCGGCGAGAGCACCCTGCGGGTCGTGCTCCTGTTCGGGGTGATGTGGTGGATGTACTCCGGCTACGTCTGGCTGCTCAACTCCGTCCCGCCGGTACGTCCCGCGCGCCGCGTCCTGGTGCTGCTGGGCATGACCGGCTTCCTGCTGATGGCCCTGGCGATCCCGTCGACGTTCGACGGCGGCGGCCCGGCCTTCGCGGTCGGCTACCTGCTGCTGGTCGTGGTGCACGGCGCGCTCTACCTCCAGGCCACCCGGGCGATCGTGCGGGTGATCCCGTTCAACCTGGCGGCCACGGCGCTGATCGGCGCGGCGGCCTTCGTGCCCGCGCCCTACGACTACCTGCTGTGGGCGGCGGCGCTGGTCCTGCTCTGGGGCAGCCCCTACTTCATCGGCCAGAAGGGCTTCTCGCTGCGCGCGGCCCATGTGGTCGAGCGGCACGGCCTGCTGGTCATCGTCGTGCTCGGCGAGTCGATGCTGGCGATCGGCATCGGCGCCGCCGACCTCACCGTCGACCTGGGCCTCGGCCTCGCGGGCGCGCTCGGCCTGTGCCTGGCGGCCTGCCTGTGGTGGGCCTACTTCGGCGGCGACGACGAGACGGCGGCCGAGCACGCGCTGGCGGCGGCCGAACCGGTCACCCGGACGCGCATGATCCTGGGCGCCTACTTCTACGGGCACATCCCGATCCTGCTGGGCGTCGTCGCGGTGTCCGGCGGCATCAAGAAGGTCATCGGCCACCCCCTCGACCCGCTCAAGCCGTCGGCGGCGATCATGCTCGGGCTCGGGGTCGCCCTCTACCTCGCCGGCGACTTCTGGTTCCGCCGGGTGCTCGCCCTGGGTCAGACGCGGGTCAGGAGCCTGGCGGCGGCGGCCGCGCTGGTGACGGCCGCCGCGGGGTTGTGGTCGGCGATGGCCCAGCTGGCGCTTCTGGTGCTGGTTCTGGTGACGATGCTGGCGGTGGAGCACCGCGCCTCCCGCATACTGGACGCCTGATGAGCCGGAATCTGCTGCTGCGTCTCTCCCTCGTGCTGCTCCTGGTCTCCTGCGACTCCACCGGTGACTTCGAGGGCCGGGCCCGGCAGGTGGCGGCCGAATGGCAGGGGTCGGCCGCCGACCGGGCCTGGCGCACCGGCTTCGTGCCGCTGGGGGTGCTGAACCCCTACGGATGGATCACCGGCCGGCTGCCCTCCTGGGCCAACCGCAGCGCCCACAACAAGGCGTGGCAGCTGGCCGTCACGCTGCCCTCGCAGGCGCCCTCCCCCGCGCCGGTCCGCTGGCCCGACGGGACCGTCTCCCGCGTCCCGCTCGTCTCGGCGGCGGCCGCGTTCGCCGAGGTCAGCGGCAGCTCCCACCTCATCGAGGACCCGTGCCCTGCCAAGGGCTGCCGCCGGCTGGTCTTCACCGACGTGACGCTCGGCTCGGTGCCCATGGAGACCAGCCGGGGCACGATCCAGGCCCCCGCGTGGCGGTTCACCGCCGAGGGGCTCGACGAGCCCTTCTTCCGGGTGGCGGTCGACCCCTCGGTCGTCACGCCGCGCCCGCAGCGGGTGAAGGGCGAACACGAGCGGGTCATGGCCTTCGACCTCGTGCCGGGCAGGCCGGGCGACCTGCTCGTGCGCTACGGCTACGGCGCGTGCGAGGCGGTGGAGAAGGTCCTCGTCCACGAGACCGACCGGGTGGTGGTGGTCGGCGTCGAGGCCTCGCCGATGCCCGACCGCGACACGTGCCCATCGATCCTGAAGTCGGCCACGGCGACCGTGACGCTCGCCCGGCCGCTCGGCGACCGGCTGGTCCTCGACTCCGGCAGCGGGCTGCCGGTCGTCCAGGGACTGAAGCGATGATCCCGGCCCCTGGGGAGATCCGCGCGCTGCACCGCGCGCACGCGCCCTCGCCGGAGGCGTTCGAACTCGTGCACACCCACTGCGAGATCGTGTGGGCCATCGCCGAGCAGCTGCTGTCGCGGTGCGCGGAGGACCTCGACGCCGACCTGGTGCGGGCCGGGTGCCTCGTCCACGACATCGGGGTCTACCGGCTCGGCGACGCCCCCTACGTGCGCCACGGCGTGCTCGGGCACGAACTGCTCGCCGAGGCCGGGCTGCCCGAGACGATCCGGCGGTTCGCCTCCTGCCACACGGGCGTGGGGCTGCGCCGGGCCGACATCGTGGCGCAGAACCTGCCGATCCCACTCGGCGACTACGTCGCGGAGACGGGCGAGGAGGCGCTGGTCATGTACGCCGACAAGTTCCACAGCAAGTCGAACCCGCCGACGTTCTACTCGGCGACCGCGTTCGCCGCCCGGATCGCCCGCTTCGGCCCCGACAAGGTGGAGCTCTTCGACGCGATGCGGGCCCGGTTCGGCGAACCCGACCTGGCGCCCCTCGTCACGCGTTACGGTCATCGCCTCGTGTGAGTTCACGGTCGACGATGACCGCGATCTTGCCCCGGACGCCGCCGCCCGCCTTCAGCGTGCGCAACCCCGCGTTGATCGCGTCGAGGCCGCTGTCGACGGTCAGCCCGACGTGCGGGACCACGAGCCCCCGGTCGGCCCACTCCATCGCCAGCTCCATGCCGAGCCGCAGGAAACCACGGGCCTCGTCGTCGAGCAGGCCCGGCTCGGAGAAGTAGCGCAGCAGGTTGACGTTGACGTGCCGGGCCCCGCGATCGGCGAGGATCGCGCCGACCGGGCTGGCGGTCTCGGCGACGCGGGTCGTCCGGCCGGGCCCGACCCCGAGCACCACCCACTCGCCCCCGCGCCGCACGGTCGCCGCCGTCGCGGCGAAGCTGTCCTCCTGGTACGTCGCGTCGAAGACGAGGTCGGCCCCCCGCCCGCCGGTCAGCTCCCCGATCGCGGCCGCGACGTCGTCGTGCCGGTAGTCGAAGACGTGCCGCGCCCCCGACCGCCGGGCCAGCTCGATCGACTCGGCCCCGCCGCCGCTGCTGACCACGGTCGCGGCGGCCAGGGCGCGGGCCGCCATCTGCACGGCCAGATGCCCGACCCCGCCGCCCCCGCCCGGGATGTAGACGACGTCCCCGGGCCGGACCCGCCCGTAGAGCCCCGCGAAGGCCGACAGGAAACACATCGGCAGCGCCGCGCCGTCACGGAAAGCCAGCGCCGGCGGCTTGCGGACGGTCAGGAACCGCCGCGCGAGGGCGTGGGAGCCGCCGTCGCCGGCCGCCCACCCGCCGTCGCCGTCGAGGTCGGCCATCGCGACCACCGCGTCACCGACGGCCAGGTCGGTGACGTCCCGCCCCACCTCGGCGACGACGCCCGCCAGGTCGAACCCGAGGGCGACGGGCGGCGTGCGGCCCAGGAAGTTGAGCTCGGCGAGCTTGTACTCCAGCGGGTTCAGCGACGAGGCGGCGACCCGGATCACCACCTGATCGGCCTCCGGCGGCGGAACGGTGACGGTGACCGCCTCAAGGGGCAGCCCGGCGTGGTCGCGCGTGTAACCGACCCCGAGGAACGTCTGTCTCATGACCCGATTCCACCTGGCCGACCCACCGGCCACGATGACCGACGCGCGTTCACCGCTCCCGTTCCAGCCACCTCCTGAGGTCGTCGTCGTCCGATTCCGGGGGCAGCCCGTCGAGAATCCTGAGCGCCTGCCGCCGGAGGGGCTCCGCGCGGTGGGGGTGCGTCAGCACCATCAGGCTCAGGGTGTCGTCCTCCCAGCAGGTGGCGCCGACGAAGACCGAACCGTCGACCGACGACAGCGTGAAGGCCGGGTGGCCGTGGGAGCCCAGGACGCGGGAGCGCGACCCCGCGCCTCCCAGGTCCCAGCCGGGTTCCAGTTCGACCAGCGCCCACACCGGTTCCCACCATCGGGAGTCGCGCCACGACCCCGACTCCTCGCGGGCCCGGGAGAAGGCGGGGTCGGCGGCCTGGTCCATCGCGATCAGGAACCGCTCCCCGTCGGAGAAAAGCGCGTGTTCGACCGCCGTCGTGTGCCAGGCGCGGTTGAACGCGACGGCCAGATCGGGGTCGCCGACGTCGAACACCTGGTCCCGCCTGCCGTCCTCCGGCCCGGTTCGTGGACGCCGACTGCGAGAACCACCACGACGCCGTCGAGTCGCCGAACGAGGTCGGGATCATCACGACGGTCGCAGGCGGCGCCAGGCTGACCCTGGGCATCCAGTGGGGACAGGTGCCGTTCCGGGTCGTGGTGGCCGACCGGGATCCCGGCGCCGAGCTCGACCGCTACGAGGACGCCGTCGAGATCGCCTTCGAGGCGCTTTCGGGGCGGCTCACACTTGAGGAGTGGGGCGGCAACGGGTCGCATCCCCTGCCGCCGTTGCCCGCCGGGGGCGGCTTCTACCGGCTGCGTTATCACGTCCTGGGAATGGACGAGGAGGCCGAGGAGGACCACTACCTCCTGCAGATCTGGCCCGAGCCCTATCGCGACGCCGTCGTCGTCAAGTCGACCACCCATTCCTTCCGTTACTGGCTCGCCTCGTAGGGCGGAAAAACGCGTTGCGGCGGTCGTCCGTTCCGACGGATCGTTGGCCGGGTGGCCATTCTTGAAGCCCAATCCCTGACCAAACGCTTCGGGCCGGTTCAGGCCGTCGACGGGGTCGATCTGACCGTCGGCGAAGGGGAGATCACCGGTCTGCTCGGGCCCAACGGGGCCGGGAAGTCGACCACGCTCCACATGCTGCTCGGGCTCGTCACCCCCGACTCCGGGCGGGTGTCGATGTTCGGGCTCGATCTGCAGCGGCACCGGACCGAGGTGCTGAGCCGGGTCAACTTCTCGGCGAGTTATCTCGGGTTGCCGGGGGTGCTGCACGTGCGGGAGGTGCTGCACTCGTTCGCGCGGCTCTACGGGCTGCGCGACCCCCGGAAGCGGGTGGCCGAGGTCGTGGAGCTGCTGGAGATCGGGCCGCTGCTGAAGCGGCGGACCTCCGACCTGTCGTCGGGGCAGCACACCCGGGTCCAGCTCGCGAAGGCGCTGCTGAACGATCCCGAGCTGCTGGTGCTCGACGAGCCGACGGCGGCGCTCGACCCCGACGCCGGGGAGCGGATCAGGAACCTGCTGGTCTCGGTGGCGCGGGAGACCGGGACGGCGCTGCTCATCACCTCGCACAACATGCTCGAAGTGGAGCGGATGTGCGACACCATCCACTTCCTATCCGCCGGGCGGATCGTCGCCAGCGGGTCGGCGGCCGAGCTGGCCGCCCACTTCGGGGTCGTCGACCTCGAAGAGGTGTTCCTCAAGGTCGCGCGTGAGGGGGTGCCGGCGTGACGGCGATCGCGTTCGAAGCGCACAGCACGAGGGCCCGGCGGCGGCGGATCGCCGGGGTGGTCTACCGTGACCTCGCCGCGATGCGGCGCAGCCCGATCCGGGTGTTCGAGATCCTGTTCTGGCCGGTCATCGAACTGGTGGTCTGGGGGTACGTCACCCTGTTCCTCCAGGCCAACAAGGTGCCGTTCGTGGTGTCGATGCTGCTGGGCGCGGTGCTGCTCTGGCAGGTGCTGCACCGGGCCTCCAACGAGGTGGCGATCGGGTTCCTGGAGGACGTCTGGAGCCGCAACCTCATCAACCTGCACGTCACCCCGGTGACGCCGGGCGAGTACGTCACGGGGCTGATCCTCTTCTCGCTCATCAAGATCGCGGGTGGGCTCGCGGTGATGGTGACGCTGGCCTACGTGCTCTACGGGTTCGGGCTGTTCTCCGTCGGGATCGGGCTGATCCCGTTCATGGCGGTGCTGCTCGTGCTCGGGTGGGCGCTGGCGCTGGTGGCGATCTCGTCGGTGTTGCGGTTCGGCGAGGGCGCGCAGGTCATCGCGTGGAGCCTGGTGTTCGTGTTCCAGCCGGTCGCGGGCGTCTTCTACCCGGTCTCGGTGCTGCCCGAAGCGCTCCAGTGGCTGGCGAGCGCGGTTCCGGCCAGTCACGTGTTCGAGGGCATGCGGGCGGTGCTGGGGGGCGCGCCCGTCCCGTGGGACACGCTCGCGCTGGCCGCCGGGCTCGACGTCGTCTACGTCGCGGTGGCCCTGTGGCTCTACACCGCGACGTTGCGGCACGCCCGGTCCAAGGGGCGGTTGTCCCGCTTCGGAGAGTGAACTATCTACGGTAATGTCCCGGGTCATGAGTGAGGCGGGCGCCCCGCTCGTCCAGGGGTACGAGGTGCTCGGCATCCTCGGCCAGGGCGGGTTCGGCATCGTGTACAGGGCCCGGCAGCTCGCCGTCGGCCGCGAGGTCGCACTGAAGATCGACAACAGGGTCCTGGTCAACGACCGTGACCGGCGGCGCTTCATGCGCGAGGTCACCTCGGCCGGGGCCCTGTCGGGGCACCCCAACGTCGCCGACGTCTACGACGCGGGGGTGCTCGGCGACGGGCGCCCGTTCATGGTGCTGGAGTTGTGCCCGGGCGGGTCGCTGGCCGACCGGCTCAAGGAGCGGGGTCCTTTCTCGGTACGCGAGGTGCGCGACATCGGGATCAAGATCTCCGACGCGGTCGCCGCCGCGCACGCCAACGGGGTGCTGCACCGCGACATCAAGCCGGCCAACATCCTGATGAACGGCTACGGCCAGGTGGCGCTGTCGGACTTCGGGCTGGCCACCATGCCGTCCAAGGGCGAGGGCGCCGAGCTGTCGGTCACGCGCGAGTCGCTGACCCCGGCCTACGCGCCGCCGGAGGCGTTCGAGCTGGTCGAGCCGACCGCGCAGGGCGACGTCTACTCGCTCGCGGCGACCTTCTACGCGCTGCTGAACGGGCGGCCGCCCCGGTTCCCCGCCACCGGCGTGGCCAACATCGCGGTCATCATGGCGCTGCACCGCCAGCCGGTGCCCGACGTGGCCGGGGTGCCGCAGGGGTTGCTGAACGTGCTCCGGCACGCCCTGGTCACCGACCCCGCGCAGCGCACCCAGACCGCCGCCGAACTACGCGACGCGCTGGCGGCGCTCGACCCCGACGGCAACGCGACCGCCGCGCGCCCGGTCGCGCCGGTGCCCGCTCCCCCGCCCTACCAGCCGCCGCCGCTGCGGCCGCCGTTCCAGGACGTGCGGGTCGGCGGGCCCGGCACCGTCAGCCCGAAGCACGGGCCGGTGCAGCACTACGCCTCCACCCGGCCGCCCGGCTACCGCCCGCCGCCGCCCCCGCCGGCGCGGCGGACCTCGCCGGTCGGGTTCGTCATCGCGGCGGTGTTCTTCGCGTTGCTGCTCGGCGGGGGCATCGCCTACTGGGTGATCGAAGGACAACGCGCCGACCCGCCCGCGACCTACGACGGCGCCCCCGCGCCCGACGCGGCCGGCGTCCCGGCGAACGTGGCGACGTACACGGAGAACTGCGCGGCGGCCAAGGTGGTCGCGGGCGCCGCGTGCGTGAAGGAGGCCGAGTGCTGGGAGAGCATCCTCAGCCTGGCCGGGGCGGTCACCGCGCCGAGGGTGGGCTGCGAGGCGCAGCACGCGTGGGAGACCTACGCCATCGCGCCGATGCCGTCCGACGCCGTCACGTGGAACGGCAACACCCTGGAGAAGCACCCCACGGTCGCCAAGCTCTGCTCGATGGCGACGCTGATGGCGTCCCGGCAGGGAACGGCGAAGAAGGTCACCGCCGACCAGTGGTCGCCCAGCGTGCTGCCGCCGACCAAGGAGGCGTTCGCGGCGGGTGACCACTCCTACCGCTGCGTGGGCGCGAGGCCCGGCAAGTCGGGCGACGGGTCCTACTTCGCCTACTGAGGCCAGTTCGCGATGATCTCCGGCGTGATCTTCTCGACGTAGCAGCGCGAGGTCGTGCGGTTCGCGTAGAGGCAGACCTTCACGTCGGCCCGTTTGACCCGGCCGTCGGAGCTCAGCCGGAACGACGCCGTCGAGCACGTCGTCTTGGCCCGGCTCCAGCCGGTGCCGCCGCCCGTGTAGTGGAAACGCGCTCTGATGTACGCGCAGTGCGACGGCGACCGGTCGCGCAGCTTTCCGTACACGACGAAGGTCTCCGCCCTGAACGGGGTGATCCGGACGTCGGCCTGGGCGCGGCCGTTCGTGGAGTTCACCGGGCCCCAGTGGATTCCGGCGGCGGCCTCGGCGGGGCCGCCGGCGGCGAGCGCGAGGGCGGTCAGACCGGCGGCGATCAATCTCTTCTTCATGGTCCCCGACGGTAGAGATCGCGACTTGGAGCACCCTTGCGAGTGGCTTGGTCCCGGTCTGGGCGATACTGCCCTGTGCGCGTTGACTTGCTCGGGCCGTTCGAGGTCCGGAACGAGGCCGGTTCCGTCGTGGAGGTTCCCGGGGCCCGGCTGCGGGCCCTGCTGGCCGCGCTCGCCCTGGAGCCGGGCCGGATCGTGACCCGTTCGCGCCTGGTCGACTGGATCTGGGGCGAGCGGCCGCCCGCCGACGAGGTGAACGCCGTGCAGGCGCTGGTGTCCCGGCTGCGCCGGGTGCTCCCGGACGGGGTGGTCGAGGCCGACTCCGGCGGCTACCGGCTGGCCGTGGCCCCCGACGCGGTCGACGCCGCCCGGTTCGAGCTGCTGGTCGCCCAGGCGCGATCCGCCGAGCCCGCACAGCGGGCCGAGCTGCTGCGGTCGGCCCTGGCCCTCTGGCGCGGCCCCGCGCTGGCCGACGTCGCGCTGAGCGGCAGCGAGACCTTCGACGCCGCCGTCACCCGCCTCGGCGAGCTGCGCCTCGCCGCGCTCGGCGACCGGATCGAGGCCGACCTGCGCCTCGGCCACGGCGCCGACCTGGTGACCGAGCTGACCGGCCTGGTGGCCGCCCATCCGCTGCGCGAGGGCTTCGTCGCGGCGCTGATGCGGGCGTTCGCCGAGGCCGGACGCGGCGCCGAGGCGCTCACCCTCTACCAGCGCACCCGCGAACGGCTCGCCGAGGAACTGGGCGTCGACCCGTCGGCCGAGCTGACCGCCCTGCACACCGCCGTCCTGCGGGGCGAGGCGGGCGGCGAGCGGCGGTCCACCAACCTGCGCGCCGAGCTGACCAGCTTCGTCGGCAAGGACGACGAGGTCGCCGAAGTGGCCGCCCTGGCCGCAAGGCACCGGCTGGTCACCCTGACCGGCATGGGCGGCGCGGGCAAGACCCGCCTGGCCACCGAGACCGCGCGCACCCTGCTGCCCGGCCTGCCCGACGGGGTGTGGCTGGTCGAGCTGGCCCCGCTGCGGCCGGGCGGCGACCTGGCCCAGGCCGCGCTCACCGCGATCGGCCTGCGCGAGCAGGCCCTGCTCGGCGGGGTGCGGGCCGGGGAGCCCGTCGAGCGGCTCGTCGCCGCGCTGCGCGACCGCGAGATCCTGCTGGTGCTCGACAACTGCGAGCACGTGATCGAGGCCGCCGCCGCGTTCGCCGACCGGCTGCTGGGCGAGTGCCGCCGGTTGCGGATCCTGGCCACCAGCCGCGAGCCGCTCGGCATCACCGGCGAGGTGCTCTGGCAGGTCGAGCCGCTGGCGTCCGAGGCGGCGCTGCGGCTGCTGCGCGACCGCGCCGCCCTGGTGCGCCAGGACGTCGGGGCCGACGAGTCGGCCGTGGCCGCCATGGCGCGGATCTGCCGGGCGGTCGACGGCATGCCGCTGGCGATCGAGCTGGCCGCGGCCCGGCTGCGCACCATGTCGGTCGAGCAGTTGGCCCGCCGCCTCGACGACCGGTTCCGGCTGCTGACGGGCGGCAGCCGGACCGCGCTGCCGCACCACCGGACGCTGCGCGCCGTCGTCGACTGGAGCTGGGACCTGCTGTCGGACGACGAACGCGGCGTGCTGCGGCGGTTGTCGGTGTTCGCGGGCGGGGCGAGCCTGGAGGCGGCCGTGCGGGTCTGCGGCGAGGAGGACCTGCTGACCGCGCTGGTGGAGAAGTCGCTGGTGCTCGCCGACGGCGGCGACGCGCCCCGCTACCGGATGCTCGGCGTCATCGCCGAGTACGCCGCCGACCGGCTCGCCGAGGCCGGGGAGACCGAGGCGGCCCGCCTGGCGCACCTGGCCTACTTCACCGAGCTGGCCGAGACTGCCGACCCCCACCTGCGGAGCGCCGGGCAGCTCGGCTGGCTGGCCACGCTGGACGCCGAGCACGACAACGTCTCGGCCGCGCTGCGCGGGGCCATCGCCGACGGGCGTGCGGAGGAGGCGATGCGGCTGGCCGCGGCGGCGGGCTGGTACTGGTATCTGGGCGGGCACCGGGCCGAGGGCGCCGAGCTGAGCGTCGCGGCGGCCTCCCTGCCGGGCGAGGTGTCCGACGAGGTGCGGGCGCTGGCGTACACGATCGTCACCGTGTTCGTCACCTCGGGGCTCGGCGGCGACCACTTCCAGGCCGAGAAGTGGATCCTGGAGGCCCACCGGCTGGCGGTGCGGGGCGGCTACCGGCACCCCATGCTCGGGTTCATCGAGCCGCTGGAGCGCATGCTGCGCGAGCCGGGCGGATTCCTGTCGGCGTTCGACCCGCTGATGCTCGACGACGACCCGTGGGTGCGCGCGCAGGCGCGGCTCAGCCGGGCCCGGCTGCGGCTGACGGTCGGCGGCGACGAGACCGGCGTCGACACCGACGGCGAGCTGGCCCTCGCCGGGTTCCGCGAGGTCGGCGACCGGTGGGGGGTGTCGTCGGCGCTGGCGTTCGTGGCCGACCGGCTCGCCATGCGGGGCGCGTTCGAGCGGGCCTGCGCCCACTACGAGGAGGCGATCACCGCGCTGACCGAGGTCGGCGCGATCGAGGACGTCGTCGGCCTGCGCGCCCGGCAGGCCCAGCTCTACTGGCTGCTCGGCGACGAGGAGCGCAGCGCGGCGGCGATGGCCGAGGCGCAGCGCCGCGCGGGCGGCATCGCGTGGCCGAACGTGCTGGCCGAACTCGCCGTCGCCAAGGGCCAGCTGGCCCGCTGGCGCGGCGACTCCGAGGAGGCCCTGCGGCAGCTCGACGCGGCCGGGGCGCTGCTGGAGGACGACCCGACCGGCTGGGTGCGCGCGCTGGCCATGGACATGCGCGGCGGCCTGGCCGCCGACCTCGGCGAGGCGCGCCGCCACCGGGCCGAGGCGTTCCGGGTGGCCGTGACCAGCGGATACCCGCCGATGATCGCCACCGTGCTGATCGGCATCGCCGAGCTGGCGCTCCGCCAGGGCGAGCCCGCGCAGGCCGCCCGGCTGCTCGGCGCGGCCGAGGCGGTGCGCGGCACCCCCGACCACTCGCTCCCGGACGTCGCCCGGATCTCCGCCGAGACGCGCGACCGCCTCGGCGAACAGGCGTTCACCGAGGCGGTCCGGGAGGGCGGGCGGCGCGACTGGCGGGAGCTGGCGCAGGTCACACTCGCTTCGTGAACGTCGCCCGCGCCCACCCGTAGCTGACCACCGCGATCGCGAGGCACCAGGCGACCGCCGCCACGGCCGCGCCGGTCGACGGGGTCCCGGCGAGGAACCCGCGCAGGGCCTCGATGACCGCGCTGAACGGCTGGTACTCGGCGAACTGCGCCACCCCGGGCCCCATCCGCTCGGCGGGCACGAACGCGCTGCTCAGGAACGGCAGCAGCATCAGCGGGACGGCGATGACGCCGGCGCTCTCGGGGGTCTTGGCGGCCAGCCCGAACGCGACGGTCAGCCACGCCACCGCCGCCACCGCGAGCACCACGACGCCGATCGCGCCGAGCCACTCCCCCGGCCCGGCCTGCGGCGCGAACCCCATCAGGAACGCGATCCCGACGACGACCGCGATGGCCAGCAGGCTGCGCAGCGTGGTCACGATCACGTGGGCGTTCAGGACGGCGGCGCGGGAGACGTCCATGACGCGGAGGCGGTTGATGAACCCGGTCGTCATGTCGGCGTTCACCGCGATGGTGGTCGAGGTGACGCCGTAGCAGATGGTCATGATGACCAGGCCGGGGGTGGCGTAGTCGATGTAGTTCACCCCGACGTCGAAGCCGTCGCCCAGGACGTACACCATCAGGAAGATCAGGAAGACCGGCAGCAGCAGGGCGTTGATGACCGCGACGGGGTTGCGCACGGCGTGCCGGACGTTGCGCCGGACCATGGTCGTGGAGTCGGACAGGGTTTTCATCGGGCACCGCCGGTGAGGGAGAGGAAGACGTCGTCGAGGTCGGGGGTGTGCACGGACAGTTCGCCGACCTCGACGCCGTGCGCGTCGAGACGGTCGAGCAGGGCGCGCAGCGCGCGGACGCCGCCGTCGCCGGGCACCCGCAGGGTCAGGTCGTCGTCGTCCGGGGTGGAGCCGGCGAGGACGCGCGCCGCGGCGTCGAGGGCGGTCCGGTCGGCGAACCTCAGCCGGACGTGGCTGCCGGGCACCCGCCGCTTGAGCTCCGCCGGGGTGCCCTCGGCGACCAGCCGGCCGTGGTCGAGCACGGCGACCCGCCCGGCGAGCTGGTCGGCCTCTTCGAGGTACTGGGTGGTCAGGAAGACGGTCGTGCCGTCGGCGACCAGCTCGCGGATGATCTCCCACATGGTGCGGCGGCTGCGGGGGTCGAGGCCGGTGGTGGGCTCGTCCAGGAAGATGATCTGGGGCCGCCCGACCAGCGTCATCGCGAGGTCGAGCTTGCGCCGCATGCCGCCCGAGTAGGACGCCGCGGGCCGGCCCGCCGCCTCCGTCAGGTCGAACCGGTCGAGCAGCCCGGCGACCAGACGACGGCCCTCCGCCCGGGGCAGCCGCAGCAGGTCGGCCATCATCTGGAGGTTCTCCTCGCCGGTGAGGAGAAGGTCGACCGAGGCGAACTGCCCGGTGACGCCGATCGCCGCCCGGACCGCCCGGGTGTGGGTGGTGACATCGTGCCCGGCGACGAGCACCGTGCCGGCGTCGGGGGCCAGCAGCGTGGTCAGCACGTTGACCGTGGTGGTCTTGCCCGCGCCGTTGGGCCCGAGCAGCGCGAAGACCGTGCCGGCTCGGACGTCGAGGTCGACGCCATCGAGCACGACCTTGTCTCTGTATGCCTTACGCAGCCCCGTGGCCGCGATCGCGGAACCGTTCATGGGTCATACGATGCGGGGCGGCGCTGACACGGGACCGCCGCCGTGCTGACGTCGCCGATGCTGGAGCGTCAGGCGCTCTCGCCGGGTCCAGACCGTATTGACGTCACCCGGCTCAGGATCCACCGTGACACCAGGGGCTTGGCGAACACCCGGTCTGGGGGCGGACCCATGAGCCCAGGCAGTCTCATCCCACCGGGCGATCCGCACTCTGGCAGCAGCCCCGTCTTCTTTGTCCGGTGCGACGCGTGTGACGAGGTCTTCGCACGCAAGAGCCAGCTCGGGAAGTGCCCGCGGAACGAACGGCACCGCGTGCGACAGGTCAAGGTCAAACTCAGATGCGTCTGTGGACGCCAGTTCGAGCGCTTCGAAAGGGAACTCCCTCGATGCCCGGGGGCGGAGTCGGGTTCCGGACACCGGCTGATCGTTGTGCGATACTCCAGCCTATGATCGAAGGGCTCTTCGACAGAGCGGCTTCGATCTTCGAGCGGCGTTTTCTCAAGAACGCGTTTCTCCCCGTCCTTCTGCTCTGTCCTGCCGTGGCGACCCCCGTGCTCATGCAGGGAGACAGATTCCCGGCTCTGGTCACCTGGTGGAACGGCCAATCGCTCACCGTTCAGTTCGTCGCGTTAGCGGGCTGTTTCGCCGCTTCCTGGTTCGGCGCCGCGATCGTCTCCAGCCAGTGGCGGAACATCATCCGGCTTTATGAGGGATATCCGCTGACACGCTTTTCCCTCCTCGTCCCCTTCGCCCGGCAGGCCGAGGAACGCCATCGCGCCACCCGCCGCCAGATCATCGATTCCGCCGAAAACGCCGACCTCGCCGTCTACCGCGTCTATCCCGACGAGGAGCACGTCCTGCCCACCCGTCTGGGCAACGTGTTGCGCGCCGCGGAGCTCTACCCGATGCGGCGATACGGAGCCGACCTGATCATCGTGTGGCCGCGCCTCTATTACGTCCTCCCCCGCGACATGATCGCGGATGTGGAGGACGCCCGTGCGACGCTGGAGTTCTCTCTCGTCCTGTCGTTGTGGTTCGTCGCTTTCGGGGTCGGCGGCCCGCTGGTCGCGTACACCACTGGATCGTCGATGTCGGCGGGGCTTCTCTGCTTCTTCGGCGGAATGCCGCTCGCCTATTTGCTGTATGTTTCGGCCATCTCGGCGGCTACCGAATACGGCGAGCATCTCAGAAGCGCCTTCGAGCTCCATCGGTTCGACCTGCTCGCCCGCTACCGGCTGCCGTTGCCGAACAACCTTCAGGAGGAGAAGGCCCAGTGGCGTCAGCTCATGAGTTTCATCGTGAGTGGCGCCGAGCCGGACTGGCGTTACGACCCCGACGCGACTGCCCGGCTCGATGAACGGCAATCGTGACGATCACTCCGGCGGCGACGGCCAGCCCGTCTCGGAGGAAGACGAGGGCCACCCGGTGGCAGCCGGCCGATACGCGTCGCTGGAGGATCAGGCCCTCTGGGAGAACCGCCCGGCCCGGCGGCAGACGTACCGGAGCAGGGCGGGGATCATCTCCCGCTACGTCCTGGTCGCGATCGCCGCAGGACTGGCCGTGACGTTCCTGTGGCGGGACGCCGACGCCGACCGGCTACCGGTGCTGGTGCTCAAAGAGGACTTTCCCGCCTACCGCATGCTCACCGAAGGCGACGTGACGCTTTCGACCGCGGCGTCCGCGGGAAGGGACGACTACGTCTCGCTGCCGGTGTCAGGACGGCTCACCTTGAAGGCCGTCAAGAAGAACCAACCGCTGACCCGGGCCGATCTCTCACCGGACGTGACGAAGGTTGTGGGGACCACCCCGATCGTCGCCGGTGTGTCGGTTCCCTATCCCGGTGGTCTCAACGGCGCGCTTCAGCCCGGCGACCACGTCCGGTTGATGTTGACCGGCGCGCGGGCCGAGCTCGACGCCTTCGTCCTGTCGGTGGCCTCCGGGGGCGCGGGCAAGCAGGTCTCACTCGTGGTCGTCCTCAAGCAGAAGGACGCGGAAAGACACGCCGCCGCTCTTCTCGAAGGGCGCATCCTCGTCGTGAAGCGGGCCGGCGGTTAGAGCTCGGCCAGGGCGTCCTTCATGTAGTCGATGAAGTCCCACACGTCCGGCACCATCTCGCGGTCGACGACGATCCCCACGTCCAGGAAACCGTCGTAGGAGAACACCGTGATGTTCATGCCGCCGCTCACGTCGGTGATCACCGACAGCGGGTAGTGGGCGACGATCCGCGAGCCGAGGATGTACAGCGGCAGCTGCGGGCCCGGGACGTTCGACACCATCAGATTCATCGCCGACACCGTGCCCGACGCCAGCCGGAAGGCCGCCCTGTCGGCCAGGCCGCTCAGGGCGGCGGGCATGGCCTGGCTGAAGTCGAGCAGCCAGCGGGCGGGGGCGACGGAGAAACGTTCCTTGACCGTCGCCATGTTGGCGCTGATCATGCGGAGCCGGGTCTCGGGGTCGGAGACGTTCGTCGGCAGGGTCGTGGTGGCCAGCAGGACCTGGTTGCCGAGTTCGGGGCGGACGTTGGAGGAGAACGGGATGCCGACGACCAGCGGTTCGACCGGGAGTTCGTCGCGCTGGGAGAGCCAGCGGCGCAGCGCGGTGGCGGCCACGGCCATGACGACGTCGTTGACGGTCACGCCGTGGTCGTTCTTGACCTTCTTGACCTCGGGGAGCGGCAGGCGGCCGAAGGCGAAGCGGCGGTGCGGTGAGATCGGGCCGGAGAACGGGGTCGCGGGCACGGTCAGCCTGGGCAGGTCGGGCAGCACCGAGCCGGTGTCGCCGGGCCAGCCCGCGCCCCGGATGAAGCGCGACACCATGCCGGTGCCGGGGATCTGGGACACCACGGGGATCTCGTCGAGCCGCGGGATCGCGCCGGCGACGAACCGGAGCAGGGCCTGGGGGCTGTCGAGGAAACGGTCGACGCCCCGGCTCAGCATGACCGCCGGTTCGGGCGCCACGACCGCGAGCTCCTCCGAGGGCGGCACCTCGCGGGGTTCGGGGGTGACGTCCATGAGGGTGGCCAGCACCTCGGCGCCGGCGATGCCGTCGATGGCCGCGTGGTGGACCTTGGTGTAGACGGCCGACCGGCCGCCCTCCAGGTTGTGGATCAGGTACATCTCCCACAGCGGCCGGTGGCGGTCGAGCCGGCGGGCGTGCAGGCGGGCGACCTGTTCGGCGAGCTGGTGGTCGTCGCCGGGGGCCGGGAGCGCCAGTTCGCGCACGTGGTAGTCGAAGTCGACGTCCTTCGACTCGTCCCAGTAGGGGTGGTCGAGGCCGAAGGGGACGCGGACCAGCCGGCGCTTCAGCGGGGGCGCGAGGTGGAGGCGGGAGCGGAGCAGGCCGATGATCCCGGCCCGCGTGACCGACGCGTCCTCCAAAACCGCCAGGCTGGCGATGTGCGCCACGTTCGTGGCCGTTTCGAAGTTCAAGAACTGTGCGTCGAGCGCGCTGAGTTGCCGTCCCATGCAGGGATCATTGCCCATCCGGGGGCCCGGCGAGTCATGAAATGCACGAGTCAGTGACGGTGTGTCGCATCTGGCTGACGCGGGTCGCCGGGATGCTCGAAACCGGGCATCAGGGTGACCTTCGCGCGGTGCCGTCCGTCCAGCCACCGGGCGAACAGGGTCTCCCGCCGCGCGTGGACGAGCTGCGCCTCGATCCGGCCCGACTCCTCCTCGAACGGGCCGGGGTGGCGGTCGCGGTTGCGGTCGTAGTAGCCGCGCACCTCGCCGGGCGGGACCGTCGCCTCGACGCGGGCGAACAGCGCCTGGCCGGCCGGGGTGGCCAGCACGGCGGCGACCACTCCCCCGGTGCGCAGCGCGACCGGCAGCGTCACCGGGACCGCCTCCCCCGCGAGGTCGCACTCCTGGGCGACCACGCGTTCCATGGTCATCAGCTGGACCAGCCAGCGGCGCAGGTTGCGGCCCTCGGGCGAGGCGGGGTGCGGGAGGCGGGCGGCCAGCGGGCCGTCGTACAGGACCGCGAGACGCTCGTCGACCTCGGCGACCGAGACGACCTCGTCGCCGACGGTGGCGGCGATCACGGCAGCACCTCGATCGTCACCGGCTCGGTGTAGTGGACCCGTCCGGCGGAGGCGAGTTTGACCAGGGCCCACCACGTGCCCGGTTCGGGGCCGCCGACGACCGGGAAACGCAGCTCGTGGGTTCCGGGGCCGAAGCCGGTGTGCCACTCGGGCAGCAGGTCGTAGGTGTGCCACGGGCTGATCAGCTGGGCCTGGACGGGCGCGTCGCAGGTCACCCGGATCACGATCGCCGACCGTTCGCCCGCGCGCACCGCGACGTGCGGGCTCTCCGTCGCCGCCTCCAGGGCGGCCGGGCCGAGGCGGTCTTCGAAGGTCTGGCCGTCGAACTCCAGGCGGGCCGTGGTCCAGCCCTCGCTGGGCCACGACCGGAACGCGCCCGGCTCCAGGGTGAAGGCGCGGGTCTGCCCGTCGTCGAGGGTGACCACGCCGTCCACGGTCTGTTCGGTCAGCGACGACGCCACGGTGAGCGTCTCGGCGGTGAGGTGGACGGCGACCGGCAGGTTGCCGACCGGCGCGGGGCCCGTGTTGTGCAGCCAGTAGCGGGTGAACACCGGCTGGCAGGGCTCGGCCCCCGGGGCCGCCCCGCCGCCGTCGGCGTCGCGGGTGCAGGTGACGACGTCCATGCCGGTCACCGGCCCGTCGGGGACCTCGCGGGTCTCCAGCAGGTCAGTCCGCCGCCATCCGGGCAGGTCGATCTGTTCGGTACGCCCATGCGGCTCGTACAGCCGCATCGTCATGCCGGTGACCCGGCCCGGCAGCCGGCCCGTCGCGATCGGGTTGCCCGCGGGCTTCAGCGCGGTCAGCACCAGGTTGGGCGGCACGTCCAGCAGCGACCCGGCGGCGGGTTCGCCCCGCACGCCCCGGTCGCGGGCGATCAGCGGGTGGTTGACGTCGTGGCCCTCGCGGACCAGGCCGGTATCGCGCCAGTCGCCGGGGCCCGCGACGAGGGCGTACTCGAAGCGGTGGGTCCAGTGCTGGAGCTGGAAGCCGCTGCCGTCGGGCACCGTCCGGCGGGGCGGGTCGATCCAGATGCCCGACGGCCAGCCCGTGCACGACCGCAGCAGCGACAGGTTGAGGGCCCCGCCGGGCTCGACCGCGAAGCCGGGCACGCCCCGGTTGATCATCCCGACCGTGTAGGGCTGGTAGCTCTCCCCGCCGGCCTCGACGACCGCGTCGGCCAGGTCGTCGATCAGCGCGCCGACCTCGTCGGCACCGATCGACAGGACCGGGAGCGCGTCGGCCGCCGTGAGGTCGGCGCTCGGCACCCAGACCTCGGTGAGCGGCCTGGCGGCCGGGTGCCAGCCTTTCGGCCAGGGCGTCTCGCCGACCGCGATCCGGACGTCGGGCAGGTTGGAGTCGACCGCCAGATCGCCGTAGCGGGGGCCGTCGGCGCGCGAGACGGTGGCCGTGACGCCCTGCTTGACCAGCGCGACCGCGAGCGCCCGCAGGGCCGGCACCGGCACGTCGGGCCCGGCGACGATCTCGGCCACGCCGACGGGCCGCCCGCCGATCCGGCAGGTGGACGACAGGGCGAACCAGTTGTGCGCGGGGTTGTCGAGGGTCCACGGATGGTCGGCGGTGTCGGCGTCGATGAGCGCGAAACCCCGTCCGACCACGGCGTTGCCGACCTCGCTGACCGGCAGCGCGCCCTCGACGGCGACCGGCCAGCGGAGCCGGACCAGCTGGTCGGCCCCGTCGAAGTCGAGCCGGGTCGTCAGGTCGACGCGCCGCAGGCCCTGCCAGAGGGTGATCTCCTGCACGTACCGGACCGGCCCGAACGCGCCGCGCACCACGAGCCGCTCCCCGGCGGCCGACCGCTCGGCCACCACCTCGGCGGCGCACTGCGACGACCCCGTCCGGGTCCCCTTGGGCACCAGGTGCCAGGGCCCTTCGTGAAATTTCGGATGGGCCGGGTATTCGTCGTGGACGACCAGCTCGTTGCCCACCTCGCCGGGCTGGATCAGCTCCCGCCCGCCGGTGACCCAGCTCGACAGCCCGCCGCCCCGGGCGGGGTCGGCGGTGAGGGCGTGGCTCTCGTTGGCGATCGACACGCCCCCGGCGGGCAGCCATCCGGCGTTCACGCCGGGGGTGAAGGAGAAGGTGCGGTAGCCGAGCGGCGGCACGTCCTCGGCCAGGAACACCACGTCGGCCTCGACGAGGAAGCCCTCGTCGTCGACGACCGCGTTCTCGACCACCACCGGCTCGGCGATCCCGCGCCAGCCGGGCGGCGGCGTCAGGCGTACCCGGACGACGTCGGTGCGCGGCCACGACGACGGGTTCCAGACCACCACCCCGCTCAGCCCCGCGCCGAGCACCTCCAGCGCGCCGTCGAGGGTCCGCGAACCGATCGTGTACGCCTCCCGCCACCCCGTCAGCAGGTCGAGGTAGACCTGGTCGGACTCCGACCCGGTGATCGCGTCGTGGTGGGCCCCGTAGACGAGCTGCCGCCACGCCTTGTCCATCAGCGCGAACGGGTAGGCGGCCCCGTTCCGCACCGAGGCGAGGGTGGCGAACTTCTCGGCGTCGGCGACGGCGACCTCGGCCCGGCGCTGCGCCTGCTTGGTGTCGATGTAGGAGACGTCCTTGCCGGTGTAGACGGGGTTCATGTCGCGCGTCTGCGGCAGGAACTCCGCGCGCTCGGCCCGGACGGCGGCGAAGAACTCCTTCGGCAGCCCGCAGACGAACCGGGGCCAGGCGTAGCGGGTGGCCCACTCGCGCTGGATGTCCATGATCCACTTGTTGGGCGGCGTGTAGTCGGTGCCGACCGGCAGCAGCACGTTCCGGGTGGCCGCGACCTGCTTGAGCGCCAGGAACCACGCGTACACCTGCTCCGCCGCCTCGTCGACGGTCGTCGAGGAGTCCATCCACCACCCGGCGCTGTAGTGGCCGGGCATGTAGTGGGTCAGCACCCCCTCGCCCGACGGGGCGACCCAGTCGAACTCGGCCGGGAACTGCATCCGGCGCGGGTCGCCGCCGCCCAGCATCGGCCCCCACTGGTGGAACGGCCCCCGCGCCCAGGAGCTCGACGTCAGCCCGGCCGCGGCGGCCAGGCCGGGGAACTGGGGGTCGTGCCCGAAGGCGTCGAGCTGCCAGGCGGTGTGCGGGTCGCCGCCGAGGACGTCGCGTTGGAAACCCGCGCCGTGGACGAGGTTGCGGATCGTCGACTCGGCGCTCGTCAGGTTGGTGTTGGGCTCGTTGTAGGTGCCGCCCATGATCTCCACGCGGCCCTCCTCGATGAGCCGGCGCAGGTAGGCGCGGTGCTCGGGGTGGGCGTCCCAGAAGGGCTTGAGGTAGTCGACCTCGGCCAGCACGAACCTGTAATCGGGCTCCCGGCGGGCGGTCTCCAGGTGCAGGTGGACGAGTTCGAAGCCGGCGTGCTGGAACGACTGGCGGGTGGCCTGGGCGGCCTCGCC
Source organism: Herbidospora daliensis (assembly GCF_001570585.1). GTDB lineage: Bacteria > Actinomycetota > Actinomycetes > Streptosporangiales > Streptosporangiaceae > Herbidospora > Herbidospora daliensis. The sequence goes on along the minus strand of NZ_BBXF01000003.1, from coordinate 1,109,335 downwards.
CGCCGTGTCCCACGTGGTGGTGTAGGCGGCCTGGGTGTTCCACCAGACGGGGTCGTAGTGGAAGTGGGAGACCATCCAGACGGTCCAGCCGGGTTCGGCGACGACGATCGCGGCGGATTTCTCGTCGCCGCCCGCCCGCACGGTGACGGCCGCGGTCGCACCCGGCGGCCGGTCGGTCGTGACCGGGACCTCGACGACACCCGATCCGACGGCGGCGCCCGCCATCTCGCCGGTGATCACCACCTCGGCGGGAGCGCCCTCTTCGAGGGTGACCCGGACGATCTGGCGCGGGCCCTCGGCGAACAGTTCCGTACCGGCGATCTCGGCGATCCGCATGCGGCAAGGATCACATATCGCGTGATTTCACGGGCGCAGCCGCATCAGCGTCTCGGCCACCGGGACGACGGGCTCGCCCAGGTCGTACTGGCTGAACAGGTGGACGTCGTCGCCGGTGTCGATCTCGAGGATGGTGGTCCGCATCCCGTAGCGGGCGCGTTCGTCGACCTTGATGCGCTCGATCTCGCTCCAGGCGATGCGGCGGCGGCCGGCGAAGCCCTCGACCACCGTGATGCCGCCCTGGTCGGCGCTCAGGCGCACCCGCGCGAGCACGTCGCGGGCGGTGAAGGCGGCCAGCACGACCGTGGCGACGCCCGTCAGGATCAGGGCGCGGAGGTCGCCGGCGAGCCAGCCGTAGAGGACCAGGAGCAAGCAGATCAGGGTCCCGGCGGCCTTCACGGCCACGACTTTGGCGGGGACCTGCCAGACGTTCATCCTCGCAGGTTACTGCGCCGGGAGACTTTGCCCTCCCTAGGTGCGAAGCGGGATATACAGGGAAGTGAACGATGAATGTGCGCGCCGTCCGGCGTGCGAGTCGATATTCCGCCCGCCGGAGGCACCATGAGCAGGCAGATCGCCAGCGCGTACCAGCAGGTGACAGTCGCGGAGCTCGAAGCGCGGGTCCGGGGGCTGGAGACGCAGGTCGCCCATCTCACCGAGATGCTGGAAGCCCTCACCGAAGAGCGCGAGTGATCCGGGGCCTTTCCGGGCGTCCCGCATAGACCGGATCTCCCCGCCCGGCTTCCCGGATGAGCCGCCGGAAACCCCCCATTCTTCCGGCCCTTTCTCCCTATTCATCGGGTATCTCTCCGGCGATTTACCGACACGTCCTGAAAAAGACATGAAATGTCATACTGAGTGACGCCCGGCATGGCACTATCGCCGGGTCCGTTCGTGCCCGGCCAGCCTCTGGGGGAACAACCAGCGATGCCGCCTGTCCACGGAGCCGGCGAGGATGTCCGCACCTCCGGCCCGACCGCGCTCCGCATGCTCGTCGGCGCCCAGTTGCGGGAACTGCGGGAGACGCGGCGGATCACCCGGGAGGACGCCGGCTTCGCCATCCGCGCCTCCGCCTCGAAGATCAGCCGCATGGAGACGGGCCAGGCCACCTTCAAGCCCCGCGACGTGGCCGACCTGCTCACCCTCTACGGCGTCACCGACGACAGGGAACGGTCGGCGATCATGATCCTGGCCCGACGGGCCAACGAGCCCAGCTGGTGGCATCCGCTGCGCGAGGTCGTGCCCGACTGGTTCGAGCCGTGCCTCGGCCTGGAGCAGGACGCGGCGCTGATCCGCACGTACGAGGTCCAGTTCGTCCCCGGCCTCCTCCAGACCCCCGGCTACGCCCGCGCGGTCGTCTCCCACGCCCACCGCGTCTACGACGAAGACCAGGTGGCCAAGCGCGTCGAGCTGCGCATGCGGCGGCAGCGCATCCTGGTCGGCACCTCCCCGGTGAAACTGTGGGCGGTCGTCGACGAGGCGGCCCTGCGCCGCACCATCGGCGGCCCGGCCGTGATGCGGGAGCAGCTGCGCCACCTCGACGAGATGAGCCGGCTGCCGAACGTGACCGTCCAGATCGTCCCGCTCGACTCGGGCTACGTCTCGCGCGGCATCGGCCCGGTCACCCTGCTGCGGCTGGCGGGGGGCGCCCTGCCCGACGTGATCTACCTGGAGCGGCTCGGCGACGCGCAGTACCTGACCAAGGACCACGAGGTGCAGCCGTATCTGCACCTGCTCAACGAGGCCGGCACCGAGGCGGAGCCGGCCACCGCGACGAGCGGGATCCTGCGGCGCTGCATGGCCGACCTCTAGGGTTTGCGGGCCACCCCGACCAGGGCGTCGACCGGTGACGGCGGGCCGAAGGGGTCGGGGTCGGGGCGCCACTGGGTGATCGGCACAACGCCCGGCTCGACCAGGTCGAAGCCGTCGAAGAAGCGGCTGAACTCCTCGTGGTTCCGCAGCGTGTACGGCGCTCCCGGGCCCTCGTTGAGGTCGTCCTGGGCCTTGTCGAGGGCCTCGCCCGTCACGACGTTGGAGCCGTCCCAGACGGCCAGGTAGCTGCCGGAGGGCAGCGGCTCCATCAGGGTGCGGACGATGTCGTAGGCGCCCTCGTCGGGGCCCACGTAGCCGAGGATGCCCATCAGCATCAGCGCCACGGGGCGGTCGAAGTCGAGCGACTTGGCGGCCCCGGCCAGGATGCGGGCGGGGTCGCGCAGGTCGGCGTCCATGTAGTCGGTCACGCCCTCGCGGGTGCCGACGAGCAGGGCGCGCGCGTGGGAGAGCACGAGGGGGTCGTTGTCGACGTACACGACGCGGGCCTCGGGGTTGATGCGCTGGGCCAGGTCGTGGGTGTTGTCGACGGTCGGCAGGCCGGTGCCGACGTCGAGGAACTGGCTGACGCCCTCGGCGCTGACGTGGCGGACGATCCGCGACAGCAGGTAACGCGAGAGCCGGGCGATCGCCACGATGTCGGGGAACGACGCGGCGAACTGGTCTCCGGCGACCCGGTCAACCTCGTAGTGGTCTTTGCCGCCCAGCCAGTAGTTCCACATCCGGGCCGAATGGGGGACGGTCGTGTCGATCCGGGGGTTGGTCACGGGGTCTCCTGTCAGGTCTGCTCCCCCAGAACCTACTGTTTTCCGGAGCCTCTAAGTGGTTTCCGGATATTTCCCGATTGTGGCGTCGGACGGGCAACTTCGTACTCAATGCCATGAGGGCCAATCCCACCAGCATCAGGACGGAGATGATGAAAAGGGCCGCGATCGCCATCGCCAGGATCGATGCGAGCATGGCGGCGACACCCAGTAGCTCGATCATGCGGCCGTTTTGCCCGGTATGACCATTCTCATTCCTTACTCGGGGGCGAGGTCCGAACCCCCCAGGACGTCCAGCCGCCGGAAGATCACACCCTCGCGCAGCGCCCAGGGGCAGATCTCCAGCGCCGGCACCTGGAACAGGTCCATCGTCGCATCCGCCACGAGTGCGCCCGCCAGCAACTGCCCGGCCCGGCCGGCCGACACCCCCGGCAGGGCGGCCCGGCGGTCGGCCGACATCTCGCCCATCCGGGCCGCCCACGTCGAGACGGCCTCGTGGCTGAGGTTGCGGCGGATGTAGGGGCCCTCGCTCGACGGCGCGGCCCCGGCCATCCTGGCCAGCTGCTTGAAGGTCTTGGACGTCGCCACGGCGTGGTCGGGCGGGCCGTAGCGGGTGACGTCGCCGACGCGGCGGCCGATCTCGGTCCGGATGTGGCGGCGCAGGGCGCGGATCTCCTCGGGGGTGGGCGGGTCCTCGGTGAACCAGTCGCGGGTCAGCCGCCCGGCCCCCAGGGGCAGCGAGACGGCCGCGTCGGGGGCCTCGTCGATGCCGGAGGCGATCTCCAGGGAGCCCCCGCCGATGTCGAGCACCAGCAGGCGGCCCGACGACCAGCCGTACCAGCGCCGGACGGCCAGGAACGTCAGCCGGGCCTCCTCGGCGCCGGAGAGGACCTGGATGTCGACCTGGGTCTGGCCCTTGATCTCGGCCAGCACCTCTTCGCCGTTGCGGGCCTCGCGGACGGCGGAGGTGGCGAAGGCCACCAGGTCCTCACAACCCTTGTCCTCGGCGAAGCGCAGGGCCTCCTCGACGAAGTCGCGGAGCCGGGCGGCCCCCTCTTCGGAGAGGCGGTGGTCGTCGATGTGTTCGGCGAGTCTCATGTCGACCTTGTGGGAGAACGCCGGCTGGGGCCGGGCCCCCCGGTGTGCGTCCATCACGAGGAGATGCACCGTGTTGGAACCCACGTCGAGGACACCTAGTCGCATGCTCATGACGGTATCGCCCTTTTCGGAACGTTCCTGTCGTCGTTACCCCGTCGGAATGACGAAAAGTCACACTCTGGCCCGAAAAGCAGCGGTTTTCGTACGATTTTGGCACGCCGTGGAGCAGAAGCGGCGGGTGCCGTTGCGGGAGACGTCCACGAAGACGCGGTCGCAGCGGTCGGCCGTGCAGACCCCCAGGCGGTCGTGGAACTCCCCGCCCAGCACGATCGCCAGCGCGGTGGCCCCCGACGCCACCCAGTTGGCGGCCCAGGTGCCGGTCGTGCCGTGGAAGTGGAGATGCCAGGGCTCGCCGTCGTGGCCGCTGAGGTGGGGGCGGGCGTCGGTGGCGTCGAGCACCCGGTTGATCACCGTGCAGGCGTGGTCGTGGTCGCCGGAGAAGGCCGCGCGCAGGTCGGCCGCGTAGCCCGCCAGCTCGGCCACGTCGGCCTCCGACAGCTCTCCCCGCTCGCGCAGCGCCGCGGCGACCTCCGCGGTCAGCTCGGGGCCCGACGGCACCGCGTAGGGCCGTCCCCGGCGCTCGCCCGGGGTCAGCACGTTCACCACGGTCACGAACATGGCCACGACGGCGTCGGTGTGACTGTTGAAGTTCACTTGACCAGTTACGCCCTTCATGATTACGGTAACTGCCACAAGCCTAGACGACAGTTACAAGGGAGACGACCGTGACACTCACCCGCGAGCACGCCAAGCAGTGGCTCGACCGCTGGGACCGCCAGCAGGAGGGCTACCACCCCGCCCGCGAGGAGCGCTTCGCGACCCTGATCGACGCCGTGGTCGAGTCGGCCGGCCGGCCCGACCCGATCGTGCTGGACCTCGGCTGCGGGCCCGGGTCGCTCGGCGTCCGGCTGAAAAAGCGGCTGCCACGGGCGACCGTGATCGGCTTCGACACCGACCCGCTGCTGACGGCGCTCGGCCAGGCCGCCTACGACGGGCTCCGGTTCGTGGACGCCGACCTGCGCACCCCGGGGTGGAGCGCGGCGGCGGAGCTCCCCCGCCTCGCTGACGCCGCGGTCAGCACGACCGCGCTCCACTGGCTCCCGGAAGGGCCCCTGACCGACCTCTACGGGGAGCTGTCCACGGTGCTGCGGCCGGGTGGCATCTTCCTCAACGGCGACCAGATGGCCTCGCCCGACGGCAGCCGCCTGGCCGTCCTCGAGCGCGCCCTGGCCGGCCGCGCCACCGACCGGCGTTTTCCCCAGGGACGCCCGGAGAACTGGGCCGACTGGTGGGCGGCGGTCGAGCGGGACCCCGTCCTGACCGGCCTGCACGCCGACCGCGAGAAGCGCCGCGAGATGGCCGCGCACCACGGCTCGGAGTCGCTGCGCCTGGAGACCCACGTGACCGCGCTGGCCAAGGCGGGCTTCGCCGAGATCGGCACGGTGTGGCAGGAGGGCGACGACCGGCTGCTGTGCGCGTTCCTGCCGTAGTCGTCACACCGTCCCGGTGTAGTTGAGCGCCAGCTCCGCCGCCGCGGCCTCGGAGGTCGCGATGCGGTGGAGCTGGGCCAGCTGGAGCCGGGTGTCGTAGTCGGACTGGCCGGGCGCCAGGTGCAGCATCGTGGTCATGAACCAGGAGAAGTGCTCGGCCCGCCAGACGCGCCGCAGGCAGATGTCGCCGTAGTCGGCGAGCAGGTCCTCCTTCCCGGTACGCCGCCAGTGCTCCAGCGCCCGCGCCAGCACCACCACGTCGGCGACGGCCAGGTTGAGGCCCTTGGCGCCCGTCGGCGGCACGATGTGGGCGGCGTCCCCGGCCAGGAACAGCCGGCCGTGGCGCATCGGCTCGGTGACGAAGCTGCGCATCGGGGTGACGGCCTTGGCGGTGATCGGCCCCCGGGCCAGCTTCCAGTCGCCGTCGATCGCGAACCGCAGGTCGAGTTCGTCCCAGATCTGCTCGTCGCCCCAGTCGGCGGGGTCGGTGTCGTTGGGCACCTGGAGGTAGAGGCGGCTGACCGTCGGGGAGCGCATGCTGTGCAGCGCGAAGCCGCGCGGCGAGTGGGCGTAGATGAGCTCGTCGGTCGAGGGGGCGACGTCGGCCAGCACGCCGAGCCACGAGTAGGGGTAGTCGGCCTCGTAGACCCGGCCCGACGGCACGGCGGCCCGCGAGATGCCGTGGAAGCCGTCGGCCCCCACGATGAAGTCGCAGGTCAGGGTCTTCTCCTGGCCCTCGTGCCGGTACGTCACGTAGCCGTCGCCGATGGCGGTCGCCTGGGCCTCGAACAGCAGCGGGCCGCCCTCGTCGAGCTGGAGGGCGACCAGGTCCTTCACGATCTCGGTCTGGGCGTAGATCATGACGGTGCTGCCGCCGGTCAGGGCCGGGAAGTCGAGGCGGTGGGCGCGCCGGTCGAAGCGCAGCTCGATGCCGTTGTGCGGGAGCCCCTCGCGGTCCATGCGCGCGCCGGCGCCGCACTCGCGCAGCGCGTCGACGGTGCCCTGTTCGAGCATGCCGGCCCGCTGGCGCTGCTCGACGTAGGCGCGGTCGCGGCTCTCCAGCACGACGGAGTCGATCCCGGCGTTGTGCAGCATCCGGGCCAGCAGCAGGCCCGCCGGGCCGCCGCCGATGATCGCGACCGTGGTGTGGGTCATTCCAGGCTCCCTAGCGTACGTTGGGCGACGGCGAAGGCGGCGTTGGCGGCCGGGACGCCGCAGTAGATCGCGGTCTGGAGGAGGACTTCCTTGATCTCGTCGGGCGTGAGTCCGTTGCGGATCGCGGCCCGGACGTGCATGGCCAGCTCGTCGAGGTGGCCGCCCGCGACCAGCGCGGTGAGGGTGACGCAGCTGCGGGTCTTCCGGTCGAGACCCGGGCGGGTCCAGATCTCGCCCCAGGCGTAGCGGGTGATGAGGTCCTGGAAGTCGGCGGTGAAGCCGGTGGTGTTCGCCACGGCCCGGTCGACGTGGTCGTCGCCGAGCACGGCGCGGCGCACCGTCATGCCGTCGGTCTGGGGCAGGTGGGCGCGCATGGCCGCCACGACGGCGTCGGGCCGCTCGACCGGGGCCAGGTGGGCGGCGCCGGGGAGCTCGTGCAGGGCCGCGCCGGGGATGCCGTCGGCCAGTTCCCGCGCGACCGCCGGGGGGACGGCCGGGTCGTCGCGGCCGGCGATGACGAGGGTCGGGGCCGTGATGGCCGGGAGCTCGGCCCGGACGTCGTAGCCCGCGAGGGCCTCGCAGCACTCGGCGTAGCCCTCGTCGGCGGCGGCCAGCAGGTCGTCGATCATGGCCTGCCCGGCGGCCTTGTCGGCGTCCGGGGTGAACCAGCGCCCCCACGCGAGGTCGGCGATCGCCCGGGTGCCCTGGTTGCGGACCAGCGCGGAACGTTCGTGCCAGCTCTCCTCGGTGCCGAACTTGGCGGCCGAGCAGACCATCGTCAGCGAGAGCACCCGGTCGGGGTGCCGCAGCGCCAGCCACGCGCCGATCGCGCCGCCCAGGGAGATCCCGGCGTAGTGGAAGGCGTCCGCCCCCGCGGCGTCGGCGACCCCGGCGACGAGCGCGGCCAGCGACTCCATCGAGGCCGCCCCCTGGACGACCTTCGAGGCGCCGTGGCCGGGAAGGTCGTACCGGACGACCTTGAAGTGCCGCGACAGGGCGGCGGCCGGGGCGTCCCAGACCCGGAGCGAGGTGCCCAGAGACGGCCCGAGGATCAGCGCGGGCGCGTGCGCGGGCCCGTCAACGCGGAAGTTCAACATCGGCGATCTCCTTGAGGGGACGGTCGAGAGCTCGATCGACGAGTTCCCCCGCCGCACCGGAATAGCCGGTCGGCTCGAAAAGCCCGGATTCGAGACGAATCACCCGCCCCGGCCCTTCGTCCGCGGACTCGAACCGGATGGAGCCCGCAGACGCATCCGGGCGCTCTTCTTTTTCGTTCTCCGGGTCGGGATGGATCACGGGTGACCCGTCTATTTCGACGGATATTTCGGCATTCGCGCAGGCGAGTTCGAAAGCCTGGCGGAGTGGCATGCGGAGGCGGGCCGCGTCGCGGGAGGCGGTTTCGAGGAGGTCCCGCGCCGCCTTCCTCCCGATCTGGCGGGACAACTCGCCCATGACGCGTTCGGCCACGATCAGGCCGCCCGTGAGCGACAGGTTCTCCCGCATCCGCGCCGGGTGGACCCGCAGGCCGCCCGCGAGCGTGGCCGTGTGGTGGGCCGCTCCCCCGGCCAGGCGCAGCAGGGTGCGCAGGGGTTCCCATTCGGCGTGCCATGCCCCGGCGGGGCGTTCGTCCTCGGCGGCCATCGCGCCGTAGAGGGTGGCGGCCAGTGCCGGGGCCTGGCGGGCGCAGGCGGCGATCAGGGTGGCGTGGACGGGGTTGCTCTTGTGCGGCATCGCCGACGAGCCGCCGCCCGAGCCCTCGGTGACCTCGCCGATCTCGGTGCGCGACGACACCAGGACGTCGGCCGCGATCTTGCCGAGCGCGCCGCAGCAGAAGGCCAGCGCCCCGGCGAGGTCGGCGACCGGGGTGCGCAGCACGTGCCAGGGCAGCAGCGGCGCCGCGAGGCCGGTCTCCCGGGCGAACCGCTCCATGAGCGGGACCGAGAGCGTGGCCAGGGTGCCCCCGGCGCCGCCGAGCTGCGCGGGCAGGGTCACCGCGCCGAGCCGCTCGTGGGCGTCGAGCACCAGCGACCGCCACCCGGCCGCCTTCAGTCCGAACGTGGTCGGCACGGCGTGCTGGGTGAGGGTGCGGCCGGGCATCGGGGTGTCCCGGTACTCCCGGGCCAGCCCGGCCAGCGCCCCGGCGGCCGAGGCGAGGTCGAGCAGGATCAGCCGCCGCGCCCGCGCCGCGACCAGCATGAGCCCGGTGTCCATGACGTCCTGGCTCGTCGCCCCGTCATGAGCACCCTCGGGCAACGCCTTGACCAGCGGAATCACGGGGTTCCCCCCGCTGTGGTCGAGCGTCCCGGCCGCCGACTCGATGGCGGCGGCCAGGTCGGGGCGGTTCTGGGCGCGGGCCAGGGCCGCCTCCGCGTCCACCAGGGCGCGGAGGACGGCCGTGTCGGCGGTCGCCCCGTCGATCGGGGTGCCGGACCAGGCCGGGCCGAGGAGGCCGTCACCGGTGATCACGAGAGCCTCCGGGTTCAGCCCAGGTCGAGGAAGACCGTCTCGCCCTCGCCCTGGAGGCGGATGTCGAACCGGTACACCCCGTCCCGCTCGGGGGCGGCGACCAGGGTCGCGCGCCGGTCGGCGGGCAGTGCGGTCAGCAGGGCGTCGCCGGTGTCGTCGAGGTAGACGCGGGTGTAGAGGTGGTGCAGCAGGCCCCGGGCGAACACGCAGACCGCGATGTAGGGCACCTCCCCCGGGCGGACCGTGTGCAGCGTCCAGTGTCCGGCGAGGTCGGTCGCCACGCGGGCGAAGCCGGTGAACGTCACCCCGTCGCGGCCGGCGAAGGAGCCGTCGACGTCGTCTCGGCGCATCGAGCCGGGCTTCCCGTCGAGGTTGCCGGCCTCGTCGGCCTGCCAGAACTCCAGCAGCGCGTCGGGGATCGGGTCGCCCGCGCCGTCGTAGACGTACCCGTGGACGGAGATCGCGCCCGGGTGGCCGGGCGGGACGAGGTCGCCGCCGCCGCCGAAGGGCAGGGCGTACCCGTAGAACGGGCCCACGGTCTGCGAGGGGGTGGGTCTCATCGGCCTTCCTCCATCCAGGTCGCGGCCGGGCCGTCGAGGACGATGTCCCATCTGTACCCCAGGCTCCACTCCGGCTCGGAGAGCCCGTGGTCGTAGGCGGCCACGAGGCGCTCGCGGGCCTTGTCGTCGGTCACCGACTGGAGGATCGGGTCGTACGGGAACAGCGGGTCGCCCGGGAAGTACATCTGGGTGACCAGCCGCTGCGCGAAGGCCGTGCCGAAGACCGAGAAGTGGATGTGGGCCGGCCGCCAGGCGTTGACGTGGTTCTTCCACGGGTAGGCGCCGGGCTTGATCGTGGTGAAGGCGTAGCGGCCGTCGGCGTCGGTCAGGCAGCGGCCGGTGCCGGTGAAGTTGGGGTCCAGCGGCGCGGGGTGCTGGTCGCGCTGGTGCGGGTAGCGGCCCGAGGCGTTGGCCTGCCAGACCTCCACGAGCTGGCCGCGTACCGGGCGGCCGTCGCGGTCGGTCACCCGGCCGGTCACGGTGATGCGCTCTCCGAGCGGCTCGCCGGGGTGCTGGCGGGTGAGGTCGGCGTCGAGCGGGGTGACGTCGCTCGCGCCGAAGACGGGCCCGCGCAGTTCGGCGTAGGCCTCGGGCGGGGCGACGAGCGGGCGGTGCGGGTGCCGGAGGCCGCTGGAGCGGTAGGGCGGATAGTCGCGCGCGGGGTGGTCGCCGCCGTCGGATTCGGCGGCGAGCGCGGCGATCTCCCGGGAGATCGTCTCCTGGGACAGCGGTTCAGGCATCGGGTGCTCCTTGGGCGAGGCGGCGCAGCGCGGTCAGCTCCGCCTCCGTGGGGGGTTCGGTGACGCGCAAATCGGCGGCGACCGCCAGGGGCCAGCCGGTGGCGGCGACGGCCTGGCCGGCGGTCGTGCCGGGATGCACGTCGGTGAGCGTGAGTTCGGCGGTCTCGGGGTCGGGCCGCATGATCCCGAGGTCGGTGATCACCGCGACCGGGCCGGCGCCGGGCAGGCCGAGCCGGGCCCGTGCCCCGGGCCCGTCGCCGTGCCCGACGGTGGTGACGAAGTCGAGCTTGCCGACCAGGTTCCGGGGCGAGTGGCGCAGCACGAGCAGCACCTTCCCGCAGCTGGCGGCGATCTCGGGCGCGCCGCCCGCGCCCGGCAGCCGCCCTTCGGGACGGCCCGGCCCCCGGTCGATGACGGTGGTGTTGACGTTGGCGTACCGGTCGACCTGGGCCGCGCCGAGGAAGCCGACGTCGATCCGCCCGGCCTGCAGCCAGTAGTTGAAGATCTCCGGCACCGACACGACCGCGTCGGCGGTGTCGGCGAGTTCGCCGTCGCCGATCGACAGCGGCAGCCGCGACGGCTTGGAGCCGAGGGTGCCCGACTCGTAGATGAGCACCAGGCCCGGTTCGATGGTCCGGCGGGCCAGGTTGGCGGCGGCGCTGGGCAGGCCGATGCCGACGAAGCAGGTCCGGGCCCCGGCCAGGGCGCGGGCGGCGTTCACGGTCATCAGCTCGTCGGGGGTCCAGGTCATCGGGCCGCCTCCAGCACGTTCTCGTCCATCCAGCGCAGGAAGGCGTCGCGGTCGCGGGAGACGGCGTCCCACTGCTGGTAGAAGCCGTTGTCGCGGACGGTGTAGCCGGCCGCGTAGGAGGGGTGGGCGCCGTTGGGGGCCACGGCCACCGCGTCGACCGTCCACGACGGCAGCACCACCGCGCCGGGGGTCGGCGTGAGGTCGTCCACGATCTCCTCGACGGTCACGAGCACCCGGGAGGCGGCCAGCGCGGCCTCCTTCTGGACGCCGACCAGCCCCCACAGCTGCACGTTCCCGTCGCGGTCGGCGCGCTGGGCGTGGATCACGGTGACGTCGGGGTTGATCGCGGCGACGGCCGCCAGTTCCTCGCCGGTGAAGGGGCACACCACGGTCGAGATCGTCGCCGACCGCGACGGCAGGTCGCTGCCCCGGTAGCCGCGCAGCACCGCGAAGGGCAGCCGGGAGGCCCCGGCGACGTAGCGGTTGGCCATGCCGGCGTGGCTGTGCTCGTCGAGTTCGAGGGGGCGCGGCCAGCCGTTCTCGACGGCGTCGCGGAAGCGGTGCAGCGAGCCGACGCCCGGGTTGCCGCCCCAGGAGAAGACCAGCTTGCGGGCCGCGCCCATGCCGATGAGCTGGTCGTAGATGACGTCGGGGGTCATCCGGACGAGGGTGAGATCGGTCACCCGCTGCCGGATCATCTCGTGCGCGGCGGCGAAGGGGATGAGGTGGGTGAACCCCTCCATCGCCACGGTGTCGCCGGAGTGCACGAGCCCGGCCACCGCGTCCCGCAGGCTACGGATCTCCGCCATGTTCTCCCTGTTCGGAGTGGACTTGTTCGCCTGATGAACTATTGTTCACATTTGACGTAGTTCAGGAGTCTGCTACCCCCTTTGGACGTGTGTCAATGACCGAGGCTGTCGTGGGTCCGCTGGAACGCGGGCTCGCCGTGCTGCGGGCGATGGCCGGCGGCGAGCCCTGCCGCCCGAGCGAGCTCACCCGCGCCACCGGGCTGGCCCGCTCGACCGTCGACCGGGTGCTGGCGACCCTGGTCGCGATGGGCCTGGCCCGTCCGGCCGGGCCCGATCGTTCGGTACGGCTGACGCCCCGCGTCCTGGCCGTCGGGAACACCTATCTGTCGGGCAGCGGGATCCCCGACGCGCTGGCCCCGGAGGCGGCCCGGCTCGCCGGGGACCTCGACGAGTCGGTGTCGCTGGCGGTGGCCGACGGCACGGCGGTCCGGTTCGTCACCCAGCTCCCCCGGCGGCGCAGCCGCTCGCTGACCTTCCGGGTGGGCGACCTGGTGCCGGCCGAACGCTGCGCGGCGGGCGCGCTGCTGGCCGCCGAATGGACCGAGGCGGGCTGGGCCCGCTGGCGGGCGGCCCGGCCGGAGACCGTGGTGCCCGCCGACCCGGACGCCGAGCCGCAGTTCCGCGACCGGGCCAAGGCCGCGCTCGCGGCGGGCTGGGCCCGCGACGACGAGCTCATCGAGCCGGGCCTGATCGCGGTCGCGGTGCCGGTGCGCTCGCGCGGCCGGGTGGCGTGCGCGGTCAGCGTGGTCTCCCACCGCAGCCGGCACACCGTCGAGTCGCTGGCGGCGCTGGCCCTCCCCCGGCTCGACACCGCCCGGATGGAGCACCTGCTGGCCGTCCAGGCGCCCGCGCCGCCCGCGCCGATCGACATCCCCGACGACACCCCGGTCCAGTCGCTGGCCCGGGGCCTGGCGGCGCTCACCGCGCTCGGCGGCACGCTCTCGGAGGTCGCCGAGGCCACCGGGCTGGCGCGGGCGACCGCCCGGCGGGCGCTGCTGACCCTGGTCGAGCTCGGCTACGCGGTGAAGGCGGGCAACCGGTTCGTCGCGCTGCCGAAGGTGCTGGAGCTGGGCTACGCCCGGTTGTCGTCGCTGACGCTGGGCGAGCTCGCCACGCCCCACCTGGCGGCGCTGGCCGAGGCGGTCGGCGAGTCGGCGTCGGTGGCGGTGCTCGACGGGACCGACATCCGGTACGTGGCGCGCGCTCCGGCGTACAAGATCATGAGTGTGGACATCACGGTCGGCACCCGGTTCCCGGCCTACGCCACGTCGATGGGCCGGGTGCTGCTGACCGGCGACGCCGACCTGGGCGAGCCGGTCGCGCTCACGCCGCACACCGTGACCGATCCGGCCCGGCTGCGGGCGCTGATCGAGAAGGCGCGCGCCGACGGCTACGCGATCGTCGAGGACGAGCTCGAAGAGGGGCTGCGGGCGCTGGCCGTGCCGATCCGCGACCGCGGCGGCCGGGTGGTCGCGGCGGTGAACGTCGCGATGACCGGCCAGGTCAGGCCCGGTCTGCTGGCGCATCTCCGGGCCACCGCGCACGCCGTCGAGACCGATCTGGCGCTGGTCGGCGAACGAACCCCGCCCCGGCCGGCCTGAACCGCCTCAAGCCGGGCATAGAGGGCGGCCATGAGGAGAGCGCTCGCGAGATTCCGGCTCGGGTCGACGGCCCGGCGCGTGTTCGGCTGGCAGGGGCTGCGGCCCGGTCAGAAGGAGGCCATGCGGCATCTGGTCGCCGGGCGCGACGTGCTGCTGGTGATGCCGACCGGGGGCGGCAAGTCGGCCGTCTACCAGGTGCCCGCCCTGCTGCTCGACGGCCCGACGATCGTGGTGTCGCCGCTGATCGCGTTGCAGCGCGACCAGGTGATGAGCCTGCTGAAGGCGGGCACCGGCGCGGTGGCGGTCAATTCGACGCAGTCGGTCGACAAGGGCCTCGACCAGGTCACCGCCGGGACCGCCGAGTTCGTGTTCCTGTCGCCGGAGCAGCTGGCCAAGCCCGAGGTGGTGGAGCGCCTGGCGGCGGCCCGGCCGTCGCTGATCGCGATCGACGAGGCCCACTGCGTGTCGTCGTGGGGGCACGACTTCCGGCCCGACTACCTGCGGCTCGGCCAGGTGATCGAGAAGCTGGGCCATCCGCCGGTGGTGGCGCTGACCGCGACGGCGGCCCCGAACGTGCGGGCCGAGATCGTGCGGTCGCTGGGGCTGCGCGACCCGGTGGAGATCGTGCGCGGCTTCGACCGGCCGAACCTGACCCTGTCGGCCCGCCGGTTCACCTCGGAGGACGACCGGCGCCGCGCCCTGGTCGACCACGTGCTGGACAGCGACGGCCTGACGCTGGTGTACGTGCCGACCCGGCGGGACGCCGAGGAGTACTGCGCGCTGCTGGCGGGCAAGCGGGCCGAGCCGTACCACGCGGGGCTGAAGACGGCCGACCGCAACCGCACCCACACCCGGTTCGCGGCCGGGGAGCTCGACGTGGTCGTGGCGACCTCCGCCTTCGGCATGGGCATCGACCGCCCCGACGTGCGCCGGGTGCTGCACGCGGGCCCGCCGGAGTCGCCCGACGCCTACTACCAGGAGATCGGCCGAGCCGGCCGCGACGGCCGCCCGGCCGAGGCGATCCTGTTCTACCGCCCCGAGGACCTGGGCCTGCGCCGGTTCCAGACCGGCGGCCGGGCCGACCCCGAGCTGCTGCTGCGCATCGCGGTGCTGGTGCGCGAGCACGGCGGGCTGGTCCCGGCCGGGGAACTGCGCGAGCTGCTCGGCGTCGGCACCACCCGGCTGACCGCGCTGGCCAACCTGCTGGAGCGCGCGGGCGCGCTGGTCCCCGGCGAGCTGCGCTGGACCCGCAAGCGCCTGACCGCCGAGCGGGCGGTGGAGAAGGCGGTCGAGCTCGACGAGGTGCGCCACCGCGTCGACGAGTCGCGCCTCGACATGATGCGCGGCTACGCCGAGACGACCGGCTGCCGCCGCCGGTTCCTGCTGGAGTACTTCGGCGAGCCGTACGGCCGTTCGTGCGGCACCTGCGACACCTGCCGGGGCGTGGTCCAGGAGGTGGGCGACGGCCCCTTCCCGCTCCAATCGAAGGTCGAGCACACCGCCTGGGGGGCCGGGACGGTGATGAGCGCCGACCCCGACCGGGTGACGGTGCTGTTCGACTCGGTCGGCTACAAGACCCTGGCGCTGGCCGCGGTCGACGGCCTGCTGAAGAAGATTTAGTGACCGAATTCCAGTTCGGCGAACTTCATTCCTAAACGATCATCGGTTAACCCGACCGTTAGCATTGGGATCGCCGAAGCAATCGCATCCGGTCCCGCACGAATACCGAGCGATTTCAGCCTGAGTCCTCCCGATGACCGCGACCGCCAGAGATGGAAGCCGTGGCCGATGAGGGCAGTCGAATGAGTGCGCATCACGCCGGTCGCCCCCGGATAACCTTAGCCTCAAGCCAAGGTCGCAGATTACCGTGACCCGGTCGTGCACACGCCGTTGTCGGCGGGACGATGCCTGGAGGTGGAGCCAGGCCCTTCAAGTTCCCATCGAATTGATCAAGGTGCTCTCTAAAACGGCCCGCCGACTTTGCGACGGGGCAGGATTCTACAAGCCTCTGAGGAAGTCGATGAATTCGGAGATGAAGTCTTCATAATCTTGCCTTAGTTCGTCAACATAAGCCTGGTTTATTTCGTTTCCCGTCAACACCCTCAGATGCTCGATAAGATCACGATCGGTGCTCCGTGACGTAAACCTGATGGAGGTGTCACTCACCTCCCACCGACGCGTCACGTCAAGACGCTCGGACTGATACAAAAGCGATCCCGCCGGAAATCGCAGACAAGGAGGGAAGTTGAAATGATATGCCGAACCGGCATGATACCAAGATATATAAACCGAGTCATCGAAGACTTCGACTCGGTTGATCATGGTATCTTCCATATAGCTGATCTCAATGGGGCAGATGAGACGGCAATCGAAGAGCCCGACCACGGATAGCTCGATCTCCCGCTGGAGCTTGCGGGCGAGTACATCAATCGGCAACCCTCGCTGATTCGGCCTGCCTCGGGTGTCAGAAGCCGCCCTCGTTATCGCCTTATCAAGTTTCGGATTGAGCATGCAGACCCTGACCTGCTGGGGGCATCTCATCGCCACCCTGATCCGGGCGGGGACATATCGAGCGCTAGGGCCCCGGTAGGCGAAAAAGCTAGAGCGAGAAAAACTATCCATTATGTCTCTATTGATACCGACGTCATAGCCCTGCGACATCGGATACTCCGCCATCGGCATATAGGTTACATTTTCATCCGCAAGCCGCCGCAAGAGCTTGTCAGACAGACCCCGGAATAGTTCCTCGACATTTTCATGCGCACTACGCTCCTGTATACGCGAACTAAGCGTGGCAAAAATAAGCGCGAAGACCGCCGAGGCGATGAGGTTCAGACCGATCGCCGACCATACGGCAGGGGCACTGATCTTGGGGTCGCCAATCACCATCACAAAGCCGACGGCAAGCGTTATCACATATCCGAGACCAAGCGCATAAGCAAGGAGCCTACGCCTGAGCGCCTGGTTCGACATCATCGCAGACAATTGCTGCCACCCACCGTCCGAACGCCTGGAATGCCCCACAGATATTTAGCTCCAGAACACCGCGATCAATCCGTCAACACAATTTTGTTACTCATTCGATACCTGGCGATCGACATGGCACGGGATCGATGAGCCGACAGGGTGGATCTCTCATAGATCATCACAGGAAGGCCATCGAGGTGACTCAGGGGTTTCTCTGGGTCGACCGAATAAGTGGGCGCCTTTATGACAGGAGGCGCCCAGGTCTCCGCGAGGGAACCAACCGCACCCACCGTCACAAGCATTGATCACTACACATGGAACCAGGCCGAAGCCCGTTTCCCGACCGCCCGGAACCGCTAAACCACCAAATTGGGTCAATACGGGCGCGCGGGCTATGTCGTAGAACCCGTCTGGTTCCACCGGTGTCAGTTTCTTATCGGCCGACCCCTGTCGCACATCAGACGGAGCATCAAGGTCGCACTATGGGCCATGTTGTCCGCTTCGCCATTTCTGGTCGTCGCTCGGATCTGCTACGCAGCCCATCTCCGGTCCACTGGTTGCTCTCTGCACCGGGCCCTACGAAAGGTGTGCGCGTACTCGCGTCTTCTCGTCCGACGCCATGGCAAGGACTCGACAGCCGAGACAGCTCCCCCTCGCATGCTGGCGTGATGACACACACCAAGGTCAGCTGAAGAAGATTTAGAGAACTGCTCTAATTTATACTCCGGCCATGAACGTGGTGGTGACCGGAGGAAACCGGGGAATCGGGTACGCCGTCTGCGCCGAACTGGCGCGGCGGGGGCATCGGGTGGTCGTCGTCGCGCGCGACGCCGCCCGGGGAGAGCAGGCGGTCCGCTCGCTGCCGGGCGAGGCCGGCCTGGTCGTCGGCGACCTGGCGACCGTCGCCGGCATGCACGGTGTGGCCGGGCGGCTGGCCGAGGTCTGCCCGCGCATCGACGTGCTGGTCCACAACGCGGGCCTGTGGCCGTCGCGGCTCACCCTCACGGCCGACGGCCTGGAGGAGTCGTTCGCGGTCAACCACCTGGCGCCGTACACGCTGAACCGGCTGCTCGAAGAGCGCGTCGGCCGGGTCGTGCAGGTCAGCGCGGGGCTCTACGTGAAGGGGAAGGCCGATCCCGGCCGCACCCCCTTCGGCCGGGACTTCCATCCCCTGCGCACCTACGCCGACACCAAGCTCTGCAACGTCGCCGTGCTGCCGCTGTTCGCCGAGCGCTGGCGCACGCGCGGCGTGACGATCGACGCCGTCCACCCCGGGGTGATCAACACCGGCCTGGGCGCGCGGGGCGGGCCGGTCGGGCTGCTGCTCAAGGCGGCCAAGCGGTTCTGGAAGACTCCCGAGCAGGGCGCGGCCCCCGTGGTGGCGCTGACCACGCGGTCCACCACCGGCCGCTACTACGACGAGCTGAAGGAGATCCCGATGACCGTCGACCGCGACCTCGGCCTGCGGTTGTGGGAGCAGGCGGAGACGTTGTCGGGGGTCGCGTGAGGCAGGCCCGCAGCGAGGCCACGATCCGCAGACTGCTCGGCACCGCCCTGGCGGCGTTCACCGACGGCGACTTCACCCTGCGCGCGGTGACCGCGCGCAGCGGCGTCAGCGTGGGCAGCCTCTACCACCACTTCGGCAGCTTCGACGGGCTGGCCGCCGCCCTCTACTCCGAGTGCATGGACGACCTGCTCACCCGCCTCATCGAGGCGGCCGAACAAGCGGAGGGCACCGAGGAGGGGGTGCGTGCGATCGTGCGCGCCTATCTGGCCTTCGCCCGCGACGCGGCCCCGAAGGCCCGGTTCATCCACGCCGCTCCCCTCGTCGAGCCGCACGCCGCCGCCGTCGCGGCCCGCAAGGCGCCCCTGATGGCCCGCCTGACCGCCTGGTTCGCGCCGCGCGTCGCGGCCGGGGAGATCGCCGACCTGCCCCCGGCGCTGATCGAGATGCTGCTCATCGGGCCACTGGCCGAGACCACGCGCCGGGTGCTGGCGGGCGCGCCGGGCCTCGACCTGGACGCCGCCGCCGACGCGCTGCCCGGCCCGATCTGGCGTTCCCTGCGCGCCCATTGACGGGATCTGTGACGCGGGTTACGTTCGCCCTAATTAAAAGGAAAGCTTCCTATTAGTTGGACGGGAACCACCTGTTCCCGGCGCGTCCCGCCGCATCCCCTTCCCCCCGGACGTGGAGTAGCTCGATGAGAAGAGTCCTGACCCTCTTACTGGCGATCGGTGCGCTGATCCTGCCGCTGATGTTCGCGCAGTCCGCGGCGTTCGGCGCGGTGAGCGTGCCCCTGCGGGCCAACGCGAACGGACCGGCCCTGACCGACGGCGGCGGCAACGCCTGGCTCGCCGACAAGGCGTACACCAGCGGCACCTGGGGCTACGAGACGTCCTACGGGGCCGGCTCCACCGGCAGCGCCATCGCCGGCACCACCGACGACGCGCTCTACCAGAACTACCAGCTGTTCAGCGGGTGGGGCGGCTACAAGTTCGACGTCGCCAACGGCACCTACCAGGTCACCCTGAAGATGGTCGAGGACTGGGCGAACGCCGCCGGGCAGCGCAGGTTCGACATCCGGATCGAGAACACCGTGGTCGCCTCGGCGTTCGACGTGTTCGCCTCCTGCGGCGCGCTGACCGCCTGCGACCGCACCTACACCGCGACCGTCTCCGACGGGCAGCTCAACGTGCAGTTCAACATGAACGGCGGCGCCAACTACGCCATCGTGTCGGCGGTCCAGGTCACCGGCGGCACCGGCGGGGGCGACACCACCGCGCCCTCGACCCCCGGCAACCTCCAGGTGACCGGCGTGACCAGCAGCAGCGTCTCGCTGAGCTGGGGCTCCTCGACCGACAACGTCGGCGTCACCGGCTACCTGATCTACCGGGGCGGCACCCTGGTCACCACCGTGACCGGCACCAGCTACACCGACACCGGGCGCTCGGCCAGCACGGCGTACACCTATCAGGTGCGCGCCCGCGACGCGGCCAACAATCAGTCGGGCCTGTCGAACAGCGTCACCGGCACCACCTCCGGGACCGGCGGCCCGGACACCACCGCGCCGAGCACGCCCGGCGGCCTGCAGGTGACCGGCGTGACCAGCAACTCCGTCTCGCTGAGCTGGAACGCCTCGACCGACAACGTCGGCGTCACCGGCTACCTGATCTACCGGGGCGGCAGCCTCGTCACCACCGTGACCGGCACCAGCTACACCGACACCGGGCGCTCCGCGAACACGGCGTACACCTACCAGGTGCGCGCCCGCGACGCGGCCAACAATCAGTCGGGCCTGTCGGGCAGCGTCACCGGCACCACCTCCCAGACGGGGACGGGCGGGAACAAGAAGCTGCTCGGCTACTTCGTCCAGTGGGGCGTCTACCAGCGCGCCTACCACGTGAAGAACATCGTCACGAGCGGCTCCGCGGCGAAGCTGACCCACATCAACTACGCCTTCGGCAACGTCCAGAACGGGCAGTGCACCATCGGCGACAGCTACGCCGACTACGAGAAGGCCTACACCGCGGCCGAGAGCGTCGACGGCGTGGCCGACACGTGGGACCAGCCGCTGCGCGGCAGCTTCAACCAGCTGCGCAAGCTCAAGCAGCAGTACCCGAACATCAAGGTGCTGTTCTCCTTCGGCGGCTGGACCTGGTCGGGCGGCTTCGGCCAGGCCGCGCAGAACCCGACCGCCTTCGCCAACTCCTGCTACAACCTCGTCGAGGACCCGCGCTGGGCGGACGTCTTCGACGGCATCGACATCGACTGGGAGTACCCGAACGCCTGCGGCCTGTCCTGTGACGCCTCCGGCTTCGCGTCCTTCAAGAACCTGATGCAGGCCCTGCGTAACCGCTTCGGCCAGAACTACCTGGTCACCGCGGCCATCACCGCCGACGGCACCAGCGGCGGCAAGATCGACGCGGCCGACTACGGCGGCGCGGCGCAGTACCTCGACTGGTACAACGTCATGACCTACGACTACTTCGGCGCCTTCGCGGCGCAGGGCCCGACCGCCCCGCACTCGCCGCTGCACAGCTACAGCGGGATCCCGACGGCCGGCTTCTACAGCGACAACGCGATCCAGAAGCTCAAGTCGAAGGGCGTGCCGGCGTCCAAGCTGCTGCTCGGCATCGGCTTCTACGGCCGGGGCTGGACCGGCGTCACCCAGGCCACCCCGGGCGGCAGCGCCACCGGCGCCGCGCCGGGCACCTACGAGGCCGGCAACGAGGACTACAAGGTCCTGAAGAACACCTGCCCGCCCACCGGCACCATCGCGGGCACCGCCTACGCCAAGTGCGGCAGCAACTGGTGGAGTTACGACACCCCGTCCACGATCACCGGGAAGATGACCTATTCGAAGGACCAGAACCTCGGCGGTTCGTTCTTCTGGGAGCTCAGCGGTGACACGAGCAACGGCGAACTCATCACGGCCATGAAAAACGGCCTCGCCTAAACGCTGAATAGGAACCCCGGGCGATTCCGCCCGGGGTTCCTTGTCTGATTATTGGTTGAAATATCTATTACGATCATCAGCCTCGGGACCCCCTCACCGGAGGAGAACCAATGCGCGCGGTGGTCGTCAGGAACTACGGGGGCCCGGAGGCCCTGCTGACCGTGGAGGCGCCGGCCCCCGAGCCGGGGCCCGGCCAGGTCCGCATCCGGGTCGAGGCGGCGGCGGTCAACCCCGTCGACCTGTTCATCCGCGGCGGCGGCCTGGTCCTGCACGGCGCCCCGGCCCGCGAGCAGACCGGCATGGGCTGCGACGTCGCCGGGATCGTGGAGGCCCTCGGCCCCGACGTCACCGGCGTCGCGGTCGGCGACCGCGTCATGGCCGCCTCGACCTGGGGCGGTTTCGGCCGCGACTTCGGCCCGTACGCCGACCAGGCGGTCATCGGCGTCGACGAACTCGCCCCCGTGCCCGCCGAGTGGCCCGCCGAGCGGGCCGCCGGCCTCCCGCTGCCGGGCCTGACCGCGTGGCAGTGCCTCGACATCCTCGATCTGCCGGAGGGCTCGACCCTGCTGGTCACCGGCGCGGCCGGGAGCGTCGGCGGCATGCTGGTGCAGCTGGCCGCGCTGCGCGGCCTCACGGTCGTCGCGCTGGCGCGGGCCGCCGACGAGGAGGTCCTGCGGGCGTTCGGCGCGCAGTACGTCGTCGACGACGTCGCGAAGGTGCGCGAGCTGCTGCCCGAGGGCGTCGACGGGGCCGTCGACCCGGCGAAGCTGGTGCAGGCCGCCCACGACGCCGTGCGCGACGGCGGCGGGTTCGTGTCCGTGGTCATCGACGGCGTGCCCGGCGAGGGGCGCGGCATCACGTCGCAGGTCATGTGGGCCCACTCGGCCCGCGACCAGCTGGAGGCGCTCACCGGGCTGGTGGACGCGGGCAAGGTGACGGTCCGGGTGGCCGCGACCTATCCGCTCACCGAGGCGGCCGCCGCGCACATCCGGATGGCCGAGGGCGGACTGCGGGGACGGGTCGTTCTCCTGCCGTAACCCTGACAATCTGGAATGCTGCCGGTCATATGCGCCTTAGAGTCACGCCTTTCGGCGAACCGCTGACCGGCCATTCCGCCCCCGTCGCCGGGGTGGCCCTGCATCCCGGCGGCGAACTGATCGCCACCTCCGACGACACGGGCCTGATCCGCTACTCCACGGGCGTGGAGATGAGCGGGTCCCCGTACACGATGACCCTCGCCTTCCACCCCGACGGCCACCTGCTCGCCTCCGGGGGCGACGACGGCGTGGTCCGCCTGTGGGACCTGTCCGGGGTGCCGGCCGGGGAGCTGAAGGGTCACGACGACCTCGTGACCGCCGTCGGCTTCCACCCCGACGGCCACCTGCTGGCCAGCGCGGGCTGGGACCACACGGTCCGCCTCTGGGACCCGGTGACCCGGATGCCGGTCGGCGACCCGCTGACCGGGCACACCGGCCGGGTCGTCGAGCTGGCCTTCCACCCCGCCGGGCACCTGCTCGCCACCGCCGCCAAGGACGGCACGGTCCGCCTGTGGGACGCCGGCACCGGCCAGCCGGTCGGCGACCCCGTCCCCGGCGAGGGCGTCGCCTTCCTCGCGGGGCGGCTGGTGATCGTCGGCGCCGACCGCCTCGCCCGCGTCGGCGACGAGGTGATCACGCCCGAGCCGGTGTCCGGCCTGGCCGCCCGCGGCGCTGTGCTGGCCGCCGTGAACTGGGACGACTCCATTTCCCTGTACGACCTGGGCGCCGCCCCCCTCGCCCGGGTGACCGGCCATACGGGGGCGGTCCAGGCGGTGGCCCTCGGCCGCTCGCTCCTGGTCGCCGTCGACGACCGGGGCGAGGTCCGGCGCTGGCGGATCGAGGGCCTGCCCGACGATGAGCCGGCCGACCGGGTGGCCCGGCTGCGCCGCTCGCTGGTGACCCTCCAGCACACCCACGCGGTGGCCCGGCGGGTCCGCGACGACCTGCACCGCCGCCTCGAAGAGCGCGACGACCTGGTGCGCCGCCTGAGCGCCCGCGTCGACGAGCTGGAGACCCGGATGACCTCGGCGGTCGTCGCCCGCCGGCTGACCGGCCACGACGCGCCCGTCCACGGGGTGGCCTTCCACCCGCGCGGGCACCTGCTGGCCACCGCCGACCGGGCGGTCCGGCTCTGGGACCCGGTGACCCGCGACCCGATCGGCGACCCGCTGCCGGGCGGCCCGGTGGTGGCCTTCCACCCGGGCGGCCACCTGCTGGCGGCCTCCTGCGCCGACCACACCGTACGGCTCTGGGACCCCGACACCCGGCGCTCCTTCGGCGAGCCCCTGATCGGGCACATCGGCCCGGTGACCTCGGTCGCCTTCCATCCGTCGGGCGACGTCATCGCGACCGCGGGCGCCGACGGCACGGTCCGGGAGTGGGACACCGTGATGGGCCGCCAGCTGAGCCAGCAGCCGGGTGACAGCGTCGTCTTCGCCGGCGACGACCTGGTGGTCGGGGCCTCGGCGGCGTGCGGCCACCTGGTGGCGACCGCCCTGCCGGGGGGCGCGGTCAGGCTGGAGAACCGGCGCACCGGCGCCTCCCGAGAGCTGACCGGCCACACCGCCGGCGTGCGGGCCGTCGCCTTCGACGCCGCGGGCGAGCTGCTGGCGACGGGGGGCGACGACCGTACCGTCAGGATCTGGGACACCGCGAGCGGCGCGGAGCTGGCCTGCCGCACCGGCCACACCTCGGCCGTCAACGGGGCCGCCTTCCATCCCGACGGCCACCTGCTGGCCACCACCTCGGACGACTGCACCACCCGGCTGTGGCCGACCAGGCTCGGCGGGCACGCCGGTCCGGCAGAATGGGCCGGAGCCTAGGGAGAAGGAAGATCGTGATCCAGTCGATCAACCAGCGGATCGCCGAGGAACTCGGCGTACGTGAGCGGCAGGTCGCCGCGGCCGTCGATCTGCTCGACGGCGGCGCGACGGTGCCGTTCATCGCCCGCTACCGCAAGGAAGCCACCGAAACGCTCGACGACGCGCAGCTGCGCGCGCTGGAGGAGCGGCTGCGCTACCTGCGGGAGATGGAGGAGCGCCGCGCCGCGATCCTGGAGTCGATCCGGTCGCAGGGCAAGCTCGACGACGCGCTCGAGGCGCAGATCATGGCGGCCGACTCGAAGGCCCGGCTGGAGGACATCTACCTCCCCTACAAGCCGAAGCGCCGCACCAAGGCCCAGATCGCCCGCGAGGCCGGCCTCGAACCGCTGGCCGACAAGCTGCTCGGCGACCCGACGCTCGACCCCGCGACGGTCGCCGCCGGGTTCGTCGGCGAGAACGTGGCCGACGCCGCGGCGGCGCTCGAAGGCGCCCGCGCGATCCTGATCGAGCGTTTCGGCGAGGACGCCGACCTGATCGGCACCCTGCGCGAGTCGATGTGGAGCCGGGGCCGGCTGATGTCGGCCGTCCGCGAGGGCAAGGAGGAGGCCGGGGCCAAGTTCTCCGACTATTTCGACTTCGCCGAGCCGTTCGCGAAGCTGCCCTCCCACCGGATCCTGGCGATGTTCCGGGGCGAGAAGGAGGAGGTGCTCTCCCTCACGCTGGAGCCCGAGGAGCCGCAGGAGGGCCCGACGACGTTCGAGGTGCGCATCGCCACCCGGTTCGGGATCTCCGACCAGGGGCGTCCGGGCGACAAGTGGCTCTCCGACACCGTGCGGTGGGCCTGGCGCACCCGCATCCTCGTCCATCTGGGCATCGACCTGCGGATGCGCCTGTGGCAGGCGGCCGAGGACGAGGCCGTGCGGGTGTTCGCGGCCAACCTGCGCGACCTGCTGCTGGCCGCCCCGGCCGGCACCCGCGTGACGATGGGCCTCGACCCGGGCCTGCGTACCGGCGTGAAGGTGGCCGTGGTCGACGCGACCGGCAAGGTCGTCGACACCGCCACCATCTACCCCCACGAGCCGAAGCGGCAGTGGGACCAGTCGATGGCGGTCCTCGGGGCACTGTGCCAGAAGCACGGCGTCGAGCTGATCGCGATCGGCAACGGCACCGCCTCGCGCGAGACCGACAAGCTGGCCGGCGAACTGGTCGCGCTGATGCCCGGCGTGACGAAGATCATGGTCTCCGAGGCGGGCGCGTCGGTCTACTCGGCGTCGGCGTTCGCCTCGCAGGAGCTCCCGGGCCTCGACGTGTCGCTGCGCGGCGCGGTCTCGATCGCCCGCCGCCTGCAAGACCCGCTGGCCGAGCTGGTCAAGATCGACCCCAAGTCGATCGGCGTCGGGCAGTACCAGCACGACCTGGCCGAGCAGAAGCTCTCCCGCTCGCTCGACGCGGTGGTCGAAGACTGCGTGAACGCCGTCGGCGTCGACGTCAACACCGCGTCGGCCCCGCTGCTGACCCGGGTGTCGGGCATCGGCTCGACGCTGGCCGACAACATCGTGCAGCACCGCGACGCCAACGGCCCGTTCCGGTCGCGGTCGTCGCTCAAGCAGGTGCCGCGCCTGGGCCCGAAGGCGTTCGAGCAGTGCGCGGGCTTCCTGCGCATCCCCGGCGGCGACGACCCGCTCGACGCCTCCAGCGTGCACCCCGAGTCCTATCCGGTGGTCCGCAAGATCCTCACCGCGACCGGCGGCGACCTGCGCACCCTGATCGGCAACACCGCCGCGCTGCGGTCGCTGAAGCCGGCCGACTTCGTCGACGGCACGTTCGGCCTGCCGACCGTGACCGACATCCTCGGCGAACTCGAGAAGCCCGGCCGCGACCCGCGCCCGGCCTTCAAGACGGCCGCCTTCCGCGAGGGCGTGGAGAAGATCTCCGACCTGCAGAAGGGCATGATCCTCGAAGGCGTGGTCACCAACGTGGCGGCGTTCGGCGCGTTCGTCGACGTCGGCGTGCACCAGGACGGCCTGGTCCACGTGTCGGCCATGTCGAACACCTTCGTCAAAGACCCGCGCGACGTCGTCAAGCCCGGCGACATCGTGAAGGTGAAGGTGCTGGAGGTCGACATCCCCCGCAAGCGCATCTCGCTGACGCTGCGCCTGCAGGACGAACCGGCCCGCCAGCAGGCCCCCCGCCAGGAACGCGGCGAACGCGGCGAACGCCAGCCCCGCCAGGACCGCCAGCCCCGCCAGCAGGACCGCCGCCAGTCGCCCCCGCCCGCGGGCGGCGCGATGGCCGAGGCACTGCGCCGCGCGGGCCTGACCGACGAGGGCGGCCGCAAGAAACGCTGACCCCCCGCTGAGGCCGGGCCGCTCGGCCATTCCGAGCCGGCCCGGCCGGGCTTTACGGCCGGGCTTTACGGCTGGGCTTTCCGACCGGGCTTTCGGGCCGGGCTTTCCGACCAGGCTGCTCGGGATCGGCGATCTGGGCCGAGGTGATCCACCCGGCCTCGGGGGTCAGGTGCCGAACAGGCCGTAGGAGCCGTGGACCGTATTCGACCGTTTCGTCATTCGGGGATAGCCGGGCGCCTCGAAGATGATCTTCGTGTAGATCTCGTCGCCGATGTCGAGCAGCGGCCCGTCGTCCTCGTCGAGGTACTTCGCGCAGAACAGGGTCAGGTCGGAGAGGATGAAGAGCCCGCCGCCGTTCTTGTCCGACACCGCGCTGAGCGACGCCTTCGGCCCCTTGTACATGCGGTTGTCGTAGGCGGGGTCCTCACCCCAGATCTCCACCCGCGCCGTCGCGCCGTTGTCGACCAGGTACTGCGCCTGGGCGTGCGTCATCCCGACCTTGCCGACGGTGAGCACCCGGCAGTCGTTGCCGTGCTTGCCGAGCTCGGTGATCGTGAGGCGGGCGGTCAGCTTGCCGGCCTCGTCGGCCGCCTGCGCGGGCGCGGCCAGCGCCAGCGCCGCGAGGGCGGTCACACCGACGGCGATCTTCTTGTACGCGGACATCGCGCATCCTCCTGCTGAATGGGCAGCCGTGAACGCCACCGTCGGAGGATCACCTTGCGAGGCACTTGAAGCCCGGCCGAACCGACCCGCGAAAACCGTCGTGACCAGCGAAAACACCCAAGACCACTCCGACGACGGGCCACTCCGTCAGGAGGTGAGCCAGGCACGGGCCTGACGGAAGTGGGCGTCACGGATACCCCGGCTCGAACCGACGTGCAGCAGCCGGAACCGGCCGACGTTCGGATGGGCCTCCAGCCAGAGCCGGTCGGCCCGGCCGAGGTCGTCGTCGAACCACACGAAGGGGCGGCGGCCGACGTAGTCGGCGACGGCCGGGATCTTCCAGCAGCACCCGGGCCCCTCGGCGCCCCGTCCCTTGTCGACCTCGATGACCGGCAACTTCGGCAGCCCGAGGATCGGGCCGATGCTCACGTTGGCGTCGTGCTGCCAGGTGGTCGCCCACACCAGTTCGGCGCCGGTCTCGTGGGCGAGCGCCAGCAGGCGCGGGCCGTGGGCCGGGTTCAGCCACAGCAGGTAGGGCTGCCCGGCCGACGTGCACGTGTGCGGCCCCCACTCCGGGCCCGGCCGCCGGAACGGGTTCAGCACCCCGTCGACGTCGAGCAGGATCAGGGGCCGGGCGGGCGTCAGGCGGCGCGCTCCGCCGTGGTGATCTCGGCGAGGACGTCGAGGGAGATGCCCAGGGCGCCGGCGAGGGCGGCGATGGTGAAGAAGGCCGGCGTGGGGACCCGGCCGGTCTCGATCTTGCGGAGGGTCTCGGGGCTGATGCCGGCGGCGGCGGCGACGTCGGTCATGCTGCGGTCGCCGCGGGCCTGGCGGAGGAGGGCGCCCAGGCGGTTGCCGCGTTCGTGGTCGAGTTCGGTGAGCGGTGGTCGGACCATGCACGCGATCATAGCAACACGTGATAACAATACCGGTATAAGTATTGGATCCACGGGAGTACACCATGGTTGAGATCAAGACCGCCGCCGAACTGGACGCCATGCGCGAGGTCGGCCTCGTGGTGGGCAGGGCGCTGCGGGCCGCGCGGGAGGCGATCAGGCCCGGCGTGCGGCTCGTCGAGCTCGACGAGATCGCCGCGACCGTCATCAGGGAGAGCGGCGCCAAGCCCGCCTTCCTGCACTACCAGCCCCGCTTCGCGCCGACCCCCTTCCCCGCCGTGATCTGCGCCTCGGTGAACGACGTGATCGTGCACGGCATCCCCGACCGCTACCGGATCGGCGAGGGCGACGTCGTCAGCATCGACTGTGGCGCCTACCTGAACGGCTGGGCGGCCGACTCGGCGTTCACGGTCATCGTCGGGCCCGCCGACCCGGCCGACGAGCGGCTCGTCGCCACCGCGGAGAAGGCCCTGGAGGCGGCCATCGCCGCCGCCGTCCCGGGGAACCGGCTCGGCGACATCGGCGCGGCGATCGGCGCCGTCGGCCGGGCCGCCGGTTACGGCATCCCGCGCGACTTCGGCGGCCACGGCATCGGCCGGCACATGCACGAGGACCCGCACGTCGCCAACGAGGGCCGTCCCGGCCGGGGGCTGGTGCTGAAGGCGGGCATGACGCTGGCCCTGGAGCCGATGTTCATGGCCGGCGGCAAGGACCGCTACCTGACGGCCGAGGACGGCTGGGCCCTGCACACGGTCGACGGCAGCCGGGCCGTCCACGTCGAGCACTCCGTCGCGATCACCGACGACGGCCCGCGGGTGCTGACCCTCGTCTAGACCCGTCCGTTCCGGCCACCGCTCCGAATGAGATGTCATGGAGAGCATGCCGTACACGACGATCCATCCCGCCCGGGGCGCGACGCGACTGGTCACGCTGGTGCTGCACGGCGGCCGGGAGGTCGGGCCGGGCCCGACGAACGCCTGG
Source organism: Herbidospora daliensis (assembly GCF_001570585.1). Lineage (GTDB taxonomy): Bacteria > Actinomycetota > Actinomycetes > Streptosporangiales > Streptosporangiaceae > Herbidospora > Herbidospora daliensis. Next base: position 1,080,503 of record NZ_BBXF01000003.1, on the reverse strand, counting down.
CAGCTCGCCGTCCTGCGCATGCTGCCGTTCGCCTGGGCGATCCGGAACGCCGGGGCGCGCCGCGGCGTCGCCGTCTGGCGGGTGCGTTACCGGGTGCGCGGCTGGAACGGCCCGGCCGCCTCCCCCGTCGCCGACGTCGAACGGGTGCTGGAGCAGGTGCGGCTCGCGCACGGGATCGACGTCCCGGTGGTCATGGTCGGCCACTCGATGGGCGGCCGCACGGCGCTGCGCGCCGCCGGGCACCCGAACGTGCGGGGCGTCGCGGCGCTGGCGCCGTGGTTGCCCAAGGGCGAACCGGTGGAGCAGCTCCGGGACCGGCGGCTGCTGCTGGCCCACGGAACCGACGACCGCATGACCTCTCCCCGCGCCACCCACTACTACGCCGGCCGGGCCCGCGAGGTGACCCGCGCCGTCGAGGTGGTGGACGTGCCCGGGGAGAACCACGCGATGCTGCGCAACCCCCGCTACTGGCACGACCTGGCGGCCGGCTTCGTGCTCTCGTTCCTGCCGGGGTGACGCAGCAGCGCGACCGCGATCAGCCCGTAGGCGAGCACGGCCAGCGCCCAGTAGGCGCCGTCGGGGCGGGTGCCGAAGTACTCGTCGGCCTGACTGCCCGCGGTCGCGTCGGCGGGCAGCCCGATCATCGCCAGGGTCGACGGCAGTTCGTCGACGAGCTCCGCCAGATGGAACGACCCCAGCAGCCCGCAGCCGACCCCGACCACGCGGGCCGGGGTCCGGGAGGCGGCCAGCAGGGCCGCCGCCACCAGGAGCAGCATGACGCCGACGAGGAAGACGTCCACCGGATAGAGCAGGCCCCGATGGCCGCTGCCGGGGAACAGGGTGCCGGCCATGCCGACGGGCATGGCCGGGACCGATCCGCTCCCCTCGCCGTGGGCCAGCACCACGATCGGCACCACGGCGGCGACCAGCGCGACCAGAGACCAGGGACGAAGCACGCCGAAGATCGTAGCGGCTCAGGTCAGGCCGTTGAACGCGGCGACCAGGGTCGGCAGCACGGCCGCCGCGAGCCCCGCCGCCACCAGGTTGAAGCGCGCGCCGACGTTGAGCGCGGCCAGGATGAACAGGACGAACGCGATCAGGTAGCAGATCAGCTCGAACAGGGCCATGTCAGACTCCTCCGGACGGAACCTCTCGGGTCGACCGGTACTGCCCCCGCATCGGCCAGTTGATCACCGCCGGACCGACCTTTTTCGGTGACGCGGGTCACGTCACCGAGGATGTCCTACCCGTGCCCGTTTCCCGGCGAGCCCGAGCTTCGAGAACCGGCGCACGTGTCCTGATCAGCGCAGTCGGGCCGCTTCCAGCGCGGGATCGGCCGACATTAAGCGCGTTGCGCGGCCGACAGAACTTCGCCATTCTGGCGAAATGTTCTCATTACGTCCCCTCGCAGGAGCGATCCTGACATCCGCTCTCCTGACCGGATATGTCGTCTCGCCCGCCGCCGCCTCCGTCCAGGAGACCGCCACGGTCTCCCAGGCCGCGGCGCGACCGGGCAACGGCAAGGTCATCTACAACCGCATCAGCGGCGGAGAAGGCATCCTGAAGATCAAGAACGGCACCGCCAAGGACGGGGTCGTCACCCTGGTCCGGGGCAAGTCCAAAGCCTTCAGCCTGTACGTCCGGGCGAAGTCGACCGCGAGCTTCAAGCAGGTCGACGACGGCAACTACGTCGTCTACTTCACCACCGGCTACCGTTTCAGCACCTCGAAGCGGAGGTTCACCAAGAGCGCCTCCTACCAGCGCTTCACCGGCCGCCTGAAGTTCACCACGACCGCGACCTCGTCGACCGTCTGGACGCTCACCCTCAACCCCGTCAAGGGCGGCAACGCCCGCACGACCGGCGTCAACCCGAAGGACTTCCCGGCGTGACCCGGAGCTGAGAAGCCGTGAACCGGCCTGGCGGACAACGCGGAACCCCCTCCGCGGCCAGGCCAGACGCATGACCGGCCGGACACAACCCGATCCGCGAGTCGGTGTTGTGTCGTCCATGACGATTGAGGCCGATATCGCCGGGTAGCGCACGGGGACCAGCACATCAGTCGCGCTGTCGAGACCGTCCGATCGACGTTCCGTCGTAGGAGGACTCGTGAACACCTCGGTTTCCCCCCGCACCCACTTACCGCTGCGCCGCGCCGCGCTCATCACCGGCGTGGTCTTCCTGCTGGTGGGCCTGCTCGGCTTCGTGCCGGGCATCACCACGAACTACGACACGATGGAGTTCGCCGGGCACCACTCCGAAGCGCTGCTCCTCGGCGTCTTCCAGGTGTCGATCTTGCACAACATCGTGCATCTGCTCTTCGGCGTGGCCGGCATCGCCGCCTACCGCTCCTGGACCGCCTCCCGGGTCTTCCTCATCGGCGGCGGCGTCGTCTACCTGCTCCTGCTGGTGTACGGCCTCCTCGTCGGGCACGAGAGCGACGCCAACTTCGTCCCTCTCAACACCGCCGACAACTGGCTGCACCTGGCCTTGGGCCTGGGCATGATCGCCCTCGGCGTCGTCCTCTCCCGTCCCGGCGAAGGCTCGCGCCGCCGCGACTAGGGCGCCCTCGATGAATCCACCGACGAGGCAGGAGCCCTCATGAGTGACCACACCACGCCCAGCACCGTCGACCGCGCCAAAGAGGCCACCGCGGACACCACGCGGACCGCGAAGGAGCAGGCCCGCCAGGTCGGCGACGAGATCAGGACCCAGGCGGGCCAGGCCGCGCACCAGTTGCGCGGCCGGGTCCGCGACGAGGCCGATTCCCAGACCCGCCGGGCCGCGCAGAACCTGCGGCAGTGGGCCGACGACCTGTCCGGCATGACCGAGAGCGGCAAGCCCGACAGCCCCGTCCACGGAATGCTCCAGCAGGTCGCCGGCACCGGCCACCGGGCCGCCGACTACCTGCAGCACCGCGGCCTGACCGGCGCGACGGGCGACCTGCAGGACTTCGCCCGCCGCCGCCCCGGCCTCTTCCTCGCCGGCGCCCTGGCGGCCGGCTTCCTGATCGGCCGCGTCGCGAAGGCGGGCACCGAGAACTCGACGGGCTGGGGGCCCACCGGCTCAGGACCGACCGGAACCGCACCCGTCGCACCCGGCCCGGCCACGACCTACCCGACCGACTACACGACGCCCGCCCCCCGCCAGTCCTATCCGACCGATTACGGCACGCCCGCTCCCACGCGGCCCGGCGAGGACCCGCGATGAGCGGTCCCGCCCGTCCGGAGCCCACGCTCGGCGAGCTCGTGGGGCAGTTGGGCGGCGACCTGTCGACCCTGTTCCGGCAGGAGGTCGAGCTGGCCAAGACGGAGATCCGGGCCGAGGCCGCCAAGGCGGGCAAGGCGGCGGGCCTGTTCGGCGGCGCGGGACTGGCCGGATGGATGGCCGCGATCTTCCTGAGCCTGGCGGTCGTGTGGGCGCTCGACGCCGTGCTCGACGCCGGGTGGGCCGCCTTCATCGTCGCCGTCCTGTGGGGCGGCGCGGCCGCCGGAATGTACGCCCGAGCACGCCGCCAGGCGCGGGAGATCAATCCCGTGCCGGAGAAGACCGTACAGACCCTGAAGGAGGACGCCCAGTGGATGCGCGACCGGACGAGCTGAAACGCGACATCGAGCGGACCCGCGCCGAGATCGCCCAGGACGTCGACCGGATCGGCGAGCACACGAGCCCCCGCCAGATCATGCGCCGGCGCACCGAAGGCATCCGGACCACCACCCGAACCATCAAGGAGCGCGTCATGGGCACCACCGGACACGCAGCCGGCACCATGAAGGACACGATCGCGAACACACCACATCAGGCGATGCGCGGAACCAGGGGCAACCCGCTGGCCGCCGGGCTGGTCGCCTTCGGCGTCGGCGCGCTGGCCGCCGCGCTGATCCCCGAGAGCCGCGCGGAGAAACGCGCCGCCGCCCAGGTCGGCGAGTACGTGCAGCCGGTCGTCGACCAGGTGAAAGACAGCGCCCAGACGCTCGGCCAGGAGGCCAGGGAGACGGCCCAGCAGGCCGCCGAGAAGGTCCGGCAGACGGCCGGTGAGGCGGCCCACACCACGGCGGAGCAGGCCAGGGACCACCTCTGAGCCGGAGCCGCTCCCGCCGGCCCGGAGGTTTCACGGTCGCGCCCTCGGGGGCAGACTGCACGTGATCTTGTAACGGAGAGGCGGGAGCGGCCGTGGTGAGCCTGAGGTTGCCCGGGATCGTCCTGGGGGTGGGGCTCGGCGGGTTCGTCGACGGCATCCTGCTGCACCAGGTCCTGCAGTGGCACCACATGCTGAGCAGCACCGACACCGACAACATCGGGGTGCGGTACTACTCGCCCCTCACCGTCCCGGGGCTGGAGATGAACACCCTGTGGGACGGGCTGTTCCACACCGTGTGCTGGCTGGCGGTGCTGACGGGCCTCGCCCTCCTGTACGGCCGGGTCGCCCACGGCCGCCGCAGGGTCTGGACCTCCCGGGTGCTGTGGGGCTGGATGCTCGTCGGGTGGGGGCTGTTCAACCTGGTCGAGGGCGTGATCGACCACCACGTCCTGGGCATCCACCACGTCCACGGCGGCCCCTACCAGGTGTGGTGGGACCTCGCTTTCCTGCTGCTCGGCGCGGCCCTGGTGGCCGGCGGCTACCTGCTGCAGCGCGGCGGCCGGGCGCTCGCCCCCGAGACCGCCTGATGCACGACCACCCGATCGGCGCCTGGCCGATCCCCCTCCTGGCCGCGGCGGCCTACCTGCTCCTGCTGACGCGGGCCCGGGGACGTACCGGAGCGCGCCCGGCCGACCGGGGCCGGGCCGTCTCGTTCGTGCTCGGCTGCCTCCTCCTGGTGGTCGCGCTGCTGCCCGCGGTGGCCTCGGCGGCCCACCACGACCTGCGCGGCCACATGCTCCAGCACCTTCTCATCGGCATGTACGCCCCCATCGCGCTCGTCCTGGGCGCACCCGTCACGGTGCTGCTGCGGGCGCTGCCCGCCGCCGCGGCCCGGCGGGTGACCGGCGCGCTGCGCACCCCGTTCGTGCGCGTCGCCGCCCACCCGGTCACGGCCCTGGTGCTGAGCACCGGAGGCATGGCGGCGCTCTACCTCACCCCGCTGTACTCACTCATCGGCGCCCATCCGGTGGTGCACGTCCACTTCCTGCTGTCGGGCCTGCTGTTCGCCTGGGCTGTGGCCGGTCCCGATCCGGCTCCCGCGCGGCCGGGGGTGCGGGCCCGGCTGGTGGTGCTGGGCGTCGCCATCGCCGCCCACGCCGTCGTCTCGCAGCTCATGTACGGCGGCTACCTCGTCCATTTGGACGCGCCGATCGCCCAGCTGCGCGGCGCGGGCGAGATCATGTACTACGGCGGCGACCTCGCCGAACTCCTCCTGGCCCTGGCCCTGGTCACCACCTGGCGCCCGGCACGACCGCGGTCCCGTTCCGTCTCGTGGGGATATGTGAGGTCGAAGTTCGGCCGAGGGATCGATCGGGACCGGCTACGTCCAGGAGGCGCACGAGCGCTTCGAGGCGATGCGGAGCGCGAGTACCGCCTGGAGACCGAAGGGCCGCACCCGGTGCCGAGCCTGCGCGTGGACCGGCCCGGCTGACGCGGGCCAAAGAAAATCACCTGGCGGTTGGGGCTGTTCCCGGGCCTGCCGGGAAGGGCCCCGGCGTGGACCATTCACGCGCACCGATCCTGGAAGCCCTCGCCGCCTACCACGCGAGCGGGCAGACCCCGTTCACCCCGCCCGGCCACAAACAGGGGCGGGGGGTGGATCCCCGGGTCGCCGAGGTCATGGGCCTGGACGTCTTCCGGTCGGACGTGCTGGCCACGGCCGGGCTCGACGACCGGCGCGCGTCTGGGGGCGTCGTCCAGGAGGCCGAGGAGCTGATGGCCGACGCCGTCGACGCCGACCAGGCGTTCTTCAGCACGTGCGGCAGCTCGTTGTCGGTCAAGACGGCGATCATGGCGACGGCCGGGCCGGGCGAGAAGCTGATCATCGGCCGGGACGCGCACAAGTCGGTCGGGTCCGGCCTGGTCCTGACCGGGGTGATCCCGGTCTGGGTCGACCCGACGTGGGACCACGAGCGGCAGCTCGCCCACCCGCCGTCGGTCGAGGCGTTCGCCGCCGCCCTGAAGGCCCATCCCGACGCCAAGGGCGTCCTGGTGGTCAGCCCGACGCCCTACGGCACCTGCGCCGACCTGACCGAGCTGACCCGGGTCTGCCACGAGCACGGACGACCGCTTCTGGTGGACGAGGCCTGGGGCGCCCACCTGCCGTTCCATCCCGACCTGCCCACCTGGGCGATGGACGCCGGCGCGGACATGTGCGTGACGTCCGTCCACAAGATGGGATCGGCCCTGGAGCAGAGCTCGGTCTTCCACCTGCGGGGCGACCGCATCGACCCGGCCCTGCTCAAGGCCCGCTCCGACCTGCTGAACACCACGAGCTCGTCGGTGCTGATCTACGCCGCGCTCGACGGCTGGCGGCGGCAGATGGTCGAGCACGGCCGCGCGACGTACGACCGCACCCTCGCGCTGGCCCACCACGTGCGCGCGGCCGCCGACGACCTCGACGGCTTCCACGTGTACGGCCGCGCCGACTACGACGGCATGATCGCCGACATGGACCCGCTCCAGGTCGTCGTGGACGTCTCCGCGACCGGCGCCTCGGGCTACGCGATGGCCGACTGGCTGCGGGAGCACCACCAGATCAACATGCACCTGTCGGACCACCGCCGCATCAGCGCCCAGCTCAGCCACGCCGACGACGAGAAGTCGGCCGAGGCCCTGCTGGCCGCCCTGAGAGACCTGGCCGACCGCGCCGGCGAGCTGCCGGCCGCCCAGGTGCGGGTGCCCGGCGACCTGCGCCTCGACCAGGTGATGGCGCCGCGCGACGCCTTCTTCGCCGAGACCGAGCCGGTCCCCGCCGACCGGGCCGCCGGGCGGATCTCCGCCGAGATGCTCACGCCCTACCCGCCGGGCATCCCGGCCGCGCTGCCCGGCGAGCGGCTCACCGGCGACGTGCTGGCGTATCTGACCACCGGGTTGCGGTCGGGCATGGTCATCCCGGACGCGTGGGACTCCTCGCTGGAGACGATCCGCGTCGTCAAGGAGTAGCGGCGCACGGCTGTGGTTAGCCCCCGGCAGCGGGGGTAAGGGAGTCCACCTGGCCGAACAGCGTGCCATCTCGTCGGCTCCCCCAAGGCGCAGCCGACCCCTGCTGATCATCGAAGGTGTTCCGTCATGGACGCTCAGCAGACCGATGTCGTGGCCTTCCTCGTCCGCCAGCACGCGGAGATCAACGATCTGTTCACCGAAGTCACGGCGACCGACGGCGCGGCCCGCGAAGAGGCCTTCCGCCGCCTCGTCCGCCTGCTCGCCGTGCACGAGACGGCCGAGGAGGAACTCGTCCACCCCTACGTCCGGCAGGTCGTGGACGGCGGCGACGGCATCGCCGACGACCGGCTCCGCGAGGAGAACCAGGCCAAGCGGCTGCTCGCCGACCTCGACCAGATGGGCAGCGACCACCCCGACTTCCCCAAGCACCTGGAGATCCTGCGGGTCGAGGTGCTGGCCCACGCCCGCGCCGAGGAGCGGTACGAGTTCACCCACCTGACCCGTGAGGGCGACCCGGCGCGGCTGGCCAAGATGACCGCCGCCGTCCAGGCCGCCGAGAAGATGGCCCCCACCCGGCCGCATCCGGGCGTCGAGTCGGCGACCAGGAACCTGCTGCTGGGCCCGCCCGTGGCGATCATGGACCGGGCCCGCGACGCCATCCGCAAGGCGATGGGAGAGGGCCGATGACGTTCAATCCCCTGCGTGAGCGCGGCATCCCGCTCGACCGGCAACTCCGCTCCTGGCGCGAGCTGGCCGTGACCCCCGTCGACCCCGAGCACTCCGACCCCTACACCCGCTGCCGCATCATCACGCTGAACGGCATCGAGGTCGAGGCGATCCTTTTCAGTCACCAGATGGCCCGCCACGCCCCGAGCCTGGAGCTCAAACAGCACCTGGCCCGGGTGCGTTACATCGAGGCCCAGCAGCAGAAGGCGGTCAACTGGCTGCTGCCCGGCCTCGCCTCGGTCCTGGAGACGACCATCGCCTACGAGCAGGTCGCCGTCGACCTCACCGCGTGGGTCGCCCGGATGGAACCCGACCCCTACCTCAAGCAGGCCTACCAGTTCGGCGTCCTGGAGGACTTCGACCACCTCTACCGGTACGCCAACCTCTACGAGATGATCGAGCACCGCCGCGCCGAGAAGATCGTCGACGGGCTGACCGAGGTGATGCCCGGACGGCCGACGTACCTGCACCACCGCGATCCGATCGACAACGTCCGGCAGAGCTACGACAAGGACGCCACCGCGCCGATCTCCAAGCTGCACGCCCTCACGATCATGTCGGCCGAGCAGCAGACGATGAACTTCTACATGAACGTCGGCCCGACGTACATGGAGCCGATCGCCCGCTAGCTCTACCAGGAGATCGGGATGATCGAGGAGGAGCACGTCACCCACTACGAGTCCCTGGTCGACCCGGGCGAGACCTGGTGGGAGATGCTGCTGCACCACGAGTACAACGAGTGCTACCTCTACCACTCGTTCATGGAGACCGAGAGCGACCCGAAGGTGAAGGCCATCTGGGAGCTCCACCTGAACATGGAGCTCGAACACCTGCGGCTGGCCGCCGAGCTGTTCAGGGAGCACGACGGCCGCGACCCGGAGCAGGTGCTCGCCCCCGAACTGCCCGCGCCGGTGACCTTCGAGCCCAACAAGGGCTACCTGCGCGAGCTCACCGCCACGCAGATCGACTACACGACGATCGGAACGGGTTACGTCCAGGACGCGCACGAGCGGTTCGAGGCCATGCAGAACGCCGTCATGGGTAGCGAGAGCCCGGCCTCGGAGCTGGTGATCGCCGAGAACGCCGGCAAGTCCGGACGCGAATACCGGCTCGAGACGGAGGGGCCGCATCCCGTACCGAGCCTCCGGCTGGACCGCCCGGCCGGATGACGAGAGGGGCGTGTCATGGAAAGCAGAGCCAAGGCCCTCGGCCATCCCATCCACCAGGTGCTCATCGTCTTCCCGCTGGGCCTGCTCGTCACCGGGGTGGTCTTCGACGTCATCCGCCTGTTCACCGGCGGCGCCGGCTTCGCGCTGGCCGCCGCCTACGTCATCGCGGCCGGGGTCGTCGGCGGCGTGATCGCGGGCGTCTTCGGGCTGGTCGACTGGCTCGCCGTCCCGGCGGGCACCCGGGCCCGGCGCATCGGCGCCTACCACGGGATCGGCAACGTGGTGGTGCTGCTGCTCTTCGCGGGCAGCTGGCTGCTGCGCGCCGGCGCGGTCGACTGGACGCCCGGCGCCTGGGCTCTGGTGCTGAGCTTCGCCGGGGTGGTGCTGGGCGGCGTGACCGGCTGGCTGGGCGGCGAGCTGGTCGACCGGCTCGGCGTGGGCGTGCACGACGGCGCCAACCTCGACGCGCCCAGCTCCCTGACCCACCACCGGGCCGCGTGACGGAGGGGGCGCCATGAACGGCGAGTCCAGCGTGCGGTTCATCGGGAACGCGACCACGGTGATCCGCCACAACGGCTTCACCCTGCTGACCGACCCCAACTTCATGCACCGGGGGCAGCGGGCGCATCTGGGGTACGGCCTGACCACGCGGCGGCTCAGGGAACCCGCTCTCGACGTCTCGGAACTGCCGCCGCTGGACGCCGTGGTGCTCTCGCACCTGCACGACGACCACTGGGACAAGACCGCCAGAGACGGCCTCGACCACGACCTGCCGGTGCTGACCACCGAGCACGCCGCCCGGCGGCTGCGCCGGCAGGGGTACGGCAACGCCATCGGGCTGCCCGCCTGGCGGAGCCACGAACTGCACAAAGGAGACCGTTCACTCACGATCACGGCGCTGCCCGCCCGGCACGCGCCCGGCGCGGCCCAGTTCCTGCTGCCGCCCGTCATGGGCGGCATGCTGGAGTTCACCGGCGCCGACGGCCTGGTCGACCTGCGCGTCCACATCAGCGGGGACACCCTGCTCGACCGCCGTCTCGAACGCATCACCACCCGGTTCCCCGACGTCGACCTGGCCATCGTCCACCTGGGCGGCACCAAGATCCTGGGCCTGATGCTGGTCACCATGGACGGGGAACAGGGCGCGGGCTGGGTCAAACTGATCGATCCGCGCGCCGTCATGCCGGTGCACTTCGACGACTACGACGTCTTCACCTCGCCCATCGAGGACTTCCACCGGCACATGGAACGGGCGGGCCTGGCCGACCGGATCCGCTACGTCGAGCGCGGGGAGGCCCTCTCGCTCCAGGAGACGACGTGAGGCCGCCGGTCGGGGAGTTCCTGGCCGACCTCGAAGCCTGGGTGCGGATCCCGTCGGTCTCGGCGGTCGCCGGGCACGCGCCGGACGTCGCCCGGTCGGCCCGCTGGCTGGCGGCGTACCTGGAGGAGATGGGCTGCCCGGAGGTCGAGGAGTGGCCCACCGGCGGCGGGACCGCCGTGTACGCCCGCTGGCCCCGCCCTCACCCGGACGCGCCCACCGTGCTGGTCTACTCGCACCACGACGTGCGGGAGGTGCGGCCCGACCACTGGCGGGAGACCCCGCCGTTCGACCCGGTGGTGCGCCGCGGCCGCGTCTACGGCAGGGGCGCCTCCGACGCGAAGGGGCAGGTGCTGTGCCACCTGTGGGCGCTGCGCACCCTGCTGGCCGCCGGCGACCTGCCCGTCGGCGTGACCCTCCTCGTCGAGGGCGAGGAGGAGATCGGCTCGCCGCATCTGACCGGCCTGCTTGCGGAGCACGGCGACCGGCTGGCCGCCGACCTGGTGATACTCAGCGACACCCTGTTGTGGTCGGCCGGCCAGCCGGCGGTGTGCACGGGGGTGCGCGGCCTGGTCGGCCTCACGCTGGAGATCCGCGGCCCGGCGGTCGACGTGCACGCCGGGGTGGCCTCCGGCGCCGCGCCCAACCCGCTGCGCGAACTGTGCCGCCTGCTCGGCGGGCTCGTCGACGGCGACGGCCGGATCACCGTGCCGGACTTCTACGACGCCGTCGCCGAGACGCCGCCGGAACTGGCCTTCTTCCCGTTCGACCCCGGCGACTGGCTGGCCCGTACGCGGACCTCCTTCATCGGCGGGGAGAAGGGCCGCAGCGTGCCCGAACGGTTGTGGACCCGCCCGGCGGTGGAGATCGAGCAGGTGCTCGGCGGGACCGGCGTGACCTCGTCGCGGGGCGTCATCCCGTCGGCCGCGTCGGCCTCGCTGGTCTTCCACATCGTCCAGGGCCAGAACTCCGGCAAGGCCGCCGCGCAGATCCGGCAGTGGGTGAGCGAACAGGTCACCGACGGCTACGAGTACACCCTGACCTTCGCCGACACCCTCTCCGAGCCCTACGTCACCCCGCCCGGCCACCCGGCGGTCGCCGCGCTGGAACGAGCGATGTCCCGGGCCTGGGGGCGGCCCGCCGGGCGGATGCGCAACGGCGGCGGCGCCCCTGCCGACCTGCTGGCCCGCCGGCTGGACAGCCCCGTGGTGTTCTTCGGGACCGGCCTGCCGGAGGACCGCTGGCACGACGCCGACGAGAGCGCCGACGTCGGCGTGCTGCTCAAGGGGGTGCAGACCCTCGTCCACCTGCTGGGCGAGGAGCTGACGGCCTAATCGCCGCCGGGTTCGGTCATCCGGCGGGTGAGCCGTGCCTTGGCCGTCTCGGGCAGCACCTTGCCGGCCAGGTTCTGCGCCAGGTTCTTCTTCGAACCGGCGACCACGTGGTCGTCGCCGCTCATCAGCGCCGCGTACCCCTGGCGGGCGACCTCGGCCGGGTCGTCCTTGTCGGCCGAGCCGACCTTCGTGTCCTGCATCCCGGCCCGCCGGAAGAAGTCGGTGTCGGTCGGGCCGGGCAGCAGCGCCGTCACGGTGACGCCGGTGTCCTTGAGCTCCTCGCGGATCGACTCGGCGAAGGAGTAGAGGAACGCCTTGGACGCGGCGTAGACCGCGTGGAAGGGCCCCGGCATGGTGCCCGCGATCGACGAGGTGAACAGCACCCGGCCGCGGCCTTTCTCGACCATCGCGGGCAGCACCCGCTTGGCCAGGTGGACGGACGACACGACGTTGAGCTTGATCAGCTTGAGCTCCGCGTCGAAGTCGGTCTCGCGGGCGAAGTCGCCGCCGACGCCGACGCCCGCGTTGATCGCGACCGCGTCGAGCGGGCGGCCGGACGCCGTGGCGCGCAGATGGAGCTCCTCGACCCCTTCGTAGTGGGCCAGGTCGGCGCGGACCGCCGAGACGGCGGCGCCCAGGTCCTCCAGGGCGCGGGCCGCTTCGAGCAGGCGTTCGTCCTCCGCCGCCACGACCAGGTCGAAGCCGTTCTGGGCGAACTGACGGGCCAGTTCGTAGCCGATTCCGCTCGACGCGCCGGTCACCAGGGCCAGCGGCCGGTTGTCAGGGGTGATCATGAGACCGCCTTCGAGGCTGGTTGAGAACAGCGGCCGGCCTGTCGACGAGGACCCCTGTCACAACAGAACGTGCTCACAGCGCGGCTGTTGTGCTGTTCCCCGGTCGCTACCCGGCTCCGCGCGAGGCAATCACCGCGCGTGCTGCCCGGCCGCGATCGTGCGCAGGGCCTCGACCAGGTCCTGGGCCGTGGGCGCGGTGTCGGGGTCGACCAGCCACTGGGTCGCCAGGCCGCCGAGCAGCGCCTGGTAGAACGCCCCCACCGCCATCGCCCTGCGTTCGTCGGCCTCGGGGTCGAGGTTCTCGAAGAGCGCGGCCAGCCCCAGCCGGGCCTGCCGGTTGGCGTTCGCGAACGCCTCGCGCACCTCGGGCAGCCGGTCCATCTGGGCGACGAGTTCGAACTGGATGGCCCACAGGGGCCGCAGCCGGACGTAGGACTCGATGATCTGCGTCCAGATCGCCTCGAAACGCTGGAGCGGCGTGGCGCCGGGCGGGGCCTCGGTCGTCAGGGCCCGCTCGATCTCCTTGCCCCAATCCTCCATCGCCTCGATGAGGGCCTCGTTCAGCAGCGCCTTCGTCGATCGGAAGTGGTAGCCGATGGCGGCGAGGCTGGTGCCGGCCGCTTCACCGTCGTGGAGCGCGCCCCGGCGGCGCGGATCCGCGTCCAGATGTTCCTGCTGCGGCTGATGCCCCACCTGCCGGGCAGGGAAGGCATGATCAGGCGGGTCACCGAGCCGATCCGCACGGCCGCGAACGCGATCACGCTCAAGGACTACGGCCGGGCGTCGAGCAGCGCCTCGTAGGCCTCGGGCGCGGTGGTCTCGCAGCCCAAGCGGTGGCCGGTCAGCTCCCCGTGGTCGTCGCTCGACCCCGTCACGACCAGCCCGAGTTCCTTGGCCAGGCCGCGCAGCTCCTCGCGCGCGGTCGTGGTGTGGTCGCGGTGGTCGACCTCGACGCCGGCCAGCCCGGCGGCGGCCATCTCGGCGATCCACTCGTCGGGCACCACCCGGCCGCGTTTGGCCGACCTCGGATGCGCCAGCACCGCCACGCCCCCGGCGGCGCGGGTCAGTTCGACGGCGCGCACCGGATCGAGGGCGTAACGCGCCACGTGGGCGCGGCCGCCCGAGCCGATCCACCGGTTCGAGAAGGCCTCTTCGAAGTCGGCGACCGCACCGACCTGCACCATCGCCCGCGCGACGTGAGGGCGGCCGATGACGCCGCCGCCCGCGATGCGCTCGACCATATCCAGCGTGATCGGGACGCCCAGCTCGATCAGCCGGGCCACCATCTCGGCGGCCCGGCCGTCTCTGGCCTCGCGGATCAGTGCCGTCTCCCGGGCCAGGCCCGGGTGGGCGGGGTCGAACAGGTAGGCGAGCATGTGGATGCTCATGCCGTCGCGGCGGCACGACAACTCCATGCCGGGCACGAGGGTCAGGCCGTCGGGCAGGTTCGCCAGGGCCTCGGCGTGGCCGCCGACCCCGTCGTGGTCGGTGAGGGCCAGCACGTCGAGACCGGCCTCGCGGGCGCGCCGCACCACCTCGGCGGGGCGTTCGGTCCCGTCGGAGGCGGTGCTGTGGCTGTGGAGGTCGATCCGCACCCGATCAGGATTCCACGGGCTCCCGCTGCGCCGCCATGAAGGCGTCGATCAGGTCGTCGGGCAGTTTCCCGCGCGCGGGCACCTCCAGGTCCTGCCCTCTGGCCCAGTCGCGGACGTCGGTGTTGGTGAAGCCCTGGAGCTTGCTCGGCTCGGCCGGCTTGCGGCCCCGCCCGGCCTGCTTGACCTCACGGCCCTTCTCGATCGCCAGCTCGATCAGGCCGACGGCCTCGGCGAGGCGTTCGTTGTTGGCCTCCGACAGGTCGATCGCGAACAGCTTGTCGAGCAGGCGGAACTCCCGCCGCGAGACGTCTTCCCCTTCGGACGCGTCGAGATCATCGATCAGGACGACCTTCTCGGCCACGTGGCTACTCCCCCGGTCTTCACGATTACGGAAGCCGACAGCCTATTCGATCTGCTGCCACCACCCGTCCACAAGCGGCGGCTCGTCGACGGCGAACCGCTCGCCCGGCCGGGGCACGGCCAGGTGGACGCCGCGGCCCTTCGCCTCCCGCCACAACCGGTCGACCGGCTCGCCCCACGCGTGGAAGGCCAGCGTGAACGTGCACCAGTGGACGGGAACCAGCAGCCCGGCGTTCAGGTCGAGGTGGGCGCGGACCGCCTCCTCGGGCGTCATGTGGATGTCGGGCCAGCTCTCGCTGTAGGCGCCGATCTGCACCAGCGCCACGTCGAACGGGCCGTGGCGGCGGCCGATCTCGGCGTACCCCTCGAAGTAGCCGGAGTCGCCGGTGTAGAAGACCTTGCGGCGCTCGCCGGCCACCACCCACGAGCCCCACAACGTGGTGTTGCGGGTGAAGGTGCGGCCGGAGAAGTGGCGGGCCTCGGTGAGGGTGAGGGTGAGGCCCCTGATGGTGACGCTCTCGTTCCAGTCGAGCTCGACGATGCGCGACTCGGGCACCCCCCACCGCTCCAGGTGGGCGCCCACGCCGAGGGGGACGACGAAGGGGGCGTCCTGGAAGCCGGTGAGGGCCTGGACGGTCCGCATGTCGAGGTGGTCGTAATGGTCGTGGGAGATCACGATGACGTCGAGCCGGGGCAGCATGTCGATCGGCAGCGGCGGCTCGTGGTTCCGGCGGGGGCCGGCGAACGGCACCGGCGAGCACCGGTCGCTCCACACCGGGTCGAACATGACCCGGCGGCCCTCGATCTCGGCCAGCACGGTCGCGTGGCCGTACCAGACGACGTCCAGATCGCTGATGGGCTCGGACGCGGGCGTCAGCACGGGGATCGCGCCGCGCGGGCGGCGCTGCTCGCGGCCGAACAGGAGGTCGCGGAGGATCTTGGTACTCTCCTCGCGCGGGGTGACGACCGCGGGCGCCGAGTTGGCGAACGCGGTGCCGCGGAACTGCGGGGAACGGCGGACCCGGTCGGCGCGCACGCCGGTGGGGTGGGCGCCCATCGCCTCGGGGACGTCGCGCAGCTTCCACGCGACTCCAGCGGCCAGTGCCCCCGCGACAAGCCATCCGGTTTTTCGCATACGTGGAATGGTGTCACAGCACCTTGATCACCCGGCCGGGAGAGCCCGTGTCGCGCCGCGAGTGGCTACAGTGCCAAGAGATGAACCAGGAAAAATCCCGCCATGTCATGTCGACCGCGCCCCTGGGGTGTAGTTGCGGGGCCGACCTGCCCGACCAGATGTCGGCCGAACTCCACGCCTCCGAGGCCAATCTCTGCACGGCCTGCTTCGGCACCCTAGAAGAAGAGCCCTTCCCCGGCTGGCGACGCCGCTGCCTGTCCTGCGGCGGAACGGGCCGCCGCGGCCCGCAGCTCGTCTGGGAACTGGCGCACGCCGAAGCCGAGACCGTCATCCCGGTCAGGGTCGTCCTGGCCCTGCTGCCCGGCCGCCCGTTCCGCCTGTCGGAGCTCGCCGACCTGGTACGCGAACGCCTCAACCTGCCGCCGGGCAAACTACCGGTCGGCCCGCGGGTCCGCGACGTCCTGCTCCAGTTGCAGCAGGAGGGCGAGGTTGCGCTCATCTCCGCGCCCGAACAGCTTCTGGACGATTCGGGAGCGGTCCTCTATGACGACCCATACTGGGTGAAGACCGTCCGATAAGGTTCTTATCGTGCGTGATCATGGAGCTGACCCGCGCCCGTCGCGGGGCGCCGTCCGCGAGGTCCACCGGATCGACCGCGCGGCCCGGATGGAGTACTCGCCCGACCTCGACGGCCTGGCCGACCCGGGCGAGGTCGTCTGGACGTGGGTTCCGTACGAGGAGGACCCGTCTCGCGGTAAGGACCGCCCGCTGCTGGTCGTCGGCCGGCATGGGCGCCGGCTGCTCGGCATGATGTTGTCGAGCAAGGGGGACGACTCGCCGGACTGGCTGCCGCTGGGGGTGTGGGGCGGCGATACTCGCCCGTCTTTCCTTCGGCTCGACCGCGTTTTCGAGATGGACGAGGACGACATTCGGCGGGAAGGGGCGGTGTTGGATCCGGTGCGGTTCGCGCGGGTGGCGGCGGTGCTGAAGAAGACGTGGAGCTGGGCTGCGGACGGGTGAGGTCTGCTCGCCTTTGGTCGGTCTACCTATGGCAGCCTAACCAGTGGGGCTGCGCCACAGCGGCGGGGCCTGCGGACTTTTAATCCGTAGGTTCAGGGTTCGAATCCCTGGCGCCCCACCACTCTTGACCTGCGCGTCCTCCCAGGTCCAAGATCCCCCGATCATGGCCTGGGACACGGATGGGTCATACCTGGGTCATCCACCCGCACCTCCCCCGGCGCACCTTCCGGGCAGCTCTGCGGGCCGCTGACATCACCTGATGCGCCGTTGCCCTGGCGGCCTCGTGTTGCAGTTCCGGCAGCACCGAGGTGTAGGTGTCGGCGGTCAGCACGATGCTGGCGTGCCCCACCTGGTCTTGGACCACCGGCAGATCCACGTGCGCGGCCAGCGCCATCGTCACGGCGCCGTGCCGCAGGTCATGCAGCCGCACCGGTGGCAGCCCGCTCTCTCGAACCAGCTTACGGAACCGGTAAGTCAGGTAGTCCGGTGCCACCGGGCTGCCGTCCATCCGAGTGAAGACCTGCGCCCTGCCGTCACAGAACCTTCCCTCAGTTCGCTGCTCACGTTCGTGGCGGCGCAGTAGCCGGACCGTTTGCGGATCCAGCGCGACCGTACGCCTACTGGCCTGGCTCTTCGGCGGGAAAGACACCAGCCTTCCACCGACCTGCACCAGTTGCCGGACCACGGCGAGTTCGGCGGTCTCCAGGCTGAGATCCACCCAGCGCAGGCCGGCGAGTTCCCCCCGGCGAAGCCCACGCAGCGCCGCCAGCCACCACAGCGGGAACAAGGCATCACCGCGGACGCCGTCCAAGAAGTCCACCAGCTGCGGCACCGTCCAGACCGCCACAGTCGGCCTCTCACCGGTCGCCCTCCACACCGCCACCCGCCGATCGGTCCACACCTGCGCCCTCGGACGCGGCGCGGCAGGCAACCGCAACCCACGAGCGGGATTGGCGTCGATCAGCCCTTCCCGGACGGCCTCGTTCAGCGCCGCCCGCAACGTGGCACGGATCCGTTCCAGCGACGCCGCCGCCAACGGCCTGCCGTACCGGTTCCGGCGCCCGGCCAACACCATGAACATCCGCCGCACATCGCGGAAGGACAGCTCCGCCAGCCTGATTCGCCCCAGCGCCGGGAGCAGGTGCAAACGGACGTGATCCGCGTACCCCTGACGTGTCCTCGGCCGGATGCCCTGATCGGTTGCCAGCCAGTAGCGGAGCCACTGCGCCACGGTGCATGCCGCCCCGATGCCCCCGCCGTGTTCAGACGCGATCATCTGCAGCCCTGCTTGTTCGGCTTCCCCTGCGCTGGCGTATCCACCCCGCCGCATGCGCTCCCGCTGCCCCGACAGGCCCTGAACCTGCACGGCGAAATACCACGAGCCATGCCCGTCCTCGGCCAGCCTGGGACACCCGCTCCGCCCGGTGCAACCGCACCTCTTGTAGATCACCGGATGACTCTCACCCATCGTTATCACCCTCCTCCTTAAAACGGAGAAACGTGAATCCGGCGATCGTGACGGCATCGATCATGCAAGAAACGCCTCAAGAGGCCGAGATCGGCGCGGCCCTTGTCAGCAGATGGCATGAACCGGAGAGCGTCTCGGCCATTCGGCCTGGATCTCGATCCACGAATCCGCGTCGACTGCACCACCCCGGTCAGTCGGGCCGGCCATCACCGACCACACGGGGACTCCTTAGCTACCGGGTTCTAGGGAAACAAGGGCCACATCCGGCTACGCCAATCACAGCGTCCAGCGCAGTCTCAGCCTCGCCGCCAATGCCTTTCACTCACTCAATGACGCCGCCACCGATCGAGCCTTCTAGCTGACACCAACGGAGCCGAGTGGGGCTGTGGAGAAACAGCGCCCTCTTCACAACGACGTGATCAAGACGTGGCCCTGGGATCAGGGGTGTCACGAGGCGCTGCGAACATCCAGTCTGGGCTCACCAGTAGCCACAAACTGCCAGGTGCCATCACGGACGGCTCAGGACATCTGCGAAGACTTCTTCGGAATTCTGGCGGCCCAAATGACGCCGGACGGCGTCGGCCCCTGCGGGCTTCCACCCCGGAGTCGATCAGCTCGCGCCGGGAATCGCTGATGTCGCCGAGTCATCCATGCAGATGAAGATCGCTCAGGAGACACTCGGCCACGCCTCCTCGACCTTCACCCGCGACGACTTCACCTCGCTGCAGATCTTGCACCCGCGGCCGAGACGACGGCTCGCGGGCCTTGGCCACCGCCTCCACGCTGACGAAGGCTGAGCCGACCATCCCTTGCTAGTTTGATCCAAAAATGGATATCTGGGGGTTTCAGGAAGCCCTCCGCGCCCTTTGAGTGAAGGTATGGGGATTCAGACCGGTGGATTGATCTTGGGGCTGGATCGCGCGTGACGGAGGCACCGGTATCTGTATGGATCCGCTGATCAGCCTGGTGTTACTGATCGTCAGCCCTCGGCCGTGGCGGACCCTGGGCTCCGCGATAGGGGCCTGATTCGGGGGGCGATCGGCTACCGCATTCAGCGCAGGGCGTTCGTGTCGTTGCCCGCGATCATCGCCGGGAACCAAGAGATGTCGGCGAATCCGCAATTCGCCCCCACGACAAATTCAGATAGGCCGGTGCGGAGGGTCGCGGAGTCGCGTCCGACCTTCTGGCTGGGAAAGTCCGACGGCGCATTGCGGCCGAGATCAGCGAAACCCGGCAGGGATGGGCCAGACCACGCGGAACCGTGAGGGGACATGGCGATGGCGAGGGCAGTGGGCATCGATCTGGGCACGACGAACTCCGTGATCGCGACGACCGAGGACGGCCATCCAACGGTCATCCCGAACGCCGAAGGGTCGCGGACCACACCGTCGGTGGTGGGTTTCACCGACCAGGGTGAGGTCCTGGTCGGCCAGATGGCCCGCCGCCAGGCGATCCTGAATCCGAAGGGGACGATCTATTCGGCCAAGCGGTTCATGGGCCGGCGGTTCGACGAGGTGCACGACGAGACCAAGGCGGTCTCGTTCGACGTCGCGGCGGGTCCCGACGGGGCCGTACGGTTCAAGGTCAGGGACAGGCAGTACGCGCCCGAGGAGATCTCGGCGTTCGTGCTGAGAAAGCTGATCGCCGACGCGGCGAAGTTCCTGGGCGAGAAGGTCACCGAGGCCGTCATCACCGTGCCCGCCTACTTCAACGACGCCCAGCGTCAGGCCACCAAGGACGCCGGGAAGATCGCCGGCGTGGAGGTCCTGCGCATCATCAACGAGCCGACCGCGGCGGCGCTGGCCTACGGCCTGGACAAGAAGGGCAGCGAGACCGTCCTCGTCTTCGACCTGGGCGGCGGGACGTTCGACGTCAGCATCCTCGACATCGGCGATGGCGTGGTCGAGGTCCGCTCCACGGCTGGGGACACCCATCTGGGCGGCGACGACTTCGACCGCCGGATCGTTGACCATCTGGCCGACGAGTTCCAGCGTCAGGACGGCATCGACCTGCGCGCCGATCCGCAGGCCCTGCAGCGGCTCTTCGAGGCGGCGGAGAAGGCCAAGGTGGAGCTGTCGGCGGTCAGCCAGACCCAGATCAGCCTTCCGTTCATCACGGCGGACGCGAATGGGCCCAAGCACCTGAACACCACGCTGATGCGGTCCACGTTCGAGCAGATCACCGGCGACCTGATCGAGCGGGTCAAGGGCCCGGTCGAGCAGGCCATGGGCGACGCCAAGCTGACCTCGGCCGACCTCGACGAGGTGATCCTGGTCGGCGGGTCCACCCGCATGCCCGCGGTGCAGCAGACGGTGCGCCGCATGACGGGCAAGGACCCCAACATGACGGTCAACCCCGACGAGGTCGTGGCGCTCGGCGCGGCGGTCCAGGCGGCGGTCATCAGGGGCGAGGTCAAGGACGTCGTGCTGCTCGACGTCACCCCGCTCTCGCTCGGAGTGGAGACGCTCGGCGGTCTCATGACGAAGGTCATCGAACGGAACACCACGATCCCGGCCCGCCGGACCGAGATCTTCAGTACCGCCGAGGACAACCAGTCGGCCGTCGACGTGGTCATCCTTCAGGGCGAGCGGGAACGCGCCGCCGACAACCGGGTGCTCGGCCGGTTCCGGCTGGAGAACATCCGGCCTGCACCGCGCGGGGTGCCGCAGGTCGAGGTCACCTTCGACATCGACGCGAACGGCATCCTCAACGTGACCGCCAAGGACAAGGACACCGGAGCCGAGCAGCGCATCACGATCAGTGAGAGCGCCAACCTGGACACCAGCGAGATCGACCGGATGATCGCCGACGCCGAGCGGCACCGCGCCGACGACGTCGCCCTCCGCGAGGCGGTCGACGCCCGCAACGAGCTGGACTCGATCGCCTACCAGGTGGAGCGGCGCCTGTCCGAGCTCGGGGACGCCGTCCCGGTGCACGAGAAGGCCCGGGCGGAACAGTTGATCGCCGAAGCCCGCCAGGCCATCAAGGAGGAGGCGCCCGCCGATCGGCTGCGCATCCTGGCCGGAGAGCTCCAGCAGGTCTTCCACGCGCTGGGCGCCGGCGCTCAGCCGGGACAGCCCGAGCAGCAGACGGGGCCGCAGCCGGGGCAGCCCGGCGCGGGCGGGCCGGACGACGACGTGATCGACGCCGAGTTCACAGAGCCGGAGTGACATGACCGACCAGGACAGAAATCCACGTCAGGGTCGTGTTCCAACGGCCGAGGCCATGGACGCCGGAACCGGCGCCCCCAGCGAGGACACCGGCACAGCAGCTGATACGGGGGCCGACACGGACACCCGGTTGGAGGAGCTGCACGACCGCTGGCTACGCGCAGCCGCCGAGCTGGACAACCTCCGTAAGCGCACGGCCAGGGACCTCACCAGGCAGCGGCTCGACGAACGGGCTAGGGTCGCCGCGGAGTGGCTGCCGGTCGTCGACAACCTCGAACTGGCGCTGCGGCACGCGGACGACGCCGGTGCCGACCCGATCATCGAAGGCGTCCGCTCTGTCCGCGACCAGGCGGTTGCCGTGCTCGCGCGGCTGGGCTTCCCGCGCGTCGAGGATCTCGGGGCCCAGTTCGATCCCGCCAGGCACGAGGCCGTGAGCACGTTGGAGGACCCGGAGGCCGAGCCGGGCACGGTCGTCGCCGTCGTACGGCCCGGTTACGGCGAGGGCCCTGACCAGTTGCGCCCCGCGTCGGTCGTCGTGTCGACCAAGGCGGAGGACTGATGGCTGATCGCGACTTCTACAAAGTTCTCGGCGTGCCGCGAACGGCCAGCCGCGAGGAGATCCAGCGGGCCTACCGCAAGCTCGCGCGTTCCTATCATCCCGACGTCAACAAGGACCCCAGCGCCGAAGACCGCTTCAAGGAGGTGTCGGAGGCCTACGAGGTGCTGTCCGATCCCGAGACCCGGCGGCGCTACGACGCGTTCGGCCGGGACTTCCGGCAGGTGCCCGAGGAAGTGGACCCGGCGGAGTACGCCCGGGCCCGAGCCGGGGCGGGCACGGGAGGCCGGGCCGGATGGGCACGCGAGCCGACCGGGCAGGGGGTCCGGTTCGAGACCGGCGAGGGCATCGACTTCGAGGACCTGTTCGGCGGCATGTTCGGAGGCCGCGCGGGCCGCGCGGGCCGAGGCTGGGGGCCGATGCCCGGCGCCGACCAGGAGGCCGAGCTGCCGCTGACGGTCGAGGAGGCCTACCGCGGCGGCCACCGCACGATCACCCTGCCCCGCGCCGGAGGTTCCCGGACGCTGGAGGTCACGATCCCTCCGGGCGTCCGGGACGGGCAACGGATCCGGCTCGCGGATCAGGGCGGCGAGAGCACGGGCGGCGCGAAGAGCGGCGACCTCTACCTGATCGCCCGCATCACCGATCATCCGCGCTACCGCGTCGAGGGACGGGACGTCCACGTCCAGCTTCCCCTCACCCCGTCGGAGGCCGCGCTGGGCGCGACCGTGGCGGTGGAGACCCCCGGTGGCGAGGCGAAGGTCACAGTGCCGCCCGGTTCCTCCTCCGGACGCCGCCTGCGCCTGCGGGGCCAGGGCATGCCCCACCCCCGCGGCGCTCCCGGGGACCTGTTCGCCGAGGTCCGGATCATGGTCCCCCGCACGCTGAGCGCCGAGGAACGCCGTCTCTACGAGCAGTTGGCGGACGTCTCGAGCTTCGATCCGCGTGCCGAATCGGAAGGGAGGACCCGGCCATGAGCCATCCGCTCGTCCGGCTCCCGCTCCTGGACCTGGAATCCTTCGCGCGGGTGACCGGCCTGCATCCGGAGCTGGTGTGCCGCCTGGTCGCGCTCGGCCTGCTCGACGCCTTCCGTGACCCGGCGGGGGACCTGTGCTTCCCGCCCTCCCAGCTCGCCGCCGCCGGGCGCCTCCAGCGGCTGCACACGCAACTGGCTGTCAACTACGCCTCTCTGGGCCTGGTGGCGGACCTGCTCGACCGCATCGCGGAGCTCGAAGCGGCTCTGCGGACCCGCACGAGAACTCAGGGAGGCATGCCGTGGACGTGAACCGACTGACGCAGAAGTCGCAGGAAGCCCTGCGGGGCGCCCAGACCAAGGCGACCCGTTTCGGCCACACCGAAGTCGACGGCGAGCATCTCCTGTCGGCGCTGCTGGACCAGCCGGAGGGGCTGGCCCCCCGTCTGCTCTCGGCCGCCGGCGCCGACGCCGACAAGCTGGCGCTGGAGGTGGAGGCCGAGCTGGCACGCCGGCCCCGCATGACCGGTCCCGGCGCAGCCCCCGGCCAGGTCTACCTGACCCAGCGGCTGTCCCGCCTGCTGGAGGCGGCCGACCAGGAAGCCAGAAGGCTGAAGGACGAGTACGTCTCGGTCGAGCACCTGCTGCTGGCGCTGCTCGACGAAGGTCCGGACACCTCCACCGGACGGCTGCTCAAGGCACACGGGCTGAACCGCGAGCGTTTCCTGGAGGTCCTCACGCAGGTGCGCGGCAACCAGCGCGTCACCTCCGCCACCCCGGAGGCCGCCTACGAGGCCCTGGAGAAGTACGGCCGCGACCTGGTGGCCGCCGCCAGGGCGGACAAACTCGACCCGGTGATCGGCCGCGACGGCGAGATCCGCAGGGTCGTGCAGATCCTGTCGCGCAAGACCAAGAACAATCCCGTGCTCATCGGCGATCCGGGCGTCGGCAAGACCGCGATCGTCGAGGGCCTCGCCCAGCGCATCGCCCGGGGTGACGTCCCCGAGGGACTGAAGGACAAGACGATCTTCAGTCTCGACGTGGGCGCCCTCGTCGCGGGGGCGAAATACCGGGGCGAGTTCGAGGAGCGCCTCAAGGCCGTGCTGACCGAGGTCACCTCGGCGGAGGGCCGGATCCTGCTGTTCGTCGACGAGGTCCACAACGTCGTCGGCGCGGGCGCGGCCGAGGGCGCCATGGACGCGGGGAACATGCTGAAGCCGATGCTGGCCCGAGGCGAACTCCACATGATCGGCGCCACGACGGTCACCGAATACCGCAAGCACATCGAGAAGGACGCCGCGCTGGAGCGCCGCTTCCAGCCCGTCTTCGTGGACGAGCCGACGGTGGAGGACTCCATCTCCATCCTGCGCGGCCTGCGCGAGCGCCTTGAGGTGTTCCACGGCGTGAAGATCGCCGACAACGCCGTCGTCGCCTCGGTCGTCCTGAGCCATCGCTACATCAGCGACCGCTTCCTGCCCGACAAGGCGATCGACCTGGTCGACGAGGCGTGCGCGATGCTGCGTACGGAGATCGACTCCATGCCCGCGGAGCTGGACGAACTCACCCGCCGGGTGATGCGTCTGGAGATCGAGGAGGCGGCCCTCGCCGACGAGGACGACCCGGCGAGCCGGACCCGCCTGGAGGCGCTGCGCGCCGAGCTCGCCGACGTGCGCGCCCAGGCCGACGCCATGCGCGCCCAGTGGGAGGCCGAGCGGCACGCCCTGCACAGGGTGCAGGGCGTCCGCCAGGAGATCGAGGCGGTCCGGCGCGAGGCCGAACAGGCCGAGCGCGTGTACGACCTCAACCGCGCCGCCGAGCTGATGCACGGCAGGCTTCCCGAGCTGGAACGCAAACTGGAGGCCGCGGAGGGGCAGCTGGAGTCCAAGCACGGCGCGGGACGGCTGCTCCGTGAGGTCGTGACGGAGGAGGAGATCGCCGGCATCGTGTCCCGCTGGACCGGCATCCCGGTCAGCAGGCTCCAGGAGGGCGAGCGGGGCAAACTGCTGCACCTCGACCAGATCCTGCACGGGCGCGTCATCGGCCAGGACGAGGCCGTGCAAGCGGTCGCCGACGCGATCATCAGGGCGCGTTCGGGGATCAAGGACCCGCGCCGGCCCATCGGCTCTTTCGTCTTCCTCGGCCCGACCGGCGTCGGGAAGACCGAACTGGCCAAGACCCTCGCCGAGGCGCTGTTCGACACCCAGGACAACATCGTCCGCGTCGACATGAGCGAGTACCAGGAGCGCCACACGGTCAGCCGGCTGGTCGGCGCCCCGCCCGGATACGTCGGCTATGAGGAGGGCGGCCAGCTCACCGAGGCCGTCCGGCGCAAGCCCTACTCGGTCGTGCTGTTCGACGAGATCGAGAAGGCCCACACGGATGTCTTCAACACCCTGCTCCAGGTGCTCGACGACGGGCGGCTCACCGACGCCCAGGGCCGTACGGTCGACTTCCGCAACACCGTGATCATCATGACGTCCAACATCGGCTCGCACTTCCTGAGCGAGAAGGCCGGCCCGGGGGGCGAGATCGACCCCGAGGTCCGCGAGATGGTGATGGCCGAACTGCGCGCGCGGTTCCGGCCAGAGTTCCTCAACCGGATCGACGACATCGTGTTGTTCAAGCCGCTCACCGAGCCGGAGATCGAGCAGATCGTGGCCCTGATGTTCACCGAGATCAGGGTCCGGCTCGCCGAACGCGGGATGGGGCTGGAGGTCACCCCCGAGGCGGTGCGCTTCATCGCCGAGCAGGGCTTCGACCCCGTCTACGGAGCGCGTCCGCTGCGCCGCTTCATCGCCCGCGAGGTCGAGACCCGCGTCGCCCGCGCCCTGGTCGCCGGCGACGTCCGCGACGGCGCGGTCATCCGGGTCGGGATGACCGGCGGCACACTTTCGGTGGCGTACGAGAACCCGGAGGTCTGACCATGCGGTCACCGACCAAGGATGCGAGGGTCGTGTCGTGCTCCACCTGCGGACGGAGGAACCGGCTGCCGCGTGCCGATTCGGGGATCCCGCGGTGCGGCCAATGCCACCAGCCGCTTCCCTGGGTCACCGAGGCCGGTGACGACGACTTCAGCGAGGTCGTCGAGGCGGCCCGGATCCCGGTGCTCGTCGACTTCTGGGCACCCTGGTGCGGCCCCTGCCGCATGGTCAGCCCGGCGCTCGAACAGATCGCGGCCGAACGTGCCGGCCGCCTGAAGCTGGTGGAGGTGAATGTGGACGAAGCGCCCCGGCTCTCGGAACGCTTCACCGTACGGGCCATCCCGACGCTCGCCATGATCGATCAGGGCCGGGTCGTCACCCGGCGATCGGGCGCGGCGCCGGCTCCCGTCCTCCGTGAGTGGGTGGACCATGCGCTGGCCGCCTGAGATCCAAGAGACGCCCGACCCGCAGGGGGCCTACCCGAGGCTGAGCGACGCGCAGTTCCAGGCGCTCGCCCCGCACGGCGAGCGGCGCCGGGTCCGCCGGGACGAGGTTCTGTACGCGGAGGGTGTTCCATGCGCCGAGTTCTTCGCCGTCCTGGCCGGCAAGGTCGCGACGGTCGAGGGATTCGGAGGCGACGAACGGGTGATCGGCGTCCACGGGGCAGGCCGGTTCCTGGGAGAGCTCAACGTACTCACCGGCCAGGTGGGCTTCGTCACCGGCGTGGTGGCCGAGGACGGCGAGGTCCTCGCCGTCCCGGCGGACGCGCTCCGCCGCCTGGTCGCCGGGGATCCGGGACTCGGCGACCTGATCCTGCGCGCCTACCTCATCCGCCGCACGATGCTCATCGGACTGGGCGCTGGATTCCGCATCATCGGCTCCTGCTTCTCCGCCGATTCCCGGCGGCTGCGGGAGTTCGCGGCACGCAACCGGCTGCCGCACCGGTGGATCGACCTCGAGAAGGATCAAGAGGCGGAGCGATTCCTGCGGAGCATGGGCGTCACCCCGGAGGAGACCCCGGTCGTTATCCTGCGCGGCGAGACGGTGCTCCGCAACCCGAGCACTACGGAGCTGGCCAGGGCGATCGGGCTCCCGGCGCCACAGGTGCGGCAGACCCGATGCGACCTGCTCGTCATCGGGGCCGGACCGGCGGGCCTGGCGGCGGCGGTCTACGGAGCGTCGGAGGGCCTCGTGACGCTGGCCCTGGAGAACGTCGCGACGGGCGGTCAGGCGAGCACCTCCTCCCGGATCGAGAACTACCTCGGCTTCCCGGCCGGGCTCTCCGGCGGCGAACTGGCGGAGCGGGCGGTGATCCAGGCCGACAAGTTCGGCGCGCAGCTCCTGGTCCCCGCACAGGCATGCGAACTGCACCTGGACGCGGGTGATCACATCGTCACCGTCGGGGAGGGCGGCGCGATCCACGCGCGCACCCTGATCATCGCGACCGGCGTCCGCTACCGGAGGCTCGACGTCCCGAACCTGGAGAAGTTCGAGACCACGAGCGTCTACTACGCGGCGACCATGGTCGAAGCCCAGATGTGCGAGCAGGAGCCGATCGTCATCGTAGGCGGAGGCAACTCGGCCGGTCAGGCCGCCCTGTTCCTGGCCCGGCACGCCGCCTGTGTCCGGCTGCTCGTGCGGGAGGACGCGCTGTCCAGGACCATGTCCCGCTACCTGGCCGTCGAGATCGAACGGCACTCCCAGATCCAGATCCTGCTGAACACCGAGGTCCGGGAGCTGATCGGAGAGGACAAGCTCGCCGCGGTCAGCGCCGAGGACAACCGCACCGGCGAGCGTTCCACGATCGAGGCCCGCGCGATGTTCATCTTCATCGGCGCGGAGCCGTACACCACCTGGCTGGCCGACGAGATCGCGCTCGACCCGCAGGGCTACATCCTGACGGGCGCGGACGCCACCCGGTCCGGCAGGCAGGACACGCCCGACTCCGCCGGTCGGCCGTTCCCGCTGGAGACGAGCAGGGCGGGCGTGTTCGCGGCCGGGGACGTGCGGAGCGGGTCGGTCAAGCGGGTGGCCGCGGCGGTCGGTGAAGGCGCCATGGCCGTACGGCTGATCCACGACTACCTCCAGGCCGGGGAGTGACTCCGGGCCGGAAGGAAGGAGACCTCCATGGTTCTCATGGCGGTGCCGAGATTCGAACGGTTCTTCCGCAGCGCCGCAGGTGTCGACGTCGACAAGAACGACCTGCGGCGCTACGGCGACTTCGTGAACGACAAGGTCCACGATCTGCTGGTGATGGGCCAGGCCCACGCCAAGGCGAACCATCGCGACGTCATCGAACCCAGCGACCTGCCCGTCACCAAGGGCCTCCAGGAGAGCATCCACCGGTTCCGGAACCTGGACGAGGACATCGAGCTGAAACCGATCCTGGAGCAGCTCGCCACGCTGCCTCCGCTGGACCTGTCGATCGGCGAGGAGACCGTCGACCGCCTGCCGGAGATCGTCGGCGGCCTGTCGGTGGCACTGGCCCAGACCTTCAAGATCGTGGATCCGGAGGTGAAGAACCCCGCGACCGAGCAGTGGGAGCGCACGATGAGCGTCTTCAATCTGCTGCTCTGACCGGGGCGCACGGGCAAGGCGATCCAGCGACCACAACCACATGCGAGGAAATCATGAGAGCAGTCGTATACAACGGACCTCGACAGGTCGATGTCGAGCAGGTCCTCGACGCGCGCATCGAGCAACCCACCGATGTCCTGGTACGCATCACCACGACCAACATCTGCGGGTCGGACCTGCACATGTACGAAGGCCGGACCGACTTCGAGACAGGCCGGATCCTCGGCCACGAGAACCTCGGCGAAGTGGTCGAGACCGGACCGGCCGTCTACCACGTCCGCGTCGGCGACCTGGTCTGCATGCCGTTCAACATCTCGTGCGGCTTCTGCGAGAACTGCGAGAAGGGCCTGACGGCCTACTGCCTCACCACCAATCCCGAGCCGGGCATGGCCGGGGCGGCCTACGGTTTCGCGGACATGGGCCCCTACAGCGGCGGCCAGGCCGAGCTGTTGCGCGTGCCGTTCGGCGACGTCAACTGCCTCGTCCTGCCAGAGGACGCACAGGAGAAGCAGAACGACTACGTGATGCTCGCCGACATCTGGCCGACCGGCTGGCACGCGACCCAACTCGCCCAGGTGGAGGCGGGCGACACGGTCGTGGTCTACGGAGCGGGGCCCGTCGGTCTGATGGCGGCCTACTCCGCCACGATCAAGAGCGCGAGCAAGGTGATGGTCGTCGACCGCCACCCCGACCGGCTCGCCAAGGCCGAGGAGATCGGCGCGATCGCGATCGACGACTCCAAGGCGTCACCGGTCGATCAGATCATGGAGCTCACCGACGGCCTGGGCGCCGACCGGGGCTGCGAGTGCGTGGGTTACCAAGCGCACGACCCGCAGGGGAACGAGCACCCCAACATGACGCTCAACGACCTGGTCAAATCGGTCAAGTTCACCGGGACCATCGGCGTCGTGGGCGTCTTCATCCCGACGGACCCCGGCAGCCCGGACGATCTCTTCAAGCAGGGCGAGGTCGCCTTCGACTACGGGATGTTCTGGTTCAAGGGCCAGAAGATCGGCAACGGCCAGTGCAATGTGAAGAGCTACAACCGGAAGCTCTCCCGGCTCATCCACGAGGGGAAGGCCAAGCCGTCCTGGGTCGTCTCACATGAGCTGAACCTGGACGACGTACCGGGTGGCTATGAGCACTTCGACCGGCGGGATCCCGGCTGGACCAAGGTCGTCATCCACCCCAACCAGCTCAACTGAGCCCACAGCGGCCGGCCCCCGAATGGGGACCGGCCGCTCGGACGCCCTCAGGGTTTGAGGACGACCTTCTCGCAGTGGTCCTCCTTGTTCTTGAAGAGCTCGAAGCCGCGCTCCGCCTCCTCAAGCGGCAGCGTGTGCGTGATGATCCGGGTCGGATCCAGCTCCCCGCCCTCGATGCGCCCCAGCAACGGCTTCATGTAGCGCTGCACGTGGCACTGCCCGGTACGCAACGTCAGCGACCGGTTCATCCACGCCCCGGCCGGGAACTTGTCCAGCAGCCCGCCGTAGACGCCGATCACCGACACCACGCCGCCGCTACGGCACGACATGATCGCCTGGCGCAGCACGTGCGGACGGTCGCTCTCGGCCCGCACGGCCTGCTTGACCCGGTCGTAGGTGGCGATGTGGGCGCTGCCGTGAGTGGCCTCCAGGCCGACGGCGTCGATGCACTTGTCCGGTCCCCGGCCGCCCGTCAGCTCCAGCAGCCGGGACCGGACGTCGACCTCCTCGAAGTTGACCGGGATGTGGCCCGCCCGCTCGGCCATCTCCAGCCGGTAGGGCTCCTTGTCGATGGCGATGACCTTGGCCGCGCCGAGGACCCGGGCGCTGTCCATGGCGAACTGGCCGACCGGGCCGGCCCCCCACACGGCCACCACGTCGCTCGGCTGGATGTCGCACATCTCGGCGCCCATGTAGCCGGTGGGCAGGATGTCGGACAGGAACAGCACCTGCTCGTCGGCCAGGTCCGACTCGATCTTCAGCGGGCCGACGTCGGCGAACGGCACCCGCGCGTACTGCGCCTGGCCGCCCGCGAAGCCGCCGGTCAGGTGCGAGTAGCCGAAGATCCCGGCGACCGGGTGGCCGAACATCTTCTCGGCGATCCCGGCGTTGGGATTGGTGTTCTCGCAGCAGGAGTACAGCTCGGCGGCGCACGCGTTACACGCCCCGCAGGCGATCGGGAAGGGCACGACGACCCGGTCCCCGACGCGCAGCCGCTCCGCAGCGACATCGGGGCCGACCTCGACCACCTCGCCCATGAACTCGTGCCCCATGACGTCGCCGTCCTGCATCGTGGGCACATACCCGTCGACCAGGTGCAGGTCCGAACCGCAGATCGCGGTGGAGGTGATCCGCACGACGGCGTCGCGCTTGTTCAGGATCCTCGGGTCCGGCACGTCACGGACCTCGACCTTGTTGCGGCCCGCCCAGGTGTTGGCTCTCATCGGCCTGCTCCCTTCGCGAGTTCGGCGTCCGACAGCGGTTGCGCCGGACGCTGCGGGAACTCCTCGCGGGCCCGCTTGCCCCACGGCGCGCCGTCGGACCGGACGACCTCGCCGGTCTCCATGACCTGCTTGAGCCGGCGCAGGTCGTCGTCGAGCTGCTGGTGGGGTTCCTCGCCGAAGTACTTGGCGACCGCCTTGCCGATCGTGCCGCCCGGGATGTCGTACACCAGCGCGATGTGCACCTCGGTGCTGATTCCGTCCGGGGCGGGCGTGAAGCGGACCGTGCCGGCGTTGGGCACGTCGGCGTCGGCGGCCGACCGCCAGGAGATCTTCTCGCCGGGCCTCTCCTCGAGGATCTCCGCGTCCCACGCGATGTCCTTGCCGAACGGCGCGTCGGCGACCCACCGGCTCGTACGGTCACCCGTGGCGCGGACCTCCTGGAGATGCGCCATGAACGTCGGCAGGTTCTCCAGGTCGCGCCAGAACGCGTAGACCTCGGTCGCGGGTCTGCGAATGGTTGTCGTGGCCGTCAGTTCCATGAGTTCTCCTCCGCGTATGCCTCGCACAACCAGCAGGGAGTAGATCTCCGTCGCCTGCTGACCGGCGCCCGGTTCAGCAGGTCCACCACCGTGATCCCGATGACGACGCCGATGACACCGACAGGCCGCCGCCGAAAGCGCTCGCCCTCGTGGGCGTTGGCCGGCCGAGCGAGATCAACTTGACCGCGTCGCCCGTGATCCAGGCCGCGGCAGTTCAAGTGGGGCGTACCCCTTGAAATGACGCCAAACCCACCCATCGATTGCGGCCGAAATCGCTCACTTACCAAGGCCGCCGCGCCCCCGGGGGCGGCTCCCGGCACATGCACGTGCCCTTCGAGGTGCGCGCTTTCGGGACCAGTTCGAGTGCGGACTCCACTCATCCTCGAACGTCGCCGGTTCAGCTACCGGCGAGGTGAGCGACATCCCAACGGCAATGGCAACACGTACAACAGTGGCAACGAGACTGCTGGCCGCCCCGGGCTGGATGCCCTCCCGGGCCAACCGTAGGTATCTGCGATGCACCGTCCAGAGCCATAGAGATCGCGGACATGAACCCGCGACGCCGAGACTTGCCCACAAGGACCTTGCTTGCCCGGTGTTGCACTAACAGTGCCCGACCATGACGGAATGTACCGTTGAAAGCACGTAACGCCTCACTGTTGCGGACAAGTGATGCACGGAGAGCGCGGAAGCCGGGTGCGAAGGTCCTCCGCGCTCTCCCTGGACACCTTCACCTGGCCATACACGTGACGGAGAGATCGGCTGAAGCGAGTCACCATCAACACTATGCCTGCGCAAAATCCATCCGTGCAGATCAATCCGCACATGAGTACTCATGACGGACTCCGCTGAGCCAGGCTCGCCGACGGATAGTCAAACTCGCAATCCGCTCTTGATCGATGATGGGATCCGGATTCCCCTGCTCAATGGGCCGCTCACTACTCAACGCCACCAATCGCGGTGCTCGATGCCGCTCCGCCTTCTCATCAGGGCGAGCGAGCGTGAGGGCCAGGTTATGAGATCACCCCACCGTGATTCGGCAAAGGCCGACCGGTGATTCATAGTTGCTCGGCGGTTGCTCATTGGTACGCGATACGGGGCGGCACTGCGCACCACCAGCGGGGACTTTGACAGCAGCGAATCCGGGCGCTCTAATAGAAATAGACAGCCTGCGGCATTGGGCGGCATTAATGCTGCGAACTTTTAATCCGTAGGTTCAGGGTTCGAATCCCTGGCGCCCCACCACCTATGACCTGCACATCCTCTCAGGTCCAAGATCCCACGATCATGGCCTGGGAAACGGATGGGTCATACCTGGGTCATCCAGCCGCATTTGCCCCGCCGCACCTTCCGGGCGGTTCCCCGCGCTGCCGATATCACCAGCCTCGCCGTCGCCTCGGCCGCTCGATGGTGTAGCTCCGGCAGAACCGAGGTGTAGGTGTCGGCGGTCAGCACGATGCTGGCATGCCCCACCTGCCCCTGCACCACTGGCAGATCCACATGCGCGGCTAGCACCATCGTGGCGGCTCCGTGTCGCAGGTCGTGCAACCGTACCGGCGGTAGCCCGCTCTCTTCTACCAGCTTAAGGAACCGGTAGGTCAGATAGTCCGGCGCCACCGTACGACCGTCCTGGCGTATGAAGACACCGGCGGAATCATCCCAAGGCTCCCCGCGGCGGGACCTCTCTCTTCGTAGGTCGTGCTCATGACGCCGTAGGAGGCGGACTGTCTGCCTGTCCAGTGCGACGGTGCGCCGGCTGGCCGCGCTCTTGGGTGGCGAGGCGACCAATTTTCCGTCGACCTGCACCAGTTGCCGTTCAACAACGAGTTCGGCGGTCTCCAGGCTGAGGTCCATCCAACGCAGGCCAGCCAGCTCGCCCCGACGCAGCCCACGGAGTGCGGCCAGCCACCACAAAGGGAACAGCCGATCATCGCGGACCCCGTCCAGGAAAGCCACCAGCTGCGCGATCGTCCAGACTGCCACCGCAGGTCTCTCACCAGTGGCCTTCCACACCGCCACCCGCCTGTCGGTCCACACTTACGCCCGTGGACGCGGCGAAGCACGCAGCCGCAGGTTGCGGGCAGGATTGCCGTCGATCAGCCCTTCCCGTACGGCCTCATTCAGCGACACCCGTAGCGTGGCGCGGATCCGCTCCAGCGATGCCGCCGTCAACGGCTTGCCATAGCGGTTTCGGCGGTTGCCCAGCGCGATGAACATCCGCTGTACATGGCGCTGGGAGAGTTCCGACAGCCTGATCCGCCCCAGCGCCGGGATCAGATGCAGGCGGACATGGTCCGCGTAGCTCTGATGAGTTCTCGGCCGGATGCCCTGGTCAGACGCCAGCCAGTGCCGAAGCCCCTGCGCCACCGTGCAGCCCACTCCGATCGAAATTTTCCTGCTCGGCTGCGATTAGGATCCGACCTGCTCGCGCGGCCTCGCCCCGGCTGGCGTAACCTCCGCTGGACGCGCTCACGTCGGCCAGATAGCCCTTGGACCTGCACTGCGAAGTACCACGACCCGTGCCCCGGGTCGCCCAGTCTCGGGCAGTTCCCTCTCCGCCCCTTGCAGCCTTATCGCTTGTAGACCAGCGGATGGCTCTTCCGCATCGCCATCACCTTCCTCTCAATGGAGGAACAACGGTTCGGCCTAACGACAACAGTCCCTTGGTTCTGGCCGAGGGCCGGTAGCAGACGCTGGTTGCAGACAACTGGAAGTTAGCGGACGCAAGCAGAGGCGCTGATATGAGTCCGTGGAACTACTAGGAAGACGACTTTGCTAACGACAGCCTCGACGTCGTAGCCAGCCCATTGATGCACCTTGTTGTGTGCAGCGTGTCGAGAAGGGCACCAATACCGCCCCCTCTTGCAGGGATCGCCTGCCACATCCCTCACACTTCCGCGACCGTCGACTGTGAGGATTCTTCATAGAACGTTAAGTCTGTACCGATATCCCAACGTTACCTACATGCCGGGCCCAATGGCCTCCGCTGGTTTACCTTTACGGCCTGGATCATCGTCGCCGACACAAAGGTGGCCATTAATGCCTACCAAAACGGCAATTAAGGTCACACTCTCTGGAAGGTAGTGGTGGATAGGGGATGGACGTTTTCCAGGTACATGAGCGGCTCATCGCCGACTACGACGAGTTCACGACGTCGTTGGTGAGTGTTCGTGACCCGCGTATCGCCGCGTACCTGAAGAACGAACGGGAGGCGCGAGTTCGCTGGCCCCATCCGTGGGTCTCCCTCAACCCCAGCTTCGCCAGTGGTGGCACCATCACAGAGCTAATCGCACAAGGCGTGCTTCATCCCGCCTGTGAGCAGTACTTCCGCCCCAAATCCGACGTGAGCGACCCTGGAACACGGACGATCAACCTCCATCAGCATCAGAGGGAAGCCGTCGAGGCGGCACGAGATGGCCGTAGCTATGTGCTCACGACGGGGACCGGCTCGGGCAAGAGCCTTGCCTATATGGTGCCGATCGTTGACTCGATCCTGCGCGATCCGGCCCCGGGGCGGGTCAAAGCCATCGTCGTCTATCCGATGAACGCGCTGGCTAACAGTCAATTGGAGGAGCTCACCCGATATCTACAATGGGGATTGCCCAAAGAAAGCCATCTGGTCAGTTTCGAACGTTACACCGGGCAAGAGAGCGAGGAGCAGCGGGCCCGCATCCTTGCTCGCAAACCAGATATCCTGCTCACCAACTACGTCATGCTTGAGTATCTGCTGACACGGCCTGCTGAGCGCAGGGATCTAATCGGTGCCGCACAGGGCCTGCGATTCCTCGTTCTCGACGAGCTGCACACCTACCGAGGCCGCCAAGGCGCCGATGTCAGTCTCCTCGTTCGGCGGCTGCGCGACGCGTGCATGGCACCAGATCTTCAGTGCGTCGGAACCTCGGCCACAATGGCCAGTACCCCCACCTTTGCTGAGGCACAGGATGTCGTCGCGGGAGTGGCGACAAGGCTCTTCGGCATCGATGTCACTCCCGATCGGGTGATCGGGGAGACGCTCGTTCGTGCCACTGCCGACCGAAAAACTGGCAAAGCCGAACTGCAGGCGTCAATGTTTGATGCGGGTAGCGATCGATCCTACAGAGACATGGCGCAGGATCCGCTGACAAGCTGGGTCGAGTCAGAGTTCGGTCTGACCAGAGAACCGGGTGGCGGGCGGCTGGTTCGCCAGAAGCCCACGAAGGTCGCCGAGGCCGCCAAGACTCTGGCCGAGCTAACGGAACGGTCGGCGGAGGAATGCGCCGAGGTGATCGAGGAGGTCCTTCAGGAGGGGGCCAGGGCGCTGCACCCGGAGACCGCCCGGCCGCTTTTCGCGTTCCGGCTGCACCAGTTCCTCTCCAAGGGGGACACCGCATACGTCAGCCTGGATCCCGAGGACGGGCGGTACATCACCAGCCAATACCAGGTGAGTGTCCCCGGGCACCGAGAGAAGATCCTTCTTCCGCTTGCCTTCTGCCGGGAGTGTGGCCAGGACTACCTGGTGGTCTCCCGGCGAAAAGACGGCAGTTACGCTGCTCGTCAGGAGGCCAACGTAGCCGGTGGCGAGGCGGCCAACGGCTACCTTTACGTCAGCTCTGACCACCCCTGGCCTTTCGACCCTGTCGCCGCTGGCAGGCTCCCCGACTCGTGGCTGGAGCTGGCCGCAGATGGTGGCAGCCAGGTCAGAGCGACCCACAGGGACCACCTACCGCGCGAAGTCTGGATCGGCCCGGGAGGCGGCGAGAGCCCCGCGGGCGAAGGACAGCGGGCGTGGTACTTCCGTGAGCCGTTCCGGTACTGCCTACGCTGCCGGGTCTCCTACGAGCAGGCTCGGGGCAAGGACTTCGCCAAGCTGGCGACCTTCGCCAGTGAGGGCCGCAGTTCGGCAATGTCGATCATCAGTACAAGCATCGTCCGGAACCTGCGCGAACAGCGGAACCTCGACGAGAAGGCGCGCAAACTGCTCACCTTCGTCGACAACCGGCAGGATGCGAGCCTGCAGGCGGGTCATCTCAACGACTTCGTTCAGGTGACCCAGGTGCGCGGCGCTGTCTATCGGGCCGCCGCGACAGCCGGAGACGACGGCCTGCACCACGACGACGTGGCCCAGCGCGTGGCCAAGGCGCTAGATCTGCCGTTGGCCGGCTTCGCCCAGAACCCTGACGTGAAGTTCGGACAGCGCGAGCATGTGCTCAAGTCGTTACGCGGGGCCCTTTCCTACTTGATCTACGTCGATCTGGCGCGGGGCTGGCGCATCACCATGCCCAACCTGGAGCAGACCGGGCTCTTGAAATTCGATTACATAGCCCTGGACGAGATCGCCGCCGACTCCGAGTTTTGGGAGAAGACACACCCGGCGCTGCGCAACGACGAACCCGTTCACCGCGCCGCACTGGCGCGCATCGTGCTCGACGAGATGCGCCGCGCACTCGCAGTCGACGTGGACGTACTCACCCTCGATGGGTACGAGCGGATCTTCACGCAGTCCGAGCAGCACCTGACCGGAGTGTGGGCGCTCAGTGATCCCGATGGGCGAGTCGGGGCAGCCACCGTCTTCGCTCAATCTGGGCGGCCGGGAGAGAGCCGGGACCGGGTCAACTTCACCGGTCGCTCCGCGCTTGGACGCTATTTGCGCCGCCCCGGGGCGTTCCCTCATTTCCCGCACGCGATCTCTGTCGACGACGCACACCTGATCATCACCCAGTTGCTGTGGGTCATGGAGAAGTATGGCCTGCTGGTCCAGGTGGACCAGACCCAAAACGGCGCTCGAGGCTATCGGGTCAAGTCCTCCGAGCTGATCTGGCGGGCAGGCAGTGGCAAGGAGGGAGCCTCCGATCCGCTGCGCAAGACCGTCGACTCGGAGGTGGGTGTCAGGGTCAACAAGTTCTTTCGCGATCTCTACGCCACGGTCGCGGGGAACCTGGCCGGCATCCACGCGGCCGAGCACACGGCTCAGGTCCAGGCGGACATACGCCAGGAGCGCGAGAAACGATTCCGTGACGGCACGTTGCCCCTGATGTACTGCTCGCCCACGATGGAGTTGGGCGTCGACATCGCCACCCTCAACTCCGTCGCGATGCGTAATGTCCCTCCCACTCCTGCCAACTACGCGCAGCGTTCGGGCCGTGCGGGACGGAGCGGCCAGCCCGCGCTGATCACCACCTATTGCTCCACCGGCAGCCCGCACGATCAGTACTACTTCCGGCGTTCCGAGCAGATGGTTGTCGGCCGCGTTCAGCCGCCACGGCTGGACCTCACCAATGAGGACCTCGTCCGCTCCCACGTGCATGCCATCTGGCTCGCCGAGACGAGAGCCTCGCTGTACTCGCGGATGCCCGAGGTGCTCAACGTCTCCCTCGTGGACGAACTGCCGATCCACGACAACCTTCGGCTCCAGTTAGAGGACGAGCAGGCGTTCCATCGAGCACTGCCTCGGGCGAAGAAGATGGTGGCCGATCTCCTGGCCAAGGAACGCCTCGGCGACAGCGCCTGGTGGTACGAGGGGTGGGTTGAGCACACCATCCGCAATGCAGCCGCCGGATTCGACGCCGCCTGCGATCGGTGGCGAGACCTGTTCCGCGCGGCCACCGCCGAGCAGGCTGAACAGAACCGCCGGGTATTGGACCATGCGGCGACCCCCCAGTCCCGAAATCAGGCCCAGGGGCGGCGTCGCCAGGCGGAGAATCAGTTGCGGCTCCTGAAGAACGAGGACACCGACCGCCAGTTCAGCGACTTCTACACCTATCGCTATTTCGCCTCTGAGGGCTTCCTGCCCGGTTACTCGTTCCCCCGGCTTCCGCTGGCCGCCTATATCCCGGGGGAAAGGAAGAAGGCCAGCTACATCCAGCGCCCCCGGTTCATCGCGATCGGCGAGTTCGGTCCGGGCGCCCTCATCTATCACGAAGGCCGCCGCTACGAGGTTGCCAAGATCCAGGTGCCCGCAGGGGAACCGGGGGAGGTCGCGACCGGCGAGGCTCGGATCTGCGCGGAGTGCGGCTACTGGCACGACCGCGAAGCGGGCACCGAGCAGTGCGAGGAGTGCGGGGTTGAACTGGGTGGGTCGCTCTCCGGCTTGATGCACCTGCAAACCGTCCACACAATCCGCCGCCAGAGGATCTCCTCAGACGAGGAGGAGCGGCGCAAGGCCGGCTTCGACCTGAAGACGAGCTACCGCTTCAGCACCCATGGGAGTCGTTCCGGTCGTCTCAAGGCGGCCATCCAGGGGACGGACGGTCCGCTGGCCGAGCTGATCTACGGTGACACCGCGACTGTCCGCATCATCAACCAAGGGCGCCGCGGACGAAAGAACCGCAACGACATCGGCTACTGGCTGGATCCCATCAAGGGGCGGTGGGTAAAGGACTCCGACGCGGCCAACCAGGCGCCGGAGGACGCAGGTCTGATCTCCATGGAGAAGGCGCAGCGGATCACAAAGGTCGTCCCCTTTGTGGAAGATCGGAAGAACATCTGCGTCATTCGGCTCGCCGAACAAGTCAATGACTCCGTCGCCACCACCCTGCGGTATGCGCTGGAGCGTGGCATTGAGGCGGAGTTCCAGCTTGAGGACGCCGAACTCAGCAGTGAGCCGCTGGACGACCCGCATGGACGCGCCCGGATGCTTTTCATCGAGAGTGCCGAGGGTGGGGCCGGAGTCCTCCGGAGACTCCACGATGAGCGCGATGCCCTTCGCAAGGTCGCGGCCCGGGCACTCGACATCATCCACATCGACCCCGAGACGGGCGAGGACCGCGGTCACGCTCCCGGAGCTCGCGAGCGCTGCGAACGCGGCTGCTATGACTGCCTCCTCTCTTACACCAACCAGTGGTGGCACGAACAGATCGACCGGCAGAGCGTCGTCGAGATCCTCCGCGATCTCGCGCAATCAAATACCGAGCCGTCGAGCGGGCACCGGACCGCCGAGCAGCACGTCGGCGCTCTCCGGGACTCCGCCGACAGCCAGCTGGAGCGGAGCTTCGTCGATTTCCTCAGGGAACGCGACTACCGGCTGCCGGACGGATCTCAGGAGATCGTCGCGGGTGCCCTGGCCAAACCGGACTTCTTCTATCGCACGCAGGCCGGCAACGTCGCGATCTTTGTTGATGGTCCGCACCACGACTTCCCCGATGTGAGCGAGCGCGACATGCAGGCAGAAGACCGGCTGATGGACCTTGGCTGGTTGGTCATCCGATTCAGACATGACGAGGAGTGGGACGAGATCGTGCGCAGATACCCGAGCGTTTTCGGCGCTGGCAGGGGAAGCCGATGAGCCACACTGCGGGGTCTCTTGTCGCTGCCCGAGGACGTGAATGGGTCGTTCAACCTGGCAGTGACGATCACTTTCTCATGGTCCGTCCACTCAACGGCGACACGGACTTCGAGGCGTGCCTGTTTGCAGATGAGGTCACAGCCGCCACCTTCCCGCCACCGACGGCGGACGAGGTCGGCGACAGCGTCGCGGCGGGCTTGCTCCGTACGGCACTGCGGATCGGTTTCACCTCGAGTGCCGGGCCGTTCCGTTCCCTGGCCTCCATCGCCGTCGAGCCGCGCCAGTACCAGCTCGTCCCAATGCTGCTCGCCTTACGCATGGAAACGGTCAGGCTGCTCATCGGCGACGACGTCGGCATCGGCAAGACCGTCGAAGCAGCCCTGACCGCCAAGGAACTGCTGGAACGCGGCGAGGCGTCCGGCCTGACGGTGCTCTGTGCCCCTGCGCTGGCGGAGCAGTGGCAGGCGGAGCTGCGTGACAAGTTCGCCATTGAGGCGACGCTGGTGCTGGCCTCCACCGCGACCCGGCTGGAGCGCGAACTCCGGCTGGACGAGTCCATCTTCGACCGGCATCCGATCACTGTGGTCTCGACCGATTTCATCAAAGCCAACAGGCGTTATCAGCAGTTCGTCCGGACCTGCCCCGACCTGGTCATCGTGGACGAGGCCCACACCTGCGTCTCGGCGGGGTCGTCCAGCAAGCAAAGTCAGCTCCGTTACCGGCTGCTGCAAGAGCTCGCCGCCGACCCGCTCCGGCACCTGCTCTTGGTTACCGCGACCCCGCACAGCGGCAAGGAGGAGGCCTTCCGTGACCTCATCGCGCTGCTCGACCCGGCACTCGCCACCATCGACCTCGACAGCGTCAAGGGCCGCGAGGCGCTTGCCCGCCACTTCGTCCAGCGCCGTCGCCGCGACATCCGCCGTTACCTGGATGAGGAGACGCCCTTCCCGCAGGACCGCCAGGTCCGCGACGTCTCATACTCGCTCACCGGCGAATATGGCAAGCTCGCCCGCCAGGTACTCGCCTACGCCCGGGAGACCGTCCGCAAGCCCGGCACGGGCCTGCGACAGCGGGTCTCGTGGTGGTCGGCACTGGCCATGCTGCGCTCGGTGGCCTCATCCCCTCGGGCTGCCGCCGAAACCCTGAAGACCCGTTCGGTCACCGTCGCCGCCGAAAACGACACCGAGGCCGACGAGCTCGGCCGCAGCGTCCTCGACCTCACCGATGGGGAGACCCTTGAAGGCCTCGACGCCGCTGCCGGCGCGCTCACCGAGACCGAGGACGACTCGGCATCGCCGGACACCGAACGCCTGCGACGCCTGGCCCGCGCATTCCTCAAGATCGAAGGACCGCAGGACGACGCGAAGCTG
This sequence comes from Herbidospora daliensis, assembly GCF_001570585.1. Lineage (GTDB taxonomy): Bacteria > Actinomycetota > Actinomycetes > Streptosporangiales > Streptosporangiaceae > Herbidospora > Herbidospora daliensis. The sequence goes on along the minus strand of NZ_BBXF01000003.1, from coordinate 1,039,705 downwards.
GCCGCGCTGATCAACGAGGTCAAGGCGCTGCTCGCCGACGGCTACGACCCGATCGTGTTCTGCCGCTTCATCCCCACCGCCCACTACGTTGCCGAGCACCTGGCCAAGGCGCTTGGCAAGAAGGCCCATGTCCGTCACGTCACCGGGCAGCTTCCTCCGGAGGCACGGCAGAAGGTCATCAGGGAGCTCGCTGAGGAACCCGGCAGGCATGTCCTCGTCGCGACCGACTGCCTTTCCGAGGGGGTCAACCTCCAGGAGAGCTTCCAGGCGGTCATCCACTACGACCTGGCGTGGAACCCGACCCGGCACGAGCAGCGCGAAGGTCGCGTCGACCGGTTCGGCCAGCGCCGCCCGCTGGTGCGCGCGGTCACCCTCTACGGCCTAGACAACGGCATCGACGGAGTCGTGCTCGACGTGCTCATCCGCAAGCACCGCACTATCGCCCGCCGCACCGGTGTCGCCGTGCCCGTCCCGACCGGTGGTGAGGACGTTGTGAAGTCGCTGATCGAGGGCCTGCTGCTGCGGAATGAGGAGAACCAGGACCAGCTCGACCTCGACTTCGGAGTGACCAAGACACGCGATCAGATGCACCGGGCCTGGGAAAGCGCCGCGGACCGCGAGTCCAAGGCTCTCACCAAGTACGCCCACTCCGGTGTCAAGCTCGACGAGGTCCAGCGGGAGGTCGCGGAGATCCGCGCGGCCCTCGGCAGCTCCGCAGACGTCTCCCGCTTCGCCCGTGACTCGCTATCCGGCTTCGGGGCGATCGTCGAACCCCGCACCGACGGCTTCCACGCCGACACTCGCCAGTTCCCGGTCTCGGTACGCCACGCACTCGGCCTCACCACCAACGGCAAGACCGCGAACCTGGACTTCCACCCGGACATCCCCGCCCCGGTGGGCACGCACGCGCTGGTCCGCACCGACCCCATGGTCCGCAACCTGGCCCGGACGGTCCTGGACTCGGCACTTGACGCGGAAGGGCCGGCCCGCCGTTGCGGAGTGATCCGCACGGACTCCGTCAGCGCACGCACCACGCTGCTCCTCGTTCGCTACCGCTTCCACGTGACCCTGCCCGGCCGTACTGGACCCCGCACTCTGGTCGCCGAGGACGCCCAGGTCGTCTGCTACCGAGCCGGAACCGATGGACGGGAATGGCTGAGCGACGACGAGGTCACCGAACTGCTCACTGCGAGACCGGCCAACACGCTGCCCGAACTGGTCCGGCGCACAGCCGAGCGGGCCATGACTGAACTCGTCACCGAGACAGTGGACGAGACGACCGGCGAGATCCGCCGGGAACTGTCCCCGGAGTTCGCCGCCGAGCTGGGCGCCCGCGGCGACACGCTCGCCACAAAGCTCGCAGAATCCCACCAACGGGTCCGCGGCGCCGTCGGTGCGGGCACGAGAGGACTGAAGGTGACCGCCAACCACCCCGCCGACGTGCTCGGTGTGTACGTCTACCTCCCGGCTGGCGATGCCCGATGAGGAGCGCCGCCTACCTCGCCGTCGAGGTTCAGGGCAGTCTCATCCCGATGGATGTGCTCTCCCGCATCGCCGCCGCGGACCGGGACCTCCCCGGTATGCGATCTGAGGACTACCACCTCGCGGCGGCCGAACGCCTCGGCGATGCGGCCAGCCGCCGTTGGGAGTACCTGCTCGGCGCCTACCGCGCCTTCCGCGAGCGCGTGGATATGCTTCCCGAGAGCGACCCCGCCACGTCGATCACCCGGGACCGCTGGCTGCTCATCCTACTGAACGAATTCGGCTTTGGCCGCGTCCCGTTCAACCGTGGGAGCATCAGCGTTGGGGAGAAGGAATTCGCCGTCTCGCACCTCTGGCACAGCGTGCCCATGCACCTGATCGGGTGGAACACTCCGCTCGACCGGGGCGCCACCGGAGTCGCCAAGCGCGCTCCGCAGTCGATGTTGCAGGAGTTCCTCAACCTCTCCGACGACCACCTGTGGGGCGTGCTCTCCAACGGTCGGCAGCTCCGCATCCTCCGCGACTCCACCGCGCTTGTTGGCTCCGCGTACGTCGAGTTCGATCTCGAAGCCATCTTCGACGGCGAGCTGTACTCGGACTTCGTGCTGCTCTACACGCTGCTGCACGCCTCCCGCTTCGAGTTGCTCCCGGACGGCGACTCGATGCCCACCTGCGCCGACTGCTGGTTGGAGAAGTGGCGCGCTTTCGCCGCCGAGACCGGCATGAAGGCGCGGGACCAGATGCGCAACGGGGTGAAGGAAGCCCTCGAAGCACTCGGCACGGGCTTCCTTGTCGCCAACCCCAAACTCCGTGACCAGCTCGAATCCGGCAAGCTCGTTAGGGGCGACTTCCACCACGAGCTGCTCCGGCTCGCCTACCAGCTCATATTCATTTTCGTCGCCGAAGACCGAAACGCCCTGCTTGACCCGAAGGCGCCACAAGCAGCCAAGGACCGTTACGCCGACTACTTCTCCAGCCGCCGCCTGCGCCGGCTCGCACTCCAGCGTTCCGGGGACCGGCACACTGACCTCTGGAAGACCACGGCCAAGGTCATTGCTGCTCTAGGGGAGGACGATGGTCTGTCTGCCCTCGCTCTGCCCGGTCTCGGCGGCCTCTTCTTCCATACGGCTGCCGCCGCCCAAACACTGACCGACGATCCGCAGCCTGACCAGTTCCTCTGGTGTGACCTCTCAAACGAGGCGCTGCTGACCGCTATCAGGAGGATGTCCACCGTCCGAGACAAGGATGGCCGCCCTCGCGACGTCGACTTCCAGCACCTGGGAGCCGAAGAACTTGGCAGCATCTACGAGTCGCTCCTGGAACTTGTCCCTTATGCCACGTCCAACGGTATGGGTCCCCGCTTCGAGCTGAGGGACAAGGTCTCCGGAAACGACCGGAAGACCACCGGGTCGTACTACACGCCGAGCTCGCTCATAGAGTCGCTGCTCGACACTGCGCTCGACCCGGTTATCGACGAACACGCCAAGTCCGGCAACCACGACGATCTTCTAAAAATCACCGTCTGTGACCCGGCCTGCGGCTCCGGCCATTTCTTGGTCGCCGCAGCCCGCCGCATTGCCAAGCGATACGCCGCCCTGGCCACCGGCGAAGATGAGCCGGTCCCATCGGCGGTGCGTGAGGCCATGCGTAAGGTCGTCGGCACGTGCATCTATGGAGTTGATCTCAATCCTCTCGCCGCAGAACTCGCCAAGGTTTCCCTCTGGATCGAGTCTGTGGAACCAGGCAAGCCGCTAGCCTTCCTCGACGCCCACATCAAAGTTGGCAACGCCCTCCTCGGCGCCACGCCGGCCCTTCTGGCGAATGGTGTTCCGGAGACCGCGTTTAAAGCCATCGAGGGTGACGACAAGACGGTCGTCAGCTCCTTGAAGGCACAGAACAGGCGGGAACTCGCTAGCCAGGGCACCCTGTTCGACGTGGGTACGCGGGTTGGGAACAAGGAGCTGGCTGAGCAGGCTCTTACGCTGGCCACCATCCCGGTTACTCGTGTTGCGGACGTGCGGGAACAGGAGCACCGCTTCCGCGAGCTCGACACCTCCGAAGCCCTCACCCGGGCCCGTCGTGCAGCTGACGCCTGGTGTGCCGCCTTCGTCTGGCGTAAGCACGCTGATGCTCCTACCGCTATCACGACCAGCACAATCCGCCACTTGCAAGACGGTGGTGTGCTGCCCGATGCAACAAGTAAGGAGCTGGACACGCTTGCCGAGCAGTACCGCTTCTTCCACTGGCATCTAGAATTTCCCGAGGTTTTTCGCGTTAGCGGATTGGCGGCAGATCAGAACTCCGAAACCGGCTGGAAAGGTGGATTTACCTGCGTCCTTGGGAATCCGCCTTGGGAGAAGGTAACCCTCCTAGAGAAAGAGTTCTTCGCGGCCCGCGATGACGAAATTGCTAACGCGCCAAATAAGGCAGCGCGCGAGAAGCTAATCAAGCGACTGGTTGACACTGATTTCGGCCGGGCGATTTATCAACAGTTTTTAGAATCCAAGCGCGAGGCTGACGGACAGAGTCACCTCCTGCGTTCGTCAGGTCGTTTTCCTCTGACCGGCCGCGGCGATATTAATACATATGCAATATTTGCTGAGACCGCTAGATCAATCCTTAGCCCTTGCGGCCGTATCGGTGTGATCCTGCCAACAGGTATCGCAACAGATGCAACCACTCAGGAATTCATCAAGGCCGTAATAAATTCGGCACAGCTTATCTCCCTCTTCGATTTTGAGAATAGGAGGAAGATCTTTCCTGCCGTCGGGGCTCCTGTAAGATTTTGCCTGCTGACCCTTTCAGGATTGAGCAGTCCAGCGACGCTGGCCGAGCTCAGCTTCCTACTAGATGACCCGGGCCAGCTCGCTGTGGAGGATCGTCGGTTCCGGATCACGCCAGACGAAATTATTCAGGTCAGCCCAAACTCGAGCGCCATTCCAGTGTTCATTTCGCGCAGGGATGCAGAAGTCACGCTGAAACTTTATCGGAATTCTGTAGTCATATTCCGCGAGACTGGATCGGTTAATCCATGGGAGTTGGGCTTCGGAACCGTTTATCACTCGTCCAACGACAGTGGCCACTTCCGGGATCGGGAATCACTGATTGAGGATGGATATGTGCTCCTAGGTTCCAATTTTATGGATCGCGCAGGCGATGTGGCATACGTCCCGCTGTATGAACCGAAGCTTTTTCAGATTTTTAATCACCGCTTCAATACATTCGAAGGAATTCCGCGCGAGGCGAGATTTTCTATAAAGGCTCCAACTAATCCACTGATGCAGCCTCTTGATCCGGACCGAGGCGTATTGCCGCGCTATTGGGTGCCACGATCCGAGACAAGTCGACGCTGGCCGAGCAACCGAGAATGGATTATCTCTTATAGAAAGATGGCTCGCGTGACAACGAGTCAGCGCGTAGCGGTATTCACCGTTCTTCCATTTTCTGGAATCGCGGATGGTGCACCAATTGTGGTGTCGAGGCTTAGTGTCCCTGCTCAAGCTTGCCTATTGGCCAATCTATGCTCATTCGTCTTCGATTATTTAGCGAGGCAGAAGATGAGTGGAGCTAATCTCATCCAAACACTCCTGAAGCAACTCCCGGTAATTCCTCCTAGTAGGTTCTCTGAATCTCTAGCCTGGAGGGATGGCCCAGCTGACGATGCGTATGAATGGATTTCTAGTCGCATCCTTGAACTCATTTTCACGAGTTGGGATATGGCATCATTCGCGCGAGACCTAGGTGACAACGCTGCACCTTTCGTGTGGGACGAGCCGCGTCGGGAGCTGCTCCGAGCAGAACTGGACGCCGCCTTCTTGCATTTGTATGGCGTTGAACGGGATGATGTAGACCACATTATGGATGCCTTCCCAATTGTTCGCCGCAAGGATGAGGCCAGATACGACGGCGAGTATCGCACCAAGCGGCTGATTCTGGAGATGTACGACGCTATGCAGGACGCCGTGGACGGGCGCAAGCCGTACCAGACTCCACTCGACCCGCCTCCCGGCCACGGCCCCCGCCATAGTGCGCGCTAACGACCCCCGTCAGCCGTAAAGGAAACACGGTTTGGACGATCCACCCGCTAAGCAGGTGTCCCGGCTCGCGTTCGATAACGCGATGCGAATTGGCGCCCTTTGTGCACGCCGAGGAATGTCTGTCAGTTCGTGCCCGTTATGAGCGGGACCCGACGGTAAGAGCCTCCAGACGCGGAAGGTGATCACGGATGGTGTCTCGGCGTGCCTTTGAGGCAGTAGGCGAGTGGTGACTTCCCGGACATCCGGGGCGGCAGGTCGCGGGGACGTTGCGCTTCGATCCTGACTTCGGAGTTGAACTACGGCTTATCGGTATCTTCCGAGGCATGTTCGAAGGCCGCGAGAGGTCCGAGCGCGACGGCATCCTCACCATCGACTACGCCCGGGAGTCCATCGATCGTGACGGCATCTACCCGCGTATCCACGGCATGACCGACGGCAAGCCGTACACGCTGGAAGACTGAGCCTTTTTCATCCTGAGTAGCGATCGGTTTCGACGGCGTCAAGGGTGAGGATTGCCTGCACGATCGCGGTGGCGCGGTGCGGGCAGCAGCGGAGTTTGGACAGGACTTTCCAGGTCTTCAGTGTCGCGACCGCGCGTTCGCCCATGGCCCGGATGCGGGCGTGTGAGCGGTTGACGGCCTTCTGTCCAGGGGACAGTCGCGGCCGATACCGGTGGCGTTTGAACGGGGTGCGGATGGTGCCGCCCGAGCCTTGGTAGCCCTTGTCGGCGAGGGTCGGTATGCCAGCGCTGGTCAGGGCGTGGATGAGGTCAGTGGTGCGGGCGGCGGTCAGGTCGTGCACGGCGCCGGGCAGGGCTGGTGAGGCCCAGACCAGCCGGCCGATGGGGTCGGCGAGGACCTGGACGTTCAGTCCTGACGTCGGTGTTTCCCGGAGTAGTAGGACTTTTGATCGGCGAGCCGGTCGATGGGGATCAGGGTGCCGTCCAGGATGGCGTAGGCCAGTCGACCGGCTCGTGTGACGGCGGCCTGGAGATCGTCGGCCAGGGCGGCCAGGAGGTCGACCGCCTCCTGGACGTAGCGCCAAGCGGTCGTGGTGCCGATGGAGAATCCCGAGGCCAGGCGGGTGTAGGTGTCGCCGTTACGTAAGTGGGCGAGTACCAGCAGGGCTTGACGTCCGGCGCTCAGGCGCCGCCATCGGCAGCGGCGCTCCGCACGGCGGGCGCGGATCAGATCAGTCAGGCGGGCCAGGGCGTCGTTCGACAGCGGAATCGCGGCACTGTAAGACAGCAACGAGGCTCCCGGTTGGGGCATCGGATCTTGGTCGACTGCTGTCTTACCGGGAGCCTCGTCTCGGCCTCAATCCCGGTTCCTGCGCTCCCGTGACCAGCACCGTCACGATGGAAGCGGTGCGGCCTGGGCAAGGGCTTGGTGGGCGCGGTGCCGGTTGTGGAACTGTTCGTACTCGTGCAGGGCATGCCGGAGATGGCGTTCGTTCCACAGCAGGCAGCGGTCGAGAAGTTCGTGGAGGCAGGACTGCACCCACCGTTCCATGATCGCGTTCATTCGCGGCATCCGGATACCCGTGAGCACGGTCTGAATGCCAGCCTCGGCGAGGATCTCGTCCATGAGCGCAGGGAACTTGCCGTCCCGGTCGCGGAGCAGGTAGCGGGCCCGGCAGCCGGTGTCATCCAGATCCATCACCAGGTTCTTGACCGCTTGGGCGACTCAATTCGCGGTCGGGTGTGCGGTGGTGCCGAGGAGGCGGACGCGTCTGGTGGCGTGGTCGATGACGGTCAGGATGTACTGACGCCGCCCGTCGAGGGTGACGGTCTCGATGAAGTCACACGCCAGTAGCGCCTCAGCTTGAGAGCTCAGGAAGTCGGCCCAGGTAGTCGACGACCGCTCGGGTGCCGGATCGATGCCTCCTTGCTTGAGAATCCCCGGACTAAGCAGAAGACAAGGGCGCACGGTTGGCGGGCGTCCTCGCCGCTTCGGCACGCAGGCACGAGCATGACGCCGCTTCACCAGATCACGGTGCCACCGCACGACGGTATCCGGCCGGACGAGGAGCCTCAGCCGGCGCAGCACGTCGCGGGGCAGCGGCACCAGGAGAGCGGCAAGGAACGCTCAGTCCTCAGGCGCGAAACCGCGCCCGAGCGCCGATGCCGAGTCGCCGTTCGAGAACGGCGACCTCGTGACGCAGAGCGAGGATCTCGATGTCCTTATCCCGATCTCCCACCGGCAGCAACCGCAGCGCCGCGAAGATGTTCGTGACGGCCTGGTAGGCCAGGCGAAGAAGCATGACCAGTCATCCTGCCGCACTAATCCTCGTCAGGAATCGAAGCCTGCCCGCAAGGTCGTGACCTGGACGGATGGAATAATCGGCAGACGCAATGTCCCAGTCCGGACCTCAGGGGAGTAACTGCACCACTCCAACAAGGTAGGCGGCACGCACATGCGGATTGCGGACGATCTCCAGCGCACCACCGGGCACTATCCAATCGACCATCAGCCCTGATATCCGGCCACTGGCGGCGGTCTGTTCCATTCCCCCAAGATCGAACGCCCTCCCCGTCAGTGTTTGCCGCTGTGCCGGGCGGAGGCTCTTCAACCAGGCGCGGAACTGTTCGACCTCATCCCATCCATCACAGGCGGGTGTATGAAGGACACCGCAGTTGTCCTGTGACCAGGACATCGGAAGATTCGCCGGTCCGATGGCCGGGAACAGCACCCTGCTGGCTACGGAGTCCAGTTCCGCCGACTCCATCTCGCGGCTCGTCAACGGCTTGTCCAGTTCCACGATGAGGGCGACGCCGTATTTCCGTCTGTCCAGACCCGATGTCGATATCGCCTTGTCGAGACCTTCGAGGAAACGCTCCACCTTGTGGCGCTCCTGGTCGGGTCGCCCGGTTCCCTTCAGATAGCCCTCACGAAAAACCTCGGTAGCGCCCGTTTCGCCTACTCCTGCAAGTTCATAGTCTCCTTCTTTCCGCGGGGTGAGGGTCACCGTGGTCAGTGACGGCCCTAGACCACCGGGAATCGCAGCCATGTCGATGGAGACAGCTGACGGCGCGTCCGTGGGAAGGATGTTCTTCGGCTCGCTGTAGTCAGTGAGAAGACCCGATCCGTAATCGGGATGAGTAACGGCAAGGGCGATTGCATAAGCCGAGTACAGCTCCGCCCACTCATCGCGCGTGAGCTCCCGGTCGGCATCCACGCACGAGGTCGCGAGGGCCATGAGAGCGACGAGCGGAACGGCGACGAGGTTCCGCACTCGTAAGAGCATTGTTTTCTACCATTCATCGAACGGCCGTGCTGGGCAGATAGTTCGTGCCGGCGAGCGAACGCAATGACCGCCATGCCGGGGACTTCCGGCATGGCGAACATCGCATCATCGACAGCTGTTCAGCTTAGTATCGTCTTCCGTCGTACCTCATCCACGTGCCGAACTTCTCACCTGTTTCGAATACCACTGCGATCTGTTTCCCGCCAGCCTTCTTGTGGTGCCAGAGCTCCATTCGCCCGGAATATTCGTGGGATAAACTACCCAACGTCAATAAAAATGCGGTTTTACCCGACTTTCTCACTAAGCGCCCCCGTTAAGCACTAAGTCGACTGTCAGGTGATCTTCTACAAGTATTCAGGATTCCTCAGCAATGTGATGATGATCACATTGCCCTGAGGCCTGATGCGCCCTACGGGAGAACCCAAAAACAATTATAAATGTATAAATAATCCCTTTGGAGCCTATCAGGAAATTCGACGCTCCCGAATTGGGAGTACCAGGGCTCCAATTTTCGCCCATGCCGAAACATATTTTCGGCCACGGATCAGGCGGTGGTCCGGTTCGAAAAAATACCCAACGCAGCTTGGCAAAAGCCCTGCCTAGTAGGCAGCCGCAGTGAGATCTTGACGAGGTAGCCGTCACTGGCTCGCTGTGCTTGTCCGTACGCGCGTACGAGCACTACGTGGATATCAGCCAAGGCGACGGCCACCGCTGTGACCATCCAGTTGTGATGGATCTGAAGATCATGCGATGGCCAGGGCAGAACAGTTGGATGCCAGGTGTCTGCGTTCAGCTCTGGATGAGGCGTTCGCACAGGTGGCGGACCGGTTCAAACGCCGGGAAGTCCTGCTGCGTGCCTTGTGGGGTGCGAACACCCGGATATGGCCCCTGAACGGCGGTTATTCACTCCGTCTATGAAGCCCGCCGGTACTGGTTGATGGCCGTCGAGTACCTGTCGGCGTTGCAAGCGGACCTGATCGAGATCGCTTGGCGGAACCGGGTCATGTGGTGGTTGAGGCCGCCGACGGCCTCGTCCGCGATGAGGACGGTGCGGTTGTAATGCCGTCCGTATGCCTGCAGGACTCTGCGGAGATGGCCTTCACCGTAGATCAGCAGCCGATCGGTGCATTCCCTTCGAACGGCGCCATCCCAACGCTCGGCAATCGCGTTGCCCTGCGGGGCGCGAACCGGTGTTTTGATGATGCGGGCGCCGAATGAGGTGAACAACTCGTCAAAGACAGCGGTGAACCTGGCGTCCCGATCACGAATGAGGAATCTGATGTCCTCGGCCTGCTCTCCCAGGTTCATGACCAGGTTGCGGGCTGTTGAGCGACCAGGTTCCGGTCGGATGCGCCGTGACGCCCGCAACGTGGACCACGCGGGTGGTGTGCTCGATGAAGAACAGCACGTAGAGCCGCTTCAGATACACGGCGTCGACGTGGAACAGATCACACGCCCAGATGCCCTCGGCCTGCGTTTTGAGGACGGCTCTGTTGAGGATGTCGCGCACGGTGCTGGGCGGTACCCGAAGGCCGACGCCGGCCAGTTCGCTGCTGATGCGCTGGTAACCCCGCGTGGGATTCTCCCGAACCAGGCGCAACACCGCTTCCCGGCTGTCCGCGCGCGTGGAGGGACGACCCGGGCATTTGGACGGCGAGGTCCACCGGCGTGACACCAGGGCGCGATGCCAGCGCAGCAAGGTCGCGGGGGTGACGAAGAAGACATTCCACGACGCGCGGGGAAGCAGCCGCGACAAGGCCGCGAGCACGACCCGATCTCCAGGTTGAAGATCGGGACGGTTCACCTGACGGCGCAGTACGGCGATCTGATGACGAAGCACCACGATCTCGGCTGCTTTGGCCCGGTCACCGCGACCAGCAGGACCAGGAACTGAAAGACACGCCCAAGGACGAGCTCGAGGGAGGACCACGACACCGTCAGCAGGATGCCCGAGACCTCATCATGCTCGAGCCACGAACCCCCAGGTCAATCTCGGCAGCTGAGTTTCCGCACACCACACTGTGCCCGCCGAAGATTCCATCCGTGGAGTTCATGCTGCATGTGAGTACTCCTGGAGGATTCCGCCGAGTCGGTCTCGCCGACGGCTGGTCAAGGTCGCGTTCTGCTTGGATTCAGTTCTCGGATGCGAAACGAGGAGCAGTGGGGCCGCCTGGGCGAGGGCTTGGTCGGCGCGGTGCCGGTCGTAGAACTGTTCGTACTCGCTCAGGACGTGCCGGAGATAGCGTTCGCTCCACAGCGGCAGTACCGCACCCACCATTCCACGATCGTGTTGTCGTCGGGGTTGGATGAGGTGGGCTGGTCAGTGGAGTCGCCGCCAAGGACGGTCACCGCAGTGGTAACCGATAGGTGGCGCGCGAGATGGCGGCTACCATCGTTCACGACATGAGCGCAACAATCGTCGTGAAGGATCTCGCGGCCGGGCACGGGGAGCGGGTCCTGTTCTCGGGGCTCGACTTCGTGGTCGCCCCTGGTGACGTCATCGGGCTCGTCGGGGTCAACGGCGCGGGCAAGTCGACGCTGCTGCGCCTGCTCGCCGGCCTCGACACGCCGGAGCAGGGTGGCATCAGCCTCACCCCGGCCACGGCGGTCGTCGGCCATCTGCCCCAGGAGCCGGAGCGCAGGCCGGGCGAGACCGTCGGCCTGTTCCTGGCCCGACGTACCGGCGTCGCCCGGGCACAACACGACCTCGACGCCGCCACGCAGGCACTGGTGGAGGGTCTGCCGGGCGCCGAGGACGCCTACAGCACGGGCCTGGAACGCTGGCTCTCGCTGGGTGGCGCCGACCTCGACGAGCGCGCCGCCCAGGTGACCGCCGACCTGGGCCTCACGATCGGCCTCGACCAGCCGATGACCTCGCTGTCCGGAGGACAGGCGGCCCGGGCGGGACTCGCCTCGTTGCTGCTGAGCCGCTACGACCTCTTCCTGCTCGACGAGCCGACCAACGACCTCGACCTCGACGGGCTCGACCGGCTGGAGAAGTTCGTGACCGGCCTGCGCCCGGGCACGGTGGTGGTCAGTCACGACCGCGAGTTCCTCGCCCGGACCGTCACCAGCGTGCTCGAACTCGACCTGGTCCAGCAGCAGGTTCGGCTGTACGGCGGCGGCTACCAGGCCTACCTGGCCGAGCGCGAGGTCGCGCGGACGCACGCCAGACAGCAATACGAACAGTACGCCGAGACCCGCGCCCAGTTGGAGCTCCGTGCCCGTACCCAGCGTGCGTGGATGGAAAAGGGCGTCAGGAACACGCGCCGCAAGATGAGCGACAACGACAAGATCGGGCGGAACGCCCGGGGCGAGACGACCGAGAAGCAGGCCGCCAAGGCCCGGCAGACGGAAAGGCTGATCGAGCGACTCGAGGTGGCGGAGGAACCGCGCAAGGAGTGGGAGCTGCGGATGGAGATCGCCGCCGCGCCCCGCGCCGGAGCGGTCGTCGCCACCCTGCGCGGGGCGGTGGCCCGCCGCGGCTCCTTCAGACTCGGTCCCGTCGATCTGGAGATCGGCTGGGCCGACCGGGTGGCCATCACCGGGGCCAACGGCACAGGCAAGTCCACGTTGCTGGCCGCGCTGCTCGGCCGGCTCCCGCTTGAGGAAGGGCAGTCCTCGCTCGGCCCCGGCGTGGTGGTCGGAGAGGTGGACCAGGCACGGGGACTCTTCCTGGGAGGCGAGCCGTTGCTGGACGCCTTCGGGGCGCTGGTCTCGCCGATGCCGCCCGCCGAGGTGCGTACACTGCTGGCCAAGTTCGGGTTGAAGGCCGCACACGTGATGCGCCCGGCCGCGACCCTGTCACCTGGCGAGCGGACCCGGGCAGCTCTGGCGTTGCTACAGGCCCGGGGCGTCAACCTCCTCGTGCTCGACGAGCCGACCAACCATCTCGACCTGCCCGCGATCGAGCAACTGGAGTCGGCGCTCGCGCACTATCCAGGCACGCTGCTGCTGGTCACGCACGATCGGCGCATGCTGGAGGCGGTGCAGGTGAGCCGTCGCCTGCGGGTCGGTGCGGGGCGGGTCACGGAGATCTGAGTACGACACCTGCCGGAAGACCTCCTGCTTGCACAACGGGAAGGTCATGACCATGGATATCGCTCTGGACGATGCCGCGAATCCCGTTGGTGACAGGCGTATCCGAGCGCCTCGCGGCAGCGGATGCCTCTGTCCCTGCCGAAGGCTCCATCGGCCCAGATCAAGCGACATGCAGGTACTCATGGAGGACTCCACGAGCCGGCCTCGTCGATGTATGGCCAAAGGCGCTGTCCGCTCGGGACCTGTGATTGGATCCGGGACGGGACGCAGCGGGACCGCCTGGGCAGGGCTCGATGGGGCGCGGCGCCGGCTGGAGAACGCCCATGGATGCGGTGAGTCGGGCAGCCGCAGGTTCCGGGCGGGGCAGCCCCTCCCGCACGGCCTTCGTTCAACGCCGCCCGTTGGTCGAAGGTGTGGTTGCGCCGAGCACCGGAATGCGGCCATCCGCGGGCGTACAGCCGAGGCTGGACAGGCCTCGCTCGGATCTACGAGCTTCGTTGGCACAACCTTGATGTCAGTCCTTCGGCCGTCCGAATCGGCGTGACCGGTAGCCGGCGAGGACGATCTACAACTGGCAGCGGCCGGTCCGGAACCCGGACTGCCCGCTGAAAGCCGATCTCGGTCAGACCGACTGGAGGGCGTCGATGTGGTCTTCAACCCAGTCGCGGAGCCCGGCGAGCGGGACGGACACGCTCCGGCCCAGGTCGGTGAGGGCGTACTCGACGTGCGGGGGCACGGCGGGATAGACCGTCCGCCGCACGAAGCCGGTCTCCTCCAGCCGGCGCAGGGTGCGGGTGAGCACCTTGGGGCTGACCCCCTGCAGGAGCCGCTGCAACTCGCCGAAGCGTTGCGGGCCGTCTTCGAGTGCACCGATGGCCAGCGCTGACCACTTGTTGGCCAGCAGGTCGAGCACCTCCCGGCACGGGCAGAGGGCCGAATAGACGTCGTGGTGGTCGTGCTTGCCCGTCTCACAACTCGCGGCCACGGCCGGCTCTCCCTCCAAAGCTTCCCTTCGGATAGTAATGGTCCTTGCAGGTCACTACCACCTCGCGGGTAGCTTTCCTGGCGGTCGGCCGGACGACGGCCACCCGTTCAACCAAGGGAGACGACTGTGTCCAGCATGCGCGCGATCAGCCTGACCGGCTTCGGTGGGCCCGAGAAGCTCGAACCGGTGCAGGTACCCCGGCCCGAACCGCTGCCCACCGAGGTCCTCGTCCGGGTGCACGCGGCCGGGGTGAACCCGGTGGACTGGAAGACGCGGTCCGGTGGCGGCATGTCCGGGGTGCTGGGCGAGCCGCCGTTCGTCCTGGGCTGGGACGTGTCGGGCGTGGTGGAGGAGGCCGGGTTCGGCGTGACCACGCTGGCGCCGGGCGACGAGGTGTACGGGATGCCGTGGTTCCCCCGTGCGGCCGGCGCGTATGCCGAATACGTCACCGCACCGTCACGGCAGTTCACCCGCAAGCCGTCGAGCGTCGACCACGTGACGGCCGCGGCCGTGCCGCTGGCCGCGCTGACCGCCTGGCAGAGCCTGGTGGACACCGCCGGGGTGGGAGCGGGGCAGCGCGTGTTGATCCATGCCGCCGCCGGAGGTGTGGGCCACATCGCGGTGCAGCTGGCCCGGCATCTGGGCGCGTACGTCGTCGGCACCGCCGGCGCCGCCAACCACAAGTGGCTGCGCGGGCTCGGCGTCGACGAGGTGATCGACTACACGTCCACGAGATTCGAGGCGGCGACCGGCGACATCGACGTCGTCATCGACCTGGTCGGCGACGAGCACGACGACACGAGCACCCGCTCACTGCGGGTCCTGCGACCCGGCGGCCTGCTCGTCGCGGTGCCCTCCGGCGTCTCACCCGAGCTGCTGAAGCGCGCCGCCGAACACGGCGTCCGCGCCACCCCGTTCCTGGTCGAACCGGACGCCCCCGCACTGGCCCGCATCGCCGACCTCATCGACCAGGGCACGTTGACCGTCGAGGTGGAGGACGTCCTCCCACTCGACCAGGCCGCAGAGGCCCACCGGCGCGGCGAGCGGGGCCACACCCGCGGCAAGCGCGTTCTGTCCGTCGTCTCCTGACCTCTCTCCCAACGGGAAGAACGCGCGACGGGCTGGCACGCCACAGCTCTGCGTTTTGGGATACCGCATGTGGCGAAGCGAGGGCTACGCGTACGGCCGCGAGCGCCGGCGCGGTGCCGGCGTCTCCCCCGGCGCCCTAGACGACCTGATTGCCACCGCCCCCGCCAGCGGCCGCTCCTCCGACGGCGGCGGCAGTTCCGGTGACGGCTCCGGCGGTGGCGCGGCTCTCCGGTGGCGCCCGACCGAGAAGGCGAGCTTGCGCACATGGAACCCGCCGAAGATGAGGCTGACCCCCACCGCCACCACCAGCACCCCCGTCGCCATCGCCGCGACCGGGTCGACCCCGGCCGCCTGGCTCGTGGTCGAACTGACCGCGTCAGGCCGTAAGGCCAGGGTCACGTCGGCCGGTTCGACCGTCAGGTCGGGCTTGACCATCCGGGGAATCCCGTAGCCGACGATCTTGCTCTCGTCGCGGACCTTCCTTTTCAGCCAGACCTTGTCGACGTTGGCCTCGATGGTGTGAATTTTGCCGCCATCGACCTTCTCGACGATGCCGACGTGGTCGATGCCCTTGATGTCGTCGCCGCCCGCCCAGTCGAAGAAGACCAGGGCCCCCGGCTCGGGTTCGTCCGTCCATGCCTGGTGCTGTTCGAACCAGCGCGCGTGTGAGGGCGTCCAGGCGAAGGCGCCGACGTAGTCGGTGACTCCGGCCTTGTCCGCGGCCCAGGCGATGAACATGTCACACCATGCGGCGTTGCGGTACTGCGGATCCTTGACGGTCTGGGCGTACCACGCGCCGTATTTGGTGTGCTGTCCGGGCTTCTCCCGGTATCCGAGCTCTCGGGTGACGACGGCTAAAAGGTCGTTGGTGATCGTCTCTGGGGAACGTTCCACCCGTTCTGTCCTCCATGCCTCCCGATCCCTCGACTGTAATTCGGAAATCGGAAGTACGCTCCCGATTCATCAGAAAGGGCGAGCAATACCCCCCAACCGTAACTGTGCGGATGATCTCCTCCCGTATGATCACGTTCAGTTCGTTTTGGGAGGGTCGTGAACCACCGTGTCCTGTTCGCGGGGGCCGGGATCGTCGTGGTCTGCGCGGTGACCTGGGGTTTCGCGCTGCCCTCCGAAGAGGTCCCGCAGCCCGTGGCCCAAGTCGGGACCGTGCCACCGCCGCCGCCGGCCTCGCCGCGCGCGACCTTGCCCTACATTCCGCCGCCTGCTCCCACGCCGCCGCCGCCGAAGAAGGTCAAGGTGCCCGAGAAGGGCTCCGGGAAGTACCGCGTCGCCGCCGGCGGGGCCGAGGCCCGCTCGGGCAAGGCCCCTGTGATCAAGTACATGGTTGAGGTCGAGAAGGGGCTGCCCTTCGACGTGGACGAGTTCGCGGCGGCCGTCCACGAGATCCTGAACGACCCCCGCGGGTGGGGGCGGTTCGAGCGGGTGTCCAAGGGGGCGGCCCGGCTCCGGGTCTCGCTCGCCACTCCCGGTACGACCAACCGCGAGTGCCTGCCGCTGCGCACCTTCGGCCAGTTGTCCTGCTGGAACGGGCACCGGGCGGTCATCAACGCGCGCCGCTGGGCCTTCGGCGCCGATACGTACAAGGACCTGGAGCTCTACCGGAAGTACGTCATCAGCCACGAGGTCGGCCACGGCCTCGGGCACGGCCACCGCGACTGCCCCGGCCGGGGGCGCGCGGCCCCGGTCATGGTGCAGCAGACGATCTCCCTGCGGGGCTGCAAGCCGAACCCGTGGCCGAGCCCCGGGCGCGAGCCCTGATGAACCTTTCGGCGGCGACCTCGGCGCTTGACGGCGGTGTTTGACGGGCCGTCCGCCCGCCCTTGACACTGGGGCCTCCCGCGGGCCGAACAAGAACGCTCCCGGCGGTCTGCGCCACCCAGACGAGCGGGAGGTTCCTTGATGAAGCGTGTCCGGTTACTGGTCGTGACGGTGCTCGCCGTCGCGCTGCTGGGGGTGACGCCCGCCCTCGGCCAGGGGCGTCCCGACTGGGTGCACACCTGGACGTCGATGCCGCAGCTCACCGAGCCGCACAACCTGCCCCCGGCGCCGTTCACCCAGGAGAACCTGGTCATGGACGACACGACGCTGCGGCAGACCGTCCGGGTCACGGCGGGAGGCCGGCAGGTGCGGCTGCGGTTCTCCAACGCGTTCGGCGGCGTCGCGCTGCCCGTCACCAAGGTCGCGGTCGCGCTGCCGGCGAACGGGCAGGCGGGGGTGGCCGCGATCAGGCCCGGGTCGTCGCGGCCGGTCACCTTCCAGGGGCGGACCTCGGTCAGCGTGCCGGTCGGCGCGCAGGCCGTCTCCGACCCGCTGAACTTCCCGGTCGCCGCCGGGACCAACCTCACGGTCACCATGTACCTGGCGCAGGGGCAGGCCTCCAACCTGGTGACCTCCCACCCGGGGTCGCGCACGACCTCGCACCTGCTCGCCGGTGACCACGTCGCCGCCACCGACCTGCCGGGGGCGACGCCGACCGACCACTGGTACTTCCTCAGCGGCGTCGAGACCGTCTCGGACGCCCGCGCCCTCGTCGTCGTCGGCGACTCGCTGACCGACGGGCGCGGATCGACGACGAACGGGAACGACCGCTGGCCCGACGTGCTGGCCGACCGGCTGCGCGGCGTCCCGGTGCTGAACCAGGCGGCGGGCGGCAACCGGGTGCTCAACGACGGCCTCGGCCCGAACCTGCTGGCCCGCCTCGACCGCGACGTGCTGGCGACCAGCGGCGTGGCCTGGCTGCTGGTCTTCGAGGGCGTGAACGACATCGGCACCGCCGAGGCGAGCGAAGCCGCCCAGGCCCAGGTCGCCGCCGACCTGATCGCCGCCTACGAGCAGATCGCCGTCCGGGCGCAGGCCCAGGACATCCGCGTGTACGGCGCCACGATCACCGCCTTCGGCGGCAACACCGGCTACGACGACCCGGCCGGACTGCGCGAGGCCACCCGGCAGCGGGTCAACCAGTGGATCCGCACGAGCGGCGTCTTCGAGGCGGTGATCGACGTCGACAAGGTCACGCGTGACCCGGCCGACCCGCGCCGGTTGCTCCCGGCCTACGACACGGGCGACCACCTGCACTTCAACCCGGCGGGCTACCGGGCCATCGCCGACGCGGTCCCGGCGCGGCTGTTCCGCTAGGCCGATTCGCGGACGACCAGTTCCGGCTCGAAGATGACCGACTTCGGGCGGCGCGAGGGGTCCTCGATCTGGGTCAGCAGGAGCCGCGACATCTCCGCCGACATGTCCTCGACCGGGTGCCTTATGGTCGTCAGCGGCGGGCGGCAGGCCAGCGCGGCGGTGCTGTCGTCGAAGCCGACGACCCGCAGGTCGCCCGGGATGCGCAGGCCCCGGGCGGCGGCGACCTCCAGGGCTCCCTGGGCCATCAGGTCGTTGGCGACGAACAGGCCGTCGATGCGCGGGTGCTCCTCCAGCAGCCGGGCCATGGCCTGTTCGCCGCTCTCCTTGGTGAAGTTGCCTGCCACGCTCGGCACGTAGGCGTGCCCGTGGCGGGCCATCGCCTCGCGGAAGCCCGACAGGCGCTCCATCGAGGCGAGCACGTCGAGGGGGCCCGAGATGGTGGCGACCCGTTCGCAACCGCGCGCGACCAGGTGGTCGGCGGCCATGCGCGCGCCGGCGCCGTGGGCGAGGTCGACGTACGAGATGGGAATGGGCTGGTCGGGGCGGGCGAACAGGACGACCGGGGTGCCCGACTCGGCCAGCATCGCCGGGAGGGGGTCGTCGGCGTGGGTGGTGACCAGGATCGCCCCGTCGACGTGGCCCTGCCGGACGTAGTCGACCACCTGGGCCCGCGCGTCGGCGGCCTCGGCCAGCATCAGCACCAGGTGGACGCCGAGCGGGCGCAGGTGCCCGCTGATGCCCTCGACGACGCGGCCGAAGAAGGGGTCGGTGAAGACGCGGGCGAAGAACTGGCCGGCGCCTGAGACGATCAGGGCGATCGAGCCGGTCTTGCCGGTGACGAGCTGGCGGGCGGCCCGGTTCGGGACGTAGCCCACCTCGGCGATGGCCCGGCGGACCACCTCCTGGATCGACGGGTCGACGTTGCGGATGCCGTTGATCACCCGGGATACCGTCGCGCGGGAGACCCCGGCGGCCCGTGCCACGTCTTCCAGCGTGGGCGAAGCCACCCGATCTTCCCTCATATCCGCCACTTTAGCGGAGAGCGCTCTCCATCAGAGGGGTAAGAGGCGCACGGCGTCCAAGGCGAGGGTGAGGTCGACGATGTCGCGCGGACGCGACAACGAGCGGCCGGTGAGCTGCTCGACGCGGCGGATCCGGTTGATGATCGTGTTGCGGTGGCAGTAGAGGCGCCCGGCCGCGCGGGCGGCCGAGCCCTCGCAGAGCAACCAGGTCTCCAGCGTCGTCAGCAGCACGTCGCGGTCGGCGCCCTCCAGCGCCAGCAGCGGCCCCAGCACTCCCCCGACCAGGTGGCCCGACAACTCGGGCTGGCAGATGACCAGCACGGTGGCGAGCCGCTGGTCGAGGCGGGCGATCTCGGGGCCGGCGTCGGCGCAGGTGCGCATGGCGAGCTCGGCCAGGCGGTGGGCGTCGCCGAGGTCGACCAGGCTCTCCACCACCGGGCTCACCCCGGCCACGCCGCTGACGACCAGGCGCAGCGCCTCGGTCAGGTCGTCGAGCGAGGCGTCGCCCAGGGCGACCACGCCGACCTCGTGACCGGTCCGCATGCGCCACATGAAGCGCATCTGGCCGATCTTGTCGGGCAGCCGCGTGCCCTCGTGGTCGTGGCGGATCGGGAAGCGCACCGTCACGACCGCGAAGCGGGCCCGTTCGGGCAGGTCGAGGGCGGCCGAGGCGCCGCGCACGACGCCGGCGTCGGCGGTGCCGTCGAGGAGGGCGTCCAGCAGCGCGTTCACGCGTTCGTGGTTGCGGCCGAGCAGCTCCTGCTCCCTTCTGCGGTAGGTGTTGCCGGCGACCAGCGCCTGCCGGTCGATGGCGTGCCACACGTGGGTGGCCACCCTGACCAGCACGCCGATGCGCTCGGGCTGCTCGCGTTCGACGTAGTCGACGATGGCCGACCACATCACCTGCGCGGCCAGCCGGTACATGCGCATCAGGGAGTCGACCGGGAGGCCCTGCTCGGCGCGGCGGCGGGCCATCGACTCGGTGAAAGGGAGGTCGCGGCGTTCGTGCCGGTCCTGGAGCATCGTGGTGATGCCGATGCGCAGGCCCTCGCGGGTGCTCTGCCAGTGGTCGTCGGCGGGCACGAACGTGCAGTAGGCCTCGTCGCCGCCGCGGACCCGCGTCACCAGCTCGTCGGTCAGCTCGGGGAGCCGGGCCAGCAGGGCCCCGGCCGCGCCGCGCAGCAGCTCACGGACCTCCGCGTCGTGGTTGGACTGCGTCAGGGAGCGCATCTCCCCAAACTGCCACCAGCCCCGTTCCGGAACAAGGTTCGGTTTCGTTTCGTGACACGCCGTTGTGCGGTTGCACAACCGGGTCGCGTCATGAGTGGGCAGGGGTCGCGACTTCACCGTGTGCTCTGGACGGCCGTGCGAGCGCGGGGTTTGGTGTGCAGCACCGACGCTCATGGAGGAAACACGTCATGGCCGATCTCGCTGTCAGCGATCTGGTGGTGGGCTACGGGCCGGTGCGGGCGCTGCGGGGGGTGTCCATGCGGGTGCCGTCCGGGTCGATCGTCGCCGTGCTCGGGGCGAACGGCGCGGGCAAGTCCACCCTGCTCCGGGCGATCTCCGGCACGCTCCGCTTCCACCGGGGCGGCTGCCAGGGCGTCGTGACCCTGGGCGGGCAGCGACTGACCGGGCTCGACGCCGCCTCGGTGGTGGGCCGCGGGGTCGTGCAGGTGCCCGAGGGACGCCGGGTGTTCGCCCGGATGACCGTGGAGGAGAACCTGCGCGCGGGCGGCCTGGGCCGCACGCGCCGCGACTACGCCACGGCGCACGACCAGGTGACCGAGCTCTTCCCCGTGCTGAAGGAGCGCGCGCGGCAGCGGGCCGGGCTGCTGTCGGGCGGCGAGCAGCAGATGCTCGCCATCGGGCGGGCGCTGATGGCCGGGCCGACGACGCTGCTGCTCGACGAACCCACTCTCGGGCTGGCCCCGCTGACGGCCGCCCGCATCACCGAGACGATCAAGGAGATCAACAGTTTGGGCACCTCGGTCCTGCTCGTGGAGCAGAACGTGGCGATGGCCCTGTCGCTGGCCTCGCACGCCTACGTCCTGGAGGTCGGCGAGGTGGTCCTCGAAGGGACCGCCGCCGAGCTCAGGGAGAGCGACGAGGTGCGCCGCCGCTACCTCGGCATCGGCGACGCCGTGGAGGGCGCGCTCGAGACGCGCACCCTGTCGAGGTGGTCGTAGTATGACGACGGCATACCAACCGGACGGTATGGAACCGCTCGAAGTCCGCGACGTGACCGTCCGGTTCGCCGGGCTCACCGCCCTCGACGCCGTCAGCTTCACCGTGGCGCCGGGGACCGTGCACGCCGTCATCGGGCCCAACGGGGCCGGCAAGTCGACCTGCTTCAACGTGTTGTCGGGCGTCTACAAGGCGACCTCCGGCTCGGTCAGGTTCGGCGACGCCGAGCTCACCACGCTGAGGCCGCACCGCATCGCGGCGCTGGGCGTGGCCCGCACGTTCCAGAACATCGCGTTGTCGCCCCGGCTGCCCGTCCACGACAACCTCATGCTGGGCCGCCACCGGCTCACCTCGTCGGGGTTCGTCTCGGCCGGGCTGCGGCTGCCGAACGCCCGGCGCGAGCAGCGGCGGCACACCGCGCGGGTGGCCGAGATCGCCGAGTTCGTCGGGCTGACCGGCAAGCTCGCGTTCCCGGTCGGGCTGCTGCCCTACGGCGTGCAGAAGCGGGTGGAGCTGGCCCGCGCCCTGTGCATGGAGCCCCGGCTGCTGCTGCTCGACGAACCGGTGGCCGGGATGAACAGCGGCGAACGCCAGGAGATGGCCGAGCTCATCCTCTCGGTGCGCGACAGCCTCGGCATCTCGATCGTGCTGGTCGA
Source organism: Herbidospora daliensis (assembly GCF_001570585.1). Classification (GTDB taxonomy): domain Bacteria; phylum Actinomycetota; class Actinomycetes; order Streptosporangiales; family Streptosporangiaceae; genus Herbidospora; species Herbidospora daliensis. The sequence continues at coordinate 1,017,807 of NZ_BBXF01000003.1, read as the reverse complement.
GCACGACATGGGCATGGTCATGCGGCTGGCCGACCGGGTCACCGTCCTGGACTTCGGCCGGCGCATCGCCGACGGCACCCCCGCCGAGGTGCAGGCCGACCCCGCCGTCATCGGCGCCTACCTCGGGACGGAGGGCACGTGACCACGTTCGTGGAGCTGCTCGTCAACGGGATCTCCATCGGGGCCGTGTACGCGCTCATCGCGCTCGGCTTCGTCGTCATCTTCAAGGCGACCGAGGTGGTGAACTTCGCGCACGCCTCGCTGCTGCTCGCGGGCGGCTACCTGATCGCCCGGTTGTGGCCGCTGGTGGGCTTCTGGGCGGCGCTGCTGATCGGCGTCGCGGCGGCGGCGCTGGTCGCGGCGGCCATCGAGTTCCTGGTGATCCGGCGGGCAAACGTCGCCTCCCACAGCGTGCTCGCGATCGTCACGATCGGCGTCGACATCGTGATCACGACCGAGCTGACCCGGCAGATCGGCACCGACGTGCTGGCCATGGGCGACCCCTGGGGCAGCCAGGTGGTGCGGTTCGGCGGGGTGACCCTGGCCGAGACCCGGATCGTGGCGCTGGTGACGGCGGCGGCGCTGATCACCGCGTTCCTGCTGGCGTTCAAGTACACCGGCTGGGGCGTCGCGATGCGCGCCGCCGCCGAGGACGCCGAGACGGCCGCGCTGATGGGGGTGCGGCTCGGCCGGGTGTCGATGAGCGCGTGGGCGGTGGCGGGCGGCCTGGCGGCGGTGGCCGCGCTGTTCCTGTGCGTCTTCCCCACCCCCGGCCTCGACCGCAGCACCTCGCTGGTCGCGCTGAAGGCGTTCCCGGCCGCGATCCTCGGCGGGCTCGACTCGACCACGGGGGCGCTGGTCGGCGGCCTGATCATCGGCGTGACCGAGTCGATGATGAGCGGCTACCAGAACGACATGGCCTTCCTCGGCCGCGGCATCGGCGACGTGGCGCCGTTCCTGGTGATGCTCGTCATCCTGCTCATCCGGCCCGCCGGGCTGTTCGGGACGAAGGAGCTGGCCCGTGTATAGGTACCTCGCCTGGACCGGCCTCACGGCGGTGCTCTTCCTGGTGCCGTTCTACCTCGACGGGTTCTGGCTGCAGACCGGGCTGTTCGCGATGTCGGCGGCCATCGGCGCGATCGGCATCAACCTGCTGACCGGGGCCACGGGCCAGTTGTCGATGGGGCACGCGTTCTTCCTCGCGGTGGGGGCCTACGCGTACGTCTTCTTCTCGGCCGAGCCCACCGCCCGGCTGGGCGGGCTGGGCCTGCCGACCGGGCTGGCGGCGGTGCTCGCGGTCGTCGTCGCGGGCGTCGCGGGCGGGCTGTTCAGTCCCATCGCGGGGCGGCTGAAGGGGGCGTACCTGGGCATCGCCACGTTCGCGCTGATCTTCGGCGGCCAGCACGTGCTGTTCAACGCCGAGCACCTGACCGGCGGCTTCAACGGCCGGGCGGTGCCGGAGCTCGACCTGTTCGGCTTCTCGTTCGGCGACACCCCGGAGCTGATCGTGCTCCAGGTGCCCTTCGGGACGCTGGAGCGCCTGTGGTTCCTGGGCCTGGCGCTGGTGGCGCTGTCGATGGTCTTCGCGCGGGGCGTGCTGAAGGGCCGTCCCGGCCGGGCCATGAACACCATCCGCGACCACGAGATCGCGGCCGGCGTGATGGGGGTGCCGGTCGCGCGCTACCGGGCCGGGGTCTTCGTGCTCTCCAGCATGTACGGCGGCCTCGCCGGCGTCCTGCTCGCCCTGGTCTTCCAGCGGACCGTGCCCGAGTACTTCGGCGTGCTGCTGTCGCTCGACTACCTGGCCATGATCGTCATCGGCGGGCTGGGCTCGGTCGGCGGCGCGGTCCTCGGCGCGCTGTTCGTCTCCCTGCTGCCGCAGCTGCTCACCAAGTACAGCGACTCGATCCCGCTGGTGGCCGCCCCGGGGACGCCGGGGGGCGTCTCCCCGGCCGAGGCCGCCCGCATCCTCTACGGCGCGGCCGTCGTGACGGTCGTGCTCTTCCTGCCGGGCGGCCTCCTCGGGCTGATCAGGAAGATCCGCCTGAGACCGCCGCGCCTGCGGCTGCCCCTCTCCTCCCCCTCACCAGAAACCAGGAGTCCGCATGTCCCCTGACAGGAAGGCCGCGGTCGTCATCGCGGCCCTGGCGCTCGCCGTGTCGGCCTGCGCCAGCGACAAGGCCACCGGCGGGGCGGCCCCGGCCACCGCGACGGGCGGCGACGGCGTGAAGACCGGCGCGGGCGTCACCGAGACCACCATCACGCTGAGCCTGCTGACCGACCTGACCGGGCCCTACGCCTCGCTCGGCAAGAGCGTCACGCAGGCCCAGCAGATGTACTTCGAGCAGCTCAACACCGCCGGGGGCATCTGCGGGCGCACCATCGAGACGGTGGTCCGCGACCACGGGTACGACGTCCAGAAGGCGATGGCGGCCTACGCGGAGGTCGCGCCGCGCACCGCCGCGATCCCGCAGTTCATCGGCTCGCCGATGGTGACGGCGCTGAAGGAGAAGATCACCGCCGACAAGATCCTCACGCTGCCGAACGCGTGGGCGACCAGCCTGCTCGGCAGCGACGCGATCCAGGTCACCGGCACCACCTACGACGTCGACATGATCAACGCGGTCGACTTCCTGACGAAGGAGAAGGGCCTCAAGCCGGGCGACAAGATCGGGCACCTGTACTTCGAGGGCGACTACGGCGAGAGCGCGCTCAACGGCTCGAAGTTCGCCTCGCAGAAGGTCGGCCTCGAACTGGTCGAGCAGAAGATCAAGGCCACCGACCAGGACATGACCGCGCAGGCGACCGCGTTCAAGAAGGCCGGCGTGAACGCGATCCTGGTCTCGGTCGGCCCCCGCCAGGCCGCCTCGCTGGTCGGCGTGGCGCTCGCCTCGGGCCTCGACGTGCCCTTCGTCGGCAGCAACTCGGCCTACAGCCCGCTGCTCCTCGAGACGCCCGCCGCGCCCGCGCTGCTCAAGGACTACTACGTGGCCACGGCCGGGGCGCCGATCTCGGCCCCGCTCCCCGTGTACGAGAAGCTCATCAAGGACTACGAGGCCAAGTTCCCCGGCCAGCCCCTCGACAGCGGCGTGGCCTCGGGATACACGCAGGCCGTCATCATCGGCGACACCCTCAAGGCCGCCTGCGCGGCCAAGGACCTGAGCAGGGAAGGCATCATCAAGGCCCACCGGACCCAGACGGCCTGGGACGGCGGCTTCGGCGGCACCCCGCAGGACTTCTCGGTCTACGACAAGCCGGCGTCGTTGTCGACGTACATCGTGAAGCCCGACAAGGCCGCGATCGGCGGGTCGGTGATCTTCAAGGAGCACGCGATCTCCGACCTGGCCAAGGAGTACCAGGTCCCGCCGCCCGCGTAGGTCAGCCGCCCTCCTCCTCGACCAGGTCGCGGATCAGCGGCGGGACGGGCTCGCCGGTGATCTCCCGCCACCGGCCGGCGATCTCGCCCGGCCCGGCCGGGGCGACGCAGCGCACGAGCCAGTCGATCGCGGCGTCCGCGTCGCCCCGCGCCACGGCGACGCGGACCAGCTGGCGGCAGGTGGCGGTCGTCATCCGCCGGTCGCCGAGACGCCCGTTGGCGTCCAGCGACCGGCGGAACCAGCGGTCGGCCTCGTCGAGCCGCCCGCGTTCGAAGGCCACCCGGCCGAGGCCGTGGCAGCTGCCGGCCGTCACGGGCCGGTAGTCGATCTCCTCGCCGGTGGCCAGGGCGGTCGTGTACCACTCCTCGGCGTCGTCCCAGTCCTCCCGCTCCTCGGCCACCCGCCCGAGCTGGTGCTGGACGGCGGCCAGCTGCGCGCCGGGGGGCCGCTGCGGCAGGGCGGCGAGCAGGTCGCGGTAGGCGCGGCCCGCGTCCTCCAGGCGGCCGGTGGCGAGGTGGCGCTCGGCGTCGCCGGCCACCAGGAAGAACCACAACTCCCCGGCGGGGCCGTCGAGGGCCGGGGCGATGCCGCCGGCGAACTCCAGGGCGCGGCGGCCCCGGGCGGTCCACCGCCGCGCGTCCTCGTCGAGGTCGCCCGACCAGCGGGTGGCGAGCACCGTCGCGATGCGCTGCGCGGTGCCCCACTGGCGGCCGTCGAGGGCCGCGCCGAACACCCCGGCCAGGCTGTCGTACTGGACGCCCAGCACCCGGTCGGCCAGTTCGGCGTCGCCCTCGGCGAGCTGCCGGTGCAGCCGTTCGGCGAACTCGGCGGCCGACTCCAGGAGGGCGAACCGGGTGGTGGCGTACTCCTGGTCGAACGTGCGCTGACCCGCGGCCCGCCACTCCTCGACCAGGTAGGGGCGCAGGGCGGGGTGGACGGCGTACATGCCGAGGGCCATCGCCATCGCCGGGCCGGTGCCCAGGCCCTGGGCGGTCTCGGTGCTGACGCGCACCCGGGTGAGCAGCCCGGTCCCGACGGCGCGGTCGAGTTCGGCGCGCCAGGCCGCCGGGCCGAGGCCGCGGAAGGCGTCGGGGGCCGACCAGAACCGCGACAACACGGCCAGCACGTCGGTGATCACCACGCCGGGGAACAGGGCCGCGGCGCCCAGCCGCCGCCGCTCGTCGGCCGACAGGTAGGTGAGGGCGTGGTGCACGCCCGCGCCGAGCAGGTCGCGGCCGAGCCCCCGGTGGCGGAGGGCGTCGAGCAGCTCCTCGGGATCGGTGTCGGCCAGCCGGGGCAGGGTGAGCCGCATGGCGAGGGGGTGCCCGGCCAGGGCCGCCATCAGGTCGGAGAAGAGCCACCGCTGGCGGCGCGCCGCCGCGCCGGGGAGCGGGGCGAGCAGCCGGTCGGCGTAGCCGGTGGCGTCCTCGGAGCCCAGCCCGGCCACCTCGATCCGGGGCAGGTCGCCGAGCCGGGTCTCCGGGGTGCGGCTGGTGACCAGCACCGCGCCGCACGCCGACCCGGCGACGTCGGCCACCAGGTCGCGCAGCGCGGCGGGCCCGTCGTCGTCGAAGGCGTCGCCGAGGGTGTCGAGGCCGTCGAGGATCAGCAGCAGCCGCCGTTCGGCGAGGAGCTCGCGCACCATCGCGCGGCGCCGCTCACGACCCGCGCGGGCGAACTCGGCGCCCAGGTGGGGCAGGCCGAGGGCGGCGACGACCGCATCGGGGCCGGCGGCGGCGTGCCGGACCACGCCGCCGGGCTCGGCCCCGCCGGTGCGGGCCCACCAGCGGCCGAACGCCTCGGCCAGCGCGGTCTTCCCGATCCCCGGAGGCCCGTGCAGCACGGCGGCCCGGCGGTCGTGGAGGTGCTCTTCGAGCGCGTGGAACAGGTCGTCGCGACCGACGAACGTCTCCCGGCCGGCGGCGGGGTCGCTCTTGGGGTCGAGCAGGTCGGGGAAGCGCGTGTCGCGGCGCAGGTGGTGGACGGGGACCAGCCAGTCGTCGAGGCGCAGCGGGCCCCGCAGGCTCGGGCGGTCGGGCCGTTCGGCCAGGCGTTCGCGGCCGGCCGTCACGGCGGCGGTGACGGTGTCGCCGGCGATGAGGCGGCCGTACAGGCAGGACAGGAAGTCGGCGGCGGCGGCCGCGTCGAGGCGGTGGGGCAGCGCCACCACCGACCCGGCGACCTCGGCCAGCGCGGCGGCGGCCTCGGGCGGGCAGGCGTTGGCGACCACGAGCGGCACGTCGGCGGCCGCGAGCGCGCCGGCGACCTCGCCGGCCGGTCCGGGCAGGCCGCCGCCGTCGAAGTGCACGACGTGAAACCCCTCGGCGGCCTCGCGGAGCCGGGCCACGGTGGGCGGGCGCAGCACGACGAGGTCGACGTCGCCGCCGAGCCGCTCCAGCAGCGGGCGGGTGACGATCGCCTGGTCGCCCCGCGACAACACGGCGAGCACGCGCAGCCGCTCGCCGGGCGCCGCGACCGGTTCGCCGGGTTCGGTCCCGGGTGCGGCGCGCACCACGCCGACCTGGTCGAGGACCAGATACCGGCCGCGCTCGGGGTCGCGCAGCAGCTCCCACGGCACGTCGTCGGCGGGCCCCCGGATCACCAGCTCGACCGGGCCGCCGGAGTCCCGCGCCGCCTCGTACGCCGCCCGCCGGTCGTCGTCGGCAAAGAGGGCGGCGAACAGCGCCTCGCCCCACGCCGCGAGCCCGGCGGCGACCTCGGCGCCCCGGGCCGCGCCCACGCCGTAGGGGACCCGCCGGTAGTCCTCCAGGTACCACCGGAGGTCGGGCGGGTCGGGCGGGCAGGCGAAAGCGGCGTCGTCGCCGACGTCGAACAACAACCGGTCAACCACCGCGTCTCCCCGAATCGCCGCTGATCATCACATGATCACCATGAAACCGCCGGGCTGCGCGGCTCAGTTCGCGAACTTCCGGGCCGTGTCGCGCGCCCACGCGGCGGCCCGGTCGGCGTCGGCGGGGGCGAGGACCGATCCGGTCATCCGGCTCAGGCGCTCCACCTGGTCGGCGTAGCGCAGGTGCTCGGCGGCGGCGTGCTCGCGGCAGGGCAGGCACGTCACGCTCTCGGGCCGGACCGACGTCAGCGCGTAGGGCGCCTCGATCCCGCAGCCGGTCGTCACGGTCGTCGGCTCGTCGGGGGTCAGGCCGGTCGACGACACGAGCAGGTTGCGGTAGACCGCGCCCGCCTCCAGGGTTTTACGGTCAACGTGAATGTGAGACATCGCAAACCCGATTAAACCGCTTCCCACCCCGAGTCGCCGAACCGGAACACCCGCAGGTCCTCCACGGGGTAGGGGTCGCCGGGGCCGGTCGAGACCGTGATGCCCGGCAGCAGGGTGCCGATCTCGACGTCGCGCAGGTCGCGGGCGGCCGCCATCAGGCCCTCCCGCGACGGGCACTCCATCCGTTCCAGCGCCGCCGCGAAGGCCGCCGCCGACGTCCAGCCGAACATCACCTGCGAGCTCGCCGGGTCGGCGTCCGGGACGTGCCGCCGGACGGCGGCGGCGAAGGTCCGCACGTCGGGGTCGTCCTCCCAGGCGACCGGGTCCTTGTAGAAGCCGGTCGTCAGCACGCCGCGCAGCGCCGCCGGGCCGACCCCGGCGACCAGCGAGGGCGTGTTGGCGACGCCGTTGAGCAGGTGGAGCGGGTTCCACGTCGTCATCGCGGCGTCGGCGGCCAGGGCCTGGGCGGCGAACTTGGGCGTGCCGACGTTGAGGAAGACCCCGGCCCCCGATGCGGCCAGGCCCGCCATCTGGGCCTGGACGTCGGCGTCCATCACCTCGTAGCCGCGCCGGGCCACCACCTGGACGCCCGTCCCGGCGACGGCGTCCTCGAAGGCGGTCAGGAGTTCGCGGCCGAAGTCGTCGTTCTGGTAGAGCACCGCGACCGTGGCGTGCGGGCGGGTGCGGAGCAGGTGGCGGGCGTAGACGCGGGCCTCGGCGGCGTAGGTGGGCTGGAAGCCGATCGTCCACGGGTGGGCGGCGTCGCCCCAATCGGAGGCGCCGGAGGCGACGAACGGCTGCGGCACCCCGCGCCGGTCGGCGTAGGCGCGCACGGCGGCCGTCGACGGGGTGCCGAGCGTCTGGAACAGCGCGAAGACCCGGTCGGAGTCGACCAGCCGCCGCGCCTCCTCGACCGCGCGGGCGGGCTGGTAGCCGTCGTCGCGGACCAGGAACTCGACCTGGCGTCCGGCCACGCCGCCGCGCGCGTTCGCCCAGGCGAAGTAGGCCGCCGCCCCCTGCGCGACCGCGCCGTAGGCCGAGGCCGGGCCCGACAGCGGGTAGACGCCGCCCACCCGCACCGTCGTGGGCGTGAGCCCGTCGGCGTGCTGCCCGGCGCACGCGGGCGGGCCGCCGACGACCACCTCGGCCGAGGTCACCCGGCAGGCGGACACCAGCAGCAGGGCCACGAGGGCGAGCCGTCTCACGCGCGGTCCTTCCCGAGGAACGATGGCAGCCGCCGCGCCAGCCCGGTCACCCCGTGGGGCGCGACCGCCAGCACGACGATCAGGGCCAGGCCGGAGACCAGGCCCGGCGCGGGCAGGAAGGCCACCACGACCGCGCCGATCACCGCGCCCGGCACGGTGCCGAGGCCGCCGATGACGAGCCCGGCCAGCAGGGTGATCGACAACGTGACGGTGAACGACTCGGGGGCGACGAAGCCGGTCGTCCAGGTGAACAGGCAGCCGGCCACGCCCGCGTACAGGGCCGACCAGGCGAAGGCGTGCGCCCGGGTGGCCGGGGGCCGGATCCCGAGGAGCTCGGCCGCGCCCGCGTCGGCGCGCAGCGCGGCCAGCGCCCGCCCGGCGGTCGACCGGATCACCACCCGCGTCAGCGCGAACGCGGCCGCCGTGACGGCGAGCACGAGCAGGTAGACCCACTGGTCGTCGTCGAGGCCGGTGAAGGAGGGCGCGCCCGGGGTGCGCGCCGGCAGCCCCATCGCGCCGCCCGGGGCCAGCCGCCTGATCAGCGGCGGTACGGCCACCGCCACCGCGAACGTCACGACCGCCAGGTAGAGCCCGCTCAGCCGGACCGCCGGGCGTCCGAAGGCGTGCCCGAGCCCGTAGGCGACCAGCCCGGCCGCCGGGAGCGTGACCGGGTAGGGCGCCCCGGCGGCGAGCAGGATCGCGGCGGTGTAGGCGCCCACGCCGAAGAACGCGCCGTGGCCCAGCGAGATCAGCCCGCCGTGCCCGGTCACCAGGTCGAGCCCGAGCAGCGCCACGACGTAGACCAGCACGAGCGTCACCCGGTACAGCGGATAGGGCGGCACCAGGAACGGCACCGCCGCGGCAGCGGCGGCGGCCATGGCGAGCGCGGTCCGGGGGTAGGGCCAGGCCCGCCGCCGGTCGCCCGCGTACTGCCCGACGGCCGGGCGGCGGTGCCCGGTGCCCGTGCGCGGTTCCGCCGTCATGCCCGCACCCGGGTGAGCCCGGCGGCGCGGACCGCCGGCAGCGCCAGCAGGACCGCGAGCGGCACCACCACGCGCAGGTCGGCCCACAGGTAGGTGCCGGCCAGCGTCTCGGCCACCCCGATCAGCAGCCCGCCCGCGACGGCCGCGACGGGGTTGGCGAACCCGCCGACCGCCGCGGCGGCCAGCGCCGAGACCAGGGCGTCGCCCATCATGCCCGGCTCCAGGAACACCACCGGCGCGACCAGCACGCCCGACGCCGCCCCCGCGACGGCGGCCAGCCCCCAGCCGAGGGCGTGCACCCGGCCGACGCGGATGCCCGCCAGGCGGGCCGCCCGGGGGTCGGCGGCGACCGCGCGCAGCGTCAGCCCCGCGCCGCTGTGCCGGATCACCAGGTAGAGCAGCGCGAGCACGGCCCCCACCACGGCCAGCGGGCCGGCGACCCCGAGCGGCCCGCCGGGGAAGGGGTCGGGGAAGGCGCGCAGCGCCGAGGTCCAGATCTGCGCGGCCAGGGCGTGGACGAGGACGTACAGGCCGATCGTCATGATCAGCGCCGCGTCGCCGGCCCGCCGCATGACGAGCCGCTGCGCCAGCGCGCCCGCGGCGAACGCGACGACCATGGTGAGCGGCAACGCCACCCAGTAGGACAACCCGGCCTCGACGAGCTGCCACGCCACGTAGGCCGACACCATCGCGAGCTCGCCCTGCGCGAAGTTGACCACGCCGGTGAACCGGTGGACGAGCACCAGCGCCAGCGCGAGCGCCGCGTAGACCGCGCCGGACCCGAGCCCGTGGACGACCTGCCCGATCATGCGGCCAGCCGCCCGCCGTCGAGGGTGTGCACGCGGTGCGCGACCAGGGAGGCGGCCCGCGCGTGCTGCTCAGCGACCACGATCGTTGCGCCCTCGCGCCCCGCGACGGCCGCGAGCGTCTGGAACAGCCGGCCGGTCAGCCCGGGAGACAGGCCGCGCGACGGCTCGTCGAGCAGCAGCACCTTCGGCCGTCCCATCAGCGCCCGCCCGATCGCGAGCAGGCCCTGCTCGCCGCCGCTGAGGGTGCCGGCGGGCTGGCGCAGGTGCGCCTGGAGCACCGGGAAGTAGGTGAACACGCGCGCGAGGTCGTCGTCGACGCCCCGGCGCGGCCACGGCCGCGCGAACGCCCCGGCCCGCAGGTTCTCCTCGACGGTCAGCGGCTTGAACACGCCGCGTTCCTCCGTCACGTGCCCGACTCCCCGGCGCGCGATCTCCTCGGGGGCGAGCCCGAGGACCGGCGTGCCGCCGACCCTGACCACACCCCGGGCCGCCACCAGCCCCGACAGCGCCCGCAGCAGCGTCGTCTTCCCGGCCCCGTTGGGCCCGAGCACGACGACGACCTCCCGCTCCCCCGCCACCAGGTCGACGCCGTGCAGCACCCGCACGGCCCCGTATCCGGCGCGCAGCCCGCCGACCTCCAGGCCGCTCATCGTGCCCCCAGGCAGGCCGCGATCACGGCCGGGTCGCGGCGCACCACGTGCGTCGGCCCGTCGGCGATCTTGTGGCCGAGGTCGAGGCAGACGATGCGCCCGCACAGGCCCAGCACGAACTCCATGTGGTGCTCGACCACCACGACCGTCAGGCCGGTGGCCCGGTGCAGGTCCCTGATCAGGCCCGACAGGGCCAGCGCCTCCTCCGGGCCGAGCCCGCCGGCCGGTTCGTCGAGCAGCAGCAGCCGGGGCTCGGCGGCGACCGCGCGGGCGATCTCCACCCGTTTCAGCACCCCGTAGGGCAGTCCGGCGGCCGGGTGGTCGCCCAGGCCGAGCAGGCCGAACCGGTCGAGCACCCGGTCGGCGTGCGCGCGCAGCCGCCGTTCGCCGTCGCGGGCGAACGCGGCCCGCCAGAACCCCTCGGCCCCGAACCGGTGCGCGCCCGTCATGACGTTCTCCCGGACCGACAACCCGGGGAAGACGGCCGGGTGCTGGAAGGTCCGGGCGACGCCGGAACCGGCCACGGCGTGCGGCGGGCGGGCCAGCACGTCCTGGCCGGCGACGCGGATGACGCCGTCGTCGGGGTCGCGGCGGCGCGTCACGCAGTCGAACAGGGTGCTCTTGCCCGCGCCGTTGGGGCCGATCAGGCCCACCACCTCGCCCGGGCCGGCCACCAGGCCGACCGCGTCGAGGGCGGTGACCCCGCCGAAGCGCACGGTCAGCCGGCCGATCTCCAGCATGGGCACCATCGCCTTGTCGCCGCCTTGTCGCGTGCCGACGGAACGGTGCAGAGTCTCGGCAGCGGCGGCCCGGTCGCGCATCGGTGAAATCACCAGTCTTGCCCTGTGCGCCGCAGGTGACGAAAGGTGTCACGACTTTTCCCTCATATCCCTCTTTCAGCGATGTGAGGCGGCCGTGACACTGAGGAGATGTCAGCAGCCCATCCCCTGCGGGGCCGTGAGGCCGACCTGGCAGCGCTGCGGGCGGTGCCGGCCGGCGCGCGGGCCGGGTCGGGCGGCGCCCTCCTTCTCGTCGGCGCGGCGGGAACGGGCAAGTCGGCGCTGCTCGACCTGTGCGCCGCCGGGGCGCCCGACCTGCTGGTGCTGCACGCGCGCGGGGTGGCGTGCGAGCGCGACCTGCCCTACGCCGGGCTGCACGGCCTGCTGCGCCCGCTGCGCGACCGGCTGGCGGCGCTGCCGAAGGCGCAGGGCGAGGCGCTGACCGAGGCCCTCGACCTGGGGGTGCCGACGGGCCGCCTGGTCGTGCCGGCCGCCGTGCTCACGCTGCTGTCGCTGGTGGCCGCCGACCGTCCGGTGCTCGCGGTCGTGGACGACCTGCACCACCTCGACGCGCCCAGCCGCGAGGCCCTGCTGTTCACCGCCCGGCGCCTGGCCGGTGAACCCGTCGCGCTGGCCGCCGCCGCCCGCTCCGACGTGTGGGCCGGGGCGGTGCCGGTCAGGCAGCTCGACAACCTCGGCGAACGGGCCGCCCGGGAGCTCACCGACGACCTGGTGCCCGGCGGGCTGCCCGACGACCTGCGGGCCGCGCTCGACCAGATCGCCCGCGGCAACCCGCTGGCGCTCACCGAACTGGCCGCCGCCCTCACGCCCGAGCAGCTCGCCGGGACGGCCGCCCCTCCGGCGACGCTGCCGCGCGAGGGGCGGTTGTGGCGGGCGTACACGGGACAGATCGAGGACCTGCCCGGCCCGACGCGGGACCTGCTGCTCCTGCTGGCCGCCGATCCGCGCCTCGACACGGCCACGCTGGTGCGGGCGTTCGACGGCGACGCGTTCACCGCGCTGGAGGCGGCCGAGCGCGCCGGGATCGTCGAGGTCGGCGGCGACCGGTTCCGGTTCCGCGACCCGGCGGCCGGGCCGGTGGTCTACCACGGCGCGTCGCTGCTGGCCCGCCGCGCCGCCCACCGGGCGCTCGCCGGGGCGCTGGCCCACCACCGCCTGCGGCGGGCCTGGCACCGGGCCGCCGCCCTCGACGCGCCGCCCGACGACCTGGCCGACGAACTCGACGCCGCCGCCACCGCGACCGGCTCGCCCTGCCCGTTCCCGGAGTTGTCGCTGGCCTACGAACGGGCCGCCGAGCTGAGCACCCGCGGCGACACCACGGCGGCCCGGCTGGCCGCCGCCGCCCAGTACGCCCGCCTCGAAGGCCGCCCCCACCGCGCGCACGCCCTGCTCGACCGGCTGCGCAGCGGCGCGATCTCGGCCGAGCTGCGGCAGCAGGCCGAGAGCATCCACGCGCGGCTGGAGCTGCGCGGCGGCGAGACCAGCTTCGCCCGCGACGAACTCCTCGCGGTCGCCTCGTCCCTGCTCGACCGCGACCGCACGATGGCGGTCCGGGCGCTGGTGCGCGCCGCCGAGGCCAGCTACCTGGCCGGCGACCACCAGCGGTTCGTCGCCATCGCCCGCGACGCCCTGACGCTGCGGCGCGCCGACGACCCGCCCGCGATCCGGCTCATGTTCGAGTACCTGACCGGCATGGCCGCCTCCTTCCGCGGCCGCCACGGCGAGGCGGCCGGCCCGCTGCGCCGGGTGGTCGAGCTCGCGCCGCACGTGCACAGCCCGTCGGTGCTGGTGTGGGCGGCCGTGTCGAGCCTGATGCTGGGCGACGACGCGCAGGCGTTCCGGCTCTCCACCCGCGCCGTCGAAACGGCCCGCGCGCTGGGCGCGGTGGCGACCGTGCCGCAGGTGCTGGAGTTCGCCATCAACAGCGAGTTCTGGCTCGGCCGGTTCGCCTCGGCCGCCGCCAACGCCTCGGAGGGCCTGCGGCTGGCGCGGGAGACCGGTCAGCGCGGCAGCGCCGGGCAGCACCTCGGCTGGTTGTCGATGATGGCGGCCGTCCAGGGCGACGAGGAGACCGTGCAGACCCGGGCCCGCGCCGCGATCGAACTGGCCGGGGCCCACGGCGTGAGCGTCGCCGGGGCGCTCGGCAACTGGGCGCTGGCCCAGATCGACCTGGCCTCGGGCCGCCCGGCGGCGGCGGTGCAGCGGCTGCGGCCGACCGCGCGGGCCGACGTGCGCAACACCCATCTGGTCGTGCAGGTCACCGCGACCCCGCACTTCGTCGAGGCCGCCGCCCGGACCGGCGAGCGCGACCAGGCCGCCCGCGCCCTGCGCGTCTTCGAACGCTGGGCCGACAGCACGGCCAGCCCCGACCGGCGGGCCCTCGCCGTGCGCTGCCGCGCCCTGCTCGCCCCGCCGGGCGAGGCCGACGACCTGTTCCGCGCCGCCCTCGACCTGCATCATCAGGGCTTCTCCGAGTTCGAGACGGCCAGAACCGAGTTGCTGTACGGCTCCGCCCTGCGCCGCGACCGCCGTCCGGGCGCCGCCAGGGAGCACCTCTACAGCGCCCTCGACACCTTCGAGCGTTATGGGGCCCGCCTCTGGATCGACCAGGCCCGCAGCGAACTGCGCGCGGCCGGCGAGTCGGTGCCGACGGCCCGGCCGAAGGCGGCCGAGGAGCTGACCGCCCAGCAGTTCCAGATCGCCCGCATGGTCGCCGACGGCGCGACGAACCGGGAGGTCGCCGCCCAGCTCTACCTGAGCCCCCGGACGGTCGAGCACCACCTGCGCAACATCTTCGCCAAGCTCGACATCCGGTCGCGGGTCGACCTGGTGCGGCTGCTGTCCTGAACGGCCCGCGCGCGGCGACCAAGACGGGGAGCGGGTGGGGGGCTCCTCCTGCGCGCACGGGCCGTCCGCTCAGGCGCCCGCGTCCAGGACGTAGTGGTGGTCGCGGGCCAGGTGGAGGAAGCCGTCGGCGTCGAGCCGGCCGCGTTCCCCCGTGCGCAGCACCCCGCGCAGGTCGTCGCCCCTGGCCAGGTCGCGGGCCGACCGGGCCGGGCCCATGCCGACGGTGTCGCCCTCGTAGACGACCTCGCCGCGCACGACCGACAACCGCCCGCCGGGCAGCGCCGGGCCCACCGAGCCGGGGCGGGCCTGGCCGGGCGGGGTGGCGGCGACCCCGTACAGCAGGGAGGCGAAGCCCTCGGGCGGCGCGCCGCCGACCATGGTGAGCGTGCGCAGGGACCGGTGCCTGACCGGGGCCCAGCCGAGCCGGTGCAGCAGCGCGAACACGCGCGGGGAGGCGGCGAACGACCCGCACGCCCACCGTTCGGCGGCGGCCCAGAACTCCGCGCCCGCGACCGAGCCCTCGGCGGCGACGACGGCCGCCCCGGCGGCGAGGTGGGCGTTGAGCAGCGCCAGCCCCGCGCCGGTGAACAGCGGCGGGCTGGTCAGCGCGGCCTCGCCGGAGCGGATGCGCAGCGCCCGCGCCACCGCCTCCCCCTCGGCCTGCACGGCCCGGCGGGACAGTCGCATCCCGCCGGGCCCGTCGAGGAGCACCACCGCCAGGTCGGGGTGGACCGGGGCGCCGGGGTCCGTGCGCACCCACGCCCGCCCGTCGGCGCGGTATCCGGGCGGCGGCGCCCCCGGCGCCCCGAGCAGGGCGGCCGGCGCGAACCGGGTCACCAGGTCGCCCGCGCGGGAACGGACGAGCCGGGGGTCGACCGGCGCGACCGGCCGCCCCGCGCGCAGCGCGGCCAGGTAGGTGACGATCACCTCGGCGGTCGCCGGCGCGGCCAGCATCAGCAGCCCGCGGGGCAGCCGCGCCAGCCGCAGCGCGGCCCGCTGGACGGCCCGCCGCAGCGCGGGCCCGTAGAGGATCTCGTCGGTCCGCGCGTCGATCACCCGGGTGTCGCGCGCGTCGGGCGCGGGACCGTCCTGGCCGGGCCCGCCCGGCCGCGCGGATGCCCGGCCGCGCGGCGCATCGGGGGCGAGCCCGGACAGGAGCCGGGGGCGGGTGATCGCTGCGCAGGTCCGCTGTGGAGGCATGGGGCGCTCCTCGGTCGGAGAGGGGGGCGTGCTCTCGGACCGAGAGCGTAAGTCCGGGCTTTTCCGCGCCGCCACGACATGTTCCAAATATTGGAACAAATGGGCCATAAGCCGAGGGCGGTTCATCCGGCGAGCCGGGCCGTCCGCAGCGTGACCGCGAGCTCGTGGCCCGCCCGCCGCACCGCCGCCTCGGCCGGGCCGGCCTGCAGGACCTTGACCGGGCCGGACACCCCCACCGCCACCACCCCGAAGTTGGGCACCCCCAGCACCGGTACCGCGATGGCGCTGAGCCCCTGGACGTACTCCTCCACGCACCACGCCACCCCCCGGCGGCGCACCACGGCCAGTTGGCGGTCGAGCACGCCCGGGTCGGTGATGGTGCGGTCGGTGTGACGGCGCAGCGGGACGCGCAGGTCGGGCGGGCCGCCCTGGTAGGCCAGCAGCACCTTCCCGGCCGCCGTGCAGTGGGCGGGGGCGAGCTCGGCGGTCCGCCACAACGCCTTGGTGTGGGTGCGCGGGTAGAGGGTCATCACGTACTCGGCCTGGCGGTCGGTCAGCACCGCGATCGAGACGATCTGCCGGGTGTTCTCGTAGAGCTCCAGCAGGTGGGGCGTGGCCATCCGGCGCAGCCACTGGAAGTGGCGCACCCGGTCGGGCTGCGCGTAGGTCCGCAGCGTGGCGGCAACGCGATAGTCGGCTCCGGTACGGCCCACCAGGTCGTCGGCCTCCAGGGCGGCCAGCAGCCGGTGGACCGTCGACTTGGGCATCTGGACCTGGCGTGCCAGGGTGGTGAGGCTGACCGGCTCCGGCGACGTGGCCAGAGTGCGCAGCACGATCATGGCCTTGGCCAGCGTGCCGATCCGTTCCATGACGGTCCCTTCAGCGCGTTAGACGTCCCCGAAAAAAACCGACCGGAATGTATTTTTATAGGGCCGACTCGGGGCGAACTGAAGGGGGGACAGCAGAACCTGTCGCTCAGGTGAGGGCGAGCGCCTCGGCCCGCCGGACGGTGCTCCGCGGCGAGGGTTCGGCCTGGACGCCGAACAGCACGACGCGCCACATCTCGCGCAACCGGTCTTCGGTGTCGGCCCGGCCGAGCGTGTCGCTGACCTGGAAGACCCCGAAGAACGAGCTGACGACGACCCGCGCCGCCTTCTCGGCGGTGACGCCCTCGGCGAGCTCCCCGGCCCGCTCGGCCGGCTGGAGCACCTGGGTGAACGCGGCCTCCCACGCGCCCACGTTGCGGTCGAGGGCCAGCCGCGCCCCCGCGCGCATGACCGGTTCGTCGCGGAACGCCCGGGTGATGGCGAAGGTCAGCGCGACCACCACCACGACCGGGTCGGACTCCTCGTTGCAGAACCTCTTGACCAGGGCGGGCCAGCGTTCGAGCTGCCGCTCGACGATCGCCTCGGCCACCGACTCCTTGTTCGGGTAGTGGAAGTAGATCGCGCCCTTGGTCACCCCGGCCCGCTCGTGGATCTCGGTCAGGCTGGTCCCGGCGTACCCGTTGGCCGCGAAGATCTCGGCGGCCGCGCGGAGCAGCCGTTCACGGGTCGCCAGTGCACGCTGCTGCACGGCCCTCGCCTCCTACGGGCCCCGACCCCACAGACGCGGCCCTTTCAGAGGTTAACACGGGAACAATCTACCAAAACGGGTAACGAACCCACTACGGAGAATCACGCGCTATTTCGGTGTTTTGTGGTCGAGTCATTCGAATGCAAACTCGTAATTGACACTCCGAAGATCGCCCCTGCATTATTGATCCGTTCGGCCAGCCCAATGAGGTTTCTCGCGCGGGCCCCCTGAATTGTTTTCGCTTCGCCGCAGGAACAGGAGTCGAGTTGACCGTTGAGAACGAGCAATTGAGCCTGGGCACGGCGGCGGCCAGGAAACTGGCCACCACCACGAAAACCGTCCCCCAGATGCAGGGCATCAGCAGCCGGTGGCTGCTGAAGGTGCTGCCCTGGGTCCAGGTCTCCGGCGGCGCCTACCGCGTCAACCGCCGCCTGTCCTACGCCGTCGGCGACGGCCGGGTCACCTTCACCGTCCAGTCGGGCCAGGTCCGGGTCATCCCGGCCGAGCTCACCGAGTTGCCCCTGCTCCGCGGATTCGACGACCCCGACACCCTGACCACCCTGTCCGAACGCTTCACCCAGCGCGACTTCTCCGCCGGCGACGTCATCGTGGAGGCGGGCCAGCCCGCCGACCAGGTGATCCTGGTGGCCCACGGCAAGCTGACCAAGATCGGCACCGGCCCCTACGGCGACCAGGTCGCCCTGGGCCTGCTGGCCGACGGCGACCACATCGGCGACCAGACCCTGCTGGCCTCCGGCACCTGGGACTACACGGTCAAGGCCACCACCGCCGGCACCGTGCTGACCCTCCCCCGCAGCGAGTTCGAGCGGCTCGTCGACCAGTCCGACACGCTCCGCGCCCACGTCGAGTCCTACCAGGCCGGCTCGGGCCGCCCGCAGGACGAATACGGCGAGGCCGCCATCGAGGTCTCCTCCGGCCACCACGGCGAGCCCTCGCTGCCCGGCACCTTCGTCGACTACGAGACCTCGCCGCGCGAGTACGAGCTGAGCGTCGCCCAGACCGTACTGCGGGTGCACTCCCGGGTCGCCGACCTCTACAACGACCCGATGGACCAGATCGAGCAGCAGCTCCGGCTCACCATCGAGGCGCTGCGCGAACGCCAGGAACACGAGATCGTCAACAACCGCGAGTTCGGCCTGCTCGCCAACGCCGACCTCAAGCAGCGCACCCACACCCGGTCGGGCCCGCCGACCCCCGACGACGTCGACGAGCTGCTGTCGCTGGTGTGGCGGGAGCCGTCGTACATCCTGGCCCACCCGCTGGCCATCGCCGCCTTCGGGCGGGAGTGCAGCGCCCGCGGGGTCTACCCGACCAGCGTCGACGTCGGGGGGCACCACTTCCCGTCGTGGCGCGGGGTGCCGATCCTGCCCTGCAACAAGATCCCGGTGACCGACACCCGCACCTCCTCGATGATCGTGATGCGGCTCGGCGAGGAGAAGCAGGGGGTGGTCGGCCTCCACCAGGTCGGCATCCCCGACGAATACCAGCCGAGCCTCTCGGTGCGCTTCATGGGCATCGACGAGAAGGCCATCATCAAATATCTGGTGAGCGCCTACTATTCGGCCGCGATCCTCGTCCCCGACGCCCTCGGAATTCTGGAGAACGTCGAAGTCGGTCATTAGAAAAAGGTTCCCCCAGGGCGGCCCACGCGTGAATTCCCGGGCCGCCCTTTTCGTTTCCCACCAGTAAGGGAGTGCCGTGAACGATCAACTGAGCCTGGGCACGGCGGCAGCCAGGAAACTGGCCACCACCACCAAGACCGTCCCCCAGATGCAGGGCATCAGCAGCCGGTGGCTGCTGAAGGTGCTGCCCTGGGTCGAGGTCTCCGGTGGCGCCTACCGGGTCAACCGGCGCCTGTCCTACGCGGTCGGCGACGGCCGGGTCACCTTCACCGTCCAGTCGGGCCAGGTCCGGGTCATCCCGGCCGAGCTCACCGAACTCCCCCTCCTCCGCGGATTCGACGACCCCGAGGCCCTCGAGGCCCTCGCGGGGCGGTTCTCCCAGCGCGACTTCGCCGCCGGCGACGTCATCGCCGGGGAGGGCGACCAGGCCGACGAGGTCATCCTGGTCGCCCACGGCAAGCTCACCAAGGTCGGCACCGGCGCCTACGGGGGCGAGACCGCGCTCGGCCTCCTCGGCGACGGCGACCACGTCGGCGATCACGCCCTGCTCGCCCCCGGCACGTGGGACTTCACCGTGAAGGCCACGACGGCGGGCACGGTGCTGACGCTGGGCCGGCGCGCGTTCGAGGAACTGGCCGACCGGTTCGAGACGCTGCGGGCCCATGTGGAGGCGTACCGGAGCAGTCCCGAACGGCCGCAGGACCGGCACGGGCAGGCGGAGATCGCACTCGCGGCGGGCCACCACGGCGAGGCGGCGCTGCCCGGCACCTTCGTCGACTACGAGACCTCGCCCCGCGAGTACGAGCTGAGCGTCGCCCAGACCGTGCTGCGGGTCCACTCGCGCGTCGCCGACCTCTACAACGACCCGATGGACCAGATCGAGCAGCAGCTCCGCCTCACCATCGAGGCGCTGCGCGAACGCCAGGAACACGAGATCGTCAACAACCGCGAGTTCGGCCTGCTCGCCAACGCCGACCTGAAGCAGCGGCTCCAGTCGCGGTCGGGCCCGCCCACCCCCGACGACATGGACGACCTGCTCTGCCGCCGCCGCAAGACGCAGTACTTCGTGGCCCACCCGCAGGCCATCGCCGCGTTCGGCCGCGAGTGCACCAAGCGCGGCGTCTACCCGACGAACGTGGAGGTCGAGGGGGTGCGCCTGACCGCCTGGCGGGGGGTGCCGATCCTGCCGTGCAACAAGCTGCCCATCAGCGAGGCCCGGACCACCTCGATCATGGCGATGCGGCTCGGCGAGGACAACCAGGGCGTGGTCGGCCTGCACCAGACCGGCATCCCCGACGAATACCAGCCGGGGCTCAACGTGCGGTTCATGGGCATCGACGACCGGGCGGTGATCAACTATCTGGTCAGCGCCTACTACTCGGCCGCGATCCTGATCCCGGACGCGCTCGGCGTCCTGGAGAACGTGGAACTCGGCCATCGATGACGACGACCGAGACGGGGGCTCGCGACGTCGCGGAGGTGCTCGCCTGGAGCCGCGACCTGGTGCAGCCGGCGATCCGGGCGGCGGCCGACACCCTGCCGGCCTCGATGCGGCACATCTCCGGCTACCACATGGGCTGGTGGGACGAACGGGGCCGCCCGATCACCACCGGCGCGGGCAAGTCGGTGCGCCCGGCGCTGGCGCTGCTGGCCGCCGAGGCGGTGGGCGGTACGGCCGAGGGGGCGCTGCCGGCCGCGGTGGCGGTCGAGCTCGTCCACGACTTCTCGCTGCTGCACGACGACGTGATGGACGGCGACGCCACCCGGCGGCACCGGCCCACGGCGTGGCGGGTGTTCGGGGTGAGCCAGGCGATCCTGGCCGGTGACGCGCTGGTGTCGCTGGCGTTCGCCCGCCTGGCCGACAGCGGCCATCCGCTGGCCCACGAGGGGGCGCGGCTGCTGAACGCCACGGTGCTCGACCTGCTCGACGGGCAGAGCGCCGACGTCGGGTTCGAAGACCGGGCCGACGTGACGCTGCCCGAGTGCATCCGGATGGCCGGGTCGAAGACCGGCGCGCTGATCGCGTGCGCCTGCGCGCTGGGCGCCCTCTACGGGGGAGCCGACGCGCGGGCGATCGAGCACCTGCGCACGTTCGGCGCCGAGCTGGGGCTGGCCTTCCAACTGGCCGACGACCTGCTGGGCATCTGGGGCGACCCGGAGGTGACCGGCAAGCCGGTGTTCTCCGACCTGGCCAACCGCAAGAAGTCGCTGCCGGTGGTGGCCGCGCTCACCTCCGCGACCGGGGAGGCCGCGGAGCTGGCCGCGATCTACCGGTCGGGCACGGTGTCGTCGGAGGCCGAGCTGGCCAGGGCCGCCGACCTGGTGGAGCGGGCCGGGGGCCGCGACTGGTGCCGGGAGACCGCCGACGCGCTGCTGGCGCGGGCGCCCGTCCACCTGGCGGAGGCGGGCTGCGCGGCCCGTCCGGCGGCCGAGCTGACGGCGTTGTCGACGCTGATGGCCCGGCGCACCCTCTAGAGACGGCGGTGCCGGGCGGCGTCGAGGACGCCCGGCACCGCTCCCCTAGGTCCTCTAGGTGTACGTGTCGAGCGCGAGCTTGACCGCGACGATCAGCCCCGCCACGGCGGTCAGCACCCGGAGCGACTGGCCGGGCAGCCGGCGGGCGATCAGCGGGCCGATCCAGCCGCCGGCGACCATGCCGATCGACAGCGGCACGACCACGTCCCAGCGCACCGGCCCGAACAGGGCGAAGCCGAGGGCGGCCACCCCGTTGGAGGACATCGCGATCACGTTCTTCACGGCGTTGACGCGGGCCGGGATCTGGTCGAGGGCCGCCGTCAGGATGGCGAACATGATCACCCCGCCGGCCGCGCCGAAGTAGCCGGTGTAGATCGCGACGGCGTACACGCCCAGATAGAACGCCCACCCGCGCAGGGCCGCGGATCGGGGGGCCCGCAGCAGCACCAGCGACGCGCCCGCGACCAGCACGGGCGCGACCAGTTCGAAGGCTCTGGGCGGGGTGAGCAGCAGGAGCGCGGCGCCGGTGGCGCCGCCGAGCGCGGTCACCGCGCACAGGCGCAGGACCAGGGGCCCCTGTCCCTTGAGCTCCGGCCGCGACGCGGCGGCCGACCCGACCCCGGTGAACGTCAGCGACACCGTGTTCGTGACGTTGGCCGCCAGCGGCGGCAGCCCGAAGGCGAGCAGAGCCGGGTAGGAGACGATCGACGCGAGCGACACGACCGTGCTCACGATCCCCGTCGCGACACCCACCAGGGCAAGGACGAGGATCTCCACGCACCGAACTCAATCACAAGATCGTCTCAGTACGCGGCCGGGGTCGACGGCACCGCCTTCGGGGTCACCCGGTGGTCGCTGAGGTGCAGGTCGCCGCCCAGATCGGGGCGCAGCTTGTCGAGGGTCTCCCGGGTCCCGAGCACGGTCCAGAGCCGTCCCACGAGATGGGGGTTGTACTCCGGCGCCTGGTCCATCCAGGCGTCCTTGCCCTTCTCGGTGGCGAAGGTGTTCACGAAGAAGTCCCCGGCCTTCGTCGAGCAGGCGCCGGTGCGCAGCTCCTCGGCGTCGACCTGGATCTTGACGTCGCACCCGACCTTCTCGGCGAGTTCCTCGACGGTGGGTGCGGGCCCGGCCTGGACGGGGGCGGCGGCCGCGGCCGGAGCCGGGTCGGACACCTGGTAGGCGCCCTCGGCCGATGGTGCGCCGCCCGAACAGGCGGACAGCGACACGACGGCCAGAGCGGCGGCGGCGAAGGCGGCATGGCGCGAAACAGTCAGCACGCCCGGGGATACGCGGGGTGGACGGGAGTGGTTCAAACCGGTGAACCGAAGTGACCACTGGGGCGTCCTGTCTGGCAAGGGAGGCCCGTATGGACGTCCTGGACAACCTCCTCGACGGAGATCTCCGGCTGGAGCTCGTCCTCGTGGAGGCCCTCCAATGGGAAGCCGATCGGCTGGCCGCCCCGGCCGATCGCGAACCGCACCACTGAAGGCACCACCGAAGGCACCACTTGAAGCACCATGGTCCCGCTCCTCAACCGGTGAGGGGCGGGACTCGCGCATGCGGGGCCCTTTTGCGGGAAGTTCCGCAGCATTCACTTCCAGGGAGGTCGTCGTCGATGGCGCAGCATGCCGATGTCGTCGTGGTGGGGGGAGGCGTCGTCGGTCTCACGACCGCGATCGCCCTGAACGAGGCCGGGCTCCGGGCGGTCGTGTGGACCGCCGAGGTGCCCCGGCAGACCACCTCCGCCGTCGCGGGCGCCCTGCTGGGCGGCCCGGTCATGACCGAGCCGCGCGACGACGCGGTCCGGTGGCAGAAGACCGGTCTGGAGATCTTCGGCGAACTGGCCGCCCGCGCCCACACGGGCGTGACCGCCGCGCGCGGCCGGCTGGTCACCCAGATGGACGGCGGCACCCCGCCGTGGGCGCACGACCTGCCCGGCTTCGCCGAGTGCTCCCCCGACGAACTGGCCGGGTTCAAGGCGGGCTTCTGGATCACCAGCCCGATCGCCGACATGCCGTGCTACCTCGACTACCTCGTCGACCGGCTGTGCCGCTCGGGCGGCGACCTGGAGATCTGCACGGTGGCCTCGCTGGAGCAGCCGACCTCCCACGCGCCGATCGTGGTCAACTGCGCCGGCGTGGCCGGCGGCACGCTGGCCTGCGACGACTCGGTGACCCCGGTGCGCGGCCAGCACGTCGTCGTGGAGAACCCCGGCCTGACCGAGTTCTTCTACGAGGGCGGCTTCGCCGACGACTGGACGGGCTTCTTCCCGCACGGCGACCGCGTCGTCCTGGGCGGCAACGCCCGCAAGGGCGACTGGAACCTCGAACCCGACGAGGCCCAGACGGCCGACATCCTGCGGCGCTGCGCCGAGGTCGAGCCCCGCCTGGCCGACGCCCGGGTGATCAAGGTGGACGTCGGCCTGCGCCCCGCCCGCCCCTCGATCCGCCTGGAGGAGCAGCAGGTCGACCAGGGCCGGCTCATCCACAACTACGGGCACGGCGGCGTGGGCGTCAGCATGAGCTGGGGCTGCGCCCTCGACGTCGTCAAGATGGTGTCCGCCTGAGCACGTCGACCTCGCACCCCGGCGCGAAGGGGTCGAAGCCGTGCCCGGTCAGCCAGCGGATCGCCACCAGGCCGCGCAGCGACCACCACCCCCGGATCACGTCGAGGTCGGCGCCGCCGCCGTAGCCCGCCAGGAGGTCGGGGAGGTTCTCCTCGTGCCCGAGCGTCACGACGGCGAGGTCGAACAGGGCGTCGCCCCGGCCCGCCTCCGACCAGTCGAGCACGCCGGTGACCTCGTCGCCGTCGACGAAGACGTGATCGGCCTGCAGGTCGCCGTGGGTGAACACCGGGGTCCACGGCCGCAGCGCCGCCCGCGCGGCCCCGCGGTTGCGGCCGACCAGATCGGCGGGCAGCACGCCGCCGCCCACGAGCCACTCGCATTCGGCGTCGAGCCGCCGGGTCGGCGTCCACCTTGAGGGACAGGTCGCCGACGCGCAGGGTGGCGCGTTCGGAATGGGCGACGACGATCTCGACCTCGTCCACGGGCTCTCCCTGCTATTGGGTGGCGGATTCGGCCCACGGCGGGGACGATATACGCGGGGTATGCCGGAGTGCGGTCCATGGGGATGGTTCATGTCGGTCGAGCACAACGGGGGCGATTCGCGCAAGCAGTCGATGGCGGAACGGTTCGGCTGGCTGCGCGACGAACCCGAGGTCGTCATCGCGTTCCTGATCGCCGTAGGCGTCGCGATCTGGGGCCTGACCGACGCCGTGGATCAGCCGGTGCAGGAGGCCACGCTCGTCGTCCTGGCCCTGATCGCCAGCACGCTCGTGCGCAGCCGGATGCGCACCGGGGCCGTCGAGACCGAGCTGCGGCGGGCGCTGACCGACTCGGGCGAGGCGCTGCACCAGGTGCCCGAGCGGCTCGGGGAGGTCACCGAGCTGCTGGAGAAGTCGCGGCAGGCGATCGACCAGATGTCGGTCGTGTCGCTGCTGCCGGGCGCGCAGGTGCGGGCCGAGCTCATGGCGGCGGCCCAGCACACCAACACGTGGATCTTCAAGGGCGGCACCGGCACCTTCCTGCGCGCCGTCACCCTGCCCGAGTGCGTGGAGCAGTCGCGGATCGCCCGCCGCCGGCTCCAGGTGCAATTGGAGATCATCGACCCCGAGAACGACACCGCCTGCGCGGTGTACGCCCGGTTCCGCCAGTCGCTCGTCACCGGCCGCGCCGACCCCTGGACGCCCGACCGCATCCGCAGGGAGGCGTACGCGACGATCCTGGCCGCGGCCTGGTACGCCCGGCACACCGACTTCCTCACCATCCGGATCGGGTTGTCGTCGACGATGTCGACCTGCCGCTGGGACATGTCCGCCTCGCGCGTCGTGGTCACCCGCGAGGATCCGGCCGCCCCGGCGCTGGTCGCCCACCAGGGCAAGCTCTACTACTCCTGGTGCGAGACCGAACTGAACAGCGGCTACGCCCAGTCGCGGAAGCTGCCCGTCGAGAGCGTGCTGACGGCGGCGCTCGGCGACGAGCCGACGGTCGACGAGGTGCGCGACGTCTTCGAACTGCTCGGCCTGTCGCTCGACCACCTCGACGACCCCGAGGTGGCCGACCTGACCCGCCGCGCGCTGCGGCCCGCGGAGCCCTACCGGTGAGCTGACCCCAGAGAGGCGACATGCGCTACTCCGATCTACGGCACGAGATCGACCAGGGCACCGCCGCCTCGACCCTCCCGGCGTGGGCCGGGTCGGTGCTCCAGGCGGTCGCCGCCGGGGCGCCGCGCATCCCGGCGGTACGCCATCCGCTCGGCTTCTTCTGCCTGCCCGTCGAACGCGACGGCGACCTGGGCGTCTGCCTGCACGTGTGGTCGCCGCAGCTGACCACCTCGGGCAGCAGCACCTCGCTGGTCCACTGCCACAGCTGGGACCTGCTCAGTTTCGTCCTGTACGGCCAGGTCTCCAACGTCCTCGGCCGGGTCTCCGACGGGACCGTCCACCGGCTCTTCGAGGTGACCGGGCTCGGCGACGACGACGTCATCACGCCCACCGGCCGGGTGGTCGACTACCGGCCCGAACGCCTGGAGCGGTTCGGCGCGGGCGAGAGCTACTCGCTGGCCGCCGGAGTGTTCCACAGCACGGTGATCGAGGGCTCGGGCGAGGCCGCGACGGTCGCGCTCGGCCGCATGATCCGCTCGGGCGCCGACCTGTCGCTCGGGCCGCTCGACGCGCCCAGCCACACCCAGCGGCGGCACGTGTGCGGCGACGCCGAGTCGGCCAGGGCCGCCGCCGTCGCGACCGCCGGCCTGGCCGCCCAGTACACCGGCTGACAGACCCTCAGGCGGCCGGGCCGAGCTCCACCGTCTCGACGATCTCGGTGCAGGTGCCGTGCTCCCCCATAACGCACAACGCGAGGGTGCGGAAGACGTCGTCGAAGGAGCCCGGCGGCGGCAGCAGGTCGGCGGGCACCTCGCGGCCGCGCTCGCGGAACCGGGTCACGGTGATGTGGGGGCGGAACAGCCCGCCGATCTCGTCGTAGCCGTGGCGGTCGAGGTTGGCGCGGGCCTCCGGGGGCGCGACGAGGCGGTGGTCGGCGAGCACCCGGCCGACCGGGTCGCGTTCGCGCAGCCCGGTGCGCAGCGGGCCGAGCGCGGCGAGCAGGTGGTCTTGGAGGCGGGTGACGGCGGCGGTCTTCCGGTAGAACAGCTCGAACATGCCCTGGTCGTTGGCGGCGAAATGACCGCCTTCGAGCGGGATCTCGGGGGTGGCCGCGCCGACGCGGCGAAGCGCCGCGCACGCCTCACCCAGCCGGGCCGATTCGAAATTCGCCATGTAAAGCGAGATGTGCGGATAGAGCGCACCGGTGCGCAGCGTGAATTCGACCGGCGCGAATTGCGCGCACCACGCGCTCAGGCGTGTCGAACGTTCTTCGACATCGGCGCCGGGTAACAGCACCGCGTCGTAAACCGGAAGACCCGACATGGGCTCAGTCTATATATCAGGTGAACGTCAGCACCCACACCACCGAGGGCAGCAGCAGAATGGCGAGCACCGCCCCGGTCAGCACGAATTTCCCCAGTGGCACCTTGACACCGCGGCGGCGGCACCATTCGAACCAGAGCAGTGTGGCCAGCGACGCCCAGGGCGTGATGACCGAGCCGACATTGGTGCCCACGAGAAGGGCCAGCAGCTGGTCGAGATTGGCCGCCGGCACGACCTGTTCGCCCGCGACGTAGGCGGGCAGGTTGTTGACCGTGTTCGACAGGCCCGCGCCCGCGGCGGCGGTGCGCAGCAGCCCGGCGAACCCCTCTCCCGGGCCCACGAGCCAGGTCATCAGGTCGTTGAGGCCGTGGCGCATCAGGGTCGGCACCACGAGGAACAACCCGGTGACGAACACGAGCAGCTGCCAGGGGATCAGCGACGGGCGCAGCGCGGCGCGGTCGCGGAACAGGTAGGCGGCGACGGCCAGGGCGGCGGCGACGATGGCCGCGACCTCGATCTGGAGCCCGGCCAGGATCGCCGCGATGAACAGCAGGCAGGCCGCGCCGGTGCCCCAGAACAGCACGGTGTCCCTGATCGGCTCGGGCGGGGCGGGCTCGTAGCGGTCGGCCCCGCGCACCCCGCGCCGCCAGTAGAACACCCACAGCAGCACCATCGTGCCCGCGATGGCGACCGTCTGCGCGAGCCACATGCGGACCGCGAACTCGGGCGCCGACAGGCCCAGCTTGTTCAGCGCCAGCAGGTTGGTCAGGTTGCTCACCGGGAGCAGCAGGCTGGCGGTGTTGGCCAGCCAGACGGTGGTCATCGCCAGCGGCAGCGGCGCGATCTTCGCCCGGGGCGCGAGCGCCAGCATGACGGGCGTGAGCAGGACCGCCGTGGTGTCGAGGTTGAGGAAGATCGTGGTGGCCGAGGCGAACGCGACGCACAACAGGAAGAGCGCCGGATAGGCGCCCCGGCCCAGCAGCGCGAGGCGCGCCGCGATGACGTCGAATACCTGCGCCTCTTTGGTGAGTTCGGCCAGCACGATAACGGCGACCAGAAACAGCATGAGCGGAGCTATTCGCTCGACGCTCGCCCGCGCCTCGGCAATCGGCAGCAGACCCGTCAATACGCAACCGACCCCGATGAAAAGCAGGCCGATTCGAATCCAATCGAGTACACTCGGTGCTCGTACGGCCCGTTTCCACGACGGCACGGACGGTGACCCTTTGTCGCCCACGGTAGAAAGTATCATGACTTCATTCCGGCGAGGCGGGTGATACCGGCGTCATGGAGCGGCCGATCGACATTTTCATCAGCTACTCTCCGGCTGACGAACGCTGGGCGTCGTGGCTGGGCTGGGAACTCGAGGCAGCAGGATACCGCACCATGCTGCAGGCCTGGGATTTCGTGCCCGGCACCAATTTCGTCGACTTCATGGACCGGGGCGTCCGCGAGGCGGCGGTCGTACTCGCCCTGCTGACCGAGAACTATTTGGGTTCCCGTTACGGGAAACTCGAATGGCAGGCCGCGCTCCGCGCCAATCCGGATAATCCAGAAAACAAACTCATCACGGTGCGCATCGAGGATTGCCGGGTCGACGGGCTCCTCTCGAACATCACCTGGGTCGACCTCGTCGGCGTCACCACTCCCGAACACGCGCGGGGGCTGGTGCTCACCCGCATCCGCGAGGCGCTCGCCGGGCGGGCCAAGCCCGAGTTACGCCCCGCCTTCCCCACCCCCGGTTCCGAGGTCCAGCCGCCCGCGCCGCTCACCTCGCCCCGGCCGACCGTGCTGACCGGGCAGCGGCGGGCCCGCCGGGTGCCGGTGGTGCCGCCGGGTTATCCGGCCGACTTCGAACCCCCGGCCCGGCGCGACAGCCTGAGCGTGCTCCACGTCGCGGGCCCCCGGTTCGGCCGCACGATGGGCGCCGAGCCGCCCCTGAGCCCCGCGGGGCTGCAGTCCCACATCTTCGCCGAGCTGACCCGGCTGACCGACGCCGGGGTGCCCCGGCCCGAGCTGATGGTGGTGGCGGGCGACCTGACGGCGGCGGGCAGCCGCAAGCAGATGACCGACGCGCTGACCTTCCTCACCGGGCTGCGCGCGCTCGCCGGGCTCGAACCGCAGCGGGTGGTGCTGGTGCCGGGCGCGCGCGACGTGAACCTGGCCGCCTGCGAGGCCTACTTCAACGACTGCAAGGCCGACGACGAACGTCCCGAGGCGCCCTACTGGCCGAAGTGGCGGCACTTCGCGTCGTTGTTCCGCGAGTTCTACCAGGGCGTCGACTCGGTCATGTTCGACAGCGCCCAGCCGTGGACGCTCTTCGCGATCCCCGAGATCAAGGTCGTGGTGGCCGGGCTCAACTCGACGATGGCGATCAGCCACCGGACCGAGCACCGCTTCGGCCTGGTCGGCGAATCGCAGGCGGCGTGGTTCGCCGAGCGGGTGCGCGCCTTCGAACGCGAGGGCTGGTTGCGCCTGGGCGTGGTCCACCACGGCCTGACGCCGGGCCACCCCGACTCGCTCACCGACGCGGCCGTCGTCGAGGGGCTGCTCGGCGGCAAGCTGCACACGATCCTGCAGGGCGGCGGGCGCGACGGCGGCCGGTCGGAGCTGGGCTCCGGGGCGCTCGTGCTGCCGCCGCTGGAGCCGGGCCGCCAGCAGGTGCTGGAGTTCACCCCCGAAGGGCTGGTCGTCCACCGCACCTCCGCGCCGCCCGACGCGGTCGAACGGCGCTGGATCTCGGCCGGCGGGATCTTCCCCGCGCCGGGCGCGGTGCCGGTGCCGCTGGCCGTCGGCGGCCCCGAGCCCGACCGGGCGGCCCCCGCGCGGGCGCAGGGGCCGAAGGCCCAGCTGCTCGACCGGGTCGCCGAGGCGTGCGAGACCCGTTTCGACCACGCCGTCATCCGGACCGTCGACGACGACCCGCCCCACCTGCGGGTCAGCTACCGCGACGGCGGGTTCGTGCGGGAGTTCTGGGTCGGCGTGATCGTGGGCGAGCCGACGGCCGAAGAGGTCGACGAGTTCGTCCGCCACGTCCACGCGGGCCACATGGGGCAGTCGGCCGAGCTGGTCTACCTGGGCCCGGTCCCGCCGCGCAGCCTGCGTGAGGACGCGGCCCGCCGGGGCGTGCGGCTGCGCAGCCTGATCGAGTTCCAGGGCCTGGTCGACCTGTCGGGCTACGTCGCGGCGCAGACCCGGCAGCTGAACGCCGACACGACCTACCCCGCCCACCTCTACGTCACCCAGGACTACCGCGAGCTCGACCCGACCGGCGGCGAGATCCGCCACGACCTGGCCGGTGAGCTGATCTCCCAGCTCCACGGCGACCAGGGCCGGTTCGTGCTGGTGCTGGGCGACTTCGGGCGCGGCAAGACGTTCGTGCTGCGCCAGGTGGTCAGGCGGATGGCGACCGAGACCCCCCACCTGACGCCGATCCTGATCGACCTGCGCACCCTCGACAAGGCCCACTCGGTCGAGACCCTGATCGCCGCCCACCTGGCCAACCACGGCGAAGACCAGATCGACCTGAAGGCCGTGCAGTACATGCTGCGGCAGGGCCGGATCGTGTTGTTCTTCGACGGGTTCGACGAACTGGTCACCCGGGTCACCTACGACCGGGCCGCCGACCACCTGGAGACCCTGCTCCAGGCGGCGCAGGACCAGGCGAAGATCGTGGTGGCCAGCCGGACCCAGCACTTCAAGTCGGACGCCCAGGTGTTCACCAAGCTCGGCGAGATGGTCGGCATCCTGCCGCAGCGGCGGGTCTTCAGCATCGAGGGCTTCTCCAGCGAGCAGATCCTGGCTTACCTGATCAACGCCTACGGCGACCGGGCGCTGGCCGAGGAGCGGCTGCGGCTGCTGCGCAGCATCCAGGACCTGAGCGGGCTGGCCCGCAACCCGCGCATGCTGACCTTCATCGCCGACCTGGCCGACGACCGGCTGCGCGCGGTCGCGCACGCCCACCGGACGGTCAGCGCGGCCACCCTCTACCAGGAGATCCTCGGTTCCTGGTTGCGCTACGAGCAGCGGCGGCTGGGCAACCAGCGCGGCGCGCAGGCCGGGCTCGACGAGGCCGACCTGTGGCACGCCGTGCGCACCCTGGCGATGCGGCTGTGGGAGACCAACGAGCCCTACCTGCGGCTGGCCGAGCTTGCCGAGGTGGCCGAGACGCTGTCGGGGCTGGCCGACGGGCGCATGTCGGGCGAGCAGGCCACCCACACCGTCGGCACCGCGAGCCTGCTGGTGCGCACCTACGACGGCCTGTTCGGGTTCATCCACGGGTCGGTGGCCGAGTGGCTGGTGGCCCACTACATCGCCGACGAGTTCGGCCGCGACCGCGCCAACCCGACCGCGCTGAGCCGCCGGGAGTTGTCGCAGCTGACCGTCGACTTCCTGTGCGACCTGGCCGAGGCGCACGACTGCCAGCTGTGGGCCGACCGGGTGCTGGCCGACCCGGGGGCCGGGAACACCGCCCGCAAGAACGCCCTCAAGATCATCACCAGGCTGCGCACCCCCGCCCAGACCAGCCTGCGCGGCGCGCAGCTGCGCGGCGAGGACCTGTCCCACCGCGACCTGCAGGAGGTCGACCTCACCGACGCCGACCTGACCGACGCCCGGCTGGTGGGCACCAACCTGTCCCGGGCGATCCTGCGCGGCACCAAGCTGGCCGGCGCGTGGCTCGACGAGGCCCGGCTGACCGGCGCCGACCTGCGCGGGGCCGACCTGACGCGGGCCCGGCTGGCCCGAACCGACCTGCGCGACGCGGTCGTGTCGGGCAGCCGCTGGACGCGGGCCACGCTGGTCAACGTCACGGCGGGCGACCGGGTGCTGCGCGCCCCCGAGCTGCGCGACGCCGCCGTGGTGCCGGGCTGCTCGATCGAGGTGCAGGTCGCTCCACCGGCGGTGGGCGTGCCCTACGGGTTCGACCCGTTGACGACCCGGTTGCCGAACCCGATCGCGTACAACACCGACGGGCAGATCTTCGCCGTGGGCTGCGACAACGGCGGGGTGATGGTGTTCGAGGCGCCCTCGGGGCGGCCGATCCGCACCCTGTGGGGGCACCGCGACCGGGCCTACGCGCTGGCCTTCGGCGCGCAGGACCTGCTGGCCACCGGTTCGGCCGACGGCGACGTGCGGATCTGGGACACCGCGACCGGCGAGTGCGCCCACGTGCTGCCGGTGCATCCCAAGGGGGTCTGGCCGCTGCTGTTCAACGAGGGCGGCACCCTGCTGGCGGCCGGTTCGCCCGACGGCACGCTGATGGTGTGGGAGACCGCGACCGGCGCGCTGCGCTGCGAGCTCCCCGGGCACACCCCGCCCGTCTACACGGCGGTGTTCGGCCCCGACGGCACCAGCCTGATCACCGGCGACGCCTCGGCCAACGTCCGGGTGTGGGATCTGACCACCGGCGAGCTGCGGGTGGTGCTGTCAGAGGGGACCGGGCCGGTCTACCGGCTGGCGCTCAGCCCCGACGGGTCGCTGCTGGCCGCGGGTGACCACTACGGCCTGATCCGGCTGTTCGAGACCGCGAGCGGGCGGGTCGTGCACGAGCTGCGCGGCCATCCCGGGCGGGTCTACGCCGTCGACTTCCACCCCGAGGGCACCCACCTGGCGACCGGCGACACGATGGGCACGATCCGGGTGTGGAACCTGCGCGCCCCGCTGGTGCCGCGCCAGCTGGCCGGGCACACCGGGGCGGTCTACCAGGTGTCGTACACCCCCGACGGGAAGAACCTCATCAGCGTCGACAGCAACGGGTCGCTGCGCATGTGGCAGGGCGAGCTGGGGCAGCCGAGGGCGGGGCTGGCGGGGCACCGGGGGTCGATCTGGCCGTTCGCGATCCACCCCGGCGGCGCGCAGCTCGCCACCACCAGCAACGACGACTCGATCCGGTTGTGGGACCTGGGCACCGGCCAGCTGACGCGCACCCTGCGCGGGCACGGCCGCCGGGTCACCTCGGTGAACTTCAGCCCCGACGGCACGATGCTGGCCAGCAGCGGCAACGACGGCGCGGTCCGCATCTGGGAGCCGCCGACCGGGCGGCTGATCAAGGAGTTCAGCGGGGTCAACGACCAGCTCACCTCGGCGGTGTTCAGCCCCGACGGCGAGCGCATCGCCACCACGACCAACGACGGCGCGGTGCACCTGCGGCAGACGGCGGGCTGGGACTTCGAGCGCGAACTCGACACCAACACCGAGTCGATCTGGGCGCAGGCGTTCAGCCCCGACGGCAAGATCCTGGCGACCGCCAACGACGACGACACGCTCCAGCTCTGGTACCGCACCAGCAACACCCACGTCGCCAAGCCGGCCCCCCACCAGGGCCGGGTGCGCTCGATCGACTTCAGCCCCGACGGCCGCCTGGTCGCGACGGGCTGCGACGACCGGCTGGTCCGCGTCTGGGACGCCGCCACGGGCGAGTGCCTGCGCATCATGTCGGGCCACACCGACCGCGTCTACCGGGTGGTCTTCAACCCGATGGGCACGGCGCTGGCCAGCATCGGCAACGACGGCGTGGCCCGGATCTGGGACCACACCACCGGCCGTGAGCTCCAGGCCCTCGGCACCGGGACGGGCCGCCTGTGGACGGGCGACTTCAGCACCGACGGCTCGATCCTGGCGACCGCCGGCGACGACCGGCTGATCCGGTTGTGGGACGTCGCCACCGGCCGTCACCTGCACACCCTGGCGGGCCACTCGCGCCGGGTCGTGTCGGTGGCGTTCAGCCCGGCCGAGCCGCTGCTGGCCTCGGCCGGGAACGACGGCCTGATCATCCTGTGGGACCTGTCGGGCCCCGAACCGGCCCGCAAGGTCAGCCTGCTCGGGGTGCCCGGCGGCTGGGCCGCCTTCGCCCCCGACGGGCGGTACAAGCAGGAGGGCAACGTCCACGGCGAGTTCTGGTTCGCCATCGCGATGTGCCGGTTCGACCCGGGCGAGCTCGACCCCTACCTCGACGACGTGCGGCTCATGGTGCAGCAGGAGGAGTTCTGAGTCAGGCCAGGTGGCGTTCGATCGAGGCCACCTTCTCCTCCATCCGCCCGGCCGCGCCGGTCCGGATGTCGGCCTTCAGCACCAGGCTGACCCGGTCGCAGCGCGCCTCCACCGCGGCCACCGCCGCCTGGACGACCGCCATCACCTGATCCCAGCTCTCCCCCTCGACGGTGGTGAACATCGCGTCGGTCCGGTTCGGCAGGCCGGAGGCCCGGACGACGCGGACGGCCTCCGCGACGTGCTCCCCCACCTCCTCGCCGACGCCGATCGGGGTGACGCTGAACGCGACGAGCACGGACATGGGCTGACCTGCTTCCTTTGGTAGCGTTGGGCGGCGTGGGTGATCTTATCCGGACGGAGACCGGCAAGACCGGCATCGACGACGCGACGCGGCCCCGGTCGGCCAAACATGACTTCGCCCTGCTGTCGCCGCGGCAGCGGCAGATCGGCAACCGGCTGGTCCTCATCCACGACCACCTCCGGCAGGAGTTGGCCCGCATCGGCGAGGCCGTCGACCAGGTCGCGCAGGGCCGGGCCGAGGCGGCGCAGGTCCGGTCGCTGATCAACGACCTGACGATGCGGCAGAACTACTGGACGCTGGGCAGCTTCTGCGCCTCCTACTGCCGCGTGCTGACCGCCCACCACTCGATCGAGGACGCCCACATGTTCCCCGGCCTGGTCGCCGCCGAGGCGTCGCTGGCCCCGGTGATCCGCCGCCTGGAGGAGGAGCACGAGGTCATCGCCGGCATCCTCACCGGCCTCGACGACGCCCTGGTCGCGATGGTGACCGACCCGTCGGGCCTCGACGAGGTGCGCCGCCAGGTGACGACGCTGACCGAGTCGCTGCTGTCGCATCTGGCGTACGAGGAGGAGGAGCTCGTCGAGCCGCTGTCGCGCTTGGAGCTCGACGTCTGACCCTCAGCCGCCCGCCGCCCACGCCGCCAGCAGCACCAGCGCCGCCACGACCAGGACGACCGCGCCCGCGCGCTGCCACAGCGGCCCGAACCCGCGCGCGGGCCGGGCGATGCGGGCCAGCATCTCCTCCCGCATCGCCGGCAGCAGCACCGGCACCAGGCCGGGCAGCTGACGGCGCACCGCCTCCTCGGCCGTCTTCCCGCACGCGTCGCACGTCTTCAGGTGCCGTTCGACGGCCAGCCTGACCGGCCGGGTCAGCGTCGCCCGGTCCCATCCGCGCAGGTCGAGGCACTCGGGCGTCTCCCGGGCCAGCAGGAGCAGCCGGAGCCCGCCGGTCAGCGCCCGGCGCAGGTCGCGCAGCAGCAGCCCGGCCCGGGGCAGGTCGACGCAGCGCGCCTCGGCCACCTCCCGGCCGCCCGCGCCGCGCCGGACCACCAGGTCGTAGAGCCGCCGGTCGCGGGCGGGCAGCCCGGCCGCCACCTGGTCGAGCAGGCGGCGGACCTGGTCGTCGGAGGGCCCCCGCGCCGGCGGGCAGTCCCCGTGGCCCGGCCACGGGGCCCAGGGGGCGTGGTCGTGGTAGGCGGCGATCAGGTGCTCGTGCAGGTCCTCGACGTCGACCTGCCCGCAGCGGCAGGCGGCGATCCCCCGGAGCTGCCGGTCGTAGATCGCGGTGAACGCGCGCTCGCGCGGGGATCGGTCCATCCCGACCAGCGTGCGACCTCCGGGGCGGGGCTTTCCGTTTGTGTACGAATCTTTCCGCCGCCCGACGGTAAAGGAGGAAGATTGGCGTCATACCCGCATGAAAGGAGTTTCCATGGAGGTCACACTTCGCCCGGTCCGGGCCAAGGATCTCGAGCTCTTCGAGCGGGAGCGCGCCGACCGGGAGGGCACCGGCCCCTACCAGTGGTTCGGGCACCGCCCGCCGCAGCCGTTCCACCGCGAGTTCGCCGAGAACGGGTTCCTCGGGCCCGACTCGGGGCGGATGACCATCGAGGGCGACGGGGTGCCCGTCGGCTGGGTGTCGTGGTGGATGAACTCCTGGGGGCCCGATCTGACCTCCTGGTGCTGGTCGACGGGGATCTGCGTGTTCTCCGGCTATCGGGGCAAGGGGATCGGCACGCAGGCGCAGGTCCAGCTGGCCGCCTACCTGTTCTCGCACACCCGGGCCGAGCGCATCCAGTCGTTCACCGACGCCGAGAACCTCGCCGAGCAGCGCGCCCTGGAGAAGGCCGGGTTCGTGCGCGAGGGCGTGATCCGGCGGGCGCAGTGGCGCGAGGGGGCCTGGCACGACCAGGTGCTCTACTCGGCCCTGCGGCCCTGAAAGGCCCCGATCAGCGTGTACGGCACCGCCAGCACCGCGAACAGCACCCACGACGGCGCGACCGCCGACCCGAACCCGTAGAAGGCGAAGGTCAGCACCGCCATGACCTCGGTGCCCAGCCCCGACATCGAGGTCACCGTCGCGCGTGACCGGTCCGAGAGGCCGTGCTGGAGGCGGGTGTCGGCCGCCGTGATCGCCCACTGGATCACCCCGAACGCGGCGGCGACCAGCACGAACCCCCACGGGCTGCGCGTCGCCGCCCCCGCGATCAGGAGCAGGCCCCCGGCGCAGGTGATCGGGCCGGTCCACCGCAGGCCGCGGCCGGCCAGGAAGCCCCCGGCGGCGAACCCGGCCGAGACCAGCACCATCAGCGGCGGCACCCAGGCATCGCCGACGCCGGTGCCCTGGGCCAGCAGCGGCAGGTACTCGTCGAAGGCGCTCAGGCCGGTCACGGCCGAGACCAGCAGCAGCCGCCGGCCGAGCGTCTTGGAGCCGCGCACCTCGCGCAAGCCCGACCTCAGGACGTCGAGGTAGCCG
Organism: Herbidospora daliensis; assembly: GCF_001570585.1. Classification (GTDB taxonomy): domain Bacteria; phylum Actinomycetota; class Actinomycetes; order Streptosporangiales; family Streptosporangiaceae; genus Herbidospora; species Herbidospora daliensis. The sequence goes on along the minus strand of NZ_BBXF01000003.1, from coordinate 981,755 downwards.
TCGTCCTCGTCGCGCTCCTCACGGGTCTCGGGGAGGGTGCGGGCGACCAGGGCGGCGGCGACGAGGGTGGCCATGGAGGCGACGCCGACCGCCTGGTAGCCGCCCCAGGCCAGCGCCGGGGCGGCGATCGCGCTGGCGATCATCATCGCGGTGGTGCCGACGGCCTCGGCGCGGCCGGTGATCCGGGGATAGGCGCCGGCGGCGTCGAGCCGGGCCAGTTCCTCGTAGACGAGGGCCTCGGCGGTGCCGGAGCTGATCGCGGTCGCGATCCCCCACAAGACGAACCCGGCGACGAAGGCCCAGTAGCCCGGCAGGAAGGTCCACAGGCCGAAGCCGGCCGCCGTGAGCAGCGGCGACAGCACCAGCAGGCGGCGGCGCGAGAACGCGTCGGCCCACGCGCCCGAGGGGATCTCCAGCAGGAACGAGGTCAGCGACCAGATGACGAAGAGCGTCGAGATCTGGCCGGGTGAGAGCCCGTGGTCGGCGAACAGGAGCGCGTAGACGGGGTAGAGGAGGACGAACTCCTCGAAGAACGCCAGGGCGTAGAGACGCCGGGCGAATCGGGACTCAGGTGTGGATCAATGTCGCCAGGTCATGGTTCCGACCATAACGGGTCATCGTGAACGGGCGCATTGGGGTTTTCCCGCAGTGCATGGAAGGCCGTCGGATGGGGGCCTCGTCTGTCGTGACGGTGCGGAGCGGGAGCGGCCGGTTGGCGCCGGTGGCGGCGGGGACCGGGTGCGGCGGGCGGGGCCATCGTGGGCGGAGCCGTAACGGAAAATGATCTAACGAGGGCCGGGGGCGCGGCGGAAGGCGAAGGGTTCGGGGGCGCGGCCGGGGACGACGAACCAGCATTCGCCGGTGCCCTCGCTGGCGACGACCTGCTCGAAGGCGTCGACGACGTCGGCGACCTCCAGGATCGGGAAACCCTCGGCTTCGAGCAGCACGCGGGCGTCGCCGAGGATCGCGGTGTCGGCGAACGACGGGCACAGGGCCTGGACCTTGATGCCGTCGGCGGCGAGGGTCGTGCCGAGGGAGCGGATCAGGCCGACGACGGCGTGTTTGTTGGCCGCGTAGATCGGGTCGAGCGGGATGCCGACGATGCCGGCCATCGACGCGGTCGCGACGATGGTGCCGCCGCCCGACGCCTTCAGGGCGGGGATCGCGGCGTGCGCGCCGAAGACGACGCCGTCGAGGTTGACGCCCATCGCGCGGCGGTAGAGGGCCGGGTCGAAGTCGTCGCCGACGCCGCAGCCGGAGGCCACGCCCGCGTTGAGGAAGACCAGGTCGAGGCGGCCGTGGCGGCTCATCACGTGGTCGACGGCCCGGAGGTTGTCCGCTAGGACCGACACGTCGCAGCGCACGTCGGCTGGTTCGGCGACGTCGGCGACGACGACCGTGACGCCCGATTCCCTCAGGCGGCGGGCGACTCCGGCGCCGATGCCGCTGCTTCCCCCGGTGACCAGTGCGACCTTCACAGCGGCAGTCCTCCCGTCGCGGCCCGCGTCGAGCCGGTGTCACGATAGGCGGCGATGGTGCGTTCGGCGATGCGCATCTGGTGGATCTCGTCGGCGCCGTCGGCGAACCGCGCCCAGCGCGCGTGCTGGAACATGCTCGCCAGCGGGGTGTCGGTCGAGTAGCCGAGCGCGCCGTGCACCTGGATCGCCCGGTCGACGATGCGGTTGAGCGCGTTGGCCACGAAGTGTTTGGCCATGGAGACCTCGGTGCGGAAGTCGTCGCCCTTGTCGATCTTCGAGGCGGCGTGCAGGACCATCAGCTTGCACTGGTAGAGCTCCATCGCCGAGTCGGCGATCAGCCACTGCACGCCCTGTTTGTCGGCCAGCAGCGAGCCGTGGCTGTAGCGGTTGAGGGCCCGGTCGACCATCATGTCGAGCGCCGTCTCGGCCTGGGAGATCCACCGCATGCAGTGCGCGAGCCGGGCCGGCCCGAGGCGGTACTGCCCCAGGCGGTGCCCGTTGCCCCGGCCGCCGAGGATCTGGGAGGCGGGCAGGCGCAGGTCGTCGATGCGGATCTCGCTGTGGCCGGTCGAGCCGTGCATCGTCTCGACCTCGCGCACGTCGGTCCAGCCCGGACTCGGGATGTCGACCAGAAAGGCCGTGGTGGCGCCGCGTTGTCCTTCCGGTACGTCGGGTTCGGTGCGGGCGATGAGGATCGCGAAGTTCGCCCGGCGGGCGTTGGAGATGAACCACTTGTGGCCGTTGACGACCCATTCGTCGCCGTCCTGGACGGCGGTCGTCCGGATCAGCGTGGGATCGGACCCCGCCACCTCGGGCTCGGTCATCGCGAAGCATGACATGGCCCGCCCCTCCAGCAGCGGCCGGAGGTACTTCTCCTTCTGCTCCTCGGTGGCCCAGTGGTGCAGCGTGTGCATGTTGCCCTCGTCGGGCGCCTGGCAGTTGAGCACCCACGGGCCGAGCCGGGTCTTGGCCGCCTCCGACTGGACCATCGCCAGCGCGACGTGGCCGAGCCCCATGCCGCCGACCTCTTTCGGCATGTGGGGCAACCAGAGGCCCGCGGCCTTGGCCTTCTCGCGCAGGCCGAAGATGGTGCGGAGGTAGTCGTCGCGCGGCAGCCCCTCGGTCTTCGCCGGGACGATCACGTCCTGGACGAACGCGCGGACCCGGCGGCGGATCTCCTCGTGTTCGGGATCGAGCGTGAAGTCGATGGCCATGGGCCGTATATTAATGCGATCGCCTTAATCCGCCCAGGGGGTGCATCGTGGACGGCCGCCTGCGGCTGGTGCTGGCCGCCGAGGAACTGTTCGCCGAGCGGGGCATCGACGCCGTGTCGCTCCGGGAGGTCAACGCCGCCGCCGGGCACCGGAACGCCTCCGCGCTGCAGTATCACTTCGGCGACCGGGAGGGCCTGCTGCGGGCGGTCCTGGCCCGGCACCACCCGGCGGTCGAGGCCGCCCGCCACACGCTGCTCGACGCCTTCGACGCCGCCCCGCCCGCCGAGCCGCTGCGGCCGCTGGCCGGGGCGTTCGTGCGGCCCCTCGCCGCCTGCCTGGCCGAGCCCGGCGGGCGGCGCTACCTGCGGCTGCTCGACCAGGTGGTGCGCCGGGCGAGCCCCGGCGCGCTGCGCGCCTCGACCCAGGAGCCCACCAGCGTCAACCGGTGGCGGGAGACCGTCGGGCCGCTGCTGCCCCCGATCGCCGTGACGCGGCTGCACCGGCGGTTCACGGCGATCAGGGTGACGTACACGGAACTGGCCCGCCGCGCCGAGACCGGCGAGGGCCGCGACGAGCGGCTCTTCACCAGCCACCTGGTCGACGTCGTCGCGTCGGTGCTGGCCACGCCGGTGTCGGCGGAGACCGCCGAGCTGCTCAGGGAGCGGTGACCCAGGTCTTCAGCCAGGCCAGCTGCACCGGCAGGTGGGCGTCGGCGCCGCCCTCGTGGTCGTTGAAGGCGTACTCCTCCATGTGCTTGGCGGCCCCCGCGTAGGCGTTGTAGGCGGCGTAGACGGTCGAGGGGAGGCAGATCTCGTCCATCAGGCCGACCGAGAACAGGGCCGGGGCGGCGGCGCGCTTGGCGAAGTTGACGCCGTCGAAGTAGGACAGGGTGTTCTCCACCCGCGCCACCTCGGTGCGGTGGATCTTCAGGTAGCGGGCGATCTCGGTGTACGGATCCTTGCCGGTCTGCCGGATCGAACGCGGGAAGTCGGACAGGAACGGCACGTCGGGCATGGCCGCCGCGACGTCGGGCAGCAGCGCCGACACGGCCAGGGTGATGCCGCCGCCCTGGCTGCCGCCGGTGATCGCGACCCTGGCCGGGTCGACGAGCGGGTGCTGCCGCACGGTCTCGACCGCCCTGACGGCGTCGCTGAAGACGCGGCGGTAGTAGTAGGTCGCCGGGTCGCCGATGCCCCGGGTCATGTAGCCGGGGTGGGCCGGGGCCGAGCCCTCGGGGTCGGGGGTGTCGCCGGTGGACCAGCTGCTCCCCTGGCCCCGGGTGTCCATGACGAGGTGGGCGAAGCCGGCGCTCGGCCAGTAGAGCCACTGGTGCGGCATTCCCCGGCCGCCGCCGTAGCCCTGGTAGCGCACCACGCAGGGCAGCGGCCCCTCAGTATTGGCCGGGACGAGGAACCAGCCCCGCACCGGCTGGCCGCCCCACCCCTGGAACGCCACGTCGAAGACGTCGACCGTGGTCAGGCCCGTGGCGACGGGCGAGAAGACGGGGGCCAGCTCGTGGGAGCGGGTCTCGGACAGGGTCGCGGCCCAGAAGTCGTCGAAGTCGTCGGGCTCGGCGACCGAGGAGACGTGGGCGCGCAGCTGGGGCAGCGGCAGATCGGAGAAGGGCATGAGGCCATCATCTGGGGTTTCACGCCCGATTGGCGATCAGCCCGCAGCGAACCCTACGGAAACTTTCACGTCGACGGTTTCAAGCCCCGCAGGACGCGCAGCGCCTTCTGGCCGAAACTGCGCTCGCGGATTTTCTCGGCGGCCTGTTCCATTCGTTCTTGGACGAACTGACTGGCCTCACGCCTGCGCAGGTCGTTGGCGCGGGTCAGAAAGGCGTCGGAATCGGCGAGGACTTCATCGATCAAATCGTCGTTCCGCATCGGCCACCTCCTCGATCGGCGATTTGTTTGCATTCAATCTTGGGGGCGAAATAACGTCAAGTGACACTGTTGGCACCGATCGTAGATCGGGCGCGCAGTCCGCATCTTGGAAACCCCCATGTCGAGCCCGAAACCCGGGTAAGCGACAGCCCGATTCAACGATATTTCCCTCGTGGACGACATATGACCATGAACGCCACTTGGCCCCAATCTTGGGTGTAATCTGCGGCTCGTGACAGAGGAGAAGGACCCGGCTACGCAATGGCCGCGCTGGAGACGTCTCACTTATGGCGCGGCCACCCTTTCCGGGGTGGGCTATATCGCCCAGGTGCAGCTCGGCCAGGAACTTCCCTTCTGGGGGCATATCGGGCTCTTGGCCGGTGGGGCGCTGAGTGCGGCGGTCGCCATCGTGCTCCCGCTCCGCGAGCAGAAGAAGCAGGAGATCCTCACCCAGGAGGCGACGGCGCTGGCCACGATCGAGGCGGCGAAGGTGCGCAGCGGATTACAGGACCGCGTTTTCGTGCTTTCCACTCAAGTGGCCGCAATCGTGGAGGAGAACGACGCCAACCGGCGCGACATCAGAAAGGGCCAGCTCAAAAGATTGGCCGTCGACCTGCTCTGCAACCGCATCGACCAGCAGAATGTCCGGGCCTCGTTACTCACCTATTTCGAAACGCCGCCGGGCCGCCGCCTTTTCTGCGCCGACAATCTCTGGCACGGCCGCGACCGGCCGCCCCGCACGATATTCGCGGAAGGCACCGACCGCGGTTCCTACATGCTCCGCATGGTCGACGAACGCGGCCACATCCTGGTCCGCGACGTCGACTCGCCCGGCGGACGGCCGCCCGGATGGGACATGAAAGGCTGGAACGGCGAACGCAGCTACAAGGCGTTCACCTGCGCCACGGTCGCCCTGGGCGACCAGGTGTTCGGCGTGCTGGCCCTCGACTCGCCGGTGGCGGGCGGCCTGAACGAACTCGACGAACAGGCGGTCCGGCTGTTCGCCCTGCTGCTGGCGATCGGCCTGGCGGTCTGAACCGGCGTGCCCGTCGAGATCGTCTTCGAGACCCACGCGCTGACCGAGGACAACGAGCGGGGCATCGCGACGGGCCGGCTGCCGGGCCGCCTGTCCTCGCGGGGGCGCCGGCTGGCCTCCGAACTCGGCGCCCGGCGTAGAGATACCGGCCTGGACCGGGCGGTGGAGACGGCGCGGTTCGCCTTCGCCTGCGCCGTCCGCCTGACGTGAAGGCTGGCACCGCGTCCTGCCGACCGCTGGGCGCACTAGGGTGATGTCCCGATATGCGGGTCTTCGTCTGTGCCGGCTGTGAGCAACCCCTGACCGTGCCCCTCTCGCGTGTCGCCTTTCCCTGGCATGCCGCGCATCCGTGGGGCAACCAGCTCCTCCCGGGGCAGCTTTTGGAACCGAAGACGTATGTCGTGGACCCGGGGCACCGGGCGCCTGTGTGGCGGCGGTGGGAGGACTGGCGCGAAGAACCGACCGGGGCTCCCTGGCCTCCGCGCGAGGATGCGGGTGATGTCGGGATCTGTCTGGGCGATCTCCGTGGGGTCGTCTTCGAGCCGGATCGGCTCGACGGGAACTGTTGCGGGCTGATCACCGATCTGGGGTGCGAATCGTGCCGGACGCCGGTGGCGACGCTGATCGACGACTGTGGGCACTTGCAGGTGGTCTGGCTGTTCTCCCGCGCCGTGCGCGCCACGGGAGCCGACGAGCCCGCGCTCGGGTGGGACGAGCTCGGCGGCTTCGACCGTGACCACTCGGAGATCCACGAGGCCGCGTGGAGTGTGATGGCGGGGGTGGTGACGGCCCGGCTGCTGGCCGCGTCGGGCGGGAGGCGGCCGGTCATGCCCGCCGGGATGGAGATCCTCGGTGACGTGCTCGACGCGCTGCTGCCGTACGGGCCGGGTGGGCGGACGGTCGTGGCGGCCGGGCCGGGGCTGGCGGCGGACGGGGCCGGGGTCGCGCTCGTGCCGGAGCATCCGCAGAGTGGGGAGACCTGGCGGGGTGACGTGGCGACGGCGATCGCGGTGCCCTACGCCATGTGGCGGTTTCTGACGTTCCGCAACGACGCCCGGCGGTTGTCGGCCGCGCTGACGGTGCGGGCCGCGCTGCTCGACGACCCGGCGCCGACGAGGGTGCCCCGGGTCACGCCCGACCTCGGTGCGTTCGTGGAGACCCTGTCCACGGTGCCCGAGGTGCGGGAGCCGTGGTTGCGGGCGGTCTACGACCGTTACACCGACCGGTGGCGGCCGTCCTGGCCGTTCTGGTGAGCGTGGGCGGCGCGGGTGATGGCGCGGCGGATGGGTTCGTAGCCGGTGCAGCGGCAGAGGTTCGAGCGCACCAGGTCGGCTACCTCATTCTCGCTGAGGTCGTGGTCGAGGGCGCCGGCGGCGAGCATCAGGAAGCCCGGGGTGCAGAAGCCGCACTGGAGGCCGCGTTCGGCCGAGAAGGCGCGTTGCAAGGGGTGGGGTTGGCCGTCGGGGCCGGTCAGGCCCTCGACGGTGCGGATGGGGACGCCGTCGCACTGGACGGCCAGCATCAGGCACGACCGGACCGCCTCGCCGTCGACCAGGACCGTGCACGCGCCGCAGACGCCCTGTTCGCAGCCCAGGTGGGTGCCGGTGAGGCCGCAGTCGTCGCGCAAGGCGTCGGCGAGGACCCGGCGGGGTTCGACTTCCAGCGGGTAGGCGGCGTCGTTCACGGTGAGGGTGATTCTCATACCGGGGCGGCCTCTCTCAGCGTGCGGGCGACCAGGACGGCGACGACGTGGCGGCGGTAGTCCACGTCGGCGTACGGCTCGGGCACGGGGGCGGCGTCGCGTTCGGCGGCGGCCTCGCCCGCAGCCGTGAAGACCGGCTGCGACGGCTCCGAGCCGATCAGGGTGCGTTCGGCGTTGTGCGCGCGCAGCGGGCGGTCGGCGCAGTTGGCCAGGCCGATCCTGGCTCCGGTGATCACGCCTTCCCGTACGGTGAGGGCGGCCCCGACCGCCACCTGGGCGAAGGAGAAGCCGGTGCGGCGGTGTTCGGTGAAGGCGACGCCCGTGTCGGGGGCGAGCAGGGGGTAGCGGACGGCCGTCAGGAGTTCGTCGGGGTCGCGGGCGGTCTGGAAGGGGCCCAGGAAATAGTCTTCCGCCGGGATCTCCCGGGTGCCGCGGGTGCTGCGGAGTTCGACGACGGCGTCCAGGGCGACCGCGAGGGCGCACCACTCCGAGGCGGGGTGGGCCCACGCCAGGTTGCCGGTCATGGTGCCCCGGGCGCGGATGGGCGGGTGGGCGATGTATCCCACGGCCCGCGCGAACAGGTCGCCGAGCGGGCCGGGCACGGCCCCGGGCGATTCGAAGGTCTTGTGGCGGACCAGCGCGCCGACCGTCAGGGTGCCGTCCACGACGGTGAGGGTGTCGAGGCCGGGCACGCGGTTGATGTCGGCGACCAGGGCCGGGTGGGCGCGCTGGAGGTGCATCTCCAGCAGCAGGCTCTGCCCGCCGGCCAGCACCTGGGCCCCGGCGGCGAGCGCGTCGACGGCCCCCGCAACCGTTTGGGGCACGAGGTAGTCGAACGCGGCGGGCTTCATGCCGCCGCCCGCCAGACCACGTCGGGGGTGAGGGGCATCTGCAGCCGCTCGGGGTGGGCGAGCCGGAGTGCGTCGGCCACCGCGTTGACGATCGCGGGCGGGGTGCCGATGCAGCCGGTCTCCCCCGCGCCCTTCGCGCCCAGCGGGGTGCGCGGGGTGGGGGTGTGAGTCTCCCCGAGTTCGATGGGCGGGATCTCGGCGTACGTCGGCAGGAGGTAGTCGAGCAGTCCGCCGTCCAGCAGCGGGAGGCCGTCGTCGCCGAACGGCACGCCTTCGTACAGGGCCTGCCCGAGGCCCTGGACGATCGAGCCGAACGCCTGTCCCCGCACCACGTCGGGGTCGAGGGCCCGGCCGCAGTCGTCCACGGCGACCACCTGGAGGACGCGCACCGTGCCCAGTTCCGGGTCGACCTCGACCACGGCCGCGTGGGCGCCGAACGGGAAGGCCATGTCGGCCTCGTAGCGTTCGTCGATCCGCAGCGGGCCGGTGCGCTTGACCAGCTCCGACAGGCCCATGGCGGCGCTGCCCCTGACCGGGTGGACGGCGCCGTCGGACCAGGAGGTCTCCTCCACCGGGAGGTCCCACAGGCGGGCGGCGCGTTCCCTGGCCTCCTCGATGAGCAGGCCGGCGGCGTGCTGCAGGCCCGCGCCGTCGATCTGGGCCGACCGGCTGCCGAAGGAGCCGACGCCGCCGGGCAGCTCGTCGGTGTCGCCCTCGACGAGGCGGACCCTGGCCGGTTCGACGCCGAGGGTCTCGGCGACGAGGGCGGGGAAGACGGTCGCGTGGCTCTGGCCGCTGGACGCGGCGCCGCAGCGGGCGGTGACGGTGCCGTCGTCGCCCGCCTCGACGCCGACGTACTCGTGGAGGGAGCCCCGCTCGCCGCCCGACCGCTCGACGTAGCACGACAGCCCTATGCCGATCGGGAAGGCGTCGGGGTCGGCGCGGCGGCGGGCCTGTTCGGCGCGCCAGCCGTCGTAGCCGAGGGTGCGCAGCGCCAGGTCGAGGGCGGCGTGGTGGTCGCCGCTGTCGTAGGTGCGGCCGGTCGGGGTGCGGTAGGGGAACGCCTCCGGCGGGATGAGGTTGCGGCGGCGCAGCTCGGCCGGGTCGAGGCCGAGGCGCCGGGCCAGCACGTCCATGGTGCGTTCGAGGGGGCTGGTCGCCTCGGGGCGGCCGGCGCCCCGGTAGGGGTAGGTGATCATGGTGTTGGTGAGCAGCGAACGGACCGTGGCGTGCACCTTCGGGGTGGTGTACGGCCCGGTCGCCATCCACGCCGTCTGCATGGGGAAGGCGACGCCCAGGTGCGGGTAGGCGCCCACGTCGGCCTCGACGGTCAGCTCGTACGCGAGCAGCCGCCCCTCGGCGTCGGCGGCCAGGCGGACGTGCTGGTCCTGACCCCGGCCCCGGGTCGCGACCAGCAGGGACTCCCGCCGGTCCTCCACCCACCGGACCGGGCGGCCGAGCAGCACGGCCAGCCACGCGACGACGATGAACTCGGGGAACACCGCGCTCTTGGAGCCGAACGCTCCCCCGGTGTCCGGCACGACGACCCGGATGCTCTCCTCGGGCCGGTCGAGCAGCCCGGCGAGATCCTGCCGCAGCCGGTGGGGGGCCTGGTGGCCCGACCAGACGGTCAGCCGGTCGCCGCCGGGCACGCACAGGATGGTCCGGCACTCCATCGGCGAGGGCAGCAGCAGCTGCTGCCGGTAATCACTCTCGACCACGACGGCCGCCCGCTCCCACACCTCGCCGTCGATCGGCGACCCGGCCTCGCCGCGCAGCGCGACGTTGCTGAGCCCGTCGAACAGCCGGACCGTGTCGGCGGCGGACTCCTGCGCCGTCACCACGGCGGGCAGCGGGTCGATCCGCGTGCGGACCCGGGCGGCCCCGTCTTCGGCGTGGTAGCGGTCGTCGCCCAGCACCACGGCCAGCGCCTCGCCGGGGTAACGCACCCGGTCCTCGACCAGGGCGGGCCATTCCCGGGCGGGTTCCCCCAAGGGCATCGGCGGCAGGTCAGGCAGGTCGGCGGCCGACCACGCCCCGGCGACGCCCGGCACCTCACGGGCGGCCGAGCAGTCGGCCTCCCGCAGCACGCCGTGCGCGACCTCGCTCCGCACGAAGACGGCGTCGAGGCAGGCGGGCACCCGCAGGTCGGCGACGAAGCGGCCCGCCCCGGTGAGCAGCCGCTCGTCCTCGCGTCTCAGCCAACCATCCACTATTCGGACATTAGCCGCCCGAAATATCCAGCAAGAGTGGCCTTTGTGGGGATTTTCAGGCGGTGAGTGCCGCCGAGACCACAGTCTTTGCCTCCTGCTGAACCTCGGCCAGGTGCTCCGGCCCGAGGAACGACTCGGCGTAGATCTTGTAGACGTCCTCGGTGCCCGACGGCCGGGCCGCGAACCAGGCGTTGGCCGTCTCGACCTTCAGGCCGCCCAGGGCCGCGCCGTTGCCGGGCGCGTGGGTGAGCACGTTGGTGATCGGCTCGCCCGCCAGGCTGTCGGCCGACACCTGACCCGGCGAGAGCCTGGCCAGCACCGCCTTCTCCTCGCGCGAGGCCGGGGCGTCGACGCGGGCGTAGGCGGGGTCCCCGAAGCGTTCGGCCAGGTCGCGGTAGTGGGCGCTGGGCGACTTGCCGGTCACGGCGGTGATCTCCGAGGCGAGCAGCGCCAGGATGAGGCCGTCCTTGTCGGTCGTCCAGACCTGGCCGTCGCGGCGCAGGAAGGACGCGCCCGCGCTCTCCTCGCCGCCGAAGCCGAGGGAGCCGTCGAGCAGGCCGGGCACGAACCACTTGAAGCCGACCGGGACCTCGACCAGGCGGCGGCCGAGGCCGGCCACGACGCGGTCGATCATGCTGCTGCTGACCAGGGTCTTGCCGACGCCCGCGTCGGCCCGCCAGCCGTCGCGGTGGGCGTACAGGTAGGAGATGGCGACGGCCAGGTAGTGGTTGGGGTTGAGCAGGCCGCCGTCGGGGGTGACGATTCCGTGGCGGTCGCTGTCGGCGTCGTTGCCCGTGGCGATGTCGTACTTGTCCTTGGACGCGATCAGGGAGGCCATCGCGTAGGGCGAGGAGCAGTCCATGCGGATCTTGCCGTCCCAGTCGAGCGTCATGAAGCGCCACGTCGGGTCGGTCAGCGGATTGACCACGGTGAGGTCGAGGTGGTGGCGGTCGGCGATCTCGCCCCAGTAGGCCACGCTCGCGCCGCCGAGGGGGTCGGCGCCGATCCGTACACCCGCGGCCCTGATCGCGTCGAGGTCGACCACCGAGGGCAGGTCGGCCACGTAGGAGCCCATGAAGTCGTAGCGCCCGGTGGTGTCGGCCTTCAGAGCGCGCTCGAACGGGATGCGGCGGACCTCCTTCAGGCCGCCGGCGATCAGCTCGTTGGCGCGGTTCTGGATCCAGCCGGTCGCGTCGGTGTCGGCGGGGCCGCCATTGGGCGGGTTGTACTTGAAGCCGCCGTCCTGCGGCGGGTTGTGCGAGGGGGTGACGACGATGCCGTCGGCCAGGCCCGTCGACCGGCCCCGGTTGTAGGTCAGGATGGCGTGCGAGATCGACGGGGTCGGCGTGAAGCCGTCGTGGACGTCGATGAGCACCCGCACCTCGTTGGCCGCCAGCACCTCCAGCGCCGAAACCCGCGCCGGCTCCGAGAGGGCGTGGGTGTCGACGCCGAGGAACAGCGGGCCGTCGATTCCCTGCGCGTGGCGGTATTCGCAGATGGCCTGGGTGGTGGCCAGGATGTGGTCTTCGTTGAAGGCCGTGTTCAGCGACGAGCCCCGGTGTCCCGAGGTGCCGAAGGCGACCCGCTGACCGGGTTGCTCCACGTCGGGGCGCAACGCGTAGTAGCTGGTCAGGAGGCGGGGGACGTCGACCAGATCGGTCGGCAGCGCGGGCTGCCCAGCACGCTGATGCACCATAAGCCTAAGTTTGCCGCACTATGCCCCGCCAACGGATCACCGGGGCTCAGAAATGGTCCACGAGTTCGGTGAACCGCTTGAGCGTCAGCACGCCCGCGTCGGAGGGGTCGAGCTCGGCGAACTCCAGCACCCAGGTGTGCTCGTGGGGGATGAACACGGCGCCCATCCCGGCGGCGCGGGCGGGGCCGATGTCCGACTTCGGGGAGTTGCCGATCATCCAGGTGCGCTCGACGGCGAAGCCCGACTCCAGCGCCAGCCGCCGGTAGACCTCGGCGTCCTTCTCCCGGACGATGTGCGTCTTGCGGAACCAGGAGGACAACCCCGAGGCGTCGATCTTGCGCTGCTGCTCCTCCGGGTCGCCCTTGGTCAGCAGGAACAGCTCGTGCCGCGACGACAACTCGGCCAGGGTGTCGGCCACGCCGGGGATGAGGTCGACCTCGCCCCTGATCAGGCGGTCGGCCAGCCGGTCGATGCGCTCCCGCTCCGCAAGCGAGGCGGGGCGCTCCTGGAGCCGCTCGAAGGTCTCGTGCAGGTTTCGCAGGAAGACCCGGCTGCCGTAGCCGTGGGTCACCGCGTTGGCCCGCTCGATGTCGTTGAGGATCTGCCGGATCGCGGCCCGGTCGAGCGTCGGATGCGCGGCCCAGTCGAGGAAGTCGTCGATCACGCGCTCGAAGAAGACGTTGTTCTCCCACAGGGTGTCATCCGCGTCGAAAATCAAGGTCTGTCCGGTACGTCGCATTGGCACAGCCTCCCATGACAGAGATACTTGCGGCGCGGAATAAGTTGGCGCGCGGTGGCGCTTGAGGGCGCGTACTCGAAAAAAGGAGCAGAGATGCAGTTCGGGATCTTCACCGTCGGTGACGTCACCACGGACCCGACGAACGGCACCACCCCCACCGAGGCCGAGCGGATCAAGGCCATGGTGACGATCGCCCTGAAGGCCGAGGAGGTCGGGCTCGACGTCTTCGCGACGGGCGAGCACCACAACCCGCCGTTCGTGCCCTCGTCGCCGACCACGATGCTCGGGTACATCGCCGCCAAGACGGACAAGCTCATCCTCTCGACGTCCACCACCCTGATCACCACCAACGACCCGGTGAAGATCGCCGAGGACTACGCGATGCTGCAGCACCTGGCCGACGGCCGGGTCGACCTGATGATGGGCCGCGGCAACACCGGCCCGGTCTACCCGTGGTTCGGGCAGGACATCCGCAACGGCATCCCCCTGGCCATCGAGAACTACGCGCTGCTGCACCGCCTGTGGCGCGAGGACGTCGTCGACTGGGAGGGCAACTTCCGCACCCCGCTCCAGGGCTTCACCTCGACGCCCCGGCCGCTCGACGGCGTGCCGCCGTTCGTCTGGCACGGCTCGATCCGCAGCCCGGAGATCGCCGAGCAGGCCGCCTACTACGGCGACGGCTTCTTCGCCAACAACATCTTCTGGCCGAAGGAGCACTTCGCCCGGCTGATCGAGCTCTACCGCACCCGCTTCGCCTACTACGGGCACGGCACCCCCGACCAGGCGATCGTCGGCCTCGGCGGCCAGGCGTTCATGCGCAAGAACTCCCAGGACGCGGTCCGCGAGTTCCGGCCCTACTTCGACAAGGCCCCCGTCTACGGCAACGGCCCGTCGCTGGAGGACTTCACCGAGCAGACGCCGCTGACCGTGGGCAGCCCGCAGGAGGTCATCGACAAGACGCTGACCTTCCGCGACTCCTTCGGCGACTACCAGCGCCAGCTGTTCCTGATGGACCACGCGGGCCTGCCGCTGAAGACCGTGCTGGAGCAGCTCGACCTGCTCGGCGAGGAGGTCGTGCCGGTGCTGCGCAAGGAGTTCGCCGCCCGCCGCAAGCAGGGCGTCGCCGAGGCCCCCACCCACGCCGCGCTCGTGCAGAAGCGAGACGCCGCCCTCGTCGCCGGTTAGGAGACCCCATGACCGTCATCGCCGTCGTCTCGGCCGGGCTCAGCCAGCCCTCCTCCACGAGGCTGCTGGCCGACCGTCTGGCCGAGGCCGCCGGCCGTCACCTCGCCGCGGAGACCACCGAGATCCGCGTCGTCGAGCTGCGCGGCCTGGCCGTCGACATCGCCAACAACCTCGTGACCGGGTTCCCCTCCCCCGCGCTGAAGGAGGCGCTGGAGACAGTGGAGCGGGCCGACGGCCTGATCGCGGTCACGCCGATCTTCACGGCGTCGTACAGCGGCTTGTTCAAGTCGTTCTTCGACGTGCTCGACAACACCGCCCTGCAGGGCACCCCGGTGCTGATCGCCGCGACCGGCGGGACCGCCCGCCACTCGCTGGCGCTGGAGCACGCGCTGCGGCCGATGTTCACCTACCTGCGCGCGGTCGTCGTGCCGACGGCCGTCTACGCGGCCTCGGAGGACTGGGGCGCGACCTCCGGCGACGGCCTGGCCTCCCGGATCGACCGGGCGGCGGGCGAACTGGCCGCCCTGCTCTCCCGCGCCGCGCCCAAGCGGCCGGCCGAGGCGACGCTCATCCCGTTCGAGCAGCAGCTGGCCGCGCTGCGGCCGTTCACAACCGGGTGAACGGCTCGGCGTAGGCGAACACGCCCTTCTCTCCTCGGTACGCCGACAAGGGCCGCGCCTGGAAGTGATGGCCCCACTGCGGGTCGGGGGAGACGATGCCCAGGTCGGCGGCGGGGCGGAAGCCGTACCGGGAGTAGTAGTCGACGCTGCCCAGCAGCACCACGAGCGGCTCGCCGAGCGCGTCGGCGGCCCCGAGGACCGCGTGCATCAGCGCCAGCCCGACCCCCTGGCGCTGCCGCTCGGGCGCGACGGCGAGCGGGCCGAGGCCGAGCACGGGCGCGCCGCCGAGGTCGGCGCGGGTGCAGACCACGTGACCGGCCACCGCGCCGTCGATCTCGGCGACCATCGACAGGGCCGGGATCCAGCCCTTGTCGGCGCGCAGCTCGTCGACCAGCGGCGACTCGACCGGGTCGGGCGTCTCGGGCCGGGCGAAGGCGCGCCGGACGACCTCGCGGATCGCGCTCACGTCGTCAGGGGTCTCGCGTCTGATCAGCATCCGGTCAGTGTGGTCACGCGAGCCGACCCGGGCAACCCGTTTACCCTCGACTACGCTCGGTGACATGCCGACCGACACGCCCTATGTGGTCGCCCACCTGGCCGTTTCGCTCGACGGGAAGACCGACGGGTTCCCCCTCGACCGCGCCCGCTTCCACCAGCTCGTCGGCACCACCTGGCACGAGGACGTCACCCTGGCCGGGTCGGACACCGTCCTGGCCCTCGAACCCACGCTGCACCACGGCCCCGGGCCGCACGACCCGGGCCCGCTGCTGGCCGTGGTCGACGGCCGCGCCCGCGTCACCCGCTGGGAGGAGCTGCGCGACGCCGGCCACTGGTCGGAGGTGCTCGCGCTGCACTGCCGCGCCACCCCGCCCCGGCCCGTCGGCCGCTACGTGCCCGAACTCGTCGTCGGCGACGAGCAGGTCGACCTGGCGGCGGCGCTGCGCGCGATCGGGCGGCGGCCGGGCGCCGCGGTGGTGCGGGTGGTCAGCGGCGGGCGGCTGGTCGGCCGCCTGCTGGCCGCGGGGCTGGTCGACGAGGTCAGCCTGCTGGTCCACCCGGTGATGGGCGTGGGCGCCCGCACCTGGTGGGGCGAGGCGCGGCCGCCGCAGCGGTCGCTCCAGCTGATCGACAGCGACACGTTCGGCGGCGGCCTGGTCTGGCTGCGTTACCGTGTCGCATGAGCGACCTGCTGACCCTCGGGGTGCCGGTGCTGGACAAGGTGCTCCGGACCGTCGCCGTCTATCTCTGCGTGGTGGTCCTGCTCCGGCTCGTCGGAAAGCGGGACATGGCCCAGCTCAACACGTTCGACCTGGTGGTGATGCTGCTGCTGTCGAACGTTGTGCAGAACGCCATCATCGGCCCCGACAACTCGCTGCTCGGCGGGGTGATCGGCGCGGTCGTGCTGGTGTCGGGCAACGCCCTGCTGACCCGCGCGGCGGCCCAGTGGGGCTGGCTGGCCAAGCTGTTCGAGAGCAAGCCGACGGTGCTGGCCCGCGACGGCCGCTACGACGACCGCGCGCTGAGACGTCTCGGCCTGCGGCACGCCGACCTCGACGTGGCGATCAAGCGGCAGGGCGGCAGCCGGGTCGAGGACGTCGCGGAGGCGACCCTCGAACCGGGCGGGACCGTGGTGGTCCGGCTCCGGCCCGAGGAGGAGAACGCGACCCTGGCCGACGTCGCCCGGCTGGAGGAGCGCCTGATCCGCATCGAGACGATGCTCGCCGAGGGCCGCCGGGCCTGACGCCTCAGAGCCACCGCAACCACGAGCCGTGCGGGTCGGTGATCGCCCGCGGGACGCCGTCGAGCGCGGTCACGAACGCGAGCCGGTCGTCGGGGACGGCACCCTCGGGGATCACCAACCGCGGGAGGCGCATGGTGCCCTCGTTGGAGATCCAGCGCACCCCCAGGCCGGTGACCAGGCCGACGAAACGGTCCCTGGCCTCGGGGGTCAGGTAGGGGAGCATCGCCGAGTGGTAGACGACCACCGTGCCGTGCCCTTTCGCCTCCTCGACCAGGCCGGGCAGGGCCTCGGCGGCGTCGCCGCGCACCAGCCGGGGCGGGTGCTCCGCCGCGAGGGCGAGGGCGGCGCGCAGCCGGTCGCGGCGGGCGTCGTCGCCGGGCCAGACGAGGCATTCGAGCCAGCGGCGCTCCTCGGGGTCGGTGACGTCGATCGGGGCCAGGTCGACGCCCGCCCGCCAGGCGATCTCGGGCACCGCGCCGGGGATGGGCGGGTCGCCCTCGGTCGCGCAGGTCAGCGTCACCGGGCCGGCGCCGACGGCGGGGCGGTCGTCGTAGGCGTACCGGTAGCGGTCGGGCTGGAGGCAGAGGCCCGCCGACGCGCCGACCTCGACGAGGGCCAGCGGACCGGGGATGCCCGCGAGGACGGGTAAGAGGCTGGCGCAGCGGCCCGCCTCGTTGGTCTGGGTACGCCGGGCCAGCACGGTCCGCTCGACGCGGGGCCAGTGCTCCTTCGCCCACGCGCGGAAGCCGCCCTCCTCGGTCTCCGGGCCGCCCTCGAACCTGACCGCGGCCAGAACCAGGTTCGGCTGGCGCTTCGGCTGCGGCAGCGCGTCGATGCGGGCGATCAGGGCGGGGTCGGCGGCGATGGCGACGGCGAGCTCCCGGTACGGGCCCCGGGCCTCGCGGCGGCCGAAGGTGCGGTAGACGTCGGCGGTGTCCATACCCGGATCCTCTCCCCGGCCGCCCGGGTGCGGTTCACTGGGGGCGTGACAGCTGGGGACGTGACCGCGCGGATCGTGATCGGGGCCCGGTTCAACGGGCCGCCCGCCTCGGCCAACGGCGGGTACGCCGCCGGGCTGGCCGCCGCGTTCGTCGACGGCCCGGCGCGGGTGACGCTGCGCCTGCCGCCGCCGCTGGAGACGCCGCTCGACGTGGTGCGCGACGGCGACGCGGTCCGCGTCCTGCACGAGGGCGCGCTGGTGGCCGAGGCCGGGCCTTCCGACGCCGACTTCCTCGACCCGCCGGTCCGGCCCTCCCTCGCGGAGGCGGCGCGGGCGCGCGACCGGCACCCGTGGACGGGTGTCGACAACCTGCTGACCGGCTGCTTCGTCTGCGGCCACGGCCGGGCCGACGGCCTGCGGGTCACCCCCGGGCGGCTCGCGCCCGCCGACGTGTGCGCGTCGCCGTTCGAGCCCGACGCGACCGTCGCCGAGAACGGGATCGTGCGGCCGGAGATCCTGTGGGCGGCGCTCGACTGCGTCGGCTATCCGCCGTTCGCGCGGGGCACCGACGTCATCGCGCTGCTCGGCACGATCGAGGCCGAGCTCGGCCGCGAGGTCGGGGCCGGGGAGCGTCTGGTGGCGGTGGGGTGGGCGCTGGGGGCGTCCGGGAGGAAGTCGTACAGCGCCTCGGCTCTGCTGTCGGCGGAGGGGGTCGTCGCGCGGGCCCGCGCGACCTGGATCACCGTAGGGTGACGCCATGGACGCCCTACCTCTCGCTTGGAAAGAAGGCGGACCGCCGGGAGACGTCCCGGTCGTCCTGATCCACGGCCTGACCGGCACCTCCGGCACGTGGGACCCGATCGCCCCCGCCCTCGGGCGGCACTGGATCGCCCCCGACATGCGCGGCCACGGCGCGAGCCCCCGCCACTCCGACTACACCCTCGACCTGATGGCCGCCGACACCCTGGCGTTCCTCAACGCCCGGGGCCTCACCGAGATCGACCTGGTCGGCCACTCGATGGGCGGCCGGGTCGCCACGCTGGTGGCGCGCGAGCGTCCTGGGCTGGTCCGGCGGCTGGTGCTGGAGGACTCCTTCCCGGCGCCCCACGAGCCGCAGGTCTTCGAGCCCTACGTGGTGCTGGGCGACGAGGTCGACTTCGACCCGGTCGTGGTCGACCTGATCAGGACCGGGGTACGCACGGTCGATCCCGCCTGGTGGGCGCGGCTGGGCGAGCTGACCATGCCGGTGCTGGTCGTCGGGGGCGCCTACAGCGAACTGGTGCCGCAGGAGGCGCTGGCCGCGTTCGCCTCGGCGCTGCCCGACGGGCGGCGGGTGGTGCTCGGCGCCGGGCACAGCGTGCACGCCGAGGACCCCGAAGGGTTCGTCAAGGAGGTCGCGGCCTTCCTCAACCGGTGAGGCCCTGCCGGTGGCGGCGGGCCTTCTCGCGGTTGCCGCAGATGCTCATGCTGCACCAGCGGCGGCGCCCGCCGCGCGAGGAGTCGAGGAACAACCAGCCGCACCGGCCGCACGCCCTGACCCGGGCCGGCGGGAGGGTGAACACCGCCTCGACCGCCGCGAGCGCGAGCGCGGCCGGGATCGCCCCGGGGGCCGACCAGCCGGCGGACGCCCGCAGGCCCTTCCCGGCCCGCTCCAGGAGCGCGCCGAAGGGGGCGCCGGGTGCGGTCCCGCCCCGGGCGATCGTGTCGAACACGGCCCACGCCTGCTCGCGCACGGCCCGGGTCTCGGCGACGAGATCGCCCGCGACCGGGCCGGGCGTCTCGTCGAACAACCCGGCCGAGAGGCACCAGCTCAGCACGTCGGAGGGGGATCGCAGCAGTTCGACGTCCTCGCCGGCCGGGAGCATCCGGTCGAAGACGGTGTTCGTGAGGTCGAGGACCAGGTGGCCGCCGACGAAGTGGGCGTCCTCCCATGGCGGCCTGACCCGAGACGTCAGAGTAACCATTTAACCCACTATATCTGGTTCCCCCTTGAGCCGTCCGCGCAGCACGACGGTCACCACGGCCGCCACCGCCGCGAAGGCGACCGAGCACCACAGGGCCCAGCGCCAGCCCGCGAGTTCGCCGCCCGCCCCGGTGGCGAAGTGGGCCGCCACCGACGTCACCACGCCGACCCCGACGGCCAGCCCGAGCTGCTGCGAGACGTTGATCAGCGCCCCGGCGGTGGCCCGGCGGCCCTCCTCCGCGCCGTTCGTGCCGGCGATGCTCGTCGTGATCAGGGCCAGGATGTGGCCGAAGGCGTTCACCGAGGTGCCCACCAGGACGAGCGTGAGCCCGTGGTCGTCCGGCAGGCCCACCATGACGAGGATGCCGGCCGTCTCGACGACGATGCCGCCGAGCAGCACCCGGTAGAGCCCGAACCGCTCGACGAGCTTCCCTGCGTAGATGCCGGTGACGACCGCGACCGCGCCGGAGACGGCGAAGGCCAGGCCGGTCGCCAGCGCGCCCAGGCCGAGGTGGGTCTGCAGGTAGAGCGTGAGGATGAAGAGCATGCCGCCGTACGAGCAGATCAGCAGCACGGTGATCAGGTTGGCCGGGCCGATCGCGGCGGTGCGGAAGACGGAGATCGGCAGCAGCGCCTCCCGCTTGCGCGACTCCACCCAGACGAAAAGTGCCGCCGCCGGGACCGCGACCGCCGCCGCCAGCAGGATCGGGGCCGACGTCCAGCCGTACTCCTCCCCCTCGGTCAGCGCGAACACGAAGGCGACCATGCCCGTGGCGGCCAGCACGACCCCGGCGAGGTCGAGGTGGCGGGAGGCGCCGGTGTCGCGGCTCTCGCCGAGGTGCATCATGGCCAGCACGCCGAAGAGCACCACGATCGGCACGTTCACCAGGAAGACCGACCGCCATCCGGCGTACTCGGTGAGCACGCCGCCGAGCACCATGCCGGAGACGAACCCGGCCGACAGCGCCGCCCCGTACACGCCCAGCGCCCGTTCGCGTTCCGGCCCTTCGGGCACGGTCGCCTGGAGCAGGCCCAGGCCCGCCGGGGCGACGAACGCCGCCGCCACCCCCTGGAGGGCGCGGCCCGCGATCAGCGCGGCCGGCGACCAGGCCAGGCCGGCCAGGAGCGAGGCGAGGCCGAAAGCGGCCAGGCCCCAGACGAACACCCGTCTGCGGCCGTAGAGGTCGGCGACCCGGCCGCCGAGGAGGAGGAAGCCGCAGAAGGTCAGCGGGTAGGCCGACAACACCCAGGCGACGCCGCCGCCCGGGCCGAAGTCCATGCCCGCGCGGATGCTCGGGGCGGCCACGTTGATGATCGAGTAGTCGACCGCGATCAGGAACTGGGTGCCGCAGATGACGGCCAGCGGCCAGAACCGCCGCGATCGGGACGTGCCGGGCTCGTGCGTCGCCAGGTTCATGCCGATGCCTTTCGGGTCAGCCGGGGGTCAGGAACAGGCCGTGCAGTCGCGTCACCGCCTTCAGGACGTCGGGCTCGGCGCAGGTGACGGAGATGCGCCGGGGGCGGACGACCAGGTCGCGCACCCGGACGCCGCAGGACCGGAGCGTGTCGGGCAGCAGCCGCACCTGCGGGTGCTGCGGCCGGAACCCGCGGCCGACCAGCGACACCGTGCCCACCGGCGAGGACCACCGGCATCCGGTCACCAGGTCGTCCACCTGGTCGCGGTCGGCGGCGTCCACGGTGAACCGCAGCGAGTAGCCGCTCGCGGCGGCGAAGTGGTCGAGCAGGTCGGCGCCCTCCGGGAGGTCGGCCAGGGCGGCGGCGATCGTGGTGAGCGCGGCCGGCTCGACCCCGTCGAGCCGGCCGCGCAGCCGCCCGGTCCGGTGGGCGACGCCGACGGCGGTGAACCGCCCGTCGTCCGGCCCGGCCGAGGTCACCCAGGTGCCCGCGCCGTCGGTCGTGCTCGACCGCACGTGGACGGGCACCCGGTGCTCCCCCGCGAGTTCGACGCTGGAGTGGGCGAGCACCGTGGCTCCCCCGGCGGCCAGTTCGGCCATGTCCTCATAGGAGAGGCGGTTGAGCTTGCGGGCGTCGGCGACGTGCCGGGGATCGGCGGTGAAGACGCCCTCCACGTCGGTGAAGATCTCGCACGCCTCGGCCCGCAGGGCCGCCGCCAGCGCGACGGCGGTGGTGTCGGAGCCGCCCCGGCTGAGCGTGGTCAGCTCGCCGCTCCCGGCCGCGACGCCCTGGAACCCGGCCACCACCGGGACGTGTCCCGTCTGCACGCACTCGCGGATCAATGCGGGCCGGACGTTGACGATGCTCGCGCAGCCGTGCACGCCGTCGGTGACGATGCCGCCGTCGCGGGCGCCGAACGAGCGGGCCGGCACGCCCAGTTCGTGCAGGGCCATGGCGAGCGCGGCGGCGGACGCCTGCTCGCCGGTGCTGAGCAGCAGGTCCAGTTCCCGGGCGTGCGGGTTGTCGGTGAGCTCGCGGGCCAGGCCGAGCATGGCGTCGGTGGCGCCGCCCATCGCGGACACGACGGCCACCACCGATCCGTTCGCGGCGGCGATGCGCTGCGCCGCGTGGCCGATCCTGTCCACGTCACCCAGTGATGTGCCGCCGTACTTCTGGATCACCAGGCTCATCGGTCACCCCCGCGGCTGCGGGAGCCGGACCGACTCGGCCGCCGCCCTGCGGTAGTAGAGCTGCGCGTCGTCGTCCGACCGCATGCCCGCCGCGCCGTGGATCTGCATGGTCGCGGTGGTGACCGTGCGGGCCAGGTCGGCGACCTCGCCGAGGGTGGCCGCGGCGTGCGCGGGCGTGCCGGGGTCGTGGACCAGCAGGCGGGCCGCGTCGACGCGCATCGACATCTCGGCGAGCCGGAACGACAACGCCTGGTTGGCGCCGATGGCGCGGCCGAACTGGCGGCGCGTCGTGGCGTAGTCGACGGCGTGGTCGAGCGCCGCCTGGGCCAGGCCCACGAGATAGGCGGCCTGGCGCACCCGCGCGCCCTCCCAGTCGGGGCGGCCGGCCCAGGCGGTGACGGGCGTGCCGGCGAAGTCGACGCGGTGGAGCTCGCCCCGGCCGGTCTCCTCGTGCCGCCGCGTCGTGATGGACGGATGGCCGGCCCGGACGAGCGCCGACCGCTCCCCGCCGACGACGGCGAAGTGCTCGACCTCGTCGGCGAACCCGACGAAGTCGCACCGGGCCGAGACGGTCCCATCCGCCTCGGTGGGCTCGCCCGCCGCGAGCGCGACCGGCGCCTGGCCGAGGCCGGCATCGGGGAACAGCGCGCGGGCGGTGAGCGTGTCGAGGAGCGGCCCCTGGTAGAGCACGGAGCCGAGGAGCTCGGCCAGGCCCGTGGCGTCGTCGCCGTCGAGCGCGCCGAGGCCGACCAGGCCCTCCCACACCATCGCGCGGGTCTCGCGGCGGTCGTCGTCGGTGTCGCCGCCCTCGCCGCGCGGGCGGTCGGCCATCCGCCGCACCAGCGGGGCCAGGTCTCCTTCGAAGAACTCGGCGATCGTGGCGGTCATGACGGCAACCCCAGTTTCGATGTGGCGACGAAGTAGAGCATGATCTCCGAGGAGCCCTGGGCCAGCGTCAGCCCCGGGGCCTCCCGGAACGCGGCGTCGAAGAGGCCGTCGGCGATCGCGTCGGGGTCGCGCGCGTCGAGCAGGGCCCGCGGTCCGAGCAGTTCGACCGCCGCGACCGACACCTCCTTGGCCGTCTCGGACGTGTACCACTTGGCGGTCGCCGAGTGGATCTCGTCGGGCCTCCCCTCGTGCAGGTTGGCGATGCACCGCCAGGCCAGCAGCCGGGCCGCGCGCACCCGGGTCTCCAGCCGCGCGAGGCGGTCGCCGCACCCGGGCGGCGCGTGCTCGCGCAGCGCGGCCAGCGTGCGTTCGGCCTTGGCGGAGTGGTCGAGCCCGGTGCGCTCGAAGGGCAGCACCCGGTTCAGCACCTGCCATCCGTCGTCGACCTCGCCGAGCACGTCCTCGCGGCCGATCCGGATCCCGTCGAGGGTGATCAGGTCGAAGCGCTCCTCCGACAGGTTCCACACCGGCTCGATGACGGTGCCCAGGCTGTGCAGCGGCACCAGGAACAGGGTGATGCCCGCGTAGTTCACCGGGCCGGTCGAGGTGCGGGCCGCGCACAACGCGAAGTCGCTGTGCTGCGCCTTCATGTTGTAGATCTTGCGGCCGGTCAGCCGGTAGCCGTCGCCGTCGGGCTCGGCGCGGGCGGCCAGCGAGCCGAGGTCGGATCCGACGTCGGGCTCGCTGAACAGCACGTTGGCGGTGGTCTCGCCGCGCGCCAGGCCGGGCAGGTAGCGCTCCTTCTGCTCGTCGGTGCCCATGAGGTTGATGGCGTTGCCGACGATGTCGACGCCGAGCGAGTGCACGTTCTCGGGCACGCCGTGGCGGATCATCTCCTCGGTGACGATCGCCTTCTCGACGATCGTCGCGCCGGAGCCGCCGTACCGTTCGGGCCAGTTGATCGCCAGCCAGCCGAGCTTGCCGAGCCTGCGGTGCACGTCGAGCAGCCCGCTCTCCTGCCCGTAGGGCAACCGCCGCGTCTGGGCGATCTCCGAACGGACCGCGTCCTCGCACAGCAGCGCGCAGACCTCTTCCCGGAAGCCGGTCATCGGACACTCACCTCGCTGAACCTCTCGCGCATCACGGCGGCGAGCGACTCGGCGCGCGCCGCCTGGAGCATGGTGTAGTGGTCGCCCGCCACGGTCAGGACCTCGTCGGCGTAGGGCCGCCAGCGGTCGAGCTTGGCCGGTTCGCAGTTCTCCGCGCAGATCAGCACCACCCGGCCCTCCACCCGCGTGGGGCGGAAGGCCAGCAGGCCGCGCACGTTCGCGGCGAACACCGGGAACCGCCGGGCCCGTTCGGCGTCGTCGAGTTCGGCGTCCATCGCGGCGAGGTCGGCGTCGAACCACATGCCCAGCTCGTCGTCGCCGGGCCGCGACGGCTCGTCGGCGACGCCGGTGTCGAGCAGGAACGTCAGCGCCGCGCCGCCGTCGAGGCGGGCCATCTCCAGCGCCACCGCGCCGCCGACCGACCAGCCGCCCAGGTAGAGCGGCCCGTACGGCCGGGCCTCGCGGACCAGGTCGAGATAGATCCCGGCCAGCTCGGCGAGGTCGCGGTCGCCGGTGACGCCCTCGTGCAGGCCCGGGTCCTCCAGGGCATAGACGGGACGGTCCTCGCCCAGGATCGCGGCCAGCGCGACGTAGGGCGCGACCGAGCCGCCGGCGGCGTGCACCAGGAACAGCGGCGGCCCGTCCCCGGCTCCTCCGAGGGGGATCAGCGGGGACTCCGGCCGCCGTTCGGGACGCGGCAGCCGGAGGGCCTCCTCCCGCCTGCGCCGCAGCTCCCGGCGCAGCAGCGCCCGGCGTTTCTCCTCCAGGGTGGCGTCCATCAGCTCTGCTCTTTCAGCAGGCGGTCGAGCTCCTCCTCGGGCAGGTCGGCGACCTGCGCCTCCAGCTTCGCCACCTCGTCGTCGCCGAGCAGCGCGCGCTGCGCGTCGTCGACCTGCGCGGAGAACTGGCTGAGCAGCGGGTAGCTGAACAGCCGCCGGGGGTCGAGCGTCACCTGGAAGGCGTCGCGCACCCGGGAGATCATCTGGGTCACCTGGAGCGAGTTGCCGCCCAGGACGAAGAAGTTGTCCTGCGCGCCGACGCCGCCGGGCTCCAGCCCGAGCAGGCCGGTCCAGATCTCGGCGATGCGGCGCTCGGTGTCGGTGGTCAGCTCGACCTTGGCCGCGCCGCCGCCGGGGCGCGGGTCGGGCAGCTTCCGGTGGTCGACCTTCCCTGCGGAGGTCAGCGGGAGCTGGTCGAGCAGGACGTAGTCGGTCGGCACCATGTGCATGGGCAGCCGCCCCGACAGGTGCTCGCGCAGGGCGTCGGGCTCGACGTCGCCGACCACGTAGGCGGCCAGCCACGCCGAGGGCGTGCCCTGGTCGCGCACGGTCACGACGCACTGGCGCACGCCGTCGGCGGCCTCGATGGCGTGCTCGATCTCGCCGAGCTCCACGCGCAGGCCGCGCAGCTTCACCTGGCGGTCGGCCCGGCCGAGGAACTCCAGCTGGCCGTCGGCGTTCCAGCGGGCCAGGTCGCCGGTGGCGTACATGCGCTCGCCGGGCGTGGCGGCGAAGGGGTCGGGCCGGAACTTCTCGGCGGTCTGGTCGGGGCGGCCGAGGTAGCCCACGGCCAGCCCGGCGCCGGCCATGTGCAGCTCGCCGGGCACCCCGACGGGGACCGGCCGCAGGCCCCTGTCCAGGACGTAGGCGCGCTGGTTGTCCATCGCCCGGCCGATCGGCGGCGCGCCCTCGATGGGCTCGGGCGGGCACAGGTAGTCGACGCAGGTGACCGTGACCTCGGTGGGGCCGTAGCCGTTGTGGAACTCGCGGCCCGGCCGGCTCCACCTGTTGACCAGCTCGGGGCCGAAGGGCTCCATGCCGATGAAGCAGACCCGCAGGTCGTCGAGGGCCGACGGGTCGAGCAGCCCGAGCACGGCGGGCGGGATGTCCACCATCGTCACCCGCTCGCGGGCGAGCAGCTCTTGCAGCGACTCGGGGTCGAGCAGCTCGGCGCGCGGCGCGCCGACGATGGTGCCGCCCGCGGTGAGGGTCGAGAAGACGTCCGAGACGCTCACGTCGAAGGCCGGGTTGGAGAACTGCAGGATCCGGTCGTCGGGCGTGACCTGGAACATGCGCTGGAACGCGGTGCAGAAGTTGACCACCGCGCGGTGGGGCACCATGACGCCCTTCGGGGTGCCGGTCGAGCCCGAGGTGTAGATGACGTACGCGGTGTCCTCCGGCGACACGGTCACCGAGGGCGGGGCGGCGGCCCGGCCGTCGAGCGCGTCGGCGTCCAGCAGGATCCTGGGCACCTCGGCGGGCACCTTGTCGGCCAGGTCGGAGGTGGTCACGACCACCGCGACCCCGGCGTCGCCGAGCTGGTAGGCGAGCCGGTCGGGCGGGTACTGCGGGTCGAGCGGCAACCACGCGCCCCCCGCCTTGAGCACGCCGAGCTCGGCGGCGGGCAGGTCGAAGCCGCGCTCCAGCAGCACCCCGGCCACGGTCCCGGGCGTCACCTTGAACTCGTCGACGAGGGCGTGGGCCAGGCGGTTCGACCGTTCGTCGAGCTGCCGGTACGTCAGGTCGTCGCCGCCGAACCGCATGGCGACCGCGTCGGGCGCCTCGGCGGCGCGGGCCGCGAACAGCTCGTGCAGCAGCCGCCCGTCGCGCTCGCGGGGCTCGGGGTTCCACGCGGTGAGCACCCGCAGGTACTCCTCGTTGGACATGAGGTCGAGCTCGCCGATCCGGGCGGCCGGCCGCGACAGCGCGTCGGCCAGGACCGTGGTGAAGTGCTCGACGAGGGCCTCGACCCGCTCGTGGTCGAACAACTCGGACGAGTACTCGATCCAGACGCCCAGCCCGCCGTCGGGCAGGTCGTTGATCTGGAAGGTGAGGTCGAACCGGGTGGTCTCGGGCTGCGGGGTGAGCATCTCGACGTCCAGGCCCCGGAACTCCCAGCGCGCGATCATCGGCTCGGGCAGCAGCGTGAACAGGTGCGCGACCAGCGGGTTACGGCCCGGCACCCGCTCGGGGCTCAGCTCCTCGATCATCCGGCCGAACGGCATGTCCTGGCGGGCCATGGCGTCGAGCACGGTGTCGTTGGTGACGTGGACGAGGTCGCGGAAGACCGGGTCGCCCGACAGGTCGCCGCGGACGGCCACCGTGTTGGCGAAGAAGCCCATCATGGGTTCGGTCTCCGAGCGGGTGCGCCCGGAGAAGACCGAGCCGAGCGCGATGTCGTCCTGGCCGGTGTAGCGGTTGATCACGATCTGGTAGGCGGTCATCGTCAGGGCCAGCAGGGAGACGTTCTCGGCCTGGGCCAGGTCGCGGACGCCGCGGGCGAGGTCGTCGGGCAGGCGGCCCTCGTAGATGCGGCCGGCCCCGGTGGGCGCCGAGGGGCGCTCGCGGTCGCCGCGCCACTCCAGCGGCTCCATGCCCTCCAGGGCGGTGCGCCACGACTCGATCTGCCTGGCCGGCTCCTCGCTGAGCAGCCAGAGCCGCTGCCAGGCCGCGAAGTCGGCGGGGTGCAGGTCCAGGTCGGGGAACCGCGATCCGTCGGGGTCGGCGTAGCGGGCGGTCAGCTCCTCGGCGAACTGCCGTGAGGACCAGCCGTCGATGACGATGTGGTGCCAGACGATCGACAGCACGTGGTCGTCGTCGCCCAGGCGCAGCAGGCCGAACCGGTAGGGCGGGTGGTTGCGCAGGTCGAACTCCTCGCGCACCTGGCCGTCGATCCAGTCCTGGATCTCGGCCTCGGTGCCGTCGGTGACCGGCAGGTCCCACGTCTCGGGCGGCGGGTCGACGGTCTGGAACGGCACGCCGTGCTCGTCGCCGAACCGGGTGCGCAGGCTCTCGTGGCGGGTCACGATGCCGCGCAGCGCCGCCGACAACGCGCCGGCGTCGAGCGGGCCGCGCAGGCGCATCGCGAACGGGACGTTGTAGACGGGCGCGCCGGCCACCATCTGGTGCAGGAACCACAGGAAGCGCTGCTGCTCGGCGATGGCCATCTTGCCGGTGCGCGGCACCGGGACGATCTTCTCCCGCTCGGCCTTCTCGGCCACCCGCTGGCGGACCTTTCGCTCCAGCAGAGCGCGCTTGATGTCGCCGACGTTTCGCTCTTCGGGCGTGGACATGGTCTCCTTCTCCTCCTTCACCGTCGGACGCTCAGCGGGCGCAGATCCGTCCACACGCTCGCGACGTGCGCCAGGCACTCGTCCTTGCCGCCTTCGAACCCGGCCGCGCGCCAGCCGTTCGGGATCTCGCGGCCGGCGGGCCATATCGAGTACTGCTCCTCGTGGTTGATCACCACGGCGTACTGCTCGTTCATTGCGCCTGCCTTTCTTGAGGGACGAAGGCGGAGGTGTCGGACAACTGGCTGAGGTAGCGGCCGACCGCGGTGAGGCCGTCGGCCTCCGGGCGGGCGAGCGCGGCCCCGTGGCGGTCGAACCGCCGGATGTCGAAGTGGCGGGATCCGTCGGTGAACATCTCGTCGAACTCGGCCGGCGCGGCGTCGCGGCCGTCGTCGGGGGGCGGCAGCAGGAGGCGGAGCCCGGTGAGCCGCTCATCGGGCTCGGCGACGGCGTCCAGGCGGTCGCGGAACTCGGCGTAGCCGACCCGGTCGAAGCCGCACCGCGCGGCCAGCGCGTCGAAGGCGTCGGCGAAGCGCAGGCCCGTCGGCCACAACACGTGCATCGCGCCGTCGGGCACGTCGAGGTCGCCGGTCGCGGCGCGGGCCAGGAAGCCGGCGACCACGTCGACCGGGGTGACGTCGGTCGCCGCGCCCGTCGGGAACACGCAGCGGGTGCGGGCGCAGGCGTACAGCAGGTTGTGGGCCAGCGAGTCGGGGTTGGCCGCGCCGGTGGCGCGGTGCGGCCAGACCTCGCCGAGGCGGTAGACCACCGAGCTCACGCCCTGGCGGTGCGCGTCGGCGACCAGGCTCTCGGCGACGAACTTCGACCGGTTGTAGCCGTCGGCGGCGACCTCGTGGGTGACCGGGAGCCGGTCTTCGGTGATGGGCGGGCCGGTCCGGTCGGCCGGGCCGAAGATGCTCAGCGTCGACAGCAGGTGCAGGCGCGCGCCGCCGCCGGCGGCGAGCTTGATGAGCTCCTGTACGCCCAGCACGTTGGCCGGCCGGTGGTCGAGGTAGCCCGACAGGAAGTTCACCGCGCCCGCGGCGTTGACGACGCCCGACACGGTCGAGGCCAGGGCGTCGAAGCGGCGCTGCGACAACCCGAGGAGTTCCCCGGCCAGGTCGCCGGGCACCACCTCGACGCGTCCGGCGGCGACGGCCGCGGGCAGCTGCCGCCAGGCGGAGGCGAGGCCGTAGCGGTCGAGGGCCTCGGTCAGCCGGCGGGCGCCGTCGGCCGGGTCGGCGCACCGGACCAGGCAGATCACCTCGGCGTTGGTGCGGGTCAGCAGCTCGGCCAGGACGTGCGCCCCGATGAAGCCGGTCGCGCCGGTCAGCAGCAGCGTCCGGGGCGGCCGCCAGGCCAGGTCCTGCCGGACGTAGGCCAGTTCGGCGCTGTCGTCGTCGACGCCGCCCGCCAGCCGCGCGGCCTGGGCCCGCACGGTCGGCTCGGCGAGCAGGTCGCGGGGGCGGACCGGCCGCCCCAGCCGTTCGCCGACGGCGGTGACGACGCGGTAGGCCAGCAGCGAGGTGCCGCCGTAGTCGGCGAAGGGCACCACCACCGAGACGCGGTCGCGGTCGAGCACCTCGCACCAGGCCGCGCAGACCAGCTCCTCCATGGGATCGGCCGGGGGTTCGGCGTGCTCCTCCGCGCCGTCGGCGACGATCAGGGCGGCCAGCGCCTTGCGGTCGGCCTTGCCGTTGTGGTTGAGCGGCAGCTCGTCGAGCACCACGATCCGGTGCGGGACCTGCTCGGCGGGCAGCTTCCCGGCCGCGTAGCCGCGCAGCTGCTCCGCCGAGGGGGTCTCGGCGGGCGAGCGCGGGGTGACGCAGCTGACCAGCGTGGCGTCGGGGGCCTCGCCGAGCACCACCGCCGTCGCGTCGCCGACGAGCGGATGACCGGCCAGGGCGGCGGCCACGTCACCGAGCTCCACCCGCACGCCGCCGAGCTTGACCTGCTCGTCGAGCCGGCCGGCGAAGTGCAGCAGCCCGTCGTCGCCGGCCCGCACCAGGTCGCCGGTCCGGTAGAGGGTGTCGCCCGGGACCTGCGGGAACGGGTTGGGCACGAACGTGCGGGCGGTCCGCGCGGGGTCGCCGAGGTAGCCCGCGCCGACGCACTCGCCGCCGAGGAAGAGCTCGCCGGGTGTGCCGGCCGGCACGGGGTTCAGGTCGCCGTCGAGCACGATCGCGGCGGTGTTGTCGATGGGCAGGCCGATGGGGATCCGGTCGGCGTCGGCGTCGGTGACGTCGTGGAACACCGACCCGATCGAGCACTCGGTCGGCCCGAAGGTGTTGGTGACCGCCAGGCCCGGCAGCAGCGCGCGCAGCCGGCGCACCACGCCGGGACCGGCCGGTTCGCCGCCGATCAGCATGCGGCGCAGGCTCGACGTCGCGGCGCGCAGGTCGGCGCGCTCCTCCAGCAGGGCGACGAACGCGGCCAGCACCGACGGCACGAAGTCGGTCATCGTGACGCCGTAGCGGCCGATGGTCGTGGCGGTCCGCTCCAGGTCGAGGATGCCGTCGCGGTCGGGCAGCACGACCTGCCCGCCGGAGGTCAGCGGCCAGAGCACCTGCCACATCGAGGAGTCGAAGGTGGAACGGCTGTTCTGCAGCGTCACGTGGCCGTCGCCGAACCGGCGCGACATCGTGGTCAGGCGGTTGACCAGGCCGCGGTGGCGGTTGAGCGCGCACTTGGGCCGGCCCGTCGAGCCGGAGGTGTAGAACCCGTAGATCAGGTCGCCGGGCGCGGGCCGGAGCTCGTCGGGCGGCGGGTCGTCGCCGGGGGCGTCGCAGTCGGCGACCACCGCGGGGACGGGTGAGGCGAGGATCTCCGCGGTGGCCGGGGAGACCACGACGGCGGGCGGCGACAGCTCGGT
Organism: Herbidospora daliensis; assembly: GCF_001570585.1. Taxonomy (GTDB): domain Bacteria; phylum Actinomycetota; class Actinomycetes; order Streptosporangiales; family Streptosporangiaceae; genus Herbidospora; species Herbidospora daliensis. The sequence goes on along the minus strand of NZ_BBXF01000003.1, from coordinate 950,944 downwards.
CATGATCGCGTCGAGCCGGTCGGCGGGCCAGGCCGGATCGAGCGGCACGAACGCCGCGCCGGTCTTCAGCACCGCCAGGAGCGCGGCCGGGAACTCGCGTCCGTCGGCCACCAGAACGGGGATCAGCCGGTGCCTCTCCACGCCGCCGCCGATCAGCCGGCGGGCGGTCGCGTTCGCCGCCGCGTCGAGCTCGGCGTAGGTGGTCGTGAGGTCGCGATATCGGAGCGCGGGACGGTCGGGCGTGTTCTCCACCTGTTCGCGGAAAAGGTCGAGGACGGTGCTCCGCGACGGAAATGCGTGCTGCGGTCCGAGGAATAAGTGAGCGTTTTCGTCAAGGTGCGTCTGCTGATGGCGTGGCATCGTGCTTCCATGGTCAGGCAGTCACTATTCAGATGGGCGTCGAATGATTTCAGGCGTGACCGGACGCTCCCTCCAATAAGAGGTTGAGTAACCCTCATTCAGCGACTTACGGGTTACTCCATACTGTGTCAGCGGGCCGTGGGACGCAAGCCCGGACGGTGCCCAGGCAGTGGTGAGTGCCGCGTTCACCTGCGAAGACGTGAATTCGATCCACCCCCGGCAGGCTCGGGGTCCGAGCGCCCCGATACCCGAGCCCGTGAGGGCTAATCAGAATCGGCGACATTTTCTCCGAAACACACGATGACCAGCGTCGAATCGAATCGACGAACCTCTCGGGTCACAGGGGCAACAGCGGTCGACTTTCGAATCATCGCGTACGGACTTGATTTCTGTGGGCATTGTGGGCAAGGCTTGACACATTGTCAGGAATCCACCAGCGCAAGGAGGAGGTCGTGGAAACAGCCGATGGCGCCCCCAAGACGGGGTTATTCCAATCAGGAGGGCTGTCCTCTCTGGCCGTCGGAGTATGGCTCCGTGAGACGTCCGTCCCGGCCCGGCACTACCTCGCCGACCTCGGCCAGTCCGACCGTGCGGAGATCGACGCGCTCGCGTCATCCCTGCGCGATTCCGGCGCCGACGTCGTCGTCACCGACCTGCGCGCGCCGATGGCCGCCGTGGCGTCCGATCTGCTGCGGTACCGCGCCCGCCACGACGGCGGCTACTGGAACACCACCGGCGCGTCCCGCTTGGTGCTGGCGGCCGAACTGCTGCCGCGGATGCGGGCCGACGGCTGCGAGACCTTCGTCCACGGCTGCGTCGGCGGCGGCAACGACCAGCGCCGGTTCGCGCGCTACGGCGGCCTGGTCGCCCCCGGCATGAGCCGGGTCGAACCGTGGACCGACCCGCGCGCCCTCGGCCGGTTCCCCGACCGGGCGGCCATGGCGGCGGCGGTCGCCCGGCAGGGGCTGCGCCTCGACCGGGGCAGCGCCGCCGACCGGTCCACCGACGCCTGCCTCGCCGGCGCCTCCCACGAGTCGGCCGAGCTCGAAGACCTCGCGACGCCGGTCACCCGGCTGCGGCCGCGCTGGAGCGCCTGGCCCCACGAGGCCCCGACCGAACCCCAGACCGTCACCGTCGAGTTCCGCGACGGGCGGGTGGCCGGCGTCGACGGCAGCGGCCCCGACCCGGTCGCGTGGATGGCTGCGGCCAACACGATCGGCGCCCGCCACGGCGTCTGGCTGCGCGACGTCGTCGAACGGCGCATCGTCGGCACGGTCTGCCGGGGCGTCTACGAGGCGCCCGGCCTGGAGCTGCTCGAACGCGCCTGGACCCGCGTCCTGCAGGCCGGTCTCGACGCGGCCGGCCGTGAGCTCTACGACCGGCTGGCCGCCGTCCTGGGCGCCGCGATGTACGAGGCCCGCTGGCTCGACCCCGCCGCCCAGGCGGCGCGCGAGGCGGTCGACCGGCTCGTCGGCGACCTCAGCGGCAGCGTGACGCTGTCGGTCCACCGGGGCGTGGTCCGCCCCGAGGGGATGAAGGCGGCCAGTCACGTCGTGCAGCAGACCCGGTTCGGCTCGGGCGGCAACCGCTGGAGCCGGGAAGGAGACGGCCATGCGTGAGCGCCGCTTCGGCCGGCTCGGCTGGACGGTCGGCGACGTCGGCTACGGCATGTGGGGCATCGCCGGCGGCGAGGGCGGCTGGACCGGCGCCGACGACGCGACCGGCGACGCCGCCCTCGACGAGGCCGTCGGGCTCGGCTGCGACTACTTCGACACCGCCTGGATCTACGGGCGCGGCGAGAGCGAACGTATGCTCGGCCGCCTGCTGAAACGCCATCCGGAGCGCCGTCTCCACGTGGCGACCAAGCCGCCGCCGAAAGACCTCGCGTGGCCGTCCACCCGCGACTCCAAGCTGGCCGACGTCTACCCGCCCGACCACCTGTGGGAGTACCTGCACCGGAGCCTCGACGGACTCGGCACGGAATCGGTCGGCCTGTTCCAGTTCCACGTCTGGGAGGACGCCTGGGCGCACGACCCCTCGTGGCAGGACACCGTCGCCGAGATGCGCGAACGCGGCCTGATCGAGGGGGTGGGGATCAGCGTCAACCGCTGGGAGCCCTGGAACGTGCTGGAGACCCTGCGGACGGGGCTGATCGACGCCGTCCAGGTCATCTACAACGTCTTCGACCAGGCCCCGGAAGACGAGCTGTTCCCGGCCTGCCGCGAGCTCGACGTCGCGGTGGTCGCCCGGGTGCCCTTCGACGAGGGCACCCTCACCGGCACGCTGACCCGTGACAGCCGCTGGCCCGAGGGCGACTGGCGCAACACCTACTTCGTCCCGGAGAACCTCGGGCCGAGCGTCGACCGGGCCGAGCGGCTGGCCCGCATCGTGCCCGAGGGCATGACCCTGCCCGAGCTCGCGCTGCGGTTCATCCTCCAGAACCCCGACGTCTCCACGGTCATCCCGGGCATGCGCAAGCCCGCCCACGTGCGGGCCAACCTCGCCGCGAGCGACGCCGAACCGCTGAGCGAGGCGCTGATGGCGGAGCTGCGCGAGCACCGCTGGGACCGGCGGCCGACGGAGTGGTCGCAGTGAAGCCGATCCTGTTGTGGGCGGTGCCCCGGTCGCGGTCGACCGCGTTCCTGCGCGTCATGATGGAGCGCGGCGACCTGGAGGTGGCCCACGAGCCGTTCTCGTCCCTCCAGGACGACGGCGGCTTCACCCTCGCGGGCCAGACCGTGACCTCGCCGGTCGAGCTGCTCGACGTGATGCTCGGCCTCGGGGCCGCCGGCCGGCGGGTCTTCGCCAAGGACACCTCCGACTACACGTACACGCCGCTGTTCGACGACGAGCGCCTGTTCACCGACGTGATCAACACGTTCATGATCCGGGAGCCCGAGGGCGCGGTCGCCTCCCACTACGCGGTGAACCCCGACGCGACGCTCGACGAGTACGGCTTCGAGTACCTGCACGCCATATTCGAGGCCGTCCGGTCGGCCACCGGCGAGACCCCGCTGGTGATCGACGGCGACGACCTGGTGGCGCGGCCGGAGGAGACCGTCCGCGCCTACTGCGCCCACGTCGGGCTGGAGTTCCGGCCCGAGGCGATGCGCTGGGATCCGGGCGAGCAGACGGGCTGGCGGCGCACCACCCGGTGGCACACCGAGGTGGCCGGGAGCAGCGGGCTGGCGGCGACGGCGCCCGCCGCGCGCGAGACGCCGTCGACCAGCGCGCACCTGCGCCGCGTCGCCGACCACCACCGGCCCTACTACGAGGCGCTCGCGCGGGCTAGACCTTCCGCCGCATGATCGGCCGGTCGGCGCGCGGGCGGGCCACCTCGGAGAACCCCGCGTCGAGGAAGGCGCCGGCGATGCCCGTCATCGCGGTGTCGGCCCCGGCGCGCCTCCCGTCGCGGGGTTCGACCGGGTAGCCCTCGGCGGTGGCGTAGCCCGCCGCCGAGGCCCAGTCGCAGACCGCTTCCAGGATGCCCGGCAACAACCCGGAGCCACGATGTCCCTTCTCGACGTACACGCACGCGATGGCGCAGACCTCCTCGTCGCCGAGGCCCTTCAGCAGCGGCGAACGCTCCAGCCGGGGGAAGGCCGACCGCGGGCCGAGCGAGCACCACGCGACCGGGGCGTCGCCGTCGTAGACGACGAGGCCGGGCACGGGTTCGCGCCCGGCGAGGCGCTTCATCGCCTTCCTGTTGCCCTCGCCCTTGCCCTCCGTCCACTCCTTGATGGACAACCGCCAGTGCATGCACCAGCAGCCGCGGGCGCCTCCGTTGGCGCCGAGCACCGACTCGAAGTCGCCCCAGGTCTCCTTGGACAGCTCTTTCACGGTCAGCGACCGCATCGTGCCTCCTTCAGATAACCGATCAGAAGCCATTTACAGGTTACTCCACCCCGAAGCCGGAGGTCCGGACATGGCCGGAGAAGACGACGTCCTCGACATGCTCGAAGCCGAGGCGGTGCACATCCTGCGCGAGGTCGCCGGGGCGTTCCGGCGGCCGGTGCTGCTCTATTCGATCGGCAAGGACTCCTCGGTGCTGCTGCACCTGGCGCTGAAGGCGTTCGCGCCCGGCCGGATGCCGTTCCCCGTGATCCACGTCGACACCGGCTGGAAGTTCCGCGAGATGATCGCCTTCCGCGACGCCACGGCCGAGCGGCTGGGGCTCGACCTGCGGGTGCACACCAGCCCCGACGAGGCCACCCCGTTCACCCACGGCGCCCACGAGTACACCCGGATCAAGAAGACCCTCACCCTGCGCCGGGCGCTCGACGATGGCGGGTTCGAGGCGGCGATCGGCGGCGCGCGGCGCGACGAGGAGCGGTCGCGGGCCAAGGAGCGCGTCTTCTCGCTGCGCGAGCCCGGCCACCGCTGGGAGCCGCGCTCGCAGCGCCCGGAGTTCTGGTGGCAGGCCAACACCGAACTCGCCGACGGCCAGACGATGCGGGTGTTCCCGCTGTCGAACTGGACCGAGCTCGACGTCTGGCGCTACGTCCGGCGCGAGGACATCCCCGTCGTGCCGCTCTACTTCGCCGCGCCGCGCCCGGTCGTCGAGCGGGACGGCGCACTGATCATGGTGGACGACGACCGCTACCCCCTGGAGCCCGGCGAGCGGCCGCAGGAGCGCCGGGTCAGGTTCCGCACCCTCGGCTGCTACCCGCTGACGGCGGCCGTGGAGTCCAAGGCGGAGAACCTCGACGAGGTCATCGACGAGATGCGGCGCGACCGCCGGTCGGAACGGGCCGGCCGGCTCATCGACGGCGAGGGCGGCACGTCCATGGAGAGCAAGAAGTCGGAGGGGTATTTCTGATGGTCGCGGTACTGAGAGTCGTGGCGTGCGGCTCGGTCGACGACGGCAAGTCCACCCTCATCGGCAGGCTGCTGGCCGCCACCGGCGGCGCCGACGACGACCGGCTCGACTACGCCCGCGAGACCCGGCGCGGCGGCTCCACCGTGGCGGCCGGGGAGGTCGACTACTCCCTGCTGACCGACGGGCTGGAGGCCGAGCACGAGCAGGGCATCACCATCGACGTCGCCCACCTGTTCATGGACCTGCCCTCGGGCCGCCGGGTGATCGTCGCCGACGCGCCCGGCCACGAGCAGTACACCCGCAACATGGCGGTCGCGGCGTCCACGGCCGACGTCGCGGTGCTGCTCGTGGACGCCACCAAGGGCGTGCGCGAGCAGACCCGCCGCCACCTGGCGATCTGCGCGCTGATGGGGGTGCCGTCGGTCATCGCGGCGGTCAACAAGCTCGACGCCGCCGGCTGGGACCGGCCGGTGTTCGAGACCCTGGCGGCCGAGGTGCGGTCGGCGGCCGACGGCTTCGGCATGCGGGCCGACGTCATCCCGGCCAGCGCCCTCGGCGGCGACAACGTCGCCGAGCCCTCCGAGAACCTCCCCTGGTACGACGGCCCGACCCTGCTGGAGGCGCTGACCGCCTGGGAACCGGGCCCCGCTCCCGGCGAGGGCTACCGGCTGCCGGTCCAGTACGTCATCCGCGCCGACGGCTTCCGCGGCTTCGCGGGCACCGTGTTCGGCGGCCCGGTCAGTCCGGGCGACCCGGTGAGGGCCGGTGGCACGACGTCCAGGATCGAGCGGCTGCTCGCGCCCGGCGGGGCGGGCCTCGACCGGGCCGCGCCCGGCACCGCCGTGACGGTGACGCTGGCCGACGACGTCGACGTGCGCCGCGGCGACCTGCTGGCCCCGCCCGGCGACGGCCCCTCCCCGGCGACCGCCTTCTCCGTCACGCTGATCTGGACCGCCGGGGAACCCCTGCGCAACGGCCGCTCCTACCTGCTGCGTGTCGGCGGGCGTACCGTGCCCGCCGTGGTCACGGCCGTGCGCGACCGGCTCGACGTGGTGAGCGGCGAGAAGCTGGCCGCGCGCACCCTCGACCTCAACGACATCGGCACCGTCGAGCTGACCACCGACTCGCCCGTCCGTCTCGACGCCTACCGGAAGTCGCGGCACACCGGCAGCCTGCTGCTCGTCGACCGCGTCACCAAGGAGACCGTCGCCGCCGGCATGGTCCGGCACGCCCTGCGGCGCGGCCGCAACGTCGCCCCGCACGCCTACACCGTCGACCGCGAGGCCCGGCAGCGGCTCAAGGGCCAGCACGCCCGCGTGGTGTGGCTGACCGGCCTGCCGGGCGCCGGCAAGTCGACGCTCGCCAACACGCTGGAGCGGCGGCTGCACGGCAGGGGCCTGCACACCTACGTGCTCGACGGCGAGAACGTGCGCGGCGGGCTGAACAGGGACCTCGGGTTCACCCCGCAGGGCCGCGCCGAGAACGTGCGCCGCGTCGCCGAGGTGGCCCGCATCCTGGTGGACGCCGGCCTCGTCGTCGTGGTGGCGCTGGTGTCGCCGTACCGCACCGACCGGGCGGCGGCCCGCGCCCTGTTCGCCGACGGCGACTTCACCGAGGTGTGGGTCGACACCCCGCCCGAGGAGTGCGCCCGCCGCGACCCGAGGGGCCTCTACGCCGAGGCGAAGGCGGGGCGGCTGCCGAACCTGACCGGCCACGGCCAGCCCTACGAGCCGCCCGACCACCCCGACCTGGTGGTCGACGGGACCAGCCCGGCCGACGAGGCGGCCGACGCGGTGTGCGCGCTACTGGGCCTGTGAGACGTCGGTGACGAACGCGGCGATGGCGTCCGCGCTCTCGTCGGCGTGGGTCTCCAGCAGGTAGTGGCCGGCGTCGTAGACGTGCATCTCGATCCGGTCGAGGTCGCGGGCGTAGCCCATGATCTCGGCCAGGTCGAAGAACGCGTCGTGGCGGCCCCACAGCAGCAGGCACGGCGGCTGGTGGGCGCGGTGGTAGTCGCTCAGCTCGCCGAAGCGGGCGACGTGCGCGCCGTAGTCGCGGAACAGCTGGAACTGGACGTCGAGGTCGCCCGGCCGCGACATGCGCTCCCAGTCGAGGTGCCAGGTCTCCGGCGGGTGCAGCACGCGCAGCCGCTCGGGCAGCCCGTCGAGGTACTGCCCCCGGGTGCCCTCGAAGTTCAGCCACTCGGTCAGCTTCGCCCGGTTCTCCTCCGACGGGTCGGCCCAGTAGGCGCGGGCCTCGTCCCACTGCTCGCCCAGCCCGTCGTCGTGGGCGTTGCCGTTCTGCACGATCAGCCCCAGGACCCGCTCGGGACGCCGCAGCGCGAGGTGGTAGCCGACCGGCGCGCCGAAGTCGTGCAGGTAGACGAAGAACTCCTCGACGCCGATCCGCTCCAGGAACCGCTCCATGGTGTCGGCCAGGTTGGCGAAGGTGTACGCGTACTCGTCCACCTTCGGCGCGGCGGAGAAGCCGAAGCCGGGCAGGTCGGGGGCGACGACCCGGCTGACGCCGGCCAGCGGCGCGAGCACCCGCCGGAAGCAGTGGGACGAACTGGGGAAGCCGTGCAGCAGCAGCACGCACGGCAGGTCCGGGCTGCCGGCCTCCCGGTAGAAGACCTCGATCCCGTCGACGTCGACGCGTCGGTGCCGTGCCTTCGCGCTCGCTCGCATCCGCGGCTCCTCCCGGGCTCGTACGGTCTCTGCCGTCGGTTGCCCCTGCCCCGTCACGGAGGCGTTAATGAGCCCATGGAGACCGACGTGCCGGAGCACCAGGAGCTCGTCCGCGATCTGGCCGCCCTCCGCGAACGCGGCCTGATCCGGCTCCGGGACGCCGACCTGCCGCATCTCCGCCGGGCCGCCGCTCTGCGCCACCCGGCCGCCGGCCACGTCGCCGCCGTGGAGAAGCTGGTGCGGCACGCCGTCGAACGGCTCGGCGAGGGCAACCTCGGGTCGGCGGCGGCGTACACGTTCGGGCTCGTCCAGGGCACCCGCGACTGGACGGCGGCGGCGCGGCGCAAACGGGCCGCCGACGTCTACCGGCTCAGCGTCGAGCGGTTCAGGAAGAACCAGGAGCGCATGCTGCTCGCCCAGGTCGCCGACCAGATCCTCGCCCTCTGCGGGGAGGACGGCGCCGACGTGCTGCCCCGGGTCGCGGTCGGGGCGCGCATCCCGGTCGAGTCGGGCGGCGGGCGGGCGGTGCTCCAGGTGCGGCCGATTGAGCTGATCTCCGGGGTCGACGTGCTGGTCAACCCCGAGAACGTCTACCTGGAGATGGCCCGGGTGTTCTCCCCCAGCGTGTCGGGTGCGATCAGGAAGGCCGGTTCGCGGCGCGGCCCGGCCGGGGAGCTGCTCGACGACACGATCCAGCGCGAGCTGCACGAGTGGATGGCCCGGCACCACCGCCCCGGGCTCACCGTCGCCCCGGGCACGGTCGCGCCGACCGGGCCGGGGTCGCTGGCGTTCAACGGGGTCCGGCGGGTCTACCACGCGGCCGTCGCGGTGCCCCGGCCCGGCACCCACCACCACGACGTCACCCCGCCGACGATCATGCTCGCCGTCCACCGCGTGTTCGCGCTCGCCGAGGAGGAGCGGGCGACCCACCGGCTGACCACGATCTGCTTCCCGCTGATCGGCACCGGCAACGGCAACCTGGCCGTGCGGGCGGGGCTGCACTGGTTGTGGTCGGCCATCTGCGAGAACCTGGCCCGCAGCCGGGGCTGGGAGGTGCACCTCAGCGTGCCGGAACCGGAGAAGGCCGACATCGTGCTGCGCCAGCTGTCGCCCTGACCCAGCGCCCCCGCAGGGGCTGCGCCAGTTCCTCCGGTACGCCCACCACTTCGCCCCCCAGCAGCGCGAGCGCCCCCGTGACGTAGGTCGCGGCCAGCGTCGGCAGGCCGCCGAGCTCCGGGTGGCCCGAGATGCGGTCGATGCGCTCCCCCACCCCCTGCTTCAGCACGTGCCGGACCACCGGGTCGGTGGTCTCCGCCAGCGCGACCAGCTCGACGGCCATGGCGTAGCTCTCGGCCGCCAGCAGCCCCCGGCCGAACTCGATCTCGTCGCCGCAGGCGGCCAGGTGGTCGAGGTGCGCGCCGTCGTGCACACCCCGCCAGACCCGCCGGCGTGGTTCGGGGGCGCGGTGGGTGCCGTCGACCACGACGGTGATCAGCCCGCGCTCGCCCGGGAGGCGCATCCAGGTGCGCCAGGCCAGCCCGGCGAACCGGGACCCGTCGACGACCGTGACGTCGCGCGTGGCGGCTGGCCGGTGGCGCTCGCCCCAGCGCAGCGGGTCGCGGACCGGGCGAACCCGGCCGCGCGGGAACCCGGCGTCGGGGATGGCCGCGCACCAGGCGGCCAGCCGCCGGCAGGCCTCCCGGGTCTCCTCCCCCGGCGGGCCGACCGGGCCGGGGTCGGCGGCGTCCGGGTAGCCGCGCGGCACCGGCCCGCACCGGCCCCGCAGGGCGCGCAGCCGCTCGGCCGCCGGGCCGCCGTGGCGCACACCGGTGGCCTGGACGACCGCGTCGAGCCCGTCGAAGGCCGCCGGCCCCAGCAGGGCGCAGCCCAGGGCGATCTCGGCCCAGCCCCGGACCGTCCAGGCGGCGGCCTCCGCCCCCGCCGCCGGGACGTCCCTGGCGGCGACGGCCCGCCCGGCCGCCCACGCCCACATGGCCGAGTCGTCACGGGTCAGCGTCATCGCGACCACACCCGAACGCGCAACATCAGCCGCCGGGGATCCCCGAACGCGGTCCGGCCGTGCAGAACGCAACGGTTGTCGACGACGAGGACGTCGCCGGGCGTCAGGCGTACCCGAACGGGATCGGCCCGCGCCAACGCCTCAGTGAACGCTTCAGCGACGGCCCGCCCCTCCTCGGCTGGCACAAAATCGTTGGCCCGCGCCTCCCCGGTTGGCAGGAGGTCGTCGGCCCACCCCTCCCCAGCGGACATGAGATTGTCGGGTCGCCCCTCTCCTGCGGGCATGAGGTTGTCGGGTCGCCAACGCACGGCGAGATCCTGATCGTCGCCGGAAAACACTGGCGCGGGCGGCGCGGCCTCGCCTCCGGCGAATACGGCCGGGGTCTTCCACGACCACTGCGGCCGCCGCAGGGCGGCCTCGGCCCGCGCTCCGTCGGGGTGGGCGCGCAGCGCGGCGAGGGCGCCGGTCGCCGGCAGCAGCAGCGAGTCGCCGCCGTCGGCGGCCGGGCGGACCGCGAACAGGCAGACCAGGTCCTCGGGGTCGGGGTGGTACTGCGCGTCGGTGTGCAGCGGCACCGGTCCACTGCGCTGGGAGAACGTGCCCCCGAGTGGCCGCGGCCTGACCTCCCAGACGGCCCGGCCGCCGTCGCGGGCCGAGGGCCGGCCGAAGCGGGCGGCGAAACGGAGCGCCTGGGCGTGGGTGGGCACGTCCCAGGCGCCCCGCACGACCACCCATCCCCGCGTGGCCGGCCCGTCCGCCGCGCCGGTCTTTTCGGTTGCCCGCATTGGACGCCTCCTGCTCCGCCGGTGAGTGGTGTCTCCAGAGAAGCGGCATCCTTGGTGCGGTGGCCGGTCGCGAAGCGGGCGAGGTCAGGGCGTTTACGGGTTGACCCTTGCGAGAGTCAGCTCATCTCACTAAGGTTCGCCCAACCTTAGTGAGATATATTCGCAAGTAATGAGCTCATATAGGGGGAACCAAGCGGTGCTAGCCCAGGAGCGAAGGCTTGCCGCGATCGCCGCGGCCTCCGCCGCCGCCTTCCGGCACAGCGACTACCACCAGGTACGCGCGGAGGACGTCGCCGAGCGGGTCCGGCTGCCCCGGGGCGGCGAGAAGGACACCGGCCGGTCCGCCGTGTGGCTCTACAACGAGGTGCGCAGCCGCCGCGTCCTGGTCGCCCTGGCCGCCAAACACGCCTTCGACGAGTTCACCAGCGGCGAGCACACCCCCGAGCCGGTCTCCTCGATGCTCGGCGCGGCCGAGTCGGTGGCCGCCGCGCTGCGCCGCATCGCCCGCTTCCACCAGGTCGAACGGTTCCTGCTCGCGCAGGTCCGGCTCGGCATCGGCGACATCTCGACCTCCGAGAAGCGCCCCTCGGCCGCGCAGACCCCGCCCGTCTGGCTCACCGGCACCTACGGCTCGGCCGCCGCCGCGGGCTGGGAGGGGCGCGTGACGGCGTACGCCGAATATCTCGCCCCCCGCCTCGACCAGGCCGCCCGCGCGGTCGCGGTGCCGCCGGAGAACTGGGCCAAGACCAGCGCCGAGCGCCTGTCGGAGCTGGCCTTCCGCGCCATGTCCGACGACGCCGACGCCCCCGCCGACCGGCAGGCCGAGGGCCTGGCCGCCTACTGGCTGGCCCGCGACCTGATCCCGCTGACCGGCGAGTGGGCCGACCGCCTCCACGCCGCCGAGCGCACCGCCGAACTGGTCGAGAAGATCGGCCCCAACGGCCGGTCCCGGGCCAATGCGCTGGTCGTGGTCTTCCAGGTCCTGCTCGACAGCAGCCCGCTGCTGGCCCGCGCCGCCGAGGTCGGGGCCGAGCTGATCCCGCTGCTGACCGGCTCCCCCGCCGACGGCGTGACCCTGTGCGACGTCACCTCGCGGCGCGGCCTGGCCCTGTTGCGCCTGGGCGACACCGCCGCCGCCCGGGGCTGCTTCGAGGAGTCGCGGCGCATCGCCGAGAAGCTGCCCGACTCGGCCGACCCGGCGTCCCTGATCGCCCGCGCCGAGCACAACCTGGCCGAACTCCTCGTCGACGAGGGCCAGGCCGAGAAGGGCCGCGCGATCCTCGCCGACGTGGCCGAACGCCGCAGCGCCGGGGTGCCCAAGGCCGGCGCGGGCCCGGCCTGGCGCCGCCACACCCTGACCCGCCAGGCCCTGGCGCGGGCCACCACGCGGGCGGGCCGCGTCGCCGAGGGCGTGAGCCTCGCCGAGGCCACCCTGAGCGACCGCGAAGACCGCCTCGGCCAGGACAACGTGAACACCGCCTCGGCCCGCGTCACCCTCGCCGAGGCCCTGCTGGCCGCCGCCCACCCCGCCCAGGCCCGCCACCACCTGACCGAGGCGATGCGCCTGCGCTCCCTCTACCTCCCCGGCGAGGGCTACTGGCCGCAATACGACCTGGTCCGCCTCGCCGAGATCGAGCTGCACGCCGGCTTCCCCGCCCAGGCGGTCCGCCTGCTCGACGACGCGACCGTGACCACGACCTGGTTCGCCGAGCGTGTCTCCCCCCGCCTCCACGAGGAGGCCGTGCTGATCCGCTCCCAGGGCCTGACCGCCTCCGGCGAGGCCCTGACGGCCCTGTCCGACCTGGCCGAACTCCCCCAGACCAAGGCGGTCCTGCGCGCCCAGGCGGCCGCCCGCCTGGCCGTGGGCGACCCGGCCTCGGCCGCCCGCGTCCTCGACGCCCTCACCCCCGACGACGCCGCCCCCGAACAGGCCGAGACCCTCCTCGTCCGCGCCCGCGTCGCCGCCGCCTTGGGCCGCGAGACCGCTGGCGAGGAGGCCTGCCAGGCCGTGCTCGCCCTGGCCGGTGACCGGCTCGACGCCACCCACCCAACGGTGCTTGGCGCCCGCCTGGGCCTCGCCCTCCAGCGCGTCCGCTCCGACCGGGCCGCCGAAGTGGCCGACCTGCTCGCCCCCCTGCTCGACCGCCGCCCCCTCGCCCACGGCAAACCGGCCCTGGGTGACGGGCATCCGCTGCTGGCGGAGGCCATGGCGCTGGCGGCCCGCGCCGGCACCCCGCCGACCCGGGCCCCGGAGGACCAGCTGTGGGAGAACTTCTAGTTTGAGTCAGCTCTTCGAGTCATCGTTGACCTGAGTAAAGCCCAGGTGGACGACGGCCGCCCGGAATCCCCGATGAAACCGATCAGATCGAGCAGCCGCCGCTTCGGAGCGCCGTACACGATCCAGAACTCCGTGGGCGACTCGAGGTGCTCGAGTTCCCGCATCGCCGCGAAGACCGCCTCGAACTCGCGTACCGAGGTCGATGCTCGGGGCGTCGTCGGCCCATCGGTCGTAGAGCCCACCGAAAGCGGTCACGTCCATGCCGATGCGGGCCTCGAAGTGCCCTTCGGGCAGGTGGCGGAGCATGCTCCGCACCGAGGACAGGAACGACTTCCACAGGATCACCTCGGCCGTCGTACCGAGCCGGACGGTGAACTGATCGTCCGCCCACTCCAGCGTCACGCGTGGTTTATAGCAGGCGGAATACTGCGGGGCGTGGAAGCCACCTCCCTGATCTCGCCGAGTCCCGCGTTGCCGATCGCACTGGTTCTCATGGTCGCGGGCGGCGCGGCCGTGGCCGCTCTGGGAGGGCTCGGGCACGGGTGGGCGGTGGTGCGGGCCTGCGCGCGGGCCGTGGTGCAGCTCGGGGTGGTCTCGCTGGTGATCGCCTGGGTGGTCGCGAACGGCCTCGCCGTCGCGGGGTTCATCCTGGTCATGTACGTCTTCGCCACCCACACCGCCGCCCGCAGGATCGGCACCTACTGGGCGGCGCTGCCGATCGCGGCGGGCGCCGCCCCGATCCTGGCGGTCCTCACCCTCACCGGCGTGGTCTCCCTCGACGGGATCGTGATCATCCCGATCGCGGGCATCGTCTTCGGCGGCTGCCTGATCGCGACGGGGCTGGCCGGGCGGCGGGCCGCCGACGAGCTGGCCACCCGCCACGGCGAGGTGGAGGCGGCCATGGCGCTGGGGTTCACGCCCCGGGAGGCCCGGCTGGAGATCTGCCGGCCCGCCGCCGCGCAGGCGCTGGTGCCGGCCCTCGACCAGACCCGGACCGTCGGGCTGGTCACCCTGCCGGGCGCGTTCGTTGGCATGCTCCTCGGCGGGGCGGGGCCGATCGAGGCCGGGATCGTGCAGCTGGTGGTCCTGGTGGCGCTGCTGTCGGCGGAGGCCTTCGCCGTCGCGCTGACCGTCGAGTTGGCCGCCAGGGGACGGCTGATCCGGCCGTAAATTTCTGCCCCATATCGTGATATGTCCCGAATTCGGGATCTTCGGAGCGGGCACGCCCAACCCGAACCGAAGGGGGTACGCAAGTGATCAAGAAGCTGCACCGTATGGGTCTCAGGTCCAGTCACATGTACACCGCCGCCATCGCGTCGGTCGGGCTGTCCTTCTGCACCTGGATGATCTCCAGGCAGATGGAGGACGCCGGTCTCGACCGGGCCGACCGCTGGGGGATCTTCATCGGCCAGTGGGCGCCCACACTCATGGCCATGGGCGTGGCGCTCCGCGTCGAGGAGACCCACATGACCGACGACGACATGCGGAAGATGGACTCCGACATGGAGATGGGCTCCCGCACCTCGGGCAGTTCCCGGGTTCACGCGCCCGCCAGGTAGGAGACGCTGGAGCCGCCCCGGCACGCATCCGACCGGGGCGGCCTCAGGCTGTTCAGGCCCGCGACACCAGGTAGGGCACCAGCTCGCCGACGCCCCTGACCACCTGGAGGCTCTCGGCCCGCAGCCCGAACCTCGGATGGTCCTCCAGTTCCCCCGCTATCGCGGGGTCGGCCAGCACGCCGCCCGCCGGGGCCAGCGACGTCAACCGCGACGCCAGGTTGACCGTGGTCCCGAAGACGTCGCCCATCCGGCCGATCACCGGCCCGATCGCCAGCCCCACCCGCAGCTGCGGCATGCCCTTGACCCGGGCGTGCGCGCCGACCAGCGACAGGGCGATGTCGGCGGCGTGCGCGGCCGAGTCGCTCACCCAGAGCACCGAGTCGCCCAGGGTCTTGATCATGCGGCCGCCCGAGGAGGCCACGATGTCGGCCGAGCGGCTCTCGAAGCGCTCGACCAGGCGGGCCAGCTCGGTCTCGGAGATCTGGCGGCTCAGCCGGGTGAAGCCCACCAGGTCGGCGAAGCCGACGGCCAGGCGGGCCGAGGCGGTCTCCTGGTCGACGATCCGGCCGGCGGAGGCGGCGAGATGGCGGCGCCAGGCGTACACGAGAAGGCGTTCCAGGTCGGGGACGACGCGGTCGGCGCGGCGCTGCCAGGCGTGGCTGCGCCGGGCGAGCGGGACCCCGGCCAGGTCGAGGGTCTCGGCGCCGAGCTCGGCCTGCGACTCGGCGAGGCGGGCCGAGGCCCGGCCGAGGGAGCGGGCCATGAGCATGATGTGCTCGTCGTCGTAGGTGCCGTCGGCGAGCAGGCCCATGAGGGTGCGCAGCGCCTCGACGTCGGCGTCGGTGAACTCGATCGCGTCGTCGGCGACGTTGGCGAAGCCCAGGGCGCGCCAGAAGCGGCGGGCCCGGTGGAAGGGCACGCCGGCCAGTTCGGCGACCTGGTGGCTGGTGTAGCGACGCTGCTGCCGGAGGAAGGCCTCCGTCAGCCCGTCGACTCGCGGGTCGTCAAGCGTCATGCGGAAACCGTTCTGCGACCCAAATCGGAGAACGCACGATACCCGCGCTTTCAGTGGGGGAAAAGTCTTGCCACCAGCCACTTTATCCGGCTATTTCCCCAAATGCTCAGTGTTTGCGGGCCACGCCCCCGTACTGGTAGACCTCCCGGTCCCGGTAGTCGGTCAGCGTGTCGGGCCGCCACTGCGGCAGCGAGACCACGCCGGGCTCCAGCAGGTCGAGACCGTCGAAGAAGCGGGTCAGGTTCTCGGGGGTGCGCAACACCAGCGGCGCGCCGCCCCGAGCGTGCCAGACATCGACGGCCGCCCGCATGCCCGGACTCGGCATGCTGCTGGCGATGGCGACGTAGCTGCCCGGCGACAGGGCGTCGATCAGGGTGTGCACCGCGTCGAGCGCCAGGGTGTCGTCGGTGACGAACTCGATCACCCCCAGCAGCATGAGCCCGACCGGCCGGGAGAAGTCGATGGTCTCCGAGGCGGCCTGCAGGAGCGGGTCGGGATGCCGCAGGTCGGCGTCGAGGTAGTCGACGGCGCCGTCGGGCGTGCTCTCCATCAGGGCCCGCGCGTGGATCAGCACGATCGGGTCGTTGTCGACGTACACGATCCGGGCGGCCGGGTTGATCTTCTGGGCCACCAGATGGGTGTTCCCGGCGTTCGAGATTCCGGCGCCCACGTCGAGGAACTGGTCGACGCCGGTCTCCCCGGCGAGCAGGCCGACGCACCGGCCGATGAACTGGCGTTCGGACCGGGCGTTGATCGGCATGTCGGGCATGACTTCCGTGATCAGGGTGGCCACCTCGCGATCGGACGCGAAGTTCTCGTTGCCGCCGAGCCAGTAGTCCCAGACCCGTGCCGGATGAGGTATTGAGGTGTCGAGGCGCTGCCGTGGTGTACCGGCCATCTCGCTCCTTCCCCTCCCGCCAACATAGCTTTCCCGCCTTCCCGGCACGGCGAAGCGGAGCCCGTGATCTGGTCACGAACCCCGCTCGCCCGGGAAAAAACGGGGCCTAACGGCGTGGCAGGGGCCGCACCGCCGACGTACCGAGACCCGAAGGAAGCAGCACCAGCCGGGGCGGCGGCGCGAACGACTCGGCGCGCAGCCGGAGCAGCTCGGGCTCGGTGTAGCGGGCGCAGCGGCGGTGCCACTCCATGATCCCGGCCATCCAGTCCTTGAGCATGGCGGCATGGCGCTCCAGCACCCGGCTGACCTCGGGGTCGCCGATCATGGCCAGCATGGACGGCAGCCCGTTGGCCACGATGTGCTCGAACTGGCGCATGCGCTCGTTCATCAGGTCGACCACGATCGCGCGTGCGGTGGCCCTGTCGACGTCGAGGAAGTTCTCCACGACGAGGACCATGTTGTGCAGCTCCCCCTCGAACTCGATCTCCTTCTGGTAGGAGAACAGGTCGTTGGTGAAACAGCCGTAGTCCTGCGCCGCGGTCTCCAGCTCCCGCATGACCCGCGACTGGTAGATCTCGTCGTCGACCGTCTCGGCCGCCGCCAGCCGGGCCAGGCTGGCCGTCAGGTCGGAGCCGAAGGTCCGGCGGCGCATCTCGATGTAGTCGACGGGGTCGGGGATCCGCCCGGCGGCCTGGTTGTCGAGCTCCCAGACCCAGCTGTCGAGCATGTCCTCGACCGCCGCCCGGAACCCGGCCCGAGCCCGTTCGGGCAGATTCCCAGCGGTACGCCGCCACAGGTCGGCCAGCCCCCGCTCCATCGCCCCGGCGGGGGGCGGCGCGGCGTCGTCCATGATCGCCTTGAGGCGGGCGGTGAGGGCCCTGGCCCCGGCGAGGTCGCGGGTGGCGCCGAAGGCCACCGGGTAGTAGTCGTCGCCGTAGGTGCCCCAGGTCAGCCAGTCGGTGGTCAGGCAGACCTCCTCCAGGGTGCCGTCGGCGTTGATCAGGGCGGCGCAGTGGGCCAGGTCGATGCCCGCGCAGCGGCGTTCGTCCCAGATCGCCTCGTCGAGGAAGCCCGTCTCGCGCGCCCAGGTCACCGCGTGACGGCGGGCCGTATCGAGGTGGGGGCTCATCCGGAGCGGGTAGGGCAGGTGGAACTCCGGCACGGGCTGCGGCCCGACCCGCGCGAACGGCACGTGGGAGTGCTGCCGGGCCCGCTTCTCCAGGCCGATGCGCAGAGTGGACGTACCGAGACCCTGAGGCTTCTGGATCTTCCCGGAGACCATGCCCTCGTTCATGTAGCGGCTCGACCGCATGTGCCACTCGTGGCCGCCCGACTGCCAATCTTGCAGCCCCTTGGTGTAGCGGGCGACGGCGGCCTGCTCGTGGGCCGGCACGCCGCGCTCGGCCAGCAGCGCCGGGACCTCGGTCAGCGCGGTCGTCTCGAACTGCTGCAACCGCGAGGTCAGCAGGTCGTTGACCCGCTCGGCGGCCTCCTGCGTGGTGACGCCGAGGAACCTCTCCAGCACCAGCACGGCGTTGGAGTTCTCCCCCTCCTCGGCCACCTCGCGCTGGTAGGAGAACAGGTCGTTGCGCAGGTGGACGGCGTCGGAGAAGGTGTCGGAGAGCACCCGCAACGGCCGGGTCGCGGCCAGCTCGCCGGGCACCTCGGCCCCGGCGGCGAACTCGACCAGGTTGGCCGACCAGGGCGCACCGCCGACGCGGCGGCGCATCTGGATGTACTCGATGGGGTTGGCGATCCGTCCCCGGTCGATGTTCTCCAGCTCCCACATCGACTCGACCATCAGGTTGTGGGTCGACACGACGAACCGCTCCCGCCAGTCCGTGGACATGTGCGGCACGGTGCGCTCCCACAGATCGCGCAGCCCGGCTTCGGCCGGGTTCTCCGGCTCGGGCGGGGCGTCGCCCATGAAGAGCTCCAGCCGGTCGAGGTAACGCTGCGCGCCGGCGAAGTCGCGGGAGTGCTTGAACAGCTCCAGGAAGTGGTCGTCGAAGAAGAACACCCACACGTACCAGTCGGTGACCAGGTCGAGCGCCGCTCCGTCACAGTCGGGGTGGGTGTACGCGCACATGAGCGCGTAGTCCATGCGGTCGAGCTCCTCGGCGGTCCACACGACGCCGCCCCCCGGCTTGGGCGCGTCGAGCATGCCCATCTCCTTCGCCCACGCCATGGTGTGGGCCCGGGAACGTTCCAGATGGGGGTTGAGGCGGGCCGGATACGGCACGTAGAACTCGGGCATGGTGAAGGCCTTCAAAGAGGCTCCTCTCCTCGACGGGTACTCGCCGTGACGACACTGGCACTTTCCGTGGGATCACCGCAAGACCCGAAGATCTCACCCTTCCGACGGCCCGGACCGCGGTGGGCCGGTCGTGCCGACCGGCCCACCCGAACGGTCACTCCGCGAGTTGTTTCAGCAGAGATCTGGCCTCCATGTTCACCCGGCTGGACCCCTTCCGGGCGGCCAGTTCCGCCAGCCCCGGCACCTTCCCCTTCGCCCCGCACACGCGGGCCGACGTGACCGCCACGCCCAGCAGGTCGCCCAGCCCCGAGCGGGGTTTGGCGTTCTCCTCCGGCAGCAGGCCGGGCAGGGCGATCGACAGCACCTCCCAGACGGCCGCGTGGGCGCCGGCGTCGGCCGACTGGCCGAGCACCTCGGTGACGCGGTTGAGCTTCAGGACGTCACCCGTCACCAGGCGGCGGATCGCGTCGCCGGCCCCCTCGGCCGGGAAGTCGGGGCGGCCCGCGAGGGCCAGGAAGGCCTCGCCGGCCGCCGAGCGCTGGACGGCCCGCTGGTGGCCCATCGCGGCGACGACCGTGGCGGCGACGATGGGGCCGACCGGGCCGGGGGCCACGGCGAGCGGGATGACGGCCTCGCCGGCGGGGTCGCTCTGCTCCGCCCAGTGGCACATCCAGCGGAGCAGGAAGGCCGCGGTGGCCTCCGGGTGGGCGGGCAGGGTGCCGGCCCAGATGTCGCGGGGGTGGATCCAGTAGTCGTAGTCGTCATCGGGGGACAGGGTGAGCAGGGCGTCGATGTGGTCGGGCAGCCGTCGGCCCGGGTCCATCGTGACGACCGGCCTGCGGTCGACCCAGCCGTAGCGGTTGGTGACCTTCAGCGTCCACTCGACGATCGGGTCGGGCAGGCCGCCCTCGCGGATCCACTCGGCCAGCATGCGGCCCCCGTGGCCGCCGATCTTCTCGGCGCGGTCGGCGACCGAGGCGTCGACCTCGCGCGGCAGGCGGAGCAGGGCCTGGGTGAGGTCGGCGGGCAGCGGCTCGCGGTCGCCGAGGGCCTCCAGGCGGGCCAGCAGGGTCTCGGGGTCGACGAGGTGACCGGGGAGCGTCGGGGTGGCGAGCAGGCCGGGCCGGGTCTCCCCCTGGGCGGCCATGTGCACGATCTCGGTGATCCGCTGCCGGAACAGGCGGGCGTGCGGCGTGCGCCGGTTGCGGTGGGGGTCGCGGGGCGGCAGCGCCATCTCCTTGATGCGCTGCAGGAACGAGGGGTTCAGCCCGAGCAGCTTGCGGGACCTGGCGAGGAACTCTTCGTCGGCGTGTTCGCCGATCAGGGCCGCGGCCCAGAACAACAACCAGCCGCCGTTGTCGGGGACGTGGCCGATGGTCCGGAAGAAGTCCCAGGCGGTGGGCTCGAAGTCGGTCTTCAGGTCGGCGGCCATGGCGGCGCGGTCGCGGTGGCTCAGCTCCACGAGGGCGGCCATGATGCGCTCGCAGGCGTCCGGGTCGTCGGTGCGCTGGACGTCCTTCAGCTCGATCACGAGTTCCGGCACGGTGCCGATCGGCGGCAGCAGCGGCGGCGCGCTCACCAGGGGGACGCCGGTGAACACCTCCTCCTCGGCCGTGTCGGCCACCCCGAACGCGTCGGCCAGCGGCGCGCGTTCGTCGGCGGACAACCGGGCGGCCGCGTCGGCGACGGCCGTGCGGGCGGTGTCGCCCGCGGCGCCGAGTTTGACGGCGAGGCGGATCGCGCGGGCGCGGGTCGCGGGGCTCTCGGCGGAGAACACGTCGGCCAGGGCGAGCAGGGCGCCCTCGGCCCTGACGGGGTCGGCCTTGGTGACCTTGAACGTCTCGGAGATCCACTTCAGCGCCGCGCCGACGTGCTTCTTCTCGGCCCGCAGCGCCAGCGCGCCGACCGCCTCGCCGAACAGGTCGGCGTCGAGGCGTCCGGCCAGGTCGAGCGCGCGCAGTTCCTCGACGGCGAGGTCGGCGACGTTGGCGGGCGAGGCGGGCAGGCAGCGGACCAGGTCGCGGGCGGCCATCTCGTCCAGGCCCGGCTCCAGCCGGCGGCGCAGTTCCACGAACATGACGAGGTTGCGGAGGTCGCCGCCGATCAGGAACCGGCCGATCGTGCCGTCGAGGAGCGTCGACCGGTCGAACCGGCCCTTCTTCGTCTCGGCGAGCAGCCGGTCGATGAACTTGGTGGTGGCCTCGCTCTCCCAGCTGTTGCGGAAGGGCGCCGAGGCGGCTTCGGTGTCGAACAGGCGGGGCACCATCGTCTCGGCGACCGGGTCGTTCTTCAGGTCGCCGGTGACGAACGCGTGCCACGCCCAGCAGACGACGAACGCGTCGCCCTCGGGTTCGACGCCGGTTTCCAGGAGCATCGTGCGGGCCAGCGCGAATCCGGGCGGGGCGCTGTCGGCCCGCCGCCACGTCCAGTTCGCGTCGCGGGGCGCGCGGAGCGCGGCCGTGAGCCGCCGCGCCAGGTCGGCGCGCCATTCGAGTGGACGTCCGCGCAGCCCGCCGGCGACGATCTTCGCGTCGGCCCACGGGTCGTCGGGTTCGCGCAGCTCCCGGCGGTTGAGCCAGGTGGCGACCTGACCGGCGCCGCCGTGGCACAGGGCGCCCGCGAGCCGCAGGCCGGTGACCTCGTGGCGGTGGTCGGTCGCGAACCGCCACTCGCCGAACATGCGCAGCCGGGCGGTCAGCTCGGCCAGGAGCTCCTTGCGACCGGCGGCGTCGAGCGCCTCGATCGCGGCGGGGATGAAGGCGTGCCTGCTCTGCCCGATCAGCGCGATGACGGAGTTCACGCGGTCACCTCGACCAGGGACGCGACCTTCTGGGCGGCCAGCACGTGTTTGCACGGCCCTCGCGACCCCCGGTAGTCGATCCACCAGGGACAGGTGCAGGTGGGCGCGGAACCGGGGGCGAGCCGGACGGTCCGTTCGTTCACCTGGGCCACGCCGGGCCCGGTGAACCGCACGGCCCCCCGCTCGACCAGGTCGAGCGCCGACTTCAGGCGGGGGTTCATGGCCAGGACGCGGCCCGCGTCGTAGGGCAGCTCGCGGTGGAAGTGGGCGGCCTCGGCGACGTCGTAGCCGACGCGGCCCCCGGTGCCCAGCCGGGTGAGGGCGGCGCCGACGCGGGCGCGGGTCAGGCCCGACTGCTCGGCCAGCAGGTCGGCGTCGAGGCGGGGCTCGAACCGCAGCAGCATGCCGACCAGGTCGGCGTCGTCGGCGACGGTGTCGCCGCTCAGATCGTCGAGGACGGCCCCCTCGCCGGAGAATCCTCGCCGGAGCTCGGGCGACAGGGTGAGCGTGAACCGCATGCCGGGCAGCTCCAGCTCCCACGCGGACGCCATCGGCAGGGTGCCCTCGACGACCGGGCCGTAGACGCGCAGCCCGGTCGCGAACCGCAGCAGCGGCGCGAGCACGGCCAGCCGCTCGGGCCCGGCCAGGCAGACCGCGCCGGGCGCCGGACGCGCGGTCAGCCGCAGCGACCGCCCGGCGGGCACCGCCCACAACACGCCGCGCTTGGGCAGGTCGCGCACGAACTTCACGGCCTCGGCCCGGCCCAGCGAGGCGCGCAGGTCGAACCGGGAGGCGATCACCTGGACCTCGGCGAAGCCGCGTAACCAGCGCTCGGGCAGCGGCACCTTCTTCTCCACCACCGCGCCGTCGAGGGTGGTGGCGACCACCTCGTCGTCGCCCACGGCCAGGTGGAGGGGGTCGTTGCCGCCGACCCGGGCCAGCGCCTTGCGCAGCGGCACGTTGACGTCGACGTTGGTGGTGCCGACCTCGACCACGTCGCCGTCGAGCGCCTGCTGCAGCACGTCGAGCCGGGCGTAGACGCCCCCGCACGCCGAGAACGACTCGAACCGCAGCCGGTCGCCGTTGCAGGTCACCACCGGGTCGCGCATGAACGTCACGGCGCGCATCTCGTAGTAGCGGGTCTTGGCCACGTCGGCCAGGCCGATCAGGGCGGCCGCGGCGGGCGCGGCGTTGGTCAGCACGCCGCTGAAGAAGTGGGGCCGGGCGACCAGGCCGGACGGGGTGAACCCGCCCGAGGTGGACAGGCCCAGGAGGCCGGCGGAGAAATCGAGTTCGGAGGCTCGCGAATAGGAGTACGCGATCTGCGCGTCAGACATGGCGGGGACTCTAACGGCGGCGACCGACATTCCAAGAACTGGCTATACTCGAACACATGAGCGATCTCCAGGGGGACGTACAGGCCGCGATCGACGAACTCGTCGAGAAGGGGGTCGAGCGCGGCGTCCAGGTGGCGGTCTACCTCCGCGGCGAGCCCGTGGCCGAGGCGGTGGCGGGGGTGGCCGACCCGGCCACCGGGCGCGAGGTGACGCCGGAGACCCCGTTCTACAACTACTCCGTCGGCAAGGGCGCCACCTCCACGGTGCTCCACGTGCTGGCCGAACGGGGGCTGATCGGCTACGACACGCCGATCGCCGAGGTCTGGCCCGAGTTCGCCGCCCACGGCAAAGACCGGGCCACGGTGCGCATGGCGCTCAACCACACCGTCGGCGTGCCCGGCATCCCGCTCACCACGACGGCCGAAGACCTCTGCGACTGGGATGAGATGTGCGCGGCCATCGCCGCCGCCGAGCCCTGGTGGGAGCCCGGCAGTGGGATCGGCTACCACGCCTACAGCTTCGGCTACATCGTCGGCGAGATCGTCCGGCGGGTGACCGGGAAGAAGATCTCCGAGGTCCTGCGCGACGAGGTCGCCGCCCCGCTCGGAGTGGCCGACGAGCTCTACTTCGGCGTGCCGGCCGACCAGCGGCACCGGCTGGCCGTCCTCGAAGACGCCCCGTCGCCCGAGCCGCCGCCGGGCCTGCCGGCCGAACTGCCCGACCTGCCGATGTTCAGGGCGGCCCCGATGTCGGTGATGCCGACCGCCGCGTTCGGCAACCGGCCCGACATCCTGGCCGCCGACATCCCGGCCGGCGGCAAGATGACGGCCCGCGCGATGGCCCGCCTCTACTCGGCGCTGATGACCGAGGTCGACGGGGTGCGGCTGATCTCCCCCGAACGCCTCCGCGAGGTCTCCGCGATCTCCGCCGAGGGGGTCGACGCCGTCTTCGGCAACCCCATGAGGTGGGGCCTCGGCTACGGCATCGGCCATCCGGGCGCGTTCGCCGATCCCGGCCCGACCACGTTCGGCGTCCCGGGCGCGGGCGGCAGCAGCGCCTACGCCGACACGAAGACGGGCCTGGCCTTCGCCCTGACGAAGAACGTCCTGAGCACCGACTTCACCACCGCCACCACGATCAGCGACCTGGTCCGCCGAACGATCGGCTGACCGGCCGAACGCCCGCGACCGCGAACCCCGCCACGACGGCGCACCCGGAGAACTCGTGGTGACGGCGCCGCAACCAGCCGTGCGAGCACCTCGCAGGTGGATTTGGGCGTCCAGGTTGGAGAGACTGCCCGTTATGACATTTCTTCTGGCCATCAGCGACGTCCACGTCGGCTACTCCGAGAACCGGGAGATCGTCGAGCGCCTCCGCCCCCGGTCGGAGACCGACTGGCTCCTGCTGCCCGGAGACGTGTCCGAGAAGGTCGCCGACTTCGAGTGGGTGCTGGGCACCCTCGCGAGCCGCTTCGCCAAGGTCGTCTGGGCCCCGGGGAACCACGACCTGTGGACCCACCCGAGCGAGACGGTCCAGCTCCGCGGCGTCGAACGCTACGAACACCTGGTGAAGGTCGCCCGCGACCTGGGCGTCGTCACCCCCGAAGACCCTTATCCGACCTGGGAGGGCCCCGACGGCCCGGTCACGGTCGCGCCCCTGATGGTCCTCTACGACTACAGCTACCGCATGCCCGGCGTCACGACCAAGGAGGCGGCGCTCAAGCTGGCGTACGACAAGGGCGTCGTCTGCACCGACGAGATGGTCCTGCACCCCGACCCCTACGACGGCATCGACGAGTGGTGCGCCGCCCGCGCCGAGGAGACCGAACGCCGCCTGGCCGACCGCCCCGGCGGCCTGCCGACGGTCCTGGTCAACCACTATCCGCTGGTCCGCGACCCCACGTTCGTCCTGCGCCACCCGGAGTTCGCCATCTGGTGCGGCACCGACCGCACGGCCGACTGGCACACCCGGTTCGGCGCGGTGGCGATGGTCTACGGGCACCTGCACATTCCGCGGACGACCTGGCACGACGGGGTGCGGTTCGAGGAGGTGTCGCTGGGCTATCCGCGAGAGTGGCGACCGCGCGCGACGCCGCCGGGGCAACTGCGGCAGATCCTCCCGGTCGCCTAACTGTCACTCTTCCGGCTCCGAACAGCGGCCAGGTCGGCTTCCAGGGTCCGGTGGATGTGCCGGATGAGGGCCAGCAGGTCAGGGCAGTAGACGCTGCGGTTCATGAACCCCGACTGCTCGTCGTACCGGTGGGCGTACAGACCGCCACCGCACACTGACATCACCTCGCACCCCCTGCACTCGGGGGCGAGCGCGCCGGCTCCCAACTGCCGTGCGATGATCGCCGGCTCAGTGAGCGCGGCGTCGAACGGGTCGGTGAGCACATGCAGAGGCGTGGCCGGCGCGCCGGGATAACTGGACTTGAGGATGTCCGACTGCTGAATTGCCCCGTTTGTCTCCACTACTGCCATCAATACCGGAGACAGGCCGATTGATTCCGTATGGGATTTTCCTCCCACCAACAGCCGGATGATCTCCGTAAAAAGCCGGACATCGGTCCGTTTTCGTTCCGTCCGGTAGAACCTGTCGAAGATCGGAATGAGAAAATCGGCATAGGGCACCCCCGCCTCGTTCGGGATGCGGAAAGGCGGGGGCGACGACCAGTTGCCGTGCGGCAGCAGGAAGTCGACAGTGGGCGGATCGAACTCCAGCAACGCCTCATAGGTCGCGATCGCCGGGTTGCGCACGTCGATCGTGCACAGGATGCCGTTGAACAGGTGGCGGTAGGCGTCCTTGCCGAGCAGCCGCAGTGCATTCTCCACCTGGGGGTAACTGCTCCGCCCGTCGGCGAAGAGCCGATGCCGGTCATTGGCGACCTGGTCACCGTCCAGGCTCACCCCGACGTGGATGTCGAGTTCGGCGAAAACGTCGAGGAACGTCTCGTCGAGGCGCACGCCGTTGGTCTGGACGACCGCCTTCACCGGCCGCTCCACGGCCGCCCGGATCGTGCGCACGGTGCGGGCGATCATGTCGGCTCCGGCCAGCAGCGGTTCACCGCCGTGCAGGACGACCGTCACCTCGGGCAGGTCGTGGGCCTTCGCGTGTTCGGCGATGCGCGCGGCCGTCCGGTCGACGATCGCGTCGGACATGCGGCGGGGCTGGGAGCGCCAGCTCTGGTCGGCGTGCTCGTAGACGTAACACCAGTCGCAATGGAGGTCGCACCGGCTGTAGATCTTGAGGATGAACTGATGGAAGGGCAGCGGCCGCCAGCCACCGCCCAGCAGAGCCTCGACGTCGAGGGTAGCCGGAAATTCAGGACGAGGTATATCCATGAGCAAGTAGCGTGAACTTTCTTATGTTATCAATGGAAGGCCAGCTTTCCAGGCCATCATGAAGTCAATCGAACCAGGCGTGGGCATAACCTAGAGACGTCGATCTGTTTTACTTGGTCCCATGACAGATGATCCACTAGTTTCTTCCGGATGAAGCCATCTCGTTCTCCTGAGAACACATCCCCTAGTCCATTTACCATATCCGACATCGAACTGTCCGCACTGGCCACCGGGAACTGGCTCCCTTCAACGCTCGACTTGCTGGTCGCTGCGCAGTACAGCAAGAATGTCCTGTTGCTGTGGGCAGTCGCCGACTCCCATGCAGAGGCTCGCGAGGCGTATGCCGTCTTGGAGCAGCTTGACGGCCACCATCTCAGCGACGTCGTACGGCATCCCTCAGTCGGCGCCTGGGCCCGCCATGTGATGAACGGTTCGGCTGCTGCCAAGCGCATGGCAAATGTGGCCGCCGCCGTCGCCCACCGATCCCAAGCCGATATGCCAATCACCATCCCGGATGCCGCACTGCCCTCGATCGGCGTTGCGGACATTAACGGGCCGGCCGTTGTCGCCGAGGGCAGAATCGGCGACGTTGAAATCGAGGGGCCGAGCTTCCACCACCTACGCCCACTCAGCGCGCAAACCGGAAACGACCGCATTGCCGTGTTGATCGATGATGTCGACCCATTCCGCCTACCCGGACACAGTCTGCTCTCAAAGCTTCGGCTCGAAGAGACTGAGGTTCTCCTCTGGCAGAGGCACCTCGCAGCAGCGTGGAAGCTGCTGGTGGAGCGTCACCCAAGAACCGTACCGTGGCTCTCGAAAATGGTACGCGTGCTCACACCACTCGACCGGCCAGGTGAACGGGGGCAGTCGAGCGCCACCTCTCGGGAGACGTTCGGCACCGTCGCCCTCTCCACGCAGCCGGACGCCCGCTGGCTGGCCAACACACTCGTGCACGAGTCAATGCACGCGACCCTGTGCGCCGTGCTCGACATCGTGCCATTGCTCCAGGGCGAGGACACCCAGCTCTACTACGCACCCTGGCGACCTGATCCACGCCCACTGCCCGGGCTCCTCCAGGGCACTTATGCCTTCCTTGGCGTTACCCGTTTCTGGGCGAAGGAGTTCACACACGATCCCTCCGACGACTTCGCGGCACTCGAGTTCGCCCGCTGGCGCGCCGACGCACACCAAGCCGCGCACGTGGTCCTCGGCTCAGGGCGACTGACGGAGGCCGGACGTGTCTGGACCGAGGCGATGGAACAGACACTCGCGGAGTTCCGCAAGGTTTCTCTCCCCGAGACGGCCGAGGAGTATGCCCGCTCCAGCTCGCATGAGCACGCCGACCGCTGGCGCAAGCGGCATCTCTAGATGGGAGGCGGGTCGAAGTCGAAGTCAAGCCGATGACCAATCTTGGCGAGGATCACATCTGGGTGATCGTCGCCAAGGACGCGGTCGTAGATCTCGAAGGTGCGATTCTTCAACCTCAACGCGGCGGCGCTCTCCCCCGTCGCTACCAGGTCAATGATCAGGTTGGCCGCGCAGGCAAGGGTCAGCGGATGTTCCAGCCCGAGCAGACCCTCCAGCCGTTCCAGCGTCTCTGCACCGAGTTCGCGGGCGGCGGTTCCGTCACCCTCGATGGCGTAGTCGCTGGCCAGGTTGATGGCGCACGACAGAGAGTAGAGATGGTCGCGGCCGAGCCTACTGTCGAAGCCCGACAGCGCGAGCCGGTTGAGCTTCCTGGCATGGCCGACGTCGCCCTGCACTCGCTGCAGCAGTGCCACGTTGGACATTGCGCCGAATACGAACGGGTGGTCGTCGCCGTAGATGGAGGGATAGAAGTTCATCGTCTCCTCGGCCAAGGCGAGTGCTTCCTCGATGCGGTCTCGGGTCCGGAGGGCGTTGGCGTAGCTCAGCGCGGCGGCGAGGGTGTCGGGATGGTCTTCGCTGAAGACCGACTTGTAGCGCTCATAGGTCTCGCCCGCGAGCGTGAGACCGTCTTCCAGCGCTCCGTTCCGGCGCATCGCGATCGAAAGGTCCTTAGCCGCCCGCATCGTCTCAGGATGGTCCGGTGGCAGTTCACGACGGCCGAACGCGTGGGCGTCCTTTCCGAAATCGCACGCATCGGAATACTGACCGTTGAGGCGGATGACACGGGCCAGGCCGTTCCACGAACTGAGCACGTTCTGCACACTGGCCTTGGACTTCGGTGCGGCCTGCAACCGGAATGTCCGCTCATGCAGCTCACGAGCGGTGGTGTAGTCGCCGAGGAGCACATAGGCGATGGCCATGTTATTCAGGCAGCGAAGGGTGCGGTGGTGCTCGGCCCCGAAGAGCCGGGTGTGTTTCTCGACCGACTCGCGGTCGGCGGCCAGGGCCGCCTCGAACTCGCCCCGCGCGCGTAAGTCGACCCCCCGGCCGCTCTCGACCAGTAGCAGGTCTTCGGCGTCGCTGGGCAGCACGCGGCGCATGCGCGACAGGGTGTCCTCATTGAGGTCATAGGCGTCCTGGTAACGCCCGAGGGCACGGAGCACGTTGCCCTGGTGACGGCGGGCGGCCAGCACGTGTGGATGGTCTTCGCCGAACTGTTCGGTCCAGCCATCCTCAAGGTCCTTACCCAGGGTAAGCGCCGAGCTGTAGTCGCCCGACTGTTCCAGATAGCGCACCACCCGGACGGCGAAATCCCGGACCTTGTCGTAACAGCATCCGGCGACTCTCGATGGCGTCACGTGGCCGAGCAGCTCGGCGTAACGTGGCCAGCTGTCGCTGTCGTCGGCCTCCCCCGGTGCGGCTGCGGTCAGCATGAGGTGCACTTCGTGGCGATACTGGTTGAAGTCCTCACGCGTGAGCTGCTGGCGCAGCAGCTGTTGCACGAGCCGGTGCACCTGAAGGGTGCGGGTCTCGGACTCGATCTTGGCCAGAGCGTAGCGGCCGAGTTCGGAGACGGCCCGGCTGAGTAGGATCGGATCTCCCAGGACGGTGCGCAGCGTCTCGCGAGGCTCGTCGTTGGCCAGGTCAACGGGGATCGGGCGTAGCAGCGAGCGCGGGATGGGCTCAGGACCGAAGAATGCGCACGCACGCAGCAGTTCCACCGCCGCCGGCATGCTGTCCTCCAGCTTGGCGACCGATAAGCTCCAGGAGGCGGTCATCGAGGCCGGGTATTCGACCGGCTTGCCCTCGTCGAGGATGCGCATGGTCTGCTTGTCGAGCAGCTCGAGGTATTCGTCGACGCCCATGCCGGTCTGGGCGAGCAGGGCGCCGGCCTGTTCAAGAGCGAGCGGCAGGTCGCCCAACTGCTCGGCCAGCCGTTTGGTGTCCTCCTCTTGAACGCCTTTGACGCGCTTCTTCAGGAAGGCGATGCTTTCCGCACGGTCAAAGACCTCGACGGTGACCATCTCGGCGAGCGTCTGCCAATCTTGGTTCCGGGACGTGATCAGCACGTGGCCGCCGCCGTTGGGAATCACGTCGGCGAGATCGGCCGGCTTCTCCGCATTGTCAAAAATGATCAACCAGTTGGCGACGGGATCACCTCGGCGGAGCGCCTTGAGCACCGAGGCAGCGGCCTCGTCGATGCCGGTCGCGGACGCCGGCGGGAGACCCAGTTCCGGCGCGAGTGCGGCCAGGGTCGAACGGATCAGAACCGGCTGGTCGGCGGGTACCCACCAGACCAGGTCATAGTCCCCGCCATACCTCCATGCGTACTCAATAGCCAAAACGGTCTTACCTACACCACCCCATCCTTGAAGGGTATAAAGGACAGTCGGCGATTCGGACCGGATTTCATCACGAAGGCGACCCAGAAGGTCTTCTCGACCTGTGAAGTTCTTGTTCCGCTGCGGCACCTTACCCCAGATAGCCGGGGTCTTCACACCATTGCCGCCGGGGGACGTAGGCATCGCGGCCTGCCTTCCGTCGCGAGAGGTGGCGGTAAGTTTACTCAAGCCGCCAACGAGGGGCCATAGCCACGGCGTGAGATCATGCCCTCCGGCGCATGAGATCATGAGGCAAGATCGTCGATTGGGA
This sequence comes from Herbidospora daliensis, assembly GCF_001570585.1. Taxonomy (GTDB): domain Bacteria; phylum Actinomycetota; class Actinomycetes; order Streptosporangiales; family Streptosporangiaceae; genus Herbidospora; species Herbidospora daliensis. The sequence continues at coordinate 920,765 of NZ_BBXF01000003.1, read as the reverse complement.
GTCGGAACTCATGAGCAATCAAACCGGCCTGTACACATCCTCGCTTCTCGACATGAGCGGGGTTTCGCTCACCGATCTCAACGCGCTACCGGACGCACTCAAAGATGCACTGCGCGAGGTTTTGGAAGAAAACTCCGGCTCATCCGTCTTCTCCGGGTTCCAAAACTTCCTCTAAGATGAGGAAGGATTTCGCTGTGGGGTGATGCGGTGGAAGACAAGGACTGGAATCGACTGGTCCGCCTGTTACGCAACGGTCACTGCACTCCATTCCTCGGTTCCGGCGCGTGTACTCCCACTCTTCCCACCGGCAAGGCGCTGGCCGAAGAGTGGGCGGCCCACTACCGGTACCCCTTCCCCCCACCGTACGAACTCCCGCGCGTCATGCAATACGTCGCCATCCAGGAAGGCGACACCCCCTACGTCAAGAGCCTTCTGGCTGCCCGACTCGGCCGAGCGGGACCCCACGACTTCTCGGCCCCAGGCGAGCCCCATGCATTTCTGGCCGACCTGAACATCCCCGTTTTCATCACGACCAATTACGACGACTTTCTCGCCACGGCACTGCGTGACCGCGGCAAGAACCCCGACTCGCGGATCTGCCAGTGGTACGAAAACGACCGGGCGCCCGATGATGGCCCGAATCCCACCGTCAGCCGCCCCCTCGTCTTCCATCTGCACGGCCGGGTGACCGAACCTCCGTCGATGGTTCTGACGGAGAGCGACTATCTCGAATTCCTCCTCACCGTCGGCATCGACCGTGGCGAGGGGGGACAGTTGCTGCCCACTCCCGTTGCCTCAGCGATCAAAACCCAGCCTTTGCTGTTCATCGGTTACAGCCACGAAGACATGACGTATCGCTATTTGTTCAAGGGGCTGCTCCGCGGCATCCCTGACATCCATCGGCGCAAGCACATCAGCGTGCAGATGATGCCTCCGGTCGACTCGACGATTCCCGAGGCGGAGGAACTCGCCAAGAAGTATCTGCACGAGTATCTGGGCAGCGACCTGAAGATCGCGATTTTCTGGGGCACCGCGCGTGATTTCTGCATCGAGTTGAGAAAGCGCCTGAGCACCACCGCGTAGGAGGAGAGCATGGCCGATGAACAGGTGTATCAGCCATTCGTCGGACTGCGCCCCTTCCGCCGGACCGATCAGAATCGGTTCTTCGGCCGCGACCGCGAGGCCGACGACGTCGCCATGATGTGGCAGTCGACCGTGCTGACGGTCCTCTACGGCAACTCTGGCGTAGGCAAGACGTCTCTGCTGCACGCCGGAGTGATCCCCCGGCTCGACCCCAGCCGTGTCGAGATCTGGCCGACGGCCCGCCTGTCGCTGGTCGCCCCGAGGACCGACGGGGGCAATCCGTACACTCTCGCCTTGCTGAACGCGTGGGAACCCGGCACCACCATGAGCGACCTCTCCGAGTTGACGTTGTCGGACTATCTCGACCGGCGCGAAGAGCAGCGCGACCCCTACGGCGACCCCAAACCGCGGCTCATCGCGATCGACCAGGCGGAGGAGTTCCTCACCGGGCCGGCCGATCTGCGAAAGGAGCGGGCCGAGTTCCTGTCCGAACTGGCTGCGGCACTGTCGCGGCACGAGGGCCTGCGGCTGCTGCTGTCCCTTCGCAAGGAGTACCTCGCCGAAATAGTCGATCATGAGCGAAGGCTGGGCCGGGGGTCACGGAAGCGGTTCCACCTGCTACCACTGGGCCGACCGGCAGCGCTGGAAGCGGTCAAGGGGCCCCTGCGGGACACCTGGTGGTCGTTCGAGGACGGGGCAGCCGAGGACCTCGTCGACGAACTGCTGGAGGTCACCGTCACCGACCGGCGCTCGCAGCGGCGCACCACCAAGGTCGACAGCATCGAGCCGGTGCAACTCCAGGTCGTTTGCAGCGCGTTGTGGAACTCGCTGCCGCCCGGGACAAGGGTCGTCACCCGCGAGTATGTGCGGCACAACGTCGACGTCGACGCCTATCTGACGCGATTCTGCACCGAAATCATCGGCGAGGTGGCGGCGGCCCACGAGTTGAAGCCGACAGTGTTGCGCCGATGGTTGCAGCAGAACTTCATCACCCGGCGTGGCACCCGCGACACCGCGTACGAGGACGACCACGAGACCGTCGGCATGCCGAACGCCCTGGTCCGCGACCTCGAGACGCGTCACCTGCTGAGCGCCGAGCACCGCTCCAACCAGCGCTGCTACGAACTCCCGCACGATCGTCTGATCGAGGCGCTTCGCGCCACCGACCCCGCAGACCATGTCGCAGCGGCCTGGCTGGCGCTCGAGGAAGGTGACCTGGACGACGCGTGGGCCAACGCCGAAGCGGCGCTCGGCGTCGAGGCGCCGGGACGGCACGTGCTGGCGGCGACCGCGCGCGAGATCATCGGGCTGTCGGCTTCCCGGGCGGGGCTGACCGAGCAGGCCCATGACAACCACCTGCAGGCCGCCGGGCTCTACGAGGTGGCGGGACGCTCCCCGAAGGCCGGAGTACTGTTCGCCCGGGCCGGAGCCGAGGCGATGCTACTGGCCGACGAGGCCGCGCAGGAGCGAGACGACACCCGCGCGGCGGCGTGGTACGCCCGGGCGGAGGAGGAATTCGATCTGGCGGTCACCTTGGCGGGCACGGCCCATCGAGAGCACGCGCACGCCCTGTGGCACAAGGGTTCACAACACGAAGCCCTGAATGTCTTGAATGCACTGCTCAAGCGCACCGACGATCTGGAAGCCCATCGGCTGCGCGGAGAGATCCTCGCCGATCTGTGCCGCGCCGAGGAGGCACTGGCCGACCTCGATCGGGTCCGCCTGGCGGAGGACATCTCAAGTCTGGCCGCCCGAGCTCTGGCGATGACGCTGCTGCACCGTGACGCCGAGGCCGAGATCGCCGCGCTGATCACGAGCGGCGCCGACCACGGTCCCATGTTGCTCCGCCTGTGCAGGATCCGCCATCTCCAGGAGGACACGCACTCCACCCCGCTCCTCCTCGCCCGCGCCCTGGCCGCCCGCCGCCCGCCGCTCCCCCCGCACTTGCGAATCAAGGCGGAGGAACTGTCCGCAGGTCTCGGCCTCGGAAGTACTTGACCTCGAATCCGTTGTCCGACCGTCCGTCACTCTGCGCCACCTTTGATTACAGGACGACACCGCTTGGTCACACTTTGCGTTCAGGCGGTTTGCGGGCTGTTGGACTGGTCCATGACAAACGTGGACGCGATTCACCGGGCCCGGGGGCCTACGACGCCCGGCAGGCCGACATGTAGGGGAGGAACCCATGCATCCGAGCCCGGTTACATGGCGTGACCAGTTCCTGTACTTCCTGCTCCCCGACCGCTTCAGCGACGGCCGCGAGGCGACCCGCCCGAAGTACGACCGCACCGACGCCCACCGCGCCCCCGACCCCGTCGCCTGGGCCGACTCCGGGTCGCGTTTCCAGGGCGGCACCATCAACGGCATCACCGGCAAACTCGGCTACCTGCGCGACCTCGGCGTCACCACCCTGTGGCTCGGCCCGGTCTGGAAACAGCGTCCCGATCTGGAGACCTACCACGGTTACGGCATCCAGGATTTCCTCGACGTCGACCCGAGGTTCGGCACTCCCGACGACTTACGCACCCTCGTCGCCAAGGCCCACGACCTGGGCATGTACGTGCTCCTCGACGTCATCTACAACCACACCGGCGACAACTGGTTCTACGACGACGGCGGCTCCCCCGTCTCCCAGCTCCCCTACCGGTTCGCCCCGCCCCATCCGATGCACGGCTGGCGTTCGGCTCACGGCGCCAGCGTCCCCCGCATCGCCGCCCGGGGCGACGGCGTCTGGCCGGAGCCGTTCCAGAACCCCGAGTGGTACACCCGCGCCGGCAGCATCGGCCGCTGGGACCCCGAATCGTGGGAGGATCCGCTCCACCCCGACGTCGAGTTCCGGCGGGGCGACTTCCAGGCGCTGAAAGACCTGACCCTCACCCGCGACGACGTCCTGTCGGCGGTCGTCGACGTCTACAAGCACTGGATCGCGTTCACCGACTGTGACGGGTTCCGCATCGACACGGTGAAGCACGTCCCGTGGGAGGTGTCGCGGAACTTCTGCGGCGCGATCCGCGAGTACGCCGAGTCGATCGGCAAGGAGAACTTCCTGCTGCTCGGCGAGGTGACCGGCGGCGCGGCGATGGCCCGCGACTACCTCGACGTCTTCGGCCGCAACGTCGACGCGGTGCTCGACATCGGCCAGCCTGCGGCGCTGATCGCCGGGCTGGTCAAGGGCTTCGCCGACCCGCAGGCGTTCTTCGCGCAGTATCAGGGCCACGACATCCTCGGCGGCCACCGGGAGACCGGCCGCTACCACGTGACGATGTTCGACGACCACGACATGGTCGGCCGCGAACGCCGCCGCTTCTCGGCGGGCAACGCCGGGCCCCACTCCGACACCCAGGTCGCCCACGCGGTCGGCGTGCAGCTCACCACGCTGGGCATCCCGTGCGTCTACTACGGCACCGAGCAGGCCTTCGACGGTGCGTCGCCCGCCGGGGGCGACGACCGCTACATCCGGGAGTCGATGTTCGGCGGGACGTTCGGGGCGTTCGGCACCCAGGGGTGTCACTTCTTCGATGCGGAGCATCCGGCGTACCGGAGGATCCGCGCCCTGGCGGCGGTGCGCAACCGCCCCGACGGCGTGGGTCTGGCGCTGCGGCGGGGCCGCATGTACCTGCGGGAGATCTCGACGGGCGGCCCGTTCCGGCTGCCGGCGACGGGCGAACTGACCGCGTGGTCGCGCATCCTGCACGACCGCGAAGTCCTGGTGGCGCTCAACCCGACCCTCGATCCGATGACGGCCCTGGTCACCGTCCACCGTCCGTTCCATCCGGAGGGGTCGGTCCTGTCGGTCCTCTATGGGGAGACGGCGCCGCCCTCGGTCGTCCATCACGAGGGCCGCGCGTTGGTCAGGGTCACGCTCCCACCGGCGGGCATGGCGATCCTCGGCTGAAGATGCCCGTCCTCACCGATCGGGCCAAGCTACGAGATCGCGAGCCGGATAGGTCCAACTGCTGAGAGGTCACCACATACAACGGCCCGGACCGACCGAATCGACCGAGCCGAGTGAACCGACCGGGCCGACCGGGCCGACCGGGCCGACCGGGCCGACCGGGCCGACCGGGCCGACCGAGCCGACCGAGCCGACCGAGCCGACCGAGCCGACCGAGCCGACCGAGCCGACAACCGGGTAGCAGTCCCAGGCAACATCGACTCGCGCCGAACCAGGCCCCGCCGAACCAGGCCCCGCCGAACCAGGCCCCGCCGAACCAGGCCCCGCCGAACCAGGCCCCGCCGAACCAGGCCCCGCCGAACCAGGCCCCGCCGAACCAGGCCCCGCCGAACCAGGCCCCGCCGAACCAGGCCCCGCCGAACCAGGCCCCGGGTCCAGATCTGGCGGAACATCGACGCGTCGAACACGCTCTCACCGGTCAAGGGTGGGCGCCTGCTGCCTGTTGATTCGGCCATGAGCTGCAGACGCGGCCGGATCACCATCTCAAAGCCGCACTCCGACCGAGATCACCCGGCTGCGGTCCACAGCGGCCCAGCCCAGGTCGGTTTCTCGCCGGTCGTGAAACACGAGACCCGGCCGGGACCCCGAACCACACAGCCGACAAAGAACCGGCCCAGCCCAAGGTCAGCCAGGTTGTGATCCGGAACTGAACGCCGCCTGCAGTAAAGCCTCCGCGTCATCCAGGTAGCGAGACAGGTACTGCTCCGCCTCCCCCACCCGCCCCTCCTCCAGCATCCCCGTCAGCACCCGGTTCCGGGCCACGAACGGCGCGTGGAACGCCCCCGGGTTCTCCATCACGTGAAAAACGAGCCGCAGCTCGGCCAGCAGCTGCCCCATCAGCTCGTCGAGCCGCGAGCTCCCGTGCATCGCGACGAGAGCCTGGTGGAACCGCAGATTCGCCGTCCCCACGTCACGCCACTGATCGGCGGCCGCCGCCCGCTCCCCGTCGTCGACGGCTTCGCGGCATGCCGCCACGTCTCCCCCGGCCGAGTTGCGCACCGCCGCGCATTCGATGACGCGGCGCACCAGGTAGAGGTCTTTCACGTCGGCCGCCGACAGGACCCGGACGAACACCCCCCGGTTCAGCTTGTGCACGAGCAGTCTCTCGTGGCCGAGCAGGCGGAACGCCTCGCGCAGGGTGTTGCGGGAGATCTCGAGTTCGGCGCCGATGGCCTCTTCGGAGAGGCGTTCGCCGGGTGCGTAGACCGCTTGGGCGATGCGGTCGCGGAGCACGCCCGCGACGAGTTCGGCGGTGCTGGTTCGCAGGAGGTGGGGCCCGGTCGTCTGTTCACGCACGGTGACAAGAAAAACATGAGAACAAACCCCTTGTCGAATTGTTCAACGATTCTTATGTTGAAAATGGCCCACCTCCCCACGAAGGAGCGTCATGGCAACCTCGCAGTCCCGCCGGGTGATCGTCGCAAGCCTGATCGGCACGTCCCTGGAGTGGTACGACTTCTTCCTCTACGGCACCGCCGCGACCCTCGTCTTCGGCAAGGTGTTCTTCCCGACGTTCGAGCCGCTCACCGGCACCCTGCTCGCCCTCACGACCTACGCGGTCGGTTTCGTCGCCCGGCCGCTGGGCGGCATCGTGTTCGGCCACTTCGGCGACCGGGTCGGGCGGCGGGGGGTGCTCGTGGCGACGCTGCTGCTGATGGGGGTGGCGACGTTCCTCATCGGGCTGTTGCCGACCTACGCCGCCATCGGCGTGGCCGCGCCGGTCCTGCTCGTGACGCTGCGGTTCCTGCAGGGGCTCGGCCTCGGCGGCGAGTGGGGCGGGGCGGTCGTGATGACGATGGAGCACGGCGACCCGGACCGGAAGGGCTTCAACGCCAGCTGGCCGCAGGTCGGCGTGCCGGCCGGGAACCTGCTGGCGGCGGGGGCGCTCGGGGTGTTGTCGGCGACCCTCTCTGAGCAGGCGTTCCTCGACTGGGGGTGGCGGATCCCGTTCCTGCTGTCGGGCGTGCTCGTGGGGGTGGGGCTCTGGATCCGGGTGCGGGTCGCCGAGTCGCCCCTGTACGCCGAGATGCCCGCCAAGGCCCGCATGCCGCTGATCGACGTGATCACCACGCATCCGCGGGCCCTGCTGTCGGCCATCGCCGCGCGCATCGGGGTCGACGTCGCGTTCTACACGTTCACCCTCTACATCCTGACCTACGTCACCGGCACGCTGAACCTCGACCGGCAGACGGGGCTGAACGCGGTGCTGATCGCGTCGGCGTGCCAGTTGTTCCTGATCCCGCTGTTCGGGGCGTTGTCCGACCGGGTCGGGCGCAAGCCCGTCTACCTGGCGGGGGCGGCGGGCGCGGCGGTGTGGGCGTTCGTGTTCTTCCCGCTGCTCGACACCGGGTCGTTCGCGCTCATCGTGTTCGCGACGGTGGTGGCGCTGGCCTGCCACGCGGCCATGTACGGCCCGCAGGCCGCGTTCATCGCCGAGTTGTTCAGCACCCGGCTGCGCTACAGCGGGGCGTCCATGGGCTACCAGCTGGCGGGGGTGCTCGGCGGGGCGCTGGCGCCGATCATCGCGCTGGCGCTGCTCGACCGGTTCGGCACCACCCTGGCGATCTCGCTCTACGTGCTGGTCGCGCTCGGGATCACCGCCGCCGGCGTGGTCGCGGCGCCGGCGAAGGCGGAGGTGCGGGTCTGATGCGGCGGCTGCTGATCGCCGGTTCCGTGCTGGTGCTCGCGGGCTGCGGCGGGCTGACCGAGGCCGACACGAAGGCGTGCGGCGACGGCCGCAAACTCGTCGCCTACGCGCTGAGCATCACCGACGTCGCACCGGAGGAGGTCGTGGGCACGATGACCGACGCCGTCGGCGACCGGTTGCGCACCACCGCCTCCGAAGCCGGCGACGAGGGCGTGAAGAACGCGCTGAGCGCGCTGGAGAAGACGATGACCGGGTTCCGGCCCACGCAGGTGACCGTCACCGGCGACACCATCGCCGAGCAGTACCTCGCGAAGGTCGAGTCCGACCGGCAGCGCCAGGAGAACGTCGACAAGCTGGAGGCGGCCCTGCGGCAGCAGGCGAAGGCGCTCAACGAGGTGTGCGGGACATGAGGCGTCCGCCATACGGGCACGAACCCACGCTCCCCCGAAGCGCCACACGCCCGTGCTCGGCGAAGCGGGCCCGACATGAGAAAGCCGGCGGCGTTCGGGGTGGCCGTTGTGGTGTCGGCGGCGCTGGTGGCGGGGTTGTGGTGGGTCAATCGGCCGGAAGGCGCGCCCGGCTGCCCCAACGGGCTCACCGAGATTCGCGTCGCCGCGTCGCAGGACAAGGTCGAGCTTCTGCGGGAGGCCGCCGCCGGTTTCGGCACCCGCGACTGTGGCCGGGTCGTGGTCGACGAGGTCAACTCAGGAACCGGGATGGAGGCGCTCGCGCGCGGATGGGACGCCGACCTCGACGGTCCGCGGCCCGACGTGTGGGCGCCGACCGCGTCGGTGTGGCTCACTCTCTTGGAGCACGGCGCGAAGGACACGGGTGGCGTCGCTGCCACGGCGCCACCCGTGCCGATCGTCACCTCGCCGCTGACGATCGCGATGCCGCGTCCGATGGCCGAGGCGCTGGGGTGGCCCGAGAAGCCGATCGGGTGGCGTGATCTGGCCGCGCTGGCCCGTGATCCCCGGGGGTGGGGAGCGCACGGGCATCCCGAATGGGGTCCGTTCCGGCTCGGCAAGACCAATCCGAACTTCTCCACCTCGGGGCTGAACGCGACCGTGGCCGCCTTCTTCGCCGCCACCGGGACCACCGGGGATCTCACGACGGGCGACGTACAGAAGAAGGAGAACCGGGAGTTCGTGCGGGCCATCGAGCGCTCGATCGTGCACTACGGCGAGACCGCGATCGCGTTCCTGGAGAACATGCAGAAGGCCGACGACAGGGGCTCGGCCTTGGGCTACATCTCCGCGGTGACGCTGGAGGAGAAGTTCGTCACCGACTACAACCGGGGCAATCCGTCGGGCGACCCGGCGACGCTGGGCGACCATCTGCCGCCGAAGGTGCCGCTGGTCGCGATCAATCCTGAAGAGGGGACGACGGTCTCCGACCATCCGTACATCGAACTGGCCTGGATGGACGCGCCGAAGCGGGCGGTCGCGGCCGCCTTCCTGAAGCATCTGCACAGCCCGCGGGTGCAGGAGCGGTTCCTCCTGTACGGCTACCGCGCCCACGACGGCGCCACGGGGCCGCTGCAGAAGGACGCCGCGCCGCTCCCGGGTCTGCTGCGGCCGCCGTCGGCGCGGGTGCTCGACGCGGTCCTGACCTCGTGGCGCGAGTTGCGGAAACCGGCGAACGTGCTGCTGGTGCTCGACGTGTCGGGCTCGATGGAGAGCTCGGTGGAGTTCTTCGGCGAGAGCGCGCTGACGCTGGCCAAACGGGCGGCGGTCTCGTCGCTCGGGCAGTTCACCGACGCCGACCGCGTCGGCCTGTGGATCTTCTCCACCCACCTCGACGGGGAGAGGGACCACCTGGAGCTGATGACGACCGAGCCGATGAAGGAGAACCGGGAGAAGCTGCGCGGCCTGATCGACGGGCTCACGCCGGGCGGCGGCACCGGCCTCTACGACACCGCGGCGGCCGCGCTCGGCGCGATGACGGCCGAGGCCGAACCGGGGTCGATCAACGCGGTGGTGCTGCTGACCGACGGCGCGAACGAGGACGACGGCCTGACCCTCGACAACCTGATCACCCGCATCAAGGAGACGAAGTCCGACGAACCGGTCCGGCTGTTCACCATCGGCTACGGGGGCGCGGCCGACCAGGAGGTGCTGACGCGGATGGCCGAGGCGACCGACGGCGTCGCCTACGAATCGGGCGACGCGGCGCACATCCAGCGGGTGTTCACATCGGTGATCTCGAACTTCTGAACTGGCCCGCGCCACCGGGTTAGTGTAGCCTTACCTAAGTTTTACTGGGGCGAGGCGGAGGGTGACGGGTGAGGGCTGTCCTGTGGCGGGCGATCTCGGGGCAGCGCCGCGACGTCGTCGTGGGCGCCGTGCTGGGCGCCGCCCACCAGGCCGGTGAGGTCATGGTGCCGGTGCTGATCGGCGTGGTGATCGACCAGGGGGTGGCCGGGGGCGACCTGCCCGCGCTGGCCCGGTGGCTCGTCGTGCTGGCCGTCGTGTACGTCGCCCTGTCGTTCTCCTACCGCTTCGGCGCCCGCGCCGGTGAACGCGCCGCCGAACGCGCCGGTCACGCGCTGCGGATGGAGCTCGTCGAGCGGGTGCTCGACGCCCGCGGCGGCGCGGAGGAGGGGCGGCTGCCCGGCGCGCTGACCAACACCGCGACCGAGGACGCCAAGCGTGTCGGCGCGGTCAACATGTCGGTGATGCTGGCCGTGTCGGCGCTGACGGGCATCGTGGTCGCGGCGGTCGTGCTGCTGAACATCTCGGTGCCGCTCGGCCTGGTGGTGCTGGCCGGCACCCCCCTGCTGCTGTTCCTCGGCCACCTGCTGAGCAAGCCGCTGGAGAAGGCCAGCGAAGACCAGCAGGATCGCGCCGCGCACGCGTCCGGCGTCGCGGCCGACCTGATCAAGGGGCTGCGGGTGCTGAAGGGCATCGGCGCCGAGACGGCCGCCGTCGCCCGCTACCGGGTGACCAGCGGCGACTCCCTCGCCGCGACGCTGCGCGCGGCCCGCGCCGAGGCCCTGCAAACGGGCCTGGTCGTCGCGCTCACCGGCGTCTTCATCGCCGTCGTGGCGCTGGTCGGCGGCCGGCTGGCCGCCTCGGGTGAGATCACGCTTGGCGAGCTCGTCTCGGCCGTCGGCCTCGCCCTGTTCCTGATCGGCCCGCTGGAGGTCTTCGCCTGGGTGAACGCCCAGTTCGCGATGGGCCGGGCCTCGGCGGCCCGGATCGCGGAGGTGCTCGCCGCCCCCCACTCCGTCGCCGCCGGCACCGAACAACCGAGTCTTCCGGTACGCGGTTCGCTCCGCCTGTCCGCCGTCTCCCACGACACCCTGAAGGGCGTCGACCTGGAGGTGGCCCCCGGCGAGGTGCTCGGAGTCGCGGCCGTCGACCCGGCCGACGCGGTCAGCCTGCTGAGCTGCCTGGGCCGGACCGCCGACCCCGCGTCCGGGACCGTGGAGCTCGACGGGGTGGCGCTGGCCGACCTCGACCCGGCCGCGCTGCGCGCGGTGGTCCTGGTCGCCGACCACGACGCCGACCTGTTCGAGGGCACCCTGCGCGAGAACGTCGGCGGCGCGCATCCCGAGGCGATGGCCGCGGCGGGCGCCGACGAGGTGGCCGACGAGCTGCCCGGCGGCGTCGACGGGCACGTCAGCGAACGCGGCCAGTCGCTCTCGGGCGGACAGCGGCAGCGGGTCGCCCTGGCCAGGGCGCTGGCGGCCGACCGCGCGGTCCTGGTCGTCCACGACCCCACCACCGCGGTCGACGCGGTGACCGAGGCGCGCATCGCCTCCCGGTTGCGCGACGTGCGGCGCGACCGCACCACGATCCTGGTGACCACCTCCCCCGCCCTGCTCGCGGTGGCCGACCGGGTCGTGCTGCTCGACGGCGGCCGGATCACCGACGCCGCCCCGCACGCCGACCTGGTGACCCGCAACGCGACCTACCGGACGGCGGTGCTCGCGTGAGCCGCGAACTGCTCCCCGTCGCCACGGCGGCGCGCACCCGCGCGGTGCTGCTCGACCTGATCCGCCCCCATCGCGCGCTGGCCCTCGGCGGGTTCGCCGTGATGGTCGTGGCCACCTCGATCGGCCTGCTGACCCAGCCGCTGCTCGGCTCCATCGTCGACCTGGTCGACGCCGGGGAGTCGGCCGCCGCGATCACCGCGCCGGTGCTGGCGCTGGTCGCGGTCGCCGTCACGCAGGGCGGCGCGATGACCGCCGGGCTCGCGCTGGTGTCGCGGCTCGGCGAGACCGTGCTGGCCCGGCTGCGCGAAAGGTTCGTCGACCGGGCGATGCGGCTGCCGCTCGAACAGGTGGAACGGGCCGGGTCGGGCGACCTGACCGCCCGGGTGACCGGCGACGTCTCGCTGATCGCCGAGGCCGTCAGGGTCGCGCTGCCCGAGATGGCCCGCTCGGGGCTGGCGATCGTGCTCACCCTGGGCGCGCTGGCCATCCTCGACTGGCGGTTCCTGCTGGCCGCGCTCATCTCGGTGCCGGTCCAGTGGCACACCGCGCGCTGGTACGTCCGCCACGCCGGCCCCCTCTACGCCCGCCAGCGGGTGGCCGGGGGCGCCCAGCAGCAGCAGCTCCTCGACACCATCGGCGGCGCGAAGACCGTGCGGGCGTTCCGGCTGGAGGCCGACCACACGGCCCGGGTCGCCGAACGCTCGAACACGGCCGTCGACCTGACCATGCGCGGCGTCAACCTGGTGCTGCGCTTCTACAGCCGCCTGCACGTCGCCGAGTACGCGGGCCTGGCCGCCGTGCTGGTCGCCGGGTTCTTCATGGTGCGTTCGGGCGCAGCCTCGATCGGCACGGCCACCGCCGCCGCCCTCTACTTCCACTCCCTGTTCGCCCCGGTGAACACCGCCCTGGTGCTGATCGACGACGCCCAGTCGGCGGGCGCGGCGCTGGCCCGCCTGGTCGGCGTCATCGACCTGCCGGAGCCGGCCGCCCTCGACCGCCCGTCGTCGGCGCGGATCGAGGTCTCCGGGCTCGGCCACAGCTACGACGAGGGCCGTCCCGTGCTCCACGACGTCGACCTGACGATCGACCGGGGCGAACGGGTCGCCCTGGTCGGCGCGAGTGGCGCCGGGAAGACCACCCTGGCGAAGCTGATCGCCGGCATCCACCGCCCGTCGGCCGGGACGATCGCCGTCCCCGGCGAGGTCGGCATGGTCACCCAGGACGTGCACGTGTTCGCCGGCCCGCTCGCCGACGACCTGCGGCTGGCCCGCCCCGACGCCACCGACGCCGACCTGCGCGAGGCGCTGACCAGGGTCGACGCGCTCACCTGGGCCGAGACCCTGCCCGAAGGGCTGGCCACGGTCGTCGGCGAGGGCGGCCACCGCCTCACCGCGACCCAGATCCAGCAGCTCGCGCTGGCCCGGCTGATCCTGGCCGACCCGCCCGTGGCCGTGCTCGACGAGGCGACCGCCGAGGCGGGCAGCGCCGGGGCGCGGGTGCTGGAGAAGGCCATCGAGACCACCGTCGAGGGCCGCACGGCCCTCATCGTCGCCCACCGCCTCACCCAGGCGGCGGCGACCGACCGCGTCGTCGTCATGGACGGCGGCCGCATCGTGGAGAGCGGCCCGCACGACGGGCTGCGCTCCTCCGGCGGCCGGTACGCCTCCCTCTGGGAGGCGTGGTCCGGCGTCCGCCCCACCAGTGAAAACCCCCTCGAATAAGGAAATTCGATGCTCGGCATTACGAGAGGCATCCGGTTCGCCGCGGTGCTCGCCTCCTCCCTCCTGCTCGGCACCGTCGCCGCCTGCGGGTCGTCGTCGGAGACGGCAACCCCCGCGGCGTCGGCCCCGGCCGCCCCTCCGGCCGGGACGTCGGCCCCCGCGGCCGCCTTCCCGGTGACGATCGAGCACAAGTTCGGCTCCACGACCGTCCCGGCCGCGCCGCAGCGCATCTTCACCGTCGGCCTCACCGACCAGGACGCCGCCATCGCGCTCGGCGTCGTCCCGGTCGGCACCACCAACTGGTTCGGCGGCTTCCCCGGCGCGGTCGGCCCGTGGGCCACGCCGAAGCTGAACGGCGCGCCCGTCCCGACCCTGCTGGAGGACCCGGGCACCGGCCCGCAGGTCGAGAAGATCGCCGCCCTCAAGCCCGACCTGATCCTGGCCCTGTACGCCGGTCTCACCAAGGAGCACTACGAGACCCTGTCGAAGTTCGCCCCCGTCGTCGCGCAGCCCGCGGCCTACAACGACTACGGCATCCCGTGGCAGGAGCAGACCCTCATCACCGGCAAGGCGCTCGGCAAGGAGACCGAGGCCAAGGCGCTGGTCGACGAGGTCGAGGGCAAGTTCAAGTCGATGGCCGCCGAGCACCCCGAGTTCGCCGGCAAGAAGGCCGTCGTGGCCACGCCCTATGAGGGCTTCTTCGTGTACGGCAGCCAGGACACCCGCTCCCGCAACCTCGTCTCCCTCGGCTTCGGCCTGCCCGCCGACCTCGACTCGGTGATCGGCGACCAGTTCGGCGCCAGCATCTCCAAGGAGCGCAGCGACCTGCTCGACCAGGACCTCATCATCTGGACGGTCCCGGACGTGAAGAAGGACTCCGACACGCTGCACAAGGACGCGGTCTACAAGGACATGAAGGTCGTCGCCGAGGGCCGCGAGGTCTTCGTCGGCGAGAGCACCAACTACGGCGTGGCGTTCTCGTTCGTGACGGTGCTGTCCCTGCCGTACGTGCTCGACCGCCTGGTGCCGCAACTGGCCCAGGCGATCGACGGCGACCCGGCGACGAAGGTCGAGCCGGCCGCCGACTAGCGGTGCCGCATTGAGATGACCGGAGGCCGGGCCCGCGCGGGACCCGGCCTCCGTCGTCACGGGAGGCAGGTGGGCCGGTAGTCGACGTCGGCGATGTGCTGCCGCCATTCCCGTGAGGTGAAACCGCGGCCCGCCATGGCGCACACCGCGCCGAGCAGGTCGGCCGGGATTCCGACGTCCCAGATCCGAATGGTCGAGTCAGTGTTCGCCGTGACGAGCCGTCTTCCGTCCGGAGAGAAGGCCACGTCGTCGGCGGGGCCCGTCACCAGGACGCCGACCTCTTCGTGCGTGGCCGTGTCCCACATCCGCACGGTGCCGTCCGTGGAGGCGGACGCCGCGTACGTGCCATCAGGACTGAACTTCACCGAGGTCACCCTGGTGGTGTGGCCGGTGAGGGGGGTGCCGGCCTGGCTGTGGGTGGCCGCGTCCCAGATCCGTACCGTGCCGTCGTCGGATGCGGACGCCACGTAGGCGCCGTCGGGACTGAAGTCCACGGAGTTCACCGCGCCCGTGTGCCCGACCATGGTGCGGCCGATCTGCTCGTGTGTGCCGGTGTCCCAGATCCGGACGGACCTGTCGTTCGAACCGGACACGAGACGTTCGCCATCGGGGCTGTAGGCCACCGAGTTCATCCAGCGGGTACGGCCGACGATGGGTGTGCCGACCTGTTTCCGCGTCGAGAGGTCCCAGATCCGCAGCGTCGCGTCATCTGCGGCGGACACCAGGCCGGCGCCGTCAGGGCTGAAGGCGACCGAGGTGACCGTTCCCCCGGAATTCGCCCTGTCGACGTGGCCCTGGAGAGCGACGCCTGCCGGTTGCCGGGTATCGGGGTCCCAAATCCGCACCGTCATGTCCCCGGCGGCCGACGCGAGGCGGGTGTCGTCCGGGCTGAACGCGACCGCGGTCACCCCTCCGTCGTGGGACATGGGTGCTCCGATCTGCCGGTGCGTGGCGGTGTCCCAGACGCGCACGGTCTTGTCCGCGGACGCGGAGGCTATTCGGGTGCCGCCGTGGTCGAAGGTCACCGACTCCACCCACGCCTCGTGCCCGGTCAGGCTGCGGCCCACCTGCTGGTGCGTGGTGGCGTCCCAGATGAGGACGGCTCCGCCTTCGTCAGAGACCAGCCCGCCGTTCGCGGCGAACGCCACCACGCCCACCTCGCGATCGGGATCAGGGTCACCGATCGTGCCGATCTGCTCATGTGTGGCCGTGTCCCAGATCCGTATCCCGTCGTCGGCTCCGGAGATCAGACGCGCGCCGTCGTCGCTGAAGACCATTGAGTTGACCGTCCCGGTGTGACCGGTCAGCGGCGAACCGACCTCCTCACCGGCGACCGTGTCCTAGATGTGTATCTTCGTGGAGATCACGAAGGCAAGCCGCCTTCCGTCAGGGCTGAAAACCAGCGACGGCACCTCTCCCGCGAACCCCGTGATGGTCGGACCGACCTGCCGGCCGGTTTCCGGATCCCAGATCCGCACCTTCCCGAACTCGCCGGAGGCGAGACGGGAGCCGTCCGGGTCGTAGGCGAGAGACTGGATCGAGTCCGATGGCTCACCCAGAATCGGACCGACTCTCCGGCGGCTCGCCATGTCCCAGATCTGAATGCCCTCGCGAGAGACGGAGACCAGACGGGCGCCGTCAGGACTGAAGGCCACAGTGGTGACGTCGCCGAGATGGCTGCCCAGTGACCGGCCGACGGGTGTACGGTCCGCCAGGTCCCAGATGCGAACGTCCGCGAACTCCCCCGTGGCCAGGAATCTCCCGCCGGGGTCCAGAGCCAGGGAGTGGGGCGGGGTCAGCCATTCGGACACCGGGAAGTCGTGAACCGGTGCACGCGTGGCGAGGTTCCAGGTCCGTATTCGTTCGGACGTGGCCGAGGCCGTGATCGTCCCGGCCGGACTGACCGCCGTCAGGTCCCCGGAATCGGTCACGATTCCCCGTAGCGGCGAACTGACCATGGCCACCATCGCGGCGCGCGCCTCCTCGGTCGGCGCGGTGGACCAGGCCGCGGCGAGGAGACGGGCCGAGGTGGCAGGATCATCGGAGAACGCCCGGCCGTAGGTCACCATCTGCCGGGAAAGCACCTCGGCGTTGCGCGTCTGCGCGTCGAGACCGAAGCGCAGAGCGATCACACCCGCCGTGATCGCGATGACGAGGAACGCGGCCAGGAACATCGACAGGGTGCGCCAACGACGCTGGGAGCGGGTGGCGGCCCGGGCGCCGGCCCGGAGGAACTCGCCGGCGAGCGCGGTCAGGGCCGGATATCGGACGGGGTCGGCACGCCAGCGCTCGGCCGCGAAACGGGCCGTCTCCAGGCGTCCACCCCGGTAGAGGAATGCGGCGTCGTCGGCGGACTCGCGCCAGGTGGCGGCGTCGCGCAGGATCGTTCCGTGCAGGACTCGGTCGTCGAGGTCCTCTTTCAGCCACTCGTGGAGGCGTGGCCACGTCGTCACCAGGACGTCGTGTGCGAGTTCGACGACACTTCCGGCGTCGCCTCCCTGATCGTCGACCCGCGCGACGACCATCAGCCGCGCCGACGTGAACGCCTCCACGACCTGCCACACCGCGTGGGGCCGTTCCGGTGCGCAGGCCGACGTCAGTTCGTCCGGGAACGCGCGACGCCGGGTGGTCTGCCCGTCGGCGCCGGTGACGGTGAGCGCCAGGAAGATCCGCCGGGCGATCCGCCGTTGCCCGGAATCCAGATCGGCGTACGTGGCCTCGGCCGCGTCGGTGACGGCGGACGCGACCCCGCCGGCCCGATCGTAGGCGGCGTGGGTCAACCGGTCGCCTTCCCGGTTGGCCCATGTGCGCGCCATCGCGACGGAGAGCAGCGGCAGGGCCCCCGCCAGGTCCGGACCCGACGATCCGCGTACGTGACTGACGAGGTCCTCGACGATCTGCTGCGCCAGCCCTTCCTCCACGTGCAGCCTCGCCGCCGCGGCGGGCCCGGTGATGGTCCGGCGCAGTTCCTGCCGGGTCATGGGGCCGAGCACGAACGTGCGTTGCTCCAAGGCGCGCACCAGAATCGGATATGCGGCGCAGCGTCCCAGGAAATCTCCGCGGATCGCGAGCACGACGACCCCGACCGGCTCGTCCGGCGCACCCTCGGCGGCCGGGCGGGTGAGAGCATCGATCGCCGTCAGGAACCGGTCTGCCTCTTCGAGATCGGCCGACGGGCCGGACGCCAGCGTGAAGAGCTCCTCGAACTGGTCGACGACCAGGATCAGCCGCCTTTCGCGAGAAGCCCGCCGAATCCGCTCGATCTCCAGAATCTGCCGCCCCCTCCGGACCGCGGCCCCGGCGGGGTCGGCACGCAGTTCGGCCAGTACGTGATCGGCGTCGGCGTTGCACCGTGCGGCCATCTGGACGGCCAGCACCCGCAACGGATCGGCGCCGGCGTTGAAGACGATCGGCGTCCAGTCGGCCGATCCGTTCGCCGACCCGCCGAGTTTGGGCAACACGCCGGCCCGCAGGAGGGAGGACTTCCCCGCTCCGGAGTCACCGGTCACGATGATCGGCCCGTCATGGACGTAGGTGACGACCATGGTGAGCAGCCGGGCGGTCGACTGCCTCCGGCCGAAGAAGACCCCCGCCTGGTCGGGACCGAAAGGGCGCAGCCCTTGGTAGGGACAGTCGATCCACTGCTCGGCCGGCCCTAATGCGTTCGCCTCCCCGGGCGGGCGGACGATGAGTTCGGTCAGCTGCTCGTGGAACTCGAGAAGCAGCGCGATCATGAACTCGTTCCGGGATCGATCGAGTCGCCGTTCGACCGCCTGCTGCGACAGGGTCCGCTGGATGTGCAGGATCGAACTGTCCAGTCCCCGCAGCAGCGGAGCGATCCCGTCCAGCTGGCTTCCCAGTTCGGTGAATCCGGTCCTGAGGTCCTCCAGCAGGCGCTCGTGACCGTCGACGACCACGTCACGGATGATCAGTGCGGTGGCGTCGATCCGCTCCAGGACGACCGCGAGGGTCCCTGCCAGTTCTTCCGCCTGCCCGTCCTGGCGCGACAGGACCTCTTCGATGCGGGCGGCGATCTCCTCGCGGACCTGGTCCGCGAACGCGGGGTCGCTTCCGTCGGGGTGCGTCGGCGCTTCCGCCGTGGACGACCGGAGCCGGGTGCGGGCGCGGGCGGCGTCCAGAGATTGGCTGATGAGGGTCGCCAGCACGTTGGAACCGACCGACCCCAGCACGACCAATCCGGCCTCAGCGCCAGAATCGGCCATGGCGATCGGCAGCAGCGCGCTCGCGCAGAGCCCGGCGAGCATCGCTCGCGGGCTCGCCCACGCCACCCCCCGAGCCGATGCCGCGCAGGCCCGCCGGACCCAGTTCCGTGCGCCTTCCTGTGCGGAGGTGATCGGCTCCGGCACCTCCACGCGCGACCCCCGTCGTCTCTTCCAGGTCCGTCCCTCGGGTCGGTACGACTCGCGGGTCCACCAAGGCATCGCGGAATAGGCGTCGATCGCTACGGGGAGATCAGGTCGAGGGCGAGTTCCAGGCGCAGATACGCGTCGACCCAGGCGTCTTCGGTTCGAGCGGCCGCGAAGGCCATGACGTCGCCAGCGATGCGGCGCAGGCCGATTGCGGCCAGCCGCTCGGCGGCGGTCGTGAGCCGCGCCCCGTAGGTAGGCGGCAGGTGGTTCAGGCCCCGATGGGCGGCCTCGGCGAGCAGGTCCCGCGCCTCGGTCAGCGCGGCCGTGAGCGGGTCGGCCGCCGCCTCGCCCGCGTCGGCCAGCCCGACGGCGGCGGGTTCCCGCAGGTCGGGGACGATCAGCTGGTCTCCGGCCACCAGGCCGATCGGTTCGACGACCACGGTGCCGGCCGTGCGCCGGACCACGCCGCTGACGAAGCGCACGTGCCC
This sequence comes from Herbidospora daliensis, assembly GCF_001570585.1. Taxonomy (GTDB): domain Bacteria; phylum Actinomycetota; class Actinomycetes; order Streptosporangiales; family Streptosporangiaceae; genus Herbidospora; species Herbidospora daliensis. Next base: position 901,472 of record NZ_BBXF01000003.1, on the reverse strand, counting down.
GCCGGTGAGCGCGGCGGCCAGCGCGTCGAGGCGGCCCGGGGCGGCGGCGGTGTGGACGGCGGCGATCGTCGCCGGGGTGCCCGCGTGGTCGGCGATCACGGCGTCGAGGCGCTGGTCGCCCGGGGTGTAGGCGATGCTCTCCACCCCGGCGACCGGGATCACCCGGACCAGTTCCGCCTCGATCCTCGGCCGGATCGGGCGGGGCGGCAGGGCGTCGAGTTCGCGGGCGAGGGCCGCCACGTCGGCCGCCAGGATCGACGACGGCAGGTCGTCCCAGAGGCCGCGCGACGGGCTGACCGTGGTCTTGGCGATCCGGCCGGCGGCCAGGCGTACCGTGCGGCTGGCGCTGCGGACGGCCGACTCGGTGACGAGGTTGCCCGCCGCGAGCGCGGCCAGCGGGGTGGCGCCGATGCGCCGCCGGGCCAGCGCGGGGCCGTCGGCCTCCTCGTCGTCCCAGTGGCGGCGCAGCACGAACACACCGGCGCTCGCCGCGTGGGCCAGGTAGACCTCGGCGATGCGGCGGCCGCCGATCGCCCTTATCCGGCAGCCGAGGGCGTCGAGCCGGGCCCGCCGCAGCGGCGTCTCGGCGGCCTCGGCGGTGCCCAGGACGCTGCTGCGCAGGGTGGCGTCCGGCCGGGTCACCGCCCGGTGGCGGGCGTGCAGTTCGGCGAGGTGGCTCGCGAGCAGTTCGGGACGGTAGTGGGCGCCTCGGCCGTGGTAGGCGGCCAGTTGGTCGGCGAGGTCGTCGACGGCCAGCAGCGGCCAGCGCAGCCCGGCCTCGTCGAGGTGCCGCCGCGTGTCGGCGACGACGGCCTCGAAGCCCGCGCCGAGATGCGTCGCACCTTCGCGGAGCACCGTCGCGGCCAGCCCGAGCGCGCGTTCCAGCCCCGGACCGGCGCCCTCTTCCGGGGCTCCCCCGACGTCGATCCGCACGTCGTCCAGGCCGGGATGCCGTTCGTCGGCGGCCCGGAACGCCCACACGGCCAGCGCCAGGGCGTCGTCCCTGCTCCCGTCGGCGGCGTCGGTGTGCACGAACCCCAGGTCGCCGGGCACCAGGAACCGCACGGTCGCGGTGGCCAGCTCGACCTGCGGCACCGGGTCGGCGGCGTTGGCCCGGCGCACCCGCGCGGTGTACCCGGCCTTCTCGGCCCGCCGGGCGGCGGCCATCGACCGGGCCCCGATCCTGGCGGTGAGCTCGTCGTCGGTGACCTGACCGGGCGACCAGGGCAGGTCGGCTGCCACGTCCGGGCTCTGGTCGGCTCGCTGGTACGCCAGCACCAGCCCGATCAGATGGCGGCAGACGCCCGTGGCCGCGCAGGTGCAGCGGCCGCCGTCGAGGCCGCCGGCCGGGAGGCTGGCGGTCGGGCCGTCGGGGAAGTCGCCGTGGACGGTGCCGTCGGGGTCGGTGCGCAGGGCCGGGGCGGCGGCGTCGAGCTCCCGGGTCGCGCGTTTGACCAGGCCCTTGTTGGTCAGAGCGGCGAGGGAGTCGGGGGTGAGGGCGAGCAGGTCGGGTCTCATCGGCCCACGTGTTCCGCGACGAAGGCGGCCAGTTCTCCCGGGGTCATCGCGCCCACGTGCGCGCCCGCGTTCGCCAGGCGCTGCGCGAGCGCCCGGTCGTAGTCGGGGTTGGCCTGTTCGTCGAGGGCGGCCAGGCAGAGCACCTGGCTGCCCTGTTCGACCAGGCCGCGTACCGTGCGCACCAGCCGTTCGGGGGTGCCGCCCTCGTAGAAGTCGGAGATCAGCACGACGATCGCCTTGCGCGGCCGGTCGATCAGACCGGCGCCGTACGCGGCGGCGCGGCCGATGTCGGTGCCGCCGCCGAGCTGGACCTTCATCAGCAGGTCGACCGGGTCGTCGACGTCGGCGGTCAGGTCGACGACATCGGTGTCGAAGGCGACCAGGTGGGTGCGCACGCCCGGCAGACCCCACAGGCAGGCCGCGGTGACGGCCGAGTGGATCACCGAGCCGACCATGGAGCCCGACTGGTCGACGAGCAGGATCACCTGCCACTGGTCGAGGTGGCGGCGGGTGCGGGTGAAGAAGTAGGGGGTCTCGATGACGACCTGGCCGGTCTCGGGCCGGTAGCGGCCGAGGTTGGCGCGCAGGGTGCGGGTCAGGTCGAAGTTGCGGGCCTGCTTCAGCCGTCCCGGACGGCGGGCCTTCGCGCCGGAGAAGGCGGCGCGGACCTCGGTGGCGAGCCGGTCGGTGAGGTCGCGGACGACCGCCTCGACGATGCGCCGGGCCAGGCGGAGCACCTGCGGGTTCATCAGGTGCTTGGTGCGCAGCACCGCCTTGAGCAGCGCCGGGTTGGGTTCGATGCGCGCCAGCACGGCGGGGTCGGTCACCACGTCGTGGATCTCGTAGCGTTCGACCGCGTCGCGCTGGAGCCGTTCGACGGTCTCCTTGGGGAACAGCCGGGTGATGTCGTCGAGCCAGTCGACGGTCGTCAGCGTCGACGCGCCCGAGCCGCCGTCGCGCCGAACCCCCCGGCGGCGCAGGTCGTCGTCGCGGCCGTAGAGCCAGTCCATGGCCGCGTCGCGGGCGGCGGCCTGCTCACCGAGAGGCTGCCCGCCGAGGCAGGCGCCGCCGGGTTCGCCGAGCAGCAGCCGCCAGCGTTCCAGGGTGGGGTCGGTCATGACGTGATCAGTCCCTCCCGGCGCAGCGCCGTGTCGACCCGTTCGTCCAGTCTCATCCCGGCGGCCACCAGCTCCGGGGTCGCGTCGAGCCGCATCAGGTCGGGCCCGGAGGTCCCGCCCGTGCGCAGGCGAACCAGCCGGGCGGCGATGAGGTGCCGTTCGCGGGGCGGGAAGTAGCCGAACGCCTGGCGCAGCGCCGGGAGCGCGATCAGGAACCCGTCGTCGGTCATCGCCTCGACCAGCTCGTCGAGCAGCTCCAGCATCCCGGGCGTGTGCAGCACCTCCTCGCGGGCGAGCGCGAACAGCCCGGCCAGCCAGTCGCCCGCCAGGGCCGGGGTGAAGGTGCCGCGCACCGCCCGGCCGGGGTCGGCGGCGGCCGTGCCGCGCAACGACCAGCCCAGCCCGAAGGCGGCCCCGCGCAGGTCGGGCGGCGCGTCGTGGCAGGCGGCGACGCGGTCGGCGACGCCCAGCGCGGCCGTGGTGTCCAGCCCGAGCGGGGCCGCGGCGTGGACCAGCGCGTCGCGCACGGCCGCCATCGCGCCGATCCGCTTCGGGTCGGCCGGGGCGGGACCGCCGCGCACGCCCTCGGCCAGCCACAAAGCGCGCCGCACCGCCGCGGCGATCAGCGCGCCGAAGGCCGGACCGCCGCCGGTGTGGAACAGGCCGTCGTGCCGCCACATCGCCAGGGCGACGGCCAGCGTGCGGCCCAGCGAGCCCAGGTCGGCCGCCGCGCCGACGGCGCGTGCCAGGTCGTCGAGCACCTGGCCGGTCAGCGCGCCGACGCCGCAGAGCGCCGCGTCGAACAGCAGGCCCGCCAGCACGTCCATGTCGCCGGGCGTGGCGGCGATGCGTTCGGCGAGCACAGCGGCGGCGGCCTCCTCGGGGTCGACGCCGTAGCCGCCGGCCTCGATGAGGGCGGGCAGGCGGTCGTCGGAGTCGGTCAGCGTCCACTGCTCCGCCGGTACGGGGTCGCCTCCCGGCCCCGGCCCGGAGTCGCGCACCACCCCGGGGATCGCCAGCACGCGCAGGCGGTGCAGCAGGCGGCTGCGGTCGAGGTCGGCGGGCTTCCCGAGGTCGAGGCGGACCTCGCCGGAGCCGCCGAGCCCCGTGGCGCGCAGCCGGTCGGCGACGGCGTGCACGAGCGGCGGCAGCGGGGTCGACGGGTGCAGCCGGCCCACCCGGTCGCCGCTGAGCGCCGCGACCATCTCGACGATGACGGGGTGCCCGCCGGGCCTGATCCGGCCGCCGGTCGCCCACGGCAGCGGCGTGTCCAGGGCCTCGCCGACCAGCGCGCTCGCCAGCCCGTCGAGCACGTCGACCCGGGCGGGGTGGACGTGGCCGCGTACCGCCGCCAGGCCCTCGGCGGTGGCGCGGGCGGCGATCAGGTCGGCGGTGGAGACCGGCTGCCCCCGGCCGCGCAGCCGCGCGGTGACCGCCTCGGTGAGCCCCCGGGCGGCCTCGTGGGGGCCCGACTCCCACAGGTGCTGGTAGTAGGCGGGCGAGGGCATGCCCGACTGGTAGCCGTCGAAGGCGTCCAGCCGCCGGAACGAGTAGGGCACCAGGTAGCTGCCGACGACCGCGTCCCCGGGCGGTTGGGGCAGCTCCGGCCAGGTCCGGTCGCCCTCCTCGGCAAACCGGACCAGCGCCGGGCGGTGGAAGCCGCCGGTGACCACGACGACCGGCCGGTCGCCCGCGTCGGCGACCGCCGCCCTGACCCAGTGCGCCATGTACGCCTCCCGCGCCTCGTCGTCGGGGGCGGTGCGCGCGTCTCCCCGGACGAGATCGAAGTAGGCGGCCAGCCGGTCGGCCAGGCCGTCGGCGGGTTCGATCTCGAACAGGTGGTCCCAGAGCGCGTCGGGGTTGTCGACGGCGAAGTCGCGGCAGAGCCGCTCGGTCACCTCGGCGTAGCGGGCCTCGGCGTCGGCGTAGCGGTTGCGCACGTCGGCCAGCGCCGGATGCCAGGCGGGCAGGTCGATGAACCGCACCTCCGCGCCGACGTCGCGGCCGGCGGTCAGCGCCGTCCACTCCGGCGAGTAGTCGCACAGCGGCGCCCACGAGCCGTGCCGGCGCTCGGCGTCGCGGTAGCCGGTGTAGACCGCGATCGGCAGGTCGTGGCCCAGCAGCAGCTCCCCCAGCCGGGGGTTCATGTCGGCCGGGCCCTCGACGAGCACGTACGCCGGCCGCAGGGCCGTGATCGTGTCGGCGACCAGCCGCGCGCAGGCGGGACTGTGGTGCCGGACGCCGATGAAGGTGGCGGTCATCGTCAGCCCGGCAGGAGGTGACGGGCGTCGTACAGGGGCCCGGAACCTTGGTGTTCCAGGTACCTGCGGAGTTTGGCCAGGTCGTCGGGGCTGTCCTTGGCGGCCGTGCCCGCGAGGCAGGTCACCAGGTCGGCGGCGGTGCCGGGCTCGCCGCGCAGGAACCAGCCGCGCAGCCCGACGGCGTGCGCGACCGAGACGGCCTCGGCGGTGCTCATGACGCCCGACAACCGGTCGGTGGCGTCGCCCCGCGCGGTCTGGCCCTGCCGCAGCTCGCGGAACGCCCTGACCAGCACCTCCAGCACGTCGCGGTGCGGGAGCGCGCCGACCCCGGAGCGTTGGAGCAGCGCCGTCGCCTCGGCCTCGACCAGCGACAACTCGGTGCCGAAGTCGGCGATCGGGAAGACGGTCTCGAAGTTGAAGCGCCGTTTGAGCGCGGCGCTCATCTCGTTGACGCCCCGGTCGCGGGTGTTGGCGGTGGCGATGACGCTGAAGCCCTCGCGGGCGAACACCATGGCGTCGGGGCCGGTCAGCTCGGGGATCGCGAGCACCCGGTCGGACAGCGGCGACAGCAGGCAGTCCTGCACCTCCAGCGGGCAGCGGGTGATCTCCTCGAAGCGCACCACCCGGCCCTCCGCCATGCCGCGCAGCAGCGGCGCGGCCACCAGCGACCGGGGCGACGGCCCTTCGGCGACCAGCAGCGCGTAGTTCCACGAGTACTTGATCTGGTCTTCGGTGGTGGCCGCGCCGCCCTGGATGGTGAGGGTGGACGTGCCGCTGACCGCCGCCGCGAGCAGCTCCGAGAGCAGCGACTTGGCCGTGCCGGGCTCGCCGACGAGCATCAGCCCCCGGCTCGTCGCCAGCGTCACCAGGGCGCGGTCGATCAGCGACGGGTCGCCGACGAACTTGCGGGTGACGCCGAGCTTCTCGTCGCCGATGACGAACCGGCGGGCGGCCCGCAGGCTGAGTGCCCAGCCGGGCGGCCGGGCGCCGTCGTCGGCGTCGCGGAGCCGGGCCAGCTCGTCGGCGTAGCGGACCTCGGCCGGGGGCCGCTGGACGTGGTCGTTCATCGGATCAGCTCCTGGAGGTCGCGCATGATCTCGGAGGCGGTGACGGGATCGAGGCCCGTGAGGTCGTCGGTGGAGACGATCAACTCCTGGTCGGCGTCCATGTCGACGTAGCCGACCGAGACCCCGGGGTTGAGACCGACCGTGATCCGGCCACCGGGCACCTCCCGCTCGATCCCGCCCTGCCAGCCGGCGTCCTGCGGGGAGGTGCGCCGCCAGCCGCGCCGCTCCAGGCCGATCACCCGGCCGGTCGGGACCCTGCCGAACCGCTCGGTGTCGAAGCCGGCCGCCACGGTGAAGACCTCCCGGCCGAGTTGCGGGAAGGGCTGGAGGATCTCGTAGTCGGCGAACACCTCGGCCCAGAGGCCGAGCGCCTCCCCCAGTTCCAGCGGGTGGACGAGCCCGATCTCGACGTCGGCGCGCAGGGTCAGCGTCTCGTCGTCGACGTCGGCGAAGCCGCGGTCCTCGGCGACCCGGAACGCGTCGACCTGCCTGCCTTCCGCGTCGTAACAGCCCCAGACCAGCCGCCGGGTGATGTGCCAGAGCAGCGGGTGGCCGACGAACAGCCGGGTGAAGTCGCCGGCGCTCCAGCGGCGCCGGTCGACCATCGCCCGCTCCAGGCGGTGGATGGTGTCGGCGGCCACCGTGCGCACGTCCTTCTTCAGGCCCGCGAATCGCCGGTACGCCTCCGGCGCCAGCTCGGCGTCGTCCTTGACGCCCGGCTTGGGCAGGCTCTTGAGGCGCTTGCCGGCGGCGTCCACGACATAGGGCTTGAGCTGCTCGTCGAAGCCGACCACGAACCGCCGGGGGCCGTAGTCGAGGGTCAGGCTGCCGTCGGCGGCCAGCCCGAAGCCGGGCACCAGCCGGTCGGCCAGTTCCTCGGGCGACAGGTCCAGCCGCGCGGCGACCTCGGCCATCTTCTGCCGCGCCCGGTTCTTCAGCCCGTTGAACCTGCCCTTCTCCGCGAGGCTGTGGAGGTGCATGAGCGCGACCTCGGTCCCGAGGGTCGTGAGGATCTCCAGGCCGGTGACGGCGCGGGCGAACCCTCCTTCGCCGGGCCAGGCCCGGATCACCGGGGTCAGCCTGCGGACGGTCTCGTCATCGCCCACCAGCGCGAGCGCGTCGAAGATCCAGCCTGTGGCGGGCGGATGCCCGGCGGCCCGCCACCGCTGGAACAGCGCCCACCCGAAGTCGGCGAGGCTCTGGCCGTCGCAGGCCTCTTTGACCACGGCGATCCCGGCATAGGGGTCACCGGGCCGGGAGACCGAGAACATCGTCACGACATGACGGGCCGCCTCGACCGGCAGCGTCGCACCGCCGCCCCGCAGCAGGATCGGGGGCAGCATCAGGGGGTCGGCCCATTCGGGGACGACGGGCATCGTGGCGGGCAGCGCGTCGAGCGGGTCGGCGTCGAGCAGCGCGGTGATCGCGGCCTCGGCGGCCGGACCGTGACCGGCGGCGGCCCGGATCACGGCGTCGCGGCCGCCACGCGCGGCCAGCGCCGACAACGCCTGCTCGGCCTGGTGCCGGGCCGCGCCCGCCCTGCCGAGCGCGGCCGGGACCAGAGCGCGGGCGGCGGCGTCGGGATGACGCGCCAGCCAGGTCAGCGCGGTCGCCCGCACCGTCTTCAGCCGGCCCAGCCACTCGGCCATCAGGCTCGCGATCCCGGGGGTCGCGAACGGGACCAGCGCCGGAGCGATCCCCGTGGGGTTCCGCCGCGCCATGTCGACCACCAGGGGCAGCGCGGCGGACTCGAATCTGGCGGCCACGGCCCTGACCCATTCGGGGGTGCGCCACATCTCGTCGGGCCGCCACACCTCGATCAGCTGCACGGCCAGGTCGTCGGGCCCGGACACGAACAGGGCCGGCGCCTCGTACCAGCCCTTGTATCCCGGCGCGCCGCCGACGGCGACGGGCGGCCAGTCGCGTCTGTCCACCCGGCACCATTCCGGCGCGCTCGACCGCCAGGCGTCCCGCTCGCCCCGCCCCCACGCCACCGTCGGCTCGTCCGTGCAGACCAGGCCACTCACCACAACCGGCGTGCGCACCGTCCGATCCCGCGACCACGGTGGGACGACCAGCACGTCGGGCAGCGCCCCGGGCGGCGCGGCAGGCGCGATCGGGGCGGCCTCGACCGCGGCGACGCGCTCCGCGGCCGGACCGGTGAGGTCGGCCAGTACCTCGGCGACCAGGTCGGGCCGGGCCCGCACGTGGGCCTTCAGCAGTTCGTCCACGACCTTGCCGCCGCCCTCGGCCAGCAGCCGCATCGCCCGGCGCGGGTAGCGGGCCGCCGCGCTCAGCAGCGCGGGCTGGACGAACGTGCGGTCGGCGCGCTCGATCAGCGCCCGCATCGCCTCGTCGGTGGGGAGCTCGGCGAGCATGGCCAGCAGCAGGCGCTGCTCGTCGGGGTCGTACGCGTCGTCGAACCAGGCGGCCAGCAGCGGCGCGGCCGCGCCGCCCAGACCGTCGACGACCGTCGCCGGCAGGCCGGGCTCGTGCCTCACCCAGTGCCCCTGCACCAGGTCCGCGATCAGCGCCGCCTGGGCCGGGGTGCTGATCGCGAGAATCAGGCCGTAGGACACATCGGGATCGAGCCCGGCGGCCTCGGCGCAGTCGGCGTCCACCCACGCGCGCTCGGTCGGCGCCAAGTAGGACGCGGCGACCCGCTGGCGCGGCCCCGCCTCACGGCAGCGGGCCAGCGCGCCGGCCACCTCGGCGTACTCGTCGTCCGCCGCCTCGGCGACGGCGGCCCGGACCCGCCGGAACAACTCCCGGCGGCTCCCGCCCCACCAGCGGCCCTGGCCGTCGGCGGCCAGCCGCCTGACCGGCAGGAGATGCTGCGCGCTCACGTTCCGCTGGTACTCGCCGCCGCACTGCAGCGCGCTCAGCTCCGCCGTCGCCGTCACCGCGAACACCAGACCGCGCTCCGTCAGCCACGTTTCGGCGATCGAGAGCAGCACCTTCGACTCGTCCCAGTTCAGGCAACTCGCCACGGCCTCGGCGACCACCGCGGCGCCGAGCGCGCTGCTGTCGGGCTCTCCCGCCAGGTGGGCGGCGCCGGCGGCGGCAAGCTCCGCGTCGGTGCACAACGCCAGGCAGCCGTCGACCAGCTCCCGGTACTTGCCGAGCGCCGCGGCGACCTTGGCCGCCGCGCCGGGGTCGAGCCGCTTGGCGGGCGCCCGCACCCCGCCCCGCCGGGGATGGAGACCGCGTAACCAGGCGACCGGAATGGTGAAGTGGTCTTCGTCGACGACGATGCTCATCGGACGAGCTCCTCGAGGTCGCGCATGATCTCGGAGACGGTGATGGGGTCGAGGCCGCGGAAGTGGCCCTCCTCGACCATCACCGTCTGCTCCTCCTCCATGTCCACGTAGCCGACGCAGACGCCGGGAGCGAGATGGATCGTGACGATCCTGCCACCGGGCGCCTCCCGCTCGATCCAGCCCTGCCAGCCGGCGTCCTGCGGGGCGCCGCGCCGCCAGCCGCGCCGTTCCAGACCGAGCACCCGGCCAGTCGGGATCTTGGTGAACCGGTCGGGGTCGAGGGCGTCCGGCGCGGTGTAGACGTCCCGTCCAAGCTGTGGGAACGGCTGGAGGATCTCGTAGTCGGCGAACACCTCGGCCCATGCGCCCAGCGTCTCCCCCAGCTCCAGCGGGTGGACGAGCCCGACGGTCACCCCGCCGGGCAGGGTCAGCGTCTCGTCGTCGACGTCGGCGAAGCCGCGGTCCTCGGCGACCCGCAGCGTGCCGAGCAGGGCGCCGTCGGCGTCGTAGTAGCCCCACACCAGCCGCCGCGTGATGTGCCAGAGCAGCGGATGGCCGACGAACAGCCGGGCGAAGTCGCCGGCGCCCCAGCGGCGCCGGTCGGCCATCGCCCGCTCCAGGCGGTGGATGGTGTCGGCGGCCACGGTGCGCACGTCCTTCTTCAGGCCCGCGAATCGCCGGTACGCCTCCGGCGCCAGCTCGGCGTCGTCCTTGACGCCCGGCTTGGGCAGGGTCTTGAGGCGCTTGCCGGCCTCGTCCACGACATAGGGCTTGAGCTGCTCGTCGAAGCCGACGACGAACCGGCGGGGCCCGTAGTCGAGGGTCAGGCTGCCGTCGGCGGCCAGCCCGAAGTCGGGCACCAGCCGGTCGGCCAGCTCCTCGGGCGTCAGGTTCAGCCGCCCCGCGACCTCGGCCATCTTCAGCCGCGCCCGGTTCTTGAGCCCGGTGAACTTGACCTTCTCGGCGACGCCGTGGAGGTGCATCAGCGCGACCTCGGTGCCGAGCGTGGCCAGCACGTCGAGGCCGGTGACGGCGCGGGCGTGCCCGCCCTCGCCGGGCCAGGCCCGGATCAGCGGGGTCAGCCGCCGCACGGTCTCGTCGTCGCCGATCAGGGCGAGGGCGTCGAACATCCAGCTCTCCTTGGACGGATGCCCCGCGGCCTGCCACCGCTGGAACAGCGCCCACCCGAAGTCGGCCAGGCTGCGCTCGTCGCACGCCTCCTTGACCAGGGCGATCCCCGCGTAGGGGTCGCCGGGCCGGGAGATCGCCAGCATGGTCACCACGTGGCGGGCGGCCTCCAGCGGCAGCGCCAGGCCGCCGCCGCGCAGGTGGATCCGGGTCAGGATCGAGGGGTCGGCCCACTGGGGCGTCGCAGGCATCTTGGCGGGCAGCGCGTCGAGCGGACCGGCCGCGAGGAGTTCGGCGATCGCGGCCTCGGCGGCCGGGCCGTATCCGGCGGCGGCCCGCGTCACGGCGTCGCGGTGCCCGCCGGCGACCAGGGCCGACAGCGCCTGCTCGGCCTGGCGGCGGGCCGAGCCGGGCTTGCCCAGCGCCGGGGGGACCAGCGCGCGGGCGGCGGCGTCGGGATGCCGCGAGAACCACGCCAGCGCGGTCGCCCGCACCGACTTGAGCCGGGCCAGCCAGTCGGCCATCAGCACGGCGATCTCGGGAGTGGCCAGCGGCAGCAGCGCCGGCGCGACCTCCGCAGCCTGCTTCCGGGCGTAGTGGACCACCAGGGGCAGCGCCGCGAACTCGAACCTGGCGACCGCCGCCCGCATCCAGTCGGCGGCCTGCCACATGTGGTCCGGACGCCATGTTTCGAGGACCGGCCTGGCCAGTTCCTCCGGCCCGGCCACGATCAGGGTCGGGCCCTCGAACCAGCCGTTGCGGCGGGGTCCGGAGACGACGGCGGCCATCTGCTCCCAGGTCAGGTGGCCTCGTTCGCACCAGTCGGGGGCGCTCGACCGCCAGGCGTCCCGCTCGCCCGGCGCCCACGCCGTCGCCGGTTCGCCGGCGCAGACCAGGCCGTCGATCACCACCGGCGTGCGGACCACCCGGGGCCGCGTCCACGGCGGGCTGACCAGCACCTCGGGCAGGGCCTCGGGCGGCGCGACCGCGACGGCCGCCGTGTCCGCGAGAGCGCCGATCCGCTGCGCGGCGACGGTGCCGTCGACCTCCGCGAGCACCTCGCCGACCAGGTCGGGGTGGGCCAGCACGTGGGCCCGCAGCAACTCGGCCACGACCTTCCCCTTGGACGCCGCCATCAGCCGCATCGCCCGGCGCGGGAAGCGGGCCGCCGCCCGAAGCAGCGCCGGCTGGCCGTACTTCCCGTCGACGCGGTCGATCAGCACCTGCATCGCCGCGTCGCCCGGCAGCTCGGCGAGGACCGACTGGAGCCGTTTCCGTTCGTCGGCTCCGTCGATCCTGTCGAGCCAGTCGGTCAGCACCGGCACGGCGGCCTCGCCCATGCCGTCGACGACCGTGGCCGGCACCGCGAGACTGCTGCTCACCCAGAAGAGCCGCAGGTCGTCGGCGATGAGCGCCGCCTGCGCCGGGGTGCTGACCGCGGTGATGAGCCCCTGGCTCTGGCCCGTGCCGGGCGCGGCGGCCTCGGCGCAGTCGGCGTCGACCCACGCGACCTCGGAGGGCGCGAGGTAGGACGTGGCCATCCGGTGGTGCGCCCCCGCCTCACGACAACGGGTCAGCACGGCGACGACCTCGGCGTACTCCGCGTCGCCCGCCGCCGCCACGGCGGCCCGGACCCGCGCCGGCAACCCGGCCGCGTGGCCGAACCACCAGCGGGAGGTGCCGGTGCCGTCGGGCAGCCGCCGGACCGGCATGGCAGGCTGGAAACTACGGTAGTAGTAGCTGTCGTCTCCGCACTTCAGCGAGATGAGCTCCACCACCGCCTCGGCCGCGAACACCAGCCCGCGCTCCGCCAGCCACGTCTCCGCGAACGCGGCCAGCATCGCCGAGTCGTCCCAGTTCAGATGGGCGGCGACCACCTCGGCCACCACCGCCGCGCCGAGCGGACCGCCCGCCGCGTCGCCGTCGAGCCAGGTTGCGCCCGCCTCGGCGATCCCGGGGTCGGTGGTCAGCTCCAGGCAGTCGCGGATCATCTGCCGGTGCTCGGCCACCCTCGCGGCGACCTTCGCGTCGGCGTCGGCGTCGCGCCGCCGCTCGGGCACCCGGACGCCGCCTCGGCGGGGGTGGAGGGCGCGTAACCAGGCGGCCGGCATCGTGAGAACGTCTTCGTCGTCGGGCGCGGCCGTCTCGGGGGCGGCAGTGTCGTCTTCGGTGTAGCCCTTGCGCAGCTTCTCGGCCACCAGCTTCTCTACGGCCGCCGTCGCGGCGGCTTCGGAGTCGAAGGACGTGACCTGCGTCCGGCCCTCGGCATCGAGGCGTCCGTACCGGATGACCAGTTCGGTGGCGTCCTGCCTGACGTGCCAGAACTTGGCCGAATCGCCGCCGACGTAGGTCAGCTTCCGTTCCGTGGACATGCCGGTACCTCGCAAAGGTCAAAGCGGGAAAGTAGGCACAACCTAGCGATCTCGACCGACAATCCTCACGGGACGGATGATCATGTCCAGCGCGGCGATCCGCTCCTGCGGCAGTCACAGCGGATCGTGTGGCGCGCCTGGCGTGATCGTGACAGCCTGGTTCCTATCGTGGCAATCGAGGTTCGACTGAAGAGGACATACGGTGCAAGAACCTTCCTCCCCTCCGGTGATCGACTCCTTGACCTTCATCGTCTCCGACGACGGTCAGGACTCCACGATGGGTCTGTTCCCCGGGGCGGATCACGCGGCGATCCTCCGCCAGATCCCCGTCGACGTGCTCCGGGAGAACCTGCGGCAAACGGCTGAGTCGCTGCGCGCGGTGTTCGAGGACATGGCGAAGGCGACCGACGGGCTGCGGCTCAAAGAAGCCCAGATCGGCGTCGAGATCACGGGCGAAGGCGGCATCCAGCTCATCGGCACCGCCAAGGTCGGCGCCACAGCGGCCATCACGCTGGTGTTCGGCACCTGAGGCGGGCGCTGTGGGCAGGTTCAGGGCACTCCTTCTGGGAGTGGCCGAGTACGACGATCCCAGCATCAAGGACCTTCCGTTCGTCACCGACGATCTCATCGACGTCGCCATGGCGTTGGAGGCGCGTGGCTGCACCGTGGAGGCTCCCGAAGGGAGCGGGCGGCTGGGGCAGACCCGAATCCGGACCGAGGTCAGCCGCTTCCTGGTCACCGCGAGCCCGGGTGACACGCTCCTGATCTACCTCAGCGGGCACGGCGCCCACGGCGACGACGTCGACTACCTGTTGCCGAGCGACGCGGATCTGAAGTGGCTGAGCCTGGCCGACGTGGCGGTGCCGCTGACCACGTGGGGTCCCATGATCGAGCAGAGCAGGGCCGCCGGAATCCTGTTCCTGGTGGACGCCTGCCGCGAAGGCTTCCACGAGAACACCAAGTCCGCGTTCGCCCGCACGGCTTGGGCGCCAGACAAGATCGCCAACGCCGCCCGGCGGAACGTCGCCTGGTTGTTCCCCTGCTCGCCCGGGGAGGTCGCCCGATACGTGCCGGTCCAGCCCGGCGGAAGGTCGTTCAGCCTGTTCGCCCGGGCGGTCGAACTGGCCATCGGCGCGGGGGCCGCGCCCGACACCTTGTCGAGTTTCAAGCGCCAGGTGGCCGAGAACCTGACGGCGCTGGCCATCGAGCATCGGGTGCCCGCTCAGCAGGTTCGGCTGGCAGGCGAAGCCGACCATGACGCCTTCGTCGTGCTGCCCGGCCGGGCTTCCGTCCTGGAGCACGGTGACGACTGGGCGGAGATCGCCGACGCGCACGTCGCCTGGAAGAAGATTCACAACGTTCTCGGAAGCGCGGGCCTGCGCGAGGACACCGTCGCGGTCGTCCGGCGTCTGGCGGCCCGGCGGTGGGCGGCCGGCGGAAAGCTGGCCGAAGATCCGTGGCACGACTCCCGATTCGCGCTCCGGATGAGCGAGCGGATGAACTTCATCCTCGGATCCCTGCTCGACGACCTGCGCCTGTCACCCGCGGAGGCCGCGCTGCTGGTGGTGGCCCCGTTCGTGCACGACACCCACTGGGCGCACATCGCGGCCGAGGCGAGCGTCGTCAACCCCGCCGACCTGGCTCCCGCCGGTGCGCCCACCGAGCGGCGTAAGGCCTATGAGACGTACACACGCAGCCACCCCCGGCTGCTCCGCCGTGCCGTCGACGCCGCCGGCCGAGGTGAGACCGGCGTCTCCAGGCAGATCGGATGGTGGCTTCTTCATCGCTGGACCAGCAGGCTGGCCACGTCATTCAGTTCACAGGCCGTGGCCGTCTCGCTCGACGGCCACAGCTCCGGATCTCGGCTGAGCGACGAGGTTCTGACCAAAACGCGGTTGAGTGAGCTGATCCGGCTCGTCTACGCGGACGCGGGTTTCATCGCACGCACCGACCGGCCGCACGGGCTGTCGGCCTCCCGTCTGATCGCACCCGGTCGTATCGGGGAGCAGACGATCAGAGAGAGGCTGGTGGCCTACCTCGTCGTGGTGGCCCACCGCATGGCCATCGAGATGACCGGACTCGGCGGCGTCCTCGTCGACCACATCGGCATCGTCCAGTCCCTCACCCCGGAAGACGTGCTCCAGACGATCGACCAGGCCCGGTGGGAACCCCGTGGGACAGGACGCGTACTCAGAGCCGCCTGCCCGCATCCGGCCATCGAAGTAGCCCTGCGCGAGCACGTCTCCGATCTCGACCGTATCCTCGCCGACATCGGCAACGCCGACGACCCGTCACTCGCCGAACTCGCCGGGCTGCCCGGTCATGCCGACGCCGACCAGGTCAGAGCCGCCGAGCCGAACGGGGTCGCCGCGTACACGTCCGCCGGCATCCGGTTCCGCCTGGACGAGGAGCGCGTCCAGGAACTGCTGATGGGCGAACGGCTCTACACCGATCGTGACCTGGCGCTGCGCGAGGTCTACCAGAACGCCCTCGACGCCTGCCGCTACCGGCGGGCCCGAACCGAGTATCTCCGCCGGACCGGTGTCGGCCTCCCCGACTGGGAGGGTCACATCAGCTTCTCCCAGGGCATCGACGAGCAGGGCCGCCCCTATATCGATTGCGCCGACAACGGGATCGGCATGGGGGTACGAGAACTCCAGGACGTCTTCGCGAAAGCCGGCATGCGATTCGCCGAACTGCCCGAGTTCATCGAGGAGCAGGCCGAATGGGAGAAGCTCGATCCTCCCGTCGTGCTCTATCCCAACAGCCAGTTCGGCATCGGCGTCCTGAGCTACTTCATGCTCGCCGACGAGATCACCGTGACGACCTGCCGGTTGGGAAGGGACGGCCGCCCCGGCCACCGTCTCCGCGTCTCCATCGCGGGCCCTGGAACGCTCTTCCACATTCAGGACTGCGGACCGGGCGACGACGCGGGCACGGTTCTCCGTCTTCACCTGCGAGCCACGGGAAACACGGATCGAGTTTCCTGCACGGAGACGCTCCGACAGGTACTGAACTACTCCGAGTTCTCCGTCGAAGCCGCCTATGGCGACGAGCGGATCGTATGGACCCCGAAAGAGCTGAAACTGTACGGCGAGCCGATCGCCGACAAACGTTCCAGAGGGCCGGTCTGGTGGCGGGAAGGCTCGGCGAGCGTCCTCGCCGACGGTCTGCAGACGAATACGACCAGCTTCGGAATGATCGTCAACCTCAGTGGCGAGAACAGCCCGGAACTGACCATCGACCGAACGGAGTTTCTCAACTCGGCCCGCAATTCGGATGTCCTCATACGTGTCTTGTCACAGGCCGTCGAGCAGCTCGCCAGCGACGACGCGCCTGTTTCGCCGACGTTCGACTGGCTCGGCGAACTGCTCTACCACCGGCATCCCCTGATCGCGGACCTGGTCTTCGCTCAAACCGTCTCGACCGGGAAGTCGATCACTCTGAACGGGCATGAGATCGACTTCTCCCGGCTCGGCTTCTTCGCCGGGGATCGGGATCTCGTCCCCCCGGATATCAACTACCGGCAGCCGGACTACTCCACCGACGGCCAGGCACGACGACGGCAGTATCAGGGCATCCGTCCCCTGTCCGACGATCTGATCAGGTGGCGTCTGGCGGCCATGTGCGCGGCCGAGAACCCCGATCTCCCCACTCCCGGCCCTCCCGCACGGCCCACCGACGCGGTCATTCTCGGCCAGAGACCTGGCTATTTCTATTCACGGCTGGAGGAACCGTGGCTGCCGCGGGACACACCCGTCCTCAGACATCAGGTGGTGCGCGCGGCGCTCGCAGCGGGATACGGCATCGGCGAGACGGCCCGGCGTCTCGCCGAGCTGGGATATGACGTTCCCGTCGCGACCTGCGCCCTGGGCTCGCCGGAGGAGTCGGATCTCGTCCTGCTGCGCGCGAATATCTACGACGACGAAGGCTCTCTGGATGAGGGCCTTCCTGCCGACACCCCACCTGCCGCGTCCATCGGGCACGTCGTCGCCCTGGCGACTCAGCTGGGGTGGCCGATCAGGCAGGTACTCGATCGACTCATCGAATTCGGGGTCCACGTTCCAGCTGGAGTCGATGGCCAAAGGGCCGAACCTGCCGACCGTATTCTGCTGAGCCGGGATCTGGACGGCGAGCAACCCTGGCTGGAGCCGATCGACGACTCGGGAGATCCGGCACCCGTCGCGGCCGGCCATGTGGTCGCCGTCGCCGCGCAGTTGGGGCGCGACGTCGAAGCGGTCGCCGAAAAACTGCGGCATCTCTCGTTCACGGTGCCCCGCGAACTACCGGTCAGAGGCCGGCTCGGCCACGACGACCTCATCCTGCTGAGCAGGAACTTCGACGCGAGGCCTCCTACCTTGCCCGGTGTCCCCGTCGTTCCCCTCGGACATCTGCTCATGGCAGGGAAGAGAACAGGAAGGCCGGTTGGCGAAATCGCCGCACGACTCGCCGACCTCGGGTTCCGGATACCGGACGCCCTGCCGCTCGCACACGACGATGATCTGCTCCTGGTCGCACGGGATGCCGGCGGAACCCCGCGCTGGCTCGACTCGACGGAGATCGTCGATTCACACCATGTGGTCGAGGTCGCGAGTAAGTCAGGCCGGAGCGTCGAAGAGGTGGCCAGGCGGCTGGCGAAGCTCGGCTTCGACGTCCCCTCACCCCTTCTCACTGCCGGGGACTACCGGCCGGCAGACGCGATCATGCTCGGCATAGGGGACGAGAAGGAAGAATTTCACCTACCCCAATGGGACAGGGGCGACGCGCTCAAACCGGTCACCATCGGTCACCTCGTGGCGGTGGCCGGAAAACTCGATCAGCCCGTCGGTGAAATCGCCGACCGGCTGGCACAGCTGGGTTTTCTGGTGCCGGCCGGCTATTTCTCCGTCGGCCGTGTCGAACCCGGCGACAGGCTCCTGGCCAGCCGATGGCTCAACGGCGGCAAGCCGTGGCTGGAGGATGGAGTCGTTCCCCTCGGCCATGTCTACACGGCCGCGGGACAGCTGACCTGGACGGCGGAGAGAACGACAGAACGGCTTGCCGCGCTCGGGCTGTCCATTCCGCTTCTGCCGTCCAGGTCCGTGGACGCCGTCGACCTCATTCTCATGAGCCACGAACTCAGTGATTTCTCGACGATCAAAACGCCGAATTTCAACAGAAACGCGCGCCGGAGCTGGTGGATCGATCAGGAGGAGCCCGTGCCGCTTTGGAACGTGTTCGCCGGGGCGGTCCACACCAATCTGCCGGTGCCTGTCGTGGTCGAGCGGTTCCGGTCCCTTGGCTACACCTTGCCGGACCTCCCGGGTGTTCCTGGGGTGCTGCGGAAGCACGACACTCCTTGACCGAGAAAGCCGGGCTCACCGGAGCCCGGCTTCTCGTCGTCCTAGCGCAGGCTCTTGGGGCGCATGTCCGTCCAGGTCGCCTCGATGTGGTCCAGGCACGCCTGCCGCGCCCCCGGCCCGAAGCTCACCGTCCAGCCCGCGGGCACGTCGGCGAACTCGGGCCACAGGCTGTGCTGGCCCTCCTCGTTCACCAGGACGACGTAGATCCCGTCGGGGTTCTCGAACGGGTTGCTGCTCATGCGGGGGTTCCCTTCTCTAGCGCGTCGCGCCACTTGTCGGCCAGGTCGGGCGCCCCGGGGGCGCGCGTCCAGGTCGCGGTGAACACGCCGTCCATGGTGACGGCGTCGATGGTGTACGGGTGGGTCAGGGGGGCGTCGGGGTGGTCGGGGGTCTCCTCGGCGGCGGGGTCGACGGTCCAGTCGCCCTCCTCCGGCGACGAGCGGCCGAGGTAGTTCAGCAGGACCTCCGGTTCGCCGTCGCCGTGGACGGTGACGCGGGTGAACCAGCCGACCGTACGCGACAGGTCGCGGTCCCCGTCGCGGCCGTGGCCCTCGACCTCGATCGTGACGTCGCGGCCGAAGACCTGCCGCAGGGTCGCGACCAGATGCGCGTCGGTGACGTCGAAGGCCGGGACCTCGGTGACCGAGGTGACCGCGTCGCGGACCAAACCGTGGACGCCGGTCTCCGGCAGGTCGTCGCCGGCCGTCGCCCACTGGCGGAACTGCACCGGGACCGGGGCCGGCTCCCGGCCGCGCCAGGCCGCCGCGAGGTCGTCGAGGATGACGCCCCACGAGACGGCGTCCACCGCCAGGTGGTGGATGGACAGGCGGACGCGGTCGCCGAGCCAGTCGACGGCGACCATCCGGCCGGCGCGCGGATCGAGGTCGCCGATCTCGAACGCGCCGATGTGGAGGCCGTCGTCGGCGAGGCGGGAGCGGAGCATCGGGTGGTGGTCGGCCACCTTCCCCAACAGCTCCTCGAACCGGTCATGAGTCAGCCCGGCCGGGACGCGGATCACGGCCGACTGGCAGAACGACTCCATGTGCGGCCGCCGGACCAGGCGGCGCATGATCGGGGTCAGCGGGATCGCCAGCCGCCCGGCCACCCGGGCCAGCGCCTCGGCGGTGCGGGACTCGAAGATCTGGCGGGCGGTGACCGTCCAGCCCTCGGCGCGGGCGCGGGCGATGACGCGCATCGCCACCAGGCTGTCGCCGCCGAAGGCGAAGAAGTCGTCCTCGACGCCGAGGCCGGGCACCTCCAGCACCTCGGCGAACACCGCCAGCAGGGCCCGTTCGGCGTCGCCGGCGGCGGGGCGGCTCTCCGACGGCGCGAGCTTCGGAGCGGGCAGCGCGGCCCGGTCGAGCTTGCCGTTGGGCAGCACCGGCAGGGCGTCGAGGTGCACGAACGCGCTGGGCACCATGTAGTCGGGCAGTTCCCGGGCGGTCCGCTCGCGCAGGTCGCCGGCCGCGCCGACGACGTAGGCGACCAGCCGACCGCCGGCGACCTGGACCGTCGCCTGCGTCGCCCAGCGGGTCAGCACCGCCTCGATCTCGCCGGGTTCGACCCGGTGGCCGCGGACCTTGACCTGGTCGTCGGCGCGGCCCTGGTAGTCGAGGCGGCCGTCGGCGGTCCAGCGGGCCAGGTCGCCGGTGCGGTACATGCGCTCCCCTGCCGCGAACGGGTCGGCGACGAAACGTTCGGCCGTCAGGCCGGGGCGGTTCAGGTAGCCGCGCGCCAGGCCCGCGCCCGCCAGGTAGAGCTCGCCGGTGACGCCGGGGGCGACCGGCCGCAGGCCCGCGTCCAGGACATAAGCCCTGGTGTTGGCCACGGGGCGGCCGACCAGCGGGGTCGCGCTGTCCGCCGTGTGGGCCACGAGGGCGTCGACCGTGGCCTCGGTGGGGCCGTAGAGGTTGACGCCGTTCCGCATCCGGGTCCACAACGCGTCGGTGACGGCCTCGCCGCCGACGCCGACGAGCGCGAGCGGGCCGTCGTCGACCAGGCCCGGCATCTGGGCCAGGAACGACGGGGTGACCTCGATGAAGTCGAGCGCGTGGGCGCGCACGAACCGCTCCAGCAGGACCGGGTCGCGGCGCGTCTCGTCGTCGGCGACATGGAGGGTGTGGCCGTCGACCAGCCACAGTTGCGGCTGCCACGACGCGTCGAAGGAGAACGACCAGGCGTGGCCGACCCGCAGGTGACGGCGGCCGGTGGACGCCTTCACGCGGTCGTAGAGGTCGGCGCGGTGGTTGTGGAACAGGTTCGCGAGCGAGGCGTGGGTGACCACGACGCCCTTCGGGCGGCCGGTCGAGCCGGAGGTGTAGATGACGTAGGCGGGGTGGCCCGGGTCGTACACCTCGGGGAGGTCGCCCGAGCCGTCGAGGCCCCGCAGCGACTCCAGGACCAGCACCGGCGCGGCGTCGGCGAGCATGTCGGCGACGCGGGCCCCGGGCAGCGCCGGGTCGATCGGCAGGTACGCCGCCCCCGACCGCAGCACCGCCATGATCGCGATGACGTGGTCGGCGGTGCGCGGCAGCGCCAGGGCCACGATCTTCTCCGGGCCCGCTCCCCTGCTGACGAGAGCCCGGGCGACGGCGTCGACCGAGGAGGCCAGTTCGGCGAACGTCCACGACCGGCCGTCGGCGACCAGCGCCACCTCCGAAGGGGTCGCCGCCGCCTGGGCCGCGAACAACTCGGGCACGGTCCCGCCGGTCTCCAGCGCCGTGCCGGTGCCCTGGCCGAGCAACCACGCGCGTTCCCCCGGGGCGAGGCCGTCGAGGGCGCCCACGAGCGGGTCGTCGGCGACCTGCCTCAGGATCGCCACGAGCGCGTCGGCGACGCGTTCGGCCCGTGCCCGGTCGCCGTGGAACTCGGCCGTCAGCACCAGCTCGTCGCCGGGCTCGACCGCCCAGGTCAGCGGGTAGTGCGTGGCGTCGTGGTGGGCGATCGGGGTGAACCGGTCGTGGCCGCCGCCGGGGTAGGACTCGAAGACCATCAGGGTGTCGAACAACTCGCCGGTCCCGGCGGCCCGCTGGATGCCGGCCAGGCCGAGGTGCTGGTGTTCGATCAGCGCCGCCTGCCGGTCCTGGAGGCGCGTCAGGTACGCCGTCATCCGCTCCCCCTCGCGCGGGGTGGCCCGCACGGGCACGGTCGTGATGAACAGGCCGACCATCGCCTCCGAGCCCGGCATGTCGCGGCCCGAGACGGTCGCGCCGAACACGACGTCGTCGCGGCCGGTGAGGCGGGCCAGCAGCAGGCCCCACGCGCCCTGCGCGACCGTGTTGAGCGTCAGGCCGTTCGACCGGGCGTAGGCGGCGAGCCTGCCGGTCTCCGCGGCAGACAGCCGGACCTCGTGGAGCAGCGGCGACGCCGGGCGGTGGCCGCCCCGGCCGAGCAGGGTCGGCTCGGCGCCGTCGAGTTCCCCGGCCCACGCGCGGACCGCGGCGCCGGCGTCCTGGCGGGCCAGCCATTCGAGGTGGTCGCGGAACGGCGGGGCCACCGGGTGCGGGCGGCCTTCGTAGAGGGCGGTGAACTCGGCCATCAGGGCGGGCAGCGACCAGCCGTCGAGGAGGACGTGCTGGTGGGTGAGCACGAGGCGGTTCCCGGCCAGCATCAGGCGCAGCAGCGGCGGCCGGCCGACGGGGAAGCCGGCGCGTTCGCGGGCGAGCTCGGCGTCGAGGTCGGCCGGGGCGACCTCCCGCCAGGGCAGCTCCGCCTTCGCCGGGATCACCGCGACCGGGCGGCCCGACGACAGGTGGCCGAAGCCGGCGCGCAGGTTCTCGTGCCGGTCGAGCAGGGCCTGCCCGGCCGCCCGGAGCCGCGCGGGGTCCACGTCGCCGTCGATCTCGTAGACGACCTGGACGGTGTAGACGTCCTCGTCGTCGTAGGAGGCGTGGAACAGCAGCCCGGCCTGGAGCGGGGTCACCGGCAGGATCGGGTCGGCGAACTCGGCGAGCTCAGCGGGGGTGAAGAAGGCGACCGACCGTTCGTCGGCGGACGCCTCGGAGGTGACGGCCGCGAGGCCGCGTACCGAACGGAACCGGAAGACGTCGCGCGGGGTCAGCTGGAGGCCCGCCGCCCTGGCCCGGCTGACCAGGCGCATCGCGACGATGCTGTCGCCGCCGAGGGCGAAGAAGTCGTCCTCGGCGCCGACCCGGTCGAGGCCGAGCACGTCGGCGAACACCCCGGCGAGCGTCTCCTCGCGCGGGGTCGCGGGACGGGCGTCGCCCGCCTCGAACGCGGGCGCGGGCAGCGCGTTGCGGTCGAGCTTGCCGCTGCTGGTCAGCGGCAGCGCGTCGAGCCAGACGACGGCGGCGGGCACCATGTACTCGGGCAGGGTGCGGCCCAGGTCGAGCTCGCGCGGCTCGCCGACGACGTAGGCGACCAGGCGGTCGTCGCGGGCCACCACGACGTTGGTCCCGCCGATGGCGGCCTCGATCTCGCCGAGCTCGATCCGGAAGCCGCGGATCTTGACCTGGTGGTCGGTGCGTCCCAGGTAGGAGAGGGTGCCGTCGCGGTTCCAGCGGGCCAGGTCGCCGGTACGGTACATGCGCTCCCCCGCCGCGAACGGGTCGGCCACAAAGCGTTCGGCGGTCAGGCCGGGCCGGTCGAGGTAGCCGCGCGCGAGCTGCACGCCCGCCAGGTAGAGCTCCCCGGCGACGCCGGGCGGGACCGGCCGCAGCCACCGGTCGAGCACGTAGGCGCGGGTGTTCCAGACCGGGCGGCCGATGGTGACGTCGTCGCCGGTCACCTCGACGGCCGTGACGTCGACCGACGCCTCGGTGGGCCCGTAGAGGTTGTGCAGCTCGGCGTCCACCCGCTCGTGGAACCGCGCGGCCAGGTCGGCCGGCAGCGCCTCGCCCGAGCAGAGCACCCGCGTGAGACCGCGCACCTCGACGTCGAGGAAGGCGCGCAACATCGACGGCACGAAGTGGACCGTCGTCACGCCCTCCCGCTCGATGAGGCCGGCCAGGTAGGCGGGGTCGCGGTGGCCGTCGGGCCGGGCCACGACGAGCGCGGCCCCGGTGATGAGCGGCCAGAAGAACTCCCAGACCGACACGTCGAAGCTCGCGGGGGTCTTCTGCAGGACGCGGTCCTCGGCGGTCAGCCCGTATTCGGCCTGCATCCACCGGAGGCGGTTGGCGATGCCCTCGTGCGGGACGACGACGCCCTTCGGGCGGCCGGTCGAGCCGGAGGTGTAGATCACGTAGGCCGGGCTGCGGCCGTCGTGGCTCACCGGCAGGTCCCCGTGCGGGCCGGTCGGCAGCGCACCGTCGACGACGGCGACCGGCCGGGCCTCGGCCAGCATGAACGCCTTCCGGTCGGCGGGCAGGTCGGGGTCGAGCGGCAGGTAGGCCGCGCCGGCGCGGTGGACGGCGTACAGGGCGACGACCAGCTCGACCGAGCGCGGGAGCGCCACGGCGACGGTCGTCTCGGGGCCCGCGCCGAGCCCGGCCAGCACCCGGGCGGTCTCCTCGACGCGGGCGTCGAACTCGGCGTAGGTGAGCCGGGTGTCTTCGAAGACCAGCGCGAGCGCGTCGGGGGTGCGGCGGACCTGCTCGCGGAACAGCTCGGGCAGGGTCGCCGCCGGGAGCTCGACGCTCGTGAAGGCCGGGGGCTCCTCGAGGTGGACGTCGAGGTCGCGTACCCGGACCGAGGGGTCGGCGGCCACCTGGCGCAGCAGCCGCACGAGGCGGGCGGCGAGCAGGTCGGCGCTCTCCTGGTCGAACAGGTCGGCGCTGTACTCGATCCACCCCTCGACGCCGCCGTCGTGCTCGATGAAGTCGACGCTCAGGTCGAACTTGGCGGTGTCCTGGCCGGTCTCCAGCTCGGTGACGGTGAGCCCGTCGAAGGCGGGCGGGGCGGCCCGGCCGGTCAGGTAGACGACCATGACCTGGAACAGCGGGTGCCGGGCCAGCGACCTCGGCGGGTCGAGCACCTCGACGAGCCGCTCGAACGGCACGTCCTGGTGCTCGTAGGCGGCCAGCGCGGTGCCCCTGACCCGGCCGAGCAGCTCGGCGAAGGTCGGGTCGCCGCTGACGTCGGTCCGCAGCACCAGCGTGTTGACGAAGAACCCGACGAGGTCTTCGAGGCTCTCGTCGGCGCGGCCGGAGATCGGCGTGCCGAGGGGGATGTCCTCGCCCGCGCCGAGCCGGTTGAGCAGGGCGGCGACGGCGGCCTGGGTCAGCATGAACATGCTGACGCCGTGGGCCCGCGCGACCTCGCGGAGGCCGGCGAACAGGTCGGCGTCGAGGGCGAAGCCGGCCAGGCCGCCCCGGAACGAGCTCTCCGCCGGGCGCGGCCGGTCGGCCGGGAGGGTCAGCTCGTCGGGCAGGTCCCGCAGCGTCTCCTCCCAGTGGGCGGTGTCGCCCTCGGGGGCCCAGAGGGTGTAGTCGGCGTACTGGACGGGGAGCGGGGTCTGCTCGGGGGCCCGCCCGCGCAGCCGGGCGTTGTAGGCGGCGGCCAGGTCGCGCCGCAGCGGCGCGTCCGACCACTCGTCGGTGGCGATGTGGTGGACGACCAGCGTCAGCACCCCGCCGTCGAGGTGCGCCCTGATGGGGATCTCCCGGTCGAGCGCGAACCCGGAGGTCACCGGGCCCTCGATCAGCGGCACGGTGACGTTCTGGAGCACGAGCTGGTGAGGCTCGCCGTCGCGCTCGGGGAAGACGGTGCGCAGCGCCTCGTGCCGTTCGGCGAGGTCGTCCAGCGCCCGCCGGAGCGCCTCGACGTCGAGCGCGCCCTCCAGCCGCCACGCCGTGGCGATCTCGTACGCGCCGGCGTCGCCGATGCGGTCGAGCAGCCACATGCGGCGCTGGGCGTAGGAGAGCGGGACGAACTCGGGCCGGTCGACCGGGACGGGGCCCCGGCGCACGGCCTCGCCCAGCATCCCGGCGAGCCGGGCCGGGGTCGGCGCGTCGAAGACCGCCCGGAGCGAGACCTCGGCCCCGAGCACCGCCCTGATCCGGCTGACCAGGCGCATGCCGAGCAGCGAGTGGCCGCCGAAGGCGAAGAAGTCGTCGTCGGGGCCGACCTCGGTGCCGAGCACGTCGGCGAAGACCGCGCACAGCACCTCCTCGCGGGCGTCGCGGGGACGGCGCGAGGCGGACACCCTGCGCTCGGGGGCCGGGAGCGCCCGGCGGTCGAGCTTCCCGGCGACCGACCTCGGCAGCGTGTCCATGGGCACGAACGCGGCCGGGACCATGTGGTCGGGCACCTGCGCCGCGACGTGGGCGCGCAGCTCGTCCTCGCTCGCGGTGGCGACGACGTAGGCGACGAGCGTCTCCTCGCGCACGATCACCGCCGCCTGGGCGACGGCCGGGTGGCCGCGCAGCACGGCCTCGATCTCGCCGAGCTCGATCCGGAAGCCGCGCAGCTTCACCTGGTCGTCGGCGCGGCCGAGGAACTCGAGCGTGCCGTCGGGGCGGAACCGGGCCAGGTCGCCGGTACGGTACATGCGCTCCCCCGCCGCGAACGGGTCGGCGGTGAAGCGTTCGGCCGTCAGGCCGGGCCGGTTGAGGTAGCCGCGCGCCAGCCCCGGGCCGGCCAGGTAGAGCTCGCCGGGCACGTTGGCGGGCTGGGGGCGCAGGCGGGCGTCCAGGACGTACACACGGATGCCGGCGACCGGGGCGGCCCAGCCGTCGTGCCAGCCGTAGGCGTCGACCGCGCACTCGGTCGGGCCGTAGAGGTCGTGGACGACGACCTCCGGAAGGCCCTTGAGCCGCTCCCACAACTCGGGCGGGGTGGCCTCGCCGCCGACCGACAGCACCTTGGGCGCGTAGCCGTCGAGGAACCCGTGGTGCATGAGTTCCCGCAGGTAGGTCGGGGTGAGGTCGACGTAGTCGAGGCGTTCGCGCTCGATCAGGGCGAGCAGGGCGGCCGGGTCGGTCATGGTCTGCTCGTCGGCGACGTACAGCGGGTGGCCGGCCAGCAGCCACAGCAGCGGCTCCCACGAGCCGTCGAAGCTGAACGACGCGGCGTGCAGCGCCCTGGCGGGCTCGGCGGTGATCAGGTTGCCGGCGTGGCTGGCGAACAGGTTGGCCAGGCCCCGGTGGGTGCCGACCACGCCCTTGGGCGTGCCGGTCGACCCGGAGGTGTAGATGACGTACGCCGCGCTGTCGGGTTCGACGTCGGCGACGGGCGCCTCCCCGGTCACGTCGTCGAGCGAGGCCAGCACGCAGACGGGCCGGGTGTCGGCGATCATGTACGCCAGCCGGTCGGCCGGATACCCCCGGTCGATCGGCAGGTACGCCGCCCCCGAGGCCAGCACGCCCAGGATCGCCGGCACCATCTCGGCCCGGGAGACCGCGAGGCCGACGACCTTCTCCGGCCCCGCGCCCTTGGCGATGACGTGCGCCGCCACCGCGCGGGCCGTGGCGGCCAGCTCGGCGAAGGTGTACACGCGGTCGGCGGTGACCAGTGCGGGGTGGGAGGGCCGGGTCGCCGCCAACTCTTCGAGGATCGACGGGATCGACCGGAACGGCAGGAGCGGGGCCTCGTCCCGGACCGGGGCGTCGAGCAGCACCGGCAGCTCACTGACGCGGGTGTCGAGCCGCAGCCCGCCGAGGAGCTTCAGCGCGCGGGCCGCGAGGTCGGCGGCGGTGCGCTCGGTGAAGCGGCCCTCGGCGTACTCCAGGAGGAGGGTCATGCGGGGGCCGTCGACGAAGGTGAAGTCGAGGTCGAACTTGGCCGTCTCGATCCGGGTGTCGATCCACTCGGTCTCCAGGCCGAGCACGTCGGGGTCGCCGCCGGGCCGGTGGTGGTAGCCCATCATGACCTGGAACAGCGGGTTCCGGCCGGGCACCCGCGGCGGGTTGAGGTCCTCGACGAGCCGCTCGAACGGCAGGTCCTGGTGCTCGAAGGCGGCCAGGTCGGCCTCCTTCACCCGGTCGAGCAGCTCCCCGAACGTCGGGTCGCCCGACAGGTCGGCCCGCAGCACGAGGGTGTTCACGAAGAACCCGACGAGGTCGTCGAGCCCTTCGTCGGTACGGCCCGCGATCGGCGCCCCGATCGGGACGTCGTCGCCCGCGCCCATCCGGTGCAGCAGCGCGGCGACGGCCGCCTGGAGCACCATGAAGACGCTGGTCCCGGTGGCGGCGGCGAGCTCCCTGAGGGCGTCGGCGTCCGGGACGTCCACGCTGACCAGGCCCGACGCGCCGCCCGGGACCCTCGGGCCGTCGTACGGGAGCATGATCTCGTCGGGCAGGTCGTCGAGCCGGTCGCGCCAGAAGGCGAGCTGACGGTCGCCGTCGTGGGCCAGCAGGCGGTCCTGCCAGAGGGTGTAGTCGGCGTACTGGACCCGCAGCGGCTCCCACGTGGGGGCGCGGCCTTCGCGCCTGGCCTGGTAAGCCTCGCCGAGGTCGCGGAGGAACGGGCGGTCGGACCACTCGTCGGTGGCGATGTGGTGCAGGATCATCGCCACCAGGTGCTCGCCGGGCGCGGTCTCCCGCACGGAGACCCTGATGGGCGGCTCGGCGGCCAGGTCGAACGGCCCCCGGTCGTCGGCGTCGCTCACCCGGACCGTCAGGTCGGTGACGACCTGGTAGGGCTCGCCGTCGATCTCCTCGATGACGGTGCGCAGCACCTCGTGCCGCCGCACCACGTCGTTCACGGCCTGCTCGAAGGCGGCCCGGTCGAACGCGCCGCGCACCTTCACGACCAGCGGGAAGTGGTAGGCGTCGCCGCCCGACAGGCGCTCGGCCAGCCACAGACGGCGCTGCGCGGCCGACGCGGGCACCCGCGCGGGCCTCGGCCGCACGGTCAGCGCGGGGCGGGCCGGCGCGCTGCCGGCCACGCGTTCGGCCAGCAGCGCCGGGGTCGGGGCCTCGAACAGGTCCCTGATGGCGAGTTCCGCGCCGAGTTCGGCACGGGCCCGGCTGACCACCCGGGTGGCCAGCAGCGAGTGGCCGCCGAGCTCGAAGAACGCGTCCTCGGCGGTGATCTCGGAAAGGCCCAGCACCTCCGCGAAGATGCGGCAGAGGGTCTCCTCGACGGGGGTGCGCGGGGCGCGGCCTCCCCCGCTCGCGACCGGTTCGGGCGAGGGCAGGGCGGTGAGGTCGAGCTTGCCGTTGTCGTTCATCGGCAACGCCGGCAGCACCACGAACGCGCCCGGCACCATGTAGTCGGGCAGCTCCCGCTTGACGTCCTCCCGCACGGCCGCGACCAGCGCGCTCGCGCGGCGGGCGTCGCCGGGGTCGTTGGCGAGGGGCACTCCCCCGGTCGGGAGGTAGACCCCGCTCAGCGCGCGCGGAACCGACGGCAGGAACACCGCGTCGAAGCGGCCGGGCTCCCGCGACCAGGTGGTGACGGCCGGGCCGAAGGTGTGCAGGAATTCGGCCTCGACGCCATCGGGGGTGAGGCGGCCGTCGGGGATGCCGGTGACGCGGACCGGCTCGCCGTGGAACCCGGTGAAGTCGGACCAGGCGATCGCGGGAACGTCGTGCACCGAGATCTCGGGATCCGAGGCGTGCAGCACCACGTCGTAGCGGTACCTGCTGAGCTCGTTGTGCAGGTGGCCGCGTTTGGTCCGCAGGTCGACCGGGTGGCCGAGCGTCGTGAAGTAGTCGGGGTCGACCAGCAGCTCCTTCTCCAGGGCGAGGCTGCGGTCGGCGTCGCCGCCCTTCACCGCCTGGATGGCCTCGTGGAAGTGCCGGTTCAGCCGCAGGTTGCGGACGTCGCCGACGAACAGCGCGCCGCCCGGCTTGAGCAGCGCCATCGCGCCCTGGATGACCTCGGTCAGGTGGTCGAGGCTCGGGAAGTACTGAATGACGGAGTTGACGACGATGGTGTCGAAGAAGCCGCGCGGCAGGCCGTCGGTGACGTTCGCCGCCTGGTGCCGCAGCGTGACCTTCGCGGCCAGCGCGGGGTCGCGCTTCAGGTCTTCGCCGATCTTGCGGATGACCGGGGCGGCGAAGTCGGTCGCCCAGTAGCTCTCGGCCTCGGGGGCCAGCTTCGAGAGCAGCAGGCCGGAGCCGACGCCGATCTCCAGCACGTTCCTGGGGTTCAGCGAGCGGATGCGGTCGACCGTCGCCTCGCGCCATTCGCGCATGTGCTCCAGCGGGATCGGGGTGCCGTCGTATGAGCTGTCCCAGCCCGCGAAGTCCTCGGTCCAGACGGCGGTGCCGATCTCCTCGTACTCGTCGGAGTAGATCTCCTGCCACTCGCCGATCTGGGCGTTCTCGGCGGCCCTCTTCTCGGCGTCCCGCTCGGGGGCGGGCACGAGGTAGGCCACCAGGCGGTCGTCGCGGACGACCACGGCGGCCTGGGCCACCTGCGGCAGCCGGGTCAGGGCGCTCTCCACCTCGCCCGGTTCGATGCGGTAGCCACGGATCTTCACCTGGTCGTCGGTGCGGCCGAGGAAGTCGATGTTGCCGTCGGGACGCCGCCGCACCAGGTCGCCGGTGCGGTACATGCGCTCGCCGGGCAGCCCGAACGGGTCGGCGACGAACCGTTCGGCGGTCAGGCCGGGACGGCGCAGGTAGCCGCGGGCCAGCCCGATGCCGGAGATGTACAGCTCACCCGCGACGCCCTCGGGCACCGGCCGCAACCAGCCGTCGAGGATGTGCGCCCGGGTGCCCCTGATGGGGGTGCCGACGGTCGGGGTGGCGCTGTCGTGGGTGCCGCCGCCGAGCGTGTTGATGGTGTACTCGGTCGGGCCGTAGAGGTTGTAGCCGTAGGTGCCCTCGGTGTCGCGCAGCACCGACCACACGTGGTCGGAGACCGCCTCGCCGCCGAGCAGCACCAGCGGCGGCCGGTGCCCCTCCAGCAGCCCCTCGTCGATCAGCACGTGGGCGTAGGTGGGGGTGACGTTGACGACGTCGATCCTGTTCGCCTCGCAGTACGCGACCAGCGCGAGCGCGTCGCGGCGCAGCTCCTCGTCGCAGACGTGCACCTCGTGGCCCTCGACCAGCCACAAGAGCTCCTCCCACGACATGTCGAACGCGAACGACACCGTGTGCGCGATGCGCAGCCGCCGGCCGCCCGCCGAGGCGACGGCCGGGTCGAAGATCTCGCTCTGGTGGTTGAGCTGCATGTTCGTCAGGCCCCGGTAGGGCGTCACGACGCCCTTCGGGCGGCCCGTCGACCCGGAGGTGTAGATGACGTAGGCGGGGTGGTCGAGGCTGAAGGAGACCTCGACCGGGTCGGCCGCGTGGTCGTCGAGCCGGTCGAGGTGGACCCTGGGCGTGCCGGTCGTGATGCGGGCCGACACCTCGGGCGTGGTGACCAGGACGGCCGGACGGGCGTCGTCGAGCATGGCCGCCAGGCGGTCGTCGGGGTGGTCGAGCTCCAGCGGCAGGTAGGCCGCGCCGGTTCTGAGCACGGCGAACAGCGCCGCGACCATGTCGATCGACCGGGGCAGGCCGAGGGCCACGACGGCCTCGGGCGCGGCCCCGTGGGCGATCAGCAGGCGGGCGATGCGGTTGATCTTCGCGTCGAGCTCGGCGTAGGTGACGGTGACGTCGCCGAAGACCAGCGCGGTGGCGTCGGGGGTGCGCTCCGCCTGCCGGGCCAGCAGGTCGGCGACCGTGTCAGTCGGCTCGTCGACGCGGTTCTCGCCCGGGTCGGCGAGCTCGGCGGGGAGCGAGCGGTCGAGGCGGCCCGTGGGGGCCGTGACGTCGTCGGCCAGCCGGGTGACGATGCGGGCGAACCGGTCGAGGAGGTCGGCGGCGTACCGCTCGGTGACCAGGTCGGGGCGGTAGGCCAGGGTGACCCGGGTGGGGTCGCCCGGGGTGACGATCAGGTTGACCGGGTAGTGCGTGGCGTCGACGTTGGCGACCGCGGTCGCGCCGTAGCGGTCGCGCAGGTCGGCGAGGCGTTCGCGGGTGTCGCCGTCGCGCATGACGAACAGCGTGTCGAACAGCCTGCGGTGGCCCGTCTCGGCCTGGACGACGCCGAGGCCGAGCCACTCGTGCGGCATCAGCGCGAGGCGTTCGTCCTGCACCCGGCGCAGCAGCGCGCCGACCGGCTCGGCCGGGTCGAAGGCGATGCGGGCCGGGACGGTGTTCAGGAACAGGCCGATGACGGTCTCGACGTCGGGCACCTCCGAGGGGCGTCCGGCGACGGTGGTGCCGAACACGACGTCGTCGCGCCCGGTCACGCTGGCGAGGGTGAGTCCCCAGGCCGTGGTGAACAGCGTGTTCAGGGTGAGGCCCTGGTTGCGGGCGACGTCGCGCAGGCTGCCGGGCAGGTCGCGGTCGAGCTGCTCGGGGATGACCGGGTCGTGGTCGCCGGGGGCGAGCAGGGTCGGCTCGTCGAGCCCCTTCAGCGCCTCCCGCCAGGCGGCGGTCGCGACGGCGGTGTCCTGGGCGTCGAGCCAGGTGAGGTAGTCGCGGTAGCCGCCGGCGCCGAGGGGGGCGTCGAGGTCGGCGTACAGGGAGAAGAGCCGGTCGAGGAAGAGCCACGCCGACCAGCCGTCCCACAGGAGCAGGTGGCGGCCGATGACGAGGCGGTCGCGGTCGGGCAGGCGGATCAGCAGCACGTGGAACAGGATCGGCCGGTCGAGGTCGAACCGCTTCAGGCGCTCGGCCCGCATGAGCTCGTCGAGGTCCTCGGGGTCGTCGTGGACCTCCAGCGGGATCTCGTAGTCGGTGGCGATGAACTGCACCGGCTGGCGCAGCCCGTCGCTGGTGAACCCGGCCCGCAGGCCCGGAGTGGCCTCCAGCAGCGCCCCGATCGCGGCTCTCAACCGGTCGGGGTCGAGCCGCCGGTCGAGGTCGAAGGTCTCGTGGACGGTGTAGACGTCGAGCTCGCCCGCGTCGAAGTTCGAGTGGAAGAACAGCCCCTCCTGGAGGGGCGCGAGCGGCCAGACCTCCAGGTCGCCGAGCTTGGCCCGCTCCTCCTCGGTGAGCCGGAACTCCGACACGGCCGCCGCCGTGCCGGTCACGGCCCCGGCCGTGGCGGCGAGCGCGGCCGGGGTGCGGTGCACGAACACGTCACGCGGGCTGACGGCCAGCCCCGCCGCGCGGGCCCGGCTGGAGACGCCGATCGAGCTGATGCTGTCGCCGCCGAGCAGGAAGAAGTCGTCGTCGGCGCCGACGTCGCCGAGCTTCAGCACCTCGGCGAAGATCGCCGTCAGCAGCTCCTCACGGGGGTTCCCCGCCGCGCGGGCCGCCGCCCGCCGCGCTTCGGGCGCGGGCAGCGCGTCGCGGTCGAGCTTGCCGCTGGGGGTCAGGGGAAGGGCGTCCATGATCAGGTACGCCCCGGGCGTCATCGCGGCCGGAAGCCGCTCGGTGACGGCGCGGCGGACCTCGTCCTCGGTGACGTCGCCCACGACGTAGGCGACCAGCGTGTTCGACCGGATGGTGACCGCAGCGCGGGTGACGCCGTCGACGGCGGCGAGCGCGGCCTCGACCTCCCCGAGCTCGATGCGGTTGCCCCGGAGCTTGACCTGCCGGTCGGTGCGGCCGAGATAGTCGATGGTGCCGTCGGGCCGCCGGGCGACGAGGTCGCCGGTGCGGTACATGCGCCGGCCGGCCTCGAACGGGTCGGCGACGAACCTTTCGGCGGTCAGCCCGGGGCGTGCGTGGTAGCCGATGGCGAGCTGGACGCCGGTCAGGTAGAGCTCACCGGGCACCCCGTCGGGAACCGGCCGCAGGCACGTGTCGAGGACGCGGAGCCCGGTGTTCCAGACGGGCTTGCCGATCGGGACGGTGAGATCCTTCTGGTCGGTCGTGTACGGGTGGAAGGTGACGTCGACGGCGGCTTCGGTGGGGCCGTAAAGGTTGTGCAGGGGGACGTGGGTGAGGTCGGTCCAGCGGCGGGCCGCCTGGCCGGGGAGGGCCTCGCCGGAGGAGAAGACGCGGCGCAGCGGCCTCGCCCATTCGGGGTCGGCGGTGATCTCCGGGGCGGCGAGGAACGCCTCCAGCATCGACGGCACGAAGTGCATCGTGGTGACCCGCTCGGCGGCGATGAGGGCGGCGAGGTAGGCGGGGTCGTGGTGACCGTCGGGCTTGGCGAAGACGACGGCCGCGCCCTCGCAGAGCGCCCAGAAGAACTCCCAGACGGAGACGTCGAAACTGGCGGGGGTCTTCTGCAGAATCCTGTCGTCGGCGCGGAGCGGATAGGCGGCCTGCATCCATTGGAGGCGGTTGACGATGGCCGCGTGGGAGACGACGGCCCCCTTGGGACGGCCGGTCGAGCCGGAGGTGTAGATCAGGTACGCGGGATCACCGGGCCGCGCTCCGGCGGTGTCAGGCAGGGCGTCGTGCGCCGTGTGCAGGTCAGACTCACGGGTCGGGTCCAGGACACCGCCGCCCGCCACCTGCAGATCAGCATCGCGCTCGGGACCCGGGACAAGGTCGGCGGCCTTCCGCAAATCAGCGTCGACTGCCGGGTGTGGGTCAGCGTCGTGGGACTGGGTCGGGCGGCTTTCGCCGCCCGACATTTCGACATTTAGTTCCCGGCCGCGGATCACCGTCGTCGCCCCGCTGTCGGCGAGCATGTACACGATCCGGTCGGCCGGATAGCCCGTGTCGATCGGCAGGTAGGCCGCGCCCGACTTCACGACCGCCAGGAGCGCGATCATCAGCTGCTCCGAACGCGGCACCGCCACCGCGACGACGTCGCCGCGCCCGGCGTGCAGCCGGGCCGCGAGTTCGGTCGCGCGGGCGTCGAGTT
The DNA here is from genome assembly GCF_001570585.1 of Herbidospora daliensis. Taxonomy (GTDB): domain Bacteria; phylum Actinomycetota; class Actinomycetes; order Streptosporangiales; family Streptosporangiaceae; genus Herbidospora; species Herbidospora daliensis. Next base: position 867,797 of record NZ_BBXF01000003.1, on the reverse strand, counting down.
CGGCGTAGGTGAGACGGGTGTCCTCGTACACGACCGCGAGCGCGTGCGGAGTGAGGGCGGTCTGGGCCGCGATGCGTTCCGCCAAGGTCGTCGGCGTGATCGCGACGGTTTCGCCCTGCTGGGGGCGGACGTCCTCGGCCAGGTCGACGCGGGCGACCCGCTGGCCGGGGTCGGTGGCGACGGCGGTGAGCAGGCGGGCCAGCCGGTCGGCGATCCCCTCCGCGGCGGCGCGCGGGACCCGGCCGTCGTGGAACTTCAGCCGCAGGTCGAGGCGGCGGCCCGGCTTGACGATCAGCGCGAGCGGATAGTGCACGGTGTCGTGGAACTCCGCGCCCGCGATCCGCAGCCCGCCGGCCGACAGACCGCTGCTGGACGGGTAGTTCTCGAACACGACCAGGGTGTCGAACAGCTCCCCGCCGCCCGCGCGCCCGGCGGCCCGCTGGACGGCGGCCAGGCCGAGGTGCTGGTGGTCGAGCAGGGCGGCCTGGTCGTTCTGGAGCGTGGTCAGCAGGTCGGCGAGCGTCGCCGACGGGCTCCACCGGAACCGGGTCGGCAGCGTGTTGATGAACAGGCCGACCATGTGCTCGATCCCGGCCACCTCGGCGTCGCGGCCGGAGACGGTGGTGCCGAACACGACGTCGTCGCGCCCGAGGGTGCGGCCGAGGAGGAGCCCCCAGGCCCCCTGGACGACCGTGCTCAGCGTCACGCCGAGCTGGCGGGCCCGCGCGGCGAGCCGTTCGGTGACGTCCTCGGCGAGCTCGACCCGCACGTGCGCCGGGACCACCGGTCCGGGCGGCGCGTCGATCATGCGGGTCGGCTCGTCGAACCCGGCCAGGGCGTGCGCCCAGGCCGCCCGCGCGCCCTCGCCGTCGCGCCCGGCGAGGCCGCGCAGGAACTCTCTGTACGGGGTGACCTCCGGCAGCACCTCATCGGCGTAGAGCGCGAGCAGCTCGCGGTGCAGCACCGGCAGCGACCACCCGTCGGCGACGATGTGGTGGAACGTGAGCACCAGCCTCCGGCCGCCGATCAGCGCGCACCGCAGCAGCGGCGCGTCGGCCAGGTCGAACGGCCGGGCCCGCTCCTCGGCGGTGACGTCATGCGTGGCCTCCCGCCACGGCAGCACCGCTTCACGCCGGATCACCTGCACCGGACGGCCGTCGGCGCCCGGCCGGAAGCAGGCCCGCAGCGGCGCGTGCCGGGCGAGCAGCCGCTCCGCCGCCCGGCGCAGCCGCTCGGGGTCGACGTCGCCGTCGAGCTCGACGACCTGCTGCACGACGTAGGCGTCGTGGTCGTCGGCGAGCGAGTGGAAGTAGAAGCCCTCCTGGAGGGGGCTGAGCGGCAGCAGCTCCTCGACGTCGAGCCCGGTGACGTCGGCTCCCTCGGGCACCTCCAGCGTCGTGGTCTTCTCGGCCTGGACGTCGGCCACGACGCCGGCCAGCGCGGCGACCGTGCGGTGCCGGAAGACGTCGCGGGAGGTCAGCCGCAACCCGGCGGCACGGGCGCCGGCGAGCACCCGGATGGCGGTGATGCTGTCGCCGCCCAGCGCGAAGAAGTCGTCGTCGATCGTCACACCGGACACCCCGAGCGCCTCGGCAAACAACCCGCAGAGCAGTTCTTCCCGGGGGTCGCGAGGGGCGCGTCCAGAGCTGAGCGCGGCGTAGTCGGGCGCGGGCAGCGCGGCGGCGTCGATCTTGCCACTGGCGGTGACGGGCAACCGGTCGAGCGGCGTGAACGCGGCCGGGACCATGTAGTCGGGCAGCCATTCGGCCGCGTGCGCCCGCAGGATCCGCATGAGCGCCTGCACGTCCCGGAAGGACGCGGGCCGGTTGGCGAGCGGGAACCCACCGGAAGACCGGTAGACCGGCGAGCCACCCGCCACCTGGAGGTCGGTGAGGGTGTCGCTGCCGGTCGGCGGCCGGGTGAAGAGCGCTTCCAGGGAGCCGTCGTCCGCCTGGGCGTCCCAGGTGATCGCGACCTGGAGACCCTGCGCCTCGGCGAGGGTGTGCAGGTCTTCGGGGTCGACGCCGTCGGCGGCTGCTGGGCGGCTGGTGTCGTCGATGGCGTACAGGGCGGTGAGGTCGGTGGTCAGGCGGGCGTTGGGGATGCCGGTTACGCGCAGGCCGTCCGCCAGGGTGAGGTCCGGGCCCGTCCAGCGGATGGTTCGCTGGGCGGCCGGCTCGGCGACGCCCACCCGGAGGACCACGTCATAGCGGTAGCGCGTGAGTTCGTTGTGGAAGCGGCCGCGCTTGACCCGGATGTCCGCCGTGAAGCCGTCGAGCTGAGCGAAGAAGTCGGGGTCGAGGAGGAGTTCGCCCTCCCATGCCACCGACCGGTCCGTCGCCGCGCGGATCGCCTGTTTGTCGTCGGGGTTGCGGCGCGTCTCCACGGCGGCGCGCAGGGTGCGCAGGAGCCGCAGGTTGCGGACGTCGCCGACGAACACCGCCCCGCCGGGGGCCAGCAGCGTCGCCGCGCCGCGGATCACCCGCTCCAGGTAGGCAGCGTCGGGGAAGTACTGCGCCACCGAGTTCACCACGACGACGTCGAAGTAACCCGAAGGTAGACCGGTCACGTCGTCGGCGGGCTGAGCGCGCAAATGCACCTTGCCGGCCAGCGCCGGGTCGAGCCGGTCCCCCAGCGCCCGGATCGCCTCCTCGGACAGGTCCGTCGCCCAGTAGACGTCGGCCGTCGGCGCGATCCGGTCGAGGATCAGGCCGCTGCCCGCGCCGATCTCCAGGACCCGCTTCGGAGCAAGGGAGGCGATGCGCTCGACGGTCGCCTCGCGCCATTCGCGCATCTCCTCCAGGGGGATCGGGAGGCCGTCGTACATGCTGTTCCAGCCCGCGAAGCCGTCGCCGGCCGAGGCGGAGTAGAGCAGTTCGTGCAGGTCCTTCCACTCCTCGACGCTGGCCCCCTCGTCGAGCGACGGCACCACGTAGGCCGCCAGGCGGCGGTCGCCGGGGCGGTCCTCGCGGACCACGACGGCGGCCTGCTCGACGGCCGGGTGGGCGCGCAGCACCGACTCGATCTCGCCGGGTTCGATGCGGAAGCCGCGGATCTTGACCTGGGAGTCGACCCGGCCGAGGAACTCCAGGCGGCCGTCGGAGCGCCATCTGACCAGGTCGCCGGTGCGGTAGAGGCGCTCCCCCGGGCCGCCGAACGGGTCGGCGACGAAACGTTCGGCGGTCAGCGCGGGGCGGCCGAGGTAGCCGCGGGCCAGGCCCTCGCCCGCCAGGTAGAGCTCGCCGGGGACGCCCGCCGGGACCGGCTTCAGGCGGTCGTCCAAGACGTAGGCGCGGGTGCCCGGGTCGGGCACGCCGATCGGCACGATCGAGCCGGGGGCGATGTCCGGGTCGCAGAGGCCGAGCGTGGAGTTGGTGGTCGCCTCGGTCGGGCCGTAGGCGTTGAACATCATCCGGCCGCGCGCGTAGCGGCCGACCAGTTCGGGCGAGACGCGCTCGGTGCCGGCGAGCAGCGTCGCCGGGGGCAGGACCACGTCGGCGGGCATCGCGTCGAGCAGCGCGGGCGGCAGGATCATGAAGGTGATGTCGTTGGCGTGCGCGTAGTCGGCCAGCGGGCGTCCGGGCACCCGGCGTTCCGACGGCACCACGACCAGGCGGCCGCCCGAGAGCAGGCCGAGGCACAGGTCCCAGAACGCGACGTCGAACGACGGCGAGGCGAACTGCAGCACCCGGCTGTGCGGCCCGATGCCGAACCGCTCGACCTGGGTGGCGACCAGCTTGGCGACCCCGGCGTGCGACAACACGACGCCCTTGGGCTTGCCGGTGGAGCCGGAGGTGTAGATGACGTAGGCGGCGTGGTCCACCCGCAGATCGGTCACCGGGTCGGTGGCCGGCCTGTTCTCCAGCTCCTGTACGACCTCCGCCGCGTCGAGCACCAGGCTGCCCGGTTCGGCGGTCTCGGTGGTGGTCACCATGCAGACCGGCTTGGCGTCCTGGAGCATGTAGGCGACCCGGTCGGGCGGGTAGTCGGTGTCGACCGGCAGGTAGGCGGCGCCCGACTTGAGCACCGCGACCTCGGCGACGATCAGGTCGAGCGACCTCGGCACCGCGAGCGCGACGACCGTCTCGGGGCCCGCGCCGCGGGCGATCAGCGCGTGCGCGATGCGGTTGGCGCGCGCGTTCAGCTGGGCGTAGGTGAGCGACTCGTCCTCGAAGACCAGCGCGACCTCGTCGGGGCGGGCGGCGACCTGGTCGGCGAACATGGCGGGCCACGTGCGCAGTGGCACGGCGTGCGTGGTCGGGTTCCAGCCGTCGAGGATGCGCGCCTTCTCGCCGGCGGGGAGGAGGTCGAGGTCGGCGACCGGGGTCTCGGGGCGGGCGAGCGCGTCGGCGAGCAGGGTGGCGAGGTGGGCGGGGTCGCCGGGGCCGTCGAAGACGACGCCGCCGTCGTCGAAGGTCACCGTGAGGGCGACGTCCGTCGGCCACGGGCCCACCGCGACGGCGACCTCGGGGAGGTCCTCCGGGCGGCCGTGGGCGCGGGCCTCCTCCAGGGCGGCGGTGACGCTGCGTACAAGATCGGTGAAGGGGGTGGCCCCCGTGACGGTCAGGCGGAGCGGGAGGGTGTCGTACCCGATCAGTAAGTCGGTGGCGGCGCCGTAGCGGTGCAGCAGGGCCGCGACGGCGGCCAGCCCCGTCGCCTCCGGGACGGCGGGCGACGACTCCCGGGCGTGCCGGGGTCCGGGCGGGAGAGCCGTGTCCACCGGGAGAGCGAGCCGCTGAGGAAGAGGGGTCAGGCGCTGGCGCCAGAAAGCCGCCGACTGATCGATAGCGGACACGAAAGACCGAGCCTCCCAAACCATAAACGCTACTACCAAGGTAAGCATTACCTAAGTTCTCGGGAAAGGCTACCTAAACCCGGGCGCTAGAGTTAAGGGCTGCCTAACCTAAGATGAGGATTCGTGGCGATCGGTTCAGTTACTCCCAGTAAGTCACCCCCCGGGGTCCGGCCGGCGGTGCTGCTGACCCTGCTGGTCGCCCTGCTCGTCCTCGTCTGCCTGCTCTCGCTCGCCCTCGGCGCCGTCGCGATCCCCCTCGGCCAGGTCGTCGGGGCCCTCACCGGAGACCCGGTGCCGTCGAACGTCGAGAACATCGTGTGGTCGGTGCGCGGCCCCCGCACCGCCATCGGCCTGACCACCGGCGTCGCCATCGGCCTGGGCGGCACCCTCATGCAGGCGCTCACCCGCAACCCGCTCGCCGACCCCGGCCTGCTCGGCGTCAGCGCGGGCGCGTCGTTCGGCATCGTCGTCTCGATCGTCGCCTTCGGCATCGGCACCCTCTACGGCTTCATCTGGTTCGCCCTGCTCGGCGCGGCGGCGGCCAGCGTGGTCGTGTTCGTGCTGGGCCGCATGGGCCGCTCGGGCCTCACGCCCGTGAAGCTCGCCCTGGCGGGCATCGCGGTGACCGCGTTCCTCGGCTCGGTGACCAGCGCGATGGTGCTCATGGACGTCGAGGCGCTCGACCGCTACCGCTTCTGGTCGGCCGGGTCGCTGGCCGGGCTGAACGGCGACGTGGCCGTCCAGATCCTCCCGTTCGTGGTGATCGGCGCGGTGCTCGCGCTCGCCTCGGCCCCCGCGCTCAACAGCCTCGCGCTCGGCGACGACGTGGCCACCTCACTGGGGCGCAACCTGGCCCTGGTCCGCACCCAGGGAGTGGTCGCCATCATGCTGCTGACCGGCGCGGCCGTCGCCGCGATCGGCCCGGTCGTCTTCATCGGCCTGGTCGTGCCCCACGTGGCCCGCGCGCTGGCCCAGGCGGCCGGGCTCGGCCCCGACCACCGCTGGCTGCTGCCGCTCTCGGCGCTCATCGCCCCGGCGCTGCTGCTGGTGGCCGACATCGCCGGACGCCTGATCGCCAAACCGACCGAGGTGCAGGCCGGCGTGCTCATCGCGTTCCTGGGCGGGCCGTTCTTCATCATGCTGGTCCGCCGCCGCAAGCTGGCCGAGGTGTGACGTGGCGACCAAAACCCTCTCCCCCAAGTCCGGCGCGCACTTCCGGCTCGCCCTGCCGCCCCTCTCCGGACAACTGCGCCCCCGCCTGATCACCGTCTGCACCGCGCTGGCCTCGGCCACCTTCCTCGCGGTGGCCTGGGCGGTGTCGATGGGCGACTTCCCCATCACGTTCACCGAGGCGCTGAAGGCCGTCGTCGGCATCGGCGACCCGGGCACCCTGCTGATCGTCCAGGAACTGCGCCTGCCGCGCGCGGTCGTGGGCGTGCTGGTCGGCTTCGCGTTCGGACTGTCGGGCGCGATCTTCCAGACGATGACCCGCAACGCGCTGGCCAGCCCCGACATGATCGGCTTCACCCAGGGCGCCGGCACCGCCGTGGTGGCCGGCATCGTCTTCGGCTGGACGAGCACCGTCAGCACCCAGGTCCTCGGCCTGCTCGGCACCTTCGTCATGGCCGCTCTCGTGTACGTCCTGGCCTGGCGGCGCGGCACCACCGGCTACCGCATCATCCTGGTCGGCATCGGCCTCCAGTGGATGGCCACCTCCGCCACCGACTACCTGGTCGCCCGCGGCATGCAGTTCCAGGCGCACGCCGCCCTCGGCTGGCTCACCGGCAACCTCAACGGCCGCGACTGGTCGCAGGCGCTGCCGCTGGCGCTCACCATGGCCGTGCTGGTCCCGGCGGCCCTGGCGCTCGGCCGCCTGACCCGCACCCTCCAGCTGGGCGACGACGTCGCGATCGGCCTCGGCACCCGCGTGCAGTTCGTCCGGCTCGCCCTGCTCGTCACCGGCGTCGGCCTGGTCGCCTTCGGCACCGCCGCCGGCGGCCCCATCGCCTTCGTCGCCCTGGCCGCCCCCCAGATCGCCCAGCGGCTGGCCGGCACCGCCTGGCCTCCCCCGCTCGCGGCGGGCCTGACCGGCGCGCTGTTCGTGGTCGGCTCCGACCTCGCCGCCGCCCGGTTGTTCCCGATGGAACTCCCGGTCGGCATCGTCACCGGCGTCCTCGGTGCCCCGATTCTGCTCTGGCTGCTCATCCGCGCCAACCGCGCGGGCTCAGGAGGCTGAACGTGATGATTCCCGAACTCCAGGCCGGCGGCCTCCAGCTCGCCTACGACCAGCGCATCGTCGTCGACGACCTCGACGTGAAGGTGCCCCCGGGCCGCATCACCGCGATCGTCGGCGCGAACGCGTGCGGCAAGTCGACCCTGCTGCGCGCCCTGGCCCGGCTGCTCTCCCCTCGGAAGGGGGCCGTGGAACTCGACGGGCGGGCGCTGCACTCGATCCCGACGCGCGAACTGGCCCGGCGGCTGGGCATCCTGCCGCAGGGACCGACCGCGCCCGAGGGCCTGACCGTGCTCGACCTGGTGACCCGGGGACGGTCGCCGCACCAGACGTGGTGGCGGCAGTGGTCCAAGGCCGACGAGATGGCCGTCCACGACGCACTGGCCGCCACGGGCATCGCCGACCTGGCCGGGCGGGCGGTCGACGAGTTGTCGGGCGGCCAGCGGCAACGGGCGTGGATCGCGATGGCGGTCGCGCAGGGCACGCCGGTGCTGCTCCTCGACGAGCCGACGACGTACCTGGACCTCGCGCACCAGATCGACGTCCTGGACCTCATCCACGACCTGAACCGCAACGAGGGCCGCACGATCGTGATGGTCCTGCACGACCTCAACCAGGCATGCCGCTACGCCGACCACGTGATCGCCATGAAGGGCGGCCGCATCGTGGCCGAGGGCGACCCGGCCGACGTCATCACGGCCGAGAACGTGGCCGAGGTCTTCGATTTGCGCTGCCAGGTGACGACCGACCCGGTGAGCGGCACCCCGCTCGTGATCCCGATGGGCCGCCACCACACGTCATGACGGGTCCTCGCGCAGTTCTCTGGCGTGCAGCGTGTGCAACAGCCGATCCACGTGGGATTTCTGCCAGAACCGGCCGCCCGCCGGGGTCCGTACCCCCTCCTCGTTGAGGACGCGGCTGATGGCGGCCAGGCTCAACCCCTGATCACGCAGTGCGAGGACCCGCAACGCCACATCGGGCGGGCAGCACGGCGGCCGGCCACGACGGCGGCGGGGCTCGACCGCGGTCATTTCGGCCGCCTGCGGAACAGCTCCAGCAGGTCGGCGAAGACCCGGTAACGGACCCTGGCCGTCTCCCGGTCCCCGCTCAGCAGGGTGGCCGCCATGGCGACCCCGACGTACAACACGAACGCGGCGACCACCGTCGCCAGTAGTGCGGCGGCCCATCCCGCCGCAGGAGCCATCTCCGCCAGCACGCGGAGGAAGACGTCCATTCGAACTCAACTCCCGGTCTTCCGCAGAAAGCAGGGAGCGCGATCGGTCAGATGGTCGTCGCTCTCCCCGCCGTGAACACGAATCGGCGCAGCGGAAGACGCAGGTGGTCATCGCCATCGTGACGATGACCGAACCTGAGCATGACGGCTCTCACCAGCAGACCGAACCTCGGTAGTTGAGCCAGGAGACGAAAATGCGCGGTCACCAGCTTGCGAAGCAGCCTGACGATCCGGACGACGCGAGTGAGGAGCCGGACCAACATCTCGTGATGGTCGACACGCCTCGCACGCCTGAATCTGTAACCGAAATGTGAAGCCGCGCAGCGATGGACGAGCGACGGCAGTTCACCTTCGAACAGCCCGTCCACCTGAAGGGCCTCGAAGTGCGGGACTTCCCTCCGCTCCTGGCGAAGATCGCGAAGCGACGTCAGCCACGAGTGGCGGTGCCTCAACACCGCCCCATGGACGCGGCGGAACTCCGCTAGAGACGACTCCAGCGCGAAACTGCCGCAATCACCACATGTCGATGGAGGACGCCTACGGACCTTGCCCCATAGTTGGAACCAGTCGCCCAGTCCGCGGTTTGCTCGCCCCAAGACTTGCAGGTAACGGCGTGAGGAGAGGGCTGCCCGGAAGGCCTCCGCAAACTCGCTCGCGCCTTCTTCACACCGATACTTCAGCTGCAGCCTGTCGTTGCCGGCCACCTCATCAAACGGGGCGACCGGGTACACCGTGAAGCTGCCATGGGTCCCCCCAAGGAGTTCACACCTCCAGTCGCTCCGCATGAAGTCACCATAGGTGGCGCCGCCGCCCGTACCGCTTATTGCGCCTTCCCAAGGCGAAGCTCACAGTCTCGGCCCGCTAGAGCCTGCGTCGAAGTCGACAGGCGCTGCGGCATGTCATGACGGGAAACCCGAAGGGGTCTCCGTCCGCAGTGACCACGGCCGGGCAGCGTGGAGACGCGCCCCAGGCCATCGCTCCGGCCGTCCGCTACGGAACCACCGTGCCGATCGCGGCCCTCACCGACTAACTCACCCGGCTTCGAAACCGGCCCGTCGTCCGCCGAATGACTCCGCCGAGAGGGCACAGTCAGCCGAGGTAGCCGCCCATCGTGCGGAAGTACTCAGTCGCCGCGAGTTCCGTCCCGTCGTCGAGCCGGACCTTCCTGATCGCGAGCCCGGGAAGGCGGCCCGACCGCGCCTCGCGCCCCGCCACGATGACGATTCCGTCGCCCTCGCGGATGAACACCCGTCCCGGCGTGCCGCCGTAGTTCCCCTCGGACACCGACGCCTCCAGGACGCGCACCCGCTCGCCCTTCCAGAACGTGAAGGCGTTCGGGTACGGATCGGACTGGGCCCGCACGAGGCGCTCCAGGTCCTCCGCCGGCCACGTCCAGTCGATGCGGCTGTCGTCGATCGCGCGCTTGTGGAAGAAGGACGCCTGCGAACGGTCCTGGGGTGTCCAGATCGCCCTGCCCGACTCGATGAGGTCGAGGCCCTCGTGGACGATCGGGGCGATGAGGTCGACGGTCGCGAAGAAGAGGTCGGTCGCCGTCGACGTGGGGGTCACCGGGACCGAGCGCTGGAGGAGGATGTCGCCCGCGTCGAGGTCTTCGGTCATCCGGTGGGCGGTGACGCCGACCTCCGGTTCGCCGTTGATGAGGGCCCAGATGATGGGTGAGAATCCGGCGTATTTCGGCAGCAGCGAGTCGTGCACGTTCAGGGTGCCGTGCGGGGGCAGGTCGTAGATCTCCGGGGGCAGCCACGTGCGCCAGTTGTTGGCCACGATGACGTCGGGCTGGGCGTCCTTCACGGCCTGCAGTAATTCGGGGTCGGTGGGCCGGTTCCGCAGGAGCACCGGAACGTCGTGCTCGACGGCCAGGTCGGCGACGCTGTCGTCCCAGATCTTCTCGTACGCGTGGTCGCTCTTCGGATGGGTCACCGCCAGCACCACCTCGTGCGACGACTCCAGCAGCGCCCGCAGGGTGCGGTGCCCCCAGGTCTGGTGTCCGAACATGACGACCCGCATGGTGGGGGCTCCCTCTCCGTCGGCCAATATTGCAAGGTAAGGCTAACCTTATTTACCATACGAGCAACAAGGGAGGCGATCGCGTGACCACGATGGTCTACGACGTTCTGGGGATCGGATTCGGGCCGTCGAACCTGGCACTGGCCATAGCCATCGAGGAACACAACGCGCAGGCCGCGCCATCGGACAGGATGGCCGCCGCCTTCCTGGAGAAACAGCCGCGGTTCGGCTGGCACCGGGGCATGCTCATCGACGACGCGACGATGCAGGTCTCCTTTCCGAAGGACCTGGTCACGATGCGGAATCCGGCCAGCGAGTTCAGTTTCCTCTGCTACCTGCGGGACAAGGGCCGCCTGGTCGACTTCCTGAACCAGAAGACCCTCTTCCCGCTCCGCGCCGAGTTCCACGACTACTTCGAGTGGGCGGCGGCGCGGATGGCGCACGCGGTGACCTACTCGGCCGAGGTGACCGCGGTGAAGGGCGTCAAGGAGGACGGCGAGATCCGCTACTTCGACGTGATCACCTCCGACGGCCGGGTGCGCCGGGCCAGGAACCTGTCGGTGGCGGTCGGCCTGGAGCCGCACCTGCCGCCCGGGACGGTCCTGTCGGACCGGGTCTGGCACACCAGCGGGCTGGTGCCGAAGGTGGCCGAGAAGGTGGCCGGCGGCGAGCGCGTCGCCCGCGCGTTAGTGCTCGGCGCGGGCCAGAGCGCCGCCGAGGCGGTCGACTACCTCCACCGGACGTTCACCGACGCCGAGGTCTGCGCCGTCTTCGCCAAATACGGCTACACCCCCGCCGACGACAGCCCGTTCGCGAACCGCATCTTCGACCCCGACGCGGTCGACGTCTATTTCACCGCCCCCGCCGAGGTGAAGCAGTCGCTCGTCGACTACCACCGCAGCACCAACTACTCCGTGGTCGACATGGAGCTGATCCAGGCCCTGTACGCCACCATGTACCGCGAGAAGGTGCACGGGCACCAGCGGTTGCAGATGCTCAACGTCTCGCGCATCCGCGACGTCGAGGAGGGCCCCGGCGGCCTGCGGGTGACCGTCGAATACCTGCCGACCGGCGAGCACGTCACGATCGAGGCCGACGTCCTGGTCCACGCGACGGGCTACCGCCCCCACGACGTGGCCGCACTGCTGGGCGAGACCGGCAAGTTGTGCCTGCGCGACGACGAGGACGCGCTCCGGGTGAGCCGCGACCACCGCGTCCAGTTCGCCTCGACCGTGCGCGCCGGCGTCTACCTCCAGGGCGGCACCGAGCACTCCCACGGGCTGACCTCAACCCTGCTGTCGACCACGGCGATCAGGGCGGGTGAGATCCGCGACTCCGTCCTCGCCCACCGCACAGCGGTAGTCGCGGGGTGAGAGGCCGTAGGCGGCCTTGAACAGGCGGCTGAAGTGCGAGGCGTCCGCGAAGCCCCACTGCGCGCCGATCGCGCTGACCGGGCGGGCCGCCTGGAGCGGGTCGCGCAGGTCGCGGACGCAGCGTTCCAGGCGGCGGGTGCGGATCCAGGCGGCCACCGTCGTGCTCTCGGCGCTGAACAGTTTGTGCAGGTAGCGGGTGGAGATGTAGTGGGCGGCCGCGATCTGCGCCGGGTCGAGGCCGGGCTCGCCCAGGTGCGCTTCTATGTACGACGTGATGCGCAGCAGCATCGCCCGCCGCGCGGCGTCGGGGTCGGCCGGGGGCAGGTCGAGCCGGTCGGCGAGCATGGTCGCGACCAGGTCGACGACGTTGCCGGCCAGCCGGGTGGCGTCGCGCACCTCGACGTCGTCGAGGTGGCCCGCGAGGCGGAGCAGGAACGGCGCGACGAGGGTGCCGAGGCCGGCGGAGCCGGGGATCGACCTGCCGGTCACCTCGTCGACCCGGTCGTGCGGCAGGCCGAGCATGGCGCGCGGGAACAGCAGCACGACCATGCGGGTCGGCACGTCGAAGTCGAGCCAGTAGGGGCGGTCGGTGTCGTACACGGCCATCTCGCCGGTCTCGACGACGGCCTGCCGGCCGCCCTGCTCCAGCCGGCCGCGGCCCCTCACGATCAGGCCGAGCTTCAGGTTGTCGGACGGCGCGGCCGTCACGAGCCTCGGGGTGCGGCGGGCCTGGTGGGCGGTCGCGCCGACGTCGATCACGTCGATCGGGCCCAGCGAGGTGGACCGGAGTTTTCCTTCAAAACAGTCTTCCGAAAAAACTGCTTCAAGCGGTACAAACGCCGAAGAAACGACATCTTGCCAGAAATCCTGACGCTCCTCGACGGGCACGCCCGCAGTGTGAGCGATATAGAGCATGTGTGCAGATTGGGACCCGGTGCGCTCTGCGTCAAGTCGTGTGCCGTTAGGTACAAGACGAAAGCGCGCCGCAATTCTCACAATTGACCGCAAATGAAGGCCGTACTGGAAGTCACCGCACTGTCCGCCGGATATGGCACCGCGTGCGCGATCCGCGCCGTCACGATACGGGTTGAGCAGGGAGAACACCACGCGATCGTGGGCGGCCCCGGCTCGGGCAAGACGACGCTGCTGCGCACTGTCGTCGGCCTGCACCCCGCCACGAACGGGACGATTCGTTTCAACGACACCGACATCACCCGGGAACGTCCTGAATGGCGGAAAGCCCGTGGTCTGTGTCTGATGCCGCAGAATCATCGTTTGTTCACGTCGCTCACCGTGGAGGAGAACCTCCTGGTCGGCGCGCGCTGGGGAGCCCCCGGCCCCTGGACCCTCAGCCGGGTCTACGAGCTCTATCCGTACCTGCGGGAAAAGCGCCGCGCGCACGCCGCGGCGCTTTCCCTCACCGAACACCAGGCCGCCGCCGTGGGGCGGGCCCTGATGGCCAACCCGCAGATCCTGCTCCTCGACGCGCCCGCCGATCACGAGCCCCTCGACCGTCTCACGAAGGAGGGGCTCGCGATCGTGGTGGCCGGACGGGAGCCGCCCGCCGGGGCCTGTTACGTCCACCGCCTCGTCGACGGCACCGCCACGACCACCCGCACGGAGGTGCGGTGCCGCCGCTGAACCGTCAGGAGCGGCTCCAGCGCTGGTTGGCGGCGCCGTTGCACGACCAGGTCTGCAGCTTCACACCGTTGGCCGTCGAGTTGTTGGGGGCGTCGAGGCACTTGCCGGCGCCGACGGCGGTGATGCTGCCGTCGGAGTTGAAGCGCCACTTCTGGTTGTTCTGGCCGTTGCAGTCCCAGATGATCACCTGGGCGCCGTCGGCGGTGGAGGCGCCGTTGACGTCCAGGCACTTGGTGCCGTAGACGCGCAGCTCGCCCGAGGAGGTGGCGGTCCACTGCTGGTTCGACTGGCCGTTGCAGTCCCAGATCTGCGCGCGGGCGCCGTTGGCCTGGGAGACGCCCGTCACGTCGACGCACCGGCCGGAGGCGGCGCCGCGGATGGCGCTCGTCCCCGACGGGGACGGGGAGGGGGTCGGGCTCGGGCCGACGCCCGGAGTGCCGATGGTGCCGGGGACCGACTGGAGGGCCGCGTACCAGGCGGCGGCCATCTTGTCGTAGCCGCCCGCCGTCGGGTGGATGCCGTCGATCAGGTCGGACGTGGTCAGCTTGCTGTACATGTCGACCAGGTGCACCCGCTTGCCCGCGGAGACCTTGCTCCAGACCATGTCCGGGATGGTGGCGTTGAACGTGCGGACCGCGGCGTTCTGACCCGAGTTCGACAGCGGGATGATGGTGGCGACGAACACATCGGCGTTGGGGACCGTCGCGGTGATCCGGTCGACCAGCGTGGAGAGCCGCGAGGGCGCGGAGGACACGTTGTAGTTCTGCAGGATGTCGTTGGTGCCGATGTGGAGCAGCACGGTGCGCGGGTTCTGGGTGCGCAGCCAGCCGGCGATGTTGGCGTCGATCTGGTCGATGCGCCAGCCGGGGTGTCCCTGGTGGTCGTGGTCGCCGAGCGAGCCCGGCCCGTTGAACTGGGAGCCGACGAAGTCGACGGTGTAGCGGGCCGATGCCAGCCGCTGCCACAACCCGATGCGGTAGCCGCCGGGCACCTGGGTGCCCTCGGTGATGGAGTCGCCGAGGGGCATGACGCGCACCCCGCCGTTGGACTCCGCCTGGGCGGCCGTCGTCCGGATGCCCACGAGAAGGGCGAGCACGGTGACGGCCCCGAGCGCCATGGTGAGTAATCGTTTCCCAGTAGACATGATCAACCTCTCGCGGGAGCCGGGGGTTCACAATGTGAGCGCTAACATTGTGAGCTGAGCGATCGAAGCAAACACGCCGGAAACCTCGATCGTCAAGAGCCCGGCGCGCCGTGTTCGTGATCCGGACCGCCTGCCTGCGCCGACGGCCGTTCCGGCCCGCTGAAAAGATGAAGATTTCGGGCCGCGCGGCCCCGGAATACCGCCCCCTCCGGCACGGTTTCCGCCGGTATGACGACAACCAGAGGCCGAGTCAGGCTGGAGCCGACGGCCAAACGTCTGCGCGTTTATCTCGGAGGCCAGCCGGTGGCCGACACCACCGCGGCGCTGATGGTCTGGGAGGCGCCCTACTATCCGACGTACTACATCCCGATCAAGGACGTCGTGCCCGGCGTGCTCAAGGAGGCGGGCGCGGGGCCGCACTCGCCCTCGCGCGGCGACGCCACCCTCTACACGGTGACGTCCGGCGGCAGGGAGGCCCCGGCGCTCGTCTACGCCGACTCGCCGATCGAGGAGATCCGCGACCACGTCCGCTTCGAGTGGGACGCCATGGACGCCTGGTTCGAGGAGGACGAGGAGGTCTTCGTCCACCCCCGCGACCCGTACACGCGGGTGGACATCCTGCCCTCGTCGCGGCACATCCGGGTCGAGGTCGGCGGGCAGACCGTCGCCGACTCCCGGAACGGGCGCATCCTCTTCGAGACCGGGCTGCCGGCGCGGTACTACCTGCCCAAGACCGACGTGCGGTTCGACCTCCTGGAGGCCACCGACACCGTCACGCACTGCCCCTACAAGGGGTCGGCCGAGTACTGGTCGGTCAACGGGGGCAAGGACCTCGCCTGGTCGTACCGGACGCCGCTGCCCGAGAGCCAGAAGGTCGCCGGCCTGGTCGCCTTCTACAACGAGAAGGTCGACATCTACGTCGACGGCGAGCTGGAGCCCCGGCCGAAGACGAAGTTCTCCTGACGGACCCTAGGCGGCGAACAGCAGCATCAGCCCCGTGACGGTGTAGACGACCATCAGCACCAGCAGGGGCACCTGGCCGGCCACGGCCGTGCGCCTGGGGAACAGCACCAGCGCCCGGTCGTGGGCCAGGGCCGTGCCCAGGACGTGGCCGATGACGATCAGGGTCACCTGGAGCATGGCCACGGCGGCGGGGGTCAGGAACGCCGACTGGACCGTCCAGTCCGCCGTCCCGAGCCAGTTGGCGCCCGTCATCAGGGGGTCCGACAGCAGGGCGAGGGTGCGCTGGCCCTCGTACAGGAACAGGGTGAAGTAGTGGGCCACGACGTAGCCGATCGCGATCGGCACGATCGAGTGGGCGATCTCGCCCGCGGTCCGGCCCTGCTCCCCCATGCCGCGCCGACCCGCCAGCCGGGTGGCCAGCAGGTAGGCGCCCAGGACGAGCAGGATCACCGACACCAGCCCGGCCGTGCCCAGCACGGGTGAGGGCAGGCTGTTCTCCTGGACGAACCTGACCCAGACCGGCGCGTTGGAGACGCTGTCGTACATGGTCGAGCCCAGCAGCACGATGACCAGCACGACCAGGCCCGGCGCGGGCCGCAGGGTGGTCATGCCGTCGAGCGGGTTGCGCCAGACCAGCACGCCGTCGTCGCGGCGGGCGACCGGGGAGAGCCGCCCGGCCAGGTCGCTGTAGACCTCGAAGGCGTCGCCCTTGTCGAACCACCGCACGCCGTAGACGAGGCCGCCGGCGAGCATCGCGAGGGCGTACAGGGCAAGCCACCCGCCGATGACCGGCAGGGTGACGCGCCCGGGGGCGACCAGCTCCAGCCAGACGAAGGCGAACAACCCGGCGGCGGCCGGCCAGTAGCCGAGCCGCTCGGGCAGCGGGCGCGGCGCCCGGTCGCCCCGGATCAGCAGGACGACCGTGCGCAGCGGGTTGAACAGCCGCCACACGCCGCCGAAGACCAGCGACAGCGGCACCAGCCCGACCCAGAACAGGACGTAGACCACCCCGGCCACCGGGTTGTCGGCGTCGTCGGGACCGAAGAAGCCGATCAGGAAGTACGCCGTCGCGACCAGCCCGACCGCCCGCCACACCCACTCGGGCGCCCGCCACTGCAGGAACCTCGGCAGCGGGCGGGCGTCGCCGAGCCCGAGGCCGAGCCGGGGCTCCCGCCACAGGAACCCCAGCGCGGCGAACGACACCACGAGGCAGACGATCGCGCCGATCAGCGCGGCGGAGAACGGGATGGGCAGGTCCTGCCGGCCGCCGACCCCGTGGGCCAGCAGCATCAGCTCACCACGAGCTGGAAGAGCTGGAGGCCCTGGTCGTGCGTCTCCACCTCGAACAGCCCGGTCTCGTCGGCCAGGAACGAGATGACCGAGGGGTGGTTCGGCAGCAGCGTCGCGGCCTTGTCGTAGCCGTGGACGTGGGCCTCGTCGGCGACGTCGCTGGTCACGGTGAGCTTGACGCCCTGGTTGAGCCGGACCTCGATCCGGCCGGGCGGCGGGGTGACCTTCTTGCCGGAGATCGTGATCGTGATCTCCTTGATCGGGCCCACCGCGGCGGCCGGGCCCCCGGTGGCACAACCCGTGAGGGCCATGACCGCCACGAGCAGCGCGGCGAGGTGTCTCATCGGTTCTCCAGTCAACGTTTCTTCGCGCCGGCCTTGGGCCGGTTGTTCTTCGCGGGGTTCCCCGACCTGCTGGTCTTCTTCGCGGGTGGACGCCGCATCGCCCGCGCCAGCAGGACGATCACGCCCGCGCCCAGCACGACCGGGATCAGCCAGACCAGCGGGCTGTCGTCGCCCGTGTCGGGCGCGGCCACCGGCGACGGGGCCACGGTGGGCGCGGCCGTCGTCACGGTCTGGGTGTCGGTGGTCGGCAGCGTCACCGGCTGCTGGTCCTTCTGCGAGTGCGCCGCCTCGATCGCGGCCAGCAGGCCGGGGTCGGGGCCGGCGGTCGGCTCGGTCCAGTCGCCGGGCGCCTTGGTCGGCTTGCCCGCGTAGGTGAACTCGAGCTTGCCCTTGACCTCCTCGCCGTCGCTGGCGATCGACAGGTACTCGACCGTGTACTCGCCGACCTTGGGCCAGTAGGCCACGGGCAGCTCGACCGAGTAGCCCTCGTGGTAGAGGCGCGGCTCCCACTTGCCGTCGATCAGGAACAGCTCCGTGACCGGCTCGTCGAGGCGTTTGGTCGCCCCGACGAGCCACTGACGCTCGACGCGCTCGCCGCCGGGGGCGGTCACGGTGAAGTGGGCGTTGCGCGGCGGCGCCTCGGTGAACCACATCGTGAGGGTCTGGCGCGCCTCGGCGAGGGTGCCGCCCTTCTCCGGGGTCGACTCGACGAGCTGGCCGTGGGCGAACGCCGGGCCCTCCAGGAGGACCGTCGTCGTGCCCAGGCAGAGCACCGCGATCAGCAACCGGGCCAGCAGTCTCGTCATCGGGACAGGTCCTCCAGTCCGAGCGCGACCAGGCGGTCGCGCGTCCAGGCGAGCTCGGCGGCGAGGCCCGCCACCAGGCCCGTATCTCCCTGCGGGCGGCGGTCCTCGGGGAGGACCTGCCAGGTGTAGGTCTCCACCTCGACGTGGTCGGTCACCGCCGAGGGGCCGCCGAAGAGAGCCTCCAGCGTGCTGTTCAGCACGCCGCTCGTGCTCGACAGCGGCGGCTCGGGGTCGGCGTGGAGGGGCAGGTGGAAGTGCACCCGCCACGCGTCGTCCCCGGGCAGGCCGGCGAGCGCCTCGTCGAGGTCGTCGCACGACCCGCCGCCGCGCTCCCGCGTCTGGTGCAGGAACCGCTCCTCGTGGAAGGCCGCCAGCTCCGCCTTGGCGGAGGCGGGGTCCTCGACGTGGAGGGCGCACGACGCCTGGGTCTTCACCACGGGCAGCCCCGCGGCGTCCAGGGCGGCCAGCGACCCGGCCGGGTCCTCGAACTGCACGGCCAGGTGGCAGACGTCCAGGCAGACGCCGAGCCAGTCGTGGTCGAGGTCGGCGAACTCGGCGCACGCCTGCTCGATCGTCTCGACGACGCAGCCGGGCTCGGGTTCAAGGGCGACCCGGACCGTCCGGCCGCTGGAGGCGGCCAGCTTGGACAGTCCTTCGGCCAGCTCGCCCAGCCGGGCCCGCGCCTCGGCGGCCCTGGACGGGTTCCAGTCGGTCCGCCAGGCCAGCGGCAGCGTCGAGACGCTGCCGCGCGCGGCGTCGTCGGGCAGCAGCCCGGCCAGCACCGAGGCGCAGTCGAGCGTGTAGCGCAGCCGGTCGTGGGTGGTCCAGTCGGGGACGTACACCTTGCGCTTCACCACCGGGTCGTGGAAACCCCGGTAGGGGAACGCGTTCAGCGTCACCACCTCCAGGCCGCGGGCGGCCAGCTCGCGGCGCAGCCGCACCACCTGGACGGGGTCCTCGACCAGGGCGGTCGCGACGTCGCGCGCCAGCCACAGGCCGAGGCCCAGGCGGTCGACCCCGAGGGCCTCCCTGACCGGCTCGCCGAAGCGGGCGAGCTGGCCCAGGACACCCTCCAGGCTTTCGGCCGGGTGGACGTTGGTGCAGTAGGCGACGTGCACCGTCGACCCGTCGGAATGCCGGAGCCGCATGTCAGGCGTCCTTGCGCACGCCGCGCAGCACCGAGTTGCCCTCGAAGGTCTCGTCGGTCTTCAGGTCCGAAAGGTCGAGGCGGCCCGACTGGCCGTAGAACTCGACCGGGTTGCGCCACAGCACCTTGTCGACGTCGTCGGCCGAGAACCCGGCCGCCAGCATCGCGTCGCCCGTCTTGCGGGTCTTCAGCGGGTCGCTGCGGCCCCAGTCGGCGGCCGAGTTGACCAGCATCCGGTCGGTGCCGAACTCCTGGAGGATGCGGACCATGCGGTCCTCGTCCATCTTGGTGTCGGGGTAGATCGAGAACGCGGCCCAGCTGCCCGACTCGACGACCATCCGCACGGTCATCTCGTTGAGGTGGTCGACCACGACCATGCCGGGCGCGATGCCCGACTCGCGCACGACGTCGAGCGTCCGCCGGGTGCCGGCGGCCTTGTCGCGGTGCGGGGTGTGGACCATGATCGGCAGCTCGTGCTCCTTCGCCAAGTCGAGCTGACGCGTGAAGGCCTCGTCCTCCTCCTTCGTCATCGAGTCGTAGCCGACCTCGCCGACCGCGACCACGCCGTCCTTCTCGAGGTAGCGGGGCAGCTCGTCGAGGACGTCCACGCAGCGCGGGTCGTTGGCCTCCTTCGGGTTCAGGGCGATCGTGCAGTGGTGGCGGATGCCGAACTGCGCGGCCCGGAAGGGCTCCCAGCCGACGAGGGAGTCGAAGTAGTCGAGGAACGAGCGCACCCCGGTGCGCGGCTGGCCCAGCCAGAAGGCCGGCTCGACCAGGGCCCGGACGCCGGCCGCGTACATGGCCTCGTAGTCGTCCGTGGTCCGCGACGTCATGTGGATGTGCGGGTCGAAGATTCGCACGGTTAGGACTCCTGGTCTACGAGGGTGAGCACGAGGTGCACGTCGTCGGGCACCACGCGGCCGGCCGCTTCGCGTTCCTTGGCGAAGTCGCCCAGCATGCGGGCCAGCTCGGCGTCGGCGCGGTCGGCCAGGCCCGCGACGGCCGCCAGGGGCACGCCGACGAACACGCACTTGAGCACGCCGTGCCGCCAGCCCTCCTCGTCGAGGTGGGCGGCGGCGTAGGGGCCCATGGCGGCGGCCACGAGCCGGGTGTCGTTGGTGCGCAGGGCGTCGCGCACCAGCGGCAGCCCCTCGTCGCCGAGGCCGAGGAGCGGCAGCGCGCGCAGCACCGCCCGCTTCTCGGCGTTGTCCCCTTCGGTGTACGCCCGCGACGCCGCCGCGGCCCTGGGCCGGGGCAGCGCGTCGAGCAGCAGGGCACGGGCGGCGTCGTCGGCCGTCCAGCCCGGCAGGCTCTCCAGGGCGCCCCGGCCGACCTTGCGGCCGGCGGCGGGGAACAGCACGGCGAGTCTGGCGGGGTCGTCCGCGACCTGGGCCCGCGCGGACGACAACCATTCCTCGGCCTGGGGGGTGAGGTCGAGCGCGGCGCGCAGGTCGTCGGGCGTCATCGGACCGCCCACTCTCGTAGCGCGTCGTACTGGGCGAGCAACCGGTGCTCGTCGGTGCCGACCGGATCCTTGAAGAAGAACCCGAGCGAGGCCAGCGCGCCCGACTCGCCCTGCTCGTGCGCCCACGCCGTGAACCGGGCCAGGTCGAGCACCAGCGGCGCGGCCAGCGCCGAGTCGCAACCCTGCCAGGTGAACTGCATGGTCATCCGGACGCCGAGGAAACCCTCGAACAGGATGTGGTCCCAGGCGGTCTTCCAGTCGCCCAGGTCAGGAACGTAGTCAATGTGGACCTCGCCCCCGGCGGAGTACCCGAGCATCTTCGCCATGCCCCGCTGCTTGGAGGCCGTCTTGCTGGCCGCGGCGGCCGGGTCGGCCAGGGTCGCCCCGTCGCCGCCGCCCAGCAGGTTGGTGCCCGACCACGACAGGACGCGCAGCGCCCGCGTGGTGAACATCGGCGCCAGCGCCGACCGCATGAGCGTCTCGCCGGTCTTGCCGTCGCTGCCGGCGTACGGGACGCCGCGCGACTTGGCCAGCTCGTCGAGCGCGGGCAGGCGGGCGCCGGTCGACGGGGTGAAGTCGACGAAGGCGCAGCCGGCCTCGAAGGCGGCGTAGGCGTACACGGAACTGGGCGGCAGGACGTAGGCGTCGGTCTCCATGGCCTTCTGGAGGGCCGAGAGGTCGTCGTGCTCGGGACGGTAGGCGCTGGGCGGCTCCGTCGACGACACGTTGATCACGACGACCCGGTCGAGCCCGTGCCGCTCGCGGAAGGCCGCGATGTCGGCGGCCAGCCGCGCCACGACCTGGAGCTGCGGCACCGCGTCCTCGACGTGCACGCCGTCGCGGATCTCCGCCTCGACCGCCGTCACCTCGGGCAGCACGGCCGCGGCGATGTCCCGCGGGACCACCCCCGAGGTGGTCAGCTGCTCCACGCGCTTGGCCAGGGGGGTGGCCACGATGTCGTGACCGCCGAACACGAGCTCCCCGAATCCGGCCAACGGAAGCTGTGCGAAGTCCGGCAGTTCCGAGACCAGGCCGACCGGGGCCGCGAGCCCTAACCGCACCGCGGTGGCGCCCGCCATCGCGGTGGTCGCCACCGACCCACGAACACCAACGAACCAGACGCCTGTCCGACTCTGCTTCACCATCACCGGCTTCCCTTTCGATATATCTCCGAAGGGACGGCTTGGTGAGGTCGGATGGAGCCGGCCTATGGCACGCTGAGTCCCCGGTCGGAGGACGCGCACGCCGAACGCGTCTACGGTTCAAAAAAACCCTGCTTGACCTATGGCGTGCCACCGCCGCCAAGCCCGAGACGTCCATATTGTTACGGTGCGGTACATCTCGGGTCAATGCCGGCTACAGGTTCGGAGGGGGCGCGGACCCGTTGTAAAACGGGTTCTGACTGAGGCGCCGCTCGGTCACCAGCAGCCGCACCACCCCCTCGCGGACCTGCCAGGCGTTCCAGACGGTCCACCGGTCGCCGGGGGTGACGTCGGTGAAGGAGAGCCCTCCGTCGGCCCCGACGTCGATGCGCCGGTACGTCACCCGCAGCCCCCGGCGCTCCGCCTCGGCCGTCACTTCCCGTACGGGCGCGCCGTTCCGGAGCTTCAGCCCGTGGAGCGGCCCGCCGGGCTCCAGGGCCTTGTCGAAGTCGGCGTAGTCCTCCCCCGGCCGGGCCGGCCGCCCGAGCCGGACGTCGACCGAGCCGGGGAACCCGGCGGGCACCCGGATGATCATCGAGCACCCCGGCCGGGCGGGCACGCACCCCTTCGGCTCCGGGTTGGCGCTCAGCACCACCCCGTCGTAGGCGAACTCGCCGCCGATCTCCTCGGGGCGGTCGAACGTGCCGGCGATCATCAGCCCGAGCGACCGCCCGGCCGAGAGCGGCGAGACCGGCAGCGGGCGGATCCGCACGTTCAGCCCGACGGCCCGGAACGCCTCGGTGAAGCGTTCGTGGTCGGCGAAGGGATCGATGACGCGGGCGACGTACTGCCGCCCCTCCAGGCGGATCTCGACCGCCGCGTTGGCGTAGGAGGTGATGGGCTGCGGCGGCATCAGCGTCACGACGAGCCCGGCGGCGACGGCGACCAGCGCGGGACGCAGCCAGCGGCGGCGGCGGCGCGCCGGCACGGGTTCGGCCGTCACCCGGGCCAGCAGGGCGAGGGCGCCCGGGGAGTCCGGGTCGCCGCCCCGGGCCGACGGGTCGAGGGGCGTCAGGAGGTCGGTCATGGGGTCTCTCCCAGGGAGGCCAGGGCGAAGGAGGTGGGCACGCCGTTGGCGGCCAGCGCCGCCGCGAACCGGCGGCGGGCGCGGTGGAGGCGGACGCGGACGTTGTTGCGGGTGATGCCGAGCGTCACGGCGATCTCGTCGTGGCCGAGCCCCTCCCAGGCGACCAGGGCGAGCAGTTCGCGGTCGGCGTCCGGCAGCGCGCGGAAGGTCTGCGTGATCACGCTCATCTCGACGCCGGGCGCCGGGGCGTAGAGGTCGGCCATCTCGGCGTCGAGCACCGCGTCGCGGCGGCCGCCGCGGCGATGCTGGGAGAGCACGCGGCGGGCGACGGCGTACAGCCAGAGGACCGCCTCGTCGCCGCGCGGGATCTTCTCGCGTTTTCGCCAGGCCACGGCGTAGGTGTCGGCGACGACGTCGGCGGCGTCCTGCGCGGACGCGCAACGGCGCACCGCGTATCGGGTGAGCCGTTCGTAGGTGTCGCGGAAGACGGCCTCGAAGGTTTCGGGGGTCACGTCCCCCTTATGGCGTTCCGGGCCCCGGCATTACCCGAGCAGGCGGGAGAATTCCTCGAAGGAGTAGCGGCCGTCGCCGTCGGCGTCGAGACCGGTCGCGTACGCCCCCAGGGCCTCGGCGGGCAGCTGGGGGAAGTGGGCGACGATCTCCGCCTCGGTGACGTATCCGTCGCTGTCGGCGTCGATGGCGTCGAACGTAGCCTTGAGGTCCACCTGATCTCCTTATCCTCGGGCCACACCATAATGCACGGTCCGGGCGATAGGGGTGAACCCCATCGAACGGTACAGACGCGCCGGAATCGGCCAGGCGTCGTCGCCCCGGGGGCTGACAGTGGCGACCTCGGCCCCCAGGTCCCGGGCGGTGCGGAGGGCGGCCAGGCAGACGTCCCGGGCCAGGCCCCGGCCCCGGTGGTCGGGCACGGTCCCGACGGGCTCGATCAGAACGGCCTTCCGGGCGTCGTCGAGCCAGGCGAGGCAGTAGGCGGCGGCCTGGCCGTCGACGTCGGCGACGACGTCGAGCTCCCTCCGGTACGGCGCGGTGGCCTGGACGTTCCGGTAGCTCTCCTCGGTGACTCTCGACGGGTAGAACGCCTCCCGGTGGGCCCTGACCCGGCCGGCGAGGTCGGTGACCGGGTGACAGGCGGCCGCCGGTTCGGGGAGGTCGTCGAGGTTGCGTACCAGGTGCAGGAAGAACGGCCCGTCCACCGGGACGAACCCGCGCGCCTCGACGGCGCGGACCAGGTGCGGTTCGGCGCTCGACACGACGACGCTCTCGGGTTCGGTGATATCGGTGAACCAGTCGAGGACCTCACCGGCCCAGCGCTCGTCGACGGCCTGAAGGTTGAGGTGGCCGGGCAACTCGGCCCACCCCCACGCGACGACCTCACCGTTCGCGCGCCAGACCCTCGTGGGCCACTCGTGGTCGCGGCCGGTGTGCTGGCGCAGGCCCCAGGCCAGGTCGCCGACGTGCCAGCGGGCGCCGGGGAACCACAGGCGGGAGGTCAGCTCCTGCATCTCGTGAAGGCTCACTGGACCCACAACACTCCGGGCATGCGGATCAGCCGGTCGAGCAGCGCGGGGTCGGGCGCGGCGGGCAGGTCGACCATGAACATCTCACTGTGATGAGCCTCGGTGACCTCGAAGTCCGGCGGGTCGAGCGGTTTCCCCAGCGACTCGCGGACATCGCCTTCGGTCGCCTCCCACAGGGAGAAAGCCCGGCTCACCGGGTACACGACCCCTCCATCGAGTCCCCTGAGCACCTCCTCGACGGCCCGCATCTCGGCCGGGGTCGCCGCGCCCCGTCCCCCCGCGCAGGTGCGCGCCGACCACTTCGCCCGTTCGCCGCACATCATCACGAAGAGATCACCGCCCTTGCCCTCCCAGTACGGCCTCGGAGTCACCGAAGCGCCCCACGACCCGGGAAAGCCGGGTGTGCGCGGATAGCCGGGGTAGTCGGCGTCCACCGCCACCAGGTCCGCCGTGCGGGCGATCACGGCGTTGAACATACCGCCGAATTCCGAGAGCTCGGGCTCGAAATCCGCCAGCTCCTCCGCGTCGAAGAGCGGCGTGACGTTGGACCGGTTGTCCTCCCGGAGCTTCTTCGAGTCCGCCAGCATGGCCTCGGGACTGGTGTAGGTCAGATCGGAGAGGCGGGGATCGGCCTCCAGCGTCCTGCGGACCGCCTGCACCATCTCGGGCGTCGCCGCGCCCGCGTCACAACCGTTCACCATCGCGTCCTCGGCACACATGTAGACGGCGAGGCGGCCTCCCTCCGGCCAAGGGTCCTTCGCGGCCACCCCACCGGCGGCGGACGCGCCGCCGTAGACGAGGGCGAGGGTGATCAACAAGCGGAGCATCGTCGGATTATCGCGTATGTGTCAGTTCGGGCCGACTTCGCGAACTCCGGGCAGCTTGACCAGGCGGTAGAGGAGCTCGGTGCGCCCTGTCGTGTCATCCAGGTCCAGCCAGAACGTCGTGCTGAAGGCGACGTCGGCGGGCACTTTCCACCGGGGGCCGAGGCGGCGCAGGTAGGTGAGGTGGTTCCACCGGGAGTGCGCCGGGGTCGCCTCGTAGACGATCGGCTCGCCGGGCAGGGCGCGCAGGTGGGCGGCGACCGCCGCCAGTTCGGCGTCCGTGGCGGCGCCGCGCCCCACGCAGCTGAGGTCCTTCTCGGTCGCGGGTCCGCACATCTGGACGCGGACGTCGGCCCTGCCGGTCCAGTACATGACCGGCATGACGTAGACGACGGTGACGCCGGGGATCTCGCCGAGATCCTCGATCAGTTCGTCGGGGTCGGCCGTGCCTACCGCGATGGCCTCGATCTGGAAGGCCAGGTCGTCGGCGGTGAAGAGGTTCGAGAAGCCCTTCTCGCCGGGAGCGTTCGACAGTTCGGGGCGGTTGAAGTCGTCGGCCGCCTCCTGCCGGTCGGCGAGACGGGCCTCCGTGATCCTCGGATCGGCGGCGACCGCGGCGGTGGCGGCCTCCAGCTGGGCCGGCGTCGGGTCGCCTTCCGGGCATCCCCAGTTGTCGGCGCCGAGACCGCCGCACAGGAACACCGACACGTCCCACGTGTGCGGCCACGGGTCCCGGGCCGCCGCGCCCCCGTCCGCCGCCACGGCGGTCAGCACCAGGGCCACGGAGATCAACAGGCGGAGCATCGTCGGATTATGTCGCAAGAAAAGGGCCATCCCGGGACCCGGGCGTAAACGCCGGGGGTGCGGGTCCCGGGATGGCGGTCCTGCCGTTCGGGTGACTAGCGGGGCAGCGCCTGGAAGGCGCGGCCGGCTGCGGTCGGGGTGCCGTTGTCGCGGAAGAGGCCGCTGTTGACGCCGCTCGCGCCCGCGCCGATGCCGAACCACGCGTAGCGCTCGACGAACGGGAGCGACTGGAGCATCTTGGCCGACTCCGTGACGAACGCCGCCTGCTGGGCCTCGGTCGGGAAGCGCACGCCGTTGCTGAAGTCGATCAGGGCGAACTCGGTCAGCCAGATGGGCTTCTTGTAGCGGTCGTACACGGCCTGGAGGTAGCCCTTGAGCTGCTGGACGGCGCGCTCGGTGACGAAGTCGCCGCCGTACCAGTGCAGCGGGATGAAGTCGACGCGGTAGCCGCGCTGCTTGGCGCCGGTCATGAAGCGGTCGAGCCAGCCGCCCGCGCGGTCGCCGCCCCACGCGACGGCCGGGGCGCCGAGGATCTTGCCGGCGTCCTGGAGCTTCGGCCACAGTTCGAGGGCCTTCTCGACCGTCATGTTGGCCTGGTCGGCGAAGTCGGGCTCGTTGAAGCCGAGGAGGTAGGGGCCGGCGGCCTTGGCCTTGGCGAGGTTGGCGTCGGTGACGCTGTTGGCGCCCCAGATCATCGGGACGAACTGGCTGTCGGCCGGGGTGGTGATGTTGGGGTGGTCGACGGCCCAGGTGTAGTACCAGCCGGCCTTGGCGTTGGCCACGGCGGCGTTGACGCCGGGGATCTGCCAGACCGCGACGCCCTTCTTGCCCTTGGCGGTGGCCGGGGGCGTGCTGGGGCTCGACGAGGGGGTCGGCTTCGGCGTCGTGCTCGGCGTGGTGGTGGGGGTGGTCCCGGGGGTGCCGTTGCCGAAGACCTGGAACTCCCAGAGGGAGACGCCGTACTGGCTGGAGCGCTTGGTGGCGTGCAGGCGCACGTAGCGGGCGCTCGCCGACGCGTTGATCGTCTGGACGCCGCCCCGGCCGGCCGTGGTGGTGTGGATGGTCCGCCACGTCGCGGCGTCGTTCGAGGTCTGGATCTGGAAGGCGGTCGCGTAGGCGCGCTCCCAGTTGAGCACGATCCGGCTGATCGGCGTGACCTTGCCCAGGTCGAGGCGGATCCACTGCGGGTCGGCGAACTTGCTGGACCAGCGGGTGCTCGTCTTGCCGTCGAAGGCCGCGGCCGCCGACAGGTCGCCCCGCTCGACCGACGAGGCCACCGCGGGACGACCCTGCGAGACCAGCGAGTCGGCGGCCTGCGCGGGCCCGACCCCGGTGATCAGGGACGCGCTCAGGGCCACCGCGAGGGAGCCCCCGAGCGCGGCGCGCCGGCGGGGAACTGTCGTCTGAGTCATGGTTGTCCTTCGTAGGGGATGTCTGAACCGGAGACCCCGCGACGACCTGCGGATAACAGAAATCGGGAAGACGGCGGCCGGTTTTTCCGGCCACACTCGACGACCATGGACCAACGGCGCATGGTGCGCATCTCGAAATACCTGGCCAAGCACCTGCGGCACGAGCCCGAACGCATCGGCCTGGTCCTCGACGAGCAGGGCTGGACCCCCGTCGACGACCTGATCGCGGCCGCCGCCGCGCACGGCTTCCCCTTCGACCGGGCCGAGCTCGACCACGTGGTCGAGGCCAACGACAAGAAGCGGTACGTCATCAGCGACGGCCTCATCCGGGCCAGCCAGGGCCACTCGATCGAGGTCGACCTCGACCTGCCCGTGGTCGAGCCGCCCGTCGTGCTCTACCACGGGACCGCCCCGGCGGCGCTGCCCGCGATCAGAGCCGAGGGGCTGCGGCAGATGGCGCGGCACCACGTGCACCTGTCACCCGACGTCGCGACGGCCGAGCGGGTGGGAACGCGGCGGGGGCGTCCGGTCGTGCTGACGGTCGAGTCGGGCCGCATGCACGCCGAGGGCCACGAGTTCCGGGTCAGCGCGAACGGCGTGTGGCTGGTCTCCCACGTCCCGCCGGCCTTCCTGCGCTTCCCGTAGGCCGTCATGGCGATGAGATCAGTGCTGCCGGTCCTCGCGCTCTGTACGGCCGGCCTCGCGGTCGTGGCCTACGTCCACACCTTCGAGCTGGTGATCCTGCGGACGTACCTGGACCACCCGTTCGCCTTCGGCGCGCTGGCCTGCCTGCTGGCGATGCCGACGACGTTCCGGCTGCGCCGGGTCTGGCTGCGGGTCGCGGTCATCGTGCTCGCGGCGCTGGGCCTGGTCGTCGCGCTGTTCGAGGGGATGATCGCCGTCATGTTCGGCGCCGCTGAGGAGGCCGGTCACGTCGACGGGCCGGCCCCGTACCGGATCCGGCTCCAGACGTCGACGGCGGGACTCGGGCCCGACCAGGTGACATGGCTCAGCCTCCGCCGGGAGGAGGGGCTGCTCACCCGGGAGTGGCACCTCGGCTGCTTCAACGACGACGAGTCCGGCGACGGCTTCGCCTCGGTCAGGTGGACGGGCCCGGCCGCGATCGAGATCCGGGTGCAGGACGGCCGCACCTTCCCCATCACCCTGGACCCGTCCTCGGGCCGGCCGCAAACCACGGCCGCCCTCAACTGCTGACTCCCCCGGCCCGCCATGCGCCCAGCCTGGGCCCGAGGGCCTGTCAGATATACCCGCTATAAGATCACCCCGCGTAGTACGTTGACAGACCCCCGCACCCTGCGTTTTGCTCGAAAGCAAAACGTTTTGCGGGAGGGATGATCGAATGGCCGACACACCCCGCCGGGTGCTGGTCACGGGGGCCGCGGGCAGGCTGGGGAGAGCCACGCTCGCGCTGCTGGCCGAGTTGGGGGTCGAGGTGACCGCGCTCGATCGGGAACCGCTGGTCGCGCCGAGGGTCGTGGCAGGCGACGCGGGCGATCCGGAGACGGTCCGGCGGGCGCTCGACGGGGTCGACGCGGTGCTGCACTTCGCGGCGATCCCCGCGCCCACGCTCGGCACGCCGGTGGCGGTCTACGCGGGCAACACCCGGTCGACCTTCGTGGTGCTGGAGGAGGCCGGGCGGGCGGGGGTGCCGAGGGCGGCGCTGGCCAGCAGCCTGTCGGTGACCGGGATGCCGTGGGCGGCCAAGCCGCTGCACCCCGCCTACGTGCCCATCGATGAGCGGCTCCCGCTCCAGAACGAGGACCCCTACGGCCTGTCGAAGCAGGCCGACGAGGCCACCGGCGCGATGATGGCGCGGCGGTTCGGCATGGGCGTAGTGGCGCTGCGTTATCCGCTGCTCGGCGGGCCGGGCGACAAGTTCGACACCACCGCCGCCCGCTACGCCGACGACCCCGGCTCGGGGGCCGCCGAGTTGTGGACCTACCTCGACGACCGCGACGCCGCCCGCGCGGCCTGGCTCGCCGTGACCGCCCCGCTCACCGGCTACCACGCGGTGTTCGTGACCGCACCGACGACGCTCGCCCCGCAGCCGACGGAGGAACTGCTCGACCGCTTCCACCCCGACGCGGCCCGCCGGAGGACCTTCACGGGCCGCGAGGCGCCGGTCGACCTGACGGTGGCCGAGACCCTGCTCGGCTTCCGCGCCGAGCACCTCTTCCCCGCCGACACCTTCGGAGTCGCCCCGTGATGCCGGAAACGCAGGCCCCCTGGCCCGCCCGCGACAACCTCAGGATCACCGGGGTGCGGTCGATCGTGACCGCGCCGGGCGGGCCGCCGCTGGTGGTGGTGCGGGTCGACACCTCCGATCCGGGCCTGTACGGCCTGGGCTGCGCCACCTTCACCCAGCGCTTCCACGCCGTGGCCGCCGCCGTCGACGAGCACGTCGGGCCGATGCTGGTCGGCCGGCATCCGGCCGACATCGAGGACATCGTCCGGATGGTGCACTACTCGTCGTACTGGCGGGGCGGGCCGGTGCTGAACAGCGCGCTCTCCGGGGTCGACCAGGCCCTGTGGGACATCATGGGCAAACGCGCCGGCATGCCCGTGTACGAGCTCCTCGGCGGCCGGGTCAGGGCCGCCGCCGACACCTACCTGCACGCCGAGGGGGCGACGGTCGAGGCGACCCTCGACCACGCCCGGCGGCTGCTCGACGCGGGCTACCGCAACGTCCGGCTGCAGACGGGCGCGCCCGGTCTCGGCCACTACGGCGCTCCGGGCTCCCCGAACGGCTACCCCGGCGCGCCCTACCCCGACGGGTGGGACGTACAGCGCTACCTCCGCGAGACCCCGGCGTTGTTCGAGCGGGCCCGCCAGGAACTGGGCGACGAGCCGGGGCTGCTGCACGACGTCCATTCGCGGCTCACCGTGAAGCAGGCGGTGCAGCTGGCGCGGGCGCTCGAACCGTACCGGCTGTTCTTCCTCGAAGACCCCGTCGCGCCCGAGTACTACGACCGCCTGCCCGAGGTGCGCGGCGCGGCGCCGATGCCGATCGCGGCCGGGGAGCAGCTCGGGTCGGTCGCCGACGCGGCGCGGCTCGTCATGAACGGCGGGGTCGACCTGCTGCGGCTGCACGTCTCGGCGGTCGGCGGCCTCACGCCGGTCAGGAAACTGGTCGCGCTCTGCGAGCTGAACGGGGTCGGCACGGCCTGGCACTCCCCCGCCGACGTCTCGCCCGTCGGCTCGGCGGCCAACATCGCCCTCGACGTCACCACCCACGCGTTCCAGATCCAGGAGGGCCACGTCTACCCCGATCCGGTCGTCGAGGTCTTCCCCGGCACGATCAACCCGGTCGGCGGCTACCTCTTCCCCCACGACGCCCCGGGCTGGGGCGTCGACCTCGACGAACGCGCCGCCGCGAAGCACCCGCCGGTGACCCATCTCCACGAACGCTGGTCGGCCCGCGTGCGCCGCCCCGATGGCGGCATCGAGCCGCCTTAAGAACTTACATCGGGTGCAAGGTGCGTGTGGATATACGATCCCTCCATGGATCGGCGGGAGCGGAAGAAGGCCGAGACGCGCCGGGCGATCACCGGGGCCGCGCTGCGGCTGTTCGCCGAACGCGGGTTCGCGGCCGTCACGGTCGCCGACGTCGCCGCCGAGGCCGACGTCGCGGTCAAGACGGTGTTCAACTACTTCCCGGCCAAGGAGCAGCTGTTCTTCGACGCCGACCCGCCGCTGCTGCCGCGCGGGCCGCTGCCCGCCGAGCCGGTGCCGCAGGTCGTGGCCGGGTGGGTGGCCGCGACCGGCGTGCTCGACCCGGCGCGGGCCCGGGTCTACCGCGACGACGCCCACCTGCGGGCGCACGCCCGCGAGGCGTTCGCGGCGCGCGAGGAGGAGCTCGGCGCGGGGGTGACCGGCGCGCTGGTCGCGGCGGCGGCCCGGCGGGTGTGGGAGTCGGCGATCCTGCGGGTGGCCGAGGGCGCCCCCGCGCCGGACGCCGCCGAGCAGGCCGTCGGCGAGCTCAAGGAGGCGCTGGCCTCCTTCGCCGCGCCGCCGGTCCGCCGCGCCCCCGCGCCGCGCGCCGACGCCCGGCGGCCGAGCATCCTGCTGGTCGCCCAGGCGGCCGGGGTGAGCGCGACCACGGTGTCCCACACGCTCAACGGGCGGCGGCCGGTCGCGGCCGAGACCCGCCGGCGGGTGCTCGAGGCGATCGACCGGCTCGGCTACCGGCCCAACGTGCTGGCCCGGGGGCTGCGCACCAACCGCAGCCAGACGATCGGGCTGGTCATCCCCGACATCACCAACCCGTTCTACCCGGCGCTGGCCCGGGGGCTGCAGGACGTGCTGCGCCCGGCCGGCTACGACGAGATCATCAGCAACACCGACGGCGACCGCGACATGGAACGTGCCGCGATCGAGCAGATGATCGCCCGGCAGGTCGACGGCCTGGCGTTCGCCGTCTTCCACACCCACGCCGAAGACCTGCTGCCGGTGATCGAGGCCGGGCTGCCGGTGGTCCGGCTGGGCGGCGTGCAGGTGCAGGACGGCGTCGACCTGGTGCACAGCGACGACGAGGGCGGCGCGGCCGAGGCGACCCGCCACCTGCTGGAGACCGGCTACCGGCGCATCGGCTTCGTCTGCGGGCCGCGCGCCGAGGGGCCCGCCGCCGAGCGCGTCTCGGGCTACCGGCTGGCCCTGGCGTCGGCCGGGATCGAGGCCGACCCCCGGCTGGTCGTGCACACCAGCTTCAGCCGGTCGGGCGGCGCGGGCGGCACGTCGTGGCTGCTCGGCCTGCCCGACCCGCCCGACGCGGTGTTGTGCGCCAACGACATCATGGCGCTGGGCGCGATCGACGCCGCGATGGCCCGCGGCCTGCGCATCCCCGGCGACCTGGCGGTGATGGGCTTCGACGACATCGAGGCCGCGAGCCTGGTCTCGCCGCGGCTGACCACGATGGCCAACCCGGCCCGCGAGATCGGCCGGGCCTGCGGCGAACGGCTGCTCGCCCGCCTGGCGGGCACGGTCGCCGAGAGCTCGACCGAGACGATCATCCCGGCGCGGCTGGTCCGCCGCGAGTCGGCCTGACCCTTGACAGGGGATTTCCCGCGTGTAAATTCCAGGGACAGTCTTAACGATTTGCGTCCCACCCCCAGGGGGCCGACATGGCATCTATGAAAGCGCGAATCCTGTCCCTGGCCGCCGTCGCCACCTTGGTGGCCGCCGGTTGCTCGTCAGGCGGCGGGCAGACCGGCGGGCAGACCGGCGAACCGGCCGCGTCCGGACAGTCGATAACGATGTGGACCTTCAAACAGTCCCACGCGGCCGCACTCCAGAAGGCCGCCGAACAGTTCACCACGCAGACCGGCATCAGCGTGAAGGTCGAGGCCGTCACGCCCGACGACGTCTTCAAGAGCAAGATCCAGAGCGCCGCCCAGACGGGCGACCTGCCCGACGTGCTGGAGGCCCACGCCGCCGGTGAGGACCTGGAGCTCGGCGCCTCCGGCCTGCTCGCCGACATCAGCGGCGACGTGAACGACGCCTGGAAGGGGCGGTTCCTGCCGTCCACGCAGAACGCGGGCGTGCTCGACCAGGGCCGCATCGACCGGGCGGCCGCCGACTCGCCGTTCAAGCAGGCCAAGGCCGGGTCGATGTACGCCGTCCCGTTCACCGCCGGCGCGTTCGGCATCGTCTACGCCAACAAGGAGAAGCTCCAGGCCGCCGGGCTCAGCCCCGACACTCCCCCGGCCAGCTGGGAGGAGTTCGTGGCGGCGCTGAAGACGTCCACGGAGAAGGACCCGCAGGCGGGCGGCCTCTCGCTCGGCCTGAAGGTCAGCCAGGTCGGCTTCAACTGGATCTACCAGCCGCTCGCCCACGCCTACCTGGGCAAGGAGAAGTTCCAGGGGCTGTTCGCCAAGGACACCACGGCCGGGTTCGGCTCGCCCGACGGGGTCAAGACCCTCGACCTGTTCGCGCAGCTCACCCCCTACTGGATGCCCGGCGCGACGACCCTCGGCATCGACGAGGCCGACATCGCGTTCGCCCAGGGCAAGTCGGCCTACAACGTCGGCGGCACGTTCACGCTCGCGTTCCTGGCGCAGAACGGCATGTCGCCCGACAAGGTGCTCACCTTCCCGATCCCGCCCTCGGCGACCGGGGCGCACAAGGACATCGTGATGGCCCCGTTGGCCCTGACCTCCCTCGGTGTCACGTCCACCTCCAAGAACCGGGCCGCCGCGCTGAAGTGGATCGACTACGTCACCTCGCCGGCCGGGGCGGGCATCGTGGCCAAGGAGTCGCTCGACCTGCCGGCCACCGACCTGGGCGCCGAGGCGGCGACGCTGATGGGGCCCGAGCTGGCCGCGCTGCAGAAGTACTTCACCGGCGACCCCGCGAGCACCTACGACGCGGGCGACACGACGTTCTTCCCGGGCGGCTACGACCAGGTCAAACCGGGTGACGCCTTCGTCCGGCTGACCCCGCTCAAGGAGCTCGACCCGGCGCAGGCCGGCAAGGAGCTCGACGCGATCTTCGGAGCGATGTGGAAGTCAGCCGAGTAGCCAGGGCGACCCGGTGGAAGGAGTGGCTCACCGGCTGGGCGTTCGTCTTCCCGGCCGTGGCCCTCTTCGCGGTGATGGGCGTCTACACGATCGGCAGCGGCCTGGCCCTCAGCTTCGCGTCGTGGAACGGGTTCACCCCCGAGTGGATCTGGGTGGGCCTGGAGAACTACGCCGACCTGCTGTGGGCCGACCCCTCGCTCGCCCCGGGGGTGCGCCGGGCCGCCTGGAACACCCTCCAGGTGTGCGTGGCGGTGCCGCTGCTGACCGTGCTGATCTCGCTGCCGCTGGCGGTCATGCTCAACTCCGTGCGCCGCCTGCGGGGGCTGCTGCGCTCGGTCTACTTCCTCCCGTACGTCACCACCGGCATCGCCACCTACTACGCGTGGCGTTACCTGCTCGAACCCGAGGGCTCGATCAACCTGCTGCTGCGCTCCGCGGGCCTCGGCTCGCTGGCGCGGCCGCAGGGCTGGCTGGCCGACCCGTCGACGGCGCTCTGGACGCTGATCCTGATCCTGGTGTGGTCGTCGGTGCCGACCGCGACGCTGCTCTACCTGACCGGGCTCCAGGCGATCGACCCGAGCATGGTCGAGGCGGCCCGCATCGACGGCGCGGCCCCGCGCCAGGTGCTGCGGCGCATCATCGTGCCGCTGCTGACGCCGATGACGGCCGGGATCGTGCTGCTGGGCGTGCGCGACTCGCTGCACGGGTTCCAGATCTTCCTGATCATGACGAACGGCGGGCCCGGCGGGCACACCAACGTGCTCGCCCTGGAGACCTACGAGCTGGCCTTCTTCAAGGGGCTGGCGCCGACGCTGGGCCTGTCGAGCGCGCTCGGCTGGTTGCTCTTCGTCGGGGCCGTGCTGCTGACCCTGGCCAACGCCCGGCTGCTGAGGAGGGTGCGGTGACCGCCGCCCGCATCGCGAAGACCGCCGCCTACGCGGCGCTGACCGCCTACGCCGCGCTGAGCCTCTATCCGTTCCTGTGGATGGTGTCGGGGGCGTTCAAGACCCGCGAGGAGATCCTCGACGGCGGCCACCTGATCCCGCGCGCGCCGACGTTCGACACGATCGTCACCACGTGGAACCAGCTGGCGTTCGTCGACTACTTCCGCAACAGCCTGATCGTGACCGGGCTGACGGTGCTGGGCGTGCTGGTGGTCTACAGCCTGGCGTCCTACGCGTTCGCGGTGCTCCGGTTCCCGGGCGCGAAGGCGCTCTACTGGTTGTTCGTGGCGCTGCTGTTCGTGCCGGGCATCACGGTGCTGCTGCCGGTGGTGATCCTGGAGAACCGGCTCGGCCTGCTCGGCACCCACATGGGGCTGGTGCTGCCGTTCGTCAACGGCACGGCGCCCCTGACGGTGCTGCTGCTGACGGCGGCGTACCGGAGCGTGCCGAAGGAACTGCGCGAGGCCGCGCGGGCCGACGGCGCCAGCGAGGCGCGCATCTTCCTGCGCGTCTACCTGCCGCTGACCCGGCCCGCGCACGTCACGATCGCGGTGCTGACGGCGGTGCCGACGTGGAACGAGTACGTGCTCAGCCGGGTCTCCCTCAACGACGAGTCGCTCTACACGTTGCCCCTCGGGCTGGAGTCCCTGATTTCCGGTACCGTCGTCCGCTACAACGAGGTGCTCGCGGCATCATTGATCATGGTGCTGCCGGTGATCGTGCTGTTCGCGTTCCTGCAGCGCTACTTCGTCAACGGGCTGGTCGGTGCGGTGAAAGGGTGACGATGGCGGTTTCCGAGACGGACCTGCGGCATCTGCGGCGCTGCGTCGAGCTGGCCCACGAGGCGGTCGAGGCGGGCGAGGAGCCGTTCGGCTCGGTGCTGGCCTCGGCCGACGGGACGGTGTTCGCCGAAGACCACAACCGGACCGCCGCCGGCGACCAGACCCGCCACCCCGAGTTCGACCTGGCCCGCTGGGCCGCCAACAACCTGACGCCGGAGCAGCGGGCGGGCGCGACCGTCTACACCTCCGGCGAACACTGCCCGATGTGCTCGGCCGCCCACGCGTGGGTCGGCCTGGGCCGCATCGTGTACGCCGTCTCGGCCGCTCAGCTGACCGAGTGGCGCGACGGGTGGGGCGCGCCGTCGGCGCCGGTGCGCCCCCTCCCGATCCAGGAGGTCGCGCCGGAAGTGGTCGTCGAGGGCCCGGTCCCCTCGCTGGAGGCCGAGATGAAGGCCCTGCACCACCGCGTCGCTACTTCGAGATGAACGTCAGCAGGTCGGCGTCGAACGCCTTCTCGTACGCGCCCCTGATCCCGTGGGGCGCCCCCGGGTAGATCTGCAGGGTGGCGTCGGGGATCAGCCGCGCCGTCTTCGGGGCCGACGCCTCGAACGGCACGATCTGGTCGTCGTCGCCGTGGGCCACCAGGGCCGGCACGTCGATGCGGCGCAGGTCCTCGGTGAAGTCGGTCTCCGAGAACGCCCGTACGCATTCGAAGGCGCTCTTGACCCCGACCTGCATGCTCCACATCCAGAACGCGTCGATCGCGCCCTGGCTGATCTCGGCGTCGGGCCGGTTGAATCCGTAGAAGGGCATCGCGAGGTCTTTGTAATACTGCGACCGGTCGCCCGCGACGCCGTCGCGGATCTCGTCGAAGACCTCGATCGGGATCGAGGCCGCCATGTGCGGCGGCACCGCGCTCGCCAGCACCACCTTGTCGACCCGGCCGGTGCCGTGGCGGCCGATGTAGCGGGCGACCTCGCCGCCGCCGGTCGAGTGGCCGACGAGGACGACCTCGCGCAGGTCGAGCGTGTCGAGCAGGGCGGCCAGGTCGTCGGCGTAGGTGTCCATGTCGTTGCCGTTCCACGGCTGGTCGGAGCGCCCGCCGCCGCGCCGGTCGTGGGCGAGGCCCCGGAAGCCGTGCTCGGCGACCATCCGCAGCTGGCCGTCCCAGACGTCGGCGGTGAGCGGCCAGCCGTGGCTGAAGACGACGGGCTGCCCGGTCCCCCAGTCCTTGTAGAAGATCCTGACCCCGTCGTTCGTGGTGATGTACGGCATTTCGAATCCCCCGTTCCGGAATATGCACATTACCCAGCGAAATGGCGTCAATACTAATGGCCGAGATTTCACCCTTTCATGACCGGCGACAGAACGGTGAAAGGGCGGTGAAATGCGAATCGGGCAGGGTGGACGACATGGACACCAAGAAACTCGAAGACTTCGCGATGAAGATCACCCTGGAGGCCCTCGGCTCCGGCCTCACCCTCCAGACCCACCTGGGCGACCGGCTCGGCCTCTTCCGCGCCATGGCCGGCGCCGGCCCGCTGACCAGCGCCGAACTGGCCGCCCGCACCGGCCTGTCCGAGCGGTACGTCCGCGAGTGGCTGCGGGTGCAGGCCGTCGCCGAGCACGTCGTCTACGACCCGGCGGCGGGCACGTACGACCTGCCCGAGGAGCACGCACTGGTGCTGGCCGACGACGAGACGATCGCCGCCCGCGCCTCGGCGTCGCAGATCCAGGCCGCCTCGTGGAAGGCCGCCGACCATCTGGCCGAGGCGTTCCGCACCGGCGAGGGCTTCGCCTGGGACCGCCACGACGTCAACCTGTTCGACGGCGTGTCGCGGTTCTTCGCCCCGCTCTACCGTTTCAGCCTGGTCGACCACTGGCTGCCCGCCCTCGACGGCGTCACCGAACGGCTGGAGGCCGGGGCGCGCGTGCTCGACGTCGGCTGCGGCATGGGCACCTCGTCGATCCTGATGGCCGAGGCCTACCCGAACTCCCGTTTCGAGGGCCTCGACACCCACGAGCCGTCGATCGAGGCGGCGCGCCTGGCCGCCAAGGACGCCGGGGTCGACGCCCGGGTGTGCTTCCACGTCGCCGACTCGGGCGAGGAGCAGTACGGGGAATGGGACCTGATCTGCTTCTTCGACGCCCTCCACGACATGGGCGACCCGCTGGCGGCGGCGACCCGGGCCCGCGCGGCGCTGGCCGAGGGCGGCACCGTCCTGGTCGTCGAGCCCTTCTCGGCCGACCGGCTGGAGGACACGATCGGCAACCCGATCGCGGCGATCTACGCGGGGTCGTCGGTCATGTTGTGCCTGCCGCACAGCCTGTCGGAGGGCGCCAGGCTGGGGCTGGGCAACCAGTCGGGCCCCGCGCGCATCGAGGCGCTGCTGCGGGAGGCCGGCTTCGGCCGGGTGCGGACCGCCCTGACGACCGACTTCAACCTGGTCATCGAGGCCCGCGTCTGACGGCGCTGAGCACGACGAACTTGGGGTCGCCGGCGACCAGAACCGCGTTGCCGAACAGGCGCTTCAGCTTCACGTGGTAGCCGAGGTGCCGGTTGCCGACGATCCGCAACTCGCCGCCGGGCCGCAGGGCCCGCTTGGCCTGGGTGAACATGCGCCACGCCGTCGCGTCGGTGACGGCCTGGTGCTCGTGGAACGGCGGGTTGCACAACACCAGGTCGACCGACCCGGGCTCGGCGCCGGCCAGCCCGTCGCCGACCAGGAAATCGGCCGGGCCCGGCGCGTTGGCGCGGGCGGAGGCGACGGCCGCGTAGGACTCGTCGACGAACAGCACCTCGGCGTCGGGGTTGGCGCGCAGCACGAACGCCCCGACGATCCCGTTGCCGCAGCCGAGGTCGACCACCCGCTGGCCCTTGGCGGTCGCGGGCAGGTACTTCAGGAAGAACCGGGTGCCGACGTCGAGCCGGTCGGCGCAGAACACCCCGGCGTGGTTGACCAGGTCGAGACCCTCGTGCGTGTACGTCACCGGGAACCGGCTCGCGACCGGCGCCGGGCGCGGCTCGGTGAAGATCAGCCGGGCCTTCTTCACCGCCAGGGAGGTGCGGGTCGGGCCGAGGATCTTCTCGAACAGGGCCAGCGTGGAGGTGTGGATCTCCTTGACCATGCCCGCGCCGAGGATGCGGGTGCCCTCGTGGACCGCCGGGGCGAGCCGGATCAGCTGGTCTTCGAGCAGGGCGAGGCTCTTGGGGATGCGGACCAGCAGCGTGTCGATGCGCGGCGGCGGGGCGTCGTGGGTCGACAGCAGCGTGGCCTCGGGCCGGCCGAGCCGGGCCAGGTTGGCGCGGGTGGCCTGCTGGGTCAGGTAGGAGTCGGTGATCTGGACGGGCCGGTGTGCCGCGAGCGCGGTGACCAGCGCGCCCCAGCGGTCGCCGAACACCACGACCGTGCCGTGGGGCTCGCCGAGCTCGTCAAGAAGGTATTCGTCGGCGGCGTCCCAGGCCCGGAACGGGTCGCGCGGGTCGTCGGGGAAGCGGCGCAGGCCGAGGTCAGAGAGCGGCGACATAGACCCAGCGGCCGTCTTCCCGGGAGAACGTGCTGTGCTCCTCCAGCACCCCGGCCCGGCCGCGCTCGGCGTAGTGGGCCCGGAACCGGACGGTCCCCTCGGTGTGCACCGCCGAGCCGCCGGAGGTCTCCAGGATCTCCAGGCTGGTCCAGCGGGTCTTGCGGTCGAGGTCGAGGCGCGCCGGCCTGGTCGTGGAGTGCCAGGTGGTGAGCAGGTAGGCGGTGTCGCCCTTGGCGTAGGCGGCGAACCGCGACCGCATCAGCGCCTCGGCGGTCGGCGCCGCCGCCGCGCCGGCGTGGAACCGCCCGCAACACTCCCGATATCCCTTGCCGGATCCGCAAGGACAGCCCGTCTCGACCACCCGGCCATTCTTCCCTAGTCCAGGACCTCGACCGTCCCGGCCGAGCCGTCGACCCGCACGCGGGCGCCGTCGCGGATGCGGCTCGTCGCGTCGCCGGTGCCGACGACGGCGGGGATGCCCAGTTCGCGGGCCACGATCGCGGCGTGCGACAGGGGCGCGCCGACGTCGGTGACCACGGCGGCGGCGCGCGGGAACAGCGGGGTCCAGCCGACGTTGGTCACGTTCGTCACCAGGATCTCCCCGGCGGCCAGGTGCCCGGCCTCGGTCATCGACGGGATGACCCGGGCGATGCCCTCGACCACCCCGGCCGCGCCGGGGAAGCCGCTGATCGCCCCGTTCCCGACGGCGGCCCCCGTCGTCTCGCCCGCGTAGTCGGACCGCCGGTCGGGGTCGGCGGCCCAGCGTTCGGGGTCGAACGCGCCCCGGACGACCCCCGGGTAGGGCGGCAGCGACCGGTAGTGGTGGTAGGCGGCGCGCCGCGCGTCGATCAGGCCGAGCACGCCCCGGTCGCCCCGGAGCAGCCGCAGGATCTCGCCGACGCGCAGGAAAAAGACGTCCTCGCCGATCCCGGTGACCGACCCGGCCCGGCGCACCCAGTCGCGCAGCACCCAGAACGCCCGGACCGCCTCCGACCGCGCCTCCTCCCGGTCCTGGACGATCTCGCTCCACCGCCGGATCCGGCCCCAGTAGCGGTAGGCGTTGCGCGGGTCGTGCTCCTTGAACCGCCGCCACGCCGCCCGCGAAGCCCCCTCCTGCCGGTTGAGCAGCTCGATCGGGTCCTCCGACAGGCCGTCGAGCTCGCTGCCGAGCCATTCCGGGTCCTCCCCCGGGCGGGCGGCCGACAGTTCGAGCTCGTCGGGGCAGCGGTGCCCCCAGCGGTGGGCGTACTCCTCCCGGGACAGCCGGCCGCGTTTCACCTCGCCCAGGCCGAGCAGCGGCCCCATGCTCTCCAGGTGGGCGCCGAACCCGCTGGTCAGCGCGTTGGCGTCGGCCGCGCCGACGAGGTCCTCCAAGCGGTTGCGCAGGTAGATCAGGCTGCCGGCGTCCTGCCGTCCGGCGGCGGCCAGCAGGCGGTTGCACTCGCGGAAGTAGGGCTCGACCGCGCCCCGCCACAGGCCGGTCAGGTCGTTGCTGACCGCGATCAGGGTGCGCAGGTCGTCGGCCCGGCGGCGGACGCGCGGCAGCATGCGGTCGAGCCGCCGGGCGTAGGGGATCAGCGCCAGCCGCCCGCGCAGCAGCGGGATCATCGCCCGCACGAGCTGGGGCCTGGTCAGCCGCAGGAGCGGGACCTCGGCGTCGTCGGGCAGCCGGCCGAAGACCGGGCGCAGGCCGTCCCTGATCACCCGGTTGAGGCCGAAGGCGTCGCCGATGGTCAGCAGGACCGACAGGTTCATGTAGAAGCGCCCGCCGATGTTGCCGCACATCGGGTGCCCGGCGAACGACCCGGCGATCATCGCGTCGGCCATGAACCGCTGGATGACCGACCAGGTCACCGGCGTCATGACGCTCGGGATGGCCTCCCCGAGGTTGCCGTTGCTCCACAGGTAGTCGCCGAGCAGGGAGTCGTTCCACACCTCCCGCCGCCCGGTGATCGGCCGAGCCTGCAGGATGTACGGCTTCGCCGCGGCGATGCCCCATTCGACGTCCATCGGCATTCCGTACAGGATCTCGATGCGCCGGCCGAGGCCGGTCAGCGCCATCACCTGCTCGCGCGTCAGCGTGGGCACCGACCGCAGGTCGCCGGGCACCGGAACCAGCCCCGACGTGCCCGCCATGACGGTCTTCTCGGAGATCGTCTCCTCGATGTGGCCGTCGCGGTCGACGGCGTAGACGTCGGGCGTGACCGTGCCGCCCGCGACGGTCTCCCCCAGGCCCCAGGCCGCGTTGATCACCAGTTTCCCGTCGAGCTCGGTGAACATCACCCCGGACACCGACGCGTCGACGAGCTCCTGGACGACCACCGCCATGCCCGGCCGCTCGATGCCCGCCCGCTCGCGGTAGGCCCGCGCCCGGTCGTTGTCGAGCGAGCCCCAGCACCGCTCCACCGCGTCGATCACCGCCGCGGCCCCCCGGACCCCGAGGTAGGTGTCGTGCTGCCCCGCGAACGACACGTCGGGCCGGTCTTCCGCGGTGGCCGACGACCGCACAGCGACCGGCACGTCGTCGCCCATCGCCCGGTAGGCCGCCGTGATCTCGGCGGTCACCTCGCGGTTCATGCCGGCCTCGCGGGCGGCGACGGTGACGTGGAACCCGCCCGGCACCGGCAGCCCCGCCGACGCGAGCCGCGCGAGCGACGCGCCTTTGCCCCCGGCGGTGCCGGCGTCGGCGGATTCGCTGGTCAAGGGCAGGGTGTACGGGCTCATTTCGGGATGATGCCGGAAACTCGGACATACCAAACCCGTCACTCAGCGCCCGCACTGCGTTCACCGTGTGTAAACATTACGAGGCTTACAGTCCCAGTCAAGGAGGTAAGAAATCATGGAAAGACGCAATTTCCTTCGCGCTTCCGTCCTGGGTGCGAGCACGGTGGCCTTCTCCGGATCGCTCTGGCAGGGCGCCGCGCTGGCGGCCCCGGCCCAGCCCGCGACCGGCCCCTACGGCGCGCTCCAGGCGGCCGACGCCAACGGCATCCGGCTGCCCGCGGGCTTCACCAGCCGGGTGGTCGCCCGGTCGCGGCAGGTGGTCTCCGGCACCTCGTACACCTGGCACGACGCCCCCGACGGCGGGGCCTGCTTCGCCGACGGGTCCGGCTGGATCTACGTCTCCAACTCCGAGATCAACCCCGGCGGCGGCGCGTCGGCGCTCCGCTTCAACGCGGCCGGCACCGTCGTTTCGGCCAACCGGATCCTGTCGGACACCCGGCAGAACTGCGCGGGCGGCAAGACCCCGTGGAACACCTGGTTGTCGTGCGAGGAGGTCAGCC
Source organism: Herbidospora daliensis (assembly GCF_001570585.1). Taxonomy (GTDB): domain Bacteria; phylum Actinomycetota; class Actinomycetes; order Streptosporangiales; family Streptosporangiaceae; genus Herbidospora; species Herbidospora daliensis. Next base: position 825,450 of record NZ_BBXF01000003.1, on the reverse strand, counting down.
GGGGCTTCGTCTACGAGACCTACCCCTTCGGCGGTGCGGCGGTGCAGCGCCCGGCGATGGGCCGGTTCACCCACGAGGCCGCCGCGGCCGACCCGGTCCGCCGGGTCGTCTACCTGACCGAAGACGAGACGAACGGCCGCTTCTACCGCTTCGTCCCGGCCACCTGGGGCGACCTGTCGGCGGGCACCCTGCAGGTCATGGTGGCCGGCTCGGGCACCAGCGGCTCGTTCACCTGGGCGACCGTCCCCGACCCCGACGGCAGCCCGACCCTGACCCGCAACCAGGTGCCGGGGTCGAAGTCGTTCAACGGCGGCGAGGGCTGCTACTACGCGAACGACACCGTCTGGTTCACCACCAAGGGCGACAACCGGGTGTGGCAGGTCAACCTGGTGAACAACACCTACGAACTGGCCTACGACGACAGCCTCGTCACCTCGGGCACGCCCCCGCTGACCGGCGTCGACAACGTGACCGGCTCGACCTCGGGCGACCTCTACGTCGCCGAGGACGGCGGCAACATGGAGATCTGCATGATCACCCCCGACGACCGGATCTCCCCGTTCCTCCGCATCAGCGGCCAGAGCTCCTCGGAGATCACCGGCCCCGCCTTCAACCCGGCGGGCGACCGCCTCTACTTCTCCTCCCAGCGGGGCACGTCGGGTTCGTCGTCGGGCGGCATCACCTACTGCGTGACCGGCCCCTTCCGCCGCTGAACCGAGGGCGGCCCGTGCACAACCCGGGTCCGCTCCGGCCGAGGTCCTTAACGGCTCTTTTCCGTTACGGCTCCGCCCGCCACGGCACCGCCCGCCGCACCCGGGCGGTCGCCGTGACCGGCGCTCCGCACCCGCTCAAGGCCCGCGCCGCGACGGACCGCCTCAGGCGGGAGGTTCGGCGACGGGCAGTTCGAAGACCGCCAGCCACGTGGTGAGGATCGCTTCGAGGCGTTCGGCGTCTTCGGGGGGCAGGGCGTCGAGGAGGCGGCGTTCGTTGGCCATGTGCTCGGCGAAGGCCGCGTCGATCAGCTCCAGCCCGGCCGTCGTCAGGGCGACCACGCGGCCGCGGCCGTCCGACTCGCTGGGGCGGCGGGTGACGAGCCCGGCCTGCTCCAGCCGGTCGACGCGTTTGCTCATCGCCCCGGTGGTGACCATGGTGTGGGCGGCGAGCTCGCCGGGGGCCCGTTCGTAGGGGGCCCCGGCCCGGCGCAGCGTGGCCAGCACGTCGAACTCGCCCTCGGCCAGCCCGAACCGCCGGTAGACGAGGCAGAGCCGTTCGGTCAGGTGCCCGGCGACGCGGTGGAGGCGGCCGATCACCCCGGCCGGCGTGACGTCGAGGTCGGGCCGCTCGCGGGCCCATTCCTGCTGGATGCGCGCGACGTGATCCATCACGCGGGTCAGGATATATCTTCCATGGAAGCTATATTTACTTCCATGGAAGCTACCTGGCGGTGGGTCCCGATCACGGCCGTCGCCCCCATCGCGTGGGGCACGACCTACTACGTCACCCACGAGTTCCTCCCCGCCTCCCACCCCCTCTACGGCGCCGTGTTCCGCGCCCTCCCCGCCGGTCTGCTTCTGCTGCTGGTGACCAGGAAGCTGCCCCACGGCTCGTGGTGGTGGCGCTCGCTCGTGCTCGGCACGCTGAACATGAGCGTCTTCTTCGCCCTGATCTACCTGGCCGCGCAGCTCCTCCCGTCGAGCGTGGCGTCCACGATCATGGCGACCTCCCCGATGGTGATGATGCTGCTCGCCTGGGGCCTGGTCGCCGAACGCCCCGCCGTCACCCACCTGATCGGCGCGGGCGTCGGCGTGGCCGGCGTCGCGCTGACCGTGCTGACCGGCGCGGAGGCGGTCAACGGCTGGGGCGTGCTGGCGTCGGTCTCCGCGATGATCCTTTCGTCGGTGGGCTTCATCCTGGCCAAACGATGGGGCCGGGGGGCCGGCGTGCTGCCGTCCACGGCCTGGCAGCTCACGGCGGGCGGCCTGGTGCTGCTGCCGGTCGCCGTCATCGCCGAGGGCGCGCCCCCGGCCGTGGACGCCCCGGCGATCGGCGCGTTCGCCTACATCGCGCTGGTCGGCACCGCCCTGGCCTTCGCCGCCTGGTTCACCGGCCTGCGCCACCTGCCGGCCGGCACGGTCGGCCTCATCGGCCTGCTCAACCCGGTGACCGGCGTGGTGGTCGGCACCGTGGTCGCCGCCGAGACCCTCACCCCGGTGCAGGTCGGCGGGCTGGTCCTGACCTTCGCCGGCATCCTGCTGGGCCGCCCGGTCACCCGCAAGACGCCCGAACCCCCGGTGGACGCCCCCCGCGAGGCGTCATTGGCACGATGATGGGACGCAGCGGACATCCGGCACGGATTGGAACGAACATGCGCGTCGTCGTCATCGGTGGAAGCGGACACATCGGCACCTACCTGGTGCCCCGGCTGGTACGAGCCGGGCACGAGGTCGTCACCGTCAGCCGGGGCTCCCGGGCCGCCTACACCGACTCGCCCGAATGGCGTGAGGTGCGCCAGGTCGTCGCCGACCGGGAGCAGCAGGACCGCGAGGGCGTCTTCGGCGACACGGTGGCCGCCCTGAACCCCGACGCGGTCGTCGACCTGGTCTGCTTCACCCTCGAATCGGCCACCGCGCTGGTCGGGCGGCTGCGCGGCGCGACCGGCCACCTGCTCCACTGCGGCTCCATCTGGCGGTACGGCCCCAGCCACGCCCTGCCGATCACCGAGGCCACCGGCACCCCGCCGGTCGGCGAGTACGGCGTCCAGAAGGACCTGATCGCCCGCATGCTGAAGGAGGAGACGGCCGGCGGCGGCCTGGTCACCACCTCCCTCCACCCCGGCCACATCGTCGGCCCCGGCTGGCACCCGATCGGCCCCCTGGGCAACCTCGACCCGGGCGTCTGGACCACGCTCTCGGCGGGCCGCCCGCTGCGGATTCCGGGGATCGGCGCCGAGCTCATGCACCACGTCCACGCCGACGACGTCGCCCAGGCGTTCGAACTGGCCCTCGGCCGGCGGGACGCGGCGGCGGGCCAGGACTTCAACGTCGTCGCCGCCACCGCCCTGAACGTGCGCGGCTACGCCCACCACGCGGCGGCCTGGTTCGGGCAGGAGGCGACGCTGGAGACGGTGACCTGGGAGGAGTTCCGCGCCGAGACGCCCGCCGAGCACGCGCAGGCGAGCTGGGAGCACCTCCACCGCGACCACTACTGCTCGATCGCGAAGGCGACGGCCCTGCTCGGCTACGACCCGGGGTACTCGCCGGAGGCCGCCATCCTGGAGTCGGTCCGCCGGCTGGTCGACGACGGCGAGATCAAGGCGGCCGGTCCGCTCGTCGCCTGAACCACGACGTCCTGCCCGCGCAGCGCCGTCGCGCAGGTCCCGCACGCCAGCCGGGGCAGGAAGTCCTGTCCGCACCCGTGGTGCCGGTAGAGCAGCGCCGGCCCCTCGGGCGCGAGGAACCAGCGCTGCCCCCAGGTGATGGCCGTCACCACGACGGGGAAGAACGCCCGCCCCTTGCCGGTGAGGTGGTAGGTCGACCAGTCGGCCCGGTCGGCCGACGGCGCCTGCTCGAAGATGCCCAGGTCGCAGAAGACGCGCAGCCGGTCGGCCACGATGGCGGGCGGCGCGCCGAGGAGCCGCTCGAAGTCGCGGAACCGGTGGAGGCCCTGGAACGCGCCCCCGAGCATGGCCGCCGACCAGCGGTTCCCGATCAGGCTCATGGTCTGCGGGAAGAGCCCGGCCGAGGGGGAGGCGACCCGCCGCCGGGTGGTGCCCGAGGGCGCCGACCGCGCCCACGTGCCCGACGGGCCGAAGGTCCCGGCGACGTCGCGGGGCGCCGTCGCCGCGCCGCACGCCTGGCAGCCCAGGACCGGCGTGAACGCCGACCCGCAACCCCGGTGGACCATCACCGGCAGCGACTCGGCGTGGTCGGGCACCCAGGCCGACTCCCACGCCCAGACGGTGAGCAGCACCGGCCAGAGGTCGCGCCCGCGTTTGGTCAGCCGGTACTCCGGCCGCTTCGAGACCGTGGAGGTCTTCTTGAAGACGCCCGCCTCGGTGAGGGCGGCCAGCCGCCCGGTCAGCACGGCGTGGGAGATCGGCAGCGCCCTGCGCCACTCCCCGTAGCGCCGGACGCCCATCATGGCGTACCGGAGGATGAGCAGGTTCCACTCGTCGCCGACCAGGCCGAGGGTCATGCCGACCGCGTTCGTGCCCCCCGGTTCGAGGACGGTGGGGCGGGATCCCGGATCAGGCAAGCCCGACGGCCCGTTCGGGTGACTCCGCGGTGCCCCAGCCGGGGATGGTGTGGCCGGGGGCCCAGGTGGCGTGGGTGCCGCTGGAGATCCGTTCGGGCAGCCGGATGCGGGCCAGCGGGCCGTCGGCGACCCGGGCGGCGTCGAAGATCAGGCATTCCGACCGGTCGTGGTTCATGTCCGTGGTCAGCGTGACCAGATAGCCGTCGTCCTCGGCGGCCGCCCCGGCGCGGGGGGCCATGGCGGGCTCGCTGCCGTAGACGTTCGCCGGCAGCTTGTACGTCTCCTCCTTGCCGGTGAGCAGGTCGTGCTTGGTCACCCCGTCGAACAGGAACCAGCCCTCGACCCCGGTGGCCGCGTAGGCGTAGCGGTAGCCGACGCCGCCGTGGCGGGCGTTGAGCACCCCGAACTCGGTGACGGAGTCGGTGAGGCGTTCCTCCCTGCACTGTCCCGTCTTCAGGTTCAGCCGCCAGCGGTGCAGTTTGGTCTTCATCCGGTCGAGCGCCAGGAAGCGGAACATGCGCTGGTAGTAGCTGCCGTCGCCGATGTCCTTGGGCTCCGGGTCCTCCTGGAAGAAGCCGTCGAGCACGATCTCGTCGCCCTCCTCGTAGGCGTTCACCCAGTGCAGGACGTAGGTGGGGGCGGCCTCGAACCACTGGACCCTCGTGCCCGTGCGGGGGATGACGCCGATGCGCAGCGGGAGGTCGGGGTGGAAACGCGCGGCGTGCCTGCCCTGTCTCAGCAGCGCCGGGTCCCAGAACATCGGGCAGTCGTTGAGGATCGCGTAGTTCTCGGTGAACGCCATGTCGTGCGGCAGCCGGGGGCCGGGCAGCGGGACGTCGACGTAGTGGGTCAGCCGGTTGTCGGCGGAGACGACGCCGTAGTGCATGTAGGGCTCGTCGGTGCCGTAGTTGAAGAACAGCAGTTCGCCGGTGCGCGGGTCGACCTTCGTGTGCGCGGAGACGCCGCAGGCGTAGGGGAAGTCGCCGTGCCAGTCGGCCTTGCCGAGCGTCTCCAGGGTGAGCGGGTCGAGCCGGTAGAGGTCGCCGCACTGGTAGAAGCTCGTCAGCGCCACTCCGGCGTGCACGACGACGTCGGTCGAGGAGGCGTCCTTGAGGCCGCCGCGCGCGCCCCAGCCGTCGCGCAGCGAGAGCGAGGGGCGTTCGGCCAGGCCCGCCCACAGGGGCCCGCCCGCCTCGGCCTCGGCGAGGAAGCCGTCGGTGCGCACGAAGCGGTTGCGGTAGAAGGCCGTGCCGTCGCGGAAGCCGATCACGTGGACCATGGCGTCGCCGTCGAACGGGTGGTAACGCTCGAAGGCCGGGTGGACGGGGTTCTCGGTGTTGCGCAGGTAGACGCCGTCGAGGTCGGCCGGGATCTCGCCGACGACGTCGAGGCCGTCGGCCCGCCACTCGGTGGTCTGCGGCCGCCACGGGCCGGTCCGGTAGGGGTGGTCGTCATCCTCCGGAAGGGTCGACAGGACCCGTGCGACGACGTCGACGTCCATTGTTACTCCCCTGTCCCGATCACGAAGCCGACGGTCGTGGTCGTGCTGCCGCCGATGTTGAGCGTGCCGAAGCGGCGGGCCCCCTCGACCTGGTAGGCCCCCGCCCGTCCCGACACCTGCTTGCACGCGTCGAGCACCATCCGTACGCCGGACGCCCCGACCGGGTGGCCGCCGCCGATCAGGCCCCCACTGGGGTTGACCGGGATGCGCCCGCCGATCTCCAGGTCGCCGTTCTCGACGGCCTTCCAGCTCTCCCCGGGCTCGGTGATGCCGAAGTGGTCGATCGCGGCGTACTCCGACATGGTGAAGCAATCGTGGGTCTCTATGCCGTCGATTTCCGGCAAAGAGACGCCCGCGCGGGTGAACGCGTCGGTGATCGCCCGGCGGACGTGCGGGAGCACGTAGGGCTCGTCGAAGCTGCGGGCGAGCTTCTGGGCCAGCGGCAGGCCGACCGTGCGGTGGCCCCAGCCGAGGATCTGCGCCATCGGGCGGGCCCGCGTGCGCTCCAGGAACCGGCGGCCGACCACGACGAGGCCCGCGCCGCCGTCGGTGATCTGGGAGCAGTCGGTGCGCCTGACCCGGCCCTCCACGACCGGGTTGGCCGCGTCGTCGGCGGCGAAGCTCGCGTCGGTGAAGGCCCACTTGCGGGTCTGGGCGTTGGGGTTGGCCGTGGCGTTGGAGAAGTTCAGCCGGGCGATGGCGCGCAGGTGGGCCTCGTCGAGGCCGTAGCGGCGGTCGTACTCGTCGGTGAGGGCGCTGAACATGTGGGGCCACATGAACTTCGCCTCCTGCCCCTCGTGGCCGACCCAGGCGGCGGCGCCGAGGTGGCCGGCCGCGTCGTCGCCGGGGACGGTGCGTTCGAGCTCCAGGCCGAGGACGAGGGAGCAGTCGTAGCGGCCCGACTCGATGTCGGCCATCGCCGCGAGCAGGGCCACGCCGCCGGAGGCGCAGGCGGCCTCGTGGCGGGTGGCGGGCACGTCCCAGAGCTCGGGCACGACCGTGGCGGGCATGCCGCCGAGCTGGCCCTGGCCGGTGAACAGCTGGCCGAAGGCGTTGCCGACGTGGATGACGTCGACGTCGGCGGCGGAGACGCCCGCGTCGTCGAGGGTGCCGCGGACCGTCTCTGCGGTCAGGTCGGCGAAGTCGAGCCCCTCGCGGGACCAGTTGCGGGCGAAGTCGGTCTGGTGGCCGCCCAGGACCCATACGGCTTCCGGCATCTTTCCGTACTACAACAAACAGAGTTACAGTGCAAACGTGTCTGACGTCTACGTTCACGACTACGTGCGCACCCCCCGGGCCAAGGGCTCCCCCAAGGGCTCGCTGCACCACCGGAGCCCGGTCGACCTGGTGACCGGGCTGCAACGGGCGCTCGTCGAGCGGGGGCTCGACCCGGCCGCCGTCGGCGACGTGATCGTCGGGTCGGCCTCGCAGGTCGGCGAGCAGGGCGGCAACCTCGCCCGCGTGGCCACGCTGCTGGCCGGATGGGGCGACGAGATCCCCGGCGGCACGGTCAACCGCTTCTGCGCCAGCGGGATCGACGCGGTGGCCCAGGTGGCGGCGCGCATCCGTACCGGGGAAATGGACCTCGCGGTCGCCGGGGGCGTCGAGAGCGTGTCCCGGGTGGCCATGTTCAGCGACCGCGCGCCCCTCTGGACCGACCCCGAGACGATCGAGCGGGTCGGCTCCGTCCACATGGGGGTGGCCGCCGACCTCAACGCCACCCTCGACGGCTGGACCCGCGAGCAGCTCGACGCCTACGCCGTCGAGACCCACACGAAGGCCGCGGCGGCCTGGGACCGGGGCGACTTCGCCGGTTCGGTGATCCCGGCGGCCCGTGCCGACGGGTCGGTCTTCGACCGCGACGAGCTGATCAGGCCGGGCACCACGATGGAGTCGCTGGCGACGCTGCCCCCCGCCTTCGCCGACCCGGCGCAGGACGCCATCGTGCTGAAGGCCCACCCCGAAGCGGGCGAGATCGTCCACCACCACACGGTCGGCTCCTCCCCCGCGCTGGCCGACGGCGCGGCGCTGCTGGTCCTGGGCGCCGCGGAGAGCCCGATCAGGATCGTGGGCGCGGCGACCGCCGCCGTCGACCCGGTGATCATGCTGACCGCCGGGCAGGCCGCCGTCGAGAAGGTCGTCGCCAGGGCCGGGCTCACCCCCGCCGACGTCGACGTCTACGAGTTCGCCGAGGCCTTCTCGGCCCTGTGCCTGCGGCTGCGGCGCGACCTCGGGCCGGGCCCCGACCGGCTCAACCCCGGCGGCGGCACGATCGCGATGGGCCACGCGTTCGGCGCGACCGGCGCGATCATGGTCGGCCAGTGCGCCGAGAACCTGACCCGCCTCGGCGGCCGCTACGGGGTGGCCGCCGTCAGCGGCGCGGCCGGGCTCGGGGTGGCAGTCCTCATCGAACGGGTAGACGGTTGACGTGATCTGGATGAATCTGGCGGCGACCCTCGTGGCCGTCGCGCTGACCATGGCCCTGACCATGACCTACGCGCTGCGCACGAACAACCAGTCGATCGTCGACTCGGTCTGGGGCCTCGGCTTCGTCGTCGTCGCGATCGTGTCGTTCGTCGTCTCACTGGCCGCCGGCGAGGGCAACCTCGCGCGGTCGCTGCTCGCGCTGGTGCTCACCGCGATCTGGGGGGTGCGGCTCGGCGCCTACATCCACCACCGCAACCGGGGCAAGGGCGAAGATCCCCGGTACGCCGCCATGCTGCGCCAGAACAGCGGCCCGGTGGTGCCCTTCGTGCTCAAGAAGATCTACCTGCCGCAGGGCGCGGTCATGTGGTTCGTGTCGCTGCCGGTGCAGATCGCCATGTTCCAGCCGCAGCCGCTGAACGTCTTCACCTGGCTCGGCGTGGCGCTCTGGATCGTCGGGTTCGCGTTCGAGGCGATCGGCGACGCGCAGCTGGCCCGGTTCAAGGCCGACCCCGCCAACGAGGGCCGGGTCATGGACCAGGGCCTGTGGGCGTGGACGCGGCATCCCAACTACTTCGGCGACGCCGCCGTGTGGTGGGGCCTGTTCCTCATCGCCCTGGGCACCCCGTGGGCGCTCGTCACGATCGTGTGCCCGTGGCTGATGACGTACCTGCTGATCTCCAAGAGCGGCAAGGCCCTCACCGAGAAGCGCATGGCGCAGAGCAAGGGCCAGGAGTTCGTCGACTACGTGAACCGGACCAGCGGGTTCTTCCCGCTGCCGCCGCGTCAGCGCTCGTAGGCCCACATGTGGAACCGGGTCAGCTCCCGGAACCCCATCTTCCGGTAGACGGGCAGGCCCAGGTCGCTGGCCAAGAGCATGGCCGAGGCGGCCGGGTCGGCGCACGCCGCCGCGAAGGTCACGGCCGCCGCGAACCCCCGCCCGCGCGCCTCGGGAGCCACCGAGACGTAGTTCACCTCGGTCAGCCCGTCATGGGTGTACGCCGCCGCCGTCGCCACCGGCGCTCCGTCGAGCCGGCCGAGGAACAACCGCCACCCGGTGCGGTGGATGTCCGGGCCGAACAGGCGGCCGGGCCGCCAGCCCGCCCGGTCGAGCGGGTAGGCCCGCGCGACCGTCGCTTCGAACTCGGCGGCGTCGCCGGTGACCTCCTCGACGTGGTGGGCCAGGACCGGCGGCTCGCCGGGCTCCCGGATCATCAGCGGCGGCTGACCGTCGGCCCGCCAGGGCGCGACCGGCTCGGGCAGCGGCCAGCCGCCCCAGAAGTAGAACAGGCCGGGCCCCTCGTGCAGCCCGGCGAACTCGAGCGCCTCGCCCGCCAGCCTGTCGAGGTTCCGCGGCTCCCGCACGAGCGTCGCGCCGTTGGCGAACCCGGCCGCTCCCCCGAAGTCGGCCAGCCACATGTCGTCGCTCCGCGCCACCTTGCCGCCCTGGAGGGCGACGTGGGCGTCGGCGGAGGCGGCGAGCAGGCGGGCGTACCGGGTGAGCGTGTCGGTCATAAGGGACATTTTGCTCTAGGCCGACCGTTGCTCGGCGATGCGCCGCCGCATGGCCGACACGTCCGCGTGGTAGGGCAGCGCCTCCAGGATGTCGCAGCACCGGTCGGCCGCGTTCAGCCATTCGAGCGCGAACTCGGCCACGAACCGGTCGTAGAAGAGCGCCAGCCCCGCCCCCGCCAGCAGGAACATCTCCCGGTCGTCGGGCCGGGGGCGCTCGACCACCTTGCGCAGGTGGCGGGCGGCCTCGGTGAGGTATCCGGGCTCGCGCTCGACCCGCGCCCGGCAGGCCGCCGCGCAGGCCAGGGTGAGGTCGTCGCGGGTGCCCCACGGCAGCGCCACGGCGAGGCGGCCGAAGTCGGCGGGGAACTCGACGGTCAGGTGGCGGCACATCGCCGTCAGCACCAGGATCATCGCGTGGTCGAACTCGGGGTCGCCGGGCTTGGCCTGCTCCATCAGCTCGACCAAGGCGTCGACGCCCTCGGCCAGGTCGTGCGGGGCCTCCGACTTGGTGGTCTGCAGGTTGCCCAGGGCGAGCAGCGCGGGCAGCCGCATCAGGCTGGGCGGGGCGCCCACGGCGGCGCGCAGGATCGACAACCTCCGGCCGTCGGGGCTGCCGGGGTCGTAGGCCGCGAGGCAGGCGTACAGGGTGCCGAGCATCGCGGCGTGCTCGGGATCGGCCGGGCGCGCCTTCCCGACCGCCCCGAGCGCGGCCGTCCCGTGCTCGCCGGTGACCAGCACGACGGAGCCGAGTAACAGGAGGGCGTGGGCGTCGTGCGGGTCGTGGCGCAGCCCCGCGAGCAGGTGCCGCGCCGCCTCGGCGAGATCCGGCGAGGTCCGCCGCGCCATGACCGCGGCGTCGAGGAACGAGATGCCCAGCCCCGGGATCGCGTGCTCCAGGAGGAGCTCCCCCGCGCGGGAGTGCGCGGTCGCGGCGGCCTGGACGAGGGCGGGGGTGGCCCCCGCGGTCCGCAGCCGCTCGTCGACGACACGGGCCGCCTCGATCGCGGCGGCGGGCGTGGGGTCGTGCTTCAACGCGCGGAGGGCCCGTTCGACGTCCTCGTCCGGTGAAGTCATATGAGCATATTGCCGGGATTTCGACGTTCGTTACGCGAGTTCGACGAGAGAAGTTCGGGCTCCGGGCGAAGATGGCGCAAGCGGGACATTTTTGGTTAATTGCCGCATATATAAATATGGGGCTTCGGGCCGATAAGGTGCCGTGGTGGCTGCGGCTTTGGAACTCGACGCACTCGGCAAACGGTTCGGCCCGAAAATTGCGGTCGACCATGTGAGCCTTTCTGTCCCACCCGGATCCTTTTACGGCTTGGTCGGTCCCAACGGCGCCGGAAAGACGACCTCACTGTCGATGGCGGTGGGCCTTCTCCGCCCCGACACCGGCCACGCCCGGATCTTCGGCGTGGACGTGTGGGCCGACCCCGTCGCCGCGCGGGCGCGGGTCGGCGTGCTCCCCGACGGGCTGGCCCTGCCCGAGCGCCTGACGGGCCGCGAACTGCTCACCTACCTCGGCCGGCTGCGCGGGCTCGACCGCGAGACGGCCGGCGCGCGGGCCGGGGAGCTGCTGGAGATCCTGGAGCTCGACCAGGCCGAACGCACCCTGGTGATCGACTACTCGACGGGCATGCGCAAGAAGATCGGCCTGGCCACCGCAATGCTGCACGGCCCCCGCCTGCTGGTGCTCGACGAGCCGTTCGAGGCGGTCGACCCCGTCTCCGCGCTGACCATCCGGGGCATGCTGAAGGGCTTCGTCGCCGGGGGCGGCTCGGTCGTGTTGTCGAGCCACGTCATGGCGCTGGTCGAGCAGCTCTGCGACCACGTCGCGGTGATCGACCGGGGCCGCGTCGCCGCCGCCGGACCCCTCGACGAGGTGCGCGACGGGCGGTCGCTCGAAGACCGGTTCGTCGAGCTGGTCGGGGCCGACGTCGACGACATGAAGGGGCCGTCGTGGTTGGCGTCCTGATCGCCATGAAGGTCCGGGTGCTGCGGCACTCGATCGGCGGGTCCCGCGCGGCCGGCATGGTCATGGGCGGCCTGGCCGGCCTGGCCCTGGCGGTCGGCACGATCGTGGTGGCGGGCCTCGACGGCGACCTGCTCGCGGCCGTCTTCGCGGTCTGGTTGTTCGGCTGGATGCTCGGCCCGGTCTACACCGGCGGCGGCGACGAGAGCGTGCGCCCCGAGCACTTCTCGCTGCTGCCGATCGACCCGCGCAAGCTGGCCCTCGGCCTGCTCGGCACCGCCTTCGTCGGCGTCCCGCCGCTGGTCAGCCTGGTCGCGTTCAGCGCCCTGGCGGTCTACGCCGCCTCGTTCGGCCTGGCCGGGTTCACCGTCGCGCTGGTCGCGATCCCGCTGATGGTGGCGCTCGTCGTGGCGCTGTCGCGGCTGATGATCGGCGTGCTGGGCGTGGCGGTCAGGTCGCGGACCGGCGCGATCCTGGCGGCGTTCGTCAACGCGTCGATGAACGTCGTGCTGAACCAGTCGTGGGTGCTGATCTGGGCGGCGATCCAGTTCGACCTGCTGTCTTCGGGCTTCCCGCCGGCCTTCTCGTCGGTGGTGCGCTGGTTGCCGTCGGGCTGGGGCCTGGCGGCCGTGGAGGCGGCCGGGCGCGGCGACTGGCTCGTGGCGGCGGCGGCCCTCCTCGGGATCTGCGCGCTCATCGCGCTGGCGCTGCTGGTGTGGTCGCGGCTGCTGGTCAGGCGGACCACCACTAAGCCCCTGCACTGGGTGCCCCAGGGCACCGGGCGTGACCTGCCCGCCCGCGGCCCGGTCGGCGCGGTGGCGGCCAAGGAGCTGCGGACCTGGTCGCGCGACCTGATGCGCACCCACCTGCTGTGGTTCGCCGTCTTCTTCGGCGTGCTCTACACGCTGGTCCCGCTGATCATCGGCTGGTGGGGCATGCTGCCGTGGGCCGGCGTGCTGGTGGTCGTGATGGCCGCCGCGACCTCGGCCAACCTGTTCGGCCTCGACGGCACCTCCCTGTGGCTGACCCTGGTCAACCCCGGCACCGAAAGGGCTGAGGTACGCGGCCGCCAGGTCGCCTGGTTGCTGCGGGTGGCCCCGATCGCGACCGTCCTGACCGTCGCCGGGACCATCGCCGGCGGCGAGGGCTGGACCTGGCCGTGGACCCTGTCGATCCTGGCCGCCGTGCTGGGCGGCGGGGCCGGCCTGATCGCCCTGGTGTCGGTCACCATGCTGGTGCCGGTGACCGAGCCGAACCGGCGCAGCGGCAACCCGCTGGAGGCGGGCGCGATCTTCGGCCAGGTCGTGCTGATGCTGCTGCTGGTGACCGTGACGGCCGTCCCGGCCGGCGCCGTCGCGTATCTCGGCGACGCGCTCGACCTGCCGGTCGTCTCGTGGCTGGCCGTGGTGGCCGGGGCGGCGACGGGCGCCGGGCTGACGTGGTGGTTCGGGCGGCTGGCCCACCGGCGGCTGGCGTCGAAGGGGCCCGAACTGCTGGGCCTGATGCGCTCGGGCGGGACCGTGACGCCGGGCTCCGGCGCGGCGGCCCTCGGGCGGGCGAAGGTGAAGCTCCCGGCCGGAAAGCAGGCGCTGGTCACGTTCCTGTGGATCTTCTGCTGGATCCCGCTGTTCCCGCAGGGGCTGGTGCCGCTGTGGACGATCTGGACCGGCGGCGACTCCCGGCTCTGGTTCCTGGCCCTGCACCTGCACGACCCGTGGCGGGTCCCGGTGGCCGTGGCGTTCGTCGCCCTGGGGGCCGTGATGATCTATTTCGGCACGGTCATCCCGAACTGGCACGACCGGGCCGATCCCGCCATCACTCACGAAAAGTAGCCATTGCTAACTTTTAGTGATGGACCTGGATGAGCGCCGCACGGACCGGCCGGGATGAGGTCTCCCCGGCAGTGGCCGGTGCGGCTGCGGCTGACCGTCTGGGCGACGGCGGCGGCCACGCTGGCGTGCGCGGTGACCGTGGGGTTCGTCCTCGACAGCAACCATGAGTCCAGGACGTCCGACCAGCTCCGCGAGGTGTACTCGGCCGACCTGCGGGTGTTGCACCGGCTGGCCGGCGCCACGGTGGTGCCTCCGGTGCTGCCCGACCAGGGGCCGGTCGCGATGCAGGTGGTGGACGCGGGCGGCCGGGTCGTGTCGGCCAACGCCCAGATGGCCGGTCAGCCGCGGATGGCCTACTTCGTCCCGCCGAAGCGGCCCGGAGGCATGGACCAGGAGGTCTGCGACGTGCCCGGTTTCCCCGGCCAGTGCCTGACCGTCGCGGCGATGTGGATCATGGCCCCGGGCGGCCCCCTGATCGTCTACGGAGGGGAGCCGGTCCACCCCTGGTACGGCGACGGCGCGTTCGCGGCGATCCTCGTCGCCGGGGCGCTGATCTGGCTGATCCTGGTGGCGGTGGGCACCGACTTCCTCGTCGGCCGCGCGCTGCGTCCCGTGGTGGCCATCACCTCGGAACTCGCCGAGATCACCGAGAGACACCCCGGCCGCCGGGTGCCCGTCCCGGCCCACCACGACGAGATCCGCTATCTGGCCACGACCGCCAACCGCACCCTGCGGCACCTGGAGGAGGCGATCGAGCGGGAGCGCCGGTTCACCTCGGACGTCTCCCACGACCTGCGCGCCCCCATCACCGCGGCCCGGCTGCGGCTGGAGGAGGCGCTGACGGATCCCGACGTCGACTGGCCGCGCACGGCCAGGGACCTGCTCAACGACATGGAACGCCAGCAGGCGCTGGCCGAGGACATCCTCACCCTGGCCCGCCTGAGCGGCGAGCACCTGCCCCCGCAGGCGCCGGCCGACCTGGGCCTGCTGGCCAGACGCGAGGTCGAGCGCCGCCTTCCCGGCCGGGTGCCGATCGAGACCGACCTGGCCCAAGGCGTGATCGTCTCGTGCGACCGGCTGCTGATCTCCCGGCTGCTGACGAACCTGCTCGACAACGCCCAGCGGCACGCCGCCAGCCGCGTCACCGTCGCGGTCAGGGCCGAGGAGGGCACCGGGGTGCTGGTGGTCGCGGACGACGGCGCCGGCATCGCCCCGGAATATCGCGAGCTCGTCTTCGAGCGGTTCGCGCGGTTGCCGGAATCGCGCGAGCTGGACCCCGGCGGCACCGGCCTCGGCTTGGCCATCTGCCGCGAGATCGCCCAGGCCCACCAGGCTTCGCTCGCCGTCGAGGACGCGAACGGGGGCGCGTGCATGGTCCTCCGCCTACCCCTGGAGGACCTGCCGCCGTCGGCTCAGGAGGGTTTCCCGATGATCTGATGGAGCACGTCCATGTATCGGGTGAACGCCGCGCGGCCCTCGTCGGTCAGCGACAACCAGGTTCGGGGGCGTTTGCCCTCGAACGCCTTGGTCGCGTTGACGTAGCCCGCCTCTTCGAGCGCCAGCAGGTGCTTGGACAACAACGAGTCGCTGACCTCGATGGTCTCCTTGAGGAAGCGGAAGTCGGCCTGCTCGGCCGCCGCCAGGGTCGCCATGATCGACAGGCGCACGGGGGCGTGGATGAGGTCGTCGAGGTCGTGGCGCGGGTGGGTGTGCTCCTGCGGCGGCCGGGCCGCGCTCATCGGCTGGCCCTCCGCAGCCGCCACCCGGCATAGATCATCGGCAGACCCGAGACCAGGCACAACGACGCCACCAGCCAGTTCGCGCTCTCCACACCCGCGATTTTAAGACCGGTCGCGACCACCATCGGCGCGAGGAACGTCACCCCGCCCAGCAGCGCGAGGCGGGAGACCCAGGGCGTGTTGATCCGCCCTCCCAGGCCGGACCGGCGCGGACGGGCCAGCAGCCAGATCAAAAGGGCGATCCAGCCGGCGCCCGCGACGTAGCCGGCCCAGTCGGGGCCGAGCAGCATGGCCCCCCAATAGGGGCCGGACGCCAGGCCCAGCGCCAGCAGGACCGCACCGTAGGACCGGCGCGTCTTGCGCACCTCTTCCTCGACCCTGCGCACCTCGTCGAGAGCCGCACCAGCGGACAGTTCCACAACTCCTCCTCCGTTCCGGTACTCAAACGCTACCAAGTACTCAACTCCCATTCAAGTGAGTACGTAGAGATCCGATCTTTTCGAGTAAGTCGAAGGGTTCTTTACAGAACTCGACAACCTGGACCGGTCCACCTCGACACCCTGACCTGCGGACTCTTACCGAGGTTTCATCCAGAAGTTTCCAAAAGGCTGCCGAATGTTGCGTTCGTGTGTCGACGGCTGTCAAGATGACGCCGAGCCGTCCGATGTTACGCGGCGATAACACCGTGACGCGCCCTTCCCTCCGCCAGACCGAAGGAGTCCCACGTGGCCGTCTCCCGCCGGGGGTTCATGACCTCCGCCATGACCGGCTCCGCCCTCGCCGCGGTGTCCTCGACCGGTGTGCTGTCCGCGCTCTCCAGCCCGGCGCACGCGGCGAGCCCGCCCGGCGACGTGGTGGGGAAGATCACCGTCGGATATCAGGGCTGGTTCGCCTGCCGGGGCGACGGCTCGCCCATCGACCGGTGGTGGCACTGGAGCGGCCAGGACAACACCGTGCCGCCGTCGCCCTCCAACACCACGATCGTGTCGTGGCCGGACATCCGCGACTACACGCGCACCTACCCGACGCTCTACCAGAACCTGAACAACGGCCAGACGGCCAACCTGTTCTCCTCGTGGGACCAGCAGACGATCGACACCCACTTCAAGTGGATGCGCGACTACAACTGCGACACCGCGGCGCTGCAGCGCTTCAACCCGTTCGGGGCCGAGGGCCCGATCCGCGACGGCATCACCGCCAAGGTCCGGCAGGCCGCCGAGGCCTACGGCCGCAAGTTCTACATCATGTACGACGTCACCAGCTGGACGAACTTCCAGTCGGAGATCAAGACCGACTGGACGTCGAAGATGTCGGCGTACACCCAGAGCCCCATGTACGCCCGCCAGAACGGCAAGCCCGTCGTCTGCATCTGGGGATTCGGGTTCAACGACCCCGGCCGCCCGTTCCCCCCGGCGCCCTGCCTCGAAGTGATCAACTGGTTCAAGGCGCAGGGCTGCTACGTCATCGGCGGCGTGCCGACCTACTGGCGGCAGGGCATCAACGACTCGCGCAGCGGGTTCGGCGAGGTCTACCGCGCCTTCAACATGATCTCGCCGTGGATGGTCGGCCGCACCCACACCATCTCGGGCCTCGACGGCTTCTACGCCAACAACGTCGTGCCCGACGTGGCCGACTGCAACGCCAACGGCATCGACTACCAGCCGTGCGTCATGCCCGGCGACCTCCAGTCGCGGGCCCGCGCGCACGGCGACTTCATGTGGCGCATGTTCTACAACACCATCCGCGCCGGGTCGCACGGCCTCTACATCTCGATGTTCGACGAGTACAACGAGGGCAACCAGATCGCGAAGACCACCGAGACGCAGGCCACCGTGCCCGCGGGCTCGGGCATCCTGTCGCTCGACGAAGACGGCACCTTCTGTTCCAGCGACTACTACCTGCGCCTGACCGGCGACGGCGGCCGCATGCTGAAGGGCCAGATCGCGCTCACCGCGACCCGGCCGACCCCGCCGGTCGCCTCGTCGGGCGGCGACACCCAGGCCCCGTCGGTGCCCGCGAACCTGGTGGTGACCAACCGGACGGCGACGTCGGTCACCCTGTCGTGGGCCGCCTCGACCGACAACGTCGGCGTGGCGTCCTACCAGGTCAACCGGGGCGGCACGGCGGCCGGCACGACCTCGGCGACGACGTACACGGTGACCGGGCTGACCCCGAACACGGCCTACACCTTCACCGTCGTCGCCCGCGACGCCGCCGGGAACGCCTCGGCGCCGTCGAGCGGGGTGTCGGCCACGACGCTGGCGCAGACCACCGCCTACGTCGCGCTGCGGGCCCGCGTCAACAGCAGGTTCGTGACGGCGAGCGCCGGCCAGAACCTGATCGCGAACGCCACCACGGTCGGCACCGCCCAGCAGTTCGAGCGCGTCAATCTCGCCAACGGCCAGATCGCGCTGCGGGCCCGCTCGAACAACCAGTACGTGTGCGCCGAGAACGCGGGCGCCGCGCCGCTGATCGCCAACCGGACGGCCGTCGGCCCGTGGGAGACGTTCACGCTGGTGCAGAACCCGAACGGCTCGGTCAGCCTCCGGTCGCAGGCCAACAACCAGTACGTCTGCGCCGAGAACAACGGCGCCGCCGCGCTGATCGCCAACCGGGCGGCCATCGGCGGCTGGGAGCAGTTCGACATCGTGACGCAGTAACCGGAACTGTCGCCGGGTGCTCCTAGAGTGGCGCCCGTGGAGGCGACGGTCGAGCGGCTGGTGTTCGTCCGCGACGACGAATACACGGTCGCGCGGATGAGCGACGGCGGCGGCGGTTTCGTCGCCGCCGGTCGCGTGCTGGCGGGCGTGCAGCCCGGCGAGACCCTGAGGCTGACCGGGGCGTGGTCCGACCACCCCCGCCACGGGCGCAGGTTCGCGGCCGAGGCGTGCGAGCGGGTGACCCCGGCGACGATCCCGGCCATCCAGGCCTATCTGGGGTCGGGGCTGATCAGGGGCATCGGCCCCCGGCTGGCGGCGGCGATCGTCGGGCACTTCGGCGCGGACACCCTGACCGTGATCGACGCCGAGCCCGGCCGGCTGACCGAGGTGATCAACATCGGCCCGCAACGGCGGGCCCAGATCGTCGAGGCGTGGCTCGACCAGAAGGCGGTCGCCGCCCTCATGGTGACGTTGCAGGGGTTCGGGGTCTCCCCGCTGCTGGCCGCCAAGATCTACCAGGCGTTCGGCTCCGACAGCGAAGAGGTCGTCACCACCGACCCCTACCGGCTGATCGGGCGGGTGCGCGGCGTCGGGTTCCACGTCGCCGACCGCATCGCCCTGCGGTCGGGCGTGCCCGAACGCAGCCCGCAGCGGATCAAGGCCGCGATCCTCGACCGCCTCGAATCGGCCGCCGCGCGGGGCGGCCACTGCTACCTGCCGATGCCCGCCCTGCTCGCCCAGACGGCCGAGCTGGTCGAACAGGATCCCGAGCTGGTCCGCACGATGGTCGACGCGCTGACCGCCGAACGCCGCGTGGTGGTCGAGGCCGGGGAACAACCCGGCAGGGTCGTCGTGTACGACAAGGAGCTGCACAGCCGCGAGGTCGCGCTGGCCGGGCACCTGCAGCGCCTCATGTCGGCCACGTCGGGCATGCCGATGCGCCACTACGACGAGGACGCCTCCCTCCACGACGACCAGCGGGCGGCCGTGACGCTCGCGCTGACCTGCCAGGTGACGGTGCTGACCGGCGGCCCCGGCTGCGGCAAGAGCCACACCGTGCGCTCGATCGCGCGGGCGGTCCGCGCCATGGGCGGCACGGTGACGCTGGCCGCGCCGACCGGGAAGGCGGCCAAGCGGCTGTCGGAGCTGACCGGCCTGCCGGCGATGACCGTCCACAGGATGTTGCGGCCCCCCGACGACGACGGCACCACCCTGTTCGCCGAGTTCCCCGCCGGGGCCGACCTGGTCGTGGTCGACGAGGCGTCGATGCTCGACCTCCACCTGGCGGTCCGGCTGACGGCCGCGATCCCCGACGGCGGCCACCTGCTGCTGGTGGGCGACACCGACCAGCTGCCCAGCATCGGTCCGGGCAACGTGCTGGCCGACGTGCTGAAGGTGCCGGGTGTGCCCCGGGTGCGGCTGACCCACGTGTTCCGCCAGGCCGAGGGCAGCGGGATCGTCCGGGCGGCCCACCTGATCCGGTCGGGGAACCTGCCCGACCTGCCGGGGCGCGGCGGCTTCTGGTTCGAGGAGGCGGGCGACCCCGAGCTCGTCGCCGAACGGGTGGTCGAGCTGGCGACCGAGGGCATCCCCCGCAAGCAGGGGGTGCCGCCCGACCAGGTGCAGGTGCTCTGCCCCATGCGGCGCGGCGTGACCGGCACGGTCGAGATCGGACGGCTGCTCCAGGAACGCCGCAACCCGGCCCGCGACGGCGTGGCCGAGTTCTGGTCGGGTCCCGAGGTGTTCCGGGTGGGCGACCGGGTCATGCCGGTCCGCAACAACTACGACAAGGGCGTCTTCAACGGCGAAACCGCCACCATCACCGCGATCGACCTCCCCGGCCGCACGGCCGCCCTCCGGGTCGACGACGGGCGCGAGGTCGACTACGGCTTCGACGAACTCGACGACCTCACCCACGCCTACGCGATCAGCGTTCACCGCGCGCAGGGCAGCGAATACCCGTTCGTGGTCGCGCCCCTGGTGGCCGAGTCGGGCGGCGTCATGCTGCGGAGGCGGCTGCTCTACACGCTGGTGACCAGGGCGAAGTCCTGGGTGGTCCTGGTGGGCCACCGCGACGCCCTCGAACAGGCGGTCCACCAACTGGGCACGGCCAGGAACACCGGCCTGGCCCGCCGACTGAACGTGTAGCGGTCATAAGCCCCGCGGCCGATCGGCACATCGGGACTGCGACCCAGCGGGCGAGCGGCTCACCGGCACGGCGGGCGAGCGGCACGGCGGGCGAGCGGTCGAGCGGGCGAGCAGCGCATCCGCCCGGCCGTCGAGCGGACATGCGCCCGGTTTGATCGAGCGTGAAATCGTCCATAGACGGCAGGCCTCTGTTCGGAGACCATGCCCGCGTGATCGAGACACCTCTGGTCGAGCGGGAGCGGCAGTTGGCCGCGTTCGACGGTCATCTTCGTGCGCTGGCCCGTGGGGCCGGGCGGTTCGTCGTGGTCGACGGCGGGCCCGGGGCGGGCAAGAGCCGGTTGCTCGCGGCGGTCCGGGCCGCCGCCGACGGGTGCCGGGTGGTGTCGGCGCGGGCGTCGCGGCTGGAGCGCACCTACGCGTTCGGGGTGGTGCGGCAGTTGCTCGAACCGGTCGTCGCGCGGGCCGCCGACCGGGAGCGGCTGCTGGCCGGGCCCGCTGCCGCGGCGTCGGCGGTGCTCGGGGTCGCCGGGGAGCCGCCGGGCGACCATGCCGTGCTGAACGGGCTGTTCTGGCTGGTGGCGAACCTCTGCGAGGACGGGCCGACGGTCCTGCTCGTCGATGACCTGCACTGGGCCGACGAGGCGTCGTTGCGGTTCCTGGCCTATCTGCTGCCGCGGGTCGACGGGCTGCCGCTGCTGGTGGCCGCCGGGTCGCGGCCGGAGTCCGACGGCGGGCTGCTCGACGTCGTGCTCACCGAGGCCGAGCGGGTGCCGCTGCCGCCGCTGACGCCCGGCGGGGTGGCGGCGGTGCTCGGCGGCGTCACCGGGCGGGCGCCCGACGAGGCGTTCGCCCGCGCCTGCGCCGAGGCGACCGGCGGGGTTCCGCTGCTGGTCGGCGAGGCGTCCCGGGCGCTGGTCGCGACCGGCACCGCGCCGACGGCGGCCAACGCGGGGCGGTTGCGGGAGCTGGGCGCGCGGGCGCTGACCCGGCGGGTCGGGCTGGAGCTGGCGGCGCTGCCCGAGGGGCACGTGCGGGTGGCCGAGGCGGTGGCGGTGCTCGGGCCGCACGCGACGACCGCGAACCTGGCCGCGCTGACCGGCGCGCCCGTTTTTGAGGTCGAAGGGGCGGTCGCGGCGCTGGAACGCGCCGATCTTGTCTGCTCGGGGCCGCGCGGCTACGAGTTCGTCCACCCGCTGGTGGGCGCGGCCGTCCACGAGCGAATGGAGCACGGCCGGGCCGCCGAGGCGCACGCCCGCGCGGCCGCGTGCCTGCGCGCGGCCGGGGCCGGCGCCGAGAAGGTGGCCGCCCACCTGCTGCGGGTCACCCCGGTCGACGCCGCCACGATGAGCGGCCCGCTCCGGGAGGCGGGTGCCGACGCCCTGTCGCGGGGCGCGCCGCAGGCGGCGCACGAATATCTCCGGCACGCCCTGACCGCGCTGCCGCCCGGCCCCGAGCGCGTCGAGCTGGAGATCGAGGCGGGCCTGGCGGCGCTGCGCTTCGACCACGACCTCGCCGTCGGCCACCTGTCGGGCGCGCTGGCGATGGAGCCCGACCTCGCGACCCGGGTCAGGCTAACGGTGCTGACCGGCCTGTCTCTCGTGTACGCCGGCCGCGGCGCCGAGGCGACCGAACTCGCCACCGGCCTGCTCGGCACGCTGCCTCCCGGCCTTGACGACCTGTGCCGCCGCCTGGAGACCATCGTCGTCGCCGGGCCGTCGACCGGCGCGGCGCCGCCCCTCACCCCCGAGGAGGTCGACCGCCTGCACGCCCTCCCCCGCACCGGCACCGTCGCCGCCGCCAGCCTCGACGGCACCCTGGCCGTCTACGACCTGCACACCGGCGACCCACGCGGCCTCGGCCTGGCCCGCCGGGCCGTCGCGAGCCTGGCGGCACGGCCGGTCGACCCCGCCGACCCGCACGACTCCCCCGAGATCCGGGGCCGCTCGCTCGCGCCGTCCTACAGCGTGCTGCCGTTCGGCGACCTCGACGAGGGCCTGGCCGGGGCGACGGCTGCGGTGGAGACGTCGCTGGCGCAAGGGTCGCTGGCGCTGCTCGGCCTGCACACCCACATCAGGGGCGGCTGCTGGCTGCTGCGCGGCGACCTGGCCGAGGCCGAGAACGACCTGCGGGAGAGCATCCGGACCGCCCGGCTCACCCACAGCGAGGTGACCGTCGGCCAGAGCGTCGGCTGGCTGGCCGAAGCGGTCCTGGAGCGGCGCGGCCCCGAGGAGGCCGCCGCCGTGCTCGACTGCTTCCGCGAGATCGCGTCCGCGCCGCGCTCGGGCCCGCCCCACCACCTGGAGTTCGCCCGCGCCCGCATCCACCGGGCCCGCGGCCGCTTCGCCGAAGCCCGCGCCGCCGCAGTGAAGGCCGGCGCCGGGTACGCCGCCTTCGGCGGCCGCAACCCCGCCGTCGTGCCGTGGCGTTCGGAAGCCGCGCTCGCGCTGTGCGGCCAGGGCCGCCGCGACCTGGCCGCCGACTACGCCCGCGAAGAACTCGCGCTGGCCCGGACGTGGGGCTCGGCCCCTGCGCTCGGCCGGGCGCTGCGGGTGGCCGGCACGGTGACCGGCTCGCGGGCGCTGCTGGAGGAGTCGTCCGAGGTGCTGGCCCTGTCACCGGCCCGGCTGGAACACGCGAAGACGCTGGTCGCGCTCGGCGACTCGGCCGCGATGGTCTCACGCGGCCGCGAACTGGCGTTCCGGTGCGGCGCGGGACCACTGGTGGACGAGGCGACGGCGAAACTCCGCGCCCTGGGCGCCCAGCCGAGACCGCTGACCGAGACGGGCGCCGCAAGCCTGACCCCGAGCGAACGCCGCGTCGCGGCCCTCGCCGGGGAGGGGGCGGGCAACCGCGAGATCGCCCAGACCCTGTTCGTCACCCCGAAGGCGGTCGAAGTGCACCTGTCCAACGTCTACCGGAAACTGGGCGTATCGAACCGCGCCGACCTCACCGCAGCCCTCACCTGACGCGCCCGCATAGGTGACCGACCCGACGCGGTCCCATGCCGCACGAGCACCGGCTAGACAGCAGTCACCAGGACACACTGCCCACACACATGAGCCTCGGCTAAAGAGCGGTCACGCGGTTGCCCTCCCTCGACGTGTGGGCGACCACGCGGGTGCCGATCGGTTCCCCCACCGTCAGTGACGCCGGGTCGGCGGTGGCGACGAAGCGGCGGCCGTCGGTCAGGCGGGCTACCACGATGCCCGTCCGGCGGCCGTCTCGGCTCTGTCTGATCGTGTACGTCTCGATCATCGCCTCCCCCTCGGGTTCGGTGGTCGTGGCGACCTTCGGCCAGGCGTCTACCTGGCTCTGCAGGTTCGACTGCTCGCGCCACGGGGCGGGGGTGGTGGCGTACAGGGCGGTGGAGTATTTGCTCAGCAGGCCGCCGTTGGCGCCGACCAGGGCCAGGTCGCCGGGGTGGGCGCGGCAGAAGGCCACCGCTTCGGCGACGGCGTGCAGGGAGTAGGCGTTGCCGGGGCCGCCGAAGAACGGCAGGCCGCCGGTCAGGGTCAGCGGGCAGGTCAGCGGGACGCTGTCGGTGACGTTGGTGACGGCGATCGGGAAGCAGCTGTAGAGGTCGGCGGCGGCGACGTCGGCGGGGGTCGCGCCCGCCTGGGCGAGGGCGTCGGTCACGGCGAGCACGGCGGCGGGGCTGCGGCTGAGGTCGGGGCGGGCCAGGACGTCCTGTTCGCGGACGTCGGCGTGGCCGTGGACGTACACCCACCGGCCTGACGGGATGCCCAGGCGGCGGGCGGTCGCCACCGACGTCAGCAGGACGGCCGCGCCCTGGTTCACCTTCTCCCTGGCCACCACGTACCGCGGGTAGGGGTCGGCGATCAGCCGGTTCCGGTCCGAGACCGTGACCAGTTCCGCCGCGGTGCGTTCGGTGGGGGCGGCGGCGTGCGGGTTGGCGGCGGCGACCCGGGTGAAGGGGGCGAACAGGGCGCCCATGCCGTGGGCGTACACCTCGCGGGTCTGGCCGAGGCGGGCGCGGCGGGCGTTCTCGAACAGGGCGTACTGGGCGGGGGCACCGGTCAGGCCGTGGCGGGCCAGTTCCGGGTCGAAGAGGCCGTCGAGGCCGTGGCCCCGGTCCTCCAGACTGCCCGGCTCGTGTTCGGTGAAGTCGGGCCGGTCGGGGCGGGCGATCAGGTGGGCGACGGTCGAGATGGCCTCCGCGCCGACGACCAGGGCGGCCGACGACTCCCCCGCCGCGATCGCGGCGGCCAGTTCGGTCACCAGGCGCTGCGGCGACTGGCCGCCCACCACGTCGAGGATCGCGCGGGCGGGGTCGGCGCCGACGCGGCGGGCGACGGAGCGGGGGAAGTTGTCCGACCGGCCGAGCGGGGCCACCGCCTGCGGGGCGGAGATCTCGAACTGCCGTACGGCCGCGATCGTGTCGAGCTCGCGGGGGTCGACGCCGGCGAGCGCCAGGGCGGCGGCGTCGGCGGCCAGGGCGACGGGTGAGCGGGCCCGGTAGCCGGGGTCGCCGAGGCGCTCGGAGACCTGCCCTACCCCGACGAGGACGGGGATGCGGTGATCGTTCATATCATCATCAACGTATCAACCTGGGCCTCACGCCCTGACGTCACTGGTGACCAGCGGAATCGTCAATTTGACTGAAACGCCGTTCATCTCACCGGCCCGACTGCTCGGCGACAGCCCCCCGCGAACGGGGTTCGGCCGCAGGCCGCGCGGTTAGCCTGCTGACCTTGTGAGCACCGACCCCGGCATGCCCGTTCCGGGACCCGGCCGTCCGCGCGACGCCCAGGTCGACCGGAAGGCCCTCAGAGCCGCGCTGGCCCTGTACGCCGAGCTGGGCTGGGCGAAGTTCACGCTCGACGCGGTCGCCCGCCGGGCCGGCATCGGCAAGGCCGCGCTCTACCGGCGCTGGCCCAGCCGCGAGAAGCTCATCGCCGACGCGATCGAATCGGCGCTGGTCGTGCCCTCGTTCGACATCGACACCGGCACCCTGCGCCAGGACCTACGCGAGCTCATCGGCTCGATGCTGGCGCACTACCTGGGCCCCTACGGCCTGGCGGGGCTGCGGCTGCACGTCGAGGCGCGGGCGTATCCCGAGTTGTTCTCCCCGGTGACGGGCGTGATCAGGAAGTCGCGGGTGCTGGAGGCGCGGCAGATGATCCGCCGCGCCATCGCCCGGGGCGAGCTCGGCCCCGGGGCGTCGCCCACGCTGATCCTCGACACGCTGCTGGGCGCGGTGCTGCAGCACGTGCTGGCCACGCCGGAGGAGCTCCGCGAGGACATGCGCGCCCAGGCGCCCGAGTACGCCGACCGGCTGATCGACTTCGTGCTGACGGCGGCGACCACCCTCTATCCTCCGGCGGGCGACTGAATCCGGTCGTACTGCTCGTCGGTGAGCACCAGCTCGGCGGCGCGCACGTTCTCGGCGAGGTGGACCTGCGAGGTGGTGCCCGGGATGGGCAGCATGTTCGGCGCGCGGCGGAGCAGCCAGGCCAGCGACACCTGCGAGGTGGTCGCGCCGAGCTCGGCGGCGACCTCCTTCACGCCGGGGTGCGAGGACGCGATCGGGTAGAAGGGCACGAACGCGATGCCGAGCTCGGCGGTCCGCTCGACCATCGCCTCGTGGCTGCGGTCGGCGGCGTTGTACGCGTTCTGCACCGCCGCGATGTCGGTGACGCGCAGCGCGGCGTCGAGCTGCTCGACGCTCACCTCCGACAGGCCGATGGCCCCGATCTTGCCCGCCTCCCGCAGCTCGACCAGCGCCCCGAGCTGGTCGTCGAGCGCGACGAGCGGGTCGACGCGGTGCAGGTAGAACAGCGGGATGTGGTCGGTGCGCAGCCGCCGCAGGCTGAGCTCGGCCTGCTGGCGCAGGTAGGCGGGGTGCCCGACGGGCACCCACTCGCCGGGTGAGGGCCGGGCCTCCCCGGCCTTGGTCGCCACGATCAGGCCGTCGGGGTAGGGGTGCAGCGCCTCGGCGATGAGGGTCTCGTTGTCGCCGAGGGCGTAGGCGTCGGCGGTGTCGATCAGCGGCACGCCGAGCTCGGCCGCCTTCCTCAGCACCGCGACGGCGGCCGGGCGGTCGGCGGGGCCGTGCCAGATGCCGGCGTCGGCGAGCCGCATCGCGCCGAAGCCGATCGTGCCGGTGGGGACGGTCATGAGGGATCTCCCAGGTGCTCGCGGGCCACTTTCTTCGGGACGCACATCTGCCAGGCGTCGACGACCAGCTCGTGCATGCGCGCGGGGTCGAGGCGGTCGAGCCGGCACTCCACCCACTGGTAGCGCAGGTCGACCGGCCCCGGCAGGAAGAAGACGTCGGGCTCGGCCGCGACCAGGGCGGCGCGTTCCTCCTTCGGGTAGCCGAAGCCCATCGTGGTCTCGTCGCGCGAGAAGGCGACGTAGACGATGCGCCCGACCCGGAACTTGACCCGGTCGCGGATCAGGTGCTCGGTGGTGCGCGGCAGGGCCAGCGCGACCCGGCGTACGTCGTCGACTCCGACCATCGGAAACCTCCTTGAACGCGAGCGTCCAAGGCACCGTATCTGGGTGTACCGACAACTAAACGGAGAAGTTGACCAAGGCCCTGACAGGAGACTCTGCACACCATTTACTCTTAGGAAACTTTCTTTTACATTGCTCGGAAGCCCCCCAGGAAGGAGTGCTTCACATGAGAAAAACGATCTTGTCGATCGTCACGGCCTTGGCGGCCGTGGCGTCGACTCTGGTCGTGCTCACCGGTCCCGCCCAGGCCCACGGCTACATCTCCTCGCCGCCGAGCCGGCAGGCGAACTGCGCCCAGGGCCGGGTGGCCAACTGCGGTCCGATCATCTACGAGCCGCAGTCGGTCGAGGGCGCCAAGGGCCAGCGCAACTGTCACGGAGGTCTCTCGCAGTTCGCCCAGCTGAGCGACGAGAGCAAGCCCTGGCCGGCGACGTCGGTCGGGCAGAACGTGACGTTCAACTGGATCCTGACCGCCCGCCACGCGACCAGCACGTGGGAGTACTACATCGGCAACACCCGGGTCGCCGTCTTCAACGACGGCGGACGCCAGCCGGGTGCGACGGTCTCCCACAACGTGAACCTCGGCGGCTTCTCCGGCCGTCAGCGCCTGCTGGCCATCTGGAACATCGCCGACACCCCGATGGCCTTCTACAGCTGCGTCGACCTCCAGATCGGCGGTGGCGGCGGCAACCCGCAGCCCACCCCGACGCCGACCGTGACCCCCCGTCCGCCGTCGCCCACGCCCACCGTCACCCCGCCCCCGGCGGGTGGCACCTGGCGTACCGGCACCTACTACGCCACCGGGTCGACCGTGACCTACGGCGGCGCCACCTACCGCTGCCTCCAGGCGCACACCTCGCTCGCCGGCTGGGAGCCGCCGAACGTGCCCGCGCTCTGGTCCCGCGTGTAGTGACGCGTCCTGTCACCTGAAAGCCGCCGGCACGGCGCAGTCCGCGCGCCGTGCCGGCTCCGACCAACAATGAGGGAGCCATGAAGCGTCTGGCAATCGTCCTCGCCCTCGTGGCCGGATGTTCCGCCCCGGCCGAGCCCGCGTTCAACGCCGCCGACGTGATGTTCCTGCAGATGATGATCCCGCACCACGAGCAGGGCATCCAGATGGCGGCGATCGCCGAGGAGCGCGCCGCGCGCCCCGAGGTGCGGGCCCTGGCGTCGGCGATCCGGGCCACCCAGTCGGACGAGGCGAAGACCATGACATCGCGGCTGACCCGGTGGGAGCAGCCGATGGAGGCGCCGCCCGGCTCCCACGACGCCCACGGCGGCCTGCACGAGACCCGCCCGTCCGACATCCTGTCGCTGGAGAAGGCCCCGGCCGGCCAGTTCGACGTGAACTTCCTGAACCTGCTCGCCGGCCACCAGCACAACGCCGTCGACATGGCCCGCACCGAGGTGAAGACGGGCCTGGACACCTCGACGAAGGACCTGGCCAAGCGCATCGAGGAGTCGCGCGGCGCGCAGATCCAGGAGATGCTCCGGCTCCTGGCGGCACCGCAGCGTTAACCTGCCGGTCAGATTGCTCGGGCAGCCTCGCACACGTGATCAGCACCTCCAGGGCCGCGCTCGCGATCGGCCTCCTCTCCACCGTCCTGCTGTCCGCCGCCCCCGCCTCGGCGGAGGGCCCCGCGGTCGTGACGACCGACAACGAGACCCCGGTCCTCTACGACGACGACCGGGGCGGCGACGCCTCCGGCGACGACCCGGCCATCTGGGTCGACCCGCACGACTCCCGCAAGTCGATCGTGATCGTGACCGCCAAGGAGGGCGGCCTGCGCGTCTACGACCTGAAGTCGCGCGAGATCCAGTCGCTGAAGGCGGCGAAGGCCCCGCGGCGCGACGGCGTCGAGGGCCGCTACAACAACGTCGACATCGCCTACGGCCTGCGGCTCGGCGGCCGGAAGGTCGACGTGGCGGTCGTCTCCGACCGCTACAACGACCAGATCCGCTTCTTCGCCATCGACCCGTCGGCGGCGAAGCCGCTGCGCGAGGTGACCGCGCCCGACCAGAGGTTCCTGTTCAGCCCCGACCGGAAGACGGTCGGCGAGGAGCACACCGCCTACGGCCTCGCCGTCTGGCAGCCCACGCCGGGCACGGCCTACGCGGTCGTCACCCAGGAGGGCGCGACGACCCTGGCGACCGCCCGGATCGTGGAGAAGGACGGCCGCCTCGGCTACTCCTCGGTCGAGCGGCTGACCATGCCGTCGGAGTTCCCCCTCCCGGACGGGACGACCTGGAAGCCCTGCGAGGAGCCCGGGGTGCTGCCCCACTTCGAGGGCCTGGCCGTCGACCAGCGTTCGGGGGTGTTGTACGCCGCCCAGGAGGACGTCGGCCTGTGGCGGGTGCCGCTGCCGCTCGGCACGAAGCAGCCGACGCTCGTCGACAAGGTCAGGGACTTCGGCGTCGAGGACGTCTACGACGAGGAGACCGAGGAGTGCGCCCCGGTCGACCCGAACGCCTCGGGCTTCGGCGGCGACCACCTGACCGCCGACGCGGAGGGCGTCGACGTCTACTACGCGGGCGGCGCGACCGGCTACGTCATCGTCTCCAGCCAGGGCGACGACACCTTCACCGTCTACGACCGCCAGGGCGCGAACAAGTCCCTGGGCACCTTCCGGGTCAAGGGCGTCAAGGGCGTGGACGACGTCAACGGCTCCGACGGCCTCACGGTGACCAACCGCCCGGTCGGCAAGTACACCCAGGGCCTCCTGGTCACCCACGACGAGCCCGACACCGGCGCGAACGTGGACGAAGAGCGCGACGCGACCAACTTCTCCTACGTGTCGTGGGGTGAGGTGGCCCGCGCGCTGAAGCTAAAGGTCAGCACCAGGGCGGGCAACGACCCCCGGTTCTGACGGTCAGCCCGGCAGGCCGATCTGCTCCCGGCCCTTCTGCTTCAGCGTCTCGGCCTCCTCGCGGGCGCGTGCCGCCTCCTCGGTCCGCCCGGCCGCCGTGTACGCCTCGGCGAGGCTGGCCAGGGCGGCGGCGATGAACGCCTGCCAGCCGCGCACCCGCCACAGGCGCACCGACTCCTCCAGATGGGCGACGGCGTCGTCGACCAGGCCCTCGGCCAGGTCGACCTCGCCGAGCACCCACAACGCGTCGGCGCGGTGGTGGGCCAGCCGGTGGTTGCGGCACAGCTCCTCGGCGGCCTCGGCCGCGCCGCGCGCCCTCGGGTCGCCGGCCACCGCGTAGAGGCGGGCCAGGGCGACCATGCCGGTGGCGTCGACCAGGGCGTCGCCGAAACGGCGGCCGGCCATGGCGCGGCTCAGGTGGGCCATGCCGGGTTCGTACTGGCGCAGGTGGGCGTGGGCCAGGCCGAGGAACTGGAGAGCGGTCGCCTCGAAGCGGGCGTTGCCCACCCGCTCGGCCAGCTCCAGGCCCTGGTGCAGGTGGACGATCGCCCTGTCGAGGTCGGACAGCCCGTACGTCACGGCCATGCAGACGTGGGCGCGGGCCTGGCCGCTCAGGTGGCCGGCCCCCTCGGCCAGGCGCAGCGCGGTCCGGCCCGATTCCAGGCCCAGGGCCAGGGCCCCCCGGGCGGCCTGGCCCCAGGCCCGCATCACGTAGGCGTCGGCCAGCCCGCGGTCCTCGCCGACCTCGGTGAACAGGGCGATGAGCTGCCCGGCGCCGTCGTAGTGGGCGGCCATGGCCTCGTTGTCCATCCAGCTCGTCGCCGAGATGAGGCCGCGCAGCACGGTCGCCTCGCCGAGCCGGTCGCCGGCCTCCCGGCACGCGTCCAGCAGCGGTTCGTGCATCGTGCGCCAGTCGTCGAACCGGCCGCGCACGTCGAGGTAGCGCTCCAGCGAGCAGGCGGTGTCCCAGGCGAGGGCGACCAGGCCCAGCCCGCACGCCTGCCGGACCGAGGCGACCAGGGCGGCCCGTTCGCCGTCGAACCAGGCGAGCGGGTCGTGGCCGGCCAGCGGCTCCCACGACTCCCCGGGCGCCTCTCCGGGCGGCCGCCAGCGGGGGGCGTCGCCGTGGATGATGGCCAGCGAGGTGCCGTGCACCCGCTCGGTGGCGTGTTCGGCCAGGGCCAGCCAGCCGCCGAAGGCGCGGGCCAGCGCGGCCCGCACGGCGGCGGCGTCGTCCTCCAGGTCGCCGCACTCGCGGGCGTACAGGCGCACCAGGTCGTGGAAGCGGTAGCGGGACTGGCCGGCCGCGTCGGCGCCGCTGATGAGCAGCAGCTGGCGGTCGACCAGGGACTCGACGAGCTCCTCGCCGGCCGCCAGCGGCAGGTCGAGCAGGGCGGCGGCGGTCCAGGCGGCGAAGTCGGGGGCGTCCAGGGCGCCGAGCAGGCGGAAGGCCCGGCGGGTGAGCGGGTCGAGGCCGAGGTAGCTGAGCGCCAGGCTGGCCCGTACGGCCAGGTCGCCGGTGGCGAACTGGTCGAGCCGCCGCCGCTCGTCGGTGAGCTGGCCCGCGAGCCGTTTGAGCGGCCAGTTGGGGCGCACCGCGAGGCGCGCCCCGGCGACCCTGACCGCCAGCGGGATGCGGTCGGACAGGCGGGCGATCTCGGCGGCGGCCTCGGGTTCGGCGGCCACCCGCCCCGCCCCGGCGATCCGCGACAGCAGCTGCACCGCCTGGGCGGGCAGCAGCACCGACAACTCGATGAGGGTCGCCCCCGACAGGCCGGTCAGCCGGGTGCGGCTGGTGACGACGACGGCGCAGCCCGACGAGCCGGGCAGCAGCGGGCGCACCTGACGTTCGGAGGCGGCGTTGTCGAGCACGATCAGCATGCGGCGGTCGGCGACCTGGCTGCGGAAGTAGGCGGCGCGTTCCTCGGTGGTCTCCGGCATCGCGGTCCGGGGCACGCCGAGCGCGGTCAGGAAGGAGGCCAGCACCTGCCCGGGGTCGGCGGGCGACGGCTCGACGCCGTGCAGGTTCACGTGGAGCTGGCCGTCGGGGTAGTCGCGGGCGAGGCGGTGGGCGGCGTGCACGGCCAGGGTCGTCTTGCCGACCCCGCCCATGCCGGCGATCACGCACACCCGGACGTGCCCCGGCCCGGCGGGCGGCGGGCCGCCCAGCAGGGCGGTGATCCGGTCGAGCTGGTCGTCGCGGCCGGTGAAGTCGGAGATGTCGGCGGGGAGCTGGGCGGGCGTGGCCTCCCTCGGCGGCGGGGGCGGCGGGACCGGGTCGTCGGGGAGGGTGCCGGTGAGGATCGCCTGGTGGAGGTCGCGCAGTTCGTCGCCGGGGTCGAGGCCGAGTTCGGTGGCGAACACCCGGCGCGCGTCGTGGAAGACGGCCAGCGCTTCGGCCTGCCGCCCCGACCTGGCCAGGGCCGTCATGAGCTGGGCGCGCGGGTGCTCGCGGAGCGGCTGCTCGTCGACGAGCGCGGTCAGCTCCGGCACCAGCGCCGCCGACAGGCCGCGCGCGAGGTCGGCGTCGACCCGGTTCTCCAGCGCGCCGAGGCGCTCCTCCTCCAGGCGGCGGGCGTGGTCGCGCAGCCCGTCGGTGACGTTGAGGCCGTCGTAGACGGGGCCGCGCCACAACTCCAGCGCCCGCGCGAGCACCCCGGAGGCCCGTTCGTGGTCGCCGGCGGCCAGGAGGGCGCGCCCCTGCTCGGCCAGGGTCTCGAACACCTCGGCGTCGAGCTCCCCCGGGTGGACGGTGAGCATCCAGCCGTGGCCGGTGCGGGTGACCCGGTCCTGACCGAGCACGCGGCGCAGCTGGTGGGCGTACAGCCGCAGGTTGTCGGCGGCGGTTCGGGGCGGACGGTGCCCCCAGAGCGCTTCGACCAGGGTGTCGGCGGACACCGGCCGGTTGGCGCGGCAGACCAGTTCGGCGAGCATGACGCACTGTTTGCCGGCGCTCAGCGCCAGCACCCCGGCGTCGTCCGACACGCGGAGCGGCCCCAGGACGGCGAATTCCAATCAGGCTCCAGTGAAACGGCGATGAAAACGATCAAAGCCGCTCAAATGTGCACGATGGAGTCACCAGCGTCAACCCGTGGGTCAGAAAGACGCCGGCGGGGACCGTGGGACGGCCCCCGCCGGCGGTGTCACCGGGTCGTCAGACCCGGCCGAAGTAGTAGACGGCCAGGTAGTAGTTGGTGGCGAGGTTGCGGCACAGGCCGCGCCGGTACCAGGCGTACGCGGGGCAGACCCCGTTGTAGAGCACGTGGTAGAAGATGCTGTCGGCCTGGTACTTGCTGGAGATGTAGCCCATCCGCCGCAGGGCGTATCCGTAGTCGTGCATCATGCACGCCTGCCGGAAGTCGAAGCCCAGCGGGCGGTCGGGGCTGCTGGTGCAGTAGTCGTACAGCACGCCGCGCACCCACCAGCCCCGCGGGGTCTTCACCCAGCGCACCGTGCGCCAGCTGCCGTGGTACCAGGCGCGGGTGACGCCGCAGTGGTTGAAGGCGAAGTGCGAGAACGTGCGGCACCAGTACCACTTGCGGCCGTCGAGGTCGGCGTTGGACGTCGGCGCCTGGGCGGCGTAGTCGTAGGCGTTGGCGCTGCCCCCCTCGACCGGGTCGGTCTGCAGGAACCGGCCGAGTTTCGGCTGGTAGAGCCGCACGCCCATGAGGATCGTGCCGTCGGGGGTGTCGGTGACCCGCTCGGCCGCGCCGTGCCAGCCGTAGCGGCCCGCCGGCTGGCCGGGACGCGGGTTGCCGAACTCGTCGAAGTCGAGCGCGAGCGGCACCCCGGTGGTCAGGTCGAGCACGACGTTGATGTCGTCGTGCAGGTTGGTGAGCTGGAGCCGGACCTCGCCGGTGGCGGAGGTGATCGCCGCCAGGCCGCCCGACACCGAGTGCACGTTCCGGGAGACCCGCCCGGTGGCGACGTCCTCCACCACCCAGGCGGGGGTGTCGTCGTCGGCGTCGAAGTGCTCGACCCGCCGGGCCGCGGCGGCCCACGTCCCGCCGGTCCGCGCCTCCGTCAGGGTGCTGTTGCGGCGGAGCTGGGGGTCCAGCGTGTACGACTGCCGCGCGTCCCCCGAGGTCATCGTCTTGACCAGGTCGGTCGCGTAGTAGTCGACGGCCAGCCCGTCGGGGGTGGCGGTGGTGCGGCCGAAGGCGTCGTACACGTAGCCCTCGTCGACCAGCCGGTCGCCGGTGTCGTAGGCGTGGGTGCGGGTGGTGACGCCGCTTCCGTCGCAGCCGCCGCTGGTCAGCGAGGTGCGGTTGGAGTTGGCGTCGTAGCCGTAGGCGCGCCGGGTGCAGACGCCGCCCACGGTGTCGTCGACGGAGGCGATGCGCCCGATCCTGTCGTAGCCGACGAGCTGCGCCGACAGGCCGGTGCGGACGACCTGCTGGCCGTGGATCGACCAGGCGACCGCGTCGTCGAGCAGCTTCACCCCGGCGGCGTTCTGGTAGACGCGCCGGGTCGGCGCGCCGGTCGGGTCCTTGCTCACCGTGTAGGCCACCCCGCCGGGCAGCTGCTCGGCGACGATGCCGCCCTCGGCGTCGTAGGTCGCGGTGAAGCGCCCGGCGACCGAGTCGGTCATCGCGGTGAGCAGGCCGCGCGGGTCGGCGTCGAGGTCGTACTCGTAGGTCATCGTGGACGGGGCGCCGTCGGTCTTCCTGACGACCCGGTCGAGCGCGTCGTACTCGACCCGGGTGACGCCGCCGTCGGCGTCGGTGTAGGAGGTCTGGCGGCCCAGGACGTCGAACTCGCGGGTGATCGACCCGCCCGTGGAGGCGGTCGTCCTGGTCAGCCGGCCGGCGGCGTCGTAGGTGTTGGTGACGGCGGGCACGGCCGCGCCGAGGCCGCCGGTGACCGTGGTGGTCAGCACCTGGCCGGCGCTGTCGTAGGTGGTGGCGGTGGTGCGGGTGACGCCGTTGGCGGTCTCGGCGACCGAGGCGACCCGGCCGCCCTCCTCGTAGGAGTACACCTTGGTGACCAGCTCGGACGGGTTGGACCCGCCGCCCGACACGGCCTGCTTGGCCTTGGTCCGGCAGAGCAGCCCGGCCCATTCGGGCCTGCCGCCGCACTCGCCGGAGCCGTCGGCGGTGTAGTAGGCGCTGGTCGTGGTGCCGGCGTCGTCGCCCGACGACCTGGGCATGGTGGCGCTGACGACCCGGCCGTCGGCGTCGTAGCCGGTGGTCCGGGTGACGGCCAGGCCGCCCGGGTCGGTCACCGACCTGACGACCTTGCCGGTGGCCCAGTCGTAGGAGGTGCGGCTGAGGCGCACGTCGGCGTCCGCGCCGCCGCCCGGCGTCCAGGCCCCGACGGCGGTGGTGGTGACCAGGCCCGACACCTTGGCGTCGTCGGGCCGGCCCTCGTCGAAGGTGTTGACCTGGTGCTTGCGGGCGGGCGTCGGGACGCCGTTCAGCCGCACCAGGTGCAGCGGGCCGAACTCGCCGAGCATGCGCTGCCCGTCGGCGGAGTAGACGGTCTCCTCCGACAGCAGCCGGGCCCGTTCGGCGGTCGAGCTGTTGATCAGGCCCAGGCGGGTCAGCTCCTCGGCCGCGCCCGGCCCCTGGCCGAAGGCCAGCGCCCGGTTGCCCGCCGACAGGTTGAGCACGGTGTTGCCCTGGGCGTCGTACTGGCTGGCCGACAGGCCGCCGCCGGGCTCGGCCCGGTTGACGGTCGCGCCGTTGGCGTTCAGGTAGGTGACGGTGGCCCGGCCGTAGTCCGACCCGGCCAGCCCGCCGCGCCCGGTGTGGTTGGCGGGCACCTGGTCGGGCGGGAAGACCGCGGTGGCGTCCGACGGCGGGTCGGTCTGGCCCCACGTCAGGGTGGCGGCCGGCGAGAGGTTGTAGGGCGCGCCGCTGCCGCTGGTCGGCACGTCGTACACGACCGAGGTGACGGCGGTGCCGTTGGTCTCGTTCAGGGTGCCGGGGCGCAGGGTCGGCCGGGAGGCGGCCAGCAGCATGCCGTCGGCGGCGGTGTCGGCGTTCCCGGCGCGGCCGTAGGTGAGCGTCCACGGCAGCTCGCCGGGCGGGGTGAAGCGGTTGACGCGGCCGGCGAGGTCGTAGTCGTAGCGGGTCTTCACGGCCGGGGTGGCCGGGTCCCAGCGCTCGCGGAGCCGGCCGAGGTCGTCGTAGCGGTATTCGGACAGGTGCTGCGGGTCGGCGGCGCCGCCCTCCCACAGGCTGATCAGCTTGACCTGCCCGGCGACGTCGCCGAGCTGCGCCCCGGCGGTCGTCGTGGTGGCGTACGTGACCACGATCAGGCGGCAGCCCTCGGGCAGCGCGGCCAGAGTGGCGACGTCGCAGTCGGCGGCCGAGCCGACCGACCAGGCCGGGGCGATGATCCGGGTGGGCCGGGCGAGCCGGGTGCCGTCGGCGGCGGTCACCGGCTCCCAGACGAAGACGGTGCCGCCCTTGCCGCCGGCCGGGTAGACCGCCCGCACCAGGTAGGCGTCGTTGACCTTGGCGAACACGGTGCTGCCCGCGGTGGTCGAGTCGGTCAGGGTGTAGCGGTCGGCGCCCGCGTCGTAGGTGAGCTTCAGGTTCCCGGCGTCCGACTGCGGCGTCCAGGAGCCGTCGGCGTTCTTCGTGAACGCGACCGAGGAGCCGTCGCCGGTGATCTCCACCGAGGTGGCGGAGGTGGCGTGCAGCTCGGTGAAGGTGCCGTCGCCCGACTGGGCCAGGCCGTTCGGCGTCCACTCGGCGCCGAAGATGGGGGCCACGCCCGGCAGGGAGGAGCCCTTGCGCGGGTCGCGGGAGGAGAAGGAGCGCATCAGGCCGACGCCGAACATGCTGGCGTCGGTGGCGGTCATCCGGAAGTCGCCGTTGAGCAGGTTGACGGTGCCGGGGCCGATCGGGCCGGTGGTCGCGCCCTCGGCGTCGCGGTCGACGGTCAGGTCCACCTTCGGGGAGGCGGCGGTGCCGCCCGAGGTGGTGAACTCGGCGCGGATCTCGATCGCGCCGTCTTCGGCCAGCGTGCGGGTGACGTCCCAGACCAGGTCGGGCGAGACGCCCGCGGCCATCGCCACCGGCCAGGTGATCGCCGCGCCGTCGGAGCGGCGGCGCACGTCGGCGGCCGGGACCTGGTGCCAGTCGTCGGCCTCGCCGCGCCGGTAGGAGAAGCTGACGGCGGTGACGCCGGCGCTGCCGGCCGCGGCCAGCACGGTCCGCCGGGCCGTGGAGCTCGCGTCCTGCGGCGAGGTCACCGCGAAGCGGCCCACGCCGAAGTCGTACTGGGCGGGTTCCGACAGGTTGCCGGCCTTGTCCTTCACCCAGGCCCGCAGGGTGTGCGGCCCGTCGGCGGCGGGTGTCCAGGTCACCGTGTGCGCGCCGCCGCTGCTGGCGGCCGACTGCTGCGCGCCGCCGTCGAACGACCAGAGCACGGCCGACACGTCGGAGCCCGCCGGCGTGATGGTGAACGTCCCGGCCTGGCCGGCGCCCTTCGACCACGCGTCGGCCGGGTAGTCGGCCGAGCTCACCTCGGGCGCGTCGGGCGCGGCGGCGTCGACGGTGAAGGCGAACCACGACGACCAGGCGCCGTAGGCGGTGCCGTCGTAGGTGCGCACCCGCCAGTTGTAGGAGGTGTTGGCGAGCGGGGTGGCGACCCGCCAGGTGGCGGTGCCGTTGTTGGCGACGCCCGACACCGAGCCGCCGGTGATCTTGGTGGCCTTGGCGGCGTTCCAGACCTCGAAGTCGGCCCGCTGCGCCGTGCCGTCGGCGTCGGAGACCTTCGCCGACAGGTTCGGCTGCGCCGCCCCGACCAGCGCCGGGCTGGAGCAGGTCGAGCAGGGGGCCACTGCGAGGGAGCCGGGCGTGCCCGGGACCGAGTTGTAGGTGATGGAGATGTTCGGGTTGTTGGCGAACCGCTTCCAGTAGGTGTTGTCGGTCTCGCTGGACGCCTTGACCATGAACGTCACCGAGGTGCCGCCCGCGTCCATGATCCCCTGGAGGGCCGAGGCCACGTTCCAGCCGACCCACGCCGACGGGCAGCTCGACGGCCCGCCCTGGCCGCTCGACGACCAGCCGTGCGCGACGCTCTTGGCGCCGATCGACAGGTTCGAGGCGGGCTGGTTGTTCCAGTTGGTCGACGACGACACCGCGGCGGTGCGGTGCAGTTCGACGTTCCTGGGCGTGCACGACCAGGCCCAGTGCTCGTAGATGTTGAACGTGGCGGCCACGATCTGCTTGCGGGTGCCCATGCCCGACAGGTTCATGGTGAAGAACGAGCGCCGCTTGAACGCGCCCGACTCGGCGGTGCCCGCCGTGGCGTCGTTCGAGCTGTTCCAGTACGTGCTGGTCGGGTAGCGCGAGTCGACGTACGTCCAGGCCGACTTGGCGGCGGTGAAGCTCGGGTCGATCGTCACCGGGAAGACGGTGGCCGGGTCGGCCAGCAGCGCCGCGTCGGGGGTGACGGTGACCGCGTCGCGGCCCACCTTGACGCCCATCGTGGCCCGTTTGCCCGGGTTGGACGCCCCCGTCCTGGCCGCGGCGGCCGGGGCCTTCTCGGCGGCGGCGTCCCACATCTCGGTGGCGACGGCGGCGAAGACCGGTTCGTCCTTCCTGCCGACGACGGTGAGGTTGCCGTGCTTGTCGGCCTTCAGCGTGCCCTTCTCGATCTCGGTGCCGAAGGTGAGCGACTTCAGCCTCGGGTCGGCGGCCGCCTGCCGGTTCTTCACCATCAGCTTCTGGGCGAAGCCGTCGACGTCGGCGGTGAGCACCAGGTCGACGCCGGGCAGCACCTCCGGGTAGGTCGCGGTCGTACCGGAGAGCACCGGTTTGGGCAGCTTCCCGAGCGGCGAGCCGAGGGCGAACTCCACGCCCTCGCGGGCCGCGCGCACCAGGGGCCCGTCGCCGCCGCCGGAGAAGCCGTAGGAGACCGAGGCGGCCTTCGGCACGACCGTGCCGTCGTCGGCCACCACCAGCGTCGCGTCGGCCGGCACCCAGCGGTCGTCCCGCTTGATCCTGACCGGGCGGTAGCGGTGCTCCACGGTGAGCGTGCCGTCG
Organism: Herbidospora daliensis; assembly: GCF_001570585.1. Classification (GTDB taxonomy): domain Bacteria; phylum Actinomycetota; class Actinomycetes; order Streptosporangiales; family Streptosporangiaceae; genus Herbidospora; species Herbidospora daliensis. The sequence continues at coordinate 787,056 of NZ_BBXF01000003.1, read as the reverse complement.
GGGTTCACGAAGTACTCGTCGTTCTCCGTGGTCATCGCGGCGGCCCTGACCCGCGCGCCGCAGACCTGGGCGGCCAGCCGCGCGGCGATCTCGGTGGGCATCTCCTCGGGGCACTTCACCGCCGCGGCGCTCACGGGGGCCTGGACGGGCGGGGCGACCGCCTTCGCCGGCACGGAGGTGACCAGACTGGATAACAGAGCAAGCGAGATGAGGGTGGGTAATGCGGCGCCCTGCCGCCGTTCGCGCAACACCGTCGGGCCTCCGAGAAGAGTCATCCGGCTTATCGACGGCCAGCCTCGTGAGCGGCCGTATAGCCCTCGTATAAACGGCGTTGATGATCACGGCAAAGACCTGTCGGGAGCCACATCGCCACAGGTCAGCCGGGGTAAGCCCTGCGAGTGTCGACCTGTGCGCGGCCCGGCGTCGTGCTGGCCATCTGCTGTGTGAGCGTGTTCATCGTCGGCATGGACAGCAGCATCCTGAACGTCGCCCTGCCCTCGATCCGGCAGGCGTTCGGCGGCAGCATCTCGGGCGCGCAGTGGACGCTCGACGCGTACACGCTGACCCTCGCCTCGTTCCTGATGTTGTCGGCCTCGACGGCCGACCGGATCGGCCGGCGGAAGGTGTTCCAGACGGGCCTGGTCGTCTTCACCATCGGCTCGCTGCTGTGCAGCATCGCGCCGACGCTCGAGACGCTGACCGTGTTCCGGGCCCTGCAGGCGGTCGGCGGCAGCATGCTCAACCCCGTCGCCATGTCGATCATCACCAACACGTTCACCGAACCGGCCGAGCGGGCCAGAGCCATCGGGGTCTGGGGCGGCGTGGTCGGGGTCAGCGTCGCGGCGGGGCCGCTCATCGGGGGCGCGCTGGTCGAGTTCGTCGGCTGGCGGTCGGTGTTCTGGGTGAACGTCCCGATCGGGATCGCGGCCTTCGTGCTGGCCAAGCTGCACGTCCCGGAGTCGCGGGCGGCGCACGCGCGGCGGTTCGACCCGGCCGGGCAGATCCTCGTCATCGGGACCGTGTTCCTGCTGACGTTCGGCATCATCGAGGCGCCCGGCTCCGGCTGGGGGTCGCCGCAGACGCTGCTGTCGCTGCTCGGCTCGGCGGTCTGCCTCGTCGCGCTCGTCGTCGTCGAACGCCGCCGCGTGGAACCGCTGATCGACGTCAGGTTCTTCAAGGCGCCGCCGTTCGCGGGGGCCACCGCCATCGCGCTGCTCATGTACACCGCGCAGGGCGGCTTCCTGATCGCCAACACCCTCTACCTGCAGGACGTCCGGGGCTTCTCACCGCTGGAGGCGGGCCTGGCGATCCTGCCGATGCCGCTGCTGCAGGCGCTGTGCGGGCCGATCTCCGGGCGGGTCGTCGGCCGGTACGGACCCCGCCGGTCGCTGGTGATCGGCAGCATCGGGAGCATCAGCGCCGGGCTGCTGGCCGCCGTCCCGGCCGACCTGCCGACCGGCCCCCGCATGCTCCTCTGCTACGGCCTCATGGGGTTCGGGCTCGGCTGGATGAACGCCGCGATCACCACGACGGCCGTCTCCGGGATGCCCAACGCGCAGGCCGGGGTGGCCGCCAGCATCGTCTCGACCATGCGGCAGACGGGCGTCACCTTCGGCGTGGCCATCATCGGGAGCGTCATCGCCACCCATGTCACGGTGCTCGCGCCCGGTCCCGGCTTCACCGCCGCCTACCGCATCAGCTGGGCGATCATCGTGACCTGCGGAACCCTGGTGTTCTGCATCGGGCTCCTCACGACCGGGCGGTGGGCGCAGCGGGCCGTCTACCGGCAGGTGCACAAACATCCTCTGGAGAAGATGTGGCATCCGTAGGCACGCGCCCATAATGTCCGCATGGGGCGCGCCGTTCCGCTGGGGCCCGACGATCCCACCGACGTCGGGGAGTACCGGATCACCGGCAAGATCGACGAGCCGGGGCCCGAGGACGCCTACCTGGCCACCGATCCACGGGGCACTCCCGTCGTCATCCGGCTGCTGGCGCCCGTCGCCGAGCCCCACAGGGTGACGGCGGCCGTCGACCCGCTGCGGGGGGTGCCCGCGTTCTGCGTCGCCCAGGTGCTCGGCGGCGGCACGCTCGGCGACCGGCCCTACGTCGTGTCCGAGCACGTCGAGGGCCCGACGCTGGCGGAGGCCGTACAGGAGAGCGGGGTGCTGACCGGGGCGGCGCTGCACCGTCTCGCGGTCGGCACCATGAGCGCGGTCGTCGCCATCCACCAGGCGGGGGTGCTGCACGGCGACATCCGGCCCGCCACCATCGTGCTGGGGCCCGACGGTCCCCGAATGGCCGACTTCGGGCTGAACGAGGCCCTGCGGACGTCGGAGACCACCGTCACCCGGCACGTCGGCAAGCCCGCCTACCGGGCGCCCGAGGAGTTCGACGCGGCGCCGCCCGGTCCCCCGGCCGACGTGTTCGCCTGGGCGGCGACGATCGTGTTCGCGGCGACCGGGCGCGACCTGTTCGCCGGCGACTCGGTGGCCGCGACCGTGAACCGGGTGGTGCGCGAGCCCGCCGACCTGACCGGGATCGACGTCGACCTGCGCGGCGTGTTGTCGGCCTGCCTGGCGAAGAACCCCGCCGAACGGCCGGTCGCCAGTGACGTGCTGTTACGCCTCATCGGCGAGGAGTCGCTGCTCCAGGTCACCGGCCGGGTGACCCACCCGGCGCGGCGCCGGCTCCCCTGGCCGGCCGCGGCCGCCTTCCTCGCCGGCGCGCTGGTCGCGGGCCTGGCGGTCTACCTCGCCGTGCCGCCCCGGGTCGAGTACGTGCGGGTGCAGGCGGCCGCGCCCACGGTCACCACCGCCGCGACGATCGCCCCCGAACTCGAGTCGGTGCCCGAGGACACGACCGAGGTCAAGGTCCCCGGCACCCCGATCACGCTGCACGAGAGCCCCGACGACCCGGTGCGGTTCAGCAGCTACCTGACGCTGAAGAACCCCTTCGCCGCGTACGTCAGGCGTGCCGACGGCACCTACACCGAGGTCGGGCGGGGCGAGGAGCCCTCGGTGTCGCCCGACGGCCAGTGGGTGGTGCTGAGCCCGTGGGCCAAGTACCTGCAGTCGGACTTCGACTACGTCCGGTTCCGCAATCTGCGGACCGGGGCCGAGTTCTCGGTGAACACCGTGCGCAAACCCCAGCGGACCGTCATCCCGAGCTGGTCCCGCGACAGCACCAGGGTCGTGCTCTCCGTCGAGAACACCGACGAGGAGCGCACCGACGGGTTCGCCGTCGTCGACGTGAACCGGCGCACCGCGCAGATCGTGGAGTCGGAGTACACCGGCGGCCCGAACTACCCCTACGGCTTCACCCCCGACGGGCAGGTCGCGCGCGGGTACGCCGACGCCACCCACGTCGGGGTGAAGATCTACGACGGCCGGGGCTTCGTGACCCGGACCCTCCACTGGGTGGGCATGCCCCGCGACCGCAGCTGGTTCAGCCCGTCGGGCCGGCGGCTGGCGACGCTCTGCCCGAAGTCCGACGAGATCTGCGTCTGGGACATGGGCTCGGGCGCCCGGCTGGCGACCGTGCCGATTCCCAAGGACTCCCTGTTCTACGGGTGGTTCACCGACCGCCACGTCCTGGTGCGGGTGCCGCTCAAGAAGGGGGACGAGGTCCGGGTCGTCGACCTGCTCGGCGAGGTCGTGCGGGTGCTGGCGACCATCGACGACACGAGCGACGAAGTGTTCTTCCGGTTCGGCGTGCTCCCGTGATGATCGGCGGCCACCGGATCGTCGGCCGGCTCGGGGAGGGCGGCCAGGGCGTCGTCTACCTGGGCGAGTCCCCCTCAGGGGAGCGGGTGGCGGTCAAGGTGCTGCGCGACGGCGACGCCGAGGCGTTCCTGGCCGAGTCGGAGATGGTCCGGCGGGTGCGCACCTTCTGCACCGCCCAGGTGCTGGAGACCGGCGTCGCCGACGGGTCGCCCTACATCGTCAGCGAGTACGTCGACGGCCCCAGCCTGGCCCTGGCGCTGGCCGAACGGGGGCCGCTGCGCGGCGCGGAGCTGGGGCGGCTGGCCATCGGGACGATGACGGCCCTGGCGGCGATCCACCGGGCGGGCGTGGTGCACCGCGACTTCAAGCCCGCCAACGTGCTGCTGGGGCGCGACGGGCCCCGGGTGATCGACTTCGGCATCGCCCAGCTCGGCGACTCGGCCGCCGTCGCCGACGTCGTCGGGACGCCGCCGTACATGGCCCCCGAGCAGTTCCGCGGCGGCCCGGCGGGCAGCGCGGCCGACCTGTTCGCGTGGGGGTCGACGATCGTCTGCGCGGCGACCGGACGGCCGCCCTTCGGGACCGAGCCGGTGCCCGCCGTCGTCAACCGCATCCTGACCCGCGAGCCCGACCTGACCGGCCTCGACGGGGAGCTGCGCGACCTGGTGGAGGCGTGCCTGGACAAGGACCCGGCGGCCCGGCCGACCGCCCAGGCGGCGCTCATGCGGCTGCTCGGCGAGACGACGGTCCCCGGCGAGCCCGGCCGGCCGCGCCGTCCCCGGTCGTGGTGGATCGCCCTCCTGATCGCCGCCGGCGTGACGGCGGCCGTCGTGCTGACCCGGCCCGACGCCCCGGCCGCCGCGCCGCCGCGGGCCCCCGCGGTGGTGGTCGCCCCGGTCGTGGCGCGGCCCATGGCCGCGACCGCCACCGTCGAGGTCGAGATCGCGTCCGTGGGCGTCACGCTGCACGAGAACCCCGCCGACGGCCTCTGGGCGTCCTCCTACGAGGACACGCGGGACGGCGGGGGCAACACCGGGTACGTCCGCGACCCGGGCACCGGCGCCTTCACCTCGGCCGGGGCCCTGGCCGACGTGCGGGTCTCACCCGGGGGGCAGTTCGTCGCGGTCTTCCCGGGGCGGCGGTTGTTCGCGCCCGACTTCGACTTCGTCCAGATCACCGACCGCCGCTCCGGCACGACCCGCGAGGTGGACACGGTCTCCCGCCCCGAGCTGGGCCGCCACCCCGTCTGGTCGGGCGACGGCTCGACCCTGCTGATGTCCACGGGAGGCACCGAAGACGGCGACTCGGTCACCGGGTTCGTGCTGGTCGACGCCGTCAAGGGGACCTCGTCCGTGGTGCGCGTCGCGGCGGGCGGCACCGAGCCGTTCCGCTGGGGACCGGAGAAGGGCACCCTGGCCCGCGAGACCGGCGGCACGACCACCGTCTACACCCTGACCGGCGAGGTGGTCAGGGAGCTGACCGGCACCGGCGACCTGCACGCCACCCGCGACGGACTGCTGCTGACCGGCTGCGCCGCCGGGCGGTTGTGCGTGCTCGACGCGGCGACCGGCGCGGAGCGCCGCCGCTTCCCCCTGGCCAAGGGGCTGAGCGTGGGCGGCTGGCTCGACGACGACCACGTCATGGCGACCCGGATCGGCGAGGACAGGTTCGAGGTGGTCCTGCTCGACCTCGACGGGAAACAGCTCCGGCTGCTGGCCGAGGGCCCCGAGTCGGTCTACGAGGGCATCCTGATCTTCTGGACGACCCGCTAGTCGTCGGTGCCGCGCACGACCGAGGCCACCGGGCCGGGGCAGCGGACCGTCACCGTGGTCGTGCGGTCGTCGGCCGACTCGAACGTCACCGACGCCCGCGGGGCCGGGCCCCGGTCGACGTCCTCCACGCTGTGGTTCTGGGCCGGCGTCCACGACAGCAGCACGGCCCGGTCGCCGGAGCAGGCGGCGGTGACGGAGCCCTCGGCGTAGGCGAAGCTGCCGCCCGCGCGCAGGGTCACGCCCGGGGGCGGGGGCGGCTGGGCCGAGGCCGTGACGAGCGCCTCCTCCACCTGGGCCTCGGACAGGGCCCCGCCGGGGGCGATCAGCGAGACCGCCCAGGTGCCCGCCGACGCGGCGCACACCGCCGCGAGCAGCCAGGCCGCCAGTCCCGCTCCGCGCATCGTCCGCCTTTCTCGGGGAACCTCGACAGGTAGTACCCAGAAAGGCGGACAGGTGGCACACCTGCTTCTCGTGGAGGACGATCCCCAGGTCAGATCGGCCCTCACCCGGGCGCTGACCGGTCTCGGGCACGCCGTGACGTCGGCGCCCCACGGCATGGAGGGGCTGACGCGGGCCCTGGAGGACCGGCCCGACCTCGTCGTGCTCGACCTCGGGCTGCCCGACGTCGACGGCTGCGAGGTGCTGCGCATGCTGCGGGCCGTCAGCGCGATCCCGGTGATCGTGGCGACCGCCCGCGACGCCGAACCCGAGATCGTCAAGGCGCTCGACGCGGGCGCCGACGACTACGTCGTGAAGCCGTTCGGCGCGGCCCAGCTCGACGCCCGGGTGCGGGCGGTGCTGCGGCGCGGCCGGGAGCAGGCCGAGCCCGAGGTGATCGTCGTCGGCGGCCTGCGGGTCGAACCGGCGGCGCGGGAGGCCTGGCTCGACGACCGCCGGCTCGACCTGACGCCCAAGGAGTTCGACCTGCTCTCCTACCTCGCGGCGCGGGCCGGTCAGGTCGTGCAGAAACGCGAACTGCTGGCCGAGGTGTGGCGGATGGCCTGGGGCGGCGGCGACAAGACGGTCGACGTCCACCTGTCGTGGTTGCGGCGCAAGCTCGGCGAGACCGCCCAGCGGCCCCGCTACCTGCACGCCGTGCACGGGGTCGGCGTCAAGATCGTCGACCCGGGCCGGTGAGGCGGCGGCTCTCGTCGCTGGCGCTGGCGACCACGTCGCTGGTGCTGGTGGCGTTCCTGGTCCCGCTGGCCGTGCTGGTGCAGGCGCTGGCCGCCGAACGCGCCACCGGCACCGCGGCGGCGTGGGCCGGGTCGGTGGCGGCGACGGCCGCGCTCGGCGACCGCGAGGCGCTGGCCGCCGCCATCGCGCAGGCGAAGGCCGCAGGTGTGCCGGTGACGGTGTTCCTGCCGGGCGACCGGTTCGTCGGCGAGCCCGCCGCCGGTGGGCCGGGCGTGCGGCTGGCGCGGCTCGGCCGCAGCCTCACCGTCGACACGCCGCAGGGCCGCGAGGTGCTGGTCGCCGTGCAGGGCGACGGCACGACCGTGGTCCGGGCGCTGGTGCCGCCCGAGCGGCTGCGCGAAGGGGTGACGCGCACCTGGCTGGTGCTCGGCCTGATCGGCCTGGCGCTGCTGGCCGTGGGCGCGCTGGTGGCCGACCGGCTGGCCCGGTCGCTGATCGGCCCGGTGGCCGAGGCGGCCGGGGTGTCGCGGCGGCTGGCCGGCGGCGACCTGGAGGCGCGGGTGACCCCCGGCGGCCCGCCCGAGATCCGCGACGTCGGCGCGGCGCTCAACCAGCTCGCCGGGCGCATCGACGGCCTGCTGCGGCGCGAGCGCGAGTCGGTCGCCGACCTGTCCCACCGGCTGCGCACCCCCGTGACGGCGCTGCGGCTGGAGGTCGACGCGATGCGCGACCGCGAGGACGCCGCCCGCGTCGGCGCGGCCGTGGCCAGCGTCGAGCGCATGGTCACCCAGGTCATCACCGAGGCCCGCCGGTCGGGGGCCGAACGCGGCCCCGGCTGCGACGCCGCCGAGGTGGTCGCCGAGCGGGTCGCGTTCTGGTCAGCCCTGGCCGACGACCAGAACCGCCGCCGTTCCGTACGGCTCGCGCCCGGCCCCCTCCCCGTCCCGGTCCGCGCCGAAGACCTGGCCGCGCTCGTCGACCTGCTGCTGGAGAACGTGTTCGCGCACACCCCCGAGGGCACCGCGTTCTCGGTCGACCTCGACGCGCGGCCCGGCGGCGCGCGGCTGACCGTCGCCGACGAGGGCCCCGGCTTCCCCGGCTCCGGCCTGGTCGAACGGGGCGCCAGCGGGGCCGGGTCGACCGGGCTGGGCCTGGACATCGCCCGGCGCACGGCCGAGGAGTCGGGCGGGTCGCTGCGGGCGGGGAACGGGCCGGCGGGCGCGCGGGTGGTCGTGGACTTGGGAATTCCTTAGGAAACCCGCAGGGCCCCGATAAGCCGTGTCCCGCGATGGTGGAGGAACAAGCACGGAACCACCAAAAGGAGACGGACCATGCGCAGGAAGACCCTCATCGTCACCGGCGTCCTCGCCGCCGGCCTGGCCACCGGTGTCGCCGGGGTCGGGATCGCGTCGGCCGCCACCGACGACACGGCCGAGAAGTCCCCCACCCGGCCGACCGTGCTCGTCGACGCCGCCCAGCGCACCGCGCTCGGCCAGGTGAGCGGCGGCTGGGTCGTCTCGTCCGACCTCGAGGGCACGACGTGGGAGATCGAGGTGGCCGGCACCGACGGGACCGTCAAGGAGGTCTACGTCGACGCCGCCAAGGGCACGGTCGTCCAGGCCCCCGCGGACGAGGCCGACGACGACGCCGACGACGCGAACGACACCGACGACGACTGACCCTCCGTGACTTCGACGGCGGCCGGCCCGGTCCGGCCGCCGTCGCACGTCACGGCTTGCGGGCGACCCCGCCGAAGGAGTCGATGGGGCGCTCGTACTCGGTCGGGCGCCACTGCGACAGCGCGGCCAGGCCCGGCTCGACGAACTCCAGGCCGTCGAAGACCGTCTTGAGCTCCTCGACGCTGCGCAGGTAGTAGGGCACGCCGCCCGACTCCACCAGCTTGTCGGCCCCGTCGCCGATCTCCTCGCCCTCGGTGCTGTCCCAGAAGATCATGTAGCTGCCCGACGGGACGTGCGCCATGACGCGGTCGACGATCGACTTCAGCTCGTCGAGCTTCTCGACGTAGCCGAGCACGCCCATGAACATGACGCAGATCGGCTTGGTGAAGTCGAGCACGTTCTTCGCGTCGGCGACGATCAGCTCGGGGTCGTGGTAGTCGGCCTCGACGTAGGTCGTCACGCCCTCGGGGGTGGTGTTGACCAGCAGCGCGCGGGCGTGCACCAGGACCATGGGGTCGTTGTCGACGTACACGATCCGGGCGTCGGGGTGCACCGACTGGGCGACCTCGTGGGTGTTCTGCATGGTCGGCAGGCCGGTGCCGATGTCGAGGAACTGCTTGACGCCGCCCTCCTCGGCCACCCACTTCACGGCGCGGATCAGGAACTTCCGCGACTGCTTGGCCATCGTGACGATGTCGGGGTAGACCGACGCCACCGCGTCACCCGCCTGGCGGTCGGCGGCGTAGTTGTCCTTGCCGCCCATCCAGTAGTTCCAGATGCGGGCGGCGTGCGGCGTGCTGGTATTGAGTCTGGCCGCGTAGTCGGCACGCGGATTGGTGTATTCGTCGGCCATTTCGGCTCCCTGTACGGAAAAGTCCGGGACGCCAAGATCATACTTTCTGGGGCAAAGTACGTTACAAGACCAGTACAAGTCGTCCCAGACAAACTGGGCCCCATGAGCAAGACCACCGGCCCCGGCCCCATCGGGAAGACCATCCTGATCCTGTGCTGGCTCGCCGTCTGCGGCCTGTCCTTCTACGGCTCGGTGCCGTCGTTCCTGCTGGCCACCGGCCAGGTCGGCACCCCCGGCACCCTGACCGTGACGTCGTGCGTGACCCTGGGCCAGGGCCGCTACGACTGCGACGGCGTCTTCACCCCGGCCTCGGGCGGCCCGGCGGTCGCGGTCGACGCCTCCCCCGACTCCGAGGCGGGCGAGACCACCCCGGCCCAGCTGACCCCCGAGGGCGACCGGGCGGCGCCGGCGGGAACCAAGGGCGTGCTGGCGGCGCTGAGCCTGGCGGGGGTCGGGCTGGGCGGGCTGGGCTTCCTGCCCTACGTGCTGATGTACTGGGCCCGCCTCCCGGGCCGCCGGGTGGCGGCCGTCGCGGGCGCGGTTCTGTCGCTGGGCGGTCTGCTGCTGGCGATCGTGGGCGTCACGGCGTCCGTCCTGTAACTCCTGCCGGGGTCCGGACACTTACCTCATCGTGACGGCATTCGACGAGTTCTATCTGACCCATTACCCGGCGGTGATGGGCTACATCAGACGCCGCGCGGCGTTACCCGACGACGCGGCCGACGCGATCGCCGAGACCTTCGCCACCGCCTGGCGCAAACGCGACGCGATCCCCGCCGAGGCCCGCCTGTGGCTGTTCGGGGTGGCCCGCCGGGTGCTGGCCAACCAGCGGCGGGCCGGCCACCGGCACACCGCCCTGGCCGAACGGCTGCGCGCCGAACTGGCGACCCGGACCCACGTGGAGCCCGACGGCGACCGCGACGCCGTGCGCGCCGCCTTCGCCCGGCTCAGCGACCTCGACCGCGAGGTGCTCTCCCTGGCCGGGTGGGAGGGCCTGACCACCGCCGAGATCGCGACGGTGCTCGGCTGCCCGCAGGGTGTCGCCCGGGTGCGCCTCCACCGCGCCAGGAAACGCCTCGCCCGGCTGCTCGCCGCGGCCGACCTCGACCTGTCCCGGTACGGCTCCCGCGCCGGATCCCTCGCGAAAGGACACTCATGAACGCCGACGAGATGGTGGCGCGGATCAACCCCTTGCGTGACGACGTCCCGATCACGCCCGGCGCTCTCGCGCTTCTGGAGGCGGTCAAGACGCTCCCCACGCCGAGACGCCGCCGCACCCGGGTGGCCGCGCCGGTCGCCGCCGTCACCGCGGCGGCGGTGACCTGGGCGGCGTGGCCCAGCCCGGCGGCGGCCCTCGACATCCGCCGCGACGGCGACGCCTACGTGGTCACCGTCCACGACCTGACGGCCGACCCCGAGACCTACGGGAACCTGCTGCGCGGCGTCGGCCTCGACGTGACCCTGCGGACCGTCCCGGCCGCGCCCAGCCTGGTCGGCACCGCGATCCCCGTCAGCGGACGGGACGTCGACTTCCTCACCGAGGAGGGCGACTGCGTCCTCACCGACTGCGTCGTCGCCCTGCGCATCGGGGCCGGCCAGTCGGGCGGGATCGACATCAGCCTCGGCCGGGAGGCCGCCCCTGGGGAGCGCTATGCCATGCCCGGCCAGATCGACGCCCCCGGCGAGCCGCTGCACTGCGTCGACTTCCGCAGCCTGCGCTTCGGCGCGGTGAAGGCGCTGCTCGCGGAGAAGGGCGTCACCTCCGTGACGGCCGCCGGCGGCGCGGCCGAGGACGACTGGTACGTCCACGACGGCGTCATGTGGGCGGCCGACACGGCGCTGCTGCTGGCCGGGCCGACCGCGGACGTGCCGGCGAACGTCGGCCCCGTGAACACCGGGGGTCTGTGCTGACATCCGGGGTGGTCAGGGCAGCCCGACCAGCGGCCTCGTGAGGAGAAGAACTCGCGGTCGGGAGAACGTCCGGACGTTTTTCGTGAGCACGGCGGCCGGGCGCGCGTGGGCGGGCCCGGCCGGCGTGGCACGTCAGAAGCGTTCGGCCTCGATCGTGGTGTCGGGCCCGTGGCCCGTCTTCACCACGGTCTCCGGAGGCAGAGTCAGCAGCCTCTCCCTGATCGACGCGACGATCGTGTCGTAGTCGGAGAACGACCGCCCCGTCGCGCCCGGCCCGCCCTGGAACAGGGTGTCGCCCGTGAAGACGACCCCCAGGTCGGCCACGTAGAAGCAGCACGCCCCGGGCGCGTGCCCCGGCGTGTGCAACACGGTCAGCGTCGTGCCGCCCGCCTCGATCGTCTGCCCGTCGGCCAGTTCGCCGTCGGGGGCGCGGTCGGGGTGGGTGAGCCGCCACACCGGCAGGTCGTCCGGGTGGAGCAGGATCGGCGCGCCGGTCGCCTCGGCCAAGGCCGGGGCCTGGCGGATGTGGTCGTCGTGGGCGTGGGTGGCCAGGATGGCCGTCACCCGGCGGCCTCCGACGACCTTCAGGATCGTGTCGACGTCGTGGGGCGCGTCGAAGACGACGCACTCGGCGTCGTCGCCGAGGACCCACACGTTGTTGTCGACGTCGAAGGTCTGGCCGTCGAGGCTGAAGGTGCCCGACGTCACGGCGTGGTCGATCCGGGTCACTTCCAGACCACCACGGACCGGAGCACGTCGCCGTGGTGCATCTTCTCGAACGCGGCCTCGACGCCGTCGAGCGGGATCTCCTCCGACACGAACGCCGCCAGGTCGATGCGGCCCTGGAGGTGCAGGTCGATCAGCATCGGGAAGTCGCGGGTGGGCAGGCAGTCGCCGTACCACGACGACTTGAGCGCGCCCCCTCGGCCGAACACGTCGAGGAGCGGCAGGTCGAGGCGCATCTCCGGCGACGGCACGCCGACGAGCACGACGGTGCCGGCCAGGTCGCGGGCGTAGAACGCCTGCTCGTACGTCTTCGGGATGCCGACCGCGTCGATCACGACGTCGGCGCCGTTGCCGCCGGTCAGGTCGCGGATGGCCTCGACGGGGTCGGTCGAGGAGGAGTCGACCGTGTGGGTCGCGCCCAGGTTCCTGGCCCAGTCGAGCTTGCGGCCGTCGATGTCGACGGCGATGATCTTCGCCGCGCCGGCCAGCCGCGCGCCCATGACCGCGGCGATGCCGACGCCGCCGGCCCCGATGACCGCGACCGAGTCGCCCCGGCCGACGTTGCCGGTGTTCATGGCCGCGCCGAAGCCCGCCATCACGCCGCAGCCCAGCAGGCCGGCCACGGCCGCGCCCGCGGCGGGGTCGACCTTGGTGCACTGCCCGGCGGCCACGAGGGTCTTGTCGGCGAACGCGCCGATGCCCAGGGCCGGGGAGAGCACGGTGCCGTCGGCGAGGGTCATCTTCTGGGTGGCGTTGTGGGTGTTGAAGCAATACCAGGGGCGGCCGCGCAGGCAGGCGCGGCACTGGCCGCAGACGGCGCGCCAGTTGAGGATCACGAAGTCACCGGGCGCGACCTCGGTGACCCCTTCGCCGACCGCCTCGACGACGCCGGCGGCCTCGTGGCCGAGCAGGAACGGGAAGTCGTCGTTGATCGCGCCTTCGCGGTAGTGCAGGTCGGTGTGGCAGACGCCGCACGCCTGCACCTTGACCAGCGCCTCACCCGGGCCCGGGTCGGGCACGAGAATCGTCTCCAGCGTCACCGGGGCGCCCTTGGCCCGGGCCACCACGCCGCGTACTTCGTGTGTCATGGACCGATTGTGATGGACTGGATCTCCGACCGGAAGGAGGACGCCGTGCCCCCGCGGGATGACGATCTGTTCAAGGGCGCCGCCGACTACTACGAGCTCGGCCGCCTCCCCTACGCCGCGCAGCTGCCCGAGGTGCTCGCCAAGGAGCTGGGCCTCGGCCCCGGGTCGGTGGTGGCCGACATCGGGTGCGGGCCGGGGCTGCTCGCCGTCGCGCTGGCCCCCTTCTGCGGACGGGTGGTCGGCGTCGACCCCGACCCCGACATGCTGGCGCGGGGCCGCCGCCGCGACCCGTCGGTCGCCTGGGTCAGGGCGCGGGCCGAAGACCTGGCGTTCGAGCCGGGCGAGCTCGGCGCGGCGCTGTTCGGGCGCTCGTTCCACTGGACCGACCGGGCGCTGATGGCCGCCCGGCTGCGGACCTTCGTCCGGCCCGGCGGCCACCTGGTGCTGGTCTCCGAGATGCACCGGCCGGGCCGCATCCCGCCGCGGGTCAAGGAGCTGATCGCCGAGTTCCTCGGCGAGTACCGGGTGCCGAGGCTCGGCGACGAGGAGGAGATCATCGCGGCGGCGGGCTGGGCCGGCCCGAAGCGGCTGAGCATGCGGACGGCCGGCACCCTGACCCGCGACCCGGAGACCCGGGTCGCGGAGGTGTACTCGATGTCGAGCTCGACCCGGCACCGTTTCGGCACGCGGCTGCCCGAGTTCGACCGGCGGCTGCGCGAGCTGCTGTCGGAGCCCGAGGTCATCCCCTATCCGGCGACGCTGGCGCGGGTCTGGACGAACCCCTGACGGCGTAGCCGAAGACCAGGGTGGTGCCGAACATCAGCACCCCGTAGACGGCGGGCGGGATCGACATCGTCGAGTTGTTCAGCAGGGTCGGGCTGAGGGCGATGGTGATGGCCAGGGTGCTGTTGTGGATGCCGATCTCCATGCCCGAGGCGATGGCCTGGCGGCGTTCGACCCGGAACAGGCGCGGCAGCCAGTAGCCGACGGTGAGGCTGATCGCCGAGAACAGCACCGCGACGAGGCCGACCGAGGCGAGGTGGTCGAGCAGCCGTTCGCGCTCCTGCACGATCGCGCCGACGATGACGGCGGCCAGCACCAGCGCCGAGGCGATGCGGACCGGCTTGTCGGCGCGGTCGGCGAACGACCGTCTCCAGGCCCTGACCAGCATGCCGATCACGACCGGGATCAGGACCAGCGCGAACACCTGGAGGACCTTGTCGGCCTGGAGGCCGAGCTCGGCGCCGTCCTCGACGAAGTGGCCGATCGACAGGTTGACCACGAGGGGCAGGGTGAAGGCGGCCAGCACCGAGTTGACCGCGGTGAGGGTGACGTTCAGCGCGACGTCGCCGCCGAACAGGTGGCTGTAGAGGTTGGCGGTGGTGCCGCCGGGCGAGGCGGCCAGCAGCATCATGCCGACGGCGAGCAGGGGTTCGAGGTCGAAGAGCACGACCAGGCCGAAGCAGACGGCCGGCAGGATCAGCACCTGGGCGACCAGGGCGATCACGACGGCCTTGGGGCGGGTGGCGACGTCGGCGAAGTCGCGGAGGGTCAGGGACAGGCCCAAGCCGAACATGATGAGCGCGAGGGCGGCGGGCAGCGCGACGGTGGTGAGGATCGACTGTTGCACGGAACACCGTATTCTTCGGGGGTTCCGCCGGTTGTAGCAGCCGTCCTGGCCGCGATCAAGGGATGGTAACGCTCCCATCCCGTTGACTCGGTTTCATAACGAGCTATTGACACGTTTTATGTTAGCGATAACAGTCTTCGCATGACGCACGTGAGATTCCCCCGGATCGCCGCCGCTCTACTCATGGCCACTGCCCTGGCCGCGTGCGGATCCACCCAGAAGACTGTTGACGCCGAAGCCTCCCAGTCGGCCGCCGCCGGCACCGGAGGAGCCCTTGTCGGTGTGACGATGCCCACCAAGTCGTCGGAACGCTGGATCTCCGACGGTGAGAACGTCAAGGCGGGCCTCGAGAAGCTCGGCTACCAGGTCGACCTGCAGTACGCCGAGAACGACATCCCGACCCAGATCAACCAGATCGAGAACCAGATCACCAAGGGCGCCAAGCTCCTGATCGTGGCCTCCATCGACGGTACCGCCATCACGACGCAGCTCCAGCAGGCCGCCGACAAGAAGATCCCGGTCATCGCCTACGACCGGCTGATCCGCAACTCCCCCAACGTCGACTACTACGCCACCTTCGACAACTTCAAGGTCGGCGTCCAGCAGGCCACCTCGCTCCTCGCGGGCCTGAAGGTGGACGACTCGACGAAGGGCCCCCTGAACATCGAGCTGTTCGCGGGGTCGCCCGACGACAACAACGCGACGTTCTTCTTCAACGGCGCGATGTCGGTCCTCCAGCCGTACATCGACAAGAAGGTCCTGAACGTCAAGAGCACGCAGACCGACTTCAAGACCGTCGCCATCCTGCGCTGGGACCCCGCCACCGCGCAGAAGCGCATGGAGGACATCCTCACCAAGACCTACAGCGGCGGCGACCACGTCGACGGCGTGCTCTCCCCCTACGACGGCCTGTCGATCGGCATCCTGTCGGCCCTGAAGTCCAACGGTTACGGCACCTCTGAGCAGCCGTACCCTGTGGTCACGGGTCAGGACGCGGAGCTCGCCTCGGTCAAGTCGATCCTCGCCGACGAGCAGTACTCGACGATCTACAAGGACACCCGCCAGCTCGCCGACGTGACCGTGAAGATGACCGACGCCGTCCTGAAGGGCGGCAAGCCGGAGGTCAACAACACGACCGACTACGACAACGGCAACAAGGTGGTCCCGTCGTACCTGCTCGACCCGGTCATCGTCGACAAGTCCAACACCCAGACGCTCGTCGACTCCGGCTACTACGAGGCCTCCGAACTGCAATGACATCCCCAGGCGACATCCTGCGCATGCAGGAGATCACCAAGACCTTCCCCGGCGTACGGGCGCTCCAGGACGTGAACCTGTCCGTGCGCCGGGGTGAGATCCACGCCATCTGCGGCGAGAACGGCGCCGGGAAGTCGACGCTGATGAAGGTGCTGTCGGGGGTCTACCCCCACGGCTCGTACGAGGGGGAGATCTCCTTCGACGGCCAGGAGTGCCGGTTCGCCGGCATCCGCGACAGCGAGCAGCGGGGCATCGTCATCATCCACCAGGAGCTGGCGCTCTGCCCGCAGTTGTCGATCGCGGAGAACATCTTCCTGGGCAACGAGCGGTCCCGGCGCGGCCTGATCGACTGGAACCGGACCAACCACGAGGCGCGGGTCCTGCTCGACCGGGTGGGCCTGCCCGAGAACCCGGTCACCGTCGTCTCGGACATCGGCGTCGGCAAGCAGCAGCTCGTCGAGATCGCCAAGGCGCTGTCGAAGGAGGTGCGGCTGCTCATCCTCGACGAGCCCACCGCGGCGCTGAACGACGAGGACTCGGCCCACCTGCTCGACCTGCTGCGCGGCCTGCGCGAAGAGGGCATCACCTGCGTGATCATCTCGCACAAGCTGAACGAGATCGCCGCGATCGCCGACCGGGTCACCATCCTGCGCGACGGCCGCTCGATCGAGACGCTCGACATGGACGCCGACGACGTCACCGAGGACCGCATCATCTCGGGCATGGTCGGCCGCGACCTGGAGCACCGCTACCCGCCGCACGAGCCGTCGATCGGCGAGGAGGCGTTCCGGATCGAGGACTGGACCGTGCACTCCCCCGTGCAGCGCGACCGCGTGGTGGTCTCGAACGCCGCCCTCTCGGTACGGCACGGCGAGATCGTCGGCCTGGCCGGGCTGATGGGCGCGGGCCGGACCGAACTCGCGATGAGCGTCTTCGGCCGGTCGTACGGCGTCGACGTCTCGGGCCGGGTCTACCGCGACGGCAAGCAGGTCGAGATCAGGAACGTCCGCGACGCGATCGGCCACGGCATCGCCTACGCGACCGAGGACCGCAAGCGCTACGGGCTGAACCTGATCGAGGACATCAAACGCAACATCTCGGCCGCCGACCTCGGGCGGCTGGCACGGCGCGGCTGGGTGGACGACAACGAGGAGTACCGCGTCGCCGAGGGCTTCCGCCACGACATGAACATCAAGGCCCCGAGCGTGCTGAGCGTGACCGGGAAGCTGAGCGGCGGCAACCAGCAGAAGGTCGTCCTGTCGAAGTGGATCTTCACCGACGCGGACGTCCTGATCCTCGACGAGCCCACCCGGGGCATCGACGTGGGCGCCAAGTACGAGATCTACTCGATCATCAACCGCCTCGCCGACAGCGGCAAGGCGGTGCTGGTGATCTCGTCGGAACTGCCCGAACTGCTGGGCCTGTGCGACCGCATCTACACGATGTCGGCCGGCCACATCACCGGCGAACTCCCCCGGCACGAGGCCACCCAGGAACGCCTGATGACACTTATGACCACGTTGACCACCAAGGACACAGCCCGATGACCGACTATCGAGCCCTGGACCCGCATCTGGAGGTCCGATGAGCAGCGTCTCCCCCGCCACGGCCCCGGCCGCCCCCGCCGGACCGCCGTCGACCGGCCCCGCCCGGACCACCGTCTTCGGGGTCTCGCTGAACATCCGGCAGAGCGGGATCTACATCGCCTTCGCGCTGATCGTGGTGCTGTTCACGATCCTGACCGAGGGCGCGCTGCTGCAGCCGCAGAACATCTCGAACATCATCGTCCAGAACTCCTACATCCTGATCCTCTCGATCGGGATGATCCTGATCATCATCGCCGGGCACATCGACCTGTCGGTCGGGTCGGTGGTCGCCGTCACCGGCGCCATCGCCGCGGTGCTGATGGTCGACTACGGCATACCGTGGCCCGTGGCGCTCGTGCTCACCCTCATCGCGGGCGGGCTGATCGGGGCCTGGCAGGGGTTCTGGATCGCGTACTTCGGGATCCCGGCCTTCATCGTCACGCTCGCCGGCATGCTGCTGTTCCGGGCGCTGACGCTGACCGTGCTGGGCAACCAGGGCATCGGTCCGTTCCCCGACCCGGTCCGCACCCTCTCCAACGGGTTCACCGACGGCTACTTCGGCAACATCGGGCTCGGCATGCTCGGCGGGGCCGACATCTTCTCGCTGCTCGTCGGGGTGCTCGTCGTCGGCGGCATGGCGCTGTCGCAGTGGCGGACCCGGACCGCCCGGCTCGGCTACCACCAGGCCGTCGACCCGCTGCCGGTCTTCCTGCTGAAGATCGTCACGGCCGCCGCGGTCATCATGTTCGTGGTGGTCCAGCTGGCCCGGTTCCGCAACCTTCCCTGGGTGCTGGTGCTGCTGGCCCTGCTCGTGCTGGCGTACTCGCTGGTGACGACCCGGGCGGTGTTCGGACGCCAGGTCTACGCCATCGGCGGCAACCTGCAGGCGGCGGTGCTGTCGGGCATCAAGGTCAAGCAGGTCGTGTTCTGGATCTTCGTCAACATGGGCGTGCTGGCCGCGCTGGCGGGGGTCATCTTCGCGGGCCGGCTGAACCAGGCCGGGCCGACCGCCGGCAACGCCTTCGAGCTCGACGCCATCGCGGCGGCGTTCATCGGCGGCGCGGCGGTGCAGGGCGGCGTCGGCAAGGTGGTCGGCGCGATCACGGGAGGTCTGATCATGGGTGTGATCAACAACGGCATGTCCCTCATCGGATCGCCGAGTGAACGCGTGATGCTCGTGAAGGGCGTCGTGCTACTCGCGGCAGTGGCATTCGACGTGTGGGCCAAGCGGCGTGCCGCCCGTTAGGTCAAGGTCATAGGCTTGGATCCCATGACCACTTCCCCCGGCGGCGAGCCGGCCGAACGCACCAAAGCGGCCGTTCTCGAAGACGTCGCCGGCCTCGCGGGCGTCTCGGCGATGACGGTCTCCCGCGTCCTCAACGCTCCGGAGAAGGTGCGCCCCGAGACCCGCGCGCGGGTCCTCGCGGCCGTCCAGGAGCTCGGCTACCGGCCCAACTTCGCGGCCCGTTCCCTCGTGACGGGCCGCTCGGGCGTGCTCGGAGTGGTGAGTTTCGACACGACTCTGTACGGCCCCGCCTCCACCCTCTACGCCATCGAGCGCGCCGCCCGCGAACACGACTACCTGGTCAACATCGCCAGCCTCGAGGCGATGACCCGGCGGTCGATCGCCGAGGGCGTCGACCGGCTGCGCCAGCAGTCGGTCGACGGCGTGATCGTGATCGTGCCCCACGAGTCGGCCGCCGACGGCCTGCGCGACCTGCCGCCCGACCTGCCGGTGGTCGACGTCGGCGGCGGCGAGCGCCTGTCGGTGCCGGCCGTGGCGGTCGACCACCACGCGGGCGCGGTCAGGGCCACCCGGCACCTGCTCGAACTCGGGCACGAGACCGTCCACCACCTGAGCGGCCCGGCGAACTGGATCGACGCCAACAACCGCATGCAGGGCTGGCGGCACGCCCTGCGCGGCCGCGAGGTCCCGCCGCCGCTGGCCGGCGACTGGTCCGCGAACAGCGGCTACGAACAGGGCAAACGGTTGTCGCGCGACCCGTCGGTGACGGCGGTGTTCGTGGCGAACGACCCGATGGCGCTCGGTCTCATGCGGGCCTTCCGCGAGGCCGGCCGCCGGGTGCCCGAAGACGTCAGCGTGGTCGGCTACGACGACGTGCCGGAGGCGGCCCACTTCTGGCCGCCGCTCACGACGGTCCGGCAGAACTTCGCCACCCTCGGGCGGCAGGCGTTCCAGTTACTGCTGAACCGGATGGTCGGCCACGACACCTCCGAACGCCGCACGGTCGAACCGGAACTGGTCGTCCGGGAGTCGACCAGCCGCCGGTAAAACCGAATTACCCGGCCCGTGACCTGATCGGAGCACCCCAGCGGGCAACGGTCTTCCATGGACGACGTGTGGTTGATCGTGGCCCGGGGGGTGTTCGGGGGCGTCCTCGTGATGTGCTTCGCGCTGCTCGGGGAGGCGACCTCGCCGAAGCGGTTCGCCGGCATCTTCGCCGCCGCCCCGGCCGTGGCCATCGGGGGGATGGTCATCACCGCGGTGAGCGACGGACGCGAGGAGCTCGCCGAGTCGGGCCTCGGCATGGTCGCCGGCGGGATCGCGCTGGTGGCCTACTGCGCGCTGGCGGTGCCGATGGTCCGCCGGTTCGGCGCGCTCAAGGGCTCGACCGGAGCGCTGGTCCTCTGGGCGCTGGTGGCCTGGCTGGGCTGGACGGTGATCTCGTGAAGGTGACGTTCCGGGCGTCGCGGCTGCGGCACACCCGGGTGCGCGACCTCGCGGTGCGCTTCGTGTTCGGCGCGGCCATCTCGGTGGTCGCGGGCCTGGTGGGCGAGCGCTGGGGACCGCTCGCCGGGGGCGTCTGGCTGGGTTTCCCCGCCATCCTGGGCGCCACCCTCACCCTCATCGAGGAGGAGGAGCACAAACGCGGCCCGGCCGCCAAGGACGCGATGGGCGCCATCTTCGGCGCCGGCGGGCTGACCGCGTTCGCCGTCTGCGTCTGGCTGCTGGCGACCCGGCTCCCGTCGTGGCTCGTGCTGCTGCTGTCGCTGGTGGCGTGGATGGTCGTGGCCGCGCTGCTGTACGTCGTCAGCGAAGCGAGCAGATCGCGTCTTCGATCACGCGGGTCACGGCCTCCGGATGGGAGACCAGGGCGAGGTGGGAGCCACCGTCGAACTCGGTGACCTTCGACTTGGCCCGCTTGGCCATCGCGCGCTGCGACTCCGGCACGATGATCTTGTCGCCGGAGGCGATGAAGTACCACGACGGGATCGTCTTCCAGGCGGGCTCCTTCGACGGGGTCATGAACGCGGCCGTCGAGGCGGCCCGCTGCCCGGCCCACAACTCGGCCGACCGCGTCTTGGGCAGGTCCTGGCCGAAGGAGTTCTGGAAGACGTCCTTCTTCAGGTAGAGGTCCTTGGCGCTGGTGCCGGGCGCGGCGGTCTGGTCGTAGAGGGTCTCCGGCTTCCCGCCCAGGGCCGAGCCCTGCCCGCTGAGCTGCATGGTGTTCTCGCCCGCTGCGGGGGCGGCCGCGTCGACGTACACCAGCGCCTTGACGTCGGGGTCGCCGGTGGCGGCGTTGGTGATGACCGAACCGCCGTAGGAGTGGCCGACCAGGACGACCGGCCCCTGGACGGTGTTCAGGAAGTCGCGCACGGTCTGCGCGTCGCTCGTCAGGTCGCGCAGCGGGTTGCCGATGGCGCGGGCGGTGTAGCCCGACCGCTGGAGTTCCTGGACCTCACCGGCCCAGCTGGAGGTGTCGGCCCACGCGCCGTGGACCAGGACGACGGTGGGCTTGACGGGGCACACCCGCACGGCGTCCGCCTCGGCGGCGTGGGCCGGTGCGGCGCCCGTGAGGATCAGGACGACGGCCAGGAGCGACTTCGACACGGTTCTCCCCCAGATCAGCGTCGGCCGGCGAGCACGCCCTGGAGCCTTGCTCATATCGGCCATTAACCGAACATATCCAGATTTATCGTAAATGCGCAATTAATGGGGCCGAGTTTCACCGCTTACCTCCTACGGGAACATTTGACTCGGTGTGGCGATTTCCAATACCCAACAATTAGGGAAATCACTGTGATTGCTCGCCCCAATCCCGCTAAATCCGGCATCCGGCCATCAACTCGGAAAGTCCCCGCGCTGGCGCCCATGTTGGGCCCGGCGTTCGTCGCGGCCATCGCCTACGTCGATCCGGGGAACGTGGCCACCAACCTCACCGCCGGGGCGACCCTCGGCTACCTGCTCGTCTGGGTCGTGGTGCTGGCCAGCCTGGTCGCGATCCTGGTGCAGTTCCAGGCGGCCAAGCTCGGCATGGCGACCGGGCTCAACCTGCCCGAGCTGTGCCGCGAGCGGTTCGGCCGGCGCGGCAGCCTGCTGCTGTGGGCGCAGGCCGAGATCGTCGTGCTCGCCACCGACCTGGCCGAGTTCGTCGGGGCGGCCATCGGGATGCAGCTGCTGTTCGGCATGCCCGTGTGGTTGTCGGCGATCACCACGGCGGTCATCTCGCTGGCCCTGCTGGAGCTGCGGCGCAAGGGGCGCACCCGGCCGTTCGAGCTGATGAGCGCGGCGGCGCTGATGTTCGTCGGCGCCGGGGTCGGCTACGACATCGTCGCCACCGGCCACCAGTCGGCGGGCGGCCTGGCGGCCGGGCTGGTGCCGAGCCTCGGCGGGCCGGGGGCGCTGCTGCTGGCGATGGGCATCGTCGGCGCGACCGTCATGCCCCACGCCGTCTACCTGCACTCCGCCCTGGTGCAGGGGCGCGGCATGTCGACCGAGGCCGCCCGCGCGCAGCCCGCGCTGGTGCGCCGCATCCTAAGGTGGGACTGCTCGCTGGCGCTCGGCGTGGCCACCGTCATCAACGTGTCGATGATCGCGCTCGGCGCCGGGCTCGGGGTCGCGAGCGGCGGCACCTGGACGGGCGACCTGTCGGCCGCCCACGCCGAACTGGCCGCCCGCGTGGGCGGCTTCGCCGCGCTGGCGTTCGCGGTGGCCCTGCTGTCGTCGGGGTTGTCGTCGTCCGGGATCGGCACGCTGGCCGGCGACGTCGTGATGCGCGGGTTCCTCAACGTGCGGGTGCCCGTCCACGCGCGCCGGGTCGTGACGATGACCCCGGCCGTGCTGGCGCTGCTGTCCGGGGTCTCGCTCACCGACCTGCTGGTGCTGAGCCAGGTGGTGATCTCGCTCGGCGTTCCGGTGGTGCTGTTCCTGCTCGTGTACTTCTGCCGCGACCGCGACCTGATGGGCCCGCTGGTCAACGCGCCCCTCACGACCTGGATCGCGGGCACGGCGGCGGCGGTCGTCGCCCTGCTGGGCTGCTCGCTGCCGATCACGATGCTGCTGTGACGACCGACCGCGCGAAGGTCCGCGCCTGCGCCGCGCTGGCCGGCGTCTCCTTTTTCCTGGACGCCGACCTCCGGCTCACCCTGACGCTCTCCCTGCTGGCGCTATTTGCCCACGGGGTCGCTGGGATTGCGGCGCGGCACGAAAAGCGGGTCGATGGGAGTGAACGGCAACTGCGGGAGTTCTCTCTCGGGAATGGCGAAACTCGCGGCGAGGACCTCCCGTGAAAAGGCGGTCGCGGTGGCCTTGTAACCGATGTCGGCGGGCATCGGCTGGTCGAAGAAGATGAGGAAGTGGATTTCGTCGTCGCCGATGACCTCGATGTGGTGCGGGAACGCGCGCGGCACGAAATAGAGGTCGCCGGGGCCGAGGAGGTATTCGTCCAGGCTCAGATCGGGGTCGAGCACGCGCATGCGGGCGTGGCCCTTGGCGACGTAGCCCATCTCGGCGGTGACCGGGTGCCAGTGCGGCTCCCGCATGCCGCTCTCCCTGATGCGCAGGGAGTACATGGAGATGTCGTCGAGGGCGGCCCAGAACTGGTGCCGCGCCATCCGCGCGTCGCCGTAGGAGTAGGTCAGCACCGGCGCCTGGCTCTCGATGTCGAACAGCTTGGCGTTGGGCAGCTTGGCCGTCGGCGCCACGTCGACCGATCCGGCGCGGCGCACGATCTGCTGGGCCGGCGACCGGTCGAACGCGGCGAACGCCGACGCCGGGAGGTCGAAGGTGTTGCCGAGCACGGCGTCGGTCATCGCGGTGAAGCTGTCGCGCACCGAGAAGTGCTGCGGCCGCTCGCTGCGCAGGGCCAGCACGAGCTCGGCGCGGTCGGCGCCGATGTTCTCGATGTGGTAAACCGCGCCCGACTCGACGTGGTACATCTGCCCCGGCCGCACGACGAACGACGAGAACGCGTCGGCGTTGCCGAGGATCGACACCAGGACCGTGCCCGAGACGACGTAGCCGAGCTGGTTGGCGTTGACGTTCCACTGCGGCTCGCGGATCGCGCCCGGCTCCAGCAACACCCGCTTCAGCGAGAGCCCGTCGAGGATCGGCAGCACCTTCTCGTCGACCACGGTGACGGACCCCAGGTCGTTCTCGAACGTGGGCCGGACCTTCCCCAGCGACGTGATGTGCGGCGACTTGCGCATGGCATGCTCCCCCGAATACGACAGTTTTCCCAGGTTAAGCAGCATGTGTCGGAAGCCGGGGGATTGACACGTTAGTGTTCGGGCGCACGGTCGTAGCGCAGAGGTCGTCGCGCCTTGTAGCCAATGAGGAGGACGCCGGTTCGAATCCGGCCGATCGTGCGCACTCCGCGAATCACGCGGACAAGATCCGGAATGTCGGAGATGTGCGCTAGCCTTCCGGCGACACGGTCGTAGCGCAGAGGTCGTCGCGCCCCAAAGCGATGCGGAGGACGCCGGTTCGAATCCGGTCGGCCGTGTCACTTTTTTGCCAGAGGGGGACGCGCGTGGCTTCTGACGTCGAGACCTGCCTGCGGGTCCTGGCCGAGGCCCGAGCGGCCGATCCCGGCGACGAGCGCTGGACGCGGGTCCGCGAGGCCGCCGCGCAGGTCTACCGGGCCGACAAGAAGGCCCGCAAGGCGGCCAGGAACGCCGACCGCCGCCGGCACGACGACGTCGTCACCGCCGCCGCCGAACGCCACCGCGACCAGAACCCCGGCTCCGCGCCACCGGTCGACACCCCGGCGGGCTCACGGCCGCCGGTCGGCACCCCGCCAGGCTCACGGCCGCCGGTCGGCACCCCGACGGAGTCACGGCCGCCGGTCGACACCCCGACGGGCTCACGGCCGCCGGTCGACACCCCGGCGGGGTCACGGCCGCTGATCGGCACCCGTCGCTGTTACGTGTGCAAGGCCGCCTACGACCGGGTCGACTCGGTCTACCACCGGCTCTGCCCGGCCTGCGCCGAGGAGAACCTGGCCCGCCGGGTCGCCCGCTGCGACCTGCGCGGACGCCGGGCGCTGGTCACCGGCGGCCGGGTGAAGATCGGCTTCCACACCGCGCTGAAGCTGCTGCGCGACGGTGCCGAGGTGTTAGTGACGACCCGGTTCCCGGCCGACGCGGCCCGCCGCTACGCCGCCGTGCCCGACGCCGACCGGTGGCTCGACCGGCTGCACGTCCACGGCGTCGACCTGCTCGACCTGCCCGGGGTGGCGGGCCTGCTGGAGACCGTGCACGAGCGCTTCGACCACCTCGACATCCTGGTCAACAACGCGGCCCAGACGATCCGCCGCCCGGCCGCCTACCACCGCGAGGTGCTGGCGGCGGAGGACGTCCCGCTGGAGGGCCTGGCCGCCCGGATCCGCCGCACGACCGGCCACCGCCCGGCGTCCACCGCCTCGATCGGCACCTCGATCGGCACCTCGATCGGCGGCGCGGTCGGCACCTCGATTGGCGCCGCCGCTGGCATCCGCCTGGACAACGCCGGGAGTGCCGCCGCGATCGCCGCCTCACCCGGCATCGGCGTCGCGGGTGCCACCGCGCCGGAGAGCCTCACCGCCGTCCCGGACCTCGAGGCGCTCTTCCCCGCCGGGATGCTCGACGAGACCGGGGAGCCGCTCGACCTGCGCGACCGCAACAGCTGGAGCCTGCGGCTGCACGAGGTCGACCCCGCCGAGTGGCTGGAGGTGCAGCTCGTGAACTCCTTCGCGCCGTTCCTGCTCACCTCGCGGCTGCGGGGGCTGCTCGAAGCCTCGCCGCATCCCGACCGCTACGTCGTGCAGGTGTCGGCGATGGAGGGCAGCTTCTCCCGGGCGAACAAGACCGTCCGGCACCCGCACACGAACATGGCCAAGGCCGCGCTCAACATGCTCACCCGGACCGCCGCCCCCGACTACGCCGCGAGCGGCATCCACATGAACAGCGTCGACACCGGGTGGTGCACCGACGAGCGGCCCCACCCCGAGAGGGCGGCAAGCGGCTTCCGGCCGCCGCTCGACGTGATCGACGGGGCCGCGCGGGTGTACGACCCCGTCGTCCGGGGGGTCGGCGGCGACCCCGTCTCCGGACTCTTCCTGAAGGACTACCGATCGGTGGAGTGGTGACCGTGAAGCCTGTGCCCGTACGCTGCCCGGCGATCGAGCACCCCGACGTGCCCTTGGCCGAGGCGGCGGCCCTCGACCCGCTGCTGGCCCGGCTGGCCGACACCCGGGCGGTCGCGGCCGACGAGATCTTCCCGCTCGGCGCGCTGCGCCCCGACGGCCGGGTCGACCTGTGCAAGCAGGGTCTCGGCGCCCCGGGCGTGGCCCGGCTGCTGCCGGCGGCGACGGCCTCGCCGCACGCCGTCCACCTGCTGCTCGGCACCAACGCCATCGGCGACGAGGGGGCCCGCGCGGTCGCGGGCGCGCTGGCCGGCGGGCACCCCCTGCGCACCCTCTACCTGGGCTGCAACCGCATCGGCCCCGAGGGCACGGCGGCGCTGGCCGACCGGCTGGGCGGCGACCGGAGCGTGCGGGCGTTGTGGCTCAAGCGCAACCCGATCGGCGCGGACGGCGTGCGGGCGCTGGCCGCGATGCTCGTCCGCAACGACACGCTGCGCACGCTCGACCTGGTGAACACCGGCCTGTCGTCGGCCTCGCTGGAGGTGCTGGCCGACGCCCTGGTCCGCCGCGAGGCGCCGCTGGAGCGGCTGTTCCTCGGCGGCAACGGCATCGGCCCGGCCGACGCGCCGCTGCTGGCGCGGCTGGTCGCCGAGGCGGGGGTGCGGGAGCTCTACCTCCCGGCCAACCACCTGGGCGACGAGGGCGCGGCCGTGCTGGCCGCCGCGGGCGACCCGGCGCGCCCGGTCAGGCTCGGCCTCGGCGGCAACGGCATCGGACCGGACGGCGCGACGGCGCTGGCCGCCGCGCTCGACCGCATCGAGTCGCTCGACCTCGGCCGCCCGCCGTCGGAGCGCAGCCTCGGCGCCCCCGCCAACACCACGGGCGACGTCGGAGCGGAGGTGCTGGCCGCCGCCCTGCCCGGCAGCCCGCTGCGCCGCCTGGAGCTGCGGCACACCGGCCTCACCGGGCGCGGCGCGAAGGGCCTGCTGGCCCGCGTACCGGAGGACACCCGGCTGGAGTACGTCGGCCTCGGCCCCGGCCTGCCCCGCAAGGTGAAGCGGTCGTTCACGGCGCGGCTGCGCCCGGCCGGTCCCGGCCACCCCGACCTGGTCGCGATCGGCAGCCTGTTCCGATGATCTACGACAGGAACGACCGCGACGAACTGAGCCGCTGGCGGCACGCCCGCCGCTACGCCGTCCCGCGCTGGATGATCGAGCGGTCGGCCGAACGCCGCCGGGCCGGAGACTGGCAGGGCGCCTGCGCGGCCGCCGCCGTCGACGTGGCCTTCGACCCGGCCCTGGCGGAGAAGGACCCGGCGCTCGCCGACGACCTGCGGAATCTCGTACCGGAACTGCTGCGCTGGCACCTGCCGCGCAGCGGCAACGGCGGCGGCACGCTGGGCACCCACCACCACGTCAAGCTGGCCCGCTACGGCGACACCCAGCTCCAGGCGTTCACGCCCCAGCTGAGCGAGGGCCCGCAGCGGCTGAAGCTGGACCTCGTCCCGGCCGACGACGGTGACGACGACCCGTACATGATCACCCAGGTCGACTGGACGTCGGAGCGGCACTTCTGGGACGCCCGGCACACCGCCGGACTCGGCGACCGCGCCGACGCGACGCTGCCCGACCGGGTGCTGCTGGACGCCGGTCTGCTGACCCCCGGCGACCTGCACCCGCTGGTCAGGGAGGCGCTCTGCCCGGATCTCCCGCCGGCCGAGTCGGGCCCGCCGGAGCCCGCGCTGCCCGAGCCGGTCAGGGTGCGGTGCGGCGGGGTCTGGCACCAGGTCGTCTCGGGCGGCGGGGGGCTCCAGCTGGAGCACGGCGCCGACGAGCGGCGCCGCGAACGCGCCATGCGCGCCCTCGGCGGGGCCGTCTCGGGCTGCTTCGCGGTCGAGCAGTCGTGGACGTCGGGCCAGGGCCGGCTCCCCCGCAGGCTGCGCGCCCAGCGCTGGGCGCTGTTCCTGCACGCCCAGCACGGCGACACCCCGGCGGTGCTCCGGCTCCTGGACGCGGGCGTCGACCCCCGGGTCCGCGACGGCCGCCAGCGCACCCTGATGCACCTGCTGCACCTGGTCGACCACACCGTGCTGCTGCCCCGCCTGCTGGCGGCGGGCCTGGACGTGAACGGCGAGGACTACCAGGAACGCACGCCGCTGCTGCACGCCGTGGCCTCCTACGGGTCGCCCGCGCTGGTCGACGCGTTGCGCGCGGCCGGGGCGCGGATCGACGCGACCGACTGGGAGGACTGGTCGATGGCCGACCTCATCCGCCGGCGCCGCCGCCGCGACCTGGTCGCCCTGCGCGACGAGATCGAGCGCGACCACCCCGGCATCGGCGTCGGCTACGAGAGCTACGACGACGATGACGACGACTGGGACGAGGACGAGGATTAACGGCGACCTCGGCGGCCTGGCCGCCGCCGACGAGATCAACCGGCGGCTGCGGGTCTTCCGCACCGAACCGGCCGCCAGCGCCCAGCTGGAGGCGCTCGCCCTGGCGGTGGCGGCGAACCTGCCGGTGTTGTTGTGGGGCGAGCCGGGCATCGGCAAGTCGGCCGGGCTGGAGCAGCTCGCCGCCGGGCTCGGGCTGCCGCTGGAGACGGTCATCGCGAGCGTGCACGAGCCGTCGGACTTCGCCGGGCTGCCGATCGTCGGCGACGACCCGGCCGCGACCGGGGTGCCGATGGCGCCGCCCGACTGGGCCGTGCGGGTGACCACGCTGGGCCGGGGGCTGGTCTTCTTCGACGAGTTGTCGTCGGCGCCGCCCGCCGTGCAGGCCGCGCTGCTGCGGGTGGTGCTCGAACGCCGGGTCGGCAGCCTGGAGCTGCCCGAGCCGGTGCGCGTCGTGGCCGCCGCGAACCCGCCGTCGAGCGCGGCCGACGGCTGGCACCTGAGCCCGCCGCTGGCCAACCGGTTCGTGCATTTGCGCTGGACGCACGACCCCCGGACCGTCGCCCGCGGCCTGGCCGGGACCTGGCCGGCCGCCCGCGTCCCGTCGATCGACGCGACGCGCGTCTCCGGCGCGGTGGCGCGGGCCCGGGGCGCGATCTCGGGCTTCCTGACCGCGCGTCCGGGCCTGGTCCACCACCTGCCCGCCGACGCCGAGAGCCGGGGCGGCGCGTGGCCCTCGCCCCGCACGTGGGAGATGGCGCTGAAACTGCTCGCCGTCGCCTACGCGAGCGGCACCGGCCGGGAGGCCCTGGCGGCAGCGGTGGTCGGCGCGGTGGGCGACGGCGCGGGCGTCGAGCTCATCTCCTACCTGGAGGAACTCGACCTGCCCGACCCCGACCGGGTGCTCGCCGACCCGGCCGCGTTCCAGCTCCCCGAACGCGGCGACCGCCAGCTCGCCTTCCTGACGGCGGTCGTGGCGGCAGTGCAGGGCGACCTGACCCGGCGCCGCTGGGAGGCCGGGTGGGTGGTGCTCGCCAAGGCCGTGGACGCGGGCGTGCCCGACGTCGCGGCCCGCGCGGCGATGGACCTGGCCGCGATGCGCGACCTCAGCTGGCCGGTGCCCCCGGGCATCGACGCCTTCGTCGACCTCCTCCAGCTGTCGGGCGCGCTCTGAGCATGGACCGGGTGAAGTTGCTGGCCGCCCGCTACCGCGCGGCGGCCGACCGGCCCTACTTCGCCACCGCCCTGTACGCCCTCTCGATCGTCCCCAGCGCCCGGGTGCCCACGATGGGCGTGGACGCGCACTGGCGCTGTTACGTCTCCCCCGCGTTCGTCGACGCCACGCCCGTCGACGAACTGGCCGCCGTCTGGATCCACGAGGTCAGCCACCTGCTCCGCGACCACCACGGCCGGGCCGCCCGGCTGCCGGCCGCCGACCAGCGCGACCGGCTGCGCGTCAACGTCGCGCAGGACTGCGAGATCAACGACGACCTGCTCGCCGACCGGCTGCCGCTGCCGGCGGGCCGGATGGAGCCGCGCCTGTTCGGCCTGGCCACCGGGCGCCTGTTCGAGGAGTACGTGCCGCTGCTGCCGCCGCACGACCACCTGGTCGACTGCGGGTCGGGCGCGCACGGCCGACCGTCGGAGTGGGAGATCGCCGACGGGGTGCCCGGCGTCGGGCCGGTCGAGGCCGAGTCGCTGCGGCGGCACACCGCCGAGGCGATGCGGGCGCACCGGCGCTCGCGGGGCACCCTGCCGCACGGCTGGGCGCGGTGGGCCGAGCAGGTCCTCGAACCGGTCGTCGACTGGCGGCAGGTGCTGACCGGGGCGGTCCGCGAGGCGGTCGCCTGGGCGGGCGGCGCGGTCGACTACACCTACCGCCGCCCGTCGCGGCGCTCGGCCGCGCTGCGCGGGGTGGTGCTGCCGAGCCTGCGCCGGCCGCTGCCCCGGGTGGCGATCGTGGTCGACACCTCCGGCTCGATGGGCGACGACGACCTGGCGGCGGCGCTGGCCGAAATCACCGGGGTGCTGCGTGAGGTGGGCGTGCACGGCAACCGGGTGACGGTGCTGGCCTGCGACGCCGACGTGCACGCGGTCTCGCGGGTGACCTCGGCCGAGCAGGTCACGCTGGCGGGCGGCGGCGGCACCGACATGCGCGTCGGCATCACGGCCGCCCTGGCGGGCCGCGACCGCCCCAACGTGGTGATCGTGCTGACCGACGGCCACACGCCGTGGCCCGGCGAGCCGGAGTCGGGCCGGCTCATCGCGGCTCTGATCGGCGAGAACCCGCCGCCTCCTCCGGGGTGGGTGGAGACGGTGCGCGTGCCACGCTGAGGATGGCGGCCGGACCCGCCAGGGTGACGTACAGAGCGAAGACCGCGGGGAGGACCAGCGCGGTCTGCAGAGACCGGATCTCCGCGACGTAGCCGATGACCGCGGGTCCGGTGAGAGCGCCCCCGAAGCTCACCGTGGTGACGGCCGACAGGACCCGCCCCGGCCGGCCCGCGGCCGCCCCGATGGTGCTGTAGATCACCGGCACGACCATGGCCATGCCCGCCCCGACCAGGCTCCAGCCCGCGACCACGCAGGCGAGACCGGCCGTTCCGGCGAGCGGAGCGACGAGCACCAGCCCGTATCCGGTGGACGCCACGGCTCCGGCCAGCCTCATCGTGCGGGCCGGCCCGAGCCGGGCCCGCAACGGGTCGCCGAGGAACCGGGTCACCGTCATCGCGGTCGCGAAGGCGGTGTAGACGAACGACGCGGCCGCCGGTCCGGCCGCCAGCTCCCATCGTGCGTGCACGGCGGCCCAGTCGGTGGCGGTCGCCTCGCTGAGGTACGCGGCGAAGACCACCGACCCCATCAGCGCGACCAGGCCCGCACCCATCGCCACGGGTGACCCGGGACCGTCGGAGCCGTCGGCCCGGTCCGGGAGACCTGCGCGCAACCAGCGGCCGGGAAGCAGGGACGACACCAGCAGCGTGACCGCCCCCGACGCCATCAGCGTCCGCACCTCGGCCCCGGCCGCCAGGGCCGCCGTGATCACCGCGCCGCCCACCACCCCGCCCAGGCTCCACACGCCGTGGAGGCTGCCCATCACGGGCCTGCCGAGCCGTCGTTCGACCTGGACGCCGTGCACGTTCAGCGCGATGTTGACCACGCCCGTGGCGGCTCCCAGCGGCACGACGGCGACGGCCAGCACCCCGAAGGACGGCGCGAGGGCGGCCCCGCCGAGGGCGAGCGCGCAGACCGGGGTCACGAGCCGGAGCAGAAGGCGGCTGCCCCACCGGTCGGCCACCCGCCCGGCGAACGGCATCGCGGCGAGCGCGCCCACCGCCATGAGCAGCAGCAGCGTGCCGATCCGGCCCGGACCGAGCGCCAGCCGCTCATCGACGGCGGGCAGGGTGGCCACCCACAACGCGTTGAGCACGCCGACCAGGCCGTAGTAGATCGACAGCGCGAGCCGCTCAGGCATCGACGGCGTGCCGGTGCGCGCAGCGTCCGGCGAGGGACGTCAGATCCGGCAGGCCGGTGAGGTGGAGGTCGGCGCCGGGAACGCCGCGTACCCCCGCGACCGTCATCCCGGCGGACCGGCCGGCGCGCACGCCCGCCACCGCGTCCTCGACCACCAGGCAGCGGCGGGCCTCGACGTCGAGGAGTTCCGCCGCGAGGAGATAGCACTCCGGGTCGGGCTTGCCCCGGGTGACGTCGTCGGCGGTGACCATCACCCGGGGCCGGGGCAGCCGGGCGGCGCCGATGCGGGCCAGGGCCAGCGGGCGGGGGCAGGAGGTCACGATGGCCCAGGGCACGCCGAGATCCTCGTAGGAGGCGAGCAGGTCGAGGGCTCCCGGGACGGCCGAGACGCCGTCGAGGTCGGCCTCCTCCATCCGCAGGTTCTCCTCGGCGTCGGCCAGGACCTCGGCCGGGGTCAGGCCGGCGCCGAGTTCGGCGATGGTCTCGACGCCCGGACGTCCCGGCGAGACCCGCATGATCGTCTCAAGGTCGACGCCGCGCTTGGCGGACCAGGCGGCCCAGGCTCGGGCCACCGCGGCGTCGGAGTCGGCCAGTGTGCCGTCGAGATCGAACAGCACCGCGCAGAAGTCGTTCATCGCCACCCCATCGATATTTTGCTCTTGCCGAGAGCATAAAGGGGTGGGAACCGCTGCCACAATGGGGGCGTGCACGCACCCACGACGAGCAGCGAGTTGCGGCTCCACAACCTGACCCGGTTGCTGCGTGCCGTGCACGCCGGGGGCGGGGAGCTCACCCGCTCCCAGCTCACCCGTGACCTCGGGCTGGCCCGCGGTACGGCGACCGTGCTGATGGGCGAGCTGGTCTCGGCCGGCATGGTGCGGGAACAGCCGCCGGCCGAGCGGCCGCGCGGACGGCCGACCCAGTTGGTCGGGCCGCACCCCCATGGGCCGCTCGCGCTCGCCGTCGACCTGCGGGAGGACTCCTGGTCGATCTCGGCCGCCGAGCTGGGCGGGGCGTCGCGGCTGCTCGACTGCCGCCACCACACGGCCGGGCTCGCCTCGGAGGTGCTGGCCGCCCTTTCTGAAGCGCTGCGGCGGTGCGTGGCCGGCCTCGCCGGGCGGGTGGTGGGGGTCGGCGTCGCCGTCCCGGCCGCGGTGCGCGACGGCCGGGTGATCGACGCGATCCACCTGGGCTGGCACGACGTCGACCTGATCTCCCTGCTCCGGCTCGACGGCGGCCCCGCCGTCCTGCTCGGCAACGACGCCGGCCTGGCGGCGCTGGCCGAGGCGCGGCGGGGCGCCCTGCGCGGCGTCGACTTCGGCCTCCACCTGCACGTGTCCCTGGGCGTGGGCGGGGCGCTCGTCGTCGGCGGGCGGCCGCTGGCCGGCGCCCACGGCGTGGCGGGCGAGTTCGGCCATCTGCCCCTGGCGGGCGATCCCCACGCGGCGTGCCCCTGCGGGTCGGCCGGGTGCTGGGATCTCGACGTGGGGGCCAACGCGCTGATCGGCGCGCGGGACGTGCCGGTCCACCGGCGCCTCCACCACGCCGGGGAACTGATCACGCGGGCCGCCGCCGGCGACGCCGGGAGCAGGCGGGCGGTCGAGACGGTCGCGCACGCGCTCGGGCGCGGCATCGGCTCCCTCGTCAACGCGCACGACCCCCGGACGGTGACGCTCTCCGGGCTCGGCGCCCGGATTCACGAGGTCGCGGCTCCGGTGGTGATCGCCGGGTGCGAGGAGCGGCTCATGGCGTTCCGGCGGGGCGACCCGGGCCTGATCGCGGCCTCCCGGCTGGGTGCGGCGGCCCCGCGAATCGGCACCGCGGAGATGGTCTTCGACGCCTTCCTCACCACGGAGGGCGTGTCGACCTGGCGTGACCGGGCCACTGAGAGCTGAGGCCCGTTGCGGCGAGGGCGGTGAGCGGTGCGGAGCGCCGGTGCGCCGCCCGCCACTGGGGGCGGCGGGCGGCGCCATGGTAGGCGGAGCCGTAACGGAGCAAGAATTTCTACGACGGAGCCGTAACGGAGCGAGAACTCTTACCAGGCCACGGGGAAGTTCGACAGTCCGTAGACGACGTTGAACGAGCGGAACACCGGCTCGCCCGCCTCGCGCAGGCCCGGGAAGCGGTCGAAGAGGGCCGGGAAGGCGATGCGCATCTCCATGCGGGCCAGCGGTGCGCCGATGCAGTGGTGGGCGCCGTAGCCGAAGGCGACGTGGGCGAGGTCGCGGCGGGTGACGTCGAAGGCGTCGGGGTCGTCGGTCAGCGCGGGGTCGCGGTTGGCGGCGGGGAGCGAGACGACGACGGCGTCGCCCTTCGCGACCGGGACGCCGCCGATCTCGGTGTCGGCGGCGGCGACCTTGATCGCGCCCGTGTGGATGATGGTGAGCCAGCGCAGCAGCTCCTCGACCATGCCGTCGACCTTCTCCGGGTCCTTCCGGACGAGGTCGAGCTGGTCGGGGTGGCGCAGCAGGGCCAGCGTGCCGAGGCCGATCATGCTGGCGGTCGTCTCGTGCCCGGCGAGCAGCAGCAGGCCGCCGAGGCCGACCAGTTCGGCGTCGGTCACGTCGTCGCCCTGGTCGCGGACCAGCATGCCGAGCAGGTCGTCGCCCGGCTCGACCCGGGCCCGCGCGACCAGTTCGCCCATGTACGCCGACGACGCCACCTGCGCCTGCCCGCGCACCTCCGGCGGCTGGTTGAAGTCGAGCAGGGTGTGCGACCGCGTCTGGAAGTCGGCGCGGTCGGCGTAGGGCACTCCCAAGAGCTCGCAGATGACCAGCGACGGGATCGGCTGGGCGAAGTCGGCGACCAGGTCGGCGGGCGCGCCGGCGCGCTCCATCGCGTCGAGGTGGTCGGCGACGATCTCCCTGACCCGGGGTTCGAGGCGGCGGATGCGGCGCATCGTGAACTCGGGCGTGAGCATGCGGCGTAAGCGGGTGTGGTCGGGCGGGTCCATCATCAGCAACGCGCCCGCCTTGAGGCGGTTGGCCTGCTCCTCGCTCATCGGCGGCAGGTTGATGCCGTGCCCGTAGCTGAACAGCTCGGCGTTCCTGAGCACGTCGCGCACGTCGTCGTAGCGGGTGACCAGCCAGGCGTCACGGCCATAGGGGGTGGGCACCTTGGTCAGTCCCGGCTCGGCGCGCACGGCGGCCAGGTCGGGGTCGGGGTCGAAGCCCTGGCGGCGCATGTGGAGGGGCAGCGTCATGGGGATCTCCTGTAGGGGGACCGGCGTACCCACAGCAAGATCCCTTGCCCGCCCCGCCCGCGCAACCTCCCCGACGGACACGATCAGGGCCGGCAGGAAACCCGGCGGCAGACCGCCTCCAGCATCCTCGGCGTGTCCAGCGGGAACGCGTGCACGGCCCCGGAGGCGTCGGCCGTGCGCACCGTCCGGCCGTCGGCGTCGAAGGCGACCGCCAGCAGGTCGCCCGCGTGCTGGAACGGCAGGCCGATGGAGCGCCGCGCCCGCACGTCCCACAGGCGCACGGTGTCGTCGTCGCTCCCGGTGGCGAGCATCGTCCCGTCGGGGCTGAACGCGGCGGTGACCACCCTCTCGGCCGCGTGGCCGCGCATGACGCGGTCCTCCACCTCGCGCGTCCTCGGGTTCCAGATCGCCAGCGAGCCGTCGGCGACGCCGAGGAGCAGGCGGCCGCCGTCGGGGGTGCGGGCGAGGTTCTCGGTGACGTAGCCGGGCATGCGGAAGCCGCAGTCGGTCTGCCCGGCCGCCGGGCGGACCGTGCAGACGCCGTGGTCGGGGTGGCCGACGTAGAGGGTGGCGCCGTCGGCGGCGAAGGTCAGCGTGTGGCCGATGACCTCCTTCACCTCGTCGACCCGCTCGCCGTCGCGGACACGCCAGACCAGCAGGCTCGACCCGTAGTTGGGGGAGGTCTCGTCCTCGATGTGGGTGATCGCGGCGACCAGGGACCCGTCGGGCGAGAAGGCCATTGCGAGGAGGTCGCCGAGTCCGGGCTCGCCGGCGGGCTTCCGGGCGTGCGGCAGGGTGATCGTGCGCAGGACGCGCCCGGCGCCGGTGTCGATCAGCACGACCTCGGCGCCGGCGCCGTTCACCGCGAGCACGCGCCCGTCGGGCGAGAACACCATCGGCGGCGCTCCCCCGCCCTGCAGCGGGGCCCGGAACTCCGGCGAGACCCACGGCTCGCGGAAACCGGCGATCACCTCGCCGGTGCGGGTGCCGATCAGGCGCAGCTCCGACTGGTCCATGATCGCCAGAAGCGCGCCGTCGGGGCTGAACGCCGCCTGCATCCGGGGGGTCCGGAGGTGGTCGAAGGTGGTCGCGCCCCCGCCGGGCCGCGCCATGGTCGAGGTGTCCAGGAGCCGGACCTCGCCCTCGGACGCCAGGGTCAGCGTGCCCCCGTCGGGGCTGAAGCCGAGGCGGGCCCCGACGGGGTGCGGGACGCTCGCGACGACCTCCATGGGCACCGTGCCGGGCTCGTACTCGGCCGGCATCGTCGGCGACCAGCCGCCGTTGCCGACCCGGTTCCAGACCGCCACCAGGCCGCACCGTTCCCCGGCGAGCCGTTCGCCCGACTCGTCGAACACCAGGGAGGTGGGCCCGCACTCGTTCGAGCCGCTGTCCATCGTGGGGGTCGCGTAGTCGGGGTGGGCGGCGTACGCGACGTCGCGCACCAGGACGCCCCGGTCG
Organism: Herbidospora daliensis; assembly: GCF_001570585.1. Taxonomy (GTDB): domain Bacteria; phylum Actinomycetota; class Actinomycetes; order Streptosporangiales; family Streptosporangiaceae; genus Herbidospora; species Herbidospora daliensis. The sequence continues at coordinate 750,803 of NZ_BBXF01000003.1, read as the reverse complement.
TCCACCGCCCACATCTGGATCGGCGACCGGTCGTCGGCGTCGTGGTGGAGCTGCACCGCGAGCAGCCCCCGGTCGGGGCTGAGCGTGGCGAACTCCGCGTACCGGCCGCCCGTGGGACGGCGGTGGGAGACGATCCTCCCGGTGGCGAGGTCGTGCACGCCGAAGCCGGTGTCGTCGGCGCAGCCGGCCAGCGTGCCGGGTGTACGCCGCCCGACCAGCACCCCCGGCCGGCCGCACGGGGTGCGCCGGACGAGGCGGTTCGACGCGTCGAACCAGATCTGCTGCGGCTCCAGGAACTGCTCCCGGATCGTCGCGGCCCCGGTCTGCCGGCCGTCGGAGGTCCGCCGGACGGCGATCCTGGCGTTCTCGCGGCAGAACTGGTCGCCGCAGCTCATGGACGCCAGCCAGCGCCGGTCGCCCGACAACCAGGCGTGCACGACGTCGCCCTCGATCCCCGGCACGGTCGTCAGCCGTTTCCCGGTCGCCGCGTCGCTGATCACCGCCGTGCCGTCGCGGACCTCGACGAGCGAGCGCCCGTCTTGGCCGAGCCCGACCGCCCGCGTGGTGCGGCGGGCCAGGCTCGGCTGGGCGAGCGAGCCGAGCAGGGCGGCGCGGGTCTCCGGCAGGTCGGCGCCGCGGGCGGCCGTCACGGTGAGGCGCATCGCCTCGGCCGGGTCGGTGTCGCGCAGGGTCTCGGCGCGGGCGGCCTGCTCCCGGGCCACTGCCAGCACCTGCGCCTGTTCGACGCCGCGCCGGTTGATCTCCGCCAGCGCGGCCAGGCCCGTGGTCGCCACGAGCAGGACCACCAGCACGAACGTCAGGGCGCGGCGGCGGCGCAGCCGCTTGCGGCCGAGGCCCCCGCTGCCGGCGAGGAAGTCGCGCTCGGCCGGGGTGAGTTCGAGCCGCCGGCGCAGGGTGGCCGCCCAGAAGGTCGCCGATTCCAGCGCGGCCCCGTCGTAGAGGTCGTTCTCGCGGCGGCCGTGCCGGTCCCAGGTGCGGGTCGCGTCGCGGAGCCGCTGGTAGGTGGCCAGCCCGGCGCGTTCCTCCGCGATCAATTCGCGCAGGCGCGGCCAGGCGTGGCGGAGGGCCGGGTTGCCCAGGACCACCTCGCCGTCGCGGGCCCTGAGCACCTTCCGCGCGGTCAGGACGTCGACCGCGGCGAACACCCGGGAGTCGCCCAGCTCCGCCGGGTCGACGCCGACCAGCCGGTCGCCGTCGAGCATGCGCAGCAACAGCTGCTCCGCGACCGGCCGCGCGTCGGCGGGGACCTGCGCGAAGGCGTCCTCCGCCAGGTCGCCCAGCGGCGGCCGGGAAACGCGCACGCCGATGGGCGCGGCCACCTCGCGGCCCTCGTCCATGGCGGCCGACAACCGGCCGTGTTCCCCGGAAAGCAGGCCGATGAGGAGCTCGTGGGCGGTGGGGCGGCGGGCGGGGTCCTTCGACAGGGCCGCGCCGACCCAGGAGCGCAGCGGTTCGGTCAGCGCGCCGAGGTCGGCCTCCGACCGGAGCACGTCGTTGATCACGGCCGCGACGTGTTCGCGCGCGAACGGCGCCCGGCCCGAGGCGGCGAAGACCATCACCGCGCCCCAGGCGAACACGTCGGCCGCCGCCGTCGGGTGGCCGCCGGAGAAGAGCTCGGGGGCCATGTAGCCGGGGGTGCCGATCACGCCCCGGGAGGCGGTGAGGGAGCTGTCGACGATGCGGGCGATGCCGAAGTCGATCACGCGCGGCCCGTCGGGGCCGAGCAGCACGTTGTCGGGTTTGAGGTCGCAGTGGACGACGCCCGCGTCGTGGATGGCCGCCATCGCGGTGGCGACGCCGACCGCGAGGCGGCGTAACGCGTCGGCCTCGAAGGGGCCCTGGTCGGCCACCGCCTGGGTGAGGCTGGGGCCGTCGACGAACTCGCTGACGACGTAGGGCCGGGCGCCGGTGAGGTCGACGGCGATCACCCGGGCCGTGCAGAAGGCGGCCACCCGCCGGGCGGCGGCGATCTCCTTCTCGACCGGGCGGGCGATGCCCGCCGCGCCGTGGAGCAGCTTCAGGGCGACCCGTTCGCCGGCGGGGTCGTACGCCTCGTAGACGACGCCCTGGCCGCCGCTGCCCAGCTTGCGGGCGATCGCGTAGTCGCCGATCCGTTCGGGATCATCCATCGCGAGGCCCCCTGCTCACGGTCGTCCGCGTTCGCGGAAGATCACCGTACCGGGAGTCCACGCCGGGACTTGACTTCCGGTTGCATCCCCCATCAGCCAGGGGCGTCGCTTCATCGGATCTGCTGACCCAACGCGGGGCATTTTGTCCAATTATGCGAAGCAAGATGGGATTATGGCCCGTCAATTGATCCCCGGCATGCGACTGGACGACCTCCTCTCGGAGCTCCAGGCCCGGCTCGACGCCGTGCTCGCCACCCGAGACCGGGTCCACACCCTCCTCGAAGCGGTCGTGCTGATCGGCGGCGACCTCGAACTCGAGACGGTCCTGCGGCGCATCGTCGAGACCGCCACCCGCCTCGTGGACGCCGGCTACGGCGCCCTCGGCGTGATCGGCGACGACCACAGCCTCGTCGAGTTCCTCCCCGCCGGGCTCAGCGAGACGGAGACCGCCCGGATCCGCGACTGGCCCCACGAGTTCGGCCTGCTGGACCAGCTGATCAAGGAGCCGAAACCCCTGCGGTTGTCCCGCATCGCCGACCATCCCCCGATGGGGTCCTTCCTCGGGGTGCCGCTGCGGGTCAGGGACGAGATCTTCGGCAACCTCTACCTGACCGAGAAGCGCGGCGGGGCCGACTTCGACGAGGAGGACGAGGCCGTCGTCGTCGCCCTGGCGACCGCCGCCGGGGTGGCGATCGAGAACGCGCGCATGTACGAGGAGACCCGCCGCCGCGAGCTCTGGCTGCAGGCCACCGCCGAGGTGACGACGAGCCTGCTGTCGGGCGACGGGCCCGGCGACGTGCTCGCCAAGGTGGCCAAGCGGATCAAGGAGATGGCCGACTCCGACACGGCCCTGGTGTTCTTCCCCGTCGACGGCGGCACCTCGTTGCGGGCGCTGGTCGCCGAGGGCCTCGGCGGGCTGATCGGCGGGGAGATCGGGCTCGACACGTCGCTGGCGGGCCACGCGTACAAGACGGGCGAGTCGCTGATCGTCAACGACATGACGGCCGCCGGATGGGAGACCATCGGCGGGCTGCCCATCGGGCCGGCCGCCGCGATCCCGCTGGGGAACGCCGGTTCGGTGCGCGGGGTGCTGGGCCTGGGGAAGCGGCCCGGCCGGATCCCGTTCACCACCTCCTCGCTGGAGATGCTCAAGTCGTTCGCGGCCCAGGCCACCGTGGCACTGGAGCTCGCCGAGGCGCGGCGCGACGCCGAGCGCATCAGCCTGCTGGAGGACCGCGACCGCATCGCCAAGGACCTGCACGACGTGGTGATCCAGCGGCTGTTCGCGGTGGCGATGACGCTGATGAGCACGGTCCGGCTGATGGAGCACCCCGAGGCGGCGGCCCGGGTCAGGCACTCGGTGGACGAGCTCGACGCGACCATCCGCCAGATCCGGGCGACGATCTTCGCCCTCCAGGGCCCGCTGGGACCCGACGAGTCGGGGCTGCGGGCCCGGGTGGCCGAGATCGTCGACAAGTCGTACGGGGACCTGGGCTTCCGGCCGATGTTGCGGCTGGACGGCCAGCTCGACTACGGCGTGCCCGAGGAGATCGCCGACCACGTGCTGGCGGTGCTGCGGGAGGCGCTGTCGAACGTGGTCCGGCACGCCGCGGCGAAGCGGGTCGAGGTGTCGCTGGAGGCGGGCGACGAGGTGACGCTGACCGTCGACGACGACGGGGTGGGGCTGCCGCCCAACGGGCGGCGCAGCGGGTTGCGCAATCTGGCCGAGCGCGCGGAGAACCTCGGCGGCTGCTTCGAGGTGGCCCGGCGCGAAGGCAGGGGCACCCACCTGCAGTGGCGGGTCCCGCTCAGCTGACCCCGTCCGACTGCATCTTCGCCGCGTAGACGGCGACCTGGGTCCGGCGCTGCATGCCCAGTTTGCCCAGCAGCCGCGAGACGTGGTTCTTGACCGTCTTCTCGGCCAGGAACATCTGGTCGCCGATCTGCCGGTTGGTCATGCCCTGGCCGATGTGCTCAAGGATGCGGCGCTCCTGGTCGGTCAGCGCGGCCAGCGGGTCGCGCCGCTCGCCCAGGCGGCGCAGCATCGTCGTGGTCGCCTTCGGATCGAGCAGCGACCGGCCCCCGGCCACCGCCCGCACCGCGCCCACCAGGTCGGAACCGTGGATCTGCTTCAGCACGTAACCCGACGCGCCGGCCATCACGGCCTGGAACAGGGCGTCGTCGTCGGCATAGGAGGTCAGCATCAGGCAGGGCAGGTCGGGGAGCGCGCTGCGGACCTCGCGGCACACGTCCACCCCGTTGCCGTCGGGCAGCCGCACGTCCAGGATCGCCACGTCGGGCCGGAGGGCGGTGATCCGGGCGACCGCGGAGGCGACGCACCCGGCCTCGCCGACGACGCGGATGTCGTCCTCCGCCTCCAGGAGGGCGGCCACGCCGCGCCGCACCACTTCGTGATCGTCCACAAGGAATACCCGAATCATGTCTTCAAACCTATTCATCCCTTTTGTGGCTAGATAGGGACCAAAGTCACTCCTTGTCTGGTTAGGGACTTTCGACCCTAGGGATTTGCCCAGCTCAAGCGTTGTCATGGGAGAGAGGGCGGAGACCAAGGGGGAGTCATGAGGGATGTAACAGTCGGTGTCGACGGTTCGGCGACGTCGCTCGCCGCCGTCGAATGGGCCGCCGACGACGCCGCCCGCCGGGGCGCCTGGCTGCGTATCGTCCACGTCGTCGACCGATCCCCCTACGAGCTCGCCGACTCCCCCGAGCTCGACGCGGCGCTGGCCGACGTGGCCTGCCGGATCATGAGTGAGGCCGAGAAGGCCGCGCGCGACCGGCGTCCGGGCCTGCCGATGCGCCTGGAGAACGTCGAGGGCCGCCCGGCCGACGTGCTGCGCCGCCTGGCCGACGAGTCGGCCGGGCTGGTGCTGGGCAGCCGGGGCATGGGCCGGACCGCCGGCAGCATCCTCGGCTCGGTCAGCATGCAGGTGGCGGGCCACGCGACCGGCCCGGTGATCATCGTGCGCGAACCGCCCGGCCGGCGCGCGGGCGAGGTCGTGGTCGGCCTCGACGACACGGCCGACTGCCCCGCCCCCATCTCCTACGCCTTCGAGCAGGCCGACCTGCACGGCGCCGAGATCAGGGCCCTGCACGCCTGGTCGCTGCCCACCCACCCCTACGCCCCCGAGATCGAGTTCGACCTGAACGCGGTGCGGGCGGGCCAGCGGGCCGTGGCGACCAGCCAGCTCGCCACCTTCCGCACCCGCTACCCGCAACTGCCGGTCTTCGACGACCTGCGCTCGGCGCATCCGGTCGAGGCGCTGGTCGACGCGTCACGGGAGGCCGACCTCGTCGTGGTCGGCTCGCACGGCCGGGGCCGGGCCGGATCGATGGTCATGGGCTCGGTCAGCCGCCGGGTGCTCCGGCACGCGCGCTGCCCGATCGCGGTGGTCCGCCCGTGCGCCCGGCACTGAGGTTTCGATCTGGTTTCGGACCCTTGACAGTGCCCACGTGAGCAGCCATATTTCGGGACTAACTTTACCAATAAAGAAAGTGAGCCCGATGGCTGCGACCGATCGCGGCGATCTCACGCGGACGGCGATCCTGGCCCTGCTCGGCACGGTCGGGCCGCTCAGCCGCACCGAGATCGCCAAGGAGCTGGACCTCTCCCCCGCGACGGTCACCCAGCTCACCAAGGCGCTCATGGCGGCGGGCATGCTGGAGGAGCTCGACCTCCAGCCGTCGCGCGGCGGCCGGCCCGCCCAGCGCCTGGGGCTCGCCGGCACGGCGGGCCGGGCCCTCGGGGTGAAGGTCACGGCCGAGCACCTGGTCATCGTCGAGGTCCGCCTCGACGGCGAGGTCCTGGGCTCCTGGGAGAGCCCCTTCGACCCCTCCTCCCCCGACGCGCTCGGCGACCTGGCCGAGGCCGTCGCCGACGTGCTCGGCAAGGTGCCGCCGCTGCTGGGCGTCGGGGTCTGCGTGCCCGGCAGCGTCGACGACCAGGCCGTCGGCACCTGCAACGCCCCCACGCTGGGCTGGCAGGCCATGCCCGTGGGCGACCGGCTGCGCCGCCGCCTCAAGCTCCCCGTCCTGCTGGAGAACGACGTCAACGCCCTGGCGGTGGCCGAGCGCCTCTACGGCCGGGGCCGCACCCACCGCGACTTCCTCGTCCTGACGATCGGCCGGGGCGTCGGCGCCGCGATCGTCGCCGACGGCCGGGTCTACCGGGGGGCGCGCGGCGGCGCGGGCGAGTTCGGGCACGTGCCGGTCGCCGTCGACGGCCCTGTCTGCGGCTGCGGGGCGTCCGGCTGCCTGGAGGCGGTCGTCGGCGCGGCCGGGCTGGTGGCCGCGGCCCGCGCCCGAGGGCTCGCCGTGGCGACGGCCGACGATTTGGGCGCCCTGGCGGCCTCCGACGCGACCGCCCGCGCGGTCTTCGCCGAGGCCGGCGCGGTCCTGGGCCGGGCGACCGCCGGGTTGATAAACGTCGTCGACCCCGAGGTGGTCGTGGTTCTGGGCGAGGGCACCGCCCACTGGGAGTTCTGGCGCGCCGGCTTCGACGCGGCGGTCCGCCGCCAGCTCATGCCGGGCCGCCGCGACATCGAGATCGAGGTCGAGGGCTGGGACGACACCTCCTGGGCCCAGGGCGCGGCCGCGCTGGTGCTCGCCACCCCGTTCGACACCGAGGGCGCGGCGGGCGAGCAGGGCCGGATGGTGCGGGCCCGGCTGATAGGGGCGACCCCGTGACCCTCACCGAGACGCCGCCGGCCGCGAGCGTCAAGCAGCCGATCCGCCCGCCGCGGAAGCGTCTCCGCTACGCCCTCACCGTCGCCGTCTTCCTGCTGCCCAGCGCGGTCCCGCTGCTGCTGTTCACCCTGATCCCCATGGCCGGGTCGTTGTGGACGTCGCTGCACGAGTGGAACCTGATCACGCCGATGAAGTGGGTCGGCCTCGACAACTACGCCGACCTGCTGTCCAGCGAGGAGACCCGGGCCGCGTTCGGGCACACGCTCTACTTCATCGCCGGTTACCTGCCGCTCGTCTACGCGGGCGGCCTCGGCCTGGCGATGCTGCTCAACCGGGCGATGAAGGGCCGCGACCTGTTCCGGGCGATCTACTTCCTGCCCGTCGTCACGTCGTGGGTGGTCGTCGCGCTGCTGTGGAAGTGGCTGCTCAACCCGGCCTCGGGCATCGTTAACTGGGCGATCGGCCTGGTCGGCCTCGAAGGCCCCGGGTGGTGGACCGACCCCGACTGGGCGATGCCCTCGATCATCCTCGCCTCGGCGTGGAAGGACCTCGGCTTCGTGATGATCATCCTGCTGGCGGGCCTGCAGGCGATCCCGAACGAGTACCTGGAGGCCGCCCGGGTCGACGGCGCGAACGCCTGGCAGCGGTTCCGCCGCATCACCCTGCCGCTGCTGTCGCCCAGCACGTTCTTCGTCGTCGTCATCTCGCTGATCAACGGGTTCCAGGTCTTCGACCAGGTCCACGTCATGACCGGCGGCGGACCGGCCGGCGCGACCCAGGTCGTCGTCGAGCAGGTCTACAACCTGACCTTCAAGTACGGCCGCGCCGGTGCGGCATCCGCCCTGTCGTGGCTGCTGTTCGCGGTCGTGCTGGTGGTCACACTGATCCAGGTCCGGGGCCAGCGCCGGTGGGTGAACTATGGCTAGAGCAGGCCGGTACGTCGTCGTCGGGCTCGGCGCGCTGATCATGCTGTTCCCGTTCGCGTGGGCGGTGATCACGTCGCTGACCCCGGCCGGGGCGGTGCTGCAGACCCCGCCCGACTTCACCCCCGAAGGCGCGGGCTTCGGCGCCTACGAACGGCTGCTGGAGACCATGCCGTTCTGGCGGATCATGTTCAACAGCCTCTGGATCGCCGTCGCCTCGACCGTGTTCCAGCTCGTCACCAGCTCGATGGCGGCCTACGCCTTCGCCCGGCTGCCCTTCCCCGGCCGGGGCGCGCTGTTCGCCGTCTACCTGGCGACGCTGATGGTGCCGCTCCAGGTGCTGGTCGTGCCGCTGTTCATCGAGATGCGGACGTTCAACCTGACCGACACCTACTTCGCCGTGCTGGCCCCGACGATCGCCTCCGCGTTCGGCGTGTTCCTGCTGCGGCAGGCCGTCCGGCAGGTGCCGAAGGAGTTCGACGAGGCCGCCGTGCTCGACGGCGCGGGGCACTTCCGGATCTTCGCCCTGGTCGTGCTGCCGCTGATCCGCCCGGCCCTCGCCACGTTCGCCATCTTCGGGTTCATGGCCAGCTGGAACAGCTTCCTGTGGCCGCTGGTGATCATCAGGTCGCCCGAGTTCATGACCCTCCCGCTCGGCCTGGCCAACCTGCACGGCCAGTTCACCACCGAGTGGAACGTCGTCATGGCCGGGTCGGTGGTCAGCGTCGTCCCGATCCTCGTCCTCTACCTGTTCGCCCAGAAGCACGTCATCGCGTCCGTGGCCCAGTCAGGGCTGAAATAACAACCGAAGGAACCCCCCATGGCCGGATCAGCCCGGGTCGCCGCGGCGACCCTGATCACCGCCCTGCTCGCCACCGCCTGCTCCCAGGGCTCGGCGACCCGTACGGAAGAGCCCGCCGCAGGCGGCAAGGTCACCCTGCGCTACTTCACCTTCTCCGCCGCCCCCGACCACGTGAAGGACCTCGACACGATCGTGGCGGCGTTCGAGAAGGAGAACCCCACGGTCGACGTGCAGGTGGAGACGGCCCCCTACGACCAGTACTTCACCAAGCTCCAGACCAGCATCGCGGGCCAGACCGCGCCCGACACCTTCGAGCTCAACTACGAGAACTTCGTCACCTACGCCACCGCGGGCAGCCTGCTCGACCTCGGCACGGCCGGCGGCGACACCGACACCTCCGGCTACGCCACCGAGTCGCTGAACGCCTTCAAGCACGACGGCAAGCAGTTCGCGCTCCCGGCGTCGTTCTCCACGGTCGTCCTGCTCTACAACAAGGACCTGTTCGAGAAGGCCGGCGTCCCGCTGCCGACCGCCGACTGGACCTGGGAGGACGAGCAGGCCGCCGCCGAGAAGCTCACCTCCGAGGGGGTGTACGGCGACTTCCAGCCGGTCACGTTCTTCGAGTTCTACAAGGCGCTCAAGCAGGCCGGCGGCGAGTTCATGAGCGGCGGCAAGTCGACGTTCGACAGCCCGCAGGGCGTCAAGGCCGCCAAGTGGCTGGTCGGCAAGGTCGGCAAGACGATGCCGACCGAGGCCGAGATCGGCGGCACCGCCGACTTCGACACCAACCTGTTCAAGTCGGGCAAGCTCGCGATGTGGCACAACGGCATCTGGCAGTTCGCCGGCCTGAAGGACGTGCCGTTCACGTGGGACGTCGTCGTCGAGCCGGGCGACAGCCAGAAGGCCAGCGCGGTGTTCCACAACTCGGTCGCCGCCTCGGCCACCACCAAGCACCCGCGTGAGGCGTACACCTGGGCCAAGTTCCTGAGCAGCTCCGACGTGGCCGCCACGACCCGGATCGCCAGCTCGTGGGAGCTGCCGCCGGTGTCCGACCAGGCGGTGCTGCAGGGCTACCTGAAGGACCCCGTCCCGGCCAACCGCCAGGCCGTCTTCGACTCGCTGAACAGCATCGCGCTGCCGCCGGTCATCGCCCGCCAGCAGGAGATGCAGGACGCCGTCACCCAGGAGCTCACCGAGGCCGCGGCCGGCCGCAAGTCGGTCGAAGAGGCCCTGACCGAAGCCGCGTCCAAGGTCGACGCCCTTCTCGGCTAGGAGAGAACCAGCATGATCGACTTGATGTCTCGCAGCGTCCGGGTGATCCGCGAGAATCAGTCGCCCTCGGGGGCCTATCCCGCCTGCCCGACCTTCTCCGCCTACGCGGGCTACGCGTGGCTGCGCGACGGCGCGTTCATCGCCGAAGGCATGTCCCGCGCGGGCGAGAAGGACTCGGTCGGCGCCTTCCACGAGTGGTGCGCGCGGGTGGTCCTCGCGCGCGCCGCGCACATCGACGACCTGATCGCCCGGCGCCACGACGCGACCCTCTCACCCGGCGAGATGCTGCCGACCCGGTTCACCCTCGACGGCGCCGACGGCTCCGACGAGTGGTGGGACCACCAGCTCGACGGCTACGGCACCTGGTTGTGGCAGCTGGCCGAGCACGCCCGCCGCCACTCCGCCGACGTCCCGATGGAGGCCGTCCGGCTGACCTCCCGCTACCTGGCGGCGTTCTGGGACAGCCCGTGTTACGACTGGTGGGAGGAGCACGTCGACCAGCGCCACGTGGCCACGCTCGGCGCGATCCACGCCGGGCTGCGCGCCGCCGTCTCGCTCGGCGTCGCCGACCCGGAGGTCAAGGAGGCGATCGGCGGCATCGAGGAGCTGATCGCCGCCGAGGGCGTCGCGGACAAGGGCCACCTGCGCAAGTGGCTGGGCTCCGACGAGGTCGACGCCAGCCTGCTGGCGTGCGTCGCCCCCTTCGGCGTGTACGCCCCCGACCACCCGGTGGCCGTCGCGACCGTCGCCGAGGTCGAGCGGCAGCTCGCCCACGAGGGCGGGGTGCACCGCTACCGCGCCGACACCTTCTACGGCGGCGGCCGGTGGGTGCTGCTGGCCGGCTTCCTCGGCCTGAACCACGCCGCCGCCGGCCGCCCAGAGGAGGCCCGGCGCTACCTCGACTGGATGGCCGCCCAGGCCCGTCCGACCGGCGACCTGCCCGAGCAGGTCTCCGACGTGCTGCTCTTCCCCGACCGGGAGGAGGAGTGGATCCGGCGCTGGGGCCCGGTCGCCACTCCCCTGCTGTGGTCACACGGGATGTACCTGATGCTGGAGGCCGAACTGTGATCCGTCATCGTCCCCACGGCTCCGGCCACCCCTACGCCGAATCGGAGGACCAGCGGGTGCCCGTGCTGCCGCTCGACGGTGAGCCGGTCGAGCTGCGGGTCCGGTCGTCGGCCGCCGAGGTGGTCTGCGAGTGGAACGGCGCCGACCTGCCCATGACGCCCCTCTACGGCACCGAGGGGCCGGTCGTCACCGACGGCGGGCATCTGGCCGCCGCCCAGGCCAAGGCGGCCCGCGCCGCCAGCGGGTCGTGGACGGTGACGACGGGGCCGCTGGCGTTCGGGACCCGCTACCGCTACCGGTTCCGGGCGCCGGGGCGGACCAGCCGGTGGTTCGAGGTGTCGGCGGCGCGGTGGACGCCCGGGAAGGTCCGCGTCGCCGGGGCCGACCGGGTCGTGCCGGGGTCGGTCGAGCAGCTGGCCGACGCCGACGGGGCGCGCCGGGTCAGGTTCGCGGTGCGGCTCGCGCCGGGCGACCACCTGGTCGGGTTCGGGGAGCGGTTCAACGCCGTCGACCAGCGGGGCAACGATCTCGACGCGGTCGTGTTCGAGCAGTACAAGGGGCAGGGGGCGGCGAACCGGACGTACCTGCCGATGCCCTTCGCCTTCGTCGTCGGCGACGAGCCGTGGGGGTTCCACGTCCGCACGTCGCGGCGCACCTGGTACTCCACCGAGGGTGACCTGCTGACCGTCGAGGCGGAGGTCGCGGGCGACGACCTGGAGGTCGTCTTCTACGACGGGCCGCCCGCCGACGTGCTGGCGGCCTTCCTCGGCGAGGTCGGCCACCCGACCGAGTTGCCCTCGTGGGTGTTCCGGCTCTGGGCCAGCGGCAACGAGTGGAACACCCAGGCCCGGGTCATGCACGAGATGGACCGGCACCGCGAGCACGACATCCCGGTCGGCGCGCTGGTCATCGAGGCGTGGAGCGACGAGACGACGTTCACGGCGTTCCGGGGGGCGGTCTACGAGCCGTCGGAGGAACCGCACACGCTGAGCGACTACGCCTTCCCCGCCGACGGGCCGTGGCCCGACCCGAAGGGCATGATCGACGAGCTGCACGCCCGCGACGTCAAGGTGCTGCTCTGGCAGATCCCGCTGCAGAAGATGCGCCCGCACCCCCGTCACCAGGCGGCCGTGGACGCCCGGCAGCTGGCCGAGAAGGGCTACGGCGTCCGGGAGGCCGACGGCAGGCCGTACCGGAACCGGGGCTGGTGGTTCCCGCTGGCGCTGATGCCCGACCTGTCGTCGCAGGAGGTCCGTGACTGGTGGACGGCCAAGCGCGCCTACCTGGTCTCCGAGCTGGGCGTCGACGGCTTCAAGACCGACGGCGGCGAGCACGCCTGGGGCCACGACCTGCGCTACGCCGACGGCCGCCGGGGCGACGACGGGAACAGCCTGTTCCCCGTCCACTACGCGCGGGCCTTCGGCGACCTGCTGCGGGCGCACGGGAAGGCCCCGGTCACCTTCAGCCGGGCCGGCTTCACCGGCTCGCAGCCGCACGGCGTGTTCTGGGCCGGTGACGAGGACTCGACGTGGACGGCGTTCGCGTCGTCGATCCGCGCCGGCATCACCGCCTCGGCGTGCGGGATCGTCTACTGGGGCTGGGACCTGGCCGGGTTCTCCGGCGACCTGCCGACCGCCGAGCTCTACCTGCGCGCGGCCGGGACCTCGGCGTTCATGCCGATCATGCAGTACCACTCGGAGTTCAACCACCACCGCACGCCGATCCGCGACCGCACGCCCTGGAACATCGCCGAACAGACCGGCGACGCCACGGTCATCCCGGTCTTCCGGCGGTTCGCGCAGCTCAGGGAGCGCCTGGTGCCCTACCTGGCCGAGCAGGCGGCGGTGGCGGCCCGCGGCGGCAAGCCGCTCATGCGGGGTCTGTTCTTCGACCACATGGAACACGAGTTGTGGTCGTACCCCCTGCAGTTCAAGCTGGGCGACGCGCTGCTCGTCGTCCCCGTCACCACGCCCGGCGCCACCGAGATCGCCGCCTACCTGCCTCCGGGCGAGTGGGTGGACGTGTGGACCGGCGCGGTGCTCACCGGTGGGCGGGAGGTCGTCCTTCCCGCGCCCATCGAGCGTCCTCCGGTGCTCTGCGCCTCGGAGCACTGGCCGCGTTTGAAAGGAATGTTCGCATGACCCGGTTACGCTCGGGCGTCACCGTCGTGGTCCTCGCCCTGCTGGCCACGATGTTGCATGCCCTTCCCGCGGCCGCCCTCAGCGGCGTGCACCACAACCCGACCGGCATCGACGACCTCTACTCCACCGAGCCGACCGAACGTGCTCCCCGTGACCCGATGGCCGGGGAGGCCGTCACCCTCAAGGCCACGACCTGGCCGATCGAGCCGGGTCAGACCGTCTGGATCACCTGGACGAAGAACGGCGTCGCGCAGACCCCGATCGGCGCCGCCTGGGACTACAACCAGGGGAACAACACCTACTGGCGCATCGCGATGGGCTCGTTCGTGCGGGGCGACTCCATCTCCTACACCGTCAACGCCGACGTCAACGGCACGGGCCAGCGCAGCGTGGGGCCGTTCACGTTCAAGGTGACGTCGTGGTCGACGGTCACGAACGTGACGTCGTACGTGAACAACGGCACCAGCGTCGACGTGACGACCGGCGACTCGGCCGGGTCGTTCACGCCGAAGATCCGGTTCGCGTTCCCGGCCCTCGACCGGTTCCGCACCCAGATCGCGCCCTCCGGGAGCGGCCTGAACATCAGCGGCGTGTCGGGCTACACGGTCGTCAACTCGGCCTCGACGTTGCAGATCACGACGTCGTCGCTGGTGCTGAAGATCCAGAAGACGCCCTACCGGCTGTCGGTCTACAAGGGCGACGGCACCACCCTGATCACGCGCCAGTACGACCCGTCGGTGTTCCGCAACATCGGCTGGGCCAGCGACGGCGTCTCGACGATCACGAAGATCGAGGACCACTTCCTCTCGCCGGCGGGCGAGCGCTTCGAGGGCTTCGGCGAACGCTACGACCGCCTCGACCAGCGCGGCACCGACGTGCACAACTTCGTCTACAACCAGTACCGCGACCAGGGGTCGTGGCGGCGCACCTACCTGTCGACGCCGTTCTTCCTGAACTCCGCCGGGTACGGCGTCTACCTGCCCTCGACCCGCTACTCCGTCTTCAACCTGAACACCCACCTGACCGACCTGGCCGGATTCACCGTCGACACGAACGGCGCGCTGAACTCGACGCTCGACTACCACTTCTTCGCGGGCACCCCGGCGGAGATCGTCGACGACTACACCGCGGTGACCGGCCGGCCGCAACTGCCACCCAAGTGGGCGTTCGGGCTCTGGATGTCGGCCAACGAGTGGAACACCCAGTCGGAGGTGACGGCCGAGCTCGCGAACCCGACCACGCACAACATCCCGCACTCGGCGATCGTGCTGGAGCAGTGGAGCGACGAGGCGACCTTCTACGTGTGGCACGGCGCGACGTACACGGCGAAACCCGGCAGCGGGAAACTCGCCCTCAGCGATCTGACGTTCCCGGCCGGGACCGCGTGGAGCGACCCGAAGGCGATGGTCGACGACGCCCACGCCAAGGGCATCAAGGTCATCCTCTGGCAGATTCCGGTGTTCAAGGAGAACTTCGACACCAACCCGCCGACCGCGCCGCAGCAGCACGTGAACGACAAGGCCTACGCCCAGGCGCAGGGCTACGTCGCGTCACAGCCGGGCGGGGTCTACCGGGTGCCGACGGGCCAGTGGTTCGGCGACAGCATGGTGCCCGACTTCACCTCGGCCGCCGCGCGCAACTGGTGGATGAGCAAACGCGACTACCTGATGGACGACGTCGGGATCGACGGCTTCAAGACCGACGGCTCCGAGGCGATCTTCGGCCGGAACGTGTCGTTCGCCGACGGCCGCAAGGGCGACGAGATGCACAACGCCTACCCGAACTCCTACCTGTCGGCGTACAACACCTATGTCAAGGGCAAGAAGCCCGACGGCACGATCTTCAGCCGGGCGGGCACGGCGGGCGCGCAGTCGACGTCGATCTTCTGGGCCGGCGACCAGAACTCCTCGTTCCCCGCCTTCCAGGAGGCCGTGCGGGCGCAGTTGTCGGCCGGGCAGTCGGGCGTGCCCTACACCGCGTGGGACCTGGCCGGGTTCACCGGCGACTTCCCGAGCGCGGAGCTCTACCTGCGCTCGGCGGCGCAGGCGGTGTTCTCGCCGGTCATGCAGTATCACTCGGAGAAGGCCAACCCCGGCGTCTCGGAGGCGCGCACGCCGTGGAACGTGCAGGCGCGCACCGGGAACACGAACGTGATCCCGTACTTCCGGAAGTTCGCGAACGTGCGGATGAACCTGATCCCCTACCTCTACACCGAGGCCAAGTCGTCGTCGACGACCGGTGTGCCGATGATGCGGGCGATGAGCTTCGCGTTCCCCGGCGATTCGACGGCCGCCGCGCTCGACCAGCAGTACATGTTCGGGCCGCAGCTCCTCGTGGCGCCGATCACCACGGCTGGGGCCACGTCGAAGAACGTCTACCTGCCGTCGGGTGAGTGGTACGACCTGTGGAACGGCGGCCGGTTCACCGGCCCCGGCACCAAGACCTACACCGCCGGGCTCGACACGATCCCCGTATACGCCAAGGCCGGGGCGATCATCCCGCTGAACCTGAACGCGTCCTACCAACTGGGCGGGAACATCTCGAACAGCGTCTCCTCGTACGCCAACCTCGTCTTCCGCATCTATCCGTCGGGCACCTCGTCGTACTCCTACTTCGAGGACTCGGCGGGCCTGAACCGGACCGTCACCTCGACCGAGAACTGGCCCGCGCACACGGTCGGCGTCTCGGTGCCCGCCCTGACCACGACCAGCACGCTCCAGGTCGCCTCGACCCAGCCGTCGTCGGTGACCGGCGCGACCGCGCGGGCCTCGCTCGCCGCGTTGCAGTCGGCGTCGGAGGGCTGGTGGTGGGACCCGGTGCAGCAGCTCACCTACGTGAAACTGGCCGCCAGCGGGTCGGCGCGGTCGGTCACCCTGAACGGGGTCGACAAGGCCGCCTACGAGGCCGAGTTCGGCGCCGGCGTCGGCGTGTCGACCAACACCGACCACCCCGGCTACACCGGCACCGGTTTCGTCGACGGCTTCGCCTCCTCCGGCGACTCGGTGACCTTCCAGGTCAGGGCCGACGCGACCGGCAGCCACCAGCTAAAGTTCCGCTACTCGACGACGGTCGCCTCGACGCGGACCGTCTACGTGGACGGGGTCTCCGTCGGCACGCTCAACCTGCCGGCGCTGGCGAACTGGGACACGTGGGGCACCGCGACGCTGACGACCAGCCTCACCGCCGGGGCACGGTCGATCAAGATCGAGTACGCGTCGAACGGCATCAACCTGGACAACCTGGTGGTGGCGCGGCCATGAAACGATTTCTCGTGGTTTTCGCGGTGCTGGCGAGCAGCTTCCTGGTCGCCCTGCCCGCCCAGGCCGCCGTGCAGCGGGTGCAGTTCACCAGCGGGTCGACGTACCTGATCGCCGAGTTCCTCGACGACGACCTCGTCCACTTCGAACTGGCCCAGGGCACCAGCCCCGGGACGGGTTCGCCGATCTTCACGACGCCGCAGGTGGCGAAGACCGACTACACCGGGCCGACGTCGTTCAGCCAGGTCGGGAACGTCATCACGACGGCGGCCATGAAGGTGGAGGTCACCGCCGGGACGCTCTGCGTGAAGGTCTCCGACCCCACCCGGCTGCTCTACGAGGCCTGCCCGCGCAACCTGTCGCAGGCGTGGAAGGGGCTCTCGGTGACCAAGAGCTCGGTCCAGCACGCCTACGGGCTCGGCCAGCAGTTCTTCACCGGCGGCAGCGCCGACGGCGACTGGGTCGGCCGGACCCGCTCCCCCGGCGGCACCTACGGCAACGCCATGGTCTGGGACCCCGACAACGGCCCCGTGGGGAACACCCAGATCCCGGTGCTGTTCGCGGTGGGGGCGTCCAACCTGAACTACGGCCTGTTCCTCGACCAGGTCTACAAGCAGGAGTGGAACCTGGGCGGCGACCCGTGGACCATCGACACGTGGGGCGACCAGCTCCGCTGGTACACGATGACCGGCCCCGACCTGCCCGACCTGCGCAAGGACTACCTGGAGCTGACCGGCCGCCCGCCGGTGCCGCCGAAGAAGGCGTTCGGCCTGTGGGTGTCGGAGTTCGGCTACGACAACTGGACCGAGATCGACAACCGGCTGGCCGGGCTGCGCACCGCGAAGTTCCCCGTGGACGGGTTCGTGCTCGACCTGCCGTGGTTCGGCGGCGTGACGGCCGGGTCGGACAACACGCTGATGGGCTCGCTGACGTGGGACACGGGCGACTTCCCGTCCCCGTCGACGAAGATCGCCGACTACGCCACGAACCAGGGCGTGGGGCTGATGACGATCGAGGAGTCGTACATCGGCAGGAACCGGACCGAACACGCCGACATGGCCTCACGCGGGTATCTGGTGCGGGCGGGCTGTTCGTCGTGCGCGCCGACCTACCTGACGACCAACGACTGGTGGGGCCGCGGCGGCATGATCGACTGGACGCAGAACGCGGCCGGCGACTACTGGCACGGCCTGAAGCGGCAGGCCCTCAGCGACCAGGGCATCCTGGGCCACTGGCTCGACCTGGGCGAACCCGAAATGTACGACGCCGCCGACTGGACCTCCGGGGTGCTGCCCGGCAAACACGCGCACGCCGACTACCACAACGTCTACAACCTGAAGTGGGCCGAGAGCATCGCCCGCAACTACGCGGCCGGCACGAAGCGGCCGTTCATGCTCGCCCGGTCGGGCGCGGGCGGCATGCAGCGCCACGGCGTGGCGATGTGGTCGGCCGACATCGGCTCGAAGCTGACCGCGCTGGCGCAGCAGCAGAACGCCCAGATGCACATGTCGATGTCCGGCATCGACTACTACGGCTCCGACATCGGCGGCTTCCGCCGCGAGATGCTCGACTCGGACCTCGACGAGCTCTACACGCAGTGGTTCGCCAACGGGGCCTGGTTCGACGTGCCGCTCCGGCCGCACACCGAGAACCTGTGCAACTGCGCGGCGACCTCACCCGACTCGATCGGCGACGAGGCCAGCAACCTGGGGAACCTGCGGCGGCGGTATGAACTGACGCCGTACTACTACTCGCTGGCGCACCGGGCCTACCTGACCGGCGAGCCGGTCGTGCCGCCGCTCGTCTACCAGTACCAGAACGATCCCGCCGTCCGGGAGATGGGCCACCAGAAGCTGATCGGCAAGGACCTGCTGGTGGGGGTCGTGGCCGGGGCCGGTGAACGGTCGCGGAACATGTACCTGCCGGCGGGGACCTGGTACGACTACGCGACCGGGGAGAAGCTCGTCTCCACCGGGCAGTGGTTCAACGACCGGCCGCTGTGGGTGAACGGCGAGTTCCGGTTGCCGACGTTCGCTCGGGCCGGGGCGATCATTCCGAAGATGTTCGTGGACGACAAGACCATGAACGTCCTCGGGAAACGCACCGACGCCTCCACCCGGAACGAGCTGATCGCCCGGGTCTACGCCTCCTCCACGGCGAGTTCCTTCACCCTCTACGAGGATGACGGGGCGTCCACGGGCTACAAGACGGGGTCGGTGCGGACGACCGCGCTGAGCCAGTCCCTCAGCGGGTCGGTCGCCACGGTGACGGTCGCGGCGTCGTCCGGGACGTACACCGGGGCGCCGGCGTCGCGGTCGAACGTGGTGGAACTGGTGGCGGACACGCAGGCCGGCGCGGTGACACTGAACGGGTCCGCGCTGACGCAGCACGCGTCCAAGACCGCTTTCGACGCGGCTTCCAGCGGGTGGTACAACGCGGGCGGCGGCGTGATCGTGGCCAAGTCGGCGTCCGTGGCCGTCGGGACGGCGAAGACCTTCGCGTTCACCATCGGGCAGACGCCGTCGTCGATGACGTTCAGCTGCGCCAACGGGACGACCACCGCCGGGCAGTCGGTCTACGCGGTCGGCAACGTCCCGCAGCTCGGGGGGTGGTCGGTGGCGAGCGCGGTCAAACTGTCGCCGACCTCCTATCCGACGTGGACGGGGACCATCGCGAAGCTGCCGCCCGGCGCTTCGGTCGAGTGGAAGTGCGTGAAACGGCAGGAGGCCGGGTTCCCGAACACGGCCGACGCGTGGGAGCCGGGCGGGAACACGGTGTTCACGGCGCCGGCGAGCGGATCGGGAGGCACGACCTCAGGCTCGTTCTGACGCTTCCGGCGACAGCGCCTTTCCCTTGTGGAAGGGCGCTGTTTCCATTTCGGACTCATCTATAGGTCAGCGGCTCACGCTGGGCGCCACGACGCTGATCCTCGGCGATGTTCGTCCAAGGTCACTCCGCGGCAAGATGGGGCGGGATCGGCCAGCCTGCACACTTTGCGATCAGCCTGGCGATGCGCACCCGCTTGGGATAGTTGGATCGAATCGCAGCGAGCCTATGGCCGAACTCGACTACAACATCACTGCGAGGATTTTTGAAGCTTTTCACATCTTGCTCGATCCATACATCCTCCACACCTTCCATCGTGGTTTTTATTCCCGAGTAAACTGGACTGGTGAAGCCTCCACCCGCATGAAGGAGAGAGTCGCAGGATTTCCAAAAGTTTTTTATGTCCGCGTTTACCCGCCATTCACGCTCACGAGGTGACAGCACTTCCGACGCCACCGTAAGGGCGACATGGACAGCCGTCACCTGGAAATACAAGGGCTTCACATCGTCATCGATCACCTCGATTCCGCTATACCAACCTTCAACGCTTCGGATGACGTCGGAAGGGATTTTTCCTGGCGACGACTTGCCGGAATCAATGATTGCATCGATCTCCGGGACAAGCGGACACGACGCCATGTCGATAACCGGTCTCATCCGAGCGAGAGAAAGAAGGCCGATAAATGTGATCATTTCCAACTACATCAATCCTCTCCCAACATCACCCGCCATGGAGTATTACCCGTCTGAGACTCACCATGGCCATAACCAATGCTACTTGGCCCGGCCGGCGTCATCGCTGGCATCGCCCCTCCGGGCGGGAACGGCGTGACGACCTTCGCCGACGTGGAATATCCGATCAACGTCGGCAAGATCTTCATCCACCGCGAGGCGACCGATGAGTGGTTCTACTGCTCAGGCATGGTCGTCACCAGCCAATACAAGAACGTCGTCGCCACCGCGGGGCACTGCATCATCGACCCCGAGACGGGCGAGGTCTGGGAGAACTGGGCGTTCATCCCCGGCTACAACGACGGCATGCTCCAATGGCCGTACGGCGCCTGGTCACCCTTCGTCGGCTGGGTGTTCGAGGACTGGGCGGTATTCGAGGACCCCGACTCCGACTACGGCTTCGTGAACGTGTCCAAGCTCGACAGCCAGACCGGCGAGCCATCCGGCCAGCGCATCGGCGACTTCGTCGGCGGCAACGGCTTGGCCTGGAACCAGTCCAGCGGCTTGAGCGGGTACGTTTTCGGCTACCCCACCACGCCCATCCCGACGGCGACAAGCCGTACAGCGGATGGACGATGAAATGGTGCTACGGGACGATCGCCTACCTCCCGCCCTACCAGAACGCCAACGAACACGTCGGATGGGGTCCCTACAACGGACAGCTCTGCTCGTTCACCCCGGGAGCGGACGGGTCGCCTTTCCTGTGGGCCTACGATTCCGACGGAGACGAGCCGATCTCCCGGGTGGGCAACCTGAACTCGGTAATCAGTCAGGTCCGAGACACCGACGGGAACAACCGCTACGACACCTGGAGCGGCCCTTACTTCGACGGTTACGTCAAGCAGCTGTACGACTTGGCAAACGCACGCTGGAGCCCGTGACTTTCGATGTTCGTGCTGCGATGCGAGTGAGGGTGTTCCGGCCACAGCAATAAGGCCGGTCCACCCTCGCGGCGATTGACCGCTCCATTACGAGGCGTATGACGACTCTTCGTCTCCGCCGTGCCATCACGAGCAGGATGGTCAGGGAGTTCACGGATTCGTCCGAGACGGACACGGGAGCGGACACGCAGGCCAGTGCGGTGACGCTGAACGGGTCGTCGCCGACGCGGCATTCACCATCAGGCAGGCGCCCGCCCCACGACGTTCAGCTGCGCCAACGGGACGGCGGTCGCGGGGCAGTCGGTGTTCGTGCGGTGGGGAACGTGCCGCACGGCACGGCTCGAACTGTCGCCGACCCACATCCAACGTGGACGGGGACCATCGCCAAGCTGCCGTCCGGCGCTTCCGTCCAGTGGAAGGGCGTGAAACGGCAGCAGGCCGGGTTCCCTAGCGCGGCCGACGCGTGGGAGCAGCGCGGGCGGATCGGAGGCACGACCTCAGGCTCGTTCTGACGCTCCCGCTGTGTCGTCTCCGGAAAAATCGGTCCAGAGAAATCGAACTTCCGGCCTCACCCACCGCATCTTGCTTCCCGGGCCGCGGCATCCCGCCGCCGGCCACCCGGAGAAAGCAGGAACATGAAGACCAGAAAGCTCCCCCTGGCACTCGCGACGGCGGCGGCGCTCGTGCTGATCCCGGCGCCTCCGGCGGCCGCGAGGGGCCTGCCGGAGAGTGGGTGTACGCCCGTTTTCATCCAGTCCACGGCCAACCGCCGCGTGGTCAGCGCCGAGGTCGACTACCCGGGAGGCAAGTCGGGCATGCTCCGCGCCCGCGCGACCTCCTCCGGCGGCGCGTGGGAGCGGTTCGAGGTGTGCCGGGGCAAGAGCCACGACACCATCTACTCGCCCAGCGCCAAGCGCTACGTCACCGCCGAGGTCACCTACGCCGACGCCGAGAAGGGCATGCTCCGGGCACGCGCCACCAAGGTGGGCGAATGGGAGAGGTTCGACGTCGCGTGCGCGGCCGACGGCGTCAACTGCACCATCAAGTCGCTCGCGAACGACAGGTACGTGTCCGCCGAGCTGAACTACTCGGGCGAGGGTTACGCCATGCTCCGGGCCCGCGCGACCTTCGTCGACAAGTACGAGAGGTTCCAGATCCTGTGCCTGACCTTCTGCGCCTAGCCATGGGCGCCGACGTGCGTGACATGTTCATGGTGCACACGATGATGCACCGGGAGTTCCAGCTCCTCCCCCAGCTGGTCCGGGACGTGGCGGAGGGCGACACCAAGCGCGCCGCCGTCGTCGCGCGACATGCCGAACTCCTCTGCCTCGTCCTGCATCTGCACCACGAGGGCGAGGACGTCATCCTGTGGCCGCTCCTCCTCGAGCGCGGCGGCGACCAGGCCCTGGCCATCGTGCCGACGATGGAGGAGCAGCACCACGGGATCGAGGCCGCCCTCGAACTGGTCACCATGCTGCTGCCGGGATGGAAGGCCACGACCCGGAACGGCGAGGCCCTCGCCGGGGCGTTCGACGTGCTGTTCGACCGGCTGCTGGAGCACATGACCACGGAGGAGAACAAGATCCTGCCGCTCGCGGAGAAGCTCGTCACCGCCGCCGAGTGGGCCAAACTCGGTGAGCACGGCCTGTCGAAGAGCCCCAAGAAGGACCTGCCGCTCGTCCTCGGCATGACCATGTACGAGGGCGACCCCGAAGTGGTCGGAGAAGTGCTCTCCCACGCCCCGCTCATGGCCCGGCTGATCATGCCGCTGGTCGCCCCTCGCCTGTACGCCTCGCACGCCAGACGCGTCCACGGCACCGCCACCCCCGCCCGCGTCGGCCGGCGCTGATGAACAGTGAACGCACTTGCGCCGTGACCGAGGATCAGCGGGGCCTGGCCGACGCCGGTGACGCCTCGCGCCGGGCCGTCCTCCTCGGCGTGGGCGGCGCCGGCCTGATCACCGTCGTGGCGGCCTGCGGTGGACACGCCGGCCACACCACCGTCGCCGCCACTCCCGCCGGCCCCTCGGCCGGCGCGAAGCCCGGCGACGTGCTCGCGAAGACCTCCGACATCCCCGTCGAGGGCGGCACGGTCTTCCCCGACCAGAAGGTCGTCGTCGTGCAGCCCGCCAAGGGCGAGTTCCGGGCCTTCAGCGCCGTCTGCACCCACCAGGGATGCACGATCGCCGACGTCTCGTCCGGAATGATCAACTGCCCCTGCCACGGCAGCATGTTCTGGCTCGACGGCAAGGTCATGGGCGGCCCCGCCACCAAGCCCCTGCCGGAGGTGAAGATCAAGGTCGACGGCGACACCATCACCCTCGCCTGAACCCGCATCGGGGCACTCCCCACGAGGGGGGTGGAGTGCCCCGAGTGCGTACTTTTACCCACAGGACGCCGCTGACCTGCGTGAATGACCGTCAGACGGCAAACGCAGTCACATGGTGTCAATAGCCTGTAAAGCATGCAGAACGCCTCACTCACCGCGACCGACCTCGTCCGCGAGGCCCAATCCGGCGACGTGCACGCACTCGGCCGGGTGCTGGCCATGCACCAGGCGGACATGCGGGCGGTGGCGTTCGGCATCCTCGGCCACTGTCCCGACGCCGAGGACGCCGTCCAGGAAGCCCTCTTGATCGTGTTGCGCCGGATCGGCGATCTCCGCGACCCGGCCGCCCTGAAGCCGTGGTTGCGGGCGATCGTGCGCACGGCCTGCCTGACGCAGCTGCGCGCCACGAGGCCCGTCCCCGTCGAGGAGATCGAGCCCCTGCTCCTGGCCCGCCTTGATCGCGATCCCGAGGGGCTGCTGAACCACTACGTCCATCGCGACTGGGTGTGGCACGCCCTGGACGAACTGTCGCCGCGCCTGCGCCTGGTGACGCTGCTGCGCCACTTCACCGACGTCACCTCCTACGAGGACATCGCCCAGGTGTGCGGCATCCCCGTCGGCACCGTGCGCAGCAGACTCAGCCAGGCGCGGGCCAAGTTGTCGGAGGCGCTGCTGGCCACGGCCGGCCTGCCCCACGACGACATGACGGCGCCGATCCGGCGATGCCGCCGCCAGGCCGAGGAGACGATGCGGGCCGCCCGCGACGGCTCGTTCGGGCAGGCGCTGACCGACCTCTGCCTCCCGGACGTCGAGGTCACCATGATGAAGGGCACGGTCACGCGGGGCGTCGACTACCTACTTGGGGCGATGAACCGCGACCTGGCGGCCGGCGTGCGGCAACGCAACGCCGGCGTCGTGATCGGCCGTGACGTGGTCATCTGGGAGAACCAGCTGCTCAGCCCGCCCGACGACCCCTTCCACTGCCCGCCCACCGTCGTCTGGGTGAACCACCTGGTGGACGGCAGGGTCCGCAAGATGCGGTTGTTCCATCCGCTCCCCCGCCGGGAAGCTCCGCGACCCGAGTAGCCCGGAAATCGAACTTTCCACGCCGGTCGCCGCGTCTTGCCCACGTCACCGGAACACATCAACGGGGAAGATCAACGTGCACCTTGACCAGACCGCCCTCGCCGAAGGCATCGAGGCGGAGTTCATGTACCGATACCAGTCGGGCGCGCCACTGTCGGCGCGCACCGAACTCGGCATCACCACTACCCGCATCGCCGGAGGCGTCGCCCTGTCGATGCGCGACGACCCGACGGACTTCTGGAGCAAAGCCCTCGGCTTCGGCTTCGAGGAGCCCGTCACCGCCGAACTCGTCGACCGGATCCTCGACTTCTACCGGGGCGAGGGCAGCCCCGGCGCGACCCTGCAGATCGCCCCGTCCGTCCTGCCGCCGGACTGGGACGACATCCGCACCGAGCACCAGCTGCGGGAGGGCGGCCGGATCGTGAAACTGTGGTGCCCGATCGACGACTTCACCCCCGGCACGACCGACCTGCGCGTCGGCCCCGTGACTTCCGAAGACGCCCGGGAGTGGGCCTCCGTCGTGCTCGGCGGCTTCGGCATGCCGGAGAAGGGCATCGCGGAGATGCTGACGGCCGGAGTGGACGACCCGGACACCCGCCCCTTCGCGGCCTGGGACGGCGACCGCATGGTCGCCGGCGCGAACCTCTTCATCCACGGCGAGCTCGGCTCCCTCAACAGCGGCTCGACCCTCCCCGAGTACCGCAACCGCGGAGCCCAGTCGGCCCTGATCGCGATCCGCGCGGAAGCGGCCGCGAAGGCGGGCTGCCGCTGGCTCGTCGCCGAAACCGGCCAACCGGCGACCGGCGAGGTCAACCCGTCGCTCAACAACATGATCAGAGCGGGCCTGCGACCGCTCTACACCCGGCAGAACTGGCTCTGGCGCTCCGACGCCCCTTCTTGATCGGTCGGCGGGGCTCCCTAACACGGCTGACGCTTGGGAGCCGGGCAGGAACACGGTGTGCGCGGTGGATCGGGAGGGACGACCTCGCGATCGTGCTGACGATCCTGCCGGTTGCAGCGCTCTCACCTCTGGTGAGGGCGCTGTATCTATTGCGCTGTCTTATTGGGGCCACCCCCGCCTTGCTCGGCCGGCACGACATCCCCGCACGAGGACGCCTCGCGTTTCATCAAGGGCAGAGCCATTCCGGCGCTACGCCCAGCACGAGATGCTCTATTCCGGTATCCCCTGCCCCGAACCTGGCCAGCCGATCGGCCACCAAGTAGATCGCGCCCGCCTCGTCGATGCCGAGAAAGAACCTGCCCCTGTCGAGCTCACCGATAGGAAAGAGTGACTTTCCTATCACCTCTCCCCATTCGGAAAAACGGTCATCCTCTCCTAATCCGAGAAGTGGATCGAATTCGAACGGCTCTCGGGCGCGCGAAATTCCTGCGCCGCCGTATTCCACGGACAGTCCGCCGAACTCCCCCAGGAACCTCTCTGCGGCCTCGTGCATCACGAAGCCGTCGCCTTCCAGGAGGTGACGCCAGGTCGACGTATCCACATGTCGGCCTGGTTCCCATCCGGCACCCCGCAGGATGCGCTCCACCTCAGCGTGCAACGAGTCCACTCCTAGTCGGTTGCCACGGACCCATTACAGCTGCGACATCCTTTTCTTTGATCGAGAGGCTCGACCAGTTCACCTTGACCGCTTGGAGATCAGCACGGCCGCGTACTCCGCGACCTCCGGCCACGTTCTCAGCGGCGCACGCAAGCCGGAGCGCCTCAATACCTCCTCGCCGGCTGACCCTCATGATGAGCACGCACGCCCCTCATATCCGGCCATGTGCTCCCGTAGTCACCTGGATTCGACATGACCGCCTTTGACGACGAGCGGGGTGAGCAGCTCGTTCACCTCGACATCCGAGAGATAGGCGCCGTAGGGCAACTCTCTCCATGCGGCAGCTCGCCGTACATTCACGAACGGGACGTCGAATACGCCGACGAGATATCTGGTCAGCGTGAACTCGGAGAAGTTGCCGCCCAGTTCGCGCCGCAGCCATCGAATGACATCTACCGGTTCGGCGCCCGCTCGGGCCATCCCAGCGAGGTGCTCTCTGATCTCGGCCTCATCGAGCACCATCATCGGAGCGGGGGTAGCTCGTTGTACGTCTCGTCGGACGATCCGGGCCAGTGGTCACGTGTGATGCTGATGTAGACCCTGCCGTAGGTGGTCTGCAACTTCCAGAGCAGGAACTGGTCCAGGTCGTACTCCGACAGGCGGCGCAGCAGGCCGTTCAGGGTGTCGAACTCTTCGTCAGAAAGAGAGCCGTTCATGCCGGTGACGGTAGCAACGCCGCCCCTGCCCGATGAGGCCCCCGACCACTACCTCTCCCGGCTGGGAACCGTCTTCGCCCACTTCGACCGGCAGGACTCCGGCAACGTCTCCTACGGCGTCGTCATCGACGGCGAACGCTGCTTCGTGAAGACCGCGGGCCACCCCGGCCACACCCCCTTCCTCGACCACGCCCAGCGCGTCGACCTGCTGCGAAACGCGGTCAGGCTCGCGCTGGCCTACCGGCACCCGGCGCTGCCGGCCCTGCACACGGTCGTCGAGTCGGCGCACGGCCCGATGCTCGTCTACGCCTGGGCCGACGGCGAGTTGGTCGGGGTCCCGCGCGAACACCGAGACGACCCCACCTCGGCCTTCCACCGGTTCCGGAGTCTGCCCGCCGAGCGCATCCTCGCCGTTTTGGACACCGTCTTCGACGTCCACGACCTGCTGGGCCGGGACGGCGAAGTGGCCGGGGACTTCTACGACGGTTGCCTCATCTACGACTTCACGACCCGCCACGTCTCCGTGATCGACCTGGACACCTACCGCCCGGGGCCCTACCGCAACGACATGGGCCGCATGTTCGGCTCGTCCCGTTTCATGGCCCCCGAGGAGTTCACCCTGGGCGCGCTCATCGACCAGCGCACCAGCGTCTTCACCATGGGCCGCACCGTCCGGGTCTTCCTCGGCGACCACCTCCCCGGGCCGCTGCAGGAGGTGGTCACGCGGGCCTGCCGCCCCGACCCCGCCGAACGCCACGCCTCGTTGCCCGAGTTCTGCGCCGCCTGGCGGGATGCCCGGTCTCAGCTCGGATAGGCGCGGTCCCACTCCTCCTGCTGGGCGGCGTCCAGAGGGAAGGTGTGCGCGAGATCAACTACGGTCTCGGTGCGCGGTCGAGGTCGGCCTTGGGCGATGTCGAGGATTAAGCACCCGCCGCGGCCGTCGCGGAGGAGAACCGTCGTCGAGCAGCGGGATTGAACCCATGGTCTCCCGGGCCGGACGGGCGGCCTGAGGCCGTGACCCTCATCGTCATCCCATCGGCATGGGTCAGCCTCGCGTCTCCGATTGCGGCGGCCGTGCGCGCCATCGCCTGGCTCGCCGAGAACCACCCGCGTCCTGACCGGACAGGACCGGCTGGCGAGCTGGGTGAACCTCTACGTGGATGGAGACGACATCCGCAAGCTGGACGGCGAGAAAACCCCTCTGCCGGCCGACCGGGAAGTAGTCGCCATCCCCGCCGCCAAGGCGCCCAGTCCTGCCCTCGCTCCTGGTGTCTCGACGAGCTGCGCGATCGAACCCTCCCTGCTCGACCGCCACCCGGTCACCAACACCGCCTTCACCCGGTGCGTCGAAGTCAGCGGCTATGAGACGGGGATCGACCAGGTCACCTCGGCATCACTTCTTGGCATGTGGCCCTGCCGGAGCTCAGCCGGCCCTTTCCCAGATGATCATTTCTGTTCGACGGAGCGCCCTTGGACCGCCTGGTCGGGCAGCTCGAACAGTTCCAGCTGGATCCCGTCGGGATCCCGCAGGTAGAGGATCTTCGTCCCGGCCAGCACCCCCGCCTCCACGCCCTCGCCGTCCTGCAGGACCACCGGGTCCGCGTTGACGTGCACACCTCGCTCCAGCAGGTCGCGGTGCGCCGCGTCGAGATCGTCGACCTCGAAGCAGAGGTGCATGACGCCGACGTCGCAGTTGCGGCCCGCGAAGGGCATCGGCCGTGGGCTGTCGTACTGGATGAGTTCGATGAGGACGTTGTCGCCGGCCAGCAGAAACGACGCCCGCATCGACGGGTTCTCGACTTCCACGACCGCGCCGAGCGCCGGGTTCGCGGCCGCGATCGTGACGCCGTTCGGCGCGATGCCGAGGACGTCCTCGTACCACCTCACGGATCGCGCGAGATCACTGACCGGCACCCCGATGTGGTTCATCCTGGTCACTTTGCTCATGATCCGACCATGCATGGACGAGCCGCACGGGTGGAAGGTACGGGTTTTCCGCGTATCGCCGGTACCACCCAGCCTGTGGTAGGTGGGTGAACGATGATGGAGCATGTCGTCCATGAACGAACTCGGCGCCGTTCTCCGGGCGTGGCGGGACCGCATGGACCCGGCCGCGGTCGATCTCGCGAACGCCTCACCGCGCCGGGTAGCCGGTTTGCGGCGCGGCGAACTGGCGGCGTTGGCCGGCATCTCCGTCGAATACGTGGCGCGCCTGGAACAGGGGCGGGCGGCGACGCCGTCGGCGCAGGTCTGCGCCTCCTTGGCCCGCGCGTTGAGGCTCTCCGACGACGAAGAGGCGCACCTGATGCGCTTGGCCGGCCTGGCCGCGAACCCGGGCCGGATCCCGGGCCTCATCCCAGGCAGTCTGCACCGTGTCATCGACCAGCTCGATGACACGCCACTGGCCGTCTATGACGCCGCGTGGCGTCTCCTGCACTGGAACCGGTTGTTCGCGGCGACCTTCGGAGATCCTGGCGACGCGCATGCCGACGACCGCAACGCGATGATCACCCAGTTCGAGTCTCGCAACCCTCGGGTCCGGCAGACCGACAGCGAGCGCGCGTACTTCGAGCAGTCTTTGGTGGCCGACCTGCGCGCGACCAGCGCCCGCTATCCGGATGACCCCGACGTGGCGGCGCTGATCTCCCGGCTGGCCGGGAACGACCGCTTCCGCCGCTTGTGGGCGCTGGGGGACGTGGCCGTCCATGAGAGTGCCCACAAGACCGCCGTCCATCCCGACGTGGGCGCGATCCCCCTGGACACCTCGGTCCTGACCACCCAGACCACCGACCTCCGCCTCGTCGTCCTGACGCCCCGACCGGGCACGGACGCCCGCGAAAAGCTGGACCGGCTGACCGGGCGGGAACACACCGCGTCATAGCGGTCGGCGTTCCCTCACGACGACCATCCCGGCCGCACCATCTGGCTGGAAAACGACGACCAGCCTGCCCGGCGCGCCGACACCCGCCCGCCGAACGGTGAGTCCAGATGGGACAGAACCATCGGCATGCGCAGATCGGCGAATCTACGCAATTTTCACCGACGCGACGACACCAGCCGGCGCGGAATGGTGTCGCCCATGGAACGTCGCACCGCACCGACACCACCCGGCATCGCCGATGGCGATGGCGCGCAGCGCCTTGGGCGTCCACGCGGACACCGTTGAGGGTGTGCGGCTCCACGTCCACGACGACGAACCGGTGCAGGGGAATCACCGGCGGCCGGCAACGCGGCCCCGCGGGCACGCCGCTCTCAATATGCCGCCGCCGTCGGGCCGCGGAAGCACCTGCACTCCTGGCCTCGGCAGGAATGCCGTTCACTCCGCTCGCCGGCCGGCGAGCGGTGACATGACCGACAGAACAAGGATGGACATGCGCCTTTCCAACTCGACACGTCGGCCCGTCGCGAGGATCGCCGCGGTGGCCGTGGGACTCGCGGCTGCCGTCACCGGGTGCGGACCCGGTGACGGCGACGAGTCGCGTGCCAGGTCGAGTGCCGCCGCACCTGCCGTCGAGCCCTCGGCCGAGCCCTCCGCCGAGTCCCCGGTCAAGGCAGCACCGGGCAAGGGCGAGAAGTGCGATGGGATGGGCATCGACCTTGAGGCACCCGTCACGAGCTCCTCGGAAATCGTGATCAACGCGCCCCTGCGGCAGGTCTGGGAGACCCACATCGACGTGGAGGGATGGGCGGGCTGGCAGAAGGCGATCGCGACCATCGAGCGCCTCGACCCCGGGCCCCTGTCCGACACGTCGAAGTTCCGGTGGACGACGCCCGTCCCCGAGTCGAAGTTCTCCCCGGCGGACACCCTGTCGATCACGTCGAGCGTCAAGCGGCTGGAGCCGGGCGAGTGCGTGATCTGGGAGGGCCCGGCGATCGGTAAGGCGATCTCCATCGACAAGGGCGTCCACCTGTGGACGTTCACCGAGAAGGACGGCGTCACCCACGTGCACACCGAGGAATCCTGGGAGGCCGCCTTCCTGGACTCGCTGAAGGGGCCCGACTACGACGCCGTCGCCGCCATGCTCGGCGGTGGGCTGGACCTGTGGCTTCAGGACCTGAAGGCCAGGGTCGAGGGTTCGACGGCCGGGAACTGACAACGAACTCTTCCGCAGTGGAATCGCCCGGTTAGGGTACCCACTGTGCGCATGTTCGGCAGGCGTCACGAGACGCGACGCCTCGACGATCTGACCGGCGCGGCGAAAGAGGGAAACGGCGGTGCGCTGGTCCTGCGCGGTGAGGCGGGCATCGGCAAGAGCGCTCTGCTGCGGCACGTGGAGGAAGCGGCGACCGGGTTCCACGTGGTACGCGCGTCGGGGGCCGAGTTCGAGGCCGAGCTGCCGTTCGCCGCGCTGCACCAGTTGTGCCAGCCGGTGCTGCGTCACCTGCCCGAACTGCCCGCGCAGCACGGTCAGGCCGTCCGGGTCGCGTTCGGAATGGCGACGGGAACACCGGATGTGTTCCGGATCGGGCTGGCGGTGCTGGGGCTCCTGACGGCGGCGGCCCGGGAACGTCCGGTGTTGTGCGTCGTCGACGACGCGCAATGGCTGGACGCGGCCTCGACGGAGGCCCTGGCCTTCCTGGCCCGGCGCGTCTCCGTCGAACCGGTGGCCGTGGTGCTCGCGGTCCGGACGCCGGCCCCTTCGAACGGGCTCGACGTCCTGCCGGGGCTGACCGTCGAGGGGCTCGGCGACGCGGACGCGCGGGCCCTGCTCGCGGCGCAGCGCCACGAGACGCTCGACGAGCAGGTTCGTGACCGGCTCGTCGCCGAGGCCCGCGGAAACCCTCTCGCGCTGCTCGCCCTGCCGAGAGCCGGCGGGTTCGCCCTGCCGGAGAGCACGCCGGTGCCGTCCCGCGTCGAGCACGGCTACCACGCCGCGCTGGCCGCCCTGCCGGCGGAGGCGCGGCTCCTGCTCACGATCGCGGGCGCCGACCCGACCGGCGACCCCGGGTTGTTGTGGCCCGCCGCGAGCCGGGCCGGCATCTCCGCCGCGGCGGCGTCGGCCGCCACCGCCACAGGTCTGATCCAGTTCGGCACCCGGGTGCGCTTTCACCATCCGCTCGCGCGGATCGCGGCGTACGCGGGAGCCCAGCCCGCCGAACGGTTGCTCGCGCACCGTGTCCTCGCCGAGGTCACCGACCCGGCGGCCGACCCCGACCGGCGGGCCTGGCACCGCGCCCAGGCCGCCGCCGCGCCGGACGAGGACGTCGCCGCCGAACTGGCCCGGTCGGCGTCCCGCGCCCAGGGGCGGGGCGGCGTCGTCGCCGCGGCCGCGTTCCTCGACCGCGCCGCGGAACTGACGCTCGACCCCGCTCGGCGGATCAGGCGGACCCTCGCGGCGGCACGTGCGCACGTCGAGGCGGGCGCCGTCGAACGGGCCGTCGACCTGATCAGGACGTCCGAGCGGTGGGGCCTGGACGAGTTCCAGCAGGCGGAGGCCGACCTGTTACGCGGCCGGATGGCCTTCGCCCAGGTGGACGACGGCACCGGACCGGCGCACATGCTGCGGGCCGCGCGACGGCTCGCGCCGCTCGACCCCGTCCGCGCCCGTGAGTGCTGCCTGGCGGCGCTGGAGACGAGCCTGCTGGTCGGCCGCGCGACCGGGGTGCTGGAGATGGTCCTGGACGAGGTGACGTCCTTCCCCCCTCGCGACCCGAAGACCCCCGACGTGCTCGACGCGCTGACCGCGTTGCGGTCTGACGGGCACCGGGCGGCCGTGCCGCTGCTCCGGGAGGCGCTCGACGGCGCCGCGGGTCCGCTGTGGACCCGCCAGCCCGCGCTCGCGGTCATGCTCGCCGGTGAGTTGTGGGACCCGGACGTCCACATGCGGCTCGTGGATTGGCTGGCGGCGAACGGCCGGGAGTCGGGGACACCGCTCGTGCTACGGCTCGGCCTCGGCCAGACCGCCGCCGCCGCGGTGCTGGCGGGCGACCTCGACCGGGCGATGGCCGCGATCGCGGAGGAGGAGGCCATCGCCGACGCGACCGGCGGGCCGCCGACCGTCTATCACCGATTACAGCTGGCCGCGATGCGCGGACACCGTGCGGAGGCGGCCCCGCTGTTCGCCGAGGCCGCCGCGTTGGCGTCCAGCTCGGGACACCTGGTCGCCAACGTCCACTGGGCGAGCGCCGTCCTGCACAACGGGCTCGCCGACTACCCGAAGGCGCTCGCCGCCGCCCGGCTGGCGACCGCCGGCGGAGACCTCTTCCTCGGCGGGTTCTCCCTGCCGGAACTGGTGGAGGGAGCCGTCCGATGCGGTGAACGCGAGACCGCCGTCACCGGCCTCGCGTTGCTGACCGAACGCACGCGGGCCAGCGGGACCCCGACCGGCCTGGGGATCGCAGCCTACGCACGCGGTCTGGTGACCGGGCTGGAGGACGACTACCGGGAGGCGATCGAGCTCCTCGCGAAGAGCCCGCTGCTCCCGTACCGGGCCAGAGCGCACCTGCTGTACGGGGAATGGTTGCGACGCGCCGGCCGCAGGCAGGACTGCCGGCCACACCTGCGCACGGCGCACGAACTCCTGTCCACCGCGGGGCTCGAGGCGTTCGCCCGCCGCGCCGCCGACGAGCTGCGCGCCACGGGCGAGACCGCGCGCAGCCGCTCCGGCCACGCCCGCGACCAGCTCACCATGCAGGAACTGCACATCGCCCGGCTGGTCGCCGAGGGCGCCACCTCGAAAGAAGCCGCCGCCCGCCTGTTCATCAGCCCGCGTACCGTCGACGCCCACCTGCGCAACGTCTTCCGGAAGCTGGGGATCACCTCCCGCAGGCAGCTCAGGGAACTGCCAGGACTGCGGCCGACCGCGTAGGCACGCCGAGCGCGCTCACACCGCGTCGTCCCGCCGGACGGGGGACTGCGCCTCCCCGGTGATCTCGGCGAAACGGCGCTCCAAGGCGGCGAGCCGGTCGGGAACGGGCTGGCTGTGCAGAATTTCGGCGGCCCGATCGGCCTCGTCGTGCTCCATGACGATGCTCTGCAGCGGCACGTCAAGATCGGCGGACCCGTAGAGGAGGAGCTGTCGGCGGCCGGCATTGTCCACCAACACGCCGAAGTGCTGCCCTGATCGGGTCGTGCAGTGATGGACGGTGCCTATGCCGGGCACGGTGGTGCGGGTGATGTCCACGTCTCAGATCGCCTCGCTTCCTGGGCTGCGGTGTATCGGGGCATGAACCACGATCATGGTGTCCGTCGCCGTCACCGGGCCGCCTTCCGGGCGCGGTCCGCGAACCCTTCCGCCCAGCGGACCAGATCAGCTTTGAGCCGTACTTCCACACGCGAGAACTCGATGAGTGTGACGTCAACGCCCCAGTCGCGAGTGCGGTCGCCGATCTTGGCCGACAGGTCACTCAGATCGCCTTCGGACGGCTCCGCCAGCTCCGCCAGGTCGCGTTCGGCGACGTAGCCGCGGATTTCCGTCTCCGCCGTGGCCAGCGTGGCCGAGTTCGGCGAGTCCCGGCTCATGGCGTAGGCGACCGGATCCCCCACAGAGGTCAGCGCCGCACCGTTGACCGTCACGGCCACGCCATCCCTGGTGACGGCGTCCAGCCAGAGGAAATCCACATAGGTCGTGTCCAGCGGGACCCGTACCACACGATCGACGCCCGGCAGCACGACGGCGAGGCCGGGGCCCTTCACCGCGGCCAGGCGGCCGAACCGGAACATCACCAGGCGCTCGTTCTCGGAGACGACCCGGAAGGCGCCGACCGCGAGCATCGTCAAGACCAGCACTGCCGTGAGAGCCCAGATGAGGGGAGTGTCCGAGACGAGCAGGACCGGCCCCGGCGGCGTATAGGCCGGCAGACTGTCGGCGATCAAGACCATCACGTCCCCTCTCCGACTTCTTGCACCTTTCGCCCTAGTGTGCACGGCGCTACCGACTCGCCGCCATGAGGTCCACCACCCATCCACGGCGGGGTGGAGCATGCAGAAACGACCTGCGGCGATGGGGGGCTCCTCTCGACCGGAGCGAATGACACCGGTTACTTGACACCGGTTACATTGCTGCATACGGTCCTGTTCCCAGCGGTCCTCGCGGTGCACACCCCTCAGGCGAAACGCCACCGGCCCGCTTCCCCCCATCCCCCTCGTTCCCTGTGGAGGGACACCATGACGTTCCGGAAGACACGGCTCGCGGCGTGCGCGAGCGCGGGAATCCTGACGATGTTGCTGTCCGCGTGCGGCGGCGGCACGCCGGCCGCCTCGGACGACAGCGGCCTGGGCCCCGGCCGGGGACCGATCGTCTTCGCGTCCGGCAAGGACTTCACCGCCGAGATGAACACGCTCCTCGCCAAGTGGAACGAGGCGCACCCGCAAGAGACCGTGAAGATGCTGGAGCTGTCGGCCTCCCCCGACGACCAGCGCGCGTCCTTCGTCCAGAACTTCCAGGCCAAGAGCTCGGCCTACGACGTGTTGTGGTCCGACGTGGTCTGGACGTCGGAGTTCGCCTCACGGGGCTGGCTGGAACCGCTGGACAAGGCCGCACTCGGCGGCCCGGACATCCTGCCCACAGCGGTGCAGACCGCCGAATACGACGGCAAGCTCTACGGCGCGCCCTTCATCACCAACGCCGCCCTGCTCTTCTACCGCAAGGACCTGGTCCCCGAGCCGCCCACCACGTGGGCGGAGATGTGGGCCGCCTGCGACGAGCACCTCACGCCGGAGATGTCCTGTTACGCAGGCCAGTTCGCCCAGTACGAGGGCCTGACGGTCAACGCGGCCGAGGCCGTCAACGGCGCGGGCGGCGCGTTCCTCAGCGACGACGGCAAGACCGTCGCCGTCGACTCCCCCGAGGCCCGCGCCGGTCTGCAGACCCTGGTCGACGCCATGAAGAACGGCAAGATCAGCAAGGACGCGATCACGTACAAGGAGGAGGAGAGCCGCCGGGCCTTCGTCGAGGGCCGGTTGATGTTCCTGCGGAACTGGCCGTACGTCTACACCTCCGCGGGCGCGGCGGACTCGGCGGTGAAGGACAAGTTCGGCACCGCGCTGCTGCCCGGGGTCAACGGCCCCGGGTCCTCCTCGCTGGGCGGCATCGACCTGGTCGTGTCCGCCTTCTCCAAGCACAAGGAGACCGCGAAGGACTGGATCGCGTTCATGCAGTCCGAGGAGACCCAGCGCTTCGTGGTCGCCAAGATGAACCAGGCCTCGGTGCGCGCCGCCCTCTACGACGATCCGGAACTGATCGCGCAGTCGCCGTACCTGCCGACGCTGAAGCAGTCGCTGACCACGGCGACCCCGCGCCCGCGCACCGCCGACTACAACGCGGTCACGCTGGCGGTGCAGACCAACGCGTACGCGGCGTTGCAGGGCGGCAAGAGTGTGGACCAGGCCATCACGGACATGGCCTCCCAGCTCTCGGCCGCGATCGCGCAGTAGCCGGTCGGTGAGCCGCTCATCATGAACACGACACGACCGAGCGCCGTGCGACCCCGGCTCATGGGGCCCGAGCGGCTCGCCTTCCGGCTGCTGCTGCCGTCGGTGGCGGTGCTCCTGCTGGTCATCGCCTATCCCGTGCTCAGGGCCGTGTACGGGTCCTTCTTCGACGACCGGCCGATGGGACCAGCGGCCTTCATCGGGTTCGACAACTACGCCAGGGCCCTGTGGGGCGCGGGCGGCGCCGACTTCTGGGCCGCGTTCCGGGTCACCTTCCTGTTCACCGTCGTCACCGTGGTCCTGGAGGTGCTCATCGGCCTGGGCATGGCGGCGATCATGCACCGGAGCTTCCGCGGCCGGGGCCTGCTGCGCGCGAGCGTCCTGGTGCCGTGGGCGATCCCCACCGCCGTCGCGGCCGTGCTCTGGCGCTGGGCCTTCGACCCGCGCGGCATCGTCAACCATCTGTTCGGCGCCGACGTCACCTGGACGGGCGCCGAATGGCCCTCGAAGTTCGCGATCGTCTTCGCGGACACCTGGAAGACGGCCCCGTTCGTCGCGCTGCTCATCCTGGCCGGGCTCCAGATCATCCCCAAGGAGGTCTACGAGGCCGCGCGCATCGACGGCGCGGGTGTCCTCCACCGCTTCCGCCACATCACGCTCCCGCTGGTCAAGCCGGCGCTCGTCGTCGCCGTACTGTTCCGGATGCTGGACGCCCTGCGCCTGTACGACCTGCCCGCCATCCTCACCAACGGCGCCAACGACACCACGACCCTGTCGATCCTGGTGGTGCGGGCCAGCCTGGGAGACCTCAAACCGGGGTACGGCGGAGCCCTCTCCACCCTGACCTTCCTCCTCATCTTCGTCACGGCGTTCCTGTTCGTACGGCTGCTGGGCGCCGGCGCCCTCGGAAGGGACCGGACATGAGCACGACCGCGCACGAGGTCCGCAGGTGGGGCGGGACCGCCGGCCTGTTGCTCGCGAACGGGCTGGTCCTGGTGTTCTGCCTCGCTCCGTTCGGGTGGATGGTCGTCTCCAGCCTGAAGCCGCCCGCGGAGATCTTCGACAACCGGCTGCTGCCGGCCAACCCGTCACTGGTGAACTACGCCGCGGTCTTCGGTTCGGGGAGCGATTTCACCCTGGCCCTGCGCAACAGCCTCGTCATCAGCGCGAGCGTGACGGTGATCTCCATGGTGATCGGCGTCTTCGCCGCGTACGCGCTGGCCCGCCTGAAGTTCCGCGGGCGGAACCTGGTGCTCGGCTTCTTCCTGGCGATGTCGATGTTCCCGGGCGTCGCGATCCTCTCGCCGGTGTTCCAGCTGTTCGCGGACTGGGGATGGATCAACACCTACCAGAGTATGATCATCCCGGATGTCGGGTTCAGCCTGCCTCTGGGCGTGTGGGTGCTGACCACCTTCTTCGCCGCCATGCCGTGGGAGCTGGAGGCGGCGGCCCGGACCGACGGAGCGACACCGTCGCAGGCCTTCCGGCACGTCATCCTGCCGCTGTCCGTGCCGGGGGTGTTCACGACGGCGATCCTGGTGTTCATCTCCGCCTGGAACGAATTCATGGTCGCCAACTCGATGTCCCAGACGCCGGACGTCCAGCCCGTGACCGTGGCGATCGCCAAGTTCACCGGGGTCTCGCAGTTCGACCAGCCGTTCGGGACCCAGATGGCCGCCGGGGTCGTGGTCACCGTTCCCCTGGTCATCCTCGTCCTGCTCTTCCAGCGCCGGATCATCAGCGGGCTGACCGCCGGTGGCGTCAAGGGCTGACAACTCCAAGGACCAAGGAAAGGCAGCAGTGAAGATCCTTTACATCGGGGGCACCGGAATCATCAGCGCCTCCTGCGCCCGGCTCACGCTGGCGCAGGGACACGAGGTGACGTTGGTCAACCGGGCCCGGTCGACAGCCCGGCCGGTGCCCGGGGCCCGCCTGGTCCGGTGCGACGTGCGGGACACCGCCGCGCTGCGCACGGCGCTCGGCGGCGAGTCCTTCGACGTCGTCGTCAACTTCCTCGGCTTCACCCCCGACCAGGTGCGCCGCGACGTCGACCTGTTCACCGGCGCCACCGGGCAGTACGTCTTCGTCAGCTCGGCCTCGGCCTACCAGACGCCGCCCGCCCGGATGCCCGTCACCGAGTCGACGCCGCTCAAGAACCCGTACTGGGCCTACTCGCGGGCGAAGATCGCCTGCGAGGACGTGCTGATGGCGGCGTACCGGGACGACGACTTCCCGGTCACGATCGTGCGCCCGTCGCACACCTACGACCCCACCATGACTCCGTTCGACGGCGGCTGGACCGTCATGGACCGCATGCGCCGCGGCGCGGAGGTCGTGGTGCCCGGCGACGGCACCTCCCTGTGGACCCTCACCCACCACAGCGACTTCGCCCGCGGTTTCGTGGGCTTGCTCGGCCTGCCGCACACGATCGGCGAGGCGTATCACATCACCTCCGACGAGGCCCTGACCTGGAACGAGATCTACGAGGTCATGGCGCGGGCCGCGGGCGTGCGGCCCCGGCCGGTGCACGTGCCCTCGACCGCGATCGCGGCGGCGGACCCGGAATGGGGCGCCGCCCTGCTCGGCGACAAGGCCAACACCATGATCTTCGACAACGCCAAGCTGCGCCGGGTGGTGCCGGGCTTCGCGGCTGCCGTCCCGTTCGCGCGCGGCGCGGCGGAGATCGTGGCCTGGCACGACGCCGACCCCGCCCGGCGCACCGTCGACCCGGTCCTCGACCAGGTCATGAACCGGCTCGTCGACCGCCACCGGATCACCGGTCGCTGACCCCTCTCCCCCGAAGGACGTCCACATGCAGTACTCCACCCTCGGCGCCAGCGGTTGCGTGGTCTCCCGGTTCGGCCTGGGCACCATGACGTTCGGCGGCGAGACCGGCGAGCCGGAGGCCCTGGCCCAGCTCGACCACTTCGCCGAACACGGCGGCACGCTGATCGACTGCGCCGACGTCTACGGCGCCGGCGCGGCCGAGACCATCGTCGGGAAGTGGCTGGCCACCCGGCCTTCCGACCTGACCGACCAGATGGTCGTCGTCACCAAGGGCCGCTTCCCCGCCACCGGCGTGTTCGCCGCGGAGGGCGCCTCCCGCCGCCACCTGCGCCGGGCCCTGGACGCCTCGCTCCGCCGCCTCGGACGCGACCACGTCGACATGTACATGGTGCACTCGTGGGACCCGATGACACCGCTGGAGGAGACCCTGGGCTTCCTCGACGACGCGGTGCGCAGCGGACGCGTCGACTACGCGGGCGTCTCGAACTACCTGGGCTGGCAGGTGCAGAAGGCGGCCGACCTCGCCCGGCGGCTGGGCACGGCTCCGCTCGTCGCCCTGCAGCCGAGCTACAGCCTGCTCGTCCGCGACATCGAGTGGGAGATCGTCCCGGCCTGCCAGGAGAACGGCCTGGGCGTCCTGGCCTGGTCTCCGCTGGGCGGCGGCTGGCTCTCCGGCAAGTACCGGCCCGACGCCGTGCCCACCGGCGCCACCCGCCTGGGCGAGGACCCCGGCCGCGGCATCGAGGCGTACGCGCCCCGGGCGGCCGACCCGCGGGTCTGGCGGATCCTGGCCGAGACGCAGGCCGTCGCGGACGAGATCGGCGCCACCATGGCACAGGTCGCCCTCGCCTGGGTGGCCGCGCGTGAGGTCGTGTCGTCCGTCCTCCTCGGGGCGCGCACGCTCGCCCAGCTCACCGAGAACCTGGGCGCGGCGCGGGTGACGCTCGACTACGATCACCTGCGCCGGCTGGACGAGGCCAGCGCCCCGCCGGTGAACGACTGGCCCTACGGCGCGGCCGGACGCGAGCAGCGGAGCCGAGCCCTTCCCGGCTGACGCCGCACTGACGCCACAATGGTGGTCGGGAACCGCGCAGAGAGTGGGAGATCGATGAGTGTGACGGTCCGCGACATCGCGCACGAGGCGGGCGTGTCCGTCGCCACGGTGTCCCGTGCCCTGCGCGGACTCGACCTCGTCAAACCGGAGACCCGCCGGCACATCCTCGACGTCGCCGACCGCATGAACTACATCGGCAGCTCGGCCGCCGCCGCGTTGTCCACCGGCCGTACCAACACGATCGGCATCGTGCTGCCGTCGGTCGGACGGTGGTCGTTCGGCCGCATGATGAGCGGCATCGAACGGGAACTCCGCCCCAGCGGCATGGACATGCTCGTGCACGCCCTCGGCGACCCCAGCGACCCGCATCCCGAGCCGCACTGGCAACGGCTGGCCAGCAGGGTCGACGCGATCCTGGTGATGTCGGTCGCCGGAGGCAGCCGCGACGTCAAGGGGCTCACCCGCCTGCACGTGCCCGTCGCGGTGATCGGCACCCGCGCGAAACGTGCCACCAGCCTGCTCATCGACGACCGCGCCGGCGCCCGCACGGCCACCGAGCACCTCATCGAACTGGGCCACCGCCGCATCGGCCTCATCTACGGCCGCGACCACCGCAACCCCCTGGTCCTGGAGCACCCCCGCTATCTCGGATACGTCGACGCGCTGCACGAGGCCGGCATCCGCTCGTTGCGGCTCCTGGAGGTTCCGGGCAACTTCACCGTCGAAGGCGGGGTCAAGGCGATGAACCAGCTCATGGCGCTGCGCAAACCCCCCACGGCGGTGTTCGCGATGTCTGACGAGATGGCCTTCGGCGCCATCAGCGCCATGCGGGCCGCCGGCCTGCGGCCGGGATGGGACATCTCCCTGGTCGGCTTCGACGGTCACGACATGGCGGCCCTGATGGACCTCACGACTGTGGAACAGCCGCTGGAGGAACTGGGAGCCCAGGCGACCCGCGCCCTCCTGCGCCGTCTGGCCGACTCCGACACTCCCGTGCAGGAGGAGGTGATGCCGACCAGCCTCGTGGTGCGCGGCACCACCCGTCCAGGCTGACCTGTTCACCGCCTCCCCCTGACACCCGTTTCGGCTAGGTCGAGGCCGCGACTCCCGATTCGAAGTAGTCGATGCCGGCCTTTCCGGTCGTGACGATGCGGATCGTGTGCTGGCCCGTCGTCAGCCGGTTGGAGGTCCAGGCGACGCGGTAGGTGTTGCTACCGTCGCCGACCTGGGTCGAGACCGTCGCCACCTGGGTGCCGTCGACGTAGACGGTGAATCCGTGCTGGCTGCCGTCGAACTTGGCTCCGATCCGCGCGTACGCGCCGGTGAAGGTGTACGACATCGTCGCGCCCGAGGTGTTCACGAAGGTCTCGGTGCCCTGGTAGGCAGCGCTGGTGTCCCACCGAGCCCACGACCCCGTTTTGACGATCGAGGAACTCTCGCCGTCCACCTTCGCGGTCCAGGTCGGGACGTCGGGCGGGGTGTACGTCAACCTCGCCGGGTCCGGCCCCAGCCACGCCGCCGCCGACAGGGCGGCGAGGGTGCTGGGATCAGAGACGACGACCGTCGCGTACCGGCCGGCGATGGAGTTCGGCATCGACAGGGTGAGGTTGATGGTGGCCCGGCCGCCGGCCGGGACCGACACCTGGCTCACCCGGCTGTCGACCACGGCCCCCTGGGAGTCGTAGAGCGTGATGCCGGCCCGAACACTGCGCGCGGAGCCTCCGGTGTTCGCCACCGTCACGCCGGCCCGATAGGGCGTCCCGGCCTGCAACTGGTCGGTCAGGCCGGCGAACGTGGTCACCAGGCCCGTCCCCGCCCTGCTGAGATCGCGCACGGCCCCGATGAGCCGCAC
Organism: Herbidospora daliensis; assembly: GCF_001570585.1. Lineage (GTDB taxonomy): Bacteria > Actinomycetota > Actinomycetes > Streptosporangiales > Streptosporangiaceae > Herbidospora > Herbidospora daliensis. The sequence goes on along the minus strand of NZ_BBXF01000003.1, from coordinate 709,292 downwards.
GTCCGCCCAGTCGACGTAGTCGTTGGCAGACGATCCGTTGGCGTCCGTCACCAGCCGGATCCTCGTCGCGCCGCTGATCGACAGGTCGAACGGCTCTCTCAGCACGGTCGACGACGACATCCTCCTGGTGTAGACGAGCTGGTCGTCGGCGTAGATCAGGAAGGTCGCGTCGCCGCCCGTCACCGCGTCGTCGATACCGGCCACACCGACGATCCGGGAGTACCGGCCCGAGGTGGTGTACGTGACCGAGCTCGCGCCCTGAAGTCCGATGCCCTTGTCGTAGGAGACACCGCCGAGAGTGAGCCTGCCGCCGGTGCTCGTCTGGTCCTTGCCCTTGCTTCCCGAGCCCGTCGTCACGCCGCCGGAGAAGTCGACGACGTCGGACAGGTAGGCGCCGTCGGCGGCGTAACGCGGCGAGATCGCCAGGTTGCCGAGGACCGTCAGCTCGCTGACCGCCGCTCGCTGGCCGGAGCCGAGGTCGGGGAAGGAGACGCGGACGTACTCGGCGTACACGCCGTCGAGGGAGTCCTCGACCGGACGGGCGGCGACGGTGGCGGAGGTGTGGCGGACCACGTCGGTCCACGTCCCGTCCGCGCCCCGCACCGACACGGTGTACGGCAGGGCTCCGTCGGGGAAGGCGACCGCGACCTTGTAGAGGTGCCGCGCCTGCTCCAGGAACACCGTGACGCTCTGGTTCGCGCCGGTCGCCCCGGCGGCCCACGACGTCGACGGGTCGCCGTCCGCCGCCAGCGCCTTGCCGCGCCCGCTCAGCTCCGACGTGGCGTCCATCGGGTGTGCGACCGCCTGGTTGTCGGTCGTGTACGCGACGGGCGGGCCCACCGTCGAGATCGCCTCGCCCCACCGGCTGGAGTCACCGAAGTACGGCGGTTCCGTCTCCGACCCGGCGCCGACCGTGTCGGAGGTGGTGATCTGCAGGGTCGCGTCGGGGAGCCCCGACGAGCTCGCGGTGATGGTGGTCGTGCCGGCGAAGTAGGAGCGGAACTCGATCGCGGCCCTGCCGTCGAACATCTGCCGGCCGGGTACGAACGTGTACGTCTTCCCGCCCGGGAACCCGCCGGGACCGCTGGTGACGGTGAGCGTGACCTGCCTGGTCTGGTTCACCCACTGGTTGGAGGCGTTGAGCATCGTCACGACCAGCTGCGTGTCTCGTGCGCCGTCGTTGGCGATCGTCGTGCCGCCGTACTTGGAGACGGCGAGCGACATCTTCGTGGCCGTACCGGACACCGACTGTTCCCGCGCCACCACCCTGGAGTCGTTGACCGGCGTCAGGCCCGTCCACAGGGACTTGTTGGCCCGGTACCAGTACCACTGCGCCTTGGGCAGCCGGTAGTAGTCGACCATCCCCATCCGCGCCAGGCTGGCGCCGAAGACCGTGCCGTGGTCGAAGCCGGCCCAGATGGCCAGACCGGCGCTGCCCGTCGTCAGCCGGTACCGCGAGGAGTTGGACGGATCGGCGATGTCGCCGAACGTCGGCGCGTACAGGCCCGGCCGGTCGGAGGTGTAGGACCCGTACTCGCTGACGATGTTGGGCATCCACGTGTTGGTCATCTTGCCGCCGTCGCCGTTGTAGCCGGCGATGTCGGCGATCGACAGCTGGTCGAAGGCGTTGCGCTGCACGCCGCCCATCGCCGCCTTGCGGGTCGGGTCGAGCAGGTGGGCGTGGTCGCGCATCTTGCTGACCAGCGCCTTGGCCTTCGACATGGTGCCCGACGCGGTGAAGAACGCCTCATTGCCCATCGACCAGTTGATGATCGACGGACGGTTGCGCTCCATCCGGATCATCGCGCCGAGGTGGTCGAGCGCGCTCTGCTCGAAGGCCGACTGGTCGGAGGAGTTCTGCGGGTAGCCGTCCTTCAGGTAGTCGGTCGCGCTGCCGACCGGGGAACCCTCTCGGCCCGCGGTCGCGGTGTGCCAGTAGTCGCTCTCGGCCCACATCATGACGCCGAGTTCGTCGGTCGCCTCGGAGTAGGCCGGGTCGTGCGGGTAGTGCGAACCGCGGATGAAGTTCATCCCGGCCTCGCGGATCATCTCCACGTCGCGGCGCAGCCCGGCGTTGGTCACCGCGTTGCCCCAGCCGCCGTGGTCCTGGTGGGCGTTCGCGCCGATGAGCAGGGTCTTGCGGCCGTTGAGGTAGAAGCCGTCGACCTTCCACTGGGCGCTGCGGAAACCGAAGACGGTCTGGTAGTCGTCGACCTGCGCGCCGTCGACGAGCACGGAGGTCGTCACGGTGTAGAGCGCGGGGTTGTCGGGCGCCCACAGGCTGAGGTTCTGCACCATCGCGCTCGTGTCGCCGAGCCCGCCGCTGACGGCGTCGATCGTCGCGGTCTGGCCGGCCGCCAGAGTCCGCGTGGCGGAGCTGAACGTGGCGAGCGCCGTGGTGGCGCCCTTCCTGGTCACGACGTGCCGGACCAGCACGCTCGCGGAGGTGGTCCGGTCGTTGCGGACCTCGGTCTGGACCCGGACGTTGGACCGCCTCGCGTCGAGGTTGGCCTGCAACGCCGACGTGCTCGGATACTGGCTGAGGTCAATGTTCCGGTAGTACGCCGCGTTGCTCGTGTCCCAGATCGGGTTGGTCAGGGCCGGCGTCGTGACGAACGTGCCGTACCACGCGACGTGGACCTTGTCGGTGACGTTGAGGAACACGTCACGGTAGAGCCCGCCCATGAACTGGTGGTCGCCGGTCCGGGGCGCCAGGTCGGCCTTCCACCCGTTGTCGACCCTGACGGCGATGAGGTTCGAGCCGGTCCTGAGCAGTCTGCCGATGTCGAAGGTGAAACCGGTGAATCCGCCTCGGTGGGTGCCGACCTTCGTGCCGTTCACCCAGACGTCGGCGACGTTGGCCGCGCCCTCGAACTCGATCTCGACGGTCTTCTGGCCCCATTCCGCCGGGACGTCGAAGGTCTTCCGATACCAGCCGGGCCCGACGTAGAAGGAGTCGCCGCCGCTGGATCCGCCGACGTCGTAAGGGGCGTCGAAGCTGTGCGGCAGGCCCACGCCGACCCAGGAGGCGTCGTTGAAACCGACGTTCGACGCGCTGGAGACGTCCTTGCGGAGGAACTTCCAGCCTCGGTTGAAGTTCAGGTGATTGCGCGAGTCGGCGGCCACCGCGCTCGGGGCGGCGGCGGTGAGGGCGACCAGGGAGATCAAGGTGCTGATGAACAGCGACAGACTCAGCGCCGTCGCCATCGTCCTGCGGGCTTTCATCGAGCCTCCACGAGGTGTTGGTGATCAGACGCTGGTGATGGTCCATTCGAGATTGGGGCTGGAGACCGGTGTCCACAGCTTCACCGAGGAGCCGACCGTGGTGTCGCCCCCGCTGTCCAGCGCGAGCCCGTTGCCGCGGTTGATGATCTGGTAGCGCCCGTTGCTCAGGCTGCTGAGCCGCCACTGCTGGTTGTTGTTGCCGTTCCAGGCGGCCTGCCGGCAGAAGGTGCCGCTGGCGGCGCCCCAGCTGTCGATGACCATTCCGTTGGTGCGGTTGACGATGCGGTACCAGCCGCTGCCGAGGTCGACGAGCTGCCACTGGAGGTTGGTGGAGCCGTCGGACGTCCACTGCTTGAGGTTCGAGCCGGAGGCGACGTTGCCGCCGCTGTCCAGGACCAGTCCGTTGGCGGCGTTGCTGATCCGCACCCAGCCGGTCGGCGTCGGACCCGAGCCCAGCTGCGGGATCGTGCCCGAGAACGTGAGCTTGACGACGTAGGCGGGGGCGGAGAACGGCGCGGACGAGGAGGGCATGGTGATGTGCAGGCCGCTGCCGTCCTGGTTCCGGGTGGGCAGGTTGACGTAGGAGCCCGCGTTCGAGCCGAGGAGCTGGACGGAGGTGAGCGAGCCCAGGTTGATGCGGTTGGAGCCAAGCGTCGAGATGTGCAGCTGGCTGCCGGGCCACCCCAGCACGGTGGCGTACAGGACACGGTTGTCCTTGCTGCGGGTGAACCGGATGTCAGCGCTGGTGCCCTCCCGCGGCGCCTGGAAGGTGCCGCCGCCCATCTGGGTGGGTCCTTCGCCGAAGGCCGCCCAGGCGCGGGTGGAGTAGATGGACTCGCCGAACCGGCGCAGGTAGTCGCCGATGTTCAGCAGCAGGGTGCGCTGCGCGGAGGGGATCGTGCCGTCGGCCATGGGGGCGATGTTGAGCAGCATGTTGCCGTTCTTGCTGACCCGGTCGATCAGCGCGTGCAGGACGGCGCGGAAGGCGTAGTAGCCCAGGCCGTTGGTGTAGCTCCAGCTGGAGCTGGAGACGCTGTCGTCGGTCAGCCAGTACGGCGTCTGGATCCCGGCGGGGCCGCCGCGTTCGAAGTCGTAGACCTCGCCGCGGGTGTTGAAGCCGTCCTTGTACGTCGCGACGACGTCGCGGTTCCAGGCGACCGCGCGGTTGTAGTAGTAGGACAGGAAGTTCAGCCGGTGCGACTCGGCGATGCGGCTGAGGTCGAAGTCCTGCCAGATGATGTCGGGCTGGTAGCCGTCGATGATCTCCTTGAGCTTGTCGTACCAGAGCACCTCTTCGGTGGCGCGGTCGAGCTGGCCGTAGAGCTTGCGCAGCGAGGTGGCCGACTGCTGGGGCGCCCACTGGTAGAAGCCGGTGAAGTTGAAGGCGTGGTGCATCGCGACCAGGAGCTTCATCCCCTTGGCCCGGATGGCGTCGGCGTGCAGCCGCAGCAGGTCCAGGCGGGGGCCGGTGGCGACGGAGTTCCACTCGTTGACGCTGCTGTTCCACATCGAGTAGCCGTCGTGGTGCTCGGCCACCGGGCCGGCGAACTTCGCGCCGGCGTCCACGAACAGCTGTGCCCACTCCTCGGGGTCGAAGTTGCCTCCGGCTGAGCGCAGCCGGGGCGCGAACTGCACCCAGTTGCCGGCTCTGTCGCGGGCTCCGTTGATGAAGTTGTGGTACGGCCAGGCCGCCGGTTCGCCGTAGGTGGCGCGGTGGTGGTTGTTCTCGCCGGAGCCGTTGTTGTACATGTTGCGCGGGTACCACTCGTTGGCGAAGGCCGGGACGCTGAAGACGCCCCAGTGGTAGTAGATGCCGAATTTGGCGTCCTGGAACCATTCGGCGGCGGGCGGGTGCTGGTCGACCGACGCCCAGGTCGGCGAGTAACTCTGCGGGCCTTCGGTGGCCCAGGCGGGGCCGGCTTTGAGCAGGGTCGCCGCCGTGGTGGCAACGGCGGCGGCCAGAACGCTCCGGCGGCTTAAGTGATACGGGGAATCGGACATCGAATGTCCCTTCAGACTCCGTGCGGCGCGGGTGGGCCGCAGTGATCGTCCAGTGGGTGAGCGCCGAGCCGGGCGCGACGTCGACCGCAGCCCCCGTGACCGTCGGTGCGCCGATCACCTGGCGATCGACCCGTGGTTTTCCGGCCGGTGACACCGCCAGGCTACAAACATGGGATTAATCAAGCAATAGTCGGAGTACATAACAGACTTATCGGGATCAGAAACGTGCAGCATGGGATTAGACATGGGATTGATGTCTGTTTTGTGAATTTGGCAACGCCGAAAACCGCCCACGCGGCGCAGGCGCGGGCGGTAGCGGTGGACGGTCTTGAGTTATGCGGTCGACACGGCGGCGCCGGTCCGCCAGCTGCTCCAGCCCCGGCACAGCACGTAGGCGATGAGCGTGGTGACGGTGACGGCGAGGTCGATGAACGCGGTCCGGGGCGCGTCGGGCAGGTGCCACATGACGAAGCTGTAGATCGTGATCCCTCCCTTCTGGAAGAGCAGCAGCTCCCATAAGCCCCACTGGCGGCGGGGTGCGACGGCGAGGATCGCCCAGATGCCGGCGAAGACGATGTAGGCGAGCGTGCGCCAGGCCTCGGTGATGACTCGCTCGTCGGCGACCTCGGCGGTGATGAACAGCCCGCCCGCGAACGCGGCGAGCGTGGCGACGGCGTTGACGGCCATGATGACGCGTCCGGTGCGGTCGGCCCAGGGGGCGGGGTCTTTTCCGATGGCCATGAGGGCTCCTTGCGTGAGTGATGCCAAGTAGTTTTCGTTACGACCATTAACTTTAGTGTCTGATCGTAGCGATCGTAAAGTGGCTACACTGAGCCCGTGTCCGTGACCGAGAACCCGAGCCGACGCGAGCGGGTGCGGCAGCAGACGATCAAGGAGATCAAGGAGCGATCCTTCGAACTCCTCGACGCCGGCGGCGTCACCGACGTCTCGATCGCCTCGGTCGGCAAGGCCATGGGCATGAGCCCGCCGGCGCTCTACCGCTACTTCCCCTCACGCGAGGCGCTGCTGGAAGCCCTGGTCGTCGACGCCTACGCCGACCTCGGCTCCACCACGGCCGCCGCCGCCCGCACCGAACCTCCTCTCGACGCCCCGGCCCGGATCGCCCGCATCGCCCAGGCGTGGCGGCGATGGGCCCTCACCCATCCCCGCCGCTACGCGATGCTCTTCTCCGACCGCTCGGCCACCGCACAGGACACCCCCGAGGGCGTCGCGGGAGTCAACCAGGGCATGTTGCAACTGCTCGCCGCCCTCCAGGAGATCGCCGAGCCGACCCCGCACACCACGACCCCGCTCGACGAATCGCTGGTGAGATGGGGTCAGGCCATCGGCGCGCCCCCCGGCATGAGCCCGCTGGCCCTGCGTCTGGGCGTGCTGTGCTGGTCGCGCCTCCACGGGCTGGTCTCCCTGGAGATCTCCGGCGCCTTCGCCGCCATGGGCCTGGACGCCGCCCAGCTCGCCGCCACCGAGATGCAGACCGTGATCGACACGGCACGTCACGCCTGTCCCACCCACTGACGCTGACGTCCCAGACCCTCGATCTCCACCTCGGCCACGTCCCCGCACGCAGACAGGCCTGGGCGCCCCGGCCCGTCGCCACCCCTGCCGGGGTGCCGGTACCGCAGGACTTGCCCTTGTCCCACTGACCGCGGAGAAGGCGCCGTCGATGTCCGCCGTCAGCGGCGACAGGTCGAACGCGCGCCCTTCACGGTTGATGACACACGGACGTTCGCGGCCCGCGGCCCCTACGCGGCACGACCTCACGGCGTGGTTCCTTCCATGGTGATCCTTTCGAGGCCGCCGGGCCCGCGAAGCCGCTTCGCGGGCCCGGCGGTGCTTGTCACTGGAAGGAGGCGTCGTCGATGTAGAAGCCGTCGGTGCCGGCGACGGTCTCGGCGTAGAAGGAGGCGTTGGTGAGCGTGCCGGTCCACGAGACCGTCGTGGTGCCGGTCAGCCGGGTCCAGCCGCCGGTGTTGACCGCCTGGGCCGGGGTGAGCTGGAGGTAGTTCGTCGTGCCGTTCGCGGTGAGGGCGAGAGTCGCCTTCGCGCTGGGGGTCCCGCTCTGCGAGCGGACCCAGACGCTGGTGGTGTAGCTCTTGCCATTGGTGAGCTGGCTGGTGACGTTCTGGTTCGGACCCTGCCAGGCGGCGGTACGACCGGTGTTGAGCAGGGAACGGCTGCCCGCGTAGGCGGGGGTGGCGGAGGACAGGGTGCCGCCGGAGGTCGTCCAGCCGGTGGCGCCGTTCTCCATCGAACCGTTCGTCAGCAGGTTCCCACCGCTGCCGCCGAACTGGGTGAAGAAGCGCCAGGTCTCGGCGGGCAACCACGTACGGGAGCCGCTGTCGCCGCTCGCTCCGTCCTGCGGGGCCGCGATGTGGCCCTCGTCGAAGGCGGCCCACGTGACGGGACGGCCCGACGCGCAGCCTGAGTAAGTGGTTGTGCGGTGGGTCAGGCTGCCTTGGGCGGGCTCGGGCGGATTCTGCGCGGTGCAGCCGTTGTTGCGGACGAACTGGTCCCGCATCGAGCGTCCACCCGAGATGTTCAGAACGCCGTCACGCAGACCGTGCGCGGCGAAGTAGGCGATCGGCTGGGTGCCGCCGCTGCATCCGCTGAGCCGCCCGCCGGAGTAGACGGCGACCGCCCGGAAGACGTCCGGCCGGGAGCAGGCCAGGGAGAAGCTCATCGCACCGCCGTAGCTGAAGCCGAGGGCGAAGCGCTGTGTGGTCTCCACGCACAGGTCGCCCTCGATGCGGCGCAGCATGTCGTCGACGAAGGTCACGTCCTCGCCGCCCGAGTTGGCCCAGCCGTTCCCGATGCCCTGGGGCGCGACGAAGATCGTGCTCTCGCCGGCCAGGCGCTGGAGACCGTAGTAGGACCAGACGTCGCGCTGGACGGTCTGGCCGGTGGCGACGTCGGTGGCGGTGCCGCCCCGCCAGTGGAATCCGAACACCAGCCGGTAGGGCCGCCGGTTGTCGTAACCACTGGGGATGCGGACGATGAAGCTGCGCGTCTTGCCGCTGCTCTGGATCGTGTTGGTGCCGTTGGCGAGGGTCGGGGTCCGCCCGCACCCGGCCGTGGCCGCCGCGGTGGCGGCGGTGGGCGTGAGCACGGCGGCGAGAGGCACGAGGGACGCGACGGTGATCGCGGTCAGCAGTGTTCTGCGTAAGGACATGTCACTGCTCCTGTCACTGGAAGGAGGCGTCGTCGATGTAGAAGCCGTCGGTGCCGGCGGTGGTCTCGACGTAGAAGGAGGCGTTGGTGAGGGTGCCGGTCCACGAGACGGTCGTGGTGCCGGTCAGCCGGGTCCAGCCGCCGGTGTTGATCGCCGCGGTCGGGGTGAGCTGCAAGTAGCTGGTCGTGCCGTTCGCGGTGATGGCGAGGGTCGCCTTCGCGCTGGGGGTGCCGCTCTGCGAGCGGACCCAGACGCTCGTGGTGTAGCTCTTGCCGTTGGTCAGCTGGCTGGTGACGTTCTGGTTGGGGCCCTGCCAGGCGGCGGTGCGGCCGGTGTTGAGCAGGGAGCGGCTGCCCGCGTAGGCGGGGGTGGCGGAGGACAGGGTGCCGCCGGAGGTCGTCCAGCCGGTGGTGCCGTTCTCCATCGTGCCGTTGGTGAGCAGTTCGGTGGGGCCGCTGCCGCCGCCGGTGAACTGCCACCAGTTGAAGTTGAACAGGTTGCCGCTGTTGCCGGCGAAGCGCAGGTAGAGGTCACGGGTGCCGGTCGCGCCGGTGACGGGGCAGGTGACGGTGGTCCAGGTCTGCCAGCCGCCGGTGCCGGGGACGGTGCAGGTGCCGACGACAGTGCCGGTGGCCGAGCCGAGGCGGACCTCGATGCGTCCACCGGCGGCGGCCGAGGCGACCCGGGCGGTGAAGGAGGAGGCGCCGGTGCCGAAGGCGACGCCCTTGATCTTGATGTTGTCGCCGTTCTCGATGTAGGCGACGTTCATGCCGCCCTCACTGGCGGGTTCGGTCTCCACCCCGGTGGCCCAGGCGATGGTCTCGGCTTCTTGGCGGGTGTAGGGGTTGAGGGTGCCGACCTGAGGCGGACCGGCGGTGGTCATGTTGAACTGCGGGATGGTGCCGTTGGAGTTGTAGGTGAACTTCTCCACCGCCACCGAGCGGGTGAAGCCGCCGCCGCCCGGCAGGGCGCCGTTGTGGTAGAAGAAGTACGACCCGCCCGCGAAGTCGACGATGCCGGCGTGGTTGGTGAAGCTCGCGCCCTGGCGGGGCATGATGGTGCCCCGGTAGGTCCACGGCCCGGTGGCACTGGGAGCCGTGGAGTAGGCGATGAACTCCCCGCAGCATTCGGCGGCGAACACGTTGTAGTACAAGCCGTTGCGCTTGTAGACCCAGGGGCCCTCTTCGTAGAGGGTCGGCCGCTGGGCGTTGCCGCTGCGCGCGCCGAACCCGGCGGCGGTGAGGGAGATGTAGTTGATGCCGCCGCTGTAGCTGATCATGTCGGTGTTGAGGCGGACGTACGCGAGGCGCGGGTTGCCCCAGTAGAGGTAGGCCTGGCCGTCGTCGTCGATGAAGACGTTGGGGTCGATCTCGTTGTTGTCGACCAGGGGGCGGCCCAGGGCGTCGGTGAAGGGGCCGGTGGGGCTGTTCGACACGCCGACGCCGATGACCATGCGGCCGGTGGAGCGCTGGCGGACCGGGACGTACCAGTAGAACTTGTTGTTGCGGTAGGCGACGTGGCCGGCCCACGCGTTGGCGTCGGCCCACGAGAAGGTCGACAGGCTCATGGGGGAGCCGTGGTCGGTCCAGTTGGCCATGTCGGAGGAGGAGTAGACGCGCCAGTCGCGCATCGTGAAGTAGGTGGAGCCGTCCTCGTCGTGACCGGTGTAGAGGTACACGCGGCCGTTGTGGACGAGCGGCGCGGGGTCGGCGGTGTAGATCGTCTGCACGATCGGGTTGTCGGCGTTCGCCGAGGCCGGCACCAGCGTCACCAGCAGAAGCGCGCTCATGGTCAGCGCGACCAGACGGCGCAGGAGTGGTCTCACGGGTCGCCCCTTTCGGGCGGTGAAGATGGATGTGGAGGGGTCCCGGCCGCGCTGAGCGCTCCCCCCTCGACGCGGCCGGGACCAGTTCATGGGCTGACCGGCGTCAGCTTCGACGGCACACTGTTAGCGATAACATTCGACTCATGACCTAATGCGGAAGGTCGCGTCCTGGCGGTCCGCCGCGCTGGAGGAGGCGCTGACCGGGTCGATGCGCAGCACATAGCCCTGGTGCCGCAGGTGATAGGTCGGGAAGTTGTGCGACCGGAACGACGTCCAGTTGCCGTCGGCGAGGCCGGGAACCCGGTGGAAGGTCGCGTCGGCGCGGAACGTCGCCGTGTTGTCGTTGGGGTCGAGCCGGATCGCGTAGTTGTTGTGCCGCAGGAAGTTGCCCGGCGCGGTGATCGCTTCGAAGGAGACGCCGTTGGAATCGGCCAGGCCGGGCACCATGCGCCACAGCTGCTCGCGGTGCGGGTCGAAGGGGTAGGGGTCGATGCGACCGACACGGTTGGCGTGCCGGACGAAGTAGTCGGGGAAGTTGTACGACTTGAGCCGCACCCAGCTCGGCAGCCCCCACCGGGAGACCAGCGCGTTGTACTCGGCGTCGGTGATGCCGGCGATCGAGCCGTGCTTGGAGTTCAGCGGCGGGGTGTAGTCGCGCTGGTTGGCGGCGGTCCAGGAGTTGGCGCCGATGTTCGACGACGTCCACAGGTAGTAGTCGTTGTTGACCGGGCTGAACGAGTCGCCCCAGAGCCGCCAGCCGCCCTCGTTGGTCTTCAGCAGCAGCGGCGCCTCGATCGCGTTGCCCATCCGGATGCCGCTGGTGTAGGTCGTGAAGCTGTTCGGCTGGCCGGTCGACGAACGCGCGCCGTAGAGGTTCCCGTCGTTGAGGTTCTTGTAATAGAGGTACGTGGTCGCGCCGTCGACGACGATGTCGCCGTCCAGGACGTTGAAGCTGGGATTCCAGAAGGTCTGCTGGGCGCTGACCGTCTGGAAGTCGCTGGTGTAGTTGACCGCGAGGATGTCGCGGCCGCCGGTGTTGAACGAGTAGACGATGCCGTACTGGCCGCGCGAGTTGTCGCGGAAGACGGTGGGGGCCCAGGTGTGGCCGCTGGTGGTGTGCATGCGCAGGCGGCGGTAACCCGTGAAGTTCGTCAGGTCGACCGAGTCCCAGACGTGCAGATACTGGCTGGTGGTGCCGAAGTTGAGACCCTTGAGGTCGGTGGCGACGACCACGAAGGTGCCGTCGACCTTGCGGTAGACCTGCGGGTCCCGTAGCCCCTGCTGCCCGGCGGTGGGGGTGGCGACGGGGTTGTTCTGGTTGAGGGGCGACCAGTTGAGGCCGTCGCGGCTGACGGCCAGGTGGAGGCCGTAGTTGGAGGCCGACTGGTTGGGGGTCTCGGTGAAGTAGGCGAAGACGTAGGCGGTGTTGGCCGCCCACGCGGCGCGGGGGAAGCCGGCCACGCCGGCGGTCGCGAGGGCGGCCGTCGTCAGGGCGGTCTTGCCGAACTGCCTGCGGCTCAGGGTCACAGGTAATCCCTTTCTACTGATGTGCACGATTGCCGGGGCGGAAGATCAGACGCGGGAGCGGGTGGTCTCGTCGAGGGTGAAGGCGAAGGGCGTGGCCGTGTCTCCGGCCGGGATCGAGCCGTTGATCATCCTGCTGCGCAGGCTCGAAGCGCACGGATACCGCGCCTGCCGGAACGGGGCGCGGCCGTGGATCTCCAGGCCCCGGCTGATCGCGTGGTCCACGATGCGGTCGGCGTCGGTGGGGGTGAGGTCGCCGCGCTGATGGTCGCCGCCATCGGCGCGCCGTTCCTGAGAGAGACGATGGACATCCCGGTGCCGGTCCCGGACCGGCCGGCCGGCGCCGGAATCCACCGTGTCTCCCCCGCGACCGGGTGGTGACGCTGGCGCGGTTCGGCGGCGTCCGGCTTCATCAGGTACACCGCGCCGAAGTATCCGCTCGGCCTGGCGGCGGCAGCCGAGATCAACGGAGCAGCAACCGTCAAAACGCCCGTCCCGAGGACCGCGATGTCAGGGACGGCGCGGGTTCGTCGGACCGAGAAAGCGATGGTCGGGATCGCAGGTGGGAGCATGCCGCTTCCTTGAAGGGGTCGGAAGGCAGAGCCTCGGAGCGCACTGTTATCGCAAACATTTCTGATCTCAGGTCTCCAGGGCGCTCCTTCGGGGTGGTGCGTTGTCGCGGAGTACATCCGACGGTCCAGTCAGGGTCAACGAGTCGCCGCCCTCACTGACCTGGGGGTGGTCGTGAACGCGGTGCCGGCCTGGGTGTTCGCCCGGGTGGAGATCGCGTCACTCTGCCCGCGCATGTGAAAATTTCACAGAAGTTACCTGTTGGCAACCATTGGTTTCGGTCTTACTTCAGGAGAATTTTCGAAGATGCTCCGACTCGCCGCGAGCGACCAGCACGCCTGGTCAGTGAAATCTTTCCGACAAATTTCGATAGTTTTCAGAACCGCGTTCGGACGGATATCGGCCCTCCGCGCGCGTTCAGCGCAGAGAACAGCGGAAACGAAGCCATTTTTCGGCCGAAAGTATGCCCGTAAACTTCCGGCATGACGTCGATTGAAGATGCCCCTCAGGTTGATCTCGCTCCTGCCGAAGCGCTGACCCTCGCCGAGATCGCCGAGTTGGCGGGTGTGTCGGTCGCGACCGTCTCCAAGGTCGTCAACGGCCGTTCCGAGGTCGGCTCGGAGACCCGGGCGCTGGTCGAAGGGCTCATCCGGGAGCGGGGGCTGCGGCGGCAGCGCCGTCGCATCAAGCCGGCGGGCCTGGTCGAGGTCGTTTTCCACGAGCTGGCCGGCGAATATCCGATAGAGATCATCAAGGGCGTCAAGGACGTGGCCGGATACCACGGCATGAACGTGATCGTCTCTGAACTCTCCGGTCAGCACGTGCCGGGGCAGCGCTGGATCAAGGATGTGCTGGGCCGTCGTCCGGCCGGCGTCATCACGGTGTTCTCCGGCCCGACCGAGGAGCAGCGTGTCCTGCTGGCGACGCGTGACATGCCCCTGGTGGTGCTCGATCCGGCCGGGGATCCCGGCCGGGGGGTGCCGTCGGTCGGGGCGACCAACTGGAGCGGCGGCCTGGAGGCCACCCGTCACCTGCTCGAACTGGGCCACCGCCGGATCGCCATGATCACCGGCCCCGAGTTCGCCTTCTCCGGCCGGGCCCGCCTCGACGGTTACCGCGCGGCCTTGGACGCGGCCGGGCTTCCGGCCGATCCCGCACTGATCCGCCCGGGGTCGTTCAACATCGAGGACGGGGTGGTGCAGACCCATCACCTGATGGACCTGGCCGACCCCCCGACCGCGATCTTCACGGCCAACGACGGGATGGCGATCGGCGTCTACCGGGCCGCCCACGAGCTCGGCCTGCGCATCCCCGACGATCTCAGCGTGGTCGGGTTCGACGACATGGCTCCGTGGAAGTGGGTCAATCCGCCCCTCACCACCGTCCGCCAGCCCCTGGCCGAGATGGGGGCGGCGGCCACCGAGATGCTGGTCAAGCTGGCTTCGGGAGAGCAGTTGCCGCAGCGGCGGGTGGAACTGGGCACCGAACTGATGGTCCGGGGCAGCACGGCGGTACCGCGAGACTGATTTTCGCCCTGTAACCCGCTTATTTTCGTGAAATTTTCAGCCCGTCCTCGCCATCCGCACAGCTTGGCGACCGGTCGGCTCGGCTGCTGTTTGACGCTCATCGTGACGGGGCGCTCAGGTGAGAGAAACAGAACCAGCGCGACGCCGGAGACGTGACGATGGACGATCAGAACGAGCCCGAGAACGGCCGACGGAGCCTGCTGAGCCGCAGAGCCGTGCTGACCACGATGGGAACCCTGCCGGTCATCACGGCGGCCGCGACCGTCGTCGGGGCGTCGGAGGCGGCGGCCGCCACCGCGGTCATCGACCCCTCAACGCAGCGGCAGACGATCCGCGGATACGGCGGCATGGCCCACGCCGCCTGGATCGGCGACCTGACCTCGGCCCAGCGCGAGACCGCGTTCGGCACCGGCGAGGGCCGCCTGGGCTTCTCGGTCCTGCGCATCCCCGTCCCGGAAAGCTCCGCCGACTTCAGCCGCGACCTGGCCACCGCCCGGCGCGCGGCCGAACTCGGGGTGCTGGTGTTCGCCTCGCCGTGGAACCCGCCCGCCTCCATGATCGAGACGTTCACGCGCGGCAGCCAGACCAACGCCAAACGCCTGCGCTACAACGCGTATGCCGCCTACGCCCAGCACCTGAACGACTTCACCACCCACCTGCGCAACAACGGCGTGAACCTGTACGCCATCTCGGTGCAGAACGAACCCGACTACGCCCACGACTGGACATGGTGGACCTCCACCGAGATGCTGCGCTTCCTGCGCGAGAACGCCGGCTCCATCAGCACCCGCGTCATCGCCCCCGAATCCTTCCAGTACGTCAAGAGCATGTCCGACCCGATCCTGAACGACGCCACCGCCCTGGCGAACGTCGACATCATCGGCGCCCACCTGTACGGCACCTCCTACGCCAACTTCCCCTACCCCCTGTTCCAGCAGCGCGGCGCGGGCAAAGAGCTGTGGATGACCGAGGTCTACCACCCCAACAGCAGCGACTCGGCCGACCTGTGGCCCCAAGCGCTCGACGTCGGGGAGCACATCCACCGCGCCATGGTCGACGCCGAGTTCCAGATGTACGTCTGGTGGTACATCCGCCGCGGCTACGGCCCCATGCGCGAAGACGGCACGGTCAGCAAACGCGGCGCGATGATGGCCCACTACTCCCGCTTCGTCCGCCCCGGCTACGTCCGCATCGGCGCGACCGCCAACCCGGCCTCCAACGTCTACGTGTCGGCCTACCGCAGCGGCGGCACCGTCGTCATCGTGGCCATCAACAAGAACACCTCAGCGGTGAGCCAGCAATTCACCATCGCCGGGAGCTCGGCCACCGGCGCCTCCTCCTGGGTCACCGACGCCAACCGCACCGTCGCCCCCCAGGGCACGACGGCCATGACGAACGGCTCCCTGACGGTCTCACTGCCCGCCCGCAGCATCACGACCTTCGTCACCACTGCGGGCCCGCTCCCCTCACCGACCCCGACTCCGACGCCGTCGCCTTCGCCGAGTGGGGGCGGCGGGCAGTTCCGGGTGGCGTACACGATGAACGCCTGGAACAACGGCTTCACCGCCAACATCAGCATCACCAACAACGGCACCTCGGCCGTCAACGGCTGGACGCTGGTCTTCACCCTGCCGTCGGGGCAGACGATCACGTCGGGCTGGAACGCGACCTACTCGCCCTCAAGCGGCCAGGTCAGCGCGGTCAACGTCGGCCACAACGCCACGCTGGCCCCGGGCGCGACCATCGACGTCGGCTTCCAGGCCACCCACACCGGCAACACCGCGGAGCCGGGCGCCTTCACCCTCAACGGCGTGCCCTGCACCGTGATCTGATCGAAGGATTCAACCTGAGCGCGAGCTGACCGCGTCCCATTTGCTCCCGCGAGGTCCGCCACCGGCCCCTGCCGGCGTACGCCGGCTCACGGGGCAGTCCTGTGAACGCTCCCCCTGACCAAGGAGCAGTACATGGTTTCCCTGTCCGTTCCTGCGCAACATCGAATGCCGGAAGGAGCCGCGTGATGTCCGTGCGCACGTCCTTCTTCACCGCCATCGCCTTGGCGGCGGTTCTCGTGCTGACCACGATCCCCGCTGTGCTGAGCAGCAGCGCGTCCGCCGCCTCCAGCGCCCTGCTGGCGTCGACCGCCGGCTGCGGCAAGGCCCCCACGCTGGTCAACGGCACCAACACCATCCAGAGCGGCGGCAAAACCCGCAGCTACATCGTGCGGATCCCCGACAACTACGACCGTAACCGCGCCTACCGGATCGTCTTCGGCTTCCACTGGTGGGGCGGCACCGCCACCGACGTGGCCACCGGCCAGACCGTGCAACGCGATGTCTGGTCGTACTACGGGCTGCTGCGGCTGTCGAACAACAGCACCATCTTCGTGGCCCCGCAGGGCATCGGCAACGGCTGGGCCAACTCCGGCGGCGAAGACCTCGTCTTCGTCGACGACATGCTCCGCCGCATCGAGTCCGACCTGTGCGTGGAGACCACACAGCGCTTCGCCGTCGGCTTCAGCTACGGCGGCGCCATGAGCTTCGCCCTGGCCTGCGCCCGCCCGAACATCTTCCGCGCCGTCGCGGTGCAGTCCTCCCCCGGCACCCTCAGCGGCTGCAGCGGCGGCACCCAGCCGGTGGCCTACCTGGGCGTGCACGGCATCGGTGACAACATCGCCTCCGGCCGTTCCCTGCGCAATCGATTCGTGACGAACAACGGCTGCACCGCCCAGAATCCGCCGGAGCCGTCCGCGGGCAGCCTCACCCACCGCGTCACCACCTACTCCGGCTGCCGCAGCGGCTACCCGGTCGTCTGGGCCGCCTTCGACGGAGGCCACATCGCGGCCCCGCAGGACGGCGCCGGCGGCGACAGCGGCTCACGCACCTGGGTCCCGGGCGTCGTCTGGAACTTCTTCACCCAGTTCAGCGGCCCGACCGAGCCCCCGGCCTCGCCGTCTCCGACACCGTCTCCGTCACCCGGCGGATCGTCCGCCTGCCGTGTCACCGCGACGGTCAACGCTTGGAACAACGGCCTGACCGAGAATCTCACCATCACCAACACCGGAAATGCCGGTGTCAACGGCTGGTCCCTGGTCTTCACCCTCCCCGGCGGGCAGAGCATCACCGGCGGCTGGAACGCCACCTACAGCCCCTCCAGTGGCCAGGTCACCGCTCGAAACGTCAACTACAACGGCTCCCTCCCACCAGGTGCCTCCATCGACATCGGCTTCCAGGCCAACCACACCGGTAACGCCGCCAAACCAGCCGCCTTCACCCTCAACGGCGCGAACTGCACCATCGTCTAACCGGCCATGCACACGCGGCCGGGGGTGGATCCCAGAATCGAGATCCGCTCCCGGCCCGAATTCGTCAGGTGTGCGCCGCCTGGCGGGACGCCCGGTCTCACCTCGGATAGGCGCGGTCCCACTCCTCCTGCTGGGCGGCGTCCAGAGGGATGTGCGCGAGGTCGATCACGGTCTTGGTGCGCGCGTCCCGCAGCCGGGCGAAGTCGGCCTTGGCGATGTCGAGGGAGAAGTGCCCGCCGCCGCCGTCGTGGAGGAGAACCGTCGTCGAGCAGCGGAACACCTTCGGCTGGTCTTCGGTGAGGTACGTCAGGTAGATCTCGGTGATCTGGGCGCGATGCGCGGCCACCCAGTCGGGACGGCCCCGGCCGCTCCAGTTCCTATCGGTCGCCGCCTGGGTCAGCCGATCGAGGTCGGCGGGCGACAGCACCTTGACGGCTCCTCTGCCCGCCCGGCTGAACAGTCTCATGCTCCGCAAGCTAGCCGAAGTGGCCCTAAATGTTTTGCCCGGGTTCCCCGCCTGTTGGCAGGGTCGGCCGCATGGTCTTCAGCGAACCGTCCACAGTCAGCACCACCGCCGGTCTCCTGCGCGGCGTCAGGGAAGCGGGCCTGGCCGTCTTCCGCAGGGTCCGGTTCGCCGAGCCGCCCGTCGGCGCCCTGCGGTTCCAGGCGCCGCGGCCCACAAGGAGCTGGGAGGGCACGCGTCCCGCTCTCGTTTTCGGGCCGCCGCCTCCGCAGTCGGGCGTGCTGGGGACGTCCAACGACATCGGCGACGACTGGCTGACGCTCAACGTCTGGACCCCGGACACCAACGGGGAGCTCCCCGTCATGGTGTGGATCCCGGGCGGGGGTTACGCCATGGGCCACTCCGGCCTGCCCGAATACGACGCCGCGCACCTGGCCTCGACCGGGACGGTCGTCGTCACGGTCAACTACCGGCACGGCGTCGAGGGGTTCGCGCACATCGAGGGTGCTCCGGCCAACCGGGGGCTGCTCGACCAGGTCGCGGCGCTGGAGTGGGTGCGGGACGAGATCCGCGCCTTCGGCGGCGATCCCGCCAAGGTGACGGTGTTCGGGGAGTCGGCGGGCGGCGGGTCGGTCGCCGCGCTGCTCGCCATGCCGAAGGCCGCCGGGTTGTTCCGGCGAGCCATCGCGCAGAGTGTGCCGGGCACGTTCTTCTCCCCCGAGCTCGCCGAGGACATCGGCGCGGCGTTCGCGGCCGAGGCGGGGGTCGCGCCGACGGTCGGCGGGATGGCGGAGGTGCCGCCCGACCTGATGCCCGCGGTGGGCGACGCGGTCTTCGCCAACATGGGTGAGTGGGGGGTGATCACGCATCGGCCGATCCCGTTCGCGCCGGTCGTCGACGGCGAGGTGCTGCCCTCGACGCCGTGGGAGGCGCTCGCGCGCGGCGCGGGGCGTGACGTCGCGCTGCTCGCCGGGCACACCCGCGACGAGCACCGGCTGTTCAGCCTGATCGACGGCGTGCTCGGCCAGGTCACCCGCGAGCAGGCCGACACGGCGCTGCGGGTGCTCGCGCCGCACGCCCGCTACCGCGAGGCGTTTCCGGGGGCCTCCGACGAGGAGGTGTACGAGCTGGTGAACGCCGACTGGTTGTTCCGCATGCCGAGCGTGCGGCTGGCCGAGGCGCAGGTCGCGGGCGGCGGGCGGGCGCATCTGTTCGAGCTGGCCTGGGGCGCGCCCGGCATGGGCGGCGTGCTCGGGGCCTGTCACGGGCTCGACGTGCCGCTCGTGTTCGGCAACCTGACCAGCGGGCAGACGGCCATGCTGATCGGCGAGCCGTCGCCGGAGGCGGTGGCCCTCTCCGCGCGGATGCGGGGGGCGTGGACGGGTTTCGCCGCCCACGGCGACCCCGGCTGGGCCGCGTACACGAACGAAGAGCGGCTCACCCAGGTCTTCGGCACGCCGTCGGCGGTCGTGGCCTATCCGGAGGAGACCTCGCGGTCGTTGTGGCGTGACCACGACTTCTCGGCGTTGCCGCTGCGCTGAGGCAGACTGCGGGGATGCGGATGCTCGTCGTCCACGGCGATATCACCACCCAGCACGCCGACGCCATCGTGAACGCGACCGATCCGTCGCTGCTGGGCGGCGCGGTCCATCGGCGTGGCGACCCGGCCGTCCTGGCGGAGTGCCGGGCGCTGCGCGCGTCCGCGTACAGGAACGGACTGCCTTTCGGACGGGCGGTCGCCACCACCGGCGGCGAGCTGCGGGCGCGGTGGGTGATCCACACCGCCGGGCCGGTGTGGTCGGCCGGCGAGGACCGCTCGGCGCTGCTGGCCTCCTGCTACCGGGAGAGCCTGCGCATCGCCGGCGAGCTGGGGGCCGGGAGCGTGGCGTTCCCGGCGATCTCCACCGGGGCCGGCGGCTGGCCGCCCGGCGACGCCGCCGCGATCGCGGTCCGGGCGCTGCGGGCTGCGCCGACCGGCGTCGAGGAGGTCCGGTTCGTGACGTTCACGCCCGAGGTACGGACGGCCTTCACCGAGGTCGTGACCAGTGACGAGAACATCGCCGCCGGGCTGGCGGCGCATCCGGCGCAACGGTGGCGGCGGCTGTTCGCCGCCGTCGACGCGCTCACGCCCGCCGACCGCGCCGTCACCTGGGAGACCCCCGAGCACCAGCTGCCCTACCCGCGCTACACCGAAGGGTTCTGGCAGGTCGTGCGGCTGCTGGCGGAGCTCGACGTGGTCGTGCCGTTCGACTGGGGCACGTGGAGCCGGGACACTCCGCTCCATCCCGAGGGCCGGGGGCTGGCCGGCGCGCCGGTCGCCGACGCCGCCCGGCTGGCCACCGCCTATATCCGGGGCGAGCGCTTCTGCGAGGGCACCCTGGAGAGCGGTCTCGGCAACGGCGCGCTGGACGCGATCTTCGACCGGCTGCGACGCTGGTTCACCGAAGAACACGGGGGTGGCCGATGAAGCCGATCGAGCGTGACCTGCGCGTGCCGATGCGCGACGGGACCGTCCTGCTGGCCGACCGCTGGGCGCCCCCGAACGGCGACGGCCGGCCGGTCGTGCTGGTGCGCACCCCCTACGGGCGGCGGACCGGCCGCCAGCTCGTCGATCCGCTGGTCAGGGGCGGCTTCCAGGCGGTCGTCCAGAGCACCAGAGGCACGTTCGGTTCGGGCGGCGACTTCGACCCCCTGCGGCGGGAGCGCGACGACGGCCTCGACACCGTCGAGTGGGTGGCCGGGCAGCCGTGGTTCGGCGAGTCGATGGTCCTGTACGGCATGAGTTACCTCGGATTCACCCAGTGGGCCGTGGCCGACTCGCTGCCGCCGCAGGTCAAGGCCCTCGTGCCCGGGGTCACCGAGTCGGCGCTCACCCTGGAGTTCCTGCGCCGCGACGGCTTCTCGCTGGAGACGCCGTTCTCGTGGGGCGTCATGGTGGGCGTACAGGAACGGCCGTTCTTCCTGCTGCGGATGCTGCTCGGCGGCCGCCGCCTCCAGCGGGCGCTGCGCACCCTCCCCCTGAACCGCGCCGACACCGCCGCGCTGGGCCACCGCAGCGACTACCTCCAGGACATCCTCGTCCACGACACCGACAGCCCGTTCTGGCGGCCGGCCGACCACCGGCACCGGGTGGCGGGCTGCGGCGTGCCGGTGAGCACGGTCGGCGGCTGGTACGACATCTTCCTCCCCGGCCAGCTCCGCGACTTCCGCGCTCTCCCGGACGCCCGCCTCACGGTCGGCCCCTGGACGCACAGCTCCCCCGACGCCATGGCGGCCATGGCCACCGAGGCCCTGGAGTTCGCCCTGCCCCTGGCCCGGGGCGAGACCCCGGCCGAGCGCGCCCCGGTCCGCCTGTACGTCATGGGCGAGGAGAACTGGCGCGACTTCCCGTCATGGCCCCCGCCGGGCTACGCCGACCGGCGCTTCCACCTCCACGCAGGCGGGCGGCTGTCGACCGACCCGCCAGACGAATCGGCCCCCGACGGCTACCGCTACGACCCCGCCGACCCGACCCCGGCGGTGGGCGGCGTCCGGATGGCCTTCGGCGTGACGTCGGGCCCCGTCGACAACACCGATCTGGAAGCCCGCGCCGACGTGCTGACCTACACCACCCCGCCGCTGGACGACGACGTCGAGGTCGTCGGCGACGTGCGCGCCGAGATCCACTTCCGCTCCAGCCTCCCGCACGCCGACGTGTTCGTCCGGTTGTGCGACGTCGGCCCGGACGGCCGCTCGACCAACGTGTGCGACGGCCTGACCGGCGTCGCCGACGCCGACCGGGAGACGGCGGTGGAGGTCCGCCTCTGGCCGACGGCGTACCTGTTCCGGCGCGGGCACCGCCTCCGCGTCCAGGTCTCCAGCGGCGCCTTCCCCCGCTACGACCGCAACCCGGGAACGGGCGAACCGCGCGCCACCGCCACGACGCTGCGGACAGCCGACCAGCGGGTCTTCCACGACCCGGGCCACCCGTCGGCGATCATCCTGCCGGTCCGGGAGGTGGCCGAATGACGATCTTCGGGGACCCGGTCGACGTGCGCCACCTCTTTCCCGTGGAGCGGCGGGCACTCCTCGACCTGCTCGGCGGACTGTCCCCGGACGACTGGACCCGGCCGACCGGCTGCCCCGGCTGGGACGTGCACGACGTCGTCGCCCACGTCGTGCACGACTACGCCCGGCGGTTGTCCGGCAGCCGCGACGGCCATCGCGGAAACGGCTTCCTCGACGGCGAGACGCTGCCGGACTTCCTGGCGCGGGTGAACGACGAGTTCGTGCGGGCGGCGCGGGCCTTCTCCCCCGCCGTCCTGGTCGACCAGATCCGGCACCTGGGGGTCCAGCTCGACGCGTACTGGGCGGGCAAGGACCTCGACGCCCCCGCCGACCTGGACGTCTCGTGGGCGGCGACCGATGTGCCGAGCCCGGCGTGGCTCGACGTGGCGCGCGAGTACACCGAGTTCTGGGTGCACCAGCAGCAGCTCCGCGACGCGGTCTCCCGACCGGGGGCAATCGGCGAGGAGCTCGCCGGTCCGGTCGCCGACACGTTCGCGCGGGCGCTGCCCTTCGCGCTGCGCGGTCTGGTGCGGGCGGAGGGCACGTCCGTGGTGCTGCGGGTCGGCGGGCGGGAGTGGTCGGCGGTGTGGCGGGCGGGCCGGTGGCGCATGGGCGCGGGCGATCCGGCCGCCGAGGTGTCCATGGACCATGACACGTTCTGGCGGCTCGCCAGCAGGGGGATCACCGTGGAGGAGGGCCGCCGGAGGGCCGTGGTCAGCGGCGATGCGGAACTGACGGACGCGGCGACGACGCTGCTCGCCGTAGTGGCGTGATGGCCGCCGGACTGACCCTGTGGTTGTTCGCGCCGCCCGCCCTGACGGAGCCGCCGCCCGGCGTCCACATGGAGGTCGGTCCGTGGGAGCCCGATCCCGGCGACGACTACTCCCAGGTGCCGAGGGTGCCCGTGGCGGAGCTCATGATGTGGAGCGAGGACGAGGCCCGTCTCGGCAGGGCGGCCCTCGATCTGGCCCGCCGCCTCGACGCGCTGGTCGACTTCGACGGGCTGCTCGGACCGCGTCCCTGGGTGTCCGACGGGGCGCCCGGCGACTTCCGGCGGCGGATGCTGGCCGTGCGGCCGTTCGTGGCGTCGATCGGGGGCGTCGTCCACGAGGTCGGTTATGCGATGCACGGCGGAGACATCCGGTATTCGCACGTGGGCGACGCGGAGTTCCTGGCCTCGTGGCTGGTCCATCCCGACTTCCACCTGCTGGCGGAGTGGCAGTGAAGGCCACCGCCGGGCAGGTCACCCGGGACTGGGCCGGGATGTTTCCCGGCTTCTCCGTCTGGCGGTCGTTGCGGCTGCTGCGGCGGGTCGGGCCGCTCGTGCAGGGCTCGACCAGCGGCTCACCCGCTTCGAGATGCCGGAGACCGTCCCGTTCGCCCGGCACGCGGAGATCTTCCCCTACGCCTGCCGGCGGCTGGCTGGGCAGTCACGGCTGGGCCTCGACGCGCCGCCCACCATCGAGGAGATCGTCGAAGCACTGTGGGCGCGGGCGCGGGATCAGGTCGTGCCCGCCGTCGCGGAGGTCGAGGACAGTGTGCTGGTTCCGGCCGCGTGTGGTGCGGACGGGCTCGCAGAAGAGAGCCTGCGGCTCGCCGCGGAGCTCGCGTGTTCCTGGCCCAAGTCGCGGCCGCCGTTGACGATGGAGTCGAACGGAGAAGTGGCTCGACGGGCTGGTCGCGCAACCGTCGACGGGCAGCTCGCCTTTCACAAGATCATGATGTGGGGCCGACCTCGGGTTCGGGTTCGGGCATGTCGGAGTCTTCCGCGTCCGGCCCCTCGTCGGTCTCCTCCAGTGGTTCGGGGTCGCGGAGGATCGGGTGGTCGGGGGTTTCGGTGTCGGCGCCCGATCGTTCGGCGACGATCTCGCTTTCTCCGTCTATGCCACGCTTTTCGGCCATGACTGGCCCGTGCCCGGCATGCCGGGGCGTACACCCCCCAGGGCCCGGCCTCCCCGCGGGGGGTGGTGAGGAGGCCGGGCGGTCAGGGGGTCAGGCCGCCGTGCAGGTCGGCTCGGGGGCGGTGTTGAGCGTCGGGTACGACCCGTTGAAGCCGAAGGTCGTCTGCGCGTTGACGGCCAGGGCGCCGTTGTAGGCGGCGTTGCCGACGGTCACGTCGGCGCCCGTCTGGGTGTGGG
The DNA here is from genome assembly GCF_001570585.1 of Herbidospora daliensis. GTDB lineage: Bacteria > Actinomycetota > Actinomycetes > Streptosporangiales > Streptosporangiaceae > Herbidospora > Herbidospora daliensis. Next base: position 685,482 of record NZ_BBXF01000003.1, on the reverse strand, counting down.
TGCCGTTCCAGAGTTTGGTGACGGTCTGGCCGCTGGGCCAGGTCCAGGTCACGGTCCAGCCGGTCAGCTTCTTGCCGCCGGTGTTCTTCACGGTGACCTCGCCGCCGAAGCCGCCGTTCCACGACTGGGTGACGCGGTAGGTGGCGGTGCAGGCGCTGCCGGTCGGCTGGCCGCCGAGGCGGGCGATGACGGCGTCGGCGTCGCGGGTGAGCACGTCGCGGATCTCCGCTTCGGCGTCGGTGGCGGCGACCTCGTCCTTGAAGTCGGTCAGCGCCCTGATCGTCTTGGCGTCGTCGGCGTCGGCCTCGGCCTTGCGGGCCCTGGTCAGTTCCTTGTGCAGGTCGCCGGCCTGGCTCTGGGTGAGGCGGCCGGTGGCGGTGAAGCGGTCGATCAGGTTGGCGAGGTCCCTGGTCGAGGTGGTGACGCCGAAGACGACGGTCTCGACGGACTGGTTGCCCGCCTTGTCGGTCGCGGTGACCTTCAGCGTGTGGGTGCGCAGCGCGAGTTCGTACAGGGGACGCAGTTGGTTCGGCTGGATGGCCGTGCCGTCGAGCTCACCGACCAGGGTCTTGACGCCGGAGGTGGCGTCCACGGCCTGCCAGTTCATGCGCAGGTCCTGGCTGTCGCCGTAGATCTGGCCGTCGGCGAGGCCGGAGATGAGGATCGTCGGGCGGCTGCCGTCGATGCGGACGACCGCGGCCTTGACGGTCTCGGCGTTCCCGGCCTTGTCGGTGGAGCGGTAGGTCAGGTCGTGCGTGCCCTCGCCGGTGACGGTGACCGGTCCGGTGTACGCGGTCCACGCGCCCCCGTCGAGGGAGTACTCCGTCTTGGCGACGCCGGAGGCGGGGTCGGCCGCCGACAGGGTGACCGGGACGCCGCCGTTGTGCCAGCCGTCGTCGTTCGCCGGGGCGAACTGGGCGGCCGTGAGCGGCGCGGTGGCGTCCTTGGCGACCTGGAGCGTGCCGGTCGTGGTGTTGCCCGAGCCGTCGGTGGCCCTGTATTCGACGGTGTGCGGGCCGTCGGCGGCGATGCCGATCGGGGTCGTGTACGCCGTCCACGCGCCGCCGTCGAGGCGGTACTCGGTCGTGTCGACGCCCGAGGGGTCGTCGGCGGTGATCGTCACGGTCACGGTGGAGACGAACCAGCCGTTCGCGCCGTCGGGGGCGGCCGGGGTGGTGGCGGCCGAGACCGCGGGGCCGGTCGCGTCGGCCGAGCAGTCGGCCTCCTCGCGGCCCATGGCGTATTCGAGCCCGCCGAGCAGCAGCTGCCGGAAGGCCGGTTCGGCGTAGGACTCGTCGGTGTGGCCGAGGCCGGTGTAGAACGAGCGGCCCTCGCCCTGGGTCTTGCACCAGGTGATGGGGTGGTCGGCGCCCATGTCGCCGCCCTGGTAGCTGCTCTCGTCGAGCGTCTGCAGGACGTGCACGGAGCCGCGCGGGTTGGTGCGGTAGTTGTACCACTCGTCGGTACGCGTCCACTCGTCCGCCAGGTGCGCGGTCGCCGGGTGGTCGTGGTCCTCGGTGACGACCGTGGCGGGCTGGGTGGCCGGGTGGCCCTTGAAGTAGGCGCCGACCAGGCCGCCGTAGTAGGACCAGCCGTATTCGGTGTCGGCCGCCGCGTGGACGCCCATGTAGCCGCCGCCGCCGTCGACGTAGTCCTCGAAGGCGGCCTGCTGCGGGTCGGTCAGCACGTCGCCGGTGGTGCTGAGGAAGACCACCGCCTTGAACTGCGACAGGGTCTCGGCGGTGAAGTCGCCGCCGTCCTCGGAGTTGACGACCTCGAACCCGTTGGCCTGGCCGAGCTGGGTGAGGGCCTGGAGGCCGACGCCGATCGAGCCGTGCCGGAACCCGGCCGTCTTGGAGAACACCAGGACCTTGTCGTCGGGGATCGGCTCCCTGACGAGGGTCCAGTAGTCGACGTCGAACAGCGCGCCCCGGCCGGACGGCCCGTCGAAGACGAGGAAGAGCTGCCCGTTCCCGGCCGGCACGTTGGTGAGCCGCGTCGACAGGTCGACGTAGTCCTCCCAGCCGCCGGTGTTGGCGACCGTGATCGTGCCCAGGAGCGGGCCGGTCTGCGAGCCGTGCCGGATCGACAACGTGCCCCCGGGGCCGCCGGAGGCGATGCGGGCGGTGAAGGTGGTCGCGCCGGTCAGGTTGATCGGCGCGTAGCCGGCCCAGTCGCCCGGGTCGGTGTAGCCGGCCGCCTTGCCGCCGCTGGCGTTGCCGTGCGGCGCGTCCTGGACGCCGAACGTCGAGGTGAACGCCTCGCCCTCGACCGTGGTGGCGTCGAGTTCGCCGGTGGTGGTGAAGTCGAACCAGTCGAGGTCGAACAGGGCGCCGGCCGGGCCCTTGAAGACGAGGTAGAGCTTGGTCGTCCCGGCGGGCGCGTTGGTCAGGTCGCCGGTGTTGACGACGAAGTCGCCCCATCCGGCGGTCTTCGGCGCGGCGACCGTGCCGAGCAGGGTGCCGGTCGGGGAGCCCGCGCGCACCTCGATCGTGCCGCCGACGCCGCCCGAGGCGGTCCGTACGGTGATCTTGGTGGCGTTGCCGAGGGCGTACGGCTCGAAGGAGATCCAGTCGTTGTTGTCGGTGTGGCCGATGGCCCGGCCGCCCTCCGATCCGCCCGGCGTGGTGACCTGCACGCCCTGAAGGGTGTGGGCGTGCTCGGCCTGGCGGTGCTTGGGCTGGAGGGTGACGGTCTGGGTGTTCTCCAGGCCGCCCTCGTCGACGTAGCGGGCGGTGAAGACGCCGTAGAGGTTGGCCGCCGCGTCGTGCTCGCCGTCCTTGGGCACCACGATCGTGCCGGTGCAGCCGGTCCGCGAGGTGATCAGGTGGGCGTGCTGGTCGTGGCCGAGCGCGTAGTCGAGCTCGACCCGGCCGCAGTCGACGTCGCCGTCTTCGGGGTCGGTGACCTCGATCTCGAACGGGATCGTGTCGCCGAAGTCGAACAGGGCGCCCGCGACGGGCGACTTCAGGGTGACGGTCGGCAGGGTGTTGCCGGAGTGGATCGAGACGTTGGTGCTGCCGGTCGCGCCGTCGGGGTCGGTCACGGTCAGCACGACGTCGAAGACGCCCTCGTCCTCGAAGGTGTGGGTCGGGTTGGCCTCGGTCGAAGTGCCGCCGTCGCCGAAGTCCCACGCGTAGGTGAGCGCGCTGCCCTCGGGGTCGGAGGAGGTGTCGCCGGTGAACTTCACGGTCAGCGGGTCGACGCCGGAGATGCGGTCGGTGACGATGCGGGCGACCGGGCTGCGGTTGCTGTTGGCCAGGTAGTCGATGCGGTAGATCGCCTGGTCGCCGGCGCCGCTGCCGTAGTCGAGCACGTAGAGGGCGCCGTCGGGGCCGAAGGCCATGTCCATGACCTGCTGGCCGGTCCACGGGAAGGGCGCGATCTCGCCGCGCGAGCCGTCGGCCTTCACCTCGATCGCCTTGATCCACTTGCGGCCGAGCTCACCGGCGAAGAACCGGCCGTCGAGCGACTGCGGGAACTTGACGTTCGACTCCAGGCCGGCGTCGTAGCGGTAGACCGGGCCGCCCATCGGCGACTCGGAGCCGCCGCCGAACTCCGTCGGGGAGCCCTCGAAGCCGTACTTGATCCACGCGGGCACGGCCGGGGGCAGGGTCGCCAGGCCGGTGTTGCGGAAGGAGTTGTTCGCGGGGCCGTTCGCGCAGTCGTACTTCGCGCCGGAGGGGCCGCTCGGGAAGGTGTACTCGTTGTACACCTCGTTGCTCGTGTTGGTCCCGGTGCAGTAGGGCCAGCCGTAGTTGCCGGGCCCGGTCACCCGGTTGAACTCGACCTGCCCGGCGGGGCCCCGGCTGGCGCTCGGCCCGCCGGCGTCCGGGCCGTAGTCGCCCAGGTAGACGATGCCGGTCGCCTTGTCGACGCTCATCCGGAACGGGTTGCGGAAGCCCATGGCGTAGATCTCGGGCCGGGTGCCCGCGGTGCCCGGGGCGAACATGTTCCCTTCGGGGATGGTGTACGTCCCGTCGGCCTTCGGCGTGATGCGCAGCACCTTGCCGCGCAGGTCGTTGGTGTTGCCCGAGGAGCGCTGCGCGTCGAACTGCGGGTTGCGGGTGGTGCGCTCGTCGATGGGGGTGTACGCGTCCGACTCGAACGGGTTGGTGTCGTCGCCCGTGGTCAGGTAGAGGTTGCCCTCGGCGTCGAAGTCGATGTCGCCGCCGACGTGGCAGCACTGCCCCCGGTCGTTCGGGACCTCGAGGATCACCTTCTCGCTGGCCAGGTCAAGGGTGTCGTCGGCGTTGAGGGTGAACCGCGACAGGTTCAGGTGCCCCTTCCACGCCTCGAACTGCTCCGGCGTGCCCTCCTTGGGCGCGTCGCCCGTGGGCGTGTCGAGCCGGGGCGAGTAGAAGAGGTAGATCCACCGGTTGGTGGCGAAGGCCGGGTCGGCCGCCACCCCCTGGAGACCTTCCTCGTCGTGGGTGTAGACGTTCAGCTTGCCCGCGTTCTTGGTGATGCCGGCCGGGGTGGTGACCCGCACCCAGCCGTCGCGCGCGGTGTGCACGACGTTCCGGTTCGGGAGGACGGCCAGGGACATGGCCTCGCCGAGCTTCGCGCTGCCGACGGCCAGCGGGACCTGCTGGTAGTCGGCCGCGGGGATGTCGACGGCCTGGGCCGGGGCGGAGACGACCACGGTGCCCGTGATCGTCAGCGCCGCCGCCGACAAGAGCGTGGCCCATCGCCGGAGACGTGGGGACATGGGGTCCTTTCCTGAACGAGTGAGGGGTCTCGTCAGGCAAGGCGCGCGCCGCCGCGCATGTTGCCGTGTCAGGGATCACGTCCGATGAGGCCCCGCGGACGCGGAACCCGGTGCTCTCGGCCACGGCGCGGCCGGACGACCAGACGGGGTGCCACCCGTCTCGGCCGCCCGGACAGATGTCCGCGGAAGCGATCGAGGATTTTGTAACACGGCCCTAGTGGATCATGCACCCCTGAATAGGATAACGATCCGATGTTTCAACATTCTGTTGACAACGTTTCGTTGAAAGAGCCATGCTGGTGGACGTGTACGCATCCCTCACCCACATCGCCACCCGCCACGCCGCGACCGAAGCCCAGCGCGCCCGTCAGGTCCACCCGACGGTCCTCGGCCCCCACGAGGCGGTCCGCCTCGTGACCATGCTGGCCGCCGGTTCCGCCGCCCCTGACGACGGCGAACCGGAAGTCGACACCTCCGACCTGTCGGCGGCCCTGACCTTGATGCCGCTCGTCAGGGGAGAGATGGACCAGCTGGAGGCGAGCCTGCTGCTGATCGCCCGGGGGCGCGGCCTGACCTGGCAGGAGATCGCCACCTCGCTGGGCCTCGGCTCGCCCCAGGCGGCCAAACAGCGCTACGAACGGCTGGCCGGCCGGGTCGCTACCTGAGCACCCAGCCCGCCCGCGCCCGGATCTCCTCCGGCGCTTTCGCGAGGAGCCCGGCCAGTTCCTCCCGCAACGGTTCCGGGCACGGCCGGTAGAGCCTGACCAGCACCCGCTCGCACCACACCCGCAGGTCCGCCGCCGCGCCCGCCCCCAGGTCGGGGTCGTCGAGCAGCAGCAGGTCGGCCTTGAGCCGCGTCCACGGATCGGCGGCGGCGAGCAGGCGGTGCCCGGCCCGCCGCACGTGCGGCGGGCCGGCCCGGTCGAGCAGCCCGAAGTCCGGCGCGGCCCCGGCGGCCCGCAGGCTCTGCACCACCTGCCGCACCACCCGGGGCGACGGGTCGCGCACCAGCGCGGCGACGTCGTCGTGCCGTCCCCACACCCGCAGGGCGGTGACGGCGGCGGCCCGCACCCGCGCCCGCGGATCCCGCAGGAACGGCACGACCAGCTCCGCGTCGGCGGGCCCGCCGCTCTCCCCCAGCCCCAGGATCGAGACGGCGCTCCCCAGCCGGGCGCGATACCAGGGCGCGGGATCACCCCCCGCCCGCCTGACGAGCCCCTGGGCCGTCAGCCGGACGATCTTCGACCGGTCGCCGAGGAACTCACCGCCCCGATGCGGCGCCAGCACCAGCGCCCGCGCCCTGATCGGGGCGAACGGCGACCCGAGAAACGGCTCGGGGTCGCTCCGCTCGATCAGGTACGCCGCCGCGCGCAGCAGCGCCCCCGGCGCGGTCATCCGCTCATGCAGTGTGCGCACGGCCTCGACGTCGCCTCGCCGGATCAGCTCCTCGACGACGAACCGCATCGTCGCCCCGTCGAAGTCGGCGTGCCGGTCCAAGGGGATCACCGGGTGGAGCAGGTCGAGCAGATCGGCCCCGCCCCGCCTGCCGCGCAGCCGCACGGCGGTCGGAATCATGCGCCGCGCCGCCTCGGGCCGCGTCGCGACGTTGAGGAGGATGTGCCGGGCGTAGTCGCGCACCGGCCCGGCCCAGTCGAGGGCCCGGACGACCAGCAGCGGCCACAGGACCGGATGGCGCGCGAGCTGCGGAATCGCCCGCTCCCGGAACTCACCCCGACTGCTGCACGCCATCAGCAGGACGTGGGCGGGACGCGCCATCAGCATGACGCGACGCGGCACCTGCCGGCGGTAGCCGGAACGCATCGACGCGTCGAGATCGATCCACTCTTCGGCGGTGAGCTCCCAGAGCCGGCTCTCCGGGACGACGTCGTCGAACAGGTCGTACACGCTGATCCGCATACGGGATGATCGCAGCGCCGGCTGCCCGGATTCGACCGGTTTTAGGCCAGCCGGTGGTCACCCCGTCGCGCACCCGGATGACGCGGAAGTCGGCGTAGTAGCAGGCCCTTGCGTCCTGCCCGGCCACGGTCAGCGCGCAGCAGTCGGAGATCCCCCCGAACTCGCCGTCGTAGCGCCAGGCCACGTCGAGTTCGGCGGTGAAGCGCACCAGCCCCTCGGAGGCGCACGTCGTTCATCGGACCTGGAGGCCGGTGACCGCTCGGGAGATGATCAGGCGCTGGATCTCCGACGTCCCCTCGAAGATGGTGAAGATCTTCGCGTCCCGGTGGAAGCGCTCCACCGGGTGGTCGCGCGTGTAGCCCGCCCCGCCCAGCACCTGAATCGCCTGCTCGGTCACCCACACCGCCGTCTCCCCCGCCACCAGTTTCGACATCGACCCCTCGGCCTGGGAGAACCCGGCCCCCTGCCGGCCCATCCAGGCCGCCTTCCACGTCAGCAGGCGGGCCACCTCGATCCGGGTCGCCATGTCGGCCAGCAGGAACGCGACGGCCTGGTTCTCGCCGATGGCCCGGCCGAACTGCCGCCGCTCGCGCGCGTAGTCGCGCGCGTATTCGAAGGCCGCCCGTGCGATCCCGACGGCCATCGACGCGACGACCGGGCGGGTGGCCTCGAAGGTCCGCAGCGCGGCCTGGCCGCCCGAGCTCTGGCCCGAGCGGGCCCGCGCCAGGCGTTCCTCCATCTTGTCGACCCCGCCCAGCAGGCACGAGGCGGGCAGCACCACATCGTCCAAGACCACCTCGGCGGTGTGGGAGGCCCTGATGCCGTGCTTGCGGAACTTCTGGCCCTGGGAGAAGCCGGGGGTTCCGGGGGGCACGACGAAGGTCATCTGCCCGCGCGCGCCCAGTGACGGGTCGACGGTCGCCACCACGATGTGGACGGCGGCGATGCCGCCGTTCGACACCCACGTCTTGGTCCCGTTCAGCCGGAAATCGCCCGACGGCAGGCGGGTGGCCGACGTGCGGATCGCTCCCACGTCGGAGCCCGCGTCCGGTTCCGAGGCGCAGAACGCTCCCACCGCCACGTCGTCAGGGGTGCCGAACATGACCGGCAACCAGGTCCCGACCTGTTCGTCGGTTCCGTTGGCCGACAACGCGGCGGCGGCCAGGCCCGTCGCCGTCAGGGAGAGGCCGATTCCGGCGTCGCCCCAGAACAGTTCCTCGAAGGCGACCGGCAACCCCAGACCGCTGTCCTCGAACCACTGGGTCGCGAAGAAATCCATCGAATAGAGGCCGATCTTGGCCGCCTCCTGGAGCACCGGCCACGGGGTCTCCTCACGGTCGTCCCACAGGCTCCCAGCTGGGCGGACGACGTCGCGGGCGAAGGCGTGCACCCACTCGCGGACCTCACGGACGTCGTCGGGCAATTCAGGGTTGAAGGTCGTCACCGCCACAGGCTACCCCTTGACGTCCATGTTCCCGTTAAGTTAAATCAAGGATCGAAATAAGGCATTGAGAAAGACCCTTCACACCCCCCTTCACTGTGGAGAACACGCATGAGAGGTCTGTCCAGGCTCGTCGCCTTGGGCACCGCGTCGGTGGTCGCCGCCGCCACGCTGATCGCCTTACCGGCCAATCCCGCCTTCGCCGACGTCTTGTTGTCTCAGGGCAAGACGGCGACGTCCTCCTCCGCCGAGAACGGCGGCACGCCCGCCTCGGCGGCCGTCGACGGCAACACCGGCACCCGCTGGTCGAGCCTCTACACCAACGACCAGTGGCTGCAGGTCGACCTCGGGTCGGCCCAGGCGATCAACAAGGTGACCCTCCTCTGGGAGGGGGCCTACGGGAGCGCGTACAAGATCCAGGGTTCGGCCAACGGCACCTCCTGGACGGATCTGCAGAGCGTCACCGGAGGTGACGGAGGCACCGACACCCTGTCCGTGAGCGGTACCTATCGGTATGTCCGGATGCAGGGCGTCACCCGGGCCACCGGCTGGGGCTACTCGCTGTGGGAGTTCCAGGTCTTCGGGCCGGACGGCTCCTCCGGCGGCACCTGCGGCACCACCAACGCGGCGCTCAACAAGACCGCCACCGCCTCCTCGCTCCAGGGCGCCGGCTTCCCGGCCTCGGCCGCGGTCGACGGCAACACCGGAACCCGCTGGTCGAGCGCGGCGAGCGACCCGCAGTGGGTCCAGGTCGACCTCGGTTCCGCCGTGGACGTCTGCAAGATCGACCTGCGCTGGGAGGCCGCCTACGCCTCCTCATTCCAGCTCCAGTCGTCGACCAACGGCACCAGCTGGACCACCTTGAAGACGGTGACCGGGGCGACCGGCGGCGTGCAGTCGCACACCGTGACCGGCAACGGCCGCTACATCCGCATGTACGGCACCGCCCGCGGCACCGGCTACGGCTACTCACTCTGGGAGATGGCGGTCTACACCGGCAGCGGCCCCGTCGACCCGGGCGACCCGGGCGGCCCGATCACGGGCGGCGGCGACCTGGGCCCGAACGTCCACGTCTACGACCCCTCGACCCCGGCCGCGACCATCCAGAGCCAGCTCGACTCGGTGTTCACGCAGCAGGAGTCGGCCCAGTTCGGCACCGGACGCCACGCGTTCATGTTCAAGCCGGGCACCTACAACGTGAACGCCAAGGTCGGGTTCTACACCTCGATCTACGGCCTCGGCCAGAACCCCGGCGACGTCACGATCAACGGCGGCATCACCGTCGACGCCGGCTGGTTCAACGGCAACGCGACGCAGAACTTCTGGCGCTCCACCGAGAACCTGTCGGTGCAGCCGACCGGCGGCACCAACCAGTGGGCCGTCTCGCAGGCCGCGCCGTTCCGCCGCATGTGGATCAAGGGCAACCTGAACCTCGCGCCGACCGGCTACGGCTGGGCGTCGGGCGGCTACATCGCCGACTCGCGCATCGACGGGACCGTCGGGCCCTACTCGCAGCAGCAGTGGTACACCCGTGACTCCACGATCGGCGGCTGGCTGAACGGCGTGTGGAACATGGTGTTCTCGGGCGTCAACGGCGCCCCGGCCACCGGCTTCCCCGAGCCCGTCTACACCACGCTGCAGAACACCCCGCTCTCGCGGGAGAAGCCCTACCTGTACGTCGACGGCTCCGGCGCCTACCGCGTCTTCGTGCCCTCGCTCCGCACCAACGCGCGCGGCCAGAGCTGGGCGAACGGCGCCACCCCCGGCACCTCGCTCCCGCTGTCGCAGTTCTACGTCGCCAAGCCCGGCGACTCGGCCGCCCGCATCAACGCGGCGCTCGCCCAGGGCCTGCACCTGCTGCTGACCCCGGGCATCTACCGCACCAGCGCCCCGATCAACATCGACCGGGCCAACACGGTCGTGCTGGGCCTCGGCCTGGCGACGATCATCCCCGAGAACGCCGCGGTGGCGATGAAGGTCGCCGACGTCGACGGCGTGCGCCTGGCGGGCTTCCTGATCGACGCCGGACCGCAGAAGTCGCCGGTGCTCATCGAGGTCGGCCCGCCCGGCTCCTCGGCCGACCACAGCGCCAACCCGACCACCCTGTCGGACGTGTTCGTCCGCATCGGCGGCGCCTTCGCCGGCAACGCCGAGGTCAGCGTCATCGTCAACAGCGACGACGTGATCATCGACCACACGTGGCTCTGGCGCGGCGACCACGGCGAGGGCATCGGCTGGAACGTCAACACCGCCGAGACCGGCCTGATCGTGAACGGTGACGACGTCCTGGCCACCGGCCTGTTCGTCGAGCACTACCGCAAGTACGACGTCGAGTGGTACGGCGAGCGCGGCCGGACGATCTTCTTCCAGAACGAGAAGGCGTACGACCCGCCGAACCAGGCCGCCTACATGAACGGCTCGGTCAAGGGCTGGGCCGCCTACAAGGTGGGCGACAACGTCCAGGTCCACGAGGGCTGGGGCATGGGCGCCTACTGCTACTTCAACGTCGACCCGACCATCCAGGTCGACCGGGTCTTCGAGGTGCCGATCAGGTCCACGGTGAAGTTCCACAGCCTGCTGGCGGTCTCGCTGGGCGGCAACGGGATCATCAACCACGTGATCAACACGACCGGCGGACCCGCCCAGGGCACGGCGACCATCCCCGCGAAGGTGGTCTCCTACCCGTAACCCGAAAAGCTGGGCCGTGGGTCTCCCGGGCGCCGCCGGGAGGTCCACGGCTCCTCCATGTGCCGAGTCCAGGTGCCGAGTCCAATTTGTGAGGACCTTTTCCTGCTTGTCGCCTATAAGGTGACCTGCACCGGAATGGGGATTGAGATGCCGATCTTCCTCGCGCGGCTGCTAGCCCGGATCAGCACCTGGTGGACTCCCGTGCTCGTGCTGGCCGTGGTGTTCGCGACGAGCTGGCCCCTGATGACGCTGGCCGAACCGGGCGCCGACATCACCTCGCCGGACAACTTCTGGTGGTGGTTCGTGGTGACGACCTCGACCGTGGGCTACGGCGACCTGTTCCCTGAATCGCCGCTGGGCCACGCCGTCGGGGTCTACGTGATCGTCGGCGGCATCGCCACGCTGACGACGCTGTTCACCCGCCTCGCCACCCGGATCGAACGGACGAGGGGACGCCGCATGCACGGCTCGATCACGGTGCGAGAGTCCGGCCACATCGTGCTGCTGGGCTACAGCCCGGGACGTACCGAGACGATGGTGGACGAACTCACCGCCGACGGCACGAAGGTGGTCGTCTGCGCCTGGGACGACGTCCAGAGCCATCCCATGCCCGAGAAGGACGTCGAGTTCGTCCGGGGCGACCTGGCCGACGAGAGGACGCTGCGCAGAGCGGGCGTCGACAGGGCGCACAGCGTGCTGGTCGACGCCCGCGACGACAACGAGGCCCTCGCCGTCGCGCTGACCGCCGACCACGTGACCACCACCGCGCATCTGGTGGTGGCGCTGCGCGATCTCGCGCGGGTCAGGCAGGTCCGGTACGTCGGCGAGAGGATCCGCTGCGTGCAGTGGCACACCCCGCACATGATCACCGAGGAGCTGAAGGACCCCGGGATCAGCGAGATCTACGCCCAGCTCATGACCCACGGCGGCGCCGACACCTATTCGGTGCCGCTCACGGTCGGGCCGGTGACGGTCGAGCACTGCCAGACCGTCTTGGGCCGCCACCACGGCGCGACCCTGCTGGCCGCCCGCGACGGCGCGACGCTGCTGGTCAACCCGCCGTGGCCGACCGAACTGAACGCGGGAACGGTCCTCTACTACATGGGCCCGGCCCGGCTCGACGCCGCCCGGCTCGCCGTCAGTCTTGGAGTTCCGGCCAGTCGATGATCATCGAGATCGGGGTGCCGACCTCGGGCGCGCCGCCCTCGTCGCGCATCAGGGTGCCGATGTGCTTGTACGTCATGCTCGCCTGGTCGAGGTGGTAGCGCTCGACGGCGCAGACGCCGATCCGGTCGAGCCGGACGATCCAGTAGTAGAGGATCCCGGCCCGCCCGTATTCGCTGGGTTTGCCGCAGGTGTCGGTGGTCTCGGTCGTGGCCTCGACGATCTCCACGGCCAGCACGACGTCGTCGGGGCGCAGCGCGTGGCCCTCGTCGAGGCACCGGAAGAGCACCACGTCGGGCCGCCGGACGTGCAGCGGCACGTCGCGCAGCCGGACGTCGACCGCGTTCGCGACGGTCAGGCAGGCGTAGCCGCGGGCCATCGCCTCGCGGGCGTGCTTCTCCAGCAGGTCGGCGAGCCGCCGGCCGATGATCTGGTGCCGGCGGTCGCTGGCGGGGCGGTGTACCACGTAGCCGTCGACGACCTCGATCAGCAGGTCGCCGGGCAGCAGCGTGTACTCCTCCGCCGTCAGCGGGTGAGGCTGGGAGCTCAGGGTGCGGAACCAGTCGTCTGGCACCGTCTCAGGATAGAACGCCCGCCATGGGAGGTCTCTGGGCGACGGAGACATCATGGTCGACCGGTTCGTGGCCCGCGGCCGTGCGCCGGAACTGGGTCAGCCGCAGCTGGCCGTTGCCGAGCGGCACGCCGGTCAGCCGCGACCAGGCGGTCTGCAGGATCTGCGCGGCCATGCCGCCGAGGGCCTCGGTCGACTGGTGGGAGTGGACGCGGCGGCCGAGGTCGACCTGCGCCAGCGCGTCGAGGCCGCACAGGTCGAGCAGGTCGATCAGCAGGCCGATCTCCACGCCGTAGCCGGTCACGAACGGCACCCGTTCCAGGGCCGACCGGCGGCCGGCGTACTCGCCCGAGAGCGGCTGGACGAACCCGGCCAGCTCGGGCCAGTGCAGGTTGATCAGCGGGCGGGCGACCAGCTCGGTCACCCGGCCGCCGCCGGTCGGCTCGGCGCCGAACGGGCGGTCGTAACAGCCCTTCACGTACGCCACCGAAGGGTCGGCCAGCAGCGGCCCGAGCAGCCCCGTGACGAACGAGGTCTCGAACTCGCGCAGGTCGGAGTCGATGAAGACCAGCAGGTCGCCGCCGGTGACGGCGAGGGACTTCCAGAGGGCCTCGCCCTTGCCGTCGAGCGGCTTGAGGTCGGGCAGGATCTCGTCCTGGGCGATCACCGTCGCGCCCGCCCGCGCGGCCACGGCGGCGGTGTCGTCGGTCGACCGGGAGTCGATCACCACGAGTTCGTCGACCAGGCCGGGCAGGTCGCGCCGGATCGCCGTGACGATCTCGCCGACGGTCTCGCGCTCGTTCCTGGCCGGGAGCACGACGCTGATCGTCGTGGCGCCCTTGGCATCGAGCAGCGCCGGAAGGGGCCAGTCGGACGCCGACGACGATCGCCTGCCCGACCACGCCAGCACCTCAGGCAGCACGCCCGCACTCCCCCCTGACCATCACGCACACACCTTATGGGGTGTCGTGACCGTTCTAATCGGCGGCGTGGCGTTCGAGGAACGCGTAGACGTCGGCCTCGTCGACGCCGGGGAAGGAACCGGGCGGCAGCGCGGCCAGGACGTGGGAGTTGGCGCGGGCCGAGGGGAAGGCGTACCCCTCCCAGCGCTGGGCCAGTTCGGCCGGGGGGCGGCGGCAGCAGTCGCCGTTGGGGCAGTTCGACTTGGTCCGCCGGGTGGTCTCGCGGCCCCGGAACCAGCGCGACTCGCGGAACGGCACGCCGAGGGTGATCGCGAAGTCCTTCTCGTGCGACGGGTCGACGTGGGCGACGCAGAAGTGGGTGCCGGTGGGGCCGTCGCTGTACTGGTGGTAGACCGAGTAGCGGTCGGGCGACCGGAACACCTGCCGGCCCGACCACTGCTGGCAGAGCCGCTGCCCCTCGATCGCGCCCTGCTCATCGGCCGGGAAGATGATGCCGTCGTTCTCGTACGCCTTGTAGATGATGCCCCCGGCGTCGTTGCGCACGAAGTGGCAGACCAGGTCGAGGTGGTGCGTGGCCAGGTTGGTGAAGCGGTGGGCGGCCATCTCGTAGGAGACGGCGAAGACGTCGCGGAGGTCCTCGACCGACAGGGCGCGGTCGCGTTTGGCCTCCAGCAGGTAGGGCGCGGCGGCGGCCTCGGGGACCAGCACGGCGGCGGCGAAGTAGTTGGCCTCCACGCGCTGGCGCAGGAAGTCGGCGAAGTCGCGCGGCTTGTGGTGGCCCAGGGCGATGTGGCCGATGGTCTGCAGCAGGATCGTGCGCGGGGTGTGCATGCCGAGCTGCTCGCGCTTGAGGTAGATGCGGTGGTTGCGCAGGTCGGTCACCGACCGCGCCGAACGCGGCAGGTCGGGCGCGGTGTGCACGGTGAAGCCGTAGTGGGCGACCAGGGCCTGGATCATGCTCTGGGACAGCGCGCCGGTCCGGTAGCCGACCGACAGCAGGGCCTCGGCGGCGGCGCTCTCGATCCCCTGGAAGTAGTTGCCGGCCTCCTTCTGCTTCTGCCGCAGCTCGGCGTTGGCGGCGCGGGCCTCCTCGGGGGTGGCGGTGCCCTTGGCCTGGCGGGCCTTCAGTTCGTCGTACAAGCCCAGAAGGTGTTCCAGCACGTCGTTGGGGACCCGCGCGGAGACCTTCAGCTTCCCCAGGCCGAGCGAGGTGTAGAGGGGGTCGCGCTGGGCCTCCTCCAGGGCGATCTCCAGCTGGGCGCGGCGGTTGGGGGCCTGGCGGCGCAGCAGCTCCTCGACCGGGACGCCGAGCGCGGCGGCGAGCGCCTTGAGCAGCGACAGCTTGGGCTCGCGCTTGCCGTTCTCGAGCAGGGAGAGCTGGCTGGGCGCCCGGCCAACCCGTTCACCCAGGTCGGAGAGGGTGAGGCCACGCTGCCGGCGGAGGTGTTTGAGGCGCTGGCCGAACGCGAGCAGGTCGATCTCCTGCGTCAAAGACAGCGGTTCTTCGCCGAGCACGGAGGGCATCTCCTCAGAATAGGCGAAATTTCGTGACATCTTCCAGGCCCGGTGACGCAGCTCACATCGATTGGTCTAGCCCTTATGGGAAATTCGAGGTTTCTTCTGCGGACAACACGGGAACGAATTCTCGCTCCGCGAAGATTTGGCCATATTTCTAGACATATCGGCTTGTCTGGTCTCTTGACATCAACACAAACTCGAACCAAGCACCCCAGGTGACGACCCAACGCAACAAGGGAGTGACCGAGAAGATGATGTCCGAACGCCTCAGGTCAGCCGCTGCCGAGCTGCGTCATGACTGGGACACCAATCCCCGGTGGTCCAGCATCGACCGCACCTACACCCCGGACGACGTGATCAGGCTGCGCGGCTCCGTCCAGGAGCAGTACACCCTCGCCCGCCTCGGCGCCAAGCGGCTGTGGGACCTCCTGCACACCGAGGACTACGTGAACGCGCTGGGCGCCCTCACCGGCAACCAGGCCGTCCAGCAGGTGCGGGCCGGGCTCAAGGCCATCTACCTGTCGGGCTGGCAGGTCGCCGCCGACGCCAACCTGGGCGGCCACACCTACCCCGACCAGAGCCTCTACCCCGCCAACTCGGTGCCTGCCGTGGTCCGGCGCATCAACAACGCGCTGCTGCGGGCCGACCAGATCACCTGGGCCGAGGGCGTCGAGGACGCGCCCCACTGGCTGGCGCCGATCATCGCCGACGCCGAAGCCGGATTCGGCGGCGTGCTCAACGCCTTCGAGCTGATGAAGGGCATGATCGCGGCCGGCGCTTCGGGGGTGCACTGGGAGGACCAGCTCGCGTCCGAGAAGAAGTGCGGCCACCTCGGCGGGAAGGTGCTGATCCCGACCTCCCAGCACGTCAAGACCCTCAACGCGGCCCGCCTCGCGGCCGACGTCTGCGGCGTCTCCACTCTGGTCATCGCGCGGACCGACGCCCAGGCCGCGACCCTGCTGACCAGCGACGTCGATCCGCTCGACCGCCAGTTCTGCACCGGCGACCGCTCCGCCGAGGGTTTCTACCGGGTCCGCAACGGCATCGAGCCCTGCATCGCGCGGGGGCTGGCCTACGCGCCGTACAGCGACCTGCTGTGGATGGAAACCGGCACGCCCGACCTCGACGTCGCCCGCCGCTTCGCCGAGGCGATCAAGGACCGCTACCCCGACCAGATGCTCGCCTACAACTGCTCGCCGTCGTTCAACTGGCGCAAGCACCTGGACGACTCCTCGATCGCCAAGTTCCAGCGCGAGCTCGGCCACATGGGGTACAAGTTCCAGTTCATCACCCTTGCCGGGTTCCACTCGCTGAACTACTCGATGTTCGACCTGGCCCGCGGCTACGCCGAAGAGGGCATGACGGCCTACGTGGGGCTCCAGGAGGCCGAGTTCGAGGCCGAGAAGCGCGGCTACACCGCGACCAAGCACCAGCGCGAGGTCGGCACCGGCTACTTCGACCTGGTCAGCACCGCCATCTCACCCGACTCCTCGACGACCGCCTACCGGGGCTCCACCGAAGAGGACCAGTTCCACTAGGGGCCAGCTAGGATCCGGCGGGTGATCGGGAAGTTACTCACGCTCGCCGCCCTCGCCGCCGCGGCGGGCTGCGGCCAAGAGGCCCCGCAGCCCACCCAGGCGGCGCCGGTTTCGGCCTCGGCGTCGATGCCGCCCGAGATCGCGGCGCAGCGGCCGATCGTGGTCAGGGTGCGCGCCGCCACCCCCTCCTGCGAGAAGGACACGGCGCACGGTACCGGCTTCGCCTACGCGCCCGAGCGGGTCTTGACCGTGGCCCACGTGGTGGCCGGCAGCCGCGGCCCGGTACAGGTGCTCGGGTCCGACGGAGCGCGTCACGAGGGCGCCGTCGTGCTCTTCGACGTCGACCGCGACATCGCCGTGTTGCGGGTGCCGGGGTTGCGCGCCGGAACCCTGCGGTTCGGCCCGATCGGCCATGACGAGCGGGCCACGTTCGCCGGATACCCGAAGGACCGGGACCTCGTCGTGAGGTCGGGCGGCGTCAGGCGTGCCACCCTCGCGGTGACCAACGACATCTACAACGAGCGCGAGGTGCTCAAAGAGGTCTTCATCGTCCGGGCCGCCGTCGATCCGGGCGTCGCGGGCGCGCCTCTGTTCAGGCCCGACGGCACGGTCTCAGGGATGATCTTCGCGGCCGACACCGGCGAGGCCGAGCGGGGCTACGCGGTCACCGCCAAGATGTTCGGTCACCTGGCGACCAAGGCACGGGCCGCCAACGCCGCCGTGTCCACGCAAGGCTGCGTCTAAGCCGGCGAGGGCGACGGCGACGGGCTCGGCGAGGGTGACGGCGAAGGCGACGGAGACGGGGACGGCGAGGGCTGCGGGGACTCCTCGTCGCCCCACTGCGGCTCCGTGGTGATCCCGCCCGTCGGGACCGGGCGGGTCGGGGTCGGCCGCGTCGGATTGGGGTTCGGGTTCGGGTTGCCCGTCGGGCCGGAGTCGGGCGGCCCCTGGGTCCAGCCGCCCCCGGGCGGGGGCGAGGGCACCGAGGTGTTCCACGGGTCCTCGCCCGGCGGCCACGACGGGGTGATCGTCCGGGTCGCCGTCACGGTGACCTGCGCGCCGTCCTCGCCGACCGGCGGCACCTCGCCCGCCACCGGCGGCCGCGACGTGCCGAGCACCTCGGGAGAGGCGGCGGCCTCGTTGGGCAGCACGACCATCGGCAGCGCCGCCGGCGGTTCGGCGGTCTGCACGCCGCCCGCCGGGGAGCTGGTGGCCGCCACGACCGTGAGCGCCGCGATGGTGACGGTCGCCAGGGCGGCGTATCCGGCGTGCTGGGTGGCCGAGCCCGACCGGCGGCGGCGTCCCCGGACGCCGGTCGCGGGGGCCGGGGCGGCCAGGGCCTTCAGCTCGCCGCCGCGCGGGTAGGGCACCGGCTGCCAGATCTCCTCCATGACCTCCGCCACGGCCACCCGCAGGTCGGGCGGCAGGCCCACCCCTCCGGCGGCCAGCAGGGCCGACAGCAGCTCGGCGGCGTCGGGGCGTTCGGCGGGCTCCTTGCGCAGGGCGGCGTTCACGGTGTCCCAGAGCAGTTTGGGCACGGCCGCGATCCGGGGCTCCTCCAGCATGATGCGGCGCATCACGACCTCGGCCTCGCCCGCGCCGAACGGGTGGTAGCCGGTCGAGGCGAAGGCCACCAGGCAGCCCCAGGAGAAGACGTCGGAGGCGGGGATCGCCGGGCCGCCGGTCAGCCGCTCGGGGGCGACCCAGCCGGGGCTGCCCATGATCTGCCCGGCCTGGGTGTGCGCGGCCAGCGTGTCGAGGTCGCGGGCGATGCCGAAGTCGATCACGAACGGGCCGCTGGGCGACAGCAGCACGTTGCCGGGCTTCAGGTCGCGGTGGACGAGCCCGGCCTCGTGGGTGGCGACCAGGGCGGCGGCCGTGCCGAGGGCGACGCCGTAGGCCAGGTCGGGGGTGAGCGGCCCGCGCGCGGCCACGACCTGCGACAGGCCCGGCCCGGGGATGTACTCGGTGACCAGGTAGGGGCGGTCGCGGTCGCGGCCGTCCTCGATCACCGCGGCGGTGCAGAACGGCGCCACCCGTCGGGAGAACTCGACCTCCTCGGTGAAGCGGGCGCGCAGCGTCGGGTCGGACAGGTGCATCGGGTGGGGCGTCTTCAGCGCCACCAGGCCGCCCTGCGGGTGCTCCGCGAGGTAGACCACGCCCATGCCGCCGGTGCCCAGGCGGCCGAGCAGCAGATACCGGCCAATGATGACCGGGTCTCCCACGGTGAGTGGCCGCACGCCGGGCGGCATGCCGTTCTGGGGGCCCGTTCCGCCTCGTGCCATCCGGAAGTTACCTCTCCGATCCAAAGAAGTACGCAAGGCACACTGTGGCCGGATGGAACGGTCCGCGCCTCCAACTAGGCAGAAGCGGCATAACGGGTTAGGTCACTACGACCTCGGGGTAACAAACGCCTGGTCACAGCGGTATCAGCCGTAACTCGTCTTAGGGGCGGATTCACGGCGCGAGCTCAGGCCGCGACCTCGCCGCCGCCGGTCTTCGCCGCGGCCTCGACCGCCTCGACGAACTGGCCCATGTGGGGGAAGACGAGCCGGGCCTCGGGGAGTATGTCGGCCATGAGCGCGAAGACGTGGGGCATCTTCCGCCATTCCTCGTACCGCACCGGAACGCCGTCGGCGCGCGCCCGTTCGGCGACGCGGTGGGCCTCCTCGCGGAGTACCTCGGTGGTGCTGGTGACGATCATCAGCGGCGGCAGGCCGGTGTAGTCGCCGAAGACCGGGGAGACGAGGGGGTCGCGGTTGTCGAGGCCCTCGGTCCAGCGGCGGGCCATCCACTCGACCCGGCCGGCGGGGAGCAGGGGGTCGGCCCAGCGGTTGGCGGTCTTGCGCTCGTCGCTGAGGTCGGCCCAGGGAGACAGGCAGATGGCCGCCGCGGGGAGCGGCAGCCCGTTGTCGCGCAGGGAGAGCAGCATCGCCAGGGCCAGATGTCCGCCGGCCGAATCACCGGCCAGCACGATGCCTTCGGGGGCGAAGCCGCGGTCGAGGAGGGCGCGGTAGGCGTCGAGGGCGTCGGCGAGCGACTCGGCCAGCTTGTGCTGGGGCCCCTGCCGGTAGTCGAGTGCCAGCACCGGCCGCTGCGTCACGGCGGACAACCGCCACGTGATCGGCCGGTGCGTCACTGGAGAACAGATGAAATAGCCGCCCCCGTGGAGATAGAGGACGACCTTGCTCTCATCGAGCTCTTCCAGATCGGAGTCGGGGCGACCGGACCCGCGTACCCACTCCCCCGAGCAGGCGCCGAACGACTCCTGTTCGATCGAGACGGTCGCCGGGACCAGTCCGGGCAGGCGCCCGCCCAGCTCGATGATCCGGTTGGCGACGACCAGGCTGGTGGTCGTACGGAGAAGGACGGCCGATATGGGCTTCATGGTGCCGCGCAACAGCCCGTTGGCCGCTATGGCCTGCCAGCTCAAAGGGTGCTCCGGGCGAACGTCCACGTCGATGTCAGCGTTCATGCGGATCCCTCCTTGTCCGATTCGTTCCCTTATGCCTAGTTAGGTAACCCAGGATGTTACACAGGGGTTACGCAGATCGGCAGGGGTGAAATACCGGGTTACGATCCTCGGCGGGAGGTGGCCGACTTCGTCCTCTACCTGCGCCTGTTCCAGTACGGCTTCCGCCGGCACAGCACCTACCTCGCCGCGGCGCTCGCCGGGGCCTTCACCAACACGGTTTTCGGCGTTTTGCGGGCCTATGTCCTGATCGCCTTATGGGAGGCCCGCCCCGGCCTCGCGGGCTACACGATCGCCGAGGCCGTCACGTTCTGCTTCCTCACCCAGGGCTTCATCGGGCCCATGCAGGTGTTCGGCCGCGGCCTGTCGTTCGGCGACCGCATCAGGTCGGGCGACATCGCGTTCGACCTGGTCAGACCCGCTCCCCTGCTGCTCTGGAGCCTCGCGGAGGACCTCGGCAGAGCCGCCTACCTGACTCTCGCCCGCAGCCTGCCGCCCTCGATCGCCGGGGCGGTCATGTTCACCATGGTCGCGCCGGTCTCGCCCTGGTTCGCCCTGTCGTTCGTGCTGGGGATCGTGGTCAGCTTCGGCTGGCGCTACCTCGTCACGCTGGCGGCCTGCTGGACCACCGACGACCGGGGCATGCACACCCTCTCGTCCCTGCTGACCTTCTTCTTCAGCGGGATGGTGCTCCCGCTCGGGCTGTTCCCCGGCTGGTTGCGCACGGTCGCCGAAGCCTCGCCGTTCGCGGCGATGGTGCAGGTCCCGGCCGACATGTGGCTCGGCGCCGACCCCCCGTTCAGCAGCCTGGCGTTCCAGCTTTTCTGGGCGGTCGCCCTGCTGGGCCTCGGCGCGCTGCTCACCGTCGCGGCCCGGCGCAAGGTGGTGGTGCAGGGTGGGTGACTACCTCCTGCTGGCCTGGACGTGGGTCCGCGCCTCCGCCCAGTACCGCACCTCCTTCGCCGTCTCGATCATCAGCTCGTTCGCGATCAACGCCCTCGACGTCATCGCCATCGGCATCGTGTTCACCCACGTCACCACCCTGGGCGGGTTCTCGCTCCGCGAGGTCATGTTCCTGTACGGCACCGGCGGCGTCTCCTTCGCCCTCGCCGACATGCTCTTCGGCAACATCGAACGCCTCAGCCAGCACATCAGGGCCGGCACCTTCGACACGATGCTGATCCGGCCGGTGTCCCCCTTCGTCCAGATGGCCGCCGACGGCTTCGGCGCCCACCGGATCGGGCGGCTGGCCCAGGCGGCGATCGTGCTCGGCCTGGCGCTGCCGGTGGTGCCGTGGTCGCGGGCGTGGATGGTGCCGGTCATGATCGTCTGCGGAGTCGTGATCTTCACGGCGGTGTTCACGCTCGGGGCGGCACTCCAGTTCGTGCTGGTCGACGCTCCCGAGCTCGCCAACGCCTTCACCTACGGCGGGGTCACGCTGACGCAGTATCCGCTGTCGGTCTACGGCGGGCAGCTCGTCCGAGGGGTGACCTACATCGTCCCGCTGGCCTTCGTGAACTGGCAGCCGGCCCTCTACGTGCTCGGGCGGCCCGACCCCTTCGGGCTGCCCGGCTGGCTCCGTTTCGCCGCGCCCCTGGCCGCCCTGCTGCTGGCGGGCGTGGCCGCCCTCGCCTGGCGGGCGGGCATCCGCCGCTACCGATCAACGGGGAGCTAGATGATCGAGACCGTGTCACTGAGCCGCGACTTCAAGGTACGCGGGACGGTCGTGCCGGCCGTCCACGACCTGACCTTCCGGGTCGGGGCCGGGGAGTTCGTCGGCTGCCTCGGCCCGAACGGCGCCGGGAAGTCCACCACGATCAAGATGCTGACCGGGATCCTGACCCCCACGCGCGGCCGGGCGCTGGTGGCCGGGCTCGACCCGGCCCGGCAGCGCAAGGCGCTGGCGCGGCGGATCGGGGTGGTCTTCGGGCAGCGGACGACGTTGTGGTGGGACCTGCCGCTGCGCGACAGTTTCGAGCTGGTCCGACTCCTTTACAAAGTAGATCGGAGCCGGTTCGCGGCCCGGCTGGCCGAGCTCACCGAGGTGCTCGACCTGGGCGCCTTCCTGCGCACGCCGGTCCGGCAGCTCAGCCTGGGCCAGCGCATGCGCGGCGACGTCACCGCCGCCCTGCTCCACGACCCCGAGGTGCTGGTGCTCGACGAGCCCACGATCGGGCTCGACGTGGTCGCCAAGGCCGAGGTCCGCTCGTTCCTGGCCCGGCTCAACGCCGAACGCGGCACGACCGTGCTGCTGACCACCCACGACCTGGGCGACGTCGAGCGGCTGTGCCGGCGGGTGCTGCTGATCGACCACGGCCGGCTCGCCTTCGACGGGAGCGTGGCCGAGCTGCGGGCGCTGGTCCCCGGGCAGGAGTCGATCGAGGACGTGGTCGCGCACCTCTACCTCAGTAGTACTCCGGCTGCTCCTCGTACTCCTCGTCGTACTCCCGATGCGGACCCGCCCATCGTGACGGCATGAGCACCGGCACGAACAGGGCGATCCCCACCAGCCCGTAGACGCCCGACGACAGCAGGGCGAGCATGCCCTGGCCGGCCTCGGCGATCTCCTTCTGGATGGTCGCGCCGACGGGCGCCAGGCTCGTCGCGCGGGAGACGTCGATGGCGTACACGACCGTCCAGGCCAGCAGCACCATCGAGGGCACGAACGTGGCGACCGGCGAGATCCGCCCCGCGATCACCAGCCCGAGGAGGAGCCCGACGACGGCCATGATGCCCAGCGCGATCAGCATCCGCGGATCCCGGATCGGGTCGATGTCACTGACGGATCCCCGCAACGACTCGCGTGAGGCCCAGCCCCCTCCGAACAGCAGAGCGGCGGCGACGACGATCCCGACGAGCAGCCCGATGAAGTGCCGCATGTCACCCACCTCGAAAACGTTCTTGGTCCGCGCGGCCACATTAGCGACAAAAACCGAAATATCGCACTGCTCCTGACGGGATCGCTTTGGGCACGGGGGTGACATCCCGCCGAAGCGTGAGAAGATGTGCGCGCCATGCCGAAGACCCACCCGACCCCACCAGACGCGACGCCGTCGCACGGGGTGAGTGGGTCGGCCGGTCCTGCCTTGCGGTTCGCCCGTTCGGTCTCGTTCGCCGCCGTCTGCGTCGTGCTCGCGGCCGTGGGTCACCAGGCCGCCGGAGGTGAGGGGCCGACGCTCGCGGCGCTCGCCGTCGGGATGCTGGGCGCGTTCGGCACGGCCTTCGTGCTCGCGGGACGCGAGCGGTCGACCGGTGTCATCGTCGGGACGCAGGTCGCGGCCCAGGTCGTGCTCCACGAGTTGTTCACCGAGGGGCAGACCGCGCGGGTGCTGATCGGCCCGCTGCCCGACCCCGGCCACACCCACGGCGGGCTCGGGGTGTCGCTCGGCATGTTCCTGGCCCACCTGACCGCGTCCCTGGTCACCGCCTGGTGGCTCGCCCGGGGCGAGGCCGCCCTGTGGGGGGTGCTGCGGCGGATCGGGGCCGACGCCTGGCGGGTGCTGAAGGCGCCGCCGGTCCCGGTGCTGCCGCGTCCGGCGCGGGTGCGCGTGTTGATCGTCCGGCCGGGGCCGTTCCGGCCTCTCCGGCACGCCGTCGTCAGAAGAGGACCTCCACCGGCCGGGTGCTGACCCGTCCCGTTCCCTTCCTGTACGACCAAGTGGAGTCTTCGCCATGTCCGTCATCCGCCGCGCCCTGACCATCACCGCGACCGCCACCGCCCTCACCCTCGGTTTCGCGATCCCCGCCCTGGCCCACGTCACCGTCCAGCCCGGGTCGGTCGAGCAGGGCAGCTTCAGCAAGGTCGCCTTCCGCGTCCCCAACGAGCGCGACGACGCCTCGACCACCAAGATCGAGGTCACCTTCCCCGTCGACCACCCGCTGCCCTTCGTGTCGGTCAAGCCGGTCCCCGGCTGGAAGGCCGAGGTCACCGAGGGCAAGCTGCCCACCCCCGTCCAGTCGCAGTACGGCGAGATCACCGAAGCCGTCACCAAGATCACCTGGTCGGGCGGCGAGGTGAAGCCGGGCGAGTTCCAGGAGTTCGAGGTCTCCCTCGGCGGCCTGCCGACCGCGACCGACCACCTCTACTTCCCGACCAAGCAGACCTACAGCAGCGGCGAGGTCGTCGACTGGAAGGACGAGCCGAAGACCGACGGCGGCGAGGCCGAGCACCCCGTCCCGACCCTGAAGCTCACCCCGCCCACCGGTGACGACCACCACGGCGCCGCCGCCAGTCCGGCCGCCGCCCCCGCGGCCACCACCCCGGCCGTGGCCGCCGCCCCGGCCGCCGCCGACAACCACGATTCGGGCTCCGCCGACGGCACCGCCCGCCTCATCGGCGGCATCGGGATCGTCGTCGGCGTCGCCGGCGTGGGCGTCGCCATCGCGGCCCTGCGCCGCAAGCCGACCGCCTAGGACGTCACGTCTCTGGACGTGAACCGCGCCCACGCGAGCGACCCGAAGATCGCGATGTACGCGGCGAACGCCAGCACCCCCTGACCCATGTCACCCGTGGCCAGCGGTTCGCGGAGCGCCCCGTCGAACCGCTGGAACCACGAGGTGAGCAGGTAGGGCGAGATGGCGTCCAGCTGCGGGATGACCGTGAGGATCTGGCTGACCAGCACCAGCACGACCGTGGTGACCACCGCCCCGATCGAGGTGTCGGTGAACACCGACACGGCCAGCGCGAGCGTGCCCAGCGCGATCATGCCGAGCGTGACGTAGAGCGCGACCAGCCCGATCCGCAGCAGCCCCTCGACGAGCGGCACGGTGCTGCCCGACAGCAGCGTGACCGGGCCGACCGGGAACAACACCAACCCGGTGAGCAGCGCCGCGACCATGATGATCAAGCTGGTGGCCAGCGCGAACACACTCATCCCGGCGAACTTGACCCCCAGCAGCCGGGTCCGCCCGGCGGGCGCGGTGAGCAGATGACGCAGCGTCCCGAGCCCCGCCTCCCCCGCGACGGCGTCACCGGCCACGACGGCGACGACCACCGGCAGGATCAGCGGGACCATGAACGTGAACGCGACGAACCCGAGCGCGAGCCCGTTCCCGGCCACCTGCACCAGGATCGCCTCGCCGTCGTCCCCGAAGACCCTGATGGCGGCTCCGAAGAGCACCGGCACCACCGCCACGACCGCGAGCATCGCCACCGTCCGCGGCCGCCGGAAGATCAGCCCCAGCTCCGACCGGAACAACCGCAGGGCCGACCGCACCGTCGCCTGCCACGGCCGGGCCACGAACCGCGACCCGAGACCATCAGCACCCGAGTTCACACCCCCACCGACGGCCGCCCCGGGATTCGCGTCGGTATCAGCACCCGTAGTCGCGGTCCGGTCGGGCCCGTTGTGAGAAGCCTCGGCGCGAGAGCTCGGCCGGCCCCCGGCTGGCCGGTGTGCCGGCGTCGCGCCTGTGGGGCGTTCTTCTTGCTCCAGCCCGTCGGTGGACGCCACCACCGTCCGGTCATGAGTCGACATCGAAGCCCTCCCCCGTCAGTCCGACGAACACGTCCTCCAGGCTGGGCCTGGTCACCTGGAAACCCCGGATCGGCACGCCCGCCCTGAACAGCAGGTCGCTGACGTGTTCCGGGGCCGCTGCGCCGATCTCGGCCGAGGCCCGGCCGGGGCCCCGGGTCACGTCACGGAGGCCGAGGTCGGTCAGGACCCTCGCCGCGGCCGTCACGTCGGACGTCTCGACCTCGACGCGGGCGGTCGCGGCCGTCCTCAGGTCGTCGATCGGGCTCTGGGCGACCAGGCGGCCGGTGCGCATGACGCCGATGTGGGTGCACATCTGCTCGACCTCGGCCAGCAGGTGGGAGGAGACGAAGACGGTCGTGCCGTCGGCCGCGACGTCCTTGATGAGGTTGCGGACCTCGCGGGTGCCCTGGGGGTCGAGGCCGTTGGTGGGCTCGTCGAGGACCAGCAGGTCGCGCGGGCTGAGGAGGGTGCCGGCGATGGCCAGGCGCTGGCGCATGCCCAGCGAGTACGCCTTGTAGCGTTTCCCGGCCGCCGCCGTGAGGCCGACGCGGTCGAGGGCCTCGGCGGTGCGCCGGCGGGCCGTGGCGGCGTCGGCGGCGGGGTTGGCGGCGTCCAGGCGCAGCAGGTTGGCCTCGCCGGAGAGCCACGGGTAGAAGGCGGGGCCCTCGACCAGCGCGCCCACCCTCGTCAGGGCCGCGCGGGCGGGGTCGCCGAACAGGGTGCTGGTGCCGGCCGTCGGGGTGATGAGGCCGAGCAGCATGCGGATCGTGGTGGTCTTGCCCGATCCGTTGGGGCCCAGGAAGCCGTACACGGAACCGCCCGGGACGGCCAGGTCGACGCCGTCGACGGCGACCTGACCTCCCGGGAAGCGCTTCGTCAGGCCCCGCGTGGCGATCGCGGGAGCGTTCATCCGGCGGCCTTCTCCAGGGTCTCGGGGGTCACCGCGCCCGCCAGGAGGCGGCCGTCGTCGGTCAGCAGGGCCGAGACCAGCTTGGTGGTGATCACCCTGCCGCCCTCGACGGGCTTGGCCGCGGCCAGGATCGGGTTGTCCTTGAGCGCGGCCGCGTCGAAGGGCAGCGTCACGACCGAGGTCCAGCCGCTGCCGGTGACGGCGACGTCGCCGGCGGGCATCTGCGGCTGGGCCTGCGTGAACGCCGGCAGGTCGCCCTCGGTCACCTTCGCGCCCGGCGGCGGGGTGAAGGTGAAGTTCTCGGGGGCGGGCTCGGCGAAGGTGATCGAGTCGAAGCCGACCTCGAAGGCCGGTTCGGCGGCGCCCTCGGCGAAGACCTGGACACGCAGCGGCACCAGCGTCTCGCCGTCGATCGCCACCCGCACGTCCCGGACCAGCGACTCGGCCGCCTTCGGGGCCAAGACCAGCTCGTACGCCGCCCTCCCCGCGACCGTCGCGTCGTTCCCCACGCTGATCGCGGTGTCCGACTCGGCCATGGCGAGCGCCTGGCGGGCGGCGTCGGGCGGGGTCACGGCGGTGGGGAGGGGCGCGGGAGCCGGATCGTCCACCGGGAGCTTGATCTTCGTGGCGGTGTTGGCGGCGCTGTCCCACCACCACGCCTGACCGCCGTTGTAGATCACGTTCTGCTCGCTCATGGCGCCGGGGATCGCGATGCGGAACCGGTCGGCGGAGCCGTACCAGACCTTGAGCTCGTGGGAACCCGACAGCAGGGCGAGCGGGCTGGTGCCGACCGGCGCGGCCGGGAGGCCCGGGATGCCGAGCGAGGCGGTCTCGACGATCGTGCCCGACATCGGCGGCATCGTGCCGGTCCCGCTCCATTTGGCGCTGACCTCGCCGATCAGCTGCTCGGCGGTCAGCTCGGGCAGTTGCGGGTCCCCCTGGACCGCCGCGATGACGGGGCCCGCTCCGATGGCGCCCGCCACCACCAGGACGGCGGCGGCCGGGACCCCCCACCTCACGGCGCGTGCTCTCGTGGACATCTCATGCACTCCAATCTGATGGACGTGCCCACACCATGCGCGCCCGGCCCTGTGGCGAGGCTGAGACGTGCTGAGACTCCTCTCAGCCGGGTCACAGCACACAACCCCCAAAATGGGGAAATGCGCGTGCTGGTGGTGGAGGACGAACGACGGATGGCCGCGGCCCTGCAACGGGGGCTGCGCGCCGAGGGCTTCGCCGTGGATTTGGCCCACGACGGCGAGGAGGGCCTCCACCTGGCCTCGACGGGCGAGTACGACATCGTCGTGCTCGACATCATGCTGCCCCGCCTGTCGGGCTACAACGTGTGCAAACGCCTGCGCGAGGCGGAGAACTGGGTGCCGGTGCTGATGCTCTCGGCCAAGGACGGCGAGTACGACATGGCCGACGGCCTCGACCTGGGCGCCGACGACTATCTGACCAAGCCGTTCTCGTACGTGGTCCTGGTCGCCCGGCTGCGCGCACTGCTGCGGCGCGGCGGCGGACGCCGTCCGTCGGTGCTGCGGGCCGGCGACCTGACGCTCGACCCGGCGCGGCGGCTGGTGCGGCGCGCGGAGAAGACCGTCGACCTCACGCCCCGCGAGTTCGCGCTGCTGGAGTTCCTGATGCGGCACCCCGACGAGGTCGTCTCGAAGGCGGAGATCCTGGAGCACGTCTGGGACACCTACGACACCGACCCCAACGTCGTCGAGGTGTACGTCGGCTACCTCCGCCGCAAGATCGACGCGCCGTTCGGCCGGGGCGCCGTGCAGACGGTGCGGGGGGCGGGATACCGGCTGGCGAGCGATGGCGGCTAACCCGTTCCGGTGGTGGCGGCGGCGCAGCCTGCGGGTCCGGCTGACCGTGGTCGCCACGG
Source organism: Herbidospora daliensis (assembly GCF_001570585.1). Taxonomy (GTDB): domain Bacteria; phylum Actinomycetota; class Actinomycetes; order Streptosporangiales; family Streptosporangiaceae; genus Herbidospora; species Herbidospora daliensis. The sequence continues at coordinate 657,258 of NZ_BBXF01000003.1, read as the reverse complement.
CCGTGCTCGGCGTCGGCCTGGCGGTGGCGGCGTGGGTGTTCGTGAACGTCCTGGGCCGCTCCCTCATCGCCACCATCGACGACGAGGTGACCTCGCGGGCCCGGGAGATCGTGGCCCTGTCGGACGCGGGCCGGCTCGACGGCGAGATCGTGCCGACGAAGGCGACGATCGTGCAGGTCATCGACCGCGACGGGCGGATCACCTCGGCGACCCCGTCGACCGACCGCCTGGTCGCGCTGCTCCCCGAAGGCGTCCGGAGGGCCGCCGCCGATTCGGGCAGGCCGCAGTTCCTCGACGGCCGCCCCTACGGGATCCCGTCGGTGCTGCGGATCGCGGTGATGAGCGCCGACAACGGCGTGACGGTCCTGGCGGCCCGCTCGTTCGGCGAGATCGAGCGGGCGCTGAAGGCGACCGGCCACGTCCTGCTGCTCGGCACCCCGCTGCTGCTGATCGTGCTGGCCGGGGCGACGTGGGTGATCACCGGCCGGACCCTGAGCCCGATCGGCGCGCTGCGCCGGGGCGCGACCGAGATCACCGGCTCGTCGCCGTCGCGGCGGCTGCCGGTGCCCGAGGCCAACGACGAGGTCCACTCGCTGGCGATGACCCTGAACGACATGCTGGCCCGCCTGGAGGAGGCCGGTTCGCGGCAGCGCGCCCTGGTCAGCGACGCCGCCCACGAACTGCGCAGCCCGCTGGCCAGCATGCGCCTCCAGCTGGAGGTCGCGCTGAGCCACCCCGACGGGCAGGACTGGCGCGAGACGGCCGAAGGCGTCCTGGAGGACACCCTGCGGTTGTCGAAGCTGGCCGAGGACCTGCTGGCGCTGGCCCGCCTCGACGAGGGACGCACGCTGCGCCACGAGCCGGTCGAGCTCGGCCGCCTGGTGACCCGGACCGCCGCCCGCTACGGCCTCGGCGCCGACATCCCGGCCGAGGCCGTGGTGGTGATCGGGGCCGAGATGGACCTGGGCCGGGTGCTGGTCAACCTGATCGACAACGCGGTCAGGCACGCCCACGACAAGGTGCGGGTGGGGCTCTGGAAGTCGGGGCCGTGGGCGCTGATCACCGTCACCGACGACGGGCCGGGCATCCCGGCGGAGGACCGCGAGCGGGTCTTCGACCGGTTCACCCGGCTCGACACCTCGCGGTCGCGCGACGACGGCGGCACGGGTCTGGGGCTGGCCATCGCGCGCGAGGTGGTCGAGGCGCACGGCGGCTCGATCACGCTCGACGACGCGGAACCGGGCCTGAAGGCGACGGTCCGGCTGCCGGTGTGATCAGGCCAGGCCGTGGTCGTGGGCGTACACGATGGCGGCCTGCCGGTCCCTGAGGCCGAGTTTGGTCAGGATGTTGCCCAGGTGGGTCTTGACCGTCGCCTCCGAGACGTGCAGCGCGGCGGCCGTCTCGGCGTTGGTGGCCCCGCGCGCGACCTGCGCCAGCACGTCGAGTTCCCGCTGGGTCAGCTGGGCCGCCGCAGAACGGCCCTTCCGTTCGCGGTCGGCGACCCGCCGGAAGGCCGTCAGCACCGGGCCCGCGACCTGCGGGTCGAGCCACGACCCGCCCTCGGCGACCATCGTGACGGCGCGGACGATGTCCTCGCCTGGCGCGTCCTTCAGGATGAACCCGGCCGCGCCCGCGCCGAGGGCCGCCGCGACGGTGTCGTCGTCGTCGAAGGTGGTCAGGATCAGCACCGGCACGGCTCCCGCCAGGCGGCGGGTCGCCTCGGCGCCGTCGACGCGGCGCATCCGGACGTCCATGACGACCACGTCGGGGGTCCAGCGGGCGACGGCGGCGGCGACCTGGTCGCCGTCGTCGCACTCCCCGACGACCGTGAAGGTCCCTTCGGGTTCGAGGATGCGGCGCAGGCCGGCGCGGACGAGCGGCTGGTCGTCCACCAGCAGGACGGTGATCACACCGGAATCCTCGCCGACACGACCCACTCCCCGTCGCGCGATCCGGCGGTGAGCTCGCCCCCGGCGGCGGTGGCGCGTTCGCGCATGCCCACGAGGCCGCTGCCCGGCCCGTCGTCGCTGAGGGCGCCGACGGGGTTGGCGACCTCGACGGCCAGTTCGCCGTCCGCCAGGGTCAGCGCGACCCGGGCCGTCCCGGTTCCGTGCCTGACCGCGTTGGCCAGGGCCTCCTGAATGATCCGGTACGCCGCCAGCTCCGCCCCCGGGTTCACCACCGCGAGCCCGTCGACGGAGAAGGTGAGCTCGACGGCGCCGCGGAAGCCCTCCACGAGCGCCTCGACGTCGGCGAGGCCGGGCTGCGGTCCGGCCGGCGACTCCTCGCCCGACCGCAGCACCTTCACCAGCCGCCGCAGGTCGGCCAGGCTCGCCCGGCCGTGCCGCTCGGCCTCCTCAAGGGCCTCCAGGGCCTCGGCGGCGGCGTCGCGCCTGATCGCCATCCGGGCGGCGGTGAGGTGCAGCATGGTCACCGCGAGGGTGTGCCCGACGACGTCGTGGACGTCCTGCGCCATGATGCGCCGCTGGTCGGCGGCCCGCCGCAGGGCCAGCGCCTCCAGCGCCTGGGCGACCAGGCGGCTCGACTCGTGGCTGACCCGCACCGCGTAGGCGGCGGCCAGCGTGAGGGCGAACCCGAGGTGCAGCGCGACCCAGACCACCGGCGGCGCGCCCAGCGCGGCGGCGACGGCGAGCAGATAGATCAGCGCGGTGACGCCCGCCGCCAGCGGCACGGGCGCGAACCCGACGTTCAGCGCCACCAGCAGCAGGCCGACCGCCAGCGCCATCAGGGAGGCCACCGGGCTGCCCAGCCCGATCAGGACGGCGGCCCCGAGCGGCCCGAGCACCGCGAGCGCGAACCACCACGACGGCCCGTCGTCGCCCCTGAGGATCCACCGCCCCCACGGGACCGCCGAGAGGAGGATCAGCACGATGCCCGCGATCGACGGCCGGTCGGCGAGGGCGGCGGCCGGCACCGCCCCGGCCGTGAAGGCCAGGGCGAGCGCGGGCGCGCCGACGCGGAACATCACCGAGAGCTCGGCGGGGGCGGCGCGGCCCGCGCGGCGGAGGTCGTCCTCCCAGTCGCAGACGGCCGCGGCTACGTCAGTCGCCATGCCCCCATCGTGCTCCGTCTCAGCGGTCGATGGCCACGACGTCGTAGGGCGTCGTGGGCGTCGGGGTGGTGCTGAAGCGGCCGTTGGGCAGGTAGAGGCGGTCCTTGAACGCCGCGACGGTGGTCGGCACGTCGAACCGGGGGTCGGTCACCTTGCGGTCGATCGTGCCCTTCGTCGCGTGCCGGTCGAGCTTGACCCAGGTGACGGTGTTGAGGAAGTTCTGGACGACCACCAGCTGGCGGCCCTCCAGCAGCAGCCCGTCGCCGTTGGTGAGCAGTTCGGTCCCGAGGTCGACCTGCTTGGTGACGCCGGTCTTCTTGTCGACCCGGAACAGCTTGCCGGTGTTCGACTGGACCAGCAGCAGCGCCTTCCCGTCGGGCGTCTGGGCGATGCCGTTGACGTTGATGCCGGTCGTGTACGCCAGGTCGCCGGTCAGCGGGATCTTCTGGGCCTCGGCGGGCAGGCGGCCCCAGCGGCGCAGGTCGAGCCGGTAGAGCACGGGGTTGGTGGAGTCGGTGAAGTAGGCGGCGTCCCGGGTCAGCACGACGTCGTTCACGAACGAGGCGCCGGTGGCCAGGGTGTAGCTCTTGAGCACCTTCCCGGTGCGGGCGTCCAGCACCCGGGCGTTCCCGGCGGTGCCGCCCGCGACGAACAGGCGGTTGCGCTTGACCTTCAGGCCGAGCGAGGGGGTGCCGGGGCCCTCGTTGATGACGCGGCCCCTCCCGCTGCGCAGGTCGACCTTGTAGATCGCGCCGGAGGCGCGGGAGCCGAAGTAGGCCGAACGGCCCTCGTCGACGGCGACGCCCTCAGGCTGGAAGCCGGCGGGCAGGGGGAACGTGGTCGGGTATTTCGGAGTGGCCGCCGACGCGGCGGCGGGCGGAGCCGCCACCAAGACGGCTAAGAGTCCGGCAACGAAGGCTGCCACGCGCATGGAACGGGTCCCATCTGTCGTCGGGTCTCACGCAGGGCTGTGAGGCTTCCGTAAAGTGATCCGAATCGTCAACGTATGTCAGGAGATGTCACGGTGCTCCCCCACCACGGCGTGACCGCCGAGGAACTGCTCGCCCGCCTGGCCGAGGCGCAGCAGTCCGATCTCCCGGTCCGGGGCGGCCAGGTCACCGCCTACGTGTACGACACCGGCCGCCCCGAGGTCCACGAGGCGGGCGCGGCGGCGTACGCGGGCATGCTCGAGGTCAACATGCTCGACCCGACCGCGTTCCCCAGCATGGTCGCCCTGGAGAAGGACGTCGTCGGGGCCGTGGCCGCGGAGCTGGGGCAGCCGGGCGCGCCGGGCATCTTCACCAGCGGCGGCACCGAGTCGATCATGCTGGCGGTGAAGGCGGCCCGCGACTCCGCCGCGACCGACCGGCCGCAGATGGTGGTGCCGGTCACCGCGCACCCGGCGTTCCACAAGGCCGGGCACTACCTCGGGGTCGAGGTGGTCGCCGTGCCGGTCGACCTCACCACTTTCACCGTCGACCCCGCCGCCGTCGAGGCGGCCATGACCGAGCGGACCGTGCTCGTGGTGGTGTCGGCCCCCTCCTACCCGCAGGGCGTGATCGACCCGGTCGCCGAGGTCGCGGCGCTGGCCGCCGCGCGGGGCGTGCCCTGCCACGTCGACGCGTGCGTCGGGGGCTGGCTGCTGCCGTGGTTGCGGGAGGCCGGGGCCGAGGTGCCGCCGTTCGACCTGTCGGTGCCGGGCGTCACCTCGATCTCCTGCGACCTGCACAAGTTCGGGTACGCCCCCAAGGGCGCGTCGGTGCTGCTGTTCAAGGACGCGGCGCTGCGCCGCGCCGCCTACTTCGCCTCGGCCGCCTGGCCCGGCTACACGATCATCAACGCGACCGTGCAGAGCTCCCGGTCGGCCGGCCCGCTCGGCGGCGCGTGGGGCACCCTGCACGCGCTGGGCCGCGAGGGCTACCTCGACCTGGGCCGCACCACCCTGGAGGCCACCCGCCGGATCGCCGAAGGCGCCGCGAAGATCCCCGGCCTGCGGGTGCTGGGCGACCCGCAGGCCGCCCTGGTCGCCATCGCGGGCTCCCCCGAGGTCGACGTGTTCGTGCTGGCCGACGAGGCCCGCAGACGCGGCTGGTTCCTCCAGCCGCAGCTCTCCTACGCGGGCATCCCGGCGAACGTCCACATCACCGTCACCGGCGTGACCCTGGAACGGGTCGACGCGCTGCTCGCCGTCATCGCCGAATCGGCGCGGGCGGCCCGCGAACGCGGCCCGGCGGCGGTCCCCGAGGGCCTGCCGGAGCTGATCGCGTCGCTGAACCTCGACGAGCTCGACGACCCGACCTTCGTCGAACTGGCCGCCTCGGTCGGCATCGACCTGACCTCGCGCGACCAGCCGGAGATGGCCGCGGTCAACGCGGTCTTGGACGCGCTCCCCGTTAAGACCCGCGAGGCGATCCTGGTCAGGTTCCTGTCCGTGATCTACGGCTGACCAGAACCGCGCCCGGCCGGCGCATTGCCGACGGCAGGTCGGCGGCAGGTCGGCGTCGAGCCGGGTCAGCCGCGGGCGACCACGTTGAGGACCGTGCGGGCGGAGGCGGCGTCGTGGACCCGGAAGACCCGGGCGCCCTGGGCGGCGGAGATGGCCAGGGTGGCGAGGGTGCCGGCGTGGCGGCGGTCGACGGGGAGGCCGCCGAGGGTCTCGCCGACGAAGTCCTTGTTCGAGACGGCCACCAGGACCGGCCAGCCGGTCGCGACCATCTCGTCGAGGCGGCGGCTGAGCTCCAGGGAGTGGTAGGTGTTCTTGCCGAAGTCGTGGGCGGGGTCGATCAGGATGCGGTCCCCCGACACCCCCGCGGCGAGCGCCTTCTCCGCCAGATCGGTCGTGTACGCCACCACATCGCCGACCACGTCGTCGTAGGCGATCCGGTGGGGGCGGGTGCGCGGCTCGACGCGTCCGGCGTGGGCGCAGACCAGGCCGATGCCGTGCTCGGCGGCCACGTCGGCCAGCCGGGGGTCGACCCCGCCCCACGTGTCGTTGAGCAGGTCGGCGCCGGCCGCCGCGACGACCTCGCCGACCTCGGCGCGCCAGGTGTCGACGCTGATGATCACGGACGGGTGCCGGTCGCGGACCGCCGCCACGAGGTCGGCGACCCGGCGGATCTCCTCGGTCACGTCGACGTCGTCGCCCGGCCCGGCCTTCACGCCGCCGATGTCGACGATGTCGGCGCCCGCCTCGATCTGGCGGGAGGCGGCGTCGAGGGCGGCGGCGAAGCCGTAGGTCGCACCCCGGTCGTAGAAGGAGTCGGGCGTGCGGTTGACCACGGCCATGATCGCGTGGTCGCCGGGGCCGAACGCACGGCCACGAAGGCGCAGAGTAGACATCGTCAGCGAGCCTACTCCGCGCCTTCTCCGCGTCTGCCGGGACGAGGGAACGCTTCGGGAAATGGCCGATCCAGAAGTGCCCCCACAGATCCGGCCCCGAATCCGGCATGTCGGATTTGGAACGGTCCAAGCAATTAGGCGGCGGATCCTCCTTCTGCCAGGGTCACGAAGTCCTGCGCGGTCGCGGGCAGCCGTTTGCGGGCGTGCACGATCGCGATGATCTTCCTGGGGGCGGGGTCGAGCGACCGCACGACCAGGCCGGCGCGGGCCGCCTGCTCGGCCATGCCGCGATACCACAGGAGCGAGGCCTGACCTTCACGCACGGCGGGCAGCCACCGGGCCCGCTCGTCCGACTCCAGCGCGGGGATGGGCCGGACGCCGTACGAGGCGAAGATCTGGTCGAACTCCCGGCGGCGCGGGCTGCCCTGGCCGGGCAGCACCAGCCGCATGCCGTTGAGCCTGCTCATCGGCACCGGATCGGGCAGGTCGAGACCGGGCGGGGAGATCAGCACGATCTCCTGCCGCTCCAGCGGATGGCTGACCAGGTCGGTGGGCACCGGCAGGTCGGTCAGCCCGAGGTCGGCCCGCTGCTCGCGGACGGCGGTGACGACGCTGTCCCGCCCGTCGCAGCGGACGATGTGCACGCGGATCCCCGGATGCTCCGCCACGTAGGCGGGCAGCAGGCGACCCGCGAGCCCCGGTTCGAGGCTCGGCGTCGACGCGATGCGCAGTTCGGCTCCCGCCGTGTGCGACTGGGTCGCCAGCGCCTCGATCTCCCGGACGGCGTCGAGCGCCTCCCGGGCGAGCTTGACGACCCGCCGCCCCTGCGCGGTCACGACCACTCCCCGCCCGGAACGCGCGAAGAGGGTCATGCCGAGTTCCCGTTCGAGGTCCCGGATCGCGCGGGATAACGCGGGCTGCGCGATGTAGAGGGACCGTGCGGCGTCGGTCATGGTGCGGTGCTCTGCGGTGGCTACCACATAGCGGAGCTGTTGCAGATTCATGCCAAAGACGCTAGGGCAGACGAGCCGTCCGAATCCGGAACATCGCAGAGATCACCTCGCATGATTACGGCCCGTGCGCGATCAGTGCTACATCCGTGACGAGTGTGAAATCAGTATTGTTCTGCCCAATCTCCAACCAAGGGGGTCGAAGAGATGGGGCAGCCGTATCCACCGGCTCCCGGGCGTCACCCATACGGTCCAGGCGGCCCGCGGCCGCCCTTACCGGGGTACCCTGCACCCCCTCCCCCGGCCCAGCCGGCCCCCCGAGCCGCCCCGCCACCGCCCCCGCCGGGCCACCCCGCTCCCCCGCGCGCCCCGAGCCGCCCGGCACCCCTGGACGGCTCCGGAAACCAGGGACACCCAGCCCCGTATGGACATCCGGGACCGCCTTCACATCCGGGACCGAACGGGCACTCGGGTCCGCCCGGTCCGCCCTCGCGGCAGCCGCATTTTCCGCCCGGGATGCGGCCCGCGCCCGCGGGGCCCTATGGGCCGCCGCGGCAGATGCCGCCGCACTGGCAGCCTCGACGGAAGTCGAGCGCGGGGCCGATCATCGGGGGGATCCTCGGGCTGGTCGCCGTGGGGTTCGTGGTGGTCGTGCTCGGGGCGTCGGTCGCCGAGCGGCCGGACAGCGAGTCGGCGGTCGTCACGTCGTCGGGCGACGGGAGCCGGACGGTGCGCGAACCTCAGCGGCAGGAGCGTCGGCCCGTACAGGAACAGAAGGCGCCGCTCAACAGGTCGCTGAAGGAGAACACGGTCTACACGGCCGGCGCGCTGCCGCGCACCCGCTGTCCGGGCGGGCGGGCGAACGTGTTCGACCACAGGCAGATCAAGGCGCACATCCTGAAGACGGCCACGTGCATGGACCGGGCGTGGAAGGCGACGCTGGAGAAGGTCGGCATCCCGTTCGAGCCGCCGAAGTGGGTCATCGCCTCGGGCAAGGGCCGGGGGCCGTGCGGCGACTTCCCGCAGGCGAACAGCGCGGCGCCCTACTACTGCCCGCGCACCATGTCGGTGTACGCCTCCACCAAGGCCATGGCCAACGGCAACGGCGGCTCGGTCGGCTACGCGCGCATGTCGTCGTGGCACGGCGCCTACACGGCGATGATGGGCCACGAGTACGGCCACCACGTCCAGCAGCTCACCGGCCTGTCGCAGGCCCGCTGGGAGCGCAGCCTCGCCTCCGGGTCGGAGGGTCAGCGGCTGGCGCTGAGCCGGCGGCTCGAACTCCAGGCGAACTGCTTCGCCGGCATGTTCATGCGCTCGGTCGCGGCGAGCTATCCGGTCCCGGCGGCGCGGCGCAACGACCTGTTCACGTTCTGGGGCAACCTCGGCGACCACCCGGGATGGCCGCGTGACCACGGATCGCCGGGGAACAACGGCGTGTGGTTCCGGCAGGGGTGGCAGAAGCAGCAGGCGTACCAGTGCAACACGTGGGCGATGCCCGCGAAGGCCGTCTCGTAGACAAGGCCTTCTTTCCGGATGTGTTCAGTGTTGTCCAGATTTGAGGGCTAGAATCCCTGGGCATCGCACGGGCAACAACGAGCAGAGGAGCGGTCGACCATGGGTCGTGGGGGAGCCGCGGGTGACGAGTCACGTCAGAGACGCACCCGTAAGCGCCCCCAGAAGTCGTCCGAGGACTTCCCCGGCGGCGTAGCCGACGAAACATACGAAGAACAGCAGATGCCCGCAGAAGCGTCTGTACCGTCGGAACCCCCGCAGACCGGATCATTCGCCGCGATCCCGAAGACCGCCGGGCCGCAGCCCGACCCGGTCCCCAAGAACGCGGGACCGGCGGCCTCCGTCCGGCCCGACCTGGTCGTGCACTCGGGCGCCCCGAGCGGGGGCGTGCACGTGGGCGCCCCGCCGAACTCAAGCGGGCCGCAGTTCACGCCGCCGCCCGCCGTGCAGGGCCCGCCCGCCGAGCAGCGCATCGCCGACGACGAGGTGACCCGGCCGGGTCCGCCCCGCAGGCCCGCTCCCCTGCCGCCGCGCGGTCCCGCCAAGGGCGGCCGGGCGCCGAAGTTCGGGCGTCCGCTGACCACCGGCGGCGTCATCGGCTGGACCGCCCTGTCGGCGATCGTGCCGGGCGCCGCGCACCTGCGCAGCGGGCGGCGGAAGATGGGCTACGCCTTCCTCGGCACGTTCGGGCTCATCCTCGTGGCGGCCGTCGTGTTCGGCATCGGCATCCTCGGCGACGTCGGCTCGGCCGTCCGCGAGAGCACGCTCACGACCGTCCTGGTCGGCTCGGCGGTGCTCGCGCTGGCGTGGTTCGGGCTGGTGCTGATGTCCTACGTCTCGTTGCAGCCCGACCGGCTGCCGCAGCGGGGCCAGATCGTGTCGGGCGTCGTGGTGGGCGCGTTGTGCGTGGCCGTCATGGCGCCGTTCGCGTTCGCCGCGACGACGGTCAACGCGGCGCAGGACCTGCTGGAGAACTTCCCCAGCGACCACGACAGCACGAACCCGCAGGCCGTGCCCATCAAGGCGGCCGACCCGTGGAACGGCAAGAAGCGGGTCAACTTCCTGCTCATCGGCGGTGACGCGGCCGGCAACCGGATGGGCGTGCGCACCGACTCGATGCAGGTGGCCAGCGTCAACGTGCAGACCGGCAACACGATCCTGTTCGCGCTGCCGCGCAACCTCCAGCACGTCCACTTCAGCAAGAACAGCCCGCTCAACCGGCAGTTCCCGAACGGCTTCCGCGCCGAACTGCCCAACGGCGGCCTGCTGAACGAGGTCTGGCAGTACGCCGAGGACTACCCCAACCTGGGCGTGCGCGGCCCCACGGCGCTGAAGGACGCGATCAGCACCACGCTCGGCATCCACGTCGACTACTACGCCATGGTCGACATGTACGGCTTCGCCGCCCTCGTGGACGCCATCGGCGGCCTGGAGATCAACGTACAGACCGACATCAAGTACGGCGGCGTCTACGGCACCGCCGGCACCATCAAGGCGGGCAAGCGGGTCCTGAACGGCGAGCAGGTCCTCTGGTACGGCCGCTCCCGCGTCGGCAGCGACGACTTCTCCCGCATGGGCCGCCAGCGCTGCGTGATCGGCGCGCTGGCCCAGCAGGCGTCGCCCCCGGTCGTGCTGGCCAACTTCACGAAGATCGTCCAGGCGGCGAAGCGGCTGTTCCGCACCGACATCCCTCGCCCCCTGCTGGAGCACCTGGTGACGCTCGGCATGAAGGTGAAGGACGCCAAGATCACCAGCACCCAGTTCGTGCCCCCGCAGATCTGGCCGGGCAGCGCCGACTGGGAGAAGATCAAGAAGATGGTCCTCACGGCCATCCGCAAGTCCAACGGCGCGGCGGCCCCCGTCCAGGCGGGCGTGACGGCCTCCCCGAGCGGCCCCAACCCGTCGGCCTCGGGCGCCGGCCCGAGCCCGACCCCGACGGCGGCCAAGCCGACCCTGACACCGACGCCGAACTCCCAGGCGACCGAGGACAAGTCGCTCGCCGAGCTCTGCGGGTTCTGACGCTTTACCTTGGCCCGGTGTGGCCCGCCGCCGCGGAGGCGGGCCGCCCGGGTTGAGTGGCGTTCATGAGAATGGCCATGATCGGCATGGTGGTGGCCGCGGCCGCCGCCGTCCCGTCCTCTCCGGCGTCGTCGTCGACCACGCCGACGCCCTATCTCGACCGGATCGAGCGGGCCGTCAGGCACGTGTCGCCCGGCCTGGAAGGCCACGTCTGGGAACGCACGAGCGGCAACCGGCTCGACGACTCGGCGGGCAGCTGGTTGTTGCAGACCCCCGACTGCTGGGGGGTCAACCCGTGCGTGCCGACCGATTCGCTGGGCGGGCGGCCGGGCACCAAACGGCTCCTCGCCAAGATCAGGGACAACATCGGCGAGGCCACGAGCACGGTCGACATCACCGCGCTCGGCTGCCCGAGCGTGCCCGGCTCGCCATGCGAGACCTTCCCTGATGGGGACTTCTTCGACGCCATCGTGATGGGGCTGAAGAGGGCGGCGCTGCGGTCGCCGACGAAGATCACTTTCCGGATGCTGGTGGGCGCGCCGGTGCTGAGCCTGGCCGGCAACCCGCAGAGGTGGCTCGACGACCAGGTGAAGAAGACCCTCGGCCCGAGGGCCTCGGCCAACGTCGTGTTCCAGGTGGCGACGATGACCACCTCGTACGCGGGCGCCCCGCTCGTCCCGGTCGGCGGCTTCACGCCCTCCTGGAACCACTCCAAGCTGATCGTCGTCGACGGGCGCACCATCATCACCGGCGGGGTCAACCCGTTCGCCCGGGGCTACATCGAGGGCCCCAACCCCGTCACCGACGTGATGATGGCGGTCCGGGGGCCCGCGGCCAGGTCGGCGGCCGACTACATCGACCGCATCTGGGAATGGACCTGCGCCAACCGCAACGACCTGAACCTGGGCGCGCTCACCGGCTCGTGGGTGTGGCCGAGGTTCCGCGACTGCGTCGCCCGGCTGCCCACCCCCGCCGCCGAACAGGCGGGCGACCTCGACATGCTGATGGTCGGCGGCCTCGGGGTCGGCGTCCAGGACGAGGACAGCCGATCGGATTACACGTTGTCCGAGCTCAGGGACCCCGACGACGCCAAGTGCACCAGGAGCTTCGCCGACGAGGACGTGGTCAACTTCGACCGCGACTACCAGACCGTCAACCCCGAGGAGACCGCGCTCCGGGAGATGGTGGCCTCCGCCACCCGCTCGACCGTCTTCTCCCAGCAGGACCTCTACGGGTGGTGCGCGTCCATCAGGGGCCCGCTGAAGGCCGTCCAGCCGCTCGGCGACCTGCGCCTGCTCGACGCGCTCGCCGCCAGGATGATCCAGGGCGTGAAGGTCCGCGTCGTCGTCTCCACGCCGGGCAGCCAGGAGTCCACGACCGACGATCTGCGCCACTTCACCGACCTGCTGCGCAGACGCATCGCCCTGCAGGCGGGGGGCCGCCAGGAGGCCGAGGCCGTCATGCTCGACACCCTCCAGTACGCGGCGATGCGCAGCAGCGACGAGCCGCAGTGGAAGGGCGAGACCGGCAAGGGCGAGAACTGCGACAAGAAGAACACCAAGTGCGCCTACGCCCTGCACAGCAAGGTGATCGTGGTGGACGACCAGATCTTCTACATCGGCTCCAAGAACGTCTACCCGTCCTTCCACCTCGACGCCGGCTACTTCGTCGAGGACGCGGCCGCGGTCGCGCACCTCAAGGCCGAGTTCCTCGACAAGCAGTGGCGGTATTCGCGCGACGGCGCCCGCTACGACTGGCAGAAGAACCGCCCGCCGGCCCTGGTCTCCATCCGGACCGGCCGGGTGGGCGACGGGTCGCGGGTCAGGGTGAACGTCACGGCCGAGACCTCTTCGGGCGGCGGCTACCTCGTCGCCCACGGCAACCGGATCGGCTGCCGTGAGGTGCGTTCCGGGGACGCGTGCTCGTTCGAGGCGGCCGCCGCGATCGTCGGCACGAAACTCGACGTCGTCGACCTGAAGACCCGGCGCTTCACCCAGGTGGAGGTCCCGCCCGCCCGCTGAACGGAGAACGGGGGAAGCCCCGGGGCCGCGTCGCGGCGCCCGGGGCTTCGGGTGGTGCGGTTACTTCTCGATGGTGAACTGGTCGACGTCGAACAGGGAGCCCGAGCCGCCCGTGAACCTCAGGAAGATCGCCCCGGAGGCCGAGCTCGTCAGGTTCGCCGAGACGCTCTGGAAGGTGTCCCAGCTGCCGGTGTTCGGGATCGTCACCGTCCCGATCTGGGTGCCGGTCGCCGAGCCCGCGCGGACCTGGATCTGGCCGCCCGGTCCGGCCGAGCTGTAGCGCACCGTGATGCGGGTCGCCCCGTTCGCGGTGACCTGGGTGTAGCCGGCCCAGTCGCCGTTGTCGATGTGGCCGAGGGTCTGGCCGCCGACGGCGGGGCCGTGGGCGGCGATCTGGGTGCCCGACTGCGACGTCGCCGCCTCGCCCTGGACCGTGGTCTGCGTCGGCGTGCTGCCGGTGGTCAGGGTGATGGTGTCGACGTCGAGCAGGGCGCCGGAGCCGCCGCTGAAGGTGAGGAACAGCGGGCCCGACGCGTTGCTGTTCAGCGAGGTGGTGACGGTCTGGAAGGTGTCCCAGCTGCCGGTGTTCGGCACGTTGACCGTGCCCAGCACCGTGCCGGTCTGGGAGCCCGCCCGGATCGTGATGGTGCCGCCGGGGCCGCCCGAGGAGACGCGGGCGGAGAAGCTGTTCTTCCCGGCGGTGGAGAAGTTGCTGTAGCCGACCCAGTCGCCGTTGTCGATGTAGCCGACGGTGGTGCCGCCGCTGGCGGCGGCGTGCCCGGCGGGCTGCACCCCGGAGTTCGAGGTGTACGACTCGGCCTCGATCGTGGCCGGCTGCTGCGGCGGGTTGCCGCTCAGCTCCTTGATGCGGATGTTGCGGAACGACACGTCGTCACCGGTGCCGTGGTTCTGGATGCCGATGTAGCCCTGGACGAGCGACCGGTTGGCCACGGTGTTGGTGAAGTCGTTGATCAGGCGGCCGTTCAGGTAGACGCGCAGCCGCTCGCCCTCGACGAGGATCTCGTAGCCGTTCCACTCGCCCGGGGGGTTGAGTGCGGCGTCGCGGGCGCCGACGTCGGCCGACTTGAAGCCGTAGACCGAGCCCGTCGTCTTGTCGGAGGTGTCGGTGGCGTCGATCTGGATCTCGTACCCGTTGTCGATGGCCGACTGGGGGTTGGTGGACGACGGGAAGCCGACGAAGATGCCGGAGTTGTCGTCGCCGTCCATCTTCCAGTCGAGCTTCAGCGAGTACGAGCCGTACTCCTTGGCGGAGTACCAGAGCATGCCCATGCCGCCGGTCGACTTCAGGGTCGCGTCGGAGTTGGTGAAGCTGCCCGGTCCGGCCTGCGACCAGCCGGTGGTGGAGCCGTTGTAGATCGGCGTGTAGCCGGTCTCGACGCGGCAGTCCTGCTTGGCCCAGCCGGCCGCGTACCGGATGCCGCCGAGCAGCAGCGTGCGGAACGCGGTCTCGCCGTAGGTCGACTGGGTGTGGCCCAGACCGGTGTAGAAGCTGCGGCCGTTGTTCACGTTCTTGCACCAGGTGATGGGATGGTCGCCCATCCCGCCACCCGAGTAACTCGATTCGTCGAGATTTTGCAGGATCTTCGCGCTGTTTCTCGGGTTCGTGCGGTACGAATACCACTCGTCAGATCGCGACCAGGTGCCGCCCAGGTGGGCGGTGGCCGCGTGGGCGCGGTCCTCGGTGCGGATGGTGGCCGTCTGGATGGCCGGGTGGCTCTGGAACCACGCGCCGACGAGGTTGCCGTAGTACGACCAGTCGTACTCGGTGTCGGCCGCCGCGTGCACGCCGACGTAGCCGCCGCCGCCGTTGACGTAGTTCTCGAACGCGGTCTGCTGGGTTGCGTTCAGCACGTCGCCCGTGGTGCTCAGGAAGACGACGGCCTTGAAGTTGGCCAGGTTGCCGGCGGTGAACGCGCCGGCGTCCTCCGTCGCGGTGACGGTGAAGTTGTTGGCCGAGCCGATGGCCTGGATCGCCGCGATGCCCTGCGGGATCGAGTCGTGCCGGAAGCCCGCCGTCTTGGAGAAGACGAGCACCTGGTAGGCCGGGTCGGCGGCGTGCGCCGCCGTCGGCGTCAGCGTCGTCGCGGCGACGGCCGCCGCGGCGATCGCGCCGAGGAGTCTGCGCTTCATGTCCCGCCTCACTTCTGGATGGTGAAGGTGTCGACGTCGAAGAGGGCGCCCGAGCCGCCGGTGAACCGGAGCACGACCTGGCCCGTCGCCGAGCCGGACGTCAGGCTCGCCGTCGCCGTGGCGAAGGTCTCCCAGCCGCCGGTGTTCGGGATCGCGAGGGTGCCGAGCACCGTCCCGGTCGCCGAGCCGGCCCGCACCTCGATGGTCCCGCCGGGACCGGCCGAGGAGTAGCGGACCGAGATGCCGGTGGCGCCGTTCACGGTGACCTGGTTGTAGGCGGCCCAGTCGCCGCTCTCGATGTGCCCGGCGGTCAGGCCGCCGCTCGCCGGGGTGTGCGTGGCGACCTGCACGCCCGAGGTGGACGTGAAGGCCTCGCCCTCGACCGTGGTGCTCGGCGGCGGGGTGCTGCCGAGCGAGAAGGTGTCGATGTCGAACAGCGCGCCCGACCCGCCGGTGAAGGTGAGGAAGAGGGCGCCGGTGCCGTTCCCGTTGAGCGTCGTGGAGACGTTCTGGAAGGTGTCGAAGCTGCCGGTGTTCGGGACCGCGACCGTGCCGAGGACGGCGCCGGTCTGGCTGCCCGAGCGGATCGTGATGGTGCCGCCGGGGCCGCCGGAGGAGATCCGGGCGGTGAACGAGGTCTTGCCCGAGGTGCTGACGTTGGAGTAGCCGGCCCAGTCGCCGTTGTCGATGTAGCCGACGGTCAGACCGCCAGAAGCGGCGGCGTGGGCCGCGGTCTGAACGCCGGAGTTCGACGTGAACGCCTCGCCCTCGATCGTCCCGGCGGGCGGGTTGCTCGTGCCGCCGTTGATGGTGAACGCGTCGAGGTCGAACAGGTTGCCCTGGCCGGTGACGCCCTTGAAGACCAGGAACAGCGTGGTCGTCGAGGTCGGCACGTTGCTCAGGTTGGCCGTGACGTTGGTGAAGGTGTCCCAGCTGCCGGTGTTGGCCACCGTGGCGGTGCCCAGCAGGGTGCCGGTCGCCGAGCCCGCGCGCACTTCGAGGGTGCCGCCGACGCCGCCGGAGGAGACCCGGGCGACGAACGAGGTGGCGCCCGTCAGGTTGTACGGGGTGAAGCTGACCCAGTCGCCGTTGTCGACGAACCCGACCGTGGTGCCGCCCTCGGCGGCGGCGTGCTGGGCGGTCTGGACGCCGTTCTGGGCGCCCCAGTGCTCGCCCTGGCGGTGCCGGGGCTGGAGGGTGCGGGTGACCGTGGTGGTCAGGCCGCCGTTGTCGGTGTACTCGGCCGTGAAGACGCCGTAGATGTTGGCGGCGGCGTCGTGCTCGCCGTCGGTCGGCACGGTGATGGTGCCCGAGCAGCCGTCCTTGGAGGTGATCTGGTGGGAGTGGCTGTCGTGGCCGAGGAAGTAGGTGAACTTCACCCGGGCGCAGTTGATCGTGCCGTCCTGCGGGTCGCTGACCGAGATCGTGTACGGGATCGTGTCGCCGAAGTTGAACAGCGCGCCGCTCAGCGGGGTCTGCAGGTTGACCGTCGGGGCGGTGTTGCCGACCGTGATCGTCACGTTCGCCGAGCCGGTCAGGCCGCCGCTGTCACGGACCGTCAGGGTCACGTTGTAGGTGCCGTTGGCGGTGTAGGTCTTCGACGGGTTGGCGGCCGTGGAGGTGGTGCCGTCGCCGAAGTTCCACGCGTAGGTGAGCGCCGAGCCCTCGGGGTCGGACGAGCCCGCCGAGGAGAAGCTCACCGCGAGCGGGGCGACGCCGGAGGTCGGGGTGGCCGCGGCCTTGGCGATCGGGTTGCGGTTCGCGCCGCCGATGTACTCGATGCGGTAGAGGGCCTGGTTGCCCGAGCCGGTGCCGTAGTCGAGCACGTACAGGGCGCCGTCGGGGCCGAAGGCCATGTCCATGACCTGGGTGCCGGTCCACGGGAAGCCGCTGATCTCGCCGACGCCGCCCGAGGAGGTCACCGCGATGGCCTTGATCCAGCGGCGGCCGTACTCGCCGGCGAAGAAGCGGCCGTCGAGCGACTGCGGGAACTTGACCGGGGAGGTGTTGTTCGGGTCGTAGCGGTAGACCGGGCCGCCCATCGGGGACTCCGAGCCGCCGCCGAACTCCGGCGGGCTGCCGGCCTCGCCGCCGTAGCGGATCCAGGCGGGCTTGGCCGGCGGCAGGGTCTGCAGGCCGGTGTTGCGGAACGAGTTGTTGGTCGGGCCGGCCGCGCAGTTGTACTTGGCCTGCGACGGGCCGCTCGGGAACGTGTACTCGTTGTAGGTCTCGGCCGTGGTGTTGTTGCCGGTGCAGTAGGGCCAGCCGTAGTTGCCCGCCGAGGTGATGCGGTTGAACTCGACCTGGCCGCCGGGGCCGCGGTTGGCGTCGGCGCCGCCGGCGTCGGGGCCGTAGTCGCCCAGGTAGACGATGCCGGTCGCCTTGTCGACGCTCATCCGGAACGGGTTGCGCAGGCCCATCGCGTAGATCTCGGGACGGGTGTTGGCGGTGCCCGACGGGAAGAGGTTGCCCGACGGGATCGTGTACGTCCCGTTCGACTGGGGCTTGATGCGGAGCACCTTGCCGCGCAGGTCGTTGGTGTTGCCCGAGGAGCGCTGCGCGTCGAACTGCGGGTTGCGGTTGGTGCGCTCGTCGATCGGGGTGTAGCTGTTCGACTCGAACGGGTTCGTGTCGTCGCCCGTGGTCAGGTAGAGGTTGCCCTGGGCGTCGAAGTCGATGTCGCCGCCGGCGTGGCAGCACTGGCCGCGGTCGTTGTCGACCCGCAGCACGATCACCTCGCTGGCCATGTCGATGGTGTTGCCCGTGGTCAGCGTGAACCGGGACAGGTAGAACTGCCCCTTCCAGGTGTTCCAGTCGGTCTGGGTGCCCGTCGTCGGCGCGTCGCCGTTGGGGGTGCTCAGCCGGGGCGAGTAGTAGAGCCAGATGTGCCGGTTGGTGGCGAAGTTCGGGTCTACCGCCACGCCCTGCAGGCCCTCCTCGTCGTGCGTGTACACGTTGAGCGTGCCCGCGAGCGAGGTGTTGCCGTTGACGTCGGTGATCCTGACCTGGCCGCCGCGCGCGGTGTGCAGGACGGACCGGTTCGGCAGCACGGCCAGGGACATCGCCTCACCGAGCTCGCCAGGTCCGGTGGCGAGCGCGACTTGCTGGTAGTCCGAGGCCGGGATGTCGGCCGCGTGGGCGCTGGGTGGCGCCACGACGACGCCCATCGTCACCAGGAGCGTGGTCAGGGCGGCTAACGCCCGTAACCGGTGGGGTCGAGACATGTAGGGGGTGATCCTTTCCTGACCAGGGGATTCAGTCAGGCAAGGCGCGCGCCGCCGCGCTTGTGCCCGGGCTACAACAGGTAAATCGGGGTCATGCCGACGCAAATCACGACGGTGCCACGTCACTGAGATGCGTCATTCCGTCTAACTTTTGCGTAACAGCTGATGGAATTTACCGATTTCTAACACACCTGTCATCCCCGTGTACAGACCCGGGACTCTGCGGAACGGGCCAGAGTTTCGTGTTACGAAACTGTAATGCAAGGCGAAGCGGTTCGACACTTGTGGCACATGCGTCCAGGACATTTAATTCGGCGAGGCATGCAAATTAATTCGAGACGAACGGCCGCAAGCAGACCGACGGGAAGCAAGACGTGCGACTAACCTCAGGGCCCGCGCTGGGCAGGAACGGCTCCACGGGCGTGCCCGTCGATCAGACCATGATCCGCCGGTCCAACCTGTCGCTCGTCCTGCGTCACCTCCAGGAGCACGGCCCCCGCTCGCGTTCGGCGGTCGCCGCCGAGACCGGGCTGAACAAGGCGACCGTCACCAGCCTCGTCGGCGAGTTACGAGCCCGTGGCCTTATCCGCGAGATCGGCCCCCAGCACGCCGGCTCCGTCGGCCGTCCCGGCCTCGCCCTGGCCCTCGACGGCGCGGGCGTCGGCGCCCTCGGGCTCGAGATCAACGTCGACTACATCGCCGCCTTCGCCACCGACCTGGCGGGCCGCGTCCTGGTCGACCGCCGCGTCGGGTTCGACGCCATGGGCTGTGAGCCCGAGCAGTCGCTCGACGAGCTCGCCCGCGTGGCCCGCGACGCGATAGCCGAACTCCACATGCTGGGCGTGCGGGTGGCCGGGATAACGGTCGCCGTGCCCGGCCTCATAGACGGCACCAACGGGGTCGTCCACGTCGCCCCGAACCTCGGCTGGTACGGCGTCCCCGTCGCCGAGCGCCTCTGGGAGGTCGCCCCCGGCGTCCCGGTCACCGTCGCCAACGACGCCAACCTGGCCGCGCTGGCCGAGTTCACCAACGGCGTGGCCGCCGGATCGACCGACATGGTCTACCTGACCGGTGAGGTCGGCGTCGGCGGCGGCATCATCGCCGGCGGACGCCTCCTCGGCGGCGCCGACGGCTTCGCCGGTGAAGTGGGCCACGTCATGGTCGACTCCTCCGGCGAGCGCTGCGGCTGCGGCCGCATCGGCTGCTGGGAGACCAAGGTGGGGCTGGCCGCGCTGGTGCGCATGGTCACCCCCGACCACGCCTACGGGGTGCGCGACGGCATCGTCCGCGACCCCGAGGAACGCCTGAGCGAGATCGAGCGCCGCCTGGCGGCGGGCGATCCCCAGGTCGACCACGCCCTGGCGGAGGTCGGCCGCTGGCTGGGCCGCGGCTCCGCCACCCTCGTCCGGCTCTTCAACCCCCGGGTCATCGTCGTCGGCGGCTTCTTCGCGCGGCTGGAGGGGCACATCCTCCCGCGCGCCCAGGCGGAACTCGCCCGCCTGGGGGTCACCGGCTCCGTCGCCCGCTGCACCTTCGTCGCCTCCGACCTGGGCTTCGGCGCCGCCTCGCGCGGCGCGGCCGGGGTCGTGGTCGACCGCGTCCTGGCCAATCCGACCACTGTGGAGATACCGCCCACCACTCTGAGCACCTTGGCCTGACGCGACCCCAGACTCCCGTTCGCCTGGCTTTCCGGTTCTTCGTGGCGCCGACCTCGCCGACCTCGGCGCCACGGGGATGTGCCACCCGGAGGCCAGGCGGACGGGCTTTTCACGTCAGGGGTTCTGGGACGATGTGATGGTGTTTCTCCCGATCACCCGCCATCTGACCCCTCATCGCATCGGCGTCTGGTCACTGGCCTGGGTGTCGGCGGTGACCTACGCGCTGCTCGGCCTGGTGAGGTTCGGGACGTTCCGGGCGACCATCTTCGACCTCGTGATCGTCGACCAGGCGGTGCGCGGCTACGCCTCCTTCGGGCCGCCCTACGCCCCCTCGGTCGGCGTGCAGAAGGGCTACGGGCTCGACTTCCTCCAGCTGGCCGACCACTTCTCCCCCATCTACGCGCTGCTCGCCCCCTTCTACGCGATCCACGACAGCCCCCGCACCCTGATCATCTGCCAGGCCGCCCTGTTCGCCGCCGCCATCCCGTTCCTGTGGATGTACGCCCGCAGGCGGCTGGGGGTCGTGGCCGCCTACCTCGTGGCCGGGGCCTACGCGGTGTCGTTCCCGGTGGCCCAGGCGGTCAACTTCGACGTCCACGAGGTCATGTTCGTCCCGGTGCTGAGCGCGATCATGATCGAGCGCTTCGACCGGGGCCGGCGGCTGCCCGCCTACCTCGCGGCGTTCGGGCTGCTGCTGGTCAAGGAGGACATGGGGCTGATGCTGATCGGCTTCGGCGCGGCGCTGGCGCTGACCCGCAGGCGGCTCGACGGCGCGATCGTGGCCGCGATGGGCCTCGGCGCGCTGGCGCTGATCCGGGGGGTGCTGATCCCGTGGGCGGGCGGCTCCAACGACAACCACTGGCGCTACACCCACCTCGGCGAGACGCTCCCGGCGGCGGTGCTGAAGCTGGTGAGCGATCCGCTCAACACCCTCCACCTGGTGTTCGGCGACGCCGGGAAGATCGACACGCTGGTGCTGCTCTGCTGGCTGACGCTGTTCCTGTGCCTGTTCTCGCCGCTGATCCTGGCGGCCGCGCCGATGGTGCTGGAGCGGCTCGTCTCGGAGAACAGCCTGTGGTGGTCGACCGAGTACCACTACAACGCCTTCGTCGTGGCGATCGTCTTCTGCGCCGGGGTCGACGGCGCGACCCGGCTGCTGCGACGCATCAGGGGTGACGAGGCGAAGCGGATCGCGGTGATCGCGTGGGCGGCCGCGGTGGCCGTCGCCGGGCTGACCCAGGTCCCCCGGTTCGCCTTCGACCAGCTCGCCGACCCCGGCTTCTACAAGCCGCACGACCGGTCGGCGGCGGCGTACCAGGCGATGGCCGTGATCCCCGACGGCGTGGTGGTCGAGGCGCCCAACCACATGGGCCCGATGCTGACCCACCGGACGACCGTGCTGGTCTGGGAGCCCACCCCCCGCAGCGCGCCGTGGGTGCTGGCCGACCTCGGGCAGTGGGCCTGGCCGTGGGGGTCGGTCGACGACGCGAAGAACGCGGTCGAGGAGCGCCGGGCGGCGGGCTACATGGTGGTGTTCGAACGCGACGGCTTCGTCGTGCTGCACAAGCCGGGGAGTTAGATCGTCGTACCACTCCGGAGGTATCGACGGGTACGGAGTGGATTGACGCGACTTCATCCGGTGGACCGGTCGGCGGGCGTACGCGAGATTGGTGGGCGTCGACTCCCCCTGACCGGATGGAAGCTCCCATGCGCGTGCTCGTCCAGCTCCGCCCCGCCCCCGACGTGGTCGCCGCGGTCGCCGACCCCACCGTGACGGCCACCGCGGCCGACGTCGCCAACGGGCTCCCCGGCGTGCTGCTCGACCCCACGTTCACCCCCGTCGCGGTGCCCCGGCCGCTGCCCGCCCGCGCGGGCGGCGACCCGCTGTCGCTGAACCAGCCGCTGATCTTCTCGATGGCGCCCCGCGACGCCTCGGTGCTGGTCCGGGGCGAGATCGCCGACGACGAGGTGTCGACCCGGCTGGCCCTGCTGCCCGGCCGGGGCGGCGTGGTCGGCGTCTATGCCGACCCGGTCATCCAGACCTCCCTCACCTGCGGCGGCGACGGTCCCGTCGGCGGCTGGCGCGACGTGCGCCGGCTGCTCGCCGTCGAAAGACTCCACGCCGAGGGGTACGACGGCTCCGGGGTCGCCCTGGCCGTCACCGACACCGGGGTGAACCAGCGTCACGTGTCGGCCGCCCTGGGCGGCGACTTCACGCTCGACCGGGAGCGCAGCTGGTCGCCCGACGGCGTGCTCGGGCGGCCGGGCGAGTTCGACGTCGACCACGGCACGATGTGCGCCTTCGACGCGCTGCTGGCCGCCCCGAAGGCGTCGGTGATCGACATCCCGGTGCTGCTGTCGCGCCGCCCCGGCGGCTCGGCGCTCGACGGCCTGCTGTCCGACGCGATGGCCGCCTTCGCCCACCTGCGCACCGTGCTCGACGCCCAGCCCGCCGAGTCGCGGGCTCTCGTGGTCACCAACAGCTGGGGCTCCTTCTCCCCCGACTGGGACTTCCCGCCCGGCCACCCCGGCAACTACTCCGACAACCCCGCCCACCCGTTCAACCTGATCGTCGGCTCGCTGGCCGCCGCCGGGGCCGACATCCTGTTCGCGGCCGGCAACTGCGGGCGCGAGTGCCCCGACGGCCGCTGCGCCTATCCCGACCAGCCGATCACCGGGGCCAACTCCCACCCGGCGGTGTTGTCGGTGGCCGGGGTCGACGTGACCGGCGAGCGGGTCGGCTACTCCTCGCAGGGCCCCGGCCGCCTGGCCGACCGCAAGCCCGACCTGGCCGCCTACACCCATTTCGCCGGGTCGGGGGCGTTCGGCCCCGGCGAGCCCGACTCGGGCACCAGCGCCGCCTGCCCGGTCGCGGCCGGGGTCGTGGCGGCGATCCGGTCGCGGGTGCCGTCCACGGTCCTCTCGCCGTCCGATTTGAGGACTTTGCTGATGAGAAGTGCCGATGATCGTGGTGTGCTGGGGTATGACTACGACTACGGATACGGAGTCGTGAACGTGCCCGGCATCGTCGAGGCCCTGCATGCTAGGGCGACCGGAGTTGTTGTGTGATGGTTCTGATCACCGTACGGCTGCCGCGCGGCGCCACCCTTGACATGGCGCTGCGCGAACTGCGGCTGAAAAAGGAAGAAGTCGACGTCGGCTACGGCGTCGTGGCGATCGACCCCGACCACGGGCTCTACGGCCTGCGGGTCAGCGCCATGGCCGCCCACCGGCTGACCGCGACCCCCGAGGCGATGGACGGCCCGTGGGCCGATCCGAAGATCGAGCCGATGGGGCCGCCCAGGAAGGACCGATGACCTGCTGGATCGTGGCGGGCCCGCCCGGGAGCGGCAAGACCACACTGTGTGAGCTCCTGCTGGCCCGCCTCGACCCGGTGCCCGCCCTGCTCGACAAGGACACCATGTACGGCGGCATGGTCAGCGCGATCCTGGCCGCCGCCGGCCGCGACGAGGGCGAGCGCGAGGGCCCCTGGTACGACCAGCACATCAAGAGGTACGAGTACGCGGGCATGACCGTCACCGCCCGGGAGATCCGGCGCCACGGCACGCCCGTCCTGCTGAGCGGCCCCTTCACCGGCCAGGTCCACTCGAAGTCCCGCTGGGACGAATGGGCCGAGGAGCTGGGCGGCGGCGACGTCCGGCTGCTCTGGGTCAGGTCCGACGCGGCGACCCTGCGCGAGCGCATCGTCGCCCGAGGGCTCGAACGGGACCGGGGGAAACTGGCGGCGTTCGCGGCCTACCTGAAGGCGATCAAGGTCGACGAACCGCCCGTCGTCGATCACGTCGAGATCGACAACCGCCCCGGGGCGGAGCCGATGGAACGGCAGCTGGAGCGCCGGGGAATCGTCTGACGCGATGCCGGTTATGTCACCGGGCGGGCAACGCGTACATTCCTGTGCGTGTCTGAGGTGGAAGCGGTCGAGCGGCACGCCAGTTGGCTGGAGCTGTTCTTCGATCTGATCATCGTGGTGGCCGTCGCGCAGCTGGCCCACATCCTGCATCCCACGCCCGAGCATCCTCTCGACGTCCAGAGAGTGCTGCTCTTCCTGGGGCTCTACTACGCCATCTGGAGCGTCTGGACCTCGTTCACGCTCTACGCCAACGTCGCCGGGCCGAAGACCCGGCAGCGGGCGATGCTGGCGGCGATGTTCGGGATCGCGGTCATGGCCGCGTCGGTGCCGGAGGCCACCGGGGAACACGGGACCGCGTTCGCCATCGCCTACGTCTACTGCCGCCTGCTGGCCACCTCCACGTGGGGCTCCACGAACACGTTCTTCGGCGGCTGGCCCGCCGCGCAGAACGGCGCGGGGCTGATCCCGTGGGTGATCTCGATCTGGGCGCACGAGCCGGCCAACCGCTACTGGTTGTGGGGTATCGGCATCGCGCTCGACCTGACCTTCTCGTTCCTGCGCGGCGGCGACAGCGAGCAGCAGCTCAGCCGGATGAGCAAGCGGTTCGAGGAGCATCAGGAGCGGCGGCTGGCGCGCGGCCGGCGGTTGCGGCCGATCACGCTGCCCCGGCCCGCGCGGGTCGACGGCGACCACCTCGCCGAGCGGCTCGGGCTGTTCGTGATCATCGTGCTGGGCGAGGCGGTCATGCAGGTCGTGGTGGCCACCTCGGAGATCGAGTGGACCCGCCCGCTGGTCGTGTCGGCGATGGCCGGGTTCGGGCTGCTGGTCTGCTTCTGGTGGCTCACCCTCCGGTACGGGGCCTCCGCGGCCCCCGTACAGGAGGTGAAGGCGAAGGTCACGCTGCCGAGCCACTTCGCGATGACCGCGGGGGTCGCGGCCATCGCGGCCGGGCTCGGGGCGCTGGTCGCCCACCCGGAGGGCCACCTGGAGGAGGCGGTGAAGTGGACCCTCTGCGGCGGGACGGTCG
Source organism: Herbidospora daliensis (assembly GCF_001570585.1). GTDB lineage: Bacteria > Actinomycetota > Actinomycetes > Streptosporangiales > Streptosporangiaceae > Herbidospora > Herbidospora daliensis. The sequence goes on along the minus strand of NZ_BBXF01000003.1, from coordinate 632,410 downwards.
TCTACTTCCTCACGTCGGGCGTCATCGCGGCCGCCTCGAAGGCGCCGATCGGCTGGCTGCTCGGCTGGACGCTGCCCGCCGTCGCCGGGCCGGTGGTCCTCGGGCTGCTGCCGCTCCCCGGCTGGGGGCTGGTGCTCGGCCTGCTGGCGGTCGCCGGATGGCAGGTGTGGTTCCCGCAGTTCACGGCGCGCCTGCGGGCTCGCGCAGCGACCTGACCTCTTCTCTGAGCTCGGCCAGTTCGGCCAGGATGCGCTCGCTGACCTCGACCTCCTCCTCGTCCATGGCGCTCACCACGACCGCGATGAAGAGGTTGACCACGACGAAGGTGCAGATCAGCACAAAGACGACGAAGAAGATCCAGGCCGACGGGTAGACGGTCATGACCTGGCGGGTGATGTCCGACCAGCCGTCGCCGGTCATGATCTGGAACAGGGTGAACAACGACGTCTGCAGGGTCCCGAAGTAGTCGGGGGCGACGTGGCCGTACATGCGGGTGCCCATGACCGCGGCGACGTACAGGACCAGACCCAGCAGCGCCGCGATCGAGGCGACGCCGGGGACGGCGGTGAGCAGCGCGCCCACGACCCGGCGCAGGCTCGGCACCGCCGAGACCAGCCGGAGCGCCCGCAGCACCCGCAGCGACCGCAGGACGGTCAGCCCGCCGGCGGCCGGCATGAGCGAGACCACCACGACGATGGAGTCGAAGACGTTCCACGGGTCGCGGAGGAACCGGGCGCGCTGGACGTAGAGCCGCGCGGCCAGTTCCACGACGAAGATGACCAGGGAGACGCGGTCGATGAGATGGAGGAGGTCGCCGTAGCGGGCCATCGCGTCGGCGGAGGTCTCCACGCCGAGGGCGGCCGAGTTGATCAGGATGACGGCGATGATCGCCTGCTGGAACCGCTTGGACTCGATGATGTACCGGACACGCTCGCGCACCGTTTTTGCCCCCGGGGGAAGCGAACAGGAACAGCAGGCGAGCGTAATCGCGGTCGAACGAATGCCCGGGGACCCCGGGAAATACGGCGATCCCCGGCCAAAGGCTACCGAGAGTAGTGTTCCACGACGAGTTGCTCGTCGACCGGGACGGCGATCTGCTCGCGCGTCGGCGCCGACACAAGGGTCACCGTGAGCTCCTTCAGGTCGACCGACAGATAGGCGGCCGGGCGCTCGTCGGCGTAGACGCCCTCGGCGGCGGCGACGAACGGCTGCATCTGCCGCGACCGGGCCCGCACGCCGATGACCTGGCCGGGCTTGACGAGGTAGCTGGGGATGTCGACCTTACGGCTGTCGACGGTGATGTGGCCGTGGTTGACGTACTGGCGGGCGGCGTAGATCGAGGCGGCCAGCCCCGAGCGGACCACGACCGAGGCGAGCCGGGTCTCCAGGATGGCCAGCAGCTCCTCGCCAGAGCGTCCGGGGCGGCGCACGGCCAGGTCCCAGTAGCGGCGCAGCTGGCGCTCGGACACGTCGTAGTACCAGCGCAGCTTCTGCTTCTCCATCAGCCGCATGCCGTAGTCGCCGACGTTGCGGCGGTTGGTCTTCCGGCCGTGCTCCCCGGGCGGGTAGGGCCGCGCTTCGAAGTACTTCACGGCCTTGCGGGTCAGCGGGACGCCCGCCCGCCGCGACAACCGCACCTTCGGACCCGTGTAGCGCACGTGCACTCCTCTGTGGTTAGGTAACCCTTGCTAAGGTAAGCCTTACCTTAACAGACCGAAGGAGAGTCACGATGACCCAGCCCGTCTCGGCTCCCCCGATCACCGAACGCGTCCGCACCCTGGCCGCGACGGCGGCGCCCACGCACGTCGCGGTGGCCGGCTCCGAGCTGACGGCCCTCCCGGCGCGCGGCGGCGTCGACGCGCAGGGCCGCCCGGTCCTGCTGGTCAAACCCGATGAGGTCCTGTACGGCTGCCGCGACGACCTGGCGGTCACCGTCGACCTGGTCGCCACCCGCACCATGGGCGAGGCCGAACGCGCCCGGGGCATGCTGAAGATCAGGGGCTGGGCCGCCACGGTCCCCGGCCACGAGGTCCGCGAGACGGCCGTCGCCATCGCCGAACGCTGCCCCGACGAGGACCTCTTCGCCGTCATCGAGAACGGCGACCGCGCCCCGCGCCTGCTGCGCGTCGACGTGGCCGACGTGGTCTACCTGACGGGCACCGAGTCGGGCGTCCTCGACTCCGACGACTACCTCGACGCCGAGCCCGACCCGTTCCTCGACGTGGCCGAACGCATGCTGCACCACGTGAACTCCTCGCACCGGGCGCAGCTGGTGGCCGCCGTGGAGCGGCTGATGGGCGAACCGGCCCCCGACGCGTGGTTGTGGGAGCTCGACCGGTACGGCGCGACGGTCAGGGCGGGCCGCGACCGGCTGGTCCGGATGCCGTGGCCGACGCCGGCGCAGAGCCCGGAGGCGCTGGAGCACGCGCTGGCCTGCCTGGTCTGCGCCCACTGACGCCGGCGGCGGTGTCCCCCCGGGCACTTGGGGGTTGTTTCGGGTGTGCCCGAGGGGACCTCCCCCACGCGCCCCTCGCCAGGGCGCGAGTCCTGTGGGCGTGACCATAGCCTCCGGGACTCATCGTGTGATGATGGGGCGCTAATGGGTCGCTAATGATTTGTGGCGACTTCCTTCACGTTGAGGCGGAACGTCAGGAACGGGAGTGGTGTGCGGTTCGCGGTCCTGCGGCGGAGAACACACGTCGCCGACGAATCCGGGGGCGGGATCTCCCTGTCCCCGATCCACCGGCGTCTCCTGACCTGCCTGATCGTCGCCGGCCCCCGGGGAAGCTCCCCCGACGCGCTCGCGGACGCCGTCTGGGGCCCTCGCGAACGCAACGGGAACTCGCTCTCGTCGGCGATCTACCAGCTGCGGCGCAAACTCCCCGGCCGGGTCCCGGTGCTGGCCGACGTCTACCGCATCGAGCTGGCCGACGCCGACGAGGTCGACGTCCACGAGTTCCGCGCCCTGGTCGCGGCGGCCCACGACCACCAGGCCGCCGGCCGCCGCGCCGCGGCGATCGAGGCGCTGAAGGCGGCCCTGCGGCGGTGGGACGACGAGCCGCTCGGCGACCTGCCCGAGACGCCGGAACTGGACGCGGTCAGGGTGTCGCTGACGGAGGAGTTCACGACGGCCCGCGCCGCGCTGTTCCGGCTGCAGGCGCGGGCGGGGCAGTGGGTGGAGCTGGCGGGCAGCCTGCGGCCGGTCCTGGTCGACGACCCGTTCGCCGAAGACCTGCACACGCTGCTGATGGTCAGCCTCTACCGCAACGACCAGCGGCGGGCGGCGCTCTCGCACTACGAGGCGGCGGCGCGGATGCTCCACGACGAGACCGGCTCCGGGCCGGGCCGGGTGATGCGGGCGGTGCGGGACGCCATCAGCGCCGACCTTCCTGAGGCCGACGCGCTCCAGGTGGCCGGCCTGTCTCCCGTGGTGCCCCCGGCGGCGGGAGCGTTCCCGGACGCGCCGCCGGAGCGTGCCCGGGTGCCGCAGCAGCTCCCCCCGGCCGTCGTCGGCTTCTCCGGCCGGGCCCGTCTGGTGCGGGACGTCGCCCGCGCCGTCACCCGCACCCACGACGGCGTGCCCGTCGTCACCCTGTCCGGACCGGCGGGCGTGGGGAAGACCGCGCTGGCCGTGCACGTCGCGCACCGGATCCGCGACGCCTTCCCTGACGGGCAGATCTGGCTGGCCATGTCGGGCATGTCGGAGCAGCCGCGCAAACCGGCCGACCTGCTGGCCGAGCTGCTGCGCGGGCTCGGCGTCGCCGACGCCGACGTCCCGGGCGCGGTGGCAGAACGGACCGCGCTGATGCGCACCATGCTGGCCGACCGGCGGGTCCTGGTCGTGATCGACGACGTCACCTCCGACCACCACGTGACCCCGCTGGTGCCCGCCGGCGCCGGGAGCGCGGTCATGGTGACCTCGCGGCTGCTGCTGAGCCTGCCCGAGGCGGCGCCGTTCCGGGTCGAGCCCGTCTTGGAGCACGAGTCGCTCGAGATGCTGCGCGGCATCGTGGGCGCCGACCTCGTCGACGCCGACCCGGGCGCGGCCGCCTCGATCGCCGCGGCGTGCGGCGGGTTGCCGTTCGCCGTCCGCGTCACCACCGGCGTGCTGGCCACCCGCCCTGACCTCGGGCTGACCGGCCTGGCGGCGCGCCTGTCGGGGGCCGAGGTGCTGCCGCACCTGCGCAACGGCGACGCCGTCGTGGAGGGGCTGCTCCAGTCCAGCTACACCTTCTTACCGGAGGACGCGCGGGCGGCGTACCGGATGCTGGGCATGGCCGGGCCGGGCCCGTGGCTCGACTGGCAGGCCGCGATGCTGCTCGGCGTCGACGACCCCGCGCCGGTCCACGAGACCCTGGCCCGGCACAACATGATCTTCCCCGCCGGGCTCGACGGCGCCGGCCGCGACCGGTGGGCGATGCACGACCTGTTCCGCGAGTTCGCGCACGCCCGGCTGGCCGACCCCGGGCACGCGCCCGAGCACGAGTCGACGATGCGGCGCATGCTCGTCGCGTGGTTGCTGCTGGTCACCTTCGCCGACGGGTTCATGCCGGTCGAGCCGTTCGCGCCCGCCCTGCAGGCGATCACGTCGTTCGGCCCGCAGCCGACCGGCCTCAAGGCGGCGTTCGCGCTCATCGAGGACGACGCCCGCGCCTGGTTCGCCGCCTCGACGGCCTCCCTGCTGACGGCGGTGAAGGTGGCCTGCCGGCAGCAGCAGGTCCTGTTCGCCTGCGGCCTGGCCCGCCGGTTGTCGGCGTGGTTGTACGTGAACGGGCGCACCGGCGAGGCGTACACGATGTGGCGGATGGTGCTGAACGCCGCCGAGGACACCGACGTCAAGATCGCGGCCGAGGCGCGGTACCGGATGGCGCGGCTGCTGGCCCGCCAGGGTGAGGGGCGGCGGGCGCTGCCGATGCTGGCCACCAGCATCGACCACTTCGCCGAGCGGCAGGACCGGCGGGCGCTGGCCCGCGCCCTCGCCCTGCGGGCCCGCCTGCACACCAGGGCCGGCCGCCTCGACGCGGGCCGGGAGGACGCCGACCGGGCGGTCGCGGTCGCGGCCGAATCGCAGGATCCGCTGCCCATGATCAACGCCGACGTCTCGTCGGCCGACGTGGCGGCGCGCGAGGGCGACCTGGCCGAAGCGGTCGCGCTGTCGCGCCGGGCGCTCTCCCGCGCCCGGGAACTCCCCGAGGGGACGCGGCCCAGCCCCGGCGACGAACGCGCCTCCTACGAGGTGGTCGCCACGTGGGCGCTGATCCGGGTCCTGACCGAGGCCGGGGAGGCCGACGAGGCGATCGCGTTGTCGCTCCCGGCGGCCGAACTGGCCGAGTACGCGGGCCTGGCCCGGGTGGCGGCGACGATCCACGAGCACCACGGCGACCTGCTGGCGTCGGCCGGCGACCGGTGGACGGCCGTGGCGGCGTGGTGGCAGGCGGCCGACCTGCACGGCGACCGCAGGCGGCGCGCGGCGTGCCTGGCCAAGGCCCGCGCCGTCGAGGACGCGTACCGGAAGTGACGCGGTCAGGGTTTGCGGCCGACCGCGGCGTACCCCGAGAGCGGCAGCACGACCGGCGGGTCGGCCGGGGCCGGCCAGTCGGTCACCGGCACCAGGCCGGGCCCGACCAGGTCGAGGCCGTCGAAGAACGACACGATCTGGTGGCGTCGCCGCAGCTGCAGCGGCCGGTGGAACAGCGGGTTCCGGCGGTGCACGTACGCCAGCATCTCCGGGTCGGCGCCGTCGGAGGTGACGTGGGACATCACCATGTGGCTGCCGGACGGCATCTCCTCCATCATCGCCCGGGCGATGCCGACCGGGTCGTCGTGGTCGGGGATCAGCGACATGGTCGAGGTCCACAGGACGGCGACCGGGCGGGTCAGGTCGAGGACCCGGATGACGGTGCCGTGCGACAGGATGCCCTCGGTGTCGCCGGCCGCGGCCTTGATCTGCCACACCCGCCGGGTGGCGTCGAAGTGCCGGGGAGGCACCCGGCTGGGGGCGCCCGGGTCGCTGTCGACGTACACGATGCGGGCGGCCGGGTTCACGGCGTGCGCCGCCTCGTGGACGGGAGGGCTGCCGGGCGTGCCCGACCCGATGTCGAGGAACTGGTCGACGCCCTGCCGGGCGCAGTAGGCGACGGCCTCCATGAGGAACCGGGTGCTCTGCCGGGCGAGGTCGACCAGCGCGGGCGCGGCGGCGGCCACCTCGTCGGCCGCCCTGCGGTCCTGCGGCCGTTCCCGCTCCGATCCGACCAGGTGGAGGTAGACGTGCGCCAATGAGGGCGCGCGGTCGCCGTCGGGCTTTTCCACGGGGCTCCTAAGTCGAAACCCCTCCGGCCTTCGCCGGAGGGTCGCGCGAAACCGCGGATCAGGGCTTGACCGCGACCCCGCCGAGGATGCGGGAGTTCAGATGGTTCGGTTCCTCGCCGTTCACCGTCCACCGGCCGCACTGCACCAGCCCCGGCGGCACCAGCTCCAGGCCCTCGAACATGGCGGCGACCTCGTCGCTCGGCCGCAGGATGAACGGCGCGGTGAGCGCCTGGTTGGCGTCGGCGATGCCGTCGAGGGCGGTCGCGTCGAAGCCGTCGGTGCACGCGTGCGACAGGGCCACGTAGCTGCCCGGCGGCAGGGCGTCGACGAGCGTGCGCATCGCCTCGGCGGGCTTCTCGTGGTCGGGGACGAAGTGGAGCAGCGCCACCAGCATCAGCGCGACCGGCTCGCCGGGCTCCAGCAGCTCCCGGACGGCGGGGTCGGCGAGGATCTCCTGCGGCCGCCGGAAGTCGCCCCGGACGTAGCGGGTCAGCGGGTTGTCGCTCAGCATCGTCGCGGCCATGGCGACGGCCATGGGATCGTTGTCGACGTAGACGACGCGGGCGTCCGGCCGGCGCCGCTGGGCGATCTCGTGCACGTTGTCGTCGGTGGGCAGACCCGCGCCGATGTCGAGGAACCGGGCGACCCCCTGGTCGGCCAGGAACGGCACCACCCGCTTGAGGAACTGGACGGTCGCCCGCACCGACGGCATCGCCTCGGGGAAACGCTGCTTGAACACCTCGGCGGCCTGACGGTCGACCTCGAAGTTGTTCGTGCCCCCGCGCAGGTAGTCGTAGATCCGCGCCGCGCTGGTGGTCGTGGTGTCGATCCCGGCGGGAAGCCCGTCGGGGAAGTCGGGGAGACTCTCGGGAGTGGTCAAACGGTACTCCTGTGCGTGGAGGGGTTCCCCGCCCCGCAGAGGCCCGCCGCCAGGCCCCGACACGCGGGCCCCGCGAACCGTGGGAGGGGATCGGCACCCCGAATTTGATCACATTCCGCCCGAGTTCGGATGTTTCAGATGGGGAGGATGATCTCACCCGCCACGCTGAGAGATCGGGTGGCGGCAGGGGGTCGGGTGGCCGGCCGGGCGGAGCCGTAACGGAAAAAGGATTTCGAGCGGAGCGAGCAGCCGTCCGAGCGGAGCGAGGCTTTCCAGGGAGTGCGAGGGGCGGAGCCCTTCGCCCGGGAGCGGCAGCGACCTCCGGAGCGAATGCGACGGCCGGGACCGCGAAGCGGGCCGGGGGGAGCGTGAGGGGGCGCAGCCCCCTCACAGCGGGGGGTTCGGGGGGTCGTCCCCCCGTCAGATCGCGTCGGGGTCGAGGATGCGGTCGATCACCAGGAGGGCGCAGCCGGTGATGCCCGCTCCCGGGCCCAGGCGGCTGCGTTCGATGCGGAGGCTGCGGGTGGCGAGCTGGGTGGAGCGCTGGTAGACGACCTCGCGCACGCCCGAGACGAGCGGCTGGAACATCTCCGCCACGTCGCCGCCGAGCACCACCACCGACGGGTTGAGCAGGTTGACCGCGCTGGCGATGACCTCGCCGAGCCAGCGGCCGGCCTGGCGGACCACGGCCATCGTCTCGGCGTCGCCCTGGCGGACCAGGACGGTCACGTCGGCGAGGGTCTCGACGTCGCGGCCGCGTTCGCGGAGGGTGCGCAGGATCGCGGTGCCGCTGGCGACCGAGTCGACGCAGTCGAGGTTGCCGCAGCGGCACAACACGCCGCCGCCGTCGCGGACCGGGATGTGGCCGATCTCGCCGGCCGCGCCGAGGGCGCCGCGCATGACGGTGCCGCTGGAGACGACGCCGGCTCCTATGCGGGTGGAGACCTTCACGAACAGCAGGTCGTCCTGGTCGGGGTAGACGCCGCGGTGTTCGCCCATCGCGATGACGTTCACGTCGTTGTCGACCAGGACCGGGACGGGGAAGCGTTTGGCGATGCGGGGCGGGATCTCGACGCCCGTCCACGAGGCCATCACGCGGGCCGACTCGGTGCGGCCCCGGGCGTATTCGACGGTGGCGGGCACGCCCAGGCCGACGCCCGCGAGAGGGCCCCGGCCCTCCAGCAGTTTCTCCCACGTGTCCATCACGAGGCCGAGGACGGCGTCGGGGCCCGACTCGACGTCGATCACCAGGTCTGTGCGTTCGATCACATCGCCGGCCAGGTCGCACAGGGCGATCTGGGTGCGGCTGGCGCCCAGGGAGGCCACGGCCACGACGCCGCCCGAGGCGTTGAAGCGCAGCCGCACGGGGGGCCGGCCGCCGGTCGACGGGCCTTCGGCGTCCTCCACGACGAGGCCGCGTTGCAGCAGCTCGTTGACGCGGTGGGTGACCGCGGGGCGGGAGAGCGCGGTGACGCGGCCGATCTCGGCGCGGGTCGTCGCCTCTCCGCCGCGGATCAGCTGGAGCACCTCACCGGTGGTGGCAATCCGTGACATACGTGGCATCGCCTCAAGCATAGTGGTTGACCGAAGTTCACCGACTTATTCATTCTAAGTTACAAAAGTCGGCTTGATGAATACCTAAGGTTCGGGCTAATGTCCCCCTTGTCCGTATTGAGGAGGGGACGTCATGACACACCCGGCCGTGGCCGAGGTCACCCAACGCATCGCCGATCGCAGCCGGGAGTCCCGCACCGCCTACCTGTCCCGTGTGGACGCCGACGCGGCCGAGCTGCGTCGACGGGGGCCCGCACGGGGCCATCTGGGCTGCGCCAACCTGGCGCACGGGTTCGCCGCCGCCGGTGACGACAAGCCGCTGCTGCGGGCGTCCACCCGGCCGGGCGTGGCGATCGTGACGTCGTACAACGACATGCTCTCGGCGCACCAGCCGTACGAGAGCTACCCGCCGGAACTCAAGAAGGCGGTCCGGGCGGCCGGGGGTGTCGCGCAGGTGGCCGGCGGGGTGCCGGCCATGTGCGACGGGGTCACCCAGGGCCGCGCGGGCATGGAGTTGTCCCTCTACAGCCGCGACGTCATCGCCATGTCGACGGCCATCGCGCTCTCGCACGACATGTTCGACGCCTCGCTGCTGCTCGGGGTCTGCGACAAGATCGTGCCGGGGCTGTTCATCGGGGCGCTGCGGTTCGGGCACCTGCCGGCGATGTTCGTGCCGGCCGGGCCGATGACGTCGGGGCTGCCGAACAAGGTGAAGGCGCGGGCCCGGCAGAAGTTCGCCGAGGGCAAGATCGGCCGCGCGGAGATGCTCGACGCCGAGGCCGACAGCTACCACTCCCCCGGCACCTGCACCTTCTACGGCACCGCCAACTCCAACCAGCTGCTGATGGAGGTCATGGGCCTGCACCTGCCGGGCTCGACCTTCGTCAACCCGCGCACCGAGCTGCGCCACGCGCTGACGGCCGCAGCCGCCAAGCGTGTGGTGGAGCTGACCGCGCACGGCGACGAGTACACCCCGATCGGCCACGTCGTCGACGAGAAGGCGATCGTGAACGCCGTCGTCGCGCTGCTGGCCTCGGGCGGCTCGACCAACCACACCATGCACCTGGTCGCCATGGCTAACGCCGCCGGCATCACGCTGACCTGGGACGACATGGCGGCGTTGTCGAAGGTCGTGCCGCTGCTGACCCGGATGTACCCCAACGGCGAAGCCGACGTGAACCACTTCCACGCCGCAGGCGGCATGCAGGTGTTCATCGGCACGCTGCTGGACGCCGGGCTGCTGCACGACGACGTGCTGACGGTGGCCGGGCGGGGGCTCGGCCTCTACCGGTCGGCGCCGGAGCTGAAGGAGGGAGAGCTCGTCTGGACCGAGCGCGCCGAAGGCAGCGGCGACCTGTCGGTGCTGCGCCCCGCCGATGAACCTTTCTCGCCCGACGGCGGCATCCACATGGTCGGCGGCAACCTGGGCCGGGCGGTGTCGAAGGTGTCGGCGGTCAAGCCCGAGCACCTGGTGATCGAGGCGCCGGCGAAGGTGTTCGACGACCAGCTCGACCTGCTGCGCGCGTTCGAGGCCGGTGAGCTCGACGGACAGGACTTCGTCGCGGTCGTGCGCTACCAGGGGCCGAGCGCCAACGGCATGCCGGAGCTGCACAAGCTGACCCCGCCGCTGGCCGTGCTGCTCGACCGAGGACAGAAGGTCGCAATCGTTACAGACGGCCGTATGTCGGGCGCGTCGGGCAAGGTGCCCGCCGCGATCCACCTGTCGCCCGAGGCGGCCGACGGCGGCGCGATCGCGCTGATCAGGGACGGCGACCCGATCAGGCTCGACTCGACCGCCGGGACGCTCGACGTGCTGGCCGACCTGAGCGCCCGGACCCCCGACGGCGCCGCGAAACCTGATGACAAATGGGTGGGAACCGGACGCGAGCTTTTTGCCGCCTTCCGTCGTACGGTTGGACCCGCGGAACGCGGTGCCAGCATCTTCGGAGGGTTCTAAGTGAGCTACCCCTGGCTCGTCGCCGACATCGGCGGCACCAATGCACGTTTTGGAATCGTCTCCGGGCCGGGCGCGGTGCCCGAGGCGGTGGCCGTCCTCAACGTGGCGGAACACCCGACGTTGCCCGACGCGATATCCGCGTATCTGGCCGACCACGCCGACGGCGTGCGGCCGGGCGCGGCCTGCGTGGCGATCGCCGGGCCGGTCAAGGGTGACCACTACACACTGACCAACGGTTCGTGGTCGGGCTCGGTGACGGGCCTCGGCATCCCGCAGTCGCACGTGCTGAACGACTTCGAGGCGCTGGCGATCTCGCTGCCCCACCTGGCGGGCGACGACCTGGTGGCGCTGGGCGGCCCGGCGCCGGCGGCCGGGATGGTGAAGGCGGTGCTCGGGCCCGGCACGGGGCTGGGCGTGGCCGGCCTGGTGCCGGCCGGCGACGGCTGGGTGCCGGTGCCGGGCGAGGGCGGGCACGTGTCCGTCCCGGCGGTGACCGACCTGGAGTTCGAGATCGTCAAGGCGCTGCGCGCCGACGGCCTGCCCTACGTCGACGCCGAGCACCTGCTCTCGGGCTCGGGCCTGCCCCGGCTGCACCGGGGCCTCGCTCTGGTCCGCGGCATCAAGACCACCCGCAAGAGCGCCTCGGAGATCGTGGCGGGCGACGACGACCTGTGCCACGAGACCGTCGAGGTGTTCCTCGCCCTGCTGGGCGGGTTCGCCGGCAACGTCGCGCTCACGCTGGGCGCGCGCGGCGGCGTCTACCTCGGCGGCGGGGTGCTGCCCCGGATCGTCGACCGCGTCCGCGGCAGCGACTTCCGGTCCCGGTTCGAACTGACCGGTCCGGCCCTGTCCGACTATCTGACCGCCATCGCCACCTCGCTGATCGTCGCCGAGCAGCCCGCTCTGACGGGTGCGGCCGCCTGGCTCCAGCAGCGGGCCACTAGTGTGGAGTACGTATGAGTTCCCTCCTCGACCTCGCCCCCGTGGTGCCCGTCGTCGTGATCGACGACGTCGACACCGCCGTGCCGATGGCCCGCGCCCTGGTGGCCGGCGGGCTGCCGGTCATCGAGGTCACCCTGCGGACCGAGGCCGGGCTGGAGTCGATCCGCCGGATCGCCGCCGAGGTCGAGGGAGCGGTCGTGGGCGCGGGCACGGTCCGCCGCCCCGCCGACGTCGCGGCCGCCGTCGAGGCGGGGTCGAGCTTCCTGGTCTCCCCCGGCTCCCCCGCCGCCCTGATCGACGAGATGACCGCCTCGGGCGTGCCGTTCCTGCCGGGCGTGGCGACCGCGACCGAGGTCATGGCGCTGTTCGAGCGCGGCCTGCGGGAGATGAAGTTCTTCCCGGCCGAGCAGGCCGGCGGCGTCGGCTACCTGAAGGCCCTGGGCGGCCCGCTGCCCGAGGTGCGCTTCTGCCCCACCGGCGGCATCCGCCTGGCGACCGCGCCCGACTACCTCGCGCTGCCCAACGTCGGCTGCGTCGGCGGCACGTGGCTCACGCCCGCCGACGCGCTGGCCGCCGGAGACTACGCCCTCATCGAGAAACTCGCCGCGGAGGCCGCCAGGCTCCGTTGACAGCCTCGTCAGCCAGGCCATCCTCCCTCGGCCGAAGCTGGCGGCCATGCCCGCGTCCGCAACCCGGAAACACGGCCATGGGTACCGGGGCCCGTGACACCCAACCAGGACGTCACGGGCCCTTCCCGTGCCTGGCGCCGGTCGAGCGGCGGACCACCAGCTCGGGCTGGAACATCAGCTCCAGGTTCTTCGACGGCGCGCCGTCGACGATCTCCAGCAGGGTCTCCACGGCCGCCGAGGCCATCGCGCCGATGGGCTTGCGCACGGTCGTCAGCGGCGGGTCGGTGAACGGGATCAGCGGGGAGTCGTCGAAGCCGACCACCGAGACGTGGCCGGGCACGTTGAGCCCGCGCTGCCGGGCGGCCCTGATCGCGCCGAGGGCCATCAGGTCGCTGGCGCAGAACACGGCCGTGCAGCCCCGGTCGAACAGCGCCCCCGCCGCCGCCTGGCCCCCCTCGACCGTGGCCAGGCTGTGCTCGATCAGGTCGTCGGCGTCGGCGGCCCGGGGCAGGTGGGTCATGGCCTGCCGGAAGCCCTCGATCTTGCGCAGGGCCGGGACGAACCGGCGCTGGCCGAGCGCGAGCCCGATGCGCTCGTGCCCGAGGTCGACCAGGTGGCGGACGGCCAGGCGGGTGGCCAGGCGGTCGTCCGGGGAGATGAAGGGCGCCTGGATCGCCTCGTTGTAGCCGTCGACCAGGACGATCGGCAGGCCGCGGTCGGTCATCCGGGTATAGCGGTCCATGCGGGCGGTGGCGTCGGCGTGCAGGCCGGAGATGAAGACGATGCCGCTGACGCCCCGGTCGATGAGCATCTCGGTGAACTCGTCTTCGGGGGCGCCCCCGGACAGCTGGGTGCACAGGACGGGGGTGTAGCCGTGCTGGCCCAGGGCCTTCTCGACCGCCTGGGCGAAGGCCGGGAAGACGGGGTTGTCCAGCTCGGGGGTGACCAGTCCGATCAGGCCGTTGCTGCGCTGGCGTAATCGGAGCGGGCGTTCGTACCCCATGAAGTCGAGGGCAGTCAGGACGGCCTGCCGGGTGGACGGGGAGACCCCCGCCTTCCCGTTGAGCACGCGGCTCACGGTCGCCTCACTGACCCCCGCCTGCACCGCGATGTCGGCGAGCCGGGCGTTGTTCATGCGCGTATCCTCACCGCCCGGCGGCTTTCGGGCCAGGAACGCTACTTCACCTGTTCTTCGCATTGCAGAAAGTAGGCCGCTCACCTTTGATCCGCCCTTGTCAGGGCCGGAAGTCAAATGAACCTTTCATGTCGGCGTTTCGGGAAATGTCAGCTCATGACGAAGAACGTCGTGAAAACCAGCAGGAAGTTCCGCAAGCCAGTTGGGGCTCCAGATACAGCTCACGGCATTTCGGGCCACCCAGAACACCGGGTCACCGTCGTTCGATTGGGTCACCCCTGGTCCCGGCAACACCCCGGTAACCCCCCGGCCTCCCCTTTTTCACGACATGTATGGACATGGACCGTGCCCACGCGATGTACTACCTCATCAATCACCCAGATGGCGGGCTCCGGGCACTGCGCGCCCGGAAGGGAACGAGAACCTATGAGCCAGGTCGTCCTCGACAACGTCACCAAGGTCTACCCAGGCGGATTCCTGGCTGTGGACCGGATGAATCTGCGCGCCGAGGACGGCGAACTACTGGTGTTACTCGGGCCGTCGGGCTGCGGGAAGTCCACCTTGCTCCGCATGATCGCCGGTCTTGAGGACATCACCGACGGCGACCTCTGGCTGGGCGGGAAGATCGCCAACCATCTGGCGCCCCGCGACCGCGACGTGGCGATGGTGTTCCAGAACGGCGCGCTCTATCCGCACCGGACGGTGCGGGGGAACCTGTCCTTCCCCTTGGAGATCGCCAAAGCCGACCCCCAGATGGTGCGCGACCGCGTCGTGGAGTTGTCGAAGGCGCTGCACATCGACGAGACGCTCGACCGCCGGCCTGGAACGCTCTCCGGCGGCCAGCGCCAGCGGGTGGCCATGGGCCGTGCCATAGTGCGTCAGCCGTCGCTCTTCCTGATGGACGAGCCCCTCTCGAACCTCGACGCCGGCATGCGCACCGAGCTCCGCATGGAGATCTCCAGCCTCGTCCGCGCCCTCGGCGTCACCACCATCTACGTGACGCACGACCAGATCGAGGCCCTCACGCTCGCCGACCGGATCGCGATCATGAACCGGGGCGTGCTGCAGGACATCGGCACCCCGGCGCAGGTCTACAACGACCCGGCGACCGCCTTCACGGCGGCGTTCCTCAGCTCGCAGCAGCTCAACCTGCTGGCGGCCACGGTGCGTACACCGCAGAACCAGTTCATAATGCTGGACTTCGGCACCCACCAGATCACGATGCCGTGGACCGATCCACGTGCTTACGCGGTGTCACAACACACCGGCAGCCAGATCATCGTCGGCATCCGCCCCGACGCGCTCGCGCCGATGCCCGAGGGCATGGACGGCCCGATGTTCATGGGCCGGGTCCGCACGCTCGAATACCACGGCCACGAGTGGCTGGCCTACGTCGAGTGCGGGATCCCGGCCGTGGCCGTGCCCGAGCCGCCCGACCCGAGGTTCCGGACCGCGAACGGCGGGGCCAACGGCTCGAAGACCCGGTCGATGATGCGGCGGTTGTTCAACTCCGACACCGACGCCGACGAGACCCCGTCAGGCCCGCAGCCCGTCGGCGGCCCGAACGGGCTCGGGTCGCACCGCCGGGCCGACCTGATCGTCCGGCTGGGCGCCCGGCCGTCGTGGCGCGCGGGCGAGCACGCCCGGGTGGCCGTCGACGTGTCGCGGCTGATGTTGTTCACCCACACCGGCGCGCGCATCGACCCCCCTCGTCGCTAGCGGCTAGCGGCTCGCCCCCGCGTGGGCGAGCACCGAGACCACGCCGACCAGCCGGGTCACCTTGTCCTGTTCGGCCCGGTGGAACGCCGGGCCCTGCCGTCGCGCCACGACCAGGCACAGGTCGCCGATCGGCACGCTGAGCAGGTTCAGCGTGCCCTCGGAGAACGCCGTCGCGCGGGGCGCGGTCAGCCGGGTGGCGTCGAGGGCCTCGGGGGCCTGCCAGCTGCCGTGCACGACCTCGCCCGACGCGCAGTCGACGGCGACCGCCCATTCGGCGCTGACCAGGTCGGGCACCGCGTCGACCAGGGTGAGCACGGCCCGCTGCGGTTCGGCCGCGACGTGGCCGAGCAGGTCGTAGTCGGGGCTCGCGCCGGGCGTCTCCCGGGTGGGCCAGGCCGCCTCGACCCGCACCCCGGGCACGACGCCGATGCGCTCGCGCAGTTCGTCGGCGCTGAAGACGGCCGACCACGAGACGGTGAAGTCGTCGATCGCCCGGCCCGCTTCGCGTTCGAGCACGGTCACCTGGAGGATGTCGGCCCCCATCACCCCGAAGGCCCTGGCCACCTGGCCGAGCACTCCCGGCCGATCGGGCAGCGACACCCGCAGACGCAGCAGCATGACCAGCCTCCTTTCTTCCCCCGCCGACCACCACACTGGCTTACGCACGTTTCGGTCGTGTTCCGGAAGGATGTCCAGCATAAGGCGGCGTCCGATTCCCGCCCGGGGCTTGGCCGACCTTTGGTGTTGTCGGGGCGGCGCGATGAGATCACGGTGAGTAGCCTCAAGGGATGTCCCTCCCCTGGCTGCGGACCCGCTCGATCCGCGCGCGCCTCACGCTGGTCGCGGTGGCCATCGCGCTGCTGATCCTCGTCCCGGTCGGGGTCGGCGGCAACCTGATCACCCGCAGGCTGGTGATCGACAACATCTTCGAGGCCAGCCAGAACGTCGCCTCGCAGGTGTCGGCGGAGATCCGCATGGGCCAGGTGCCCTCCCCCATCCCGATCCGCGACGAGATCACCTACGTGCAGGTCGTCGCCCCCGGCGGCCGGGTGATCGAGTCGAGCAACCCGGCCCGCGACCTGCCCCCGGTCACGGCCGTCTGGCCGGCCCCCGACAACCGGATCATCCGGTTCACCTCGTGCATGCTGCCGGAGAAGAACTGCGTCTACGGGGTCGGTATAAGAGCGACCACGGGCGCCAACAGCGAGGTCGTGTACGCAGCCAGGGAAGCCCCGAGCTTCCTCACCACCCGTAGCCTGGCCCTGGCCATCGCCGTGCAGGTCGCCCTGCTGACGGCGCTGATCGGCTGGCTGGCCTGGCGGATCACCGGCCGGGCCCTCCACCCGGTCGAGGACATCACCAACGAGCTGGCCGAGATCACCGTCCGCGACCTCACCCGGCGGGTGCCGGTCCCGCCCGGCGACGACGAGATCGCCCGGCTGGCGCGCACCGCCAACGCGACCCTGGGCCGCATGCAGCGGGCGGTGGAGCAGCAGCGCCAGTTCGCCGCCGACGCCTCCCACGAGCTGCGCACCCCCATCGCGGGCATCCGGGCCCAGCTGGAGAGCGGCCGGCTGCACGCCGAGGACATGCCGGAGGCGATCGAGGCGGCGCTGCGCGACACCGACCGCCTGGAGGCGATCTGCACCGACCTGCTGTTCCTGGCCCGGGTGGGCTCGGCCGAGGCGAACGTCAAGGAGCGGGTCGACCTGGCCGGGCTGGTCGGCGCCCGGCTCAAGCCGAGCTCCGAGCGCATGCCGCGCAAGCTGCGCCTGGAGCCCGGCGTGGTCGTCGAGGCGATCGAGCCGCAACTCGCGCGGGCCTTCGGCGAGCTGCTCGACAACGCCGACCGGCACGCCGCCAGCGAGGTCACCGTCAGCCTGGCCGCCGAGGGCGACCAGGCCGTGCTGACGGTGCAGAACGACGGCGACGGCATCCCCGAGGCCGACCGTGAGCGCATCTTCGAGCGGTTCACCCGGCTCGACACGGCCCGCAGCCGGATGCGCGGCGGCACCGGCCTGGGCCTGGCCATCGCCCGCGAGGTGGTCGAGGCCCACCACGGCACGGTCAAGGTCGAGCCGGTCCCGGGCGGCGTCAGCTTCGTGATGCGGTTGCCGCTCGCCGGTCCGCCACCGCCTGAAGACCGATGAGGTCGTCCGGCGGGGCGTCGGGCACGTCGGCGTCGAACCGGGCCAGCCTCGGCACCCGCAGCGCCACGAGGGCGATGAGGGCGATGGCGGCGGCGAAGACGACGTACAGGAGCCCGATGCCGGCGCCCTTCGGGCCGTCGACGAGGCTCTCCATGAGCTCCGAGCCGAACGGGGCGACCACCCCGAAGGCCAGCGGCAGGGTCGACCAGGCGATCAGGGTGTTCAGCGCGATGACCCGGCCGTGGAACCGCTGCGGCACCTTGACCTGGACGATCGTGGCGTAGATGCCGTTGACGACGGTCAGCGCGAGCGACATGCCGAACGCGCCGACCGCGATCACGGCGAGGTCCTGCCGCAGGCCGGTGACGGCGCAGAAGACCGCGAGCGCGAGGGTGGCCAGCAGCATGCCGCGCATGCGGCGCCGGCGCGGGCCGCCCCACAGGGCGATGGCGAGCCCGCCCAGCAGCACCCCGATGCCGCCGAAGAACGACACCCGGCCCACGTCGTCGATCGTGTTGCCGCCGAAGGCCAGCACGAGCGGGCTGAGCAGCAGGAACAGCGGCGACAGGAAGACGTTCAGGCCGGCGAAGAACAGCAGCATGGCGCGGAAGCTGCGGTTGAACCAGGTGTAGCGGAAGCCGGCCACCATCTCGGCCCAGATGGTCTCGCGGCGGCGCAGCCCCATCACGCGGGGGAACTTGACCAGCAGCACCGAGACGATGGCGAAGGTGTAGCTGGCGACGTCGATGACGAGGATGCCTTCCAGGCCGATCGTGGCCATCAGGCCGGCGGCGATCAGCGGCACGATCAGCTGGACCGACCCGGTGACCATCTGCACGACGCCGTTGGCGTGCCCGAGCAGCCGTTTGGGCACCAGCTGCGGGATCGACGCGCCGTAGGCGAGGCGCTGGAAGGTCAGCGCGACCGACAGGATCGCCAGCAGCGGGAAGATCGTCCAGATGTGCAGGTTGCCGGTCCACAACAGGACGCCGAGCGCGAGCTGGGTCGACCAGGCGCCGACGTCTCCGGCGAGCATGACCTTGCGGCGGTCGTACCGGTCGACGATCACGCCCGCGAGCGGGGCGACCAGCATGCCGGGGAGCAGGCCGATCACCGAGAACAGCGCGAAGTTCACCAGGGAGCCGGTGGTGACGTAGATCCACAGCGGCACGGCGAACTCGGTCAGGGCCGAGCCGACGATCGAGACGAGCTGCCCGGCGGCGACCGCGCCGAAGCGTTTCATGCTCGGCTTCGGGCCCTCGTCGGCGACGGGCTCGTCGGAGGTCGCCTGGGTCCACCAGGTGCGTTCGGGGGTGCGGGGCACCTTCTCGCGGGTGGTGACGATCTCGGCGAGCTCCTCGGCGCGGTGCTTGAGGAAGAAGTGGCCGGCCTCGTCGAGGACCACGCACGAGCTGGCCGGGGCCAGCCGCAGCCACTCGCGGAACCGTTCCTGGTAGAACTCGGTGGCCGGGTCGCGTTCGCCGACGACGGCGGTGATCGGCGCGTTGATGACCGGGCCGCCCGACTCCGACCAGAGCCGGGTGAAGTACGCCTCGGCCTCGCGGGTGCCCTCGCGGCGGTTCTTGATGATCGCCTTGAGCTGGTCGTCGTCGAGCTCCTCGACGTCGAGACCGGCCGCGATGAGGCCGTTGGCCCACATGCGGTCCGATCGCAGCTTCTCCGCGGCGGTGCGGATCCGCCCGGCGAGCGAACCCGGGCGGGAGAACGGGAAGACGCCGCCGAGGTGCAGCACCTCGACCTCGCGCCCGGCGGCCTCCAGGCGGCGGGTGATCTCGACGGCGAGCATGACGCCCAGGCCGCAGTGGCCGTAGAGGGCGATCGGGCCGGGCACCCGTTCGAGGATCTCCGCGACGCAGGCGTCGGCGACCTCGGGGACCGGCCGCGCCTCCTCGTCGAGGCCCCACTCCTGGCCGGGCACGGCGACGGAGTAGAGGGCGACGTGATCGGGCAGGGCGTCGGCGAGGGGCTGGTAGATCGCGGCGCTGCCGCCGCCGTACGGGACGCAGACCAGGTTCGTGGTGGTGCGCCGGGGCGGGGTGAGGCGGTGCAGGAACCGGCGCGGGCCGTCGTCGCCGCGGGAGGCGAGGGCCCGGACGGTGCGGTGCCGGAAGATGTCCATGATCGTCACCGGGCGTTCGGTGACGCGGCGGAGCTTGGCCACGACCTGGGCGGCCAGCAGGGAGTGGCCCCCGAGGGCGAAGAAGTCGTCCTCGGCGCCGACCTGGTCGACGTTGAGCACGGCGGCCCAGACGTCGGCGATGGCCTGTTCGAGCGGGGTCGCCGGGGGGACGTACGCCGACGCCGCCTGGCGGTCGGTGCCGGGGTCGGGCAGGGCGGCGCGGTCGACCTTGCCGTGCGACTTGAGCGGCAGGGCCTCCAGCCAGACGTACCGCGACGGGATCATGTAGTCGGGCAGCAGGTCGGCCAGTTCGGCGCGCAGGTCGCGCGGCTCGCCGACCAGGTAGGCGACGAGGCGGTCGTCGCGCAGCTCGACGACGGCCTGGCCGACTCCCTCGCGGTCGGCCAGGACGATCTCGATCTCCGCGAGCTCGACCCGGTAGCCGCGGACCTTCACCTGGAGGTCGCGGCGGCCGAGGAACTGGAGCTCGCCGGAGGGCGACCAGCGGCCGAGGTCGCCGGTGCGGTACATGCGGGCGCCCGGCTCGCCGAACGGGTCGGGCACGAACTTCTCGGCGGTCAGCGCGGGCCGGCCCAGGTAGCCGCGGGCCAGCCGGTCGCCGCCGAGACAGACCTCGCCGGGCACGCCGACCGGGCACGGGTTCCCGGCCGGGTCGAGCACGTAGACGCGCGCGCCCGGCAGCGGGCGGCCGATCGGCAGCAGGCCCGCCTCCCCGTCGCGGACGTCGTGGGTGGTGACCCCGACCGTCGTCTCGGTGGGCCCGTAGTGGTTGACCACCCGCAGGCCGGGCCGCCGCAGGCCCGCGGCCCACTCGGCCGGGGAGGCCTCGCCGCCGAGCAGCAGCAGTTCCTTCGGCAGGACGTCGGCCTCCGGCAGCAGCGACGCCAGGTGCGACGGGGTGATCTTCAGGTAGTCGCTCTCCGCCATGGTGCGGGCGAGCTCCTCGGCCGGGAGGCGCGGGTTGAGCAGGGTCAGCGTGCCGCCGGTCATCAGCGACAGGTAGAAGACGGTGATCCCGAAGTCGAAGCTGAGCGACTGGAGGAGGGCGTAGGAGCCCTGCGGCCTGGGGTCCAGGCGGTCGCGGACGCCGGAGAGATAGGTGAGGATCTGCCGGTGCTGCACGGCCACGCCCTTGGGGCGGCCGGTGGTGCCGGAGGTGTAGATGACGTACGCGAGGTCGGTCTCGGAGACCTCGGGCAGCGCCGCCGAGCCGCGTTCGTCCGGGGTGACGGCGTGGGCGACGCCGGGCAGGTCGCGCCGGGTGACGGCGATCTCGATGCCCGCGTCGGCGACGAGGTAGGCGAGGCGGTCGTCGGGTTGCGCCGGGTCAAGCGGCACATAGGCGGCGCCCGCCTTCAGCACGCCGAGGATGGCGACCGCGATCTCGGCCGACTGCTCCAGGCAGACGGCGATCCGGGCGTCGCGTCCGGCGCCGAGGTCGCGTAATCGGGCGGCCAGCGCGTCGGAACGGTCCGCCAGCTCGCCGTAGGTCAGGTCGACGCCGTCGCAGCGCACGGCCACCCGGTCGGCCGGGCCGTCGACCACCTCGTGCAGCAGGGTTCCCGCCCGCGCCACGGGGCCGCCGTCGGAGAAGGCGAGCGCCTCGCCGGCTGGGAGGGCGTAGGAGGAGATCGGCCGGCCGGGGTCGGCGACGACCTGGGCCAGCAGCGCCGCGAAGTGCTCCGCGAGGCGCTCGACCGTGCTGCGGTCGAACAGGTCGGTGTTGTACGCGAACTGGGCCCAGTAGCCGCCGGGGCGTTCGTACAGGTAGAGCGACAGGTCGAAGCGGCTCACCCCGGCCTCGACGCGGAACGGCGTCAGGGTCAGGCCGTGGCCGTCGAGGCCCTGCCGCCAGTTCTGCAGCGCCATCGTCACCTGGGCGATCGGCGAGCGGGAGACGTCGCGCTCGACCTCCAGTTCCTGGACGAGCCGGTCGAACGGGAGCTCCTGGTGGGCGTAGGCGTCGAGGGCGCGGTCGCGGACCCGGGCCACCAGGTCGGTGAAGGTCGGGTCGCCGGTCAGGTCGGCGCGCATGGCCAGGGTGTTGACGAACATGCCCACGACGTCGTCGAGCTCGGGCACGCTCCGGCCGGCGCTCGGGGAGGCGACGGCGAAGTCGTCCTGGCCCGAGTAGCGGCCCAGCAGCACCTGGAAGGTCGCCATCAGCACCATGTACGGGGTCACGGCGCCGTCGCGGGCGATGGTCACGTCGAGCGGGACCTCGTACACGGCCCCGGCGTGGCCCATCTCGGGCGGACGCGGCCGGTCGGCGGGCAGGTCGAGCACCGGGACGCCGCTCAGCCGCTCGCGCCAGTGGGCGATGTCGCGGGTGTGGTCGCGGTCGCGCTGCCAGACGGCGTAGTCGGCGTAGGCGACCGCCGGGGGCGCCTTGGGCTCCTCGCCGCGGGCCAGCGCGAGCAGCTCCGACAACACGATGTCGTGCGACCAGCCGTCGGTGACCAGGTGGTGGGCCGACAGCAGCAGGATCCGGTCGCCGGGCGCGAGCCGGACCACCAGGGCGCGCAGCACCGGGCCGTGCTCCAGGTCGAACGGGCGTGTCAGGGCGGCCTCGACGATCTGCCGGGCCTCGTCGTCGGTGGCCGCCTCGGCCAGCCGGAACTCGGCCCCGGCCTCGGGCCGCAGGGTCACCACCGGAACGCCCTCGTCGTCGGCGGCGAACCGGGCGCGGAACACCTCGTGCCGGGCGGCGACCTGGTGGAAGGCCGATTCGAGCACCGCGTCGTCGAGCTCGCCCTGGAGGCGGATCGTCAGCGGGACGGTGTAGGTCGTGGTGCCCGGCCGGTACTGCTCCAGGAACCACAGCCGTTCCTGGGCCGGCGAGAGCACGAGAGGCGCGGCCGGGTCGCGCGGGGGTATCGCCCGGGTCTCCTCCCTGCGCCGTAACCGCTGGGCGAGGAGGGCCTTCTTGTCGGCCGACAGTGTGCTCACGCAAGGTCTCTTCCGACGACGGTTTGTCAATTTCCCTTACTGTAAATAGTCTTTACAGTTAAGCGGAGATCGTCAGTCTCGCACGGCCCGCCACGTGCGGACAATGACCGGGAGGAGGTCTTGTCGGCCCCTCCGTCCGCGTGGTTCACTGACGGCGATCTCGCTAACTGTAAGCAAACTTTCCAGTTTTAGTTTGGCGGTTCCCCCTTTGGCTCGCGCCCTCTCCCCCGGGCAGGAACGCCTCTGGTTCCTGCACCAGCTCGACCCCGAAGACCCGTCCTACACGACCTGCCACGCCTACCGGTTGCGCGGCCCCCTCGACGTCCCGAGGCTGGCCCTGGCGTTCGAGACCGCGGCCGCCCGGCAGGAGAACCTGCGCACCCGCTTCCCCACCGCGGCCGCCGAGGTGCTGCCGCCGGGCCCGGTGCCGATCACCCGGCTCACGGCGGCCGATCCCGGCCGGGCGCGGGAGATGGTGCGCGACCTGGCGAACACGCCGATGGACCTGTCGCAACCGCCGATCAGGGTCGTGCTGATCGAGCTGGCCCCCGACGACCACGTGCTGGCCGTCGCGCTGCACCACATCATCGCCGACGGCCTGTCGGTGGCGGTGCTGGCCCGCGAGCTGGCCGACGCGTACGGCGGAACTGGAGCGCTCCCACCACTGAAACCGCAGGTCCACGCGCCCGAGGCGGGGCACACGAGCTGGTGGGTCGAGCGGCTGCGCGACGTGCCGGTGCTCGACCTGCCGACCGACCTGCCGCGCCCGGCCCGGCGCGGCGGCGCGGGCGGCGAGGTGATCGTGGAGATCGACGCCGCGACCGCCGTACGGGCCGCCGAGACGGCGCGCGCCATGCGGGCCACGCCGTTCATGCTCTACCTGACCGCGTTCGCGGTGTTCCTGGCGCGGCACTCCGGCCAGGACGACTTCTGCGTCGGCACCCCGGTCTCCCGCCGCGACGACGTCGGCCTGGAGCAGGTCATCGGCCACCTGACCAACACGCTGCCGCTCCGATTAGCCCCGGCCGGCACGTTCGCCGAGGCGGTCAAGGCGACCCGGCGGACGCTGATCGAGGCCATGTCCCACGCCGACGTGCCGCTGGAGCGCGTCATCGCCGAGCTCGGCCTTCCCCGCGACCTGAGCCGCACGCCGGTCTTCCAGACCATGTTCGCCCTGCACAGCTACACCGCCGACACGGTGTCGAGCCCGCTCCCCGGGCTCGACGCCGAGGCGTTCCCGAGCGGCTTCACCGGCGCCCGCTGCGACCTCTCGCTCGACCTGTGGCCGCACCCCGACGGCACCATGACCGGCTCGCTGATCTACTCCGCCGAGTTGTTCACCGAGGCCACCGCCCGGAACATGGGCGCCCGCTTCGCCACCCTGCTGGCCGCCCTCCTCGACGCGCCCGACCGGCCGCTCGACACCGCCGACCTGCTGCCCGCCGCCGAGCGGGCCTGGCTGACCGAGCAGGGCCGGGGCGCGCCCGGGTACGACGTCGCCAATTGGACCTCGCTGTTCGTCGAGCAGGCCGGGCGCACCCCCGACGCACTGGCCGTCGACGACGTCACCTACGGCGAGCTGCTGCGCTGGGCGACGTCGGTGGCGGCCTCGCTGCCGCCCGCGCGGCTGGTCGCGATCAGGACCTCGCGGGGCGTGCAGACCGTCGTCGCGATGCTGGCGGCCCACTTCGCGGGGGCGGCCTACCTGCCGGTCGACCCGGCCTACCCGCAGGCGCGGGTTGAATACATTCTGAAAGATTCAGGCGCGGAGGTCGTGCTGCGCGACGAGGACCTCGCCGTCCCCGAAGCCGACTTCACCCCGACCTCCTCTGACGCACCCGCTTACATTCTCTACACCTCCGGGTCAACCGGCCGGCCCAAGGGCGTGGTCGTGCCGCACCCGGCGCTGGCGAACCTGCTGCTCGGCATGCGCGACGTCGTCGGGTCGACGCCCGCCGACGTGTGGCTGGCGCTCACCAGCACCGCGTTCGACATCTCGGCCGTCGAGCTGTTCCTGCCGCTGATCACGGGCGGGCGGCTGGTGTTCGCCGACGACGCCCGCGACGCCCAGGTGGTCGCCGACCTCATCCGCGACCACGGGGTCACCCACGTGCAGGCGACGCCGTCGGGCTGGCGGGTGCTGCTCACCGCCGACTGGCCGCCGGTCACCGCGATCACCGCCGGGGAGCCCCTGCCGCCCAAGCTCGCCCGCGAGCTGACCGCCCGCACCCGGCGGCTGATCAACGGCTACGGCCCCACCGAGACCACGATCTACTCGACCACCTGGGACGTGCCGCGCGACGCCGAGGCCATCAGCATCGGCCGCCCGACTCCGGGCACGGTCGTCCGGGTCGTCGCGCCCCACGGCGACCTGGCCCCCATCGGGGTGCCCGGCGAGCTGCGCATCGGCGGGCTCGGCGTCGCCCTGGGCTACCACGACCGGCCCGAGCTGACCGCCGAGCGGTTCACCGCCGACGGGTTCTACCGGACCGGCGACCTGGTCAGGATGCTCGGCGACGGGACCCTGGAGTTCCTCGGCCGGACCGACAACCAGGTCAAGCTGCGCGGGCACCGGATCGAGCTCGGCGAGATCGAGACCGTGCTGGAGGCGATCGACGGGGTCGGCCAGGCGGTGTGCGCCGTCCAGGACGACACCATCGTCGCGTTCGTCACCGGCGACGCCGCCCGCGTGCGCGACGAGACGCGGCGGCTGCTGCCGGCGTACATGGTGCCGAGCCGGGTCGTGGTGCTCGACGCGCTGCCGCTGACCCCCAACGGGAAGGTCGACCGCAAGGCGCTGCCGAAGGCCGGGGCCACCGCCGCGCCGGCCCGCATGCTGAAGACCCGGACCGAGCGGCTGGTCGCCAAGGTGTTCGCCGACGTGCTCAACGCGGAGCTCCCGGGGGGCGACGACGACTTCTTCGCCCTGGGCGGGCACTCGCTGCTGGCCACCCGGGTGATCGCCCGCCTGCCGGTCAGGCTGCCGGTGAGCACGGTGTTCCTGCACCCGACGGTCGCCGGGCTGGCCGCCGAGGTCGACGCGGCCCGCCCGCCGGTCGACCACGTGCCCCGGCCGCGCCCGGCCGGCACCACGCCGCCGCTGTCGGCCGGGCAGGAGCGCCTGTGGTTCCTCAACCGGCTCCACCCCGACACCGACGCCGGGTTCAACATGTGGATGGTCCGGCGCCTGGCCGGCGACCTCGACCGCGCCCGGCTCCAGGACGCCCTGACCACGGTCGCCAACCGGCACGAGATCCTCCGCACCAGCTTCCCCGCGGTCGACGGCGAGCCCGTCGTCGCGATCCTCGACACCACCCCGGTCATCGAGTGGATCACCGCCGACGACCCCGCCCGGCCGGTCGCCGACCGGGTCAACACCCCGTTCGACCTCACCGCCGGACCGGCGATCAGGGTCACCGTGGTCGAGGCGCCGGGCGCGCACGTGCTCTGCGTGGTGGCCCACCACATCACCGGCGACGGGGTGTCGCTGAACATCCTGCTCGACGAGCTCGCCGACGCCTACTCCGGCGTCGAGCTGCCGCCGGTGCCGCTGCAGTTCGGCGACGTCGCGGTCTGGCAGCGGGCCCGCGACGCCGGCCCGGCGGTCGACTACTGGCGGCGGCAGCTGGCCGCCCCCACCCCGCTCGACCTGCACCCCGACCGGCCCCGCACGGGCAACGCCGGGCCGGGCGCGACGGTCTCCTTCCGCATCGGCCTCGCCGAGACCGAGCGGCTGGTCGCGCTGGCCCGCGACAACCGGGTCACGCTGTTCATGGCGCTGCTGGCCGCCTACCAGACCACCCTGTCCCGGCACACCGGGCGGACCGACATCCTCGTCGGCACCTCCAACGCCGGGCGCGACACGGTCGCGCTCGAATCGGTGATCGGCTACCTGACCGACATCCTGGTGCTGCGCGGCGACCTGTCGGGCGACCCGCTCTTCACCGACCTGCTGCGGTCGACCCGGGCCACCGTCCTGGACGCCTTCCAGCACCGCGGCGTCCCGTTCGAGAAGCTGGTCACCGAGCTCCGGCTGGAGCGCGACCTGACCCGGACGCCGGTCTTCCAGACGATGGCGATCCTGCACACCCACGAGACCGGCCGGGTGCCGCGCCCGTTCGCCGGGCTGACGGTGACCGACCTGCCGAGCGGGCACGCCCAGGCCAAGTTCGACCTGCTGCTGGAGGCCTGGCAGGACCCCGAGGGCCTGCACGTCCAGCTGGAGTACGACACCCTGCTCTACGACGCCGCCACCGCCGAGGGCCTGGCCGCCCGGCTGAAGACGCTGCTGCTCGGCGTGGTCGCCGACCCGGCCCGGCGGCTCTCGGAGCTGCCGCTGCTGACCGACGCCGACCTCGCCTTCCTGGAGGAGGCCGGGCACGGGCCCGCGCTGCCCGAACCCGAGCGGGTGCCCGCGATGATCGCCCGGCAGATCGCCGAACGGCCCGGCGCGACCGCCATCCGGACCGACGGGCGCGTCGTCGCCTACGGGGAACTGCCGATCGCCGTGCACGAGAACGGGCGCACGATCCGGGAGGTCGGGCTCGACCGCACCCCCGAGGGCATCGGGGCGCTCCTGGGGGCCTGGGCCTCCGGGGCGGCGTACCTGCCCGTCGACCCGGCGCTGCCCGAGGCGCGCAAGGCGTTCCTGCGCGCCGAGGCCGCCGGGGGAAGCCACGAGGACGCCGCCTACGTGCTGTTCACCTCGGGCTCCACCGGCACGCCCAAGGGCGTCGTGGTCGGGCACCGGGCGCTGGCCACGCGGGTGGCGTGGATGCGGGAGGCGTACGGGCTCGCACCGGGCGACCACGTGGTGCAGTTCGCGGCCTACTCCTTCGACACCCACGCCGAGGAGATCTATCCGGCGCTGGCCGCCGGGGCCACCCTCGAACTGCTGCCCGGCGGGCCGCTGACGCTGCCGGCCTTCCTGGCCTCGCCGCGCGGGCGCGACGTGACGGTGCTCGACCTGCCGACGGCCTACTTCCACGAGTTGGTCACCCTCGACGTCGAGATGCCCCCGGGGCTGCGGCTGGTCGTCCTCGGCGGCGAGGAGCTGAGCGGCGCGGCCGTGGCCCGGTGGCGGGCCCGGTTCGGCGAGTCGATCCGCCTGGTGAACACCTACGGGCCGACCGAGGGCACCATCATCGCCACCGCGGGCGACGTGACCGGCGAGGAGCGCCCGTCGATCGGGCGGCCCGTCGGGGGCGTGGTGGCGCGGGTGCTGGACGCCCACGGGCATCCGGTGCCGCCGGGCATGCCGGGCGAGCTCTGCCTGGGCGGCCCCGGGCTGGCCGACGGCTACCTGAACCGGCCCGCGCTGACCGCCGAGCGGTTCCGGCCCACGCCCGACGGGCGGCTCTACCTGACCGGCGACCGGGCCCGGTTCCTGGCCAACGGGCGGCTGGAGTTCCTCGGGCGCGTCGACGACCAGGTGAAGGTGCGCGGCCACCGGGTCGAACCGGCCGAGATCGAGCTGCGGCTGACCGCGCATCCGGCGGTCACCGGGGCCGTGGTCGTCGCCGACGCCGACCGCCTGGTCGCCTACGTCACCGGCACCCGGACCGACCTGGCCGGATGGACGGGCGACGCGCTGCCGTCGTACATGATCCCCTCGGTCTGGATGTGGCTCGACGCGCTGCCGCTGACCCCCCACGGGAAGGTCGACCGGCGGGCGCTGCCGGCGCCCGACGCGGGCGCCTCGCTCGGGCACGTCGAACCGCGCGGCGACGCCGAGGCGCTCGTCGCGGAGGTGTACGACTCGGTGCTCGGCCTCACCGGGGTCGGCGCGCTGGACGACTTCTTCGCCATCGGCGGCCACTCGCTGCTGGCGGCCCGCGCGCTGGCGAGGATCAAGGCCATCACCGGGATCGAGGTGCCGATCAGGGTCATCTTCGACGCCCCGACCGTGGAGCAGCTGGCCGCCGTGCTGGAGGAGATGATCGTCGCCGAGCTCGACGAGCTCTCCGACGAGGAGGCCGCCGCGCTCGTCCACGGGAGGCCCCAGTGAACTTCTCCGGGCTGCCCGCCCGCGAGGGCCCGCTCACGATGGGCCAGGCCAACATGGTGCGCTGCGTGCGCACCGACCCGCCCGAGCACATGAACTACCGGGTGGTACGCACCCTCCCGGCCGGCGTCGCGGTCGAGGAGGCGGTGCGCCGCCTCGTGGCCCGGCACGAGTCGCTGCGGACCACCTTCCACGGCGACGTGCAGCGGGTGCACGGCTCCGGCGAGATCGCGCTCGGCCCCGAGGCCGACCACACGGTCCGGTTCGACCTGGAGCACGAGCTGCCGCTGCGGGTGGGCGTGTCGGGCGACCAGGTGACGCTGGTGACCACCCACAGCGCCGCCGACGCGGCCGGGCTCGCCGTGCTGCTGGCCGACTGGGACGACATCGCCGTCGGCAAGCCGCTCGACCCCGTCACCGCCCCGCAGCCCGTCGACGTCGCGCTCGCCGAGACCTCCCCGGCGGGCCGCAAACGGGCCGAGGCGGCGCTGCGCTACTGGGACGGCGCGCTGACGCGGGTGCCGCGCTCGACGCTCACCGTGTCGGTCGACGACACGGGGCACGAGTGGCGGCTGCCGCGCCTGCGGGTGCGCTCGGCCGGCGCGGCCCGCGCGCTGGCCCGCATCTCCGCCCGGACCGGGGTGAGCGCCTCGGCCGCCGTCCTGGCCGCGTACGCGGCGCTGTCGGGCCTGCGGGGCGGCCTGCCGCTGACGGCGGTCTTATCGATCTCGGCCAACCGGTTCCGCCCCGACCTGCGCTCCTACGTCGGCCCCCTGGCCCAGGACGCGCTGGTCCCGGTGCCGGTGTCGGCCTCCTTCGAGGAGGTGCTCGCGGGGGTGCGGGGGGCGGCGCTGGGGGCGTACCAGAACAGCCGCTTCGACGCGGACGCGCTGATCGCCGTCATGGAGCGCGTGCAGCGCGACCGCGGCGTGTTCTTCGCCCGCGACCTGGTGTTCAACGACATGAGCGGCGCCGGCCGCACCGGGCGTCCGGCGACGAGCGGCGACGAGGTGCGGGCCGTGTGGCTGCCGGAGGCGACGCTGCCGTGCCGGACGGCGTTGTGGGTCAACCGCCTGCACGGCGAACTCGACCTGACCCTGTGGTCCGACCCGCGTGTGCTGCCCCGGCAGGACACACTGAGGCTGGGCGAGGGAATCGCCAAGATATTGATCGCGGCCGGGGACGGAAATGTCTGCGACATTTCCGAAATTTCAGGAATCGTCCCGGTTGAGCGGGACGATTCCTGGGTGTTCAGCGACGGACAATGGATCTCACTGCCGGAAGTGACCCGACTGGCGACGGACGCCTGCGGCATTCCGGCGTCGGTCGACAAAGATCTCGTCTGCCGCGTGGAAACGCCGCTGACCCCGGCGGAATTGCACACCGAATGCCTCCGCCTCCTCCCCGGCCGAATGGCGGCGACCACCCCTCGCCACTATGTCGTGGCGGGCTCCGAGGGGTCCGGCCGCTGATTTCCGGAAATTTCGGCAAATCACAGAAAGAGAAAAGACACAACGCCCGCGCGGACACGACCGCTCGAACGAACCGAGGGTCGTCGAGCCTTCGCATTCGCGCGGGCACGACCGCTCGAACGAACCAAGGGTCGTCGGGCCATCGCATTCCCGCGCGGGCACGACTGCCGCAGAGCTCTAGGGTGTCGAGCCCGCGCGGGCCCGACCGCTCGAACGAACCGAGGGTCGTCGGGCCTTCTCATTCCCGCGCGGGCACGACTGCCGCAGAGCTCAGGGGTGTCGGGCTCCGCATTCCCGGCGCGGGCAGGTCGGGTGGTCGCGCGTGGTCGGGTGGCCGGCCCGGCGGAGCCGTAACGGAAAAAGGGTTGTGAGCATCGACGGCGGGACGGATCAGGCTTCTGGCAACAGGGTGGGGAGGGCGCGTTCCAGGGCGCGGGTCCAATAGGGCCAGTCGTGTTTGCCGTTGCCGTAGAGGTCGGTTTCGACGGTCAGGCCGGCGAGGCGGGCGGCGCGGAGGAAACGCTGGTTCTGGCGGAGGATGGACTGTTCGCCGAAGTCGGTGCCGCCGCCGTCGTCGAGTTCGCCCGGTTCGCCGTTGCCCGACGACACGTAGAGGCGCAGGTCTTTCAGTTGCGCGGCGAGGTCGGCGGGGTTGTGGGCGCGCCAGTTGTCCTCGCGGGCGGGCAGCGGGCCCCAGAGCTGGTCGGGGTCGGCGCCGTTGTCCTTCAGGAAGGACGAGAAACCGGGGACGTCCATTCTGATGTCGAGCACGCCGGAGAACGAGGCCGCCGCCTCGAACAGGCCGGGGTTGCGGGCGGCGTAGCCCATCGCGCCGTGGCCGCCCATCGACAGGCCCGCTATCGCGCGGCGGTCGCCCACGCCGTAGAGGTCCTCCACCAGGGGGAGCATCTCCTTCAGGTGGAAGGTCTCCCACGCCGGGCCGTCGAGCCAGTCGGCGTACCAGCCGTCGCCGCCGCCCTCGGGGACGACCACGACCGCCTTCAGGTTCTCGGTGACACGTGCCGCCTCGCCCTTGGTCAGCCAGGTGTCGCCGGTCGGCTCGCAGCAGCCGTGCAGCAGGTAGAGGACCGGCCAGCCGGTCGAGCCCTCCGTCCAGCCCGCCGGTTTGAGCACCCACACCAGCGCCTCGCGGCCGAGGGCGGCCGAGGCGATCGTCAGGAGGTCCTGGCGGCCGTCGACGGCGGCGGTGCCGGCGACGCGGGGGGTGAGGGCGGTGGTCAACGGGTCCTGCCTTTCCTGAGGGGTGCCGGAGCATCCGGCGGCAAGGAGAACCAGAGGTAAACTCACCGCCAGCAAAATACGTCTCATATGTGTCTTCTATCTAAATTTTGATCATTTGGGTAGGGGTCAAGATTTATGGGTAAACGACGTCGATACCCCCTGAAACGCCGGGAAATAGCGGCAGGTCAGCGCGATCACGGAGATCAAAGTGATGCTAACGGCACGGAAAGTTAACATGCACGTTCATAACCGTTAAGCTCAGCAACCCCATTCAGGTCACACTCGTGACTAGGTTTCCTGGGACCCCCATCCCTGGGGGGTTGCCGCCCTTTGAGGAGTTGACCCGTGCGAGTCCTGGCCGTTGTCCCCGCCCGCGGTGGTTCGGTGGGAGTCCCGCTGAAGAACCTGGAGCGGGTCGGAGGAATCCCCCTGGTCTCCCGGGCCGTCAGCGCGCTCGTCCGCGCCGGGTCCGTCGACACCGTGGTCGTGAGCACCGACCACCACGGGATCGCCGCCGCCGCCGAGGCCGCCGGCGCCCAGGTCGTCGACCGTCCCGCCGACATCGCGGGGTCGACCGCGTCGAGCGAGTCGGCCGTCCTGCACGCCCTGTCGTCGCTCGACGAGACCCCCGAGGTCGTCCTGCTCGTCCAGTGCACCAGCGCGTTCATCGACCCGGCCGACGTCGACGCCGCCGTGGCGAAGGTGCTGTCGGGCGAGGCCGACGTCGTGTTCTCCGGTCTGGAGACCTACGAGTTCATCTGGACGGAGGGCGGCGAGGGCGTCAACCACGACCCCGCGACCCGCCCGCGCCGCCAGGACCGCGAGCCCCACTTCCGCGAGACCGGCGCCTTCTACGCCATGCGCGCCCAGGGTTTCCTGGAGGCCGGTCACCGCTTCTTCGGCACCGTCGCCGTGCAGCCGGTCAGGAGCGTGACCGCCCACGAGATCGACACCCCCGAAGACCTCGAGATCGTGCGTGCGCTGGCCCACGTGGTCGACACGCCGCTGCCGATCGACGTCGACGCCGTGGTCACCGACTTCGACGGCGTGCACACCGACGACCGCGCGTTCGTCGACTCCGAGGGCCGCGAGATGGTCTCCGTCTCGCGCGCCGACGGCATGGGCGTCTCGCTGCTGCTGCGCTCGGGCGTCAAGGTGCTGGTCCTGTCGACCGAGCAGAACCCGGTCGTGGCCGCCCGCGCCCGCAAGCTCGGCGTGCCGGTGCTGCAGGGCCTGTCGGCCAAGCGGAGCGCGCTGGCCGACTGGCTGGCCATCGAGGGCCTCGACCCCGAGCGGGTCGCCTACGTCGGCAACGACGTCAACGACCTCGGCTGCATGGCGCTGGTCGGCTGGCCGATCACCGTCCCCGAGGCCCACGCCGAGGTGCGCAAGGCCGCCCGGGTCGTGCTGACGCAGAGCGGCGGCGCCGGCGCCGTCCGCGAGCTGGCCGACCGGGTGCTCGCCGCCCGTCCCAAGGCCGCCGACACCCCCGCCCCGATCCTGCGGCCGCGCGCCGTCACGGTCGAGCCGAAGGCCGTCGCCATCGGCGAGAAGCTGCTCGGCGCGGGCCACCCGGTCTACGTCATCGGCGAGATCGGCATCAACCACAACGGCGACGTCGAGATCGCCAAGAAGCTCATCGACGTGGCCGTCGAGGCCGGTTGCGACGCGGTGAAGTTCCAGAAGCGCACCCCCGAGATCTGCGTGCCCATGGAGCAGCGCTCGCAGATCCGGCAGACTCCGTGGGGCGAGATGACCTACATGGAGTACAAGATCCGGACCGAGTTCGGCAAGGACGAATACCAGCAGATCGCCCTCTACTGCGCCGAGAAGGGCATCGACTGGTTCGCCTCGCCGTGGGACGTCCCGTCGGTGGAGTTCCTCGAGAACATGAACGTGCTGACCCACAAGGTCGCCTCGGCGTCGATCACCGACCACGAGCTGCTGCGCGCGCTGGCCGAGACCCGCAAGCCGATCCTGCTCTCGACCGGCATGTCGACCCTCGAGGAGATCGACGCCGCCGTCGACATCCTGGGCACCCAGAACCTGGTCATGATGCACGCCACCTCGACCTACCCGCTGCCTCCCGAGGAGGCCAACCTGCGCACGATCATCACCCTGCGCGAGCGCTACGGCGTCCCGGTCGGCTACTCGGGCCACGAGCGCGGCCTGCAGATCTCGCTGGCGGCCGTCACCCTCGGCGCCGTCACGGTCGAGCGCCACATCACGCTCGACCGCACGATGTGGGGCTCCGACCACGCCGCCTCGCTGGAGCCGAGCGGCCTGGAGCACCTCGTCCGCGACATCCGCATCATCGAGAAGGCCCTGGGCGACGGCGTCAAGCGCGTCTTCCCCGGCGAGGAGGCCCCCCGGGCCCGCCTGCGCAGGGTGACCGTGTGATCAGCCTTTCGGTGATCGTCCCGGTCCGCGACGGCGCGCCCTTCATCGCCGACGCGCTCACGTCGCTGGTCCGCAACCAGCGGGCCGACTTCGAGTACATCGTCGTCGACGACGGCTCGGCCGACGACACGGGCGCGATCACCGACGAGTTCCGCACGGAACTCCCCGGCCTGCACCTGATCCGCAACCAGGTGCCGGTCGGGCTGGCCGACGCCCGCAACACCGGGCTGAAGCTGGCCTCCGGCCGCTACGTGACCTTCCTCGACGGCGACGACTGGATCGGCCGGGGCTACCTGGCCGACCTGGTCGCCGCGATCGACGGCCTGGGCTGCGACTTCGTCCGGGTCGACCACGTCCAGGTGAACGGCCTGAAGAGAGAGACCCACCGCGCGCCGGTCGCCCGGCGCGGGGTGGTGCTCGACCCGCGTGAGTCGATCCTGCCGCCCGACGCCAAGACGATGGTCGACTACCCCTACGCGTGGGCCGGCGTCTACCGCCGCGAGTCGCTCGGCGACCTGCTCACCTTCCCCGGCGGCCTGCACACCGCCGAAGACCGGCCGTGGATCTGGCGGCTGCACCAGCGGGCCCGCTCGTTCGCGGCGGTCTCGCTGGCCGGGGTCTTCTACCGCCGGGGCGTGCCGCAGTCGCTGACCCAGATCGGCGACGAGCGGCAGCTGCACTTCTTCGACGCCTTCGACCTCGTCTTCGAAGAGGTGGAGGAGCGGTTCCTGCCGAAGGTGGTGCGCACCTTCCTGGCCCTGCTCGACAACCACCTGGCCAACCGCGAGCGGTTCACGCCCGAGATCCTGGCGAAGTTCGAGGCGCGCGGGGCCGACCGGCTGGGCCGCCTGCCCGAGGCGATGGTCAGGGAGAGCTTCGACGCCATCGAGCCCGACCGCCGGGAGCACCTCGCCCGGCTATTGGAGGTTTCGTGACGCAGGTCTTCCACGCCTCGCGGTTCTTCGGCGCCATGTCCCTGGCGGCGGCGGTCGACGCCGGGGCGTTCGGCCCGCCGGGCTCCGCCGAGCGGGTCCTGATCGTCACCAACAACGCCCCGATCCCCGAGGCCGCGCTCGGCCTCGACGAGGCGCCCGGGTTCGGGGCGCTGCGCGACCGCTTCGACCGGATCGTCTCGTGGAACGAGATCATCGCACCGCTCCACCCGTCAGACTGGAAGCCCCGCTCGATCGAGACCCCCATGCTGGGCCGCCTACTGCAGAGGGCGATGGGCCTGGAGCACATCGACGAGATGGTGCTGGAGTCGGTCATCGTGCCGCCCGCGCGGGCCCTGCCGGGCCTGTTCAAGGACGCCATGCTGACGATCTACTCCGACGGCCTGATGGCCCACAGCCCGACCCGCGACGTGCTCCCGGGCGAGATCTCCCAGCGCATCACCCGGCTGCTCCACCTCGACCTGGTGCCCGGCCAGACCCCGCTGCTGCTGACCGAATACGGCGTGCCGGCCCAGGCCGTGCCCGCTGGGGCGTTCACCGACGTCGTCGGCCGGGTCGCGGCGGCGTCGGGGCCGATGCCCGAGGGCGAGGCGATCGTCCTGGGCCAGTACCTGTCGTCGCTGGGCATCCTCACCCCCGACGAGGAGTTCAAGCTGCACGCCGACATGGTCCGCGGCGTCGTCGCGCGCGGCCACCGGTCGATCGTCTTCAAGCCCCACCCGGCCGCCGGCCGCCGCCAGGGCCGTGAGCTGGCCCAGATCGCGGCGGGCCTGAACGCGACCCTGACGGTGGCGCCCGACGAGGTCCCGGCCGAGGTGCTGTTCGCCGCCCGCCGCGCCCGACTGGTGGTGAGCTGCTTCTCCACGGCGCTGATGACGGCCCGCCGCTTCTTCGGCCTCCCGGTCGCCACGATGGGGGCAGACCTGCTGCTGGAGCGGCTGACGCCGTACGAGAACAGCAACCGGGTGCCCGTCACGATCGTCGACGCGACGGTCCCCCGCCTCGACGCCGACGGCACGCTGACCGACCCGGCGGTCGCCGATCCGGCCGGTCTGGTCGACGCGGTCGCCTACTGCATGCAGAGCGCCGCCCACCCGGGGCTGCGGGCGGCGGCCGACGCGTACGTCAGGGCCAACGGCCCGATGCGCTACTTCAAGAAGAAGCGCCTTGAGGCGCTGGGCCTCATCGAGAAACCCGCGCCGCCGCCCCCGCCGCCGCCGAAGACCGGCCTCGCCCGGCTGAAGCAGATCGTCAAAGGCTGATCGGTTCCGGGTGATACCAAAGGGGTATTCCACACATTCTGTGACGTGAGGTTTCGGCACTCTTGCCGTCATGTCCACCCCTCTCAAACAGATCATCGCCGGCGGAATGGCCGCCGCCGGCGTGCTCGCCCCCACCGTGCCGGCCGAGGCGTCGGCGGCGGGGGCTCCGCTGAGACTCGCGGGCACCTCCTGGTTCGCCGGCGGCGGCGTGCCCGTCTGCGGCGCCAGCACCGCCACGAGCTGCGCCGGCCAACGCCACGTCGGCGGCGTCTCCTACAACTGGTGGCAGTGCGTGGAACTGCCGCAGCGCTTCTACCTGAAGCGCGGCTGGCACTCGGGGATCTTCTCCGGTGTCGGCATCGCCTCGCAGATCTTCACCCGGGCGGCGGCGCTCGGCATGGAGCGGCAGGCCAACGGCTCGATCAAGGCGATCGTGCCGGGCGACATGGTCGTCATGAACCGCAGCGGCGCGGCCGGCCACGTGGTCGTGGTCGAACGCGTCACCGTCAACAAGGACGGCACCAGGAACGTCGTCACGGTCGGGCAGAACTCCCAGGTGGTGCGCAACCCGATGCGCTGGCACGGCGGGCGGCTCGACTCGTTCTGGGCGTCCTACAGCGTCGCGGGGGTCGTCCACGCGAAGAAGAACATCGGCATCCTGTCGACCGACGGCGGCCCGGCCGACTACCCGGCGATGGTGAACGGCGGCGGCGCCCGGCCGTTCGGCGCGGGCTACCTGTCGGTCACCTCGACCGGCCAGGTGTTCGGCGGCCTGCCCGGCGCGGCCCCGACGGTGTCGGGGCGCGTCACCGACGCCGCCGTCACGCCGTCGGGCGCGGGCTACTGGCTGCTCTCGTCGTCGGGTCAGATCTTCCCGTACGGGGACGCCGCGCCCCCCGTCGCCCGCCCGGCCGCCGCCGAGGGTGAGCTGGTCGCGATCGACGCGGCTCCGAACGGCTATCTGGTGACGACCTCCACGGGCCAGGTCTACGGGCCCGGCGTGTGGATCACCGATGCGCCGGAGGGCTACAGCGGCCAGTTCGTCGACATCGAGGTCACGACGGGCGGCTACTGGCTGCTGACCTCGGCCGGGCAGGTGCACCCGTTCGGCGCGGCGAAGTGGTTCGGCAACGCCACGACGTTCGAGCGCGCGATCGTCGCCATGTCGGGCACGGCGACCGGCAAGGGCTACGTGATGGTCGACGTGGCCGGGAACGTGTTCGCCTTCGGCGACGCGAAGCACCTGGGCGACCTGCCCGAGGGCTCGGCCGAGGCCGCCGACATCGCCGTCACGCCGACCGGCTACGTCGTCACGACGAAGACGGGCGTGCGGCACACGTTCGGGCCGGGGGCGGGGGTGACGAACCCGGGCCCGTTCAGCGGGACGTTCTGACGGGATTGCCGGGAAGCGACATCTCCATACGGTCGGAGAACTGATGAGCGGTTCGCCGCGTCTTTAAGGACAGCCGCGCCCGGAGCCCACGGCTCCGGGACGGCTCGTCCCTGGAACGTGACAAACCCTCGGAGAGACCATGAACACCCTGCGCTCCCTGCTCACCGGAGCCCTGCTCGCCCCCGCCGTCCTGTTCCCCGCCGCCGCAGCCTCGGCCGACACCGTGCCCCAGCTGGTGGCGATCAGGGCCGACCGCCACCCCGGCGTCGACCGCCTCGTCTTCGAGTTCCGCAACGGGCTGCCACCCACGCGCATCGCGGAGTACGTGCCCAAGCTGATCGAAGACGGCTCGGGCCACACCGTGCCGGTGCCCGGCGCGGCCAAGCTGGCCCTGCGGTTCTTCGACGCCCGCGGGCACAACGACTCGGGCGGCTCGACCTACGGCGCGGCCCGCCGGACGTACGCCCTGCCGGGGATCGTCCAGGTGGTCAGGACCGGCGACTGGGAGGCGACCCTGTCGTTCGGCGTCGGGCTGGCCAAGAAGGTGCCCTTCCGCATGTACACGCTGACCAAGCCGAGCCGGGTCGTCGTCGACTTCACCGTCAACTACCGGACCGTCCCGGTGAAGGCGTACTTCCTCGACCTGCCCCGCGAGCCGAAGCTCAAGGCCGTGTCGCGGCCGGTGATCCCGCCCAGCACCGCCAACGGCGCGCTCCAGCGGCTCTTCGCCGGGCCGACGGCGGCCGAGCAGGCGGCCGGGCTGCGGTTCGTGAACTCCGGCGCGACCGGCTACAGCAAGCTGACCGTGACGAACAAGGTCGCGCGGGTCTACCTGACGGGCAAGGTGAAGAGCGGCGGCGCGACCTTCACCGTCGCCAACCACCTCAACGCGACCCTGAAGCAGTTCCCGACGGTGAAGTGGGTCAAGATCTACGACGCGGCCGGGAAGACCGAGCGGCCCAATGGCAACAGCGACTCCATCCCCGAGTCCCTGGAGCCGTGAGTATTTGTCCGCAGACGCCCACCGGCTTCCGCGGTTTCCTGGACCCCGTCAACAACCAGACGGGGGAAATCACATGTCACTCGCAAAACGGATCATCACCGCGTTAGCGCTGGTCGCGGCCGGCCTGGTGATGGTCACGAGTCCCGCGCAGGCGGCGACGGACACGTCCGTCCACGTCTCCGGGAAGACGCTCTTCATCGTCGGCACCGGCGACGGGGAGACGGTCAACGTCAGCTTCCTCTCGGGGACGCTGACCGTCGACTCCACGTCGGGGATCGTCGTCGGCGCGGGGTGCGTCAAGTCGGGCGCGGTGGCCCAGTGCTCCAGCGCCATCCAGTTCCTGGACGTCTCGCTGCTCGGGGGCGACGACACGTTCTCGAACGGCACCGGGTTCCAGTCGGCCGTGCGGGGCGGCGCCGGGCTCGACGTCCTGAACGGCGGCTCGGGCCGCGACGGGCTCAACGGGGGGCGCCGACGACGACATCCTGAAGGGCAACGACGGGATCGACACGGCCAACGGGGTCGGCGGCTTCGACCGGTGCACGGCGGAGACCGAGACGGCCTGCGAGGCCGACGCCTGAGGCTGTCACGTCAGGTACGCCCGGTAGAACTCCAGATGGGCCTCGGCCGCCCGGCGCCACGTGTGCCGGGCGGCCAGCGCCTTTCCGTTCGCCACCCGCTCCGGCGACGGGGCCGTGATCGCCTCGTGGAGCGCCGCCGCGAGCGAGGCGAGGTCGGTCGCGAACAGGGCCGCGCCGGTGAAGACCTCGCGGAAGACCGGCAGGTCGCGCACGACCAGCGGGACCCCGGCCGCGAGCGCCTCCATCGCGGCCAGGCCGAAGCCCTCCTTCGTCGACGGGAACGCGAACGCCGCCGCGCCCGCGACCAGGCCCGGGAGGTCGTCGTGGGGCACCGGGCCGAGCACGACCGGTTCGACGCCCAGTCCGGCGGCGCGGGCCTCCCACTCGGCGCGGTAGCCCCGGTAGTCGAACAGCGTCTCGCCGCCCGCCACTACCAGCGGATACTCCGGCAGCAGGGCGTGCGCTTCGAGCAGGTCGAGGGAGCCCTTGCGGGGTTCGATGCCGCCGACCGTCAGGACGTAGGCGCCGAACCGGTCGCGCCAGGCCGAGCCGTCGGCGGCGGCGAACCGTTCGGCGTCCACGCCGTTGGGGATCACGCCGGCCGACAGGCCCCAGCCCTCCCGCAGTTCGGCCGCCACCGCCGACGACACGCAGACGTGCGCGAACGGTTCGACCAGGGCGCGTTCGTGGCAGGCGGCCAGTTCGGGTGTGGTGAAGTGGTCGAGGTGGTGGACGGTCCGCACGCAGCGCCCGGCCGCGTTGGCGGTGATGCAGTCCTGGGCGTGCACGACGTCGTACGCCGACGGCGTGAACGCCGCCCGCAGCAGGTCGATCGACCGCAGCACCCGCTCCCCCACCGTCTCGCCGGGCACGTCGGGGCAGTCGACGACGTGGACGGGCACCCGCACGTCCCGGTAGAACCGGCGGTCGCCGCCGCGTCCCAGCGCCCACACCTCGGCCTCCTCCCCGAGGGCGGCCAGCGCCTCGGCCAGGGCCAGGGTGTGCACGACCCCGCCCCGGGGCCGGGTCGAGTAGGTCAGCAGCGCGATCCTCATGCCCGGTACGCCTCCGGCCGCCGTTCGCCGATGTGCCGCAGCACCCGGCGGGCCTGCGCGATCTCGGCCGCCACGTCGACCGAGGCGACCGCGAGGCCGGCCTTCGACCACGTCCGGGCCAGGATGTCGCCGCCGGGGCCGACCACCTTGGCCTGGCCGAGGAACCGCATCCCGCCCATCGACCCGGTCTGGTTCGAGGAGGCCAGCACGACCTGGTTCTCGGCGGCGCGGGCGCAGTCGTACAGGTCGAACAGGCGGGACTGGCGGTCCTGGGCCATGCGCGGGGCCCGGTTGGTGATGCTGGTGGGCCAGGCCGACAGGCAGGCGAGGATCTGCGCGCCGTCGAGGGCCAGCGACCGGGCCGACTCGGGGAAGGTCTTGTCGTAGTCGATCAGCATGCCGATCCGCCCGACCGGGGTGTCGAACGCGTCGAAGCGGTCGCCGGGCGCGTAGGCGGCGACCTCCCCGGCCGGCAGGTGCACCTTGCGGTGGCGGCCGAGCACGCCGTCGCCGTGCACGCAGACGGCCGCGTTGTAGCGCGCCTCCCCGTCGGCCTCGCGGTAGCCGACGCAGACCACCATCTCGGCGGCCAGCCCGGCGACCCGCTTGATCAGCGGGTCGTCGGCACCAAGGGCGGGCGGCAGCGCGGCCGGGTCGGGGTCGCGCAGGTCGGCGAGGTAGCCGCCGAGGGCGGCGTCGGGCAGCACGAGCAGCCCGGCGCCCTCCTGGCGCGCGTCGGCGATGAGCTTGGCGACCCGCTGGAGGTCGAACTCCAGGTCACGGCCGAAGTGCGCGGAGGCGGCGGCGATGCGGAGCACGGGTCACGATCCTGCCGCGTACGCCTCGGGACGCCGATCCCGCAGGTGCCCCATCGACCGCCGCGCGGCGGCCAGCACGCCCGGCACGTCGACGTCGCAGGCGGCGAACCCGCCCTCGACGCCGGTCGCGGCGAGGATCTCCCCGCCCGGCCCGACGATCTTGGCGCGGCCGACGAACCGCAGGTCGCCGAAGGCGCCCGACTGGTTCGCCGACACCCACACCACCTGGTTCTCCAGCGCCCGCGCCTGGTCGAACAGGTCGAACCGGCGGGTCCACCGGTCGTCGGCCAGATCGGGCGCGGGGTCGGTGCGGCTGGCGGGCCAGGCCGACACGCAGACGACGATCTCCGCGCCGTCGAGGGCCAGCGACCGGGCCGACTCGGGGAACGCCTTGTCGTAGCAGATCATCATGCCCATGCGCCCGGCCGGGGTGTCGAAGGCGGTGAAGCCGTCGCCGGCCGCGTAGCTGCGGTCCTCGCGCAGCGGCTGGTGGACCTTGCGGTGGTGGCCGAGCACGCCGTCGCCGGTGAGGCAGACGACGGAGTTGAACCGGGCGTCCCCGTCGGCCTCGCAGTAACCCGCGCAGATCACCAGGTCGCCGGCGATGCGGGCCAGGCGGTCGAGCTCCGGGCCGTCGCGGCGCAGCGCGGGCGGCCCGGCGGCCGAGCCGCCGAGGTCGGCCAGGTAGCCGCCCAGGCACGCCTCGGGCAGCGCCAGCACCGACACCCCCTCCGACCGGGCCCTGGCGGCCAGGGCCTCGATCACGGCGAAACAGGCGTCGAGGTCCCGGCCGAACGGGGCGGCGACGGCCGCGAGCCGAATGGTCATGCGTCCTCCTCAGGCCGTTCCGAGTCCCGTGACCGGGCCGTGCACGCCCTCCGTCTCCACCCCGTCGGGCCAGCGCAGCCGCACCCCGCTCCCGGTCACGAGCGCGCCGCACTCCGCCCCCGTCGCGGGCCCGGCGGGCAGCGCGGGACCTCCGGCGGTGAGCATGGCGAAGCCCGGGAAGCAGGTCAGCCAGTCGCCCATGGTCACCCCGGCGGGCCGGGGGACGCGGGCGGGTTCGAGCACCGCGCCGCAGCCGCTCGCCTCGGCGAGCATGCCGAGGGTGCCGGCGACGCCGGCCATGGACACGTCCTTGGCCGCGGCGGGCCGGGCGGCGCCGACCGCGCCGAGCATGGCGCGCAGTTCCCCGGTGGTGCGGGTGGAGGTGGAGTCCCACTGCCGGCCGGTGTACCCGGTCCGCCACCGGCCGCCGAGGTCGGCGGTCAGCCGTACCGGAAGCCCGGGACGCCCGCCCCCGCCGGGCACCGGCGACGCGGTGCGCCCGAGCGCGGTGACCGAGAGCGCGGCCGGCACCCCGAGCTGGGTGTGCCCGCCGAGGACGGGCACGTCGTAGGCGCTCGCCGCGCGCCGCAGCCCGGTCAGCACCCGCGCCGCGAACGAGGCGTCGCGGGCCCCGAGCGCGTCGAGCAGCCCGACCGGGGCGGCCCCCATCGCCGCGAGGTCGTTGAGGTTGACCAGCACCGAGCACCACCCGGCCCAGTCGGGGTCGCGTTCGACCATCGACGGCAGGATCGCGTCGCAGGCGGCGACCAGGTCGCCGCCGGGCACCGGCGCGGCGTCGTCGCCGACCCAGCCGCGCCCGCCGGGCGAGAGCCCGCGCAGCAGCGGCCCGAGCGCGGCCTTGGCCTCGGCGGCGCGGGCGAGCCGCCCGATGGGCCACCGCATCCGCTGGTGGGGCCGCCCGGCGACCCGCACGGGCCCGACCGGACTCCACCCGAGCCGGCCGAACAGCGGAACGGCCCGATCCTGGACGTCGGCCTCGAAGCGCAGCACCCCCGCCTCCTCGGCGTGCGCGCACGCCGCCCGCACCAGCGCGGCCCCCACGCCGGGAGCCCGGCGCAGCGCCGGGTCGACGACGAGCCGCGAGCCGCGCCACCAGCCGATGTCGGGCCCGTCCTCCTCCGGGCCGAGGCGCACCCCGCCCAGCACCGTCCCGGCGGCGTCGCGGGCCACCAGCACGACGGTGCGCGGGTCCTCGT
This sequence comes from Herbidospora daliensis, assembly GCF_001570585.1. GTDB lineage: Bacteria > Actinomycetota > Actinomycetes > Streptosporangiales > Streptosporangiaceae > Herbidospora > Herbidospora daliensis. Next base: position 589,797 of record NZ_BBXF01000003.1, on the reverse strand, counting down.
CGCGGTGGTCGAGGTCGTCGTCGTCGAACAGGCCCTGCTCCTCGACGAAGACCCGGCGGCGCAGCAGCCGGTAGGCGTACAGGCGGCCGCGGTCGGTGGTCGCCTCGACGACGAACGGGGCGGGCGCGCGCCCGGCCCCGAGCAGGGCGGGCACGTCGAGCGCGGGGTGCGCGGGCGGTCCGGGCCGGCCCGGCAGCAGCACGTCGCAGACGGAGATCACGCCGTCACCCGCCCGCCGTCGCCAGGGCGCTGCACGCGCCGCAGGCCGCGCAGCCCGCGCCCTGCCCGGCGCCGGTCATCCCGGCGCCGCGCAACATCGCCGCCACCCTCTCGGTCACGTCGCGCACCAGTTCCGCCGGGGGCGCCGGTACGCCGTCGCGCCGCCCCAGCGTCCCGGCGAGCGGCCGGTAGGGCACCACGAAGGGGTAGACGCCCCGGGCGATCAGCTCGGAGGCGCCCGCGACGAGCTCGTCGGCCGACTCCCCCAGCCCGATGAGCAGGTAGGTCGAGACCCGGTTGCGGCCGAAGACGCGCACCGCCTCGTCCCAGGCCGCCCAGTAGTCCCGCAGGGGCGTCTCCGCCTTCCCGGGCGTCCAGCGCCGCCGGACCCCGTCGTCGAGCGACTCGACGTGGATGCCGATGGCGTGCGCCCCGGCCCGCCTCAGCTCCGCGATCCAGGCCAGGTCGGCGGGCGGCTCGCACTGCACCTGGACCGGCAGCCCCGGCACCGCCGCGAGCACGGCCCGGACCGACCGGGCCAGCACCCTGGCCCCCCGGTCGGGGCCCGAGGTGGTCCCGGTCGTCATGACCATCTGCCGCACCCCGTCGAGGCGGACCGCCGCGGCGGCCACCTCGGCGAGCTGCGCGGGCGTCTTGGCCGCCACGGTCGCGCCGGACGCCAGCGACTCCTCCACGGCGCAGAAGCGGCAGCGGTCCTCCTCGGCGTACCGCACGCAGGTCTGCACCACGGTCGTGGCCAGCACGTCGGCCCCGTGGAGCCGGGCGATCTTCTCGTAGGGCACGCCGTCGTCGGTCGTCAGGTCGTAGAAGCGGGGCCGCCGGACCGGCCGGACGGCCACCCCCAGGTCGGTGCCGCCGAGGTGGAGGCGCCCGTCGCGGACGACGTAGGGGCTGGCGGGGTCGAGGGGCAGCGCCGCGTTGGCGCCGTCGACGAGCAGGTGCCCGTCGTCCGACGGACCGGCGCCCCCGGTCCGCCGTACGGGCGCGTCGAGCCGGACCCCCCGGATGGCCACGTCGACGCGGGTCGAGACGCGGTCGGCCATCAGAACATGTACGTCGAGTTGATGACGGCGCCCTTGCGGGAGTAATGGATCAGCGCGTCCTGCACGTCGAGCGGGTGGGTCGGGATGACCCCCTCGATGAGGTCCTCCTCGCGCGCGCCGTGCAGCGACAGCCCGAACCGGCAGCAGAACACCTTGCCGCCCTCGGCGATGAACGTCTTCAGCGAGTTGTTGATGTTGTGCTCGCCGGGGAACGCCGAGTTGCCGGTCGTCGGGAAACCGCGCGTGGCCAGGCAGTTCAACGACCCTGGTCCGTAGAAGTAGATGGCCGACTCGAAGCCCTTGCGGAGCGCCCGGGTCGCCTGGAGGATCGCCACGAAGCTGACCGACGACTCGTGCGCGATGCCGTGCACCAGCGTGAAGTACGTCTCGCCGTCCTCGGCCTTGTAGTCGGGGAAGACCTTCGTCTCGCCGTAGAGGCTCGACCCGTCGGGCAGCGACGGGTGGGGGATCTCGGTGAGGCTGGCCTGCTCCAGCTCCGTCAGTTCGGTCATGTCGAAAGCTCCTATCCGTACAGCTTCTCGAAGGTGTCGTGGAAGACCAGCCGAGCCAGCTCGCCGTCCCCCACGGCGGCGCTGAGCCGGGCGTGCTCCCCGGGGTGGTCGCCCCAGGGTTCGTCGCTGGCGAACAGCAACCGGTCGTGGCCGAGGCCGCGCCGGTCGATCTCGTGGGCCAGCCAGCGCGGGGCGAACCCGATGGCCCAGGAGAGGTCGGTGTAGACGCGCTTGCCGGCCGCGACCCAGTCGAAGAACCGCGACCCGGCGAGCTTGATGTGGCCCGACGCGCCGCCGCCGAAGTGGACGAGGTGGATGGCGACGGCGTCGCCGTACCGCTCGACCAGGTGGGCGATCTCGTCGACGTCGGAGGCGGCCCCGGGCGAGGTGTGGACGTGCACGACCAGGTCGCCGTCGCGGGCGACGGTGAAGATCCGGTCGAGCAGCGCCCGGCAGGAGGGGTCGGCCGGGCGTCCGCCGAGCAGGAAGCTCAGCTTCAGCGCCCGGACCCCGGGCTCGCTGGCCAGGGCGAGCGCGGCGAGCGTGCGGGCCTCGTCGGAGGGCAGCGGCGAGACCCACAACCCGGCGCGGATCCGGTCGTCGCGGGCCGCGGCCTCGACGCACAGCTCGTTGAAGGAGAACGCGACGGCCGGGTCGGGCACGCCGTAGTTGGGGATCACCAGCGCCCGCTCGGTGCCCTCGCGGTCGAGGTCGCGCAGCAGCTCGGCAATGGTGGCGCGGGCGCCGACGTCGGGGCGGACCGGCGGCCCGCCGTAGAAGGGGTACGCGGGCAGGATTCCCAGGTGGCGATGGGCGTCTCGGATCATCACGTCCCCAGCAGCTCGGGGTGGACGTGGTAGCCGGACGCCGAGGGCGCGCGTCCGGCGAGGTGGGTGGCGATGTGCCCGGCGAGGTGCTCGGCGTCGCGGCCGACCCCCACGATGCGGCCGGAGCCCCACGTGTGCTGCCACGGCAGGCCGAGGAAGTAGAGACCGGGCCAGCGCGTCACCCCGCGTGTGTGGGCGGGGTAGCCGGTGCCGTCGAACACGGGCACCCTGATCCACGAGTGGTCCCGCCGGAAGCCCGTACACCAGACGACCGAGCCGATCTCGTCGGCGCGCACCGCCGAGGTCCCCGCCGGCGGCCGCCACACCGGCACGTAGCGCTCCTCCACGGGGGCGGCGATCCCGTTCGAGGCGATGTACGCGTCCACGGAGTCCTTGACGCCCTCGGAGACCGCGTCGGCGTGGTCGAGGTTGGCCTCCAGGTCGTCGGCGAACTCGAACCGGCCCCCGGTGATGCCGGTGAGCCGTCCGTGGAGGCGCATGCCCCGCAGGGCGAAGGCGCGCAGGTCGATGTCCCGTCCGCCGTCGCGCCCGGTCACGTAGTGGTTGGCGCGGGCCCGCACCGCGTCAGGGTCGTCGAACTCGGTGATCGGCCGGTCGTAGTGGCCCATCAGGTCGAGCCACTCGACCACGTCGCGCCCCCGGTAGCGGCGGGCGACCCGGGGCGCGGTGCCGACGGCCAGGTGCACGGTGCGCCCGGCCAGGAACAGGTCCTCGGCGATCTGGCAGCCCGACTGCCCGCTGCCCACGACGAGCACCGGCCCGCCGGGCAGGTCGCCGGGGGCGCGGTAGGCGTCGGAGTGCAGCGACGGCACGGTGAGCCGCTCGGCCAGGCGCGGCACGACCGGCGTCTGGTAGGGCCCGGTCGCGACCACCACCTGCCCGGCGGTGAGGACGCCCCGGTCGGTGGCGACGGCGAACCCGCCCTCGACGGCGGTCAGCCGGGTGGCCGTCACCCGCTCGCGCACGGGCGGCGCGAACGAGGCGGCGTAGTCCTCCAGGTAGGCGACGATCTCCTCGCGGACCATGAAGCCGCCGGGGTCGCCGCCCGCGTAGGGGTGTCCGGGCAGGTCGCACTGCCAGTTCGGGGTGACCAGGCAGAAGGAGTCCCAGCGCCGGGAGCGCCACGACTCACCGACGCGGCCACGCTCCAGCACGACGTGACCGACGCCCAGGCGGGTCAGGCAGTGGCTCATCGCCAGCCCGGCCTGCCCGCCGCCGACCACGACCACCGGGTGGGCGGAACCGTCGACTCTCATGCCCCTCAGTGCATGAGCGGGCCGTTGCCGATCGATGTCATCCGGAACAAATCCCCGTCAACGGGTGCGCACGCGCCGTGACGGGGCGTGGTTACTTGAGCAGCTTGCGGATCTTCTTCTTGGCGCGGTAGCCGTAGCGCAGCACCTTGGGCGGCACCTCGATGCGCAGCCGGGCGCGGCGGCGGGCGGCGGCGTGCTGGGGGCCGTCGAGCAGCGACGACGACGGGGTCAGGGCGCCCGCGCGGGCGGCCTCGACGAGCGCGAGGGTGCGGATCGCCCAGTCGTTGTGGGCGGCCTCGTGGAAGTAGTTGGCCGCGCACCACTCGGGGGTCGGGGTGCGGAAGCCGGCCTTGGCGAGGTCGTCGAGCGTGCCGAGCGAGCCGGAGCCCTCGAACACCAGGTTGATCATCTCGGCGCTGACCCCGAAGTCCGACAGCACCAGCAGCGGCACGCCCTGCGCGATGGCCTCCAGCGCCGCCGTGGAGGAGACGGTGACGAAGCCGTGGGCGCGGGCCAGGTGCTCGTGCATCGGCCCGGCCTCGAACGACAGCAGGCCCGCCGGGACCCGGCCCTCGGCCGCCATGGTGTTCCAGAGCCGCTCGTAGTGGTGCTTCTCGTTGTGGGTCTGGCGTTCGTCGTCGCGGGCCCGCAGCTTGACGACCACCCGCAGGTCGGGCCGGGCCTCGGCGAGCACCTTCAGCGACAGCAGCACGCTCTCGCGGTCGTCGCGCCGCACCGGCACCTTGGCCTGGGTGGCGAACACGACCCGGTCGCGGGTCTCGCCGGCCGCGGGGTGGCCGGTGAGGTCGAGGTAGGGCAGCCGGGCCAGCGCCACCTGGCCGCCGCCGCCGAGCCGCCGGGCGATCTCGCCGAACTCCCGCACCTCGCGGCCGGAGTGGAGGATGAACAGGTCGCAGCCGCTGCGGTAGATCCAGGCCTTCTCGGTCGCCGGGACCGAGATGCCCGGCAGGCCGGTGACGAACACCGGGCGCGGCTTCAGGCCGGCGAGGACCTCGCTGACCAGCGCGTCGACGACCGGGCCGGTGCACGACACCAGGATCACGTCGGGGCGGAACCGTTCGGCGGCCTTGCGCAGCGCCCGCGCGCCGAGCGTCGGCACGTCGTGGAATCGGGTGCCGCTCACGGCGGCGGCGATCTGCGACTCGGAGGGCGCGATGGGGGTGCGCACCACGGCGAGTTCGAGCTTCCAGTCGCCGGGCGCCCCTGCGACGAGCCCCGCGGCCCATTTCAGGTAGGAGTCGGAATCGGCCACGGCGAAAACGCGGATCAAGGAGCGACTCTTTCGTGTGCGAACAGCTGGAGGTGGGAGCGGAGCGACGGGCCCGCCGAGGCGGTCCACCATTCGTCGGGGACCTCGACGGTCTCCACCGAGACGCCGCGTGCCCGCAGCAGGATACGGAGAGAGGTGACCGCCGTCGACGGAAGGCTGAGCACCCGCTGGCCGGGACGCAGGTCGCGCAGCGTCATCTCGGCGGGCGCGCCGCTCTCGTAGACCGTGACGCCGTCGATGCGGCGGACCCGGTCGAGGTCCTTGGGGTCTTCGCGGCGGTGCGGGTAGTAGGCGACGGGCTCCTCGAGCCCGGTCAGCCACTTGACGTAGGCCTCGCGGTGGATGAGCCCGTTGCGCACCAGCGAGGTGCCGAGCACGACGGTCTTCTCGGCCGGGGGGCGCCTGCCGGGCTGGCTGCGCAACCACGGGAAGTCGTGCCGGACGACGGCCGCGCCCAGGTCGCGGACGGCGTCGGCGACCTCGTCGGGCACCGGCAGCGCGGTGAAGACGGTGAGGCGGCCGCGGCGGGCCAGGCGGCGCAGCCGCAGCCCGGCGACCGTCCCCATGGCGGTGCGCGCGGCGCCCGGCACGGCGCGGGCGCGCAGCAGCGGGCGGCGGCCGGCGAGCAGTTCGAGGAGCCGGATGGTGGCCAGCCCGTCGTCGACGAGCAGCAGGCGGCGTACCGGAGAGGTGAGCAGGCTCAGCTGGACGCGGCCGGAGAAGGCGTCGCCGACCGCCCACGACCGGCCGGGCTTGGGCATCTTGGCCGACGGCTCGGCGAAGCTGAGCCCGTCGGGCAGCGCCAGGCGGGCGATCTCGTTGCGGGTCAGCCGAAGCGCGGGCAGGCCCGAACGCGGAACGACGACGGCGTCGTCGCCGAGCAGACCCGCGTGCTGCGCCTCGATGACGCAGAGCAGTTGCAGCGGGGACTCGACCCACGCGACGGACGAACCGCCATTACTCGCAGAACTCTCCATGGACCCGTTCACGACGGGCTCACGGTAGCCGCCGATCGCAACAGGACAGGGAACGACGGGTGAACAGCCGAATACGTGAACCCCCGGATCTCATGTGACTCACTGTCCCGGAGCACTTAGAACGGTGCAACCGGTTGGCCGAATCAACTACGTATCGTGCACGGTCCGCTGCTAAATGTACGTTTTCGCAGGTGTAACAGCGGCAATGATCTGCCCCATGCTGAAGAGGAGTCTCGCGTGCGGCCTCGCCCTGGCCTTCCTGGCGGCGCCGCTGACCATCACGCCGGCCACCGCCAAGTCGGGCCCGAAGTCGAGCCCGAAGGCGTCCGCGAAGGCGGCCGTGAAGGCTCCTCCGAACGTCGTCTTCATCCTCGCCGACGACCTCGACACGGCCGACCTCCACCGCTTCCCGAACATCTCGCGGCTGGCGTCGAGCGGGACCACCTTCTCCCACTTCTACGTGACGAACCCGTGGTGCTGCCCGTCGCGCTCGTCGATCCTGCGCGCGCAGTACATCCACAGCCACGGCGTGACCAGCAACCGTTTCCCCACCGGCGGCTTCCCCAGGTTCAAGCCGCTGGAGGAGAGCACGATCGGCACCTGGATGAAGGCCGCGGGCTACCGCACGGCCCTGTTCGGCAAGTACCTGAACCAGTATCCGAGCCCCGAGGTGCCGCGCACCTACATCCCGCCGGGCTGGGACGAGTGGGCGGTGCCGGTCACCAACCTCTACCGCGAATACGGCTACGCCCTCAACGACGACGGCATCATCGTCGAGCGCGGCGAGCAGCCGGAGGACTACCTGACCGACGTGCTGGCCCAGAAGGCCGCCGGTTTCGTGCGCCGCAGCGACCCGTTCTTCCTCTACCTGACGCCGACCGCGCCGCACCGCCCGGCCAACCACGCGCCGCGCCACGCCGACGCCTTCGAGGGGGTCAAGGCGCCGCGCACGCCGTCGTACAACCAGCGGGACGTGTCGGCCGAGCCGCTGTGGGTGCAGCAGCGCGGGCGCATGTCGCCGAGGGTGAAGCGCAACATCGACCAGATGTACCGTGACCGGCTGCGCTCCACGGCGGGCCTCGACGACCTGGTCGGCACGGTCGTCGCGGCGCTGGAGGAGGCCGGCAAGCTCGACGACACCTACATCTTCTTCGGCTCCGACAACGGCTTCCATCTGGGGCAGCACCGGCTGCGGTCGGGCAAGACGACGCCCTACGAAGAGGACATCCGGGTGCCGATGATCGTGCGCGGGCCGGGGGTGCCGGCCGGGCGGGTCGACACCTCGCTGGGTTCGACGGTCGACCTGGGGCCGACCTTCGCCGAGCTGGCCGGGGCGCAGGTGCCGGGCTTCGTCGAGGGCCGCTCGCTGGTCCCGCTGCTGGAGGGCCGCCGGGTCCCGTGGCGCGACGCGGTGCTGGTGGAGTTCGACAAGCCCGACTACGCGCCGGGCTGCCCGCCCACCTACCGGGCGCTGCGCACCGAGACCCACGCCTACGTCGAGTACGCCACCGGCGAGCGCCAGCTGTACGACATGATCGCCGACCCCCACCAGCTCACCAACCTGGCCGCCACCGCCGACCCGGCGCTGGTCGCCGGCCTGTCGGGCCGCCTGGCCGCGCTGCACGCGTGCTCGGGGGCGGGGTGCCGGGTCGCCGATACGATTTTGGGCGAACGCTCAGATTTCCCCCCGTCAGGAGTGCAATGGATCGGCCCCCGCCCCCAGAACGCGCCGCATGTGATCGGCTGAGCCCCGGCTTCGGCCACCTCATCCGGTCGGCCGCCACCCTGGAACGCCTGATCGACAAGGCGCTCCAGGAGGAGGTCGGGATCACCCACGTGATGTTCGAGGTGCTGCTGCGCCTCTACCGCGACCACGGCGCCTGCACGGCGATCAACTCGCTCGACCTGACCCTCACCAGCGGGGGCATGACCCGGCTGCTCGACCGGATGGAGAAGGCGGGGCTGGTCACCCGGGGCCGCCACGAGGGCGACCGGCGGGTGACCCTGATCCGGCCCACCGAGCTGGCCTCGGAGATCTTCCTGCGCGCCGTCGACGTGCACGTCCGCGTCGTCGACCGCCACTTCGACGCCCCGCTGTCGGTCGCCGAGCGGGAGACCCTGCGGCGGGCGCTGGCCCGGCTGGAGGAGGTGCTCACCGAATAATTTCCCTGCACGGGAAGATATTGCATGAGAAGAAGGTTGTTGGGCAACATGAGTGCCATGACAACCGAGAGCGCCCTCGACGCCACCGGGCAGGATCTCCTGTTCCGCGACGCGCGGACCGCCAACACCTTCACCGACGAGCCCGTCTCCGAGGAGACCGCGCACGCGATCTATGACCTGATCAAGTGGGGCCCGACCGCGATGAACAACCAGCCGCTGCGCATCGTCTACGTCCGCTCCCCCGAAGCGCGGGCGCGCCTGGTCGAGCACATGTCACCGGGCAACAAGGCGAAGACCGCCACCGCGCCGCTGGTCGCGATCCTGGCCGCCGACGTCGACTTCCACGAGCACCTGCCGCGCACGTTCCCGCACTTCCCCGGGGCGAAGGACGCCTTCGCCGACCGGGACGGCCGGGTCGAGTCGGCCCGCTTCAACGGCGCCCTGCAGGTGGGCTACTTCATCGTCGGCGTGCGCGCCCACGGCCTGGCCGCCGGGCCGATGGCCGGGTTCGACAAGGCCGCCCTGGAGAAGGAGTTCTTCCCGGAGGGCCGGCACGAGGTGCTCGCCGTGGTCAACATCGGCAGGCCGGGCCCCGACGCGTGGTACGCCCGCAACCCCCGCCTCGACCTCCACGAGGCCGTGACCACGATCTGAGCCCGCTCCCACCCCAAGTGGCCCATCTCCCACAGCGAGATGGGCCACTTGTGCTTTATGACTGGGAGCGCTCCCAACTGCGGGTATGTACTTTTTGTCGATTCATGTCCATTTCTACGCCTCTAACCGTTACAGGAGTAACAGTTAGGTTTCGGCATATTGACGGGTGCGTTGCCCATAGTGGACTCTTCGTGGGAGCGCTCCCAACCTGCTGAGCAGTCGGGGATCGGCCGGGAGCCCACCTTCTGTCACAGATTCGGGAACCACCTGAGAGGGGTCCGGAATGATGAACAACACGCGCCGCGGTGTGCTCGCGGCCGTGGCCGCAGGGGCGCTGGCCTTCACGGCCGCTGCCTGCGGCGGCGACGAGGCACCCGCAGCGGCACCTAGCGCGGGCGGCTCCGCGGCCCCTGCACCTGCAGAGAAGATCGAGATCACGCTGAACACCTTCGGCGGCGGCGAGAACTTCGCCTACGACGACGCGGTGGCCCAGTGGAACGCCGCGAACCCGAACGTCCAGGTCAAGTACGTCAACCTGACCGACCGGTTCGAGGACACCTACCTGCCGCAGGTCCTCCAGTGGCTGGAGGCCGGCAGCGGCGCCGGCGACATCATCGCCATGGACGAGGGCGCGATGGGCCTCATGGCCGCCCGCCCGCAGTACTTCGCCGACCTCGGCCAGTACGGCCTCGACAGCCGCAAGGCCGACTTCCCCGCGTTCAAGTACGACGTGGGCGTCAACACCGAGGGCAAACTGTTCGCCCTCGGCACCGACATCGGCGGCATGGCCATGTGCTACCGCACCGACCTGTTCGAGAAGGCCGGCCTGCCGACCAACCGCGACGAGGTCTCCAAGCTCTGGCCGACGTGGAACGACTACCTCGAGGTCGGCAAGAAGTTCAAGGCCAAGGTCCCGGACGCGGGCTTCGTCGACGGCGCCAACACCGTGTACAACTCGGTGCTCGCGCAGGAGGCCGGCAAGAACGGCGGCCTCTACTACTTCGACAAGAGCCAGGCCCTCGTGGTCGACAAGAACCCGGGCGTCAAGGCCGCGTTCGACTACGTGCAGTCGCTCAGCTCCGCGGGCCTGACCGCCAAGCTCCGCTCCTGGAGCGAGGAGTGGAACACCGCGATGCAGAAGGGTGGCTTCGCCACCATGGGCTGCCCGTCGTGGATGCTCGGCGTGATCTCCGGCACCTCCGGCGAGTCCAACGCCAAGAAGTGGGACGTCGCGGCCGTGCCCGGCGGCTCCGGCAACTGGGGCGGCTCCTGGCTGATGGTGCCGTCGCAGAGCAAGCACCCGAAGGAGGCCGCCGACGTCCTGAACTTCCTGACCGGGAAGGACGGCCAGGTCGCGGCGTTCAAGGAGGGCGGCAACTTCCCGAGCTCCATCCCCGCGCAGCAGGACCCGACCGTCGCGGACGCGAAGAACGCGTACTTCAACGACGCCCCGAGCGGCCCGATCTTCGCCGCCTCGGTCGCGCAGCTCGCGCCGGTGTTCTTCGGTGAGAAGCACGCCCAGGTGAAGGCCGCCGTCGAGGAGGTCCTCGTGGGCGCCGACCAGGGCTCCGTCAAGTGGGACGAGGCCTGGACCCGATTCGTGGAGGAGGGCGTGAAGGCCGCGGGCTGACCCCCCGGCCGTGCCCGACCGGCCCCTGCACCGAGGGGCCGGTCACTCACTTGAGCGGCCGGATCCCCCCGGCCGCTCCTTCCACGAAAGGTTGACGATGAGCCTCAGCGTCGACGCGGGCTCCCGGAGCCGCACGGTGCCACCCGGGCCCCGGCGGCACGCGCGGCCGCCGGGCAGCCGCAGATTCTGGTCCTGGCTGGACCTGCGGGCCACTCCCTATCTGTTCGTCTCGCCCTACTTCATCCTGTTCGCGATCTTCGGCGTCTTCCCGCTGATCTTCACCGCCTGGGTGTCGCTGCATGACTGGCAGCTCGCCGGCGACAAGACGTTCATCGGCATGGAGAACTACACCGAACTCCTCGCGGACGACAAGTTCTGGAACTCGGTGCTCAACACCGTCGGCATCTTCGTGATCGCGACGGTGCCGCAGCTGCTGCTCGCGCTGCTGCTGGCCAACGCACTGAACAAGAAGCTGCGCGGCCGGCTGGTGCTGCGGCTGAGCGTGCTCGCGCCGCTCATCACCTCGGTCGTCGCCGTCGCGGTCGTCTTCACCCAGCTGTACGGCCGTGACTACGGCCTGGTCAACTGGGTGCTGGGCGCGTTCGGGATCGACCCGATCCACTGGCAGAACGAGAAGTGGTCGTCGTGGATCGCCATCGCCACGATGATCGACTGGCGCTGGACCGGCTACAACGCGATCATCTACCTGGCCGCGATGCAGACGATCCCCAAGGACCTCTACGAGGCCGCCGCCATCGACGGCGCCTCCCCGCGCCGCCAGTTCTGGGGCATCACGGTCCCGCTGCTCAAGCCCACGATCATCTTCACCGTCATCGTCTCGACGATCGGCGGTTTCACGCTGTTCGCCGAACCGGTGATGTTCGGCGCCGGCCTGATGACCGGCGGCACGACGGGCCAGTTCCAGACGGTGGCCATGTTCATCGTCAAGGAGGGCTTCCGGGACTTCCAGTACGGCTACGCCGCGGCCGCGGCCTGGATCCTGTTCCTGCTCATCATGATCACCGCGCTGATCAACTTCGCCATCGTCCGCGGCATCGGGAGATCACGATGACGACGATCACACATCGGGCGCCCCGGGCCCCGCGCCCGACGGGGGCCGGGACCTCCCGGCTCGACCCGTTCCGGGCGACCGTCCTGACCAAGGCGAGCCTGGGCCTGGCCATCTTCCTGTCGATCTTCCCGATCTACTGGATGATCGTCATCGCGACGCGCACCAACGAGGACGCGCACAGCATGCCGCCGCCGCTGCTCCCGGCCGGCAACCTCGGCGACAACATCAGGGCCGTCTTCGAGGCCGAGAACGCCCACTTCATGACGGGCATCATCAACTCGATCATCATCGCCTGCACGGTGACGATCGGCATCGTGATCATCTCGACCCTGGCCGGGTTCGCGTTCGCCTCGCTCACCTTCAGGGGCCGCAACCTGCTGCTGCTGTCGGTCGTGCTGACCATGATGGTGCCGCTGCAGCAGATGGGCATCGTCCCGCTCTACCAGATGATGGTGACGCTGGGCTGGACGAACACCCTCAAGGCGGTCATCCTGCCGTTCCTGGTGAACGGTTTCGGGGTGTTCCTCATGACGCAGTACACGCGCCAGGCCGTACCGAGGGAACTGGTGGAGGCCGCGCGGGTCGACGGCGCGAGCACCCTGCGCATCTGGTGGAACGTCGCGGTGCCGGCGGTCCGGCCCGGCATGGCCGTGCTGGCGATCCAGACGTTCATGCTGATCTGGAACGAGTTCCTCTGGCCTCTCATCGTGCTCACGCCGGACAATCCGACTGTGCAAGTCGCGCTGAGGGCGTTGAACGACCGTTACTCGACCAACTACGTGCTCATCTTCGCGGGCACGACGGTCTCGATCATTCCTCTTCTGCTGGTATTCGTCTTTTTCGGCCGCCAGATCATCGGCGGACTCATGGAAGGTGCGGTCAAGGAGTGACCCAGAACACAGAGACCCAGATCGACACCCCTGGTCTGGTCTTCCCCACCGGCTTCGTCTGGGGCAGCGCGACGTCGGCGTACCAGATCGAAGGCGCGCTCACGGCCGACGGCCGCGGCCGTTCCATCTGGGACACCTTCGTCGCGCAACCCGGGCGGGTCGTCGAGGGCGACGACGCCTCGGTGGCGATCGACCACTACAACCGCTACCGCGACGACGTGCGGCTGATGGCCGACCTGGGGCTGAGCGCCTACCGGTTCTCGGTCTCCTGGTCGCGGATCCAGCCCGACGGCAAGGGCGAGGTCAACGCCAAGGGCCTCGACTTCTACAAGCGCCTGGTCGACGAGCTGCTCTCCTACGGCATCTCGCCGTGGGTGACGCTCTACCACTGGGACCTGCCGCAGGTCCTGGAAGACGAGGGCGGGTGGCCGTCGCGCGACCTGTCGAAGCGCTTCGCGGACTTCGCCGCCATCGTGCACGGCGCCCTCGGCGACCGGGTCGCCAACTGGGCCACGGTCAACGAGCCGTGGTGCGCGGCGTTCCTCGGCTACTCCTCGGGCGAGCACGCCCCCGGCCGCCGGAACCCGGCGGAGTCGATCAAGGCGGCCCACCACCTGAACCTGGCCCACGGCCTGGCCGTCCAGGCGATGCGGGCCCAGCGCACCGACACGCGGATCGGCGGCTGCGTCAACCTCTACGCGATCAGCCCGCAGAGCGACACCGAGGCCGACCTCGACGCGGCCCGCCGCATCGACGGCATGCAGAACCGCTTCTTCCTGGACGCCCTCATGCGCGGCAGCTACCCCCAGGACGTCCTCGACGACCTGACGCCGCTGATCGCGCCCGAGGAGTACATCAAGGACGGCGACCTGGAGCTGATCGCGGCCCCGCTCGACATGCTGCTGATCAACTACTACAGCCGCTTCACCGTCACCGGCGCCGAGGGCGGCCCGAAGTCGGCGTCCGCGGCCCCCACCGACACCGGCTCGGCGTGGCCCGGCAACGAGCACGTCGGCTTCGTCAACGGCGGCCGCCCGGTCACCGGCATGGGCTGGGAGGTCGACGGCAACGGCCTGCTCGAAGTCCTCACCCGGCTGCGCGACGAGTACCCCGCCGTCCCTCTGTACATTTCAGAGAACGGCGCCGCCTACGACGACGTGGTCACCGACGACGGCGCGATCCACGACGTCGAACGCCAGGCCTACATCGACACCCACCTGAGGGTCTGCCACCAGGCCATCGAGGCGGGCGTGCCGCTGGAGGGCTACTTCGCCTGGTCGCTCATGGACAATTTCGAGTGGGCGTGGGGTTATGGCAAGAGATTCGGCCTAGTGTACGTGGACTACCCAACCCAGACGCGCATCCTGAAAGATAGCGCTCTCTGGTACGCCGAGACCATCCGGCACGGGGGCCTCCGGGGTCCGGCACAATAGCGTGAACGTGGTGAGGGGGCAGAACTGATGAACGGGGACCGCCGCTCGGTCGCGAGGCCGACGCTCGAAGCCGTCGCCGCACGGGCCGGAGTCGGGCGAGGAACGGTTTCACGGGTCATCAACGGCTCACCGAAGGTGAGCGAGAAGGCCCGCGACGCCGTCCTGCTCGCGATCGACGAGCTCGGATACGTCCCGAACCGGGCGGCCCGGACCCTCGTCACCAACCGGACCGACACCATCGCCCTGGTGGTGTCGGAATCCGAGCAGCGCGTGTTCGACGAGCCCTACTTCGCCGGCCTGATCAGGGGAATCGGGTCGGCGCTGGCCGAGACGGGCCTGCAGCTCATCCTGAGCATGGCGCAGAACCGCAACGAACACGACCGCCTGGAGCACTACCTGACCGGGCAGCACGTCGACGGCGTCCTGCTGACCTCGGTCCACGGCGCCGACCCCCTGCCCGGACGTCTGGAGGAGCTCGGCGTGCCCACCGTCCTCGGTGGCCGCCCCGTGGGGCTCAACCCCTACAGCTACGTCGACATGGACAACCGGGCGGGGGCCCGGCAGGCGATCAAGTACCTGCTCGGCAAGGGCCGCACCCGCATCGCCACCATCGCCGGCCCCCAGGACATGGGCGTGGGCGTCGACCGACTGGCGGGCTACCGCGACGCCCTTCTGGCGACCGGATTGACCGAACGCGTCGCCTACGGAGACTTCTCCGAGGAGAGCGGCTCGACGGCGATGCGCGAACTGCTCGACCGCCACCCCGACCTCGACGCCGTGTTCGCCGCCTCCGACCCGATGGCGGTCGGCGCGCTGCGGGTGCTGCGCGAACGCGGCTGCGCGGTGCCCCAGGACATCGCGCTGATCGGGTTCGAAGACTCGAAGGTGGCGTTGCACACCGAGCCGCCGCTGACCAGCGTCCACCAGCCGACCGAGGCGATGGGCCGCCAGATGGTGCAGCTGCTGGTGGCCCGCATCAACGGCGAACCGCTGGAGCAGCCGGTCGTCATCCTCGACACCCACCTGGTGATAAGGGCGTCGACCTGATCAGCCCGTGGTGAAGAAGGCCGGGTAGCCCGCGCAGCTCGCGCTCTCCAGCCGCAGGGCCGAGGAGATCTTGTCGTTGAACTTGAACTGCTGCGCGCCGAGGCTCGGCACCGACTCGCCGGGCCTGATGCAGTAGCGGCGGTCGCGGTAGTTCTTGTCGTCGAAGACGACCCAGGCGTTCCAGTCGTTGTTGGTCAGCGAACTGGCCTCGTCGTTGAACAGGGGCAGTTCCGGCTGGGAGATCGGCCGGAAGACCCAGAAGTGGCCGGCGTCGCTCCATTCGACCGTCTGGAGCGGCGTGGCCCGCCCGTCGTATCCCCCGTGCTCGAACAGGTAGAGCGTGTGGAAGTCGAGCTCGGTGGCCTGGGCGGGGGCCGCCGCGCCCAACAAGCCCAGTGCCACGGCCGCCGAGCCGAGAAGACGCCTGCCGATCGACATGATTCCTCCTGAAGACGATGTCTGCCAGGAGTCTGCCGACCCCTCCTTGGAGGCCACTTGTGGACGGCAGGGGAAGGCCGGCCCGGCTCTCCCCGCCGGGCCGGCTGCTCTGTGGGGGTCAGCTCATGGCGACCAGGACGCGGCGCGAACCGTGGAACGGGCGGCGGCCGTGGCCGACCAGGACGTTGTCGATCAGCAGCACGTCGCCCGTTCGCCAGTCGACGTCGACCGCGTGTTCCAGGCCCCGGTCGCGCACCTGGATCACGTGCTCGGCGGGGATGGGGGTGCCGTCGGCGTACTGGACCGACTGCGGGAGGTCCTCCGGCGGCATGATCTCGGCCAGCATCATCGCCGTCTCGTCGCCCAGCGACGCCGGGTGCCACTGGTCGCTCTGGTTGAACCAGACCTCCGCGCCCGTCACCGGGTGGCGGGTGGTCGCCGGGCGGATCTGGGTCACCCGCAGCCCGCCGTCGGGGCGCCACGTCCACTCGGCGGCCGAGGCGTCGAGGAACGCCTCGACGGCCTTCTTGTCGGAGGTCTCGAAGGTCTCCTGCCAGCTCTTGCCGAGGCCCATCCCGCCGTGCAGGTTCTGGGTATAGCGCACGCCCTTGGCGAACGCCTCCCGCACCGCCGGGTCGAGGGACTCCAGCCACGTCACGCCGTCGACGACGGGGGTCGCGCCGCCCGACTCGGCCGCCTTCGCGCAGAAGAACATCAGCCGCGACGGCCAGGACGCCGCGTAGGACAACTCGTTGTGCATGGAGATCGTGTACTCGGCCGGGTACTCCGTCGAGGTGTACACGTTCTGGCCGACCTTGGTGCGCGGGGAGTTGCCGTGGACGTAGGCCAGCCGGTTGGGCAGCAGCAGGTCCATCGGCGGGTCAAGGGTCGCCTCGGTCACCCCGAAGCCGCGGAAGACCAGGGCCTTCTTGTCGACCAGCAGGTCGTCGACGGGGGTGTCGCGCAGGAAGTCGGCCAGCGGCCTGCCGTCGCTGTGTAACTCGTGGGGTTGCCAGCTCATCGGGATCCTTTTCGGAGGTGGCGTCGGAGCGCTTCGCGCTGGGATTCCGTGAGGACGGGACGAACCGGGCGCGGCGGGCCGAGGAGCGAGGCAATGAGGGCCGCCGCTCTCGTGATGCCCGCCGACGGGTCGAGGTCCTCCGGTGCTGCCGGCCGCTCCCCCGATGTGAGCAGGTCGCGCAGTTGTTCCCCCGCCTGGGGCCATTTCCCGGGCGGAAGCCATCGTGCCAGCCCGAGTTTCGCCAGCCGGGCGGCGTTGTCTGGACGGTCGGCGCCGTCGGCGAGCACCAATTGCGGGGTGCCGGCCATCAGCGCGCGCGTCAAAGTGCCGATGCCGCCGTGGTGCACGACCGCTCTGACTTCCGGTACGACCTGGTCGAACGGCAACCGTTCGAACCAGCGCACCCCGTCGGGCAGCGGCGTGGGCAGCAATTCGGGATAGGGCGTGACGACCACGGCCGGAAATCCCTCGACCGCTTTCAGGGCGGAGGCGTAGAACGCCTCGTTCAGCATGCGCCCGGTGCCGCCCGAGACGAGCACGGGACGGTCGGCGACGACGTCCGGAGAGAACGTTTCCCGGGACGCGGCGTCGGGCACCGCGAATCCGGCGAGTTCGAATCGCGCCGGCGATTTCGCGCCCGCCTGGTCGAACCAGCGGGGCCACAATCCGATGTCCATGGTGGCGCCGGCGAACCAGGCGTGCCAGTCGGCGACGGGCGGCAGGCCGAGGTCGTCGCGCACGGCCTGGAAGCCGCCGGCGAGTTCGGTCGCGTACATGTGGGCGGCCAGGCGGGCGCCCATGACCTGGATCGGGGAGACGGCGACCCAGGCGACCGGGCAGCCGAGCAGTTCGGCGGCGAACCTGACCGACAACGCCGAGGTGTGCCGGCCGACGAGGACCGTACGGCCCGGCTCGTGGCGCTCGGCGATGGCCTTGACCTCGAAGGCGAGCTGCTCGAACAGGCCGTTGCGCTCGTAGAAGGCGAGCCAGCCGAGCCCGCTCCGGGTGTCCATGAGCTGGGTGGTGTCGGCCTGGTGGCGGGCGAACTGCTCGGCGGTGTCGATCGCGGCGAAGTCGAGCCCGGCCGCCGCCGCCCGGTAGTGCTCGTGGGTGATCAGGGTCACGTCGTGGCCCTGGCGGCGCAGTTCCGACCCGAGCCGGACGAAGGGCATCACGTCGCCGTCGGTGCCATGGGTGACGGCGATTATCCTCGGCACGCCACCCGCCCGGCGCCCGGAATTTCGGCTGACAGTGAGTTGCGCATGAAAGTTTCTGTTCCCTTGCATCGATGGCGGCCGGTGGGTGATACTCCGACGAGAAAGCGCTCTCTTGTTCCCGGATGCCCGCCCTGAATGCAACCAAAGAAGCAGTAGCGACATGTTCCTGTCAACGGTGATCCCGCATAATGGAACGGCCGCTTCCGGCGCTCCGGGAATGTGGGGCAGACTCATGGTCGTGACTTTTTTTAAGTTCTATACTATCCTGCTCCCGGATGCCTGACCTGCACAACAGCAGAGTGAAGGAGGGCTGCTCGCTTACTCATCGGTATTTCGCGGGTAAGCCGACATTCCCCGACGGCGCGGCACGCGCACTTGCGCGTGACGAATAGGTTCCATTAATCTCTTGTGGGGGTGCAGTGGGAGCGCTCCCATGACGGTTAATCGGGTTCCGCAACTTTCTGCAACTCAGCGCAACATTAGGATGGCGCTTATCGCGCCGGCCTTTTTCGGGTTGCCTTGGACCGTTCAAAGAAAGGCCACTCCGTGGCAGTGACGTCCACATCCACACCCGAGTCCGCGCCCCGTAGCTCCCTCGGCGGGCTCTCCCCCGCGCGCCAGGCGGCTCTCGCCCGCCTGCTCACCGCGCGCCCGAAATCCCCCATCCCCGTCGTGCCGCGCGACCAGGGCCCCCTCGCCTGCTCCTTCGAGCAGCGCCAGATGTGGCTCGGCGCGCAACTCGACGGCGTGACCCCGGCCCCCAACGCCACCCTGGGCCTGCGACTCGACGGCCCGCTCGACGTCCCGGCGCTGACCGCCGCCCTCGACGCCCTGATCGTCCGACACGAGAGCCTGCGTACCGTTTACGCGACTCCCGACGACCAGGCCGCCCAGACGGCAGGTTTCCCCGCTGCGGACGTCTCGGCCCAAACCGGCGACGAACCGCTTCAGACCGTGCTCGACCCGTTCCCGATGCCGCTGGAGTTCCACGGCGCGCCCGATCTGGCCCAGGAGATCACCGCCGAGGCGGTGGTCCGGCGCTTCGACCTGCGGACCGGGCCGGTCGTGGCGGCCACCCTCATCCGGCTGGCCGAGCGGTCGCACGCCCTGGTGGTCGTGTGCCACCACATCGCCGCCGACGGCTGGTCGATGGGCGTCCTCGCCGACGAGCTCGCGACCCTCTACCGCGAGGCCCTCAACGGGGAACCGGGGACTCTCGCCGAGTTGCCCGTTCAGTACGCCGACTACGCCGCCTGGTCGCGGGCCGAGCTGACCGGAGAGACGGTCGCCCGGCGGACCGATTACTGGCGGGCGGCGCTCGACGGCGCGCCCTCGGTGGAGCTGCCGGTGCGGCGGGAGCGGCCGGTTCCCGGCGGGCGGCGTACCAGCACGAACTGGAGCCTGCTCGCCCCGGGCACCCTCGCCGCGCTGCAGGCCGCCGGCGGGCCGGGCACGACGCCGTTCACCGCGCTGCTGGCGGTGTTCTCGATGTTGCTGGCCCGCTACACCGGCGCCGAGGGCGTCACCGTGGCGACGACCAACGGCGGGCGCCGGCGGCGGGAGCTGGAGGGCGTCGTCGGGTGTTTCGTGAACGCGGTGCCGATCCACGGCGACCTGTCCGGCGATCCTTCCTTCCCGGAGGTGGCCGCGCGGATCCGGGCGGCGGTCGGCGGCGCGCTGAGCAACCAGCTGCCGCTGTCGGTGCTGGCCGACGCGGTCGGCCTGACGCTGCCGGTGAGCTTCTCCTTACGCGGCTTCCGCGACCAGCGCGGCGACTGGCCCGGCCTGACCGCCTCGATCTGGGACCACGAGGTCGACCACCAGGGCTACGAGTTGTCGCTGCTCGTCCACCTCGACGGCGACGTCACGGGGCTCGACTTCACCTACCGGCGCGACCTGCTCGACGACGACGTCGTCGAGCGCATGGTCGGCCACTACCACCACCTCGCCGCCCAGATCGCGGCGAACCCGTCGGCCACGCTGGCCGAGCTCGACCTGGTGACTCCCGAGGAACGGGACACGATCTTCGGGACGTGGAACGACTCGGCGCGTCCGTACCCCGAGAGAGCGCTCCCTTTGTTGCTCGCGCAGCACCGGGACTCGACGGCGACCGCGGTCCGGTACGCCGGCCGGGACGTCTCCTACGCCGACCTGCACGCCCGCGCCCACCAGATCGCCCGGCGGCTGCTGGCCGAGGGCGTCACGCCGGAGACCACGGTGGGGGTGCTGCTCGACCGGTCACCCGACCTGATCGCGTCGTTGCTGGGCGTCTGGCTGGCCGGGGCGGCGTACGTGCCGATGGACCCGGCGTTCCCGCCGCAGCGCATCGCCGACATGCTGGAGACGGCGGCCACGCCGCTGGTGCTGACCGAGCGCAAGTACCTGTCCCGGTTCGACGGCCCCACGGTCGTCGAGGTCGCCTCGATCGACGGCGACACCACCCCCGTCGACGTCGAGCCCGACCTCGACCGGCTGGCATACCTGATCTTCACCTCGGGCTCGACCGGGAAGCCGAAGGGCGTCCAGGTCACCCACCGGGGGCTGGTCAACCACGTGTGGTGGGCCGTCGAGGAGCTCGCCTCGCGGGGTGAGGGCGGCGCGCCGCTGCTCGGGTCGGTCGCCTTCGACCTGGTCGTGCCCAACCTGTGGGCGCCGCTCGTGGTGGGCCAGGCGGTCACCGTCCTCGACCAGGACTTCGACATGGGCGAGCTCGGCGAGCTGCTCAGCGGCGGAGACTTCAGCTTCATCAAGCTCACCCCCGGGCATCTGGAGGTGCTGGGCCACCAGCTCGACGACGCCCGCGCCGCCGCGCTGGCCGGGGTGATCGTCGTGGCCGGGGAGGCCCTCCCCGGTTCGCTCGCCGACCGCTGGCTCGAGATCCTCGGCCCCGGACGGCTGATCAACGAGTACGGCCCCACCGAGGCCACCGTCGGCACGTGCGTCTACCCGGTCACCCACCGGCAGCACCACGAGGTCGTCCCCATCGGGGCGCCACTGCCCAACATGCGCATGTTCGTTCTCGACCCGCACCGCCGCCTGCTCCCCGCGGGCGTCCCCGGCGAGTTGTACGTCGGCGGCGTCGGCGTCACCCGCGGCTACATGAACCGACCGGACCTGACCGCCGAACGGTTCGTGGAGTTCGAGGGTGAACGCGTCTACAAGACGGGCGACCGGGTCCTCTGGCTGCCCGACGGGAACGTCGCGTTCCTCGGCCGGTTCGACGACCAGGTGAAGATCCGCGGCTACCGCATCGAACTGGACGAGGTCAGGGCCGCGCTGCTCGACCATCCGGGCGTGCGGGACGCGGTGGCGGCGGTGCACGAGGAACGGCTGGTGGCCTACTACGTGCCGGTCGCGGAACCGGTGCGGGGCCTGGAGGAGCACTGCGCGCTCCGCCTCCCCGAGTACATGGTCCCGGTGGTCTTCACCGAGCTCGACCGCATGCCGCTGAACGCGAACGGCAAGGTCGACCGCAAGGCGCTGCCCGCCCCGCAGGTCACCGCCTCGGCGGGACGCGAGCCCAGCACCGAGACCGAGCTCCTGATCGCGGGCGTCTGGAAAGAGGTCCTCAACGTCGAGAGCGTCGGCGCCGACGACGACTTCATGGCGCTGGGCGGCCACTCGCTGCTGCTCATCCGCATGATCGCCAAGCTCCGCCAGACGATGCCCGACCGGCCGGTCAGCGTCGTCGACGCACTGGCCAACCGGACCGTCGCGGCCCTCGCCGCGCTGGTCGACGGGCCGGCCGAGGAGGAGCAGGGCCTGCTGGTCCGGCTCACCAAGCCGATCGCGGCCCCCACGATGACCCTGGTCTGCGTGCCCTACGGCGGCGGCAGCGCGGTCGTCTACCAGGCGCTGGCCGACGCGCTGCCGAAGGGCGTCGCGCTCCAGGCGGTCGCCCTGCCCGGCCACGAGCTGGGCGTCGAGGAGGAGGTCCTGCCCTTCGACGAGGCCGCCGCGAAGATCTGCGAGGAGATCCTGGCCAAGGTCAAGGGCCCGCTGGTGCTGTACGGCCACTGCGTCGGCAGCGCCCTCACGACCGAGATCGCCCGCCGCGTCGAGGAGGCCGGCCGGGAGGTCGACGCCGTCTACATCGCCGGCAGCTTCCCGTTCGCCGTCCCGACCAAGGGCCTGAGCGGCCTGCTGAACAAGCACTACTTCAACAACCGGCGGCTGCGGAACAACAACTCCGAGGCCAACTGGCTGCGCGCCATCGGCGCCGACCTCGACGGCCTGGGCGCCGAGGAGGTCGAGCGCATCGTCACGACCATGCGCTCGGACGCCAAGGCGGGCGAGGCCTACTTCACCAAGCTGATCGACGAGGGCGCGACCCCGCTGACCGCCCCGGTCATCTCGATCGTCGGCAGCCGCGACCCGATCACCGACTTCTACGAGGAGCGCTACCGCGACTGGCACGTCACCGCCAGGACGACGGCGCTCGTGGTGATCGACGAGGCGGGCCACTACTTCCTTCGCTACCGGGCCGAGGAGCTGGCGAGGATCATCACCACCGTCCACACCGACCTCGACGGCCCGCACGCCGCCGAGACGTGGCGCAAGGAGGCGGTCTCCCGGGAGAAGCCGGCGGCCGAGGCGACGCTCGGCCGGTTCCTGCGGGTGGCCGTCGGCCAGACGGTGTCGATGGTCGGCACGGCGATGACCGAGTTCGCGGTGCCGATCTGGGCCTACCTGAAGACCGGCTCGCTGCTGCAGTTCAGCCTGTTCGCCATCATCGCGCTGGTGCCCGGCCTGCTGCTGTCGCCGCTGGTCGGCGCGCTGGTCGACCGGAGCGACCGCCGCAAGGCGATGCTCATCGGCGACGGCGCCTGCCTCGGGCTGCAGGCGCTCATGCTGGGGCTGCTGCTCACCGACACCCTCCCGATGCCCGCCCTGTACGGAATCCTCGTCCTGCTGAGCGTGGCGCTGACGGTGCAACGCCTGGCCTGGGCGTCGGCCGTACCGCAACTGGCTCCGAAGCACTATCTGGGTCACGCCGGCGGCGTGCTCCAGCTGGGCAACGCGATCGGCCGCCTGATGGTCCCGCTGTTCGCGGTCGGGGTGCTGGCCGCGATCGGGCTCGACGGCATCCTGATCGCCAACGTCGTCTGCTACCTGTTCGCCGTCGCCGTCACCCTGCTCACGCCGTTCCCCAAGGCCATGGCCTGGACGCGGCGCGAGACGGTCGGCGCGGAGATCCGCAACGGCTTCCGCTACCTGTGGCGGCGGCCGGGCCTGCGGGCGATGGCGATCACCATGTTCGCCGTCAACTTCTTCCTGTTCACCGCGTTCACGATGATCTCGCCGCTGGTGCTCTCGATGGGCGACCTGGGCGACACCGGGACCGTGGCCCTGGTCGCCGCCGCCGGCGCGGTGGCGGGCGGGTTCGTGATCTCGATCTGGGGCGGCCCGCGCCGCCGCCGGATGTTCGGCATGCTCTCGGCCGTGGCCGTCGTGGCGCTGTTCGCCTTCTCGATGGGCCTGCGGCCGTGGTTGCCGCTGGTCGCGGTGGGGGCGGCCGGCATGGCGCTGTTCATGACGATCAGCGACGGCATCTGGATCACGATCATCCACTCGAAGGTGCCGCAGCGCTACCACGCCCGCGTGATCGCCATCAACCAGATGCTCGCCATGTCGACGCAGCCCATCGGCCTGGCCGTGCAGGCCTGGCTGGCCGGGCTGGTGTTCGTCCCGCTGCTGCGCGAGGACGGCGCGCTGGCCTCGACGGTCGGCGCCGTCATCGGCGTCGGCGAGGGGCGCGGCATCGGCCTGCTCTACCTGATCTGCGGCCTCGCCATGGCCGTGACGATCGTGATCGCTCTCAGGCACCGGGCGCTCCGGAACTTCGACCGGGACACCCCTGACGCCGAACCCGACGATCTGGTCGGTCTCGCAGAACTGAAGGGAACCTCCGCATGACCCCCACAGAATCCGCCGTCGCCGAGATCTGGACCGAGCTGCTCGGCCAGGCGCCGCCCTCGATCGACGACGACTTCTTCGAGCTCGGCGGCCAGTCGCTGACGATGGTCCAGTTCCTGGCCAGGGTCGAGGAACAGTTCGGCGTCGAGTTACCCATCGACGTGCTGTTCGCGTCCGGGTTCACCGTCGCGGAGGCGTCCAAGGCGATCGACCAGGGCCGGATCGCGGCCGTGGACGACGACGAGCTGGCCGCCCTGCTGAAGCAGCTCGACGGCATGTCGGACGACGAGATCAACGAACTGCTCTCCGACAACGCATGAGAGTCCTGCTCGCCCAGAACATGTTCCACCTGCCCAGCCACGGCGGGGCGAACAAGTCCAACCGGATCATGATGGAACAGCTCGCGGCGCGCGGGCACGAGTGCCACGTCGTGGCGCCGATGAGCGGGGCGCTGCGGGCGACGTCCAGCGACGACCACGTGGCCTATCTCAGGGGCCTCGGCGCGGAGGTGGCCTCGGCCACGCCCGACGCGCTGGTCTACGAGTACAACGGGGTGCGGGCGCACGTGGTGACCCGCGCGTCGCTGCTCGCCAACCGGATCGGCGAGGTCGCCGCCGAGGTCTCCCCCGACTGGACGCTGGTCCCGTCGGACGACCCGGGACTGATCGTTCTCGGGGCCGCGCTCAGGGCGGCCCCGGAGCGGGTCGTCTACCTGGCGCACACGCTGCAGCAGCTGCCGTTCGGGCCCGGGGCGTTCTACCCGAGCGCGGCCGGGACCCGGATGGTGAAGCTGGCGGCCTCGGTCGTGGCGGTGAGCCAGGCGGCGGGGACGTACCTCCAGAAGTGGGGCGACCTCTCGTCCACGCTGATTTATCCGCATATTTACGGAGATCCACCCGAGCTGGCCGGCGGGGACCTGGTCACGATGATCAACCCGTGCGGCTACAAGGGCCTGAGCGTGCTCCTCGGCCTGGCCGACGCGCGGCCGAACCTGCGGTTCCTGGCCGTGCCGACGTGGGGCACCACCGCCGACGACCTCGACGAGCTGAAGCGGCGGCCCAACATCGAGATCGGGCAGCCGTCCGACGACATCGACGACGTCCTGTCCCGGGCCAAGGTCCTGCTCATGCCCTCGCTCTGGGACGAGACCTTCGGGTACGCCTGTGTCGAGGCCATGGCCAGAGGGATCCCGGTCATCGCCAGCGCCGTCGGCGGCCTGTCGGAGGCCAAGCTCGGCGTGCCCTACTCGGTGCCGGTGCGCAGCATCGAGCGCTACGAGTCGGTCGGCCAGGCCCGGCCCGTCCCGGTCGTCCCGGAACAGGACCTCGGCCCCTGGCTGAACGCCCTCGACCCGGTGACCGGCGACGAGGCGCTGCACCGCCACCTGTCCCGGCGGTCGCGCAAGGCGGCGCTCGACTTCATCGGCTCGCTCGACGCCGGCGCCCTGGAAGCCCACCTGACCGACCTGCGCCCCAACCGCCGCCTCGCCGCGCTGGCCGCGCTGGCGGCGGCCCGCGCGAAGGAGTCCCAGTCATGATCGGAGCGGTGCGGGAACGCACGCTGACGCCCGTCTCTGAAGCCGACCTGTCGCGGATGTTGCGGATCAGGCACTTCGAGAAGGCCCTGCTGCGCCTGTTCGAGCAGGGCCGCCTGAACGGCACCACGCACACCTGCCTCGGCCAGGAGCACGTGCCGGTCGCGGTCAGCGCCCTGCTGCGGCCCGAGGACCACGTGTTCAGCAACCACCGGGGGCACGGCCACTTCCTGGCCCGCTACGACGAGCCGCACGCCCTGCTGGCCGAGATCACCGGCCGCGAGGGGGCGCTCTGCAACGGGGTGGGCGGCAGCCAGCACATCTACCACGAGCGGTTCCTGTCGACCGGCGTCCAGGGCGAGTCGCTGCCGGTCGCGGTCGGGGTGGCGCTGCGGCACAAGCGGACCGGCGACGGGATCGCGTGCGCGTACGTCGGCGACGGCACCTGGGGCGAGGGGTCGGTGTACGAGGCCCTCAACATGGCCCAGTTGTGGGGCGCCCCGCTGCTCGTCGTGGTCGAGCACAACCGGATCGCCCAGTCGACCCCGACGGGGGCGCAGCTGGCCGGGTCGATCGCGGGCCGCTGCGCCGGGTTCGGGGTGCGGCACGAACGGGTCGAGTCGCCCGACGTCAACGTGGTGCGCGGGGCGCTGGCCCCGCTGGTCGACTACGTACGGCGGGAGAAGCGCCCGGCGGTGTTCGAGGCGTCGGTCCACCGGGCCGGCCCGCACAGCAAGGGCGACGACACCCGGACCGCCGCCGAGCTGGCCGAGGCCGCCGCGGGCGACTGGTACGCCCACTACACGCGCGACTTCCCCGCGCAGGTCGCGGCGCTGGAGGAGATCGAGCGCGCGTTCATCGACGCCGCCGTGGAGAACGTGCTGGCCCGGCCCCTGTCGGAGTGGTCATGAGAGTCGCCGAGCATCTGAACCGGTCGCTGCACGCGCTGATGGAGAACGACCCGTCGGTCCACCTGCTGGGCGAGGACGTCTCCGATCCGTACGGCGGCGCGTTCAAGATCACCAAAGGGCTGTCGGACCGCTTCGGCCCGCGCGTGATGTCCACCCCCCTGTCCGAGGGGGGCATCGTCGGCGTCGGCGCCGGGCTGGCCCTGGCGGGCGACCGGGCCATCGTGGAGATCATGTTCGGCGACTTCGCCACGCTGGCCTTCGACCAGCTGGTGAACTTCGCGGCCAAGTCGACGACCATGTACGGCCGGCGGGTGGACGTACCGCTGATCGTGCGCCTGCCCACCGGCGGCCGCCGCGGCTACGGGCCGACGCACAGCCAGAGCCTGCAGAAGCACTTCATCGGCGTGCCGGGCCTGTCGGTCTACGAGATGAGCCCCTTCCACGACGCCGGGCGGCTGTTCGGCGAGATCTTCGCGAGCGGCACCCCGGCCGTGTTCTTCGAGGACAAGGTGCTCTACACCAAGCCGATGCTCAGCGGCGGCGACGGCCTGCACACCTTCGAGGTGCGCGACGGCTGGGCGGTGATCCGGGCGGAGCGGGACACCGAGGACGTGCTGCTGGCCCCGGGCGGTCTCACCGACCGCGCCGTCGCCGCCCTGCGCGACCTGCTGCTCGAAGACGAGATCGCCTGTACGCTGCTCGTCCCCGCCCGCCTCCACCCGCTCGACGTGACCCCGGTCGCCGACGTGCTCGCGGCGGCCAAGCGGGTGCACGTCGCCGAAGACGGCACCGCCGGGGGCACCTGGGGCGCCGAGGTGGCCCGGCTGCTGCACGAGCGGCTGTGGGGCCGGCTGACCGCGCCGATCACGCACATCTCGGCGCCCGACTCGATCATCCCGACGGCCGCGCATCTCGAGGCCCGCTGCACCGTCCAGCCCGCCGACATCCGAAGAGCCATAAACAAATGACCGAATTCCGCATTCCGAAGCTGAACAACAACGACGACAGCTACATCCTCGTGGAATGGCTCGCGGTCGACGGCCAGGAGGTGAAACAGGGCGACCCGCTCGTGGTCATCGAAACGTCCAAGACGGCCGAGGAACTGGAAAGCCCGGCCGACGGGACGCTCGTCATCCGGGTGCATTCCGGCGACTGCGCGCCGGGCGAATTGATCGCCGCTATCGGGGCGTCGGTGGAGGTCGCGGAACCGGTCGTCCCGGAGGTGCCGCCGCTGACGTCCGGGGAGATCGACGTGGTGATCACCCGCCCGGCGCAGGCGCTGATCGAGCAGCACGGCATCGCGCTCGACCGGGTGCGGGCGCTCGGCCGGAAGGTGGTCAGGGCCGAGGACGTGGCGGCGCTGACCGACCCGCGCGAGGTCGTCACGCTGCCGAGGTCGCAGCGCCAGGCGGCCGACGTGGTGGTGCTGTCGCACCAGACCATCCCGGCGGCGTTCACGGCGGTCAAGGCCGACGTCACCGACACCGCCAAGCTGACCCGGGACCTGTCCAAGCACGCCCGGACCCTGATCGGGCTGTCGGAACTGCTGGTCAAGGCGGTGGCCGACCAGCGGGCGGAGTTCCCGCACCTGTTCGCGAGCTGGCTCGGCGACGGCCGGATCCGGCTCGCGGAGGGGTCGCACGTCGGGGTCACCATCGACGTGGGCAAGGGCCTGTTCGTGCCGGTCGTCCGCGACGCGGACGTGCGTCCGCTCGACGCGGTGGCCCGCGAGCTCATGGACTACCGGATGACCGCGCTGCGCGGCAGCTTCCGCGAGCGGGACCTGGAGGGCGCCAACATCGCGGTCACCCTGCACAGCGAGGCGGGCGTGGAGTTCGCGATCCCGATCGTCTATCCCGGCCACGTGGCGGCGTTGTCGCTGGCGTCGACGCAGCAGGAGGTCCAGCAGGGCGATGAAGGTTTCATGGTCCGCCAGACGGTGCGGATCGGGCTGGCCTACGACCACCGCGTCGTGAACGGCCGGGATGCCGCGCTCTTCCTCGGAGCGGTCAAGCGGTTGCTGGAGGAACCGCGCAGATGGTTGGAATGACGCGTCGTGGTGTATTTGTGCTGATGTCACTCAGCGCCGCCGGCGCCTGCGCCGCAGACCGACCGAGGAGAACCATGACGCCCGTACGCTTCCCGCGCGACTTCGTCTGGGGGGCGGCCACCTCCGCCTTCCAGGTGGAGGGGGCCACCAAGGAGGACGGCAGGGGGGTGTCGGTCTGGGACACCTTCGCCGCCACCCCCGGCAACGTCCGCGACGGCGACACCGGCGATCCGGGCGCCGACCAGTACCACCGTCACGAGCAGGACGTCGAGCTCATGCGCGAGCTCGGCCTGGAGAGCTACCGCTTCTCGATCGCCTGGCCGCGCGTCCAGCCGACCGGCGGCGGACGCCCGAACCTCAAGGGCCTCGACTACTACAAGCGCCTGGTCGACGCCCTGGTCGGCGCCGGGATCCGGCCGATGGTCACGCTGTTCCACTGGGACCTGCCGCAGGCCCTGCAGGACGAGGGCGGCTGGGAGAACCGCGACACGGCCTACCGTTTCGCCGAGTACGCCGAGATCATGTACGACGCCCTGCACGTCCGCGACTGGCTCACCATCAACGAGCCGAAGACGGTCGTCGACTGTGGCTACCGCACCGGCATCCACGCCCCCGGCGTGCGCGACGACGACCGCGCCCTGGTCGCCTGCCACCACCTGCTGCTGGGCCACGGCCTGGCCAGCCGGATCCTGCACGACCGCCACCCGGGCCGCCGCATCGGCCCGGCGCTGAACCTCCACCCGACCTACCCGGCCGACGACTCGCCCGAGGCGAAGGAGGCCGCGCGCCGCCAGGACGCCCGCGAGAACCGCCTCTACCTGGAGCCGGTGTTCCGGGGGACCTACCCGGAGGAGGCCATGACCCGCCATGACATGATCATGGACGGGGACATGGAGATCATCAGTGAGAAAATCGACGTGCTCGGCGTGCAGTACTACACGCCGCTCTTCATGGACGCCGAACAGCGGCGCGTCGTCCGCCACCCGGTCAGGGTGGCGAACTGGCTGGAGGACTACCCCGACGGCCTGCACGACGTCCTGCTGCGCGTCACCCGCGACCACCCCGGCGTGCCGATCGTCATCACCGAGAACGGCCTGGCGACCGACGACGCCGTCTCCCCCGACGGCGGCGTGCACGACGAAGACCGGATCAGCTATCTGCGCGGCCACATCGGCGCGATGCACCGCGCGATCAAGGCGGGCGCGAACGTCGAGGGATATCACGTGTGGTCGCTGCTCGACAATTTCGAATGGGCCGAGGGATACAGCCAGCGATTCGGCATCGTGCACGTCGACTTCGAGACGCAGAAACGAATTCCGAAAGACAGCGCCCTTTGGTACCGGGATCTTATCGAGACCGGCGAACTGCGGTGACCTGCTTTCTTTTCGTTGACTCTTCAGCCCAATTCACACTAGGTTGTGGGAGCGCTCCCACTCGGGCGGCCAGGAGGCTGCCGAGCTGGGCCGATCACGTGGCGCATACCCTGGACCTTGTCTCTCGGAGAAAGGACACCCCCCGTGCCCCAGTACACCCTCCTCGGCGGCGGCTACCGCGCGGAGCTGACCGAACTCGGCGGCGCCGTGTCAGCCCTCACTCACGGAGGACGTGACCTGATCCCGAGCCGCCCCGTCGACGGGCCGATCGAGTTCTACAACGGCACCCTGCTCGCCCCCTGGCCCAACCGGGTCGTCGGCGCCCGCTACGTCTTCGCCGACGAGTGCTTCGAGCTCCCGGTGAACGAGCCCGACCGGGGCCACGCGCTGCACGGTTTCGTCTCCGACGCCCACTGGTCGTGCGTGGAGTTCACGGCGATCGAGGACCACCGCTCGTCGGCGGTCATGAAATACACGCTGGAGCCCCACCAGGGCTACCCCTACCGGCTCGCCCTGACCACGACCTACGTCCTCGACGAGTCGGGCCTGACGACCACGCTCAAGGCCGAGAACATCGGCGAGGCCGCCGCCCCCTACGGCTGCGGCCCCCACCCGTGGCTGCTGGCCGGCCCCGACGTGGCCGAGTACACGCTGTCCCTCCCCGCCGGGAAGATCTTCCTGACCGACGAGCTGCTCGCCCCCACGGAGCTGGTCGCGGTCGACGGCACGGAGTACGACTACCGCGTGCCCCACGCCCTGGGCGGGGTGGCGATCGACCACGCCTACACGGCCCTGACCGAGGGCCGCGTCGTCGTGAGCGGCCCCGGCGGCGGCGTGGCCGTCACGTGGGACCACGAGTCCCTGCCCTGGGTCCAGGTCTGCAACGGCGTGGGCCTCGGCTACAAGGGCGTCGCGGTCGAGCCGATGACCTGCCCGCCCGACGCCTACAACAGCGGCACCGACCTGATCGTCCTCAAGCCCGGCGACACGCACGAGGCGAGCTGGACGATCTCGGCGGCCTGACGACCCATGGACAGCAAAACGAAGCGGTCACTGACGACCGCCCAACTCGACGCGCTCGTCATCGGCGCCCTGGGAGCGGGCGTCGTGACGGCCGAGGAACTGCCCGACGGCTTCGCCAATGCCGTCTGGCGCCTCGGCCTCGACGACGAGTCGCAGGTCGTACTGAAGGTCGGGCCGCCGCCCGACCTGCCGCTCCTGACCTACGAGCGCGACCTGCTGCGCACCGAGGCCATGGTCTACCACCTGGCCCAGGGCACCGGCCTGCCGATGGCCACGCTCCTCCACGCGGGCTTCGACGACCCGGAGATCGGCGGCGACTGGCTGATCCTCTCGGCCCTGACGGGCACCCCGTGGAACCGCGCGACGCCCGACCCGGCGCGCGACGCCGCGTTGCGGCGCGAGATGGGCGTCCACCTCGCGACCCTCCACCGCATCCCGGGCACCGGCACGTTCGGCTACCCCTACGCGGGCCTGACCGGCCAGACGTGGCGCGAGGCGTTCCTGAAGATGGTCGGCGCCATCCTCGACGACGCGGTGAAATGGGAGACCCGCCTCCCGGCGACCATCCTCGACCTGGTCGGCGCCTTCCACCGCAACGCGGCGGCCCTCGACGACGTGCACGCCCCCGCGCTGGTCCACTTCGACGTGTGGCCGGGCAACGTCTTCCTGACCGCCGACGGAACGGTCGAGGCCCTGATCGACCACGAACGCGCCTTCTGGGGCGACCCCCTGGCCGACTTCGTGACCCCGACCATCTTCGGCGACCTGACCGGCGACGACCCGATGCTGGCGGGCTACCAGGAGGGCGGCGGCCGGGCCGGCTTCACCCCGACGTCCCGGATCCGCTTCGCGATGTACCAGGCGTACCTCTACCTGATCCTGCTGGTGGAGGACGGTCCGAGGCAGTACCCGGAGGCCGACTACGCCCGGCTGCGTAACGGCGCGACCGACGGGCTGGTACGGGCGCTGGGCATCCTCACGCGCTAGTGCTCATCCGGGTGGGCGGCGGGACGTGCCGCCGCCCACCCGGAGATCTCATCGCCGAATGAATCGCGATCGGGAGAATCGACGTCCAACGCCTTTCTGGAGCGGCGGATGGGACAGATCGCTCTTGCGGCGGCTACGTGCGGAGTTGCTGGCCGCGATGGCCGCGATGGCCGAAGGCGACGATTCGCCGATCAGTTTCCCGATAGGACCAGACCCAGATCGAATTGCACGTCGGCGTCACCAAATCCGCGAAAACCGGGGAAAGGTGAAATTCCGGGCCGTCGAACTCGACGGCAAGGGGTCCTACGCCGCCGAGGAGATCCATCACCGTCACCCTCGAAGCGCCGGTCGACGTGAACGGCGCTCCGGTGAAGGTGACCCAGGGCTCCGACGACAAGCCTTGACGGCCCGATGAACCGGGTGACGGTCGACCGCGCGGTGGAGGTGCTCCACGACCGCGGCCCGCAAGTGAGGCCGCGCTGGCAGGTCGGGCCGGGTTTCCTGCTCGCCCCGGCCTGGTCCTGACCGCCGCGCACAACGTATCCCGCGCCATCCACCAGGCCACCGGCGAGGCGCCCGCCGAGATCTGGGTGATCGCCCACATCGCCGACGCCTACCGCGGAATGGGCCGCTACACCGAGGCCATTGAGGTCTCGGTCGCGGGCCTGGAGCTCTGCGTCGCCCTCGACCAGGTCGCTTGGACCCTGCTGCACCTGGGCCTACGGCGGGGCCGGTCGGTTCGCGCAGGGCACCTCGGCGCTCACCCAGGCGCTCGACTATCACCGCCTGATCGGCAACACCGCGGGCCAGGTGACCCACTACCTCGCCCGTCTCACCTGTCGGCCGGCGAGGGCTTCACGCTCGCCCAGGGGATCGGCAACGCCGACCTGCTGAACGGCCTCCGCGAGACCCTCGCCGACATCGGCTGACCCCGGGCGCTCAGGTCACCTTGGCGAGCATCACCGGTTCCGTCGTCGGCTGCTCTGAACCCCCCGCCGGTTCCACCGTCACCCCGAAGTGGTCCGTCCCCGCCGGCAGTTCGACCGTCGCCGTCCGGATCCCGCCGCCGTCGACCAGTCCCGCCGGGCGGATGCGTTCGCCGCCGATCGTCCACAGCTGGTACGTCTTCGAAGGGTCGAGCGCGGGGAGTTCCGAGGTGAACATGACCTTCCCGTGGCTCTCCGAGGCCACCACCGTCGCCGAGCCGCCGCCGACCATCTCGACCTTCCGCACCACCGCGTCGGGGGCCGCGAGCAGGCTCTGGGTCTCCTCGATCGACGCGTCGCGCGACCGGATCTCGTTGACGGCGATCACGCCGATCGACACCGCCGCGGCGGCCGAGACCGCCGCCAGGGCCAGCGCCCACCGGCCCTTTCCACGCCGCAGCGGGACGACGACCTCGGCAGGAGGCGGCTCTTCCTCCTCGATCTGGGGCGGTTCCTGGCGGACCTCGGCGATCTGGGCCATGACCCGGGACTTCAGGGCGCGGGGCGGGGCCTCGGCCACGGCGGCGCCCAGGCGGGCGGCGGTCTCGCGCAGGCCGCGGACCTCGATCGAGCAGGTCTCGCACCTCGACAGGTGGCCCTCGAACTCGCCCAGTTCCCGGAACGGGAGGGCGTTCAGGGCGTAGGCCCCGGACAGGGTGTGGATCTCGTCGTTCACCGTTCCACCCCCATGCAGTCTCGCAGTCGTACCAGGCCGTCGCGCATGCGCGTCTTCACCGTTCCCAAGGGGACCTTCAGGAGGCCGGCCACCTCCGGATAGCTGTAGCCCCCGTAATAGGCCATCGTGACGGCCTGGCGTTGCAGTTCGGTCAGGCCGTCGAGGCAGCGCCGGACGCGTTCGCCTTCGAGGCGGGTGGTCACGGTCTCGGCCACGTGGTCGTACGCCACCTCGCCGCCCATCTGGGCGACCCGGTTCTCCCGGTCGGAGGACGCCTGCGCCGACCGTACCCGGTCGACGGCGCGCCGGTGGGCCACGGTCATCACCCAGGACATGGCGCCGCCCCGGGCGGGGTCGAAGCGGGCGGCGGTGCGCCACACCTCGACCATGACCTCCTGGGCGACCTCCTCGGCCTGGGCCCGGTCGCGGACGACGCGCCGGATCAGTCCGAACACCGAGGCGATCAATCTGTCGTACAGACGCTCGAAAGCCGTCTCGTCGCCGCGGGCGACCAGGACCAGCAGCTCGTCGAGTTCGGGACTGCGGCCCGTGACGGAGATGGGCACGACATCGTTCACGAACCCCATTCGCCGCTGTCCGCCCCGTGGATTGCCCGGGTAGACAGGGAAATATGGAAACCACCGTGGTGATCGCCGGCGGCGGGCCCGCCGGGGCGATGCTGGGGCTGCTGCTGGCGCGGGCGGGCGTCGAGATCGTCCTGCTGGAGAAGCACGCCGACTTCTTCCGTGACTTCCGGGGCGACACGATCCACCCGTCGACGATCCAGGTCCTCGACGAACTGGGGCTGCTGGCCGAGTTCGAGGCCATCCCGCACCGCTCGTTCGACTACTTCGCCCTCTACACGGGCGAGGAGTTCCTGCCCGTGGCCGACTTCCGGGGGCTGCCCGGCCGGCACAAGCGGCTGGCGATGGTGCCGCAGTGGGACTTCCTCACACTGATCACCGAGGCGGCCGCGCGTTATCCGAACTTCCGGCTGCTCATGGAGCACAAGGCGGTCGGGGTGATCCGCGAGGGCGGCGCGGTGCGCGGCCTGCGGGTCGAGGCGGGCGGGGTCCGGTCGGAGATCAGGGCCGCGCTGACCGTGGCGGCCGACGGGCGGCACAGCGACCTGCGCCGGGCGGTCGGGTTCGCGCCGGTCGACATCGGCGCGCCGATGGACGTGTTGTGGTTCCGGCTGCCGCGCCACGACGGGCACCCCGACGACGTGTTCCTGCGTCCGGGGAAGGGCACCGCGCTGGTGTCGCTCAACCGGGGCGACTACTGGCAGCTGGCCTACCTGATCCCCAAGGGCGGCTTCGACGGCCTCAAGGCGGCCGGCCTGGAGGACTTCCGGGCGACGATCACGGGCCTGCTCCCCTATCTCGACACGAGCGAGCTCGCCTTCGGCGACGTCCAGCTGCTGACCGTGGTGGTCGACCGGCTGCCGCAGTGGCACCTGCCGGGCCTGCTGGTCGTCGGCGACGCCGCCCACGCCATGTCGCCGGTCGGCGGGGTCGGCATCAACCTGGCCATCCAGGACGCCATCGCGGCCGGGAACCTGCTCGCCGGGCCGCTCGCCAGGGCGCAGGAGAAGCGGCGGCCGGTGCTCGACCCGGTGCCGGCTTCTCTCCTGGCGAAACTGCGGCGCCGCCGGTGGTATCCGACGGCCGCGACGCAGGCCCTCCAGGTGCAGATCCAGAACCGGATCATCGCCCGCGTCCTCGCGGGCGACGCCGATGCGGGCTCCATCGCCGCCGCCGTGCGCAAGATCCCATTGCCGGTACGCCGCCTCCTCGGCCGCGTCATCGGGCTGGGTTTCCTTCCCGAGCACGTACGTTCATCTCACTGAATGGACATGGCAGGCCGGTCCTCGGGACGAGGAACGATAACCTCGTATGTCGTGAGCGCACTCAACCTCGACACCTGGCGTGACCTGCCCGCCGCCCAGCAGCCCGAGTGGCCCGACCGCGGCGCGCTCGACGATGTGGTCACCGAGTTGCGCGGGTTGCCCCCGCTGGTCTTCGCCGGGGAGTGCGACCGGCTGAAAGACGAGCTGGCGGCGGTCGCGCGCGGCGAGGCGTTCGTCCTGCAGGGTGGTGACTGCGCCGAGACCTTCGCCGGCGCCACCGCCGATAACGTCCGCAACAAGATCAAGACGCTGCTCCAGATGGCGATCGTGCTGACCTACGCCGGGCGGGTGCCCGTCGTCAAGATCGGCCGGCTCGCCGGGCAGTTCGCCAAGCCGCGGTCGAAGAACACCGAAACCCGCGACGGCGTCGAGCTGCCCGCCTACCGGGGCGACATGGTCAACGGCTTCGAGTTCACCGAGGCCTCGCGGGTGCCCGACCCGGGCCGCCTCCTGCGGGCCTACCACTCCTCGGCCGTCACGCTGAACCTGGCGCGGGCCTTCACCAAGGGCGGCTACGCCGACCTGCGGCAGGTCCACGCCTGGAACCAGGACTTCGTGGCCGGATCCCCGGCCGGTCAGCGCTACGAGCGGCTGGCGCGGGAGATCGACCAGGCGCTGGCGTTCATGAGCGCCTGCGGCGCCGAGCCCGCGGAGTTCCACACGGTCGAGTTCTACTCCTCCCACGAGGCCCTGATCCTCGACTACGACCACGCGATGACCCGCATCGACAGCCGCACGGGTCTTCCTTACGACGTGTCGGCCCACATGGTCTGGATCGGCGAGCGCACCCGCCAGCTCGACCACGCCCACGTCGAGTTCTTCAGCAAGATCCGCAACCCGATCGGGGTCAAGCTGGGCCCGACCACGACGGCCGACGAGGCGCTGACGCTGGTCGAGAAGCTCAACCCGGCCAACGAGCCGGGCCGGCTGACCTTCATCAGCCGCATGGGCGCGGGCAAGGTCCGCGACGCCCTGCCGCCGCTGGTCGAGAAGGTGACCGCGAGCGGCGCGGTGGTGACATGGATCTGCGACCCGATGCACGGCAACACCTTCGAGGCCGCGGGCGGCTACAAGACCCGCCGGCTCGAAGACGTCATCGACGAGGTGACCGGCTTCTTCGAGGTCCACCGCGCGCTGGGCACCCACCCGGGCGGCATCCACATCGAGTTCACCGGCGACGACGTGACCGAGTGCGTCGGCGGCGGCCACCAGATCCTCGAAGAAGACCTGGCGCTGCGCTACGAGACCGCCTGCGACCCTCGGCTGAACCGGTCGCAGTCGCTCGACCTGGCGTTCCGGGTCGCGGAGCTCTACCGGGGCGACTGACCCGCGGAAACGCGAAAGGCCCCCGGCTCGGGGGCCTTTTTCGTCTGGCCGGGCTAGTTCTTGTTGATCTCCGAGCTGATCTCGGCCCGAATCGCGTCCATGTCGAGGGCGCGGACCTGGGTGATCAGGTCGTCGAGCGCGGGGGCGGGGAGGGCGCCGGGCTGGGCGAAGACGACGATGCCGTCACGGATGGCCATGATGGTGGGGATCGCCGTGATGTCGAACCCCTGGGCCAGGGCGGGCTGGGCCTCGGTGTCGATCTTGCCGAACTTGATGTCGTCGTGCTTGGCCGACGCCTTCTCGAAGATCGGACCGAACGACTTGCACGGCCCGCACCACTCCGCCCAGAAGTCGAGCAGCACGATCCCGTCGTCGGCGATCTCGTTGAAGTTGCTCTCGGTTACCTCGATGGTCGCCACTCGCGACTCCTTTCCTCACGGGGTGCAACCCGATCCGGTCCCACCGCATTCCAAGCCCTATCACGCCGGTCAGGTTGCCCGGTCGCACCCGTGGGTACGTCCCGCGTCCCCGACGACGGCAGGAGACTTCCATGATCCCCGGTTGTGGCTCGTGTAACTGCATGGACGAGATCCTCAGCACCCTCCGGCCCCCGCGTATCACCCAGTTGAGCACCGAATGAGCGAAACGGCCCCGGAAGAACACTTCCGGGGCCGTTTTCCGTTCCGGGGGTGGCATCGGCGACACATTTGACAGGTCGGCGGAAAACGGCCGGAAGAATTGCCGATCGTGGGTAAGCCTTTGACATGAGGCAACTCCTTTCCTGGAGCACCTGCGCCACGAGCGCCGATTGCGTAGGGGTGTCGCGGCAGCCGTACAACCGCTGCCTGACCCACCTGGAAGCCGAAGAACTGGAATCCCACCTCGCCACGCTGACGCCGGGGCAGGCCCTCGACCTGCGCGGCACGACCGTCCCCGCCGGGCTGCTCGACCGGATTCTCGCCGCGATGGAGAACGTCGTCGGCCGGGCCCGTTTCGACCAGGCCGTGTTCAGCTCCCCCGCCCGGTTCGGCGACGTCACGTTCACCGGCGACGCGTCGTTCGACGAAGCGCGTTTCGACGCGCTCGCGTCGTTCTTCAACACCCATTTCAGAGGAAATGTCTCATTTCAGGGCGTGCGTTTCGGCCGTGAATTCTCCCTGTACGGCTCCCGCGTGCGCGGCCACCTCTCGATGGACGACTCCACCGTGGCCAGCGACGCCCTCTTCGGCGAGGCGTGCTTCGGCTCGGCGTCCTTCCGGGGGGCCGAGTTCCACGGGTTCAGCTCCTTCGACCAGGCCAGGTTCCACGGCGACGCGACCTTTCGCGGCGCCCGGTTCTCGCGTCCGGTGTCGTTCCTGAAGACCGCGTTCGAGGGCGCGGCCGGGTTCCAGTCGGTCAGGTTCGGGGCGAAGGCGTTCCTGGCCCCCGCCGTGGTGGGCCGCCACCTGGCGCTCACCCAGGCCAGGGCCACCGGCCCGGTGGAACTCCACGTCACGGGGTGCCCGGTCGACCTGTCGGAGGCGCGGGTGCTCGGCCGGCTGACCGTGCGGGCGGGCGACGCCGACCTCGACCTGACCGGCCTGACCAGCCGGGGCCGCTCGAAGGTCGGGCGCAGGGGCGGCCCGATCCGGGTGCTGTCGATCACCGGCCTCGACGCCGACGACCTGACGATCGAGGGCGCCGACCTGACCCGCTGCCACCTGCCGGGCGCGGTCGACGCCGACCGGCTGCGGTTGCGCGACTGCGTGTTCGCGACCAGCCCCGGCGGGCGGCGGCAGCTGCGGTTCAGCTGGCCGCCCTTCCGCCGCACCTTCTTCAGCCGCCTGTCGTGGGTGGCGCTGCTGGCCCTGGTGGCGGTGGCGGCGGCGCTCTGGTCGTCCACTCCGCAGCAGCAGAACCGGCATCCCCGCCCGGCGGTGACGCAGGGCGGCACCTGGGCCCACTCGTCGGGGACGGATCAGGGTTCGCCCTGATGTGAGACCCGCGAGCTCCCTCATAACCTGGCGAACGACTATGGACACCGCATTCCAGACGGCTGCCGTCGACGACTACGCCGACCGGCTGGCCAAGACGCTCCGGGGGCCGCGCCGGGCCAGGAACGACCTCGTGGCCGAGGCCCGCGACGGCCTGCGCGACGCCGCCGAAGCCTACGCGGAGGAGGGCCTGCCGCCCGACGAGGCGCAGGCCCGCGCGGTGGCCGACTTCGGCCCGGTCGCCGAGGTGGCGCCGGGGTTCCAGGAGGAGCTGACCGCGGCGCAGAGCCGCCGGACCGCGACGCTGCTGTTCCTCAGCACCCCGGCGGTGGCGCTGATGTGGGGCGTGTTGTGGCAGATCTTCCCGGCCGACTTCGACGTGGTGAAGCCCGTCTGGTTCGAGGTGGTGGCCCGGTCGGTCGACCTCATCCAGGTGGCCACGGGCCTGACGGGCGCGGCGGTGCTGCTGCGCCTGCGCCGCACCCGCCGCTCGCGCGGGGCGGCCCGGCTGCTGGGCCTGCTGGTCTGGATCCAGGCGCCGCTGATGGCGGCGCTGTGCGGCGCCCTGATGTTCACGGCCGGCACGGCGCTGTCGGCGTTCCCCGGCTATCTCCCCGGCCAGGTGGCCACGTATGTCAGCGTCGCCTTCTGGGCGTGGCAACTCTGGAGCGCGGCGCGTTGTCTCACGTCTGCGGGTTCAGCACCCGCCCGATGACGCTGGTGAAGCTGGTCCAGGCGGTGCGTTCGCCCGCGAGTTCGGCGCGCCCCGAGTCGGTCAGCCGGTAGGTGCGGCGTTTGCGGCCGCCCACGGTCGCCCATTCGCTCGCCAGGAAGCCGGCCCGCTCCAACCGCCGCAACGCTGGGTAAACAGTACCTGTCGGTACGTCAAGGGCGCCGCCCGACCGATCCCGCAGGGCTTCGATGATCGCGTAGCCGTGGAGGGGCTCGTGCTCCACCACGGACAGCAGGAGGGCGTCCATATGCCCACGGAGCGCGTCGGGGTTCACGTGTTCACCTTAACCGGGTGCGGCATGTAGCCAGCCTACATGTAGGCTCTCTATATGTAGCCAGACATAAGGAGCCTTTCATGGACGTCCTCGACCTGGCCCGGTTGCAGTTCGCGATGACGGGGAGCCTGCATTTCCTGTTCGTCGTGCTCACGCTGGGCCTGGCCCCCCTTGTGGCGATCATGCACACCCGATACGCCCGCACCGGCAGCACCCTCGACGAACGCGCGACGCGCTTCTGGGGGCAGATCTACGTGACGAACTACGCGCTCGGCATCGTCACCGGCATCGTGATGGAGTTCCAGTTCGGGCTGAGCTGGAGCGGCCTGACCCACTACGCCGGCGACGTGTTCGGCGCGCCGCTGGCGCTGGAGACGCTCATCGCGTTCTTCCTGGAGTCCACGTTCCTGGGCCTGTGGATCTTCGGCTGGCACCGGCTGCCGAAGTGGCTGCACGTCGCGACGATCTGGCTGGTCACGATCACCGCCTACGCGTCGGCGTTCTGGATCATGGTGGCCAACTCGTTCCTCCAGCACCCGGCCGGGTCGGTGCGCGACGGCGAGGTGCTGCGCCTCGACGACTTCGGCGCGCTGCTGACCAACCCGTCGTTGTCGATGGCGCTGCCCCACGTGCTGTCGGCCGGGCTGACCGTGGGCGGCTTCGTGGTGATGAGCGCGAGCGCCTACCACCTGTTCCGCCGCACCCCCGACCGGGAGCTGTTCTCCCGGTCGTTGCGGATGGGCGTCTGGACCGCCTTCGCCGGCACGATGATGGTCGTCGGCTTCGGGTTCGCCCAGTTCGGGCCGGTGACCGGCGTCCAGCCCGACAAGTTCGTCGACCGGCCGCTGGCCGCGTTCGGCCTCGGCATGATGATCCTCATCGGGCACCTGCTCCAGCTGGTCGCCCTCGTGCTGGTGATCCTGGTCAAGTGGGCGCCGCGCTGGCGGTTCCTGCACCCGCTGATCATGCTGGTCACCCCCCTCCCCTTCATCGCGGCGATCCTCGGCTGGATCGCCCGGGAGGAGGGCCGCCAGCCGTGGATGATCTGGGAGCGCCTCACGGTCGCCGACGCGATCACCCCCGGGCTGACCGGCGGCCAGATCACGGTGTCGTTCGTCGCGTTCGTCGGCGTGCTGACCCTGCTGGCGGTGGCCGACTACGTGCTGATCGTGCGCATCGTCCGGCGCGGCGCCCACGAGGTCGCGCTCGGCGAGAACCCCGCGCCCGCACCGGCCCTGACCTTCTAGGAGCTGCTCATGGACATCCTGTGGTTCGGCGTCCTGGCGCTGCTGCTGATCGGCTACTTCACCCTGGAGGGCTTCGACCTCGGCGTCGGCATGCTGCTGCCGCTCACCCCCGACCGCGATCGGGCGATCGGCGCCATCGGCCCGTTCGTGCTGGCCAACGAGGTGTGGCTGATCGCGGTCGCGGGCGTGCTGTTCGGGGCCTTCCCCGCGTGCGAGAACGTGCTGAGCGCCAACTACGAGGCCGTGGTGCTGCTGCTGGTCTCGTGGGTGCTGCGCGACGCGGGCCTGTGGTTCCGCCGCCGCCTGTTCACCCGCGCGTTCTGGGAGTGGACGATCGCCGTAGCCTCCTTCGGCGTCTGCCTGGCCTGGGGCCTGCTGCTGGCCGGCCTGGGCGGGTTCTCCGTCCCCTTCGGGCTCCTGTACGGCCTCCTCGTCGCCGCCCTCTTCGTGATGCACGGCCGCCGGTTCCTCGACTGGCGGCTCACCGGAGGGGGATCGCTCCTGGTCACCGGCGCGCTGGCGGCCGTGCCGGCGATCGTGCCGCTGGTCGGGACGGCGGGCGCGGTGGTCGCCAACGCGGCCCCGTCCGCGAACCTAACGGTGTTGACGTTTATGGTGTTGCCGTTCGTCCCGGTCTTGGCCGGGGCGCAGATCTGGGTGTGGAGGGCCTTCGGGAAGGGGCCGGTCCCCGCCTACTTCTGAGGGGGGCTCGGTGCACAAAGGTCTCGTGCGGCTGCTGCCGCGCCGCCACCTCCTGGTGTGCCTGGGCGCGGCGGTGGCGGCCGGGCTGCTGGTCCTGGTCCAGGCCGAACTGCTGGCCGGGGTGCTGTCGGGGCGGTTCGCCGTCGGTGTGCTGGGCTGGCTGGCCCTGGTGATCGCGGCCCGGGGGGCGCTGGGCTGGGTCCAGGGCGTCGCGGCCGGGGCCACCGCGAGCGGGGTGAAGTCGGAGCTGCGTCACCGGCTGCTGCGCCGGTTCCAGGGCATGGGCCCGGCCGAGACCCGCTCGGGCGAGCTCGTGACGCTGACCGGGCGCGGCCTCGACGCGCTCGACCCCTACCTCACGGGCTACCTGCCGTCGATCGCCGTCGCGGCCGTGGTGCCGGTGGCGGTGATCGTCAGGTTGTTCGCCGCCGACCTGACGACCGCGCTGATCGTGCTGGTGACGGTGCCGCTGATCCCGATCTTCGGCGCGCTGGTCGGCATGACGACCAAGGCGGTGACCGAACGCCAGTGGGCCGCCCTGTCGCGGCTCGGCGGCCACTTCCTCGACGTGGTGCGCGGCCTGCCGACCCTGCGGGCGTTCGGCCGGGCCCGCCACCAGGCGACCGTGGTCCGCGAGGTGGCCGGCGCCCACCGGTCGGCGACGATGAAGACCCTGCGGGTGGCGTTCCTGTCGTCGCTGGTCCTGGAGCTGGTCGCGTCGTTGTCGCTGGCGCTGGTCGCGGTCCCGGTCGGCCTGCGGCTGCTGTCGGGCTCGCTCGACCTGACGACCGCCCTGCTCGTGCTGCTGCTCGCCCCCGAGGCCTATCTGCCGCTGCGCGCGATGGGCACCCGCTTCCACGCCGCCATGGAGGGCGTCACCGCCGCCGACCAGGCGTTCGCGCTGCTCGAAGGGGCGCAGCCGGCCGCTCCGCGCGCCGCCGCCGTCGGCGAGCGGGTCCCGGAGATCCGCCTCGAAGGCGTGACCGTGCGCTACCCCGGCCGCGACGACCCCGCCCTCCGCGACGTGTCGCTCACCATCGCGCCCGGCGAACGGGTGGCCCTGGTCGGCGAGAGCGGGGCCGGCAAGAGCACCCTGCTCCACCTGCTGCTGGGCTTCGTCGCCCCCTCCGAGGGCCGGGTCCTGGTCGGCGGCGTCGACCTGGTCACCCTCGACCTCGACGCGTGGCGGCGGCAGCTGGCCTTCGTGCCGCAGCGCCCCCACCTGTTCGCGACCTCGGTGGCCGGCAACATCTCGCTCGACGGCGCGGCCTCGCCCGAGGAGATCCGCGCCGCGGCGGTCGCCGCCCAGGCCGACGTCTTCGTCACCGATCTGCCCGAGGGTTACGACACCGTCATCGGCGAACGGGGCGCCGACCTGTCGGCCGGCCAGCGCCAGCGGCTGGCCCTGGCCCGCGCGTTCTGCCGCCCCGGCGCGGGGCTGCTGCTCCTCGACGAACCCACGGCCCGGCTCGACGGCCGCAGCGAGGCGGCGGTCGTCGAGGCCACCCGCACCCTGTCCGAGGGCCGCACGGCGGTGATCGTCGCCCACCGCCCGGCGATGATCGCCCTGGCCGACCGAGTGATCCGCGTCGACGACGGAGTGATCGCGTGAAGACTTCGATCATCTGGAACCGGCGGCTGCTGATCGCCGCGCTGGCCGGGTCGGCGGCCGACCTGGCCGGGCTCGGGCTGATCGCCTCGGCCGCCTGGCTCATCACGCGGGCCGCCCAGCAGCCCGAGCTGGCCGCGCTGTCGGTGGCGATCGTCGCGGTGCGGGCCTTCGCGACCTCCCGGGGCGTGTTCCGCTACGCCGAGCGGCTGACGGGCCACGACGTCGCGCTGCGCGCGCAGGCGGCGACCCGCGAACGCCTCTACGACTCGCTCATCCCGGCCGGGCCGCTCTCCCACCGGGGGGCCGACCTGCTCAGCCGGATGGTCGACGACACCGACGCGGTCCAGGACCTGCTGGTCCGCTGCCTGCTCCCGGCCGTCGCCGCCCTGGTCACAGGGGTCACGGCCGTCGTGATCGCGGCGTTCCTGCTGCCGCTCGCGGCGGTGGTGCTGGCGGCGGGGCTGGCCGTCGCGGGGGTGCTGCTCCCGGCGGCGACGGCCGCAATGGCCCGCCGCTCGACCGCCCGGCTGGCGCCCGCGCGGGCCGACCTGGCCGCGCACACCGCCGACCTCGTGCACGGGTCGGCCGACCTGGCCGCCTACGGCGCGACCGGGCGGGCGCTCGACGCCGCCGCGGCGGCCGACGACCGGCTGGCCCGCCTGGAGCGCGGCCAGGCCCGGGTGAACGCGACCGCGCTGGCCGCCGGGGTGCTGGTGCAGGGGCTCACGGTCGTGATCGTGGTGGCCGTGGCCCTGGCGCTCGACGCCGGTTCGATCGCGACCGCCGTGCTCGCCCTGACGTCGCTGGTCTGCTTCGAGCCGGTGCTCCCGCTGGCGGTGGCCGGCGAGCGGCTGACCGGGGTGCTCGCGGCGGTGCGGCGGCTGCGCGAGATCGAGGCCGTGCCCCCGGCGGTGCCGGCCCCGGCCGACCCGCTGCCCCGGCCCGCCGGGCCGCTCACGGTCGTGGTCGACGACCTGGTCGTCCGCCACGGCGACCGGCCCGCGCTCGGCGGGGTGAGCCTGACGCTCACCCCCGGGAAACGCCTCGCGGTCGTGGGCCCGAGCGGGGCGGGCAAGAGCACGCTGCTGTCGGCGCTGATGCGGACCGTCGACGCCGTGTCGGGGAGTGTCACCGTCAACGGAACCGACCTGCGCCGGTTCTCCCCCGACGACGCGCGCGCCATGATGACGGGCCTCACCCAGGACCCCTACGTCTTCCAGACCACCTTCCGCGACAACCTGCGCCTGGCGGGCCCGGAGGCCGATGACGCCGAGCTGGAGCGGGCGGTGCGGGAGGCCAGGCTCGGCACGTTCGCCGACCGGGCCGGCTGGGACGTCCAGCTCGGCGAAGAC
Source organism: Herbidospora daliensis (assembly GCF_001570585.1). Lineage (GTDB taxonomy): Bacteria > Actinomycetota > Actinomycetes > Streptosporangiales > Streptosporangiaceae > Herbidospora > Herbidospora daliensis. Next base: position 545,481 of record NZ_BBXF01000003.1, on the reverse strand, counting down.
GGCCGCACGTTGTCGGGCGGCCAGATCCAGCGCCTGGCGCTGGCCCGCGCCCTCCTCTACGACCCGCCGGTCCTGCTGCTCGACGAACCCGCCGAGGCCCTCGACGAGACCACGGCCGACGCCCTGATGGGCGACCTGCTCGACGCCACCCGGGGCCGCACCACCCTGCTCGTCACCCACCGGCTGCGCGGGCTGGAGGCGGTCGACGAGGTGATCGTGCTGGAGGACGGCCTGGTGGTGCAGCGGGGCACCCACGCCGAACTCGTGGCGGCCGACGGCTACTACCGCGAGTTGTGGCGGGCCGAGACCATGATCCGCCGATAGACCCCGCCGTGACGGGGCGGGCCGGGCGCGGCCGGTCGGCGCCCGGCCCCGCAGGAGAGGCGGAGGCGGCGGCAGGGGCCGTGGCAGGCGGAGCCGTAACGGAGAAAAAGACCGGCGACGCCCCCGAGGAGGCGCCGCCGGTCTTCCCTGTCCCCATACCTGAGAGATCTCCGCGTCAGCTCGTCGTCTTCTCCTCCAGAGTGATCGTCGCCGTGTTCGCCTGACCGTTCCGCATGTAGTTCACGGTCACCTTGGTCCCGGGCTGGTGGCCGCGGATGAGGCCGACCACCGTCTCGCCCCCGTCGATCGGGGTGTCGTCGACCTTGGTGATGATGTCGCCCTGCTGGAGACCCGCCTTGGCGGCGGGGCCGTTCGGCTCGACCGTCGAGACCAGGGCGCCGGGGGTGTCGCCGGTGGCGTCGCCGACGCTCACGCCGAGGTAGGCGTGCACCGCCTTGCCGGTCTTGATGAGCTGGTCGGCCACGTTCCTGGCGGTGTTGATCGGGATGGCGAAGCCGACCCCGATGTTGCCGTTGCCGCCGCCCGAGGTGGCGATCGCGGTGTTGATGCCGATGACCTGGCCGGCCGCGTTGACCAGGGCGCCGCCGGAGTTGCCGGGGTTGATCGCCGCGTCGGTCTGCACCATGCCGCCGATGGTCGTGGTCGGCTCGGCCTGCTGCTGCTCCTGGCCGAAGCCGCCGCCGAAGCCGGGGGGCAGTTCCGGGCCGCCGCCTCCGCCGCCGCCCCCGGAGGTGACGGTGCGGTCGAGGGCCGAGACGATGCCCGAGGTGACCGAGCCCTCCAGGCCGAGCGGGCTGCCGATCGCCAGCACCGAGTCGCCCACCTGGAGCGCGTCGCTGTCGCCGAGCGCGGCGGCCGTGAGGCCCGAGACGCCGGTGGCGCGGATGACCGCGATGTCGGTCGTCGGGTCGGTGCCCACGAGCGTCGCGGGGATGGTCCGGCCGTCGCTGAACTTGACGGCCATCTGGGCGTTCTGCCCGGCGCCGGCGACCACGTGGTTGTTGGTGAGGATCAGCCCGTCGGCCGAGAGGATCACGCCGGAGCCCTCGCCCTGGCCCTGCTGCGAGGTCACGGTGATCATGACGACCGAGGGCTGCACGGCCTTGGCGACCGCCGCGATCGTGCCCTTCGCGGGCATCGCAGCCGAGCCGTTGCTCTGCGAGTTCACCACCGGGCTGGCCAGCACCGGCACGCCGTCGTCGTCCATCGCGTTGGTGATGAGGGCCCCTGCGACCCCACCGCCGACCGCCACGCACGCCAGGGCGAGGATCGAGACGCCCCGCTTCCAGGCCCGCCCGTCGGACCGCTGCTGCCGGGGCGGCTCCGGGGGGACCGGCGGCAGGCCGTAGACGGCGGTGTCGCCGACCGGGTTCGCGCCGACGTGTCCCTGGATGGGGCCCGGCTGGTGTGGCGGCGGGGGCGGCGCGAACTGCGGCGTGGGCTGCTCGCCCCGGTAGTCGCCGTACTGGGGGGCCCGGCGGCCGAACTGGCTCCAGCCGCGCCCGTCGAGGACCTCGGTGGTCCCCTTTTCGTTCTCCCGCTCGTCAGCGCTCATCTCTGCCATCCCCTTACCGAATCCCGGCTCCTTCGGGCCGGTGGTTCTAAGATGGCAAACCCCCGATAAGGCCGGCTTAAGCGATCACCCCGCTGACCTGGCGAAACCGAACATCGGCCTTATTTGTGCTGCTCCGGCCAGTATTCGTCACGCAAAATTCGTTTGTACAACTTTCCGGTGGGGTGCCGGGGCAGCTCCGTGCGGAAGTCGACCGACCGCGGGCACTTGTAGTGGGCCAGCCGCTCGCGGCAGTACGCGATCAGCTCCGCCTCCAGCTCGGGCCCGGCGGTCGCGGGGTCGGCGGGCTCCACGACGGCCTTCACCTGTTCGCCCATCTCCTCGTCGGGCACCCCGAAGACGGCCACGTCGGCGACCTTCGGATGGACCGCCAGCAGGTTCTCCGCCTCCTGCGGGTAGATGTTCACCCCGCCCGAGATGATCATGTACGAGCTGCGGTCGGTCAGGTAGAGGAAGCCCTCCTCGTCGAGGTGGCCGATGTCGCCGAGCGTCGACCAGCCCCGGCCCTTCGGGTCGTGCGCGGCGGCGGTCTTGTCGGGGTCGCCGTGGTAGACGAAGGTCGGCCCGTCGGAGAGGTAGACGACGCCGGTCTCCCCCGGGCCCAGTTCCTCGCCCTGCGCGTCGAGGATGTGCGGCACGCCGAGCAGCGGCCGTCCGACGGTGCCCTTGTGGGAGAGCCAGTCGTGGGGGCCGGCGTAGATGAAGCCGTTGCCCTCGGTGCCCGCGTAGTACTCGTGGATGATCGGGCCCCACCACTCCATCATCCGCTCCTTGACCGGGATGGGGCAGGGGGCGGCGGCGTGGACGGCGTACGCGAGCGTCGACAGGTCGTACTTCGCGCGGGTCTCGGCCGGGAGCTTCAGGAACTTGATGAAGTGCGTCGGCACCCACTGGGAGTGCGTGACGCCGTACGTCTCGATGGCGGCCAGGGCCCGCTCGGGGTCGAAGCGGTCCATCACGACGACCGTGGCGCCGAAACGCTGGAAGGTGAGCGAGTAGCGCAGCGGGGCGGCGTGGTAGAGCGGCGCGGGCGACAGGTAGACGCTGTCGGCCGTGGCGGCGAACAGGAAGCCGATGAGGTTCATGAGCGGGCCGGGTACGTCGAGCGGCTGGCCGGTCCAGTTGGGCTTGACGCCCTTCGGCCGCCCGGTGGTGCCCGAGGAGTAGAGCATGTCCATGCCCTGCACCTCGCCGTCGACGGGGGTGACGGGCATGGGGGCGACGGCGGCCTCGTACGCGAGGAAACCGGGCACCGTGCCGTCGAGCATGAGCCGCAGCGGCGGCCCGGTCACCGAGGCGGCGGCCTGCGCGCACGCGGCCGAGGAGATGAACGCCTTCGCGCCGCAGTTCTCCACGATGTACGTCAGCTCGCCGGCCTGCAGCCGCGAGCTGACCGCCGTGTAGAACAGCCCCGACCGGTGGGCCGCCCAGGCGATCGCGAGGAAGAGGGGGTGGTTCTCCAGCATGAACGCGATGTGGTCGCCGGGCCGCAGCCCGGCCTCGCGCAGCAGGTGGGCGAGGCGGTTGGACTCCTCGTCGAGTTCCCGGTAGGTGACCACGCGGCCGCTACCGGCCATGATCACAGCGGGTTTGTCAGGGCTCACGGCGGCGATGGCACCCGGATACATGACCGAACATTACTCGGTGATCGTCGGGGCGCAAAGGGAAACGGCCCGCGCCGGGAATGGCGCGGGCCGTTCAGTAGACCGCTCAGCCTACCGTTCGAGGGTGCCGGTCAGACGGCTTCGTACACCGGCGACCAGGGGCCGAAGAAGCCCTTGGGACCGAAGTGGTTGCCGCGCGAGACCTGGACGTCGATCGTGTTCACGTTGGTGGCGTGGAAGCCGATCCAGTCACTGCCCTTGTCGCAGTTGCGGAACTTCTCGAAGGAGGTGTGGCCGTCGAGGTCCTCGATCTTGAAGACGGCCCAGGCGCACTTGTACTTCTTGTCGCCCCACCACTTGTGGTTCGTGAGTTCACCCTTGACCGAGATCTTGGTGTACTCCTCCCACTTCCAGGACCACTTCTTGTCCCACTTCCAGCCGACGATCTTGCACTTCTTCTCGCCGTGCTTCCACCAGCACTTCTTGATGGGCTTCTTGAACTTCTCCCAGTACCAGACCTTCTTCTTGCCGTGGTCGACGACGAACTTGCCCTCGGCCTCGGCCTTGTGGTCGGCGGAGTAGTAGGGGCCCCAGTCTCCGACGAAGGGGGAGGCACTGGCGGCCGTCGGCGCAACCACGGCGCCGGTGATGAGGGCGGCGGCGACGCCACCGCTCACCAGGAGCTTCTTGATGAATCGCACTTTCGGATTCCTCTCGGGACGAGGAGTTTGACAGGTAAAGAGATAGACCGTCCCGATAGCGGGTCAGTAGCGACTCACTTGACGCTCGCTTGAAAGTGCAGGTCACCCCACCCGGATGAGGCCGAGCGCGCGTTCCCGCAGCTCAGGGGTGGCGGTCGCGGCCGATCCTGAAGTGAAGGGCGGGGCGGGGTCGTACTCGATGGCCAGTTGCACGGCCCTGGCGGTGTCCTCGTCGCGCATCAGCGCGAGCAGGGTCAGCGCCATGTCGACGCCGGCCGACACCCCGGCGGCGGTGACGATCTTCCCCTGGACGACGACCCGTTCGGCGACCGGGATCGCGCCGAAACCGGCCAGCCCGTCGAGGAAGCCCCAGTGGGTGGTCGCGGGGAGGCCCGTCAGGAGGCCGGCGTGCGCGAGCAGGTAGGCGCCGCTGCACACCGAGGTGGTCCAGGTCGACGCCGCGTGCGCGGTCCTGATCCAGTCGATGAGGCGGGTGTCGTTCAGGGCCTCGACCGTGCCGGGGCCGCCGGGGACGAGCACCACGTCGGGGGCGGGCACGTCGTCGTAGGTCGCGGTGGCGGTGATCGACAGGGTGCCCTGGTCGTCGGCGACCGGTCCCGTCTCCCCCGCCACGAACGTGACGGTGACGCCGGGCGCGAAGGCCAGCACGGTGTAGGGGCCGACCGCGTCGAGGGCGGTGAAGCCGGGGTAGAGCGGGATGGCGACGTGCATGTCAGTGCTCCTTGTCGCGGAAGCGGCGGCGGTAGTCGCCGGGGGAAACGCGCAGATGGCGGCGGAACACCCGGTAGAGGCTGCCGGGCAGGCCCAGGCCGGTGCGCCGGGCGACCACGTCGAGGGGTTCGTCGGTGGTCTCCAGCAGCCGCCGGGCGGCGCCGGTGCGGGCGATCTCGACGTACCGGCCGGGGGGCATGCCGGTCTCGTCGGTGAAGACGCGGGAGAAGTGGCGTTCGCTCAGGTTCATCCGGCGGGCCAGCGCCGGGACGCTGAGGTCCTCCTCCGGGTGCTCGTCGATCCAGGTCTGCAGCTCCTTCATGGGCTCGCTGCGCGGTACGGCCTGGATCGGCGCCGAGAACTGCGACTGCCCGCCGGGCCGGTGGAGGTAGACGACCAGCCCCCGCGCGACGGCGCGGGCGACGTGGTGGCCGTGGTCGTCGGCGACCATCGCCAGGGCCAGGTCGATGCCGGTGGTCACCCCGGCCGAGGTCCAGACGTCGCCGCTGCGCACATAGATCGCGTCGGGCTCGGTCTCGACGGCGGGATAGCGCCGGGCCAGGTCGCCGGCCGACAACCAGTGGGTGGTGGCCCGCCCGCCGTCGAGCAGCCCGGCCTCGGCGAGCAGGAACGCCCCCGTGCAGACCGACCCGGTCCGCCTGGCCCCCGCCGCCAGCCGCCGCACCCCCGCCACCAGCCGGGGGTCGCGCAGATGGTCGTCGACGGTCAGCCCGCCGGCCACCAGCAGCGTGTCGATCGGCCCGGTGACCTCGTCGATCGGCGTGTCCACCAGCGTGGCCAGCCCGTTCGACGACCGGACCGGCCCGGCCACGGCCGAGGTCACCTCCAGCGTGTACGCCGCCCGCCGGCTGACCAGCCCGGCCGTGGCGAACACGTCGGCCGGACCGGCCAGGTCGAGGTGCTGGAACCCCTCGGTGATGACGCAGACGACCCGCATGTCCCCATCCTGGGATCCACCCCCCGATGGCCGCAACGACACGAATCGTGCAGATCAGGACATGACGAAGGGGGCCTCCCCTGTCCCGGGAGGCCCCCTTCGCGCTGGGGGAAGGCTACGCGGCGGCCGACTGGCCCACCGTGGCCGGGGTCAGCGCGATCTCCAGCACCTCACGCACGTCGCCGACGGCGTGGACCTCGAGGTCGGCCAGCACCTCGGCCGGGACGTCGTCGAGATCGGGCTCGTTGCGGGCCGGGATCAGGACGGTCGTGATGCCCGCCCGGTGGGCGGCCAGCAGCTTCTGCTTGACCCCGCCGATCGGCAGGACCCGGCCGGTGAGCGACACCTCACCGGTCATCGCCACGTCGCTGCGCACCGGACGCCCGCTGAGCAGCGAGGCCAGGGCGGTCGTCATGGTGACGCCGGCCGAGGGGCCGTCCTTCGGCACCGCGCCCGCCGGGACGTGGATGTGGACCTGGCGGTCCTTCAGCGACCCGACCGGCAACTCCAGCTCCGCGCCGCGCGAGCGCAGGTAGGAGAGCGCGATCTGGGCCGACTCCTTCATCACGTCGCCGAGCTGACCGGTCAGGGTCACCCCGGTCTGGCCGGTCTCGGGGTCGGCCAGCGACGCCTCGACGTAGAGGACGTCGCCGCCCGCGCCGGTCACCGCCAGGCCCGTCGAGACGCCGGGCACCGAGGTGCGCTGGCGCGACTCGGGCAGCGACGACTCGGGCACGTGGCGCGGCCGGCCGAGGTAGCCGACCAGGTCGTCGTCGGTGACGGTCAGCGGCAGGGCCTTGTCGCCCAGCGAGACCGCCGCGGCGACCTTGCGGAGCACCCGCGCGACCGCCCGCTCCAGGGAGCGCACGCCCGCCTCGCGGGTGTACTCGCCCGCCACGCGGCGCAGCGCCGCGTCGTCGATCGCGACCTCGTCGGGGGTCAGGCCCGCCTTCTCGAGCTGCCGGGGCAGCAGGTGGTCGCGGGCGATGACGACCTTCTCGTCCTCGGTGTAGCCGTCGAGCGTCACGATGTCCATGCGGTCGAGCAGCGGGCCGGGGATCTGCTCCAGGGCGTTGGCCGTGGCCAGGAACAGCACGTCGGACAGGTCGAGCTCGACCTCGAGGTAGTGGTCGCGGAAGGTGTGGTTCTGCGCCGGGTCGAGGACTTCGAGCAGGGCCGCCGTCGGGTCGCCCCGGTAGTCGGCGCCGACCTTGTCGACCTCGTCGAGCAGGACCACGGGGTTCATCGAGCCGGCCTCGCGGATCGCGCGGACCAGGCGGCCCGGCAGCGCGCCGACGTAGGTGCGCCGGTGGCCGCGGATCTCCGCCTCGTCGCGGACGCCGCCGAGGGCGACGCGCACGAACTTGCGGCCCATGGCGCGGGCGACCGACTCGCCGAGGGAGGTCTTGCCGACTCCGGGAGGGCCGGCCAGCGCGAGGACCGCGCCCGACCGCCGCCCGCCGACGACGCCGAGCCCCTGGTCGGCGCGGCGCTTGCGGACCGCGAGGTACTCGATGATCCGGTCCTTCACGTCGTCGAGGCCGGTGTGGTCGGCGTCGAGGATCGCGCGGGCGCCGGCGATGTCGTAGGCGTCTTCGGTGCGGGTGTTCCACGGCAGGTCGAGGACGGTGTCGAGCCAGGTGCGGATCCAGCCGGTCTCGGGCGACTGGTCGGAGGTGCGCTCCAGCTTGTCGACCTCCTTGAGGGCGGCCTCGCGCACCTTCTCGGGCAGGTCGGCCGCCTCGACGCGGGCGCGGTAGTCCTCCTCCTCGGTCTCGGGGTCGCCGTTCAGCTCGGCCAGTTCCTTGCGGACCGCCGCGAGCTGCTGGCGGAGCAGGAACTCGCGCTGCTGCTTCTCCATGCCCTCCTGGACGTCCTTGCGGATCGTCTCGGCGACGTCGACCTCGGCGAGGTGGTCGCGGGCCCAGCCGACCAGCTTCTCGAGCCGCTCACCGGCGTCGGAGGTCTCCAGGAGCAGCAGCTTCTGAGCGGTCGAGAGCCACGGCGCGTAGCCGGAGCTGTCGGCCAGCACCGAGGGGTCGTCGATGCCGTTGACCTGGTCGACGACCTGCCAGGCGCCGCGCTTCTGCAGGATCGTGGTGGTGAGCGCCTTGTACTCCTTCATCAGGGAGCTCACCTTGGCGTCGGGCTCGTCGGTGCTCTTCGGCACGATGGTGGCCTCAACCCACAGGGCCGCGCCGGGACCGGTCGTGCCGGTGCCCACGCGGGCGCGCGACACGCCCCGCACCACGGCGGCGGGCTCGCCGCCGGGCAGCCTGCCCACCTGCTCGACGACGGCGCTGACGCCGACCGCCCCGTAGTGCCCGTCGATGCGGGGAACCAGGAGGACGTGGGGCTTCTTGGCCCCGGTGGCCTGGGCGGCCTCGATCGCCGCGCGCACCTCGGAGTCGGACAGATCGAGGGGGACGACCATGCCGGGCAGGACGACCTCGTCGTCCAGGGGCAGGACGGGAAGGATCTCAGTCATGCGTGCTCCTCAGCCTTGAGTTATATGCGCTCAACTAAGGCGAGTCCCATGGTGTTCCCAAGCTTGCGTGAGTTCGCTGAGAGCGATCGTAATTCTGTAATCAGGTTTAACGACACCCTGTCATCAACCTGTTGACGATCGCGCCGAAGGTTTGTGACACTTCGTCATGAACGACGTTCTGAGGAGCCTGCGATGGGTTTTGCCGAGGTCCTGCGGACCGCGACCTGGACCGACCACGAGTCCGCGGAGGACGACAGCTACCTGAAGAACCTGATGGCGGGCAGGCTTAGTCCCGAGGCCTACGGCGAGATGGTCGCCCAGCACTACTTCGCCTATATGGCCCTCGACGGCGCGTCGAAGCGGCTGGCCGGCGATCCGGTCGCCGGGGCCTTCGTCTTCCCCGAGCTCTACCGCGAGCAGGCGCTCGTCCGCGACCTGACGACGATCTACGGCGACGACTGGGCCGGCCGCATCGCGCCCAGCAAGCCGACCCAGACGCTGGTCGCCCGGATCAACCAGGTCTCCGACTGGCCGGGCGGATACGTGGCCCACCACTACACTCGGTACCTCGGCGACCTGTCGGGCGGGCAGTTCATCCGGCTGGAACTGCAGAAGATCTACGGCTACGGCAAGGGGGGCGGGGTGGACTTCTACCACTTCGACATCGGCAGCCTCCCCCGCTTCAAGGACGAATACCGCCGCCGTCTCGACGCCCTCGGCGAGAGCCTCGACGAGGCCGGGCGGCAGCGGGTCATCCGGGAGACCCGGCTGGCCTACCAGCTGAACACCGAGGTGCTCGGCGACCTGGGCCGGGTGGCCACGGTGGCGGCCTGACGTGCCGCGCATCTCGGCCGCCACGATCGGCGAGCACCGCGCCCAGACCCAGGAGAAGATCCTGGAGGCCATCGCGCGGCTGGCCCGCAGGCAGGGCATCGACGCGATCTCGATGACCGAGCTGGCGGCCGAGGCCGGCATCACCCGGACCGTCCTCTACAACTACTTCCCCGACAAGACCGCGCTGCTGCTGGCCTTCACCGAGCGGGTCACCCACTACTTCGTCGAGAGCTACGCCCGCGACCTGCCCGCCGACGCCTCGCCGTCGGTGCGGCTGCGGGCGTTCGTCCGGCTCCAGCTGACCGGCCTGGTCGCCCACCCGCATCCGGGGGCCGCCGACCTGTCGGCCACCCTCGGGCCCGACGCCTACCAGCGGCTGGCCGCCCACGTCGCGCCGATGCAGGCGATCCTGCGCGAGATCATCCAGAGCGGCGTCGACTCGGGCGAGTTCCAGACCCCCGACGTCGAGGCGGCGGCGCGGGCGGTGCTGGCGGTGCTCGGCTCCGAACGCATCCCGCTGACCGAGGGCGGCCGGACCCTGGAGGAGTCCGAGGGGTTCGTCTCGGCCTTCTGCCTGCGCGCCCTCGGGGCGGCCGACGGCTAGACGGTCAGCGGCAACCCTCCCTGGTGCAGCCGGAAGGCGTCGCCGGGGTCGGCCACGAGGCGCAGCGTGCCGAGGTCGCGGGCGACGCGGTCGAGCATGATCCGCGCCTCCAGGCGGCCCAGCGCCGCGCCCAGGCAGAAGTGGATGCCGTGCCCGAACGCGAGGTGCCGGTGCGCGTCGGCGCGGTGGACGTCGAACACGTCGGGGTCGGCGAAGACCTCCGGGTCGCGGTTGGCGCCCCAGATCGACAGGGCCACCCGCTCACCGGCCGGGATCACGCCCCCGGCCAGGCCGAGGTCGCGGAGGGCGAAGCGGGGCGGCACGATCTCGACCGGGCCGCGGAACCGCAGCGTCTCCTCCACGACCGCGCCCGCCAGCGACGGGTCGTCGCGCAGGTCCCGCCACTGCTCCGGGTGGGTGAGCAGCAGCCTGATCGCGTTGACGACGACGTCGACCGTGGTCTCCTGCCCGGCGATCAGCAGCAGCTGGACCGTCGCGACCAGGTCGTCGCGGTCGAGGTCGACGAGGCCGGAGAGCAGGTCGTCGGCCGGCTCCTTCCGGCGCAGGGCGGCCAGGTCGTCGAGGTAGGCGGCGAACGCCAGCGTGGCCGAGCCGTCGAAGTCGGAGCCCGACACGATCGTGGCCGACCAGGACCGGAACATCGGCCGGTCGTCCTCGGGCACCCCGACGAGCTGGGCGATGACGTTGACCGGCAGCGGGTCGGCCAGGTCGGCCACGCCGTCGAAGGAGCCCAGGAAGCGGGCGCGGGCGACCAGCCGGTCGGCGACCTCGGTGATCCACGGCTCCAGGCGGGCCGCGGTCCGGGCCGTGAACGCATGGCTGACCAGGCCGCGCAGGCGGGTGTGGTCGGGCGGGTCGAGGGAGATGAGCTGGCGGGCCGCGATCCGTCCGGCCTCGTCGGGCGGGGGCGGCTGTCCGGGGAGCTGGTGGCCGAGGTCCGGGTGCTGGAGTCCTTCCCGGACGTCGGCGTGCCGGGCCACCACCCACCAGCGGTCGCCCGCCGGGTCGAGCTGCGGGATCGGCCGGCCCGCGGCCCGCACGCGCGTGTAGAACGCGTACGGGTCGCGGCGGGTGGCGGGCTCCCAGAGCTCCGAGGGCCCGAACTCGGGGGTCATCGCGACGCGGCCGCGTACTGCTCGACGATCTCGGTGGTGACCTCGTCGCCCTCGACGGTTCCGCTGACCGACACCGTGACCTCGCCGGCGGGCAGGGCGGCGGCGCGGACCGCGAACTGCTGGAACGCCGACTTCCCGGGGGCGACGCCGGTGAAGGTCCTGGCGCCGTGGGCGGTCTCGATCTCGACGTCGACGGGGGCGTCGTGGTCGTTCCTGACCCGGACGGCCAGGTAGGCCGAACCGCCGATGAACCGGGCCTCGGGGGTGACCGTGGCCGGGAGCTGCGCCCCGGGCGCGAGCTGGGCGCGGGCGCTGTCGGCGGCGGCCACGATCGCGGTCTTCTGCGCGGCGGTCAGCAGCCCCGCCGTCACGAACACGTCGGCCGTCGCGGTGACCTTGGCCATGAACGCGGCGTGCGTCGCGAACGGGGCGGCGTCCCAGAGCACGTCGAGGAAGGTCAGGCCGTCGGTGCCGGGCGAGACGACGCCGGTGACCGGCACGTCGTAGTTGGGCAGGCCGTCGTCGCGCTTGACGTTGGGCACGCCCGAGTCCACGCTCCCGAAGACGATCTTCGGCTCGACCCGGCGGAAGTAGGCCGAGTGGGCCTGGGTGTCGCCGACGTACCAGGGACGGAGGTTGAAACCGCCCGTGGTGAACAGCGGGTCGCCGGCCGCGGTCACGCCGTTCGCGGTGATCGCCGCGCGCGCGTAGTCGCCGTCGCGCTTGAGGTGGCGGTAGAGGGTCAGCTCGCGGTAGGCGCCGCCGCCGGGGTTGCCGAGGATCGGCATGAGCAGCGGGCCCCACATGATCGACTGGGTGTCGGGGCGGTCGATGGCGCGCTCGATCCTGATGGCGAACGGCATGGAGATCTCAATGACGTCGCCGGTCCCCCAGTTGCGGTTCAGGGTCACGTAGGTGCCCGGGACCGGGCTCTGGAGCAGCTGGAGCACGCCGTTGACCTTCACCGAGTAGCCCTTGACGGCCCACTTGGGCACCCGCAGCTTGAGCGCCAGCTGACCGCCGCTGGTGACGGTCAGCTTGGTGCCGGCCTGGCGCGGGAAGGCCGTCTCCTGCGTCAGCGCGAAGTTCTTCTCCGTCCACGTCACGGTCGAGGGCACGAACTGGTTGACCCACAGGGCCGAGCCGTCGGCCGACTTGAAGTAGGTCGCCTCCTGGTACTTGGTGTGGATCTCCAGGCCGGTGCCGCCGCAGCAGGTGCCGGTGTTGCCGTAGGACTTGGCGGCGCCGGGGGTCAGCGGCTGGAAGTAGGTGACCTGCGGGTTGGCCGTGCTCGCCGAGTCGGCCCGCGAGCCGGCGAGCTGGTTGAACAGGGCCCGCTCGTAGTAGTCCATGTAGGCCGGGTCCTGCGTGTGGAAGAACAGGTTCCTGGCCAGCTTGGCGACGTTGTAGATCGAGCAGGTCTCGGCGCCGCCCTGGGCGATCGCGTTGGCGATGTTGCCGCGGTTCTGGAACATCTCGATGTTGTTGTTGGAGCCCGGGTAGTTCCCGCCGAGGCCGCCGTGGGAGAACATGCGGTGCGGCACCAGCATGCCGAAGAAGTTCTTCGCGGCCTTCAGGTAGTCGTCGCCGCCGCCCTGCTCGAAGATCCGCAGGTAGCCCGAGAAGCCGGGCACGTGCTGGTTGACGTGCAGGCGGGCCGGGCGCCTGCGGCCGTAGGCGAGCGGGTTGGTGACGGTGAGGATGTCGCGGTTCTCGACGGTCGCGCCGAACAGCGACTCGCGGTTGTCGAAGAACTTCGCGGTCTCCAGGTGCTTCGCGTCGCCGGTCAGGGCGTGGATCTCGGCGAACACCTCGTTGGCCCCGCCGAGCTCGCCCGCGATGTAGGTGTCCCACATCAGGTTGAGGTTGTCGCGGGTGACCGGGCCCGGGTAGCTCGGGTGGTTCTTGTCGCCGGTGGTCAGGGCGCTGTGCGCCCAGTCGGCCATCTTCACGGCGATGTCGCGGGCCCTGGTGTTCCCGGTCAGCGTGTACGCGTCCAGCAGCCCGCGAACGATCTTGTGCTGGGTGTACCAGGGCGCCCACACGTTGGTGGCGGCGTTGCCGCCGTACTGGGCGTAGCGGGGCGGGCCGACGCGGATCACGGCGTCCTCGGGGATGGCGCCCAGGTAGCCGGCGTAGACGGGCTTCCAGAGCTGGCCGCCCGACTGCGGGATGGCGACGATGCCGGCCGGGCGGTTGTTGGGCGAGGAGTCGAGCGCGGAGGCGCCGTCGGTCTCGTCGAAGCGGTACCAGGCGATGTTGCCGCCGCCCGTGGTGCCCGCGGCGGAACTCTGGAGCGAGGTGATCTCGGCGGCGCTGAGGGCGCGGTCGAAGATGTGGAACTCGTCGACGCTCGCGTTGAGCATCGCGTCGCCGTAGGCGGAGCGGCCGATCCAGACGTTGCCGGGCACGCCGAGGTTGGTCGGGTTGAGGGTCATGTTCGGGTTGGTGCCGGCGACGGCGCCGTTGACGTACAGGGTGCCGACGCCGCCCGCGAGGGTGACGGCCAGGTGGACCCACTGGCCCGTCGGGATCGCGGCGGTGCCGTTGATCTGCTGCTCGCCGCCGCTGCCCGAGGTGGTGATGGCGAAGCGGGGCGGGTTGCCCGTCACGCCCGCGCGGGCGGTGAGGAACATGTTGACGGCGGTGCTCTGGCCGAAGTCGAAGACCCGGCTCCAGTTCTGCGCGGCGGCGAGGTTGACCCAGGTCGCGATGGTGAAGTTGGTCAGCTGGGAGACCGCCTCCTGGGGCAGCCTGACGTGCTCGGCGTTGCCGCCGCCGTTCAGCTTCAGGGCGTTGCCGAACTTCCCGGCCACGCGGCCGATGGGCAGCGCCTCGGGCTCCTCGGGGTCCTCGGGGGCGGTCAGGCGGGCGGTGATGGCGTCCTGGCAGGCGCCGAGTTCGGTGACCATCCAGTCGAGCTTGGTCTTGTAGACGGTCTCGCCCTGGTCGGCGTACGCCTGGGCCAGGGCGCTCAGGTAGTGCCCGGCCCAGTGGCCGCTCAGCAGGCCGCCGTCCTCCCAGCCGCCGGGCGCGGTCACGCCGGCGGGGTTGGGCCGGCCCGCCTGGTTGTTGAACAGGAAGAGGAACCGGCGTTCGTCGAACGCCTGCAGGAACGCCTTCATCCGGTCGCGCTTCTCCTGCAGCAGGCCGGTCTTCAGGCTGATCTCGTGCAGCCGGAACGGCCTGACCGGGGTGTTGCTCCCGGCGCCGACATAGGGGATCCCGGCCACCGCCTCGGTGACGTTCGCGGTCGCGGCCGACGCCGTCGCCGTCTGGACGCCGGTGGTCGTCGCGGCTAACGCCACCCCCAAGGCCGACGTCCGGACGAAGGTGCGGCGGCTCATTCCTGAGTTCTCGGATGCCGTCATGGCCTTCCCTTCACTTGCGCACATGGCCCTGACTGTTAGCGCTAACACACCCGAAACACCGCTCAGCCAGGGATTTTCCTGTTGTGATTGTTAGCGTTCACATCAGAAACACACCAGAGCGGACAGTTCAACCGTTACCGATGCGTTACGGAGAAAATCAGTGGAACCGCCGCGATCCTCATGGTTAGCGTGGGCCGCATGACCCCTCAGCTCGCCGCACTCTGCATCGACGCGCACGACCCTCCCGCGCTCGCGAGGTTCTGGGGCGAGTTCCTCGGCTGGAAGGCCGACGGCGACACGACGCTGCTGCCGGCCGACGACACCGGCTTCCGCCTCCGGTTCCTGCCGACGCGGGAGCCGAAGACCGGGCACAACCGGATGCACTTCGACCTCACCAGCGGCTCGCCCGAGGAGCAGCAGGCGACCGTGGCCAGGGCGCTCGCGCTGGGCGGCCGGCACTACGACGTCGGCCAGCTGCCCGAGGAGGAGCACGTCGTGCTCGCCGACCCCGAGGGCAACGAGTTCTGCGTCATCGAGGCGGGCAACACGTTCCTCGCCGAGTGCGGCTTCATCGGGGCGCTCGCGGGCGACGGGTCGCAGGCGGTCGGCTACTTCTGGAGCGCGGCCCTGGGCTGGCCCCTGGTGTGGGACCAGAACGAGGAGACCGCGATCCGGTCACCGCACGGCGGCCCGAAGATCACGTGGGGCGGCCCGCCGGTGGCCGTGAAGACCGGGAGGAACCGGCTGCACTTCGACCTCGCCCAGGTGGAGATCGACCAGCTGGTGGCCCTGGGGGCGACCCGGCTCGGCGCCGCCGAGGGCCGTGTGCTCATGGCCGACCCCGACGGCAACGAGTTCTGCGTGCTCGGCTGATCCCGGTGGACGGCGACCGCCACCACGCCCATCAGCACGGCGGTCAGGATCGTGGCCAGCACGACCAGGGTCGTCTCGGTCCGGCTGACCTCCCACTGGAAACACCCCCGGGCCATCGCGGCGCAGGTGGCGTTCAGCCGGTCGATGCGGGCGGCGAAGGCCCGGTCCTGCTCGCGCAGGGCGCGGGCCATCTCGGCCAGCACCCGGTCGTCATCCACTGGGGATCCCGCGCCGGGTGACGTGGGGGTACTTGAGGTCGAAGGCCGGCCGCTCCGACCTGATGGGCGGCAGGCGGTGGAAGTTGTGCCGCGGCGGCGGGCACGAGGTGGCCCATTCGAGGCCGTTGCCGAAGCCCCAGGGGTCGTCGACCTCCACCTTCGGCGCGTACTTCGCGGTGTACCAGACGTTGAACAGGAACGGCAGCGTCGAGATGCCCAGGATGAGCGCGCCGACCGACGAGACCACGTTGAGCGTGGTGAAGCCGTCGACGGCGCTGTAGTCGGCGTACCGGCGGGGCATGCCCGAGATGCCGAGCCAGTGCTGCACCAGGAACGTGGTGTGGAAGCCGATGAACAGCGGCCAGAAGTGCCAGCGGCCGAGCCGGAAGTCGAGCATGCGGCCGGTCCACTTGGGCCACCAGAAGTAGAAGCCGCCGAACATCGCGAACACCACCGTGCCGAACAGCACGTAGTGGAAGTGCGCCACCACGAAGTAGGAGTCGTGCGCCTGGAAGTCCAGCGGCGGGCTGGCCAGGATGACGCCGGTGATGCCGCCGAACAGGAACGTCACCAGGAAGCCGATCGCGAACAACATCGGCGGCTCGAACGACAGGTGGCCGCGCCACATCGTGCCGACCCAGTTGAAGAACTTCACCCCGGTCGGCACCGCGATCAGGAACGACATGAACGAGAAGAACGGCAGCAGCACCCGGCCGGTGGCGAACATGTGGTGCGCCCAGACCGTCACCGACAGGCCGGTGATGGAGATGGTGGCGCCGACCAGGCCGACGTACCCGAAGAGCGGTTTGCGGCTGAACACCGGGATGATCTCGGTGGCGATGCCGAAGAACGGCAACGCGACGATGTAGACCTCGGGGTGGCCGAAGAACCAGAACAGGTGCTGCCACAACATCGCGCCGCCGACCTCGGCGTCGAAGACGTGCGCGCCCAGCCGGCGGTCGGCCTCCAGCACCAGCAGCGCCGCCGCCAGCACCGGGAAGGCGATGAGCACGAGCACGCTGGTCAGCAGGACGTTCCAGGTGAAGATCGGCATCCGGAACATCGTCAGGCCGGGCGCCCGCATGGTGATGATCGTGGTGATGAAGTTGACCGCGCCCAGGATCGTGCCCAAGCCCGACAGCACCAGGCCCATGATCCACAGGTCGCCGCCCATCTGCGGGCTGAACGGCGCGGTCGACAGCGGCGTGTAGCCGGTCCAGCCGAACGCCGGCGCGCCCTCCTCGTTGAAGAGGCTGGCGGTGACCCCGAGGCCGCCGAACAGGAACAACCAGAAGCTGACCGCGTTCAGCCGCGGGAAGGCGACGTCGGGCGCGCCGAGCTGCAACGGCATGACGACGTTGGCGAACCCGGCGAACAGCGGGGTGGCGAACAGCAGCAGCATGAGCGTGCCGTGCAGCGTGAACAGCTCGTTGTACTGCGCGTTGGAGACGAGCTGGAGGCCCGGCTGGGCCAGCTCGGCCCGGATGATCAGCGCCATGACCCCGGCGATCAGGAAGAACCCGAAGGCGGAGATCAGGTACATGTAGCCGATCACCTTGTGGTCGGTGGTGGTCAGCCACGACACGATGACCGTGCCCTTGCCGCGCTTGACGGGCGCGAGCGGTGACGTGATCGGCTCTTGGACGGCCATGGGCGGCGCACCTGCTCTGTCATGCGGGAGAACCGCTGTGGACGATCCGGCCGACGGGAAAATACCCGGAGGCCCGTCCTGAATAACTTGTCCGCCTTTTTACCGCGCCCCTGACTCGTTGCGACCATGGCCTCGCGGCGCCCGGGTAAGCCGATATGAATCGCCGATTCGAGAAATCGAGGAGCGTGGATGCTCGCTTTCTATGATCACGAGGAGTCGGAATTCTACGGGCTCTGCGTGGAGGAGCTCCTCACGCGCCGACCTGCGATGACACACGTCCACGAATTCGGCGCCGGTTCGGGACAGGCCATGGTGAACGTCATTCGGCGCGTCGATTTCCAGGGCCGGATGCGCGGTTTCGAACTCGACGAGACCTCCGCCGCGTCCGCGCGCGAACTCATTCTCCAAAGCGGTCTCACCGGTCGTTACGACGTCCGGCACGGCGATTTCTTCACCGGTTTGCGCCCCGGCGAGAAACGGCGGTGCGTGGTCGCCAATCCGCCGTATCTTCCGCATTCGGAGGAGCTGCCCGCGTTTCCGCATCTGTCGGGCGGGCACACCGGCGCGGGCATCAGCAAGCGCATCCTGTCGGCCGGGTTCGACACCGTGCTGATGATGATCTCGTCGTACGCCGACCCGTGCTCGGTGCTGGCGCACGCCCGCGCGTGCGGCTACACGCTGACGAGCTGGATGGTGCTGCCGCTGCGGATGGGCGCGTTCTCCCGGCGGCCGCACGTCCGGCGGCGCATCGACGCCATGGCGCGGGCGGGCACCGCGTTCGTGGCCGGGGAGCGCTATCTGCTGGCCGGCGGGGTCTGGGACCGGACCGGCCGCGGCGACCAGTCGGCGGTGTTGTCGCGGGTGATGTCGCGGTTCGGGGTCAGCTGACCGGCGGGAACCTGACGACGAGCGCCAGCCCGCCCCCGGGGTTGGGGCGCGCCTCCATCCGGGCCCCGTGGGCGCGGGCGATGGCGTCGGCGATCGACAGGCCCAGGCCGGCGCCCTGCGTCCGGGTCGTGCCGATGCGCCGGAACGGGGCGAACAGGTCGCC
Source organism: Herbidospora daliensis (assembly GCF_001570585.1). Classification (GTDB taxonomy): domain Bacteria; phylum Actinomycetota; class Actinomycetes; order Streptosporangiales; family Streptosporangiaceae; genus Herbidospora; species Herbidospora daliensis. The sequence continues at coordinate 527,342 of NZ_BBXF01000003.1, read as the reverse complement.
GAACCGTTCGGGCGGCACGTGCGGGCCGGTGTTGACCACCCGCAGCACTCCCCCGGTCAGGGTGATCCCGGCGGTGCCGCCGGGCACGTTGTGGCGGACGGCGTTACCCGCCAGGTTGGTGACCAGGCGGTGCAGCAGGGTCCGGTCACCGAGCACCGGGCACGGCCCGGCCGTCACGGTCACCGTCACGTCGCCGTGGTCGAGTTCGGCCACCGCGAGCCTGACCACCTCCGCCAGATCCACCTCCTCCGGCGCTTCGAGCCCGTGCTCGGCCTGGGCGAGCACCAGCAGGGCGTCGATGAGCCGCTCGCTGCGCCGGTTGGCGGCCAGCAGCTTGCCCTTGACCGGGCCGACGTCGTCGGGCAGGCCGATCTCGATCGCGGCGCGCTGCACGGCCAGCGGCGTGCGCAGCTCGTGGGAGGCGGTGGCGATGAAGCGGCGCTGGCCCTCGACCGACCGTTCCAGCCGGGCCAGCATCTCGTCGAAGGTGTCGGCCAGCTCGCGCAGCTCGTCGCGCGGCCCGGCCAGCGCGATGCGCTCGTGCAGGTTCGACAACGACAGGCGGCGGGCCGTCGCGGTGATGCGGTGGACCGGCCGCAGCATGCGCCCGGCGAAGAACCAGCCGACGGCGAGCGACACCAGGGCCATCACGAGGATGGCGATGCCGGTCACCTCCCACTGGTAGGTGACGACCTCCTCGACCAGGCGCGGTCTCGGCTCCGGCGGCACGGCGAACGGCCGCTCCAGGACGGGGGCCACCGGCGCCTCCGGCCCCTCCGGGCCGCCCTCGACGCGGAGCCGCTGGTGCAGCGACAGGTTGACGCTCGTCAGCAGCACGGCGGCCGTCACCAGGGCGAGCGCGGTGTAGGTGAGCGCGAGCCGCGTCCGGATCGTCCTCACAGCGCGTACCCCGCGCCGGGCACGGTCCGGATGCACGGCGGGTCGCCGAGCTTGCCGCGCAGCCGGCTGACGACGACCCGGACGACCGTGGTGAACGGGTCGGCGTGCTCGTCCCAGGCCAGCTCCAGCAGGCGTTCGGTGCTGACGACCGCGCCCTCGGCCCGCAGCAGCGCCTCCAGGACGGCGAACTCCTTCAGCGACAGGTGCAGGTGCCGCCCGTCTCTGGCGGCCTGCACGCGCCGGGTGTCGAGCACGATCCCGTGGCGGGTCAGCACGGGCGGCACCGGTTCGCGGCTGCGCCGCCCCAGCGCCCGCACCCGGGCCACCAGTTCGGCGTAGTCGAAGGGCTTGGGCAGGTAGTCGTCGGCGCCCAGCCCCAGGCCCGCCACCCGTTCGGGCACCGAGGCCGCCGCCGTCAGCATCAGGATGCGGGTGCGGCTGCCGCGTCCGGCCAGGTCGCGGCAGAGGTCGTCGCCGTGGACGTCGGGCAGGTCGCGGTCGAGGACGACCACGTCGTAGTCGTGCACGGCCAGGCGTTCGGCCGCCGCCGCGCCGTCGTAGACGACGTCGACGGCCATGGCCTGGCGTCGCAGGCCCTCGCCGACGAGGTCGGCCAGGTCGCGTTCGTCCTCCACCACCAGAACTCGCATGACCCGTTCCTACCGGGCCGGAGGTTACAGCGGCGTCAACGGTTCCCGTCACAGCCGCGCAACGCGCCGCCCGCCAGCATTCGGCGACATGACCAAGCTTCTGGCCGCGGCGGCCCTCGCCGCCCTCCTGACCGTGCCCCTCGCGCCCGCCGCCCCGGCGGCGGCCGCCGCGCCGCCGGCGTGCGCCCGCCTGTCGGGACCGCCGCCCGCCTCCCCTCCCCCGACCTCGGTCGACACGCTCGGGCAGGCGTTCTTCTGCGTGCTCGACCACTACTTCGGCGGGCCCGGCCTGCGTACCCAGGATCTGCTGAAGGACGCCTTCGCCGCGTACACGCGGAACCTGCAGAAACGCGGCGCGGACGTCGCGGGGCTGCGGCTGCCCGCGCTGACCGGCGACCGCGACGCCGACTGGGCCGCCGCGGCCGGGGCGCTCGGCGCGGGCGACCCGGTGGCGCTGCGCGCGGCGATCGACGGCATGGTCGCGGGGCTGCGCGACAACCACGCCCGGCACGACGTGCCCGAGCCCGACGACGAGGACAACCCCGTCGGGACCGGCATCGTCGGCGCGTCGGGGATCAGCGGGCCGGGCCTCGACCCGGCGGCCCGGCCGCCGTTCTTCCTCACCGAGATCGTCGAGGACAGCCCGGCCGACAAGGCCGGCGTCCGGGCCGGCGACATCGTCCAGGCGATCGACGGGGTGCCCGTCTGGGTCGGCGGCACCCTCAACCCGCTCGTCCTCGAACAGGTGCAGCAGCCGAGGTTCGCGCTCACCCTGAAGCGGCCCACGACCGGCCGGGTGCGCACGGTGAAGCTGGCCGTCGGCCCGCTGACCCGGCCCGAGCGCACCGTGCGGGTCGACGACGTGTCCGGGGTCCGGCACGTGCGGCTGCCCGGCTTCTACCAGGGCGCGGCCGACGAGGTGATCGCGGCGCTGCGCGGCGGGCCGAAGAAGGTCGTGCTCGACCTGCGCGGCAACGGCGGCGGCTCGCCCCGGGAGGTGGTCCGGCTGCTCGGCGCGTTCGCGCACGGGAAGGTCACCAGCTACTTCTGCGGGTACGACGGCTCCTGCACCGCCAACCGGACCGACGACACCGTGCCGCTGCTGGGCGCGCGGCTCGTCGTGCTGACCGACCGGCGGTGCGCGTCGGCGTGTGAGGACTTCAGCGCAGCCGTCCAGGGCAACGGGATCGCCCCGATCGTGGGCACCCGCACGGCAGGCGCGGTCTCGGGCCCGGCCTCCCCGTGGCTGCTCGGCGACGGGAGCATCGTGGCGCTGCCGTCGGTCCGCCACCTCGGGCCCGGGAAGGAGATCATCGACACGGTCGGCGTCCCGGCCGACCACCAGGCCCCGACGACCGCGCTGGACCTGGCGACCGGGCGCGACCCGGCCCTGCGCAAGGCGGTGGCGCTGCTGAACGGCTGAGGCGGGTCACACGGGGAGCGGGCCGCCGTGGCCGGGCATGCCCCGGTCGGGCGGGATCGCCTCCTCGGCGGCGTCGTCGGCGGTGACGCCCTGGGCGCGGGTCAGGTCGGCCAGCCTCCGGTAGTAGGCCGCGACCGCGGCCAGGGCCTCGCCGACCGCGCCCAGCAGGGTCGCGCCCGCCCGCTCGACGACGTCGGCCTCGTGGGTCTCGAACGCCCGCAGGCCCTCCAGGATCGCGGCCTTCAGCTCGCGCAGCAGCCGGACGTCGTGATGGGCGTAGGCGCGGCAGAGCGTCGCGACGCGCGCGAAGTCGAGGTCGCGCACGGCCGACACCGTGGACGTGACCAGCGTGGTCTCGGGGCGGGCCGCCAGCGCCGACCGGTCGGCGTCGTAGGAGCGCAGGTCGAGGTGGGGGTCGCAGAACCCGGCGGTGTGCTGCCACAGGGTGCGCAGGTCGTCGCCGAGCAGCCCGTCGAGATAGCTGACCAGGAACCGGCGGTGGGCCTCGACGACGAACTGGGCCTTGAACGGCGTCAGCTCGTCGGGGTTCTCGCCCGCCGTCGCCGCCATGGTGGTGAAGGCGTAGTCGGCGGTCAGCGCGTTCTCCATGCCGACCAGCAGGTAGACGAACCGGACCCAGGTCCGGAACAGCTCCTCCAGCGGCAGCGCGCGCAGCCCCTCCTCGGTGAGCACCACGCCCCACCTGGACCCGAACTCCAGCCGCCGCAGGTGGCCGATCTGGTACATGGCGAGCTGCGCGTCGATCTCGGCGTGCGCGTGGTGCAGGATCTTCCGGTACGCCGCCGTCGCGTCGAGCCCGACGTGGTTGCGGACGATGTGCGGCCCGCCGATGTGCAGGTGCAGGAACTCGCCGACGTCGAAGACGGCCCCGCCGATCGCCATCCAGTAGCCCGCCTCGGCGGTGGTGTGCCGGGCCAGCTCCGACACGTCGAAGCGGGGGCCCTGCTGCGCGTGGCCCAGGTAGGTGGTGAAGACGTCCTGGCTCAGCCGCCCGTCGGCGGTCAGCCGCCGCAGGAACTCGCGGCCGTCGCCGGGCACGATCTCCGCGAGCGCGTCGAGCACCGCGACGGCGAACCGGGCGCTGCCGCACACGTAGACGTGCGCGCCCCGCTCCAGCAGCGCCCACAACTCGTCGGCCTCGGCCCGGATCACGTCGTCGACCCGGCGGCGGCGACCGGCCCCCACGACGTGCCGCGCGCCGTCGAAGGAGACGCCGGCGTCGGCGCGGGAGAACGCGACCGACAACCGCAGGCGGCCCTCGGCCGCCGCGGTCTCCAGATCGGGGTGGTGGACGAACTCCTCCGGCGACCGGATGCCCAGGTAGAGCCGGTTCTCCCCCGGCCCGGTCCGCGCGGCGGCGAACCCGAGGAACGGCGCGATCCCCGAACCGGCGGCGAACATCACGACCGGCCGGTCGGGGTCGGCGGGCAGCCGGAACCTGGGCGTCGGCACGATCCGCAGCGACAACTGGCGGCGGCCCTCCTGGGCGGCCCGGCGCAGGAAGTGGGAGGCGGTGCCGCGCCGTTCGCGGGGATAGGACCACGGGGTGCGGGCCGAGGTGTAGCCGAGACCGGCCACCACCAGCCGCAGCGTGGTGGCCGCCTCGCCGGGCGGCGGGGCCGAGGCGATCGAGTAGAGGCGGAACGGCTCGGGCGGCACCACCCGGCAGAAGGCGTCCTTCTCCCGCAGGTCGGCCTTCCACAGGCGGGTGACGTCGTAGCCGCCCGCGTACAGCAGGTTCAGGACGTCCCAGAGCTCCCACTGGTCTTCCATGCGGGCGTCCACGACCCGCTGCCAGGCCCCGGCCGCCGTCAGCCTGATCAGCCGCTTCGCCACCTCGCGGCCGATGGGCCGCAGGCGGGCGAAACGCAGCAGGGTGCGCAGCGGCAGCACGTCGGCCTCGCCGAACCCGGCCCGGCCGGCCACCGCCGTCCGCCACTCGGGGGTGAGCGGCACCAGTTCGTCGCCGGTCGCCTGGAGGGCGGCGACGGTGCGGCGGACCAGGTCGTCGTCGTTCTCGGCCAGCACGCCGACCCGGTCGCCCGGCAGGTGGTGCACGCCCTGGCCGGTGACGTCGAGCTCCAGGTAGCACGTCCAGGAACCCGACTCGCCGGTGACCACCCGGCCCCGGCGGGCGGTGCCGAACACCACCGGCGCGCCCACCGGAGGACGGCGCTCCTCCCGGACGACGGCCAGCTCGCCGTCGACCTTGTCCCAGGTCCGGTCCTTGAACAGGCCGGTGAAGCGGGCGCCGGTCGTCACCTGGCGGCCGACCTTGAAGGCGACCTCCAGGAAGCCGTACGCCTTGATGCGGTGCAGCCCCATCCAGCCCCGGTCGCCCACGTAGGCGTCGAGCATGGCGTTGTAGACGCCGCGCAGGGTGCTGTCGCGGGTGTCCTCGACGTACTGGCGGACCGACACCTCGCGGAGCGCGGCCACCAGCTCCTGCCAGTGCCGGGGGAAGAAGCCGGCCAGGTAGGTGCTCTGCCGGCCGACCATCGAGCCGTATTCGCGGCGCTCCAGGAAGGCGTCGATCGCGTGGACCTGCGGCTGGGCGGTGCCGCTCGGGCTCGGCGCGCCGTCGAAGATCGGGACGCCGGCCGTGCCGACCGTCTTGGCCCAGAGCACCTGGTCGAGCGGGCTGCGGCCGCGCGGGTTGGGGTCGATCTGCGGGTAGACGACCTGGGTGACGTACCGGAGCCGGTCGAGGATCGTCAGGAGGGAACGCTCCAGTGCGGCCGGGTCGTCGGCGACGACGGCCTCCTGCGCCTCGACCATCGCGCCGAGCACCGGCGTGAGCCCCATCGCGAACTCGGTGGTGACCAGGTAGAAGACCCGCTCGGCCGCGTTGTCCCAGGTCGGCACCAGCAGGTCCATGTTGTCGAGGACCCTCGGCCCGGCCGGGTCGCGCAGCCGCCAGTTGTAGAAGAACAGGTCGATGTACGACACGGCGGGCGTCTTCTTGCCGAGGCGGCGCGAGACCTGCGTCCATGGGCGGAGGAGCGAGTCGGGCAGCGCCTTCGGCGGGTCGACGGCCATGTACTGGTAGGCGTGCGCGAACACCCCGAGCATCGTCGAGGCGCGCAGCAGGTAGCGGTCGGGCAGCGCCTCGGGCCGGGCGTCGAGCACCGGCATCGCGTCGAAGGCGCGCCGCAGCGACAGGCGGCGGAACAGCTCGGGCAGCCGGGCGGTCATCTCGTCCCAGGCCAGGTGGGACGCCGGGAAGGCGAGCAGCGGCGGCTCGGCGGGCAGGAAGCCGTGCGCGAACGACAGGAAGCCGTCGAGCTCGTGCCCGGACCGCCGGTTGTGCGCCTCGGCCCCCTCGACCACCCGGCGGGCGGCGACGCGGGGCGGCCCGACCGGCCGCAGCATGGTCAGCTGGTTGGCGTCGAGGGTGGTGGTCCGGTCGGGGTCCATGAACGCCCACGTGACCTCGTAGCGGCCGATGCGGACGCGGTCGCCCGTGCGCAGCACGTGCCGGGTGATCCTGGCGTCGTTGACGAACGTCCCGTTGGAGCTGCCCAGGTCGGTGAGGGCCAGCTGGCCGTCGTCCCATTCGAGCCGCGCGTGCCGCCGGGAGACGGCGCCGTCGTCGAGGACCACGGCCGCCGCGCCGGCGTCGCGGCCGAGGGTGACCGGCAGGGTGCACACCCGCTGGCTGGTCGCCTTGGTGTGCCGGTCGGTGAGAGTCAGCCGCAGTTCAGGAATGGTAGATCACCGCACGGCACAGGTCGGCGCGGGAGAGCGTGCCCACGAGGTTCCCTCCGTCGACGACGGGAAGCCGGCGGATGCCGCGCTCGATCATCACGATCGCGGCCCTGGCCAGTTCGTCGGCCGGGCTCACGGTGGCCGTGTCGCGCACGACGAGCGGGTCGATGACCCGGTCGGCGAGGGCGCGGCCCTTCTCCAGGAAGAGGCGGAACGCGTCGGCGAGGGTGCCGCCGCCGGCGGTCACGTCGTCGAAGCCGGGCAGCATGGCCCGCACCAGATCCTCTTCGGACAACGACCCGGCGAACCTGCCGTCATGGTCGATGACCATGAGCTGACCGACCTCCGAGACGCTCACCACCTCGGCCGCCCGTCTGATGGTCGAACCGAGCCGGATGTGCGCCGGGAACGCCGTCATGACGTCTCCGACCAGCATGCCGGGCCACCTCCCCGATCATTTTCCCGGAGTGTAAATCGGGGATTTTCGGGTGTACAGGTGGCGATTTGTCTTGACTTTTCAGGTCAGGCGAAGGGTGCGCAGGGTGTGACCGGTGGCCCGTTTGAAGAGGTACTCGGCACGCTCGTAGGAGAGCCTGCGACGGCCGGTGTGCGGGCAGAGATCGGCCTTGGCGGTGGTCCGCGCGGGCGCGGGCCGGCGACCGGAGAGGAACAGCGGCCCGCGCGTGCGCCCGCCGATGAGCTCGGGGAGCAGCGCGGCCGTGCGAGAACGCCAGGTGATCCCGGTACGGGAGCGGCGGTCGGCCAGGTCGAGGTCCTCGACGTTGAGGGCGAGCACCCGGGTGACGGGGGCGGCCGACTCGTGCAGCAACCACCACAGGGCCCGCTCACGAGGGGCCACGTCGACGTCACGCCAGGTCGGCGCGGGGGGTCGGGGGGTCGGTGGGGGCTCGGGGCGGCGGGTGAGGTCGGCGGTCAGGTCGGGGCGGCCGGTCCAGGCGCCGAAGGAGCGGAGTGCCGACAGGTGGCGGTTCCACGTGCGGGGTGCGGTGGCGCCCCAGGCCGTCGTCGCCACGCGGGCCACTTCGGCGGGGGTCGGTTCGGCGACCGGTGTCTGGTCGCCCAGGGCCGTGCGGAGTCGTCGCAGTGTCTGGCCGTAGGAGTGGGCGGTCGGCTTCGGGCGGGCGGCGAGGAAGGCGGCCACCGCCGGGCCTAGCAGCGGGCCCTCGGGCTCTTCGAGTTGGAGGGCGGCGGCGCGGCGTTGCAGGAAGGCGCGTTCCGCCGCGTTGTCGGCCAGGGCGGCCGCGTGCTGGAACTCGCGGCGGGCCGGGCCGGGGCGGCCCAGGCGCAGCAGGAGGTCGGCGCGGACGGCCGGGAGCAGGTGGTAGTTCCGCAGCGCCGGGTCGGCGGTCAGGTCCTCGGTCAGGTCGAGACCCGCCTGCGGGCCGTGGGCCCAGCCGACGGCGACCGCCCGGTTGAGGCGCACGACGGGGGTGGGGGTCAGCCGGAGGAGGAGGTCGTACAAGGAGGCGATCTGGGGCCAGTCGGTCTCCTCCGCCGTCGGGGCCTGGGCGTGGCAGACCGCGATGGCGGCCTGGAGCAGGTAGGGGCCCGGCGGGCCGCCGAGTTCCCTGGCCTTCAGCATCGCGGTGAAGCCCCGGCGGATGCGGAGCCGGTCCCAGCGGCCCCGGTTCTGCTCGTGCAGCGGGATCGGCTCCCCCGACGGGGCGGTGCGGGCGTCCGCCCTCGACGCCTGGATCTCCATCAGGGCCAGCAGGCCCAGCACCTCCGGCTGGGGAGCCGCCTCGGCCAGCATGCCGCCGAGGCGCAGCGCCTCCAGGGTCAGGCCGGGGCGCATCAGGTCGTCGCCGGAGGCGGCGGCGTACCCCTCGTTGAAGATCAGGTAGACGACCTCCAGCACCGACGCGAGCCGGCCCGCCGCCTCGGCGGGGCCGGGCAGGTCGAAGCCCACCCGGTGTTCCGCCAGGGTGCGCTTCGCGTCGGCGATCCGCCGGGCGATCACCTGTTCGCCGGTGAGGAAGGCGCGGGCGATCTCGGCGGTGCTCAGGCCGCCGAGCAGCTTCAGGGTGAGCGCGACCCGCGCCGGGGGCGGCAGCACCGGGTGGCACGACAGGAACATCAGCCGCAGCGTGTCGTCGCGGTCGTGCTCCGGGGTGTCGTCGTGGCGCAGGTCGTGGGCCAGCTGTCCGTGGGTGCGGTCGTGCCGCCGCTCGGCCCGGATGTGGTCGATCGCCCGGCGCCTGGCCACGGACATCAGCCAGGCGCCCGGGTTGGCGGGCATCCCGCCGGCGGGCCACTGTTCCATCGCGGCGACCAGGGCGTCCTGGGAGAACTCCTCGGCCAGCCCGACGTCGCCGACCAGCCGGGTCAGCGCCGCGACGATCTTCGCGGACTCCAGTTTCCAGACGGCGTCGATCACTGGACCCTGCGGATCTCACTGACCCCGTCGCCGACGATGCGCCGGAAGCGGCGGGCCAGCTCCAGCACCTCCTCCTCCGACCGCACCTCGACCAGGGCGAAGCCGACGGCGACCTCCTTGGCCTCGGTGAACGGCCCGTCGGTGACGGTGAACTCCTCCCCCGACGAGGTGACCCGCAGCCCGCCGGGCTCCAGGCCGCCGGTCGCCAGCAGGATGCCCTTGGCGCTCATCTCCTCGATGAAGGCGCCCATCTCGGCGAACAGCCGCTCGTCGGGGGCGGGGGTGTTCTCGTCGGCCAGGCTCAGCATCAGGTAACGCATCTCGGTCTCCGTTTCGTCGTCCGGTGTTCGGTACCGGTACGTCGATCCGCGGATGTGACAGGGAATGAGGGGCGTTCCCTGTCATATCGCATCGGCGACGTCCCGGGTGAACCCACCCCCTCGACACGAAGAGGCCCGCGATGACCACGTCCACCACCCGCGCCCTGCTCCTCTGCGCCGCCGTCGCCGGACCGCTCTGGACGGCGGTGTCCCTGGCCCAGGCGGCCACGCGGGAGGGCTTCGACCTGACCCGCCACCCGCTCAGCCTGCTGAGCACGGGCTCGCTCGGCTGGCTCCAGATCACCGACTTCGTGATCTGCGGAATCCTGCTGCTCCTCGGAGCCACCGGCCTGCGTCGCGTGGAGATCGGCGCCTGGACGCCCCGGCTGGTCACCGCAGCCGGGGCCGGCATGGTCGCCGCCGGGGTCTTCACCATGGATCCCGCCGACGGCTTTCCGGCCGGGACCCCGGCGGGGCCCGGGGAGCTCGGACTCGCCGCCGTCGGTCACATGGCCGCCGGATCGCTCACCTTCTTCTCGCTGATCGCGGCCTGTCACGTGCTGGGCCGCCGGTTCTCCCGTGCCGGGGCGCGGGGCCGGGCCGTCGCCTCGCGGGTCGCGGGGACGGCGCTCCTCGTGGGGGACCTCTGGGCGATGGGCGGCGGGCCCGCGGGGTCGCTGACCCTCGCCGTCGGGGCGATCACCGCGCTGCTCTGGGTCTCGTGGGTCTGCTGGACCCTTGCGGTCGAGGCGCGGGTCAGTAGCGCCACAGGTGGGCGGCGATGATCTCGTCGTCCGGTCTGCCCTCGGCCCACGCCTGGTCGGCGGCGCGGACCACCGTGAAGGCGCCGAAGAGCTCTTCGCCCAGGACCGCGCGGACGCGGTCACTGGAGAGCAGGGCCGTGCGCTGGTCCTCGAACGTCGCGGGCAGGCGGTGGATGCCCGCCGCCGCGCGGCGCTCGTCGGTCCACGGGCCGGGGTCCTCCTGCAAGGGGGGCGGGGGCACCAGGCCGTCGGCGATGCCGGCCAGGCCCGACGCGATGACGACGGCCAGCGACAGGTAGGGGTTGGCGGAGGCGTCGGAGGGCTTGAGCTCCACGTTCGCGTGGGCGGCGCCCAGCAGCGGGGTGGCGGGCACGAACCGCAACGCGGCCTCGCGGTTCTCGACGCCCCAGAAGGCGTAGGCGCTGGAGAAGAAGCCGGGGCGCAGGCGGAGCAGGGAGGCGACGCTGGGGGCGGTGATCGCGGTGATCGACGGCAGGTCGCGCAGCAGTCCGGCCAGGTAGGCGGCCCCGTCAGGGGTCATGCCGTGGACGCCGTCGCCGCCCGACAGCAGGTTGACGCCGTCGCGGGCGACCGAAGTGTGCAGGTGCCAGCCGTTGCCGACCCGTGCGCCGTCGGTCAGCGGGGCGAAGCAGGCCCGCAGGCCGTGCGCGCGGGCGGCGGCGTGGATCGTCTGGCGGGTGAGCAGCTGCCGGTCAGCGGCGGTGAGCGGGTCGGCGGGGGCGATGTTGAGCTCGAACTGGGCGGGGCCGTATTCGGCGTGCAGCTGGCCGATCTCGACGCCGTTGGCGCGCAGGTCGCCCATCAGCCGGGCGGCGAACTCGTCGACCTCCAGCAGCAGGCGCGGGCTGTACGAAGGGCCGACGACCGGGAGGGGGCCGTCCAGGCGGCTGAGACGGAACTCCATCTCGTAGCCGGCCCGGAACTCCAGCCCGGCCCGCGCGGCGGCCTCGACCTGCCGTTCCAGCACGCTCCGCTGGTCGTACGGCCACGGCGAGCCGTCGGCGTTCATCTGCCGGCCGGGGGCCCACGCGAACGCCGGCTGCCCGGCCAGCCGGACGATCCGGTCGGCGACCGGGACGAGGCGCACGTCGCCCGACGGGGTGGTCAGCCCCGGCGGGCCGTAGGTGATGCCGTCGTGCGTGTCGAAGATCGCGAACAGCGGGCTGACGCCGACGCCGCGCTCGGCCGCCTGCGGCAGCTGCTCGATCGGGATCGTCCGGGAGCGCGGGATGCCGTTGTTGTCGGCCCAGACGACGATGAGGCCCACGACCCCGTCCTCCGCCAGCCGTTCCGCCGTTTTCTGCACCCTGGGTTCCTCTCCGGCGGCGCCGTGCCGGAGTCCCCGCGTACGGCGAAGAAAGGGTGAAGAGACGGCCCCTCAGGCGGCGAGCGCCTCCGCCACAGACCGGCGGGCCGCCAGGCGCGCGGGCACCACCGACAGCAGCCCCGTGGCGAGCAGGAGCACGGGCGGGACCGACCACAACAACGGGGTGGGCGGCTGGTCGGCGGGGCCGAAGAACCAGTGCAGCGACAGGCCCAGCGGGATGCCGAGGAACGCGCCGGGCAGGGTCGGCAGCAGCTGCGCGGCGGCCAGACCGGCGGTGACCTGCCCGGGGGTGGCCCCGAGGGTGCGGGCGACGGCCATCGTGGCGCGCGACTCGGTCGCGGTGGTCCAGGTCATCGTCAGGGTGTTCACCACCGCCAGGACGGCCATCGCCGCCGTCACCCCGGCGAGCAGCCGGCGCGACTGGTCGTCGGCCAGGTCGGCCAGGGTGACGCCGCCCAGGTCCCAGCCATCCCTCGGCTGGGCGTGCACCATCAGCAGGACCGTGAGCCCGATGGCCGTGGTCGCCGTGCCGCCCGCGTGCAGCAGCGCGCGGCCGGGGCGGCGGGCGACGAGCCGGAGCCCGAGCAGGAGCGGGACCGGCAGCCACCCGGCCATCCTGCTCAGCAGGACCAGGTGGTCGGGGCGGCGGTCGACGTTCGCCCGCACCGCCCGCAGGGCCGGCGCGGCGGCGGTGAGGATCGCCACGCCGACGGCGACGACGGTCGTCATGACGACGGCCCCGCCGTGCGGTCCGGCGTCGGCGGTGAGCAGGCTGCCGCTGGGGTTGATGATCGTCGGCGCCGCCAGCCGGGCCAGGGCCAGCCCCGCCGCGTCGGCGAGCAGCGCCAGCGTGAGGTATTCGGCCAGCAGGACGACGGCGATGAGGCCCGGGGTGGCGCCGACGACCTTGAGCAGCCCGGCCCGGCGGGCCTGCGCGGCGGCGCGTCCGGCGGCCAGGGTGCTCAGCCCGGCGACGGCCATGAAGCTGAGCAGCCAGCCCCCGATGATCAGGATCGGCTGGCCGTCGCGGAGGTAGACGTCGTCCTGGTGCGCCATGGACTGCCAGGTGAAGGAGTTCACCCGGGCGGCGGAGTCGCCGACGCGCCCGCCCGCCGAGTTGGGCGTGTCGTGGTAGAAGGCCATGTAGCGCGTGGTGTCGGCGGGGTCGGCCATCCGCAGGTAGACGAGGGAGGTCACCGGGAGGCCGGAGGCGGCCAGCGGCCGGGTGTCGGGTTCGGTCATCCAGACCAGCCCGGCGCCGTCGCTCGGGCCGTTGCCCGGCCCGCCCATCATGGCCCACGGGTAGACCGTGCGCGCGGCGGTCACGGCGATCCCGACGACGGGGAAGGTGCGCCCCGCGACGGCGACGCGGTCGCCGACGTCGACGCCGACCGCGCCCGCGAAGCCCCGTTCGACCACGACGCCGCCGGGACGCACCCACCGGCCCGAGGTCACCAAAGGCCGGTCGATCGGCCCCGGCTTCGCGTCGGCCCCGAGCACGATCGCGCGCGCCTCCCCGCCGCCCGTGGTGAGCGTCGCGAAGAACTGGCGGTACGGCCTGCTCCGCGCGACCACCCCCGGGGCGTTCTCCAAAGAGGTCAGCACGGCGTCGGTGGCCCCGCCCATGCCGGGGGCCAGCGCGACCACGTCGGGCCCGGCCGTCGCGGCGCGGGTCTGGAGGTAGAGCCGCTCGGTGGCCCCGGGCAGCGACATGCCGAGGCTCAGCACGGCGGTCGCGACGAACGTCGAGAGCACGAGCAGCACGGCCGGGCCGGGATGCCGGCGCAGGTCGCCCAGCACGAGCCGGGACACGAGCAGGAGACGGCCCACGGCGGTCAGTCCCCCATCGCGAAGAGGCCGTCGAGCCAGCCGGAGCCTCCGCCCAGCCAGGTGTCTTCCACGAAGACGCCGTCGCGCATCGAGACGAGCCGGTCGGCGGTGGCCGCGACTCTGGCGTCGTGGGTGACCATGACGACGGTCTGGCCCATGGCGCGCAGGTCGGCGAACAGCCGCAGCACCTCGTTGGTGGCCGCGGTGTCGAGGTTGCCGGTGGGTTCGTCGGCCAGCACCACCAGCGGCTCGTTGGCCAGGGCGCGGGCGACGGCCACCCGCTGCCGCTCCCCGCCCGACAACTTCCAGGGCAGCTGACGGGCCCGGTCGGCCAGGCCGACCTGGTCGAGCAGCTGCCCGGCCCGCCGTTTGGCGGCGCGCGGGGAGCCGCCGGCCAGCAGCACCGGCAGCTCGACGTTCTCGGCGGCCGTCAGCTCCTCCACCAGGTGGAAGGACTGGAAGACGAACCCGACCGACCGGCGGCGCAGCCGGGCCAGCGCCCGTTCGCCCGCGGTGTCGATGCGCTCGCCGGCCAGCCACACCTGTCCGCCGGTGGGCCGTTCGAGGCCGGCCATCAGGTTGAGCAGGGTGGACTTCCCGCAGCCGCTCGGCCCGGTCACCGCCAGCATCTGCCCGGCCGGCACGTCGAGGTCGACGCCGTCGACGGCGCGCACCAGGTTGTGCTTGCGGCCGTGCCGTTTGGTCAGGTCGCGGACCTGCAGCACGTTCACGCGTCCGCCCTTCTCGACCAGACCCGTTCGCAGGCCTCCAGCCAGCGGAGGTCGGCCTGGAGCCGCAGCGCGATGCCTTCGAGCAGCAGGCCGCCGGTGGAGCCCTCGGGCTCGGCCAGCACCGCCCGCTGCGCCTCGGCCAGCCGCCGCAGCAGCTCGCGGCGCTGGGCGTCGACGAGCTCGACCGGGTCGGCCAGCCGCGACGCGCTCGCCGCGGCCAGCTTGAGGTGGAACTCCACCAGGTCGGGCTTGGGCCGGTTCACCTCGGCCAGCCAGGCGGTCACCCGCTCGTGGCCGGCGTCGGTGAGGGCGTAGACCTTGCGGTCGGGGCGGTCGGGCGACCCGGCCGACCGTTCGTGGACGACCAGGCCCGCCTTCTCCAGCCGGGCCAGGGTCACGTAGACCTGGCCCGCGTTCATCGACCCGCCCAGCGGGCCGAGGGCGCGCCGCAGCCGCAGGCCGAGGTCGTAGCCGTGTGACGGCTCCTTGGCGAGCATCGCCAGTATCGCGTCCTGCATGCACCACCCCTAACGGCTAGGTAATGAATAGCGGTTAGGTAATGGCAGCGTCAACTCAGACGTCGGTGCCGGTCTCCCCGTGGGGCGCGCCGACGGGTTTCGACTCGGGCGACTCCCGCTGGCGCAGGTAGATCGACAGGGCCACCATCGAGAGCACGGCCAGGAACTCCGACTGCCAGTTCTGCAGCGTGCGGTCCCAGAAGTCGGGTGAGGCCACGTAGCCCGCCCAGGTCACCGGGTCCTGGAGCTGCGACAACTGCTCCCTGTTGTACGCCGCCGTGCCGGCGACCGACTGGGCGTACCAGGAGAGCACGAAGGCCGCGCCCATCACCAGGCCGAGCGAGTTGGCGAACAGCATGGTCCGCAGGCCGCCGGTCTTGGCCCATTCCGGGCTGCCCGGCCGCACCTGGTCGCCGGTGCCGTCGGTTTTGGACTCCGGGGAGCCGCGCTGGACCAGCCAGACGGTGACCACGATGAACAGCAGGAACTGGAGGTACTCCGACTGCCAGTTCTCGGCGACGTCGACCGCGAAGTCGGCCGAGGTGACGTAGGCGCCCCACGAGACGGGGTCGCCGCCGGAGCCGAGCTGGTCGTCGTTGTAGGCGCCGAGACCCGCGATCGACTGCCCGGCCAGCGCGAGCACGAAGATCACCAGGAAGAACAGGCTCAGCCCGTTGCGGCGGATCATCGGCGCAGGAACCCGACGAGCAGGAAGTACGCCAGGCCCACCACGATGATCGCGACGGTCACGGCGAACATGGCGCGCATCAGCCGGACACCTCGCAGTCGTAGGGCCGCTCGCCGTCGGGACGGCAGCCCGCCCCGCGCACCCGCCAGCCGCCGGCGCCCCGGTGCAGGAACACGGTGTCCTGCGGGAGGCGCACCTGGGCCTCCGACCCCCACACCGCGACCTCCTGGGCCGGGCCGCCGCGCAGGCCGGCGTCCAGGATGCTGGTCGCGCACGGCTCGGGCAGGCTGGCCGCGGCCGCGTCGGTGAGCAGCGCGCACGCCGCCGCCCCCTGCCCGGCGGCCACGGCGGCGAAGAAGCGCCCGGTGGCCTCCTCGACGGCGGGCACTCCCCCGGCGGCGCAGGCGCTGACCGGCAGCGCGATCATCACGTATTTCAGCACGTCAACGGAGATTCCCCCGGTCCGTTAATACGACACGATGACGGGCACGGTGCCGGAGTGGCCGAACTGCGTCCGAGCGACCCCGCCGAGCCCGGCATCACCCGCCGCCGTCGCGGGCGGTCCTTCTCCTACGCCTACGCCGACGGCCGTCCCGTGAAGGACCGGCGCACCCTGCGCCGGATCAGGGCGCTGGTGCTGCCCCCGGCCTGGCGGGACGTGTGGATCTGCCGCGACCCCGACGGCCACATCCAGGCCGTGGGCACCGACGCGGCCGGCCGCCGCCAGTACCGCTACCACGACGCCTGGCGGGAGGAGCAGGACCGGGCCAAGTTCGAGCGGGTCGGCAAGCTGGCCGAACGCCTGCCCGGCTTCCGGGAGCGGGTGCGGGCCGACCTCGGCGAGAAGGGCCTGACCCGGGAGCGGGTGCTGGCCGCCGCCGCCCGGATGCTCGACATCGGCCTGTTCCGGGTCGGCGGGGAGGCCTACGAGTCCTTCGGCCTGGCCACCCTGCGCCTGGAGCACGTGACGTGCTCGCGGGGCCGGGTCTCCTGCGCCTATCCGGCCAAGGGCGGGGTGCCCCGCGAGATCGAGATCACCGACCCCGACGTCTGCAAGGTCGTCACCGCCCTGCGCAAGGGGCGCGACGAGGGCGAGCTCCTCGGCTACCACCGCGACGGCGACTGGGTCGACGTCAAGAGCGACGACATCAACGACTACCTGCGCGACCGTTTCGGGACCGAGGTCAGCGCCAAGGACTTCCGCACCTGGCACGCCACCGTCTACGCCGCCGTCGGCCTGGCCGTCTCCAAGCGGGTGCGCAGCCGGACCGGCCGCCGCCGGGCTGTCACGCGGGTCATGAAGGAGGTGGCCGGGCACCTGGGCAACACCCCGGCCGTGGCCCGCGCCTCCTACGTCGACCCCCGCGTGATCACGGCGTACGAACGCGGCAGGACCATCGACCGCGCGCTGGCCGACCTGGGCGAGGGCGACGGCCCGGCCACCCACGGCGCGGCCGAGCGCGCGGTGATCGCGCTGCTCAGACGCACCCGGGAGTGAACGTTCGGCCCGGTCCGGCGGGGGCAGTGGCCGTCTCGTGACGGACGAGGGACTGGTGTTGCTGGCCGCGTGGATCCAGTTCGCGGTGCTGCTGGGCCTGCTGGCCTACTTCCTGCTGCGGACCCGGCCGTGAGGCGGCTCCTGCTCATCGGGCTGCTGCTGCTGGCGGGGTGCGCCTCCCCCGCGTGGAACGACGCCGACTACGGGAAGAAGGCCGGCGCGACGGCCGAGGCCGCCGCCTCCTCGGTGGCGCTGGTGCGGCTGGCGGTCGAGCACGAGGCGCGGCTGACCCGCCCCTACCTGCAGACCCTCCTGACCGAGACCGTCACCGCGCTCGGCAGCGTGGACTCCCAGTTCGGCGCGGTGCAGCCGCCCTCGCCGGAGGCCGCGCGAGTGCGGGCGGAGATCACCGAGCTGACCTCGGAGGCCGCCGAGCAGGTGCAGGTGCTGCTGAACGAGGTGCGGCTCCGGGAGATCGCCGACCCCGAGAAGGCCGCCGCCGACCTGGCGGCGCTGGGCGACCGGTTGCGGGCCTTCGCCGAGAGCCGTCCGTCGTGAAGCGGTTCTTCGCGGTCACCCTCGGCATCCTGACCGCGATCGGCGGGTTCGTCGACATCGGCGACCTGGTCGCCAACGCGCTGGTCGGCTCGCGGTTCGGGCTGTCGCTGGCCTGGGTGGTGGTGGTCGGCGTCGTCGGCATCTGCCTGTTCGCCGAGATGGCCGGGCGGGTGGCGGCCGTGTCCGGCCGGCCCGTCTTCGACCTCGTCCGGGAGCGCCTGGGCCCCCGCGCGGGCCTGCTCAACCTGGCCGCGTCCTTCGGCATCAACCTGCTCACCCTGGCCGCCGAGATCGGCGGCGCGGCCCTGGCGCTGGAGCTCGCCACCGGGATCGACTACCTGCTGTGGGTGCCGGCGGTGGGGCTGGTGGCCTGGCTGGTGATGTGGCGGGTCAGGTTCGAGACGATGGAGCGGGTCTTCGGGCTGGCCGGGCTCGCCCTGATCGTCTTCCTGGTGGCCTTCTTCGCTCTGGGCCCCGACTACGGGGAGCTGGGGCACCAGCTGACCCACAACCCGTCCGACGACGGCGCGGCCACGTACTGGTTCTACGCGGTCGCCCTGCTGGGGGCGGCGATGACGCCCTACGAGGTGTTCTTCTTCTCCTCCGGCGGCGTGGAGGAGCGCTGGACCCGGCGCGACCTGGGCGTCATGCGCGCCAACGTGTTCGTCGGCTTCCCCCTGGGCGGTCTGTTGTCGATCGCCATCGCGGCCTGCGCGGCCACCGTCTTCCTGCCGCGGATGATCGAGGTCGAGACGCTCGGCCAGATGGTGCTGCCCGCCGGGCTCGCCTTCGGCCAGATCGGGCTGGCCCTGGTGATCTTCGGCGTGTTCGCCGCGACGTTCGGCGCGACCCTGGAGACGGCGTTGTCGTCGGGCTACTCGATCAGCCAGTACTTCGGCTGGCAATGGGGCAAGTACGTGCGCCCCCGGGAGGCGGCCCGGTTCCACGCGACGCTGCTGGTCTCGACGATCGTCGCGGTGGCGCTGATCCTGACGACGATCGACCCGATCAAGGTCACCGAGTATTCGCTGGTCTTCTCGGCGGCGGCGCTGCCGCTGACCTACCTGCCGGTCCTGATGATCGCCAACGACCCCGACTACATGGGCGACCGGGTGAACGGCCGCTTCTCCAACTCCCTGGGGACCGTCTACATGATCCTGCTCCTGGTGGTCGCGGTGGCGGCCGTCCCGCTGATGCTGGCGACCAAGGCGGGCCAGTGACCGGCCGCGTGCTGCACGCCCACCTGCACCTGCTCGACCGGCAGGTGGTGGCGGCGGACGGCCGCCTGCTCTGCAAGGTCGACGACCTGGAGATCGAGCCGGGCGAGGTCCCGTACGTGACCGCGATCCTCTCCGGCCCGCTGGCGCTCGGCCCCCGGGTCGGCGGCGTGGCCGGCCGGCTGATGACCGGGATCACCCGCCTGTTCCGGCCGGAGGAGGACCCGGCCCCGCGCCGCATCCCGATGAACCTGGTCGGCGAGATCGGCAGCGCGGTGACGGTCGGCGGCGACGTGCCGGAGGCGGCGCTGGAGCGCTGGGTCAGGGAGCACCTGATCGACCCGCTGCCCGGCAGCGGCGGGGCCGGCCCGGGGCGGCGCGGGCCAGGGCCGGTCCGGCGGCCGGAGGTCCCGGCCCGCGACCGGCTGAGCTCGCTGGTCGGCCGCCGGGTCGTCGACCGCGACGGCGGGCCCGTGGGGCAGGTGGCCGACGTCCAGCTCACCCAGGACGGCCCGCTCCTCGGGGAGACCGCGCAGGCGCTGCGGCTGAGCGGCCTCGTCGTCGTGCCCCGGCACACCGGCCAGCTGTTCGGCTACGAGCGCGGGCCCGGCGGCAGCAGCCCGGCGCTGGTCAGAGTGGTGATCCGCCGCCTGCACCGGGGCAGCCGGTTCGTCTCGTGGGACCAGGTCGGCGACCCCGGCGACCCGATCGGGCTGACCGTGCCGCGCGCGGACCTGCTGCCGCTGGCCGAGCTCCTCACCCGAGGTGACGCGAGCGCATCCGGATGACGACGGCCGCCGCGCCGGCGACCGCGCCGAGGGCGGCGACCAGGAGGTGGTGGCGGCTGGCCCACGCCTGCGGGCTGACCGCCGCCGCCCGGTCGTCGAACGCGCCGTGCGCGCCGTAGTCGCGGCCGTGCGGGCCGTCGGCGGGCGCCCACAGGTTGACGGGCTGGCGGCGGGACCTCGGCCGGTCGGTCTGCTGGGAGTCGAAGCCGGTCCTGGCCAGGTAGCGGTCGAGCAGCCCCGGCGCGACCGCGTTGGCGATCAGGGTCGCGACGGTGCTCGCGCCGACCCAGTACTCGCGGCGCTCCGGATGGTCGGCGGCGTGCAGCACGGCCCGCGCGGCGACCTCGGGCTGGTAGATCGGCGGCACCGGCTGCGCCTGGCGGGGCAGCCGCGACAACACCCACGAGAACTGCGGCGTGTTGACGGCGGGCAGCTGGACCATGGTCACGTGGACGCCGCTGTGGGCGTGCAGCAGCTCGCAGCGCAGCGCCTCGTTGAAGCCCTGGATCGCGTGCTTGGCCCCGCAGTAGGCGCTCTGCAGCGGGATGCCCCGGTAGGCCAGCGCCGATCCGACCTGGACGACGGTCCCCCGGTCGCGCGGCCGCATCCGGTTCAGCGCGGCCATCGTGCCGTGGACGTAGCCCAGGTAGGTCACCTCGGTGACGCGGCGGTACTCGTCCGGCCGGATGTCCTCGAACGGCGCGAAGACCGAGGTGAAGGCGACGTTGACCCACACGTTGATCGGGCCGAGCTCGGCCTCGGCGCGGGCGGCGGCGGCGTCCACCTGCGCGAAGTCCGACACGTCGACCGGGATCTCCAGTGGGGTGCCGCCGCCGCGCCGCACCTCCCCGGCGGCCGCCCCCAGGCCCGTGACGCCCCGCGCGAGCAGGGCCACCTTCGCCCGGCGCGCGCCGAACGCCTCGGCGACCGCGCGGCCGACGCCGCCGCTCGCGCCGGTGACGACCACGACCTGCTCCGCCGGTTTCATCGCCCCTCCTGACGCAGCCCGACGGCGAGCAGCTGAGCCAGGTGCACGCCCTCCCGGCCGCCGCTGTCGAGCTGGTGGATCTGGGTCCGGCAGCTGAACCCGTCGGCGAGCACGGCGGTCTCCCGCCCGGCCGCGCGCAGGCGGGGCAGCAGCACCCGTTCGGCGCACGCCTCGCTGACCTCCAGGTGGCCGCGTTCGAAGCCGAAGTTCCCGGCCAGCCCGCAGCAGCCCGAGTCGAGGCGCTCCGCCCGTACACCCGCGGCTCGCAGCAGGTCCTCGTCGGCGTCGAAGCCGAGCACGGCGTGCTGGTGGCAGTGGACCTGGGCCAGCGCCTCGACGCCCAGGCGCGGCGGGCGGTAGCCGGGGCTGTGCCGGGTGAGCAGCTCGGCGAGGGTGACCGTCTGGTTCCGCAGCCGCCGCACGTCCTGGTCGGCCGGGAACAGCTCCTCGGCGTCACCGCGGAACACCGCCGTGCAGCTGGGTTCCAGCCCGACGACCAGGCCGCCGTCGCGCACGTGCTCGGCGAGCCGCCGCACGGTCCGGCCGAGCACCCGTTTGGCGGTGTCGACCTGGCCGGTGGAGATCCAGGTCAGCCCGCAGCACACCGGGCCGGGCGGCAGCGCGACCCGCCAGCCCGCCTCCTCCAGGACCGCGACGGCGGCCCGGCCGATCTCCGGGTGGAACCGGTTGGTGAAGGTGTCGGGCCACAGCAGCACGGTCCCGCGGGCGCCGGTCCCTTTCGCGTCCCTGCGGCTGAACCAGTGCTGGAGGCTCTCGCCGGCGAACGCCGGGAGCTCCCGGTCGGCGAGCCCCGCGAGCACCCTGGCCAGGCCCCGCACCCGGTTCGCCACCGGCCCGAGCCGGAGCCCGCCGACGATCCCGGCGATCACCGGCAGCCAGCCCAGCGCCAGGTCGGACCGGGGCCGCCGCCACTGGCGGCCCGCGTAGTGGTGGGACAGGAACTCCGCCTTGTACGTCGCCATGTCGACGTTGGCCGGGCAGTCGGTCTTGCAGCCCTTGCACGCCAGGCAGAGGTCGAGGGCGTCCTTGACCTCCGGCGAGCGCCAGCCCCCGTGGACGGTCTCGTCGCCGTGCCCGTTGAGCATCTCGAACAACAACCGGGCGCGGCCCCGGGTGGAGTGCTCCTCCTCGCCGGTGACCTGGTACGACGGGCACATGACCTGGCCGCCCTCGGTGGTGTGCTGACGGCAGCGGCCGACCCCGACGCAGCGGTTGACCGCCTGGCCGAACGAGCCGCCGTCGTGCGGATAGGCGAACCGCAGGTTCCGCGGCTCGGCCGGGGCCCAGTGCGGGCCGAGCCGCAGATGGTCGTCGAGCGGGTCGGGCGCAACGACCTTGCCGGGGTTCATGCGGTCGTCGGGGTCGAAGATCGCCTTGAGCCGCCCGAACGCGGCGACGATCTCGGAGCCGAACATCCGGGGCAGCAGCTCGCCCCGGCTCTGGCCGTCGCCGTGCTCGCCGGAGAACGACCCGCCCAGGCCGGCGACGAGGTCGGCGGCCCGCTCCATGAACCGGCGGTAGGCGGCGACGCCGTCGGCGGTGTAGAGGTCGAAGGGGATGCGGGTGTGCACGCAGCCCTGCCCGAAGTGGCCGTAGAGGGCGGGGCCGGTGTCGCTCTCGCTCTCGTAGCCGAACTCGCGGTAGAGGTCGCGCAGGCGGCGCAGGTACTCGCCGAGCCGGTCGGGCGGCACGGCCGAGTCCTCCCAGCCCTCGAACGTGTCGGGCCGGGCGGCGACGTGCGCGGTCGCGCCCAGGCCCGCCTCCCTGACGTGCCACAGCTCGTCCTCGCGGGCGGGGTCGCCGAGGAACTGGACGTCGGCGCGGTGCCCGTCGTCGAGCAGGGCCTGCGCGCGCGACCGGGCCTCCTCGGCGGTCTCGGCGCCGAACTGCACCATCAGGAAGGCCCGGCCCTCCGGCAGCTCGCCCAGCGCGTCGGGGTTGAGGTGCTTGATCTGCTCGTCGCGGACCAGCTTGTGGTCGACGCCCTCCAGCGCGATCGGCTCGTGCGGCAGGATCGCGGGCACCGCGTCGGCGGCCGCGGCGATGTCGGGGTAGCCGAGCACGACCAGGGCGCGTTCGGGCAGCACCGGCACCAGTTCCAGTTCCGCACGCAGAACGGTGACCAGGGTCGACTCGCTGCCGACGAGCAGCCCTGCGACGTCGAAGCCGTGCTCGGGCAGCAGGGAGTCGAGGTTGTAGCCGGACACCCGGCGCGGGATGTCGGGGTAGCGCCGCCGGATCTCGCCGGCGTAGGCGTCGCGCAGGGCGCGCAGCTGCCGGTAGACCGCCGCCCGGGGGTCGCCGCGGCGTTCGACGGCGGCGTACTGCTCGTCGGTGGTCTCGCCGCACCAGAAGCGGGTGCCGTCGTAGAGGAGCACCTCCAGGCGGGCGACGTTGTCGACGACCTTGCCGGTGCGCTGCGCGGTCGCGCCGCACGAGTTGTTGCCGATCATGCCGCCGAGGGTGCAGTTCATGTGGGTGGCGGGCTCGGGGCCGAACCGCAGGCCGTGGCCTTCGAGGCGACGGTTCAGTTCGTCCAGGACGATGCCCGGCTGGACGACGCAGGTGCGGCCGTCCACGTCGACCGATTCGAGCGTGGTGCAGTACTTCGACCAGTCGATCACCACGGCGGTGTTGGCGCCCTGCCCGGCCAGGCTCGTGCCGCCGCCGCGCGACACCACGGGCGCGCCGAAGTCGCGGGCGACGGCGACCGCCTCGGCCCCGGCGTCCGGGGTGCGGGGCACCACCACGCCGATGGGCACCTGGCGGAAGTTGGAGGCGTCGGTGGAGTAGGCGGCGCGGCTGCCCGCGTCGAACCTGACCTCGCCGTCGACCCGGTCGCGCAGGGCCGCCTCCAGGGCGGGCGGGGCGTCGATGATCGTCATGGCTCTCCTCCGGGTTCGACCGCGTAGCGCCGGGCGGCGTCCTCCCGGACGGACATGCCGTGGCCGGCGACCGAGACCGGCGGGGTGACGACGCCGTCGGCGGGTGCCAGGCACCCGTCGAAGAGCAGGTTCTCGACACGCTCGTGGTCGGCGAACCATTCGAGGTGCCGCAGGTTCGGGGTCGCGGCGCCGGCGTGCGCCGAGAGGGAGTTGGCGCAGTGGGCCGACACGTCGCGGTTGGCGGCGGCGGCCAGCGCGGCGGCGCGGGCGAACTCGGTGTAGCCGCCGCAGCGGGTCACGTCGATCTGCAGGCAGTCGACGACCTCGGTCATGCGGGCGAAGTAGGGCAGGTCGTAGCCGTACTCCCCGGCCGCGACGTCGGCCCGGCTGACCGCGCGCACCCGCGCGAGGCCCGGGAGGTCGTCGCTGGAGACGGGCTCCTCGAACCAGGTCACGTCCCAGTCGGCGAGCCGGGCGGCGACGCGGCGGGCCTCGCCGACGGTGTAGGCGCCGTTGGCGTCCACGTACACCTCCGCGCCCGCGCCGACGGCGGCGCGGGTGAGCGCCACCCGGTCGAGGTCGGCGCCGATCTTGATCTTCAGCCGGGGGGTGCGGCGCACCGACGCGCGGGCCCAGTCGCGCAGGCCGTCCTCGCTCATCGAGGTGAAGCCGCCGCTGGCGTACACGGGCACCGACGCGCGCACCCGGCCGAGCAGGCGGCACAGCGGCAGCCCGCACGTGCGCGCCGCCGCGTCCCACAGGGCGATGTCCACCGCCGAGATCGCGCACGACACCAGCCCCGGCCGCCCCAGGTTCCGCACGGCGTGCCGCATGGCCGCCCAGCGGGCCGGCACGTCGAGCACCGGTTCCCCGGTCACCGCCCCGGCCAGCACGCCCTCGACCAGCGGCACGCACGCCGCGTCGGCGTAGGTCCAGCCGAGCCCGGTCACCCCGGACGCCTCGACGTGGACCACGACGACGGTGGTGGCGTCCCAGCCGAGGGTGCCGTCGGTCTCCGGCTCCTGCGTCGGCACCCGGCAGGCCCGCGCGGCGACCCGGTCGATCAGTCGTGCGGCCACCGGAGGAACTCCTGTGCCTTGGTCTTCACCCCTTGGGCCATCAGGTGGAAGGCGCTGGGGTCGCCCTTGACGACGGCCTCGCTCACCGACTTGACCTGGTCGAAGGTCGCGTGCGGCGGGATCGGCGGCACCTCCGGGTCGCAGTGCACGTCGAGCACGGTCGGCACGCCCGCCGCGAACGCGCGATCCCAGGCCCGCCCAAGCGTCTCGGGCTCGGCCACCGTGACGCCCTCCAGGCCGAGGGAGCGGGCGAACCCGGCGTAGTCGACGTCGGGCAGGCTCTGCGACGCCTCGAACTTCGGGGCGCCGCCCATGGCCCGCAGCTCCCAGGTGACCTGGTTGAGGTCGTTGTTGTGGAAGACGCAGACGACCAGGCGCGGGTCGCTCCACAGGTGGTGGTAGCGGGCGATGGTGATCAGTTCGGCCAGGCCGTTCATCTGCATCGCCCCGTCGCCCACCAGGGCGACCACCGGCCGGCCCGGATGGGCGAACTTCGCGCCGATGGCGTAGGGCACGCCGGGGCCCATCGTGGCCAGCGTGCCGGAGAGCGAACCCCGCATGCCCTCGCGCATGCGCAGGTTGCGGGCGTACCAGTTGGTGGACGAGCCCGAGTCGGCCGTCACGATCGCGTCGCCGGGGATGCGCCGGGACAACTCCGAGACGATCAGCATCGGGTTGACCGGCTTGGCGCTCACCTCGGCCTCGCGCTCCATGACGTCCCACCAGCGGGCGACGTTGCGCTCGATGGTCTCGCGCCACTCGCTGCCGACCTTGGGCCGCACCATCGGGAGCAGCGCGCCGAGCGTGGCGGCGGCGTCGCCGATCAGGTTGACCTCGGTGGGGTAGCGCATGCCGATGAACCGGCCGTCGACGTCGATCTGCACGGCCCTGGCCTGCCCGAACTCGGGGAGGAACTGGGTGTACGGAAAGTTGGAGCCCACGATCAGCAGGGTGTCGCAGTCGCGCATCATCTCGTAGCTGGGCCGGGTGCCGAGCAGCCCGATCGAGCCCGTCACGTAGGGGAGGTCGTCGGGCAGCACGTCCTTGCCGAGCAGCGCCTTGGCCACCCCCGCCCCGGTGAGGTCGGCGAGCCGCCGCACCTCCTCGGCCGCGCCCCGGGCCCCCTGCCCGACCAGGACGGCGAGCCTCTCCCCCGCGTTGAGCACCTCGGCGGCCCGCTCGAGGTCGGCCTCGGCGGCCACCGACCGCGCCCACACCGTGCCGGGCGGGCTGGAGGGCACCATCTTGAAGGCGTGCTCGGGCGGGGCGTACTCCTCCTCCTGGAGGTCCGACGGGATGATCACCGCCGTCGGCGCGCGGGACGCCTCGGCGGTCCTGATCGCCCGGTCGAGCGCGTTCGGCAGCTGCTCGGCCACGTTGACCTCGACGAGGTACTCCGAGGCGACGTCCTTGAACAACGCCTGGAGGTCGACCTCCTGCTGGTAGCTGCCGCCCATGGCACTCCGGGCGGTCTGGCCGACGATCGCCACCACCGGCACGTGGTCGAGCTTGGCGTCGTAGAGGCCGTTCAGCAGGTGGATCGCCCCCGGGCCCGAGGTGGCCATGCACACCCCGAACCGGCCGCTGAACTTGGCGTAGCCGACGGCCGCGAAGGCGGACATCTCCTCGTGCCGGCTCTGCACGAACCGGGGCACGTCGTCGGCCCGGCCCAGGGCCGCGAGGATGCCGTTGATCCCGTCGCCCGGATAGGCGAAGACCTGCTGTACGCCCCATTCCTGCAGGCGTCGTACCACGTAGTCACCGACGGTCTGCGTCATGAGCCCGGCCGTACCCATCCGATTTGTCATCACACACACCTTTTGTCGGATTTGGGCTAGACGAGCACGTGGCCCCCGTCCACGGTCAGCACGGTCCCGCTGGCGAACGGCTCGGTCATCAGGAACAGGTACGCCCGCGCCACGTCCTCGACCTCGCCCACCCGGCCCACCGGGATCACGGCCCCGGCCTCGGCGTACATGCGCTCGCGGGCCTCCTCCCCCATCCCGGCCCACAGGGGCGAGCGCACGAACCCGGGGGCCACCGCGTTGACCCTGATCGGCGCGAGCTCGACGGCCAGCGCCCGGGTCAGCGACTCCATCGCCCCGCAGATGCTCGCCGCCACCGACCACCCCGGCCCCGGCCGGTCCTTGGCGGTCCCGGTCGTCAGCGTGATCGACCCGTTCCCGGCCAGATGGGGCAGCGCGGCCCGCACCGCGCCCAGGACCCCGAAGTAGCGGACGGCGAAGAAGTCGCGGGCCGCGTCGAGGTCGAGGCCGCCGACCGGCATCAATGCCAGCGGCTCCCCGGCGGTGTAGACGAGATGGTCGATCGGGCCCGCCCCTGCGAGGACCGCGCCCACCGCCGCCGGGTCGGTGAGATCGGCGACCCGTCCCGCCGCCCCTTCCGGCAGCCGCGCGAGCGCGTGGTCGACGCTCGCCCGGCGGCGGGAGGCGACCGTCACCACGGCCCCCTGCCGCGCCGCCGCCTGGGCCGTGGCCAGCCCGATTCCCGAGGTGCCGCCGAGCACGACGACCCGTTTCCCCTGAAGATCCATTTTTTCCGCTCCTGTACGAAGGCTCCGCCGACCCCTCCACGATGGCTGCGCCGGAAGGTCTGCGTCCAAGACCTCGTTTGTGCTCTGCAATACCCTGAGGGCATCACGAGCGGGAGGAGGCGCTGGTGGACGTCGACCTGCGGAAGCTGCGCTACTTCGTCGCGGTGGCCGAGCGGCTCCACTTCGGCCGCGCCGCCGAGGCCCTGCACATCGCCCAGCCGGTGTTGTCGCGCCAGATCCGGGCGCTGGAGGAGGAGCTGCGGGCCCAGCTGTTCGTCCGCAGCAAACGCGCGACCGAGCTGACCCCAGCCGGCGAGCAGCTGCTGGCCGACGCCCGCCCGCTGCTCGCCTCGGCCGAGGGCCTGCGCCGCCGCGTCGCCCGCGCGGCCCGGGGCGGCGGCGTGTTCACGGTCGGGTTCATGCCCGGCCTGATCGTCACCCCGGCGGTGCGGGCGTTCGGCGAGCGCCACCCCGAGCTCACGGTGGAGGTGGTGCGCACGACCTGGGACGACCAGACCGCCACCATCCACGACGGCCGGGTCGACGTCGGCTACGTCCGCCTGCCGATCGACCGGCGCGGCCTGCGCGTCGTGCCGTTGTGGAGCGAGCCGCGCGTCGCCGTGCTGCCCGCCGGCCACGCCCTGGCGGGCAAGGACGCCGTGGGCGTCGCCGACCTGGCCGGCGAGCGGCTGCTGCAGAACCCCGACGCCGTCCCCGAGTGGCGCGACGTCACCTCGCGGCGCGACCCCGAGGTGCGGTTCCGCGCCGTGGAGGAGAAGCTCGAACACGTCGCCGCCGGTCACGGCGTCGTCATCCTGCCGCTGTCGGCGGCGCTCTTCTACACCCGGCCCGACGTCGGGTACGTCCCGGTGACCGACCTCGCGCCGAACCAGGTGTGCCTGGCCTGGAGCTCCGGCCGCCGCAGCCCGCTGATCGCCGACTTCGCGGCCGCGGCCCGGGAAATGTCGGTGGCCGTCGATAGTTTCTGATCAACCCCCCGAACACGGAAGGTTGGTCATGTACCGACAGGGTGACATCCTGATCATGCCGGTCCCCGAGGCGTCGGTGCCTCCCGGTCTCGTCTCCGAACCGCGTGACCACAAGGGCCGCATCGTGCTGGCCCTGGGCGAGGCCACCGGCCACGCCCACGCGCTCCACGGCCCCGGCACCCTCTACCCCGGCTACCTCCACCTGCCCGAGGGCGGCCGGCTGGTCCACGAGGAGCACGCCACGATCCCGCTGCCCAAGGGCTGGTTCCGGATCATCCGTCAGCGTGAATACGTGCCGGGTTCGTTCCGGGTGGTGGCCGACTGATGAGCATCGAGACCACCATGACCTGGGCCGACGTCGCCTTCACGACCGGCCCCGGCGACCGGGCCGAGGCCGAGGCGGGCGTCCGCGAAGCCTACGCCGCCGCCGGCCTGGCCGCGCCCTCGGTGATCCTGTGGGCCGGGTCGCCGGTCGTCGCCGCCGCGGCCGCCGCCATCCACCACGGCGGCGAGGCCGCCGTCGACGCGCTGAACAAGGCCGGCCTCGGCTCGCTGATCCTGTCGGCCGCCCCGTTGCTGGCCCAGCCGCTCGGTCACTCTGTACGTGAAGAGGTGCGCACCCAGCCCTGGGAGTGGGCCCGCGCCGACATGCTGCGCGAGACCGGCGGGGCCGGCTGGGCCCGGGTGTGGGAGTCGACCGGCGCGCTGCTCTGGCCGAGGGTGAACACGGTCGTCCAGGAGATCCGCCGCGGCCTGTCGGTGCTCGGCGGCGAGGAGGCCGGCGACCTGCTGCGCCAGGCCGCCCTCGACGCCGTGCTCGGCCAGCACGACGCCGCCTGGTTGTCGGCCTTCGCCGACGCCCCCGGCCTGGCCGGGCTGACCCGGGTGTCCCGCCACGCGGGCTGGTGGTTCCCCTACGCCGAGGTGGCCATCGTCTGCGAACGCCCCGCCGAGCTCCACCTCGACGAGGCGGGCCGCCTCCACCGCTCCGACGGCCCCGCGCTGGTCTTCCCCGACGGCTTCGCACTGGAGGCCTGGCACGGCATGCCGGTGCCCGAGGGCTTCGTCGCGTCGATGGCGAACCTGACCCCCGAGCGCATCCGCAACGAGGAGAACGCCGAGCTGCGCCGGGTCATGCTGGAACACTTCGGCTTCGACCGCTACCTGTCCGAGTCGGGCGCGACCCCGCTCCACCGCGACGAGACGGGCATCCTGTGGCGCATCGCCCTGCCGAACGACGAAGACGTGGTGACGGTCGAGGTGGTCAACTCGACCGCCGAACCCGACGGCACCTTCCGCACCTACTTCCTGCGAGTGCCGCCGTGGGTCCAGCGAGCCCGCCAGGGCGTGGCATGGACGTTCGGGGTGAACGAGGAGAACTACTTCCCCGAAAAGGAGACCTGACCCCGAACCGAGCCGCCGGGCTTATCAGGGCTCAGGCTGGCAGCGGACATCACCGAAGTGAAGGCCGTCCCCTGGCCGGGCGTATCCCCGCTCAGGTCGGCGCACCGGGCATGACCAAGGTGAAGGCGGCCCCCTGGCCGGGTGCGGTCCGCAGGTCGAGGCGGCCTCCGTGGGCCTCCGCGAGGGAGCGGGCGATGGCCAGGCCGAGGCCCGCGCCGCCGGGTCCCGACCTGCTGCGGGAGGCGTCGGCGCGGGAGAAGCGGTCGAAGACCAGGGCGGCCTCCTCCGGGGTGAGGCCCGGGCCGTGGTCCTCGATCACCAGCACGGCCTCACCGTCCCTGGTTCCGACCCCGATGCGCACCGGAGTGCCGTCGGGGGTGTGCTCGACCACGTTCCCGACCAGGTTCGTCACGACCTGGCGCAGCCGGGCCTCGTCGCCGACCACCGGAGCCGAGCCGGGCGCCCCGCCGTCGGGCCCGGTCAGCTCGACGGGTCGTCCGGGCGCGAGGGCGCGCAGGTCGAGGCGGGCGTCGGCGGCCAGGGTGCGCAGGTCCATCGGGGCCAGGTCGAGCGGCAGCGCGTCGCCGCCCTCGTCGAGGCGGGCCAGCAGCAACAGGTCCTCGACGAGCCGGGCCAGCCGCCCGGCCTCGCTCTCGATCCTGGCCATCGCCGGGGCGACCTCGGGCAGCCCGCCCATGCGGTAGAGCTCGGAGAAGCCCTTGATGCCGACGAGCGGCGTGCGCAGCTCATGCCCGACGTCGGCGACGAACCGCCGCAACCGCGCCTCCGACTCGGTCCTGGCGGCGAACGCCCGCTCGATCTGGCCCAGCATGCCGTTGAGCGCATCCGAGAGCCGCCCGACCTCGGTGTCGGGCGCCGCGTCGGGCACCCTCCGGCCGAGCTCCCCGGCGGCGATGGCCGCAGCGGTCTCCTCGATGTCCCGCAGCGGCCGCAGCCCGGCCCTGATGGCGAACCACCCGGCCAGCGTGAGCAGCGCCAGCAGCGCGATCCCGGTGACGAGGTAGATGGCCCGCACCCGCCCGACGGTGGCCTGCACGGCGTCCAACGACGCCGCCACGACGACGGAGGTCCCGGCCCCCTGACGCGGCACCACCAGCACCCGCCAATCGGCCCCACCCGCGGAATCCCGCGCCTCAAAGGGCTGACCCCAACCTGCCCGCTCAGTAACCGCGCCCGCCTCGCGGTCGGTCGGATCAGAGACCGTCGGCTCAGAGACCGTCGGCTTAGGGGCTGCCGACTTGCGGGCGGTCGACTCGGGGTCGTCGGAGCTGCGCTCGCCGTCAGCGCGAACCGTCGGTCCGAGTCCGCCTGGTCTGGGGGCATCGTTCAGGTCGGCCGGTAGTTGCGGGCCGCCTGGGCCGGGTGGGAGGTGGACCTCTGAGAGGGGCTTGCCGTCGGGGCCCAGTTCCGCGATGTACAGGCGGTTGATCAGGTCCAGGTTGGTGCTCAGGGCGTTGCCGGCCGCGCGATCGGCCGGGGTGCGGGAGGTGAGGGCGGGTGGGATGACGGCGATGATGCCGCCGAAGACGCGGAGTTGGGTGTCGACCCGGTCGACCAGGCCCGATCGGAGCAGGCCGACGACGATGGAGCCGCTCAGGAGGAGGCCCGCCGCGAGCAGGGCGCAGGTGATCAGGAGGAGGCGGCCGCGCAGGGAGGTCATCGGGGCTCGCGCAGGACGTAGCCGACGCCGTGGACGGTGTGGATGAGGCGGGGGCCGCCGGTCTCCAGTTTGCGGCGCAGGTAGCTGACGTAGGTGTCGACGATGCTGGTGTCGCCGGCGAAGTCGTACTGCCAGACGTCCTCGATGATCGAGGTCTTGGACACCACCCGGCCCGCGTGCTCGGCCAGGTAGCTGAGCAGGCGGAACTCGGTGGGCGACAGCCTGACCGTCACCCCGGCGCGGCGCACGTGGCAGCCCTCGACGTCGACCTCCAGGTCGCCGACGACCACGGCGTGGGCGTGCGGGACGCCGGTGCGGCGCAGGATCGCGCGGATGCGGGCCAGCAGTTCCGGCAGGTCGAACGGCTTGGTGACGTAGTCGTCGCCGCCGAGGGTGAGGCCGGTGACCTTGTCGGCCGGGGAGTCGCGGGCGGTCAGGAACAGCACCGGGACCGGCGGGCGGGCCAGCTCGCGCAGGCGGCGGACGACCTGGAAGCCGTCCAGGTCGGGCAGCATCACGTCGAGCAGGATCAGGTCGGGCCGGGAGAGCCGGACCGCCTCCACCGCCTCGGTGCCCGTGGCGGCCGAGGCGACCTCGAACCCGGCGAAGCGCAGGGTCGCCGACAGCAGTTCCCGTACGGTCGGTTCGTCGTCGACGACCAGCAGCCGCTCCATCACGCCCCTTTCGTCCCCCACATCATGCGTCCCGCCGCCGGAACACCGCGTAGGCGGCGGCCAGCAGGATCACGGCCCACGCGCAGGTCACGGCGATTCCGGCCGCCGGTCCCGGCAGGTCGGGGTCGGCGTCGAGGCTGAGCAGCCGCAGCCCGGCGGTGATCGGCCAGTAGCTCAGGATCAGCCGGGCCAGCCACTCGGGGTAGAGCGAGGCCATCGCCGGCACGAACACCCCGGCCACGATGGTGATGACCAGCGCCCCGGCGGTGCTGCGCACCAGGCAGCCGGCGGCCAGGCCGATCAGCGCGAGCAGGGCCAGCAGCAGGCCCGGCCCGGCCAGCACCCGGAGCATGCCGGGCTCGGTCAGCGCGTTCAGGGGCACCTGCCGGGAGGCCAGCACGGCCCGGTTGACGAAGACCACGAGGAGCCCGGTCACCGTCCCGGCCGCGAGCGTCAGCGCGGCGCAGACGATCGCCTTGGCGGCCAGCACCCGCCCCCGGCGGGGCACCGTGGTGAGGGTCGGCGTCATCGTCCCGGTGAGGTGTTCGACGGTGAAGGCGCGCAGGCCGAAGTAGCCGACGGCGATCTGCACGAAGATCAACGGCCGGAAGTCGGGCGCGGGCCGGTAGGCGGCCTGCTCGGCGGCGGTCAGCCGGGCGTGTTCCGCGGCGGCGGCGTAGCCGAACAGCACCGCGAACAGGGCGCCGAGCGCGACGATCGCGGCGAGGGTGAACCACGTCGACCGGGTGGTGCGGGTCTTGGCCCATTCGGAGCGGATCGCGTCGATCATCGGGTCAGCTCCATGAACGCCTCTTCCAGCGACGCGCGGCGGGGCGTCAGTTCGTACAGGACCACACCCTCGGCGGCGGCGAGCTCGCCGATGCGCCGCGGCTCCAGCCCCCGCACCACGAGGTCGTCGCCGTCGGGCTCGACCCCCGACGCGCCGTGGGTGACCAGGACCCGGGCGAACCGGCGGGCCTCCGGGGTGCGGACCAGCACCCCTTCGGGCCGGGCGAGCGCCTCGACGGTGGTGTCGGCGATCAGCCGCCCGCGCGCCACCACGATCAGCCGGTCGGCGGTCATCGCGGTCTCGGCCATCAGGTGGCTGGAGACCAGGACGGTGCGCCCTTCGGCCGCCAGGCCGCGCAGCAGGGTGCGGATCCAGACGATGCCCTCGGGGTCGAGGCCGTTGGCGGGTTCGTCCAGGATCAGCACGCCGGGGTCGCCGAGCAGCGCGGCGGCCAGCCCGAGGCGCTGCTTCATGCCGAGCGAGAAGCCGCCCGCGTGCCGGTGCGCCGCCGCCGTCAGCCCGACCAGGTCGAGCACCTCGTCGACCCGCCGCCGCCCGATCCGGTTGCCGACCGCGAGGCAGTACAGGTGGTCGCGGGCCGACCGGCGCGGGTGCAGCGCCCCCGCGTCCAGCAGCGCCCCGACCGCCCGCATCGGCTCGGGCAGGTCGGCGAGCCGCGCGCCGAGGACGCGGGCCCGCCCCGCGCTGGGGGCGGCGAGGCCGAGGATCAGCCGCATCGTGGTGGTCTTGCCGGCCCCGTTGGGCCCGAGGAACCCGGTCACCGCGCCGGGTTTCACGTCGAACGTCAGGTCGTCGACGGCGACGACGTCGCCGTGGCGTTTGCTCAGCCGGGTCACTTCGATCATGCGGCCGAGCCTGCGCCCCCCGGCTCAGGGCTTCCTGGACGGTTCTGTGAGAGCCCTGTGAGGGATTCGTTCCAGGACGCCCCCGGCGAAGACGTCGTACAGGCCGGTGGGTTCGAGGTGGACGTAGCCGATGTGGCAGTCGCACTCCAGCTTCGGGCAGGCCCGCGGACCGAGCCGGTTCCGGAACGTGCCGTCATAGAGATTTCCCAGGACCGTCGGGATGAAGTGGCAGCGCCGGACGGTCCCCTCTCCGTCCACGGAGATCACCGTGTCGCCGGTCCGGCACGCCTGGCCCGCGCTGAGATGCGGGAAGCGGCTGTAGTGGAACAGCGGGTCGATCTCCTGCCAGTCGGCCGCCTCCTCGTCGGTGTAGGCGCGGCCCTCCTCGGCGTTGATCCACAGGTAGGTGCCGGCCGGGAGGTCCTTCCTGAGCCGCCGGGCGTGCTCCAGGTGGGCCGGGTCTCCCACGACGCCGACGCTGTGCCGGACCGGCAGGCCCGTGACCTTGGCCAGGAACCGGTCGTAGGTCACCTGGGTCGGGTGGTA
Source organism: Herbidospora daliensis (assembly GCF_001570585.1). Classification (GTDB taxonomy): domain Bacteria; phylum Actinomycetota; class Actinomycetes; order Streptosporangiales; family Streptosporangiaceae; genus Herbidospora; species Herbidospora daliensis. The sequence goes on along the minus strand of NZ_BBXF01000003.1, from coordinate 493,505 downwards.
GGTCACCCAGAGCGCCAGCTTCTCGGGGTCGGCCCGGTCGAGCCAGCCGGTCCGGGAGCTGAGGTTGGTCTGGACGGCCACGCGGCGGATGTTGGCCTGGTGGCTGAGCCCGACCATCGCCTCCCGGTACCACGACCTGACCAGGCCCTCCCCCCACGGCGTGAACAGCACGCTCAGCTCGTGGTCCTGCTCGGCGGTCCAGGCGGTGAAGCGGAGCAGGGCCGCCCGGTCGGCGCGCAGCTGCTCGGGGGTGTCGCGCCGCTTGGCGAACGGGCAGTAGGCGCAGTCGTAGTCGCAGCTGGCCAGCGGCCCGCGGTAGAGGATCGTCAGGTGCGTCATCGGGCGTCGTTGCCCGCCATCAGGGCGCGGACCTCGGCGGAGAACAGGGCCGGCCCGACCGCGTCGGAGTGGGCCAGGCCGTCGTCGGTCAGCCGCAGCACGTCGCCGTCGCGCACCAGCCATCCGGCCGGCACCGCCGTGACGTCGGGGTCGCCGCCGAACCGGCTCCGGTAGAGGCCCAGGTCGAGGCCGTCCTTCTGGAGCAGGCTCTGGACGGTGTGGCGTCGCCGCCGTTCCGCGTCGCTCAGGGTGAAGCCGATCAGGGCCTCGGTGAAGTCGTCGCGGCGCACGTAGTCGTCGATGATCGACCGGACGTGGCGGGCGCCGACCGCGTACTCGTGGGAGTAGTGCAGGGTGCTCGTGTACGACCGGGCCCCGCACCCCACGCTCGCCATGCCGTCGGTCTGGCAGCAGTAGTCGGTGGAGGTCCCGGTGCCGGGCAGCCGGAACATGCGCATCGACACCTGCTCGTAGCCCCGGCCGAGCAGCAGGTCGCGGCCCTCCCGGTAGAGCTCCATACGCTGGTCGTCCCAGTCGCGGCCGATCTTGCCGAGGCCGGTGAGGGGGCGTACGTAGAGGGGGTAGAGGTAGAGCTCCTCGGGGGCCCAGCGCAGCGCGGTCTCCAGGGAGTGCCGCCACGACGCCGGGGTCTGGCCGTCGATGCCGTAGATGAGGTCGATGTTGAGGATCGGGAAGCCGGTCGCCCTGATCGCGTCGAGGGCCGCGTCCACCTCGGCCCGCTTCTGCGGGCGCACCGCCGCGCGGGCCTCGTCGTCGACGAAGCTCTGCACCCCGATGGAGATCCGGGTCGCGCCGCGTTCCTTCAGCACGGCCAGCCGGTCGGGGGTCGCGGTCGCCGGGGAGGTCTCCACCGAGAGCGGGATCTCTCCCCAGGGGGTGATCTTGGCGGTGACGTCGAACAACCGGGTGAGCTCGGCCGGGCTCAGGTAGGTGGGCGTGCCGCCGCCGATCGCCGCCGTGGTGAACGCCGGGTCGAGGGCGTCGGCCAGGGCCAGCGTCTCGCGTTCGAGCGCGTCGAGGTAGGCCGCCACCAGTTCTTCGGGGGCGCCCGTCCGGGTGAACAGGTTGCAGAAGCCGCAGCGCATCTCGCAGAACGGGATGTGGGCGTAGAACGACCCGGCCCGCTCGCCCCGCCACACGTCGGTCAGCGCCGGGCGCGGGTCGAGCGGCCGATAGGCCGTCTTGTGGGGGTACGCGTAGACGTAACTCTCATACGGACTGATCATCGGAGCTCCGGTTGAGGACGAATTCGGCGTAGGGGACGGTCCAGACGACGTCGTGCGCGAGCCGGTGGCCGACGTGGCCGTCCTCGCCGTAGGCGGTGCCGTGGTCGGAGCAGACGATCACGAAGCACGGCCGGCGGCGGGTCATCAGGGCGAACAACCGGGCGACGTGCCGGTCGACGTACTCCAGCGCGGCCGCGTGCGACTCGATCGAGTCGTCGGCCGCGCCGGGCAGGTGGAACCGGTTGGGCTGGTGCAGCGCCGAGACGTTCAGGAAAAGAAAAACCGGTTCCTGGACGCCGGCGAGCACCTCCTCGGCGCGGTCGAGCTGCCGTTCGAAGGAGTCGGGGGCGGTCACCCCGAACCCGGGCTCCCAGTGGCTCTCCTGGAACAGGCCGGGCAGCACCGAGCCCAGCGGGCTCAGCCGGTTGAAGAAGCCCACCCCGCCGACGCAGACGGTCCGGTATCCGGCCTTGGCCAGCCCGGCGGGCAGGTCCGGCGCGTCGAACACCCAGGTCTCCGGGGCGGTGGTCGCGCTGCCCGGGAACGCCGCCGCGAACGGCCGGGTGTGCGGGCCGGGGGTGACCGGCGTCGGCAGGAACCCGGCGAACATCGCGGCGTGCGAGGCGTAGGTGAAGCTGCCGGGGCTGTGCCGCCTCTCCCAGGTCAGGAACTTGGCGAAGCCCGGCGTGCGCCCCTCGGCCATGAGCCGTTCGGCGACGTCGTACCGCAGCGTGTCGAGGGTGAGCAGCAGGATGTCGTGGCTGCCCACGACCGTGTTCATGTCGAGCACGATCGCCACCCCGCCGCGACGGCCCGCGCCTGGCACTCGTAGGTCGTCAGGCCGCTGCCGTCGAGCGCGCCCAGGCCGGGCAGCAGGTCGCCGAAGGCGTTGACCTCGGCGACCGCCATCGACCGCCAGTCGGCGCCGATCATCAGGTCGACGCCGGTCGTCAGGCTGCCGGGGAAGCACGCGGCGGTGCGGGCGCAGACGTCCATCGCCTCGTCCCACCGGCCGGCGCCCAGCCGGGCCCGGATCTCCCCCAGGTCGCCCCGTTTGCCGCCCAGGTGCAGGTTGGTCATCGGCACCCGGCTCACCCGCGCCACCGCATGGGTCGGCCGCCCGGCCACCGTCACCACCCGCAGGTCGAAGCAGCCGCCCGCCACCGACGCCTTCGGGAACCAGCGCTCGACGTGGAGCCCGTCGGGGGCCAGCGCGTCGACGATCCGGGCGACGGTCGATTCGTCGGTGTACGTCCGGACCGCCAGCGAGTTCCGCAGGTCCTCGGTGGCCGAGGTGACGGCGCGCAGACGGGTGCCGGAGGTCTCGAAGGCGATCACCCCCGACGCCGAACTGCCGTGGGCGGGCTTCACGAACACCCTGGGCCACGACCGCGCCCGCATCTGGTCGCGCAGCTCGCCGTAGGACCGCACGGTCGTGCCGCCGGGCACCGGCAGGCCCGCCCCGGCCAGCAGGGCGTGGCAGCGGCGCTTGTCGAACATGGCGGCGATCTCGCCCACGTCCGCCAGCAGTTCGCCGCCCGCTCCGGCCACCCGTCCGAGTCCGTCCACGAACCGGGTGTACCAGGTCGCCCCTCCCCCGACGCGGGTGGGGTCGCCCGCACCGCGCAGCAGGGCGTCGGCCTCGGCCGACTCGCCGGGCGAGTCGACCCGGACCAGACCGGAGAACGCGAGCGGGACGCCGGTCAGGACGTCCGTCCACGGGACCACGGTGACCTCGCCCAGGCCGTGCGCGCGGGCCGCCGCGCCGAACAGGTCGGTGCGGCGGTCTCCCGGAGTCCCGACGACGATCACTCGCCCACCGACGTGTAGAGCCAGCCCTCGTCCTCGTCGGGGTCGAGCTGACTGTCGAGGTCGAGGTCGACCGTGGGCAGGGCGGCGCGCAGGCGGGCCGACATGGCGTCACTCAGGTAGTGGTGGTGCAGGTCGAGCCGCCGCAGATGGGTGAGCGGCTGCCCGCTGAGCAGCGCCTCGGCGCCCTCGTCGGTGAGCGTGCCCATCGACAGGGCCAGGCCGTGGAGCCGGGCCACGATCGGGGCGGTCGCGACGGCGGCGGCGACGTCGTTCTGGCGGTCGCTGTCCTGCAGGCCCAGGTGCTTCAGGGCGGGCAGCCGGTCGCCGGTCAGGATCGGGGCGACGTCCTCGACGGTGTAGTCGCCGCCGTATTCGTCGACGCCGAGCCAGAGCTCCAGGTGCTCCAGGGCCGGGAACTCACACGCTGCCACGCCGCGCACGACGTCGTCGCCGAGCCCGCCGCTCTCGAGCCGGAGCATGCGCAGCCGCTCGTGGCGGACCGGGGAGAGGTGCAGGCCCATGCTGCCCCGGGTCTCCAGGCGTTCCAGGGCGGGGAACGCGGTCAGCAGCGGGGTGACGTCGGTCTGGTTGATCCACGACATCTCCTGCGCCTCCGAGGGGATCGCCCCGAAGAACAGCGCCCGCAGCGCCGGCAGCCGGTGGGCCGCGGCGACGAGCTCCCGGACGAGGCCGGGGGCGCTGGTGTCCCAGCCGCCGATCACGAGGGCGCGCACCCGGGCGAGGTCGACGACGTCGAAGAACCCGGCGAGGCTCTCGTCCTGGACGAACCAGGCCACCTCGCCCGGCGGGTGGTCGGCCGTGCCGAAGAAGTTGACGGTCGGAAGGCCGGCGTAGCTGCCGTAGTAGACGTCGGTCTCGTCGGGGTGCCGGGGCAGGTCGAGGGAGATCGTCACTCGTCCACCGCCACGTAGAACCATCCTTCGTCGTCGTACTGGCGGTCGCCGAGGTCGACGCCCACCACGAACAGCGCCTTCTCGACGCGCTTGATCATCTGGTCGCTGAGGTAGTGGTGGTGCAGGTCGAGTTGGTCGAGGTGGGTCAGCGGCTGGCCGCTGAGCAGGGCCTCCGCGCCCTCGTCGGTCAGCACGCCCATCGACAGGGCGAGGTTCTCCAGCTGGGCCACGACCGGCGCGGCCGCGACGGCGGCGGCGATCTCGTCCTGGCGGTCGCTGTCCTGCAGGCCCAGGTGCTTGAGGGCGGGCAGCCGGTCGCCCCTCAGGATCGGCGCGAGGTCGTCGACGGTGTAGTCGCCGCCGTACTGCTCGACGCCGAGCCAGAGCTCCAGGTGCTCCAGCGCGGGCAGGTCGCAGGCGGCGAGTCCCCGGATGAACGCGCCGCTCAGACCGCCGGTCTCCACGCGGAGCATGCGCAGCTTCTCGTGCCGGACCGGGCTGAGGGCCAGGCCGTCACCGCCCCGGATCTCCAGGCGCTCCAGATCGGGGAACGCGGTCAGCAGCGCGGTGACGTCGCTCTGCTTGATCCAGGAGATCTCGCACGCCTCGCTCGACACCGCCCCCAGGAACAGGGCCCGGAGGGCGGGCAGCCGGTGCGCGTTGGCGGCCAGCTTCGCCACGATGGGCGCCGAGCTCGTCTGGTAGAGGTCGGCCCAGTAGCCGAGCACCAGGGCGGGCACCGTCTCGGTGTCGACGCGGTCGAAGAAGGCGTCCATCTGCTCGAGGATGTCCTCCTCCATGACCGCCAGGTGCCAGGCCCCGCTGCCGCCCGGCGGTTGTTCGGGCGCGTCGGCGGTGAAGCCGACAATCGGCAGGTTGGCGTAGCGGTCGAAGTACCGCTCGTTTTTGAGCCGCGGCGGCAGGCTGAGGGAGATCACTCGGACACCGCCACGTAGAAGCGGTCGTCGCGGGGCGCGTGGCGGTCGTGCAGCTTCACGTCGACCCCCGGCAGCGCCTTCTCGACGCGCTCGGCCATCGCCTCGCTGAGGAAGTTGTGGTGCAGGTCGAGGAGCCTCAGGTGGCTGAGCGGCTGGCCGTCGAGCAGCGCCTCGGCCCCCACGTCGGTCAGCATGCCCATCGAGAGGTCGAGTTCGTCGAGCCGGGCCACGACGGGCGCGGAGGCAACGGCGGCGGCGATCTCGTCCTGGATCTCGCTGTCCTGCAGCCCCAGGTGCTTCAGGGCGGGCAGCCGGTCGCCGGCCAGGATCGGGGCCAGGTCGACGACCGAGGTGTTCCCGCCGTAGCGCTCGACCCCTAACCAGAGCTCCAGGTGCTCCAGCGCGGGCAGGTCGCAGGCGGCGACCGACCGGACGAACGAGCTCTGCAGGCCGCCGCACTCCACCCGGAGCACCCGCAGGCTCTCGTGCCGGAGCGGGGTCAGCGCCAGCCCGTCGCTCCCCCGCAGGTCGAGGCGCTCCAGGCCGGGGAAGGCGGTCAGCAGCGGCGTGAGGTCGCTGAGCTGGATCCAGGAGATCTCGCACAACTCCGGGTCGACGTGGCCCAGGGACAGGCCGCGCAGGCCGGGGAGCAGGTGGGCGTTGGCGGCCAGCTTCTCGACGATGGCCTGCGAGCTCTCCTCGTACATCTCCGGCCACTCGGCGATGCCGATGGACGACACCTTCCCGGTGCCGGCGTCGGCGAAGAAGGAGTCGAGCCCGTCGAGGACGTCGCCGTCCTCGTCGAGGATCCCCACGCCCAGGTCAACGTGGGTCACTCGGCCACCGACACGTAGATCCAGTCGTCGCGCTCCTTGCGCTCCGCCAGGTCGAGTTCGGCGTCGCCGACGAACACGCGCAGGCGCTCGGCCAGCGGGTCGGTGATGTAGTTGTGGCGCAGGTCGAGCACCTTCAGGTGGCTCAGCGGCTGCCCGCTGAGCAGCGCCTCGGCGCCCTCGTCGCCCAGCGTCCCCATGGCCAGCGACAACACGTCGAGACGGGCCACGATCGGGGCCGCGGCGACGGCGGCGGCGATCTCGTCCTGGTGGTCGCTGTCCTGCAGCCCCAGGTGCTTCAGCGCGGGCAGCCGGTCGCCGGCCAGGATCGGGGCCAGGTCGGCGACCGTGGAGTCGCCGCCGTAGTTGTCGATGCCGAGCCACAGGTCGAGGTGCTCCAGCGCGGGCAGGTCGGACGCGGCGACCGCGCGCACCACCTCGGCGGGCAGCCCGCCGGTCTCGAACCGCAACACGCGCAGGTTCTCGTGCCGGACGGGAGACAGGGCCAGGCCGCTGCCGCCCCGCACCTCCAGCCGCTCCAGCTGCGGGAAGGCGGTCAGCAGCGCGGTCACGTCGGACTGCTGGATCCAGGAGATCTCCGCCTCCTCCGACTGGATCGCGCCCAGGAAGATCGCCCGCAGCGCCGGGAACCGCTTGGCGTTCTCGGCCAGCAGGCTGACGATCACGGAGGAGTCGGTGTCGTACGCCTGCTCCCAGCACCCGATGACCAGCGCCCGCACCTCTTCGGTCGCGACCTGGTCGAGGAACACCTGGAGGGTCCCGGCGAACGCGCCCTCCTCGGCGTCGTAGGCGTCGGGCTCGGCGATCCGCCACGCCACCGTGCCGGCGGCCGGCAGCTGCTCGTCGTCGTCGTCCGGCGGGAAGACGTGGACGTCCAGACCGGCGTAGGTCTCGTCGTAGAGATCCCACGGGTTGGGGTGAATGTTCTCCGGGAGGATTGTCAGCATGGGCCCTGTTCCTATCAGAACGCGGCGACAAATCATTGATCTCGCCCACATTTCGTGATCGAGGCCGCCCCACAGCACCGCCGTGGTCGGCCAGGACCCATCGAGTGCGAAGCCAGTCGCCTGGGCGCCCTCCACCCGCACCTCGGCCGAGGCCGAGGTGATCCTGCTCCGAGACACGGCCGGGACTCGGGATGAGACGAAGAAACCTCCTCGGAGGCCGCACAGCAGGTATCGGCGGCCGGTCGCCGACACCGCCGTGGCCGGCCATCGGCCCACATCACGGGCACAGCGGCAAGAGCAGGACCCCGACGACCGTCAGCCTGCCTGACCGGCGGCAGCCGGAAAGCCCGCGAGGAACGTCCGGAGCAGACCACTCAGGACCTTCGGACGTGATGGCGGGCTTGACGACATGTCCGCCGGACGAGGCCAGGCTCGGCTTGAGGCGGCCGAGCGCCGGCGGTCAGCGCCAGACCGCGTTCGTGAGCACCTTGGACAGGCCGGGGGTGCTGAACTTGTCGACGATGAGGATCTTGGACTTCGGCAGCAGCCACTCGCGCTGGACGAAGGTCGCTTTCACCTTGGACGAGTCGTTCGCGACGCACGTGATCCGCCAGGCGCGGTACTGCGCCTTGTGTCCCTTGCCGATCTCGCGATAGCCGGACGTGAGGAGCTTGACGCCGCCGCCGTAGCTCCACTTCGCGTTCAGCGGGCACGGCTGCACGTCGGTGGCAGCGTAGTAGGGCGACTTGCCCGTATAGGGATTGAACAGCTCATTCCCTATGGCGATGCCCTTGGGGCCGAAGATCGAGAATTGGCGGCAGCCGGGCTGATGGAGCTTCTTGCACTTACCGGCGACCACGTAGGTGAAGTCGCCCTTGCCGTGTACCTTCCAGGCGTTCGGCAGGGTGATCGTCAGCCCCTTGCGCAGCTTGAGCACCTGCCCGGCTGACGCCTGTGCCGTGGCGGGCGCCAAGGCGCCCACGGCCGCGACGACGACGGTGAGGGAAATGATCCGCTTAATCATGATTGGTGAGACGCGCCACCGCCGGAAAAGGTTGGAGGGCGACGAGAATCGCATAAGGACTCAGCCGGTCACCCTCCACGGCCCGGATAGGACCGTGACCCGCACGCCTAGCCCCAGGCGTGCGGGTCACGGAGCATTTCGAATGCCCACCCGGCTAGTCAGGCGTCTGCACGCGGCGCCGGGTCAGCACGATCAGCCGCCGGGCTGCTTCACACCGTTCACCGTGAGGGTGTAGGGCGCGTACTGCTGGCCGAGTTCGGTCGGTTCGTCGTACGCCACGATGGCCACGATCTTGGTGAACGGCCGGGCCAGGAGGAGTTCGAGGCGGTTGAGGTTGATCGTGCCCTTGCCGTTGAACTCGACCTGGGCGGCGACCTTGTGCTTCTCGTCGAGGCCGACCAGGCGGACGTTCCAGTTGTGCACGGCGGTCGGCTTGATCTCGGTGAAGGAGTCGAACGGCTCCAGGCTGGAGCCGTCGCTGACGGCGGTGCCGCCGACGGTGATGTCGTCGAGGTGGATCCCGCCCTCGTTGACGCCGCCGTCGGAGACGTACTGGAAGCCGAGCAGGATGTTCTGGCCCGCGTAGGCGGACAGGTCGAACGTGTGCGGCTCGAAGCCGCTGGTGGTGCCGTTCAGCGACGGGCCGAGCGGGCCCTCGACGGTCTGGTCGCCCGCGACGGGGGTGTAGGTCGCGCCGCCGTCGGTGGAGACGACGACGTAGCCGTAGTCGTAGCCCTCCTCGGCGCCGTACTTGGCCAGCAGGCGCAGGGTCGGGTCGGCGGCCGGGACGCTCACCTCGGCCACGGCGCTGACGTTCAGGTTGTTCTCGTTGCCGGAGAACAGCACCGGGTTGCCGGGGCGGTCGGGCTCGTCGCTCACGATCGTCCAGGCGAGCGGCAGGGCGGGCAGGCCGGTCGCGCCGGTGAACTTCAGGGTGCGCAGCTCGCTGCCCTTGAACGGCTGGCCGTTGGCCTTCTGGAGCGTCACGTAGTCGGCGCCGTTGGGGGCGGCGCCGGGGGTGTCGTAGGTGTCGGGGTTGGCGAGGTTCACCGTGGAGCTCAGCGAGGCCGAGGTGACCCGCGACTTGGGCACGCCCAGCACGATGCCGGTGCGGCTCTCCACGATCCGGTCGAGCAGGACCATCGACTGGTAGTCGTGGATGACCCGGTAGAGGTCGGCGCCCTTCGCCTTCAGCGCGGCGTCCAGGCTGGCCAGGCCTTGGTGCTCGCCGTCGCGGTGCAGCGTGGACATGAAGCCGGCGCCGTAGCGGTCGTACAGGAAGAGCATGATCTCGTAGGCGTTGCCGTAGTCGGCGAGCACCTCGCTCGGCTCGCCCTCACCCCAGAGGGTCAGCGAGTTCTGCGGGCCGCCGCACTGCCTCGGGTTGGGGTTGTACCGGGCCTGGACGTTGCCGAAGCCCTGGAAGCAGTAGATGTGGCTGTCGGCGCCGAAGTCGTTGATGGTCGCCCTGGCGTCGACGTAGCCGGTGAGGGTCTGGGCGAAGTCGGAGAGGCCCTCGTTGATCCAGTTCCCCTCGAACGGGTCGGTGTAGTACATGAGCAGGTGCTGCCACTCGTGCGCGAACGTGCCCTCGTACGCGTTCGGGCGGGCCGGGCGGCTGGTGCACAGGTCGCTCGTGGGCTCGTCGGCCGGGGCGTCGCCGGTCCGGTGGGCCCAGTCGAAGGCGTCGACGGTCATGACGTTGCGGTCGACGCGCTCGTTGATGCCGGCCGAGAAGAAGCCCGCGATGTAGGTCGGGTTGGCCGGGAAGTCGTAGAAGTTGTCGTCGCGGACGTTGTCGATCAGCGCGACCGTCTTGTCGCCGTCACCGGTGTAGTCGCCGGGGATGCGGGCGTTGGTCCCGTCGCGGTCGGGCGGGGTGGAGAAGGCCGCCGTCTCCTTCGGGTACATGTTCGTGTCGAACTCGTTGACGAAGTAGGCGACCTGCGCGTCGGTGATCGTCGTGGAGTTCGGGATCTGCGCCCGGCAGTCCCCGGCCGGGAACGACAGATCGTTCGCGACCCACACCTCGATCTTGTCGCCGACGCCGCGGAGGGTGAACTCCTTCGGGAACGGCGCTCCCCCGGCCTGCGTGTCGTCGATGGCCAGCCAGTTCCGCACCGTGCCCACCGGCGGGGTGGCCGCCGCCGCGGCGGTCGACTTCCGGGCCTTGGACGGCTCGTACCGGGCCGGCAGGTCGATCTCCTTGCCCTGGAAGGTGTCGGCGAGCTTTCCGTCCCAGTGCCGGAAGTCGTTCAGCGGCGCGGAGGACGGCGCCGGCGCGGCGGCCCCGGCGGTGGCGGGGAGGAGCGTCGCGAACGGGAGGGCAAGGGCGGTGACTGCTAACGCGATGACACGTCTGCGTGTCATGAGACCCCCTTCGGGTGCTGCTGCGGCACTGTGACAGGCCGCACTGACACACCGTGACTATCTGGCTGGAGGCGGGGCCTTCAAGCATGACATCTGCCAATAAACATCAGTCATTTTGGCGGTAAGCGGCTCTCCCTCACATCATTCAGGCAATGGCGTGAGGAAAGAGAAAGCCATTCAGGACGGGAAATAGGGCCGTACCGGTACTCGATCCCGGTGCCCGGAGCAGGCCGGCGTGGTGACTATGTTGGTCACGTGACGACGGAAGCGGTGCAGCTCAGCACGGCCAAGGGCCGCTGGATCCTGGCCACGACGGTGCTCGGTTCTGGCATGGCCCTGCTCGACGGCACGGTCGTGAACGTGGCGCTGCCCGACCTCGGCCGGGCGCTCGACGCCGACATCGAGGGCCTGCAGTGGACCATCAACGCCTACACGCTGACCCTCGCGGGGCTGATCCTGCTGGGCGGCTCTCTGGGCGACCGCTACGGCCGCCGCAAGGTGTTCATGATCGGCGTGGTCTGGTTCGCCATCGCCTCGGCCCTGTGCGGGCTGGCGCCCAGCATGGAGGCCCTCATCGCGGCCCGCGCGCTCCAGGGCATCGGCGGCGCGTTGCTGACCCCCGGCTCGCTGGCGATCATCCAGGCCACGTTCGCCGCCGAAGACCGGCCGAAGGCGATCGGGGCGTGGTCGGGCCTGGGCGGCACGGCCGCCGCCATCGGCCCGCTGCTGGGCGGCTGGATCGTCCAGACGATCGGCTGGCGCTGGGTCTTCCTCATCAACCTGCCGCTGGCGGTGGTGGTGCTGCTGATCGCGGCGCGGCACGTGCCGGAGACCCGCGACGAGGAGGCCGCCGGCCGGTTCGACGCGCTGGGCGCGGGCCTGGCGGCGCTCGGCCTGGCCGCGCTGACCTACGGGCTGATCGAGACCGAGGTCGTGCCGATGGTCCTGGGCGCGGTCATCCTGGCCGCCTTCGTGATCGTCGAGCACCACCGGGGCGCGCAGGCGCTGGTGCCCGTGGGGTTGTTCAAGAACACCGCCTTCACCGCCGTCAACGCGGTGACGCTGTTCATGTACGCGGCCATGGGCGTGGTGTTCTTCGTGCTCGTGCTCCAGCTCCGGACCGTCTCGGGGTTCACCGCGTTCGCGGCGGGCTCGGCCCTGGTGCCGGTGACGCTGCTGATGCTGGTGATCTCCCCGCACGCCGGGGAGCTGGCCCGCCGCATCGGCCCGCGCTGGCCCATGACGATCGGCATCCTGATCTCGGGGCTGGCGTTCATGTGGATGAGCCGGATCGGCTACGGCGCCCACTACGTGACCGAGGTGCTGCCGCCGGTGACCCTGTTCGGCCTGGGCCTGTCGCTGACGGTCGCCCCGCTGACGGCGACCGTGCTGGCCACCGCCTCGCAGCGGCACGCCGGCATCGCCAGCGGGGTCAACAACGCCCTGGCCCGGACCGGCAGCCTGCTGGCCGTGGCGGCGGTGCCGCCGCTGGTCGGCCTGACCGGCGAGGCCTACCTGAACCCGGCGCTGTTCAACACGGCCTTCCAGCTCTCCATGTACGCCTGCGCGGGCATGATGGCGATCTCGGCGCTGATCTCCGTGGTGGGCATCAGGATCCGCTTCTAGCCGAGGCCGAAGCCGAAGAACCCGTTCCCTTCGGCGATCTTCTCGCCCTTCTTGCCGACGCCCGGGTAGGAGCCCTTCTTCACCGCGCCCCGGTAGCGGAACACCTCGCCCTTCGTCGGCGCGCCGACGATCAGGTCGCCGCCGTGCACCAGGACCGCCGCGCCGAACTCCGCGCCCTTCGGGCCGGGGATCAGCAGGTTGTGGTTCTTGGTCAGGCCGCCGCTCCGGGTGCCGGCGAGCACCTGGACGGCGTTCTCGCCGGGCACGCCGACTACGAGCTCGTCGTCGCCGTCGCCGTTCAGGTCGCCCGCGGCCAGGGAGGTGCCGAACCGGTCGTACATGATCGCGTCGCCGGCCAGGCTGTTCTGCGTCCACGCCTCGGCGGTGGCCGGGCGCAGGCCGCCGGGTGAGCCGTAGACGACGTCCACGGCCCCCTCGCCGTAGTCGCCGGCCCGCTGGAGCTTGTTCAGGCCCTCGCCGGGCACGCCGATCGCCAGGTCGTCGTGGCCGTCGGCGTTGAAGTCGCCGGTCGCCAGGGCGGCGCCGAAGGCGTCCCAGCTCTCCGAGAGGCCGTCGATGCCGTAGGTCTCCTGCGAGTAGAGCAGGCGGCGGCCGTCCTTCCCGACCAGGGTCACGGTGCCCTCGCCCTGGCGGATCAGGTTCGCGCCGGGCGCGCCGATGGCGAGTTCGTCGGTGCCGTCGCCGTCGAAGTCGCCGGTCGCCAGCGCCTCGCCGAACTGGTCGGTCACCGCGCCGCCGGTGTTCTCGATCCGGCGCAGCTTCTTCCCCCGGCCGAAGACGTAGACCGAGCCGCCGCCGGGGGCGCCGATGGCCAGTTCGTCGTCGCCGTCGCCGTCGAGGTCGCCCGCCGCGAGGGCCGCGCCGAAGCGGTCGGCCCCCTTGCCCGGCAGCGTGACGGTCTTCCGGGAGGTCAGGCCGTACAGGATCTCGACGACGCCGTGCCCGTCGCGGCCGCCGGGGCCGGCGTCCTCCTCCGAGGCGCCGATCGCCAGGTCGGCGCAGCCGTCGCCGTCGAAGTCGCCGGTGGCCAGGGCGGAGCCGAACATGTCGCCCGGCTCCGGGTCGTCCTGGGTGATCAGGGGGCCGTCGAGGATGCGTACCGCACCCGCTCTGACCTGGCCGTCGACGGTCGCGTAGGGCTGGGCGACCGCCACGAAGGCGTCGCACCGCGGGGCGAGGCCGGTGAGCAGGGGGACGATCAGGGCCGCCACGCCGAGGATCACGCGAACCTCCGCTCGCCCGCCGGGACGGTGAACCGGGCCGAGGTCTTCGCGGGCGCGCCCCGGCGGCTGATGTAGTCGAGGGTGCGGAAGTCGGCGACCAGCTCCTGCTCCGACAGGCGGGCCAGGATGTAGCCCCGGCGCTGGTCGAGGTACTTGATGTGCGGGTTCTCGGCGCGCAGCGCCGACATGCGCTCGGTGTCGCGGTAGCCGTCGCCGTCGCTGGCGATCGAGGTGGCGACCAGCTCGACGCCGACGTTGGTCTCCGGGTCGTCGAAGTCGGTACGCAACTCCGCCGCGTGGTGGATGTGCGCGTCACCGGTGAGCACGACCGGGTTGCGCACCCCGGCCATGCCGCGCAGGATCTGGTCGCGCTCGGCGGCGTACCCGTCCCAGGAGTCGAGGTTCGACTCGCGGCCGGGGCCGACCTTGAGGTCCTTCTGGGTCATCACGATCTGCTGGCCGACCAGGTTCCAGGTGGCCGGAGAGTCGCGCAGGCCGTCGACGAGCCACTCGTGCTGCGCCTTGCCGAGGAGGGTGCGCCCGCTGTCGAGGCGGTCGTCGCAGCCGGCCCGCACGCCGTCCTCGCACGCCTGGACGTCGCGGAACTGGCGGGTGTCGAGCAGGTGGAAGCGGGCCAGCGGCCCCCACGAGACCCGCCGGTTGATCGTGATCGAGGCCCCCTTGGGCACGCTGGCCCGCCGGAGCGGCATGTTCTCGTAGTAGGCCTGGAAGGCCACGGCCCGGCGCTGGTCGAAGGCGGGCGCGTCGCTGGCGGAGACGTCGGCGGCCCAGTTGTTCTCGATCTCGTGGTCGTCGAAGGCGACCAGCCACGGCGCGACCGCGTGGGCGGCCTGGAGGTCGGGGTCGCTCTTGTACTGGGCGTGCCGCATCCGGTAGTCGGCCAGCGTCGCGCACTTCACCCCGCCCGAGTGGGTGCGGATGTTGCCGAAGGGCGCGGTGTAGCCGTTGGGCTGGTACTCGTACATGTAGTCGCCCAGGTGGACGACCAGGTCGGGCTCCTGCTCGGCGAGCCGCCGGTACGCCGTGTAGTAGCCGTGCTCCCAGTGGGCGCAGGCCGCGATGGCGAAGGTGAGCGGCGACGACACGGCCGGGCTGGTGCGGGTGCGGCCGACCGGCGAGACGGAGTTCTCGGCCCGGAACCGGTAGAAGTACTCCCGGCCCGGTTCGAGCCCCGCCAGCTCGACGTGCACGCTGTGCGCCGAACGGGCCGACGCGACGGCCGTCCCGTCCCGCACGACGGTCGCGAACCTCTCGTCTGTGGACACCTGCCACTTCACGTCGACGTCCCGTGAGGGCATCGAACCCCGGCCGTCGGCGCCGTAGGGGTCGATCACGAGACGGGTCCACAGGACGAAGCCGTCAGGGGACGGGTCCCCCGAGGCGACGCCGACGGCGAAGGGATCGGTCTTCAGGGCCCGGGACGGCAGGGCCGGGAGAGCGGGCGCCGCGGCGGCCAGGAGCACGCCGGAGATGAACGATCTGCGCTGCACGTCTGACAGTGCAGACCGCTCGTCTGTCGGAATTCTTTTACGGCTCTGACCAGCGCGATAACCAAAAATGAACAGATGAACGGGTACCCGTCGTCAATGAACGCCGGGCGGCCGTCAGTCGTCTTCTTGCAGGTCGGCGATGAATTCCTCGATGCGCGCGCACACCTCGTCGTCACCTGCGGCCCGGAACCCCTCGAGCGCCTCCTCGGCGGCGATCTCCGCCTCGGCCGGCCGCCCCAGCCGGGCGTACGCCTCGGCCAGCGACAACCGGGCGTACCTGACCGGCTCCATGTCGCCCTCGGCGACGTACTGGGCGACCGCCTCGACCAGGTCGTCGAGCGCCTCGGGCAGCATCCCGAGCTGGAGGTGCAGGCTGCCCCGGTCGTGGTGGACGCCCGCCCGGTCGGCCACGGGGGCGTTGGCGACGGCCTCGTCGTAGGCGGCCAGCACCTCGCGGGCGCCGGCCTCGTCGACGCCGGCCGAGAGCATCAGGTGGGCGTAGAGGCCGCAGGCGCGGGCCAGGCCCTCGCGGTCGTCCTCGGCGCGCAGGGCGTCGCGGGCGCGTCGCGCGGTTTCGGCGTCGCCGCGCACGTTGGCGAGCATCAGCAGGCCGGCGCCGGTGGGCGGGGCGGCGGTCAGCACCCGCTCGGCGTCGTCCTCGCGGCCGAGGGTCAGGTAGGCGTGCGCGAGCCGGATGAGCGCGTTGGGCGTGTTCAGGACCTCGGCCGACCGTTCGGCCAGCGGCAGGCCCTCCTCGCCCCGCCCGAGCTGGCACAGCAGCAGGCCGATGCGGCCGAGGGAGCCCTGGCGGCGGTCGTCGTCGGTGTGCAGGCCGGCGGCGCGCCGCCATTCGGCCAGCGCCGTCTCGGTGTCGCCGTCGACCATGGCGACCAGGCCCCGGCCGTCGGCCCGGCGCGCCTCCAGGGCGGGGTCGGGCGGGAACGTGTCGTACCGCGCCCAGGCCGCCTTCGCCTCGTCGGGGCGGCCGCGCTGCCACGCCTCCTCGGCCAGGTCGAGCAGCTCTCCCGGGGTGTGCGCGGGCGGCAGCGGGGCGGGCGGCAGCGGCGGCGGGGAGTGCCGGGCCCGGGGGTCGAGCGGCACGTGCTCGCCCAGCGGCTCGGCCGCCAGCCACTCCTCGACGCGGCGGCTCTGCTCGGAGGTGCCGTTGCGGGCGTCGAACCGGCCCGCGATCTCCCGGGCCTTCGCGGTGAGCGCGGCCTCCTCGGCCGGGTCGCCCGGCTGGGCGTGGCCCTGCTCGCGGAGCAGCCGCAGCAGCAGCGCCCCGGCCGCCGCGAACCACATGGCCGCGCCGGGGTTCGGGGCGCGCTCCAGCAGCGGGCGTTCGCGGGTGAGGATCTCCAGGCCGCGGGCCAGGTTGCCGGTGACCGCGCAGAACCACAGGTGGGAGGCGATCTCCTCGACCTCGTTGGCGTCGCCGCGCATCGCCCGGTAGGCGACCCGGTGGGCGTGCGCGGCCTCGGCGAACCGGCCGGTCCGCACGTAGGCGGGCAGCAGGGTGGTCAGGATGCTCTGCGGCTGGACGTGGCAGGTCAGCTCGCCGCGCAGCACCGGCTCGGCCAGCTCGACGGCCTCCTCGTCGCGGCCGCGCAGGATCAGGTAGAAGGCCCGGGACGTCGGGTCGCAGCCCTCGCAGTCGCTCAGCATGTCGCGGGGGGTGGTCGTCCAGCGGTGGTAGAGCTCGTCGGCGGCCGGGTAGTCGCCCAGGTGGGCGGCGTGCGCGCAGCGGGCGGCCCACACGGCGTGCAGGCCGTCGCCGTTCTCGCGGTAGCGGCGCTCCATGTCGTCGAGCATCTGGTGGGTGCGGGCCAGCGGCACCTCGGGGAAGCGGCGCAGGTCGCCGACGATCCACTTGAAGTGCCAGAGCAGCTGGTGGACGGACCACTCGCCGAAGCCCCCCGGCTCGGCGTCGTGGTCGGCCAGGCAGCGGGCGAAGGCCGCGAACGCCTTGGCGTGCTCGGCGCCGTACTGGTAGGCCTCGGTGAGCTCCATCCGGACCGCCCAGGTCAGGGCGTGGTCGCCGGACGTCTCGGCGTGCCGCAGGGCCGTCTCCAGGAGGGCGGTCTTCGCCTCGCCGTACGGCAGCGCCCGCGCCTGGTCGATCAGCTCGTGGACGTCATCCATTGACGGCCCAGTCGAGCAGGCCGAGGAACGACCGGTTGAGGGTGGCGGTGTCGGCGGCCCGCATGGGGTGGTGGCCGTGCAGCAGCGCCATGCCGTAGAGCGCCTCGACGGCGGTGGCGGCCAGGCCCGGGTCGGACAGCCGGGTGACGCGGCGGACCAGCGGGTTGCGGTGGTTCAGCACCAGTTGCGGCCGCTCGCCCCGGCCGGCGTCGAGCGCGCCCAGCACGTCGGCCCACATCTCCCCCGCCATCTCGCCGGCCTCGCGGGCCTGCGCCTCGTGGCGGGCGGCCCGGCTGGTCAGGTAGAGGGCGGGCAGCGCGGCCGGGTCGAAGTCACGCAGCACCACCTCGCAGCCCAGCGGGGCCAGCGCGGTCGCGGCGGTGGCGAGGAAGCCGCGGACCGCGAGCTCGGCGGCCGGGTCGACGGGGGCCATCCGGGTGGTGAGCTCGGCCGGTTCGAGGCGGGACAGGCCGTGGCCGGGCTCGACACGGGTGAGGCGGGCGAGGATGTCGCCGTCGTACACGTAACCGGCGTTGAGCAGCCCCACGCCCTGGGCCGCGCAGACCCCGGCGAGCTGGCGGAACTCGTCGACGCTGGTGGTGTAGCGGCCGGCCGGGTGCCGCACCCGGAACTGGGCGAGGGTCATCGGCCCGTCGGCGGTCTCGTACTCGATCCACCGGTCGACCAGGCGCAGCATGTCGTCGTCGTGCAGGGCCAGCGCCTTCACGCCGAGGTGGTGCAGCCGCAGGAAGCCGCGCAGCCGGGCCGGGTCGGTCGCGGCCAGCTGCACCAGCCACTCGCGCAGCTGCGTGCCGAGCGCGTCGCGGGCGTGTTCGAGCAGGTCGTCGTCGTAGAGGGCCTCGCGGGAGGCGGTCGGGCGCAGTTCGGCGGCGTCGACGACGCACCGCACGAAGAACGCCCATTCGGGCAGCAGCCCGGTCAGCTTCTCCGACAGCAGCATGCCCTTGAGGTAGACGCGGTGCGCGTCGCGGGCCCCCGGGTTGGCCGGGTGGGGCACCACGAACGCCACCCCGGTCAGCCCCGCCTCGGGCACCGACAGGTCGATCACGTCGAAGGCGGAGAAGCCGAAGAGCTCTCTCCCGTACGCCGTCAGCGCCTCGCGCCGGAGCGCGGGACTGGCGTGCCGGACCAGCCAGGGCGCGCCCGCGCCGGAGACCGCGACCCCGTCGACGGTCACCTCGACGGGCAGCAGCGAGCCGAAGAGCTGGGCCAATTCCGTTACGGTCCGGCGCGAAGTCCAGACGGCGGCGTCGCGGCGCGGCCGTAAGGTGACCGTGGTGCCCGGTTCCCCCGGCTGCCCGGCCTCGGTCGCGACGTCGTAACTGCCGTCGGACCGCCCGGTCCACACCACCGCAGGCCCGCCGGCGGCCGACCGCGACTCGACGTGGATCTCGTCGGCGACCAGGAACCCCGACAGCAGCCCGATGCCGAACTGCCCCAGGAACTCGTGCCGCGCGAACCCGAGCTCGTCGCGTTTGGACGAGCGCCCGATCGTCGCCAGCAGCGTGTGCACCTCGTCTTCGGTGAGCCCGATCCCGGTGTCGTGGACCCGGATCGTGCCGGGCCCCACCTCGACCCGGATGCGTCCGGGCGCCATCGGATCGCCCGCCCGCCGCGCGACGATCGCGTCGCAGGCGTTCTGCAGCAGCTCACGGACGTAGACACGCGGACTGGAGTAGAGATGCCGGCTGAGCAGATCGACCACTCCGCGCAGGTCGACCTGAAAGGCCCGGGTCCCTTCGGTGTACGGCACGCGACGACCCTATCGAGCTTTTTACTGGAGAAAGTCCCGCAAATGGGAGTTCAAGACACCACAACCCAGGTAATTGCGGACGGTATGAAAATCGAGCCAGTCGATGTTGCACTGCAAGTCACGTTCCACGCCCTTGAAAACCGGGCGTAACTCGGCGGGAATGGCGGCGATGTCGTCCTTGTCAGCGACGTTGATCCACCGCCCGACCCCCGGCGGGCGTGCCCCCATCCCGGCGACCGGCAGCGGCGCGAGCCGCTCGAACACCACGTTCCGCATACCCAGCGGCGACCCGAGCGTGACCAGCAGGTCGGCTCTCAGGTCGGGATGCGCCCAGAACGCCTCGTAGGTCACCACGCTCCCCAGCGAGTGGGCGATCACCACCCGGGGCTTGCGCCGCCGGATCACCTCGGCCACCGCGTCGCGCGACAGGGTGCGCGGGGCGCCGCCAGCCAGATAAGTGGCCACCTCGGGGCAGAAGTCCTCGGCGAACTTGAGCGCGCCCGCGCCGAGCCGGTCGAGCAGCCAGCCCGCCAGCCGGTGGGCCAGCGCGGTCAGCGTCTCGCCCGCCGCCGCGGCGATGCGATGGTCTTCGACCTGGCGCATCCAGTCGGTGAAGACCATCTTCTCGGGCGGCGCCATCTTCTTCGGCGGCTGCGGCACGCCCTTGCGCAGATGGTGGGCGTAGTAGGCGACCTCGGCGACCGAGCCGCCGGTCAGCCCGCCGTCGTGGAGATAGCGGTTCCATTTGGCGAGCATCAGCTCTGCCGCCTTGACCGGGGAACCGCCGCCCTGCTCGAAGTACTTGTACTTCCCGATGCCGTGCACTCCGACGATCGTCACGGGCCAACAGTGCCGGAAAAATGCGTTGATCGCACGGCTAACCTGGAGCCATGACCGAGATTCCGGAGGCCGAGCTCAGCTGGCGGTTCTCGCGTTCCTCCGGGCCCGGCGGCCAGGGTGTGAACACGACCGACAGCCGGGTCGAGCTCAGCTTCGACGTTCGCACCACCACCGCGCTGACCGACGTCCAGCGGGAACGGGCCCTGGAAAGGCTGGCCCACCGGCTGGTCGACGGCGTGCTGACGATCGCCGCCCAGGAGTTCCGCTCGCAGCTGCGCAACCGCGAGGCGGCCCGCGTCCGCCTGGAGGCGGCGCTGCGCGACGCGATCGCGCCGCCCGCGAAGAAGCGGCGCCCGACCAAGCCCTCGAAAGGCCAGGTGGAGCGCCGCCTGGAGAACAAGAAACGCCGGTCCGACGTGAAGAGGCTGCGCCGCGACGTCTACTGACGCTCGGTCCGGTCCTCCATCTCCCACACGTGGTCGAGCACGTGCCAGATGATGCGCCGCGAGGCGTAGCGCACCGGCCACCGGTAGTCGTCGCCGTCGAGCGGCCGCGACACCACCTCCAGCAGCCTCGGCCGCATCCCGGCCACCTCGCCCGGCCTGATCCGCACGTCGAGCTTGGCGGCGTAGGCCCGTTCGGCGTTCACGACGTGGGCCACCATCTTGTCGCGGTCGCGCCCGCCGCCCCGGGGCCCCTTGCGCAGTTCCTCGGGGGTGATCCCGACGACGGCGTCGAAGACCTCCCAGGCGGCCGTCATCAGCGCCGCGTTCTTGGCCGCCTCGGCCACGCCCCAGGGCTCGGCGTCGAGCACGGCCGGCACGGAGGGCGCCCCGAAGTCGGTGGTCGAATCGCCGGTGATCTTCTCGGCGACGCGGATCTCCCCCGGCTCGAACACCAGCCCGGCCCGGTCGGCCACCACGCGGTAGCGCTCCTCGTAGGACAGCAGCGCCTCGATCGCGTCGTCCTCGGTCTTGGCCGACCGGCTCCAGCCCGGCCAGTCGACCGAGTTGGCGAACACCCGCTTCTTGCCGAGCTCCAGGTAGATCGTGTGCATCCCCCTACTCTGACAGTCAGACCAGGTCGATGAGGTCCGCCACGGAGTTCACGACCTGCGAGGGGCGGTAGGGCCAGCGGTCGATCTGGTCGGCCTTGGAGACGCCGGTCAGCACCAGGATGGTGTGCAGGCCGGCCTCCATGCCGCAGACGACGTCGGTGTCCATGCGGTCGCCGATCATCGCGGTCGACTCGCTGTGGGCGTCGATGCGGTTGAGGGCGCTGCGCATCATCATCGGGTTGGGCTTGCCGACGAAGTACGGGTCGACGCCGGTCGCCTTGGTGATCATCGCGGCGACCGCGCCGCAAGCCGGGAGGTTGCCCTCGTGGGAGGGGCCGACGGCGTCGGGGTTGGTGGCGATGAAGCGGGCGCCGTTCTCGATCAGCCGGATCGCGCGGGTTATGTGAGAGAAGCTGTAGGTGCGGGTCTCGCCCAGCACGACGTAGTCGGGGTTCAGGTCGGTCAGCACGTATCCGGCCTCGTGGAGGGCGGTGGTCAGGCCCGACTCGCCGATCACGTAGGCGCTGCCCTCGGGGCGCTGGGCCGACAGGAAGTCGGCGGTGGCCATCGCGGAGGTCCAGATCGCCTCGGGCGGCACCTCCAGGCCCGCCGACCGGAGCCGCACCGACAGGTCGCGCGGGGTGTAGATCGAGTTGTTGGTGAGCACGAGGAACCGTTTCCCCGACGCCTCCAGCCGCTTGATGAACTCGTCGGCTCCCGGCACGGGTTGACCTTCGTGGACCAGGACGCCGTCCATGTCGGACAGCCAGCATTCGATCGGCTTGCGCTCACTCATGGGGCTAAGCATCGCAGAAGGAAATAACCGGAGTAAGACTCCGGTTATCTGAGGTTATGGACAATATCCACGGTGTGGCCCGGGGGACGGCCGAGGTCCCCCTGTCGGTGCTGGAGCTGGCGACCGTAGGCGTGGGGATCACCCCCACCGAGGCGCTGCGCGGCGCGACCGACCTGGCCAGGAAGGCCGAAGCGTGGGGCTTCCACCGCATCTGGGTGGCCGAGCACCACGGCATGCCGGGGGTGGCCAGTTCGTCGCCCGCCGTGCTGATCGCGCATCTGGCGGCGGCCACCGAGCGCATCAGGATCGGGTCGGGCGGCGTGATGCTGCCCAACCACGCCCCGCTGGTGGTGGCCGAGCAGTTCGGCACGCTGGAGGCGCTCCACCCGGGCCGCATCGACCTGGGGCTGGGCCGCGCGCCCGGCACCGACATGGCCACCGCGCACGCCCTGCGCCGCCGGGCCGAGGTCGACCCCGACCAGTTCCCGCAGCACGTGAACGAGCTGACCGCCTTCCTCGACGGCACCTTCCCGCGCATCCAGGCGATCCCGCGCGGGCCGCAGCGCCCGCCGATCTGGCTGCTCGGGTCGAGCGGCTTCTCGGCCCGGCTCGCCGGGCTGCTCGGCCTGCCGTTCGCGTTCGCGCACCACTTCAGCGCGGCCAACACCGAACCGGCGCTGGAGCTCTACCGCACCTCCTTCCGCCCCTCGGAGGTGCTGGCCGAGCCCTACGCGATGATCGGCGTCTCCGCGCTGGCGGCCGAGACCGAGGAGGAGGCGTACCGGCAGGCGCTGCCGGGCGCGTTGTCGTTCCTGCGGCTGCGGTCGGGCAACCCGGGGGCGTTCCCGACCCCCGAGGAGGCCAACGAGTACGAGTTCAGCGCCATCGAGGCCGAGTTCGTGCGCGACCGCCTCGCGAACGTCGCCCTGGGCACCCCCGAGCAGGTGCGCGTCCAGCTCGACGAGCTGCGCAAGCGCACCGACGCCGACGAGCTCATGATCACCACGATGACGCACGGCACCGAGACGCGCATCCGCTCCTACGAGCTGATCGCCCGGGCGTACGGCCTCATCTAGGGGCCAGGTTCTCCATCGCCTCCTCGGCCAGGGCCAGGGAGGCGGCCGGGTCGGCGTCGGGGGCGCCGAAGGCGGGGTTGAAGTTGAGGTCGTGGAAGACCTCGGTGACGCCCTTGGCCTCGAGCGCCTCGACGTCCTCCCGGATCTTCTCGTACGGGCCGGACAAGGGCTGGCTCGCGTCGCGGCCGGGACGGGTGACGCCGCGGCAGACGAAGCGGGTCACCTCGCGGCCCGCCTCGGCGGCGGCCTCCTTCACCTGGTCGATCATCGACGGGAGGTCGTCGGCGATCATGCGGCTGGAGCTGATCCACCCGTCGGCCAGCCGCCCGGCCCGGCGCAGCGCGGCCGGCGCCCCGCCGCCGAGCAGGATCGGCGGCGGCGTCTCGGGCTTGGGCTCCTGGCGTGAGGGCACGACGTCGTAGAACTCGCCGTGGTGCTCGATCACCTCGTCGGTCCAGAACCGGCGCAGCAGTTCGAGGTACTCGTCGGCGCGTTTGCCGCGGCGCTCCAGCGGCACCTTCGAGGCGATGAACTCCTCCTCCATCCAGCCGAGCCCGAGCCCGGCGTCGAGCCGCCCGGCGCTCACCGACTGGAGCGTGGCCAGCTGCTTGCCCAGCAGCGCGGGCGAGAAGAAGGGCAGGTTGAGCACGGCCACGCCGAGCCTGATCCGCGAGGTCAGCGCCGCGACGTACGCGAGCGACACGATCGGGTCCTGCACGCTGCGGTAGACGGCGCCGATGTCGGTGCCGGCGGGGTGCAGCAGCCGCTGGAACGTCCAGATCTCGTGGTAGCCGAGCTCCTCCGCCCGCGTCGCCACCCGGGCCATGATCTGGGGGGTCGCCCACGTGCCCGACACGGGCACACCGAAGCCGATTCTCATGTCTTAGATTGTCCGGGTGTCCCTCCTCGACGAACTCGTCCGCCACGCGGGCGGCGGCGAACCCGCCGTGCTGAAGGACACCCGCGTGCTGGTGGTCCGGGTCGGCGACGTCGTGGTGAAGGCCCACGAGGCCGACACCGACGAGGCCGCGCTGAAGGCCCGCCTGGCCGTCGAGCTGCCCGCCGGGCTGATGCTCCCGGTGTTGTCGGTCGACCGGGTCGGCGGCCGCATCGTCACCGTGTGGCCCGCCGGCGTCCCGCTCACGCCCGACGACCTCGACGACGCCCCGTGGGAGGAGGCCGGCGAACTGCTGGCCGAGCTGCACCGCCAGCCCGTCCCCGACGGCGTGCCGATGATGGGCGGCCCCGAACGGGTGACGCGCGCGGTGGCACGGCTCGAACCGCACGACCTGCCCCGCAGGGCGTACACCACCCTGAACCTCAACCAGCGGCGGCGGGCGCTGACGCACGGCGACTGGCACCTCGGCCAGCTGCTGCGCCACGACGGCGCCTGGACGCTCATCGACCCCGACGACCTCGGCTGGGGCGACCCGGCGTGGGATCTGGCCCGGCCGGCGGCGTGGGTGGCCAACGGGCTCATGGACCCGGCGGCCTGGGATCGCCTGACACGTTCCTACCTGCGGGCCGGCGGCACCGCGATTTCCGGCGACGACATGTGGCGGGAACTCGACGGACCGGCCCGCGCGTTGACCGTCCAGTTGGCGGCCGTCGCGGTGGCCAATGCCCGCGAAGACGGCGTCCCGCTTGACGACGCGGCGGCGGCTCTGATGTCCTCCTGCGAGAGGATCCTCGCCGCCCCGCCGCTGTCCTAGAGTGAACGATGCACGTCACATAAGGAGATGAACCTCATGCAGTGCCCTAAGTGCAGAGGCAACATGCGGACTCTTGACCGCAACGGCGTCCACATCGAGCAGTGCGACAACTGCCGCGGCATCTTCCTCGACTACGGCGAGCTCGAGACCCTGAGCCGCATGGAGAGCCAGTGGGCCCAGCAGCACTACTCGGCCCCGCCGCCCCCGCCGCCGCCCGCCCACGGTCCCGCCTGGGGTCACGGTGGTCACCACGGCGGCCACTACGGCCACCGCCGCAACAGCTGGGTGGGCATGCTCTTCTCCAGCTGACCCCCGGACATCCGACGAGCCGCCGCCCTGTCGCAGGGCGGCGGCTCGTCGCGTTCTCACAGGTCCAGGCGCCGGGTGATGCCGATCGAGTCGAGGAACGGCAGGTCGTGGCTGGCCACGATCAGCGCGCCCCGGTAGCCCGACAACGCGCCCGCGAGCTGGCGCACGCTCGCCAGGTCGAGGTTGTTGGTCGGCTCGTCGAGCAGCAGCAGCTGCGGCTGGGCGAACAGCAGCCGGGCCAGCGCGGCCCGGAAGCGTTCGCCGCCCGACAGCGTGCCGGCGAGCTGCTCGGCCCGGTCGCCCCGGAACAGGAACCGCGCCAGGCCCGCGCGGATCTCGTTCTCCGACGCGCCGGGCGCGACCGCGCGCACGTTGGCCGCGACGCTGACCGTCTCGTCGAGCACGTCGAGCCGCTGCGGCAGGTAGCGCGTCGGCACCAGTTCCGGCCACCGCATGACGGCCTCCAGCAGCGTCGTCTTGCCCGAGCCGTTCGGGCCGAGCAGCGCGATGCGTTCGGGGCCCCGCACGACCAGCTCCGACGGTTCCCGGCCGCGGCGTTCGGGCACCACCTCCAGCGGTCCCGACACGTCGCGGTCGGTGACGAACGTGCCGCCGAGCGGGAACGAGAGCACCATCCGGGTCTGCGGCACGGCCGTGCCCGGCAGGTCGACGCGGATCTCGGCCTCGTCGCGGACCGCGTCCTCGGCCTCGGTGAGCCGGTCGCGGGCGTCGGAGAGCCGCTGTTCGTGCATGATGCGGTGCTTGCCGATGCTCTCCTGCTG
Organism: Herbidospora daliensis; assembly: GCF_001570585.1. Taxonomy (GTDB): domain Bacteria; phylum Actinomycetota; class Actinomycetes; order Streptosporangiales; family Streptosporangiaceae; genus Herbidospora; species Herbidospora daliensis. The sequence goes on along the minus strand of NZ_BBXF01000003.1, from coordinate 468,191 downwards.
CGACCGTTTCCGGGCGCTCATGATGATCTTCGGCTCGCGTTTCTGGGCTTCCATCTTCTTGCCGTACCGCACCCGCTTGGCCATCTTCTCGTGGGCCTCGACGAGTTCCCGCTTCTCGCGCCGCACCTCGCCCTCGGCCGCGCGCACCATCCGCTCGGCCGCCTCCTGCTCCACTTCCAGCACTTCCTCGTACGCCGTCAGCCCGCCGCCGAAGATGCGCCCCTCGGGCAGTTCGGCGAGCCGGTCGACAAGGTCGAGCAGGACCCGGTCGTGGCTGACCACGACGATCGTGCCCGGCCACGCGGTGATCGCGTCGTAGAGCCGGTGGCGGGCGGCCAGGTCGAGGTTGTTGGTCGGTTCGTCGAGCAGCAGCACGTCGGGGGCGCGCAGGAACTCGGCGGCGACGCCGACCATGACCGTCTCGCCGCCCGAGAGCGTGGCGACGGTCCGGTCGAGGCCGACGTCGTCGAGGCCGAGCTTGTCGAGTTCGGCGCGGGCGCGTTCCTCGACGTCCCAGACGACGTTCTCGAAGTGCTCCTCGGAGGCGTCCCCGGCCTCGATGGCGTGCAGGGCGCGCCTGGCCTCGGTGATGCCCATGAGGTCGGAGACGGTACGTCGCACGCCGAGCGGGAGGTTCTGCGGCAGGTGGCCGACCGAGCCCGACACCTGGATCGAGCCTCTGATGGGCACCAGCTCGCCGGCGGCGAGTTTCAGCAGGGTGGACTTGCCGGAACCGTTCACCCCGATCAGCCCGGTGACGCCGGGGCCGATCACGAGGTCGAGGCCTTCGAAGACGGGGGTGCCGTCGGCCCAATAAAAGAAGAGATCGTCGCAGCGCAACATGGCGCACCAACTCCAGAGGTCATGTGTCAGAGAGAAGCGGACATGATCTCTAGAGCTCCAACGGATCTCCCCTGGGCAGGCGATGTGACGTCGTCCACGCTAGGCGAGCTGGTCACCAGCCTGCAAACCATTTACGTCAGAGGCGCGAGCGGTAGATCTGGGCGGCCTTCTCGATCAGGTCGCGGTGGTCGGCGAGCTGGCTCGGGGAGTCGAGGCGGGCGTGCGACCTGACGGTCTGGTCGAGCAGCGCCAGCCAGTCGAGGCACCACCGCACGTCCTCCACCCGGGCGACCGGACGGCCGGCGACGTCGACGTAGATGGGGCTGGTGTGGGCGTACACCCGGCGGTGCAGGCTGCGGCGGTGGGGGCCGCCGGCGGCGGTGGCCACGACGTAGGTCGGTTCGTTGACGGTCAGCGTGGTGCGCAGTTCGCCGCCCGGACCGGCCGCGACGACGCCGTCGGCGGTGACGATCTCCAGGCGTTCGACCTCGGGGCCGACGCTGCGGGCCACGATCTCGATCTCGTCGCCGGCCGCCAGGCACCAGGTGTCGCCGATCTCGGCTCCCCCGGCGGTCAGCTCCAGCCACGGCCCGGTGGTGGCGAACGTGCGGCCCTGTCTCACGGCGTGGGCGTACGCCTCGGCGGAGAGGGGGCCGCCGAGGCGCGCGTACACGCGTTCCCAGCCGGGCGGGCTGGAGACGGTGTCCTGCCGGGTGTAGGACAACATCGAGTCGGTGCCCGCCAGCGCGGCCAGGCGGTTGCCCGCGCCGAGCAGGCGGCGGTAGACCTCGACGGTGCCGGAGAACTCCGAGAAGTGCAGCAGCTCGACGCCGTCGACCAGGCCGAGCGCGGCGTCGACGACCAGGGCGCGGGCGTTGCAGTCGCGCAGGCCCGCGCCGATGACGTCGGCGGGCGTGGTGACCGGGCCGTGGAACGGGTGGGCGTAACCGAGCACCGCCTGGAGTTCGCGCAGTTCACCGCAGGCGGCGCCGTTGGGGGGCCAGTCGGCGTCGTCGAGGAAGCCGGTGTGGTAGATCGACGGCGGCGCGGCCAGGCCGAAGGCGTGCACGTGGCCGAGCAGGTCGTTGCGGTATTCGACGCCCATGCGGGCGACGTGCCCGGCGTCCGACCAGGGCAGGTCGCGGCCGGCCCAGTGGTGCAGCGCCTCCTGGTCGTAGACGCGGCGGCCGGCCACGTTGCCCGCCACCAGGTTGAGCACGTGCAGGTCCTCGCCGTGCTGCATGGCGGCGGCCTCGGCGGGGGCGGCCACCACGTCGCCCGCCCAGTTGAGGTGGACGTGCAGGTCGGCGCCGTACCACCCGTTCGCGGCGGCGTCGTAGACGCGGGCCGGGGTCAGCTCGACCGTGGTCTCGCGCCAGGGCGAGGGCACGACCTGGGTCTCCGCGAGCTCGTACTCCATGCCGCGGGTCACCCGGACGACCAGCGGCTCGGCCGGCACCGGCACGGTCAGGTCGTCGCCGTGGAAGTAGGGCACGCCGTGGTAGTCGCGCCGGTTCGGCACGCCGTCGGGCCACCAGCCCTGGCCGTCGGTCGATGTCACGCTCCAGCGGCACGGGAACCCGGCCCTGAGGCGCAGCCGCGCGGGCACGGCCGCCCGGGTGAGCACCGACAGGTCGACCTTCTCGCCGTCGCAGCGCAGGTCGCTGTCGCTGGAGAACTCGGCCAGGCGGGCGCCGCCCGCGCCGATGACGTGCTCGGTCCCGTCGAGGGTGACGGTGGCGGCGGTGGCGCGGGCCGAGTCGACCAGCAGCACGCCCGGCACGGGGGTCGCGGAGAGCACCGCGCACGACCGGGCCTCCAGGATGTAGCCGCTCGCGGTGAGCCGCAGCACGGTCAGCCCGTCGGGCGCCTCCCGGCCGCTGACGGCGTCGCGGAAGGCCCGGTCGAGGTCGGTGTCGCCGGACATCTGGTAGGCCTCGTCCGGAAACCGGAGGAAGCTCAGCATGCGCACGTAGCCGAGCGGGGGTTCGCCCCAGGTGATGCCGTGCTCGGCGAGCAGCGCGCGGTAGTCGTCGAGGGCCCGTGCCACCACCGGTGGCAACAGCGGGTCGTGATGCATGATCGCCTCCCCGATATCCGAAAGCGACAGCATCGTCACACCGGATCACACCCGGTGGGGTGCAATCGTGCGTCGGGGTGAAGTGAGGTCGAACGCGGGAGGAGAAAACCCGAACCGGGAGTGAAAACCGTCACCCGTGAAATCGGGATGAACGAGCTCTGAATTCTTTTTGCGAGTCACGTCGGTTTTCGCAGCATCTCACATAATTCAGGGTGAGATGAGGAGAAGATTACTCGGCGTGGCACTGGCCGTCCTCCTGGGGGGAGGGGTCGTCGCGGCCCTCGTCCTGGGGAACCTCGGGTCAGGGGTCACCGTCGTCCGCGGCGTCATCGGGTCGGAGAAGAAGCCGTTCTTCGACGACCCCCAGGTCAAGGCCGCCTTCGCGAAGCACGGCCTCCAGGTGGAGGTCGACACCGCCGGGTCCCGCGAGATCGCCACGAGCGTGGACCTGAGCACCTACGCGTTCGCCTTCCCGTCGAGCGCGCCCGCCGCCGAGAAGATCAAGAAGGACCGCGGGGTCGCCACGACCTTCGCGCCGTTCTTCTCGCCCATGGCGGTGGCGACCTTCGAGCCGATCGTGGCCACGCTGACACAGGCGGGGGTCGTGAGCGGCACCACCTTCGACATCAAGAAATATCTGGAATTAGTAGATAAAGGCACTCGGTGGGATGCGATGCCCGGTTCGGCGTACAAAGCCAGAAAACGGGTGCTGCTCACCACGACCGACATCCGCACCTCGAACTCGGCGGCCATGTACCTGGCGCTGACGAGTTACGTCGCCAACGGCGACGACGTGGTCCGGGGGGCCGACGCGCGGGTCGCCGAGCGGGTCGCGCCGCTGTTCCTCGACCAGGGCTACTCCGAGTCGACCTCCGAGGCGCCGTTCGAGGACTACCTGGCCATGGGCATGGGCAAAACCCCGATGATCATGGTGTACGAGGCCCAGTACGCCGCCCGCCTGTTCGCCGGCGACGGCTCGATCGGCCCGCAGATGCGCCTGCTCTACCCCTCGCCGACCGTGCTCAGCAAGCACACCCTGGTGCCCTTCGACGAGCACGCGAACGAGGTCGGCCGGCTGCTGACGGGCGACCCCGAGTTCGCGAGACTCGCCGCCGAGCACGGCTTCCGCACCGCCGACCCCGGCGTCTTCGCCGGGCTCGCCCAGGGCACCCCGCTCACCCGCGACCTGGTCGACGTGGTCGAGCCGCCCGCCTACGACCACCTGGAACAGCTCGTCGCCCTGATCGAAGAGCGTTACCTCTGAGGAAAGCCTGATGGACCTGGTACTCACGCCACCGGAGCCGGTCCCCCCGGTGCCCGCGGAGAAGGCGTCGCGGATGATGCCGATCTCCGGCGACCGCGACGCCGAACTGACCGGCCGGGCCCGCGCGTTCGCCGGCGAACTGGCCGCGCTCGACCCCCGCTCCCCCGACTTCACCAAGAAGGTCGCCGACATCACCGCGATGGGCGCGACCGAGATCGGCGCGTCGTCGCAGGTCTCCAACCGCATGCTCCGCCGGCCGCTCAAGGCCGCCGAGGGACCGGTCGCGGGCGACCTGGTGTCGTTGCGCCGCACCATCGTCGACCTCGACCCGAAGAACGCCACCACCGGCCGCCGCCTGATGGGCCTGTTGCCGGGGAAGCTGCGCGACTACTTCGCCAAGTACCAAAGCGCGCAGAAGCACCTCGACGACATCGTGCGCTCGCTCAAGTCGGGCCAGGACGACCTGCGGAAGGACAACGCCGCCATCGAGGGCGAGCGCCGCCTGCTGTGGGAGGCGATGCTCAAACTCCAGGAGTACGCCGTCATGGCCGCCGCCCTCGACGCCGAGATCGAGGAGCTGATCCTGCGCGAGCCCGACGAGGAGCGCGTCACCGCGCTGCGCAGCGACGCCCTGTTCGCGGTCAGGCAGCGCCACCAGGACCTGCTCACCCAGCTCGCCGTGTCGGCGCAGGGCTACCTGGCCCTCGACCTGGTGCGCAAGAACAACCTGGAGCTCATCAAGGGCGTCGACCGCGCCACCACCACGACGATGGCCGCGCTGCGCACCGCCGTCGTGGTGGCCCAGGCGCTCGCCGGGCAGAAGCTGGTGCTCGACCAGATCACCGCGCTCAACACGACCACCTCCGACCTGATCGTGTCGACGAGCGAGCTGCTGCGCGGCCAGGCCGCCGACATCCAGGCGCAGGCCGCCGCGACCACGGTCGACCTCGATTCGCTGCGCAAGGCGTTCGACAACGTCTACGCCACCATCGACACCATCGACGAGTTCCGCGCGCGGGCCGTGGAGAACATGGCCACCACGGTGGGCAGCCTGACCGTGGAGATCGAGAACGCGCGGAAGTACCTGGAGCGGAGCGAGCGATGAGGCGGGCCCTCCTGGCGCTGCTGCTGGTCGCGGCGTCGCTGACCGCGTGCTCGGCCGGCGAGCCGTTCCGCGTCCTGGCGGGCAGCGAGGTCGCCGACCTCGAACCGCTGCTGAAGGAGTCGGGTATCGACGTCGAGTTCACCTACACCGGCACCCTCGACGGCGCCGAGCAGGTGGCCCGCGGCGACGCCGGCGACTACGACGCGATCTGGTTCTCCTCCAACCGCTACCTGTCGCTGATCGACGGGGCGCGGGAACGGTTGTCGACCCAGACGAAGATCATGATCTCGCCGGTGGTGCTGGGCCTCAGGCCCGGCAAGGCCGCCGACCTCGGCTGGAACGTCAAGCCGGTGACCTGGTCGGACATCGCGACCGCCGCCGCCGCGCACCGGTTCACGTTCGGCATGACCAACCCGGCCTCCTCGAACTCCGGGTTCTCCGCCCTGGTCGGGGTCGCGGCGGCGCTCTCGGACGCCGGCGAGGCGCTCGACGCGCGGGCCATCGCGGCGGTGACGCCCCGGCTGAAGGAGTTCTTCTCGGCGCAGGAGCTCACCTCGGGCTCGTCGGGCTGGCTGGCCGACGCCTACACGGCCCGGCCCGACGTCGACGGGCTGGTCAACTACGAGTCGGTGCTGCTCGGCATGCCCGGGAAGCTGACTCTCGTCTATCCCACCGACGGCGTGGTGTCGGCCGACTACCCGCTCACCCTGCTCGCCGGCTCCGATCGGAAAGAGCAGTACGACGAGCTGGTCGCGTGGTTGCGTACACCCGAGACCCAGCGCGAGATCATGACGGCCACCCATCGGCGGCCGATCGTGCCCGGGGTGGCGCTCGCGCCCGAGTTCGGGTCGGCGCCGCTGGTGGAGCTGCCGTTCCCGAACCGGCGCTCGGCGGCCGACGAGCTCATCGGCGCCTACCTGAACCAGGTGCGGGTACCCGCGCGGGCGGTGTTCGTGCTGGACACCTCCGGGTCGATGGAGGGCGACCGCATCGACGGCCTGCGCACTGCGCTCGTGACGCTGACCGGCGCCGACACCTCCGCCTACGGCACGTTCTCCCGGTTCCGCAACCGCGAGAAGGTCACGCTGCTGCCGTTCGCCGACCGGCTGAAGGGGCAGCAGGACTACCAGGTGCCCGAGTCTGACCCCGAGGCGGTGCTCGGCCAGATCAAGGGCTACGCCGAAGGGCTGTCGGCCGACGGCGGCACCGCCATCTACGACGCGCTGCGGGCCGCCTACGAGCAGCCGGTCGACCCCGTGCGCTACTCCTCGATCGTGCTGATGACCGACGGCGAGAACACCGACGGGTCGGAGTACCTCGACTTCCAGCTCTACTACCAGGGGCTGCCCGCCGAGAAGAAGGCGGTGCGCACCTTCGTGGTGCTGTTCGGCGACAGCGACGTCGAGGAGATGGAGCAGGTCGCGACCCTGACCGGCGGCGCCGTCTTCGACGCGCGGAACGGCTCGCTGGCCGAGGCGTTCAAGGAGATCCGTGGCTACCAGTGACCGGATCCTGACCTACCTCGGCTCGACGAAGAACATCGTCGGCTCGGCCTGCGGGCTGGTCGGCGTGGGCCTGGTGTTCCTCGGCGTCGCCGGGGCGTTCTGGCCCGTCGTGGTCGTCGGCCTGTACGGCCTGGGCGCGCTCCTGGCCCCCTCGGACAAGACCAGGGTCGTGCTGTCCCTCGCCAGGGCGGAGACCGCGGCGTTGCGGGCCGACCTCGACACCCTGGTCGGGCGGCTGCGCGGACTGCCGCCCGACGTGATCGACCGCGTGGTGGAGCTGGCCGAGACGCTGCGCGGCGTGCTCGGCCGGGTCGAGTCCCCCGACCACCTGCACGTGGTCGCCCAGACGATCCGCGACTACCTCCCGACCAGCCTCGACGCCTACGGCCGCCTGCCCCTGGTGCGGCGGGAAGCCGCCCACGCGGAACTGCTCAACCAGCTCGACCTGCTGAAAACGGGCCTGGACCGCGTGGCGGACGCGGTCCACGCGGGCGACGAACAGGCCCTGAAGGACCAGGGCCGCTTCCTCCAGGACAGGTTCGGCGGATCATCCCTGGACCTGTGACTCCGCTCTGTACAGCAACTCCGCCGCCTGGGCGGGGGTCAGGTCGCCGTCGAGCACCTGCCGCTCGATGTCGGCGGCGATGTCCCGGGTTCGTTCGCGCAGGTCGCCGAGGACGCGTTCCCGGACCATCGCCCAGGTCCAGTCGACCGCCTGGCGGCGGCGTTTGGCCGGCAGGTCGGTGGTCTCCTGGTGTTTAAGGATGTGCGCCCACAACTCCGGCAGCCCCGCCCCGGTCATGCCGCTGCAGGTCAGCACGGGGGTGTGGGCGTTGAGGAGGCGGAGCGCGCCGGACAGTTCGCGGGCCGCCTTCTTGGCCGCCAGTTCGAACTCGCCGTCGGCCTTGTTGACCGCGATCACGTCGGCCAGTTCCAGGACGCCCTTCTTGATGCCCTGGAGCTGGTCGCCGGTCCGCGCCAGGGAGAGCACGAGGAAGGTGTCGACCATCTCGGCCACCGCCGTCTCCGACTGCCCGACCCCGACCGTCTCGACGAGCACGACGTCGTAACCGGCCGCCTCGACCACGACCATCGCCTCGCGGGTCGCCTTCGCCACCCCGCCGAGGGTCCCGGCGGTCGGCGACGGGCGGATGAACGCGTTCGGGTCGACCGCCAGGCGGCTCATCCGGGTCTTGTCGCCCAGGATGCTGCCGCCCGACCTGCTGGAGGACGGGTCGACGGCGAGCACCGCCACCTTGTGCCCCTCCCCGGTGAGCATCGTGCCGAGCGCCTCGATGAACGTCGACTTGCCGACGCCCGGCACCCCGCTGACCCCCACCCGGCGGGCCTTGCCCGCCGCCGGGGCGAGCCGCGTGAGCAGGTCCTGCGCCTGCTCACGGTGGTCGGCGCGGGTCGACTCGACCAGGGTGATGGCCCGCGCGATCGACCGGCGGTCGCCCTTCACGACCCCTTCGGCGATCATCGGTTCCGCAGGCCGGCGACGAGGTCGAGGGCGGCGTCGGCGATGACCGTGCCGGGCGGGAAGATCGCGTCGGCGCCCGCCGCGCGCAGCGCGTCGAAGTCGCCGGGCGGGATCACCCCGCCGACCACGATCATGATGTCGCCCGCGCCGTGGTCCTCCAGCGCCTTCTTCAGCGCCGGGACGAGCGTCAGGTGCCCCGCCGCCAGCGACGACACCCCGACGACGTGGACGTCGGCCTCGACCGCCTGGCGGGCGACCTCCTCGGGCGTCTGGAACAGCGGGCCGACGTCGACGTCGAAGCCGAGGTCGGCGAAGCCGGTCGCGATCACCTTCTGGCCCCGGTCGTGGCCGTCCTGGCCCATCTTCGCCACCAGGATGCGGGGCCGGCGGCCCTCCTCCTCGGCGAACTCGGCGCAGGCCCGGCGGACCTCCTCGATCCTGCTCATGTCGGCGCCGGCCTCCTGGCGGTAGACCCCGGAGATGGTCCGGATGCGGGCTTCGTGGCGGCCGAACACCTTCTCCAGCGCGTCGGAGATCTCCCCGACGGTCGCCTTCGCGCGGGCGGCGTCGACCGCGAGGGCCAGCAGGTTGCCGCCCCCGGCGGCCGCCTCGGTCAGCGCCGCGAGGGCCCGCTCGACCTGGGCCGGGTCGCGTTCGGCGCGCAGCCGGTCGAGCTTGGCGAGCTGCTGCCGGCGTACGGCGCTGTTGTCGACCTTCAGCACCTCGATGGGCTCGTCGGCCTCCGGGCGGTACTTGTTCACGCCGATCACCGGCTGGCGGCCCGAGTCGATGCGGGCCTGGGTGCGGGCCGCGGCCTCCTCGATGCGGAGCTTGGGCAGGCCGAGGTCGATGGCGCGGGCCATGCCGCCGGCCTCCTCGACCTCCTGGATGTGCGCCCACGCCTTCTCGGCCAGCTCCTCGGTGAGCCGCTCGACGTAGTAGGAGCCGCCCCACGGGTCGATGACCCGCGTCGTGCCCGACTCCTGCTGGAGCACCAGCTGGGTGTTGCGGGCGATGCGGGCCGAGAAGTCGCTCGGCAGCGCGAGCGCCTCGTCGAGCGCGTTGGTGTGCAGCGACTGCGTGTGGCCCTGGGTGGCCGCCATCGCCTCGACGCAGGTGCGGGCGACGTTGTTGTAGACGTCCTGCGCGGTCAGCGACCAGCCGGAGGTCTGCGAGTGGGTGCGCAGCGACAACGACTTCGGGTTCGTCGCGCCGAAGTCGCGCACCAGCCGCGCCCACAGCAGGCGGGCCGCGCGCAGCTTGGCGACCTCCATGAAGAAGTTCATGCCGATGCACCAGAAGAACGACAGGCGCGGCGCGAACGCGTCGACGTCGAGGCCCGCCTTGGTGCCCGCCCGCAGGTATTCGACCCCGTCGGCCAGGGTGTAGGCCAGCTCCAGGTCGAGCGTGGCCCCCGCCTCCTGGATGTGGTAGCCGGAGATCGAGATCGAGTTGAACTTCGGCATCTTCTGCGAGGTGAACTCGAAGATGTCGGAGATGATCCGCATCGACGGCTCGGGCGGGTAGATGTAGGTGTTGCGGACCATGAACTCCTTGAGGATGTCGTTCTGGATGGTCCCCTGGAGCTGTTCCGGCTTCACCCCCTGCTCCTCGGCCGCCACGATGTAGAGCGCGAGCACCGGCAGCACCGCGCCGTTCATCGTCATCGACACCGACATGCGGTCGAGCGGGATGCCGTCGAACAGCGTGCGCATGTCGTAGATCGAGTCGATCGCCACCCCGGCCATGCCGACGTCGCCCTCGACCCGGGGGTGGTCGGAGTCGTAGCCCCGGTGGGTCGCCAGGTCGAACGCGACCGACAGGCCCTTCTGCCCGGCCGCCAGGTTGCGGCGGTAGAACGCGTTGGACTCCTCGGCGGTGGAGAAGCCGGCGTACTGGCGGATGGTCCACGGCTGGTTGACGTACATGGTCGGGTAGGGCCCGCGCAGGAACGGCGCCCTGCCCGGATAGGTCGGCAGGTAGCCGGGCAGGTCGGCGGCGTCGTAGACGGGCTTGACCGCGATGCCCTCGGGGGTCTCCCACACCTCGCCGTCGACCTTGGCGGGCTCGGGGTGGCCGGTCCCAAGCGGGGTCTCGCTGAAGTCGGGGATCATCGCTCCACTCCCAGGTCGTCGAACGTCGTCTCCAGGACGTCCAGGGCGTCACACCCCGCGAAGAGGGTGGCGTCGACACCCTCATACTCCCCCCTGCCGGCCAGCCACACCTTCGCGGCCCCGGCCTCCTTGAGCGCGGCGGCGGCCTGGGCGGCCTGCTCGGCGTAGAGGCGGTCGGAGGAGCAGACGCAGGCGACGGCGGTCCGGGCCGGGTCGAAGTCGGCCACCTCACCCGTCACGGTCGCGATGCCGCCGGCGGCGAACAGGTTGGCGGCGAAGCTCGCGCGGGCGGTGTGCACTGCGACCGGGCCGAGCGTGGCAAGGAACACCTCCGGCCGGGTCTCCTGCCGGTCGGCGAGGTCGCGGAGCCGCTCGAACGGCTCGGCGTAACGGTGCGGCGCACCGGGCAGCCCCGGGCCGGGGGTCCGCGCGGGGACCTTCTCGGCCAGGTTCGGGAACTCGCTCACCCCGGTGATGGGCTGCTTGCGGCGGGCGACGTCCTTCTCCCTGGACGCCCCGGCCCGCCGCATCGCCTCCTCGATCACCTGCCCGCCGTGCCGCTCGGTCTGCCGGAACAGGTCCCAGGCGGCGTTCGCGAGGTCGTCGGTGAGGTGCTCCACGTACCAGGAGCCCCCGGCCGGGTCGGCGACCCGGGCCACCCCGGCCTCCTCGACCAGCAGCGACTGGGTGTTGCGGGCGATCCGGCGGGCGAACGCGTCGGGCAGCCCGAGCGCGGCGTCGAACGGCTGCACCGTCACCGCGTCGGCGCCCCCGGCCCCGGCCGCGAAACAGGCCAGCGTGGTGCGCAGCATGTTCACCCACGGGTCACGCGCCGTCATCATCGCACCCGAGGTCACCGCGTGCTGGAGCTGCGCGGCAGGGCCGCCGGCCACCTCGGCCACCCGGGCCCACAACCGGCGGGCCGCCCGGAGCTTGGCGATCGTGAGGAACTGGTCGGCGGTGGCGGCGTACCGGAACTCGATCAGCTCGAAGGCCCGCTCGACCGGCAGCCCGGCCTCGGTCAGCCGCCGCAGCGCGGCGACGCCCTGCATCATCGAGGCGGCGAGCTCCTGCGCGTCGGCGGCGCCCCGGTCGTGATAGGCCAGCGCGTCGACGACGACCAGCCGCAGCCCGCCGCGCGCCCGGCCGGCGAACTCGGCGAGATCGGGATCGCCGGGCGCGAAGCCCAGGTTCCCGCCCGGCAGGTCGGCGTGCTCGGCGAGCTGAAGGAAGACGTGGGCCGCCCGCGCCGCCCGGCTCCCGGCGTCGAGCACGACCGGCGCCAGGTCGAGCAGCACCCCGTCGAGCGCCGCGGGCAGATCGGCGGGGTCGAGCGCGGTCAGGTCGAGCCAGAGCGAGGAGACCCCGTTCTCCAGATCGGCGAGGATCGCCTCCCGGGTCTCCCGCGCGCCGGGGTGGGCGTGCCGCTGCCGGACGTCCCACGCCCCGGCCCGGCCCACCAGGCGCGGCGCGTCGGGCAGCCCGTCGTAGAGCGGCGCGATCGTCACGCCGTCGTGGAGACGGGTCGCGAGCCGCCCCTCGGGGTCGTCGCCCTCGTAACCCGACTTGCGCAGCACTCCGAGCGCGAGCGCCCGCCATTCCTCCCGCGATCCGGGATCGAACCCGGCCGCCAGATCGACTTTCATGCTCCGGATGATAGGTGGAACCTCTAAAGAGGAGCCCCCCTGGCCGACCCCTAATTCACAATGTGTAGCGGAACGAGGCATCCCAGGTCTGCTTGCCCACGATCCCGTCGTCGGGCAGGTCGACCCGCCGCTGGAACGTCTTGCACACGTCGCGCGAGCGCTGCCCGTAGGCGCCGTCGGCGTCGAGCTCGAACCCGATCTTCTTCATCTGCTGCTGCCACCGCTTGACGTCGTCACCGACGGTGACCGGCGGGAAGGTGAACAACCGCCCCGGCCACGCCGGGATCTGCCCGCCGGGCGGGGTGCCGGGCGTGCCGCCCCCCGGCCGGGGCGCACCACTCTGCACCCACGCGTAGAGCGCCGCACCCGGGCAGTCGGTGGAGAAGCCGTCGCGGTGCCCCTTGATCTCGGTCCCGGCGCCGCCCTCCTGACGGAGGTAGTCGATCGCGTCGAGGATGGCGTGCAGCAGATCGTTGTTGGGCTTCACGAACCCGGCGTTGCCGACCAGGCCGAGCACGGCGTAGTGGTCGGAGTTGAGCCCGGAGCCGTTGGCCGCGGGCAGCCGGTCGGGCCCCCGCCCGACGAACACCTTCCGGTGGGGACAGGCGATCATCGAGTTGCCGGTGAAGTAGACGGAGCCGTTCCGGCGGGCGAGCCAGGACTGGTTCTCGGTACGCGGACACCAGATTTCGCCGTCGTAGATCTCCTCCGAGATCTGGAACTCGCCCTTGCTCTGCATGGCCGCGCGTGGGCCGAAGAACCCCTGCCGGCGGATGGCGACCTGCCACATGTCGGTCTTGCAGGAGGCGGTGGGCGGCCTGCGGCGCAGGGAAGCGCTACGGCCGGACAGCAGCACCGCGAACATGAAGGCCTCGGAGGCGGCCCGGTTCTTCTGCGCGAGCTTGTCCTCGCCGCTGTTGTCGGCGAGCAGGGACGTCTCGATGAACAGTCCGAGCTGGGCCTTGGTCAACGACAGCAGGAACTCGTGGGTGGGCACCCGATCTGGCGCGACGTCGAGGAGATGCGGACCGGCGTCGGCGGAGAGATGGAACTCCACGAGGTCGTCGTTGAGCGCCTCGCGCCAGCGCGGCACGCCGTCGGTGCTTCGGCCGAGCCGGGGGAACGCACCCGAGTCGGGGCCGAAGACCTCGGTCAGGGCCATCCGCAGGCGGCTGACGTTCGCCGCGTTCTTCACAGCCTGATAGATCGCCACCGAGGTGCTGGGCGTCTTGTCCCTGGCACGCTTGACGGTGCCCTCGGTCCAGAACCAGGCGACCAGTTCCACGAAGGCGTCCGACCACTTGGCCTCGGTCGGCAGGTCGGCGCAGGGAGCGGCGATCGGGATGCGGTCCCAGTAGGTGAGCGTCTCCGTGGTCGCCCACAGGCGCTCCCGGGAGGTGACCTCTCGGGGGCTCCGTCCGGTCGCGGCCCATCGGCCGCGGTCGTCCTTGACCCTGGCCGTGCCGGTCCGGCGCCGGTAGCGCTCGACCGGCCAGCGGTGCTGGGGAGTGGTGAGCGAGGAGTGCCGGTCGCCTTCCATACGAATCATGGTGCGGGGCTGGGCGGGGAAGACGTACACGTCGAGAAGGGGCTGCCACTCGGACAGGCCGGTCTCGTGGTTCAGCGTCAATGTCACGTCGCCGGGCTGGATCTCCCGGTAGGACTTCCAGCCGTCGCGGGTGAGGATCTCGGTCTGCTCGTCGACGCAGTAGCCGATGTCGATCCAGCCGTTCCCGTCCATGTGGAAGTTCTGGATCGACTTCACCTGGGCGATGCACAGATTGTGATCGTTGACGATCTCCGGAGGCACGCGGCCGCCCGTGTAGTGGACCTTGACACCCTTCGTGGACGTCAGCGGGGAGTAGGACCCCTTGGGAGCGCGGGCCCCCCATTGCGAGCGGGTCACCAGCGAGATCGCCACGAGGAAACTCCCGAACAGGTTGGACAGGACGCCGAGCATATTGGCCGCCGGATGGCGCGAGTGGCGCTTTGCCCATATCGACGGCCGATATGCCCAACGGTCATCGGTCCCTCTAGCCCCAGACCTCCTGTGCGGTCTCGGCGATGAGGCGCAGCTTGGCGAGCTGCTCCTCCTGGGTGAGGGAGTTGCCCTCAACGGTGGAAGAGAACCCGCACTGCGGGGACAGGCAGAGCTGGTCGACGTCGATGTACTTGGAGGCCGCCTCGATGCGCCGCTTGAGGTCGTCCTTCGACTCCAGCACGCCCGACTTGGTGGTGATGAGGCCGAGGACGACGTACTTGCCCTTGGGCACGTAACGCAGCGGTTCGAAGCCGCCGGAGCGCTCGTCGTCGAACTCCAGGAAGAAGCCGTCGACGCCGAGCTCGCCGAACAGGGCCTCGGCGACGAAGTCGTAGGAGCCCTCGGCCGCCCACGAGGAGCGGAAGTTGCCGCGGCACATGTGGGTGGTGATCCGCATGCCCTCGGGCTTGGTCGCGATGGCGGTGTTGATCTGCTGGATGTAGCGCAGGTGGAGGTGGTCGGCGTCGTCGCCGCGGGCGGCGATCTCGGCGCGCTGCGCGGGGTCGTTCAGGTAGGCGAGCGAGGTGTCGTCGAACTGCAGGTAGGTGCAGCCCTGCGCGCCGATGCGGGCCACTTCGTCCTGGTACGCCGCCGCGAGGTCGGCCCAGAACTCCTCGATGTCCGGGTAGACGCCGGGGTCGATGGCGGCCTGGCCGCCGCGGTAGTGGACCATGTTCGGCGACGGGATGGTCAGCTTGGGGGTCTGGCCCTCGCCGGCCACGCTCTGCAGGTAGGCGAAGTCGTCGGCGAAGATCGTCTCGTTGAGGGTGATCCTGCCGTCGACCTTCATCCCCTTGGGGGTGAACTCGATCTTCTCGTTCTCGTTGCGGAACTTGACGACGATCTGCTCGTCGGCGGCCACGCTGATGCCGCCGAGGCGGTAGATGAAGTCCATGTGCCAGGACGCGCGGCGGAACTCGCCGTCGGTCGCCGTCTGGAGGCCGGCTTCGGCCTGGAGGGCGACGACGTCGCGGATGGCGGCGTCTTCGACGGCGCGCAGACCGGCGGCGTCGAGGATGCCCTTGGCGTGGTCGTCACGAGCCTGGAGCAGGGTGGCCGGGCGCAGGAGGCTGCCGACGTGATCCGCACGGAAGGGGGGTTCTGTGCGCATTGCGAATCATCTCCATTGATGTCTGGAACATGACGGAAGTCGTCAAGACGCTAGCGCATGTCGCCAGTTTCTTGATCACGAAATGAGCGTTTCGCCCCGCGCGGGACGGACCACTCTCCGCTCGGTGACGATGGCCGTGATCAGCTCCGCCGGGGTGACGTCGAAGGCCGGGTTGTAGGTGGCGACGCCGGGCAGCGCGGTGACCTCGGCGCTCCCCCGGTCTTCGATCTCGATGTCGCCGCCGCCGGGCGTGCGCGGGTCGACGGTGGTCTCGGGCGCGACCACGACGAACGGCACCCCGGCCCGGTGGGCGCCCAGGGCGAGCATGTAGGAGCCGATCTTGTTGGCGGTGTCGCCGTTGGCGGCGATCCGGTCGGCCCCGATGACGACGGCGTCGGCCGCGCCCCGCGCCAGCAGGAACGGCCCCGCCGAGTCGACGACGAGCCGGAACGGCGCGCCCATCTTCTGCAGCTCCCATGTGGTGAGCCGGGCGCCCTGGAGCAGCGGCCGGGTCTCCAGGGCGATGGCCTCGGTGAGCACGCCGCGTTCGTGCATGGTCTGCACGACCCCGAGCGCGGTGCCGCGCTCGACGGTCGCCAGCGCGCCGGTGTTGCAGATGGTCATGACGCGGGTCGCGCCGTAGGCGGCGAGCAGGTCGGCGCCGCGCTCCCCCATCTCGCGGCAAGCGCGGATGTCGTCGTCGCGGATCTCCAGGGCCCGCTTCAGCGGGTCGGCCGCCGTGGCGGCCTCCCGCACCCCCCACGCCAGGTTCACCGCGGTCGGCCGGGCCGCCGCCAGGGGTTCGATCGACTCTCCTGTACGGGATGCGAGCGCCACCCCCAGAGCCCCGGCGACCCCGAGGGCGGGCGCGCCCCGCACGGCCAGCCGCTTGATCGCGTCGACGAGATCGGCGACCGTCGTGATGCGGAGGTGGACGACCTCAGCGGGCAGCCGGGTCTGGTCGATCAGGACGATCGCGTCGCCGTCCCAGCCAATCGTCGTCATGCCCCCGACGCTAGCGCGAACAGGTTCTCGTCGCCCCCCGGGGCCGCCATCAGGGACAGCCCCAGCGGCAGCCCGCCGACCCGCGTCACCGGCAGCGCCAGCACGGGCGCCCCGGCGATCGGCGCCAGGCACGTCAGCCGCAGCGTGGCCGCCCTGCTGCGGGCCGGCCGCCCGAGCTCCGGCGCGGTGACCGGCGCGCTGGGCAGCGCCATGACGGCCCCGTCGAGCAGGTCGAGCAGCCGCTGCCGCGCCTCGGCGACGGTCTTGCGGGCGAGGCTGACCTCCTCGCCGGTGAGCCGCTCGGCCCGCTCGAACCGCGCCGCGACGCCCGGCCCGAACACCGGCCGCTTCTCCCGCACCCACGCGCCGTGGCAGGCCCAGACCTCGGCGGCCTGGGTGACCGCGAACGCGTCGGTGGGGTCGAGCCCGAGCGGGGTGCGGTCGACGGGCAGCCCGAGGCCGCGGATCGGCCCCGCCAGCGCGGCCCCCACCCGGGGGGACAGTTCGCCCCAGAGGTCGGCCGGCACCCAGACCCGCGCCGGGGCGTCGACCTCGGGCCCGGGGTCGAGGAGCGCGTCGGCCGCCCATTCGAGCAGCAGCGGCTCCCTGGCCAGCAGCCCGGGAACGTCGTAGGAAGGCGCCAACGGCACGATGCCGTCGCGGGGAGCACGGGAATGGGTGGGGCGGTAGCCGTACAGACCACAGAAGGAGGCGGGAACGCGGACCGAACCGGCGGTGTCGGTGCCCAGCCCGAGATCGGCGCGGCCGCCGGCGACGGCCGCGGCCGACCCGCTCGACGACCCCCCGCAGACGTGACCCGGCGCGGCCGGGTTTTCGGGCGCGCCATAGTGCTGGTTGGTGCCCCCCAGGCTCCAGGCGAGCTCGTCGGTGTGCGTCTTCCCGGCGAATACGCTCATGGAGCGGAGCCGGGTCACCGCCTCCGCGTCACGCTCGGCCGGTCCCCCCAGCAGATCGGGATGCCCCGCCCCGGTGGGCAGCCCCTCGACGTCGACGACATCCTTGACGGCCAGCCGAGGCCCGCCGGACTCCTCTGTTGCGACACCCCACGGTACGAACGGATCGATCGCCATGCCTCACCTTCCTACGCGAGGCCGATTTCGCCCCCGTGTCCCACGCGTAAACGGATAATGCGTCGACACCTCCCCCGACAGATCGGGATCATTACCTCCATGACTCCGCTCGAGATGAAAGTGTGGGTCGACGACAGCGACAGCCCCGCCGACATCATCGACGCCCTGGCCCTCTCCCCTTTCGCGACCGGGGTACAGCCGTGGGCGCAGACCGCCAGCGTCGAAAGGGTACGCAAGGACGCGCCGCTGACCGCTTCCGGCGGCATGCTGGTACGCGCCGCGTCGTCGGACGACGGCCCCGACTCCCGCCTGTACGAGGGCGACGGCTGGACCATGCGCGTCGTCCGCTACAAGAGCGGCAGCGCGATGGTCGCGGTGACGGCCGTGACCGAAGACCTGGCCGCGGCCGTGGTGACCGAAACGGTGAAGGACGCCGCCGAACCGAAACCGGCCGACGACGACAACGTGACGATGGGCTTCTTCTGGAAGTCCGAACACGGGCGCCGGCGCTCGACGAAGACGATCGGGGCGTCGGCGTGGGCGGACGTGCGCCGGAACTACCCCCGGCTTGCTCTGGGGAAGCTGGATTCCCTGATGGCGCTGCGGGGCGGGACCGCCCCGGGGCGCTTGCTGCTCCTGCACGGGCCGCCCGGGACAGGGAAGACGACGCTGCTGCGGACGCTCGCGCGGGAGTGGCGCGCCTGGTGCCAGGTCGACTGCGTGCTCGACCCCGAGCGGCTGTTCAACGACCCGGGGTATCTGATGGAGGTGGCGGTCGGGTGCGACTGCCCTGACCATGACGAGAAGAAGTGGCGGCTTCTCGTGCTTGAGGACTGTGACGAGCTGATCCGGGCCGAGGCCAAACTTTCTGCGGGGCAGGGGCTTTCCCGGCTGCTCAACCTGACCGATGGGTTGCTGGGGCAGGGGCGGGATGTGCTCGTGGCTGTGACCACCAATGAGGATCTGCAGCGGTTGCATCCCGCGGTGGTGCGGCCGGGGCGGTGTCTGGCGCAGATCGAAGTCGGGCGTATGCAGGCCGACGAGGCTTCGGCGTGGCTGGGGTCTTCTGTCAGGGTCGGGCCTGGGGGGTTGACGCTGGCGGAGATGTTCGCGCTGAAGGCGGGCGTGGTTCCGGAGGAGACCCCGGTGGAAACGGGGCTCTACCTGTAGGGGGCGCTCCGCTGGGCGCCGCCGGTGTGCGCCTATCCGGTGCGCGTGATGTGGTCGGCCTGTTCCCGCTCGACGACCCGTTGCCAGGGGAAGTCGGGCGGGAGGGCCGGGCGGTCCAGCCGGACCGTGTCGAATCTGAGGGACGGCACCCGGCTCAGGGCCTTCGCCAGGGTTCTGGCGCCCCCTTCGACCGCTGTGACGCTCAGGCCGGCGTGGCGGTGGAGGGCGTAGGTCTGGGCGTACAGGTCGAGGAAGGTGCTCAGTCTCGTGTACGGGGTGAGCAGGAACTCCGTGGGCTGAGGCGCCGGCCGTGACGGGGGTGTGGTGGGCTGGAAGCGGCCGACGACCGCGTCGAGGATGGCCCGGTTGTCGAAGACGTCGGGTGTGGTGACGAGCCGGGCGTTGGGAAACTGCTCGACGTCCACGCAGTCGTCGCGGTTCGCCGACGGCCCGTTGATCTGAACCATCTTGACCGGGTCGGTGGTGCGGTCGAAGTGGTCGACCCAGCGGATGCGCAGGTCGGTGACGTAAGCGCCGCCCCTGCGGAAACGCCCGAGGCCCGCGCCCCGGCTGGGGCAGGCCAGGAGGACCATACGGGAGACGTGCCTGGCCCACGGGCGGTGCTCGCGGGAGTCGTCGTCGCCGTTGGCGACCAGGTAGGCGTGGCGGAAGACGAGACCGGCCGTGCCGTGGGCGACCAGCGCGATCCGCCCGCCCTCCCAGCGCGCGTCGATCCAGCGGCAGAGGCTGCGCGGGTCGTGGTGGGTGGTCCTGATGGCGTGCCAGCCCTCCGGGGTGGGCGGCGCGCCGGGGCCCTGATAGATCAGCAGATTCCTCCGCATATCCGGAGCTTGGCGTGCTTCTGGTGGGGTGGCGTGAGTAGGGGGATGCTCAATCAGGTAAGGCTTGGATCATGAGTGAGGCTGCCAAGATCTGTTCCGAGCTGATCCGCATCGACACCACCAACCCCGGGCCCGGGGAGCGGGAGGCCGCCGAGTACGTGGCGGGGCTGCTCTCCGAGGTCGGGCTCTCCCCCGTCCTGGTCGAGAGCGCGCCCCGGCGGGCGAGCGTGGTCTGCCGGGTGCCCGGCGACTCTCCCGACGCGCTGCTGATCCACGGGCACCTCGACGTGGTGCCGGCCGACCCCGCCGACTGGAAGCTGCACCCCTTCAGCGGGGAGATCGCCGACGGCTACGTGCACGGACGCGGGGCCGTGGACATGAAGGGGTCGCTGGCGATGACGCTGGCGTGGGTGCGGCAGGGGGTGCGGCCTCGGCGGGACCTCGTGCTGGCCTTTCTCGCTGATGAGGAGGCTACTGGGGAGTTCGGGTCGCGGTATGTGGTCTCCGAGCATGCCGACCTCTTTGAGGGGTGTTCGGAGGCGATCTCGGAGTCCGGGGGGTTCTCGGTGACGATGCCGTCGGGGGTGCGGGTTTACCCGATCGGGGTCGGGGAGCGGGGGACGGCGTGGATGAAGGTGACGGCGCACGGGGTGGCGGGGCACGGGTCGAAGCCTCCTGTCGACAACCCGGTCGCGGAGATGGCGCGGGCGCTGGCACGGGTGGCCGACTACGAGTGGCCGATCCACCTCACGCCGGAGGTCTCGGCCATGATCAGGGAACTGTCCGGCGTCCTCGGCATGGAGATCGATCCGGCGCACCTGGCTGAGGTGCCCCCGAAGGCGGCCGCCCTGTTCAAGGGCACGATCAGGAATTCCGCCAATCCGACCATGCTGAACGCCGGATACAAGATCAATGTAATTCCTGGGACAGCTGAGGCGGGAATCGACGGACGTTTCGTCCCCGGATTGAAAGACGAATTCCTGGCTACCATCGACCGGCTTTTGGGCCCTCGAATCACCCGTGAGTTCATCAACTTCGAGGACGGCCCCTCCGCCCCCATCAGTGGACTGTTCAACGAACTGTGCGACGCCGTGCGCCTTGAGGATCCGTTGGCACGCCCGGTACCCTACGTGATGACGGGCGGAACCGACGCGAAGTCGTTCGCCCGCATCGGCATCAAAGGGTACGGATTCGCCCCGTTGCTTCTTCCCACCGAACTCGACTATTTCGGACTATTCCACGGCGTGGACGAGAGAGTGCCGGTCGAGGGCCTGGAATTCGGTGTTCGGACTCTGAACCGTCTGCTCGTTTCCGATAACACATCCTGAGTACACGACTGCGCCCTCCCGCCATATACTCCCGGGGGACGAGGGAAATCACGAGATCAAGGGGTCATCATGCCGAGGCGACCCACAGAAAAGAGAAAACCGCTCCACCGCGACGAGCCATTGGCTCCGGAAGAAGAACAGCTAATAGAGCGCCTCCTCCGAGCCGGCTCGGCCACGGGATGTCCGCTCGACGATCACCCAGGCGAGGACTAGAGGTCCCCAAAAGCGGTCCGGCCGTCCCCACTCCGCGCCGGCGGCCCGGCCGGCCGCTCACATCACCAAAGTGCCACAGTGCGGTCTCGACCACCACACAACGATGGCCATAATGCCCCAGCTCGATACGTCCAGAACTCCAAGAGCCGCCCTACGTACCGAGTCGCAACGGGTCCATGGGACCGGAAGGCACTGCTATCCCGTACGATTCCGCCAGGCGCACCACGAGAGCGCTGTCCGTAAGTCAGTTCCGGCCCAAAGCAGGGTGCGGATCGACTATATACAATGTCGAAGCATGCCACCCTCATGTCCCTAACGTGACCGAATCGGTGGTATGTCCTGATTAGCCTCGGTGACTCGACGTGTCAGTCCCCGGGGCTTGCTACGTCAACGAGCCCGATGGTTCCTGATCCGCCTCATCGAAACAGGTTCCCATCGGAGTCCTAACAAGGGGCCCGAGAAATGAACAATGGGACTACGGAAGTCACTTGCTCAGTCACCAATGTGAGCAGGCAGACGCTGCGGGAAACGGCCAAATACAATGGCCTCGAAACGGCGAAGATGCTAAACAGACTCATGCCGGAGACACGCGTGAGCGTCGCCGCTTTCCAGGCTTCAATCTGATTTCGCCTCGACTCGGACGGACTGAATGACAGGGTCCCGCCTTGCACTTCGGCAGTTTGTACTAAAAGTACACAGCCGGTGCGATCTCGCCTGCGATCACTGCTATGTTTACGAGCATGCCGACCAATCGTGGCGCAATCGCCCCAAGGTGGTCTCCCTCGATACTATCACTCAAATAGCAGAACGAATCGCGGAACATGCGAGATCACGCAATCTGAGCGAAGTTTCGGTCATTCTGCACGGCGGCGAGCCGCTTCTGGCAGGGCCGGAGCGGCTCGACCAAATAGCCACGACACTGCGGGAACGCATTGACGGGGAAACCGAAGTCCAACTCAAGATACACACCAACGCCGTTCTGCTCAGCAAACGTTATCTCCAGGTCTTCGAAAAACATTCGGTCCAAATCGGAATATCCCTCGACGGCGACCAGGAAGCCAACGACCGCCACCGCCTCTACGCCGACGGCCGTAGCAGTTACGAAAAGGTCGTCCGCAGCATCGAGTTGCTCCAGCGGGAGAGCCCTCACCTCTTCAGCGGGATTCTCTGCACGATCGACACTTTGAACGATCCGATCCGGGTCTACGAGGCGCTGTGCCACCTCAGCCCTCCGAAGGTCGACTTCCTCCTGCCCCACGCGACCTGGGACGAGCCTCCTCCACGCCGATCCGAGACCGACTACGCCGATTGGCTGGGCCGCATCTACGACCGCTGGGAGAGCGACGGGCGACCGATCAGGATCCGCCTGTTCGAGTCCATCCTGCGCACTTCCTACGGCGGGTCGAGCCTGAGCGAGGCGATCGGCCTGGAGCCGAGCACCCTCGTCGTCGTCGACACCGACGGCTCCTACGAACAGGTCGACTCACTGAAGGTCGCCTTCGACGGGGCCGCCGCCACGGGGTTCGACGTTTTCGGCAACTCCCTCGACGAAGTGGCCGCCCACCCGGGAATCGGCGCACGGCAGACCGGAATCGCAGGTCTGGCCGACCAGTGCCGGTCGTGTCCGGTGGTGTCGAGCTGCGGTGGAGGTCTCTATCCTCACCGCTACCGCGACAACTCATTCGACAACCCGAGCGTCTACTGCATGGACCTCTTCAAGCTGATCAGTCACGTTCGTGAGGCGACGACTATGCAGGCACACCATCTGCCCGTGAAGGCTCTCGAGCTTCTTGCCAGCGGCTACGGCGGTGCTGCCGAGATCGACGCGCTGGCCGGACCGCAGATGAGCATCCGGCGGGTGCTGATGACCGCAGTGGGTCCATCGGAGCCGGAGGGCTTCGACGCGCTGGCCGACCTCGACGACAGTTTCCCCGGCCTGGCCGACGCCGTGTTCGCCCATCCTTACGTCCGGGTATGGGCGATCGACTGCCTTCAGGGCAAGGCCTCTCCCCGATACCTGCGCAACATCGCCGCCGCGGTCGCGTGCCGGGCGGGAACCTCCCTCAAGATCCGGGCCGAGGTCTCCGACGGTGTGATGTACCTGCCCACCGTAGGCGCGCTCGCCAACGTGAGCGGCGACCACGTCGGAATAGTGGTGGAGGGCGGTCAGGTCACCACGCTCGACGGCGAAGGCGAATGGTGGCCCGTGCGGCGGCTCACCTCCGGGGAGCACAGCGTCGTCCTGGAGGACGCCGACCCTTATCGCCACTGTCACCAGTGGCCCGCCTCGCGCCGCCTCGACCGCGACGAACTGGCCGACTGGCAGCAAGCGTTCGACGGCGCCTGGAAACTCATCGAGCGCGACTACCCCGACTACCTGCCCGGGCTGCGCGACGGACTGTCCACGCTGGTGCCGCTGATGCCCGCCGAGGCCGGTCGCGACGTCAGTTCGACCGCCCGCCACGCCTTCGGCGCGGTCGCCGCAGCGCTGCCTTCCGACGCCGCGACGCTGGCCCTGCTGATCATCCACGAGTTCCAGCACGTCAAGCTGGGCGCGATTCTCGATGTCGTCGATCTCTACGAAGAGAAGGACGAACGCCTGTTCTACGCCCCGTGGCGTCCCGATCCTCGGCCCCTCGAAGGGTTGCTGCAGGGGACCTACGCCCACATCGCAGTCGCCGACTACTGGCGGCGGAGGCGGCACGTCGAACCCGATCCCGCCCGCCACGAGTTCGCGCGCTGGCGCGCGCAGACGGCTGAGGCGATCGAAACACTTGCCAACAGCGGCGCGCTGACGGATCTGGGCGGGGATTTCGTCGCGCGTATGCGGACCACCATTGCGCCGTGGCTGACCGAACCACTGCCCGAAGACGTCCTCGAACTGGCCCGCGCGTCCGCAGCCGCCCACCACAGGGCGTTCCAGTCACAACCGTGACGACAACGGTGCGCTCCTCTCTCCGCCGGCCCGGGCTGAGTGGAGGGAGGCGCACCAATGGTCGTCAGAGCCCTGACGATTCCATCGGTTCGGGAAGCGCCGGCGTCAGCGCGGCCAACCCCGGTTACCGGAAAACGCTCCCGAGGCGAGTCCGAACGGGAGTTCCGGCGATGATGCCGTCGACGCGCAGCGGCACTCGCTGAACTCGTTTCGCCGCGCCAGCCCCGACAGCCGTCGATTCATCCATCCGGCAGGTCATCGCAGGGGGACTCTCCACTGTCGGCTCTGCGAGGTCGGCGCTCGCATACTCCTGTCGGGCGTTGGGATCGCCCGTTGCACCGTTTTCCACCTGGCCGAATGTCGCTACCTATATCGACATTTTCCAACCAGGCTCTACCGTTGCGTAGTGACGGACAACGACGGCCAGAAAGGCAAGAATTCTCCGACGTCATCTTCGATGACAGCGACTTCGCCGAGCTCGGCACGGCTTCCGGACCACGGGATATGTGCGCACCTGGACGTTCGGCAGAGTATTTCGCCGTCATGCGGATGAGGCGGAAGCGACAGGCGAAGAATGAGGTTCCACGTACTCTCGCTCAGGACGGCCCGGTCTCTACAGTGAGCAAGAGAAGGGAGGCGGATGGCACAACAGTCGGCTCCACAGCCACCCGGCCCCTATTTTTTCCTCAGCTACGCCCACACTCCGCCGAACGGACCCGAGCGTAAGCCGAACCAGTGGGTCACCAAACTCTTCAACGATCTCCGCGACCACATTCTCGAGCTCACCAATCTGACCGACGCCTCGATGGCCGGGTTCATGGACACCGGCCTTCTCTCCGGTCACATCTGGCAGAAACGCCTGGCCGAGGCGCTGGCCACCTGCCGGGTCTTCGTTCCGCTGTACAGCCCTCGCTATTTCGTGAGTCCGAACTGCGGCCGTGAGTGGACGGCGTTCCTGCAGCGGGTCAACAACCAACTCGGCCCAGACGGCCATCGGCCCGAAGCGATCATCCCGGCGTTGTGGACGCCCATGGAGCCCGAGAGACTCCCCCAGGTCGCCCGTTCCATCCAGTTCGCCCATGAAGATCTGGGCAGCCGCTACCGCGACGAGGGCTTCTACGGTCTGACGAAGCTGAGCCGCCGACGCCCTCAATACCAGCTCGCCACCTGGGAACTGGCCCGGCGCATCGTCCAGGTCGGCGAAGCGACCTGGATACGGCCGACCGAACCCCTCGACTTCGGTGCGCTGCCGAGCGCGTTCGAGGACTTCGAGGCCGAACGGCCGATGACCCTGACCATCGTCGCTCCCGACCTCGAACGACTCCCCCATGGCCGGAGCGCCTACTACTACGGTCGCGTCCCGGAGGAGTGGAATCCCTACCGCAACGAGGACCACGGCCGTTCGCTCTGCTCCTATGCGATGGAGATGGCCTACGCGCACGGCTTCCGGGCCGAGATCGGCTCGCTCTCCGCCTTCGCTCCCGACCTGGTGACGGGCAAACAGCCCAGCGGACCCGGAGTGTTGATCATCGATCCGTGGGCGCTGACGGAGCCGTCGTGCCTTTCCGCCCTGGCCGCGTTCGACCAGGCCGAGCTGCCCTGGGTGAGCGTGATCATCCCGTGGAACCTCCTCGACGAGGAGACCCAGACACGCGCGCCGCATCTCCGGTCGACACTCGCCGCGACTCTGGGCAAGCGGCTGTCCGATCCCTACACCGAATGGATCGACGACTTCTCCTCGTTCGGGCGGGCCTTTCCCGAGGCCTTGAGCCGGGCGGGCAACCAGTTCCTCAGGAAGGCCAAGCCCTATCCCCCCGAGGGACAGCACACCCGGAAATTACGACTGATGGACGCGGAGGGTCCCGATGGTTGACGAGGAAGGCCGCATCGTCACGTTCTACTCGTACAAGGGTGGAACCGGGCGCACGATGGCGCTGGCGAACACGGCCTGGATCCTGGCCGCGAGTGGGAAGCGCGTGCTCGTCGTGGACTGGGACCTGGAATCGCCGGGCCTGCACAAGTTCTTCCACCCTTTCCTCAACGAGGGGGTGATCACCTCCACCACCGGGGTGATCGACATCATCAACAACTACGTATGGGCGGCCATCCGGCCCCAGCAGCGGGCCGCCGACTGGCACCTCGAGTACGCCAGAGTGATGCCCCACGCGGTGTCCATCGACTGGGAGTTCCTCGGCGAAGGCACCCTCGACTTCATCTCCGCAGGACAGCAGAACCGCGACTATTCGTCGCTGGTGTCGACCTTCGACTGGGACAACCTCTACGAACGGCTCGGCGGGGGGCCTTTCTTCGACGCGCTGCGGGCCGACATGAAGGCCAACTACGACTACACCCTGATCGACAGCCGGACCGGGCTGAGTGACATCGCCGACATCTGCACGATCCACCTGCCCGATGTGCTCGTCGACTGCTTCACCATGGCCGACCAGAGCATCGAGGGCGCTGCCAAGATCGCCCACTACATCGACGAGCGCATCCGCACCCGCCCGATCCGCATCCTGCCCGTGCCCATGCGCATCGACGACGGGGAGAAGGAAAAACTGGACGCCGGGCGGCAACTCGCCCGCGCCCGGTTCGACCACCTGCCGAAGAACATGACGGCCGAAGAACGCAACCGATACTGGGGCGCCGTTGAGATCCCGTACAAGCGCTTCTACGCGTTCGAAGAGACGCTGGCGACCTTCGGCGACGGAGCCGGGTCGCCGACGTCGCTACTCGCCGCGTACGAGCGGCTGACCACCGCGGTCACCGAAGGCGAGGTGACCTCGCTGCCGCCGATGGAGGAGTCGCTGCGAACCCGGTGGCTGGAGGCCTTCACCCGCCGGCAGCCGGCCGAGCAGGCCGACATCCTGCTGAGCTACGTCGCCGACGACCGCATGTGGGCCGACTGGATCAGCTCGGTGCTGGAACGCACGGGCTGCCGGGTGGTGCCCCGGGCGATCTCGCCTTTCGCGTCGGAGACGCCGACCGATCCGCACATGCAGGTCATGGCGGTGCTCTCACCCGCGTACATGCGAGCGTTGAATGGCGAGGAAGGCGGCCCGCGTGCCGCGACGGACCTGCTGAACCCTCGGCAGATCACCGCGCTTCGGGTCGCCGACGTGCGCATGACGGCGCTCTTCGGTGACCAGCCGCCTGTCGATCTGCTGCGCCTGACTCCCGAGCAGGCGACGGAAGCCGTGCTGCGGGCAGCCGGCCGCGACCCGCGCGACTACCCGAGCGACCAGCTCCAGCTCGGCTCGCGATTCCCGGGCGCCGTACCGCCGATCTGGAACGTGGGCCCCCGGAACAACACGTTCACCGGCCGGAGCACCGCGATGGAGACGCTGCGCGACCAGCTCGTCGGCAGCAACCGCGCGGTGGCCCTGCCCCAGCAGGCGATCGCGCTGCACGGTCTGGGCGGCGTGGGCAAGACGCAGGTCGCGCTGGAGTACGCGCACCGCTTCCGGGCCGACTACGACCTGGTGTGGTGGATCTCCGCGGAACAGCCCGACCTGATCAACACCGCGCTCGCGGAACTCGCCACCAAGCTCAACATCCGATACGGCGACAGCGTCGTGGCCGGCGCCGAGGCCGCCCGGGAGGCGCTGCGGATCGGGCAGCTGCGCTGGCTCTTGATCTTCGACAACGCGCGTGACTCCGATCAGCTGCAGGAGTACCTTCCCGGCGGCTCCGGCCACGTCCTGGTGACCTCCCGTAACCGCTCCTGGACCGACGTCGCGACCCCGCTCGAAGTCGACGTGTTCTCCGAGGAGGAGAGTCTCGAGCACTTCGTCCGCCGGGTTCCGACGCTCGAACGGGACGAAGCGCTGAGGGTCGCCGACGCGCTGGGGCATCTGCCCCTTGCCATCGAGCAGGCGGCGGCGTGGCTGGCGGAGACCGGGGTCTCCGCGTCGACGTACCTGGAACAGCTCGACAGCCAGAGCGCCGAGATCCTGCTGACGGAGCCTCCGCGCGGATACCCGCTTCCCGTGGCGCTGACGTGGAACATCTCACTCGCCCAGTTGAAGGAGCGCTCCCCCGGCGCGGTCCGGCTTCTTCAGCTCTGCGCGTTCTTCTCTCCTGAGCCCATCTCTCAGGAGCTGGTCTACAGCGACGAGATGATGCGCTCCCTGCTGCCGCACGACCCCAGCCTTCGGGGCGAGAAGGTGATGCTCGGCCGGCTGATCCGGGAGGTGACCCGGTTCGCCCTGGCGAAGGTCGACCCCGCCACGAACACGATTCAGCTGCACCGCCTGGTCCAGACGGTCATCAGAGGACAGATGACCACCGAGGAGATCGAGGCGACGTCCCATGAGGTGCACCACATCCTGGTGGGCGCGCGACCGCGTAAAGGCGAGGTGGACGATCCCGCGAACTGGCCGCGGTACGACATCATCTGGCCTCACCTGCTGTCCTCTGAAGCGGAGAACTGCACCGAGGAGGACACTCGGAAGCTGCTGATCGACCGGGTCCGCTACTACTGCCGACGTGGCGAGTACACGAGCGCGGTCAACCTCGGTCAGCGCCTGGCCGACTTCTGGGAGGGCAAGTTCGGCCAGATCGAGCGGCAACGCCTGCTGATGCTCTACAACATCGGGAACGCCCACCGTGCTCTCGGCAAGTTCGTCCAGTCGCGCCAGCTCAGTGAGTGGACCCTGCAGCAACAGCAGGACCTGCTCGGCCTCGACCACCCCCATACCCTGCTCACTCGTGGTGGCCTGGGCGCCGACCTGCGTGCGGCCGGAGAGTTCGAAAGCGCCCTCGCGCTCGACCAGAAGACGTACGAGCTCTGGCGTGAGCTCTACGGTGAAGACCACAACCGGACTCTGAACGCGGCCAACAACCTGGCGGTGTCCTATCGGCTGGTCGGAGACTGCTTCAACGCCCGCGACCTCGACGAGGACACCTACGACCGGATGAGCCGCGTCATCGGCGCCCTCCACCCCGACACCCTGAGCACCGCTCAGAACCTCGGTCGCGACCTGCGCGAAGCCGGTTACTACCGCGAGTCGGCCGACTGGCTCGCGACGACCCTCGCCCAGTATCGCGAAGCGGTCGACGACGACCACATCGAGCTGATGCGCGCCGAGAAGAGCCTGTCGGTCTCGCTCCGCAAGGCGGGTGAGCAGGAGGAGGCCCTGGTCATCGCCCAGCGCGTGGCCGAGAAGTTCGAGCGTCTCTTCCCATCGTCGCTGGAGACACCCGCCGCCCTGCTGGAGCTGGCGTCCTGCCGTTCGGCGCTGAACGACAAGGAGGGGGCCTACCAGGTGGCTGAGCTGACCCGCCACGACTACATCAGCCGACAGGGGCCCCGGCACCCCTACACCCAGGTGGCGTCCAACAATCTGTCGATCTATCTACGCGGGCTCGGCCGCCCCGAGGAGGCGCTGGCGCTGAGTGAGGAGACGCTGGAGGGTTTCCGCGGGCACCTGGGGGCCACCCATCCGTTCACTCTGTCGTGCACGATCAACGTCGCCAACTGCCTGTCCGACCTGGGTGACCACAAGCGCGCCGAAGCCAAGCTGCGGGAGGCGTTCGAGGGTCTCACGAAGACGCTCGGGGCCCGTCACCCCGACACGCTCGTCTGCCAGGCCGATCTCGCGATCACTCTGCTGGAGTCGGGACGAACCGCGCTGGCCGGCGAGCTCCAGGCGAGCACGCTCGACACGATGATCGACAAGCTGGGTGACACCCATCCGGTGGTGATCTCACTCAAGAACTGGCGGCGGATCAACCGCGACCTGGAGCCTCAGCCGACGTGATCGGAGGTCAGCCAGACGAACACTTCCGGGAGGATGTCGAGAGCTCCGAAATGGGCGGCTCCCCGTTCGATGTGCAGTGTGGCCCCGGGGATGCGCCGTCCGAGCCATCGGGCGTGGTTCACCGGCGAGAACACGTCGTTCTCCCCGTGCCACACCAGGGTCGGCACGCGGATGGCGGCCGGATCGAAGGTCCAGTCGGTACAGAACGCGAGCACGTCGTCGACCCAGCCGTCGCTCGAGTAGCGGAGCCCTTCGGCGAAGTTGCGCAGCAGCATGCGCCGGATGCCGATATCGGCGACGACGCGCCGATCGGACTCCGGCGCCTCGAGGGTCAGCCCATGGATCTTGCTGGCGGGATCGGCCCTGATCCGCTCCGCCGCCGCCCCGAGACTGGCCGCGACCGCCGGGAGCCCGACCCGGGCCACGGTGAACTCACGGACGTTGGAGGCGGTCATGCCGTCGAACCAGTCGAGTCCATCGGCAGCCCGAGGGGCCAGCCCGACGAGAGCGGCGGCACGGACGATCCTGTCGGGCAGCAGGGCCGCGCACGCCAATGCGTGAGGGGCGCCTCCCGAACGCCCTACGACGGCGAAACGATCGAGGCCAAGGCAGTCGGCGATGGCCGCCACGTCCGCGGCCGCGCTCGCGATCGTGCGGCCGGGGTCGCGATCGGAGGCGCCGTATCCGGGACGGTCGAAGGTGATCAGCCGGATGCCGAGCTGATAGAGAACCGCGGCACGCGGCGCCGGGCCGACGCGGCTGCCGGGAGTTCCGTGGAGCAGGATCACCGGAGATCCGTCGGGTGATCCCCTCTCATCGACCGCGATCTTCCTGCCCCCGGGCCCGACCACCATCACGGTCAAGATTCCTCCTAGCACCAGCAGCTCGGAAATCCCCGCTTTACTGTACTTTGTGCTCAGTCTTCGCATATGTTCCAAGAAGGGAAGAGTGCCCAGCCCCAAGAGTCGCCCACAGCGGCACATCTTTGCCGAATCGAAATACGATAAGCAGACAATCCGGGTACGCGCAGATTGACTGGGGGGTTGCCCGTGACCGGCGGCACGCCGATCACCTGACGCCACCCGATGACTCGCAAAAAGACGTCTAGAACGCCGATTCACCACTATGCTTCAAAACCTCTGGTGTTCGGACAGGCGTCAGCATGGCCAGGCACCATATGGCACCTGGCCGCTACGGGCGTGGTGTACTTCTTGCTGCCCTCGCTACGTCCGGCCGAAAAGGAGAGTAATTTGTACTCTCCGGTCGCCTCCCCTCACCTGAGCGACAAGGCATGCAGGTCCAAGGGAAGAAACGAACAAGCCGTACGCCGAAGACATGAGCCTCCGAGGAGGCGGCAGAAACGTCGGCGGTCTAATTTCGTTCGCGCCCTCATCAGCGTGGCCGTCTCGACGATCGGGTCACGAACAGTAGGCATCATCTACCCGCTGCTCGCCCTGACGGTCATCAGCGCGTCACCCATGCAGATCGGCCTGGTGACTTTTGCGCTCACCGTTCCCGGACTGCTTTTCTACATGCCGGCCGGGCTTCTGGCTGATCGGGTCGATCCCCGATCGATCATGCTGTTCACCGAGGCCGGGCGCGCATTCGCCATCGCCACCGTATTGCTCGCAATCCTGCTCGATGATGTGACGATAACTCATATCATCATCGCGGCATTTCTGGAAGGCGGCTTCGGAGTCACGTATTCACTGGCGGAGACAGCACTTCTCGCCCGCCTTATTCCGCGCGACTCCATGAACAGCAGGCTGGTCGCCAGCGAGAGCGGCGTGCACTTCGCGGTGCTCGCCGGACGACCTCTCGGCGGCCTGCTCTACCACTTCGGGGCGCCGGTGGCCCTTGCGGTGAACGCTCTCCTGTTCCTCTGCTCCACCGGATTTCTGTCGGCCATATCCCGCCGCCGAAGAAATCACGAACCACGGGCGACCAGTTTTCGGCAGCTGATGGCGGGTATGCGCAGCCTCAGCTACCAGCGGCTCCTGGGCGAGATAAGAAGCGGAATCCAAGAGCTACGCCGGCACCGTTTCATGAAACACGCGATCTTCGCCACGACGACCACGAATCTGGCCATCAACACGGTCATCATCATTTTCATGGCCGGGTCGGCGAATCTTTCTCCCATTCTGGTGGGAATCATACTCTCCGCGGGAGGATTCGGCGGAGCGATAGGGTCCAATCTGGCGAGATTCCCATGGGTTCAGAAGCGCATCAAACCCGGCACCACGGCCCTGGTGACGCAGATGTGGATCTGGGTGTTCGCATTAATGATCACCACGCTCACCGATCCGATGTACTACGGCCTGGCGACATTGGTGACAGGATGCACCGGTTCACTGATGAACGTGTCGATCCGGATGTACGAACTGCGCGAGGTCGAGCGGTCGATGCTAGGCCGTGTGGTCAGTGTCCACCGACTCGCGTCGCACGCGGCCGTATGCGTGGCGGCCCCACTGGGCGGCTGGTTGGCCAGCGTCCAGACAAGCGGCGAAGCGACCAGGTTCATTCTCGCTTTCACGATAGCGGCCGCGGTCTGCGCCTCAGTCGCGATGCCACGCTGGCGACAGCTGCTCACCCCGGCGCGGTGAGTTCCTCCGCCTGTCGCGAGAGATGGCTCGGCAGGGCCGGAGCGGTCGAGTTCAGCGCGAGCAGCGCGTGGTCGCGCGCCACCCCGGAATGGCCCAGTCTCGATTCGATCCAGGCCGCGTAAAGGCGTACGGGGCCGCTGTCCGGGGCGTCGGCGAGCGCCTCGGCGATCTCCTTGTCGATCTCCTGGACCGACTCCTGGCCCGTCATCACCAGGGCCAGCGCATGGGCCGCCTTGGTCGAGGGCCACTGGAGGGGCGTGGCCCGCTCGAAGTCGTGCAGCGCGGCCCGGGCCTCGCCCATGCTGGCGAGGATCTCACCTCGGGCATGGAGCGCGTCGAGAGCGCTGCCGTCCTCCTCCAGAACGTCGGTCACGGCCGCGCGGGCGGCGTCGGGAGCGCCGTCGTGCCACAGTGCCCAGGCGAGTGCGGTCTTGATGCTGAGGTCGTTGGGGTATCGGCTGAGGGCCGCCGTGAGTTCGTCGACGGCCAGCGCGGGCAGCCCCTGGGCGAGACGCAGCCGGCCGATACCCACCAGCAGCCGGCCCACCGCCTCAAGGGCGCTGAGGGCCTCGAAGATCATCGCGGCTTCGCGATAATGATCGATCGCGGTGTCGTACTGCTTCTCGTGGTGAGCGATGTTCCCCAGGAACGAGTGGATCTCCGCGCTCATCCGCTGATCCCCGGCGGCTTGGCTCAGGGCTTCCGCCGCGATGGACTTGGCCTGTTCGAAGTCGCGGTCACGGACGGCCAGGTCGGCCGTACCCAGGAGATCGTCGGGGTCGGTGCCGGGAGAGGCGAGGTCGACCGGGCCGGCCGCCTGAAGAATCGGCTGGATCAGCCCGTCGTGCGACAGTTCGCACC
Organism: Herbidospora daliensis; assembly: GCF_001570585.1. Classification (GTDB taxonomy): domain Bacteria; phylum Actinomycetota; class Actinomycetes; order Streptosporangiales; family Streptosporangiaceae; genus Herbidospora; species Herbidospora daliensis. The sequence continues at coordinate 435,189 of NZ_BBXF01000003.1, read as the reverse complement.
AACCCGCCCGATCATGATGGAGCACGCCCCGCAGGTTGAGGGCATCGATGACCGCGTGGGGCATGCCTGCCGTCGTCCTCTCCCGGACCGTCACCCGGCGCCGGGTGACGAGCTGGGTGACGAACGTGCGAGCCAGCCAGACCATCAACCGGCCGGAATCGCCGTTGAGATGATCGGCCGCCACCTCTCCAGCCATCGCCTCGCAGAACGAGGTCACCTGCTTGTCGCCCGCCGCGACCTCTCCGACGTGGTTCTCCTTGATCATCCGGATGCCCGGTGAAAGCGAACGCCACAACATCGTGCAGGCCGCCTGAAGGCGGGTGGGTTCGAACCGCCATTGCTCGCGCACGGGGGTGTCCCCCGTGTGGAGGTCACGCAGGAGCTTGCCGATCGCTGCATCATCGAAGTGACGGCCCGTGCCCCGGACAGGTCCCTCGATGGCCTCGCCGGCCTGTTCGGCGTCGAGCGGGCCGAGCCGGACTCGCCGGTGATCGTCTCCGACCAGCTCGGGACAGTGAGGGAGGATCGAGGCGAGATGTTCGTCTCGGACGCACATCAGCAACCGGATGTTCTCGTCCGCGTCGAGCGCGCGTTTGAGCTGGTCGAAGAACCACTCACGGTACAGCTGACGATGGGCGACACCGTCGAAGAGCTCCTCGGCCTGGTCGACGGCCAGCAGGACCGGCACCGGATCGCCGAAAGGGTCCTGCCGGGGAAGACGGCTGCGCAGGAAGCCTTCGAGCGTCAGACCGGCCAGCCGGTTGAGTGCCTCGCCCGGCGCCCATGCCGACAGCAGGGCGAAGACATGGGGATTGTGGTGGGGAGGCAGCGCCGCGGTCGGATAGATCGATCCCTCGGCCGCCGGGAAGGCCGAACGGTAGGAGACCCGGCCGACGGGCAGGACGTCGTTCGACTCGGCCCGCACGATCGGCAGCACCCCCGCCTGTAGCAGCGAGGTCTTTCCGGCGCCCGAGGGTCCGTGCAGGATCGTCAGCCGGTTCGCCTGCCAGTGATAGGCGACTTCCTGAGCCTCACGATCCCGGCCGAAGAACCGGTGTGCGTCTTCGGCGCGGAAGGCCCGCAGGCCGACATAGGGCTCGTGCGCCATCATGCCTTCGCTGCCCCGCTTCACGTCAACCGCCCTCTAAGTTGTTCGCAGAACTCCGCCGCCGTTCCCCAGAAAATCGAGATCTTCCAGTCTTCGTAATACCGCTCCATGCGGCGTTGCAGGCCCTGTACCTCGGACCTCTTCACCTTCGGCGCCGGTTGGACGCTGACGTGCCGGCGTCGGTTGATCCCCGGTACGGCACGTTGCAGACCGTCGAACAGGATCCGGAAGTTCCAGTCTTGCAGGCTGTATCCGATGAACAGGAGCGAGCGTCTGGTGAGGGCGTCCAGAATGACCGGCGGGAGCATGACGTTTTTCTCGGCGGTCCGGTCGTAAGCCAGGTTGGCGATGAACTGGAGGTAGTCGTCCTCTGTCACGACGATGGAGGTCGGGTCCTGTAACCGGCCGTGCAGATGGTAGACGAGGGGCGTCTCAGGCTGTGGTTTCCAGCCGGCCTTGGAGCGGAAGAGCTCGCGGTCGAAGTCGATCCCGGGATTCCAGGGGCAGAGTGCCACGTTCGGGGTCTTCCCCGCGGCCTTCAGCGACTGAAGGATGAAGTCGTCGTAGTTGGTGGTCAGGAAAACGCGCAACGGAAAGTCCGCCAGCAGCGCGTGAGGTTCTCTGGGATCGGTGAAATCAGGAGCGGCGTCCGTCGCCAGCTCCTTGCAGATCTCCTCCTTGGCATGCACCGACTCGCCGTATTTCATCGCCCCGAACTGCGTGACCTTCGTGAGGTTGTCCTTGTCCCGGAACGGATACCTCCACTGGGCGGCGAGCTTGCGGCTGAGCTCCGCGCCAGATGGGAGCACTCCGGCGCAGGCACCCGCTCCGAGGAACGGCGTACACGCTCCGCTTTTCAGCTGAGAGACCAGCCGATCCCAGCTGTCGTCGTCCATTCCGTGCAAGAAACACCTCGCGGTCGAACCGGCCCACGGCCATTTCCGGCACGATATATCGGTTCTGATCGTTAGTGGGCCGGTTCGTTCGCCTGTGTGCTTGGCCTGACCGTTAAACGGCTAAACGGCGCTCTGGAACCTGGCTACCGGCTCGCCTTCGGCGCAGACGTAGGCAAGGGCCGGACTCATGACGCTCATCGAGCTGAGCTCTTTGAGCGACACCGAACCGCAGTCGATGATCCCGCCGTTCATGTTCTCGGGCATGTGCTCTCCTCGCACCCATGGGCGAGTTACGGGCATCCATTTCCCGGATTCAGGACCGGCGCCCCCGCTGGAGGCCTTCCCGCAACGTCACCATGCTTCCTTACGATTCTGTGATGAGCGGGACCGTGAATCAAGCTTTACTATTGCGGCATAATCCCAGATTCCCGTGGTGGGGCAGGGGCGGAGGTTTCAAGTGGAACGGTCGCAGGCAGCACACGCCATTCCGGACCGGCAACCCACGGTGTGGGAGAGAGTTCCACCGAAGAATCCCCACTTCACCGGCCGGGAGGGGCTTCTGAAGTCGCTCCGCGACAACATCACGCAGGTGAGCGCGGTCGTGCTGGAACCGCAGGCCCAGGCGTTACAGGGGCAGGGCGGTGTCGGGAAAACCCAGCTCGCCATCGAATACGCCTGGCGCTACCGCGGTCACTATGACGTCGTTTATTGGATTCCGGCCGAGAAACGCGAACTGGTGCCCGCTTCGCTGGCGGCGCTGGCCCCCCACCTCAACCTGCCGCCGAGCTCCGGTCTCGGCATCGAGGAGACCGCTCGCGCCGTCAAGCGGGCGCTGGAGAAGGGCGAGCCCTTCCGGCGCTGGCTCATCATCTTCGACAACGCCGACGAGCCCTCTTCACTCAGCGACTACATCCCCGCGGGGCCTGGACACGCGCTCATCACCTCCCGCAACTCCCTGTGGGCTCATCGGGTGCAGAGCGTCGGTGTCGACGTCTTCAGCCGCGAAGAGAGTTTGACGTTCCTGCGCAACCGCATCCGCAGGGAGATGCCCGACGAGACGATCAGCCTGCTGGCCGAGAAACTGGGCGACCTGCCGCTGGCCCTGGAACAGGCCGGCGCCCTCATGTACGAAACGGCGATGTCCATCGACGAGTACATCGAGCATCTGGAGGAGCAGACCACCGCCCTGATGCAGATGGGCAAGTCCGACGACTACCCCCAGTCGATGGCCGCCGCCTGGCGACTCTCGGTCCACCAGCTCCGCCGGCGGTTGCCCGAGGCGATCGAAGTCCTGCGATGCTGCGCCTTCTTCGGCCCGGAGCCCATCCCCCGTGACGTGTTCCGGAAGGGCACCGAGGCCGAGACCCCGCGTATCGCCCCCATCCTGGCCGACCCTCTGATGCTCACCAAGGCGCTCAGCGTCCTGGGCCGCTACGCGCTCGCGAAGATCGACTCGGCGACGCGCACCATCCAGGTCCACCGACTGATCCAGACCCTCCTGCGGGAGGAGCTCAACGCCACGGAGCAGCACGACATCCGGCACGAAGTCCACCTGTTGCTGGCGCACAGTGCGCCGAAGGACCCGGAAGACACGATCAACTGGAAGGCGTTCGAGGAACTCGTCCCGCACATCGCCTACTCCAACCTCGCTGAGTGCGCGACCCCGAACGTGCGCGAGTTCGCTCTGAACACCGTGCGCTACCTCTACAGGGCCGGCAACTACGAACTCGCGCGCTCCCGGGTCGAGGAACTCATCGCGAAGTGGACCGAGCGCGAAGGAACCGCCGACCACATCGACGTCCTGGTCGCCCGGAAGCACCTCGGGAACATCCTCCGCGGGATGGGCCAGTACTCCAAGGCCTACGACACCGACCACGACACCCTCGACGCGATGCGCCGAGTGCTCGGGCCCACCCATTCCGAAACGTTGTGGGCGACCAACAGCTACGGCAGCACCCTGCGGGCCCGCGGTGAATTCCAGCGGGCTCGGGAGCAGGACGACGAACTGCTGCGCTCCTACCTGTCCGTGGCCGAGCCCGACCAGGCGAGCATCTTCCGCGTACGCCACAACCTGGCCATCGACTACTCGCTGACGAGCGACTACACCACCGCGCAGGACATGTTCCAGCGGCTCATGCGCGATCTGAGCACCGCGAGGACCGGCGTGGGCTGGTCGCAGATGCTGGGCACCTGGAGCGGGTTGTCCCGGGCGGTCCGGCTGTGCGGCGACTACGAGATGGCCGTCGACCTCGGCCAGGACGCTTTCGACTACGGCAAGCAGCAGCTCACCCTCGACTCCCACCACACCTTGCTGGCCGCCAAGGACCTCTCGATCGCCAAACGGCGACGTGGCGACATCGACGAGGCGCTCGAGCTGGCCCACACCACCTACACCCGGTTGAAGCACCTGCTGGGTGACCAGCATCCTGACACCATGGCGGCGGCGGTGAACCTCTCCAACGCCTACCGGGTCAAGGACGATCTCGACCAGGCCTACCAGCTCGCCCTGGAGATCATGCCCCTCTACCCCCAGGTGTTCGACCCCGACCACCCGTTCGCGCACGCGTGCCGCGGCAATCTCGCGGTGCTGATCCGGCTGCGCGGAGACGCCAGGGGGGCGCGCGAGCTCAACCGGGAGATCGTCGACGCCCTCACCAGACGGCTGGGGCAGGAACACGACTACACCGTGACCTGCGCCATCAACCTGCTGTCCGACCTGGCCGCGACAGGCGAGCTCGACAACGCCGTCAAGGACGGCCGTGATCTGCACAAACGCCTGTCGGACGACTTCGGCGCCGACCACTTCCTGACCCTGTCGTGCGCGGCGAACCTGTCACTCGACCTCCGGGCCGTCGGGCTCACCTCCGAAGCCGACAAGGTGCAGGAAGAGACGCTCAACCGCTACCACGACCTGGGCAGCGTCAACCACCCCGACGCCGCCTACACGGCGCAGGGGCGACGGATCAACTGCGACTTCGACCCCCAGCCGATCTAGACGACATCTCGTTGCGCTTCTCCCAGGCGGTCCGGCGTGCCGCCTGGGCGTCGTGCGCCTGAGAGAGCGCCGCGGGGTCGACGTGGTCATCGAGCCACGCGTGGAGAGTACGGGCCATCCCCCGGGTGAACGCGGCACCCTCCGGGGTCAGACCACTGCCGGCGAGCAGGGCCTGGGTCGCCTCGTACGCCGCGTCACGCCACTGTGCGAACTCGACGTCGGCGAGGTGGGCACGCTCACCGGATTCGGCGAGCCGCTGACGGCGCCAGAATCCGGTCACCCCGAGGTAGGCGTATGTTCCGTTCAGCAGGCCACGGGCGGGTCGGGGGTCGGGCCGCCACGGGGCGTAGTAGAGGTCGCCGTTGTCGGGCGTCAGCAGGGGTACCACGTCGTTCAGGGCGTACAGCTTCACGTGCTGGGTCTCGTGCGCGAAGGTCTCAGCGAGCGAGACCCCGTCGGACGGCGACGAGAGGGCGATGGCGCCGAACGCGTCGCGAGACGACTCACTCTGCGGGGTGTCGCTGGGGGCGCCGATGGGAGTGAGGACGGTGACGGCTGTGGCGACCTCGTCTCTCACGGTCCAGTGGTGCTCGGTCAGCACCTGCCAGGCGTCGCGGAGCAGTGACTGCCAGAGGTCGCGTTCCCGGGCCTCTATACGGGGAAGGTCGATGCCGTCGTCGGGCCAGCGATGCGGGTCGAGGTCATCGACGGTGAGGGCGAAACCGCCGGTGGTGATGGTGGCCAGTGACCGCCATCCTTCGACTGGACTCCCGTCCACCTTGAGTCCGTCGGGACCGGTGACCAGATCGAACACGCCTCGAGCCGGGAATCCGCCGATCGACGGCAGAGTGACCCAGCCCTGCCGGGAGCTCACCGGCAGCGCGTATTCGCGGCCGGCGAGGTGGGCGGCGGCGAGGGCGACGGCGGTCAGCCGATCGGGGTCGGCGGTGCCGCGCAGCGCTTGGGCCGCCCAGGCCCCCACGGCCGGGTAGCGCAGCACGTGGCCGACCGCCCGGGGGGCGCCGGCCTCCAGATCGGCCAGCACGGCGAATGCTTCGGCGGCACGCCGGGCCGAGGGAAACGTCTCCACGACCGCGCGCAGCAACATGCGGTGTTTGCTGTATTGGGCAGCCCGGAGCTCGGCCATGGCGGGTGCGCCGCCACCGCCCGACGCCAACGCGGAGAAGGAGTCGCTGGAGACGTGGTGAGACGCGACGCTCATCGATGGCCTCTCATCCTGATCAGGTCTTCGGCGAAGACCCGGTGGATATGCCGGATGAGGGCATAGAGGTCGGCGCAGTAGACGCTGGGATTGCGGAATCCTGATTCGTCGTCGTATCGATGGGCGTAGAGGCCGCCGCCGCAGACGGCGACGACGTCACAGGCCCGACAGGTCGGGGAGAGCGCCTCGACCCCGATCTGACGGGCGACCAGTGAGGGCAGACGCAGTGCGGCGTCGAAGGGATCACGCAGCACGTGGAGGCTGGTCGCGGCGGCGCCGTGATAGGCGGATTTCAGGATGTCGGACTGTTCGATGCTGCCGTCGGTCTCGACGACCGCCAGCAAAGCAGGTGACAACCCGATCGACTCGCTTCGGGAGCCGTGGCCGCTCAGAAGGCGAAGGATCTCCGTGAAAAGGCGTATCTCGGTCTCGGCCCGGCCGTACCAGCGATCGAAGATCGGGATGAGCCAGTCCGCGTATGGTGTCGTGGTCGACTCGGCATCCCGGAACGGCGGCAGGGTCGACCAGTTCCCATGTGGCAGCAGGAAGTCGACGGACGGGGGGTCGAAGGCCAGCAGCGCCTCATAAACGCGCAGCGGATCGTTGCGTACGTCGATCGTGCAGAGAAGCCCTCCGAAAAGGCTGTGATATCGCCCGGCGGACAGCCGCTGGATCGCTTCTGCGACCTGGTCGTGACTTCCTCTCCCGTCGCGGAAAAGACGATGCCGGTCGTGCGCTTCAGCGTAACCGTCGAATGAGATGCCCACCCGGATTCCGAGTTTCTCGAAAAGTTTCAGGAACTCGTCGTCGAGGCGCATGCCGTTGGTCTGCACGCTCACGTTGACGCGGCTGCCCGTGTCCATCTGCCGGCGGATGGCCCGTACCAGATAGGCGATGAACTCCGGCCCCGCCAGCAATGGTTCCCCCCCGTGAAGAATCACGTCGACCTCGGTCAGGTCGTGGGTCATCGCGTGTTCGCCGATCCGCAGGGCCACCTTGTCGGCGATGGCCTCCGACATGCGCCTCGGCTGGTTGCGCCAGTTCTGGTCGGCCATTTCGTACACGTAGCAATGGCGGCAGGCGAGGTCGCAACGGCTGTGAATCTTCAGAATGAACTGGCGGAAGGCATGCGGTTTCCACCCCGACGCCAGGAGGGCCTCGACGTCGAGGGATGCCGGAAATGGCCGATGTCCTAATTCAGGTAACGTGATCGCGGTCCCCTTCGCCCTGTCGGCGCCGACCTGACGTACCTCCGCGATTACTGTCTCTCATGGCTTTTCCCGTCGCGTCAAGATTTCCGGCGCGGACGCCTCCTCCCACACCCGGTCGAACTGCTGGATCCAGTACCGATACCAGCGCTCATTACGCCCCGCCACCAACTCCAGATGCATGCGCGACGACGTCGACGGATTATGGAACCCGTGAAACTCGACGATCACCCGTCCGTGCGGCGTCTCCGGATCGACCAGCACCAGCGAGAATCCCGGGTTGTACGGGAACAGCCGGTAGGAGAACGCCCCTTCGGTCCGCCAGCCCGCCATGAGTTTCAGCCGGTCGAGCGCCGAAACGAGGGACTGCGGCAACCGCTGGATGGGAAACTCCAGGGAGTCGTCGAGTTGCCGGGAGGCGATGGCGATCGCGGCGGTTTCCGCGGGGTCGAGCACCACCACGCGGACCGATCCGTTGCGCCGGGCCAGGACGGTCTTGCGCAGCAGTTCGCAGGTCTGCGGCGACAGCAGGTTGACCGCCGAGGGCGCAAAGACCCGGACGTCGCGGGCGTCGCGCAATAGCGGGGCCAGCGGGGACTCTTCGAAGACGGCGCGGTCGTGCAGGAGTTCGACGGGGGACGGCGACGTGGGCACCAGGGTCAGGCGGTAGATGAGCAGGCCGACGCCTGACAGGAGTACAGCCCAGCGCAGGTCGTCGTCGAGGGCGTCGCTCACCAGCGACAGGATCGCGAACGTGAAGACGACCACGGTCAGGGCATACGTGTCGAGGTGGTTGCGGGCCTTGAGGTCGCCGACGAGGCGACGCCACCACGTCACGACCCTTCATATGCCCGTTTATCGACGTAAATCCACCCGCTAGAGTCTTGCCACTGCGCGTGTTCCCGTGATGACGTAGGCGCATAAGGGACGAACTCTAATTGGGGGTCTGGTGCTGTTCGGCCTGCCTCCGGCACGGCAGTTGCGTGCCGCCGGAGGGCTGGCGCTCGCGGCGGCGGGGCTTCTGGTCGCGGGTGCCTTCGTGAACTCGCGGGCCGTCCAGCAGGTCGCCGCGCCCACCGAACAACTGCCCCAGGTCGACGCGGCGGCCAAGGACCGGGAGCGGGCCGCCGACTGGGTGGCGCGCCAGGTCGCCGGCATCGTCGGATGCGACGCGCCGGTGTGCGCGCTGCTGGCCGGTCAGATCGAGCCGTCCCGGCTGTTGCCGTTGCGCGGGCAGGAGGAGGTCCTCAACGCCGACGTCGTCGTGGTCACCCCCGCGCTCGGTGAGCTCTTCGGCCCGGGGCTGGAGCCGGTCACCGCCGAGGAGCCGCTCGCGACCGTCGGCAGTATCAGGATCGTCCAGGTCACCCCGCAAGGAGCCGGCACGTTCGCGAAAGCGCTGGAGCGTGACAAGCGGGATCGGCGCGACGCCGGGCGGGAACTGCTGGCCAATCCCCGGCTGGCGGCGACGCCCCAAGCTACCCGGCAGCTCGCGGGCGGGGAGGTCGACGCGCGGATCCTGGTGTCACTGGCGGCGCTCGCGGCGTCACACAAGCTCTATATTCGGGAGTTCGAGGACGGCGGCAGGGACCCCCGGGAGGTGCCGTACCGGACGGTCGAGATCTCCTCCGTCGATGGGGCCGAGCCGACCAGCGCGTCGGTTTCCGGGATCATCAGGTTTCTTGAGGCACAAGAGTCACGATTTCATCCCATTGAGGTGAATATCGCTCGACCGGTCGACGCAGTGTCAACAATCCTGCGCATACGGTACACAGCGCCGAGCCCCACCGGCTCATTGTCCTCATAACGGAGCACGATGAAACTCCCTCGGTTACTCACCGGCGCCCTTCTGCTGTTCTTCCTCGCCGCTCCGGCGGCCAACGCGGCGCCGCAGGTCGGGCATGTCCGGCTCGCGCATCTGTCGCCGGACACCCCGGCGGTCGACGTCTGCCTCTATCCGTTCGGCGGCGACCGGGCCAAGCTCGTGCTCAACGCCGTCCCCTACGGCGGGGTGTCGCCCTATCAGAGCCTCGGCGCGGGGCAGTACACCGTCGCGATGCGGCCCGCCGGGGCCGGGGCGACCACGCCGCCGGTGTTGTCGGCCAACGTGCGGGTCGCGGGCGGGCAGGCGTACACGGTGGCGGGGATGGGGCCGTACAAGAGCATTCGGCTGCAGGTTCTCAACGACTCGATGGAACTTCCCGACGGGAAGGCGGGGCTGCGCGTCATCGCCGCGTCGCTCAAGGAGCGGACCGTGACGGTCTCCGCCGGGGGCATGGAGGAGGACCTGCGGTTCGCCGACACGCCCGCGTACACCGAGGTCGACGCCGCCATGCAGAAGATCACCGCCGCCGGGGGCGACGACAGCACCAGCGCCGACGTGCGGCTCGCGCCGGGGTCGACCAACACCGTCGTCGTGCTCGACGGGGAGTCCGGGTTGCGGCTGCTTCCGCTGACCGACGCGGCCGCGCCCGGAGTGACGCCCCAGGGCGCGGTCGACACGGGCATGGGCGGGCTCGCCCACGAAGGTGTTCCGGTCTGGGTGTTCGCGCTCGCGGGCGCGCTGGTGCTCGCCGTCACCGCTTTTCTTGTACGGCTTCGCACCCCCTCGGGCCGTATGAGGTGAGACGCCGGGCACTGCTGGTCGCCGTGCTGCTGACGGCCGGAGGTTCGGCGGCCGGCCCGGACCTGCCCGCCGTCCTCGCGGCGACCCCCCAGGCCGGGCCGGGCACGCCTGAGCGGCAGGCCGCCGGGTGGGGGCCGGTCGAGAACCAGGTCGCGCGGGTCACGCCGCAGGCCCCGCACGCCGAACCGGTCGAGGTGAGCATCCCCGCCATCGGGGTGCGCTCACGGCTGGAGCGGCTGACGCTCGACGCCCACGGTGTCCTGGTGCCGCCGAAGAAGGCGGAGGTCGCCGGGTGGTACGCCGGCGGCGTGCGCCCCGGCGACGCCGGTCCGGCGGTCATCGCCGGGCACCTCGACTCCACCACCGGACCGGGCGTGTTCGCCGAGCTCGGCACGCTGAAGCCGGGACACCGCGTCCTCGTCAGGCTCGAAGACCGAAAGACCGTGACGTTCCGGGTCGGCGAAGTGCGTACACATGCGAAGAAGGACTTCCCCACCCGGGACGTCTACGGCGCCTCCCCGGCCGCCGAGCTCCGGATCATCACCTGCGGCGGCGCGTTCGACGACGCCACGGGGCACTACGCCGACAACGTCATCGTCTTCGCCACGCTGGAGCGTTAGAGCCGCCAGGTGCGGACCGTTCCGTCGCGGCCGCCGGACACCACCACGGGCACGCCCTCGACCACGGTCACCGCGACCGACGTCACCCAGCCCCGGTGGCCGGTCAGCGGAGGGCCGACCGGGGTGCCGGTCATCAGGTCCCAGACGCGGACGGTGCCGTCCCAGCTGCCCGAGACGACGACCGGGCGGCCGTCGAGCTCGGTCGTCGCCAGGGCGCTGACGCGGTCGGTGTGGCCCCGGTAGGGCGAACCCAGGGGCCGGCCCGACGGGAGGTCGAAGACGCGCACGGTGTTGTCGGGGGCCGCGGTGACCGCCATGTCCGACCAGACCGCCAGCAGCTCGCCCGGCAGGGGGAAGGCGCTGCCGACGGGCTCGCCCGAGTGGAGGTCCCAGACCTCGGCGGCGCCGTCGAGAGTGGCCGTCACGGCGACGTCGCGGCCCTCGACGATGGTGAACGCCACCGCGGTCGCGCCGCCGCCGAGCTTCAGCAGGGTCTCGCCGGTCGACAGGTCGGTCACGCGGACCGAGCCGGGACCCGTGGTGACCACGGCGCGGCGGTCGCCCACCCCGGTCACGCCCAGCGACAGGACGTCGCCGGTCTCGGCGGCGAAGCCGAGCTTGCGGCCCGTCCGCAGGTCGGAGAGCCACACGCCGGCGCCGTAGCCGCCGCAGACGACGACGTCGCCGTCGACGGCCAGCGACGAGATGCTCAGGGCGTTCACCGGACGCGGCTTCCCGATCGCGGCGCCGGTGACCGCGTCGGAGACGCGGACGGTGCCGTCGCGGCCGGCCGACACGACCACCGGGCGCGCCCCGAGGGCCCCGGCGGCGACCGACAGCACCTCTCCCCGGTGTCCGGTGAACGGCGCGCCCATCGGCTGCCCGAACGCGGCGTCGACCGGGCGGCTCATCGGCGAGACGGCGACCACGGGCCGGCGGGCCGGTTCGGACGGCAGGAGCACCACGGCCGTGGCGAGCGAGGCGGCGATCAGGCCCAGCGAGCCGCCGATCAGCACCCGGCGGCGGCGGGAGGTGCGCACGTGGGCGTGCTGGCCCTCGTCGCGGGCGTGCACGAGCGTCACGAGCAGGTCGGCGGCCGTGGGGCGGTCGGCCGGGTCCTTGGCCAGGGCGGCGGCCAGGGCGGCGCGCAGGCGCGAGGGCACGAACGACAGGTCGGGCTCGCGGGTGACGATGCGGTTCATCACCGCCGGGATGCTGTCGTTGCCGAACGCCGGTTTGCCCGTCGCGGCGAACGTCATCGTGACGCCCCACGAGAACACGTCGGAGGCCGGGCCGGGGCGGCGGCCCGCCAGCTGCTCGGGCGACATGTACGCCGGGGTGCCCTGCACGCGGCTGGCCTCGGTGCCGGCGGCGTCCACGACCTGGGCGATGCCGAAGTCGATGACGCGCGGGCCGTCGGCGCCCAGCAGGATGTTGGCCGGTTTGAAGTCGCGGTGCACGATGCCCGCGCGGTGGATGGCGGCCAGCGCGGCGGCCGTGCCGACGGCCAGCCGGTCGAGGGACCCGGCGTCGCGCGGGCCCTCGCGCTTGACCAGCGACTCCAGCGACTCGCCGTCGACGTATTCGCTGACGATGAAGGGGCGTTCGCCGGTCACGTCGGCGTCGATGACGCGGGCGGTGCAGAACTGCGCCACCCGGCGGGCGGCGGCGACCTCGTTGTGGAAGTCGCGCTTGCCGAAGACGCGGGCGTGCAGGACTTTGACGGCGACCGGCTCGCCCTTGTCGGTGTGGCCGTGGAAGACGGCGCCCTGGCCGCCTTCGCCGATGAGGCCGGTCAGCGTGTAGCTCCCGACCTGCCGCGGGTCGCCCGGCCGCAGAGGTCGGGGAACCGGCATGACCACACGATAACCGCACGAACACGGTGTGAACTATTCTTTCCGCCGTGCCGGTTAGAAAGGGGCTGCTGCCGCCCGAGCTCCGCGAGCTGTTCGCCGACGACGGCGTGCGGCGCGAGCTCACCGTGGAGTTGCCTCCCGGCGTGACCGTGTGGCCCGACCCGACCTTCGAACGCGGACGCCCGCACCGGCGGCCGGCGTTCTGGCTGAGCGACGATCCCGTGTCCGGCGAGTTGTGGTCGTCGTTGCGGGCCGAGCACCCCGCCTCGGGCCTGTGGCCGCTGCTGATGGAGGAGTCGGTGCAGCCGTGGTCGGTCGGCCAGATCGCCCCCGACGACGCCGAGCGCATCGACCTGTTCCACGCCCAGGCGTTCATGGACGAGGTGTGGGCCGACTGGGTCGAGATGGCCTCCCACGACCAGATCGGCAATCTGGAGCCCTTCGGGCCCGTCTCCCCCGGCCTGGCCGAGCCCGGCGTGCCGGTCGCCCATCCCGACGTGGTCGCCGACTGGTACGCCCGCGAATTGGCCCGCAACGGCACCCCGCTGGGCCTGGTGGCCGCCGACCGGGGCGCCGACGCGCTGGCCGTCATGGGCTGGCAGGGCGCGGTGAACCACAACGAGTGGGCGGTGCCCATGGCGGCGGTCGTGCGCTCGTGGGAGGAGCGGTTCGGGGCGCGCGTGGTGGGGGTCGGCTTCAACACCCTCGACCTGAGCGTGGCCGCGCCGCCGACGACGCCGCTGCACGCCGTCCACGTGGCGGCCGAGCACTGGACGTTCTGCCCCGACACCATCGTCCAGGGACCGGGCACGCTGGAGGACTACGCCGAGCTGATCATGGGGCGGAACGCCTGGTCGTTCTGGTGGGACTGAGCCCGTACAGATGAAACGGCGCTGCCGCCGGAGGTTGGCCTTCCGGCGGCAGCGCCCGCTCAGCGGGTGACTAGTTGATGTTGAGGGTGAACGTCGAGGTCGTGTTCTTGATGTTCTGGAAGTTGTTGCTGAAGGTCAGGTTGTTGAAGGTGGCCGAGCCGACCGCCGGGCCCTGACCCTGCTCGGGCATCTCGTTGACCCAGATGCCGAAGCCCGACTTCGCGTCGAACGCGTCGCCGCTCTTCTGGGCGCCGGAGATCGAGACGTTGTTGAAGACCGTGTCGGTGTGGGGGTACTCCGCCGCGCCGTTGTACTTGGTCTGGAACATGATTCCCGAGTACGTCGGGTCGACGATGTCCACGTTGTTGATCCGGATGCCCTGGAACTCCTTGGAGGCCGAGAACATCCAGATGCCCGGGAAGGTCTGCGCGCCCCAGAAGTGGCCGCCCGACCGGATGATCGAGATGTTCTCCAGGGTGGTCGGCTGGGTGCCGAAGCCCTTGAACTGGTAGCCGAAGTCGAGCGAGGAGACCGTCACGCCCGAGTAGCACAGGGTGTCGGCGATGTAGATGTTGCGGAACGTGTTGTTCTGGCCGCCGTAGACCGCCAGGCCCGCCGCGCGCCACGGGGTGGTCACCGAGAGGTTCTCCCAGAGGTTGCCCGTGTTGTCGCCCTGGACGATGTCGATCGCGTTGAACAGGGCGAAGGCGTCGTCACCCGTGGAGCGGGCGTCGATGTTCCTGACGGTGTTGTTCTTGCTGTTGTTCGTCAGGTTCAGGCCGTCGGCGTACATGTTGCGGACGCGGCTGTTGGTCAGCAGCAGGTTGCTGACGTTGGTGCCCCACACCATGACCATCTGGTGTTCGATCCACATGTTGTCGATCGAGATGTTGCTGATGCCGGTCAGGTTCCACACCTTGCCGGGGCCGTCGTTGCGCGAGGTGTAGTTGCCGAACACCGCGAAGCCGCTGAAGGAGGCGCCGTTGGCCGACGACTGGACGTCGAAGCCGATGTCGGTGTTCTCCTGGCTCGTCGGGGCGTAGAACCGGGTGTACCAGGGACCGGCGCCGACGACCTTGATGGCCTTGCCGTAGACGTTGAACTTGCTCTGCACCGAGTAGTCGCCGGCGGGCAGGTAGACGCCCTCCCAGCCGCTCTCCATGCGGGCCTTGTCCAGGGCGGCGGTGACGGCCGACTGGGTGAAGCCGGTCGGCACGACGTACTTCGACGGGTCGGGGTTGGCGATCGGGGCGACCTGCTCGGTGTTGATGAAGTCGATCGCGTAGTTGGTCGCGTTGGCCGCGTCCTTCTGCAGCTTGATCTTCGTGCCGGCCGGGAACGAGCCGTCGAGGAAGATGTTGGCCTCGTCGTAGATGTGGCGCGGGCCGCCGGAGCCGGGCGAGTTGTTCGGGCTCGCCTCGTTGCCGTACTGCCACATGTACTTCGAGGTCAGGTTGATCGCCTTGTGGAAGGCGCCGTTGACGTAGACGTTGAGCTCCTCGTTGATGCCGCCGCCGCCGGAGGCGTCGGGGATCGAGAAGCGGGTGACCAGGGTGTTGGTCTGGGCGCGGGTGGTGAACTCGACGTAGGCGCCGGTGGTGTTGAGGGTGACGGCGCGCCGGCCGCTGGCCTCGCCGCCCAGGTCGCCGATGATGCGGTTCGGGCCGACGACGCCGGCGCCGCCGCCGCGGACGGCGTCCTCGGCCTCCAGGTGGTCGTACGGCATGTTGGCGCCGCGGCCCACGAAGAGGCCGTTGTTGGTGGTGTTGTTGGCCTGCTTGACCGGCAGCTCGTTGCCGTCGTTGGCGAGCACGACGCGGACGGTGAAGCGGCCGTTGGCGGCCGTCCAGGTGCCGAGGCTGACGGGCGAGGTGGTCGCGCCGGCGGCGATGACACCGGAGTAGGAGCCGGTCAGGGTGCGGACGACGGTGCCCGAGTCGTTCAGGACGGTCAGCGTGATGCCGTGGGAGCCGCCCGCCGAGGCGACGGTGCCCTGGTTCCTGATGCCGACGCTGAAGGTGACGGTCTGGCCGCCCGACGGGTTGCTCGGGGTCCAGGCCACCGGCGCGGCGACCAGGTCGGAGCTGTCGACCGGGCGCACCACGAGGGCCGTGCTGTTGACGAAGGCGTTGTTGCCGTCGTTCTGCTCGATGATCGTGTTGGCCTCGTCGACCTTGGCGTTCACCGAGTAGGAGGCGGCGTCACGCGGGCCGATGTTGCTCGTCACGGTGGTCTGCGCGCCCGCCGCGAGGGCCGGGACGCTCACCGTGGCGACGCGGGTGGTGTCGAGGTAGAGGTTGACCGACGACGCCGGGGCGTTGGCGCTGCCGTTGTTGCGGACGACCGCCGACAGCGTGATGGAGTCGGTCTCGACCGGGGACGACGGCGACCAGGTGGCCGAGGTGACGACCAGGTCGGGGTTGGGGGCCGGGGTGCCGAACACCTGGAACTCGGCGATCTGGCCGCCGGGGGCGCCGGTGTTGCTGGTGATCCGGAGCTGCACGTCGGCCGTGGTCGCGGTCACCGGGATGGTGACGGTGTTCTGCGAGCTCGGGTTGAAGGTGTAGTTGGCCGCCGACACCAGGTTGGTGTAGCCGCCGGCCGACTGCTCGCGGCCCAGGACCTGGATGTTCTGGGTGCGCGCGCCCCACGCCGACGACGGGTTGA
Source organism: Herbidospora daliensis (assembly GCF_001570585.1). Taxonomy (GTDB): domain Bacteria; phylum Actinomycetota; class Actinomycetes; order Streptosporangiales; family Streptosporangiaceae; genus Herbidospora; species Herbidospora daliensis. The sequence continues at coordinate 419,119 of NZ_BBXF01000003.1, read as the reverse complement.
GCTTCAGCACGACCGAGGTGACGTTGGCGTTGGCGCCGAGCTTGACGGTCAGGGTGCTCGGCCAGCTGCCCGACGCGCCCTCCCAGTAGGTGTCCAGGTTGTTGTCGTTGGCGTTGGCCGCGACGAACGTGTGGACGTGGCCCGACTCGACCATCTCCTTGCCGGTGGCCAGGTTGCTGCCGGGCTGGCTGGTGCCGGTGCGGGTGACCGAGTTGCTGTCGCCGGAGACGTTCCCGGCGGCGTCGCGGGCCCGGACCAGGTAGGTCACGGTGGCGGTGGCCGGCTGGGTGTCGGTGAAGACGAGCGTGGAGCCCGAGACGCTGCCCGCGGCCGAGCCGTTGCGGATGATGTCGTAGCCGGTGACGGCGACGTTGTCGGTCGAGGCGGTCCAGGTGAGGCGGATCTGGCCCGAGCCGGGCTCGGTGTAGGCCAGGTTGCCGGGGGTGGTCGGCGCCTGGGTGTCACCGGTCGACTGGCCGGTGCGGGTGACCGAGTTGGAGTTGCCCGAGACGTTGCTCGCCGCGTCCTTCGCCCGCACGAAGTAGGTCACCGTGGCGGTGACCGGCTGGTTGTCGGTGTACGTCAGCACGTTGCCCGCGACGCTGGCGATGAGCTGGCCGCCCCGGTAGACGTCGTAGCCGGTGACGCCGACGTTGTCGGTGGAGGCGTTCCACGCGAGCCGGATCTGGCCGGAGGCGGGCTCGGTGTAGGTCAGGCTGCCCGGGGCGCTGGGCGCCTGGGTGTCACCGGTGCCGGTGGGGCCGTACACCTCGAACTCGGAGATCTGCCCGGCCGCCCAGCCCGTGTTGGCGGTGATGTTCAGCCGCACGTAGCGGGTGGTCGCGGCGGAGGTGAAATTGATCGTCACCGTGTTGCCGGTGGCCGGGTTGAAGGTGTACCCGGCGGAGGGCACCAGCGTGGAGAAGCTGGAGCCGTTGGCGCTGCCCTGGACTTCGAGGGTCTGGGTGCGGGTCTGCCAGGCGGTGGCCGGGGGCAGCTTCAGCACGACCCGGTTGACCGCGACCGAGGAGCCGAGGTCGACCTGGAGCCACTCGGGGAAGACGTTGTTGTTGCTCTCCCAGTAGGTGCTCGCGTTGCCGTCGTTGGCGTTGGGCGCGACGTAGTTCTGCGAGACGCTGCTGGCGGTCATCGTGCGGCCCGAGGCGAGGTTGCCCGAGGAGCTCGTGACGCCGTAGACCTCGAGGGCGGAGAGCTGGGCGGCCTGCCAGCCGGTGTTCGCGGTGATGTTCACGCGGACGTACCGGGTGTTGGTGGCGCCGAAGTTCAGGGTGACGGTGTTGGCGTTGCCGGGGGCGAAGTTCTGCCCGGCCGAGCCGACGATCGTCGACCAGCCGCTGTTGTCGAGGCTGCCCTGGACCGAGAGGGTCTGGGTGCGCGCGCCCCACGCGGAGGGGAGCTTCAGGACGACCTGGTCGACGGTCTGGGCGCTGCCCAGGTCGACCTGGACCCACTGCGGGAAGGTGCTGCCGGAGCTCTCCCAGTAGGTCTCCTGGTTGCCGTCGGCGACGTTGGATGAGGGGTAGGGGGAGTTGGTGCTGCTCGCGGCGGTGGTCTTCCCGGCCGCGAGGTTGGGCCCGCCGGCCGCGGAGACCGGCTGCAGCGGCCCCACGGTCACGACGAGAACTGCCGCGACAAATGCCGCCAGCAGCCGTAACGGTCCGTGCTTTCTCGTCATCGCCTTCTTCTATCTCTCGGCATGGCACTACAGGGGTCGGGGGGTACAGGAGCACGGACGCTGTGCATCCCTGAAGTTGCGAGGAAAAGATAGGAATCAAACATCAGCTTGCAAGATTCTTGCGCAGTGATGGCTGAATGTTACAAGTGTGCTAAGAGGGCGTCAACGGTCAGAAAAACCTGCCCTGATGAGGCATTACGGCCCGCCCCACTGGATCTTCAGTAACCCACAAGTCGCCCACAAGGCCGCCTGAGCAAGGTGTGAGCGTGACGACGGTGAGGGTGAGCTGGCGGTTCTCCGCCGACGGCCGGTACGCCGCCTGCCTCGCGGTGACCGGAGGCGACGCGGCGCGACCGGAGGTGTGGGACTTCACCGGTCCCGGCCCGCTGATGCGCCCGCTGGCCTCGGCCTGCGAGCCCGGCACCCAGATCAGCCCGCTCGACGGCGAGCGGGCGCTGCTCTGCCGCAACGACGACGGCCGCCACCGGATCTCCCTGGTCACCCAGTCGGCCGAGACCACGCTCGCCGCCGGGCGCGGGCCGTTCGTCCACCTGACGGGCGACCTGGTGACGGGCGACGCGGTCTACCGGGCGGGCGCGGGCGGACTGAAGCGGCTGGCCGGGTTGCCGCCGGGGGCGAGCGGCCCCGGGGTCGTGCTCGCGCCCCGGCTGCTCGGGCTGACCCGGCCGCAGGCGCCCGGCCCGGTGGTGCTCGACCTGTCTGACGGGAGCTGGGAGCTGATGCCCGGCGCCGTCACCGGGGCCCGGGTGCTGCCCGGCGGGCTCGTCGGGATGCCGCCCGGCGGGCCGCCGGAGTTCCGGTGGCGCGGCCGTCCGGTGCTGGGCGGGCTGTCCGGGCGGGTCACCCCGCTCGGCGGCGACGGCGCGCGGATCGTGTTGCGGGTGGACCGGGGGTGCCGCTCGCGGCTGGCCGTCTTCACGCCGTCGACCGGCGAGGTGGCCGAGCCCGCGATCCCCGACGGGGTGCTCGGCTCGGCGGCGGCCGTGCACGGCGGGGTGGTGCGGGTGCCGTTCACCGCGCCCGGCGTGCCCGGGTCGGTGTTGTCGGTCGGCCCCGACGGCGTGCGGCTCGACCCGCCGGGCCGGCCGGCCGGCGGCTCACCGGCTTCGTGGCCGCCTCACCGGCCTCTGGGGAAGGAGGTGGTCGACAGGGCGCAGGCGCTCTTCTGAGATCTTCACCGGACGGGGCACAGGCGGGACCTGTGCCCCGCCTCCGACGCTTCGTGAGGGCTTTCGGCCGGTCCGAATCGCAGGTGGGCGAGCAGCTCCGCGAGCCGTTTCTGGGCGCGGAAGGTGCGGCTCTTGACCGTGCCGACCGGCAGGCCCAGCGCCGCGCCGATCTCGCTCTGCGTCATGTCCTCGAAGTAGGCCATCCGCAGCACCTGCGCCTCCTGCGGGGTCAGCCGGGCCAGCGCCCGCGCCACCTGCAACGAGGTCCACTGGTGGTCGAGCGACGGCGGCGGCACCGCCAGGCGGGCGGCGACCGCGTCGAGGTCGGTCGCGCCGGCGTCCCGCCGGGTCCTGCGGTGGACGTCGACGGCGGCGCGGCGGGTGATGGTGAACAACCAGGGGGCCAGGTCGCGGCCGGGGTCGTAGGTGGCGGCCTTCTGCCAGATCTTCACGAGGGCCTCCTGTACGGCGTCCGCCGCCAGTTCGGCGTCGCCGAGCATCCCGTAGGCGGCGGCGAACATGGGCCGCGAGTAACGGCCGGCGACGTCGGCGAAGGCCTCCTCGTCCCCCCGCTGGAAACGTGCTTCGAGTGTCATGCCCCCACGGTGCGGGACGCCCCTGTCACGGTCCCTTCGCGGCGCTGTCACGGCGGGGAGATCGGTAGTCCGACGTCTGTCGGACTAAGATCGAGGGATGACGGCGAGAGTCCTGGAGCATCCCCCGGCCGAGGAGATCCGGCTCGAAGAGGTGCTCCACGCGCTGGCCGATCCGGCCCGGCTGGAGATCGTGCGGTTCCTGGCCGTCTCGGGCGCCGAGGTGCCGTGCTCGGCGATCGACCTGGCCGTCAGCAAGTCGACGACCACCCACCACTACCGGGTGCTGCGCGAGGCCGGGGTGATCACCCAGGTCTACCGGGGCACCTCGAAGATGAACGGCCTGCGCCGCGCCGACCTCGACCGGCTGTTCCCCGGGCTGCTCGACAGCGTGGTCAGCGCGGTTGAGGGGCAGCGCGCCGATACTGCGCCGGCCACTCCCCCGACGCCCTGACCGCCCAGTAGGGGTCGCGCAGCAGCGCGCGGCCGAGGAACACCGCGTCGGCCTGGCCGGTGGCCACGATCTCCTCGGCCTGCTCCGGCTCGGTGATCAGGCCGACCGCCGCCACCGGCACCCCCGCCTCGGCCCTGATCTGCCGCGCGAAGGGCACCTGGTAGCCGGGGCCGAGCGGGATCTGCTGGGTGGAGGCGTTGCCGCCGCTCGACACGTCGATCAGGTCGACCCCGCGGGCGGCCAGTTCGGCCGCGAGCATGACGGTCTGGCCGGGCGTCCAGGCGGGTTCGCCCTCGGGCAGCCAGTCGGTCGCCGAGGCCCGGAAGAACAGCGGCAGCTCCTGCGGCCACACCGCGCGCACCGCGTCGACGACCTCCAGGCCGAACCGGGCCCGGTTCTCGAACGTGCCGCCGTAGGCGTCGGTGCGGTGGTTGCTGTGCGGCGACAGGAACTCGTGGATGAGGTACCCGTGGGCGCCGTGGATTTCGACCACCCGGAACCCGGCGCGCAGCGCCCGCTCGGCCGCCGTGGCGAACGCCTCGACGAGCTTGCCGATCTCGGCGGTGGTCAGTTCGTCCGGTACGACGTGAGCCGCCGAGAACGGGATCGGGCTCGGCGCGACCGGGGTCCAGCCGTGGTCGGCCCGCCCGACCGGTCCGCCGCCCAGCCAGGGGCGGTCGGTCGACGCCTTGCGCCCGGCGTGGGCGAGCTGGATGCCGGGGATCGCGCCCTGGGCCGACACGAACCGGGTGATGCGCTCCCAGGCCGTCTCCTGCGCGTCGTTCCACAGGCCGGTGTCGGCGGGGCTGATGCGGCCCTCGGGCGAGACGGCGGTCGCCTCGCCCATGACGAGCCCCGCGCCGCCGACGGCGCGGCCGGCCAGGTGGGCGAGGTGCCAGTCATGGGGGACCCCGGTGTCGGGCCCGTCGACGGCGGCCGAATACTGGCACATGGGCGACATCCAGACCCGGTTGGGGAAGGTCAGCGACCGCAGGGTGAGGGGCTCGAACAGCACGAAGTCTCCTTAGTTCGATATTTATCGTACTATTCAGCCTATGACCGGCTGGACGCGGCACAGCACCCCGGAATTCGCGGCCATCGCGGCGGCGCACACGATCCTGCGCTGCGAGATCGGCTCCCGCCTCCACGGCACCACCGTCGGCGACACCGGCGACCACGACGAGCTGGGCATCTGCGTCGAGCCGCCCGAATACGTGATCGGGCTGCGGCCCTTCGAGCAGTACATCCACCGCTCGGTGCCCGAAGGGACGCGGTCGCGGCCGGGCGACCTCGACCTGACCGTCTACAGCCTGCGCAAGTGGATGCGGCTGGCGCTCGACGGCAACCCGACCGTGCTGCTGGCCCTGTTCGCGCCCGACGCGACGGTCACCCCGCTCGGGGCCGAGCTGCTGGCCGAGGGGCCGTCGTTCATCCTGTCGCGGCGGGCCGCCGACCGGTTCATCGGCTACCTGCGCGCCCAGCGCGACCGCGACCAGATGCCAAAGGCGACCGGGCACATGGTCCGGCTCGGCCTCCAGGGCGTCGAGCTGCTGGAGACCGGGCGCATCACGCTGCCGATGCCGCAGCGCGAGGTGATCGTGGCGATCCGGACCGGGGAGATCGGCCGCGAGGAGGCCCTCGCGATGGCGGCGGGGCTGGAGCGCAGGCTGGCCGAGCTGGTCCCGGTGAGCGTGCTGCCCGAGCACCCCGACGAGGCGCGGGCCGACGCCTGGCTGGTGGACGCGTACCGGAGAACCTGGGCCTCCAACCAGGTGGAGGAAACGGCCGATGCCCGGACGGTCCGGGCTATTCGATAGGGCGGGTGCGCCGACACCACCCCAAACCGTCGTTACGTCAAAGGCTGCTGGGCAAGCCCGCCCTGGTCGTCGGCGGAGCGCTGCTGACCGTCGTCACGGGCACGGTCGCGGCGGTCACCTCCGACGCGGCCAAACTCGTGGTGCTGGCCTCGCCGTCGCCGAGCCCGATCGCCAAGCCGGTGGTGGTGGCGGCGCTGAAGATCCGCGACCTCGACCCGGGTGACACGTTCGTGTTCCCCACGGCCTACCGGCCCGACCCGGCCACGTTGCGCCGCATCAACGCGGTCCGCGCGTCGGCCGACGTGGACGAACTGGCCGACCTCATGCGCTCGCTCGGCGGGGTCGGCGTGGCGGTCGGCACCCGGTTCGTGCTGGAGAACGTCTCGAAACTCGACGTCCGGATCCTCGACCTGCGGGTCGACGCCGACTGCCGCGAGCCCCTCGGCGGGACCGTCTTCTACTCGCCGCCGCAGGGCACCGAGATGCTCGTCGACCTGTCCTTCGACCTCGACGCGCGCCACCCGGTCCCCCGCTTCATGGAGAAGTACGGCTGGTCGGAGAAGAGCTGGTTCGACACCCAGACCGTGCTGCTCGCGCCGGGTGAGCAGCAGGTGTTCGACGTGCAGGTGGAGACGGGCCGCTACTGCGAATACCGGCTGGTCGCCGACGTGCTGCAGAAGCAGAAGACGGTGACCCTGACGATCGACGACGGCGGCGCCCCCTTCAGGATCACCGGGATGCGGCCGTTGAAGGAGGCGCCGGCGCTCTATCCGGGCAGCCTGTGGAACCACGACACCTGCGACGAGTTCTCCGCCGCCGACCCCGCGACCTATGTCGACGAGCTGAGGTTGTGCTGACGGAGCTCGCGCCGGGTCTTCTGGACGACGTCGAAGGCGGTGACCAGCAGGATCAGGACGACGATGCCCTTCACCATGTCGTCGACCCACCCTTCGGTGAACACCGCCCCGGCCGCCATGACCCAGATCAGCACTCCCCCGACGGCCAGGTTCATCACGATGTCGAGCCGCCGGGTCAGCGAGTTCCAGCGGCCGTTGACGATGACGACGGCGTACAGGACCAGGTGCACGATCAGCAACGCCAGCACCCACGGGCCGCGCCGCGCGTGGAAGGCGGGGTCGTAGTGCAACCACGGCAGGGTCACCAGCGCGACCGTGCCGCAGGCGTAGAAGACCCAGGCGGCGGCGTGGCCCCAGCGGTTGACCCGGCCGGTGTCGATCGGGCGCGGTTGCCAGCGGCCCCGGTCGGGCCATCTCCGTCGCACCCAGGCCGACAGGGCGTAGCCGGTGAACAGCACGCCCGGCCACCACATCGACGGGACCGCGACGCCGAGCCACCACGCGGCGACCGGGTTGGGGCCCGGTTCCTCGATGACCGACACCGCGCCCAGCACCCAGATGACCGCCAGGCCGCCCAGCGACCAGCGCAGGAACGGGCGGGAGTCGGCCGGGTCGAGCAGCACCAGGGGCGGGCGGTAGCGGGCGGCGGCCTCGGCGGGGCGGCCGAAGGCGTCGATCGCCCGGCGGGCGCTCTCGGGGTCGGTGTGATCGCCCAGTTCGTCCAGGAGGATCGAGCGCAGTTCGGCGGCGACGTCGGCGCGCTGGCGGCGCGGCAGCCGCCGGGCGACGTCGGCGACGTAGGAGTCGATGAGCTGTTCGGCGTTCATGACGCCCCTTCACCCTGCAGAAGTCGGTCCATGGTGGCCGTGAGCTCCTTCCACGAGCCGGTCAGCCGGGCGAGCTGCTCCCGGCCGTCGTCGCTGAGCGTGTAGTAGCGGCGGGGCGAGCCGCCGTCGGTGCGCCACTCGCTGACCAGCGCGCCCTGGTTCTCCAGGCGGCGCAGCAGCGGGTAGAGGGTGCCCTCTTCGATCGCCATGCCCTGTTCGGCCAGGGCCTGGCGCAGCTCGTAGCCGTAGCGGAAGGAGCCGAGCTGGGAGAGCACCGCCAGCACGATCACGCCACGCCGGAGTTCGAGTTCCATGATGCTTCACACAGTACTGTGCACCGCACAGTACAACAAGTCCGAGGATTTCATGATCATTACGGCGCGCGGACCGGTAACCTAGATCGAAATTTCCCACCCGATCAGGAGAACTCCGCGATGGTCACCGACGTGCCGGGCCCGGCGGCGCCGGAATCGCTCCGCAAGGACCAGCGGGAACGCCGCGCCCGCATCGTCAGGACCGGCCTGCGCGGCCTGACGGGCAGCGACTACGACAAGATCAAGGTCTCCGACGTGGCCCGCGACGCCCAGGTCGCGCTCGGCACCCTCTACCGGTACTTCTCCTCGAAGGAACACCTCTTCGCCGCCGTCTTCGACGAGTGGCAGGACGGCCTGCGGCGCAGGCTCGACCGCCTCCCGCCGGGCGGCGACACCGAGGGCGACCGCCTGCGGCACGTCCTGCACGCCGCCATCCGCGCCTTCCAGGCGCAGCCGCAGTTCTACCGGCTCATGATCGTCTTACAGACCACCGACGACCCCCGCGCGGCCGAGGTCTACGCCCCGCTCGACACCCTGTTCGCCGACGTCATGCGCGCCGCCTCGGCGGGGGCCGACGCGGTGGTCGTCTCGACCCTGCGGGCGGTCGCCGACCAGGGCCTGCGCGGCTGGATCATGGGCCGCCACCCCATCGAGGCCGTCTACGAGGCGGTCGACGACACGCTCCGGCTGGTCTGCCGCTAGCGCTACTTCTTCTTGCCGGTCTTGCGCCGCTTGACCGGGGTCTTGCGCTTGTCGCCTCCGTGGTCCTTGCGTTTGGCGAACTTCGCCTCGCCAGGGTCGGCCGGGTAGGCGGAGCCGACGAGTCCGGGCAGCTGGAGGCCGCTCGACCGGGTGACCCGGCGCGGCACGGGGTCGTCGGCCCGCTGGTTCTTCCGGGCGGTGGTGACGAAGTCGTCGTCGCTCGACGCGTTGCGCTCGTCGTCGTCGCCGGAGGTGTCGGGCTCGACCACCTTGACGGGCGCCGGCTTCCTGACGACCTGCTTCGGCTTCGCCGGAGCCTTGCGCTTCGGCTTCTCGACCACGACCTCCTCGGAGGAGGAGTCGTCGTCCTCGTAGTAGTCCTTCCAGAGGGTGAGCGAGACCTCGCTCTCGTCCCCGCTGGACTCGTAGCCGGACTCCAGCTGGCCCTTGTCGGTGAAGGAGACGATCTCCGTGACGATCGCGGCCCGGCCGTCGGCGGTCGACATCGCCTTCAGGAGGCGGCCGTCGAGGTCGGTGCGCTCCTCCTCGTCCTCCGGGATCTGCAGGAACGCGCGCAACAACGACGGCTTGGCCAGGCTGGCCGGCGCGGGCCAGCCGGCGCCGTAGGTCTTGGCGTGGGTGCCCGACGGGGACAGGTTGATGCCCTTGGCCTTGAGCGCCTGGATCATGAGCCAGCACTTGAAGCAGCACAACTTGGAGATGCCGATCGCGATCTTGGCGTCGGTGATGCGCCGCGAGAGCCGGGCGCGCTTCCCGTCGTCGATCTTCCGCTTGAGCTCCTTCTCGCGCCGCTCGACGTCCTCGTCGTCGGACCACCCGGCCTCCTCGCCGAGGGCCTTCTCCCGCTGCCGCAGCAGCACGTCACCGGCCTGGGTCTCCGCGTGGATCTTCATGCCGCGCGCGGCCTGGTGGGTCAGCACCCGCAGGTCGTCCCAGTCCTTCTCCAGGGAGGCCAGGAAGTCGAGGGTCTTGCGGAGCCGCCGCTCGCCCCGGCGCAGCACGTCGGGGGGCAGCTTGCCGTCCTTCACGACGCGGACCTCGAGCTTCTGGCCGACCATCTCGTCGAACATGGCGCTGATGTCGTCGGCGGCCTGCCGCTGTCCCTTCACCGCCGCGTCGAAGAGCCGCTTGAAGTCGGCGCCGAGCCCGGCGTCGGCCGAGTTGGCGAACAGCCGGATCTCGTTCTCCAGCATCGTCACCACGGCCACGCACTCGCGGCCGGCCTTCAGGTTGGCCAGCACCCAGGCCAGCCGGTCGAGCGACCGCTGCTCGGGGGTGTCGACCACGACCTTGGAGACCATGCCGTCCTTGATGCTCCGCAACCGCTCGGCGGTGTCCCTCCTGACGCCGTCGTTCAGCCGGGTGGCCGCCACCTTGGGCTTGTCGGCCGCGGGGTCGCCGAAGATCGCGACGCCGCCCTGGCGGGCCAGTTCGAGGTCGTAGTCGTCGAGGTCCTTGCCGAGGGCGTCGAAGAACTCCTCGATCTGGCCGCGGACCTCCTCGTCGGCGTCCATGACGTGCCGGACGACCGTCCCGGCGATGATCTTCTCGGCCGAGGCGGTGTCCGGGGAGAAGCCGAGCAGCCGGGCGAGGGACTTCCAGACGCCGTCGTCGTCCTTCTCCGGCACGTCGTCGAGGGCCGTCAGGAGCTCGGCGGGGGTGGTCCCCTCGCTGACGCCGTGAACGTTTCCGAACCAGGCCCGGAAACCCTTCTCGGTGGCGAGGTCGTCGACGCCCCACTCGGCCAGCAGGCCCTGGGCGACCTCGTCACCCTCGTCGACGCGCTGCTGGAACACCTCGAAGCCTTCGGTCCTGGCCAGGTCGAGGATGGGAACGGGATCGTCGTCGTCGGTCTCCATCGGCGCCTGCTTCTTCGTGAACATCAGCGGATTGTCTCCGATCGGCGCGCGCGCCTGAACCGTCCGCGAAGCCAGAACCGTATCCACCTGCGGAGGCCCTCGGACGCGGCCGTGCCGCACAATGGGCTGGTCAGCGTTTCACGAGGGGGTGGGCCCTGCCCATGCGCCACGAATACTGCCTGCACTGCGACGCCGAGACCGTCGAGCCCTACACCGAAGGGGGCCGGGTCCGCCGCCGCTGCGCCACCTGCGGCCAGACCGCCGACCGGTCGCTGATCGTCGACACGGCCCTGCGCCTGTGGCACGAGACGGCGGGCGTCTTCGTGCGCGACCCGTCGGGCCGGTTCCTGTTCTTCAACCGCATCGCCTTCCCCTTCGCGATGACCATCCCCGCCGGCCACGTGGAACACGGCGAGTCGCCCGAGGCCAGCGCGGCCCGCGAACTCCAGGAGGAGACCGGCCTGCGCGCGATCTCCCTGTCGCCGATCGCCACCGAGCCCATCGACGGCGACCAGTGCCGCCGCGGCGCCGACGGCCACGTGTGGCACACCTTCCTGACGACGGTGGGCGCCGAACCGCCGGTGGCGCTCGACGAGGGCGAGGGCGACGCGTACAAGTGGCTGACTCTGGCGGAGGCGGCGGAACAGGACCTGACGTTCGCGGCCCGCCACCTGATCACCCGCCACGCCGCCCGCCTCACGGAGTGAGGGCCGGTTCGCGGCGGCGTTTCGGCAGGTCGGTCAGCCAGGCAGGCAGCAGCCGGTCGATCAGCAGGCAGGTCGCGACCAGCGCCGCCGTCACCGCCGCCGGATAGAGGGCGGCCACCGCCAGGGGCACGTCGGCCAGCAGGCCCGATGTGGTGGTGTGCACGATCGCCAGCAGCGGCATGTGGATGACGTAGATCGGCAGGGTGCGGCGGCCCAGCCAGGCCAGGCCCTCGCCGATCAGCCTCAGGCGGGCGAGCAGGGGGGCCGCCGAGAGGCCGAAGACCGTCGCCAGCAGCGAGACCAGGGTCCACACGGTCGGGATCCGCTGGGCCGACAGCAGGAGCATGGCGGCGAGCGCGGTTGCGTACACGAGACCGATGATCGCGGTGCGGCGCCAGGTCGTGGTCGCCGCGACCCGTTCGGCCCAGGGGCGCAGGTGCAGGCCCAGCAGGAAGAAGACGAAGTTCTGCAACATCGAGCCGCGGTTTCCCGGGGTGTCGAACACGCCGGCCGCGGTGACGACCGCGAGCAGGGCCGCCGCGCCCAGGAGCACCGGGATCGGGACGCGGTGCAGGAGTTTCGCGGCGGCGAAGTAGACGGCCAGGGCGTACAGGTACCAGAGGTTGGGCGGGGTGACGAGGAGCAGTTCGGCGAACTCGCCCGCGCTCCGGGCGCTCAGGGTGTCGAACGCGGGGGTGAACCAGAGGATCGCGGTGTGGACGACCGTCCAGGCCACGTAGAGGTAGAGGAACCTGGCCACCCTCGACCGGACGACCAGGTGCCACGGCTTGCGGTACGCGCTCAGCGCGAACATGCCGGAGACGGTGAAGAACAGCGGCATGCGGAGCGTCATGAGCGCGTCGCCGACGACGCCCCACAGCGCCGGGAACGGGCCGGCCGACGTCCAGTCGATGCGCTGGTAGCTCTTGCCGACCGTGTGCCACGCCACGACCAGCAGGATGCAGACGCCCTTGGCCGCGTCGGCCCAGATCGCTCGCTGCCGGGTCTCCATCGCCGCCACGTCCTCTCACCGCCGGGATGCTCACTCTCGGCGGGAAGGGACGCGGGGTCGGTGGCGGAATGCTCAGTGCGTCGAAGTACGCACCACCTGCACTCCGTCGAGGGCGCAGACGGCGTTCGGGATCAGCACGGCCACCCCGTAGTACTCGCTGACGAGGTAGTCGGTGACGGCCTGCCGCGAGGTGCCGAGTTCGCGCACCACCGGGGTCTGCGCCGGGCGCAGGCCGACCACGCCCTGCCGCCCCTCCCCCGGCCTGACCACCAGGATGCTCGTGGTGTGGTCGGCGGCGATCGGCAGCTTGTCGCACGGCACGAACGGCAGCCCGCGCCAGCCGGCGACCCGGCGGCCCCCGAAGTCGACCTCGTCGGGCCGCACGCCGAACCGGTTGCACTCGCGGCCGAAGGCGGCGATGGCGCGCGGGTGGGCGAGCAGGTACCGCGGCGAGGTCTGCTTGCAGATCAGGGCGTCGAGGTCGAGCGGGGTGGGCAGGCCCTGCGCCGTGGTGACGCGGTGGCGGGCGGGCGGCGCCTGGAGGAGCTCGCGGGCGAGGTCGAGCTCCTTGCGTTCGGCCAGGGCGTCGAGGGTCAGCCGGAGCTGCTCCTCGTACTGGTCGTGCGGGTCGTTGTAGAGGTCGCCCACCCGGCGGTGCACGCGCATGATCGTCTGGGCGGCGGTCAGCTCGTACTCGCGCGGCGGGCAGCCGTATTCGACGTACATGCCGGGGATCTCCGGCTCGCCCGTGTGGCCCGCCGTGACCTGGACGCCCGGCTGGGAGCTGCCCCTACGGGCGATCGTGCGGCGCAGGGTGCTGGTGCGCCGGTAGGCGCCGCCGGGCAGGTCGCGCCACTCCAGGATGTCCAGCAGCGACCTCGGGGTCGTCGAGGCCGTCTTCGGCGGGGTCTTGGTCGTCGTCGCCAGGGCGCGGGCGGCGCCCGTGCCGAGGCTGGTCAGGCTGGTCGCCACGCGTGGGCTCCTCTCGTGCCCAGGCCCGACAGGCCCAGCCGGGCGCCTTCGCCGAGGTCGCCGGCCAGCCACGTGCGCAGCGCCGCCGCGTAGCCGGCGGGGGCGTCGGCGGCGAGGCGGTCGAACTGCTCGCGGCGGGCGGCCAGCAGGTCGCCGACCACGTCGGCCGCCTGTTGCAGCTCGCAGCCGAGCAGCCGTTGCAGCGCCAACACTCCGTTGCTGACCTCGGTCGGCACACCGATCTTGTCCGGGTACGTCACCAGGTCGCGCCGCGCCGTCGCGAGGTCGGCGAAACACTCCTCCAGCGCGCCCCGGCGGGGGGCCGGGAGGCCCAGGCCGTACACGACCAGATCGATCATCAGCCCCGCGTGCTCGGCGCGGCGGGTCTGCAGGTGGTCGACCGGGTCGGGCACCCGTTCGCGGGCGCTGTTGCCCAGTTCCCACTCGCGGACCGCGAGCAGCCGCTCGACGTTCGCCGGGTCGAGCGGGGCCCTCCCCCACAGGTCGCGCAGGCCGCGTTCGACCGGGTTGACCGGCACGGGCGGGGTCTCGGTGAGGAACAGCGGCAGCCGCCGCAGGAACGCCTTCCCGCCGGCCGGGTCGCGGCGCGCCTTGAACAGCCGGTCGACGGCCGTGTCGAGGGCGGCGAGGAAGACGTACCACTGCGCGAGCACTTCGAGCCGGTCGCGCGGCACGCCGTGGTGCGCGGTGACCGCCCACGACACCGCCTGCGGTGAGTAGGGCAGGCCCATGCGCCGCGCCCAGTCGGCCGCGGCGGTCCGGGCCGCCCCGGCGAACGGGCTCGCCACCGGCCTGTCCTGCGGCGGCGGCCGGAAGGCGGCGTGCCGGTCGACCGGGCGGTGGCCCGCCCACAACCGGGCCGCCGAGGTGCCCAGGCCCATTGGGTGCCGCCACACCGGCACCCTCGGGTCGGCCCCTCGGGTCTCCTCGTTCATGTACCGCGACGAGCGCAGATGCCATTCGTGGGAGCCCGCGTTGGCGTCCTGGAGCGACCGCGCGAGGTTCAGCACGGCCAGCCGCTCGGCCGGGGTGAGCGGCAGCTCCGGCAGCTCGGTCAGCAGGGTGCTCTCGAACTGGAGCAGCCGCGAGGTGATCAGGTCGTTGACGGTGTCGGCGGCCTCCTGCGGGGTCAGGCCGAGGAACTCGCGCAGCACCAGGACGAAGTTGTTGAGCTCGCCCTCCTGCTCGGTCTCCCGCTGGTAGGAGAAGACGTCGTTGAGCAGCACCTGCGCGTCGGTGAAGGTGTCGCGCACGACCTGGACCGGCCGCGACGCCCACACGTGATCGGGCAGCGGGGTGCCGTTGACCAGCTCGATCAGGTCGGCCACCCACCGGCCCGCGCCCGCGCCGCGCCGCCGTTCGAGGTAGTCGATCGGGTTCGGCACCCGCCCTTCGGCCAGGTTGCCGAGCTCCCAGCAGGCGTCGTCCATCTGCGCGAACGTGTCGTCGCCGAAGCGCCGCCGCCACTCCTCGGTGGTGCCCGGCACGGTCCGCGCCCACAACTCCTGAAGAGTCGCCTGTACGGGGTCCTCGGCGGCCGGCACCGGCTGCGACAGGTCCACCGGCATGAATCCGCGCACGTCGGCCAGCCACGCCGCGGCGCCCGCGACGTCGCCGGTCGCCTTGTAGTGACGCAGGAACCAGTCGTCGAAGTAGAAGCCCCAGACGTACCAGTCGGTCAGCAGGTCGAGCTGGGCCGGGGTCGCGTCGGGGAAGCAGTAGGCGGCGAACAGCGCCAGGTCGATGGAGTCGGCCCAGGCCGCGTCCCAGACCCGCTCGTCGATGAGCCCGTGCCGGGCGGCCCACGCGCGGTTGTGCGCGCGGGCCCCCTCGACGTGCGGGTTCAGCCTCGGCGGCCAGGGGCGGTAGAAGTCGGGCAGCTCGAAGGGCCGCACCCGCTAGTCCCGGTGCCCGAGCTCGACGTTCTCCAGCACGCCCAGCGCGTCGGGCACCAGCACGGCGGCGCTGTAGTAGGCGCTCACCAGGTAGGAGATGATCGCCTGCTCGTTGACGCCCATGAACCGCACGTTGAGGCCGGGCTCGTACTCGTCGGGCAACCCCGTCTGGTGCAGCCCGACGACCCCCTGGCTCTCCTCGCCGACGCGCATCAGCAACATCGACGACACCCCGGTGTCGCTGATCGGCAGCTTGTTGCAGGTCAGGATCGGCACCCCGCGCCAGGCCGGCACCTCACGCCCCAGCAGGTTCACCGTGTTCGGGTAGAGGCCCAGCTTGGAGCACTCGCGCCCGAACGCGGCGATGGCGTGCGGATGCGCCAGGAAGACCGTCGGCTCCTTCCAGACGACGGCGAGCAGGTCGTCGAGGTCGTCGGGCGTGGGCGGCCCCGACCGGGTGGAGATGCGGTGCCCGTGGTCGGCGTTGTGCAGCAGCCCGAAGTCGCGGTTGTTGACGAGCTCGTGCTCCTGCCGCTCCCGCAGCGCCTCGACGGTCAGCCGCAGCTGCTGCTCCACCTGGTTCATCGGCTCGTTGTAGAGGTCGGCGACCCGGGAGTGCACCCGCAGCACCGTCTGCGCGACCGACAGCTCGTACTCACGCGGGTGGGTCTCGTAGGCGACGTAGGTGTGCGGCAGCGTCGGCTCGCCGGAGTGCCCCGACGACAACTCGATCGCCGCCTCGCCGTCGGCGTCGGTGTGCGGCGTCTCGGCGTGCAGCCGCGCGTCGAGGTGCGCCCGCAGCCCCGCCGCCCGGTCGGCGACCTCGGCGAACGCCTCCTTCGTCAACGACAGCAGCACACACGGGGTGACCGCGCGGAAGCCGAACTCCCAGACGCCGTGGTCGTCGAGGAGGGCCTGCTCCCCGAAGTAGGCCCCGTCGGACAACACGCCCAGCGAGACGGCGTGGCCGTACTTGCCCGCGCCGAGCCGGTCGACCTTGCCGTGCGCCAGGATGTGGAACCGGTCGACCGCCTGCTCCGGGCTGACGATCAGGTCGCCGGGGGCGTACTCGGTCTGCTCGAACCGGCTCGCCAGCGCGGCCAGCACCTCACCGTCGCCGTACCCCCGGAGCAGCGGAAGTTCGCCGAGCTCCTGCGGGATGACCTGAACCCGCGCCCCGGTCTTGAGACACTGGATGCGCCCGTCGCCGATCGTGTACGACAACCTGCGGTTGACCCGGTAGGTGCCGCCCGCGACCTCCACCCACGGCAGCACCTTCAGCAGCCAGCGCGACGAGATGCCCTGCATCTGCGGGACCGACTTGGTGGTGGTGGCGAGGTTGCGGGCGGCGGCGGTGCCGAGGCTGGAGGCGTGCTCGGCGACCGCGGCGGCGGTGAGTTTGGCGTTGATCTCGGTCGTCATCGGACGCCCTTCACGAGGGAGGGGCCGGCCCCCTCCGACATGGATCACGTTGACGAAACGGAGGCGGTGGGCCGGGGCACATGGGCAAGGCTTTGCCGGTCGCATGCGCCAGAATGCCGATCATGACCCCGTGGCTGACCGGCTACGCTGGCGTCGTCCGCGACCACCTGCCCGCCCGGCGGTCCGGCTCACCCACGCGGCGGAGGGCGACCCCGTGGTCGGCCGTCTCGGCGGCCGCCCCTTGCTGCCGCCGGACGTGGACGTGCCCGCCGGCCTCGCCCTGGCCGCCGAACTCGACTGCGCCGCGCTGGCCGGCTATGAGATGAACCTCGACCTGCCCGGGACGGGCACGCTGGTGTTCCTGGCCGGGGTCGAGGGCCGCGAGGGTTTCGTGGTGTACGTCCCCCCGGGCACCGCCGTTACCGAGAGATGCTGCCCCTGACCGCCCGGACGGTCGCGACCTGGCCGGAGAGCTGCCAGCCCCACCTGGTGGAGGCGTTCGGCGGCGTCAAGGAGACCTACGCGGCGGTGTGGCGCCGCGACTTCCGCGACGCGCTCGACGACTTCGAGCGGGCCCGCCTCCCCCGGACGACGCACTCGGTACTCGGTGGCCTTCCAGCGGTCCGTCGAGAAGGTGGGGGCGGCCCTGGCCGTGCCGGGCGGGTGGCAGGACCCCCGTTTCGTCTCCGAGGCGAAGGAGTGGGTGACCCTGCTCCAACTTTCGGAGGACGAGGAGGCCCGGATGATGTGGGGCGACGGGGCCCACCTGATCTACGGCATCCGCCGCGACCATCTCGCGGTCGCTCTACTACGTCCAGGGCAACTGCCGCCGAAACGGCGCCCCGCCACCGGGCGGGGCGCCGTTCTCCGGGTCAGAAGGGCTGGACGTTCTCGCAGTCGACCGGCTCGGGGTCGAGACCGTCCTTGTCGATAGTGATCGAGTCGACGCCCGCCCCGCAGTCGAGGTCGGAGTCCTTCGCCAGGTCCTTGGCGAACAGCTCGTCGTTGCCGCCGAGGCCGAACAGCTTGTCGCCGGCGCCGCCGCCGTCGTCGATGCGGTTAGGGGTGTCGGCGCCGATCAGGAAGTCGCCGCCGAACGTCGACCCGACGATGTTCTCCACGTCGCCGCGGACGAAGTCGTTGTCGATGTTGCGTCCATCGCTCACGGTGTCGCCGAGGGTGACCCGCACGGAGCTGTTGCTGGACTTGTACGAGATCGTGTCGGTCCCGTTCCCGCCGATCCAGGTGACGTTGTGCCCCTGCGCCGACGTGCTGCTGCCGATGAGGTTGTCGTTCCCGTCGCCGCCGTTGACGGTGCCCTTGATCGAGACGCCGACGCTGAAGGAGTCGTTCAGGTCGCCCAGGTCGGCGGAGAACTCGGTCGCGGTGGTCCCGCAGGTCACCGCGCGCGGCGTCAACTTCTGGCACCCGCCCTTCGGGGTCAGGTTCACCGTGTCGAAGACGGCGATCTGACCGTTGAAGACGGTGATCGAGGCGCTGTTGACGCTCTGCGCGCCCGCCACGTAGGTGATCTTCCCGTTCTTCAGCTCGACGGTGCCGGCGGTCGCGGCGTGACCGGTGCCGGCCAGGGTCGCGGCCAGCGCGGCGGCGGTGGCGGTGAGGGTGGCCAGCCGGGTGATGGAGGTACGCATCTCAGTTCCTTGTCTTCTCTGTAGGAGTGATTCGCGTACCGGTACGGGAGGTTGTGATCCGGCGGTTCCGGTATGTGGAGAAGTACACGTCCAGACCCCGAGCGAATGTAGACAAGTGCCGACCTACCTAGCCCGGAACCGGATAAGGTCTACGGCATGTCACTCATCGAGGAGCGCGTCTCCGCCCTGGAGACCAACATCGTCACGATCCACAGCAACATCTCCGAGATCCGGGACGACATCGCCGAAATGCGTCAGGACATGGCGAAGATGGACACCCGGATCACCGCCATCCAGGACGACATGAGCGTCGTCAAAGACAACCTCTCCGTCGCGAAGGACGACATCATCGTCCTCAGAGCCGGGCAGGTGTCCCTCGAACGCTCGATGAACCTGATGCGCGACGACATGGGCCTGATGCGGGACGACATCGGCCTCATGCGCGACGACATCGCCATGCTCAAGGCCGGTCACATGGAGGTACGCGACCTGTTGGCCAGGCTCGTCGAGCGCCAGGGCGCGTAACCCGATGTCCTACATCGAAGACCGTGTCTCCGAAGTCGCGAAGAACGTCGCCCTGACCCAAGCAGGCACCGACATGCTGTGTGAGGAGACCAAGGAGATCCGTCATCGCCTCTCGGCTCTTCGCCTCGAGAGTGTCGGCATTCGTGGCGGCATGACGCAGGTAGACGCACGAGTCACCGCCCTGCAGGAGGACGTGTCCGCCGTCCGAGGCGAACTCGCCCGCCTGCAGAGCGGGTTGTCGGAGATTCGGGATCTGTTGACCACATCCGCGCGGCAGCACGGATGACCTCCTGACCGGGGTCCTGCCAGGGCCTCCCTCGCCGGTCAGGAATCAGCTCACGTTCGCGTCTCCGCAGATGTGCACCTTCACACCCAGTTCCTCGAACAGGGCCGCCTTCGCCACCAGCGCCTTGTCCGCCGTCTCCCCGTCAGGCGCGTACGCCACGTTCAAGTGGTTCGCCTTGTGCCGGGCCATGAACTGGTCGCGGCTCACCCCGTGAAACACCGCGTGCATGATCGGCCACGCCGGCGTCGTCGCCTGCGACCGTCGTTCCGTCTCCTCCTCGGGCAGCGAGACCGCCGAGGCGCGGCCCAGGTCGACGTGCAGCTCTCCGTCCATGATGAAGACCCTGCTCCACACGATCTCGCCCGGCTTGCAGACGCCCTTGATGGTCGAGCCGCCCAGCGGGAAGTAAACCGGGTCCTGCCGCCAGCCGACCGCGTCCGCGTAACCGTTTTCGAAGTGCGACGGCGGAACAGAGCCGGAGATCTCGAAGACCCACACGAACTGGTCGCCGTACTGCTCGCCCCAGCGCACGTCGTGCAGGGTCGTCGCGGGGTCGAGGCCCATGGCGGTCCAGATGCGGTTGGTGACCAGGGCGTCGACGGCGACGCCTTCGTCGGCTTCGTTGAAGTGCGGGAGCGGGGCGTTCTCCCACAAGACGCGGGAGCCGTCGCGGCTGGTCACGGGCGGGCGGGAGGCGTTGTTCAGCAGGCCCTCGGCCAGGTCGGAGGCGGGCGAAAGGTCCTTGAGGCCCTGCTGGTACTGGATGCCGACGGCGTCGAGGCCGTAGTCGTCGCTGATGCGCAGCGCGGCGACGTACATCTTGTACTGCCATCTGAGCTGCGCCTCGGTCAGCTCGGTGGCCTCGTCTTCGCCCAGCTTGAAGGTCATGCCCTGGTCCCGCAGCCAGGCGCCGACGGCGTCGGCCTCCTCGTCGGAGGTGCGTTGCATCTCGGCCCACAACGCGCTCTGCGAGAGGCGTTCCTTGTAGATGCCGATCGGGTTCAGCAACTCGTCGTCGATGATCGCGTTGTACATGCCCATGCAGCCCTCGTCGAACACGCCGATGATCGCCTTGTCGGTGAGGAGCTGGCGGGCCAGGGCGACGCCGAGGTCGCGTTCGGGGCTTTCGGTCAGTTTCGGCAGGTCGTGGACGTGGGAGGCGTCGTGCGCGATCGTCCCGGTCTCCACCCAGCTCTTGATGCCTGCTTTGAACCAGTCGTCCTGGAAGTCGACGCTCCAGATCGTCGAGTACGCCACTCCCATCTTCGTCATACCGGAGTTGAGGCCCAGCAGGCCGACCAGGCCGGGCCAGGTGCCCTCGAAGTTGGCGACCGTCAGGATGGGGCCACGGTGGGTGCGCAGGCCGGCCAGCACGTGGTGGCTGTACTGCCAGACCGCCTCGGCGACGATGAGCGGGGCGTCCGGCGGGATGGTCTTGAAAACTTCCAGGCCCATGCGCTGGCTGGAGATGAAACCGTGGCCGGTGGCGGGGTCGACGTCGTTGGCGCGGACGACCGTCCAGCCGAGTTCGGCGAAGGCGGCGGTCACGTCGGCTTCCATCTGGACCTGGGTCGGCCAGCCCGCCAGGTTGGCCGAAAGGCGCAGGTCGCCGCTGGCGATCAGGTAGGCGGTCTTCGGCGGCGCGGCCGGGCGTTCGGGCGTCGGGGGGATGGTGTACATCAGCGGGTTCCTCCGGAGGAAAGGCGGCGTTCCCGGGCCGCGAGGACGTGGGCGACCTCACGGGTGGCGGGATAAAGGTCGAGGTAGAGGGCGTAGAGCTCGTCGTAGGCCGGGTCGGGCACGGGGGTGACGGTCTCGGCCGGGGGGTTCCAGTCGGTGATGGCGGCGCCGGTGGTGGCGCGGGCGGCCAGGTAGGCGGCGCCGTAGGAGGCGCCGATGGTGGTCGTGGGGATGATCTGCGGCAGGCCGGTGACGTCGCTGACGATGCGGGTCCACAATCCGCCCCGCACGCCGCCGCCGACCGCGACCACCCGCTCGACCTCGGCTCCGGCGGCGCGCAGCGCCTCGACGTTGTGCCGGACTCCGAGCGCCGTCGCCTCCAGGGCGGCCCGGTAGAGGTCTCCCCGGGTGTGGCTGAGGGTCAGTCCCGCGATGACGCCGCGGGCGTCGGGGTCGTGGACGGGGGTGCGTTCCCCCGCGAAGTAGGGCAACATCAGCAGGCCGTGCGCGCCCGGTCCGGAGGCATCCGCCTCGGCCAGCAGGGCCGGGAAACCGGTTCCGGTCAGGTCGCTCAGCCACGAGGTGATCGCGCCCGAGGTGGCCATTCCGCCGGCCAGGTTGTGGGAGCCGGTGTACGCCCCCACGGTGCCCCACATCGTGGGGGTGCGCAGCGGCCGGTCGACGGTGGCGATCAGGAACATCGTGGTGCCGTACATCAGCATGAGGTCGCCGGGGTTGCAGGCGTCGACGCTGACGGCTTCGGTCCAGGCGTCGATCGAGCCGGTGATCACGGGGGTTCCGGCGGAGATGCCCGCGAGATTCGATTTCACCGTTCCGGCGATCTCGTCCGACCAGCGCAGGGTGGGCAGGTCCAGTCCGGGGGCGACCAGCGGCGCCCATTCGGGGTCCCAGCCGGTGCCGTCGTACATCGGGGTGCACTGGCTGGCCGAGTGGTGGTCGAGGGTGTATTCGCCGGTCAGGCGGTAGAGCAGCCACGACGCCGGCATGAACAGCCGCCGGGTGCGGGCCCAGATCTCCGGTTCGTGCTTGGCGACCCAGCGCAGTTTCGGGCCGACCGCCTGCGACGACAACACCGAGCCGCAACGGGCCAGGATCGTCTCGGCGCCACCGAGGAGCTCGGTGATTTCTGAAATCTCCGCAGCGGCCCGGGTGTCGACGCCGTAGAGGATCGCCGGGCGCAGCGGTGTGCCGTCGGCGTCGGTCAGCAGGGCGCAGGGGCCCATGCCGCTCACGCCGACCGCCGTGATCTCGCGGCCGGTGGTCAGTTCCTCGGCCAGGGAGACGAACTCGGCCCACCAGCTCTCGCCGTCCATCTCCACGTGGCCGGGGTGGGGGCGGGCGACGCGGTGGTCGCGTACCGAAGAAGCGAGCACGGTGCCCGAACCGTCGACCACGATGCCCTTGCTCGACGAGGTGCCGATGTCGACACCGAAGAACAACGTCACCATCTCTCCCGGGTGTTCGTGTCGCGCAGGATGACCGTGCGCGCGGGTCCGTCGTCGCCGGCGATGCGAGCGAGCAGCAGGGCCGCCGCGGCTTCGCCGAGGTTGCGGGCGGGCAGGTCGACGACCCGCACGCCCTGGCGTTCGAGCGACGTGAAAGGAAGATCACCGAAAACGGCCACGCCGAACCGGGGCGGTTCGAGCCCGCGTTCGCGCAGCACGTCGAGCGCCCCGGCGGCCATCAGGTTGTTGGCGACCACCACGGCGTCGGGCGGTTCGTGCAGCGACAGCAGGTCGCGCATCGCGGCCCGGCCGCCGTCGACGCGGTAGTCGGCGTAGCGCAGCAGCCGGTCGCCGGGCCACGATGTGGCCTGCCGCCAGCCCTCCATGCGGAGTTGCGCCGTTTCGACCGACTGCGGCCCGGTGATGCAGGCGACCCGGGAGAACCCGGCCGCCAGCAGCGCCTCGGCCGCGACCCGCCCGCCGGCCCGGTTGTCGACGGTGACCGCGTCGACGTCGGGCCGGTGCAGGCTCCGGTCGACGGCCACCACCGGAACCCCGTGCTCGATGAGTTTCTGCACGTCACTGGCCCCGTCGGCGGGCGCGATCAACACGCCGGCCATGTGCTCGGCGAGGGCGATGTCCATGTACGTCTGCTCGCGCTCCGGGTCGTCGTCGGTGTTGCACAACACGACCGAGTAGCCCCCGGTGCGGGCCCGGTTCTCCACGCCGCGCGCCAGCGCGGTGAAGAACGGGTTCTCCACGTCGGGGATGATCAGGGCGATGACCTCGGAATACTGTCCGCGCAGGCGGCGCGCGGCCCGGCTGGGGGTGAAGCTCAGCTCCGCCATCGACGCCCGGACCTTACGTTCGGTCTCGGGCGAGACGCGGGCGCCGTTGATGACCCGGCTCACGGTGGCCGCCGACACCCCGGCATGGGCGGCCACCTGGTAGATCGTCACCTTCGGGCCGGCCACGTCCGGCCCTGGAGGGTGTCGATCTCGTCGAGCAGGCCGATCGTCTGCGTGGCCGTGACGACCAGCAGCAACGGCACGACGACCACGGCGAGCACGCCGGTGGACGCGGCGGCGGCGAACCCGCCCAGCCAGTAGAGGGCCACGATCGTGAGCGCCCACAAGGGCTTGAACGCGACCAGGATCGCGCCGCCCCGCAGGGCTTTCAGGCCGGGCTTGCCGCGCAGGGCGCCGTAGGCGAGGGCGTACGGGAGCACGACCATCGCCAGCGCGCCCGCGACCACGGTGACGCCGGTCAGCACCGCGCACCCGGCGACGAACAGCGCCAGCACCGGATCGAATCTGCGCAGCTCAGCCAGCTTCGGCGCCTCACCGCGCGCGACCAGCGCGCAGAACCGCGCGACGGAGGTCAGCGCGAGCGACGGCGGCAGGGTGGCGAGCGCGGTCATCCAGGCGGGTGCGCCGACCGTCGCCGACGTGATCACCGGCACCAGCGTGGCGAGAAAGAACAGCCCCGCTATGACGGCACGAGGCAGTTCCCGCCAGAAGAGCAGGAACGCGGGTTTCAGAAACGCGACCATCACAACCTCGACCCGGTCGACGCGCAGTTCAGGAACGTGATCACCAGTGGCTCGGACCCGGTCGCTGGAAATGCGGATTTCAGAGATGTGACCATCGGAGCCTCGTGCCCAGTCGCCGGAGATACGGCGTGCAGACATGTGACCATCGCAGCCTCGCGCCCGGTCCCCGGAGATACGGCGTGCAGACATGTGACCGTCGGAGCCTCGCGCCCGGTCCCCGGAGATACGGCGGGGAGACATGTGGCCATCGGAGTCTCGCGGCGGGTCGCGGGAATTACGGCGTGCAAGCTTGTGATCATCGGAGCTGTGGGCCTGGTCGTCGGGGATGCGGCGTGCAGACGTGTGATCATCAGAGCTTCAGTCCGCTCGATGCGATCGACTGGACGATGTACCGCTGCGCCGCGATGAAGACGATCAGCACGGGCACGATCGCCATCGCGATGCCGGCCGCGATGGTGCCGAGCGAACCGGTCGAGAAGCGCCCGGCCAGCAGCACCAGTCCGACCGGGAGCGTCTGCTTGTCCGTGTCGGAGATCATCACCAGCGGGAGCAGCAGGTCGTTCCACCAGTACGTGAAACACAGGATGCCCAGGGTCGCGATCGACGGCCCCGACAGCGGCAGGATGATGCGCGCGAACGTGTGGAACCGCGAGGCGCCGTCGATCTTGGCGGCCTCCTCCAGTTCGTAGGGCAGCGCCATGAAGTGCTGGCGCAGCAGGAAGATGCCGAACGCGGAGAAGATGCCCGGGAAGATCAGCGCCCAGAGTGAGTTCGTCATGCCGATCTTCGACATGACCAGGAACAACGGCACGATCGTCACCTGGATCGGGATCATCAGCGACCCGATCACCACGGCGAACAGCACGCCCTTGCCCCGGAACCGGAGCCGCGCGAACGCGTAGGCGGCGGTCGAACAGGTGATGAGCTGCGCGATCGTCACGGTCCCTGACACGATGATCGAGTTCAGGAAGAACCGGAAGTACGGCACCTGCTCGGTCACCTTGCCGAAGTTGTCCAGCGTGAGGTTCTCCGCGTGGAAGGTCGGCGGAAGGCGGTAGAGCTCCGCGTCGGAGCCGGAGAAGGCCCCGCGGAAGATCCACAGGAAGGGCGCGGTGATGGCGACGGCCGCGACCACGAGGATCACGAACGTCAGGACGCGCGCGGCGACGTGCCCAACGGTCAGTCGGCTGCTCATTGGTAGTGGGTCCATCTGCGCGAGAACCAGAACTGGATGGCGGTCAGCACGACCAGGACCAGCGCGAACGTGATGCCGATCGCGGAGGCGTAACCGAGGTCGAAGTCGCCGAAGGCGCGGTCGTAGAGGTATTCGACGATCGTGCGGCTGGAGTCACCCGGGCCGCCCTGGGTCAGCACCCGGGGTTCGGCGAAGATCTGGAAGGAGTTGATGGTGTTGATCACGACGAGGAAGAAGATGGTCGGCGACAGCAGCGGGAAGGTGATGCGCCAGAACCGGGTCCACGCGCCCGCGCCGTCGACGATCGCGGCCTCGCGCAACTGCTTCGGGATCGATTGCAGGCCCGCGATGTAGACGAGGATCGAGAACCCGATCGTCTTCCACGAGTTGACCATGATGACCGAGATCGGCGCCCAGGTGGAGCTGCCGAGCCAGTCGATCCGGTCGAGCCCGGTCAGCCCCAGCAGGTAGTTGACCAGGCCGAGATCCTTGTTGAGCAGGAACCGCCAGATCAGCGCGACCGCCGAGGCGGAGACGACGAACGGGAACAGGAACGAGAGCCGGAAGAACGCCCTGATCCAGCGGGGCATCCTGGTCTCCAGCAGCACCGCGAGCAGCAGTCCGAGCACGACGTTGACGGCCAGGATCACCAGCGCCATGTACGTCGTCGACCCGTAGACCCCGAGCAGCCGCTCGTCGGTGAACAGGCGCTGGAAATTGTCCAGGCCGGCGAAGGTGCCGTCGCTGAGCAGGTTCCAGTCGAAGAAACTCAGGATCAGCACGCCGATGGTCGGCGCCAGCACGAACACCAGGAACGTGAGGATCGACGGCGTGAGAAAAGCCAGCGCCGCGACCCCGTCACCACGGGTCCGGGCCTGGGCCTGTTTGACGCTCATCGCCCCGCCTCGACGGCACGCCCGGGCTGGGAGGAGGTCGCGCCGAGAACGGGTGCCGTCGCGGGAGTGAGGCTGTGCCGGAGCACGGCCTCCGTGAGACCTGGGGTGGTTGCACCACTCTTGGCGGGAACGGAGCCGTTTCCGAGCACGGCTACCGCCGTGAAACCCGGAAGGCTCGCACCGTCCGCCTCGAGAACGAGGCCGTCACGGAGCCCGGTCGCCGTGATAGCGGAAATGGTCGCGCCGTTCGTAACGAGAGCGGAGCTGTTCCGGAGCACGGCCGGTGTGAAACCAGGGGCGGCCGCACCCTTCTTGGCGGGAACGGAGCCGTTCCAGATGACGGCCGGTGTGAAACCAGGGATGGCCGCATCATTCTTAGCGGGAACGGAGCCGTCCCGGAGAACGGCCGCCGTAAAACCGGGGATGGTCGCACCACCCCTAGCCGGAAGGGAGCCGTCCCGGAACACGGCCGCCGTGAAACCGGGGATGGTCGCGCCGTTCGTGACGGGAACGGGGCCGGTCCGGAGTTCGGGGGCCGGGTGATCGGTGAGTGCCGCGGGCCCCGCCCCGGGGACGAGTTCGTCCCGGAGGCGGGTGGCAGCGTGGGTGTCAGTGGTCAAAGTGGTCCGCCTTGGGAGGGGAACCGGGTCCGGGTTCAGGGGCCGGACCCGGTCGCTCAGCAGGTGACGATGCCCGTCAGCTCACCCTGCATGGCCTTCAGGCCGTCGGGGACCGTGGTCTCGCCGGCGAAGATCTGCTGCAGGTGGCGCAGGACGGTCGACTCGAACGTGCTGTACTTGGCCGGGGCCGGGTAGGGCACGAGGGTCTCGAACTTGTCGATGCTGTCGTAGTAGAGGTCGCTGTTGGCGGGCGGCACGCCGACCTGGGAGATCGTGTGGGCCACCGAGCGCCGTGACGGGATCGAGTCGCCGGGCTTGTCGGGGGTGCCGACGTAGCCCTTCTCGATCTCGTCGCTGACCGTGAACTTCTGGTATTCCCAGGCCAGGTCGGGGTTCTGCGACGACTTCAGGATCGGGTATCCGGCGCCGCCGAAGACGGTCTTGTACGTGTCGCCCTTCGGGTAGAGCTGGATGTCGAAGCTCTTGAACCCGGCGGGCAGGAAGGTGGCGATCGGCCAGCGGCCCGCGCCGAACATGGCGATCTGCCCGTTCTGGAAGCGGGTGAAGACGTCGCTCATCGGCATCGGGGCCGGGGCGACGCCCTCCTTGATGAGGTCGTTGAGGAACGTCACGGCCTTGGTGACCTGCGGGGAGTCGGCGGTGGCCTGGCAGACGTCGTCGCTGGTCAGGTTGCCGCCGGCGTTGGCGACCCACGGCATGATGCCGGGGAAGATCTCGTTGCTGGCCCAGGTGAAGCCGTACTGGTCGTTGGTGCCGTCGCCGTTGGTGTCGACGCTCAGCTTCTTGGCGACCGTCTTGAAGTCGTCCCAGGTCCAGTCGGCCTTGGGCGGCTCGACGCCGGCCTTCTTGAAGACGTCGGTGTTGTAGTAGACGACCATGTCGTTCCAGCCGTAGCTGAGGGTGATCACGTCGCCCTTGACGGTGAAGCCGTCGATGAGGCCCTGGGCGATGTCGTCGGTGATGGCCTTGGCCCCGGCGTCCTTCTCCAGGTATTCGTTGATCGGTTTCACGAGTTTGTTGCTGTGGACGAACTGGGCGCCCTCACCGGAGATCACCATGAGGTCGGGCTTCTTGCCCGAGGCGATCAGGGTGGCGACGTTCGCGTAGTAGGTTCCCCAGTTCTCGCCGGTCACCGGGGTGAGGGTGACCTTGACGTCGGGGTGGGCCTTCGTGAAGGCGTCGGCGGTGGCCTTGTTGCCGCTCTCGGCGGCCGGGCCGTAGTTCCAGTAGACGATTTCCAGGGCTTTCGCACCGGTCGACGTCGATTCCGAGTCGCTTCCGCAACCCGCAAGGGCCGTCGCCGCCAGGGTGGCGGTCGCGCAGGCCAGCGCGACCTTGCGGCGGGGGATGTTCATAGGCCTGCGTCCTTTTTCCTTGGGGCAGATGCACAACGCGAGCCACAGCCGGCCTGCGGCCCCGGGGGCGTGTGGCGTGCGCCACATGAAAGTGCAAGAAATCGATTTCGTCAAGCACTCCGCGAAACGTACCTCATGAAGCCCCTGATCAGGCAAGTAACAGGACGGTATCGATTACAGCGATAACGGCGGTCGGGCGATCTCGGCCCGCAGCACGACCGTGCGCAGCGGCTGGGTGTCGCCGCCGATGCGCTCCAGCAGCATCGAGGCGGCGGTCCGCCCCAGGTGGCGGGCCGGCAGCCGGACCTGCACCACGCTCGACGGCGGCGGCAGCAGGTAGGGCAGTTCGCCGAGCACGGCGACGCCGAAGTCCTCGGGGTCGATGCCGCTCTCGTGCAGGGCCTGGAGTGCGCCGATGGCCATCAGGTTGTTGGTCGTGACGACGGCGTCAGGCGGCTGGATCAGTTCGAGCAGGGCCTTCATCGCGGCCCGGCCGCCGTCGACGCGGAAGTTGGCGTGCTGCAGGAAGCCGTCGCGGACCAGGGTCTTGCGGGCCGTGACGACCTGCTTCCAGCCAAGGTAGCGGTCTTCGGTCTCCTCGATCCCGGCCGGACCCGCGATGCAGGCGATGCGCCGGAAACCGGCGTC
Organism: Herbidospora daliensis; assembly: GCF_001570585.1. Lineage (GTDB taxonomy): Bacteria > Actinomycetota > Actinomycetes > Streptosporangiales > Streptosporangiaceae > Herbidospora > Herbidospora daliensis. The sequence goes on along the minus strand of NZ_BBXF01000003.1, from coordinate 390,864 downwards.
CACCAGCGCGGTTGTGGCGGCGATGCCGGCCGCCCGGTTGTCGATCTTCACGGCGTCGACCGGGTAGGGCGTGGTGCGGTCGACGGCTACGACGGGCCTGCCGAGAGAGGCGATGGCGCCCAGGTCGACTTCGTCGGAGGCGGGCGAGAGGATCACGCCGGCCATGTGCTCGGAGGCGGCGATCTGCAGGTAGCGCAGCTCCTTGGCGGGGTCGTCGTCGGTGTTGCAGAGCACGACGGAGAAGCCCGACTCCTGGGCGCGGTCTTCGACGCCGCGGGCCAGGGCGGTGAAGAACGGGTTCTCGATGTCGGGCACCAGCAGGCAGATGACCTCAGAGCTCTGCTTGCGCAGCCTGCGGGCGGTCTTGTTGGGGGTGAAGCCGAGTTGCTGGGCGGCGTCGCGGACGAGGCGCTGCTTCTCCTCGGAGACGGTGTTGCCGTTGAAAACCCGGGAAACCGTCGCGGGAGAGACCCCGGCGAGCGCCGCAACCTCGTAAATCGTCGCCATAGCGCCACACCATACCCGCGCTTGACACCCCTGATGAGCTCGTCTAGCGTGCCTGAAATCGATTTCAAGACCGACGAAATCCAACCTGGAAAGGCGGGGGCTGTGAAGCGGTACTCCGGGGAGGCCCGGCGCGCGGTCGCGTTCCCTCTCGGCGGCTTCGGCACCGGGCACGTGGCGCTGGCCGGAGACGGGGCGTTGCGGCAGTGGCAACTCGGCGGGGTGCCCAACCATCGGGGTTTCCTGCCCGACAGCTTCTTCGCACTGCGCGTCTCCTCGACCGAGCCGCCGGACGACGTGGTGCGCCTGCTACGTGGCGCCCCGGTGCCGCCCGGCTCCGACCCGGCCCCCAACGTCTCCGACGCCGAAGTGCCCGACCTGGGACGACTCCCGTCGTGGCCGACCGTGACGGCGACCGAGTTCCAGGCCGCCTACCCCTTCGCCGAGGTCGACTACCTCGACGACGCGCTGCCGGTAGCGGTGTCGATGTCGGCGTTCACCCCCTTCGTGCCGCTCGACGCCGACGCCAGTTCGCTGCCGCTGGTCCGCTACCAGTTCACGGTGACCAACACCAGCGCCGAGTTCCGGCACGGCTTCCTGCTGGGCGCCCTGCAGAACGCGGTCGGCTGGGACGGGGTCACCCCCATCGACGGCACCCGCGGCGCCGGGTACGGCGGCAACGTGAACCGCCTGCTCAGAAGGCCCGGACAGACCGGCGTGCTGATGGACAACCCCTCGCTCGGCGAGACCGACGAGGGCTACGGCGAGATGTTGTTGTGGACCGACGCCCCGGCCGTCGCCTTCCCGCGGGCGATCGGCGCCGAGGCGCTGCTGCGCTTCGCCGAGACGGTCAAACTGGTCACCCCGGTGCAACTGGGCGACTTCTCCGACGCCGCGCTGCGGGCCGCGCTGGCCGACGGGGCCTCTCCCCTGCGGGCGCCCGCCGGTCCCAGCCCGGCCGGGTTCACCTGGGACGCCGGCGTCACCGCCGCCTTCGCACTTGCGCCGGGCGAAACCGCGACGATCGATTTCGTGCACGCCTGGTGGTTCCCCAACCGGTTCGCCGACTTCGACCGGTTCGGTCCCACCCCGTCCTATGCGGGGAGCCGGTTCTGGATCGGCAACCACTACGCGACCCGGTTCGGCGGCGCGGTCGACGTACTCGACGCCTACCTGGCCGACCGCGACCACCTCGACACGACGTCGCGGGCGTGGGCCTCGGCGGTCGCCGACAGCGACCTCCCCGAGATCCTGAAGGACGTAATCTCGGCGCAGGGCACGCTGGTGCGGTCGCCCTCGTTGTTCCGGACCGCCGACGGGCGCGCCTACGGGTTCGAGGGGGCGCTGGGGGCGTCCACCCGGAACTGGAACGGGGACGTGGGCGGGTCGTGCCCGCTGAACTGCAACCACGTCTTCAACTACGAGCAGGCGCTGGCCCGGCTGTTCCCCTCGCTCGGGCGGGACATGCGGGAGACCGAGTTCACGATCCAGGCCCCCGACGGGTCGATCCCCCATCGGGTCGCCCTGCCGCTCTACCTGCCGCAATACCACGACGTCGCGATCGGGGGGCCGGTCCGGCCGGCGCTCGACGGGATGCTGGGGGCGGTGCTCAAGACGTACAGAACGGTTCTGGACGGATCGGGCCTCGGCTGGCTCCGCGAGCAGTGGCCCGCGCTGCGGCGGCTGATGGAGCACGTCACCCGCACCTGGGACCCGGACGGAACCGGCATTCTGCGCGGCGACCAGCCCTGCACCTACGACATCAGCCTGCACGGACCGAACATGTTCGTCGGCGGGCTCTGGCTCGCGGCGCTGCGGGCGATGGAGGAGATGGCCCGGCTCGTGGAACCCGAGCTGGCCGCCGGTTTCGCGAAACTCTTCACGCTCGGCCGCGACGGGTACGACGAGTTGTTGTGGACGGGCGAGTACTACGGCCAGCCCGACACCGGCGAGGAGCACGACTTCGGGCAGGGGTGCCTGTCGGACCAGCTGCTCGGCCAGTGGTGGGCGCACCAGCTGAACCTGGGTCACATCCTGCCCGCCGACCGGGTCAAAACCGCATTGAAATCGATCGTTCAGTACAACCTGCGCACCGGTTTCGAACCCCACGGCTACCGCTCGTTCGCCGACGGAACCGAAACCGGCCTGGTCGTGTGCACCTGGCCGCACGGCGGACGCCCGGAGGTGCCGCTGCGCTACTGCGACGAGGTGTGGACCGGCGTGGAGTACCAGGTCGCGGCCAGCTGCCTGTACGAGGGCCTGCCGGACGAGGCGTTCCGCATCCTCGACGGCCTGCGGGAACGCTACGACGGCACCCGCCGCAACCCGTTCAACGAGATCGAATGCGGCGACCACTACGTGCGCGCGATGGCCGGCTGGTCACTGCTCGACGCCTACACGGGTGTCCGCCACGACCCGGCGACCGGGCAGGTCACGGCCTCGCGGCCGGGCCGGTTCCCGGTGGTCGCTGGGACGGTTTGGGGGGTCCTGGACGTGGCTGCGGACGGGACGGCGTCGATCGACGTGCTCGGAACCGATACAACACCTCGCTGAGCGTGGGCCGGCGCGGCTCGGGGTGAATGCGAAAGCGGAACCGGGGGTCAGCGAAGGAGAGCGTTCCTCCCGGTCCGCTGAGGCCGAAGGCGCGCGGGTTCGGGGAGAACGACCGGGTCGGGTTGGCGAACACGAGCGCTCCGCCCGATGCGCCGCGGCCGACGGCGCGCGGGCCCGGAGAAAACGACCGGGTCGAGTCGGCCACCATGAGCGTTCGCCGGATCCGCTGTGGGTTAAGGCGCGCGGGGTGGGGAGAACGACCAGCTTGGGTCGGCGAACACGAGCGCTCGCCCGGATCCGCCGTGGCTGAAAGCGCGCGGGTTGCGGAGTACGACCAGCTTGGGTCGGCCAACACGAGCGTTCCCCCGAATCCGCCGTGGCCGAGGGCACGCGAGTTCGGAGAAGACGACCGGGTCGGGTCGGCCAACATGAGCGCTCCCCGGATCCGCTGCCGCTGAAGACGCGGGTTCGGGGAGAACGGCCAGGGCGGGTCGGCCAACGTGAATCCCAGCCCGAGCCGGGTCGGCGATCCGAGCACCTCGCCCCAGGGTTCGATCACCTCGGCCAGATCAGGGCCGGGTCACGCAGCCCCGCGCAACCGCCTCACTCAGTCGAGGTGGTCCGCGTCTCGGGCCTTCTTCGGACGGGCCCGGAGGTGCATGCGTTCGCCCTGGGTGCCGAACAGGCTCAGGAATTCGACCGGTTCGTCGCCGGCGACCCCGAACCAGTGAGGTACCCGCGTGTCGAATTCCGCCGCTTCGCCCGGTTCCATGATCACGTCGTGTTCGCCGAGGATGACGCGCATGCGCCCGTTGAGGATGTAGAGCCATTCGTACCCTTCGTGCGTCTTCAGCTCCGGTTCCGAGCTGCGGTCGCCGGGAGCCAGAATGATCTTGTACGCCTGGATTCCACCCGCCCGCTTTGTCAGCGGCAACATGGTCAGGCCGTTGCGGAACGTCGGTCGCAGATGGACCCGCGGATCGCCGGTCGCCGGGGCGTCGACGAGCTCGTCGAGCGTCACCCCGTGGGCGCGGGCCAGCGGCAGCAGTTGTTCGAGCGTGGGTCGCCGCGCGCCCGACTCGAGTCGCGACAGGGTGCTGACCGAGATCCCGGTCGCCTCCGCGAGCGCCGCGAGGGTGGTCTCCCGCTCTTTGCGCAGCGCCCGCAGCCGGGGGCCGACCGCGTCGAGGGCCTGGCCGATGTCGTCCGTCATATTGGCGAGTTTGCCATATTGGCAAACAAGTTTGCACATCTGCCGTCATTCGCCGCACAGTGGGCGGCATGAGAGAAACCTACGACGTAGTTGTGGTCGGCGGCGGCCCGGCCGGGCTCAACGGGGCCCTCATGCTGGCCCGCTCCCGCCGATCGGTCCTGGTCATCGACGCCGGCGAGCCGCGCAACGCGCCCGCCAAGGCGGTCCACGGCCTGTTCGCCCACGACGGCACCCCGCCCGCCGAACTCCTGGCCAAGGGCAGAGCCGAAGTCGAACGGTACGGCGGCCACATCGCCACCGGCTCGGTCGTCGGCGTGGAACCGGGCTTCACCGTGACCCTGGCCGACGGACGCCAGGTCGGCGCCCGCCGCCTGCTGGTCACGACCGGCTTGATCGACGTCCTGCCGGAGATCGAGGGCCTGCGGGAACGCTGGGGCCGCGACGCCGTCCACTGCCCCTACTGCCACGGCTACGAGATCCGCGACCGCGCGATCGGCATCCTGGCCACCAGCCCCATGGGCCTCCACCAGGCGATGATGTTCCGCCAGCTCAGCGACGACGTGACCCTCTTCACCGCCGAGCCGCCGGCGGAGGAGCAGGCCGTGGAGTTGCGCACCCGCGGCATCCGGGTGGTGATCGGCGAAGTCGAAGCGGTGGAGATCGCCGACGACCGGATCACCGGCGTCCGGCTGAAGGACGGCACCGTCGTGCCGCGCGACGCCGTGGTGGTCGGTACCCGGCTGGAGGCGCGGGTGGGCTTCCTGGAGCAGCTCGGCCTCAAGGCCGTCCCGCATCCCGGGGGCTTCGGCGAGCACATTCCGGCCGCGGCCGACGGGCAGACGGACGTGCCCGGGGTGTGGGTGGCGGGGAACGTGACCGACCTGATGGCGCAGGTGGGGTCGTCAGCGGCGGCCGGGGCGCTGGCGGGGGCCCGCATCAACGGCGACCTGATCGCGGAGGAGACGCGACTGGCGGTGGCGGCGGCGTCATGAAATATCCGGACAACGAGCGAGGCGAGGCGAACATGAGCACAGCGGAACAGCACGAGAAAGCCGCCCACGAGCCGGGGCACGAGCGCGGGCATTACACGGGCCACGGGCCGGGAGACGAGCAGCACGGAGACGGTACGGAGCGCCAAGACGAACTCGCACGCGTCAACGCTCACGCGCATGGCCGAGAGCACGCCGAACAGCACGAGCAGGGCCATGAGATCGGCGGTGATCCCAGCCACAGCCATGGATTCGGTCACAGTGACGACCATGGACCCGGCCCTGCGCACGACCACGGAACCGGCCCTGCGCACCACCACGGACCCGACCCTGCGCACCACCACGGACCCGACCCTGCGCACCACCACGGACCCGACCCTGCGCACCACCACGGCGCTGATCACCAGTCCGGTCATGGGGACGGGCACGGGCACAGGCATGGCGCGCACCCGGATCATGACGAGGTGTTCGACCGCGAGTTCTGGGAGAACAAGTACCGGACCTCCGACCCCGACGCCCTGCGCCACGAGCCCAACCCCTACCTGCTCGATGTGGCCGAGTCACTCGCCCCGGGCCGGGTCCTCGACGCCGGATGCGGGCCGGGCGCCGAAGCCATCTGGCTGGCTCGCCGAGGGTGGGAGGTGACGGCGCTCGACATCTCGGAGGTGGCCCTCGACCACGCCCGTGCCCTCGCGGAAGAGGCGGGTCCCGAGGTCGTCAGAAGGATCACCTGGCAGCAGGCCGACCTGACCACCTGGACCGCACCCGACGACGGATACGACCTGGTCTGCACCAACTACGTCCACGCGCTGGAGGACATCGTTCCGCAGTTGGCGGCGGCTGTCCGGCCCGGCGGCACGCTGCTGGTCGTCGACCACTTCGACATCCTGGCCGTGCTCGATCCGGCCGAGTGGCAGCCGATCCCGCTCGTGGCGAGCCCGCGGGTGGTGCCCGCTTTCGACGGCACGGAAAGGGTCCTCGACGACCGCGTGATGGCGGCCGTCAAGATCGCGAGGTCTTGAGCCCTGGTCAAGGACATGGCCACCGCGCGGGAGTCACCAGTGCGGAAGACGGCGCTGCACCACACCATGGCTCGAGCTCGCACCATGGAACATCGCGGTGCCCCGCACAAGGCGCAAGCCTCACCACGCAACACCGCGCTGCACACGCCATGGCGAGAGACCGTGAACATCGCGCTAGGACCATGCGCTGCCAGCTTCATCAAGGAGGCCCGCGATGAGGTCCGTCCACCGGTTCACCACGCCAGTCCACAAGCTCGACCGGGCCTTCCCGGAGCCCGTGTCCGGGTGGTGTAGAACGGAACGATGGCAGCCTTGAGGAGTCTGGCGGCGACCGCTTGGCGGGCGATCGGGGGCGCGGTGCAGTGGCGCCTGCTCTGGTTGTCGCAGGCGACGTTCATGGTCGGGGTGGTGGGTGTCATCCGTGATGACGACGGCCGGGTCCTGTTGCTGAAACATCGTTTCTGGCCCGAGGGCCGGCAGTGGGGGCTGCCCACCGGTTACGCCAAACGTGGTGAGACCTTCGAGGACACCGTCGCCCGTGAGGTCATGGAGGAGACCGGTCTCAAGGCGCAGGTCAATCGGCTGGTGCGGGTCGAGAGCGGGTTTCGGTTGCGGGTCGAGGTCGCCTACGAGGGCGAACTTCTCGGCGGCACCCTGGCGCTCGATCCGACCGAGATCCTGGAAGCCGGCTGGTTTCCCGAGGAGGCGCTGCCTCACGAGCTGATGCCGGGCCACCGTCTTCTGGTCGCCGCGACCTCCGCCGGAAGTCGGTAGCACGGGCTGACCTTCGGCGCTGATGCCGACAGGCCGCGTAACGGAACCGTGAGGGCATGGACATCCTCACCGTCGGCGCGCTCGTGAGCGGCCTCGTCACCACGCCGGCCCTGCCCGTCCCCACCGGCCCGCACCCCGTCGGCGCCAAAGCGCTGCACCTCGTCGACCGGTCGCGCCCCGATCCGTGGGTGCCCGCGTCCGGTTCGCGGCAGCTCATGGTGACGGTCTGGTATCCGGCGCTCTCTTCCAAAACAAAACGGTTCCGGTACGTCACCACGGCCGAGTCGGCCAACATCCTCGCCCGTGTCCCGGGGGCAGAAGACGTCCCGCCCGGAGTGCTGGCCACGACCCGGACCCATGCCCGGTCGGGCGCCCCGATGGTCAGGAAGGCTCTGCCGCTCGTCGTGTTGTCGCCGGGCTTCTCGTTTCCCCGGGCCACCCTGACGTCGCTCGGCGAAGACCTGGCCAGCCGGGGTTACCTGGTGGCGGCGGTCGAGCACACCTACGAGTCGGTCGGCACCACCTTTCCCGACGGACATACGACGACGTGTGTGGTGTGTGAACGTCCACAGACGAAGGAACTCGGCGCGCAGGTCTCGGCGGGGCGGGTCAAGGACCTGACGTTCGTCATCGACCAGGTGAAGAAGCGGTTCAACGTCGACCGCGTCGCCGTCGCGGGTCACTCGATGGGCGGCAACGCCGCCGTCCACACCATGGCGGCTCGCCCGTCGATCCGGGCCGCCGTCGACTTCGACGGCAGCTTCATGCCCGACGTGCCGCCGCTGAAGAGGCCGGTGTTGCTGATGGGCGCGGTCAGGACCGACGCGACGTGGCCGCCCGTGCAGGCGAAGCCGAAGACGTGGGTGGAGGTGACCGGCACCGACCACTCGTCGTTCACCGATTACGCGATCCTCCGGGGGCAGGTGGGGCTGACGTCCCAGCCGCTCGACGGGGCGCGGGCCGTCGAGATCACGCGGGCGTACACGGCCTGGTTCCTGGACCGGCACCTGCGCGGGCGTCAGGTTGCGGAGCCGGAGTTTCCCGAGGTGCGCAGGCGCGCCTGAACCCCGTGGTCGGCGAGGACGTCGCGGAGCAGGGCGCGGCAGGCGGCGTCCTCGTCGCGGAAGATCCGGAGGCCGGACTTCTGGCCGCGTTCGCTGTAGTAGACGTGCCAGCCGTCAGGCGCTTCGACGAGACAGTAGCGTTCGTCGAGGTCACGGCCGATGGAGTGCACGTCGACACCGAGAGAGGCGAGGTGCGCGGCGAGGTCGGCGGCGGTCATGCGAGCGTCCCCTGGTGGTAGTGCGCGGCCCAGCCGTCGGCGGTCCGCGTCCAGACGGTCGAGCGGCGGCTGATCCGCCCGGCCTGATCCAGCAGGTACGTCACGAGCCACGTCTCCCCTTCGAGCAGCCTTCGAGTGCGCGGAGTTCCGCCTCCATGACCGCCTCCTCAGATCACGTGTTCCTGACCATGCGCTCCCCGCCGAGTGAGAGCAGCAGGAACATATCGAACGCCTGCACGTTCGCCCCGTCCAGCCGCCGGGCCGCGTCGACGGCCAGCCTCGCGCTCGTCACGTGTCCGAGGGTGTCGAACCGGGTCGGCTTGTAGTCGGGGTCGTAGTCGGCGGTGTGGCGCTCCCGCTGGAGGGTGGTGAAGGTCCGTGCGAGCAGCGCGAGGTCGGCGTCGACGTGACCGTTGCTGCTGAGCAGGAGGGTCACGGCGTCGGGGGCGCTGGTCTTCGCGGCGATCGCGCTGACCCAGCGCGCGGTCTGGCGGAAGTTGCCGTGGGCGTACCAGCGGCTGACGGTGCGGCGCTGGTCGTCCGAACCGCCCCGGACCGCGCGCCTGGTGCCCTGGCCGACGAGTTCGTGGAACAGGGCGTAGTAGGCGGTCGAGGTCGCCCGGCGGAGGTGGGCGGACATCGGGCGCTTGCGGCCCGCGGAGCGGCCGGCCATCTGGTCGGCGAGGCGGAGGTAGTCGTCGACCTTGAAGCTCCCGCTCACGCCTCCTCCTCGTCGTCCGGGCGGTCCTTGTCGGCCCACTCCTGCGGGGAGTAGATGCGGAAGAAGACGTAGTGGTCGAGGCCGTGCCGGGCGGCGAGGGTGTTGCCGTTCGTCGCCAGGGCGTGGGTCAGCTCGCCCGACCAGCCGTCGGGGTCCTCGCCGTCCATGACGACGGTGGCCTCCAGGGCCTCTTCTCCTTCGAAGTCCCAGGTGGTGGCGAGCGTGACCTGGCTGATGCCGAGGTCGCCCGGGATCTCCGAGGTGCGGATGGCCTCCGCCAGTTCGGTCAGGGTCTCGGTCCACTTGTCCGTAGTCATGTGGCGCATTGTTCTTCTGCATACGTCTAGTAGACCAGCGGCAACGCCCCCTTGTCCTCTGTATGCCGTCAATTGGGCAGCAGAAGATCCGGGATCCGCGCCGCCCCCGCCAGGATGTGGGTGTGCGCGACCGCCCCCAGGTCGACCGCGTCCTGCGCCCCCGTCAGCACCCCCACCACCATCGACGCCCCGGCGCGGGTCCCCGCCTCCAGGTCCCGGACCGTGTCGCCCGCCGTCAGAACCGCGCGCACGTCGGTCACCCCGGTCGCCTCCATCGCCCGGAAGATCATGTAAGGCGCCGGTCGGCCGGCCGGGACGTCGTCCACGCAGATCACCGCGTCGAAGAAGCCCGTCCAGCCCACCGACTCCAGCAGGCCCGTCGCCACCTCGCGGTCGAAGCCCGTCGTCAGGGCCACCTTCACGCCCGCGTCCCGCAACCGGGTCACCGCCTCCGCCACTCCCGGCAGCGGGTAGGGGGGCTTGGTCGCGTAGAGGGAAGCCAGGCGGGCGCGGAAGTCCTGGTAGGCCGCTTCCGACGGGGCTCCGAGCAGGCCCGCGATGGCCTCGCGTTTGCCGGCGCCCATCCAGCGGTGCACCTCCTCCGGCGTCGGGGTGGCGCCGGCGGCGCGGACGGCGGCTTCGAGGGCCTCGTACACGCTGCCGTGTTCTTCGATGGTCGTGCCGGCGACGTCCAGGACGACGAGTTCGATCATGGCATCCGTCCTCGGGTACGCAGCAGGGCCGGGCGGGCCCGCTGGGAGTTCTCGATCGTGAAGGAGACGGCGTCGGGCCGGTAGCGGTCGTCGGAGTACTCGACCGGCTCACCGGCGGCCGATGTGGTGTGGCGGCGTTCGCGGAGCAGGGGCGCGCCCGGGGGGAGGCCGAGCAGGTCGGCGTCGACCGGGTCGGCGGCGACGGCGTCGATGACGTGGCGGGCGTGGGTCAGGTCGACGCCCCGGGCCGCCAGGAAGGCGAAGATCGAGCCCTCGTCGCAGTCGTGGTCGAGCAGCAGGCGGCCGACCGGCCAGACGAACGTGGTGCGTTCGAGCATCACGGGGATGCCGTCGAGCAGGCGGAGCCGCAGCAGGTCGACGACCGGGTCTCCGTCGGGCAGCGACAGGGCTTCGGCGGCCTCCGGGGAGGCGGGGCGGCGGGTGATCTCCAGGGTGCGCTGGCCGGGGACGCGGCCGTGGTCCAGGGCCCAGCGGGAGAACGACAGGAACGTCTCGAACGGCTGGCTGACCGCGGTCGAGCGGACCACGGGGGGTTTGCCCTGGCCGCCGCCGATCAGGCCCTCGGCGCGCAGGGCCGCCAGGGCCTGGCGGACGGGGGCCCGGGACGCGCCCCACTGCTCGCACAGGTGCGACTCCGACGGCAGCGCCGAGCCGACCGGCAGCTCGTGGTCGGCGATGCGGCGGCGGAGGTCGGCCGCGATGCGCCGGTGCAGGGGCTCGTCCATATGGCTACCCTACTTGTCATGACAAGTCGGGCAGACCTGGTGGTCGTCGGGGCGGGCGTCGTCGGGCTGGCGCACGCGGTGGAGGCGGTGCGCCGGGGGTGGTCGGTCGCCGTCGTCGAGCGCGACGGGCATGCGACCGGCGCGTCGGTGCGCAACTTCGGCCACGGCTGCGTGACCGCGCAGGCCGGGGCGGCGCTCGATTACGCGCTCGACGCCCGCTCGGCCTGGGTGCGGCTGGCCCGCGAGGCCGGGTTCTGGTTGCGGGAGTCGGGCACGGTGCTGGTCGCCCGGCACGACGACGAGATGGCCGTGCTCGGCGAGTTCGCGCGGGAGCGCGGCGACCAGGTCGTGCCGCTGACCGGCCGCGAGGTCGCCGAGCGCGTCGGGATCGAGAGCCTGGGCGGGGCGTGGTTCCCGCTCGACGTCCGGGTCGACCCCCGCACGGCCGTGCCCGCCGTCGCCCGGTGGCTGGCCGATCAGGGCGTGACCTTCCACTGGGAGACCGCCGTCCACACGATCGAACCCGGCCTGGTCGGCACCTCGCGGGGGCCGCTGAAGGCGGGCGCCGTGGTGGTCTGCGTGGGGCACGACGTCGACCGGCACTTCCCCGAGCTCTCTGCCTTGTACGGCGTGCGCCGCTGCGCCCTCCACATGCTGCGGGTCGCCGACCCGTACAGGAGAGAGATCGCGCCCGCGGTGCTGACCGGGTTCTCGATGTTGCGCTACGACGGCTTCGCGGCGCTGCCGGGCCTGAAGGCGGTGCGCGCCCGGCTGGAGACCGAGAGTGCGCCTCTCGTGGACGCGGGCCTGAACCTGATGTTCACCCAGCGGCCCGACGGCGACCTCGTCATCGGCGACACCCACCACTACGCGACGACGCTCGACCCCTTCAACGCCGAGGACCTCGACCGGCTCGTGCTCCGCGAGACCGCCCGCCTGCTCGGCGTGCCCCGCCTGGAGGTGCGGGAACGCTGGCGCGGCGTCTACGCCTCGGCCGCGCGGCCCTTCCTCGACGTCTCCCCCATGGCCGGGGTGCGGGTGGTCTCGGTGACCTCCGGCATCGGCATGACGACGGCGTTCGGGCTCGCTCCCCGGGTGCTGGACGAACTGCTCGACTGAGACGAACCGCACACTACGCTCATCTCGTGCAAGCTACCCGGCTGAGCGCGGCCGACGGCCTGGTGGCCGGGGCGGTCGGGCTGTTCGCCGTCATCGAGGAGCTGACGGGCGGCACCGACCTGGCCGAGCGGTCGATCCCCGCGTTGTGGGTGGCCGGCGGCGTCGCCACCGCGCTCCTGGTGCTGTTCCGGCGCGTCGCCCCCATCTGGACGATGGCGCTCTACACCGTCGTCTCCGCCGCGGTGTTCGTGTTCACCCTGGAGGACGCCGCCGCCTGGCAGTGGCTGACCGAGCTGGTCTTCCTGTTCACGGTGCTCAGCCAGACCCGGCTGCGCAGCACCCGGGCTCTGTTCGGCGTGGCGGCCACGACCGTCTTCGTCGCCACCATGGGCACGACCTACGGCGGCGCCGAGTTCGCCGAGTACGCCATCGCGGCCGGCATGTCGGCCATCGCGGGCGGGGCCGGGGTCGGCGTGCGCCGCTACCAGGTGCTGGCCCGCCGCGCCGACGAGCGCACCTACGCCGTGGTCGCGCGCAGCGAGCAGCTGGTGCGCGAGGCGGTCGCCGAGGAGCAGGCCCGGCTGGCCCGCGAGCTGCACGACATCGTCGCCAGCAGCGTCAGCATGATGGTGATGCAGGCGGGCGGCCTGCGCCGCCGGCTCCCCGCCGACCTGGGCCGGGAGCGCGAGGCGCTGACCCAGATCGAGGCGACCGGCCGGGGCGCGGTCGAGGAGCTCCAGCGCATGCTGCACCTGCTGCGCGGCCCCGCCACCGACAGCCGTCTCCCGCAGCCGGGCCTGGCCCGCGTCGGCGACCTGGTCGACCAGTCGCGCACGGCCGGGCTCGACGTGACCGTCGAGGTGACCGGCGACCCCCGGCCGCTGCCGGCGGGCCTCGACCTGTCGGCCTACCGGATCGTGCAGGAGGCGCTGACCAACACGCTGAAGCACGCCGGGCCGACCCGGGTGGCGGTCACGATCGGCCACGGGCCGGGCGAGCTGCGCGTCGACGTCACCGACGACGGGCCGCGCGAGGGCTTCCGGCCCGCGCCGCACGTGCCGGGCGGCCACGGCCTGATCGGCATGCGCGAACGGGCCGCCCTCTTCCACGGCTCCCTCGACGCCGGCCCGCTGAACGGCGGCTTCGCGGTGCGCGCGGTGTTGCCGGTCAAGTGAACCGGCCCGGGCGGCAAGTGATCCGTCCGGGCCGGCGTCGATCGCGGTCAGGCGCTCTGGCGGAGGGCCGTCTCGGGGAACAGGTCGTCGAAGACGGCCGCGCGGTCGAACTGCATGGCCCAGTCGCGGGCCCGCAGTTCCAGCTCGCGGCGTTCGGTGCCGTTCATGTCGAGGACCACCCGGTCGATCGCGGCCGCGATGCCGGTGACGTCGCCCTGGTCGACGATGATGGCGGCGTCGCCGACCGCTTCGAGGGTGCCGCCGGTGTCGGTGGTGATGATCGGGCCGCCGCCGGCCAGCATCTTCTCGGCCAGGGCGATGCCGAACGTCTCGACGAAGTCGGGCTCGGGTTTGGTCGGCAGCACGTAGGCCGCGCTGCCGCGCATGAGCAGGGGCTTCTCGTTGTCGTCGACGTCGGTGAGGACGACGACGTGCTCGTCGGCCGCCGCGATCGCCTGGACCTGGGCGAGCGCGGTGCCCGTGCCGGCGATGACGAGTTTGACCTTCTCGCGGCTGCGGGCCTGCCGGTAGGCGGCCAGCAGGTCGAAGATGCCCTTCGCCGGGGTGACCCGCGACAGGAACAGCAGGTAGCCGTCGCGTTCGAGGCCGCGGTGGGCGAGGGCGGCGTCGACGAGCGACGGGTCGGGGTCGAGGAACGCGGTGGAGTCGATCGGCGGGTAGCTGACCGACACCCGGCGGCGGCACTGTTCGGCGAACGTGGTGCCGACGTGGGCGTCGACCTGCCCGGCCGCGTCGATGATCTCGTCGCGGGTGTAGTCGGAGACGGCCACGACCTCGTCGTTGGCCAGGAACGTGGTGAACAGCGCCGTCGCGGCGCCGAAGTGGCCGTCGCGCAGGCAGTTGCGGATGACGTTGGTGACGTCGGAGCCGACGGCCTTCACGATGGTCCGGACGTTGGGGTTGAAGCCCGCCGCCCGGGCCGCGTTGACGGCGTCGAGCACGACGTTGGCGTGCGGCACGATGTACATCGACAGGCAGGTCGTCGGCACCGGCTCGGCCAGCAGTTCGACCAGACGCCCGGTCAGCCCGGCCAGGTGGCGGCCGTCGGGCACCCGGTAGTCGCCGACGGGTTCGGGACGTTCGACGGTGATGCCGGGGCTGTACGGCAGCAGCCGGTCGAGCGGCTTCAACGGCAGCCCGGCGGCCTGGAGGGCCGCGATGGGCCAGGTCAGCAGCCTGACGTCGTCGTATCCACGGGTCAGCGCCACTTCGGCGAGGTTGCGGGCCTCGCCGGAATGGCCGCAGATGACCGGGTCGGCCCTGACCACGATCACAAGGCGGCGACGGGGGTGGGTCATCGAGTCTCCTCCGATAGCGCAGGGGAATCGGACAGGGACGGCGGGCGGACACCCCGCCCCCATCCCGATGGCTCGGGGCCGAGTCGCAGGTGCAGTCTGCCGCCCCGATGGACGGTCGCGGCAGTCAGGTGGGCCGCATCCAGTGGACGGCCGTTGAGGGTGGCCGACTGGACGTATTGGACCGGGGGCTCATGCTCGGCGCCGTCGGAGCTGATCGGCGCCTCTTTGAGGCCGCTGGTCTCGATGACGAACTCGCCTTCTCTTACCCTCAGCGCGGCCCGTTCGAACGCGGGCGCGTTGATCAGGAAGAGGTTCTGCCCGGCCACCGGGAACAGCCCGAGCGAGGCCCAGATGTACCAGGAGCTCAGGCCGCCGGAGTCGTCGTTGCCGGGCAGGCCGCCGGGGCCGGTGCCGAACTGCCACGTGAGCGCGGAGTGCACGACCTCGGCGGTGCGATCGGGACGGCCCGCGTAGTGGTAGGCCCACGGGGCCTCCATGTCGGGCTCGTTGTTGAGGCCCTCGAAGCGGTTCAGGGCGTAGCCGGCCGCCATCTCGGCCGGCTGCGGGCGGCGTCCGGCCTGTTTGACCGGGGCGGCGCCGTAGCCGAAGAAACGGTCGAGCTTGGCGATGAAGCCGGCGTCGCCGCCCGCCAGCGCGATGCGGGCGGCCATGTCGTGGAGCAGCCGGAAGGAGTAGTTCCACTTGCCGCCCTCGTAGAACTCCGAGTCGCGCAGCAGGCCGGTGCCGGGGTCGAAGGCGTTGACCCACCCGTGGGCGCGGCGGGCCAGGTCGTCGGCGAGCTTGGTGTCGTTGAGCGCGCGGGCCAGCTGGGCGGTCAGGTGGTGGCCGTAGGCCAGGTCGAGGGTGTGCGTGATGGGGTGGACGACGCCGTGCTCGAAGAAGTCCTCGCCGTACATGCGGCGCAGGTCGTCGGCCATGTGGACGAGCGCCCAGCTCCACTCGATGCCGTCGAGGTCGAGGGCGTGGGCGTCGGCGAGCGCGGTGTGGGCCAGCGCGCTGCCCTGGCGGAAGAACCGGTCGGCGCCGCGGGCCATGCGGTAGCCGATCGGGAAGTTGCCCTCTTCCTCGCAGACCCGGATCAGCGATTCGAGCAGGCCCGAGGCGCGGTCGGGGGCGATGGCCATCAGCAGCGGGAGCTGGGTCTTGTAGATGTCCCACATCGTGCAGACGTCGAAGGCGTAGGGCCCGTTGTTCGGCCAGAACGGGCTCTCGTCGTCGACGATGCACGGCTTGATCAGCGAGTGGTAGAGCGCGGTGGAGTAGACGGTCTGGCGGGCCGGGGTGCCGCCGTCGACCTTGACGCGGTCGAGGTGGTCGCTCCAGCGGGCGCGGGTGCGCAGCTTGACGATGTCGAACGAGGGCTGGCCGAGGCCGGTCTCCCGCTCCAGGTTGCGTTTGGCCTGGTCGCAGCCGCGCAGCGAGAAGCCCATGCGGACCTCGATCGTCTGCCCGGCGCGGGTGGGGCCCATGTAGAGCATGCCGAAGGGGCGCAGCGTGGTGTGCCGGATGCTGTCGAAGTCGAGCCGGGTGCCGCCGTCGATGAGCCGGCGGTCGTACCAGAGCATCTGGCGCCAGCCGGGGGCGTCGACGTCGACGTACACCGACAGGGGCACGCCCTCCATGACGACGGTGCCCTGCACCTGGCCGTGGCCGATGTTCTCCACCTGGGCCCGCAGCGGCACGGTGCGGCCGAGGTCGATCGCGAGCCCGCCGCACGACAGGTCGACGACCACCCGGGCGCTGCTGTGCCGGGGGAAGGTGTAGCGGTGCACGGCCACCTTCTGGCCGACCGTGACCTCGCACCGGATGCCGGTGTCGAGGGTGGCGGCGTAGTAGCCGGGCGAGGCCTCCTCGTCGGACAACGACCACGACTGGCCGAGGTCGTCGAGGGGCTGCACCATCGGGGTGACCCGCACGTAGTTGTAGTACTTGCGGATCGCGCCGGTGCCCGACTGCTGGAAGTGGGTGAACCCACTGGCCTGGAGACGGTCGAACATCTCCTCGGGCACGCCTTCGGTGTTCTTGGCGTAACGACCGTAACCGGTCGGGTAGGCACCGGAGTAGGCACAGGCCGAGACCATGCCGAGGGGTGAGGTGGCCCCGGGGTGGGTGTTGCCCACCTGCGGTTTCGGCCACCACCACGTGGCGGCCAGGCCGCCTGCCGGGGGCAGGTCGGTGGCCGCGGTGCCGATGAAGGGATCAACGTTGTCGAGAATGGACAGACCTTATCCGGCCCCCGGCCGGACGTAGGTTTCGGTGAGGTGAAATCCTTCGTTCACCTGCGCAAAAACTCCTTGTGACCTGGGCGGTCACAGATCGCGGCGGCGCAGCAGCAGGGCGGCCAGGCCGAGCACCAGGGCGGTCCAGGTGATCGTCCAGGCCAGGTAGGCCCACGTGAGCGGGGCGTCGCTGAGGAACGGGAAGCCGCCCTTGACGGCCGGGCCGCCGAAGCCGAGCAGCGCGGTGGGGTCCTGGAAGGCGTACATCGCGCCGCGCCACAGGCCGTCGGTCGGGAGCAGGACCTGGGAGACCGACCCGACGGCGGCGACGCTGTCGTTGCCCAGGCCGCGGCCCACTCCCCCGACCACTCCCGCGATCCAGGTCGCGCCGAACAGGCCGACCGCGACCACGCCCGAGGCCATCGGCGAGATGAGCGTGGAGAACAGCAGCCCGAGCGTGAGCAGGACGGCCGTCTGGAGGGCGAGCAGCGCCAGGCCGGTGACCGGGTCGGAGGGCCAGTAGCCGGTGGTGGCGTACACGATCACGAACTGGGCCAGCCCGGCCAGGGCGATGAAGCCGCCGCCGAAGACGACCAGACCGAGCCACTTGCCGGTCAGGACGGTCGAGCGCCGGATCGGGCGGGCCAGGATCGCCAGGGCGGCGCCCGACTCCATCTCCCCGGCGACGGTCGGGCCGGCCAGGAAGGCGGTGCCGAGGGCGGCGATCAGGCTGAGGCCGAACATGACCAGGTTGAGCAGCTGGGAGGCGATGAGCCGCAGTTCGCCGCTGGTCAGCAGGGCGCCGTCGAACTCCTTGGTGACGAGGGTGTGGAAGCCCCACGCCGACAGGCCCAGCAGCACGACCGTGAGCACGGCCAGCGCCCGCAGCACCTTGCGGCGCGCCGCCTCGCGGAGGGTGAGGGCGGCGAAGGTGAGGACGATCATCGTTCACTTCCCAGGATGTCGAGCAGCCGGTCTTCCAGGCTGACGCGGCCGGGTTCGACCGAGTGGACGCGGGCGCCGAGCTCGACGAGGTCGGCGACCAGGTCGGGGATCAGGTCGCCCTCCAGGTCGGCGACGGTGTAGAGGTCGCCGTCGCGGCTCAGCGGCCCGGCGCGGCGCAGGCGCTCCTCGGCCTCGGCGGTGACCTTCTCCAGCCGGAGCCGCAGCTCCCGGCCGCCGAGCAGCTCGGCGAGGGTGCCCGAGGCGGCGACCCGGCCCCGGTCGAGCACGACGACGCGGTCGCAGACCCGTTCGACCTCGCCGATCAGGTGGGAGTTGAGCAGCACCGCCACGCCGCGGTCCTTCAGCGACAGCAGGATGTCGCGCACGTCGGCGCGGCCCACCGGGTCGAGCGCGCTGGTCGGCTCGTCGAGCACCACGAACTCGGGGCGGGCGACGAGCGCGACGGCCAGGCCGAGGCGCTGCTGCATGCCCTTGGAGAAGCCGCCGACGCGGTCGCCCGCCCGCTCGGCGAGCCCGACCAGGCCGAGGGTGTCGTGCCGTTCCCGCTCCGGTACGTCGGCCCCGGCGAGCCGCACGTGCAGGCCGAGGACCTCCTTCGCGGTGAGCCAGGGCTGGTAGCGGAAGAGTTCGGGCAGGTAGCCGACCTTGGCGCGGGCGCGAGGGTCGGTGACCGGCCGGCCGAGGAGCATGACCTCGCCCGCGTCGGGGCGGACCAGCCCGAGCATCATCTTGATGACGGTCGTCTTGCCGGCGCCGTTCGGGCCGAGCAGGCCGAGCACCTCGCCCCGCGCGACCGAGAAGGAGACGCCGTCGACGGCGGTCCGCTTCCGGTAGCGCTTGCGCAGGCCGGAGGTCCAGACGGCGTTGGTCATCGCAGCCCCCGGGCGACGGTCAGGACCTCGTCGGCGGTGAGCGAACCGGCGACCGCGTTGATCACGCCGTCGGCGACCCAGAGCACCGCGGTCATGGAGCCGCTCTGCACGAGCGTGGCCGGGCGGCCGCCGACGTCGGTGACGGACGTCTGCTTCTCCTCGACCGCCGAGAACAGCGGCAGCGTGCCGTCGCCGGAGAAGCCGCGCAGCTGGGCCACGACGTCGGCGGGGATGAAGCTCAGCGACGTCAGGTAATCGCGCACGGTGGTGAAGGGCACGCCCGCCGAGTAGACCGACGGCGCGGTGATCCGGGCCACGGCCAGGGCGGGGATCTCGTGGTCGGAGGCCCACACCGCCGCCAGGCCCGGCCCGGCCGACAGGATGAACCGGCTGCCGTCGAGCCCCGGCGGCATCGGCGGGGCGGTCGCCCCGGCCTTCGCGGCGGTCCGGGCGGTCGTCTCGGCGGAGAAGGTGAAGGAGGCGCCGGCCTTGCCGACGACGTAGTAGGCGGGCGCGCCGCTCACCCCGCGCGGCAGGTCGGCGACCGCCGGGAGGGTCAGGCCGGCCGCCTCCTGGGCCTCGGTGAGGCCCTTCGCGGGGCGGAAGTTGATCTCGTCGGTGATGTCGAGGTCGCCGAACTCGTCGAGTTCGGGGATCTTGGCCAGTTCGGCCTGCGGCGCGGTCACCGGGGCGACCTGCTCGGCCTGGAAGATCTGCAGCCAGTCGGCGGCGGCCGCCGCCCCCGCGCCGGTGACCAGCACGGCCGCGCCGGCGATGGCGACGACCGGGCTGCGCAGCCGGGAACGCCAGCGGCTCAGCACCGTGGCCCGCTTCGCCGGGGGGCGGGTGGAGAAGCGGGTCCACGCCTGGTCGACGTCCACCTCGACGTCGGGGCGCAAGACGGTGGCGGCGAAGGCGGCGTCGTCACGGGCCACGTTCAGTCCTTCCTGGCAGGCGGGGCAGTGGGCGATGTGGTCGCGGTCGGCGTCGGCGACCCCGTCCGGCTCGTCGAGGAGCCGGCGCAGCGTGCCGTCAGTCGGATGGCGCATGACGGTTCAACTCCTTGCGCAGAGCGGACTCGGCCCGTCGCACGATCGTGCCGACGCTGCCGGGAGACAGGTCGAGGGCGGCGGCGACCTCGGCGTAGCTGAGGCCGCTGTGCCGCAGGACCAGGGCGACCGCCTGGCGGCGCGGCAGCCGGGCGAGGGCCTCGCGCACACGGCGGCGTTCGTCGCGGGTGACGACGGCGTCGGCGATGTCGGGGGCGACGGTCTCGCCGGAGGCGTTTTCCTCCCGGGCGGTCCTCCTGCGGCCCGACCGGAGATGGTTCAGGGCGGTGTGCGCGGCGGCGACCGACAACCAGCCGGTCGCCTCCCCGGCGGGCACCGTGGAGCGGCCGAACGCGAGGAAGACCTCCTGCGCGACGTCCTCCGCCTCGTCCCGCGACCCGAGCACGCGGGCGGCCACCGCGACGACGCGCGGATAGGCGGCCCGGAACACCTGCTCCAGATCGGCCCGGACCGGCGGATCGGACCCCACGGCGACGCCCCTCCCGACCAGCACGTTCTCCTGTACGACGTTCACATTGGTAGAGCACCGCCGCAAGCTCACTTGTGACACGCCACAACCGGCTCGCTGGCCGCCTCCAAGAACGTCTCCACCGCCTCACAAGTCGCCTGGGCGAGAGTTCCCGTCGAAGCCAACGAGGAACGGGAGAACCGCCATGTTGAAGAAGACCCTGGCCGCGGCCGTCGCCGCGGCGACCCTGGCCTCCGCCGCCCCGGCCGCCGCGGAGACGTACACCATCAGGGTGCTGGGAGGGCACATCGGCAAGGTGAAGGAGTCGAACAGCACCTTCTTCTGCCCCGAGCACCAGATGCTGGTCGGCCGGGCGCACACCGGCGACGAGAACGGCACCACGACCTACTACTGCGGGCAGATCTACATCAACGACGTCCGGGTGGAGGTGCTCCCGGAGCGCTACTGGGTGCGCGTGGACGAGCCGCGCAGCGTGTACACCGTGCCCGACGGCTACGCGCTGACCGGCCGCTACCACTACGGCGACGAGAAGGGCTACACGGTCTACTACGCGCAGATGATGCGCTGGCAGGGCAAGAGCCTGCGGATCGTCGGCCGCCACTGGACGGCCGACCTGAAGGAGAGCAAGCACACCTCGCTCTCCCCCACGGGCGAGATCATGACGGGCCGCTCCCACTACGGCGACGAGAACGGCCGCACCAACTACGAGTACGCCGCCGTCGCCGTGGACGGCTGAGCCCGCGACCCCCTGGGGGTCGCGGGCTCATGGGGGGAATCGGTCAGAAGGTCTCGCAGCGGCCCTCGACGTTGACGTTCGCGCCGCGCAGCGGGCGGGCCACGTCGGCGCCCTCGCCGCAGTCGAAGGTGTCGGCGTCGTTGCCGCCCTGGACGTGGTCGTCGCCGCCGCCCGCGCTGACCACGTTGGCGCCGTTGCCGGCGTCGATGCGGTCGTTACCGCCGGCGGTGGTGATGGTGTCGGCGCCGCCCTGGCCGACGACGCAGTCGTCGCCGCCGTTGCCGGTGATGACGTCGTCGGCCGAGCGGCCGATGATCAGGTCGCTGGCGCCGGTGCCGGAGACCGACGTCGCGCCGGCGGTGGCCACGATGACGTTGCGGACCACGATGTCGCCGCAGGTCCCGGCCGGGACGCCGGACGCCGTCAGGGTGACGTCACCGGTGTGGCCGATGCCGACGATCCCGGCGACGGTGCCGTTGCCGGGCACCTCGGTCAGGGTGACCGAGCCGCCCGCGCCCGCCGTCAGCGTGACGGGGGTGCCGTTGACGGTGACCTTCGCCGCGGCCTGCCCGCTCAGCGCGGCGACCGTGTACGTCCTGCCGGTGCCGGTGATCCGGTAGGCGCCCTCGGTCAGGGCGGCGGTCCCGAAGACGCCGTTGAGCTGGACCCGCGCCGGCTGGCCGCCCGCGCCGACGGTCACCAGGACGCCGGCCGGTGCGGTGGTGTCCGAGACGGTCACGGTACGGCCCTCGCGGGCGAGGATCCGGCCCGAGGTGACGCCGTCGGAGAAGCTCTCGTTGGCGGGGTCGTCCTTCTTCGGGTCGATCGCGTCGTCGACGCCGTCGTCGTCGGTGTCGAGGTCGAGCACGGTGCAGTCGATGGTGCCGGTGCGCAGCGCGTGGCCGCCCGTGTTGCTGTCGTCGGTCCAGAAGACCGGCTTGCGGCCCGCGACGCACTCGGCCTGGGCGGCCGGGGCGAAGCCCTCGTCGTTGAGGTTGGGCAGGCCGGCCGGGCGGTCGTACACGACGGTGGCGGCGAGCTTGCCGGCGGCGTTCACGTCGAACAGGGCGGCGCGGCCCTGGCAGGTGTCGTCGCAGACGACCCAGACCTTCTTGAGTTCGGGGTCGTAGGAGAGCTCCATGACGCCGGGGAAGCCGCTGGCGACGGTGGCGATCTTGGTGAACGCGGTGCCGTTCTGGTCGAGGGCGTAGGCGTACACGCTGCCGGTGCCCTCGACGCCGACGAGGAACAGGCCCTCGCCGTGGTTCGGGTAGTCGGACGGCTTATAGGCGGCGCCGGTGCGCTCGTCGGCGAAGCCCTTCGCGGTGAGGTAGGAGTCGGGCACCCACGCGATGGCCTCCAGGCCGGCGTTGGCGCCGACCGCCGGGAGGTCGGCCGTGAGGACCCACTCCTTGGCGGCCGACAGCGTGCCGTCGGCGCCGGCCGGGTCGAAGCGCAGCACGGCAGGGCGGCTGACGCCGCTGACGCCGTTGTCGCGCTCGGTCGAGACGAACACGCCGCCCGCGACGCCGGCGGAGGTCAGCGTGACGCCCTCGGCGTCGGGGTCGCCCAGGCCGGTCGCGAACTTCAGGGGGTGGGTCTCGGCGGGCGTCCAGGCCGCGCCGTTCTTCTCCAGGCGGTAGAGGGTGCCGGGGCCGTTCTTGACCGCCCACAACGAGCCGGGACCGGCGTCGCCGGAGGGCTGGTAGAACAGGCCGCTCATGTTGCCGCCGAGCACGCCCGCGCCGTCGGCAGTCGCGACGTCGGCGCCGCCGGGCCACGGGGTGCCGGTCGGCGTGGTGGCACCGCAGGCGTTGGCCGCGCCCCTGGTTGAAGCGGTGGTGTCGGTGAACGCGCCGGTGCCGTCGGGGCAGCGGCCGTAGGTGACGGCGGCGTGCGCCGGCCAGGTGTGGGAGTCGAGCAGGGTCAGGCCGTCGGCCGAGTAGAGGCGGGCGGAGTCGGCCGCGCCCAGGCCGTAGGAGAGCTCGACGTCCACGGGGAGGAAGCCGCCGGGGGCGATGGTGCTGCCGGCCGGGATGGCGTGGATGTGGGTGTCGTCGTTGTCCTTGACGATCCAGCCCGAGACGTCGACCGGGGTCGTGCCGGTGTTGGTCAGCTCGACCCAGTCGCCCGGGGTGCCGCCGTTCGACTCGATCTCGTTGATCTTCACGGTCGAAGCCGGGGAGCCGCAGGTGTTGGCCGCGCCCTTGGTCGCGGCGGTGCTGTCGGTGAACGCGCCGGTCCCGTTGGGGCAGCGGGCGTAGGTGACGGCGGCGTGCGCCGACCAGGTGTGGGCGTCGACGAGCGTGCTGCCGTCGGCCAGGTAGACGCGGACCGAGTCGGCGCCGCCGAGGCCGTACGCGACCTCGGTGTCGAGCGCCAGGAACGCGCCCGGCGCGATCGTGGTGCCGGCCGGGACGGTGAACACGTGCGTGTCGTCGTTGTCCTTGACGATCCAGCCGCCGATGTCCACCGGGACCGGGCCGACGTTGACGAGCTCCACCCAGTCGCCCGGGGTGCCGCCGTTCGACTCGATCTCGTTGATCTTCACGAACGCCGAGGGGGTGCCGCAGTCGTTGGCCGCGCCCTTGGTGGAGGCGACCGTGGCGGCGAACGCGCCGGTGCCGTCGGGGCAGCGGCCCCAGGTGATCGGCGCGTGCGCGGCCCACGTGTAGGAGTCGACGAGCGTCGTGCCGTCGGCCAGGAAGACCCGCACGGAGTCGCCGCCGCCCAGGCCGTACGCCGGCTCGGTCTCCAGCGCGACGAACGCGCCCGGGGCGACCATGGTGCCGGCGGCGACGGTGAGGACGTGGTCGTCCTCGCTGTCCTTGATCTGCCAGCCGCCGATGTCGACCGGCGTGGTGCCGGTGTTGGTCAGCTCGACCCAGTCACCGGGGGTGCCGCCGTTCGACTCGACCTCGTTCACCTTGATCGAGGGCACCGGTTCGGCCGCCTGGGCCAACGTCACGAGGAACGGCACAGCGGTCAGGACCGGGAGTACTAATGCGACTGTCCGCCGCCAATTGATTCTCAACTTCACGCCTTCTTCACCCAGCGAACAACGTTGCGGCGAGCCTGGTGGACGCGCCTGACCAGGAGGCGAAATCAGGACGAACAGTGACTGGCGTTCACAGGCAAGTCTGCGGCCTAGTCGTGGAAAGCGGCGGTTGTCATGCTGGGCCGGTGATGTTCCGGCTGCTCGGGCCCGTCGAGGTGGGGGCCGGGGAGGCGGCCCGGCTGGAGCAGCTGCGGTTGTCGGCGACCGAGGACCGGATCGCCGCCGACCTGGCGCTCGGCCGCCACGGCCGGCTCGCCGCCGAACTGGCCGCGCTGGTGGACGTCCACCCGGCCAACGAACGGCTGCGCGGGCAGTACATGACCGTGCTCTACCGGCTGGGCCGCCAGTCCGACGCGCTGGCGGTGTTCCGCGAGGGCCGCGCGCTGCTGGCCGAGGAGCTCGGCGTCGACCCCGGGGCCGGAGCTGACCGCGATCAACCACGCGATCCTGCGCGGCGACGCCGCCCTGCTCGGGCCGCCGTCGGGCGAGGCCCATCGGATCGCCGTCCCGGCGCAGCTGCCGCCGGCCGCCGCCGACTTCACCGGCCGCGACCGGCAGAGCGCCGCGCTGGGGGCGGCGCTGAAATCGGGCGGCGGGATCGTGCAGATCGTCGCGGGCCGCGCCGGGAGTGGCAAGTCGGCGCCGGCGCTGCACGTCGCCCACCAGGTCGCCGACGCCTTCCCCGACGGCCGCCTGTACGCCGAGCTGCGCGCCCGCCGACCCGGGCGAGGTGCTCGGCCGCTTCCTCAAGGCGCTCGGGGTGACGCCCGGCGCGCTGCCCGAGTCGACCGGCGAGCGGGCCGACCTCTACCGCACGCTGCCGGCCGGCCGCCGGACGCTGGTGGTGCTCGACGACGCCGGGACCGAGCAGCAGGTCCGGCCGCTGCTGCCGGGCGGCGCGGCGGCGGTGCTGATCACCTCGCGCAACCGGCTGGGCGGGCTCTCCGGCGTCCGGCGCACCGACCTCGACGTGCTCGAACCGGGCGAGGCCCGGGAGCTGATGGCCCGGATCGTGGGCGCCGAACGGGTCGCCGCCGAGGAGGAGGAGACGGCCCGGGAGATCGCCGGGACGGCCCGCTACGGGCCGGCCCGCAGGTGAAATGGGGGACGGCCCGGCGGCACGAAGCCGCCGGGCCGTCGCCGGGTTCTAACGGTTTACCAGAAGCGGTACTCCGGCGCGGGCCACTCGGGCTCGGCGGGGGCGACCCACGGAGCGGCGCGGCGGGCGCGGACGTCGGCCTCGGTGACGGTCTCACCGGGGGCCAGGACGAGCGGGATGCGGACGCGGCTGCGCTGCAGGTCGACGGTGACCTTGGCGCCGGTGGCCGGCTCGCCGCTGTAGGTCGAGTCGGTGCCGGCCAGGACCAGGCCGATGCGGTGCCCGGCCTTGAAGGTGTAGTCCTGCGGCAGGGTCAGCCACTTGACCTCGCCGTACGAGCCCACGGGGAGCGGGTTCGAGGCGCTGATCGAGTCGCGGTTCTGCACGTCGATCCAGCCTCGGCCGACGATCTCCAGTGCGGCGGTCGCCATGTTGGTCTCGACGTCGAAGTAGCAGCCGTCGTCGGCGGCGGTCGACTCGCCGTAGCAGCTCTGCGTGGTCAGGTTGCGGATGCCCTGGTTGGAGCGCCACGCGACGCGCTCGGCGGTGCCGAAGTCGAC
The DNA here is from genome assembly GCF_001570585.1 of Herbidospora daliensis. Classification (GTDB taxonomy): domain Bacteria; phylum Actinomycetota; class Actinomycetes; order Streptosporangiales; family Streptosporangiaceae; genus Herbidospora; species Herbidospora daliensis. The sequence goes on along the minus strand of NZ_BBXF01000003.1, from coordinate 365,347 downwards.
GAGGAGCGCGGTCAGGTTGCTGGTCGGCTTGTCGAGCTTCACCTGGAGGCTGATCTCGGGCGTGCCGGACATCCGGATGTCCTTGGACAACTCACTGGTGGTGAAGGCGACGCGGCCGGCGGCCGGGGTGGTGATGTTGGCGACCATGGCGTTCTCCGACTGGCGGACGTCGGTGAAGGTCGCGGTCTCGCCGTTCTGCGCCTGGACAAGGCCCAGCGTGCCGTCGGCGGCGGGGCGGAACAGGTGCGGCTGGGCGGCGGGCTCGGGCCAGTCGCGCAGGGTGATCCAGTCGGTCCGGCCGGTCTGCACGTCGGCGCGCGGCTGCTTCATGACGTCGTTCCGCACGCCGACGAGCCAGTAGTCGAACCAGGCGTGCAGGGTGTCGACCCAGCGGTCGCGCTGGCCCTCGAAGTCGAACGGGTCGACGTGCTGGGTCTGGCCGACCCAGATCTTGCGCGGCACGCCGTTCTTGGCCAGCGCGTCCCACCAGACGGAGAAGTTGTCCGGCTTGACGTTCAGGTCGTTGACGGTGTGCACGACGAAGACCGAGGCCTTGACCTTGGACACGTCGCCGAGGGTGCCGGCGATGTAGTCGCGCTCGGCCCAGTAGGCGTTGTAGTTGCCGGTGTCGTCGCCGTCGTTGGCGTCGGCGTAGGCGCGGACCGCGGCGCACTTGGCGTCGGGGTCGGTGTCGACGGCGTTGCCGAGGTACGACTGGTAGTTGAAGTTGTAGATGACGCCGTTCATGCGCTGGTACTTGTACCAGGAGCTGATCGCCGAGATCGGGACGATGGTCTCCAGGCCCTCGACGCCGGTCGCCGCGACGCCGTTGGCGAGGGTGCCGTCGTACGACTTGCCGATCATGCCGGCCTTGCCGGTGCTCCAGTCGGCGACGGCCGGGGTGACGCCGTCGAGCTTCGTGGCGGTGGCGCGGCCGTTGAGCCAGTCGATGACGGCCTTGCCGCCCAGGATGTCGGCCTTGCCGCCGACGTCGGGGCAGCCGGTCGACTTGGTGGTGCCGATCATGTCGACGGCGAGGAAGGCGTAGCCGCGCGGCACGAAGTAGTTGTCGTACCAGAGCGGGAACTTCACGATGTTCCCGTTCGCGTCGTAGACCTTGCGCTCGGCCTCGTTGCCGCGGCCGGAGTTGTCGTAGTAGGGGCTCTCGTCGATGATCGAGGCGACCTTGAGAGCGGGGCCCGACTCCTTGGGGCGGATGATGTCGACCCGCACGCGGTCGAGGACGCCGTCGGCGTCGCTGTCGACGCTCGACTCGACGAGGACCGACTCGCGGATGGCGTCGGCGTAGGAGAAGACGGGCTGGGTGCGCCCGTTCTCCACGGAAATGGCGGGGGCGGCACTCGCCTGGACGGGGGTGGCGATGGCCACGACCAGTCCGACGGCGACGAGGGCGGCTCGCAACGGTGGCACGAAGAGCCTCCAGAGACTCGGGAATTACCCCAAATCTCTTTGAAAACCCTCATAACCGACAAGATCAGGTTACGGCTTTGACACCACCTCGTACTGGATGTGTGACATGGCACTCAGGCTCCCCAGCCTGCCTGCCGGCCGCCGACCCGGTCGGCGGCGATGCGCTCGCCGTAGCCGGAGGCGGCGTAGGCCGCCATGGGGTCGGGGGCCAGTCCCTGCTCCTCGCGGAAGGCGGCCAGCAGGGGGCGCACGTCGGTGTTGTACGCGTCCATGAACACCCCGTTGGCCCCCAGCACGTCGCCCGCGCGCTGCGCCCGCGCCAGCGCGCCGCGGTCGACGAGCAGCGCCTTGGCCGCCGCCTCCTGGACGTTCATCACCGACCTGATCTGCCCCGGGATCTTCGGCTCGATGTTGTGGCACTGGTCGAGCATGAAGGCCACGCCGCCGTCGAGACCGCCGCCGGCGACCACCTCGTACATGATCCGGAAGAGCTGGAACGGGTCGGCCGCACCGGCCATCAGGTCGTCGTCGGCGTAGAAGCGGGAGTTGAGGTCGAAGCCGCCGAGTTTCCCCTCGCGCAGCAGGAACGCCACGATGAACTCGATGTTGACGCCCGGCGCGTGGTGGCCGGTGTCGACGACCACCGTCGCCTTCGGCCCGAGCCGCAGGCAGTGGGCGTAGGCGGTGCCCCAGTCGGGCACGTCGGTGGCGTAGAAGGCCGGTTCGAACAGCTTGTACTCCAGCACCAGCCGCTGGTGGCCGCCGAGCCGGGCGTAGACGGCGTCGAGGGCCTCGGCGAGCCGGTCCTGGCGGGCCCGGATGTCGTCCTGGCCCGGGTAGTTGGTGCCGTCGGAGAACCAGAGTTTCAGCACCTCCGAGCCGGTGGCGTCCATGACGCCGACGCAGTCGAGCAGGTGCCCGAGCGCCTTGCGGCGGATCGCCGGGTCGGGGTTGGTGACGCTGCCGAGCATGTAGTCGTCGTCCTGGAAGACGTTGCTGTTGATCGCCCCGATCGCCACCCCGTGGGCGTCGGCGTGGGCGGCCAGGTCGCGGTAGTCGTCGACCCGGTCCCACGGGATGTGCAGGGCGACGGTCGGGGCGGCGCCGGTGAAGCGGTGGACCTGGGCGGCGTCGGCGATCTTCTCGTAGGGGTCGCGGGGCACCCCCTCGCGCGTGAAGACCTTGAACCGGGTGCCCGAGTTGCCGTAGGCCCATGAGGGCGTCTCGATGCGCAGCGCCCGCAGCCCAGCCGTCACCACTGTCGACCACCTCACCGCAAAAACGTTTCAATCCGCCTGACGCTAAAGCAGCCGTCAGAGGTCGTCAACGTCGCGGATATGGGATTTTCACGTTTTAAGCGGCGCGGGCATGCCGTCGGCGAAGAGCTGGGCGTCGATCTGGTCGAGCGCGATGCGCAGCGCCCCCAGCGCCACGCCGTCGGCGCCCAGGTTCGACGCCCTGACCTCCGGCACCCGCAGGACCAGCCGCTCCAGTTCGTCGACCAGCGGGTCGATGATCAGGTCGGCCGACCGCGAGTAGCCGCCGCCGAGCACCACGACCTGCGGGTCGAGCGTCAGCACGAGCGCCGCCGTGCCGACCGCGAGGTCCTTCGCGTAGCGGCGCAGCGTGGTCCGGGCGTCGCGGTCGCCCTCGCGGGCACGTTCGAAGACCCAGGCCGCCTTGTCGTCGGGGTGGACGTCGGCGGGCATGCCGGGGCAGTTCTCCAGGCGGGAGGGGGCCGACAACCAGCGGAGCGTCTTCAGCGCGCCGATCTCCCCGGCCGCGCCCCCGAAGCCGCGCCGCAGGGTGCCGTCGATGATGAGGCCGGCGCCGATGCGCATGCCCGCCTGCAGGTAGACGATGTCGTCGGCGTCCTGGGCGGCGCCCTGCCAGCGTTCGGCCACGGCGGCCAGCTTGCAGTCGTTCTCGACCGAGATCGGGCAGCCGAACCGGGCCGCGAGGTGGTCGGCCGGCGAGACGCTCGCCCAGCCGGGCAGCGGGGTGAACAGGGAGGTCCGGCCCGAGGCGTCGACCGGGCCGGTCACCCCTACCGTGATCGCCCAGATCCGGTCGGGTTCGAGCCCGGCCTCGGTCAGGCAGCCGTCGAGGGCGGCGTCGAGGGCCGCGAGCCGTTCGGCCGGGCCGGCGTCGGGGTCGACCGGCAGACGGCGGCTGAGCAGCACCTCCCCTTCGAGGTTCGACAGCAGCACGAGTATCTTGTGCGCGCCGACGTCGACCCCGAAGACGTGCCCCGCGTCGGCGTTGAAGCGGTAGCGGCGGGCCGGGCGGCCGACGGTGCTGCCGTCGGGCTCGACGACCTGCACCCACCCGTCGGTCACCAGCCCGCGCACGACGACGTCGGTGCCCGGCCGCGACAGCCCGGTGCGGCCCGCCAGCTCGGTGACGGTGGCGGGCGGCTGGCCCCGCATCGCCCGGACGACGCTGAGCGAGTTGAGCTCGCGGAGCCTGCTGACATCGGCTCCGGCCGGGTCGACCACCTGTGCCCCCTAAAGCGAGACCGTGGCTCGCGTCTGGAATCTGCCCCACTAATTACGCTTTGAGAAAGCGTAATTCTATCGTCCACCTCACGAGATCGGGTACTGCTGGCCGGGGCTCAGCGCGGGGGTGAAGTCGACCTCGCGGCCGTCGACGGTGAAGCGGTAACGGCCCTCCTGGACGATCTCCGGCCGGTCGGTCAGATAGGCGCGCAGGCGTTCCAGCTCGGCGGGGCTGAGCCACGAGGGCGGGTCGGACACCGCGCGGAAGCCGCAGATCGCGGCGAGGTCCTGCAACCAGGCCATCTGGGCGTCGGTGAGCAGGTTCAGCCGGCTGCGGAAGTAGACGACGTCGGGGTCGACCTGGAGCAGCGGCGCGTGCCACAACCGGTGGAGGGAGTTCACGACGGCGTTGTAGGCCATCGCGTCGGAGGGGTCGTCGGTGGCGTAGTTGGCCCACATCGGGGCGACGTCGGGGCCGCTGCGCATGCCGTCGACCAGCCCGAGCGAGGGCAGCAGCAGGCCGCCGCTGCCGAGCAGGTAGACCTCCGGTCCGGCCGCCTCGCGGATCAGCCGCAGGCCGTCGCGGTACGCCCGCTCCCGCGCCGCCCCCGAGTATCGGATCCCGGGCACCGCGCCCGCGTTGACGAAGTCGAGCTTGAGATAGGTGAAGCCCCACTCGTGCACCACCCGGTGGATCAGGGCCCGCAGGTGCTCCTGAACACCGGGGTGGGTGAGGTCGAGCGCCCAGTAGGCGGCCCCCCAGTTGTGCCCGGCCTCGACCGGGTTCCCCGCGGCGTCGCGCAGCAGGAACTCCGGGTCGGTATCGGCGTCCGGCAGCGTGATGAACGGCGCCAGCCAGAGCCCCGGCCGCAGGCCCGCCGCGCTGATCCGCCCGGCCAGCGCGGCCATGCCCGAGGGGAACTTGCCGTTGGGCTCCCAGTCCCCCACGATCCGCTGCCAGCCGTCGTCGACCTGGACGACGTCGTAGGGCAGCCCGGCCAGCCCGGCGAGGTCCTTGTTGAGCTGCTCCTCGGTGATGCCCTCGTAGTAGGCGTACCAGGTGCACCACACGTTGCCCGCCCGCCGGTCGCTGCGGCCCAGCCGCCCGGCCAGCTCACGGGTGTAGGAGGCGAAGACCTCCCGCTCGGGGCCGTACGCCAGGAACCAGGGCGCGCCGTCCTCCTCGCACCACCCGGCGAGGGTGTCGTGGTCGGCGGCCAGCCGGGGGGTGCCCAGGCCCAGCGCGCCCAGCAGGAGCACGTTCCCGTCGGGCCCCTGGAGGGCGGCCACGGCCGAGGAGTGGTGGCGGGCCGGGTCGTCCCAGACGGTGTCGTCGGCGGTCAGGCGGCGTTCGGGGTCGGCGATGCGCAGCGGGGGTTCGCTGAGGCGGCGCCAGCCGCAGGGGCTCCACGAGTTCTGGCCGTGCCGGTAGAACAGGGCGTCGCCGAGTCCGTGCAGGACCGCGACCCGGCCGGGCGGCAGGATCAGGCCGCCGGCGACGGGCTCGACGGGGACCGATCCGGTCAGTTCGACGGCGAAGGCGCGTCCCGCCAGGTCGACGAGCAGGGGCATGGTTCTCCTCACTGGAAGCGAGCCAGGGTCCGGCGGGACCCACACGGTCCCGCCGGGAGCGGATCATCAGACGAACAGGGCGTTGACCTGCTGGTTCGCCTTGGTCAGGGCGTCGGCCGGGGAGATCTGGCCGAGGATCACCGACTGCAGGGCGTCCTGCACGATCTGGCTGATCTCGGTGCCGTGGTCGGTGATCGGGAGCAGGAAGGTGCCGCCGGGGGTGGTGGTGTAGTCGACGTACACCTGGACGTCGCGGCCCTTGGCCTTGTGGGCGGCGAGCGCGCGTTCGGTGGCGCTCTTGACGGCCGGGAAGACGACGGCGTTGTCGCCGACGGTGTTCTGGCAGTCGGCCGAGCCGAGGTACTTCACCCACTTCCAGGCGGCGTCCTTGTGCTCGGTGCCGGCCCAGATCGCGTCGGAGAGGCCGTTGATGGCGCTCTTGCGGGTGCCCGTGGGGCCGACCGGGAGCGGGGCGAGCGCGAACTTCTGCTGGGCGCCCTCGCCGAGGTAGGTGTTGATGGTCCAGGAGCCGGCGATGGTCAGCGCGGCCTTGCCGGAGTTCATCACGGCGTCGATGCCGAGCGTCGACTGCTTGTCGAACTTCGGCGCGAAGCCCTTGTCGGTCAGCGCCTTGTACCAGGCGATGGTCTCGATCAGCTTGGGGTCGTCGTACTTGTACTGGGTGCCCCACGGGTTCTTGTCGAGGTAGACGAAGCCGTTGGCGGCGGCGAGCTCGCCCCAGCCGTTCTGGCCCTGGGAGCCGTCGTTCCACTCGGGCAGGTAGCCGTAGACGGCGACGTCGTCCTTGTCGAAGGCGGGGTCGAGGCCGTTTCGGCCCTTGGAGTCGACCGTGAGCTTGGCGATGACCTGCTCGAAGGTGCCGCCGTCCTGCGGGTTCCAGGTGAGGTTCGCCAGTTCGGCGGGGTCGACGCCGGCCTTGGCGAGCAGGTCGCCGTTGTACACGACCGCCTCGGTGTCCCAGTCCTTGGGCAGGCCGTAGCGTTTGCCGTCCTTGGTCCAGAGGTCGGCGAGGCCGGACTGGTACTGGCTCAGGTCGACCTTGTCGGCGTCGACGTAGGGCTGGATGTCGAGGATCTGCCCGCTGGTGACGAACTGCGGGTAGTAGGAGACCTGGTTGGTCCAGACGTCGGGGGCGTCGCCGGCGGCGAGCTGGGTGGTCAGGTTCTGCCAGTACTGCGCCCAGGCCGTCTGGGTGATCTTCACCGTGATGCCGGGGTTGGCGGCGGCGAAGGCGTCGGCGCAGGCCTGGTAGCTGGCCTGCTGGTTGTCGTCCCAGAGCCAGTAGTCGAGGGTGACCTGGCCGCCCCCGCTCCCCGGCTCCTCGTCCGCGCCGCCGCAGCCGGTGAGCGCCAGCAACCCGCACAGCAGGGCCGCGCCGACCCGCTTCCTGTCGATCATCGAGGTACCTCTTCCTGGGGGGACGTGGCCGAGGGGCCAGAAAAGTTCCCTCTTGCCTTGGGGGCTCTCCCGAATAATGATGTGGCTCATCGAAAATTTGTCAAGGCTGACTCATAAGTCCCCTGCTGGAGGCCCGATGGTCCCCCGACCTGCCCGGATACTCATGGCCGCGCTGATCACGGCGGTCCTGCTGACCGCACCGGCCGAGGCCCACCCTGGCTGGCGGCCGCTCGCCGCCGGCCAGGAACCCGCCGCCAACCCCCTGAAGGGCTTCATCCCGTACGCCGGCGCGTACGCGACGTTCCCGCACACGATGGAGTGGTTCTACCTGCCGCTCGACGCGGTGATGACCGGCCCGCACCGGTTCGACTGGCGGGCCCTGGAGGAGGGGCTCGACGCCATCGCGGCCCGGGGGCACCAGACCGCGTTCCGCTTCTACCTCGACTATCCGGCCAAGCCGAGCGGCATCCCGCGGTTCCTGATCGACCAGGGGCTGCTCACCCGGCCGTACGACGACTTCGGCAACGACGGCCTCAGCGTGTCGCCCGACTACGACGACCCGCGCCTGGCCGCCGCGCTCGACGCGTTCATCGCCGCGCTCGGCCGCCGCTACGACGGCGACCCCCGGATCGGCTTCGTGCAGCTCGGCCTGCTGGGCTTCTGGGGCGAGTGGCACACCTGGCCGCACAACGGCGACCCGGGCACGGAGAACTGGTTCGCGTCCCCGGCGCAGCAGCAGCGGGTGCTGCGCGCCTACGACGCGGCCTTCGACGAGACGCGGCTGATGGTGCGCTATCCGGGCGCCGACAACGCGGCGCTCGATATGGGCTACCACGACGACTCGTTCGTCTTCTCGACGCTGCCCGGTCCGGGCTGGCACTTCATGGACCTGATGAACCAGGCCGGGACGGCGGACAAGTGGAAGACCAACCCGGTCGCCGGTGAGCTGCGTCCCGAACTGCAGGGGTGCCTGTTCTCGGGCGGCTGCGACGGCGACTTCGCGGGCAGCGTCGCGCAGACCCACGCGACGTGGCTGCTCAACCACCACGCCTTCAGCCCCGGGTACACGGGCGCGGCCTACGACGCCGCGCTGGCCGCCGCCACATCGCTCGGCTACTCGTTGCGGGTCGCCGAGGCGCGCGTCGGCGGCTCCGAGGTGGCCGTGCGGATCGTGAACGAGGGCGTCGCGCCGTTCCCCTACGACTGGCCGGTCGAGGTGGCCGCTGTCAGGAACGGCCGGATCACGAAGAGGTGGACGACGTCCTGGCAGCTCACGAGCGTGCTGCCGGGCGCCCCGGCCGAGCTGAGCACCCGGCTCCACGGGCTCAGGAAGGGCGACCACACGCTGGTCATGCGGGTCGTCAATCCGCTGAGGAACGGCGTGCCGCTACGCTTCGCCAACGCCGGACAGGACACGACGCTGACCGGCTGGCTCACCCTCGGCCGCACGCACTAGGGACCCGACATGCATGACCTCCGCCTGGGCGTGATCGGCGCCGGACAACGATCGACCCTCGCCGCCGCCGCCCACCGCCCGGGCCGGGGGTGCCGGATCGCCGCCGTGTGCGACACCGACCCGGCCGCGCTGACCCGGCTCCCCGCGGAGCGCGCCTTCACCGACTACCGCGACCTGCTGGAGGACGACGTCGACGCCGTCCTCATCGCCACCCCCGACGACACCCACGCCGAGATCGCCATCGCGGCGCTGCGCGCGGGCAAGGCGGTCTACCTGGAGAAACCGCTCGCCATCACGATCGGCGACTGCGACGAGGTGCTCCGCACGGCGGCCGAGACCGGCACCCGCCTCTACCTGGGCCACAACATGCGGCACATGGGCGTGGTCCGGCTGATGCGCGAGGTGATCGCGCGCGGGGAGATCGGCGTGCCGAAGACGATCTGGGTGCGGCACTTCGTCGGGCGCGGCGGCGAGTACTACTTCAAGGACTGGCACGCCGACCGCCGCCGCACCACCGGCCTGCTGCTCCAGAAGGCCGCCCACGACCTCGACGTGATCCACTGGCTGGCCGGCGGCTACACCGAACGGGTCAGCGCCTTCGGCGATCTCCTGGTGTACGGGAACCTCGACCGCCGCCCGCCGGGCACACCCCCGGCCGAGGGCTGGCTGCGCGACTGGCCCTGGCCGCCGTCGGCGTCGACGGGCTTCCACCACCTGATCGACGTCGAGGACGTGTCGGTGATGAACATGCGGCTCGACAACGGCGTCATCGCCGCCTATCAGCAGTGCCACTTCAGCCCCGACTACTGGCGCAACTACACCGTCATCGGCACCCACGGCCGCCTGGAGAACCTCGGCGACGGGCCCGGCTCGGTCGTCCAGGTCTGGAACAGCGGGCAGTCGCCCTACCGGGAACCCGACCGGGCCTACCGGGTGCCGGAGGCGGCCGGCGGGCACGGCGGCGCCGACGAGGCGATCATGGCGGAGTTCCTCCGGTTCGCCCGGCACGGCGGCCCGACCGACACCTCGCCGGTGGCGGCCCGGATGAGCGTCGCGGCCGGGTACCTCGCCACGTTGTCGCTGCGCGACGGCGGCACGCCGTTCGACGTGCCGCCGCTCGACCCCGCGATCGTGCGCTACTTCATGCCGGAGAAGTTGAGCGACTGAACCAGCCGCCGCCCGAGGAAGACGAGCAGCAGCAGGACCGGGACGACCGACAACACCGAGCCCGCCATGAGGCCGGTCCAGTCGGGCGCCCGGTTCGGCGACTGCTGGAGGAACACCCCCAGGCCGACGGTCAGGACGCGGGTCTCCTCGGCCTTGCCGACGAGCAGCGGCCACAGGTAGTCCTTCCAGCTCCACACGATCGTGGTCAGCCCGATCGTGATGAGCGGCCCCCGGCTCATCGGCAGCACGATCCGCCAGAACATGCCCCACCGGCCGACGCCCTCCAGCGTCGCGGCCTCCTCGACGTCACGCGGGATCGACAGGAAGAACTGCCGCAGGAAGAACACCGCGAACGGGGTCATGAGCAGGCTCGGCAGCACCAGCCCGGGGAAGGTGTTGACCAGGCCGAGCTGCTTGACCAGCACGAAGTTGGGCAGCAGCGTGAAGATCGGCGGCACCATCAGCGCCGCCACGATGACGCCGAACACCAGGTCGCGTCCCGGGAAGCGCAGCCGCGCGAAGGCGTAGCCGGCCATCGCGCAGCAGAGCGTCTGGACGACCGCGATCAGGCCGCTGTAGACGAGCGAGTTGGCCGTGTAGAGCAGGAAGTCGATCTCGGCGCCCGATCCGCCCGCCGCCCTGGCCTCCTCGGAGGAGACCAGCCCCAGCACGCGGGTGAAGTTGATCAGGGTCGGGTTCGACGGCCAGAGCGCGGTCGAGTCGCGGAACAGGTCGGCGGCGGGGGTGAGCGCCGTCCGGATCATCCAGTAGAAGGGGAAGACGGTCACGGCGAGCGCCGCGATCAGGGCGAGCCAGGAGGCGCGCTTCAGCATGGGGGAGCTCCTTAGCCAGGTCCGATCAGCCCAGGTCCGACCGGGACGCGCGCAGCATCCGCATCTGCACGGCGGTCAGCACGCCGAGGACCAGCACGAGGACCATCGCCACGGCGGCGGCGTAGCCCATGTGGAAGTAGGTGAAGGCCTGCTGGAAGATGTAGTAGTAGATGACGCGGGCCTCCGGGATGGGGGCTTTGCCGCCGTAGACGACCGCGACGGTGTCGAAGATCTGGAATGACCCGATCAGCGACACGACCAGCACCAGCGCGATGATCGGCCGCAGCAGCGGCAGCGTGATCGAGCGGAACATGCGCACCTCGCCAGCGCCGTCGATCGAGGCGCTCTCGTAGAGCCCTTGGGGGATCTGCAGCATCCCGGCGTACAGCAGCAGCGCCGTGTAGCCCGTGTAGGCCCAGCTGTTGACCAGCGCGACCAGCGGCATCGCCCAGGTGGGCGAGTTGAACGACAACGTCGTGTCGATGCCGACCACGCCGAGCAGGTGGTTGACGAAGCCCAGGTCGGGGTCGAGCAGCCAGGCCCAGAGCAGGCCGATGGTCACGTTCGGCACCAGCCACGGCACCAGCAGCGCGGCGCGCAGCACGACCGAGCGGGTCAGCCGGTGCATGAGCGCGGCCAGGCCGAGCGCGAGCAGGGTCTGGGAGCCGATGTTCACCACGACGTAGTAGGCGGTGACCTTGAGGGCGTTCCAGAACTGCCCGTCGCCGACGAGCTCGCGGTAGTTGTCGGCGCCGACGTAGGCGGGGTCGTTGAGCAGGCTGTAGTCGGTGAACGAGTACCAGACGCCGCGGACCGTCGGATAGGCGTAGAAGATCAGGAATCCGATGATCACCGGCAGCAGGAACAACCAGCCGGCCATCCGGTCGTCGCGCTTCCTCAGAACCGCCTGCATGCGCGCCCCTTTCCGGAAGTAATGATGTAGGCTAGCGAAAATTTGTCAAGAGCTAATCATAAGTACCTCACGGAGGGTTGCGAAAGCGAAGATTCCTGTTTGTAATTCGTTACGTCCAGGTTTCGATGTGAAAACCGAGGCCCCCATGAAGCGATGGCTCGCCGCCCTGACCGCCCTCACGACCCTGCTCCTGGGCCAGGCCCTCCCCGCCCAGGCCGCCGCCGGTCCGCCGCCCCGGCCGCCCGCCGGTCCGGCCCCCGACACCTCCCTGACCACCCACGCCTACACCTACGCCAACACGCCGGTCGGCCAGCCCCTCAAGGGGTTCGCGCCCTACCTGTTCCCCGGCGACGACTACGGAGCGAAGTTCCCGGGCGGCGTCCTGTGGAGCTACTTCGCGCTCAACGAGGTCATGAAGGACCCGTCGAGCTGTTCGGTCTTCGACTGGACGGTCTTCGAGAAGGCCCTCGACGAGGCCGCCGTCTGGGGCCGCCAGCTCGCCTTCCGCTTCTACGTGGAGTATCCCGGCGGCACCGGCTCCCACCCGGGCAACGGCATCCCGCCCTGCCTCAACGGCAAGACGGCACTGCGCACCAACGGGTTCTGGGGCACCGTCAGCCCCGACTACGACGACCCCGACGTCGTCGCGGCGTTCATCTCGTTCATCAACGCCTTCGCGGCCCGCTACGACGACGACCCCCGGGCCGGGTTCATGTCGCTGGGCCTGGTCGGCCTATGGGGCGAGTGGCACACCTGGCCGTACGACCGCGACCCCGCCGACGGCTACCCGAACCTGATGCCGAGCGACACCACGATCCGCACCCTGATCAACGCCTACGACTCCGCCTTCGACAACCTCCAGCTGGAGGTGCGCTACCCCGGGCTCGCGGGCGCGGAGACGGCCGCCGGCATCGGCTTCCACGACGACTCGTGGCCGTACAAGGAGTGGCGCGGCAACCAGCTCAAGAGCATGACGCTGCCCCGCTCGATGAACGGCTGGGACGACGCGTTCACCCAGATCATGCTGGACACCGGCACCGAGAACCGGTGGGTCACCCAGTCGATCGGCGGCGAGGCCCGCCCCGAGATCCAGGGTTCGTTGTACGCCAACTACCCCGCCGGCGGCGGCCAGGTCGACGACGTGCTCGCGGCCACCGAGCTCACCCACATCTCGTGGATGATCAACCAGACCGGGGCCGGCGGCTACAGCCCCACCGACCCGAAGGTCGCGGCCGGGGTGCGCAAGATGGGCTACAACCTGCACATCCCGCAGGCCAACTTCAACGCTGCCGCGGGTTCGACGTTCAAGGTCGGGGTGACCGTCCAGAACGACGGGGTGGCCCCGTTCTACTACCCGTGGACATTCGTGCTCGGGCTGCGCAACAGCGCGGGCACCGTGGTGAAGACGTGGGACACCGACTGGGACATCCGGACCGTGCAGCCGCTCCGGATCCGCGCGTTCCCCGACTGGAACACCGCCGACCACCTCGACTTCGGCCGGCCGGTGAACTTCTCGGCGAACCTCAGCACGTCGGGCTTGCCGGCGGGGTCTTATTCGCTGGTGCTGCGGGTGCGGAACCCGCTGGAGGCGGTCACCCAGACCGTGCTGCGCAACCGGCCCGCCGCGACGCGGTTGTCCGACTACACGATCGACCGGTGGCGGCCGCCCTATCCGCTGTCGTTCGCCAACGCCAACCAGGGTTCGGACGGCTGGGTGAACCTGGGCTCGGTCAGCACCGGCGGCGGGCCCTGCACCGGCGACTGCACCGCGCCGACCGCGCCGACGCTGACCTCGACGGGCAGGACCGCCTCGTCGGCGTCGCTGGCGTGGAGCGGGGCGGGCGACAACGTCGGGGTCACCGGCTACCAGGTGTTCCGGGGCGGCGCGCAGGTCGCGACGGTCACCGGGACGACGTACACCGACACCGGGCTGAGCGCCTCGACGAGCTACGCGTACACGGTCAGGGCGCGCGACGCGGCGGGCAACCTGTCGCCGGTCAGCAACACCGTCACCGTCGTCACGGATCCCGGTGCCTCCTCGGGGCTGGTGCTCGACGACTTCGACGGCAATCCGCCATGGCCGTCGCAGAACGATTTCGGCAAGTGGACCGGCGGGAACTGCTTCCTCGACAGCGCCGTCACCGGCGGTGCGCTGAGCCTGCGGTACAACAACTGCGGCTGGTTCGGCAGTGACGTCGGGGTCGACCTGACGTCCAAGACCCACCTGGTGATCAGGGTCAAGGGCGCCTCGGGCGGTGAGCAGACCCACTTCAACCTGGGCCTCGGCGGTTCGACCAAGCTGTTCGCCGACTTCACCCTCGACGGCGGCGGGCATCCGGTGATCACCACGTCCTACCAGGACATCCGCATCCCGATGGCCGCCAACGGCATCAGCCGCAGCTCGCCCAGCCAGCTCGCCATGGGCTTCTGGTACGGCGGCAACTCCACCATCACCATCGACGAGATCCGGTTCGAATGATGCCCAGACGAACGAGCGCCGTGGTCGCGGCGGCGGCCCTGGTCGTGACCGGGCTGGTCATCGGCACCGCCGAGGCGCAGACCCGCACCTACCAGGCTGACCTCGCCACCGTCATCGCCAACCCCGAGCGCGGTTTCCACAACCGCTACGAGATCATCGACGACCCGGCCGTCAACGACTACGTCAACGCGGCCACCATCCCCGGCTTCAACCCCGACCTGCTCGACCGCACCTTCGCGCGGGCCAGGCAGAACGGCAACACGCTCGTCCACAGCTACCTGCACCTCGACAAGTACAGCGGCGCCGACACCCTCCCGCAGGCCCTGCTCGACAACCTGGCGAGCGGCCTCGCGGCGGTGCGCGCGGCCGGCCTGAAGATCGTGCTGCGCCCGGCCTACACCTGGGACGGCTGGGCGTCGGTGCCCGAGGCGCGCATCCTCGGCCACGTCACGCAGGTCGGCGCGGTGCTGACCGCCAACGCCGACGTGGTGGCGCACCTGGAGGCCGGCTACCTGGGCGCGTGGGGCGAGTGGCACACGGGCACCTATTCCGACCCGTTCAACCACGACCAGTACGCCACCCGGCTCCGCATCGTCACGAAGATCCTGGAGACCACCCCGGCCACGATCCCGCTCGCCCTGCGCTATCCGATCTTCATCAAGGAGGTGCTCGACGCGCCCTCGCTCACCCAGGCGCAGAAGGACCGGATCGGCTTCCACAACGACTGCTTCCTGGCCGACTACAACGACATGGGCACCTACGACAACAACTCGTGGATGGGCTGGTTCGACATCGAAGTGAAGAAGCAGTGGATGTACGACCGCGCGACGTCCACCGGCTTCAACGCCATCACCGGCGGCGAGACCTGCAACTCCGACGGCTACAACGACGCGGCCGGGGTCAACGTCCAGGCCGAGATGTCGAAGCTGAACTTCACCGAGATCAACGAGGACTACGCGGCGGTCAACACGAACAAGTGGAAGGCCGCCAACCTGGCGGCCTCCGGCGACGACCCGGCGGAGACGGCGTTCGTCCGGCTCAAGCGCAAGATGGGCTACCGGCTCCGGCTGGTCGACGCGAACCTCTCCGACTCGGTGCAGCCCGGCGGGCAGCTGACCTTCTCCGCCACCCTGCGCAACGACGGCTGGGCCGGCCCGGTCAAGCAGCGCCCGGTGTTCCTGGTGCTCGACGACGGCACCCGCCGCTACGACCTGCCGGTGCCGGGCCTCGACCCGCGCCGCTGGACACCCGGCGCGCACACCCTCGCCACCCAGACGGTGACCGTGCCGTCGACCGTGGTGCCGGGGACCTACCGGCTGGCCCTGTGGCTGCCCGACCAGGCCACCGGGTTGCGGTCGCGGGCGGAGTACTCGATCAGGTTCGCCAACACGGGGACCTGGCACGCGGCGGGCGGCTACAACGTGCTGGCCCCGAGTTTCACCGTCGGCCAGTGCGCCCCCAACTGCCCTTCACCCTCACCTTCACCCTCGCCCAGCCCTTCCCCATCGCCTTCGCCGTCTCCGTCCCCCTCGCCGTCGCCCTCCCCCAGTCCCACCGGCCTGGTCCTGGACGACTTCAACGGCAGCCCGCCATGGCCGTCGCAGAACGATTTCGGCAAGTGGACCGGGGCGAACTGCTTCCTCGACAGCGCCGTCACCGGCGGTGCGCTGAGCCTGCGGTACAACAACTGCGGCTGGTTCGGCAGTGACGTCGGGGTCGACCTGACGTCCAAGACCCACCTGGTGATCAGGGTCAAGGGCGCCTCGGGCGGTGAGCAGACCCACTTCAACCTGGGCCTCGGCGGTTCGACCAAGCTGTTCGCCGACTTCACCCTCGACGGCGGCGGGCACCCGGTCATCACCACCGCCTACCAGGACATCCGCATCCCGATGGCCGCCAACGGCGTCAACCGCAGCTCGCCCAGCCAGCTCGCCATGGGCTTCTGGTACGGCGGCAACTCCACCATCACCATCGACGAGATCCGCTTCGAATAGGAGGGGGCGGCCACCGCCTGCGGGCGGTGGCCGCTCCTCCGGGAGGTTCCGATGACCAGGATCGTCATCACCGGAGCCGGCAACGTCGACCTCACCCGCAAGATCCTCTCGGATCTGTTCTCCGCCCCGGAGCTGGCCGGCGCCCTCCGCGTCGCCCTGCACGACGTCGACCCCGGCCGCCTCGCGACCGCCGAGGCGCTGGCCCGCCGGCTCGACACCGAGAGCGGCGCGCACGCCCGGATCGAGGCCGCCGCGGCCCGGCCCGCGCTGCTCGACGGCGCCGACTTCGTGATCTGCCAGTTCGACGTCGGCGGCTACGACGCCCTCCTGCGCGACCTGGAGATCCCCCGCCGGTACGGCCTCCGCCAGACCCTCGGCGACACGATCGGCGTCGGCGGCGTCTTCCGCGCGCTGCGCACCATCCCCGAGATGCTCGCCCTGGCGGCCGACATGGCCCGGCGCTGCCCGGACGCCTGGTTGCTCACCTACACCGACCCGATGGCCGCGCTCTGCTGGGCCGTCAGGGCGGGCAGCCCGCTGCGGAACGTCGCGGGCCTGTGCCACGCCGTCCGCGACACCCACGCCCTGCTGGCCGACCTGGTCGGCCGCGAACTGGCGGAGATCGACTTCCGTACGGCCGGGGTCACCCACCAGGCCTTCGTGTTGCGGTTCGAGAGCGGCGGCCGCTCGCTCTACCCCGACCTCGATCCGCTGATCGCGGGCGACGACGACGTGCGGAGCGAGATCTACCGCCGCTTCGGCCACTATCCGACCGAGTCGAGCGAGCACGCCGCGGAGTACGTGCCGTGGTTCCTCCCGCACGAGAGCGAGGTGCGGCGGCTCGGCCTGCCGGTCGACGAGGCGCTGCGGCGCGGCGCCCGCAAGCTCGACGCCTACGAGCGGCTGCGCGGCGCGCTGGCCTCCGGCGAGCCGCTGCTGGCGCAGTGGAAGCACTTCGAGATGGCCTCGGAGGTGATCCACTCGATGGTCACCGGCACACCGCGCGAGGTCTACCTGACCCTGCCGAACGAGGGGCTCATCGACAACCTGCCCCCGGCGGCGTGCGTGGAGGTCCCCGCCCGGGTCGACGGCGCGGGCGTGCGCCCGGTGCCGATCGGGGCGCTGCCGGTCCAGCTGGCGGCGTTGAACCGGACCTACCTCAATGTGGTTGAGTTGACCGTGACCGCGGCCCTGGAGCAGAGACGATCGGCGGTGTACCAAGCGGTGATGCTCGACCCTGCCACCTCCGCCGCCCTGCCCCCGGCGGCGATCGAGGCGTTGTGCGACGAACTGATCGCGGCGCACGGCGCGCTGCTGCCGCCGGGCCTGCGGGGCGGACGCCGATGACCGAGGTGGCGGACGTCGCGGCCGACACCCGCCGCGAGCGCATCGTCTCGATGGTGCTGGAGCACGAGTTCGTCCGGGTGACCGACCTGGCCGGGCTGTTCGGCGTCACCAGCGTGACCATCCGCGCCGACCTCGAACTGCTCGACCGGCAGGGCTCGCTGCGCCGCGTCCGGGGCGGCGCGATCCCGGCCAGGCCCACCCGGCAGGCCGAACCGTCGTTCGAGGTGTCGCTCGGCAGCGCCGCCGTCGAGAAGACCCGGCTGGCCCGCCACGCCGCCGCCCTCGTGGTCAGCGGCGAGAGCCTGGTCATCGACGCCGGCACCACCACGACGTTCCTGGCCAGGGCCCTGGTCGCCCGGCCCGAGCTGACCGACGTCGTCGTGTTCACCAACAGCCTGCGGGTGGCGGTCGAGCTGGAGCCCGCGATCCCCCGCGTCACCGTGCTGCTCACCGGCGGCACGCTGCGGCCGGCGACCCACGCGCTGGTCGACCCGATGGGGGCGCTGATGCTCGACCGCATCAACGCCGACACGGTGTTCCTGGCCTGTCACGGGGTCGACGCCGTCTCGGGCGTCACGGGCGTGAACCTGCTGGAGGCCGAGATGAGACGCCGGATGCTGGGGGCCGCGCGGCGTCACGTGGTGGTGGCCGACTCGTCGAAGCTGGGCCGTACGGGGCTGGCCCCGGTCTGCGCCCTGCCCGAGGTCGACCTCCTGATCACCGGCGCGGAGGCCGACCCGGGCACCGTCGCGGCGCTGCGCGACGAAGGTCTCACGATCGACCTGGTGCCGTGATCGACGCGAACTACGCGCACCCGAGGCTGGCCGCCGTCTACGATCCGCTCGACCCCGGCCGGGGCGACCTCGACGCCTATCTCGCGATGGCCGCGGAGTTCGGCGCGCGGTCGGTCGTGGACGTCGGGTGCGGCACCGGCGTGTTCGCGTTGCTGCTGGCCGGACGCGGGATCGCGGTCACCGCGATCGATCCCGCGAAGGCGTCGGTCGACGTCGCGCGGGGCAAGCCGGGCGCCGAACAGGTGCGCTGGCTCGACGGCGACGCGGGCGACCTGCCGCCCCTGGGGGCCGACCTGGCGACGATGACCGGCAACGCCGTCCAGGCGATCGTCGACGCCGACGCGTGGCGCCGGACGCTGCGCGGCGTGTTCCGGGCGCTGCGGCCCGGCGGGCGGTTCGTCTTCGAGACGCGCGACCCGGCGCGGCGGGTGTGGGAGGAGTGGGCCGGGTGGAGCCGCGCGACCACCCACCGCGTGACCGACATCCCGGGTGCCGGCCGGGTCGAGACCTGGCGCGAGCTGACCGGGGTGCGCCTGCCGCTGGTGAGCTTCCGGGGCGTGCACGTGTTCGCGTCCGACGGGGCGGTGGTGGTCTCCGAATCGACGCTGCGGTTCCGTGAGCGCGCCGAGGTCGAGGCCGACCTGCGGGAGCACGGTTTCGCCGTCGACGAGGTGCGCGGCGCGCCCGACCGGCCCGGCATGGAGCTCGTCTTCGTGGCGCGGCGGCCCGGGGCCGCGTCTACCTGATTGTCCCGCTCGCGGCTATCGCCCCGCTTCGGGGCGAGCGGCGAGCCTGGTGGCCATGAGGGGGATCTTCTTCCGGCGGCCCGAGGTCCGCGAGCTCGCGACCGCGTCCGCCGAATGGGCCGGGCGGCGCGGCCTGCGGCTGCGGCTGACCGGCGACCTGCACCGCTGGGCCGAGGTCGTCGGCGCGGCCATGGGGGCCGACGGCGTCAACCCGACCTTCGACCCCGCCCGCAGCCGGATCGTCCCCGGCTCGGCCTTCCACCTGTCCGCGCTCGACGCGGGCGGCGAGGTGGTCGCCTGCGGCGCGGGGCGGGTGTTCGTGACCCGCGACTTCGCCGCGCTGGTCGAGTCGCTCGCGTTGTGGTTCGACCCGGTCCCGCCCGAGATGGCGGCCGGGATCGAGCTCGCCACGCCGGTGCCCGCGTTGTCGGGCCGGATCGCCCACGTCGGCGGGTTGTGGGTGCATCCCCGGTTGCGCGGCTCGGGGTTGTCGCGCACGATGGCGCGGCTGATCCGCGCGACGGCGCTCGACCTGTTCGACGCCGACTGGGACACCTGGGTCGCCTTCGAGGACGTCGCGTTCCGGTCCACCTACGGCACGGCCACGACGGTCCTGTGCGTCGACGGCTTCTTCCCGCCGCGCGGGCGCGCCGAGCGGGTCTTCCTCAGCTACGCGACCGGCGCCCAGGTCCTGGACGTCGTGCGCGGCACCGTCGGCTACACGGCGGTGTGACGTGGACGAATGGCGCCCCGCCCTGCTGACCGAGACCCAGGCCGAGGAACTGCTCGGCTCGGGTGCGGTCCGCCGCGTCCACGACCCTCTCGGCGACGGGACCTGGGTCTGGTACCCGTGGTCGGCGGTGCTGGTGCGCACCCACCCGGCCGAGGAGTTCCGGCGGCTGCGCACCGACCGCAACCGGAACAAGATCACCCCCGCGGAGCAGCGGCGGCTCGGCGCGGCCCGGATCGGCGTGGTCGGCCTGTCGGTCGGCAACGGCACCGCGCTCACCCTGACGATGGAGGGCGTCGGCGGGTCGTTCAGGATCGCCGACTTCGACCGGCTCGACCTGACGAACCTCAACCGGATCCGCGCCGGGCTGCCCGACCTCGGCCTGGAGAAGACGGTCGTGACCGCCCGCCAGATGTACGAGATCGACCCCTACCTCGACGTCGAGACCTTCCCCGAAGGGGTCACCCCGGCCAACGTCGAGGTGTTCCTCGACGGCCTCGACCTCGTCGTCGAGGAGTGCGACGACCTCTACGCGAAGGTGGCCGTGCGCGAACGCGCACGCGACCTGCGCATCCCGGTGCTGATGAGCACGAGCGACCGCGGCATGCTCGACGTCGAGCGCTTCGACCTCGAACCCGGCCGCCCGATCTTCCACGGCCGCCTCGGCGACGTCAGCGCCGACGACCTGATCGGGCTGGCGCCCAAGGACAAGATCCGGTACGTCCTGGCGATGTTCGACTCGCTGAGCCCCCGGATGCGGGCGTCCCTGCCGGAGGTCGGCCGGACCCTGGCGAGCTGGCCGCAGCTGGCCTCCGACGTGGCGGTGGGCGCGGGCGCGGTCACCGACGCCGCCCGGCGGCTGCTGCTCGGCGAACCGGTCGCGTCGGGGCGTTACCACCTCGACCCGGCCGCGCTGTACGGGTGATCAGGTGAGCAGGGTGTGGGCCAGGCCGATCGCGGCCCCCGCGGCGATGAACCAGGCGTTGTTGAGCCGGGTCGTCCAGAGCAGCACCAGCGTGACCGCGGCGACGGCGACGGTCAGCGGGTCGACGATCGCGGTGACGCCGAGTTGCCAGGAGACCCCGGCCATGAGGGCGAGGGCGGCGGCGTTGAGGCCGTCGAGGAGCGCGGAGGTCCACTCGGCGGCGCGGAGCCGGTCGGTGAGCCGGGTGAGCAGGCCGACGAAGACGAACGACGGCAGGAAGATCGCCACGGTGGCCAGGAACGCGCCGAGCGGACCGGCGACCAGGTAGCCGATGAAGGTCGCGGTGGTGAAGACGGGCCCGGGGGTCACCTGGCCGATGGAGACGGCGTCGGCGAGCTGCCGGCCGCTGATCCAGCCGAGCCGTTCGACGAAGTCGCCGCGCAGGAAGGCGAGCAGGACGTAGCCGCTGCCGTACAGGACCGAACCGATCTTCAGCATGGTCAGGAACAGCTGCGTGAGCTGCCCGCCGGTCGGGTCGGGGAAGACGGGCAGGCCGCCGGCCACCGGCCCGAGGAGCGGCACGGCGAGCAGGCCCCGGCGGGCGGCCGTCGTGGCGGCGGCCAGCAGCGCGCCCGAGGCCAGGATCAGCAGCTCGTTGACGCCGAGGAAGTAGGCGGCCAGGGCCGCGACCGCCAGGACCGCGAGCCAGAGGTTCTTGATCGCGGTGCGCAGCAGGCCGGTCAGCGCGTGCACGATGATCGCGATGACGGCCGGCACCACCCCGTAGAGCACGCCCCGGATCTCGGGGGTGCCGCCGTAGGTGACGTACACCCAGGCCAGGGCCGTCACCATGAGCGCGGCCGGCACGATGAAGCAGACCCCGGCCACCAGCAGCCCGCGCCAGCGGGCCCGGTCGTAGCCGAGGTGGATGGCCAGCTCGGTGGAGTTGGGGCCGGGGATGAGGTTGGTCGCGCCCATCAGGTCGACGAACCGCTGGTCGCTCACCCAGCCCCGGCGGCGCACCAGTTCGTCGCGCATCATCGCGGTGTGCGCGGCGGGCCCGCCGAAGGCGATGACACCCAGCTTGAGGAAGACGGCCGTCACCTCGCCCAGCCGGTGGCGGCCCGTCATGCGAGCTCGGGGCAGGTGCAGTCGGTCAGGCTGTCGCAGCGGGCGGCGACCACCCGGCTCAGCGCCCGCCGGACGCCGGCCAGGCCGGCGATCTTCGCGTCGATCTCGGCGATCTTGGCGCGGGCCCGGTCGCGGAGGTCCGGGGTCGACCGGCCGGTCGCCAGCAGGCCGGCCACCTCGTCGAGGGTGAAGCCGAGCCGCTGCGCGGCCTTGATCGCGCCGACGAGGGCGACCGTGTCGGGCGGATAGCAGCGGTGGCCGCCGAGGCTGCGGCCCGGCTCGGCGATCAGTCCGCGCCGCTCGTAGTAGCGCAGCGTCTGGACGTTCACCCCGGCCCGTTCGGCCACCTGCCCGGTGCGCAGGTACGACCCGTCCATCGCGGATTCTCCTCTCGTCAGCGGCCGGCGGCGCGGGCCTCGATCGCGTCGAGCACGTCTTCGTGCCCGGGTGGCACCGTCGCGTCCAGCGTGAGGCCGCCGTCGGCGACGGTGAGGGTGAAGGTGAAGAACGAGCAGCAGCCGTGCTCCCGGACCGCCAGGTGGGCGGCGCGGGCAGCGTACCCGGGTTCGTGGGCGAGCTCGAACCGCAGCCGCTCCGGGCTTTCGCGCCGCACGCCGCGCACCGCCTCGGCGAACAACGTGTCGAACTCGGCGACGCGCAGCGGCCGTTCGGCGGTGGGCAGGGTGCAGGCGGAGATGTCAGGCGTCATGCCCCGACGGTAAGGCTGTACGTGGGTACCGGATGCAAGCCGCCAGCCGGAACCGGGTGAACTCGGCGGCGAGCGCCTCGGGCGGGTAGTGGGCGTTCAGCCCGCTGGGGTTCGGCAGCACCCACACCCGCGCCCCGGCGAGGCGGCCGGGCTGCGGGCCGATGGTCGCGCCCGGCACGCCGAAGGCCCGGCGGTAGCCGGTGACGCCCAGCAGGGCCAGCCATCGCGGGCGCAGGGGCGCCATGCGGGCGACCAGGTCGCGGCCGCCGGCGACGTACTCCCCGGTGGCGAGGTCGGCGGCCTTGGACGTCGCCCGGCGGACGATCGTGGTCAGCCCGAGGCCGAGGGGCAGCAGGTCGCGTTCGTCCTCGGGGCGCAGCAGCCGGGGCGTGAACCCGGAGCGGTGCAGGGCGGGCCACATCCGGTTCCCCGGGGTGGCGAAGCTGTGCCCCCGCGCGGCCGAGGTGAGGCCGGGGTTGATGCCGACGAAGACGACGTCCAGGTCTTCGGCGAGGACGTCGGGCAGCGGGTTCACGTCGCCATCCGGTGGCGGCGGACCTTGGCCCGGTTGCCGCAGATCGCCATGGAGCACCAGCGCCTGCGGCGGGACTTGGTGGTGTCGTAGAACCACAGGCCGCAGGTCACGTCGTCGCACACCCGGACCAGCGCCCGGTCGCCGTGGACGAACAGGTCGGCGACCGCCTCCGCGACCGGGGCGAGCAGCGCCTCGGGGCTCCCCCACGCGCGGCGCGGCCGGTAGGCGAGCCCGCCGTCGGCGGGCACGACCTCGTCCCAGCGCCGGCCGACCCGGACCAGCCCGTTCAGCGCGGCCAGGGTCGCGTCATCGGGGGCGCCGGGCGTGCCGGCCGCCCACGCGGCGATCACCGGGCGCAGCGTGTCGCGCAGGCCGACGGCGGCGCGGGCGGCGGCGTCGAGGCCCGGGTCGGTCTCGGCGGCCGCCCTGTCGCCGGCGTCGACGAGGTGTTCGGCTTCCAGCCAGTCGAGGTAGGCCGTGCCGTCGCCGAGGAGCTCGAACGTCTCCCGGTGGAAGACGAGGTGGCTGTTGAGGAAATCGAGGGCGGGGTGTCCGCCCAGTCCGATCAGCGTGTCCGGCTGCACCCTCCCAGTGTAACCCTCTTTATCTCATTTGACAGGTTACGGAGCGACTGTAACCCGTGGGTTGCATCTCAGGGGGACGACCATGACCGACGACCTGCACGCCAAGGCCCGCGCGTTCGCGACCTGCACGCCGACGGGATCCTGCTGCTGCCCAACGCCTGGGACGCCGGCAGCGCCGCGATGATCGCCGCCGCCGGGGCCAAGGCACCAGCGCCGGGGTGTCGTGGGCCCTCGGCCGCCCCGACGACCAGCACCTGACCCGCGCCGAGGCCGCCGACGCCGTCGCCCGCATCACCGCCGCCGTCGAGCTGCCCGTCACGGCCGACATCGAGGGCGGCTACGGCCCCGGCCCGGAGGACGTCGCCGAGAGCGTGACAGCGGTGATCGGCGCGGTCGGCGTCAACCTGGAGGACTGCACCGCGCCCGGCGGCCCGCTCTTCGACGTCGCCGACCAGGCCGGACGTATCCGCGCGGCCCGTCAGGCGGCCGCCGACGCGGGCCTGCCCGAACTGCTGATCAACGCCCGCACGGACGTCTTCCTGTTCGGGATCGGCGACCCGGCCGGCCGCCTCGACGACGTGGTGACCCGCGCCGCCGCCTACGCGGAGGCGGGCGCCGACAGCCTGCTCGTGCCCGGCCTCCTCGACCTGGCGACGCTGGCCGAACTCGTGTCCCGGACGTCGCTGCCGGTCAACGCGATGGCCGGCCCCGGCGCCCCGGACGTCGAGGCGCTGCGGAAGGCGGGCGTGCGGCGGGTCAGCCTCGGGTCGTCGATCTCGCAGGCGGCCTACGGCCTGGCCGGGAGGGCCGCCGCCGAGATCCTCACGTCGGGCACGTACGGGGCGCTCGCGGACGCGGCGGACTTCGGGGTGGTGAACAGCGCGTTCGAATCCGTCGGATGATGGAGGGATGAACGCACTCACCCATCGCCTGGTCGAGACCGCCGCCGGCCGCATCCACCTGGTGGAGCAGGGGTCGGGGCCGCTGGTGCTGCTCGTGCACGGGTTCCCCGAGTCGTGGTACTCGTGGCGGCGGCAGATCCCGGTGCTGGCCGAGGCCGGATACCGCGTCGCGGCCGTCGACGTGCGGGGTTACGGCCGCTCGTCCAAGCCCCACGACGTGGCGGCCTACCGGATGGTGGAGCTGGTCGAGGACAACGTCGCGGTGGTCCAGGCGCTGGGCGAACAGTCGGCGGTGGTCGTCGGGCACGACTGGGGCTCGTCGATCGCCGCCCACTCCGCCCTCCTGCGGCCCGACGTCTTCCGCGCGGTCGGCCTGCTGAGCGTCGCCTACGCCCCGCGCGGCGGGCCCCGCCCCACCGAGATCTTCGCGGCGATGGGCGGCGACGACGAGTTCTACATCAGCTACTTCCAGGAGCCCGGCCGGGCCGAGGCCGAGATCGAACCCGACGTGCGCGGCTGGCTCGCCGGCTTCTACGCCGCCCTGTCGGCCGACACGATGCCGCACACGACCGACCCCCACTTCGTCTCCGGGGGCGGCAGGCTGCGCGACCGGTTCCCCGCCGACCGGCTGCCCGCCTGGCTGAGCGAAGCCGACCTCGACGTCTACGCCGCCGAGTTCGAACGCACCGGCCTGCGCGGCGCCCTCAACCGCTACCGGAACATGGACCGCGACTGGGAGGACCTGGCCGAGTTCGACGGCGCCCCCATCACCCAGCCGTCGCTGTTCGCCGCCGGCGCCCTCGACGCCACCGTGACGTGGATGGCCGGCGCCATCGCCGCCTACCCGACCACGCTGCCGGGCCTGGTCTCCTCCCACGTGCTCGACGGCTGCGGCCACTGGATCCAGCAGGAACGCCCCGAAGAGGTCAACCGCATCCTGACCGACTGGCTGACCACCCTGTGAGCGACGTCGACTTCACCCCCCTCCGGGTGACCCACCGGACACTCGGACGGGACGTCTCCGACCGCATCCGCGCCTGGGCCAAGGACCAGGGCCACCCGGTCAGCGAACGCGGCCGGGTCGCCCAGGTGTTCGTGGACGCCTTCCTCGCCGCCCACCCGGAGGTCTGGGACGAGGCCGACACGTACGAGCTGGTCCACGCCACCGCCCGGACCCCCGGCCCGTCGCCGGACGACTACGCGTGGGAGAGCCGGAGCGAGCTCGGCGACGTCTACACCGTCGTCTTCGTCCGCGACCTCGACGAACACGAGACGCTGCGGCGGCTCGGCGCGGCCGACGCGGACATCCGGCAGATCGACGTCGACGACCACACCTACTACCCCGAGGGCCCCCAGATCGTCACCGTCCGCCGGATCGGCGGCTGGACCGTCGCCGTCGAGGACTTCGGCTGGCGCGGCTCCGAGCCCGAGACCCTGTCCGCCCTCTCACGCGACGGGGGCGAGGCCGTGTCGGTGCTCCGGCACGACTACGCCCACCATCGGCTCTCCTACGCCGTCGACGGCCACGTCGTGACCGCCCTCGACCCGGGCTACCCCGTCCGCCGGTCAGGGACCGACCCCGGCCGGCTCGACCGGCATCTGCGCGAGCTGGGCGTCGACCCGGCCGCCGACGACTCCCTCGACAACGCCCACCCGATGGCCCTGGCTCTCGCCTCCCGGGTGACGGGTGTGGTGATCACCCCGGCCGACCTACGCCGGCCGGTCCTCGGCGCCGCGATCCGTACTGATCGTCACTGACTGGGCCCGGTGGTCGGACAGGCCGCGCGGGTCTGAAAGGTCGCTCTGGTGGATCGTCAGCCCTCTCGTGAACGTCCAGTCGAGTTGCCACAGGGGGAGCACGCCCGCGTACCACGACGTCGGGAAGATCGAACGGTTCGCCGTGTTGGCGCTCGTCAGCCGGTCGAACAGCGGGCGCAGCTCCCCCATCGCGCCGGTGCTGTTGAAGTCGCCGCTGACCAGGGCCGCCGACGGGTTGGCGGCGAGGTCGGCCAGCAGTGCGCCGAACTGGGTGTCGCGGCGGTCGCCGCGGCTGCGCAGCTCGGTGTAGAAGCGGGTGGTGAACGGGTTCTCGTTCAGGACGTACTGGGCCGGGATGTGCACGTTGTAGACCGACAGCGTCGACGGGCCGATCCGCAGGTCGGTGCGGAGGATCTTGGCGAGGTCGAAGGCCGCCTGCCACGACGGGCCGGCCGGGTCGACGACCGGGCGGGCGGCCACGATGGGGAAGCGCGACACCGTGACGAGTTCGCCCTCGGCCGCGAGGTGGTAGCCGGGGAACTCCCGTTTCAGGGCCGCCAGGTCGTCGACCTCGCGGGGGCGGTCGCCGACCCAGTTCAGGTACTCCTGGAGCACGTAGACGTCGGCGTGCTGGTCGGTGAGGAAGCGGTAGAAGGCCGCCGGGTCGTCGTCCTGGTGCCAGTATTCGGTGTTCCACGAGAAGACCCGCACCGCTCCGGCCGGGGGCGGGCCGCCGGGGGCGGTCAGGGCGGCGGGGTTGAGGCCGCCGTGCGGGACTCCCAGCAGCAGCGAACCGGCGGCCAGCAGGGCCGCGCGGCCTCGGCACCGGGCGGCCGCCAGCAGGGTCACCGGGACGGCCAGATAGAGGGCGGGCGGGATCAGGTCGGGGATCAGCCACAACCAGAACCGGCCGCTGAGCAGGTGGTGCAGGATCACGAAGCCGAGCCAGCCGGCCGCCGCGATCCCGGCCGCCTTCCTCAACGGGCCGGCTCGGGGGTGCGGGCGTCGTACAGGCGCCGGAAGGAAGGGGACGCCAGCCACTGGAGGGCGCCGGCCGCGACGCCCGCGAGGATGGCGAGGCCGACCACGAAGTGGACGGCGACGAAGTAGGCGCCGAACAGCGGGCACTTGCGGGCGAAGACGAACCGGAACATGCCCGCGTCGCCGAGCGCCCAGGCGGCCAGGAACGCGGCCGGGAGCGCCGCCCACCACGGGCCCAGCAGGAACGGCGCGGGGAGGGTGAGCACCGCGAGCGCCGACGCCAGTGACGCCAGCGCCCGCGCGGGGGTCTCGTAGCCCTGGGCGAAGCGGCGGCGGCGGGCGTAGAGGGGGACGCGCATGCGGCCGCGCTGGAACAGCTTGCGCAGCAGGGTCGGGAGTTCGCGGTCGTGGCCCATCCGGCCGCGGACGGCGCGCGTGATCCGCACCCGGTAATGATCGCTGAGACGACGCCCGTAGTCGACCTCCTCGGTGTGGCGCAGATCGGGGTTGAACGGGCCGGTCTCGCGGAACACCGAGGCGCGGATGGCGAACATCGCCGACCACAGGAACGACACCTCGCCCTCCGACGCGATCGACCAGTAGTGGTGCTGGTGGGCGCGGTAGTCCTCGACGCGGGTCGAGCGGATCAGCGGGTCGGGGTCCTCGATGCCGCAGACCGCGCCGAGCGCCGGGTCGGCCGCCAGCATCGCCACGGCGGTGGCGACCGCGTCGGGGGCCAGGGCGACGTCGGAGTCGACGAAGAAGAGGATCTCCCCGTTCGCGTGCGCCGCGCCCAGGTTCCTGGCGACGGCGGGGCCGCTGTTGCCGGGGGTGCGCAGCACCGGCACGCCCGCCGACGCGGCGACGCCGGCCGAGCCGTCGGTGCTGCAGTCGTCCACGACGACGACCTCCAGCGGCGTGTGGGTCTGATCCCGGATCGCCGCCAGGACCAGCGGGAGGAACCGGGCGTGGTTGTAGGTCGGCACGATCACGGTGACCAGGGGGGCTTCCATCGGTGTCACGCCTCCGAGACGAACAGCTCTTGCAGGTGGTGGGTGGACAGGCCGTCCGGGGAGTGCAGGTCGTAGCCGTGGACGGCCAGCTCCGGGGAGGTGAAGGTCCAGTCCATGCGCCACAGGCGCAACCCGGCGAACGACAGGGACGCCGGGAGGAGCGGGCCCTGCGCGGCCGTCAGGCCGTCGAGGGCGCGCAGGTGTCCCATGCCGGGCAGGGTGTTGAGGTTGCCGGAGGCCACGACCGGGTTCGGGTTGGCGGCGAGGTCGGCGGCCAGCGCGTCGAACTGCTTCTTGCGGGCGGTGTCGAGGGTCGCGATGGCCTCGTAGAAGCGCGGGGACAGCGGGCTGGCGCTCAGGTAGAGCATGTCGAACAGGTGCACGTTGTAGACCGAGACGGTGCGCCCGCCGATGGCGAGGTCGGTGCGCAGCGCGGCGTGCCGCCAGCTCGGCGCGTACGGGTTGACCGCCTCCCCCACCGCCGCCTGCCCGGCCACCGGGAAGCGCGAGACGGTGAGGAGGCCGTCGAGGGTGGCGATGTGGTGGCCGGGGAACTCGCGGCGCAGCCGGTCGGCGTCGTCGATGGGGGTGGGCGCGCCCGGGCCGCAGCCCGAGTGCTCCTGGAGCAGGTAGACGTCGGCCCGCCACTGCTTGAGGTAGCGCAGGAACCGGTCGGGGTCGTCGTCGGTGTCCCAGCAGTAGGCGTCCCAGGAGACGATCTTCACCGCGCCCGGCGGGGCCGGGCCGCCGGCCGCGCCGACGTGAATCCCGGCCTGGGTCGCGCCCAGTGCCAGGGCCGCGGCGGCGAGGGCGGCCGTCCACCACCGGGTCCTGCCCGCCAGCGGCACGGCCAGCAGCAGGACCGCCGGGACCAGCAGGAACAGGACGGGCGGGATCACCAGGTCGGGCACGACCCAGAGCCAGGTCCGGCCGCTCAGCACCAGGCGCGCCGCGATGAGCACCAGCGCGGCCGCCGCCAGGCTGACCAGCGCCCGGTCGCGCCGCGACGGCACCCGCCGCCGCAGCGTCAGCATCGGCACGGCCGCGACGACCAGCAGCGGGACGGCGAAGAACACCACCAGCGGCGCCGCGCCGCCCCACCACCAGAAGTCCCCGCTCAGCCAGTTGACGACGGTGACCGCCAGCCAGGCCACCGGCACGGCGACGGCCGCCCACCGGAGGGTCCGGACCGCGCCGGGACCGCCCTTCTCAGGGGCCTCCCGGCGCTCCGCCGAGTCGAGCATCACGTCCGCCGGAACCAGAACGACGCGGGCAGGTAGTGCTGGGTGACGCCGAGCCGTTCCCACAGCGGGCGCAGCAGCCCGCGCAGTTCCGGGTCGTGCTGGACGAACGCGCTGGGCAGCTCGATCTCGTGACGGCCGGGGTCGCCGAGGAGGAAGGCGGCCAGCAGGTACTGCTCCGAGTAGTGCCGCCAGCGCCACTCGGGCGGGTAGTCGAAGGGCAGCATGATGTCGTGCAGGTGCACCAGCACGCCGGGCGGCAGCAGCGGCAGCACCTCGAAGAAGAACACCGTCACGTCGGAGCCCATCAGCACCCGGTGGGAGCCGTCGAGGAAGACGACGTCGCCCGGTTCGAGGCCGGTGAAGACCGACAGGTCGGCGCGTTCGAGCGGGCTGCGCACCACCACGTCGCACAGGGCGTCGACGTTCGCGCGGGGGGCCGGGTCGATCGACGTGATGCGGGTGCGCAGGCCGTGGTCGGCGATGGCGCGGCGGGCGAACTTCGTCGAGTTGCCGGAGCCGATCTCCACGTAGCGGCGCGGGTCGGTCTCGGCGAGCAGGCCGTAGAGGCCGAGCGCGTCGAGCGGCGGCAACCAGCCGTTGTCCCAGTACGGCGTGGTGCCGGACGGCCGGTCGCGGACCGGGATGCCGGCCAGCGCGGGGGCGAGGTCTCGGAAGCGGGTCAGCCGGTCGGCGTAGCGGTCGCGGCCCCGCTCGATGAGGGCGGTCAGCTCGGCGTGCGCGGGGCGGCCGTGGCCGAACCGGGGCTCGGGGTCGATCGGGTGGTCGATGAAGATCGGGCGGCGCAGCCCGAACGCCGACAGCACCACCCCGTGCACCCCCGGGTGCCGTTCGAGCCAGGCGAACGGCCGGTCGGCGAACGGCACGGCGCTGATCATCCGCAGCAGCGCCCCCGACACCGGCCCGGCCGGCACCTGCCGGGAAAGGTGCTTGAGCTGAGACGTCATGACGACACTCCTTCGGCGAGAGGGGCGATACGGGTCCGGGACAGCGCCGCCAGGACGACGGCGGTCGAGATGAGGTCGACGACGGTGATCAGCACCCGGCTCAGCGCGACCAGGGTGATCAGCGCGGGCCCGGTCAGCAGGGTGGCGAGGGTGAGCCCGAGCACGACCTCGCGCGGGCCGAGCCCCGACGGCATGACGAGCGTGAAGATCCCGGCCACGGTGGAGAGCGCGAACCCGCCGATCCCCACCGACAGCGCCCCGGCGGGCGAGGCCCCGAGCGCGACGGCGAGCACGCCGACGTGCAGCCCGCTGATCAGCCAGCCGACGGACAGCAGCCCGGTGACGGTGAGCAGCGTGCGCCGCCCCGGCAGGGTCACCGGTTCTCCCCCGCCCCGGCGCAGCACCCGCTGGGCCACGCCGAGCAGCCGTTCCAGCAGCCGGGGGGCCACCAGGGGGATGAGCGAGGCGCCCAGGAGCGGCAGCAGCGCCCACCAGATCGGCTCGGCGGCCACCAGCCACGGCAGTGCGATCAGCCCCACCAGCAGCCCGGACACCACCCCGAGCCCCTGCGTGGCCACGAACGCCCCGGCCAGCCGGGCGGGCGGCGCGCCGAGCGGACGGGCCATCGCCGCGTGCGCGACCGCCGGCCAGACCCCGCCGGGCAGGTACCGGGTGATCCCGGCCAGGAAGAAGACGCGGGCGGCGACCGGCAGCGTGAGCCGGGTGCCGAGCCCGGCGAGCAGCAGCCGCCACGCGAAGAACCCGGGCAGCCCGCCGACCGCCGCGAGCACGGCGGCCAGGATCGAGGTCGACCAGCCGACCTGGCGCAGGCTGTCGCCGACGCCGTGCCGCACCCGCCACAGCTGCCAGCCGAGGAAGGCGAGCACGAGCACGACGGCGGTCCAGCGCAGCACCCGCTTCACGCGGGCACCCGCGTGTAGAGGCGGCGGAAGGAGCGGGAGGTCAGCCACTGGAGGATGCCGGCACCCGCCCCGGCGGCGATGGTGAGGTTGATCAGGAAGTGCATCGCGGCGAAGTAGAGCGTGAAGGCGGCGCCGCGGCTGCTCAGCACGAACCGGTACATGCGGCGGTCGATCCAGAACCACGACAGCAGCAGCAGGACGGGCAGCGCGGCCGTCCAGGGCAGGCCGGTCAGCAGGGGGACCGGCAGGGTGGCGGCGGCCAGCGCGGCGGCCAGGCTCGCGCCCGACTCGGGCGAGCCGACGACGCCGGCGGCGTAGCGGCGTTGCAGGAAGAACGGCACGTGCATGCGGGTGCGGGTGAAGACCTTCCAGAGCGCGGTGCGCACCTCGGCGTCGTCGTCGTGGCGGCCGCGCACGGCCGAGGTGAGCACCACCGTGTAGCCGCGGTCGGCGAGGCGTTCGCCGACGTCGGCGCCCTCCGACTGCTTGAGCGCGTCGGTCCACGGCCCGACCTCGGCCCAGACGCGGGCCGGGAAGGCGATGATGGCGACCGGCAGGAAGCCGGTGATCGGGCCCTCGGCGACCAGATACCAGTAGTGGCGGTAGAGGTTGCGGTATTCGCGGACCAGGCTGACCCGGTTGAGCGGGATCGCCTCGTAGTTGCCGCTGACCGCGCCGATCGCGGGGTCGGCCGCTAGCATCGCGACCGCCTCGGCGACGGCGTCGGGGGCGAGGGCGACGTCGGAGTCGAGGAAGAACAGGATCTCGCCCCGGGCGTGCTCGACGCCGAGGTTGCGGGCGACGCACACGCCGCCGTTGCGGGGGGTGCTGAGCGGTTCGACGCCCATGGCGCGGGCGACGGCCACGCTGTCGTCGGTGCTGCAGTCGTCCACCAGGACGATCTCGACGTTCGGGTAGGTCTGCGCGCGGACCGCCTCCAGGCACTGGCCGAGCACGTAGCCGTAGTTGTAGTTGGGGATGATCACGGAGACCAGCGGTCTCATGAGTCACCGGCCTTTCTGGGGAGCCATCCGGCCGCCGCCCCGGCGAGCAGGGCCGTGTGGACGAGGAAGTGCACCGCGACGAAGTAGAGGAGGAAGGCGGGCCCGCGCTCGCGCCAGACGAACCGGGCCAGCGGCGGATCGGCCGCCGCGAACGCCAGCAGGAAGAGCACCGGCAGCGCCGGGACGAACGGGCCGAGCGGGAGGGTGGCGAGGGTGAGCGCGGCGGCGGCGACGCCGCTCACGCGGTTGACCACGAGCGCGTCCTTGCGCAGGCGGTTGCGGGCCGACCGGCGCAGCAGCCGCGCCCGCCGGAACTGCTCGGCGAGCAGCGGCAGCAGCCGGTCGGCCTCGTCGTGCCGGCCGGTGATCGCGCCCGACAGGCGGATGCGGTGCCCGGCCAGCAGCCGTTCGCTGTACTCGTCGTCCTCGGCCGCGCGCAGGGTGACGTCGAACGGGCCGACCTGCTCGAACACCGTCCGGGGCAGGGCGGCGAGGGCGAAGACCGCCGTCGCCGTCGGGCCCGCCCCCCGGCTGAGCGCGTGGTGCAGGTGGAGGGTGCGGTAGACCTCGACGGGGCCGTCGTCGATGAGCGGCTCCCGGTCGTACACCCCGTAGACGCAGCCGCAGCCGGGGTCGGCGGCGAGCAGGCGCACGGCGGCGGCAACCGCGTCGGGCGCGAGGGCGACATCGGAGTCGAGGAAGAACAGCACCTCGCCGCGGGCCCGCGCGGCCCCGCTGTTGCGGGCCGCCGACACCCCCTGGTTGTACGGCTGCCGGACCACCACGCACGGGTATTCGGCGGCTGTCTCGGGGGTGCCGTCGGTGCTGGCGTCGTCGACGACGATGACTTCGAGGGGACGGTGGGTCTGGGCCAGCGCCGAGGCCAGGCAGAGCCGGAGGGTCTTGGCGGCGTTGTAGGCCGGGATGACGATCGACACGAGGGTCATCGGGTCTCCTTCACCGCACCAGGACGTCGGCCAGGGCGGGGTTGCGGGCCAGGACGAAGGCGGTCCCGAGCACGATGGCCAGCCCCAGCGCCGTGACCGCGAGCCCCCGGTCGCCGAGCAGGCCGCGCACCGGGTCGCCTCCCCCGCCGTCGACGAGCACCACCTGCAGGTAGCGGAACAGGGCGAACAGCACGAACGGGGTGGCCAGCACCAGCGCCCCCGGCCCGTAGGGCCCGAGCGGCGCCTCGGTCCGCACGTACACCAGCCCGGCGACGGCCGACAGGACGGCGGCGAACTGGAGCAGGTGGCCGGTCAGCTCGACCGAGTAGCCGCGCAGCGCCGG
Source organism: Herbidospora daliensis (assembly GCF_001570585.1). Taxonomy (GTDB): domain Bacteria; phylum Actinomycetota; class Actinomycetes; order Streptosporangiales; family Streptosporangiaceae; genus Herbidospora; species Herbidospora daliensis. The sequence goes on along the minus strand of NZ_BBXF01000003.1, from coordinate 332,004 downwards.
CCGGTGGTCGGGGCCGCTGTCGAGCAGTTCCCGGCGGCGTTTGCCGACGATGAGCAGCAGCGACAGCGCGAACACCGTCACCACCAGCCATCCGGAGATCGGCGCGCCGATGGCGGCGTACCCCTGCACGACCCGCAGCGCGAACCCCAGCGCGACCGCGCCGACGTCGACCAGCGGCACGTGCTTGAGCGACCGGCTGTAGGCCACGTTGAGGGCCAGGTAGGCCAGCAGCGGCCAGTAGGGCCGGCCGGGCCCCACGGCGACGATCAGCGCGAGCAGCACGACGAGCAGGGTCCGGTAGAGGTGGGCGGCCCGCACCGAGATCCGCCCGGCGGCGATCGGCCGGTGCCGTTTGACGGGATGCAGCCGGTCGCGGTGCCGGTCGGCCAGGTCGTTGCCCACGTAGACGCAGGCCCCGGCCAGCACGAACCCGGCGACCGCCCACGCGACCTGGGCGAGCGCGGTGAGGGTCCAGTGGCCGGCGTCCAGCAGGGGCAGCGGCACCAGCAGCAGGCTCTTGACGCTGTGCAGCGGCCGCAGCAGCGTGACCAGATCGCCGATCCGGCCCGGCCGCGCGCGGGCGGCGAGATCCGCCTCGATGACACCCATGTGGCGTCTCCCCGCCGTCAGAAGAGGAACTTGACGAAGGACAACGCGCCCTGCCGCCAGGCGTCGCGGCTGGTGCGCCCGGCGCTCTGGCCCCGCGCGTTCTCCCGCCACCACGCGTAGGCGTCGAGGATGGCGTCGCGGTTGGCGTGGCGCGGCGCGAAGCCGAGCCGGTCGCGCGCCTTGGCGATGTCGACGTAGGAGTCGTCGAGCAGCTTGTAGAGCAGCCGGTCGTACACCGGGGACAGGCCGGTGCGGCCGAGCAGGCGCAGCACCGCGAGCGCGGGACCGGCCGGGACCGACCGCACGCGACGGCCGTGCCCGGCGGCGTCGAGCACGGCCTGGAAGTCCTCGCGCAGGGTGGCGAACTCGGCGGCGGCGATGTTGTAGGTGTCGCCCGCGACGTCGGCGGGCGCGTCGAGGACCAGCAGGATCGCGTCGACGAGGTCGTCGATCGCGAGCATCTGGATGCGCGCCCCGCCCCTGCCGAGGATGGGGAAGCCATGGCCCTCCTCGGCCCACTCGAAGAGCATCGCGAACAGGCCCATCCGTCCCGGGCCGAGGAAGGTCTTCGGCCGGATGATCGGCACGCACATTCCGTCGGCCCGGAACTTCTCCGCGACCTCCTCTGCGGCGGTCTTGGCCCGGCTGTAGGGGTCGACGGGTTCGCGGGGATGGTCCTCCGGGGTGGGGACCAGCTTCGGCAGGCCGTACACGGCGGTGGAGGAGATGTGCACCACCCGGGGCACGCCCGCGTCGCGCGCGGCGGTCAGCACGCTGCGGGTGCCCTCGACGATGACGCTGTGGATCTCGGCGTCGGGGTAGCTGGGCAGCGCCGATGCGGTGTGGACGACGGCGTCGGCCCCGTCGAACAACCGGGTCATCCGGGCGGTGTCGCGGATGTCGGCGGCCACGCCGTCGGCCGGGTTGAGGTCGACGCCCGAGGCGGGTCGGCCGGTCTCGTGGAGGCGGCGGAGCAGGGTCGAGCCCAGCATGCCCGCGCTGCCCGTGACTACGATCCCCATCGCGGCGCCACCTTCTCCTTCACGAATCGGGTCACCAGCCGGAGCAGCCCCTGGGCGAGGGTCTGGTCGAGGCTGTCGAGGAAGTACTCCACGTCGGCCGGCTCCGCCACCAGCGGCGGGGCGGCGACCAGCGGGTTCGCGCCGTTGAGGGTGTAGTAGGCGTAGACGCCGTGGTCGCGGTAGAGGGCGTCGATCACGGCGCAGGTGATGAGCTTGACCCGGAAGTTGGGGTCGCGGGCCAGCCCGACGGGGGCCAGCTTCGCCACCCGGTCGAGCAGCTTCGGGCCGCCGTCGAGGAAGACGCCGTAGAGCGCGCCGGCCCCGCTGACCCGGGCCACCGTGTCGGGGTAGGTCTTCCTGATCCGGTCGAGGCCGGGCGCGAGCACCCGCTCGATCGCGCGGGCGCGGGCCGGGTAGTCGTCGTCGACGGCGATGTTGACCGCCTCGATCGCGGTGGCGGTCTCCTCGCCGAACCCGTAGTAGGTGGTGCTGGTGCTGTTCATCAGGGAGTCGCCGAGGTTGTCGTACGCCTTCTTGAAGACGGGCTCCCGGGCGATGTAGGCGGAGATGGACGACTTGCCGCCGCCGAACGACTTCGAGGTGGTGACGACGTCGGGCACCAGGCCGGGGTAGCGCATGAAGTAGAAGAGGCTGCCGGTCTTGCCCCAGCCCGTGTAGATCTCGTCGAAGATGAGCACGATGTCGTGGGCGTCGCAGATCTCGCGCAGCCCGCGCAGGAACTCCTCGGAGCAGGCCGTCATGGTGGACGCGCTGAACGGCTCGATCAGGATCGCGTAGACGTCCTTCCCGGCCAGCCGCCTGACGGCGTCGAGGTCGCCGTACGGGAAGACCTCGACGCCCGGGATGCCGGGGAAGGTGAAGTTCTGGTGGGCCCCGGTGAGGCTGCCCGAGCCGAGCAGCTTGCCGTGGAAGGCGATGTCGGCGCGCAGGATCCGGTGCCGGCGCCCCCGGTGGTACTTGTACGCCAGTTTCACCGCCCCCTCGACCGCCTCGGCGCCCGAATTGGGAAAGAAGGACATGTTCAAGTCGCCCGGGAGCAGCTGGGCGAGATTGTGGCCGAGCGCGGCGACGTACGGAGAGAAATAGGTCTTGTGCACCTCCATCCGCTGCCGCTCCTGGAACCTTTTTCGGGCGGCCAGGATCCGGGGGTGGTTGTGGCCGTGGTTGAGCACCCCGACTCCCCCGGTGAAGTCGAGGATCCGCCGTCCCGACCGGGTCCAGAGGTAGGCGCCCTCGGCGCGTTCGACCAGTTCACGGCCGAAGCCGAAGGAGGTCATCAGGGACACCTGGCTGCGGTTGACGTGCCGGCGGTAGAGGTCGTGGACGTGGTCGGGGGTGAGCTGCTCGCATTCGTCGACGCTGATCAGATCAGACATGCGGCCACTTTGCGGCCCGGCCATAAAAAGCCGGTAAAGGCGTGGCTTGACAGAGTTCGGCGATTTTGTCCGGAAACCCGGATTGTGTAGGGCACGAAATCCGGCGACGCCCCCGGGCCCCAAGTGCCTGAACTGAAGAATGGAACAAGGATCCCAGTATGTGAACAATATGTGGTATTGCCGGTCTATGCGGTTTCGTGTCCTCGGCACACTGGAAGTCCGCTCCGACGGCCACCGAGTGGTCCGGCTGGGCGCGGCCAAACAGCGGGTCCTGCTGGCCGTCCTGTTGCTGCACGTCAACCGGCCGGTCCACGTAGACCGGCTGGTCGACGCCCTGTGGCCGCAACGCCCGCCCAGAACCGCCGCCGTGGCCCTGCGGACCTACGTGTCGGCGCTGCGGCAGGTGCTCGGCCTGGCCGGCCGCGCCGAACCGCCGCTGTTGTCGACGGTCCCGAGCGGCTACGAGATCCGGCTGACCCCCGCCGATCTCGACCTGCTCACCTTCGAGGACCTCGCCGCCCAGGGCCGCCGCGCCCTGACGGCGGGCAGACCGGGCCTGGCGTCGGAGCGGCTGCGCGGCGCGCTGGGCCTGTGGCGAGGCCGCCCTTTCGAGGACGTCGCCCTCGACCCGCTGCTCGACGCCGAGCGCATCCGCCTGGAGGAGAGCAAGCTGGCCGCCCAGGAGACGTGGATCGAGTCGCGCCTGGCCCTCGGCCACCACGACGACCTGCTCGCCGACCTGGCCGCCCTCGTCGCCGAACAACCGCTGCGCGAGCACCTGCACGCCCAGTGGATGCTGGCCCTCTACCGCTCCGGCCGCCAGGCCGAGGCGCTCCGCGTCTACCGCGACCTGCGCCGGCGCCTCAACGTCGACCTGGGCATCGACCCGAGCCCGCCGCTCCAGCGCCTGCACCACCAGATCCTCGGCGGCCACGCCGACCTGGCCGCCCCGACGGGCGCCCCGACGGTCGTCCCCCGGGAGTTGCCGCGCGACATCGCCAGCTTCACCGGCCGGACCGCCGAGATCGCCTTCCTGGACGACCTCGCCACCACCCGCGAAGGAGGCCCGGTGATCGCCGCGGTCGACGGCATGGCCGGCGTCGGCAAGACGACCCTGGCCGTGCACGTCGCCCACCGGCTGGCCGACCGCTACCCCGACGGCCAGCTCTTCGTCGACCTGCGCGGCTTCACCCGGGGCGGCGCCCCCGTCGACCCCGGCGACGCCCTCGACCAGCTGCTCCGCTCGCTCGGCGTCCCCGGCGACCGCATCCCGCACGACCCGGGCGCCCGCGCGGCCCTCTACCGCACCCGGCTGGCCGGGCGCCGCGTCCTGGTGCTGCTCGACAACGTGGCGACCGAAGCGCAGGTCCGCCCGCTGCTTCCGGGCTCACCGACCTGCCTGGTCCTGATCACCGGCCGCCGCCGGCTGGCCGGCCTGGAGGACGTGCGCCCGCTCTCCCTGGACGTGCTCCCGCGCCCCGACGCCCTCACGCTGTTCGCCCGCACGGCCGGGGAGCAGCGCGTCAGCGGAGAGGCTCCGGGGCTGCTCACGGAGATCGTGGAACTGTGCGGCCGGCTGCCGCTGGCGATCCGGATCGCGGCCGCCCGCCTGCGCATCCGCCCCGGCTGGACCCCCGCCCACCTCGCCGACCGGATGCGCGACCACCAGCACCGGCTGGGCGAACTGGAGGTCGGCCCGCTGAGCATCGCGGCGGCGCTCGACCTGTCGTACCACCACCTGCCGCCCGGCCAGCAGGACATGTACCGCCTGCTCGGCCTCCACCCCGGACCGGACATCGAACGCCTGGCGGCCGCCGCGCTGGTCGGCACCACCGTCGAACACGCGGGCCGTCTCCTGGACGATCTGGTCGACGCCCACCTGCTCCAGGAACCCGCCCCCGGGCGCTACCGCTTCCACGACCTGCCCCGCGCCCACGCGACCGCGACCCTGGCCGACGAGGACACCGACCACGACCGCCGGTCGGCGCTGACGCGCCTGTTCGACCACTACGTGCAGACGGCGTCGGCGGCGGTGGAGACCGAACTGGCCAACCTGCTCGCGGTGGCCGTGCACGCGGCCCGGCACGGCTGGCCGGCGCACGCGCTGGAGCTGTCGGCGACGCTCCACCGGCACCTGCACGAGTGCGCGCGCTACGACGACGCGCGGGTCCTGCACCGCACCGCCGTACACGCGGCGAGGACGATCGCGGCACTGTGCGACATGGGGGACGACCATCTGACGCAGGGGCGGTTCGGCCCGGCGGCGGAGTACTTCGAACGGGCGCTGAAGATGGTGGGGACGGCCGCCGTGGAGTGAACCTAGTAGATGCCCTCTTCGGTGTTGGACGTGGCGCTGATGGTCGCGCCGTCGCCGTCGATGAACTTCGCGACGATGTAGACCTCGTCGCCGTTGTTGGCGAAGCCGCTGTCCTCGTTGAGGAAGGAGCCCTGCGGGACCTCCCAGCCGTAGTCGAGGTGGATGCCGTCGGCCCCGGCGGTCAGCCCGTAGTCGCCCCTGTACCAGGTGATCGGCCCGTAGATCATCGGGTCGCTGCCCGGGTCGCTGCCGTAGAAGCGGACCTGGATCCTGGCGCCGTGGATGAGGTAGCCGTTGGCGTCGTACTCGTTCATGGGGACGTGGACGTTCAGGTTGATGGTCCGGGCGGCCGGCACGCCGGTGTTGAACCCGATCTCCAGGTGGGCGGTGATGACGGTCGCGGCCTGCGCGGGCGCGGTGGCCAGGCTGACGACGCCGACGCCGGCCACGACGACGGCGGCCAGCCGCTTGAGAACGCTTTTCATGATCTGTCCTTATCGATGATGAGAGACGGCCGGTCGCGGCCGCCTCACAGATAAGGCGTTCCATCCCGTTCCGCCCCGTTCCTCAGGCTCGGGCCAGGAGCAGGTCTTCGACGGCTTTGGGCAAGGTGGTCTCGAAGTCGAGGAGCTTGGCCCACTCGGGGTCGACGCAGATGACGACCATCTGGTCGTACAGCTCCCGCACCCCCTGTTCCCAGCCCGCGAAGTGCTCGGCCGGGACGAGCTTGCGGGCCGCCTCGATGTACGAGCCGGGCACCCCCTCCACCGTTTCGAGCCGGGCCGTGCCCCGGATCAGCAGCGCCCTCGGCGGCCACGCCCGCTCGGTGTCGATGGTCACGGCCACCCGGGGATCGCGGCGCAGCGCCCCGACCTTGGCCGAGGCGGGCACGGTCGCCATGACGACGTGCGCGCCGTCCCACCAGAACCCGATGGGGATCGCGCGGGGTGCGCCGTCGAGGCCGGTGTAGGCCAGGCGGGCGGGGATCGGGGAAGCCAGCAGGTCGCGCGCGATCGGCTGGGCGAGCACCTCGGTGACGTCGTGTCGGTTCATGTCCTGCTCCTTCGTCTCGGAGCGGGGACGGAGCCGGTCGCCGGTTCTCGACATGCCCGCCGCCGGATTCCTAGGCGACCTTCGCCGCGGGGGCCGTCCAGGTGTTGCAGGCGCCGGGCCTGCCCGACTGGTAGCCCTTCTTCATCCAGTACACGCGGTTGGCGAGCTTGCCGTTGTGCTTGAGGTAGGAGTACTCCGGCGGCTCCAGGCCCGCGATCACCTGCTTGAAGTCGGTGATCTTGCGGCCCAGGGCGCGGGCCGACACCCCGGCGAAGCAGTCGCCCTGCAGGAAGTAGCGGTGCGTCTGCTCCGCCATGTCCTCACCGGTCCGGTCGTTCGGCATGGACCGGAAGGCCGAACCGATGCCCGTCATGCCCTGGACGACGCCGTTCCAGGCGTCGAGCAGGGCCGCGAACGCCATCGCGTCGCTCTTGGCCCTGATCCAGTCGTCGGCGAGCCGGACGTCCACGGCCTGGGTGCAGATCTCGGCGTAGGAACCGGCGATGTCGTTCCCGCTGGCGCACGCCTGCTTGTCCTGCTTGAAGTGCACCTTGACTGGCTGGAAGCCGTCGATCGCGCCCTTCCAGGCGGTGTTCAGGCAGGAGACGACCTTCTTGACGTACTTCTCGGTCGACGCCTTGGTGGTGCCCTTGACCGCCTTGCAGGAGACCTTCTTGAGCGCGGGCTTCTTGTAGATCGCGTTGTTGGTCAGCCTGGGCTGACCCTTGACGGGGGCGGCGTGCGCGGGCCCGGCGAACAGGACGAGCGCCGCCACGGCGGCACCGGCTAATTTCATGATCATGGCTCGGAGGGTAGCGGCCGTCAGGTCACGTCGTCGTGGACGGCGGCCACCAGGAGCAGGAGCGGGCCCACCGCCCACCACCAGCCGACCCCCGCAGGAGCCCAGGTGCCCGCGCCGCAGGCCAGCAGTGGCGCGGCCCCCGCCAGCGCCACCGCCCGGCCCTCCGCGCGCCGCACCGCCCAGCCGGCCCCGGCGAACGCCAGCAGCAGCGCCGCCACCGTCTCCCCGGCCGGGCCGACCGGCGACCCGGGCACGCCGGCCAGCCACCAGGCCGCCGTCCACGCCCCGCCCGCCGCCAGGGCGGCCAGCAGCGTGCGCGCCCACTGCCGCACCCGGCGCGGCACCGGGGTGGCGGCCGTCGTCGCGGCCATGGCGTCCACCAGCGTGAACGCCGCAGCGGCGGCGAGCAGAGCCGCCGCCAGCCGCACCACCGCGACCGCGAACTCGGCCGGAACCAGCCACGCCCCGACCAGCACCGCCGGGACCGTCGCCGCCAGCGGCAGCCAGTCGACGGCCCGGATCAGCGGGAGGGCCAGCGCCCTCACCTCGGTTCCCCGCACAGCCCGCGACCGGTGACCGCCTCGATGCCGAGCAGCGGCGCGGCATCGACGGTGGTGGTGGCCGGATCGGTGAGCGTCGTCCAGTGGGCCCGCACCCGGTCGGCCGCGCCGGGGTCGCGGAGCAGCGCGCGGGCGTTGGCCAGGTCGGCGTCGTCGTAGAAGGCGCCGTTCAGCCGCCCGGGGACGACGGCCGTGTGGCCGCTCTCGGTCAAGGGGTACACGTGCCAGCCGTCGCCCGGCCCGGCCGCCCCCGGAGGCCACGACCAGTTCGCCGGCGCCCGCTCGTGGTCCAGTGCGGCGACCCGGCCGGTCAGCCACAACGCCACCACCGTGCGGGCCCGTCCGCACCCCGGGCCCGGTTCCAGACCGGCCGCGCTCTCGGCGACCGCGCCCGCGACGCCCGTCTCGCTGACGCCCGGCCGCCAGACCAGCGGCAGCGTGCCGTAGAGCTCCTGGCGCAGTTCCGGCACCCGGGCCAGCGCCCGCGGCGGCACGACCGAGGTGATCGGGCGCAGCGCCGCCGCCCACCCCGCCACCCACGGCTCGTGACCCGGGCGCGGGCAGAAGGTCAGCCCGTCGTGGTCCCGGCACGCCACCGGCGCGGGTTTGGGCAGGTGGGCGGCCTGCGCCACCACCGGGACCGCGACCGCCAGCGACACCGCCGCGACCGCCGCCGGGACCGGCCGCGGCCCGTGCCGCAACAGCGCCACGGCGCCCACCGCCACCGCGACCGCCACCAGGTAGAGCAGGTGCGCCGCCGAGGGGCGCGGGCCGAGGGTCGCGTCGTGCGTGGCGATCCACGGCAGCGCCCAGCCGCCGTACTCGCCCCGGGGATTGGCGACGAGGAGGAAGGCGAACCCGAAGATCACCAGCAGGGAGGTGAAGGGCCAGGGCGTCCAGCGGGCCAGCGCCGCGCCGGCGGTCGCCGCCAGCGCGGCCAGGGCCACGCCGTTGAGGGCCTCCCAGCCGTCGAAGGTCCCGGCCACGGGGCCGCGCAGCAGGGCGTACCCGACCAGAGGGACGATCACCGCGGCGGCGGCCAGCGCCCCGGCGAGCGGGGCGGCGAGCAGGACCGCGCGGGTGCGGGCGGGCGCCCGGCTCGGCAGCGCGCCGAGCGACTCCGGCAGGCCGCCCCGGCGGTCGCGGCCCGCGGCGAGGTTCGCGGCGACCAGCACCGCCCCGGCCACCAGCGTGGACGCCGTCACCGCGCGCACCGTCACGAACGTCAGGTCAGGCCACCACTGCGAAGCGCGCGCCCCCTCCACGACCACCGCGATCACAACGGCCGCCCAGATCAGCGGGTTGCGCACCATGCGGCGCAGCTCGAACACGGCCAGCGTCACGCCGGCACCCCCTCGGCGCCGAGCAGCAGCAGGTAGCCGTCTTCGACGCCCGGCTCCCCCGGCACCGCCTCCGGCGGCCGGTCGCCCAGGGTCCGGTAACGGCCGTCAGGGGTGCGCCAGTACGTGCCGGCGGGCGGCGCGGTGGTCAGCCACACCCGCCCGGCCGCCCGGGCCGCGAGCTCCCCCGGGCCCCCTTCGAACACCACCGATCCCGCCTTCAGCACCACGACGCGTCCGCACAGCGTCGTGACGTCCTCGGTCTGGTGGGTCGACAGCAGGACGGTACGGCTCTCGCCCAGCCTCGACAGCAGCGCCCGGAACCGCATCCGCTGCTCCGGATCGAGCCCCACCGTCGGCTCGTCCAAGACGATCAGGTCGGGGTCGCCCAGCAGCGCCTGCGCGAGCGCGAGCCGCTGCCGCATGCCGCCCGACAACCTGCGGACCTTCGTGCGGGCGCGGTCGCCCAGGTCGACCTCGGCCAGCACCCGCCGCACCTCGTCGTGCCGGGCCCGCCGGTCGTTCATCTCCTTCAGGATCGCGACGTACTCGACCAGTTCGAAGGCGGTGAAGTGGGCGTACACCCCCGGGTTCTGCGGCAGGTAGCCCAGACGGCGGCGCAGCGCCCGCCGCTGCTCGCGGTCGGCCGGGTCGAGCCCGAACGCCCGCACCCCGCCGCCGTCGGGCGCGAGCGTGGTCGCCAGGATCCGGATCAGCGTGGTCTTCCCGGCGCCGTTGGGGCCGAGTAGCCCGGTCACGCCGGTGCCGAACTCCAGCGACACCCGGTCGAGCGCGGTCCGGCGGCCGAACCGCCGGGTCAGTTCGCGGACGGTCAGAGTCGGTTCCATCGACGTGCCCCCAGATAGACGAACGGGATCAGAGCCATCGCGTACGCGGCCTGCGCGGGCGCCCCGAACACGGCCTCCCGGCCGGCCGGCACCGCCGCCAGCCAGCCCGCGGCCAGCAGCGCCGAGGCGCGGTGCGGCGCCAGGAGCGGGCCGAGGGCGAGCGCCGCCCCCGTGAGGGCCAGCGACGGCAACAACCACGCCGCGGTGAACGCAGGCAACGCCGGGGTCGCCGCCCCGGTGACCAGCAGCGCGGCGACCAGCACGGCCATCGCGCGCAGCAGCAGCACCCGGCCGCCGCTGATCGGCGCGGCGCTCGCGACCTCGTACAGGGCGTCGACCCGCGCACCGTAGGCGGCGGCGATGCCGAGCAGCGGCAGCACCGGCGCGACCGCGAGGAAGACCAGCATCGACCGGTCGGCGGCGTGCGCGGCCGCCACCGCGAACCCGAGCGCGCCCGCCACCCCGAGCAGCCACGACCGCGTCAGCCCCGGCGTCGCCGCCAGGAACACCGCCACGTGCTCAGGCATCCCGAGCGCGGTCAGCCCTCGGGTCAGCGGCCGAGGCGCGGGCCGGTCGACGACGTCGGCGATCGCCGCCCAGCTCTCCTCAAGCCACTCCTCCTGTACGGGGAAAGCGGCCTGGCACCCCTGGCACGAGGCCACGTGGACCTCGACCGACATCGCCGCCGCCTCCGGCAGACCACCGTCGAGATAGGCCGCCCGCAGGTCGTCGGGCACGTGCCACCCGTTCATGTGAGCAACTCCCTCAGCTGGGCCTTGGCCCGCATGACGCGGGTCTTCACGGTGCCCTCGGGCACGCCGAGCAGCCGCGCGGCCTCCTTGACGGTCAGCCCGTCGAGGACGGTGGCCCGGATGGCCGCCCGCAACTCGGGCGACAGCCGGTTCAGCGCGGTCCCCAGGTCGCCGTGCTCGACCGCGCGCAGCACCAGGTCCTCGGCCGACTCGGTGACGGCGGCCTCGGCGGCGACCGGAGCCGGCCGCCCGCGCAGGGCGCTGACCAGCTTGCGGATGGCGATCGTCCACAACCAGGCCCCCGCCGCGCCCTCCGAGGGGCGGTAGCGGCCCGCGTCCTGCCAGACCGCGACGAAGGTGTCCTGCAGGGCGCTCTGGACCAGGTCGGGATCGCCGCACCGGCGGGCCAGCCGGGCCCGCAACCAGGGCGCGTGCCGATGGTGCAGCACACGCAGCGCCTCCAGCCTGCCCTCGGCCACGGCGGCCAGCAGAGCGGCGTCGCTGTCGGGGGTCATGTGTCCTCTATCGCGAGCAGCAGGCGAAAAGGTTCCAAGACGAGTGAAATCGACGGAGAACGTCGTTCCCGATGCAGGCGCGCGAGATCACCTGCGCGGCCGACGGTCTGGCTAGGCTTCGAGCTGCCAGCGGCGAGACTCCCCCGACGACAGGAGCCTTCGGTGACCGTCGACGACGACCTGCGCGCCACCTCCGATCGGGATCCGATCGGTCGGCCTCGGTTGCTCGCCTCGGTTCTGGTCGTGGCCGCCGTCGTGGCGGTCGCCGTCGTGGCGGTGACCGTGATCCGCCCGGAGGTGGTCCGTCTGGATCCGGCTTCGGGGATCGGCGGCGAGCCGGCAGTCGGTCCGCAGGCGGTTCCGTCGACGACGGGCTCACCCGCGCAGACCACCCTCGGGCTGGTGGAGGAGGTGTGGCCGGAGGCCGTGGTGACGGTGCCGCGGAAACTGGACGACGGGACCGTTCTCGAAGGGCTCCTGTTCGCCGACCGCGGGACCGTCGTGTTGCGGAGCCGGATCGACCTGGAACGTACGGCCGCCTTCTACGCCTACGACCTGGCCGCGAAGCGGTTTCGCAAGATCACCGACGTGAACGAGCCGGAGGAGCGGTTCTCCGGTGGTTACGCGATGGCGGGTGACCGGCTCGTCTGGTGGGTCAACGAGGCCGGTTACACGAACGGCGAGGTGTGGGCGGCGCCGTTCTCCGGAGGGCCGCCGGTCCGGTTGGCTCAGTCGCCGCGTGGCGCGTTCGGGCGCATCCAGCTCGTCGGCGACCGGCTGATCTACTCGCTGCAGGGCGGCGACGTGCTGAGCGTGCCCGTCGAGGGTGGGACGGTGTCACCGGTGCCGGGCGGGCAGGGGCTGACGCTGCTGGAGTGGCCGTGGGCGGGGACGCCGTCCGACGTGAGCGGGGAGGACAAATTCCTGTTCCGTCATCTGGTCGACCTGGAGACCGGTGCGACGGCCGACGCCGTCGTCGGGCCCGGCGAACTCTACGTGCAGTGCGGGGTGACCGTCTGCACGGGTTCGCGCGAGCAGCAGTCGTTCGTGCGCAACCGTGACGGATCGGATGAACGCCCCATCCCGGGCCTCGGGCTCGCACCGGCCGCCGACCGCTTCCTGCACCTCAAAGAGGGGACCGGGAGACTGATCGACCTGCGGACCGGGAAGGTCGCCGACCTCGGGGTGGTGATCCCCGAGTACACGGGCGAAGCCCACGAGGAGCTCTTGGTCGAGGTCACGACCCGGGACGTCATCGCCTACCAGCGCGGCCAGGAACTCGTGTTCATCGACCTGCGGCGGATCATCGCGGGCTCGTGACCGAACGGGATCGGCTCTGGCGGTCGACTCGGGGCCGCTGGTGCCGGTGCCGAGCAGGTCGGAAAAAGTTCGTCGTGGTGGTAGAGAACCGGTCGGCGGCTCCGACTCATCGGTGAGAGCCCGACCTAAGGAGCCCGCTCATGTCCGCGGTACGCGTGCACAACTTCTCGATCTCGCTCGACGGTTTCGGCACCGGCGACGGCCAGGCCCTCGACGCGCCGTTCGGGCACGCCGGGGAACGGCTGCACGAGTGGATGTTCGCCACCCGCTTCTGGCACGAGACGGGAGCCGCCGGCGTCGACCACGTCTTCGCGGCTCGGCACGAGCAGGGAATCGGCGCGGAGATCATGGGGGCCGGGAAGTTCGGGCCGCCCGGCTGGCAGGACGACCCCGACTGGCGGGGGTGGTGGGGGGACACGCCGGTGTTCCGGTCGCCCGTCTTCGTGCTCACGCACCGGCCGCGGCCGTCGATCGAGATGGGCGGCGGCACGACCTACCACTTCCTGGACGCCTCGCCCGCCGAGGCGCTCGCGGTCGCCAGGGAGGCCGCCGGGGGCCTGGACGTGCGGGTCGGCGGCGGGGCCACGGTCATCCGGGACTTCCTCGCCGCGGGGCTGGTCGATCATCTGCACGTGGTGCAGGTGCCGATCCTGCTCGGCCGTGGGGTCAGGCTCTGGGACGGGCTGGAGGCGCTGGAGGAGACGTACACGATCGAGGCGGTTTCGACGCCGTCAGGGGTCACGCATCTGACGTTCACCCGGGTCTGAGGTGGCCTCGACCACCCGGCGGGATCCCGCCGGGATGATCGACGTTCGCCGTTAGGAGCCCACGCTCTTCCGCGAAGCGGTGACGGCGTAGCTGACGGCGAGCAGGGCCAGGCCCGGCGGGATGATGACCCACATCGGCCAGAAGTAGAGCAGTTCGCCCTCGGTCACGCTGAGCAGGACCCAGATCACCAGGTTGAGGGCGACCTTGGCGACCCAGGCGATCCAGACCACCCGGAGCCAGCGGGGTAACGCGCCCGTCGCCACCGCCGGGGCCCTGGTCTGGGTGGCGGTGACGGTCGGCGCGGCCTGGGCGTCGGGCAGGTCGACCAGGAGGTTGTCGAGGTCGGCGAAGGTGACCGAGGTGTAGGCGCGGCTCATGCGGTCGTTGTATTCGTCGAGGCTGAGACGGCCCTCGTCGACGGCGGCCAGCAGATGGGCGACTGCGGCCTCGCGATCAGCGTCGGATACCCGGACTTCACGTCGATCTGCCATTGGCTGCCTCCTCGAGGGTCGTGTGTTCGCGGGCGAGGAGGCGGTCGATGGCGGCCGTCTCCGCGTCGTCGGCGTTTCGGTCGGTACGGCGGCGGTCCGCCATAACGGTCAGGTAGGGCCGGGCCGCCTCGCGGTCGACGCGGTCGAGGAAGGCCGCCAGCATCTGGTCGCGGCTGCGGCGCAGCGGGGGGTCGACGTGGCCGGAGGCGAGCGCCAGCCAGGTGGCGGCGACGTCGGCGGCGCAGGCTCCCCGGCGGGCGGTCGCCCAGTCGATGACGCGGGGGCCGTCGCCGGTGAGCAGGACGTTGTGCGGGTGGAGGTCGAGGTGGAGCAGGTGGTGGCCGACGCAGACGGCGGGCAGCCAGCCGGGGGCGCGGACGGCGGACAACTTCGTGAGCAGGTCGGCGAGGAGCCGGCCGTGGTCGCGGACCTTGCGCGGGTGGGCGGCGGCGTCCTGGAAGAGGCTCGGGCCGTCGAGGCGCTCCATCAGGATGTCGGGGCCGTCGGCGTCGTAGACCTGCGGCGCGGGGAAGCCGCCGCGGCTGGCGTGGCGCATGACGGACGCTTCGCGTTCGAGGCTGCGGCCGTCTTTGGCCCGCCGGATGACCTTGCCCGCTCCGGCCTCGTAGATGTCGCAGTCGCGGCCCGACCCGATCAGGCAACCTACGCGCATGGTAGCCAGGCTAAGGGTTTCGGCGCCGCAATAGGCGGGCGTGCCGGTGACATCTTCTCACCGCTCATCGGGGTCGTCATCAGGTGCTCCGGAGGCTCGGCCAGAGGGCGGACCAGGGGACGGGAGCGGCTCCGCAGAGGCGGATGACGTTCTCGCTGACCTGGTTGTCGAGGTCGTGGCCGACGTCGACCGGGCCGATGAGGCGGCAGTCGGTGAACCGCGCGGGGATGCGGCGGTTCTCGGCGGCGTGGACGAGGAGGACGGGGCCGTTCGCGGTGTCGGGGGGCGGGCCCCAGTCGGCGTAGCTCATGTGGCCCGAATAGGCGGCGGGGAGGCCGCGCTCGGGGCCGTACAGGGCGATGGCGGCGGCTTCGCCGTAGTTCTGGGCGAAGATGACGGCGCGGGCGCGGTCGGCTTCGGGGATCTGCTGCCAGGCGGCGGCGACCGAGTCGGCGAACTCCGGCCAGCCGATCTGCTCCCCCACCTCGGCGTTGAGCGCGTTCGGCAACCCGGCGGCGGCGGGCGGCAGGACCGGGAGCCCGATGACGACGTTGACGGCCGCCGCGACCGCGATGCAGACGACCAGCACGCGCGTGCGGGCCCACTGGACGACGGGCGCCACGCCGGCCGCCATCGACACCATCAGCAGCGGCAGCACGTAGTAGGACTTGCCGCCCGCGATCTGCACGGCGGCGACGAGCAGCAGGGTCGCCACCGGGATCAGCCGGGCCCACCGGACCGACGGGTCGCGCCACAGGCGGACCAGCCCGGCCGCCCAGAGCGGCAGGTACAGCGGGGAGAGCTGCGCGATCAGCAGCGGCAGGAGCATCGCGCGGTCGTCGGCGCCGTCTTCGCTGATGCCGGCCGCGACCGCGAACTGGGGCCAGCCGTTGGCGGCGCTCCAGATCAGGTTGGGCGCGGCGAGGACCAGGGCGATGAGCGCGCCGATCGGCAACCAGCGGGTGCGCAGCACGTCGCGCGGCCCGACCAGCAGCAGCGCCGCGAATAGGACCACCACCAGCAGCCCGAGCAGCTGCTTGTTCTCCATGCCGACGCCGACCGCGACGCCGATCGCCACGAACCACCGGCCGTCGCCGGTGCGCAGCAGGCGCAGCACGAGCAGGCTGATGACCAGCCAGGCGAGCATGTCGAAGGTCGCGGTGGCGAGCAGGTGGCCGAGGCCCAGGACGATCCCGGAGGTGGCCGCGCAGCAGGCGGCGACGGTCTGCACCCGGCGGTCGCCGCCGAGTTCGCGGGCGATCAGGGCGACGGTCACGACCGAGGCCACGCAGAAGACCGTGGCGACGACGCGCAGCGCCGACGGGGTGTCGCCGAACAGGGCGGTGCTCGCGCGGGCGAGCAGGGGGGTGAGCGGCGGCTGGTCGACGTAGCCGAAGTCGGGGTGGTCGCCGGCGACCATGAAGTAGAGCTCGTCGCGGTGGAATCCGTACCGGCCGGACAGGGCGGTCAGCACGGCCGCGAGCGCCGCCGCGACCGCGGTGAGCGGGCCTGCCGCGAGGGATGGCAGCCCCCTGGGGCGACTGTCGCCTTCCTCCGGCAACTTCGTGTCAGAGCGTTCGATAGTCACCCGAAGATTCTGACATCAACCGGTCAATATGAACAGCGGGTTTATGTCAAGCAAGAATGGCCGTCCTCGCAGGTCAGCCTGCCAGAAATGGGCCGGGCCCGGCGCCGCGCGCAACCCCTGTCTTTGCGCCGCCGGGGCGTAGGGGTGACCCCTGTCGGCGACAAGCCGCCCGCCGCTGGCCGGTTCTCCCCGGCCACTTCCTGCCAATGGCGGCCGGGCCCGCCGCCGCTACTGTAGCGGTAACTCGATTTCTTCAGTCGAATTCGAATTATCAAATTCGCGGGCCCGCGAAAAGCAAGCGTCTTTTCGAGGTGAATAATCAAGGAGGTGACACGTTGCTGCACGCCATCGATCTTGTCAAGCGATACGGCCCGGTCCTGGCGCTGGACGGATTCAGCCTGAGTGTGGCGGCCGGGGAGATCGTCGGCCTGGTCGGGCACAACGGCGCGGGCAAGACGACCTTCGTGGAGATCGTGTCGTACCTGATCCGTCAGGACGCCGGTCACGTGACCATCGACGGGCGTCCGCCGTCGGCGAGCCGGGGGCGGGTGGGCGTCGCGCCGCAGCACATCGCGCTCTACCCGTCCGTCACCGTGCGCGAGCACCTCAACCTGTTCGGGAAGCTCGCGGGGCTGCGCCGGGCCGCGCTCGACGGCGCCATCGAGGAGCTGACCGTGGCGCTGCGGCTCGGCTCGTTCATCGACCGCAGGACGGCGGGCCTGTCGGGCGGGCAGCAGCGGCGGGTCCAGGCGGCCACCGCGCTGATCCACCGGCCCGGTCTGCTGCTGCTCGACGAGCCGACCGCCGGCGCCGACCTGGAGACCCGCGAGGCGATGCTCGACGTCGTCAAGCAGCGGGCGGGCGACGGCGCGGCCATCGTCTACACCACCCACTACCTGCCCGAACTGGTCGAGCTGCAGGCGACCATCGCGGTGGCCCGCAGCGGGAAGATCATCGCGCGGGGCACCTACGACGAGCTGGTCGACGGGCTGCCCGGGGAGGTGCGGCTGATCCACGACAACGAGGAGGAGGTCCGCGTCTCCACCACGCAGCCGGCCGCCACCCTGATCGACCTGCTGGGCCGCGCCGAGCGGCCCATCAGCACGATCGAGGTCCACAACCCCTCCTTGGACGACCTCTACCGATCCCTGGCGGTCAGCGATGCTCCTTGACACCGGCTACCGACCGGGGCCGACCGCCGCCCTGCGCGAGTCCCTCTACCGGATCCGCGCCCTGGCGGGCAACAACACGCTCATCCGGCTCCGAGACCCCGGCCAGACGATCAGCTACGTGGTCATGCCGATGGTCCTGATGCTGGTCCTGAAGCCGCTGTACGTCCGCGCGGTCGAGGGCGGCACCACCAAGGTGGTGACCGGGCTGCTGGTCATGTTCTCGGTGTTCGCGATCTCCATCGCGGGCAACGCGATCCTGGCCGAGCGCACCTGGAAGACCTGGGACCGGCTCCGGGTGAGCCGGGCGCCGGCCGCCGAGCTGCTGATCGGCAAGACCCTGCCGATCTACGTGGTGATGATCGCGCAGCAGAGCATCCTGCTGGTGTACGGCTGCCTGGTCATCGGCCTGCCCGTGCCCGGGAACGTCCCGCTGGTCCTGGGGTCGATCCTGGTCTGGGCGTTCACGCTGCTGGCGATCGGCGCGCTGCTGGCCGCGATCGTGCGCAGCCACGGCGAGCTCAGCGTGATCGCCGACGTGGGCGCGCTGACGCTCAGCTCCCTGGGCGGGGCGCTGGTGCCGCTGAGCCTGATGCCCGAGTGGGCGCAGGTCGCCGCGCAGCTGTCCCCGGGCTACTGGGCCCTGAAGATGCTGCAGGCCGCCGTCGTCGGCGACACGGCCGGGACGATGCTGCCCGCGGCGATCCTGCTGGGGATCGCGCTCGTCTGCGGCGTTTTCGCGATTCGCCGGCTCACCCGCGGCTGGGGCCGCGGCGGGCTGCTCTAAAAGAATTCCCACTTAAAAAATTCGGTGAATAGGGGCGTGTTGATGGATCAGCAACATCCACCTGGCGGCTCGCAATACCCCGCGGACGAGTCCGATATTGCGATCATCGGCATGGCCGGTCGATTCCCGGGAGCAAATGACGTCCAGACTTTCTGGCGGAACATCAGCACCGGGGTCGAATCCTTCACGCGTTTCTCCGATGAGGAACTCATCGAGGCGGGCGTGCCGGCGGCGACGTTCTCGAAGCCGAACTACGTCCGGAGCCGGCCGGTTCTCGACGAGATCCGCGGCTTCGACGCGGCGTTCTTCGGTTACAACCCGCGCGAGGCCACGCTGGCCGATCCGCAGCAGCGGCTCTTCCTCGAATGCGTGTGGGAGGTGCTGGAGTCGGCCGGGTACGGCTCGCCGGAGAGCCGCGGCTCGGTCGGCGTGTTCGCCGGCATGAACATCAGCGGCTACCTGCTGACCCGGCTCCAGGCGTTCGCCATGGGCATCGACACGTCCGCGCTGATGATCGGCAACGACAAGGACTCGCTCGCCACGAACGTCTCGTTCCGGCTCGACCTGTCGGGGCCGAGCGTGACCGTGCAGACGTTCTGCTCGACCTCGCTGGTCGCGGTGCACCTGGCGAGCGAGGCGCTGCGCCGCGACGAGTGCGACATGGCGCTCGCGGGCGGCGTCTCGGTCCGCATCCCGGACCGGACCGGCTACCTGTGGGAGGAGGGCGGCCAGGAGTCGCCCGACGGCCACGTGCGCACCTTCGACGCGCAGGGCCGGGGCAGCATGTTCGGCGACGGCGCTGCCGTGGTCGCGCTGAAGCGCCTGGGCAAGGCGATCGAGGACCGCGACACCGTGCTCGCGGTGATCCGCGCCTCGGCCATCAACAACGACGGCGCGATGAAGTTCAGCTACCTGGCCCCCAGCATCGACGGCCAGCGCCGCTGCGTGTCCAAGGCGATCGAGAAGGCGGGCGTCGACCCGTCGCAGATCGGCTACGTCGAGGCGCACGGCACCGCCACCGAGGTCGGCGACCCGATGGAGGTCGCGGCGCTGACCAAGGCGTTCGGCCAGACGGAGAAGAAGCAGTACTGCGTGCTCGGCTCGATCAAGCCGAACGTCGGCCACCTCGACCGCGCCTCCGGCGTGACGGGCCTGATCAAGGTCGTCCAGTCGCTGCGGCACGAGCTGATCCCCGGGACGCTGCACTACACCTCGCCGAACCCCGAGATCGACTTCGAGACCAGCCCGTTCTACGTCACGGCCACCCCGACTCCCTGGCCGCGCAGCGCCGAGCGGCCGCGCATCGCCGGGATCAGCTCGCTCGGCATGGGCGGCACGAACGCGCACGCGATCATCGTCGAGGCGCCCGTTCCGGCCCCGCGCCCGGAACGGCCGCGCCGCTGGCAGATCCTCCCGGTGTCGGCCCGGTCGGCCGCCTCCGCCGAGCGGATGGCCGTGCGTCTGGGCGAGAGCATCGCCGCGGACCCCGGCGTGGACCTGGGCGACGTCGCGTACACCCTCCAGAAGGGCCGCAAGGTCTTCAACCACCGCAAGGTGGTCGTCGCCGACGGCAACGCCAAAGCCGCCGCGCTGCTCACCGACCCGGCCGGGCCACTGGGCCGGACCGACACGGCGGTCGGCCGCAAGACCGGGTTCCTGATCGCCGGCGTCGGCGAGCAGTACCCGGGCATGGTCGCCGCCCTGTACGAGACCGAGCCGCGCTTCCGGGCCGACGTCGACGAGTGCGTCAGCCTGCTGGGCCTCACCGAGGCGTCCCAGCTGTCCGACGTCTTCGTGCCGGCCGGGCCCGCGAGCGCCCCCGACCTGGCCGCGCTGCTCGGGCGGACCGGAACCGCCGCCCCCGCGTCGGACCCGAACGCGCACCTCATCCAGCCCGCCGTCTTCGTCGCCGAGTACGCGCTGGCCCGCCTGCTGATGAGCTGGGGCGTCAAGCCGGAGATCATGGTCGGCTACAGCCTCGGCGAGTACGTCGCGGCCTGCCTGTCCGGGGTGTTGTCGCTGGCCGACGCGCTCAAGCTGGTCGCCTACCGGGCCAAGCTGATCACCTCCCAGCCGGAGGGCGGCATGCTGGCCGTGGCCGCCGACGAGAAGCGGCTGAAGGCGGTGCTCGGCGACCTCGGCCTCGACGTCGCGGTCCGCACCGGCTCGCAGCTCGTGCTGGCCGGGCCGGAGGACGCCGTCGAGGCCGCCGCCGAGCGGCTGCGGGCGGCCGAGATCGGCTGCCGCCGCCTCCAGACCACGCACGCGTTCCACTCGCGCATGCTCGACCCCGTCGCGGCCGAGCTGACCTCCTGGATCACCGCCAACGTGACGCTGAACCCGCCGGTCATCCCGTACGTCAGCAACGTCACCGGCGAGATCGCCACCGCCGACCTGGTCACCGACCCCGGCTACTGGGCCCGCCACATGTGCGAGACGGTCGAGTTCGGCGCCGGGCTCGCGCACGTGCTGCGCGGCGGCGACATGACCCTGACCGAGATCGGCCCCGGCCAGTCGCTCGGCGCGCTGACCCGCGGCCACCCCGACTGCGACCGCAACCAGTGGCCGCTGATCGTCACCACCCTGCCCGGCCAGGGCGACCAGGTGGAGACGCTCGCCGCCACCGCGACCGCCGTCGGCAAGCTCTGGCTGGCCGGCGTGCCGATCGACTGGGACGCCCTCCACGACGGCTGGGATCCCGGCCGGGTGCCGCTGCCGACCTACCCGTTCGACCGCCAGGACTACTGGCTGGAGATCGACCAGGCGGCGCTCGGCACCGGCGTGCCCATGCTCGACGAGAGCGACCCCACCAGCATCGCGACCGCGCTGCCGCGCCTGCCGGACGAGCGGTGGATCAACGTCCCGGTGTGGCGGCAGACCGCGCCCCAGCTGGTGCGCGAGGAGGAGCAGACCAAGTGGCTGCTCTTCACCGACGCCGGCCTGGCCGACACGCTGACCGGCTCGGTGCGCGCCGCGCTCGACGCCCTCGGCCACGAGGTCGTGCTGGTCCGGCCCGGCGACGCCTACCGGGAGGACCCTGACGCGTTCGTCGTGCGGCCCGGCTCGCAGGAGGACGTCGTCGCCGCGCTGCGCGCCCTGGGCGAGCGGGGCTTCCAGCCGGAGCGGGTCGTCCACCTCTGGACCGCCGACCCGGCCCCCGCCGAGGGCGACGCCACCCAGGAGTGCCTGAAGCGCGGCCTCTACACGCTGGTCTCCTTCGCCCGCGCCGCGGTCGACCTCGGCCTGCCGACCTGGGCGCTGGACATCGTCACCGTCGGCAGCCAGAAGGTGCTGACCGGCGACGACGTCATCCCGGAGCGCAACACGCTGCTCGGCCCGACCCGGCTCATCCCGGTCGAGTACCCGAGGGTCAAGACCCGTCTCATCGACGCCGACGCCGGCACCTCGCCGGCCGCCCTGCGCGGGCTGCTGGCCGAGCTGCGGGCCGACCCGGCCGACCAGGTCGTCGCGCTGCGCGAGGGCCGCCGCTGGACGCCGGGCTACGAGGTGCTGGACGCCGCCAACATCGACAGGACCGACCCGGTCGTGGACGTCCGGCGCGGCGGGACCTACCTGGTCACCGGCGGCCTGGGCGGCATCGGCCTGGGCATGGCCGAGCTGCTGGCCGAGAAGTACCAGGCCAACCTGGTCCTCCTGGGCCGCACCCCGGTGCCGCCGAAGGACCAGTGGAACCAGATCCTGGCCGCCCCCGGCACCGCAGACGAGGTGCGGCGGCGCGTCGAGGGGCTGCGCCGGCTGGAGGCGCGCGGCGTCGGGGTCGTCACGGTGGCGGGCGACGTGTCGAAGGTCGCCGACGTGCGGCGGGCGGTCGACGCGGCGGTCGAGCGGTTCGGCGGGCTCAACGGAGTCCTGCACTGCGCGGGCGTGCCGGCGGTCGGCCTGATGCAGTTCAAGACCGTGGCCGACATCGAGCGCACGCTCGCGCCGAAGGTGGCCGGTTCGCTGGCCCTGGCCGAGGTGCTCAAGGACGTGCCGGTCGACTTCCTGGCCCTCTACTCCTCCACCACCTCCGCCACCGGCGGCGGCGCCGGCCAGGTCGACTACTGCGCGGCCAACGCGTTCCTCGACTCCTTCGCGCTCAGCGACCCGCTGCCCGGCGCGCTGGTCACCTCGGTCGACTGGTGCGAGTGGACGTGGAACGGCTGGACCGAGGGCCTGGAGAACTACGACGAGGGCTCCAAGCAGTACTTCACCTGGTACCGGGGCCTGTTCGGGCTCAGCTTCGAGGACGGCTTCGAGGCGCTGGTACGGGTGCTGAACAGCGGTGAGCGGCACGTGGTCACCTCGACGCAGGACTTCGCTCCGCTGGTCGCGATGAGCCGCAAGTCGTCGATCGAGAGCCACCAGGCGACGGTCAAGAAGCTCAGGGACGCGTTCGGCCGGCACCCCCGGCCCGACCTGTCGACCGCGTTCGTCGAGCCCCAGAACGAGACCGAGGAGAAGATCGCCGAGGTGTGGACCGAGGCGCTCGGCCTCGAATCGGTCGGCGTCCACGACAACTTCTTCGAGCTCGGCGGCAACTCGCTGCTCGGCATGGAGATCATCGCGGACGTGCGCAAGACGCTCGGCCTGACCTACCTCCCCCCGCACATCCTCTACCAGTCGCCCACCATCTCGTCGCTGGCCGAAGCGGCCACCGCGGGCGAGGCCAACGAAGAGCAGACGGCCGACGTGCGCGAACAGCAGCGCACCTCGCGCATCGAACAGCGGCGGAACATGCTCCGGAGCGGAAGGACGTCATGACGGAAACCGACTACGCCTCGGCGGTGGCGCTGATCGGCATGTCCGGTCGATTCCCCGGCGCCGACAGCGTCGCCGACCTGTGGCGCAACGTACTGTCCGGGATCAAGGGGCTGCGCGAGATCACCGACGCGGAGCTGCGCGAGACCGGCGTCGAGCCCGGCCAGATCGCCGACCCGCGCTACGTGCGGATCGGCGGCCCGCTGGCCGACCTGGAGCACTTCGACGCGGGGGTCTTCGGCATCAACCCGCGCGAGGCCGAGATGATGGACCCGCAGCACCGGCTGTTCCTGGAGTGCTCGTGGGAGGCCCTGGAGGCGGCCGGCTACTGCCCCACCGACGTGCCGGGGCAGGTCGCGGTGTTCGGCGGCTGCGGGTTCCCCGACTACGTCGTGAAGAACATCTTCCACCAGGCGAGCCAGCCCGGCGGCGCGATGCTGATGGCGATCGGCAACGAGCGCGACTCGCTGGCGAACCTGGTGTCGTACAAGCTGGGGCTGCGCGGGCCGGCGGTGTCGGTGCAGACGTTCTGCTCCACGTCGCTGGTGGCGGTGCACCTGGCCTGCCAGAGCCTGCTGACCTACGAGTGCGACATGGCGCTGGCCGGCGGCGCGTTCACCCCGCTCCCCCAGCCCGCCGGGTACCTGTACGAGCAGGGCGGCATCATGTCGCCCGACGGGAAGGTCCGCAGCTTCGACGCCGAGGCGGGCGGCACCGTGATGGGCAGCGGCGTCGGCACGGTGGCGCTCAAGCGCATGGCCGACGCGCTCGCCGACGGCGACGTGATCCACGCCGTCATCCTCGGGTCGGCGTCCAACAACGACGGCCGCATGCGGGCCGGGTACACCGCGCCGGGCGTCGACGGCCAGGCCGACGTGATCGAGACGGCGCTCGGCGTGGCCGGGGTCAAGCCCGACACCATCGGGTACGTCGAGTGCCACGCCACCGGCACCATGCTGGGCGACTCGATCGAGCTGGCCGCGATGAACCGGGTGTTCACCCAGCCGCGCGAGACCCCGGCCGTGCTCGGTTCGCTGAAGCCGAGCCTGGGCCACCTCGACCGCGCCTCCGGCGTGACCGGCTTGATGCGGGCGGCGCTGAGCCTCAAGCACGAGCTGCTCCAGGGGGTGCCCGACTACGCCCAGCCGAACCCGGCGCTGGCCACCGCGCAGGACCGCTTCACCGTGCTGACCGAGCACCGGCCGTGGCCGGAGGGCCCGCACCCGCGCCGGGCCGGGGTCAGCTCGTTCGGCCTCGGCGGCACCAACGCGCACGTGGTGCTGGAGCAGGCGCCGCCGCGCGAGGCCCGCCCGAACCGGCCGGGCCCGCACCTGCTGACCTTCTCGGCGGGCGACGAGAACGCGCTCAACGCGCTCGGCGAGCGGCTGGCCGGATATCTGGCCGGCGACTCCGGCGAGGACGTCGCGGACGTGGCGTTCACCCTGCAGATGTCGCGCGGCGGGTTCGCGCTGCGGCGCGCGATCGTGGTCGCCGACCGCGACGACGCGGTCGTGGCGCTGACCGACCCCGCCCGCTGGATCAACGCCAAGACCCAGCGCCGCAACCCGAAGGTGCGCCTGGTCACGCCGGAGGCCGTGCCGGAGACCTGGGGGCCGGAGCTGCTCGCGGCGGTCGACGCCGTGATCGGCATCGAGGACGGCACCGACCGGCACGACGCGGTCGGCGCGCTGGCCGACGGGCTGCGCCGGCTCGGCGTGCAGGTGACGCGCGACGACGCCGGCCAGGCGTCGGAGGAGATCGTCGTCGCCCCCGTCGACGGGGTGCCCGCGGCCGAGTGGCTGCTGGCCACGCTGGCCCGGTTGTGGCAGGCCGGCAGCACGATCGACTGGACCGCGCTGCACCGGGGCGCGGGCCGCCGCGTCGAGCTGCCCACCTACCCGTGGCAGAAGCGCCGTTACTGGGTGAAGGCCAGCCCGAACGCGCAGGCCGCGCCGGTGAGCAACGACAAGACGTTCGACCGGTCGAAGTGGACGTACCTGCCGACCTGGAAGCAGCGCCCGTTCCCGGTCGCCGGCCTGGACGAGCGGCTGCGCGCGGCCGGCCCCTGGCTGGTCTTCGCCGACGACGCCCGGGGCGAGGCCCTGATCGACCGGCTGAACGCGGCCGGCGCCGAGGTCACGGCCGTGCGGAGCGGCGAGAGCTTCGAGCAGGACGACGCGGGCGACTTCACCGTCAGGCTGGACCAGCCCGACGACATGGCCGAACTCATGTACTCGCTGCTGGCCGCGCCCCGTGCGATCGTCCACGCGTTCAGCCTGGCCTCGGCCGAGCCGGGGGCGGACGACGACCCGTCGGCGCACTTCGACGCCGAGCAGCGCCGCGGCTTCTACTCCGTGCTGGCGCTGGCCAGGGAACTGGTCGACAACAGCGGCTCCGCGCCGCGCGCCGAGCTCGCCCTGCTCACCTCGGGGGCGGTCGGCGTGCTCGGCTCGGACCTGCGCCACCCGGAGCACGCCACTCTCGCGGCGCTGGCCCCCAGCCTGGCCCAGGAGAACCCGCGGATCCGGGCCCGCACGATCGACGCCGACCCCTCTCCGGCCGGCGACGAGTCGGTGCAGATCCTCGCCGCGATCCTGGCCCCGCACGAGGGCCCGGTCGCGGTCCGCGCCGGCGAGACCTGGGCGCGGGCCTACGAGCAGTTCCCGACCGAGGAGCTGACCGACGAGACCCGCCCGATCAAGGACGGCGAGACCGTGCTGATCACCGGCGGCCTCGGCGACGTCGGGCTCGTGCTCGCCCGCCACCTGGCCGCCGCGTACCGCTGCAACCTGGTGCTCACCGCCCGGTCGCCGCTGCCGCCCCGCGAGGAGTGGGAGTCGTTCCTGGCGGAGACGCCCTCCGGGGGCGAGCGCACCGCCCGGCACATCCGCAACATCCAGGACCTGGAGAGCCGGGGCGCGACCGTGCTCTGCCTGTCGGCCGACGTGGCCGACGAGGAGCGCATGGCGGCCGTGGTCGAGGCCGCGGTCGAGCGGTTCGGCGGGATCGACGTGGCGGTGCACGGCGCGGGCGTGCAGGACGGGGCGTACTTCAACTTCGCCCACCTGATGGACCGCGCCCAGTGCGACGCCCACCTGGCCACCAAGGTCAAGGGCTTCCACGTGCTGGAGAAGGTGCTCGGCGGGCACGCGGCCGGCCGGCGGATCACGTTGTCGTCCATCGCGGCGGTGCTGGGCGGCATGACGCTCGCGCCGTACGCGGCGGCCAACGCGGCGCTGGACGCCTACATCCGCCAGGCCCGGGTGGCGGGC
The DNA here is from genome assembly GCF_001570585.1 of Herbidospora daliensis. Taxonomy (GTDB): domain Bacteria; phylum Actinomycetota; class Actinomycetes; order Streptosporangiales; family Streptosporangiaceae; genus Herbidospora; species Herbidospora daliensis. The sequence continues at coordinate 305,960 of NZ_BBXF01000003.1, read as the reverse complement.
GGCGGCCGCTGGGTGACCGTCGACTGGGACACCTGGAGCATCGACGCCACCCGTCTCGAAGGCCACAGCGAGGCCGTCGTCGGCTTCGCGATGGCCCCGGCCGAAGGCGTCGACGTCTTCGAGCGGGCCCTGGCCTCCACCGACCGGGTCGGCCACCTGGTCATCTCGACCGGCCCGCTGGAGGGCCGGCTGGCGCAGTGGGTCACCGGCGACATCCACGGCGCCGACGACAGCCCCGACGACCAGGAACGCCACCCGAGACCCGACCTCAACAACCCCTACGTGGAGCCGAAGGAGGGCACCGAGGCGGCGCTGGCCGAGATCTGGTCGCGCGTGCTGGGCATCGAGCCGATCGGCGCCACCGACAACTTCTTCGAGCTGGGCGGCCACTCGCTGCTCGCGATCGAGCTGACCACCCGGATCCGCAAGTCGCTGAACGCGTCGGTCCCGGTGACGGGACTGCTGGAGTGCCCGACGGTGCGCATGCTGGCCGAGCTGCTCGACGAACGGGAGACCGGATGAGGCAGCCGGAGCACGTGCGGGCCGTCCAGGCGTTCGCGCGCCGGGAGCTCATCGGCAAGGACGCCTACCTCGACTCGCTGGCCGAGGCGCCGCTCCCGCTGTACGAGCGGTTCGCCGACACCGGCCTGGCGAACTGGTGGGTGCCGAAGGAGTACGGCGGCCCCGGCCTCGGCCTGGAGGACGGCGTGCAGATCGTCGCCGAACTCGCCTACGCCGACGCCGGCGCCGCGTTCACCCTGTTCATCCCGGTCCTGACCACCAGCATGGTGTCCTGGTACGGCTCCCCCGGCCTGCGGGAGCACTACCTGGGCAAGCTGGTGGCCGGGAGCGGCTTCTGCGCGACGCTCGGCAGCGAGCACGCGGCGGGCAGCGAGCTGGCCAGGATCACCACGACGGCCCGCCGCGACGGGACCGACGTCGTGCTGAACGGGGAGAAGGCGTTCTCCACGAACGCCGACTTCGCCGAGTTCCTGGTGGTGGTCGCCCGCGCCGAGCACGACCCGGCCGGGTACCTCGCGGTGCTGGTCCCCCGGGACACGCCGGGCATCCGGATCGACAAACGCTGGGACGTGCTGGGGCTGCGCTCCTCGGCGACCTACCAGGTGACGCTGACCGACGTGCGGGTGCCGGCGGAGAACGTGCTGCGCGGCAACGGGCTGCGGCTGCTGGAGGTGGGGCTGAACGCCAGCCGCATCCTGATCGCCACCACGGCGCTCGGCATCGCCCGCCGGATCCGGGACGTGTGCCTGGAGTACGGCAGGTCCAAGCAGGTCAAGGGCGCCATCCTGGCCGGCAACGCGGTGTTCGCCGCCAAGCTGGGCCAGTTCGAGATGCAGATCGACGTGATGGCGAACCAGTGCCTGGCGGCGGCCCGCCGCTACGACGAGATCGCGGCCCGGCCCGACGCGGCCGCGGAGTTCCTCCGGGTCGGCACGCTGAAGGCGGCGCTGACCACGAAGATGTTCTGCGGCCAGATCGGCTGGCAGATCGCCTCGGCCGCCTCCGAGATGTTCGGCGGCGTCGGCTACACCCACGACGCGGTGATCGGCAAGCTGCTGCGGGACGTGCGGTACGTGTCGATCGTGGAGGGCGGTGACGACGTGCTGCGCGACCTGGTGTTCAACCGGTACGTGGTGCCGGTCTCCCAGCGGTCGTGACGACGGCGCCCGCGTAGCCGGGCGCCACCTCGATCCAGCGAAGGGAACGCGACGAACCCACCGTCGCGTTCCCTTCGTGCGTCACCAGGGCGTTCCGCAGGCCGGGCAGGCCCTCCCCGGTCGCCTTGACGTACGCCTCCTTGGCGCACCAGAGCCGGAAGTACTCCTCCCGGGGCGAGGCGGCCCGGGTCAGGCGCTCGACCTCGGCCGGCTGGTAGAGGTGCCGGGCCATGGCCAGGTGGTCGAGGTCGTCGCGGACCTGCTCGACGTCGACGCCGACCCGCAGGTGCGGGCCGACCGCCCCGATCAGCGCCCACTCCGCGGAGTGCGACAGGTTGAAGTCGACCGGGCGGCCGACGAGGAAGGGCCGGCCGTTATCCTCCGCGTCGAGAACGAGTTCGGCCGGCGGCCGGCCGGTGAGCCGTCCGAGGACGGCCCGCAGGACGCCGTGCGCGACCGTGAAACGGCGGCGCTCGACCGGGGTCGCCAGCGCCGCCGCGCGGTCGCGTTCGGGCCCGGAAAGCAGCGGGGCCCACCTCGCGCCGTCAGGCTGATCGAGGTGGACCCGCCACACGAAGGGTTCCGTCACATCCATTTGAGCAGGGCTTTGGAGATGAGCTTGTGGGCCAGCGCGGCCTGCTCGAACACCGCGAAGTGGCCGCCGACGAACGGCTGGAGCTCGTACTCCCTGGTGGTCTGCTCCCCCCAGGGCGTCACGGTCTCGGCCTTGATCCGGGAGTCGTCGGTGCTGGGCATGGCCGTGATGGGCAGGTCCAGCGGCTTCTCCTCCCGGTACTCGTAGGTCTCCTTGATGGTGAAGTCGGCGACCACGGCCGGGAGGATCATGTCGAGCACGCCGGGGTCGGTCAGCAGCCACTCCGGCGTGCCGCCGAGCTCGCGGAGCATCGAGACCACCTCCGGCCGGGACATCTGCCCGACCGGCTTGCCGTCCTCGTAGGCGAGCTGCGGGGCGACGGATCCGGAGACGAACAGGTGGACCGGCGGCGGTCCGCCGCGGCGGCGGATCTCGCGGGCCAGCTCGAACGCGACGAGCGCGCCGAGGCTGTGGCCGTACAGGGCGTACCTGCGGTCGATCGAGCCGAGCGAGACGTCCGCCTGGATGATCTCGGCGAGGTCGGCGACCAGCGGCCCCATCCGGTCGTAGGCCGGCTCCCTGAGCCTGCTGTCGCGGCCCGGGAGCTGGATGGGCTGCACGGCCACGCCCGGCAGGACGCGCTGCCAGCTCCGGAAGGTGGAGGCGGCGCCGCCGGCGTGCGGCAGGCAGTACAGCGCGAGCGCGCCGGGACCGGCGCCGGTCTGGCCCGCGAACGGCATCCACCGGGATGCCGCGTCGTCAAAGCTCATCGACGATCTCCAAGTGGACGTAGGGCGGTGGCGGCTGGACGGTGCTCAGGTCGGCCTCCAGCACCACGTGGACGCCGTCTCTGCTCACCTCGCGGAAGCCCGCGAAGGCGTAGGTGATCTGCATCATCCGGTTGCGGCCGGTCTCGACGAAGTCGGCGCGCACGCTCACCCCGGCCGCCTGGGCCAGCCGCATGATGTGGTTGAGCAGCACCATGCCGACGCCGCGGGACATCACCCGGCAGGACATCAGCATCATGTTGAGCCGCCACACCTGCTCGCCCTTCTCCACCAGGGCGAGGCCGATCTTGCCGTAGCTGCCGAACCGGTCGGTCAGGGAGGCGACCAGCAGCAGGTGGTCGGGCGAGCCGCGCAGCTCGTCGAGCTCCTCGTAGGAGTAGGTGCGGCCGGTCGAGTTGAGCTGGTTGGTGCGGACCGTCAGCTCCTCGGCCCGCTGGAGGTCGTCCCGTACGGCGGGGGCGATCGTGAAGTGCATCTCCAGCCCGGCCAGGAACTCCTCGTTGGTGCCGACGAAGCCCGACTCCAGGTCGTCGCGCGCGGCCTGCGCCTGGTACATGGGGCGGCGCTGGGCCGACTCGTCGGTGACGAACCGGGGGATGAACTCCGGCCGGGCCAGCGCCTCCTCCAGATCCACGATGTCGACCAGGGTGACGGCCGGCAGGCTGTGGCCGACCTCGCCGCGCTCGAACTCCTGGTCGTCGACGAAGGCGAAGGCGTCGAGCCCGAGGTTGAGCGCCTTCGCGATGCGCGCGATGGACTCGGACTTGGCGTTCCAGTTGATCTGCGGGTGCAGGAACATCTCGTCGAGGCCGAACTCGCGCAGCTTCTCCCGCGCGGCGGCGCCGTCGTTCTTGCTGGCGATCGAGTGCAGCACTCCCATCTGGTCGAGCCGGTGGATGTGCGCCACCACCTCGGGCCGCAGGGCGACGTCGCCGTCCTCCAGCAGCACGCCGTCCCAGAGCGTGTTGTCCAGGTCCCAGACCACGCATTTGATCCGGCCCTGCGCCGGTTTTCTGAGGTCAATCACGGTCATCAGATGATCTCCCGTTCTGCCTGGCCGGCGATGGTGATGCGCTGGATCTCGTTGCTGCCCTCGATGATCTCCATGACCTTGGCGTCCCGGTACAGCCGCGCCACCGGGTAGTCGTGGCCGCAGCCGTTCGCGCCGTGGATCTGGACCGCCTCGGACGCGTGCCGGGCGGCGGCGGTGGAGGCGAAGTACTTCGCCACCCAGGTCGCCATGATCGTGGACGCCTCCCCGGCGTCCTTGAGGCGGCCGGCCTCCGCGACGAGCAGCCGGGCCGCCCGCGCGTCGGTGACCATGTCGGAGAGCTTCGCCTGGATCAGCGGCAGATCCTTGAGGAGCGACCCGCCGACGGTGCGGCGGGAGGCGTACGCGGCGCAGGCCTCCAGCGCCGCCTGGATGATGCCGACCGAGCCGGTCGCCACGCTGTAGCGGCCGAGGTCCAGGGTGCCCGTCAGCACCATGCCGGCGGTGAAGCCGCTCGGGCCGAGCAGCGCGTCGGGGCCGAGCGCGACGTCGCGGAAGGAGATCTCCGCGATCATCGACGCCCGGGTGCCGAGCACGTCCTCGATCGGCGTCACCTCGACGCCGGGGGTGTCCCTGGGGACCAGGAACGCCCCGATGCTGGTGGCCGTGCGGGCGAAGACCAGGAACAGGTCGGCCCGCTGGCCGTTGGTGATCCACTTCTTGACGCCGTTGAGCACCCAGCCGCCGTTCTTCTCCACGACGTTGCTGGCGATCCCGGAGGCGTCGCTGCCGGCGCCGGGCTCGGACAGGCAGAACGCGGCGAGCACGTCTCCCCGGCCGAGCGCCGGCACCCACTGCTCGCGCTGCGCCGGGCTGCCCCACCGCTGCACCGCCCACGACACCATCGTGTGGACGGTCAGCAGGCTGCGCACCGAGGAGCAGCCTCGGCCGACCTCCTCGTGGACCTCGCCGAGGGTGACCAGGTCCATGCCCCCTCCCCCGGTGTCCCGGGGGAGGAAGGGGGCCCAGAGCCCGGCGGCGGTCATCCGCTCCAGGAGCTCCTCGGGGACCCGGCCCTGCCGGTCGTACGCGTCGGCGTACGGGACGATGTGGGTGTCGACGAACGCCCGGGCGGACTTCCGGTCGGTGACCTGGAGCACGCCCGGCGCGATCTCAGCCTGGGTCGTCATGTCAGACTCGTGCGGGCGAAAGCCGGTCGACCAGCTCCGACATGGTCTCGGCCGACCGGAAGTTGTCGATCTTCAACTCGTCGTTGGGGATGGTGACCTCGAACGTCTTCTCGATGAACATCACCAGCTCCATGGCGAACAGCGAGTTCACGAAGCCCAGGGCGAAGATGTCCTGGGTCTCGTCGATCTCCGCCTGCGGGTAGCGGGCGCGCACGAAGTCGAGGATCTGCTCTTTGGCGTTGGCGGACATGTCTGGCTCCTTAGTTGGCGTCGTAGGTGTAGAAACCGCGGCCCGACTTGCGGCCGTGCAGGCCCGCGTCGGTCATCTGCTTGAGCAGCGGGCAGGGCCGGTACTTGCTGTCGGCGTAGTGCTCGTAGAGCACCTCGACGCTGTAGAGGATCGTGTCGACGCCGATCAGGTCGGCCGTCTCCAGCGGGCCCATCGGGTGGCCGAAGCAGCTCCGGAACACCTCGTCGACCGACTCGGCGGTGGCGACGCCCTCGTGGACGAGGAACGCGGCCTCGTTCACGGTGAGCATCAGGACGCGGTTGGAGACGAAGCCGCAGGCGTCCTTGACGTCGATGGCCTTCTTGCCCATCGCCGACAGCAGGTCGCGGACCCGCTCGACGGTCTCGGCGGTGGTGTGGAAGCCGGGGATCAGCTCGCACGCCGGCTTGGCCGGGACCGGGTTCATGAAGTGCACCCCGACGACCTTGTCGGGGCGGCCGGTGACGGCGGCGACCTTGGTGATCGGGATCGCCGAGGTGTTGACCACGAAGACGGTGTCGGGCCCGCAGACCGCGTCCATCGTCTCGTAGACCGCCCGCTTGACGTCCCAGTTCTCCGTCACGTTCTCGATGACGACGTCGGCCTTGGCGACCGCCTCGGCGCCCACCGCGGTGGTGATCCGGGACAGCACGTCATCGGGGTCCAGCGCCGGGCCGCCCATCAGGCGGCTCATCCTGGCGTTGCGCCAGATGGTGGCGCGGGCCGCGGCGAGGATCTCCTCGTCCTTGTCCACCAGGACCACCTCGTGGCCGGTCTGGGCCAGGTTCTGGGCCACGCCGACGCCCATCACGCCGGCGCCCACCACACCGATAAGGGTCATGACCTCTCCGTTTCTGTGAAAGATGGCTTCATCTGCGTCGGCGGGAGGCCGACGACTCCAGGCCCGAGCGGCGGAGCTGCGCGCGGACGTGGCTGCCCCCGTTCTCGCCCGCCGGTTTCGGTCCGGAGGTGAGGGCCTCGATGGTCGTGGCCAGCGCGGCCACGGTCGGGGCCTCGTACAGGATGTGCGGCGGGAGCTCGGCGAGGGCGAACTCGCGGCGCAGGGCGGCCACGATGCTGACGCCCAGCAGCGAGTTGCCGCCCAGCTCGAAGAAGTTGTCGAGCACGCCGATCCGGTCGAGGCGCAGCGCCTCGCCCCAGATGGCCGCGATGGCCTCCTCCTTCGGCCCCGACGGCTCCTGGTAGGGGGTGACCAGCTCGGGCCGGGGGTGCCGGTCGCCGGGGGCGCCCGCGCCGGCGGGCGCGGTCACCGCCTCCAGGTTGAACAGCGCGCTGCCGGTGACGACGGTCTCGAAGTCCTGGGTGGAGACGACCACTCGCGGTTCGCCGCTGGCCAGGGCGCGCAGCAGCGAGCGGTACCCCTCCTCGAAGCCGATGCCGACCCGGGCCCGGTTCTCCTTGAAGAAGGTCTGCAGGCCCTCGTCGTAGCCGGCCAGGCCGGCCTCCCAGGCGTTCCAGGTCCACTCGCCCCAGTCGATCGACACGACGTTGCGGCCGGTCGCGGCCAGCCGGAGGGCGTAGCCGTCGAGGTAGGCGTTGGCGGCGCAGTAGTCCACCTGGCCGGGGCCGCCGCCGGTGGCGGAGGTGATCGAGGAGAACAGCGCCAGGAAGTCCAGCTCGATCTCGTCGGGTTCGCCGATGCGCAGGGCCTCTTCCAGCGCCCGCGTTCCGGCGATCTTGGGGGCGAGCACGGCGTCCAGTTCCCGGGGCCGCTTGAACTGCATCAGGCCCATGGCCGGGAGGCCGGCCGCGTGCAGGACGCCGTGGAGCGCGCCGAACCGCTCGATCGCCGTGTCGACCGCCCGCTTCACCGCGGCCGGGTCGGACACGTCGCCGACCACGATCTCGACCTCGCCGCCGAGGTCGCCGATGGCCTCGACCCGCCGGGCGGCCTCGGGCCGGCCCGACAGGCCGGACCGGGCGAGCAGGACGAGCCGGGCCTTGACGTCGCGGGCCATGCGTTCGGCCAGGCCGAGCGCGATGCCGCCCAGGCCGCCGGTGATCAGGTAGACGCCGCCGTCGCGCAGCGGCGCGGCCTCCGGGGTGGCCATGGTCTCGTAGCCGGGCAGGTAGCGGCGGCCCCGGCGCAGCGCCACGATCCGGTCGGTCTGCGGGCGGGCCAGCTCGGCGGCCAGGCCCGAGGGGGTGTCGAGGTCGATGAAGCGGGTGGTGACCCTCGGGTACTCCAGGGGGATCACCAGCGCCGGGCCGAGCAGCGTCGAGCCGTCGGGGTCGCGGACCTCGCCGGGGAGGACCTCCTGGGTGCCGCGGACCGCGATGTCCAGCGACCAGCCGTCGACGCCCGACTCCCCCGCCGCCCTGGCGAGGGCGACCAGGGTGTGCAGGCCGTACTCGACGGTGTTCTCGACCGGGCCGTCGCCGGGCTCCAGGTTCCACAGGTGCACGACCCGGTCGAGCCCCCGCCCGGCGGCGCGCAGGTCGCGCAGCAGGGCGAGCGCGTCGGCCACGTTCCCCGGGCGGACCGTGTGGCCGTCGCCGGTGGCGGCGTAGCCCTCGCCGGGGCGGACCTGGACGACGGTCGCGCCGGTCGCGGCGAGGTCGGCGGTCACCTCGTCGGCCGCGCCCTCGCGGGTGAAGACGAGCCACGTGGCCGGCTGGTCCGCGCCGGGCGCGGGGGCCGCGGTCTGCCGCCAGACCGGCAGGTGGAGCCACTGCTCCTCGGGCAGCTTGGGCAGGCTGGTGATCGCGTCGAAGATGCTGCCGCTCTCCAGGGCCGACGGCTTCGTCTTCGGCCCGGCCGGGCCCGGCGTCCCCTCGATCCAGTAGCGGCGCCGCTGGAACGGGTAGGTGGGCAGCGGGATCCGGCCCGGCAGGCCGTCGGTCCCGGCGTCGGGCAGCCGCCCGTGGTAGGCGTTCCAGTCGAGCTCCGCGCCGACCAGCCAGAGGCGGGCCAGGCAGCCGGCCAGCGCCTCGTCGTCGGGGCGCGGGTCGCTGCCGCCGGGCAGCGCGTGCAGGATCAGCGGCCACCGCTGGGGCGGGCAGCCCGCCCCGCGGACCAGCGCGCCGAGCGACTGGCCGGGCCCGATCTCGACGACGGCCAGCTCGGGGTCGGCCAGCAGGGTCTCGACGCCGGTGCCGAACCGGACCGTCCCGCACATGTGCTCGGCCCAGTAGCCCGGGTCGCAGACCAGGTCGGCGTCGGCGAGCTCGCCGGTCAGGTTGGAGATGTAGGGGAGCTCCGGCGGGTTCAGCCGGACGTTGGCCTTCACCCAGTCGGTCAGCTCCCCGGCGACCGGCCGGAGCATCCGGGAGTGGAAGGCGTGCGTGGTCTCCAGCGCCCGGCACGGGATCTCGGCCCGGCGCAGCTCGGCGACCAGCCGCTCCATCTCGTCGGCCGGACCGGCGACCACCGAGACCTGCGGTCCGTTGACGGCGGCGAGGTCGAGGCCGCGCCGCTCCAGCCGGAACTTGCGGCGCACGTCCTCGGCGGGCATCGAGACGGCGACCATCGACCCGGCGGGCAACGTGGAGATCAGCGCCGCCCGGTGCGCGACCAGGGCGAGCGCGTCCGGCAGCGAGAGCACCCCGGCCAGGCAGGCCGCGACGTACTCGCCGAGGCTGTAGCCGAGCATCAGCCGGGGCTGCACGCCCCAGGCCATCAGGGTGCGGGCCAGGGCGTACTCGACGGCGAACAGGGCCGGCTGGGCGATCTCGGTGCGCCGCAGCGTGGCGGCCCGGTCGTCGGCCTTGTCGCCGGTGGCCCGGCCGAGCAAGACGGCCAGGTCGGCGGCCGCGCCGCGCCCGCCCGCGACCAGGCCGGGCAGGTCGACGCCGTCGAGCGGGCCGCGCAGCACCTCCAGGCACTCGTCGAGGGCCGCGCGGAACACGGGCTCGCGCCGGTGGATCTCGGTGACCATGCCCGGGTACTGCTCGCCGACGCCCGCGAACAGGAACGCCGTCTGGCGGCCCTGCACGGTGTCGACCCGCGACAGCAGCCCGTCACCCGTGAGGACGCGCACGGCGTCGGAGGTGGTGGTGGCGACGGCGACCTTGCGGTGCTCGAAGGTCTTGCGGCCCACCTGGAGCGTGTACGCGGCGTCGGCCAGCCGGGTGCCGGGAGAGGCCGCCAGGTGCTCGCCGAGCCGCCGGGCGGCCTCCTCGGCGGCGACCGCGTTGCGGGCCGAGACCGGCAGGATCTGGTGGCGGCGGCCCGTCCCGTCCTCGGCGGCGGCGGGCCGCGCCGGGGCCTCCTCGATGACCATGTGGACGTTGGTGCCGCCCATCCCGAGCGAGTTGAGCCCGGCGATGCGCGGGCGGCCGTCGCGGGTCCGCCACGGGGAGAGCTCGGCGTTCACGTAGAAGGGGCTGTTGTCGAAGTCGATCTCGGGGTTGGGGGCCGTGTAGTGCAGGCTCGCCGGGATGACCTGGTTCTTCAGCGCGTAGGAAGTCTTGATCAGGCCGCTCGCGCCGGCCGCGCGGTCGAGGTGGCCGACGTTGGTCTTGACCGAGCCGATCGGGCAGTACCCCGTCTCGCCGGTCGGGCCGAACGCGCGGGTCAGCGCGGCCACCTCGATCGGGTCGCCGAGTTCGGTGGCGGTGCCGTGCGCCTCGACGTAGCTGATGTCCTCGCCGGTGACGTCGGCGTCGGCCATCGCGTCGGCGATCACCCGGGCCTGGCCGACCACGCTGGGCGCGGTGTAGCCGACCTTGAGCGCGCCGTCGTTGTTCATCGCGGAGCCGCGGATCACGGCCCAGACGTGGTCGCCGTCCCTGATCGCGTCCGACAGGCGCTTGAGCAGGACGACGGCGGCCCCGTCGCCGAACATGCTGCCCCGGGCCTGCGCGTCGAAGGTGCGGACGTGGCCGTCGGGCGACTCCATGCCGCCGGGGCCGAAGACGTGGCCGACCTTGTCGGGAACCCGGATCGAGACCCCTCCGGCCAGGGCCATCTCGCAGTCGCCCGCGCGCAGGCTCTGCACCGCCAGGTGGGTGGCGACCAGGGAGGTGGAGCAGAACGTCTGGACGGCGACGCTCGGGCCGTGCAGGTCGAACAGGTAGGAGACGGTGGTGGTGAGGGCGTCCTTGTCGTTGCCCATGATGATCTCGTAGTGGCTGACGTCCTCGTCCTCGCGCATCAGGCGTTCGCCCATGTGCAGGAGGTAGGTGCTGATGTTGGCGCCGCCGTAGACGCCGACCCGGCCCCGGTGCTCGGGGGCGCCGTAGCCGGCGTGCTCCAGGGCCTCCCAGCAGACTTCGAGGAACAGGCGCTGCTGCGGGTCGGTGATCGCGGCCATGCGGGGGCTGATGCCGAAGAACTGGGCGTCGAAGCCGGCGACGTCGTCCAGGATCGGGCGGGCCGGAACATACGAGGGGTCGTGGACGAGGGCCTCGTCGACGCCGGCCGCTCGGAGCTCCTCCGGGGTGAAGAAGCTGATCGACTCGACGCCGTCGTGCAGGTTGCGCCAGAAGGCGTCCACGTCGCCCGCGCCGGGGAACCGGCCGGCCATGCCGACGATGGCGATCCGCCGGTCGTCGTCGCTCCGGGTCGCCGCGACGGGCGCGGCGGGCTTGGCCGCGGGCTTGACGACGGGGGTCGCGGCGCCGCGTTCGTCCAGGATGGCCGCGAGCCGGTTGACGGTCGGGGCCTCGAAGAGCAGCACGGTCGGGACGGCGACCCCGAACCGCTTCTTGACCAGCGCCAGCATCTGGAGCGCGACCAGCGAGTTCCCGCCGAGGTCGAAGAAGTTGTCGCGGGTGCCGACGGGCTCGACGCCCAGCACCTCCGACCACAACTCGGCCAGTCCGCGCTCGGTGCCGGTCAGCGGCGGGCTGTAGGGCTGCGGCAGCTCGGGGCGGGGGAACCGCTCGGCGGCGTACGCCGGTCCGGTCTCGGCGGCGACCGCCGGCAGCCGGTCGGTCAGGCCGCCCGCGGCCACCACGACGGCGGGCCGCCCGATCGTGATCACCTGGTCGAGCGCGGCCAGGGACTCGGCGGCGGTCATCGAGTGGGCGGCCATGCTGGCGCCCATGCCGCCTTCGAGGCGCTCCAGCGTGACCGACCAGGTGTCCCAGCTCGCGGCCGTCCAGCCCGGACGACCGGCCAGGGCGGTGAGCGCGGCGTTGGCGGCCGAGTAGCTGCCGAACGCGATGCCGCCCAGGATGGCGGAGGTGGAGGAGAACAGGACGCAGAAGTCCAGCTCCGGCAGCACCTCGGCGAGCACGCGGGCGCCGGTGACCTTCGCGCTGAAGTGGCGCTCGACGGCGGCCTCGGTGACGTCGCGGAGCGGGAGGAAGGTGTCGGGCCCGGTCTCGGCGGCGGCGTGCACCACCCCGTCGACCCGCCCGACGTCGGCCAGCATGGCGCGCATCGCGGCGGCGTCGGTGACGTCCACGCGGGGGGTGAGCACCTCCGCGCCGAGCGCGCGCAGCCGGTCGGCGCCGTCGCCGCGCGGGCCGCTGCGGCTGGTCAGGATCAGCCGGCCCGCGCCGGCCCGGATCAGGTGCTCCCCGACGAGCAGGCCGACGTCGCCGAGGCCGCCGGTGATCAGGTAGGTGCCGCCGGGGCGCACCCCGGTCCTCTTCTCCGGGGCGGCCTTGGCCGCGGCGAACTCGCGCACGTGGCGGCGGCCGTTCCGGTAGGCGGCGAGCACGTCGGACGACGCGCGCCGCAGCTCGGCGGCCAGGACGCCGGCGTGACCGGCGGCGCCCGCGCGCGGGTCGAGGTCCACGCCGCGGCAGTCGAGGGCGAGGTACTCCTGGTTGCCGATGATCGGCAGGGTCGCGGCGGCGGCCTGGGCCGGGTCGGCCCGCTCCCCCGGCGCGACCGCCTGCCCGCCCTGCGTGACGATCACGACCCGGGTGCGGTCGCCGCCCTCGTCGCCGAAGGCGTCCAGGAGCCGGGCCAGCGGCACGACGGCCCGGCCGTCCGGGCCGCCGCCGGGGTCGAGGAGGCGCAGGTCGGTCACGACGGCGGGGCCGCCCTCGGCCAGCCGCCGGGCGAGCGCGACGTGGTCGGCGGCCGAGGCGGGGTCGATGGTGAAGCCGCCGGGGACCTCGGCGAACGCGGCGCCCGCGTGCACGGTCACCACGTCGCCGCCGTCAGCGCGCAGCGCCTGGGCCAGCGCGTCGGCGACACCCGTGCCGTCGGCGAACAGGACGTGGCGGCCGGTGGCGTCCGTCTCGGCGGGCAGCGGCTCGGCGGCCCAGCGCGTCTCCAGCAGCTGGACGTGGTCGGGGTCGGCCGCCAGGCGCGGGGCCTCGGCGGGCCGCCCGGCCGGGGCGTCGATCCAGTAGCGCTCGCGCTGGAAGGGGTAGGTGGGCAGGCCGACCTTGGCGGCCGGCCGGTCGTGCCGGTAGCCGGTCCAGTCGATCGGGACGCCGGCCAGCCAGAGCCGCCCGACGGCCTCGGCGAGCACCGTCCCGGCCGGGCGCGGGTCGGCGGCGGCCGGGAGGGTGGGGACCACCAGCGGCCAGCGGTCGCGCGGGCAGTCGCGGTGCGCCCGCACCATCGCGCCGAGCGACTGGCCGGGGCCCAGCTCCAGCAGGGCGTGGTCGCCCTGCGCCAGCAGCGTGCCCAGCACGGCGTCGAACCTGACCGGCGCGCACATGTGCTCGGCCCAGTATCCGGGGTCGACGGCCTGCGCGTCGGTGATCAGCTCGCCGGTGACGTTCGACACGTACGGGATGCGCGGCGCGGCGAGCTCGACGTTGGCGGCGATCCAGGCCGTCAGTTCGGCGCGGACCGGCTCCATCATCCGGGAGTGGAAGGCGTGCCCGGTGGCCAGCGGGCGGCACGGGATCCCGTCGGCCGCCAGCAGCGCCCGGACCTCGTCCATGGCGGCGGGCTCGCCCGCGAGCACGGTCAGGTCGGGGCCGTTCTCGGCGGCCACGTCGACCCCGGCGACGCCCGCGCGGGCGATCCGGGCGGCCAGGTCGGCCGCGCCGAGCGGGACCGCGCTCATGACGCCTTCGGGCAGCGCGTCGATCAGGGTGGCCCGGTGCGCGACCAGCGCGAGCGCCGACTCCAGCGAGAGCACCCCGGCCAGGCAGGCGGCGACGTACTCGCCGAGGCTGTAGCCGGCCAGCACGGCCGGGGTGACCCCCCAGCCGATGAGGGTGGTGGCCAGGGCGTACTCGACGGAGAAGAGCGCGGGGTGCAGCAGCGCGGTGGGCATCGCGGCCGAGGGGGCGGCGTCGCGGCCGAGCAGGGCGCCGAGGCCGCCGCCCGCGCGGGTGTCGCGGGGGCGGAGCATCTCCTCCAGCGGGTCGGCGCCGTCCATCCGGGTGCGCAGGATCGTGCGGCACTCGTCGAGGGCGGCCCGGAACGCGGGTTCGGTGGCGTAGAGGTCCTCGGCCAGGCCCGGGTACTGCTCGCCGGTGCCCGGGATCAGGAAGCCGACCGGGCGGTCGGCGCGGCTCTCGGCGCGGCCCAGCACGCCGGCGTCGCGCATGCCGTCGGCGGCCTCCCCGGCCGTGGCGGCGACCAGGAACCGGCGGTGCTCGAAGACGCGGCGGCCGGCCGCCAGGGTGTGGGCGACGTCGCCGAGCCGCAGATCGGGGGCGCCGGCCAGGTGGTCGGCGAGGCGGCCGGTCAGCTCGTCGGCGGCCTTCGCCGAGCGGGCCGACCAGATGAGCAGCTGCGGCCGGGGGGCGTCCGCCGGGCGGGCGGTCCGCGGGGCCTGCTCCAGCACGACGTGGGCGTTGGTGCCGCCGATGCCGAAGGCGCTGACCCCGGCCCGCCGGGTGCGGCCCGCCGCGTCCGGCCACGCGCGCAAGTCGGTGACCACGTCGAGGCGGGCCTCGCCCGCGCCGAGTTGCGCGTTCGGCGTCGACAGGTTGCGGGTCGGCGGGATCTCGCCGTTGCGGAGCGCGAGCGCCGCCTTGATCAGGTTGGTCACGCCGGCGGCCCGGTCGAGGTGGCCGACGTTGGGCTTGACCGAGCCGATCAGCAGGTCCTGGCCCCGGAACACCTGCTGGAGCGCGGCCAGTTCGGCGGCGTCGCCGAGCGCGGTGCCGGTGCCGTGCGCCTCCACGTAGTCGATGTCGGCGGGCGTCAGACCGGCGGCGGCGAGCGCCTCGGCCATCACGGCCGCCTGGCCCTGCACGCCGGGCGCGGTGAAGCCGACCTTGCGGCCGGCGTCGTTGTTGACCGCCCAGCCGCGGATGACCGCGTAGATCTGGTCGCCGTCGGCGAGCGCGTCCTCCAGGCGGCGTAGCGCGACCACGCCCACGCCGCTGCCGAGCGGCGCGCCGAGGCCGCCCGCGTCGAAGGCGCGGCACTCGCCGTCGGGCGGGGCGATGCCGCCCTGCTGGTAGAGGTAGCCGACCCGGTGCGGCACGCCGACCGCCACGCCGCCCGCCAGCGCGAGGTCACTCTCGAAGGCGGCCAGGCTGCTGGCGGCGGCGCAGATCGCGACCAGCGACGTGGAGCAGTAGCTCTGCACCGAGTAGCTGGGGCCGGTCAGGCCGAGCGTGTGCGAGACCCGGGTGGTGAGGGAGTCCTTGTCGTTGGCCAGGCCCACCGCGAGCTCGCCCATGATGGCGCTGACCTCGCTGGGCACCAGGTTGTTCTGCAGGTAGGAGCTCCACGCCGAGCCGCCGAAGACGCCGATCGCGCCGTCGAAGCGGGTGGGGTCGCAACCCGCGTCCTCCAGCGCCTCCCAGCTGTGCTCCAGGAAGAGCCGGTGCTGCGGGTCGAGGATCTGCGCCTCCTTCGGGCTGAACCCGAAGAAGCCCGCGTCGAACAGCTCCACCCCGTCGATCACGGCCCCGGCCTTCACGTACCCGGGGTCGGCGAGCAGGTCGTCGGGCACGCCCGCGGCCCGGAGCTCCTCGTCGGTGAAGCGGGTCACCCCGGACCGCCCGGCCCGGATGGCGGCCCACAACTCGGCCACACCGGGCGCGCCGGGGAACCGGCCGGACATCCCGACGATGGCGATGTCGGTGCCTGCGCTCTCTTCGTCAACCACGTCGTCAGCTCCCATGTCGGGCGTCCTCACTTCCGCGTCCCCGAGCGGGCGCGGCGACGCCGCGACCCCCGCGCCGAGCTGGTGTCCAAAGCCTGGCGGGCGCCTTCGGCGGCGTCTCCGGCCACCGCGGCGGCGAACTCCGCCACGGTCGGGTGTTCGAACAGCACGGCGGGCGCGATCGGCACGCCGAGTTCCTTCTCGATGGCGATCACCATGGCCATGCCGACCAGGGAGTTGCCGCCGAGGTCGAAGAACGGGTCGTGCACGCCGACCCGGTCGATGCCGAGGTAGGCGCCCCACACCTCGGCGACGACGGTCTCCGTCTCGGTCCGGGGGGCCGCGTAGTCGGTGCGCAGCTCGGGGCGCGGGAACCGCTCGCTGAGCGAGACCGCCGTGGTCGCGCCGACCAGCGCGTCGATGTCGACCATCGCCGACCAGTCGCGCAGCACCTCGCCGAGCGGCTGCCGGACCGCCAGGACGCTGCCGTGCCCGCCGGCCAGGATCCGGTCGAGCAGGGCGCAGCCGGCGTCGTCGGCGAAGCCGTACCGCTCGCGGTAGGCGCGCACGCGCTCGGCCAGGCCGGTGGCGGATTTCAGGCTCTCGGCCTGCCAGTCGTCGTGCCGCCAGGGGCCCCAGGCGATCGAGACGACCCGGGTGGAGGGGGCCGAGGCGGCGAGCGCCTCGCCGTAGGCGTCCAGGACGGTGTTGGCGGCGCAGTAGTCGCTCTCGCCGATGCCGCCGAACGCGGTGACGGCCGAGGAGTACAGGACGAGCAGTTCGGGCCGCCGGTCGGCGGGGGTGCCCGGTCCGACCAGTTCGGCCAGCGGGCCCATCGCCAGGACCTTGGGGGCGAGCACCGCGCCCGCGTCGGCGAGCGCCCTGCGCTGGGCCATTCCACCCGCCGGGAGCCCGGCGGCGTGGATCACGCCGGTGAGCGTGCCGAAGTGGTCGCGGCAGCTCTCCAGCGCGGCCCGCAGCTGGGCGGGCACGCCGGCGTCGGCGGTGAGCAGCAGCACCTCGGCGCCGGCGGCCTCCAGGTCGGCGACGTCCCGCAGGCTGCGCCCGGCCCTGCTGCCGGGGTCGGCCGCGGCGTCGCGGGAGAGCGCGGTCCGGCCGACCAGCGCGAGCCTGCGCACCCCGCTTCTCACCAGGTGCTTGGCCAGGGCCATGCCCAGGCCGCGGGCGCCGCCGGTGATCAGGTAGACGCCGTCCTCCCGCCACGGCGACGGCGGATCGGGCACGGCGGGCGCCTCGGCCCAGCCGCGCGACCAGCGGCGGTCGCGCCGCCAGCCGGAGACCCGGTCGTGCGCGTCCACGGCGTCGTCGGGGCCGGGGTCCAGCAGCAGTTCGGCGCCGATCTGGGCGGCCTCGGCGGCCACGTCCGTCGCGTCGGGATCGAGGTCGACGCCGGTCCAGTCGAGGCCCGCGTACTCGTGCCGGACGGCGCGGCCCAGACCGTGCGTCACGGCCCGGTACGGAGCGGTCGCGTCGGCCCCGAGGATCTCGGTGGCTCCCCGGGTGACGGTCAGCAGGCGTACCTTCCGGTCGCCGAGGGCCTGGGCGGCGAGCAGCAGGCTGTCGAAGCCCCACTCGACGGCGGTGTGCGGGTCGTCGGCGAGCAGGCTCCACAGGTGGGCCACCCGGACCGGCCCGTCGCCTTCGGCGGCGGCGAACACCTCGGCGTAGTGCGCGGGGTCGCGCGGGTCGATGACCAGGCGGCGGCCCTCGCGGCGCAACCCGGTCCCGGCGACCACCTCCACGACCCGGGCGCCCCCGGCGGCGGCGCGGTCGGCCAGCGCCGTGCCGACGCCGCCGGAGTCGGCGAACACGATCAGCGAGCCGTCGAGCCGCAGGTCGGCTGGGACGGCCCGGCGGGCCGGGTCGCGCCGCCAGGCGGGCGCGAAGCAGAGGTCGGCCGGTTCGGCCGAGCGGGCCGACGGCACCGGCGCGCTGCTGCCCTCGGTGATCTCGGGCCAGTAGCGGGTGCGCTGGAACGGGTAGGCCGGCAGGCTGACGACGCGGCCCGGTCCCGGCTGGACGCGCTCCCAGGTCACCCCCGCGCCCAGTTCCCACAGGCGGGAACAGGTGTCCAGGAGTTCGGCCCGGGAGTCGCGCGGCGCTCCGCCGGTCCAGGAGGCCGGCAGGGTGCCGAGGACCGCGGCCCGCGACCCGCCCGCGAGGTTCTGCCGGACGAGGCCGCCGAGCGTCTGCCCCGCGCCGAGTTCGACGAACACGTCGACGTCCTGCTCGACGCAGTGCCCGACCGCGTCGGCGAACCTGACGGTGCTGACGAGCTGGTCGGCCCAGTAGGCGCTGCTCGTGGCCTGTTCGGCGGTCATCGGCAGGCCGGTGAGGTTGCAGAGAATCGTGGTGGACGGGGCCTGCCGGGGCACCGACTCGATCAGCGCGGCCAGTTTCTCCCGCGCCGGTTCGAGCAGCGAGGAGTGGAAGGCGTGCGCGGAGCGCAGCGGGCGGCAGGCGATCCCCGCCTCCAGCAGCCGGTGGGTGACGGCGTCGATCTCGTCGGGCAGGCCGCTGAGGACGGTCATCGACGGGCCGTTCAGCGCGGCGACGCTCGTGCCGGTCCCGTCGCCGAAGGCGCGGACCTGCTCCTCGCCGGCCGCGACCGCGACCATCTTGCCGGCCGGGATGGCGCTGATCAGGCGGGCGCGTTCGGTGACGACGCGCAGCGCGTCCTCCAGGGTGAAGACGCCCGCCAGGGTGGCGGCGACGTACTCGCCGAGGCTGTAGCCGAGCAGCGCGTCGGGGCGCACGCCCCGGTGGGCGAGCAGCTGGGCCAGCGCGTACTCGACGGTGAACAGGAACGGGTGGGCGACCTCGGCGTGCGCGAGCCGGTCGTCACCGCCCGACGGGGCCTGCGCCCGGCCGAGCAGGATCGCCAGGTCTCCGGAGGCGGCGGCGGGCTGGTCGAACAGCGGGCGCAGGTCGACGTCCCCGGCGAGTTCGACGCAGCGGTCGACCGCTTCGGCGTAGACGGGTTCGGCCTGGTAGAGCTCCCGGCCGAGGCCGGCGTACTGGTCGCCGACGCCCGGGAGCAGGAAGGCGACGCGCGGCCGCCCCTTGACGCGGGCGGCGGCCCCCGACGCGGCGGCGGCCCGCAGGCCGCGCACGGCCCCGGCCACGTCGTCGCAGACCACGACGCGGCGGTGGTCGTGCTCGGCCCGGCCGACCCGCAGGGTGTGCGCGACGTCGGCCAGGTCGGCGCCGGGGTGCTCCTCCAGCCAGGCGGCGAGGCGGGCCGCGTGCTCGCGGAACGCCGCGTCGCCGGCGGCCGAGAGGGGCAGCGCGTGCGGTCCCTCGGCGGCCGCCGCCGGTTCGGGCCGCGGCGCCGATTCGAGCACGAGGTGGGCGTTGGTGCCGGACAGGCCGAAGGAGCTGACGCCGACCAGGCGCGGGGCGCCCTCGCCGGGCAGCGGCACCGCGTCGACGGCCGGCCGAATGGAGCCGTCGGCGGGCACGGCCGGGGACGGCCGGGTCAGGTTGAGGGTCTGCGGGATGAGCCGGTTCTCCAGGATCAGCACCGACTTGATCAGCCCGGCGACGCCCGCGGCGGCCTGGGTGTGGCCGATGTTGGTCTTGACCGCGCCGACCCGCAGGGGGCGTTCGGCCGGCCGGCCGCCGAAGACGTCGTGCAGGGCGCCGAGCTCGATCGCATCGCCGAGGTGGGTGCCGGAGCCGTGCGCCTCGACGTGGTCGATGTCGTCGGGCGACACCCCGGCGGCGGCCATGGCACTGGTGATGACCGCGACCTGGGCGCTGCGGCTGGGGGCGGTGAGGCCGTTGCTGCGGCCGTCCTGGTTGACGGCGGAGCCGCGCAGCACGGCCCGGATGCGGCGGCCGTTGGCGATCGCCTTGGAGAGCGGTTCGAGCACGACCAGGCCGCCGCCCTCGCCCATCACGTAGCCGTCGGCGCCCTCGTCGAAGGTCTTGCACCTGCCGTCGGGGCAGAGCATGCCGCCGGCGCAGGCCTGGATGACGTTGGTGGGGTGGATGGTCAGCGACGCCCCGGCCGCGATGGCCAGGTCGCACTCGCCGCGCCGCAGGCTCTCGGCGGCCAGGTGCACCGCGATCAGCGAGGAGGAGCAGGCGGTGTCGACCGTGAGCGTCGGGCCCGACAGGTTGAACTGGTAGGCGATGCGCCCGGCGGCGACGCTGGCGGACACCCCCGGGGCCAGCAACGGGTCGGCCAGCGCGTCCAGGCCCTGGCGTTCGAGCTGGAGACGGCCGTACTGGAGGGTCTCCATCAGCCCGACGATGACGGCGGTGCGGCTGCCCGCCACCCGGGTCGGCGAGACGCCGGCGTTCTCCAGTCCCTCCCAGGTCAGCTCCAGCAGGAGCCGGTGGTGCGGGTCGACGCGGATCGCCTCACGCGGGGACAGGCCGAAGAACTCGGCGTCCCAGGTGGTGATCTCCGGCAGGAACGCGCCGTCCCGGGTGTAGATCGCGCCCGGGGTGCGCGGGTCGGGGTCGTAGTAGTCGTCGATGTTCCAGCGGGAGGCCGGCACCTCGGTCACCCCGTTGCGGCCCTGCGACAACATGTCCCAGTACCCCTCGACCGTCTCGCCGCCGCCCGGGAAGCGGCAGGCCATGCCGATGATCGCGACCGGTTCGTGGGCGCGGTCCTCGGCGGCGGCGAGCTGGCGGCGCGTCTGGGTCAGTTCGACGGTCACACGCTTGAGGTAGGCGCGGAGTTTTTCCTCGTTCCCCATCTGTCGAGCCTTTCCAGTAGCGAGGGGGTGGTCGGGTCGGTGGTCAGAGTTCGTTGTCGATCAACGCGAAGATCTCCTCGTCGGACGCCGAGCCGATCTTCGCCACCACTTCCGTCGCGGTGGCCGGGCCCGGCGAGAGCCGGGTCAGGCCGGTCTGGAGGATGGCGACGAGCTTGTGCCTGACCGCGTCCGCCTCGCCGTTGAGGGTGCCGAGCTCGGCCTCGATCCGCTCCAGCGCGCCGCGCAGCGTCTCCTCGGGCGAGGGCGCGGCGGGGGCGAGGTGCCGGAACAGGTAGCCGGTCAGCGCGGTGACGGTCGGGTGGTCGAAGACGAGCGTCGCGGGCAGCCGCAGGCCGGTCTCGGCGTTGAGCCGGTTGCGGAGCTCGACGGCGGTCAGGGAGTCGAAGCCGAGCTCGCTGAACGCCCGGTCCACGTCGATCCCGGCGGCGCTGCCGTGGGCGAGCACGGCGGCGACGTGGGCGCGGACGAGGTCGGTCAGCAGCCGCCTGGCCTCGGTCTCGGGCACCGCGGCCAGCCGTCCGCTCAGGTCGCCTGCGGGGGCGGCCGAGGCGACGCCGGACGCGGCCTGCCGGCGCGGGGCGCGGACCAGGCCGGACAGCAGCGGCGGCAGGTCGCCCCGTTCGGCGCGGGCGGTGAGCCCGCCGACGTCCCAGCTGGCGGCGACGACCCGCGGTTCGGCGCTGCCGAGGGCGGCGTCGAACAGGTCCAGGCCGGCGTCGACGGTGAGCGGGGCGACGCCGGAGCGGGCCATCCTGGCCACGTCGCCGTCGGTGAGCCCGCCGGTCATGCCGCTGCCGACGGCCCACAGGCCCCAGGCGATCGACACGGCCGGCAGCCCGGCCTCGCGGCGGTGCGCGGCGAGGGCGTCCAGGAACACGTTCGCGGCGGCGTAGTTGCCCTGGCCGGCGCTGCCGAGGGTCCCGGCCAGCGAGGAGAACAGCACGAAGGCCGACAGCGGCAGGTCGCGGGTGAGCTCGTGCAGGTGCCAGGCGGCGTCGGCCTTGGGCGCGAGCACCGTGGCGAATCGGCCGGCGTCCAGGTGCTCGACGGTCGCGTCGTCGAGGACGCCGGCGGTGTGCACGACGCCGGTCAGCGGCCGGTCGGGCGGGACCAGCGCGAGCGCGGCGGCCAGCGTGTCGCGGTCGGCGACGTCGCCCGCCACGACCGTGACCCGCGCGCCGAGCGCGCCCAGCTCACCGGCCAGCTCCTCCGCGCCGGGCGCGTCGAGGCCGCGCCGGGAGACCAGCAGCAGGTCCTGTACGCCGTGGCGCTCCACCAGCCGCCGCGCGACAAGCCTGCCGAGGCCGCCGGTGCCGCCGGTGACCAGCACCGTGCCCTCGCCGATCCCGGCGGGGAGTTCGGCGGGTCCGGCGGGCCGGCGGGCCAGGCGGGGGGCCAGCAACGCGCCCTCCACGGCCGCGAGCTGCGTCTCCCCCGCCGCGACCGCCCCGGCCACGGCCGACCAGTCGGCGAAGCCCTCCGCGGCCTCCAGGAGCACGAACCGGCCGGGATGCTCCGACATCGCGGTGCGCACCAGGCCGCGCACCGCCGCGCCGGCCAGGTCGCCCGGCCGGGTCACGAACACCAGGCGGGAGGCGGCGAACCGCTCGTCGCCCGCCCACATCCGGACCAGGTCGAGCGCCCGGCCGCACTCCTCCCTCAGCGCGACCGGGAGCCCGCTCGACGGGTCGGCGCCGACGACGGCGACGACGAATCCCGGCACGTCGGCCGGGAGGGGGCCGGCGCCGAGGAAGACGAATCCGCTCTCGTCCCCGGCCGGCGCGGCCACCTTCACCCAGTCCGTCCCGTGGAGGACGGGCCCCCGCGCGGCGGACGTGCGCGCCGGGGCGGTCCGCACCCGCAGGCCGGCGATGGAGAACACCGGGTGGCCGGACGCGTCCGCCGCCTCGACGGTCGCGTCGTCGCCCGAGGGCACCAGCCGGACCCGCAGCAGGGTCGCGCCCGAGGCGTGCAGGCCGACGCCCCGGAAGGCGAACGGCAGTCGCGGCGCGCCGGGCCCGGCGGCCAGCACCATCGGCTGGAAGGCGGCGTCCAGCACGGCCGGGTGGATGCCGAAGCCGGTCACGTCGGTGCCGTCGGCGCTGATCTCGGCGAACAGCTCGGTCCCCCGGGTCCACATGGCGCGGACGCCCTGGAAGGCGGGACCGTACTCGTAGCCGAGGTCGGCCAGCCGCTCGTAGGCGCCGTCGATGGGGAACGGCTCGGCGTCGGCGGGCGGCCAGGTGGCCGCCCAGGCGGGCGGTTCCGGCATGACCGGCGAGCCGGTGGCGAGGAGCCCGGACACGTGCCGCGTCCAGGCCGAACCGGCGCGGGCGAAGACCCCGACCGGGCGGCGGGCGTCGGCGTCGGACGCGCCGACGATGATCTGGAGGGGCACCGTCTCTCCCTCGGAGAGGAAGAGCGGCGCCTCGATGACCAGTTCCTCCAGGTGGTCGCAGCCCGTGAGCGCGCCGCCTTCGAGGGCCAGCTCGACGAAGGCCGCGCCGGGCAGCAGCACGCCGCCCTCGACGGCGTGGTCGGCCAGCCAGGGCGCGGTCGCCGCGGTCAGCTCGCCGGTGAGCAGGAATCCGTCGTCGGCGGTCGGCACCACGGCGGTGAGCAGCGGGTGGCCGGAGGCGTCGATCCCGGCGGGGGCGATCCCGGCCGGCCCGGCGGCGCCCAGCCAGTAGCGGCGGCGTTCGAAGGCGTAGGTCGGCAGGTCCACGTTGCGGTCGGGCCCGGGGGTGACGGCCGCGCTCCAGTCGACCTCCGCGCCGAGGACGTACGCGTCGGCCAGCGCGGTCAGGAAACGGCGCCAGTCGCCCGATCCCCGGCGCAGGGTGGCGGCGACGCCCGCCGTGATCCCGGCCGACTCGCAGATCTCGCGCAGGTCGTGGCCGAGCACCGGGTGCGGGCTGGCCTCGACGAACAGCGGGGTGCCCTCGCCCGCGAAGGCGGTGACCGCCGACTCGATCAGGACCGGGTTGCGGAGGCTCTCGTACCAGTAGGCGGTGGTCAGCTCGGCGGTGTCGATGAACTCGCCCCGGTGCGCGGAGCTGTACCCGATGTCGGTCGAGCGGGGCGCGACCCCGTCGAGGGTGGCCAGCAGCTCCTCGCGGAGCGCCTCGACGTGCGGGGTGTGGGAGGCGTAGTCGACCACGATCCGGCGGATCTGCACCGCGCCGCCGTGGGCGGCGGTGAACGCGTCGAGCGCGTCCACGTCGCCGGCGACGACGCAGGAGGCCGGGCCGCTGTGCACCGCGATCCAGATGCGGTCGTGCCACGGCTCCAGCAGGTCGCGCAGCCGCGCGGCGGGCAGCGACACGGCGGCCATGCCGCCGGTGCCGCTCAGCTTGACCAGGGCCCGGCTGCGCAGTGCGACGATCTTCGCGGCGTCCTCCAGGGAGAGCGCGCCCGACACGCAGGCGGCGGCGATCTCGCCCTGGGAGTGGCCGACCACGGCCGCGGGTTCGACGCCGAACGAGCGCCACAACGAGGCCAGGGAGACCATCACCGCGAACAGGACCGGCTGGATGACGTCGGTGCCCTCCAGCGGCGGGGCTCCCTCGTCGGCGCGCAGCACGCCGGTGACCGACCAGCCCGTGTGCACGCGCAGGGCCTTCTCGCAGCGCTGCATCTGCGCGCGGAACGCCTCGTTGGAGTCGAGCAGCTCGACCGCCATGCCGGCCCACTGGGAGCCCTGGCCGGGGAAGACGAAGACGGGCCGGGTGTCGGCGGGGGCGACTCCGCTCACGACCGCCGGGTGCTGGACTCCGTCGGCCAGAGCGGTCAGCGCGGCGACCAGTTCGGCGCGGTCCTCGGCGACGACGACGGCGCGGTGGGCGAAGCCGGTCCGCCGGGCCAGGAGCCGGCCGGCGGCGAACAGGTCGGCTTCGGCGGCGCCGCCCGCGAACGCGCTCAGCCGGGCGGCCTGGCCGCGCAGCGAGGCGGCGGACTTGGCGCACACGACCCAGACGAGGCGGCCGACGGCCGGGGCGCCCGTCTCTGCGGCGGCGTCGGTCTCGGCGGCGGGCGCCTCCTCCAGGATGAGGTGGGCGTTGGTGCCGCTGATGCCGAAGCTCGACACGGCCGTCCGCACCACCCGGTCGGCGGGCAGCGGGACCGGCTCGGTGAGCAGCCGCACCCCGCCCGACGACCAGTCGACGTGCGGGGTCGGCTCCGCCACGTGCAGGGTCACCGGCAGGGTCCGGTGCTCCATCGCCTTGATCATCTTGATCACGCCGGCCACCCCGGCGGCGGCCTGGGTGTGGCCGATGTTCGACTTCACCGAGCCCAGCCAGAGCGGCCGGTCGGCCGCCCGCTTGCGCCCGTAGGTGGCGAGCAGGGCCTGGGCCTCGATCGGGTCGCCGAGCCGGGTGCCGGTGCCGTGCGCCTCGACGGCGTCGACGTCGCGGGTGTCGAGCCGGGCGTCGGCCAGCGCCTGCCGCACGACCCGCTCCTGGGCGGGGCCGTTGGGGGCGGTCATGCCGTTGCTCGCGCCGTCCTGGTTGACGGCCGAGCCGCGCACCACCGCGAGGATCCGGCGGTTGTTGCGCCGCGCGTCCGAGAGGCGCTCCAGCAGCAGGATGCCGACGCCCTCGGCCCAGGCCGCGCCGTCGGCGGTCGAGCTGAACGACTTGCAGCGGCCGTCGGCCGAGATGGCCCGCTGGCGGGAGAACTCGATGAACGGCTCCGCCGACGACATCACGGTCGCGCCCCCGGCGAGCGCGAGGGCGCACTCGCCCCGCCGCAGCGCCTGCACCGCCAGGTGGATCGCCACCAGCGAGGAGGAGCAGGCCGTGTCCACCGAGATCGACGGGCCCTCCAGCCCGAAGGTGTACGACACCCGTCCCGACAACACGCTCGACGCGCTGGAGGTGAACAGCGTGCCCTCGACGGCGTTCGGGACCGTGCCGATGAAGCGGCCGGCGTAGTGCTCGTACATGTTGCCGACGTAGACGCCGGTCAGGCTGCCGCGCAGGGTGGCCGGGTCGATGCCGGCCCGCTCGAACGCCTCCCAGGACGACTCCAGCACGAGCCGGTGCTGCGGGTCGGTGGCCAGCGCGGTGCGCGGGCTCATCCCGAAGAACGCGGCGTCGAAGTCGGCCGCGTCGTACACGAAGCCGCCGTGGCGGGTGTACGACTTGCCGACCGCCTCGGGGTCGGGGTCGTACAGGTCGGCGGCCCAGCCGCGGTCGGTGGGGAACTCGCCGATGGCGTCCACGCCCTCGGCGACCAGCTCCCACAGCTCCTCGGGGCTGGTCACGCCGCCGGGGTAGCGGCAGGCCATGCCGACGACCGCGATGGGCTCGTGCCGGCGTTCCTCCAGTTCCGCGAGGTGCTCGCGGGTGTCCTCCAGCTCGATGATCGCGCGCTTGAGGTAGTCGCGAAGTCTGTCCTCAGTACTCATCGATCCCGCCTTTTCACTTCCGGTGGCCACGGGTCACCGCTCGTTGTCGATAAGCGCGAAGATCTCCTCGTCGGAGGCCGAGTCGATCCGGCCGGCCACGTCGTCCGCGTCGCCGTTGGCGCGCGTGGGATCGGCGGCGGTGAAACGGTTGAGGCCGTTCTGCAGGATCGCGACGACCTTGTTCCTGATCGCGTCTCCGGCGGCGGCCGTGATCATCGATTCGACCCGTTCCAGCACGCCGCGCAGCATCTCCTCGGGCGAGTGCGTGGCGGGCGCGAGGCTCTTGAACAGGTAGTCGGTCAGCGCGTTCACGGTCGGGTGGTCGAAGACCAGCGTGGCCGGGAGCAGCAGGCCGGTCTCGGCGTTGAGCCGGTTGCGGAGCTCGACCGCGGTGAGCGAGTCGAAGCCGAGTTCGCTGAAGGCCCGGTCGACGCCGACGTTGCTGGCGTTGCCGTGCGACAGCACCGCCGCGACGTGGGCCCGGACGGTGTCGGTGAGCAGGCGCAGCGCGTCGGGCTGGGACAACCCGGCCAGCCGCTCCCCGAGCCCGCCCGACGGGCTCGGTCCGGCCGCCGGCCCTCCGGCGGCGACCCGGCGCGGGAGGCGGACCAGGCCGTGCGCCATCGGGGGCAGGTCGCCCGCCTCGGCCCTGGCCCGCAGGCCGGCGGTGTCCCATCTGGCCGCCACGACGAGCGGTTCGGGGCTGCCGAGCGCGGCGTCCAGGAGGTCGAGGCCCTGCTCGACGGTGAGCGGGGCGATGCCGGCGCGGGCCAGCCGGGCCGTGTCGGCCTCGGTCAGCGTGCCGGACATGCCCGATTCGGTCTCCCAGAGCCCCCAGGCGATCGACACGCCGGGCAGGGCCGCCTTGCGGCGGTGCGCGGCGAGGGCGTCCAGGAAGGCGTTGGCGGCGGCGTAGTTGCCCTGCCCGGGGTTGCCGAGCACGCCGGCCAGCGAGGAGAAGAGCACGAAGGCCGACAGCGGCAGGTCGCGGGTGAGCTCGTGCAGGTGCCAGGCGGCGTCGGCCTTGGGCGCGAGCACGGTGTCGAGCCGGGCGGGGGTGAGCCCTTCGACGGTGGCGTCGTCGAGCACGCCCGCCGTGTGCACGACTGCGGTGAGCGGCCGGTCGGGCGGCACGAGCGCGAGCGCGGCGGCCAGCGCGCCGGGGTCGGCCACGTCGCACGCGGCGACCGTCACCCGGGCGCCGTAACCGCCCAGGTGGGAGACGAGCAGCCCGGCGCCGGGCGCGTCCAGACCGCGCCGGGAGACCAGCAGCAGGTCCCGCACGCCGTGCCGTTCCACCAGCCGCCGGGCGACCAGGCTGCCGAGGCCGCCGGTGCCGCCGGTGACCAGCACCGTGCCCTCGCCGATCCCGGTCGAGGGCCCGGCGGTCCGGCGGGCCAGCCGGGGGGCCAGCAGCACGCCGTCACGGGCGGTCAGCTGCGACTCGCCCGCCTCCACGGCGGCGGCCACCGAACCCCAGGCGGTGAAGTCGGGCCCGGCCTCCAGCAGGACGAACCTGCCGGGGTGCTCCGACTGCGCCGACCGCACCAGGCCCAGCACGGCGGCGCCGGCCAGGTCGTCGGCGCGGGTGCGGAACACCAGGCGCGAACCGGCGAAGCGGTCGCCGGACACCCAGGTCTGGATGAGGTCGAGCGCCTGCGCGCACACCCGGCGCACGGCGGCGGGCACGTCCCCGTCGTCGGCGGTCAGGGTGGTCACCACGAACTCGGGCACCGGCTCCAGCGACGGCAGGTGCTCGGGGTCGAGGAACGCGAACCCGGAACCGTTGCCGGCCGGTCCGCTCACCTCCACCCAGTCGACCCCGTGCGGCGCGGGGCCGGTCGAGGCGGCCAGCGCCGAGGCCGGGACCGGCCGGGCCCGGAGGGAGTCCATCGCGAACACCGGCTGCCCCCGGCCGTCGGCCGCCTCGACGGAGCACCCGTCGGCGTCGATGGAGGCGAGCCTGACCCGCAGGCGGCGGGCCCCCGCGGCCAGCAGCCGCACCCCGCGGAACTCGAACGGCAGGCGGAGTTCGGCGGCGGCGGCCGGGTCGGCCAGCAGCATGGGGTGGAACATCGCGTCCAGGAGCGCGGGGTGGACGCCGTACCCGGCGACGTCCTGGTCGTCGTCGAGGGCGACCTCGGCGAGCAGGTCCTCGCCGTGCCGCCAGAGGGCCCGGACGGCCTGGAAGGCGGGGCCGTACTCGTAGCCGAGGTCGGCCAGCCGCTCGTAGCCGCCGTCGACGGGGATCGGGACGGCGCCGGCGGGCGGCCACTCGGCGGCCCAGGCGGCCGTCACCGGGGTGGGCGCGGCGCTGACGAGGCCGGAGACGTGCCGGGTCCAGACGGCGTCGGGCTCCCCGGCGGGCCGGGAGTAGACCCGGATCGGGCGGGGGCCGTCGGCGTGCTGGAGCACGACCTGCACGTCGACCGCGCCGCGCGAGGGCAGCACCAGCGGGGCCTCGAACATGATCTCTTCGATCTCGTCGCAGCCGATCCGGCCGCCCACGTCCAGCACCAGGTCGACCAGCGCGGCGCCGGGCAGCACGGCCGAGCCGAGCATCACGTGCTCGCCCAGCCAGGGCGCCGACGAGGCGGCGAGCCGTCCGGTGAGGATCGTGGTGCCGTCGTCGGCGAGGTCGACGGCCGCGCCCAGCAGGGGGTGGCCGGCGTCGCGCAGCCCGGCCGACGTGACGTCGCCGGTGCGCAGGAGCGAGCTGAGCCAGAACCGCTCGCGGTCGAAGGCGTAGGTGGGCAGCTCGACGTGCGCGCCGCCGCCCGACAGCGCCGCCCAGTCGACCGGGACCCCGGCGACGGCCATGCGGGCGAGGCAGTCGACGAGCGCGTCGGGCTCGGGGCGCTGACGGCGGTGCAGCGAGGCGATCACCGCGCCGGGGCCGGTGACGCAGTCGTGCGCCATCCCGGCCAGCACCGCCTCGGGCCCGACCTCCAGGAAGGCGCGTACGCCCGCCGCCTCCAGCTGCGCGATCAACGGCTGGAACAGGACCGCCTGCCGGATCTGGTCGAGCCAGTACGACGGCTGCGTCCAGCTCGCGTCGGGGCCCAGGTTGGTGGCGGCCGGGAACTGCGGCTCGGTGAACAGCACGGTGCGCAGTTCGGCCTCGAACGCGGCGAGCATCGGCTCCATCAGCGCGGAATGGAAGGCGTGGCTGACCGGCAGCCGGCGGGTGCGGCGGCCGAGTTCGCGCCAGCGCGCCCCCACCGCGAGCGTCGCCTCCTCGGGACCCGAGACGACGACGGAGGCGGGCCCGTTGACGGCCGCGACGCCGACCTGGCCGGTCAGCCCGGGGCGCACCTCCTCGACGCTCGCCTCGATGGCGACCATCGCGCCGGGCACGTCCAGGGCCTGCATGAGCCGCCCCCGGGCGGCGATCAGCCGGGCCGCGTCGGCGAGCGACCAGACGCCGGACACGTGCGCGGCGGCGAACTCGCCGACGGAGTGGCCGGCCACGAAGTCGGGGGTGACGCCGAGCGATTCAAGCAGCCGGTAGGCGGCCACCTCGTAGGCGAACAGCGCGGGCTGGGTGTAGCGGGTCTTGTTCAGCAGCGCCGCGTCGGGCGTGCCGGGTTCGGCCCACATCACCTGGAGCAGCGGCCGGTCGAGGTAGCGGTCGAGGGCGGCGCAGACCTCGTCGAGCGCGGCGGCGAAGACGGGTGAGGCGGCGGCCAGCTCGCGGCCCATGCCGGCCCGCTGGCCGCCCTGCCCGGTGAACAGGAACGCCAGCCGGGGGCGGTCGGGCGCGGTGCCGGTGATCTGCTCGTTCTGGAGGTGCCCGCCGAGGCGGGCCAGCAGGGCCTCCCTGTCGTGGCCGACGACGACGGCCCGGTGCTCGAACCTGGCCCGCCGGGTGGCGAGGGCGTGCGCGACGTCGGCGGGGGTGATCGTCGGGTCGGCGCTGACGAGCCGGTGCAGGCGGGCGGCCTGTTCGCGCAGCGACGTGGCGGTGCGGGCGCTGAGCAGCCAGGCGTGCGGGGCGCCGACGACCGCGGGGGCCTGGACCTGCGGCTCCGGCTGCTCGGGCGCCTCTTCGACGATGACGTGCGCGTTCGTGCCGCCGATGCCGAAGGAGGAGACGCCGGCCCGGCGCGGGCGGCCCTCGCGGAACCAGCGGCGGGCGCTGTTGAGGAGCTGGACGTTCTCGGTGATCTCGGGGGTGGCGTTCTCCGCGTGCAGCGTGCGGGGCAGCACGCCGTGCCGCATCGCCAGCACCATCTTGATCATGCCGGCCACCCCGGCGGCGGCCTGGGAGTGGCCGATGTTCGACTTCACCGAGCCCAGCCAGAGCGGGGCGTCCTTCGACCGGCCCTGCCCGTACGTCGCCAGCAGCGCCCCCGCCTCGATCGGGTCGCCGAGCCGGGTGCCGGTGCCGTGCGCCTCGACGGCGTCGATGTCGCGGGCGTCCAGCCGGGAGTCGGCGAGCGCCTGCTCGACGACCTTCTCCTGGGCGGGGCCGTTCGGTGCGGTGAGCCCGTTGCTGGCGCCGTCCTGGTTGACGGCCGAGCCGCGGATGACGGCCAGCACGCGGCGGCCGTTGCGGCGGGCGTCCGAGAGCCGCTCCAGCAGCAGGATGCCGGCGCCCTCGGCCCAGGCGACGCCGTCGGCGTCGGCGGAGAACGACTTGCACCGCCCGTCGGGCGCGAGGGCGCGCTGGCGGGAGAACTCGACGAAGGAGTCGGGGGTGGCCATCACGGTGACGCCGCCCGCCAGGGCCATCGTGCACTCGCCGCGCCGCAGCGCCTGGACCGCGAGGTGGATGGCGACCAGCGAGGAGGAGCAGGCCGTGTCGACCGAGATCGACGGGCCCTCCAGCCCGAAGGTGTAGGACACCCGCCCCGGCAGCACGCTCGGCGCGCTCGACACCAGCAGCGTGCCCTCGACGCCCTCGGGGACCGCGCCGTCGGTGAACCGCGAGGAGTAGTCGCTGTACATGTTGCCGACGTAGACGCCGGTGAGGCTGCCGCGCAGGGTGGCCGGGTCGATGCCGGCCCGCTCGAACGCCTCCCAGGAGGTCTCCAGCACGAGCCGGTGCTGCGGGTCGGTGGCCAGCGCGGTGCGCGGGCTCATCCCGAAGAACGCGGTGTCGAAGTCGCCGGCGTCGTAGAGGAAGCCGCCGTGCCGGGAGTAGGTCTTGCCCATCGCCTCCGGGTCGGGGTCGTAGATGCCCTCGACGTCCCAGCCTCGGTCGGCGGGCATCTCGCCGACGGCGTCGCCGCCCGCGGCGACCAGGTCCCACAACTCCTCCGGGCTGGTGACCCCGCCCGGGTAGCGGCAGGCCATGCCGACGATCGCGATGGGTTCGTGCCGGCGGTCGTCGCTGTCGCTGAGCCGTTGCCGGGTCTCCGCCAACTCGACGATCGCGCGCTTGAGATATTCGCGCAGCTTGTCCTCAGTCGCCATGTTCGGACCTTTCCGGTGAGGACCTCAGGGGTGACGCCTTGGCCCGGTCGTCGAGCAGGGCGAAGATCTCCTCGTCCGAGGCGGAGCTGAGTCGCTCCGCCGCGTCCGAGGTGCCGCTCGGCCGTGCTCGGAGCCTGGTGGTCGGGGCGGCCCCGAAGGTTTCCAGGCCGCTCTGCAGAATCGCGACGAGCTTTTCGCGGAGGGAGTCGCCGTCGCCGTTGGCGGCGGCGACCATGAACGCGACCTGTTCCAGCGCGGCGCGCAGCGTGTCCTCGGCGGAGGGCCCGGCGGGGGCCAGGGTGTGGAACAGGTGGTCGGCGAGGGCCTCGACGGTGGGATGGTCGAAGATCAGCGTCGGCGAGAGCCGCAACCCGGTGTCGGTGGTGAGCCGGTTGCGCAGCTCGACGGCGGTGAGGGAGTCGAAGCCGAGTTCGCTGAAGGAGCGGTCGACGCCGACGCTGCCCGCGCCGCCGTGCGCCAGGACCGCGGCGACGTGCGCGCGGACGACGTCGATCAGGCGGGCCCGCGCGTCGCCGGGGGTGAGGTGGGCCAGGCTCTCGGCCAGGCCGGCCCGTCCGGTCGCCTGCTCGGCGGCCTTGGCCGCGGTCCGGCCCGGGGCGCGGACCAGCCCGCGCAGCGGCGGGGGCAGTTCGCCGGCCGCCGCCTTGGCGCGGAGCCCGGCGCGGTCCCAGGTCGCGGCCACCAGGAGGGGCTCCTGGGCGGTGAGGGCCGCGTCGAAGAGCTCCAGCCCCTGCTCGGCGCTCATCGGGGCGATGCCGGCGCGGACCAGGCGGGCCGTGTCGGCCTCCGACAACGTGCCGGACATGCCCGTTCCGGTGTCCCAGAGGCCCCAGGCGATCGAGACCGCCGGCAGGTTGAGGGAGTGGCGGTGCGCGGCGAGCGCGTCGAGGAAGGCGTTCGCGGCGGCGTAGTTGCCCTGGCCGGGGTTGCCGAGCACGGCCGCCACCGAGGAGAACAGCACGAAGGCGGTCGCGTCGGGGACGAGCTCGTGCAGGTGCCAGGCGGCGTCGGCCTTCGGCGCGAAGACGGTGTCCAGGCGGCCGGCCGACATGCCCTCGACGGTGACGTCGTCCAGGACCGCGGCGGCGTGCACGACGGCGGTGACCCGGTGGCCGGCGAGCAGCGCCTTCAGCCGGGTCCGGTCGGACACGTCGCAGGCGGCGATGGTGACGTTCGCGCCCCCGGCCTCCAGCTCGGCGCGCAGCTCGGCCGCGCCGGGCGCGTCGGGGCCGCGCCGGGAGACCAGCAGCAGATCGTGGACGCCGTGCCGGTCGACCAGCCGCCGGGCGATCAGCGGGCCCAGCCCGCCGGTCCCGCCGGTGACGAGCACGGTGCCGTCGCCCAGGCCGGACCCGGGCGCCGCGGCGACGGTCCGGCGGGCCAGGCGGGGAACCAGGACCGCGCCGTCCTCCGTCACGAGCTGCGTCTCGCCCGCCCCGACGGCGGCGGCGGCCGAACCCCAGGCGGTAAAGCCCTCTTCGACGTCGAGCAGGACGAACCGTCCCGGGTGCTCCGACTGCGCGGAGCGCACCAGCCCCCAGAGCGCGCCGCCCGCCGGGGAACTCCGTGCCCCCCGGGTGACGAACACCAGCCGCGACCCGGAGAACCGGTCGTCGCCGACCCACGCCTGGATGAGGTTGAGCGCCTCGTTCAGGCCGTCGTGCGCGCCGTACGGCAGGTCGTCGTCGTCCGTCGAGACGGGCGCCAGCACGGTGGGCGGCACGCCGCTGACGGACATCTCCGCGACGGACACCAGGTCGTAGCTGCGGGGGGCCGCCACCCCGGCCTCCTCCAGCGCCGCGCCGATCTCGTCGGCGAAGGCGTCGATCCCGACGACGGCCCAGCGCTGGTCGCCCAGCTCGGCGGCCGGCGTCTCCGACTCGACCCAGTCGAGGCCGTAGGTCTCGGCGGCGGGCCGGGTCGCGCCCCGGGCCACCCTGCGCAGGTGCAGGGCGTCGGCTTCGGCGATCGGCAGACCGCTGGCGTCGTAGAAGGTCAGGGAGTCGCCCGACAGACGCGCCCGGAGCGAGTCGGCGCCCCGGGCGGACACCCGGACCCCGGTCCAGGAGAAGGGCAGCAGCAGCGTGCCGGGGTCGCGGGCCTCGTCGGCGGCCTCCAGCACCAGGAGGTGGAGGGCGGCGTCCAGCAGCGCCGGGTGGAGGGTGAAGCCCTCCCCGCGCAGCGGCTCGGGCAGCGCGACCTCCACGAAGGTGTCCGCGCCCGACCGCCAGGCGGCGCGCAGGCCCTGGAAGGCGGGGCCGTAGTGGTAGCCGTGCTCGGCCAGGCGG
This sequence comes from Herbidospora daliensis, assembly GCF_001570585.1. Classification (GTDB taxonomy): domain Bacteria; phylum Actinomycetota; class Actinomycetes; order Streptosporangiales; family Streptosporangiaceae; genus Herbidospora; species Herbidospora daliensis. The sequence continues at coordinate 272,611 of NZ_BBXF01000003.1, read as the reverse complement.
GCGTAGGCGTCGGCGACGTCCACGGGCGTGCCGGGCGACCAGGGCGCGCCGGTGAGCGCCGGGGCCGACGGGGCGAGGGCGCCCGACGCGTGCCGGGTCCACGGGTTCTCGGCGTCTCCCGTCGGGCGGGCGTGGATCGTGAACCCGCGCCGCCCCTGCTCGTCGGCGCGGGCGACCGCGACCTGGACCTCGACCGACCACGCGCCCCGCAGCGGCAGCGGCGCCTCGATCGTCAGCTCCTCGACCTCCTCGCAGTCGGCCGCCTCGGCGGCGGCCAGCGCGAACTCCAGGAACGCGGTGCCGGGCAGGATCGCCTCGCCGTCGACGGCGTGGTCGCCCAGCCAGGGGGCGCCGCCGCGCGACAACCGTCCACTGAGCAGGAGGCCGTCGTCGCCGGCCAGCGCCACGACCGCGCCGAGCAGCGGATGCCCCGAGGCCCCCAGGCCCGCCGGGACGTCGCCGCCGAGCCAGTGGCGGCTGCGCTCGAACGGATAGGTGGGCAGGTCGACGTGGTGGCCCGGCCCGCCGTCGAGCGCGGCGGCCCAGTCGACGTCCGCGCCCAGGGTGTACGCGTGGGCGGCCGCCGTCAGGAACCGCGCGAGACCGCCCTGGTCGCGCCGGAGCGTGCCGGTGGCGCCGCCCGGCCGGTCGGCCGCCGCCAGGGTGTCCTGGACGTGCCCGGTCAGCGTCGGGTGCGGGCTGGCCTCGATGAAGACCGGGTGGCCGTCGAACGCCTCGACGGCCTGCTGGAACCGGACCGGGGTGCGCAGGCTGGTGAACCAGTAGTCGGCGGTGAGCTCGGCGGGGTCGATGAACACGCCGTCGCGGGCCGAGCAGAAGGCGACCTCGGTCGGGCGCGGCGTGACGTCGCCGAGCGTGGCCAGCAGTTCCTCGCGCAGCGCCGCGATGTGCGGGGTGTGCGCGGCGTAGTCGATCGCGACCGGCCGGGTCCGCACGGTCTCGCCGCACTCCGCCGCGTACTCGGCGAGCGCGTCGAGGTCGCCGGCGACGACGGTGCTGGCCGGGCCGCTGTACACGGCGGGCCACAAGCGGCCGTCCCAGCGAGTGAGGTCGATCCGGTCGGCGGGCAGCGAGACGGCGAGCATGCCGCCGGTGCCGCCGAGCTTCATCAGCGCCTTGCTGCGCAGGGCCACGACCTTGGCCGCGTCCTCCAGCGACAGCGCCCCCGCGACGTAGGCCGCGGTGATCTCGCCCTGCGAGTGCCCGACCACGGCGGTGGGGTCGACCCCGACCGACCGCCAGAGTCCGGCCAGCGAGGCCATCACGGCGAACAGCACCGGCTGGATGACGTCGGAGCCCTCCAGTTTCGGCGCGCCCTCTGCCTCCCGCAGCACGTCCGCCACCGACCAGCCGGTGTACGGCCGGAGCGCGTCGTCGCACCGGGTCAGGTGCTCCCGGAACACGGCGCTGGACGCGAGCAGCTCGACGGCCATCCCGGCCCATTGCGACCCCTGGCCGGGGAAGACGAACACCGGCTGGACCGAGCCCGGGGCGACGCCCGTGACCACGGCCGCGTGCGGCGTGCCGGCGGCGACGGCCGCCAGCCCTTCGCGGAGGTCGGCCCGGTCCTTCGCCACCACGACGGCGCGGTGCGCGAAGGCCGCCCGCCGCGCCAGCAGCGGCCCGGCCGCGACGAGATCCTCGTCGGCGGCGTCCTCGGCGAACGCGCCGAGGCGCGCCGCATGCTCCCGGAGCGCGCTCTCGGTCTTGGCCGAGAGCACCCAGACCAGCGCGGAGCCCGCGGAAGTCGTGGGTCCCGTGATGCTCGCGGAGGCCGCCGAGTCCGGCGCGACCGGTTCCTGCTCCGGCCGCTCCCGCCCCGGCAGTGCCGGCTCGGCCGGGCGTTCGAGGATGACGTGGGCGTTGGTGCCGCTGATGCCGAAGCTGGAGACGGCCGCGCGGAGCGGGCGGTCGCCGGGCAGGGCGACCGGTTCGGTGAGGAGGCGCACGTGGCCCGCCGACCAGTCGACCTGCGCAGTGGGCTCGTCGGCGTGCAGGGTGCGCGGGAGCGTGCGGTGCTCCAGGGACTTGACCATCTTGATCAGGCCGCCGACCCCGGCCGCGGCCTGGGTGTGGCCGACGTTCGACTTCAGGGAGCCGAGCCAGACCGGCCGCTCCGGGTCGCGGTCCGCGCCGTAGGCGGCGATGATCGATTCGGCTTCGATGGGGTCGCCGAGGCGGGTGCCGGTGCCGTGCGCCTCGACCGCGTCGACGTCGGCGGGCGACAACCGGGCGTCCGCGAGAGCCTGGCGGATGACCTCCCGCTGAGCCTGGCCGCTCGGCGCGGTGAGGCCGTTGCTCGCGCCGTCCTGGTTGATCGCGCCGCCGCGCAGGACGGCCAGGACCGGGTGGCCGTTGCGGACCGCGTCGGACTGCCGTTCGAGCAGCAGCATGCCCACGCCCTCGCCCCAGCCGGTGCCGTCGGCCTGGGCGGAGAACGCCTTGCAGCGGCCGTCGGCGGCCAGCCCGCCCTGCCGGCTGAACTCGACGAACAGCCCGGGGTTGGACATCACGGTCGCGCCCCCGGCCAGCGCCAGCGAGCACTCGCCGCGCCGCAGCGCCTGCATGGCCAGCACGATCGCGACCAGCGACGACGAGCACGCCGTGTCGACGGTGATCGCGGGGCCGCGCAGGCCGAGCGCGTAGGCGATCCGGCCGGAGGCGACGCTGAGGGCGGTGCCGGTCAGCAGGTGGCCGTCGGCGACGCCGGTGGGCTGGTGCAGGCGCGGCCCGTAGTCGGAGGACATCGCGCCGACGAAGACGCCGGTGGGGGTGCCTTCGAGGGTGGCCGGGTCGAGGCCGCCGCGTTCGACGGTCTCCCAGGAGACCTCCATCAGCAGCCGCTGCTGGGGGTCCATGCCGATCGCCTCGCGCGGGCTGATCCCGAAGAACCCGGCGTCGAACAGGTCGGCGCCGCTGAGGAAGCCGCCGTGCCGGGTGTCGCTGGTGGCCGACAGCGCGTCGAGGTCCCAGCCCCGGTCCTCGGGGAACTCGCCGACGGCGTCGGCCCCGGCGCGCACCAGCCGCCACAGCTCCTCGGGCGTCGTCACGCCGCCGGGGTAGCGGCAGCCCATCGCGACCACCACGATCGGGTCGCCGTCGGTCCCCGCCGCCTCGGCCGGCGCGGCCTCGGCCACGTCGCCGCTGGTCAGCGTGTACAGGTGGTCGGCCAGCCGGTCGGGCGTCGGGTGGTCGAACACGAGCCCTGCAGGCAGCCGCGTCCCGAGCGCGGTGCGCAGCCGGGCCCGCAGCTCCTCCGCGGCGACCGACTCGAAACCGAGGTCCTTGAACGTCCGGTGCGGCTCCACGCCCGAGGCGTCCTGGTGCCCGAGCACGCCCGCGGCGGTGGCGAGCACCAGCTCGCGGATCTCGCGCCGCGACAACCCGGCCGGCGCGACGGGGGCCTCGGCCGCGGTGACCGCTGCGGCGGCGGGCCGGGACAGGATCGCGGCAGAACCGAACTGGCGGCGCTGGAAGGGGTAGGTCGGCAGGTCGACCAGCCGGGCCCCGGCCTCGCCCCGCGCCGCCCAGTCGACCGGCGCGCCCCAGGTGTACGCCTCGGCCAGCGACCGCGTGAACCGCTCGGGCCCGCCCTCGCCGCGCCGCAGCGACCCGACGACCGCGACGTCGAGCTCGGCCGCCTCGGCGGTGGCCGCGACGCTCGCGCCGAGCACCGGATGCGGGCTGCACTCGACGAACAGGGCAGCGTCCAGGTCCAGCGCCGACCGGGTGGCCTGCGCGAACCTGACCGGCTGCCGCAGGTTGGAGTACCAGTACCCGGCGTCGAGCCCGGAGGTGTCCATCGGCTCGCCGGTGAGGGTGGAGACGAACCGGATCGCCGAGCGCACCGGCCTGATCGGCGCGAGCGCGGCGATCACCTCGTCGCGGATGCTCTCGACCTCGGGCGAGTGGGACGCGTAGTCGACCGGCAGCAGCTTGACCCGGTGCCCGTCGGCGGCGAGCCGCTCCCCCAGGTCGGCCAGGACCGCGCGCGGCCCGGACACGACCGCCGAGCGCGGGCCGTTGAACGCGGCCACGCCCACCTGCGGCGCCAGCGGCCGCACGGCCTCCTCGACGACGTCGAGCGGCGCGCCGACCGACATCATGGCGCCGAGGCCGGCGATGCCGGCGATGGCCCGGCTGCGGAGCGCCACCACCCGCGCCCCGTCCTCCAGGCTCAGCGCCCCCGCGACGGTGGCCGCGGCGATCTCGCCCTGCGAGTGCCCGAGGACCAGGTCGGGTTCGACGCCGTTGGCCCGCCACAACCCGGCGAGCGACACCATGACCGCCCACAACGCGGGCTGCACCACGTCGACCCGGTCGAGGCCGGGAGCGCCGGGGGCGCCGCGCAGGACGTCCAGAACCGAGTAGTCGACGAACGGCGCGAGCGCGGCGTCGCAGGAGGCGACGAGCGCGGCGAACTCCGGCGAGCCGTCGAGCAGCTCCGCGGCCATGCCCGCCCACTGCGACCCCTGGCCGGGGAAGACGAACGCCCGCTGCCCGGAGACGGCCGATCCGCTCACCAGCGACTCGCCGGGCCGCCCGGCGGCGAACGCGTCGAGCGCCTCCCTGCGGCCCTCGCCCAGGACGACCGCCCGGTGCTCGAACTGCGCCCGGGTCCGCACCAGCGAGAGCGCCACGTCGGCGGCGCCGATCGCGGGCTCGCCGTCGATCCGGTCGCGGAGGCGGGCGGCCTGCGCCCGGAGCCCCTCGGCCGACCGCGCGGAGATCACCCACGGCAACCCGGCGCCGGTGCCCTCGGCGGCCGGGGATGCGGCGCTCGCGGGGGCCTCGGCGAGGACCAGGTGGCAGTTGGTGCCGCCCATGCCGAACGAGCTGACGCCGGCGACCAGCCGCCCGCCGGGGGCGGGCCACGCGCGGGACGACCCGACCACCTGGAGGGCCAGGTCGGCGAAGGGGATGTCGGGGTTCGGGCGCTCGAAGTGGAGGCTGGCCGGGAGTTCGCGGTTCTTGAGGCTGAGCACGACCTTGAGCAGGCCGGCGATGCCCGCCGCGCCTTCGAGGTGGCCGATGTTCGTCTTGACCGAGCCGACCAGCAGCGGGTCGCCCGGGGCGCGCGATCCGGCGTGGGCGGCGCCGAGGGCGGCGGCCTCGATCGGGTCGCCCACCTTCGTGCCGGTGCCGTGCAGCTCGACGTACTGGACCTCGGCAGGGCTGACCCCGGCCGAGCGGCGGGCCAGCGTGATGACCTCCTGCTGGGCGCGGGCGCTCGGCACGGTCAGGCCGTCGCCGCCGCCGTCGTTGTTGACGGCCCCGCCGAGGATCACGCAGTGAACCGGGTCGCCGTCGGCGAGCGCCGCCGCGAGCGGCTTGAGCACGACGAGCGCGCCACCCTCGCCGCGCACGTATCCGTTCGCGCGGCTGTCGAAGGTGTGGCAGCGGCCGTCGGGCGACAACGCGCCGAAGCTGCCGATGGCGGCGGTGGTCTGGGCGAGCAGGTTCAGGTTGACGCCGCCGGCCAGGGCCAGGGCGGTCTCGCCCCGGCGCAGGCTCTCGCACGCCAGCTCCACCGCCACCAGCGACGACGACTGCCCGGTGTCGAGCGTGAGGCTCGGGCCGCGCAGTCCCAGGAAGTAGGAGACCCGGTTGGCGATCATGGCGCGGTTGGCGCCGATGTAGGTGTGCCGCCCGGGGTCGCCGAGCAGGGCGGCGTGGTCGTTGGAGATCGCGCCGATGAACACCCCGGCCGCCGCGTCGCGCAGGGCGGTGGGGGCGAGCCGGGCGTTCTCCAGCGCCTCCCAGGCCAGTTCCAGGACCAGCCGCTGCTGCGGGTCCATGGCGGCGGCCTCGTTCGGGGAGATGCGGAAGAAGGCGGCGTCGAAACGGTCCACGTCGCCGACGAATGCGCCCCGGGTGTCGGCGGGCGCGTCCGGCCACCGGCCGGCGGGCACCTCGGTCACCGCGTCGACGCCCTCGCGGAGAAGACGCCAGAAACGCTCGGGGGTGTCCGCCTGCGGAAGCCGGCAGGAAATGCCCACCACGGCGATCGGCTCGACCGACGAATCGCGCCGGGCGTCCGACTGAATCGAGTCCTGAACCATGAATGCGCCACCTCAAGCCGCTAAAATGCATCCGGGGAAAATAACGGACACGAGCGTTATTCAAATGGTCACCGCTGGAGTTACTGCGACCCTACGGGCGGCTCCCCGCGCCGGGCCACGATCGTGTGCTGGCACCTTGTTGCCAGTAGCTAGCTGCCAACGTCGTCCAGGGGAAACAGCCTTGACACGACCGCACGCGCGAGCTCTGATGCCAGTACGACGCGCTATTCTCGACCGAAATCGAATAACCATCTCTTTTGGGAGAACTCTTTGCGAGAAGAGGCCGGGTCCGGAAACGTGAGCCCGCCATTCGATCCGGCGCTGCTCTGGGCCGTCTCGGCCGGGGTCTGGCCGGTCGCCGGCGGCGTGCTGTTCCTGCTCCGGGGGGTCGACCCGCTGGTGGCCGCCGTCTGGGCGGCCGGTGTGGTGGTCTGCGTGCTCCTGGCGATCTCACGGCGGACCGAGCCGGAACTGCTCTCGGCGCTGCGGTGGGGCGCCGTGGTCACCCTGGCCGGGGGCGCGGGCGCGCTCGCCACCGGCGGCGACGTCACGGCGTTCCTGGCGGCGCAGGCGCTGCCGGTCGCCGTGGTGTCCGCCGCGGTGCTGCGGCCGCTGGCCCGCCGCACCGGCTGGGTGCGGCCGCCGCAGGTCAGGGTGCGGCTCACCTGGACCGTCGCGGGGTCGCACGCCGGACTGATCGCGTTCAGCCTGATGCAGGATCTGCGCGGGCTGCCGTTGATCCACGCCGACGTGGCGAGCCTGGTCACGCTGGGGACCATGTTCGAGATCGCCGTCGCCGTCGCCATCTACGTGTTGTGGCACGGACGGCAGTCCGTCACGAACCGCTAGGAGAACCGATGCCCGCCGACGCCCCCCTCAGCCACGGCCAGCTCTTCAGCTGGCGCGAGATCGAGCGTTATCCCGACGACTGGATGCAGGACGCGAACCTCCCCATCGTCTGCGACCTGCGGGGATTGCCGATGGCCCGGGTCGAGAACGCGCTGCGGGTGCTGATGGACCGGCACGAGCCGCTGCGCACGACCTACCACGTCGTCGACGGGCAGCCGGTGCAGCGGGTGCACGAGTCGGCCGAACTGCCGATCGAGCGCATCGACCGGGTGGTCCGCGACTGGGAGGACCCGGAGGACACCAAGGACGAACTCTGCGCCGAGCCGTTCGCGATGGAGGGCGGCCTGTGCTGGCGCGGGCGCATGATCACCACCAACGGCTCGGCCGTGTTCCTGGCGTTGTCGTTCTCCCATCTGATCATGGACGTCTGGTCGATCAACCACCTGACCGACCAGTTCAGCGCCCTGATCGCCGACCCGGGGGCGGTGGCCGAACTCGGGCCCACGCCGAGAGAACTGGCGGTCGAGCAGCGCGGCGAGCGGTGGCGCGACCGGCAGGAGGCGTCGGAACGCTACTGGCGGCGCGCCCTCGGCGACGTCCTGGCCGACCCGCTGCCGACGCTGCCGGCCAAGGTCAAGCGCGACCGGATCGAGGCCACCCTGCACTCCCACCGCCTCGGCGGGCTGGCCGCGCTGGCCGCCAAGCGGCTCGGCGTCACCGCGCCCGCGCTGGTGATGGCGCTGGTCGCGGCCGGGCTGGCCCGGCACACCGACACCGACAGGGTGACGATGAGCCTGATGGCCTCCAACCGGTTCTCGCCGGAGCACCACCATGTGATCGGCACGATGAACCAGCTCATCCCGGTCGTCACGACCGTCGACCCGGGATCGCCGCTGGGCGAGCACGTCAAGCGCCTCCACTGGGCCGGGGCGAAGGCGTACCGCTACTCCTCCTACGATTTCGACCGGATCGCCGCGCTCGCCGCGGAGGTCGCCGCGGAGCGCGGCGTCGAGCTGACGCACGACTGCTGGGTGAACCAGCTGTTCCGCTGCTGGTTCAACTACGTGCAGCTCGACCGCCGGCCGTCCGACGCCACCAGCGACGTTCCGGCCGAGTTGTCGTGGACGCCGCTGGCGCAGCAGTACGGCCAGCCGTTCCGGGTCAGGGTGACGGTCGCCAACGGCCGGACCAGTGTCTTCATGCTCGCCGACCCGACCATCATCTCGGCCGAGAGCATGGCCGGGATGATGCGCACGATCGCGCTCGGCGTCCAGATGGCGGCGACGGCCCCGGAGACCAGCCTCAAGGATCTGTGGGACGTCGACCAGGCGGCCCTGGCGCCGTCGTTGTTCCCCGCGACCGTGCCGCTGCCGTAGCGGAAGGGGCGCCCCGGCGCCCCTTTCTCAGACGAGGATCTCGACCGGCGCCGGGTGGCTGAGGAAGCCCGTGGGGCTCGCGGTCAGGCCGTAGGCGCCGGCCTGGAAGACGACGACCAGGTCGCCGACGTCGACGCGCGGGAGTTCCACCCGGTCGCCGAGCAGGTCGAGCGGGGTGCACAGGCGGCCGACCACGGTGACCGGGGGGTCGACGGGCCGCCCGACGCCGTCGGCGACGGCCATCGGATAGTTGCGCCGGATCACCTGCCCGAGGTTCCCCGAGGCCGCCAGTTGGTGGTGCATGCCGCCGTCGACGACCACGAAGGTCGTGCCCCGCGACTCCTTGCGGTCCACGACCCGGGTGACGTACACGCCGGCCTCGCCGACCAGGTAGCGCCCGAGTTCGACGACGACGCGGGCCTCCGGCAACCGCGGCGTGACGCGCTCGCGCAGCAGCCGGGCCAGGTTGTCGCCGATCGGCGCCAGGTCGAGGGGCTGGTCGCGGCGCGAGTAGGGGATGCCGAACCCGCCGCCGAGGTTGAGGTAGCGGATGGGCGGCGACACCTCGGCGAGCCCGAGGACCAGGTCGACGGTGTGCCGCTGCGCCTCGCAGATGTGGTCGGCGCGCAGGTTCTGGGAGCCCGCGAAGACGTGGAACCCCTGGAAGTCGACGTCGTCGCCCAGCCGGGCGAGCACCTGCGGCACCCGTTCGGCGTCGATGCCGAACTGCTGCGGCCCGCCGCCCAGGCGCATGCCGGAGCCCCGCACGGTGAAGTCGGGATTGACCCGGATCGCGATCCGGGCGGGAATCCCAAGTTCCGCGCCGATCGCGCGCACCCGGGCCAGTTCGGTCTCCGACTCCAGCTCCACCGTCACGCCGGCCGCGACCGCCTGGGTCAGCTCGCCGACGGTCTTGCCCGGCCCGGCGAAACCGATCCGCGCGGGGGGCACCGGCGTGTCGAGCGCGTGCTTCAGCTCCCCGGCCGAGGCCACGTCGAAGCCGTCGACCAGGCCGCTCAGGTGCTGGAGCAGGGCGGGCATCGGGTTGGCCTTGACGGCGTAGTTCAGCTCGACCTCGGCGGGCAAGACCGTGCGCAGGAGGGCGACCCGGCGGGTGACGAGGTCGCGGTCGTAGGCGAAGAACGGCGTGCTCCCGACGCGGGCGGCGAGCGTTCCGGCGGGAACGCCGCCGACGGTCAGCTGCCCGTCGCGGTGGCCTTCCCAGCTCATCGCAGCGCCCGGCGGCGGAGCTCGGCGCGGTCGAACTTGCCGTTGCCCGAGCGGGGCAGCGCGTCGGCGAGGATGAACCGGCGCGGCACCATGTACCGGGGCAGGTCGCGTTCCATCGCCCGGCGCAGTTCGTCGGGGGTGGTGGCGGCGGTGAGCACGGCGTGCAGCGCCACCTGCTCGCCCAGTTCCTCGTCCGGCACGCCGACCGCGACGGCCTCGGCGACCAGGCCGGTGGCGTAGGCCGCCTCCTCCACCTCGGTGGGGCTGAGCCGGTAGCCGGAGGTCTTGATCATCTCGTCGGTGCGCCCCACGAAGTAGATGAAGCCGTCGTCGTCGCGGTAGGCGACGTCGCCCGACCAGACGGCGATCTCGTCGGCGCCGGGCGGGAACGGCCGGAACCGCGCGGCCGTGCGGGCCGGGTCGTTCCAGTAGCCGAGTGACACCAGCGGGCCCCGGTGCACGATCTCCCCCTCCTCGCCGGGGTCGCAGGCCGAACCGTCGGCCCGCACGACGAGGACCTCCGCGCCGGGGATCGCCTTGCCGATCGAGCCGGGCCGGCGGTCGATCTCGGCGGGGTCGAGGTAGGTGGACCGGAAGGCCTCGGTCAGGCCGTACATCAGGAAGGGGGTGGCCTGCAGGAACGTCTCGCGCAACCTGGCCAGGGTGGTGGCGGGCAGGCGGCCGCCGGTGTTCGCGAAGTACCGCAGGCTGCGCGTCGCCTCGGGCGGCCAGTTCTGGGTGGCGAGCTGCGTCCACAACGGCGGCACGCAGGTCAGCGCGGTCACCCCGTGCCGGGCGCAGAGCCGGACGACGTCGCGCGGCAGCAGGTAGTTGACCAGCACCACGTGGGCTCCGGCCAGGAACGCGGTGGTGAGCTGGCTCAACCCGGCGTCGAAGCTCAGCGGCAGCGCCGCGAGCACCACGTCGTCGGAGGTGTGGCCGAGGTAGCCGGCGACGCTCCGCGCCCCCGCGAGCAGGTTGCCGTGGCTCAGCACGACGCCCTTCGGCCGTCCGGTGCTGCCGGAGGTGTAGAGGATGGCCGCGACCGGGGAGGCGTCGCCGCGCCCGGCGGGGCCCGGCGGTCCGGCGTCGAGGTCGTCGAGCATCGCCGTGGGCGCCGAGGCGGTCAGCGTGCGGGCCCGCTCGGGCGTGGTCAGCAGGAGCACCGCGCCGCAGTCGTCGATCACGTAGTCGACCTGCCGCGCCTTGAAGAGCGGGTTGATCGGCACGACGACCCCGCCGGCCGCCGCCACCGCGAAGATCGCCACGACCGTCTCGATCCGCTTCTCCGCGTAGACGGCGACCCGGGCGCCGGGCTCCAGCCCGCGCAGCCCCCCGGCCGCCCGCGCGACCCGGCTCCGCAGCTCGCGGTAGGTGAGCGTCACGTCTTTGTAGGTGAGCGCCGCGTGGTCGTCGGCGCCGGACCGCAGCAGGTCGTCGAGGCGGGTCGGCACGGCTCAGAGTCCGGCCCGCGCCGCGCCGAGCAGCGCCGACAACCGGGTCCACAACGACCCCACCGTGGCGAACGTCTCCTCGTCGAGGATGTCGTCGGGCAGTTCCCAGTCGTATCCGTCTTCCAGATCGACGAGCAACTGCACCACCCCCATCGAATCGAGACCGAGCGCGGTGAGATCGTCGTCGGCGGCCAGATCACCCGGCCCGGCGTAGGGCAGATGCCGGCGAAGAATGGCCTGGAACTCGTGAGGTATTTCCATCACGGGTCTCCTCGAAATCCCTGCGCTGAATTACCTCGTCCAGGTTCATCGAATTCCGCGACGGCTGTCAACGAGGTGCTCTGGCAGCTTTTCACCCCAGACAACATGACAGCGGCGGCGCCGGACGGGGGCTTGCTTCTCATTTAGCCTGAGTACGCTGAACCGTTCAAACCGCAGGAAGCGGGCTGCCGATGAAGACGAATCTCGGCTGGGGCCAGCATTACATCTGGCTCCGCTACCACGAACTGCCGCCGCACGCTCGGCACAATACACATATCATTCTCAATCTGGACATTCCAGCGGGCCTGACGGTCCAGAACTGCCGGGCGGTTCTCAATCAGACGGTGCGCCGGCACGAGACGCTGCGCACCACCTACCACTTCGACCTCGACGGCGACCCCTACCGGGTCGTACGCCCGCCCGGCCCGTGCCCCCTCGTCGTCCTGTCGGCGGAGAAGGACGGCACCGCCATGCCCGCCGAGGTCGTGGAACGGCTCGGCACGGCCGAGTTCGACCTCGCCGGGGAGTGGCCGATCCGGGTCGTCGTCATCACCGAGGGCGGCGAGCCCCGGCGGGCGGTGGTGGTGCTGAACCACCTCGCGGTCGACATGTGGACGGTCACGGAGCTCAAGCGCGAGATGTGGGCGAGCTGCGCGGGCGTGGTCGCCCGGCGGCCCACCGCGATCGAACCGGTCCGGCACCGCCCCTCCGACCTCGCCCGGCACGAGGCGTCCCTCGACCCGGCGCCGGCGCTGGCGTACTGGGAGAAGGAGATCGAGGGCATGCCGGCCGACGGGTTCGCCGCCCGCCGCCGGCCCGGACCGCCCGCGGAGACGCTGCGGGCGTCGCTGGTCTCCCCCGCCCTGCTGGGCGCCGCGCAGCGCATCGCCGCCCGCCACCGGGTGTGGCCGTCGCAGGTGCACCTGGCGGCCTACACGGCGCTGATGGCCGCCTACACCGGCGGCCCGTCGTTCGACCATCTGACGTTCACCGGCAACCGCGAGGAAGGGCCGTACTCACAGGTCCTGACCTGCATGTTCTCGCCGCTTCTGATGCGCGTCGACGTGCGCGACGACCCGCCGTTCGCCGAGCTGCTCGCCCGCGTCGCCGACCGGTTCGAGCAGGCGCGCGAGCACGCCTACGTGCCCTACGACGCGGTGGTCGAGCTGCTGGCCGGGAAGGGCGCCCGGCTCGCGTCGGAGTTCAACTTCATCAAGCAGCCCACCCTGGAGTCGCGCGCGCGGCGCAGCCGCATCACCTGGCAGCCGGCGGCCGACACCCACGGCACCGACACCTACGTCCGGGTCGACCAGTGGCTCGACTCCGTCGTGGTCGCGATGAACGCCGCCTCCTCGGTCATGGACGCCGACGCCGTCGAGCGGTTCCTGCGCGCCCTGGAGACCACGATCCTCACCTACGACGCGACGCCGGACGGCCTGCGGATCAGCGACGTCGCGGCCCTGGCCGGCTTCGCCCCGGCGCCGCCGCCCGGCCGGGCGCCCGGCGTGGGGGCCGTCCCGGACCCTGAGGCGGTGGCGGCCCTGGCGGCCGCCGTCGGCCGGGCGAACGGCCTGGCCGGCGTCGACCCGGCCCGGAACTACGCCGAGGCCGGGGGCAGGGTCCTGCGGATCCCGCGGGTGCTCGCCCTGCTCCACGACCTCGGGTGGTCGGGAGTCACCCTCCACCAGCTCACCGGCGGCACACCGCTGAGCACCCTGGCGGGACAATCACTACACCCCGGAGTTCGATCATGAGTGAACTGTTCACGGAATCCATAAGCAAGTTCGACCAGCTCGTCGGCTCGGAGCAGGAGCTGCGCACCGCCATCGACCGCGAGCTCGCCGCCGCCAAGCTCGACGAGCTCGTCATCATGGGCGGCCACTTCATGCTGTTCGAGGAGGAGGGCACCGGCCGGCTCGTGCCCGGCGTCATGGAGGAGCAGACCTCCGCCACGATGCGCGACCGGATCGCCGGCCGGGTCGGCGTCTTCCCGGCCTACACCTGGCAGCTCTCGGTCGACCTGATCACCTCGTACGCGAAGGTCGTCACCGACGCCAAACTGCTGCTGCTCGTCAACGACTGGCAGTACGTCCCCACCGGCGGCCGCCCCGCGAGCGAGTTGCGCGCCGAGTTCCTCGACGGCTTCACCGGCCTGCCCGAGAGCTACGAGCGCATCCTGCGCGAGGCGGGCCTGGACGCCGGGAGCGTGCTGCCCAGCCGCAAGCACCCGCTGGCGTTCCCGGAGACGTGGCTCAAGTACCGCTTCCAGAAGGCGGCCGACAAGTTCGTCAAGCAGGGCAAGCTCGAGAAGCGGGTGCTGGAGTCCGGCGCCAAGGACACCGAGGTCTCGTTCCTGGACGAATCGGGCAACTACCGCACGCTGATCAGCTGCGGCGTCACCGGCTGCGCCGGCGAGATCACCGAGATGATCTCGGAGGTCCACCAGGCCGGCTACCGGACCATCGTGATCTTCGCCCCGGGCGAGTGCATGTCCCCGGTGCGGACGGGGGTCGAGATCGCGCTCAGCCTCTACGGCCTGGGCGGCATGACCGTCGTGATCGCCGACCCCGGCGGCAGCGGCGAGATGTCCACCGACGAGATCTACTCGAAGCTGGTGACGGTCAGCACCTTCCGGAGCTGAGGGGCGGAACGATGGACGTCATTTACCTGGACAACTGCGCCACCACCCGGGTGGACGAGGAAGTGCTCGACGCGATGCTGCCGTATCTGCGCGAGGAGTTCGGCAACCCGTCCTCCCCTCACCTGCTGGGCAAGCGTGCCCGCAGGGCGGTGGACGGGTCGGCCGACTCGGTCGCGCGGCTCCTCGGCGGCGACCCGTCGGGCGTCGTGTTCACCTCCGGCGCGACCGAGAGCAACAACATCGCGCTGCTCGGCGTGTTCCGCCACGACGACCGCGCCCCGGTCAACGCGGTGTTCTGCCCCACCGACCACAAGTCGTCGTTGTCGGTCGCCCGCGCGCTGCGCGGGCGCGGCGTCGACGTCCGGACCATGGCGATCCGGGGCGACGGCGTGGTCGACCTGACCCGGTTCGCCGGCCAGGTCGACTTCGACACCCGGCTGGCCACGGTCGCCTGGGTGAACAGCGAGATCGGCACCGTCCAGCCGGTCCGCGAGATGGCCGCGATCTGCCACGAGGGCGGCGCCCTGCTGCATGTGGACGCCGCCCCCGCCGCGGGCCGGATCCCGATCGACGTGACCGGCACGGCCGTCGACACCCTGGCCATGTCCGCCCACAAGATCGGCGGCCCGAAGGGCATCGGCGTCCTGTACGTCCGCCCGGAGATCCGCCGCAGGCTCCGCCCCATCACCTACGGCGGCGGCCAGTACGACCTGCGCAGCGGCACCATCCCCACCCACCTGGCGGTCGGCCTCGGCAAGGCCTGCGAGCTGGCCGCCGCCCGCATGGAGGAGGACACGAAGCGGGTCGCGCTGCTGCGCGCGACCGCCCTGGAACTGCTCGCCCGCCGGATCCCCGGCCTGCGCCTCAACGGCCGTCCCGAGGCCGGCGTCCCGCACGTGCTGAACGTGGTGCTGCCGGGGGTGCGCGGCGAGAGCCTGGTCGCCAGCCTGCCGTCGGTGGCGCTGTCGACCGGGTCGGCGTGCAACTCCGACTCCCAGGAACCCTCACCCGTGCTCACCGCCATCGGGGTGGGCGCGGAGGACGCCAACAGCTCCATCAGGATGTGCCTGAGCCCCCGCATGACGGTGGAGGAGCTGGTCAGAGGGCTGAACCTGGTCTGCGACCGGGCGCTGGCCCTGGCCGGCGTCGTGGTGGCGACGCGATGAGAACACGGGTCCGCCGCCGGCGCGGCGGACCCCCCTCAGGCGCCGCTGGCCAGGAACGTGCGGGCCGCCTGCACCCCCGCCTGGAACCTGCTGGTGGCCTCCAGGTCACGCATCAGGGTGGCGATGTGCCGGCGGCAGCTGCGCACCGACATGCCGAGCTTGCGGGCCACCACCTCGTCGGTGTAGCCCTTCGCCATCAGCCCGGCGATGGCCTGCCGCAGGTCGTCGGCGACGTTGGCGTAGCCCGACTCGGGGCCCTCCAGCGGCGTCGCGGTGTCCCACAGGTGGTCGAACAGGTCGAGCAGGAACCCGACGATGCCGTCGTTGTGCACCCGCGCCACGTTGGTCTCGCCGTCCGACAGGCCGAACAGCACGACCAGCTCCCGGTCGAAGACCACCGCGGAGCGCGGCACGTGGCTGACCGTGCCGATGGCCGCGCCCGCGTCGATGAGCTGCTTGAGCTTCATGCGGGTGGTCAGGTCGGCCCGGTTGCGGTGCCGGCAGACGATCCGCACCGTGACGCCGCGCGAGAGCAGTGGCAGGTAGGCCCGCGCCAGCTCCTCGGCGTCGTCCTCGCCCGATTGCAGGACCAGCACCTCGGTGCGGCAGGCGTCGCCGGCCATCTTGAGGAAACCCCGCACCTCCAGCGACCCGGCGAGGTACTCGATCGGCGAGGGCGCCGGGCCGACGAAGTCGCGGATCTGGTCGATCAGCTCCCGCCGCTGGTAGATCTCCCGCTCGACCGAGGAGACCAGGGCGTTGGCCGCGACCTGCGGGTCGACCGGGATGAACCGGCGGGCGGCGCCGTCGACGGCGCGTAACAGGCGGCTCTCGACGAGCTGGTTCACCGCCTCGTTCAGCTCGCGCATGCCGATGCCGAGCTCACCGGCCGCCACGTCGAGGGCGTCGATGGCGCCTTTGCTGGTCGCGTATCGGTAGACGCCGGCGATGTCGGCGGGCCACTTGGCAGTCGAATTCATCATGGTGCTGCCTCCTCAGAGGGTTCTCGTTCGTCGGCTGAACAGGACAAGGGACAGGCTCAGCAGAACGGCGGCCATGAGGCCCAGGACCGCGACCTCGAGCAGCACGTCGGCGAGTCCGGTCCCGGGCCGGGAAAGAGTCAGAAGCGCGTCCATCCCCCAGGCGTGCGGGAACAGATGGCCGATGGTGTCGAGCGTCGGGCCGGCCGCCTCGGCGGGCCACAGGCAGCCGCCGAGCATGCCGAGCACGATGCCGAGCGGCGGCCCGATCGCCGACGGCTGCGCCGACGAGCGCACCAGGCTGCCCATCAGGATCGCGGCGCCGGTGGCGACCAGGGCGAAGACGCCCACGACGGCGGCGACGCCGAGCGGCTCGCCCCAGGAGACGCCGAACAGCAGCGAGCTCACCACCATGATCAGCACCGCCTGGGCGGCGGCCACGATGAAGCGGCTGAGGGCCTCGCCGAACAGCACGGCCCCGCGCCGCACCGGCGCGGTGAAGGCCCGGGGCAGCATGCCGATGCGGCGGCTCTCGACGAGCGCGGCGGCGACGGCCATGGAGTTGATGAACGTGAACAGCAGCAGGTTGGCGGGCGCGGTGTACGCGAACCCCCGAGGGGTGCCTGAGGCGGTGTCGGAGTTGACCACCTCGACGTCGGCCGAGGCGGCCTGCGCCTGGCGCACCAGTTCGGCGGCCCGCGCCGGGGTCGCGCCGGCCGAGGTGGCGGCGCGGGTGGCCTCGATGACGCCGGCGACCCGGCCGACGGAGGCGTCCACGGCGCTGCGGGCGGCCATGCCGCTGCCGTTGGACTGCGTCATGACCAGCTCCAGCCGGGTCGAGCCCGGCGGGATGACGACCCCGGCGGCCAGCGCCCCTCCCCGGACGCCGGCCCGCAGTTCCTCCTCGTCACCGACCGCGGTGATCTCCAGGTCGGGGTGCGCGCGCAGCTCCGCCAGGACGGCGGCGGCGACCGGATCGGCGTCCTGGGCCACCACGCCGACCGGCAACCGCGAGGCGGCGGCGCCGCCGCCCAGCGCCATGCCGACGAAGATGATGCTGACGAACGGCATCACCACGATGAAGAACAGGCCGACGCGGTCGCGGGAGTGGCGGCGCAGGTTGGCGGCGACGAGCGCGAACACGGGGTGGGGTCTCATCCGAGCAGTCCCTTCCTGAAGCCGGTCGCGGCGAGCCCGAAGGCGGCGACGGCGATCGCGAGCAGGACGCCGATCGGCAGGGCCACCGAGGCCAGTCCCGCGCCCGATCCGGCCAGGCCGGTGAGCCCGGTGGTGGTCCAGGCGTTCGGGGTGAACAGGGCGATCGTCTGGAGCACGTCGGGCAGCGTGTAGAGCGGGACCAGGCTGCCGCCGAAGAACGCGGCCACGAACGAGATCACCATGATCACCCCGTCGGCCTGGGCGTCGGTCCTGGCCCGGCTGGCGACCAGCATGGTGATCGCCGTGGCGGCCAGCACGTGCGCGAGCAGCAGGGTGAACACGGCCACCGGGTCGCCCCAGGTGGAGCCGAAGATCAGCACCGAGGAGCCCCAGGTGACGCAGACGCTGACCATCGCGAGGGCGAAGCCGACGACGGCCTTGCCCGCGATCGGGACCCAGCCGTGGATCGGTCCGGCCCGCATCCGGTCGAGGGTGCCCTGTTTGCGTTCGATCAGCAGGCTGCGGAAGGACGCGCCGACCACGAAGAAGGCGAACAGCGCGGCCATGCCAGCGCCGTAGTAGACCGACAGGTCGACCCTGCCGCCGGCCATCGGGTCATTCTCCAGGGTCAGCGCCGGTCCGGCCGCGCCGTTGCGCTCCACGAACTCCTTGACCTCGGCGGCCGGCACGCCCGCCTCCAGGGAGGCGCGGACCGCGAGCGTGCGGGCCCGCACCAGGCTGGAGATCCGGTCCACCACGGCGTTCGCGACCACCCCGGCGAGCGGCGTGTCGGCCGAGGTCAGCACGCCGACCCGGCCGCCCTCGCCCGCCCCGACGCTGTCGCTGAACCCGGCGGGGAAGATGATCGCGGCCCCGATGTCGCCCGCGTCGAGGGCACGCTGGGCCTGCTCGCGGCCGGGCAGGTCGCGCAGCGTCAGCACGCCGGACAGCTCAGTGGACGCCAGGACCTCGCGGCGGACGCCGGCCGGGAACTCGCCGCCGTCCTGGTCGACGATGCCGACGGTGGCCCGCAGCGGCGGGTCGTCGCCGCCGAGGGCGACCCCGAACAGGGTGGCCATGGCCACCGGCACGATGATGGCGATGATCAGGGCGGTCCGGTCCCGCACCCGGGTCCGGAGCTCCAGGGCGCTCACCGTGAGAAGCGATCGCAACATGTCAGTCCCTGAGCGTGCTGCCGGTGAGGTGCAGAAAGGTGGCCTCGAGGTCGGGTTCGACGACCTCGACGGCGGTGACGGCGGCGATGCCGTCGACCGTGGAGATGACCGAGGGCAGCAGGTACCGGCCGCCTTCGGCGATCAGCCGGACCGACGCGGCCGAGGTGCGGACCGCCTCGGTGACGCCGCCCAGGCCGCGGAGCTTGGCGAGCGCGGTCTCGACGTCGCCGTCGAGGGTGAGCTCGATCCGGTCGGCCCCGCCGACCAGTTCGACGAGCTCGTGGCGGGTGCCCTCGGCGACGATGGAGCCGTGGTCGATGATGGCGACCCGGCTGCAGATGCGCTCGACCTCCTCCATGTAGTGGGAGGTGTAGATCAGCGCCATGCCGTCGGCCACCAGGCGCTCGAGGCCGTCGAGGATGGACTTGCGGCTCTGCGGGTCGACGCCGACCGTGGGCTCGTCCAGGATCAGCAGTTCGGGGCGGTGCAGCAGGGCGGCGCCGATGTTGATGCGCCGCTTCATGCCGCCCGAGTAGGTGTCGAGCTTGGCGTCGGCGCGGTCGGCGAGGCCGACCAGGTCGAGCACCTCCTCCACCCGCGCGCGCACCTCCCGGCGCGGCAGGCCGAACAGGCGGCAGAAGAAGCGCAGGTTCTCCCGGCCGGTCAGGTCGGGGTAGAGGGCGATCTCCTGCGGGACGTAGCCGATCTTCGCCTTGGCCGCCATCGGGTCGGCCGCGAGGTCCGCACCGCCGACCACGACCGTGCCGGTGTCGGGCTTGAGCAGGCCGACCAGCATGGAGATCGTGGTGGTCTTGCCGGCGCCGTTCGGGCCGAGCAGCCCGTACGCCTCCCCCGGCGCGACGGTGAACCCGACGTCGCGCACCGCGACCACGCCGCCGTAGGTCTTGCTCAAGTTTTCGCACGTCAGCGTGCTGGTCATGACCGCCACCCCGCCACTTCGCCGGGCTCCCCCTTGGCGGCCACGTTGGCCGCGAAGGTCTGGAGCGCGAGGTCGACGCCGAGCTGGTAGTCCAGCGGCGTGTTGCCGGTGACCCTGTTCCACAGGACGTGGTTGGCGACCGCGTCGTCGCCGCCCCAGCCCTTCGAGGAGCCCATCACGAACGCCGCGCCCATCACCGACGCGCCGCTGGGGTGGTTGTCGTGGACGTCGTTGTCGACCACGCACACCCGTTCGGTGCCGATCAGCGCGATGCCCACCCCGGAGATCGGCGGGCCGGCCGCGCCGAGCGCGCCGGGGTCGTCGCCGCCGGAGGCCAGGCCGTTGCCGTGGACGACGTTGCCGGCGACCAGGCAGTCGCGCACCCCGCCGTCGGGCTCCCCCTCGTACGTCTGGTTGAGCAGCATCAGCCCGATCGCGTTGCCGTGGCTGAGGTTGCGCAGCACCCGCACCCCGCTGGAGTTGTCGACGAACACGCCGAACGCGTTGGCGAAGGTCTCGTTGCCCTCGACGAGCGCCTCGCCCCGGCCGCAGAAGCTGACCGCGACGCCGCCGTACTGGCTGCCGGAGGCGCGGCACCGGAGCACCTCGCAGCCGGTGGTCTCGCGCACGTAGACGCCCCAGACGGCGTTGCCCGCGGCGGTCACGTCGCGGACGGACAGGCCGGTGACCGAGTGGGCGTAGACGCCCGCGCCGGAGAAGCCGCGCACCGTCAGCCCGTCGAGGGTGACGTCGCGGACGCCGTGCGCGACGACGCCGGAGACGACGTCCTCGCCCGCGTCATGCAGTTTCGGCACGTCGGGGCGGAGACCCGGCCCGGGGACCAGCACGGCCCCCTCGCCGCGCAGGGTCACCCCGTCGTGCCTGATCCAGACGTTGCCCGGGTGCTCACCGGCGGCGAGCAGGATCGTCGCGCCGGGGCCCGCCTCGTCCAGGGCCTCCTGGACCGACCCGCCGGGCCGGACGGTTCTGGTCATGGACATCGGGTGTCCTTCCTGTCGACGTAGACGACGGCGAGGGAGACGAGCAGCCCCGCGCCGCTCCCCCAGCGGGCCGCGCCCGCCACCGGGCCGTCGAGGCGGAGCCGGGCCGCCTCCCGGCAGGCGCCGCGCAGGACGTACGCCGCGCCCTCGGTCAGGGCCAGGCCGGTGGCGGCGGTGAGCTCGGCGGCCGCCTCGTCGAGCAGACCGGCGGCCCAGGGCGGCGGCGGCTGCGCCGCGGCCTCGAAGTCGTGCCAGCTGAAGCCGGGCGGGCGGCCCCCGACGGCCTTGATGAAGCTCTCCTTGACCGGGAACGTCGCGGTGCCCGGGCCCCGGTCGCGTTCGGCGACGGTGGTGAGGTGGCGGGCGAAGGTCGCGCCGCCGCGCTCGGCGGCCCGGGTCAGCCGGTCGGCCGAGACGATGTCCACCCCGACCAGGACGGCGGGGGTCATGCCGGCACCCGGCCGTGCCGGTCCAGGAACGACTCCAGGATCGTGGTGTACTCGGCGGCCCGTTCGATCATCGGGATGTGGCCGCTGTCCTCCACGACGACGACCTCGGCCTCCGGGTATTCGGCGAGCAGCTCCAGCCAGGGGCCGACCGGCGTCATCCGGTCGTGCCGGCCCCACACGAACGCCGACGGGCAGCGCACCTTGTCGAGCGCGGGCCTGACCTGGTAGCGGCGGGTGGCCTTGATGCTGCGGGCCATGCTGACCATCGCCTCGGGCTCCAGCAGCATGGTGCCGACGCCGTCCATCTGCTCCTGGGTGAAGTACCGCTCCTCGCCGTGGAAGAGCGCGGCCATCATCCGCTCGCCGAACTCCGCGCCGACCGGGCGCACGCTGGCCCGCCGGTCGAAGCTGAGGCCGACGTCGGGGTCGGGGGTGAGGCCGGGGGCGCCGCTGACCACGATGCCGCGCACCCGGTCGGGGTGGCGTCCGGCGAGGTCGATCGCGACGAGCCCGCCGAGCGAGTTGGCGCACACGACCACGTCGTGCGCGCCGGCCTCGTCGCAGGCCGCCAGGAGCGCGTCGCCGAGCCGTTCGATCGACCCGGCCACCCGCCGGTCGAGGGCGCAGATGGCCTCATGGGTACGCAGCACCGGCGCCCCCGCCGCCGCCAGGCGCCGGTAGGGGTGCTCCCAGATCCAGCCGCCGGCGAACAGGGCGGACATGAACACCACGGCCGGCCGGTCGCCGTCCCCCGGCGCGTGCTCGAAGGTGAAGTCGCTCATCGTTGCTCCCGTCACAGTGTTGGGACGTCGCCGGGGGTCCACCCGCAGCCGCAGGCCGCGCCGTCGCCGGGCCGGACCACGGCGCCGCAGTCGGCGCAGCGGGCGTACTCGCGGATGACCTCGGGGATCAGGACGCCGGTCATCGCGCGGGCGCAGAGCCCGGCCTTGAAGAACCTGCGCACCGCCCGCTGGTGCGGGCGGGCGTGGACCGCGCGGACCGACTCGGGCCGGTCGAAGGCGGCCAGGGTGTACTTGCGGTCGCCGACGTCGAACGTGGCGACGCCGAGGAAGCCCTTGGACGCGCGCAGCCCCTTGACGATCTCCACGCTGAGCAGGTCGACCTCGGCGGCCTCGGCCGCGTCGCGGACCTCCAGCCAGGTCAGGGTGAACGCGCCGGGCCGGTCGGTGCGGCCGCTCGCCGTCCGCGAGCTCACCCCGAACTCGCGGCCCTCGTCGGCGGCCGGCACGAAGGCGGCCCGGTAGCCGAGCGCCTCGGCGACGGCCAGCCGGTCGAACGAGCGGCTGGCCTTCCCGTCGGCGGTGACGAGGTCGGACCCGGCGATCGTGACGACGCCGCCGACGCCGGGCATGCCCAGATAGGAGTCGCGGTGGCCGGCCTCGATCGTCCACCAGACCGTCACGGCGTCGGCGTCCCCGGTCACCCGCTCGACCTGGAGGCGCGGGTTCCTGAACCGCTCCAGGAACGCCGCCGCGTGCGCGGCCAGCGCATCGCCCTCCAGCCACCCGCCGGTGTCGGGGTCCCGGAACGCGGTGACGGCGGCGGCCACCGCGGCGGGGTCGGCGTCCCGCCACCCGTCCAGATGCGCTTCGGCGATCTTCCTGGCGTCCATCACACGTCCCCTTCCGGTACGTCTTCCGGGAGCCCCGCCGACGCCACGGCCATCGCCAGGGCCCGGCCGGAGGTGTGGCTGAGCGAGAGCCGGATGCGCTGGTCGATCCGGGCGGCGAGGTCGGGGCCGAGCCGGACGAAGGGGGGATGGCCGTCGTTGCAGGCGGCGGTGCGGGCGCAGGCCGGGGTGGGCCGGGGCAGGACCTCGACCTGGGCCAGGTGCTCGGCCGTCGGCGGGACGTCGAGCAGGCGCAGGACGGCGCGCTTGGCGGCCAGCCGGCCGGCCCAGTGCTGGAGGGAGCGGCCCGCGCCGGAGCGCAGCCGTTCGGCGGGGGTGTAGACGTCCTCGATCCGCATGCCGTCCAGCAGGTCCTGCGGCCGGGTGAGCCCGGCGAAGGCGACCATGGCGCTGCCCCACCGGCTCATGCCGCGAACTCCCTGGCCAGCCGGCGCAGCGTGCCGGGGTCGGCCATGCTCAGGCAGCGCGCGCCGGCCCGGCGGGACAGCCCGGCCAGCACCTTGCTGTCGCCCACCTCGACGGCGGGCCCGAGCGCGTCCACGACCGTGACGGTGTCCGTCCAGCGGACCCGGCCGGTGAGCTGCGCGATCAGCGCGTCCCTGAGCGCGTCGAGGTCCTCGGTGGGCCGGCCGGTGACGTTGGGGACGACCGGCACCCGGGGCGCCGACATCGGCGCGGCCCGGACGGCCTCCGCCCACCCCGGCACGGCGGCGGCCATCAGCGGCGAGTGGAAGGCGTTGCCCACCGCAAGCGACACGATCTTCGTGGCGTCGGCGGCCAGGCCGGTCAGCCGGTCGAGCGCCGCCGCCGAACCGGAGACGACCACGTGTCCGGGCGCGTTCTCCAGGCCGACCACGAGCGGCTCGCCGGGAGCGGCGGCCAGCGCGGCCAGCTCCTCGACCCGCTCGACCGGCAGGCCCATCACCGCGCGCATCCCGCCCGTCTCGCCGACCTGCGACATCAGCCGCGACCTGGTCTCCACCAGGCGGACCGTGTCGGCCAGCCCGAGCACCCCGGCGGCGTGCAGCGCGGTCAGCTCGCCGACGCTGTGCCCGGCGACCACGCCCGGCTCGTAGCCCTCTTCCCGCAGCACGGCCAGCGCCGCCAGGTTGCACGCGGTCACCGCGATCTGCGCGTGCTCGGTGGCGACCAGCCGGTCGAGCGGGCCGCGTACGCACAGCGGCGAGATCGGCCGGGCCAGCAGGTCGTCGACCTCGTCGAGCACGGCGCGGGCGACCGGCCGGCGGCGCAACCAGGCGCCCATGCCGACCCGGACGGTGCCCTGACCGGGGAACAGGTAGCCGAGCATCAGAGCCGCCGGCGCGGGCGTCGTTCGGCCTGGGCCGAGTCCTCCGTGCCGAGGAAGCCCAGCAGCAGCTTGCTGACCACGTCGGGGGCGTCGAGCGGGATCCAGTGCCCGGCCTCCTCGACCCGCTCGTACCGCCACGGGCCCTTCACGAACTTGGCCGAGCCGAGCATGCCCTCTTCACGCAGGGCTTGATCGCCGGCCCCCCAGACGCCCAGGGTCGGGGCCAGGACCGGCGGGAACGGCCGGGCCGGCCGCAGCTCCGCCTCGGGCGAGCGGTTGGCGCGGTACCAGTTGAGGCCGGCGGTCAGCGCGCCCGGCCGGGCCATGTCACGCAGGTAGCGGTCGTGGTCGCCGTCCTTGCCCATGATCTCCTTGAACAGCCGCCAGCCGTTGCGGCGCAGCAGCTCCTCGCTGATCCCGGGGAACTGGTAGAGCAGCATGTACCAGGAGGCCATGCGCTGCTCGATCGACGGCCGGGCGAACACGCCCGGGTGGCCGACCGACAACACGGCCAGGTGGTCGATCCGGCGGGGCATCAGGAACGCGTACATCCAGGCGATGGCCGCGCCCCAGTCGTGGCCGACCACGTGCGGGCGGCGGACGCCGAGCTTCGTGGTGAGCGCGACGACGTCGTTGACGATCGTCTGCATGCCGTACGCCTCGACCTCCTGCGGCTTGGAGGAGTCGCCGAAGCCGCGCAGGTCGGGCGCGATCACCCGGAAGCCGCCCTCGGCGAGCGCCGGGATCTGGTGCCGCCACAGGTAGGAGGAGTCGGGGTAGCCGTGCAGCAGGACGACGGGGTCGCCCTCGCCCTCGTCCACGTAGGCGATGTCGACGTCGTTGACGCGCAGCACTTTCTTCTCAGTCATGCCGTCTCCCTGAACAACCGTTCCGCGAAGAACTCGCTGAAGCCGAATTCGGGCACATCCTCGGGGGCCACCATGTTCAGCAGGCCCGTGACCTGGGCGGCGAAGTTCTTCGCCATCAACCGGCGGGCCCGGCGACGGCGTTCGACCGCCTCCTCGCCGAACTCCACGTGCAGGCGGCTGACGATGTCGGCGCCGAACGCGAGCCGGTCGAGCCGGAACTCGCGCTCCCGCACGTACGGGTCGAAGGCCGCCGGCGACCAGTCGCCGGAATCGAGCAGGATGTCGCAGACGGTCCGGGAGTCGCGCATCGCGCAGGAGAGCCCGGTGCCGAGCACGGTGTCGGCGTTGCCGGCCTCGTCGCCGATGAGCACGACCCCCTCGGCCAGCGGCGGCCCCTCGGGCACGCTCGACACCGACGGCCACACCGACAGCGGCCCGGCCGGGACCGCCTCGGTGACGGCCTTGCCCCGGTCGGGCAGGCAGTCGAGCTCGAACGCGGCCAGGAACCGTTCGACCCCGCCCTCGCCCCGGTAGCGCAGCTTGTTCTCGGCGGGGAAGTTCAGGTAGAGGCGGGCCCGGCCGTACCCCTGCGGGAAGACCATGAACATCACGTCGCCCTCGGTGCCCATGGCCTGCACGTCGGCCGGCCAGGAGTCCAGGCCCTCGACCATCATTCCGCCGCCCCAGTGGTGCATGGAGTTGCGCATGGTGACGCCGATCTGCCGCCCGACGGTGCAGCCCCGGCCGGTCGCGCCGAGCACCATCCTCGGGCGGATCTCGTGCTCGCCCTCGGGGGTCCGGTAGGTGACGACGGGTTCGCGTCCGGCGGTGACGTGGATGCGGGAGGCGTCCATCACCAATCGCGCGCCCGAGCCCACGGCCTGGGCGGCCATCAGCTCGCACACCGCGTGGTGCGGGAACGACATCGGGCCGCCGATGCCGGGGATGAACCCGGTCATGTCGACGGCTTCGACCTCGTCGTCGTCGACCGCCTCGTCCCAGGTCATCCACTCGCGGATCTCCCAGGCCCCGCCCGCGCCGAAGCAGTCGTAGACGCCGAGCCGCTGCGCCTCCCGGATGCCCCAGGGCGCCAGCCACTCGCCGCGGACCAGGTCGTGGTACTCCCGCTGCTTCTCCAGGAGCACGACCTCCAGGCCGCCGGCGGACAATCTGCAGGCCGCCGACGCGCCCGCGATGCCGCCTCCGACGATCACGACATCGGTCATGCCTCCCACCTCTCCCAGTACGTTCGTTCCTTCGCGCCGACCCGGTCCGCCGGGCGGAAGTCGGTGCCCACCGTGTA
This sequence comes from Herbidospora daliensis, assembly GCF_001570585.1. Classification (GTDB taxonomy): domain Bacteria; phylum Actinomycetota; class Actinomycetes; order Streptosporangiales; family Streptosporangiaceae; genus Herbidospora; species Herbidospora daliensis. The sequence continues at coordinate 246,716 of NZ_BBXF01000003.1, read as the reverse complement.
GGCGACCGGGATCATGCAGACCTGCGTCACCCCGGTCGGGATGCCGAGCAGCTCGCCGACCTGCCGCTCGTGCGGGATGTGCATGCAGGTGATCGTGCTGCCGAGGCCGCGGCTGCGCAGCGCCAGCTGGAACGACCAGATGGCGGGGAAGATCGAGCCGTAGAAGATGCTGGCCCGCATCGGGCCGAGCCGGACGTGGTGGCCCGGGTCCTCCGGCGGCTTGGTCGCCATGCGCTCCCGCCAGGCGGCGTCGATCGCCTCCATGTCCGGGGGGCGGCCGAGCACGCACGGGATGACCAGGATCGGCACCCGCGCGATCGTCTCGTCGAGCGCGACCACCGACTCGTTGTTGCGGCGGGCCTGCGCGGTGTTCCGCCGCCGCCCCGCGTTGGTCCACACGTCGTTGCGGTGGAACAACCACGACGCCCGGGTCATCTCGGCGATCTTCTCTTTGACGTCCGGGTCGCTGATCACCAGCCAGCGCCAGTTCTGGTGGTTGTTCGCGGTGGGCGCCTGGACGGCGATCTCCAGGGCCTCCTCGACGACCTCCCTGGGCACCGGCCGGTCGAGGTCCAGGCGGCGGCGCACCGACCGGGTCGTGGTCAGCAGCCGATCGGTCTCGGTCACGTCGAAGAGGGTCATACCGCCCCCAGCACGACCGCGCCGCGCACCGAGCCGGGCGCGGCGCTGAGCACCAGCGCCCGCCGGGCCGGCTCCGGCAGCTCCGGTTCGGTCAGGTAGTCGGCCGGCCCGCCCTCCACCGGGGTGGCCAGCCCGGTCAGGGCGGGCGCGACCCCGTCCCTGATGGCGAGCGCGGCCAGGGCGATGTTCAGGGCGCCGGTCGCGGCCTGGCAGTCGCCGGTGAGCCCGGCCGACGCGGTCAGCGGCACGCCCGGCAGCGCGGCCAGCACCGAGGCGGCCTCCTCGGCGTCGTCGCCGCCACCGGTCGCCGCCCCGACCACCAGGTCGAACGGCTCGGTGAGCCCGGCGAGACCGGTGAGCCCGTCGAAGGGCCCGCCGACGTGGCTGAGGCCCAGCACCTTCGCGTACGGGGTGCCGCCCCGCGCCGCGCAGTGGTCGGCCGCCTCCACCACGAACGCGACCGCCGCCGAACCAGGCACCCGTGCCGAGTCCCGGTCGTACGGCGACACGACCGCGTCCTGCGGCACGATGCCGACGTGCTCGTCGGCGGCCACGACCAGGACCACCTCGGCCTTGCCCGCCCGGATCATCTCCTGCGCGCAGTCGAGCGCGATCGACGCCGACGCCCCGCCGTTGCAGATCGTCGTGGTCGGCCCGCGGAACCCGAGGGTCTGGCAGACCGCGCCGCCGGTGGCGTTCAGCACCACGTTGGAGAAGCTGAGCACGGCCGGCTTGTTCGGGTTGGCCGCGATGCTGTCGTCGAAGCCGCCGGTGCTCTCGGCCGACCCGGCGCCGGTGGCGAACACCAGCCCGACGTCGTCGAGCTCCTTCCTGGGCAGCTTCAGCCCGGCGTCCTCCCAGCTCAGCCGGGCGGCCGCGATGGCCATGCGCGACAGGTTGTTCATGTGCCGCCACAGCGAGCGGGGCGCGAACGTCCGGCCCTCCAGCGAGGGCCGCTCGCCCAGCGCGGGGCGTCCGGCCAGGATCGCCTCGGTGGTCTCGGCGACGCCGGCACCGAGGCCGCTGACCGGCCCGAGCCCGGTGATGACGACCTCGCGGGGAGCCGGTTCGGCGTGCTCCCGGCCGGAGCCGGGCGTGGTCAGCACCAGCGAGACGTTGTTCCCGCCGAACGCGTAGTTGTTGGAGACGACCGTGTCGGTCGACAGTTCGCGGGCGGCGTTCGGCACGAAGTCGAGGTCGCCCGGCTCGGCGCCGGCGTCGAAGCCGATCGTGGGCGGCGCGAGGCCGTCGCGCAGGGCGAGCACGGCGGCGACCGCCTCGACCGCGCCGGCCGCGCCCAGGGTGTGGCCGACGAACGACTTGATGCTGCTGGTCGGCACCTGCCCGGCGCGCGGCCCGAAGACCACGCGCATGACCTTGGCCTCCATCGCGTCGTTGGCCGGGGTGCCGGTGCCGTGCCCGCTGACGTAGCCGACGTCGCCGGTGGTCAGGCCGGCGTCGGCGAGCGCCCGCCGCATGGCCGACACCCCGCCCCGGCCGGTGGGGTCGGGGGCGGTGGCGTGGTAGGCGTCGGCCGACAGGCCGTAGCCGGCGACCTCGGCCAGCGGGACCGCGCCCCGGGCCAGCGCCAGGTCGAGCGGCTCCAGCAGCAGGAACGCCGCCCCTTCGCCGAGGTTCAATCCGTCGGAGTGGCTGTAGGGCCGACACGGGCCGGTGCTCAGGGCCTTGAGCCCGGCGAAGCCCGCGTACGTGCCGAACAGCAGGGGGTCGACGCCGCCCGCCAGGACGGCGTCGGCCTCCCCGGAGAGGATCTTGTCCTTGGCCAGCCCGACCGCGTTGCCGCCGGCCGCGCAGGCGGTGGACACCAGGATGCGAGGGCCGCGCATGCCCAGCCGGTCGGCGATCACGTCCTGGGTGTGGTGCATGGGCTGGTAGTGGCCGGCCGCGTCCGGGGTGGCCTGGCACTTGCCGAGGATCATCCCGAACCGGGCGGGGTCGACGCCGGTCAGCCCCGCCTGGGCGATCGCCTGGCGGGCGGCGATCAGGGCGAGGGCGGCGGTGCGGTCGAGGGCGGTGTCGGGCTCGGGCAGTTGCCCGGTGACCCACTCGTCCGGGACCTGTCCGGCGTACCGGGCCTCGAAAACTTCGAAGGCCGGGTCCCGGATGGGGGTGAGGCCGCCCTGTCCGGTGGTGAGCCGTCGCCAGAACTCTTCGGGGTCCCGGCCGATGGCACAGATGACTCCCAAGCCGGTGACGACGACGGGCCGCAGCGCCATTCTGGATCTCCTTACCTGGCGGAACCGATCAGATGATCGGAATGCTCCAGCTCTTGGGCACGATGTAAGGGCTGGTCAGCGTGGTCACGCCGGCGCCTTCGACGGTGAGCTCCAGCCCGGCGGCGGCCAGTCCGGCCTCCACCCTGGCCAGGCCGAGGGTCGTGCCGAGGCCGACGCTGCGCACCGCGAACACGACCTCGCCGACGTCCTCGCCGCCGGCCAGGACGCGCGCGCCCGGCTCGGGCACGGTGTCGCCGCCGGAGAAGCCGACGGTCCGGCGGCCCTGCCGCGACTCGAACGCGGCGAGCACGGCCTCCTTGCCGACGAACTCGTCCTTGGTGACGTCGACCAGCCAGTTGGCGCCGATCTCGATCACGTTGACGTCGCCGGCGGTCTCCAGCCGGGGAATGGGCTGGCGGACCTCGAGCATGGCCAGCTCCAGCGCCTCCTGCCCGGAGGGGGTGACGTGCTCCAGGGTGGCCCGCCACAGGTCGGCGGCCGACTCGATCGGCACGATCATCTGGTAGCCGTACTCGCCGGTGAAGCCGGTCCGGGCGAAGACGATCTCGACGTCGTTCCACACGGTGTCCGACACGGCCTCGAACGGCAGCGAGGCCAGCTCGCCGTCGATCAGGCGGCCGACGACGCCCCAGGCGTACGGGCCCTCCAGGCCGATCACGGTCAGGTCGGCCGAGCGGTCGGTGATCTCCACGTCGTCGTCGCCGACGGACCGCAGGTGCGCCAGCAGGCGGGTGCCCGCCCCGACCGAGCTTTCCAGCAGCAGCCCGTCCTCGCGGCCGAACGCCAGGACCTGGTCGACGACCCGTCCTTCGTCGTCGAGGACCAGGCTCATCATGCAGCGCTCGGAGGTCAGGTACTCGACGTCGCGGGCCAGCACGCGCTGCGCGAAGTCGACCGCGCCGGGGCCGCTGATCTCGATCAGCGTGTGCCCGCTCAGGTCGAGCGCCACCGCGCGTTCCCTGAGCACCTTGTACTCGGCCGACAGGTCGGTGAAGCGGAGCGGGACGGTGGCGTCGCCCACCTGGCCGTAAACGGTGTCCTCGGGGTGCGTGAGCGTCATCGGGTCACACCTTTCCTGCGGCGGCGTTGCCCGCCGGATCGACGATGGTGAGGATTCCTTCGGCCGCGACCTGGCCGTCGACCCGGGCCGAGACCCGGAACTCGGCGAAGCCGGTGCCGCCCCCGGTCCGCTCGGCGGTCAGGGTGAGCCGGTCGCCGGGGACGACGGGGCGGCGGAAGCGCATCGACCTGACCCCGGCCAGGTAGCTGATGCGGCTGGCCCCGGCCAGGGCGAAGACCACGCCGGCGAGCTGCGCCATGGCCTCGATCATCACCACGCCGGGCAGCACCGCCTCGGTCGGGAAGTGGCCCTGGAACCACAACTCGGTGCCGGTGACGTTCTTCGTCGCCGTGCCCTTGACGCCGGGTTCGACCTTGCCGACCCGGTCGAGCAGCAGCATCGGCCAGCGGTGCGGCAGCACCTCGCGGATCTGGTCGTTGGTCAGCCCCGTGACGGGGGCCGCCGCCACGATCGTCATGCGGCCGCCCTGAGCCGCGGGTTGACCTCGTCGGCGAGGCGGGAGATGGAGCCGAAGACGGCCATCTCGCTGTCGTAGAGGGCCACCCCGAACTCGGCCTCGATCGCGACGTACAGCTCCAGCACGTCCAGGCTGTCGAGTTCGAGGCCGCGGCCGAAGAGGGGCTGGTCGTCGGTGATCCAGTCGGGTTCGACCTCGAGGTCGAGGCGGGACACGATCATCTTCTTGATCTGGCTGCACGTCTGCTGGCGCTCGGCGGCCTTGGCGCGGAGCTCGTCGACGGTCATCTGTCCTCCAGGTTGGGGTTCTTCAGCCGAGGCCGCCGCCGTGGGCGACCACGACAGAGCCGGAGATGTACGACGCCTTGTCGGATGCGAGGAAGCTGACGATCGAGGCGATCTCCTCGGGCCGTCCCATCCGGCCCAGCCGGATGCGGGACTCGTACTGCTTCCTGATCTCGGCGGGCACCTTGCGGGTCATGTCGGTGGCGACGAAACCGGGCGCGACGACGTTCGCGCGCACCCCGTGGGGGGCGGCCTCGTTGGACAGCGCCTGGGTGAACGCGATGATCGCGCCCTTGGACGCCACGTAGTTGGTCTGGCCGGGGAAGCCGCCGTCGAGGCCGCTGGTGGACGACAGCGTCACGATCGCGCCGCGGCGCTGGTGCTGCATCAGCCGCAGGGCCTCCCGGCAGACCAGGAAGGTGCCGATCACGTTGACGTCGATCGGCGTGCGGAACTGCTCCAGGTTCATCGCGACGAGGAAGCGGTCCAGGGTGATGCCGGCGCTGGTCACCAGGACGTCCAGCCGTCCCTGGTCGGCGCGGATCCGGCGGAACATGGCCCGCACCGCGTCCTCGTCGGTGACGTCCGCGTGCACGGCCGTCGCGCTGCCGCCGTTCTCCTCGATGAGGGCGACGACCTCCTTGGCGGCCTCCTCGGCGCGGGCGTAGTTGACGATCACGTGGGCGCCCTCGGCGGCGAGGTCGAGCGCGACGGCCCGGCCGATCCCGCGTGAGCCCCCCGTGACCAGGGCTACGGAGCCTTCGGCAAACAGCATCCTCGCCTCCAGGTTCGAGGGATTCGAAAATCACACTCGAAATAGTCTGCAACTTCATGAAACAAGCTACTAAGGCCCGATATCACGCCTGTATCACCGGGTTATTCAACGATTGACGCACATTAGGCGATATATGATTCTGGCCCCGTGGCTGAACCACGCGTAGAGAACGTCGAGACATTGATCGTGGGCGGCGGTCCGGTCGGACTGGCGGCCTCCATCGAGTTGTCCCGGCACGAAATATCGTCGTTACTCGTCGAAAAACACCCTGATACATCTCTTTTTCCGAAAGCGCGGCTCATCTCCACCCGGACGATGGAGATCCTGCGCTCCTGGGGCCTCCAGGACGAGGTGGAGCGGGCCGGCATGCCGCGCGAGGACGTGCTGGCGGTCGGCGTCGGCACCTCGCTGAGCGCGGACGACTACCTGCGCAAGGCGGCGGCCATCGCGGAGGACGCGGCGCAGAGCCCGACGTACACCTATCTCTGCTCCCAGGACGTCCTCGAAGTGATCATGCGCAGGGTGGCCGCGTCGGCCGCCGACGTGCGCTTCGGCGCCACCATGACCGACCTGCGGATCGAGCCCGGCGGGGTCGCGGCGACGATCGTCGCCGACGGGGCCGCCACCCTGGTCAGGGCCCGCTACCTCGTCGCCGCCGACGGCAGCCGCGGCACCGTCCGCCGGCGGCTCGGCATCGCCGTGGAGGGCCCGCCGCCGCTCGGGCACATGGTCAGCATCATGTTCGACGCCGACCTCGGCTTCCTGCCGCCCGGCCGCCGCGCCGCCCTGTCCTTCGTCCGCAGCACGCCGGGCGGCGCGATCGAGGCGGTCGACAACCGCCGCCGCTGGATCATGCAGACCGGCTACGACCCCGCCAAGGGCGGCAGCGCCGGCGACTTCACCGAGGAGTACTGCCTGGCCGCCGTGCGTTCGGCGATCGGCATCCCCGACCACCCGGTCGACATCGTGGGCGTGATGCCCTGGCTCCAGCAGGCCGTGGTCGCCGCCGAGTTCGCCAGGGACCCCGTCTACCTGGCCGGGGACGCCGCCCACGTGGCCACCCCGCAGGGCGGGTTCGGCATGAACTGCGGCATCCAGGACGCGCACAACCTGGCCTGGAAACTCGCCGCCGTCCTGCGCGGCGAGGCCGGCCCCCGGCTGCTGGACACCTACGCGGAGGAACGCCGCCCGATCGCCGTGCGCACCGTGGACGAGAGCCTGGTCAACGCCATGATCACGGCCCAGATGATGGCCGGGCGGCTGTCCATGAACGAGGCCATCGAGCAGCAGGCGGGCCGGCGCGGCTCGGAGGGCCTGGTGCTGGGCTTCCACTACGACTCCGCCGCCGTCGTCCCCGACGGCACACCGGCGCCCGCCCCGGCCGACCCGTACCGGACGTACGTGCCGACCGCCCGGCCGGGCCACCGCGCCCCGCACGTGTGGGTGTCGCCCGGCGTGTCCACGCTCGACCTGCTCGGACCGGCGTTCACGCTGCTCACCGCCCCGGGAAGCGGCTGGGCCGGGGTCCCGGGCGTGCGGGTCGTGGAGGTCGATTCGGCGGAGTGGGCCGAGGTGTACGACGTCGGCGAACAGGGCGCGGTGCTGGTCCGCCCCGACGGCCACGTCGGCTGGCGCACCCGGAGCGCCGACCACGCCGAACTGGAGAAGGCCCTGGACGTCATCCTGAGCCGGTCGTGACCGACATCGCTCGTGAACGGATCCGGGCGGCGCCCATCCGCAACCGCAGCGGATTGCCGCAGGAGTGCGCCAGCAGATCCGTCACGGCCTGCGCCCCGGCCGGGCCGGTCAGCAGCAGGCCGGCCAGTTCCCTGGCGGCCTCGGCGGCCAGCGGCCTGACGAACTCGCGGTGCGCGCCCTGCCGGGCCACCAGCTCGTCGAGCGGGTCGGTGCTGGTCACGATCACCCGGCAGTTCGCGCCGCCGGGCAGCAGCGGCAGCACCTGGGCGGCGTCCTGGGCCCGGTCGAACACCACGACCATCCGGCGGCGGGCCGTCCAGCTGCGGAACAGCGCGACCTTCTCGTCGCGGTCGGCGGGGATGTCGGCGCGGGGCACGCCGAGCGCGCGCAGGAACCGGCCCAGCACGGCGGCGGGCTCGGTCTCCGCCAGGTCGGCGAACAGGTGGCCGTCGGGGAACCAGTCGGCCCGGTCGTGCGCCCACCGCAGCGCCAGCGCGGTCTTGCCGATGCCGGCCGGGCCGCTCAGCACGGTCGTGCCGGGCAGCGCCGCGTCGGGGTCGGGCCGCAGCACCGCGTCGAGCGCGGCCAGCTCCTCCCCCCGCCCGACGAACGGCAGCACCCGGGGCGGCAGCTGCGACGGCACCACGATCCCGGCCCGGTGCGCGGGTTGCCGCATCAGGCCCGCCTCGTCGCGCAGGATGCGTTCGTGCAGGTGGCGCAGGGCGGGGCCGGGCTCCAGGCCGATCTGGTCGCGCAGGTAGCGGCGGGTCTCCTGGTAGGTGCGCAGCGCGTCGGCGCGGCGGCCGGCCCGGTACTGGGCCAGCATGAGCTGGGCCCTGACCCGCTCACGGAACGGGTGCTCGGCGACCAGCGCCAGCAGTTCGGGCACCACCTCGTGGTGGTGGCCCAGCTCGATCTCCAGCTCCAGGCACGCCTCGGCGGCCTCCAGCCGGGACTCCTCCATCCGGGCCACGTCGTAGCGCAGGCCCCGGATGTCCTCGAAGGGGTTGCCGCGCCAGAGCGCGAGCGCCTCCCGCAGCAGCCGGACCGCCTGCTCCCGGTTCTTGCCCGCGGCCTCGCTCCGGGAGCGGGCCACCAGCGACTGGAAGCGCAACCAGTCGATGCTGTCGGGGGCCGGGCGGATCAGGTAGCCGGGGCTGGACGTCTCGATGACGCCGGCGCCCAGCACCCGGCGGAGCCGGGAGACGCAGATGGCGATCTGGCGGCGCGCGCTGGAGGGCGCCGACTCCGTCCAGACCGTCTCGATCAGCCGGTCGACGCTGACCGCGCGGCCCGCGTTGAGCACCAGGCTGGCCAGGATCGCCAGCTCGCGGCTGGCGCATATCCGCAACTCGGCGCCGTTTCGCAGCACCTGCATGGGGCCGAGCACCAGGAATCGGAAACCGTCGTCGGTCAGCGGGCCCATGAATGCCCACCGCGGTCATCCGGAGGAAGAATATGGAGACAATATCGCGCCATTTGCATAATCTCTCGCGCGCAGATTACCGGTAGGACTTCAACTGTCTCCGAACCTAATCAACGGCGGCCCGCGACGGCACCCCTAGCAGCCCCCTGTTGCCCGCGACCCCGTCGCCCGATGGGGATTCCCCTATTTCTCCGGGAAACCGGCAGCGGCCCAACCGCCACTGTACGCTTTACCGGACTTTGGCAGACAGGGGACACACCGAGGGGGGAAATTGCGCTATACGAGACTTGGACGGAACGGCCCGGTGATCTCCAATATCGGGCTCGGCACCCTCGCGCTGGCCGGGGCGTACGGCTCGGTCGACCCCGGCGACGCCCTCACCCTGATCGGCCGGGCGATGGACGCCGGCGTGAGCATCGTCGACACCGCCGACCTCTACGACGACGGCGAGGTCGAGCGCCTCATCGGCCGGGCGGTCGCGAGCCGGCGTACCGAGATCGTGGTCTGCACCCGGGGGAACGGCACCGCGCGGGCCTGCGAGGCGTCGCTGAGGCGCCTCGACGTCGACGCCATCGACCTCTACTACCTGCGCTTCCCCCATCGTGACGCCCCGGTCGAGGAGAGCATGTCGGGGCTGGCCGACCTGGTCAGGGCGGGGAAGGTGCGCCACGTCGGGCTGTCCGGCGCGACGCTGCGGCAGCTCCGCGCGGCCAACGCGGTCCATCCGGTGGCCGCGCTCGCGGTGGAGTACTCGTTGTGGGGGCCGCCCGCCCAGCCCGGCCTGCTGGCGGAGGCCCGGCGGCTGGGGGTCAGCGTGGTGGCCGCCCGCCCGGTCGGCCGGGGTTTCCTCACCGGCCGCATCCGGTCGGCCGACCAGCTGACGCCCGGCGACTGGCGGCGCCGCGACCCGCGCTTCCAGCCCGCCGGCCTGCGGCGCGGGCTCGACCCGCTGCGCGCGGTGGAGGACGTCGCCGCCCGGCTGGACCTGGGGGCGGGCCGGCTGGCGCTCGGCTGGTTGTTGTCGCAGGGCGACCACGTGGTCCCGGTGCCGAGCACCCGCGACGAGGTGCACCTGGAGATGAACCTGTCCGCCTCGGAGGTGCGGCTCGCCCCGGGCGTGCGCGACGAGCTCAGCCGGATCTTCCCGCCCGTGGCGGCCGATCAGTCGGACTCTCTCCTGATCTGATCGGGGATCAGCGACGCGGCCATCGCCTTGTTGACCGCGTCGATCCGGGAGACCGCGTTGAGCTTCACGAAGATGTTGCGCATGTGCCGCTTGACGGTCGCCTCGGCCAGCCCGAGCCGGCGGGCGATCTGCAGGTTGCTCAGCGCCTGCGCGGCCAGTTGCAGTATCTCCTTCTCCTTGTCGGTCAGCACCCCCGCCTGCGGCCCCTCGACCTGGGCCAGGCTGGTGCGCGACACCGCGAGCACGACCCGGCCCGGGTCCTCGTGCACGCCCCGGACGGCCGCGAGCAGCTCGTGCCGGTGGATGCTCTTGAGCAGGTAGCCGCTGATCCCGGCGGCCAGCAGGCGGGTGAGCAGGTGCGGGCCGTCGTACATGCTCAGGATGATGATGCGGGTCGACGGCGAGCACGCCCGCATCCGGGCGACGGTCTCCAGCACATCGTCGCCGGGGATCTCCACGTCGAGCAGCACCACGTCGGGGCCGGTGTCGCGGACGAGCCGGACGGCGTCGGAGGAGTTGCCCGCCTCGCCGGCGACGACCAGGCCGGTGGTCGACTCGAGGATCTCGCGCAGGCCCTCGCGGAACAGGGCGTGGTCGTCGACCAGCGCGACCGATATCTCCCCGCTAGAGCTCGTCTGGCTCACGCGTCTGCCTCTTGAGCGGGATGGACAGGTCGACCCGGCAGCCGCTGCCCGGGTCGCTGGTGATGGCCAGCCGGCCGCCGAGCAGTTCGGCCCGCTCCCGCATCGAGGCCAGCCCGACGCCGCGGCTGCGGGCCCGGGTCGGCTCGAAGCCCCGGCCGTTGTCCTGGACGAACGCCTGGAGCTCGTGCGGGGCGATGTCGACCCGTATCAGGATCACCGAGGGTTCGCCGTGGGTCAGCGCGTTCCTGGTCGCCTCGCGGATGATCAGGAACGACTCGTCCAGGACCCTCGGCTCGGCCCACGACTCGTCGCCGTTCACCTCCAGGCCGACCGACACCCCGTCGTCCTCGATCGCTTCGAGGAAGCCGAGCAGCGCCTTCTCCAGGCTCTTGACCGGCACCTGCGGGTGCAGTTCCGAGGTGATCTGGCGCAGCTGCTCCATCGCCTCCTGGATCGCCTGCTGGGCGACCCCGATCTTGATGGCCGCCCTGGCGGGGTCGGTGCTGCGGTGCAGTTCCGACAGCGCGAGCTGCTGGTGGGCGACGCTGACGCCGTGGCCGATCCGGTCGTGCAGATCGCGGGCGATCCGGCGGCGCTCCTCCTCCTGCGCCTGCTGGACCTCGTTCAGCAGGAACCCGTGGTAGCTCTCGGAGGCCTCCCGGACGCGGCGCGACAGGCTCTCCTCCATGCCGGCGGCGACCAGCGCGAAGACGTCGGTGGGGTGGTCGGAGCCGGCCGCAATTTGCCGCGCCAGATGGGTGAGCGCCGACCGGAAGAAAAGTGAGCCCGCCTCAAGAGATGCCTTCGGATGAACTCCGGAAGCCGCCCTGCTGGTGCCGACTTCCCAGGCGTGAAACTTATAGAGTTCGCTGACCTGCACTTTTCCGGCGCGCAGTGTCGCGGCTACGTCGTCGAGAACGTACTGGCCGGTCATAAGGGCCTGGCGAACCGCGTTCGGATCCGTGGAGAGCGCGTTGCCGGTGGCGTGCAGCTCCGACTCGAATTCCTCGAGGATTTCGGCCCGGCACGCATCCACGAATCTTGCCGGATCGCTCTCCGTCCCGAAATCAGCACCCAAGGAAGTCCCTCTCGATTTGGGACGCGCGAGAGCCCACGGTCCCTCACTTACGTCACAAAAGCAACATATCCTTCCCAATATTAGAGGACAGAACAGTAATGTGAACCACGTATTGCGTGGCCATGAAGGCCCGGTAAGGTCTGCGCCGCCGCCCCCGGTCGGCTTCGGCGTCCACGGCGCGGCCCGCCAGCGTGACCGCCACCGCTCCGGCGAACAGAGCCGGCGCGGTCGCGGCGAACGGCGCCGAGAGCACCACGCCGGCCACCCAGAACGACCCCGCCAGCAGGAGCGCGGCGGCCGACATGGCGTTCCTGGCCGCCCGCGCGCCCCAGATCACCGCGACGGTGCGGCGGCCGGCGGCGGCGTCCCCCTCGATGTCCGACAGGTCCTTGGCCGGGACGCCGACCAGCGTCATCCAGCAGGTCGCGACCGTCGCGAACATGATCAGGCTGAGCGGCGGGGCGCCCTCGGCCCCGTTGACGACGACGGTGAAGCCGCCCCAGTAGGCCAGCAGCCCCGACCCGCAGACCACCGCGACGGTGCCGCCGGAGCGCCGCTTCAGCCGGAACGGCGCGCCCGAGTAGAGGTAGCCGAGGATCAGGTTGGCCGCGACGACCCAGGTCATCGCCGTCGGCAGCCCGGCGGTCACCACCAGCGACAGGACCGCGGCCAGCGCGGCCACCGCGCTCGCCGTGCGCGGGTCGAGGTCGCTGCGGGCGATCGGCCGGCGCGACCCGTTGACCCGGTCCTCGTGGACGTCCGAGACGCCGTTGCCCACATAGACCGCGAAGATCGACAACACCCAGGCGACGGCGCCCTGCAGCACCTTGGCCGGGTCGGGGACGACGGCGACCGGCAGCGCCAGCGCCGCCCCCGTCAGGAATCGCAACATGGACACGGCCAGGACGGCCGGCCGGGCCTCGATCGTGCAGAACCGCAGCGCTCTCGTCGCGCGTCTGAGGGTGGAAGGTCCGGATGCCCGTCCCGATACCCAGGTGCTCGCCATGACCGGATTGTTGGCCGTAATCGAAGCCCGGTTAAGGGGGGTAATCCGAGAGTTGCAGGGGGGAATACAACTTTAGATACCCCCCTTACCACTCAGGGGTACTTTCCCCGAACTGCCGACACCCCTTCTTGCCTGTCCGCGACGGCCCCTATTAGCTTGAGGCGAACGGAACAGGGATCGTACAACTTTCAACGAGTCAAACCTTAGGCAACGCCGTGCCGGATATCAAGTGCGCGTGCCCCGTGCGCCGATGACGTTTCTCACCGGCGGTGGCACAGGTCAGACGGCTGGAAACCCTTTGGACACCACCCGCCGGGAGTCATTCGGGAAAGGAAACACGATGCAGGGTGTCGAGCGTTATTCGGAATTCACCCCCCTTGTTCTGACCGATCGCACGTGGCCGGGAAACCGCATCCGCACCGCGCCCCGGTGGCTCTCCACCGACCTGCGCGACGGCAACCAGTCACTCGCCCATCCGATGACGCCCGAGCGGAAACTCGCGATGTTCGACCTTCTCGTGGGAATCGGCTACAAGGAGATCGAGATCGGTTTCCCGGTCGCCAGCCGGAGCGATTACGACTTCGTGCGCATGCTCATCGAGCGCGACCGGATCCCCGACGACGTCTCGATCACCGTGCTCACCCAGGCCCGCGGCGACCAGATCCGGCGCACCGTGGAGTCGCTGCGGGGGGCCCGCCGCGCGGTCGTGCACATCTACAACGCGACGTCACCGTTGTTCCGCCGCACCGTGTTCGACCTCGACCGGGCGGGCGTGCGCGACCTGGCCGTCCAAGGCACCCTGACGATGATGCGCCACGCCGAGCGGGTGCTGCCCGACTGCGACCTGGCCTACCAGTACTCCCCTGAACTTTTCAACGAGACCGAGGCCGACTTCGCCCTGGAGGTGTGCGAGGCCGTCATGCGGGTCTGGCAGCCCGAGCACGGGCGCGGCATCATCCTGAACTTCCCGACGACGGTCGAGCGCTCGCTCCCGAACGTCTTCGCCGACCAGATCGAGTGGCTGCACCGCAACCTGTCCCGGCGCGAGCACGTCTGCCTGTCGGTCCACCCCCACAACGACCGGGGCACCGCGGTCGCCTCCGCCGAGCTGGCCCTGCTGGCCGGCGCCGAGCGGATCGAGGGCTGCCTGTTCGGCAACGGGGAACGGGCCGGCAACGTCTGCCTGGTCACCCTCGCGATGAACATGTACAGCCACGGCGTCGACCCCGGCGTCGACTTCTCGGAGATCAACACGGTCCGGCGCACCGTCGAGCGGTGCACCGGGCTGCCGGTCCACCCCCGCCACCCCTACGGCGGCGACCTCGTCTACACCGCGTTCTCCGGCTCGCACCAGGACGCCATCAAGAAGGGCTTCGACGCCCGCGTCCGGCAGGCCGCCGAGACGGGCGTCTCCCCCGAGGCGCTGCCGTGGCAGGTGCCGTACCTGCCGGTGGACCCCAAGGACGTGGGCCGCACCTACGAGGCGGTGGTCCGGGTGAACGGCCAGTCGGGCAAGGGCGGCGTGGCGTACGTGATGAGCGCCTGGCACGGCCTGAACCTGCCGCGCGGCCTGCAGGCCGACCTGTCGGCCCGGGTGCAGCGGCACGCCGACGCGACCGGCGGCGAGCTGAGCCCGAGCCGGATCGGCGCGCTGTTCTCCGAGGAGTACCTCTTCCACGGCGAGCCGACCGACCCGCTCCCGGTGGGCCGCGAACCGCTCGCGGCGACCCTGCACGTCGACGGCGGGTTCGAGGTCGGCGGCGACCAGGCCGACGCGGTCGCCACCCTCGGCGCGGTGCTGAGCCCGTGGGGCATCCGGGTCGACGTGATCCACCGCACCGGGCGGCCGCTCGACCACGACGAGCTCACCCCCGACCGGGCCGTCAGGTCCGGGGACGAGACCGTGATCTACGCCGAGTGCCGCGGCGGCGGGGCGGTCGCCTGGGGGGCGGGCATCGACGCCGACGTCGCGGCGGCCGCCTTCTCCGCCGTCCGCGCGGCCACCGACCGGCTCGCCAAAAGCGGCCATCTGCACGCTCACCTGGCCGCCGCCGGGCACTGACCGCTCGCTGACAAGGGGGAACCGTGGACGACACCCATGAGGGCATGGCGACGCTGCGCGCGTCACTGGCCGAGGCGGTCGCGGGCAAGGGCCGGATCGTGATGGTCACCGGCGCGGTGGCGACCGGCAAGAGCGAACTGCTCTACCTGATCGCCGAACACGCCCTCGACCAGGGCGCGCTGCCGCTGACGGCCACCGGCTCGCCGGCCGAGAGCGGCCTGCCGCTGGGCGTGTTGTCCCAGCTCCTGCACCACGCGCCGCTGGACGACGAGCGGCGGACCGCGATGCTCGGCCTGCTGCACGAGGGCGCCCGCAGGCAGCTGGCCGGCGACGCGGGCGGCGAGTCGATCGAGCACGTCGACGCGCAGATCGTGGACGCCCTCTGCGCGGTCCTGCTGGACCTGGCCGAACGCTGCCCGCTGGTGATCACGGTCGACGACGTGCACCACGCCGACCGCGCCTCCCAGCTGTGCCTGGCCTACCTGGCCCGGCGGATCAGGTTCGCCGACGTCCTGCTGGTGTTCAGCACCCCCGACCACAGCCCCCATCTGCGCACCCTGTTCCACACCGAGGTGCTCAGGCAGCCGCACTGCCGTCCGGTGCGGCTCAGCCACCTGACCCGCGAGGGCGTCGACGCCCGGCTCGGCGCCGAGGCCGCCCACCGGTACGGCGCGCTCGTCCACACGCTGAGCGGCGGCAACCGGCTGCTCGTCGACGCCCTGCGGGAGGACCTCTCGGCCACCGGCACCCCCGGTGACCGCTACGGCGAGGCGGTGGTGGCGTGCGTGCGCCGGCTGGGGCCGTGCGTGCAGGAGGCCGCCCACGGGCTGGCGGTGCTGGGCGAGCCCGGCTCGATCAGCCGCCTGCTCGGTCTCGGCGAGAGCGAGGCCGCCGTCGCCAAGTCGCTCCAGGCGATGACCGGGGCCGGGCTGCTCGACGGCGGCCGGTTCCGGCACGAGGCGGCGCGCTCGGCCGTGCTGGCCGAACTCGACGCCGCCGACCGCATCCACCTGCACCGCCGCGCCGCCGAACTGGCCCACCGCGACGGCGCGTCGGCCGACGTCGTGGCCGGTCACCTCCTGCACGCCAGCCACGCGGGCGACCCGTGGGCGCTGTCGGCCCTGGAGGAGGCGGCCCGGCTCGCGCTGCGCGACGACGGCGTCGAGTCGGCGATCGAGTACCTCCGGCTGGCCTGGCGCGCCTGCGACGACGAACGCCGCCGGGCCAGGATCGGCACCGCGCTGGTCCGGGCCGAATGGCGGATCGACCCCGGCACGCCCGCCGGGCACCTGGCCGGGCTGACCGACGCCCTGCACAAGGGGCACCTCGGCGGCGGCGAGACCGTCGTCCTGGCCAAGGCGCTGCTGTGGCACGGCCACACCCACGACGCGCTCGACGTCCTGGGCCGCCTGCGCGAGCTGCGCGAACTCGGCGAACCCGACCGCGAGACCGCGGCCGAGCTGGCCGCCGCCCGCCCGTGGTTCCGCGCCCTCTACCCGTCGTTCCTGCCGCACCTGCCGGAGGTCGGCGTGCCGCCCGTCCCGGCGCTCGGCGTCGGCCGCCGCATCCACGCCGCCGACGTGCTCGCCGACGTCCTCACCGACGGCCCGAGCGAGGAGACCATGGCCGCCGCCGAGCACATCCTGCGCGGGTGCCGTCTCGACGAGGTGACCATGGACACGGTCGAGACGGCGCTGCTGGCCCTGACGTACACCGACCGCCCCGGCCGCGCCGCCCCGTGGTGCGACGCGTTCATCGCCGAGGCCGAGGCCCGGCGCGCGCCCAGCCGGCAGGCCCGGTTGTCGGCCATCAGGGCCGAGATCCTCCTGCGGGAGGGCGACCTGGCCGCGGCGGTCGCCGACGCGCGGCGGGCCCTGCAGATCATCCCCGCCGGGAGCTGGGGGGTCGCCGTGGGCGGGCCGCTCGGCACCCTGCTGCTGGCCGGCGCCGCGATGGGCCGCCTGGACGACTGCCTGCCGGAGTTCAACCTGCCCGTCCCCGAGGCGATGCTGGAGACCCGGTACGGCCTGCAGTACCTGCGCGGCAAGGGCCGTCTCAACCTGACGGCCGGCCGTCCCGCCCAGGCCCTGCGCGACTTCCGGATGTGCGGCGAGCTGATGACCCGATGGGACCTGGACGCCCCCGGCTTCATCGCGTGGCGGCTCGACGCCGCCGAGGCCCTGATCGCGCTGGGCGAGGAGGAAGAGGCCCGGCTGCTCGTGCACGAGCAGCTCGCCCGGTGCGGCCCTGCGGCCGAGCGGGTGCGCGGTTCGGCGTTACGCCTGCTGGCCGCCGTCAGCGAGGTCCACCGCCGCCCGGCCCTGCTGCGCCAGGCCGCCGACCTGCTCCAGGAAGGCGGCGACCGCTACGAGTACGCCCGCCTGCTGTGCGACCTCACCGAGGCCTACCAGGCCGTCGGCGAGCACCGCAGGGCCGGCATGCTCAAGCAGCGCGCCCGCGCCATGGCCAGGGAGTGCAGCGCCGAACCGCTCACCCGGGCGCTGACCCACCGCGACGACCCGGCGGGCGGCGGGCCCGCGCAGCTGAGCGAGGCCGAGCGCCGGGTGGCCGAACTGGCCGCCGAGGGTCACACGAACCTGGAGATCTCCACCCGGCTGTACATCACCGTCAGCACGGTCGAGCAGCACCTGACCCGCGTCTTCCGCAAGCTGAACGTGTCCCGCCGCACGGAGCTGCCGGGCACCCTCGCGCGCATCGGATGACTCACAACGGGATGTTGCCGTGGTCGCCGCGCCTGAACGGGGCCCGGTCGAGGGCCTCCGCCAGCCGGAACCGGGTGGTCTCGGGCGCGATGACCTCGTCGACGACGCCGAGCGCCAGGGCGCGTTCGACCCCGCCGGAGACGCGCCGGTGCTCCCGGGTGAGCCGCGCCTTCAGCTCGGCGCGCTCGTCGTCGGGCGCGGCGGCCAGCGCCTTGCGGTGCAGGATGCCGACGGCCGACTCGGCCCCCATGACCGCGACCTCGGCGTCCGGCCAGGCGAAGACCGCGGTGGCGCCGAGGGAGCGCGAGTTCATCGCGATGTACGCGCCGCCGTACGACTTGCGGGTGATCAGGGTCACCCGGGGCACCACCGCTTCGGCGAAGGCGTGCAGCAGCTTCGCGCCGCGCCGCACGACGCCGTCCCACTCCTGGGCGACCCCGGGCAGGTACCCGGGCACGTCGACGACCACCACCAGCGGCACGCCGAGCGCGTCGCACATGCGGACGAACCGGGACGCCTTCTCGGCGGAGAGCGTGTCGAGGCAGCCGCCCCTGCGGATCGGGTTGTTGGCCAGCACGCCCACCGACCGCCCGCCCAGCCGGCCCAGGCCGACGAGGATGTTGCCGGCCCAGCGGGGCTGCAGCTCCAGGAAGCCCTCGTCCACGATCGCGCGCACGAGCGGGCGCACGTCGTACGCCCGGCGCGGCGATTCGGGCAGGATCGCGGCCAGGTCGCGGCTCTCCGCGAGCGCGCCCAGGTCGAAGCTGCCCGGCCGGGCGAAGACGCCCGTGAGCCGGCGCGCCTGCTCGTACGCCTCGTCGGCGTCGCGGGCGACCAGGTGCGCGACCCCCGACTTGGAGCCGTGCGCCTCGGGCCCCCCGAGCCCGGCCATGTCGATGTGCTCCCCCGTGACGCTGCGGACGATCTCGGGGCCGGTGATGAAGACCCGCGCGTCCTCGGTCATGATCACGATGTCGGTGAGCGCCGGCCCGTACGCGGCGGCTCCGGCAGCCGGACCCAGGACGACCGAGATCTGCGGGATCACCCCGGACACCCGGGTCATCGCCGCGAACATGCGCCCGACCCCGTGCATCGACTCGACGCCGTCGGCCAGGCGCGCCCCGCCCGAGTGCCACAACCCGATCACCGGGCAGCCGAGCCGTTCGGCCGCGCCGATGGCCTCGACGATGCGCTCCGCGCCCGCTCCCCCAAGCGCGCCGCCCATCCGGGTCGCGTCGGTGCAGTACGCGACCACCACCGAACCGTCCACCCGCCCGCACACGGCCTGCACCCCGCTGTCGTCGCCGGCGTGCAGCGGCACCGCCGAACCGGGGTCGAGCAGCCGGGCCAGCCGGGCCGAGGGAGCCCGGTGATCCATCTCGATTTCGACGATCGGCATGGTCGTCATCCGCGAATCCCGATTCTCTGAGAGAACAGACCGGTGTTTCGCCGAATGTGCCCGGCCGCGGCTCCGGCGGCCAACCCCTATTCTCCGCCGTCACCCCTTCGCAAGCCGGTGACCTGCGCAGACGTCTATTGGCAACTTGTGACCGCCAGTTCTGCCAATTGACCCGTCATCTCACGGCCCCGTTTCCTCTTTGTGATCACGCGAACAATGGAGGGCCCTTTGTCCATATGGTCAGCACCGACGGTCGCCGCGCTTCTGGCGGCGATGGCATTGCCGGCGGGCGCGGTGGCCGACACCGTGCCCACGCCGGTCAGCGACGTGGCCGCTCTGGTCAACCCGTTCCTCGGCACCAAGGCGGGCGCCGCCGACTTCGGCCACGGCGGCGGCGCGGGGATGAACTTCCCCGGCGCGGTCGTGCCGTTCGGCATGATGCAGTGGAGCCCCGACACCATGGAGAACGCCGGCGGCGGTTACGCGTGGGAGGACGACCGGCTGCGCGGGTTCTCGATGACGCACATCTCCGGGCCCGGCTGCACGGGCGCGCAGGACTTCCCCGTGATCCCGATCTCCGGCCGGATCGGCCGCTCGCCCGCGACCCACGGGGGCGACTACGTCCAGACGTTCAAGCACGAGAACGAGCGGGCCGCCCCCGGCTTCTATAGCTCGGTCCTCGACACCGGGATCAAGACCGAGTTGTCGGCGAGCACCCGCGGCGGGGTCGCCCGCTTCGGCTTCCCGGCGGGCAAGCCGGGCACGCTGCTGCTGAACACCAGCGGCTCGGTCAACGGCGTCGACGACGGCGAGACCCGGATCAGCGGCAACACCGTCACCGGCTGGGTGCAGACGGGCGGCTTCTGCGGCCCGCCGATGCGCTACAAGGTGTACTTCCACGCCACCTTCGACCAGCCGATTCTCGGCTACGGCACCTGGAAGGACGGCACCGTCACGCCGGGCGGCGCGAGCGTGCGCAACGCCTCGGAGGCGAAGGTCGCCAACGCCGAGGTGGTCACCTCGGGCGACGTCTCGGTGAGCGGCCCCGGCTCGGGCGCCTACCTGGAGTTCGACCCCGCCACGCCCGTCCAGATGCGGGTGGGCCTGTCGTACGTGAGCCTGGCCGGCGCGAAGGCCAACCTGGCCGCCGAGATCGGCCAGGACGACGTGACCCAGGTCGCCGCCAAGGCGCGGGCCGCCTGGAACACCCGGCTCGGCCAGGTGCGGATCACCGGTGGGAGCTACGAGCAGCAGCGCACCTTCTACAGCAACCTCTACCACGCGCTGCTCCAGCCCTACGTCTTCGACGACGTCGACGGCACGTACACCGGCATGAACGGCCAGACGTACAAGGTCGAGCCGGGACACCACCACTACGCCACCTTCTCCGGCTGGGACATCTACCGCAGCGAGGTCCAGCTCCTGGCCCTGCTCGCCCCCGACGTGGCGAGCGACATCGCCCAGTCCATGTACGACAACGCGCAGTCGGTCGGCAACGTCTGGGACCGCTGGTCGCACCAGAACGCGATCACCGGCGTCATGGTCGGCGACCCGTTCCACTCGATCCTCGCCAGCATGTACGCCTTCGGCGCCCGCGACTTCGACGCCCCCTCCGCCCTGAAGGCGATGGCCGAGTCGGCCCGCCGGGTCGGCCCCAAGGACATCGGCCACCCGCAGCACGGCTACGACCAGCGCCCCGGCAACGCCGACTACATGGCCAAGGGCCACGTCCCGATGGACCCCTCGACCACCCTCGAGTACGGCATCGCCGACTTCGGCATCGCCCAGCTCGCCGCCCGCCTGGGCGACGGCTCGACGGCGAGCGAGTTCATGAAGCGCGCCCAGGCCTGGCAGGCCACCTTCAACCCGGCCAACACGTGGATCCAGCCGAAGATGGCCGACGGCGCGTTCCGCTCGCCCTTCGACCCGGGCACGATGAACTCCTACATCGAGGGCAACGGCGCCCAGTACCACTGGCTGGTCCCCCACAACGTGCGCGGCCTGTTCGACGCGATGGGCGGCAACACGGCCGCCTCCACCCGCCTGGACGAGTTCTTCAAGGTCCTCAACGCGGGCCCGAACCAGCCCTACGCCTACCTCGGCAACGAACCGTCGGCCGCCACACCGTGGTTGTACGCGTGGGCCGGGCAGCCGTACAAGACCCAGGACCTGGTGCGGCGCATCCAGAAGGAGCTCTTCTCCTCGGCCCCCGACGGCCTGGTCGGCAACGACGACCTCGGCGCGATGGGCTCCTGGTACGTCTGGTCGGCGATCGGCCTGTTCCCGGCCATCCCCGGCCGCGCCGAACTGCTGGTCAACACGCCCCTGTTCGACTCCATCACGATCAGGCGCCCGGCCGGCGACCTGGTGATCAACGCGCCCTACTCCGCCAACCGCTACGTCAAGACACTGAAGGTCAACGGCGTCGCCACCACGAAGGCGTGGCTGCCGGAGTCGATCGCGCGGAACGGCGGCCGGCTCGACTTCACCACCTCGACCACCCCGAACACCTCGTTCGGCGCGGCCCTCGCCGACGCGCCCCCCGCCTTCAACGACGGCGCCAAGCCGGTCGTGCTGGGCCTGAACCCCGGCAGCGGCCCCGCCGAACCGGGCCGGACGTTCGAGACCACCATCACCGCCCGCTCGACCAGCAGGTCGGCCGCGTCGGTGCGCTGGGAGGCCAAGCCCCCGCCGGGCATCTCGGTCGCCCCGAGCAGCGGCGCCCTCTACCCGGCGGCCGGCGCCGCCGCCTCCCAGCGGATCACGGTGACCGTGCCCAGCGGCACCCCGCTCGGCATGGTCAGCATCCCGATCATCGGCTCGGGCCAGGTCTTCGCCGGCATCCGGGTGAACGTGGCCAAGCCCGGCACCCCCGCCTGGCACCACAACAACGCCAGCATCGGCGACGACACGAAGCCCGGCAGCGCCAACGTGGACGGCGCCAACTTCAGCTACTCGGCCCAGGGGCTGGCCGCGGGCGGCCTCACCCCGGGGGCGACGGTGAACTGGAACGGCTTCGCGTTCACCTGGCCGAACCGCGCTCCAGGCGAGTGGGACGACATCCTGCCCGGCCGGAAGCCGCTGGAGGTCGCCGCCCCCACCGGGGCGACCCAGATCGCCTTCCTCGGGGCGGGCACCGGGGGCTATCCCGAGGTGGACGCGACCCTCACGTACACCGACGGCACCACCGCCACCGCGAGCCTGGGCATGAGCGACTGGCTGCTCAGCTACGGCGGCGGCTCCCCGCAGTACGGCAACACGATCATCGCCTCCAGCCCCTACCGGCTGTACGGGGGTTCGTGGGCGATGCAGCCGATCCCGGCGCACGTGTTCGCGGCGCAGCCGATCGCGCTGAACCCGGCGAAGAAGCTGAAGAGCATCACGTTCGGCCCATCCGACGAGGGCACCCTGCACCTCTTCACGTGGGCGTTCCGGTAGGACCGAGCCGGGAAGGGCGCCCTGCGGACGGCAGGGCGCCCTTTCTCATCGGTCCCCGGAATCGCTCACCACGGGATGACGCCGGCGTCCTCGAAGAAGCCGCCGGTCGGGCCGTCGTCGGGGAGGGTGGCGAGGCGGATCGCGGTGGCGGCGCCCTCCTCCGGGGCGCGGCCCGTGAAGCCGGTGAAGTCGGTCGCGACCAGGCCGGGGCAGGCGGCGTTGATCAGGATGTTGGTCCCGGCGAACTGGCGGGCGTACTGCACGGTGACGGCGTTGAGGAACGACTTCGACGGCGAGTAGGCCGCCATGACGGGACCGGCCACGATGCCGGGGTCGGCCTGGCGGGTCACCGAGGCGACGCTGCTGGAGACGTTCACGATGCGGGGCGACGGCGATCGGCGCAGCAGCGGCAACATCGTGTTGGTCACCCGGATGACGCCGATGACGTTGGTCTCCACGACCGTCCTGACCGCGTCGAGGTCGAGCGCCGTCGGGTCCTGGACCCATCCCGGGCCGAACGGGCCGGAGATGCCCGCGTTGTTGACCAGGACGTCCAGCCGGTCGATCAGGGTGGCCGCCGTGGTGACGCTCCGGTCGTCGGTCACGTCCAGCGGCACCCCGAACGCGTCCACCCCCGCGGCCCGCAGCTTCTCCACTGCGGTCTCGCGACGGGACTCGTCCCGCGCGCCCACGCCGACGCGGTAGCCGAGGGCGCCCAGTCCGGCCGCGATGGCGTAGCCGATCCCCTTGTTCGCGCCCGTCACCAGCGCGGTCTTCGTTTCGTTCATGCCCTCGATGGTCGTCCGGGGACGATTGGCGCGGCCAACACCGATGCGGTGGGCTGTGATACCCGGCGGGTATCGTCGGAGCGTGGATACGCGTGAGTTGCGCTACTTCGTGGCCGTCGCCGAGGAACTGCACTTCGGCCGCGCCGCCGAGCGGCTCGGCATGGCCCAGCCGCCGCTGTCGCGGGCGATCAAGCAGCTCGAACGCCGCCTCGGCGTCGTGCTGTTCGAACGCGACCGCCGAGGGGTGGCCTTGACGGGTGCGGGCGAGGTGCTCCTGTACGAAGGCCGCGCCGCCCTCGACGCGACCGCCGCGGCCGTCCGGCGCACCCAGCGCGCCGGCGGCGTGGATGCTCCCCGCAGCCGCCTGGTGCTGGCCGTGAAGGCCGCCGGCTCCCATGAGCTGCTGCAGAAACTCCTCGACGCGTACGCGGCGGTCCCCGGCGCGGCCGAGATCGAGGTGCTGCTCTGCGGCTTCTGCGACCAGGAGGGCCTGCTGCGGGACGGCCGCGCCGACGCGGCGCTGATGCACACGCCGTTCAACTCCCTCGCCGGGTTCGACAGCGAGGAACTGACCACCGAAGGACAGATCGCCGTGCTGCCCGCCCGGCATCCCCTCGCCGCCCGCGCGTCGTTGACGGTCGCCGAGGTCGCCGACGTGCCCGGCCTGCCGCTCGCCCGCTGGCCCAGCTACGGCGTCTACCCGCCCGGCCCTGGGCCCGAGATCCGCGACCAGACACAACTCGCCCAGCTCATCGCTCTTGGACGCACCCTCGCGGTCGTGCCCGACTCCGCCCGCGCCTGGTTGTGGGCCGAACACGCCGCCATCCCGCTGATCGACGCACCCCAGGTGGTCACGCACATCGCCTGGCCGGCCCACAGCCGCTCACTCGCCCTGGCGGGCCTGATCCGCACCGCCACCGAGTGCATCGGCTGAGGACCCTACAGTCCGTATTCGCCGCTCACTCCAGCATGATCCTCACGTGTGGCAGACCAGGCTGCGTCCGCGCGCTGTCACGTGGTGAGGAACGACTTCACGTGGTCGAGCGCCATGTCGAGGGCGATCTCCATGGGCTTGATGTCGTGTGCGGTCTCGGCGAGGAGGTACCCGCCTTGGAGGGCGGCCATGAGACCCGTGGCGAGCCTTTCCGGGTCGGCGTCGGGGCTGAGCACGCCGTCGTCCCGCATCCGCCGCAGGCCCGCCGCGAGCAGCCCCTCCCATTCCACGAACGACTGGGCGAGCGTGGCGCGGGCCTGGTCGTCCTGGTCGGCCAGTTCGCTGGCCATCGAGCCGAGCGCACAACCGTAGGCGCCGTTCCTCAATGCGTTGCGCTGCACCAGCGCGTCGCGCCAGCGGACCAGGCCGCGGAACGACTTCAGGCGCTCGAGGTTGCCGCGTTCGCGTTCGAGGATCTGCGCGGCGCGCGCCGCGACGACTTCGCGGACCAGTCGCTCCTTGTCCGGGAAGTGGTTGTAGAACTGGGATTTGCTGGTGTTGCTCGCGGCCCGGACGTCGTCGAGCGTGGTCGCGTTCACGCCCTTCACGTACATCAGCTCAAGAGCGGCCGCCAGGATGCGCGCCCGGGTGGCGGCCCCGCGTGGTGTCAGCCGCTGCCCCGGCTGAGCGTTCTCCGGCGTGCTCACCAGCTCAGGCTACCCTGTTTGACTGCCGCCACTGAATGGACTATATGGTCCCCATTGATAAGGCTTGCAGGCATGACTCATCTGCTAGCGTGCATCTTTATGGATCCGTTCTGGACCAAATAGTCCTCGATCAAGGAGCTGTGGAATGAAAGCGATCGTGGTGACGGACGAGGCCGCGGGCACGGCCGGGATGAGGCTGGCCGAGCGGCCCCGGCCCGAGGCCGCCGGGAACGACGTGCTGGTCGAGGTTCACGCGTCGGGATTCACTCCGGGAGAGCTGACCTGGCCCTCGACCTGGACCGACCGCCTCGGCCGTGACCGGACGCCGTCGATCCCCGGCCACGAGCTGGCCGGGGTGGTCAGCGCCCTCGGCTACGGCACCCGGGGACTGTCGGTGGGCCAGCGGGTGTTCGGCCTCACCGACTGGACTCGCGACGGCACCCTCGCCGAGTACGCGGCCGTCGAGGCGCGCAACCTCGCGCCGCTGCCGGGCGACGTCGACTTCACGGTGGGCGCGAGCCTGCCGATCTCCGGCCTGACCGCGTGGCAGGGGCTGTTCGAGCACGGAGGCGTCCAGGCGGGGCAGAGTGTCCTGGTGCACGGTGCGGCCGGCGCGGTCGGCTCGATGGCGACGCAGCTCGCCCGCGAGGCGGGCGCCTACGTCATCGGCACCGGACGCGCCGCCGACCGCGGGACGGCGCTCGACTTCGGCGCGCGGGAGTTCGCCGACCTCGAGAACGACACCCTGGAAGACGTCGGCGCGGTCGACCTGGTGTTCGACGTCATCGGCGGAGACGTCGGGAACCGGTCGGCCGGTCTGGTTCGAGCCGGCGGAACACTGGTGACCATCGCCGGCCCGCCCGGAGCACGGCCCGCCGACGGCCGGGCGATCGACTTCGTGGTCGAGGCTGATCGCGGCCAGCTGAAGGAGATCGTCCAGAGGGTGCGAGACGGACGGCTGCGCACGGCCATCGGAACCGTCGCCACCCTCGACGACGCCGTCGCGGCCTTCAACCCGACAGGGCGGGCCAAGGGAAAGACCGTCATCCGCGTCCGCCCATGAGGAGAGACCACGTGAGCACTGAGATGAACGTACTGAAGAACGGCGACAGCGAGTCCTACGACGCCGTGGTCGGCGGACAGGTCGTCGGCATGATCGTCTACCATCCGCAGCGAGGCGATCGACGGGTGACGTTCAGCCACACGATCATCCAGCCGGAGTACCGAGGCCAGGGGATCGCGACCCGGCTGGTCAAGCACGCCCTCGACGACCTGCGAGCGCAGGGCCTGAAACTCACCAACTACTGCACCTTCGTGGCCGACTACATCGCCGACCACCCCGAGTACCGGGACCTCGTCGACGGTCGCCACCCGGGCCGCGCGACCGTACCCGACCGCGCACCACGCGAACGCGCCGACTGACCGGTCAGCTCACGTCGAGCACGGCCTTGCCCGCGATCCGGCGGGCGAACAGCGACTCCGCCGCGCGGGCGACGTCCGTCCAGTCCAGGCGCCGGCCGATCTGCGGGTCGAGGCGGCCCGAGGCGAGCATCCCCACGAGGACGGCGAGGTCCCCGGCCAGCTCCGCGCCCATGAGGAACGACTGGAGGCTGCGCAGTTCCCCGACCGTCGCATACGGCTCGAACACCGTGGGCTCACCGGACGCGGCGCCGATCAACTGCACCGACCCGCCCTCGGCGAGGAGGGCGAACGCCTGGGCGAGCTGAGGGCCGCCGACGTTGTCGAGCACGCCGTGCAGCCCCGACTCGACCCCGTCGAGCCCGACCACGACCTCGGCCGCTCCCAGCCCGGCGAGCCCCTCACCGCGCTCCGCACTGCCGACCGAGGCGATCACGTGCGCCCCGGCCGCCGCTCCCAGCTGCACCGCGAACCGCCCGACGCCCCCTGACGCCCCGGTGACGAGAACCCGCCGACCCAGCACGAAGCCGAGCCGGCGAAGTGCGCGCAGCGCGGTGACCCCGGCCACCGGGAGCGTCGCGGCCGCGCCGAGGTCCACCTCTTCCGGCACGACCGCCAGCTCACCGACCGGGACCGCCCGCAGCTGCGCCCACGCACCGGACGGTCCATAGGTGACGACCCGGCTCCCCACCGGCGGTCCGCATCCGCTGGCCGCAGGGCTGCGCACCACGCCTGCGGCGTCCCACCCGGGAACGTAACCGGCGGACTGCTTGGCGACGCCGAGCAACTCACCGTGATTCAAGATCGCGCCACGCAGCTCGCCGTGATTGAGCGAGATGGCGCGCACTTCGACGAGCACCTCGTCGGCCGCGGGAACGGGATCCGCGGTCTCACCGAGCCGCAAACCGCCTGGGACGTCGTGGTCCACCAGTAGAGCAAGCATGATCCACTCCTTTCGGGCGATCCTGCGACCGCCGGTGTCGAGATCGTCTCGGGGCCGGCCCCATCGCAAGGTCGTCGCCGGCCTGGAACCGCACTCCGGCCTTACGAACGCGCCGGCCAGAAGAAGCACGGTCTCCCGATCGATGGCGCCGCCCTGCGCGGTGACCCGCACCGGTCATGCAAGGCTTCTTCCGTGATGCCGACAGTTTGACCGCGAGGGTTTGATCGTTGACCGCGAGGGTTTTGATCGTCGACGTCACGCGTAAGGGCGGGTCACCGCTGGGAATTGCTGCTGCGGCACGTGTCAGGCGGCCTGTCGCGCTACCGCCCCAAGAGCATTCGATCAGAAATCGCCACAGGCCATCGGCGCCGCGGCGGATGACTTTCTCGCGGGACCTGCGCCATGAATCAACCAGTCCAGTGCGATATCGCGGTCAACAAGAACATGGCATTCTTGGGCCTCCCGCGGAAGAACGGGGATCGACTGTCTCTCGCGATGAACGCGGCCTGCGGCCAGTACAAGATCATGGTTGCGGCGACCTTGCACAAGTTGAATCGTTCAAGCAGCAGCGCGACACCCCTTCGGGCTCAAGAGGCGACCGAATAGAGGACCGCGATCTCTCATCGCATTGACTGACCTGCGATGCAGTATTCCGACTCAGCACTCAGTCTATCTACCTAGCAGGACGATGCTTCGAGAAGCCGCCAGCACCGCCGCGTGGACCATATAGTCCACGTTATCAGGTCCAGGAGGCGGCCCCACAGAGAGAGCGGCCGCCGGCGCACATCACATCGCGAGCAGGGCGCGAGCGGCACCGCGAGCAGGGTTGCGAATGGCATCGCGAGCGGAGGGCCACTGACATTGTGAGCGAGGTGTCACTGAGATCATGAGCAAGGTGTCACTGAGATTGCGAGCAAGGTGCGAGTGACATCGTTGGCAGGGTGCGAGTGTCCAAGACGCTGCCAGAGGATGGTTGGCGGCCACGGAAAACGGTGATCTAGAACTGCCGAATCGCCACAGGTCAGCCCTGGTCGAGGCAGGTCCCAGGCCGGGCGGCCGAGTCCAAGCGCACACTTGGCAACGCTGCCGCGATGTCATAATCTGGACTAAATAGTCCCGTCATCAAGGCGTTGAACCTATGTCGGTCCGCCTGCAGGAACTCGCGAACGGGGCACGCAGGAGCCACCAACCGTGGAATCGGTTGCGTCGATCCTGGAGTAAGGCAGGGCGACGGATCAGCTCAACAATCACTCACGCCGACGCCACACAACACCGCGCGGAAACGACAACCCAGCGGTGGTGGGCGTGCATCCGCGTGAAGAAGGAGCCAGAAATGAACGAGACCAAGCAGTCGGCCGAAGACCTGGCGATCCTCGAGCAACTCAACCTCGACTACATCCATTCGGACCAGGCCAGCGACGCCAAGCGCTTCGATGAGTTCCTCGCCGAGGATTTCATCGTGCAGACACCGGGTGTCACCCGCAACCGCGAGGAGTACCTCGAATACATCGCCAAGCCCCGGCCCTTCAGGGATCTGGCTCTGCGCGAAGCCAGGATCCGCATCCTCGGCGATGTCGCGTTGATCCACGGCACCGCGACGTACACCATGATCGCCGATGGAGCGGATCAGGAAGCTCTGTACACGGACGTGTACCAGAAGCGTGAAGGCGTCTGGTTCTGCGTCTCCGCCTGCGCGATCGCCCCGGGCGCCTGACCGCCGTCGCCGTTCCCGGCATCGCAGCGCGCTACGAACATCCCGTCGACACAGCGGTCACGCCCAACGGATGGAACGGCCGGCTTACGCGGTGGACCCGGGTCGGGGCACGACCTCGGCGCCGAGGGCCGCGTCCTGGAAGCGATCCGACTCGTCCGGCATCCACGCCGTCAACGGATGGAACGGCCGCCCCCCAATAGGGCGGCTTGCGCGGCGAAGCTGGGTCGGGGCACGGCATCCACGCCTCAGCCAATGCTGTGCATCCCTGCCCCCCGGGGAGCCTCGAAGCGCCGCCCGAGGCGCATCTCACCGCCGATGGCATCCATCTCGAAAAGAGCGCTCTCGCGTTTCGTCCAGGACCTGTTGACCGCCGCGAGACAAGCGGCGCCCGCCCACCAGGGAATACGCACGTGACCGCGCACCACGGCTACTTCCTGCTGCTCGGCGTCGCCGTCGGCGGCTCGTTCCCGAACGGCAGGCCGATGCCGGTCGACTGCGTCGTGACCGGTTCACCAGCTGTGCATGGTGCCGTCCTCCAGCCGGTTGACGGGCAGCGAGGCGGGCTTGTACGGATATCGCGCCGCCAGCGTCTCGTCGACGTCGACCCCGAGACCGGGGCTCTCCGAAGGGAGCAGGTACCCGTCCTCGAAGCGGTAGGAGTGCGGGAACACCTGGTCGGTCTCCTCGGTGTGGCGCATGTACTCCTGCAGGCCGAAGTTGGGGATGCTGACGTCCAGGTGGAGGGCGGCGGCCATGCACACGGGTGACAGGTCGGTGGCGCCGTGGGAGCCGCTGCGCACGTGGTGGAGCGCCGCCAGGTCGAAGATGCGGCGGAGATGGGTGATGCCGCCCGCGTGCACGACGGTGGTGCGGATGTAGTCGATGAGCTGTTCGGTGATCAGCTGCCGGCAGTCCCAGATGGTGTTGAACACCTCCCCCACCGCGATGGGGGTGGTGGTGTGCTTCCGGATGAGCCGGAAGCCCTCCTGCAGCTCGGCCGGGACGGGGTCCTCCATCCAGGTCAGACGGCAGGGTTCGAGGTCGCGGCCGAGCCGGGCGGCCTCGATGGGGGTCAGCCGGTGGTGGACGTCGTGCAGCAGCCGCAGGTCGGGCCCGAACTCGTCTCTGACCCGGGCGAACACCTGCGGGGTGTGGGCGAGGTAGCGCTCGGTCGACCAGGTCGCCTCGCTGGGGACCGCCGCGTCGGCCGGTTCGTAGAACATCCGGCCTCGGCCGACGCCGTAGGTGGTCTGGAGTCCCGGTACGCCGGTCTGCACCCTGACGGCCTTGTAGCCGAGGTCGACGTACCGGGCGACCTCGGCGAGGACCGATTCGGTGTCGGGGGCGCTGGCGTGGCCGTAGACGGTGACGCCCTCGCGCGACCGGCCGCCGAGCAGCTGGTAGACCGGCAGGCCGGCCACCTTGCCCTTGATGTCCCACAGGGCGGTGTCGACGGCGGCGATGGCGGTCATGGTGACCGGGCCGCGCCGCCAGTACGCCCCTTTGTACAGGTACTGCCAGGTGTCCTCGATGCGGCTGGGGTCGCGTCCGAGGAGGGCGGGGACGACGTGGTCGGTCAGGTAGCTCGCGACGGCGAGTTCGCGGCCGTTGAGGGTGGCGTCGCCGACGCCGGTCACCCCCTCGTCGGTGACGATCTTGAGGGTGACGAAGTTGCGGCCGGGGCTGGTGACGATCACACGAGCGTCCTCGATCTTCACTCGGGATCCTCCTTGACGCGGGCGACGAGCTGGGTGGGGTTGACGAAGCGGAGCGCGACGACCAGCAGGACCAGCATCATCGCGGTGTAGATGACGGCCATCGCGTCAACCGACTGCTGGGCGCGGATGCCCGAGGCGGACATGGAGTAGAACAGCGCCACGACGAGCGTCTGCGAGTCGGGCCCCGCGGTGAGGAAGGTCAGTTCGAACATGCCGACGGTGCGCACGACCACCAGGATCGACGAGGCGAGGATCCCGGGGATGAGCAGCGGCGCCAGGATCCGGAGGAACACCTGGCGGGTGCGGGCGCCGCACACGCGGGCGGCGCGTTCGACCGCCGGATCGATCTGCTCGATGAACGGGGTCATGGTGAGGATGACGAACGGGATCGACGGCACCAGGTTGGCCAGCACGACGCCCGACAGGTGGCCGGCGAAGCCGTACTCGTACAGGACGGTGGCCAGCGGGATGCCGTAGGTGATCGGCGGCATCAGGATCGGCAGCAGGAACATCAGGTAGACGGCGCGGCGGCCGTAGAAGGACCGGCGGGCCAGCACGTACGAGGCGGGCACGCCGACCAGCACGGAGATCCCGGTGACGAGGAGACACACCATGAGTGTGACGCCGAGGACCGGGAGAAGGGTGAACTCCTCCCACGCCTGCCCGTACCAGTCGGTGGTGTAGCCCTCCGGCAACCAGGTGTCGAACCAGCGGGTGCCGAAGGAGTTGACCAGGACCGAGCCGATGACGCCGGCGACGCCGACGAAGAACAGGGTCACGGCGCCCCACACCGCCCAGGCGGCGGGGGTGGCGACGATCCGTCGCGGCGGGCGCGTCACCCTTTTCCTCCCGAGGTCGAGCCGGTGTAGAGGAGGCCGCGCAGCCCGAGCACCAGGCCGATGACGACGAGTTCGACCAGGCCCATGACGATCGCCGCGGCGGCCCCGCCGGCGTAGTCGTAGCGCACGTAGGCCGCCTCGTACGCGGCGATGGAGATCACCCGGGTGGTTCCCGACGGGTCGCCGACGAGGATCGCCGACGGGAACACGCTGAAGGCCAGCACGAACGTCAGGCAGAACGTGGTGGCCAGCCCCGGCGCGAGCAGCGGCAGCGTGATCCGGAAGAAGCGCTGCGCCCAGCCCGCGCCCAGCACCGCGCCGGCCTTCTCCAGGCTGGGGTCGATGCCGGACAGGTAGGACAGCACGAGCAGGAACGCGAACGGGAACCCGGTGATGACCAGGGAGAGGAACACGCCCCAGTAGTTGTGGGTCAGGCTCACCGGAGCGTCGACCAGGCCCAGGCCGAGCAGGACGCGGTTGAACCAGCCGGTCGGGCCGAGGAAGTTCAGCAGCCCCTCGGCGGTCAGCACCGTGCCCAAGGTGATCGGGACGACCAGGACGGTGGTCAGGACCCGTTTCCCGCGGAACCGGCCGCGCATCCGGTAGGCGATCGGGACCGAGGCCAGCACGTTGAGCAGCGCGGCCGGCAGGGCGATCCACAGGGTGGTGGCGATGGTGTCGCGCTGGTAGGCGTCGGCGAAGAACGACTGGTAGGCGGCGAACGGACCGCCCTCGGCGGGCTGCAACGACACCGCGATGCCATAGCAGAAGGGGTAGATGAACAGGGCGGCGACGAACAGGGCCGCCGGGCCGAGCAGCAGGAGCCGCGCGTCGATCCCCCGTTCGGCCAGCCGGTGCCGGAGCGCGACGGGGGTCACGGTTCGCTCCCCTGCTCGTCGGGGCCGGCCGGGAAGACGAGCAGGCGGCCGGGATCGAGCACGACCTCGATCCGGTCCTTGGGCGCCAGCCGCCGGGCGGTGCGCAGGTGCAGCAGGGTCCCGTCGCCGGTCCGGACCTCCGCGCTCACCTCCCGTCCCTGATACTCCACGACCTCCACGGTCACCTCGACGCCCTCACCGGGGTGAGCGGCGATCCGGATGTCCTCGGGCCTGATGGCGGCGACCGCCGGTTCGCCCGGACGCGGCTCGCCGACCGGGCTGCCGGTGAGGTGGAGCCCTCCCCCGTCGACGATGACGCCCGCGCCCGCCATTTCGCCCACCCGGACCGGCAGCAGGTTGCGGAAGCCCATGAAGTCGGCGATGTGCCGGTTCGCCGGCCGGGTGTGCACCTGTTCGGGGGTGCCGATCTGCTGGACCCGCCCCGCGCGCAGCACGACCAGGCGGTCGGACATGGACAGCGCCTCTTCCTGGTCGTGCGTGACGTACACGGTGGTGAGGCCGAGCGACTGGTGCAGCCGGCGGATCTCGGTACGCATCTCCAGCCGCAGTTTGGCGTCGAGGTTGGACAGCGGCTCGTCCATGAGCACCAGCGACGGCTCGACGACCACCGCGCGGGCGATCGCCACCCGCTGCTGCTGTCCGCCGGAGAGCTGACCGGGGAGCTTGTCGGCGTGGGACTCCAGGTGTACCAGCCGGATCGCCTCGTCGGTGCGGCGGCGTACCTCGGCCCGCGCGACCTTGCGCATCTGGAGCCCGAACGCGATGTTCTTCCGTACGGACATGTGCGGGAACAGCGCGTAGTTCTGGAACACCATGCCGAAGCCGCGCTGTTCGGGCGGCAGGGTGTCGAGGCGGGTCTCGTCGCGCCAGATGCTGCCCCGGGTCAGCGGCAGCAGCCCGGCCAGGCAGTTCAGGGCGGTCGACTTGCCGCAGCCGGAGGGGCCGAGCAGGGTGATGAACTCGCCCCGCTCGATCGTGAGGTCGAGGCCGGCCAGGGCGTCGGCGCCGCCGAAGCGGCGCGACACCCCGTCGAGGCGCAGCCGGTCGAACCGGCTGCCCGTCGTCATCTCCTCACCTTGGCCCCACCGACCTCGCGGTCCCAGCGGTCGAACGCGGCGACGAGCTCCTTGGATCCCAGCGGCACCTCCAGGGGGTTGCCGGCGATCAGCTGGTCGTACTCCGGCCGCCCGAACTCCTCGATCGCCTGGCGGCTCTCGGCCGGCGCCATCGACAGCGGTACGTCCTTGATCGCGGGCCCGGGGTAGAAGTAGCCCTTGTCGTAGGCCTTGGCCTGCTGTTCTGGGGTGAGCATCCACTTCACCAGGGCGAGCACGGCGGCCTGCCGGTCGGCCGGCACGCCCTTGGGCACCACGGCGTAGTGGGCGTCGGTGACCCAGTGGAAGCCGTCGAGGGTGCCGATCTTCGCTTCCTTGGGCACCGTGCCGAGCACCCGCGGGTTGATGTCCCAGCCGGTGGTCGAAATGATGATCTTGGCCGAGCCGTTGGCCAGGTTCTTCATCGTCTCGCTGGTGGTCGACGGGTAGAGGGTGATGTGCTTGTTCAGTTCCTTCAGGTAGGCCCAGGTCTTGTCCCACCCGTCGACCGGGTCCTTCGGATCCTCGTCGCCGAGCAGGTAGGGCAGGCCCATCAGGAACGTGCGGCCGGGCCCGGAGTTCGACGGGCGGGCGTACTGGACGGCGCCGGGGTTGGCCTTGGCGTAGTCGAGCAGTTCCTGGGCGTCGGTCGGCGGGTTGGGCACGTTCGCCGGCAGGTATTCGATCAGCGGTCCCGACGGGTAGTAGGTGACGGTCACGCCGTGGTCGCCGGCGAGGTTCTGCATCGCCGCCGCGCCGGGCAGGTAGCCGCCCATGCCGCTCAGCCGGTCGGCGTGGGCCGGCAGCAGCGGCGTCCACAACCCCTGCTCGATGCCGGCGGCCAGGCCGTCGACGCCGGTCAGGACCAGGTCGATGTCGACGCGATCGGCGGCCTGCTGCGCCTTGATCTTGCCGACCAGCTCGGGAGAGGTGGCCTTGGTGAAGGTCACCCGGGAGACGACGTCGGTGTTCTTCGCCGCGAACTCCTCGATCATCCCCTGGGTGAGCTGGAGGTTGCCGGCGACGTCGAGGATGTTGAGGGTCACCGGTGAGGACGGCTTCTCCGGTACGGGACCGCCGGTCGGGGCCGGTCCGGCGCCGCGGCCGGGCGCTCCGCACGCGGCGGTCAGCAGGGCCGCGGCGGCTGCCACCGCGAGTAACGGGTGTCTGTACGTACGCATGACTCTGCTCTCCATGGGGGGGTGCGTGGGTTCAGCGGTGCGGTGCGGGCCCGGTGGAGGCCCGGACCAGCAACCGGGTGGGGAGAACCCGGCGGATGGAGCCGGTGCGCCGGCCGGCCAGGAGTTCCAGCAGCAGGTCGACGCCGACCCGCCCGAGCTGCTCCATGGGCACGGCGACGGTGGTCAGGGCGGGACTCACCAGCCCGGACATGAGGATGCCGTCGAAGCCGACCACGCTCATCTCACCGGGCACGCCGATCCCGCGCGCGTGGAGCCGGTTCAGCATGCCGAGCGCGATCAGGTCGTTGTACGTGACCGCCGCGGTGGCCCCCGACGCCACCACGACGTCGGCGATCGCGACGCCTCCTTCCAGCTCGGGCGGCACGTGGCCCGTTTCGACCAGTTCGATGCCGAAGGAGGCGGCCGCCTGGCGCAGGCTCCGGGTCCTCTCGCGGTTGGACCACGAGGTGCGCGGCCCGGCCACGTAGGCCAGCCGGCGGTGCCCGAGCGCGTGCAGGTGCGTCACCGCCTGGAGCATCCCGTCGGCGTTGTCGGCCGTGACCGAGGGGACCCGGCCGACGCGGCGGTTGAGCACGACGATGGGGGTCTGATCGGCGAACGACCGCAGATGCCCGTCGGATGACCGGGGCGAGCAGAGCAGGAAACCGTCGACCTGCTTGGCCAGCGTCCGGATCATGTGCACCTCCAGCGCCGGGTCCTCCTCGACGTCGCTGAGGAACACGGCGTGGTCGGCCTTGCGGGCCTGGGTCTGGACCGCCTTGACGATGCCCGGGAAGACGGGGTTGGCCATGTCGGGCAGGACGACGCCGATGTTGCCGGTGCGGCCCGTGCTCAGGCTGCGGGCGGCGCGGTTCGGGGAGTACGCCAGCTCCCGCGCGGCGGCCAGCACCCGCTCACGAGTGCCCGGCCGCACCTGGCCGGGATCGGCCAGCGCGCGGCAGACAGAGGACGGGGACACGCCCGCCAGCCGGGCCACGTCCTTGATCGTCACCGTCACGACGGGGCCCTCCCGATCTCTCGACGCGGACCCGGTAACCGTGCGGTCAGTCTGGAACCGTTTCCGGAACATTGTCAATAGATGACGTCCACGTCACCGCCGGACCTCGGAAACGCCCCTGTGAACAGCGCCGCATGCCGCATTGACAAACTGGAAACGGTTGGCTCAGTGTGAAAATCCCCGGTCGTGCCGAAGGAGTTCCGTGGCCTCCCCCCATCTGCTGTTCGCGCCCGATCCGTACCTCAGGGCCATCGCCCAGGAGTTGTACGCGCTCGCCCACGACCAGCCGATCATCTCCCCGCACGGACACGTCGACCCGTCGTTGCTGGCCGACGACCTGCCCTTCCCCGATCCGGCGCAGCTCCTGGTCGTGCCCGACCACTACCTGACCCGGATGTTGCTGAGCCAGGGGGTGGCGCCGTCGCTGCTGGGGGTGGCCCCGCGCCCGGGGGCGCCCGACGCCGGCCCGGCGCAGACCGACGGACGGGAGATCTGGCGGCTGGTCGCCGAACACTGGCACCTGTTCCGGGGCACGCCGACCCGGTTGTGGAGCGAACGGGTGCTCCAGGACGTCTTCGACGTGCATACCACGCTCGGCCCGGCCACCGCCGACGAGGTGTACGACCAGATCGCCGCCCGGCTGGCCGAACCCGCGTTCCGCCCGAGGGCGCTGTTCGACCGCTTCAACATCGAGGTGCTGGCCACCACCGAATCGCCGCTGGACGACCTGAGCCGGCACGCCCGGCTCGCCGCCGACGGCTGGGGCGGTCCGGGCGGCCGGGTCATCACCACGTTCCGGCCCGACGACGTGGTCGACCCCGAGTTCGAGAACTGGGCCGGCAACGTGGCCCAGCTCGGCGAGCTGACCGGGGAGGACACCGGCGCCTATCGGGGCTATCTCGCCGCGCTGCGCGGCCGCCGGGAGGCGTTCATCGCCGCGGGCGCCACGTCCGCCGACCACGGCCACCCGACCGCCCGGACCCTCGTGCTCGACGAGAGCGAGGCCGAGGCGCTGTTCACGGCGGCGCTGCGCGGCCGGATCGACCCCGCCGGCGCCGAGGCGTTCCGCGCCCACATGCTCGTCGAGTCGGCCCGGATGTCCATCGACGACGGCCTGGTGATGCAGCTGCACCCGGGCGCCGTGCGCGACCACAACCGGTGGCTGCACGCCTCCTACGGCCGTGACGTGGGCGGCGACATCCCGCAGGCGACCGACTACGTCCACGGTCTGGCCCCGCTGCTGTCGGCGCACGGCAACGACCCTCGGCTGCGCCTGGTGGTCTACACCCTCGACGAGGACACCTTCACCCGCGAGCTCGCCCCGATGGCGGGCGGCTACGCGGCGATGTACCTCGGCGCGCCGTGGTGGTTCCTCGACTCGCCCGACGTGCTGCGCCGCTTCCGCGAGACCGTCACCGAGATCGCCGGCTTCTACAACACCGCCGGCTTCGTCGACGACACCCGCGCGTTCTGCTCCATCCCGGTCCGCCACGAGGTGGCCCGCCGGATCGACGCCGGCTACCTCGCCCGGCTGGTGGCCGAGCACCGCCTGCCGATGGACGAGGCCGCGGAGACCATCGTCGACCTGGCCTACCGGTTGCCCAAACGGGTCTTCCGGCTCGACCGGTCGCCGGCCGCGGTGCTGCCGTGGTGATGACGGGGCCGGGGGCGCTGCTCCGGCGAAGCGCCCTCGCCGGGCTGCCCGCCGAATGCCGGCCGCTGATCGAGCCGGGCGCGGCGGGTCCCGGCGTCGTCCACCTCGGGCTCGGCGCCTTCTTCCGGGCGCACCAGGCCGTCTACACCGAGGAGGCGATGGCCTCGGCGGGCGGCGACTGGGGGATCGTCGCCGTCGCGCCCCGTTCCCGCGCGGTCTTCGACGCGCTGCGGGCTCAGGATCTGATGTTCGCGGTGGCGTCCACGGCCGCGCACCACACCGACGTGCGGGTGGTGGCGGCGCTCACCGGCGTCCTGTACGCCGCCGGCGACCCCGGGGCCGTCGTCGCGCTGCTCGCCGATCCGCGCATCCGGGTGGTGACGTTGACGTTGACGGAGAAGGCGTACGTCGCGGCCGGCGAACCCGGCGTGATCACCGGATTGCTCGCGCGCGGCCTGCTCGCGCGGGCCCGCGCCGACGCCGGGCCGCTGGCCGTCGTCAGCTGCGACAACCTGCCCGGCAACGGCGGCCGGCTCCGCGACCTGGTCAGCCAGGCCGTCCGCGCCGCCGGCACCAGAGAACAGGAGTGGATCGCCGGCAACGTCGCCTTTCCCAGTACGACGGTCGACCGGATCGTCCCGGCCGTCACCCCGGGCACGCTCGATCTGGTGCGGGCCCGGCTCGGGGTGCACGATCTGGCCGCCGTGCAGACGGAGCCGTACCGGCAATGGATCGTCGAGGACGCCTTCCCGCACGGCCGCCCGGCCTGGGAGCACGCCGGCGCGGTGCTCACCGACGACACCGGCCCCTACGACCAGCTCAAACTCCGCACCCTCAACGGCCTGCACTCCTCGCTGGCCTATCTCGGCGCGCTCGCCGGCCGCGCCACGATCGCCGAGACCCTGGCCCTTCCGGGGGCCCGGGAGTTCGCCGAACTCCTGCTCGCCGAGGAGATCCTGCCCACGCTCACTCCCCCGGCGGGCGTCGACCCGGCCGCGTACGGTCAGAGCGTGCTCGACCGGTTCGGCAACCCCGCGATCCGCCACCGGACCCTGCAGGTCGCCACCGACGGCAGCCAGAAGCTGCCCCCGCGCATCGTGCGGACCGTGCTCGACCGCCGGGCACAGGGCAGGCCCACCCCGAGGGCGGCGCTGGTGGTCGCCGCGTGGATGCGTTTCGTCCAGGGCACGGCCGACGACGGCCGGCCCCTGCCGCTCGACGACCCGCTCGCCGGCCGGATCAGGGCCGCGCTCGCCGATGCCCGGCCGGGCCCCGCCGGCGTCGTGGAGGCCCTGCTCGGCCTGCGGGCCGTCTTCCCGGCCGCCTTCGCCCACGACACCCGGCTCCGCGAGCTGATCGTCGCCGCGTTCGCCGACCTCACCCGCCACGGCGCGGCGGCGACCCTGGCGGGACTGTGACGACCGGGCCCGTCAGGCGGCCGCCGGTCCGGTCGACCCCCGCACGATCAGCTGTGTCGGCATGACCCGGCGCGGGCCGCCCGCTCCCACGCGGTCCTGGAGCAGGTCGAGCAGCAGGTCGACCGCGGCCCGGCCGAGCAGGTCGCCGCGCTGGGCGATGGTGGTCAGGCGCGGGCTGACCTGGCCGGCGAGCGGAATGTCGTCGAACCCGACGACGCTGATCTGCTCCGGCACGGACGCCCCGCGCTCCTTGAACCGGCTCACCAGCCCGAGCGCCTGGAGGTCGTTGTAGGCGAGGACCGCGGTGACGGGCGCGGCCAGCACCAGGTCGGCGGCGGCCGCGCCACCGTCGAAATTGGGCGCCGCGTTCCCGAGGTCGACCAGCTCGATGCCCATCGACGTGCACATCGAACGCAACCCCCGCGCCCGCTCCCGGTTGACCGCCGAGGCGCGCGGCCCGCCGACGTAGGCGATGGCGCGGTGCCCCAGCGCCGCCAGATGCCCCACCGCCTGGCGCACGCCGTCGGTGTGATCGCAGATCACCGACGGGATCGGCCCGACCCGCCGGTTCACCGTGACGACGGGCGTCTCGCCGATGAACGAGCGCAGGTCTTCGTCGGCGGCCCGCGGACCGCACAGCAGGAACCCGTCGACCTGCTTGACCAGCTTGCGGATCAGCTCGACCTCGGCGCTGGGGTCTTCGTCGGTGTCGACGAGCAGGACGGAGTAGTCGAACTCCCGGGCCCGGGACTGGATCGCCTTGACGACGGTCGGGAAGAAGGGATTGGCCAGGTCGGGGACGACGAGACCGACGTTGTACGTCCGCCCGGTGGTCAGCGCCCTCGCCGCAGCGTTGGGCGAGTATCCGACCTCCGCGGCGGCCCGCAGCACCCGCTCCCGGGTCCCGGGCCGCACGCTCTCGGGCGAGGCCAGGGTCCGGGAGACCGACGAGACCGAGACGCCTGCCAGCCTCGCCACGTCCTTGATTGTCACGACCACGAGCCGATCCTGCCATACGCGGACGCGGCCGATCCGCCCGCACCTCAGTCAGGAATCGGTTTCAGAATCTTGTCAACGACGATCAGCCGGAGACGGCGTCCGTTCGCGTCCACCCAGTTGGGAAGATCGCTGAAGCGCCCCCGGCCTCCGGGAAACGGTTGCACGAGCGCGGCCCCCCGCACCGCGCCGCCGTGCGGCGCGGGGGGCCGGTCGCCGCCGGTTCAGGCGGCGGCGACGCGGAGGAGGAGTTCGGCCAGGTCCGCGGGCGCGGTGACCATCGCCTCGTGACCGGTCTGCAGTTCGAACACCGGCCAGCCCAGCGTGGCGGCCCGTTCGGCCTGGGGGGTGAAGACGCGCATCCAGCCGACGCACTCGATGAACGTCGCGGGCACCTGGTCGCCTTTTCCGGTCAGGCGCAGCGGCTCGGTGTAGGTCAGCCACGGGTGCGGCGTGAGGCGGGGGGTGAGCCAGCCGACGTCGCTCTCCTCGGTCACGCCGAGCACGCTCAGGCTGCGGACCGGGATGAGCCAGCCGAATCCGGGGCCGGCCACCGACTCGCGGTAGTGGTGGGCGATCGTGGCGGGCAGCAGGTCGATGGCCGCCTCGCCGTCGCGGCCGACGAACGCGTCGAGGTGCACGCGGCGGGCGAGCCGGTCGGCGACGCGGTCGGCCACGCCGGTGACGACCTGGCCGGCGTAGCTGTGGCCGACGAGGACGACCTCACGGAGGTCGTAGGCCTCGATCAGGGCGACGACGTCGTCGACGTGGGTGGACAGGCCGACCGAGGGGGTCAGCAGGTGGGCGCGGTCGCTGACGCCGGTCAGGGTGGGGGTGTGCGTCTCGTGCCCGGCGGCGCGCAGCAGCGGGGCGACCCGCTGCCAGACCCAGCCGCCGTGCCAGGCGCCGTGGACGAGTACGAAGACGGTCACGCGTTCTCCAGCACGATCATGCCCGCGCCGGTCATCGACGCCGGGGAGAAGTAGTGCCGGTGCCGGACGACGACCTCGGGGGTGAGCGCGCCCCGCATGACGAGCCACATGATGACCTCCGCTCCTTCGCCGCCGAAGGTCTCGACGTACTTCTGGCGGCTCCAGCTCGCCAGCTCGGCCGGGTTCTCGGCGATGTCGACCAGGAACCGGCGGTCGGCGGCCGGGTTGAGGAAGCCGGCCCGGCTGCCCTGGAGCTGGTGCGACAGGCCGCCGGTGCCCAGGACGACGAACCTCTCGTCGCCGTCGTAGCTCTCGATGGCGCGGCCGAGGGCCTGGCCGAGCTCGTACAGGCGGATCGGGAGCGGGATCGGGTACTGGAGCACGTTCACGAAGATCGGCACGACCTTGACCGGCCAGGCGTCGGCCGGGCGGCCCCAGAAGAGCTCCATCGGCACCTGGAGGCCGTGGTCGACCCGGATCTCCTGGATGATCTCCGGGTCGAACCTGTTCTCCACGAGGTGGTCGACCAGGTGCCAGGAGAAGTCGGCCGCGCCGGCGAACGGCGGGATGGCGCGCGGGCCCCAGCCCTCGTCGACGGGGTGGTACTCGGCCGCGCAGCCGACCGCGAAGGTGGGCACCCGGTCCAGGAACAGGGCGTTGAAGTGGTCGTTGAAGACGACGACCGCGACGTCGGGGCGCTGCTCGCGCACCCACTCCCGGGCCGGCAGGTAGCCGTCGAAGAAGGGCTTCCACTCGGGGGTGTCGCGCAGGCCCTTGTCCAGCGCGGCGCCGATCGAGGGGACGTGTGAGGTGCCCAGGCCGCCGACGATCGTGGCCAACGTCTACTCCTTCTTCCCGAGCCGGTCCCGCAGGAACGACTCGTGGTCCATGCCGACCTGGTGGGCGCCGATCTCGGTGATGCGCACCGGGTCGACGGCGGAGATCTTGAGGATGAGGAACAGGTTGCCGCCCAGGCCGATCATGGTGCGCCAGTCGCGGGACATGACGGCCGTGATCTCCTCCTCGGTGAGGTCGAAGCGGTCGAGGTAGGCGCGTTCGTCGGCGAGGAAGGCCGCCCGGCCCTCGGGGCGGCTCAGGCCCATGGCCATCTTGTTCATCCGGTAGCCGCGCAGCTGGTGGGCGCGGTCGAGGATGGGGGTCTCCGGGATCTCGGTCATCCGGCCCGCCGCCAGCCGCCGTCGGCGTAGGCCCGGCGGGCGACCTCCGAGTACGGCACCGGGCTGACCACGCCGGTCACCTCGATCTGGGCGTGCGGCTCGACGGTGAGCTTGCGGCTGCCGCCGCCGGGCTCGCCCCAGACGAGGGTGACCTCGGTGCCGGGCGCGGCGTGCGCGGGGTCGACCATGGCCAGGGTGAGCATGGTGCGCTCGTTCCACGAGTAGCCGATCCAGGTCGACAGGCCGGCCGGTTCGCCGTCGACGAGCACCTGGTCGTACGGGTGCATGGCGTACACCGCCGAGGGGAACTCGAACCACTTGGCCGGGTCGCCGTGCTCCAGCTGGGTGGCCATGGCGCGCAGGAAGGCCGCCGTGTCGAGCGCCAGGGTGACCTTGACGCGGTGCTCCTGTTCGGCCAGCTTCTCCAGGGCCTCGCGGCCGACGAAGTCGTGGTCGAACTTGACGATGTGGCCGTAGCCGAGGTCCCACGGGGTGAGGTAGTAGTCCTCGACGTCGGCGGAGACGAAGCTGCCGCCGATGCTGGCGTTGGCCTCGTAGCTCGTGGCGGGCAACCACTGGCGGTAGCTCTTGAGCGCCTCGCCGGTGTAGATGGCCGGGAGGGGCGAGGGGATCCAGCCCGATTCGAGGGTGTTGGAGCTGTAGGTCCGGCCGCCGACCAGCCGCATGCCGTATTCGGCGCCGGCCTCGACCAGCGCCGCGTGCACGGCCTCGCCCTCCGCCCACGGGCCCCACAGCTCGTAGCCGGGCTGACCGGCCATACCGTGCCGCAGCGCGCGCACCCGGCGGCCGGCGATGGTCATGGACGTCATGTGGAAGAACTTCAGTTCGGGCGCGGGCGCCCCGGTGGCCTTCTCGATCACCTGGGCGGCGTGGGGGCCCTGGATCTGGTAGCGGTAGTGCACCCGGTCGAACGGGTCGGGCCGGGCCGCCGAGCGTTCGTCGAGGGTGACCGTGACGTCGAAGCCGCCGGTCTCGGCGTGGAAGGTCACCCAGTTGAGCGCGGGGATGCGGCCGACCAGGTTGAAGGTGTTCTCGGCCAGGTGGAACAGGATGACGTCGCCGATGACGTAGCCGTCGGGGGTGCACGGCACGAACTGCTTGGCGGTGTCCACGGGGAAACGCGCGAAGCTGTTCACCCCGAGGCGCGACAGCAGCTTCAGCGCGTCCGGGCCCTCCACCAGCAGCTCCGCCATGTGGAACGACTGGTTGAACAGCACGCACGTGTGCTGCCAGGCCCACTGCTCCTCCCGCCAGTTGGTGAACTCCGGCGGTACGCCCGGGTAGGCGTTGGGCCCGGTCGGCAGGTTGCGGAGATGGTCGGCGACGCCGGTCCCGGCATCGTTCAGGACGTCTTCCAGGCTGCTCACTGCGGGTCTCCTTCAGCGTCGATGTAGCGCACCCCGAGACGGTCGAGGTCGGCGCGCAGGCCGTACAAATCCAGACCGAGCACGCCCTCACGGAATCGGGAGCGTCTGCCCTCCTCGCCCGCCATGCGGGTGGCGGCGGCTTCGGCGACGGCCGGCGCGTCCTCGCGGGGCACGACCAGCACGCCGTCGTCGTCGGCCACGATCACGTCCCCGGCGCGGATGTAGGCGCCGCCGAGCACGACGGGCACGTTCACCGAGCCGGCGGTGGCCTTGACGGTGCCCTGCGCGCTGATGGCGCGCGCCCAGGCGGGGAAGGCCATCGCCGTCAGTTCGGTGACGTCGCGCACGCCCGCGTCGATGACCAGGCCGACCACCCCCCTGGCCTGGAGCGACGTGGCGAGCAGCTCGCCGAACATGCCG
Source organism: Herbidospora daliensis (assembly GCF_001570585.1). GTDB lineage: Bacteria > Actinomycetota > Actinomycetes > Streptosporangiales > Streptosporangiaceae > Herbidospora > Herbidospora daliensis. The sequence continues at coordinate 203,319 of NZ_BBXF01000003.1, read as the reverse complement.
TCGTGGGAGAGCGAGGTGGTGGCCACGGCCAGGACGTCGCCCTCGCCGCACTGCTCGACCGCGGCGTGGATCATCAGGTTGTCGCCCGGGTGGCTGAGCACGGTGACGGCCCGGCCGGCGATGCGCGTACCGGGATAGACCGGGCGCAGCACCGGGTCGAGCAGCCCCCGGCGGCCCATGGCCTCGTGCACGGTGGCCACTCCGGCCCCGGCGAGCACCTTGACGGCCGCGGCGTCCGGGCGCGCCTTCGTGCGGACGATGACGTGCCGGTTCACACCAGCTCACCGCCGACCACGGGGAAGACGCGCTGGTAGGCCTCGGCGTGGACGACGTCGGCGGCGGCGCCGTTGCGGCGGGCCTGCACGCCGCGCCGTCTGCCCAGCTCGGTGTAGTAGTCGACGAGGTGCCCCTGGGCGGACATGGCCTCCATCGCCTTGCGCTTGCGGTCGAAGACCGGGGTGACGTCCAGCAGCAGATTGGGCTGGAAGCCGCACATCTCCGGCTGGTGCGGCTCGAACATGAGCACCTGGCTCGCGCCGATGGGCGTGGTCGCCGGATCGTGCCCCATGGCCTGCGCGATCATCCGGGTGGTCAGCGTGGTCTCGTGGGCGACGTTGTGGTCGCGGTTGTACGGGTCGTCGGCGACGTGGGTGAGCAGCACGTCGGGCCGGGCCGCCCGCAGGTCGGCGACGATGCGCTCGCGCGCCTCGCGCGGCACCTCCAGCGGATAGTCGCCCAGGTCGTAGAAGTCGACCGCGACGCCGAGGGCCGCGGCGGCGGCCTCGGCCTCCTCGCGGCGCACCCGCTTGACCGTCTCCAGCTCCATGCCGGGCCGCGCCCACAGGCCCTGCGACTCGCCGCGTTCGCCGAAGCTGAGGCAGATCACCTTCACCGCGTCGCCGCGCGCGGCCGACAACGCCAGCGCGCCGCCGGCCCTCCAGACGAAGTCGCCCGAGTGGGCGGTGACGGCGACGATGGAGCGCGACGCCCGCGTTTCGCTCATGTCACGGACGTTACTCAGACCGGGCCGGACGGGGATCGCCCTAATGACGGGGCCCGGCTACGTCCAATGACGTAGCTCAGCTCGGCGGGGCGACCAGTCCCTCGCGCATCGCCACCAGGACCGCCTGGGTGCGCGAGCGCAGCCCGAGTTTGCCCAGCAGGTTGCTGACGTGGGTGCGCGCGGTGCGCTCGCTGATCACCAGCTCGGCGGCGATCTCCCGGTTGGAACGCCCCTTGGCGACCAGCACGAGCACGTCGCGTTCGCGGCTGGTCAGCGCGGCCACACCCGACTGCGGGGAGCGCATCTTCTGGGCCAGCCGCCGCGCCACGGCGGTGTCGAGGAAGACGTCGTCGTTGGCGGCGGCGTAGATGGCGGCGGCCACCTCGGAGGGCCCGGCGTCCTTGAGGAGGTAGCCGGCCGCGCCGTTCTCCAGGGCGGCCTGGACGCGTTCGACCTCGCCGAAGCTGGTGAGGATGACGACGCGCACCTCGGGGAAGCGCCGGGCGATCTCGGCGGTGGCCTCGGCGCCGTCCATCTTCGGCATCATCAGGTCCATCAGCGCGACCCCGGGCAGCGGCCGGCCGCGCACCTTCAGCGACTCCAGGAGGTCGAGGGCCTCGCGCCCGTTGGCGGCCTCCCCCGCGACCTCGACGTTGTCGAGGGCCTCCAGGTAGGCGACCACTCCCCGGCGCACGACCGCGTGGTCGTCGACCACCAGCACCCCGATGGTCTCGCTCATGTGATCCTCAGCGCTGGTATCTCGGCCGGCAGCGAGGCCGGGAGGGGGAGTTCGAGCCGGACGGAGGTGCCCCCGCCGGGTTCCGAGCCGATGGTGAGCCGTCCCGACCAGCGGGCGGCGCGTTCGCGCATGGTGGTCATGCCGAAGCCGCCCTCCCCCTCGGCCGCGGCGTCCAGGCCGCGTCCGTCGTCGGCGACCTCGCAGACCAGCAGCCTGCGGGTGCCGCGCCCAGACAGGCCGACGGTGATCGTCACCCGGCCGCCCCGGGAGTGCTTGACGCTGTTGTGCAGCGCCTCGGCGATCACCCGGTAGGCGTCCTCGCGCAGCTCGGCCGCCAGGTCGTCGAGGTCGTGGCGAGGGTCGTCGACGGTGACGGCGACCTCCAGCCCGGTACGCCCCATCGTCGACTCGGCCAGCAGGAACAGCGCCGCCGCCAGCCCCTGGTCGGCCGACGGGGTCGGATGCAGGTCGGTCACCATGACGCGCAGGTCGGTGAGCACCGCCTTGGAGATCTGCCCGAGCTCCCCCGCCACCCGCACCACGTAGCCGGAGTCGACCGTGGGCCCGCGCCCCGACGTCATGCCGAGCGACTCGGCCTGCATGCCCATCGAGAACACGTGCTGCACCACGGAGTCGTGCAGGTCGCGGGCCAGCCGCTGGCGTTCCTCCCGGCGGGCCACCTCGCGTTCGCGCTCCAGCATCGCGGCGTAGTGCACCGCCATCGCCGCCTGGTCGGCCATCGCCAGCAGGAAGTCCAGGGCGGTGCCGTTGATCTCCTGGCCGGGGGCGTAGAAGGCGTTGAGGATGCCGACCGGTTCTCCGCGCACCAGCAGCGGCACGCTGGCGAACCAGTCCCATTCGGGCTGGCGCATGTGCTCGCGCAGCGGCTCCCAGGCCGGGTCGGCCATCACGGCCGCGTACCTGCCGGGCACCACGACCGGCAGCCGCGAGGTGAAGGCGTCGATCATGCGTAACTCGGCCCCGGCCTCGGCGCAGTCGAGCAGCAGGTCGAAGAAGTTGGCGGCGTAGGCGAAGCCGGCGCTGCCCATGACCTGGAACCGCGCGCCCGCCGCGTTGACCGTCATGATCTGCACGCTGGCCAGCGCGTCGGCCTCCAGCACCTCCCGGGCCAGCGCGTCGAGGGTGCTGCGCAGCGAGGGGTCGCCGCCGACCCGTCCGGCGGCGCTGGCGATGGCCGCCAGCCGCCGCTGGTGCCTGCGGCTCTCGGTGACGTCGCGGAAGACGACCAGCCGTTCCCGGCCGGTCAGTTCTCTCATCTGGTACGCGAACTCGCGCCCCGCCCCCCATCCGACCACGCCGTCGTCCGTCCCGGCGGGGAAGGGGGACTCGGCCCCGACCAGGTCGGCGATGCCGCAGAGCGTGCGGGCGGCCGGGTTGGCCTGGACGAACCGGCCCCGCTCGTCGATGACCGCGACGCCGTCGGGGACGCGCTCCAGCAGCGTGGTCGCGTCGAAAACCGGTCTGCCGTCCACACCGCCCAATGATGCCGCGCTTCGCCGGGGCAGGCACTACGTCATTTGTCCCATACGCCGGCTCCGCCGCCGGTCTAGCGTCGACCGCATGGAATTCCTGGTGCGCTTCGAGACCCGGCTCCCCGACGGCATGGACGAGGCCGAACGTACCCGGCTGAAGCAGGCCGAACGGGCCCGCGCCCTGGAACTGCGCGAGGAGGGCGCCCTGAAACGCCTGTGGCGGGTGCCCGGACGACGCGCCGTGATCGGCCTGTGGGAGGCCCCCGACGCCACCGCCCTGCACGACGCCCTGGCCTCGCTGCCGCAGTGGCCGTGGATGGACGTGACGGTGGAACCGCTGGCCACACACCCGCAGGAGGCGTAGAGCGCCTACGTCACTTGTCGCACGCGAGTGCCGTCATCCGCGCCGTTCCCGGCGCGGCCACGCTCCCTAACGTCGGCAGGGAACCGCCGTTCCGTCAGGAAGGTTCCCATGTACGCCATCAGCTACGAGATCCTCCCGTTCCGGGACGCGGAGGAGTCGGTCCTCACGCACGTCCCCCCGGCGGTGCCGTTGACGGTGACCGCGACCGAGGCCAAGGGACTCGGCCCCACGCTCGACCTGGCGGTGCGGCTGACGGGCAGCGGCTACACCGTCTCCCCGCACCTGGCGGCCCGCCTGGTCCGCGACGAACAGGAATTGACCGACATCGTGGCCCGCCTGAAGGACGGCGGCGTCGACGGCGTCTTCGTCATCGGCGGCGACGCCCCCGAACCCGCCGGCCGGTTCCCTGACGCGCTCTCCCTGCTGGAGGCGCTGGCGGAGACGGGACACCACTTCCGTCGCGTCGGGATAGGCGGCTACCCGGAAGGCCACGGGACGATCGATCGGGAACTGATCGACCGCGCCTTGGCGCTGAAGACCCCGCACGCGACACACGTGATCACCCAGATGTGCTTCGACGCCCGGACGACGTTGGCGTGGGCGCGGGACGTGCACCTGCCGGTCGTCGTGGGCCTGCCCGGGGCGGTGACGCGGCAGAAGCTGATCCGGATCTCGGCCGGGCTGGGCCTGGGCCGGTCGGCCCGGTTCCTGCGGAAACAGCAGAACCTGGCGTGGCGTCTCCTGCTGCCCGGCTACCGCCCGAACCGGCTGATCGCCCAGCTCGCACCACACGTCGGCGGCCTGATCGCCGGGTTCCACCTGTTCACGTTCAACGAACTGGCGAAGACCGAAGCCTGGCGCCGCTCACTGCCGGAGCCCGATTCTGTCGGAGCCGGACGGTAGCTTCGCGCCACATTGGATCTTCACCAGCTGGAGGGACGACGTGGCGCGAGCGGTGCGCAGCCTCGACGCCGAGGTGCACGTCTACGACCGGAGGTTCGAGCTCGTCTTCGGCGAGGAGTGGGAGGCGGGCGGCGAGGGGCACGGCCGGGTCGAGGCGCGCGCCGGGCATCTGCGGGTGCACAGCTCCGACGACGACCATCTGCCGTCGGTCCGGCTGGAGGCGTGGAACGCCGAACCCGGCACCGCCGACCCCTCCTGGCAGCAGGTGGGCACGGCGACGCTGGAGACGGAGACCGGAATCGTGCGGCTCCCCGACCCGGTCGGCGCGGAGGAGGCGCTGTTCCTGATCGGTCCGCCGCTGTTCGAGTACCGGGTGGAGGTCTACACCAAGGACGCGCACCTCCTGCTGTCGCGGACCGGTCGCGAGAAGTGGCTGCTGCGCTTCTGGCCCGTGCGCGACGCCTACGATCCGCGACGGCATCTGCGCCCCGCGCCGTACACCTCCGACGGCAGCGGCATCGACGATCCCGGCCCCGGTCCGGTGCCGTTCCCCGTCCCGGTCTCGGAGGCCGCCGAATGGCCGGCGATGCGGCCCCACCCGCTGCCGCAGGTGGTTCCGGCCTCGCCCGACGGGCACCGGATCGCCGAAGAGCTCAATCCCGAGCGGGCCCACACCACCGGCTCGCGGAACCACCTGTTCACCCCCGCTCTGGACGCCGAACCGGGCACCACCTGCCGGGTGTGGCAGTGGGTCGACGCCGACGGCGACGGGCCGCTGGGCGCGATGGCGGCCTACCGCCAGGTCCTCGCCCACGACGTGGTCAACCGACGGATCTTCGTCACCGCCCTGGTGACCGTGCTGCGGCGCGACGGCGACTGGTACGACCTGCGGGGAGCCGAACCGATGGAGGCCGCCAGGGTGCTCTACGCCGAGCGGGCCTGGCAGGGCTGAGGTTCACGGGTGCACCGAGACGTGGATCGCCGTCCCGCCGGCCAGCGTCTCGATGGCCTTCACCGTCTCCTCCAGCCCGAACGAGTGCGTGTGGAGCTTCTCCAGTGCGAACCGGCGGGACTCGATGAGGGCGATGGCCTCGCGGTAGGCGCGGTGGTCGACGCCGTAAGCGCCGACCACGGTGAGCGCGCGGTTGACGATGACGTCGGTGCGGAGCGGGATCTCGCGGTCGCCCTTGAGGCCGGCCAGCACCACCCGGCCGCCGTGCCGGGCCGACAGCAGCGCGTCGGTGACCGGCTCGGCCGCCATCGGGGTCAGTTCCAGTACGACGTCGGCCAGGTCCCCGCCGGTGAGCTCGCGCACCCGTGCGACGGTGTCCTCCTCGTCGGCGACGATCGTGTGGTCGGCGCCGAACTCCCGGGCCAGGGCGAGTTTGCGGGCGTCGGCGGCCAGGCCGGTGACGATGACGCGGCCCGCTCCGGCCGCGCGGGCGGCGATGACCGAGCACAGGCCGCGCTGGCCCGCGCCCAAGACCAGGACCGTGTCCCCCAGGCTCACCCGGCCCAGGTGGCAGGCCCAGCGCACGCCCGCGCCCATCGGGTTGAACAGGGCGGCGACCTCGGCCGGGAGCCCGGGGTCGATCGGGTGCACGATCGTGCCGGGTGACAGGTACATGTACTCGGCCAGGCCGCCCCAGAGCGACGGCGCGACGTCGATCCCGGTGGCGCCGTGGTTGTACCTGCGGTTCGGGCACGACTGGTAATGGCCGGCCAGGCACCTCCGGCAGGCGTGGCACGGCACGATGATCTCCACGGCCACCCGGTCGCCGGCCCTGACGCCCCAGCGTCCGGCGGCGCGGTCGCCGATCTCCTCGACGACGCCCATCGCCTCGTGCCCGGCCACGAACGGCACCGGCCCGCCGCCCTCCTGCCCCATCGGGCGCAGATGGCCCCGGTAGATCTCGACGTCGCTGCCGCAGACGCCGTTGGCCTCCACCCGCAGCAGGCCGTCGTCGGGCCCGACGACCGGCCGGGGGAACTCGCGGACCTCGATGACGCCGGGGGCGGCCTGGACGGCCGCGCGCACTGTGTCTGCCATACCCGCCAGCCTGAGCAGCCCCGGAAGGGAAGTCGACGCGGCTTCCACGACGCGAAAGTCGTATCGCGGGCCGCGGCGGCCGCTGGGCATCATGGGTGCACCTCCCTGGAAGGACCCCCACGTGACCACAACTGGCTTCGTCGCGGACGAGGACCGGGACGCCGTCACCGCGACGCTCCGCGCGCACCTGGCGGGGCTGCCCCGGCGCTCGCCGTTCTACGCCGACCTGTTCGCCGCGCACGGAGTCGACCCCGCGACGCTGGTGAGCCTGGACGACCTGCGCAAACTGCCGTTCACCGACAAGCGGACGCTGCGCGACTCGCAGGCGGAGGCGCCGCCGCTGGGCCGCCACGCGGGTGTCGACATGGTCGAGGTGATCCGGGTGCACGCCTCCACCGGCACCACCGGACGCCCGAGCTGGGTCGGCGTGACCAGGCGTGACTCCCAGGCGTGGACGGAGATGACGGCGCGGGCCTTCGTCACGATGGGCGCCCGGCGCGAGGACGTCGTGCTGCACGGCGCGGGGCTGACGTTGTTCGTGGGCGGCCTGCCGATCCGCGACGCGCTGGAACGCATCGGCTGCACGCTGGTCCCCATCGGCACCGGCGCCACGCAGCGGGCCGTGCTCGCCCTGGAGACCCTCGGCGTCACCGCCCTGCACGCGACCCCGTCCTACATCCGCTACCTGGGCGAGCACCTGCGCGAGCAGGGGCGCGACCCGCGCGGGTTCGGCGTGCGGAAGGTGTTCGTGGGCGGCGAGCCGGGCGGCGGGGAGCCGGCGTTCCAGCGGCACATCGAGCGGGAGTGGGGGGCGCGCGTCACCGAGGGGCTCGGCAACGCCGACATGGCGCCGGTGCTGTTCGCCGAGCCGCCCGGCGCGGGCGGCATGCGCTTCACCGGCGGGCGGCACGTCGTGGTCGAGCTGATCGACCCCGACAGCGGCGAGCCCGTCGACCCCGAGCCGGGGGCGTCCGGGGAGCTGGTCTACACGTCGGTCGACCGTGAATGCTGCCCGCTGGTGCGTTTCCGCACCCGCGACCGGGTGCTGGTGACCGGCCGGGCCGCCGACGGCGCGCCGCTGATCCGGTGCGTGGGGCGGACCGACGACATGCTGATCGTGCTCGGCGTGAACGTGTTCCCGACCGCGATCCGCGACATCGTGCAGACGTTGCATCCGCGCACCAGCGGCGTGGTGCAGATCGTGCTGCCCGGTCCCGGGCCGAGGGTGGAGCCGCCGCTCAGGGTCGAGGCCGAGCTCGGTGAGGCGTCCGGCGACCCCGACGTGCTGCGCCGGGAGATCGAGGAGCTGATCCGGGCGCGGCTGAGCGTGCGGGCCTCGGTCGAACTGGTGCCGCCGGGCTCGCTGGAGCGTACCGAGATGAAATCCCGCCTGACCCGCATCGGCGGCTGAGGCTCACCGGTTCGGCGCGCGCCTGGCCTCGCGGGCCGCGAAGTGCGCGGCCGAGGGCGCGCCCAGCGCCCGGGAGATGCCGCGGGCGGTCGTGGTCAGCGCCGGCACGAGGGAGTGCGGCGAGGCCGAACCGCTGGGCAGCGTGATGCCGACCGCGGCCACGACCCGGTCACGGGCCCCGCGGATCGGCACCGCGACCGCCATCACGTCGTAGGTGAGCTGGCTCTCCACGATCGCCACGCCCGACTTGCGCACCTCGGCGAGGAAGTGCCGCAGCGCGTCGGGATCGGTGAGCGTGTTGACGGTGTACGCGCACAGTTCGGACGCCAGCACCTCCTCCTGGAACTCCTGGCTGGAGTGTGCGAGCAGCACCAGGCCGGTCCCGGTGGCGTGCATGGGCCAGCGTCCGCCCAGGCGGCTCGGCACCGGCACGGTGTCGCGCGCCCGCAGCGACTCGACGTAGATGACGTCGTGGCCCTCGGGCACCCCGAGGTGGATGTTGGCGTGGGTGGCGTGCTGGAGGTCGTGCAGGAACGGCAGCGCGGTCTCGCGGAGCTGGCCGCCCTGGGGCGCGAGGGTGCCCAGTTCGAGGATGCGCAGGCCGATGGTGTACTTGCCGTCGGCGTGCCGGGACAGCGCGCCCCAGCAGCGCAGTTCGTTCACCAGCCGGTGGGTGGTGCTGAGCGTGAAACCGGTCCGGCGGCTGATCTCGCTGAGGGACAACGCCAGGTTCTCGGTGTCGAAGACCCCCAGGATGGCGAGCACCCGCTGCGCCGACGTCAGGACGGTCATGTCCTCACCTGTCCGTCTAAGTTACGCGCCTGTTGACCGAGGCTACCCAAACACACCCGCTCGCAATACCTGGACTTCCACGCAGCGGAAGTCGGCTCGACCGCCCTCCGCCCGATCGTCATAGTCGGTTCTCAGCCGGACGTCTGAGGCTCAGCGGGGAGGCCGGCCCTCCCTCCCGGAAAGGAGCTTCCGTTGACGTACGCCGATCCGCTGAACGATCCCTTCACCGGCTCAGGGGCGCGGTGGATGGACGGCCGGGCCGCCCTGGTCACCGGAGCGGGCCAGCAGGGCGCGCTGCCGGGCGTGGGGTACGCCGTGGCCCGGGTGCTCGCCGGGCACGGCGCGCGCGTCGCGGTCCTGGACCGTGATCCGGAGGCCGCCGCGCGCACCGTGAAGCTGATCGACCGCGACGGCGGCGAGGCCATGGCCGTGCTCGCGGACGTCACCGACGACCGGCAGGTCGCCGACGCCGTCTCGGCCGTGAGGGAGCGGCTGGGCGGGCTCGACGCGGTCGTCAACAACGTCGCGGCCGGTGACCCGGACGGGGTCTTCGACGTGACGCCCGACCGGTTCGCCGCGTTGATGACGGTCAACCTCACCTCCGCGTGGCAGGTCATGCGGCACACCGTGCCGCTCCTGCCGCGCGGGGGCGCGATCGTGAACATCTCCTCGGTCACCGTGGCCGCCCGGGGTCCCGGGATGGTCTACTCCGTGGCCAAGGCCGGGCTGGAGAACCTGACCGACGGGGCGGCCGCCACGCTGGGCCCCCGCGGCATCCGGGTCAACTGCGTCCGGGTCGGCATGATCTGGGGGTCGTTCGCCGCGGCGAACCTGCCCGAGGAACACCGCGAGCCGCGCCGCGAGGCCACCGGGCTGCGTACCGAGGGCACCGCGTGGGACGTCGCCCAGGCCGCGCTCTTCCTGCTCAGCGACCGCGCCCGGTGGATCTCCGGACACACCCTCACCGTCGACGGCGGACCTTCCGGCGCCACGCCGGTCGCGGCGCCATCCACCCCCCTGCCCTGAGGAGCGACGCCAATGGCCCAGCACAGCACGACCAGACCGACCTCGATGAAGGGCGTCTTCGCGGCCAGCTTCATCGGCACCTCGATCGAGTGGTACGACTACTTCATCTTCGGCACCGCCGCCGCGCTGGTCTTCCCCCGCTTGTTCTTCACCGACTCCTCGCCCGAGGCGGCCACGCTGGCCTCCCTGTCGGCGTTCGCGGTCGGTTTCCTGGTACGCCCGATCGGCGCGGCCGTGGTCGGCCACTTCGGCGACCGCATCGGCCGCAAGTCGATGCTGGTGCTCACCCTGATCCTGACGGGCGGCGCGACGTTCCTGATCGGCACCCTGCCGACGTACGCGGCGATCGGCCTCGGGGCGCCGCTGCTGCTGGTGGCGCTGCGCATGATCCAGGGCTTCGGCGTGGCCGGCGAGTGGGGCGGCGCGCTGCTGATCTCCACGGAGAACGCCGGCCCGCGCAACCGGGCCTTCTACGGCAGCTTCGCGCAGTTCGGCGTGCCGGTCGGGGTGCTGCTGTCGAACCTGGCGTTCCTGGCCGTGGCCGGGCTGCCCGACGAGGACTTCTTCTCCTACGGCTGGCGTATCCCGTTCCTGCTCTCGGCGGTCCTGGTCGTGGTCGGCTTCGTGATCCGGATGCGGCTGCGGGAGCCGGAGGCGTTCGCGAAGGTCAAGCGGGCCAAGGCGGTGGAGCGGGTGCCGTTCAGGGAACTGCTGCGGCGCCACCCGCGCAACCTCGTTCTGGCCGGTCTGGCCGCCATCGCCCCGCCCGCCGTCGGGTACGCCGTCACCGTCTACATGCTGACGTACGGCACGCAGGTGGCCGGCTTCGAGCGCGGCACGCTGCTGACGCTGGTGCTCGCCTCCACGTCGGTGTGGATCCTGGCGATCGTCGTGTCGGCCCGCCTGTCAGACCGGTTCGGCTCCAAGACGCTCTACGTGATCGGCGCGATCACCGCCGTGATCTGGCCGGTCCCGATGTTCGCCCTCGTCAACACCGGGGAGACCGGCCTGGCGCTGGTCAGCTTCCTGGTCGCGGCAATCGTCCAGGGCATCATGGCCGGCGCGCAGGGCGGCCTGTTCACCGAGCTGTTCGACCTGAAGGTGCGCTACAGCGGCATCTCGGTCGCCTACGCCATCGGCGCGACCGTGGCCGGCGCGGCCACTCCCGCCTTCCCGGCCATCTACGCCGCCAACGGCTCCTCCACCCCGGTCGCGCTGTTCATCGCTGGGCTGGGACTGGTCAGCCTGATCGCGGTGCTGGGCGTGAAGAAGGTCCCCCACGAGACGGAGACGCCCCTGTCCGCAGTGGTGCCCGAGCGGATCAAGACGACGGAGTAGAGGTGGACGTTCTGACCGTGAGGGTGCCGGTGGCGGCCGGGACGTCGGCGGTGTAGGTGGCGCCGGCCGTGGTGATGGTGGCGGTGAAGACGTCCCGGGAGAGCAGGCCGTTGTCCGTCACGGTGGCCCGGAGTGTGGCGGGGGTGCCGTTGAAGGTGCCGGTGGTCTCCAAGACGGCCTTCTTCCCGGAGGCGATCATCCAGCTGGCCTTACCGCCGATGAAGACCTTGGTGCCGTAGGTGAGGGTGGTCGTGCCGAAAGGACGGTCGCCCAGGTAGAAGAGGGAGGAGGCGAGCAGGACGGTGGTGCCCGGCTGGGTGGCGCTCCTGGCGTTCGGCTCCCGGGATCTGCCCAGGGCGGAGCCGGTGAGGGTGGCACCGGGGTCGTAGAGGGCGAGGGTCGACTCGACCGCGGGGGCGGTGAAGAAGCCGCCGTCCATGGTGACGTTCACCGACCAGAGGTCGGCGGGGGCGTCGAGCCGGATGGCGGCGTCGCCCGCCGCGTCGAAGGTCGCCGTCCGGACGAGGGAGCCGCCGCCGAGCGTGGGGGTCAGGGTGACGGTGACGCCGGCCTTGGTGAGGTCGCCGGGGTGGCCGTCGTCCTCCTGGACCGCCTTGAGGGTCAGGGTCGCGCCGGACGCGGCCTGGGTGCCGGCGCCGGTGACCGTGATCGTCGCCTTTTCGGGGTTCACGGTGAACGGCACGATGGCGGTGCCGCCGCGGTGGAGCGCGTCCTCGCGGGTGTGGACCCGCATGAAGTCCGTACCGGGGTCGCCGGCCCAGGTGGCGCCGGCGATCCCGGCCGCGTCCGTCGTGGCCTCTAGGGATTCGCCGCCGATGCTGAAGGTCACCGGTTTGCCGGCCAGGGGCTGGGCGGTGATGCCGTCGCGGATCGTGGCGGCGAGCTGCGCCGGGTCGGAGTAGTCGCTCGACGTGTCGCCGGTGTAGGTGAGGACCAGGGGACGTTTCACGACGTCGGCCAGGAACGTGTAGTCGGTCCGGACGTCGGGGTCGGTGGTGCTGCGGCCGGAGGCCCGCAGGGTGGTGCGGTCGTACAGGATGCCGGTCGGGACCGTGACGTTGATCACGGCGGTGGACGGCGTGTCCGGGCTGAGGGTCATCGTGTCCGTGGTGGCCGACCAGCCGTCGGGCCCGTACACGGTGAACTCGAAGGTGTCACTGGCCTCACCGGTGTTGCGCACCGGGAAGGTGAACTCGAAGGTGCTGCCGAGTGCGACCGTCGGGTGGGGCGCGTTGCCGTCGCTGCGCGCCGGGTCGATGAGGATGCCGGGGCCGCGCACGTCCAGGTAGGCCAGGAAACGTTTCTCATTGGAGGTGTCGGCGTAGGACGGGCGGCCGATCGCCCTGACGGCGACCTTGGCGGGGCTTCCGTCGGCCCAGGCGGCGTTCATCGTGCGCAGTACGGTCCGGGTGTCGGTGGGGTTCCAGGCGTCGGTGTCGCTCCCGCCGTAGCAGGTCCCGTCGTCCTCCGGGGCGTCCTCGTCGGTCCGCCCGTCGCCGTCGTCGTCCGCGCCGTTGGCGGGGTCCTCCCCCGATCGGCCGTCCTGGTCGTCGTCGACCTCCATGAGGTCCTCGTCGATCCGTCCGTCGCCGTCGTCGTCCCTGCCGTTGGCGGCCTCCTCGCCTGATCGGCCGTCCAGGTCCTCGTCGTAGCAGCCGGGGGTGCGCGCGCCGTCCGGCCGGATCAGCTCGACCCCGCGCTTGGACTCGTCGCCGCTCCGGGCGTTGCGCTCGTCGATGCGCCAGACCACGACGCCGCTGTCGGAGGCGTTCGTGTCGTAGGTGCCCGGGGCGGGATCACGCGCCTCCACCAGGAAGTAGTCGTCGGTGCCCTTCTCCGGGTCGTACAGCAGGTACGCCTGGCCGATGGAGGAGGCGGACAGGTCGACGTAGCCGTCCTTGACGGCCACGATCGGCTTCTGGCCGCCCAGGTGCATCTTGTGCCAGATGTTCGGTTCGAACCACACTTCGCCCTGAGCACAGGTGGACGAGGCGAGGTCCAGGCTGCCGACGCCGAACCCGTACAGGTCGTGCATGTCGAAGGCCTGGTGGGCGAGCTCGTGGGCCAGGGTCAGCCGGTTGGTCGCGGTGCCCGAGTCCGCGGTTTCGAACGCGACCCTCTTGCCGTCCAGCTCGCGGCCCGGCGCGACAGCCTTGGTCTGCCCGCACCCGTCGGTGCCGGGGCGGGAGGTGAAAATCGTGGAGACGGCCAGCTCGGAGTCCTCGACCGCGCCGTCGCGGTCGGTGTCGTACCGGGCGAAGTCGACGAACGGGTCGGCGAGGTCCATCATCCGGCGACGGCGCTCCGCCGGGTCCTGCGCGAGGGCGGGCCCGGATGCGCCCAGATCGACCACCACGACGCCGTTGTTCTGCTTCCCGAAGGTCTCCACCACCGGGACGACGGTGGCCTGGACGTTGGCGAAGAAGTAGTTCGTGACCGTCCCGAACGTGGTGTGCGGGAAGAACCTGTCCTCGATGCCCTGTTCGGTGGTGCCGGCCAGGTCGTTGAACGTCGCGTAGACGACCAGCAGCGGGATCGGGAGATCGCCTCGGTCCTTGAACAGGGGTGCGTGGGGCCGGTCCGGGTGGGAGAAGTCCGGCGCGGGGTGCGGATAGCTGACCGCGGCATGGGCGGGCGGAGCGACCAGCAGCCCGGCCGCCAGGAGAGCCACGACGACCCCGGCAAGCGACCGTGACCACCTGCGACCGAGAGCGGACCAAGCGAACATTGAGCGCCTCCAGCCTCGACCCGGCGCGGATCACCCGCGCTCGCCATCGTGGTCGCGGGGATCCCGGCGCGCATGAGTAGCCCCCTACTCAACGAGGCCGCCTTCCTGCTGCACACCATTCCCGCATCCGTGGCAAGCGGGGCCGGCCGTTCCTTGCAGATCGCTCGTCGCCCTCTGAGGCACCCCGCCTGGGCACAGTAACGTCGCACGTGCGGTGCTCGATGAGCCCATGCGGTCCTCCGACGCCAGGGAGATGCGGCCATGGCCACGAAGAGGCCCTCCAAACGGTCACGCCGCCCCATGCTCTGGCCCCTCACCGCCCTCGCGATGTCTGCTCTTTTCGTCCTGTTCGTGGTGGTCGACCTGCCCACCGGCGACATGCTCGCGAGCGTGCTCAGCTTCTTCGCCACCTGCGTCACCCTCGGCCTCACCGTGGCCGATCGCCGCAGCAACCGGCCTCGGCAGGCGCCGGCCGGAGAACTCGCCGGCGATCTGGCCCAGGACCTGGCCGCACGGCTGCGGGAGGAGATCGTCGGCCGCTCTGACGTCAAGGTGCTGAACAATCCTCATCTGCTGCCCCTGTCATGGACCGGCGACGACGGGACCCAGACGTACCGGCTCCGCCGCGGGGTCATGGCTAGCGGCGAACTGCTCGCCGCCGAATACCTGCGCGTCTCCGGCGGCCGACTCGTCGTCTTGGGCGAGCCGGGGTCGGGTAAGAGCGTGCTCGCGCTCCTCCTCACGATGGGCCTGCTGCACCGCGAGTCCCCCGTCCCGGTGCCGGTCCTGCTCACGGCGGCGTCCTGGAACCCGGTCGAGCAGGACCTGGACGACTGGATCGTCGGCACCCTGGCGACCTCCCACTACTCCGGCGACCGCCGGGTCCCGCAGGCCCTCTTGGACGGAGGTCTCCTCCTGCCGGTCATCGACGGCCTGGACGAGATCCCGGAGGCCGCGCGGCTCGACGCCGTCGAAGCCATCAGGGAGACGATCGGCTACGAGCGGCCGGTCGTGATCACCTGCCGGGCCGCCGAGCACGATCAACTGATCACTCCGGGCTCGCCGATCCTGAGCCGGGCTCCGGTCGTACGCATCCATCCTCTGCGGCGCGAGGACGCGCAGGCCTACCTGCGCAAGGTCGACACCGGCCGGCTCACCGCCGTCCTCGCGGAACTGGACGCCAATCCGGAGGGCCCGGCGGCTCAGGCGCTGTCCACCCCGCTGATGGTGAGCCTGGCCCGGACCGCCGGCCGGCGGCGGGCGATCGACCTGTCCGGCCGCGACTCGCGGGCGGCGGTGGAGGACGCACTGGTCTCCGCGGTCGCCGAGCCCTCCTCCCCCGGCGCGAACGCGTGGCTGATCTTCTTGGCCCGCCACCTGCGGGCCCACGGCGAACGCGACCTGGCCTGGTGGCTGCTCGCGCCGCGCCTGGTCTCGCCGTGGGCGGTCACGGCGCTGGCGCTGTGCGGCGGGGCCCTGCTGACCACGCTCGCCACGGCCTGGATGCTGGTCTTCGGCGGCGGACGCGACCTCAACCAGACCCTGGCGATCGGGGCCGCCATCGGCGCCGGTTTCGCCGTCCTCGTGATGGTCGCCTGGTACGTGGGCGGCGTCAGCGTGCCCGGCAGGCTTGTCTTTCAGACGACCGGCTCCGCCAGGCGGCTACGGCAGGGAGCCGTCACCGGTCTGGGCCTGGCGGCGATCCCGACGGTGCCCGTCCTGATCGGCTTGGCCGGGGTGATCACGTTCGCCTACGGCTGGACGCCCGACAACGCCGGCGTCTACCTGTCCTGGCTCGCCAGGGGCATGGCCTTGACGGCGGTGGTCGCCGTGGCGCTGGCCGCGTACCGCTGGCCGAACGCCCCGCCGAGCAGCGCAGAGGCCTCCGACCCGGCCGCGTCGCTGGCCGGCGACCGGCGCTCCGCACTGACCGGCGCCCTGGTCGTCGGCGCTGTGGTGGGGGTCGGGCTCGGCCCCGCACTGGTGGCGAGCCAGGTGGCGGTCAGACGACTCCAGTCGGTGGTGACCGGCTGGAGCGGAGAACCCGGCCTGGCCGAGATCGCCGCGATCGAGAACAGCACCGGCTGGAGCCTTCCGGTGGTCGTGCTGCCGGGCCTGGTACTCGCCGCGCTCACCCTGCTGACCCGCGCCTGGCCGCGATTCCTGTGGGCGCGATGCGTGCTGGCCGTCCGCGGGCGCCTGCCGTGGCGGCTGATGCGATCGCTGGAGGAGGCGAACCAGGCGGGCCTGCTGCGCGTCGCCGGAGGGACCTACCAGTTCCGGCACCTGCGCCTCCAGGAGTGGCTGGCCACCAGAACAGGAACCGAACCCGGCACCCGCAGGCCCCGTCTGCGGCTGCCGGCGGCCGCCCTGTTCGCCGCGCCGATCCTGACCGGCGCCGTCCTTTTGGCCTCGCTCCCCTCCGACACCTCGACGGCGACGCTCTACGTCGGTGATCGCCCTCCCTGGTACTTCACCGACGACGGGCGGGCCCTGGTCACCTCCTCCCCCGACGGCAAGGACCTGCGCGTCTGGGACATCGGCGAGGGCCGCTGGCTGGATCTCCCCCTCCGAGGCATGGACGCGAAAGACCTCGCACTGTCCGTGAGCCCCGACGGGAAACTGTTCGCACTGATCTCCAACGAGCGGCGGTCGGTGACGATTCTGGACGCCGCGACGAGCCGGCAGATCAGCACCTGGACACTGCCTCCTCCAGAGTCCGGAGTCGACACGCACTTCGTGACCTTCAGCCCCGACGGCACTCTGGCGGCCGTCCAGCGGACGCCGACCTACACCCTGTACCTGTGGGACGTACGCACCGGCCGGCAACTGGGCGGCCGGCTGGCCGAGAACGCGCAAAGTGTCACCTTCACCGCCGACAGCGCCCTGCTGACCTCCGGCATCCGCTCCGACGAGCAAAGCGGCCTCAACCTGCTCCGGATCTGGAACGCCCGCACCGGCGAGCGGCTCGACCGGGATCCGATCCGGTACGGCTGGGGCGACACCCCGTACCACGACCCCAGAGGCGACCTGCTGGTGGCGAACCTGCCAACGGGCGACACCCAGCTGTGGAACCTCCGCACCGGACAACCCGCCGGACCCCCGCTTCGCGGTGTCTACCGCGTGCGGGGCGACCACCTCGTCAGCCAGGCGTCCGACGGCGTCCGGACCCGGCGTCTGCGCGGCGAGCCCGGCATCCGGCATTTCCACGACCTGCGGGCCCACTCCCTCAACGGAACGACGCTGGCCGGTGTGACCGACCGGGGCGAGGTCCGCGTGTACGACATACTCACCGGGCAGGAGACCACCCGCTTCGATCCCGGCCTGGGTCCAGATCCGACGCCTACCCTGCACCCCGACGGCCGCACCCTGGCGCTGAGCACGGCCGACGGCCGCACCCTGTCGTTGTGGGACCTGCCGAGTCGACGCCGGATCGCCGACCTCGACTGGGGCGACGCATACCTGTCCTTCGGCGCCCAGACCGTACTCATGGAGCGCCGCGAGAAGCGGGACAGCGAAGTGATGACGCTGGACGTCTTCAATCTTCAGACGAGGAGGAGCGTCTCCCTGCCGCCACACCGCGGCCCCGCCGATCTCAGCCCCGACCGCAGCCTGCTTGTGGTCCTGACACCCGACGATCGTGCGATGGAGGTCTGGGAGGTGGCCACGGGAAAGCGGCTGGCCGTACTGACCGGCCACACCGGCGAGATAGTGGACTACCGGTTCAGCCCCGACGGAACCACACTCGCCTCCAGCGGCGCGGACGGGACCATCAGAATCTGGCGGTGGTGACGCTGCCGGTTGCGGTTGGTAGCAGGTCACCGGCTCGTGGTGCGGATCTTCCCGCCGCACCGGGCACCCTGGAGGCGACCCCGATCCCTTCACAATTCGACTGCCGCCAGACCTTCCGGAACCCGTAGACGCCGTCATCGTCCAGAAGCTTCAAGGGCCTGGCAACCTCGTCTTCTGCCGCGAAAGCGGAACACCATTCGACCGCTGGACAGTCCTGCGGGAGTTCCAGAAGATCACCAAGCGTGCGGGACTGGGAGAGTCACGGCACAGCTTCGTCTCCATCCTCAGCGCCCATGACATTCGATTGGAGGACATCAGCGGCCTGGTAGGCCAGGGACAAGATCTTCAAGAAGCGGACGACGTCCGCACAGCCCACCGGCTCCCCGTTTGGCTCCCGAAAAACGGAAAAGGGGCTCCGGATATCTCCGAAACCCCTTACGACCAGCCAAAACTGGTCGGGACGACAGGATTTGAACCTGCGACCCCTTGACCCCCAGTCAAGTGCGCTACCAAGCTGCGCTACGTCCCGTTCCCTGCTTCGTGCCCCTCAGGCACGGAACAACCTTAGCGCAGATTCGCGCCCCGCGTGCACCGACGCGTAGTGTTGCGATCATGGGAAGGCGCCCACAGGTCGATCACGAGGAACTGGCCAGGCTCTCCGCCAACGGCTGGTCCAACGCCGACCTCGCAGCCCACTTCGGCGTAACGGAGTCGGGCATCCTCCAGGCCAAACGCGCCGCCGGCCTGTCGAAGCCCATGACCGACCACTCCGCGGCCCTCCCCTGGAAGCTGGCCAGGCCCCATTCCCAGTCCGGCCCGGCCACCAACCTGCGCAACCTCTCGGCCGCCGCGCAGGGCAGGCCCGTGGCGAAAGAGAAGATCAACACCGCGATCCGCTGGGCCACCCGGCTCGTCGAGAACGGTCTCGACATCGCCTACGACCAGGAGAAGGGCTTCCACGAGGTCGAGGCCGATGGGGCCTCGCACATCGAGAAGGTCCTCCGGTCGGCCCAGGAGAGGCTTGGTTAGAGCGTCCGGTCCCGCATGTCGACCGCGTTGACCAGGTCGTCCTCGACCACCTGATCCGATGACGTGCGGCGTCGCCGGGCCAGGAGGCCCGTCACCACGCCGCTGATCACGCCGACGCACATCATGATCCAGCCGATCGCCTGGAGGTCGAAGCCGGGCGCCTCCCACTTCACGGCGAACGCCAGCACCGCCCCTACCACCACGAAAGCCAAACTGGCTCCAAATCCCATAAGGATGCCGTCTACCCGGCAATTCATGGGTTACGCCCTCATTTCACGGGCAGTCGGGCTGTCGAACACGAAGCAGACAGCCGGAGGCAGACATGAGCGCCATCGCATGGGTGGTCGTGGTCGTAGCCGTCGTCGTGGCGCTGGGAGCCATCGGGTACGTCGTGGCGGGCCAGAGCCGGCGGCGCCACCTGCAGGACCGATTCGGCCCCGAATACGACCGCGTCGTCCAGGAGACCGACAACCGCAGGGACGCCGAGCAGGAGTTGCTGGCCCGTGAGGCCCGCTACGCCGACCTCGACATCCGTCCCCTCGACGCCGAGGCCCGGGACACGTACGCGAAGAAGTGGCGGGAGGTGCAGGAGCGGTTCGTCGACGCGCCGAGTTTCGCCGTCACCGAGGCGGACGCCCTGGTCACCGCCGTCATGGCCGATCGCGGCTACCCGACGGACGAGTTCGAGGAGCGGGTGAACGTCCTTTCCGTCGGGCACGCCGGGACCCTCGACCGCTACCGCCAGGCCCACCAGATCAGCGGCCGGGCCGCCCGGCAGGAGGCCACCACCGAGGATCTCCGCCAGGCCATGGTCCACTACCGCGCCCTGTTCGACGAGCTTCTCGACGACGTGCACGCCCACTCTCCCCGCAAGGAGGCCGATCACTGATGACCACGTTTAACCCTTACGACCGTGACAAGACGGCCGAGACCGACAAGGACGACGTCCTCGCCGACGACCGTCACCACGACGACAAGCTGGTCGCCTCCGACCTGGTCCCGGAGCCCCGGCACACCGACGACCTGACCGACGACGACCGCAACGCCGAGAGCGCCCCGGTGGGCGTGGCCGGCAGCGCCTCGGTCACCTCGCCCGACGCCGTCGACGAGGCCCACCGCGACACCGCGGGCGACCTGTCCGACGCCGAGGCCCCCACCCAGGACACCACGGAGGCCACCACCGTCGACGACATCGACTTCGACGAGCGCTGGCGGGACATCAAGGCCGCGTTCGTCGACGACCCGCGCGAGTCGGTCGAGAAGGCCGACGCGCTGATCGACGAGGCCGTCTCGGCCCTGGCGAACAAGCGCCAGTCGCTGGTCGACCAGTGGAAGAACTCCGGAACCAACGACACCGAGCAGCTCCGGCTCGCCCTGCGCGAGTACCGCGACCTGTTCGACCGGCTGAAGGGATAAGTCACATGCTGGCCATCGCCGCGGCGGTCGTCTTCGGGATCGCCTTCCTGCTCGATCTGCTCAACGCCGACATCGGCATCGGGCTGACCGCACTCATCGCGCTCGGGCTCTGCCTGCTCGCGCTCCACCAGGCCGGCATCGGCACCGCGAGCGTCGGCAACGGCGGCTCCTGGCGCCGGGGCCGGGTCCGCAGGTAAACCCGTCCAGAAGAATCGCCGCGCGGCCGCTCAGGGCCGCGCGGCTTTCTTTTTTCTTTACGGCTCCGCCTGCCCTGCGGCCATGAAACGCTCTGCCATATGCGCGGATATGCCGTCATCGATGTGGAGACCACGGGACTTCGCCCGTCCTGGCACGACCGGGTGGTGGAAATAGGCGTCGTCCACCTCACCACGAATGGCGACATAACCGCCGAATGGACCACATTAATCAACCCCGAACGCGACCTGGGACCCCAGCACATCCACGGCATCACCTCGGCCGACGTCCGGCACGCCCCCACCTTCGCCGCCGTCGCGGGCACCGTGGTGACCCTGCTCGAAGGCCGGGTCCCGGTGGCCCACAACCTGCGTTTCGACTGGGATTTCCTCCGGTCGGAATTCGAGCGCCTGGGCGCCTTTCTCCCCTACGCCGACGGCGTCTGCACGATGCGCGAATCGGCGCATCATCTCCCCGGCCCGCCCCGCACCCTGGCGGGCTGCTGCGAAATGGCGGGAATCGCGCTCGGCGACCACCACGAGGCCCTCTCCGACGCCCGCGCCGCCGCCGGCCTGCTCCGCCACTTCTTACGCGCGGGCGGCGGCCCCTGGTCCGCCGACCCCACCCTGACCTGGCCCGACCTGCCCGTCACCGAAGCGGCGCCGGCGCTGCGGGGCGTGGCGGCCCGGCGGAACGTGCACTTCCTGGGCCGCCTGGTCGACCGGCTCCCCCGCCCGGTCGCCAGGGCCGAGGCCGACACCTATCTGGCCCTGCTCGACCGCGCCCTGCTCGACCACCGCATCTCCGCCTCCGAGGCCGACTCCCTGGTCGACCTGGCCGCCCGCCTCGACCTGTCGCGGGCCGACGTCGACCGGCTCCACAACGACTACCTGGCCGCCCTGGCGGCCGCCGCCCGCGCCGACGGCGTGGTCACCGACGAGGAACGCCACGAACTCGACCTGGTCGCCGATCTGCTGCACCTGCCCCGGGCCCGCGTCGACGTGCTGCTGGCGAGCACTGCCGCCCCGGAGGAGGTCCGGGAGCGTTTCCGGCTCCGCCCCGGCGACCTGGTGGTCTTCACCGGCGAGATGGACCGGGGCCGCGAGTACTGGGAGGACCGGGCCAGGGAGGCGTCGATGGTGCCCCACGGGAACATCACCAAGAAGGTCCGCCTGCTGGTCGCGGCCGACCCCGACAGCCTGTCGGGCAAGGCCAGGAAGGCCCGCGAATACGGCATCCCGATCGTGACGCCGGAGTCGTTCGAGCGCATGCTGGCGGCCGGGAAAACCCGTCGCCCCTGACCGGCGGGCCGTGGCACCATCCTCGGCATGGTCACGACGTTCTACCGAGTCGGCTAGCGCTCCGCCAGCCACTCTGAGGCCCAGCCCGCGGCTGGCGAAGCGGGAACCGGCCATTCTGCCGTTCCCGGGCGCCGACCCGGAGTTGCGTCATGCCCACAGAGTTCCTCGTCCGTACCGTCACCGGCCTGGAAGACCTGACCGCCGCCGAGCTCACCGAAGCCGGTCACCGCGTCGTCGACGTCACCAAACGCCAGCTCGTCGTGGCGGCCGCCGGGCCGATCACGACCCGCCTGGCCGACGACCTGTTCGCCGTGCGAGCGGTCGTCCCCGATCCCGGCCGCACCCGTGACGGCCTCCGGCGGGCCGCCGCCCGTCTCACCGCCGGCCTCGCGCCCGACGGCCCCGTCGGCGTCACCGCGTCGTTCACCGGAACCCGGAACTTCAGCCGGTTCGACGTCGAGGACGCCGTGGGCGCACGCCTCGGCCGGCCCTACTTCTCACGCCGGCACGGCACTCCCCCGCCGCCGGGCACCCCCGATCTGCGGGTGACCCTCGACGGGAAGGCGATGTGGCTGGGGGCGCGTCCGCACGCCGTGCCGCTGCACCGGCGGGCCTGGCGGAGGGCCACGGTGGTCGGCAGCCTGCATCCGCCGGTCGCCGCCGCGATGGCCCGCCTCGCCGGCATCCGGCCGGGTCACGTGGTCTTCGACCCGTGTTGCGGGGCCGGGACGCTGCTCGTCGAGGCGCGGATACAGGTTCCCGGCGCCCGCTATCACGGCACGGACGTCGACCCGGCCGCGATCGAGGCCGCGCGCCTCAACGATCCGGCGATCGGGTGGCGTACAGAACCGGAAGAACCCGACCGGGTGCTGGCCAATCCGCCCTGGGGGGTGCGCCTGCCGGGCGACGTGGTCCCTTCGGAGAGGTGGCCGGAGGCCGGGAGGCTGGTGGCGATCCTGGGGCCGGAGCAGCGGCTCGACCGGCGGTGGACGACCGTCGCCGAACACCCGCTGACCGTGGCCGGGAGGCATCCGCGGATCGTCGTCGCCTTGATAGGCAAGTAGCGACTTGCCTATACTCCTGCGGGTGGGTGACATCTACAAAGCCCTCGCCGACCCCACCCGCAGGAAGATCCTCGACGAGCTGACCGACCGGAACGGTCAGACGTTGTTCGAGATCTGCGCCCGGCTGGGCGCCAAGCACCAGATCGCCTCGACGCGCCAAGCGGTCTCGCAGCACCTCGACGTGCTGGAGGCGGCCGGGCTCGTCGAGGTCCGCCGGGAGGGCCGGTACAAGTTCCATTTCATCGACCCCGGGCCGCTGCGGCAGATCGCCGAGCGGTGGATTCCTTCGGAGGGACCACCATGAAGATCACCATGATGAGCGTCATGGTCGACGACCAGGACAAGGGCCTGGCGTTCTACACCGACGTCCTCGGCTTCGTGAAGAAGACCGAGATCCCGATGGGCGAGTTCCGCTGGCTCACGGTCGTCTCGCCCGAGCAGCCGGACGGGACCGAGCTCGTGATCGAGCCCGACGCCCATCCGGCCGCCAAGCCGTGGAAGGCCGCCCTGGTCGCCGACGGCATCCCGGTGGTCGTCTTCGAGGTCGGCGACGTCCACAAGGAGTTCGAGCGGCTCAAGGGCCTCGGCGTGCGGTTCACCCAGGAGCCGGCGGACATGGGGCCGGTGACGACCGCCGTGTTCGACGACACCTGTGGCAACCTCATCCAGATCCACGCCCCGAACTGACGGTCTGCTCCTCCTCCTCGACGAGGAAG
This sequence comes from Herbidospora daliensis, assembly GCF_001570585.1. GTDB lineage: Bacteria > Actinomycetota > Actinomycetes > Streptosporangiales > Streptosporangiaceae > Herbidospora > Herbidospora daliensis. The sequence continues at coordinate 179,938 of NZ_BBXF01000003.1, read as the reverse complement.
CCGCCCGACTGGTGGTGCCAGAGCCGCGAGTAGGGACCCTCGCCCGCCAGCAGTTCGGCGTGGGAACCCTGTTCGACGACCTGGCCCCGGTCGAGCACGACCAGGCGGTCCATCCGCACGACCGTGCTGAGCCGGTGGGCGACCACCAGCGCGGTCCGGTCGCGCATGAGCCGCCAGAGCGCCTCCTGCACCAGCAGCTCACTCTCGGAGTCGAGCGCGCTGGTGGCCTCGTCGAGCAGCAGGATCGGGGCATCGCGCAGGATCGCCCGCGCGAGCGCGACCCGCTGCCGCTGGCCGCCCGACAACTTCACGCCGCGTTCGCCGACGAGGGTGTCGAAGCCCATCGGCAGGCCCTCGACGAACTCGGTCACGTGGGCGGCGCGGGCCGCCTCCATGATCTCGGCCTCGGAGGCCCCCGGCCGGGCGAAGGCGATGTTCTCCCGCAGCGTGCGGTGGAACATCGCCGGGTCCTGCGGCACGTAGGCGATCAGGCCGCGCAGGTCGGCCTGCCGCATCCGGCTGACGTCCTGGCCGCCGACGAGGATCCGGCCGCCCTGGATGTCCATCAGCCGCAGCAGCAGCCGGGTCAGCGTGGTCTTGCCGCCGCCCGACCGGCCCACCAGGCCGATCTTCGTGCCGCTCGGCACGTCGAGGTCGAGCCCGTCGAACAAGGGCGGGTTGCCCTCGTGGGCGAAGACGACCCGTTCGAACCGCACTCCGGCGTCGGCCGCGCCCAGGGCCTGCGCCTGCGGATGGTCGACGACCTTCGGCGGTTCGAGCAGCAGCTCGGTGAACTGCGCCGCCTCGGTGAGCGTGCTCTCCAGGCGGCGGTAGACCTGGTTGAACTCGAACATGATGCCGGTGGCGTGGGCGTAGTAGGTGAAGGTCACCATGAGCGCCTCGACGCCGAGCCCGCCGTGCAGGACCACCGCGAGCAGCACGCCGATCGTGCTGGTGAGCACCGACATCGGCGCCACGACCACGTCGACGCGCAGGTTGCCGTAGTCCCACGACCGCAACTGCGCCCGGCGCAGCTCGGCCAGCCTCTTCCGGGTCTCGACCGCCTCACGGTCTTCGGCCGCGAAGGCCCGGACCGTGTCCATGTTGGACAGCACGTCGGCGACGTGCCCGGACACCCGGACGTGGGCCCCCTCGCGCACGTTGACCAGCCGCTGCCGGCGCACGATGAACGGCGCCGCCAGGAACCCGGTCAGCACGATCAGGCCGACCAGCACGAGCACCAGCACCGGGTGGTACTGCCAGAGCACGACCGCGGCGAACACCAGCGGCAGCACCTTCGAGATGATCCCGAAGATGAGGGTGTCGATGAACCCCTCGAACGACCGGGAGAACCCGAGCACCCGCTTCGTGAGCGACCCCGCGAAGTTGTCGTGGAAGAACGCGGCGTCCTTGGCGAGCAGTTCGTCCATGCCGATGACGCCCAGGTCCTCCATGCCCCGCGCGTCGATGCGGTTGATGAAGTGGAGCCCGACCCGCCAGATGATCTCGCCGAGCAGCAGCATCCCGCCGAACCCGAGGACGTACGGGAAGAGCGTGCCGATGCCGCTTTCCCCGGCGGCAAGGCGGCCGACCAGGGAGGCCACCAGGAGCGGGGCCACGTAGAAGAGACAGATGTTGCCCAGTGCCGGAAGGAACAGGGCGGGGGTGGCCACGGGCCACTTGAGGCGGATCTGCGTTAAGTAGTAGCGGAGTACGAGTTTCACCGCTGATTTCGGTGGATCCGGTGTGTCACCTGATTCCGTCATTGACATGCGCCCCCAATCGCTGACCGCATCCATCGTTTCGCAGCGGGTGAACGGGAGGCCAACGGTTTTCGTCGTGTCGATCTTGGACACGGACCGTCACGGGCTGAATACTCGACGCGCTCCCCCCTGGAAACCCTCTCTACAGGAGTGACGATGCGCTACCTGAGCATCTCCTTCGCCGTGCTCGCGGCGGGAGCCTGCCTTTCCATGTCCACCCCGGCCGGGGCCACCACCACGCCGGTCTCGGCCCCGGCGGTCGTCGACGGTTACCAGATCGTGACGCTGCCCAACGCCAACGTGCCGAACTTCCAGCGGCGCACCGCCCTCTGCCCCGCGGGCAAGCGGGTCATCGGCGGCGGCGCCGAGGCCCAGGGCAACGAGGCGATCCTCGTCGGCTCGTTCCCGACCCCGGCCGGCAACGGCTGGATCGGCCTCGGCCGTCAGCCCGGCAACGCCACCGTCGGCATCAGCGTGTTCGCCATCTGCGCGAACGCCTGATCCGGCGCCCTCCGCCACGGCCCTTTCCGGGCCGTGGCGGCCCCCACTCCGATTCGGCGGGCCGAATTGATATCGTCCTGGCGACGATTAGGAGTGTTTGGGCACTATGACCGATCTGCTCGGACCGTTACTCGATCCCGCCTTCACCCTGGGCGGCGTGCCCACGAGCTGGGCGGAACTCCTCGGATTCGCCACCGGCCTGCTGACCGTGTGGATGGTGGCCCGGCAGAACATCTGGAACTGGCCGCTCGGCATCGCCAACGTCCTCCTCCTCGGGCTGGTCTTCCTCACCGTCGGGCTCTACGCCGACGCCGCCCTGCAGATCGTCTACGTCGTCCTCGGCGTCTACGGCTGGTGGCAGTGGGCCTACGGCGGCGTCGACCGCACCGCCCTGCGTGTCTCCCGGACCGCCCCCGCCGAATGGGCGTGGCTGGGGCTCGCCGGGGTCGCGCTCACGGCCCTGCTGACGGCGGCGCTGTCGGCCTACACCGACTCCTCGGTGCCGTTCTGGGACGCGCTGACCACGTCGTTGTCGCTGATGGCGACCTACGGGCAGACCCGCAAGCTGGTGGAGTCGTGGTGGCTCTGGATCGCCGCCGACGTGGTCTACATCCCGCTGTACGCGTACAAGAACCTGTTCCTGACCAGCGCCCTCTACGTGGTGTTCCTGGCGCTGTGCGTCATGGGCCTGCGGGCCTGGCGGGTGGCGGCGGTGGCCCGATGAGCTACGCGCACGGACTCGTCATCGGGAAGTTCTATCCCCCGCACGCCGGCCACCACCACCTCATCGACACCGCGGCGGAGCACTGCGACCTGGTCACGGTGGTCGTGGCGGCCAACGCGGTGGAGACGATCCCGCTCGCCGACCGCGCGGCGTGGCTGCGCGAGGCGCACCCCCAGCCCAACGTGGTGATCGCGCCGGTCGTGGACGACGCCCCGATCGACTACGACGACCCGGAGATCTGGACCGCCCACGTGGACGTCTTCCGGTTCGCCCTCGCCCTGGCCCACGGCCCCGGCGTGACCGTCGACGCGGTGTTCAGCTCCGAGGACTACGGCGACGAACTGGCCCGCCGCTTCGACGCCGTCCACGTGCCGGTCGACCCGGCCCGCGAGCGGCACCCGGTCAGCGGCACCCTGGCCAGGGAAAATCCGGTCGCGGCCTGGCCGTGGTTGCGCCCGGCGGTCCGGGCCCGCCTGGCGAGGCGGGTGGTCGTCGTCGGCGCGGAGTCGACCGGCACGACCACCCTGACCCGCGCGCTGACCGCCCACTACGCCGCGCGCGGCGGGGTGTGGGCGGCGACCCGCTGGGTGCCCGAATACGGCCGCACCTACTGCGAGGAGAAGCTGGCCCTGGCCCGCCGGGCGGCGAAGCTCGCCGGCGAGCCGGAGCCGTGGATGGACGACCTCGCGTGGCGGCCCGAGGAGTTCACCGTCGTCGCCGAACGCCAGCTGGCCTGGGAGGACGCCGCGGCGCGGGTGGGCTCGCCGGTGCTGTTCTGCGACACCGACCCCTTCGCGACCGCCCTGTGGCAGGAGCGGTACGCCGGGACCACCACCGAGGAGGTGTGGCGCGTCGCCGACCACTCCCGGCACGACCTGTGGATCCACACCAGCGTCGAGGGCGTGCCCTTCGAACAGGACGGCTGGCGCGACGGCGAGCACCTCCGGCACGCCATGGACGCGCGCTTCCGCGACCTGCTGACGGCGCGCGGCATGCCGCACCTGGTGGTGTCCGGCCCGCCCGCACAGCGGCTGGAGACGGCGGTGCGCGCGGTCGACGCCCTGTTCACCGGCCCGGCGCCCGGACCTGGCGGAACAGCCGCCGCGCCCGGAGGGTGAAGCCGAGCTTCTCGTACAGGCGGATGGCGGTCACGTTCGACGCCGAGGCGTGCATGAACGGGGTCTCGCCGCGTGCCCGGATGCCGGCCGCGACCGCGAGCACCAGCCGGGTGGCCAGCCCCTGCCCGCGGAACGAGGCGTCGGTGCAGACCGCGCTGATCTCGGTCCAGCCGGGTGGGTGCAGCCGCTCCCCCGCCATCGCGACGAGCTTGCCCTCGTGGCGTACGCCCAGGTAGACGCCCATCTCGATGGTCCGGGGCAGGAACGGCCCGGGTTCGGTGCGGGCCACCAGGTCGAGCATGTCGGGCACGTCGTCCGGGGTGAGCACGACGGCGTCGGCGAAGGGCTCGCCCCAGACCGCGCTGCCGTCGAGCTGCACCCCCTCGATGTCATGCACGATCTCCCAGCCGTCGGGGACGGGCGCCTCGAAGGTCAGGCTGACGGTCCTGCCGGGGCCGGCGAAGGCGGCGATGGCCGCCCAGTCGTCGAGTTCCGGCTCGCCGGCCACCCCGAGGAAGACCGACACGTCGGGCCGGTAGCGGCGCACGTTCCCCCGGACCTCGGCGAGGTGGGCGTGCGGGCCGGTCAGCGCCGCCCAGCCCGGGTTGTCGAGGACGTGGGCCATCAGCCCTCCTGCCGGGGAAGGCCGGGCGGGTTGATCTGCGACTGCGGGATGGCCTCGTTGCCCAGGCCCCAGCGATCGAGCACCTTCTGGTAGCTGCCGTCCTCGATGACCGTGTTGAGCGCCTCGTTGAGCGGCTTGACCAGGCCGTTGTCCTTCAGGGTCATGGCGGCGATGAGGCCCTGGAGGTCGGGCCCGGCGCCGGACGCGGTGCCGACGATCTTCGTGTCCCTGCCGACGGCGACGTTGTAGGCGATGTTCGGGTTCGGGCCGAAGTACGCCTGGATGCGGCCCGACTTCAGGGCCAGCAGGGCGTCGCCGTAGAGGTTGTAGTAGGAGATCTCGGCGGGCTTGAGGCCGGCGTCCTTGTTCTGCTCGTCCCAGTCGAGCAGGATCTTCTCCTGGTTGGTGCCGGAGCCGACCGAGACCTTCAGGCCGGCGATGTCGGCGGGCTTGGCGATGGCGGTGATCGGGCTGTTCGCGGCCACCTGCCAGGCGAGCTGGTCGACGCGGTAGGTCGCGAAGTCGTAGACGTCCTTGCGTTCCTCCGTGACGGTCACGTTGTTGAAGACCGCCTCCAGCTTGCCCGACCTGGCGCCGACGAAGAGGTTCTCCCAGGAGCTGATCTCACTGGCGTACTCCAGGCCGAGCACGTCGGCGACCAGCTGGGCGAGGTCGGTCTCGACGCCGATGTAGGTGGTGTCGTCGTCGGCCAGGAAGCCGAGGGGCGGCGCGCCCTCTCCGCTGTGCCCGACGAGCAGCTTGCCGTCGGCGGCGACGGCGGGCGGGACCTGGGCGGCGATGGCGTCGACCTTCTGGGCCCGGATGCGCTGCTGGTCGGGGCTGGTGTTCACCGTCGATCCCGCCGCCGTCGTGGTCGGGGGTTCGTTCGCGCCGCAGGCGGCGAGGAGGATCAGCAGGGCCGCGGGCACGGCGAATCGGCGCATGGGAGGTCTCCTTCAGAGGACGCGGCTGATGAACGCGCGGGTGCGTTCGTGCTGGGGGTGGTCGATGACCTGGCCGGGCGGTCCATGCTCGACGACGAGGCCCTCGTCGAGGAAGACGACGGTGTCGGCGGCCTCGCGGGCGAAGCCGATCTCGTGCGTGACGACGACCATGGTGGTGCCCGACCGGGCCAGGTCGCGCATGACGTCGAGGACCTCTCCGACCAGCTCGGGGTCGAGGGCGGAGGTGGGCTCGTCGAACAGCACGACCTTCGGGTCGAGGGCCAGCGCGCGGGCGATGGCGACCCGCTGCCGCTGGCCGCCCGACAGCGTGCCCGGATAGGCGTCGGCCTTGTCGGACAGGCCCACCCGCAGGAGCAGGCGGTCGACGGCCAAGGCGACCTCGGCCTTCGGGCGGCGCTGGGCCGACAGGGGGGCCTCGGCGATGTTCTCCCGTACGGTCAGGTGGGGGAACAGGTTGAAGTTCTGGAAGACGAAGCCGATCTCCGTACGCTGCCGGAGGATCTCCCGTTCGCCGCGGTGGCCGATGAGCCGCCCGTCGACGTGCACGGTGCCGGCGTCGGGTCTCTCCAGGTGGTTGATCGTACGCAGCAGCGTCGACTTGCCCGAGCCCGACGGACCCAGGACGACCGCGACCTCCCCGGTGGCGACCTTCAGGCTGACGCCGCGCAGCACGTGCAGGGCGCCGAAGCTCTTGTGGACCCCGTCGATCTCGATCATGACCGGCCCCGTCCGTAGTGGCGTTCGACGTAGTGCTGGACCACCGACATGACCGTGGTCAGCGCGAGGTACCAGATGGCCGCGACCAGCAGCAGCGCGACTACCCGGCCGTTGCGCATGTAGATGACCTGGACCTGGTAGAAGAGCTCGGGCAGGGCCATGATGTAGACCACCGAGGTGCCCTTGACCAGGCCGATGATCTCGTTGCCGGCGTTGGGCACGATGCTCCGCATGGCCTGCGGCAGGATGATCCGGAAGAACCGCCGCACCCGGGGGATGCCCAGCGCGGCGGCGGCCTCGCGCTGACCGGGGTCGACCGCGAGCAGCCCGCCGCGCACGATCTCGGCGGCGTAGGCGGCCTGGTGCAGCGCCAGCCCGAGCGCGGCGGCGGTGACCGGCCCGATCAGGTCCATCGTGCCGACGGAGAAGAACGCGGGCCCGAACGGGATGCCGAACGACAGGCGCGGATAGAGCAGCGCCAGGTTGTACCAGAACAGCAGCTGCAGGATCAGCGGCACGGCCCGGAACACCCAGACGTACCCCCAGGCGACCGACGACAACAGCGGGTTGGGCGACAGCCGCATCACCGCGAGCACCCCGCCGAGGGCGAAGCCGAAGACGGTGCCGAGGGCGGTCAGCTCCAGCGTGAGCAGGACGGCGCGGAGCACCGAGGGCGCGAAGAGGTACTGGCCGACCACCTCCCACTCCCAGGCCGGATTGGTGACCAGCGAGTTGGCGGCCATGGCGAGCAGCAGCACCACTCCGGCGGCGGCCGGCCACCGGAGGGGATGCCGGGCAGGCGCCGCCTTCGGCCCGGTGGTGTGCCGGACGGCCGGCGCGGTTGTGGTCATGGACGGAAGCTCAGCACGTCGCCCGCATTTCCGTCAAGTCCTACTTGTTAAGTAGGTAATTATTCCCTACTATTCATGTAGGAAAAGTCCGTTCGAGGAGACCACATGACTCTGCAGCTGGCCGCCGCCCTCGACGGCGCCGGGTGGCACCCCGCCGCCTGGCGTGCCGAGGGCGCGAGCCCCGACGCCCTGTTCACCGCCGCCTACTGGACCTACCTGGTCCAGGAGGCCGAGCGAGGGCTGCTCGACTTCGTCACCTTCGAGGACGTCATCCGGCTGCGCACCTGTCCGGGCGACGAGGTGACCGGCCCGCTCGACGCCATGCTCCTGGCGACGGCGACCGCGCCGCTGACGTCCAGGATCGGACTGGTCCCGGCGGCGGCGGGCGCCGACGCGGCGGCCGGGCTGGCCGCCCTCGACCGGGCCGGCCCCGGCCGGGCGGGCTGGCACACCTCCGGCCAGCTGCGCCCCCGGCTGCCCGGACGCCCCCTCGTGACCACTCTGGCCGGCCCCGGCCTGCCGGTGGAGGCGGCGGCCCGCGCCGCCGACGTCGTGTTCGTCACCCCGCACGACCGCAGGGAGGCCGCCGCGCTGGCCGGCCGGGCCCGGCGCGCGGCCCCCGGCGTGACGGTGCTGGCCGACCTGGTCGTGTTCCTCGACGGCGCCGGCCTGAAGGAACGCCTCGACGACCTCGACGGCGCCGCCTTCGAGAGCGACGCCCACGTCTACTCGGGTTCGGCGACCGGCCTGGCCCACCTGCTGCTCGACTGGCAGGCGGCCGGGCTCGACGGCTTCCGGCTGAGGCCGGGCGTGCTCCCCCACGACCTGCGGGCGATCACCCGCCACGTGGTTCCGGCGCTGCGCGCCCGGGGCGCGTTCCGCTCGGCCTACCCGGCCGGCGACCTGCGGGCCCGGTTCACCGAGCGGTACGCCCGGGTGTCCTAGACGAACTCCTGGCGGGGCGGCGCCATCGGCAGCCGCCCCACCTCGGCGGCGACGCCGACGATGCGGGCGCGGGCCTCGGCCACGGCGGTGACGGGGGCGTCGCCGTCGACCGCGCCCGCGGCCTCCGAGAGCGACAACCCCGCCTCCCGCAACCGGGCCCGCAGTTCCCCGCTCTGCCGCCCGAGGGAGGCCAAGCGGCCTTCGGCCGTGCCGAGCTCGATGGCCGCCGACAGCACCTGGGCGAGCAGCCCGGCTGACGCGCCGCGCCACTCCGCCAGCAGCCGCGACCTGCGGTTTCGCGCCTCCGCAGGGTCGGCGGCGGCGAGGAGGCGCAGCTCCCGCGTCAGGGTCCGCATCCGGGTCTCAGGGGACATGGCAGCCAGATTTACCCATATTTCCTACAGAGTCAATAGGAAATTCCGGCGAAACATGATCAGGAGCCTGCGGTAACAAACCGCCCATACCGTCCGAATCGCAACACCCGGCTCGTACGAGTAAGGCTCCCCCTTGCGCATCTCCCTCCGCGGCACGGCCGCATTACTGTCCCTCGCCTGCGTCGCCACGTTCACCGCCGCCCCCGCCTCCGCCTCCGTCGAGGACGACTGGAGCGTCGACCGCGTGGCGGGCGGTTACCGAGTCACCCTGAACCTGGACGAGAAGCTCCCGATCGACTCGAGCGCCCCCTCGCTGCTCGCCGACGGGAAGGTGCTCGGCCCGGCCACCGAGTCTGCCGACGGGAAGTCCCTCTTCCTCGTCACCGCCGACCCGGCCGTCGCCTCGGCCGACGAGATCACCGCCGACGTGCTCGACGCCGCCCCGGCCGCGACCTCGCGCGCCGCGGCCGCCCTCGCCGAGGTCCAGAAGACCGTCCTCCCGGACGACCCCTCGACGCCGGGAACGTTCCAGGTCAAGGAAGGGGTGTACGACTTCGGCGACCAGGCGGTCCCGCTGCTCAACATCGGCGGCATCCGGGGCGAGCTCACCGGCAAGATCTACCTGCCGGTCTCCCGCGAGCGGAAGCCGCTCGTGGTCTTCCTGCACGGCCGGCACACCTCCTGCTACGGCACCGGGGCCACCAACCCCAACCGCTGGCCCTGCAAGCCGTCTCCCGACAGCACCTCGCAGCGCGCCACGATCCCCAGCTACATCGGCTACGACCTGCCCGCCCGCGCCCTGGCGAGCAACGGGTACACCGTCGTGTCGATCTCGGCCAACGCGATCAACTCCAACGACAACCAGCTCGCCGCCGACTACGGCGCGCAGGCCCGGGGCCAGCTGGTCCTCGACACGCTGACCATGCTGGAGAACGCCGACGACGGCGACCCGGTCGAGTACCACGACGCCTTCACCGGCCGCGACGTCACGCTGGCCCAGGCGCTGACGGGCGCGGTCACCCCGGCCGACCTGAAGCGGGCCTTCGACTTCCAGAACGTCGGCATCATGGGCCACTCGCGCGGCGGCGAGGGCGTGGTCGCGGCGGCCACGCTGAACGACGCGCTGCCGCTCCACCGGCAGTTCGGCATCAAGGCGGTGCTGCCGCTGGCGCCGGTCGACTACGACCGCATCTCGCTGCCCAACACCGTGACGGCCACGATCCTCCCGTACTGCGACGGCGACGTGGAGAACCTCATGGGCCAGCACATCGTGGACGACTCCCGGCACGGCTTCGACGACGACGTGCTGCGCTCGGCCGTGCTGGCGCAGGGCGCCAACCACAACTTCTTCAACACGATCTGGACGCCGGGCCTGTTCCCGGCGAGCACCGGCGACGACTGGTCGGTCGGCGGCAGCGGGGCCAACGACCCGGTCTGCAACCCGGCGGCGGCCACGACTCTGCGCCTGACCGCGCCGCAGCAGGAGAAGGTCGGCGCCGTCTACATGGCGGGCTTCTTCCGGCTCGTGCTCGGCGGCGAGAAGCGTTTCCTGCCGCTGTTCGACGGCTCGGCCGTCTCGGTCCCGTCGATCGCCTTCGCCGACGTGACCAGCGCCGCCACCCAGCCCGCCGCCTCGCGGACCGACCTGGCGACCTTCGAGAAGCCCGAGGCGAACGTCTCGGTGTCGGGTGAGGCCGCGCTCTGCTCCAGCATGGGCGGCACGGGCGGTCTCCAGATCCCGCAGGACCAGCCGTTCTGCGCGACCGCGACCAACCAGGCCGCGCTGCCCCACTGGTCACCCGCGACGTGGGCGTTCAACATCCCGTCGTCGCCGATGATGCGCCTGAAGTCGGGCACCGTCACCGTGTCGACGAGCGCCGATCTGTCCGGGTACGAGCAGCTCTCGGTCAAGGTCGCCGCCGACGAGACCGTGGCGACCTCCACCGACGTCACGATCACCGTCACCGACGGCGCCGGCACGACCTGGTCGTCGCCGGTCTCGGCGCTCAACCCCCGGGCCGTCACCCGGCTGCCCGGCTCCACCTCGGCCTGGCTGAAGAAGATCATCCTCCAGCAGGTCACCATCCCGCTCAGCACGACGGGCCTGAACCTGAAGGACGTCCGCCAGGTCTCCTTCACCGGTACGGGCGTCTACCTGTCCGACCTGTCGGCCGAGAACCGGGCGGTCGGCGCCCGGGTCCCCCAGCGGCAGATCGCGGTGGACGTCGCGCCGGCCCGGGTCGACGAAGGTTCCGGCCCGGGCACGGCGTCGATCGCTGTGGCGCTCTCGGCCCCCGCCGACCACGAGGTCACCGGCTACGTCAGCGTCTTCGGCTCGGCCACCGGCCGCGCCGGGATCTCGATGAAGAAGGTGGTCTTCGCCCCCGGCCAGACCTGCGTGACGGTCCAGGCGGGCACCCTCGGCGACACGGTCGCGACCGGCACGGCGTCGACGTCGTTCAAGGTCTCGGTCACCAACACGGCCGGCGCGGTCATGGGCGACGGGGGCTTCGGCACCCTCACCGTCCGCGAGGACGACGGCAACGTCACCACCCCCGCCTACGGCACCCCCGGGGAGGCGTGCGCCGAGTACCTCGCCTCGCTCAAGCCGGGCAACCTCATCGTGACGAACGCGGTGGTCGCGGGCGGCTCGAACCCCGTCACGGCGGGCGGCTACCGGGCCGGGGAGAGCGTGCAGTTCACCCTCGACGGCGTGGCCCTCGGCCGGGCGGTCGCCGACGCGTCGGGCACGGTCGCCTTCACCGTCGCGATCCCGGCGGGCACCCCCGCCGGGAAGGTCCTGATCAGCGCCGTCGGCGCGGGTTCGGGCTACACCGCCTCGGCGGTGTCGCGGGTCAGGGCCTCCTGAGGCCGCAGCACCCGGAACGTCACGTTCCGGGAGACGGTGAACCCGAGTGACTCGTAGAGCCTGACCGCGTTGACGTTGGCGGTGGCGGCGTGCAGGAACGGCCGGTCGCCCCGGTCGCGGACGCCCGCCACCACCGCCGACACCAGCCGTGACGCCAGACCCCGCCCCCGGTGGGCGGGGTCGGTGCACACGGCGCTGATCTCCGTCCACCCGGGCACCCGCAGCCGCTCCCCCGCCATCGCGATCAGCCGGCCCTCGTCGCGAAGGCCCAGGTAGGCGCCCATCTCGATGGTCCGCGGCCCGAACGGCCCCGGCTGGGTGCGGGCCACCAGGTCGAGCATCTCGGGCACGTCGGCCGGCCCCAGCACGCTCAGCGCGGGGTCGGCGGCCCCCGCCACCCCGGATCCCTCCATCTGGACGCCCGGCAGCGCGAAGAGCGTCTCCCAGTCGCCGGGGACCTCGCCGGTGTTGATCGTCAGCAGCTGCCCGTCGAAGGCGGCCCAGTCGTCCGGCCCGAAGGCGTCGGGCACCGCCGCGAAGGGCGACACGTCGCGGGGATAACGCCTGGTCCGGCCGCTCACGACGGCGAAGCGGGCGTGCGGCCCGGTCAGCGCGGCCCAGACGGGGTTGGCGAGGATGTCGGTTTCCACCCGACCATAATGGCCTGATGAGGCCGTACGACCACCTCGCGGGCGACCCCGTGCTCGCGCGCCTGATCGGCGAGGTGGGCGAACCCGACCCGTTCGCGTGGTTCAGCCCCGGGCGGTTCGGCCCGACTCACTTCTCCGGCCTGGTCCTGCACGTCGTCAGCCAGCAGATCTCCACGGCCGTGGCGTTCACGTTCTTCGACCGGATCAAGGCCGCGGCCGGCGGCTTCCCCACCCCCGAGGCGATCCTGGCCATGGGCGCCGAGCGGCTGCGGGAGTGCGGTCTGTCGGGCGCGAAGACGGCCTACCTGCTCGACCTGGCCCACCGGCAGGCCCGCGGCCTGCTCGACCTCGACGGCCTGGCCGGCCTCGCCGACGCCGAGGTGGTCGCGGCGCTGACCGAGGTGAAGGGGGTCGGCGTGTGGACGGCGCAGTCGTTCCTCATCGCCCAGCTCCACCGGCCCGACGTGCTGCCGGCCGGCGACCAGGGCATCCGGCGGGCCGTCGAGCGGGCCTGGCAGCTGGAGGGGCTGCCCTCCATCGCGGAGGTGCAGGCCAGAGGGCTGCCGTGGGCTCCTTACCGGACGTACGCCGCCGCCCTGTTGTGGCGGTACTTCTACGGGGCGTGAACCAGGCCCCACTCGTGCGACAGGGCGGCGTAGGTGGTCACGTCGTGCCAGCGGCCCTGGGTCTGGAACAGCTGCCGTACCGTGGCCTCGCGGCGGAGCCCGGCGTCGAGCATGATGCCCTCCATCAGCGGCTGGTCGTGGCGGTGGCAGGCCCAGACCCGGTGGATGCCGAGGTGGGTGAAGGCGTAGTCGATGAGCAGGCGGCCCGCCTGCGCGCCGCGCCCCTGGATCGGCGAGCCGGGCAGCAGCACCAGCCCGGTGATCATGGCGTTGCTGCCGTAGTCCTCCAGCAGCAGCCCGATCAGCCCGTGGACGGCCTCGCCGTCGGGCTCGGTGATGGCCAGGGTGATGCGCCGGTCGGAGCGCAGCCCGGCCAGGAAGGTGGCCCGCGCCCGGTCCTCGTCCATGCGGTCGACGCCCAGGTAGCGGGTGAGGACGGCGCTCGTGTAGACCTGCGTGTAGACCTTCAGGTCGGCGGGCCGCAGGCTGCGGAGTCGTACGTCGCGTCCGTGCAGATCGATCATCGGATGCGTCTTCCCAGGTCGGTGAAGTGTGTCGTCATGATCACGGAGCGTAGCAAATGACGTGATCATGCTATGGCGATCACCGGGCCGTGGTGGTTCCCTGGGAGGCATGACCTACCTCACCGTCTACGGCGAAGACGCCGAGCTCCTCCAGCGCACCGAGAACCCGGCCGAGATCGCCGCCGTCCTGGCCGAGATCGGCGTGCGCCTGCGCCACTGGGACCTCGTGCCGACCGGCCCGTCGGCCGACGACGTGCTGGCGGCGTACGCCGAGCAGATCGCCAAGGTCAACGCCGACGAGAGCTACACGTTCGTCGACGTCGTCCAGCTCGGTCCCGACGCCGACCCCGAGGTCGCGGCCGGGGCGCGGGCGAAGTTCCTGAACGAGCACACCCACGACGACGACGAGGTGCGCTTCTTCGCCCGCGGCGCCGGGATCTTCTACCTGCACCTGAACGGGAAGGTGCACGCCGTGCTCTGCGAGGCGGGCGACCTGCTGAGCGTGCCGGCCAAGACCACCCACTGGTTCGACATGGGCACCCGCCCCGACTTCTGCGCGGTGCGGTTCTTCCACGACGACGACGGCTGGGTCGGCGACTTCACCGGCGACACGATCTCGGCGCGCATCCCCGACTTCGACGCGATCACCGCCGCGCGTTAGCGGTCTCCTCCTGGCTGCGGGTGGCGAACTCGAACTCCTCGCGCGGCCGGGCCAGCGCGCCCAGGGCGACGACCTCGCGCTTGAAGAACAGCGCCAGCGTCCAGTCCATCAGGATGCGGGCCTTGCGGTTGAGGGTCGGCATCCGGGTCAGGTGGTAGGTCCGGTGCATGAACCAGGCCGGGAAGCCGCGCACCTGCACGCCGTAGACGTTCGCGACCCCCTTGTGGAGCCCGAGCGAGGCGACCGACCCGGCGTTCTTGTGCCGGTAGGGCGTGCGCCTGCGGCCGCGCATGGTGGCGATCAGGTTGTCGGCGAGCCGCTTGCTCTGCCTGACGGCGTGCTGGGCGTTGGGCGGGCAGAACTCGCCGGGCCGGGTCAGGTCGGGGACCGCTGCGGAGTCCCCGGCCGCGAAGGCGAAGTCAGTGCCCTCGATCAGCAGCTCGGCCGAGGCGGACACCCGGCCCCGGTCGCCCTGCGGCAGGTGCTCGACCAAGGGGTTGGCCTTCACCCCGGCCGTCCACACCAGCGTCTCGCACGGGATCGACTCGCCATCGTCGAGGACGACGACGTCGTGCTCGACCGACTTGACCCGGGTGTTCAGCCGCACGTCGATGCCGCGTTTGCGCAGCTCGTCGGTGGTCCACAGGCCCAGTTCCGGCCCCACCTCGGGCAGGATGTGGTCGCTGGCCTCGACCAGCACCCAGCGCATCGAGTCGCGGCTGATGCCGTGGAAGTAGCGGCACGCGTCGGCCGTCATGTCCTCCAGCTCGGCCAGCGCCTCCACCCCGGCGTAGCCGGCCCCGACGAAGACGAAGGTCAGCGCGCGGGCCCGGACGTCCGGGTCGTCGGTCGAGGCGGCCGTGTCGAGCTTGCCGAGGATGTGGTTGCGCAGGTGGGTGGCCTCTTCGACGGTCTTGAAGCCGATGCCGTTCTCGGCCAGCCCGGGGATCGGCAGCGTCTTGGTGATCGACCCGGGGCAGAAGACCAGGTAGTCGTAGTCGAGCACCTGCTCGGGCCCTTCCATGGGCGCGAACCGGGCCGACCTGCCGGCCAGGTCGATGTCGCAGATGCGGCCGCTGAGGATCCGGCAGCGGGGCAGCACCCGGCGCAGCGACACCACCACATGCCGGGGCTCCAGGTTGCCCGCCGCCGCCTCGGGGAGGAACGGCTGATAGGTCATGTACGAGTCGAGGTCGGCGATGGTGATGCCGACGCGGCCCTGCTTGAGCTCCTTGCGCAGCCTGCGCTGGAGCCGGAGGGCGACGTACATGCCGACGTTCCCCCCGCCGACCACCAGAATTCTGGATGAAGGGGTCATTCCAGACCCGTACCCCGCCTCAGAGGGGGAAACGCATCACCACGGTCGACCCGGTCTCGCCGGTCACCACGCGCATGTCGGCGCTGAGCCGCCGGGCCACCCACAGGCCCATCCCGCTCGTCGCGTTCTCACGCGGCGGGGTGAAGCCCGGGGGCGACTCCGACGACAGATGCCAGTGGCGGCCCTCGTCGTGGACGTCGGCGACGAGGAAACCGGGTTCGAACGAGATCTTCAGCCGCGCCTTGGTGGCGCCGTGGGTGACGGCGTTGGTGGTGACCTCGTTGAGGGCGACCAGGAAGTCGTTCACCCGGTCTTCCGGCATCCCCCCGCGTCGGGCCAGCGCAGCCGCGAACTCCCGCACGTCGGGCAGATCGGCGAGGGAGAACGTGATCTCCTTCGCGGCACCCGGTGCGGGAGGCGGCGCGACGCCGTCCTCGTTCACCCGCTAACGCCTTCCCGTAGTGGCGGCACTCCGAAGAAAGATACCCCGGGTCATCACGGCAGGTTGCCCGATATCCCGGGGAATCGGGTCGAAAACCGCCATTAGGCGACAAGCTCCGCACGCAGCTGGTCGAGAACCTTCCGCAGAATCCGCGACACATGCATCTGGGAGATGTCGAACTCGGCGGCGATCTCCGCCTGCGTCATGTTGCCATAGAACCGTAGCAGCAGGATGTTCTTCTCCCGCTCCGGCAGTTCGTCGATGAGCGGCTTGACCGCCTCGCGGTCGATCAGGGTGGCGAGGCTGTCGTCGCTGTCGGGGATCACGTCGCCCAGGGCGGCCGCGTCGTCGTCGGCGCCCATCGGCGCGTCGAGCGAGAGCGTGCTGTACGCCGACGAGGCGTCCAGGGTGAGGAGCATGTCCTCCTCGGAGATCCCCATCCGCTCGGCCAGCTCGGCCACCGTCGGGAACCGGCCGTTCTCCTGGGTCATGTCGGCGACCAGGCGGTTCAGCTCCGACCGGCGCTCCTGGTAGATCCGGGGCACCCGGACGGCCCAGGTGCGGTCGCGGAAGTGCCGCTTGACCTCGCCGGTCATGGTGACCATGGCGTAGCCGCGGAAGCTGTGGCCGAGGGTGGGGTCGAAGCCGTTGATGGCCTTCATCAGCCCGACGTAGGCGGCCTGGAGGAGGTCCTCCATCGGCTCGCCCCGGTGGAGGTAACGCCGGGCGATGTCGCGGGCCATCGGGCGGTGCATCTCGACGATGATCTCGCGCAGCCGGGCGGCGCGGTCGTCGGTGGTGCCGGGCTCGTTCAGCTCGACCAGCAGGTCTTCGGCGGTGACTTCGGCGGACATCAGGTCGGCAGACATGTCGCTGTCTCCTCAGGGGAAAACGCGAGACCCCTGAAAACGCGGCAAGGCCCACGCAGACAGACGTCTCGCTCAAAGAAAACGAGACGAAGCCCTCTGCTGGACCTCTTCCGCCATAATGCCCCGAATCGGGGCGTTACACAACTCCCTGGAGAACAGTAAGGTTGCGTCGAAGGAGGCGAGGCGGTGGCAACCCTGACGATGCGATCGAGTGCCGTGGCGGATTTCGTGGTGATCCACATCGACGGGATCCTCGACGCCACCACACGCGAGCAGTTCTCCGACCACCTCGACGCGGTGGCCGACGACCACGGGCCCGACATGATCCTCGATCTGGGCGGCGTGACGTTCATGGACTCGCGGGCGCTGGGGTTGATCGTCCATCACTGGCAGCGGGCGACCGCGGCCGGCGGGCACTTCGCGCTGGTGAACGTGCAATACCCGGCCTCGAAGGTGATGTGGGTGACCGGCCTCGCGCAGCGGCTGCCCATGTTCGAGACCGTCGACGAGGCCGTGGCCGCCGTCTAGTTCTTGGCGTTCTTCTGCTGGTGCTCGGTGACCAGCAGTTTCGCCAGGTCGGCGACCTTCACCTGGTGGTGCTGGGAGATCCGGCGCAGCTCGTCGAAGGCCTCTTCGGGGCTGCAGCCGCTGGCCTGCATGATGATGCCCTTGGCCTGGTCGATCAGGGCCCGGCCGGCCATCGCCTCCTGCATCTGGGCGGCGCCGGTGAGCACGTCGTCGAACTCCCAGATGTTGGCGAGGGCGACCGTGACCTGCTCGCGCAGCAGCTCGGTCAGCGGCACGTGGTCGGCGAACACGCCCGGCCGCACCCCGTAGAGCCCGATCACCACGATCGCGCCGTCGACCTCGACGGGCAGCACGAGGATCGAGCGCACGCCGTGGCGCACGGCCGCGGCGGCGTAGCGGGGCCAGCGCTGGTCGCGCATCACGTCGCCGACCACGATCGGCCGGCCGCTGCGCAGGGCCTCCCGTGAGGGGCCTTCGCGCAGGTCGCGCTCCCGGTCGCTGACGGCGATGAGTTCGCTGTGGGAGGACGCCAGCAGGACCCGGTCGTCCATCCAGAGCTCGGCGGTGCCCCCCGCGCAGCCGGGCACGCCCCGGGCGATGGCCTCGGTAACCCCGCGGAGCACGCTCTCGGCGGAGGTTCCCTCGGTGACCCGTCCGAGGGCGGCGAGATCACGGGCGAGAATGGGAATCACAGGGAAGACCATTCCCCTAGTTTGGGGTCTAATCATCCGATGACGGATGCGAGAGGGAGCACACACCGGTGACCGACCTGGAGCAGCGGCTGGGCGAGTTCGCGGCGCGCGTCGCCGACCTGCCCCGCAGCCACGAGCTCGAGACCGCCGAAGGGCTCGTCCGCGACGCCCTGGCCGAGCTGTCCAAGGCGAAGCGACGGCGCGACGGCGGCCCCCAGCGCGAGCAGAAACTGCTCCGGCAGATCTTCCGCACCCTCCCGATCCCGGTGGTCGTGATGGACACCGGCGGGACCGTCCGCCGGATCAACAACGAGACCACCCGGCTGCTCGGCAGCCCGGCCGGATACCTGATCGGCCGCGCGTTCCCGCTGCTCATCGAGTCGTCCCGGCGGGCGACCTTCCGCGCCAGGTTCGCCGAGGCGCTGCGCAGCGAGGAGAGCACCACCTTCGAGACGCGGCTGGCCCACCAGGGCCGGGCCCACACGGTCCGGCTGGTGCTGAGCCGCCTGCGCATGCCCGGCGAGCCGCAGGAGATGGTCGCCGCCGTCGCCCTGCCGACCGACGTGCAGCTGACCGGCCCCGACAGCGGCAAGGACACCCCCGACGAGTCGCTGTTCCTCGAAGCGGCCCGCCGCCACGAGCTGTCGGCCCAGCTCACCCGGCTGCTGCTCGACGACGAGAGCCTCCGCGAGCCGGTCGCGCTGATCCGCGCGGCCCGGCTGCTGGGCGCCGAGACGGCCGACTGGGTGATCGCCGACATGGTCCGCGACGGCGGCCTCCACCGCGCCGCCGTGATCGCCCCCTCGACCCAGCCGGTGGCCAAGCTCCAGCGCGCGATCGAGTCCCTCGACCCGGCCGGCGCGCCGCTGGTCGCCCGGGTGCTGGCCACCCGCAGCGGGGTCGTGCACGAGATGCTCAGCGACGACAGCCTGCTCGGCGCCGACGTGCTGACCCAGATGAAGGCCGGCTCGCTGCTGTCGGTCCCCATCCAGTCCGACGACGAGGTCGCGGGCGTGCTGACCCTCGTACGGCTGCGCGACCGCCCGCCCTTCAGCCTGGCCGACCTGGGCCTGCTGGAGGAGATCGGGTCGCACCTGGGGCTGGCCCTGCGGGCCCAGCGCAGCTTCCAGCGCAGCTCCAACGCCGCCGACGCGCTGCGCAGCGGCGTGCTCCCCCGCTCGCTGCCCGAGGTGGCCGGGTTCGAGACGGCCGCGATCTACCACCCCGGTTCGGCCATGCGGGCGATCGGCGGGGAGTTCTACGACGTCTTCCCGATGAAGGGCGGCTGGGGCTTCGTCATCGGCGGCGCGGCCGGACGCGGCGAGGAGGCCGCCTCGGTGACCTCGCTGGTCCGCAACGGCATCCGGGTGCTCAGCGCCTTCGAACGCGACCCCGGAGAGGCCCTGCGCAAGGTCAACGACGCCCTGCTGGCCCAGCACACCGGCCTGTTCGTGATGGCCGCCGCCGGGTTCGTCCGGGGCCGCAAGGTCCGGCTGGCCTCCGCCGGGCACCACCCGGCGGCGCTGCTCCAGCCCGACGGCG
The DNA here is from genome assembly GCF_001570585.1 of Herbidospora daliensis. Taxonomy (GTDB): domain Bacteria; phylum Actinomycetota; class Actinomycetes; order Streptosporangiales; family Streptosporangiaceae; genus Herbidospora; species Herbidospora daliensis. Next base: position 160,634 of record NZ_BBXF01000003.1, on the reverse strand, counting down.
GGGTGCGTTTCACCGAGGGCGGCGGGGTGCCGCTCGGCTTCGAAGAAGGGGCCGTGCCGGCCACCGAGGAACTGACGCTGGCCTCGGGAGAGACGCTGGTGCTCTACTCCGACGGCCTGGTCGGCACCCGCAGCTCGGCCGGGGAGAACTACGGCGAGGCGCGGCTGACCGAAGTGCTCGCGCGCTGCGTCAACCAGCCCCCCGCGGCGGTCGTCAAGGCCATCGAGGAGGACCACCGCGCCTTCTGCGACGACGAGGTCGTCGACGAGGTCACGGTTCTCACCCTCCGTCGTTCCCGCTAGCCTTGCCTGGTGCAGCCCGGTGACCACAGGTCCGTCGCCTACTCCGACGAGGCCGAGTTGGAGCCCGTGCTGGCCCCCTTCATCGCCGAAGGGCTGGCCGGCGCGGACAAGGTGCTGTACCTGACCGACGTGACCCATCCGGCCGTCGTGACGGGGCTGCTGCGCGGCTGGGGCGTCGACACCGACGGCGCGGTGGCCGCCGGGCGGCTCGACATCCGCCGCCTGGAGGCGTTCGACCCGGGCACGATGGTCGCCGAAGTCGCCGCCGAAGCAGAACAGGCCAGGTCAGAGGGCTATCGGGCGCTGCGGGTGACCGGCGAGATGAGCTGGGCCGTGCGGGTCGGCACCGACCGGCTGGCCGAGTTCGAGAGCGGCATCCAGAGCGTCTACGACACCGGCGCGGCGCTCGGGGTGTGCCAGTTCGACAAGCGGCTGTTCGCGCCCGGCGTGCTGGCCGACCTGCTCCGGCTGCACCGGCCCGACGGCGGCGACCTGCTGCTCGAAACGGCCCTGCTGCGCATCCGGCGCACCTTCGGGCCCGACGGCATCCAGGTCGAGGGAGAGATCGACGCGACCTCCTCCTCCGATCTGGCCCGCCAGCTCTCCGCGGTGACCGGGGCGGTTCCCGGAGATCTCCACGTCGACCTCCACGGGGTCACCTTCATCGACCTGGCCGGGCTGCGGGCCCTCGTCGACACCGCCAAGAACCTCGGTGACCAGCGCGAACTCGTGCTGGGCCCGGTGCCCGACCACGTCGGCCACCTCATCCGGCTGATCGGCTGGCACACCACTCCGGGTCTGCGCATCGACGCCTGATTCATCTGAAAACTTGCGTTTAAAGCTCTTAGGTGTACGGTAAAGACCACAACACAGTTCGTGCCTAAGACGCAGGCACACCCCTTTCATCGCGCTTATCGCCATGAGGTGTGCCATGCATATCGCCATCGTCGCCACGAACAACCTCTCCGTCACCGCCCCCGCCGTCGCCCGTGAACTGGGCCGGGGCCACGAAGTCACCGTCTACACGCGGGACGACGCGCAGATCAAGGGCGTCCGGGTCGAGCGGGTGCCCGCCGGTCCCGACAAGGACCTCTCCGAGAGCGACCTGCTCCCCTACATCTCCGACTTCAGCGACGGCCTCAAGCGCCGCTGGCACGCCGAGCGCCCCGACGTCATCCACGCCCACTCGTGGACCGGCGGCCTCGCCGCCATCGCCGGCTCCGACGGGCTCGACGTCCCGGTGACCCAGACCTTCCACCACGACGACCGGCCCTCCGCCCAGGTGCTGCGCCTGGAGCGGGCGATCGGCCGCCGGGCCCGCGCGGTCATCGCGACCTGCGCCGGCGAGGAGTCGCAGCTGATCCAGATGGGCGTGCCGCGCCGGAACATCTCGATCGTGCCCGGCGGCGTCGACATCGAGCGCTTCAAGCGCCAGGGCCCGGCCTTCCCCCGCGACGGCCGTCCGCGCCTGCTCCACGTGGGCGCCACCGGCGCGGGCGCCGTGGTCAACTCGCTGACCTCGATCCCCGACGCCGAGCTGGTCGTGGCCGGCGGCGACGACCCGGTCCTGGAGCGGCTGCGCATGCTGGCCCGCTCCCGCGGCGTCGAAGACCGGCTGACCCTGCTCGGCCAGGTCCCCCACAACGCCATGCCGAAGCTGATCCGCAGCGTCGACGTCGCCCTGTCGCTCCAGCCGACCGTGCCGGCCGGCACCGCCGCCCTGGAGATCATGGCCTGCGGCGTCCCGGTCATCGCCTCCGCGTCCGGCGCCCACCTCGACTCGGTCGTCGACGGCGTGACCGGCTTCCTGGTCCGCCGCCCCGCCGAGGTGACGGCCCGCATCCGCGACCTCCTCGGCGACCGCACCCTGCGCTCGGCCCTCGGCTACGCCGGCGCCGACCGCGCCCGCTCCCGCTACTCGCTGGAGCGCGTCAGCCAGGAACTCCTCCGCGTCTACGAAAGCGCCTGCGCCTGAGAACCTCTCCCCTGAGGGAAAGAACCGAGCGCCCGCGATGCTCCGGCCATCGCGGGCGCTCGGCCCGTTTATTTCGCTTTTCCGTTACGGCTCCGCCTGGCCGGCGCCACCCGCCGTCGGCGGCGGGCACCGCAACCGGCGCCGACCGGCCGCTTCGGCGGCCTTGGCGACGAACGCCCCATTGGCGCCTCGACGGGCTTACAACCTTCGCGCCTTCAGCGACAGGTGCAGGAGCAGGCGGTCCTGGCCGTCCGACAGGTCCTTGCCGGTGAACTCCGCGGCGCGGCCCAGGCGGTAGTAGAGGGTCTGGCGGTGGATGCCCAGCGCCGCCGCCGTCTTCTGCACGTGGCCTGCCCGGTCGAGGTAGGTCTCCAGCGTGGTGGCGAGCTCCTCCGGGAGGGCGGCGGTCTCGGCCGCCAGTTCCGCGAGTTCGTGGTGGGGCAGCCTGACCAGGTAGCGGTAGACGCCCAGTTCCGACCAGTGGGCGACGGGCCTCCCTGTCTTCTCGGCCACCCGCAGGGCGTTCAGGGCCTCCCGCCAGCTCTCCCACGCGTCCTCCGGGTCCTGGCGGGGGTCGCCCGCGCCGACCGGGACGCCGTACATCTCGGTCAGGCGGGCGGCCGCCTCGCGGGCGCGGACCGGTGGGGCCAGGAACGCCGGATGGGCTCCCGCCTGGCCGGTCAGCACGTCGCGCGGGAGCGACCAGGAGATGGGCACCTCGGCCGGGCCGGCCGCGACCGCCAGGGCGACCAGGGGGCCCTCGACGCCCCGGGCGGCCTCGGCGCGGGCCTGCGGGTTCGGGGAGAACAGGTCGTCGAGGGGGGCCCGCCGGATCTGCGCCTCGTGGGCGAGGGCGGCGGCCAGGCGGGCGAACAGGGGGCCGGCCCGGTCGAGCAGGGCGTCGGACAGGCGGCCGCTGTCGAGCAGCCACAGGTAGCCGTAGGTGACGCCCCGGTGCCGCAACGGCACGCAGACGCGGGCCAGGAAGCCGGGGGCCTCGGGGATGCGGACCGGGTGGTCGGCGGTGGCGATGCCGTACGCCTCGAAGTGGGCCTTGGTCGCGGCGGTGGCGCGACGGCGGAGGATGGACTCCTGGCGGACCTCGTCGACCACGCCGCTCTGCACGCCGTAGGCCACCAGCTCGAAGGCGCGGTCTTCGACGGTGACCGAGGCGTCGAGCAGGCGGGCGATCTCGTCCACCAGGTCTTGCATGCGAACATTATTGTGCATTTGTCTGAAGAGACTTGGCCGGATGTCCGTGGAAGGGTACTTTCCGGGCGAATTACGCTGTGTGCATGCTCGGTTCCACGCTCCTCGCCGTGTCGAGGAATCCGCTCGCGCGCAAGGCCGTCACGGCCCTGCCGCCAACCCGGCGCGTCGTCGACCGGTTCGTCGCCGGAGAGGCCACCGCCGACGCCGTGGCCACGGTCGAACGGCTCACCCGGTCGGGGCTCATGGTCACCATCGACCATCTGGGCGAGGAGGTGCGCGACACCGACGCCGCCGTCACCACCACGAAGGCGTACGTGGAGCTGCTCGACGCGCTCGCCCCGCTGGGGCTGGGCCACCGGGCCGAGGTCTCGGTGAAGTTGTCGGCCGTCGGGCAGGCGCTCGACGACGCGATGGCCCTCGAACACGCCCGGGAGATCTGCGAGGCGGCGCTCGGCGCGGGGGCGACGGTCACCCTCGACATGGAGGACCACACCACGGTCGACTCCACCCTGGGCATCCTGCGCGAGCTGCGGACCGACTTCTCCGACGTGGGCGTGGCCGTCCAGGCCTACCTGATGCGCAGCGAGGCCGACTGCCACGACCTGCGCGACTCGCGGGTCAGGCTGGTGAAGGGCGCCTACCGCGAGCCGGCGTCGGTGGCGTACCAGAAGAAGAACGACGTCGACCTGGCCTACGTGCGCTGCCTGAAGGTGCTGATGGCGGGCGCCGGGCACCCCATGGTCGCCACCCACGACGACCGGCTGATCTCGATCGCCGAACTGCTCGCCGACCGGCACGACCGGGCCCGCGACACCTACGAGTACCAGATGCTCTACGGCATCCGCACCGACAAGCAGCAGGCGCTCGCCAACTCGGGCGCGCTGGTCCGCGTGTACGTGCCCTACGGCGACGACTGGTACGGCTACTTCATGCGCCGCCTGGCCGAACGACCGGCCAACGTGGCCTTCTTCCTGCGTTCCCTTGGGGGTAAGTGATGGACGCCGTCTCCACGGTCCCGGTGCCGGTCAACGAGCCGGTCCGGTCCTACGGCCCCGGCAGCGCCGACCGCGCCATGCTGGAGGGGCGGCTGAAGGAGCTGGCCGCCACCAGCATCGAGCTGCCGATGACGATCGGCGGCGAACGCCGCATGGCGGGCGGCGCCCCCATCCCGGTGGTGCAGCCGCACAACCACGCCTCGGTCCTCGGCACCACCAACGACGCCACCCCCGCCGACGTCCAGGCGGCGATCTCGACCGCGCTGGCGGCGGCCCCGGCGTGGCGGGCGCTGAGCTTCGACGAGCGGGCAGCGATCTTCCTGCGCGCCGCCGAGCTGCTCGCCGGGCCGTGGCGGGCCACCCTGAACGCGGCGACCATCCTCGGCCAGTCGAAGTCGGCCCAGCAGGCCGAGATCGACGCCGCCTGCGAGCTGATCGACTTCCTGCGCTTCAACGTGGCGTTCGCCCGGCAGCTCCTCACCGAGCAGCCGGTCTCCTCCCCCGGCGTGTGGAACCGGATGGAGTACCGCCCGCTTGAGGGCTTCGTCCTGGCGATCACACCGTTCAACTTCACCGCCATCGCCGCGAACCTGCCCGCCGCGGTCGCGCTGATGGGCAACGTCGTCGTCTGGAAGCCGTCGCCCACCCAGCAGTTCGCCGCCCACTTCACGATGGCGCTGCTGGAGGAGGCCGGCCTGCCCCCGGGTGTGATCAACCTGGTGACCGGCAACGGCTCGGCGGTGTCGGAGGCGGCGATGACCCACCCGGCGCTGGCCGGCGTGCACTTCACCGGCTCGACGTCGACCTTCCAGCACCTGTGGGCGACCGTCGGGGCCAACATCGGCCGTTACCACGCCTACCCGCGCCTGGTCGGCGAGACCGGCGGCAAGGACTTCGTGCTGGCCCACCCCTCGGCCGACCCGGCCGCGCTGACCACGGCGCTGATCAGGGGCGCGTTCGAATACCAGGGCCAGAAGTGCTCGGCGGCGTCGCGGGCCTACGTGCCGCGCGCGATGTGGAACACGATGAAGGACGACTTCGTCGCCCTGGCCGAGTCGCTGACCGTGGGCGACGTGGCGGCCGACCTGTCGACGTTCATGGGCGCCGTGATCGACGCCCGCGCGTTCGCCAAGCACAAGACCGCGATCGACCGGGCGCGGGCCGCCGACAACATCGCGGTCCTGACGGGCTCCTACGACGACTCCACGGGCTACTTCGTGAAGCCGGCGATCCTGGAGTGCGGCGACCCGACCGACGAGATCTTCACGACCGAGTACTTCGGCCCGATCCTCGCCGTCCACGTCTACGACGACTTCGACGCCACGCTCACCCAGCTGGAGTCGGCCACGCCGTACGCGCTGACCGGCGCGCTGATCGCCCGCGACCGCTACGCCATCGCGGCGGCCTCGGAGAAGCTCCGGTACGCCGCCGGCAACTTCTACGTGAACGACAAGCCGACCGGCGCGGTCGTCGGCCAGCAGCCGTTCGGCGGCGCGCGGGCCTCGGGCACCAACGACAAGGCCGGCTCGATCCTCAACCTGATCCGCTGGGTCAACGCCCGGACGATCAAGGAAACGTTCGTGCCGCCGATCGTCCTGCCGCCCTATCGGGGCGACATCCCCCAGTCCGGCTGGCAGCAGCCGGAGCTGTAACGGCAGACTGTGCGGGTGATCAGGTACGGAGCCGTCGAAGCGGGCGGTACGAAATGGGTGTGCGCGCTCGCCGACACCGACGGAAAGATCGTGGCCACCGAGGTGGTCCCGACGACGACCCCCGACGAGACCATCCCGGCCGCCGTCGACTTCTTCCGGCGTCATCCCGCCCCAGCGGCGGTCGGCGTCGCCACGTTCGGCCCGGTCGACCTGTCGACCGGGCACATCACCGCCACGCCCAAGCCGGGCTGGTCGGGGGCCGACGTGGTGACGCCGTTCCGTGAGGGGCTGGGCGTGCCGGTCGGGCTCGACACCGACGTCAACGGCGCGGCGATCGGCGAGTGGCGCTACGGGGCGGGGCGGGGGCTGCACACGCTGGCGTACATGACGGTCGGGACCGGCATCGGGGTCGGCGTCGTCGTCGACGGCCGGCCCCTGCACGGGCGCACCCACCCCGAGGCGGGCCACATGCTGGTCCCCCACGACACCGCGCGCGACCCGTTCCCGGGGGTCTGCCCCTTCCACGGCGACTGCCTCGAAGGGCTGGCGTCCGGGACGTCGATGCGGGCCCGCTGGGGCCGCCCGGCGCAGGAACTGGGCGACGGGGAGCCGTGGGAGCTGGAGGCCGACTATCTGGCGAAGGCCGTACACAACCTGGCCTCGACCCTCTCCCCCCAGGCCGTGGTCATCGGCGGCGGGGTCGGCGGCCGGCCGGGCCTGCTCGACCTGGTGCGGGCCCGCGCGGCCGACCTGGCCGGCGGCTACCCGCTCGACACCCTGGTCTTCGCGCCGGGGCTGGGCAACCTGTCGGGGGTGACCGGCGCGGCCGAACTGGCCCGCCAGGCGCTGAACGCTACCTGAGGACCGGCGACCCGGCGGTGACCTCGGCCCACCGGTGAGGGGCCCATCGGCCATGCCGGAGGAACGCGGACCGCGCCCCCGGGTCCGTCTGAGGTCCCGGGGGCGCGGCTGGATCTGCTAGTCCTTCGGCACGTAGAGCCGGATGTTGTCGATGCGGGCCTGGCCCTCGCCGACGTTCGTGTACGGCTCGCCGATGACGAAGTAGTCGGGGTAGGCCGAGCCGGCCGGCCACTGGTTGTCCCACGTCTTCGAGCCGAAAGCGCCCGACGCGCGGTGCGAGGTGTTGAACTGGCCGTTGTACTCCTCGGCGTCCACGTTGTAGTGGAAGATCGGCACGTTCGCGCCGATCACGCCGGCGTCGTCGTCGATGAAGCCCCGGGTGTACCGGTAGGTCTGCTTGCCGGGGACGTTCTTGAAGACGCCGCTGACCTCGAGCGTGTACCCCTCCGGGGTGCGCTCGATGGCGAACGCGTAGTCCTTGTGGGGCATCAGTTCGGGCTGCAGCTCCACGGCCGACTTCTGCACGCCGGAGACCGGCCGCCGGTCGCAGCTCGTCACGAACGTCTGCGACTGGCCGAGCGAACCGGTGAAGTAGAGCATGTTCACCGTGGTCTTGTTGCTCTGGTCCCAGGGGTACTTCACCCCGGTCTGCGGGTTGCAGACGTCGTAGCCGTTGGTGTTCCGCGACGGGGCCGGGCTGAACTGGTCCATCAGCACCTTGCGGTGCCAGTGGTACATCGCCAGGTTCCGGGGCATCGCCGGGAAGTCGAGGATCGACATGAAGTGGAAGGCGTTGTACGCCTCGTTGCTGTCCTCACGCACCGAGCGGGTGGCGCAGGGGTCGGCCGGGTCGATGTCGTTGGGGTTGCTGACCCACGGGTAGAAGGTCTTGCACTCCCCGAGCTTGTACCCGTTGTACTTGCCGTCGTAGAACAGCGAGCCGTTGCGCAGGCCGCCGAAGTCGAGCGTCTTGAGCTCGTACTCGATGCGGTAGTACTTCGGCAGCGGCTCGGTGTTGCGGATGATCGCGCCGCCCGTGTAGTGAGGCACCGTGATGTTGGCGACGGCGCCCACCGTGTCGAGCTTCTCCGTCGAGATCGACGGACGTTCGGCCGTGTCGGTGTAGCTGTCGTCGACCCGCCCGCCGCTCTCACGCGTGGAGAGGGACGCCGTGAGCCAGCCGTCCTTGCCGAACTCGGTCTCCTGCCGGTACGTCCGCATGGTCGCCATCGACGCGTCGAACTCGGGGCCGAGCTGCAGACGGTAGAGGTCGCCGTTGTCGTCGTTGTAGTCGTCGACCGGGTCGCTGTAGTCGTCGAGCACCCACGGGCTGGCCTCGGTGCGGATCTTCTTGTTGAACGGCTCGTCGTACTTGAGCCGCCAGCGGATCGGGGTGGGCTCCGGATCGGGATCGGCCGCCGCGCACGGCGGGGTCACGCCGTCGTCCTGGACGATCGTCAGCTTCACGCTGCTGAAGGTCACCCCGGTCGTGCCCGCCTCGACGCGGAAGTCGGCGCCGCCGTTCTCGCGGTTGGAGAACCGGGCGTCCATCAGCTCGAAGCCCGCCGTCTTCCACGTGTTCGACCCGGTGCGGTTCACCGAACCCGTCCCGGCGTACGCGCTGGTGGTCGAGTCGTACTGGACGCGGAAGGTGGCACCGCCCTCGTCGAAGTAGTCGACCATCAGGCACGCGACGTAGGCGCCGTTGAAGGCGATCGTGTCGTCGACCTGGAAGTACATGTGCTGCGCCGGCGCCGAGGTCTGCACGGTCCTGCGCGCGTTCCGCCCGCCGACCGTCACGGGCGCGGTCGTGCCGTCACCCTGCTCGATCTGCCGGAGCCCGCTCTCCTGGTTGACCTCGCCCAACGTGATCGAGGCGACGGCCCCGTCAGCGGCGGCCGACGTGGGGGCGTAAAGCAGGGACGCCCCCAGGGTGACCACGCTCAGGGCCGCCGCGGCCGAGCGACGTCTGCGATTGCGAGTTGCTGCTCTCATTGTTTCCTTTTCCGTTGAGCAAGGCGTCCGTCCGGCCCCGTCGCGTCCGCGCGCGGTGACTCCATGGGCCGATCGGGGTCATCGATCGTGGGCTTCTCGGTCATGGTGACGTCGACGAGCCGGCACCGGCCTCTCACGGACGCCGACCTCGCTTCGGCATTCCTGTCATCACCATTCGAATAACTCGAATCCTCTTCGATTTTCTACCTATCACAGCCTTGATAAATGCGACACACCTTGTCAAGGGCTTGGATTCGCGGACTTCCCACGATTCATTCGAGAATGTCGAATCCGCGGGCGAATGGTTACGCCGCCGGCCGCAAGGGAGGACAGGCCCCTGCCGCACGTCGAGCACGAGCCCGGCCACCAGCAGACGCGTGCTTGCTCGCCCGGCCGTTCGGCAGGAATGGCCGGCCGATAAGCGAATCAGAGAAATTCAAGGGGCCATGCATCGATTGGCTAAAGCCAGAGATCACACCCGCGCGGCAATAATGCATTTTCACAAAACCGCCGGAGCAGATGAACAGTGATCATCTTGGCGCGGAGGGCGGACCCGTCAATCGAGCAGGCCAAAAGCCCTCAGCCAGCCCTGAGCCATGCCGCACGTGCCCGATCCCAATTGCGAGGTGGAATGGCAATGGCACCCAGGGCCTTGTGGCGATCGGGGCATGGCGGGCGTAGGAGTCGTTGCCGCCTTATCGGCAGTCGGATTGCCGGCGATGACCGCGTGGTGCCTGTTGAAGAAGTGGCGATCTCGCCGACAAGGGCCGTGCGGCATGGTCCGAGAACGCCGTAATCCCTCCGACCCGCCAACACGCAGCGGGCGCCGGCCGGGGTCGGGGGCGCGATCGTGTAGGCGGTCTGCACCCGAAGGCAACTCCCGCCCTGCCAGACCGCGTGCTGACGCTTCGCCCGCCGAAAATTCTCGCGGCGCTGTGGCGGCGGAAGCGGATCGGAATCGGGCCCTCGGCGGGGATCACCGATTCCAAGAGCGTGATGACACTGTCGGCCACGATCCGCGCGGATACGACGCGAACAAGAAGACCAACGGCAGCAAGCGCGTCATCACCACCGACCACGCTCGGCCTACTGTCGGTCGTCGGCGCGATGGCGGCCGTTATACCTCGGCAAAGGCGTCGCCGCTGACCCGCGAACGCGGTGTGCGTGCGGCCTTTGCGCTTAATCGTGCGACAGGAGCTCTTCTGCGCTGTCGACGTGGAAGACGCGTTCCAGCCACGTCTCCGTCACCTCGGGATCAACGCAGGCCAGGATTCGGTCGCGGAGTTCCTCGGTCACGGGGAGCCGGCGGTGGCGGAGGATCGCCAGCACGGCTTCGGCCTTGCCCTCGGCCCTGCCCTCCGCGACGAATCCGCGGGCCCACTCGCTGCGGTACTCCCTGGATGCCACACCCATCAGTGTCCTCCACAGCTGGGAGGCGGCTTCGCTCAACGCCTCCGAGAGATAGTCAGTGTACGTTCTGGCTTCTTTGGCGTCCTTTTTCCCGAATGCCAGGACGCCCGCGCTGGTCGCCGCGAGCACCGATTCACGGTGCGGACCTTCGGCGTGTGCCAGGGCGGAGAGCGTCGCCAGCTCGGGATTGGCGATGGCCTGCGCCGGGTCGGTCACCAAGGGGAGGGCGGACAAGCCGATCACATAGGGCGTCACGATGGACGACGGCCCCAGGACGATCGGCGCGGACACGCGTTCCGCGCCGTCGGCGCGGGGCCACATCACGAGCAGGATGGTCTGGCACTTGTGGCGGGCCCGGACGGCCGTGACGTACTTCGGCCACGTCCACACTTTGTGCGGATCGTGGTCGCGCTGCATCTCGACGACGCAGGCGAGGACCGGCCGTCCCCTGTTGCGGAGCACGATCACGGAGTCGGCCCGCAGTTCGACGGGTTTGGCCTCGTTCGTCACCGGGGTCTCGATGCGCGCTTCCTCGTAGGAGGGCACGTGGACGCCGAAGGTCTCGATCAGAAGGTCGGGGGCCAGGCGGGGGTTGTTGGCGAACAGGTCCAGCCACATCTCGTGCTCGGTCGTGGGCGGCATGCCTCCGACATTACGCACCGCGACCGGCGAAACCCGGTGTGTTATCGAAGCGTTATAGGTCTAGTGGACGTACGAGCTCGTCCACGGATTCACGGCCATCACTTAAACGATCATGAAGAGAACGTTCCCTCATCAGGGTGACCCGCACTGGCTGCGCTCGTCAATGGCTCACACCGGGGCTTGTCAGCAAAACGCCCCCTGACATCGGCGGGAAGCGTTCCATCGGATATTCAAAGCTCAAACGCCACTCGTCAGCCCCATGATCGCTTCAGGAGAGCGCTCTCCGATCCGGTTAACCCTTTCGCCTTCGTTACGTCAGAGTTAATTTGATACTTGACAGATATCGGAACAAAAGGAGAACCTCAGGGCCCAGGGAGCGCTCCCCGAACTTCACCCCCCGCCCTCCCGAGGAGACACGTTGAGTTCATCGCGCAGTCCGGGCCGGTTACGCCTGGGCGTGCTCATCGCGGCAGCGCTGGCGCTGCTCGCCTCCTACGTCGCCATCCAGCCGGCCCAGGCCGCCGACGCCCTGCTCTCGCAGGGGAAGACCGCCACCGCCTCCTCGGTCGAGGGGGCCTTCACGGCGTCCGCCGCCGTCGACGGCAGCACCGGCACCCGGTGGGCCAGCGCCTTCGCCGATCCCCAGTGGATCCAGGTCGACCTGGGCGCCTCGGCGACCATCAGCCAGGTCGTGCTCAACTGGGAGGCCGCCTACGGGCGGGCGTTCCAGATCCAGACCTCCGCCAACGGCTCCACCTGGACGACCGTCCACACCACCACCGCCGGAACGGGCGGCGTCCAGACCCTCAACGTGACCGGCACCGGGCGTTATGTCCGCATGTACGGCACCCAGCGGGGCACCGCCTGGGGGTACTCCCTGTGGGAGTTCCAGGTGTACGGATCGACCGGCCCGACCGGCACGTGCGGCGGCAACGCCGCGCTCGGCAAGCCGATCACCGCGACCTCCACCGAGGGGACGTTCGTCGCGGCCAACGCCGTCGACGGCGTCGCCGGCACGCGGTGGGCCAGCGCCTACGGCGAGCCCCAGTCGGTGACGATCGACCTCGGTGCCACCACGTCGATCTGTGGCCTGACGCTGGTGTGGGAGGCCGCCTTCGCGCGGACGTACCAGGTCCAGGTCTCGCCGAACAACACCACGTTCACCCAGATCTACGCGACGACCACGGGCGCCGGCGGCACCGAGAACATCACCGCCACCGGGTCGGGCCGTTACCTGCGGATCGTGATGAGCAACCGGGCGCTGCCGTTCGGCGTCAGCCTCTTCGAGATCCAGGTGCGCACCGGAACCACCACGACGAGCCCGTCGCCGTCCCCGTCCCCGTCGCCGAGTCCCAGCCCCTCTCCCTCCCCGTCACCTGACCCGGGTGGGGAACGGCTGCTGTCGTACAACAAGCCCGCCGTCGCCTCGACGTCGCAGAGCGACGGGAACTGCTACGAGTGCACGCCGGCCCGCGCCTTCGACCTCGACCCGGCCAGCCGCTGGGCGACGAGCTCGACCACGGGCTGGGTCGACCCGGGCTGGATCTACGTCGACCTCGGCGCGGTGGCCCAGATCCGCAGGGTGGTCCTGCAGTGGGACCCGGCGTTCGCGCGGTCGTTCAACATCCAGACCTCCAACGACGCCACGAACTGGACCAACGTCTACTCCACCACGACGGGGACCGGCTTCAAGCAGTCGATCAACGTGACGGGGAGCGGGCGGTACGTCCGGATGTACGGCACCCAGCGCGCCACCCCCTACGGCTACAGCCTGTGGGAGTTCCAGGTGTACGGCACCGGTGGCGCCCCGAACACCCCGCCCGCCGCGCCGCCCGACCCGCGCAACCCCCCGCAGCTGGTCTGGAGCGACGAGTTCAACGGCGCGGCGGGCACCAAGCCCGATTCGGCGAAGTGGCGGCCCGACCCCGGCACCGGCCCGAACAACGAGCTGGAGTACTACACGAACAACAACAACGCCAACATGAACGGCGCCGGGCAGCTGGTCATGGAGGCCCGCCAGGAGGTCACGCCGGGCTCGTCGTGTCCGGGCGGGACCTGCCAGTACACCTCCCACCGCATGAACACCGGCACGAAGTTCCACTTCACCTACGGCCGGGTCGAGGCCAGGATCAAGGTGCCCAAGGGCAACGGCCTGTGGCCGGCGTTCTGGATGATGGGCGCCGACTTCCTGACCGGCCGTCCGTGGCCGTACAACGGTGAGATCGACATCGTCGAGGTGCTCGGCAAGGACGTGAAGACGTCGTACACCACGATCCACGCGCCCGCCTACAACGGCGGCGGCGGGATCGGCGCGCCGAACACCCTGCCGAACGGCGCCGACTTCTCCGACGACTACCACGTGTGGGCCCTCGACTGGAACAGCCAGGGCATGACGTGGAGCGTCGACGGCCGCCAGGTCTTCACGCTCAGCAAGGCCCAGGTCGAGGCGACCCGCGGCCCGTGGGTGTACGACCACCCGTTCTACATCATCCTCAACCTCGCCGTCGGCGGCGACTGGCCGGGTCCGCCGGACGCCTCCACCGGCTTCCCCAAGCAGATGCTCGTCGACTACGTGCGCGTGTACCAGTGATCCACCTCTCCGGGGGCCCCACGCCCCCGGGGAGCACCCCCCACCATTGGAGTACGCGATGTCCCTGACCATCACGTGGGCCAGGATCGCCGCGATCGGCGTGCTGATCCTGGCGATGCTCACGATCGTCACCCAACGGGCCGAAGCGGCCCCCATCTCGCAGGGCAAGACCGCCACCGCGTCGTCGGTCGAGGGCGGGCACGTCGCCGCCAACGCCGTCGACGGCAACGCCGGCAGCCGGTGGTCGAGCCTGTTCTCCGACCCGCAGTGGCTGCGCGTCGACTTCGGCGCCGCGACCACGATGAACCAGGTCGTGCTGCGCTGGGAGGCGGCCTACGCCACCGCCTACCAGCTCCAGACCTCCTCCAACGGCACGAGCTGGACGACGGTCGCCACCCGCACCGCGCAGACCGGCGGCGTGCAGACAATCGGCTTCACCCAGACGTCCGCCCGCTACATCCGCGTCTACACCACCGCCCGCGCCACGGGCTACGGCGTGTCCCTGTGGGAGTTCGAGGTGTACGGCCCCGGCGGCGGCCCCACCCCGACGCCCACCCCGACCCAGCCGCAGGGCCCGATCGTGCGGGTGTCGGAGTTCCTGGCCGACTGCCCGTTCACGCACCGGCTCCCGGACGACCCGATCATCTACCCGAACCTGCCGGGCGCCTCGCACATGCACTCGTTCTTCGGCAACCTGACGACGAACGCGAACTCGACCGTGGAATCGCTGCTGGCCGGCGACTCCAACTGCAACCCGCGCATCGACCTGTCGTCGTACTGGGTGCCGACGCTGTACGTCAACGACCAGCCCGTCGAACCGGTCATCACGACCTTCTACTACCTCGGTGAGGGCGTGCGGCCCGAGATCACCGCGCAGATCCAGCCGCTCCCGCTGGGCCTGCGCATCGTCGCCGGCAACGCCAAGGCGACCGCGCCCGACAGCACGACGATCGCCCGGTGGTCGTGCCTGCACGCCAACGAGGCGGGCGCGTCGAAGGACTTCGTGAACTGCCCGGCCGGGACGATGCTGGAGTCGTACCTGGACTTCCCGCAGTGCTGGGACGGGGTGAACCTCGACTCGCCCGACCACAAGAGCCACATGGCCTACCCGGTCAACCAGGCGTGCCCGTCGACCCACCCGGTGCCGGTGCCGAAGTTGCGCCAGGTGCTGCGTTACCCGGTGAGCGGCGATCCGTCGCGGATCCGCCTCTCGTCGGGCCGGGGATTCACCATGCACGGTGACTTCTTCAACGCCTGGCCCGAGGCCGAGATGTGGCAGCGGGTGCGCGACTGCATCCGTCCGGTCATCAAGTGCGGGGCCAACGGCCGCCCATGAGACGCCTCGTTCTCGCCGCCCTGATCCTCGCGCTCTCTTCGTGTACGTCTGAGGCGCCGCCGCCCCCGCCGACCCCGGTGGTGGCCGTGGCCTCGTACAACCCGACGGACGTGGCGTGGGCGCAGCTCATGGCGGCGATGAACGAGCGCATGCTGAAAGTGCTCGACCTGGCCCCGAACCGGGCCGCGGACCCCGCGCTCGCCGAGCTGGCGGGGTCCGTCGGCCAGGGTCACCGGGCCGAACTGGCCCGTCTTCGCGCGCTCCTGACCAGCGCGAAGGCGGGCCCCAACCCGCACGAGGGGCACGACATGCCCGGCATGCCGACCCCGATCCTGATCGAGGCGGCGGCCAGGGCCAAAGGGAAGGCGTTCGACAAGATCCTGGTCAGGAGCCTGAAGGGCCACCTCGACCAGTCGGCCATGGTGACCGCCAGCGAGCAGAAGGCCGGCGCCGCCGGGGACGCCCTCGCCCTGGCGGCCGACATGACGGCGGCGCGCACCGCGCAACGGGAGGCCCTCGCGGGGCTTTCGAGGTAATGGCGGTAAGAATGTAAGCATGAAGGTTGGACTTCAGATCCCGAGTTTCACGTACCCCGGCGACCCGGTGCTCAGTGACCGGCTCGCCCAGATCGTCACCACCGCCGACCAGGCCGGGTTCGACACCATCGCGGTGATGGACCACTTCTGGCAGATCCACGGCGTGGGGGCTCCCGAGGAGCCGATGCTGGAGGCGTACACCACCCTGGGCTGGATCGCCGCGCACACCTCGCGGGCGCGGCTGCTGGCCCTGATCACCGGGGTGATCTACCGGCAGCCCGGTCTGCTCGCCAAGATCGTCACCACCCTCGACGTGTTGTCGGGGGGCCGGGCCTGGCTGGGCATCGGCGCGGCCTGGAACGAGGAGGAGTCGAAGGGCCTCGGCTTCCCGTTCCCGCCGCTGGCCGAACGCTTCGAGATCCTCGAAGAGGCGCTGCAGATCTGCCGTCAGATGTGGGACGGCGACGAGAGCCCGTACCGGGGACGGCACTTCCAGCTGGAGCGGCCGCTGAACTCCCCGCAGCCGATCACCCGCCCGCACCCGCCGATCATGATCGGCGGCGGCGGCGAGAAGAAGACGCTGCGCCTGGTCGCCCAGTACGGCGACGCCTGCAACCTCTTCCCGTCCGACCAGCTCCAGCACAAGCTCGACGTGCTGCGCGGCCACTGCGAGGCGGTCGGCCGCAACTACGACGACATCCAGAAGACGGTCTACTACGCCTACGACACCACCCACGGTGCCCAGAAGATCGTCGACGACCTCGGCGGCTTCGCCGAGATGGGCTTCGGCCTGGCGATCGGCCAGGTCAAGGGGGTGTACGAGCTGACCCCGCTGGAGCAGATCGGCTCAGAGGTGATCCCGGTCGTGCAGCTGATCTGAGATTGGGTAACTTGGCGGCGTGGGCTCAGCGACCCTCGTCCCCCAAACCCAGTCGATGACCGGCGACGACCTGTCCGCCGACGACGCCTGGCAGGCTCTGCGCGCCTACGGCGCGTGGCGGCTGGCCCGCGACTCGTTCGTGCGGTTCCGCTACGGCGACGGCATGAGTCATTCGCGCGCCCTGGCGTTCCAGATGTGCCTGTCGATCATCCCGGGCGCGATCGCCCTGGTCGGGCTCTCCTCGGTGGTGCACACCGAGGACCTCGGCCAGGTCCTGGCGCTGACCCTGAGTCAGCTGAGCCCGGGAGAGGGCGTCGCGGCCGTGCGCAGCATCCTCGACGGCGGCACCCGCTCCGACGCCGTGGCGTTGTGGGCGGGCCTCGGCACCGCCGTGTTCGCCCTGGTCAGCACGATGGCCCAGGTCGAACGCGGCGCCAACCGCATCTACGGCATCGAACGCGACCGCCCCTTCCACCGCAAATACCTGCGGGGGCTGGTGCTGGCCACGACCGCCGGCTCGTTCATGGTGGCCGGGTTCGTCATCATGGTCGGCGGCGACGCGCTGAAAGAGGCCCTCACCCGCGTGTACGACTGGGGCCCCGCCCTGCGCTTCGCGTTCGACCTGGTCAGGTGGCCGCTCGGCTTCCTGCTGGCCCTGGTGGCGACCTCGGTCATCTTCCGCGCCTCGCCCCGGCGCCGCCAGCCCGGCCACACGTGGCTGGCCTTCGGCGCGCTCGTCACCCTGGTGTTGTGGACGACCTTCACCCTCGGCCTGGCCCTCTACACCAGCCTCAACGAGGGCTTCGGCGAGACCTACGGCCCGCTGACGGCGGTGATGGCGCTGCTGCTGTGGTCGTTCCTGACCTCGATCGCGCTGTTCCTCGGCCTGGCCTTCGCGGCGCAGCTCGAAGCCTCCCGCACCCACGAGACCGAACCCGCGCTGCCCGACCCCGGCCCCACCAAGGAGGAGGAGCGGGAACCGATCGTGGGCGCGGTCGGCATGGCCCTCCTGGCGGCCGCCCGGGTGCTGCTGGCGAGGGTCACCAGACGCCGCTGACGACCACCCCGACCGCGACGGCCAGCACCGCCGCCCCGAGCCCCATGAGCACCCGCCCGGCCGTCGTGCCGTGCCCGGCGACGGTGTCGATGCGCACGTCACGCGGGTCGGCCGGGTCGTAGAGCACGCCGACGCGGTCGCCCTTCGCGGCCGGCGCCGGGTTGCCGCCGACGGGCGAGCGGGCCTCCACGACCCGGCCGTCGGCGGTGCGGAACCGCAGCACCGGCAGGTAGACGTGGGCCGGCCGGGGCCGCTGCGCCACCCCCGTGCGGCTGACCCGCAGGGCGATCACCTCGCCCTCGGCGCGGACCGCGGTGGCCAGGAAGGCCCGCGCCGCCCGCCGCACCGCCTGGCCCTGGGCGAGCAGGTGCAGGCCGACGAACTCCAGGATCAGCCCCAGGACGATGCGCTCCACCCCCGCAGGGTAGCTTTCACGGCCGGAAGGCCGCCTCCAGCAGCTCGGTGAAGATCGCGATCGGGTCTGACCAGTCGCCGTTGGTGTTCGCGACCAGCATTCTGCGCCCGTCGCGGCTGCCGTAGGCGTACGTCCACGACCCGAAGATCGCGCCGCCCATGCCCCACACCGTCTCCCCGCTCGACAACGTCAGCGACGAGACGCCCAGGCCGTAACGCCCGGTCGCCAGCCAGTCCGTGGTGGGCACCGTGGTGAACATCTCGTTCTGGAGGTGCGGGGGCAGCAGGTCGCCGCGCAGCAGCGCGGTGAAGAAGTCGCCCAGGTCGGCGATGGTGGAGATCATCCCGCCCGCCGCCCAGAACGGGGAGGCGTTGAGCTCCGTGACGTCGTAGGTCTCGGCGTCCGGCGACGGGTCGTGGAGGCGGCTGAAGTGCCGGCCGTGCGGGCCCCGGAAGTCCATGTCGTCGCCGGCCGGCAGGTAGGTGCCGGGCAGGGCGCGGGTGATCCGGCCGAGCGCCTCGCTCAGCGGGCGGCCGGTGATCGTCTCGATGAGCCGCCCGACGAGGGCGTAGTTGGTCTGAGAGTAGTGCCAGCCCTCCCCCGGCGGGAACGCCGGGGGCTTCGCCAGGCCAATGGCGATCAGCTGGTCGGGGGCGGGGTGTTCGTGCTGGTTCACCTCGTCCTGAAAGCGCAAATAGTCGGCCAGGCCGCTGGTGTGCGACAACAGCTGGCGCAGGGTCGCGCCGCCCGGTTGCGGATCGTCGAGGCCGGCCAGGCCCTCGCCGACCAGGGTCAGCATCAGCGTCGCGACGAAGGTCTTGGTCGTGCTGCCGATGCGGAACTCGTGGTCGCGCTCGCGCGGCGCGCCGGCGGCGCCGAACCAGCGCCGGTCGCCGTCGCGGACCTCGGCGGCGATGCCGGGCAGGCCGCCCTCGGCGACGGCGCGGTCGAGAATCTCCTGGATCACGCGGGGTCCCCGGAGAAGCGGGCGATCAGGGCGGGCCGGTCGAACCCGGCCAGGGCCAGGGCGCGCGGCACGGTGCCGATCTCGGCCTGGAGGATGCCGAGCAGCAGGTGGACCGGCCGCAGCTCCTTCTTGGTGCGCGCCCGGGAGAAGGCGCGGTCGAAGGCGAGCTTGGCCGACGCCCCAAGGGAGGTCGGCGGGTCGCCCACGCGGGTCGGCTTCGGCAGGCGGTAGGCCGCCGCCGACACCCCGACCGTCTGGAGGCTGTGCTCGAACTCCCCCTGGAGCGCGGCCCTGATCTGGTCGGGGCCGAGCCCGGCCGCGATGAGCTCGGCGTTCTCCCCCGCGACGGCGATGCCGAGCAGCAGGTGGTGGGCCTCCAGGGTGGCCGAGCCGTCGTCGAAGGCCTCCAGCCGGGCGTGCTGGATGACGGTGTTCAGGTAGTGGTCGATGGCGGCCACGTCAGCGCCTCCTCAGGGGGACACCGGCTTCGATGAGCCGTTTGGCGTGCTTCTTGTGGACCGCCTGGCGGGTGATCCCGAGCGCCTCGGCCACCTCGGGCCAGCTCCATCCGTCGCGCATGGCCTGCTCGACGGCGGCCTCCTCCAGCTGGTCGGCGAGCCGGCGGAGCGCGGCCACGGCGGCCAGGGCGTCGGCGGGATCGGTGAGTTCGGGCGGCATGAAGCAACCGTAGTTGACTAATTTCCAATTAGTCAACCGGAGTTGCTCGCGCCGAACCACCTCTCCAGATGGACGTCGAGCTGCTTCTGGTCCTCCCCCACCCAGGCCACGTGCCCGTCGGGGCGCAGCAGCGCGTTGGGAACACCCAGGTCCTCGCGGAGGACGTCGACCCGGTCGTGCCACCCCGCCGCGGAAAGACCGCCGACCAGCAGGCCCCGGCCGCCGCGCATCGACGCGTACAGCGACCTGTGGTTCCGCATCCGGCGGCCGACCAGGTCGTCGTCGGAGCCGAAGTCGTAGCGCACCCCGATCGCGGTGATCTTCTCCAGCAGGAAGCGGGTCACGTTCTCGAAGTCCATCAGCTCCGACAGCAGCGCCCTGACCGCCTTCGGCCCCGGCTCGGTCGACAGCAGCAGCATCTGGGCGGCCGTGTTGACCAGCACGTTCGCCGCCACCGGGTGGCGTTCCGCGTGGTAGGTGTCGAGCAGCCCCGCCGGGGCCCAGCCCGTCACCTCGGCCGCGAGCTTCCAGCCGAGGTTGAAAGCGTCCTGCACGCCCAGGTTGAGGCCCTGCCCGCCGGTCGGCGGGTGGACGTGCGCGGCGTCGCCCGCCAGCAGCACCCGGCCGACGCGGTACCGCTCGGCCAGCCGGGTCGCGTCGCCGAAACGGGACAGCCAGCGGGGCGAGCGGGCACCGAAGTCGGTTCCGGCGTAAGCGACCAGCTGACGGCGGAAGTCGTCGAGGGTCGGCGGGGCGGTGGAGACCTCGGCGGCCGGCACGCCGACCCGGTAGACGCCGTCGCCCTGCGGGATCGCGCCGAACTTGAGCTCCGTCTTGCGGACCTCGGCCACCACCTCCGCGATCGTCTCGGGCGCGGCGGTGAGCTCCATCTCGCCGAGCAGGGTGTCGACCCGGCTGGGCTCGCCGGGGAAGGCGACGCCGAGCAGTTTGCGCACGGTGCTGCGCCCGCCGTCGCAGCCGACCAGGTGGCGCGCCCGGAGCGTGGTGCCGTCGGCCAGTTCGGCGGTGACGCCGTGGTCGTCCTGGGTGAGGCCCGTCAGTTCGATCCCGCGCCGGATCTCGGCGCCGAGACGGGTGGCGTGCTCGGTCAGCAGGCGTTCGGTGACGACCTGCGGGATGCCCAGCAGGTAGGGGCAGGAGGTGTCGAGTTCCACCGGCCAGGGTTTGACGATGCCGGCGAAGTGGCTGGTGAGGGGGTATTGCTGCCCGTGGGCGAGGAACTCGCCGAGCAGGCCCCGCTGGTCCATGATTTCGAGGCTGCGCACGTGCAGGCCGAGCGCCTTGGAGTGGGTGACCGGTTCGGCGAGCCGCTCCACGACGACCGTCTCGACGCCGTGCAGGCGGAGTTCGGCGGCCAGCATGACTCCGGTCGGCCCCGCGCCGACGATGATGACGTCAATCATGAGCGGTGATTCTGCGGCACACCCCGGGGCTTGTGGCAAGACCCGGGGTGCGCTATAGCTTGGTAGTGGCGGGGAGGTTCAGTCGCCGCGGTTCTCGCGTTCCTTGCGCTCCGCCTCGTCCATCGCCGCCGCCTCTTCGGGCGTCGGCGCGGTGCCGCCGAGATGGGCGGGCTGCCACCAGGTGCCGGTTCCGTCGTCGGGGTACGACCGCTGCGCCTTGTCGACCAGCTCCGACAGGCGGCGGTGCAGTTCGGCGGCGGCGGCGTCCATGTCCTCGCGGCGCTGCGGGCGCATCGGCTCGCCGATCGAGATGGTGATCGGGATGTTCCGCTGCGCGATCTTGCGCGGGCGGCCCTTCGTCCAGAGCCGCTGGGTGCCCCACAACGTGATCGGCACCAGCGGCACGTTGGTGGCGGCGGCCATGCGGACCGCGCCGTTCTTGATCTCCTTGACGGTGAACGACCGGCTGATGGTCGCCTCGGAGAAGACGCCCACCACCTCGCCCGCCTTGAGGGCCTTCAGCGCGGCGATGTAGGCCCCGGCGCCCTCGGCGCGGTCGACCGGGATGTGGTGCATGCCCCGCATCAGCGGCCCGGAGATCCGGTGGTCGAAGACCTCCTTCTTCGCCATGAACCGCACCAGCCGCCCCGCCGGCCGGGCCGCGAACCCGGCGAAGATGAAGTCGAGATAGCTGATGTGGTTGCTGACGAGGACCGCCCCGCCGGTGGTCGGGATGTTTTCGGCGCCCTCGATCTCGATCTTCATTCCGAGGACCTTGAACATCGTCAGGGCAACCCCGATCACCGGGGGATACACGCGCTCAGCCATGCGAGAACCGTAACCTACGCACGCCGGGTCAGTGCCCTCTGAACGCCTCCTCCAGCCACCACGAACCCCGTTCCCGCGTCACCTTCGCGTGGATGAGAAGCGGCAGGTCACGCGGCCCGTCGAGCCAGTCGCGCACCGCGTCGAGATCGGCCGCGGCGGTGACCGTCACGGCCGCGCAGCCGAACCCGCGCCCGATGGCGGCGAGGTCGACCGGCGGGAAGGTGACGGTGTCGTGCGGGGCCCCGTGGAAGTGGTGGACCTCCGCGCCGTAGCCCTCGTCGTCGTACACGACCACGACCATCGGCAGGCCCAGCCGCACCGCGGTCTCGAGCTCGGCGACGCCCATGAGCGCGCCGCCGTCGCCGAGCGCCGCGACGGGCAGCCGGTCGGGCCGCGCCAGGGCCGCGCCGATCGCGGTGGCGAGCCCGAGGCCGATCGACTGGAACGACTGGGTGAAGCAGAACCCGTGCTCGTCGGGGACGTCCAGGAACATCGCCGGATATCCCATGAAGTTGCCCGAGTCGACCGCCACGATCCGGTCGGCGGGCAGCAGCTCGTCGAGCCCGATCGTCAGCGTGCGGGGGTCGACGCGGCCCGCGCCGCTCTCGTCGTCGTAGGCGACGTCCTGCCAGCGCCGCCCGGCCGCGATGCGCGCGGCCAGCTCATCGCTCCGGTATCCGTCGCGCCGAGCTTCGATCAGTTCCGTTACGGCTGTCGCACACCCCGCCACCTCCCCGACGACCCCGAAGCTCACCGACCGGTGCGCCCCCAGGGCGGCGGCGTCGAGGTCGACCTGCACCACGGTGGCCGTCGGGGCGATGAGCGCGCCGTGCCGCATCGTCCACATGTTCAGCGCGCACCCCCATCCGACGATGAGGTCGGCGTCGCGGATGAGCTCGGCCGCGAGCGGCGTGGCGAAGCCGCCCGAGACGTCCAGGTCCCAGGGGTTGCCCTTGAACAACCCGCGCGCGACGGCCGAGGTCGCCAGCAGCGCGCCGGTGCGGTCGCCGAGCAGTTCGAGCTCGCGCCGCGCGTGCCGGGCGCCGCGCCCGGCCACGAATACCGGCCGCTCGGCGGCGGCGAGCACCTCGGCCAGCCGCTCGAAGGTCCCGAGGTCGGCCGCCACGACCGGAGCTGTTTCCGGCGCCCCGGCGGGCACGATCTCGGCGGGCAGTTCCCCGGCCTCGTGCCCCTGCACGTCGAGCGGCAGGTTCAGCAGCACGGTCCGCCGCTCCCGCAGGGCCAGGTGATAGGCGGCCACGGCCGTCGCGACGGCCGTCTCGGCCGAGGTGATCCGGACCGACAGCGCCCCGACCGCGTGGGCGAGCGCGGCCTGGTCGACCCAGAAGTTGGAGAGCGGCGAGGTCACCTCGCCCGCCAGCACGAGCAGCGGGGTGCGGCTCTTGGCCGCCTCGGCCAGCCCG
Organism: Herbidospora daliensis; assembly: GCF_001570585.1. Classification (GTDB taxonomy): domain Bacteria; phylum Actinomycetota; class Actinomycetes; order Streptosporangiales; family Streptosporangiaceae; genus Herbidospora; species Herbidospora daliensis. Next base: position 137,455 of record NZ_BBXF01000003.1, on the reverse strand, counting down.
GTGATCATGTTGGTCAGGCCCGGCCCCTGGTGCACGGTCACCACCCCGACCTCGCCCGACATGCGGGCGTAGGCGTCGGCCATGGTCGCGGCGCCGCCCTCGTGGCGGGCCGCGACGTAACGCGCTCCCCCGGCCACGAGGGCGTTGGTCACGTGGAAGTTGCCGGAGCCGACGACCCCGAAGACCGTACGGACGCCTTCGGCGGCCAGCGCCCGCCCGATCGCCTCATCTGCTTTCACCGCTCGACCAAGCCCAGCACCCGGACCGGCGACCCCGACCCGCCCGCGATCGGCAGCGGCGGCGCGACCACGACGGCCCCGGTGACCGGCAGCCGGTCGAGGTTGCGCAGCTGGGTCAGTCCGTACTTCCCGGCGCCGAGCAAGAACGAGTGGCACGGGAACGCCGGGTCGAACGAGTGCGCCGCGCCCGCGTCGGTGCCCACCGTCTCGACGCCGAGCCCGACGATCGGGGTCTGCTCGGCCAGGTAGCGGGCGCACTCGACCGAGATGCCGGGCGTGTGCGGGCCCGTCTCGTTGGCGTTGAGGAACTCGGCCTGGTCGTGGGCGCGCACGTCCCAGCCGGTCCGGTAGAGCAGCCAGCCGCCGGCGGGCAGCGGCCCGTGCTCGGCCTCCCACGCCTTGACGTGCTCGATCTCCAGCAGGAAGTCGGGGTCGGCGGCGGCCTGCGCGGCGAAGTCGAGCACGACGGCCGGGGCCAGCAGCTTCGACGGGGCGACCTGCGAGACGTCCTCGCCGTCGCGGGCGGTGACCCAGTGGACGGGCGCGTCGAAGTGGGTGCCGGTGTGCTCGCCGGTCGAGATGTTGTTCCAGTACCACCCGGGGCCGCGGTCGTCGTACCGGCTGATCTCCTGGAGCGTGAACGGCACGGTGTTGCCGAACGGCTCGGGCAGCATCAGGATCGGCGTCGACTCGGCCAGCGGCGCGGTCAGGTCGATCACCTCGATCGAACCGCCCTGGATGCCTTCGACGAGATCACGCAGCACCGACATGACAGAACCCTTTCCTCGGACTTCCGGTGATCTTCCTACAGGTTCGGCGGCGCGGGGAAGATGAGAGTGTTCTCATCGTGCTCCCATGATGTTCTCCCGAAACGGCCCGAGACTGGGGCCATGGGTCGCAGGGTGTCGGTGCTGTTGCTGATCGCCGGGGCGGTGGTCGCCGCGCTGGCCGTGTCCGGCGTCTTCGCGGCGTTCGGCGACGACGGCCCCCAGCTGGGCGGCCCCGTCGTCGTCACGGCCGAGCCGTCCGCGTCGCCTTCCGAACCCGCACCGCGCCCCTCGGCGTCCCCGGCGAAGAAGACTCGTGGTGAGCCGGTCAAACCGCCGCCCCCGAAGCAGGGCGGGGACGACGACGACGGAGATGACGACGATGACGGTGACGACGACTGATCGCGGGGTGTGATGAGCGCCCGTGCCCGGATCGTGGGCTGGATGCTCTTCCTGGTGGCGCTGGCCCTGTCGGTGTCGTTGTCGGCGACGTGGAGCATCCTGCTCGGCCGCCTCGACGCCCGCGTCAGCGCCGAACTGGAGAACGAGACCGAGAAGCTGCGCCGGTACGTCGCCAACGAGACCGCCGGCGGCCCGCCCGCCAGCGTGAAGACGCTGCTCGACGGCTGGTTGTCGGTGAACCCGCCCGACCGGTGGGAGACCTACTTCACGGTCGTCGGCGGCCGCATCGAGTCGATCCCCGGCGGCGACCGCCCCCCGGCCGCGCTCGACGCCGACGAGGCCCTGGTGCGCACGGTCGCGCGCGTCACCGACCGGCCGGTGGCCGGGTGGACCGACAGCTCGGCCGGACGGGTGCGCTACGCGGCGATCCCCGTCCAGATCACCGGCGACCCCATGATCGGCCAGTTCGTGGTGGCCGTCTTCTACGACCACCACCGCGAGGAGGTCGTGGCGTCGGTCCAGGTCCTGGCGGTCACCGGCCTGGCCGCCTTGACCCTGGCGGGCGCGGCCGGATGGTTCGTGGCCGGGCGGGTGCTGGCCCCCATCCGTCTGGTGCGCCAGACCGCCGAGGCGATCTCCGACAGCTCCGACCTGACCCGGCGGCTGGACGTCACCGGCAACGACGACGTCGCGGCGCTGGCTGCCACCTTCAACCACATGCTCGACCGCCTCGACCAGGCGTTCGCCGCGCAGCGCACGTTCGCCGACGACGCGGGCCACGAACTGCGCACCCCCATCACCGTCATCCGGGGCCACCTGGAGCTGATGGGCGACGACCCGCACGACCAGCGCGACACCCTGGCCCTCGTCGACGACGAGCTGATCCGGATGAACCGCCTGGTCGACGACCTGCTGACGCTCGCCAAGGCGGGCCAGCCCAACTTCCTCACCCTCGAACCGGTCGAGCTGGCCGAGCTCCCGGTCGCCGTGGTCGCCCGCGCCCGCGGCCTGGCCGACCGCAAGTGGCGCGTCGACGAGGTCGCCGAGGAGTACGCCGTGGCCGACCAGCAGCGGCTCACCCAGGCGTTGATGCAGCTCACCGCCAACGCGGTGCGCCACACGCAGGAGGGCGACCTGGTCGCGGTCGGCTCGGCGGTCCGCGACGGGCACGTCGTGTTGTGGGTGCGCGACAGCGGCCCAGGGGTGCCGGTGGAAGACCGCGAACGCATCTTCCGGCGGTTCGAACGCGCCCGCATCGCCGGTGAGGGCTCGGGCCTGGGCCTGTCGATCGTGCGGTCGATCGCCGAGGCCCACGACGGCCGGGTGTTCGTGATGGACGCCCCTGGCGGGGGCGCCCAGTTCGTCCTGACGTTCCCGCTGGTGGCGGAGAAGATGGAGATGGCGTGAACAGCATCCTGATCGCCGAAGACGAGGGCCGCATCGCCGCGTTCCTGGAGAAGGGCCTGCGGGCCAGCGGCTTCGTCACCACCGTGGTGACCGACGGCCTGGCCGCCTACGAGCACGCCAGAACCGGCGACCACGACCTGATGATCCTCGACATCGGCCTGCCCCTGAGCGACGGCTTCACGGTGCTGCGCCGCCTGCGCGCCGCCCGCGCCGAGATCCCCGTGATCATCCTGACCGCCCGCGACAGCGTCGGCGACACGGTCGCGGGCCTGGAGGGCGGCGCCGACGACTACATCGCCAAGCCGTTCGCGTTCGAGGAACTGCTGGCCCGGGTCCGCCTGCGGCTGCGCAGCGAACGCGCCCCCGAGGCGACGGTCCTGCGCGTCGGCGACCTGGCCCTCGACCTGCGCACCCGCCGCGCCCACGCCGGGGAACGCTCCATCGACCTGTCGACGCGCGAGTTCGCCCTGGCCGAGGCGTTCTTCCGCCACCCGGAACAGGTCCTGACGCGGGAACAGCTGCTCAGCCAGGTCTGGGGCTTCGACTTCGACCCCGGTTCCAACGTCGTGGACGTCTACGTCCGCTACCTCCGCCGCAAGATCGGCTCCGACCGCATCGAGACCGTACGCGGCACCGGCTACCGCCTCAAGTCCCGATGAGACCCCTCTAACCCGCCTCTCAGAGAGCCCCAACCCCCGCTCACCAGGCTGATCTCAGCACCGGAACCCAACCCCGAACAGGGAGCTGAGATGAACCTCGAAGCACGCCGAGCCCTCCTGGCCCTGGCCGCTTTCACCACGGTGGGCGCCGCGACCGTCGCCCTCCCGGCGGCCGCCCAAGCAGCCCCGACGTGGACGGCCACCGCCACGGACGACGATGACGACGACCGCGGAGACGACGACGATGACCGCCCCCGAGGCGGCGTCGAAACGGGCAAGGGCGGCACCTCCGACGACGACGATGACGACCGCCCGCGCGGCGGAATCGAGACCGGCAAGGGCGGCACGTCGAACGACGATGACGACGACGACCGGGCCCGCGGCGGGGTCAACGCCGGCGCCGGAGGCACTTCCGACGACGACGATGACGACCAGCCGCGTGGCGGAGTGGACACCGGCAAGGGCGGCACGCAGGACGACGACGATGACGACCGGGCGCGCGGCGGAGTCGACGCGGGTGCCGGAGGCACGTCCGACGACGACGACCGCCCCCGTGGTGGCGTCGAGACCGGCAAGGGCGGCACCTCGGACGACGATGACGACGACCGGCCCAGCGGTGGCGTGGACACCGGTATGGGTGGCGCGCAGGACGATGACGACGACCGGCCCAGCGGTGGTGTCGACACCGGTATGGGCGGTGCCGCCGGCCTGCGGTTCGTCTCGGCCGAGGAAGGGGCGAACCCGTGGGTGCCGCTCGGCATCGCCGGGATGGCCGGCGTGGGGGCGGTCACGGGTCTGATCGTGCTGGCCCGGCGTCGTCAGGGCGCCGAGTCGTGAAGACGTACATGATGAGGACCGGAGCCTTTCTGGCCGGTGTGCTGCTGCTCGCGGCGTGCGCCGGGGAGGGCGCGCCGGCGGCGCGGGCGGCCGCGGCTCCCGCGGCGGCCGCCGACGTCGCGAACCCGACCCGGGTCCGCATCCCGGCCATCAAGGTCAATGCCGCCGTCATCCCGCTGAAGCTCGACAAGAAGGGCAAGCTCCTCGCCCCGAAGCGGTTCGACGTCGCGGGATGGCACAGGTCGGGCCCGGAACCGGGCGAGAAGGGCGTCGCGGTCATCGCCGCCCATGTCGACTCCAAGTCGGGCCCGGCGGTCTTCTACCGGCTGCGCGAGCTGAGGACCGGGCACAAGATCACCGTCAACCGGGCCGACGGATCGAGCGTCACGTTCACCGTCTACCGGGTCGCCCGCTACCCGAAGGACCGCGTACCGAACAAGCTGGTCTACGCCTCCGGCGGCGGCGCCCAGCTCAGGCTGATCACCTGTGGCGGCACGTTCGACCGCGGCCGGCGCTCCTACCGCGACAACATCGTGGTGTTCGCCCGCTGATCGCCGGGAAGGGGAAGCCGTGAGAACGGCTTCCCCTTTCGCCGTGGAGGCAAGACGTGAAGAAGCTCATCAACGCCGTCGGCGACGTCGTGCCCGACACGCTCAGGGGCATGGCCGCCGCCCATCCGTCGCTGCGCGTCGACGTCGAGAACCGGATCGTGCTGCGCGCCTCCGGCCCCACGCCGGGCAAGGTGGGCCTGGTCTCGGGCGGCGGCTCGGGCCACGAGCCGCTGCACGCGGGCTTCGTCGGCTACGGCATGCTCGACGCCGCCTGCCCCGGAGAGGTCTTCACCTCGCCGGTCCCCGACCAGATGATCGAGGCCACCAAGGCCGTCGACGGCGGCGCGGGCGTGCTCCACATCGTCAAGAACTACACCGGCGACGTGCTCAACTTCGAGATGGCCGCCGAACTGTGCGCCGAAGAGGGGGCCAGGGTGGTGAGCGTCCTGGTCGACGACGACGTCGCCGTCCAAGACTCGACCTACACGGCCGGTCGGCGCGGCACCGGCGCGACCCTGTTCGTCGAGAAGATGGCCGGCGCCCTCGCCGAACAGGGCGCACCCCTGGAGGCGGTCGCCGCGATGGCCCGCACGGTCGACGACCGCAGCCGCTCGTTCGGCGTGGCGTTCTCGGCCGGCACGGTCCCGGCGGCCGGCAAACCCACCTTCGACCTGGGCCCGACCGAGATCGAACTCGGCATCGGCATCCACGGCGAACCCGGCCGTTCGCGCGAGCGGTTCCGGGAGGCCCGCGACCTCGTCCGCCTGGCCATGGACGCCATCGACGCCGACCTGCCCTTCTCCGGCGACGTGCTGGTGATGGTGAACGGCATGGGCGCGACCCCCCTCATGGAGTTGTACGTCGCCTACGGAGAGGCCGACGCCTACCTGCGCGAGAAGGGCGCGACCGCCACCCGCTGCCTGGTCGGCAACTACGTGACCAGCCTCGACATGGCCGGCTTCTCCATCACGACCTGCCTGCTCGACGCCGAGCTCACCTCGCTCTGGGACCACCCGGTCGAGACCCCCGGCCTGCGGTGGGGACGCTGATGGACACGGCCTTCTTCCTGCGCTGGATCACGATCGTCACCGAACGCGTCCGCGCCGACCGCGACCACCTGACCGACCTCGACCGCGCCATCGGCGACGCCGACCACGGCGCCAACCTCGACCGGGGCTTCACCGCCGTGGAAGAGGCCCTGGCCGCCAAACCACCAGAAACCCCCGCAGACGTCCTGACGACGACCGGAACCACCCTGATCCGCAGGGTCGGCGGGGCTTCCGGTCCTCTGTACGGCACCCTGTTCCGCACCCTCGGCCGTTCGGTCGGCGACGTGGCCGAGGTGAGCCACGAGGCTCTGGCCGAGGCGTTCGCGCAGGCCCTGGCCGCCGTGATGAAGCTGGGCTCGGCCCAGGAAGGCGACAAGACCATGATCGACGCCCTGGCCCCGGCCGTACAGGGAATGAGAACCTCACTCGACGCGGCCGCGCAGGCGGCCGGCGACGGCGCGCGGGCGACGACCGCGATGCGCGCCCGCAAGGGCCGCGCCAGCTACCTGGGCGAGCGCAGCATCGGCCACCAAGACCCGGGCGCCACCTCGATGGCCCTGGTCGTCGACGCCCTGCGGGCGGCGTGATGGTCGGCATCGTGCTGATCAGCCACAGCGCCGCCCTGGCCGAGGAGGCGGTGGCCCTGGCCGTCGGCATCGCCGGAGAGGACGCCCCCATCCGCCCGGCGGGCGGCACCGACGACGGCGACCTGGGAACCAGCCTGACGAAACTGGAGGAGGCCGTCGCCGAGGTCGACCAGGGCGACGGCGTGGTCGTCATCATGGACCTCGGCAGCGCCGTCCTCACCGCCCGCACCTTCGTCGAAGACCGCGCCGATGTGGTCCTGGCCGACGCCCCCTTCGTCGAAGGCGCCGTGAACGCCCTGGTCACAGCACAGACGGGAGCCGCCCTCGACGAGGTCGTCGCGGCGGCGGAGGAGGCCAGGACGATCGGCAAACTCTGCTAACCTCGCCGCTCGTGACAGAACGGGTGTACGTAGGCAACGCGAACGCCGACGCGCTGCTCGACCGAGGCTGGCTGCTCGGCCACTTCCGGCCGTCGGGCGACGCCCGGCACAGCGACGAGGTCGAGATCAAGTGGGGCGTCCACCCGGCCGGCGAAGAACGCGCCCAGTGGGTCACCGGCGAATCCCGCACCGCGATGATCGTCCTGATCAGCGGCCGCTTCCGCATGGAACTGCCCGACCGGAGCGTGGTCCTGGAGAAGCAGGGCGACTACCTGGTGTGGGGCCAGGGCGTCGACCACTCGTGGGTGGCCGAGGAGGAGTCGGTGGTGCTGACGGTCAGGTGGCCGTCGGTGCCGGGCTACCAGGCCCCGAACAGGTGATCCTCACCAAGGGTAATCGGATACTTCAGGTTTCCCGATAGGTTTCACCGCCAACCGGGGTCACGCTCGGTGCGTCCTCAGTCACATGAATCCCCCCGAGCACCCCTACAACCCGGCGGCGCCGAAGCAGCCCCTCCCGGCCTGGCAGCCCGCAGCCCCCTACCCGGGCGGCGCCCAGGGCTTCCCGCCGTTCCACCCGCCGCAGGTCAACGTCCACATCCCGCCGACTTCGGGCAGCGCGACGGCGTCGCTGGTGTTCGGCATCCTCGGCATCCTGGGCGGCTGGTGCCTGTTCGCGATCCCCTGTTTCCTGGCCGTGGTGTTCGGCCACATCGGCCTGGCGCAGACCTCGGGCGGGCGGCGGGGCGGGCGCGGCCTGGCGGTGGCGGGCCTGATCCTGGGCTACCTCTTCGTCATCCCGGCCCTGCTGATCGCCCTGGGTGTGGCGGGTGCCCTCAAGAGGTGACGCTGAGGGCGATCGTGCGGCCGTCGGGGTCGGTCACTGTGTGGTTGCCGGGCGCGAACCCGTGGCCCGCGCAAACGGTCAGGCCGAGGCGGAGGCGGCCCGTCGGCGGTTTGTCGCCCGCCGGGTAGAGCTCCAGGACCGTCGGCCCGAGCTGCGTGGAGAAGTGCTCGGGCCCGGTGCCGTGGCGTTCCTGCTGGAAGGTCAGGCCGAGGCCCGAGTAGAAGGCGTGGCACTCGTCGAGCCGGTCGGTGTAGAGGACGACCAGGTCGATCACTTGTGGCGGAAGTACACGAACAGGCGGCCGTGGTTCTTCGCGTCCTTGTCGATCCGGTGGTAGAGCGCCTTGATCTCCTTCTGGTCGAGGAAACGCAGCACCTTCTTCTTCAGCTGGCCCGATCCCTTACCGGGGATGATCTCGACCTCGGTCGCCTTCTTGTCGATGGCCTCCTGGATGATCCCGCGCAGGGCCCGGTCGATCTGGTCGCCCTTGTTGAAGATGTCGTGCAGGTCCAGCTTCAGCTTCATGGTCAGGAGTCTAGGTCGCGGCCACATGTGGACACTAGGCGGCGTAAACCCCTCTGGTTAGACTCCGGCTCAGATTAGACCGTTCCAAACCCGTTCGGAGGTTACGTGTCAAAGAAGTCACGGTTAGCCGCCGTAGCCGCGGCGGCAACCCTCGTGGTCGCGGGTTCGCCCCCGGCGACCGCGAGCCCGGCTCCCTCGCCGAGTCCGAGGCTCACCGCCACCCCGCTGACCAACCCCGAGAGGGTCACCGGCGCCAAGTCGCCGACCGGTCAGCTCGCCAGGAGCGACCAGGCGCTGATCACGTCGCGGTCGGCCAGTCCCGTCAACGTCGTGGTCAAGCTCGACTACGACGCGCTCGCCGCCTACGAGGGCGGGGTCGACGGGCTGGCGGGCACCTCGCCGTCCGTCACCGGCAAGGCGCTCGACCTGCGCAGCACGGCCGCGAAGAACTATCTGCGGCACATCGAGGGCATCGAGAACACCTTCCTCGCCGAACTGCCCAAGCGGGTGGGCGGCGCGAAGGTCGGGCAGCGGCTGCGGACCGTCTACGGCGGGGTGGCGCTGACCGTGCCGGCGAACAAGGCCGCCGAGCTGTTGAAGATCAAGGGGGTGGCGGCCGTCCAGGAGGACAAGATGGTGCAGCCGCTCACCGACTCCAGCCCGGCCTTCATCGGGGCGCCGACCGTCTACTCGAAGCTGGGCGGGGCGCCGAACTCCGGCAAGGGGGTCGTCGTCGGCGTCCTCGACTCGGGCGCGTGGCCGGAGCATCCGCAGTTCGCCGCGTCCGGCGGCATCCCGGCGCCGCCCGCCAAGGCCGACGGCACCGCGCGGACCTGCGACTTCGGCGACAACCCGCAGACTCCGGCGGCCGACGTGTTCGCCTGCAACAACAAGCTGATCTCGGGGCAGCCGTTCCTCGACACCTACAACGCCGCCGTCGGCGGCGAGGTCTACGGCGACAGCGCCCGCGACTCCAACGGGCACGGCACGCACACCGCGACCACCTCGGCGGGGGCGCCGGTGGCCGACGCCAATCCCCTGGGCATCTCGCGCGGGCCGATCCACGGCGTCGCGCCGGCCGCGCACGTCGCGGTCTACAAGGTGTGCGGGGCCGAGGGGTGTTTCCAGTCCGACTCGGCGCAGGCGGTGGCGCAGGCGATCCTCGACGGCGTGCGGGTGATCAACTTCTCGATCAGCGGGGGCGCCGATCCGTACAGCGACCCGGTCGAGCTGGCCTTCCTCGACGCCTACGCGGCGGGCGTGTTCGTGGCGGCCTCCGCCGGGAACGCCGGGCCCGGGGCGGCGACCGCCGACCACCTGAGCCCGTGGGTGACGACCGTGGCGGCCTCGACCCAGACGCGGACCTACCAGTCGACGATCTCCCTGTCGGGCGGGACCACCCTGAAGGGCGCGAGCGTGACCGAGGGGGTGCCGGGGAACACGCCGGTGGTGCTGGCGTCGGCGCCGCCGTACAGCGACGCGTTGTGCCTCAGTCCCGCGCCTCCCGGGCTGTTCAGCGGGAAGATCGTGGCCTGCCAGCGCGGGCCGAACCGGGTGCTGAAGGGGTTCTCGGTACGTCAGGGCGGCGCCGTCGGCATGATCCTCTACAACGCCGAGCCGCTCGACGTGATGACCGACAACCACTGGCTGCCGACCGTGCACGTCGACAAGCCGGCCGCCGACCAGCTGCTCGCGTGGAAGGCGGCCAACCCGTCGGGCACGGCGTCGTTCACCCGGGGCGCCAAGGCCACCTGGCAGGGCGACGTGATCACCACGTTCTCCTCGCGCGGGCCGGGCGGCGACTTCCTGAAGCCCGACGTGACCGCGCCGGGCCTGCACATCCTGGCCGGCACCACCCCCACCCCCGAGTCCCCGCTCGAAGGGCCGCCCGGCAACCTCTACATGTCGATCGCGGGCACCTCGATGTCCTCGCCCCACGTCGCGGGCGCGGCGGCGCTGCTGTTCGCGCTGCATCCGACGTGGACGCCCGGCCAGGTCAAGACCGCCCTGGAGACCACGGCGAAGACCTCCGTCGTCAAGCAGAACGGCGCCACCCCGGCCGACGCGTTCGACATGGGCGGCGGCCGCATCGACCTGTCCAGGGCCGGCGACACGGGGCTGACGCTCGACGAGTCGGCCGAGAACTTCGCCGCCTCGGCGGCCGACCCGCTGAACCGCATCGACCTGAACCTGCCGTCGGTGAACGCCACCACCATGCCGGGCGTCATCACCGCCAAGCGCACCTTCACCAACGTCACCGGCTCGACCCTGACCTACACGGCGACCGGCAAGACGGTCTCGGGGGCGTCGATCGTGGTCGTGCCGCCGCTGTTCACCGTCAAGCCGGGCAAGAAGCAGACCGTGCAGATCGTGATCGCCGCCCCCGACCTGCCCGACGGTCAGTACTTCGGCCAGGTGGACCTCAAGCAGGTCGGCGGTTCCCGCCGGCAGCACCTGCCGGTGGCGTTCGTCCGCGGCGAGGGCGCCGTGCCGGTCGAGCAGACCTGCGCGCCCGCGTCGATCCCCCGCGACACGGGCGAGTCGACGTGCACGGTGACCGTCCACAACGACACGCTCGACGACACCGAGGTCACCGCGCTGAGCACGCTGAACTCGCGGCTGCGGCTCAACTCGGTCACCGGCGCCACGAAGGTCGGCACCCAGATCGCGACCACCAAGAAGGCGCTGGCGGGCCGTGAACCCGACGCCCCGGCGATCGCCCCCGGCGCGCTGTTCGGCTACCTCCCGCTCGACGCGTTCGGCGTCTCACCGATCCCGATCGGCGACGAGCAGGGGCTCAACTTCACCGTCCCGGCCTACCGCTACGCCGGGCAGACCTACACCCGCCTGGGCGTGACCTCCAACGGCTACATGGTCGCGGGCGGGACCACCACCGCCCAGGAGATCACCTTCGTCCCGCAGGATCTGCCCGACGCCGCCCCGCCGAACGCGGTGCTGGCGCCGTTCTGGACCGACCTCGACGGCACCGGCGCGCCGGGGATCTACGCCACGACGCTCACCGACGGCGTCTCCACCTGGCTGGTCGTCGAGTGGCGGCTCAACCTCTTCGGCACCGCCGACCTGAAGACGTTCCAGGCCTGGATCGGGGTCGACGGGTCGGAGGACGTCACGTTCGCCTACCCGGCGCCGATCGCCTACCCGGGCGACGCCTACGGGCTGACGATCGGGGCGGAGAACGCCGACGGCAGCCGGGGCGGCCGGATCCCGGCGGGCGCCGGCGCGGCCTCCGACTACCGGGTCACCACCACGCCGGGCTCGCCCGGCGAGTCGCTGACGTACACCCTGAAGGTCAAGGGCGTGTCGGCGGGTGAGGGCACGGTCACGACGGCGACCTCCACCGAGAAGGTGAAGGGCGTGACCGTCGAGGTCGACCGGATCACCGTCCAGTAGGCCCGTCCAGTAGACACGGCGACGGCCCGGCGGTCATGCCGCCGGGCCGTCGTTCCCAGGAGGTCAGCCGTGCAGATAGCCGACGAGATGGGCGCGCTCGGTCTCCAGTTCCTCGATCGCGCTCTTGACGACGTCGCCGATGCTGACGATGCCGATGAGGCGTCCGTCCTGGACGACCGGGACGTGCCGGAATCGGTGCACGGTCATGGTCTTGCGTAGATCGTCGACGTTCTCGTCGGGGCCGCAGGTGCGGACCTCGACGGTCATGATGCTGGAGACGGGCTCGCCGAGCACCGCTCCGCCTCGCATGTGCAGGTGCCGGACCACGTCCCGCTCCGACACGATGCCCGCGATCGTCTGGCCGTCGGCCGAGACGACCACGGCGCCGATGTTGTGCTCGGCCAGCAGGCTGAGCAGGTCGGTCACAGTGGCATCCGGGGGAACGGTCACCACGTGGGCGCCCTTTCCCTGCACGATCGTCCCGATGAGCAATCGACACCACCTTTCTGCTTGTCTCCTCAGGCAACAACTTGTGGTGACGCTGCGTCAAGAGCGGGGCCGGATTTTTCACATTCCCGGAAATCACTCTTAATGTGTCGGTGGAATGTGAAATACCATGCAAGGTCATGACGACCGAGAACACCGGTTCCCATGACCTCCCGATCACGCCGGAGCTGGCCGCGTTCATGACGACGGGCTGGGCCGACACGCGGCACGACGATCTGCCGCAGCTGCCCGTGGCGGCGTACACGCGGAAACGGAGGGCCCGGCTGGCCCAGCGGTTCCCGGGTGAGCGGCTGGTGATCCCGGCCGGCGATCTGAAGGTCCGCAGCAACGACAGCGACTACCGGTTCCGGGCGCACAGCGCGTACACCTATCTGACCGGCGCGCAGGAGCCCGCCGACGTGCTGGTGATCGAGCCGTCCGGCGAGGCGGTGCTCTACCTGCGGCCCCGCTCGCCGCGTTCGCAGGGCGAGGAGTTCTACCGCGACCGGCGGTTCGGGGAGTTCTGGGTGGGCCGCCGCCCCGACCTGCGAGAAGCCGGTTCCCTGTACGGCCTGGAGACCGCCCACATCGACGACCTGCGCCCCGGCGGGCGCACCCTCGGCGAGGACGCCGAGCTCACGTCGTACCTCGCGGAGATGCGGCTGATCAAGGACGAGCTCGAGATCGCCGAGCTCCAGCACGCCGTCGACGCCACCGCGCGGGGCTTCGAGGACGTCGTGCGGGCCCTCCCCCAGGCCCTGGCCCACCCGAGGGGCGAGCGCTACGTCGAGGGGATCTTCGGCCTGCGGTCGCGGCTGGAGGGCAACGCGACCGGCTACGACTCGATCGTCGCCTCGGGCGCGCACGCCTGCGTGCTGCACTGGATCCGCAACGACGGCCCGCTGAACCCCGCCGACCTGCTGCTCCTCGACGCGGGGGTGGAGACCGACGGCCTCTACACCGCCGACGTCACCCGCACCTTCCCGCTGTCGGGCCGCTTCTCGCCGATCCAGCGCCAGGTCTACGACCTCGTGTACGAAGCCCAGAACGCCGCCATCGCCACCCTGCGCCCGGGGGCCCGCTTCCGCGACTTCCACCTGGCCGCGATGCGGGTGATCGCCGACGGGCTCGCCGGTTGGGGCCTGAAGTCGGACTTCGAGACGGGCCTCTACCGCCGCTACACCCTGTGCAGCAGCGGCCACATGCTCGGCCTCGACGTGCACGACTGCGCCAAGGCCCGCGCCGAGACCTACCTCGACGGCGTGCTCGAAGAGGGCATGGTGCTGACCGTCGAACCCGGCCTCTACCTGCAGCCCGACGACCTGACGCTGCCGCCGGAGCTGCGCGGCGTCGGGGTGCGGATCGAGGACGACCTGGTGATCACCGCCGACGGCGCGCGGCTGATGTCCGGCGCGCTGCCCCGTTCGGCCGACGCGATCGAGGAGTGGCTCGGCGGGCTTCAGTAGATCCACACCCGCCCGCCGACCGGCAGGCTGCCGGTCTTCCACAACCAGTTCATGGCCTCGTACGACACCCGCACGCACCCGTGCGAGGCCGGCTTCGCCGGGACGCGCACCGACCCGTGGATGGCGTAGCCGCCGCTGAAGTACTTGGGCCGGTAGAGCATCCCCAGCGGCGACTTCTCCATCTTGTCCACCTGCCGCTGGACGGTGAACACGCCCCGGGGCGTGTTGGCGATCTTGCCGCCGCCGTACGGCTTGCCGTTCCCGGTGGAGGTGTTGAAGACCTTCACCACCTTGCCGCCCCGGACGACCATCAGCAGCTGCCGCCCGATGTCGACCTCGACGAGGTTGCCGCTGGTGCTGCGCGCGACGGGCACGAAGCCCTTGCGGATCTTCCGCGCGACCTCCTCGCTCCACCGGGCGTCGGTCCGGAGCCCGTTGACCTTCTGCACGGCGAACAACGCCTGCGCCATGTCGGGGCCGTAGTAGCCGTTCCACGGCCCGGTGAAGTACCCCAGCGCCGACAGGTCCTTCTGCAGCCGCCGGTTCGCCGCGCTCGTCTTCCCCGGTTTCGGCACGTCGGCCTGGTGACGCCGGGTCACCTCGTAGGGCCACCGCTCGGCGTGCGCCGCGGCCGCCGGCGTCGCGCCCACAGCGGCTCCGACCAGCACAACCAGACATTTCGAACGGCTCATTGCTTACCCCCCGTAGTTCACTTGATCGACATATACCTCCAATACGCTGAGGTGATGCGCGCCCCACTGGCCGTCGCCGGTTACACCGACGAAGTCCTGGACGCCGTCGGCGGGACGCTCACCGAGACCGAGCGGGCCCGCGCCGACCGCTTCACCCGGGAGCAGGACCGGCTCGATTTCGTGGCCGCCCACCTGCTGGTCCGTTACTGCGCGGCGAAGATCCTGGACATGCGGCCCTGCGTGCTCACCCTCGAACAGCGCTGCGACCGCTGCGGCCGCCCCCACGGCCGGCCCTTCATCACCGAGGCCCCCGGGTTGTCGGTCAGCCTGGCCCACACCGCCGGCTACGTCACCGCCGCCGCCGGAGCCGGGAAGGTCGGCGTCGACGCCGAGCACGCGACCGGCGGGCAGGCCGACGAGAACCTGGTCGCGATGGCCCTCACGCCCGCCGAGGCCGGGCTGGTCGGGATGGACAACCGGCGGCTGATCCGCCAGTGGGTGCGCAAGGAGGCGCTGGTCAAGCGGGGCGAGCTGGCCCTCGACCGGTTACGGGACGCCGACCTGTCGAAGTTGCCGTTCGACGGGCGTACGCACCAGTGGGAGGGCCGTCATCTGGTCGAGTGGACCGCCGGGACGGTAATCGCCACCGCGATCTTCGACGAGCCCGGCGACCTGCAGATCATCGGGGGCTAGAACCGGTCTTCGGCCGAGGAGGTCGGGTCGAGGAACACCTCGCGGATCTCCGGGAAGTCCCGCCGCAGCCGCCGCTCCACCTCGGCCGAGGCCGCTTCGAGCGCCGCCCCGGTCGCCTCGTCGACGAAGTCGATGCGCGCGGCGACCAGCATGCGGTTGGGCCCGATGACGACGGTCAGCAGCTCGACCACCCGCTCGACCTCGGGCAGCGCCTCCAGGTGGGCGAGGATCCGGCGCTCCAGACCGGGCGAGGCCGACCGGTTGAGCAGCAGGCTGGCGTTGGCCCTGATCAGGGTGACCGCCACGAACAGCAGCAGCAGGCCGATCGCGACCGACCCCGCGCCGTCCCACGCGGTGTCGCCGGTGAGCTGGGTCAGGCCGAGCCCGCCGAACGCGATCAGGATGCCGGCCAGCGCCGCGCTGTCCTCCAGCACCACGGCCTTCAGCATCGTGTCGGAGGTGCGCCTGAGCAGCGCGAACGGCCGCGTCTCCCACCGCGAGGCCGACTGGCGCAACTGCCGCAGCCCCTGGAACATCGAGACGCTCTCGAGCACGAACGAGACCGCGAGCACGACGTAGGAGACGGTGAAGTCGCTGAGCTCCTCGCCGTCGAAGATCGTGTGGAACCCGTGGGTGATCGAGAACCCGGCCCCGACCACGAGGGTGAAGCAGGCCGCGATCAGCGCCCACAGGAACGCGGCGTTGCCGTAGCCGAGAGGATGGCGCCGGTCGGCGGGCCGCTCGCCGCGCTTGATCGCGGTGAAGAGCAGGACCTCGGTCACGGTGTCGGCGGCGCTGTGGGCGGCCTCAGACAACATCGACGCCGAGCCGCTCACCAACCCTGCCACCAACTTGGCGACCGCGATGGCGAGATTGGCCCCGCCTGCGACGATGACCGTGAGGAGGGAGTCACCACCATCGGTTTTGTCGTTCATGTTCGACATCGTGTCACGCTCGCGTGTACGACCGTGACAGACGATCTTTAGACTGGTGGGATGGCAGACCCCCGCTGGCTGACGGCCGACGAGCAGAGAGCCTGGAGGGCCCATCTCACGGCCCACCGGCTCCTCACCCACCGCCTCGACCGCGAGTTGCAGGAACACGGGCTGTCGTTCAACGACTACGAGATCCTGGTCAACCTGTCGGAGAGCCCCGACCACCGCCTGCGGATGAGCGACCTGGCCGACGCGACCGTCCAGTCGCGCAGCCGGCTGTCCCATCAGATCTCTCGCATGGAGCAGGCGGGCCTGGTAACCAGGGAACTGTGCGAAGACGACCGCCGTGGAACGTTCGCGGTCCTCACCTCCCTCGGCTACCACACGATCGAGCGGGTGGCCCCCGACCACGTGGCCGGGGTGCGCGCCCACTTCATCGACCTGCTCGACCCCGAACAGATCCAGAAGGTCGAAGAGATCTACACACCCGTCGTGGCACATCTCCAGGGGAGGTAGCGCCCGGGGGGCTAGCATCCCTGGCGTGAGAAGAATCCTGTGCTTGGCGGCCTTGGTGGCCTTTGTCACGGCCTGCTCCTCCGCGACCACCGAAGGCGGCCTCCCGGCGGCGCCCGACGTCCTGAAGAAGTCGGCCGAGGCCATGGGCGCCGTCAAGACGGTGGCCTTCTCGCTGACGACCGAGGGCAACCCGCCGATCCCCGTGAAGACCGCAGAAGGCGACCTGACCCGCGAGGGCGACGCCAAGGGCAAGCTCCAGATCATGATCGGCGCGCTCCAGGAGCTGGAGTTCGTCCTGGCGGGCGACGCCGTCTACATCAAGGGCCCGACCGGCGGCTTCCAGAAGTCGATGTCCCGGGCCCAGCTCGCCGCGCTCTACGACCCCAGCGCCGTGGTGACGGCGGTCCCGGCCCTGCTGACGTCGGCGAAGAGCGCCACGGTCGAGGGCGAGGCGAACGGGGTCTACACGGTCAAGGTGACCCTGCCGGGCGACCCGCTGAAGAAGATCGTGCCGGGCGTGACGGGCGACCAGCCGGGCACCCTGATGATCGACAAGGCGACCAGCCGCGTGACGGCCATCGACCTGCCCCTGAACGGCGGCACGGTCAAGGTGGCCCTCACCGACTACGACGCCCCGGTGACGATCGAAGCGCCGGCGGTCTGACCCGGTGGAGTCTGTGGAGCAGGAGTCCCCGGCCCTGACCGCGCGGCCGAACCGGCGGGTCGTCCTCGGAGTGACCGGCGCGGCCGTGCTGCTGGCCGCGCTCGACGCCTATGTCGTCGTGACCGTCCTGGTCGACATCGCGGCGTCGGCGAACGTGCCGGTCAACCGGCTCGAACGGGTCACCCCGGTGGTCACCGGGTTCCTGCTCGGCTACGTCGCCGCGATGCCGCTGCTCGGGCAGTTCTCCGACCGGTTCGGGCGGCGCTCGGTCATCCAGGTCTGCCTGGCCGGGTTCGCCCTCGGGTCGCTGATCACGGCGCTGGCCTCCTCGATCCCCCTGCTGACCGCCGGGCGGGCGGTCCAGGGCATCGCGGGCGGCGCGCTGCTGCCGATCACCATGGCCCTCATCGGCGACCTCTGGGACGTCCGCAGACGTCCCACCGCCCTGGGCGCGGTGGGGGCGGCCCAGGAGCTCGGCGCGGTGCTGGGGCCGCTCTACGGCGCAGGGCTCGCGGTCGTGCAGGTCGGCTTCCTCGACGGGTGGCGCACGATCTTCTGGATCAACCTCCCGCTGACCGCGCTGGCGGCGGTGGCGGTGCACCGCTACGTCCCGGCCGGGACCCGGACCGCCACCAAGGTCGACGTGCCGGGCGGGGTGCTGCTGGCCCTGGGGCTCGGGCTGCTCGTGGCCGGGCTCTACAACCCCGAGCCCGACAAGCAGGTCCTCCCCTCGTGGGGCATCCCGGCGGTGGTCGCGGGGGCGGTCGTCCTCGTCGTGTTCGTCGTCTGGGAGCTGCGCGCCCGGACCCGCATCCTCGACCTCACCGGCCTCCCGAAACGCCCGGTGTTCGCGACCCTGACCGTCAGCTTCCTGGCCGGGGCCGCGCTGCTGGTGACCCTGGTCGACGTGCAGCTGGTGGCGCAGACGCTGCTCGGCGCCGACGCGACCGGCGGGGCGCTGGTGCTCACCCGGTTCCTGGTCGCGCTCGCCGTCGCCGCCTTCGCCGGGGGCGCGCTGGCCCGCCGGTTCGGCGAGCGGCCGGTCACCGTGGCGGGCATGGTCGTGGCGACCGCCGGCTACGTGCTGATCAGCCGGTGGCCGGTGGTGCCCGGCGGGCTCTCGATGGACGTCGACCTCGTCGTCGCCGGGCTCGGGCTGGGCCTGGTCATCGCGCCGGTCAGCTCGGCCGTGCTGAAGACCATCCCGGCCGCCCAGCACGGCGTCGCCTCCGCCGCGGTCGTGGTCGCCCGCATGATGGGCATGCTGCTCGGGGTGGCGGCGCTGTCGGCCTACGGGTTCCACCGGTTCCAGACCCTCACCGCCGACCTCGACACCCCGCTGCCGTTCGGGGTGTCGCCCGAGACCTTCCAGAAGCAGCTCGACGTCTACACCCAGGCGGTGCAGGCGGCCCTGCACACCGAATACTCGGAGATCTTCCTCATCACCGCGGTGCTGTGCGGCATCGGGGCCGTGGTGGCGCTCGCGATGGAGTAGGGGGATACTCAAGCAACCTCGACAGAGCGGGGCGACGATCGCATCAGGCCGCGATCCCGGGCTTTCAGGACGCCGGTCCCATGTGCTCGGGACACCCCTTGGCCCACAGTTGGCGCCAGCGACACCACTCTGTCTGGGGGATCCCTCATGCGTAAGGTCTTCTTCGTCTTCACGGTGCTCATGTTCGTCTCCGTGCTGGCCCAGTTCTACTTCGCGACGTTCGGCGCCTTCGAGCGGCCCGCGCCCGCCCTCGGCGCCGAGGGCGGCGCGATCACGCCGCACGTCCTCAACGGCACGATGGTGCTGCCGATCCTGTCGATCCTCACCACGATCGTCGCCGCCGTCGCCAAGGCCGGGGGGCGGCTCATCCTGCTGTCGATCACGCCGCTGCTGCTGATCGTCGTGCAGCTGTTCGTGATCTTCGAGCTGGCCGGGATGATGGGCGCCACGATGGACAAGACCACCACCGGGAGCCTGGTCGTGCTCGGTTTCCACGCCCTCGACGGCGTGGCGATCCTGTGGGCGTCGGTCGTGCTGATGAAGAAGGCCCGTGACCTGAGCAAGGCCGCGGCGCCCGCGCCGCAGGCCGCCGTCGCGTGACCACCGCGCTCGCCGGCGGCCTCGACCAGATCGTGCTGGTCGTCGCCGCCGTGTTGTGGCCCGCCGCCGCCGGGTTCGCCTACGCGGCGTTCCGCCCGCCGCACGACCCGCGGTTCCACCTGGCCGCCCTGGCGCTGAGCGCCGGGGCGGTCGTCGTGAGCGGGGTGCGGGTGGCGCTGACGGTGCGGCTCCTGGAGGCGGGGTGGTGGTTCGCCGCCGAGAAGGTGCTGCTGGCCCTGCCGCTGCTGCTAATCCCGATGGTGTACGCCCTCACCACCACCCTCCCCGCGCTGCTGCGGCGTGACCGCGACCCGAAGAGGGCCTACCCGCTGATCCTGACCGCGATCGGCGCGGTCGCCGGGGTGGCCTGCGACGTGGTCGTCTCCTCCCCGGTGAGCCCGTCGTCGGCGCTGGTCGTGCTGCTCGTCGCGGGCGGCGCGGCGGCCCTGGCGTGGCGGCTGGTCGCCGGCACCGGCGGCGACCGGTGGCGGGTCGCCGGGTTCGCGGTGGCGCTGACCGGCGTCGTGTGGGCGATCACCGGCAGCCTCTCCGCCCCGCCGATGCACGCGGGCCACGACACCGACGCCGGGGGCGTCTCGGTGGCGTCCCTGCGCGGCCCGGCCGACCCCGACGCGCGCCGATACACCCTGACGGCGCGGGCCTCCAGCCTGACCGTCGGCGGCCGGACGGTGGAGACGTGGTCGTTCAACGGCCAGAACCCCGGCCCGGCTCTGCGGGTCAAGCAGGGCGAGACGCTGGAGGTGACGCTGCGCAACGAACTGCCCGGCGGCCAGGGCGTGACGATCCACTGGCACGGCTACGACCTGCCCGCCGGGGAGGACGGCGTGCCCGGCGTCACCCAGGACGCCGTCAGGCCCGGCGGCGAGCACGTCTACCGCTTCCGGGCCGACGATCCCGGCACCTACTGGTACCACTCCCACCAGAACTCCAGCATCGCCGTCGCCAAGGGCCTGTTCGGCCTGCTGATCGTGGAGCCCGCCGAGGGCGACCACACGGTGGCGATCCACTCGTACGGCAACGTCAAGACCCTGGCCTTCGACGACCGGCCCCCGGCCGACGGCCTGGTCACGGCCGACCTCCCGCCCGGCACCCCGGTCCGCCTGCGCATCGCCGGCACCGACAGCCTGCCGGTGGTCCTGGGCCTGTCGGGCGTCGACTTCCGGCTCCGGTCGGTCGACGCCCGCGACGTCGCCGGGGCCACCCCCCTGCGCGACCGCCGCCTCAAGCTCGCCGCCGGGGGCCGCTACGACCTGGCCTTCACCATGCCCGACGGCCCGGTCGCCCTCAGCGTCGAGGGCCATCCGGGCCTGGCGCTGAACGGCCGGGCCGCGCCCGCGACCGGCGACCTGCTCGACGTCACCCGCTACGGCACGCTGCCCGACCTGCGGGAGGACTTCGACCAGGAGATCGTCTGGGTGCTCGACAAGACCTTCGCCATGGTCGACGGCCTGCCGAGGCTGGCCCACACGGTCAACGGGAAGGGCTACCCGAACATCCCGACCCCGGTCGTGCGCGAGGGCGAACGGGTCAGGATCACGATCGTGAACCGGTCGGGCGACCTGCATCCGATGCATCCGCACGGCCACCACGTCGAGGTCCTGTCACGCGACGGCCGGCCCGCCAACGGGATGCTCGTCGACACCTTCGACGTCGAACCGGGCGAGGTCTGGGTGGTGGCCCTGACGGCCGACAACCCGGGTCTGTGGATGTCCCACTGCCACGACCTGGCCCACGCGGTGCAGGGCATGGAGTTCCACGTGGCGTACGAGGGGATCACGACCCCGTTCGACGTCGGCGGCCCGGCGGGCAACCACCCGGCCTAGGCCCTGCTCACGACCGCAGGAAGGCCAGCACCGCCAGCACGCGGCGGTGCTGGTCGGCGTCGTCGGCGTACAGGCCGAGCTTGGCGAAGATCGAGCGGATGTGCTTCTCCACCGCGCCCTCGCTCACCACCAGGTGGCGGCCGATCGCCGGGTTGGAGCGGCCCTCGGCCATCAGGGCCAGCACCTCGCGCTCCCGGGGCGTCAGCAGCGCCACCGGGTCGTCGCGCCGCCGCCGGACCATCAGCTGGGAGATCACCTGCGGGTCGAAGACGGTGCCGCCGGAGGCGACGCGGCGCAGCCCGGCCAGGAACTCCTCGACGTCGACGACGCGGTCCTTCAGCAGGTAGCCGACCCCGCCCCGGGCGTCGGCGAGCAGGTCGTCGGCGTAGGAGACCTCGACGTACTGCGACAGGATGAGGACCGGCGCCCCGGGCACCTCCTTGCGGGCCGCCACGGCGGCGCGCAGGCCCTCGTCGGTGAAGGTCGGCGGCATGCGCACGTCGACCACGGACACGTCAGGCCGATGCGCCGCGACGGCGGACACGAGCTCATCGCCCGTCCCCACCGTCGCGACCACCTCACAACCGAACTCCTCGAGGAGGCGTACCAGACCCTCCCGGATGAGCACGGCGTCGTCGGCCACCACTACCCGCACGGAACCTCCGCCACGATCAGGGTCGGTCCCCCCACGGGGGACTGAACGGACAACTCGCCGTCGACCGCGCGCAGCCGGTCGGCCAGACCGGACAACCCGTGGCCCTTGGCGACATGGGCGCCGCCGACTCCGTCGTCGCCGATGGTCAGCAGCAGCGAGTCGCCCGTGCGGTCGAGCATGACCCGGCACAGGGTGGCCCGGCTATGCTTGGCGACGTTGGTGAGCGCCTCGGCGGTGACGAAGTAGACGGTGTTCTCGACCAGCGCCGCGAACCGCTCCTCGATCCGGACGTCGAGCTCGACCGGCACGGTGCAGCGGGCCGCCAGCGCCGACAGCGCCGGGTTGAGCCCCCGGTCGGCCAGGATCGGCGGCGCGATGCCCCGCGACAGGGCGCGCAGCTCGTCGAGCGTCTCCCGGGTGGCGGTGATCGCCTGCCCGATCGTCGTCGAGGCGGCCGCGGCGTCGCGCTCCAGCAGCCGCTGGGCCCGCGACAACTCCATCGCCAGGTGGACGAGCCGCTGCTGCGGGCCGTCGTGGATGTCCCGCTCCAGGCGGCGCAGCGCGTCGGCCTCGGCGTGGGCGGCGGCGTGCCGGCCCTCGGTGAGGTCGTCGATGCGGCCCTGCAGCTCGGCCATGCCGCTGAGCAGCGTCCGGCCGAGGTTGGCCTGCAACATCGCCATGAAGCGGATCACCGGGAACAGCACCAGCGTCGCGAAGACGCCGAGCACCGCGTAGAACAAGGTGTTGGACAGGTAGGTCCCGCTGAAGCCGAGCAACTCGGGCAGTTCCACGTTGCCGGGAATCTGCTGGGTGAACCAGCCCCAGATGGGATAGGTCACCCCGCCCAGCACCAGCCCCCACATCGCGGTCGTCACGCAGAACGTCGCGACCGCGATCGGGAAGACGATCACCTGGTGCAGCACGTCGAGCCACGACTGCGGGGTCAGCATCGGGTTGACCAGGCGGCGGATCCAGCCCGCGCCCACCGGCGGCGCCGGGTAACGCGGCCGCGGCACCGGCCGCTCCAGGACCAGCGCGATGCGACCCCGTTCGAGGTCGCCGAACAGGCGGGCGATGAGCAGGGTGACGGCCAGGACGGCCACCCCGACGCCGACGACGACGGTCCCGGCCCCGGCCGAGAGCCCGGCGACCATCAGGCAGAACGCGACCGTCGCCAGGGGGAAGCCCAGCATCAGGTAGCCGGTGTCGGCGGCCAGGCGGCGCAGATGTGTTCTCATGCCCATCAACCTAGAAATCGGCGGCTTTCCTCACGATCCCGCGTACACCCGACCGATGGTAGGGCTGGCACCACCATCACAGCCGCCTGTGACGACGAAGGGCCGCGCCCGAAGGCGCGGCCCCGCCGGCGGTCTACTTCTTGCGCTTCTCCCTGATCTTCATCGTCACCTCGATCGGGGAGCCCTCGAAGCCGAACTCCTCGCGCAGCCGCCGCTCGATGAAGCGCCGGTACGTCTCCTCCAGGAAGCCCGAGGTGAACAGCACGAACTTCGGCGGCTCGGTCGCGGCCTGGGTGGCGAACAGGATCTTCGGCTGCTTGCCGCCCCGCACGGGCGGCGGCGTCGCCTGCACCAGCTCGGTGAGGAACTGGTTGAGCCGGGCGGTCGGCACCCGGGTCGTCCACGAGTCGATCGCCCGCTCCAGCGCCGGCACCAGCTTCTCGACGTGGCGCCCGGTCTTGGCGGAGATGTTCACGCGCAGCGCCCACGGGGTGCGGACGAGCTGGCGCTCGATCTCCTTCTCCAGGTAGTAGCGCCGGTCTTCGTCGACCAGGTCCCACTTGTTGAACGCCACGACCATGGCCCGGCCCGACTCGATGACCAGCCCGATGATGCGCAGGTCCTGCTCGGTCAGCACCTCGGAGGCGTCGATCAGCACGATCGCCACCTCGGCCCGCTCCAGGGCGGCGCGGGTGCGCATGGCGGCGTAGAAGTCGGCGCCCTTGAGCTCGCGGTCGCGCCGCCGGATGCCGGCGGTGTCGATGAAGCGCCACGGCACCCCGCCGAGCTCGATCAGCTCGTCGACCGGGTCGCGGGTGGTGCCCGCCATCGGGTCGACCAGCACCCGCTCCTCACCGGCGACCCGGTTGAGCAGCGACGACTTGCCCACGTTGGGCTTGCCCAGCAGGGCCACCCGGCGCGGGCCGCGCTGCTCGCCGAACTTCAGCGGCGGGGTCTCAGGCAGCGCGTCGAGCACCACGTCGAGCAGGTCGCCGCTGGAGCGGCCGTGCAGGGCCGACACCGGGTAGGGCTGCCCGAGGCCGAGCGACCACAGTTCGTTGGCCTCCAGCTCCTGGAGCTGGTTGTCGACCTTGTTGGCGGCCAGCACGACCGGCTTGCCCGCCTTGCGGAGCACCCCGCCGACGGCCTCGTCGGAGTCGGTGATGCCGACCGTGGCGTCGACCACGAACAGGATCACGTCGGCCAGCTCGGCCGCGATCTGCGCCTGCTCGGCGATCTTCAGCGCCATGCCGGTCGCGTCGGGGTCCCACCCGCCGGTGTCGACCAGCGTGAACCGGCGCCCCCGCCAGTTGGCGTCGTAGGTGACCCGGTCGCGGGTCACGCCGGGGACGTCTTCGACGACCGCCTCCCGGCGGCCGATGATGCGGTTGACCAGGGTCGACTTGCCCACGTTGGGGCGACCCACCACCGCCACGACGGGCAGCGGACCCGAATCGGGCTCGTCGTCGTGGCCTCCCTCGACGTCGAGGGTGGCCAGTTCGGCCTCGATCCAGCCGTCGTCGTCGTACTCCGCGCTCATCGCGGCATTCCTCCTGTCAGCGCGCCTCGATCGGGGCGCGCTCCTTCACGAGCCGCAGGATCTCGGCGATCACCTCGTCGAGCCCCAGCTCAGTGGTGTCGACCTCGACCGCGTCGGCGGCCATGGTCAGCGGGTCGGCCTTGCGGGTGGAGTCGAGCGTGTCGCGGCGGGCCATGTCGGCCACCTGCGCCTCGACGGTCGACCCGGTCAGCTCGGCGTTGCGCCGGCGCGCGCGGGCCTCGGCGCTGGCGGTCAGGTAGATCTTGACGGGGGCCTGGGGGGCGACGACGGTGCCGATGTCACGGCCCTCGACGACCATGCCCTCGGGGGTCGCGGCGATCAGCGCGCGCTGGAGGGCGACCAGGTGGGCCCGGACCTCGGGGACCGCGGCGACGGCCGAGACGGCGCCGGTCACGGTCGCCTCCCGGATCGGGCCGTTGACGTCGATCCCGTCGATTGTGACACCGGGGTTCCCGGGGTCGGTGGACATCTCCAGCGCCGGCTCGACGGCCCGCGCCGCGATGGCCTCGGCGTCGGTCAGGTCGATGCCCTGGTCGAGCACCCACCAGGTGAGCGCCCGGTACATCGCCCCCGTGTCGAGGTAACGCAGGCCCAGCGCACGGGCCACCCCGCGGGACGCGCTCGACTTGCCCGACCCCGAAGGCCCGTCCATGGCGACGACCAGACCCGGCACGGTCCACTCCCCTGTTCTCGTATGTGTTGCGACCTCAGAAAGGCTACCGGGGCGCGGACCCGGCCCCGACAGCCTTCGCGGTCAGCCCTGCAGCTGCCAGCCCTGCGCCCGCAGCGCGGTCGCGAAGATCTCGGCCGCCTCCGGCTGCACCGACAGCTCCACCGCGCCCAGGGGCAGACCGGGCACGTGCTCCAGCCGGACGTCCTCGATGCTGACCCCGGCCTGCTCGGCCACCTGGAACAACCGCGCCAGCTCGCCGGGACGGTCGCCGATGACCACCTGGACCACCGCGTAGGTGCGCGCGGGCCCGCCGTGCTTGCCGGGGATGCGGCCGGTGCCGGCCACGCCCCGCTGGAGCAGGTCGATGACCTCCTCCATCGAGGTGCCGTCGATCGCGAACTCGCGCAGCGACCGCGCCGCCACCTTGAGATCGTCGGCGACCGCCTCCAGGACCTCCGCCACGGGGGCGGCGTTCCCGGACAGGATGCCCGTCCACAGGGCGGGATCGCCGGCCGCGATCCGGGTCACGTCGCGGACGCCCTGGCCGCTGAGGCCGAGCGCCGTCTCGGGCGCGTCGGCCAGCCGGGCGGCCACCGCCGCCGCCGCCACGTGGGGGGCGTGGGAGATCACCGCCACGGCCCGGTCGTGCTCCTGGGCCCCGATGGTGACGGCGTTCCCACCGCACAGGGCGACGAGCTCGGCCACCGCCTCCCGGGTGCGCGGACTCGACTCGATCGTCGGGCACAACGCCCACGGGCGGCCGAGGAACAGGTCGTGGCGGGCCGCGCCGGGGCCGGACTTCTCCCGCCCCGCCAGCGGATGGCCCGCGACGAAGACCGACAGGTCGCACCCGAGCACCGCGGCCTGCGCGATCGGCAGGGCCTTCACGCTGGCCACGTCGGTGTAGAACCGGGCCGCCTCGTTCTTCTGCAGTTCGAGCAGCTGGTCGGCGACGAACTGCGGCGGCACCGCGATGACCGCGATGTCGGCCCGCTCGCCGCCGTCCCAGGGTTCACCGGCGCCCAGTTCGCTGGCCAGCCGTACGGCCCCCGGGTCGCGGTCGGTCAGCAGCACCCTGATGTCACGGCGGCGCAGCGCCAGCGCCAGCGACGTGCCGATGAGGCCCGTGCCGACGACCAGAGCACTGCTGAGTGAGCCACCCTCGGTCATGGATTTCCTCGGTGATCTATTGAGCGATGTCGACCCGCAGCGCGACCGCGCCGCGCAGGTAGACGTGGTGGATCTCCTGGCGCGGGCGGTCGACGGCGACGTGGGCCATCAGCCGCACCACGCGGGGCAGCGCGCCCGGGACGCCGATCTCCGACGCGCAGAGCAGCGGCACGTCGTGGAATCCCAGCTTACGGGCGGCCAGAGCGGGGAACTCGGCGGTCAGGTCGGGTGTCGCGGTGAAGATCACGCTGATCACCTCGTCGGTGGTGAGCCGGTTTCGCTCCATCACTTCGGTGACCAGCTCGGTGGTTCCCGAGATGATCGACTCACGGTCGTTCCCGTCAACCTGGATCGCGCCGCGGACCGCCCTGACCATATGCCTGACTCCTATCTGATCGTCCGCAAAGGCTACAGCTTGACCGATGCGTAGAGCTCGCCGACTTCGTGCAGGCTGAGCGCCCGGATCGTACCCGGCTTGAGCCGGCCGAGCTTGACCGGCCCGAACTCGATGCGAGCCAGGTCGATCACGCGGTGCCCGGTCTCCTCCAGCAGGCGGCGCACGATGTGCTTGCGTCCCTCATGGAGCACGACCTCGACGAGCGCCTGCTGACCGTGCTCCTGCACGATCGTGAACGAGTCGACCTTGGCGAGCCCGTCCTCCAGCTCGACGCCCTTGCGCAGGGTCCGGTGCAGGTCCCGCGGGACCGGGCCGGGCACCTTCGCCCAGTACTTCTTCGGCACCCCGTAGCTCGGGTGCGTCAGCCGGTGGGCCAGCTCGCCGTCGTTGGTGAGCAGCAGCAGCCCCTCGGTCTCGGTGTCGAGCCGCCCCACGTGGAACAGCCGCGGAGCCAGTTCCTGGACGAAGTCCGCCAGGCACGGCCGTCCCTCCGGGTCCTCCATCGTGGAGACGACGCCGATGGGCTTGTTGAGGGCGTAGTAGACGAGGTCGGGCGCGGTGGGGATGCGCTTGCCGTCGACGTGGATGACCTGCTTGGCCGGGTCGACCCGCGCCCCGAACCGCCGGACCACCTGCCCGTCGACGGTGACGCGCCCCTCACCGATCATGTCCTCGCACGCGCGCCGCGAGGCGACGCCCGCCTGCGCGAGCACCTTCTGCAGCCGCTCGCCGCCGGGGATCTCGGTGGTGTCGCGCTCGTCCTGGTAACCGGGCTCCCAGAAGTCGGGGTCCCGCTTCGGCTGGGCCGACGTCTTGAAGGGCTGGGCCTTGGGCCGCGCCGGCTTCCCAACGGTCTGTACGTCGTCACGACGCCCGCCCCGATCGGCCCGCATGGGCCGCTCGACCTTGCCGAACCGCGCCCGGGAGCCCTTGGCGGCGGGGTTGCCCCGGTCGTCACGCGATTCGAACGACCGCTCGGGCCGGTCGTCACGGGAGGACCGCTGCGGCCGATCGCCGAAGGACCCGCCAGAACGCTGGGGCCGGTCGCCGTAAGATCCGCCAGACCGCTGCGGGCGGTCACCGTAAGAAGATCCACCAGACCGCTGGGGCCGGTCGCCGTAAGAACCGCCAGGCCGCTGCGGCCGGTCGCCGAAGGAGCGGGCAGGGCGGTCGTCGCCGTAGGAGCGCTGGGGCCGGTCACCGCCGGAGGGGCGGTCCGACCGGAAGCCGCCGGGACGGTCGTCACGGGCGGGCCGCTGCGGGCGGTCCCCGAAGGAACGCGCGGGACGGTCGTCGCCGTAAGACCGCTGGGGCCGGTCGCCGTAAGAACGCTGCGGGCGGTCGTCGCCATAGGAGCGCTGGGGCCGGTCGCCGAAGGAACGGCTGGGGCGGTCATCGCCGGAGGGCCGCTGCGGGCGGTCACCGAAAGACCCGCCGGACCGCTGAGGCCGGTCACCGTAGGAACTGCCGGACCGCTGAGGCCGGTCGCCGTAAGAACCGCCAGAACGCTGCGGGCGGTCACCGTAGGAACCGCCAGAACGCTGCGGGCGGTCACCGTAAGAAGATCCACCGGACCGCTGGGGCCGGTCACCGTAAGAACCGCCAGAACGCTGGGGGCGGTCGCCGTAAGAACCGCCGGGCCGCTGCGGGCGGTCGCCGTAGGAGCGGGCGGGGCGGTCGTCGCCGTAGGAGCGCTGGGGCCGGTCGCCGTAGGGGCGGTCGGAGCGGGGGTTGTCGTCGCGGGAGGAACGCTGGGGGCGGTCGTCGCGCGAGCCGTAGCCTCGGTCCTCGCGCGGGGCGCGGGAGGCCCGGTCGTCGCGGGATCCGTAACTCCTGTCGCCGCGCGGGGCGCGGTCGTCGCGGGAGCCGGAGCCGCCGCCCGACGAGCCGCCGCCGAAGCCGCCGCGTTTGGCGGGGCCGCCCGAGCCGGTGCCGCGGGAGCCTGATCGGCCCGCGCGGAAGGAGTTGCCTCGACCGCGTCCATCACCGGACGGGGTGCTGCGCT
Organism: Herbidospora daliensis; assembly: GCF_001570585.1. Classification (GTDB taxonomy): domain Bacteria; phylum Actinomycetota; class Actinomycetes; order Streptosporangiales; family Streptosporangiaceae; genus Herbidospora; species Herbidospora daliensis. The sequence continues at coordinate 108,705 of NZ_BBXF01000003.1, read as the reverse complement.
TGTTCACTTGGGTTGCTCCTCAAGGGTGTCAACGTCGTCGGGGAGGAAGGGCGCCAGTTCGGGGAGCTCCGACAGCTCCCGCAGGCCCAGCCTCTCCAGGAAGTAGCTGGTGGTCCGGTAGAGCACGGCCTGGCTCTCCGGGTCGGTCCCGGCCTCTTCGACGAGGCCGCGGGCGGCGAGCGTGCGCATGACGCCGTCGCTGTTGACGCCGCGGATCGCCGCCACGCGGGCCCGGCTGACGGGCTGCCGGTAGGCGACCACGGCGAGGGTCTCGAGCGCGGCCTGGGTCAGCCGCGCCTGCTGGCCGTCGCGCACGAACCGCTCCACCAGGGGGGCGCATTCGGCGCGGGTGTAGAGGCGCCATCCTCCGGCGACCTCTCTCAGGTCAAAACCCCTCCCGGCGGAGGTGTATTCCGCCGACAGGTCGCGCAGGGCGGCCGCGATCTCGGCGGTCGGCCGTTCGAGCACCTGCGCGAGGGTGATCTCCGCGACGGGTTCGTCGACGACGAGCAGGATGGCCTCGAGGCCCATCGTCAGCTCAGACATCGGTCTCCCCCTGTCGGGTCTCGTCGTAGTCGTCGCCGACGAGCACGGTGCCGTCGGCGGTTCCGGTCCAGGTCACGTAGAGGTCTCCCAGCGGCTCGGCCTGCTCGAAGGAGACCGCCGCCTCGCGGAACAGTTCGAGGACGGCGAGGAACCTCGCCACCACTTCGAAAGGGCCGGCGCAGTCGGAGGTCAGCGCCCGGAACGTCGCGGTGCCCGCCCGGCGCAACCGCTCGACCAGGATAGCGGCCTGTTCGCGTACCGAGGCGAGTGGTTGGTACATGTGGGTGATCGAAACGGTCGGCGGCAGCTTCGGCGTGAACGCCCGGCGGGCGATCTCGGCCAGCCGTTCGGGCCCGATCCCGAGCACCAGCTCGGGCAGCAGGTTCGCGAACGCGGGCTCCAGCGGCACCAGGCGCGGGAACCGCAGCGCCTCCTCGGCCATCCGGCCGGAGAAGATCTTCGCCACCTCCTTGTACGCCCGGTACTGCAGCAACCGCGCGAACAGCAGGTCACGGGCCTCCAGGAGGGCGAGGTCCTCCTCGTCCTCCACCTCGCCGGTCGGCAGCAGCCGGGCCGCCTTGAGGTCGAGCAGGGTGGCCGCGACCAGCAGGAAGTGGCTGGTCTGGTCGAGGTCCCATTCGGGCCCGCGCGAGCGGATGTAGGAGATGAACTCGTCGGTGACCTTGCTGAGCGAGACCTCGGTGATGTCGAGCTTGTGCTTGGCGATCAGCCCGAGAAGCAGGTCGAAGGGCCCCTCGAACACCTCAAGGTGGACGTGGAACCCTTCGGCTGGCGCGGTGGTCTCCGGCTCGGTCACCGAGCCATTGTCCCGCGTGTTCGCGACGGCCGCGCTCTACAGGCGCGCGGGCCAGCGGGCCAGCACCTCGCGGGCCAGCTCGCGGTAGGCGGTGGCGCCCATCGAACCCGGGTCGAACTGGGTGATCGGCTCACCGGCCAGGGTCGCGTCGGGGAAGCGCACGGTGCGGTTGATGACCGTGTGGAAGACCTTGTCGCCGAAACCCTGCATGATCGTGGCCAGCACCTCGCGGGCGTGGAGGGTGCGGGGGTCGTACATGGTGGCGAGGAGGCCGTCTATCTCGAGGTTCTTGTTGAGGCGCTCCTGGACCTTGGAGATCGACTCCATCAGCAGGGCCACGCCGCGCAGCGCGAAGAACTCGCACTCCAGGGGGATCATGACGCTGTGGGCGCAGGTCAGCGCGTTGACCGTCAGCAGGCCGAGTGAGGGCTGGCAGTCGATCAGGCAAATGTCGTAGTACGGGAGCAGGGGCTCCAGGCTGCGCTGGAGGGCGTATTCCCGGGCGACCTCGTTGACCAGCCGGATCTCCGCGCCGGACAGGAAGATGTTGCTGGGGAGCAGGTCCATGCCCTCGACGCTGGTGCCGAGCAGCACGTCTTCGGCGGTGACGTCGGGCTCCTCCATCAGGAGGTCGTAGATCGTCGTCTCGAGCGGGCGGGGGTCGATGCCCAGGCCCACCGACAGGGCGCCCTGCGGGTCGAAGTCGACCAGCAGCACCTTCTGCCCGACCTCGGCTAACGCGGCGCCGAGGTTGATGGTGGTGGTCGTCTTGCCGACGCCGCCCTTCTGGTTCACCATGGCGACGACCCGCGCCGGGCCGTGGTTCTCGGGCACCGGCGGCTCGGGGAAGACGGGGCGGGGGCGCCCGGTCGGACCCAGGGCACCCGGGTTCCCCGCGGTCCACGTCTCGTCTGTGGTCGCAGTCACCTGTTGATCCTCCCTGACGGTCCCGAATCGGACCGAATCTAGAGGGTAGTCACGTATGCGGCAAGGCGCCGCGCCCAAGCAAAGCCAGGGTAACGGAACTGAATCACCTGCGGGCACGGGGATGCGCGGCGGCGTACACCTCTCTGAGCTTGTCGACCGTCACGAGCGTGTAAACCTGGGTGGTGGTCACCGAGGCGTGGCCGAGCAGTTCCTGCACCACCCTGACGTCGGCGCCGCCGTCGAGCAGGTGGGTGGCGAACGAGTGGCGCAGCATGTGGGGCGACACCCCCGACAGGCCGGCCCGGTCGGCCGCCGACTGGAGGACCTCCCAGGCGCCCTGACGGGTCAGCCGGCCGCCCCGGGCGTTCAGGAACAGAGCCGGGGTCCCCCGGCCGTGAGAGGCGATCTGGGGACGCGCGCGCACGAGGTAGGCGTCGAGGGCCGAGCGGGCGTAGCGGCCCAGCGGGACGATCCTGGTGGTGCCGCCCTTGCCGCGCAGCACCACCTGGGAGGCCGCGGCGATGTCGTCGACGGCCAGGCCCACCGCTTCGGAGATGCGGGCGCCGGTTCCGTACAGGACCTCGAGCAGGGCCCGGTTCCGGAACGTCAGGGGGGACTCGTCGGGACCCGACGCGGCGATGAGGCGCTCCACGTCGTCGACGGTGATCGCCTTCGGCAGCCGCCGCAGCGTGCGCGGGGGCCGCACCTGGTTGGCCGGGTCGTGCCCCGAGACGCCCTCGCGCAGCGCGAACCGGTGGAGCCCCCTGACCGCCGAGACGGCCCTGGCCGCCGAACTGGCGACCAGGGCCGGATGATCGTCGTCGCCCTCCCGCAGCGCGGCCAGGAACGCCACCACGTCGGACTCGGCGACCTGGCCGATGGCGACCAGGCCGCGGGCGGTCAGATGGTCGACGTAACGACGCAGGTCACGGCGGTATGAGGCCAGCGTGTTCGCCGAAAGGCCCCGCTCCACCGCCAGGTGGGCGAGGTAGCTGGTGAGTACGGCTTCCGGCGAGCTCAGCGTAGGTCCCCTGGTTCAGGCCTCCGGCGCGCTCGCGGCCCGCAGGCCCTTGTAGTCGTCGGAGGATGCGGCGTACGCGGCGAGAATACCGGCGATGGCGGGGGAATTGTGGATCATTCCGGCCAGCGCCTTCTCTACCGCTTCGTCCAGAGGTACCCATTCCACCGGCATGTCGATCTCTTCGTGATGCCGGACGTAGGTGTTCTCTTCGTCAGGAATCCTTTCCAGATCCCTGGCCAGGAAGACGCGGATGCGCTCGTCGCTCATGCCCGGCGAGGTGTAGAGGTCGACCAGGGTGTGCCAGGTCCGGGCGCGGTATCCGGCCTCCTCGGCCAGCTCGCGCGCCGCGCAGTCGACCAGCGGCTCCCCCGGCACGTCGCGGATGCCCGCCGGCAGCTCCCACAGCAGCCGCTGGACGGGGTGGCGGTACTGCCGCAGCAGCAGCACCCGCCCGGCGTCGTCGACCGCGGCCACGGCCACCGAACCGGGGTGCTTCACGTAGTCGCGGTCGGCGGTCTCGCCGCCCGGCATGACGACCGTGTCGGTCACGGCCGAGATGATCCGGGCCGAGAACCGCTCGCGCGAGGCGGTGACCTCCCACCGCTCGCGCACGTCGGCCACGGTCACTTGGCCTTCACCGCCTTGGCGCCGCCCTCGGCGCGCGCGATCGAGGCCGCGATCAGCCCGCGGAACAGCGGGTGGGCGCGGGTCGGGCGCGAGCGGAACTCGGGGTGCGCCTGCGTGCCGATGAAGAACGGGTGCAGGTCGGAGGCCAGCTCGGCGTATTCGACCAGGCGGCCGTCGGGCGACAGGCCCGAGAAGACCACGCCGACCTTCTCCAGGCGCTCGCGGTAGGCGTTGTTGACCTCGTAGCGGTGGCGGTGGCGCTCGTCGGCCTTGGCCTTGCCGTAGAGCTGGCGGGCCAGCGAGCCCTCGCCGAGCTTGGCGGTGTACATGCCCAGGCGCATCGTGCCGCCCATGTCGCGCTCGCCGGCGACGACGTCCTCCTGGTCGGCCATCGTCGAGATGACCGGGTGCTTGACGTCGGGGTCGAACTCGGCGCTGTTGGCCTCCTCGATGCCGGCCAGGTTGCGGGCCGCCTCGATGACCATGCCCTGCATGCCCAGGCAGATGCCGAGCAGCGGGATCTTGTTCTCGCGGGCGTGCCGGATCGCGCCGATCTTGCCCTCGATGCCGCGCACGCCGAAGCCGCCGGGGATGAGCACCCCGTCGACGCCGTCGAGCTCGCGGGCCGCCCCCTCGGGGGTCTGGCAGTCGTCGCTGGTCACCCACCGGATGTTGACGCGGGCGTCGTTGGCGAAGCCGCCCGCGCGCAGGGCCTCGGTGACCGACAGGTAGGCGTCGGGCAGGTCGACGTACTTGCCGACCAGCGCGATGGTGGCCTCCTTCGACGGCTTGTGCACCCGCTTGAGGAGCTGGTCCCACTCGGTCCACTCGACGTCGCGGAACGGCAGGCCCAGGCGGCGCACGACGTAGGCGTCGAGGCCCTCGGCGTGCAGCACCTTGGGGATGTCGTAGATCGAGGGGGCGTCGACGGCCGAGACGACCGCGTCCTCGTCGACGTCGCACATCAGGCTGATCTTGCGCTTGAGCGAGGTCGTGATCGGCCGGTCTGATCGGCACACGATCGCGTCGGGCTGGATGCCGATGCTGCGCAGCGCGGCGACGGAGTGCTGGGTCGGCTTGGTCTTCAGCTCGCCGCTGGGCCCGATGTAGGGCAGCAGCGAGACGTGCAGGAAGAAGACGTTGTCGCGGCCCACCTCGTGGCGCACCTGGCGTACGGCCTCGAGGAAGGGCAGCGACTCGATGTCGCCGACGGTGCCGCCGACCTCGGTGATGACGACGTCGACGTCGGGGCCGGCCATGCCGCGGATGCGGTCTTTGATCTCGTTCGTGATGTGCGGGATCACCTGGACGGTGTCGCCCAGGTACTCCCCGCGCCGCTCCTTGGCGATCACGTTGGAGTAGACCTGTCCGGTCGTGACGTTCGCCGAACCGTGCAACTCGGTGTCGAGGAAACGTTCATAATGGCCGACGTCGAGGTCGGTCTCCGCTCCGTCGTCGGTGACGAAGACTTCACCGTGCTGGAACGGGTTCATCGTTCCGGGGTCGACGTTCAGGTAGGGGTCGAGTTTCTGCATCGTCACGCGAAGGCCACGGAGCTTGAGCAGCCGGCCGAGACTCGAGGCCGTGAGGCCCTTGCCGAGGCTGGAGGCGACGCCGCCGGTGACGAACAGATGTTTGGTGCTAACGGCGTTGCGCAAGGGGTCTCCCGTGGTCCGAAAAAGTGTCGGCCATGTCCACGGGCTTCGAGCCTATCAAATCCTGGTGTCCCCAGCTCACCCACGTGCGGGAACCCGCCATAGGCGGGGATTTCACAAGAAGGTAACTTGATCCGTTATGTCGATGCGGCAACGGTTGATGGGCCGTCTGATCCACCGGATGTGGGCGTACATCCGCGAGGCCGGGGCCCTCACCCCCCTCTCCCCGGCCGGCTACCGGTTCCGCAAACTGGGCGACGGCGTCTGCATCGCGTTCCCGGTCGGAGCCATCTTCGGCGAGCAGTGGATCGAGATCGGCGACCACACCCTGATCGGCGAACGGGTCTCCATCTCGGCCGGGATGGGCCCGGGCGTGGACCTCGGCCCCGACTCCCTCGTCCGCATCGGCGGCTCCTGCTCGATCGGCCGCGGCAGCCACATCGTCGGCCACCACTCGATCGACATCGGCGACCACGTCTTCACCGGCCCGTACGTCTACATCACCGACCAGAACCACGTCTACGACGACCCGGAGATCCCGGTCGGACGCCAGTGGCCGCGTAACAATCCGGTCAGCATCGGCGCGGGCTCCTGGCTCGGCACCGGGGCCATCGTGCTGCCCGGCACCACGATCGGCCGCCAGTGCGTCGTGGCCGGTGGGGCGGTGGTCAGGGGCGAGTTCCCGGACCACTGCGTGATCGCGGGGGTGCCCGCCAAGATCGTGCGGCAGTACTCCCCCGAGGAGGGCTGGGTCGCGCCGGAGGTCCGGTTGATGCGGATCGCGGGAAGTTCCGGGGATATTTCGTAATAGTGGGTCGTTGTCCCCTCGAAGGGAGGACGATCTGCTGTGTTCGCGACACTGACCGGCCTGGGGCTCTCCACGGCGGCCGGCCTGAACGCCTACATCCCGCTCATGGTCGTCGGCGTGCTCGCCAACGTGACCGACGCGGTACGGCTGCCGTCCGAGTACGCCTGGTTGTCGAACGGCTGGGTGCTCGGCATCATCGGCGTGCTGTTACTGGCCGAGTTCGTCCTGGACAAGGTCCCGGTCGTCGACCACGTGAACGACATGATCCAGACCGCGGTCCGCCCCGCGGCCGGCGGCGTGGTCTTCAGCGCGACCTCGGCGGCCTCCCAGCTCGACAACTCGACCTGGATGGCCGAGCACCCGGCGGTCGGCTGGATCCTGGGCATCGTGACGGCGCTGATCGTCCACCTCGTGAAGTCGGGCACCCGCCCGGTGGTGAACGCCACCACAGCGGGCGTCGGAGCGCCCGTCGTGAGCACCGTGGAGGACGCCGGCTCGTTGTCGCTCAGCCTCGTGGCGGTGTTCCTGCCCGTGCTGGTGCTGGTCTTCCTGGCGGCGATGATCGCAATCGGCTGGGCAGCCCTGCGCAAAGCCTCCCGTTTCAGGCGGAACCGGGCCCTGGCGAAGGCGTCGCGGGCCGCTCGAGAGTGAGCAGCGTGTCGGAGAACTCCGGCGCCGGCGCCCCGGGATCGGCCGCCACGGCCCTCTCGAGCCGCTCAAAGCCCTCCTCCAGCTCCTGAGGGCCCAACTGGGCGAAGAAGGACAAGGTACGCAGCCGCAGCCTCTGGAGCACCTCCTCACGGGTGCCGGACGACGGCTGGACGACGGTCCCGAAGCTCGCCACCCGCCACCCGGCCGACGTGAAGATCTCGATGACCTCGTGGAGCGGCTGGAACAGGGCGGCGTCGATCTCGAAGCCCCGGTCGAAGTGCTCCAGCCACCACGGGCGGGGATGGTGATCGCTGAAGTTCGCCCGAAGTAACAACCGCCCGCCCGGCCGGAGCACCCGCGCCAGCTCCCGCGCCGCCCGCCGCTTCTCCTGGACGTGGTGCCAGGACAGGAACATGAGCGCGTAGTCGGCACTGCCGGACTCCACCGGCAGGTCTTCGGCGGAACCCGCCAGATAACGCACATCGGGATGCCGCGACAACTCCTGCGCGACCTCCCGCATCCGCACCGACGGATCGACCCCGATGACCGGCCCGAACTCCTCGGCCAACGCGGGCGTGAACCGCCCGGTGCCCGAGCCGACGTCGAGCCCGTCCAACGGCCGCCGCTGCGGCAACACCGCCGAGAAGGCATCGAGCCACACCCGCCGCTGCCGCCCGGTCAGCGCCCGGCCCCGCGCGTAGTCGCGATACTGCTCCCGGTCGTAGTCGACCCGCCTCATCCCAACTCCCACATCAGACGTGCCAAGCGCACCTGGGACCGAGTGCGCGCGACCGAACGATGACGGCCACGTCATGCCCGACCCGCCTCACCCGAGCTCCCGCACCAGATGCGCCAGACCCCCGCCGCGCAGCCGCCAAGGACCGGGTGCGCGCGGCCGAACGATCACGGCCATGTGATGCCCGACCCGCCTCACTCCAGCTCCCGCATCACATGCGCCCGGCGCGTCGGACCCCCGCCACCCAGCCGCCAAGGACTGTGTGCGCACGACCGAACAATGACCACCATGCCATGCCCGATCCGCCTCACCCCAGCCCTCGCACCAAATGCGCCAGGCGGCTGAATCCCCGCCGCGCAGCCGACGGGGGCCGGGTGCGCACGACCGAACGATCACGGCCATGCCATGCCCGATCCGCCTTACCCCAGCTCCCAAATCAAATTTCGCAGGGGCGCTAAACCCCGGCCACCCAGCCGGCAGGAACAGGGTGCGCACGACCGAACTATGACGGCCATGCCATCGGGCACGGTTGCTTTAGTTCGGCCGCGTGGCGCTCACCCCGTCTGACTAACGCCCGCCCGCGCTCAGATCACCCGACCCCCGCCGTCTTCATGTCGCGGACCTCGCGCTTGAGTTCCTTGATCTCGTCGCGCAACCGCGCTGCGACCTCGAACTGCAGGTCGGCCGCTGCCGCGTGCATCTGTTCGGTCAGCGACTCGACCAGGGATTCGAGCTGCGCACGGGGCATGTCGCCCACGATCGCCTTGGCGTGCTGACCCGCTTGACGGGACTTCAGGCCCGGCACCGGCGCCTTGCCACGCGACTGCTGGCGGCCGCCGCCGCCCAGGAGTTCGGCGGTGTCGGCGTCTTCGCGGTTGAGCGAGTCGAGGATGTCGGCGATCTTCTTGCGGAGCGGCTGGGGGTCGATGCCGGCCGCCTCGTTGTAGGCGATCTGCTTGGCCCGGCGCCGGTTGGTCTCGTCGATCGCCCGTTCCATGCTGGGGGTGATCTTGTCGGCGTACATGTGGACCTGGCCCGAGACGTTTCTGGCCGCGCGGCCGATCGTCTGGATCAGGGACGTCTCCGACCGGAGGAAGCCCTCCTTGTCGGCGTCGAGGATGGCCACCAGCGAGACCTCGGGCAGGTCGAGGCCCTCGCGGAGCAGGTTGATGCCGACCAGGACGTCGAACTCACCCACCCGCAGCTCGCGCAGCAGCTCGATGCGCCGCAGCGTGTCGACCTCGCTGTGCAGGTAGCGGACCCGGATGCCGTTCTCGAGCAGGTAGTCGGTCAGGTCTTCGGACATCTTCTTGGTCAGCGTGGTGACCAGGACCCGCTCGTCGCGCTCGGCGCGGGCGCGGATCTCCTCCATCAGGTCGTCGATCTGGCCCTTCGTCGGCTTGATCACGACCTCGGGGTCGACCAGGCCCGTCGGGCGGATGACCAGCTCGACGAACTCGCCCTTCGACCGGCCCATCTCGTAGGGGCCCGGCGTGGCCGACAGGTAGACCGTCTGGCCGATGCGGTCGAGGAACTCCTCCCACTTCAGCGGGCGGTTGTCCATCGCCGACGGCAGGCGGAACCCGTGGTCGACCAGGGTGCGCTTGCGGGAGGCGTCGCCCTCGTACATCGCGCCGATCTGCGGGACGGTCTGGTGGGACTCGTCCAAGACCAGCAGGAAGTCTTCGGGGAAGTAGTCGAGCAGGGTGTAGGGCGCCGTGCCGGCCTCACGGCCGTCGATGTGGCGGGAGTAGTTCTCGATGCCGGAGCACGAGCCGATCTGGCGCATCATCTCGATGTCGTAGGTCGTGCGCATGCGCAGCCGCTGGGCCTCCAGCAGCTTGTTCTGGCCCTCCAGCTCGGCCAGCCGCCCCGACAACTCGGCCTCGATGCCGTTGATCGCGCGCTCCATGCGCTCGGGACCGGCCACGTAGTGGGAGGCCGGGAAGATGTAGAGCTCGTCGTCTTCGGTGATCACCTCGCCCGTCAGCGGGTGGAGCGTGGCGAGCTTCTCGACCTCGTCGCCGAACATCTCGATGCGGACGGCGAGCTCCTCGTACTGAGGAATGATCTCGATCGTGTCGCCGCGGACCCGGAACGTGCCCCGGGTGAAGGCCAGGTCGTTGCGGGCGTACTGCATGTCGACCAGGCGGCGGAGCAGGCGGTCGCGCTCGATCTCCTGGCCGACCTTCAGGCGCAGCATGCGGTCGACGTATTCCTGCGGGGTGCCCAGGCCGTAGATGCACGACACCGACGCCACCACGATCGTGTCGCGGCGGGTCAGCAGCGAGTTGGTCGCCGAGTGGCGCAGCCGCTCGACCTCCTCGTTGATCGAGGAGTCCTTCTCGATGTAGGTGTCGCTCTGCGGAACGTACGCCTCGGGCTGGTAGTAGTCGTAGTAGCTGACGAAGTATTCGACCGCGTTGTTGGGCAGCATCTCGCGCAGCTCGTTGGCGAACTGGGCCGCGAGCGTCTTGTTGGGCTGCATCACCAGGGCGGGCCGCTGGAGCCTCTCGACCAGCCAGGCCACGGTCGCGGTCTTACCGGTTCCGGTCGCGCCGAGGACGACGGTGTCCTTGTCACCCGCGCTCACCCGGCGCTCAAGGTCGGCGATGGCCGACGGCTGGTCACCGGACGGCGACATCTCTGTGACGACCTGGAAGGGCGCCACCTTGCGCTGCAAATCTGTTACCGGCCTCACGCCTCCATAACCTACGCTCCCCCACCGACAATTCCGGGGTCACCCGTTTGCAAGCGGGCGGCAAGTCAGCCTCGTTAGGTTACGTTCGCACCAGGTTGGGGAACCCGGCGGCACGAACCGGCCGTTAGAGCGATCAACCGTCACAATTCAGTAGGAGCCTCCTGAAATGGTCTTCCGCAAGCTCATGGCCGCCTTCGGGGCCGGCGTAGAGGTCGACACCGTCCTCGCAACCTCGACCGTCCGTCCCGGCGAGACCCTCTCCGGCCAGGTCAACTTCGTGGGCGGCGGCAGCGACTACAACGTCGAGGGCATCTTCATCGACTTCACGGCCGTCGTCGAGGTCGAGAGCGGTGACAACGAGTACAACGCCAACTACAGCTTCCTGCGCCAGCAGGTGGCCGGCCCGTTCCACCTGACCGCCGGCGCCCGCCACTCCGCGCCCTTCCAGATCCCGGTCCCGTGGGAGACCCCGATCAGCGCCATCGGCGGCCACCCGCTGCGCGGCATGAAGCTCGGCGTGAAGACCGAGCTCGCCCTCGCCGGCGCCCTCGACAAGGGTGACCTCGACCCGCTGTTCGTCACCCCGCTCCCCATCCAGGAGCACCTGATCATGGCGCTCGACCGCCAGGGCTTCCGGTTCAGCAAGGCCGACCTCGAGCGCGGCACCCTCCAGGGCTCCCGCATGCCGTTCTTCCAGGAGATCGAGTACTACGCCGGCCCCCAGTGGAGCCGCCACTTCAACGCCCTGGAGCTGACCTTCATCACCAACCCCCACTCGATGGACGTCATCCTGGAGGCCGACAAGCGCGGCGGCTTCATGAGCTCCAGCCATGACACCTACAACCGCTTCACGGTCCCCCTCAACGGCGACCTCGGCGCGGCCGAGCAGGCCCTCAACAACGGCCTCCACCAGATGGCCCAGCGCCGCGGCTGGTTCTGACCTCTGCTTCTCCGGTACGGCTTCCGCGGGGGCGGAGGCCGTTTTCCGTTCCTGGGCCCACGATGGGCGCAACGAAAGCGGAATCCCACACGATCGTGCTGTACATGGGCTGGTAGCCGTTCAGCCCGGTGACAACCGGGCCCAGACCTCGTCGATCTGGCGGTCGAGCTCCGTGAGGCCGCCGTTGTTGTCGATCACGAAATCGGCGACCGCCAGTCGTTCCTCCCGGGTCGCCTGGGCCGCGATCCGGGCCCGGGCGTCGGCCTCGGACATGCCGCGGTTCTCCGCCAGCCGCCTGATCCGGACCTCGTCGGCCGTGTCGACGACGATCACCTGGTCGAAGGTGGGGGCCAGCTTGTTCTCCGCGAGCAGCGGCACGTCGTAGACCACCACTCCCCCGGCCGGCACGTCGTCGAGCAGCTCCTGGACCCGCGCGCCCACCTTCGGGTGGACGATGCCGTTCAGGATAGCCAGCTTCCCGGAATCGGAGAAGACGATCGACCCGAGCTTCTCCCGGTCGAGGGAGCCGTCGGCCCGCAGCACGCCCTCGCCGAAGGCCGCCACGACCTCGGCCAGGCCCTCGGTGCCCGGCTCGACCACCTCGCGGGCGATCTTGTCGGCGTCGATGACGACCGCGCCGCGTTCGCCCAGGCGCCGGCTGACCTCGCTCTTGCCCGACCCGATGCCGCCGGTGAGCCCGATCTTCACGGCTGGACGACCCGTCGCATGTGCACCATCGTCAGGTGGTCCTGCACGCGTTCGCGGCGCGTCTCGGCGTACCCGAGGCGCTTGTAGAGGCGCAGGTTGGCGTCGGACAGGTGGCCGGTGAACAGGTCGAAGGCGCGCACGTCGGGGTGCTCGGCGAGCACCCGCTCGTGGAGGGCCTCCAGGAGGGCGGTGCCGATGCCGCCGCCCTGGCGGTCGGGGGCCACGACGAGGCGGCCGACGACGCAGGCGCGGCCGGCGGTGGTGCCGGGGGTCACGTCGGCGACCAGGCCGCGCACGGCGCCGACCACCCGGCCGCCGTCGACGGCCTTGAGCAGGACGGCGCTCTCGACGGCCTTGCGGAGCTGCTCCAGCGACTCGACCAGCGGGGCGATGAAGGGGTCGCCGTAGAGCTGGGCCTCGCTGACGTAGGCGGCGCGCTGGAGGGTGAGGATCTCCCCGGCGTCGAGGGGCTCGGCGCGCTCGATGATGACCATCGCGCCACCTTACCCGGCCCGGCGCCTTTACAAAGTAGATCAAAATTAGCGCAACAGAAAGCCCCGCCCACCGGAGTGGACGGGGCTCTCGTCGAGCTACTTAGCTCTGGCCACCCGCGAGCTTCTCGCGGAGAGCGGCCAGCGCCTCGTCGGAGGCCAGGGCGCCACCGGTCGACTGGCTGGTCGTCTGGGTCTCGCCGCTGTAGGACGACGGCGCGGCCTCGCTGGCCTCGGCGTCTTCAGCGCGGGCCTGCTCGACCTGCTTCTTGTGCGCCTCGAAGCGCGACTGGGCCTCGGCGTACTGCCGCTCCCACTCCTCGCGCTGCTTGTCGAAGCCCTCGAGCCACTCGCCGGTCTCGGCGTCGAAGCCCTCGGGGTAGATGTAGTTGCCCTGGTCGTCGTAGGTCGCGGCCATGCCGTAGAGGGTCGGGTCGAATTCGACGTCGACGCCGGCGCCCTCGTTGGCCTGCTTGAGCGACAGGCTGATCCGACGACGGTCGAGGTCGATGTCGATGATCTTCACGAAGATCTCGTCGCCGACCTGGACGACCTGCTCCGGGATCTCCACGTGGCGCTCGGCCAGCTCGGAGATGTGGACCAGGCCCTCGATGCCCTCCTCGACCCGGACGAACGCACCGAACGGCACCAGCTTGGTGACCCGGCCGGGAACGACCTGGCCGATCTGGTGGGTGCGGGCGAACTGCTGCCACGGGTCTTCCTGGGTCGCCTTGAGCGACAGGGAGACGCGCTCGCGCTCCATGTCGACGTCGAGGACCTCGACCGTGACCTCCTGGCCGACCTCGACGACCTCGGAGGGGTGGTCGATGTGCTTCCAGGAAAGCTCGGAGACGTGGACCAGACCGTCGACGCCGCCAAGGTCGACGAAGGCGCCGAAGTTGACGATCGAGGACACGACGCCCTTGCGGACCTGGCCCTTCTGGAGGGTGTTGAGGAAGGTCTGGCGGACCTCGGACTGGGTCTGCTCCAGCCAGGCACGGCGCGACAGAACCACGTTGTTGCGGTTCTTGTCGAGCTCTATGATCTTGGCCTCGAGTTCACGGCCGACGTAGGGCTGCAGGTCGCGCACGCGGCGCATCTCGACCAGGGACGCCGGGAGGAAGCCACGCAGGCCGATGTCGAGGATGAGACCACCCTTGACAACTTCGATGACCGTGCCGGTGACGATGCCGTCCTCGTCCTTGATCTTCTCGATCGTGCCCCAGGCGCGCTCGTACTGGGCGCGCTTCTTGGACAGGATCAGACGGCCTTCCTTGTCCTCCTTCTGGAGAACCAGGGCCTCGACGTGCTCGCCGACCTCGACGACCTCAGCGGGGTCGACGTCGTGCTTGATCGAAAGCTCACGCGAGGGGATGACACCCTCGGTCTTGTAGCCGATGTCGAGCAAGACCTCGTCTCGATCGACCTTGACGACGGTGCCTTCGACGATGTCGCCATCGTTGAAGTACTTGATGGTCTCGTCGATCGCGGCGAGGAAGGCCTCCTCGGAACCGATGTCGTTGACCGCTACCTGCGGGGTGTTCGAGGTGGCCTCAGTGCTGCTCGTCATGTGTGGAATTGCTCCGAACCGGACAGATGTCGTTGTGTCGAGGCGCAGCAGGCCTGCTTCGTTCAAGCCGGGGATCAGGATTGAGCGAGCGCGAGCCCGCTCCCTTCGAGGCGCGCGCGAGCCCACAGCGCAGCGATCAGCATATGAGACCTGGCGAGCGGGGTCAATCCGGAGGCCCGGGACGCAGCTTAATAGTAGATAACCTTTTTGCCACGCTTTGACGCAACATTGGCGCGAAGTTGGCGGGGCAGCGAAAGGGTGTCCGGGTCTCCGTCGGCCGTGTAGCGCTGCTCGGGGTGGTCGTCGAGCCACTTGAGCCAGTAGGTCGAGCACCATTTGCGGCAGTCGCCGGCCAGCCCGTTCGACTGGATGCGCTGGATCTGCCGGGCGTCGTAGCCCTTGGCGAAGGGGGATTTGGACGGCTCGGCCCCGGCCAGGAACACGCCCTCGTACCTGTACTTGTCGCCGTCCCACGACCCGCCCCGGCCCAGCGAGCCCTTTCTCGGGCGCGAGCCGAACGGTAGGGCGAACGTGGAGAAATCTTCCACTCCCAGTTGCCTGAGCAGCCGCTCGCCGCGCACGATCTGCTCGCTGACCTTCTTGTTCGACAGGCTGCGCAGGTCTTTGTGGGCGTAGGTGTGGTTGGCGACCTCGAAGCCGTGGTCCATCAGCCACCGCACGCCCGCCTTCTGGGCGTCCCTGCCCTTGAGGCCGAAGGGCTCGCGGTTGACGTAGAAGGTGGCGACGGGGCGGAACGAGGGGTACTTCTCGGCCACCGCGAGGATGATCTGGACGGCGGTGTCCTTCATCGGCACGCCGTCGTCGCCGAGGGCGAAGTGGCTGGGGTTGCCGTCGTCGAAGGTGAGCACGACCGGATGGGCCCCGGCGGCGACGTCCATGCGGCCCTCGACGAACTCGGCCGCCGTGACGGGCACGTAGCCGGCCCGCGCGAGGCGTTCGAGCTCGACGCGTAACTGCTTGGGGGTGCGGTCGATGGACGCGCTGCGGTCCCACCGGATGCGGTGGTACATGAGCACCGGCACCAGCCCGACCTCGTTGGCCTTCGCCTCCCGGGCCGACTCCTCGGTCGCCTCGACGGGGGCGGGTAAGGCGAAGCCGGGTAACACGGGCTGGGGCGGGGCCTGCTGACTCTGCTCGGGCTTCTTCTGGGCCTCGGTGTGGGGCACCCCGCCGCGGGGCGGGGAGGCCGGCCCGCGCATGAGCGAGAGCGCGATCAGCCCGAGCGTGACCACCACGACGTTGGCCACACCGGTCAGGGAGACAACCTTCCGCACAATCATCTGACCCTAGTCGTGATCACGTTCCAGAAGGAGGCGAAAACCCGACAAAGACCGTCTCGGACCGGGCGCGGTGGTCGGGGCCGGCCGGGCGGAGGCGTAACGGAAGGAGAAGTTCTCAGTGGCCCGCGTCCTCCCAGTTGGGGCCGACGCCCACCGAGACGTCGAGGGGCACGGTCAGGTCGTAGGCGGCGGCCATCTCCTTGACGACCACCTGGCGGAGGTCGTCGAGTTCGCCGGGGTGGACCTCGAAGACGAGTTCGTCGTGGACCTGGAGGAGCATGCGGGAGCGCATGCCGGCGATCGCCCGCTGGACGTTGAGCATGGCGACCTTGATGATGTCGGCCGCGCTGCCCTGGATGGGGGCGTTGAGGGCCATGCGCTCGGCCATCTCGCGGCGCTGGCGGTTGTCGCTGGTCAGGTCGGGCAGGTAGCGGCGGCGGCCCATGATGGTGGAGGTGTAGCCGTCGGTGCGGGCCTGGGCGACGATGGCGTTGAGGAAGTCGCGGATGCCGCCGAACTCCTCGAAGTACTCCTCTTTCAGCGCGCGGGCCTCGGCCACCGGGATGTTGAGCTGGCCCGAGAGGCCGAAGTCGCTCAGGCCGTAGGCCAGGCCGTAGTTCATCGCCTTGATCTTGGCGCGCATCTCGCCCGTGACCGACTCGGGCGTGGTGTCGAAGACCTTGGCGGCGGTGGCGGCGTGGAAGTCGTGGCCCGAGCCGAAGGCCTCGATGAGCGAGCGGTCGCCGCTCAGGTGGGCCATGATGCGCAGCTCGATCTGGCTGTAGTCGGCCGTCAGCAGGGTCTCGTAGCCGGGGCCGACCACGAAGCCCTTGCGGATGCGGCGGCCCTCGGCGGTGCGGATCGGGATGTTCTGCAGGTTCGGCTTCTCCGACGACAGGCGGCCGGTCGCGGCGATGATCTGGTTGAACGTGGTGTGGATGCGGCCGTCGTCGGCGACCTCCTTGATCAGGCCCTCGACCGTGGTGCGCAGCTTCTGCTGGTCGCGGTGGCGGAGCATGATCGTGGGCAGCTCGTGCTCGGTCTGGGTGGCGAGCCAGGCGAGCTGGTCGGCGTCGGTGCTGTAGCCGGTCTTGATCTTCTTGGTCTTCGGCAGGTTGAGCCGCTCGAAGAAGATCTCCTGGAGCTGCTTGGGCGAGCCGAGGTTGAACTGCTCCCCCACGGCCGCGTGGGCGGCGTCGACGGCCATCTTCACGGCAGCGGCGAACTCGGCCTCCAGCGCGGCGAGGTATTCGGCGTCGGCGGCGATGCCGGCCCGTTCGACCTCGGCCAGCACCCGGACCAGCGGCAGCTCGACCTCGGTCACCAGGCGGGCGCCGCCGCGCTGCGACAGGTGGCCTTCGAGCGCCTCGGCCAGGTCGAGCACGGCCACGGCCCTCATCGCCAGGTCGCGGGCCACGGTGTCGTCGGCGTCGTCGAACAGGCTGGTCTGGCCGCCGGCGTCGGCGGTGTTCTCCAGAGTGCGGTGGAGGTAGCGCAGCACCAGGTCGTCGAGCGGGAAGGAGCGCTGGCCGGGCATCGCCAGGTAGGCGGCCAGGGCGGTGTCGCAGGTGAGGCCGCGCAGGTCGAGGCCCTGGGCCCACAGGCCGAGCAGCGGGCCCTTGCTGTCGTGGACGGCCTTCTCGATCGTCTCGTCGGCCAGCCAGGCGGCCAGGTCGGCCTCGTCGTCGGCGGTCAGCCGGGTGAGGTCGAGGTAGGCGGCCGAGCCGCCGGCCGCCGCGAAGGCCATGGCGTCGATGCGGCCGGTGCCGCTGCCCCACGACCCGGCGAAGGCCAGGCCGGTGCGGCCCGAAGGCAGGGCGCCGAGCCAGGCGGCCACGCCGCCGGGCTCCAGGGTGACGATGTCGGCCTCGAAGCCGCCCTGGACCTCGGGCTCGGCGGTGCCGAGCACCTTGAACAGGCGCTCGCGCAGCTCGCCCCGGATCTGGAGGCTGTCGAGCAGCTTGTTGATCTCCTCGCGGTCCCACTGGCCCATGGTCAGGCCGGCCGGCTCGACGTCGATCGCGACGTCGCGGCGCAGCTCGGTGAGCATGCGGTTGTGGATGACCTGGCCGAGGTGCTCGCGCAGCTTGTCGCCGACCTTGCCCTTGACCTCGTCGGCCCGGCGCACCAGTTCGTCGAGCGAGCCGAACTCGCTGATCCACTTGGTCGCGGTCTTCTCCCCCACGCTGGGGATCGACGGCAGGTTGTCGCTGGGGTCGCCGCGCAGCGCGGCGAAGTCGGGATACTGGTTCGGCGTCAGGCCGTACTTCTCGACGACGGCCTCGGGGGTGAAGCGGGTCATGTCGCTGATGCCCCGGCGGGTCATCAGGACGGTGACCTTCGGGTCGACGAGCTGGAGCGCGTCGCGGTCGCCGGTGACGATCAGCACGTCCATGCCCTCGGCGGAGGCGCGGGTGGCCAGGGTGGCGATCAGGTCGTCGGCCTCGAAGCCCGCCAGCGACAGGTGGGGCACCTTGAGGGTGTCGAGGAGCTCGTGGATCAGCAGCATCTGGCCGCGGAAGTCTTCGGGCGTCTCCGACCGGTTGGCCTTGTAGTCGGCGTAGGCCTCGTGCCGGAAGGTCGGCTCGCTGCGGTCGAAGCAGACCACCAGGTGGCTGGGGGCCTCGTCGCGCATGATGTTGGTCAGCATCGACAGGAAGCCGTAGACCGCCTCGGTGTGCTGGCCGTCGGTCGTCATGAGGTTGGCGTCCTTCAGCGCGTAGAACGCCCGGTAGGCCAGCGAATGGCCGTCCAGCAGCAGCAAGCGGGGGGTCTCTTCGGTCTTCGGCAC
Organism: Herbidospora daliensis; assembly: GCF_001570585.1. GTDB lineage: Bacteria > Actinomycetota > Actinomycetes > Streptosporangiales > Streptosporangiaceae > Herbidospora > Herbidospora daliensis. The sequence goes on along the minus strand of NZ_BBXF01000003.1, from coordinate 90,415 downwards.
GCTCAGAGCCTAGTCTCCCCCTACGACAGAACCACCCGGAAAGGAAGAGCCTTGACCCAAGAGCTCGTCGCGCTGATGAACGCCGCAGGGACGGGCCATCTGCCCGACCGGATGGGCATCGAGTTCCTCGAGGTGACCGAGGAGAAGGTGGTCGCCCGGATGCCGGTCGAGGGGAACACCCAGCCGTACGGCCTGTTGCACGGCGGGGCCTCGGTGGCGCTGGCCGAGACGGTCGGCTCGATCGCGGCGATGTTCCACGCCGGCGAGGGCCGGGCCGCCGTCGGCATCGAGATCAGCGCGACCCACCACCGGTCGGCCAGGTCGGGTCACGTCACCGGCACCGCCGTCCCCCTGCACCGGGGGCGCACGCTGGCGACGTACCAGATCGAGGTGGTCGACGACGAGGGCCGGAGGGTCTGCACCTCGCGGCTGACCTGCATGCTTCGCGATCAAGCCGGGTTGTGACGCCCGCGCATCACAAAGCGGCATCAGGCTGCACAGGAGGCACCGCTGTCGCTACTGTCTTGTGATTGAGGGGCCCGTGGCGGGCTGAGTAGACAACGTGCAGCGCCGGGGAAGCTCTGCACGGCCCCAAAGGCCGGCCACGGGCCCTCCCTATATTCCCCCGCCGGCTACCCCCACCTGCGGGGACGATGCGATACGCATGCGACACAGCCAGGTCACCGATTGGTGACGAACTGTCCGTAAACGGGCGTTCGGCTCTATGCTCCGGCCATTACACCGTGGACCTATCGCGGTGTCCCGTGTTCGGGATGGCGAGGCACAACCCCGTCATGACCTACGAGGAGCACCATTGCGCAGAGCCGTGATCGCGTTCACGGCCTTCATGGGTGGACTCATCTTCGTCTTCTTGGCCGGAGCGTCCACAGCGTGGGCGGCCGAAGGCGAAGAAGTCAAAGGCACACTCAGAATCCAAGGCCAGCCTGTAGAAGGCGTGAAAATCAAAGTGGCGACCGACGCTGACGCGCCCGTCGGAGAGGCCACGACCGGGAAGGACGGCACCTGGACGGTCGCCGTCGACAAGGCCGGTTCCTACAAGGTCACGCTGGACCAGGCCACCCTCCCCGCAGGGAAAGCGCTGCGAGACCCCAACCGTGGGACGCTGACCGTCCAGGTTTTCGAGGGCAACGCCCGTAATGTGCTGTTCGGATTGGTTGACGCGAACGCCCCGCCCGCGGGGCAGGACGACGGCGGCGGGAGCTCCTACTGGGCCCGTGTCGCTCAGCTCGTCTTCGAAGGATTGAACCTCGGCCTGATCATCGCGCTCGGCGCGGTCGGTCTGTCCCTGATCTTCGGTACGACCGGACTGACCAACTTCGCCCATGGTGAGCTGCTGACCATCGGCGCCTTCCTCGCGTTCTTCTTCAACACCACACTCGGCCTGCACCTGCTGATCGCCGCGCCCCTGGCGCTGGTGGTCGCGGCGGGACTCGGATGGGGACAGGACCGCTTCTTCTGGGGCCAGTTGCGGCGCCGCAAGACCGGCCTGATCTCCATGATGATCATCTCGATCGGCCTGGCCCTGTTCCTGCGGGCCCTGCTGCTGTTCCTGTTCGGCGGCGGCGGCGAGTCCTACGACCAGTACGTCGCCCAGGCCGGCATCCAGATCGGCCCGATCTCGGCCACGCCCAAGAGCCTCGTCGCCATGGGCATCGAGATCGTGGTGCTGATCGCGGTGGGCCTCGCGCTGACGTACACCCGGCTGGGCAAGGCGACCCGCGCGGTCGCCGACAACCCGGCGCTGGCCTCCTCTTCGGGCATCAACGTCGACCGGGTCATCCGGCTCGTGTGGGCGGCCGGCACCTGCATCGCGGCGCTGGCGGGCATCCTGCTCGGCACCACCCAGAACCTGAACTTCCAGATGGGCCAGCAGATCCTGCTCCTGATGTTCGCCGGCGTGACCCTCGGCGGCCTGGGCACCGCGTTCGGCGCCCTCGTCGGCTCGCTGGTCGTCGGCATGTTCGTCCAGGTCTCCACGTTGTGGATCCCGCCGGAGATGAAGACCATCGGCGCGCTGGTCGTGCTGATCATCGTGCTCATGGTCCGGCCGCAGGGCATCCTCGGCCGTCGCGAGCGGATCGGCTAGGAGGCACACATGGACTGGACACTCATCTTCAGCCGGGCCGTGGAAGCGGGCATCGGCTCCGAGGCGATCATCTACGCCCTCGCGGCGATCGGCCTCAACGTGCAGTTCGGCTACACCGGCCTGCTCAACTTCGGCCAGGCGGGCTTCCTGGCCATCGGCGCGTACGCCATCGCGGTGACCGTCGCCACCTTCGGCCTGCCCTTCTTCCTGGGCGTCGGCATCGGCCTGCTGCTGGCCGTCGTGATGGCCCTGCTGCTGGGCATCCCGACCCTGCGGTTGCGGGCCGACTACCTGGCCATCGTCACCATCGCGGCGGCGGAGATCATCCGTCTCGTCGTGCGGTCGGTCGCGCTGTCGGACACCTTCGGCGGCACCGACGGCCTCCAGGCCTTCTCGGGTTCGTTCTACGACATGAACCCGTATCCCCCCGGTGAGTACGGGATCCCCCCGATCATCGGCTTCGACAACCGGTCGATGTGGGTGCTGACGGTCGGCTGGGCGCTGGTCGCCGTCGCGTCGTTCATCCTGTTCATGGCGATGAAGAGCCCGTGGGGCCGGGTCCTCAAGGCGATCCGCGAGGACGAGGACGCCGTGCGCAGCCTCGGCAAGAACGTGTTCTCGTACAAGATGCAGGCGCTGGTCATCGGCGGCGTCATCGGTTCGATGGGCGGTTTCATCTTCGCCCTGAGCCGGTCGGCCGTGCAGCCCGACCTGTACTCGACCGACCTGACGTTCTACGCGTACACCGTGCTGATCCTCGGTGGCGCGGCCCGCATCCTGGGCCCGGTCGTCGGTTCGATGGTGTTCTGGCTGCTGCTCATCTTCATCGGCACCGGACTCGAGAATGCCGTCAACAGCGGCGCGATCACCTTCATCACGGTCAACCAGGTCGGCGCGATCCGCCTGATGCTCGTCGGACTCGGTCTCATGCTGCTGCTGATCTACCGGCCGCAGGGCATCTTCGGGGACAAGAGGGAGATCTCACTCGATGCACGCTGAATCGCTCCCGGCCGGCAAGGCGGCGGCCCTCAAGTCGTTCGAGGGCATGGCCGCCGAACCCGGGGTCCCCAAGCCCGACCCGATCCTGGTGGTCGACAACGTGGTGCGCCGCTTCGGCGGTCTGACCGCGGTGAACGTCAACCACGTGGAGATCCAGCGGGGCAGCATCACCGCCCTGATCGGCCCCAACGGCGCCGGCAAGACGACGTTCTTCAACCAGCTCACCGGCTTCGACACCGCCGACGAGGGCCAGTGGACCTTCAACGGCCGGAACATGAACGGCGTCTCGGCCTACAAGGTCGCCCGCCAGGGCATGGTCCGCACGTTCCAGCTCACCAAGGCGCTCTCGAAGCTCACGGTGATCGAGAACATGCGCCTGGGCGCCCAGTCGCAGAAGGGCGAGAACTTCTTCCGCGGCCTCATCCCGGGTCTGTGGCGCGGCCAGGAGGACGAGATCACCGCCAAGGCGGAGGACCTCCTCGAGCGCTTCAAGCTCGACGCCAAGCGCGACGACTTCGCCGGCAGCCTCTCGGGCGGCCAGCGCAAGCTGCTGGAGATGGCCCGCGCCCTCATGGGCAACCCCGAGCTGGTCATGCTCGACGAGCCGATGGCGGGTGTGAACCCGGCCCTGACGCAGTCGCTGCTCGGCCACGTGAAGAACCTGCGCGAGCTCGGGATGACCGTCCTGTTCGTCGAGCACGACATGGACATGGTCCGCGACATCTCCGACTGGGTCATCGTGATGGCCCAGGGCGAGGTGATCGCCGAGGGTCCGCCCGACAGCGTCATGTCGGACGAGCGGGTCGTGGACGCCTATCTCGGCGCCCACCACGACGCCCCGCTCTCGGCCGAGGAGGAGGAGCGGCAGCTCCACGAGGCCGAGGCCGAACTCGACAAGGAGAGCACGGAATGAGCGCCGCCGACCCGAACGTGATCGTCGACCGCTCCGCGCACGTGGCCGCCGCCGGGAACGCCCTGCTGCGCTGCGACGAGCTGTTCGCCGGCTACCTGCCGGGCGTGAACATCCTCAACGGCGCCGACCTCTACGTGAACGAGGGCGAGCTGATCGGCATCATCGGCCCCAATGGCGCCGGCAAGTCGACCCTGCTCAAGTCGCTGTTCGGCCTCGTCGAGGTGCGGACCGGCTCGATCACCCTCAAGGGCGAGAACATCACCGGCCTGAAGGCCCACGCGCTCGTGGAGCGCGGGGTCGGCTTCGTGCCGCAGACCAACAACGTGTTCCCGTCGCTGACCGTCGAGGAGAACCTCGAAATGGGCGCCTTCCAGGTGCCCAAGAAGTTCAAGGAGCGCTTCGAGTTCGTCTGCGAGATCTTCCCGGCCCTCAAGGACCGGCGCAAGCAGCGGGCGGGCTCCCTGTCGGGCGGCGAGCGGCAGATGGTGGCCATGGGGCGCGCCCTCATGACCGAGCCGTCGGTCCTGCTGCTCGACGAGCCCTCCGCCGGTCTGTCGCCCAAGCTGCAGGACCTGGTGTTCATCCAGGCCCAGCAGATCAACCGGGCCGGGGTGACCGTGATCATGGTCGAGCAGAACGCGCGCCGCTGCCTGCAGATCTGTGACCGCGGCTACGTCCTGGACCAGGGGCGCAACGCCTACACGGCGTCCGGCAAGGACCTCATCAAGGACCCGAAGGTCATCGAGCTCTACCTGGGGACGCTGGCCCGCGCCTGACGTCCTCCCTTCCTCGAAAAGGCCACCGGGTCGTCCCGGTGGCCTTTTCCGCTTCCGTACCGGAAAGGGGTCTCTCATGGCGCCCACCCGTCTGCTCTCCCTCGCCGCCCTCGGGTTGCTCGCCGCCTGCGGGTCCACCGACCTGTACGTCACGGGGGCCGACCCCGCCGACGACCCGTGTGACCGGGTGGTCTCGGCGCTCGGCTTCGCCGAGCACGTGCTGGAGCCGGCCGGGCAGGAGGAGTCGCAGCAGTTCGGCGAGGGCGTGCGCGGCCGGATCGCCTACGTCGAGGGCGTGATCCTGAGCTACGGCGAGAAGCTCCCGGCCGGGCTCGCCGAGCACACGGCGACCCTGAAGCGCACGATCCGGGTGCTCGCCCCCGCCGCGACCCCGCACGCGGAGGCGGTGGCGGCGCTGAAGGAGTGGCGGGCGGCGGCCACGGCGATCGAGGACGCGTGTTCGTAGACACGATGTGACATAGCATCAGCGCCCCTGAGAGCCCTCCTGACGGCCGGCGACCGACCACCCGGAGGAACGACCCCAAAACCGGGGCACAAACCCCTCAAAACGGGCTGAGGCCCCCGCCGTTCTCTCGAACGGCGGGGGCCTCGGTCACTTCAGGCTGAGCGGGGGAAGATCAGCCGTCGACCTTACCGGCGAGGTAGGTCTCGTTGGTGTACTTGTTGTCCTTGCCGTACTTGTAGATGCCGATCGTGGCCTCCGACGGGTCGCCCGCGTCGGAGAACTCCACCGGGCCGCTGACGCCGTCGTAGTCGATGTCAGTGCCGGCCTTCAGCAGGTCGAGGCAGGCCTTGTACTCGGTGCACTTGGTGCCGCCCTTGCTGACCGCGACCAGGTTCTTCGAGATGCCGGTGCCCGAGTCGTCCTTGCCGGCCTCCGCCGCCAGGGCGATCAGCATGGTGGCGTCGTAGGACTCGGGGGCGTAGCTGAAGTCCTTGAGGTCGGGGTTGGTCTTGAGCAGGTTCTCCTTGAACTTGCCCTCGGAGGCCGCGCCGGGCAGGGTGCCCTTGACGCCCTCGAGCAGGCCCTCGGGGAAGTCGGCCGAGTAGTCGGCCAGGTTGCCGTCGACGAAGTAGATCTTGACCTTGTCGGGGCCGAGACCCTGCTTCTCGAGCTCGGGGATGAGCTTCTTGGTCTCGTCGAACGAGATCAGCGCGATCGCGTCGGGCTTGGCTTCCTTGATCTTCGCGACGTCGGCCGAGAAGTCGGGAGCGGCCGGGTCGTAGGCGACCTCGCCGGCGATGGTGCCGCCGCCGCCCTCGACGGACTTCTTGACCTCGGCCGCGAGGCCGGTGCCGTAGGAGTCCTGGCGGTTCATGATGGCGATGTTCTCGCCGCCGTCCTGGATCATCAGGTCGCCGAGCACACGGCCCTGGAGCACGTCAGACGGGGCGGTCCGGAAGTAGAAGCCCTTGTCGTTGTACGACGTGAACTCCGGCGAGGTGTTCGCGGGCGAGAACTGGACCACACCGGCGTTGACGATCTTGTCGATAACGGTGAGGGACACACCCGACGAAGCCGCACCGATGATCGCGTCGGCCTTCTGCTGCAGCAGGTTGTCGACGGACTGCGAGGCGATGTCCGTCTTCGCGTCACCGGAGTCGGCGTGGATCTTGGTCACCGGCTTGCCGAGGACACCACCGGCGGCGTTGATCTCTTCCACGGCCAGGTCGACGCCGGCGAACTCCGGCGGGCCGAGGAAGGCCAGGTCACCAGTCTGAGGCAGGATCGAGCCGATGGTGAGGGTACCGTCGCCCGCGGTCGCCGCCGTCGTGGCGGGAGCGGCGGCGGTCGAGGCCGGCGCCGAGGTGGCCGGCGCTGCCGTCTCCTCGCCACCACCACAGGCGGTCAGGGCAAGGCTGGCGGCCGCGGCGACTGCCAGCACCCGCCCCATGGGGGCAATGCGGATCATGAAGTGTCTCCTTCATCCATGCAACGGAACGCCGGGCTTAACCAGGTCACCGTCCCGTTCGAATGCTGGAAACGTACATAACTCGCAGACGCCTTGCCAGGAATGCGTCTGAACTGTGGACACTTGGATGCGGAGTCGTAATAACTCCTCAACACACTTCGCCCTCCGGCCCTGACCTGCGGGGTCGCGAGCCGGAGGGATCCTGCGCCGGTCAGGCCGACTTGTCGGGCGGCCCGGCGGCCTCCGTGACGACGATCTGGGCGACCTGCCGCATGCTGAGACGACGGTCCATCGAGGCCTTCTGGATCCACCGGAAGGCCTGCGGCTCCGACCACCCGTGCTGGGCCATGAGCAGGCCCTTCGCCCGCTCGACCAGCTTGCGGGTCTCCAGCCGGTCGGAGAGGGTGGTGACCTCCTTCTCCAGGGCCGCGATCTCCTCGTGGCGGCTGACCGCCATCTCGATGGCCGGCACCAGGTCGCCCTTGGTGAACGGCTTGACCAGGTAGGCCATCGCCCCGGCGTCTCTGGCCCGCTCGACCAGGTCGCGCTGCGAGAACGCCGTCAAGATCAGGCAGGGCGCGATGCGCTCCGACACGATCTGCTCGGCGGCCGAGATGCCGTCGAGGACGGGCATCTTCACATCGAGGATCACCAGATCCGGCCGGAGCTCGGTGGCGAGCTTGACCGCCGTCTCGCCGTCACCGGCCTCGCCGACGACGGCGTAACCGTCTTCTTCCAGCATCTCCTTCAGGTCGAGGCGAATCAGGGCCTCGTCTTCCGCGATCACCACTCGCCGCTGCGTTCCACTCACGCACAAGAGGTTACCGACGTCCGCTAGATTGGTCCCACGCACGCCCCGATAGACCAACGGCAGAGTCAATGGCCTCAAAATCCATCAAGTGTGGGTTCGAATCCCACTCGGGGCACCCTTTCTTCATGCCCTGATGCCCGCGGTGATCGCGGCCAGGCGCGCGGCGTCGCCCGCGTCCAGGGTCCTCAGCGTGAGCGGCAGCCGCCTTCCCCGGTCGACGGCGGTCAGCGGCGCCTTCGGCGGATCGTCGATGAAGTCGTGTACGGCCGCCACCGACTCCTCCACGGGCCGCGCTGACGCGTCGCCGCTGCGGGTGAATCCCGGGTGATAGAGCACGTAGGGCACCTTCTCCCCGTGCTCGGCGGCGTGCGCGACCCCCAGCAGGTCGTTGGCCCGCCCGGCCTGCAGTTGCGCCCTGACCAGGCCGTAGCCCCGGGTGAGCTGCGGATCGTCCCAGGCGAGGGTGGTCCCCACGCCCGCGACGTTGACGACCACCGGCCGGCTGGCGGCCTCCAGCAGGGGCAGCAGCCCCCGCCCCAGCCTGACCGCGCTGGGGTCTCGCTGCTCACGGCGCTGGCCGACTGGCTCGGGAACGCCGAAAGGCCGCCACGTCGTACGTGACGGCCCTTTCGATATGCGGATCAGCCCAGGTTGGGGTGGGCCACGGCCGATCCGATGGTGTGGACGCGGAGGGCGTTGGTCGACCCGGGGTTGCCGGGAGGCGAGCCCGCCACGATCACGATCTTGTCGCCCTTCTCGAAGCTGCCCAGGGCGAGCAGCGACGCCTCCACCTGACGCACCATGTCGTCGGTGTGGTGGACGAACGGCACCTCGAAGGTCTCCACGCCCCACGTCAGCGCGAGCTGGCCGCGCACCACCGGGTTGGAGGTGAACGCGATCAGCGGGATCGGGCTGCGATAGCGGGCCAGGCGGCGCGCGGTCTCGCCCGACATCGTGAAGGCGACCAGGGCCTTGGCCCCGACGATGGCGCCGACCTCGGCGGCGGCGCGGGCGATGGCGCCACCGGTCGACTCGGGGAGCCGGTCGAGGTTGTGGGTCGCGTGCAGGGTGGAGTCTTCGGCGGCGGTGGCGATGCGGGCCATCGTCGCGACGGACTCGATCGGGTAGTTGCCGACCGAGGTCTCGCCCGACAGCATGACCGCGTCGGCGCCGTCCATGACGGCGTAGGCGACGTCGGAGGCCTCGGCGCGGGTCGGCCGGGGGGCCGCCATCATCGAGTCGAGCATCTGGGTCGCCACGATGACCGGGTGGGCCTTCTCGCGGCAGAGCTCGATGATCCGGCGCTGCACGATCGGCACCTGCTCCAGCGGGAGCTCGACGCCCAGGTCGCCGCGGGCGACCATGACGCCGTCGAACCGGTCGACGATCGCCTCGAGGGCGTCGACGGCCTGCGGCTTCTCGATCTTGGCGATGATGGGCAGGTTGACGCCCTCCTCGTCCATGATCCGGTGGACGATGTCGGCGTCCTCCGGCGAGCGCACGAACGACAGCGCGATCATGTCGAAGCCGGTGCGAAGGGCCCAGCGGAGGTCCGCCTCGTCCTTCTCGGTCAGGGCCGGGGCGCTGACGGCGACGCCCGGGAGGTTGAGGCCCTTGTTGTCGGAGATCATGCCGCCGATGACGACCCGGGTGGTCACCCGGGGGCCCTCGACCTTGTCGACCTCCAGGTGGAGACGGCCGTCGTCGACGAGGATGGTGTCTCCCGGCTTCACGTCGCCGGGCAGGCCATCGTAGGTGGTGGAGACCAGGTCGCGGTCTCCGGGGACGTCTTCGGTGGTGATCGTGATGATGTCACCGACGCCGAGGCGGACCGGGCCCGAGGCGAACTTGCCCACCCGGATCTTCGGCCCCTGCAGGTCGGCCAGCACGCCTACCGCGCGGCCCAGCTCCTCGGCCGCCTCCCGCACCCGGTCGAAAACCTCTTGGTGCAGCTCATGGCTGCCGTGGGAGAGGTTGAAGCGGGCGACGTCCATGCCCGCGCTGATGAGTTCCCGCAGCCGTTCAGGGGACGAGGTGGCGGGACCTAGGGTACAGACGATCTTTGCTCGACGGCTCACGAGTCCTAGCCTAATTGGTCCAGACCACTTGAATGTGACGGCGCCCATAGCTGTGGCCAAATTGTCAATGACTTCACGCGATAGCCGACGTGTCCTAACCTGTCCCGCTATGGGGTGGTTCTGGAGGTTGGCTGCCGTCTTGACGCTGATGAGCGCCCTCGCGTGCGGTGGACAGGCTACCGAATCGACCGCGCCCCCTACCGGTGTTTCGGTCGCGTTGCAGCAATGGCGTTCGGATGTCGCGGTCCATCGTGTCCAGGTCTCGGTCACCAACACCGCCGAGACGCCCCTGCGCATCATCGACCTGCGGCTCGACTCCGGATCGTTCGAACCCGCCGCCCCGGTGCGGGTCGACACCACCCTGCCGAAGACCCCCCGGACCGACTTCCCGATCACCTACGGCCGGGCCCGCTGCGACGACGACACGATCCCGCCCGTGAAGCCGACCGACGTCGTCGCCACGATGGCCGTCGGCGACGCCCCGGCCAAAGAGGTGCGTTTCCCGATCCCCGTCACCGACCCCCTGCTGACCCGGCTGGTGAAGTACGAGTGCGGCGAGCACATCCTGAAGCGGTCGGCCACGATCGCCTTCGGGCCCTTCGAGCGCAGGGGCGACGACCTCAAGGGCACGCTGACCGTCACCAGCACCCGCCCGGTGACGATCGACGACGTCGACGGCACCACCCACTACGTGCTGGAGCCGGAGAAGAGGCGCCCGGTCGCCGAACTGGCACCGGGCGCCGCGGAGATCCCGGTCACGATCCGCCCCACCCGCTGCGACCCGCACGCCTTCGCCGAGGCCAAGCAGGCCTACCTGTTCCAGGTCTGGGGGCACACCGAGGGCGGGGAGACCTACCGGATGATCGTCACCCCGCCCAAGGACGTCCAGGAGAGGCTGCTCGACTACGCCATCGACGTCTGCGACTTCCCCGCCACGTGACGGCGGTACCGGATGACCGCGAACCCGATCCAGGAGATCGCGATCACCACCACGATCCCGATGCGGACCTCCGCGAGATACCGCGTCGGGTAGACCACGCCGGTGATGTAGGTGTCGATGAACCCGCCCGGCTTGAGCAGCTGGGTGCCCGCCCGCTCACGGGCCCAGTTCTCCAGGGCCGTCAGCGGGCACTCCACCACCCCGGTCAGCTGGATCGCGCCCCACAGGGCGAACCCCAGGCTGGGCCAGATCAGGCGGGGCCACCGCCAGGCCAGGAAGCCGCCCAGGGCGATGTACGCGATCACGAGGAAGTGCACGACCATCACGGTTTGCCACAGAACGTGATAAATCATCTCTCGAACCTAGAAAGAGAACCGAAGGCCGGAATCCGTCCGGCTACTCATCTCCTGTCTAGGTACCCGCGATCGTGACCGCCTTCTGCGCGCTGATGATGCCGTTTCCGTAGAAGCCGTTCCGCGACGCCGACCCCACGCAGGTGTGCGTCGTCTCGGCCGAGTAGCGGAAGCTGCCCGACGCCGGGCAGCCCCGGTCGTACGTCGAGGCGTAGAGCAGGCTCTCCAGCCGGGCCGGGTCGAGCTGCAACCCTCCCGGGCCGGGCTTGCCGAACCGGGCCACCAGCAGCGCCGCGACCCCGGTGACGTGCGGGGCGGCCATCGAGGTGCCCTCGAGGTATTGGTAGTAGGAGCACGTGCCCTTCTTGCACTCCCGGATGACCGAGGAGGTCAGCGGCTGCCCCTTGGCGTCGATCGCGGTCGCGGCCCGCAGCGCGTTGCGGGGCGCGGCGGCCAGGATCTCGCGGGCGGCGCCCTTCAGCGAGGTGCCGGTGTCGAGGGCGTCGCCGCCGGGGGCGGCCACGTCGGCCTGCTCGGCGCCGTAGTCGGAGTAGACCGCCTTGCGCTTGCTCGGGCCGACCGAGGTCACCGCGATCACGCCGGGCAGCTCGGCCGGGATGTTCAGGCAGGTGTTGTCGATCTTCCGGATCTTGGCGGCGCCCGACGGGTAGTCGGGGCTGCCGACGTCCTCGGCCGGGTGGCCCAGGTCGGTCGCGCCGTTGCCGATGGCGCCGACCAGGGTCACGCCCCGGGCGCGGGCGTAGGCGACCGCGCGGGTCATGCCCGCGATGATGGCCTTCTGCTCCGACTGCTGGGCCGGGGTGTCGGCCGGGTTGGCCGGGCAGTTGAAGTTCCACGGGTCGACGTAGAAGGACATGTTGACCACGTCGATGCCGTTGTCGCCGGCGTACTTGAGGGCGTCCATGGTCGGCTTGAGGAAGAAGAAGCCCGAGTCGGTGCCGGCCCGCAGGTTGACCAGCGACACCCCGGGCGCGACGCCGCCGATGCCGATGCCGTTCAGCGGCGAGGCGATCGTGCTGGCCACGTGGGTGCCGTGGCCGTCGTCGTCGACGTCGGCCGGGTCCTTGCAGCCCTTGAACTCGCACGGCCCGTCGAGGTTCTTGCCCTTGGAGTCCTTCGGCCGGTCGGTGACGAAGTTGCGCGACAACTTCCGGTTGAAGTTGGGCGCGATGTCCGGGTGCTTGCCGTCGATCCCGGTGTCGATGACCCCGACCAGCACCTTGTGGTTCCCGATCTCCTTCTTGTACGACCCCGACGCGGTCGCCCCGATCATCCGCATGTCCCACTGGCGACCGGAGAGCGGCTCGTTCTTCACCGCCGCCCGGCGCGGGCCGGCGGCCGGCCGGGCCCGGGTGACCTCGCCGATCGGCCGGTCGGACAACACGCCCACGACCGCCGGGCCCGAGGGGACCCGGGACGCGCGGGCCACCAGGTAGCCGAGGTCGGCGTCGTCGGACAGCACCTCGCCGCCGTCGGACGTCACCTCGTCGGTCACGGCGCCGCCCTGGCCGGGCGCGTAGAACACGAGGTAGTCGTGGGAGACGGCGGCCGTCTCCGTGGAGGCCGCGCAGGCCGTGGTCAGCAGGGCCGTCGCCAACCCTGCGAATACTGCCTTACGCACCGGTCCTCCTTGATCCGCCAAAAGTAGATATTTCCGAATTGCCCTTGAGCAAGATACGGAAAACAACGAAACGGCGCCCCCGGGAATACCAGGGGGCGCCGTTTTGACGTACTAGACCAACGGGCGTGCCGTCGGCGGGATGGCCACCGGCAGAGCGGTCGCCCCGGTGAGGTAGTCGTCGACCGCGGCGGCGGCCGAGCGGCCCTCGGCGATCGCCCACACGATCAGCGACTGGCCCCGGCCCATGTCACCGGCCACGAAGACGCCCTCGACGCCCGAGTGGTAGGTGCGGTTGCGGGAGACGTTGCCGCGCGGGTCGTAGAACTCCCCGGCCGACAGCGCGGCCAGCTCGTCGAGCAGACCGGCGTGCTGCGGGCCGACGAAGCCCATCGCCAGGGTGACCAGCTGGGCGGGCAGCTCGCGCTCGGTGCCGGGGATCGGCTTGAAGCCGGCCGCCGGGCCCTCGACGTCCACCACCCTGATCGCCTGCAGGTTGCCCTCGGCGTCCTTGACGAACTCGGTGGTGGAGACGGCGTAGACCCGCGCTCCCCCGCCGTCGGCGAGCTCCTCGTGGGCCGACTCCATCTTGAACAGCATGGGGAAGGTCGGCCACGGCTGCCCGGCCGGACGCGCCTCCGGCGGCATCGGCATGATCTCCAGCTGGGTCACCGAGAGGGCGCCCTGCCGGATCGCGGTGCCGATGCAGTCGGCGCCGGTGTCGCCGCCGCCGATGACCACCACGTGCTTGCCGCTCGCGTTGATCTCCGAGTCGGCCAGCGACCGGTTGGCCGGGGGCAGGTACTCCATCGCCTGGTAGACGCCGACCGCGTCGCGACCGGTCACGGGCAGGTCGCGCCACGCGGTGGCGCCGCCCGCCAGGACGACCGCGTCGAACTGCTCGCGCAGCTCGGCGGCGGTGATGTCGACGCCGACGTCGACGCCGGTCCGGAACTCGGTGCCCTCGGCGCTCATCTGGTCGAGGCGGCGGTCGATGTGCCGCTTCTCCATCTTGAACTCGGGGATGCCGTACCGGAGCAGCCCGCCGATGGCGTCGGCCCGCTCGAACACGACGACGTCGTGCCCGGCGCGGGTGAGCTGCTGGGCGGCGGCCAGGCCCGCCGGGCCGGAGCCGACGACCGCGACCTTCTTGCCCGTCTTGCTCACGGGCGGCTGCGGGGTGACCCAGCCCTCGGCGAAGGCGCGGTCGATGATCTCGACCTCGACCCGCTTGATCGCCACCGGGTCGGAGTTGATGCCGAGCACGCAGGCCGCCTCGCACGGAGCCGGGCACAGGCGGCCGGTGAACTCGGGGAAGTTGTTGGTCGCGTGCAGCCGCTCGACGGCCTCGCGCCAGTCGTCGCGGTAGACCAGGTCGTTCCACTCGGGGATGAGGTTCCCGAGCGGGCAGCCGTTGTGGCAGAACGGGATGCCGCAGTCCATGCAGCGGGAGGCCTGCTTGGACAGCTTCTCCGGGGCGAAGTCGACGTAGACCTCGCGCCAGTCGCGGATGCGCACGTCCACCGGGCGGCGGGCGGGCAGCTCACGCTGGTGTGTGAGGAACCCCTTCGGGTCGGCCATGTCGTTACCCCCTTATCCGTGAACCGCGGCCATGATGGCCTCGTCGATGTCGCGGCCCTCGGCCTCGGCCGTGGCCCTGGCGGTGAGCACCCGCTTGTAGTCGATCGGCATGATCTTGCCGAACCGTTCCCGAGCGGATTCCCAGTCGGCGAGCAGCGCCTTGGCGACCGGCGAACCGGTCTCGGCCAGGTGCTTGTCGACCAGCTCGCGCAGGATCTCGGAGTCCTCGTCGGTGAGGGCCTCCAGCTCGACCATCTCGCGGTTGACCCGCTCGGGCTTCAGGTCCAGCACGTAGGCCACGCCGCCGGACATGCCGGCCGCGAAGTTGCGCCCGGTCGGCCCGAGGACGACGGCCCGGCCGCCGGTCATGTACTCGCACCCGTGGTCGCCCACGCCCTCGACGACGGCCGTGGCGCCGGAGTTGCGGACGCAGAACCGCTCGCCCACCACACCCCGGATGAACGCCTCGCCGGAGGTCGCGCCGTAGAGGCCGACGTTGCCGGCGATGATCTGGCCGTCGAGCAGGTCGCTCGGCGGGGTGACCGTGATCCGGCCGCCCGACAGGCCCTTGCCGACGTAGTCGTTGGCGTCGCCGGTCAGCCGCAGCGTGATGCCCTTCGGCACGAACGCGCCGAAGGAGTTGCCGGCCGAGCCGGTGAAGCTCACGTCGATCGTGTTCTCCGGCAGGCCCGCGCCGCCCCACTTCTTGGTGACGTGGTGGCCGAGCATGGTGCCGACGGTCCGGTTGACGTTGCGGATCGGCAGCTCCAGCGTGACCTGCTGGCCGAACTCGATCGCGCCCTCGGCCAGCTGGATCAGCGTGTTGTCGAGCGCCTCGGCCAGGCCGTGGTCCTGCGCGACGACCTGCTTGCGCGGGGTGCCCTGCGGCAGCTCCGGCTGGTAGAGGACCGGCGACAGGTCGAGGCCCTGCGCCTTCCAGTGGTTCACGGCGGCCTCGGTGTCGAGCAGGTCGCTGCGCCCGATGACCTCGTCGAGCGAGCGGTAGCCCAGCTCGGCCAGGTACTCCCGGACCTCCTCGGCGATGAACTCGAAGTAGTTGACCACGAACTCCGGCTTGCCGGTGAAGCGCTTGCGCAGCTCGGGGTTCTGGGTCGCCACGCCCACCGGGCAGGTGTCGAGGTGGCAGACGCGCATCATGACGCAGCCGCTCACGACGAGGGGCGCGGTGGCGAAGCCGTACTCCTCGGCGCCGAGCAGGGCGGCGATGATGACGTCGCGGCCGGTCTTGAGCTGGCCGTCGGCCTGCACCACGATCCGGTCGCGCAGCCCGTTGAGCAGCAGGGTCTGCTGGGTCTCGGCGAGGCCCAGCTCCCACGGGGTGCCCGCGTGCTTCAGCGACGTCAGCGGCGAGGCGCCGGTGCCGCCGTCGTGACCGGAGATCAGCACGACGTCGGCGTGGGCCTTGGACACGCCCGCCGCGACCGTGCCGACGCCGACCTCGGAGACCAGCTTCACGTGGATGCGGGCCTGCGGGTTGGCGTTCTTCAGGTCGTGGATGAGCTGCGCCAGGTCCTCGATCGAGTAGATGTCGTGGTGCGGCGGCGGCGAGATCAGGCCGACGCCCGGCGTGGAGTGCCGGGTCTTGGCGATCCACGGGTAGACCTTGTGGCCGGGCAGCTGGCCGCCCTCGCCGGGCTTGGCGCCCTGGGCCATCTTGATCTGCACGTCGTCGGCGTTGACCAGGTATTCGGAGGTCACGCCGAAGCGGCCGGAGGCCACCTGCTTGATCGCCGAACGGCGGGCCGGGTCGTAGAGGCGCTCGGGGTCCTCGCCGCCCTCACCGGTGTTCGACTTGGCGCCGAGCCGGTTCATGGCGATGGCGAGCGTCTCGTGGGCCTCCATCGAGATGGAGCCGTAGGACATCGCGCCGGTGGAGAACCGCCGGACGATCTCGGAGACCGGCTCGACCTCGTCGATCGAGATCGGGCCGCCGGCCGCCGGGCGCAGCTTGAACAGGCCGCGCAGCGTCATCAGGGTCTCGGCCTGACCGTCGATCAGGTCGGTGTACTCCTTGAAGATCTCGTAACGCCGCGTGCGGGTGGCGTGCTGGAGCTTGAAGACGGTCGTCGGGTTGAACAGGTGGGGCTCGCCTTCGCGCCGCCACTGGTATTCACCGCCGACCTCCAGCCGCCGGTGGGCGTTCTCGGCCCTCGGGTAGGCCCGGGTGTGCCGCTGCAGCGCCTCCTTGGCCAGCACGTCGAAGCCGACGCCGCCGAGCCGCGAGGTGGTGCCGGTGAAGCACTCGGCGATGACCTCGGCCCCGAGGCCCAGGGCCTCGAAGATCTGGGCGCCCGTGTACGACGCCACCGTGGACACGCCCATCTTGGACATGACCTTGAGGACGCCCTTGCCGTACGCCTTGATGAGGTTCCTGACGGCCTTGGGGTTGCCGGGGAACAGCTCCTCGACGGTCTCGATCGCCAGGTAGGGGTTGATCGCGCTGGCGCCGTAGCCGATGAGCAGGGCCATGTGGTGGCACTCGCGCGCCTCGCCGGTCTCGATGACCAGGCCCACCCGGGTGCGGGACTTCTCCCGGATCAGGTGGTGGTGCACCGCGCCGGTGAGCAGCAGCGACGGGATCGGCGCCTTCTCGGCGTTCGACCCGCGGTCGGACAGCACGATGATGCGCGCGCCGTCGGCGATCGCCTGCGAGACCTCCTCGCGGATCTCCGCCAGGCGGCGGGTCAGCGCGTCGCCGCCCCCGCCCACGTGGAAGAGGCCGGAGACGACGTGGGGCTGGAACCCGGGCAGCGCGCCCTCGTCGTTGATGTGGACGATCTTGGCGAGCTCGTCGTTGTCGATCACCGGGTAGGGCAGCACCAGGCGGCGGCAGGAGGCCGCGCCCGGTTCGAGCAGGTTGTGCTCGGGGCCGATGGTCGACTGCAGCGAGGTGACGAGCTCCTCGCGGATGGCGTCCAGCGGCGGGTTGGTGACCTGCGCGAACAGCTGGCTGAAGTAGTCGAACAGCAGGCGCGGCTTGTCGCTCAGCGCGGCGACCGGGCTGTCGGTGCCCATCGAGCCGATCGGCTCGGCGCCGGTCGTGGCCATCGGGGTGAGGATGATGCGCAGCTCTTCCTCGGTGTAGCCGAAGGTCTGCTGGCGCTTGACGAGGGCCTCGTGGGTGGGGTGCTCGTGATCGCGCTCGGGCAGTTCCTCGAACCGCACCAGGCCGGCGTGCAGCCACTCCTCGTAGGGCTCGGCGGCGGCCAGCTCGGCCTTGATCTCGTCGTCCTCGATGATGCGGCCGCGCGCGGTGTCGACCAGGAACATCTTGCCCGGCTGGAGACGGCCCTTGCGGACGATCTTCTCCTGCGGGATGTCGGACAGCACGCCCGCCTCGGAGCCCAGGATGACCAGGCCGTCGTCGGTGACGTAGAACCGGCCGGGACGCAGGCCGTTGCGGTCGAGCACAGCGCCGACGACGGTGCCGTCGGAGAAGGAGATCGACGCGGGGCCGTCCCAGGCCTCCATCAGCGTGGAGTGGAACTCGTAGAAGGCCCGGCGGGCCGGGTCCATCTCCGTGTGGTTCTCCCACGCCTCCGGGATCATCATCAGCACCGCGTGGGGCAGCGAGCGCCCGCCGAGGTGCAGCAGCTCCAGCGTCTCGTCGAACGAGGCGGTGTCGGAGCCGTCGGGGTCGCAGATGGGGAACAGCCGCTCGAGGTCGCCCGGGATGAGGCCGGTCTCCAGCATCGTCTCGCGGGCGCGCATCCAGTTGCGGTTGCCCTTGACGGTGTTGATCTCGCCGTTGTGGGCCACGTAGCGGTAGGGGTGCGACAGCGGCCACGACGGGAAGGTGTTGGTGGAGAAGCGCGAGTGCACCAGCGCGATGGCGGTGACGTAGCGCTCGTCCGACAGGTCGGGGAAGAACGGCTCGACCTGCTGCGGGGTGAGCATGCCCTTGTAGACCGTGGTCCGGCTGGAGAGCGAGGCGAAGTAGACGTCGGCCTCGTGCTCGGCCCGCTTGCGGAAGGCGAAGGCGGCCCGGTCGAGGTCGATGCCCGACAGGTCGCCGGAGCTCACGAACAGCTGCATGAAGTGGGGCATCACGGCGCGGGCGGTGGGCCCGGCGTGCCGCGTGTCGACGGGCACGTCGCGCCAGCCGAGGACCTTGACGTTCTCCTCGGTCGCGATCTCGTCGATCATCCGCAGTGCGGTCGCCCTGGCCTGCGCGTCGATGGGCAGGAAGGCGATGCCGGCGGCGTACTTCCCGGCCTCCGGGAGGTCGAAGGGCACGACCGCGCGGAAGAAGGCGTCCGGGATCTGGGTCAGGATGCCGGCGCCGTCACCGGTGTCCGGTTCGCTCCCCCGAGCACCCCGGTGATCGAGGTTGATGAGCGCGGTCAGAGCCTTCTCGACGATGTCGTAGCTACGGCGGCCGTGGACGTCGGCCACCATGGCGACACCACAGGCGTCATGCTCGTACGAGGGGTCGTAAAGGCCCTGAGGCTCGGGAAGGTCCCCAGGACGGCCATGGCGGGCAGCAGGCATGAAATCACTCCCGTCGTCATCTTCTGCGTGGTGACAGAGGGACGACGCTGGCCCTGCTGCAGTTGTAGTGAGTAGAGGTTACCCCACCGTTTCCGGATGGCACCTGCCGGGCCCACTAAGGTTTCGCGTATGTCGATCGACGAGCTCTACGCGCGTGCCGGTGTGGACGGACGGCGGTTGCGAAAGGCTGTCTCTCTCCTGTCGGACGGACGCTGGTGGACGCTCGCCGATGTGGTCAGGGAGACGGCGACGTCCCGCAGGACGATCGAGGCGCTCATGCGCGTGCTCCCCCTTGAGCATCGCGACCAGCACGTCCGAATCCCAACTGAACAGGTCAAACTCTACAACATTTCGATATCGTCCTCTATTTCGGACCCGGTGTCTCACCTGGTGGACGAATCGGTGGTCGAGCGGATGGCCGGGCTCATCGCCAAGGCGCCCCGCGGACGGTCGGCCCTCGACCACGTGTCGGCCACCCCGGAGACCGTGGTCAGACGGGCTCTGCTGCTCGGCGCGCGGTTCTGGCTGCCCGGTTCGCGGCTGCTCTGCGTGGGCGACCACGACCTCACGTCGCTGGCCGTCCGTCTCATCCATCCCGAGGCCGAGGTCATGGTCGTCGACATCGACGACCGGATCCTGGCGTACATCGACGAGCAAAATCTCGGGGTGACCACCCGCTGGGCCGACCTCCGGCTCGGCCTGCCCCCGTCGGCCCGGGGCTGGGGCGACCTGGCGATCACCGACCCGCCCTACACCCCCGACGGCGTCGGCCTCTTCGTCGCCCGGGGGCTGGAGGGCCTGCGCGACCGCGACGAGGGCCGCGTCCTGCTCGCCTACGGCGCGTCCGAGCGCACCCCCATGCTGGCCCTGAAGGTCCAGCACGCCCTGGCCGACCTCCAGCTGCTCAACGAGGCGATCTACCCCGATTTCAACCGCTACGACGGCGCCGAGGCGATCGGCAGCGCCGCCGACCTCTACGTCCTGCGCCCCACCACCAAGAGCTGGCCCGCCGTCGCCTCCCGCGTCGACCGGCTGGCCACCGCGATCTACACCCAGGGCCCGCAGGCGGTCGAATCGGCCAAGGCCGCGCCCCCCGACCTCGGCGACTACGCCCCCGACCTGCTCGTGGGCGACTGGCCGCGCGACCTGCTGCCGGGCGTGCCCCGCGTCCGCCTCTCGACCTGGCTCGCCAAGCCCTACGCCGCCCAGGTCTCCCGGGTGGCCGTACACGCCCCCGGCCTCGACGCCGCGCTCCCGCGCCTGGTGCTCGCCGCCCGCGACGCCGAGGTCCGCGTCTTCGGCACCACCTCTCCGGTACGGCTCCCGCCCGCCCCCGACGCCATCACCAGCAGAATCCTCGCCAACAGCCACGGCAAGGTCGCCAACACCTGGCGCGAGGGCCTGGTCGCCGAGCTCGGCCTGACCAAGAACCAGGCCAGGGCGCGCATCCCGGCCTGGGCCGGCGCGACCGCGCTCGAACTGCCGCTCCACCGCCTGACCGGCCTGGCCGAGGCGGTCGCGGCCTCACAACGCGAGGATGCGGGCCTGGACGAAGCGTGAGGTCAGGTCGAGGGCGGCCAGCGGCTCGGCCAGGTCGGGCCGGGCGTCGCCCTCGGCCGACACCCAGCTGACCGACACGAAGTGCCCCATCGCCCTGACCATCGCCGTGCCGGCCCGCTCCGAGGCCAGCGGCGTCAGGAACAGCTCCTCCTTGAACCGGTGCACCAGCGCGTCGGCCTGGGCGACGTCGCCCAGGTTGAACACCGCCACCTGCCCGACCAGCTCGGGCCCACGGAACAGGCCCCGCACCACCTGGGAGCACCCGTCGACGTCGGCGCCCACGGCCGCCGCGCAGTCGGCGGTCAGGGTGACCGACTCCTTCTTCATGACGCCGAGCGCCGGGGCCGGGAAGACCTCCTGCTCGGTCAGCGGCGCGGCGTCGACCTTCTGCTGCGCGATCGGCGCGTAGATCGCCGAGCTGATCTCGGCCCGGACGGTGCCGGGCCGGTCGACGCCGTCGGCGCCGGCGCACCCGGCCAGTGCCGCCGCGAGCACCGGCAGGGTCATCACCCGCATCATCAGTCCCACCCTCACCGCACCATCATGACGGGGAACGGGGCACGGGCGGGCGCACATCTCGAAAGGCGGACACCGAGCGTGGGCGGGCGGTGCCTTTCGGTGCTCAGCCGGCGGGCACCCCGGTCACCGCGACCACCCGCCGGTAGACGACCTTCTCCGCCTCGCGGACCGCGAGGCCGAGGGTCACCATGTCGTCGGTGTCGTCGGGGCGTTCGCCGTCGGCCCGGCCGATCCAGACCAGGCCCAGGTAGTGGCCCATCGCGTGGCCGCTCGACTCGGTGAAGCCGGTCAGCGCGGGCTGGGCCGAGGGCAGCGGCAGCAACCAGCCGCCCCGGTAGAGGCTGGCGATCTGCTGGACCAGCTCGTCGGAGGCCGCCGCCGACGCCAGGTTGAACAGGGCGTACTGGGCGACGTAGCGGCCGTCGGAGCTGGTGAACTGGGCGCGGGCGGCCTGGGTGCAGCCGGCCGAGGCCAGGGCCTCGGTCATCGACTCGCCCCAGACGGTGGCGGCGCAGTCGGCGTCGAGGCGGCGCTCCCCCAGCTTCAGGGTGATCTTGCCGGCCTTCAGCGTCTTGGTGGTGAAGACCTCTTCGACGGTCAGCGGCTTGGCGTCGGCGGCGCGATCGGCGATCGGCGCGAACTGCTTCAGCGACGGCCACGCCCGGTAGGCCGCCGGCCGGGCCTGGCCCAGCGGCGAGCCCGACAGCTGCTCGGGCGTCGGGTCGTCGTCGAACGCCTCGACCACGAAGACCAGCACGAACGCCATGAGCAGGATGCCGACGACGGTGGCCAGCACCGCCAGGACCTTCTGCTGGCCGCCGGTGAGCCCCCATTCGGCCAGCTTGACGCTGCCCCAGGTCTCGTCGGGCGCCGGGCGGCGTTTCACGCGGGAGGACTTGGCGGGGGTCACAGGCCGCTCGCCCCGATCAGCGACCCCAGCCCCCACGTCAGCGCGGCGGCGATCCCGCCGACCAGGAGCTGGCGCAGGCCGGTGAACCACCACTTGCGGGCGGTCACCCGGGCCACCAGCGCGCCCGCCCCGAAGAGGGCGGCCATCGACAGGGCCGCCGACAACCAGAGGTGGGTCACCCCGGCCAGGTAGGGCACCAGCGGGATCACGGCGCCGACGGCGAACGACAGGAACGACGACAGCGCGGCGGTCACCGGCGACGGCAGGTCGTCGGGCTTCACGCCCAGCTCGTTGAGGGTGTGCACTTCCAGGGCCTGTTCGGGGTTGCGGGAGATCTGCCGGGCCACCTCGGCGGCCAGTGCGGGGTCGACGCCGCGCCGCTCGTAGAGGGCGGCCAGCTCGGCCTCCTCCTCTTCGGGATGGACGGCCATCTCGCGGCGTTCGACCGCGATCTCGGCCTCGGCCAGCTCACGCTGGCTCGCCACCGAGACGTACTCTCCGCCGGCCATCGAGAACGCCCCGGCGGCCAGGCCCGCGACGCCCGCGAGGGCGATCACGCGGGTGTTGGCCGTGCCGCCGGCCACGCCGGCGATGAGCGCGAAGTTCGACACCAGGCCGTCCATCGCACCGAACACCGCCGGGCGCAGCCAGCCACCCTGGACGTCGCGGTGGCTGTGGTGGGAGGGCAGTTCGGGACCGGCGACGCCGGTCATCGCTGACCGGCCTCCTCGGCCTTCTCTGTCTCGGTCTCGCTCACGGGCTCGGCGTCAGCCGGGGCTTTTCCCGGCGGGTCGGTCTCGTGGTCGTCGGCCTGGTCGTGGAGGTGGGCCGGGTCGGCCTCCTCGCCCTCGGCCACCGGCGGCTGCTCGCCGGCCGGCACGATGACCTCTTCGGTGGTCTTGTTCCTGGTCACCCAGAAGTAGGCCAGCGCCGCGAGGAACAGGACGATGGAGGTCCACTGGTTGAGGCGCATGCCGAGGATCTCGTGGGCCGGGTCGACCCGCAGGCCCTCGATGAAGAAGCGGCCGAGCGTGTAGCCCATGATGTAGAGGGCGAACAGGCGGCCGTGGCGGAAGGAGAAGCGCCGGTCGGCGAGGAGCAGCAGGCCCGCCACCACGAGGGTCCAGACGAACTCGTAGAGGAACGCCGGGTGGTAGGTCAGCGCGCCGGGCACGGTGCCGGGGCGGCCGGGCTCGATCTCCAGGCACCAGGCGTAGTCACACGGACCGCCGAAGAGCTCCTGGTTGAAGTAGTTGCCCCATCGGCCGATGCCCTGGGCGATCAGGATGCCGGGCGCCACCACGTCGGCGACGGCCGACAACGAGATGCCGCGCCGGCGGCAGGCGATCCAGACGCCGACCGCGCCGAGCGCGACCGCCCCCCAGATGCCGAGGCCGCCCTTCCAGATGAAGAAGATGTGGTACCACTCGTTCTCCGCGTCAGCTCCGAAGTAGAGCTGGTTGTCGGTGATGACGTGGTAGAGCCGGCCGCCGACCAGTCCGAACGGGACCGCCCAGACGGCCAGGTCGGTGATCGTGCCGGGCAGGCCGCCACGGGCGCGCCAGCGGCGCTCGCCGAGCCAGACGGCGAAGACGACGCCCAGCACGATGCAGAGCGCATAGGCCCGGATGGGAAGGGGTCCGAGGTACCAGACCCCCTGCGACGGGCTCGGGATCGAGGCGAGGGGCATGTCACAGGACGTTACCGCCTCCGAGGCGCACTCGCGCACCCTCGTCACCAATGAGCCCGTCTCAGGTTGATCACCCCATCATCAAGGGTTCACTTGCCGGCCGCGAGCACGGCCTGGCGGAGCTTGTTCGGCACGAAGGCGACGTTGGAGTCCATCTCCTTGCCGTTCAGCTTGAGCGTGGGCGTGCCGGTGATCTTCTCGGCCCGGAGGACCTTGTCAGACTGGGTGAGCTGGGTCTGGGCGTACTTCTGGGAGGTCACGCACGACTCCCAGCCGGGCGAGGTGATGCCCGCGTCCTTGCCCCAGGCGACCAGGTCGGTCAGCGCGAAGCCCTCGACGGTCTCCGACGGCTGCTCCTTGAAGAGCCGGTCGTGGAAGGCCGGCCAGGCCGCGCCGTCGGTGACGCAGCGGGAGGCCGCGCCGGCGCGGACCGAGTTGGACTTGGTCGGCTCCATCGAGAAGATCGTGATCGGGTGGAACACGACCTTGGCCTTGCCCTCGGAGGCCAGGTTCTTGATCGTCGGCCCCGACGACTCCTCCAGCGCCTTGCAGGCCGGGCACTGGAAGTCCTCGTAGACGTCGAGCACCGGCGCGGTCACGCCCGGACGGGCCATGGTGACCGTTCCGTCGGCGTTGACCGTGGTCGGGGCGAGTTTGGCGGCCGCCGTCTGCTGCTCGGCGGTGTCGCGGGCGGCGGCGTACCAGGCGCCGCCGCCGATGGCCAGGACGGCCACGGTCGCGATGGTGACCATCGTGGCGAGGCGGCGGTGGCGGTCCTTCTTGCGGTCGGCCTGCCGCAGCGCGGCGATCCGTTCCCGGGCCGTCGCCTCGCGCGCACCTTTGCCCATCAGTGGTTCTCCTTCACTTCATCCAAGTGATCACTCGCGCCGGGCTCGTGATCGCCGGACTCCTCCTCGGCGTATGAGCGGGGGGCCAGGCCCAGGGGCGTGTCGAGCGCGAACCGGCCGGGGGTGAACCAGGCGATCCAGCCCGCCAGCACCACCAGCCCGAAGTCGCGCACGAGCTCCCAGAAGTACGCGGGCTCCTGTCCCTCGGCGAGCGGCCCGCCGCCGCCGAAGCAGCCGCAGTCGATGCGCAGCCCCCGCGCCCACGCCGAGGCGATGCCGATGACGAAGGCGACCATGAGCAGCCCCGCGCCGACCGCCGACAGGCGGGTGAGCAGGCCAAGGACAAGGAGCACTCCGACGACGATCTCGAGCACGGGCAGGCCGTATCCGACGGCCGTGGCGATCCGGTCCGGCAGTAGTTCGTAGGCGCGCACGGCCTGCACCGACAGAGCGGGGGCGCCGACCTTCAGCCACCCCGCGACGATCAGCACGCCGGCGAGCACGAGCCGGGCGACGGTCGTCACCCAGGGTACAACGACGGATGCACTGAGTGACGAACTCGGGCCGCGACGATGCGTAGACACGGAGACTCCTCCCAGGTCCCGGGGCCGCCCATACGGCCACCGGTCCCGAACCTATTGGAGTCCACCTCACCATGACCTCGATAAACACCTGGTAAGGCGAAACCTGGAGGCGGGTATGGGGAGGGCTGCCCGGGTAAATCCCCGGCCTTTTCCTCCGTCACCGTTCCCCCCGCCCCGGCGCCGCCCGGCCGCGCTCAAACGCGAACGGCCGGCCACCTGATGGTGACCGGCCGTTCGGGTTGGCAAAGGAAGATCTAGCGGCGGACGCCCTCCGCCAGTTCGGCGGCGAGCTCGCGGACGGCCCGCAGGCCCTCCCGCTCGTTCGGCGCGTCGAGCAGGCGGCGGATGAAGGCCGACCCCACGATCACGCCGTCGGCGTAGGCCGCGACCTCGGCGGCCTGGGCGCCGGTGCCGACGCCGAGACCGACGCAGACCGGGACCTTCGCGTGGGGGCGGGTGCGCTCGACCAGACCGGCGGCGGCCGCGCCGACCGACTCGCGGGCGCCGGTGACGCCCATCAGCGAGGCGGCGTAGACGAAGCCGGTGCAGCACTCCGTCACGATCGCGATGCGCTCCTCGGTCGAGCTCGGCGCGACCAGGAAGACCGTGTCGATGCCGGCCGACGCGCTCGCCTCACGCCACGGGCCCGCCTCTTCGGGGGTGAGGTCGGGGGTGATGGTCCCGACACCCCCCGCGGCGGCCAGGTCGCGGGCGAACCGTTCGGCGCCGTAGCGGTCGATCGGGTTCCAATAGGTCATGACGAGGGTCGCCGCGCCCGACTTGGCCACGCCCTCGACGGTGCGCATCACGTCGGCGATGCGGGTGCCGTTCTCCAGGGCGCGGTGGACGGCGTCCTGGATGGTCGGGCCGTCCATCAGCGGGTCGGAGTAGGGCAGGCCGATCTCGATCACGTCGCAGCCGGCCTCGACCATGGCGGTCGCGGCGGCGATGGCGCCGTCGATCGTGGGGAACCCGGCGGGCAGGTAGCCCACCAGCGCGGCGCGGTTCTCCGCGCGGGCCTTCTCGAAGACCGTGGCAAGTGTCGTCATGGCTGGCTTCCGGCTACAGGTTGAAGTATTTCATCGCGGTCCCCATGTCCTTGTCACCACGACCGGACAGGTTGACCAGGATCGTGGCGTCGGGACCGAGGTCGCGGCCCAGCTTGAGCGCGCCGGCCAGGGCGTGGGAGGACTCGATGGCCGGGATGATGCCTTCGGTGCGGGCGAGCAGGGCGAACGCGTCCATCGCCTCGGCGTCGGTGATGCCGTGGTAGGTGGCGCGGCCGCTGTCTTTCAGCCAGGCGTGCTCCGGGCCGACGCCCGGGTAGTCGAGGCCCGCCGAGATGGAGTGGGACTCGATGGTCTGGCCCTCGTCGTCCTGCAGGACGTAGGTGCGGCTGCCGTGCAGCACGCCGATCGACCCCTGCGTCAGGGTGAGGGCGTGCTCGCCGGTCTCGGCGCCCCGGCCCCCGGCCTCGTAGCCGTGGAGCTGCACGTCCGCGTCTTCGATGAAGGCGTGCATGATGCCGATGGCGTTGGAGCCGCCGCCGACGGCGGCGCAGACCGCGTCGGGCAGCTCGCCGGTCAGTTCGAGCACCTGGCGGCGGGCCTCGACCCCGATGATGCGGGCGAAGTCGCGGACGATGCCGGGGAAGGGGTAGGGACCGGCGACCGTGCCGAACAGGTAGTGGGTGGAGTCGACGTTGGTGACCCAGTCGCGGAACGCCTCGTTGATGGCGTCCTTGAGGGTCTGGCTGCCGTTGGTGACCGGCACCACCCGGGCGCCGAGCAGCTTCATGCGGGCCACGTTGAGGGCCTGCCGCTCGCAGTCGACGGCGCCCATGTAGATGACGCACTCGAGACCCATCAGGGCGGCGGCGGTCGCGGTGGCGACGCCGTGCTGGCCCGCGCCGGTCTCGGCGATGACGCGGCTCTTGCCCAGGCGCTTGGTCAGCAGGGCCTGGCCGAGCACGTTGTTGATCTTGTGGGCGCCCGTGTGGGTCAGGTCCTCCCGCTTGAGGAGGATGCGGGCGCCGCCCGCCTGCTCGGCGAACCGGGGCACCTCGGTGATCGTCGTGGGACGGCCGGCGTAGGTGCGCAGCAGGTGGTCGAACTCGCGGATGAAGGCCAGGTCGGTGCGGGCCTTCTCGTATTCGGCGGCCACCTCGTCGAGGGCCGGGATCAGCGCCTCGGGCACGTAGCGCCCGCCGAACACGCCGAACTTGCCCCGCTCGCTGACGTCGCCGCCGGAACCGGCGCCGGTGAAGTCGGCGGGGGTGATGAGGGTGCCCTCAGAGATGGACATGGACGAGTCTCCGGTCACGACTGCCGTTCTTGGCGGGACGAAGGGTGGGCGCCCGCGGTGACCAGGTCGTTCACCGCCGAACGCGGGTCTTTGCCGGTCACGAGGCTCTCGCCGACCAGCACCGCGTCGGCGCCGGCGCGGGCGTAGGCGAGCAGGTCGTGCGGGCCGCGCACACCCGACTCGGCGACCCGGATGACGCCCTCGGGCACCTTCGGGGCGAGCCTGGCGAAGACGTCGCGGTCGACCTCGAGCGTGCGCAGGTCGCGGGCGTTGATGCCGATGAGCTTGGCGCCCGCGTCGACCGCGCGCTCCAGCTCCTCTTCGGTGTGCACCTCGACCAGCGGGACCAGCCCGATCGACTCGGCCCGCTCGATCAGCGAGACCAGGGCGTTCTGGTCGAGCGACACCACCATCAGCAGGGCCAGGTCGGCGCCGTAGGCGCGGGCCTCCCACAGCTGGTAGGCGGTGACGATGAAGTCTTTGCGCAGGATCGGGATGTCGACGGCGGCGCGGACGGCCGCGAGGTCGTCGAGGCTCCCGCCGAATCGCCGCCGTTCGGTCAGCACGCTGATCACGTGGGCGCCGCCGGCCTCGTAGTCGACGGCCAGGGCCGCCGGGTCGGCGATCGCGGCCAGCGCTCCCTTGGACGGGCTCGACCGCTTGACCTCGGCGATCACCGAGACGCGGTCGGCCTTCAGGGCTCCGTGGACGTCACGCGGAGCGGGTGCGCGCCGGGCGCGCTCCTTGAGCTCATCGATCGACACGGCCTTCTGCCGCTCGGCGAGGTCTTCGCGGACGCCCTCGAGGATGTCGTCGAGAACCGTCATCGGACCTCACCGCCCTTGCTGGCTCGTTCGCTCACGTGCTCCGGATCCCTCCAGGTCGACTGCGTCCTGCCGATGGTATCGGCCTTGCCGACGTCGGCCCGCCATCGGGTGCCGGTCACGGAGCCAGGAAAGCACCGTACGGCGTATTGCGGAAAACCCCGAACAACAAGGCCAGCGCGACGAACGACCAGACGGCCACGGGTGCCGTCAGGCGGGTCCGCAGCGGCCTCCCCCGCCAGGCGGACGAGAGCCACTTCGCCCACAGGTACACCAGGAACGGTGCGACCGCAACGAACAGCGGGTTGAACGACAACGCGCCGCCCACGTCGAGGCGGGTCAGCGCGTGGACCGCGCGCAGCCCGCCGCACCCCGGACAGAAGAAACCGCTGACCAGCAGGAACGGGCACGGCGGATAGTGGCCGGGCCGCGACGGGTCGACGACCGCGACGAAGGCGGTCGCCGCCGCGAGCAGGCCGCCGACGGACGCCGGCAGCGCCACCGCGGCGGTTCTGGAGGTCATCGCCCCAGGGTAGATCAGGAGGTGGGGAACTCCGTGGGCCAGTCGCTGATGCTGTTGCCGTACTGCTCGGTGGCCTCCATGACGCCGACCAGGGTGAGCAGGGCCGCGCCGAAGATCAGCCAGAGGATCACCCACAGGCCGATGGTGATGTAGGAGGTCACCAGGCCGGCCACCGCGAGGCCGTGGCCTTCTTCGCCGCTGGTCTTGATGCGGCTCAGCGACATGTGGCCGAAGATCACGCCCAGGATCGCGGTCACGCCGCAGAACACCAGGCCGATCAGGCCCATGATCAGCGAGGCGACCGCCAGGCCGTTGGTGGGCCGGGGCGCGGCGTAGCCGTAGCCGGGCTGCTGGTAGGCCTGGTCGTAGCCGGGCTGCTGGTAGCCCTGCTGGTATTGCTGGCCGTAGCCGTAGTCAGGCTGGCCGTAGCCCCCGGCCGGCTGGGTGTTCTGCGTCCCGTAACCGGGCTGGCCGTAGCCGGGCTGCTGGCCGTAGCCGGGCTGCTGAGGGTAGCCGGGCTGCTGGGGATAGCCGCCCTGGCCGTAGTCCGGCTGCTGACCGTAACCCGGGTAGTCGCCCGGGTTCCCCGTGTCGCCGGGCTGGTTCCCGTAAGTCATGCGACGACTGTAGCGACGGGCGCCGACATCCCCATCGAATCAGGGCAACCTGAGGACAAGTTGTAATCAGGTGGGATCGTCTCCGCGATCGATGGCATCCCACATCGACCGCTCCGAAGCGGGGCCGCCCCGGTCGGGACGGTCGTACCGGGACGACATGCCCGGCCAGTTCCCGCCCGCGACCGCCGCCCACAACCCGCCCGCGACCAGCAGCAACCCGCCCGCCCCGGTGAGCCAGGGCCACACGGTGACGTCGACCGACGCCCCGGGCAGGTCGGCCGACTCCAGCAGCAGGACGTCGTCGAACACCCGCGTCACCCCGACCACGACCGCTCCCCCGCACGCCGCGACCAGCACGCCGATCGCCTGCCGGAAGACGCCCTTGGTGGCGAGCACGGCCACGCACCCCGCCAGCGCCGCCAGCACGACCGGCGTGATCACCGGCGCGACCTCCGCGCCGGGGACGTCGTGGACGGCCTCCGGGTTGGCCGGCCCGCTCGGGGCGAGCAGCTGCGCCCACACCCGGCCGCCCGCCAGCAGGGCGAGCGCCCCGGCGGCCGCGCTGAGGATCAGCCAGGCGTAGAGCGCGCGGCGGTTCATGAACCCTCGATCACCGGAAGCACGTCGTCATCGAAGCAGGTGCGGGTGCCGGTGTGGCAGGCGGGGCCGCGCTGGTCGACTTTGAGCAGGATGGTGTCGCCGTCGCAGTCGAGCGCGGCGTGCCGGACGTGTTGCACGTTGCCCGAGGTCTCGCCCTTGACCCAGTATTCGCCCCGGCTGCGCGACCAGTAGGTCGCCCGGCCGGTGGTGAGCGAGCGGTGCAGCGCCTCGTCGTCCATCCAGGCAAGCATCAGCACCTCGCCGGTGTCGTGCTGCTGGACGACGGCGGGCACCAGCCCGTCGCCGGTGCGCTTGAGCCGGTCTGCGATCTTCGGGTCCAGGGACATATGCCCATTCTGCCGCAGCGACCAGCGACAACGGCAAATCCTTGATCGGCGCGCCCGGCTAGCTCCGGGTGGCGCCGGCCCACGACGCGTAGAGGTCGGCGTAGACGCCCGGCTCGGCGAGCAGCTCGGCGTGGGAGCCGCGCTGGACGATCTCGCCCCGGTCGAACACGAGCACCTCGTCGGCCGCCTCGGCGGTGGACAGGCGGTGGGCGATCGAGACGGCCGTGCGGCCCCGGGTGACGCCGTCGAGGGCGCGGGCGATGCGGACCTCGGTCGCCGGGTCGACCGCCGAGGTCGCCTCGTCGAGCAGCAGCAGGTCGGGGTCGGCCAGGTAGGCGCGGGCCAGGGCGACCAGCTGGCGTTCGCCCGCCGACAACGACTCGCCGCGCTGGCCGACCGCCGTCTGCAGCCCGCCGGGCAGGCCGTCGAGCCAGTCGGCCAAGCCGAGCTCGCCCAGCGCCTCGGCGATCTCCTCGTCGGTGGCGCCGGGCCGGCCGAAGCGGATGTTCTCGGCCAGGGTCGAGTCGAACAGGAAGCCGTCCTGCGGCACCATCACGATGCGCTCGCGCAGCGAGGTGAAGCGCAGGTCGCGCAGGTCGACGCCGTCGACCGTGACGCGGCCGTCGACCGGGTCCATCAGGCGGGTCAGCAGCTTGGCGAAGGTGGTCTTGCCCGAGCCGGTCTCGCCGACCACGGCCACCCGGCGGCGGGGCGGGATGACGACGTCGACCCCGCGCAGGACCGGCGGCCCGTCGGGGTAGGCGTAGCCGACGTTCTCGAAGGCCACGGTGATCGGGCCGCGCGGCAGGGCGACGCCCGCCTCGCCCGGGTCGGCGACGTCGGCCGGGGTGTCGAGCACGCTCAGCACCCGCCGCCAGCCGGCGATGGCGTTCTGGGCCTCGTTGAGCACCTCGGTCGCGGTCTGCAGCGGCGCGATGAACAGGGTGATCAGGAACAGGAACGCGACCAGGCTTCCCCTGCTGATCGAACCGTCGACCCCGAGGAGCACGCCGACCACCACCACCCCGGCGATGGCGATCGAGGCGACCAGCTCGGTGATCGGGAAGGTGAAGCCGATGATCTTCTGGGCCCGGGTCTGGGCGGCCCGCTGCGCGTCGACGGCCGCGTCGATGCGCCGGGCGGTGCGCTCCTCGGCGCCGTGGGCGCGGATGACCGCGCTGCCGACGACCGACTCGCTGATCGCCGCGAGGGTGTCGCCGGTGCGCTCGCGCACCGTCAGGTAGTTGCGGGCGACCATCCGCTGGAACCTCGGCAGCGCGAAGATCAGCGGCAGGAACAGCGCCCACACGAGCAGGGTGAGCTGCCACGAATAGACCGCCATCAGCACGGTCGCGATCATCAGCTGCCCCGCCGACACGATGATCAGCAGGCCGCCCCACTGCATGAAGGTGCTGATCTGATCGACGTCGCCGGTCACCCGCGACACCAGGGCGCCCCGCCGCTCGGTGTTCTGGGTCAGCACCGACAGGTCGTGGACGTGCCGGAACGCCTTGCCGCGCAGCGTCGCCAGCCCCGACTCGGTCGACCGGTAGAGCCGCACGTTCATCAGGTAGCCCGCCATCGCCGTCAGCAGGATCGCGCCCGCGCAGGCCAGCACCGCGTCGCGGATGAACGGCAGGTCGGGCACGCCGTTGAGGAACCCGTTGTCGAGGACCTGCTGGATGGCGACCGGGACGACCACCTTGCCCAGGGTGGCCACGACCGCCAGCACCAGGGTGAGCCCGAGGCCGCGGCGGAACTCGGGCGACAGCCGCAGGCCGTGGCGGAGGGTCTCGAGCGCGCCGCGCTCGACGTTCTGCAGCGTCTGGGTCGTCACGGTGTTGGTCGTCACGGTGTTGGTCGTCACGGTGTTTGTCGTCACGGGGCCACGGTCTCCTCTTCGAGGGCCGTGTTCTCGGCCTCCTGGCGTTCATAGGCGGTCACGAGCTCGCGGTAGCCCGCGCAGCGGGCCAGCAGGGCCTCGTGGGGGCCGTGGTCGGCGACGGTGCCGTTCTCGACGTAGACGACGTCGTCGGCCAGGGAGATCGTGGCCATGCGGTAGGCGATCACGATGACGGTGGCGTGCTGGTCGCGCAGGCCGAACAGGATGCGCTTCTCGACCTGCGGGTCGACGCTGGAGGTGGCGTCGTCGAGGATCAGCAGCCGGGGTTCGCGGGCCAGCGCGCGGGCCAGGGCGAGCCGCTGGCGCTGGCCGCCCGACAGGGTGGTGCCGCGCTCGCCGACCCGGGTGTCGAGGGCGTCGGGCAGGGCGCTGACGAACCCGTCGGCCTGGGCCAGCCGCAGCGCCGCCCACACCTTCTCGTCGGGGACGTCGGCGCCGAGCGTGATGTTGCCCCGGACGGTGTCGTCGAACAGGAAGGTCTGCTGCGGGACCAGCGAGACCGCGCCGCTCACGCCGTCGCGCTCGATCTCGCGCAGGTCGACGCCGTCGATCGCGACCGCGCCCTCGTCGGGGTCGACCAGGCGGGTCAGCAGCTGGGTCAGGGTGGACTTGCCGGAGCCGGTGGGGCCGACCACGGCGACCGTGCGGCCCGGCTCGACGGTGAAGCCGACGTCGCGCAGCACCGGCACGCCGGGCTCGTAGGCGAAGGAGACGTCGGTGACGGTGAGCTCCGCGGGTCGGTCTGCCGGCAGCTGGGCGGAGCCGTAACTCATGGAGCCCTCCGCCTGCAGCACCTCCTGCACCCGGGTCCAGCCCACGACGGAGCGGGGCAGTTCACCCAGCACCCACCCGAGCGCCCGCACGGGGAAGGAGAGGAGCGTGAACAGGTAGGACACCTGGATCAGCTCTCCGGCGGTGACGTCGCCGGAGGCGAGGCGGTAGGAGCCGAACAGCAGCACGGCCAGCACGCCGAGGGTCGGCAGCGCCTCCAGGAGCGGGTCGAACAGGCCGCGCACCCGCCCGGCGGCGATGTTGGCGTCGCGCAGCGCGGCGGCCCGGTCGTCGAAGCGGGCCGACTCGGCGTCTTCGCGGCCGAGGGTCTTGACCACGAGCGCGCCCTCGAAGCTCTCGTGGGCGACCTCGGACACCGACGCCCGCAGCTCCTGCGCCCGGGTGGCGAGCGGGGTGAGCCTGCGCTGGTAGACGAGGTTCAGCAGGGCGATGGCCGGGAAGATCAGGAAGCCGACCACGGCGAGCACCGGGTCTGTCAGCACGATCGCGACGGCCGCCGCGACCAGCATGACGATCACGCCGACCGCCATCGGCAGCGGCGCGAGCGGCCCCCAGGCGGCCTCGGCGTCGGAGCTGGCGTTCGACAGCAGCTGGCCGGTCGGATGGCGGTGGTGCCACGACAGCGGCAGGCGGAGGAACTGGCGCCCCAGCGAGCGCCGGAAATGGGCCTGCATGCGGTATTGGTGGATGCCGGCCATGATGCGCCGGCCCATGATCCCGAGCGCCTTGACCAGGGCGACCCCGACGATCAGGGTGGCCGCCAGCGCCAGCGCGCCCCCGGTGGCGTTTCCGTCGCGGAAGGCCGGCAGCACGGCGTTCTCGGTCGCCCAGCCGAGCGCCCACGAGGAGAGCACGGTGGTCACGCCGTAGACGGCGCTGGCCACGACCGCACCCGTGAAGATCTTCGGCTCGGTCTTGACGGCGTGACCGATGACGCGGAACCCCTGGCGCATGACCGCGGTTGACACCTTGTCGGGCACTCGGGTTCCTTCCGTTCGGGTGGTTCGGGTTCGACCATACAAAGGACGGCCGACAGTCCGGATCGGGCCAAGGTCTGACCATGGTCCGGGCCCATGGGCGTAGGGCCGGGAAAGCCCACGTGGGGAAATCACGGCGATCACCGCTCTTATTCCCGGCGGGCGGGTGCTTAGGGTTGAGTCATGAGTTACGCCCGCGCGGAACGTGCCGCCATCACCGAACTGCTCGACGATCTGGGACCGTTCGCGCCCACCCTGTGCGAGGGGTGGGAGACCGCCGACCTCGCCGCCCACCTCGTGGTCCGGGAACGGCGCATCGACGCCGCCGCCGGGATCGCCGTGAAGTTCCTGGCGCCCTACACGCGGAACGTGCAGGACCAGGTCAGGGCCCGCCCCTACGCCGAGCTGGTGAACGAGGTCCGCCAGGGCCCGCCCCTCTGGACGCCCTACGGCCTGATCCCCGGCCTCGACTCGGCGGTGAACACGATCGAGTTCTTCGTCCACCACGAGGACGTGCGCCGCGCCCAGGCGGGCTGGGAACCCCGCGAGCTCCCCGCCGACCTCGACGACCTGCTGTGGAAGCGGGTCGCCGCCGGGGCCCGGGTGTTCTTCCGCAAGTCGCCGGTGGGGGTGGTGCTGCGCCGGGCGGGCACGGGCCAGAAGTCGGGGGCCAAGATGTCCGACCCGGCGGTGGTGGTCACGGGGCCCTCGCAGGAGCTGCTGCTGTTCGCGTTCGGCCGGCAGGACCACGCGCGGGTGGCGCTCGACGGCGAGCCGTGGGCGGTGGAGAAGCTGATGGGGGCCCGCCTGGGCATGTGACCCGGAGGCCATAGACACTCTCTGTAGTGATTTGCATACTCAGAGTGACAATGTCTCCGCACGAGAGGATCCCCCCTCCATGCCCACCGCACGCGTCGCCGCAGGCAACACCGTCTCCGGGCAGGGCTGGCAGGCCTACGGGCCCAACGGCATCTACATCGACGTCGACACCACCTCGGGCCGCTTCACCGGCACGCCCACCTACGTCACGTCCATCACCGGGCCGGGCGGCAACCAGTGGTCGCTGGTCGGCCCGAGCGCGATCTACTCCCCCACCGCCACCGGTTTCCGCGTCTACGTCCAGTGGCGGGACGCCTCGCCGCTGACCCCGGCGCAGGCGCAGGGCTACGGCTGGCAGATCAACTGGATCGGCTACGACAACCCCTGATCCGGTGAGGGCGGGCGGCGCTCCCGGGCGCCGCCCGCCTGCCGGTCACGCGGGGCGGCCGAGGGTGATCTGGTGGACGGACATGCGTCCCGACTCGAAGGCCAGCCCGCCTCCCACCAGATAGAGCCGCCACACCCGGGCGACCTCCTCCCCCACCAGGTCGACCGCCTTCTCGTAGTGGGACTCGAAGGTGTCGTACCAGGCCCTGACGGTCTTCGCGTAGTCCTCCCGCATGCCCTCGACGTGGAGCACCTCGAAGCCGGCGTCCTCGAACATGGCGACGGTCCGGCCGACGGGCCGCATGTGCATGTCGGGCGCGATGTAGCGCTCGATGAACGGCCCGCCGCCGGGGGCGTTGGCCCCCCGCGACATCTGCTGGATCACCACCCGGCCGCCGGGGCGGACCAGCCGGAAGAGGGTCGCGGCGTAGACCGGGTAGTTCTCCTCGCCGACGTGCTCGCCCATCTCGATGGAGGAGATCGCGTCGTAGGGGCCGTCGGACACGTCGCGGTAATCCTGCAGCCTGACCTCGCCGCCGCGGGCCCGGACGAACGCCTGCTGCTCGGCCGCGATCGTGACGCCGACCGACTCGGCGCCGTACTCGGCGGCGTGCAGGACCATCGAGCCCCAGCCGCAGCCGACGTCCAGGTGGCGCGTTCCCGGCTGGAGGCCGAGCTTGGTGCAGATGAGGTCGAGTTTGCGGCGCTGGGCCGAGGCGAGGTCGTCTCCGTCGGCCCACTTGGCGCACGAGTAGGCCATCGAAGGGTCGAGGATCAGCGAGTAGAAGTCGTTGGACAGGTCGTAGTGGTGGGAGATCGCGTCGCGGTCGCGGCCCCGGGTGTGCAGGCGGCCGCGCAGCCGGGCCTCGCTCACCGGGATCGGCGGGCGGGGCCCCGCGACGCCGAGCCCGAGCAGGGCGCGGGCCCCGCGCGCCAGCTCGGCCAGGCCGGGGCCGCCCGACCCGGCCGCCCACACCCGGCGGAACCCGTCGGCGAGGTCGCCCTCGACGTCGAGGTGGCCGCTGACGTAGGCGCGGGCGAGCCCGAGCTCGCCGGGCGCCCACAGCAGGTGCCGCAGCGCCAGGGGCGATCTGAGCACCACGACGGGCGCGTCGGCGGGACCGGCGAAACCGCCGTCCCAGGTACGCAGCCCGACGGGCAGCGCCCCTCCGAACAGCCCGGCGACCGTATCGGCCAACCGGCTTGCGACGAGCGTCACGACCGACCCCTTTCCAGAACGAACTGCCGCACGTTCAGATAGCCCGACCGGAAACCGGCCTCGGAATACGCCAGATAGAAGGTCCACATCCGGTGGAAGATCTCGTCGAAGCCGAGCCGGGAGATCTCCGGCCGCCGCGCGCAGTAACGTTCCCGCCAGAGCCGCAGCGTCTCGGCGTAGTCGCCGCCCATCTCATGGTGCCCGGCGACGCGCAGCGGCCCGAGGTTCTGCTCGATGGCCGTCACGCTCGGCAGCATCCCGCCCGGGAAGATGTACTTCTGGATCCACGTGTACGTGTACCGCGAGGCCACCATCCGGTCGTGCGGCATCGTGATCGCCTGCAGCCCCACCCGCCCGCCGGGGGCCAGCAGCCGGTCGAGGGCGGCGAAGAAGACCGGCCAGTAGCGCTCGCCCACCGCCTCGATCATCTCCACGCTGACCACGGCGTCGTACGACCCGGCCGCCTCCCGGTAGTCGCACAGGTCCACCGACACCCGGTCGGCGAGCCCGGCGGCGGCCACCCGGTCGAGGGCGAAGGCCCGCTGCTCGGCCGAGAGGGTGATGGTGCGGACCGTGGCCCCGCGCGCGGCGGCCCTGATCGCCAGCGCGCCCCAGCCGGTGCCGATCTCCAGCACCGTCGAGCCGGGCCCGACCCGGGTCTCGTCGAGCAGCCGGTCGATCTTGGCGTGCTGGGCCGCCTCCAGGTTCTCCCAGGTGGCCTCGCCGTGGAACAGCGCGGCGGAGTAGGTCATGGACGGGTCGAGGAACTCCGCGAACAGGTCGTTCGACAGGTCGTAGTGCCGCTGGATGTTCCGCCGGGCGTTCTCCACCGTCCCCTCCTCGGAGCGGGGATGCCGCCGCGCCCACACGCCGCGCAACCGCTGCAAGGGGGCCGGGATCAACGACGCCAGCTGGGTCGCCATCACGGTCAGCACCCCGGCCAGGTCGTCGGCCTCCCAGTCGCCCGCCATGTAGGCCTCGCCGAAGCCGATCAGGCCGTCGGCGCCCACCCGGGAGAAGAAGTCCTCCGCCCGCACCACCCGCATGAGGGGACCGGAGGGGTCGCCGAGCAGCTCCCCGTCGGGCATCAGGACCTGCAACGGCAACCGGGCCACCGCGTTGCGGAACAGCTGCCGGACCACCCGTACCCGCAGGGGCGACCGTGGGGGTGTGAGGGCGATGGCGTGCGTCATGACGATTCTCTCTTTCGGGGTACGACGGGCAGCCCGCGCAGGTAGAGGGCGATGCCCTGGCGCCGGATCCGGGCCCCCACCAGCAGGGGCGCGAGCCGCAGCCGGTTGCGCAGCGTCGGGGCGACCCGCCGGCCGCGCACCGTCGCCACGAAGGGCCTTCCCTCTGGACGGTGCAGCGTCACCGCCAGGTCGAGCCGCTCGCCGGGGCGGGGGAGCCGGAGCGTGTAGTGGCCGTCGACCGGGTTGAAGGGCGAGACGTAGAACTCCTTGCCCGTCTCGGCGCGGCCGTGGGCGTCGGGGCGGAGCAGGTAGCGGTGGCGTCCGCCGTAGGTGTTGCGGACCTCGGCGACCACCACGCCGGTGTCGCACCAGTAGACGGTCAGGGGGTTGAAGACGTAGCCGAGGGTGCGCCGCCCGGCGAGCATGACCACCTGGCCCGCGCGCTCGCCGTGCTCCGCCAGGAACGCGTCGAGCTCGCGGCGGGCGTCCGGGTCGAAGCCGCGGGGCGGGTCGTCGAGGTCCACCAGCCACAGGTAGCCGTCGTAGGTGAACGCGTGGCGCAGCGGCGCGGAACGCACGTGGGTGATGGAGCAGCGATACAGGGCGGGTGTCACCAGCGTGCCCCCAGGTTCTCGGCGGCGCTCAGCCCCGACCGGCAGCCGTCCTCGTGGAAACCCCATCCGTGGTAGGCCCCCGCGAACGCCACCCGGCCGTCGGACAGCCCCGGCAGCAGTTTCTGCAGGGCGACCGTCTCGGGGGTGTAGACGGGGTGCTCGTAGTCCATCCGGGCGATGACGTGTCCGGCGGGCACGTCGTCGCCGAGGGTGACCAGATAGCGGGTATCGGTCGGCAGCCGCTGGAGTCGGGTCATGTCGTAGGAGACGCGTACAGAAGAAGGTTCGGCGGCGCAGCCGGACATGCGGTAGTTCCACGACGCCCGCGCCCGCCCGGCGCGGGGCAGCACGCCGGCGTCGGTGTGCAGCACCGCCGGGTTCCGCGAGTAGGGGAAGCCGCCCAAAACCCGCCGCTCCAGGTCGGTGGGGGCGGCCAGCAGGGCGAGGGCCTGCCCGGGGTGGGTGGCGACCACGGCCGCGTCGTAGGTGACGGTCTCGTCGCCGTCGTCGCGGATCTCGACCGCGTCGGCGTGCCTTCTCAGTTCCCGTACGGGGGTCGCGGTGCGCACCGCCGTCAGGCCCTTGGCCACCTTCTCCACGTAGCTGCGGCTGCCGCCGGTGACGGTCCGCCACTGGGGGCTGCCCGAGACGCTGAGCATGCCGTGGTTGGCCAGGAACGTGAACAGGTAGCGGGCCGGATAACGCAGCGCGGTCGCGGGCGAGCACGACCAGACGGCGGCCACCAGCGGGGTCAGGAAGTGCCGCGTGAAGTAGGCCGGGAAGTGCCCGGTGACCTCGCCGAGGGTGCGGTCGTCGTCGGTCTCCAGGAGGGCGCGCGCCATCCGGTGGAACCGGGGCACGTCGGCCAGCAGCCGAAGGTAGGCCGCCGAGGGGCGACGGGCCAGCAGGCCGGTCACGCCCTTGCCGCCGGCGTATTCGAGGCCGCAGCCGTCGCAGCGTACCGACATGCTCATGTCGGACTCCTGGGTGGCCACCCCCAGCTCCCGGAACAACCGCGTCAGATGGGGATAGGTGCGGTCGTTGTGGACGATGAACCCGGTGTCGACCGCCAGCCCCGCCACGTCATGGGTGTGGGCGTGCCCGCCGAGCCGCTCGTCGGCCTCGTAGAGCGTCACGTCGTGTGTGGCACGCAGCACGTGCGCGGCGGTGAGCCCCGCCACGCCGCTGCCGATGACCGCTACCTTCCGGTGCACCTGACCTCCCTTTATGAGGTCCTTCGAAGCTAAGGGCCCTTCGGATTGGGGCGAACCGGAGTTTTTACTGGGACCCGTGGGGCAAGCGGGCGGGACCACGTTCGCGCCAAACCACGCCCACGGCCGGGACCGATGCGGCAGAGTGATGGCACTGCACACGGTTGGAGCACCGCCATGAACGCCAAGAAGTTACTCACGTACGCCGCCATCGCCTTCGTGATCTTCTATCTGTTCACCCAGCCCCAGGGGGCGGCCGGCGCCGTGCGCGGCGTGTTCGACGCCGTCGGCGACGGGGCCGACTCGCTCGCCCAGTTCTTCAACTCACTCTTTGCCTGAACCGGGGTTCGCCTTTGCTGCGGTCGGGCGTGCCGGAAGGTCCTCCTCTCTATCCGGCTAGTTATGATCACTGATGTCGCCGGGTAGAAAAATCCGGGACACATACCGCAGGAGGCCCCCCAATGCAGGTCAAGAAAGTGCTCACGTACGCAGGCATTGCGTTCGTGGCCTTCTACCTCTGGACTCAGCCGTCAGCCGCGGCCGGCGCTGTCAGGGGAGTGTTTGACGGTGTCACTTCCGGCGCCAACTCGCTGGCCACCTTCTTCAACGGCGTGCTCAACCAGTAGCTTCGTCCGCGGTTCCCTCGTTTCCGGCGCCCACGTGATCATCTGACGGAGGGCTTCGGCGCGCACTGACCGGGCGGCCGAACTCTCCCATGCGAAACTGGTCTGATGAGTGACCTGATCGCGGTGACCGGGGCGACCGGCGGGCTCGGCGGGCGGATCGCCCGGCGACTGGCTCAGGCCGGAGTCCGGCAGCGGCTGGTCGTGCGCGACCCGTCCCGGGCTCCCCACCTCGACGGCGCGGAGATCACCCAGGCGCCCTACGAAGACCCGTCCGCGTTCGCGGCGGCCCTCGACGGCGCCGGGGTCCTCATGTTGATCTCGGCGACCGAGAATCCCGACCGCGTCGCCCTCCACACGGCGGCGGTCGACGCGGCGGTGGCGGCGGGCGTCCCCCGCATCGTCTACACCTCGTTTCTCGGAGCGGGGCCCGAGTGCACGTTCACCTTCGGCCGCGACCACTGGCACACCGAACGGCACATCGAGGAGACCGGAGTAGGTTTCACCTTCCTCCGAGACAGCCTCTACCTCGACTTCCTCGAGAACATGATCGGCGACGACGGCGTCATCCGCGGCCCCGCGGGCGACGGCCGCTTCGCCCCCGTGGCCCGCGACGACGTCGCCGCGGTGGCCGCCACGATCCTGCAGGACCCGGCCGACCACCAGGGCGTCACCTACGACCTGACGGGCCCCGACCTGCTCACCATGACCGACGTCGCCCGCATCCTGTCTTCGGCGCGCGGCTCCTCTGTGGCGTTCGAGAACGAGAGCCTGGAGGAGGCTTACGCATCGCGGGAGCGGTACGGGGCGCCGGAGTGGGCGGTGGCGGGATGGGTGACGTCCTATGCGGCGGTTGGGGCGGGAGAGCTCGACGTGGTGACCGACCACGTGGAGAAGGTGACGGGGCACCCTCCGCTGTCGCTGGCCCAGGTCCTCCGAGCCTGAGCGGGAACGGCCCTACGGCCCTCCCCGCGGGGCTCTTGCCTCCTGAAATCCGCCGACCCGCCACGCACGCCTACCGCGTTCTTGCCTGGAGAACGGGCTGCCGTGAACATGGGCTCGTCCGGGTAGGCCGGACTGGATTCGCTGCCGTCAGGACACGCGCACGTGGAGACGCGCGCCTACTGCGACACAGGCCTGTCCGCATGCCCTTCCGGATCCACCTGCCGGTCCGGACACTTACCCGCCCGGAACGCGCGCCCCGCTGGGACGTGCTTCCCATGGGACGCCCCCACTACGGCGCGCACACACTCGGGAGCAGGCGCAGCCTGAACACCCGCTTCACCCTCTACGGGAACACGGGCCACTAAAACTCGGTCCAGTTCCAACGAACCCTAGACACGCGCCGCCACACACGCGCCGCCACACGGGCGCCGAGAGACACTCGCCGCTGTCCACTCGCCGCTGTCCACTCGCCGCTGTCCACTCGCCGCTGTCCACTCGCCGCTGTCCACTCGCCGCTGTCCACTCGCCGCTGTCCACTCGCCGCTGTCCACTCGCCGCTGTCCACTCGCCGCTGTCCACTCGCCGCTGTCCACTCGCCGCTGTCCACTCGCCGCTGTCCACTCGCCGCTGTCCACTCGCCGCTGTCCACTCGCCGCTGTCCACTCGCCGCTGTCCACTCGCCGCTGTCCACTCGCCGCTGTCCACTCGCCGCTGTCCACTCGCCGCCAGACAGGATCCGCCAGACACCACCGTTGTCCACTCGCCCTGGACACGCGCCCCCTGGACACGCACCGCCAAACAGAATCCGCCAGACACCACCGCTGTCCACTCGCCGCCAGACACGCGCCGCTGTCCACTCCCCCTGGACACGCGCCCCTGACGCACCGCCAGACAGGGTCCGCCAGTCACGCGCCGCTGCCCACTCGCCCCCTGGACACGCTCCTTGGACGCGCGCTCACTGTGGGGGCATACCTGGCCAGCCACCTGCCTGCTGGAACGTGCGCCCATTGTGATGCGCACTCACTGCGACGCATGCCTGCGGAACGCTTTGATTGAAAGCTCACCCATGAGCGATGGACACCAGTTCTCTCCACCAAGCGCCCATCCGGCAGCCATAGTGGCCTTCGCCCGCGATGGCGATACCAATACATCGCGCACCCGGTGAAATAACGCGCCATTTCATCCGCAGGGGACATCTGCGGCTCCCGCTCATGGCTGTCGCGGATTCTGGGCATTGAGGATCGGCGGCCTTCGCGCCTACGTGCCGATGGTGGACAGCTCTTCCTCTGCCCAAAGGTCATGCGATGTGAAATCCC
This sequence comes from Herbidospora daliensis, assembly GCF_001570585.1. Lineage (GTDB taxonomy): Bacteria > Actinomycetota > Actinomycetes > Streptosporangiales > Streptosporangiaceae > Herbidospora > Herbidospora daliensis. The sequence goes on along the minus strand of NZ_BBXF01000003.1, from coordinate 48,447 downwards.
GTCCGGGCGGTGTCGATTCGGGGGGTCGTCGTTCGTGTAGGAGGTGAGACCGAAAGGGGCTGTTGCGATGGGGAAGATCGTGGTCACCGAGAGTGTGACGCTGGACGGGGTGATGCAGGCGCCCGGCCGGGCCGATGAGGACACCCGGGGCGGGTTCCGGCACGGCGGGTGGGCCGCGCCCTATGCCGACCCCGTCATGATGCGTGTCATGGGCGCGGGCATGGCCGCCACCGGCGCCATGCTCTTCGGGCGCCGGACGTTCGAGGACTTCTTCGCCGTCTGGCACGGGCGGGACGACGGCAATGCGTTCACCCCCAAGCTGGACGCGACCCCCAAATACGTCGTATCCAGGACGATGACCCACCCGCCGGCCTGGCCGAACTCGACGGTCCTCACAGAGGAGGCCGTACCGGCACTGAAGAAGGAGGTCGAGCAGGACATCGCCGTGCTCGGCAGCGGGGAGCTCGTCAGGGCGCTGTTCGCGCGGGGGCTCGTCGATCGGCTGGTGCTGGCGGTGCATCCGCTCGTGCTGGGGGCGGGGCGGCGGTTGTTTCCCGACGGCGGGACACCGGGCGCGTTCCGGCTGGTGGAGAGTGTGCCGACCGGCACGGGTGTGGTCATCGCGACGTACGAGGTGGAGTGACGTGAAGAACTATCTGCTCAGCATGTACCAGCCGGAGGGTCCCGCCCCCGGGCCGGAGGTCATGGACGGGATCATGGCCGAGGTCGGCCGCCTGCGCGGGGAGTTGCGGGAGGCCGGCTCGTGGGTGTTCGGCGACGGGCTGCACGACCAGGCCACCGCCACCGTGCTGCGGGCCTCCGGGAACGAGGTCGTGATGACCGACGGGCCGTTCGCGGAGGGCAAGGAGCACATCGGCGGGATCGTGGTCATCCGGGCCGCCGATCTCGACGTCGCGCTCGAATGGGGGCGGCGGTACGCACTGGCGACCACGTTGCCCGTCGAGGTGCGGCCGTTCGCGAGGGAGGACGACGGCTGAGCGGGATCGAGCGGGCCTTCCGGGACGAGTACGGCCGCGCGGTGGCCGTACTCGTCCGGCTGGCCGGGGACGTCGACCTCGCCGAGGAGGCGGTGCAGGAGGCGTTCGCGGTGGCGGCCGAGCGGTGGCCGCGCGACGGGACGCCGCCGAGCCCGGCGGGCTGGCTCATCACGACGGCCCGCAACAAGCTGATCGACCGCAACCGGCGGGAGGCGGGCCGGGCCGGGCGGCAGGCCGAGGCGCTTCTCCTGTACGCGCCCGGCGAAGCCGCCGAGGAGGGGGCCGTGCCCGACGACCGGTTGCGCCTGATCTTCACCTGCTGTCATCCGGCCCTGGGCGAGAGCGCGCGGATCGCGTTGACGTTGCGGCTGCTGGGCGGGCTGACCACCGGGGAGATCGCCCGTGCGTTCCTGGTGAGCGAGGCCACGGTGGCCCAGCGGGTCGTGCGGGCCAAGGCCAAGATCAAGCACGCCGGGATCCCCTATCGGGTGCCCTCCGACGCCGACCTGCCGGGGCGGCTGGGGTCGGTGCTGGCCGTGATCTATCTGATCTTCAACGAGGGCTACCTGAGCGGGTCGGGTGATCCGGTCCGGGACGACCTGTGCGCCGAGGCCATCAGGCTGGGGAGGTTGCTGGCCGGGCTCATGCCCGACGAACCCGAGGTGCTGGGGCTGCTGGCGCTGATGCTGCTGATCCATTCGCGGCGGGCCGCCCGGGTCACGGCCGGGGGGTCGCTCGTGCTGCTGGCCGACCAGGACCGTTCGTTGTGGGACCGGGACCTCATCGCGGAGGGTCAGGAGCTCGTCCGCCGCTGCCTGCGGCGCGACCGGCCGGGGCCCTATCAGATCCAGGCGGCGATCAACGCCGTCCACAGTGACGCCCCGACCGACTGGCGGCAGGTGGTGCGGCTCTACGACCGGCACCTGGCCCTGGCCCCCACCCCGGTGGTGGCCCTCCATCGCGCCGTCGCCGTGGCCGAGGTCGACGGGCCGTCGGCGGCTCTGGGGCTGCTCGACGGCCTGGACCTCGACGGCCACCACCTGTTCCACGCCGTCAGGGCCGACCTGCTGCGCCGCCTGGGCCGGTCCGTTGAGGCCGTCGCCGCGTACGAGAACGCGCTGGCCCGGACGGAGAACCCGGCCGAACGCGAGGTCCTGCGACGGAGGCTGGCCGAACTCCGCTCTCCGGAGACGTGACCGCTCGGTGCCGGTACGACGGCCAGGCATCGCGCATTCCGTACAAGAAATGACGGCTGGTCGAGCGCGCGTTCTGCACGTCCGAAGCCGAGCCGGGCGTCGTTCATGACGCCCGGCTCTTCGACGTGCCCTACCTGACGGCGTGGCCCGACAGGCGCAAGGTGTTCTTCACGTCGCCGATCTTCAGTTCGCCGAAGTGGAACACGCTCGCGGCCAGGACCGCGTCGGCGCCCGCGTCGATCGCCGGGGGAAAGTCCTCGAGCGTCCCTGCCCCGCCCGAGGCGATCACCGGTACCGTCACGGCGGCGCGCACGGCTTTGATCATCTCGATGTCGTAGCCGTCTTTGGTCCCGTCGCCGTCCATCGAGTTCAGCAGGATCTCGCCCACGCCGAGTTCCTGGCCCCGCGCGGCCCATTCGACCGCGTCGATGCCGGTTCCCCTGCGGCCTCCGTGGGTGGTCACCTCGAAGCCCGACGGGGTCGGCGGGCCGTCGACGACGCGGCGGGCGTCGACGGACAGGACGATGCACTGCGAGCCGAACCGCCAGGCCGCCTCGCGGAGGAACTCCGGCCGGGCGATGGCGGCGGTGTTGATGCCGACCTTGTCGGCGCCGGCCCGCAGGAGGCGGTCGACGTCGTCGTTGGTGCGGACTCCCCCGCCGACGGTCAGCGGGATGAAGACCTGTTCGGCGGTCCGCCGGACCACGTCGTACATGGTCGAGCGGTCGGAGCTGGAGGCGGTGATGTCGAGGAAGGTCAGTTCGTCGGCGCCTTCGGCGTCGTAGCGCCTGGCCAGTTCGACCGGGTCGCCCGCGTCGCGCAGGTTCTCGAAGTTGACGCCCTTGACGACCCGGCCCGCGTCGACGTCCAGGCACGGGATCACGCGCACGGCCACGGTCATGACCGGTAGGCCTCCACTTCCACCTCGACCAGCATGCGCGGGTCGATCAGGCCGGCCACGCGCACCGACGTGCAGGCGGGGCGGACCTCGCCGAACAACTCTCCGTGGGCCTCGCCGACGGCGTCGAAGTCGTCCTGGCTGACCACGAACAGCCGGGTGCGGACGACGTCGGCGACCGACGCGCCCGCCTTCTCCAGGGCGTCGAGGGCGACGCCGAAGGCGGTCAGGGTCTGCTGGTAGGCGTCGCCGACGTGCTGGACCTCACCGCCGATGGTGGCGGTGCAGCCGGAGACCAAGACGTGGTTCCCGGCGACGACGGCGCGCGAGTATCCGTAGCGTTCCTCCCAGGGCCCGCCCGAGGAGATGCGGGTGGGTGTCGTCATGCCCTCACCGCCGCGAGCGCCTCTTCGAGCGTGAACGCCTGGGCGTAGAGGGCCTTGCCGACGATGGCGCCCTCGACGCCGAGGCCGACCAGGCCGTTCAGGGCGCGGAGGTCGTCGAGGCTGGAGACGCCGCCGCTGGCGATGACCGGCTTGTCGGTACGCGCGCACACCTCGCGCAGCAGGTCGAGGTTGGGGCCGCGCAGGGTGCCGTCCTTGGTCACGTCGGTGAGGACGTAGCGGGGGCAGCCGTCGGCCTCCAGGCGGTCGAGGACCTCCCAGAGGTCGCCGCCCTCCTGGGTCCAGCCCCGGGCGGCCAGGGTGGTGCCCCGGACGTCGAGGCCGACGGCGATGCGGTCGCCGTACTCGGCGATGATCTTGGAGCACCACGACGGGTTCTCCAGGGCGGCGGTGCCGATGTTGACGCGGCGGCAGCCGGTCGCGAGCGCGGCCTCCAGGGAGGCGTCGTCGCGGATGCCGCCGGACAGCTCGACCTGGACGTCGAGCTTGGCGACGACCTCGGCGAGCAGCTCACGGTTCGAGCCACGGCCGAAGGCGGCGTCGAGGTCCACCAGGTGGATCCATTCGGCGCCGGCGTCCTGCCAGGCGAGGGCGGCGGCGAGCGGGTCGCCGTACGAGGTCTCCGAGCCCGCCTCGCCCTGCACCAGGCGGACCGCCTGGCCGTCGGCCACGTCCACGGCGGGCAGCAACACGAGTGACATCTGTTCAGGACCTCCGGTCGAAGAGAACGGTGACGAGCACCGGGACGATCAGGATGGACAGGCCCAGTACCGCGAGCCGCGCCATCATGTCGAGCGTGAACCAGGCCATGACCTGGACCAGCAGGAACAGGACGAGCATGGCCGCGTTCTGGGCGCGGCGGCGCCGGGCCAGCACTCCGCCCTGCCGGGCCACTCTGACCGGCTTGGGCAGCACGGCCGTGATCCGGCCGCGCAGTTCCCGCCGTCTGGCCGTCTTGGCCTCGCGGCGGGCCCGTTCCTCCGCCAGGCGGGCCTTCTCGGCCTCCCTCTCGGCCCGGCGTCTGGCCCGCTCCTTGCTCATGAGAGGGTGTTCAGCCAGTTCTGGAGCAGGGTCGCTCCGGCGTCGCCGGACTTCTCCGGGTGGAACTGGGTGGCCATGAGCGGGCCGTTCTCCGCGGCGGCGACGAACGACACCCCGTGGGTGGCCCAGGTGACCAGCGGCGCCTTGAACCCCTCGTCGTGGGGGACGAGTTCCCACTCGCGCACGCCGTAGGAGTGCACGAAGTAGAAGCGGGTCTCGGCGTCGAGGCCCGCGAACAGCACCGAGTCGGCGGGCGCGGTGACGGTGTTCCACCCCATGTGGGGCAGCACGGGCGCGTCGAGGCGCTCGACCGTGCCGGGCCACTCGCCGCAGCCTTCGGTGTGGACGCCGTGCTCGACGCCCTTCTCGAACAGGATCTGCATGCCGACGCAGATCCCGAGCACCGGACGGCCGCCCGCGAGCCGGCGGGCGACGATCTGCTCGCCGCGCACGGACCGCAGCCCGGTCATGCAGGCCGCGAAGGCCCCCACGCCGGGCACCACGAGGCCGTCGCAGTTCAGCGCCTCGTCGAAGTCGGCGGTCACCGTCACCTCGGCGCCGACGCGCGCCAGGGCGCGTTCGGCGGAGCGCAGGTTGCCCGAGCCGTAGTCGAGGACGACGACGTTCTTCTTCACTGCCACCACATCACTCCCGCCGTCAGGGCCAGCGCGGACAGCGCGCCCGTCACCACCGCGGCCAGCTTCAGCTTCTGCTTGGCGAAGGAGACCACCCCGCCGATCAGGAAGAGGCCGATGAAGATCATGGCGCTGGAGGAGAAGTTCACAACACGCCCTTGGTGCTGGGCACCCCGGTCGCCCGCGGGTCGAGCTCGGTGGCCGCGCGCAGCGCCCGCGCCAGGGCCTTGAACTGCGCCTCGACGATGTGGTGGGCGTTGCGGCCGTAGGGCACGCGCACGTGCAGGCAGATCGAGGCCGAGGCGACGATCGACTCCAGGATGTGCCGCGTCATCGTGGTGTCGTAGTCGGGCCCGATCATCGGGGCCATGTTCTCGGGCTCGCTGTGCACCAGGTAGGGCCGGCCCGAGAGGTCGACGGTGACCTCGGCGAGCGACTCGTCGAGCGGGCAGGAGGCGTTGCCGAACCGCCGGATGCCGGACTTGTCGCCCAGGGCCTGCTTGAGCGCGGCGCCGAGCGCGATCGCGGTGTCCTCGATCGTGTGATGGGCGTCGATGTGCAGGTCGCCCTCGGTCTTGACGGTCAGGTCGAACAGGCCGTGCTTGCCGAGCTGGTTGAGCATGTGGTCGAAGAACCCGACGCCGGTCGCGATCTCGACCTCGCCGGTGCCGTCGAGGTCGATCTCGACCAGGACGGACGTCTCCTTCGTCGTGCGTTCGATGCGCCCGACCCTCATGAGAGGACCCCTTCCAGGGCGGCCCGGAAGGCCGCCATCTCTTCACTCGTGCCGATCGATACGCGCAGCCACCCGGCGGGCCCGGTCTCGCGGATCAGGACCCCGCGGTCGAGTACGCCCTCCCACACCGCGTGACGATCCGGAAACTTACCGAATAGCACGAAATTGGCGTCGGAGTCAGCCACGGACAGGCCACGTTGCCGTAGCCAGGTCACGGTCGCGTCGCGCTCTTGGCGCAGGGCGTCGACCGTGCCGAGCAGTTCGCCCCGGTACGCCAGCGCGACCCGGGCCGCGGCCTGGGTCAGCGTCGACAGGTGGTAGGGCAGCCGCACCAGCAGCAGCGCGTCGATCACCGCCGGGTCGGCGGCCAGGTAGCCCACCCGCGCCCCGGCCATCGCGAACGCCTTCGACATGGTCCGCGTGACGATCAGGCGCGGGTGGCCGGGCAGCAGCGACAGCGCCGACGGGGTGCCGGTCCGGGCGAACTCGAAGTAGGCCTCGTCGACGACCACCATGCCGGGGGCGGCCTCCAGCACCCGCTCGATCACCGGGAGCGGCAGGGCGGTGCCGGTCGGGTTGTTGGGCGAGGTCAGGAAGACGACGTCGGGCCGGTGCTCCTCGATGAGGGCGACCGCGCGCCCGGGGTCGAGCGAGAAGTCCTCTTCCCGGCCGCCCTCGATCCAGCGGGTGCTGGTGCCGGCGGCGATGATCGGGTGCATGGAGTAGGACGGCTCGAAGCCGATCGCCGAGCGGCCGGGGCCGCCGAACGCCTGGAGGGTCTGCTGCAGGATCTCGTTGGACCCGTTGGCCGCCCAGAGCTGGCCTGCGGTCAGGCCGTGGCCGAGGTAGTCGGCCAGGTCCTTGCGCAGCTCGACCGCGTCGCGGTCGGGGTAGCGGTTGAGGCTCGCGGCCCCCTGCCGGACCGCCCTGGCCAGGTCGTCGAGCAGCGCCTCTGACGGCGGGTAGGGGTTCTCGTTGGTGTTGAGCTGCACCGCCACGTTGAGCTGGGGCGCACCGTAGGGGTGCTTGCCGCGCAGGTCGTCGCGGATGGGCAGGTCGTCGAGTGTGGTCATCAGCCGGGAATCTCCCAATCGAACCGGGCGCGGATCGCGGCGCCGTGGCCGGGCAGGTCTTCGGCGTCGGCCAGCGCGCACACCAGCGGCGCGGCCTCGGCGAGCGCCTCGCGGCTGTAGTCGACGACGTGCACGCCCTTGAGGAACGTCTGCACCGACAGGCCCGAGGAGTGACAGGCGCAGCCGCCCGTGGGCAGCACGTGGTTCGACCCGGCCATGTAGTCGCCGAGCGAGACGGGCGCGTGGGCGCCCACGAAGATCGCGCCGGCGTTCCTGATCCTGGACGCCACCTCGGCGGCCTGCCGGGTCTGGATCTCCAGGTGCTCGGCGGCGTAGGCGTCGACGACCTTGATGCCGTCGTCGATCGAGGAGACCAGCACGATGCCCGACTGCCTGCCGGCCAGCGCCTCGGTGATGCGCTCGGTGTGCTTGGTGCGGGCGACCTGGGCCTTGAGCTCGATCTCGACGGCGTCGGCCAGCTCGGTCGAGTCGGTGACCAGCACGGCGGCGGCCAGGGTGTCGTGCTCGGCCTGCGAGATCAGGTCGGCGGCGACGTGGACGGGGTCGGCGGAGGCGTCGGCGAGGATCGCGATCTCGGTCGGACCGGCCTCGGAGTCGATGCCGATGCGGCCCTTGAGCAGCCGTTTGGCCGCCGCGACCCAGATGTTGCCCGGCCCGGTGACCATCGAGGCGGCGGGGCAGTCCTCGGTGCCGTACGCGAACATCGCGACGGCCTGGGCCCCGCCCACGGCGTAGACCTCGTCGACCCCGAGCAGCACGCAGGCCGCCAGGATCGTCGGGTGGGGCAGCCCGTCGGGCGCCTGGGGCGGTGAGGCCACCGCCATCGAGGGCACCCCGGCCTCCTGAGCGGGCACCACGTTCATGATCACACTGGACGGGTAGACGGCCAGGCCGCCGGGCGCGTAGAGGCCGACGCGGTCGACCGGGATCCAGCGCTCGGTGACGGTGCCGCCCGGGACGACCGTCGTGGTGACGTCGGTCCGGCGCTGGTCGCGGTGGACCAGGCGGGTGCGGCGGATGGCCTCTTCGAGGGCGGCGCGGACCTTCGGGTCGAGCGTCTCCAGGGCCCGGTGCAGGGCCTCGGAGGGGACGCGGGCCGTGGGGAGGTCGAAGCCGTCGAACCGATGGGTCAGCTCCCGAACGCCCTCCGCGCCATGATGGCGCACCTTCTCGCAGATGGGCCGCACCTTCTCGAGGGCGGTCTCCACGTCGAGCTCGGCGCGGGGCAGCACGTCGCGCAGGTTCCCCGGCAGGGGCCCGCGCAGGTCGATACGGGAAATCACCCGAACAGTCTACGGACGGCCGGTCCGGAATCCCGCGATGTCCATCATGCGGACATTCGGGGCACCCCTCGCAATTGTAGTAGGTGGAGCGATCCCATCCTTTGCCATAAATAGGATGAGGCGGGTGACCACGATCTCCCCTCCCCTCCCGGTCCCGGCGCGCGACCGCCTCGTGCCGCCGCAGCCCGGCAGCGTGCTGTGGGGGTGGCTGGCGCCGCTGATCGTCACGGTGTTCGGCGGGATCCTGCGGTTCATGAACCTCGGCAAACCGCACGAGGTGATGTTCGACGAGACCTACTACGCCAAAGAGGCGCTGTCGCTGCTGCGCTTCGGCGTCGAGACGAAAAGCATCGAGAAGCCCGATCCGGCCCTGCTGGCGGGCGGCGACGGGGTGTTCCGGACCTGCGCGCGGGTCGCCGAGTGCGGCGACTACGTGGTCCACCCGCCCCTCGGCAAGTGGATGATCGCCTTCGGCGAGTGGACGTGGGGCGTCAACCCGTTCGGCTGGCGGTTCATGGCCGCCGTCGTCGGGACGTTGTCGATCCTGATCCTGGCCCGCACCGCCCGGCGGATGACCCGCTCGACGCTGCTGGGCTGCCTCGCCGGGTTCCTGCTGGCCGTCGACGGCATGCACCTGGTCATGTCGCGGGCCGCGCTGCTCGACGTCTTCCTGTCGTTCTGGCTGGTGGCGGCGTTCGCCTGCCTGGTCACCGACCGCGACCACATGCGGGCCAGACTGGCCGAGTGGCACGCGCGGGCGATCCCCGGCGACTTCGGGCCCCACCTGGGGTGGCGGCCGTGGCGGCTGCTGGCCGGGCTGGCGCTGGGGGCGGCGACGGCGACCAAGTGGACGGGCGCGTTCTTCCTCGTCGGGTTCCTGGTGCTGACCCTGTTCTGGGACGCCGGGGCGCGGCGCTCGATCGGGCTGCGCCGGCCCTATCGCGGGTCGTGGAAGCGGGACCTGCCGCTCGCCGTGGCCTGGATGTGGGTCGTGCCGGTCGTGGTCTATGTGGTGTCGTACACGGGATGGTTCGTCAGCGAGCGCGGGTGGGGGCGCAACTGGGATCAGGCCACCGACCACGGGTGGGCGTTCTTCCTGTTCGACTCGATCAGGTCGCTGGTGTCCTACCAGCTCCAGGCGCTGTCGTTCCACACCGGGCTGGCCTCGGGGCACAGCTACGCGACCGAGCCGTGGCAGTGGCCGCTGCAGTTCCGGCCGGTGCTGCTGCACTACAGCTCGCCGCAGGGCTGCGGGGCCGACTCGTGCTCGTCGGCGATCTACGCGGCGGGCACCCCGATCCTGTGGTTCGCGGGGCTGGCGGCGATGGTCGCGATGTTGTCGTGGTACACCGCGACGCGCGACTGGCGGGCCGGGGCGGTGCTGCTCGGCTACGCCACCGGCTGGATCCCGTGGTTCTACTACGCCATCGTCGACGACCGGACGATGTACCAGTTCTACGCGCTGCCGATGGTGCCGTTCATGATCCTGGCGCTGACCCTGGTGGCCGGTCTGGCGCTCGGGAAACGCGAGGCGAGCCCGGCCCGCCGGTCGCGGGGCGCGGTGGCCGTCGGCGTGTTCGGGCTGCTGGTGCTGGCCAACTTCGCCTGGCTGCAGCCGATCCTCACCGGCGACACGCTCCCCTACGAGGGCTGGCGGGCCCGGCTGCTCTACTCGTCGTGGGTGCCGCCCCAGTAGATCGGGGTGGTCACCACGTTCACCCCGCCGCCCCGGAAGTGGAGCCGGAACCGGCCCGCCGGGATCGGCGAGATCCGGAAACCGCCCACTTCGTCGACGGGCAGCCCCGGGCCCGGCCCCGCGCCGGTGACGACGCGGACCTCGCCTTCGGCCGGCGGGTCGAGCTGGCCCAGCAGGGCGTCGCCGCTGACGCCGAGCTCGATCACCAGGCCCGACGCGGTCTGGAACGCCAGGTCGCGCAGCGCGGCCACCTCGTCGGCGCGGACCAGCGGCCCGGCCCCGCCGAGCGAGCTGAGCTCGGCCAGCTCGGCGTCGACCAGCCGCCAGGTGTAGATCGCCTGCCCCATCTCGACCAGCCCGGGAGGCACCGGGTCGGCGGCCCGCAGCGCGGCCGCCAGCTCCTCCATGAGGGCGTCGTCACGCATGGCTCTCTCCTCCCTCGTGTCCGGGCGGGCCGCAGGCGGGCGGCCCGTCTGGACACTACAGGGTGAGCTCGGCGAGCACCTCGTCGCCGGATTCGGCCACGATGAGGTCGGCCGCCGCGCGGACCGAGATGTGCTGCGCGGTCGCGCGGGCGGCGATCTCGCCGACCACGGCGGCGCAGGCGAAGGAGGTGCCGCTCCAGGTGGCGTACCCGCTGAACTGCATCTTGTCCTGTACGACCTCCTCACCGGTCAGCAGCCGCTCGACCAGGTCGACCTCGCCGGTGAGGTAGGTGCTGGTCACCGCCACGCCGTCGGCCAGCACGTTGATCCACGGGACCTTCGGGCTGAACTCGGCGTCGCGGGCGCCCACGGCGATCACGTCGGCGCAGGCGGCCGGCCAGACCGGGGTGACCTCGGTGATGCCCGCGGCGCGCCGCCGCTGGGTGGGCCGGCCGTGGTTGCCGGCCGCCGCGACCAGCACGATCGTGGGCGAGAGCCGCTGCACGGCCCGCTCCAGCACGGTCGGCGGCCGGTTGTCGTGGGTGGTGCAGCCGAACGACAGGTTGAGCACCTTCACGTCGGTCCGCAGGAAGCCGACCATGGCCTTGGCCACCGACCACGACGAGACCTCGACGCCCCTGTTGTCGAGGATCGACCGCATGACCAGGACCGCGTCCGGGGCGTGCTTGAGGATCACGCCCGCGACGAAGGTGGCGTGCCCGACCGGCGAGGGGTGCGGCGCGCCGCCGGTGTAGATGTCCGTGGCCGAGGCCAGGAAGCGGCCCTCCAGGTCGGGGTGGGGGACGACCTTGGAGTCGAGGATGCCGACGTGCGGCCCGACGCCGGGGGCGGTCAGCCGGGACACCTCGGCGTGCACGGCCGGGGCGAGCTCGTCGGGCCGTCCGCCGCCGGTGTAGGGCGAACCCTGGACGCCGTCGAGCAGCCGGTTCTTGGCCATCGGGGGCGACCAGCCGGCGTACTTCTCCTCGAAGTCGGTGCGGAGGGCGTACAGGAGCAGATCGAGGGCCGGAATCGGCTCGGCGGGGTCGTACGCCCCCACGCGCGACCGGCGCACGCCGTCGAGGAAGCCCGCCATGAGGGCCTGCTCGATGGCGGCCAGCTCGGGCAGATCGCAGAGGGTGAGGCCCAGCTCTGGGCTGGTGTCGAGCTCCCGCCAGGTGTGGCCGGTCAGGTCGGTGAGGCGGTTGGAGATCAGGGTCTGATATCGCCGGTCGACGACCAGCTGGTCGACCTTCCAGGCCTCGGTGTCGCTTCGGTAGACGCCGCCCGGGTCGGTGAAAGGCATGGGGAACTCCCTCGCGTGATTCGCCACTTCCGATTGATGAGCGGGCACTCACCCGTTTGATACATCCCGCGCGGAAATCAGGAGTGGAAAACTGCGACGGGTGACGACGACCCAGGATCCGGCGCGGGCCGCGCTCATGCTCGCCGAGGCCGATCCGGGGCGGGCGGTGATCGTCGCGGCCGAGGTGGCGGCGCGCGCCCGCGAACGGCGCGACCTGGCCGCCCAGTCGCGGGCCGAGCGGGCGCTGGGCATCGCGGCCGTCCACCTCGACGACCTGGCGACCGCCGCCCGGCACCTGCGGGCGGCGATCCGCACGGCGGGCCGGGCCGGGTCGCCCGAGCTGGCCGCCGAGGCGCGGATCCGGATGGCGTTCGTGACCAGCATGCGGGGCCGTCCCCGGCAGGCGCTGGCCGACCTCGAAGCGCTGCTGCCCGGCCTGCACGGCGGGCTGCGGGCGCGGGCCGAGGCCCAGCGGGCCGCGATCTTCAACCATCTCGGGCGGCACGCCGACGCGCTGGCCGCCTACCGCCAGGCCCTGCCGGTGCTGCGGCGGGCGCACGACCACGTGTGGCTCCAGCGGGTGTTGTCGAACCGGGGCATCGTGCACGGCTACCGCCACGAGTTCGCCGCCGCCGAGGCCGACTTCCACGAGGCCGAGACCCTGTGCGCCGATCTCGGGCTCGACCTGTCGCTCGCCGTGGTGCGGCTGAACCTGGGCTGGGTGCGGGGGGTGCGCGGCGACGTGCCGGGCGCGCTGCGCTACCTCGACCTGGCCGAGAGCCGCTTCCGCGACCTGGGCACCCACCAGCTGGGCTGGCTGCTCAGCGACCGCTCCGAGCTGCTGTTGTCGGTCGGGCTGACCGCCGAGGCCCGCGCCGCCGCCGAGGAGGCGGTCGCCGAACTGCGCCGCCGCCGCCGGGCGATCGTGCTGCCTGAGGTACGTCTGCTGCTCGCCCGCGCCGCCACCCTGGAGGGCGACCACGAGCACGCGGTCGAGGCGGCCCGGCGGGCGGCCCGCGAGTTCGGCGCCCAGCAGCGCCCCGAGTGGCGCGCGCTGGCCACGTTCGCGGTGCTGCGTTCCCGCCTGGCGGCGGGGCGTCCGGGGGTCTCGGCGGCCCGGTTCGCCGCCATCGCCGACGAACTGGCCCTGGCGGGCTGGACGGCGGCGTCGGTGGAGGCCCGGCTGCTGGGCGCCCGCCTGATCCTCGACGCGGCCCCGGGCCCCGACGCCCGCTCGCGCGCGCTCGACCTGCTCACCACGGCGGCGCGGTTCCGCCAGCGCGGCCCGGCGCTGTCGCGGGTGCGGGGCTGGCACGCCGAGGCGCTGCGGCGGCTGGCCGCCGGCGACCCGGGCGGGGCGGCGGCCGCGGTGCGGCGGGGGGT
>NZ_BBXF01000003.1:0-35090 GCF_001570585.1 Herbidospora daliensis | reverse complement strand
GCGGCGGGGGTTGCGGGTGCTCGACGAGCACCGGGCCGCGCTCGGGGCGACCGACCTGCGGGCCCATTCGGCCGAGTTCCGGGTCGAGCTGGCCGAGCTCGGGCTGCGCATGGCCCTCGACCGGGGCGGCCCGGCGCAGGTGCTCGGGTGGGCCGAGCAGGGGCGGGCCAGCCATCTGCTGATGCGGCCGGTCCGGCCGCCCGACGACCCGTGGCTGGCCGGGCGGCTGGCCGAGCTGCGGGCGGTGGCGGCCGAGGCCCGGACGTCCAGAGACCCCTCGGCCACCGAGCGGCAGGCCGCGCTGGAGCGGCGCATCCGCGACCACACCCGCGCCCGGCCGGGCGGGGCGCGAGAGCCCGACCGAACGCGGCGGGAACCCGGCGTGGTGCGGTCGCTGGCTCCCCTGCTGGGAGATCGGGCGCTGGTGGAGTTCGTGCTGCTCGACGGGGTGCTGCACGCCGTCGCCGTCGCCGGGGCGCGGGCCCGGCTGACCACGCTGGGGCCGGTCGGGCCGGTCCGCGACCTGGTCGAGCGGGTGCCGTTCGCGCTGCGGCGGCTGGCCCGGTCGGGCGACACCCGGGGCGGTTCGTCGGCGGCGGCCCGCATGTTGCGGCACGCCGCCGCCCGTCTCGACGCGTCATTACTGGCCCCGCTCGGGCTGGGCGACCGGCCGCTGGTGGTCGTGCCGACGGGGCCGCTCCAGGGGCTGCCGTGGCCGGTGCTGCCGTCGTGCGCGGGGCGCCCGGTGGCGGTCTCGCCGTCGGCGGCGCTGTGGCGGAAGGCCGCGCGGGAGCCGGGGCACGGGAGCGGCGGGCCGGTGGTGGTGGCCTCGGGGCCCGGGTTGCCCGGCGCGGCGGCGGAGGTGGCCGAGGTGGCGGCGGTCCACGGCGTGATCCCCGGCGGGGGCGGCGCGGAGGAGACGCTGGCCGCGCTCGACGGCGCGCGGCTGGCCCATCTGGCCGCCCACGGCCGCGTCAACGCCGCCAACCCGCTGTTCTCCGCGCTCCAGCTGGCCGACGGGCCGCTGACGGTCTACGACCTCGAACGGTTACGGGTGGCGCCTCGGCTGGTCGTGCTGGCCGCCTGCGAGAGCGGACGGTCGGTGGTGCGGGCCGGCGACGAGCTGCTCGGGCTGAGCTCCACCTTCCTGGCGCTCGGCACCCGGTGCGTGGTCGCCTCAATGGTGCCGGTGCCCGACGCCCGCGCCCGGCCGCTGATGACCGCCCTGCACGAGCGGCTCGCCGCCGGACTGCCCGCCGCCACCGCGCTGGCGCGCACCCAGCAGGAGGCGGGCGACGACGTGACGGCGGCCGGGTTCGTCTGCATCGGCGCCGACGTGAGCCCCTAACCCAGGCGCGGGGCGAGCGAAGCGAGATCCGACCGAGCGGAGCGAGGCCGGTCCAGGGAGCGCGAGGGGCGGAGCCCTTCGCCCGGAGCGGCGGCGACCCGGAGCGGACGCGACGCCGGACCGCGAAGCGGGCCGGGGGGAGCGTGAGGGGGCGCGGCCCCCTGACAGCGGGGGGCTCGGGGGGTCGTCCCCCCGTAATCTAAGCGGGTGGCGAAGACGAAAGGCGGGCAGGGCACCCCCGCGACCGTGGCGCTGACCAAGGCCGGTGCCGAGTTCACCCTCCACCCCTACGAGCACGACGCGAACGCGCAGGCCTATGGCGAGGAGGCGGCCGACGCGCTCGGCGTGCCCTACGAGCGGATCTTCAAGACGCTCGTCGCCGAGACCGAGGCCGGGCTCGCGGTGGCGGTGGTGCCGGTGGCCGGGAAGCTCGACCTGAAGGCGTTCGCGGCGGCGCTCAGGGGCAAGAAGGCCGCGATGGCCGAGGCGGCCAAGGTCGAGCGGGTGACGGGATACGTGGTGGGCGGGATCAGCCCGCTCGGCCAGCGCAAACGGCTGCCGACCGTGGTCGACGCGTCCGCGCTGGCCTTCGAGACGATCTACTTCTCGGCTGGGCGCCGGGGTCTCCAGATCGAGACGGCCCCGGGGAACCTCGTGACGCTCACCGGCGCCATCACCGCGCAGATCGCCAAAGACTAGGCGGTCTCCACCAGGGAGCCGCAGGCGAAGCCCTCTTCACGCTCGGGGTCCAGCTGGATCTGCGTGAGGTTGGTGGTCTCCATCGGGCGGCGGAACGTCTCCTGCTTGTCGCAGTCGTACAGCAGGTAGGTTCCGTCGCTCTCGCCGAGGAGCATCATCCAGCGGCCGTCGTAGAGCGGCTTGTCGTCCTCGGCGTTGGTGAGGATGGCCCACTGGTCCTGGAAGCCGACCGTGCTGAGCAGCAGGTTCGCCTGGCCCGTCTCCCACGTGGTCTGCGCCGCCGAGGCGAGGTTGAGGATCAGCAGGAAGCCGAGGCCGAGGCCGGTGAGGCCGCCGACGACGACCTTCAGCCCGGCCCGGCCGACCGGGCGGCGGCGCAGCAGCTGGAAGGGCACCAGGAAGGTGACCATGCCCAGGCCGACCGCGATGATGACCATGATCGTCAGGTCGAGGTCGGCGAAGAAGTTGTAGAAGCCCCAGTACGTCGCCCCGCTCCAGAGCGCCGCGATCAGGCCGGCCACCCACGGCCGGTCCCTGACCCACTGCACGGCCCGCCCGGCGGCGCCGAGGGTGATGACGTTGAGCAGCCAGCCGAGGCCGACGAGCAGGCCCAGCAGCGGCACTCCGAGCAGCAGGACCAGCACGAGCGTGCTCATCAGGCGGCTGAACAGGACCGACTGGTCGATGCCGGCCTGCTGCGGGTTGATGCCGAACACCCCGTAGATCTCCTCGACGCCGAGGTAGAGGACGGCGTACAGGGCGACGCCGATCGGGAGGACGACGGAGGCGACGCGTTCGAGCAGGCTGATCACGCTGCCGCGGTCATCGTTCTCCTCGGTCGGCCGGGTTTCCGGCAAATCCCGATTTCTATTTTCATCTAGTGGAATATCGTGATCGATCACGGTCAAGGAGGGTACTGAAGACTGACTTCCAAAGTGACTGAAACTTCAATTATTTGTTCGCGTGCGGGTCTGTGGCGTTGAGCACAGTCACGACGTGGTCGTAGTCGCCCCGATGCACGGCCTCGCGGAGGAACTTCACCCGCTCGACGAGGATCTCGTCGGCGTCGGGCCGCGTCTCCAGCAGCGTCATGACCTCGGCGACGAAGTCGTCGAGGGGCAGCGCCCGCTCGTTGTCGCGCTGGCCGGGCATCAGGTCGGTCTGCACCGACGGCGGCACCAGCTCGACGACCCTGACCTTGTCGTACTGGAGGCGGATCGACTCGCTGAGCATGTGGATCGCGGCCTTGGAGGCGTTGTAGCTCGGGGTGACCTTCAGCGGGATGAACCCCAGGCCGGAGGAGACGGTGACGATCGTCGGGTCGGGCTGGGCCTGGAGGTGCTCGATGAACGCGGCGATCAGCCGGATCGGGCCCAGCACGTTGGTCGTGACGACCGTCTCGGCGGTGGCCAGGAAGTCGTCCGGCCGGGTCCAGTCTTCGGCGCGCATGATCCCGGCCATCGTGACCAGCACGTTCAGGTCGGGATGACGCCGCAGCACGTCCTTGGACGCCTGCTCGATGCTGGCGGCGTCGGCGGTGTCGATGCGGACCGTGCCGAACCCCTCGGCCGCCAGCTCGCCGAGGAGCTCGGTGCGGCGCCCGCCGACGACGACGGTGTTGCCCTTGTCGCGCAGCGCCCGGGCCAGGGCGAGGCCGATGCCGCTGGTGGCGCCCGGGATGAAGATCGTGTTTCCGGTGATGTCCATGCCCCGAGCCTTCCCCCTCGGCCGGAGGAGGTGCAGAGAGCACTTGTCGGGGGATCGGCGATCCCTGGCTGGGTCCTGCGGCCGTGCGTAGGTTGGACACGTGGACCGCTCAGCTCTCGCCGACTTCCTCCGCCGTCACCGGGAGGCGCTGCGCCCCGAAGACGTGGGCCTGCCCGAAGGCGCCCGGCGGCGCGCGCCCGGCCTGCGCCGCGAGGAGGTGGCCGCCCTGGCGCTGATGTCGACCGACTACTACACGCGGCTCGAACAGCGCCGCGGGCCGCAGCCGAGCGAGCAGATGCTCGCCACCCTGGCCCGCGCGCTCCGGCTGACCGGCGACGAACGCGCCTACCTGTTCCGGGTGGCCGGCCGCAACGCCCCCGAGACCTTCACCGGGTCGTCCCACGTGGCCCCGGCGCTGCTGCGGGTGCTCGACCGCCTCGACGACACCCCCGCGCTGATCCTGTCGAACCTGGGCGAGACCCTGGTCGCCAACCGGATGGCCCAGGCCCTGCTCGGCGACCGCTCCGGCTACACGGGCCTGGCCCGCAGCGAGATCTACCGCTGGTTCACCGACCCCGAGCACGAACGCCGCCTCTACCCCGACGACGACCGGCCCCGCCAGAGCCGCGCGATGGTGGCGGGCCTGCGGGCGGCGTACGGGACGATGGGCCCGAAGTCGCGCGCGGGCGAGCTGGTCAGGGCCCTGCAGAAGGCCAGCCGGGAGTTCGCCGAGATCTGGGACCGGCACGAGGTGGCCCGCCGCTTCGAGGACCACAAGGTGCTCGTCCACCCGCAGCTGGGCCCGATCGAGCTCGACTGCCAGGTGCTGTTCACCGAAGACCAGTCACAGACGCTGCTGGTGCTGACCGCTCCCCCGCGCAGCGAGGGCGACGAGAAGCTGAAGCTCCTCGCCGTCGTCGGGCACGAGCGTTTCCCCGTCTAAACGGGCGAGCCGCAGCACTTCTTGTACTTGCGGTCGGAGCCGCACCAGCACGAATCGTTGCGCCCCGGCGGCCAGGCGACGTCGCCCTCCGGGTCGGTCAGGGCGACCAGGGCCAGCCGCTCCTCCTCCGAGGAGGGGGCCTCCTCCTCAAGGCGGACGACCGCGACCCGGGTCTCCAGGTCGGCCTGCCGGAACCGGGCCTCCAGCGCCCGCAGGTCGTCGCCGGGCACGTAGGGCAGCCGCACGGTCGGCTTCTTCTCGATCACCGGCTGGGTCGCCTTCGGCACCGAAGGTTCGGCCGTGGCCTGGGCCTCGACCCGGTCGGAGAGCGGGCCGGGGCCGCCGAAACGACGTCGCAGCAGGTCGAGGTAGCGCAGCGTCGCGGGCGGGCGGCCCAGGTCGAGCGCCAGCCGCAGGCCCTCGTCGAGCAACTCGGCGGCGAGCTCGGGGTCGAACGGCCCGGCGATCATCGCGGCGGCCGGGTAGAACTCCTCGTCGCGCTCCTCGTCGGGCAGCCGGTCGAGCTCGGCCCGGCGGGTGCGCAGCAGCCGCAGCGCCGTCGCCGAGTCGCCGAGCTGGCCGTGCAGCTCGGCCATCGGGGTGCGGAGCGGGCCGGTCAGCTCGGGTTCCACGCCGATCAGGTCGTGGAGGAGGTCGAGGGTGTCCTGCTCCCACCCGTCGAGGGTGTAGTCGTCGATGAGCTCCACGACGTAGGCCGGGACGCGCCGGTCGCCGCGGGCTCGCGGGTCCATGAGGGCGTCGGCGAGCAGTTCCCACGCGGCCTTCTCCTCACCCCGGTCGTAGGCGCGCTCGAGCGCGGCGTCGAGGTCGAGTGGGCCGAAGAGATGGTCCGGAAGCACCAGGGCACCCTACCGAGGGTGTAGCCGAGGTTCACCTTCCCGGAGGACGAAACGGGCATACCTCCGGGCGTACCTTCGAGACAACGGTCGGCGGCGGCGCGGGGGCCCGCCGCCGGGCCGGTCTCAAGCCAGATTCACGACGCGCCTTCGGCCGTCCGCGTCTCGCTTGGATATCGTGACGCCGGTGACGGAACTGCACTATCTCACCGCGTCGGAGACCTCGGCCCTGCTGCGCGCCCGGGAGATCAGCGCGGCCGAGGTCACCCAAGCCCATCTCGACCGCATCGAAGCGGTCAACCCGCAGGTCAACGCCATCGTGACGGTCACCGCCGAACGGGCTCTCGACCGGGCCCGCGAGCTCGACGCCGGCGAGTGGCAGGGGCCGCTGCACGGGCTGCCGGTCGCCCACAAGGACCTGGTGTCGACCAAGGGCGTGCGCACCACGTTCGGGTCGGCGCTGTTCGCCGACCACGTGCCGACCGTCGACGACCTCATCGTCCGCCGGGTGCGCGACGCGGGCGGGGTGATGATCGGGAAGACCAACACGCCCGAGTTCGGCACCGGCTCCCACACCGTCAACGAGGTCTTCGGCGCCACCCGCAACCCCTACGACCTGAGCAGGTCGGCGGGCGGGTCGAGCGGCGGCGCGGCGGCGGCGCTGGCGGCCGGGATGACCGCGCTGGCCGACGGCTCCGACATGGGCGGCTCCCTGCGCAACCCGGCGTCGTTCTGCAACATCGTGGGGCTGCGGCCGACCCCCGGGCGGGTGCCGTCGAAGTCGACGACCGCCGCGTGGTTCACCCTCGGCGTCTCGGGGCCGATGGCGCGGACCGTACAGGACCTGGCTCTGTTCCTGACCGCGATCGCCGGTCCCGACCCGGGTTCGCCGCTCTCGATCCGGGAGGACGCGTCGGTCTTCGGCGGGCCGCTGTCGCGCGACGTCGCCGGGCTGCGCATCGCCTTCTCCCCGTCGCTCGGCGGGCTGCCGGTCGACCCCGAGACGGCCGCGGTGACCGCGACGGCCGCGACGGTGTTCGACGACCTGGGCGCGACCGTCGAGCACGCCGACCTCAACCTGACGGGGGCCGACGAGGCGTTCCGCACCTACCGGGCCTGGTGGTACGCGGCCTCCTACGGCGACCTGGAGGGCGTCGGCGAGAACGTGCGCTGGAACGTCGAGCGGGGCCGCGAGGTGAGCGGCGAGGACCTGGCGCGGGCCGAGAAGCTGCGCAGCCGCCTGTGGCACCGCGTGAACGGCTTCTTCGGCACCTGGGACTACCTGATCGCGCCGGTCAGCCAGGTCCCGCCGTTCCCGGTCGAAGATCCTTATGTACGGTTCGTCGACGGCCTCCAGATGCCCGACTACCTGGCCTGGATGCGCTCCTGCTACCTGATCAGCGTGCTCGGCGTGCCGGCCCTGTCGGTGCCGTGCGGGTTCACCTCGACCGGGCTGCCCGTCGGGGTGCAGATCATCGGCCGCCCGTGGGACGACCTCGGCGTGCTCCGGGTCGGGCACGCCTTCGAGCGGGCTACGACGGCGGGAGCGGTCCGTCCGTCGCTTTCCGCTCCCGGTAGGTGACGCCGAACTCGCGCGCCCAGAACACCCCGGCCGCGAGCACGGCCCAGAACACCAGCACGCCCTTGGCCGTCAGCCCGAGCAGGTCACGGGTCGCGAACTCCCCCGCCGACGTCGCGGCCCTGACCACCTCGCCCCCCATCGACGACCCGATGAGGAACGCGACGGACGACCCGGCCAGCCCGCCGACCCCGAGCCCCAGCACGATCGGCAGCCCGTTCTCGCCCGCCCGCTGGTAGGCGATGAGCCCCGCGACCAGCCCGATGGTCGCCGTGATCAGCGCGAAGTAGCCGTCGGCGGCGATGAGCGCCTGCGTGTTCGGATCGGCCACCCGCCAGGCGCCCTCGTAGAGGACATAACGGGTGCGCGGCGCGAGGAACGACCACAGGAATCCCGCGGGCACCCCCAGCAGCGTCAGGAGCAGGACCGTCCCACCGAAGTACTTCACAGGCCGCACCGTCCCGATGGTACCTACCTAGACCAGGCGGGCCACGCCGTTAGCATTGGCGGGTGAACGAACAAGCGTGGCTCATCGAACCCTCCGGTCCGCTGCGGGGCGACGTCGAGGTCCGAGGGTCCAAGAACGCCGTGTCCAAGCACATGGTCGCGGCCATGCTCGGCGACGGCCCCAGCACCCTGCACAACGCCCCCGAGGTCGGCGAGGTCCACCTGACCGCCGCCATGCTGGAGGCCCTGGGCATCCACGTCGAGATCGGCGACGGCGAGATCACCCTCGAACGCGGCAGCGTCATCGAGCCGAGGGTGCCGGAGAAGTACACCGGCCTCAACCGCATCCCCATCCTGATGCTCGGCCCGCTCCTCCACCTGGCCGGCGAGGCGTTCGTGCCGATGGTCGGCGGCGACCCGATCGGCCGCCGCCCGGTCAACTTCCACCTCGAGGCGCTGCGCTCCATGGGCGCCGAGATCATCGAGGACGAGAGCGGCATCACCGCCAAGGCCTCCCGCCTCCACGGCACCCGCATCACCCTCCCCTACCCGAGCGTCGGCGCGACCGAGACCATCCTGATGACGGCCGTGCTGGCCGAGGGCAAGACGGTCATCAAGGGCGCGGCCATGGAGCCCGAGGTCGTCGAGCTCGCGCTCTACCTCCAGCGCATGGGCGCGATGATCGAGCTGTCCCCCGACCGCCGCATCGTCATCGAGGGCGTCGAGAAGCTCCACGGCGCCTCCACGTGGCTGGCCGGCGACCGCATCGAGGCCTTCTCCTACCTCGTCGCGGGCCTGGTCACCGGCGGCGAGGTGCGCGTCCACGGCTGCCCGCAGGACCGTCTCGTCACCGCGATCACGACCCTGGCCCGCATGGGCGCCCGGTTCGACATCACCGACGACTGGCTGACCGCCTCGGCCCCCGACGGCCTGCGCGCCGCCGCCGTGCAGACCGACACCCACCCCGGGTTCATGACCGACTGGCAGACGCCGCTCATGGTCCTGTTCACCCGCGCCGAGGGCATGTCGGTGCTCCACGAGACGGTCTTCGAGAACCGGCTCGTGTACGTCCCGGCGCTGCAGAAGATGGGCTGCGAGATCGAGGTCTTCTCCCAGTGCCTCGGCGGCCCCGCCTGCCGCTACCACGACACCAACGCCAAGCACTCGGCGGTCGTCCGCGGCGTCTCCAAGCTCCGCGGCGCCGACGTCACCCTCCCCGACATCCGGGCGGGCTTCTCGGCGGTCCTCGCGGCCGCGGTCGCCGAGGGCACCTCGACCCTGCGCGGCGTGAACCACATCGAACGCGGCTACCACCGCCCGTTCGACCAGTTCACCTCGCTCGGCCTGAAGATCCGCCGCGCCGACGTCTGACGCCGGCGGCCGTGGCCCTTCCGGGGGTCACGGCCACGTCAGCCCGCCCCATACCCGGCGACCAGCCATCGGTCCTTCACCCAGTGCACGCTGTAGGGCTCGAAGAACTCGCCCGTGGGATGGCCGGTGTCCCCGCAGAGGTCCATCGACACGCTCACCCGCCGGCACCTCCGTCCCGGCGGGCAGTCGAGGTCGGCGGCGTAGGAGTCGCCGATCTCGATGTTCGCGGCGGCGTCCCAGTGCCGGAACGGGGAGAACGGCCCGTTGAACTCGTCGTGGAAGTCCGTCTCGGGCACCATCACGGCCCTGATCGTCTCGCTGTCCTTGCCCAGCGCCGCGTCGATGTACGCCGCCACGACCTCCTCGGGCGAGGCCCCGGCGGGCGGGATCGGCACCTCGTACCGGCCGGGCACGCAGATGAAACACCCGGCGAGCAGCGGAACGAGCAGCAGGACCGGTAACGCCCCACGACCGGTGATCATCACCGAAGGCTAGCGAATCCGGCCGGTCAGTCGCGGCGGCGTCGGCGTTCGCCGTCCGCCCGGGGGTCGCCTCGGTAGTAGTCGTCCTCCGCCGGGTAGAGGTCGCCGTTCTCGTCCTCGTACCAGTACTCGTATTCGACGTCGCCTCGTTCGGCGGCCATGGCCTCGCGCAGGCCCGGGGTGAAGCCGCCGCCGAAGCGGCCCATGTCGGGGGCGGTGAAGTCGGTGGCCTCGGTGTCGCGCAGGGCCTGCTGCATCGAGTCGACCCAGATCGGGCCGGGCAGTGAGGCGCCCTGGACCGAGCCGTAGGTCTGGTCGCCGATCCGGACCCCGTTCAGGGGGTACTTGTACGACCCCCGGATGTCGCCCACGCTCACGGCGGCGGCCAGGTTCGGGGTGTATCCGGCGAACCAGGCCGAGGTGTAGTTGTTGTTGGTGCCCGTCTTGCCGGCGGCCGGGCGGCCGATCGACTGGCCCTTCATGGTGCCCTGGGTGAAGACGCCCGAGAGCACGTCGTTGACGGCGTCGGCGACCTCCGGGTCGATGGTGGCCGAGCAGCTCGGCGGGATCTCCACGCGGCGGCCGTCGCGTTCGACGATCTCGGTGATGGCGATCGGCTTGCAGTACTTGCCGCGCGCGCCGAACGTCGCCACGGCGGCGGCGACCGTCAGGGGGTCCATCTCGTTGACGCCGAGGGTGAAGGTCGGAACCTCCGACAACTTCCCGCCGTCGGCGCGCTGGATGCCGAGCGCCTTGGCGGTGCGGATGACCTCGCAGAGGCCGACCTCGCGCTCCAGCATCATGAAGAAGATGTTGGACGACTTCCAGGTGCCGAGCTCCAGGCTGTAGGGGCCGCCCTTGCCCTCTCCGGACGCGTTGTAGATCTTCGCGCCGGGGTCGTTGACCGGTTTGCCGGCGCAGTCGGTGAAGCCCTCCGACGGGACGAACACCCCCGGCGTGTTGAAGCCCTGGCCGAACTTCCAGCCCTTGGCCAGCGCGGTCGCCAGCGTGAAGATCTTGAAGGTGGAGCCCGCCTGGAAGCCCATGCCGCCGCCGTGGGCGGTGTCGGCGGGCAGGTTGAAGGTCGTGTTGGGGCCGGTGACCTTGCCGCCGGGGTTGCTGCCGTAGCGTTTGCTGGCCGCCAGCGCCCTGATCCGGCCGGTGCCGGGCTCGACCATCGCCTCGGCCGCCACCTCGGTGTCCTCGGCCGCCACGCGCGCCTGGATCGCCTTGTCCGCCGCCTCCTGGGCGGTCGCGTCGAGGGTGGTCTTCAGGGTGAGGCCGCCCCGCTGGAGGCGGCGTTCGCGGTCGGCGCGGGAGTGGCCGAACGCGGGGTTGGCGAGGATCTCGTGCTGGACGTACACGCAGAAGAAGGGGTAGGCCGATTCGGCGCAGCCGCCGGGCTCCGACCGCATGTTGAGCCCGAGGGCCTGCGACTTCGCGGCGGCCGCCTCGACGTTGGTGATCTCGCCGAGTTCGGCCATGCGGTCAAGCACCAGGTCGCGGCGCTGCTGGAGCTTCTCGCGCTGCTCCTCGCCGCGCGCCGGGTCGGTCGAGTACGGCGTCCGGACCGCCCCCGCGAGCGCCGCCGCCTGGCCGAGAGTGAGGTCTTTCGCCGACACGCCGAAGAACCGGCGGGCCGCCGCCTGCACGCCGAAGGCGCCCGCGCCGAAGTAGGCGATGTTCAGGTAGCGCTCCAGGATCTGGTCCTTGGAGTACTTCTCCTCCAGGGCCAGCGCGTAGCGCATCTCGGTGAACTTGCGGCGGATGCTGCGGACCTGCGCGGAGTCGCGTTCCTTGTCGGATTCGGCCCGGTTGACCAGGATGTTCTTCACCAGCTGCTGGGTCAGCGACGAACCGCCCTGGCGGATGCCGCCCGCCTGGGTGTTGGCGATCAGCGCCCGGATCGTGCCCCGCACGTCGAGGCCGGCGTGCTCGTAGAAGCGGGCGTCCTCGATCGCGACGATGGCCTCGCGCATCGGCTTGGAGACCTGGTCGATCGTGACCGACTGGCGGTTCTGGGAGTAGAACTGGGCGAACTGGCGGCCGTCTTTGTCGACGAGCCGGGTCACCTCGGGCAGCGGGTCTTCGCGGGGCGGCGGCGGGAGCTTGGTGATGGTTCCGGCCGCCGTGTTGCTCGCCACCCCGGCTCCGGCGACGATCGGCGCGACCAGCGCCGCCGCCAGGACCCCGCCGAGTGCACCGCACACCGCCAGCCCACCGGCAGTCGTGACCCGCGCCATGCCACTTCCCCCCGCTCGCCGGACAGGGGGAGTCCATGGTCAACCTAACACAGCGTAACGCGGGGTAACGCTACGCCCCCAGGCAGGCCGGTCCGAGGAGCTGCTTGAGGTCGCCCATCAGGGCCGGGCTCGGGGTCACCCGCAGGCGGTCGTCGAGGCGCATCACGGTCGTACGCGGCCCGTTGTGCACCTGGAGGTGGACCTCGGTGGTGCCGGGATGGGTGGTCAGCACCTCTTTCAGCCGGCCGACCACGGGCGGGGTGACCCGGGCCATGGCCAGGCTGACCACGAGCGGTCCGCCCGACTCGACCGTCAGGTCGGGCTGGGTGACCTCCATCGCGATGATCTTGGCGACGTCCTCGCGTTTGTCGATGCGGCCCTTGACGAAGACGATCGCGTCTTCGGCCAGGATCGTCGCGCACAGCTGGTAGGCCGACGGGAAGATCATGACCTCGATCGAGCCGCCGAGGTCTTCGAGCTGGGTGAGGACCCAGGTGTCGCCCTTCTTGGTGACCTTGCGCTGCACGCCGCTGAGGATGCCGCCGACCGTGACGATCTGGCCGTCGGGCCGCGAGTCGTCCTGGAGGGCGGTGATCGAGCAGTCGGCGCCGCTCGACAGGATGTGCTCGACGCCGAGGAGCGGGTGGTCGGAGACGTAGAGGCCGAGCATCTCCCGCTCGAACTGCAGGACGGTGTTCTTGTCCCACTCCCCTTCGGGGATGGTGACGTCGAAGGTCTGGTCCTCCCCGCCGTCGACCGCGCCGAACAGCGAGTCCTGCCCGATGGCCTCGTTCTTCTTGATGTCGATGATCGCGTCGACGGCCTGCTCGTGGACCATCACCAGGCCCTTGCGGACATGGCCCATCGAGTCGTACGCCCCCGCCTTGATCAGCGACTCGATGACCCGCTTGTTGCAGACCTGGGCCGGGACCTTGCGCAGGAAGTCCTTGAAGTCGGTGAAGCGGCCCTTCTCCTTGCGGGCGGCGATGATGCCGTCGACGACGTTGCCGCCGACGTTGCGGATCGCCGACAGGCCGAACCGGATGTCGGCGCCGCGCGGGGTGAAGTCGAAGTCGGAGTCGCTGACGTCGGGCGGCAGCACCTTGATGCCCATGTGGCGGCACTCGTTGAGGTAGAGGGCCGACTTGTCCTTGTCGTCCTTGACGCTGGTGAGCAGGGCGGCCATGTATTCGGCGCGGTAGTTGGCCTTCAGGTAGGCCGTCCAGTAGGAGACCAGGCCGTATCCGGCGGTGTGGGCCTTGTTGAAGGCGTAGTCGGAGAAGGGCAGCAGGATGTCCCACAGGGCCTTGATGGCCTCTTTGGAGAAGCCGTTGTCCTTCATGCCCTTCTCGAAGAACTCGTACTGCTTGTCGAGTTCCGACTTCTTCTTCTTGCCCATCGCGCGGCGCAGCAGGTCGGCGCCGCCGAGCGAGTAGCCCGCGACGCGCTGGGCGATGGCCATGACCTGCTCCTGGTAGACGATCAGGCCGTAGGTCGTCGACAGGATGTCGGCCAGGGGCTCCTCGAGCTCCTTGTGGATCGGGGTGATCTCCTGCTGGCCGTTCTTGCGCAGCGCGTAGTTGGTGTGGGAGTTGGCGCCCATCGGGCCCGGACGGTAGAGCGCGAGGGCGGCGGAGATGTCCTCGAAGTTGTCGGGGCGCATCAGCCGCAGCAGGGTGCGCATGCCGCCGCCGTCGAGCTGGAAGATGCCGAGGGTGTCGCCGCGGGCCAGCAGCTCGTAGGTCTTGGCGTCGTCGAGCGGCAGGTCGAGCAGCTCGATCTTGTTGCCGGTGTTGAGCTCGACCATCTTCAGGCAGTCGTCGATGATCGTCAGGTTGCGCAGGCCGAGGAAGTCCATCTTCAGCAGGCCGAGCGTCTCGCAGGTCGGGTAGTCGAACTGCGTGATGATCGCGCCGTCGGAGTCGCGGCGCATGATCGGGATGTAGTCGGTCAGCACCTCCGACGACATGATGACGCCGGCGGCGTGCACGCCGGTCTGCCGGATCAGGCCCTCAAGGCCGCGCCCGAGGTCGATGGTCGACTTGACGTCGACGTCTTCTTCGTAGAGTTTGCGCAGCTCACCGGCTTCGTTGTAGCGCGGGTGGTCGCTGTCGAAGATGCCGGAGAGCGGGATGTCCTTGCCCATCACGGCGGGCGGGAACGCCTTGGAGACCTTGTCGCCGAGCGCGTAGGGGTAGCCCAGGACGCGGCCGGCGTCCTTCACGGCCGCTTTCGCCTTGATCGTGCCGAAGGTGGCGATCATGGCGACCTTGTCGGAGCCCCACTTCTCGGTGACGTACCTGATGACGTCGGCGCGCCGGCGCTCGTCGAAGTCGATGTCGACGTCGGGCATGGAGACGCGCTCGGGGTTCAGGAACCGCTCGAAGTAGAGGCCGAACGGGATCGGGTCGAGGTCGGTGATGCCGAGGGAGTAGGCGACCAGCGAGCCGGCCGCCGAACCACGGCCGGGGCCGACCCGGATGCCGTTGTTCTTGGCCCACATGATGAAGTCGGCGACCACGAGGAAGTAGCTCGGGAAGCCCATCTGGACGATGACCCGCAGCTCGTTCTCGACCCACTCGCGGTGCTCTTCGTCGACGCCGCCGGGGAAGCGGCGGTGCATGCCCTTCCAGACCTCCTGGCGGAAGAACTCCTCCTCGGTCATCCCCTCGGGGATGGGATAGGTCGGCATCAGGTTCTTGTGCTGGAAGAACCCGGTCGGGTCGACCTTCTCGGCGACGAGGAGGGTGTTCCTGCAACCTTCCTGCCACAGGTCGGAGGAGTCGACGGCGCGCATCTCGTCGGCCGACTTGATGTAGTAGCCGCTGCCGTCGAACCGGAACCGGCCCGGGTCGGAGAGCTGCTTGCCGGTCTGCACGCACAAAAGGGCGTCGTGGGACTGGGCGTCGGACTCGTAGGTGTAGTGGGAGTCGTTGGTGACCAGCGGCGGGATGTCGAGCTCCCGGGAGATCCGGGTCAGGCCCTCGCGGACGCGGCGCTCGATGTCGAGGCCGTGGTCCATGATCTCCAGGAAGTAGTTGTCCTTGCCGAAGATGTCCTGGAACTTCGCCGCCGCCTTGACGGCCTCGTCGTACTGGCCGAGGCGCAGGCGGGTCTGCACCTCGCCCGACGGGCAGCCGGTGGTGGCCATCAGGCCCTCGGCGTGCTCGGCCAGGATCTCGGCGTCCATGCGGGCCCACTTGCGGTGGAAACCCTCGGTGTAGGCGCGCGAGGACAACTTCATCAGGTTGTGGAGGCCCGCGCGGTTCTTGGCCCAGATCGTCATGTGGGTGTAGAAGCCGCCGGCCGAGACGTCGTCGCTCTTCTGGTGGGGCTCGCCCCACAGGACCGGCTTCTTGTTGAAGCGGGCGTCGGGGGCGATGTAGGCCTCGATGCCGATGATCGGCTTCACGTCGGCGGCGGTGGCCTGCCGGTAGAACTCGAAGGCGCCGTGCATGTTGCCGTGGTCGGTGATCGCGATGGCGGGCATGCCCTGCTCGCCCACCAGTTTGAACATCTGCTTCAGCCGGGCCGCACCGTCGAGCATCGAATACTCGGTGTGGACGTGCAGATGCACAAACGAATCGCCCATGGGACCCCCATCTTCCGACCGACGGATGTAGAGCCTACGCCTGATCACCACCCCGCCGGACTACGGTCGCGGAAGAGATCTTTCCGGGGGGAAACGGTGGAGAAAACCAATCTCGACGAGGGGTATTCGCACGCCCTCGGCAAGCGCCAGGTCCAGATGATCGCGATCGGCGGCGCCATCGGCGTGGGCCTGTTCCTGGGCTCCGGAGGCCGCTTCGCCGCCGCCGGACCGGCCCTGGTGATCTCGTACGCCGTCGCCGGCGTCGCCGCCTTCTTCGTCATGCGGGCCCTCGGCGAGCTGGTCAGCTACCGGCCCACCTCCGGGTCGTTCGTCTCCTACGCCACCGAGTTCGTCGGCCCGTGGGCCGGGTTCGCCAGCGGCTGGATGTACTGGGTCAACTGGGCCGCCACGGGCATCGCCGAGCTGACCGCCATCGCGATCTACGTCCACCTGTGGGCGCCCGACTTCCCGCGCTGGCTCACCGCGCTGATCGCGCTCGGGGTCGTGCTGGTGGTGAACCTGGCCTCGGTGAAGGCGTTCGGCGAGCTGGAGTTCTGGTTCGCGCTGCTCAAGGTCGTCGCGATCGTGGCGTTCCTGATCGTCGGGCTCTACCTGGTGATCTTCTCGGTCGAGGGGGCCTCGCCCGCCAACCTGACCTCCCACGGCGGGTTCTTCCCGATGGGGTTCGGGGCGGTGCTGATGAGCCTGCAGGCCGTGGTGTTCGCGTACGCCGCCATCGAGCTCGTCGGCATCGCGGCCGGCGAGACCAAGGACCCCGACAAGGTGCTCCCGAAGGCCGTCAACAGCGTCATCTGGCGCATCGCGATCTTCTACGTCGGGTCGGTGCTGCTGCTCGGCATGGTGCTGCCGTGGACGTCGTACAGCGCGGGAGAGTCGCCCTTCGTGACGGTGTTCACCCAGCTCGGCATCCCGTGGGCGGGCGACGTGATGAACCTGATCGTGATCACGGCGGCGCTGTCGTCGTGCAACTCGGGGCTCTACTCCACCGGGCGCATCCTGCGGTCGATGGGGCAGCGCGGCGAGGCGCCCCGGTTCACCCGGTCGCTGAGCTCCCGGCACGTGCCGATCGGCGGGATCCTCATGACGGCCGCCGTCTACGTGGTGGGGGTGGCGGTGTACTCATACATCCCGGAACGGGCCTTCACCATCGCGGTGGCGATCTCCTCCCTCGGGACGATCACCACCTGGGGCACCCTGATCTACTGCCAGATCAAGCTGCGGCAGGCCTGGACGCGCGGCGAGCTGCCCCGGCCCGCGTTCCTGATGCCGGGCTCGCCCTACACCAACTGGCTGACGCTGGGCTTCCTGGCGCTGGTGGTGGTGCTGATGCCGTTCGCCGACGAGGACCAGCGGCTGGCGTTCTACCTGATCCCGGTGCTGGCGGGCGGGATCTGGCTCGGCTGGCGGCTGGTCAACGTGAAGCGGGCGCCGGCCACTCACGTTCAGCAGCGTGTAGTCCCGCCTCAATGACGGCCGCCATGATCGGCCGCAGTCCCGGTTCGCCCAGGCGCGGCGCGCGCTGCGCCATCGCGGCGACCACCTTGCGCTCCCGCTCGGGGTCGCGCCCGGCGAACCCGCCGACGGGCTTGAGCCGCTGGATCGCCCCGGCCAGCTCGGCCCGGCGCTCCAGGATGACGGCGAGGGCGGCGTCGGCCCGGTCGATCGCCGCGCGGGCCTGAGGCAGGTCCTCCGGCACCTCGGGGCGCACCACGGCGCCGATCAGCCGGGCGTCCTCCACGGCGGCGTCGACCACCTCGGGCGGCGCGTCAGGACCGAGCAGGAGCCCGTCGGCCCCCGCCGCGACGGCGGCTCCGGCGAGCACGGCGTCCTTCCCCAGGTCGACGATCACCGGCCGCCCCGACTCCGCGCGGGCGGCCTTCACCAACGCCAGGTCGGGCACCGCCTCGCAGAGCACGACCGAGGCGTTCCCCTCGGCCTCGCAGCGGTCGGCGGCGGTCAGCCACTCCAGCAGGGACGCGTCGCGCGGTCGTCTGAGGATCACCGGCAGGGCGAGGCGGGCGGCGGCCCGGACGAGCGTCAGGTCGTCGACGACGACCGCGACGGCGGGACCGGCGAGGGCGTCGAGTTCGACCGAAGGCGACAACTCGACGAGCAGCGGACCCCCGAGGACCGCGACCGGCCGCCCTTCTCCGATGGTCAGATCCGCGATCCGTACGGACATGTCGTGAGATTACCAGGGCAGTACTGCTCGCGTTTGATCCCTTTGCCATCCATGGGACGATTCATGGGTTCTGGAAGGGGTGGGGATGACGAACGCGGAAGGCCGACTCGTCGGGGGCCGGTACCACTTGATAGAACCCATCGGCCGGGGCGGCATGGGCATCGTGTGGCGGGCCCATGACGAGCTGCTCGACCGCGCCGTCGCGGTGAAGGAGGTCCGGTACGACAGCGCGATGGGCGACGAGCTGCCCGAGCTGAACCGCCGGACCATGCGGGAGGCGCGCGCCGCCGGGCGGCTGACCCATCCGAATGTGGTCGTCGTCCACGACGTGATCGAGGAGGACGGGCGGCCGTGGATCATCATGCAGCTCGTCGAGTCGCGGTCGCTGGGGCAGGTGATCCGGCAGGACGGGCCGCTCACGCCCAAACGGGCGACCGAGATCGGGCTGCAGATCCTCGACGCGCTCCGGGCGGCCCACGCGCAGGGCGTGTTACACCGTGACGTGAAGCCCGAGAACGTGCTGCTCGCCGACGACGGGCGCGTCGTGCTGACCGACTTCGGCATCGCGCGGGTCGAGACCGACTCGACGATGACGCGTACCGGCCTGGTCGGCACCCCCGCGTTCATCGCGCCCGAGCGGCTGCGCGGCGGCCCGGCCCAGCGCGAGTCCGACCTGTGGTCGCTCGGCGCGACCCTCTACGCCGCCGTCGAGGGCCGCCCGCCCCACGACAAGGGCATGGCCATGGCGACCATGCACGCCGTGCTGACCGAGCCGCCCGACCCGGCCAAGAACGCCGGATCGTTGCGCCCGGTGCTCGACCGGCTCCTGGAGAAGGACCCGGCGACCCGCCCCGGCTACGACGAGACCGCCCGCCTGCTGCGCCGCGCGGCGACCGAGCAGGCCGCGCCGCGCCCCGTCGACGCCTCGGGCTGGCCCTCGCCGCCCTCCCCGCAGCGCGCCGGGCGGGCCAACGGCGTGCCGAAGCCGTCGGCGGTGCCCCCGGAGGCCTTCGAGGCCACCGACCCCGACCTGCCGACGACCCCGACCAAACACCCCAAGAAATCCGGTCCTGGACGCGTCGACGACGCGCCGGCCGCATCCCGCGCCGAGAAGCCGTCCCCGTCGACGGACGCCGAACCCGGTCCGCAGACCGGCGACGCGATCCCGGCCCAGCGTCCGGCCGAGGCGGCCGAACCCGCCAAGCCCGCGCCCAAGCCCAAACCGGCGGCGAAGCCGGCCAAGAAGCCGCCGGCCGCCGAAGCACCCGCCGAAGCACCCGGTGAGCCCGCGGGCACGCCCCCCGCGGCCCCGGCCAAGGGCCGCCCGGGCGGCGGCGCCGCCGGCAAGGCTCCCGTGGACAAGGGTGTTCCGGACAAGGCGGTTCCGGACAAGGCGGTTCCGGACCAGGCCCCCTCGGCCGAATCCGCGGGCAGGAAGGCCGGCCCGGCGTCCTCCGCCGGCGCGGCCAGGCCCGAGATCCCCCGGCAGGCCACCGAGCCCGACCCCGTGCGCGAGTTCGCGCAGGAGGACGGCGCCGAGGCCGGCAAGGAACCGGCCGCCGAGCCCAAGCCCGCCCCCAAGCCGGGCAACCGCCGCCCGCCGAGCGCCCCCTACGGCGGCGCGGGCGTGCGGCCGGGCGCGGGACGTCCTGCCGAGGCGCTGCGGCCGAGCGAGCCCGCTCCGGCCCGGCAGTCGAGCGCGGCCCCGGGCGCCTTCCACGCCGAACCGGTCGCCGCGTCGCCGTTCTTCGCCGACGAGCCCGGTCACACCCGCTACGGCGAGCAGGTCTCCGTGCCGCTCCCCGACTCGGGCCGCAACGCCTGGAGCACGGTCGACATCCCCGAGCGCAGGAACGGCCTGCTCAAGGCCGCGCTGATCGCGATCCCGGCGATCCTCGTGGTGGGCGGCGTCGCGTTGTGGCTCGGCATGGAGCAGGCCAACGAGGGCTCCGGCACGGCCGCGACGATCAAGCCCCCGGCCACCTCCGCCGCCGCCGACCCGTCGGGCGACCCGTCCGAGGGTGCGGGCGGCGAGGAGTCCGACAAGCCGTCGGCGACCCCGTCCGACGACGAGGAGAAGGACCCGTCGCCGAAGCCCTCCGAGTCCCCCTCCGAGGAGGACGAGGACAAGCTGCCCGACGGATGGAAGACGTACAAGGACCGGACCGGCTTCTCCGTCGCCCTCCCGCCGGGCTGGAAGGTCGACCGCTACGACGCCACCAGCACCTACTTCAAGGGGCCGCTCGACGGCGCCTACCTCCAGATCGACCAGACGAGCAGCCCCGGCAAGGACGCGCTCAAGAACTGGAAGGACCTGGAGTCGGCGACGCGGTACAAGTGGAACGACTACAAGCGGCTCGACATGAAGAAGGTCGACGGCTACTTCCGCAACGCGGCCGACTGGGAATGGACCTGGGAGCCGGGCGGCAACACCGGCCACATCCTGAACCGCGGTTTCGTCGTCGACGACAAGCACGGTTACGCGATCCTCTGGAAGACCCGCGAGAAGGACTGGGACAAGTACCGCCACTACTTCGACAACTTCGCCAAGTCCTTCGAACCCGACAAGTAGCCCCCGATATGGGACGATGCCAAACGGTCCGAAGGGGGATGATGTGGAAGGGTCGCGCCGGCTCGCGGGGAGGTACCAGCTCGAGGAGCGGATAGGCCGCGGCGGGATGGGCGTGGTCTGGCGCGCCCACGACGACCTGCTCGACCGCCCCGTGGCGGTCAAGGAGGTCCTCTACACCGCCCTCAGCGACGACGACCGCGCCGAGTTCAACCGCCGCACCATCCGCGAGGCCCGTGCGGCGGGCCGGTTGTCCCACCCGAACGTGATCGTCGTCCACGACGTCATCGAGGAGGACGGCCGCCCCTGGATCGTCATGCAGCTGGTGCGCTCGACCTCGCTCGGCGACGCGCTGCGCAGCCACGGCCCCCTGGTGCCCGACCGGGTGGCGGCGATCGGCGCGCAGGTCCTCGACGCGCTGGTGACCGCCCACGCGGCCGGCATCCTGCACCGCGACGTGAAGCCCGAGAACGTGCTGCTGACCCCCGACAACCGGGTGGTCCTCACCGACTTCGGCATCGCGTCCATGACGGAGGACCCGTCGGTGACGCTGACGGGCTCCATCACCGGCACCCCGGCCTTCCTCCCCCCGGAACGCCTGTCGGGCCACCCGGCGACCCCCGAGTCCGACCTGTGGTCGCTGGGCGCGACCCTGTGGGCGGCGGTCGAGGGCCGCTCCCCCTTCGACCGGGGCACGCCGATCGCGAGCATGGCCGCCGTCCTCCACGAGGAGACCCCGGTGTCCCACCGGGCGGGCCCGCTCGGGCCGGTGCTCGACGGCCTGATGTGCAAGGATCCGGCCCGCCGCATGGGCGCCGACGAGGCGATGGACCTGCTCCACCAGGCGGCCTCCGGCAAGTGGAACCCGCAGGGCGGCCAGACCAGGAACCCGCCGCAGAACGGCGTCCCGGCGCCGACCCCGCCCGAGTTCACCGGCGGGCACGGGTTCGGCGCACCGCCGCCGCCCGCGAACGGCCACACCCCGGTGGGCCCCTACGGCCCCGGCCAGCCGACCTACACCACGCCGCCCCCGCCGGAGAAGGACCGGGACAAGTTCCTGATCGTCACCCTGGCGACCCTGCTGGTCGCGCTGGTGGGCATCGGCGGCTATTTCGCGTACACGACCCTCACCGCGAACGGCGACCCGGGAGTGGTGGCCGGCGGTCTCGACCCGGTGACGCGGCCGCCGTCCCCCGAACCGACGCCCGAGCCGACGCCCACGCCCACTCCCACGCCCGACGACGCGCCGCCGCTGCCGCAGGGCTGGAGCGAATACCAGGACGACCGGCTGCGGTTCGCGGTGGCGCTGCCGCCCGGGTGGGCGCCCTACCGGAGCGAGGGGCAGCGGGTCTACTTCCAGGGGCCGGGCATGCAGGGCTACCTGCAGGTCGACCTCACCCCGTGGGAGCGCGACGACCCGCTGGAGGCGCTGGAGGTGGTCGAGCAGGCGTCGACCTCGAAGGGCCTGCTGCGCGACTACCGGCGCATCGCGATGAAGCGCACCTCGCTGACCGTCGGCGGGTTCGCCGCCCCGGGCGCCGACTGGGAGTTCGTGCACACCACGTCGATGGGCACCTGGCGCGTCTACGACCGCGCGTTCCGCATCGACAACCAGTGTTACGCCCTCTACTGGCAGGTCCCCGAACAGTCGTGGGCCAAGGCGGCCCCCTGGTTCCGGGCCTTCGCCCGGACGTTCCGACCGATCTGATGCCGGCCAGGCAGGACGCGGTCCGCGCCGGTCTCGGCGTCGGCCTCGCGGTGGGGGTGTCGGGGCTGGCGTTCGGCGCGGCGGCGGTGACGGCCGGGTTGTCGGTCGCGCAGGCGTGCGCGCTGAGCCTGTTCGCGTTCACCGGCGCGTCCCAGTTCGCGCTGGCGGGCGTGGTCGCCGGGGGCGGGGCGCTGGTGCCGGGCGTCGCGGGCGCGCTGCTGCTGGGGGCGCGCAACGGCCTGTACGGCCTGCGCCTCGCCGCCCTCCTCCCGACGAGGTTCCGGGCGTTCACCGCCCACGGCGTCATCGACGAGACCTCGGCGGTCGCCTTCGCCCACCCCGGAGAGGCGCGGGCGGGCTTCTTCGCGACCTTCGCCAGCCTGTACGTCACCTGGAACCTGACGACCTTCCTGGCCGCCGTGGGCGCGTCAGCGGTCGGCGACCCGGCCGTGTTCGGCCTCGACGCGGTCGGACCGGCCACGTTCCTGGCGCTGCTGTGGCCGCGCCTGAAGGAGTCGGCCGAAGACCGGAAGGTGGCGCTGGCCGGGGCGGCGATCGCGCTGGCCGCCACCCCGTTCCTGCCGCCCGGCGTGCCGGTCCTGCTCGCCGCGGCGGGCGCGTTGGTGGTGCTGGTCAAGTGACCCTCTGGTGGGCCGTCATCGCCACCTGCCTCGGCTGCTACCTGCTGAAATACGCCGGTCTCGCGGCCCCGCGCAAGGTGCTCGACCACCCGGCCGTGCGGCGGTTCGCCACGGTCGTGCCGGTGGCGCTGCTGGCCGCGCTGATCGCCGTCCAGTCGTTCGGGCAGGGTGTCGACTGGCCCAGGACGGCGGGTCTGGCGGCCGCCGTGATCGCCCTGCTGCTGCGCGCCCCGTTCCTGGCCGTCCTCGTCGTCGCGGCGGTAGTTACGGGACTGCTACGAATAACGGGCATGTGATTCCCCTGCCGGGGTAGCCGGGCCGCATGCCCGAGTCTCAGACGTCCGACCGTATCGTCGCCAGCCGTTATCGCCTGATCGAACCTCTCGGCCGGGGTGGCATGGGCACCGTGTGGCGTGCCCTGGACGAAACCCTGGAACGCGAAGTCGCCGTGAAAGAGCTCAACGCCGACCTGTCCGGCCCCGAGCGCGAGATCTTCACGATCCGCACCCTGCGGGAGGCGCGCGCCGCCGGCAGGGTGGGCCACCCGGCGGTGGCCGCCGTCTACGACGTCTTCGAGGAACGCGGCCATCCGTGGATCGTGATGCAGTACGTGCCGTCCACGACCCTGGGCGCGCTGATCCGCGACGAGGGCCCGATGCGCCCCCACCGGGTGGCGACCATCGGCCTGCAGGTGCTGAGCGCGCTGAAGGCGGCCCACGCGGCGGGCGTGCTGCACCGGGACGTGAAGCCCGACAACGTGCTCATCACCCCCGACGGCCGGGCGGTGCTGACCGACTTCGGCATCGCGGCGATGGAGGACGACAGCCCGGTGACCCGGACGGGCTCCCTCGTCGGCACGCCGGCGTTCATCAGCCCGGAGCGTGCGGCAGGGGGCCGCGCGGTCCGCGCCTCGGACATGTGGTCGCTCGGGGTGACCCTCTTCCTGGCCGTGGAGGGCCGCTCACCGTTCCACCGGGGCCACGCCATGGCCTCGCTGGCGGCGGTCATGTACGAGCCGTACGGCCAGCTCTACCGCGCCGGACCCCTCACGCCGGTCCTGCACGGCCTCCTGGAGAAGGACCCGGCCCGCCGCATGACCGCGGTGGAGGCCGAGAGCCACCTCCACAACATCGTCAACGGCATCACCGCGGAGCCGACCGCCCCCTTCATCCCGGTCCCGCCGCCCCCGCCCTCGCCCCCGGCGACCATGGAGAGCCCCCGGAAGAAGTGGCCCTTCACCGCGGTCGTCTCTGCGGTCCTGGCGGTGGGCCTGAGCGCGGGCACGGTCGCCTACCTGACGGCCGGGGACCCTCCGGTGACCCCGGTCGACACGATCCCGGCGCAGGTCCCGGCGAAGAAGAAGGTCAAGGCCACCCCCGACGCCACCGTCGAGGCCACGACCGACGAGGAACCGGTCGCCCAGCCGACGGAACGCCGCGAGAACAAGCAGCAGGAACCACAGGAGGAGGCCCAGGCCCCCTCCCCAAAAGCCAGCCCGTCCGGGCAGTCCGGCAAGAAGCCGAACCCCCCGGACGAGGAGTCCGAGGACGAGGCGCCCCCCACCCAGGAGCCCACGCAGGACCCCGCCCCCGAGGAGGGCACGGTGGAGGAGAACACCGGGGAGGAAAGCCAGGGCCAGGAAAACCAAAGCCTGGAAAGCACCGGTCAGCTTGACGGCCGACTTCCTGACGAATGATCACCCCTAACGGGGTCCCCACCGGGCACGATTCGGCCATGGACGACATCACCGGCGGAATCCTCAAGCTCACCGACGATCTGGCCCTGACCCGCATGGGCTACGGCGCGATGCGCCTGACGGGCCCGGGGATCTGGGGCCCGCCGAAAGACCGGGCGGAGGCGATCCGCGTGTTGCGGACGGTCGCCGACCTGGGCCTGCTCCACATCGACACCAGCGACTACTACGGCCCCCACGTGGTGAACGACCTCATCCGCGAGGCGCTGCACCCCTATCCCGACGGCCTGCGCATCGTCACGAAGGTCGGCGGCCGGCGCGGTCCCGACAGGTCGTGGCACCCCGCCCTGACCGAACCCGAACTGATCGAGGCCGTGTACGACAACCTCAAGCGCCTCGACGTCGAGCGGCTCGACGTGGTCAACCTGAGGATGTTCGACACCGGCGACCCGACCGTGCCCTTCAGCGTGCTGGCCGCCCTCATGGACGAGGGCCTGATCGCCCACCTGGGCGTCAGCAACGTCACCGCCGACCAGCTCCTGGTGTGCCGGGGCATCGCGCCGGTGGTCTGCGTCCAGAACGCCTACAACCTGGTCGACCGGTCGGACGACGCCCTGGTGGACGTCTGCGCCGAGCAGGGCCTCGCCTACGTCCCGTTCTTCCCGCTGGGCGGCTTCTCCCCGTTCCAGTCGCAGGTGCTGGACGAGGTCGCCCGCGACCTGGGCGCGACCCCGCAGCAGACGGCGCTGGCGTGGTTGCTGCACCGCTCCCCGACGATCTGCGTCATCCCGGGCACCTCCTCGGTCGCCCACCTGAGGGAGAACGTCGAGGCGGCGGGCCTGCGGCTCACCGGCGACGCGCTGGCCCGCCTCGGCTCACTCGCCTGAGGTCACGAGTCGGCGATCACGTCGAGCGCGTGGGCGAGGTCGGCCGGGTAGTCGGCGTTGAAGGTGACCCATTCGCCGGTCGAGGGGTGCTCGAAGGCCAGCATCACCGCGTGCAGCCACTGCCGCGACAGGCCCAGACGGGCCGACAGCGTCGGGTCGGCGCCGTACTGCAGGTCGCCCACGCACGGGTGGCGCATGGTCGACATGTGGACCCGGATCTGGTGGGTGCGCCCGGTCTCCAGGCGGATGTCGAGCAGCGAGGCCGCCCGGAACGCCTCAAGGGTGTCGTAGTGGGTGACCGAGTCCTTGCCGCCCGCCACGACGGCCCAGCGGCCGTCGCCGGAGGGGTGCCGGTCGATCGGCGCGTCGATGGTGCCGCGCAGCGGGTCCATGTGGCCCTGGACCAGGGCGTGGTAGCGCTTCTCGACGGTGCGTTCCTTGAACGCCCGCTTCAGCAGCGTGTAGGCCCGCTCGCTCTTGGCCACGACCATGCAGCCGGTCGTGTTGGCGTCGAGCCGGTGGACGATGCCCTGCCGCTCGGCCGCGCCGCTGGTGGAGACCCGGTGGCCGGTGCCCAGCAGGCCGCCGATGACGGTCGGGCCGGTCCAGCCCACGGAGGGGTGGGCGGCAACGCCGATGGGCTTGTTCACCACGACGACGTCGTCGTCCTCGTACAGGATCGTCATGCCGGGGACCGGCTCGGCCACCGGCATGGGCGCGGCGACCGGCGGCGGGATGGTGACGTCGAGCCACGACCCGGCCGAGACCCGGTCGGACTTGCCGGCGGGCGAGCCGTCGACGAGCACGTCGCCGCCCACGATGAGCTCGGCGGCGCGGGTGCGGGAGAAGCCGAAGAGACGAGCGAGAGCGGCGTCGAGCCGCTCTCCCCCCAGCCCGTCGGGGACGGGCAGCGACCGCTGGTCAGGCATCCTTGACCGCCCCCTCGCGGGTGCCGTCGATCTGGTAGCCGCGCCAGGCCAGGAACACGGCCAGGATCCCGCCGCAGACGATCGCCGAATCGGCGACGTTGAAGATCGGGAAGTTGGTCGCGGGAAACACCTGGACGAAGTCGACCACGTGGCCCTGGAACGGGGCCGGCGACCGGAAGATCCGGTCGGTCAGGTTCCCGAGGGCGCCTCCGAGCAGGAGGCCGAGGTCGATCGCCCACGGCAGCGAACGCAGCTGCCGCGCGGTGCGGATGATCGCGCCGATCACCACCGCGGCGATGATCGTGAAGACGATCGTCATGCCGGTGCCGATGGAGAACGCCGCCCCCGGGTTCCGGATGACGTTGAAGACCAGCACGTCGGGGATGAGCACCGTCGGCAGCCGGTCTTCGAGGTATTCGACCACGAGGAACTTGGTGATCAGGTCGAACACGTAGATGAGAACGGCCACGGCGGCGAGGAGCTTGATCCGCCGCGCCCGCGTCGCATCGTCCTGCGTCAGCGGCGTTCCTCCCGCTGCTTGCACGCCACGCACAGCGTCGCCCTCGGGAACGCCTGCAGACGTTCCTTCCCGATCGGCCGTTGGCACGATTCGCACACCCCATATGTTCCCGCGTCGATGCGGGCGATCGCCCGCTCGTTCTGCGCGAGCAGATCGCGCGCATTCAGGGTAAGGGCGATCTCACGTTCGCGCTCATAGGTCTTGGCTCCGGCGTCGGCCGGGTCGTCGCCGGCGCCCTCGGAGGAGTTGCCGAGCGCGAGGGAAGCCTCGGCCCGGGCGATGTCGACCTGCAGCTCCTCGATCTCGGTCAGCAACCGGTCGCGGACGGCCGCGAGTTCATCGGCGGACCAGACGTCCTCAGTGACGGCGGGCTTGGCCGCACGCGTGGCCATAGGGCCTCCCAAATGCAGTGATGGTGCAAGTCCGGGCATCGTAGGTATGCGAAAACAAGATCGGCAATCGACGCGCCGACGCTTTTACGCCATCCGTACCGGACGGCTTGCTCCTCCCCGTTTGCCGCATACCTCCGCGCCGAGATGTGGATTCAACGCCACCGCCTCGCCGCGTGTTCCGCGCTCCCTACCCCGATATCGGGAAGCCAGCACCCGACCGCTGCGTTATCTTTGGGAATTGCACGGCATTGATGGGGACGAGTACGCACGCCCCCCTCGCACGAGCGACCCGGGGACGGTGGAAGCCCGGGGCGAGGCGCGTGAAGAAGATCACCCCGGAGCCGCCGGAAGAACGGCGTCACGCCCAGTAGAACCGGCCGATAAAGAGTGGGTTCCCGTTCGCGGGGGCCAAGGAGGGTGGTACCGCGGGACTCGCGAGGGTCTCGTCCCTCCGCGCCATTGTCCGATGAGCGTGGAGGATCAGTGTCCAGCCACCAGTTCCATCCCCTGCCCGCGCAGGTCGACCTGCCGCGTCTCGAACACGAGGTGCTGGCGCGCTGGCGCGACGGCAAGATCTTCGAGCGTTCTCTCGAACAGAACGCCACGGGTCCCTCCTGGGTCTTCTACGAGGGCCCCCCGACGGCCAACGGCATGCCCGGCGTCCACCACGTCGAGGCGCGCGTCTTCAAGGACGTCTTCCCGCGCTACAAGTCGATGAACGGCTACCACGTGCCGCGCAAGGCGGGCTGGGACTGCCACGGCCTGCCCGTCGAGGTGGCCGTCGAGAAGGAGCTGGGCCTGTCGGGCAAGCCCCAGATCGAGGCCTACGGCATCGCCGAGTTCAACGCCCGCTGCCGCGAGTCCGTCCTGCGGCACGTCGACGCGTTCGAGGAGATGACCGAGCGGATGGGCTACTGGGTCGACATGTCCCAGGCCTACCGCACGATGGACCCGGCCTACGTCGAGGCCGTCTGGTGGTCGCTGAAGGTCGTCTTCGACAAGGGCCTGCTGTTCCGCGACTTCCGCATCACCCCCTACTGCCCGCGCTGCGGCACCGGCCTGTCCGACCACGAGCTCGGCCAGCCCGGCGGCTACGAGACCGTCTCCAGCCCCTCGGTGTACGTCCGCATGCCGGTCACCTCGGGCCGCTTCGAGGGCGTCGACCTGCTGATCTGGACGACCACCCCGTGGACCCTCGTGTCGAACACCGCCGTGGCGGTGCACCCCGAGGTCACCTACGTGGTCGCCGAGAAGGAGGGCGAGACCCCGGTCGTCGTGGCCGAGCCGCTCGTCGGCGCTGCCCTCGGCGAGGGCTGGACGGTCCGCGAGTCGTTCCTCGGCACCGAGCTGGAGCACACGCCGTACCAGCGGCCCTTCGACCTGGTCGACATCCCCGGCGCCCACTTCGTCGTGCTCGGCGACTACGTCACCGTCGAAGACGGCTCGGGCCTGGTCCACCAGGCGCCCGCGTTCGGCGCCGACGACATGACGGTCTGCAAGCGCTACGGCCTGCCCGTCGTCAACCCGATCGGCCCCGACGGCCGGTTCCTGGCCGACGTCCCGCAGGTCGGCGGCCAGTTCTTCAAGGACGCCGACGAGGGCCTCACGGCCGACCTCAGGGCGCGCGGGCTGCTGTTCCGGGGCAGCCACTTCGAGCACAGCTACCCGCACTGCTGGCGCTGCCACACCCCGCTGCTCTACTACGCGCTCCCCTCCTGGTACATCCGCACCACCTCGGTGAAGGAGCGCCTGCTCGCCGAGAACGAGGGCACCAACTGGTTCCCCGACACGATCAAGAACGGCCGCTACGGCGAGTGGCTGCGCAACAACGTCGACTGGGCGCTGTCCCGGTCGCGTTACTGGGGCACCCCGCTGCCGCTGTGGATCTGCGACGAAGACCATGTGACCTGCGTGGGCTCGCTGAAGGAACTGGGCGAGAAGGCCGGCCAGGACCTGTCGGCGCTCGACCCCCACCGCCCCTACGTCGACGACGTGGTGTTCCCCTGCGGCGACTGCGGCGGCGAGGCCCGGCGCGTGCCCGACGTGATCGACGTCTGGTACGACTCGGGCGCCATGCCCTTCGCGCAGTGGGGCGCCCCCCACGTCAACAAGGAGGTCTTCGAGGCCGCCTACCCGGGCCAGTTCATCTGCGAGGCCATCGACCAGACGCGCGGCTGGTTCTACTCGATGATGACCGTCGGGACCCTGGTCTTCGACAAATCGTCGTACGAGAACGTGTTGTGCCTGGGCCTCATCCTGGCCGAAGACGGCCGCAAGATGAGCAAGCACCTCGGCAACGTGCTGCGCCCGATGCCCCTGATGGAGCAGCACGGCGCCGACGCCCTGCGCTGGTACATGGGGGTCAACGGCTCCCCGTGGTCGCCGCGCCGGATCGGGCACGCGGCGCTGGAGGAGATCGTCCGCAAGGTCCTGCTGACCTACTGGAACACGGCGAGCTTCTTCACGCTCTACGCCAACGCCTCGTCGTGGACGCCGGGCGCGACCGTCGCCGACCGCCCGCTGATCGACCGCTGGGCGCTGGCCGAGCTGCACCGCACGGTCGCCGAGGTGACCGCCGCCCTCGACGTCTTCGACACCGCCCGCGCGGGCCGCCGCCTGACGGAGTTCCTCGACGACCTGTCCAACTGGTACGTCCGCCGCTCCCGCCGCCGCTTCTGGAAGGGCGAGGAGTCGGCGTTCGCGACCCTGTACGAGTGCCTGGAGACCGTCACCCGCCTGATGGCGCCGATGGTCCCCTTCACCACCGACTACGTCTGGGACGCCCTGCGCACCCCCGACGCCCCGGCGTCGGTCCACCTGGCGACCTGGCCGAAGGTCGACCCCTCCTACCTCGACCCGGCCCTGACCGAGCAGATGGCGCTGGTCCGCCGCCTGGTCGAACTGGGCCGCTCGGCGCGGGCGTCGTCGTCGGTCAAGACCCGCCAGCCGCTCGGCCGTGCCCTCGTGGGCGCCCCCGGCTGGTCGGCCCTGTCGCCCGAACTGCGCGAGCTGATCGCCGACGAGCTCAACGTCCTGGCGCTGGAAGACCTGTCGGGCTTCTCGGCCGACCTGGTCACCTTCACCGTCAAGCCCAACTTCCGGGCCCTGGGCAAGCGGTTCGGCAGCCAGACCAAACTGGTCGCCGCGGCCGTCTCGGCGGCCGACCCCGGCACCCTGGCCCGCGCGGTCAGGTCGGGCGGCTCGGCCACTCTGGAGGCGGGCGAACTCGGCGAGGTCACCCTGGCCGGCGACGACCTCATCATCACCGAGCAGCCCAAGTCGGGCTGGGCGGTCGAGACGGGCGCCGTCGACACCGGCACCGGCGAGACCATCGCCCTCGACCTGGCCATGACCGACGACCTGCGCCGCGCCGGCCTGGTCCGCGAGGTCATCCGCCTGGTCCAGGACGCCCGCAAGTCGACCGGCCTGTCGATCACCGACCGCATCGACCTGTGGTGGGCCGCCGAGGGCGACCTGGCGACCGCCCTCCGCGAGGGCGGCGGCCTGGTGGCGGAGGAGGTCCTGGCCACGTCCTTCACCGAAGGCGCCGAGGCGGGCCTCCACCGGCACGAAGACCCCGACCTGGGCCTGGCCTTCCAGCTCCGCAAGGCCTAGAAGGAAGCCCGGCGGGACCTGGTCCCGCCGGGCACCCGGGAGGCACGGAGCTCGACGTGACGATCGACGGCGCACCATGCCCGTCGCGAAAATGAGCACCCTCGCGACGACTAACCC
This sequence comes from Herbidospora daliensis, assembly GCF_001570585.1. GTDB lineage: Bacteria > Actinomycetota > Actinomycetes > Streptosporangiales > Streptosporangiaceae > Herbidospora > Herbidospora daliensis. The sequence continues at coordinate 4,548 of NZ_BBXF01000003.1, read as the reverse complement.
CGCAATCGCCGGGCAGACGCTTGCGCGGGGTGCTACATGGGGACGAAGAAAGGCCCGGTGGATTCGATCCACCGGGCCTTCTTCTATGCAAGTCTCAGGACTTGTCGCAGACCGTGCAGGGCGTCAGGCCCGCCTCTTCGGCGGCCGGCTGGGACATGGTCTCGATGCCGTCCTCCTCGCCCTTGATCAGCGGGCAGTCGGGCGTGTGGTAACGCCGGGTGCCCTCCATGACCTTCACCATGGGCGGCGGCAGCTTACGTTCGACGGTGTCGCCGTCGCGGTCTTCGGCGACGACCTCCTCCTCGTCCGCATCGGCCTCAGCGGGCGCGGCGGGCCGGGAGAAGGCGTTCCACGACGACGAGGCCGCGGGAATCTCGATCGACGGCTTGACGGGCTCGGCCTCGGCGGGCTCCCGCTCCTTGAGCGAGGGCTTCTTCGGCGAGGGCTCATCGGGCGCGGGCTTCGATGCGGCGGCCTCGGGCGTGGCTTCCGGCGTGGCGGCGTCGGGCTTCACGGCGGCGGGCTCGACGTCGGGCTCGGCGCTCGTCGGCTTCGCGGCCTCGGGCTTCGCGGCCTCGCGCTTGGCGGCGTCGGGCTTGGCGGCCTCGGGCTTGGCGGCCTCGAACGAGGGAACCGGGCTCTCGGCCTCGGGTTCCTGCTCGGTCTTCGCGCGGGTCTCCGGACCGGTCTTCGCGTAGGGGTTGACCCTGGCCGGCGACTCTTTCCTGGCCGCGGGCTCGGGCCGGCCGCCCGGCGTGGCGGGGCGGGAGGTCTCGGGCCGGTCGGACGGGACCGGCTCCGGCCATCCGGCCGACGGCGGTTCGGCGCGGAAGACGGCGGTGGAGTCGGACGGCTCCAGGGAGGGAGCCGAGGGCGGGACCACAGGGGGGACGACGGGAGGGGTGGAGGCGGCCGGAGGCACCGAACCGGCGCGCCCGGGGGTGTCGGCCGGCTCCACCCTCGTCTCCTGGACCGTGGTGGCCCAGGTGTCGTCTGCGGCTGCGTCGACGACGCAGGTCGTACAGGGCGAGAAGCCCTCTTCCCTGGCTTCCTCGACCGTCAGTTCCTCGGTGTCGCGGCCGACGAGCTGCCGGCAGCCGGTCCGGTGGAACCTCTTACGGCCGGGGATCACCAGCACGATCGAGTCGGGCCCCAGCCCGGGGACGGGCACCGGGGCGGTCACGGTCGGGTTGGGCGGATAGGCGGGGGCAGCCGCCGGGGGAACCGGCGGCGCGGTCGGCATGGCCGTCGGCGCACCGTAGACCGGCATTCCGGCGTGGGCCATCTGCGGCGCCATGTGGGGCGCCATCTGCGGCGCCACGGCGGCCTGATGGGCCTCGACAGCGGCCCGGCCTCCGGCGGGGAACAGCTCGTGACGCCTCAGCAGCGCCCCGATCAGCAGGCAGACCGCGCTCAGCACGCTGATCACGATCGACCACATCACGAGGAATGCCATCCCGAGTACGACACCGGCGATCAGCAGGACGATCGCCGCGAGAACAAGGGCGGCACTGACAAGGATCACGGGGGGCGGCCTTCCGAACTACCTGTACGCGTGCGAGAAGCGGATACCCTACCGGCGCTCGCCGTGAGAGCCGTCGGGGGCGGGGAAGCCTCCGGAGTGCTGCTCGGTGGCGAACGGGTTGGGGACAGCCTGGATCTGCGGACCGGGGGCGACGGCGTGGGCCATCTGCGGCTGGCCGGGCTGGCCCTGCTGGATGGCGGGGTTGCCGACGATCGGGAAGCCGCCGCTGCCCTCGGCCTGGACGTTCAGCTCGGCGAGCTGGTTCTCCAGGTAGAGCTTCAGACGGCTGCGGTACTCCCGCTCGAAGCTGCGGAGCTCGTCGACCTTGCGCTCGAGCTCGTCGCGGGTCTGCACCAGCGAGCCCATCGCCTGGCGGTGACGCTCCTGAGCGTCACGCTCCAAAGTCTCGGCGCGCGCACGCGCGTCGCCGATGACCTGCTCGGCCTGACGGCGGGCCTTGCCGAGAACCTCGTCGGCCTCGCGGCGGGCGCGGGTCACGGTCTCGTCGGCCTCGCGGCGGGCGTCGGCGATCGCCTGGTCGGCGGTCTGCTGGGCCAGCGCGAGCACGCGGGCCGCGGTGTCCATGTTGTCTTCGGCCGGGGGCAGCCCCATGCCGACGGGAACGGGCTCGGGGCGCACCGGCTGCGGCGGAGCCATCGGCTCCGGCTGCTGAAGGGGAGCCTGGGGGGTCTCGGCGACGGGAGCGGGGGCCATCTGCATGCCGCCCATGGCCATGCCGCCGGGAACCTTGCCCCGGAGACACTCGGCCAGCTTGGCGCGCAGCTCCTCGTTCTCCTGGATGAGGCGGTCGAGCTCTGCCTCGACCTCGTCGAGGAAGGCGTCCACCTCCTCCTCGTCGTAGCCCGGTCGCAACCGGGTGGTACTGAACTGCTTGTTCCGCACGTCGGCGGGCGTCAGCGGCATTTGGGTCTCCTTGGCGCGCTTGGAGTCTGTCCGGAGGGACGGTACCCGATCAACGAAGCGCGGACACGACTTGGATCAAGACCAAGACCACAATGAACAGCACTGTGAAGCTTAGGTCAAAGGCCACCGTACCCAACCTGAGGGGAGGAATGAAACGGCGGAGAAACTTGAGAGGTGGGTCGGTGGCGGTGTATGTGGCCTCCGCCAGGACCAGCACCGGTCCCCTGGGCCGCCAGGATCTGGCGAACGCCTGGACCGTCTCGAAGATCATCCGTCCGATCAGCAGAACCAGGTAGAGGGCCAGGACAGCGACCAAGATCTCACTAACGATCCCCACGGTCGAGCCTCGCCTCCGTCCAGGTCCGCATCCTCCGGGCGTTCGGGCCGCCGGGGTGCCGCTCACTGTTCATACACGGAACTCTAGCTCTGGTTGAAGAAGCCGCGTTCCGCGATCCGTGCCTTGTCCTCAGCCGTCACCTCGACATTGGCCGGGGACAACAGGAACACCTTGTTGGTAACACGTTCAATGCTGCCGTGTAGGCCAAAAATCAGACCTGCCGCAAAATCGACGAGCCGTTTCGCGTCACTGTCAACCATCTCGGTCAGATTCATGATGACCGGGGTGCCTTCGCGGAAGTGCTCGCCGATGGTGCGCGCCTCGTTGTAGGTACGGGGATGGAGCGTGGTAATCCGCGCCAGATCGGTCGTGCGCCGCTCGATCACGGCCGCGGAGGGACGCGGAGCCGGAACGACCGAGTCGTCGTTCCCGTCACGGCCCTGGGTGCCCTGCGGGTTGAAGTCGCCAGAGATGTCGTAGTCGTCGCCGAACTCGTCGGCGTACTCGCGGTATCGGTCGTAACGGTCGTCGTCCTCCACGAGACCGAGGTAGACCGCCATCTTGCGCATCGCGCCGGCCATCGCTCCGTCGTCCTCCGTCTACCGTGCCCATGGCTGAAGGTCCGTGGCGGAACTCCGTGCCTGTCGTCTGCGGCGGCCGTCCTTCGGCCGTCCGCGTCTCTCGTGCTGGCGAACCGCTGATCGTACCTAGTTGTTACTCGGGGGACATTACCTGACGAAGGGCTTCCGGCGGCCGAGCAACGCCGTACCGACTCGCAGGTGTGTCGCGCCGTTGGCTATCGCTTGGGGCAGATCGCCGCTCATGCCCGCCGAGATGACGTTCGCGTGGTGATGATCTTTTTGTACGGCTTGCGCCACCCCGTGCAACCGCGCGAACGCGGGCGCCGGGTCCTCCCCCAGCGGCGCGACCCCCATGACGCCCCGAAGGGAGAGCCCGGGAAGCGCGGCCAGCGCGTCGGCGAGAGCCGGGACGTCGGCGGGGAGCGCGCCCCCTCGGCCGGCGAGGCCGTCGAGGGAGACCTGGATGAGGCAGCCGATCTCGCGCCCGGCGCGGACGGCCTCGCGGGACAGCGCCTCGGCGAGGCGGAGCCGGTCGACGCCGTGGACCAGGTCGGCGTAGGCGACCACGGACCGGGCCTTGTTGGTCTGCAACTGGCCGATGAAGTGCCAGGTCAGCGCCAGGTCAGCGCATTCGGCGGCCTTGGCGGCGGCCTCCTGGTCGCGGTTCTCCCCGACGTCGGCGACGCCGAGCCCGGCCAGGAGGCGGACGTCGGAGGCGGGGTAGGTCTTGGTCACCGCGATGAGCGTGATCTCGGAGCGGGACCGGCCGGCGGCGGCGCACGCGTCGGTGATGCGGCGTTCGACCTCGGCCAGCCCCGCCGCGATCTCCTCACCCCGGGGGGAGGGTGCGGCGTGGGTCATGGATGAGCGGTTACTTCAGGAAGTCGGGCACGTCGAGTTCGTCTTCCTGCTCTTCGAAGACGACCGGGCGGCGCGGCACCGGCTGGGTGACCTTGGAGGTGATCGGGGTCGGCGGCTCGGTCGGGCGCGGGATCGCGAACGGGCCGGTGCCCGACGCGCTCTGCTGCTCGGGCCGGGTCTCGGCGGCCTCGCGGGCGCCGAACGCGCCGGTCGACACGCTGGCCTCCCGCTCGGCCGGGGCCGGGGCGGGCTGCGCGGCCTGGGTGGCCGGCGGCGCGGCCGGGGCCGGGTTGGCCGACGCCGACGACACGGGCCGGACC
>NZ_BBXF01000002.1:1763764-1919068 GCF_001570585.1 Herbidospora daliensis | reverse complement strand
AAGGCGACCTCGACACCGCCAACCAGCACTACACCGCCGACCTGCACATCGCCGAGAAACTCGCCGCCGCCGACCCCACCAACGCCCAAGCCCAACGCGACCTCGAAATCTCACTGATGAGAATGGCCGCGACCAAGAACGCGTTAGGTCAACAAGAAGAAGCTGCGCGCTATCGGGAGAGATTGGCCCAGAAGGACGAGCCAGAAGCCTGAGAACATCAGCAAGATATCCAGGTCATCAACTGGCTCGTCTCCATGGAACGAGCCGTGTCAGGCCGCCGTCTTCTCTGTTCCCCGTTTCCGGTACGCCGCCGGGGACACCCCGTACTCCTCCAGGAACACCCGTGAGAAGTGCGAGCACGACCGGAACCCCCATCGCTGCGCGATGGTCCCCACGGGCACCCCCGTCATCCCCGGTGAAGCCAGTTCGTCGCGGCATTTCTCCAGCCGCCGCGACCTGATGTACCGCGCCGCCGACAATCCCCGTGCTTCGAACATGCGATAAAGCCCGCGAATCGACAGGTAGTGCGCCGCGGCGATGGTGGGCGGGCAGAGGTCCGGGTCCCCGAGGCGGTGGTCGATGTAGTCCACGATGCGTGCCATCAGGTGATCATCCAAGGTCATCCGTGACATACGGCCAACGTAGGGCGCGGCTGTATAGCCGCCGTATATTGCCTCGTCCGCGGCGGCTTGACCGCACCCATGATCGCAGCTGGTCAAACTCTTGTCCGTGCCGATCTGTGCCGGTTTGCGGCCACGGGGATAAGCACGTCATGTGCCGCCTCTTCGGGTTGTCCGCCGCCCCGCACCGCACCAAGGCCACGTTCTGGCTCCTGGAGGCCCCCGACTCCCTGACCGCCCAGAGCCACCGCGACCCCGACGGCGCCGGGCTCGGCTTCTACGACCACGGCGAGGCCCACACCCACAAGGCCCCGATCGCCGCCTACGCGGACCGCCGCTTCGCCCACGAGGCGAAGGAGGAGTGCTCGGCGACCTTCATCGCGCACGTCCGCTACGCCTCGACCGGCGGCCTGGAGCGCAAGAACACCCACCCGTTCAAGCAGGACAACCGGCTGTTCGCGCACAACGGCGTCGTCGAGGGCCTCGACCGGCTGGAGGCCGAGCTGGGGCCCGACCGGAACCTGGTCAAGGGCGACACCGACTCCGAACGCGTCTTCGCGCTCATCACCCGGGAGATCCGCGCCAACGGCGGCGACGTGAGCGCGGCCATCGTGTCGGCGAGCCGCTGGATCGCCGACGAACTCCCGCTCTACGCGCTCAACATCGTTCTCATTTCGGCCTCGCAGATGTGGGCGCTGCGTTATCCGGAAACCCATGAGTTGTACGTCCTGGAACGCCGCCCCGGCCTTCTCTGCCATGAGGGGACCGGCGGCAGAATCAGGGTGGAAAGCGCCGACCTGGCCGACCGGAATTGTGTCGTGGTCGCCAGTGAACCGATGGACGACGATTCCGGCTGGCGGCTCATGGAACCCGGCGAACTCCTGCATTCCGACGGCAGGTCGGCCGTCCACAGAAACGTGGTGCTGCCCGATCCGCCGCGCCATCAGATGACGTTGCGGGATCTGCGTCCGGAAGCGGCGGCCTCACAACACGGCGCGTGATTCTCCATTAACCTGCCGCTGACGCCGACAATCGGAGACACCCGTGAGCAAATACGAGATCAACATCACGGGTGACGAGAACAGGGTCAGCGTCAGGACCGCGCCGCACCAGCCGTGGCTTTGGATCGTTCTCGCGCTTCTACTGATCATGGGCGCCACGACGATTTACCTACTGCTCCCAGACGAGGAGAGGCAGGAGACCGCGCCTCTCGGGTCCGGCACCTACACGGTGATCCTCGAAGGCAGCGTCGCCAACGGCTCCCCGTTCACCCGCCAGGGCGAGTTACGCGTCCGGCAGCCGGCCGACTGGTGCCTCCGGGTCGGCAACCCGGCCGGGGCCCCGGCTCCGGGGGCGATCTGGTTCGCGTCCAACGCGAGCTGTTTCGAGGGCAGCGCCGACGACGTCTACGCCGAGCGCACGACCGACGGCGAGCAGACCGTGCTGACCCCGGTCAACCACGCCCGGAGCATGAACCTCTTCAACGCCGTCTCGGGCGTCACGGCCGCCGCGTACACCCCCGACCGGGGCGAGGTGCGTTTCCAGGCCGACGGCGCCACGGTGACGGGCACCGTCAACCTCCAGGGGATCGACACGACGGGCGGCACGGCCGAGCGCGGGGTCTTCACCGCCACGTTCGAGGCCGCCCAGATCTCCGACGACCCCGAGGCGCTGATCTCCTCCCCCGAAGACCCGGTGGAGGCCACGCCGGGGGTCGCCGAAGACCACGACGCCACCGGCGCCCGCTACTCGGTGAAGACCGTGGTCTCCCTCGAACAGATCGAGGGTGACCCCGACAATCTCGACCGCGCCCGCGCGCGCATCGCGGGTGCGATCTTCGTGGTCGACGCCCGCGACGGCGGCGACTTCGTCTACGCGCCGGCCGACTCCCGCGACGACCTGTTCCCGGTCGAGGGCACGGTCGGCGGCGCGGAGCCCGTCTTCGTGGTGTCGGGCGAGCGCGCGGCCGATCAGGCGAAGGTCACCGTCGGCGGCTCGCTCGACCGCAGCGGCGCCGAGCCGGTGATCGAGCTGACCGTCACGACGACCGCCTTCTCCGACACGACCTCCTACGAGTTCCGCGCCGTCCTCCAGCCCGTCAGCTCGTGAGGATCACCAGCTGCTGGGTGGCGCGAGTCATGGCGACGTACCGGTCGACGGCCCCTTCGACGCCCTCGCCGAACCTGTCGGGGTCGACCAGCACGACCAGATCGAACTCCAGGCCCTTCGACAACTCGGGGGTGAGCGACCTGACCCGGGCGGTCGGGCGGAACGCCGGGTCGCCGATCACGCAGGCGACGCCGTCGCCGGTCCAGGCGTCGAGGATCGACGACAGCTCCGACACCGAGCCGTGGCGCACCGGCACGCCGCCGGTCCTGATCGAGGTGGGCACGTTGGCGTCGGGCAGCGCGGCGCGGATGACCGGCTCGGCCTCGGCCATGATCTCTTCTGGGGTGCGGTAGTTGACCGTGAGCTGGGCGAGGGTGACCCGGTCGAGGCCGATCCGGCGCAGCCGCTCCTCCCAGGTCTCGGTGAAGCCGTGGCGGGCCTGGGCGCGGTCGCCGACGATCGTGAAGCTGCGCGACGGGCAGCGCAGCAGCAGCATCTGCCACTCGGCGTCGGTCAGCTCCTGCGCCTCGTCGACGACGACGTGGGCGAACGGACCGGCCAGCACGTCGGGTTCGACGCCCGGCGCGACCGTCTCGTCGACCAGGGCGTCGCGCATGTCCTGGTTGTGGAACATGGTGATCAGGCCCTCGCCGTCGTCGTCGGTGTCGAGCAGCCGGTCGATGACGTGGTCGGTGCGCTCCCGTTCGAGGGCGATGGCGGCCTGCTGGCGGCGTTTGGTCGCGGCCGCCTCGGGGTCGCCGAGCCGCTGCCGGGCGGCGTCGAGGAGCGGCAGGTCGGAGACCGTCCACGCCTGGGCCTCGGGGCGTTGCAGGAGGCGGATCTGCTCGATCGTCAACCAGGGGGCGCACAGGCGCAGGTAGGCCGGGACGGTCCACAGGTCGCCGACCAGGTCGGCCGCCTCGATCAGCGGCCAGGCGCGGTTGAACGTCCTGACCAGCTCGCGATCCTGGAGCAGCGAGCGCCTGACCATGTCGCGGGAGGCGTCGCCCTCGTACTTGTCGGTCAGGATCGTGAGGAGTTCCTGCCAGATGACGTCGCGCGCCTCGTTGTGGGGGGTGTCGGGGTCGGGGGCGTCGAACGCCTCGGCCCAGTCGTCGGGGCTGAGCCAGATCTTCGCGTCGGTGACCTCCATGCCCTTGTCTGGACGGTTCTCGTAGAACTTCACGGCGGGCTCGATGGCCGTGACCATCTCGGCCGCGGCCTTGAGCCGGGCGATCTCCGGGTCGGTCTCGGGCCGCGCGGCGGCGCCCTCCTTGACGAGGTCGCGCAGGGTGCAGGTCCGCACCCCCTCCTCTCCCAGGCTCGGCAGCACGTCGGCCACATAGGCCAGGTAGTGCTGGTGGGGCCCCACGAAGAGCACGCCGCCCCGGTGGTGGCCGAGCCTCGGGTCGGAGTAGAGCAGGTAGGCCGACCGGTGCAGGGCGACCACCGTCTTGCCGGTGCCGGGGCCGCCGTCGACGACGAGCGCGCCCCGCGACGAGGCGCGGATGATGGCGTCCTGGTCGGCCTGGATGGTGCCCAGCACGTCGCGCATGCGGCCCGAGCGGTTGCCGCCCAGGCTGGCGATGAAGGCCGACTGGTCGTCGAGGGCGGCGGCGTGGCCGTCGAAGCCGTCCTGGGTGAAGACCTCGTCCCAGTAGTCGTTGATGCGCCCGGCCGCCCACCGGTAACGGCGGCGGCTCGTCAGGCCCATGGGGTTGGCGTGGGTGGCCCCGAAGAAGGGTTCGGCGGCGGGCGAGCGCCAGTCGAGCAGCAGCCGCCGCCCCGAACTGTCGGTCAGGCCCAGACGGCCGATGTAGACGGGCTCCTGGTCGTCGGCGCCGACCATGTGACCGAGGCACAGGTCGAGGCCGAACCGGCGCAGCGCCCGCAGGCGGGCGGTCAGCCGGTGCACCTCCTGGTCGCGGTCGAACGCCGCGCGCCCGGCCCCGCCCGTGGCCCTGCGCTCGGCGTCGAGGCGTTCCGACAGGTCGGCGATCGACCGGTGGAGGCTCTCCGCGATGGCGGCGAAGTGCTTCTCGTCCCGGGCGATCAGGGCCGGGTCGGCCTTGGGCGCCAGATGGTCGGGCAGGTCGAACGCACTGGTGGTCAGTGGATTCACGGTCTGCGTCCCCCGGATTTCGCAGATTGCGGGCTTGGCCGGTCGATTCTGCGCCATGACCGGGGGCTTGTGGCAAGCCCGGGGGTGCGCTATAGGTTGAAAATGGAGGGGCTCACGACGTGGTCGTGGGCAGCCTCAGCACGAACCGTGCCCCCCGCTCGCTGTCCTGAATCGTCAGGCTTCCGCCGTGCGCCTCGGCGATCTCCCGCGCGATGGCCAGGCCCAGCCCCGTTCCGCCCGCGTCGCGGGCCCGTGAGGCGTCGAGCCGGGTGAAGCGGTCGAAGACGATCTCCCGGTGCTCGGGCGCGACCCCGGCCCCGTCGTCGATCACCTCCAGGGTGGCGCACGTCCCGTCGGCCCGCACCCGTACGGTGATCCGCGAGGTCGCGTGGCGTTCGGCGTTGTCGAGCAGGTTGCCCAGCACGCGGGTGATGCGCAGGCGGTCACACTGCACCCGCACGTTCTTGGCCAGGTCGGCGACCACCTCCTTCCGGTACGCCCGCCGTTTCAGCTCCCCGCCGACCAGGTCGCCCAGGTCGGCGGGCACGCGGTCGAGCGGGGCGCGGGCGTCGAGCCGGGCCAGGGTGAGCAGGTCGGTCACGATCGCCTGGAGCCGTTCGACCCCGGCGAGCACCTCGGTGCTCATCGTGGGCCAGTCGGTGCTCTCGGGGTGCATCAGCGCCTCCTCCAGCTGGGCCCGCATGGCCGTGATGGGGCTGCGCAGGTCGTGGGAGGCGTCCTGGGTGAACCGGCGGAGCTGGGAATAGGCGACCTCCAGCCGGTCGAGGGTGGCGTTCACCGTCTCGGCGAGGAGCTGGATCTCCTCGTACTTGTTCGACACCGGGACCCGGCGGTCGAGGCCGGTGGCGGTGATCTCGGCCATCCGCGACCTGATGGCGTTCACGGGGGCCAGCGCCTTGGTGAGGTCGCGGAAGGTCCAGGCGGTCAGCACCGAGATGACCAGCAGCGACACCCCGACGGCCGTGATGATGGAGGTCACGCTGCCGTACCAGGCGACCACCGGCAGCGCCATGTAGAGCAGCCAGAATCCGCCCGGCTGGTAGACCTTGTACGACAACACGGTCGCGCAGCCCGACAGCCCGGCCGGCGGGCACAACGTCCTGACCGCGCGCACGCTCGCCCGGTCGGCGTGGAAGTTGGCCATCGGGCCCTTGCCGGCCAGTTGCGGGGTGGCCGCCACGACGTGGCCGTGGGCGTCCACGACCTGCACGGCGTTGACGGAGTTGTCCTCCAGCGTCTTCGGCAGCGGGCCCTCCCGGATGAGCGGGACCACGTGGCCCCACGTCATGGTGGCCCGCGCCTGGACACTGTCCATCTCCTTGTAGCCTGCGAAGAGCAGGAAGAGCACGCTGACCCCGACGCACACCAGGGTCGTCACCAGGGCGGTCGCCACGGTCCTCCGGACTCGGAACGCTCGCGTCATCGAAGGGCCTCTCTGCCGCGCGGTAAGGGGACGCGAAAGGCCGGTCGAGCCTCGGTTGGAGGTCGGCCGGTGTCGTGTCAGGTGATCGCGCGGGCTCGCCGCTTGTGCGAGAGGCGTCCGGGCCGAGGCCGGAGTCGCGAGACCTCGACGGCGATTCTCTGGAGGGGCGGACGCCTCCTGTCCGCTTCCGAGTCTATGGCGCTCAGTTCACCTCGCCAAAACCTGTCATGCCTGCTGAGAGGGGTTGACCCCGCCAAGCCCGACGCCTGGCGGGGTTTCGGTTGGGCAAAGCTTTTACTTCTCGATCGTTTGATAGACGCTGGTCCAAAAATCATGGACGAGCCGGGCCGGATCGGGCACCGACATGCCGACCTGGCAGAGCAGGATCCCGACGAGCCCGTTGGCCGGATCGGCGTAGGTGGAGGTGCCGCTGCCGCCGTCCCAGCCGAACTGCCCGATCGGCGCGTAGTCGCCCCGGTACGTCCGGACCGCCATCCCCATGCCCCAGCCGCCGTGCTGGCCCTGGCCGAACGACACGTGGACGTTGTCCTTGGCCAGGGTGTCGCGGGCGGCGTTCTGCTCCGGCGTGAGCCGGTTGGTGGTCATCAGTTCGACGGCGGGCCGCGACAGGATGCGCTCGCCCTCGTGGACGCCGCCGTTGAGCAACATCCGGAAGTAGGCGTGGTAGTCGTCCGCGGTCGACACCAGCCCGCCGCCGCCGCCCTGGAAGGCCGGCGGGCTGCTGTGGCGGCCGCCCTCGGCCGGGTCCCACACGTGGAACTCGCCGCTCGCGGGGTCGGGGGCGTAGAGGGGCGGCAGCCGGTCGATCTTGCCGGCGGGCACGTCGAAGCCGGTGTCCCGCATGCCCAGCGGGTCGAACAGGCGCTCGCGCAGGAAGCTCTCGAACGACTGGCCGGTCACCCGGGCGACGAGCACCCCGAGCAGGTCGTTGCTGATGTGGTACTGCCAGCGCTCCCCCGGCTGGTACATGAGCGGCAGGCCGCCCAGGCGGCGCATCCACTCGTCCGGCTCGGGCATCTCGACCGGCAGGTTCGGCGTGAGGCCCTGCCCGAAGACCGCGTTCATGATCGGCGAGCCGAGCGCGGTCAGGTCCATACCCAGCCCGAAGGTCGAGGTCAGCACGTCGCGCACGGTGATCGGCCGCCGGGCCGGCACGGTGTCGTCGAGCGGGCCGTCGGGACGGGTGAGCACCCGCCGGTCGGCCAGCTCGGGCAACCACGGGTCGACCGGGTCGTCGAGCCGCAACCGGCACTCGTCGAGCAGGATCATCGCCGCCGCCATGGACACCGGCTTGGACGTCGAGGCCATCCGGAAGATCGTGTCCCGGGCCATCGGCGGCCCGCCGTCGTGGCGCATGGTCCCGAGCGTCTCGACGTGGACGTCGTCGCCCCGGCCGACCAGGGCGACCAGCCCCGGGATCCGGCCCGACTCGACGTGCCCGGCCAGCACGCCGTGCAGCCGGCGCAACCCTGATTCGGTGAAGCGGCTCATGGTGTTCTCCTCGCGTCCGTGGTCCGGTTCGTGAGGATCACGGTCGCCGACCGCGCTGACACGGGGCCGTCGCGGCGCTGACACCGCCGTCAGGGCACGATGATCGTCTTCCCGATCACGGACGACGTGCGGACGCACGCGTCGGCCGTCTCCGACAGCGGGCGCACCGCCCCCACCAGCGGCCGCAACCGCCCGTCGCTCACCCGCCGGGCCAGGTCGGCCAGCCGGACGCGGTCGGGCTCGACGACGAAGAAGAGCGCCCGCCCGTCCTTGGGCCGTACGTCGGGGGGCATGGCGACGCTGACGAGCGTGCCGCCCGGCCGCACCAGCTCGGCCGCCCCGGCCAGGACCTCTCCCCCGATCACGTCGAAGACCACGTCCACGTCCCCGGCCTCCCGCACGTCCTTCGTGTCGAGATCGACGAAGTCCTGCGCGCCGAGATCGAGCACGACCTCCCGGTCGCGGGCCCGCCCGGCGCCGATCACGACCGCGCCCGCCTCCCGGGCGAGCTGGACCGCGATCGAGCCCACCGCCCCCGCCGCGCCGGTGATCAGCACGGTCTGGCCGGTGGTGAGCCGGGCGTGGTCGAACAGCCCCTGCCACGCGGTCAGCCCCGAGATGGGCAGCGCGGCGGCCACGGTGTGGTCGATGCCGGCCGGGAGGGCCGCGAGGTTGCGCGCCTCCACGGCGGTGAACTCGGCCAGCGACCCGTCGCGGGCCCAGTCGGTCAGGCCGAACACCCGCTGCCCGACGGTGAGCCCGGTGGTGCCGTAGCCGAGCTCGGCGACCACTCCGGACAACTCGTGGCCGGGGATGGCCGGGGCCCGGTCGTGCCCGGCCCGGTCGGTCCAGGTGCCCGGCCATTCGAGCTCCCCGGGGGTGAACCCGGCGGCGTGCACCCGGACGACGACGTCGTTCTCGGCCGCGTAGGGATAGGGCCGGTCCTCCAAAACAAGATCGCCGACGCCCACGCCGCGCTCCCGCGCGATGATCGCCCTCATCAGCTCGGCCAAGGGGAGTTCAGGACCCGCTCGACCATGGTCGTGGGCCGGAATCCGGGCACGAAGTGCGCGAGCGCGTCGGCGTTGACGGTGCCGACCGTGGTGTCGGGGCGGTCCTTCTGCCCGTCGACGTACTCGCGCAGGAACGCGTCCTTGAAGTCCCCCCGGGGGTGGGCGGCCAGGATCTCGTTCAGCTGGCCGTGGGCGAACCCGTCGAGCCCGAAGCCGACCACGTCGGTCAGCACGCCGAGGTGGACGGCGGCGATCTCCGGGGCCATCCGGCCGGGGATGCCGGGCGTGGTGTGCAGGGCGATGGCCGTCCAGACCAGATCGGCCGCGGCCGGGGAGAAGCCCCGTTCGGCCAGGAACGCCCGCGCGTGGTCGGCCCCGTCGACCTCGAAGCGCTGCTCGACGGCGGAGAAGGGCGTACGGAGCCCGGTGTCGTGGAACATGGCCGCCAGGTAGAGCAGCTCGGGATCGGGCTTCAAGCCGAGCCGGTTGGCGTGGGCCAGCCCGAAGAAGAAGACCCGGCAGGAGTGGTGGAAGATGAGGGGACCGGTCATGTCCTGAGCGATCTTGGTCGCCTCCGCGACCGCCGTCGTCTCAGGGATCTCCAGCCCCGCGATGGCCTCTGGCATGTGCCCGCTGCCTTTCGGAAGGTGCCCGGAGTCCCATGCTGCCTGCCGGACGCCTCCCGGCGCCGCCCTCATCCGGCCACGAATCACTCACGTCACGACAAATCCATGAGCTGACCGGCCGCCGCGTCCGGGTGGGAAAGCAGCCACTCGATCCCACCCGGGCGCGGCGAGTCTCAGGCGCGCGCGGCGTCGAAGCGCGCGATCACGTCGTTCCAGTTGATCAGCGACCAGAGCTTCTCGACGTAGTCAGGCCGGACGTTCTTGTACTGCAGGTAGTAGGCGTGCTCCCACGCGTCGAAGACCAGCAGCGGGGTCGAGCTCATGCCGACGTTGCCGTGGTGGTCGTAGACCTGCTCGACGATCAGGCGGCGGCCCAGCGGCTCCCAGGCCAGCACGCCCCAGCCCGAGCCCTGGACGGTCGCGGTCGCGGTGGTGAGCTGCTTCTGGAAGGCCTCGAACGAGCCGAAGTGCTCCACGATCGAGTCGCCCAGCTCGCCGTCGGGGCGGTCGCCGCCGTCCGGGGAGAGGTTCTGCCAGAAGATCGTGTGCAGCACGTGGCCCGACAGGTTGAACGCGTAGGTCTTCTCCAGGCCGACCAGGCCGCTGAAGTCGCCCTTGTCGCGGACTTCCGCGAGCCGGTCCAACGTGTCGTTGGCGCCCTTCACGTAGGCCGCGTGGTGCTTGCTGTGGTGCAACTCCAGGATCTCGCCCGTGATCGCCGGCTCCAAGGCCGCGTAGTCGTAAGGCATGTCCGGAAGGGTGTACTGGCCCACTTGCCCAACCTCCTCAGTTGCATATTGATCGCAACAGCGATGTGTACACAATAAGGGGTGTGATCACGGCGGTGACAGCCGCATGATCAGCCGTTGGCCGCCCGCGGGATGGAGCGCGACGGTCTGCCAGCCGCGCTGCCGGTAGAGGCCGACGGCGGCGGTGGCCCTGGAGTGGGTGACCAGCCAGCGCGGGCCGTGATCGGCCCAGGCCACCACGGCGTCGTGGAGAGCGCCGCCGATGCCCAGCCCGTGGCAGGAGGGCAGCACGCACAGCTCCTTCAGGACGAAGTCCGCGCCGCAGGGCCGGTGGAGCAGGGCCGCCAGGGACGAGCAGCGCCGGCCGTAGCCGAAGCCGACCAGTTCGTCGCCGGCGAAGGCCGCGGCGAGCACGAAACCGGGCCGCACGCTGTCGGCCAGCAGGCGTGCGGCCACGCTGCGGGCCTGCGCCGGTGGTTCGCGCCAGGGGGCCCGGGTGAACACGGCTCCCCCCACGTCGGCGATGGACGGCAGTAGCGACCCCAGGCCGGCCACCGGCACAGGGGCGATGACCGGTCGACCTGCCAGCACAGCCCCTCCTCCCCTTATTGCAAGTCTTTCGCAACAACGTGATATGAGCAACAAGGGATTGACCCGCCCATCGTGCCGACTTATGTTGCGAATCGTTCGCATCTGCGAATGAACGGCAAGCAACTCCGAAGGAGGACGGCCCATGGCACATCCCACGTTCGAAGAGCTGGCCGAGTCGAGCGTCTGCGTTCGCGCGCACACGCCCGCCGTGGACGAGGCGTTCGCCTGGAACGAGGACGACGCCGAGTAGTCCCCTGCGGGAGGCTGCGGTCGCAAGCGGCCTCCCGCACCCCCGGCCACGGAGGTTGCGCGCGTTGTCACGTCTCGCCCCTGGGCACCACCTGTATCCCGGCCCCGACGGGGTGTGGCGGCACCAGGCACCCGACGGCCGGGTGTCCCGGGTGAGCGCGCCGGACGAGCCGATGCGCGCCCTGGCCCGGGGTGAGCTGCCCGACGACGAGGAACTCCTGCGCGCCTTCGAGGAGCGCGGACTGCTGGTCGCCCAGGCCGAAGCCGAACCGGCCGGCGTCGTCCACCTGGTGGGCGAGGGCCCCGTCGCCGACCAGGTGGAGCGGCTCTTACGACCATGGGTGGTACGCGGGCCTCTCGGCGGCGCACCCGACGTGGTGGTCGCCTGCGCGGGCTGGTTGCCGGACGCCGAATGGCTGGCCCTCGACCGGTGGTGTTCGGAAAGGGGCGTGCCCTGGCATCGGTGTCACGCCGAGGGGCTGCGGTTCTTCGCCGGGCCGTGCGGGGTGCCCTACGCCGACGTGCGGGCGCGGCGGCTGGCCGCCTCGGGGCTGCCCGGGGAGCTGCTCGCCCATTGGGCCTACCTGGACGCCGGGCCGGCCCCGCCGGTGCCGTGGCCGTCGGCGGGCGGGGTGGCGGTGCTCGCCGGGTTGATGGCCGCCGACGTGCTCGCGGTGTTGTCCGGGCGCGCCGCGCCGGCCTGCCAGTACGAGTTCGACCCCGCCGGCAACGAGCTGACGCGCCATCCGGTGTTGTCGCTCACGACGCCCTCGGGGAGCACGCTCGTCGACCCCCGGCTCGGCGTCATCACCAAGGTGGTGCGGGAACCGAGCGCCGTGCCGTCGTGCGTCGTCTACCGGGCCTACGTGGCCGACACCCGGGCCTTCGCGCCGTGGCCGGCCGATCGGGTGGCGGGCGGCGCGGCGCTGGAAGACCCGGCGCGGGCGCGGGCCGCCGCGATCGGGGAGGCGGTCGAGCGGTACTGCGGCAACGCGCCGCCCCGGGAGACGGTCCGGGCCGCCTGGCGCGACCTGCCGGACGCGGTGGATCCCCGCGAGTTCGCCCTCTACTCCGCCGCGCAGTACGCGGCGAAGGGCTTCCCCTTCGTGCCGATGACCCGGGAGCTCGTGCAGGACTGGTCGGTCGGCCGGGATCTCGGCACCGGGTCTGCGGTGTACGTGCCCAGTGCGCTCGTGCTGCTCAACCGCCGGCGGGAGCCGTACACGAACTTTCAGATGAGCGCGGGCATCGCGGCGGGAGAGGGACGCGCGGCGGCCGAGGTGTCGGCGCTGAACGAGCTCTACGAGCGGGACGCGCTGACCACCTGGTGGATGCGCGGCGACCCGGCCGGGGAGGTGCGGCCCGACGGGCCCGCCGAACTGGTCGCCGCGACCGGCGCCGCCGAGGCGCTGGGGCTCACGGTCCGGCTGCTCCGCATCCCCTCCGACTTCGGGCGCGTCGTCGTCGGCGCGTTCGTCGAGGACGTCTCCCGGCGTGTCGTCGGCTTCGGCGCGGCCTGCCGGGCGACGGAGGGCGAGGCGGCGGCCAAGGCGTTCACCGAAGCCTGCGTGTCCTACACCAACAGCCTCGGGCTGCTCGATCCGGCGACCTATGAGACGGCCGACCATCCCTACCGGCCGTTCCGGCCCGGCCGCGCCTACCGCGACGACTTCCGCGCCGACTGGCACGACCTGACCGACCTGGAGCTGAACCTCCAGCTCTACCTCGACCCCTGCATGCAGGGCGCGCTGCTCGACCGGCTCCGGCATCCGGAGAAGATCGAGCTGCCCGAGCCGCTGCCCGAACCCCGGGCGATCTCCGTCGACCTGACCACACCGGACATCGAGGGCACCGGTCTGCGGGTGGTGCGGGTCGTGGTCCCGGGCCTGTACGGCAACGCCCCGGCCGCCTTCCCCTTCCTCGGCGGCACCCGCCTGGGGCGGTCGGTCGTGCTCGATCCCCTCCCTCTCGCCTAGGAGCTGCGACATGCGTGTGGGCCTGGCCCTCGGCTACCACGGAGAACCGATCTCGGAGCTGCTGCCCCTGGTCGAGCACGCCGACCGCATCGGCGTCGACTCGGTGTGGAGCGTCGAGGAGTACGGCGCCGACGGCGTGACGATCCTCGCCTACCTGGCCGCCCGCACCGAGAACATCAAGCTCGGCACCGGCATCCTCCAGCTCGCCGGGCGCACCCCGGCCAACACCGCGATGACCGCCCTGACCCTCGACATCCTCTCGGAGGGCCGCCTGCTGCTCGGGCTGGGCGTGTCGGTGCCGTGGATCGTCGAGGGCTGGCACGGCGTGCCCTTCGGCAGGCCGGTCGCCCGGATGCGCGAGTACGTCGAGGTCCTGCGCAGAGCGGTCGCCTGCGACGAGCGGGTGTCCTACGAGGGCGAGTACTACCGGCTGCCCTTCTCCGACCGGTCCCGGCCGGTCAAGGCCCTGCTCGACCCCGTCCGCACCGTCATCCCGACCTACGTCGCCGGGATCGGGCCGGGCATGACCCGGCTGGCCGGGGAGATCGCCGACGGGTGGCTGCCCGGCTTCTACTCCCCGGAGCGGGAGAAGGTCATGACCGCCCCACTCGACGAGGGCCTCAAAGCCTCGGGTCGTGCGCGGATCGACATCACCGTCATCACGCACGGGGCGATCACCGACGACCGGGCGAAGGCCCGGGACGAGCTGCGCCCCCTCTACGCCGCCTACATCGGCCCGGACATCCCGGGCGTCCGCAACACGTACCACGAGCTCGCCTGCGCGCTCGGGTTCGAGAAGGAAGCACACGTGATCCGCGAACACCACCGTGAGAAGAGGCGGGCCGAGGCCGTCGCCGCCGTCCCCGACCGGTTACTCGACGAGGTCGCCCTGCTCGGGCCGGCCGGCTACATCCGCGACCGGGTCGCGGCGTGGCAGGAGTCGCGGGTGACCACGCTCGCGCTCATCACCCGCGACAAGGCGCTGCTCGACGTGGTCTGCGAGGCCGCGGCGTGAAACGGCTCCTCGTCCTGGCCCTGCTGCTGACCGCGTGCGGGCACGCCCCCGCCGCACCGGTCGCGCCGAAGGCCATCTCGGTACAGAACTGCGGCCGGACCCTCACCTTCGACCAGCCGCCCGCCAAGGTCGTGACCGGCTACCAGCCGTCGCTGGAGACCCTGCTCGCCCTCGGCCTCCAGGACCGGATCGTCGGCCGGACCGCCTTCGAGGAGAACGGCCCCGACGGCTTCCTGCCGGGCCAGAAGGCCGCCTACGACACGATCACGCAGATCTCCCCGACGATCATGCTGCCGCAGAAGGAGGTCATGCTCGCCCAGGGCGCCGACTTCGTCATCGACAACGGGCAGAGCAGCTTCGACGCCGCCGGCGGCTACGCGACCGTCGACGAGCTCCAGGCCGCCGGTGCGCCCGTGTTCATCCTGGGCAACTGGTGCAGCCCCGAGGAGACCTTGAAGTCGACGGTCGAGCAGACCTTCACCGACCTGCGCAACCTCGGCATCGTCTTCGGCGTCCAGGACCGGGCCGAGAAACTGATCGCCGACCTCCAGGCGCAGCTCGCCGACGTCGAGAAGCGGATCGCGGGCCGCCCGAAGGTGAAGGTGCTGGCCACCGACGGCGGCACCGGCCCGGTCACCGCCTACGGCGGCGCGGGCCTGATGAACCAGATGATCGCCAAGGCCGGCGGCGAGAACGTACTGGCGGCGACCCGGGCCGACTACTCGGAGTTCAGCGTCGAACAGGTCGCGGCCTCGAACCCGGAGGCGCTGCTGGTGCTCGACTACGTCGTCTACGACGGCAAGGCGGCGGCGACCGCGGACACGAAGGCCTCTGACGTGCTCGGGGTGGCGAAGAACAGCCCCGCCGCCCAAGCCCGGCGCGTCCTGCCGATCCCCGCCGCCGCCGCTCACCCCGGGTACCGGAACATCCTGGCCGTCGTCGAGATCGCCAAGTTCCTGCACCCCGACGCCTTCGCTCGATGACCGGGCCGCGCGACTACTTCGGGGACCGGCCGTGACCGTGGTGGACACGGCCTCGGCGCAGGTCTCCGGCGGCTTCCGGAGGAAGAGCACCTTCGGGCTGGTCCTCGGCCTGCTCGCCGCGGCTGTGGTGGTCTCCACGTGGCTGGCGGTCAGCATCGGCGCGGTGCCCGTCGGCCTGGCCGAGTGCTGGGGCATCGTCGCCGACCGTCTGTTCCCCGGCTCGGTCGCCGTGACCTGGACACCGGTCCAGGAGCAGATCGTCTGGGACTTCCGGCTCCCCCGGGCGCTGCTCGCGCTTCTGGTCGGCGCGGGTCTGTCGGTGGTCGGCGCGGTCCTCCAGGCGCTGGTACGCAATCCGCTGGCCGACCCGTTCCTGCTCGGCATCTCCTCGGGCGCCTCGCTCGGCGCGGTCGCCGTGTTCGTGCTCGGCGCCTCGACGCTGGGCGGGCTGTCGCTCTCGGCCGCCGCGTTCGGCGGGGCGCTCCTGGGGATGGTCCTGGTGTACGTGCTGGCGCAGCGCGGCGGCAGGCTGACCCCCGCACGGCTGGTGCTGGCCGGGGTGGCGCTGCACTTCCTGTTCCAGGCGATCTACTCCTACATCCTCCAGCAGGCCCAGAGCGGGAGAGCCGCCCAGCAGGTGCTGTTCTGGCTGCTCGGGTCGCTGGGCGGGGCCCGGTGGGAGATGCTGCCGATCCCGGCCGTGGTCCTGGGCGCCGGAGTCACCTACCTGCTGATCCAGCACCGGCCGCTGAACGCGCTGGCCGCCGGGGAGGACACCGCGACCTCGCTCGGGGTGAACGTGGGCGCGTTCCGGCTCCAGCTGTTCGTGCTGACCTCGCTGCTGGTCGGCGTCATGGTCGCCACGAGCGGGGCGATCGCGTTCGTCGGCCTGATGGTGCCGCACGCCGCCCGGCTGCTCGTCGGGGCCGACCACCGCCGGGTGCTGCCCGTCTCGGCGCTGCTCGGGGCGGCCTTCCTCCAGCTCGTCGACATCGCGGCCCGGACCGTCGACGCCCCGCAGGAGCTCGCGCTGACCATCGTCACCGCCGTCTTCGGCGCGCCCTTCTTCCTGTGGCTGCTGCGGAGGCGGGCATGAGACTGGTGCTGGACGGAGTTGCCGTCACCATCGAGGGCGCCCCGATCGTCCGGGAAGCCGGCCTCGTCGTGGAACCGGGCACGTTCGCCGCCCTGGTCGGGCCGAACGGCTGCGGCAAGTCGACCCTGCTGCGGGCGGTCTACCGGGCCCTGCGGCCGGCGGCCGGGCTGATCTCGCTCGACGAGGAGGACCTGCGGAAGCTCACCCATCGGGAGACCGCCCGCCGGATCGCGGTCGTCGCCCAGGAGTCCCCGGCCGACCTCGACTTCACCGTCGACGACGTCGTGCTCATGGGCCGCACCCCGCACAAACGCCCGCTCTCCCGCACCACCGGCGACGACCTGCGACGCTGCGCCGAAGCGCTCGAACGCGTCTCCCTGAGCGGGCTGGCGAACCGGTCCTTCGTCACCCTGTCGGGCGGGGAGAAGCAGCGAGTCCTGATCGCCCGCGCGCTGGCCCAGGAGAGCCGCCTGCTGCTGCTCGACGAGCCCACCAACCACCTCGACATCCGCCACCAGCTCGACGTGCTCCACCTGGTCCGCGACCTGGGGCTGACGACGCTGGCCGCGCTGCACGACCTCAACCACGCCGCCGAGTTCGCCGACCGGGTCTACGTGATGGACACCGGCCGCATCGTCGCCGACGAGCTCACCCCCGAGGTCATCGCGCGGGTGTTCGGCGTGCGCGCGGTGCCCCGTACCCAGTTCGCCTTCGAACGCCTCAAGGAGGAGACATGATCGGGCGATTGCTGACCCCGGCGGTGCGCCTCAGGCTGGCCGGCCTGGTGGCGATCCTGCTGACCGTCACCGCCACCTACGTCCTCCAGGGCGTCCTCGTCGCCCACGCGCTGGCGTCGATCTTCGCCGGTGACGGCTTCGCCGCCATCGGATGGCCGCTGGCCGGCATCGCCGGCCTCCAGGTGGTCCGCAGCGTGGCCCTGGCCGTGAAGGAGACGGCGGCGCTGCGCACCTCCGGGCTGGTCAAGGCCGACCTGCGGGAACGCCTGGTCGCCAAACTCCTGGTGCTCGGCCCGGGATGGACCCAGCGCGGCCGGACCGGATCGACCCAGACCAGCCTGGTCGACGGCATCGAGACCGCCGACGCCTACGTCGGCCGGTTCCTGCCCCAGGTGATCGCGGCCGTCGTCGGCGCGGTCGCCGTGACCGCCTACCTGTTCACCCTCGACGTCGTCGTGGGCCTGGTCGTGCTGGCGTGCTCGATCCTGCTGCCGGTGCTGCCGCTGGTCTCCGAGAAGGTGCTCGCCGACCGCAACAAGGCGTGGTTCACCGCCTACAAGAGCCTGTACGCCGAGAACCTCGACGCCCTCCAGGGCATGGTCACCCTGAAGGCGTTCAACGCCGGCCGCCGCCGGGGCGCCGAACTCGCCGCGCTGGCCGAGAGGTTCTGCACCGACTCCATCCGCCTGATGGCCGTGGTCGTCCTGTACGTCGGCGGCGTCGCCTTCGTCATCGCCACCGGCACCGCCGTCGCGATCGGGGTCGGCGCGTATCGCCTGACGGCCGGGGAGATCACGGTCACCGAGCTGCTGCTGATCCTGATGCTGACCGCCGAGTGTTTCCGCCCGCTGCGCGACCTGGAGGGGGCCTACCACTCCAGCTACAACGCGGTCCCGTCGCTGCGGGCCGTGCTGGAGGTGCTCGACGAGCCCGTACAGGAAGCGGGGACGGCGTCGGTGGCCGGGCCCGTGTCCCTGTCCTTCACCGGCGTCACCTTCACCTACCGCGACCGCGACCGCCCCGCCCTGACCGGCTTCACCCTCGACGTGGCTCCCGGCGAACGCGTCGCCCTGGTCGGCCGCTCGGGCGCGGGCAAGACCACGGTGGCGGCGCTGCTGCTGCGCTTCTTCGACACCACTGAGGGCCGGATCAGCGTCAGCGACGTCGACGTCCGCGACCTGCCGCTCGACCGGCTGCGTTCCCTGGTGGCCGTGGTCTCCCAGGACACCTACCTGTTCCACGGCACCGTCCGGCACAACCTCGCCCTCGGCCGCCCCGACGCCACCGAAGCCCAGATCACCGACGCGGCCGTCGCCGCGCGGGCGCACGAGTTCATCACCGCGCTCCCCCAGGGCTACGACACGATCGTCGGCGAACGCGGCCTGAAGCTGTCGGGCGGCGAACGCCAGCGCATCGCCATCGCCCGCGCCCTGCTCAAGGACGCCCCGATCCTCGTCCTCGACGAGGCCACCTCCAGCGTCGACGCCGCCAACGAGGCCGCCATCCAGCAGGCCCTCGACACCCTCACCGGCGGCCGGACCACCCTGATGATCGCCCACCGCCTGTCCACGGTGCGGAACGCCGACCGGGTGATCGTCATGGACGCCGGCCAGGTCGTCGAGTCCGGCCACCACGACGACCTGCTGACCCGGCGCGGCGCCTACGCCCGCCTGGTCGCCGCCCAGGAAGGAGCAGCCCGATGACCCGGTTCCTCGCCCTGATCGGCCGCCACCGCCCGCTGCTGATCGCCGCCGTCCTCAGCGGCATCGCCCACCACCTCGTCGTCCTGGCCTCCGCCGGAACCGGCGCGTGGGTGGTCAGCCGGGCCATCACCGGCCAGGAGTTCACCGGCGGCCTGATCCTGCTGGGCGTGCTGCTGCCGTTCGTCGGCGTCACGCCGTGGCTGGAGTCCTACCTCGCCCACGTGGCCGCCTTCCGGGTGCTGGCCGACATCCGCGGCCGCGTCTACGCCGCCTTCGAGCGGCTGGCCCCCGGCTACCTGCTCGAACGCCGGTCGGGCGACCTGGGCGCGGCGGCCATCTCCGACGTGGAGCAACTGGAGTTGTGGTTCGCCCACACCCTCAGCCCACTGGTCAGCGCCGCGACCGTGCCGGTGGCCGCGCTCACCGCGCTCGGCACCTTCGACCCGGCCCTCGCCCTCGCGCTGGCGCCCGCACTGATCCTGCTGGCCACCGTGCCGTCATGGTTGCGGCGCAGGGCCGAGTCGCAGGGCGAGGAACTGCGCGCCCAGGTCGGCGAACTCAACGCCGAAGCCGTCGACACCCTCCAGGGCCTGCGCGAACTCGTCACCTTCGGCGCGACCCCCCGTCTCGGCGGCCTGGAGGGCAGGCTGCTGCGGGCCAAACTCGCCCACGCCCGCCGCTCCGGCCTCGAACACGGCGTCACCAACGCGCTGACCGTGATCGGCCTGCTCGCCGTCCTCGTCACCGCCGCGCTCCTGGTCAGCGGCGGCTCCCTCGACCCGGCGCTGTTCCCGGTCGCGGTGGTGCTGGCCGCCACCACGTTCGCCCCGGTCATCGCGGTCACCGACGTGGCCCGCGACGTCAACCAGGTGGTGGCCGCCGGGCGGCGCATCATGACGATCCTCGACACCGAACCGCCGGTCCGCGACCGCGTCACGTCCTTCTCCGGTGAGGTCGTGCCGCGGGTGGTCTTCGACCGGGTCAGGTTCCGGTACGCCCCCGCGCTCCCCGACGCCGTGACCGACGCGACGTTCGCCGTCGAGCCGGGCGAGACCGTCGCCCTGGTCGGCCACTCGGGCGCCGGCAAGTCGACCTGCGCCAGCCTGCTCATGCGCTTCTGGGACGTCGCCGACGGCACGATCACCATCGGCGGCCACGACCTCCGCGACCTGCCCCAAGACCACCTGCGGAGCCTGATCACCCTGGTCCCCCAGGACGTCTACCTGTTCAACGTCCCCCTGAAGGACAACATCCGCCTGGGCCGCCCGCAGGCCACCGACGCCGAGGTCGTCGCGGCGGCGAAGGCGGCCCTGGCCGACGAGTTCATCACCGGCCTGCCCGACGGCTACGACACCGTGCCCGGCGAACTCGGCGCCCGCCTGTCAGGAGGCCAGCGCCAGCGCATCGCCATCGCCCGCGCCCTGCTCAAGGACGCCCCGATCCTCATCATGGACGAGGCCGTCTCCAACCTCGACGCCGAGAGCGAGCAGGAGGTCAACCAGGCGATGCGGCAGGCGCGAGAAGGCCGCACGACGCTGGTCATCGCGCACCGCCTCTCGACGATCCGCACCGCCGACCGTGTCGTCATGCTGGCGGACGGCCGCACGATCGCCCGCGGCACCCACGACGACCTGCTGGAAGACGACGCCTATCGACGGCTGCTGGCCGGCCAGGTGGCGGACGTGCGGTGAGGGGTCACCCGGCTTGCTGGGGATGCCTCCGGTAGAGCAGGCAGAACTCGTTGCCCTCGGGGTCGGCCAGCACGACGAACCCCTCATCGCCCTTCTGGCCGACGTCGACCGGCGTGGCCCCCAGCCCGATCAGGCGCTCGACCTCGTCGTCGACCTCTCCGTCGGGAACGTGGAGGTCGGGGTGGTTGCGGTTCTTGCCGGCCTTGGGCTCGCCCGTCTCCTGGAGCCAGACCGTCGGCGAACCGGGCGGGGCGTCGGGCGGAGGCAGCAGATGCGGGCTGCCGCCGTCGTGCTCGATCTCGTAGCCCAGTGCCCGCGACCAGAACAGGGCCATCTTCCGGCTGTCGATCACGTCGAGGGTCCATTGCGCTAATCGGCTCGTCACGGCGCTCACCACGTATCTCGATCTCGGTACCTGCGGGGTCGGCGTGCTAGCTCGTCAGGCCCAGCTGCTCGGCGACGTCCTGGAGGTTGTCGTAGGTGCGGTCGGGGATCGCGCGGAGCAGGGCCAGGACGGTGTCGGGCGCGTTCTCGGCCTGGGCCTGCTTCATCAGGGCCTCACGATCGGCCGGGAACACGTGCGTCCCGCTGATGTATCTGGCCAGTTCGCTGCGGTCGTTCACGTCCCTGGACGTCATTCCTTCGGGCGAGCCGGGCTCGTGTGCGGGATCCGATTGCATGCCGACTTCCTCTTGTCGTGGTGGTCCTGCTGCGGGTCCGGCCGCACGTCGGTGATGACGAAGCCGCTGTGCGGCAGGGTAGGCATGCGGCGCAGGGGGATGCGCAGATCCTGCGGGGGCACCGAGTAACGCAGGCGCGCCAGCCGTACCGAGAGCTCGCGGAGCAGGCCGACGGTGACCGCCTCACCCGGGCAGCGGTGGCCGGTGTGCGGGTCGCCGCCTCCTTGCGGGATCAGGTCGTCGCGGCCGACGCCGGCGTCGAGGAAACGCGCTGGGAGGAAGGAGTAGGGGCGCTCCCACCGGGCCTCGTCGTGGTGCTGGCCGTAGACGTCCAGCAGGATCAGGGCGCCTTCGGGGATGGGCTCGCCCCGCCAGGTCAGATCCGTCACCGCCCGGCCGCCCACGTAGGGCGCGAACGGGTAGAAACGCCGCACCTCCTGCGTGAACGCCTCCGCGAACGCCGGATCGCCGTCGCGGAGCCGGTCCCGATTCTCCGGCCAGCGGTGCAGCGCGTGCGCCGCGAAGGTCACGAACCAGGCGATCGCGACGGTCGGGCGGATGACGTTGAGCATCTCGACCGCGGCGGTCCGGGGTTTCAGGGGCTCGCCGTCGTCGTCGCGGTGGCCGGCCACGTGCTCGGCCAGCGGGCCGGGCGGCGGGCCGTGGGACAGCAGGTCGGTCAACCACGCCTCACGCCGCAGGCGGGCCCGCCGGCCCCGCCAGTGGCGGGCGCCGGCCGAGCCGAACCCGTCGACCATCGCCACCAGGTCGGCCGCGAGGTCGTCGAGGTCGCCGGCGTCCACGGGCAGGCCCGCCCAGCGGCAGACGCCCGCCGTGAGAGCGCGGCTCGCCTCGTCGAACAGCACGACCCGGCGCCGGTCGGGCCAGCCCGCGGCTCGTTCGTCCCAGCTCTCACAGCAGTGCCGCACGAGGTCGGCGACGTGGCCGGGGTCGGCGAGCAGCGCCAGGAACATCGCCTTGCGGGTGCGATGGGCTTGCCCGTCGAGGGTGTGCACGGCGCCCTTGCCGGTCAGCGTGGCCTTGATCGGTTCGGGGAGCGCGGTGGCGCGTTCGACGTGGCGTTCGTCGTAGAAGAAGCGCGCGGCCTCCGGGCCCCGGAGGGCGACGGCGGGCCGCCCCATCACCCGGGCACGGGCGGGCGCGCCGTCGGCCCGGCGGTGCAGGCCGGGCAGCCAGGCGTAGCCCCCGGCCAGCATGGCCAGGGTGTCGTCCACGAGAGGAAAGCATCGGATCGGCATCCGTCACGCCTGCCCGCCGCGCCATCGGGGAAACGGCGCCTCGGTCAGGCGTTGACGTTGAGCACCTGGAGGGTGATGTCGGTGGCGTCGCCGCCGCTCCACTCCACCCGGCCGGTGGCGACCCTGGCCTGGGTGTCCGGCTGGACGACCTGGTTGAAGCCCTTCCTGACCCGGATCGTGTCCTCCTGGCAGCCGCACTTGCCCTCACGCAGCACGACTTCGCCGTGGTAGCGGATGGCGTCGCCCGGCAGCAGCTCGACGAAGCCGTGCAGTTCGGCGAGGACCTCTCCGCCGCAGGACCAGCTCTGGTCGATCACCATCTGCTGGCTGTTGTAGACGAGGTCGTTGTCCAGCAGGGAGTAGGTGCACCGTTCGTTGGCGCCGAAGTTCTCGTCGTCCATGATGTAGACGGTCCCGGAGACGACCACCCGCCGCTTCGCCTCGTCCGCCGAAGCAGGCGCGGCGGCGAACATTCCCGACGTTACGACTCCCGCGAGGCTCAACGCCGCGAGTTTGGCAAGCATGATCGTCTCCTACGTCCCGACCTGAATGAGGCGTAGTCGATCTTTCCGTGGCGGGAGTCACGCGCAGGGCTTCGACATGACCAAGATCATCCCAAGCCGGCCGATCCCGTGCGCGCGCCCGGCGGGCACCGGACCGGACGCGCCGATCTCGCCCTGCCAGGCCTGTTCGACGGTCGGGTACATCCTGATCGCGGTGCCGGGTGAGCACGACGTGCGCATCAAGGCCGCCAGCCGCCGCACCGCGGGACTCGGGGCGGCGAGCGCCAGGCCCCCCTCGGCCGTCGCCAGCGCAGAGTGGGCGCAGGCCAGGACCCGGTAGCCGCAGACGTCGCAGAAGAAGAGCCGGTCGGCGGCCACGATGACGTGGCGGACCCCGTGGAACGGCAACGACATCAGCGCGGCGTCCGCGAGGGCGGCGTTGGTGAGATCGAGTTCGCCGACCAGCGCGACCACCGCCCCCTCGGGCCGCATGCACACCATGTCGACCGACAACGATCCGCAGGGGCTGGAAAACGCAACCATGATCGTTCACCTTCAGTGCAACAGAGAGGCGCCCCCGCCGTACCCCTCATCCCCGGCCGTAACCTCCCAGATCGGTATGCAGAGGTGAAAGAACGCGCAGGCCCGCCGGACGCGCGCGGAGGGTCCGTATCCTGGCAGAAGCACGGAAAGGAGAGATCATGATCGCTCCTGACACCGACGACACTCCGGCGGCCGTTCAGAACGCCGGACCGGGCGAGGGGCGGCTGCTGACCGCCACCGTCGAACGGCGCAGTCCCCGGCTGGCCGCGGTCGCGCACGTCGTCACCCTCGCCGGCTCGAAACACGCCGTCTTCGTGCCCGTCGCCCTCTACTCGGTCCGCGCGCGGAACTGGCGGGTGCTGGCCGGATGTCTCGCCGGGGCCGCCGTCCGGCACGGGCTGGAGGAGCTCATCGGCAGGAGACGCCCTCCGAAGGAGGGGTGGCTGGAGGTGCCGAGCGGGTCGAGCATGCCGTCGAGGCACACCGCCGAGACAGTGCTGACCACCCTCCTCGTGACCGACGGCCTGACCGGCTCGGCCAGGGCCGCGATGGCGGCCGGGGGCGTCGCGGGGGTTCTGGTCGGCTGGAGCCGTCTGGTGCTCGGCGTCCACTGGCCGACCGATGTGATCGCCGGCGCCGCCTTCGCCTTCGCCTGGTGGGCCCTGTTCCGCCGGGTGATCCTCCCTAGGTGAGGCGGTTGAGCGTGCAGGCGAGGGTCGTCCCGTAGACGACGTGGGCGGCCGCCATGACGAACTGGCGGCCCTGGTCGTCGCGCGACGCCGGAGGCAGCGCGCCGAGCGCGGGCACCCAGCCCTGGTAACCGGCCAGCCAGACCGCCAGGCCGTAGGCGGCGCCGACCGGCGCGGGCGTACGGTGACCCCGGGCCGCCGCCGCGAAGACACCGCCCGCGGCGGCTCCGAACCCGAAGTGCGACAGGACGCCGAGCGTCTTCTCGCCGGGCTTGGGGCGGTGCCGGGAGCCCGGCAGGAGCGTCCGGACGATGTGCTTGGGCGGGTGATCGTCCATGAGCCCCATCCGGCGTCCCGCCAGCATGACGGCGCTCATCGCCGCGGTCGCCACCAGGCCGCCGACGACACCCGCGCCCAGTTCCCTCACCATGTGAACTCCCGTTCGGTCGGGCATCCACGACCCGTGCCCCGCGGCCCGGTCGTCTAACGAACCTTGGTCCCGCCTAGGGAGTGCGCTGCCGGAACCGGGGCAGCGGTCTGTTATCGGAAGGAGAAACGATGACAACCGCACGCGAGATCATGACTCCGAACGCGGAGTGCGTGAACGCAGGCCAGACCATCGCCGACGCCGCCGAGAAGATGCAGCGCCTGGACGTCGGCTCCCTGCCGATCTGCGGGGAGGACGACCGGCTCAAGGGCATGATCACCGACCGCGACATCGTGGTCCAGGTCATCGCCCAGGGCAAGGACCCCAAGTCGTGCCTGGCCGGTGAGCTGGGCGGCGAGGAGGTCGTGACCATCGGCGCCGACGACGACGCCCGGGAGATCCTCCGCACCATGGGGTCCCACAAGGTCCGCCGGCTGCCCGTGATCGACGGCCACCGGCTCGTCGGCATGGTCGCCCTGGCCGACGTCGCCAAGGCCCTGCCGGAGACCTCGGTCGGCGATCTGATGGACGCCCTGACCACCGACTGACCGGCCCCGACCCGGTCAGGCCGCTTCGAGGGAGACCTTCGTCCATCCGGGGTCGTGCCGGTCGAACGCCTCGTAGGCGCTGACGGCCGAGGGCAGGTCCTCGTGCCGGGTCAGCACGGTCGTCGGGTCGGCCGCGCCGCTGGCGATCTTGCTGAGCAGCTTGGGCGCGTAGCGGCGGTGGTTGCAGTTGCCGGCCTGGATCGTCAGGTTCTTGTTCATGGCCGCGCCGATCGGGAACGTCGTCGCGCCGGGCGGATAGACGCCGATGACGCCGATCGACCCCGCCTTGGCGACCATCTCCACGGCCCAGTTCAGCGCCTGGGCGGGGGCGTCGCCTTCGGTGTTCCGCGCGTCGACGCCGACCGCGTCGACGACCCGGTCGGCGCCGATGCCGCCGGTCAGGTCCTTCACGGCCTCGACCGGGTCTTCGGCGGTGAAGTCGACGGTCTCGGCGTTCTGGCCGTGGGCGTTGCGCAGCCGGTCGGCGTCGCCGTCGACGATCAGGACCCGACCGGCGCCCTGCATGCGCGCCGACAACGCGGCGAGCTGGCCGACCGGCCCGGCGCCCAGGACCACCACGACGTCTCCCGGCCCGACCTGGGCCAGCCGGGCGCCGAACCAGCCCGTGGGGAAGATGTCACTCACCAGGATCGCCGCCTCGTCGGAGACCCCGGGCGGGATCGGGACCAGGCCGGTGTGGGCGTAGGGGATGCGGGCGTACTCGGCCTGCAGGCCGTCGAAGGGCCCGGTGGATTCGGGGCCGCCGAAGAAGGAGGTGCCGGCCGCCGGACCGTTGGGGTTGGCGACGTCGCACTGGGCGAAGTATCCGGCGCGGCAGTAGGAGCAGGTGCCGCAGGCGATGGTGGAGCACACCATGACCCGGTCGCCGGGGCGGAAGTTGCGCACCTGCGGGCCGACCTCCTCGACCACGCCGACCGCCTCGTGGCCCAGGACGGTGCCGGGCCTCATCCCGGGCATCGTGCCGCGGACGAAGTGCAGGTCCGTTCCGCAGATGGCGCTGGTCGTGATCCTGACCACGGCGTCCTGCGGATCCTGGATCGCGGGGTCGGGCACCTGGTTCAGTTCGATCTTCCCGACAGACTGCCAGACGACGGCTTTCATGTGATTTTCCCTCCGGCTGACGAGCACGGCAGGCGGGGCCGCTGCGGGCCCGGTCACGGCGCGCTGGTGTGCCGGTCGTCTCCCGCTACCCCGCCCTTCCCGCTTCCAATCCCGGAGAGTGGCGCCGCCTAGACCTCCGTCGGCTTCTCGTAGCCCTCGTCCTGTCCGTACACCTTCTTGTCCGGATCGTCCTTCGGCTGGTTGGCCGGGTCGGTGGCGGACGGGCTGAACTCGCCGGCCACGTCGGGCTCGTCGTGATCTTCTTCCGGGTTCCGGCGGTCGGCCAGCGGGGCCGAGTCATCCGATCGCACCATCACCGCTGCTCCTCTCAGAGTCCGTGTACGCGGTATCCGTTCGGGCTACCCCTCCTCGCCCGGCCCAGCCACCGATTCAGGTCAAAACAGGATCATCGACGCCGTGCGGCGCGCCGCCGCCAAGGAGCTTGCCTGCTTCTCCGCTGGGTAGCACCAGGCGGAGATCGCTTTGCGGCTGGTCAAAAAGTCGGCACATGCCGTGGTCCGGAACCCACCGACACAAGAGGACTTTGGCATGCCCGAAGAGAGCAACCCCGTGACCAGGGCCGTCGACAAGGTGATCGACGCGGTCACCGACCACTCGAAGAAGGGCGCCGTCCCTGGCCGGCCCGGGGCCGAGCCGCCGACGGTCGAGGAACCCACCGAGCCGCGCGGGCCGCTGCCGCCCAAGCCCGACCAGCGCGGCCCCGATCCCTTCACGCCGACCGGGCAGCCCTCCCGGGAGAAGACCGAGACCCGGGCGCAGGGCGGGTCGTTCCTGACCACCGCCACCGGCACCCGGCTGCCGGACACCGACCACTCGCTGAAGGCCGGGCCACGCGGGCCGGTGCTGCTGCGCGACCACCACCTGCGCGAGAAGATCACCCGCTTCGACCACGAGCGCATCCCCGAGCGGGTCGTGCACGCCCGGGGCGCGGCGGCCCACGGCGTTTTCCGGGGTTACGGCACCGCCGCCCAGGTCACCGAGGCCGCGTTCCTGGCCAAGGACGTGGAGACGCCGGTGTTCGTGCGCTTCTCCACCGTGCTGGGCTCGCGCGGCTCGGCCGACACCGTCCGCGACACCCGGGGGTTCGCGACCAAGTTCTACACCTCGGAAGGCGTGTTCGACCTGGTCGGGAACAACATCCCGGTCTTCTTCATCCAGGACGGCATCAAGTTCCCCGACATCATCCACGCCGGGAAGCCGCACCCCGACCGGGAGATCCCGCAGGCGCAGAGCGCGCACGACACGTTCTGGGACTTCGTCTCGCTGCACACCGAGGCGACCTTCCACACGTTGTGGAACATGTCCGACCGGGGCATCCCCCGGTCGTACCGGATGATGGAAGGCTTCGGCGTCCACACGTTCCGGCTGCAGGCGGCCGACGGGACCACGACGCTGGTGAAGTTCCACTGGAAGCCGAAGGCGGGCGTGCACTCCCTGGTCTGGGAGGAGGCGCAGATCATCAACGGCGTCGACCCCGACTTCCACCGCCGCGACCTGGCCGACGCCATCGAGGCGGGCGCCCATCCCGAGTGGGAGCTGGGCGTCCAGACCTTCCCCGACGTGCCCGACCAGACGTTCGAGGGCATCGACCTGCTCGATCCCACGAAGATCGTGCCGGAGGAGCTCGCGCCGGTCCAGCCGATCGGCCTGCTGACGCTGAACGCCAACCCGCTCAACTACTTCGCCGAGACCGAGCAGGTCGCCTTCCACGTCGGGCACCTGGTGCCGGGCATCGACGTCACCGACGACCCGCTGATGGCGGCCCGGCTGTTCTCCTACCTCGACACCCAGATCACCCGGCTCGGCGGGCCGAACTTCGACCAGCTGCCGATCAACCGGCCGCACGCGCCGGTCAACGACATGCTGCGCGACGGCATGCACCAGACCGCCGTGCACACCGGCGTGGCGCCCTACCGGCCGAACTCGCTCGACGGCGGCTGCCCGTTCACCGCACCCGACGGCTACGTCGAGGTGCCCGTCCCGGTGGAGGCGGGCCCGCGGGGGCGGCTCGCCCCCGCCTCCTACGACGACCACTTCAGCCAGCCCCGGATGTTCTGGCGGAGCATGACGCCGGTCGAGAAGGAGCACATCATCGCGGCGTACACCTTCGAGCTGAGCAGGGTGTTCGAGCAGGCGATCAGGGAGCGCCAGCTCCGCGTGCTGGCCCGGATCGACCCGGTGCTCTGCGAGGAGGTGGCCGCCGGGCTCGGCCTGCCGGTCCCCGCCGAGTCGCTCCTGGACGGACGCCCGGCCAGCCCCGCGCTCTCCCAGGTCGGCCAGGTCTGGCCGACCACGGGCCGCATCGTCGGCATCGTGGCCGGTCCCGATCTCGACGCCCTGCGGGCGGTCAGGAGCACCATCCTGGACGACGGCATGGTGCCGCTGGTGATCGCGCCGACGGGCGGCGTCCTGGCGGGCGAGGGCGAGCCGGTGACCGTCCAGCGCACGTTCGCGGCGGCCCGGTCGGTCGAGTTCGACGCCGTCCTCGTCGCCGGAGCCCCGGCGCCGGGAGCCGACGCCCACGGCGCGCGCGACGCCAAGGCCGGGGTGAGCGGCCCGGTCGACCCGCGGATCATCCTCCTCCTCAACGAGGCGTACCGGCACGCCAAGCCGATCGGCGGCTGGGGTCAGGCGGACGACGCCTTCGCCGCCGCCTCGATCCCGCCGGGGGCTCCGGGCGTGGTGGTCGGCGCGGAGCCGGTCGCCGTGCTCGGCGAGGTGACCGCGCTGCTGGCCCGCCACCGCGTGTGGGACCGGTTCCCCAGCAGCCTCGCCCAGGGCGGGTGACCGTGTAGGCACATATGTCGGATAAGGGGGTAGAGGGGGGTCATGCCCCTGTCGCTGGCCATCGTCCACGCGGATCAGTCGGAGCTCGGCGCCGCCATCACCGGCGACGTCGACTCCTCCTGGACGGCCTGGCTGGAGAGCTCGCTGGCCTGCCTGCTGTTCCGCCGGTTCGAGCGGGTCGTCCTCGACGTGAGCGCGGTCGGCTTCTGCGACCTGGAGGGGGCACGGGTCATGCTGCGGTTCAAGGCCCTCGCCGAACTCGACGGGGTGACCCTCAGCCTGGCCGGCGGCGGACCGGCCGCCCGTCTCCTCGGGGTGCTCGTCCCCGGGCCGGCGTTCGCGCCGGCGATCGTCCACGGAGAACCCGCACCACCGGCCGACCGCTCCGAACGCCACCTGCCGGTGATGCGCCGGGCGGGCGCCGGCCCTCGCAACCGGCCGCGCCGACCCCGGACCGGCCCCGATCCGGTGCATCCGGCCATGCGCCGGGCCATGGAACTGAGCGCGATCATGCGGAACGAATCGCGGATCATGTGCCGGCGCGCCGCCACCACCTGTTCCGACATGGCCGAACTGCACGAACGGCTGGCCAGGATGCACGAGTTGGCCGGTCACACGCTGGGATGCGACTGCGCCGCCCACCGCCGCAAGGCGGCGCAGTTCCGCGACCAGAGCGCCAGATTCGCCGTTCCCCTCTACAGCAGGCTGGGCTCGGACGGCTGAGTCTCCTCGGGAGAGGCCGGGACCGGATCGAGGGTTCCGGGGAGCACCGCCGGGCGGGTCGTCCGCCGCCGTTCGAGCACCACGTCCACGGCCAGGAAGACCGCCAGGCTGATCGCGAACAGCGGCAGGAAGTAGGCCACGAACAGGGTGGTCGCCGCCACCACGACGAGCACGCCCGGCGTCAGCGACCGCAGGCTGCCGCGCGGCGCCGGGCGGCCGAACCGCTGTCCGGTCGGACGGCGCTGCCACCACATCCCGTAGCCGCGCACGATCACGAAGATCAGCCCGATCGCCAGACCGGCCAGCACGAGCTGGTTGGGGATGCCGAACAGGATGCCCATGTGGGCGTCGATGGTCCAGTTGGTCATCTTCGCCATGAAGGGCCACTCGGCGAAGTCGACCCGGTCGACGACCGCGCCGGTGTTCCCGTTGACGGTGACCGCGTCGAAGCGGGTCGGCCAGTCGCGCTTGCTCTCGTTCACCTTCCAGGCCGACTGCCCGTCGGCGGGCGGCGCGATGAACAGCGGGGTCTTGAGGCCCTGCGCGGTGGCGGTGGCCATGACGCCGTCGATGCCGACGCCCGAGGTGAACACCGCGTCGCCGCCCTCGGCGGCCGGGGCCGCTCCGCCGTGCTGGTGCTCGGCCGCCTGGCCGCCGGCGGTCAGGCTGGTCTCCAGCGGCGGGGAGTTCCAGTCGAACAGCGTCCGGACGTCGGCGATCTTCGCGCCCGCATGGTTCGACCAGGTCAGGCCGGTGACCGAGAGCAGCAGCAGGCCGATAGTGATCCACACGCCGGTGGCGGCGTGCCACGACAGGTTGCGGGAGCGGCCCTTCTTGGCCTTGGTGTCCGGCAGGAGGACACGCTTCGTGCTGCGGCGCCGCCCGATCCACAGGGCCAGGCCGCCGAGGACGACGATCCACATCCAGCTCGCGGCCAGCTCGCTGTAGTTGCGGCCGAACGCGCCCAGGTGCAGGTTGCGGTGCAGGTCGTCGATCCAGGCCCGGACGCCGAGCCACTGCCCGAAGGTGCGTTCCTGGCCGCGCACCTCCAGCGTGTACGGGTCGACGAACACCGCCATCTCGTAGTCGGCGGGCACGGTCTCGTCGGAGAAGACCACCCGGGTGGTGCTGGTCGCGTCGACGGCCGGCATGACCGAGTTGACGTCGCCCGCGGGGTGGGCCGCCCTGGCGGCGGCGACCTGCTTGCTGAGCGGCTGCATCGTCTGCCCGGCGGGCACGCGGAGCTCGTGGTCGTACACCATGCGCTCGACCTGCGGCGCGGTGGTGTAGATGAGGCCGGTGACGGCCGCGATCAGGATGAACGGCGCGATGAACACACCTGCGTAGAAGTGCAGACGCAGCAGCAGGGGCCGCAACTGGGACCACACGCCTCGGCGGGGCGGGGCCTGTGGGGGAAGGGAGTCGGTGGTCACGGGGGGTCCTCTCGAATCTGGTGAGCCCCTGGCTCGAATTAGAGAGTCGTGTCCCGTGCCCACCTGGTTCCCGGCGAGCCGGAGAATCTGGATCCGGCTTCGCTTAACGGCCCATGGGCGCGGTCACTTCCGAAATCGCCGGGAACCACAACGCGTCCCCGCACGACTTCTCTGTCATACGGCAGGTGACGTCCCCTCCCGCCGTTTCGGAAGCCAGTCGGCGCGGCTTCGGGAAAGACGGGTGGACGTCCCCTTCGGAGTCCGCGGGCTGCCGCGGCCCTCATCTGACCGCCCCGGAACGGCGCACGATCCGGCGGAGGGCAACGATCCGGGGGTCGCAGATCCGCGATCGAGGTACACGTGAGGGTGCCGGGCCGAGCCACGGTCCGGCACCCTCACGTGTGTCAGGCGGCCTGTTCGGCCTGGGTCAGCGAGGCGACGAGCTGCAGCCGGGCCCTGGCCACGCGCGAGCGCACGGTGCCGACCGGGCAGCCGAGGTGTTCGGCCACCTCCTGGTAGGGCAGGCCGATCACCTGGGTCAGCACGAACGCCGTGCGCCGCTCCTCGGGGACGGCGGCGAGCAGGTCGTCCAGGGCGACGCCGTCGGCGACGCCCGGCAGCCCGCGCGGCTGGCGGCGGTCGGCCGCCCCCTGCCAGTCGGTGAGGTCGGCGATGACGGGACGGGCGGAGGCGGCCCGGAAGCCGTCGACGACCGCCCGGCGGGCGATCGACAACACCCAGACCCGGGCCGAGGACCGCCCGGCGAACCCCGGGAGGCTGCGGAGGACCCGGACGAAGGTCTCCTGCGCGAGGTCCTCGGCGGACCCGCCGGGACACAGGAACTGGACGAACCGCCGCACGTCGGCGTAGACGGCGCGGGTGAAGGCCTCGACGTCGTCGGCCCCGCCGGCTCTGGCGGCCAGCGCCAGCTCGGTCACGTGGTGGTCGTCGAGGGTTTCGGTGGAGCGGAGGTGCCGCATCATGATCGTTCCTTGGGTGTACGGAATCGGCGCTGGACGACCGGGAACGCATTTCGGCACGCGACGGCAGCCGGACGGACCAGGTCCACCCGGATGGGGCGTGCGGGAGAAGATGCGTCAGGCGGTCGCCGGTGGCGCCCGTCCGTACACCGAGTGCCGGATCAGGGCCGAGCGGGCACGACGCACCCGCCGGGCGAA
Organism: Herbidospora daliensis; assembly: GCF_001570585.1. GTDB lineage: Bacteria > Actinomycetota > Actinomycetes > Streptosporangiales > Streptosporangiaceae > Herbidospora > Herbidospora daliensis. Next base: position 1,886,919 of record NZ_BBXF01000002.1, on the reverse strand, counting down.
CCGGGGCCTCGGCGGAACCGGAAGGGACAGCCCCGTGACGATCAGCAGCGCGAGCAGCCGGGCCGCGAGCAGCCGCAGGATCGACCAGAGCGCGGCCTCGCCCCGAGCCAGCCAGAGGGCCAGCAGCAGGGCGGCCACCCCATGGGTGACCAGCATCCCCAGACCGGGGACCAGCGCCGACGCCGAGTGGACGTGCCCGCCGGTCTCGACCGGGAGGATCACGTGGGCGTTGGCGAACAGCAGGTGCAGCCCCGTCTGCCCGCCCGTCATGAGCGCGAAGATCACGGCCGGGCCGCGCTCACGCCCGGTCGCGGGCAGCGCCGCGACGAGCGCGGCCAGCAGCCCGGCGGCGGCCGCGTGGGCCGACACCTCGCCGCCGCCGAAGACGTGCGCCCCCATGGCCAGCCCCAGGCAGGCCACCGCGAAGGCGGCGGCCCGCGCCAGCCGGAACGACCGCGCCGCGGGCACGCCACCGGCGCCCGCGGCACTCGCCACGGGCGTCACCCGGCTGTACGGCCACGCCGCTGACACGGGAGGGGAACTCCAATCGGATCGGGCTCACCAGATAGGCCCGTACTCATAGATACGGCCCGCGCACACAAGCGGATCGGGCTGGTGATGACGACCCTGAGGTACGCCAGGTCAGAGACCCGGGTACGGAGGTCAGCCAGCCGGGGAGACGATCGGCGGACCGCGCCGCCGGCCGGCCGACACGATCTCCGCGCTCGCGGGCGCGACCTCGGGCTCGGCGGCCACGCGCAGACCAACCGGCCCGGCGGAAAGGGCGGGCGTACCGGAGATCAACAGGCGGAGGAGCCGCGCCGACCGGAGGCGGACGTACCCCCAGAAGGCGTCTTCGCCCCGGTGCAGCCACCAGCCGGTGAGCAGCGCCAGCGTGACGTGCACGAGCAGCATGCCGACGGCCGGGTGGGCGTGGCCGTCGACCCCGGGCGTGCCGGGAGCGGTCTGGCCGAACAGGTGGTGCAGCCCGAACTGGGTGGCGAGGGTGGCGGCCAGGATCACTTCCGGGCCGCGTTCCCGCCCCGACAACAACCAGGCGGGCAGGGCCGCGAGGAGGGCGCCGAGCCCGAGCAGGTGCGGGGCGACGTGCCCGCCACCTGCGTAGGCGTGCCCGAGCCCGGAGACGGCGACGCAGGCGACCGCGAAGACGGCCACACGGGGCAGTCGCGAGGTCGGTGCGTGATTCCCGGACACGATCGACATGGTGACAGGCGATCAGGGTGCTGAAAAGCCCTCGGCCTCTTCGGCGAGGACCTTCTCGCCCGCCGTGTCGGTGACGGTGGCCTCGCGGCCGCGCAGGTCGACGGTCCACAGTTTCATGGCGCCGATCCGACTGAGACGACTACTCGCGAGAAAACGGGCCGAAGATCACTCGCTCCTCGACGTGGCAGTCGCGGCTCCCGCAACCTGGGATCATGCGCAAACTCCTCTCGTGAACCGGGGGCCCGGTGTCAACCGGCAGTCCGCGAAGTCGGCGTTGGGAGCCGGGCGGGGCGCGTGCGATGATGACGGCGCCATGACAAGCACCACGCCAGCCTCGACGCCTTTCCGCGTCGTCCGGGCCGCCGTCTTCGGGGCGGTCTCGGTCGTGCTGAGCGTCGGCGCGCACGCCTACGCGGGCGGTTCGACGACGACGGAGACGGTCTTCGTCGCGTTCGCCCTGTCGTTCGTGGTCGCGTGTGCGCTGGCGGGGCGGGAACGCTCGGCCAAGGTGATCTTCCCGGCGCTGGCCGGTTGTCAGGCCCTGCTCCACGTGCTGTTCGCCGTCGCCCACTCCGCCGGGCCGATGCCCGCCGGGCATCACCACATGACGCTGCTGCCCAGCCTGAGCATGCTGGTCACCCACGCCTGGGCGGCCGGGCTGACGGCCCTGTGGTTGTCCCGGGGCGAGGCCCTTCTGTGGGGGCTGCTGCGCCGTATGGCGGTCCGGCTCCTGGTGCTGCTCCGGGTGGCCGTCGAACCCGCCCACCCCCTGATCGTCCCGGTCGTGGCCGACCGGGTCGTCGTCCTGTCGTCGGCGCTGACCGGACACGCGATCAGCCGCCGGGGCCCTCCCGGCAACGTCAACCCCGCCGCCGCCTGACCCTCAGCGCGGCTCTCCTGACGTTGCCGTAATCACCCCGGAAGGGTTCTTCTCGCATGTCCTCGCGCTTCACGCTGTCCGCGCTCGCCCTCGCCACCGTCGTCGTGGTCGCCTCCTGTGGTTCCACGGAGGAGACGCCGACCGCGGCCGCCCCCGCCACCACCGCACCCGCCGCCGCGCCCGCCACGTCGGCGGCCCCCGCGCCGGCCGGCGCCACCCTGTCGATCACCGACCCGTGGGTGAAGACCGCCAAGGAGGGCATGACCGCCGCCTTCGGCACCCTGGTCAACAACTCCGCCGCCGACATCACCGTGGTGTCGGGCACCAGCCCGCTGTCGCCGATGATCGAGCTCCATGAGGTCGTCGACCAGGACGGCAAGATGGTCATGCAGCCCAAGCAGGGCGGTTTCGTCATCCCGGCGGGCGGCTCCCACGAGCTGAAGCCCGGCGGCGACCACATCATGATCATGGACGCCAAGGAGCCGGTCGATCCCGGCGCCGAGGTCCCGTTCACCCTCACCTTCGCCGACGGCGGCACCTTCGAGTTCACCGCCATCGGCAAGGACTTCGCCGGCGCGAAGGAGGACTACCAGCCCGGAATGGACATGGGCGGCGAGTCCGACAATGGCTGAGCTCAGTCGCCGGGGCCTGCTCACCGGCGGCGTGGCGGCGGGGGTCGTGGCCCTCGCCCGCCCCGCCGCCGCCCAGGCCGCCGCCGAGACGGTCGTGCCCTTCCACGGCCCGCGCCAGGCCGGCATCGCGACCGAACCGCAGGCCCACGCCGTGTTCGTGGCGTTCGACCTGCGCGAAGACACCGACAAGGACGCCCTGGCCCGGATGATGCGGCTGCTCACCGACGACGCCAGGCGGCTCACCCAGGGCCGCCCGGCGCTCGCCGACACCGAGCCCGAACTCGCCTCCCCGGCCGCGCGCCTGACCGTGACCTTCGGTTTCGGTCCGGGCCTGTACGCCAGGATCAAGGCCCCCAGCCCCGTCAAGGTGCTGCCGAAGTTCTCCGTCGACAAGCTCGACAAGAAGTGGACCGGCGGCGACCTGCTCGTCCAGATCTGCGCCGACGACCCGCTCACGGTCGCCCACGCCCTGCGGATGATCGTCAAGGACGCCCGGTCGTTCGCGACCGTGCGCTGGACCCAACGCGGCTTCCGCCGCGCGGCCGGCACCCAGTCGGCCGGGCAGACCCAGCGCAACGTGATGGGCCAGATGGACGGCACCGGCAACCCCAAACCGGGCACTCCGGAGTTCGACCTGGCCGTCTGGCGCCCCGACGGCACCACCCAGCTGGTCGTCAGAAGGATCAAGGCCGAGCTGGAGACCTGGGACGCCGCCGACGTGGTCGCCAAGGAGTTCACCATCGGCCGCAAGCTCTCCACGGGCGCGCCCCTGACCGGCACCAAGGAGACCGACGCCCCCGACTTCGCCGCCAAGGGCGCCCACGGCTTCCCGGTCATCTCCGAGTACGCCCACATCCGCCGCGCCCACGTCGGCGACCCGTCCCTGCGCATCCTGCGCCGCGTCTACAACTACGACGAGGGGGTCACCTCACAAGGCCACGCCGACTCGGGCCTGATCTTCGCCTCCTACCAGGCCGACATCGAGCGCCAGTTCACGCCCATCCAGAAACAACTCGCCGAGGCCGACCTCCTCAACGAGTGGATCACCCCGATCGGCTCGGCCGTCTTCGCCATCCCGAAGGGCTGCGACGAGAAGGGCTGGATCGGCCAGGAGGTGCTGTCATGAGAAGGCTCGCGGTGATCGCGGCCGTGGTCGCGGCCCTGTTCGCCACGGCCCCGCCGGCGTTCGCCCACGACCAGCTGAAGGGCAGCTCGCCGAAGGAGAACGCGACCGTCGACGACCTGAAGTCGATCACCCTGACCTTCTCGTCCCAGGTGCGCTTCCCTGCGGTGGTGCTCCGCGACGGGGCGGACAACCTGCTGCCGCTGTCCAAACCGGTGGTCGACGGCAAGCAGGTCTCCGCCGACCTGGTGTCGCCACCCCCTCCGGGCAGGTATGTGATCGGCTGGCGGGTGGTCTCCTCCGACGGCCACCCGATCGAGGGCGAGATCCCGTTCACCCTCGCGGGGGCGGCACCTGCGGAGACCGCCGCACCTGCGGAGGCCCCCGGTTCCGCGTCCCCCGCCGATTCAAAAACGTCACCGGCCAACACCCCGGCGGCGGGCACCTCCGCCCTGGCCGCCACGAGCGACTCGACCATGAGCCGCCCCGCCCCGGGCACCCAGCGAGTATCCGCGCCCGAGGAGGACGACGGCGGAGGGTTCGGCTTCGTGTGGCTGGCCGGTGGCCTCGTGGTCGCGCTCGGCCTGGGCTTCCTGCTGTTCCGCGGTCGCGGACGAGGCAGCCCGTCGTGAAAGCGCGGTAACCGTTCCGGTTCCTGCGGTCGGCCACGTTCACCGTGGTCGCCACAGGGCCGGCGGTGACCGCCCATCTCTTCGCAGGCGGCGGGGTCGCGCCCGGCCCCGTCGCCGCCGGGCCGGCCGTCGCGTTCGCGGCGGTCTTCCCTCACCCAGGCGTGAACGCGGCCTGGTTCAGCTCGTGGTCGTGCTCACGCTGGTGTGGTCCAGGGCCGGCGGCAAATCAAGAAGCTGGGCAGCGAACACGTTTTCGCCTTGCCGAAGAACGATCGTGAGCGCGTCGTGCCCTTGCCCGAAAGGACCGCCGAGGCGACCAGGCGTCATGCGGCGGCCTTCCCGGGAAGAAGCTCAACGGCAAAGTTCAGACCCACAACCTGCTCGTCCGATGGACCGACGACCGGTTCATCAGAGTGCGGGTCTACCTCGAACTGATCTGGAAACCCGCTGGGGTCATCCCCGCGAGACCGAGGGTGTAGCGGCTCAGGCCGAGGCAGATCAGCTCGATCAGCAGGCCGACGCCGTTGAGCACGAAGAAGAGCACGTATTCCCGCGCGAGGCCGCTCTGCTCGCGGTGGCACCGACGAAGGACGCCAATAGCCGGACGCGCTTCACCACGTCGCGCAAGGAGGGCCTCCACCAACTCGGCCGCTACTGCGCGAGCGTGATGCCCGCCGTCGCGGAACTCGCCGAGTACCTCGGCCACGCCGATCCAGGGTTCACGGGAGCCATCACCGCCTCCGGCGTGAGCGGCCCGAGCAACGTGACTGCACGCACCCTGACGCGCACCGCGGCCATCAGAATGAGCATCGATGCCGAAAACTAGTCGTCCACACATCTATGACCTGCCCATTCGATGGGTAACGTTACCCAAATGAATCTTGACCCCATCACATGTAACGCCTAAGTTAACGACATTCGGGGAGTCGATTAAAACGATTCAATGAACCCGGGGAGGGTCCCCCCATGAAAAGCTCACCCCCCATGCTCAAGACGGCAGCCGCCGTCCTCGCCATAGCGGTCCTGGCCTCCTGCGGCACGAGCGGCGACGACGAACCGGCTGCGGGCGGTTCGGTCACCCTCTCCTTCCTGACCGGCAGCGACCAGTCCACGGTCGACACCTCCAAGGCTCTGGCCGACGCCTTCATGAAGGCCAATCCGGACATCAAGATCGAGATCGAGAACCAGCCCGGCGGCAGCGAGGGCGACAACATCATCAAGACCCGGCTGTCCACCGGCGAGATGAGCGACGTCTTCTGGTACAACTCCGGCTCGCTGCTCCAGGCGCTCAACCCCACCCAGACCATGGTCGACCTCACCGGCGACCCGGTCCTGGCCGACGTCCAGCCCGACTACCTGCCCGTCGTCAGCCAGGGCGGCAAGGCGTTCGGCGTGCCGGCCACCACGCTGGCCGGCGGCGGCATCCTCTACAACCGCAAGGTCTACGAGCGGCTCGGCCTCCAGGTGCCCAAGACCTGGGACGAGTTCATGGCCAACAACGAGAAGATCAAGGCCGCGAACATCACTCCGGTGATCACCACGTTCAAGGACACCTGGACCTCGCAGCTGTTCGTGCTGTCCGACTTCTACAACGTGCAGGCCGCGGCGCCGACCTTCGCCGCCGACTACACGGCGGGCAAGGCGAAGTTCGCCACCACCCCGGCGGCGATCGGCGGATTCCAGCACCTGGCCGACGTCCACGCCAAGGACTACGTGAACAAGGGCTTCGGCTCGGCCGTCCTCGATCAGGGCCTCAAGATGCTCATCGAGGGCACCGGCGCCCACTACCCGATGCTCACCACGCTGCTGCCCGCGCAGCTGGCGACCTACCCGCAGACGGCCACCGACGTCGGCTTCTTCGGCCTGCCGGGCGACGACGCCGCCAAGCACGGCGCGACCGTGTGGGAGCCCGCCGCCCTCTACATCGCCAAGACCACCGAGCATCTGGACGCGGCCAAGAAGTTCCTCGCCTTCGTGGCCTCCCCCGCCGGGACCGACGCGGTGACCGCGGCGGTCCGCCCGTCCGGGCCCTACCGGATCAAGGGCTCCAAGCTGCCCGAGGACGCGCTCCAGGTCGCCAAGGACCTCCAGGTCTACATCGACCAGAGCGCGACCGCCCCGGCGCTGGAGTTCCTGTCCCCCATCAAGGGCCCGTCGCTGGAGCAGATCACCGTCGCGGTCGGCTCGGGGCTGACGCCTCCTGCCGAAGGCGCCGCCCAGTACGACCAGGACGTCGAGAAGCAGGCCAAGCAGTTGGGTCTGGCGGGGTGGTGACCAGGCAGGCCGAGTCCCGCACGGGGCCCGGCCCGGCTCGGGCCGGCCGTCACGGCAGACGGCCGGGGAAGACGGGCTCGCCCTACCCGTACGCGCTCTATCTCCCGGCCGCCGTCGTCTACCTGCTGATCTTCCTGGTGCCGACGGTGATGGCGTTCTACTTCGCGCTCACCCGGTGGACCCTGTTCGACAGCACCTTCGTCGGGCTCGACAACTTCCGCGACTTCCTCGCCGAGCAGAACCTGCGCGTCGGCTTCCAGAACACCCTGTTCTACGCGGTCGTCACCAGCGGGCTGAAGGTCGTGCTCGGGCTGGGCCTCGGGGTCCTGCTCACCAGCCGGATGCGGCTGCGCGGGTTCCTGCGCGCGGTCGTGTTCTTCCCCGTGCTGGTCTCGACCGTCGCCGTCGGCATCACCTTCAGCGCGCTGCTGCGGCCGGACACGGGACTGGTGAACAAGGCGCTGGCGGTGGTCGGCATCTCGGGGCCCGACTGGCTCGGCGACGCCACGACCGCGCTGCTGTCGGTCGCGCTGGTGGACGTCTGGAAGGGCGTCGGGCTGGCGACCGTCATCTACATCGCCGGCATCCTGTCGATCCCGCAGCAGTACTACCACGCCGTCGCCGTCGACGGCGGCACCGCCTGGCACCGCTTCCGGCACGTCACCCTGCCGCTGAGCTGGCCCGCGACCTACTCGGTGATCATCCTGTCGTTCATCGGCGGGCTGCGGTCGTTCGATCTCATCTGGACGATGACGCGCGGCGGCCCCGGCTTCACCAGCGACGTGATCGCCTCGATCATCTACAAGCAGTACCAGGCCGGGTTCTTCGGCCTGTCCACGGCGGGCAACGTGCTGCTGTTCCTCGTCGTGACGGCGCTGGTGGTCCCGCTCAACTACTTCCTCGGCAAGCGGCAGGTGGCTCCATGAGGTCGTTCAAACGGGCCGGCGCCGAAGCGGTCGCGCTGGTCATCGCCACCGCGGTCTTCCTGGTGCCGTTCTCGTTCATGCTGCTGACCGCGGTCAAGGACGACGTGCAGTCGGCGGACCTGGACTTCGCCTGGCCGGCCAACTGGCCGGTCGTACAGAACTTCGTCGAGGTCGTCCAGGCGCGCGACTACGTCCTGCTCCGCGCGTACCTCAACAGCACCATCCTCACCGTCACCTCCGTGGCGCTGATCGTGGTCGCGGCCGCGATGGCGGCCTTCGTCCTGCAGCGGCGCGCGGGCCGGATCAGTGCGGTGGCCAACTTCCTGGTGCTCTCGGGGTTGATCATCCCGCCCGCGATCGTGCCGACGATCTGGTTGCTCCAGGCCATCGGCCTGTTCAAGACGATGCCGGGGCTGATCCTGGTCGAGGTCGCCTTCGGGCTGGCGTACGCGGTGCTGCTGTTCAAGGCGTTCATCGCCGCGATCCCCCGCGAACTCGACCAGGCGGCCATGATGGACGGCTGCGGCGGGTTCACGCTGTTCTTCCGGGTGATCTTCCCGCTGCTGCGGCCGGTGACGATCACGGTGATCCTGACCAGCTCGGTGGCCGTCTTCAACGACTTCGTGAACCCGCTGTACTTCCTGCCGGGCGACGAGAACGCGACGGTGCAGGTCACCCTCTACAACTTCCAGAGCCAGTACAGCACGCAGTGGAACCTGCTGTTCATGGACATCGTGCTGATCACGATCCCCCCGCTGCTGGCCTTCGTCTTCTTCAACCGCAAGATCGTGGCCGGCATGACGGCCGGCGCCATCAAGGGATGACATGACCTCTCTGCACGTCGACCCGGTCACCTTCGAACACCATCGTGATCCCCTCGGCATCGGCGAAGCCGCCCCCCGGTTGTCCTGGGTGGTCCGCACCGAACTGGCCGGATGGCTGCAGCAGGCCTACGACCTCGAATTCAGCGACGGCACGGCAATCCACGTGGCTTCCGGCGACTCCGTGCTGGCGCCCTGGCCGCGTCGGCCGTTGCGCTCACGCGAACGTCTGGGTGTACGAGTGCGGGTGACCGGCCAGGACGGCTCCGCGAGCGGCTGGAGTCCGTGGTCGGAGGTCGAGGCGGGGCTGCTGGAACCGTCCGACTGGCAGGCGGGCGCCGTCGCGCCTCCCCGCGAGCTGCTCAGTGGAGCGCCACTGCTACGACGCGATTTCCGGGCGAGGGCCCACATCGTTTCGGCCCGCCTGTACGTCTCCGCCCACGGCGTCTACGAAGTCGAGGTCAACGGCGCCCGTGTGGGCGACGACGTGCTGCCCCCGGGCTGGAGCAGCTACCACCATCGGCTGCGCTACCGCACCCACGACGTCACCGAACTGGTCCGGGAGGGCGACAACGTCATCGGCGCCACGCTGGCCGAAGGCTGGTACACCGGCCGGTACGGGTTTCACGGAGGCGTCTCCGGCATCTACGGCGACCGAACCGCGCTGATCGCCCAGCTGGAGATCACGTACACCGACGGCAGCCGGGACACGGTGGGAACCGATGACGGCTGGCGCAGCGCCCCCGGCCCGGTGACCTCCGCCGGTCTCTACGACGGCGAGCACCACGACGCCCGCCGGCACGTTCCCGGCTGGTCCTCACCTGGCTTCGACGACGCGAACTGGCACCCGGCCGAGCTCCTGTCCCACGACCGGGCGCTGCTCGTCGCTCCGACCGGCCCGCCCGTCCGCAGGATCGAGACGATCTCGGCCGTCGCCGCCCTCACCGGGCCGGACGGTGAGACGATCCTCGACTTCGGCCAGAACCTCGCCGGCCGCCTGCGCATCCGCGTTCAGGGTCCCGCCGGGCACACGGTCTCGCTGCGTCACGCGGAGGTCCTCGAGAAGAACGGCGCCCTGGCACTGCGCCCCCTCAGGCACGCCGCCGCACACGACGCCTACACCCTCAAGGGCGACGGCGTCGAGGAGTGGGAGCCGCGCTTCACCGTCCACGGGTTCCGCTACGCCCAGGTCGACGGATGGCCCGGCGACCTCGATCCCGGCGACGTCGTCGCCGTCGTGTGCCACACGGACCTGCGCCGGACCGGCTACTTCGAGTCGTCCGACCCGCGGCTGAACCGCCTGCACGAGAACGTCGTGTGGAGCATGCGGGGCAACTTCGTCGACCTGCCGACCGACTGCCCGCAGCGGGACGAGCGGCTCGGCTGGACGGGCGACATCCAGGTGTTCACGCCCACTGCGGCCTTCCTCTACGACTGTGCCGGATCGCTCTCCTCATGGCTGGCCGACCTCGCGGCCGAACAAAAACAACTCGGCACCGTGCCCCTGTACGTCCCGTGGATCTCGCTCGACCCGTTCCGGGAGATACCGCCGACGGCGGCATGGGGTGATGCGGCGGTCGTCGTGCCGTGGGTACTCCATCAGCGGAGCGGAGACCTCGGCCTGCTCCGCACGCAGTACGCCAGCATGACCGCCTGGGTGGATCAGATCGCCGGCCTGGCCGGGGAGACCCGGCTGTGGGACACCGGCCCGCAACTGGGCGACTGGCTCGACCCGACGGCACCACCCGAGCGCCCCTTCGAGGCGCAGACCGACCCCGGCCTGGTGGCGACCGCCTATCTGGCGTACTCGGCCCGCCTGGTCGCCGAGACGGCGACGCTGCTCGACCTGGCGGAGGACGCGGCGCGCTACCACGACCTGGCCGACCAGGTCGTCACCGCGTTCGACGCCGCCTACACGACGGCGGAGGGGAAAGTCGCCGGCGACTCCCAGACGGCCTACGCCCTGGCCCTCCGGTTCGGCCTGGTGGTCGGCGAGCAGCGGCGCGCGTACGCGGGCCGACGGCTGGCCGAGCTCGTCCAGGCGAACGGTCACCGTATCGGAACCGGATTCGTCGGCACCCCGCTGATCTGCGACGCCCTCACCGACGTCGGCGCCGTCGACGACGCCTACCGACTGCTGCTGCAGACCGAATGCCCATCATGGCTGTACGCGGTGACCATGGGCGCGACCACGATCTGGGAACGCTGGGACAGCATGCTGCCCGACGGCAGCGTCAACCCCGGCGAGATGACCTCGTTCAACCACTACGCCCTGGGCGGGGTCGCCGACTGGATGCACCGCACCATCGCCGGTCTGGCTCCGGCCGAACCCGGCTATCGCCGCCTGACGGTACGGCCGATTCCGGGCGGCGGTCTCACCCGTGCCCTTGCCCGGCACGAGACCCCCTATGGGCGCGCGGAGGTGAGCTGGTCATCCGACGACGACGGCTTCACCGTGGAGGTGACGGTTCCGCCCAATACCCGCGCTGACATCCATCTCCCCGCCGAACCAGAGCCGATCGAGGTCGGATCCGGCCGGCATGTCTTCCACGTGGCCGGAGCAGGACTCGATCGCTGGTGATGTCCCGACCCGAACGTTCGTGGCAGAGCTGGACCGCCGATGGGTGGCGTCTTTGCACGACACCCGACTCGTGATCGAATAAACGTTTTCAGGAGGACTTCCATGGCCACGCAGCACCCGCGGCGGCGCGTGACGATCGCCGACGTGGCCAGCCACGCCCAGGTGTCCACCACCGCCGTCTCCAAGGTGATACGCAACGCCGACGGCGTCAGTGCCGTGACCCGAAGCCGGATCCAGGCCTCGATCGCGGAACTGGGCTATCGGCCGCAGGCGGCGGCCCGGGGCATGCGTGGCCGCACCTTCACCATCGGCGTGGTCCTCCCGCACATACGCAACCCCTTCTTCGCCGACATCCTCGACGGCCTCTACGAGAATCTCGACGGCACCGGCTACCAGGCGATCATGGTGCAGGGCGGCACCACGCGTAAGGCCGAGAAGGAGGCCGTCGAGGCCCTGCTCGACCGTCAGGTGGACGGCATCATCGCCGTCGCCCCCCTCGCCTCGAAGAACCGCATGGAAGAGGTGGCGAGGGAACGGCCGTTCGTCGTGCTGGCACGCCACGAAAGATCGACCGTCTACGACTCGGTGTACGACGACGACCAGACAGGGGCCGAACTGGTCGTCAACCACCTGATCGAGCTGGGACACCGCCGCATCGGGCACATCACGCACCAGGACAACGCGATCGCTCAGCCGACCGATCTGCTGCACATGATAAGAGCCGAGACCTACAAGCGGGTGATGCGCGAGCACGGTCTCGAAGACGGGATCGCGGTCGCGACCACCTTCTATTCGGAGCAGGGCGGCTACGACGGAGCCCGCGAGCTGCTGAGCCGGTCTCCTCGTCCCACCGCGATCTTCGCCGGCGCCGACCAGGCGGCGATCGGCGCCCTGGCCGCCATCCACGAGGCCGGCCTCAGAGTGCCGGAGGACATCTCGATCTCCGGCTACGACAACACCCTGCTGGCCGCCCTGCCGAACATCAACCTGACCAGCGTCGACCAGGACGGCTTCTCCATGGGCCGCACGGCGGGCAGACTGCTGCTGGAGCGCATCGAGGGACGGACATCGGCGGCGCGCTACTCCGTGGCGCCGAAACTCGTCGCCCGCCGATCGACCGCGCCTCCGCCCTTCGCCGTCTAAGAAGTCAGAGGCGCTCGCCGCGACGGCTATTCGCGCGGCGGGTCGGCATTCGGCGCCCCTCTCAACACGACTAGGGACGCCACATTCCGTGGCGCCCCTAGCGGGTGCTTGTCAGGCGAACCGGCTACCTGGCGACGAAGACGAAGTCGGCGCCGGAGGGAACCGTGTAGACGGCGTAGCCGCCCTCGTTCTTGACGAACGTCGCCCGCGACGGCGCGACGATCGTCTGGGTGCCGGTCTTCGGCACCCGGATCTCCGCCGTGGTGTTCGTCGGGATCGTCACCTTGAGCTTGAACCGGTCGCCTTCCTTGGTCCAGGAGCTCTTGGTCAGGCCGTGCGGCGTGGCGTAGCTCGACTCGGCGCTCGTCAGGTCGCCCACCGGCTTGGGCTGGATGACCAGCTTGCTGTAGGCGATCGAGCCGGGGGCCGCCTTGATGCCGGCCAGGCCGGACTGGAACCACTCCTCGATCTGGGCGAGGATCATGTGGTTCTTGGAGTCGCCGCGGTTCCAGCGCTCACCCATGGTCGTCATGCCGCCGGGGTTGGCGGTCGTGGACTCCATGAAGAAGCCGTAGCTGGGCTGCTCGTCCTCCTGGATGAGGTCCCACAGAACGTCGTCGCGGTCACCGTTCATCAGCGCGCGCACGGTCGGCGCCATGCCGATGGTGCCGCCGCTGAAGTGCGGGCCGTCGCCGCTCGGGTGGAAGGCGTAGACGTTGGCGACCAGGGCGTTCAGCACGCTCTCGCGCTTGCCCTCGGGCACCAGGCCCGCGTCGAGCGCGAGGGCTTGGGCCGCCTGGGTGGCGCCGGTGGTGCCGGCGTTGCCGTTGGCGGTGTAGTAGCCCAGCGAGTCGTTGAAGAACGCCTGGTTGTAGGAGGTCTTGATGTCGGCGGCGAGCTGGGTCCACTTGGCCACGTCGGCGCTGTTGCCAAGGACCTGGGCCATCTCGGCCATCTTGGTGATCATGATGTAGTAGCCCCAGGTGCCGGTGATCCGGCCCGAGGTCTGCTCGGCGGAGACCCAGTCGGCGAGGGCGGCGTTGACGATGTTGGCGTTGGCGCCGGTGCCGACCTTCTGGCGCTGGATGTAGTCGACGAACTTCACCATCTGCGGGTAGTACTGCGCCATCGTCCGGGTGTCGCCGTAGTACTCGTACAACATGCTCGGGACCAGGATGATCGCGTTGCCCCAGTTGATCTCGTCACCGAACTGGCCGGTGTAGCCCCAGTCGTAGACCGGCGTCTTGAGCGCGACGTTTCCGGCCATGGACGTGTCCGCGACCGACTGCCCTTCGACGAGGTGGCGCATCGTCGTTCGCATGAAGGCGTCGAGGTCGAAGTTCCGGTGGATGGAGCCCATCGGCATGGTGTAGTCGGCGGGGTAGGAGAGCTTCTCGCGGCCGGGGCAGTCGGTGAAGACCGACATGATGTTCCCGGCGAAGGAGTACCGCGCCATCTTGTGGATGCGGTTGACCCGCGCGTTGGAGCTGCTGAACTCGCTGACCTGGGCGGTGTCGGCCTGGAGGCGGACGCCGGTGATCAGGTCGGCCGTGGGGGTGTAGCCCTCGGGCAGGCCGGTGACCTGGACCCACTGCATGCCGAAGTAGTTGAAGTTCGGGTGCCAGACCTCGCCCTCGGCGGCGCCGTAGGCCGTGTAGGTGTTGAAGAGGTTGGTGCCGCGTGAGGTGCCGCCGCCCATCAGGGACGAGGAGTTGACGGTGCCGTTGGCGTTGAGCGACTCCGCCGGCTGCATCTTCACCGCTGTGCCCGCGGGAACCTGCTCGAGGTTGAGCTTCGGCCATCCGACGATGTTCTGGCCGAAGTCGAAGACCCAGGTGCCCGGTACGGGGTTGGTCACCGAGATCGGCTTGAAGGTCTCCTGCTCGCGGACGGGGTCGGCGGTCCGGGCGACCAGCTTGGTGGCCAGGTTCGGCGGCGGGGCGATCCCGGCGCTGACCCAACCGGTGGGCGAGCCGTCACGGCGCTTGGCCGTCGCGGTCAGGTTCGAGCCGGGCTTGTCCCAGCCCGGCTGCTCCTTGCGGGCGTCGTAGTCCGAACCCGAGTACCACGCGTCGGTGACGAGCGGGCCCAGCGCGGTCCGCCACGACCGGTCGGTGACGATCGTGTCGGAGGTGCCGTCCCTGTAGTCGATCTCGACGCGGCCGATGAGGCGCGGGGTCACAGCGGCGCCGGCGGAGGCGTCGCTGGCCGCGAGGTTGTTGCCCGAGCCGGTCACCTTCGCGCCGGTGGGGTGGGCGATCGACAGGGCGGGAGTGAAGGTGATGCCGGTCCCGGCCGCTCCGGCGGTGCCGATCGCGGTGATCGTCCTGGACTCCAGGCGGTCACCGCCCTGGCCCGTGTCGACGTTGACGGTGCCGCCGACGTGGTAGTTGGCGACGCTGTCGACCTTGACGTTCGTCGCGCCGACCGCGACGTCGGCGGTCAGCGTGCCGTTCCCCTTGGGCTGGCTCTGCCACCAGGAGTAGGGCGAGGTGCGGCCTACGGCCGGGTTGGTCACGCTGCGGCGGACGTAGGCGGGGCCGTTGCCGAGTTGCACGCCGATGGTGTTGTCGCCCGAGCGCAGCGCCTTGGTGATGTCGTAGGTGCGGTACTCGCTGGACAACTGGTAGTTGGAGTTGCCCGGCGCGAGCACCTCGTCGGTCAGTTCCTGCCGGTTGATCGTGGTGTGGTGCAGACCGACGCCCGACAGGTAGAGGCGCGCGTCGGCGACCTGCTTGTTCGCCGGGATCTGGAACTGCCGCGCGAAGATCGGCAGCGGCTGGTTCTCGGTGCGGTCGGGGAAGTCGATCCAGCGGGCCTGGCCCCAGTCGCTCTGCTCCAGCAGACCGACGGTCCATCGGGCCGGCGTCGACCAGGCGGACTCCTGCTCGTCGGCGTCCCACACCTTGACGCGCCAGAAGACGGACTGCCGGGAGTGGAGCGTTCCCCGGAAGATGACCCGCTGGTCCGCGCTCCGCACCCGGCCCGTGGTCCAGATCAGGTCACCCGCGGCCAGCTTCTCCGCCGACTCGGCCGCCTGCACCTCGTAGGCGGTCTGCTTGTCGCCGGGGCAGGCCACGACGGCGCCGGGCTGGTGGCAGGCGTGCGACCGGGCCTGTGAGGTCTCGGCGAACTGCCAGCTGAGGACCGGCTGCACGTCGTCCAGCCCGAGCGGGTTGTCATACCGGCCGTCCACGCCGAGCCGTTCGACTTCGACGTTTCCTCCCGGCGCCGCGGCGACGGCAGGGGTGTTGGTGACCATGAACGGCGCGACCACGGCGATGGCAAGACCCATCGCCAGAGTGCGCCGTGAATTTCTGTTCACCGGCATGGCTGCTCCTTCCATTTCCAGTCGGAAATCATCGGGTCCGGCTGTTGAATGCCAGTTCGCAGATGTTCCGTTGCTGAGCGAAATCGGTGGGTCGATCCCCGATGAAGCCGAGGGCTGCCAGGAAGGAGTCCCCAGGCTGGGAGGTCGGTGTCGGCGGAGACCCGGGCCGCGGACACCGACGTTCCCGGTGTGTATTAAATCGTTTTAATGTGCTCATCAATCAACCTAAGCGTTTCATTGGTGAGCGTCAAGACCGAATTCCGGAATCATTTGCATTCGAATGCGGACATGCCGAAGCGCCATTCGGCGCCCATATATCGCCGAATGGAATTGCGTTTTCGCTTAAACAGAGGTCCGGTCGGCGGCCTCGTTCCAGGAGGCCGCGGAACCCTGTGGTTCGTAGTGGTGCAAGGGCTGTGTCGCTGAGATGAGAGATCGAAGGGAGGGCAGGCTGGGGATGAGACCGAGGGATCGGGCTTGAATCCCGATGTTCCCCAGAGCGGTCGCCTCGACCGGCCCGGCCACGACGGGGATGCCCGTGGCGTCGGCGGTGAGCTGGCAGAGGAGCGCGTTCTGGGCGCCGCCTCCGACGATGTGGATGACGTCGGCCCGCTGTCCGGACAACGCGAGGGCCTGGCGGATCGCGGCGCGGTGGCCGAGCGCGAGGCTGTCCATCACACAGCGGACGACCTCGGCCTTGGTGCCGGGAACGGGCTGGCCTGTCTCGGCACAACGCCGGGCGATGTGAGAGGGCATGTCGCCGGGGGGCAGGAAGGCGGGGTCGTTGGGGTCGACGACGCTGCGCAGCGCAGGCAGGCCGGCGGCCTGATCGAGAAGCGCGCCGAGGTCAGCGGGGGCGACCTTCCAGGCGCGCAGCGACTCCGACAGCAGCCACAGTCCCATGATGTTGCGCAGGTGGCGGATGGTCCCGTCGACGCCGGTCTCGTTGGTGAAGTTCGCGGCCCGCGCGGCCTCGGTGAGGATCGGCGCGGTCGTCTCCACTCCGGCCAGGGACCAGGTGCCGCAGGAGATGTAGGCGAAGTCCGGACCCGTGGCGGGTACCGCCGCGATGGCAGAGGCGGTGTCGTGAGAGGCCACCGTGGTGACGGGGGTTCCGCTGAAGGCTCCGGCGCCGGGGAGGAGCCGTCCGGCGGGTGCGCCGGGTGCGCGTAGTTCGGGGAAGATGCCGGCCGGCAGCGACAATGCCGCGATCAGTTCATCCGACCAGGTCCCACGGCTCGTGTCGTACAGGCCCGTGGTCGAGGCGTTCGTCAGTTCGGCGCCCCGCTGCCCGGTCAGCCAGAACGAGATCAGATCAGGGATGAGCAGCAGGGTCTCGGCCTGCGCCAGGAACGGTTCGGCGGCCAGTTGGTAGAGGGTGTTGAAGGGGAGATGCTGCAGGCCGGTGACCTCGTAGAGGCGCTGCGGGGAGACCTGGCGGTGTACTCGCTCGATGACGGCGGCCGTGCGTTCGTCCCGGTAGTGGACCGGATTGCCGATCAGCCGGCCGTTCCGGTCGAGGAGCCCGTAGTCGACGGCCCACGAGTCGATGCCCAGCGAGTCGAGGCGAGCGGTGTCGATGCGCTGCAGCCCGTCCAGGACGTCGGCGTACAGGCCCAGGATGTCCCAGTGCAGGGTTCCGCTCACCCGGACGGACCGGTTCGGGAAACGATGGATCGCGGTGATGTCCAGTTTGCCGTCGTCGACCTCGGCGCTGATGACGCGACCGCTGGAGGCGCCGAGATCGACCGCGGCGATGGTGGCGCTCATCGGCTCGTCGACTCCCGGATGATCAGCTCGGGCTGGAACATGATCTGCTGATGAGCGTGCTCTCCCGGGTTGTCGCACTCGTCGAGCAGCAGTTTCGCGGCGATCCGGCCGAGCTTGTAGGGCGGCTGACGGACCGAAGTCAGCGGAACCGCCGAAGCCACGGCGTATTCGATGTCGTCGTAGCCGACGACCAGGACCCGGCCCGGGACCCTGACCCCCTGCTGGAGGAAGACCCGCAGCACCCCCATGGCGAGCAGGTCGTTGGCGCAGAAGACCGCGTCGGGCAGTTCGGCGAGAAGCCGCTCCGCCGCCTCATGGCCGGCGCGTGAGTTCATCTCGTCGACGATCACCTCACGCAGCGTCCCCGCGCCGGCCTCCCGCAACGCCCGGAGAGCGCCCTTGCGCCGGTCGGCGTTCTGCCGGATGGTCAGCGGCCCGCCGAGGAACACGATGTCGCGGGCGCCGCGTTCCAGCAGGTGGTTGACGGCCAGCCAGCCGCCGGTCACGTCGTCGACCGTGACCGAGCACTGATCGCCGCGAGTGGCCGGATGGTCGAGCAGGACCGTGGGTATGCCCCGTTCCCGCAGCAGCGCCGGGGTCCCTCGGCTGTCACTCACGGGGGTGACCAGGACACCGCGTACCTGCTGCTCGGCGAGCATCCGCATGTTGCGGGCCTCACGCCCCGCCTGACTCGCCGACCCGCAGAGGATCACGCCGTAGTCGCGTTCGCTCATCAGGTCCTCCACGCCGCGGGCCACTTCGGCGAAGAACGGGTTCCCCAGGTCGAGCAGCATCAGCCCGACGATCCGGCCATGACCGGCCCGCAGGCTGGAGGCCGAACCGTTGCGCACGAATCCCAGTTCCTTGATGACCCGCTGAACCCGCGCCCGTGTCTCAGGAGCCACCCGTTCGGGCCGGTTCAGCACGTTGGAGACGGTCCCGGGTGAGACTCCGGCCTGCTGGGCGACCTCCTTGATGCCGACCGTCACGTCACGCGAACCGGTTTCGGATCTTGGCACGGGTGACCTCACAAGGACTCGGCAGAGCAGCGATGCTCGCCACACTGTGGCGGTCCGATTGAAACGTGTCAATAGATCTCACGCCGCAAAACTGCACCCTTGACGAGTCATCGGAGTTAGATCTACGTTCCTCCAGACACGATTTATTAAAACGTTTTTTCTTCATAAGAGGGCGTGAGGGAACATGGGAAGCGACCCCCCTCCCCGGGGCGATCGAGCACTGCTCGAGGTGAACGACCTCACCGTCGAGTTCCCCGGCATCCGAGCGCTGGACTCGGTGCGCTTCGACATCCGGCCCGCCGAGGTACACGCCCTCGTCGGCGAGAACGGGGCCGGCAAGTCGACGCTGTTGAAAGTCCTGGGCGGTGTCCATCGCCCGAGCTCCGGCGAGGTGCGGCTGGCCGGGGACCACTACCGCCCCCGACGGCCCGCCGACGCGCTCGCGGCCGGCATCGCCGTCATCTACCAGGAGTTCAATCTCTATCCCGACCTGACGGTCGCGGAGAACGTCTATTCCGGCCGGGAACCCCATAGCGGGATCTCCAGAGGCATCCGGTACTCCGCGATCAACCGTCGGACCAGCGAACTGTTCGAGGGTCTGGGAGTTCGCATCGACCCCACCGCCACGGTCGGGGATCTGACCGTCTCCGAGCAGCAGCTCGTCGAGATCTGCAAGGCGCTGTCTGTCGACGGCCGGATCATCGTCATGGACGAACCGACCGCCGCGCTGTCGGCCGACGAGGTCACGCGGCTACTGGACGTCGTCCGGCGGCTGCGCGAAGAAGGTCGCAGCGTCGTCTACGTCAGCCACCGCCTCGACGAGGTCTTCGCCCTGGCCGACCGGGTCACCGTCCTTCGCGACGGCAAGCACATCCGCACCTGCGACATCACCGAAACCGATCCCGACGAACTGGTCCGCCACATGGTCGGCCGCGACGTCGAATCGGTCTTCCACCGAGACCAGGTCGGCGGCGGAGAGGTCGTGCTCGAACTGACGGACGTCAGCGCCGGACGGCGGTTGCGAGACGTCTCCCTGACGATCCGGGCCGGAGAGGTCGTCGGCATCGGAGGCATCGCCGGGGCCGGCCAGCCCGAGCTGTCGCAGTTGATCTTCGGCGCGCTGGGCGTCGACTCCGGGACCATGGCGCTGAACGGCGAACCCTTCAGGCCCCGCGACCCCGGCGACGCCATGGCCCGGGGCATCGGGTTCCTGCACGAGGACCGCAAGGCGGCCGGCAACCTGCCCGACCTGTCCATTCGCCACAACCTGACGATCTCCATCCTGGACAGGGTCCGCAGCGCGGTCACCCGATTGATAGCACCGGCCAAGGAGACCGACGTGTACGCCGGCTACCACCGGCGGCTCAACGTCAAGGCGACCGGCCCCGACCAGCTCATCGGCCAGCTTTCCGGCGGCAACCAGCAGAAGGTCCTGCTCGGCCGCGCGCTCGCCCCGGGCGGCAGGCTCCTGCTGCTCAACGAGCCGACCCGGGGCGTCGACATCGGCGCCAAGGCCGAGATCCACCGGCTGATCAACCTTCTCACCGGCGACGGAGCGGCGGTGCTCATGGTCTCCAGCGACCTGCCCGAGCTTCTCGGCGTCAGCGACCGCGTCTACGTCATGGCCGGCGGCGAGATCGTCGGGCACCTCACCGGAGATGACCGGACCGAGGAGAACGTCGTGGCCTGCGCGACGACCGGGCGCCGCATCTTCTCCGAGGAGCGGAGCAAACGATGATCAACACGATCAAGAAGGTGCCGTTGCTGGTACCGCTCGTCCTGGTGGCGGCGATCCTCGCC
Organism: Herbidospora daliensis; assembly: GCF_001570585.1. Taxonomy (GTDB): domain Bacteria; phylum Actinomycetota; class Actinomycetes; order Streptosporangiales; family Streptosporangiaceae; genus Herbidospora; species Herbidospora daliensis. Next base: position 1,866,763 of record NZ_BBXF01000002.1, on the reverse strand, counting down.
ATCACCACCGACACCTTCCTCAGCGCGGGAAACCTCGAGAACGTCCTGGTGGCGGCCGCGATCCTCGCGATCCCGGGCATCGCCATGACCTTCTGCCTGGCGATGGGCGAGTTCGACCTGTCGATCGGCTCGACGGTCTCTCTGGCCGGGGTCGCCTGCTGCAGCGCGCTCATCGCCGGGCAGTCCCTGGCCTTCTCGCTGATCGCGGCGCTCGGCGTCGGCGCGCTCATCGGCCTGGCCAACGGGCTGGTCATCACCAAACTCGGAGTGACCCCGTTCATCGCCACGTTGGCGACGATGGTGATCGTCCGTGGCGCGTCTCTGGCCTACACCGACGGGCACGACCAGATCGTCAGCTCACCAGGCCTGAAGTACCTGGTCGCGGGCCGCCCGCTCGGCATCCCCATGCCGATCGTGCTGGCAGTCGTGGTCGCCGCCTTGGGCTGGTGGACGATCAACCGGACCCGGTTCGGCCGCTGGGTCTGCGCGATCGGGTCCAACCGTGACGCCGCCCGGATGTCGGGGCTGCCGGTCGACCGCATCCGGATCGCCGTCTACGTCCTGGTCGGCCTGTCCGGCGGGTTGTGGGGTCTGCTGATCTCCAGCCAGCTCCAGAAGGGCAACGGCCAGCTCGGGCTCGGCTTCGAACTCGACGCGATCACGGTCGTGGTCCTGGGCGGCACGGCCCTTCTCGGCGGCCGGGCCTCGGTCATCGGCACCGTTCTGGGCGCGGTGATGATCGAGACGATCAGGAACGGCCTGAACCTGCTCAACACGCCCCCGGCCTACCAGCGCATCAGCGTGGGACTGCTGTTGATCGCGGCCTTGGCGCTGCTGGCTCTGCGCCGCCGGGAGAAGCGCGGAACGAAACCGAACCGGGTCCCGGCGAGGGTCCAGGAGAGTGCGGCATGAGCACCCAGACGACGACCCAGAAGCCCGCGGAACAGCCTGTCACCGGCAGCAGATCGCCGAAGGTCTCCCTGGGCCGGTTGTGGGACACCTGGGGAGTCACCGCACTCCTCATCCTCCTGCTCCTGTGTACGCCGGCCGTCGCGCCCGGCTTCCTGGAGATCGAGAACCTGCAGTCCGTCCTGCGCGAGAGCGCCTACGTCGGCATCGTCGCCGTCGGCATGACCTTCGCCATCGCCAGCGGCGCCTTCGACCTGTCGGTGGGCGGCCAGCTCGCGCTCACCAGCGTGGTCACCCTGATGGCGTTCAACGGAGGGGGGACGGCGGCGGCCGTCGCGGCCGCGATCACCACGGGCCTGCTGTGCGGCCTGGTGAACGCCGGCCTGATCACCCAGCTCAAGGTTCCGCCTTTCGTGGCGACCCTGGGCTCGCTGTTCGTCTTCCGGGGAATCGCCTACCTGCTCACCCAGGACGGCCCCCAGACCCTGCCCTACGAGCACGTCGACTCACCGTTCGCCAAGATCGGCAGCCTCAACCTCGCCGGGCTGCCGGTGCCCTTCCTCATCATGGTCGCCGTGTTCGCGGCGGGCTGGGTGCTGATGCGCCGGACCGCGATCGGCCGCCGCACCCTCGCCTACGGGTCGTCACCGTCGGCCGCCCGGTTCTGCGGCATCTCCGACACCCGGATCAGGCTGTTCGTGTTCGTCCTGGTCGGTCTGACCGTGGGGATCGCCGCACTGACCTACATCACCCGGGTGTGGACCGCCGACGGGTCCGCCCAGGACGGCTTCGAGCTCAAGGTGATCGCCGCCGTCGTCCTCGGCGGCACCGCCCTCAAGGGCGGCAAGGGCACCCTCATCGGCACCTTCTCCGCCGTCTTCCTCGTGAGCGTCCTGAACGAAGTCCTGGTCAGCCAGGGTGTCGAGTCCGCCTACCAGCGCATCGTCCTGGGTCTCGTCCTCATCGTCGCCCTGACCATCGACGGTCTCCGCACCCGCTTCGCCGCCCCCGGCTCCTTCCGCAGGGCGTTGCGCCCAACGTCCTGACCGACCCCCCACCTAGAAAGACACGTCACATGCGCACGAAGAAGATCGTTTCTCTTGCCCTCCTCGGCATGCTGACCCTCGCCGGCTGCTCGGACTCCAGCGAGACCGCGGCCACGAGTTCGGCTCCCCCGGCCGACAAGAAGATCACTGTGGGCTTCTCCGTCTACGACATGCAGTACGAGTTCTTCCAGAAGATGGCCAAGGGCACCCAGGACGCCGTCGCGGCCAAGGGCTGGGACATCAAGCTCCACGACGAGAAGAGCGACGAGAACGAGATGGTCACCGGCGCCTCCGCGCTCATCGACCAGGGCGTCGACCTGCTGATCATCAGCCCGTTCAAGCCGACCGCGCTGGGCCCGATCATCGCCAAGGCCAAGGCCGAGAACGTTCCAGTGATCGTGAACGACATCGGCGGCGGCGGGACCCCGTACGACGCGATCGTCATCTCCGACAACGCCGGCGGCGGCAAGCTGGCCGCCGAGTTCATGGACAAGCAGATCCAGGCCAACGGCGGCGACAGCAAGAACGTCGCCTCCATCACCTGTGAGCCGTCGGCGACCTACGCCGCCCGCCGCAACGCCGGCTTCAAGCAGGAGATCGAAGCGCGCGGGTACAAGGTCGTCGCGGAGCTCTCCGGCAACTCCAAGGCCGAAGAGGGCTACAAGGTCATGAAGGACATCCTCTCGGCCAACCCCGATGTCGCCGGCGTGTTCTCCTGCAACGACCCGATGGGCGTGGCCGCCGCCAACGCCATCAAGGACGCCGGCAAGAGCCCGGTCACCGACATCGTCAGCGTCGGCTTCAACGCCGACCCCGAGGCCCTGACCGCGATCAAGGCCGATCTGCTGGCCGCCACCGTCGCGCAGGACCCCACCGCCATGGGCGCCCTGACCGTCACCCTCGGCGAGCAGGCCCTGAACAAGCAGCCGATCCAGTTCTCCAACGCCGCCGAGCGTGAGGTGTTCAACCCCGTCACCCTCGTGGACAAGACCAACGTCGACTCCATCGGCTGACAGACCGGCGGGTGGGGCCGCGTCGCCCGGCCTCATCCGCCGTCCACGAAAACACACGCTTCTGGAATGCGGGGATTTGAGAGCATGACCGACCTGCCCGCCGGGCTCGACGACCTGGCTATCGAGACGCCCTCATGGGCGTACGCCAACTCCGGAACCCGGTTCAAGGTGTTCGCCCAGAAGGGGGTGCCGCGCGACCCCTTCGAGAAGATCGCCGACGCCGCCCAGGTGCACGCCTTCACCGGCGCGGCTCCGACCGTGGCCCTGCACATCCCCTGGGACAAGGTCTCCGACTACTCCCTGCTCGCCGAATACACGGTCGACCAGGGAGTGCGGCTGGGTGCGATCAACGCCAACGTCTTCCAGGACGACGACTACCTGCTGGGCTCGGTCACCAACCCCGATCCGCGTATCCGCCGCAAGGCCACCGACCACCTGCTCGAATGCGTCGACATCATGGACGCCACGGGATCGCGTGACCTGAAGCTCTGGTTCTCCGACGGCATCAACTACCCGGGCCAGGACGACATCCGGGCCCGCCAGGACCGGCTCTCCGAGGCCCTCGCCGAGGTGTACGCCCGGCTCGGCGACGACCAGCGCATTCTGCTGGAGTACAAGCTGTTCGAGCCGGCCTTCTACGTCACCGACGTACCGGACTGGGGCACCTCTCTGCTGCACTGCCTGGCGCTGGGACCCAAGGCGACCGTCTGCGTCGACACCGGCCACCACGCGCCCGGCACGAACATCGAGTTCATCGTGGCGTCCCTGCTGCGGGCGGGCCGTCTCGGCGCGTTCGACTTCAACTCCCGCTTCTACGCCGACGACGACCTCATGGTCGGCGCGGCCGACCCGTTCCAGCTCTTCCGGATCATGTACGAGGTCGTCAGGGGCGGCGGCCTCGACCCGGCGACCGGGGTGGCCTTCATGCTCGACCAGTGCCACAACATCGAGCCGAAGATCCAGGGCCAGATCCGCTCGGTGATGAACGTGCAGGAAGCCACCACCAAGGCACTGCTCGTGGACGCCGTCGCGCTGCGCACCGCCCAGGACAGCGGTGACGTGCTGGGCGCGAACGCGGTGCTGATGGACGCGTACAACACCGACGTCCGGCCGTCGCTCGCCGCCTGGCGGGAGCAGCGCGGCCTGGACCCCGACCCGATCGCCGCGTACAAGGCGTCGGGCTACTTCGACAAGATCGTCGCCGAGCGTGTCGGCGGCACCCAGGCCGGTTGGGGAGCCTGAACCACCATGAGCGTTGTAGACGACCTGCTGAACCGCTGCCACGAGCTGGGCGCGGACCCTCGCAACACCAACTACGCAGGAGGAAACGCCTCCGCCAAGGGCAGCCAGATCGACCCGGTCACCGCCCAGCCCGTCGACCTGATGTGGGTGAAGGGCTCCGGCGGCGACCTCGGCACCCTCACGGCCACCGGCCTGGCGGTGCTCCGGCTCGACCGCCTGCGGGCGCTGACCGGCGTCTACCCGGGGGCCGAACACGAGGACGAGATGGTCGAAGCCCTCGACTTCTGCACCTACGGCAAGGGCGGCGCGGCGCCGTCCATCGACACCGCGATGCACGGCCTGGTGGACGCGGCCCACGTCGACCACCTCCACCCCGACAGCGGGATCGCGATCGCGACCGCCGCCGACGGCGAGGAACTGACCCAGGCGATCTTCGGCGACCGGGTGGCATGGGTGCCGTGGCGGCGTCCCGGCTTCCAGCTCGGCCTGGACATCGCGGCGATCAAGGCGGCGAACCCGCGCGCGATCGGCGTCATCCTGGGCGGCCACGGCATCACCGCCTGGGGCGAGACCTCCGCGGAGTGCCAGATGAACTCGCTGGAGATCATCCGCCTGGCCGAGACCTACCTCGCCACCCACGGCCGGCCCGAACCCTTCGGCCCCGTCATCCCCGGCTACGAACCGCTGCCGCCGGAGCGGAGGCACGCCCGCGCCGCCGAACTGTTCCCGCTCATCCGCGGCCTGGCCTCGACCGACCGGCCGCAGGTCGGCCACTACACCGACGCCGACGTCGTGCTCGACTTCCTCTCCCGCGCCGAACACCCCCGCCTGGCCGCCCTGGGCACCTCCTGCCCCGACCACTTCCTGCGCACGAAAGTCTCACCACTCGTCCTGGACCTGCCCGCCGACACTCCCCTGGACGTCGTGGCCGCACGCCTGCGGGAACTCCACGCCCTCTACCGGGCCGACTACGCCGCCTACTACGACCGCCACGCGGTCGAGGGCTCCCCCGCGATGCGCGGGGCCGACCCGGCGATCGTCCTGGTCCCCGGCGTCGGCATGTTCTCCTTCGGCGCCACCAAGCAGACCGCCCGAGTCGCCGGCGAGTTCTACCTCAACGCGATCAACGTCATGCGCGGCGCCGAATCGGTCTCGGCCTACATTCCGATCAGCGAAGCGGAGAAGTTCCGCATCGAATACTGGACGCTGGAGGAGGCCAAGCTCCAGCGCATGCCCAAGCCCAAACCACTGGCGACCAGGATCGCCTTCGTGACCGGCGGCGGCTCGGGCATCGGCGCGGCCACCGCCCGCCGCCTGGCCGCCGAAGGCGCCTGCGTCGTCGTCGCCGACCGCGACCTGGACGCCGCCCAGAAGATCGCCGCCGGCCTCGGCTCCCCGGACGTCGCCATTGCCGTGGCAGCGGACGTGACCAGCGAGGACGACATCCGCAACGGCCTCAACGCGGCCGTGCTGGCCTTCGGCGGCGTCGACCTGATCGTCAACAACGCCGGCCTGTCGTTGTCAAAGCCACTCCTGGAGACGACCATCGCCGACTGGGACCTGCAGCACGACGTCATGGCACGCGGCTCGTTCCTGGTCTCCCGCGAGGCGGCCCGCATCATGATCGAGCAGAACCTGGGCGGCGACATCGTCTACATCTCCTCCAAGAACTCCATCTTCGCCGGACCGAACAACATCGCCTACAGCGCGGCCAAGGCCGACCAGGCCCACCAGGTCCGGCTACTGGCCGCCGAACTGGGCGGCCACGGCATCCGCGTCAACGGCATCAACCCTGACGGGGTCGTGCGCGGCTCAGGCATCTTCGCCTCAGGATGGGGCGCCAACCGGGCGGCCGTGTACGGGGTCGAAGAGGACAAACTCGGCGAGTTCTACGCACAGCGCACACTGCTGAAGCGCGAGGTGCTCCCCGAGCACGTCGCCAACGCGGTGTTCGCCCTGACCGGCGGCGACCTGTCGCACACCACCGGCCTGCACATCCCCGTCGACGCGGGCGTGGCTGCGGCCTTCCTCCGCTAACACCGACACCCCTCGGGCGCTCCGCCGGTACCCCTCGGGCGCTCCGCCGGTACCCACGCCGAAGCCTGCATCCCGCCGGCGGCGCGCCTATCGATCGCAGCATCTTCACGAGGCTGCGCACCCCTGCCGCTCGGCGAACATTTCCAGATCGGGGACGCACACGCAGGTAAGGAATGGCTTCTTCGTGCGGCGGTAAGGGATGGCTTCTTCGTGCGGCGCGGCCCCGTGCCTGAAAGCCCCAGCTGGGTCCGTCGACCTCGGTCGACGGACCCAGCTTTGTTTCGCCAAGACAAGTAGCCGCGCCGGCTTCATCCAGGCTGCCGTGTCCCCAGGTTCCATAGAGTCGCGTTTCTGGATCGCCATGCCACGATGGCCGCGTTTCGAACAGCGTCGCGGTATGCGGTTGTTCTCCCTATCGAGGCTTTGGGCATGACGATGAGGATGGGAATCGACATCCAATACACCCCTTGACGACGGGGCGGGTGACGTTTACGTTAAAAGTAACAGAACGATTAAATCGTTTTAACGCACAGAAGGAGGGATGTGTGGAACCTTCCCCACCCCCGTAGACGATGACGTTCCTGTTCGCATGAACATGGCCTTCGCGACGAATCCTGATCACATCTTCTGGAAATCCATAAGAGGTGGGCCAGGCCAGTCTGCGGGAATAGGCTGTTCCTCGATCCCAGGTCGGCGCAGCCATTTCCCGCGAGCGCCCCCTCCTGGTAGCCCTGTCCCATCGACGATAACCGTCCCAACATGCATTTCTCCATGAGTGCCTTCTTCCAGAAGAGCTTCGCCTGTTGGCGGAACCCGGCTCATCCGCCGTGCGCAGCCGCGTCTCGGTTCCTCCGGTCAGCCGGCATAAGAAAGGCCGACAGCGCGACCGCCTACCGTAAATCGTCATCTGACCCAAGCCGGTAGGAAATCCCACCTTCGTCAAAGGCAGCCACACCATGCCGTAAAGCATGGCACGGTCCGAATGGCAGCTGATGTCCAAGCCGACACTCGAGGTCCCGGCGAATCGACACCACACGGCCACATTTGCCGGGCGTGGAAAACGACTACGCCGCCTACGGCGTCCCAGCTGATTCGTTCGCCTTCACGGCAATGCGGCTAAGCCCTGATCATCGCGCAGTCCCCTACGAAAAGCGGGCGACAGCATGCTCGAAATCCCAAGAACTCTGCCCCGCCTCCGGACGCATTCCACTCGTATGGCGGCCGGGTACGTCTCGATGAGGAGATTCCCGTGCAGGATATTCGTGGATCCGGCGCACCCGCAGTAGAGCACCAGCGTCGGTATGTGACCGTCGGCGGGCTGGTGTCCCTCGTCACGGCCCTGGTCGTGGTCATGCTGCCGGCCGGAGGCCCGCTCGCGGCGGCGCTGCCGACCTGGCCGGCGAACCCCAACTGGCAGAGCCTCGTGCCAGGACCGTCCAGCGACGACGTGCGGCCCGTACGCATCGTCCGGACGCAGGGGTCCGTCACCAACGCGGGGGTCCTGGCGGGTCAGGGCTCCGGTTCGGCGGTGCTGACCGTCGCGCCCGGAGGCCAGCCGGCGGCCGTCGTACTCGACTTCGGCAAGGAAGTCGGCGGCACGCCCTACGTCACCGTCTCCGCCTCGACGCCGAGAGCCCCGGCGACGTCGAACACGGTGCGTATCTCGACCAGCGAGGCCCTCGGCTTCCTCACCAACAGCAGCGGCGCGTTCGTCAACGACAGCGGCGCGCAGATCAACCTGACCGTCACCGGCGCCCAAAGGTACACCGGCGGCCTTCGCGGCGGCTTCCGGTTCGCCGCGATCGAGCTGAGGACGGCCGGCACCGTCAGCCTCACGGCCGCAGGGCTGAACTTCAAGGCCTACCGCGCGGGACCGGCGCAGTACCAGGGCTGGTTCATGTCCAGCGACGATCAGCTGAACAGGATGTGGTACGCCGGCGCCTACACCACCCAGATGGACATGGTGCCCGCCGGTGTCGCCCCCTGCTTCACCCAGCCGGTCATCTTCGACGGCGCCAAACGCGACCGCGCGATCTGGTCAGGCGATCTCCTGATCACCAACCCGGTGGCACAGCTGTCGCTGGGCACCAACAGCGTCCCGTACGTCAAGGGCTCCATCAACGCGATCATGAACCTGCAGGCGAACAACGGCCGCCTGACGAGCGCCGTCGGCTTCCGGGGATGCGGCGCCTTCGACTACGCCGTCACCTACTCGGCCTACTCGGCGATCATCGCGGTCCAGTACTACCGCTACACGAACGACACCGCGTACATCACCTCGCTCCTGCCCAGGCTCGAGGCCGCCACGGCCTACCACGCGACCCGGCTCAACGCCAACGGCCTGGTGGTCACCAACGACCCCGACTACTGGCAGACGACCCAGAGCGGCGAGGTCACCGAGTACAGCCTCGCCTACTACGAACTGCTGCAGAACATGATCTGGCTCGAAGGCAAGGTCGGCACCGCGGCCAAGGTCACCGAGTACACCACCAAGGCCGCCGCGCTCAAGACCGCGATCAACACCCGGCTCTGGAACGCCGGCGCGGGCCTCTACAAGCACACCTACACCCGGCCCAACGTGTTCCCGCTCGACGCGAACATGAACGCCATCCGGCTCGGTGTCGCCCCGGCGGGCAGCGTCCAGGGCATCCTGACCTACTTCAAGAACCGCTGGCAGGCCCACGGCAGCCAGATCACCCAACCGGCCCCAAGCATGGCCGACCCCTACGGCCACACCATCGAACCGCTCAACAACACCTGGGAGCTGATGGCACGCATGCTCGCCGACGACAGCGCCGGCGCACTGGACCTGTTGCGCCGCTTGTGGGGTCTGCAGGTCGATCCGAACAGCGGCTTCTACACCGGCACCTTCTGGGAGTTCGTCATGAGCAACGGCCTGCCCGACCGGGGATTCGACAGCCTCGCCCACGCGTGGGCGGCGGGTCCGACCCAGGTTCTCACCGAGTCCCTCCTCGGGGTGACGCCGATCAATCCGGGCTACTCGACCTGGGAGGTCAAGCCCCGCCCGGCCAATGTCACCTGGGCCCAGGGAGCAGCACCGACCGCGCGCGGCGCCCTGACCGTCAGATGGGCCCAGGACAACACCCGGCAGTTCCACCTCCAGGTCACCTCCCCTTCCGGCACCAGCGGCGAGGTCTGGGTCCCCCTGGCCACGGCGGCGGCCACCAGCTCCGCCCTGACACCCGGCGCGACCTTCCTGCGCCGCAGCGGCCTGTACGACGTCTACACCGTGGGAGGCGGAACCTTCTCCTTCAGCTCTGCGGGGTGACACGACGGTCCCGACGAAAGTCTCAGAGCCCCTGCGAGGTGGCCTGCTGAGCCGCCTTGCCGCCGGCAGCCGGGCCGCCTGAGCTGAACCACGAAACCCCGCCTCAGAGACATCTGCGGCGGGGTTTTCGCTGCTCAAGCCCTACTTGAGGAGCTGCCGAGCCATCACCATCCGCTGGATCTGGTTGGTCCCCTCGTAGATCTGGGTGATCTTCTCGCTGGGAACCAGCCACCTGGAAAAATTTCTCGATCAAGCGCGTGAGCAGGGCGAACGCTTGCCGGAAACTTCCATCGTCTTTGGCCATCTTCCGCTCTTCCACGGAACAGCCACGGAACAGATCATGATCGTTGAGCCGTCAATCCGACCCACGGCCAAAGCACGCCGTCCATACGTTCTGTGATGTCACCACCTCACCGCCGTCAGTTCGACTGCACCTGCGAAGCGTGCACACCCATGTGGGCCTCAGGTCCCTTCACCGGCTGGTGGGCGTGACCCCGCCGGCACGCGAAGCAAGGCCAGAAGGGCATCACAACTCGCCCTCGGCCCGGCCAGGTGATCATCTGTTCCTGGTGGCGAGAGGGCGCTTGTGCTTGGGCAGCGCCTCGATCAGCTCGCGGGGCACGTTGATCGTGTCGGCGCTGACCTGCGGCGGCAGGTTGGCCATCCACTGGGCCGCCGATACGTCCTGGAACAGCGGGTTGCGGAACATCTCCAGGAAGACCAGCGGCTCGTCGCCCAGGTTCTCGATGTAGTGCCCGTAGGCGAAGGGCACGTAGCCGACGTCCCCCGCCTGGAAGTCGAAGGTGTTGGCCAGACCGGAGCCGGCGAACACGCCCATGCGGCCGTGACCGGAGATGTAGTACTGCCACTCGTCGTCGGTCGGATGCCAGTGCAGCTCCCGGATCGCGCCAGGGGCGATCTCGATCAGTGCCGCAGAGATGGTGGTGGCCGCCTTGAAGTTCCGCGAGTCGGCGACGCGTACGGTGCCGCCGGGGAATCGCTCGGGCTCCATCGCGAGCAGCCGGTGGCTGAACCAGTCGGGCACGTCGCCGGTGGGGCTGACGACCTTGTCGGATTGGAGGGCGGGCGGCACCTCGCCCTTGAAGATGTACTTCTCCTTCTCCGGCATGGCGGCCATCTGGTCTTCGGTCCAGCCGAAGTTCTTGGCCAGGACACTCTTGGGCGTGTGGGCGAAGAAGTCGCTCATCATGAACGTGGCGTTCTCGGAGAACTGACCGTCGTCGAAGACGAGCAGGAACTCCACGCCCTCATCCAGCGCTTGGATGTAGTGCGGGATGCCCTTGGGGAAGAACCACAGGTCACCCTTGCGGACGTCGTCCAGGAAGTTGCGGCCCTCCTGGTCAACCGCACCGATCCGGCAGCCGCCCTCCAGCACGTACGCCCACTCGGCCTCCTTGTGCCAGTGCAGCTCACGGTAGGCACCCGGGTTGAGCTTCATGTCCACCCCGGCCAGCGTGGAGGCGATCGGCAGTTCCCGTTGAGTGACCTCGCGGGTCCAGCCGCCCTCCTCTATCCGGGTGTGCGCCATCGACATGGAGAACTTCAGGTTCGGAAGCGTGCCGTGGTCGGTGACCGGCGGTGAGAGCAGGTCGGGGTTCTGCAGGTCGAGCTCGATGTTGCGGGGACCGGTGTCGAGGCCGCCGCTGCCATTGCGCTGCGGGTGCGGGATGTTGTCCTGCTTAGGCTTCTTCACGGTGATCGTCCTCCGGATCGCGGCATGGGCGGCGACCCGGGGGCATCACCGACGTGCATGAGCACGAGGTGGGGAATACCCTCCACGTAAATACCTAAAGCACCTCTGACCTGGGCGGACAGAAAGGAGGACATTGACGCGGGGTTCAGGTCTAACCCGCGGCGCATGGCACCTTCTCCCATCCCCGGTGGGGCGAGGTCCGCCGTGGTGTTCCCGCCCGCGCCAGCGCCATCGAGCCCGACTACCTGAACCTGCACGCGCGAGTCGCCGCCTTCACCACCACGCGCCGGTCAATACCGTGCTCCGGTCGCCTACGCCCTGGACCGTGGCTGGCCTGATCACGGCGGCCCCAGCCCGCTACCGCCACATCGACGGCCTGCGGCAGGAGATCCTTCCGTAGCCGCGCCCCCGATCAAGGGCCGCCGACAAGTCTCATGAGCGGATCCTTCTTCCTGCCGCTCGCAAGCCCAGGTCGTGGCACTGCGGAAGAGGTTGGCGGCGGTCTTCCGTGCTGACGTCGAGCTCGCTCTCAGGAGGCCCGGCAAGGCGACTCTCAAACCGTGCGCCGGATTCTGTACTGTTCGTTCCGATATGGGCGTATACTCCTGATATGGCGCGTGTAAGGGAGTTCGATATCGAGATGGCCGTGGAGGCGGCGATGAATGCCTTCCGCCGCAACGGCTACGACGGCACTTCGATTTCGGACCTGGTCGACGCTACCGGCGTGGGCCGCGGCTCGCTGTACGCCGCTTTCGGCAGCAAAGAGGGTCTGTACCTCGCGGCGATGGACCGCTACCGGGAAGGCTACGCGCTGCCGCTGGTCGAACAGCTTCGCCAGGGCGCGCCGGGCCGTGAACTGTTGCGTTATGTCCTGGTAGCGGCGGTGGACGAGATCGTGCGCGACGGCAGCCGCGAAGCCTGCCTGATCATCGGCGCTGCTGTCGGGCGGATCGCCCACGACCCGCAGGTAGCCGCGCATGTGCAGTCGACGACAGAGGTTCTTGAGGACGCGCTTTATGAAGTCGTCGCGGAAGCGCAGGCGGATGGCCAGCTGTCCGGTGAACGTGATGCGCGAGACGTGGCCCGCTACCTCGTCATGACGATGCACGGTCTGCGGGTCATGGGTTCAGTGAACCCCGACCGCGTGTCGCTCATGGCAGTGGTCGAAATCGCGCTCGACGCCCTCGGGTGAGTTCTGATGGTACGGATCTCGATCTCATACGAAGACCAGCTGGGGCGTGACGTTGATCTCGGGTGCGGCGACCTGGGCGTCCGCCTGGTCGCCGACCTCGAGTGTCATCGCGCCGCTGACCCGGCGAAGGTTCACCAGGCGGTGCGGCTCAGCCAGGAGTTGACGCGGTCGGCCACCTCGCGCCATCGCGGTTCGAGGATCAAGCTGTGGGCACGGTCGGCGAGGTAGAGGTAGTCGGCGCCGAAGTGGGCGGCGTGCTCCCGCACGAGAGGCGCGGGTGAGACGACGTCCTGTCCGCCGGCGATGACGAGCATGGGGCCGCTCACCCGGGTCCGGTCCAGCTCGATGGCCGCCCCGCGCTGTGCGGCCTCCCACACGGCCTTTGGTGATTCGTCGGGCATCAGGCCGTGGTAGCGGCGGGCGTCCTGCTCTGTGCACCCGGCGAAGAACCATTGCACCGCCATGTCGTACGGCATCGGCGGGAACGGCGCCGACAGATCCACCGGCAGCGGGATCGCCTCGCCCGCGCTTGCCGTGCACGGCACCGGGGCGAGCAGCACCTGGGCCCGCACGGGGTGGTTCTCGGAGTATTTCTGCGCCACCGCGGCACCCATGCTGTGCGCCACCAGCACCGGTTCCCGGCCGATGTGGGAGACGACGATGTCCAGTTCGCGAGTGGCGTCTAGCATGCTCCGCTGGACGAACTCCTCGGTCGGGAGGTCCTGGGATCCGGTGTGGTTGAACCAGCTGAAGGCGTAGCTGTGCCGGCCCAGGTCGGCGTAGTAGGGCAGCCAGTTCTCCCACAGCCAGCTTCCGTGACTGCCGCCGTGCACGAACACGATGGGCGGTGCGGCGGTCGTGCCTTCCGGGGCGGCGTGTTCCACGAACACTCCGTCGACCACGTATCGTTCGATCTTCACATCACACCTGCGCTCTTTGACGGATTCGATAAAGACGACGTGTCGGCCGGGCCGTAGGGGTCAGACCATGTGGCTGACGTGCTCGTCCACGCCGAGCATGGTCTTGCCGTAGACCTCCAGGCCGACGGCGGGGACCAAGCCGGCGTGGCGGGCGGCGGTGTTGGCGTCGCGCCAGATGCGCTGCAGAGGGCTGGCCTCGGCGAAGGCGGAAGAGCCGTGCGCGTTGAGCAGGATCGTGATCGCCTGGAGGATCTCCTGGACCGCGTGTCCGGCCCGGGCTCTGATGCGGGCGCGCGCCGGATAGTCCAGCGGCCCGGCGAGCGCTGCCATGTCGACGTCGTCGGCCGCGCGGTTGATGTGCAGGCAGGCGGTCTCGATCTTCAATGCGGCCTCGGCGATCTGCGTCTGGAAAGCGACCGAGTCGGAGCGTCGTCCGTAGGTGGTGAATGACAGCGGGGTGGAAGCGGCGGCGACCACGGCGTCGAGGGCGGCCTTGCCCAGGCCGAGCAGGGGCCCGGTCAGGCACAGCACGAGCATGGACCCGAACGCGGCGCCGTAGAGCGGCTCTGGGCGGGGCGAGCGTGGGTAGCAGCCCTGTGCGGCGGCCGGAACCGACAGGATCCGGTGGTCGGGGACGAAGACGTCGGTGCCGATCAGGGTGTTGCTGGCAGTGCCCCGCATGCCGGCGGTGTGCCAGGTGTCGGCCATGGTGAGGTCGGTGGCCGGGATCAGGACCAGGGCCTGGTCGGCGATCTCGCCACGGTCGTCCTTGAGCAGAGCGCCGACCGCTGCCCAGGTCGCATACGGAGCTCCGGAGTTGTACGACCAGCGGCCACTCACCCGCCAGCCGCCGGTGACGCGTTCGCCGATGCCGGTCGGTGCGGCCACGCCGCTCACCCGTGCGTCGGGGTCGGCGCCGAAGACCTCCTCTTGCGCCTGGTCGGGGAAGAGACTGGCGAGCCAGTTGGTCACGGAGATGATCATTCCGACCCAGGCGGCCGAACCGTCGGCCCGCCCCAGCGTCTGCGACACCTCGATGAGGGTCCGCAGGCTGCTCTCGTGGCCGCCGTAGCGTCTGGGGGTCAGCAGCCGGAAGACACCGGCCTCGCCCAGTGCCTCGACAACGGCCGGTGTCACGGCCCGGTTCTCCTCACCCTGAGCGGCGTGCTGCCGCAGCAGCGGTTGAAGGGCTGCCGCCCGGGCGACCAGGTGTGCCGTCAAGGCGGCTTTGGCCTGCCCGTCGAGCTGGCTGTTCGTAGAGGTGGTGGGATTCATGCTGGTGTTCTCCATCGTGATCAATACAGGATTACGCCGCAGATCAGTCCTGGGGGAAGCCGTAGGCGTCGGCGATCAGTTCGTAGGTGCGCAGGCGTGCGTCGTTGCTGTGGCTCATGAGGGTGGTAAGCATCAGTTCGTCGGCCCCGGTGCGCTGCTGCAGCGCGTTGAGGCCGTTGCGGACCGCGTCCGGGGTGCCGTGCACGATGTCGGCAATCCAGTTCTGAGCGAACTTCCATTCGGCTGAGGTGAAGTCGTACGCCTCGGCCTCCTCGGGCGAGGGCAGTAGACCGAGCCGGCCGGCGTGCAACTGGATCATCGCCAGAGCACCCGCCATGACCTGGCGATGTGCTTCACGCTCCGTGTCGGCCGCCATGGTGTTGACACTGATGAGCACGTAGGGGGCGTCGAGGAGCGTGGACGGACGGAAGGACTGCCGGTACAGGTCGAGCGCCGCGACCGTGTTGTCGGCCGAGAAGTGGTGCGCGAAGGCGAAGGGCAGCCCCAGAGTCCCGGCGAGCCGGGCGCTGAACCCCGAGGAGCCGAGCAGCCAGACCGGCGGGCGGCTCGTCGCGCCTTGGACCGGGCCTGGCACGGCGTGGACCCGGGCGTAGGGATGACCGGCGGGGAAGTCGTCATCCAGGAACCGGAGAAGGTCGCTGAGCTGCTGCGGGAAGTCGCCGCCTCCCTGGTCGCTCCGGCGCAGCGCGGCGGCGGTCGCCGGGTCGGTGCCCGGGGCGCGGCCCAGCCCGAGGTCGACGCGGCCGGGGGCGAGGGCTTCCAGAACGCCGAACTGCTCGGCGATGATCAGGGGCGGGTGGTTGGGCAGCATCACCCCGCCGGAGCCGAGCCGCACGCGCTGGGTGTGGGCCGCGAGGTGCGCCAGGATCACCGCCGGCGAGGACGAGGCGACGCTGGGCGCCGAATGGTGCTCGGCGATCCAGTGTCGGTGGTACCCGCGGCGGTCGGCGATCCGGCTGAGCTCGATGCTGCTGCGCAGCGCCTGGGCTGGGGTCGTCCCGGTGCCGACCGGGACCAGGTCGAGCACGGACAGGGGGACGGGCGCGGTTCCGCGCGCCGTGCCCCGGATGGCGTCGTTCACTGGGTTGCACCTTTGGTTGAGCAGGACATGGTTCGCCCGGCGGGCGTGAGGACGGTCGCCTGGCCACTGCGGTCGAGGCGTGACGCGGCCTGCCAGGACGATGCCTGTTCGCGCGCCGGGTCGAGATGGAAGTGGGCCGGTCAGGTGGACACGGTGGACTCACCGACAAGTTCGTCAACGGGCTCGTCGACGACGGCGCTCTCGCTTTCGGCGTCCGAAGGTCCGGCGTTGACCAGCAGAACCGAGATCAGGCCGGCCGCGAGGAGGAATCCGGCGATCCACAGGTAGCCGATGCGGTAGCCGTAGACGAGCGCGACGCCGGGCTGTCCTGCCTGGTGGGAGATCAGGTACGCGGCGGTGGCGCTGGTGGCGACGGTGTTGAGCAGCGCTGTGCCGATGGCTCCGCCCAGCTGCTGGGAAACGTTGATCATCGCTGAGGCGACTCCCGCGTCCCGGTGGCCGGTGCCATGCGTGGCCAGGCTGGTGGCCGGCATAACGGCGACGCCGAGCCCGAGGCCGATCCCGATCGAGGCGATGAGCAGGATCGGGCTGTAGGAGCTGTCGGTGTCGAGCAGCAGGAGCAGCAGGACGGAAGCGGCGGCGACGAGATAGCCGCTGATCATCAAGATCCTGGGCCGGACACGGTGCATCAGCCGGGCGCTGATCTGGGCGGCGCCGATGATCTGCGCGATGACCATGGGCAGGAACGCCAGGCCGGTGAGCGCCGCCGAGTAGTTCTTGACCGTCTGCAGGTAGTAGGTCAGGAAGAGCAGCAGGCCGAACGCGCTGAGCATTCCCAGCGCGGCCGACAGGTAGGCGCCGAGGCGGATGCGGTCCGTCAGGATCCGGAACGGCAGGAGGGGATCGCGGGTGCGGGCCTGTACCAGGGTGAAGGCGCCCAGCAACACGATGGCCGCGGCGAAGGAGCCGAGAGTGGCGCCGGCACCCCAGCCGTGGTCGGCGGCCAGAGTGAAACTGTAGATCAGGACGACGATGCCCGCAGTGGCCAGCACCGCGCCCGGGATGTCCAGGCGGGTGGTGCGGTCGCGCCCGGTGTGGGCCGGGAGGTAGGCCAGCGCACCGAGGATGGGAATCACGGCAAGGGGGATGTTGATGAACATCGCCCAGCGCCACGTGAGGTACTCGGTCAGCAGACCGCCGGCCAGCAGCCCCAGCGCGCCACCGGTGATGACGATGGAGGAGAAGACGCCGAAGGCCTTGGCCCGTTCTCTGCCGTCGGGGAAGGCCAGCGAGATCAGCGACAGGGCGGCCGGGGCGAGCAGGGCGCCGAAGGCACCCTGCAGGGCGCGGGCGCCGAGCAGCATCCAGGGGGCGGCCGCGGCACCGCCGAGAGTGGATGCCAGGACGAACCCGATGAGTCCGACGATGAAGACGAGCTTGCGTCCCAGCAGGTCCGCCAGGCGGCCACCGAGCAGCAGCAGCCCGCCGAAGGTCAGCATGTAGGCGGTGATCACCCATTGCCTGCCCCCGTCGGAGATGTGCAGGTCGGCCTGGGCGGAGGGCAGGGCAACGGTCATGATCGCGTCGTTGAACACCACGATCAACTGGGCTGCCGATATCAGGAGCAGGATGAGCCAACGTCTGTCGGGCTGGCCGGCGACATGAGTCATGAGGATGTCCAAACGGTGCCGCGCGAAAGGGCGGAGCCGACCCCCGGCGCGGCACGAGGACGGCTAAGCGGTTCAGTGATGAAGCGGCACGGGCTCCACAACTCCGGTCGTGGCGCCTGGCTCTGGTGGCTCAGGCGCGGGACGGAAGAGGGCTGGCCCAGTGCGACGGGAGGTGGCGCGGTCGCGCGCCATTGCCGCGAAGATACGGACCCCGTCAGTGGTGCGAGAGGTGACATGCGGAGTCGGCCATCGCCGACTGTCGCGCGTTGTTCTTCCTGGTCCTGAATCGGCATACGTGGTAGGACAGCGGCACTGAACCGCGAAGGCGCAGATGCCGCCGTCTCTCACCAACGGCCGCAGATCGTTCCAATCCGGCGATCGGTCATGTTGCCGCCAGGAGGATCAGCCCACAGCGGGCACGCCGCCTTCGAACAGCTCGACCTTCAGGCGATCGAGCCTCAAGCGGCTGATCAGCCACTCGCCGCCGATCTTGCGGTACTCCTCGTGGTAGTAGCCGTAGCCCCGCATTCCCTGAGGCAGGCCGTCTTTGTCCGGCCAGACGAGGTAGTCGGCCATGCTCCAGATGCCGGTGGCGGAATCGGAACCGGTGATCTCGATCTCGGGCATGAAGGCCCGGTGGACGGTGACCGCTTCCGCGACCCAGGCGCTGGCAGCGCTGACCATCGCAGCGGAATCGCGCAGCACGTTCCCGTCGATCTCGATCTGGACGTCAGGCGCGAACACCTTGGCGAACTCGTCCCATTGTTTGGTGTCATGGAAGCGGAAGTAGCGGGCCTTGAGCTGCTTGATCTGTTCGATGTCGAGAAGTCGCTGCAGCGTGTCGACATTGGGGGCGGTGGTCATTGTGTGCTCCTCACTTAGGTGAAAATCGCGGCGGTAAAATACCAACCGTTCGTTCAAGAATCGAGGCGGAAGTACTCTTCCGCGACGACTCGCTTAACTGGCCTGATCAGGCCAACAGAGTGCGGGCGGCCCCGGCATTCCACCGAATCCGTACCTGGCCGACAGCGTGAGGCTGGTGACTTCGGTCAGTCCTCGGCCGATCTGCAGGCAGTGACATCCCGCAGAGTGCGCGTGAAAACCGGTTCGTGACATCGGCCAAAGCCCGGGCTGCGGCCGGAGCGATGGTCAGCGTGTCGTCGTCGCCCACCATGATGTCCTTGTCGAGGGTGAACCAGCCCTGTGTGATGTGTGCGGGATTCATGGAACTCAGCACAGGACGCAGGGCGTAGTCGATGGCCAGGACGTGCGCGGTGGTACCACCGGTGGCCAGCGGGAGGACGGTCTTGCCGGTGAGCGCGGACTGTGGCAGCACATCGAGCAACGACTTCAGCAGCCCGGAGTAGGCGGCCTTGTAGACCGGTGTGCCGATCACGACTCCGGCTGCTCGCCGGAACAAAGCGATCACCTCTGCGATCGCGGGATGGCTGGCGTCGGCGTACAGCAGCGCCTCCGGCGGAAGCGAGCGGACGTCCAGCGCGATCACCTCATGACCCTGGGATCTGAGTCCCTCGTCCACATGGCGCAGCAGTCGCGCGGTGCGGGAGAAGGCGGAAGGGCTTCCGGAGACGGACAGGATGATGGCCATGCCGGGACCTTTCACAAAGGTGTCCAGGGGATCAGCGAAGACGTCGGGTCGCCCTGCAAGACGCGCGCCCGTTGGTCCGCGCATCCCGGCGGCTCCGGTTCAGGCGGCGGTCAGCCCGCCGTCGATCGCGAGCGCGGCTCCGGTGATGAAGCTCGCTTCGTCACTCAGCAGGAACGCCGCGAGCGCGGCGATCTCCTGCGGCTGGCCGACCCGCCCGAGCGGGTGCATCGCGGCGAACGGACCCAGGTCCTCCTCCGAGGTCGCCCCCAGCGCGTTCCGGGTCAGCGGAGTGTCGACGCCGCCGGTGATCAGGGCGTTGACCCGGATGCCGGCCGCCGCCTCATCGAGGGCGGCCGACCGGGTGAGCCCGACCACGCCGTGCTTGGCGGCGCTGTAGGAGCCGTTGCCCGCCGCCCCGACGACGCCCGCGACGGAGGCGTTGTTGACGATGGAGCCGCCACCGGCCGCCCGCAGCGCGGGGATCTGGTACTTCAGACCGTAGAAGACGCTGCTCAGGTTGAGCGCCAGATCAGCATCCCAGGCCTGCCCGTCGATCTCGGTGAGCGGGCCCATCGCGGTGGCGGCGCCGACGTTGTTGAACACGCCATCGAGGCGGCCGTAGCGCTGGAGCGTCTGGCGGACCAGTTCCGCCGCCTGCGCCTCGACGGTCACGTCGGCTGCGATGAACGTCGCCTCACCCCCGGCGGCACGCAGGGCGGCCACCATTGCCCCCCCGGCCTCCTTGCCACGGGCCGCCAGGACGACTTTCCCGCCCTCGGCGGCGATCTGCTCAGCGGCGGCCCGGCCCATCCCGGAGGTTGCACCGGTGATGAGAATGACCTTCTCCGCGAATCGTGCGGACATGCTGCTCCTTGTTCGTGGAGGTTCGAGGAAGATCACGGCGGTAAAAATACCAACCGTTCGTTCCAGAATGGAGGTCGAAAAAAAACATACCCGCCACAGCCAGCATGACCGATATGTCCCTATCTGGAGGCAACTGTACTCGGACGGCGGGGTCTCCCCGGCTTTCAACAGGGTGAGGTTCGTCACTTCGGCTGACGCTCTCCCAACTCATCCGTACCCTGCACCGCTCGGGCGGAAGGCGGCAAGAGAGCACTTTGACGTGACCAGATATCACCCGGAGAACCGTCCCTCCCCCTTCATAGTCCCGTCGGCCCACCTGCCAACATGGCCCCGTGAGCACTTTCAATGACGGGATCGTGGCCGAGTTCCGAGCCAACGGCGGAGTGGTCGGCGGCATGTTCGAGGGCAGGAATCTGCTACTCCTGCACACCGTGGGACGCCGCAGCGGCGAGGCCCGCGTGAACCCGCTGGCCTACACCTCTGACGGAAACACTTTCCTGCTGTGTGGCAGCAACAGCGGTGCGCCGAAGGACCCGGAATGGGTTGCCAACGCTGATGCCATGGCTGAGGTGACGCTGGAAGTCGGCACGCGGACCTTGAAGGCGATCCCCCGAGTCGTCACCGCCGCCTCGCCCGATTGGGAGCGGGTCTACAACCTGTGGATGGACAACCAGCCCGGCTTGAGGGAGTACGAGAGCAAGACCACCCGTAAGTTCCCAATTCTGGCGCTCGACCCGATCGACGATCCGTCGAGTTGGTGAGTCCCTGCACGCTTCTTCCGGCACTCCGCCTCACTCCGGATCGTCGGCCGGACCAGCCATGTCCGCGACGGGCAAGCCGCCGACCTGCCTGCGCACCTGCGGCCTGCAGAAGTACGGGCCGATGACAGCCCGTCCCTGTGGGCCGAGACGAGCCTCCCCCATAGGCTGCCAGCATGATCCAAGCCGTTGTCTTCGATGTCGGCGAGTGCCTGGTCGACGAAAGCCGCGAATACGGCACGTGGGCTGACTGGCTCGGTGTGCCCAGCCATACTTTCAGCGCCATGTTCGGCGCGATCATCGCCCAAGGCCGCGACTATCGCGACACCTTCCAGGTCTTCGATCCCGGCTTCGACCTCTACGAACAACGCGAAGCCCGTGCAGCGGCCGGACAGCCGGAAACCTTCGGCGAAGAAGACCTGTACACGGACGTCCGCCCCGCCCTGGCCCAGCTCCGCGCCGACGGCCTGTGGCTCGGCATCGCCGGCAACCAGACCGTCCGGGCCGGACGCATCCTCCGCACCCTGTTCTCAGAGGACGTCGACCTCATCGGCACCTCTGACGACTGGGGCGCCTCCAAACCGGACCCCGAGTTCTTCAAGCGCGTCGCCGACGCAGTTCCGTTCGCGATGGACGAGATCCTCTACGTCGGCGACCGTCTGGACAACGACGTTCTCCCGGCAACCACGGCCGGAATGCCCACGGCTCTGATTCGCCGAGGCCCTTGGGGCACGATCCAGCAATCGCACCCCGATGCCGCCCGCATCCCGTCCATGCGCATCGACTCGCTGGCCGAGTTGCCGGGGAAGATCCGCGCGTTCAACGCTGAAGCGCGTTGACGGTGGTCCTCCATTCGTACAGGCGATTGTCGAGCTCCATCACGCAGTCCAGGTCAGACCACTGGTCCATGGAGCGCCGCAGATCGCGAAGCCGCTCCATCCCCGCCGCGTACCAGGTGACGGCGAGCTGATCCAGCGCCTCGATGGCCCGTGCGCAGGCCGCCTCGGGGTTTCCTTCGGCGGCCTCGACGGCGGCCAGGTCGCCCAGCACGACCGTGCGCTGCTTCCGCGCCTCGTCGGACAGCTGCGCCAGGGCCTGGAGCAGAGTCTCCCTGGCCTGCGGCAGGTGCCCGGCCTTGAGCTGCGTGTTCCCCTTGAATGCCGCCAGCCGCACCGGTGAGAACCAGTCGAACCACTCCGGCAACGCCGCGTCGGCCCCCTCGCCGAGGGCTTCCTCACCTCGGCCGATCGCCTTCAGCGCCTCGCGGTGCTTCCCGCACCGCGTCTCACACTCGGCCTCCACGGCGTGGAGCCAAGCGGTGAACTGAGCCGGTACGCCCTCCGCACGCCGCGCATAGACCCTCGCGGCGCGTAGCCGCTCGGCCGCGCCTTCCCGTTCGCCGGCCCATCCGGGCACGAACGCCGAGTGCGCCAGGATGGCCGACCCGAGAAGCTGGCTGTCTGCCGCCCCCGCCGCCTGAAGGGCCTCGACGAATCTGCTCTCCGCATCGTCGGGCTGCCGCAGATCGAAGAAATCGATGCGGCCCACGAGCAGCAATGATTCGGCCAGCGCGGAGGCGAGGGTCTGCTGCGGCGCACCGCTCATCTCGCTGAGCAGTTGCAGGCCCAGCCGGGCATGCTCCGCGACGGCGGCACGGATCGTCGGCGGCTGAACACGCCAATACAGCCGTCGGTGTGACCTGGTCACGTTGGCGTAGTCGAGAGCGATCGACGCGGGCTGCGTCCCGTTCCCCGGAGACGGCAGGGGCAGCGGCATCGCGGCTCCCTGCGCGGCACGTACGGGGGAACTCGCACGTTCCGTCGGCGCACCCCACGGCGGCGTGAAACCGAGCTGATCCATCGGCAGACCGAGGGTGTGCTCAAGAAGCCGCTGGTGGGTCGCGTGTGGCCAAGGCGGTGTCGGGCTTTCCCAGCGGCGTACCTGTCGGAGGCTGACCTCGGCATCAGTGATGCCGAGATCGAGGCCGGCGCGGGCGAGCGCGTCGACAAGTGCCTGTTGCGAGGCGTAGCCCGCGTGCTGACGGGCCGCCTTCAGCTTGATGTTGCCGGTCTCCCTCGCCATGCGAGCTCCCCGAGGCGGATCGACTACTGGAGGACTCCAGCGTCAGCCATGAAGGCCCCTTCGGCAACCCTCAGCGACGATTTGCTCACCGAAAGTCCTCTTTAGGGCCGCTCGAAGTCCTCTGCGCGACCTTCCAAGAGGCCGTTTTGTAATCGCACCATTACAGACGTCGAACCTCGCGCTCGCAAAGGCGGGCCCGGCCGGCGCTGCGAACGACCGGACGAGCCCTTGATCAGGATGGAGCCTGACCCGTGGCCAACCCTAGTGCGACCCTCGAACGAGATACCGCGCAGTCGCGCAACTGCGCCTGCTTCGGCCCATCGACGCCTATGCCCATGGGCTGCGGCATCTGCGGCCATGCGCCCTACGCCCACGCCTGCTCCCACCAGGACGACCACGAGTACGTCCTCCCGAGCTCAACCCAGGCCGCCGAGCGTCTGGCCCTCCGCCGCGCCGGGGGTCCGCAGCCGCTCCCCCGCCCGGCCTCTCCCACCGCCGTCACGCCCTCGGACGAGACCCCCGTGCTGGTGCCCGCTCAGCGACGCCACACCGACCGTCCCCGGACCCGGCCGACGTCCCACCGGCCGCCGAACCGCCCTTTCACGTCGGGAACGCGACGTGCTTTCTCCCGCGCACCGGAGGTCCGTACCGTGCCCAGCCCGACGCCGCAGGTTCCGGACACGTGGAGATACCTGACCAGCGACATCGGCCGGCTGTGGGCCTGGCGGTGGGAGGACTTCGGAACAGCCGCGCGAGAAGCAGGCGCCAGTCCGGCGGTTGACGCCGACGACCTCGCCGCCCTGGCCAGGGAGATCAACCGGCAGGAGCGCATCGCCGAGCAGGTCGGCGAGGAGCATGCGTCGTGATGGCGCTGCGCAGAGCCATCGAACGTTTGCGACGCCCGAAGGGCAACCATCACCCGGGCTCGTCCCGCGCCGCCCGACAGGACCGGCGTATCGACCACTACGCCGGACATCGATTCGCCGACGAGCTGAACCGTGAGCATTCCGGCTGGCTGGTGATCTGGCTGACCTGGCAGCGCGAATTCTGCGCCATCGCCCAATGGCCGGTCGACACGCCCCTTGTCGTCACGGCGGCGACGCCGAAAGAGCTTCGCCGGGCCGTCCTCGAAGCGGAGATGGCCCTCATACGGACCGGCGTCCTGCCACCTCAGTGACCTCATGACGTACGGCCCTGCTGACGAAGGAGGGGACAGCCTGGCCGTACACAAGGGATGAGGGTTGGCCATTGCCCTCGGCCTCGGGCGGCGTCTCCCGGATCGAACGACGCGAGACGCCGCCACCTCCCCTCAGTTCGATTCGCACCGAGAGGAACCCATGAACTCACGCCACGTCCTCGTGACGGGCGGTGCCGGCTTCATCGGCACGCACCTGTGCGCGGCCCTGCTCCAACGCGGTGACCACGTCACCGCCCTCGACGACCTGTCCGCCGGACATCTCCCCGCTCTGGACGAACTGCTGAATCACGATCGCTTCACGCTGCTCAAGCAGGACGTCACCGAGCCGATCGACTGCGACCCGGTGGACGCGGTGGTACACATGGCCATCCCCGTCGGCCCCGAGGTCGTCACCCGGCGCCCCATCGACACACTCCGCGCCGGTTCGATCGGCACGCTCAACGCCCTGGACTTGGCCGCCGCGAACGGCGCCAGGTTCCTCTGCCTGTCGTCCTCGGAGATCTACGGCGATCCGCTGGTCCACCCACAGGACGAGGACTATCGCGGCAACGTCGACCCCACCGCCCCGCTCGGCTGCTACGACGAGGGAAAACGCTTCGCCGAGGCCGCCACCTTCGCCTACCGGCGTCAGCACAAGCTGAGCGTCGGCATCATCCGGCCGTTCAACGTCTACGGCCCCGGCATGTACGCCGACGACCGCCGCGTCGTCCCCGCCTTCGTCCGCCAGGCCCTGGCCGGGAACACCCTGACCTTGCACGGCGGCGGCATCCAGACCCGCTCGTTCTGCTACATCGACGACTTCGTCACTGGCCTGCTCGCCATGCTCGACTCCACCGAACCCGGCCCGGTCAACCTGGGTTCGGACGAGGAGATCACCATCCGCGACCTGGCCGACCTCATCGTCGACGTCGCCGGGTCAGGCTCGGTCGAGGTCGTCGCGGGCAGGGCGCAGGACTCCTCGGTACGCTGCCCCGACCTCAGCAGGGCACGAAAGCTGCTCGGCTAGACCCCGACGACGTCCCTGCGGCAGGGCATCGAACGCACCATCACGTGGGCCCGCGACGAACAGGCGGCCTGAGGCCGTGACCGTCATCGTCATCCCATCGGCGTGGCGCACGGCCGCCGGCATCGGAGACGCAAGGCTGACGTGCGCCGCGGAAACCGTCGGCCAGGCCATCACCTGGCTGGCCGAAACCCACCCTCCGTTGCGGCAACGCGTCCTGACCGAGCCCGACCGGCTGGCGAGCTGGGTGAACGTCTACGTGGACGGAGACGACATCCGCGAGCTGGACGGCCTGGACACCCGGCTGCCGGACGGCCAGGAGATCATCGTCCTTCCCGCCCTGGCAGGAGGCTGATCATGACCATCACGAACATGATCGCCATCCCCGGAGCCAAAGCGCCGATCGGCTCCCCCAACGCGCACCTGGACCAGCTCGAACGTGCCCAGTCCTACCCTCGTTCCTGGTTCCTGGACGAGGTGCCCAAGCATCTGTGCACGATCGACCCCTTCCTGCTCGACCGCCACCCCGTCACCAACGCCGCCTTCACCCAGTTCGTCGAAGACAGCGGCTACGAGACGGAAGCCGAACAACGCGGGTTCGGCCTGGTGTACGGCGAACGTTTCTGGGAGGAACGTCGCGGCGCCTGCTGGTCGGCCCCCACCGGCCCCGGCAGCGACCTGACCGGTTCCGAGCGCCACCCGGTCGTGCACATCGCCCGCGCCGACGCCGAGGCGTACTGCCAATGGGCGGGCAAGCGCCTGCCCACCGAGGTCGAGTGGGAGTACGCCGCACACGGCTCCCGCTGGCAGCCGTGGCCGTGGGGGTCCCACTTCGACCCCGCGCTCGTCAACTGCGTGGGCGAAGAGGCAGGCGACCTCAAGGAGTGGCACAAATGGTGGTCACGGCAAAGTGCCCACCGACCGTCGACCACACCGGTCGGCACGTTCTCTCCCGCAGGGGACTCGCCCTTCGGCCTCGCCGACATGGCCGGCAACGTCGCCGAATGGGTCGCCGACACCTACCAGCTGTACGACCCCAAGATCCAGTGCGACCCAATCCTGCGCATGGCCCAAGGCCGATACGGCGTCCTGCGCGGCGGCGGGTGGATGAACCTGCGCTGGCAGGTCCGCACCAGCGAACGCATCGCCTGCGACCCCGCCTACAGCACCTGGGCGATCGGGTTCCGCTGCGCCGCCGACATCGACGTCTTCGCTGATCGACCGGATGTCCCATCATGATCAGACCTAGGCTCGCCGCCATGCGCGCACTCGTCACCGGCGGAGCCGGCTTCATCGGCTCCCAACTGACCGACGCCCTCATCGCCCAAGGCGCCACCGTCACCGTGCTCGACACCCTCACGAGCGGACGCCGCGAACGGCTACCGGAAAACCTCGACCTGCGGCAGGTGGACATCACCGATGCCCCTGCGGTCACCGCCGTCATGGAGGAGATCCGTCCTGAGGTCGTCTTCCACCTGGCCGCGCAGATCGACGTCCGGGCCTCGGTCACCGACCCCGCCCACGATGCCGCCGTCAACATCGGCGGCACCATCACCCTGCTCGAAGCCGCCCGCACCGTGAACGCCCGCCTAGTGTTCGCCAGCACCGGCGGAGCCCTGTACGGCATGGACGCGCCCATCCCGTCGAACGAAAAGGTGCCACCCGCACCCGAAGCGCCCTACGGGACGGCCAAATACTGCGCCGAGCAGTACCTGGCCCTGTTCAACCGCCTCTACGGAACCCAGCACGTCGCCCTGCGCCTGGGCAACGTCTACGGCCCCCGCCAAGACCCGGCCGGCGAGGCGGGAGTCGTCTCGATCTTCTTGGGACGTGTCCACGACGGCCACCGGCCGACCGTATTCGGCGACGGCACCCAGACCCGCGACTACGTCTACGTCGGTGACGTCGTCACCGCCTTTCTGGCGGCAAGCACCCACCCGGATGGCGGCGTCTGGAACATCGGCACCGGCCGCGAGACCAGCGTCCTGGACCTGATCAAGCACATCGGCCAGGCCGCCGACCATGAGGTCACACCAGTCTTCGCACCGGCCAGGCCGGGCGAACTTCAGCGCAGCGCTCTGGACGCCACCACCGCGCGGAACGATCTGGGCTGGTTCCCGGTGACCTCCATCGCCGAGGGCATCGAGCGCGTCTACGTATGGGTGCGAGACGGCCGGCCCGACCGCGCCACCTCATAACCGGCAGGAAGAAGGGGCGAGGCATGACGATCGACTGGAAGGACCAGCGGGCGCTCATCCTCGCCCCGCACCCCGACGACGAAGTGATCGGCTGTGGCGGCCTCATCTCCCGCATCACCGAGGCAGGCGGCCAGACCCACGTCATGTATCTGACCATCGGCGCAGACGTCTCCCAGGCCGTGGCCGGTTTCTCCACCAGAGCCGAGAACCTCAAGGAGATCGACCAGGTGGCCGCCCGCCTCGGCATCACCTCCTGGCACGTGGCCCTGCCGGAAGTCGCCCAGCTCACCCTCGACCGGCTCCCACGTAAGACGCTGACCACCGTGATCGAGAATGTCACTCCGATCTCACTGACGACGCTGAAGCCGACGTTGATCGCTTTCCCGCACCCAACCAGCTACAACCAGGACCACCAGGCCATCGCCGAAGCCGCGATCACCGCGCTACGCCCCAGCGATTACCGCACACGACCCCACCCGTCGATCGTCCTGGCCTACGAACAGCCGGCCGACCAGTGGCGTCTCACGCCCACGACTCCGCCAGCCTTCTACGTCGAACTGCAGACGCGCCATCTCAACGCGAAGCTCGAAGCGATGAACTTGTACACCAGTCAACGCCGCGATCACCCGCACACCCGCTCAAATGAGACTCTCCGCAGCCTGGCCATCCTTCGCGGCGTGCAATGTGGTGCGGAAGCCGCGGAAGCTTTCGAGTGCATACGCCTGATGGCGTGAACCATCTCGGGCACCCGATCATCCGGCGACACCTACGGACCACGGATAGGCCTTACCCCTTGCCTGTCGTCCTGCCACGCCGGGCGCGTCAAACGATGGAACACCGGTGGCAGCGACCGAGAAGCAGCTGGCCTTCAGGGTCCAGCGTGAACTGACGTCCGGCGGCCAGATCGGCAGCGGTCATCGCCCACCGGTTATCCACGATCCGCACCGCCGACCGTGTCGTCATGCTCCGGGAAGGGCGCACGACTGCAGCCGGCGCCCATGACGACCTGATTGAAGACCACACCGAATACCGCAAGCTTCTGGCAAGCCAGGTGACTGACGCGCGATGAGCTATCCGACCCCCGATGCTCTCTCCAGCGCGAGCCTGGCGGGCCTCACTCTGAGGTAGTCGCGAATTGTCCAACCAGCGATGAGCAGGCTCACTCCACAAGCCCCTGCCACAGATACCCAAGGCCAAGCCCACGGCAACATAGCGATGAACTCCGGTATCCCGTTCAGGACGATGCCGAACGCGACCACGATCAGGCCGCGGGCATCTATCCGGGCGACGTATTGGGACTCCTGGACAGCGGAATTCCGGAGTTCGTTGACTTCTTCGCGGAGATCCAGCCGTAAGGCGTCGATAGAGGCCTGGGTCTTCGAGTGTTGTGCGTGATGAGCTTCGTCGACCTGCCATAACCTGCTTTCCAGGTGCTTCACATGGTCGGCCAGAAGCGCCAAGCGCTCTTCGATTGTGGCGTCTTCAGCCGGAGCATACTTGCGGCCAGGCTGAACCTTGCCAGTGAAACTGACTTGGAGAGCTGGCAAGGTGCCGTCCAGCGTTCCAGTGACGCTCCGACGCAGCCCGGGAATGAATCGCGCGAGCCTACCTCGAAGCCTTCCTAACTGCTGCTTTGCCATCGCACCACTCCGGCGCAGGAACAGGTCTGTTCCCGATGGCGAGGTGACACCCAGGCCGATCAACGCGATCAGCACGCCGCAGATCTTGTTGGCGTTGCTCTGCACGATATCGCTGGCCAGCCACGCAAAAAAGTCCATGCCTGCTCTAACGAAAGCGCAGTCCAGTAGTTCCAGCCAGCGTTTGCGGGGACGGTCGTCCACAATAACTGTGTGCGCGTCATATGTAACCGTGCGTTAGACATCGACATTCCCGTAAGCCCGAGACAGAAGAACTGGGGATGACCTTCCCGGCCGATATACCTGTCCAACGCAGGTGACTACCTACGAGCTAAAGGCATCAATCGAGCGCTCACCCCAGACAGAGTGATCATCCGCGAGCCACTTGCACATCGCCCGACAAGGCCGCCGCCAGCGGGGTACTCGGATCACAGCAAACGAGGCAACCGCAGACACGTCTCGCTCCACCCCTGAAGTCCTGCACAAGTCAAGTGGAACCAGTGGCTATCTTGACGAACACCGCCGCGCCAATTTGTGCAAATTGACCCAATATGCGCCATTCGCGACTTTCGCGTTGATTGAGACTCAACTGTACGGCGATGGACAACGACGCTTATACTCTTACGCCATGGATCAAGAGGAGGCAGAAAGAGCCTTCCGAGTTCGAATAAACACCGAAGTCGACCATCCAAACCTTCTCTTCGCCGAGACACTTGAAGTCAAAAAGGGACCCCGAGCATGGAAAGCCGCGAAGATCGTCGGGAGGGGAGACAAGGAAACTGGCGAGGTCAAAAAGACAACATTTACTGTCGAACAGTTCGCGGCCCGGCAAACGCGCGGGGGATACAACTTCGAAGAGAAGCCCGAAAATCGCTGGTCATGCGAGGATGAGGAAATCGATGCCCTACGCGCATTTCTTGACGGCTTCCTCCCAGAAACAGGCGTCTACATCAGAGTTGACAATGAATCGATGCCGTCAACCGTACTTCATGCGATACGTCAGGGCGATCTCAGCGTAAGCAAAGTCGCCGGCGTACTAAAAACCCTCATCACCTCGCCCGAACTCCTTGATCAACTTGTGGACAGCGAAGGTGCCAGCCTCCTGGCCAGCCTCGTCGAAGCACGCCGCCAGCGGGCCGGCATCGACAAGCTCCGCGAGGTGGTTGAGAATCCCGACTCGACAGAGCACCAGATACAGAAGGTTCTGGATGACAACTGGTGGGTGTTCGGTGGCCGGTTCATAGCCAAAGAGGAACGCAGGCGACTCGCCGTCCTCGATACCATCGACATCCCCCTAATAAGGTCCGATGGATCACTTCATATCGTCGAGCTGAAACGCGCCAATATTCCAAAGCTTGTGGAGAGCCCGCGAAGCCACGCGATCCCCGGAACAGACGTTCATGAAGCCACTATGCAAGCGGTGAATTATCTGCGGACTCTCGACCATAAGCGCGACTCAATTTGGACCGATTTCTCAATCGACTGCAGCCGGGCAACGGCAATCGTCGTAATCGGCCACCCCATGTTCGCAAAGGGATTCAGTGAGAAAGAAATCGCGGAGGCCTTGCGAAGCTACAACGCGGCGCTGAATCGCGTAGAAGTGATCACATATAAGGATCTGATCGACGGGGCGGAGCGGGCACTGGCGATCAACGCACCGAACGGCCTGCCGACATCGCCCGATCTCCTCAGTGCCGAGGAGGATGGCGAGCCCTCATTGGAGATCTGGGACTCGTTCTCGGATGATCCTCCGTTCTGACGGACGACCTTGCCAGTGCCGGCGCGTGGGTGGCGCGGGCCGCGACCGGCCGAAGAGCCGCAGCGCGGCCCGCGACCGCCCGACGCGCGCCGGACCGCCCCAGGCGGGCCGGCCTTGATTACGTAGAGAAAGTTCTCATCCAGCAGCCTGGGCGACCGTGGTTCGATAGGGCCATGAGCGAACAGACGTAGGTAGGAGTTGCTCGGGTGGCCGGCCAGGCGAAGCCATAACGGAAAACGATCGTGACCAGAGGCGGCGGAGAACAGTCGATACGGCGGGACGGCTTACCAGGGCCACATAGCTCATGCGACCTTCATCGAACCGCATCAGCGGCGTTGGGGCAGTTGCAGCAGAGATCGCTCACGTGAGGATCTGTTTGAGCGCCTCCCTGGTCTGATCGGCGAGGCTGATGGCGGCGAACAGCGTGTTGTCGAGCGTGAGGTGCGCGCCAGGACTGTTGTTGAGCTTGAGCGCAGCGGTGTAGCTGTCCCAGTTGGCTAGTTTCCAGGTATCGCGTGGGGCTGCTCGGTGTTCGATGTACTCGCGCATCGTGTCTGGGTCGCAGGTCACCCACGCTGCCGCGACGTCAACCCCTTTGGCGGCGCAGCGGTTGGTCAGCCGGGATAGCCAGGCGTCGTCGTGGAGTTCGGCGACGAGATTGGCCGACAGGATGGTTGAGGTCCCGACCGCGATGTTGTCGAAGGCCGCGTCCAGGAGGCATCGGTATTCCAGGGGGCGCACCTCGGTCAGGTAGAGATCGCTGTGCCGGTCGTGGGGGTCGCCCCCGAGGGTGGTCAGCAAACGTTCGGTGAGCGCGCGAGTCAGTGTGTCCTTGTCGAGCAGCGCCCAACCGGTGACGTCAGCCAGAAACCGTGCGAACTCGGTCCTGCCGGAGCCGGAGTGTCCGCCGATCAGGATGAGAATCGGCCGCGGACTGGGACCGCGATGCCACGCGTCGACAACCCGTTGACGAAGCATGTCCAGCTCATCGCCGGGCGGGGAGAGCCGGGCGGCGAGCTGGAACAAGGTCTGTTCGATGACAGACGCGGTCTGGGCGTCGACGGCGGGGTCCGTGGAGCGGGGAAGAACAGAGATCGGGCTCTGGTCCCGTTCACCAGGGAGTGGGCACCGGAATCCCAGCGCTGATTCGGTTGCCTGGTACATGAGGCAGTAGGCCCGGCGATATGCGGGGCTGGGATATACGGCACCGCTTTCATGCGACCAGAGCGTCTGGAAGTTCGCGGCTAAACTGCCGAGTTCGTTCCTTTCAGCGACTTCGCGGAGTTTCTCCCCAGCCGCTTCGAGGCTGAGGCCGTGGGCTTCACGGTGTTCGCGCAGTCGCGTGGGGGTCCAGCCTGGCCGGTTTGCCTTCATTGCATCCTTATGGGTCACGAGGAGGGTCGCGCCTGGTGTCGCGCACCTAGTGACGTGTACTTAGAACGAGTGAAGACCCTGTGTAATCGGCGCGCAACTACCAGTGAAAGAGTTTAGCTAACCGCGCGTGATACCCGAATGCGGTCAGCCCTGATGAACTTCCTGTGCACCACCGGGAGGCCGGTTCGAAAGTGAGGGCACAGGAAATGGACGACATTGAGGTCATTCAGGAAATACAGGCAATACGGTCAGATCTCGACGGGCTTCTCGGCCGGATCAGTCGGATCGTTTCCGCTCTGACAAGACGATCTTCTCAAGATCCGCAACTCGCTGCCCGAGGTCCTGGACCGCCTCGCGCATCATGACGAGCTGCCGCAGGAGCTCGGACTCCCCATCCGAAGACACCTCGGACGGCGCGGCCGGCAGTTGCTCCCGGACGAACACGCCCTTGCCCTGCTGCCCGATGATCAGCTTCTCCGTGCGAAGCACAGAGATGGCCGATTTCACGACGCTCGCCGAAACGTCGTAACGCGCGCAGAGTTCCGCCGTCGACGGCAGCGTGGCACCGGGCGTCAGCTTGCCTGACTGGATCTGGCTCCGGAGGTCGTCGGCGATCTGGAGATAGCCCGGACGCCCGGTCTTCTCGACCATGGCCTGCCCTTCATGAGGTGATCCCCTCAGTCCAGCACAGTACGACCGGCCTGCCAACTAGGCCGCCAAAGAATCCCTTGACAACTTAGAATGCCAAGTATTCCATGTGTTCTAGGAAGCTCTCAGGAGGAAGCAAATGCGCACCATCCCGATCCCGGTCGACCCGACCCGCCTCACGCTCACCTGCGTGAAGAACCCCAAGCCCCGCCTTCTGAACCGCGAAACCGGCGAGATCAAGCTCGACAAGACCGGCCAGGTCGTCTACGAGGTCACCGTCTCGGTGGAAGACGACTCCGGGCGGCTTGAGCTGATGAAGATCGGCATCAGCGGTGAACCACCCGTGGTCGCCGGCCAGCAGATCAACCCGGTCGGCCTGGTCGGCTACCTCTGGGACTTCGATGGCCGGTGGGGGATCTCCTACCGGGCCGCCGCACTCCTCCCCGTCGGGGAGGACGTGCGTGCCTGAGGGGCTGCACGTCGCGCTCATCGCCCTGGCCGCTTCGGCGGCCGGGCTTTGGGCCTGGCATCACTTCTACGCCGCCTCGTTCTGGCTCGTGATCGGCTACCTGCTGACCTCCATCCGGGTACGACTGACCTGGCGGAAGATCGCCCTGGGCTGCGGCCTGACCAAGAGACGCCAGCGCCCTCGGTTCCTGCGGGTGCCGCGCCTGGTCCTGGAGACGGGCACGGTTCAGGTGAACCGCCGCTGGCGCCGGGTGGGCTTGGACGCCAAGCCGTGGATGTGGTGGCCGATGCCCACCCGGCACGGCTGGCGGGTCACCATCCGCACGCTCGAAGGGCAGGTTCCGCAGGACTACAGCAAGGTCGCCGAACGGCTGGCCCACTCCTGGCGCATGCACGGCGTCCGGGTCAGCTCACCCCGTCCGGGCCGGGTCGTCCTGTCGGTCACGATCCGCGATCCCCTGGTGAACGTCGCCACCCCGGCGAACCCCGCCGAGCTGCTCCAGGTCACGGTCGGACGTCTGGAGACCGGCCGTCCTTGGATCATCGACTTCAAGACGGTGCCGCACTGGATGGTGGCCGGGGCAACCCAGTCCGGGAAGTCGAACCTGGCCAACGCCCTCATCGTCGGGCTGGCTCCGCAACCAGTCGCCCTGGTGGGCTTCGACCTCAAGGGCGGCGTCGAGTTCGCCCCGTACAGCCCGCGGCTGTCCGCGCTGGCCACGTCCCGGCCGGAGTGCCTCAGCCTGCTCAATGAAGTCGGCACCCTGATGCAGCGCCGGATGGACGCCTGCCGCGCGGCCGGGGCGCGCAACATCTGGCAGTTACACCCCGACCTGCAGCCGCTCCCGGTCGTCATCCTGATCGACGAGCTGGCCGAGCTCTACCTCATGGCCGACAAGAGCGAGAAAGAAGAGGTCGCCGCGATCTCCACCGCACTCCTGCGCGTGGCACAGCTCGGCCGGGCGTTCGGCATCTACCTCGTGTGCTGCGGCCAGCGCATCGGCTCCGACCTCGGCACAGGCGTCACCGCCCTTCGCGCCCAGTGTTCAGGACGGGTCTGCCACCGCGTCAACGACCCCGAGACGGCCGTCATGGCGCTGGGCGACCTCGATCCGGCCGCGCTCGACTCGGCCCGCATGATCCCCGCCGCCAGCCCCGGCGTCGCCATCGCGGCGCACGAGGACGGCCAGTGGTACCGGTCCCGCTCCTCACTCGTCGCCAACGAGACCGCGGAAGAAGCGACCCAGCGATGGGCGCACATGGCTCCGAGCTGGGGTGCCGTCCTGGCCGGCGCGCGCATCCCGGACCTGATGGCTCGATCTCGGAAGGAGGAAATCGGTGTCCCGCGTCGCTCACTGGCTGCTCGACTCCGGGCCGGTCGTCGTCCTCGCGCTCATAGCGGGCGCCGGGTCGTTCAGTCACATCCGCCGAACGGCCCTGGAGAACGGCCAGACCGGCTGGATGGCGTGGGCCATCGCGATCTGCATCGACCTGACGTGCGTCATGGCCGCCCGTGAACGCCAGCGGGACAAGCGGACCGGCCGGACCGCGACCGGCCGGGTGTCCTGGCCTGTCGTGGTCATGACCGGCGGGATCACCCTGTCACTGGCCGCCAACCTGCACCAGGCCTACCCCACCGTCTGGGGCTGGCTCACCGCCGCCACACCGGCCGTCGCCTTCCTCATCGCGGTCTCCATGCTCGAACGCCGCGCCGCCAGCACGGCCGAACCCGCTCCTGGCCCATCTACCGCGCTCGTCGCCTACGCACAGCGCCTGGCCGACGAACACCGCGCCAAGCACGGCGAGGCCATCAGCCCCACGACGCTCCAAGCCCGGCTGGGTGTCTCCGCCCAGCTCGCGACCGACCTGTTCCGCACGCTGAAGGGAACCAGATGATCAACGACCAGCGCACCGAGATGATCGCCGGCCTGCGCGCCCTGGCCGACTTCATGGAGGCCCGCCCCGCCATACCGGTGCTGGCCGACCTCACGGTCTACACCTTCGCGACCCGAGCGGCCGACGAGGTGATGAAGGCGGAGATCGACGACTACGCCGCGCAGTTTGAAGCGCCCATCACCTTCGAGCGGGGCCACTACACCACCAGCCGGAGCTTCGGCCCCGTCGAGTGGAGGGCGGTGGCGATCTGCAGCACCGCCGCGCCGTACCGGACTCAGGAGTCCTAGAACATGCCCATCAAGATCTGCCAAGCGCCGGAGACCCGGCGTCGGCCCTACCGGGTGTACCTGAAGCTCATCCCTCGGGACCACAAGACCAAGCCGTGACCGGCTGTCTCTGCTGCGCCTGCAACGGGACCGGCGTCACCGGGGACGGCGGGAGCTGTCCCCACTGCCACGGCACCGGACTCGACCTCGGCGCGTAAGCGCAACGCCCCCCGCCTGGCCACACATCCACCAAGATCCGCGCCAGGCCGGGGGCCATCCACACCAGGAACACTGGAGAGGACGGCCCCATCTTGCCTCAGAACACCAACGCGCACGTGATAGCCGGGATTATCGCCCGGCTGGACGACCCCGGCTTCGACCGATGGGCGTCCCAGATCCGCGGCACGGGTGGCTGCCGCCAGCCCATCCGGCTGCGCGGCCACGTCGAACACATCGACCAGGCCACCGGCGACGTCCTGCACCGCTACACCACGCGTACCGAACCCAGTGGCGTGCTGAACGTCCCCTGCAAGACCCGCCGCGCCACCCGCT
Organism: Herbidospora daliensis; assembly: GCF_001570585.1. Lineage (GTDB taxonomy): Bacteria > Actinomycetota > Actinomycetes > Streptosporangiales > Streptosporangiaceae > Herbidospora > Herbidospora daliensis. Next base: position 1,831,081 of record NZ_BBXF01000002.1, on the reverse strand, counting down.
GCCCCGCCTGCGCGGAGATCTACCGTGCCGACACCTATCAACTGGTGCGCGCCGGCTTGGTCGGCGGGAAAGGCGTCCCGGCCTCGGTCGTCGCCCACCCGAGCCTGCTCGTCACACTCACCGCGCCGTCCTTCGGCGTCGTCCACAACCGGGGCGCCAAGAAGGCCAAGGTGCCGCGCTGCCGCGTCCGGCGAGCGGCACCGCCCTGCTCTCACGGGGTCAAGATGACGTGCCCGACCAAGCACGCCGTCAACGATCCGCGGCTCGGCCAGCCCTTCTGCTTCGACTGCTACGCCTACACCGAGGCCGTGCTGTTCAACGCCCTGGCCCCCGAGCTCTGGCGGAGATTCACCGAAGCGCTGCGCCGTCGCGTCGCCAGGCTGTCGGGCCTCTCGAACAAGGAACTGCGCCAGGTCCTCACGATCTCCTTCGCCAAAGTCGCCGAGTATCAGCACCGGGGCGTCGTGCACTTCCACGCCGTCGTCCGCCCCGATGGACCGGACGGACCCGCCTCGCCGCCTCCGGCCTGGGCCACAGTCGCGCTGCTCACGGACGCCATCCACCACGCGGCCGGCGTCGTCTCGGTGACCATCCCCGCCATCGACGATTTGCCCGAGCGAACCCTGACCTGGGGCAAGCAGCTTGACGTCCGCCCCATCACGCTGGCCAGCGACCTCACCGACCAGGCCGTGGCGGGCTACATCGCCAAATACGCCACCAAATCCGCCGAGAGCACCGGCACCCTCGATCGGCGCATCCAGCCGCTGGAGAACCTCGCCGCCCTGCCCATCACCGAGCACGCCCGCCACCACATCGCCGAGTGCTTCCGCCTAGCCGCCCTCGACGACCTGGCCGACCTGAAGCTCGACCGCTGGGCCCACATGCTCGGATTCCGCGGGCACTTCTCGACCAAGAGCCGCCGTTACTCCACCACCCTCGGCGCGCTGCGGGCCGCCCGCGAAGAACACCGGCGCGGCGAGGCCATCACCACCGGCCGGCTCCCGCTCTTCCCGGAAGACACCGTCGCCGTCATCGGCGACTGGTCATATGCCGGGAAGGGGCTCAGCCTGGCCGAGCAGGCCCTCACCCGAGCCATCGTCGGCGGTGCCATTTGAGCCGCCACGACGAGCTCCTCGCGGCGCCGCAGACCCTTACCGTGCTCGGCGACGTCGCGATCACTTCTTGGCGCTGCGCAGGTCCAGGACTCGCCATCGCATCGGGTGATCTGCGGTGAGCCGCCTCTGGACGCCTGAAGACGTCTCGGACTTTCTCGGCGTCCCCGTCGCGACCCTCTACCAGTGGCGGCACCGCCGCACAGGTCCTCCGAGCCACCGGGTCGGTCGTCACCTCCGCTATCTGCCTCAGGACGTTCTGTCTTGGGTTCGCGAACAGGAGTAGGTCGTGGCCTACGTCAAGGATCTCTGGAACAAGACCGTCCGGCACCCGGACGGACGCACCAGACGGGTCAAGACCGCACGTCACGGCGCAGGAAAGCGCTGGCTGGCCGTGTGGCTCGACCCCAACGGCAAAGAGGCCTCCCGGGCCTTCGCCAAGAAGACGGACGCTGAGAAGCATGCGTCGTCCATGGAAGCGGACGTGGGACGAGGCGACTACATCGATCCGAACGCAGGGAAGGTCCTTTTCGCCGATGTGGCCAAACGGTGGATGGACTCACGCATCGTCGACCCCGCCACCAAGATCAGATACGAGTACATCTATCGCCTTCACGTCGCCCCCACCTTCGACAAGCGACAGGTGAAGAGCATCCTTCCCTCGCACATCCAGGGATGGATCAGCGACCTGAACGAGCGTTACGGCCCTTCGACCATCGAGACCTCGTTCCTCGTCCTGCAAGGCGTTCTCGAACTGGCCGTCGCGGACGAGGCGATCAAGAAGAACCCTGCCCGGTCGTCGATCGTCCAGGTCCCCAGACGGTCTGGCGGGGAGCTGACGGCATGGGCAGATGAGAGAGTTCACGGCATCATCCACGCCCACCAGGAGTTCTTCCGGCTGGTACCGATCATCGCCGCGTCGTGCGGCCTCCGGCAGGGCGAAGTCTTCGGCCTCGCCTTGGAGGACATCGACTTTGAAGGGCGGGTGCTCCAGATCCGGCGCCAGATCAAGAAGTTGGGCAGCGAACACGTCTTCGCCCTGCCGAAGAACGACCGTGAGCGGGTCGTTCCCCTGCCGGAATGGACCGCCGAAGCCATCAGACGTCATGTGGCGGCCTTTCCGCCGCTGACCTGCTCTCTGCCCTGGGAGAAGCTCAACGGCAAAGTGCGGACCCACAACCTGCTCGTCCAATGGACCGACGACCGGTTCATCAGGGCGCGGGTCTACAGCGAACTGATCTGGAAACCCGCCTTGGTGGCTGCGGGTGTAATCCCCGCGCCGACGAAGGACGCCAACAGTCGCACGCGCTTCGCAACGTCGCGCAAAGAGGGCCTCCATCAGCTCCGCCACTACTACGCGAGCGTGATGCTCGCCGGCGCGGTCTCCGTCAAGGAGCTCGCCGAGTACCTCGGCCACGCCGACCCGGGCTTCACTCTCCGTGTCTACGCCCACCTGATGCCCGGCTCCCACGACCGAGCCCGCAAGGCGATCGACGACCGCCTGTTCCGCCCGCGTCTCATCTCTCACGGAACAGGCACGGAACAGTGATCCTTTAGGCCGTCGGAGCCGAACCACGAAACCCCGCCGCAGAGACATCCTGGGCGGGGTTTTCGCTGTTCAGGCCCTACTTCAGGAGCTGCCGAGCCATCACCATGCGCTGGATCTGGTTCGTCCCCTCGTAGATCTGGGTGATCTTGGCATCGCGCATCATGCGCTCCACCGGGTAATCCCGCGTATACCCATACCCGCCCAGCAACTGCACCGCGTCAGTCGTGATCTCCATAGCCGCATCCGACGCCGCAGTCTTGGCCGCCGAAGAGAAAAACGTCAGATCCTTAACCGGCGTCCCATGCATGGCCAGCTCGCTCTTGGCCGCCGCCGCATACGTCAGCTGCCGCGCCGCCTCCAGCTTCATCGCCATGTCGGCGATCATGAACTGCACCCCCTGGAAGTCGCCGATCGCCTTCCCGAACTGCCGCCGCTCCTTGACATACCCGACAGCGAAGTCAAGCGCCCCCTGGGCGATGCCGAGAGCCTGCGCCGCGATGGTGATCCGGGTGTGGTCAAGCGTCGCGAGCGCGGTCTTGAACCCCGTCCCAGGTTCGCCGATCATCCGCGACGCCGGGATACGCACCCCTTCGAGGATCACCTGCCGCGTCGGCGACCCCTTGATGCCGAGCTTCCTCTCCTTCGGCCCGAACGACACGCCCTCGTCGGACTTCTCGACCACGAACGCCGAGATGCCCCGCGCCCCCGCCGACGGGTCGGTGACCGCCATGACCGTGTAGTACTCGGAGATCCCGGCGTTGGTGATCCACGTCTTCACGCCGTCGAGGACGTAGGAGTCGCCGTCGGCCACGGCGCGGGTGCGCATCGCGGCGGCGTCGGAGCCGGCCTCGGCCTCGGAGAGGGCGTAGGAGAACATCGCCTCGCCCCGGGCCACCGCAGGCAGGTAGGCGGCCTTGAGTTCCTCGGACGCCGACAGCAGCAGCGGCACGGTGCCGAGCTTGTTGACCGCGGGGATCAGCGAGGACGACGCGCAGACCCGCGCCACCTCCTCGATGACGATCACCGCGGCGAGGGCGTCGGCGCCCGCGCCGCCGTATTCCTCGGGCACGTGGACCGCGTGGAAATCGGCCGCGACGAGGTCTTTGTAGGAGTCTTCGGGGAACTCCTCGTTCTCGTCGGCCGCGGCGGCGCGCGGGGCGATCTTCTCTTCTGCCAGGGCGCGGACCGCCTCGCGGAGCATGTCGTGCTCCTCCGCCGGCGCGTACAGAGGAAAGCTCATGTACGGATTGTAGGACGTCCAACTATCACAGCGTTGGGCGATCTGCCCCGGATAGTCTCATGTAGCATCACACACCCTGATAGATGCAGGTCATCGAGGGGAGCGCCCGGCGTGACACATCGACTGACGGTCCTGGGAACCGGTTATCTGGGCGCGACGCATGCCGCGTGCATGGCGGAGCTCGGCTTCGACGTGCTCGGCCTCGACGTCGACCCCGACAAGATCGCCCGGCTGCGGCGCGGCGAGTCGCCGATCTACGAACCGGGCCTGGAGGCCCTCCTCAAGAAGCACGTCGCCACCGGGCGGCTCCGGTTCACCACCTCCTACCAGGAGGTCGCCGAATTCGGCGACGTGCACTTCGTCTGCGTCGGCACCCCGCAGAAGAAGGGCGAGTACGCCGCCGACGTCTCCTACCTCGACCAGGTCGTCGACTCCCTCGGCCCGCACCTGCGGCGCGACTGCGTCGTGGTCGGCAAGTCGACCGTGCCGGTCGGCACCGCCCAGCGCCTGGCGACCCGGCTCCGGCGGCTGGCGGGCGCCCACGTCGAGCTGGCCTGGAACCCCGAGTTCCTCCGCGAGGGCTTCGCGGTGAACGACACCCTGCACCCCGACCGGATCGTCCTCGGCGTCGCCTCCCCCAGGGCGGAGCAGATCCTCCGGGAGGTGTACGCCCCCCTCGGCGAGGTCCCGATCGTGGTCACCGACTTCCCGACCGCCGAACTGGTCAAGAGCGCCGCCAACGCGTTCCTGGCCACCAAGATCTCGTTCATCAACGCCATGGCCGAGGTCTGCGAAGCCACCCAGGCCGACGTCAAACAGCTCTCCAAGGCGCTCTCGTACGACGAACGCATCGGCGGCCGCTTCCTCAACCCCGGCCTGGGCTTCGGCGGCGGCTGCCTGCCCAAGGACATCCGCGCGTTCATGGCCCGCGCCGGCGAACTGGGCGCCGACCAGGCCCTGACCTTCCTGCGCGAGGTCGACGCGATCAACATGCGCCGCCGCGCCCGCATGGTCGACCTGGCCCGCGACATGGTCGGCGGCTCGTTCCGCAACCGGGTCGTCGGCGTCCTGGGCGCGGCCTTCAAGCCCAACTCCGACGACATCCGCGACTCCCCCGCCCTCGACGTGGCGGCCACGATCGGCCACGAGGGCGGCTCGGTCACCGTCTACGACCCGGTGGCCCTCGACAACGCCCGCAAGGCCCAGCCGACCCTGGGCTACGCCGACTCGGCCCTGCACGCCTCCCGCGACGCCGATGTGGTCCTGCTCCTGACCGAATGGCAGGAGTTCGTCGACCTCGACCCCCACACCCTGGGCGGCGTGGTCAACGTCCGCAACATCGTCGACGGCCGCAACGCCCTCGACGCCACGACCTGGCGAGAGGCCGGCTGGAACTACCGAGCCCTCGGCCGCCCGCAGTAGCGCCCTACTGCGCCGCGGCCTTCCGGAGGGCTTCGCCCTTCGCGTAGGCCGTCTTCTTGAGCTCGGCCTGGAACTCCACCATGCGTTCCTGGAGCGCCGGGTCGGAGGCCGCGAGGATGCGTACCGCCAGGAGACCCGCGTTGCGGGCCCCGCCGACCGCGACCGTCGCGACCGGGACCCCGGCCGGCATCTGGACGATCGACAACAGTGAGTCCATGCCGTCGAGGTACTTCAGCGGCACCGGCACGCCGATGACCGGCAGCGGGGTCACCGAGGCCAGCATGCCCGGCAGGTGGGCCGCGCCGCCCGCGCCCGCGATGATCACCTTGAGGCCCCGGGAGGCGGCCGACTTGCCGTAGTCGATCATCTCCTCGGGCATGCGGTGGGCCGACACCACGTCGGCCTCGAAGGAGACCCCGAACTCGCGCAGCGCCTCGGCGGCCTGGCCCATGACGGGCCAGTCGCTGTCGCTGCCCATGACGACGCCGACGTCAGGCACTCAGAGGTCCTCTCAGACAGGTGACCGCGTGGCGCGCCCTGGCCCTGACCTCGTCGAGGTCGTCGCCCAGGGCCGTCACGTGGCCGATCTTGCGGCCCGGACGGACGTCCTTGCCGTAGAAGTGGATCTTGATGCCCGGGTCGTTGGCCATCACGTGCTCGTAGCGCGAGTAGACGTCGGGGTCGGGGCCGCCCAGCAGGTTGGCCATCACGACCACCGGCGCGGCCATCTCGGGCGAGCCCAGCGGCAGGTCGAGCACCGCCCGCAGGTGCTGCTCGAACTGGGAGGTGCGGGCGCCCTCGATCGTCCAGTGCCCGGAGTTGTGCGGGCGCATGGCCAGCTCGTTCACCAGCAGGCCCGTGGCGGTCTGGAACATCTCGACCGCCAGCAGGCCGGTCACGCCGAGCTCCTCGGCGATGGTCAGCGCGATGCGCTGCGCCTCGGCGGCGAGCTCGGGGTCGAGACCCGGAGCGGGCGCGATCACCTCGACGCAGATCCCGTCTTCCTGGACGGTCTCCACGACCGGGTAGGACACCCCCTGCCCGTGGGGCGAGCGCGCCACCAGCACCGCGAGCTCCCGCTCGAACGGCACGATCTCCTCGGCGATCAGGTCGATCCCGTGGGAGACCACCTCGTCGACCTCGGCCTGGGTGCGGCACACCCACACGCCCCGCCCGTCGTAGCCGCCCCTGACGGCCTTCAGCACGACGGGGGCGGTGAAGTCGGTCGAGCTCCACCGGGGGCACGGCACCCCGAGAGCGGTCAGCCGCTCGCGCATGACCCGCTTGTCCTGGGCGTGGACGAGCGCCTCGGCGCCCGGCCGGGCCGGCACCCCGAGCGACTCGATCAGCTCGGTCGGCACGTGCTCGTGGTCGAAGGTCACCACGTCGCAGCCCTTGGCCAGCGCCATGAGGTCGTCGAGGTCGCGGTGGTCGCCGAGCCGGGTGTCGACGACGACCTTGGCCGCGCTCTCGTCGCGCGATCCGGCCAGCACCCGGAGTTCGACGCCGAGGGCGATGGCGGCCTGCTGGGTCATCCGGGCCAGCTGCCCGGCGCCGACCATGCCGACGATGAAGGGGCTGTTCACGAACGGGAAGCTTACCCAGCCCCGTTCAGGCGTTCGTCACGGAGGCCAGCCTGCGGCCCATCCCCACGGTCGTCATCCGGCCGTCGGCGTCGACCTTCGTGGCCAGGAACAACAGCTCCTCGACGGTCATCTTGCCGAGCCGGCCGCCCCCGGCGAAGGCCCGGACGTCCCGCTCGGGCACGGCGGGCTCGGCCAGCTCGCCCCGGCCGGGGCCGGGCGACTGGGTGGTGACGATGCGCAGGGTGTGGAAGACGAGGGACGCGCCGCCGGGCAGGGCCAGCGCCTGGGGCGTCGCGCCGCGGACGAGCCGCACGTCGACGCTGAGCCTGTCGGGCCGGTGGGCGGCCGGGGCCCGGGTGATCGAGTCGCGCAGCCCGCGCATGGCGTCGCCCGAGGAGACCCGGATGCCGTTGACCCCGGTCGGGTCGGTCAGATAGGTCAGGCAACGCTGGGACACCAGGCTCGCGGTCACCTGCGGGTTGACGTCACCGGCGGGCACCACGGCCTCGGTGACGGGCACCTCCGGGGCGCCGTCGGGCACCGGGATCGGCCCCAGGGCCAGCCGCCAGCCGTCTTTGGCCTGGGTGAAGACGAAGTAGGCCGGCTCGGGCTTCTTCGCCAGGGCGGCGAACCAGGGTCTGCCCTTCGCGGCCCGGCTGGGCGGCAGGTAGAACTCCGGTTCGGTGTAGTCGAACCGGGCGCCCTCGTGGCCGAGCGCGGTGGCCGTGCAGGCGGCGCCGCCCAGTTCGGTGGCGGGGGCGGCGAGCAGCCGGGCCACGCCGTCGCAGTCGCTGTCGCCCCAGGCGGTCTCGAGCTCGCCCAGCCCGGCGAAGGCGGCCTCGGCGGCGGCCAGGGTGAGGACCTCGGGCGTGCGGGAGGGGGCCTCCCTGGCCGTGGTCTCGGCGGGCAGCCCGCCGCAGGCGGCGGACACGCCCACGACGACGGCGGTGATCACCATCCGGCTCAATCGGCCCATGAGGATGCCCGCACCTCTTCCAAATGTGCGCGCTGGTGTGACGTCGGGCGCCAACGTAGCCCGTGGCGACCCCGATCGGGCCGCAAAGTCTCAAATTTCTTGAAATGTTCTTGGACGACCTGGGCAGAAAGGGACTCAGAGGAAGCTTTCAGCCCGCCCTACAGCCCCAACCGGTAGCCTGAGACGACCCCATCCCACCAGGAAGGACTGTGCGGCTCGTGCAGCAACTCATCCGCGGCGCATACGCGCGATTCGCCACCGTCCTCCACGAGTTGATCAAGTTCGGCTCCGTCGGGGCCATCGCCTTTGTGATCAACTTCGGTGTGGTCAACATCCTGTGGGCCATGTGGGGCTCTGAGGGCACGCTGTCCGCCAAGGTCATCGCGACGGTGGTCGCCGCGACCTTCGCCTACTTCGGCAACCGCTACTGGACCTTCCGCCACCGCGAGCAGAGCGGCCTCGCGCGGGAATACGTGCTCTTCTTCGTGCTCAACGGCGTCGGCCTGCTGATCGAGCTGATCTGCCTCGGCCTGAGCCGCTACACCCTCGGTCTCGACAGCATCGTGGCGAACAACATCGCCACCCTGATCGGCACCGGTCTCGGCACGTTGTTCCGCTTCTGGTCGTACAAGCGCTGGGTGTTCATGGCCCCGCCGGTGGTCCAGGAGGAAGGTCAGGCGGGGCCGCTCACCACTCGGTAGCCCTTTTCGTCGTCGCCGACCTTCCGCAGGAAGATCGCGAACGTGGCCGGCCGGGGTTTGACCAGCTCCAGCCGTCCGCCGTCGGCGGCGACCAGCGACCGTGCCAGCGTGAGCCCGAGCCCGGTGCCGCTGCCGCCGGTCACGCTCCGTTCGAAGATCCTGGTACGGATCTTCTCTGGCACCCCCTCGCCCTGGTCGGAGACCTCGATGACGATCGACTTCTCCGAGCTCGTCGTGGTGATCGACACGATGCCTCCCCCGTGGTGCAGGGAGTTGTCGAGCAGCGTGGCCACGACCTGGCTGAGCCCGCCCGTGGTGGCCAGCGCGTGGAGGCCCCGGCTCCCGGTGAGCTGGATCGACCGGTGAGAGCGCCGGAACGCCGGATCCCACTCGGTGATCTGCTGGACCAGCACCTCGTCGACGTCGATCGGCTCGGCCTGGGAGTGGCGCTGCCGGCGGGCCGCGTTCAGCAGTTCGTCGATGACCGCCGTCAGGCGCTCGGCCTGGACGATCGCCGCCTCCCCCTCCTCGCGCACGATGGCCGGCTGGGACGCCGCCGCGACGATCTCCTCCAGGCGCATGGTGAGCCCGGTCAGGGGCGTGCGGAGCTGGTGGGACGCGTCGGTGGCGAACTCGCGTTCGCGGCCGAGCAGCTCGGAGATGCGGATCGCGCTGCGGTCGAGCACCTCGGCGACCCGGTCGAGCTCGGGGATGCCGTAGCGGTGTTTGCTCGGACGGGCGTCGCCCGAGCCCAGCCGCTCCGCGATCTTGGCCAGATCGAGGAGCGGCAGCGTGAGTCTCCGTGACGTCACGACCGCCAGCCCGATGGCCACGACCAGCGCGGCGACCGCCAGGGCGATGGTCAGCAGCAGCCGCGCCCGGATGTCCCGGTCGATCTCCGCGGTGTCGCGGCTGAGCCGGACGACCCCGTTCTCGGAGCGCGCGTCTTCGGTCAGCGACCGGTTCACGGGAGGTTCGACGCCGACGGTGATCGGCTCTATGCCGCGGAACGCGACCTGGATGAACCGGTTGGGGTAGTTCCGCTCCAGCTGTTTGGGATCGACCGGCTGCTCCTGGCTGATGGCGTACTCAACGCTGATCAGCACGCGCGTGGCCTCCGCTCGGAGCTCCTGCGCGGCTTCGTCGTTGATGAGACGTACGACGACAACACCGAGGGGAACTCCGAGCAGCAGCACCGCGATGACCGCGACGAGCAGCATCGAGGAGAGCAGACGCCTCCGCATGCCCCTTACTCGCGTTCGAAGCGGAAGCCGACCCCTCGGACGGTCGTGATGTACCGCGGCTTCGCCGCGTCGTCGCCGAGTTTGCGCCGCAGCCAGGAGATGTGCATGTCGAGGGTCTTGGTGGAACCCCACCAGTTGGTGTCCCAGACCTCCCGCATGATCTGCTCGCGGGTCACGACCTTGCCGGCGTCGCGGACGAGCACGCGGAGCAGGTCGAACTCCTTGGTGGTCAGATGGAGTTCCTTGTCGCCCATCCAGGCCCGGCGGGAGTCGGCGTCGATCCGGACGCCCTGCACCACCGGCGTCTCGGAGGTGCCCCGCCGCAGCAGGGCCCGGACGCGGGCGAGCAGTTCGGCGAGCCGGAACGGCTTGGTGACGTAGTCGTCGGCCCCGGCGTCGAGGCCGACGACGGTGTCGACCTCGTCGACGCGAGCGGTCAGGATCAGCACGGGAGTGCCGTGGCCCTCGGCCCTGATACGGCGGGCGACCTCCAGGCCGTCCATCTCCGGGAGACCGAGGTCGAGAACGATGAGGTCGACGCCTCCCGAGAGTGCCCTTTCCAGGGCCTGCGGGCCGTCGGGACTCACCTCGACTTGGTAGCCCTCCCGGCGCAGGGCGCGCGCAAGCGGCTCGGAGATCGAGGTGTCATCCTCGGCGAGAAGTACGCAGGTCATGGAAGCGATCGTAGGACCTTAGGCGATCGTTTCCCGGGCACAGCGCGCGGTTTGACTCCACGTTGACCCATCAATTGACCTGGGCAAACATGGACAAAGGCGTTTTTGCAGCGGCATGTCCGGGCGGCCTTCCGGCGGAAAAAGCGAACGCCCGCCGGAGACCCGGCGGGCGTTTCTCGCGGCCCTGCGTCTCGACGGCGTCAGGACGCGGACGGCGGCTCGGCGTACCGCTGGAGGTACAGAGCGTCACCGAGCGTCTCCATGAGGGACAACTCGGTCTCCAGGTAGTCGATGTGGTGTTCCTCGTCCTTGAGGATCTCCTCGAAGAGCAGCGCCGAGACGATGTCGCCGCGCTCGCGCATCAGGGCGATGCCCGGCTTCAGGCGCTTGACGACGCCGAGCTCGAGCTCCAGGTCGCTCTGGATCTGCTCCTTGACGGTCTGGCCGACGTGGAGGGTGAAGAGCTTCTGGTAGTTGGGCAGGCCCTCGAGGAAGAGGATGCGGTCGGTCAGCGCCTCGGCATGGCGCATCTCGTCGATCGATTCGGCGCGGGTGAAACTGGCGAGCTTGGTGAAGCCCCAGTTCTCCTGCATCTTGGCGTGGAGGAAGTACTGGTTGATGGCCGTCAGCTCAGACGTAAGCTGCTCGTTGAGCAGCGCAATGATGTCCTTGTCGCCCTGCATGCCGGGGCCCCTTGCCTAAGCGGTCGTGATCAAACTCTCTGACCGCTTCAGAATGGCACAGATCTTTCTGACACAAGAGGCGCAGTCGCCCCCGGCGCCCGTGGTGTCGCGGATCTGCCGGACGGTCCGGGCGCCGTTGGCGATGCAGTCGTGCACCTCGTTCTCGGTGACGGCGCGGCACACACAGGCGTACATCCAGGGACCCTTCGGAGATGCATAGGTAAGGCTCTCCTAAGGTAGCCGACTTTGGTTAGGCTTGCCTATGTGAGGACCGCCACAGATCAGTGACCGTCGACGACTCCGTCGGAGGCGTCCTCCACCAGCCGGAACAGGTCGGCGCGGATGGTCTGGATCTTGGGGATGTCGCGGTAGTCGATGACCCCGCGTTCGGACGCCGACTCTACCTTCAGGGTTCCGCTGCCCAGCACGCGCTCCATGAGCGACTGGTCGGAGCTGACCGAGTTGACCTTGGCGAGCGGGATGTCGTCCTGGGACTTGCTGAGGACGCCGGTGCTGATGGTGAACCGGTGGGTGGTCAGCGTGTAGCCGGTCGTCTTCCACCGCAGATAGGGCACGAAGGTGAGCAGGACCAGCGCGACCACCGAGACGACCGCGACCGCGACGCGGGCGATGCCGGAGTATTCGTAGTCGTTCGGTATGAAGTAGATCGCGGCCGACGAGGCGGCCACGACGAGAACCAGCGCGAGGAACGGACCGACGAGCCGCTTCCAGTGCGGGTGGAACGAGTGGACGACTCGCTCACCGTCGGTCAGGTGGTGATCAGGGAGACCCATGGGCCACATCGTGGCACGTACCAGTCCGTTCCGGGCGTGGTTCTACTTTCGAACGTGGACGACGTCGCCCGCGCTCAGCGGATGGTCGGCGCCCCCGCTTCGCACGATCAGCTGACCCGACTCGCTGATGCCGGTCGCCCGGCCGGCGAGCAGCCGTTCGCCGGGCAGCTCGACCCGGACCTCCTGCCCGACCGTCGCGCTCACCGCCAGGTAGGCGGCCCGCAGGCCGGACGCCTCGGCGTCGCCGCCGGCCAGGCACCAGTCGCGGTAGAGCCGTTCGAGCTCGCGCAGCACCCCGGCCAGCAGCCGGTCGCGGTCGAGGCAGGTCGCCCCGGCCAGCGCCAGGGAGGTGGCGTGGCCGACGGGGAGCTCGGACTCGCGGAGGCTGACGTTGAGGCCCATGCCGATGACGACGGCCGAGTCGATGCGCTCGGCCAGGATCCCGGCCAGCTTGCGCTCGTCGTGGAGCAGGTCGTTGGGCCACTTCAGCCGGGCGTCGACCTCGGCGACCTGGCGGATCGCGGTGACGGCGGCCAGCCCGAACAGGAGCGGCAGCCACCCCTGCAGCGCGATCTTGACGTCGGGCCGCAGCAGGACGGAGAAGGTGAGCCCGGAGCGCGGCGGCGCGATCCAGACGCGGCCGAGGCGGCCCCGACCCGCGTATTGGGACTCGGCGGCCAGGACCGCGCCCTCGCGGACGCCGTCGCGGACCGCCTGCCCGAGGTCGGCGTTGGTGGAGCCGGTGCGCTCCACCACGGTGAGGGACGACCACAACGATCCGGGGCGAACCAGCTCGGCCCGGAGGGCGGCCTGGGACAACTGGGGTCGGTCGAGATCGGGATACGAAGGTTCGGGCATGACTGCCATTCTCCCTTCCGAACACCGTTCCGTTCGACGAACAGTCGATGACCTGGGATTACTACCCCATGTAGTCGTCCCTACCCGTGAGGGTCACCGGTTGACCGTTATGAGGGGAATGGCAGGTGCCCTTGCGACCTCCGGTCAGCCCGTGTTCTGCAGACCGGCCGCCACCCCGTTCACGCTGAGGAGGAGCAGCGTCGAGAGGCTCTCGCGCTCGTCGTCGGCCAGGTCCTCCGTGGTCCGCAGCGCGGTCAGCGCCCGCAGCTGCAGGTGCGACAGCGCGTCGACGTAGGGGTCTCGCAGCTGGACGGCCCTCGACAACACCCGCCTCGACTCCAGCAGCCGGGTGTGGCCGGTGATCTCCAGGACCAGGCGGCGGGTCAGGTCGTATTCGTCCATGACCTGCTTGTAGAAGTCGTCGCGGCCGCCCAGCGCCAGATAGCGGCTGGCGATGGCGCGGTCGGTCTTGGCGAGCGACATCTCCACGTTGTCGAGCAGCGAGGCGAACAGCGGCCACTCCTTGTATGCCTCCCGCAGTTCCGCCTGGCCTCCCGCGTCGAGGACGGCGGCCAGGCCGGAGCCCAGGCCGTACCAGCCGGGGAGGTTGACCCTCGTCTGGGCCCAGGCGAAGACCCACGGGATGGCGCGCAGGTCGTCGAGCGACTTCGGCGCGCCCAGGCCGCGGCGGGCCGGGCGGGAGCCGAGGCGCAGCGAGCCGATCTCCTCCAGCGGGCTGACCGCCGAGAACCACTCGGGGAAGCCGGGCGCCTCGGTCAGGCCCCGGTAGGCCCGCTCGGAGGCGGTGGCGACCTGGTCGGCCAGCTCGCGGAACTTGGCGGCGGAGTCGGCGGTGCGCTGCTCGACCGGGCTGGTCGAGGCGAGCAGCACCGCGTTGGTGACCTGCTCGATGTGGCGGCGGGCGATGGCCATGTGGCCGTAGCGGGCGAAGATGACCTCACCCTGCTCGGTGACCTTGAACCGGCCGTTGACCGAGCCCGGCGCCTGGGCGAGCACCGCCCGGTTGGCCGGTCCGCCGCCCCGGCCCAGGGCGCCGCCCCGGCCGTGGAAGAGGGTGAGCACGATGTCGTTCTCGGCGGCCCACGTCGTGAGGGCGGCCTGGGCGTCGTAGAGGCGCATGGTCGCGGCGGCCGGGCCGAGCTCCTTGGCGGAGTCGGAGTAGCCGAGCATGACCTCGACCCGGCGGCCGTTGGCCGCCAGCCGCTTCTGGACGGGCTCAGAGGCGATCATCCCGGTCAGCACGCGCACCGAGTTGTCGAGGTCCTCCCCCGACTCGAACAGCGGCACCACGTCGAGCACCGGCGCGCGGTCGCCGAGGGCGTGCTGCGCCAGGGCGTAGACGGCCAGGATGTCGTCGGCCGAGCGGGTGAACGAGACGACGTAGCGGGAGCAGGCGGTGACGCCGAACCGCTCCTGGATCCAGGCGATGCTCCGGATCGTGGCCAGCACCTCTTCGGTGCGCTCCGACCGGGCCCCGCCGGCCTCGATCTCGGCCAGCGCGGCGGCGTGCACCTGGGAGTGCTGGCGCACCTCCAGCTCGGCCAGGTGGAAGCCGAAGGTCTCCACCTGCCAGATCAGATGCTGCAGTTCCCCGTACGCCTGGCGCACCGCGCCGGCCTCGACGAGGGACTCCTGGGCCAGCCGCAGATCGGTGAGCAGGTCGGCGGGCGAGCGGTAGGCGAGGTCGAGGTCGCGGCGGCGGGTCGCGGCGATGCGCCCGGCCACGAACAGCAGCCACTGGCGGTGCGGCTCCTGCGGCGAGCGGGTCGCCATCTCGGAGACCAGGTCGGGGAAGTCGCCCTCGGCGCGGGACAGGGCGGCGCGCAGGCCGGCCGAGAGCGGGGTGCGCTCGGCGGCCAGCGTCATCGTGCGCCCTATGCGGGTGGCCGCGTTCTCCAGCGCGATCAGCACGTGCTCGTTCTGGATCAGCAGGGCCTCGCGCGTGACCTTCGAGGTCACGTTGGGGTTGCCGTCGCGGTCGCCGCCGATCCAGGAGCCGTAGCGGATGTAGGGGCGGGCCAGCGGCGGGCGGGTGCCGGTGCCCGGCTCCAGCGCGCCGTCGAGCGACCGGTAGATCAGCGGCACGGCCCGGAAGAGGGTCTCGTCGAAGGCCGCCATCGCGGTGCGCACCTCGTCGAGCGGGTCGAGCTTGGTCGAGCGCAGCTGGGCGGTGCGCCAGAGCAGGTCGACCTCCTCGCGCAGCCGCCGCTTGGCCTCCTGCTGCTCCCCCGCGCCCCGGCCGGGCGTGTTGTAGAGGTCGAGGTGGCCGCTGATGCGCTGGATCGCGGTCACCACCGCGCGCCGCCGGGCCTCGGTCGGGTGGGCGGTCAGCACCGGCCGGAACTCCAGCTCGCCGATGAGCCGGTCGAGCTCCTCGGCCCCGACGTCGCTGCGCAGCGCCCGCACGGCCTGCGGCAGCGACTCGGGCACCGGCACGTCGTCGCGGTCGCGCTGCCGCAGGATGCGGATGCGGTAGTGCTCCTCGGCCAGGTTGGCGAGGTGGAAGTAACAGGTGAAGGCCCGGGCGATCAGCACGGCCCGGTCAAGGGGCCATTCGGCGACCAGAGCCGCCACGTCGTCGACCGTGGTCTCCCGCCGGCGGGCGGCGATGACCGCTTTGCGGAGACGTTCGACATCGGCCAAGAGGTCGGGGCCGCCGTCTTCGGCAATTGCCTGCCCCAGGATCTCTCCCAGGAGGCGGACGTCGGCGCGGAGGTCGTCGGGCATCTCGGTGACGGCGCTGTGGCGGTCGTGGTGAGACAGGGCGGCCATGCTTGGAAGACTAGCGAGTGGTCTCGAACCGCCTCAGACCGGTCTCACCCATTGGACTAGACCAATGGTCAGGTGGGACGCGACACGTCGGCCATCAGCTCCGGCATACGCCGCAGCCCGATCACCGACGCCTTGGCGCGGGCCAGCCAGGCGAGCCCGAACCCGAGGACCGGCATGAACACCGACACCCACAGGTGGCCCGCCATGACCGGGATGAGCACCGGCAGCGAGAGCACCGCCCCGCCGACCAGCGACCCGATCGACGACAGGAACGCCTGCCCGCCCTGGCCGGGGGCCGCGCCGGTGAAGGCGTTGATGCGCTCGGGCTGGGTGTAGGCGATGTAGACGCTGGTGAACGACCCGACCGCGAAGACCAGCCCCATCACGCCGACGCCGGTCAGCGCCGCCGGGACGATCCACACGGGCTTGGTCAGCAGGCCGGTGACCACGGCCGCGAGGCAGATCAGGGGGGCGCCGAGGAGGGCGATCGCCACGTGGCGGCCGGCCAGGTCGGCGCGGAGGGCCTCGGGTTTGGCGTACACGACCGCGTTGATCCACAGAGCCCGGCCGTCGATGCCGAAGGAGTTGGTCGCCTGCAGCGACACCACCAGGCCGCCCAGCCAGACCGGGAAGACGCCCATCCAGACGATCGGCTCGCCGCCGGTGTTGTTCCGGGTCGAGAAGATCATGATGATGATGACGGCCAGCGCGCTGACCCAGGTCACGCGGCCCCGGGGGTCGCGGCGGGCGTACTTGAGCTCCTTGGCGACGACCGCGCCGAGCACGCCCTCGGGCAGCAGCCCGCCGAACCGCGACCGGCGCACGCTGCCGCCGCCCTGGCTGGAGGAGTCGGCCCGGGTGAGCGCGGCCTTGAGCGCGACGATCCACAACCACGCGCAGACGGCCGTGAACAGCGCCACCGCGACGACCTCGGCGACCCCGACGAGCCCGCCGTCGGCGATGGCGTGGGCGGCCAGCCCGGTCGGCGACCAGCGCAGCACCCCGGCGGTCTGGGTGATGATCTCCAGGCCGTTGCCGAGCCCCTGGTTGAGCAGCATGCCCGGCAGCTGCGACCCCACCACGAGCAGGATGACGCCGACCGCCATGAGGTCGCGGCCGCGCCGGGTCCGCAGCGCGCCGGACAACGCGGTGGTGACCAGCCGCGACACCACCAGGCAGCAGGCGAACGCCACCGGCACCGCGACGATCCCGATGAGCGCGCCGGTGACGGACCGGGACAGCCCGAAGATCACGCCCGTCATGGCGAACAACGACGCGACGGGCCAGATGCCGACGGCCGAGGAGGCCAGCAGCCCACGGGTGAGCTGCGCGGTGGTCAGCGGGAACAGGGCCAGCCGGGCGGGGTCGAGGGTGTCGTCGAGCCCGAACATCAGCAGCGGCCCGACGATCCACATGATCAGGATGGCGAAGAAGAAGACCACGCCGACGTCGGCGGCAAGGGTGGGGTCGAGCGCCCGCAGCCCCGACATCAGGTAGAACCCGGCGATGGCGACCACCAGGCCCGCGATCAGCGAGAAGACGAACCCGAAACGCTGCTGCGAGGTGCCCTTGAGGCTCCCGGCGATGAGCCGCAGCTTCAGCCGGACGAAGAGCCCAACCACGTCAGCCCCTCCTCTCCCGACCCGCCGGCCCCGACGAGGTCGAGGAACGCCTCGTTGAGCGAACGCCCGCGCCGCACCTCGTCGGTCGGCCCCTGTGCGACGATCTGGCCCCGCGACATGACCGACACCCAGTCGCAGAGCCGCTCGACCAGGTCCATGACGTGGCTGGAGAAGATGACGGTCGACCCGGAGGCGGTGTAGCGGCGCAGCACCTCGGTGAGGGTGTTGGCGCTGACCGGGTCGACGCCCTCGAACGGCTCGTCGAGGAAGAGCACGGCCGGGTTGTGCAGCAGGGCGGCGGCCAGGCCGATCTTCTTCCGCATGCCGGTCGAGTAGTCGACGACGAGCTTGTCCTGCGACTCGACCAGGTCCATGACCTTCAGCAGCTCGGCGGCCCGCTTCGCGCCCTCCTCCCGGGGGATGCCGCGCAGCTCGGCGTTGTAGAGCAGCAGTTCCCGCCCGCTGAGCCGCTCGAACAGCCGCAGCCCTTCGGGCAGCACCCCGATCGAGCTCTTGACCTTGACCGGCTCGGCCCACGCGTCGGCGCCGTGGATCTCCACCAGCCCGCCGTCGGGCCTGAGCAGCCCCGTGATCATGCTCAGCGTGGTCGTCTTGCCGGCCCCGTTGGGCCCCACGAGCCCCGCGAAACTCCCGGCCGGCACGACCAGATCCACCCCGGCAACCGCGACCTGCTGCCCGAAGGCCTTCACCAGGCCCCGCGTCCGAACCGCCTCTGTCATGCCCTCCACTCTGCCCTGTCACCGCCACGCCCGTAGGTCACGATTTCGACGGGCCGTCGGTCAACCGGCGAGGAGGTCGATCTGCTCGGCGTCCTCGTCGCCGACGGAGATCGTGAACCGGACTCCCATGGCCCTGCCGATCCGGTCGAGCATCTCCAGGGTCGGTATCCCGCCGCCCAGTTCGATGCGGGACAGCGCAGGCTGGGAGATCCCCGCCCGTGCGGCCACCTCCGCCTGGGTCAGGTTCCGCGCCACCCGCACCTCGCGAAGCCGATCACCGAGATCCATGTCACGGAGGGCACGGGTGTACTCGGGGTGCTCTTCGGCTCCGGCGTCCTGCAGCCGCTTGTCTCGCAGAGTCCGCCACGTGCTGTGTCCGGCCATCATGACCTCCTGTCGAACACGTGGGTGGTGCTCATGTCATGCCCGAACTGGCAAGCCCTCATCGCCTTCACCGCCCGCTCCACGTCATCATGCTGTGGCCCGTTGCGTGTCTTGGCAAACACGGTGAGCAGAATGATCGTTCCGCCCCCGGGCCGCCAGAACGTGATCCGCCAGGACTGTTCGTGGAGGGGCACCCGTAATTCGCTGACGCCCTCACGCAGGCTCTTGACGTGATCACCGTCCGGCTGACCGCATCGTTGCCAGAGATAGCGGTCCACCTTCGCCATGACCCGCTGGTAGTGCCCGAAGGACAACGCCGCCAGCCAGGCCTCCACCTCTGGTTCCAACGCGATCTCGACCATACCGTTGATGGTATATACTATTGATGATATGTGGGCGGAGACGGGAAAACCAGTCCTCCGCTACACGGAGTTTGACCGCCTGCTCGCGAGGTGGTTGACCGCCCACAGGACGACGCCGATGGCCAGCAGGATGAGGGCGCGCAGGTAGACCGAGCCCTCGCGGCCCGTGATCGGGAGGATGAGGATCACGCACGCCACCGCGCCCAGGACCGGGGCCCAGACCGGGGCGTGGAAGTGGTCGTGGTCGACGGTCTCCCTGCGCAGGACCAGGACGGCGATGTTGACGATCGTGAAGACGCACAGCAGCAGCAGGACCGTCGTGTCGGCCAGGCCGCCCACGTCGCCGGTGCAGACCAGGACGACGGCGATGGCGACGGTGAAGAGGATGGCGACCCACGGGGTGGCGCGGCTCGGGTGGACCGCGCCGAAGACCTTCGGGACGATGCCCTCGCGGGCCATGCCGTAGACCAGGCGCGAGGCCATCAGCATGTTGATCAGGGCGGTGTTGCCGACGGCCAGCAGGGCGATGAGGGCGAACAGCTTCGGGGGGAACTCCAGGCCGGCGACCTTGACGACTTCGAGGAGCGGGCCGCTGGAGTTCCGCAGCGTCTCGGTGTCGACGAGCATCGTCGCGGTGAAGGCCACCGCCAGGTAGATGACGCCGGCGATGGCCAGGCCGCCGAACAGGGCCCGGGGGTAGGAGCGCTGCGGGTCCTGGGCCTCCTCGGCCAGGTTGACCGAGTCCTCGAAGCCGAGCAGGGCGTAGAAGGCCAGGGCGGTGCCGCCCAGGATGCCGAGGAAGGCGCCGTTCTCGGGGTGGAACTCCAGGGCGCGCGAGGGGTCGCCGTCGCCGGTGAGGAGGGCGTACACGCCGATCGCGATGATGACCAGGAGGCCGAACGCCTCGATCAGGGTCAGCACCACGTTGACCTTGACCGATTCTGAGATGCCGGCGAAGTTCACCAGCGTCACCAGGGCCAGGAAGATCAGGGCGCCCACCACGGTGGGCAGGGTGACGAACTCGGCCAGGTAGGTGCCGCCGAAGGCCCTGGCGGCCGCGCTCGCCGAGGTGACCCCGCTCATCAGGACCGCGAAGGCCACGATGAAGGTCAGGAACGGGATGCCGAAGGCGCGGTTGGTGTAGAGGGCCGCGCCGGCCGCCTGGGGGTACTTGCCGACGAGTTCGGCGTAGGCGGTGGCGGTCAGCGCCGCCAGGACGAAGGCGACGAGGAACGGCACCCACAGGGCGCCGCCGACCTCGCCGGCCACCTTGCCGGCGAGGGCGTAGATGCCGGCGCCCAGGATGTCGCCGACGACGAACAGCAGCAGCATGCGGCGTCCGATGACGCGCTTCAGACTCGGGGCCTGCGGACTCATGCGACGCGACTACCCAGCGTCACGCGCGTCACGCTTGCGCACCCCCTGGGAATTCGCTGAGTACGGCCGGATTACCCTTGCGCCATGACTGCCGAACCGGTGCCTGAGATCGACGTGCACACGACCGCGGGGAAGATCGCCGACCTGGAGCGACGCCTCCACGAGGCGGCCCACGCGGGGTCGGCGCGGGCGGTCTCCAAGCAGCACGAGAAGGGCAAGATGACGGCCCGGGAGCGCCTGACGGCGTTCCTCGACGACGGCTCCTTCGTCGAGTTCGACGAGCTGGCGCGGCACCGGTCGACCAGCTTCGGCATGGACCGCGAGCGGCCCTACGGCGACGGCGTCGTGACGGGCTACGGCACGGTCGACGGGCGTCCGGTGGCGGTGTTCGCGCAGGACTTCACCGTGTTCGGCGGGTCGCTGGGCGAGGTCTTCGGCGAGAAGATCGTCAAGGTCATGGACCACGCGCTGAAAACGGGCTGCCCGGTCATCGGCATCAACGACTCCGGCGGCGCGCGCATCCAGGAGGGCGTGGTCTCCCTCGGCCTGTACGCCGAGATCTTCCGCCGCAACGTGCACGCCTCGGGCGTGATCCCGCAGATCTCGCTGATCATGGGCCCGTGCGCCGGCGGCGCGGTCTACTCCCCGGCCCTCACCGACTTCGTGCTGATGGTGGCCGAGAAGTCGCACATGTTCATCACCGGGCCCGACGTGATCAAGACGGTCACCGGCGAGGAGGTGACGTTCGAGGAGCTCGGCGGCGCGCACACGCACAACTCCAAGTCGGGCGTGGCCCACTACGAGGCCACCGACGAGCAGGACTGCCTCGACTTCGCGCGGGCGCTGCTGTCGTACCTGCCGTCGAACAACCTCGACGAGCCGCCGGTCTTCGACGTCGAGGCCGACCTCACGGTCACCGACGAGGACCTGGAGCTCGACACGCTGATCCCCGACTCGGCCAACCAGCCCTACGACATGCACACCGTGTTGTCCCACGTGCTCGACGACGGCGAGTTCCTGGAGATGCACGCCGGGTTCGCGCCGAACATCCTGGTCGGGTTCGGCCGGGTCGAGGGGCGGCCGGTCGGGATCGTGGCCAACCAGCCGATGGCGCTGGCCGGCACGCTCGACATCGCGGCCTCCGAGAAGGCGGCCCGGTTCGTGCGCACCTGCGACGCGTTCAACCTGCCGGTGCTGACCTTCGTCGACGTGCCGGGCTTCCTGCCCGGCACCGACCAGGAGTGGAACGGCATCATCCGGCGCGGCGCCAAGCTCCTGTACGCCTACGCCGAGGCCACCGTGCCCCTGGTCACCGTGATCACCCGCAAGGCGTACGGCGGCGCCTACGACGTCATGGGCTCCAAGCACCTCGGCGCCGACATCAACCTGGCCTGGCCGACGGCGCAGATCGCGGTCATGGGCGCGCAGGGCGCGGTCAACATCCTCTACCGCCGCGAGCTGGCCGAGGCGAAGGACCCCGACGCGGCGCGGGCCCGCTACGTCACCGAGTACGAGGACACCCTCGCCAACCCCTATCTCGCCGCCGAACGGGGTTACGTCGACGCGGTGATCCGCCCGTCGGACACCCGCGTGAAGGTCATCCGGGCGCTGCGGACGTTGCGGAACAAGCGGGCCTCCCTGCCGCCGAAGAAGCATGGGAACATCCCGCTGTGACCCACCTGAGGATCGTGCGCGGCGACGCGACCCCCGAAGAGGTGGCCGCGCTCGTCGTAGCGCTACGTGACATTTCACTGACGGAGCAGAAAAGTGAGCCGAGTCCGCCCAGGTGGCGGGCCCCTTCGCGAAGGATGCGGGGAAACGTCCCCCCAAGGCCCGGTAAGGGAACCTGGAGGGCCAGCGGACTACCCGAATAGACAGGGATTAGATCGGCCGAACCGGGTGTCAAGTGGCCCAAGAGTTGGGAGTATCTCCAAAAGGGCAATAGCAGCTAGACCAACAACACACGGAGACGAGGCCTGGAGGACGCGATGGCCATCCCGGACCTCGCAGTGCACAGCATGGCAGCGAAATACGCGGTTCTCGTCGATGTCGGTTATCTCTACGCCGCCGCCGGCGAGGTTCTGCTGGGCGCGAAGGAACGCAAGGAATACCGCGTCTCCGCCGACGAACTGATCCAATCCCTGCAGAAGCACGCCATGGAGCGCCTCCCCGGCGAGCTCCTGCGCGTCTATTGGTACGACGCCGCGCGCGACCGCGTTCCCACGGTCGACCAGCGGGTGATCGCCCAGCTCCCCTGGGTGAAGGTGCGGCTTGGCAACCTCAACGCGCGTGGCCAGCAGAAGGGCGTCGACGCGCAGATACGCAGCGACCTGGAAGCGCTGGCCCGCCACCACGCGGTCAGCGACACCGTCTTGATCGCCGGCGATGAGGACATGGTGCCGGCGGTGGAGGCCGCCCAGGCCTACGGGGTCCGGGTGCACCTGTGGGGGGTCGAACCCCCTTTCGGCACCAACCAGGCCGAACGGCTGGTCTGGGAATCCGACACCGTTGAGATCATCACCGCTGATTTCCTGAGGGCCTTTTTCACGCGTGCGCCGATCCCGGTGGCGGTCACCCCGCCGCCCTCCCCGGCCCAGGTCTTCGCGGGCCGCACCGCCAAACCGGCCGCCCCGCCGCAGAAACAGGCCGGCCAGCCGAAACTCGGCCCCAGCCGGCCGCGCGTCGAGGAGGTCGGCGAGCACGTCGCCCAGAAGTGGATCCTCACGCGGGGCCGCGACAACATCCGCGACCTGCTGCCGGGACCGCTCCTGCCGACGGTCATCGACACCGAGCTCCTGATCGAGGCCGAGAAGGAACTGGGCCACTCGCTGCGCCCCTACCCGGAGGCCCGCGTGTGGTTGCGCGACGGCTTCTGGGCCCGGGTCTACCGCGAGTTCGACCTGGGCGTCGGCATCTCGTCGAAGTAGCGTCGTCCCTGGTCAGAGGGGTGGTCACGCTCGGGTCCGAAATCCGCCAGCTCGGGCCGGTGAGCTGGGCGTAGCGTGTTCGACGTGAACACACTCGACTTCGAAGAGCGCTACTTGGCGATCTCGGCCAGGGACCGCAGGTTCGACGGGCGGTTCTACACGGCGGTGACCTCGACCGGGATCTACTGCCGGCCGATCTGCCCGGCGCGCACCCCCGCCCGCAAGAACGTGCGGTTCTACGAACACGCCGCCTCCGCCGAGGCGGCCGGGTTCCGGCCGTGCCGGCGGTGCCGGCCCGAGTTGTCGCCGGGAACGCCGGGGTGGGACGTCCGGGCCGACCTGGTCGGGCGGGCGCTGCGGCTGATCGACGACGGGGTCGCCGACGACGGCGGGGTGGCCGAGCTGGCCCGCCGCCTGCACGTCAGCGAGCGCCACCTGCACCGGCTGTTCTCGGCCGAGCTCGGCACCGGGCCGCTCGCGGTGGCGCGCACCCGGCGGTTGCTGCTGGCCAAGCAGCTGCTGACCGAGACGTCATTGCCGATGGCCGACGTGGCCTTCGCGGCCGGGTTCGGCTCGGTACGCCAGTTCAACGCCGCCATGAAGGAGTCCTACCGGTTCGCGCCCGGCGACCTGCGCAGGTCCGACGGGCCGATGGCGGCCGGGGGGCTGACGCTGCGGCTGGGCGTGCGGCAGCCGTTCGAGGCGCGGGCGCTGCTGCGCTTCCTGGCCGCGCGGGCCGTGCCGGGCGTGGAGGAGGTCGTCGACGACGCCGTCTACAAGCGGCGCATCCCCGGCGGCGAGGTCACGCTGACCCCGGTCACCGACCACGTGCGGCTGACCGTGACCGGCGGGGACACCCGCCACCTGGCCCGGATCGTGGCCCGCTGCCGGCGGCTGCTCGACCTCGACGCCGACCCCCACGCCATCGCCGCCGCCCTCGAACCGACCATGCTCGGGCCGCTGGTGGCGGCCCGGCCGGGGCTGCGGGTGCCGGGGGCGTGGGACTCCTTCGAGCTGCTGGTGCGGGCGATCGTCGGCCAGCAGATCTCCGTCGCCGGGGCCCGTACGATCCTGGGGCGCATCGCCGCCCGGTCGGCCGAGATCTTCCCGTCGGCCGGGGAGATGACCGGCCTCGACCTCGACGGGCTCGGCATGACGAACCGCCGCGTCGCCACGCTGCGGGCCGCGGCCGAGGCCGTGGCGTCCGGCGACGTCGACCTGGAGGCCGGCGATCCGGCCGAGACGGTCGCGGCCCTGGTCGCGCTGCCCGGGATCGGGCCGTGGACGGCCGGCTACGTGGCCCTGCGGGCGCTGCGCGACCCCGACGCGTGGCCCGACGACGATCTCGGGCTGCGCCGCACGATGGCCGCGCTGGCCATCCCCATGAGTGAGACCGAGCGCTGGCGGCCCTGGCGGGCCTACGCCGCGCTGCATCTGTGGAACGCCGAGGAGAAATCATGATCATCGTTCAGACCGTGCAGACGCCCGTGGGACCGCTGGCCATGCTCGCCCGCGACGACGTTTTGGTGGCGGCCGGCTTCACCGGCGACCCCGAGGCCATGTTCGTGCGGCTCTCTCCGGAACTGCGGAAGCTGGGCCTGACCGTCGGGGAGGTGCCAGGGGCGGCGGGAGCCGTAAAGGAATATCTCGACGGACGCCTCGACGCCCTCGACGGCATCGCGGCCGTTCAGCCCGGCACCGACCGGCGGCAGCGGCTCCTGACCGCGCTCCGCGGGGTCAGGGCCGGGACGACGGTGAGCTACGCGGAACTGGCCGAGCGGGCCGGGATGCCGCGGACGGCGGCCCGCGCGGCGGGCGGCGCGTGCGCGCAGAACCTGGTCGCGCCGTTCGTGCCGTGTCACCGGGTGCTGCCCTCGACGGGCGGCTACGGCGGCTACTACTACGGCACGCCGGTCAAGGAGTGGCTGCTCGCCCACGAAGGCGCGCAGGTCTAGGTGGGGCCGTGATCGTGCGCCGAAGGAGATGTGACGGACGCACGATCACGGGATGAGTCGACTACCCCTCGACAGAGGTTTGCACCTCACCCACGGGGACGTCTCGGGTCACCGTCGCCTCAACCGGATCGTAAACGAAGGGCACGACAGACTGGTCGACATTGCTCGTCACCGGCCAGACCGTCGTCACGGTCAGCGTGTAGACCTTGCGCGGCTGGTCGGCCGACGCCCGCAGGTAGCGCACCCCGCAGGAGAACGTGCCGCCCTTCACGTACTGGTGGCCGCTCGGGCCGCAGTTCTGTTTCACCTCGGCGCGGTCGCTGCCCGTGCCGGGGTCGATCTTGATGGAGTCGAGGGTCGCGGTGACGGTGGCCGACATGACGCCGGGCAGGGTCGCGGTGACCGACCGGGTGGTCGCGCCCTGGTTGCCCAGCCAGACCCAGGTCGGCAGGTTGACGAAGCTCTTGGCGTCGGGGTTGAGCTGGATCGTCGGTTCGGGCACGGTCAGCGCGGCGCGGGCGATCTGGAGCAGTTCCTCCATGGTGATGCCGCCCGCCGGGGTCTCGCCCTCGGGCACCCACAACGCGCCTTCGAGCGCCGACCAGCAGGCCATGCCGCCGGGGTCGGCGGCGTTGTAGGCGGGCGACCACCAGCGGCCGTCTTCGCCGACCTTGTCCTTGTACTGCTCCAGGAACTTCTGGAAGTCCTCTTCGGTGCCGCCCGGGTTGGTGTGGAACCACCAGCTGCGCAGCTGCTCCTGGCTCTGCAGCATGTCTTCGGCGGTCTTGCCGGGTTCGTACCAGCACGGGCGCTTGATCCGGTAGCCGTCGGCGCGGCCGTTGGTGCCGTTGCCGCTGATGATGATGGCGGAGTTGGTCAGCTGGACCCCGACGGTCCGGCCCGTCTGGAACCCCTTGCCGTGGGCGCCGCCGGGGGTGGGCGCGGCGGCCAGGTTCAGGGCCAGTGTCAACGCGAGCGCGGCTTTCACCGTTGGCACTCCTTCGCGGCTTGGTCGGGAAAGGCGGCGTGCTGGAAGAACTTGACGCGCCAGGTTCCGTCGTCCCCTCGCCGTACGGCGGCGACCTGGAAGTAGATGGACTTGGGAGGCTTGGTCCAGTTGGGCTGCTGGGCCAGCGGGGTGTCGGCGGCGTCGACCACCTGCATGCCCGAGGTGTCGACGCAGGCGTCGACCTCGGCGCCCCGGCCGTCGACCGCGGTGACCCTGATCGAGTAGAGCTTGGCGGTGCCCTTCGCCGAGGTCTTGGTCCTGGCGAAGCCGGACACCCAGGCGTAGGCGACCCGGCTCGCCTCGTCTTCGACGTTCTCCAGATACGCCTCGTCGGCGCCGCCGGAGGCCACCGCCTTCCACTGGTTCACGTAGGAGTCGGTGAAGGCGGTGATCATGTCGTCGCGCCGGTCGGGCCACTCGATCGAGACGGCCAGGCCGTCGGCGATCGCGACGGTCTCCGCGGTCGCCGGCGGGGCCGCGACGGCCGCCTTCGACGACCCCGCGCCCTGCGGCGTGAAGCCCTTGTCCGCCGGGGCTCCGCAGGCGGTCAGGGCGGTGACGAGCCCGATGACGGCTACCCAGCGCACGGGGTGAACGTAACGACCGGGCGGGACCGTGATCCAGTGATGTGCGGGTTTCGGCATGGTTCTCACGCCGTGGTCGTCGCTCGCCACACGGGGAGCAGTTCGTCGATGAGGGCTTCGGTCTCGGGGGCCATGCCGCCTCCGTATGGGTGGGAGGCCGCCCGGCGGTGCAGTCCGTCGACGACGGCGCGCAGCCGGGCCGGTTCTCCGGTGGCGTGGGCGGCTCTGAGCAGGTCGCGCCAGAGCCCTTCGTCGTCGGCGGCCAGCAGCAGCCCCGCCCTGGCGGCGGCGATGGCCGCCTCGGCGTCGCCCCGGTAGAGGCGCGACTCGCAGAGCCGGTGGGCGGCGTCGGCGACCGACGCGGTGATGTCGAACTCCAGCGGGTCGGCGGCCAGCCAGGCGTAGCGGCCGGCCGGTCTGGAGTTCAGCAGCGGGCCCCTGACCAGGTGCAGCGCCTTCTCCAGCGACATGGGGTCGCCGCGCCTGACCAGGTCCTGGAACATCGACCAGTCGGTTCTCACCTCGTCGCTGAGGTGGAGGCGGCCGGAGGGGTCGGCGTACAGGTAGGGGCGGCCCCGGTGGTCGGCGCCGAGCCATTCGGCGACGCGGGCCAGGGTGGCGTCGCGGACCATCGGCTGCACGCCGCGCGGCCACAGCACCCCGCCCAGCACGACCGGGTGCACGCCGCCCGGGTGGGTGGCCAGGTAGACGACCAGTTCGTTGGCGAGCGCGGCCCGGCCCTCCTCCAGGGCGTTGACCGGGGAGATCTCGATCGGGCCGAGGATGCGGACCTCGATGGCCGGGGGCTCGTCGTGGCGGCGGATGTCCGGCAGCGGCAGCGGTTCGCCCCGTTTGTCGTCGGCGGTGCGGAACAGGTCGACGATGGCCTGGTAGTGGCGGCGCGGCAGCAGCTGCGCCTTCACGTCGAAGCCCAGGGCGTCGATGACCGAGCGGCCGTCTTCGGTGACCTCCCACGTCCAGGTGGCGTGCTGGAGCGGGGCCGCGATCACGTATCCGGCCGCCGACCGGGTGTTCTTCGCCAGGACCGCCAGCCTGCGCGCCTCATCGGCGCTCGGCTGGACGGCGCTCAGCAGGTAGTGGGGCGGGTGGACGGGGTCGTGCGCCCGGCCGTGGATGCGGCCGGTGAGCACGTCGGGCGGCTGGGCGGCGTTCTCGAACTGCGGCAGGACCTCGGCGAGCGAGGCCGCGACGGCGACCCGGTCGGGGGCGATGGCGCGCAGCTCCTGGCCGAAGCCGACGAGGGTGACCCTCATCGTGTCCGACCAGCGGTTGGTGACCAGCTCGACGGCCAGCGCCGACAGGGCGGCGACGGCCTGCGGGCCGACGACGCTGATGACGCCGTGGGCGGCTTCGAGGTCGACCAGCACCCGGCCGGTCTCGGCGGTGCCGAGGGAGAACAGGCCCGGGTAGGGGGCCGGGACGTCGGCCAGCGCCAGGTCGTCGAGGCGCCGGGCCTCGTGGGCGGCCAGCCGCCAGATCTGCCCGCCGTCGGCGGCCTCGAAGGGGGCCGGGGCGTCCTGGCTCGGCGGATGCACCCACAGGTCCATGCCGCGCGCCGACAGGTGCAGGGCGTAGATGGCGGGTGGGCGGCGGTCGGCCTCGGCCAGCAGCCGGCCGAGCAGCCGCAGGCCGGAGTCGAGGATGCGGCTGCCCGGGGCGTCGGCGCCGAGCCGCATCGCGACCTCCGCCGAGGCGGCCTCTCCCCTGGGGCGCTGGATGCGGTGCCCGAAGGCGCGGGTCCAGAGCTGCTGCCTGCGCCTCCTGCCCAGGAGCAGGAGCAGGCCCGCCGAGAGCAGCCCGGCCCCGGCGAGGAAGTCGGCCAGGTCGACCTGCTCGGTCCATCCCTGGGCGGCGGCCGGGGTGGTCAGGATGGTGCCGCCGTCTGGGGCGGCGATCACGCCTGAACGGGGGATCGTGGTGTCCCCGATGCCGGCCTCCTCGGCGGGGGTGGTCGCGGTGACGGTGGGGATCGGTTTTCTGGGTTGTGTACGTTCTGGGTCGGCTGTGGCCTCGGGTTTTCCGGTCTCGGGCCTTGCCGACTCATGCGTGCCGGTTTCCGGTCTGGCCGACTCTTGACTACCGGTCTCGGGCCTGGCCGACTCTTGACTGCCGGTCTCGGGCCTTGCTGAATCTGGCTTACCGGTCTCAGGCGTGCCGGTTCCCGGTTTGCCGGTCTCGGGCGTGCCGGTTCCGGGTTTGCCGGTCTCGGTCTGGCCGGGGCGGGTCGGGTCGGCGGTCGGGCGGTTGCGGTCGGTCTCGGCGGGGGGACGGGTTTGTTCTCCCGTGGCCGGGGGGCGCGTGTTTTCCGGGTTCGCCGTGGCGGGCGGTCTGGTGGAGTTGTCCAGTCCCGGGCGGCTCGCGTCTCCCGGGAGGGTCAGGTCGCCGTCGACCGGCGGGCGGGTCGGCTCGGTCGCGGCCGGTGGGCGGGTGGCATCGCCCTCCCCTGCGGCGGGCGGCGGAGTCGGGTTGGCGGTGGGTTGGCGGTTCTCCGCGGGCGGCCGGGTCGGGTCGGCGGTGGGCCGCTCCCCCGGGGGTTGGGCGTGGGTGTTGTCGCGGTTCTCGAAGCGGGTGTCGTCGCCCGGCCGGGTGGTGTCCCGGTCGGGCTGGGTGGTGCGGTCGGGCTGAGTCGCTCGGTCGGGTTGGGTGGTGCGGTCGGGTTGGCTCGCTCGGTCGGGTTGGGTGGACCGGTCGGGATTTGGGGCGGTTCGTTCGGAGTTGTCGGTACTGGGCGGGCCTGGGTGGTCTTTGAGGATCTCGGGTCGGCTGTCGTCGGCGGGGACCACGTGGGTGTTGCGGGCGTCGCCCGGCATGTCCAGGACCCAGCCCGGACGGATCAGGTCGGCCATGTGGAGGCGGGCGCCGTCGGGTTGTTCCTTGTGCTTGTTGAGCTCGTAGATCTCGCCGTAGCGGCGGCCGTCTCCGAGGCACTTCTCGGCGATCTCCCACAGGCTCTCGTGGTGCCGGCCGTGGGGCGGCTGGACGACGTACACCTTCTTGACCTCGCCGCGCGGCACCAGGGCGGCGCGCTCGGGGATCGTCGACTCGGCGCTGACCAGCGTCGGCTTGACGGGCATCACGGGCGTCGAGGCGAACCTCGCCAGGGGCACGGCGACGGCCGTGACCGTGAAGAGGACCAGCACGGCCGAGACCAGCCGGTTGGCCAGCACCTGGGTGCCGCCCGACAGCGGGACGCGCGCGGGCATGCCGATGCGGCGGATGCCGGCGTACACCTCGACCAGGACGCAGACCACCAGCTGGAGCCAGGCGACCCACACGAGCAGCACCAGCACGGCGATGATCGTCTCGGTGCCGACCTGGCTCATCAGCGCGTCGAGGTCGAGCAGTTCCTCGGGGATCGGCGGCCCGGCGAACCGGATCAGGGCATACGGGACACCGCCCAGCAGGCCGACCAGCGCCACGAGGGCCGCCAGACCGGCGAAGACGTCGCCGGCGGTCCGTTTCACGCGCCGTCTCCCTGTCTTGGCGGCAGATTCAGTGACGCGAGCCGCAGCCGGCCTCCGGCCGCCAGCGTCTCGCTCTCGGGGACGGCCGTCGCCGACGCGGTCATCTCCGAGCCCGGAAACCCGATCGCGGCCAGGAAGAACGCTTCCCATGTGACACTCACCTCCACCGTCACCTCGGTCTGGCCCGCCCCGACCGTGCACCGACCCATCGCGACCCCGTCGGCGTCGTGCGCGGACACGATCTCGCCGGCCCGGCCGCACACCTCGGCGTCGCCGAGCAGCCGCAGCTGCCCGGTGGCGCGCAGCGTCTCGACGTCGATCTGGTCGGCCGCCGCCCGCGCGCCCTGCTCGGCGATGTCGGCCGCGCGCAACCGGGCGTTGATCGCCGCGCCCCCGTCGACGAGCAGGCCCGCGAGCAGGAAGACGGCGACCGAGAAGAGCACCACGAAGGTGGACATGGAACCCCGGTCGGCCCTTCTCACTCGACCCTCCGGAACTGTTCGAGCGGCACGACGGAGTCGCCGGTGATCGTCACGGCGGCGCCGAAGCCGAGGAAGTCGAGGTCGAGCGTGCAGGTCACGGTCACCTCGACCGCGCCTCCCTCCTGCCAGTCGGTGCCCGCCATCGACACCTCGGGCGGGCAGTCGGCGAGCGCGTCGGTGGCCGCCGACGTGGCGGCCTCCTCCGCGGCGCTCCTGTCGCGCTGCACCGAGGCGGCCCTGGCGGCGTCGCGGGCGGCGCCGTTGACCTCGCCCTGGGCTTCGACGACACGTCCGGCGCCGACCAGGAACAGCAGGAAGAGCAGCAGGACGGGCGCCAGCATGACCGTCTCGACCGACATCGACCCCCGGTCGGTCAGCCGCTCATCCATCGGGCGCACACCCCCCGCTGCCGTCGTCGGGCCGGAAACACTCCACCGGCCCGCCGAAGCGGGCCGTGATCGTGAACGAGATCTCGGGCAGCAGCGGCACGACCTGCACCGCGCTGCCCGTCACCTCCACCCCGCGCGAGTCGCCTTCCTCCCACGCGGTCGCCGTGGCCGACTGCAGGATCTCCGGCCCGATGGCCTGGATGATCTGCTGGGCCTTGGCCACGGCGGCGCCCTGCCAGTCGTCGTCGCCGGCCCGCGCGATCCTGGCCCCCTCGCGCGCGGCCGCGTCGGCGACCTGCCGCCCGTGGAACCACAGGGCCATCTGGACGATCAGCAGCACCACGACCAGGACGACCGGCATGAGCAGCGCGAGCTCGATGACGGTCGCGCCCCGGTCGTGCCGGTCGGTCCGCCGGTCAGGACGTCTCACTCACCACCGCCGCCGCCACCGGATTCGCCGCCGCCGAAGTTGGTGGTGATCTCGGCCGAGCGGGACTCGACGAGACCTTGGATGAGCGCGGCCAGGCCCAGCGCCACCCCGGCGATGATCGCCGTGATGATCGCCCACTCGACCGCCGACGCCCCGCGGGAGGGGGCCGTGCGCGCCTTGTGGATACGGACGCTGATCATCGCCACCAGGTAATCGATCATGTTCAGGATCCCAACATTTTCATCGCGGCCGGGTAACTGAGAAAGATCACGAAGCCCGCGCACAGCAGCAGCTGCGCCACGAGCATCGACTGCGAACGTTCGCCCGCCTTGCCCTCGATCTCGGCCAGCTCGCGCCTGCGGAGCGTGGCCGCGCGGGCCGTCAGCGACGACCGGACCTTGGCCCCGTCGTCGGCGACGAGCCCGAGGGCGGCCGACAGGTCCCGCAGCTCGTCGACGTTGATCTCGTCGCCGAGCTGGCCGAGGGCCTGCCAGGGGGTGATGCCGACGATCCGGGCGTTGGCGAGCGCCTCGCGGATGCGCTCCATCGCCCAGTTGGAGCCGGGCGCGTTCACCTCGGCGCCGGTGCCGACGGAGACGGCCATCATGAGCGCCTCCGGCACTCCCCGCCCGCCGGCCAGGTTCATCGCGACCAGGTCGAGGAACGCCCCGACGGCGTGCCGGAAGTCGCGGCGGCGGACCGCCGCGTCCTTGCCGATCTGGACGTCGGGCAGGAAGAAGAAGATCACGCTGACCAGCAGCGCCGACCAGAGCGGAATCTGGAACGACACCCCCCACCCCATGACCGCCAGCCACCCCACCAGCAGCGGGAAGGCCAGCAGCCCCGAGACGGCAAGCAGCACTTTGGTCGCCAGGAACCCCTCGAACGACTTGCCCAGCAGCGTGAGGTCGGCCCGGATCGACCGCGCCTCCCACCCGCGTGAGGCGTAGAACTTGGCGAGCCGCTGCCCGAGCGCCTGCCGGAAGGCGCTGACCTCCTCGTCGGGCGCGACGAGCGGCGTCCTGGGCGCGTCCTCCCCGGTCCGCGCGACGTCGAGCGCCGCCAGCCGGGTGGCGAGCCCCGGGCGCGGCGGGAACAGCGCCCTGAGCAGCAGCAGAATCCCGAGTCCGAGCACGCCGCCGGCGAAAGCGGTGGCGATCACACGATCACCTCCAAAGGGACGGCGCGGCCCTGATGCCGCAGAGCCACGCCCGGCCCCTGTTCGAAGGACGCTCCCAGCCCTAGGCGGGACGACCGCCCGGCCACGTCATGCCGAATCGGTCTAACGGGAACAGGCACAGCCCGGTACCCGGTCATGTGGTCACCGCCTCTGTTGGTTCGGGGCGGCGGTAGGGGGCCAGGATTCGGCCTGGTTTGTCGAAGCGGGCCAGGCGGCGCATCCAGGCGAAGCCCGCGCCGAACAGCGCGGCGACGACCACGAGCACGGCTTGGCCGAGCAGTGAGTCGTATTCGGCCACGTAGTCGCGGTTGGCGATGACCAGGAAGGCCGCGAAGGCCAGGGCCGTGCCGACCACGATCTGGACGCTGCGCCGGGTCGAGCGGCGTTCGGCTTCCACGCGGCGGCGCATGTCGAGTTCCTCGCGGGCCGAGACGGCCAGGGCCGAGAGCACGTCGCGCAGGCCGGGGCCGCGCAGGCGGGAGTTGAGGATGAGCGCGGCCACGACCAGGTCGGCCGACGGGTCGTCGAGTTCGTCGGCGAACATGCGCAGGGCGTCGCCGAGGGGCATGCGGGCGCGCAGGCGGTCGACCAGGGCGCGCAGGTGGGGCTGGAGCATGGGGGCGGCGGCCCGGATCGACGCCGGGATGGCCTGTTCGAGGCCGGCCGCGCCGGCGATGGTGTCGCGCAGCGACTCGGCCCAGGCCGCGAGGCCCTCCAGGCGCTTCATGGCGGCGCGTTCCTCGGCCGCGCCGCCCGTGAAGCCCTTCCAGGCGATGACCAGGAGCACGGCGCCGACGGCCACGACCGGCCAGCCGGTCACCACCAGCGTCAGGCCGCCCGCGATGGCCGCGATGGCTCCCCGGGTGGTCAGCGACTGGAACCACCGGAGCCGTTCGGCGCCGGTGTCGGGCGAGGCGGGGCGCGGGCGCAGACCGTACAGGGACAGGAAGAGCAGGAACAGGCCGCCGCCGGCGGCCGCGCCGGCCAGGATCACGAGCGGGTCGAAGGGGATCATGACCAGCCACCGCCCGACGGCACGTAGCCGTGGTGGACCAGTTCGTCGATGCAGGCGATCGGCGCGTGCGCGACGGCGACCCCGGCCTCCGAAGCGGTGAAGATCTCCGACGACAACACGCGGCCGTCGCAGCCCGCGACCTCGCGGACGGAGGACACGAAGCGCTTCAGCGCGCCGCCCCGGTGGTAGTCGTTGCGCTTCTCGATGAAGACGACGAAGTCGATCGCCCCGGCGATGAGCATGTGGGACGCCTCGATCGGCAGCCGCTCCTCGGCCTGCAGGGCGTAGGTCGCGATGCGGTTGAAGACCTCCATCGAGGAGTTCGCGTGGATGGTCGACAACGAGCCGTCGTTGCCCTGGGTCATCGCGTTGAGCATGGTCACGATCTCGTCGCCGAGGACCTCGCCGACGATGACCCGCGAGGGGTTCATGCGCAGCGAGCGGCGCACCAGCTCGGCCATGGTGATCTCGCCCTGGCCCTCCGAGTTGGGCAGCCGCTGCTCGAAGGCGACCACGTTGGGGTGCAGCTCGGAGAACTGGTCGAGGCCGAGTTCGAGGGCGCGCTCGACGGTGATCAGGCGTTCGTGGACGGGGATCTCGTTGGCGATGGCCCGCAGCAGGGTGGTCTTCCCGGCGTTGGTCGACCCGGCGATCATGATGTTCTTGCGCGCCTGCACGGCCGCCGCGAGGAACCGTGCCAGGTCGGGCGTGAGCGTGCCGTTGCCGACCAGGTCGGTCAGGAACACCTTGCCGAGCCGCGCCCGCCTGATCGAGATCGCGGGCCGCACGGCGACGTCCATGACCGCCGACAACCGCGACCCGTCGGGCAGGCGCAGGTCGAGCTGCGGGTTGGCGGTGTCGAAGGGGCGCGACGACAGGCCCGAGTAGGCCGCGAGGATCTGGATGAGCTCGATCAGCTCCTCGTCGGACTCGGCGACCGGCTCGTGGCTGAGCTCCTGGCCGTCGGCGTAGCTGACGAAGACCCGGTCGCAGCCGTTGATGTCGATGTTCTCGACCTCGGGGTCGTCGAGGAGCGGCTGGAGGCGGCCGACGCCGAACAGGGCGGCGTGGATGCCGGCCGCGAGGGCCTCCTCCTCGTCGACCGTGGGCGGGGTGCGGCCGACGCCGATCTCGCCGCGCGCGAACTCCTCGAGGACCTGGGCGATCAGAGCGCGGGCGAACTGGCGTTCGTCCTCGCCGCTCATCGGCGGGACGCCGCCGGCCTGGTCGAGCCGCCGCTGGTGAGCCAGCCGGTCGCCGACCTCCTGGCGGAAGCGTTTGACGAGCGTGTGGTCGATCACTGGGCCACCTTCTTCTGGAGGTGGCCGGCCAGCCGCCCGGCGAGTTCGCGGGCGGTCCGGATGAGCGGGCTGCGCTCCAGCCGGCCGCCCCATTCGCCGCGCAGCAGCTCGGCGCCCTTGGGGTCGTAGGCGATGCCGCCGACGAAGGAGACGTCCCAGCCCGACACGATGCGCCGCACCTCGTCGAGGGAGGGCCGGTAGTTGCGCGGGTCGGCGACCACGACCACGCCCACCCGGCGTTTCAGCAGGGTGAGGCGCTCGCGCAAGTGGGCGACGTGGTCGAGGCTGGCCCGGGTGAACAGGATGACCTGGTCGGCCTCGTCGACCAGCTCGTTGATCGCGGGCTGTACGCCCAACCGCCCGCAGTCGGCCAGCACGTCGGCGTGGTCGAGCGCGGCGAACGAGCGCCCCAGGGGGCCCCAGAGCCAGGTCAGCCCGGCCGCCTGCTCGCCGTTGGTCAGCCCGGCCAGCACGTCGAGGCCGCCGACGAGGCGCTGGGTGTGTTCGTACACCTGGTCGGGATAGAGCCCCCGCCGGGCCACCGCGCCGAGGCTGAGCAGCCCGCGGGCCGGGTTGAGCACCCCGCCCTCGGCGGCGGGCAGCCGGTAGGCGAGGTCTCCCCCGGACGGGTCGCACTCGGCCAGCAGCACCGGACGCGGCCACACGGCCCCGAGGGCGGTCGCCGCGGTGGTGACCCCGGGCGCGCCCTTGTCGGCGGCGAGCACGATCAGCGCCATCGGCTACCTGGCCCCCGGGAGCACCGCCAGGGCGATCTCCCCGGTCGAGGCGAACGCCGCGACCTGCGGCGAGAGCGAGGCGTCGACGATCACGGTCACCAGCCCGGACGCGCCCCGCTCCTTCGACCCCACGCTGTGCACGCGGGCGGAGGGCACCAGCACCTTCTGCGGCACGGCCCCGGCCCGCGCGTTGCCCGGCACGTAGATGACCTGGACGACGTCGCCGGCGGTCAGCCCCGAGGGGTACTGCCCGGCCTTGAGGGAGAGCCCGACGCGGGCCCGGTTTGGCCCGACCTCCTCGCTGTCGGTGGTGACCATCGTCTCGGTCAGCAGCGTGCCCGGGAGCAGGGTGACGGCGGCGAAGGTCTTGGTGACCTGGTCGCGGTGGCGCCACGGGACGTAGGAGATCCCGGTGTCGGCGATCTGCACCTCGCGCAGCGCGGCGACCGGGATCTGCTGCCCGGCGCCGATCTGCTCGGCGACGCCGACGGCCGAGACGCGGTCGCCGCTGCGCATGACGAGGAGGGTGCTGGTGAGCGCGCCGCCGATGATGAGGAGCACGGCGACGGCCGCGAGCGCGGGTTTGCGCTCCCGTGGTGGCACCGGCAGCTTGCGCGAGGCCGGTCCGGAGAGGGTGGGCCGATCGACGGGGGAGCCGTTGACGGGGCGGGGGGCGTCCCGGACGGGCTTCTCGCTGGTCCTCATGGGCAGGGAACTCCCAGATCAAAAGCAATTTAGGATTCGCGACGAAATATCACGCCATTATGGACATCACCGAACCCGGGAGTTCCGAAAAATGGCGAGCCATGCTTATCGGTTATAGGTCACGCCGTCAAAGAGAACGGCATCATCTCCTGTTTTCCCAGGTAGACAGGGCGACAAGTCTCACGAGTCACAAACGCCACAATTACCCCAGCCTCTTTCGTATAACACTGGAGCCGGGCGCAACCACAACCAATATGGAATTTCGGTATATGTCGCCCGAGCCTCCCGGGCACCTGTGGACGGACCCACCGGTTTTCCACAGAAACGCCAGGTGAACGTGGTGGATCCGGCGCGGAAGAACCCGGCAAAGGCCCCACTTGGCAGGCCCGCTGCCGTTGTACGGCCTTTCTGAACGCCCGTGAGTTATCCACAGGGTTACCCACAGGGATGCGGCCTTGTCCACAGACCAACCGATTCGGTCATACACCGCCGTGGTGACGCGCCGTCTCTGTACGGTGACCCCGCCACCGATCCCCTTGGAGTACCGCCGATGCGGATCACCCTCACCGTCGTCGGCGGCGCCGGTCACCGCGACGTGATCGTCGACGGCGACGAGTCGACCACGGCCACCGGCCTGGCCACCGCCCTCGACACCCGCAACCTGGGCAACGTCGTCCGGCTCCCGCGGGCGCGGGCGCCCTATGGCATCGACCGGGAGCAGGCCCCCGACGGCGTGTTGTGGCTCGACGGGCGTCCGCTGCCCGCCGACGTGCGCGTCTTCGGGCTGCTGCGCGACGGCGACCGGGTGGCGCTCGACCGCGCCGGGGCCGCCGCGACCGTGGTCGAGGAGCCCGGCGGGACGGCCGAGCTGCGGGTCGCCGGTGGCCCGGGAGCCGGGTCGGTCCACCGCCTGGGGCTTGGCGCACACGTGATCGGCGGCGATCCGGCGTGCGCCGTGGCGGTGGCCGACCCTCTTCTCCCGCCCGAGGCGGCGGTGGTGCGGCTGGGGCCGGCCGCGATCACGGTCGAGCCGGTCGGCACGGTGCCGCTGCGGCTGGCCGGCGAACCGGTGACCGGGCCGGTCGACTGGCCCGAGGACGCCGTGCTGGCGATCGGCCACTCGGTCTTCACGGTCGGCCGCGTCGAGCCGCCCGACGCCCACCTCGACTCGCTGCCCGACGGCGGGCTGGCGTACAACCGGCCGCCGAGGCTGGTGCCGCCCGAGCGGGTGGCCCGGATCGAGGTGCCGCAGGAGCCGCGCAGGGCCGAGGGGGCCCGGCTGCAACTGCTGGCGGCGTTCCTGCCGGCGGCGTTCGGGCTGGTCATGGCGTGGGCGTTCCAGAACTGGTACTTCCTGCTGATCGCGTTCATGACCCCGATGATCATGATCGGCCAGTGGGCCAGTGACCGGCGGCACGGCCGCAAGCAGCACCGCCAGGCGGTCAAGGACCACAAGGCGGCCATGGAGGCGTTCCACCGCGCGGTCGAGAAGGCCCGCGCGGCCGACGAGGCGGCCCGGCGGGCGGCCGCCCCCGACCCGGCCGAGCTGCTGCTGACCGCGACCGGCCCCCGGCGGCGGTTGTGGGAGCGGCGCACCCACGACCCCGACGCGCTGCGGCTGCGCGTGGGCCTGGCCGACCTGCCCGCCGAGATCACCTTCGAGCCGCCCGCCCCCGAGCTGGTGCCGGCGGCCCATGACGTCCCGGTGGCGCTGGCGATGCGCCGCCTCGGCGTGGCCGGGGTGACCGGCCCCCGGCCGGCCGCGCTCGCGGTCGCCCGCTGGCTGGTGGCCCAGGCGGCCACCCTGCACAGCCCCCGCGACCTGGCGATCGTCGTGTTGTCGGCCAGCCCCGACGGCGCGTCGCAGTGGGGCTGGGTGCGCTGGTTGCCCCACTGCGTCACGCACGCGACCGGCAGCCTGGCCTCGGTCGGCGGCGACCTGGAGTCGGCCGCCCGGCGGGTGGCCGAACTGGCCGCCCTGATCACCGAGCGCCAGGGCGACGAGGGCGGCCCGCTGCTGAAGCCCGGCCGGTTGACCGGCGGCCCGTCGAGCTGGAACGACCTGGGCCGGGGCGCCCCCAAGCAGACCGAGCCGTCGTTCGGCACCTACGACGAGCGCCCCTACGACGTGCTGGTGGTGCTCGACGGCGCGCAGGCGATGCGGGCGCTGCCCGGCATGCCGCAGGTGCTGCGCCAGGGCCCGCCCGCCGGGGTCTACACGATCGCGATCGACGACGCCCAGTCGCTGCTCCCGGAGGAGTGCGCGACGGTCGTGGCCTGCGACGAGGACGACGGCACGATCCGGCTGCGCGGCGGCGGCCTCGACGCGCTCGGCGCGATCCGCCCCGACCAGGTCTCCCCCGCGTGGGCCGACCGGCTGGCCCGCTCGCTCGCGCCGCTGCGCGACGTGAGCCGCGACGACCCGTCGGCCGCGCTGCCCGACTCCGCGCGGCTGCTCGATCTGATCGACGTACCCGACAACCCGGGCCGCTCGACCCGGGCGGTCCTGGGCGCGGGCCCCGACGGGCCCTTCGCGGTCGACCTGCGGCGTGACGGCCCCCATGCCCTGATCGCCGGTACGACCGGCGCCGGCAAGTCGGAGCTGCTGCAGACGCTGATCAGCTCGCTGGCGGCGGTGAACCGGCCCGACGAGATGACGTTCGTGCTGGTCGACTACAAGGGCGGGGCGGCGTTCAAGGAGTGTGTACGGCTGCCCCACACGGTCGGCATGGTCAGCGACCTCGACGCCCACCTCACCCAGCGCGCCCTGGCGTCGCTGGCCGCCGAGATCCGCCGCCGGGAACGGCTGCTGCTCGACGCGGGGGCCAAGGACATCGACGACTACCTCGAAGACCGCGGCACGACCTGGATCATGGGCGCCACCGGCGTGCAGCAGGCGACCGCGCCGGGCATCTTCGGCCGGGCCGCCGTCAGGACGACCGGCGTGCGGGAGCCGATGCCCCGGCTGGTGCTGATCATCGACGAGTTCGCCGCGCTGGTCGCGGAGCTGCCCGAGTTCGTCGAGGGCCTGGTCGACATCGCCCGCCGGGGCCGGTCGCTGGGCATCCACCTCATCCTCGCCACCCAGCGCCCCGCCGGTGTGGTGACCGCCGACATCCAGGCCAACACGTCGCTCCGGATCGCGCTTCGGGTCACCGACGCCCGCGAGTCGGCCGACGTCATCGACGGGCCGGAGGCCGCGTACATCCCCAAGTCCACCCCCGGACGGTGTTACGTCCGGTCGGGCGCGGGGCCGGCGGTGGCCGTCCAGGCCGCTCGCATCGGGGGGCGGGCGCCCGGCGGGGGCGGGTCGCTCGGGCAGGTACGGGTGACCGACCTGCCCTGGGAGGCCCTCGGGCGTCCGCCGGCGAGCACGCTGGTGTCGGAGCTGGCCGGGACGACCGACCTGGCCCGCCTGGTCGACCGGGTGATCGAGGTGTCGCGCGGGGTGCCGAAGCAGCCGAGCCCGTGGTTGCCGCCGCTGGCCGACCAGGTCGCGCTGCCCGAGGTCGACGGCGAGACGATCGCGTTCGGCCTGACCGACCTGCCGTGGGCGCAACGCCGCCGCCCGCTGACGCTGGGCCCCGGCCACCTGCTGATCGCCGGCACCGCCCGCAGCGGCCGCTCGACCGCCCTGCGCACCATCGCCGGATCGGTGGCCGCCCAGGTCACCGCCGACGACCTGCACCTGCACGCGATCGACTGCGGCTCGGGCGCGTTGTTGCCGCTGGTGGCGCTGCCGCACTGCGGCGCGGTCGTCACCCGCGACCAGCTCGACCGGGTCGAACGGCTGCTGGCCCGGTTGCGGGCCGAGATCGCGCGGCGGCAGCAGCTGCTCGCCGAGGCCGGTTTCGCCTCCCTGGCCGAGGCCCGCGCGGCCGGGCTGAAGGAGCCGTGGCTGCTGCTGATGATCGACCGGTGGGAGGGCTTCGTCGCGGCCTTCGAGAACTACGACTACGGCCGCCTGGTCGACGGGGTGATGCAGATCCTCCGCGAGGGCCCGGCCGTGGGCCTGCGGGCCGTGGTGACCTCCGACCGGTCGGGCCTGATCGGCCAGATCTCGACGGTGTTCGACGACCGGCTGGTGCTGCGGCTGTCCGACCCGGCCGACTACGGCCTGGCCGGGCTGCCGGCCAAGAACGTGCCGTCGGCGATGCCGAACGGGCGGGCGTTGTCGATGAGCGAGCACGGCATCGTGGAGAGCCAGATCGCCCTGCTGGCCGACGACCCCTCGGGCCCGGCGCAGGTCGCGGCCCTCCAGTCGCTCGCCCGCGCCGCCGCCCCCGCGACGCTCAACCGCCCGCTGCGGGTCGACGCGCTGCCCGCCCGCATCACCGCCGACCAGGCCATGGGGCTCGTCACCGGCTTCCGGCCGCCCTCGCGCCTGTGGGCCCTGCTGGGGGCGGGCGGCGACGCGCTGGCCCCGATGGGCGTCGACCTGCTGGGCCAGGGCCCGGCGGCGGTGATCGCCGGGCCGTCGCGGTCGGGCCGTTCGTCGACGTTGCTGACGGCGGCGCAGTCGCTGCTCGACCGCGACGTGCCGGTGCTGGTGATCGCGCCGCGCCGCAGCCCGCTGCGGGAGCTCCGGGGCGTGCTGGCGGTGCTCGACGGCAACGCGCGCAGCGTGCGGGAGGACGACCAGGCGGCGGCCGGCGGCGGCTTCGGCGGCCTGCCCGGGGCGCACGACCCGATGAAGCTCCTGGAGGGCCAGGAGAACTACGTGGTGATCGTGGACGACGCCGAGCTCATCTCCCCCGACTCGGCGCTCGGCACCGCCCTCGACGAGATCCTCCGCAAGGCGCGCGACGGCGACCACGGACTGGTGATCGCGGGCACCACGGGCGACCTCGCGACGGCGTACCGGGGCTTCGTGGCGGAGGCCCGCAAGGCCCGCACGGGCCTGCTGCTGTCGGTCCAGAGCCCGGCCGACGGCGACCTGTTCAACGTGCGCCTGCCCAGAGGCGCGACAGGCGGCGGGCCGGCGGGCCGGGGCCTGCTGATCGTCTCGGGCACGGCGACCCCGATCCAGACGGCCCTGCCCTGACGGACGAGAGGCGTGGTTCCCGGCGCGAGGGAACCACGCCCACTGATTCAGCGGGTGGCGGACTCGATGTTGCCCCGGTAGGTGTTGATGGTCCGGGACGCCTCGTTGAGCTCCTCCGACATGCGCTGGAAGGCGGCCCGGTAGTTCTGCCAGGCGTCGCGGAACCGTTCGGCTCCGGGGCCGGTCCAGACCGAGCCGACCTTGGCGGCCTCGCGGTCGAGGGTGGCCATCGTCGCGCGGACCTGGTCGGCCTGCTGGGTGAACTGGGCGGCCATGGTCTGCATCTCCGCCGGGTCGCCGCCGAGCAAGCTCTGACTCATCTTTTTTCCCTTCACGGACACCGATATGGCGCCCTCACCGTAGACGCCGGACCGGTCCTGAGCACCGGTTATGCGCAGCCGCTATAAGCCGGGACTGTTTTCGGGAGGCCAACGGTGAAAAACCGGCCCAAACCCGGGTCGGCAGTTGGTCACCGGCCGGGGATCCATACACTCCAGTCTCAGGTCGAGGGATAGGAGCTCCCGGTGCAGAAGGTCCTGATCGCCAATCGGGGCGAGATCGCCGTTCGGATCGCCCGGGCGTGCGCCGACGCGGGTCTGGCGAGCGTCGCCGTGTACGCCGACCAGGATCTCGACGCCCTGCACGTCAAGGTCGCCGACGAGGCCCACGCGCTGGGCGGCCAGAGCCCGGCCGAGACCTACCTGGACATCGAGAAGCTCCTCACGGTGGCCCGCGAGACGGGCGCCGACGCCGTCCACCCCGGTTACGGCTTCCTGGCCGAGAACGCGGGCTTCGCCCAGGCCGTCATCGACGCCGGGCTGACCTGGATCGGCCCGCCCCCCTCGGCGATCATGGCGCTGGGCGACAAGGTGCAGGCCCGGCACATCGCCCAGCGGGTCGGCGCCCCGCTCGTGGCGGGCACCCCCGACCCCGTCTCGGGCGTCGAGGAGGTCGTCGCGTTCGCGGCCGAGAACGGCCTGCCGATCGCGATCAAGGCGGCCTTCGGCGGCGGCGGCCGCGGCCTCAAGGTCGCCCGCACGACCGAGGAGATCCCCGACCTGTACGAATCCGCGGTGCGCGAGGCCGTCACCGCGTTCGGCCGGGGCGAGTGTTTCGTCGAGCGTTACCTCGACCGCCCCCGCCACGTCGAGACCCAGTGCCTGGCCGACTCCCACGGCAACGTGGTCGTCGTGTCGACCCGCGACTGCTCGCTCCAGCGCCGCCACCAGAAGCTCGTCGAGGAGGCCCCCGCGCCGTTCCTGACCGAGGAGCAGATGGTCATCCTGTACGACAGCTCGAAGGCCATCCTCCGCGAAGCCGGTTACGTGGGGGCCGGCACCTGCGAGTTCCTCGTGGGCCAGGACGGCACGATCTCCTTCCTGGAGGTCAACACCCGCCTCCAGGTGGAGCACCCGGTGACCGAGGAGGTCTCCGGCATCGACCTGGTGCGGGAGATGTTCCGGATCGCCGACGGCGAGACCCTCGGCTACGGTGACCCTCACCTCCGGGGTCATTCGTTCGAGTTCCGCGTCAACGCCGAGGACGCCGGGCGCGGCTTCCTGCCCGCCCCCGGCACGCTGACCGCGCTGCGCACCCCGTCGGGGCCGGGCGTCCGGCTCGACTCGGGGTACGAGGCCGGGATGACGGTGCCCCAGTCGTTCGACTCGCTGATCGCGA
The DNA here is from genome assembly GCF_001570585.1 of Herbidospora daliensis. Lineage (GTDB taxonomy): Bacteria > Actinomycetota > Actinomycetes > Streptosporangiales > Streptosporangiaceae > Herbidospora > Herbidospora daliensis. The sequence goes on along the minus strand of NZ_BBXF01000002.1, from coordinate 1,788,044 downwards.
AGCTGATCGTGACCGGGGCGACGCGCACCCAGGCGCTGGAGCGGGCCCGCCGGGCCCTCGCGGAGTTCGAGGTCGACGGGATGCCCACGGTCATCCCGTTCCACCGGAAGATCGTGTCCGACCCGGCGTTCGTCTCCGAGCCGTTCTCGGTGCACACCCGCTGGATCGAGACCGAGTTCGTGAACGACGTCCCGCCCTACGACGGGGCCCAGGAGAGCGCCGAGCCCGCCGCCCGTGAGCGGATCACCGTGGAGGTCGGGGGCAAGCGGCTGGAGGTGGTCCTGCCGTCGGGGTTCTCGGGCGGGGGGACGGCGAGATCCGTACAGAAGGCTCCCAAGCGCGCCGGCGGGGCGGCCAAGAAGGCGGCGGCGTCCGGCGACTCGCTGGTCAGCCCCATGCAGGGCACGATCGTCAAGGTCGTCGCCGGAGACGGCGAGTCGGTCTCACCCGGCGACACGATCGTGGTCCTGGAGGCCATGAAGATGGAGCAGCCCCTCACCGCCCACAAGGCCGGCGTGATCACCGGGCTGGCCGCGGGGGTGGGCCAGACGGTCACCGCCGGGTCGGTGATCTGCGAGATCAAGGACGCGTAGCGCATCCCCGGTCCGGCAGCCTGATCCACGCGCGTGGCGCGGTCCACGGGCGGATACGGTGGAGTGCAGCGGAACCATCGCGCAACGCCGTTCGTCCTCATGGGCGAAGGAGGGCCGAATCGTGACAAAATCCCACCCACTAGGCCGCCTTGGGGCCGCTGTCGCGGCCCTGTTCGTCGGCTTGTCCGCCCTTTTCCTGGTGAGTCCCCCGGCGGGCGCCGCCGCCGCGCCTCCTGACGCGGCGACCGTGGTCGGTGCGTGGAAGACGAGCCCGCTGTTCACGGTGAGCGGATCCCCCCTGACGAGCGCCCAGCAGTCGGAGATCACCGCGGCGCTCAAGGACTCCAAGTTCCCGATCTACACCGTCGCGCTGCCCGAGGGCACCGTGACCCGCGCCAACGTCGCCCAGTTCGTCCCGGGCCTGCTCACGCAGCTCGACAAGGAGGGCCGTTCGGCGGCGACCGTGGCCGTCATCGACGGCACCAGCCTGTTCGCCGGCAGCACCGCGTTCCCCCAGCCGGCGGCCGGCAAGATCGCCAACGCGGCGGCCTCCGCCCACGTCGGCGACCCGGTCGCCGTGATGCAGGAGTTCACGAACCGGGTCGACATGCAGCTCACGGGCAACCCCCGGGGAGCCCAGGGCCCCGGTGACACGATCAGCGGCAACGCGGGCGTCTGGATCGGCCTCGGCGTCATCGCCGTGGTCGGCGGCGGCGGCATCTGGCTGATCTCCCGCCGGAACAAGCGCCGGCGCGAGGAGAAGGAGGCGGCCGAGCTCAAGGCCGTCAAGCAGACGGTCGAAGAGGACGTCACCAAGTTCGGCGAGGAGATCACCTCGCTCGACCTCGACGCCAAGATGCTCCCGGCGGCCGGCACCGACCACGACTGGCAGCACGCCCTCGACTCCTACGAGAAGGCGAAGGTCCAGCTCACCCAGGTCAGGCGGGCCGACGAACTGCGCGACGTCACCGCCACGCTCGAAGACGGCCGCTACGCCCTGGCCGTGGTGAAGGCCAAGGTCAACCAGCTGCCGCTGCCCGAGCGGCTGCCCCCGTGCTTCTTCAACCCGCAGCACGGCCCGTCGGTCCGCAACGTCCGCTGGGCCCCGCCCGGCGGCGCGCTCCGCGACGTCCCGGCCTGCGCCATGGACGCCAACGCGATCGAGCGCGGCTTCGACCCGCAGATGCGCGAAGTGGTCCTGCCCAACGGCCAGCGGGCGCCCTACTGGGCGGCCGGCCCGGCCTACCAGCCCTACGCCAACGGCTACTACGGCGGCTTCGACGGCCTGCTGACCGGCATGCTGGTCGGCACGATGCTCGGCAGCGCCTTCGGCGGCTTCGGCTACGGCGGATACGGCTACGACGCGGGCTACGCCGACGGCGTGGCGGCCGACGGCGGAGGCGACTTCGGCGGCGGTGGCGACTTCGGTGGCGGCGGCGACTGGGGCGGCTCCGATTTCGGCGGCGGCGACTTCGGCGGCGGCGACTGGTAGACCCCGATCAGGGCCCCGCGGACGTTGGTCCGCGGGGCCCTTTCATGTGTTCAAGGTGACTGCAAGCGGGGCGAAAGGGCGCGTGAGAAACTCGGGACATCCCCTCAGGAGGCTGTTTCCCGTGCGTGCCCTCGTCGCCTTATCGTTCGCCCTCTCCCTGGTCCTCGTCCCGGCCGCCGCCGCGAACGCGACCGCCGCGCCCTGCCAGAAGGGCTCCGGCCCCAAGCTCCGCGGCGCCGACTTCACCAACGGCCGCCAGCTCCCGAGCGACCTGCGCTGCGCCGACCTGACGGGCGCGAAGCTCGACGAGGTCGACTTCACCCAGAAAGACCTGACGGGCGCGATCCTCCGCAACGCCTCCATGAAGGAGGCCGACTTCACCCAGGCCCACCTCGAATACGCCGACCTGCGCGGCGCCGACCTGACCTCCGCCGACCTGGGCCAGCTCCGGGCCAAGCAGGCCGACCTGCGCGGCGCCACCCTGATCGACGTCGAGGCCGGCCAGGCCGAGTTCCCCCACGCCGACCTGACCGACGCGGTCATGACCAGGGCCAACCTGACCCAGGTCACGCTGACCAACGCCAAGCTCGTCGGCGCCGACCTCAACGAGGCCGAGCTCGGCCAGGTCAAGGCCCGCACGGCGGACTTCTCCAAGGCGAAGATGAAGGAGGCGGAGTTCGGCCAGGGCCAGCTCCAGCACGCGGTCTTCAAGCAGACCGACCTCACCGAGGCCCAGTTCACCCAGGCGGAACTCCAGGGCGCCGACTTCACCGGCGCGGTCGTCGAGAAGACCAGCTTCGTCCAGGCCGACGACCTCAACCTGGCGGGCGCCCAGGGCACCCCCGCCGACCTGCCGACGGGCGTGTCGTTCACGCCCCCGGCGGAGGAACCCGCCTCCGACTCCGGCCCCACCTCCGCGCCGACCAGCCGTCAGGGCCCGTCGCGCGTGCTGGGCATGTCCCCCGCCCTGCTGATCGCCCTGGCGGGCGGCCTGGGCCTGAGCCTGACCCTGATCGTCTGGGGAGTCAGCCACCAGCGCACCCGCCGCCACGACGCGACCTTCGCCATGGCCCGCCGCGTGGCCGAAGAGGACGTGACCCGCTTCGGCGAGGAGATCGACACCCTCGACTTCGACATGAAGGTCAAGGCGGTGAGCGGCCCCAGCCACGACTGGCGAGCCGCCCTGGACGCCTACGAGGCGGCCAAGCAGGCCCTGTACCTAGCGCAGACCCCGGAAGAGTTGCACGCGGCCGCAGCAGCGGTCCACCACGGACGGCAGGCCCTGCACCGAGTCCGCTCAGTCCTCCCCCGCTGAACCATCCAAGGCGGATATGCCGAAATTTCGGGCGGCGAGGGCCGCCCGACCCGGAGCTCGACCTTCCGCCCGCGCCGCCGACCGTTTACCCGTCAAGGCGATGGTGTCGATATACCGAAATTTCGGGTGGCGCCACCCGCTAACAGAAACCCCCGCAGGGGCTAGATGCCTGCCGTCAGCGGGGACATCAGCCGGCGGGCGGCCTCGGTGATCGAGCCCGACAGTGACGGGTACACCGCGAAAGTATGAGCCAGCTGGTCGACCGTCAGCCGGTGCTGGACCGCCACCGACAGCGCCAGGATCAGTTCCGAGGCGCGGGGTGCCACGACCACCGCCCCCAGGATGATCCCCGTGTTGGGCCGGCAGAACATCTTGATGAAGCCGTCGTGGAAGCCCTGCATCTTCGCCCGTGCGTTGGTCGCCAGCGGCAGCTTCACGACCTTCGCGTCGACTTCCTTGTTCTCGACCTGCTTCTGGGTCACCCCGACCGCCGCGATCTCCGGGTCGGTGAAGATGTTGGAGGCCACGGTCGCGAGCCGGATCGGCTGGACGGCCTCGCCCAGCGCGTGCCAGACCGCGATGCGGCCCTGCATGGCGGCCACCGAGGCCAGCATCAGCACGCCGGTGCAGTCGCCGGCCGCGTAGACGCCGGGCGCTGAGGTGCGGGAGACCTTGTCGACCTCGATGAAGCCGTTGCGGTCGAGGCGGACGCCGTTCTCCTCCAGGCCGATGCCCGAGGTGTTGGGCACCATGCCGACCGTCATCAGGCAGTGGGTGCCCTCGGCGGTGCGGCCGTCTTCGAGGGTCACCACGACGCCGTCGGCGGTGCGCTTGACCGAGGAGGCGCGCGAGCGGCCCATGACGTTCATGCCGCGCCGCCGGTAGACCTCTTCGAGGACCTCGGCCGCGTCGGCGTCTTCGTTGGGCATCATGCGGTCGCGCGAGGAGACCAGGGTCACCTCGGAACCCAGGGACATGTAGGCCCCGGCGAACTCGGCGCCGGTGACGCCCGAACCGACGACGATCAGCTTCTCGGGCAGCTCGTCGATGTCGTACATCTGGCGCCAGGTGAGGATGCGCTCGCCGTCGGGCTCGGCTCCGGGGAGGACCCTCGGGGTGGCTCCGGTGGCGACGATGACCACGTCGGCGCGGATGGTGCGGTCGCCGGCGCGGACGGTGCCGGGTTCGAGCAGGCGGCCGCGGCCCCGGACGACCTCGACGTTCTCGGCGGCCAGGCGGGCCGCGATGTCGGCCGACTGGGCACGGGCCAGCTCTTTCACCCGGCGGTTCACGATCGGCATGTCGGCCACCGCGCCGCCGACGTCGCCGTCGGGGCCGCCGGTGAAGTGCACGCCGAGCGAGGTGCCGTCGACGAGGGCCTGCTTGCGGACCGAGGTCGCGATCATGGTCTTGGACGGGACGCAGTCGGTCAGCACGCACGCGCCGCCGGGCCCCTCTTCCTCGACCACGGTGACCCGGGCCCCGAGTTGGGCGGCGACCAGGGCCGCCTCGTATCCGCCGGGGCCGCCGCCGATGATCACGATCCTTGTCACATGTCCCATTCTCCCGCACCCGAAGAGGTGTAACGGCACGACTACGTGGAACCGCCACGGCCGGTCCTGCGGGCGATCTTGGTTTACTCTGATGCGGTGCCTGTATACGCCGCCTATGGCAGCAACATGGACCCGAAGCAGATGGCCGAGCGGGCGCCCCACTCGCCGATGAGGGGAACAGGCTGGCTGACCGGCTGGCGGCTGACCTTCGGCGGGGAGGACGTCGGCTGGGAGGGCCCGCTCGCCACCGTGGTCGAAGATGCGGGCTCGCAGGTGTTCGTCGTCCTCTACGACGTGCCCGAGTGGGACGAGCCGTCGCTCGACCGCTGGACCGGCCTCGACCTCGGGCTCTACACGAAGATCCGGCTGCGGGTGGCCACCCTCGACGGCGACGTGCTGGCCTGGTTCTACGTGGTCGACTCCTACGAGGGCGGGCTTCCCGCGGCGCGTTATCTCGGCATCATCGCCGACGCCGCCGAGAAGGCGGGGGCACCCGACGACTACGTCCACGAACTGCGTGCCCGTCCCTGTAAGTCCCTCGGTGACTGACTTGTACGCTCAGGAGCGTGAGTAACGCATTTTCCCTGGCCGCCGACGCGGCGTCCGCGCTGCGTGCGAAAACGGGAGTCGACGCGTTCGACGTGGCTCTCGTCATGGGCTCCGGCTGGGTGCCGGCGGCCGACGCCATCGGTGCGCCCCTCGCCGAGTTCCCCTCGACCGACCTGCCCGGCTTCGCTCCCCCGGCCGTCGAGGGCCACGCGGGACGTATCCGGGCCGTCAAGGCCCCCAACGGGCAGCACGTCCTGATCTTCCTCGGCCGCACTCACCTCTATGAAGGGCTGGGCGTCGAGCCGGTCGTCCACGGCGTGCGAACCGCCTGCGCGGCCGGGGCGCGGGTCGTGGTGCTGACCAACGCGGCCGGCGGGCTGCGTCCGGAGACCCAGAACGTGGGCGACCCGGTCCTGATCAGCGACCACATCAACATGACCGGCGCCAACCCCCTGACCGGCGCGACCTTCCTCGACCTCACCGAGGTCTACTCCAAGCGGCTGCGCGCGCTCGCGCGGGAGGCCGACCCGTCGCTCGCCGAGGGGGTGTACGTCGCCTTCCGCGGTCCGACTTATGAGACTCCGGCCGAGATCCGCATGCTCCGCACCCTTGGTGGGGATCTGATCGGCATGTCGACTGTGCTGGAGGCCATCGCGGCCCGGCAGTGCGGCGCCGAGGTGCTGGCGCTGTCGCTGGTCACCAACCCGGGCGCCGGGCTGGTCGGGGAGCCGCTGAACCACGAGGAGGTCCTCGAGGTCGGCCGGGCCACCGCGCAGCGGATGGGCGGCCTGCTGAGCCAGGTCGTCGGCAAGCTCTGAGTCACGGGGACGGCGATGAACGATCTGACGACACGCGCGCGGGAGTGGCTCGGCCAGGACCCCGACCCGGCGACCCGGGCGGAACTGGAGTCGCTGCTCGAATCGGGCGACCACGACGGCCTGGCCGACCGGTTCGGCGCCAAGCTGGAGTTCGGCACGGCCGGTCTACGCGGCGAACTGGGCGCGGGCCCCAACCGGATGAACCGGGTGACCGTGATGCGCGCGGCGGCCGGATTGGCCGCGGTGCTGGGCCCGGGGCGTCACGTGGTCGTCGGGTACGACGCGCGGCACAACTCCGACGTGTTCGCGCGCGACACCGCCGCCGTCCTGACCGGCGCGGGCCTCACCGTGAGCCTGATGGGCGGCCTGTTCCCCACCCCGGTGCTGGCCTTCGCGGTCCGCCACTTGAAGGCCGACGCCGGGGTCATGGTGACGGCCTCGCACAACCCGCCGCGCGACAACGGCTACAAGGTCTACTGGGGCGACGGCGCGCAGATCGTCCCGCCGGTCGACGCGGAGATCTCGGCGGCGATCGACGCGGTCGGGCGGGTCGACGAGCTCCCCCTCGGCGAGGAGTGGGCGACCCTGGCCCACCCCGAGATCCTGGCGCCCTACATGGAGGCGGTGACCGCGCTGCCGCTGGGTTCGGCGCGGGACCTGCGGGTGGCGTACACCCCCCTGCACGGTGTCGGAGCGAACACGCTGGGGCAGGCGTTCCTGCAGGCGGGGTTCGCCTCGCCGATGATCGTGGGGGCCCAGTTCCGGCCCGATCCCGACTTCCCGACGGTGGCGTTCCCGAACCCGGAGGAGCCGGGGGCCATGGACATGGCCCTCGAACTGGCCTCGGCCTCGGCCGTCAACGCCGACCTGGTGATCGCCAACGACCCCGACGCCGACCGCTGCGCCGTGGGCGCGCGCCAGGCCGACGGCGTGTTCCGGATGCTGACCGGCGACGAGGTCGGCGGCCTGCTGGCGGAGCACGTGCTGCGCTCGACGAGCGCCCCCGACCGCCTGGTCGCCACCACGATCGTCTCGTCGTCTCTCCTGGGGAGGATCGCCGAGGCCCATGGGGTACGCCACCGCGAGACCCTCACCGGCTTCAAGTGGATCATGAAGGCGGGCGGCGGGCTGGTCTTCGGCTACGAGGAGGCGCTGGGCTACAGCGTCGGCTCCGACGAGGGCCTGCCCGTCCACGACAAAGACGGCATCGGGGCGGCGCTGACCGTGGCGGCCATCGCGGCCGAGGCCAAGCAGCGCGGCCTGACCCTGATCGACCTGCTCGACGACCAGGCGGTCCGCTACGGGCTGCACGCCACCAGCCAGCTCTCCTTCCGCGTCGACGACCTGGCCCAGATCACCGACGCGATGGCGCGGCTGCGGTCGAAGCCGCCGGCCCGCCTGGGCGGCCGGACCGTCGAGGCGGTCGACGACCTGGCGGCGGGCTCCCCCGACCTGCCCCCGACCGACGGCCTGCGCTACCGGCTGTCGGGCGGCGGCCGGGTGGTGGTGCGGCCGAGCGGCACCGAACCGAAGCTGAAGTGCTACCTGGAGCTGGTGCTCCCGGTGGACGACATCGCCGGGACCCGGGCGGCCGCCGCCGGCCAGATCGAGGCGCTCAAGGCCGACCTGCGCGAGGTGCTGGCCCTCTAGGTCACCACGATCGCCACCACGACCAGGACCAGGAACGCCGCCGTCGCCGCGAACGAGTCGACCGCCCACCTCACGGTCGGCTCGCCGGTCGACTCGCGTTTCCTGACCGTGGCGAGCTCCTTGATCTCGTCGGCCACCCAGTCGGCGTGGGTGCGGCCGGCCATGGCCTCGCGCGCGGCCCGCTCGCCCTTGGTCAGGGTCGGCTCGGACGTCGGGTAACGCCCCCGCTTGACCTGGCGGTTCTGCTGCCGGAGGGTCTTGGCCCGTTCGCGCGCGGTCGGCATCGGCGTCCAGCAGCGCACGGTCAGGTCGCCGGCCGTGATCGTGATCGCGCTGCTCACGGTGACGTCGTCGATGGACGACCAGGGCAGGTAGGCGGTGCGGAAGGGGTTGCGGATCCGCACCCCGCCCTGTTCGGTGATCGTCGCCGGCCGCAGCGCCAGGAAGTAGGTCATCCACGTGATGAAGCCGAGGACGGCCCCCACCACCATCGCCGACGGCAGGCTGCCGCGCACGATCAGGTCGACGGTGTTGGCGGCGACGAACACCAGCCAGGCCCAGCCGAAGAACCAGGCCGTCTTCGAGCGGAAGGTCATGCGCGCCACTTCAACTGGGCGAATCCCGGCTTGATGACGCCGTTGATCAGCGCCAGCCGGTCTTCGAAGGGGATGAACGCCGACTTCATCGCGTTGACGGTGAACCACTGGAGGTCGTCCCAGCCGTAGCCGAAGGCCTCGACCAGCTGGGCGAACTCCTTGGTGACGTTGGTGCCGCTCATCAGCCGGTTGTCGGTGTTGACGGTGACCCGGAACTGGAGGCGGCGCAGCAGCCCGATCGGGTGGTCGGCGATCGACGCCGCCGCCCCGGTCTGGATGTTGGACGTCGGGCACATCTCCAGCGGGATGCGCTTGTCGCGGACGTAGGCGGCCAGCCTGCCCAGCTTGGCGTCGTCGCCCGAGACGGTGATGTCGTCGATGATGCGCACCCCGTGGCCGAGCCGGTCGGCCCCGCACCACTGGATGGCCTGCCAGATCGACGGCAGCCCGAAGCCCTCGCCGGCGTGGATGGTGAAGTGGGCGTTCTCGCGCTGGAGGTATTCGAAGGCGTCGATGTGCCGCGTGGGCGGGTAGCCGGCCTCGGCCCCGGCGATGTCGAAGCCGACCACGCCGACGTCGCGGTAGCGAACGGCCAGTTCGGCGATCTCCATCGACCGGGCCTGGTGCCGCATCGCCGTGAGCAGCGCGCCGACGCGGATGCCCCGCCCTTGCGACCCGATGCGGAAGCCCTCGTTGACCGCCTGGACGATCTCGTCGAGGGACAACCCGCGTTCGGTGTGCTGCTCGGGGGCGTAGCGGACCTCGGCGTAGACCACTCCGTCGTTCGCGAGATCCTCCGCGCACTCCGCGGCCACCCTGACGAGCGCCTCACGGGTCTGCATGACGCCCACGGTGTGGGCGAAGGTCTCCAGATAGCGCTCCAGCGACCCGGAGTCGGCCGACGCGCGGAACCACGCGTCGAGCTCGGCCGGGTCGGTGGAGGGCAGTTTGTCGTAGCCGGTCTCGCGGGCCAGCTCGATGATCGTTTCCGTGCGCAGGCCCCCGTCGAGGTGGTCGTGAAGAAGCACCTTGGGGGCCTGGCGGATCTGCTCAAAAGTGGGCAGGCTCATTGCGGCATACTACCTTCACCTGCGCAAATATGATCTGCTACACGGTCTCCAGAACCTGCTCCGCAGCGGGTGTACGCCGCCTCCTCCCGGCCACCACGCCGGTGATCGAGATCCCCAGCCCGATCAGCGCGAACACGGCCGAGATGACGATCGCGGCGCGGGTCGACCCGAGCGGGTCGCCGCCCCCGGCGCCCGAGGTCAGCGTGGCCGTCACGATGGCCAGCACGACCGCCCCGCCGACCTGGCCCGAGGTGTTGATGAGCCCCGACGCGAGCCCCTGTTCCGCGTCGGCGACCCCGTTGGTGCCCTGGATGTTGAGAGAGGGGAACGCCAGCGCGAACGCGCCGCCGAGCAGCAGCATCCCCGGGATGACCAGCCAGAGCGACGGGTCCATGTCGACGTTCAGGAAGACGAGGTAGGCCAGCACCAGCGACACCGACCCGGCCAGCACGATCTTCTCGGTGCCGAACCGGTCGGCCAGCGCCCCGACCCGGGTCGAGAACAGCGCGACGAGCAGCCCGGCGGGGAGGAAGGCCAGCGACGTGGCCAGCGCCGACCAGCCGAGCATGTTCTGGAAGTACTGCATGGCGACGAACTGGAAGCCGACGTACGAGCCGAAGAGGATGACCAGCCCGAGGTTGGCCCGGCGCAGCGGCGCCGAGCGCAGGATGCCCAGCCGCACCAGCGGGTGCTTGGTGCGCAGTTCCCACCAGACGAACAGGGCCAGCAGGACCGCGGCGACGAGCCCGGTGGCGACGGTGCGCCCGACCGCGACCTCGGGGGCCTCGACGACGGTGTAGACGAGCAGCAGCATGCCCGAGGTGATGGTGAGCGCGCCGAAGAGGTCGTAGCCGCCCTGGCCGCGCTCGTCGGAGCGGGGCAGCAGGCGGGCCCCGGCGATCAGGGCCGCGACGGCGACCGGCACCGGCATCAGGAAGGTCCACCGCCAGCCGAGTTCGGTCAGCAGGCCCGACAGGATCAGGCCGAGGGAGAAGCCGCTGGCCGCGCAGGCGGTGAAGATGCTCAGGGCCCGGTTGCGCGCGGGCCCTTCGGCGAAGGTGGTGGTGATGATCGACAGGGCGGCCGGCGCGGTGAAGGCGGCCGACATGCCCTTGACGAACCGGGCCGCGATCAGCAGCGCGCCGTTGTCGACGACCCCGCCGAGCAGCGAGGCGACGGCGAACACGGCCAGCGCGACGAGCAGGACCCGGCGTCGTCCCAGCAGATCGGCGGTCCGGCCGCCGAGGAGCAGCAGGCCGCCGTAACCGAGGACGTACCCGCTCACCACCCACTGGAGCGCCGAGGTCGACATGCCGAGTTCGGCCTGGATGGACGGCAGCGCGACGCCGACCATCGAAACGTCGAGTCCGTCGAGGAAGACGACGGTGCAGAGCACGATGAGGACGCCCCAAAGGGAGGCCCCCCAGCGGCCCTCACGAGTAGACATCATGGACGGGGACGTTACATGCACATGCATTCAATGCACAAGCATTTAATGCGTTTGCATAAGCTTGTCCGGACTGCTATGGTGCCGCGCAAGGAGATCAGGGGTGCACGATGACCGACCACGAGGTGCTGTCGACCTGGCGTGAGTTGTCCGCCAGGCACGCCGCGATCGTCTCCGACCTGGAACGGGAGCTGCAGGAGCGGCACGAGCTCGGCGTCAGCGAGTTCGAGGTGCTCGACCGTCTGGTCGATGGCGTCTGCCTGAGCGCCGACGGGAAGTTCCGGGTGCAGGAGCTGGCCGCCGGGGTCCACCTGAGCCAGAGCGCGTTGTCCCGGTTGATCGCCCGCCTGGAGAAGGCCGGGTTCGTGCTCCGCTCGATGTGCGCCGACGACCGCCGTGGCGTCTTCGTGACGCTGACCGACGCCGGCCGCGTCCGCCACTCCGAGGCGCTGCCGACGCAGCGCCGGGTGCTGCGCGCCCACCTCGCCGCCACCCCCCAAGGGTGAATTCGGCCCGCACATAAGGGAAAGTAACTTTCAAACGCACGCGAAGATGCACGTGCAGCGCAAAATGCCCACCTTGGGTAATTCGGTGCATTGCGCGACCGATCGTTGATCAGGCAAAATTCTTTTCGGTTTCGGCGCGCTTCTGAAGGTGCCGGTGGGGAGCCTGACAATCCCTATGGCGGAAAGGAGGCCCGGCCCCGTGCGCGGCTGGACGCCCCTAATTGATGATCGAACTCCGGTGAGCCCCGCAGGACGGGTCCAACCCGGGCCCTTCCAGGACGACTTCGGCAATGCGTTACACGGCCTTTACGCCGGACAACGGGCGGAAAGCGAGTTCGGCGCCTGGACCCGGATACTGGCTGTCTGGCACGGATACCGGATCTGGGATTTCACCGGACCCGCTATGAATGGATTCAGAAGTTCTCTAGTGAGCCCGTGGAACGAGATCCTTTCACAGGGGTTACTAAGAGATCTCGCCGACCCGTCTCCTTACGACGGAGCCGCATGGAGTGAACGCTGGATCGCCGGCGCCCTGCTCTCCGGGCGCAAGCCGTTCGGCCGGTTCACCCTCCCCCTCGACGAGGCCCAGGCGTGGTGCATCCGGGCCCGGAGAGTGGGGCTGGAGTATCACCGCGAACGCGTCGACGGCAACGCCCTGCACATCACCGCGGGCCGCGAGGAGACGTACGGGGAGCTGTTCGAACTCGACGCGCTCGTCGCCTACTACCGCGACGTGCTGCCCCCCGAGGCGGCCGAGACGGCCGCGTGGGGCCTGCTGTCGCACCGCAAGGAATCACCCGCCAACCACACCTTCGCCGGCATGGACGCCTTCACCGAGCTCCCCAGGGCCGTACGCGGCCTGACCCTCGGCTACCCCCCGCTGGCCACCGCCCGCCGGATCCTCCTGGAGAGCGGCGGCGAGAACGAGATCGAGTTCCCCGACGTGCCACTCGACGCCCCCCGACCCGAGACGGCGCCGCTCGACGAGGTGCCGAGCTGCGACCACGACCACCCCGTGCCCCGCTTCGAGAACCACGACGACCTGGTCAAGGCGTGTGAGCCGCTCACCGACCTGGTGTCCTACTACTGGCAGCTCGACCGCGAGTTGTCGATGTTCGCGCCGCGCATCTCCGGCGTCTACCTGGCCGACTACCCCGAAGCCCTGATCGCCGCGTTCGAGGCGCACGCCCGTGCGGCCTCCACCGACCGCTATCCCCGCGCCGAGGCCGTCTTCGCGCACATGTGCTGCGTGCTGCGGCATCTGGGGCGCGAGCCCGAGGACCTGCTGCGCGGGCTCAGACCGCCATCACTGCGAGCGCCCGGTCCAGGGCCGCTCGACCGCCTTCGGGGTCGTCGCACCGGATCCTGAGGTCGGCGACCCGCATCCACATCGCCGAGGCCCGTTCGCGGGAGGTCATCGTCTCCCAGCGCTCGGCGGCGGCCACGAGGGCCTGTTCGGCCTCCCAGGTCTCGCCGAGCCGCAGGTGCGCCTCGGCGATGACCTCCGAGGCGTGGACGTGCAGCAGCGCGGCGGTCTCGCCGACGGCCTTGACGACCTCGTTGGCCCGGTCGATCGCCTGGTGCGGATCGCCCCTGACGACGTCGGCGCGGGCCAGCGCGAGGGCGCAGAAGCCCCGGTCGACGATCCCGGCGGCCGCCTCGGCCAGCTCGGCCTGGGCGCGGGTGAGCACCGGGAAGAGCTCCTCCACGGTCGCCGCGTCGGCCCTGATGAGCTCCCCGGCCATGGTCGCCCGGAGGCGGGCCAGGCCGAGCGGGTCGTGGTAGCCGGCGCCGTAGAGAGATAGGGCCTGCTCGAAAAGGCCCCGGGCGGTCGGCGCTAATCCCGACCTCGCCGCCGCGATTCCGTTCTGCCAAGCGACCGAAATACGCCCGCGGGGCTCCCCGAGCTCGATCGCGGCGCTCGTCAGCTCGCTCAGCAGCAGATGCAATCGCAGATGCGAACCATGTCCGGCCTCTTCCGGATGGGAGTGCAGGTCGACCTGCTCTCCGTACGTGGCCACGAGGGCGCAGCCGAGCTCGATCACGCTGGAGGTCCAGCCGGCGGCGCCGATCTCGCGGTCGAGGGCGCTCTCGCCCACGGCCACGCTGGCCGAAATGTCACCCGCTTCGAGGTGGCAGCGGCACAACACGGTCGCCAGCCGGACGCGGTAGTCGACGAACTGCGTCCAGTGGCCGCTCGACCGGGCCAGGGTCTCGGAGGACTCGTCGAGGTGGGAGTCGAGCAGCCGCGTCACGCGGGTGATCACCTGGGGCAGGTCGCCCTCGCGTTCGGCCGCCTGGGCCTGGCCGAGCTCGGCCTGCCGCCAGAGGTCGGGGACCATGCCCAGCGACGGCTGCCGGAGCAGCGCCGCGTAGCGGTCTCGTGCCTCGGGGAACCGGCCCTCGGCCAGTGCGCCGCCCGCCTTGGCCGCTTCGGCCCGCAGGCCCGCGATCGTGTGCGGGTCAAGTCCGTCGGTCAACCACAGAGGGGAGCATTGGAGCCCTCGCGCGATGATCCTGATCATTGCCGCGGTGGGTTCGAGGTCTCCGCTTTCAATCCGTTCGATCGAGTCGGCATCCAGTTCGGACGTCACTTGGAATGGCAACAACCCTCTCTGCAGGCGAGCGGCTCGAACGCGTTGAGCGATCTTCTCGGGCACTGTGCTCCTCGCCTAACACGGTGCGTAAATCGACGCCTCGATCAAGTGCGTCAAACGGAGCATAGACGTGACAGAGCAACTTGACCACCAGCAAACGTGTTCACGGGACTAATCAGTGCAGGTTTCTCAGGTCATACCGATCTCGCCTGGACCGAAAGCCTGGTTCCGGACGGCGGTTACCCGCCCACTGCGGCACTGATCTGGGCGCCTCCCCCGGACGCCCTCCATCTGTGTCAGGTTTCCTGACACGATTATCGAGACGAATGTTTGCATACCGGCCGAATTCGTGTTATTTGGTCGCACGTGGATCATTACACGGTCATTGACAAAGATTTGACAAGCCGTCCGCATCGAATGCGGGATGTGGACGGACGGGCGTTCCTGGCATCCCTCCGCACCACCGCCGTGACCCGCGTGGAGGCGGGCGAGCGGGTCGCGCAGGTGAGCCGGAACATGGGTGTGTCCCGATCCTCGGTCTACGAATGGCTGCGCCAGGCCCGCTCCGGGCCGGAGAAGCTGCAGGCCAGCCCTCTGCAGGGGCGGCCGTCGGCGCTGTCGCCCGACGGGCTGCACGACCTGGCGGTCGCGCTGCTGGCCGGCCCGGAGTCAGCGGGCTTGACAGGACGGTTGTGGACGCGGGAACTCGTAAACGAGCTCGTCTCGCGTGACCACGGCGTCTCGCTGACGCTCACCAGCATCGGGCGTCTGCTGCGTTCACTCGGTTTATGGCCGCGGCACTCTCTCGTCACGTGGCCCGACGGTTCGGCCCGTTTGTGGAAACAGCGTTACGCGTACATAAAAGAGAAAGCACGGGAACAGGACGCGCTTCTGATGCGCGGGGGACTCGTCGACGTCGGCGCGCTGCTGCCCCGTTCCTCCGTGCCCGCCGCGCCTTTCGGCTTCCATCTCGCCTACGCGCTGATCCCGGGCGGGCCGCTGTTGTTCCGCGCCTATTCGGGGCCCGCGAGCGCGGCCACGTTCCTCGACTTCGCCGCCGGGCTGGTCGCCGAAACCGGCCGGGCCACCTGCCTCATCACGGCCGGTCATCCCGTCTTCGAGCTCGACGAGTGCGCGCGCGGCCTGGCCACGCTGCCGCTGACCGTCTGGGTGCGCGGCGGCGGCGACGCCCGCGAGGTCCGCCCTGCGCCCGCGCCGGCCACCGCCTCGGCGCCCGACCTGCGGCCCGCCGTGCTCGGCGGGCCGTCCGGCGGCCTGTGGACGATGGAGCGCCTGGCCCACCGGCTGGGCGCTCTTTTCGGTCATCCGGTCAGTACCGGCGACGCCGAAGTCCTGCTGTCAGCGCAGAACCTGTGGCCCGAGGGGCCGCTGCCGCCCGCGCTGCCGCCGTCGTCACCCGCTGTAGGCCGCTGGTGCCACGACGTGCTGCCGCTGTTCCAGGCCGACGCGGGGCCGGACGCGGTCGTGCGCTTCGTCCAGGAGGTGCCGCTGCCCGGCGGGCGCACGCTCCTGCTGGCCGTCTCCCCCGCCGGGGAACGCCGCTTCGCCTGGTACGAGGAGGCCCGCTACCAGGGCCGCATGCGCGCCACCACGCTGGCCGACTTCACCCGGCGGCTGCGCCACGACGTCGAAGAGCCGTTGTGCCTGGTCGTCACCGACGACTCCGGCTGGCGCTCCCGCGACCTCGACGCCACCGCCACGACGGTCGGCGACGCCTTCTACTGCACGTGGGCCGACGGCTGCGGCGAACGCGTCTGGCGGGTGCCCGAACGCGACCCCGTCCAGGCGCTCTGCCGCCGCCACTTCCATCTGGGCCGCGGCCCCGCCCCCGACGCGACCGCGTCGCTGGAGATGGAACACCCCCCGCGCGGCCCCATCGGGACGGCCGACCGCCAGGTGCGGATCGCCGCCGCCCGGGAACGCGCCCGGAAGCAGCCCCTGTCGGCGGGAGGCCGGTTGCGCGAGCTCGTCCTGGCGGGCCCGCCCGCCCTGCTGACCATGCGGACCCTCACCGCCCTGCTGAGCCGCGCCTACGGCCGGCCCGTGGACGCCGACCGCGCCGTCGCCGTGCTGCGCGAGGAGGGACTGTGGCCGGAGGACTTCCCGTCGGTCGAGCCCGGCCCCTGGGAGCACGAGACGCTGCCGCTCCACCTCGCGCACGCGGGCGCCGGCGCGGCCGTCCGGTTCGTCGCCGAGGCGCGGCTCGGGGGCGACCTGAGCCTCCTGGTCGCGCTCGACCGCGCCGGGGAGACCCGCTTCGCCTGGTATCCGCAGGCCCGCTACCGGGGGCGGATGCGCGCGACCACGCTCGTCTCCTTCGCCGAACTGCTGCTCGACGAGACGGGCGGGCCGCTCTGCCTGGTCGCCGGCGACGAGGGCGGGTGGAAGTCGAAGGAGCTGGCCGCCGCGCTGGCCCGGCGGCCGGTCCTGGTCGTCGCGGCCGGGGTGCCCTACCTGTGCGTCTGGCCGACCGGGTGCGGCAACCGCGCCGTCATGGGCGACCAGTGCCGCACCCACGCGCGCCGCTCGCGGCGGCTGGCCGTCCACGGGGCGCGCTCAGGGCATCTCCTGGACGCCGTGCGCGCCGCGTCGGCCGAACTCGCCGTGGCCCACGCGGCGAGTGACGCCGCGCAGGAGGCGCTGCGGGCGGCGCTGACCGCCCTGCGCGCGGCCGGGGCCCGCGACGCCGCGCTCGTCGCCGCCTGGACGGGGCTGCCGGAGCACGAGATCCCCTTCGAGTCGGAACCGCTCGACCGGGAGCTCGTGGAGGCGCTGCGCGCGTGCGTGCGGACCGGGGTGACGAGCCTGGCCGTCCTCATGCGGGTCAGCGGGCTGCCCGAGGGGCGGGTCAGGGCGCTCCGGCGGGAGGTGCGGCTGCGGGCGCGGGCCCAGGAGGCCGCCTCGCTGGCCCGCATCGCCGCCTCGGCCGCCGCCCTCCGGGCCCGGCGGGAGGAGCACGGCGACGCCGTCCGCCGCGCCTGGCGCGAGGGGCACCGCACGGTGACGACGATGTGCGAGGTGGCGCGGATCAGCCCGTACACCCTGGCCCGGATCCTCGAAGGGCTCGGCGCCGACCTGCTGCTGCCGCCGCGCGCACCCGCCGGGGGCGCGCTCGCCGAGGTGGCCCGCGCCGCGGTCCGGCTCGGCGCGGCGCGGACGGCCCGCGACGACGAGGTCCGCGCGGCGCTCGGCGCCGGGGTCAACGTCGTCGGGCTGCTCGCCGAAACGGGCGGGATGACCCAGGCCCGGGTCCGGCGGCTGCGGCCCGACCCCACCCGCGAGACGGCCCTGGCCGCCCTCGCGGCGAGCCGGGCCGAACTGGACCGGCGGACGGCGGGCCTGGCGCGGGCCTGCCGTCCGCTGCTCGACCAGGTGGCCGGCCGGCTCCGCGCCGTCGCCGAGGCCGCTCACGCCGAGGCGCTGGCCACCGTCGCCCGCGACGCGGCCGTGCGGGCGGCCTGGGCGGGCGGAGTCGGCGACCCGGCCGTGCTGGCCGTCTGCGCGGGCACCGACTCCCGCACGGTCACGGCGTTGGTCGGCGCGGCAGCGGCAGCGGCCGCCCCGGGTGCTTGCGGGCATACCAGGACGTGAGCAGCTGCTCCACCGCGACCAGATGGAAGTTGAGCTGGTCGAACAGCTCCCGTACGTCGTCGTCGGAGGCCGTCAGGCGGAAGGAGTCGACCAGGGTGGTGATGGAGTCCGGGTCGGCGTAGGGACGCCGGCCCGCGCGTTCGGCGCGTTCGTCCTCGAACGGGCTGAAGATCGAGTGCGTCATGGTTCCCCCTAGGCGGCGAACATGCCGGTCTGAGCGATGAGCCGGAGCAGGGCCAGGTCGTCGACGTCCATGTCCTGCGCGTACGCGTCGAACAGCTCCCCGGCGCGCCTGCGGTTGACCTCGCGGGTGTGCCGGGCCGTCCAGCCGAGCGGCGGGCGCAGCAGCAGCGACCACAACGGGAGCAGCCGCGCGCCGCGCCGCAGCTTGTCGCTGAACCCGCCGACGCCGAAGTCGATCTCCTGGAGGTGGCGGGCCAGGCCCATGCGGACCGGGGCGTGCGACTGCAGGACCGGCTGCTCGGCGTAGTGGCCGGTGCGCCGGGGGTCGAGCGTGATGCGGTGGGCGACCAGGCCGTCGCCGTGCTGGAAGACCAGCCGGTAGCCGATCGTGGCGCCGTTGTGCGTGCAGAGGATCACGTGGGCCGAACCGGCCAGCGGCGAGGCGAGGTAGCGGCGCAGCTCCCGCTCGGCCGAGGTCGCCTCCTTGGCCGTGGGGTGCACCCGGGCCAGGTCGGGCAGCAGGGCCGCCGTCAGCGGCAGCACCTTGACGACCCGCGCGCCGTCGGCGAACACCCGCTCCTCGCGCCGGGCCAGCGTCCGGCTCGACCGTTGCAACGCGCCCAGGTGCTCCTCGAACGTGGCGCCCTGGATCCGCATGACCGTCCGCGCGTGGGTCAGGATGAGGGGCGCGCGCGGGAAGTAGCGGGTCAGCCGGCCGGCCGTCGGCCCGTCGAGGTAGAGCACGGCGGCGCTGCCGTCGTCGGGCATGGCGTACTGGACGGCCCGCGCCCACAGGTGCTCGTCGTCCGGGTGGCAGACCGGGACCGTGCGGTATCCGGCCGTCGCGCCGATGAGCGTCACCCGCCCCCACGCCTCGGGTGTGCGCAGCC
This sequence comes from Herbidospora daliensis, assembly GCF_001570585.1. GTDB lineage: Bacteria > Actinomycetota > Actinomycetes > Streptosporangiales > Streptosporangiaceae > Herbidospora > Herbidospora daliensis. Next base: position 1,769,173 of record NZ_BBXF01000002.1, on the reverse strand, counting down.
GCCCGCCCCGCAACATCGACCCGAACAGCCGGGCCGGGTCGAGCATCGGCCGGGCGGGCGCCCGGTCGTAGTGGCTGACCGGCACCACGGTCCGCAGCGACGGCCGCCCCGCACCGCCCACCCAGCCGAGGACCACCCCGTGCCAGGCCGCCGCGTCAGGATCGGCGTGCGCCTGGTGCCACGCCCGGCCGTTGAAGAACCCGGCAGCGGTACGGGGGGCGAGCTCGTCCCACCGCGCCGGAGCAGACCTCAGGGGCGCCGTGGTCAGCCGGACCTCCTCGACACCCGCCTTCTTCGGCGCGTCCTCGTAGAAGGAGACGGCCGCCGTACCGGCCCTCACCGAACGGCCTTCGCCATGCTGGGCGGCATGACCGGCCTGCCACCGGCCTTCTCGGGCGCCTCCTCGGGTTCACTCTCCGGCGCGGGCTGCGGCGCGGGGGCCGGGGGCAGCGGCGTGGTGAAGGGCGTCAGCGCAGGCAACGGCTCCGCCCGATCCTGCTCCACCCCGTTCGGGGCCGCCTCGTTCTGAGCTGCCCCGTTCTGAGCCGCCCCGTTCTGAGCCGCCCCGTTTTGGGCTGCCCCGTTCTGAGCCATCCCGTTCTGGATCGCCTTGTTCTGAGCCATCCCGTTCTGGATCGCCTTGTTCTGCGCCGCCGCATCCTTGGCGGCCGCATCCTTGGCGGCCGCCCCGAGCACGGCCTGTCGCGCGGCACTCTCCACGGGCAGTTCACCCGGGCGCACCGATATGGGCCGTTCGGGCGTCGACCTCGGTGCCTGAGCCGACGGCGGCAGGGGCGCGGCCTTGGATGACGGCGGCAGCGACGCAGCAGCCTGGGAGGGCAGTAGCGGCGCGGCAGCCTGGGCGGAGAGCGGCAACGGCGCAGCCTTTCCGGACGATGGCAACGGCGCGGCGTTTGAGGAAGGCGGCGGCGCGGCGGCCTGGGCGGCCGGCGGCGGCGCGGCGGCCGGGGTGGAGGGCAGGGGCGCAGCAGCCTGGGTAGGAGCCGGCGGTGCGGGGGCCTGGGTGGGGATCGGCATCGGGTTGGGCAGCGGGCCGGGCCGAGTGTGCGCTCCCGGGACCGACGGCAGCGGCGGGATGTACTGAGACGCGGCGGTCTGCACCGGCAGCGGCGTCGAGTAGGGCCTCGACGCGGGCAGCGGCCCGGGTGTGGAGTGCGGCCCGGAGGCCGGCAGCGGCTGCGACGTCGTGTGCATCGGCGCGGCGGGCCTCGGCTGCGGAATCGCGGTCCGCGCGGGCTGCGCGGTCGGCTGAGGCGCGGCCGTCTGGGCCACCGGCTGCGGGGCCGGGGTCTGCGCTGCTAGTTGAGGGGCCGGGGTCTGCGCTACCGGCTGGGGGGCCGAAGTCTGGGCTGCCGGCTGAGGGGCCGGGGTCGGCATCGGCGGGAGGGCGGGGTGCTGGGGGGCCGGGATCCGAGGCGTCTGGGGGGCCGGGAGCTGGGCCGGCTGGGAGGCTGTGAGCTGGGCCGATTCGGATGTGGCGGTCAGGTTCGGCGGGAGGGTCGGCTGGAGGTCGAAGACCGGTTCCGGTTCGCGGATGCGCTGGATCGACGGCGGCAGGAAGGGCCACTCGGCCGGGATGTACAGGTGGGCGGCGCGCAGGTGGGCGGCCCTCAGGTGGGCGGCGCGCAGGGCGCACTCGCGGGGGTTGCGGCCCGTGACGACGGCCCGGCCGCCGGGCTCGTAGCGCTCCAGCCAGCCCGCGTACGGCAGGTCGTCTTCTAGGTCGGCCAGGCGGGGGGCGCGGATGTCGACCGGGGTGACGATCGCGGCGCGGCGGTGGCGGTGGCGGGTGGCCTCCGGTTCGCGGCCGCAGCTGATGGCCGCGGCGGCGGCGGGGAGGTTGACCCCGGTGACCAGTTCGACCACGTGGCACAGCAGCGGGTCGGGCGGCCCCGGCCGCAGGCCGGTCACGAGGGCCGCGTCGTCGGAGAGCAGCAGGCTGACGCCGCAGTGCCCGTCCTGGACGCCGACCGACGACACGGCGGTCGCGATGACCGCGCCCACGTCGCCGTCGTCGAGCAGCGGGTCGGCGGCGTCGACGATGTCGTACTCGCCGAAGCGGCGGATCACCGCGACGGCGATCGGCGCGCCCGAACGGACCCAGCATTCCACTGTCACCGGTGCGCCCACCGGAACCTCCTCCACGAGAACGGCGCCGCTGTCGCCGGTGGCGGCCTGGGCGCCGGCGAATCCGGCGGGGATGCCGGCGAGATCGTCCACTCGGCGCCTGGACAGGTTCCCTCCGGGGGTCCGGGCGACGAACAGGACGGGGCAGCCGATGAGCTGGGCGGCCCGGTCGGCCTCTTCGGGTGAGACGGCGAGGATCGACCGCGGGGTGCGCATGCCCCCGGCGGCGAGCAGGACCTGGGTGCTGACGGGGTCGGCGCTGCCGATGGCGGCGGTCTCCCCGAACGACGGCAGGCCGAGCCGTACAGCAGCAGCCGCCGCGACCTCCTGGTAGCGCGGCTCCCAGCAGATGACGCCGTCGACCCGGCGGGAGAAGCCCTCGACGGCGGCGGCGACCGCTGAGGGGGTCATGGCCGGGACCCTCAGGCGGTCGGTGTGGCCGGAGCGGCCGGCGGAGACGTCGTCGGTGTCGACGAGCACGACGTCGAAGCCGCCCCGGCGGACCTGGGCCAGCAGCGACGCGGTGTCCTCGGAGCCGCCGGCGCCCACCAGGGCCACGGTGCCGCGGTGGGGGGTGGGGATGCGCGCGCCGCCGCGGTGCGGCCAGGGAACCCGGCGGGCGAGCGCCCGGCCGTTCACGACGCGACGCCTGGTCAGTCCGTCCCTTTCGCCGTTCATAACGAACAGGTATTGCACGTTCACTTGACTGCCGCCTTTACGAAGGAGGGTTCGCGCGGACTTGATGCAAATGATGTTGGAAGTATTGACAGGCCGATGTCAAGAAGAATTGTGACGGAGGGGGAAATGCATATCTGCCGTGATCCTTTTACGGGACATCACACCCCATACCAGGGCAATCCGGACTCACGCAACATCGGTCACTCGCATTTCTGTAAAGGAATTTGACAAGAAGTCTTACAGCACGACCGATACCCAGACCTGCAGTGACGACGTGCTGGAACGCGACAGTGCAAGAGTGACCGAAATCCGAACCTATTGCGAAAGTGTAGAAAGTAATTAAGATCTCAACTTGTGTCAGATAGTTTGTCAGAACGCGAAAGGAGGGTCATATGAGCATCCCGGCCGACGCCGTGACCCGAATGGTCCTCACCAACGACGGATCAACGACGCAATTGCTTTCCGCGTTACTCGGCGTACCGCTGCGCGTCCGTGTGCTCGACCAGCGGGGGCTGCCGTCCTCGCAAGTACGACCGCGCGCGGCCGTCAAGGCGCTCGTGGCCGGCGAGGGCGACGCACCTCTCGTCGTCCGCAAATCTCAACTCGTCCGCCCGGACGGCAGGGCCATCTCGGTCAACACGGTGATCATGACGTCGAGTCATCTGGTCGCCCGCAGCATCGTCGACGGCGGAGGCACCCCCCTCGGCCGGGTGCTGCAGGGGGCCGTCGAGCAACGGCGCGTCATCACCGAGACCGGCTGCCGGATGAGCGAATGGGGCGGGGTCGGCCGGCCCAGCGTCTACCGCTCGTATCTCGTCTTCGCTGGAGGCAGGCCATTCCTCCACGTGGAAGAGCAGTTCCACCCCGCGATCGTGACGCCCATCAGGGACCTCCCCCTCCTGGAGGAGGACCCCCGGCCGTGGCCCACGAAGAAACGTCCAGCGCACCCCCGCCGAGGACCCGCGATGCAGACGTACATCAGCGACACCCTGGTCTCCCTCCCCCAACCCACCCCCGCCCGCAAGCCGGCCGAATGAGCGTTCTCACCCAGCGGCGCGGTGACGACGGCCTTCCCCCGTTGCTCACCGACCCGCCCCGCCGCCTCCAGGGGCGCGGACGACCGGCGCCCACCTCGCACAAGCGCAAGACCACCTACCTGCCCGTCATCGTGTGCGCCGGCATCATGGGCATCACCATGGCCGACACGCTCGCCGCCACCCTCGGCGTGCCGCAGCTCGCCGAGAGCGGCTTCGGGCCCAAGTCACCGATCGACACCCAGTGGCTGCTGACCGCCTTCGCCCTCCCGTACGCGGCGCTGCTGCCCGTCGGGGGGCGGCTCGCCGACGTGTTCGGCCCGCGGCGGCTGCTCACCATCGGGTTGTCCCTGTTCTCCATCGCGGCGTTCTGCACCGTGATCACGCCCCTGTGGAGCCTGCTGCTCGCCGCCCGCGCCGCGCAGGGGCTCGGCGCCGCGCTGATGGTCCCCGCCTCGCTGGCGATGCTGCTGGCGACGGTGCCCACCACCCGCAGAGCCGCCGCCATCGGCGTCTGGAGCGCGTCGACCGGCGTCGCCGGCACGCTCATGTACGCCCTCGGCGGCTGGTTCAGCCAGAACATGGAGATCGGCTGGCGCGTGCTGTTCGTGCCCAGCGCGTTCCTCACCCTGCTCCTGCTGACGCTGTCGATGACGCTCCCCCGGCCGCCGCACACCCGTGGCGCGGTGCCCGACATCATCGGCTGCCTCCTGCTGGGCGCCGCCCTCGCGATGCTCACCTGGGCGATCGTCCAGTTCCCCCGCCGGGGCTGGGACCCGTACGTCATCGGCGCGGTGTCCGGGGGGACGCTGATGCTGCTGGCGACGATGGCCCGCTCGGCCTACCACAAGGCCCCCGCCATCGACCTCGGTCTGTGGCGCAAGGGCCGCTTCGCCCTCGCCGGAACCCTCTCGGCCCTGTACGGCCTGGTCTCCCTCCCGATCCTGGTGATCATGCCGCTGTTCCTCGGCCAGGCCATGTTCCGGTCCCCGGAGCTGATCGGCGCCGCCATCGCCCCCAACGCGGCCGGTGTCCTCATCGGCAGCGTCATCGCCGGCGGCCTGATCAAACGCCGGGGCCCGCGCGTGGTCATCTACCTCGGCGCGGTCATCATCGCGGGAAGCTGCATCGGCCTCCTGCAACTGGTCATCGGCACCGGCAGGCCGCTCGACGTCCTGCAGGTGTGGTTGCCGCTGAACGCCGCGCTGGGCCTCGGCTTCGGCCTGCTCAACGCGGGCTCGTCGGCCGCCGCCGCCCTCACCGCCGGCCCGGAGCGCTACGCCACCGCGGTCGGCGCGACGATGTCCGTCCGCCAGGTGGGCGGCACGATCGGCATCGCCGTCACGGTGGTCCTGCTCGAACGCCCCCTGGTGGAGGCGCCGATGCCGGGCTACACGAGCGTCATCCTCGGATCACTGGCCCTCGCGGTCTTCGCCGGCTGCCTGGGCCTGTTCTTCGGCGCCACGAAACCCCCGCCCCCGGCCCGCTCGACGAAACGCACCCAGGCCCAACTGGAATCCCGCCCGGCCCCACGCCCGGCCCTCCGCCC
>NZ_BBXF01000002.1:1128076-1763631 GCF_001570585.1 Herbidospora daliensis | reverse complement strand
CCGCCCGGTCGCCCGCACCCCCGCCCACCCGCCGATCCCGCTGCCCCGCCGCGCCGTCCCGATGTCGGCGCCCACGCCGCCGCCCCCGGTCGGCGACGAGGTCGCCGCCGAGATGCTGCGCACCCTCAAGGAGACGACCAGCCGCATCAACCTCATCGCCGACGTCCTGCTGGACCAGCAGCGACCGACGCGGTGAGCCGCGAAACCAGCCTGCCCGGTGACCCGCTGCTCGGGACACCGGGCAGGCTTCTCGCGTGTCAGGCGGTGATGCGCTCCACGACCAGCGGGAGCAGGCCCGGGTCGGTGTTCTCGGTGACCTCGTAGGCCCCCTCCAGCGACTCCAGCGCCCGTTCGAACCGGGACGTCTCGTCGGCGTGCAGGGTCATCAGCGTCTGGCCCTGGCGCACGATGTCGCCCGGCTTGGCGTGCAGCACGATCCCGGCGCCGAACGACACCGGGTCCTCCTTGCGGGCGCGGCCGGCGCCCAGGCGCCAGGCGGCCACGCCGACGCCGAGGGCGTCGAGGGTGGTCAGCACGCCCGAGGCGGGGGCGGTGATCTCCATCGACTCGGCGGCGCGCGGGAGCAGGGCGTCGGGGTCGCCGCCCTGGGCGGTGATCATGCGGCGCCAGGCGTCCATCGCCGAGCCGTCCTTCAGGGCGTCGGCCGGGTCCTTGCCCGATACGCCGGCCGCTTCGAGCATCTCCCTGGCCAGGGTCAGGGTGAGGTCGACGACGTCGGACGGGCCGCCGCCCGACAGGACCTCGATCGACTCCTCGACCTCCAGGGCGTTGCCGATCTTCAGGCCCAGCGGGCGGTCCATGGCCGTGAGCAGGGCCACGGTGCGCACGCCGGCGTCGGTGCCCAGTTCGACCATCGTGCGGGCCAGTTCGCGGGCGTCGGCCACGGTCTTCATGAACGCGCCTGAACCGACCTTGACGTCCAGGACCAGCGAGCCGGTGCCTTCGGCGATCTTCTTGGACATGATCGAGGAGGCGATCAGCGGGATCGACTCGACCGTGCCGGTCACGTCGCGCAAGGCGTACAACTTCTTGTCGGCGGGGGCCAGGCCCGAGCCGGCGGCGCAGACGACCGCGCCCGCCGAGCGGATGACGGCGAGCATCTCCTCGTTGGAGAGCGACGCGCGCCAGCCGGGGATCGACTCCAGCTTGTCGAGGGTGCCGCCGGTGTGGCCGAGGCCGCGGCCCGACAACTGCGGGACGTAGGCGCCGCACGCCGCCACCAGCGGGGCCAGCGGCAGGGTGATCTTGTCGCCGACGCCGCCGGTCGAGTGCTTGTCGGCGGTCGGGCGGTCGAGCATCGACCAGTCCATGCGCTCGCCCGAGCGGATCATCGCGGCGGTCCAGTCGGCGATCTCGCGGCGGTTCATGCCGTTCAGCAGGATCGCCATCGCCAGGGACGACATCTGCTCGTCGGCGATCGAACCGGACGTATAGGCGTCGATCACCCAGTCGATCTGGACGGCCGAAAGCTCGCCCCTGTCACGTTTGGTGACGATGATGTCGATCGCGTCGAATGCCATTACTTCCCCGAAAGATCGTCAGGCCCGAAGGCGAACGGCAGGAACTTCGCCATCGGCCACGGCCCCTCCGGCGTCTCCACCAGCAGTTCGGGGCCGCCGTGCTCGAACAGCAGCTGACGGCAGCGGCCACAGGGCATCAGCAGTTCCTCGTGCCCGTCGACGCAGGTGAACGCCACCAGGCGACCGCCGCCCGTGGCGTGCAGCGCCGACACCAGGCCGCACTCGGCGCACAACCCGATGCCGTAGGAGGCGTTCTCCACGTTGCAGCCGGTCACGATCCGGCCGTCGTCCACCAGCGCGGCCGCACCCACGGGGAAGTGGCTGTACGGCGCGTACGCGTTCCGCATGGCCTCCCCCGCCGCGGCGCGCAAGGCGTCCCAGTCGATTCGCGTCATTTCGCCTGTCCCCTCCGATAAGGCAGCCCGTCGGCGGCCGGCATCCGCAGCCGTTGCGAGGCCAGCGACAACACCAGCAGCGTCGTCAGGTGCGGCGTGAACGACGTGAACTGCTCGGGGATCGTGTCGGTGACCGCGAACACGACCAGGATCGCGATGGCCGCGATTCCGGTCAGCAGCGCCGCCCGGGTCCGCTGCTGCTTCACGAACTGCCAGATCGCCACCGCCACCAGCAGCAGCGCCACGACCAGCAGCAGCGCGTGCACCGAGGTGCCGCCCTGCCGCAGCTGGAGCGCGTCGGTGTAGCCGAACAGGCCGGCGCCGGCCGCCAGGCCGCCCGGACGCCAGTTGCCGAAGATGACCGTCGCCAGGCCGATGAACCCGCGTCCACCGGTCTGTCCCTCACGGTAGGTGCCTGCGGCGACGATCGCGAGGAACGCCCCGCCGAGGCCGGCGAAGACGCCCGAGGCCAGCACCGCGACGTACTTGTAGAAGTAGACGTTCACGCCGAGCGACTCGGCCGCGACCGGCCGCTCGCCGACCGACCGCAGGCGCAGCCCGAAGGCGGTGCGCCACAGGAGCCAGAAGGTCAGCGGTACGAGCAGCACGCCCAGCAGCGTGAACAGCGACACGTTCTGGGTGAGGCCGCGCAGCACGCCCGCCAGGTCGGACAGGAAGAACCAGTGCTTGGCCTCCAGGTCGCGCAGCGTGTCGCCGATGCCCGGGATGCTCACCGTCTGCAGCGACGGGATGCGCGGCGACTGCGTGTCGCCGCCGCCCGCCATCTCGGCGAAGACCAGCGTCGACAGGTACTTCGTCACGCCCAGGCCGAGGATGTTCAGCGCGACGCCCGACACGACGTGGTCGACGCCGAACGTCACGGTCGCGACGGCGTGCAGGGCCGCGCCCAGCGCCCCGCCGATCGCGCCCGCCAGCACCCCTGCCCAGGCGTTCCCGGTCACGATCGCGCCCCACGCGCCGAACCAGGTGCCGAGGATCATGATGCCCTCGAGGCCGATGTTGACCACGCCGGCCCGCTCCGACCACAGGCCGCCGAGGCCCGCGAGGCCGATCGGGACGGCCGCCATCAGGGCCGCGCCGATCGCGCCGCCCGAGGTGATGTCGTCGGCGCCGGTCAGCACCCGGGCGACCGACAGCAGGAACAGCAGCGCCAGCAGGCCCAGGAGCAGGACCTGCCAGGTCAGCTTGAACTTCCGCGCGGGGGGCGCGGCGGCGGGGGCGGCCGTTGCGGTGGTGGTCATGCCGACGCTCCTTCCTTCTGCGGGGTGGACGCGGCGCCGGCGAGCTCACGGCTGACCCGCTTCTGCTCGGCCACGCCTCGGTAGCGGTGCGCGAGCTCGTACGCGATGACCACCGACAACACGATCACGCCCTGCATGATCGTGACGATCTCCGGCGAGATCTTGTGGAGGCCGAGGATGTTGGCCGAGACGTCCAGGAACGCCCACAGCAGCGCGCCGAACGCGATGCCGACCGGGTTGTTGCGGCCCAGCAGCGCGATGGCGATGCCGGTGAAGCCGAGACCGGGCTGGAAGTCCAGGCTGTAGCTGTACGACGCCCCGAGCAACTGGGGCATGCCGATCAGGCCGGCCATGCCGCCCGAGATCAGCATGGCGTACACGACCATACGTTTGACGTTGACCCCGCTGGCCACGGCGGCCTGCTCGGAGCGGCCGGTGGCGCGCAGGTCGAACCCGAAGCGGGTCTTGTTCAGCAGCACGTGGAAGCCGATGCCGACGGCGACCGCCAGGAAGACGAGGCCGAACACCTTCAGCGAGGAACCGGGAACCATCGCCAGGCCGGGCACCTGCCCGGAGGCGGCGATCGGCGGGGTGCCGATGTTGTTGCTGCCCGCGACCGGGACCGCCCACTCGGCCAGCAGGTAGGCGCCCAGGCCGGTGGCGATGGTGTTCAGCATGATGGTCGAGATGACCTCGCTGACGCCCCGCGTCGCCTTGAGCACCCCCGCGATGCCCGCCCAAGCCGCGCCGACCAGCATCGAGACCAGGATGATCAGGATCGGGTGGAACGGCGCGGGCAGCGTGACCGCGCCGCCGACCGCCGCCGCGACCAGCGCCGCGAGGCGGTACTGACCGTCGACGCCGATGTTGAACAGGTTCATCCGGAACCCGAGGGCGACCGCGAGCGCCGACAGGTAGTAGGTCGTGGCGTTGTTCAGGATCAGCACGAGCGACCGGGGCTGCGAGCCGTAGTCGACCATCGTGGTGAGCGTGTCGAACACCGGGTTGCCGGTGATGGCCAGCACGATCGAGGTGACGATTCCGGCGAACAGGATCGCCAGGATCGGCGCGGCCAGCGACACCCAGCCGCTGAGCTTCACCCGCCCGAGCAGGCGGTCGGTGAATGACGAGGTCATGCTTCCTCCCCGGCGCCCGTCATGGCCGAGCCGAGTTGTTCGGGGGTGACGGTCGCGGGGTCGAACTCGGCGACGACCGCCCCGCGGTGGATGACCTTCAGCCAGTCGGACAGGCCGATCAGCTCGTCGAGGTCGGCCGAGATGAGCAGCACCGCGAGCCCGGCCGCGCGGGCGGTCCGCAGGTGGTCCCAGATGGCGGCCTGGGCGCCGACGTCGACGCCCCGCGTCGGGTGGGCGGCGATGAGCAGCTTGGGCTCGCCGCTCATCTCCCGGCCGACGATGAGCTTCTGCTGGTTGCCGCCCGACAGGGCGGCGGCGTCGACGTCGATGCCAGGGGTGCGCACGTCGTACTGCTCGACGATGCGCTCGGTGTCGGCGCGGGCGCCCTTGCGGTTGATCCACCAGCCCTTGACGTTGACCTTCTCCGACTGGTGGCCGAGGATCCGGTTCTCCCAGAGGGGGGCCTCCAGGAGCAGGCCGTGGCGGTGGCGGTCTTCGGGGATGTAGCCGATGCCGGCCTCGCGGCGGCGCAGGGTCGTCCAGGAGGTGATCTCCTCGCCGGCCAGCGTGATCGTGCCGGTGGAGGGCCGGATGCCCATGATGGCCTCGACCAGTTCGGCCTGGCCGTTGCCCTCGACGCCGGCGATGCCCAGGACCTCGCCCTTGTGGATGGTCAGCGTCACGTCGTCGAGCACCCTGCGCTCGCCGTCGGCGCCGATCGTCAGGCCGGTGACCTGGAGCGCGACCACGTCGGTGACGGTCGACTCGCGGGTCTCGGGGCTGGGCAGCTCGCTGCCGACCATCAGCTCGGCCAGCTGGCGGGCGGTCACGCCCTCGGGGGAGACCTCGGCGACGGTGGTGCCGCGCCGGATGACCGTGATGGCGTCGGCGACCTTCAGCACCTCGTCGAGGTGGTGGGAGATGAAGATGATGGTGATGCCCTCGCGGACCAGGCCGTGGAGGTTCTCGAAGAGCTCGTCGACCTCGTGGGGCACCAGCACGGCGGTCGGCTCGTCGAGGATCAGGATCCGGGCGCCGCGGTAGAGCACCTTGAGGATCTCCACCCGCTGCCGGATGCCGACGCCGATGTCCTCGACCAGGACGTCGGGGTCGATGCCCAGGCCGTAGGCGTCGGAGATGTCCTTGATCTTCTTGCGGGCGGCGGCGAAGTCGAGGGCCAGGCCGCCCTTCCTCGGCTCGCTGCCGAGGATCACGTTCTCCAGCACCGTGAGGTTGTCGGCCAGCATGAAGTGCTGGTGCACCATGCCGATTCCGGCGGAGATCGCGTCACCCGGGGTGTGGAAGGTCACCGGCGAACCGTTGACGCGGATCTCGCCCTCGTCGGGGCGCTGCATGCCGTAGAGGATCTTCATGAGGGTCGACTTGCCGGCGCCGTTCTCCCCCACGATGGCGTGGATGTGCCCCTTTTGGACCGTCAGGCTGATGTCGCGGTTGGCGACGACGCCGGGGAACCTCTTGGTGATCCCCTCAAGCTGGACGGCGACCTCGGAGACGGTGGTCTCGGTGCTGATGCTGGCCTCCTGCGTAAGCGTGCCAAGAGGCCCGGTGGAAATCACCGGGCCTCTCAACGGTCACGTCGCCGTGTCATTCCTTGGGAACGGTGATCTCACCGCTCGAGATCTTCGCCTTGTACTCGTCGAGCTGCGCCTTGATGTCGTCGACCTTGCCGCCGGTCGTCGAGTAGTCGACGCCGCCCGCCGCGAGGTCGTACACCTTGGAGCCGGCCTGCACCGAGTTGGTGGTGAAGCTCTTGATGAAGTCGAACACCGCGACGTCGACCTTCTTCAGCATCGAGGTGATGATGACGTCGGCGACGGTCGGGTCGGCGGTCTTGGCCTGGTCGGAGTCGACGCCGATCGCCATGCCGCCCGCGGCCTTGGCGGCCTCGAAGACGCCCGCGCCCGAACCGCCGGCGGCCTGGTAGACCACGTCGGCGCCGGCGTCGAACATGCCCTCGGCGGCGGTCTTGCCCTTGGCCGGGTCGCCGAAGCCGGTGAAGTCCGGCGGCTGGGTCAGGTACTTGGCCTGGATCTTGATGTCCGGCTTGACGGCCTTGGCGCCCGCCTCGTAACCGGCCTGGAACTTCTTGATCAGGGGGACTTCGACGCCGCCGACGAACCCGATGCTGCCCTTGGTCGACTTCAGCGCCGCCGCCGCGCCGACCAGGAACGAGCCCTGCTCCTCGGCGAAGACCAGGTTGGAGACGTTGGGGAGCTTGTTGGCCTCGTCGTCGACGATGGCGAACTTGGTGTCGGGGAACTCGGCCGCGACCTTGGCGACCGACGCCGAGTAGGCGAAGCCGACCGCGATGACCGGGTTGAAGCCGCCCGAGGCGAGCAGCCGCAGGCGCTCCTCCTTGGCCGACTCGGCCTCGCCGTTGCCGGCCTCCAGCTCGTTGATCTCGACGCCGAGCTCGGCGACGGCCTTGTCGAGGCCGGCCGCGGCGGAGTCGTTGAAGGACTGGTCGCCACGGCCGCCGATGTCGTAGGCGAGCCCGACCTTGACACCCGAGGCCGCGGGGGCGGAGGCGCCGCCGGACGGCGCGGCGCTGGGAGCGCCCTCGGTGGTGTCGCCGCCGCCACAGGCGGCGGCGGCAAGCAGCATCGCACCGGCGGCGGCACCGGCGACGACCTTGCCAAATCGATTGCGGAGCAAGGTGGGACTCCCCTTCCGTGACGTTCTCTTCCGTCGCACGCGCGAACAGAACGCACGGCAACCTGCACGGAAGATAGTTGTTCCGGAAGGATGCTCAAAACGCCAGCACAGCTCCGCAATCAGCCTGTTATGCAGCTCACGCCACCTTGTGACCGATTAGGCCAGCAGGGCCTCCGATGCGGAACCCCGGCGGACCGCCGTGCGCTGGCCGTCCCAGAGGGCGGTCAGGGCCGTCGCGGCCAGCACCCGGACGCCGACGCCCACGCAGCGCTCGTCGACGTCGAAGGTCGCCTGGTGGATGTCGAGGTCGCGGTGGTCGCCGGGGGTCTTCACGCCCAGCCGCGCCAGCGCGCCGGGGATCGACTCCAGGTACCACGCGAAGTCCTCGCCGCCGAGCGACTGCGACGTCGGGGCGGGCGAGTCGGGCCCGAGGACCTGGATCGCGGCGTCGCGGAACATCTGCACGCTGGCGGCGTCGTTGACCGTCGGCGGCACGCCGCGCCGGTAGTCGAGCTCGGCCTCCACGCCGTAGGCGCCCGCGACGCCGTCGAGCAGCGCCTTGATCAGGTCGGGCGCGGCGTGCCACGCCTCGTCCTCCAGGCACCGGACGGTGCCCTCGATCACCCCGTCTTCGGGGATCACGTTGCCGACCGACCCCGCCTGGACGCGGCCCCAGACCAGGGACAACGACGAGCGCGGGTCGACCCGGCGGGACAGGGCCGCGGGGAGTTCGGTGACGATCTTCGCCAGGGCGTACACGAGATCGGCGGTGAGGTGGGGACGGGCCGTGTGGCCGCCCGGCCCGCGCAGGCGGACGGTGAGCCGGTCGCACGCCGCGGTGATGCCGCCGGAGCGCAGGCCGAGCTGGCCGACCTCCAGGCGCGGGTCGCAGTGCAGCGCGAACACCCGGTCGAGACCGCTGATGCCGCCGGCCGCCATGACCTCGAGGGCGCCCTCGACGATCTCCTCGGCGGGCTGGAAGATCAGCCGGACCCGGCCCGGCAGCAGCCCGGCGGCGGCCTGGCGGGCCAGGAAGACGCCGGTGCCCGCGAGGATCGCGGTGTGCACGTCGTGGCCGCAGGCGTGGCAGCGGCCGGGCTGGAGGGAACGGTAGGGCACGTCCTTCTCGTCGGGCATGGCGAGGGCGTCCATGTCGGCGCGCAGGCCGATCGTGGGGCCGCCGCCGGGGCCGATGTCGCACAGGATGCCGGTGCCCCGGGGCAAGATCTGGGGCTCCAGACCTGCCCCCTTCAGCAGGTCGACGACCTTGCCGGTGGTGCGGTGCTCGTTGAACGCGAGCTCGGGGTGCATGTGAATGTCGCGGCGCAGCGCGACCAGCTCACTCTCGTGAGCGGCGAGGAAGGCGTCGAGCTCCCCCGTCAGACCATGTCCCTCGGGAGACTCCGTCTCCTGATCATGTCCCTGCATGATCTGCTCCATCTGCCTTCCTTGCAGTGACGAACCGGTCTTGGGCCAGCTCGGTAATGGTCGCGTCGACAACGTCTTCAAGAGTTCCACCGGCGGCGAGAATTCCCCGCTGCCGCTCGCACGAGCTGCCCTGGTCGAGCACGTCGCCCAGAACGGCCAGCTCATCGGCGCAGCCGAGCCGCTCGGCCACCGGTTCGAGTTCGCGCTGGAGTTCGTACAGCATGTCGCGCAGCGGGGCGGTCGAGCCCTTGTCGTCGGTGACGACGACGGCGTCCAGCCCGTAGCGGGTGGCCCGCCACTTGTTGTCGCGCACGACCCAGGCCGCCGGGCTCGGTAGCTTGTAGCCCCGGTCGAGCTGCTGGTCGAACTGTGTCACGAGGCACTGGGACAGGGCGGTCACCATACCGACCTCGCGGAGGGTCGGGATGCCGTCGAACATGCGGATCTCGATCGTGCCGAAGTCGGGATGGGGCCGGATGTCCCACCAGACTTCCTTGATGCTCTTGATCGTGCCGGCACGTATCAGGGTCTCCATGTATTCCTCGAACCCCGCCCAGTCCGCCAGTAAATGCGGCGGCCCGGCCGTGGGCAGTGCCCCAAAGACGATTGCCCGACTGGAGGCGAGCCCGGTGTCTTGGCCGCCCCAGAACGGGCTGGAGGTCGTCAACGCCAGGAAATGCGGCAGGTAGGCCGCAAGTGCGTTGACTATGGGAATGACTTTATCTCGTTCCCGCACTCCGACGTGAACATGTACGCCGAATGTTTGGATGCGCCATGCCAGCCACTGCATCTCCTCCACGAGTTCGAGGTAGCGCTGGTTCGGCGAGTACTCCGCGTCCCGCCAGTCGCTGATCGCATGCGTTCCGGTGCAGGCCAGCGCGATGCCGCGCGGCTCGGCGACCTCCCGGAGCCGGTTCAGGCTCCGTTCCAGGTCCTGTACGGCCTCCGCCGCGGTGTGGCAGATGTCCGTCACGATCTCGATCTGCGACTGCATCAGTTCGTGCATGGCCTTGGGCCGGGCGTTCTCGCTCAGATCCGGCACCGCGGCGAGGACTTCGCGCGCGTCCTGCCGGAGCCTGCGCGTGTGCGTGTCGATGAGCTGTAGCTCCCACTCGACGCCCAGAGTCGCACCGCGGGACGGATTGAACTCGATCGGCACAACAACCTCCATAGTCCATCGTCTCAGGCACTGTCACTCGACGTGGCGTTAATCGGCCAAACCGAAAGCCCACATCCGATCAAGGCCCCTTGTGCATCGTGACCTCTCATCCCGAATCGGCCAACTGCCCCCAAACGGTCTTTCAACCAGTAGGGTCCAATGCGTACGCCTGCGATCTTTGGGGGATCTTTCGCGACATGCGTAGATGTACGAGTGCCCTCGGCCTCGCCGTTCTCACGGTCACCCTGGTGACCCCGGCGGTCCCGGCACTGGCGGCCGACACCATCGGCGGGCCGCAGCTGGCCGGGTCCGGGATCATCGTCCCGGCGGGCGTGCAGGCGCCGCCCAAGACCAAGGCGAGCTCGTACGTGATCGCCGACGCCGACACCGGCGAGGTGCTGGCGGCCAAGAACCCCCACGGCCGGTTCCTCCCGGCCAGCACGCTGAAGGCGCTGACGGCCCTGACGCTGATCCCCCGGCTCGACAAGAACAAGACGGTCAAGCCCAGCCACGCCGCCGTCAACGAGGAGGGCAGCGCGGTCGGCCTGGTGCCCAAGCCGATCTACAAGGTCCACGACCTGCTCAGGGCCCTGATGATGGTCAGCGGCAACGACTGCGCCAACGCCCTGGCCGAGGCCAACGGCGGCATCCCCGCCACCCTGGCCGACATGAACGAGGTCGCCAAGAAGCTCCAGGCCAACGACACGGTCGCCAAGACCCCGAGCGGCCTCGACAAGCCGGGGCAGAGCAGCTCGGCGTACGACCTGGCGCTGATCGCCCGCGCCGGCCTGAAGCTCAAGGACTTCCGCGAGTACATCTCCACCAAGACCGCCAAGTTCCCGGCGCCGAAGGGCCACTACGAAATCGGCAACCACAACAAGATGTTGTGGACCTACGACGGCATGCTCGGCGTCAAGAACGGCTGGACGTCCAAGGCGTTCGGCAGCTTCGTCGGCGCGGCCAAGCGCGACGGCCACACGATCATCGTGTCGGTCATGCGCCACGAGGAGTCGTTCTGGAAGGACGTCGAGCAGCTCATGAACTGGGGCTTCGCCAACCGCGGCAAGAACGCCGCCGTGGGCGCCCTGGTCGAGCCGCTGCCCGAGGTCCAGCCGACTCCGGTGCCCTCGGCCCTGGCCGCGCCGGTGCCCGAGGGCAACGCCGCGGTGTCGGAGCCGGCCCGGCCGCGGAACGAGGGCTCGGGCCTGCTCGCCACGTTCGTGCTCGGCGGCGGCGTGGTCGCCGGGGTGGGCCTGCTCGGCTGGGGCATCCGCCGCAAGCGGCGTCAGTCGCCAACGGCCTCGTCGTAGCCGTCGTGGGTGGCCGGGGCCGGTGACGGCCCCGGCGGCGGGCCCAGGGTGGCGGTGGCCGTCCAGGCGGCCGAGTAGAAGATCGCCCGAGCCGACAGGTTGATCCAGAGCAGCAGCCCGACCATCACCGTGAACGCGCCGTAGAGCGAGTTGTTCGACAGGGTGTGCGACAGGATCAGCGTCGCGAACTGCTTGAGCACGCCGAACAGCACCGCGCCGAGCAGCGCCCCGCGCAGGATCACCCTGAACGGCTGGGCGGGCCGGGCCAGCCAGCCGAACATCACCAGGAAGACCAGGGTGTCGGCGGCCAGCGCGGCCGCGATGCCCGCGGCGGCCAGCCCGGCCGAGCCGAGCCACGAGTCCCCCACCCCGAGCCAGCCGGCGATCAGGCCCGCCGCGCCCCCGGCCGCGCCGCTGACGACCGTCGACAGGATCATCGCCAGGCCGATGAGCAGCAGCGCGACGAGGTCGTAGAGCTTGGCCAGGAAGAAGTTGACCGGCGGTTCGCGGTTCATCCAGATGTCGCGCAGGGCGAGGCGCAGCGTGTCGACCGCGCCCAGGCCCGAGTAGAGCAGGCCGATCAGGCCGATGACCGTGGCGGCGTTGCGGGCCTCGGCCAGGTAGCCCAGGTTGAGCTGGTCGGCCAGGCCCGGGAGCTGCTCGTTGATCGCCTGGTTCAGGGTCGTCAGCGCGTCGGGCCGGAAGGTGACGACGTAGCCGAACACCGCGAAGGCCAGCGCGATGATCGGGAAGAACGACAGGAACGCGAAGTAGGTCACCGCGCCGGCCAGCCGGTCGCCGTGCATGATCTGGTAGCGGTGGACCGTCAGGAGGAGATGGTCGGCCCACCGCCAGCGGATGCGGGCGCGTTCGGTCTGGTCGCGGGCCCACGCCTTGACGGCCTCGACCCGCCTGGTCAACGAGCTGATCACGCCGGGGGTACTACCCCCGGGGAGCTCAGTGAGTCGGCAGGAAGCCCATCGCGTCGCGGGCCTTCTCCATGGTCTGCTGCGCCACCGCGCGGGCCTTGGCCGCGCCGACCGCCAGCATGCGGTCGAGTTCGGCCTCGTTGGCGAGCAGCTTCTCGGCCCGCTCGCGGATCGGCGAGAAGGTCTCGATGACGGCCTCGGCGACGTCCTTCTTGAAGGTGCCGTAGCCGGCGCCGACGTAGCGCGCCTCGAGGTCGGGGATGGTCGTGCCGGTCAGCGCCGACAGGATGCGCAGCAGGTTGGTGACGCCCGGCTTGTTCTCGTCGTCGGCCACGATGTCGGTGCCGGTGTCGGTGACCGCCCGCATGACCTTCTTGCGCAGCGCGCCCGGCTCCTCCAGGACGTCGAGGATGCCCTGCGGGCTCGACGACGACTTGGACATCTTGGCCGTCGGGTCTTGCAGATCGGTGATCTTCTCGACCTCCTTCACGATGTGCGGGTTGGGCAGCGTGAAGGTCGCCCCGTAGCGCGTGTTGAAGCGCTGGGCGAGGTCGCGGGTCAGCTCGATGTGCTGCTTCTGGTCGGCGCCCACCGGGACCTGGTCGGTCTGGTAGAGCAGGATGTCGGCGGCCTGCAGGATCGGGTAGGTGAACAGGCCCACCGAGGCCGAACCCTCGCCGTACTTGGCCGACTTGTCCTTGAACTGGGTCATCCGGCCGGCTTCGCCCATGCCGGTCATGCAGATGAGCATCCAGGCCAGCTCGGCGTGCTCGCGCACGTGGCTCTGCACGAAGACCGCCGACCGCTCGGGGTCGAGGCCGCACGCGAACAGCTGGGCGGCGGCGACGCGGGTGCGGGTGCGCAGCTCGGCGGCGGTCGGCGTGACCGTGATCGCGTGGAGGTCGACGACCATGTAGAACGCGTCGTGCGTCTCCTGCAGCGGGACCCACTGGCGGACCGCGCCCAGGTAGTTGCCGAGGTGGAACGAGTCCGACGTGGGCTGGATGCCGGAAAGAACACGAGGGCGAGCCATGACGTCATTCTTCCAGCAACCCCGGCCTGGTCGCGACGATTTACGCCTCCGGGGTGGCGGGGGTGACCCTGACCCGGGAGACCCGCCGTCCGTCCATCTCCGTCACCGTCAGGCGGGCGCCGGGCACCTCCACGGTCTCCCCCACCTCGGGCAGGTGGCCCAGCCGGGCCATCAGGAAACCGCCGATGGTCTCGTAGGGGCCCTCGGGGAACCGGACGCCGATCTCGGAGTGGGCGTCGACGAGCCGGAGCAGGCCCTCGACCTCGACGTCGCCCGCGATGCGGCGGATGCCGGGCTCCTCGTGGTCGTACTCGTCGCGGATGTCGCCGATCAGCTCCTCGACCAGGTCCTCCAGGGTGACGATGCCGGCGGTGCCGCCGTACTCGTCGACCACGATCGCCAGGTGGTGGCCCTCGTCGCGCATCTCCGACAGCGTGGCCAGCACCCGCTTGGTGCCCGGGACCTGCTTGACCGGGCGGATCGGCACCACCTCGGAGATCGGGTCGATCCGGCCGGTGAGCACCGGGTCGAGCAGGTCGCGCACGTGCACGAACCCGACGACCTCGTCGTAGGAGTTGCGGTAGACGGGGAACCGCGAGTGGGGCAGCGAGGCCACCAGCACCGCGGCCTCGGCCAGCGTGGTGTCGGCCGCCATGAACTCGACCTCGGTACGCGGCAGCATCACCTCCCGCAGCTGCCGCTTGCCGGCCGCGAAGACCTCGGCGATCAGGTGCCGCTCGTCGGCGGTCAGCTCGGCGTGGCCGGCCACCATGTCGCGCAGTTCCTCTATCGTCATCGCCTCGCGGTCGGCCTTGGGGTTGCCGCCGAGCAGCCGCACCACGCCGTCGGTCGACTTCGACAACGCCCAGATGACCGGCCGCGACAACGCCGCGATCCGGTCGACGAACGGCGCGACCACCAGCGCCAGGCCCTCGGCCCGCTGGAGCGCCAGGCGCTTGGGCACCAGCTCGCCGAGCACCAGGGAGACGTACGAGATGGCGAGCGTCACCACCAGCAGGGAGACCAGCGGCGCGGCCGAGTCGGGCAGGCCCCAGCCCTCCAGGGCGGGGCTCAGCTCGCCCGCGAGCTTGTCGGCGCCGAAGGCGGCCGAGAGCATGCTCGCCACGGTGACGCCGATCTGGACCGCCGACAGGAACCTGTTGGGGTCGCGGGCGAGCTTGGCCACCCGGGCGCCGCGGCGGCCGAGCTTCTCCAGGCGCCGCACCTGGCTCTCCCGGAGCGAGACGAGAGCCATCTCGGCTGCCGCGAAGTAGCCTCCGATCAGGATGAACACCAAGACGAGGGCGATGCTGGCCGCGAGACTGTTCACTGGAATGTTTCCGCCCTGGCGACTTCCGATGACGAGAGACCTGAAAGCGTACTCAGTGCGCGGCTAGGCTGGGCGTCGTACAAAAACGAACATAGTCGAACGGAATCCAACGTGAAGCTACTGGTTACCGGAGGCGCGGGCTACATCGGCAGCGTGACCGCGGCGCAGCTCGTCGAGGCGGGGCACGAGGTCACCGTGCTCGACGACCTGTCGACCGGCCACGTCGACGCGGTGCCCGACGGCGCGCGGTTCGTCGAGGGTTCCTTCATGGAGCCGGGCGACCTCTCTGGGTTCGACGCGGTGCTCCACTTCGCGGCCAAGAGCCTGGTCGGCGAGTCCGTCGAGAGACCCGCACTCTACTGGTCGCACAACCTGGGCGGGACCCTGCGGCTCCTGGAGGCCATGCGCAAGGGCGGCGTCGGCCACATCGTCTTCTCCTCCACCGCCGCGACCTACGGCGAGCCCGAGAACACGCCGATCAGGGAGACCGACCCGACCCGGCCCACCAACCCCTACGGCGCCTCGAAGCTGGCCGTCGACACCACCCTGACCGCCTTCGCCGCGATGTACGGCATCGGCGCGGTCAGCCTGCGCTACTTCAACGTGGCCGGCGCCTACGGCCGCTACCGCGAGCGCCATGTCATCGAGACCCACCTGATCCCCAACGTGCTCAAGGTCGCGCTCGGCGAGCGCGAGTCGATCAGTCTGTTCGGCGGCGACTACCCCACGCCCGACGGCACATGCGTGCGCGACTACGTGCACGTCTCCGACGTCGCCAACGCCCACCTGCTGGCGCTGGCGGCCTGCGAGAGGGGTGTCCACAAGATCTTCAACCTGGGCAACGGGGCGGGCTTCTCCAACCAGCAGGTCGTCGACGTCTGCCGCGAGGTGACCGGTCACCCGATCCCCTCGGCCATCGCGGCCCGGCGGGCGGGCGACCCGGCGGTGCTGGTCGCCTCGTCCGAGCTGATCCAGAAGGAGCTGGGCTGGCAGCCGGAGCACAGCGGGCTGACCACGATCGTGGAAGACGCCTGGAGAGCAGTTCGGTAATTGTCCGGATTCACAGCGTGAAAATGTGATTAGGTCTCGGCTATGAGGCGAGTGCTCGCATATGCAGGAATCACGCTGCTCGTCCTGCTGGGCAGCCTCGCCTCCGCGGCGGGGGTGGTGTTCGCCACCGGCGGCGGCGCGTACATGATCACCGGGACGCCGCCCTGTCCCTGAGCTTCATCGACGCCTGGTTGTTGGCGGGATGGCGGTCGCCGCGCCCCTGGGAGCGCACGATCGCCGTCACCGCGCGTTCGCCGCGCCGCACCGCCAGCCGGAACCAGGCCGTGGCCCCGGGCCGGATCGTCGGCACCACGCAGCCGGTCCGGCCGCCGCAGCGGGCCCCGTCGACGAAGACCATGGCGTCGCGCACCACCCTCGGGCCCCGGTTGCGGACCGCCGCGTGCACGGTCGTGCGGTGGCCGCTGCGCCGGGCGGCGGAGAGCCGCACGGTCAGGTCGGCCCCTTCGTCGACCTTGGTGACCGACTCGGCCTCGTTGTCGGTGTCGTGGCCGTCGAGCACCTCGGAGGTGAGCCGCGCCTGGGCGCGCAGCGGGCCGAGGGCGCTGGGCCGCACCACACCGGTGATCACCACCCCGCCCGACTTGCCGGCCGCCACGTCCTTGGGCGAGCGGCACACCACCTCCGACAGGCCGCGACCGGGCTGGCACTCGGCGACGTCCACAGCCACGATCTGGAAGTCTGTCGGGACGCGGATCGTCAGCGTCGGCAGCACCGCGTCGCCCGGCCCGCCGTTCTTCACCTGGACGCTGTAGGTCAGCGGCTGCCCCGGCTGGGCCACCTTCGGGTGGGCCTCGATCGACACCGACAGGTCGGCTCCGCCCCACTGGCCCTCGTGCCCGCCGGGCCCGGCCGCCAGCGCGGGACCGGCGAGGGCCCCCGAGACGAAGAGAGCGACCCCCGCGACCATCCATCGACGCATGGCACCCATTGAACGTGCGGGGCGTCGAGATGATCGTCCGGACACGCTACCGTCGACCTCATGGAAGGGACACGGGACGGCAAAGTCCGCGCCCTGCTCTACGACGTCACCACGGTCCTGCTGCTGACCTTCGGCGGCGTGCTGTTCGTCGTCGGCTGGCTCGTGGGCGCCTACCTGCTGCTGGCCTCCCGGCGCTGGCGTCCGTGGGAGAAGGCGCTCGGCCTGCTGGTGTGGCCGCTGGGCGTGTTGTGGGTGTACGTCGTCCCGCTCGTCCTGTTCAACTGCGAGACGGTCGTGGTCGACGGCACCCCGTTCCGTACCACCTGCCCCGCCCACGCCGAATGGCTGACGCCGACGGTGATGGGGGCGGCGTTCGCGATCGAGGTCCTGGTGATGATCGTGCTGCTGCTGCGCCCCCGGCGGCGCGGCTAGCGGCAGGGCACCTTGACCGGGATGCTGCGGTCGGGCGTGAAGACGGCGTTGCCGAAGAACTTGGTCAGCAGGCCGCGCGCGGTGCCGGAGTCGAACAGCTTCACGATGGCGTGCCTGACCGCCTCGCACGTCTCGAAGTCGCCCTTCGGCACCCCGACCGAATAACGGGCCGAGCCCACGCCGAGGCCGAGCACCCGGTACTTCACCGGCTCACGGTTGGCGAACCCGGCGAGCATGATGTCGTCGCCGGGGAAGGCGTCGACCTGGCCGGTCCGCAGCATGTCCATGCACTGACCCGCGTCGGTGCCCTTCACCGGGGTCATGGCGATCCCCTGGCCCGAGAGCCACTTCTGGATCTCCGAGGCGTTGGTGCCCGGCCGCACGCACAACCGCTTGCCCCGCAGGTCGGCCGCCGACCGGATGTCGGAGTCGTCGACCACCAGCACGTCGTTGCGCGCCTGGTAGTAGGGGCCGGCGAGGGTGGCCCAGTCGTTCCTGGACGTCTCCCAGGCGTAGGTCGCCACCACCAGGTCGACCGCCCCGCTGGTCAACGCCTGCACCCGCGTGTACGCCGTCACCTCCCGGACCTCCACGCTCGTCGCGCCGAGCTCCTTGGCGAGATAGCGGCCCACCTCGACCTCGAACCCCGTCGGCTGTTCGTCGCCGGGGCCGAAGCCGACGCCGGGCAGGTCGCCCTTGACCCCGATCACCAGCTTCCCGGTCCGTTTGGCCTTCTCCAGCACCGAGGTGTAGGCGCCCGACCGGCTCGGCGCCGGGCTCGCCTTCGTGGCGGCGTCGGGCGAGTTGACCATCATGGTGACCACGACCGCTACCCCGCCGAGCACCAGCGCGGCGGCGGCCGCCATGGACGCCGGGAGCCACCACTTCGTGCGCTTCGACGGCGGCTTCGAAGACGGCGGCGGCAGCCGGAACGCCCGCGTGTCCTCGTCGGCCTCCTCGACCGCGGCGCCCTTCACCACGGGGAACGGCCCGGTCTCGGGGTTGGCGACTAACGCGCCCTGGGTCATCACGACGGTCGAGGCGTCGCCGGTCTCGGGGTGGCCGAGCAGCCGCAGCAGGATCTGCCCCGCCGTCGGCCGGTCGGCCGGCCGCTTGCTCACGCTCGCCGCCACCACGCCGCGCAGCGGCTCGGGCAGCGGGGTCAGGTCGACGTCGTGGTTGAGGATCCGGTTCAGCACCGCCGCGATCGACTTCGCCCCGAACGCGGCCTGCCCGGTCGCGGCGTAGGCGATCGTCGCGCCCCACGCGAACACGTCGGTGAAGGCCCCGACGTCGTCCCCGGAGACCTGTTCCGGCGCCATGTACGCCGGAGTGCCGATCGCCCGGCTGGTGATGGTGCCGGTGGAGTCGAGGATGCGGGAGATGCCGAAGTCGACCACCCGGGGGCCGTCGGTCGCCAGCAGCACGTTGTCGGGCTTGAAGTCGCGGTGGATGATGCCCGCCTGGTGGATGGCGGTCAGCGCGGTCGCGGTGCCGACGGCGAGCCGTTCGAGGTCGTCGCCGCCCATCGGGCCCGACCGGTCGATCTGCTCGCGCAGCGACGGGCCGTCGATGTACTCGCTGGCGATGTAGGGGACGTCGCCTTCGAGGTCGGCGGCGATCACCCGGGCCGTGCAGAAACTGGCGACCCGCTCGGCGGCCCGCACCTCCCGCGCGAAGCGGGAGCGGGCCATCGCGTCGCCGGAGAACTTGACGTGCAGCAGTTTCACCGCGGCCCGCTCACCCGAGGCATCGGTGCCGAGGTAGACGGTCCCCTGGCCGCCCTCGCCGATCCGCCCGGACAGGGTGAAGGGACCGAGCTGTTTCGGATCCCCCGACCCGAGCGGCTCGATCATGAATGGATTCCCACCGTTTTCGTCATCAAATGGCGAGGCTGACTTTACGGCAAACACAAGAGCCGCCCACCGGGGAAAGGCGAGCGGCTCAGGGAGAAGGGGTTTTACGCCATCTTCTTCTGCAGGTTCTCGTCGAGCGTGGCGAGGAAGTCCTGGGTGGTCAGCCACTCGGCGTCGCCGCCGACCAGCAGGGCCAGGTCCTTGGTCATCTTGCCGCTCTCGACGGTCTCGACGCAGACCTCTTCGAGCTTGGTCGCGAAGTCGACGACCTCGGGCTGGTTGTCGAGCTTGCCGCGGTGCTGCAGGCCGCGGGTCCAGGCGAAGATCGACGCGATCGGGTTGGTCGACGTCGGCTTGCCCTGCTGGTGCTGCCGGAAGTGGCGGGTCACCGTGCCGTGGGCGGCCTCGGCCTCGACGGTCTGGCCGTCGGGGGTCATCAGCACCGAGGTCATCAGGCCGAGCGACCCGAAGCCCTGCGCGACCGTGTCCGACTGGACGTCGCCGTCGTAGTTCTTGCACGCCCAGACGTAGCCGCCCTCCCACTTGAGGGACGCCGCCACCATGTCGTCGATCAGGCGGTGCTCGTAGGTGATCCCGGCCGCCTCGAAGTCGGCCTTGAACTCGCTCTCGAACACCTCGGCGAAGATGTCCTTGAAGCGGCCGTCGTAGGCCTTCATGATCGTGTTCTTGGTCGACAGGTAGACCGGGTAGTTGCGCGACAGGCCGTAGCGCATCGACGAGCGGGCGAAGTCGCGGATCGACTCGTCGAGGTTGTACATGGCCATGGCCACGCCGCCGCCGGGGAAGTCGAAGACGTTGAGCTCGATCGGCTCGCTGCCGTCCTTCGGGGTGAAGGTCAGGGTCAGCGTGCCCTCGCCGGGGACCTTGAGGTCGGTGGCGCGGTACTGGTCGCCGAACGCGTGACGGCCGACGATGATCGGCTTGGTCCAGCCGGGCACCAGGCGCGGCACGTTCGACATGATGATCGGCTCACGGAAGATGACGCCGCCGAGGATGTTGCGGATGGTCCCGTTCGGGGACTTCCACATCTTCTTCAGGCCGAACTCCTCGACACGGGCCTCGTCGGGGGTGATCGTCGCGCACTTGACGCCGACGCCGTACTGCTTGATCGCGTTCGCGGCGTCGATGGTGACCTGGTCGTCGGTGGCGTCACGGTGCTCGATGCCGAGGTCGAAGTACTTGAGGTCGACGTCGAGGTAGGGCAGGATCAGCTGGTCCTTGATGAACTGCCAGATGATCCGGGTCATCTCGTCGCCGTCAAGCTCGACGACCGGACCCGCTACCTTGATCTTGGGCATGCGTGGGGTTCCCCTTCTGAACGAACTGTGGCCGGAGTCCTTTTTGAGGTCACTGGCCGACGAGGCTATCGGACGGTCGTACCTGGTCGACGATGAGGTCGGAGGGATGGAGGTCGACCTCCAGCAGGACCGCGGCCGCCACCATCAGCAGCCCGAAGACCGTGAGCGTGATCGTGTCGGTGAGGCGCGTGCGCACCGACAGGCCGCCGGAGTGACGCCGGGGCAGCAGCAGCCGCAGCACCGCGCCCGCGAGAAAGGCGGCGCCGAGCACGACGCCGCCCAACCAGGGTTCCGGGAGCACGGCGATGAGGATCAGCCCGGTGGCCGCGCCCGCGGCCACCATGACGTAGGCCCCCCAGGCCATGCGCCTCGCGTTGGTGTTGATGGTCGGTTTCCGTCTCTTATCTCATTTGCGGTTGGTCACCGCTCGTCGATGTGGACCCACTTCTGCTCGCGCTTGCCGATGTACTCGCTGTCCGGGCGGATCAGCCGGTTGTCGGCGTGCTGCTCGATGACGTGGGCGGTCCACCCCGCCATCCGGCTGACCGAGAACACCGGGGTGAACAGGTCGGTCGGGATGCCGAGGAAGTGGTAGACCGTCGCGGCGTAGAAGTCGACGTTGGGGTAGAGGCCCTTCTCCGCGAAGACGACCTCCTCCATCTCCTTCGACATCCGATAGTAGGTGTCGTCGCCGGACGCTTCGCCCAGCTCCTCCGACATGCGGCGCAGGTGGGTGGCGCGCGGATCCTCGGTCTTGTAGACCCGGTGGCCGAACCCCATGATCTTCTCGCCGCCGGCGAGCTTCGCGCGCACCGCGCCCGCGACGCCGCTGGGGTCGAGCGACTCCAGGGTGCGCATGACCTGCTCGTTGGCCCCGCCGTGCAGCGGCCCCTTGAGGGTGCCGATGGCGGCGACCACGGCCGAGTGCATGTCCGACAGGGTGGCCGCGCAGACGCGGGCGGCGAACGTCGAGGCGTTCATCGTGTGGTCGGCGTGCAGCACCAGGCACTCGTCGAAGATCTCGACTTCCCGGGGCGTCGGCTCCTTGCCGGTGATCTGGCGCAGGAAGTTGGCCGCGATCGACTTGTCGGAATCGGGCTCGGGGGCGTCCACGCCCCGGCGGGCCGCGTGGAAGCGGGCCACCAGGATCGGCTGCAGCGCCGTCAGCCGGGCCGCCTTGCGCAGGTTCGCGTCGGCGGCGTTGGAGTCCTTGTCGGGATCGTCGGCGCTGGTCAGCGAGAGCAGCGTGCGCAGGGCCTCCATGGGCTCCTGCTTCTCGGCGATCTCCACGACGTTCTGCTCGACGAGACTGCCGAGCGTGCGCCCCCGGACGAGTTCCGCGCCGTATTCGGCGAGCTGGTCGCGGTTCGGGAGGGTGCCGTGCTGGAGAAGGTGGGCGGTTTCCTCGAATGTCGTACGGCCGGCCAGGTCGTGGATGTCGTATCCGCGGTAGAACAACAGACCGGCCTTGCCGTCGATGTCGCTGAGCGCCGTTGACGCGGCGACGACATCGGCGAGGCCTTTGGTGGGCTTGTCTGCCATGAGTGTTTCCTCCGCTTATCTACCGCGAAAGTCTACCCGTGAGCTGCTGAAGCACCCCTCAAGACTTCCCGGCCGCCTAGGCGCCGATTCTGGTCAAGGTAAAGGCGATTCCCGATCCCCACGTTTGGGTAAGCCGCAGCTGATGTGAAAGTAACGGCGGGCTACCTGGGGAGGAACTGCCGTGGAGGGGCCGTTCATACGGATTGAGGACACCGGCGAGGTGGTGCCCTTGCGCCCCGAGATCACCACGATCGGCCGGGGCCGAGGCGCCGACATCCGGCTGACAGACCCGAGCGTGTCGCGTTTACACGCCGAGTTCGTCAGGCGGGGACCTTACCTGTATGTCGTTGACCTGGGCTTGTCCCGCAACGGCACACGGGTGAACGGCAGGCCGATCGCCCGGAGGGTCCTCGACGACGGCGACGTCGTCTCGTTCGGCGCCGCCCGTGCGCGCGTCGGCGGGATACCTCGCGAAGACCTGGCGCCAGAGGTCGAGTTGCGGCGCGCAGCCGCACCCGAGCTCACCCGGCGCGAGGTCGACGTGCTGACGTCGCTCTGTCGGCCGGCGCTGTCGGACGAAGCGTTCGTGGCGCCCGCGACCGCACGCGAGATCGCCGACGACCTGGTCGTCACGGAAGCCGCGGTGAAGCAGCACCTGCTGCGGCTCTACCAGAAGTTCCGCATTCCCGAGGGCACCAACCGGCGCACCCGCCTCGCCAACGAGGTGGTCGCGCTCGGGCTGGTCCGCCCGACCCCGGTCGTCCCGCCACAACGGGCGACCGAGGGAAGCGGAACTCCGGCGCATCCCGCCTCGGCGCCCACCGCGGGGCGCCGGGCGAGCTGATGACCGGCTGGCTGATGACCGGCTGACGGGTCGCGGAGCTCGGCGAGGGGTCTCCGCTTTCTAGCTCAGCAGACCCGCGTCCCGCTCCGCGGCCTCGACCACGTTGGTCAGCAGCAGGGCGCGGGTCATCGGTCCGACACCGCCGGGATTGGGCGCGACCCACCCGGCGACTTCGGCGACGCCGGGCGCGACGTCGCCGGCGATCTTCCCGTCGACCCGCGAGACGCCGACGTCGAGCACGGCCGCGCCCGGCTTCACCATCTCGGCGGTGATGAGCCCGGGCACCCCGGCCGCCGCCACGACGATGTCGGCCCGCCTGACGTGGTCGGCCAGGTCACGCGTTCCGGTGTGGCACAGGGTGACGGTGGCGTTCTCGGTCCGCCGGGTGAGCAGCAGGCCCAGCGGACGGCCGACCGTGATGCCCCGGCCGATCACCACGACCTCGGCGCCGTTGACCGGCACGTCGTAGGCCCGCAGGAGGTCGACGATGCCGCGCGGCGTGCAGGGCAGCGGCGCGTCGACCATGTGGACCAGCCGGCCGAGGTTGACCGGGTGGAGGCCGTCGGCGTCCTTCGCCGGGTCGACCCGCTCCAGCAGCGCCATCGTGTCGAGGTGCCGCGGCAGCGGCAGCTGCACGATGTAGCCGTTGCACGCCGGGTCGGCGTTGAGCTCGTCGATGACGTCTTCGACCTGGCCGATCGTCGCGTCGGCGGGCAGCTCGCGCTGGATCGAGTTGATGCCGACCTCGGCGCAGTCGCGGTGCTTGCTGGCGACGTAGATGTGGCTGGCCGGGTCGTCGCCGACCAGCACCGTGCCCAGGCCCGGCGTGACGCCCGCCTCGGCGAGCTTGCCGACGCGCAGCGCCAGGTCGAGCTTGATCTTGGCCGCGGTGGCCTTGCCGTCGAGAATCCCTGCGCTCATGTCTGGCCCCTTAGTGGAAGAAGTGGCGGGTGCCGGTGAAGTAGAGGCTCACCCCGGCGGCCTGCGCCGCCGCGATGACCTCGTCGTCACGGATCGAGCCGCCCGGCTCCACGATCGCGGTCACGCCGCCGTCGACCAGCACCTGCAGGCCGTCGGCGAACGGGAAGAAGGCGTCGGAGGCGGCCACCGAACCGGCCGCCCGCTCCCCCGCCCGCGTGACCGCCAGGCGCGCCGAGTCGACCCTGTTGACCTGGCCCATGCCGACGCCGACCGAGGCGCCGTCGCGGGCCAGCAGGATCGCGTTCGACTTGACCGAGCGAACGGCCTTCCAGGCGAACTCGAGATCGGCCAGCGTCTCGGCGGAGACCGCCGGACCGGCCTTCAGTTCCCACCCCGCGACGCCGTCGCCGGGCGCGTCGACGCGGTCGACGGTCTGCACCAGCAGCCCGCCGTCGATGCGCCGGAACTCCGCGGCGTTCCGGGGACCCTGCGGGCAGGCCAGCAGCCGGAGGTTCTTCTTCTCCTTGAGGACGGTCAGCGCCTCGTCGGCGAACGACGGCGCGACGACCACCTCGGTGAAGATGGGCGCGATCTGCTCGGCCAGTTCACGGGTGACCTCGCGGTTGACCGCGATGACACCGCCGTAGGCCGAGACCGGGTCGCACTCGTGGGCCTTGCGGTGAGCCTCGACAACGTCGCCGGCCACGGCGATGCCACACGGGTTGGCGTGCTTGATGATCGCGACGGCCGGGGAGTCGAAGTCCCAGGCCGAGCGCCAGGCGGCATCGGCGTCGACGTAGTTGTTGTAGGACATCTCCTTGCCGTGGAGCTGCTGCGCGCCCGCCAGGCCGCCGGAGCCCGTCGAATAGAGGGCGGCGCGCTGGTGGGGGTTCTCACCGTAACGCAGCACGTCTTTGAGGGTCCAGTCAGCGCCCATGAAGGTCGGCCACTCGCCCTCGGGGGCGTAGACGTTGGCGAACCACGAGGCCACGGCCACGTCGTAGCTGGCGGTGTGGGCGTAGGCGGTGGCGGCCAGGCGGCGGCGCTCGGTGACGGTGAAGCCGCCCTCGCCGATCGCGGCCAGCACCGAGGGGTAGCTGCGCGGGTCGACGACCACGGCGACCGTGCCGTGGTTCTTGGCGGCGGCGCGGATCATCGCCGGGCCGCCGATGTCGATCTTCTCCACGCAGTCGGCGTCGGAGGCGCCCGAGGCGACCGTCTCGCGGAACGGGTAGAGGTTGACCACACAGAGCTGGAACGGCTCGATCTCCAGCTCTTCGAGCTGGGTGACGTGATCGGGGTTGGCGCCGTCGGCCAGCAGCCCGGCGTGCACGCGCGGGTGGAGGGTCTTCACCCGGCCGTCGAGGCACTCGGGGAAGCCCGTCAGCGACTCGACCTTCGTGACCGGGATGCCGTAGGCGGCGATGGCGGCGGCGGTGCCGCCGGTCGAGACGATCTCCACGCCCGCCGCTTCGAGCCCTCGCGCGAGGTCTTCCAGGCCGGTCTTGTCGTAAACCGTGATCAGCGCGCGCCGGATGGCGATCCGAGTCACTGTGTAGCCTCCTGTGTTCTGTTCAGAGGGTCGTGCCGAGGCGCACCGTGCGCCCGGAGACCCGCCAGCCCTCGCGGGCCATCCGCCCGACCACCTCGACCAGCAGCCCGCGCTCGACGCCCTTGATGCGCTCGTGGAGCGTCGTCTCGTCGTCGCCGTCTTCGACGGGCACCACCGTCTGGGCGATCACCGGGCCGGTGTCGACCCCGTCGTCGACCAGGTGGACGGTGCAGCCGGTGACCTTCACCCCGTAGGCGAGCGCGTCGCGCACGGCGTGGGCGCCGGGGAAGGACGGGAGGAGCGCCGGGTGGGTGTTGACCACCGTGAACCGCGACAGCACGGCCGGGCCGAGGATCTTCATGAACCCGGCCGACACCACCAGATCGGGTTTGTACTCGGCGATCTTCTCGGCCAGCGCGGAATCCCACGCCTCACGGGCCGTATGATCACTTACCCGCTCGGCGAACGTGGGCAGGCCGGCGCGTTCGGCGCGGGCCAGCCCCTCGATGGCCGGACGGTCGGCCCCGACGGCCACGACGGTCGCTCCGTAGGCCGGATCTGCCGCGACGTCGAGAAGGGCTTGTAGGTTGGTCCCCGAACCCGAGACGAGGACCACGAGCCGGGAAGACAGAGCGGTCTCCTTCGGGGAAGTGAACGGGTGCGTGACAAAGGGTATCGGTCACGCCGTCGTGCGGCGTGAAGGCCCTATCAGCAAGGCGGGAGATCGTGACCACACCACTGCAGACGGCCGCGGAGATGGGCGGGCGCCGGGCGCTGGCCCTCGCTCTGATGGCGCTGATCTTCACACTGTTCGTGCCGACGATGGGCCTGGCCCTGTCGGTCTTCGGCCTCGTCGTGGGCGTCCGCGACCTGCGCACGCTCAAGAAGGGCGGCCAGCCGACCGGGATGGCGACCGGCGCGGTGGTCATCTCCACGCTGGCGTTCCTGCTCGGCGGGGTCACCACGGCCGTGCAGGTCTACCTGGGGACCGAGCTGACGGCGTACACCGAATGCCTGAAGGGGGCCGGCACCGTCACGGCGCAGACCGAGTGCTCCACCGAGCTGAAGACGGCGCTGGAGGCCAAGCTCGGCATGGCGTGGCCGTCGAACATGCCGCTGCCCGGCTGACTCAGCCGGGGTCGCGCAGAGATCGCACGCGCACGGCGGTGCGGACGGGCCGGCCGGCCTGTTCCGCGGTGTATTCGGCGACCTTGACGTAACCGTGGTCGTCGTAGAGGCGGCCCAGTTCGGCGCTGTCGGCCCAGTGGTCGAGGGCCAGCGCGGGAGCGCTCCGCTCCCGGGCGAGGCGCTCGGCCTCTTCCAGCAACAACACGCCGACACCGTGGCCGGCGGGGCCGCGATCGGTCATCACGGTGTGGATGAACATCGATCCGCCGGGCACGGTCCCGGCGGGGATCCGCGGCGGGACCATGGGCGCCGCGGCCAGCATCCCGACACAGTGGCCGTCTCGTTCGGCCAGGGTGACGACGTTCTGGCCGGCCCATTCGGCGACCCGATCGGGGAAGCCGGGGATCCGCGAGAACGGCGTCGTTCCCCACTGCTCGGGCCGGCCCCGGGCCAGAAGCCATGCGTGGACGGAGTCCATCAACGTCAGCAGGGCCCCGACGTCGCCGGCCGTCGCCGGCCGCAGTACGGCAGCGGATTGTGACATGGTGCCCTCCGTGGGAGTTAGACTTCAGTCGGCCAAATTAATTCAACTTTCTAAGGGTTAGATTGTCAAAGCAATCGGGCGTTCAGGCCGTGACCAGGGGTGTTCAGGAGCTGCAGGACGCCACCGACCTCATCGACGAACTCGCCGCCCGGCGGCTCGGCGTCAACCGCACCGACCTGAGATGCCTGAGCCGGCTGACGGCACGCGGCCCGCTCACCGCGAGCGAACTGGCCGCCGCCGCCGGTCTCACCGGAGGCGCGGCCACCACCGCCATCGACCGGCTGGAGCAGGCCGGCCTGGTCGAACGGGTCCGGGACACGGCCGACCGGCGTCGCGTGCGGGTGCATCTGACCGGGAAGGGGCGAGCCGACGTTCAGGAAATCTGGGGGCCGATCGCCGACGACGCCCGTGCCGAGCTGCTCCGGTTCACCGTCGGCGAGCTCGAGCTCATCGAGACCTTCCTGCGCCGCGCGCTGGCCAATCAGACACGGCACGCCGAGCGCCTGCGCGGCGGAATCGCGGCTCCCTAGTCGTCTTTGCTGTTCAGGTAAGTGACGTGGGCGCCGGTCGGATCGTCGATCGGCTCCTCGTCGTCGTCGGGCCTGATCGGGGTCGAGCGTTTGCGGGCGAAGGTCTCGACGGCGTGGTCGTCGGGCTCGACGTCGCGGATCACCGGGATCGGGATGGTGTCGGCCTCGGTGGCGTCCATCCAGTGACCGGGCAGCGGCTCCTTCTTCGCCTTGCGCTTCTTCTTGACCTTCGTGACGACCTCGGCGATCGGCTTCTCCGCCGGGGTGTGGGAGATCAGCCACCAGTTGGCCAAGCCGGCCGAGATGCCCGCCGCCACGCCCACTTCGAGGGTGACCGAGAAGGCCACCTCCCAGGCCGACGGGCCGACGGCGACCATGCGCGCGCCGCCCAGCGGGCCACCCGACAACGCCGCCAGCAGCCCGGCGACCGCGCCGGAACTCAGCCCGCAGACGAACCCCCACAGCGGCGCCGCCTCCAGCGACGGCGTGGGCGCGATGCGGGCGACCACCACCCCGGCCACCGCCCCGGCCGCGAACGGCAGCGCCACCACGGCCATCAGCCACGGCGACACCGGGCCCGACTCGGGCAGCGCGCCCAGCAGCGGCAACGACGGGATCGTGCCGAGTTTCACCCCGGTCGGCGCGACCAGGGTGCCGGTCCCGATGACGAACCCGGCCCCGGTGATGTACGCCATCCCCCAGATCCCGGCGTTGAACAGGTAGAGCGTCTCGACCAGCGCCAGCAGCGCGCCGCCCACCAGACCGGGGTTGAGCGCGTCGGTGAGGGCCTTGATCTCGCCGAACTTGACGGTGATCATGCCGAGCACCAGCAGCAGCCCGGCCCCGAGCATCAGCGACACGGCGACGAACGTGCCGACCACGACCGAGCGCGGCCGTTCGGGCAGCAGCCGGACCATCGCCCGCCACGGCCCGATCGTGCGGGCGACGGCCACCGACCCGGCCAGGAACGCCAGCAGCAGGTGGCTGATCAGCGCCTCGGCCACCGACGGCCGGGTCACCTCGTTGGCCCCCACCAGGGCGATCACCCCGGCCAGCAGGGCGTAGGGCGCGGCCAGCGAGATGCCGGCGCGGGCGATCAGGATCAGCTGGGCCTTGCGGCGGGCGTTCGCCAGGTCCTTGGACGAGCCCTTCGGCAGCCGCGCGGGCAGCCGCAGCCGCAGGTCGGCGTCGCGGGCCATCCACAACCCGGCCCGGTAGAGCAGGGTGCCCGGCAGGATCATCAGGCCCAGCGGGAGCAGGCCCACCCGGCCGCCGCCCGGGATCTCGAACCCGGCGTGGTGGGCGGCCAGCCACAACTGGCAGGCGGTCCGGAACACCCCCGGCAGCCCCGAGCCGAACGTGCCGCGGGGCGCCGCGATCCAGCCGATCAGCGTCAGCGTGGTGAGCACCGCCAGGCCGATGCCGAGCGTGCCCGCCGCGGCCAGCATGCCCGAGACCGGCAGCGGACGCCGGTCGTCGTCGCCGAAGACGGCCCGGGGGACTGTCCGAATCTGGTCGAGAAGCGCCGTCACAGTAGCCGATGCTCTCAAGGGAGGGCCGTATCTCGGTCACGCCGCGCCGATGGGCCGTCCCGTTTGTCCTTGGGAAAAACGAGAACCCCGGCGCTTGCGGCCGGGGTTCTCGGGGAACGACTAGCGGTTCTGCATGATCTCCCGCATGAGGCGGGCGGTCTCGCTGGGGGTCTTGCCGACGCGGACGCCGACCTTCTCCAGCGCTTCCTTCTTCGCCTGCGCGGTGCCGGCCGAACCCGACACGATGGCGCCGGCGTGGCCCATCGTCTTGCCCTCGGGGGCGGTGAAGCCCGCGACGTAGGCCACGACGGGCTTGGTCACGTTCTTCTCGATGTAGGCCGCCGCGCGCTCCTCGGCGTCGCCGCCGATCTCGCCGATCATGACGATGGCGTCGGTGCCCGGGTCGTCCTGGAACGCCTGGAGGGCGTCGATGTGGGTGGTGCCGATGACCGGGTCGCCGCCGATGCCGACCGCCGTCGAGAAGCCGAAGTCACGCAGCTCGTACATGAGCTGGTAGGTCAGCGTGCCCGACTTCGAGACCAGGCCGATGCGGCCCGGGGTGGTGATGTCGGCGGGGATGATGCCGGCGTTGGAGGCGCCGGGCGAGGCGATGCCCGGGCAGTTCGGGCCGATGATCCGGGTCTTGTTGCCCTTCTTGGTGGCATAGGCCCAGAACTCGGTCGTGTCGTGGATCGGCACGCCCTCGGTGATGACGACCGCGAGCGGGATCTCGGCGTCGATCGCCTCCTTGACCGCGCCCGCGGTGAAGGCCGGCGGCACGAAGATGACACTGACGTCGGCCTTGGTCTTCTCCATCGCCTCGGCGACGGTCGCGAACACCGGCAGGCCCTCGTGGGTGGTGCCCGCCTTGCGCGGGTTCACGCCGCCGACGACGTTGGCGCCGGAGGCCAGCATGCGCAGGGTGTGCTTGGTGCCCTCCGACCCCGTGATGCCCTGGACGATGATTCGGCTTTTCTCGGTGAGCCAGATGGCCATTACGCACCTACCGCGGCGAGTTCGGCGGCGCGCTTGGCCGCGTCGTCCATGGTGTCGACCAGTTCGACGCCCGGGAGGGCGGCGTTCTGCAGGATCTCGCGGCCCAGCGCCGCGTTGTTGCCGTCGAGGCGGACCACGAGCGGGCGGGTGACCGCCTCGCCCCGGTCGCCCAGCAGCTTGAAGGCGCTGACGATGCCGTCGGCGACCGCGTCGCAGGCGGTGATGCCGCCGAAGACGTTCACGAACACCGACTTCACGGCCGGGTCGGACAGGATGATCTCCAGCCCGTTGGCCATCACCTCGGCCGAGGCGCCGCCGCCGATGTCGAGGAAGTTGGCGGGCTTCGGCGAGCCGGCGAACTGCTCGCCGGCGTAGGCGACCACGTCGAGGGTGGACATGACCAGACCGGCGCCGTTGCCGATGATGCCGACGCTGCCGTCGAGCTTCACGTAGTTGAGGTGCTTCTCCTTGGCCCGCGCCTCGAGCGGGTCCTCGGCCGCCTTGTCGACGTACGCCTCGTGCTCCTTCTGGCGGAAGTCGGCGTTGGCGTCGAGGGTGACCTTGCCGTCGAGCGCCTTCACCTGGCCGTCGGCCGCGAGGATCATCGGGTTGACCTCGACGAGCGAGGCGTCTTCGTCGACGAAGACGGCCCACAGGCGCTCGATGAGCTCGGCGGCCCCGTCGAGCGACTTCTCGGGCAGCCCGCCCGCCTGCGCGATCTCGCGCGCCCTCGCCCGGTCGATCCCGTCGATCGGGTTGACCGGGACCTTCGCCACCTTCTCGGGGGCGGTGTGCGCGACCTCTTCGATGTCCATGCCGCCGGCGGCGGAGCAGATCGCGAGGAAGGTACGGTTCGCACGGTCGAGCAGGAAGGAGAAGTAGTACTCCTCCGCGATGTCGCTCGCCTCTTCGATCAGGACCTTGTGGACCGTGTGGCCCTTGATGTCCATGCCGAGGATGGCGGTGGCCTTCGCCTCGGCGTCGTTGGCGTCGTCGGCCACCTTCACGCCGCCGGCCTTGCCCCGGCCACCGGTCTTGACCTGGGCCTTGACCACGACCCGCCCGGTCAGTTGTTCGGCCGCCGCCCGTGCCTCAGCCACGGTGTGCGCGACGATTCCGCGCGGCACCGGGATGCCGTACGCGGCGAAGAGCTCCTTCGCCTGATGTTCGAACAGGTCCACGAGGGTCCGTCCCTTTGAATGTCGAGGGCGCCACTGGACAGGGCGCCGTCGTCCTGCCTGGCATTTCCGCGCAGAAAGCCTAGCCCCAGGCCGTGCGTGGCGCGGTCATAGGGGGGCGTTTGGGGGTTGCCGACTTTCCCGTTATGTACTAGACGTCCGGGATGGGGGTGGGAGGGCTCCCGGATACGTACCGAATGGGCGAGTCGGGCCCCGCTCAGACGGCGGTGGGGATCGTCGTCTTGACCCACTCGACGATCTCGTCGGTGGTCGCGCCGGGGGTGAAGATGCCCTTGACGCCCATGGCGCGGAGCTCGGGGATGTCCTCCTCGGGGATGATTCCGCCGCCGAAGACGACGATGTCGGTGGCGTCCTGTTCGCGCAGGAGGTCCATCACCTTCGCGAACAGGGTCATGTGGGCGCCCGAGAGGATCGACAGCCCGATCGCGGCGGCGTCCTCCTGGATGGCGGTGCGGACGATCTGCTCCGGGGTCTGGTGCAGACCTGTGTAGACGACTTCCATGCCCGCGTCACGCAGGGCGCGGGCGACGACCTTCACGCCGCGGTCGTGACCGTCGAGCCCGGGTTTGGCGACGACGATCCTGATCCTGGATTCCATGGTTCGCACTGTAACCCGGCGGTGCCGACGTCTCGGGGAAGCGTCGGCTTGACGGACTTTGTTGGTGATTCGAGTGTGAAGTTTGTGAAAAGACGCGATAAGTGATCGATTTGAGATAGATGTTCCGGCAGAATCCTCCCCTGTCCCCTCTCCCCTCAAGGGACTCATCGGAGGAACCCCACCATGAGGCGAATCCTCGCCATCGCGGCATGCGCCACGGCCGTCGCGGCCGTCACCGCTGTCGGCGCGGCGCCCGCGCAGGCCGCCCCGAACCCGGTCACCGCGCTCAAGGCGCAGTTCAAGACCGGGATCGGCGTGAAGTTCAGTGACAAGTTCCTCGCCGGCAAGCAGATCATGACCCGCCGGACGGGAACGTTCCAGTTCGGCCGTTCCGGCGTGGCCGCGTCGGACATCTCCACCAAGTTCAACCTCAAGGCCGCCGACATCGCGGAGATGCCGGAGAACATCCAGCCGCTCCTCAAGCCCGAGCAGGTCGTCAAGATCGGCTCCGTCGCCTACATCAAGGGCGGCATGTTCGGCGGCTACCTGCCGGAGGACAAGACCTGGCTGCGCGCCCCCGGCGGTCCGGCCGCCGGGCTGACCGGGATGTTCGGTCAGTACCTCAACCCCACCGAGCCGATGACGCTCCAGAAGCTCGTGAAGAAGGCCAAGCGGGCCGGCTCCGTGTACACCGGCAAGATCACCTTCGGGGAGGTCTACTCGACCTCGAAGTGGATCCAGAGCCACACGGACCGTCCCACCGCGGCGCAGAAGAAGGGCGTCATCTCCTACAAGCTCTACGTGAACGCCAAGGGCCTGGTGGTCCGCGTGGTCAGCACGACCAAGGCGTCGACGCTCGGCATCGCGGACCTGCCGCTCATCACCGCCGACACCCGCTACACGGGCTGGGGCTCGAAGGTGTCCATCAAGGCCCCCACCGAGGGCGTCGCCGAGATGGACGAGCTCGACCTCAGCGGCCTCGACGAGATGAGCGCCCCGCTGGGCCGCCTCGTCGGCAAGGCGTCCTGACTCAGGTCGCGCGCGACAGCAGCCGGCGGGCGTTGGCCGTGGTCAGCGCCCGCCAGGCCGCGTCGACCGACGCCACCTGGGCGGCCACCGCCGGGGGCGGCGTGAAGCAGTAGTCGCTGCCGTAGAGGATCTGGTCGGCGCCGACGGCCTTCTCCAGGGCGGGCACCTGCCGGGGGAACGGCGTGCCGGCGATGTCGAACCACAACCGCCCGACCTGGTCGAGCACCGAGGGGTCGTCGGGCGAGCCGCCGAAGAAGGCGGTCCGGAACAACTCCATGCGGTCGGACAGCAGCGGCAGCGCGCCCCCGCCGTGGGTGAAGATCCACCTGATGCCCGGATGCCGGGCCAGGACCCCCGAGAACACCAGGTCGGAGACGGTCCGGGTGGTGTCGAAAATAAACTCCAGCATCGGCCTCGGCCGCCCGAGCGCGACCTGCTCGTGGTTCACCGGCGAGGTCGGGTGCACGAACACCACCGCCCGCCGCCGGTCGAGCTCCTCCCACAGCGGCTCGTAGGCCGCGTCGCCCAGGTAGCGGCCGTGGGCGTTGCTCATCAGGGCCACCCCGTCACTGCCCAGCTCGTCAAGGGCGTGGACGGCTTCCGCCAGCGCCCCCTCCACATCGGGCAGCGGCAACGAGGCGAAGTGGCCGAACCGGTCGGGATGCCGGTGCACCAGGTCGGCGGCGTAGTCGTTGACCTGCCGCGAGAGCTTCCGGGCCGCCACGTCGTCGCCGAAGTGGGTGCCGGGCGAGGAGACCGACAGGAACGACTTGCGGATGCCGTTGACGTCCATGAGGTTCAGGTGGCCGTCGGGGGTCCAGGCCGGCCACCGGGGCATGCCGTCGGGGGTGACGTGCCCCGCCTCGGAGGCGGCGGCGACGTAGTCACCGGTCACGAAGTGGGCGTGCACGTCGATCAGTTCGCCGGCCATGTGATCCTCGTCTCACGGGTGTACGCGTCAGGAAATATCGCATTCCACCCCCACACGTCACCCATTCCCAGATCTTGATCCCCGGCCCGCGACTCCCCACGCCACCAATCCCGCGCCACCAATCCCGCGCCACCAATCCCTGCGCCACAGATCACGGGGAACCGATCCGGGGAACCGATCCGGGGAACCGATCCTGAGGGACTCGTTTGGCGGGTTCACGAGGGGCCGTCTCACGGGCGCGGGCGGGAGCGGTCGTCGGCGCCGGATGCGGCGCGGGCCGGGAGCGGCCGGGCGGTGCCGGGGTGGGCGGAGCCGTAACGGAAAGAAGACCTCGCGCGGCGGCGCGAAAGGCGCGCCAACAGTGGGACCCGTCGCCAGTAGCGAGGAAAGCAGCGTCGGAGCGCCCCGGTTAGAGCTTTTCGAGGCTTTTCGCGTAGTGGGTCATGAGGGTCTTGACGCCCGCGCTGCCGAAGTCGATCTTCGCGCGGGTCTTCTCGCCCTCGCCCTCGATTTCGAGCACCGTGCCCAGGCCGAACTGGTCGTGGGTGACGCGGTCGCCCGTGGTGAAGACGACGGCGGGCTTGCCGCCGCCCCGGCTCGCGAGCGGGCGGGTCTCGCGCTTGGTCGCGGCGCCCCACGCGTTCTTCTTCGGGTCGTTGCGCCACTCGACCAGGTCGTGGGGGACCTCGGCGAGGAAGCGGGAGGCCGGGTTGAAGGAGGGGGCGCCCCACGCGGTGCGGACGGCGGCGCGGGACAGGTAGAGGCGCTTCTCGGCGCGGGTGATGCCCACGTAGGCGAGGCGGCGCTCCTCTTCGAGCTCCTTCGGGTCGCTCAGGGAGCGCATGTGGGGGAAGACGCCGTCTTCCATCGCGGTCAGGAAGACCACGGGGAACTCCAGGCCCTTGGCGGTGTGGAGGGTCATCAGGGTGACCACGCCGCCGCTCTCGCCGTCGGGGTCGGGGATCGAGTCGGCGTCGGCGACCAGGGAGACCTGTTCGAGGAAGTCGACGAGGGTGCCCTCGGGGTTGGCCGCCTCGAACTCCGACGCGACCGAGATCAGCTCGTTGAGGTTCTCGATGCGGCTCTCGTCCTGCGGGTCGCCGGAGGTCTCGAGCTCGGTGCGGTAGCCGGTCGAGGTGAGGATCTCCTCGGCCAGGTCGGAGATCGGCAGCTCCTTGGCCCGCAGGTCGTCGAGCAGGGTGACGAACTCGCGGATCTGGTTGAGCGAGCGGGTCGCGATGCCGTGGGCCTCTTCGGCGCGGCGCAGGCCCTCCCAGAAGGAGACGCGCTCCCGGGACGCGAACGCCTCGACCATCGCCTCGGCGCGGTCGCCGATGCCGCGCTTGGGCACGTTGAGGATGCGGCGCAGCGACACGGTGTCGCTCGGGTTGGCCAGCACGCGCAGGTAGGCCAGCAGGTCTTTGACCTCTTTGCGCTCGTAGAAGCGCACGCCGCCGACGACCCGGTAGGGCAGGCCGGTGCGGATGAAGATCTCTTCGAAGACGCGGGAGGCCGAGTTGGTGCGGTAGAAGACCGCCACCTGGCCGGGGGTGACGCCCTCGTCGTCGGAGAGGCGGTCGACCTCCTGGGCGACGAAGGTGGCCTCGTCGTGCTCGTTGTCGGCGACGTAGCCGATGATCTTGGGGCCGGCGCCCTGGTCGGACCAGAGGTTCTTGGGCTTGCGGCTCTCGTTGCGGGAGATGACCGCGTTGGCGGCGTTGAGGATGGTCTGGGTGGAGCGGTAGTTCTGCTCCAGCAGGATCGTCTTGGCCGACGGGTAGTCGCGCTCGAACTCCAGGATGTTGCGGATCGACGCCCCTCGGAAGGCGTAGATCGACTGGTCGGCGTCGCCCACGACGACCAGTTCGGCGGGGTCGTCGACGCCGACGAGCTCCTTGATCAGCATGTACTGCGCGTGGTTGGTGTCTTGGTATTCGTCGACCATGACGTGGCGGAAGCGCCGCCGGTAGTGCTCGGCGACGTCGGGGAACAGCTGGAACAGCGTGACCGTGAGCATGATCAGGTCGTCGAAGTCCATCGCGCCGGCCTCGGTGAGGCGGCGCTGGTAGGTGCGGTAGGCCTCGGCGAGGGTCTTCTCGAGGTGGGTCTGCGCCTTGTCGGCGGCGGTCTCGTAGTCGATCAGCTCGTTCTTCATGTTGCTGACCTGGGCCGAGAACGACCGCGGCGGGTAGCGCTTGGGGTCGAGGTCCATCTCGCGGCAGACCAGGGCCATCAGCCGCTGGGAGTCGGCCTGGTCGTAGATGGAGAAGCTGGTGGTGAAGCCCAGCCGCTTGGCCTCGCGGCGCAGGATGCGCACGCAGGCGCTGTGGAAGGTCATCACCCACATGGCCTTGGAGCGCGGGCCGATCAGCTTGTCGACCCGGTCTTTCATCTCGCGGGCGGCCTTGTTGGTGAAGGTGATCGCGAGGATCTCGCCCGGGTGGACGTCGCGCTCGGCCAGCAGATGGGCGATGCGATGGGTCAGGACCCTGGTCTTGCCGGAACCGGCTCCCGCGACGATGAGGAGCGGGCCGCCCTGGTGGACGACGGCCTCCTTCTGCTGGGGGTTGAGGCCGTCAAGCAAGGGATGGGTCACCCGTCTAGCGTAGGGCCGCGCAGCGACAGTTCGCTCAAGTGAACGAACATCCGCACGACTTCCGGGAGGACCCCATGTTGGACGCCGCCGAGATCCGCACCGTACTGGTGGTGACGGCCCACCCCGACGACATCGACTTCGGCGGCGCGGGCACCGTCGCCTCGCTGACCGACCGGGGCGTCGAGGTCGTCTACCTCCTGGCCACCTCGGGCGACGCCGGGGGCTTCGACCGGGCCGTCGACGGCGTCGGCATGGCCGAGCTCCGGCGGGCCGAGCAGGCGGCCGCCGCCAAGCTGGTCGGGGTGAGCGACATCCGCCACCTCGGCTATCCCGACGGGGCCGTCGAGGCGACCCTGGCGCTGCGCAAGGACATCGCCCGGGTGATCCGCCAGGTCAGGCCCGACCTGGTGATCACCTCGACGCCCGAGCGCAACTACGTGCGGCTGGGCCCCACCCACCCCGACCACCGGGCGGTCGGCTCGGCCGCGCTCGACGCGGTCTACCCCGACGCCCGCAACCCCTACGCCTTCCCCGACCTGCTGACGGAGGAGGGGCTGGAGGCGTGGACGGTCAGGGAGGTCTGGATGATCGGCTCCCCCACCCCCAACCACTGGGTCGACGTGACCGCGACCCTCGACCGCAAGCTGGCCGCGCTGCGCGCCCACGAGTCGCAGACCGGCCACATGGACGACCTGGAGGGCTTCGTCACCAACTTCCTGGCGGCCAACGCGCGGGCCGGGGGGTTGCCGGAGGGGACGTACGCGGAGTCGTTCCACGTGATGTCAACCGGCTGAGCGGCGGTTCTTCCTGACGTCCATGCGGCGGGCGCCGCGCGCCGCGACGAAGCCCAGCGAGTTGGTCGCCAGGTGGAGCAGCGCGGGGGCGAGCAGGCCCCCGCGCCGGCGCAGTTCGTGGAAGCCCAGACCGGCCAGGGTCGTGGTGGCGACGGTCCCGGCGACCAGGCGGGGGGTGCCCGCCCTGGCGGCGGCCGGGTTGGCGCGGGCCATGTCGAGGGCGGGCAGCACGTGCCACAACCCGAACAGCAGGTTCGAGGCCACCGCGGCGGTCCGGGGCTTGAAGGAGTGGCCGAACAGCTCCGGCAGCACGCCGCGGAAGGCGACCTCCTCCAGCAGGACCGTGCCGACCGGCACCTGGAGCAGCGCCTCCTCGAACAGCCGGGCCCGGGTCAGCGCCAGCGCCCGTTCGTCCATGAACAGGCGCCGGGTGGGGGGCAGCAGCACGCCGCCGGTGTAGCCGGCCGCCACGGCGGCGGCCAGGCCGCCGCCGATCAGCGCACCCCTGGCGGGTGAGGCGAAGCCGAGGTCGCGGGCGCCCGCCCCGGCCCGCCGGGCGATCAGGAGCAGCGCGCCGGTCGCCGCCGCCGAGGTCAGCGGCGCGTAGCGGCGGGCCACCGTGTTGTTGAGGACGTTGGCCACGGCCAGCACCCCCAGCGCCGCCCCGAGTGCCGCGCCGGGCCGCTGCGCCCGTCGTGGCCGGGCCTGTCCACTCGCCATCGCGTGAGCCATCAGGTAGGTCTGCCCTTTCAGCAGGCCCCGACGCCCTGTTGGAAGCCCCGGGCGAAGTTGAGCTGCCGCTGCTGCGCGGTGCCGTGGGCCCCCGGCTCCCACCACGCGTCGGTCGGGTCGCCGGCGTTCTCCAGGTTCGCCATCAGCTCGGCGTCGTCGCCCGGCTGCGCCTGCAGCCGCTTGCCGTCGATCAGGCCCTTGATGGTGCCGCCGGCGTAGCAGTCGGCCTGCAGCTCTGACTGCACGGAGAACTCGAAGTTCGTCATCAGCTGGTTCTGCACCGAATGCCCGAACTCGT
The DNA here is from genome assembly GCF_001570585.1 of Herbidospora daliensis. Taxonomy (GTDB): domain Bacteria; phylum Actinomycetota; class Actinomycetes; order Streptosporangiales; family Streptosporangiaceae; genus Herbidospora; species Herbidospora daliensis. The sequence continues at coordinate 1,726,069 of NZ_BBXF01000002.1, read as the reverse complement.
GCGGGATCACCAGGTAGACGGCGCCGTCGCCGAGCTGGTCGTAGAGGCCCTGCAGCCAGTTCGCGTCGTAGGCGATGAAGTGGCCGTCGGGGCAGTAGAAGGCGTTGTTCGGCACGGCGGGCTGGCCGCCGCAGTCGGGGCCGTCGTCGCCGCTGTACTCGACGAACCGGGTGATCGGCTGGTAGGTGCCGCCGGAGGCGGTGAACTGCTGGGTCCAGAACTCCTCGGTCAGGCACCGGGCGAGGCGGACGTCCTCGGAGAAGTTCTCGCCCTGGACGTCGCAGTCGGAGCCCGGGGGGTCGGTGGACGGGTCGAGGTCGGTCTCGATCAGGTCGGGCGTGGTCACCTCGGGAGCCGGTCCGGCGCCGGGATCGGGGGCGGTCACGGAACCGCACGACATGGTCAGGGCCAAGAGGGAGAGCACCAGAAGCCTGGGTAATTGCACGCCCTCATCCTGCCGCCGAAAGGCGGATATTTCTTGAGAAGACCGGAGTTCTAGCCCCAGAGGTGGACGGGCTCGTTGGTGTGCATGTTGGCCATGTACTCCAGCGTCATCCGGCGCAGTCCCTCGTGCCCGCCGCCGTGTTCGCGCACCTTGCGGACCTGCCACGTCGCGCCGGTCACCCCGGTCAGGCAGCGCTGCTCGATGATGCCGAGCAGGCGGTCGCGGCACTTGGGGTCGCAGCCCCACAGGTTCAGGCCGTCGTGGGCCAGCGGCAGCAGGCGGCGCAGGATCAGCTCGGAGGCGGTGACCTCGCCCATGCCGGGCCAGTAGAGGCGGGCGTCGATGCCGTGCCGGGCCGCCGCGTGCAGGTTGTCGGCGGCGGCCGAGAACGACATCTGCGTCCAGACCGGGCGGTCGGCGAAGGGCAGCACCCGCATCAGACCGTAGTAGAAGGCCGCGTTGGCGAGGATGTCGGCCACCGACGGGCCGGCCGGCAGCACCCGGTTCTCCACGCGCAGGTGGGGCAGGCCGCCGGAGATGTCGTACACGGGGCGGTTCCAGCGGTAGACCGTGCCGTTGTGCAGGGTCAGCTCGCTCAGCGTGGGCACTCCCCCGGCCTCCAGGACCATCGCCGGGTCTTCGTCGTCGCAGAGCGGCAACAGCGCCGGGAAGTAGCGGTTGTTCTCCTCGAACAGGTCGAAGACCGAGGTGATCCACCGGTCGCCGAACCAGACGCGGGGGCGGACGCCCTGGGCCTTGAGCTCGTCGGGACGGGTGTCGGTGGCCTGCTCGAACAGGCTCAGCCGGGTCTCGCGCCAGAGCTCCTTGCCGAACAGGTAGGGCGAGTTGGCGGCCACGGCGACCTGCGGCCCGGCGATGGCCTGGGCGGCGTTCCAGTGGGCGGCGAAGTTGCGCGGGCCGACCTGGAGGTGCAGCTGGACGCTGGTGCAGGCGGCCTCGGGGGTGATGCTGTCGGCGTAGGTGTGCAGGCGCTCGACGCCATCGATCGCGATGCGCAGGTCTTCGCCCCGGGCCGCGAAGATCTGCTCGTTCAGCAGCTTGTAGCGGGGGTTGGCCGACAGGGTCGCCTCGGAGAGGTCGCTCTCCTTGAGCGTCGGCAGGATGCCGACCAGGACCATGTGGCCGCCGACCGTCCGGGCCTGTTCCTCGGCGTGGTTGAGGCTGTTGCGGACGGTCTGCTCCAGCTCGACCAGGCCGGGCCCGCCCAGCTCGCGGGGGGCCACGTTGATCTCGACGTTGAACTGGCCCAGCTCGGTGTCCCAGTCGGGCGCCGAGATCGCGTCGAGGACCTCGGCGTTCTTCATCGCCGGCTCGCCCCGGTCGTCGACCAGGTTGAGCTCGATCTCCAAGCCCGCCAGCGGCCGCTCGGAGTCGAACCGCGCCTCACCGAGCATGCGGGCGAGCACGTCGAGCGAGCGCTTCAGCTTGTCGCGGTAGCGTCGCCGGTCGTCGCGGCTGAACTGCGTCGCGGGTACGTCACGCCCCATTTGTGAAGCGTGTCACACCCGGCGCTCTCAGACCAGTCGGCGTGCGGTCGCCCAGCGGGACAACTCGTGGCGGTTGGACAGCTGGAGCTTCCTGAGCACCGAGGAGACGTGGGTCTCCACGGTCTTCACGCTGATGAACAGCTCCTTGGCGATCTCCTTGTACGCGTACCCCCGGGCGATCAGCCGCAGCACCTCCCGCTCGCGCTGCGTCAGCGAGTCGAGCTCGGGGTCGATCGGCGGGGCCTCGGTCGAGGCGAACGCGTCGAGCACGAAACCGGCCAGGCGGGGCGAGAAGACCGCGTCGCCGTCGGCCACGCGGGTGATCGCGTCGGTCAGCTCGGCGCCGCTGATCGTCTTGGTCACGTAGCCCCGGGCACCGCCCCGGATGACGCCGATGACGTCTTCTGCGGCGTCGGAGACCGACAGGGCCAGGAAGCGGACCTGCGCCCCGGAGCCCAGCACCCGGCGCAGCACCTCGACCCCGCCGCCACCGGGCATGTGCACGTCGAGCAGGACCACGTCGGGTTCGAGCTCGGCGATCGTGGCCACGGCCGACTCGACGTCCTCGGCCTCGCCGACCACCTGGATGGAGGGGCCGAGCTCGGCCCGCACACCCGACCGGAACAGCCGGTGGTCGTCCACGATCAGCACTCTTACCGTCTTCATGGGGTGGTCCTCTTCATCGTCAGCGTGATCTCGGTGCCCTCGCCGGGGGCCGTCTTGACGCGGGCCGTGCCGCCGAAGCGCTCCATCCGGCCGATGATCGACTGGCGGATGCCCATGCGGTCGTCCGGTACGTCGTCGAGCACGAACCCCTTCCCGCGATCCCGGACGAAAACGGTCGCCTCGCCGGGTTCGACCTCAAGGTAAACCGATACCACGGGCGATTCGGAATACTTCGCCGCGTTGACCATCGACTGCCGGGTCGCGTGGACCATCGCGCGCAGGCCGTCGTCGAGGTCGCAGTCGCCCACGCAGACGATCTCGATCGGCACGCCGTGGGCGTCCTCCTCCTCGGCCGCGGCCCGCCGGACGGCGGCGGCGAGGGTGGCGTCGGCGTCCTGTTTCGGCATGTAGAGCCAGTTGCGCAGGTCGCGTTCCTGGCTGCGGGCCAGGCGGGTGACCTCGCGGGGGTCGTGGGCGGCGCGCTGGATCAGGGTCAGGGTGTGCAGCACCGAGTCGTGGACGTGCGCGGCGACCTCGGCCCGCTCCTCCTGCCGGATCCGCTCGGTGCGCTCCTTCTGGAGTTCGCGCCACAGGCCGGCCAGCCACGGCGCGGCGATCAGCGCGACGCCGCCGAGCACGACCGCGGTGAACACGAGCCCGGTGCTGGCCTGCGCGAGCTGGTCCTGCGCGGCCAGGAAGCCGATGACGCCGACGCCGACGAGCAGCAGGCCGATGCCCGAGCGCACCCAGGTGGCGCGCACCCGGCCGACGGTCGAGGTCATCCACTTCTGCCGCCGGCCCGGCTCGGCCTGCTGCCACAGGATGAGGGAGCCGATCCCGCCGACGGCGATCGGCCACATGGCCAGGCCCCCGGCCGCCGCGCCGCTGACCAGGGCGAGCGCCCCGAAGGCGAACCCGAGCAGGCCGTAGGCGGCCACCTGGCCCCAGTCGCGGGTGCCGTGGGGCTGCTGCTCGTTCTGCTCGGTCGCGGTGAACATCCACAAGGCGGCGTACGCCACCACCCCGACCCCGTCGAGGATCGTGAGCAACACGAACGCCAGCCGCAGCACGACCGGGTCGAGGCGCAGCTGAGCGGCGGCCCCCTGGGCGACTCCGGCGACCACGCGCCCCGCCCGGGGCCTCATCAATCTGGGGGACGCCTCGGCGGCGCCAGGGTTATCCGACATTGCTCCTGCATCGTCACATGTCGTCTCGCGCGTCCGCATCAGGGCGAGCCCCTGAGACGGCTTTCAGGGACGTCCCCGATGGCGGTCGTCCCGGGAAAACGGACAGGATGGGCACCATGACCGAGGCACCACCCGAGGAGATCCAGCTGGCCCGTTCGTCCGACGGGCGCATGCTCATGGGCGTCTGCGCCGGGATGGGCCGTTTCACGGGCATGGACCCGGTGCTGTTCCGCGTGGGGTTCGCGGTGCTGCTCCTGGGGTCGGGCATCGGCTTGATCCTCTACATCGCGGCCTTCCTGCTGATGCGCGAGCCGGGCGGGGGGCCCGGCCACGTGGAGCAGTGGACGCGCAGGATATTCGACCCCGAGACCGTGATGGCCCTGCTCGTGGCGGTCTTCACGCTCGGCCTGGTGATCAACCTGGCCTCGGGCGGCATCGACCGGGGCACGATCGTGGTGGGGGTGCTGCTGGCGATCACGCTGCTGGCGGCCCACGCGCGGGGCGTCGACGTGCTCGGGCTGATCACCTCGATCCCCGAACGGCTGTCGGGCCGGCGGGGCACCACCAAGATGGAGCCGGCGCCCGCGACCGCCTCGACGTTCACACTCGGAGCCTTCACCACGGGGGCGACCGGCGGGAACCTGCGGGAGACGGTGAAGGAGTCGTTCCGCGAGTCCTACCAGACCTCGTTCGGCCGCTACCCGTCGACCAGTTCGGCCGACGCCGAACCGGCGGCCCAGGAGGCGCCGCAGACTCCCACCAGGGAGTACCCGGCGACGCCCCCGCCGCCCCCGCCACCGCCGCCGCCCCGGCCGAAGGCCCCCGACGGCTATCGGCGGTTGTCCGACCTGGCGTACGAGGCCAGGCAGGCGGCCTACGCGGCCGGCGACGCGTTCGCGCCGCACGGCCCCTACGCCAAGAAGGCGCCGCCGCCGCCACCGCCCGTCAGAGCGCCCAAGGCGCCCAAGGTCAAAAAGCGAAGGTCCTTCGTCGGCGGCCTGACATTCGTGCTCGCAATGATCGTTGGAGGGGTCATGGTCGCCGTGCAGCAGCCCGGGACCGAGTCGGTGAGTCTGCCGATGGTCGGCGGGGCGGTGCTGGCCGTCATCGGAGGGGGCCTGCTCGTCGCCGCCTGGTTCGGCCGGGGGGCCGGGCTGATCGCGCTCGGGGTGATCGTCGCGGTGGCCCTGGTGGTCGGCACGTCGGTCACCGGCATACCGAAGCGGGTCGGCAGCTACAGCTGGCACCCGACCACGGTCGCGGCCGCCCAGCGCACCTACGCCGTGGGCGTCGGGGCGGGCGAGCTCGACCTGACCGACCTCGAACTCGCGCCCGGCTCCAGAGTGAGGTTCGACGCCTCGGTGTCGCTGGGCCAGCTCACGGTGGTGGTGCCGCCCGATGCCGTCATCGAGGTCCACGGCACCACCCGCCTGGGCGACGTCAAGATCGAGCACTTCGTCAGCGACGGCACCGACGTCGAGATCAGCCGCGTCCTCAACCCGGTGACCAGCCCCGAGGGCCTCGCGCCCACGATCGAGCTGTACGTCTCGGCGGGCGTCGGCGACGTGGAGGTGCGCCGTGGCGCCTGACGTGCCGGAGCGCAACGACCGCAAGAGGGGCCACCGGACCGACTGGATGGCGTTGTTGTGCGGCCTGCTGTTCGTGGGGGTCGGGGTGCAGTATCTGACCGACCCGACGCCCGACCCGGCGGTCATCGGGCCCATCCTCATCGGGGGTCTGGGGCTGGCGGGCATCGCGGGAATCCTGGCCAAGGTGATCCGGAAGCGGTGACCCGGGGGTTGATCTGGGAGTTCGCAGGCGTACGTTCGGAGTCTGGCGGTAGTTGTCTCCGGAGCGGCTTTGAGAGAACGGAGTCGAGCCATGCGATTCGAGCACGAGTTCACCGTGCCGGTCCCGGTCGACCAGGCCTGGTCGGTCCTCCTCGACGTTGAACGGCTGGCCCCCTGCCTCCCCGGCGCCACACTCGACTCCGTCGAGGGCGACACGGTCACCGGGAGGATGCGGGTCAGGGTCGGCCCGGTCACGGTCGACCACCGGGGCACCGTCCGGATCGCCAACGCCGACAAGGACGGGCGGACCGTCGACGTCGTCGCCGAGGGCGTGCACGCGACCGGGGCGACCGAGGCGGCCCTGACCGTCCGGCTGCTGGAAGACCCCCCGGGCACCCGGGTCACGCTCGTGACGACGTGCGCGACCGACCTGCCGCAGGTGGTGCTCGACGAGGTCGGCGCGCGGTTCGCCGCCAACCTGGCCGCGGTGATCGAGGGCCGGCGGCATCTGACGGTCGTCCCCGACCCCGACCCCGTCCACGCCTACCCGCCCGGCACGCTGCGCACCTCCCGGACCGCCGAGGAGGAGGCGTTCGACCTGCGGGAGGCCGCCGGGGCGTCGCTGGTCAAGCGGCTGGCCCCGGTGGCGGGCGGTCTCGGCGCGATCGGACTGATCGTTTACGTCGTCCGGCGATGGGGCCGCCGGTAAGTCGTCGGCAAAAGATGACCACAGAGGGCAATCGTCCGATTTCGTCAGGGAACATCCCATATCAGTGATTTTCTACTGATATGGGGGGTGGGTATGGCGGCCCGACCGGCTGTGAGTGTGGTCGTGATCACCTACAACGACGCGGCCCGCCTCCCGAGGGCCGTGCACTCCCTCTACGCCCAGACCCTCCAGAACCTCGAGATCATCGTCGTGGACGACGCCAGCACCGACGACACCGCCGACGTCGCCGGCCGGTTCCCGGGCGTGCGCTACATCCGGCGCGAGAGCAACTCCGGCGGCTGCGGCGCGCCGCGCAACGCGGGGCTCGACGCGGCGCGCGCGCCCTACGTCATGTTCCTCGACAGCGACGACGAGCTGCCCCGGCACGCCTGCAAGGCGCTGCTCACGGAGATCGAGCGCACCGGCGCCGACTTCGTGGCGGGCCAGATCATGCGCCACTACGACGACAGCGGCGCCCGCGCGCCCTACTACCCCGAGCTGTTCACGCCCCGGCGCACGGTCGAGGGCATCCGGGCCGAACCCGACCTGTTCCTCGACGGCTTCGCCACCAACAAGATCTACGACGTCGAGTTCCTGCGCACCCACGACCTGCGCTTCCGCGAGGACGCCCTCTACGAGGACCACGTCTTCACCGCCCGCCTCTACGCCCGCGCGCGGCGGTTCGCGGTGGTGCCGTGGCCGGTCTACCTGTGGCACCGGGCGACCGGCGAGAGACGGTCGATCTCGCTGAGCCTGCGCGACGTCGCCAACGCGCGGGCCCGGGTCGCCGCCGCCGAGAGCGCCGACCAGGCGCTGCGCGACGCCGGGATGGGCGACCTGGTCGCCCGCCGCCAGGCCCGGTTCGTCCAGCAGGACCTGCGGGTCTACCTGAACGCGCTGCCGAGGTTCGACGCGACGTGGGCCAAGGAGATGTCGGCGGTCATGCGCCCCTACCTGGAGCGCCTGGAGGAGGGCGTGCTGGAGGGGGCCGACCCGATGACGCGGGTCTGCGGCGAACTGCTGCTGCGCGACCGGGTCGACGACCTGTGCGTGGCCGCCCGCAGCCTGACCGGCCCGAAGGCGCCGCCCCGGCACGCGACCAGGGCCGACGGCCTGACCTACTGGGGCAGCGAACCCGACCCGGCCTTCGAGATCACCGCGATGCGGCTGGCCGAGCTGCCCTTCTCTGAGTCGCGGCTGCGCCACGAGGTCACCGAGATCTCCGCCAGCGGATCGGTCCTGTCGATGTCGATCACCACGTACGACCCCTTCGGCGTCGTCGGGCTCGACACGGTGGCCGACCTCATCGCGAAGCAGCACCGCATCCGGCTGATGCCGCGCCGCCGGCCCGACGGGACGATCGAGACCGAGGTCGCGCTCGACCTGGCCGCCGTCGCACCCGGCCGCAGCGTCGCCGTCGAACCGCGCCTGGGCTTCACCCGCCCGCTCGACGGCCACACCACCAGCGACCCGCTGCTGGTCGGCGCGGGGATGGAGCCGCTGACGCTGAAGACCAAGGGGTACGAGATCACCGCCCGCCCCCTCGGCGACGCCGCGACGCTGCGGCTCGACTGGCGGCGCACGGGCCTGCTCAGGGCCGTCGCGCGGCGGCCGTCCATCCGGCCGCACGCCCTGCGGGCCGCCGGGCTGCCCAAACGGCTGCGCAGGCGGCTGGGCGTCCGCGAGGTGAAACTCGCGGTCTACAAGGTGCTGATCCGGGTCGTCCCGCGCAAGAAGGACCTGGTGCTGTTCGAGGCCGACTGCGGCCGGGGCTACACCGGGCACCCGCGCTACGTCCACGAGGAGCTCGTCCGCCGGGGGTCGCGCCTGCGCGCCGTCTGGTCGCGGGCGTCTGGGGTGTTCCCCACGCACCTGACGACGGTGCGCCGGATGAGCTGGCGGCACATCTGGACCATGGCCCGCGCCGGCTGGTGGGTCGACAGCCACGGCATGCCCCTCGGCTTCCCGAAGCCGCGCGGCACCCGCTACCTGCAGACCTGGCACGGCCAGGGCATCAAGTCGACCGGCCTGGACGCCCCCGACCTGCGCGGCGACTTCCCCGGCCCGCGCGAGGAGTGGCGCGCCAACGTCGCCCGCTGGGACGCCCTGGTCTCCCCCGGCGCCGAGTTCGAACGCACCTTCGTGCCCTCGAACGAGTACATCGGCCCGGTCCTGCGCCACGGCTCGCCCCGCTGCGACGTGCTGTTCCACGGCGACCCCGAGGCGGCCGCGCGGGTGCGCGCGGCCCTGGAGATCCCCGCCGCCAAGAAGATCGTCGTGTACGCGCCCACCTACCGCGACCTGTCCCGCGGGGCCTCGGTCCGGGCCGACCTGCGCGAGCTGGCGGCGGAACTGGGCGACGAGTGGGTCCTGGTGCTGCGCACCCACCCGATCGAGAAACACCCGATCCCGCAGGATTTGCGGTGGTTCGCCCGCCAGGCCGGCGGCTATCCCGAGGTCAACGACCTGCTGCTGGCCGCCGACGTGCTGGTGACCGACTACTCCTCGCTGATGTGCGACTTCGCCGTGACGGGCAAGCCGATGGTCTTCCTCATCGACGACTGGGAGACCTACCGCCGGACCGAACGCGGCAGCCGGTACGACCTGCCCGAGATCGCCCCCGGACCCTGCGTCACCACGACGCGGGACCTGGCCGCGGCGATCCGCGACCCGTGGAGCCCCGAACGCTACGCCGCCTTCCGCCGGACGTGGTGCGCCGAGGAGCGCGGCCACGCGGCGGCGCGGGTCGTCGACGCGTTCTTCGACGGCGTCACGCCCGAGATGCCGGTCGCCGTGATCCCGCAGCCGACGGAGGCCGCCCTGTGAACACCGTCTCCTTCGCCTGCCTGGACGCCGACGCGCTCGGCGGCCTGCAGCGCGTCACCCACACGCTGGCCCAGGGCCTGGCCCGGCGCGGCTACGACGTCCACATCATCGGCCTGCACCCGTCGGCCGACCCGGTGACCTACATCGAGGACCCGGCCTACGGCCACCACGAGCTCACCGCGGGCCCGCGCTGGGGTCTCGGCGCGGGCCGGCGCGCCCGCATGCTCCTGGACGACATCGCGCCCGGCCTGCTGGTGATGACCTCACCGGGGGTGGTCGCCCGCCTGTCGGGCCACCTGGGCGGACACCGCGGCATCGGCCAGTATCACGGCTCGTTCGCGCACGCCCGCGGCACCTGGCACTTCGGCGCGGTCAGGGCCCACTACGCCGACCTCGACCAGGCCGTCTTCCTCAGCCAGGACGACGCGTGGCGCTTCTCGGAGGAGGCGCTGCTGCCCAACACCTGGCACATCCCGAACCCGCTGCCCGGCTGGCCGCACCGCCCGTCGCCGCTGCGGCGGCTCCGCATCCTGGGCGTCGGCCGCCTGACGGGCGTCAAACGCTTCGACCGCCTGATCTCCGCCTTCGCCCGCGCGGGCCGCCCCGACTGGGAACTCCACCTGATCGGCGACGGCCCCGACACCGACCGCCTGATGTTCCACGCGGTGACCGAGGGCGTGTCGCAGCAGGTCGTCTTCCGCGGCCGGATCCCGGCGGGCGAGATGCCGACCGAATACCGCGCCGCCTCACTGGTCGCCCTGTCGAGCGACCACGAGGGCTTCCCGCTGGTCCTGGGCGAAGCGGCCGCCTTCGGCATCCCGTCGATCGCCTTCGACGTCTCGGGCGGCGTCCGGACACTGATCGACGACGGCGTGACGGGCGTCCTGGTCCCGCCGGGCGACGTGACGGCCCTGGCGACGGCCCTGACGGAACTGATGGACGACGAACCGAGAAGAGCCGAAATGGGCGCGGCCGCCCGCACCCACGCGGACGCCTTCCGCCTGGAACCCGTCCTCGACCAGTGGGAGATCCTCTTCACCCACCTGAGCCGCTGAACGCGGAGACGCCCCACCGGAAGAGCGGGGCGTCTCCGTCGATCAAGACGATTCGACCAGTTGCTGGCGTGGCAGGGGTGGCAGGCCCGCCAGGGATCGTTGGCCCGCGGTCAGCAGGGCCGGGATCGGGCCCGGTTCCCACAGGCGGACCAGGCGGTCGCGGCTGGTGCGCTTCAGTCGCGCGCCGCGTCGCTTGGCCGCTGTGGTCTGGTAGGCCAGGCGGTGGTCCCGGGTGGCCCGGGGCGCGTCGCTCAGGTCGTAGCCGTGGGCTTCCAGGCGGGAGCCCAGAACCGTCTCGCACAACGAGATCTGCCAGGGTTCCAGGCGGCTGGACCAGCTGCCGCTGCGGGCGGTGGTCACGGCCGTGTGGGTGTTGGCGTGCCAGACCTTGTGGGCCGGCACGGCCACCTGGGCGACGTGCCGGGGTTCGCACATCGCCGGGTCGTATTCCTCGCCGATGAAGCCGCACAGGCGCTTCAGCGACGACTCCGGGTCGGCCGTCAGGTCCTCGTACCGGAGTTCGTAGTAGGAGCCCGCCGGGAGGTGGGCGGCGTGGTGGCGGCCGAAGTCGATCGCCTCGGCCCAGTTCGCGATGGCGTGGTAGACGTCCAGTTTGTACCAGGGCATCTCCATCAGCGAGGCCACGCAGTCGCGGCCGTCGCGGACCAGGTGGATGAACTGGGCGTCGGGGAACAGGCGCAGCAGCATGCCCACGTGCTTGAAGTAGCTGGGGCGTTTGTCGCCCCACCTCGGCTTGCCGAAGCGGGCCGCGTAGTCGCGGAACACCGTGCCCAAAACCGAGCCGAGCGAGCCGGGGGCCGCCACCGCGTGGTCGACGTACTCGGCGCGGTCGAGGCCCAGTTCGCGGAACTTGGTGTCCTTGCCGCCGGCCACCCATTCGGCCAGGCGGCGCCGGTTGTCCGGGCGCCGCATGTCGCCGTGCTTCCGTCGTGCGTGGTATGCCTGGATCATGAAGCGGGTCTCCGGCGGGACCGCGATCCGCGGGTGACTGTGCAGCATGAGCTGCAGCATCGTGGTGCCCGAGCGGGGGCAGCCGATGACGAAGACCGGCCTGTCCAGGGTCTCCATCCGGTCAGGAACCCAGCCCGGACAGCTCTCGCTGACCGTCGGTGAGCTGCGCGGCGACCGGGCCGGCCTCGCGGAAGCGGTTGAACCACTCCGTCACGGCCCGCTTGCGGTACCGGCGCTTCCAGTAGGCGGCCGTCTTCTCGTACTGGGCCACGTGCTTGCGCTCGGCCTTGGGGGCGCCCGACAACTCGTAGCCGTACGCCGTGAGGCGCTCGCCCATCACGGTCTCGCAGAGCGAGAGCTCCCAGGGGTCGAGGCGGGTGGCCCAGGTGCCGGTGCGCGCGGTGGTGACCTCGCCTCGGGTGTTCTCGTGCCACGACTTGTGCGAGGGGATCGTGTCGGCGACCTTCGACGGCTCCTTCATCGCCGGGTGGTACTCCTCACCCAGGAAGGCGCACAGCTTCTTCAGTTCGAGCTCGGGGTCGGCCGTCAGGTCCTCGTACCGCATCTCGTAGTAGCTGTCGGGGCCCAGGCCGCACTTGCGGCCGAAGTCGATGGCCTCGCACCAGCGGTTGACCGCCTGGTAGATGTCCTCCTTGAACCAGGGCATCTCCTTCAGCGACGAGACGCAGTCGCGGCCGTCGCGGACGATGTGGATGATCTGGCAGTCGGGGAACATCGCGATGAGCGCGTCCATGTGCTTGATGTACGGCGGCCGCTTGTCGCCCCAGCGCGGCTTGCCGTGCATCTCGCCGAACATCTTGTAGACCAGGCCGACGACCGAGCCGAGCGAGCCGGGCCCGGCCACGGCGCGCTCGATGAACTCGTGCTTGTCGATGCCCAGGTCGCCGAACTGGGTGCGGTGGCCGCCGGTGACCCACTGCGCCATCTCGCGGCGGCGCTCGGGGTTGCGCAGGTCGCCGAAGCGGCGGCGCTTGAGGTAGGCCTGCACGAGGATGCGCGTCTCCGGCGGGATCGCGATGCGCGGGTGGGCGTGCAGCATGAGCTGGAGGAGCGTGGTTCCCGAGCGGGGGCACGCGACGATGAAGATCGGCCGATCAGACAAGCACTTTCACCCTTTCCGGTACGACCCGGTCGGCCTCACGGGCCGCCAGCCAGGTGCGGTAGACGAGAGCGGCCTCGAACGCGGCCAGCAGCGCGCCCGTGGCGAGCGCGGTCCAGAGCATCGCGGCCGCCCCGAACAGGGGCGCGACGACGAAGACCGCCGCGTGGAACTCGATGCCGCTCATGAGATGGGTCCGGACGCGGCGCCGCCCGAGGAACAGGCGGAACCGGTCGAACCAGGGGAATCTGCGGCGGAAGGCCGACTGGAGATCGACGACGGCGTCGTCGCGGACGTCGGCCAGCGGGTCGGCCAGCAGGACGTCTTCGACGAACACGGGGTCGCCGCCGGTCGCGGCGCGCACGCGGTCGCGCGCGGCCTCCCTGACCCTGAGGAGCTGGGGCCCGTTGACGTACCGGAACAGGTCCAGGACCGCGATCCCGGCGGCCAGCCACAGGGCCTCCAGGGTGCCCTCGCCGGCGGCGAAGCCGAACGCGCATCCCGCGACGCGCACCCGGTCGCCGACGTAGTCGAGCCAGAGGCCGAACGAGGTCCCGCTGCCCTTGAGCCGGGCGATCTTGCCGTCCATGCAGTCGACGGTGAAGCTCAGGTAGAACAGCGCCGCGCCCGCGGCGAGCTCACCGGCGGCGAAGCAGGCGGCCGAGGCGACGCCGAGCAGCATCGACAGGCCGGTCAGCCCGTTCGGCGTGATCGAGGTGTGGTTGGCGGTCAGGAGCGCGAGCCGGCACGCGACCGGGTCGACCGCGAAGACGGTCCACCAGGAGTCCCGTGGCTTGCGCGTCGCCAGTATGTCGTCGAGCGTGAAGCCCCCCATGAACGTAAGAATGACTACGTTCGGTAGTCGGCAACGGCTTCTTCTGGGCTCCCCAGAGCATCTCGTTGCCACTTCTTGACCATTGCCCTGACGTGGGCAAAGCCCCCGCCAACGCACTCAGGCGTCCGGTAGGGTCGCCGCATTCTTCGGGGGGAGAGCCATGCCGGTGTCTACGTTGTACCGACAGCTTCACAGCCGCCTGACAGCGCGCGAGCCGATGCCGCCCAGGGTGGCTCTGATCAGGCAGGACGCCAGTCCCGCGCAGGCTTCGCGGGAGACGTTCGACCTGATCTGCCGATCACTGTCCGGATCGGCGATTCCGTTCTTCTGTGTACGGCCCATGCGCGGCCGTCCACCGGTCATCGCGGTGCGCACGACGTACCGGCAGAGGGCCATCACGTCACTGGCCCGCCACGGGGTCTACGGCGCGCGGCTGCCGGGAGGCCGGCACAAGGTCAACGAGCTGGGCAAGATCCGGCAGTTGCGCCGCAACGACATGGCCGACGCCAAGGCGGTGCGCCTGTGGCTCTACTACGCGAGCCCGTCGCGCACGCTCACGCTCGGCCCCGAGTCGGGCGTCGACCTGGAGTTCTGGCAGCGTGAGGGCGAGCTGCTGGTGGCGCCGCGGCCCAACCGGGTGTGCGAGGCGGTGCCCGTCCACGAGGAGACCGTCGACGCGCCCGAGTCGCTGTTCAACCGGCTGGTGTCGGAGTCGGCGCGGGTCTATCCGACACGCCCGGAGTTCACGCGGCGGCTGGTCGACGACGTCGACTTCCCGATCGACGCGGTCTACACGTGGGTCGACGGCAACGACCCGGAGTGGCGGGCCCGCAAGGAGCTGGCCCTGACGGGCGGCCTGAGCGACCTGGCCACCTCCGACGCCCGGTTCGTCAGCCGCGACGAGCTGCGTTACTCGCTGCGCTCGCTGCTGACGTACGCGCCCTGGATCAGGAACGTCTTCATCGTCACCGACCGGCAGAAGCCGTCGTGGCTGGTCGAGGACGACCGCATCAGGATCGTCGACCACCGGGAGATCTTCGCCGACCAGTCGGTGCTGCCGGTGTTCAACAGCCACGCGATCGAGTCGCGGCTGCACCACATCGAGGGCCTGTCGGAGCACTTCCTCTACCTGAACGACGACTTCTTCCTGGGCAAGGTGCTCTACCCGGAGACGTTCTTCGAGGGCAACGGCATCACCCGGTTCTTCCCGTCGATCGCCCAGGTCCCGTTCATCCTGAACGAGGACAACCCCGTCCACCAGGCCGGCATGAACAACCGCCGGATGCTGGAGGAGCTGTGCGGGCGCACGCTGACGCAGAAGATGAAGCACGTGCCCTACGCGCTGCGCCGGTCGTTGCTGTTCGAGCTGGAGGAGCGGTTCCCGGCCGAGTTCAAGACGGTCTCGGCCAGCCGGTTCCGCCGCTCCAGCGACATCTCGACGGCCTCGTCGCTGGCGCACTACTACGCCTACCTGACGGGCCGGGCGCTGCCGGGCCAGATCGACTACACCTACGTCGACCTGGCGCTGCCGAAGACCCCGGCCAAGCTGCGCCGCATGCTCGCCAACCGCGAGCACGACGCGTTCTGCCTCAACGACACGGCGCCGACGACAGCGGACCAGGACAACGCCCTGGCCCGCTTCCTCGACGCCTACTACCCGACCCCTACGCCATTCGAGAGCCACTGAGCAGCAGGTCGACCACGCGGGACGACGCCCTCCCGTCGTCCCACGGGCAGAACTTCTGCCGGAACGTCCCGTAGGCCGCGGGCACCGCGGCCTCCCTGATGGCGTCGATGGTCTCGTCGGTGGTCATCGTCAGCGGCCCCGGCGCCTCGGCGGTGAAGTCGAAGTAGAAGCCGCGCAGGGTGTCGCGGTAGCGCTCCAGGTCGTAGGTGAAGAACACCATCGGCTTGCCGGTGCAGGCGAAGTCGAACATGGCCGAGGAGTAGTCGGTGACCAGCACGTCGGCCGCCAGGTAGAGGTCGGCGATCTCGGGGTAGCCGGTCACGTCGATCGCCGGGGCCTTGATCTTCGGCCGGTCGGTGATCAGGTGGTGCGCCCGCACCAGCACCACGTGGTCCTTGAGCGCGAACCGCATGCGGGCCAGGTCGAGCTCCATCGACAGGCGGCGCTTCTTGCCCCGGTGGAGGTCGTCGCGCCACGTGGGGGCGTACAGGACCACCTTCTTGCCCGCAGGCACGCCCAGCCGCCTCTTGATCGCCTCCGAGCGGTCGGCGAACAGCAGGTCGTTGCGGGGGTAGCCGGTCGACAACACCACGCCCCGGTAGCCGAACGCGCGCCGCATGATGGGCGTCGAGAACGGGTTCGGGGAGATCAGCAGGTCCCACTGCGGCACGTCGCGGGCCATCCAGTCGAGCAGCTCGGTGCGCCGGAACGGCAGGTCGCGCAGGTCGTGGCCGAGCTTCTTCAGCGGCGTGCCGTGCCAGGTCTGCAGGTAGGTCTGGCCGGGCGGCTTGGTGTACCAGTTCGGCTGGGTGCGGTTGCCGACCAGGTAACGCGCCGTCGCCAGCGCGTGCTCGTGCTCCTTGGAGCCGTGCAGGACGACCCGGGAGTCCTCCGGCGTCTCGAACGAGCCGTCGCGGGTGACCCAGACGTACTCCAGCGGCAGGTCCCGCGACCGCATCTCCTCGAAGATCGCGCGCGGGTTGCACGAGGCCAGCCGGCCGCCGTAGGCGTCGAAGACGACGGTCTCCCTGATGGGGCTGCGCTTGAAGTGCCGCACGGTCCCCCGCAGGCGCCGTTCGGCGAACCGGCCCCGCTCGTCGTCCTCCAGCGCGGGCTGCACCACCACCAGGACCTCCCCTTCGAGTTCGGTACGGAACGACACCAGGTGCACGCCGATCCGGCGCGGAGACGGCGACACCCCCACGCGCAGGCGAAGGGGTGTGCCGTCCGTCTTCCTGATGCGCCAGACGCCCACCCGGGCGGGCGGGGTGATGAGGACCCGGCCGTCGTCGCCGGGCCGGTGGATCGCCTTCTGGAACACGAGCCGCTGCCTCTTGCGCGTCGTGACCGCGATCCGGTCGCCGCTCCACTCGATCCAGGCGTGCCCCCGGTCCTTGACCGGCCGCCGCAGCACCAGCCCCTCTTCGGTGAGGCTCGGCTGGTGCACTCCGCCGGGCGGATAGCGCCGGTGCCCGGTGTCGGGATGGGCCTGCGGCACGCCCTTCCTGACGACCTCGCCGTCGCGGACCGAGCAGTGCAGGTTCCAGCGGCCGGGCGGCACGTCGGCCAGGTCGATCGACGCCTCGAACCCGGCGTCGTCGTGGCAGGTGGCCGACTGGCCGGAGTCGGCGGTGGCGTCCATCCGGGCCACCCGCTTCACCTCCAGCGGCAGCCGGACCCCCTCGCGCAGGAACCACACGTCGATCGTGGTGCGGGAGCTGTCGAGGTGGGTGATGTACGCGTACCCCCGGGCGGTCATCCGGGTGCCGTCCATCTCGACGCCGTCGACGACCGCCTTGAGCTGGAAGTCGACGGAGGGGTCGTACACCGAGTCGGGGATGCCCTTCGCCGGGTCGCGCAGGTAGGGGTAGTCCATGAACCAGCGGCGGCGCTTGAACCAGCCGTGCCTGACCGCGCCGGCGTCGCTCAGCGACGCGCGGCGGAACATCCGGACCTCGCGCAGTTCGGGCACCATCCGGTTGGCGGCCAGGTGCAGTTCCAGCCGCCGGATCGACGGCTGCCGGGCGATGGCCTTCGGGTGCAGCACGCCGAGGGTCTCGGCCAGCGAGTCGAGCAGCGCCTCCTGCTCGGCGCCCTCGGCCGTCTCCAGCGACTCCAGCAGGAACGCCAGGTCGAACTCGGTGACCAGCAGGTCGTGCTTGGCCCACAGGCGCGGCGCGTGCTCGTTCAGGAACTCCGACACCTCGCGCATCGAGGCCAGCCGGTCGAGCACGTTGGCCGGTTCGGTGCGCCGCTGCGAGATCGAGCCCGAGCGCACCCGCCAGTGGTAGACGACCTCGTCGAGCACGTCGGTCGAGCGCGACAGCACGTGGGCCCGGATGGTGACCGGCGAGTCCTCGTAGGCCCTGGCGGGGAACTCGAAGCCGTGCCGGTCCCAGAACTCGCGCCGGAAGACCTTGTTCCAGATGGTCCGGTCGGCGAGCAGCGCGTGCCGGCGGCGGATGTGGGTGCCGGCGGCCGGTTCGGCGAACGCCTCGGCGTGCCCGGCCGAGGGCCGCAGCTTGCCGCCGACGATCCGCCGGACGTTCCCACAGGCCAGGTCGGAGCCGGTGGCCTCCAGGCTGGCGACGAGCGAGGCGTAGGCGGTGCGCGGCAGGGTGTCGTCGCCGTCGGCGAAGGCCAGGTAGGTGCCCCGGGCCGCCCGCGCCCCCGCGTTGCGGGCCGGCCCGAGGCCCCGGTTCTCCTGCTCGATGAGCGTGAACCGGGGATCGGCGGCGGCCTTCTCCTTGGCGACGACCGCGCTGCCGTCGGTGGAGCCGTCGTCGACCAGGACGTACTCGATGCTCTTGAAGCGCTGTTTGGCCAGCGAGTTGAGGCAGCGCGGCAGGAACTCGGCGACGTTGTGGAAGGGCACCACGACCGAGAGGACCGGCCGGTTCACTGACCCACCAGCCGGCGTGCGTAGCGCAGCGCCCGCCGCCAGAGCGAGGGCTCGGAGACCTTCTTGACCAGGCCGTACTGGGCCAGGAGACGGCGCGGGAAGTAGCGCCGGCGCACGTCCTTGCGCAGTTCCCGGACCACCGCCTCTGCGCTGGCCCGCAGGTGCGGCATGCGCTTGCGCTGGGCGCAGTAGACGACGGCCTCGACGAGCCGGGGCAGCAGGTCGGGCTCGACCGGGGCCGGCACCAGCGCGCCGGTCCGGGTCAGCTCGGGCACGCTCGCGTCGACGATCGTCACGGCGACCCGGTTGCTGTTCTCGTAGGGCCGCATCCGCTCCAGCACCCGCGGGCAGCCGACGGTCGCGACCGGGATGCCGAAGTAGTGCCGGGCGGTGATCAGGCCGGTCGAGAAGGTGCCGACGACCAGGTCGGGCCGGTAGGCGGCGAAGCAGGTCTCGGCCGGCACCGACTCGGGCACCACGGTGAGCTGCACGCCCAGTTCCTCGGCCAGCGTCCGCAGACCGCGCACCTGGCGGCGGCCGGCCGACGGGTGCGGCTTGAACCGGACGGTGGTGAAGCCGCGGGCGACGACGCCCTGCAGCATCGCCTCGTGGATGGCCTGCTCGTCGTCCCACGAGATGAGCCCGGCGTCGGACATGTACTGGCTGAGCAGCAGCGCCCTGCCGCGCCCGCCGACCGGCGTGACCGCGCCGACCTTGCCGACGATGTCGCGGAAGGCCACGTCGGGCACCGCGACCGCCGGGACCTTGTGCTCCGCCAGCATCAGCGGCCGCATGCCCTCGATCAGGTCGAGGTAGAGCAGTCGCTCCACGCGCGCCCCCAGGTCGCCGGGGATCGGGTCGCGGGTCGGGCCGTAGCTCATCAGGCCCTCGGAGTAGACCGTGATCGGGCAGCCGGAGAAGATCTCCACCAGCCCGCGCGCCGGGTAGGCGCCGATCGACTCGACGATCAGCTCGTCGGGGGCGTGCCCGTCGAGCAGCCGCTGGGTGAGCAGCCGCCGCAGCAGCGGCCCCTGCTCGGGCCTGACCCGGACGCGGACGGGGTGGTAGGGGGCGATCAGCTCGTTCCAGAAGTGCACGTGGTCGAACCGGTCGCCGATCGCGTCGAAGGCGGGCGTCCGGTGCAGGGGGGAGATCAGCTCGGGTACGGCCACGTTGCTCGACACGAGCAGCACGCGCCGCCCGGCCGGGCCGAACAGGCCGGCGTCGATGGCCGCGGCCAGCGTCATCGCCCCGAACAACGTCGAACAGTAGAAGAGCTGGGTTTTCACGGAAGGAACCTCCTGAGCAGCTTCTCGCGGGCGTGGCCCAGCGTCGGCAGGACCACCGCGAGGGCGTCCGGCGGGACTTCCCGCAGGGCGGCGGTGGCCCGGGTGTCGAAGGTGGCCGCGACGTCGGGGCGCAGCCGCCCGCGCAGCTTGTGGTGGTAGGCGATCAGCGCGCACAGGTTGTGCGTCGCCTTGCGGACGAACTCCGGGTCGTCTCCGTCGAGGTCGTGGATGACGCCGAGGTAGGCGTCGATGAAGTGCAGTTGCCGTTCGTCGCCGACCTGGGTGAGCGAGGCCTTGCGGCCACGCCGGTAGAACACGCCGGTCAGCGAGGCGACGGCGTAGGTGGCGGCGTGGAGGTGGAGACGCCACACCCAGGCCCGGTCCTCGGCGGTGGCCAGGGTGGGGTCGAACGTGAGGAGACCCTGGCCGGCGAGGGAACGCCGGTAGATCCCGGCCCAGGCGACCGGGTAGTCGACCATGCCGAGGCGGCCCATGCCGGTGATGCCCTCGCGGCCCGGGAAGACGACCCCGCGCCGCTGTTCGGGCGCCCGGCGCACCTCTCGGGTGGTGCCGGTCACCCGCACGTGGTCGACCCGGACGAAGTCGCAGCCGAGCCGGTCGATGGCGGTGACGAGCTGGGGAAGGTAGCCGGGGGCGTACCAGTCGTCGCCGTCGAGATAGGTGACGTACGTCCCGCCCGCCGCCGACAGGCCCAGGTTGCGGGCCGCGGAGACGCCGGAGGAGGCGTCCCTGCCGATGACGGTCAGGCCCGGCAGGTCGCCCTTGAAGCTCTCGGCGATCTCCCGGGTCGCGTCGGCCGAGCCGTCGTCGACGACGATGAACTCGAAGTCGTCCCGCGCGTTGGCGCGCAGGGAGGTCAGGGCGTCGGCGATGTGGCGTTCGCCGTCCCTGACGGGAACGATCACCGAGAGGGTGGCGGCCATCCGGGGCAACTCCAACGGGCGGAACGGTGCGGTTACCCCGCAACCCTGCCGGTCACGGTGAGTCACGGCCGATCTCTTGACCCATCCTTGAGGCGCAGGTCACCCGCCCGTGGCGGGTGCGTGCTCGCGATCCCCCGAATGCCGGGATAACGTGACGCGATCGGTCAATCACGGAGAGAGTCGATGGCGAACAAGACGATCCTCACCGGCTGGGGCCGTACCTCCCCGAGCGTCGCCGAGTTGCTGCGGCCCGGCGCCGAGGCGGAGCTGACCCCGCTGGTGCTGGCTTCGGGCGGGCGCGGCATGATCGCGCGCGGCCTCGGCCGCAGCTACGGCGATCCGGCGCAGAACGCGGGCGGGCTGGTGCTCGACATGACCGGCCTGGCCGCGATCGGGCCGGTCCGCGACGGCTACGTCACGGTCGAGGCGGGCGTGAGCCTCCACCGGCTGATGCGCGAACTGGTGCCCGAGGGCTGGTTCCCGCCGGTCACCCCGGCGACCCGGCAGGTGACCGTGGGCGGCGCGGTCGCCGCCGACATCCACGGCCGCAACCACCACGCCGACGGCTCCTTCGGCGGCCACGTCACCGCCCTCGACCTGCTCGGCGCCGACGGCGTGACGCGTACGCTCACGCCCGCCGACCCCGACTTCTGGGCGACCGTCGGCGGCATGGGCCTGACCGGGGTGATCACCAAGGCGACGATCAGGCTCACCCCGATCGAGACCTCCCGCATGATCGTGAACACCTGGAAGTGCCCCGACCTCGAATCGGTGATGACGCGGCTGACGCAGGCCGACCTCGCCCACCGCTACACCGCCGCCTGGGTCGACTGCCTGTCGCGGCAGGGCCGGGGCGTCGTCGAGGGCGCCGACCACGCGCGCCAGGGCGCGGCCCGCTCGTTCCGGGCCCGCGGGTTCGAGTCGGGCCCGGGGTTCCTGCCGGTCGGGCTGCTGAACCGGCACACCATGGGCCTGGTCAACCGGGGCCTCTACACCACCACCAAACGCGAGTCGGTGCAGGTCAGGCCGCTGGCGTCGTTCTTCCACCCGCTCGACCGGGTGGGTCACTGGAACCGCCTCTACGGGCCGCGCGGGCTGGTGCAGTACCAGTTCGTGGTGCCGCTGGGCGCCGAGCAGACCCTCATGAAGATCGTCGAGCGGATCAGGCGCAGCCACGCGGCGTCGTTCCAGACCGTGCTCAAGCGGTTCGGGCCGGGCAGCGGCGGCTGGTTGTCGTTCCCGACGCCCGGCTGGTCGCTGGCGCTCGACTTCCCGACCACCACCAAGGGCCTGGCCTGGCTGCTCGACCGGCTCGACGAACTGGTGGCCGAGGCGGGCGGGCGGGTCTACCTGGCCAAGGACTCGCGGTTGCGGCCCGAACTGCTGCCGGTGATGTATCCGGCGCTGACCGCCTTCCGTGAGCGGCGGCGCGAGCTCGATCCGCGCCTGGTCTTCCAGTCAGATCTCGCCAGGAGGTTGTCGTTGTGAAGAACGCGTTCGGCGAACCGCAGAGCCTGCTGCTGGTCGGCGGGGCGTCCGACATCGCGATGGCGACCGCGATGCGGCTGGTCCGCCGCCGGGTGCGGCGGGTGATCCTGGCCGGGCGGCCCTCGCCGGCCCGCGAGGCCGCGGCGATCCGGCTGGCCGAGGCGGGCGCGACCGTGGAGACGGCCGACTTCGACGCGTTCCGGGTCGAGGAGCACGCCAAGGTGATCGGCGACGTGTTCGCCGAGGGCGACGTCGACGTCGCGCTGGTCGCCTGCGGCCTGCTCGGCGACGCCGACCTCGACCCGCTGAAGGCCGCCGACGTGGCGATGGTCAACTACGTCGGGGCGATGACCGCCGCGATCGTGTGCGCCGACGCGATGCGCCGGCAGACCCACGGCGCGCTCGTGGTCTTCTCGTCGGTCTCGGCGGGCCGCCCGTCCGCCGCCGATTTCCTGTACGCCTCCGCCAAGTCGGGCCTCGACGCCTTCGCCCGCGGCCTGACAGAGGCGCTGCGCGGTTCCGGCGTCCACGTGATGGTGGTCCGGCCCGGTTTCGTGCGCACCCGCCTGACCAGGGGCGTCACCCCTCCGGCCATCGCGACCAGCCCCGAGACGGTGGCCGGCGCGGTGCTCGACGGCCTGCGGGCGAAGTCGGAGGTGGTCTGGGTGCCGGGCATCCTCGGACAGCTGACCCGGCTGCCCGGATCGATCGTCCGCCGCATAACCGGATGAGACAGGCTCAGAGAACTCCCAATAACAGGCGTTACGCTTCGGGCTTGAGTGATCCCCGAGGAGTTTGTGATGCGCCGTCTGATCCCCACCCTCGCCGCCTTAGCGCTGGTGGTGACCCTGCCCGCCGCACCCGCCGCGGCGAAGCCTGAGAAGGCCCCCAAGAAGCCGTTCTGCGCCACGCACAAGTGCCTGGCGCTGACCTTCGACGACGGCCCGGGGCCCTATACGACCAGGTTGCTGGCGACCCTGAAGAAGTACGACGCCAAGGCCACGTTCTTCGTGATCGGCCGCGAGGTGAACAAGCACCAGACGCTGCTGAAGAACATCGCCAAGGCCGGCCACCAGATCGGCAACCACACCTGGTCGCACCCGTGGCTGACCGAGCTGACCCGCACCGAGGTCTACGACCAGGTCAACGAGACCCACAAGCTGATCAAGAAGGTCATCGGCAAGGCCCCGACCGTGATGCGGGCCCCCGGCGGCCTGACCGACGAGACCGTGCGCGAGATCGCCGCCAAGTTCGGCATGGTGCTGATCCCCGGCACCACCTCGACCGGCGACTGGGTCGCGGCCAACCGCGACGTCGGCCTGCTGACCACCAAGGCCCTCGAAGTGGCCGGGCGCGGCGAGGTCGTCCTGATGCACGAGACCGTCAAGCAGACGGTCGACTCGATGCCGAAGGTGCTGGCCACGCTGAAGAAGCAGGGCTACCACTTCGTCACGGCGTCGACCCTGCTCGAAGGGGTCAAGCTGACGCCGGGCCAGTCCTACCCCGAACCGCCGGCCGCGCCCGAGGGCAGCGACGACGACGGCCAGTTGCTCGAGGACGAGGACGACCCGTTCGGCGGCCAGCCCGCCGGCGAGGTCTGACGCTTCTTCACGAGGCGCCTGCCCAGTCGCTGGGCGGGCGCCTCGACCCATGTGTACGTCGCCCAGCTGACCAGCAGCAGCACGACGAGATAGCCGGCGGCCAGCAGCGCGCGTTCCCACACCGGCTTGGACATCATGTGGCCGAACACGATCGGCACCATGCGCAGGATCGGGTGGTGGACGAGGTAGACCGAGTAGCTGATCAGCCCGAGCCAGACGAACACCTTCGGCAGCGCGCGGTGGCGTAGCGCCCGCCCGGCCCAGAAGGTGGCCCCGGCCAGCACCAGCGTGGTGATCCACACCGGCGGCTGCACCCACCACCAGCCCGCCGCGATGGCCCACGCCGGGCTGAGCGCGACCAGCGCGGCGGCCGCGAACACCGGCCAGAGCGGGCCGGTGCCCTTCTCCCAGCGGTAGATCGCGGTCCCGGTGAACATCATCGCGAGGATCGCCGCCCCGAACCACGGCACGTAGGACGACCCGATCAGCAGCACCAGCGCCATGACGCCGAGGACCAGCGCGGCGGCCGTCTGGAACCGCCCGCTGAACAGCCCTGCCATGCCGATCGCGAAGACCACGCCCGACACGACGGCGGGCCACGGCCCCGGCAACCACGGCGCGCCGATGACGAGCCCGGCGACCACCGCGAGCGCGCCGAAGGCGACGGCGTACCACCCGCTGAACCGGTGCACGCCCTTCACGAACAGGGCCGTCACGACGAGGTAGAACACCATCTCGTACGACAACGTCCACATCGGGTCGGCCAGCCCGCCCACGTGGACGACGTCGAGCAGCATCGAGACGTGCGCGAGCACCCCGGAGGCGTCGCGCGGCACCTGCTCGCGGATCGGCACCCACAACCCGACCAGCAGCGCGATGGCGCACACCAGCAGGTAGAGCGGGTAGAGCCGGAACAACCGGCTGGTCCAGAACGCCCGCACGTCTCCCCGCCCCTCCAGCGAGGCGGGGATGATGTAGCCGCTGACCAGGAAGAACACGACCACGCCGTACATGCCGATGTTCATGAAGGTCGGCCGGAGCGGCGGATAGACCCACGGGAGCAGGTGTTCGGCCACCACGGCGAGCGCGCCAATGCCGCGCAACGCGTCAAGCCAGGCCAGGCGGTTAGACGTGGTCACCGGGGCCAATCTACCCCGACCACGACTATTCCCACTCGATGGTGCCCGGCGGCTTGCTCGTGACGTCGAGGGTGACGCGGTTGATCTCGCGGACCTCGTTGGTGATCCGGGTGGAGATGCGGGCCAGCACGTCGTAGGGCACCCGCGACCAGTCGGCGGTCATCGCGTCTTCGGAGCTCACCGGCCGCAACACGATCGGGTGGCCGTAGGTGCGGCCGTCGCCCTGCACGCCCACCGACCGCACGTCGGCCAGCAGCACGACCGGGCACTGCCAGATGTCGCGGTCGAGCCCGGCGCGGGTCAGCTCCTCGCGGGCGATGGCGTCGGCCTCGCGCAGGATCTCGAGCCGGTCCTGGGTGACCTCGCCGATGATCCGGATGCCGAGCCCCGGACCCGGGAACGGCTGCCGCCACACCATCGCGGCCGGCAGACCGAGCTGCTCGCCCGCGCGCCGCACCTCGTCTTTGAACAGCGCGCGCAGCGGCTCGACCAGGTCGAACTGGAGGTCGTCGGGCAGGCCGCCGACGTTGTGGTGGCTCTTGATGTTGGCGGTGCCGGTGCCGCCGCCCGACTCGACGACGTCGGGGTAGAGGGTGCCCTGGACCAGGAAGTCGACCGGCCCGTCGGCCAGGATGGCGCGCTGCTCGTCTTCGAAGACCCGGATGAACTCGCGGCCGATGATCTTGCGCTTCTCCTCGGGGTCGGTCACCCCGGACAGCGCCTTGAGGAACCGCTCGGCGGCGTCGACGACCCGGAGCTTGACCCCGGTGATCTCGACGAAGTCGCGCTCGACCTGCTCGGCCTCGCCCTTGCGCAGCAGCCCGTGGTCGACGAAGACGCAGGTCAGCCGGTCGCCGATGGCGCGCTGCACGATCGCGGCGGCGACCGCGGAGTCGACCCCGCCCGACAGGGCGCAGATGGCCCGGCCGTCGCCGATCTTCGCCTTCACGGCGTCGACGGCGTCTTCGACGATGTTCAGCATCGTCCAGCTCGGGCGGCAGCCGGCCGCGTCGAGGAACGCCTTCAGCACCTTCTGCCCGTGGTCGGTGTGCATGACCTCGGGGTGGAACTGCACGCCGTAGAAGCCCCGGGCGGGGTCTTCGAACCCGGCGACCGGGGTCTCGCCGGTCGAGGCCGTGACCGTGAAGCCCTCGGGGGCCTGGCTGACGGCGTCGCCGTGGGACATCCAGACCTGCTGGGAGACCGGCAGCGCGCCGAAAAGGCGGCCCGGCTCGACGACGGTCAGGTCGGTGCGGCCGAACTCGGCGATCCCGGTCTTGGACACCGTGCCGCCGAGGGCCTGGGCCATGACCTGGAAGCCGTAGCAGATGCCGAACGTCGGCACGCCGGTCTCGAACAGCCCGGCGGGGGCGGCCGGGGCGCCTTCGGCGTAGACCGAGGAGGGCCCGCCCGAGAGGATGATCGCCTTGGGCTTCTTGGCCAGCATCTCCGCCACCGGCATCGTCGAGGGGACGATCTCGGAGTAGACCTGGCATTCACGTACCCGGCGTGCGATCAGCTGGGCGTATTGCGCCCCGAAGTCGACGACCAGAACCGTGTCGAACTCTGACACAGGAGGACTCCCTGAAGATGAACCGGCGGTAGCGCCAGTCTACTTAAGGTGCAACCGCTTCATCGCCTTGAGCAGGGTGACCAGGGTGTCCGCATATGTCTCGTAGGACAGGCCGAGGATCGGGTCGAAGCCGAGCCAGGCCGCCTGGGAGGAGATCGTCTGGCTCTCGGTGAACTTGGTCAGCCCCTCGTTCCCGTGCCGCCGCCCCAGGCCGGAGTTCTTCATCCCGCCCATCGGGGAGTCGAACGACCCGTACGCCGAGGCGTAGCCCTCGTTGATGTTGACCGTGCCCGCCTTGATCCGCGACGCCAGGGCGCGGCCCTTGGCCGGGTCGCCGGTCCAGACGGAGGCGTTGAGGCCGTAGAGGGTGTCGTTGGCCAGCTC
Organism: Herbidospora daliensis; assembly: GCF_001570585.1. GTDB lineage: Bacteria > Actinomycetota > Actinomycetes > Streptosporangiales > Streptosporangiaceae > Herbidospora > Herbidospora daliensis. The sequence continues at coordinate 1,699,949 of NZ_BBXF01000002.1, read as the reverse complement.
CAGCGCCTCGGCCATGGTGCCGAACCGGTAGAGGGCGACGACCGGGCCGAAGGTCTCGGCGCGGCACAGGGCCATGTCGTCGGTGACGTTCTCGAGGATGGTCGGCTCGTAGAAGAACGGGCCCAGGTCGGGGCGGGCCCTGCCGCCCGTGACGACCGTGGCGCCCTTCTCGACGGCCTCCTCGACGTGGGCGGTGACGGCGTCGAGCTGGCGCTGGGAGGTGAGGGAGCCCATCTGGGTGGCCCAGTCGTGGCCGGGGCCGATGTTCATGTTCGCGACCTGGCGGGCGAACCGCTCGGCGAAGGCGTCGTAGACGGCGTCGTGGACGTAGAGGCGCTCGATCGAGACGCACAGCTGGCCGGCGTTGGTGAAGCAGGCCCTGATCGCGCCGGCGGCGGCGCGGTCGACGTCGGCGTCGTCCAAGACGATCATGGGGTTCTTGCCGCCGAGCTCCAGCGAGCAGCCGATGAGCCGCTTCGCGGCGGCCTCGGCGACGCCCCGCCCGGCCCGGGTCGAGCCGGTGAAGGCGACGTAGTCGGCCTCGTCGATCAGGGGTTCGCCGACGTCGGCGGGGTCGCCGACGACGACCTGCCAGATCTCGGGCGGCATGCCGAGCTCGGTGAGCAGGTCGATGGTCCACAGGGTCGACAGCGGCGTCTGGGTGTCGGGTTTGTGGACGACCGCGTTCCCGGCGATCAGCGCCGGCACGACGTCGCTCACGCCCAGCGACAGGGGGTAGTTCCACGGGCTGATGAACGCCACGACGCCGCGCGGGTGGCGTACCTCGACGGTCCGGGTGGCCAGCGGGAACGGGCCCCGGCGGGCGCGCGGCGCGAGCAGGCCGGGCGCCTTCCGCACGTAGTGGAGGCTGCTCGCGGCGACGTCGAGGACCTCCTCGTAGGCGTGCCTGCGGGCCTTGCCGGTCTCCCACTGGATGACGTCGAGCAGGTCGGCGCGGCGGTCGAGGATCGCGTCGTGCAGCCGCTCGAACGGCCTGATCCGGTCTTTGACCGGCAGCTCGGCCCAGGCCGCCTGGGCCTCGCGCGCCTGCCGGTAGGCCCGGCGCACGTCGTCGGCCGACGAGATCGGCACCTCGGCCAGCGGAGCCCCGGTGAAGGGCGCGACCACGGTCTGCGTCTTGCCCTCCGACGTGACGTGACGCAGGAGACGGTCGAGCAGCGAGGGGTCGGGCACCCGGAGTTCACCAGCCATACTCGCGAGACTATTCCGGAGCGAAGCTCATGACTACCGGCGGGTACGGTCAATTCGCAATGTCCGCCCGACCCAGGTCATGGGCCACAATTCGAATCATGGCGACTCCCCTACGCCCGTCCGACCCCCCTGTGCTCGGCGGCTACCGGCTGGAGGCGGTCCTCGGAGAAGGCGGTCAGGGCATCGTCTACCTGGGGGCCGGATCCGACGGCGAACGCGTGGCGATCAAGTGGCTGCGGCCCGACCTGGCGCAGGACCAGACGATGGTCCGGCGGTTCCTCCAGGAGGTCAGCACGGCCAAGCGGGTGGCGCCGTTCTGCACCGCCCAGGTGATCGACGTCGGCGCCGAAGACCAGCGGCCCTACATCGTGAGCGAGTACATCGAGGGCGAGTCGCTGGCCCAGGCGATCCCGCGCGGCGGGCCGCGTACGGGCAGTTCGCTGCACCGGCTGGCGATCGGCACCGCGACCGCGCTGGCGGCGATCCACCAGGCCGAGATCGTGCACCGCGACTTCAAGCCGCCGAACGTGATCCTCGGGTCCGACGGCCCCCGCGTGATCGACTTCGGCATCAGCAAGGCCCTGGGCAGCCACACGGCGCTGACCTCGACGATGATCGGCACCCCCGCCTACATGGCCCCCGAGCAGCTCGCCGGCGGGCCGGTCGGGCCGGCCGCCGACCTGTTCTCCTGGGCGGGCACGATCGCCTACGCCGCGACCGGCCGGGCGCCGTTCGGCAACGACACCATGCCCGCCGTGATCAACCGGGTGCTGCGCATGCCGCCCGACCTGGGTGACGTGCCCCAGCCGCTGCGCGGCATCCTGCTCGACTGCCTGAACAAGAATCCGGCGCTGCGCCCGACCACGCGCCAGGTGATCGACCGGCTGCTGGTCAGCGACCCGGCGACGGCCCGCTCGACGGTCCCGCAGGTCTTCCGGCAGAAGCGCAAGTTCCCGACGCTGGCCGTGGTCACGGGGGCGACCGCGCTGGCGGTGATCGCGGCGATCGGCGGCGTGTGGGCCGCCACCTCCAGCGACGCCCCGCCCCCGTCCCCCGCGACGAGCCCCGCGACGACCTCGGCGGCGGCGCCGCCCCCGCCGTCCCCGAGCGCCGAGCGGCCGATCACCATCGACATGGACGACACCACGGCGGTGGCGCTGGAGCGGCCCGACGACCCGGCGTACCTGTCGATCTTCTGGGTCGACCGCGAGAAGTGGGACGCCTACGTCCGCGAACCCGGCAAGGCGACCTTCACCCGCCACTCCTACGTCGACGCCGCCCCCAGCCCCACCGCCGACCGGCTGGCCGGCATCCCGTGGGAGTACGACTCCGACGACCGCGACTCGCTGAAGATCACCAACGTGTCGAGCGGCTCGACGGTGACCGTGCCGACCGTCAAGAAGCCGCTCACCACCAACTACGTCCAGTGGTCGCCCGACAGCTCGAAGATCCTGCTGACCATGCGCAAGAAGGTCGGCGACAAGACGACGACCAGGGGTTTCGTCGTGGTCGACGTGCAGACCGAGACCGCCCGGATCGTCGAGGTGCCCGGCCTGACCGAGGACGCCGCGTTCGCCTGGACCGGCGACGGCGACACGGTGGCGGCGATCTTCGCCGACAAGACGGGCCGCGTGCCCCACGTCTTCGACCTGGCGGGCAAGGAGCTGAAGACCCTCCCGGAGATCGGCGGCGACCTGACCGACCCGCGCGACCTGTTCACCGCCGGGGGCGGCGCGTTCGTGGCCACCTGCGCCGCCAAGACGGTGACCCTGTGCGTCTGGGACACCGCGACCGGCACGGTGCTGAACGAGTTCGAGTCGGGCTGCGACACCGTGCTGGGCTGGTGGGACACCACCCATGTCTTCTGCACCGCCACCGGAGACGACGACGAGGACGCCGTGGTCGTCACCGACCTGACGGGCGCCGAGACCCAGACGCTGATCAGGGCCACCGACGCGGCGATGGACAAGCTCTACTTCCGCAGCGCCTACCTGCGGCGCGACTGACGCCCGAACCGAGGCGGCCGCCGATCCGTCTTGTGGGCATGACCACCTCGATTCGCGTGGCGGGCGCCATCGCGATTGCCCTGCTGGCGACGGCCTGCACCTCGGGCGCCGCCCCGTCACCCGATCCGGTGACGCCGATCAACCTGACGTCGAACATCAAGCTGGTCGCGTTCGACGACTGCGACAGCATGCTCGAAGAGCTGCGCGCGGCCGCGGTCGAGCACGCCCAGGCCTTCCAGGTGCTGCCCATGGCGATGGCCGAGGCGGCCGACGGCGCCAGGTCGACCGCGGCCGCCGGCGCGCAGACCCACTCGACGACCAACGTCCACGAGGCCGGGGTCGACGAGCCCGACCTGGTCAAGACCGACGGCGAACGGGTCGTCACGGTCAACCGGGGTGTGCTGCGGGTGCTCGACGCGGCCTCCGGCAAGGTGACCGGCACCCTGCGGCTCGTCGCCGACGACCAGTCGTGGGCCGAGGCGAACCTGCTGGTGGCCGGCGACCGGGCGCTGGTGCTGTTCAACAACGGCGGGTACGTCCCGGCCGCCACCGCCCGCTCGGCGATCCGCCCCGAGATGCTGGCCGCGCCGCGCTACGTCATGGTCGACCTCTCCGGCACCCCGAGGGTGCTGGGCAGCATGTCCCCGGCCAACGCGATCCACGTCGACGCGCGCATGGTCGGCACCACGGTCCGGATCGTGGTGCGCAGCGAGCCGAAGGTGCCGCTGCCCGAGTACGACAGCTCGGCCACCCAGAAGGAGATGCTGGAGGCGGTCAAGGAGACGTACCGGACGGCGCCCCTCGACGCCTGGTTGCCCAAGTTCGAGATCGAGTCGAACGGCCAGGTCACGCAGGGCGCCGTGAAGTGCGAGAACGTCAGCCACCCGGCCGAGTTCACGGGCCGGTCGCTGGTGACCGTCCACACCCTCGACCTGAACGGCTCGTTCGGCACCACCGAGCCGATCAGCGTCGCGGCCGACGGCGACACCGTCTACGGCACCCAGGACAGCCTCTACGTGACGAGCAACCCGTTCTGGTGGGGCGGCTTCTTCCCGATGCCGATCGCCGTGGACGTCGCCCCGGCGCCCATCCCCGAGGCGGCCCCCGCGTCTCCCGTGGCCCCCTCGCCCGACCCGGACATGCCGACCCAGATCCCCGACCCGGGCAAGATCGCCCCCGAGGCGCAGCCGACGCCGAGCGACGCCGAGAAGGTCGTCCCGACCGCCGAGGTCATCAGCCCTTCGCCTTCCCCGCGCGACGACACGGTGGAGGAGGCCGTCCAGCCTGAGCGCACCGAAATCCACCGGTTCGACGTGACCGGCACCGGCGTGCCCCGCTACGTCGCCTCCGGCGCGGTCCCCGGGCGGCTGCTCAACCAGTACTCGATGTCGGAGTACGACGGCCACCTGCGCATCGCCACCACCACGACCCCGCGCGACCAGGACCAGAAGTCGGAGAGCGGCGTCTACGTCCTGAAGGCCGACACCCTCGCCGAGACCGGTCAGGTGACCGGGCTGGGCAAGGGCGAGCGCATCTACTCGGTGCGGTTCATCGGCCCGGTCGGTTACATGGTCACCTTCCGCCAGGTCGACCCGCTCTACACCCTCGACCTGCGCGACCCGCAGACCCCGAAGGTCACCGGCGAGCTGAAGATCACCGGCTTCTCCGCCTACCTGCACCCGGCGGGCGAGGGCCGCCTCATCGGCGTCGGCCAGGAGGCCGACACCCGGGGCCGGACGAAGGGCACCCAGGTCTCGCTGTTCGACGTCCGCGACCCGGGCGCCCCGGCGGTGTTGTCGCGCTACCACCAGGAGGACTCGGCCACCCAGGCCGAATGGGACCCGCACGCCTTCCTCTACTGGCCGCAGGACGGCCTGGCCCTGATCCCGCTGGCCACCTGGGGGGCCGACTACTACGACGGCTCGCAGGCGCTCGTGCTGAAGATCGGCGACACGATCGAGAAGGCCGGCGTGATCACTCATCCGAAGCCGGGCGACCCGAACCTGCCGCTCGACCCGTCGATCAGGCGCAGCGCGATCATCGGCGACACGGTCTGGACCTTCTCCGACCTCGGCATCAAGATCAGCGACAAGGCGAGCCTGGCCGACCGGGCCTGGGTGAAGTTCTAGACGGGTTTGCGGTCGGGCGCGGCCACCGGGACGATCTCGGGCGCGCCGATGGTGATCGCGTCGGCCTCCTGGTCGGTGTCGGTCTCCTGGGCGGCGCGCTCGGCCTCGATCCGCTTGGTGTAGTACTCCACCTCACGTTTGACCTGGTCGTCGTCCCAGCCCAGCGGACCCGCGAGGAGCTGGGCGACCTCCTCGGCGACGGCCAGGCCGCGGTGGAAGGTCTCGATCGAGATGTGGGTGCGCCGGCTGAGCACGTCGTTGAGGTGCCGGGCGCCCTCGTGGGTGGCGGCGTAGACGATCTCGGCCCGCAGGTGGTCGTCGGCGCCGGTCAGCGGGCGGGCCAGGCTCGGGTCGTCTTCGATGAGGCCCAGCACCTCGTCCATCATCGAGCCGTAGCGCTGGAGCAGGTGCTCGATGCGGGCGACGTGCAGGCCCGACTGCTGGGCCAGCCGGTAGCGGGAGTTCCAGCGGGCCTGGTAGCCCTCGGCCCCCACGAGCGGGACGGTGTCGGTGCACGAGGGCGGCACCCGGGTGGCCAGGCCGTGCACCACCGCGTCGACGGCGTCGGCGGCCATCTTGCGGTAGGTGGTGAACTTGCCGCCCGCGACCAGCACCAGCCCCGGCACCGGGTGGGCGACGACGTGCTCGCGCGACAACTTGGACGTCTGCTCCGACTCGCCCCGCAGCAGCGGCCGCAGGCCGGCGTACACCCCTTCGACGTCGTCTCTCGTCAGCGGGACCGCCAGCACCTCGTTGACGTGGTCGAGGACGTAGTCGATGTCGGTCCGGGAGGCGGCCGGGTGGGCCAGGTCGAGGGTCCAGGCCGTGTCGGTGGTGCCGATGATCCAGTGGCGCCCCCACGGGATCACGAAGAGCACCGACTTCTCGGTACGCAGGATGATCCCGGTCAGCGAGTGGATGCGGTCGCGCGGCACCAGCAGGTGCACGCCCTTGGACGCCTTGACGTGGATCTGCCCCCGCCCGCCGACGAGCTCCTGGATGTCGTCGGTCCACACCCCGGTGGCGTTGACGACCTGCCGGGCCCTGATGTCGATCTCCTCGCCGGTCTCCAGGTCGCGCACCCGGACCCCGGTGACCCGCTCCCCCTCGCGCAGGAAGCCCACGACCTGGGTGCGGGAGGCGACGTGGGCGCCGTAGGTGGCGGCGGTGCGCAGCAGGGTCATGACGTAGCGGGCGTCGTCGACCTGGGCGTCCCAGTACTGGACGGCCCCCTTGAACGCGGTCTTCCGCAGCGCCGGGGCCAGCCGCAGCGCGCGGGTGCGCGACAGGTGCCGGTGGCCCGGCACGCCCCGGGTGAACCCGAACGAGAACCCCAGCGAGTCGTAGAGCACCAGGCCCGCGCCGACGTAGGGCCGCTCCCAGCCCGTGTGGGTGAGCGGGAACAGGAACGGCACCGGCCGCACCAGGTGGGGGGCGATGCGCTGCAGCAGCAGCGCCCGCTCCTGGAGCGCCTCTCTGACCAGGTCGAAGTTGAGCTGTTCGAGATAGCGCAGCCCGCCGTGGATCAGCTTGGACGACCGCGACGAGGTGCCCGAGGCGTAGTCGCGCGCCTCCACGACCCCCACGGTGAGCCCCCGCGTGGCGGCGTCGAGCGCGACGCCCGCGCCCACCACGCCGCCTCCGACCACCACGACGTCGAGCTCCTGCGCCGCCATCTGCGACAGGGCCGCGTGGCGTTCCGCCGGCCCCAGCCGCCCCGTTCCCATAAGCGCGGTCATGGGTTCAACTCTCCCTTTGTACGGCTCTCAGTCGTTCCTACCCATCCTGTCAGGATCGCCCGCACGGCCGATGACCGCATGGCGTCGTCAGCGCCAACAGTCCGGCGGCCGCCTGGAGCAGGGCGCGCGACCGCGCGTCGATGTTCTCGTCCCGGGCCCGCAGAGCGGCGGCGACGTCGGAGGCGCGGCCGTGCCCCCGCAGGGTCGGCATGAGCGCCCGCAGCGGCGGGATGCGATAGCCGGCCAGGCGCAGCTGGTGGACGATCCGCGCGTCCCGGACGTCGGCCGGGGTGTAGACGCGGGCCCGCCCGCGACCCGCCCGGGTGGGGGTGAGCAGTCCTTGACGTTCCCAATACCGCAGCGTGGAGGTGGGCACCCCCAGCGCGGAGGCCAGTTCGGAGACGGTCATGGCGTCGTGCGGCCGGGCGTCGTCGAGGGGTTCGGCCCCGATCGCGGCGATCGCGGCCCTGGCCAGGGCGACGTCCCGCCGCTCGGCGTGCAGGCGGGCGTGCGCCCGGTCGACGAGCGCGAGCAGGTCGCTCTCCGGGCCGGTCCGGGCCACGCGGACGAGGTCCCTCGCCTCCGCCGGCCCGACGCCTGCGGCGAGCACGACGTAGGCCGCCGCCGCCAGCGCGTGGCTCTCGGTCCAGACGCGATACCCCGACGGCGTCCGCGCGGGCGGTGCCAGCACCCCGTCGCGTTCGAGGTTGCGCACCTGCTGCACGGAGCAGCCAGCCCGCCGGGCCACATCGGCGGTCCGCAACGGGCGGTGGAGGGTTTCCTTCGTCATCGTCGAGGTCTCCCGATCGAAAGTCTCCACAAGCAGTTCAATGTGACGCTAGAACACATGAACCTGGACGACCTCATCGATCACGCCCGGACGCTCGACGGCGTGCTCATCCTGCGGCCACAACCGGGCGACGGGTCGCCCGAAGTCAGCTGGGGCGACGTGTTCGTCTACTACGCGCCCGACGGGGTGATCCCGGCGACCCAGCCCTTCGCCACGATCGTGACGAAGGACTACCCCGACGAACCCGCCTCCGGCCTCGACGAGCCGGGCGCCTTCCGGCTCAACATCGCCGTGCCCAGGGCCGAATTCGCGCGCGTCATCGGCTCCCCGCCGCACGACGCCCGCGCCCGCGACACCTGGTTCCCCCATCCGGTCTACGGCGCGGCGGGCTGGGTGTCGGTCGTCGACCCCGACACCCGGCTACCCGAGGCGCTGCGCCTGCTCGACGCCGCGCACGGGGCCGCCCGCGACCGTCACACCAGGCGGCGGATGTCGCCGAAGGCGCGGTAGAAGCCCCCGTTGCCCGAGGGCCGGATGCCCTCGACCACATAGCGCGCGCCCGGCTCGCGGATCTCGCGCGGGAACTGCACGTTCCACGCCTCGTACCCGGGGCTGAGCACCCGGATCCGCAGCCGGCCGCCCTCGCTGAAGCACTCGACGAGCACGCCGTCGCCCGTGTCGGTCGTGGTCTCCACGGTCACCGAGGGCTCGACGACGGGCAGCGAGGCGGCGATCTTGACGTCGCGGGCCTGCGGGACGGTGCCCTCGCGGGCCGCCGCGATGGCCTGCTCGGTCGCGTCGATGCAGGCCAGCGAGCCGTCGGTGGTCACGATGTAGAGGCGCTCGTCGAGGTACTGCATGGAGAACGCCGACCCGCAGCCGGTGCCCAGCTTCCACAACCGGGTGCCGTCGGCGGAGAAGCAGTAGACCGAGGAGGAGGAGTCGCCGGCGAAGACGTACTGGCCGCCGGGCGAGGTCGCGCACGAGTAGATCGCCGCGTCGCACCGGTAGACCGCCTCGACCGCGCCGTCGGCCTTGGCCAGTTTGTGCACGGTCCGGCTGGCGGTGCCGGCGTACACCGACTTCTCCTCCTGCCAGCCGAACAGCACGCCGGAGGCGGCGGTCTGGTACCAGGCCTGGTTGCCCTGGAGGTCGTAGCGGGCCACGCCGCCGGAGTGCCCGTGGTAGACGGCGTCGGCGTCGTTGCGCACCATCCACCCGGAGCTGCCGCCGCCGGTGCGGGCCCAGAGGAACTCGTCCTCGTAGTCGATCGTGGTGATGCGGCCCGAGTCGTCGGAGACGCCCAGGACGCCGTCGGCGATGTCGAGCCAGTAGATGTCCACGTCGGAGGCGATCTCGTACGCCGCCCTCGGCACCTTGCCGCTCAGGTCGTAGACCTTGCCGTCGTCGCAGCCCGCGTAGATCCAGAAGTCGTCGGCGACGATGCACTTGACCCCGTCGGGCAGCTTGTAGCGCCCGGTCATCTCGCCTTCGGGGGTCAGCGTGAAGACGTGCCCGGCCTGGTTGCCGACCCAGCAGCGGTCGCGGTCGACGAAGATGCCGAACGCGGCCGAGCCGCTGGCGAACCGCCAGAGCACCGGCGCCTGCTTGGCGGTGGAGCGGGTGCTGGCGATGGCCCGCCGGGTGATCGAGCGGCGCTGGCGCACCCCTCTGACCGCCGCGGCGTAGCCCTTCTTGGTCTTCTCCGCGATCTTCTTGGCCGCGGCCGCCTGCGCCTTCTCCTCACTTGGGAAGTCGGTGACCTTGACCTGCCCGTTCTCTCCGATCCGGCCGTACGTGATGGTCACCCGCGTCCCCGAGACCACGGCCTCGTAGAACTTGTGCGCCCCGCCGCCTTCCTCGGACAGCTCCAGGTACGTCATATCCCCATTTCCTCCCTTTGATCAGTGATCGCGAGCGTAGGGGAAGTGACGGACATTTTTGTTGGTACGGATGTAGAGAACCCGCCCCCGGCTCCGACCCACTGGCGAAACGACGACTGAGGAGCGGACATGCGCAAGATCGTTTATTACGTCAACACGTCGGTCGACGGCTACATCGACGGCCCCGGCGAGTTCGACTGGGCCGAGATGGGCCCCGAACTGTCGGCCTTCTCCGAGGCGCAGACCGACGCCACCGACATCCTGCTCTACGGCCGGGTCGTCTACGGCTGGATGGCCTCCTACTGGCCCACCGCCGACCAGGTCAGCGACCACCCGCACGACATCGCCTACGCCCCCAAGTGGCGGTCGAAGCCCAAGGTCGTCGTCTCCGACACGCTGACCGAGGTCCCCGACGACACCCGGATCATCCGGGGCGCCGGCCTGGCCGCCGAGCTGACCGCCCTGAAGGGCGAGGGGACCGGGAACATCATGCTGACCGGCGGCAACGCGCTGGCCTCGACACTGGCCGGCCTGGGCCTGCTGGACGAGATCGTCACCGCCGTCCACCCGGTGATCCTCACCGGCGCCACCCCCCTGCTCAGCGGCGTCAAGGACCGCCTGCGGCTGCGCCTGATCGAGTCCCTCACCTGCGGCTCCGTGACGGTGAACCGCTACGCCCCCGCCGGTTCGTGAGGGACCCGCCTGGATAAAGTGCCGGTTGTGACGCACACCGAATCGGAAATCGCCTCACAACCGGCCCTCTGGGCCAGGGCCGCCGACCTAGCCGCGAGCGCCCCGCTTCCCCGGCCGGGGGAACGGGTCGCCGTGGTCGGCTGCGGCACGTCCTGGTTCGTCGCCCAGGCGTACGCCGCCCTGCGGGAGTCCGCCGGCCAGGGCGAGACCGACGCCTTCGCCGCCTCGGAGTTCCCGCTCGGCCGCGCCTACGACCGGGTCCTCGCGCTGACCCGGTCGGGCACGACGACCGAGGTGCTGGCCCTGCTGACCGCCGTCGAGACCCCGACCGTGGCGATCACCGCCGACCCGGCCACGCCGGTGATGACGGCGGCGGGCGAGGTGATCGTGCTCGACTTCGCCGACGAACGGTCGGTCGTACAGACCCGCTTCGCCACCACCCAGCTGGCCCTGCTCCGCGCCCACCTGGGCGAAGACCTGACCGGCCCGATCGCCGACGCGGAACTCGCCCTCGCCGACGACCTCGGCGACCTGCCGGCGGCCGGCCAGTACACCTTCCTCGGCCGGGGCTGGACGACCGGCCTGGCGGCCGAGGCGGCGCTGAAGATGCGCGAGGCGGCCCGCGCCTGGACCGAGAGCTACCCGGCGATGGAATACCGCCACGGCCCGATCTCGATCGCCGGCCCCGGCCGGGTGACGTGGATGCTCGGCGACGCCCCCGAGGGCCTGGCGGCGCAGCTCCTCGACTGCGGCGGCACGTTCGTCGAGTCGGCCCGCGACCCGATGGCCGAACTGGTGAAGATCCAGCGGGTGGCCGTCGCCCGCGCCCTGGCCGCCGGCCTGAACCCCGACGAACCGCTCCACCTCACGAGATCGGTGATCCTGCCTTGAGCACGACCCTCGTCAACGCCCGCATCGTCACCGGCTCCGCGGTCACCGACGGCTGGCTCGCCATCGAGGAGGGCCGCATCACCCACATCGGCCACGGCGCCGCCCCCCGCGACGGCGAGTCGCTGGGCCACCGGTTCGTGGTGCCGGGCTTCGTCGACATGCACGTCCACGGCGGCGGCGGCGCCGGCTACCCCACCGGCCTGGTCACCGAGGCCCGCCGCGCCTTCGCCTTCCACCTGTCGAAGGGCACCACCACAGCGGTCGCCAGCCTGGTCACCGCCCCGCTCGACCACCTCCGCCAAGCGGCCGGCGAACTGGCGGAACTCTGCCGCGAGGGCCTGCTGGCGGGCATCCACTTCGAGGGCCCGTACATCTCGGCGGCCAAATGCGGCGCCCACCGCCCCGCCCTCCTGCGGGACCCGTCGGTGCCGGAGTTCCTCGACCTCATCAAGGCGGCGCACGGCCACGCCCGCATGTTCACCATCGCCCCGGAACTCCCGAACGCCCTCGACGCCATCGCCGCGTGCGCAGCCAACGACGTGATCGCCGCGATCGGCCACACCGACGCCACCTACGACGAGGCCCAGGCCGCCATCGACGCGGGCGCCACGGTCGCCACCCACCTGTTCAACGCCATGCGCCCCCTGGGCCACCGCGACCCCGGCCCGATCACCGCGGCCCTGGCCGACGAACGGGTGACGGTCGAACTGATCAACGACGGCTTCCACCTCCACGAGGCCGTCATCGACCTCGCCCTCCGCTCCGCCAAGGGCGGCGTGGCCTTCATCACCGACGCCATGGACGCGGCCGGCATGCCCGACGGCGACTACGACCTGGGCCCGATGCGCGTGGAGGTCAGAGGCGGCGAAGCCCGCCTGGAAGGCGGCGGCTCCATCGCCGGCAGCACTTTGACCATGGACAAGGCGTTCCGGCGCGGCGTCCAGCTGAACGGCCTGACCCTCCCCCAGGCGACCGAGATCACCTCCCTGAACCCCGCCAAGGCGCTGGGCCTCGACGGGGAGGTCGGCTCGATCGCCGTGGGCAAGCGCGCCGACCTGGTCGTCCTGGACGAGGACCTCCAGGTCCACCGGGTCATGCGCCACGGCGAGTGGATCTGAGCCGACGAAGGAGCGCCGTAGCCCGAACAAACGACAGACCTCAGCCATCGGGCGCAAGCGCCCGAAATTTCGGCATATGCGCTGTGTGCCGACCGCACCGGAAACGCGACAGGGCGCCGAGAGAGATCTCGGCGCCCTGTCTCAGCTGGTCGTCACGGGGTCGGCGGGGCGACCACTACCTCGACGCGCTGGAACTCCTTGATGTCGCTGTAGCCCGAGGTCGCCATCGTGCGCTTCAGGGCGCCCATCAGGTTCATCGAGCCGTCGGCGACCGAGGACGGGCCGTGGAGGATCTCGGCCAGGGTGCCGATGGTGCCGAACTCCACGCGGCGGCCGCGCGGCAGGTCGGGGTGGTGGGCCTCGGAGCCCCAGTGGAAGCCCCGCCCGGGGGCCTCGGCGGCGCGGGCCAGCGGGGAGCCGACCATGACCGCGTCGGCGCCGCAGGCGATGGCCTTGGCGATGTCGCCCGAGCCGCCCATGCCGCCGTCGGCGATGACGTGGACGTAGCGGCCACCCGATTCGTCCATGTAGTCGCGGCGGGCCGCGGCCACGTCGGAGATGGCGGTCGCCATCGGGACCACGACGCCCAGGACGTTGCGGGTCGTGTGGGACGCGCCGCCGCCGAAGCCGACCAGGACGCCCGCCGCGCCCGTGCGCATCAGGTGGAGGGCGGCCGTGTAGGTGGCGCAGCCGCCGACGATCACCGGGACGTCGAGCTCGTAGATGAACTGCTTCAGGTTCAGCGGCTCGGCCCGGCCCGAGACGTGCTCGGCCGAGACGGTGGTGCCGCGGATCACGAAGATGTCGACGCCGGCGTCGATGACGGCCTTGTGGTGCTGGACCGTGCGCTGCGGCGACAACCGCACCGCGGTGGTCACCCCGGCGGCGCGGATCTCCTCGATGCGGCGGCCGATCAGCTCGTCTTGGATCGGCGCGGTGTAGATCTCCTGCAGCCGGCGGGTCGCCGCGGCGGTGCCGAGTTCGGCCACCTCGTCGAGCAGCGGCTGCGGGTCGTCGTAGCGGGTCCAGAGACCTTCGAGGTCGAGGACGCCGAGGCCGCCGAGCCGGCCGATCTCGATCGCCGTGCGGGGTGAGACGACGCTGTCCATCGGGCTGACCACGACCGGCAGGTCGAAGCGGTAGGCGTCGATCTGCCAGGAGATCGACACCTCCTCGGGGTCGCGGGTGCGCCGCGAGGGAACGATGCCGATCTCGTCGAGGGCGTAGGCGCGCCGTCCGGTCTTACCGCGCCCGATCTCCACCTGAGTCATGTGTGTTTCCTGTTGGTCGATAGAGGTCAGCGACGGTGGTAGTTCGGAGCCTCCACCGTCATCTGGATGTCGTGGGGGTGGCTCTCCTTCAGCCCGGCGGCGGTGATCGGCATCAGTTCGCCGTTCTCACGCAGCTCCGCGATGGTGCGGGAGCCGGTGTACCACATACCCTGTCTGACCCCTCCGACCAACTGGTGGGCGACGGCGGCGACGGGGCCTCGGTAGGGGACCTGGCCCTCGATGCCCTCGGGGATGTACTTGTCGTCGCCGGAGACGGCGTCCTGGGCGTAGCGGTCCTTGGAGAAGGACACGCCGCCGCGCTCGCGGTTGCGGACGGCGCCCAGCGAGCCCATGCCCCGGTAGGACTTGAACTGCTTGCCGTTGATGAAGATCAGCTCGCCCGGGGACTCCTCGCAGCCCGCGAGCAGGGAGCCGAGCATGACCGCGTCGGCGCCGGCCGCGATGGCCTTGGCGATGTCGCCGCTGTACTGGAGACCGCCGTCGCCGATCACCGGCACCCCGGCGGGACCGGCCGCGAGCGACGCCTCGTGGATGGCGGTGACCTGCGGGGCGCCGACGCCGGCGACCACGCGGGTGGTGCAGATGGAGCCGGGGCCGACGCCGACCTTGACGGCGTCGACGCCCGCGTCGATGAGCGCCTGGGCGCCCGCGCGGGTGGCGATGTTGCCGCCGATGACCTGGACGGCGGTGTTGGCCTTGATCTTGGCGATCATGTCGCAGACGCCCTTGGAGTGACCGTGGGCGGTGTCGACCACGATCACGTCGACGCCCGCGTCGAGGAGGGCGCGGGCCCGCTCCTCGGCGTCGCCGGCGACCCCGATCGCGGCGCCGACCATGAGGCGGCCGTCGGCGTCCTTGGTGGCCAGCGGATACTGCTCGCTCTTGGTGAAGTCTTTGACCGTGATCAGGCCCTGGAGGCGGCCGCGGTCGTCGACCAGCGGCAGCTTCTCGACCTTGTGGGTGCGCAGCAGCCGGAACGCCTCCTCGCGGGAGACCCCGACCGGCGCGGTGACCAGCGGCATCTTGGTCATCACGTCGCTGACGCGCTGGGAGTGGTCGGTCTCGTAGCGCATGTCGCGGTTGGTGACGATGCCGACCAGCACGCCCTCGGCGTCGGTGACCGGGGCGCCGGAGATGCGGTAGGTGGCGCAGAGCGCCTCGACGTCGGCCAGGGTGTCGTCGGGCGAGCAGGTGACCGGGTTGGTGACCATGCCGGCCTCGGAACGCTTCACGAGGTCGACCTGGCGGGCCTGGTCGTCGATCGACAGGTTGCGGTGGAGGATGCCGACGCCGCCCTGGCGGGCCATCGCCACCGCCATGCGCGCCTCGGTGACCGTGTCCATCGCGGCGCTGATCAGCGGGATGCGCAGCGTGATCGTGCGGGTGAGCCGGGTCGCGGTGTCGGCGTCACCCGGCTGCATGTCCGAAAAGGCGGGCACCAACAGTACGTCGTCGTACGTCAGCCCTTGTTCGGTGAATCTGGCCATGGTGTCCGCGAACCCCCTCCTGCGGCAAAGAAGACCTCGTCAGGCCTCTGGGCCAGTCTAGGGCTCACGCAAAGAGGCGTCCGCCACGCGCCCTCGTCGGGGGCGGTGCGGACGCGGCCGGTCGGCGCCGGATGCGGGGCGGGCCGGGCGCGGCGGTCGGGGCCGGCCAGGCGGGAGCCGTAACGGAGAGAAGAGAGAAAGCGGAAAGGGGGGACCGTCGTAGGACGGACCCCCCTGACGCGCCGGTTGGTGGAACCCCCACGGTGACCGCCGAGCCCCCCTCCGCGCCCGGTCGGTCACGGCGTCCCACCCGTGCGACGCAGGGTCAAGAGTGCGTCACCCAGGGTCCCGACACAATGTCCGAACCTGCAACTACACGAAGCTGCACCTCTCGCGGTTTTCTCCGCCCGAAACGCAATAGCGCGTTATTCTCGCGAAGTCGCTCGGTGGCCCAGCCGGGGCGGCTCCGGGCGAGGGAGCAGACATCTGGGCGCGACCACGACCTGGAACTGGACCGACCAATGACCACCTCTGCCGACCCTTTGGAACGCCTGGGCCTCACCAGGGCCCAGAAGGCGGTGTACGAAACCGTCCTGCGCCTGCACCGGGCCACGCTCCCCGAAATCGCCGAGGCCGTCGACGAACCGGCCGCCGAGGTGGCCGCCCGGCTGGCCGCCCTGGTCCGGCTGGGCGCGATCGACGAGCAGGCCGGCGAATACCTGGCCCGCCATCCCGCCGCCGCGATCGGCCGCCTGATCGCCGCCCGCCTCGACCGCCTGGCCGAGGAGAGCCGGCAGATCGACGAGGTGCTGGCCTCGGTGGGCGGGCTGACGCTGACCTACGACGCCGGGCGCGATTATCAGGACCGCCGCTTCCCCGTCGAACTGGTGAACGGCGCCGACGAACTCTACGAGAGCGTCATCGGGCTGGCACTCCAATCGCCGCCTTCTGATCTCGTGACCGCGATCCCCGATGAACGCAGTTTGACGGATTTCATCCGCAAATATGCCGACACATGGATCGAGGCGCTCAAAAGCGATCTCCTTTCCGCCCGCGCGGTGGTGCCCGCATCGGCCCTCGCGATCCCCGGAATGCGCGACTCCCTCGACCGGCTGGCCGGCGCCGGGGCGGGCATCCGGGCCCTCGATCGGGTGCCGAGCTGGTTCTTCGCGCTCGGCCACGACGCGGCCGGGCTGCCGGCCGACTGGGGGGTGTCGTTACCCGGCAGCGCGTACAACTGTTACCTGGTCAGGGCGCCGATCGTGGTGGGCGCGCTGCGGGCGCTGTTCGACGAGATGTGGCAGCGGGCGGTGCCGATCCGGCACTCGCCGGGGGCCGTCCAGGTGATCAGGCTGGCGTCCCAGGGCATCTCCGACGACACCATCGCCCGGCGGCTCGGGTTGTCGGTCCGGACCGTCAGGGCCCGCTTCGCCGACGCCATGGCGGAGCTCGGCGCGCAGACCCGCTTCCAGGCCGGGGTGGAGGCCGCCCGGCGGGGCTGGCTGTCCTGACCCGGCCTTTGAGCACACCGGGGGCGATGGGAGTCATATGGTGGTTACGTGCTGGAAGACGTCCCCCGCGACCCGTTCGCGGACGACCCCAACGACCCCGCCGTGGAGCTGGGCGAGCTCGACGACCCCGAGCCGCTCACGATGGCCGAGCGCGACGAGGCCCTGACCGACCTCGCCGACGTGGAGGTCTTCCGCTCCCTGCTCGAACCGCAGGGGGTGCTCGGTCTGGTGCTCGACTGCCCGGAATGTGGCGAACAGCACTACTTCGACTGGGACCTGCTCCGGGGCAACCTACGCCAGATGATCGACAACGGCCGACCCCAAGTCCACGAGCCCGCCTTCCAACCCGACCCCGCCGACTACGTCAGCTGGGAGTACGCCAGAGGCTACGTCGACGGCGTCATCGACACCGAAGAGAGCCGCTGAGCTTCCGCAATGCTGTCAACATCGGCGATCAGGGTCTTCAGCACCAAGATCGCCGGATCGGCTGACCGCACCGCCTCGCGCCGGGCCAACGCGTCGAGCACGGCGTCAACGTCGATTGTCACGCAATCGACTCTAGCTCCGCCATCTGACGGAGCCGGGCAAGAGCACGATGCTGGGCCACTCTGACCGCACCCGGTGACATGCCGAGGACGTTGCCCGTCTCCTCGGCCGACAACCCCGAGACCACCCGCAGGATCAGCAGTTCGCGCTGGTTCTCCGGCAGCCGCGACAGCAGCGCGCGGGCGTGTTCGGCCTCGATGTAGCGCACCACGGTCTCCTCCGGCCCGGGACCCTCGTCGGGCCCGTCGGGGAGATCCTGGGTCGGCACGGCCGAACGCACCGAACTGCGCAGCGCGTCGGCCACCTTGTGAGAGGCGATGCCGAAGACGAACGACGCGAACGGGCGGCCCATGTCCCGATAACGCGGCAGCGCCGACAGCACCGCGATGCAGACCTCTTGGGCCACGTCGTCGGCGTTGTGATAATGCCCGGAAACTCTGCCGAGCCGGGCTCGGCAATAGCGCACGACCATCGGCCGCAGCTGCGTCAGCAGCCTCTCGATGGCGGTGCGGTCCCCTGTCACGGCCAGACTGGTCAGCTCCCTGAGGTCGGACTCCTCCGGCCTCACGTCGACTCTGGACCCAATCGCAAGCCTTACCCCAGTTGCGGCGTCGGCGACGCATCCCTCGGTCACGTTAGGCATGATGCCCGCCACACAGAGAACTGTCGTCATGGTGAACGGATACGGATTGGTCACATTGGGGCGGCGATAACCGCAAGTAATCGCACGAACACTCGACGGTTTTGGACATTTCACTAATATGTGGAAATTGCTGTATTTCTGTCAGATGTTCTGACAGCTCAGACCCATTGGGCGTTCAGCTTCTATATAGAACTACGGCCCCCACCCCGGGAATGGGGTGAGGGCCGTAGAACTGCAACCGTTATTAGTGACCGTGCCCGTGGCCGTGACCGCCGGCGGGAGCCGGGGCCTCCTCCTCGGGCTTGTCGACGACGAGCGCCTCGGTCGTCAGCAGCATGCCGGCGATGGACGCGGCGTTCTGCACGGCCGACCGGGTGACCTTGACCGGGTCGATGACGCCCTGGGCGACCAGGTCGCCGTACTCGCCGGTGGCGGCGTTGAGGCCGTGGCCCACGGGGAGCTCGGTGACCTTGGAGGTCACGACGTAGCCCTCGAGGCCGGCGTTCTCGGCGATCCAGCGGGCCGGCTCGACCAGAGCCTTGCGGACGACGGCGACACCGGTCGCCTCGTCGCCCGACAGGCCGAGGTTGTCGAGTTCGGCGGCCACGTGGACCAGCGCCGAGCCGCCGCCGGAGACGATGCCCTCTTCGATCGCGGCGCGGGTGGCCGAGATCGCGTCCTCCAGGCGGTGCTTCTTCTCCTTCAGCTCGACCTCGGTGGCCGCGCCGACCTTGAGCACGCACACGCCGCCCGACAGCTTCGCGAGGCGCTCCTGGAGCTTCTCGCGGTCCCAGTCGGAGTCGGACTGCTCGATGGCGAGCTTGATCTCCTTGACGCGGTCGGCGATGGCCGAGCCCTCACCGGCGCCGTCGACGATCGTCGTGGCGTCCTTGGTGATGACGACGCGGCGGGCCGTGCCGAGCACCTCGAGGCCGACGTGCTCCAGCTTGAGGCCGATCTCCTCGGAGACGACCTGCGCGCCGGTCAGGATCGCGATGTCCTGCAGCATGGCCTTGCGGCGGTCGCCGAAGCCGGGGGCCTTGACGGCGACCGAGGTGAAGGTGCCGCGGATCTTGTTGGTGACCAGGACGGCCAGGGCCTCGCCCTCGACGTCTTCGGCGATCACGAACAGGGCCTTCTTGGTCTGGGCGACCTTCTCCAGCAGCGGGAGGAAGTCGGCCAGGGAGGCGACCTTGCCCTGGGTCAGGAGGATGTAGGGGTCGTCGAGGACGGCCTCCATGCGCTCCTGGTCGGTGACCATGTAAGCCGACAGGTAGCCCTTGTCGAACTGGAGGCCCTCGGTGAACTCGAGCTCCAGGCCGAGCGCGTTGCTCTCCTCGACGGTGATGACACCGTCCTTGCCGACCTTGTCGAACGCCTCGGCGATGAGCTCGCCGATCTTGGCGTCCTGGGCGGAGATCGTCGCGACGTGGGCGATCTCCTTCTTGTCCTCGACGTGACGCGCGGAGGACAGCAGCTTCTCGCTGATCGCCTTGGCGGCCAGGTCGATGCCGCGCTTGAGCGACAGCGGCTGGGCGCCGGCGGCCACGTTGCGCAGGCCCTCGCGGACCATGGCCTGGGCCAGCACGGTCGCCGTGGTGGTGCCGTCGCCCGCCACGTCGTTGGTCTTGGTGGCGACTTCCTTGGCGAGCTGGGCGCCCAGGTTCTCGTAAGGCTTGTCGAGCTCGACCTCGCGAGCGATGGTCACGCCGTCGTTGGTGATCGTCGGCGCGCCGAACTTCTTGTCGATGACCACGTTGCGGCCACGCGGGCCGAGGGTCACCTTGACCGCGTCGGCGAGGGCGTTCACGCCACGCTCAAGAGCGCGGCGGGCGTCCTCGTCGAACGACAGGGTCTTGGGCATCTACAGTCCTCTCAGCGTCGAAGACCCCGGGCGCTCGGCGCGCCCGGGGTCTTCTCACGGCTTACTTCTCGATGATGGCGAGCACGTCACGGGCGGAGAGCACGAGGTACTCCTCGCCGCCGTACTTGACCTCGGTGCCGCCGTACTTGCTGTAGAGGACGACGTCGCCCTCACTGACGTCGAGCGGAACCCGCTTGCTGCCGGACTCGTCCCAGTTGCCGGGGCCCACCGCGAGGACCTTGCCCTCCTGGGGCTTCTCCTTCGCGGTGTCCGGGATGACCAGGCCGGAGGCGGTGGTCTGCTCGGCCTCAAGCGGCTGGACCACGATGCGGTCGCCGAGCGGCTTAACGGGAACCTTGGTGGCGGTCGTCACGATCGGACCTCCCCTTCAGATTGCGATGAATGAGCTGAAGAGGCGACCAGCGGCCTGCCGTCGCGGGTGTCAGACCTATCTGCGTCGCATTGGCACTCTCACTAGGCGAGTGCCAACACGACACAGTATGCACCTTCCCCGAGCCCGTCAACACGATCGAGGCGTGCCGGTCAGCCGGTTGCGGGCGCTAGCGTCTCCGTGTGGATCCGGAGAGCTTCGCCCGCCTGCTCACGCCCGACGGCCAGACGGCTCTCGACGAGGCGGGCGCGGTGCTGGCCTCGGGCGCGACCCAGATAGCGGCGGTGACCACGCTGCGCCGGCGCTTCGACGCCGGCCTGGCCGCCGCCGCGCTCACCCAGGCGGGCCTGCGCCGCAGGGCGGCGGCGAAGTTCGGCCCCGACGCCGACGTGATGTATTTCACCCCCCACGGCCTCGAACAGGCCACCCGCCCCGAGGTGGCCGCCCACCGCGCGAAGCGGCTGGCCGGGCTCTCGGTCGCCGACGCCTGCTGCGGCATCGGCGGCGACCTGATCGCCCAGGCCCGCGCGGGCTGCGAGGTCGACGCGGTCGACCTCGACCCCCTGACCGTCGCCGTGGCGACGGCGAACGCCCGAGCTCTGGGTGTACGGGCGACCGTCCGCCTGGCCGACGCGACCACCCTCGACCCGTCGGCCTACGACGCGCTGTTCGCCGACCCCGCCCGCCGGACCACCCGGGGCCGCGTCTTCGACCCCGCCGCCTACTCGCCCGCCTGGGACGTGGTCCTCGGCCTGATCGCGAAGGCGCGGCGGGCCTGCCTGAAGGTCGCCCCCGGCATCCCCTACGAGTACATCCCGCCCGGCATGGAGGCCGAGTGGGTCTCGTTCCGGGGCGAGGTGAAGGAGGCGGTCCTCTGGTCGGGCGCCGAGGGGCGCAGGGCGACGCTGCTCCCGTACGGCGAGACCCTGACGGCGCGCGGCGTCGAGGCCGACGTCGCCCCCATCGGCCGCTACCTCTACGAGCCCGACGGGGCGGCGGTCCGCGCCCATCTGGTCGGCGAGGTCGCCGAGATCGTCGGCGGCCGCCTGATCGACCCCCAGATCGCCTACCTGACCGCCGACTCCCACGTGGCCACCCCGTGGGCGGCGGGCTATCTGGTCGAGGAGGTCATGCCCTTCTCGCTGAAGAGGCTCAGGTCGGCGCTGCGGGAGCGGAACGTGGGCGTCGTCACGATCAAGAAGCGAGGATCGGCGGTCGACGTCGAGAAGCTCCGTCACGATCTGCGACTGTCCGGAGAGGGGTCCATGGTGGTCCTGCTGACCCGTCTGGGCACCCGTCCCGTAGCCGTGCTGGCCTCGGAAATGGGCAGGTAAAGCCGCCAGTTCGGGCAATCCATCGGGAACCCCGATCTTTCCCTGTCCCCGGGAAAGTGGCCGCGCCGAGGGTTATCGTTCGGTGACATTACGTGTTCACGTCTTCCTCTTGATCCGGAGCCCTTCGGTGGAAAACCACACCCTCCTTCAAGCGGGCGGTCAGGCCGCAGTGTCCGACCGGATGCGCGAGCTGCTGGCCCGCGCGGCCCAGGACCATGTCTACGAGCAGCGCACCCAAGGGGCGGTGCTCGACGAGATCCGCCAGCGCATGGAGGGCATGGAATGGCTGCTCCGCGAGGTGCGCGAGCGCGAGCTCGGCGGCATCAGCGCGACCATGGAGACCGTCGGCGGCCGCCTCGACGACCTGACGGGCCGCCCGCCCGCCTGGGCAGAAAGCCTCGCCCAGCACATCGAGATGGTCCGTGACCACGTCGACGTCGTCGGCGAGAAGGTCACCCCCATCGGCGAACTCCCCAGCCTGTGGGCCGACGTCGGCACCATGGGCGAGAACGTCGACGAGTCCCTCACCCGGCTCGCCTCGATCACCGACCGCCTCACCCAGATGCAAGCGAACATGGAGGCGGCCGCGGCCCGCTTCAGCCGCATCGACAAGGCCGTCACCGACCTCACCGAGCGCCTCGACCGGCTGGAGCTCGACTTCACCGAGTCGCTCACCACGGGCCTCGACAACGTCGTCACCCGCCTGACCGCGACGCTCGACCAGATCGCGACCCGCATCTCCGGCGTCGAGGGCCAGCAGTCGGCCAGCAACGCCCGCCTGAGCGCCATCAGCGAGGCCCAGTCGGGCGCCAAGGCCCAGTTCCACGCCCTGGAGGGCCAGGTCGCCGGGGTGACCGCCCGCCTCGACCGCATCGACGCCCGCATCGAGACGGCCGACGAGTGCCTGGCCGACATCGACACCCGCGTGACGGGCGTCGAGGCCAAGCTCACCGAGAACGGCGAGAAGCTCGACGGCACCGACCGCGCCGTCAGCGCCCTCGACGAGCGCCTGGGCGCCTGTGTGGGCGACTCCGAGAGCCGCCTGGCGTCCAAGGTCGAGGCCCTGGAGGAGCAGCTCGGCGAGCGGTTCGACGGCGTCGACGACCGCGTCGAGTCGATCAACCAGCGGCTCGGCCAGCTCCCGGCGACCCTGGAGATCGGCGAGCTCCACCGCCTCGTCGGCGAGATCGGCCCGCTGGTCGAGACCCGCCCCGACCGCGAGGCGGTCCGCGAGGCCCTGTCGACCACGGTGGAGCCCGCCCACACCGACCTGACCCGGAGGCTGGGGGCGCTGGAGGAAACCATGCTGGCGCTGGCTGAGGCCCTCCTGCGGCCAACCAGGGGCTCCAAGGACTGAACTCCGCACACATGAAAGGGCCGGGCGATTTCGCCCGGCCCTTTCGTGTTCGTACGTTCAGACGCTCACAGTCGTGATCGGCATCGACGAGTCGGCCGGGATGTCGAGCAGCGAGGGCGCCGCCCCCGCCGCGACCAGGTTGGACCCCAGCGCCGCCACCATCGCCCCGTTGTCGGTGCACAGCCCCGGCCGGGGCACCCGCAGCCGGACCCCGGCCGCGTCGCACCGCTCCTGGGCCAGCGCCCGCAGCCGCGAGTTGGCCGCCACGCCGCCGCCGATCAGCAGGTCTTCCACGCCGTTGGCGCGGCACGCCTGGAGCGCCTTGCGGGTCAGCACGTCGACCACGGCCTCCTGGAACGAGGCCGCCACGTCGGGCACCGACACCGAGTCGCCCTGCTTCTCCACGTAGCGGGCCACGGCCGTCTTCAGGCCGGAGAAGGAGAAGTCGAGCGTTCCGTCGTCGACCTTGCCCCGGGGGAACGAAATCGCGTCGCCGCGCCCCTCGCGGGCGGCCCGGTCGATGTAGGGGCCGCCGGGGAACGGCAGGCCCAGCACCCGCGCGACCTTGTCGAACGCCTCGCCCGCGGCGTCGTCGACGGTCGAGCCGAGCGAGATCACCTCTCGGGTCACGTCGGGCACCAGCAGCAGCGACGAGTGGCCGCCGGAGACCAGCAGCGCCATGCACGGCTCGGGCAGCGGGCCGTGTTCGAGCTGGTCGACGGCCACGTGGGCGGCCAGGTGGTTGACCCCGTAGAGGGGCACGCCCAGACCGACCGAGTAGGCCTTGGCGGCGGCGACGCCGACCAGCAGCGCGCCGGCCAGGCCGGGGCCCGCCGTCACGGCGATGGCGTCGATGTCGGAGAACTTCAGCCCGGCCTTCGCCAGGGCGCTCTCGACCGTGGGGGCCATCGCGTCGAGGTGGGCGCGGGAGGCCACCTCGGGCACGACGCCGCCGAAGCGGGCGTGCTCGTCCATGCTGGAGGCGATCGTGTCGGCCAGCAGGGTGTGGCCCCGCACGATGCCGACGCCCGTCTCATCGCAGGACGTCTCGATCCCCAGGACGATCGGCTCGTCAGCCATCGAGTTTCCTCACCATCGTGATCGCGTCGGTTCCGTCGTCGTAGTAGCCCCGCCGGAGGCCGAGCTGCTGGAAGCCGAACCGTTCGTACATGGCCTGGGCGGGCGCGTTGTCGGCCCGGACCTCGAGGAAGACCGCGGAGGCCCCCCGGCGGCCGGCCTCGTCGAGCAGGGCGTTGAGCATCAGGGCGCCGACCCCGGCGCGCCGGTGCTCGGCGAGCACGGCGATGGTCTGCACGTCGCCCTGGTCGCCCGCCACCGCCAGACCGGCGTAGCCGACGATCCGGCCGTCGCGCTCGGCCACGATGTAGTGGCGGGTGCGCGGCTGGTCGGCGAGCTCGCCGAGCATCATGCGCTCGCTCCACGCGTCGGCGGGGAAGGTGGCGCGTTCGAGCTCCATGACGGCCGGCAGGTCGTCGACCATCATGCCGCGCAGCGTCACCACGCTCACGCCGTCACCCTCTTGGGCGCCCCCGGGATCTGCGCGTCGGGCCGCCGCAGGTAGATCGGCGCCGGCGGGCCGAGGATCGCCCGGTTCTGGGCCGCCTCGACCGAGTCGATGCGCCCCTCGGGCAGCTTGGCCGCCGCGGCGAGCTCCTCGGGCGACAACCGGGCCAGTTCGACGGCGGCCAGCGCCGCCAGCGACCCGGCCGACGGGTGTTCGGGACCGGTCACGCCGTCGAGGTAGAGCCGGGCGCCCACGACCGCGCCGTTCACCGGCACGTCGGCGGGCTTGTCGACCCGGGGGCCGTCGAGCCGGGTGGAGCCGTCGGCGTAGGTCGCCCAGAACAGCTCCTTGCGGCGCGCGTCGGTGATCACCGTGAACGGGCCCGGCACGCCGGCGGCGTAGGCGATGGCGTCGAGGGTGCAGATGCCGTAGGCGGGCACCCCGAGCGTCGTCGACAGGGCCCGCGCCGTGATCAGGCCGACCCGCAGCCCGGTGTAGGGCCCGGGACCCGCCCCGGCGACGACGGCGGTGACGTCGTGGACGGTCGCGCCCGCCTCACGCAGGACGGTCTCGATCGCCGGCGCGAGCAACTCCCCGTGGCGCCGGGCGTCGATGGTGGTGGATTCCGCCAGCACGCGTGTTCCGTCGTGCACCGCGGCGGTCACGGCAGGGGTCGCCGTGTCGAAGGCCAGGACCAGCACAAAAAGCAAGCCTAGCCCTACAGGGCGTGTGGTCAGGCGCGGGATGCGTACACGATGACGTTGTCCTTGTACTCGTGGGCGTCCCAGTCGAACTGGCCCCCGCAGGTGATCAGGCGCAGGCCCTCGCCGAGGTAGACCTTCTCGGCGGGGAAGGACTCCTTGGGGATCTGCTCGATCGCGTCGACCTTGTAGGCCACGGTCTTGCCGTCTGACCTGACGACCTTGACGGCCGCGCCCTTCTTCAGCTCCCGCAGCCGGTAGAAGACGGCGGGCGCGGTCTTGGTGTCGACGTGGCCGATGATCACCGCCGCGCCCTTGTCGCCGGGGACGGAGCTGCCCTCGTACCACCCGGCGATCTTCGGTTTCTCGTACGGCGGCAGCTCGACCTCGCCGCTTCCGGTGAGGCCGAGCTTGATCAGCGGCGCCTTCATCTGCAGCACGGGGATGTCGATGCGTTCGGGCACCGCGCTGCTGCGCGCGCCCTCGACCTCGGCCGTGTCGGGCTTGGTCATCGCGAACAGGACGAACCCCGAGACGATCGCCGCGACGACCATCCGGGTGGAGACGGCCAAAGCGTCAGCCCCGGGCGCGCCTGCGGGCCACCGCGATGCCGAGACCGGCCGCGGCCAGCAGCCCCACGGCGAACGGAGTGACCGGGATGCCCGAGTCGTCGGACGGGCCGCCGGCGGCCGTGCCGCCGCCCCCGGCGCCGGGCGCCTTGGTCGGGAAGCGGGTCTCGTCGGCGGTGGTGCCGCTGCGGAGCACCTGCAGGCGGGCGTTGCCGATGTCGTTGGTGGCCGAGCAGCGCACCTCGACGCGGTAGCCGCCGGCCTTCGCGCTGGCCCTGAGCACGGCCACGCCGGTCAGCCGGGGCGCGGGGGCCGGGGAGGGCGCGGGCGTCTCGGCCGCGGGGGCCAGCAGGCTCACGATGCCGGTGAAGGCGTCGGAGTGGGCGCTGGCCTGGTAGCTGGTGCCCGGCTGCGCGGGCGGACAGTAGGCGGTGATGCGGATGTTGCGGGACTGCCCGCCCTGGATCTCGTCGGGGGTGAGGGTGACCCGCACCTCCTGCCGCGGCGGGATGCTGGCGGTGACCGTCGGCACCGGCGGTGTCACCGTGATGGACGCCTCCGGGACGATGCCCGCCTCCGCGGAACAGCCGGCGACTCCGAGCAGCACCACCCCGGCCAACGCGGCCTTCGATAACGCGTTCATCGGCCCCACCCCTCCCACCGCCGACCATTACCCAGAAAATCTAGGCCAATCCATTAGTAAAGATCTTCATTTTCTAACGAATCGGCGGCGGTGTGGAAGGCTCCAAGCGAGACCGTACTAGATCGACCCTGCGGGAATTTCGGACCAACGACGACCAACACCCCGAAGCAGGACATACCTACTCTCATCGGTGTCGTCTCGGTCAATCACGATCTCGAGCCGCTCGTCCGACAGACCCTCGACGAGGCCCTCGCCCCACTCGACCACGGTGACCGAGTCGGCCAGCGAGGCGTCGAGGTCGAGGTCGTCGACCTCCAGCGCGCCGCCCAGGCGGTAGGCGTCGGCGTGGACGAGGGCCGGGCCCCCGGACAACGACGGATGCACCCGGGCGATCACGAAGGTCGGGGAGGTGATCGGGCCGCGTACCTTCAGGCCCTCGCCTATCCCCTGGGTGAGAGTCGTCTTCCCGGCTCCCAGCGGGCCGGTCAGCACGACCAGATCACCCGCCCGCAGCAGCCCGGCGATCTTCACGCCGAGTGCGCGCATGTCCTCGGCCGTGGCCGCAGGCTCCTTCACCTGTCCCCCCGTTCCGCCCGTTCGATCAGGTCGATCAGGGCATCGTTCACGATTCCCGGACACTCGAGCTGCACCAGGTGGGAACTGTCGGTCACCATGGTCAGCGTCGCCGTCGGCACGGCCGCCGCGATCGCCCTGCTGTGCTCGGGCGGGGTCAGCCAGTCGCGGTCGCCGACGATGATCGACGTGGGCACCTTGTTCAGCACGTCGAGCGCCTTCAGCTTGTCATGTGACATGAGCGCCGGGTAGAAACCGGCGATCACGTCGGCGGGCGTGGCCCGGATCATCGACTCGGCGAAGTCGACCAGGGTCGGGCTGACCCGGCCGGAGTCGCCGAACCCGAGGTGGCGCAGCAGCAGGAACGAGATGTCGTTCCCGGCCTGCCGCCCCCGGTCGACCAGCGCCGCCTTCTTCTTCATCACGGCGACGGCGGTGGGCGTGGCCTTGTGGACCAGCTTCGCCACCAGGGCGGGCATGCCGAGGCTGAGCTCGGCCAGTTTGCCCGCGGAGGTCGAGATGAGCGCGACCCCCTTGATCTTGTCACCGAACAGCTCGGGCCGGCGGTCGGCCAGCGCCATGATCGTCATGCCGCCCATCGAGTGGCCGACCAGCACGCACGGCCCCGGCACCAGGTCGTCGATCACCTGGGCGAGGTCCTCGCCCAGCCGGTCGATCGACTGGTCGACGTCGAGCGCCCGCTCCGACCGGCCGTGGCAGCGCTGGTCCCAGACGACGACGCGGTACTTCTCGCGCAGCAGCCGCCACTGGTAGTGCCAGGAGTCGGAGGTCAGGCAGTAGCCGTGGCAGAGCACGATGGTGAGGGGGGCGTCGGGCGGCCCGTCGACCTCGGCGGCGAGGGTGAGGTTGTCGGAGGTGACGACCTGGGCGGTGGTGCCGTGGAGTTCACCGAAGGGTTCGCTGGCCTCCAGGTCGGGCCGCAACCGGATGCGGCCCACGGCGTAGCGCTTGGCCAGGGCGGCCACCGCCACACCCGCGGAGGCCGCGCCGACCACGATCCCCGCGATGCCGGCTGTGCGCCGTACTGTCATTCCCGATCTCCTTGCCGCACGTGCACACGTGGCACCCGGGTGCCGATCCTGGTCACGATCTCATGAGTGATCGTGCCGAGGGAATCAGCCCATTCCTGACATGTGGGTTCATTTCTATCGCCTGGACCGAAAAGGACAACTTCGTCCCCTTCGGTGGCGGGGTGGTCCCCCAGGTCGATGCTGAACTGATCCATGCAGACGCGGCCGGCGATGGTGAAGCGTTGGTCGTTGACGAGGACTTCGGCACGGTTGGTGGCGTTTCGCATGATTCCGTCCGCGTACCCGAGCGGAACCAGGCCAAGCGTCGTGTCGGTGTCGGTGATGTAGAGGTGGCCGTAGGAGACGCCCGTGCCCTTCGGCACCCTCTTGACGAGGGCGAGGCGGGCGGTGAGCGTCATCGCGGGACGCAGGCCGAAGTCGCCCAGCTCGGGGATCGGGCTCAGGCCGTAGAGGGCGATGCCCGGTCTCACCAGGTCGTAGCGGGCCCGCGGCAGCGTGACGATGGCGGCGGAGTTGGAGATGTGCCGCCGCACGCCGGGCAGGCTCTCGGCCGCCTCGTCGAAGGCGGCCAGCTGCTTGTCGATCGACGGATGGCCGGGGATGTCGGCGCAGGCGAAGTGGGACCAGACGCCGTCGACCACGATCACGCCCTCGGCCTGGGCCTTCAGGGCGGCGTCGACCAGGTCGGGCCACGCCTCGGCGGTCGCGCCGCCCCGGGAGATGCCCGTGTCGACCTTGAGGTGGACGTTGACCGTCCGGCCGGTCCGCCGCGCGGCGGCGGCGATCTCGTCGATCAGCCACGGCGCCCCGGCCGAGAGGTCGACGCCCTTGGCCACGGCTTCGTCGAGCGGCTCCCCCGGCGGGATCAGCCAGGCCAGCACCGGCGCCGTGACGCCCGCGTCTCTGAGCGCGACGGCCTCGCGGACCGTGGCGACCCCCAGCCCGGACGCCCCGCCCTCAAGGGCCGCCTGCGCGCACGGCACCAGGCCGTGGCCGTAGGCGTCGGCCTTGACGGCCGCCATCATCTCGGCCCCGCCGGCGGCCTCCTTGAGGAGGGCGGCGTTGTGGCGGATGGCCGACAGGTCGACCCTGGCCTCGGCAGGAGTGACGAAGCTGCTGCTCATGCCTCCATATTTGCAGCCGTCCGGAGGTGCCGGATCACATCCGGCAACGAGACGGCCACATCGAGTGCGGCGATGGGCGCGCCCCCGGCGGCCTTCCGGGCCGCCAGGCCGTGCAGGAAAGCGGCCGCGCTGCCGGCGTCGTAGGGGGCCAGACCGGCGGCCAGCAGCGTTCCGGAGATGCCCGACAGCACGTCGCCGGTGCCCGCCGTGGCCAGCCAGGAGGTGCCGGTCGTGTTCACCCTGATCGGGCGGCCCTGCTCGGCGACCACCGTGGTCGACCCCTTGAGCAGGACCGTCACCCCGAGCTCCTCGACCGCCCGGCGGACGTGCTCGATGCGCCGGGCCTCGACGTCGCCGGGGTCGACGCCCAGGAGCCTGCCCAGCTCGCCGGCGTGCGGGGTGATCAGCGTCGGGGCCCGGCGGCTCAGGAGCTGGAGATCCTTCGAGACGATGGTGAGCGCGTCGGCGTCCACGATCACCGGCAGGTCGGTGCCGAGCACCTCGGCGGCGATGCGCCGGGCCCGCTCGTCGGTGCCCATGCCGGGGCCGAGCACCCATGCCTGGACCCGCCCGACCTCCTCGACCGGGTCGTCCTGCAGCAGCGTCGTGACGGCCTCAGGCCAGCGGGCCCTGACCTGGTGGACGGCGTCACCGGGCCCGGCGAACCGGACCATGCCCGCCCCCGACCTGACCGCCCCGCCCACGGCCAGGACGGCCGCCCCGGCGAACCGGTCGCTCCCGGCCAGAACCCCGACGACGCCCCGGCGGTACTTGTCCGACTCGATCCCGGGCACGGGCAACAGCGCCGCCACGTCGGCGGCGGTCAGCGCGGTGAGCTCCGGCTCGGGCAGGTGATCGGCCAGGCCGATGTCGACCAGCTCGACGATCCCGGCCCGCGCGGCCCCCGGGTCGACGAGCAGCCCGGCCTTCCTGGCCCCGAACGTGACGGTGACCTGGGCCTTCACGGCCTCGCCCGCGACCTCGCCGGTGCTGGAGTCGACCCCGCTCGGCACGTCGACGGCGACAACGGGAGATCCCGATCCGGCGGCGATCCGGGCGAGGGCGGCGTAGGGCTCCCGCAGGCCGCCCCTGCCGCCGATGCCGAGCAGGCCGTCGAGGATCAGGTCGGGCGAGCCGACCTGACCGGCCTCGATCACCCGGCCGCCGGCCTTCTTGAGTGCCGAGAGGCCGCCCTCGTGGCTCTTGCCGCCCGCGAGCACCGCCTCGACGCGGGCCCCCCGCGCGGCCAGGCGCGCCCCGGCGTAGAGGGTGTCGCCGCCGTTGTCGCCGCCGCCGACGAGCAGGACGACCCGGGAGCCGTAGACGCCGGGCAGCAGCCGGGCGCAGACGGCGGCCAGCCCGGCGGCCGCCCGCTGCATGAGCTCGCCGTCGGGCACCAGCGCCATCAGCGTGTGCTCGGCCTGCCTGACCTGATCGCCGGTGAAAGCAGTCAACATGAAGTCGACGCTATCCCGGACGCGTTTCGGCGCTTCGCATGAGCGGCGAGGAGCGCCGTGGCGCCAGGGTGGGCGGAGCCGTAACGGAGAAAGAAGGATCAGCCTTCGGCGATCACGTAGGCGACCGCGAAGCCGCCGTCGTGGCTCAGGGACAGGTGCCAGCGGCGCACGCCGAGCTCCCCGGCGATCTCCCCGGCCCGGCCGCTGACCGTCAGCACCGGCCGGCCGTGGTCGCCGACGACGACCTCGGCCTCGCGGTGGGCCAGGCCCGGCGGGCCGCCCAGCGACTTGGCGACCGCCTCCTTGGCGGCGAAGCGGGCCGCCAGGGAGGCCACCGGGACCTCGCGGCCCGCGTCGGCGAAGGTCTCGCCGCACAGTTCGTCTCCGGCGTGGCCGGTGCACATGGCGCCGGCCTGGCCGGAGACCAGCCCGGTGGAGACCGAGCGGCCCTGGAGTTCGACCTCGGTGAAGAGGCGTTCGCGCAGGGCGGGCCGGCGTTCCAGCGTGGCCGCGAAGCGCGCGACGTCCACCAGATCGACCCCGATACCGACGATCACTCGTCCCCCGTGAGTGAGAGCACCCGTAGCCGTTGACCGGCCCACAGCACCGATCCTGCCACGACGATGATCATGGCCGGGACGGCGAAGCTCAGCGCCACCTCCGACTTCAGGAAGGCCGAGGTCGTCACCTGGTCGGCGACCGACTGGGCCCACTGCTGGATGGAGAAACGCCGGGCCCCCGGCACATACCCGCCGATGAGCCCTTCCCACACCAGCGCGTAGATCACGCCGATGGTGACGGCGTGCCGGGAGACGACGCCGAGCAGCAGGAACACGGCGGCGTAGGCGATCCCGGCGAACAGGGCGCCCAGCGCGAAACCGCTGGCGATGCCCGACTCGCTGCCGATCAGGATGTAGGCCGCCACGTAGGTCGGGATCACCGAGAAGCCCACCATCAGCGAGGCCGCGACGACGAACTTGGTGAACGCGATCACCGGACGGGAGATCGGCTTGGACATCAGGTGGATGATCGTGCCGTCTTCGATCTCCGGCGCGATCACCCCGGTCCCGGCGATGAGGCCGAGCAGCGGCAGCATGGTGCCGATCGCGAAGGTCTTCATGAGCTCGACGGCGACGCTCTCGTCGCCGCCCCCGATGAAGCGGAACAACAACGCGAAGGCGATCAGCGCGATGGGCAGCAGGGCCAGCAGCCAGATCCGCTTGCGGCCCAGCATGGCCCGGTAGGTGATGGACGCGACGACGGTGTTCATGATCGGCCGCTCAGGTAGGAGAAGACGCTTTCCAGGTCTTCGTCGGTCGGGGACACCTGCCACAGGCGTACGCCCAGGTCGCGGGCGAGCCTCGGGAGCTGGTGGGTGAAGCGCCGGAAGTCGACGGTGCGGACCTCCAGGCCCTGCGGCGTGAACGACACCCCGCCCGACGCGGTGTCGGCGATCAGGGCGGCCGCCAGCCGCCGGTCGTCGGAGGAGCGCACCCGGAACAGGTGGGGCCGGTCGGTCATCCGCCGCCGGATCTCGCGGTAGTCGCCGGAGGCGGCGTGCCGCCCGGCGACCATGACCTCGATCTGCTGGGCGACCCGCTCGACCTCTTCGAGGATGTGGGAGCTGAACACGATGGTCTTGCCGGCCGCGCCGAGGTCGCGGACCAGGTCCATCAGGTGGAGCCGCTGGCGCGGGTCCATGCCGTTGAACGGCTCGTCGAGCAGCAGCACCGAGGGTTCGTGGACGAGCGCCCCGGCGACCTTGATGCGCTGCCGCATGCCCTTGGAGTAGGTCTCGATCCGCCGGTCTCTGGCGGCGGCCATGTCGACCTGGGCGATGGCCCGTTCGGCCGCGTCGTCGCCGAGGCCGTGAAGGCGGGCGGCCGACTGCACGAACTGCCAGCCGGTGAGGAAGCCGTAGACGCCCTCCTTCTCGGGCACCAGGCCGATCGTGTGGTAAACGTCCTTGTTCTTCCAGATCGGCTTGGCGTCGAGGGTGGCCGTGCCCCCCGACGGCTGGAGGAAACCGGCCATCAGGTGCAGGAGGGTCGACTTGCCGGCGCCGTTGGGGCCGAGGAGGCCGGTCACGCCGGGGCCGATCGTCATCGTCACGTCGTTGACCGCGACGACGTTGCCGTACCAGCGGCTGACCTGCCGGATCTCGATCACGCTCATGCGGCCAGCGCCTTCCGGTAGCGGGCGTACAGCCCGGTGAGGGCCAGGGCCACCACGGCGAGGAGGATCAGCGCCGGAGCGACCCCCGAGGGGAAGGGCAGCCCTTCGACCGGCTGGGTGCCGAACAGATTGGTCTGTACGGCGTTGACCAGGAAGAACGGGTTGAGAAGGATGGTCCACGACGCGGCGTCGCGCTGGCCCTCGCTTTCGAGCACGCCGGTGAGCACCGCCGAGGCGGCCAGCGTGAACATGTAGAACGCGATCACCGACGCCACCCCGAGCCCCCGGCGCGGCGTGAACGACGCCAGCGCCAGCCCGATCGAGGCCAGCAGCACCGCGTTGATCACCGAACCGCCGAGCGCGGCCAGGTATTCGTGGGTGTGCAGCGGCATCGGCAGGTCGATCAGCATCTCGCCGACGAACTGCACGGTGATCGGCACGACCAGAAGGATCAGCAGCGCCGTGATCATCGCCGCGAGCTTGGCCCCGATGTAGTCGACGATCGTGACGGGCCGCGACAGATAGAGCGGGATCACCTTGTGGCGCAGGTCGGGCGCCACGAGCACGGGCGACTGCGCGGCCAGGAAGATCGCGGTGACCGCCTGCATGAAGACCGCGTAGTCGGGATAGCTCATCGGCTCCTGCTTGAGCAGCGCCATGATCGCGATCGACACCACGGCCGGCAACATCATGGCCCCGAACAGCAGGAACGGCATGATCTTCGACTTGAAGGTGCGGCCGAGCCCGAAGGTGCCGCGCAGGCTGTAGATCCACAGGGCGACGACCGCGCCGCCCCGCCCGAGCCGGGGCCCGTCGTAGTGGCGGTAACCGATGTCGTGGATGACGCCGGTGGGCTGGCTCATCGGAACACATCCTCAATGCGGGCGTGCCGCTGCTCCAGGCGGACCAGGTTGAGGTCGAGGTCGACGACCGCGTCTCTGAGCAGGTCGTACGTCTCGTCGGCGCGTACCTGGACCGTCAGCGCGCGGCCCTCGACGGCGACGGTCTCGCCCGTCTCGGTCAGCCGGGCGGCCAGCTTCTCCAGGCCCTCCTCGACCTCGACCGAGATCACCTGGGACGCCTGGGTGAGCTCGCCGATCGCCGAGGAGCGCAGCAGCCGCCCGGCGTCGATGACGATCACGTGGTCGCAGATGCGTTCGAGCTCGCCCAGCAGGTGGGAGCAGACCAGGACGCTGATGCCGAACTCGGTGCCGATCCGGTGGACCAGCCGCAACATCTCGTCGCGGCCCTGCGGGTCGAGGCCGTTGGTGGGCTCGTCGAGGAAGATGACCTTGGGGTCGTGGACGAGCGCCTGGGCCAGCTTGACCCGCTGCTTCATGCCGGTCGAGTAGCCGCCGATCGGCCGGTAGCGCTCCTCCTGGAGCCCGACGTGGCGCAGCGTGTCGGCGGCGCGTTCGCGGGCGGTGGTGCGCGGCAGGCCGGACATCCGGGCCATGTGCACGACGAACTCGGTGGCGGACTGGTCGGGCGGCAGGCAGTCGTGCTCCGGCATGTAGCCGACGGAGCGCCTGATCTCCTGCCCCTGCGTGGCCGGGTCGAGGCCGAGCACCCGGGCCGAGCCCTCGCTCGCCGGGACCAGCCCGAGAAGGATCTTGATCAGTGTGGACTTGCCCGCGCCGTTCGCGCCCACCAGCCCGGTCACCCCGGTGCCGACGGCGACGGTGAGCCCGTCGAGCGCGGTGACCCGGGGATATCGCTTGGTGAGCGCCTCGGTGGCGAGGATGGTCATGATCCGGACAGTACTCCCTCACCCGGGAACGGGTCGTCGCCCATAAGAACGAGTCATCGGTCAGACCGTGGTCGCGGACCCACGCTCTCGCCGTACTTCCCCCAGAGGAGCCGCTGGGCCAGGAGGGTGAGCGTGCCCGCGATGACCATGCCGAGGATGTTCACCCCGAGCTGCAGCGCGGCGTGCCCGACCTCGCCCCACTCGCCGAGGGCGACCGCGACGGCGGCGTATCCGGCGGCCGGCACGGTGGTGACCGAGATGAAC
The DNA here is from genome assembly GCF_001570585.1 of Herbidospora daliensis. Taxonomy (GTDB): domain Bacteria; phylum Actinomycetota; class Actinomycetes; order Streptosporangiales; family Streptosporangiaceae; genus Herbidospora; species Herbidospora daliensis. The sequence continues at coordinate 1,665,230 of NZ_BBXF01000002.1, read as the reverse complement.
ACCCCGACCAGCGACGACGACTTCCCGGCGGTGATCGACAACACCCCCGCGACCCCGGCCAGCAGGGCGACGATGAACGACCACCGGTCGGGCTTGACGATGAAGTTCACCTCTTCGGTGTTGCCTTCGGCGATCATGACCGGTTCGATCCAGCCGAGCCCCCGGGCCACCAGCGCGCAGGCCAGGGTGACGACGATGGCGGCGGCGAACCCGATGACCAGGTTGCGGACCGCGGCCCCGATCAGCCCGGCCTCCCGCCGCATCAGCCCGAAGCAGACGGCCGCGATCGGCCCGAACTCCGGCCCCAGCACCATCGCCCCGACGATGAGGATCGGCGAATTGAGCAGCACCCCGATCGCCGCGAGCTGGGTGGCGATGGCGAGGAAGACGACGAACGCCCAGGTCATGCGGCTGTCGTCGGCCACCCGCGCGGCGAGCTCCTCCCAGACGACCGCGTCGTCGCCCTCGCCGGGGGCCTCCTCGCGGGCCCGGTCGGCGGCCTCGGAGATGGCCAGGTCGATCTTCTCGACCGCGATCGACCCGCTGGTCTCGATCCCGAACCCGCGCAAGCTCTCGATGACGCCGTTGGCGGCCTCCCGGGCGACGTCGAACTCGACGAGATCCCCGGCGGGATGGCGGGCCGCTCCTGACAGCACGACGAGGTTGGTGACCCCGGTCGCCTCTTGCAGGCAGCCGATGACCTCATCGGTCACCGTTTCGGGGCTGATCACGCGAATGTGCAGCACGGACCGATTATGGCCGCGTCAGACGCGGCGCAGCCGGATCCTCCTGATCGAGTGGTCGGGCCCCTTCTGCAGGATGAGCCCCGCCCGCCCCCGCGTGGGGGCGATGTTCTCGACCAGGTTGCGCTCGTTGATGTCGCGCCACACGTTCCGGGCGAACACCGTCGCCTCGTCCTCCGACAACTCCGCGATGTGCCTGAAGTAGGACTTCGGGTCGGCGAAGGCGGTGCGCCGGAGCTTGTGGAAGCGGTCGACGTACCAGCCTCGGATGTCTTCCACCCGGGCGTCGACGTAGATCGAGAAGTCGAAGTAGTCGTTCACCGCCAGCGCCGTCGGCGGCGCGGGCTGCAGGACGTTCAGCCCCTCCACGATCAGGATGTCGGGCCGCTTGACCACCTGGCGCGCCCCGGGCACGACGTCGTATTCGAGGTGGGAGTAGACCGGCGCGTGCACCTCGGCCCGGCCGCGCTTCACGTCGGCCACGAACTTGACCAGCGCCCGCCGGTCGTAGCTCTCGGGGAAGCCCTTGCGGTGCATGATGTCGCGCTCGGCGAGGACCGCGTTGGGGTGGAGGAAGCTGTCGGTGGTGATCAGGTCGACGCGCGGGTGCTCGGGCCAGCGGGCCAGCAGGGTGTGCAGCAGGCGCGCCGTCGTCGACTTGCCGACCGCGACGCTGCCGGCGATGCCCAGGATGTAGGGCGGCGGCGCGGCGTCGTCGCCGAGGAAGGTGCTGACGGCGGCCCCGCGCTGGCGGGCCCCGGTGAAGTGGAGGTTCAGCAGCCGGGTCAGCGGCAGGTAGATGTCGGTGACCTCGGCCAGATCGATGGGGTCGTCGACGCCCCTCAGCTCTTCGAGCTCGGCCTCGGTGAGCGTCATCGGCGTATTGCGCCGCAGCTCACCCCACTGGGCCCGGCTCAGCTCGACGTACGCGTCCCGATCCGCCACGACGCCCAACCCTACCCCGATCTTGACCGCCGATGGAGTTTCCGGGACTGGTGAAATGGAATGTTCTGTCCCATACGTGATTGGGGGCGAACTATGTGCGGGATTGTCGGATACGTGGGATCACGTCTCGCCATCGACGTCGTCGTCGACGGCCTGGCCCGGTTGGAGTACCGGGGCTACGATTCGGCGGGCATCGCCCTGGTCAACGGGAAGCTGAGCGTACAGAAGCGGGCCGGGAAGCTCGCCAATCTCCGGGCCGCCCTGGCCGAGACCCCGCTCGTCGAGGCCACCGTCGGCATCGGCCACACCCGCTGGGCCACCCACGGCGCCCCGACCGACCAGAACGCCCACCCGCACACCGACTGTCCCGCGCAGGTCGCGGTCATCCACAACGGGATCATCGAGAACTTCGCCGCCCTGCGGGCCGGTCTGGCCGAGAAGGGCCACATCCTGGCCTCCGACACCGACACGGAGGTCGTCGCCCACCTCATCGAGGACGAACGGGCCACCGGCGCGGGCCTCGCCGAGGCGATGCGGCGCGTCTGCCGGCGGCTGGAGGGGGCGTTCACCCTGCTCGCGGTCGACACCGCCGAGCCCGACCTGGTCGTGGGGGCCCGCCGCAACTCGCCGCTGGTCGTCGGCCGGGGCGTCGGCGAGAACTTCCTGGGCTCCGACGTGTCGGCCTTCATCGCGCACACCCGCCGCGCCATCGAACTGGGCCAGGACCAGGTCGTCGAACTGCGCGCCCACGACGTCACGATCACCGACTTCGACGGCATCCCGGTCTCCTGCCGCGAGTTCGTCGTCGACTGGGACGCCACGGCCGCCGAGAAGGGCGGCCACGACCACTTCATGCTCAAGGAGATCGCCGAGCAGCCCCGGGCGGTCGCCGACACGCTGCTGGGCCGGGTCGACGAGCAGGGCCGGCTGCGGCTCGACGAGGTCCGGCTCCCGCTCGGCGCGGTCGAGAAGATGATCATCGTGGCCTGCGGCACCAGCTACCACGCCGGGCTGATCGCCAAGCACGCCGTCGAACGCTGGGCCGGGCTGCCCTGCGAGGTCGAGCTGGCCAGCGAGTTCCGCTACCGCGACCCCATCCTCTCGTCGGGAACCCTGATCGTGGTGATCTCCCAGTCGGGCGAGACCATGGACACCCTGATGGCGCTGCGGCACGCCCGCGAACAGGGCTCGGCCGTACTGGCGATCTGCAACGTGAACGGCTCGACCATCCCGCGCGAGGCCGACGCGGTGATCTACACCCACGCCGGGCCGGAGATCGCGGTCGCCTCGACCAAGGCGTTCCTGACCCAGCTGGTCGCCTGCTACCTGATGGCCCTCTACCTGGCGCAGCGCCGCCGGACCCTGCCCGACGAGGAGATCGCCGGCATCCTCGCGCGCCTCTCCAAGGCCCCCGCCGACGTCGAGGCGGTGCTGGCCACGGTCGAGCCGGTACGCGAACTCGCCCGCACGCTGAAGAACCAGCGCTGCGTGTTGTTCCTCGGCCGCCACGTCGGCTACCCGGTGGCCATGGAAGGCGCGCTGAAGCTCAAGGAGCTGGCGTACATGCACGCCGAGGGCTTCGCCGCCGGGGAGCTCAAGCACGGCCCGATCGCCCTGATCGAGCCGGGCCTGCCGGTCGTCGTGGTGGTCCCCTCGCCCAAAGGCGAACCGACCCTGCACGGCAAGATCGTCTCCAACATCCAGGAGATCCGCGCCCGCGGCGCGATGACCGTGGTGGTCTGCGAGGACGGCGACACCGCCGTCGAACCCTACGCCGACGCCCTGATCCGCGTCCCGGCCGTGCCGACGCTGCTCCAGCCGCTGGTCACCACGGTCCCCCTGCAGGTCTTCGCCTGCGAACTGGCCAGCGCCAAGGGCCTGGACGTCGACCAGCCCCGCAATCTCGCCAAGTCCGTGACGGTCGAATGAGATTAATGTGACCTGAACGACGAGTGACCAGGGAGACCCTCATGGACCGACGTTCGTTCATCACCGGCAGCGCCGGGATCGCCCTCTTAGGCGGCCCCTTCGCCGGAGTCGCCGCGGCCGGCGCCCACCCCACGCGCGTCCACGGAGCCGACTACGGCCCACTGGCCCTCGTCGCCGACCTGCGCGACGGCGTGGTCCGCCTCGAACTGCCGAAGGGCTTCGCCTACCGGTCGTTCAACCCCGCCGGCAGCGCCTTCACCCAGGGCGGCCTCACCCCCGGCCGCCACGACGGCATGGCCGCCTTCGCCGGTCCGCGCGGCACCGCGATCCTGGTACGCAACCACGAGGTCAACGGCCCGGTCGGGGCCTTCGGCGACGTGGCCGCCGCCTACGACCCGGCGGCCGGCGGCGGGTGCGCCACCCTCACCGTCACCCGGTTCGGCGAGGTCGTCAGCTCCGGCGTGTCGCTGAACGGCACCCAGATGAACTGCTCCGGCGGCCCCATGCCGTGGGGCGCCTGGGTGACCTGCGAGGAGACCGTCAACGGGCCCGACGTCGGCAACGACTTCACCGGCGCCGACAACACCCTGCTCAAGCAGAAGCACGGCTACATCTTCGAGGTGCCGCTGCAACGGCCCGCGTCCCGGACGCCCATCAGGAAGGCGGGCCGGTTCGCCCACGAGTCGGCCGCCTTCGACCCCCACGGCGGCGCGATCTACCTGACCGAGGACAACTTCGGCTTCCCCTCGGGCTTCTACCGCTACCTGCCGCCCAAGCACCCCGGCCGGGCCGGCCGGATCCTCGACGGCGGCCGCCTCCAGATGCTCGCCGTGAAGCGACGTCCGGGCGCCGACCTGTCGGTCGGGCTGAAGCCGGGTTCGACGTGGGAGACCACCTGGGTCGACATCGACGACCCCGACCCGACCTTCACCACGAAGCCCACCAACGACCAGGCCATCCAGTACGTCGGCAACCAGGGCCGCGACCAGGGCGCGGCGCTGTTCTCCCGCCTCGAAGGCGCCGTGTACGACGACCACACGATCTACTTCGTCTCCACCCAGGGCGGCGCGACCGCATCGGGCGACACGCCCCCGTCGGGGTTCGGCAAGGGCCGCGGCCAGGTCTTCGCCTACGACACCCGCACCGGGCGGCTGCGTCTCATCTACGAGTCGCCGTCGTCATTGGCGCTCGACCTGCCCGACAACATCACCGTCAGCAGGCACGGCACGCTGGTCCTGTGCGAGGACGGTGACGGCGGCAACTACCTGCGCGGCCTCACCCGGCGCGGCCAGATCTTCGACTTCTCCCGGCTGATCAGCACCGACGGGGGCGCGGAGTTCGCCGGGGCCTCGTTCGGGCCGGGCGGTCACACCCTGTACGTCAACGTCCAGTCGTCCCAGGGCCTGTCGTTCGCCATCTGGGGACCATGGCAGAAGGGCGGCTTCTGAGAGATCAGAAACCGCCCTTCCCCGGTGGCCGGGTTCATCCGCAGGTGACTCGGACGACCTCGGCCAGCCGGTCGGCCATCTCCGTCGCCTGGTCGTGCGAGGCCGCCTCGACCATGACGCGGATCATCGGCTCGGTGCCGCTCGGCCGGATCAGCACCCGGCCGGTGTCGCCGAGCTCCAGCTCGGCCTGCGCGACCGCCGCCAGCAGCGCGGCGTCGCCCGCGCGGTTCTTGTCGACGTTCTTCACGTTGACGAGGACCTGCGGGAGCTTCGTCATCACCGAGGCCAGCTCGGCCAGCGGCTTGCCCGACCGGGCCACCGCCGCGAGCAGGTGGAGCGAGGTCAGCAGGCCGTCGCCGGTGGTCGCGTGGTCGAGCATGATGACGTGGCCCGACTGCTCGCCGCCGAAGGTGAAGCCGTCTTCGCGCATGCGCTCCAGCACGTAGCGGTCGCCGACGGCCGTCTCGACGACCGTCACCCCCGCCTCGCGCATGGCCAGCTTGAAGCCCAGGTTCGACATCACCGTGGCGACGACCGTGTCCTTGGCCAGGCGGCCTTCGGCGCGCATCGCCATGGCGAGGATCGCCATGATCTGGTCGCCGTCGATCTCGGCGCCGTCGCCGGTCACCGCGAGGCAGCGGTCGGCGTCGCCGTCGTAGGCGATGCCCACGTCGGCCCCGCGCGAGAGCACCGCCTCACGCAGCGGGCCCAGGTGGGTGGAGCCCACGCCGTCGTTGATGTTGAGGCCGTCGGGGGCGGTGCCGATCGTCTCGACCTCGGCCCCGGCGCGCAGCAGCGCCTCGGGAGCCACCATGTGGGCGGCGCCGTGGGCGCAGTCGACGACGACCCGCAGGCCGTCGAGCCGGTGCGGGAGCGAGCTCAGCACGTGGGAGACATAGCGTTCGGTCTCGCCGTACGCCTCCCGGACCCGGCCCACGGCCGCGCCGACGGGACGTTCCCACTTCTCCCCGAGACGCCGTTCGATCTCGTTCTCCACCGCGTCGGGCAGCTTGAAGCCGTGGCGGTTGAGGAACTTGATGCCGTTGTCGGGCGCCGGGTTGTGCGAGGCCGAGAGCATGACACCGAGGTCGGCTCCCAGCTCAGGGGTCAGATGAGCGACCGCCGGGGTGGGCAGCACGCCGAGACGGAGCACGTCCATGCCAGACGACGCGAGGCCGGCGACCACGGCGGCTTCGAGGAATTCCCCCGAAGCGCGCGGGTCCCGGCCTACGACGGCGAGCGGGCGGCTCCTCCCGGCATCGCGCAGGACGTGCGCGGCGGCCACGGACAGGTCCATGGCCAGCTCGGCGGTGAGGTCGCGACCCGCGACCCCACGTACCCCGTCGGTGCCGAAGAGGCGGCCCAACTTAACGCTTGCTGTACTGCGGAGCCTTACGGGCCTTCTTGAGGCCGTACTTCTTCCGCTCCGTGGCGCGGGCGTCACGGGTGAGGAAGCCGGCCTTCTTCAGCGGCGGCCGGTTGGTCTCCGCGTCGAGGATCGCCAGCGCGCGGGACAGGCCCATGCGCAGGGCGCCGGCCTGGCCGGTCACGCCGCCGCCGTCGATGCGGGCGATGACGTCGAACTGCTCCTCGGCGCCGAGCACCACGAAGGGCTCGTTGACGATCTGCTGGTGGACCTTGTTCGGGAAGTAGACGTCGATGCTACGACCGTTGATGGTCCACTTGCCGGTGCCCGGAACGATCCGGACACGGGCCACGGCCTCCTTGCGGCGGCCGGTGCCGTACGAGTTGCCCGTGGTGACGGGCTTGCGCACGGGGGCGTCGGCGGCGGGAGCCGACTCGGTGGTGTACTCGGACGGGAATTCCTCGCCCGCGAAGTCCTCGACTTCGCCCTCGACGAGCGTCTCGGTACCGGTGGTCTCAGCCACGGTTCTCCTCTTAACTTTCCTGGCTCGGCGTTACTGGGCGATCTGAGTGATCTCGAAGGGCACCGGGCTCTGCGCCTTGTGCGGGTGCTCCGGACCGGCGTAGACCTTGAGCTTCTTGGCCATCTTCCGCCCGAGGGCGTTCTTGGGCAGCATGCCCTTGACGGCCTTCTCGACGGCCCGGTCGGGACGCTTCTCCATCAGCTCGCCATAGGTGACCGAACGCAGACCGCCCGGGTAACCGGAGTGGCGGTAAGCCTTCTTCTGCTCCAGCTTGTTGCCGGACAGAGCGATCTTGTCGGCGTTGACGATGATCACGAAGTCGCCGGTGTCGACGTGGTTCGCGAAGATCGGCTTGTGCTTGCCACGGAGCAGGACCGCGACGTGGCTGGCCAGCCGGCCGAGCACGACGTCGGTGGCGTCGATGACGTACCACTGACGATCGACGTCGTTGGGCTTCGGGGTGAACGTGCTCACGGCAGTGCCTTCTGTCGGATGGTGAACAGTCGGAGGTCGCGCGGGCCCACGACGCACAACCATCCGTCTCCACACATACGGGAGATGACGCCGGACGCGCCGTGTTCAGTCAGCGAAGGACTGAAGCACACACAACGATCCACCACCATACCCGCAGCCGCCGAGTTGAGCAAAACGCAACGGTCCAAAACGGAGCGCTTACTCCGCTGCCCTGATCTGCGGGTCAGGTACCCATCCGGTCTCTCCATTCTCATTTTCAACAGGCTCTCGGATCCCTATATTTGGCTGCGGTATGTGGCAGAACCCTCACAACCGGCATTCCCAGCCAAGCGCCCGACGCGGGACGCTGCTGGGCGTTCTGGCATGCGTCCTGGCGGTCCTGGTCCTCGGCATCGTGATCGGCCGGATCACCGTGCTGGGCAACGGCTCCAGTGAGGTCTACCTGCGCGACAACCAGCCGGCCGCCAAGGCGACCCCGTCGCCGCCGCCCCGGCACCGTCCCGGGCTGGTCCCGGTCGCGCCCGTGGGCGGCGAGGAGTCGGTGGCCTCCCCCGGCGGCGACACCGGCCCCACCCCGTCCCGCGTCAGCGGCCACGTCGCCGAACTCGAGGCCAACGTGGTCTTCTTCGTCAACGAGGCCCGCGCCAAGGCGGGCTGCCCCAAGCTGCGCATCGACCACCGGCTGGTGTCCTCGGCCCGGCAGCACTCCGCCGAGATGGCGGCGACCGGGAAGTTCGTCCACGAGTCGCCCGACGGCGCGAGCCCCTGGGACCGCATGACCCGCGCCGGCTACCGGCTGGGCGGCGCCGAGAACATCGCCAAGGGCTACAGCAGCGCCGCCGACGCGGTGAAGAGCTGGCTGAACAGCCCCTCCCACCGGCGCAACATCCTCAACTGCCAGCTGACCGTGACCGGCGTCGGCGTCACCCTCGAACCCGGCGGGCCGTGGTGGACGCAGGACTTCGGGTATTCCTGACCCGGTCTGCGGTTAATCTCAAGGTCATGGGTACCCCCGCCAGACGCCGGTTCGCCGGCGCCGTCCCCGCCGGTCTGGTCGCCACCCTGGTCGTCGGCCTGGTCACCGGCTGCTCTGACGCCGCCGCCCCGCCCGCCGCCGAAACGTCGGCCGCGCCCAAACCAAGCCTCCCGGTCGCCCCCGGAGGCACGTTCGGCTACGCCGCCTCGCGCGAGACCGACCCCGAGCCGCTCACCCTGAACGAGATCTTCGGCCGCAGCCGCTTCAAGATCAAGGGCCGGTCCTACAAGATGACCGTCCGGGACATGAAGAAGAAGGACTGCAAGGACGCGGTCACCGGCGACAAGCTCCAGAAGGCCCTGAAGGCGGCCGGCTGCACGCAGCTCGCCCGCGCCAGCTTCCACGACGCCAAGGGCACCGTGATCGGCACCGTCGGCGTCGCCAACCTGAAGACCAGCAAGGCCGCCAAGACCGTCGCCGGGGCCGGGGCGGGCAAGGAGCGCAAGGACTACCTGAAGCCGCTGGCCGGCGACGACGACCACACCAAGGAGCTCGGCGACGGCGAGGCCTACGCCGGCGGCTGGACCCAGGGGCATTATGCGATTCTGCTCTGGTTCCAGTTCAAAGACGGGCACGAACCGAAGAAAGCCGAGCTCAAGCGCCTATACCAGGCAGCCGTCGACATCACCGACGCCACCGTGTTCCCCGCGCTCGACACCAGGTCAGTGCGGGGGCGGCCCGGCTAGCACGATGCGGAAACGCCCATAGCGGCACGACGATCTCGCGTGCGCCGATACGCTTCCGGGTATGCGTGGCCAGGATTCCGCCTCCGAGCACGACCACGAGGGCAAGGTGCCCCCGCCCAGTTTCGGGCAGTCGGCTCGTGACGAGAACTACCCGCAGCCCGGCGAGGGCTCCGGCAACGGCTGGTTCGCCGTATCGACGGCCCGCCCTGCCCAGCCTGAGTGGCCGCCCGCTCCCGAAGCGCGGCCCGCAGAGCCCCCGACGTGGCCCCCGGCCCCCGCGCGCGAGCCGGCCGAGTCCGGGGGGTGGTTCGCCCCGGAAGACGCCGGACAGCCCGCCGACCCGGTCCCGACCTGGCCGACGCCCCGCTCCTGGCAGCCGCCCGCGCCGGTGACCGAGCACACCCCCGAGGCTCCCCCGACGGGCCACTTCGGCTTCCCGAAGACCTCGCCCGCCCCCCAGTCCGCGTGGCCCCCTCCGGCGTACGACCCGGAGACCGAGGAGACCCGCGACCCCAGGTCCCCGTGGCCGGTCCCGGCCGCCCCCGTCTACGATCCGGGCACCGAGGACACGTTCGACTCCCGGTCCGCCTGGCAGCCGCCGCAGGCGCCCGAAGCCGACGTCGACACCCAGGACACCCGGTCCGCCTGGCCGCCGCCGGTCTACTCCGCCGACACCGAGGAGACCCGCGACCGCGACGCCGCCTGGCCGCCGCCCGCGTACGACCCCGAGACCGAAGAGACGCGCGACCACGGCAAGGCCGGTTCGTGGCCCCCGGCGCAGCAGTGGCAGGGCTGGCCCGCCGCGCCCACCGCGTCGACCGCGCCCGCCCCGGAGCCCTCGGTGCCCGTCGAGGAGCCCGCCGACGCCACCACCTCCGGTCTCCCGCCGCTCCCCGAGTGGCCCGCCGCCGAGAGCGAGCGACCCGGCGAGCCGGGCGACATCGCCGTCTGGCCGCCGCGCCTGCCCGGCGAGGAGCAGGCCGCCTCCGGCGAGGCGGTCGAGTCCCACGACGACCCGCCCGTCTACCCGCGCCACTGGCCTTCGGCCGCCCACGCGGCCGAGGCGCCCGCCGAATCCGACACGGGGGTGGCCACCGTCCCGGGCGAGCGTCCCGAGGCGGGCACGTGGCCGCCCGCCCAGCAGTGGGCCAGCGACACCGGCACCCCGTGGCCGTCGGCCGCGATCCCCGACGAGGAGCCCGCCGAGACGACGATCCCGCGCGAGGAACAACCGGCCTTCCAGGCGTTCGACCCGGCCGTCCAGGAGAGCCCGCAATCGTTCGGCGCGGTGAACGGGACCGCCGCCGACGTCCCCACCGACCCGGAGATGCCGTTGCAGAAGGTCGACCCTCAGCCCGACCAGACCCAGGAGAACCTCTTCACTCCCCCCGTGCCGCCGGCCGCGCCGGCGTCACCGGGCCGGGGGTTCGAGAGCCTGGGCGCCGCGCCGGTGACCGAGGGGATCGTCCATCCGCCGCTGCCCAAGGGCTACCGCCCGGCCGAGGCCGCGCCGATCACCGAGGCGCCGGCCAAGAAGAAGGGCGGCGGCGCCAAGAAGGTGCTGCTGGCCGGGGGCGCCCTGGTCGTGATCGCGGCCATCGGCACGTCGGCCTACCTGGCCTACGCGGGCGAGGAGACCCCGGCCGAGGAGGTCGCGGCTCCCCCGGTGACCGACGCCCCCGCCGCCCCCGGCGGCGAGGCCGACCCGGCCCCGACGGTCGAGGCGGCGATGCTCGACTCCGAGACGACCGACCCGCGCAAGCTGACCCTCAGCGAGGCGTTCCCCGACGCGAAGATCAGCGTGAACGGCCGCACCTTCAAGCGCGTCAAGGTCAACATCACCGACGACTGCGCCTCGGCCGCCGCCGGCGCGTTCGCCCAGTCCCTGTCGGAGAACGACTGCCGCCGGGTGCTGCGCGCGACCTACGTCGACGGCAAGAAGCAGTACGCCGTCACCACCGGCATCGCCGTGCTGCCCACCAAGAACGCGGCCCTGGCCGTCGACCAGACCAAGAACCTCGGCAGCAACCTGTGGTTCCGCGGCCTCAACGGCGACGCCGACTCGGGCGCCGACCGGGTGGCGATCAGCGGCGGCTACGCGGCGGGCATGGTCTGGGGGCGCTACATCGTCTTCAGTTACGCCACCTACGCCGACGGCCACACCCCGGCCGAGAAGGAGAAGGACCTCGGCCCGGTCAGCGGCGCCTTCCGCGACCAGACCGCCGAGATCATCGAGAAGCGCGTCACCAGCTAGGCGCTGAGGGTGCGCACCCGGCGGGTCATCGCCGCCCGGCCCGCCAGCTCGGCGTCGGCCGGATAGCGCACCTCCTCCAGCGTCAGCCCGAGCGCCGGCGCGACGTGCACGCCTGAATCGCGGACCGCGCGCCGGAGCACCTCGCCGGGCCATTCGACCGGCTGGCGTCCGTCGCCGACCATCAGCAGGGAACCCACCAGGGCCCTGACCATCGAGTGGCAGAAGGCGTCGGCGACCACCGTCGCCGTCAGGAACGTGTCGTCCTGCTCCCACGACAACCGCTGGAGCTCGCGGATCGTGGTCGCGCCCTCGCGCTTCTTGCAGAAGGCCGCGAAGTCGTGCTCGCCGAGCAGGGCCGCCGATCCGGCGTTCAGCAGCCCGAGGTCGAGGCGCCGGTTGTACCAGAGCACGTCCTTGCGCCGCAGCGGGTCGACTCCCCCGGCGTTGTCGCTCACGCGGTAGCCGTACCGGCGGGACAGCGCCGAGAAGCGGGCGTCGAAGCCGGGCGGGGCGACGCTGACCCGGTTCACCCGCACGTCGAGGGGCAGCACGCCCGCGAGCCGCCGCAGCAGCATGGCCGGTTCCTCGACGTCGTCGTCGAGATCGACGTGGGCGACCTGGCCGCGCGCGTGCACGCCCGCGTCGGTGCGGCCGGCCACCGTCAGAGACGGCGGCTCGGGCAGGCGCAGGATGCGGCCCAGCGCGGCTTCCAGCTCTCCTTGGACGGTACGCCTGCCGGGCTGCTTGGCCCATCCCGAGAACTCGGTCCCGTCATAGCCCAGATCGAGCCGCAGCCGCATCGAGAAACCCCTTCGGTGAAAAGAAACGGGTCCGGCGCCCTGGTAAGGGACACCGGACCCGTGAGACCTGACGGATCAGGCCTCGTCGTCCTTCTTGGCCTCGGTCTCGGTGACCTCGGCCTCGTCGGCGGACGCCTTGGTCTCCTCGACCTCGTCGAGCTCCGCGGCCTTCGGCTCCGACGCCGGGGCGGCGGCGGGCTCGGGGGCCTTGCGGGTCGTGGTGACGGCGTTCAGCGGCTCGGAGACGAGCTCGATGACGGCCATGGGAGCGGCGTCACCCTTACGCTGACCGATCTTGGTGATCCGGGTGTAGCCACCGGGACGCTCGGCGAAGGTCACCGCGATCTCGGTGAAGAGGTGGTGCACGACGCTCTTGTCGCGGACGACGGTCAGCACCTGGCGACGGTTGTGGATGTCGCCCTTCTTCGCCTTGGTGATCAGGCGCTCGGCCACCGGGCGCAGGCGCTTGGCCTTGGCCTCGGTGGTCTTGATCTTGCCGTGCTGGAACAGCTGCGTCGCCAGGTTCGACAGGATCAGCTTCTCGTGCGCCGCGGAACCACCGAGACGTGCACCCTTGGCGGGCTTGGGCATGACATGCTCCTTTGGATAACCCGCCCCGGCCGTATCAGGTACCGGGGTCGGGCCGATCGAACGATCGTTCTATCTGCGAAAAATCAGTACTGCTCGGTCTCGATGAAGCCGCCGTCCTCGTCGTCGTAGCCGCCACCGGCGACAGCGGACGGGTCGAATCCGGGCGGGCTGTCCTTGAGCGCGAGACCCATCTCGTGCAGCTTCTGCTTGACCTCTTCGATGGACTTCGCACCGAAGTTGCGGATGTCCAGCAGGTCCTGCTCGCTGCGCGCGACGAGCTCGCCCACGGTGTGGATGCCCTCGCGCTTGAGGCAGTTGTAGGACCGGACGGTGAGGTTGAGCTCCTCGATCGGCAGCGCCAGGTCGGCCGCAAGGGCGGCGTCGGTCGGCGACGGGCCGATGTCGATGCCCTCGGCCTCGACGTTGAGCTCACGGGCCAGGCCGAAGAGCTCGACGAGGGTCTTGCCGGCCGAGGCCACCGCGTCGCGGGGCTTCATGCACGGCTTGGTCTCGACGTCGAGGATCAGCCGGTCGAAGTCGGTGCGCTGCTCGACACGCGTCGCCTCGACCTTGTAGGTGACCTTGAGCACCGGCGAGTAGATGGAGTCGATCGGAATACGGCCGATCTCCTGGCCGGGCTGCTTGTTCTGGGCGGCGGAGACGTAGCCGCGACCGCGCTCGACGGTCAGCTCCATCTCCAGCTTCGCCTTGCCGTTCAGCGTGGCGATGTGGAGGTCGGGGTTGTGCACCTCGACACCGGCCGGGGGCGCGATGTCGGCGGCGGTGACCTCACCGGGGCCCTGCTTGCGCAGGTACATGACCACCGGCTCGTCGTGCTCGGAGGAGACGACCAGGTTCTTGAGGTTCAGGATGATGTCGGTGACGTCTTCCTTGACCCCGGGAACGGTCGAGAACTCGTGGAGCACACCCTCGATGCGGATGGAGGTCACGGCCGCGCCCGGAATGGACGACAGCAGCGTGCGCCGCACGGAGTTGCCGATGGTGTAACCGAAGCCCGGCTCCAGCGGCTCGATGACGAACTTGGACCGGTGCTCCTCGAGGGACTCCTCGACGAGACTGGGACGCTGTGCGATGAGCATGCGTGATTCCCTTCACAGGCGGCGCCCGCTATTTGACGCCACTCGACAACAACCATGATGCCGCACGATCCGGTCAAACCGGACCATGCGGCATCAAGGAGCACTACTTACTTGGAGTAGAGCTCGACGATGAGCTGCTCCTGGACCAGCGTGTCGATCTGCTGGCGGACCGGGAGCTGGTGGATGAGCACCCGCATGGCCTCGGGGGCGACACCCAGCCACGCCGGGACGGTCTTGTCACCGGCGGTGGCGCGGGCCACCTCGTAGGGCATGAGGTTGCGCGACTTCTCGCGGATCTCCACGATGTCGTGCTCGCGGACGCGGTAGGACGGGATGTCCACCTTCTTGCCGTTCACGATCACGTGACCGTGGCGGACCTGCTGGCGGGCGGCGTCACGCGACTCCGCGAAACCGGCGCGGTAGACCACGTTGTCGAGACGGCTCTCCAGGATCTGGAGGAGGTTCTCGCCGGTCTTGCCGGACTTGCGGTTGGCTTCCTCGTAGTAGTTCCTGAACTGCTTCTCGAGGATGCCGTAGATGCGGCGGGTCTTCTGCTTCTCACGAAGCTGGAGCTGGTACTCAGACTCCTTGGGACGACCGCGACCGTGCTCACCCGGGGGGTAAGGACGGATTTCGATGGGGCACTTCGCGGACTCGCACTTCTTGCCCTTGAGGAAGAGCTTGGTCTTCTCTCGACGGCAGAGCTTGCAGTCCGCACCCGTGTAACGAGCCATTTTCTCTTATCTCCTGGACGTCAGACGCGGCGGCGCTTCGGCGGACGGCAACCGTTGTGCGGGACCGGCGTCACGTCCTGGATGGACCCGACCTCGAGCCCGGTCGCCTGCAGCGAACGGATCGCGGTCTCCCGGCCGGAACCGGGGCCCTTGACGAAGACGTCGACCTTGCGCATGCCGTGCTCCATGGCGCGGCGAGCGGCGTTCTCGGCGGCCATCTGGGCGGCGAACGGGGTGGACTTACGGGAGCCCTTGAACCCGACGTGGCCGGCGCTGGCCCAGGAGATCACGTTCCCGTTCGGGTCGGTGATCGAGACGATCGTGTTGTTGAACGTGCTCTTGATGTGGGCGTGCCCGTGAGCGACGTTCTTCTTTTCCTTGCGGCGCACCTTCTTCGGTGCGCCCTGGCGGCTCTTCGGCGGCATTTAAGCGCTATCTCCTGAAATGGGCTGCAGCTAAGGACTACTTCTTGCCGGGCTTCTTCTTGCCGGCCACGGTCTTCTTCTTGCCCTTGCGGGTACGCGCGTTCGTCTGCGTCCGCTGACCGTGGACGGGCAGGCCCTTGCGGTGCCGGATGCCCTGGTAGCAGCCAATTTCGATCTTGCGACGAATGTCGGCCTGAACTTCGCGGCGGAGGTCACCCTCGATCTTGAAGTTGGCCTCGATGTAGTCACGCATGGGCACGAGCTCGGTGTCGCTGAGCTGGTGCACCCGCAGGTCACCGGAGACGCCGGTGGCCTCGAGGATCTCGAGCGCGCGGGTACGGCCGATGCCGTAAATGTAGGTGAGAGCGATCTCCAGCCGCTTGTCGCGGGGGAGGTCGACGCCAACCAGGCGAGCCATGGTCGGGCATTCTCCTTCGTTTCGCGGAGGTCCTGCGCCCCACGCCCCTCCCCAATGCCCGGGGTGAGGGCCCCGGCCTCCGACCGGGGGTCTCCCGCGTGGTTCACCCCGGAAAGGGGCGCCTTCGCGAGTGTGGCGCGCGATTACAAGTCCCGGCCCCGCACATGCGTCGAGTCCGTCACCGTGGACGGACTCAGCAGGGGCCGGCGGCGACTAGCCCTGACGCTGCTTGTGGCGCAGGTTGTCGCAGATCACCATGACTCGACCGTGCCGGCGGATCACCTTGCACTTGTCACAGATCTTCTTGACGCTCGGCTTGACCTTCATAGTCCTTAATCGTTCCTACTTGTACCGGTAGACGATCCGACCGCGGGTCAGGTCGTAGGGGCTCAGCTCCACGACGACCCGGTCGTCCGGGAGGATGCGGATGTAGTGCATGCGCATCCTGCCGCTGATGTGGGCCAGGACCTTATGGCCGTTGTCAAGCTGCACCCGGAACATGGCGTTCGGGAGCGACTCGACCACAGTGCCCTCGATCTCGATGGCGCCGTCTTTCTTGGCCAAAAGATCCTCACGTTTCACTGATGCTCGGTCGTCTGAGGCTTCGGAACACTAATCAGCCGCGACCTTCAGGCGTTCAGAGAGCGGCGGCTGCAAGGCCGCCACGCAAAAGGTCATAGTGAACCGACAAAGGAGTGTACGGCAACCCGGTGCGGAACGCGAAACGATCACACAGAACGGGCCCTCGTACACAACCGCATTCCAGGATAGCGCAAAACCGAGCCCACCCGTCCGGCACCGCCGACATGCCGGATCGGGTGGGCCCGGTGGCTTCGCGCCCGGGCGGCCCGCTCAGCCAGGACGCCCGGCGGCCGAGGGACTCCCACCCGGCCGACAAAGATCACCTACCCGGCGGGAACCCGGTCAACGAGCCCGTAGGGCAAAGAGTGCCCATGAATGGGAATAGGGCCCGTCCTGGTCAGGACGGGCCCTGTTTCTGCAGGTGCCGCACGGCTTAGAACGCGTCGTTCCAGCCACCGCAGTCGTCGAACCGGCTGGTGCCCTCGCAGACCCGGAAGTCCACGTCCCGGACGAAGCCCTTCTTGAAGCCGAAGAACTTGTCGAAGTCGCCGTGGCCGAAGGAGCGGTTCTTGAACCACTTCGTGTGGCTCTTGCCGAAGCGGTCGGTGTAGCGGTACCAGACGTACGACCACTGGCGGTCGCGGTCGGTGTCGAACAGGTCGCCGTAGAACCAGTACTGGTTGCCGCTCTTGGTCCAGTAGCCCTTGAAGTAGGACCGGTGGCTCTTCTCGAACTTGTCGCCCCAGTGGGAGAAGTAGGGGCCGAAGAAGTGCTTGGACGAGGCGGCCGAGGCCGAGCCGGTCGAGGCGGTGGCGCTGGCGGTCGCGGGGGCGGCCATGGCGCCCGCCATGAGACCGGCGGCGAGGGCGGTGCCGGCGAGAACGCGGGGGAGCTTGCGCATTTTTCTGTCCTCCAGTGAGACCCTCCGGGGATGCTGCTCATCTCCGGACACCGCTCACATTAGGAAGACCCGACCTGCAGTTCTGTGGACGAATGCACACTCAATGCCGAGCGTGCACAACGGCACATTCAGGGGCCCAATTCGCGCTTTTTCCCGTTGTTCTGACTTTGGGCGAGAGTCGCGATGAGCAGCCCGATCCCCCACGGGCCCATCACCCACAACGGCCACGGATAGACCAGTTCCCCGCTCGTCACCGCGATGACGATCCAGACGCCCCAGTTGACCAGGGAGACGAACGCCCAGCCTCCCCACGCCCCCTTCAGGTTCCCCGACACCGGGGCTGCCTGCGGTTTCATCGGCTCGGGGCGGGCGGGGAGGTTCTTCAGGTCGATGTCGGGGAGGTCGCGGGTGAGCACCCGGAGCTCGCCGAACGTCTTGGCGGCGTAGGCCGCCTCCAGGCGCTCGTTGAACTCATCGGCGTTCAGGCGGCCGACGACCATGTGCTCCCGAAGCGCGGCCGCGACCTTCTCGCGGTCGGCGTCGGAGGCGCGCATCTCCGGACTGAATGCCATCGTCGAACCTCCCAATGCGTCTTTTTACCAATTATGAGGCGGTGAGCCGTTCTTTGCCGCCGTCGATGGCCGTCAGAACGAGCGGGCCTTCCGCGGTGACCGCCACGCTGTGCTCGAAATGCGCCGACGCCTTGCCGTCCTGGGTGACGACCGTCCAGTCGTCGGCCAGCACGCGGGTCTGGTCGGTGCCGAGGTTCACCATCGGCTCGATCGCGAGGCACATGCCGGCCTCCAGCTTCGGGCCCCGGCCGGGCTTGCCGTGGTTGGCCACCCACGGGTCCATGTGCATCTCGGTGCCGATGCCGTGGCCGCCGTACTCCTGGGGGATGCCGTAGCGCCCCTGGGAGCGCACGTAGCGCTCGACCTGGTGGCCGATGTCCGACAGGTGGGCGCCGACCTTCAGGGCCCGGATGCCGGCCCACATCGACTCCTCGGTGACCCGGATCAGCTCCAGCAGCTTCGGGTCGACCTCCCCCACCGGGACGGTGACGGCCGAGTCGCCGTGCCAGCCGTCGAGGATGGCCCCGCAGTCGATCGAGATGATGTCGCCCTCGCGCAGCGGCCGCGTGTCGGTGGGGATGCCGTGGACGACCTCCTGGTTGACCGACGCGCAGATCGTCGCCGGGAAACCCTGGTAGCCCTTGAAGGACGGGATCGCGCCCTCGTCCCTGATCGCCTTCTCGGCGATGGCGTCGAGGTCGAGCGGCGTCATGCCCGGCTCGACCGACCGCTTCAGCAGGTCGAGCGTGCGCCCCACGACGAGACCGGCCGCGCGCATCTTGGTGATCTGCTCGGCCGACTTGATCTGGATCCCGTGCTTGTTCTTGCGAAACATCCCGTAGGCACCCCTTGGGTGGATCATCTTTCAGGGGCATATGCCCGAATCAATAACATTGTCTCCCACATACACGGAACGCCACCCCACGTGATCCGTGAGATGGCGTTCCGAGTGGGTCTGACGGTCTAGCTCTCGTCGTCGTCTTCGGCGTGCTCGCGGGTGAACTTGCGCAGTTCGCCCATCGCGCGGCCGGTGACCTCTTCGACCGGACCGGTGGCGTCGACGCCCCGGAGGATGCCCTCGTCGGCGTAGAAGTTGATCAGCGGCGACGTCTGCTCCTGGTAGACCTCCAGGCGGTGCCTGATGGTCTCCTCACGGTCGTCGTCACGCTGGAACAACTCGCCGCCGCAGGCGTCGCAGACGCCCTCCTTCTTCGGCGGGTCGAAGTCGAGGTGCCAGACCTTGCCGCACGAGCGGCAGGTGCGGCGACCGGCGAGGCGGCGGACCACCTCGTCGTCGTCGACCACGAGTTCCAGCACCAGGTCGAGCCCGGAGCCCAGGTCAGCCAGCATCTTCTTGAGGACCTCGGCCTGCGCCACGTTCCGCGGGAATCCGTCGAGCAGGAAACCATCCTGCGCGTCGTCTTCCGCGAGGCGACCGCGGACCATCGCGATCGTGACCTCGTCGGGAACCAGGTCCCCGCGGTCCATGTAGGTCTTGGCCAGCTTTCCGAGCTCCGTGCCACCCGACACGTTGGCGCGGAAAATGTCACCTGTCGAGATTTTCGGGATCGACAGATGTGATGCGATGAACTGGGCCTGCGTCCCCTTGCCCGCTCCGGGGGGCCCGACCAGGACGAGACGCACTATCTCAGGAAGCCCTCGTAGTTGCGCTGCTGCAGCTGGCTCTCGATCTGCTTCACCGTGTCGAGACCGACACCCACCATGATCAGAATGCTCGTTCCTCCGAACGGGAAGTTCTGGGTCGCGCCGGCCAGCGTGAGGGCGAAGATCGGGACCATGGAGATCAGGCCCAGATACAGCGACCCCGGCGCGGTCAACCGGGTGAGCACGTAGTTCAGGTACTCGGCGGTCGGCCGGCCCGGACGGATGCCCGGGATGAACCCACCGTACTTCTTCATGTTGTCGGCGACTTCAACGGGGTTGAAGGTGATGGACACGTAGAAGTAGGTGAAGAACACGATCAGGAGGAAGAACGTCGCCATGTAGATCGGGGTGTCGCCGGAACCGAAGTTCTGCGCGATCCACTCGACCACGGCGTTGCTCTCCTGGCTGTTGGCGAACAGCGTCACCAGCAGCTGCGGCAGGTAGAGCAGCGAGGAGGCGAAGATGACCGGGATGATGCCGGCCTGGTTGACCTTCAGCGGGATGTAGGTCGAGGTGCCGCCGTACATCCGGCGGCCGACCATGCGCTTGGCGTACTGCACCGGGATGCGGCGCTGAGCCTGCTCCACGAAGACGACCGCGGCGATCATGAAGATGCCGACGATCATGACGATCGTGAAGGTGAAGGCGCCCTTCTGCCGGAAGATGTTCATCAGTTCCGACGGGAAGACCGCGATGATCTGAGTGAAGATCAGGATCGACATGCCGTTGCCGACGCCGCGGTCGGTGATGAGCTCACCGAGCCACATGATGACGGCCGTACCCGCGGTCATCGTGATGACCATCACGACGACGGTGAAGATGTCGTCGTTGAGCAGGATCGGGAGATCGTTGGCGGAGGTGCCGAACAACTGTCCGGACCGGGCCAGCGCGACGAACGCCGTCGACTGGAGAACCGCCAGGCCGATGGTGAGATACCGGGTGTACTGTGTGATCTTCGCAGTGCCCGCCTGGCCCTCCTTCTTGAGGGCTTCGAGGCGGGGGATCACGACAGTCAGCAGCTGCAGGATGATGCTGGCCGTGATGTAGGGCATGATGCCCAGCGCGAACACTGAAAGCTTCAGCAACGCGCCGCCACTGAAGAGCTGGACCATCCCGTAGATGCTGCTGAGTTCGCTAGATTGAGCTGCTTCCAGAGCCTTACGGGCGTTCTCGGTGTTCACACCTGGCGTCGGCAGCACCGAGCCCAGGCGGAAGATCACAATGATACCCAGGGTGAAAAGCAGCTTCTTGCGCAGGTCCGGCGTCCGGAATGCCCGGGTAAGAGCGGTTAGCACGGTCCCTCCTGCGCGCCAGAGACGCGGTAACGGTGAGCGATGGTGCGGGGGTCGTCCATCGGCAGGTCTTCTTGCGGGTCTTACCAAAACAACGGGTCTTGCAAATGGAAAACGAGCGCTTTGACAGCGAGACTCGGCTGACTGTCCAGCGAACTCTAACGCACTACGGGCGCGGAGGCTCATAGCGAGCCCCCGCGCCTCGTGATGCGTGCGGCCTACAGCTCCGTGGTGGAGCCGCCGGCCGCGGCGATCTTCTCCTTGGCGCTGGCGGAGAAGGCGTGCGCCTGCACGTTCAACGCCACGGAGATCTCGCCGGTTCCGAGAACCTTGACCAGTTCGTTCTTCCGGACCAGACCGTTCGCCACCAGGTCGGCGACGGTCACGTCGCCACCGGAGGAGAAGACCTCGCCCAGCTTGTCAAGGTTGACGACCTGGTAGGTCGTCTTGAACAGGGAGTTGGAGAAGCCCTTCAGCTTCGGCAGCCGCCGCTGGAGCGGAACCTGGCCACCTTCGAAGCCGAGAGGCACGGTGGTACGCGAGTGGGAACCCTTCGTACCACGACCGGACGTCTTGCCCTTGGAGCCCTCGCCACGGCCCTTGCGGACCTTGGCCTTGTTGGCACCCGGGGCGGGACGCAGGTCATGAATCTTCAGCGGTGCGTTCTCAGTCATGACTAGTCGACCTCTTCAACCTCGACGAGGTGCGTCACGACGGCGACCATCCCGCGGATCTCGGGACGGTCCTCCTTCACGACGACGTCGCCGATTCGCTTCAGGCCAAGCGAACGCAGCGAGTCACGCTGGTTCTGCTTGCCGCCGATCTTGGACCGGGTCTGCGTGATCTTCAGGCGGGCCATGTTCAGCTCCCCGCCTTCGCAGCGGCCGCAGCCTCGGCGAGACCCTCGGCGCGCGCCTTGAGCATCGCCTTGGGGGCGACGTCCTCGATCGGCAGACCACGACGGGCGGCGATCTCCTCGGGGCGCGAGAGGCCCTTCAGAGCCGCCACGGTGGCGTGCACGATGTTGATCGGGTTGTCCGAGCCGAGCGACTTGGACAGCACGTCGTGGATCCCGGCGCACTCCAGGACCGCGCGCACCGGGCCACCCGCGATGACACCGGTACCGGGCGAGGCCGGACGCAGGAGGACGACGCCGGCGGCGTCCTCGCCCTGCACGGTGTGCGGGATGGTGCCCTGGATGCGCGGCACCTTGAAGAAGTGCTTCTTGGCCTCTTCGACGCCCTTGGCGATCGCCGCGGGCACTTCCTTGGCCTTGCCGTAGCCGACCCCGACGAGGCCGTTGCCGTCGCCGACGATGACCAGCGCGGTGAAGCTGAAGCGCCGACCACCCTTGACGACCTTGGCCACGCGGTTGATCTTCACGACGCGCTCGATGTACGAGACGCCCTTCTCCTGGGCGCCACCGCGGCGATCGTCACGACGTTCCCGCCGCTCGCCACCGCCGCCGGCACCCCGACGCGGAGCTCCAGCCATCAGTGGTTCCTCTTCTCATTGCTCATAGGACGGGTCATCAGAAGCTCAACCCGCCTTCACGGGCGCTGTCCGCCAGGGCCGCGATGCGACCCGCGTAGCGGTTGCCACCACGGTCGAAGACGACCGAAGTGATCCCGGCGTCCTTGGCCCGCTGAGCGAGAAGCTCGCCGACCTTCTTCGCCTTCTCGGTCTTGTCGGCCTCGAGCGAACGCAGCGACGAGTCCATGGTGGACGCGCTGACGATCGTGTGACCCTTGCCGTCGTCGACGATCTGCACGAACAGGTGACGCGCGGACCGGTTCACGACCAGGCGCGGACGCTCGACCGTGCCCACGACGTTCTTCCGCACGCGGCGGTGGCGGCGGGCTCGCGAAATGGCGCGAGCGGCGCTGTGCTTGCCGTACTTCGCAGCCATTACTACTTACCAGCCTTTCCGACCTTCTTGCGGACGACTTCGCCCTGGTAGCGCACGCCCTTGCCCTTGTACGGGTCGGGCTTGCGCAGCTTGCGGATGTTGGCCGAGACCTCGCCGACCTTCTGCTTGTCGATCCCGTCCACGTGGAACAGGGTCGGCTTCTCGACGCGGAAGGAGATGCCCTCCGGCGCGTCGACGATCACCGGGTGGCTGAACCCGAGCGAGAACTCGAGCTGCGTCGGGCCCTTGGCCTGAACGCGGTAGCCGACGCCGACGATCTCCAACGTCTTCGAGTAACCCGCGGTCACACCGGTCACCATGTTGGCGATCAGGGTGCGGGACAGGCCGTGCAGCGCACGGACCTTGTTCTCGTCGTTGGGACGGGTGACGGCGAGATTGCCGTCGTCACCGCGCGAAACCTCAATGGGCTCGGCGACGATGTGAGAAAGCGTGCCCTTCGGGCCCTTGACCTGGACACTCCGGCCGTCGATCGTGATGTCGACACCGCTCGGTACAGGGATGGGCAGCCGTCCGATTCGCGACATGCTGTGGTTCCTCCCCTCTTACCAGACGTAGGCGAGGACTTCCCCGCCCACTCCGCGCTTGCCGGCCTGCTTGTCGGTCATCAGGCCGCCGGACGTCGAGATGATCGCGACGCCCAGCCCGCCCAGGACTCGGGGCAGGTTGTCCTTCTTGGCGTAAACCCGCAGACCGGGCTTCGAAACCCGGCGGATGCCGGCGAGCGAACGCTCACGGCTCGGGCCGAACTTCAGCTCCACCACGAGGTTCTTGCCAACCTTGGCGTCTTCGACGCTCCAGGACTGGATGTAACCCTCCTGCTGGAGGATCTCGGCGATGTGCGCCTTGATCTTCGAGTACGGCATGGTCACGGTGTCGTGATACGCCGAGTTCGCGTTACGCAGACGCGTCAGCATGTCTGCGATCGGGTCGGTCATCGTCATGATCGATGGCCCTCCTCGCCGCGGTTTCCCAAGAATGAAGGGGACCTACGGCGTAGTGATGCTCTGGAATTACCAGCTGGACTTGGTGATGCCGGGCAGCTCGCCCCGGTGCGCCATCTCGCGGAAGCACACGCGGCACAGGCCGAACTTGCGGTAGACGGCGCGCGGACGGCCGCAGCGCGAACAACGAGTGTACGCCCGGACCTCGAACTTCTGCTTGCGGGCCGCCTTGACCTTCAGTGACGTCTTCGCCATGTGGATCAGGCCTCCTTGAACGGGAACCCGAGCAGCTTCAGCAGCGCGCGGCCCTCGTCGTCTGTGCGGGCGGTCGTGACGACCGTGATGTCCATACCGCGCTGCCGGTCGACCTTGTCCTGGTCGATCTCGTGGAACATGACCTGCTCGGTGAGACCGAAGGTGTAGTTCCCGTGCCCGTCGAACTGCTTGGGCGACAGACCGCGGAAGTCGCGGATACGCGGCAGGGCCAGCGACAGCAGGCGGTCGAGGAACTCCCACATGCGGTCGCCGCGCAGCGTGACGTGCGCGCCGATCGGCATGCCCTCACGCAGCTTGAACTGCGCGATGGACTTGCGGGCGCGGACGACGGCCGGCTTCTGGCCGGTGATGGCGGTGAGGTCGCGCACGGCGCCCTCGATCAGCTTGGAGTCGCGAGCGGCCTCGCCGACGCCCATGTTCACCTTGATCTTGGTGAGACCGGGGGTCAGCATGACGTTCTCGATGCCGAACTGCTCGCGCAGCTGGGCCGCGATCTCCTCGCGGTACTTCTGCTTGAGACGGGGGGTCACCCGCTCAGCGGTCTGGGCAGTCACTTGGCGTCCTCGTCCTTCGGCTTCTCGTCATCCTTGAGCTTCTTGACGTTGCTCACGTGGATGGGGGCCTCCAGGGTGGTGACGCCGCCTTCCTTGGCGCCGCGGGGACCCTGGTTGGTCTCCTTCGAGTGCTTCTTGATCATGTTCACGCCGGCGACGATCACACGATCCTCGGTCGGCAGCGCGGCGATGACCCGGCCCTTGGCGCCCTTGTCCTTGCCCGCGATGACCTGAACCAGGTCACCCTTCTTCACGTGCAGCTTCCCCATTTAGAGCACCTCCGGCGCCAGCGAGATGATGCGCATGAACTTCTTGTCACGCAGCTCGCGGCCGACCGGCCCGAAAATACGCGTGCCCCGGGGGTCGCCACTGTCCTTGATGATGACCGCGGCGTTCTCGTCGAACTTGATGTACGACCCGTCCTGACGGCGGCGCTCCTTGACGGTGCGGACGATGACGGCCTTGACGACGTCACCCTTCTTCACACCGCCGCCGGGGATCGCGTCCTTGACGGTGGCGACGATGATGTCGCCGATCCCGGCGTAGCGACGCCCAGAGCCACCGAGAACGCGGATGCAGAGGATCTCCTTGGCACCCGTGTTGTCGGCGACCTTGAGTCGCGACTCCTGCTGAATCACAGCTGAACTCCTGATGTGTCGTGCCGGTTCTCGGGGCGGGCCCCGAGCCTGGCCGAACCTACATGTCTTGTCCCTCGACGCCAGCTGGGAACAGCCGCCGCCGCGGGCGAACCACCCGTACGGGAGGCTCCTTGGACACCGTCATGGGGGCCGGGCCGAAGCACGGCCCCCACGAGGCGCGATCGCGTTATGTTACTTGGCCCGCTCGAGGATCTCGACCACGCGCCAGCGCTTCGTCGCCGACAGCGGCCGGGTCTCCATGAGGAGGACACGGTCGCCGACGCCGGCGGTGTTCTCCTCGTCGTGGGCCTTGTACTTGGTCGTACGGCGGATGACCTTGCCGTACAGCGGGTGCTTCACGCGGTCCTCGACGGCGACGACGACGGTCTTGTCCATCTTGTCGCTGACGACCAGACCCTCACGGGTCTTGCGGTAGTTCCGCGCGGTCTTCTCGGTGGTCTCGACGTTCTCAGTTGTTTCAGCCATCGCTCGACTCCTTCTCGACCGTGACGATTCCAAGCTCGCGCTCGCGCATCACGGTGTAGATACGGGCGATCTCACGGCGGACGGCGCGCAGCCGCCCGTGGCTCTCCAACTGACCGGTCGCAGCCTGGAAGCGGAGGTTGAACAGCTCCTCCTTGGCCTCCTTGAGCTTCTGGACGAGCACCTCCCCGTCCTCCACGCGCAGCTCACCGGCGGTCAGGCCCTTAGCCATCACGCCTCACCCACTTCACGCTTGACGAACCGGCACTTCATGGGGAGCTTGTGCATCGCACGGCGCAGCGCCTCACGGGCGATGGGCTCGGCGACACCCGACAGCTCGAACATGACGCGACCGGGCTTGACGTTGGCGATCCACCACTCGGGCGAACCCTTACCGGAACCCATTCGCGTTTCCGCGGGCTTCTTGGTGAGGGGACGGTCGGGGTAGATGTTGATCCACACCTTGCCGCCACGCTTGATGTGCCGGGTCATGGCGATACGAGCCGACTCGATCTGGCGGTTGGTCACGTAGGAGTGCTCAAGCGCCTGAATGCCGAACTCGCCGAACACGACCCGGGTTCCGCCCTTGGCGGCACCGCTGCGGTCAGGCCGGTGCTGCTTGCGGTGCTTGACCCTGCGCGGGATCAGCATGGTCAGCTCCCTTCAGCACCCGGCTGCTCCGCCGGGCCGGTCTCGGGGGCGGCCTGGGCGGCCGCCTCATTACGGGGGGCGCGGTCGCCACGACCGGCACCGGCGCCACCGCGGCGCGGACGGTCGCCGCCGCCACGACGGGGACGCTCGGCGCCGCCGCCACGACGGTCGTTGTCGCGACGCTGGCCACCGGCGCGGGCGCCGGCAGCGGCGGCCTCACGCTCGGCGCGGCTGGTCGGGGCCTCGCCCTTGTAGATCCAGACCTTCACGCCGATGCGGCCGAAGGTCGTCTTGGCCTCGTAGAAGCCGTAGTCGATGTCGGCGCGGAGCGTGTGCAGGGGCACGCGGCCCTCGCGGTAGAACTCCGAGCGCGACATCTCCGCGCCGCCCAGACGACCCGAGCACGCGACCCGGATGCCCTTGGCGCCGCTCTTCATCGCGGACTGCATCGCCTTGCGCATGGCACGACGGAACGAGACACGGCTGGAGAGCTGCTCGGCCACGCCCTGCGCGACGAGCTGCGCGTCGATCTCGGGGTTCTTGACCTCGAGGATGTTGAGCTGAACCTGCTTCTTCGTCAGCTTCTCCAGGTCGCCGCGGATGCGGTCGGCCTCCGCACCACGACGGCCGATGACGATGCCCGGCCGGGCGGTGTGGATGTCGACCTGGACGCGGTCGGTCGTGCGCTCGATCTCGACCTTGGAAATGCCGGCCCGCTCCATGCCCTTCTGCAGCATGCGGCGGATCGCCACGTCCTCGGCGACGTACGACTTGTAGAGCTTGTCGGCGTACCACCGGCTCTTGAAGTCGGTCGTGATGCCGAGGCGGAACCCGTGCGGGTTAACCTTCTGACCCACTAGCGGGCCCTCCCCTTCGGCTCGCGGGACTCCACGATCACGGTGATGTGGCTGGTCCGCTTGTTGATCCGATAGGCGCGACCCTGAGCGCGGGGGCGGAACCGCTTGAGCGTCGGGCCCTCGTCGACCCACGCGCGGCTCACGACCAGCGTCTCGCGGTCGAGCTTGAAGTTGTGCTCGGCGTTCGCGATCGCGGACGAGAGGACCTTGTAAACGGTCTCGCTCGCCGCCTGCGGCGCGAACTGCAGCACGGCCTGCGCCTCCGAAGCGCCCAGGCCGCGAATGAGGTCCACCACGCGGCGGGCCTTCCGGGGCGTGTGGCGCGCGTACCGCGCCTGTGCCCTGGCTTCCATCGCTGTCTCCTATTGCTTTTCGAAGGACGCTTACCGCCGGCTGCGGCGGTCTTCCTTGACGTGGCTGCGGAACGTCCGCGTGGGCGCGAACTCGCCGAGCTTGTGGCCGATCATCGACTCGGTGACGAACACCGGGACGTGCTTGCGGCCGTCGTGGACGGCGATCGTGTGGCCGAGCATGTCGGGCACGATCATGGAGCGCCGCGACCACGTCTTGATGACGTTCTTGGTGCCCTTCTCGTTCTGGACGTCGACCTTCTTCTGAAGGTGGTCGTCCACGAAGGGACCCTTCTTAAGGCTACGTGGCATTTCGGCTGCTCCTACCGCTTCTTCCTCTTGCTCCGACGCCGGATGATCAGGCGGTCGCTGGCCTTGTTGGCCTGGCGGGTGCGGCCCTCGGGCTTGCCCTTCGGGTTCACCGGGTGGCGACCACCGGAGGTCTTGCCCTCACCACCGCCGTGCGGGTGGTCGACCGGGTTCATGGCGACACCACGGACGGTCGGGCGCTTGCCCTTCCACCGCATACGGCCGGCCTTACCCCAGTTGATGTTGGCCTGCTCGGCGTTGCCGACCTGGCCGATCGACGCCCGGCAGCGGATGTCGACCTGGCGCATCTCACCGGACGGCATACGCAGCGTGGCGTACATGCCCTCCTTGGCGAGGAGCTGGATCTGCGCGCCGGCGCTGCGGCCGAGCTTGGCGCCACCACCCGGACGGAGCTCCACCGCGTGGATGAAGGTACCGGTCGGGATGTTGCGGAGCGGCAGGCAGTTGCCCGGCTTGATGTCGGCCCCGGGGCCGTTCTCGATCTTGTCGCCCTGCTTGATGCCGGTCGGCGCGAGGATGTAGCGCTTCTCGCCGTCGGCGTAGTGCAGCAGAGCGATGCGGGAGGTGCGGTTCGGGTCGTACTCGATGTGAGCGACCTTGGCCGGGATCCCGTCCTTGTCGTGGCGTCGGAAGTCGATGATCCGGTACGCCCGCTTGTGGCCGCCACCCTGGTGCCGAGCGGTGACCCGCCCGTGGACGTTACGGCCGCCCTTGCTGTGCAGGGGGGCAAGCAGCGACTTCTCGGGCGTGCTGCGCGTGATCTCGGAGAAGTCCGAGACGCTCGCGCCGCGGCGACCCGGGGTCGTCGGCTTGTATTTACGGATGCCCATCTTTTTCGTTCATCCCTGTCTAATTGCCGTGCCTTCGGCACGGCGGGTTTGGCCGCTTTCAGCGGGTGTCTTCCCTCGTCGCTTCGGGTCGCTTCGCTCCCCTGCGCTCCTCAGTCCAGACACCCGCGCGGCCAAACAACCACCTACACGTCTGGCCTACCGCCACGAAAGCGGTGAAGCCCTGATCAGCCGATTTGGCCGAAGATGTCGATGCGCTCGCCCTCCGCAAGGCTGACGATCGCGCGCTTGGTACCCGGGCGCTGGCCGTAGCCGAAGCGGGTGCGCTTGCGCTTGCCCTGGCGGTTGATGGTGTTGACGCCGGTGACCTTCACACCGAAGATCTGCTCGATGGCGATCTTCACCTGCGTCTTGTTCACACCCTGCTTGACCAGGAACGTGTACTTGTTGTGCTCGTCGATCAGGCCGTAGCTCTTCTCAGAGACGATCGGCTTGATGATGATGTCGCGCGGGTCGGTGATCTTGTCCATCAGGCGTCTTCCTTACCGCTCTCCAGGCGGGCCACGACCTGGTCGTAGGCCTCCTTGGTGAAGACGACGGCGTCGCTGCAGAGCACGTCGTACGTGTTCAGCTGGCCGGCGTCCAGGAGGTGGACCTCCGGGGCGTTGCGCAGGCTCAGCCAGGTCAGCTCGTCGTGCTCGGTGACGACCACGAGCACGCTGCGCGAGCCGGTGATCTTACGGAGCGCCTCGAGAGCGGCCTTGGTCTTCGGCGTCTCGCCGCTGACCAGGGAGCTCACGACGTGGACGAGGTTGCCGCCGGCCCGGTCGGACAGGGCCTGGCGCAGGGCCGCGGCCTTCATCTTCTTGGGCGTGCGCTGCACGTACGAACGCGGCTGCGGACCGTGGACGGTGCCACCGCCGGTGAACTGCGGCGCGCGGGTCGAACCCTGACGGGCCCGGCCGGTGCCCTTCTGGCGGTACGGCTTCTTGCCGCCGCCGGACACGTCGCCGCGGGTCTTGGTGGCGTGGGTGCCCTGGCGGCGAGCCGCCAGCTGGGCCACGACGACCTGGTGGATCAGCGGCACGTTGACCTTGGCGCCGAAGATGCTCTCGGGCAGGTCGACCGAGTCGCCGGTCTTGGCGCCGCTCGCGTCGAGGACGTCAATGGTGCTCACTTGGCAGCCCCCTTCTTGGCAGCGGTGCGGATGAGGACCAGGCTGCCGTTGGCGCCGGGGATCGCACCCTTGATCAGGATGAGGCCCTTCTCGGCGTCGACGGCGTGCACCTTCAGGCTCTGGATGGTGGTGCGGACGTTGCCCATCCGACCGGCCATGCGCAGACCCTTGAAGACGCGGCCCGGGGTGGCGCAGCCACCGATGGAGCCGGGCGAACGGTGCTTGCGCTGGGTACCGTGCGAGGCGCCCAGGCCCTTGAAGCCGTGACGCTTCATGACACCCGCGAAGCCCTTGCCCTTGCTCTTGCCCGTGACGTCCACGAACTGGCCGGCCTCGAAGGTGCCGGCGGTGACTTCCTGGCCGAGCGTGTACTCGGAGGCGTCGTCGGTGCGGACCTCGACGAAGTAGCGGCGCGGCGTGATGTCGTGCTTGCGCAGGTAGTCGCCCAGCGGCTTGTTCACCTTGCGCGGGTCGATCTGACCGAAGCCGAGCTGGATGGCCGAGTAGCCGTCGCGCTCGGGAGTGCGGACCCGGGTCACCACGCACGGACCGGCCTCCACGACGGTGACCGGAACGATCCGGTTGCCGTCGTCGAAGACCTGGGTCATGCCGAGCTTCTTGCCCAGGACGCCCTTGATCTGGTTAGCCATGTCAGTGCGTTCCCTCAGAGCTTGATCGAGATGTCGACGCCGGCAGGCAGGTCGAGCCGCATGAGCGAGTCGACGGTCTTGGGCGTCGGGTCGATGATGTCAATCAGCCGCTTGTGCGTACGCATCTCAAAGTGCTCGCGGCTGTCCTTGTACTTGTGCGGCGAACGGATCACGCAGTACACGTTCTTCTCGGTCGGCAGGGGCACCGGGCCCGCGACCTTGGCGCCCGTACGCGTCACCGTCTCGACGATCTTCTTGGCCGAGCTGTCGATGACCTCGTGGTCATAGGCCTTGAGCCGAATGCGGATCTTCTGTCCCGCCATAATGGCCTCGGTGTCCTTCGCTGTCGTCTGAACAAGTAACGTGCGGCAGGTTGCCGCTATGTGTCCGTGATCCGGCAGTCACTTCGGAGACCCGAAGCGGCTGCGGGATCACGGCAGGTGGAGCAATGTGATGGCCGGGTCCGCAGGGACCCGGCCATCGGGTACTACTTGATGATCTTGACCACGTTGCCGGCGCCGACCGTACGGCCACCCTCACGGATGGCGAACTTGAGGCCGTCCTCCATGGCGATGGGCTGGATCAGCTGGACGTTCATCTCGGTGTTGTCACCGGGCATGACCATCTCGGTGCCCTCGGGCAGGTTCACAACACCGGTCACGTCAGTCGTACGGAAGTAGAACTGCGGACGGTAGTTGTTGAAGAACGGCGTGTGGCGGCCGCCCTCGTCCTTGCTCAGGATGTAGACCTGGGCCTCGAACTCGGTGTGCGGGGTGGTCGTGCCCGGCTTGATGATGCACTGGCCGCGCTCGACGTCCTCGCGCTTGATGCCGCGCAGGAGCAGACCGACGTTGTCACCGGCCTGGCCCTCGTCAAGGAGCTTGCGGAACATCTCGACACCGGTGACGGTGGTCGTGGTGCTCTTCTCCTTGATGCCGATGATGTCGACGGTCTCGTTGACCTTGACGACGCCACGCTCGATACGACCGGTCACGACGGTGCCGCGGCCGGTGATCGAGAAGACGTCCTCGATCGGCATCAGGAACGGCTTGTCGATCGCGCGGGTGGGCTCCGGCACGTTCTCGTCGACGGCGGTCATGAGCTCGATGATCGAGTCGCCCCACTTCTCGTCGCCCTCGAGCGCCTTGAGCGCCGAGACGCGGACGACGGGCAGGTCGTCGCCGGGGAACTCCTGAGCCGAGAGGAGCTCGCGGACCTCGAGCTCGACGAGCTCCAGGATCTCCTCGTCGTCCACCATGTCGGCCTTGTTCAGGGCGACGACGATGTAGGGGACGCCGACCTGGCGGGCCAGGAGGACGTGCTCCTTCGTCTGCGGCATGGGGCCGTCAGTCGCGGCGACCACCAGGATGGCGCCGTCCATCTGCGCCGCACCGGTGATCATGTTCTTGACGTAGTCGGCGTGACCAGGGCAGTCGACGTGCGCGTAGTGGCGCTTCTCCGTCTGGTACTCGACGTGGGCGATCGAGATGGTGATCCCGCGAGCCTTCTCCTCGGGCGCCTTGTCGATCTTGTCGAACGGGGTCGCCTCGTTGATCTGCGGGAAACGGTCGTGAAGCACCTTGGTGATCGCCGCGGTCAAAGTCGTCTTGCCGTGGTCGATGTGCCCAATGGTGCCGATGTTCACGTGCGGCTTGTTCCGCTCGAACTTGGCCTTGGCCACTGCTCTGTCTCCTTAGAGATTTCTGACTTGACTACAATCGCCCGGTCCCGTCCGGCCGTCACTGACGTGGCGGCCGGACGCTGGCGAGGTGTTACTCGCCGCGGACCTTCGCGACGATCTCCTTGGCGATGCCCGGGGGCACTTCCGCGTAGGAGTCGAACTGCATGCTGTAGCTCGCGCGCCCCTGCGTCTTGCTACGGAGGTCCCCCACGTAGCCGAACATCTCGGAGAGCGGAACAAGGGCCTTGACGACACGGGCGCCGGCCCGCTCGTCCATGGCCTGGATCTGCCCGCGACGACCGTTGAGGTCGCCGATGACGTCACCCATGTAGTCCTCGGGGGTGGTGACCTCGACGGCCATCATCGGCTCGAGGAGAACGGGGTCGGCCCTGCGCGCGGCCTCCTTGAAGACCATCGAGCCGGCCATCTTGAAGGCCATTTCGGACGAGTCGACCTCGTGGTACGCACCGTCCTGAAGGGTGACCTTGACGCCCACCATGGGGTAACCGGCCAGCACGCCGAACTCGGCGGCCTGCTGGGCGCCCGCGTCGACCGAGGGGATGTACTCCCGCGGGATGCGGCCACCGGTGACCTTGTTCTCGAACTCGTAACCGTCGTTGCCCTCGCCCAGCGGCTCAAGGTCGATGAGGACCTTGGCGAACTGGCCGGAACCACCGGTCTGCTTCTTGTGCGTGTAGTCGATCTTCTCCACCTTGCGGCGGATCGTCTCGCGGTACGCGACCTGGGGACGACCGACGTTCGCCTCGACCTTGAACTCGCGGCGCATGCGGTCGACCAGGATTTCGAGGTGAAGCTCGCCCATGCCGTGGATGACGGTCTGGCCGGTCTCCTCGTCGCGGCGGACCTGGAAGGACGGGTCCTCCTCCGCCAGACGCTGGATCGCGGTGCCGAGCTTCTCCTGGTCGCCCTTGGTCTTGGGCTCGATCGCGACGCTGATGACCGGCGCCGGGAACGTCATCGACTCGAGGACGACCTGGTTCTGGATGTCGGACAGGGTGTCACCGGTGGTGGTGTCCTTGAGGCCCATCACGGCGACGATCTGACCGGCGACCGCGGACGGCCGCTCCTCACGCTTGTTGGCGTGCATCTGGTAGATCTTGCCGATCCGCTCCTTCTTCCCCTTCACCGAGTTGATCACGGTCGTGCCGGATTCAAGGGTGCCGGAGTAGAGGCGGATGTAGGTGAGCTTGCCCAGGTGGGGGTCGCTCATGATCTTGAAGGCCAGGGCGGAGAACGGCTCGGTCACGTCGGGACGACGCTCGATGACCTTCTCCTCGTCGTTGACCGCGTGGCCCTTGAAGGCCGGGATGTCGGTCGGCGCGGGGAGGTAGGCGACGATCGCGTCGAGCAGGGGCTGCACGCCCTTGTTCTTGAACGCGGTGCCGCACAGGACCGGGTTGATCGAGCTCGTCAGCGTGGCGCGGCGGATGGCCGCGACCAGCTGCTCCTCGGTGGGCTCGACGCCCTCGAGGAAGAGCTCCATCAGCTCGTCGTCGTTCTCGGCCACGGTCTCGACCAGCTTGTCGCGCCATTCACGGGCGATCTCGACGTGGTCGGCGGGGATGTCGACGGTGTCGTACATCTCGCCCTTGGCGGCCTCGGCGGACCAGATCAGGCCCTTCATCTTCACCAGGTCGATGACGCCCTTGAAGTCGGCCTCGACGCCCCAGGGAAGCTGGATGACCGCGGGGGTCGCGCCCAGCCGGCTGATCATCATGTCGACGCAGCGGTGGAACTCCGCGCCGACACGGTCCATCTTGTTGACGAAGCAGATGCGCGGGACGTCGTAGCGGTCGGCCTGACGCCACACCGTCTCCGACTGCGGCTCCACCCCGGCGACACCGTCGAACACCGCGACGGCACCGTCGAGGACGCGCAGCGAGCGCTCCACCTCGATGGTGAAGTCGACGTGGCCGGGCGTGTCGATGATGTTGATGGTGTGGCCGATCCACTCACAGGTCGTCGCGGCGGACGTGATCGTGATGCCGCGCTCCTGCTCCTGCTCCATCCAGTCCATCGTGGCAGCGCCCTCGTGGACTTCACCGATCTTGTAGTTGATACCGGTGTAGAACAGGATGCGTTCGGTCGTGGTGGTCTTGCCCGCGTCGATGTGGGCCATGATCCCGATGTTGCGGACCTTGGCCAGGTCAAGCGTGGTCGCCACTTCTCTCGCGTCCTCGTCGTCTCGTCGAAAATCCGCCGACTACCAGCGGTAGTGGGCGAAGGCCTTGTTGGACTCGGCCATCTTGTGGGTGTCCTCGCGCTTCTTCACGCTCGCCCCGAGGCCGTTGCTGGCGTCGAGGAGCTCGTTCATGAGGCGCTCGGTCATGGTCTTCTCGCGCCGTGCACGCGAGTACTGCACCAGCCAGCGGAGGGCCAGCGTGGTGCTGCGCGCGGCGCGGACCTCGACCGGGACCTGGTAGGTCGCGCCACCGACACGGCGGCTGCGGACCTCGAGGGTCGGCTTCACGTTGTCCAGGGCGCGCTTCAGCGTGACGACCGGGTCGTTGCCGGTCTTGTCCTTGCAGCCCTCGAGGGCGCCGTACACGATCGACTGGGCGATCGAGCGCTTGCCGTCGAGGAGAACCTTGTTGATCAGGGCGGTGACCAGCGGCGAGTTGTACACCGGGTCGGCCATGAGCTGGCGGCGGCCAGGAGAACCCTTGCGAGGCATTACTTCTTCTCCTTCTTGGCGCCGTAGCGGGAACGAGCCTGCTTGCGGTTGCGGACGCCCTGGGTGTCGAGCGAGCCGCGGATGATCTTGTAGCGAACGCCGGGGAGGTCCTTCACACGACCGCCACGCACGAGCACGATGCTGTGCTCCTGGAGGTTGTGGCCGACGCCCGGGATGTATGCGGTGACCTCGATGCCGTTGGTCAGGCGAACACGCGCGACCTTACGAAGCGCCGAGTTCGGCTTCTTCGGGGTGGTGGTGTAGACGCGGGTGCAGACGCCGCGCCGCTGGGGGCTGCCCTTGAGCGCAGGAGTCTTGGTCTTGGAGACCTTGTCCTGCCGGCCCTTTCGGACCAACTGCTGAATCGTGGGCACTACAACAACTCCGTTTCGTGCCTTCGCCGGTGAATCGTGAACATGCTTATTCGCAGGTACTGCCGGTGTCATGACCTGCTGGTTTTCCCTCTCCGCCGACCCACGCGGTCGGGCGTGTCGCGCACTGTTGGCGCAACACCCCGGACCTGGAAATCGGGAACCAGGGGCACACGGCGCGCTTCGCTGACAAGCTGCGCGCACGCGTGTTGGGCCCATGAACCCATGGGCACGAAAGAGAAGACTACCCAGCCGGTAGCGACACGTCAAAACGATCGCGATTACGGGTCGTCGGGATTCGTACCTTGAGTCCCGCGGCCCGCCTTCGAACGCAGGCCGTGATTGAGTCCGTGTCAACTATACCGCGCGATGAGGGGTGAAAATGCCGGAAGCCCGGCCGGGGCCGGGCTTCCGTGATGAACCTCAGATGACTAGCGGCCGTACTGACCGAAGTCGTACTCCTCCAGCGGGACGGCCTCGCCGCTGCCCGAACCGAAGGTGTAGTCGGCCGCGGAGCCGTCGTAGCCGCCGACCGTGTACATCGCGGCCTTGGCCTCCTCGGTCGGCTCGACCCGGATGTTGCGGTACTGGGGCATGCCCGTACCGGCCGGGATGAGCTTACCGATGATGACGTTCTCCTTGAGGCCGAGCAGGCTGTCGGACTTGGCGTGGATCGCCGCGTCGGTCAGGACCCGGGTGGTCTCCTGGAAGGACGCCGCCGACAACCACGACTCGGTCGCGAGCGAGGCCTTGGTGATGCCCATGAGGACCGGACGGCCGGAGGCCGGCTGGCCGCCCTCGGCGACGCACTCGCGGTTCATGCGCTCGAACCTCGGCCGCTCGACGAGCTCGCCGGGCAGCATCTCGGTGTCGCCCGACTCCAGCACGTTCACGCGCTTGAGCATCTGCCGGACGATGACCTCGATGTGCTTGTCGTGGATCGACACACCCTGCGAGCGGTAGACCTGCTGGACCTCTTCGACCAGGTGCAGCTGGACCTGGCGCGGGCCGAGGATGCGCAGCACCTCGTTGGGGTTGCGGGCACCGGCGATGAGCTGGTGGCCGACCTCGATGTGCTGGCCCTCGGTGACCTGCAGGCGCGACCGCATGGAGACCGGGTAGGCGATCTCCTCGGCACCGTCGTCGGGGGTGATGACAATCTTGCGGGTCTTGTCGGTCTCGTCGATGCGAACCCGGCCGGTGACCTCGGAGATCGGGGCCACACCCTTGGGGATGCGGGCCTCGAAGAGCTCCTGGACACGCGGCAGACCGTGGGTGATGTCGGCGCCCGCCACACCACCGGTGTGGAAGGTCCGCATCGTCAGCTGGGTGCCGGGCTCACCGATCGACTGGGCGGCGATGATGCCGACCGCCTCGCCGACGTCGACGAGCTTGCCGGTGGCCAGCGAGCGGCCGTAGCAGGTCGCGCAGACACCGATCTTGGCCTCGCACACCAGCGTGCTGCGGGTGCGGACCGTCTCGATGCCGGCCTCGACCAGCGCGGTGACGGTGATGTCGTTGATGTCGGTGCCGACCGCGGCGACGAGCTTGCCGTCGACCTCGACGTCCTCGGCGAGGATCCGGCCGTGCACGTTGGACTCGGCGTTCTCCGCCTTGACCAGGTTGCCCGACGCGTCGCGCTCACCGACGTGCAGCGGGACCGCGCGGTCGGTGCCGCAGTCGATCTCACGCACGATGACGTCCTGCGCGACGTCCACCAGACGACGGGTCAGGTAACCCGAGTCGGCGGTACGCAGCGCGGTGTCGGCCAGACCCTTCCGCTGACCGTGGGTGGAGATGAAGTACTCCAGCACCGACAGGCCCTCGCGGAAGGAGGACTTGATCGGACGCGGGATCGTCTCACCCTTGGTGTTGGACACCAGGCCGCGGATGCCGGCGATCTGACGGACCTGCATGAGGTTTCCTCGGGCGCCCGACTGGACCATCATCCAGATGGGGTTGGTCTTGCCGAAGGCGTCCTGCATGTCCTGGGTCACGTCGCTCGTGGCCTTGGTCCAGATCTCGATGAGCTCCTGACGGCGCTCCTCGTCGGTGATCAGACCGCGGTCGTACTCGCGCTGGACCTTGTCGGCCTGCTTCTCGTACGACTCCATGATCGTGCCCTTGTTCGGGGGCGCGATGACGTCGTCGATCGAGATGGTCACACCGGCGCGGGTGGCCCAGTAGAAGCCGGCGTCCTTGAGCGCGTCGAGCGCGTTGGCGACCTCGACCTTGGGGTAGGTCTCGGCCAGCTCGTTCACGATCGCGGACAGCTGCTTCTTGCCGACCTGGTAGTTCACGAACGGGTAGTTCGCGGGCAGCGTGTTGTTGAACAGGCAGCGGCCGAGCGTGGTCTCCAGCCGCAGCGGGTCGCCGACCTCCCAGCCCTCGGGCGCCTCCCAGCCGCGCGGCGGGGCGACGTCCTTGAGCCGGACCTGGATCTTGGCCTGCAGGTTGAGCTCGTGGCGGTCGAAGGCCATGAGGGCCTCGGAGACCGACGCGAACACCCGGCCCTCACCCTCGGCCTCGTCGGCCTGGGTGGTGAGGGAGTAGAGGCCGATGACCATGTCCTGGGTGGGCATCGTCACGGGCTTGCCGTCGGCGGGCTTCAGGATGTTGTTGGTCGACAACATCAGGATGCGCGCCTCGGCCTGGGCCTCGGCCGACAGGGGCAGGTGCACGGCCATCTGGTCGCCGTCGAAGTCGGCGTTGAACGCCGTGCAGACGAGCGGGTGGATCTGGATGGCCTTGCCCTCGACCAGCTGCGGCTCGAAGGCCTGGATGCCCAGGCGGTGCAGGGTCGGCGCGCGGTTCAGCAGCACCGGGTGCTCGGTGATGACCTCTTCGAGCACGTCCCACACGACCGGGCGGGCCCGCTCGACCATGCGCTTGGCGCTCTTGATGTTCTGCGCGTGGTTCAGGTCGACCAGGCGCTTCATCACGAACGGCTTGAACAGCTCCAGCGCCATCTGCTTGGGCAGACCGCACTGGTGCAGCTTCAGCTGCGGGCCGACGACGATGACCGAACGGCCGGAGTAGTCGACTCGCTTGCCCAGCAGGTTCTGCCGGAACCGGCCCTGCTTGCCCTTCAGCATGTCGCTGAGGGACTTCAGGGGACGGTTGCCGGGGCCCGTGACCGGGCGGCCGCGGCGGCCGTTGTCGAACAGCGCGTCGACGGCCTCCTGGAGCATGCGCTTCTCGTTGTTGACGATGATCTCGGGCGCGCCGAGGTCGAGAAGCCGCTTGAGGCGGTTGTTCCGGTTGATCACTCGCCGGTAGAGGTCGTTCAGGTCGGAGGTGGCGAAGCGGCCACCGTCGAGCTGGACCATCGGCCGCAGGTCCGGCGGGATCACCGGGATGCAGTCGAGCACCATGCCCGCGGGCGAGTTGCGGGTGTTCAGGAACGCCGCCACGACCTTGAGCCGCTTGAGGGCGCGGGCCTTCTTCTGCCCCTTGCCGCTGCGGATCGTCTCGCGGAGGTTTTCGGCCTCCTGGTCGAGGTCGAAGCTCTGCAGCCGCTCCTGGATCGCCTGCGCGCCCATGCCGCCGCGGAAGTAGCGGCCGAACCGGTCGCGCATCTCGCGGTAGAGCAGCTCGTCGCCCTCGAGGTCCTGGACCTTGAGGTTCTTGAAGCGGCTCCAGACCTCCTCGAGGCGGTCGAGCTCACGCTGGGCCCGGTCGCGGAGCTGACGCATCTCGCGGTCGGCGCCCTCACGGACCTTGCGGCGCTGGTCGCCCTTGGCGCCGGCGGCCTCGAGCTCGGCCAGGTCGGCTTCGAGCTTCTTCTGCCGGGCCTCGATGTCGGCGTCACGGCGCTGCTCGACGTGCTGACGCTCGACCGAGATCTTGGCCTCCAGGGAGGACAGGTCGCGGTCGCGCATCTCGGTGTCGACATGCGTGATCATGTACGCCGCGAAGTAGATGACCTTCTCCAGGTCCTTCGGGGCGAGGTCGAGCAGGTAGCCCAGACGCGAGGGCACACCCTTGAAGTACCAGATGTGGGTGACCGGGGCGGCCAGCTCGATGTGGCCCATCCGCTCACGACGCACCTTGGCACGGGTCACCTCGACGCCACAGCGCTCACAGATGATGCCCTTGAAGCGCACGCGCTTGTACTTGCCGCAGTAGCACTCCCAGTCCCGGGTCGGGCCGAAGATCTTCTCGCAGAAGAGTCCGTCCTTTTCGGGCTTGAGGGTCCGGTAGTTGATCGTCTCCGGCTTCTTGACCTCGCCGTGGGACCACTGGCGGATGTCGTCGGCGGTGGCCAGGCCGATCCGGAGCTCGTCGAAGAAGTTGACGTCCAGCATGTACTAAATTCCCCCTCAGACTTCTTCCACGCTGCTCGGCTCGCGCCGGGACAGATCGATACCGAGCTCCTCCGCCGCGCGGAAGACGTCCTCGTCGGTGTCACGCATCTCGATGGACATGCCGTCGCTGGAGAGCACCTCGACGTTCAGGCACAGCGACTGCATTTCCTTGATGAGGACCTTGAAGGACTCGGGAATGCCGGGCTCGGGGATGTTCTCGCCCTTGACGATGGCCTCGTAGACCTTCACACGGCCGAGGACGTCGTCCGACTTGATCGTGAGGAGCTCCTGCAGCGCGTAGGCGGCGCCGTAGGCCTCCAGGGCCCACACTTCCATCTCGCCGAAGCGCTGGCCGCCGAACTGCGCCTTACCGCCCAGCGGCTGCTGGGTGATCATCGAGTAAGGACCGGTCGAACGGGCGTGGATCTTGTCGTCGACCAGGTGCAGCAGCTTGAGGATGTAGATGTAGCCGACCGAGATCGGGTGCGGGAAGGGCTCGCCGGAACGGCCGTCGAAGAGACGCGCCTTGCCGTTCTCCTGGACCATCCGCGAACCGTCGCGGTTCTTCAGGGTGCTGTTGAGGAGACCGACGATCTCCTCCTCGTGGGCGCCGTCGAACACCGGGGTCGCGACCTTGGTCCAGGGCTTGATCTCGCCCATTTCCTTCTCGCGAAGCCGCTCGGCCCACGCCTCCTCGATGCCGGAGACGTCCCAGCCTCTGGCGGCGATCCACCCGAGGTGGGTCTCCAGCACCTGGCCGACGTTCATTCGGCCGGGCACGCCCAGCGGGTTGAGGACGATGTCGACCGGGGTGCCGTCTTCCAGGAACGGCATGTCCTCGACCGGAAGGATCTTGGAGATGACGCCCTTGTTGCCGTGGCGGCCGGCCAGCTTGTCGCCGTCGGTGATCTTACGCTTCTGGGCCACGTAGACGCGGACCAGCTCGTTGACGCCGGGGGGGAGCTCGTCGCCCTCCTCGCGGCTGAACACGCGGACGCCGATGACCTTGCCCGACTCGCCGTGGGGAACCTTCAGCGAGGTGTCGCGCACTTCGCGCGCCTTCTCACCGAAGATCGCGCGGAGCAGGCGCTCCTCGGGGGTCAGCTCGGTCTCACCCTTGGGGGTGACCTTTCCGACGAGGATGTCACCCGTGACCACTTCGGCGCCGATCCGGATGATGCCCCGCTCGTCGAGGTCGGCCAGGACCTCCTCGGAGACGTTCGGGATGTCCCGAGTGATCTCCTCCGGGCCGAGCTTGGTGTCGCGGGCGTCGACCTCGTGCTCCTCGATGTGGATCGAGGACAGGACGTCGTCCTGCACGAGGCGCTGCGACAGGATGATCGCGTCCTCGTAGTTGTGGCCCTCCCACGGCATGAACGCCACGAGCAGGTTCTTGCCGAGCGCCATCTCACCGGTGTCGGTGCAGGGGCCGTCGGCGATGACCTGACCCGACTCCACCCGGTCGCCCTCGGCGACGATGGGCTTCTGGTTGAAGCAGGTGCCCTGGTTGGACCGCTTGAACTTGGCGACCCGGTAGGTGGTCCGGGTGCCGTCGTCGTTCATCACGGTGACGTAGTCGGCCGAGACCTCCTCGACGACACCGGCCTTCTCGGCGCTGATGACGTCGCCGGCGTCGGTCGCCGCACGGTATTCCATGCCGGTGCCGACGAGCGGAGCCTCGCTCTTGAGCAGGGGCACCGACTGGCGCTGCATGTTCGAACCCATGAGCGCGCGGTTGGCGTCGTCGTGCTCAAGGAAGGGGATCATGGCGGTCGCGACCGACACCATCTGGCGCGGCGAGACGTCCATGTAGTCGACCTCGGACGGGTGCACGGCCTCGAACTCGCCGCCCTTGCGGCGGGCGAGCACGCGGTCTTCGGCGAAGCTGCCGTCGGTGTTCAGGCGCGTGTTGGCCTGGGCCACGACGTGGCGGTCTTCGACGTCGGCCGTCAGGTAGTCGACCTGCTCGCTGACCTTGCCGTCGACGACCTTGCGGTAGGGCGTCTCGACGAACCCGAAGGAGTTGATCCGGCCGAACGACGCGAGCGAGCCGATGAGGCCGATGTTCGGGCCTTCGGGCGTCTCGATCGGGCACATGCGGCCGTAGTGGGACGGGTGCACGTCACGGACCTCGAAGCCGGCCCGCTCACGCGACAGACCACCGGGACCGAGCGCCGACAGACGGCGCTTGTGGGTCAGGCCCGCGAGGGGGTTGGTCTGGTCCATGAACTGCGACAGCTGCGAGGTGCCGAAGAACTCCTTGATCGACGCCACGACCGGGCGGATGTTGATCAGGGTCTGCGGCGTGATCGCCTCGACGTCCTGGGTCGTCATGCGCTCGCGCACGACGCGCTCCATGCGGGCCAGGCCCAGGCGGACCTGGTTCTGGATCAGCTCGCCGACGGTGCGCAGGCGGCGGTTGCCGAAGTGGTCGATGTCGTCGATCTCGACGATGACCGAGCCGTTCTCGCCCATCGACTCCTCGCCGGCGTGGAGCCGGACGATGTACTCGATGGCGGCGACGACGTCGTCTTCGGTGAGGGTGCCCTGCGTGATCTCGGAGTCGCAGCCGAGCTTCTTATTGATCTTGTAACGGCCGACCTTCGCGAGGTCGTACCGCTTGGGGTTGAAGTAGAGGTTCTCCAGCAGCGCCTGCGCGGACTCCTTGGTCGGGGGCTCGCCCGGGCGCAGCTTGCGGTAGATGTCGAGCAGCGCGTCGTCCTGGCCGGAGGTGTGGTCCTTCTCCAGGGTGGCGCGCATCGACTCGTACTGGCCGAAGCGCTCCAGGATCTGGTCGGTCGTCCAGCCGAGCGCCTTGAGCAGGACCGTGACGGCCTGCTTGCGCTTGCGGTCGATGCGGACGCCGACGCTGTCGCGCTTGTCGATCTCGAACTCGAGCCAGGCGCCCCGCGAGGGGATGACCTTGGCGCCGTAGAGGTCCTTGTCGGACGTCTTGTCGACGGTGCGCTCGAAGTAGACACCGGGCGAACGGACGAGCTGGGACACCACGACACGCTCGGTGCCGTTGATGATGAAGGTGCCCTTCGAGGTCATGAGCGGGAAGTCGCCCATGAACACGGTCTGGCTCTTGATCTCACCGGTGGTGTTGTTGATGAACTCCGCCGTGACGAACATCGGGGCGGAGTAGGTCATGTCCTTGTCCTTGCACTCGTCGACCGAGTACTTGGGCGGCTCGAACCGGTGATCGCGGAACGAGAGGGACATGGTGCCGGAGAAGTCCTCGATGGGACTGATCTCCTCGAAGATCTCCTCGAGACCCGACTGGGCCGGCACATCGCGGCGGCCCGCCTGGCGGGCCGCCTCGACCCGGGCCTTCCACTTCTCGTTGCCGAGCAACCAGTCGAAGGACTCGGTCTGCAGAGCTAGTAGATCAGGAACTTCCAGAGGCTCCTGGATACGTGCGAACGACACGGTGCGGGGACCGGCGGGTACGGCGGAGGCGTTGCGCGAGGCTGCCAACAGATGT
This sequence comes from Herbidospora daliensis, assembly GCF_001570585.1. Classification (GTDB taxonomy): domain Bacteria; phylum Actinomycetota; class Actinomycetes; order Streptosporangiales; family Streptosporangiaceae; genus Herbidospora; species Herbidospora daliensis. The sequence continues at coordinate 1,622,580 of NZ_BBXF01000002.1, read as the reverse complement.
CCTTCCGAGGGCTCGCGGACTGACTACACGCACGCCAGACGACCAAGGAAAGCGAGGTTACTCAGAGAAACGGTCGTCAAAGGGCAGCGCAAAGGGGCAGTGTAGCCGATGGGCATACACCTGTCCACTCCGCTCTCGCTCTGCGCTCCACGTTGCTGGCAGCATCACCCGTCTGGGCTCAAACGTCAAGCCCGAGAGACGACATTTCGGCTAACCAATGGGCAGCACGCTGGGTTTTTCCCTTCCGTGAGACGAGCACCGGTTGCGCAGCCCTATCGACAACCCGCCGAGCCCAGTCGATACCCTGGACCCGAGTCCGCTAACGCTCTGTCACACGGAAGGCCCAACGATGACCGTTGATCGACCTTCCAACGCCCTGGACATTCCCTAGGCCACTCAAACCAAAACCCAAACGTGACTAACAATTGGGTCTCGCGGCTCAGCGGATGGGCGTGTTGCCGATCAACGTCGACAGTCCCGACACCCGCCAGCGACCGTCTGTAACCACCATGACCAGGCGCGCTCTGTTCTGTACGAGCCTCGCCGGCCCCCCTGTCTGGCTTGTCGAGGTGTTCAGGAAAACCAGCACTTTGACCCTTTCGGGGGTGGCCTCCTCGACCGCCACGGCGGCCACGGTCGCCTGCTGGACCTTCGACTGCCGGCGCACCTGCGGGATGAACGTGCCCGCCAGATTGGCGTAGTGCTCGGCCAGCGGGCCGGTGGCGTGGCCGCGGGCCCGTTCGAGATCGGCCTCGATGGTGCGGTGATCGTAGGAGAGCATGTCGGCGGCGTACGCCCGTGCGGCCTGCGCGGCCTCCCCGGCGGCGGCCGTGGTGTCCTGGGCCCGTTTCAGGTCCAGATACAGCCGGCCGAGCCCGCCCAGCGCGGCTACGGCCAGCACGGCGAGCAGGGTGGTCAGCCGCAGCGCCCGCTGCACGACGGCCATCACGGCACCAGCTCCGCGTCGGCGACCAGCCAGCGGCCGTTCTCCTTCGCCAGATCCATGCGCCAGCGGTAGAAGCGGTCTTCGGGCTCGTCCTTCTCGCGGCCGGTGAAGTCGACGACGACGTCGGCGACCACGAGCACCTGGGCGCGGTCGCCCTCGGGGTTCATCGACACCAGCCCGGCGCCCCGGAGCACCCCCGTCTGGAGCACCTTCTCCTTCATCACCGTCGCGCGGGCGGCGTCCTGCTCGCGTTCGTAGCGGTCCCGGGTCTCCCCCGTCGAGGTCGACAACACGCCGCGGAAGGCGGTGTCGAAGGTGCGGTGGTCGAGCGACATCAGGCTGACGGCGTGGGTGGAGGCGGCCGACACGGCGGCGGCCTCGTCGGCCTGGCGGGCCAGGGCGTCGGCTCTGAGCGTCCACACCCACCCGGCGGCGGCCCCGAGCACGAGGACGGCGGCCAGCAGGGCCAGGTTGAGGCGACGGGGTGCCTCACGGCGGATCCTGGCCACGGGGCGGATTCTATGTGCGCTTACCGGGACGGCGGCCCGATCGCGGCAAAGCGGTTGGAGAAACGCCGAAAGCGGCCCGCCCAGGCACCTGGAGCGGACCGCTTCGCGGGTTGTGCAGACTACTTGACGGTGACCTTGGCGCCGGCGCCCTCGAGGGCAGCCTTGGCCTTCTCCGCCTGCTCCTTGTTGACCTTGCCGTCGAAGACCGGCTTGGGAGCGCCGTCGACCAGGTCCTTGGCCTCCTTCAGGCCCAGGCTGGTGAGCGCGCGGATCTCCTTGATGACCTGGATCTTCTTGTCGCCGGCAGCCTCGAGGATGACGTCGAACTCGTCCTGCTCCTCGGCCTCTTCGGCCGGAGCGGCGCCGCCCGGGCCGGCGACGGCCACGGCCGCGACGGGCGCGGCGGCCTTGACGTCGAAGGTCTCCTCGAACAGCTTCACGAAGTCGGACAGCTCAAGGAGGGTCATCTCCTTGAAAGCGTCGAGCAGCTCGTCGGTGCTGAGCTTCGCCATGATGGTTCCTCCATAAGGATCGTGCTGAATAACGTGGAAAAGGGACCGCGGTTTGCGCTTCCCCCCGCTCGCGCGGACCTGCTTACTCTCCGGACTCCTCGCGCTTCGCGCGCAGAGCCTCGGCCAGACGAGCCATCTGCGTGGGCAGCGCGGCGAAGGTGGCGGCAGCCGTCGACTGCTTGGCCTTCAGAGCGCCGGCCAGCTTCGCGAGGAGAACCTCACGGGACTCGAGGTCAGCGAGCTTGGAGATCTCGGCGGGGGTCATCGACTTGCCGTCGACGACACCGCCCTTGATCACCAGAAGGGGGTTGGCCTTGGCGAACTCACGCAGACCCTTGGCGGCCTCCACCACGTCGCCCTTGACGAACGCGATCGCGGTCGGGCCGTAGAGCAGGTCGTCGAGGGCCGTGATCCCGGCGTTGTTCGCCGCGATCTTGGCCAGCGTGTTCTTCGCCACGGCGAACTTCGCATGCCCACCGAGAGAGACGCGCAGCTGCTTGAGCTGGGCGACGGTGAGCCCGCGGTATTCGGTCAGAACGGCGGCGCTGCTGCCATCGAACTCAGCCTTGAGTTCGTCGACCGCGCCGGCCTTCTCCGTCTTCGCCATGGGCCTCCTTCCAGATGTCGCCGCCGGAAGGGATGAAGGCCCCAAGAAAACGGACGAGCCCCGGGCGCAGGGCGCACGGGGCTCTCAGCAAGCTCCAGAAAGGCTTGGCAGAGGCTCTCAGTCACACCTGCGCGGGTCGCCCACAAACGTGGGACCTTCGGTCACCGGGTTAGGCACCCGGAGACAACCGGCGGTCTTTGGCAGGACCAAGAGTACGGTGTCAAGCCCGCAACACCAAATCAGCCACCCACGGGCATGTTCTTGGGCAGGTCGCCGACCTGGTCGGCGGGCGGCGCGGCGATGCTGAGCTGCTCGTTGAACGACTTGAACAGCAGGGTCGCGGAGAAGCTCGCACCCTGCTCGGCGCCGTTGATGCCGATCTTGCGGGGCAGGCCCTCACCGTCGATCCAGGCGTCGAACTTGACGTTCTTCAGCTGGGAGAGCTGGCCCTTGACTCGCTCCTGCGCCTCCTTCGGCAGCAGCAGCACGGCAGCCTCGACCGGGAAGCTGCCGGCGTAGTGGGTCGTGTCGACGCCGTTGACCGGCTCGGTGCCGACGGCCTTGACGTCCTTGGAGGCGGTCAGCAGGGTGACGCTGGTCTTCAGGTCGATCTGCTGGGCCTGGTCGAGGAACTGACCGGCGGCCTGGGCGTCGCCCAGCTGCTTCAGGTCGATCTTCACCCACGGCTTGTCGGTGCCGATCAGGGTCTTGAGCATGTCCATCTTCACGTAGGCGACCTCGTCGGCCAGCACCACGCGCAGCCCGCCGGGAACGGACTGACCGCCGAAGGACACCTCGTTGAGGGTCACGTCGGAGGCGAGGGTGGGCTTCTGCTGGAACAGCATGCTGCCCTGGACGGTGCCCTTCTGCCCCTTGGGGTCGGCGAAGTCGAGCACGATGTCGGCGCTGTAGGAGTCGATCGAGTCGGCCTTCTGGGCCGTCTGCTGAATGGCCTCGGCGGCGGAGAGCTTGACGTCCCCCAACGGCTGGGCAGTCGTGGTCCCGCAACCGGCCACCGCCAGGGCGGCGACAGCGCCGGCGGCCACTAAGAATCTGCGCATCTTGTCAATCCCTTCGTCGGCCCGAGCCTACGTTGGGCCGTTCTGGAGCGCGGTCCTGTCCTCAGGATTCGCACAGAAAAGACACAACCCCCGTCCGGTACCCGGACGGGGGTTGTTCAGGCCTGTTCGACCACGAAGGTGATCAGGCGTCGAGCTCGGCGGCCATCCCGCGCGTGACGTTGGGGTCGACCGGGATGCCGGGGCCCATCGACGTCGCGAAGGTGACCTTCTTGAGGTAGCGGCCCTTGGCGGCCGACGGCTTGAGACGCAGCACCTCGTCGAGGGCGGCGGCGTAGTTCTCGAGGAGCTGACGCTCGTCGAAGGACGCTTTGCCGATGATGAAGTGGAGGTTCGCGTGACGGTCGACGCGGAACTCGATCTTGCCGCCCTTGATGTCGGTGACGGCCTTGCCGACGGCCGGCGTGACGGTGCCGGTCTTCGGGTTGGGCATGAGGCCACGCGGACCGAGCACGCGGCCCAGGCGGCCGACCTTGCCCATGAGGTCGGGGGTGGCCACGACGGCGTCGAAGTCGAGGCGGCCCTTGGCGACCTCGTCGATCAGCTCGTCGGCGCCGACGATGTCGGCGCCCGCGGCGCGCGCCTCCTCGGCACGGTCACCGGTCGCGAAGACCAGGACCCGGGCGGTCTTACCGGTGCCGTGCGGGAGGTTGACGGTGCCGCGGACCATCTGGTCGGCCTTGCGCGGGTCGACACCCAGGCGCAGGGCGACCTCGACGGTGGCGTCGAACTTCGTGGACGCGGTCTTCTTCGCCAGGCGGACACCCTCGAGGGGGGCCAGCAGGGCGTCGCGGTCGACCTGAGCGGCCGCGTTCTTCCAGCTCTTGCTGCGCTTCACTGCTATCTCCAGAAAGGGAGTTCGTGGTGTGGGCCGCGCAGGCCCTCCCACTCGGTTTGATTTGCCGCGCCTTCGGCACGGCGGCTCGGTCGCTTCGATCCCTCGCGGGATTACTCGGCGATCGTGATGCCCATGGAGCGGGCGGTGCCGGCGATGATGCGCTCGGCCATCTCGATGTCGTTGGCGTTCAGGTCGGGCATCTTCTGCTCGGCGATGGCGCGCAGCTGCTCCTTGGAGAGCTGGCCGACCTTGGTCTTCAGCGGGTTGTTCGAGCCGCTCTTCAGACCGAGGGCCTTCTTGATCAGTTCGGGCGCCGGAGGCGTCTTGGTGACGAACTGGAAGGTGCGGTCTTCGAAGATGGTGATCTCGACGGGGATGATGTTGCCCCGCTGGGACTCCGTCGCAGCGTTGTACTGCTTGACGAACTCCATGATGTTGACGCCGTGGGGACCGAGGGCGGTACCGACCGGCGGGGCGGGGGTGGCCTGGCCAGCGGGAAGCTGGACCTTCACCAACGCCGCGATCTTCTTCTTGGGAGGCATGACTCTCTCCGGGTCCTGTTTCTTAACTTTGAGGCAGATTCATGACGCGAGCCACGGCCGGCCTTCGGCCGTCCGCGTCTCGCTTTGCGTTCCCCCGGCAGATCGGAGGGGGAACATGTCGGCGAGCCGCCCTTCGCGAAGGAGCGGCTCTAGCCGAACGTCTAATTGTAGGGGACCGCCTCAGATCTTCGAGACCTGGTTGAACGACAGCTCAACGGGGGTCTCGCGACCGAAGATCGACACCAGCACCTTGAGCTTCTGCGACTCGGGGCTGATCTCGCTCACCGAGGCCGGGAGCGTGGCGAACGGGCCGTCCATGACGGTGACCGACTCGCCGATCTCGAACTCGACGGTCGAGGCGGCCGACTTGGTGGCGGCCTTCTTGACCTCTTCGGTCGGCTCGGGAGCCAGCAGCTTGGCGACCTCGTCGAGGTTCAGGGGGCTGGGCTTGTTCGACAGGCCGACGAACCCGGTGACGCCCGGGGTGTTGCGGACCGCGGCCCACGACTCGTCGGTGAGCTCCATGCGGACCAGGACGTAGCCCGGCAGCACGCGCTCCTTGATCGGGGTCTTCTTGCCGCCCTTGAACTCGGTCACCGTGTGGGTCGGCACCTCGACCTGGAAGATGTAGTCCTCCATGTTGAGGCTGCCGGTGCGGCTCTCGATGTTCTGCTTCACGCGGTTCTCGTAGCCGGCGTAGGAGTGGATCACATACCACTCGCCGAGCTGACCGCGGAGCTGGCGCTTGAACTCCTCGACGGGGTCGACGTCGGGGAGGATGTCGCCGTCTTCGTCGACGTTCTCGTCGGCTTCGGAGTCGGCGACGTCGGAAGCCTCAGCCTCGGTGGCCTCGTCGGCTTCCGCAGCGTCGTCAGCGGCCTCGTCGACCTCTTCAACGGCCTCGTCGTCCCACTCGTCGCGGGAGTCGTCGGCCTGCTGCGGGGACTCGGACACGATGGCTATTCCTCTTTCCGTCGGGTTTTACTGTGCTGGGCGGGTCAGGAACCGAAGACCGCCAGCACACCCTGCGTCAAAAGGAAGTCTAGTGCGGACACGATTCCGACCATGATCAGGCAGAAAACGAGGACCACGATGGTGTAGTTGATCAGCTCTTTGCGCGTAGGCCAGATGACCTTGCGGAGCTCCGCTACTGCCTGCCGATAGAAAAGGGCAGGGGTGGTGCGCTTGGCCTTCTTCTCGCCACTCGGCTTTTCCGGCTGAGCCGCGGCCTCGCCGCGCGTGTCGATCGCCACAGTCCTCACCTGATCCGTCGTGTCCATCGCAACCGGCGGCTCATACGCCCTTAGTGCGCGGACCGCACTCCGCAGGGCACGAGGGACTCGAACCCCCAACCGCCGGTTTTGGAGACCGGTGCGCTACCAATTGCGCTAGTGCCCTAAGCCGTGCACCACACTACAGGAGAACGGAGGCTTCCGTTCCCGCCGTTGTGGGCCACTAGACGTGGAAGTGTACGCAGGATCGGTCACTTCGTCGAACCAGTACGGCCGCGCAGGTCAACGGTACCGTCCGCATCGTGGAAATGGCGGGGCGGCGGGATACCGGTCTGAAAACATGTGCGCATGAGCCGAATCTCCGCGCGTGTCGCCGCCATCTCCGAGTCAGCCACCCTCGCCGTCGACGCCCGGGCGAAGGCGATGAAGGCCGCCGGCCGGCCCGTGATCGGCTTCGGCGCCGGGGAGCCCGACTTCCCGACGCCCGGCTACATCGTCGAAGCGGCCGTGGCGGCCTGCGCGGAGGACCGGTTCCACAAGTACACGCCGCCGGGCGGGCTGCCGGAGCTGAAGCAGGCCATCGCGGCCAAGACGCTGCGCGACTCCGGGTTCGAGGTCGACGCGGGCCGGGTGCTGGTCACCAACGGCGGCAAGCACGCCGTCTACGCGGTCTTCGCGACCCTGCTCGACCCGGGTGACGAGGTGCTGGTCGTGGCGCCCTACTGGACCACCTACCCCGAGGCGATCAAGCTGGCCGGGGGCGTCCAGGTCGACGTGGTGACCGACGAGGGCAGCGGCTACCTGGCGTCGGTGGAGCAGCTGGAGGCGGCCCGGACCGAGCGGACCAAGGCGCTGCTGTTCGTCTCGCCGTCGAACCCGACCGGGGCGGTCTACTCCCCCGAGCAGGTCGAGGCGATCGGCCGCTGGGCGGTCGAGCACGACCTGTGGGTCGTGACCGACGAGATCTACGAGCATCTCGTGTACGGCTCCGCGACGTTCACCAGCATCGCGACCGCCGTCCCCGAGCTGGCCGACAAGGTCGTGGTGCTCAACGGCGTGGCCAAGACGTACGCGATGACCGGCTGGCGGGTCGGCTGGCTGATCGGGCCCTCCGACGTGGTGAAGGCGGCCACCAACCTGCAGTCCCACTCGACGTCGAACGTGTCGAACGTGGCCCAGGCGGCGGCGCTGGCGGCGGTGTCGGGCGACCTGTCGGCGGTGGCCGAGATGCGGACCGCCTTCGACCGGCGGCGGCAGACGATGGTCCGGATGCTGAACGAGATCCCGGGCGTGGTCTGCCCCGAGCCGTTCGGGGCCTTCTACGTCTACCCGTCGGTCAAGGAGCTGATCGGCAAGGAGATCCGGGGCCGCCGGGCGGCGTCGTCGGTCGAGCTGGCCGAGCTGGTGCTGGAGGAGGCCGAGGTCGCGGTGGTGCCGGGCGAGGCGTTCGGCACGCCGGGGTACTTCCGGCTCTCCTACGCCCTGGGCGACGACGACCTCGCCGAAGGGGTCACCCGCCTGGGCAAGCTCTTCGGCGAGGCCCGCTAGTAGTCGAGCCCGGCGACGACGGCCTCCAGGCTGACCTCGCCCATGGTCATGACCGTGATGGCGAGGTCGGGCGCGGGCGCCCAGTAGAAGAACTCGCCGTGCGGGCTCCTCATGCGGGTGCCCGGGTGGCCGGCGACCACCGCGTCGAGTTCGTCCTCGCCGCTGTAGACGCGCCAGGCCTCGGTGGTCGCGATGGGCCCCCGGGCGACGCTCACGTTGACGCTTCGTTCCAGACGGCTCTCTCCCGCGAGGTGGATCCACCGCGCGGTCGTGATCGTGACCTCGCCCTCGGCCTGCCGGAGGTCGGGCTGCCTGACCAGGCCGGCCGGGAGATGACCGAGCTCCACGCCGTCGATCATCCGGTCCGGCCGGGCGGCCGGCGTACCGAGCAGGTTGGGGACGAGCCACCAGCCGGCGGCGGCCAGCACCGCGGCCAGGAGCGCGGCGAGGCGGGTTCGCCACCTGCCGCGGCGGGCCCGGCGTTCGACGCGTTCGGCCAGGTCGGGGGCGATCGTCAGGGCGGCCGTCTCGGCGGTCATGGCCGCCTTGAGGTCATGTTCCAGCACTGCTCACCTCCTCCCCCAGCAGGGTGCGGAGGCGGGCCATGGCCTTGGCCGCCTGGCTCTTCACCGTGCCGGTGGAACAGCCGAGGATCTCGGCGGTCTGGGCTTCGGTCAGGTCCTCCCAGTAGCGCAGCACGATGACCGCGCGCTGGCGGGGCGGGAGGGCTCGCAGGCCGTCCATGAGCACCTGGCGCAGCACCACGTCGTCGGCGGGGGCCGGGCGGTCGGGCGGCGATCCCGTGGGGATGATCCGCAGGATCGCCCGGCGTCTGGCCCGGCTGATGACGGTGTTGACGATGATGCGCCGCACGTAGGGCTCCGGATCGCGATCGTCGATCCGGGACCAGTTGCGGCAGGCCTTCTCCAGAGCGGCCTGCAGCACGTCTTCGGCTTCGTGGACGGACCCGCAGGTGAGGTACGCCGTCCGCAGCAGGGCGGTGCCCCGGGCGGCGACGAAGTCCGCGAATCCCGTCATGTCCTCACATACGCCTGACCGGGCGGGGAGGTTGTCCTACTTCTCGACGCGGATGTGCTCGATCACCTTGGCGATCTCGGCCAGGGCCGTCTTCTCGCCGAGCGAGGCGCTGTAGTCGGGGCTGAACAGGACCTGGACCACCTGGTCGCCGGGCAGGTCGCGGCTGGCGGTCAGGGTCGAGCCGGCGCCGAAGTCGAGCTTCTCGCCGCCTTCGCCGTAGTTGGAGATCCAGGTGCCGGGGGCGACCTGCTCGCCGTCGCGGCGCAGCAGGTTCCGGTCGACGCCGACGATCACCTGGATGGAGTACATGCCCTCCTCCAGGCCCGCGGTGACGTAGGGCACGGTGGCGGACTTCGGGCCGAAGCCGCCCACGTAGGAGTCGCCGCCCCACTTCACGCCGTCGGGGAGGTAGCCGACGTGGATGCCCATCCAGGTCAGGCCGTCGCCGAGGTCGCCCAGGTTCGCGATCTCCGGCTTGCCGCCCTCGTCCTCCGGGGCGGTCGGGGAGACGGTCGGCGCGGGCTCCCACGGGACCTTGATCTGGACGAGCGCCTTCGGGTCGGCGACGGCGCCCGCGGCCGGCTCGGTCATGATCACCTTCTCGCCCGCGACCACGCCGGCCTGGTCGGCGCCCTCTCCCGGCGTCATGAGCACCGGGGTCAGGCCGGCCTGCTCCAGCAGCAGGTAGGCCTGCTTGGCGTTCATGCCGACCACGTCGGGCACGACGATGCCGGGCACCGCGATGGCGGGCGCCGAGGCGCCGGCCGCCGGTCCGGCCTGCGGGGTGGTGTTGGTCAGCACGACGGGCACGGTGACCGCGACCGCCGCGGTGACCAGGACGGCTCCGGTCGTACGGAACCGGACGAGCGAACGGCGCCGGCGGCGCCGGACGGCGCTGCCCATCGACGGTGGCGCGTAGACCTCGCCCACCTTGGCGCGCATCGCCTCTTTCAGTGCTTCCTCGACGTTCATGCGGGCACTCCTTCAACCATCGCTTCACGAATCCTGGCGAGCCCCCGCGCCGCCTGGCTCTTCACCGTGCCGACCGAACACCCCAGCAGGACGGCCGTCTCGGCCTCCGACTGGTCCTCCCAGTAGCGCAGCACCAGGACGGCCCGCATGCGGGCCGGCAGTTTGCGCAGCTCGGTCAGCATCGCTTCGCGAAGACCGAGGTCGGGACCCTCGACGGGGGTGTCGGGCGGCGCGGCGAACGTGATCTCCTGGATCACGCGCCGGCGACGCGAGCGGGTGATGGCGCTGTTGACCACCACTTTCCTGGCGTAGGCCTCCGGGTTGTCGGCCCGGATGCGGGACCAGTGGCGGTAGACCTTTTCCAGCGCGCCCTGAACCAGATCCTCGGCGTCGTGGGCGCTGGCGCCGCAGACGAGGATCGCGGTGCGGAGCAGCGCCGTGCTGCGCGCGGCCACGAACTCGTCGAAGGCCGCTTCGTCTTCATCGGTCATGGGCTCCCCTTTCGCTCGTCCACAACGCGCGAAGCGGGTGAAGGGTTGAGTGCCGTTGCGGCAGGATATGGAGATGCGGCGGCCACTCGACAGACTCCCCAAGGCACATCTCCACCTGCACTTCACCGGCTCGATGCGCCATTCAACCCTCATCGAGCTCGCGCGCGAGCAGGGGGTCCACCTGCCCGACGCGCTGGTGCAGGACTGGCCGCCGCAGCTGCACGCCACCGACGAACGCGGCTGGTTCCGGTTCCAGCGGCTCTACGACATCGCCCGGTCGGTGCTCCGGCGGCCCTCCGACGTCTACCGGCTGGTCCGCGAGGCGGCCGAGGACGAGGCCCGTGAGGGCTCGCGGTGGCTGGAGATCCAGGTCGACCCGTCGGGCTACGCCTCGAGGTTCGGCGGCCTGACCGAGACGCTGGAGCTGGCGCTCGACGCGGCCCGGCTGGCGTCGGTGGCGACCGGGGTCGGGGTCGCGGTGATCGTGGCGGCCAACCGCACCCGCCATCCGCTCGACGCCCGCACCCTCGCCCGGCTGGCGGCGCAGTACGCCGACAAGGGCGTGGTCGGGTTCGGGTTGTCCAACGACGAGCGGCGCGGCCGGGCCCGCGACTTCGACGCGGCGTTCCGGATCGCGAAGCGGGCCGGGCTGCTGGCGGTGCCCCACGGCGGCGAGCTGCTGGGCGCGGCCTCGGTCGCCGAGTGCGTCGACGACCTGGGGGCCGACCGCGTCGGTCACGGTGTACGGGCGGCGGAGAGCCCCCGGCTGATGGAGCGGCTGGCCGACCGGCAGATCACCTGCGAGGTCTGCCCGTTGTCGAACGTGGGCCTGGGGGTGGCGCGGGGTCCCGAAGACGTACCGCTCAGAAGGCTCTTCGAGGCCGGGGTGCCGATCGCGCTGGGCGCCGACGACCCGCTGCTGTTCGGCGCGCGGCTGCTGCCGCAGTACGAACTGGCCAGAGACGTCTACGGCTTCTCCGACGCCGAGCTGGCCGAGCTGGCCCGCCAGTCGATCAGGTCGTCGACGGCCCCCGAGCCGGTCCGCAAGGAGATCATCGCCGACATCGACGCGTGGCTAGCGAGCTGAGTTCGCGATCTTCTTGGCCTGCTCCAGGTCGGGCACGCCTTCGAGCCTCAGGCCGACGCGGCCGAGTTGCCAGATCAGGGTCGGGCCGGCGAGCCGGAGCGAGACCGGGGTCCCGCCCGCGCTGGGCAGGTACTCGATGCCGTGCTGCTGCGGGATCCAGACGCCCGACGTCGTGCCCAGCCAGGTCTGCTGCGGGAACGGTTCGCCGAGCTCCTTGTGCCAGACCTCGCGCAGGCTGCCGTCGTACTGGTCGAGGCGGATCCCGTCCCAGTACATGCTGACGACCTGACCTCCGTCGGCCACCGTGACCTGGTCGGGTTCGCCGAGCGCGGCCGGGACGACCAGCGGGAACGCCACCGCCTCGCGGGCCTCGGCCAGCGCGGCGCTCGTCTCGGCGGGCAGCGGGGAGGGGGACCCCGAGGGCAGCGGCGCCGAGCCGCCGACCTCGATCTCGACCCCGGCGAAGCGCAGCACCTCGGCGACCGCCGCGCGGCCCTGCGGGGTGGCGGCGATCAGCACGACCAGGAAGGCGGCCACCAGGGCGGCCAGCCGCTTCGTGGTGAAGCGGCGCTGCGGCGCGGGCTCCCGCAGGGCGGTCAGCACCCGGTCGGCCATCGCCGGGGGTGGCGGCGGCACGTGCAGGGACTCGCCCAGGGCGCGCAGTTCGGCCTCGAAGGGGTCGTCAGAGGAGTTCACGGTCCACCTCCTCCCTCAGGCGTCGCAGGCCCCGGTGGGTGCGGCTCTTCACCGACCCGATCGGGCAGTCGAGGACCTCGGCCGTCTCGGCTTCGGACAACTGCAGGAAATACCGGCAGACCACCGCTTCGCGTTCCCGATCAGGCAGGGCCCGGACCGCCGCGAGCAGCCGGGCCGACCGGTCGCCGGCCACCGCCGTGTCCTGCGGATCTTCGGGGCCGCCGCCGTCGCGCACCGCTTCGAGCCGGACCGACAGGTCGGCCCGGCGGCCGCGCGACCGGGTCGTGTTGTGGGTCTCGTTGGCCACGATGCGCAGCAACCAGGGCCGGAAGGCCGAGTCGCGCCGGAACGACCTCAGATGACGATAGGCCTTGACGAACGCCTCCTGGACCACGTCCTCGGCCTCGTCGCCCGCGCCGAGCAGGAACGCCGTGCGGTGGGCGATCGCGGTGTAGCGGGTGACCAGCGCCTCGTAGGCGGTCAGGTCACCGGCGAGCGAACGGCCGACCGCTTCGTCGTCGGTCAGAGGGGGCGGGTCATCGGCATTCATCGGCGGGATGATTCCACCGCATCGCTCCGGAATTGGGAAGACCGCCCAGGGCGTATCCGACGCCGCCGTCGAGGGACATCCGGCGGCCTTCGGCGTACGCCTCCAGGTAGGCGTGTTCGCCGAGGACGCGGCGGGTGCGCCGGTCGGTGCGGCCGCGCGACTCAACGAAGCCGGGCGGGGCGAAGCGGCTCGGCCCGAACTCGTCCCACAACCGCTCCCCCACGCCGAGCAGGCGGGCCGCGCGCACGGCGTCGCCCATCGCGACGGCGCAGGCGGCCAGGCGTTCGACGGCCATCGCGCTGCCCATCACGTCGCCCAGGCGCCAGATGGTGCGCAGGGAGGTGCGGGCGTAGCGGTCGGCGGTGACGGCGTCGCCCCGGCCGAGTTCGGCGGCGGCCCTGATCTGGTCGCCCATCGAGCGCGACCACTCCTCGCCGAGCGCCTCGCACGCCGCCCGCTGGCCCTCCAGGACGATCACCGCCTCGTCGGGGTCGCCCCGCCCGATCAGGGCCAGCGCGAGCAGCGACAGGGCCGACAGGCGGGCGACGTAACGGCCGCCGACGCGGTCGAGGTGGTCGATGGCCTCCTCGGCGAGCAGGCGTACGGCGTCGAAGTCGCCCTGGAACAGGGCCAGGCTCGCGGCGCCGGTGCAGGCGTGGCCGATGGCGGCCGGGTCTTCCTGGGCCAGCGCGGCCTCACGGGCCTGGGTGAGGCGGATGGCCATCTGGTCATGGTCGCCCTGGGCGAAGGCGACGTAGGCGGCGGCCCACAGGGCGCGGGTGCGCTGGGGGCTGTCGGCGGTGTTACGTTCCAACGCGCGGTCGAGGTAGTGGCGGCCTTCGCGGGCGTGGCCGAGGCAGTACCAGACGAACCACAGGCGGCCCACCAGGTCGAGGCCGATCGGGCTGGCGATGCTCCGGTCGAGGGCCAGGCGCAGGTTCGGCATCTCGCCGCGCGCCCAGTCTGACCACGTGGCCTGGTTGGGGCCGCACCAGTCGGCCTCGGCGCGGCGGGCCAGCGCGACGTAGTGGTCGCGGTGGCGGAGCATCAGGTGCTCCTCCTCGCCGAGTTCGCGCAGCCACTCGCGGCCGTAGACGCGGACGGTCTCGAGCATGTGGAACCGGTCGCCGACGACGCAGACGACCGACTTGTCGGCCAGCTTCGCCAGCGTGCCGGGCACGTTGGGCAGCCGGTCGTCGCCGCAGACGTACTGGGCCGCCTCGGCCTCGAACGACCCGGCGAACACCGAGAGCCGGGCCCACAACAACCGCTCGTCGGGGGTGCACAGTTCGTGGCTCCAGCCGACCGACGTCCGCAGCGCGGCGTGCCGGCCGGTGCGGCCCCGGTGGCCCGACAGCAGCGCGAACCGGTCGTCGAGCCGGTCGGCCAGCTCTTTGGGGGTCATCGAGCGCAACCGCCGGGCGGCCAGTTCGATGGCCAGCGGCAGGCCCTCCATCCGGTGGCAGAGGTCGGCGACCTCCTCGGTGGAGGTGAAGCCGGGCACGACGGCGGCGGCGCGTTCGGCGAACAGGCGCAGGGCGTCGGTCTCGACGAGCGGGCGGACCCGGAAGACGCGTTCGGCCGGATGGCCGAGCGGCTGGCGGCTGGTGACCAGGAAACGCACGCCGGGCGCCTTCGCGAGCACCTGGCCGACCAGGGCGCGGGCGGGCCCGACGAGGTGTTCGACCGTGTCGAGCACGATCAGCAGACGGCTGTCGGCGAGGTGCGCGGCCAGCACCTCGCCCTGGGGCCGGACCGACTGTTCCGGGAGGCCGAGCGCAGCGGAGACCGCGTGGGCGAGCAGATCGCCGTTGCGCTCGGCGGCCAATTCGGCCACCCGGACCGGCTCCAGGTGAACCCCGGCGTGCTGGGCCGCCGCACGGAACGCCAGACGCGTCTTCCCCACGCCGCCCGGACCGGCGAGCGTCACCACGGACGACTCGGTGATCAGTCGGCCGACCTCGGACAACTCCGCGTCTCGCCCGACGAAGGTACTGGTTTCCGCCGGAAGGTTCACGGCCGTCAGGGTTTCACGGCGCAATCACGTTTGCGGGGCAGCGGTGGATAATTCTCTACCTCGGGTGGAAATTTCTAACGCCCGGTCGAGTCCCATCCTCCGGCCGCGGGCCAACGCCGTCTGATACGCCTCTTCGCCCAGTTCGAGGGCCGCCCGTCTGGCGCACTCGTCGTGGGCGGCGGTGAAGTGGCGGGAGCCGTACAGAGGAGAACCGACCGACTCCCAGACGACCGCCGCCGCCCCTTGCAGGAGCGCGCCACCGGCGGCGTCGCCGGTGCCCACGAGCACCAGCGCGAGCAGTTCGACGTCGAGCACCGTGCCGATCAGATCGTTGAAGATCCTGCTGTACGTCAGCGACTCGCGCGCCAGCCGCTCGGCCCCGGCGTGGTCGCCCGAGCCCCACGCGAGATAGGCCTCGACGTAGCAGACGTAGGCGAGCACCCACCGCTCGCCGTGGTCTTCGCAGAGCCGCCGCACGTCGCGGCAGATCACCCCGGCCGGTTCGAGCCGCCCGGTGAACGCCTGGGCCATCGCCAGCTCGATCTTGCCCATCAGCACGTGGGTGTCGAGCAGCCCCATGTCCTCGTATTCGGCCAGGGCGTGCAGCAGCAGCGGGATCGCCCGGTCGAGCTCGTCGGCCAGCATCGCCAGCGCGCCCAGCCGCTGCACCGCGCGGGCGCGCGACCGGTCGTCGCCGCGCTCGCGGCACTCGGCCAGCAGGGTGGTGGCCCTCGCGGTGTCGCCCATCATGATCGCGACGTAGCCGGCCACCCACAACGCCTTGGCCCGCTCGGGCGTGGGCGAGGGGTCGGAGTCGAGGACCTGCTCCAGCCAGTGGCGGCCCTCGCCGAGATGCCCGCAGCACACCCAGTAGAACCACAGGGTGGCCGCCAGGTCGAGGCCGTCGCGCTCCTCCCCGGGGGTCGAGACGCAGAACTCCAGCGCGGCCCGGAAGTTGCCGTGCTCGGCATTCGTGCGGGCGTAGATCTTCTGCTGCCCCGGCCCGAACCACTGCGACTCGCCGCGCCGCGCCAGCCGCAGGTAGTGGTTCTTGTGCTTGCGGCGCAACCGGTCGGTCTCCTCGGGGCCGAGCCGGTGCAGCCACTCCCCGCCGTAGTCGCGCACGGTGTCGAGCAGCCGGTACTGCCCGCCCGCGCGGGCCACGATCGACCGGTCGACCAGACTGCTGATGAGACCGAGCAGGGCATGGGCGGGAAGGGTGCGGTCGGCGCACACCTCCTCGGCCGCGGCCAGCCCGAACGACCCCGCGAACACCGAAAGACGCGCCCACAACAGCCGCTCGGCCGGCGAGCACAACTCGTGGCTCAGCCCGATCGCGGCGCGCAACCCGTCGAGCAGCCGGAACCGGTCGTCGAGCCGCCGCACCAGCTCCTCGACCGGGAACTCCGCCAGCCGCACGGCGGCCAGCTCGATCGCCAGCGGAATGCCGTCGAGCCGGTCGCACAGCCCCGCGTCGTCGCCGACCACCCGCCCGGCCCGGTCGGACAGCAGTTCCAGCGCCTCTGCACGGCTCATCGGCGCGACCGCGAACAGATGTTCTCCGGCCACGTCGAGCGGCTGCCTGCTGGTGACCAGCACCCGCAACCCCGGAGCGCCGCGCAGCAGCGATTCGGCCAGCTTGGCGCAGGCGTCGACGAGCCGGTCGGCCCCGTCGAGCACCAGCAGCGCCCGCCGGTCGGCCAGATGGGCGGTCAGCACCTCGTCGGCCGGCCGGGTGGTGCGGTCGGTCAACCGCACCGCGTCGGCGACGGCATGGCTGAGCAGGTCGGACTCGCCGACTTTGGCGAGGTCGGCGACGAACACTCCGTCGGGGAAACCGGCCTGCGCCACGGCCGCGACCCGGCCCGCCAGCCGGGACTTGCCGACGCCGCCCACACCGGTGAGCGTCACCAGGCGGGAGACCTCGAGCAGGCGCGCGATCTCGGTGATCTCCGGCTCCCGGCCGATGAAACTGGTCACCTCGGCACGCATTAACGAATCGTAACTCTGTAGTGGGAGATGCCGCAGAAGAGAATCGGCGTCTTTCTCCTGGGCACTAGACTCTTTCGAACCGCCATCAGCCCGTTGAATGAGGAGCCATGTCTGGGTACGACCGTGTAGTACAGCCCGCGGCCGGAGACGAAGCCCTGGAGAACCATCTGGGCGGCGACGAGGCGCGCAACTACCGGCAATACGAGTTCGACATGGTTGCCCCGCACGTCGGCCGGTCGATGCTGGAGATCGGCTCCGGTCTCGGTCACTTCGCCGAGCAGTTCCTGCCGCGGCTCGACCGTCTGGTGACGAGCGACTTCGACCCCTACTGCGTCGAGCAGCTGGAGAAGCGGTTCGCCGACAATCCCGACGTGGGGGTGCTGCAGTTCGGGCTGCCGACCGACATCCCGCTTGAGGACAAGGTCGACACGGTCGTGCTGATGAACGTGCTGGAGCACATCGAGGAGGACGTCGAGGCGCTGCGGTCGCTGGCGCGCGTCACCCAGCCCGGCGGGAAGATCATCATCTGGGTGCCCGGTTACATGCAGCTCTACGGCGACTTCGACAAGAAGGTCGGCCACGTCACCCGCTACACCCCGAAGACGCTCGGCGCCGCGGTGAAGGCGGCGGGGCTCGGCGTCCACACGCTGAAGCCGATCAACTTCCTGGGCGGCATCGCCTGGTGGGCGGCGGTTCGCCGCGGCGGCGTCGGCTATCCCGACCCGCGCCTGGTCAAGATCTACGACCGGACGGTCGTGCCGGCGACCCGGTTCATCGAGCGGTTCGTCACGCCGCCGTTCGGCCAGACCGTCTTCTGCGTGGCCACGGTCCAATAACTCAGGGTTTTCCCACCCTTCTCCTCCGGGCGCCACAGGCGTGGAGGAGAAGGTGTGGCGCATGAGACGCCACGATGTGACCGATATGGGGCTTTTAGTGGGAGAAAAGCACCATACTTGAGCTCGCCATGAGTGAGACCAGGATCCTCGTCGTCGAAGACGACCCGAACATCCGCGACATCATCGAGGTGGCCCTCCGCTTCCACGGGTTCACCGTCAAAGCCGTGGCCAACGGGCGCGACGCGTTGCGCGAGTTCGCCGACCGCCGGCCCGACCTCATCGTGCTCGACGTGATGCTCCCCGACATCGACGGGTTCGAGATCTGCCGCCGGGTCAGGGCCGAGGGCGCGACCACGCCCGTCATCTTCCTGACCGCGCGCGACACCGTCTCCGACACCGTGCGCGGGCTCACCATGGGCGGCGACGACTACGTCACCAAGCCGTTCTCGGTGGAGGCGCTGATCGCGCGGGTCCGGGCGGTGCTGCGCCGGACGTCCGTGCCGGACGTCGCGGAGCGTCCCAGCCGTGACGTGCTGCGGGTGGCCGACCTCGAACTCGACGAGGCCCGGTGGGAGGTGCGCCGCGGCGGGGTCAGGGTGGAGTTGTCGCCGACCGAGTTCCGGCTGCTCGCCTTCCTGATGGAACATCCCGGGCTGGTGCTGACCAAACGGCAGCTGCTCGACCAGGTCTGGGGGTACGGCGGTTCGTCGCAGGTGCTGGAGACGTACATCTCCTATCTGCGGCGGAAGCTGGACCCGCTCGGACCACCTCTGATCCACACGCAACGTGGCGTGGGATACGCTCTGCGGCCCTGACAGATCGGGGCCAGACGAAATGGCGTTGACGATGTCGCTCCGCTCCCGGCTGCTGGCCGGGCTGCTCGTGGTGAGCACGATCCTGCTGGTCGTGTTGTCGGTCACGAGCGCGGTGGTGCTCGAACAGCACCTCACCAGCCGGCTGGAGAGCCAGCTGCTGGCCGCCACCGCCACCGCCACCCGGCGGGTCGACGCCGTGGAGTCGGTCACCCAGGCGCTGGCCGGGTCGCCGTTCGCGGTCGCGCAGGTCAACCTGGAGACGAGCAAGCCCGCGCTGGTCAACGGCGACTTCCCGCAGTCGGCGAAGGTGCCGGGCATGCTCGCCGACCTGGGCGCCGACCGGCTCGGCGGGCACGCCGCCGCCGGGCGCACCTTCCAGCTGGGCGACGACCTGCTCGCGAGTGCGGCCAAGGACCGTACCGGAACCAGCATCGTGGTCGTGGCGGTGCCGCTCGACGCCGTCGGCGACCCGGTGCGCCATCTGCTGCTGGCCGAGCTCGTCACCGGCGGGCTGCTGATCGCGCTGCTGGCGCTGGGCGGGCGGCTGCTGATCGTGTCGGGCCTGTCGCCGCTCGACCGCATGTCGCGCACGGCCCTGCGCATCGCCCAGGGCGGCGACCTGTCGGCCCGGATGCCCGAGGGCGCGACCGAGGTCGGCCGGCTCGGCAGCGCCATCAACCTGATGCTCGACCGCATCTCCGGGGCGTTCCGCGACCGCTGGACCAGCGAGGAGCGGGTGCGCCGGTTCGCCGCCGACGCCTCCCACGAGCTGCGCACCCCGCTGTCGACGGTGCGCGGTTACGCCGAGCTCTACCGCGCGGGCGCGATCCCGCCCGAGGAGCTCCCCAAGATCATGGGCCGCATCGAGGACGAGGCCACCCGCATGGGCAACCTGGTCACCGAGATGCTGGAGCTGGCCCGCCTCGACAAGGGCGCGACCCTCAGCCTGGCCGCCACCGACCTGGCGGAGGTGGTCAGGGAGGCCGCCGCCGACGCGGGCGCGCTGAACCCCGGCTCCCCCATCGTCGTCAACGCCCCCGACTCGCTGGTCGCGGTGGTCGACGAGGCCAGGATCCGGCAGATCATGGTGAACCTGCTGGCCAACGTACGGGCGCACACCCCCGAAGGCACCCCCGTGCTGATCCACCTGGCGCAGGACGACGCCCGGGTGCTCCTGGAGATCACCGACCAGGGCCCGGGGATGCAGCCGGAGCAGGTCGCCCGCGCGTTCGACCGGTTCACCCAGGGCTCCTCGGAACGCGCCACCGGCGGCGCGGGCCTGGGCCTGGCCATCGTGAAGGCCATCACCGACGCGCACGGCGGGCGCTGCTGGATCACCTCGGCCCCCGGGAACGGCACGACCGTGCACGTGGCGCTGCCCACCGCCCGCGCGGTCGTGCTGAGCGAGGTCTAGCCCCGGGCTTCGGCGCGGCCCTCCTCGCGGGCGCGGGCCAGCAGGTCGTAGAGGCGGCGCCGGCGCCGCCGGGTGACCGCCCGGGAGGCGAAGAAGAGGGCCACGACCAGGGCGATCAGGGCCAGCTGCGGCCATGGGACCGTCCAGACCGTCACGTCGGCGCTCATCGGCACGCCGCCCTCGACCGACGGGGTCACGGTGACGTTCGCCGACATCGGGCCCAGGGCCCAGACGCCGCCGATCCTCGTCTCCACGGTGCGGCTGTCGCCGGGGAAGATCTCCGCGACGTCGGCCCGGCCGTCGCGTCCGGCCAGCCCGGTCAGGTCGCTGACCGCCACCGCGCCCGCGCCGCCGGCCGCGACGTTGCCCGTGTTGGTCGCGGTGTACCGCACGGTGACGGTGCCGGAGGAGAACGGGTTCCAGGGCTGGTCGTAGCGGGCCGACAGGCCGGTGACGCCCACTTCGGCCTTGATCGTGCCGGTGGCGCGCATCATGAGGCGGAAGCCCACCCGGCTCTCCACGGCGACCGTGCCGCTGGCGCTGGTGACGGTGGCGGCGATGCCGGCCGGGTGGTCGCCGGGGGCGGCGTCCTGCGGCACGGTGACGGTGAACGGCACGACCGCGGTCGCCTTGGCGCCGACCCTGACCTCGTCCTGGACGTCGATCCAGGTGCCGCCGTCGGTGGACTTCTGGTCGGACCTGAGCATGTTGAAGCGGCCCTTGTCGGTCAGGTAGCCGTCGGCCGCCTTGAGGGCGAAGACCGCTTCGCCGTCGCTGAAGTTGCGCACGGCCAGGTGCTCGGTCACGGTCTGGCCGGGGTCGAGGGAGAGCTCGATCCAGCGCCGTCCGTCGGGGCCGGCGGCGGAGGCGGGCTGGACCGACCAGGTCAGCGTGGCCGGTTCGGCGTGCACGACGCCGGGCGTGAGCACGAGGGTGAAGAGCACCGCCATGAAGACGGTGAGGAATCGGTTCATGGCGGGCTCCTCTTTGGGGGTTACTCGAACAGGGACAGGGTCAGGGTGGAGCTGTAGGAACCGGCGGCCACGTCGGCCGGGGTCTTCAGGAACAGGTCGGCGTTGACGGTGTAGGAGCCCTCGGTGACCTCGCCGGAGTCGAAGGTCGAGACGAGCAGTTCCTGGTCGACCAGGCCGACGTTGTTGCCCGGCTGGGTCGGCTCGTCGAGCACGGTCACGACCTCCTCGCCCTCGGCGACCAGGCCGGTGTCGCCGCCGTCGATGAGGTTCGGCTTCCAGCCCAGGTGACCGGCCCCGATGGCCGCCTGGCCGGCGTCGCCGGTGAAGTCGGACGCGTTGCCGAGCACGGCCCACGCCGCGCCTTCGGGGATCTCGTCGCCGGTACGGGTGTCGGTGACGGTCACCGCCGGGAGGGTGCCGGTGAACCGGCGCTCCTCCAGGGTCGAGCCCTCCTCGGCGAGGGCGACCGAGTTGGCGGCGATGGACATGGCCAGGACGCCCGGCTCCTCGATCGGGGCGATCTCGACGGTGACCGCGACGTCGGTGCTGTCACCGGGGTCGGCCGCGGCCGCGCCCGGGAAGGCGACGGCGGCGGTCATGGCGACGGCGGCCGCGAGCAGCCATTTGTGCTGGTATTTCATGTGTCGCTCCACTGGGGGGTGTTGATCTTTCAGGTGCAGGAGAGAGCGGAGTGGTCCTTCGCGTGCGCGGAGGTCGTCTCCCCGTCGGTGGCGGTGACGGTGACCGAGCCGGCCGGGATCGAGACCGCTCGGGTGGCGAACGACTGGTAGGCGTTCGCGCCCGGCGCGACGCCGGTGAAGGTCTTCGTGCCGTGGGCGGTCTCGACGGTGAGGTCCACCGCCGCGTCGTGGTCGTTGCGCGCCTGCACGGCGACGTACGCCTTGCCGGCCAGGCAGCGCGGGGTGACCGTGACGGTGACGGGGAGTTCGGCGGGGGCCGGTTCCTGGGCGAAGACGCGCCACTCCGTGATCGCGACCGCGGAGTGGGTGACGCCGTTGCCGTTCGCCCTGATGGTGGCCCGCACGCGGGAGGTGGTGACGGGGGTGAAGTCGACGGAGTTGAACGCGGTCGTGCTGGTGCCGTAGCCCGACGGGCCGGGCACGTCCTTCCACTCACCGTCCCAGTACTGGAGCACCCACCCGTCGGGCTGGGCGACCCCGTCTCCGGTGCCCTGGTTGGAGTCGCGCCAGAACTTGAGCTCCGACCGCACGATCCTGACCGGGCGGGACCATTCGTACTGCGTCCACTGGGTGGCCGGACGGGTGCCCGACCAGGTGCCCCAGATCTGCGCCTGGCTCGGGCTGGCCGGGTCGGCGTTGTCGTTGAGGGCGGTCAGGGAGTTCCAGCCCGCCGTGTACGAGGCGGTCGGCGTCGCGATCGGCGCGATGTTGCCGTTGAGCGGTGCGGACAGGTCGGCCGGGATGACGACGGTCTTGGCCGTCTCGACGTTGCCCGCCCGGTCGGTCGACCGGTAGGACACCGTGTGCTTGTTCGTGTCGGGCGGCGTGACGACCCCGCCGGCGAGCGGGGTCCAGGGGCCGGCGCCGACGGCGTACTCGATGGCCGCGACGCCCGAGGTGAGGTCGCTGGCCAGGACCTTGACCGTCCGGTTGGCGTTCAACGTCCCCACCGAGACCGGCGCGACGGAGTCGATCTTCACCGTCAGTGAGGCCGGGTCGGAGACGTTGCCCGCGCGGTCGGTGGCCGTGGCCGTGACGGTGTGCGAGCCCTCGCCGGTCACGGTGGCGTCGGCCACGCGGGTGTCGCCGGTCACGACCGGGGCCGCGTCGTCGACCCTGGTCTCGATGGTCATCCGGCCGCCGGTGTCGTCGACGCCGTCGGCCCTGACCCTGACCGCCGACCGCCACCAGCCGCCGGTCCCGGCGCTGCCGCTCGGGGTGAGCGTCAGCGTGGGCTTGGTCACGTCGCCTTCCGCGCCTTCCGGCGACAGGACGGTGACCTGAGCGGTGACCCGTCCGGCCGCGTAGCCGAGCACGGTCCCACCGACCGGGAACGTGCCGGGCGCGGCGACCTGACCGGCGGTCACGGCGTCCCAGAAGACCGGGACGCGCAACGTCTCGCCGCCGAAGACGACCGGGACGGTGGCGGGCAGCTCGCGCTCGCCGACCTCGACCCTGATGGCGGGCGGGGTCACGTCGGCGGGCTGGGCGGCCAGGATCTTCCACTCCTCCACCGCGACGGCCGAGTAGGTGCTGCCGTTCGTGGAGGCGGTGAAGGTGGCCCGCACCTGGGTGGTGGTGACGGGGTCGAAGTCGGTGTTCTGGAAACCCTGCGTGCCGGTGGGGTAGCCGCTCGCCCCGGGCACGTCGGCCCACTGGCCGGTGGCCAGGTTCCAATACTGGATCTTCCAACCGGCGGGGGCCGCGACGCCCACGCCGCTGCCCTGCGCCGAGTCGTTCCAGAAGTCGATCTGGGAGCCGGAGATCCGCATCGGCTGGTCCCAGGTGTACTGGGCCCACTGCTGCGGCGGGTTGCTGCCGGTCCAGGTGCCCCACATGTCCGGCGGCAGCGGGTTGGGCCGCACGATCTCGTCGTTGAGCGACTTGATCCAGTACTGGGTGGGGACGGGCTCGTTGGAGACCGCGGCCTTCGCCTCCTGCGCGATGTTCGCGCGCGGGGTGAGGTCGCGGCCCTTGACCGGGGTCGGCGTGACGAGCTTCATGCGCGGCGGGTTCTGGCTGTCGTCCCACTCGACCGGGTCGATGGCGACCGACCGGCGGAAGTGGTTGCCGCCGGCGGCGTCGGCCGTGTGGTAGGCGATGTACCACCTGCCGTCGAACTCCAGGATGCCCGGGTGGCTGGTGGTCGAGGAGACCGGCCGGAGCATGGTGCCCCGGTAGGTCCAGGGGCCCTCGGGGGTGGTGGCGGTCGCGTAGGCGATGCAGGCGTGGTAGTTCGCCGGGGTGCACTGCGAGGCCGGGCCGGCGTTGTTGCCGGCGTACGCCAGGTAGTAGGTGCTCCCCCGCTTGAAGGCCCAGGCGGCCTCGAAGAACCCGGTCAGGCCGGTGACGGTGCGCTGGGTGGTGACGGGGGTCTTCATGTCGGCGGCGAGTTCCAGCATGCGCAGGTTGCCGAACGAGCCCCACCACAGGAAGACCCGCCCGCCGTCGACCAGGATCGTCGGGTCGATGTTGTGGATGGTGTTGGCCGTGGGCACCCGCTGGGAGACCAGCGGCCCGCCCGCGTGGTCGGTCCACGGGCCGGTCGGCGAGTCGGACACCGCGACCCCGATGGCGAACTTGTCGGAGGCGGGGCTGTCGCGCTCGTTGATCGGGACGTACCAGTAGAAACGGCCGTCCACGCCCTCGACGACCTGGCCCGCGTAGGCGCGGCCCGGGGTCGCCCAGGCGAAGACCGCCTCCGGGCGCATGAGCGAGGGGTGGTGGGTCCACTGGCCCGACTCGACGTCGGTCGTGGTGAACGCGCCCCACTCATTCATGATGAAGTCGTTGGTCGTGGGTCCGGCCTGGTCGTGGCCGGTGTAGATGAACAACCGGTCGTCGACGACGAGGGGCGCGGGGTCGGCGGAGTAGTAGCTGCCGTCCTTCAGGATCGGGTTGACGGTGCTGGTGAAGGTGTAGGAGTCGGCATGGGCCGGGGCGGGGAGCCCGGCCAGGCAGGCGGCCGCGAGTGACACGGCGGCCGCCGCCCGGATGGCGATCTTCACAGGGGACGTCCTCATCCGCAGTCGCGCGCGGTGTAGGGCACCGTCGCCGTCTCGGTGACCGGCTGGCCGTCGACGGTTCCGGTGACCTTGACGGTCGCCGTGCCGGCCGGGATCGACGTGGCGCGGCTGTTGAACGACTGGTAGGCGTTCTTGCCCGGCGCGACGCCGGTCACGGTCTTCGATCCGTAGGGCGTGCCCAGCTCGACGGTGAGCGGCCCGGCGGAGTCGTTGCGCACGCTGAGCGACAGGTAGGCGTTGCCGCCCGTGCACTGCGTCTTGGGCGTGGCGGTGGTCGCCAACCTCGGCCCGCCCTCGCCGACGACGAGCTTCAGGGTGGTCTGCGTGGTGCCCGCCTGGTTGACGTAGGACGGCAGGACCAGGTCGCCGATGATCGTGTACGTCCCGTCGGTGTTCACCACCGCGGGGTCGTAGCGCCAGTTCACGCCGATGGCCTGGTTGTCGCGGGAGCCGTCGTTGTAGGACACCGCGACCTTGGTGGGCAGCACCGGCTGCTCGCCGACGTCGACGTGCCGCTCGAACGTCTCGGCGCCCTGGATCGAGATGCCGCCCTCCGACATCTCCGGCCGCACGTAGACGCGGGCTTCGGCGATCAGTCCGTAGGCGTCGTTGGTGCCGTAGACGACGAACGGGTCGACGTTGGCCTCGGCGACCATGTCGGCGGTGACGGGCTGCCAGGTGAACGCCACTTCGGCGGGGCCGCCGCTCGTGTACGTCGCGTCCAGCGTCGCGGGCAGGGTCGGGACCAGGCCGACGCCGGTCCGGATCAGCACCGGGGAGGCCACCGAGCCGATGGTCTCGCCGTTGGCGCGCCAGCGCAGCACGCCGGTGCCCGCGCCGCCGGTCATCAGGCCCCAGATCCTGATGCGGATCCGGCTCGTGCTGACCGGGGTGAAGTCGAACCGGTTGTAGGCGTTGGTGGCCAGACCGGCCGCGTACGACGAGCCTCCGGTGAGGGTGACCGGCGTCCACGTCGTGCCGTCGCTGCTGGTCTCGATGGCGTAGGTGGTGGCCGTCGGGCGGCGGGTGCCGCCGTTGTCGTCGTACCAGTAGATGTCCGTGGAGGAGAGCCGGACCGGCGCCGACCAGGTGTACTGGAGGTACGCCTCGGTGGCGGTGCTGGTGCCGCTGCGCGGCTGGCCCCAGGTGCCCCAGCCGTTGCCGGAGCCGGGGTTGGAGCTGCTCGGCGTGGTGGCCTCGTTGACGCGGGCCTGGTTCTCCCACGACGCCGACCCGCTGGAGGTGATCGTGGCCGTCGAGCCGAACTCGGCGCTGACCGCCTTCTTGGCGAGGGTCACGGCGACGGTCGCGGTCGTGCGCTCCTCGCCGTCGTCGGCGAAGAACCGCAGCACGTAGTCGCCCTCGACGGTGCCGGTTACCCGGGTGGTCAGCGCGTGGGGGTCGGTGAAGATGACGCCCGCGCCCTCGGGCGCCGAGACGGTCTCCCAGCCGTACGTGAGCTCCTCGTCGTAGGGCACGCCGTCGTCGGCGGCGGTGCCGACGACGCGGGTCGACAGGTTGCCGTCCTGCGAGGCGTCGCGGGAGGCGGTGACCGAGGGGGCCTGGTTGGCGACGTCCGGAACCTCACGGCCGGAGTCGAAGACCTGGATCTCGGCGATGGCGGTGAAGTAGGACGGGCTGTTGGTGAAGGCGACGCGCACCTTTTCGGTGGTCACCGCGTCGAACAGCGCCTCGTTGAACTTCGCGGTCGGCACGGCCGGGTTCTTGAACTGCCCCGGCACCTCCTTCCAGCCGCCGTTCCCGTCGGGCACCTGGACCCACCAGCGGGCGGGCTCGTGGTAGCCGCCGGCCTGGCGGTCGCTGACGAAGAACACCTTGACGTTGTCGAACGACTTCGCCGCGCCCAGGTCCAGCTCGACGAACCCGTTCTTGACGGTGGTGCCGTGGTTGCCCCAGTAGGGCTCGTTGGCGGTCACGCCGTCGGTGACGGCCGCCAGCGCGACGGGGCGCTCCAGCTCCTTGATCGCGCCGGGGGTGTAGTTCATCAGGGTGCTGCTGTACCCGGGCGTGTGGAACTGCCGCCACGGCGCGGGCCGCGCGCCCTGCTGGGTGTACGACGAGGTCAGCGTCGCCCCCTTCGCCAGGTTCGGCGCGTCCTCGGTGAGGTCGACGCCGGCCGTCTTGAGGTAGGAGACGACACGCTCGTCCTCGATGGGGGTGTCCACCGCGCTCGGGAAGTCGTCGCCCTCGGCGGCCGTGAACGTCACGGTGACGCCCGCCGCCGGGGTGACGGTGTTGGCCTCGGGGTCGTAGACGACCTTGCCCAGCTTGTCGGTGGCGAACTTGCGCTCGCCGTTGAGGAACAGGCTGTAGCCCGCGCCCAGGCCGTACACGCTGCCGTCGGGGTCCCAGACGAGGGTGACGTCCTGGCCGTGGTAGCGCAGGTTGTTGACCATGAAGTGGCCGTAGCCGAGGTCGATCGGCCAGAGCTCGATCTTGTCGTCGGTGCGCGGCTGGATGCCGCCCATGTCCTCGACGAAGATGTAGTTCATGTTCCCGAGCATCACGTGGTTCGGGTTGTTCCTGTTGTACGTCCGGGTCGCCGGGTTCCAGTTCGAGTAGTACTCCGACTGGTTGGGCGCGCGCAGGTCACCGCCCGGGTAGATGCTCCACGCCATCCAGTCGAGCAGCCGCTTGGCGTAGGCGGGGGTGATGTACTTGCCCGCCGGGTCGTAGTGCCGCAGGGCCGAGCGCACCGCGCGGTACTGCACGGTGAAGTTGATGTTGGAGAAGTTGTTCGAGCCGCCGATCCCGTAGGCCGTCTTGTCGTACTGGTTGGCCGTGTAGAACGGGAAGATCGGGAAGTTGTCGCCGTAGGTCAGGAAGCGGTAGCCGTCGACGTACTTCGCGGCCTGGTCGAACGGGATCAGGTTCTCGGAGTAGACGTCGTAGAGGTTCGACTCCTTCGACGGGATCAGCCCGCGCGCGGCGACCGGCAGCGGGTTGGCGGTGCCGTTGGAGCTGGGCCCGCTGGTCGCCCCGTGGGAGGTGGCGGCCAGGAACATCCGCATGTCCGGGCTCCACAACCGGCTCAGGATCGCGTCGCGGATCCCGTCGGCGCTGGTGGCCATCTCGTCGACCTTGGCCTGGTCGGCCCCGGAGATCGCGTAGAGCTGCCGGGCGGCGTCGAAGGCGCCCCACACGTACGCCGACTCCGGCCGCTCGATGGTGCGCGCGCCCGGCGTGCCGCTGCCGACCTTGGGGAAGCCGAAGGTGATGGCGTCGGAGTCGTTGCCGGGCATGTAGTTGGTGTCGTAGGCGATCAGCTTGTCGCCGTTGCCGTCGTAGTGCTCCAGCTGGCCCTCGCCGTCGCCCTCGAAGTAGTGGGCGAACTTGCGGGCGATCTCCGCCCCGCCGCCGTGCACCCCGTAGGCCTCCAGCCCGGCGGTGCCGATGTACTGCGAGTAGTGGTTGTTCCAGCTCGTGTGACCCGGGCTGTCCAGGAACGCCGAGGAGCCCGACAACTCGCCGATGTTGAGGATCTGGCCGTACGGCAGGTAGGGCGTGCGCAGCCACTTGGTGTCCTGCAGGTGCATGGGCTGCGTCAGGGCCACGGCGTTCTGGTAGAGGTTCACCCCCTCGATCGTCGTGGGGTACTGGTAGACGTAGCCGGTCGCGTTGGCGTCCAGCGAGTTGTAGCGCTCGCCCCACCAGCGGTAGACGATGGCCTTCTCCAGCGCCGGGTCGGGCACGTCGATGTAGGGCACGTCCTCGGCCCACCGGCGGTTGAAGGCGGTGACGCCGTCCTTGACCGCCTCGGCCGGGCTCTTGCCCGCGTACGCCCGGTACTCCGTGGTCGCCTGCGGCAGCGAGTCCTGCGTGACCGCGCCGACGACGGACAACGAGACCGAGCCGCCCGCCGGGACGGTGACCTCGCGGTCGAGGTTGGCGCCCGTCCGGGTGAACCCGGCGCCGGTCAGGTTGACCCTGATCTGGTTCCACGGCGAGTCGATCGTGCCGTTGTTCGACCCGCTCATGATGGTCCGGGTGCCGGTCAGCTCGGCGTCGCCGTCGCCCGCCTGGGTGGCGAGCGGCGAGGCGGCGCGGACCGTGAAGGTGGCCGCCGACGCGCCGGGGTTGTCGAAGGTGATCGCGGTGACGGCGACGTTCTCGTAGGTGATGAACTTGGTGAGGTCGGCGGTGACGCCGGTCGTGCCGACGGTGTAGCGGCTCCTGGCGTGGGAGGGCGCGTTGAACCGGTTGGCGTTCACCTCGGTCACGGTCTGGCCGGGCACGGTGACCGTGTAGAAGTTGCCGAGGCTGTTCGGGCCGCCGACGAACGCGCTGCCGGCGAAGCCCATGGTGGTGAAGTTGGCGTTGCTCGCGCCGCGCATGTAGAGCGAGCGTCCCCGGGTCATCAGCACGGCCGACCCGATCGTGCCCCGCACGCCCAGGACCCGGTCGAGGTAGTAGTCGGTCCCGCCCGCGGCGAGGTCCTTGTCGAAGATCGACCGGTGCATGCTCGACGCGGTGAACGGAACGCCGGGCTTGAGCTGGTCGGCGACGTCGCCCACGTTGCCGTAGACCGGGTCGCCGATCTCCATCACGTGGTTCTGGCCGTTGGTGTAGACCCCGACGTCGCCCTCGTTCCCGGGGAGGATCGGCGAGGCGGCGTGGGCGGCGGGCGGCAGGCCGACCAGGCCCGCCACAGTGAGCGCAGCCAGGGCGAGCCACGTCGGCGCCCTGCCTGTGCGTCTGGTGCTCATTTAGACTTCCTCCAGGTACCGGGATCGGGCGGTGTCGACGGGAAGCCAGACCCGCATCGTCGCGGGCCCGTGCTCGCCCCAGCGGTGGTAGGCCACCAGCCGCAGGGTGATCGGCTCCTCGTCCGGGGTTTCCATCTCGGCCGTGTACGGCCAGCCGGTCGGCGCCCCTGAGATGAGCGCCGCTTTGACGTCCAGTTCCACGGCGCCGTCGACCACGTGCTCCACGGCCGCGTCGGGCCTGACCACGACCCGGGCCAGCGGAGGGTCGTCACCCGCCGATTCGGCGCAGTAGACCAGCGGGCCGCGCTCGACGGCGACGCTGCCCCTGAGCGCGTCGATCCGGGCGTCCGGCACGGTCCATCGCGAGACGACGGGCAGGTCGAGGGTGATCACGTCGCCCGGCCGCCACCCGCCGTCGACCTCGGCGACGGCGTAGCCGGGCGCGACCACCCGCCGCGTCTCGCCGTAGGAGAGGGTCGCGCCCACGGCCCACGAGGGCACCCGCAGCGCGATCGGCCCGGTCCCCCTCTCCGCCACCGTGACGGCGACCCGCCCCGACCACGGGTAGCCGGTCTCCACCTTCAGCACGAGCCCGGCGTGCCGGATCTCGGCGGGCGTGTGGTGGTGGATCCGCACGCCCGCCCCGTCGGCCGCCGCGAGGTAGGCGGGCAACGCGGCGAACGTCCGGGCGAGGTTGCCCGGACAGCAGGCCGCCGCCGACCACGGCGCGCGTTCGGCCGGCGTGCGGGCCTGGAGGGGGTTGGCGGCGAAGAACGACTCGCCGTCGGGCGCCGGTGAGGTGGCCAGCACGTTGTAGAGCGTGCGTTCGGCCAGGTCGGCGTGGCGGACGTCGCCGGTGGCCAGCAGCAGCCGGTGGGCCAGCATGAACGACGCGATTCCGGCGCAGGTCTCCGCGTGGGCCCGGTCGGGCGGCAGCTCGAAGTCCTCCCCGAACGACTCGCCGAAGTGGCGCGAGCCCATCCCGCCGGTCAGGTGGGTGCGGCGGGCGACCGTCGCCGCCCACTGCGCCTCGACGGCCTCCAGCAGGCCGGCGTCGCCCGTCTCGACCGCGACGTCGACGACCCCGCAGGCCAGGTAGAGCGCCCGCACGGCGTGGCCGCGGAACACCGATGCCCGCCGGACCGGGACGTCGTCCTGGAAGTGGCCGCGCCCGAACTCGACGTCGCCCAGCGCGGGCAGCCCCCGGCGCTCGACGAACCGGCGGGCCATCTCCAGGTAACGCTCCACGCCGGTCGCCCGGTAGAGCTCGACCAGGGCCGTCTCGACCACGGGGTGCCCGCAGGTCTCGGCGGTGTCCATGAACCGGTCGCACACGTGGTCGGCGGCCCGGCGGGCGACCTGGGTGAGTTCGTCCTCGCCGTGCGTGCGCAGGCGGGCGATCCCGGCCTGGATGAGGTGGCCGTGGCAGTAGAGCTCGCAGCCCCACTCGAAGTCGGTGTAGCGGGCGTGCTTCCACCGGGTGTTGAGGTAGCCGTCGGCCTCCTGGGCGCGGGCCACGACTCCCGCCAGTTCCGGCAGCGCCGGGTGGTCGGCCCAGGCCAGGCCCTCCAGCAGCTTGTAGACCTCGGCGTCGCTGGACTCCCGGCCCCTTCGGGGTAACTCGCCCCTGAAGTTGGCGATCCAGCCTTCCCGCTCCATCCGCTCCCGGCAGTGGGCCAGGGTGACTTCGCGGTTCAGCCCGATCCGGTCGCCCCAGAAACCGGGCGCGGGACGCACGGCGTCCAGGCCGAGAGGGGTCGAGACGCCGGAGGAGGGCAGCACCGGACCGATCACGCAGAGCTCCTTCCGCTGCCCCCCGAGACAACGACCGAAATAACCTAAAAGGTTTTCGTAACGTAGAAGAAACCTGCATCACTGTCAACGGTCGTCCGG
This sequence comes from Herbidospora daliensis, assembly GCF_001570585.1. Lineage (GTDB taxonomy): Bacteria > Actinomycetota > Actinomycetes > Streptosporangiales > Streptosporangiaceae > Herbidospora > Herbidospora daliensis. The sequence goes on along the minus strand of NZ_BBXF01000002.1, from coordinate 1,591,538 downwards.
GTATGATGCCGTTTGACCAGCGGATGCCAGACGAAAGGGTTTTCGTTAGTGACGACGAGACGTGCGACCATAACCGACGTGGCCGCCCTGGCGGGCGTCTCCGTCGCCACGGCGTCCAAGGCGCTCAACGGCCGCGACGACGTCAGGGCCACCACCAGGCAACTGGTTCTCGACGCCGCGGCGCAGCTCAGCTTCCAACCCAATCTGCTGGCCCAGGGCCTGCTCAGCGGGCAGACGCGCACCGTCGGGCTGCTCACGAGCGACATGGTCGGCCGGTTCGGCATCCCGGTCCTGCTGGGTGCGGAAAACGCTTTCGGAGCTGGGGAGATGGCGGTGCTCCTCTGCGACGCCCGGGGCGACGCCATCCGGGAGCAGCACTACCTGCGCACCCTGCTGTCCCGCCGCGTCGACGGCCTCATCGTCGTCGGCGAGAGCACCAACCCCCGGCCGTCCATCACCAAAGACGTGCCGGTTCCGGTCGTGTACGCCTACGCGCCCTCAGCCGATCCGGCCGACGTGTCGTTCGTGCCCGACGACGGAGGCGGCGCGCGGCTGGCCGTCCGCCACCTGATCGCGACCGGGCGCACCCGCATCGCCCACATCACCGGGCCCACCACCTACAAGGCGGCCGCCGACCGGGCGGAGGGCGTACAGGAGACCTTGGAGGAGGCCGGCCTGGCACAGGCCGGCGAGACCTTCTACGGCGCGTGGTCCCAGCGCTGGGGCCGCCTCGCTGCCGACATGCTGCTGCTGAACGACCCCGGGATCGACGCGGTGTTCTGCGGCAACGACCAGATCGCGGCCGGCTTCATCGAGGCCGCCAGGGAACGCGGCCGGCGGGTGCCCGACGACATCGCGGTCGTCGGCTACGACAATTGGGAGGTGCTGTCGGAGGAGACCCGGCCCACTCTCACCACGATCGACCCCGACCTGGAACGCCTCGGCCACACCGCCGCCCAGCACCTGTTCGCCGCCATCGACGGCAAGGCCACGCCGGGCGTGCACAGCATGCCCACGCGGCTGGTCATCCGCGATTCGACCGCGCCCGGCATTCCTGACACTCCCTGGCAGGTATCGCGAGGAGGATCACCGCCATGACCACGATCGCGAAACTGATCGCAGTGAACATCGACTGCGCCGAACCGAAGACCCTCGCCGAGTTCTACGCCGCCGTCCTCGGCTTCGAGGTCCAGCACAACCAGGACGAGTACAGCGCCATCGGCGACGGCACCACGACCCTCTACTTCCAGCGGGTGCCCGAGCGCACCCCGGCCCCGTGGCCCGGGCCGGGCAAGCAGTTCCACTTCGACGTCCGGGTGCCCGACGTCGCCAAGGCGGTCGAGGAGTATCTCGCGCTCGGCGCCACCAAGCCCGACTTCCAGCCGGGCGGCGACCACTGGACCGTGATCGCCGACCCGGAAGGGCACCTGATCGACGTCTGCCCCGAGGGCTAGAGCCGCTCGATGATGGTCACGTTGGCCTGACCGCCGCCCTCGCACATCGTCTGCAGGCCGTAGCGGCCGCCGGTGCGCTCCAGCTCGTGCAGCAGCTTGTTCATCAGGATCGCGCCGGTGCCGCCCAGCGGGTGGCCCAGCGCGATCGCGCCGCCGTTCGGGTTGGTCTTGTCGGGGTCGGCGTCGAGCTCCTTCATCCACGCCATCGGGACCGGCGCGAACGCCTCGTTGATCTCGACCACGTCGATGTCGCCGATGCTCAGCCCAGCCCGCTTCAGCGCCTTCTTCGTCGCCGGGATCGGCGCGGTCAGCATGTAGACCGGGTCGTCGCCGGTGAGCGCCAGGGTGACGATCCGGGCCCTGGGGGTCAGGTTGTGGTCGCGTACGGCCTGTTCCGAGGCCACCAGGATCGCGCCGGCGCCGTCGGAGATCTGCGAGGAGGTCGCGGCCGTGATCCGGCCGCCCTCCCGCAGCAGCTTCAGCGAGGCCATCTTCTCCAGCGTCGTGTCGGGGCGCGGGCCCTCGTCGTCCTCGACGCCGTTGACCGGGACGATCTGGTCGCGGAAGTAGCCGTTGGCGACGGCCTTGGCGGCGCGCTGGTGGCTCTCGTAGGCGTAGCGGTCCATGTCCTCGCGGGACAGGCCCCACTTCTCGGCCATCAGCTCGGCGCCCCGGAACTGGGAGATCTCCTGCATGCCGTAGCGCTCGACCCACTTCTCGCCGAACGGGAACGGCATGCCCTTCTCCAGGGCGGCCGTGATGCTGGAGCCCATCGGGACGATCGACATCGACTCGACCCCGGCCGCCACCACCAGGTCCTGCGTGCCCGACATGACACCCTGGGCGGCGAAGTGGATCGACTGCTGCGACGACCCGCACTGCCGGTCGATCGTGACGCCGGCCACGGTCTCGGGCAGGCCCGCGCTCAGCCACGCGTTCCGCGCGATGTCCATGGACTGCGGCCCGAACTGCATGACGCAGCCCATGATCACGTCGTCGACGGCGGACGGGTCGATCCCCGTCCGGTCGACGAGCTCCTTCAGCGGATACGCGGCCAGATCGACGGGATGGACGGCCGACAGCCCGCCCTTCTTCCTGCCGACGGGAGTGCGAACCGCACCGACGATGTACGCCTCTGCCACGATGGCCTCCACCTGTTCACGAAACCGAGCAACATTCGGTCGTTACTTCGGAGGCTACAACAGTCGCCCCCTAGACGCTCCTGGGCGGCAGCAGATCGGCCGGTTCGAAGACCTGGAATCCCCAGTGGTCGACCACGGGACCGTCAAGGGCCGTCCCGAGGGCCAGGGCGACGTTGCCGGGCTCGAGCATCCTGGCGTCCCCGTCGAGCTCGTCGGCGGCGCTGACGGCGATCCTGACGACCTCGGTGGCGTAGGGCATCAGGCCCGCGACGGCGGCGGGGAACCGGTGCACGGGCGTCACGGCGACCCGGAACCCGGCGGCCTCGTAGACGCCGTCGGAGGACCAACGCGACCTACGGGCGGGAGCGGCCTCGACGACCTCATCGGATTCATCGGCGGCGGTCACGGCTTCGCCCTTGGCGGCGTCGCTTTCGGCGGCTTCGCCGGATTTGTCTCCGGCTTCGGCGGCGTCATCCGATTCGCCGGCGGCGGCCGCGTCTTCGTCCTTAGCGGCGTCGCTCTCGGCAGGGTCGCTTTCGGCGGCATCGCTCTCGGCGGTGTCGTCGGCGGCCTGGGCCGATTCGTCCGCTGCTTCCGGGGCTTCGGCAGGGGTGGCACCTGCCGCGTGGCCGTCATCGGCTCCGGTCTCGGCGGCCTCCGGAGAGGCGTCCGCGTCTGCGGCGGTCGCGGGGGCCTCTTCGGCGTCGTCGTCGGTGCCGAGGATCTTCTCCAGGGCCGGGGTCAGTTCCGACTCCTCGACGGCCGGGAGGTAGACCGCGTACTCCAGCTCGACGTCCTCGGCCGGGTCGTCGGCCGAGCCCTCGCACAGACAGTAGCCGCCCAGGCGGTAGGCCAGGCCCGCCGCCAGCAGCTTGTCGTAGTAGTCGACCGGCAGCGGGCGCTCGGCCACCACGCGGTGGGCCCAGAGCTTCTCCTCGCCGTCGAGGCCGAGCTTCTTCTGCAGGTCGGGAGTCAGCTCGACGCCGTCGTGGATGCGGGTCGCGGCGGCCAGCACGTCGGCGCCGTCGAGTTCCGCCTGGGGGTCGGCCAGCCGGACGATCTCGAGGATCGCCTCGGGCTTGATCTTGGCCGGCACCACGACCGTGGGGCCGGTGCGCAGACGGCCGGGCAGCAGCAGATTGGAGAGAAGACCCATGTGCCCCTCACTTACGTAGAAGTCAGGACGAGGCTAGGCCGGTCCCTGTCATCGTCGCGTAAACGATGACATTGTCCACGTAGTGACGGGTGGTGCGGTTGAATGTTCCGGCACATGTGATCAATCTGAGCTCGGCCATGTCGCTGTCGCCGTAGACCCGGTCGGTCGGGAACGTCGTCTTGTCGGCCTGCTCGATGCCGCCGACCGTGTAGATCGCGACGGTGCCGTCCTGCCTGACCACTTCGATCGTGTCGCCGTACTTCAGCTCGTCGAGCCGGTTGAACACCGCCGGGGCGGTCGCGGTGTCGCGGTGACCCACCAGCGTGGCCGGACCGGCCGAACCCGGGGTCGGCCCCTTCCGGTACCAGCCGACGAGGTTGGTGTTGGCCAGCGGCGGCGGCTCGATCGCGCCGGTCTTGTCGAGGCCCACCGAACGGATCGGCGCGTCGATGTTCAGCCGCTTGACGATCAGGCGCTTGGGCGACGACGGCTGGCTCATGGGGGCGACCGGCGTCAACGGCGGCAGCGGCGCCGGCGCCTCCGCCACGGCCTGCGGCAGCTCGGGACCACCGCCGCGGCCCACCTCGGCGACCATGCCCTCGGGGATCTTGAGGTTGACCCGGTTGGCCTCGCCGTACTCCTCCGGGTTGCCCAGGATGAACACCAGGCCGAGCCCGACCGTCAGGAGACCGGCCACCGCGGCGATGATCAGCACCAACCGGACGAGCTGAGTGCCGTTCTGCCCCTCAGGTTCCTGCTGCGGCGCCGGAACCTGCTGGTAGTAGACGTAGCCCTGCGGCTGATTCGGATCCTGCGGGTAATAGCCGGTCACCGGCGCCTCATCCCTGCTGCGGCCGTCGCCGGGAGCGCAGCATCAGTCCGCCGATGCCGGCCGCCAGCACGATCGCCGAACCGGTCAGCACGAACACCCGGCCGTCGGGGCCGAGCATGCCGCCGCCACCGGTGGCCACGCCGCCGTCGGGCGTCTCGACCTGGTCGTCGGGCGCGGGGGCCGTGGCGGTCTCGGTCACCGTCCGGGTGGCCCGGGGGGTCGGAGTGGTCGACGGGGTGGGCGTCGGCGTGGTCGACGGGGTGGGCGTCGGACTCGGAGTGGTGCTCGCGGTCGTCACGCTCAGGGTCGCGCTGGCCGGGGTCGGGGTGACGGCCCCGCCCGCCGCAGGCAGGCTGCAGACGTACTTGCCGAGCTCGGTCGTGCCGCCGGTGCCCATCAGGCGGATGGTGAAGTTCTTCGCCGTGAGGGTGAGCTGCGTCGTACCGGTCGAGGGGGTGATGGAGGCCGTGACGGTCGGCAGCGGCGGAAGCGTCGCGCCCTGGGTGATCTCCGCCGTCGGGATCAGCGTCGCCGTCGGGGCCACCGTCGTGGCGACCGCGGCCGCGCCGCCGTTGCCCTTGACCTCGATCTCGGTGATCACCTGGATCTGCACCGTCGTCGGGATCGCCACCGGCGCCGCCGGGCGGTCGTCGCCGCTCAACGCCACGCTCGCGGGGAACGGGGTTCCGACGGTCGCGGCCGTGGCGGCGGTCAGATTGACGACCACGTCATAGTCGACGCCGGTTCCGATCGCGGCGCCGTTGAGCGAGGCGGCGCAGCTGTAGGTCACCGTCTTCGTGTCGGCGGTGGCGCTGCTGAGCATGGGACCGAGACCAAGAAGAAGACCAGCACTGACCACACCGGCGGCGGCGGCCTTGGTAGCGATGCGTCGCCGTGCCTTGCACTTCAGCACTGACTCTCTCCGTTTCAGATTCGATGACCGTTTCATGGCGGATGGGGAGATCCTAGGGACAAAGCCTGGGAGAAGGCAGAGATAACCCCAACTCTGACGACAATCAGTCAAGATTTCGTCAAGAAACCACACGTCTCCTGAGCATCAGCCCTCCCACCATCGCGGCCAGCGTGACGGTGCCTCCGGCCAGCACGAGCACCCGTCCGTCGGGCCCCAGAGAGCCTCCTCCACCGGTCGCGACGCCCCCGTCGGGGGTCTCCACCTGAGCCGTGACGGTGGCCGTCGCGGTGCGGGTCGAGCGGTCGACCGGCGTGGGCGCGGTCACCGTGGCGGTCGCGGTCACCGTGCCCCTGGGGGTCGGCGTGCCGCTGCCGGTCGGCGTGGGGGTCGGGGTCGGCGTGGAGCTGGGGGTCGTGGACGACGTCGGGGTCGGCGACGCGACCACAGTGATCTTCAGCGCGACCGGGGTGGCGCTGTCGGGCAGGCTGCAGTTGTAGAGCACGGTGTCAGAGGAGGCCCCCGAGGGCCTGACCCGCACCGTGAACTCCCGGGCGGACACCTCGAACACGCCGGTCGCCTTGGGGGTGACGATGCCCACGAGCGGCGGGATCGGCCACACGGTGGCGCCCTGCGTGACCGCCGTGTTCACGATCACCGTGGCGTTGGCGGTCGCACCGGCGTACACCGGGTCGTCGCCGGGGTCGTCGGGGTCGAGGGGGTCCTGGCTGGGCGTCGTACTGGGCGTCGTGCTGGGGGTCGTGCTGGGGGTGGTGCTGGGAGTCCGGCTCGGCGTCGCACTGGGGGTCTGGCTGGGGGTCTGGCTCGGGGTCTGGCTGGCCGACCCGCTGGGCGTCGTGCTCGGGGTCTGGCTGGGGGTGGGAGTGGGGGTCGGGGTGGGGGTCGTACCGTCGATGGCCGGGCCGGTGGCCCGCAGCACGCCGAAAGCGGCGACCTGGTCGCCCACGGCCAGCGGGGTCGGCAGGCTCAGCACCGGCCCGCCACTGGCCGTCGGCGTCGCCGGGAGCAGGCTCCACGTCACCGACACGGGCCCACTGGGGGTCGGCTGATCGGGCGCCCCCATGAGCACCCGCACCTGGTAGGGCGTCGACGACGTCTCGGCGCCCCGGTGACAGCCGTAGGTCGTCGTGCCGTCGCTGTTGCCGGCCAGCGCGGGGAGGCCGAGTAACAGCAGGGCGGCGGCGGCCCCGGCGCCCGCTCCGCGCACGGCGAAACGGGCGCGAGTCTTCAGCATCCTCATCGCTTGCCCCCGGATACGCCGTCTACCCGCGGACCTCGGTCAGGGTCGCGTAGACGACGATGTTGTCGGTGTAGTGATGGGTCTTCGCATTGTAGGCACCACCACACGTGATCAACCGAAGGCTCGAAGTGATGGTGTTCCCGTAGACGCGCTTGGTCGGGAAGGCCTTCTTGCTGACCTGCTCGACGCCGTCGACCGTGAAGACCGCCAGCTTACCGTCGGCGCGCAGAATGCTGATCTTGTTGCCGCGCTTGATGTCCCGCAGGCGGCTGAACACCGCCGCGCCCGAGCGGGTGTTGACGTGGCCGAGGATGACGGCCGGACCCTGGTCGCCGGGCGCGGGCCCGAACTTGTACCAGGCGGTCTCCTTGGGCCTGGCCATCGACGGGGTCGCGATCTCGCCCTTCTTGGTCACGCCCACGGTGCCGATCTTGGCCCGGTTCACGCCGACGGCCGGAATGCTGATCTTCAGCGGCTTCGACGTCTTGGGCGCGGTCACCTTCGGCTCCGGGCTCGCCTTCTCGGCGGGCTTCGGCACCTCGACGTTGAGACCCGCCCCGTTCGCCTGCGCCACGACCTGCGGCGACAGGGTCAGCGGAGCGACCGGCTGGGTGGCCGGCTGCGGCGGCGGCGCGGTCGGGTCGGCCGCGGTCAGCGGCACTCCGGGGCCGCCGGGGCCCACGGTCGGCGGGATGACGTAGGAGTTGCCGGCGGCCTGGATGTTGACCTCGTCGGGCGGCTCCTCGATCGGACCGGTCGGCGAGAGCACCATCAGCAGCCCGGCCATGATCGCCGCGATGCCGCTGGCGGAACCGCCGACCAGCAGCGCCGTGAGGGTGCGCTTGGACATGCCGCCGGGCGGCGGCGCCTGTGCGGGGACCTGGATGACGGGCACGAGCTGACCGGAGGGCGTACCGGAAACCGGAACCGCACCAACAGGAACCCCCGCACCCGGAACACCGGCACCAGGAACCTGGGCACCCGGAACACCGGCACCAGGAACCTGGGCACCCGGAACACCCGCACCCGGGACCTGAGCGCCGGGAGCGCCCGCCGCACCGGCCTGCGCCCCGGGCACCGCGCCCGGAACAGCGGCGCCGGGGACACCCGCACCAGGAACAGCAGCGCCGGGAACACCGGCACCCGGGACACCCGCACCGGGAACGGCAGCTCCCGGGACACCCGCGACCGGAATGCCCGCGCCGGGCACCTGAGCGCCCGGCACCTGGTTCACCGGCACCATCACGACGGGCACCATGCCCGGCGGCACCGAGCCGCTCGGGACCATGACCACACCACCGGGCGCGACCGCGCCGGGCACGTCACCGGCGGAAGCCGCCGGGATCGCCGTGGTGTCCGTCGAGTCGGCTTCCTCGTCGGCCTTGGGGTTGATGGGGCTGGCCGGCTTGTCGCCGCTGTCGCCCTTCACCAGCTTGTGCCCGGTCGCCTTCAGCAGCCGGTCGTAGGGGTGCTGAACAATCGCGCCGGGAGAGGCCGCCTTCGGCTGCTCCTCCTCCGGCTCGGGGTCGGGGGTCGGGTAGGGATTGCGCTTGTCCGTCATCACCGCTCCCCGGCGTGGGCCGCGCGCCTGCGCAGCAGCTTGAATCCGCTCAGCATGCCGCCCATCAGCAGCAACGCACCGGCCACCAGCACCGCGGCGCCGGGGTTCGACCGTTCGGGCGCCTCACCGGTCTGCGCGCCGCCCAGCGGCGTGATCGCGACCTGCGCCACGGTCGGGGTCGAGGTCAGCGTCACGGTCGTGGTCGCCGTGGGGGTCGGGGTGCCCTGCACGACCACCGACACCAGCGGCGTGAAGTTCTCCTGCGGCGCCGGCGGCCGGCTCTGGTTGCCGGTGGGGGTCGGCGAGCCGCTCGGCGGGGTCGAGGGGGTCGTCGTCGGGGTGACCGACGGCGTGACCGACGGGTTCCCGGAGGGCGTCTGCGACGGGTTGCCGGAGGGGTCGGGCGAGGGGGACTCGTTGCCGCCGCCGCCCGCGGTCACCGTGAGCGGGATCAGCGGGAACTTCGGCTCGGGGCTGCAGACCGTGCGGTAGGGCGAGGCGTTCAGGTTGTCGGCCGTGTTGGCGTACACCTTCCAGGCGTCCACGCGGGCGAACTTGTCCTGGGTCTGGTTCTTCACGGTCACGGTGTACTTGCCGTAGGGCAGGTCGGTGGCCGCGGGGAACCTCTCCAGCACCCGGCGCTCGCCGGCCACCTGCCAGTAGGCGTTGTAGCGCTCGGAGGCCTCGTCGGGCGGGTTGCCCTGGTCGGTGACGAGCGTGAACTCGCTCATGTCGTTCTTCTTGTCGCCGAAGAGGTCGACGCCGGTGCCGACGAAGGTGAAGGTCGCCTCGTCGCCCTCGTTCTTGGCCTCGCGGAGGTCCTGCCCGTAGTGGGTCTTGCCGTGGTAGGCGAGCGGGTCGTTGACCAGGTTCCAGCCAGGGCCATACCAGTGCGAGAAGTCGCCGACAGGGGTGAAGTCGTTGTTCCAGGTCGACTCGACGTCGGCGAGGTCGAGGATGATCGGGCCGACCTCGATCGACCCGGCGCCCGCCTTCTCGGCGGTCGCCAGACCAGGCGAGACCAGGCCGAGCGACAGCGGCTTGCCGGTGCGCAGGTCGTCGGCCTCGACCAGGCGGGTGCCGGTCGAGTCGATCGCGCCCTGGCCGGTCCACACGCCGTGAGCCTTCACGCGGGCGGTGACCGCGAGATGGCCGCCCTTGTCGTGGTTGGGGTTCAGCGGGTCGGGGACCTTCACGCTGCGCTGCGCGTCACCGAGCTGCCAGTTGATGACCAGCTGCTGCCCGACCGTCAGTTCCTTGGACGAAAGGGAGATCGACGCCGCGATCGTCTGACCGTCGGCCAGCGGGCCGACGCACTTGAAGTAGTAGGGACCTTCTGCCGAACCCTGGCTGGTGCCGGGGAAGACGATCAGTGCGCCAGCAGTGGCAATACCCACCGCTCCCAGGGCGGCCCACCGCCGACGCGTTCGTTCCCACCGCATTGCCCACACTCCGATATCGCGGCATACCAAACCGAAGGTAGATCTTATGGGGTTAAGGAAGAGGATTGGTGGGAACGTGGCGCACTTGTGATGCGCTCCCCAGCATGTTCCGAGGGGTAACAGAATCGTATTCTGCTTGTCATGGAGCGAACCCTCTTCGAGGAGGAGCACGAGCTCTTCCGTGAGACCGTGCGCGATTTCATGAGTCGCGAAGTCATCCCGAACCACCCGCAGTGGGAGAAGGACGGCATCGTCCCCCGCGAGATCTGGAAGAAAGCCGGCGACCTGGGCATGTTCGCCATGTCCGTCCCCGAGGAACACGGCGGCATCGGGATCACCGACTTCCGGTTCAACGTCGTGGTCATCGAGGAGATCATCCGCGCGGGCGCCAGCGGCCTGGGCTTCGGCCTGCACAACGACGTCATGGCCCCCTACTTCGTCGACCTGACCGACGACGAGCAGAAGGACCGGTGGTTGCCCGGCTTCGTGAGCGGCGAGCTGATCACCGCCATCGCGATGACCGAGCCGGGGGCCGGCAGCGACCTCCAGGGCATCCGGACCACCGCCGAGAAGGACGGCGACGACTACGTCCTGAACGGCCAGAAGACCTTCATCACCAACGGCATCAACTCCGACCTGGTGGTCGTGGTGGCCAAGACCGACCCGGCGGCGGGGGCGCGCGGCACCACGCTGTTCGTGGTCGAGCGCGGCATGCCCGGCTTCGAGCGGGGCCGCAACCTCGACAAGGTCGGCCTCAAGGCGCAGGACACCGCCGAGTTGTTCTTCGAGAACGTCCGCGTCCCGGCGGCCAACCGTCTCGGGCCCGCCGACGGCCAGGGCTTCTTCCAGCTGATGTCCAACCTGCCGCAGGAGCGCCTGTCGATCGCGGTGGTCGCGGTCGCCGCCGCCGAGGCCGTGCTGGCCACGACGATCGACTACTGCCGCGACCGCAAGGCGTTCGGCCGGAACCTGGGCAGCTTCCAGAACACCCGGTTCGTGCTGGCCGAGCTGACCACCGAAGTGGAGATCGCCCGCCTCTACGTCGACACCTGCGTCACCGCGCTCAACGCCGGCACCCTGACCCCGGTCGACGCCGCCAAGGCCAAGTGGTGGACGACCGAGCTGCAGAACAAGGTCATCGACCGCTGCCTGCAACTGCACGGCGGCTACGGCTACATGACCGAGTACCCGGTCGCCAAGGCGTGGCTCGACGCCCGCGTCCAGACCATCTACGGCGGCACCACCGAGATCATGAAGGAGATCATCGGCAGATCATTCGGGTTCTGAACCGATCCAAAAGCGGCGGTAAAGCTTCATACTGGCCCCATGGAAATCACCGGGCTGATCCTGCTGGTCTTCCTGGCGTTCCTGGCGGCCTGGCTGCTGAACAAGGTGCGCCGGTTCTTCCGGCTGGGCGCCGTCGCCTACGGCGGCGTAATGATCGTCTTCATCATCGCCATGCTCTTGATCTGGGGTCAGACCATCCGATGAAACCCGCGTTCGACCCGGCGCTGCCCCCTGCCGAGCGGGCGCTGATGGCTTCGGCCCCCGAGTTCCTCCACCCGGTCCCCGGCCGCCCCCGTTGGGGCGGCCGGATCGGCGCCGATGTCTGGAAAGCCCTGCTCTCGGCCGCGCTCTGGGGTTTCCTGCCCGTCGTGATCGGCCGCCTCCACGGCCGGTGGTGGTTCCCGCTCGGCGCGACTCTCCAGGTCGTCCAGCTGATGATCTGGTTCTTCTACGGCTTCGCCCCCGCCTTCACCATGAGCCTCGCGGTCGAGGCGGTGGCATTCCTCGTCCTGCTGGCCCTGTCGGGCGAATCGCCCGTCGCCAAGCTGGCCCGCAAGCACCAGGGCCGCTACATCGCCGACCTGCACCTGCGCGACGCCGAGTTGCTGGAGCGCACCCAGAAGGCGGTCGCCGCCGTGCTCGAATCGAGCGTCAACAAGGCCGGCCTGCTCGACGACATCGCCAACACCGTCACCCTCCCCCGCCAGGAGTGGGAGATCGCCGAGACCCTCGCCGAGATGACCCGGCTGCGCCGCGAACAGCGCGCGGCCCGCAAGGGCAAGGTCACCGACCGCATCCAGGATCTGCTCGACGCCCACCAGAGCGCCATGAAGCTGGCCACCGACTCGCTGACCGAACGGGTCGAGGCGCTGGAGGACTACGCCCTGCGGGTGATGGCCGCCGACGACGCCTACCAGGAGTGGCAGACCCTGCAGGACCTGGCCGACGACGGCGACGCCTACACCGAACTGCTGGCCCGGACCGTCCGCGACCGCCTGGCCACCGAGGAGATCGACGCGTTGACCGAGAAGGCCGCCCGGGTCGAGGCCGCGCTGCGCCAGAGCGTGCGCGACGCCCGCAAGGCGGGCCTGGTCCTGCTTCCGAAGGCGGGCTGACATGCCTCAGGTCTCCCCCAGGGCCCGCCGCCTCTACGTCCGGATCCCGGTGTGGGCCAACCTGCTCGGCGGCGCCCTCCTGGTCACCCAGGTGATCACCGGCATCTCCCTGGCCGCGAACTCGGGCGCCCCGGCCGCGCTGCCCGTCAGCGACCCGCCCCCGCCGCCGACCCCGGTCGCCATGGTCACCCCCACGCCGGAGGAGACCGCCACCGCCACCCCGACCCCGGAGCCGACCCCCTCGCCGTCGCCGTCCCTGGCGGTCGACCGCATCCCCGAAGGCACCGTCGTCCGGCTCAAGAAGTACTCCGGCACCCCTTCGCAGGTGATCGGCGAGGTCCGCGACCGCAAGGCCCGCGTCCGCTACGCCGAGCTCGGCAAACCCTGGAAACCGGCCAAGGGCCAGCCCGAGGGCCTGTTCTCCGACGGCCGCTACTCCACCCGCCAGAGCTTCGTCACCGAGGAGTTCGGCCCCGACCTCGACAGCGAGTGGTTCGCCGACATCGACGCCCAGCGCCTGTGGAGCGACGTCGACGGAGGCGACAGCCCGTACGACGCGGCCGTCGCGATGCTCGACTACAAACAGGAGAACAACTTCCCGCGCGGCACCGAGGGCAAGGATGTCGCCTCACAGCGGATCCCCCGTGGCTGGCTGGTGGCCCGCGAGATGCGCATGCCGCCCAGCGAGCTGGGGCGCAAGGCCGAGCTGGAACTGGCCGTCGCCGTCGCGGTGGAGACGGGCGCCGACCGCCCGTCGGTCATCTGGATCACCATCCCGGAGACCCACAAACGCCTGTGGCCCGACATCAACACGATCGTCAGTTCGCTGCGCGTGCTCCCATGAGCAGCACCTGCGCCACCAGCTCGGGATCGTCGGTCATCGGGACGTGCCCGCAACCGGGCAGCAGGTGCACCCGCCGCTGCGCCCACCGCCCCGCCCTGACCGCCTGCCGTTTGGGCAACATCCGGTCTTTCTCGCCCCAGGCGATCGTGACCGGCACCTTCGGCGGCGCGGGCGGCGGCATCCAGTAGAACGCGTCGAGCGTCTCGTAGAAGCCGGGGGCCTCCTTGAGCGCCAGCATTCCGGCGTGCAGCACCTCGTCGGACACCCGCTCGGGATGGGCGACGACCAGCCCCAGGCCCCGGCGGTTGACCGGGCCCGCCCGCATCGCCTTCAGCACCGTACGGAGCCAGAGCAGTTCGGTACGTGACCAGAATCCGGCCGGGGAGATCGCGGTGGCGGTCCGGCAGACCCCGCGCGAGGCCATGTCGAGGGCGAGGTAGCCGCCGAGGGAGTTGCCCGCGACGTGGGGGTCTTCGATGCCGAGGTCGTGCCAGAAGGTCTCGACGGCGTAGGCCAGCGACTCGGCGGTGGAGAGGGTGCCCGGCGGCAGGGGCGGGGAGGCGCCGAACCCGGGCAGGTCGACGGCGATCACGTCATGGTGGCGAGCGAGCAGGCCGATGACCGGTTGCCAGGCTTGCCAGTGGTGCCCGATCCCGTGCATCAGCACCAGGGGCGGGCCGGCTCCCGTGCGGCGGTAGACCAGCTCCATGGCTTCGAGTCAAACACCGAAACCATGGGAAAGCCAGCTCAGCGACCGCCGACCGGAATCTCGAACCAGACGGCCTTCCCGTCGGGGGTGGGCCGGGAACCCCAGCGCCGGGCCAGCTGGTCGACCAGGTAAAGCCCTCGCCCGCCTTCGTCGTTCTCCCCGGCGCTGCGAATGCGGGGCAGCCGGAGGTCCTGGTCGAAGACCTCGACCCAGATCGACTCGCCGCCGCGCCGGAGCCGGAGCGTGAACTTCTTCTCGGGGTCGGCGGCGGCGTTGAGGGCGGCGATGCCCTCGCGGCCGAGGTCGAGATCGAGGTCGACCTCGAGATCGGGGAAGTCCCACGACTCGTCGAACGGCAGCGGCGGCCCGTCGAGCACCAGCTCGCGGCGCGGCGCGCTGGCCGAGGCGGCGTGCAGCACGACGTTGGTGACCACCTCGGAGACGAGCAGGCAGGCCAGCTCGCCCTTCTCCTCGGGGATGTTCCAGCGTTCGAAGGCGTTGCGGGCCATGCGCCGCGCCTCGCCGACCATGATCGGCTGGGCGGGGTAGTCGGACTCCTCGAACTCCAGCTCGCCGCCGCCCGACCGGACGACCAGGATCGCCATGTCGTCGTCGATCTCACCGGGCACCGCGCTGGTCGCGACGTCGGCGATGCGCTCGACCGGCTCGTCGGTGATCTTGGAGATCTCGTCGCAGAGCACCCGCACGGCCTCTTCGAGGTCGCGCGAGGGGGTGCCCGACTCGCGGTGGGGACGCCGGTCGACCAGGCCGTCGGTGTAGAGCAGCAGGGTGGCGCCCGGGGGCAGCACCCGCGTCTCCTCCTTGTAGACCAGGTCGGCGTGGACGCCGGTCGCCCGGACGCCCAGCGGCTTGCCGACGTCGCCGATGTCGAGCTCGGTGACGGAGCCGTCGACGATCAGCAGGGGCGGCGAGTGCCCGGCGTTGGCGAACGACAACTCGCGCGACCAGGCGTCGTAGACCATGTACTGGCAGGTGACGATCGGCGGGCTGGTGACGTCGGCGCCGTAGTCGTCTTCCTCGGGAGAGGCCAGTATGCGGGTCCACTCGTCGAGGCGGGCCAGGATGTCGGCCGGGGGCTTGTCGTCCTGCGCGAAGGCCCGCAGGGCGGCGCGGAGCTGGCCCATCACGGCGGCGGCCTTGGCGCCGCGGCCCTCGACGTCGCCGATCACGATGCCGACGCGACCGGCCGAGAGCGGGATCACGTCGTACCAGTCGCCGCCGACCTGGGTCTGGATGCCCTGGCCGTGGCTCGACAGCGGGGCGGCCGGGAGGTAGCGGACCGCGATCTCGAGGCCGTCGAGCTTGGGCAGCTCGCGCGGCAGCAGGTGCTTCTGGAACGACTCGGCGGTGTGGCGCTCCTCCTCGAACAGGAGGGCGTTGTCGACGGCGATGGCGACCCGGGTGGCGATGGCCCCGACGAAGTCGCGGTCGAAGGCGTCGTAGTGGGGCGAGCGCCGGTCGGTCAGGTTGGACATCGACAGGTACATCAGCCCGAGGGACTCGCCGCGGGCGCACAGCGGCGCCACGATCGCCGAGGTGACCCCGACCTCGCCGTCGACCCGGGCCGCGCCCTCGCTGATCGAGGGGTAGCTGACCTGGGAGAAGTCTTCGACCAGGATGGTCTCCTGGCGGCGCATCGCGCTGTCGGCGTAGTGGCCGATGGGATAGCGGACCTCGGCGCCGACGGGCCTCCAGGAGTCGGCCGGGGGCTGCCAGCCGCCGACGTGGGTGGAGACCTTGCGGACCAGCCGCTCGCCCTCCATCAGGTCGATGAAGCAGTGGTCGGCGAACTGCGGCACGAGCATCTCGGCGACCCGGTTCAGGGTCTCCTCGACGTAGAGGGAGCCGGCCAGCCGCTCGCCGATGCGCTCGAGAAGGCCGAAGCGGTCTTTCTCCCGCTCGTTGCTCTTCATCGCCTCGCGGGCGGTGATCACGATGCCGGTGACCGAGCCCGAGGTGTGCCGCATGGGCACCGCCTGGGCCCGCACGTAGATCAGCGTGCCGTCGTGGCGGACGACGTCGAAGGTGCCCTCCCACACGTTGCCCTTGAGCACGTGCTTCGCGAGCTCGACGCCCAGCGGGTGATCACGCTCCATGATGCTGATGGAGATCGTGTCATCACGCCCGTGGGCGTAGCCCGGCCGGCCGAACAGCTGCTCGGCGAAGGGATTCCAGTAAAGGACGTTGCTGAACCTGTCGGTGACGACGACGGCCAACTCCGCCTGGTCGAGCACCGCGCCCGCGGAGAGGTGGTCGGTCGTGTCCTGCGACAGGTCCCCCCAACGCTTCATCCGACGACCACTCCTAGGAGAACAGAGCTGGACCCGTGGGGATCAGCGCTTGGAGACGAAAACGTGTGCTGCGACATCGCGCGGGAGCTCCGCGAGGTTGTTGTCAGCCTGTTCGTCACCAGTCACCCGCACACCGTCGTCGCTCGCCGCGAGCGTCACCTCGCGTCCGGGTTGTATCCCAACTTGCTTGAGTTTAAGCATCACAGCGGGATCGCTTTGCACTTGTTCGCTAATTCGGCGCACGACAACGGGTATATCTCTGGGCCCCGCGACGTCGGCCATAGGCGAGACCTGCTCAATTTCCGTCAAACCGGACGCGCCCAGTTCTTCGAGCCCCGGGATGGGGTTCCCATGAGGGCAGACGGTCGGGTTGCCGAGCAGCGCCACCAGGCGAACCTCGACCTGTTCCGACATGACGTGTTCCCAGCGGCACGCCTCGACGTGGACGTCTTCCCACGGCATGCCGATCACCTGGATCAGCAGGCATTCGGCGAGACGGTGCTTGCGCATGACGCGGATCGCCTGCTTGCGCCCCGCCTCGCTCAGGGTCAGGTGGCGGTCGCCCTCCACCTTGACGAGCCCGTCGCGCTCCATGCGGGCGACGGTCTGGCTCACGGTGGGACCGCTCTGCTGCAGCCTCTCGGCGATCCGGGCGCGCAGCGGGACGATCCCTTCCTCTTCGAGCTCGAAGATCGTGCGGAGATACATCTCCGTGGTGTCGATCAGGCCGTGTGCGGTCAACGGTAATCCTCCCGGTCCTGTTCGATGCTACGACCCGCAAGCGCGTTCCCGCCGACCTTACTGGTCCAGAACAGCACCTTGGGCAACAGCCGGGAGACCGAAAAGCTTCCACGCTAGGAACCGGCCCGGTAATGGCGGAACGACTTCACCGACAGCCCCACGGCGAACACGCTCACCGCGCACAGCAGACCGCCGCCGACCCAGGCCGGGACCAGCCCGAACGCCGAGGCGGTGGCCCCCGCCCTCAGGTCGCCCAGGCGCGGCCCGCCGGCCACCACGACGAAGAAGACGCCCTGGAGCCGTCCGCGCATCTCGTCCGGCGCGTACGTCTGCAGGATGGTCTGCCGCCAGACCGCCGAGACCAGGTCGGCGAAGCCGCCCACCGCCAGCAGGGCGACGCAGAGCCACAGGGGCTCGGCCAGGCCCGCCAGAGCCACGCTGAGGCCCCACAGGGCGATCACTATGGTCAGGGCCACCCCCTGGCGGCGTACGCGCCCCACCCAGCCGGAGAAGACGCCGCCGACGACCGAGCCGAGGGCGATCGAGGCCGACAGCGCGCCGAAGGCGAACTCCGAGCCGTCGAAGCGCTCGGCGGCCATCTGGGGGAACAGCGCCCTCGGGAGGGCGAAGGCCATCGCCACGATGTCGACGGCGAAGCTCATCAGCACGATCGGGCTGGTCATGATGTAGCGCAGTCCTTCGACCACGGCCCTGGGTCCGGGCGCGGTCACCTCGCCGAGGGGTTCCAGGGCGGGGAGCCGGTAGGAGGCGTACAGGGTGGCGGTGAAAAGGACCGCGTCGATGGCGTAGGCGGCCGAGAAGTCGGTGGTAGCCAGGATCACGCCGCCGAGGAGCGGGCCGAGCACCGAGCCGAGGCTGGAGAACAGGAAGCTGAGCGTGTTGGCGGCCGGCACCAGGTCGGTCGGCACCAGCCGGGGCACGATGGCCTGCCGGGTGGGCGAGCTGACCGCGAAGCCGCTCGACTGCACGAACACCGCCGCCATGATCACCCACACGCTCTTGGCGGTGAGCGCGTTGATCAGCAGCGCGATCGTGGCCACCCAGGTGAACAGGGAGCTGATCAGCAGCAGCTTGCGCCGGTCCATCGCGTCGGCGACCGCGCCGCCCCACAGGCCGAAGACGACCAGCGGGACCAGGGCGACCGGCCCCATCATGCCGACCCAGAACGACGACTTGGTGATCGAGTAGATCTCGGCCGCGACGGCGACCCCGGTGAGCTGGAACCCGATGAACCCGACGGCCTGACCGGCGAGGAGCCTGCGGTACGCGGGGATGGCCACCGGCCGGGTGTCCGCGAAGTGCCGTTCGAGTGCCGCCCTCACCTTGCTCACGGGGGGACACCATACTCATGGGAGAAATATCACCTATTTCCGGGTTCGTCCTGGTGACAGGCCCGCCCACGAGGGCGGGCCGATCCTCCCGCCCGCCACCGACGATTTCCCCGCCGCCGGTCACGCCTGTGGACAACCGACGATCGCGCCGCGTCACCCACACCCTGTGGACAACCGGCTAGGCGACCCGCGCGGGTAGAGCCTGTGGACGACCGGCTCAGGGCGCCAGGCGCTCCACCGTCCACCCGTCGCCGGCCCGGCGGTAACGGAGCCGGTCGTGCATGCGGTCGCCCCCGCCCTGCCAGAACTCGATCTCGCTCGGCATCACGACGTAGCCGCCCCAGAAATCGGGCACCGGAGGATCTTCGGGCCATCTCTCCGCGAGTTCGTTGTAACGGTTCTCCAGGTCCTCCCGGCTGCGGACGACCGCCGACTGCCGGGAGGCCCACGCGCCGATGCGGGAGCCGTAGGGGCGCGACTGGAAATAGGCCGCCGTGTCTTCGCGGGACAGCCGCCGGACGCGGCCCTCGACGCGAACCTGGCGGCTCATGGCATGCCACGGGAAGACGAGGGCAGCACGGGGGTTCTCGGCCAGGTCGCGTCCCTTGCGGGACTCGTAGTTGGTGAAGAACGTGAAACCTTGCTCGTCGGCGCCTTTCAGCAGAACTGTCCGGGCCGAGGGTCTTCCCCCGGCCGACGCCGTCGCGAGCACCATGGCATTGGGTTCCGGAACTTCGGCGCTCACCGCGTCGTCGAACCAGACGGCGAACTGCGTCATCGGATCGTCGGCCACGTCGAGCAGAGGGTCGCCCTGGTAGTTGCGCCGGAGACCGGCGAGGTGCGATGCGCTGTCCACGGAACGGTATTCTTGCGCGCTTGACAGACGTCGGACACACCAGCCCTAACCAGGGACGACGGCGTTTGGGAGGGACCGGAGGCGACCCGCCACAACCCTGGGGGTTAAATTGACCCGCCGGTATCTCGACATCAAGGCTTTGGACTTCACAAGAGAGGGAGGCGGCCGGGAATGTCCGACTTCAAACCCGGGCTCGAAGGCGTCGTAGCTTTCGAGACGGAGATCGCGGAACCGGACAAAGAAGGGGGCGCCCTGCGGTATCGGGGCGTCGACATCGAAGAACTCGTGGGCCGCGTCCCCTTTGGGAACGTGTGGGGCCTGCTGGTCGACAACGAGTTTTTGCCGGGGCTGCCCCCGGCTGAGCCGTACCCCGTTCCAGTCCACAGCGGTGACATCCGGGTCGACGTCCAGAGCGCGCTGGCCATGCTGGCCCCGGCTCTCGGCTTCCGCCCGCTGCTCGACATCTCCGACACGCAGGCCCGCGACGACCTCGCGCGCGCGTCGGTGACCGCACTGTCGTTCGTGGCCCAGTCGGCCCGCGGCCTCGGCAAGCCGATGGTGCCGCAGTCGAGGGTCGACCAGGCCGAGAGCATCGTCGAGCGGTTCATGGTCCGCTGGCGCGGTGAGCCCGATCCGAAGCACGTGAAGGCCATCGACGCCTACTGGGTCTCGGCCGCCGAGCACGGCATGAACGCCTCGACGTTCACCGCCCGCGTCATCGCCTCCACGGGCGCCGACGTGGCCGCTTCGTTGTCGGGCGCCGTCGGCGCCATGTCGGGCCCGCTCCACGGCGGCGCCCCGGCCCGTGTGCTGCACATGATCGAAGGCGTGGAGAAGCTCGGCGACGCACGCAAGTGGGTGCAGAACGAGCTCGACTCGGGTCAGCGCCTGATGGGCTTCGGCCACCGTGTCTACCGGGCGGAAGACCCGCGCGCGCGGGTGCTCCGCCGGACCGCCAAGGAGCTGGGCGCGCCCCGCTACGAGGTCGCGGCCGCACTTGAGACGGCCGCGCTCGAGGAGCTGCACGCCCGCAAGCCCGACCGGGTGCTCGCCACCAACGTCGAATACTGGGCCGCGGTGATCCTCGACTTCGCCGAGGTGCCCGCGTCGATGTTCACCTCGATGTTCACCTGCGCCCGCACCGCCGGGTGGGCGGCGCACATCCTGGAGCAGAAGCGCACGGGCAGGCTCGTCCGCCCCAGCGCGACCTACACCGGACCGGCGTCCCGCTCGATCAACGAGGTGCCGGGCGCCTCCGAGATCACCCCGGTCTGACCCTTCTTTTCGTGAGGCTCGCGTCCCGTCCGGGACGCGGGCCTTTTCGTTTCTTTGCCACCGGCCCGCTCCCCCGGCGGGACAGGGTGTTTCGCGTCTCATTTCCCATCTCAAAGGCTGGACCGGCGCGTACACCGTTTCGTGACCTCACTAATGTGGGACCCGTGGCTGACATCGTGATCCCCAATGACATCAAGCCCGCCGACGGCCGCTTCGGCTGCGGGCCCTCCAAGGTCCGCACCGAGCAGCTGGCCGCCCTGGCGGCCTCCGGAGCGAGCCTCATGGGCACCTCCCACCGGCAGAAGCCGGTCAAGAACCTCGTCGGCCGGGTCCGCGCGGGCCTGTCCGACCTGTTCTCGCTGCCGGAGGGCTACCAGGTCGTCCTGGGCAACGGCGGCACCACCGCGTTCTGGGACATCGCGTCCTTCGGCCTGATCCGCGAGAAGTCGCAGCACCTGCACTTCGGTGAGTTCTCCTCGAAGTTCGGCGCCGTCGTCAAGAAGGCCCCGTGGCTGGCCGACCCGTCGGTGATCAAGTCCGACCCGGGCACCCACCCGCTGCCGGTCGCGGAAGAGGGCGTCGACGTCTACGCGCTCACCCACAACGAGACCTCGACCGGCGTCGCGATGCCGATCCAGCGGGTGGGCTCCGACGGCCAGCTCGTGCTGGTCGACGCGACCTCGGGCGCCGGCGGCCTGCCGGTCGACGTGTCGCAGACCGACGTCTACTACTTCGCGCCGCAGAAGAGCTTCGCCTCCGACGGCGGCCTGTGGATCGGCCTGTTCTCCCCGGCCGCGCTGGCCCGGGTCGAGGAGATCGCCGCGACCGACCGCTTCGTGCCGGAGTTCTTCAGCCTTCCGGTGGCGATCGACAACTCGTCCAAGGACCAGACGTACAACACCCCCGCGGTGGCGACCCTGTTCCTGCTGGCCGACCAGCTCGACTGGATGAACGGCAACGGCGGCCTGGCCTTCACGACCGGGCGCACCGCCGACTCGGCCGCGCGGCTCTACCAGTGGGCCGAGAAGACGTCCTACACCAGCCCGTTCGTGGCCGACCCGGCGCAGCGCTCCAGCGTCGTCGGCACGATCGACTTCGACGACTCCGTCGACGCCGCCAAGGTCGCCGCGACCCTGCGCGCCAACGGCATCGTCGACACCGAGCCCTACCGCAAGCTCGGCCGCAACCAGCTGCGCATCGCGATGTTCCCGGCGATCGACCCGGCCGACGTCGAGGCCCTGACGGTCTGCGTCGACTACGTCGTCGAGCGTCTCTAGTTCGAAACCGAAGGCCGCGAGGACAACCTCGCGGCCTTCGTCATTCCGTCGACCGCCGCCACCATCGTCGCCCGGTGGCGCTCCCGTCTCCCCTCGTCGGCGGGGCCGCCGAGGGTGCGGATCGCGGGCGGGGTGAGGCTCCACGCCTGCGCGGCGGCCAGCGCGATCATCATGACGTCCATGCCGAGCTCCGCGCCGACCCCGAGAGCGGCCGCGAGCTCCCCCGCCTTCCCGAGGTGGGCGGCCAGTTCGGCCTCGGACGCGTCGGGCTTCTCCAGGGTCTTCCACTGGGTCAGCCGCAGCAGGCCCGGGTCTTCGGCGAACCGGTCGAACAGCCGGCCGGCGTAGCCCGGCAGGTCGCCGGGGGTGAACGGGACCAGGTCGGCCAGCACGCGGTAGCGGGCGTCGAGGACGGCGTCGAAGAGCGCGTCCTTCGAGCCGAAGTAGGCGTAGATGGCCTGCTTGTTGGCCGAGGCGGCCGACGCGATGCGCTCCACCCGGGCCCCGGCGAGGCCGCGTTCGACGAACTCGCCGTAGGCGGCGTCGAGCAGGCGGGCACGGGTCGCGGCGGAGTCGTAGACCATCACGCCCCCGATTGTAATCCAACCGGTTGGTTGAGATATAAATAAACCATCCGGTTGGATTTAT
Source organism: Herbidospora daliensis (assembly GCF_001570585.1). GTDB lineage: Bacteria > Actinomycetota > Actinomycetes > Streptosporangiales > Streptosporangiaceae > Herbidospora > Herbidospora daliensis. The sequence continues at coordinate 1,569,364 of NZ_BBXF01000002.1, read as the reverse complement.
TGCTCAGAAGGAGAACCTCCATGACGTCTGCCATCGTGACCGGCGGGGCCTCCGGCATCGGCTACGAGACCGCGCGTGGCCTGGCCGCCGCCGGGATCGACGTGACCCTCGCCGTCCGCGACCTCGAAAGCGGGCGGCGGGCGGCCGCCGAGATCGGCGGCGGGGTCGGGGTGGCCCGGCTCGACCTGGCCGACCTCGCCACCGTCCGCGCGTTCGCCGCAGCGTGGGACCGGCCGCTCGACATCCTGGTCAACAACGCCGGGATCATGGCCCTGCCGGAGCTGACGCGCACCGGCGACGGGTGGGAGCTGCAGTTCGCCACCAACCACGTCGGCCACGCCGCGCTGGCCCTCGGCCTGCACGACGCCCTGGCCGCCGCCGGTAGCGCGCGGGTCGTCGTGGTCGCCTCGGCCGCCCACCTGATGTCGCCCGTCCACTTCGACGACCTGCACTTCGAACGGCGGCCCTACGACCCCTGGCAGGCCTACGCCCAGTCGAAGACGGCCAACATCCTGTTCGCGGTGGGGGCGGCCGAGCGGTGGAAGGGCGACGGGATCACGGTCAACGCGGTGCACCCCGGCGGCATCATGACCAACCTCCAGCGCCACCTCGACGAGGCCGCGCTCGCATTCGTCGGGGCCAAGGACGAGCACGGCGCCACGCTCGCGGTGCCGCCGGGCTGGAAGACGCCGGAGCAGGGCGCCTCGACGTCTCTGCTGGTCGCGACCGGCCCCGTCGGCGTGACGGGGCGCTACTTCGCCGACGACCGGGAGGTGCCGGTCGGGCCCGAGCTGGCGGCGTACGCCGTCGACCCCGTGCTGGCCGACCGGCTCTGGGAGGAGACCGGCCGGCTGCTGGCGGGCTAGTCGAGGGAGGGCGGCGGGACCCAGCCGGGCGGTTGCTCCGCCGGGGACCGGCCGGCGCGGCGGGCCAGTTCGTCGAGCAGGCGCAGGGCGTCGTCGAGGTCGACGCTCTGGGCGAACCGCGACAGCACCGGAGAGCGGTCAGGACTCTCCGCGAGGGCCGTCAGCATCAGCTCGGTCAGGTGTTCCTCGCGCGACTTCGTGGCGCCGTAGCGGAACGCCTTGCGTTCGGCGGTGCGGAACAGCAGCCGTTTTCGCACCAGCCGTTCGGCGACCGTCTGGATGGTCGTGTACGCCCACGGTTTCTCGGCCCGCTGGTTCAGCAGCGCCTGTATTTCGCGGATGAGCAGCGACTCCTTGGCGTCCCACAGAACGTCCATGATCGCGCGCTCCAGGGGCCCCAGGTTCACGAAATCGATTCTGTCAGGCTCTTCGCAGGTCGCGCCATGCGAACAGTGATCCGATCGTGCTCATTCGATGCTCGCGGTCGAGACTCGGGTAACGGGCGGCTTCCTGCGGCGCAGCACCCACGCCGCCACCACGCCGCCGATCAAGCCGAACAGGTGGCCCTGCCACGAGATGCCCGTCTCGCCCGGCAGGGCGCCCAGCAGGATCGACCAGTAGAGCGCGGCGACGATCACCCCGAGCACGATGTCGAGCAGCCGGAAGTCGAACAGGCCGCGCGCCACGACGTAGCCGAAGTAGCCGAAGACCAGCCCGCTGGCGCCCAGCGTGTTGGACCCGGCCGCGCTCACCACCCAGACCCCGAGGCCGCTGGTCACGATGATGATCAGGCTGGCGCCCAGGAAACGGCCGAAGCCGCGTACGGCCGCCAGGGAGCCGAGGATCAGCAGCGGCACCGAGTTGGCCATCAGGTGGGGGAATCCGACGTGCAGGAACGGCGCGGTGAAGATGTGGGCCAGGCCCTCGGGCTCATGAGCCTCGATGCCGTAGTCGTCGAGCCAGCCGTCGCCGACGTAGTCGACGACCTCCAGCGCCCACATGAGCCCCACCACGAGCACCATCAGCAACACGGCGCCGAAGACCCCGGCCAGCAGGCCATGCACCTTCTGGGCGGTCGTGGGGGGAGTCTCGTCGCTCATGCCATAACGGTACGCAGTTCTCGTCATGAACGCGGAGTTCCCCCCAAGCGATCGATCATTCACCCCGCCATACCGGCGCCCTCTTCTCGGCGAAGGCGGCGGCGCCCTCCATGGCGTCCTTCGAGCCGAAGATCGGGTTCATGATCTCCGACTGCCTGGCGAACATCTCGTCGAGCGGCCAGTCGACCGACTCGACGACGATCCTCTTGGTGCCCGCGAGCGACAGCGGCGCGTTCTGGGCGATCTTCCCGGCCAGTTCCTTGGCCGCGGCGACCGCCTCGCCCTCGGCGACGACCCGGTTGACCAGGCCCAGCTCGTAGAGGCGCTGCGCCGGGTAGAAGTCGCCGGTCAGGGCGATCTCCATGGCCACGTGGTAGGGGATGCGGCGGGGCAGCCGCATCACGCCGCCCGCGCCGGCGATCAGGCCGCGCTTGGGCTCGGGCAGCCCGAACTTGGCCGACTCGGCGGCCACGATCAGGTCGCACGACAGGGCCAGCTCGAACCCGCCCGCCAGGGCGTAGCCCTCGACGGCCGCGATCAGCGGCTTCTTCGGCGGCGACTCGGCCAGGCCGCCGAACCCCCGGTCGGGCACGAACGGCATGTCGCCGGTCAGGAAGCCCTTCAGGTCCATTCCGGCGCAGAACGTGCCGCCCGCGCCGGCCAGGACCAGGACCGACACGTCGGGGCGGGCGTCGAGCTCGTCGACGGCGGCCGCGATGCCCTGGGCGACCGCGCCGTTGACCGCGTTCTTGGCCTTCGGCCGGTTGATCGTCAGGACGGCCACGTTGCCGTCGACCTCGACCAGTACTTCATCGGACATGGCGAGTCTCCTTACTTGGGCTGGAAGCGGATGCCGCCGTCGAAGCGGATGACCTCGCCGTTCATGTAGTCGTTCTCGATCAGCGAGCGGACCAGGTGGGCGAACTCGGCGGCGGTGCCCATGCGCTTCGGGAACGGCACCGGCGCGGCCAGGTGGGCCTTGAACGCCTCGGACTCGGGCCCGGAGCCGTAGATCGGGGTGTCGATGATGCCGGGGCAGATCGTCAGCACCCGCACCCCGATCGCGGCCAGGTCGCGGGCCGCCGGGAGGGTCATGCCGATGATGCCGCCCTTGGACGCCGAGTAGGCCACCTGGCCGGTCTGCCCTTCGATGCCCGCCACCGACGCGGTGTTGATCACCACGCCGCGCGCGTTGTCGGCGTCGGCCGGCTCGGTCTTCGCCATCGCCGCCGCGCCGATGCGCATGAGGTTGAAGGTCCCGATCAGGTTGACGTCGATCACCTTCTTGTACGACGCCAGGTCGTGCGGCGAGCCGTCACGGTTGACCGTGCGGGAGGCCCAGCCGATGCCGGCGCTGTTGACCACCGCCCGCAGCGGCTTGCCCACCGCGACGGCCGCGTCGACGGCGGCCTGCACGGAAGCCTCGTCGGCGACGTCGGTGCGGACGAACAGCCCGCCCAGCTCGTCGGCCAGGGCCTTGCCGCGCTCCTCGTTGAGGTCGGCGATGACGACGGTCGCGCCGATTCCGGCCAGCTCGCGGGCGGTGCCCTCACCGAGCCCGCTCGCCCCGCCGGAGATGATCGCTACACAGTTCCTCAGGTCCATACGCGGACCATAACCAAAGAACCGAATGAAGTTCTACTCGGGGTGGCCCAAAATCGCGGTGTCGACGTCGGGATAGACCTTGATCCGCCGGTCGAGCCCGGTCGTACGGAGAATTCGCGCCACGGGCGCCTGCGGCGCGGCGAGGGTCACGCCGCCGCCCTCGCTGGTCGCCAGCCGCCACGCCTCGATGAGCACGCTGAGGCCGCTGGAGTCCATGAACGACAACGACGTCAGGTCGAGCACCAGCACGGCGCCGTCCTGTTTGATCGCGTCGCGCACCTCGTCGCGCAGGAAGGGGGCGGTGAACAGGTCGAGTTCCCCCTCGACGGCCACCACCACGGCACCGGAGAGTGATCTCCGGGCAAGCCGCAGTTTCATTGTCGAACCTCCTCCGCGAGGCCCACTTTACTGGTGCATCACCGTGAGTGAGGTGCTTGAACCGTAAGATCGCCTTGTGACGGATGCCGGGATTCGGCTGCCCCAGGAACAGGTCAGCCCGCTGAGGGCGGTCCTGCGCCGGCTCTGGTACGCCCTCGGGGCCCTCGGCGCCGTGTTTCTGCTGGTCGCGTCCGACCTCGACGGATACAAGGACAGCTACGACGGCAAGGTGTCGCTGCTCGACGCGCTCTACTACGCCACCGTCACCGTCTCGACGACCGGCTACGGCGACATCACCCCGACCTCCGATCTGGCGCGGTTGATCAACATCGTGCTGGTGACCCCGCTCCGGATCGTGTTCCTGGTCATCCTCGTCGGCACCACCCTCGAAGTGCTCACCCGGCGGACCAGGGAAGATTTCCTCACCAACCGCTGGAGGTCCAAGTTGACCGGGCACACCGTCGTGGTCGGCTACGGCACCAAGGGCCGGGCCGCCGTGCGCACCCTCCTCGACAACGACCGCAGCCGCGACTCGATCGTGGTGATCGACCCCAACGGCGGCGTCGTCCACGAGGCCAACGAAGACGGCTTCGTGGGCGTGGTCGGCGACGGCACCCGCAGCAGCGTGCTCAGGAGGGCCCGGATCGAGACCGCCAAGGAGGTGATCATCTCGACCCAGCGCGACGACACGACCGCCCTGGTCGTGCTGACCGCCCGCAGCCTCAACCCGAAGGCCACGATCGTGGCGGCGGTCAGGGAGTCGGAGAACGACCCGCTCGTGCGCAGCAGCGGCGCCGACGTCGTGATCACCTCGTCGGAGGCGGCCGGGCGCATGCTCGGCGTGGCCACCCAGAGCCCCGCCGTCAGCACGATCATCGACGACTTCCTCATGTACGGCACCGGCCTCGACCTCTACGAGCGCCCGGTCAGGCCGGGCGAGGTCGGCGGCACCTGCGACCAGGCCGAGGGCATGGTCGTGGCGGTCGTGCGCGACGGCAGGGTCATCCCCTACGCGAAGGTGCCCTCACTGCAGGCCACCGACCGGCTCGTCGTCATCCACGTGCCGGAGGACTAGGCACGGCGAAGCCGTAGGGCAGCTCCAGGCGGTGCTCGGCGAGCAGGTCGCCGTCGGCCAGGATCTCGCGGGTCGGCCCGTCGGCCGCGATCACCCCGCCCGACAGGATCACCGAGCGGTCGCAGAGCTCCAGGGCGTAGGGCAGGTCGTGGGTGACCATCAGGACGGTCACGTCGAGCCCGCGCAGGATCTCGGCGAGCTCCCGGCGGCTGGCCGGGTCGAGGTTGGACGAGGGCTCGTCCAAGACCAGGATCTCGGGGTCCATGGCCAGCACGGTCGCCACCGCGACCCGGCGGCGCTGGCCGAACGACAGGTGGTGGGGCGGCCGGTCGATCACCTCGGCCATGCCGACCTTCTCCAGCGCCGTGACGACCGCCTGGTCGAGCTCGGCGCCGCGCAGGCCCATGTTGGCCGGGCCGAAGGCGACGTCCTCGCGCACGGTGGGCATGAAGAGCTGGTCGTCGGGGTCCTGGAAGACCAGGCCGACCCGCCTGCGCACCTCTTTGAGGTTCTCCTTGCGGACCGGCAGCCCGGCCACGCTCACCTCGCCGTGCCCGGCGGTCAGGATGCCGTTGAGGTGCATGACCAGCGTGGTCTTGCCGGCGCCGTTGGGCCCCAGCAGGGCCACCCGCTCGCCCTTGGCGATCGAGAGGGTGACCCCGAAGAGGGCCTGCGTGCCGTCGGGGTAGGCGAAGGCCAGGTCGCGGACGTCGAGGGTCATGACACGAACAGTACGGCCGAGGCCACCACGGGCAAGACGGCGGCCATGGCCCACTGCGCCTTCGGCGCCCGGCCGTCGGCCAGCGCGGGCATGACGCCCGTGTACCCCCTGCTGAGCATGGCCAGGTGCACCCGCTCGCCGCGTTCGTACGACCGGATGAACATCGCCCCCGCCGACTTGGCCAGCACGGGGGCCTGCCGGAAGTCCCGGGCGGCGAAGCCCCGGGACTCGCGGGCGACCCGCATGCGGCGCATCTCGTCGAGGATGACCTCCAGGTAGCGCAGCATGAACGTGGCGATCTGGATGAGCAGCTGGGGCACCCGCAGGCGCTGTGCGCCCAGGAGCAGGGCGCGCGGCTCGGTGGTGGCGGCCAGCACGATCGAGGCCGCCACCCCCAGGGTGGCCTTGGCCAGGATGTTCCAGCTCGCCCAGAGCCCGGCGACGCTGAGCGGCACGCCCAGCACCTCGACCCGCTCCCCCATCCCGATGAACGGGATGGCCACGGCGAACAGCACGAACGGGAGCTCGACCGCCAGGCGCTTCAGCACGTATCCCGGGGGGATCCTGGCGAGGAGGACGACGACCGCGAGGCTCAGGGCGTACAGGAGAAACGCCAGGAACCTTTCTCGCGGCGTCGCCACCACCACCACGGCGAAGAGCACGACGGCGAGCAGCTTGCACTGCGGCGCCAGCCGGTGGATCGGTGAGTCGCCCGGCCGGTAGAGCCCTTTCACGCCGCGTTCTTCTGGCGGACCGCCCAGAGGATGGCCCCGCCGACCAGCAGCGTGATCGCCACGCCGATGATCCCGGCGACACCGACCGGGATGCCGCCGACGTCGCCGTAGTCGGCCAGGAAGAAGCCGCCGAACGAGTGGTCGGTGGCCGCGCCGAGGAAGCCCTCGTCCTCGGCGACCCGCTCCAGGCCGTCGGGCGAGGAGGAGGCGAAGAAGCTGACGACGCCCGCGAGCAGCAGGGCCACGATGCCGCCGCCGATGAGGAACGGGCGGACCGGCTTGGGCGTGGTCTCGGGCCGGGCCGGCTCGACGACCTGCTCGCCCGCGGCGGTCTTCAGCACGAGGGGCTTGGTGAGGAAACGGGCGCCGTACACGAGGTCGGGACGGACCGCCAGGACGCTGCTGACGGTGACCGCGGTGATCAGCCCCTCGCCGATGCCCACGAGCACGTGGACGCCGCCCATGGCGGCGAACACGGCGCCGGCCTCGATCGGCGCGGTGCCGCCGATGGTGAAGAGCACCGCGAAGGTCAGCGCGGCGATCGGCACCGAGATCAGCGCCGCCACGAACGACCCGGCGATGACCGCGGCCCGGTTCCTGGCCACCCGGGTGACCAGCTGGAAGATGCCCCAGCCGACCGCCGAGGGGATGATCGCCATCAGCACGATGTTGATCCCGAGCGCGGTCAGCCCGCCGTCGGCGAAGAAGAAGCCCTGGACGAGGAGCACGACCGACACGCAGAGGACCGCTGTGTAGGGCCCGACGAGTATCGCCGCGAGCGCGCCGCCGAGGAGGTGCCCGGACGTGCCCGCCGCGATGGGGAAGTTGAGCATCTGGACGGCGAAGATGAACGCCGCGACCAGGCCCGCCATCGGTGCGGTCCGGTCGTCGAGCTCGGTCTTGGCCCGCCGCAGGGCCACGGCGACTCCGGCCACCGCCACGACACCGGCGCCGATGGCGACGGGGGCGGTGAAGAAGCCATCTGGAACGTGCACGTCGTTCCTCCACTTTTGTACGAATTTTCCACAACGGTAGAGCAGTTGCGAAACATTCGCATTAAGAGGAAGTGTGGATCAGGCGACGCTCTTTCCGCAGGCTGAGGGTGCCCGTCTGGGTCAGGTAGGGCAGCGCCACGAGGTCGTCGGTGAACCGGGCCGGCAGCGCGATGTCGCGGTCGCCTTCGAGCCGCGCCTGCCGCACGATGCCGTCGCATTCGGCGGTGACGTAGACGTCCCAGACGTCCTGCGGGTCGCCGTCCTTCAGCAGCAGCCCTATCTCGGCTTCGGGGAAGCCTTCGAGGGCCGCGGTGAACTCGATGCGCAGCCGGTCGCCCTCCCAGGCGACGTTCGTGAGCGCCCGGTGCAGCGGCGCCTCGGAGATGCGCGCCAGCCGTTCGAGCCGGGGATGGTCCTGCAACGAGGCCAGCCGCGCCCGGTCGGCGGCGTCGAGCTGGGCCCGCACCCCCGGGGTGACCCAGGCGGCGCACCGGTGCGCGACCGACCGGACGATCGCGTCGCGCGCCTCGGCGTCGGCCCCGAGGAAGGGCTCGGCCAGGTCGGGCAGCACGTCGCGGGCGATGTGCCGGGCGATCAGATGGTCGCGCAGCACCCCGCTGGGCAGATGGCTCTGCACCCGGCGCACCAGCCGGTCGGGGTGGTGCCGCCGCTTCTGCTGCCGCCCCCGCACGGTCGCGATCCGCTCGGCGTGACAGTAGGCGTGCACGACGAAGTCGGCCGCGTCGGTGAACGGAATGCGGTCGCGGAACCCGGTCCGGAACAGCTTGGCCAGCGACAGGTCGTCGTAGATGTCGCCGAGCAGCGCGTCGTCGCTGGCCTCGGGCGCGAGGGCGACCAGGTCGGCGCCGGTCCGGTCGGCCGTCTCGATCATGAGGTCGAGCGGCGGCGGCGGATGGTCGCCGGCGAAATAGGTGTAGCGCCCCCGCGTGAGGGCGGTCTCGGGACGGTCGACGATGTGGACGTCGCGGTGGAGGCTCGCGTAGAGCCGGGCGAGCCGCGAGTCGGCCACGAGGATCTCTTTGGAGGCCCGCAGAGCCAGCGCGTGCGTCAGCCACCTGTCCAGGTGCACGGACCCGGCGGCCGAGACGACGACGCTGACGTCAAATGGGTGGTGACGTTGCGCGTTCATCGCTGGACATTATGTGAGCGCGGCACGGTTTCCCGGGCGAGGACGTGGGGATATGGCCCGAGGTCTAGTCCCGGGCCACACCACGTGGGTGATCAGGCCCCTGGTTCCTTGTGGGTGGTGACCGCGACGCGGTTCCAGGCGTTGATGGTGGCGATGGCCACCACGAGCGCCGCGAGCTGCGCGTCGTCGAAGTACTTCGCCGCCTCCCCCCACGCCTCGTCGCTGACGCCGGTGGAGTCGGCGAGCCGGGTCGCCTCCTCGGTCAGCGCCAGGGCCGCCCGCTCGGCCGGGGTGAACGACGGCGTCTCCCGCCAGGCCGCCACGCCCCAGATGCGTTCGTCGGGCTCCCCGGACTTCTTCATGTCGGAGCTGTGCATGTGCACGCAGTAGGCGCACCCGTTGATCTGACTGGCCCGCAGCTTGACCAGCTCCAGCACCTGCGACGGCAGAGCGCTGGAGTGCAGGTAGCGCTCCACGCCCAGCATCGCCTTGTACGCCTCGGGCGCAACAGCGCCGATGTCCATCCTCATTGCAGACTCCTCAGCTTCTCTGGATTGCGGACGACGTCGACCGCGACGATTCGTCCGTTCTGGACCGCCAGCCCGTAGACGGCCGGCGGATCGTCCCGGACCAGCCCCGGCGACCCGTTGACCACGGCCGGCCGGAATTCGCCGTCCTTGACGATGGCGACCAGGAACCGCGCGACCTTGCCGGCCCCCCGAATGGGCCGCAGCGCGGCCTTGACCAGCCCTCCCCCGTCACTGCGCAGGACCACATCGGGATCGAGCACCGCGAGCAGCCCCTCGATATCCCTCCCCGCGCACGCCGCCGCGAACGCGTCGACCACCCGCTTGTGGTCGTCGACGTCGACGTCGAACCGGGGGGCCTTGTCCTGGACGTGCCTGCGAGCCCTGGCGGCGAGCTGACGGCAGGCGGCGGTCGTCCGGCCCACCGCCTTCGCCACCTCGTCGAAGGGCACGCCGAAGACGTCGTGGAGGACGAAAGCCGTGCGCTCGGCCGGGCTGAGGCTTTCGAGGACCACGAACATGGCCATGCTGAGCGACTCGTCGAGCGTGACCCGGTCGGCGGGGTCGGCGTCGACCACCGGCTCGGGGAGCCAGGGGCCCACGTACTCCTCCCTGCGCTTCCTGGCCGATTTCAGGACGTCCAGGGCCAGCCTGGAGACGGTGACGACCAGCCAGGCCTCTACGTCGTCCGGCGGCTCCGCCTGGTTCAGGCGCAGCCAGGCCTCCTGGACGACGTCCTCGGACTCTTGGAGATCGCCGAGGAGGCCGTAGGCCAAGCGGACAAGTCTTGGCCGGATTGCCACATACGGTTCCACGCTAAGTAGGACGAGGCAGGGCACAGGGATGTGACATGGACTTCATCGAACTCAGCGAACGGGCGTGGCGGGCCAACCGCGAGGGAGACGCCGCCTTCTACGACGGGTACCTGACCGACGAGCCGGTGGCGATCTCGCCCTGGGGGGTGGAGACGGACCGGGAGACGATTCTGCGGACCTTCGCGGAGAACGAGAACCCGTACACGCGGACGGAGCAGTCTGGGCACCGGGTGGTGCAGCTGAGTCCTACCTCCGTCGTGCACACGGCGCGGGTGGAAATCGACTCGGCGCGGGGGACGATGGTCGTCTACGCGACCACGACCATGGTTCTCGACGCTTCCGGGGACTGGCGGGCCGCGGTGTTTCAGATCACGCCCGTGGCTTAGCGGACGGCCTGGCAGCTGAGGCCGTCACCGGCGATCCTGGTCGCGCTTGCGATGACGTCCGTCGTGAGGTGCTTGCAGGCTAGGTAGGGGTCGCCGGTTCCCCGGAAGATCAGGCCGGAGCCTTGGGGGGTGTAGCACCTGAGGCCGCTCGCTTCGTAGAGGCCAAGCCAGGCTTGCGGGTGGATCTTGGCGGTGCAGTATTCGCCGATGCTGAGGGGGCCGAAGTTGAGGTTGACGATGACGGCCTGAGCTGGGGTTGTGAGGACGGTCGTCGCGGTGAGGGCGGCGGCGGCCACGAAGGTCAGGGCGCGGCGGAGCATGGGACCTCCTGGGGATGAGGGTCGTCATGCGGAGTATTTATTAGGAAACTTTCCTATGCAAGATGTCTTTGACGTGCGCAAACGTAGATTTATTTGCGGATGGTCATCACTCAGTGATCTGATCGGCCGAAACGGCGGTCCCGGTGCCCGGGCCGTCACGTAGCGAAGCGAATATTGACTATCAGTTCAAAATAGGGCGAAATAGGGTTGGCGCGAAGAAGGGTGTGCCGGTTGGCGAACAACCACGAACTCACGACCCCGCTGCCCGAAAACGTATTTCCGGCAAACCTCGACGTCGCGGAATTGCTGGCCACGGGATGGCGGCCGTCCCCCTTTCGGCAGTTCATCCTGAAGGTGCACAGCCGATGCGATCTCGCCTGCCCGGGCTGCTACGTGTATGAAATGGCCGACCAGGGCTGGCGCGGTCAGCCACGCCAAATGCCGCCCGACGTCGTGAAGCACACGGCATTCCGCATAGCGGAACACGCCCGCACCCACCGGCTGGCCGATGTCGACGTCATCCTGCACGGAGGGGAACCGCTTCTCGCCGGGCCGGAATCCCTCTCGCATATCGTGCGGACCATCCGCGGGGAATGCTCGGAGGTCGGCACCCGCGTACGGGTGAGCATGCAGACCAACGGGGTCCGCCTGAACGAGGCCTACCTGAGGCTCTTCGATGAACTGGACATACGCATCGGAGTCAGCCTCGACGGCACGGCGGCGGCACACGACAGAACCCGGCTGTTCGCGAACGGGAGAGGCAGCCACCGCCAGGTGAGCCGGGCGCTGCGGCTGCTGACCGACGGCCCGTTCCACCATTTGTTCGCCGGCATCCTGTGCACGATCGACCTGAGAAACAACCCCTTGGAGACCTATCGCGCATTGCTGGAATTCGACCCGCCGAGCGTCGATTTCCTGCTGCCCCACGGCAACTGGGCGGCGCCGCCCCCGGAACGCGAGCCCCTTTCTCCGCTGACGCCTTATGCCGACTGGCTCATCGAGATATTCGACGAGTGGCGGGGAGCGGCGACGTTCCGTACCGAGATCAGGCTGTTCCACGAGATTCTCCGGCTGCTTTCCGGCTTCCCGTCCCGGACCGAGGCTGTCGGGTTGTCGCCTTCATTGATGATGGTCGTGGAGACGAACGGCGACATCGAACAGTCCGACATCCTGAAATCGGCGTATGAGGGCGCTTCGGCGACCGGCCTGCACGTGCGGGACCACCCGTTCGACGCGGCCCTCGGCTTCCCCGCGATCGTCGCACGGCAACTCGGCGCCGCCGCGCTCGGACCGGAGTGCACCGCCTGCGACCTGATGGAGGTGTGCGGCGGCGGACTGTACGCCCATCGTTTCCGCCCGGGCGCCGGCTTCCGCGCTCCTTCGGTCTACTGTCCCGACCTCTACCGGCTGATCTCGTACATCAGCGATCGGCACGCCCGTGACACCGCCCGATTGAAGGGACGTGTATGAATACGGTCTCTGACAAGACCTTCCGCGCGCTGGCCGAGGAACCCGCCAACGCGGAAGCGGCTGAAGAGCTCAACGGCATACAGGTCCGCCGCCGCATCGGGCTGCTCCGGGGAGTCGCCGAGGAGGCCCGGTTGTCGAGTCACGCCGACGCCGCCCTGGCCGGCGCGGCCTACACCACCCTGCTCCAGTTGGAGGCCGACGCCCCCGCCGCGGTGGGCCGGATCCTGCAGCACCCCGCCGTCGGCGCCTGGGGCTGGCGGACGTTCCGCTCCCTGCGGACACGAGGCCCGGAACGACCCGGCCGGCTGGCGGCCGTCGCCCTGGCGGCGGCCGTCTTCTCCGGCGCGTCGTGCCGGTTGACGGTGCTCCTCGACGACGACGGCGGGCTCATGCTGCCGGGTCTCGGCCGGCTGACGCCCTCGGGGACGTCAGGGGACGTCGAAGTGGCCGACGGCGTCATCCACGCCGGCGACTGGAGCGCCGCCGCCGACCCGGCCGCCGACGCTCCCGGCTGGCAGGTCCTGCACCGGATCCGCATCGACGACGGCTTCTCCGTCACCCTCGACGACCTCGACCCCTACCGCTGGCCGGAGCCGGGCCGCGTGACGCCCCGGCTCGCCCCCGAGGACCTGCCCGCCTGGCGGTCGCTGCTCCCCGAAGCCTGGCACGTCCTGCGCGAGAACCATCCGGGCGTCGCCGAGGAGGTCGTGGCGATCGTGCGGGCCCTCACCCCGATCGCGGCCCCGCCGGAGGGCGTCAGCAGTTCCTCGGCCAGGGAGACCTTCGGCACCATCGCCATGTCGGCCCCGAAGGGCTCCCCCGCCTGGCTCGCCGAGACCTTCGCCCACGAGATCCAGCACGCCAAGCTCGACGCGCTCATGCACCTGGTGCCCCTGGTGCGCTACGAACGCACCGACACCTTCTACGCCCCCTGGCGGCCCGACCCCCGTCCCGCCCACGGCCTTCTCCAAGGCGCCTACGCCTACCTGGGGGTCACCGAGTTCTGGCAGCGCCAGCATCCGTACGAAGGCGTCCGCGGCCGCATCGAACTCGCGCGGTGGCGGGAGGGCGTGCGGCTCGTCCTCGACACACTGGAGAACGAGCGGCTCCTCACCTCCGCCGGGATCACCTTCGTCGAGGGGATGCGCGTCCGCCTCGGCTCGGTGCTGGCCGAGACGCTCGACGAAGAGGCGCTGACCGCCGGCAAGGAGGCGGCAGACGGGCACCGGGCCTCCTGGGAGGCCCGGTACGGGTCGTCAGATCGGTAGCGGGTCGAAGTCGCAGTCGATCCGGACGCCCGACGCGGCGGTCACCGCGTCGGGCTGGCCGAGGTCGAGCCGCTCCAGGTAGAGGCCGGCCGCCTCGGCCTTGAGTTCGTCCGCGTCGGGCGCGCCGACGGCCGCCCGGTCGAGAGCCAGGTTGGCGGTGCAGGCCAGGGCCAGGAAGTGGTCGTGGCCGAACAGGCGCCTGAGGTGGTCGAGCGTGACCTCACCCTGCTCCCGCGCCTCCTCGATCCGGCCCAGGGCGGCCAGATCGCTGGCCAGGTTCACCGCGCACGAGAGCACGTAGTGGTGGTCGGGGCCGAGCCGCTTGGTCAGCTTCTCGCGGGCGGTCTCGTTGAGGAGGCGCGCCTCTTCGGGCTTGCCGAGGAGGCGGTGCAGGATCGCCAGGTTGGTGGTGCAGGCGAGCGTGAACGGATGGTCGTCGCCGTAGACCGACGGATAGGTGACGGTCATCTCCTGGGCCAGTTCGTACGCCTCGGCGAGGTCGCCGCGTACGCGCAGGGCGTTGGAGACGTTCACGGCGGCCGCGATCGTGTCGGGGTGGCGGGGGCCGAAGAGCCGGGCCAGCCGGGTGTGGGTGTCTCGGGCGTTGTCGATGGCCTCGTTGAGGGCGCCCGCGCGCCGTTGGGCGATCGACAGGTCTTTGGCGGTGATCAGGGTGGCCCAGTGGTCGCGGCCGAGCTTCTGGACCCCGAACGCCAGGGCGGCCTCCCCCGTGTCGCAGGCCTCCTCGAAGCCGTTGGTGAGCCGCACGGCCCGGGCCATGCTGTTGCGCGAGAGCAACACGATCTCGGCGCTGGCCGGGTTGATCGCCTCACTCTGAGCCAGGTAGACCTCGGTATGGAGCTGCCTGGCCTGGTCGTATCTGCTGTTGAGGCCGTAGTCGAGGGCGAGGCTGTTCTTGGCCCGGAGGGTGAGCACGTGGTCTTCGCCGAGCAGGCGCTCGTGCAGTTCGACCGAATCCTCGTCGAGCTCGAGTGCGGCCCGGAAGTCACCGCGGGCGCGCATGCTGCCCCCGAGGCCGTTGGTGGCGATCAGGGTCTCGGGGTGCTCCGCGCCGAACTCGGCGATCACCTCGTCGAGAGTGGCGCGGTCGAGGTCGTAGACCTTGCTGTACTCGCCCATGCGCCGCAGGATGTTGGCCTGGTGGCGGCGGGCCCGCAGGACGTCGGGGTGGTTCTCGCGGGATTTGCCCCAGTCGGTGATGAAGGTGTCGACCAGCTCCAGCGCCGACGGGTAGTTACCGGAGGAGTAGAGGTAACGGACCACGTTGAGGGCGAACTCCCGGACTTCGGGCTCCGAGGACCCCAGCAGTTGTGAAGGGCCGACGTGGGGCACCAGATCGGCGAAGTCTCCCCATTTGGAGTTGTCGTCGGGCGCCTGCGGCGCGCTTCCCGCGAGCAGGCGGTGGACCTCTTCACGATGCCGCTTCTGCCGCTCGTCGTCGAGGTCGGCCCGAAGCAGAGCCTGAATCAGCCGGTGGACCTGGATCGTCCGGTTGTCGGGGTCGCTCCGGATCAGCGCGTAGCGGCTGAGCTCCTTCACCGACTTGTCGAACATGATCGGGTCGGCCAGCAGTTTCTCCAGGCTCGGGGCCTTGGCCTTGTTACCGCGCCGGAACACGTCGAGGGGGATGGGGTCGGGCCCGAAGAAGGCGCAGCATCGCAACAGGTTGAGCGCGATCTGGAGGCGTTCTTCCAGCAGCGCCATCGACACCCGCCAGGCCGCCGTCATCGTCAGCGGGTAGTCCTTGGCCCGGTCGGTGTCGAGCAGTCGCGCCGTCTGCTTGTCGAGGAGCTCGATGTAGTCGTCGACCGTCATGGTGCTGCGCCGCTGCAACGCGCCGACCTGCTCGAGCGCCAGCGGCAGATCGCCCAGCTTGTCGGCCAGCCGAAACGCCTCGTCCTCCTTGATGCGTGACCCCAGCCTCTTCGTCAGGAACTCGATGCTCTCCTCCCGGGAGAACACGTCGACCTGCAGGGACCGGAACTGGTCGTCCCAGTTCGGGTCGCGCGAGGTGATGATCACATGGCCGGGCCCACGGGGGATGAACTTCTCGATCCGCGCGTCTTCCGCGTTGTCGAAGATCAGCAGCCAGTTGTTGTACGGAGTGCCGTTCTCCAGCGCCTCACGCACGGCGTCGGCCGCCTCCTCCACGCCCACGACCGATGCGGGGGTGAGCCCCAGATGAGGAGCCATCGCCGCCAGGGCGGAGGAGACCAGGTAGTACTGGTCGGCCGGGATCCACCAGATCAGGTCGTAGTGCTGGCGGTAGCGGTAGGCGTACTCGATGGCCAGGTGAGTCTTGCCGACACCGCCGTACCCCTGCAGCGCCTGGGGCAGTGGGATGACGGCGGTCACCGACCGAGTGCCCTCGCGTAGCTGGCGCAGCAGGCTCTCCCGGCCGGTGAAGTTCCGGTTCTGGGGTGGGACCCGCTCGAAGATCTCCGGTTGCTTGTCCCCGATTGAATGCGTCGCTAGCGAGGAGGATTCGGCGACCATCAGACCTCCGCTGCTTCCATGAAAAGATTACTTGCTTCGCGCCAGAGCCTGTTCAAAACTCATCTATACAGCAAGTTCGTCAATGGTGCCCGGGCCGCGAAAGGCGGCCAACCGTAATTCCCATTTCGGCTGCCGCTGAAGGCGAGGACTTAATGATCGATGCTGCGCGTGGTACTGCGGCGAACGGGGAACCACTCCTGAACGCCGCCGGCGAAGTGCCTTACGCAACCCTCCGCGGGCTGCTGGAACACTTCGTCGAAGCCCCTGCCACGACGAGTTCGGGGTTCCAGAACTTCATCTGACGCAACGGCGGGAGGGTCGTGTACCGATGATGATCCGCGCCCTCCCGGCCACCTGCCCGCAGGGCCGAAAAAATCCCACCGGTCATCTCACGGCGACTGGCTCTACAGTCAGGAACGAACATCGGGCCGATGAGGTGGAGCAATGCATGGGCGAAATGCGCGACGAGGATTGGGAACGGCTCATCTACCAATTGAGGGCCGGCCACTGCACCCCTTTCGTGGGCGCGGGCGCCTCAGCGAGCGTTCTCCCATCGGGCGCCGAGCTCAGTGAGAGGCTCGCGGCCATGTGCGGCTACCCGGGTCCGAACGGATCCGAGCTGCTGCGGGTGGCCCAGTACGCGGGCGTGAAATACGGCGATCTCCACTACGTCAAGAACCGGGTCAGAGACGTGCTGACCGAAGACGCCAGGACACCCGACTTCACCAACCCGAACGAGCCCCACGCCCTGCTGGCCGACTTCCCGCTGCCGGTCTACCTGACCACCAACTACGACGACTTCATCGTCCAGGCCCTGGCGACCCGCACGAAGTCGGCCATCGCGACCATCTGCCCGTGGACCGAAACCATCGCCCCCGACCCGCTGTTCGCGGAGACCCCCGGCTTCAACCCCAGCCCGGCGACCCCGCTCGTCTACCACCTGCACGGCGCGATGCGCGATCCGGCCAGCTTCGTGCTGGCCGAAGACGACTACATGGTCTTCCTGCGCAACTTCATCATCGAGCGCACCAACGGCACGACCCGGATGTTCCCTCCGTCGATCCTCGCGGCGCTGACCACCCGTCCGCTGCTGTTCGTCGGATACAGCCTGCAGGACTCGACGTTCCGGATGTTGTTCCAGGAGCTCGGCCGGTCGATCCCGGCGATCAGCAGGCGCCGCCACGTGAGCATCCAGCTCGCCCCCACCTCGGGCTCCACCATCGAGGACATAAAGGGCCTGCTGAACTGGTACTACGCCGAGTGGCAGATCTCGGTCTACTGGGGCGGCATCGACGAGTTCTGCAAGGAGTTACGCGAGCGGATGGGAGCCATGCCGTGACCGGCCGAGATCAGCCGACCCTCGAACCCTACGTCGGCCTGCGTGCCTTCCGCCGCCAGGACAGCGGCAAGTTCTTCGGCCGGGCACGCGAGGCGCACGAGGTCTGCGATCTCTGGCGATCCAACCAGATCACGGTGTTGTCGGGCCCGTCGGGCGCGGGCAAGACCTCGCTGCTCAACGCGGGCGTCATGCCCCTGCTCGATCCGTCGCAGAACGACATCCTGCCGGTGGGCCGGGTCTCGGTCACCTCCACGTTTCCCCGGGCGGCGCTGCCCGAACACAATCCCCACGTCTACGCGCTGCTGTCGTCGTGGTCTCCCGGAGAACGTCCCTCTCGGCTGGCCAGCCTCACTCTCGAACGGTTCTTCAGACGCCGCCCGCCCAGGCAGGACCGCTACGGCGACCCGGTGCTCCGCCTGGCCTCGATCGACCAGGCCGAGGAGCTGTTCCTGGGAAACCACCGGCGGACGCCCTATCACGAGTGGTTCCTCGACCAGCTCGTCACGGCTCTCAGCACGGATCCCGACCTGCGCGTGCTGATCTCGATCAGGAACGACCAGGCCGGCGCGATCCTCCGCGACGAACGTCTCCTCGACGTCATGACCAAAGGCCGTTTCACCCTCGGGGCCCTGGAGCCACCGGCCGCGACCCAGGCGATCGTGGGGCCGCTCACCGGCACCCCCTACTCCTTTGACGACGCCGCCGCCCAGCGGCTGATCGACGACCTGAGCGGAGACGGCACCGCCCCGGAGTCGAAGGCCATCGAACCCGTCCAGCTCCAGGTCGTCTGCACGGTCCTGTGGGATTCGCTGCCTCCGGACGTCACCCACATCACCACCGACCATGTCATCCGGTACGCCAACGTGCGCAAATCGCTGGAGAAGTTCGTCGACCAGACGATCGCCGAGGTCGCCCGCGACCACCTCGACGGCGACACCGCACGCCTGCGCGCCTGGCTGCGCGACAACTTCATCGCCGACTCGGCCAAGACGCCGGTCTACCGGGGCGAGACCATGACGGCCGGAATCCCGAACGACGTGGTCGCCGCCCTGGTCGACCACCACATCCTCACCCCGCGCCCGGGCGTCACGGGAGACGACGCCCAGTGGTACGAGCTGTCACACGAGAGCCTCGTCCGCCTGATCCGTGCGGAGGCCGGCGACGTGGTGGTCGACAGCCGAACCGCCCAGCAGCTCCTCCACACCGCCCAGCACGCCCTCCGAGAGGGCGACTTCGCCCGCGCCCGCCGCGACGCCAGAGACGCGTTCGACCGGACCGACTCCTCCCGGCTCAAGGCCGAGATCGAGTCGTTCCTAGGAGACGTCGCCTTCCAGGACGCCCGGTACGCGACGGCCATCGACCATTACCGCGAGGCAGCCGCCCTCTTCGACGTCCACGGGCGCACGGAGAGCGTGGGCCGCCTTCTGGCGGCAAGCGGCCGGGCCCGTCGCGCGCTCGGCGAGACGCGACGCGCCATTCAGGACATCAAGTCCGCGATTCAACGGGTCCCGGACGATCAGGGCATCCGCATCGAGCTCGCGTGGACCTACTGGCACGGGCGCCACGACGACAACGCGCTCAAGACGCTCGACCGTGTGCTCGACGACGACCCCACCTCGTGGCCCGCCCTGCGCGCCCGCGCCGAGATCCTGCTTCATCTTCACCGTGTCGACGAGGCGCTGCTCGACTTCTCCCGTCTCGGCCCGATACGTGAGCCATGGGTCCGCGCCGCCTACGCGTACGCGCTGGCGCTGCGCGGGGACATCGACGAAGCGCGGAATGAGATCACGATCGTACGCGCGACCACGATGGAACACGGTCCAGCCCTCCTTTACGCGGCTCTGGTCGAGCAACAGGCCGGAAATGCCGCAGAAGCGGCCGACCTCGCCGCAGCCGCGATGGCGGCGAAGGCACCACCACTCCCGGTACATCTCCACCGCCTGGCTGAGCGGTGGGCCGATGGCCAGTGAGGCCATCCGCAGGCCCACCGCGCCGACCACCGCCTCGAATCTCGGCGCGTCGAAAACGCCGTAGACGCCGTACGTCGCGTACCGGCGCACGATCGTGATCGTCCACGACACGATTCGCCACACCAGCAACAGGCCCGCCACGAAGGCGAAGCCCCAGGCCAACATGAAAGCAGCCTGATCGACGTCGTATACGGTGACCAGCGCGCCGCCCAACGGGGCCGCGACCGTCACCGCGGTGTGGCTGAGAAGGCGCGAGACACTCGCCACCCGTGCGCGTTTTCGACGCCTGACGTAGACCCCCTCATAGCTGCGCATGGCGATGTTGGTGGCGGTACCCCATCCGGTCAGCAGCAGGCCCAGCGAGAACGACACCGGGCTGGGATGCAGGGCGATGGCCAGCATGGCGACGGCCGCGACGCCGAGCTGAACATAGAGCACCCAGTTCTCGGGACGGATGGTCCTGGCCAGGAGCGTGCCCAGGGTCCCGCCGATGCTCCCGAACATGAGGTAGAACCCGATGTCGGCGGCGCCGAGTTCCGTCGCGTACCCGGCGATGAAGACGACGATCAAGGCATTGATCATCAGATTCGTCGTGCTCGTCAGGATGACGGCGACCATCAGGAACCGATGCCGGGCCAGCTCTCGCAGCCCCTCTCCCATGGACGCCCACAACGGCTCCCGCCGCCCCCGCACTTCGGTCCGCCGCACCCGCGCCGAAGGAACCGTCACCGCAGAGACGAGAAGAAAGAACGGCGCGACGAGGAAGGGCACGGCGTGCTGCAGGCCGTAGAGGAACCCGGCCAGCGGCCGAGCGATCAAGGAACCCACCTGGGTGCTGCGCTCGCTGGAGGCGAGGAACCGGGTCAGCCGCTCACTGCGGACCATCGGAATCAGGGCCGCTTCGGCGAGAGAATAGGCGATCCACATCGCGCCCTCGACGAAGGCGGCGACCAGGATCACCGGAAGGGACAGGAAGTCGAAGACCAGTAGAACGCCGACAAGGAGCAACATAAGTCCACGAACAACTTCGACCACTCTCATAAGTCGAGAAGGGTCGATTCTGTCTATGATCGCACCGAAAGGCAGATAAAACAGGAATCCAGGCAGCGCGAGCATGAAACTTGCCCAACCAACCGCCATTGGGGAGCCAGAGTGATCCAGCGCAAGGAGTGGATACGTCAGAGACAACGTTCGAGCCACGACCGTTGTGCTGGTGAGACCTACCCAGAAACCCAACAGCGACTGCCGCCGATCCACCCGCGGACCACCTTTCAGCTTTCGGCCCGCGGCAGGCCCATCTTCGTCGCAACGCTCTGATCACCAGCGACGCGAGGCAGAGACCCGGGCACCGCGGGGCTTCTCTGCCTAAAATTTCTTACTTTAGCGTCATATTTCTAACGCTTAAAGCACGATGCCAAATAGATTGTCAGGCACAGGAAAATCGACCCCAAAACGGAGATTCGGCCTGCTTACGGACCGTCTCGTATGGGAGGATTACCCATATTTATCACCCCCCAATTGGAACGTTCCATCGAAACTTGGCAAAAATGCGACACAAGCTTCTTGCGGGAGGAAGCCATAACTAAATATCGGCCTCTCGCGATGAGAGGCCGAACCATCAGAGCCGCCTTGGGGAATCGAACCCCAGACCTTCTGTTTACAAGACAGATGCTCTGCCGATTGAGCTAAGGCGGCCGGAACCATGGCTAGTCTAGTACACACCTACCCCCGACGCAGGCGACTCACCTCGTAAAGAGCGATGCCGGCCGCGACCCCCGCGTTGAGCGACTCGGCCGCAGCCGCCATCGGGATACGAACCACCTGGTCACAGCTCTCCCGCACCAACCGGGACAGCCCCTTACCCTCAGACCCCACGACAACGACGAGAGGCTCAGCAGCCAGCGTCATGTCCCCGATGTCCGTCCGAGACTCCCCGTCAAGCCCAACGACGAAGAGCCCTTCCTCCCGATACCCCTGAAGCGCCTGCGTAAGGTTCGCCCCCCGAGCCACAGGAAGCGAAGCAAGCGTCCCCGCAGAAGTCTTCCAAGCCCCCGCCGTAACCCCCGCAGACCGCCGCCCAGGCACCAGCAACCCATGCGCCCCAAACGCAGCAGCCGACCGAGCGATAGCCCCAAGGTTCCGAGGGTCCGTAACCCCGTCGAGCGCCACGATCAACGGCACCTCGGCCGCATCGGAAGCGAACCGCACCAGATCGATCGGATGCGCATACTCGTAAGCCGGAATCTGAAGCGCGACCCCCTGGTGCACCCCGCCCTCGGTCAACCGGTCAAGCTTCCCCCGGTCGACCTCCAGCAGCGCGATCCCCTTGTCGGCCGCGATCTTGATCGACTCCCGGACCCGGTCGTCGTTCTCGATCCGCGCCGCGACATAGAGGGCAGAGGCAGGCACCCCGGCCCGCAGCGCCTCCACGACGGGGTTACGCCCGCCGATGTACTCAGGCGCGTCCTCGGACTTCCGGGCCCGCACCGGAGCCTTCCGAGGCGAAGCGCCACCGCGCTCCTCGCGGGCGACCCGCTCGGCGCGGGCCTTGTCCTTGTACCAGTGACGGTCCTCAGCGGGCGGCGTAGGCCCCTTGCCCGCCAGAGAACGCCGAACCTTGCCCCCGGTGCCCCGAGTGGCGCCCTGCCGTTTACGTCCCGCTGCTGCCATAACTAAAAAGCCTATCCGTGATTTCGAGCGCCCCAGATCAGCGGGCGAGCTCCCAGCGGGGCCCCTGCGGCGTGTCCTCGACGACGACCCCGGCCGCCGCGAGGGATTCGCGGATGGCGTCGGCCGCCGCGTAGTCCTTCCGGGCCCGGGCGGCCTGACGCTGCTCCAACGCCACGGCCACGAGGGCGTCGACGACCTCGTGGAGGCCCGACTCACCGGAGGAGCGCCACTGCGGAGACCGGGGGTCGAGCCCCAGGACCCCGAGCATGGTCTGCGTCTCGGCCAGGAGCCTGGCCACGGCCTCCTTGTTGCCCTGGGACAGGGCCACGTTCCCCTCGCGGACCACCTCGTGGACGACGGCCAGCGCCTGGGACACGTTCAGGTCGTCGTTGAGGGCGTCCACGAAAGCCTGCGGCAGCGGCGCGGTGGCGTCGACGTCGTGGATGACCTCGGCCGCCCGGGAGACGAAGCCCTCCAGCCGCCGGTAGCCCGCGGCCGACTCCTGCAGCGCCTCTTCGGAGTAGTCGATCGCCGAGCCGTAGTGGGCCGAGACCAGGTAATAACGCAGCTCGACGGCCCGGACCTTGGTCAGCATCTCAGGGATCAGCAGCGAGTTCCCGAGGGACTTGCTCATCTTGGTGCCGCCGAGCTGCAGCATGCCGTTGTGCAGCCAGAAGCGGGCGAAGCCGTCGCCGGCGGCCTGCGACTGGGCGATCTCGTTCTCGTGGTGGGGGAAGATCAGGTCGACGCCGCCGCCGTGGATGTCGAAGGTGCCGCCGAGGTATTTGGTCGCCATCGCCGAGCATTCGAGGTGCCAGCCGGGGCGGCCGCGGCCCCACGGGGTGGGCCAGGTCGGCTCGCCCTCCTTGGCGCCCTTCCACAACGCGAAGTCGCGCGGGTCGCGCTTGAGCGAGTCGGTGTCGGTGTCACCGGCGGCCCGCATGTTCTCGAGCTTCTGGTTCGACAGTTTCCCGTAGCGGTCGGCGTAGGAGACCACGTCGAAGTAGACGTCGCCGGCCGAGGCGTAGGCGTGGCCCTTGTCGATCAGGCGGTGCATCAGCTCGATCATCTCGGGCACGTGGCCCATCGCCCTCGGCTCGACCGTGGGGGGCAGGCAGCCGAGCTGGTCGTACGCCCACGTGAAGGCCCGCTGGTTGCGCTCGGCGACCACGAACCAGGGCACGCCCTCGGCCGCCGCGACGCGGATGATCTTGTCGTCGAGGTCGGTCACGTTGCGGCAGAACGTGACGTCGTAACCAGAATGGGTCAGCCAGCGGCGCAGCACGTCGAAGTTGACGCCGGAACGGATGTGACCGATGTGAGGCGGAGCCTGGACGGTCGCACCACACAGGTACATCGTGACCCGGCCGGGCTCAACCGGGGCGAATTCACGGACCGTTCGGGTGCTGGTGTCATAGAGTCTCAGGCTCACAAAGGCAAGGCTAACGCCTTCCCGGCCAGCACAGGCCGAGATGAGAAACCGTGAGCGTCAGCCTCGGAGATACACCTTCTCCGGGGCGATCCGTACGATCACCCGCTCGTTGTCGGGGCTGCCCTCGACGAAAGGTTTCCCGGCGTATTTGTGCGAAAGCTCTTGGATGAGGTCGCCGTGGGGGTCGTCGAACAGCGTGACCGAGCCTCTGACCTCGGCGTACACGTAGGGGTCGGCCGGGTCGACGATCAGAATGGAGACGCGCGGGTCGCGTTCCATGTTGCGGTGCTTTCTGCGTCCCTTGACCGTCGAGAAGAGAATCGCGTCGCCGTCCGTGCGCACCCACACCACGGAGGCCTGCGGGCTTCCGTCGGGGTTGACGCTGGAGACGGTGGCGAAATTCGCCCCGTCGAACAAGGAACGAACGCCGTCAGGCAAGGTCTGCTCTCCCATAGGAGCGATCATGCCATTTCGTACGTGTCATAAAACGGCCGGGGGCACCCGAGTCGCTAGGCTCGACACGCCATGGACGCGAATCCCCCCGCGACGGCAGGCCCGGCCTCCCGTCCGTCTTCCTCCGGATCCCGCCTGCTGAGCCGCGTGGCCGTGATCGTCGCGAGCCTCGCAGTGGCGGTGCTCGCCGGGGCCGCCTGCGTGCTCTCCTTCGACGACCTGCGGGCCCTCGCGCTCCAGGGCCGGGCCGACCCCGAGTTCGCCTACCTCTACCCGGCCGGTTTCGACGCCCTGCTGGTGGTGGCCCTGCTGGCGGTGCCGGTGGTGCGCCCCGGGCGGCTGGTCATCCGTCTCCAGGCGGCCCTGATCCTGATCCTGCTGCTGATCGCGGCCGCCGCGGCCGACGTCACGGTGGCCTCGGGGGTGCTCATCGCGGTCCAGCCGGCCTCGATCGTGGTGGCCCTGGTGCCCTGGGTCATGCTGGTCGTCGGCCTGTGGTTGTTACTTCTGATCGTCCGGTACGCCCAGACGAAGAACGCCGACCTCGACGACGACCCCGGCGACGACGTGGTGCCGTTCGTCCGCACCGCCCACGTGACCGCGCCCCCCGACTACACGCCGCCGACCCCGGTGAGCCCGGTGACCGAAACGGTCGCGCCGCCGGAGCTGGCGCCCCCGCTCACCCCCTCGCCGCCACCTCGGCCCGCCCGCTGGGGCGACCTGATCAGGCCCAACGTCGGCGACGTGCTCGTCCACCCGCTGCCCGAGCCCGACGACGAGACCGACAAGAAGTACGGCGAGGCCGCCGCCCAGGCCGCCGAGAAGCTGAGCCGGCGCGACGAGTCCGAAGTCGACACCCAGCCGATGCGCAACCTCTCGGTCGACCCCGATCCGGAACACGGCCCGGAGGCCGCCGACCCGGGGGAGACCGCCGCCCGGCGCGAGCCCCTCGACGACGAGGTCTCCGCCCCTCCCTCGGGGCACCTGCGCAGCACCCCGACCCCGCCGAGCGACTCCTGAACCGTCCCGGAAAAGGCGGTGCCCGACGGCCGGATCGGCCGTCGGGCATCAACCTCTATGTGTGGGTCAGACCCTGGTGCGACCTCGGAGAGCGGCGACGGCGCCGACTCCGATGACGGCCAGGACGACCTGCATGACCAGTTCGATCCAGTCGATCCCGTCGGTCGTCGCCACACCCAGGGACTGGGCGATCGCCGTGCCGATGAGGGCGGCGACGATACCGACGACGATGGTGAGGATCCAACCGATCGGCTGACGGCCGGGCAGAATCAGACGGCCCAGCGCACCGATGACGGCGCCGATGACGATTGCGCCGAGAATGCTCGCGATGGTCATTATTCGACCTCCCCTTGAGGGTGACACCTTCACGCTCAAGCGGTCGAATACCCTCTATCGGCAAAATATGCCTTGCGCCGGAATTTTTTAGATCCCGCTGTGGCCCGGACGCCCGGTCGCCCCGCCGTGTCCACGTCCGCGACCTGTGGTGATGCCCCGGCCGGCGACGAAGCCGACGCCGATCACGGCCAGCACGAGCTGGAGGATGTGCTCCCACCAGTCGAAGCCGCGCGTGTTGGCGAACCCGAACAGCGCCGCGATGAGCGACCCGATGAGGGCGGCGACGATACCGACCAGGATCGTCATGCCGATGCTGATGTTCTGCCGCCCCGGCAGGATCAGGCGCGCCAGCGCCCCAATCACCACACCGATGATGATGGCGCCAAGGATCGAAGCGATCATGACATTCCCCCCGACGAGGTGACATCTGCACCTCTAGGGGATGAAGTACCCAAAAAGGGACGGCGATCCACGCACCGCGCCTGGTTACGGGATCGCCGCCCCAACCGCATATGAGACGCCGCATCCCTGACCGGGGTTGCCATCCACTTTGGACCGCACCAAACCGTTATCCGAGGTGGGGACCCCTGAGCCGGGTGTGACGACTGAGTTCGAAAAGCCCGCTCCGTTACGGCTCCGCCCACCCCGGCACCGCCCGCCGCCCCTGGTGCAGCCCCGTCACCGGCGCTCCTCGGCCGCTCATGGACAGCGCCGCAACGACGGGCAGCGATACCTAAAGAGCGACGATCAACGCGTTGGCGATAGCGGCGATGCCCTCGCCACGCCCCGTGAGCCCCAGCCCGTCGGTCGTGGTCGCGCTGACGCTCACGTCAGCCCCCACCGCCGCGCCCAGGGCCTTCTCGGCCTCACCGCGACGCGGCGACAACTTGGGCCGGTTCCCGATGATCTGCACCGCCACGTTGCCGATCTCGAAGCCGGCCTCGCGCACCAGCCGCGCCGTCTCGGTGAGCAACGTCACCCCCGACGCCCCCGACCAGCGGGGATCGGAGGTGCCGAAGACCTTGCCCAGGTCGCCGAGCCCGGCGGCCGACAACAACGCGTCGCAACACGCATGGGCCGCCGCGTCGCCGTCGGAGTGGCCGGCCAGGCCGGTCTCCCCGGGCCAGAACAGCCCCGCCAGGTGGAGTTCACGCCCAGAAGCGAAAGGGTGGACGTCGACACCGACGCCCACCCTGGGAAGTTTCGCGCTCAGGAGTTCAGCACCTCGTCGAGCAAGGCTTCCGCTTTGTCTTCGTTGGTCTTCTCAGCCAGGGCGAGTTCGCTGACCAGAATCTGCCGAGCCTTCGCGAGCATCCGCTTCTCACCTGCGGAGAGTCCACGCTCGCGGTCGCGGCGCCAGAGGTCCCGAACCACTTCGGCCACCTTGTTGACGTCACCCGACGCGAGCTTCTCAAGGTTCGCCTTGTAACGGCGCGACCAGTTGGTGGGCTCTTCGGTGTGAGGCATGCGCAGGACGTCGAAGACCCTCTCGAGGCCCTCCTGACCGACCACATCGCGCACGCCGACGAGCTCCGCGTTCTCCGCAGGCACCTGGACGGTGAGGTCGCCCTTGTCGACCTTCAGTACCAGGTAGGTCTTTTCCTCACCCTTAATCGTCCGAGTGGTGATGGCTTCGATCCGAGCAGCCCCGTGATGGGGGTAGACGACCGTGTCGCCGACCTGGAAAGTCATGTGACAAGTACCCCTTCCGCTGTACTCCAGGGTACCACGCGCCAACACTCTCCCGGAACAGTGAAATCACCATAACTGCAGGTCAAAGCCTCATTTTGGGACTTGACAAGAGCTCTACTGTGTGAATCGGGCCGTCCGGCAGGCGGGATGACCTGCGTCTCGAGTGTTCCCGGGGCGGTTATCGGACGGGCATGCCACGCCGATATGGTGATCCCCGCATACGATCGCGCGCGTTACCAAGGAGATTCTCGACCGTGACCACGACCAGCCGCAGGGTGATCGCCATCGCCGCGTTTCTGGCCGCCGCCCCCGCGCTGGCCGCGTGCGGCGCCGGAGTCGACGCGAACACCAACAAGCCCTACGCGCCGACCGAGTCCCAGGTTCTCATCCGCGACGGCCAGTACGGCGTGAACGGCATGAAGGTGAGCCAGGCCTATCTGCTCGGCCCCGACCCGGGCGGCCAGATCCCGGCCGGCGGCGCCGTGCCCCTCTACCTGTCGCTCACCAACGACGGCCCGGCCCCCGACGTCCTGACCGGCGTCACGCCCGACCCCAACGCCGCCACGGCGGCCCAGGGCGGCGGCGTGCAGCTCCCCGTGGGCACCCTCGTCCACACCGGCACCGGGGCGAACCCGCAGATCCAGGTCCAGGGCGTCAAGGCGGCCCTGCGCGGCGGCGAGAGCATCCCGCTGACCCTGAAGTTCCAGAACGCGGGCGAGGTGACCATGACCGTCCCGGTCATCACCCGCAACCGCGAGTACGCGACCCTTCCCCCGGTCCCGGGCGCGATCCCGGCGCCGCCGAAGCCGTCTCCCACGGCCACCGCGGCGGGCGAGTCCTCCGGCCACTGATCCACCCCGTCACCGACCGGCCGGCACCTGCGGCCGGTCGGTTTCGTGTTCCCTGGCCCGTTTCGGCGCTCGCCCGAGCGGCCGGTGAGCGCCGGTCGGGCGGGCGGAACCGGGGGCGGCGGGCGGGGTCAGGGCAGGCGGAGCCGTAACGGAGCGGAGTTCGGGAAAAGCACAGCCGACCCGCGCGGAGTTCGCACGGGCCGGCGGGGCCGGGCGGTACCTAGTCTTCGATCACCGGGTCGAACTTGTAGCCCAGTCCGCGGACCGTCAGGATGCAGCGCGGGTTGGCCGGGTCGGACTCGACCTTGGCCCGGAGGCGTTTCACGTGGACGTCGAGGGTCTTGGTGTCACCCACGTAGTCGGCGCCCCAGACGCGGTCGATGAGCTGGCCGCGGGTCAGGACCCGGCCGGCGTTGCGGAGCAGGACCTCCAGGAGCTCGAACTCCTTCAGCGGGAGCTGCACCTGGCGGCCGCGGACGGCGACGATGTGGCGGTCGACATCCATGCGGACCGGGCCGGCGGCCAGGACGGCCGACTCGACCTCTTCGACGTCGCCCTGGCGGCGCAGCACCGCGCGGATGCGGGCGACCAGCTCGCGGGAGCTGAAAGGCTTGGTGACGTAGTCGTCGGCGCCGAGTTCCAGGCCGACGACCTTGTCGATCTCGCTGTCCTTGGCGGTGAGCATGATCACGGGGACCTTGGACCGCTGCCGGAGGGAACGGCAGACCTCGGTGCCCGGCAGGCCCGGGAGCATCAGGTCGAGCAGCACGAGGTCGGCGCCGTTGCGGTCGAAGGTCTCCAGCGCCTCGGGGCCGGTGGCCGCGACCGCGACCTCGAAGCCCTCTTTGCGCAGCATGTAGGAAAGGGCGTCGGAGAACGACTCCTCGTCTTCCACGACGAGTACCCGGGTCATGTGGCCGCCTCCAGGGGAGTTGACGTTGTGCGGGGTGTGGCGACCGCGACCCCGCCGAACGCGGGGAGGCGGAGAGTGAAGGTCGAGCCGGAGCCTTCCTTGCTCCAGACCGACACCTCGCCGCCGTGGGCGACGGCGACGTGTTTGACGATGGCCAGGCCGAGGCCCGTGCCGCCGGTCGAGCGCGACCGGGCCGCGTCGACCCGGAAGAAGCGTTCGAAGATGCGTTCCTGGGCGCTCTCGGGGATGCCGATGCCCTGGTCGCTGACGCTGATCTCGACCGAGTCGCCGGCCGGGCGGGCGCTGACCACGACGCGGGTGTGCTCGGGGCTGTAGGCGACCGCGTTGTCGATCAGGTTGCGCAGGGCGGTGACGAGAAGTTCGTCGTCGCCCCAGATGTTGAGGCCGCCGGTGCCGCCCGCGACCAGGGTGATGTCCTTCGACGCGGCCTTGGTGCTGCACCGGTCGATGGCCTCGTGGACGGCGTCGTCGACCTGGACCGGCTCGGGGGTCGGGATCTCCTCCGCGCCCTGGATGCGGGACAGGGTGATCAGGTCCTGGATGAGGTAGGTGAGCCGGGCCGCCTCGTGCTGCATGCGGCCGGCGAAGCGGGTGACCGCCTCGGGGTCGTCGGCGGCGTCCTGGATCGTCTCGGCCAGCAGGCTGAGCGCGCCGACCGGGGTCTTGAGCTCGTGGCTGACGTTGGCGACGAAGTCGCGGCGGACCGCCTCGACGCGCAGCCGGTCGGTCTGGTCCTCGGCCAGCACCAGCACCTGGCCGGTGGAGCCCAGCGGGGCGACCCGGACCGCGAACGAGGTCGACTCCTGGCCGAACTTCCGGCCCGACGTCTCGATCTCGCCCTCGCGGATCTCGCCGTCGCGGCGGACCTTGCGGGCCAGCGCGAGCAGCTCGGGCGAGATGAGGGTGTCGCCGCGGACCAGGCCGTAGGCGCGGGCCGCCGAACTGGCCCGCAGGACGCGGTCCTCCCGGTCGAGCACGACCGCCGACGACGGCAGCACCGCCAGCAGCGAGGCCACGCCCGGAGACAAGGAGTCCTCAGGCGGGGTGTCGGGCACCGACGACGGTTCGGACTGCCGCCGGATCGCCAGCATGACGAGGGTGCCCACCAGGAACCCACCCATCGCGGCAAGACTCGCCAGCAACTCATTCACGCTTCGATGCTAGGTGGGAATACGCCTGTTCCCGACGGCCGGATGCCGACTGACCATGGCCTTTCCGAAAGAGTTCACCTGCCGGTCGGAGATCGTTCACGAAGCGCCGATTACCGTGACGGGCATGCGCGACGCCTATCATGACGAGCTGGACAACCTCACCCTGAAGCTGGTCGAGATGACCCGCCTGGTTCGCTCGGCCATGTCCCGGGCCACCACGGCCCTGCTTGACGCCGATCTTCACCTCTCCGAGAGTGTGATCTCTCAGGACGAGGAGGTCAACCGGCTGTACGCCGAGGTGGAGACCTCCATTTACGAGCTGATGGCCACCCAGCAGCCCGTCGCGGTCGACCTCCGTACGGTCATCACCGCGCTGCGCATGGCGGCCGACCTTGAGCGGATGGGCGACCTGGCCGAGCACATCGCCAAGATCGCCCGGATGCGCCACCCCGAGTCGGCCATCCCGGCCGAGCTCCGCGACACCATCGTCGAGATGGACCAGATCGCCGAGCGCCTGATCACCAAGACCGGCACCTGCATCGCGACCCGCGACGTCGAGCTCTCCAAGGAGCTCGAGGCCGACGACGACGCGATGGACCTGCTGCACCGCCGCCTGTTCCGCGTCCTGCTGTCGCCGAACTGGAGCCACGGCATCGAGGCCGCGATCGACATCACCCTGGCGGGCCGCTACTACGAGCGCTACGCCGACCACGCGGTCCGCGTCGCCCGCGACGTGGTCTACCTCGTCACGGGCTCCCGCGACGGCGAAGAGCAGTAGCCCAAATACGAAATCCCCGGCCCTCGGGGGGCCGGGGATTTCCCATGTCCAGAACTACTTGCCCTGGTTGGCCACGGCTTCGATGGCCGCTGCTGCTGCTTCGGGGTCGAGGTAGCCCGAGCTGATGGGCTTGTAGTCGGCGTCGAGTTCGTAGCGCAGGGGGATGCCGGTGGGGATGTTGAGGCCGGCGATGTCGGCGTCGCTGATGCCGTCGAGGTGCTTGACCAGGGCGCGCAGGGAGTTGCCGTGGGCCGCGACCAGGACGGTCTTGCCGGCCGCGAGCTGCGGGACGATCGAGTCGTACCAGTAGGGCAGCATGCGGTCGACGACGTCTTTGAGGCACTCGGTCTTGGGGCGGAGTTCCTTGGGGAGGCCGGCGTAGCGGGCGTCGGCGAACTGGGAGAACTCGTCGTCGTCGGCGATGGGGGGCGGCGGGGTGTCGTAGGAGCGCCGCCAGAGCATGAACTGCTCGTCGCCGAACTCGGCGCGGGTCTGCGCCTTGTCCTTGCCCTGCAGGGCGCCGTAGTGGCGCTCGTTGAGCCGCCACGACCGCTCGACCGGGAGCCAGAGCAGGTCGGCCGCCTCCAGCGCGAGCTGGGCGGTGCGGATCGCGCGGGTCAGCAGGGACGTGTGCACCACGTCGGGGCGTACGCCCGCCTCGAGCAGCAGCCGGCCGCCGCGCGCGGCCTCCTCCTCACCGGCAGCCGAGAGGTTGACGTCGACCCAGCCCGTGAACAGGCCCTTGACGTTCCATTCGCTCTCGCCGTGCCGGAGCAGTACCAAAGTCGCCATGACCGGCATCTTAGTGGTGGACGGTTAACGCTCCGGGTCGGCGAAACGGGCGAAAGCCTGCAAATTGGCAGTCGACTCCCCGCGTTCGAGCCGCCACTCCCACTCGCGCCGTATCGAGGTCGCGAAGCCGATCTCCAGGGCCGGGTCGAACAGCTCGTCGGCGTAGGTGAGCACGCAGCCGAGCAGCCGGTCGACCTCGGCCTCGGTGACGCCCTCGTGGGGGATGCGGCCGACGAGGTGGACGTCGCCCCGGTGGTCGAGGGCGAAGTGCACGCCGTACATCGACCCGTTCTTGGACAACAACCAGCGGTAGAACTCCTGGTGGTTCTCGTCGGGGCCGCGGCAGAAGAACGCCTCGATGTTGAGGGCCTGCTCGTCGACGACCAGCCAGGTCATCGTCTGGAGTTTGTGGGTGCCGGGGAGTTTGACCAGGTAGGAGCCCGTGCGCGGGCTCTCGTAGGTCAGTTCCATCGACTTGAGGGCCGATTCGATGACGGCGGCGACGCTCATCGGGCGGCCGCTACGGGCTGGAGCTGGCTCATGGCTCCGGTATACACCTCCACCAGCCGCCCGGCCGTGGCCTGCCAGCCGAAGGCGGCGGCGTGGCGGATCGCGCCCTCGGCGAGGAAGTCGCGCCAGGCGGGCCGGTCGAGCAGCCCGGCCAGGGCGCTCGCCCACGCGGCGGGGTCGTGACCGTCGATCAGCAGGCCGGAGACGCCGTCCTTGACGGCGGTGCGCAGCCCGCCCACCGACGCGGCGACGACCGGGGTGCCGCACGCCTGCGACTCCAGGGCGACCAGGCCGAACGACTCGTTGTGCGAGGGCACGACCGTGACGTCGGCGGCCCGGTACCAGTCGGCCAGCTCGTGCTGGGGGCTCGGCGGCGCGATGTGGACCAGGTCGGCGATGCCGAGCTCGCCCGCGAGGTCAGTGAGGAGGGACGGCCGGGCCAGCCCGTTGCCGCTCGGCCCGCCCACGCAGGCCACCACCAGGCGCTCCCTTAACGCCGGGTCGTCGGCGACCATCTTCGCGGCCGCCCGGAGCAGCACGTCGGGGGCCTTCAGCGGCTGGATGCGGCCGACGAACAGCAGCACGTGGGCGTCCTGCGGCAGGCCCAGCCGGTGGCGGGCGGCGCCCTTGGAGGCGGGCTGGAACACCTGGAGGTTGACCCCCGGGTTCACCACGCTCACGCGGGCGGGCGGGGCGGCGTACAGGGAGATGAGCTCTTCGGCCTCGGCGGCGGTGTTGGCGACCAGGCGGTCGGCCGTGTCGACGACCTGTTCCTCGCCGAAGACGCGGTCGGGGGGTTCGGGGCAGTCGCCCTCGGCCAGCAGCAGGTTCTTGACCTTGGCCATGGTGTGCATGGTGTGCACCAGCGGCACGCCCCAGCGCTCCTTGGCCAGCCGGCCGACCTGGCCCGACAACCAGTAGTGGGAGTGGATGACGTCGTAGCGCCCGGGTTCGTAGACCGCCTCGGTGCGCAGCACGCCCGACAGGAACGAGCACATCTGGCCGGGCAGGTCGGAGCGGTAGAGCTCCTCGTAGGGGCCGGCGGTGACGTGGCGTACCGAGACACCCGGCGCGAGTTGCACGATCGGGGGCAGGTCGCGCGACGTCTGCCTGGTGAAGATCTCGACCTCGACCCCGAGGTCGGCCAGCCGCTTGGCCGTCTCCACGATGTAGACGTTCATCCCGCCCGCGTCGCCGGTTCCCGGCTGGTCGAGCGGTGACGTGTGCATGCTGATCGTCGCGACCCGGTTCACCCGTCGCACCCGCAACCACCTCCAAACAACGACTAACCATGACACTCAGCCCAAGATTCCCGGTCTCACTAGGATTGCGACCATGACGAAAACAGCCGTGGTCACGGGGGCCAGCAGCGGAATCGGTGCCGCGACGGCCCGCAGGCTGGCGAAAGAGGGGTTCCAGGTTGTGGCGGCCGCCCGCCGCCGCGACCGGCTCGACGAACTGGCCGCCGAGCACCCGGGAATCGTCCCGATGACCCTCGACGTCACCTCCCAGGAGTCGGTCGACGCCTTCAACGCGGCCGTGCCGACGGTCGACGTGCTGGTCAACAACGCGGGCGGCGCGGTCGGCCTCGAACCGGTCGCCTACGGCCTGCTCGACGACTGGCGCGAGATGTACGAGGTCAACGTCCTGGGCACCCTCCGGATGACCCAGGCGCTGCTGCCGAAACTGGTCTCCAGCGGCGACGGCGTGCTGGTCATGCTGACCTCGGTGGCCGGCCTGGTCTCCTACGAGGGCGGCGGCGGCTACTGCGCGGCCAAGCACGGCCAGACCTCCATGACCGAGACGCTGCGCCTCGAACTCGTGGGCGAGCCGGTCAGGATCGTCGAGGTCGCGCCCGGCATGGTGGAGACCGAGGAGTTCTCGCTCAACCGTTTCCGCGGCGACGCCGACCGGGCCAGGAAGGTGTACGAAGGCGTGCCCGACCCGCTGACCGCCGACGACGTGGCCGACGTGATCGCGTTCGCGGTGACCCGTCCGGCCCACGTCAACATCGACCGCCTCGTGATCCGGCCCCGCGCCCAGGCCGCCCAGCACAAGGTGCACCGCGTGTGAGACCCGTCGGGGCGATCACCCGGGGCACCACCGGCCACAACCGGCTCCGGCGGGCCGACCGGTGGCTGGCCGCCGTCCACGAAGGGCTGCTGCGGTCGGCCGCCGACCCGCTGGTCGTCGACCTCGGGTACGGCGCCTCCCCCGTCACCACGCTGGAGTTGTTCGCCCGGCTCCGGGTGGTCCGGCGCGACCTGGAGGTGGTCGGGATCGAGATCGACCCCGAGCGGGTCGCGGCGGCGTCGGCGTACACGAGACCGGGGCTGGAGTTCCGGCGGGGCGGCTTCGAGATCCCCGGGCGGCCGCCGCTGGTGATCCGGGCCTTCAACGTGCTGCGGCAGTATCCCGAGGCCGACGCCTGGCGGCACTGGGAGCTGATGGCCTCCCGGCTGCAACCAGGCGGGGTGATCGTCGAGGGCACCTGCTCGGAGATCGGCCACCGGGCCGTCTGGGCGGGCCTCGACCGCAGCGGCCCCCGCACGCTGACCTTCGCGGCCCGGTTCGGCGGCGTCGAGCGCCCCTCCGACCTGGCCGAACGGCTGCCGAAAACGCTGATCCACCGGAACGTGCCCGGCGAGCGGGTGCACACGTTCCTGACCGATTGGGACCGCGCCTGGGCGATGTCCGCCCCTTTCGGGGCGTACGGGACGCGGCAGCGCTGGATCAGGTCGGCGCTTCTCCTGGCGGACACCTGGCCCCTCTACACCTCCGCCCCCTACGGAGGGACGGCCCGATGGAGGCTCGGCGAGCTGTCCCTGCCCTGGTCGGCGCTTGTAAGCTGAGGTGTACCCCACCCTCCTCTACGAGACGTAGTACTACGCCGGGTAGGCTGAATGTCGTGAAGGGTCTTGGCGAGCTTGAGCGCAGCATCATGGACGTTCTGTGGGCGGAGGGCGGTCCGTTGACCGCCCGCGAGGTGGGGCGGCTGATCGCCGATCGCGATCTGGCGCCGACGACCGTCATGACCGTGCTCGACCGGCTCACCCGGAAGGGCTTCCTGACGCGGGTCCGCGACGGCCGTGCGTGGCGCTACGAACCGGCCGCGAGCCGTGACGCCTACATCGCCGAGCTGATGCTGGAGGCCCTCGACATGACGGGAGACCGGTCCGCCGCGCTGACGAGGTTCGCGCAGGCCGTGTCCGGCACCGAGGCCGACGTGCTCCGAAAAGCTCTCACGGAGCTGGAGGAGGAGTGATCGCGGCCGTCGCGCTCGCCGCGCTCGCCGCCGTCTGCGCGGTGTCCGCGTGGCGGATGACGTCCGTCCGCTGGACCTGGCGTGCTCCCCGCGCCGCGATCGCCCTGTGGCAGGCCCTCGGCCTCACGTGGGGGCTGGCCTCCGTCGGCGCGCTGCTGGCGTACGCCCTCGAACCGTGGGGGCGCGGGGTGATCCACGGGCTGGTCTACCTGGTCACCCACTGGCGTGAGCCTTCGGGGCTCCAGCGGGTGGGCGCGCTGGCCGCCGGGCTGGCGCTGCTGACCGTGCTGATGGCCGTGGTCGTGGTGGCCATGGCGCAGACCCTCCAGGCCCGCCGCCGCCACCGCCTGCTGCTGTCGCTGGTGGCCCGCGACGAGCCCGCCGTTCCGGGTGTACGCGTGGTCGACCACCCCGGGGCCGCGGCCTACTGCGTGCCGGGGCTGAAATCGCAGGTCGTGATCAGCGAGGGCACTCTCAGCCTGCTGTCGCGCGACGAACTGGCCGCCGTGCTCGCCCACGAAGACGCCCACGCGCGCGAGCGCCACGACCTGGTGCTGCTGCCGTTCGCGGCGCTGCGCTGGGTGCTGCCGTGGTCGAAGGTGGTGCGCGACGCGCACGCGTCGGTCGCGCTGCTGGTCGAGATGGCCGCCGACGACCACGCCCGGCTGCGGGTGCCGCCGAAGCGGCTGGCCACGGCGCTGCTGCGGTTCGGCACCGCCGGCGCGTTCGCCACGCCCCACGGCGCGCTCGGCATGGGCGCCGAGAACGTGATGGCGCGGGTGAACCGGCTGGTCAAGCCCGGTCCGGCCATGCGGCGGCGGTACCGCTACGGCATCGTCGCCGGGGCTGCCCTGCTAACGACCTCTGCGCCCCTTTTGTGGTTCTTGCCCCAGTGAGTTAGCTATCGTTAACCAGTGCGTTTGCAAATGCATACACGCTCTGGTTAGCTGGGAGCCATGGAACTCCCGAAGGTCGGCTCGATCGGTGAATACATCCGCGAGCAGCGCACGCAGGCGAAGATCTCGCTGCGTCAGCTCGCGGCCCAGGCCGGGGTGTCCTTTCCTTACCTCAGCCAGGTCGAGCGGGGAGTGCGCAAGCCGAGTGCCGAGATCCTCAACCAGATCGCCAAAGGGCTGCGGATCTCGTCCCAGGCGCTCTATGTGCAGGCCGGTCTGATCGACGAGCGCGAGCCCGACAGCGACGTTCTGGCCGCCATCAGGGCCGACGTCACGATCACCGGACGGCAGCGCCAGGTTCTGGTCGACATATACGAGTCGTTCCGCAAGGAGAACAAGGCCGCGGAGAACGAAGGGGCCCAGCCGACGCAACCGGCCGAGCCCCTGGATGCGGCTTCACTTAACGGTCACGCCACGTCAGAAGGGTACAACCTGCCATGACCCTCGCCACCGAGGTCAAGAAGATCACTGAGTCCAAGCCGTTCTACGCGCTGACCGGCGCCGGCGACTACGCGGTGGAGAAGCTGCGCGAGCTCCCCGACCGGTTCGTCCAGCTGCAGGCCCGCCGCGAAGAGGCGTTCGCCTACGCCGGCCGCGTGCAGGGCAAGGCCGAAGACTACGCCAGCACCGTCGCCGACCGCCTGAACGCCCTCTACGAGGAGATGGCCACCCGTGGCCGCAAGGTCGTCAGCCAGGCCAGCGGCGAGGCCGCCCTTGAGCTGACCGAGGTCTCCGAGGCCGCCGAGCCCGCCGTCGCGGTCAAGGCGACCACCCCGAAGCGCCCGGCCGCCCGCCGGACCACCGCCTCCAAGGCGTAACGATCGAGCCGGTCCGCGGCCCCGGTGGGACGTCACCCACCGGGGCCGCGCCGTTCTCGCCCTGCACACCATCGAAACCAGACACTAGGCTGGTGGACATTCCGACCTTGACCCCGCGGGAGTGAAGCGATGCTCTACGGCGTACTGGACCTCATCTTCCTGGGCCTCGCCATCGCGGCGTTCGGGATGTCGGTGTGGGCCCTGATCCACGCGATCCGCACCCCCGCCCGCGCCTTCCAGGCCGCCGGCAAGCTCAACAAGAACCTCTGGATGCTCTTCACCGGCCTGGCCACGGTCTTCACGCTCGCCTCGGCCGCCGGTTACATGGGCGGCGGGCTGAACATGCTGAACATCTTCACCATCGCCTCGGTGATCGCGTCGGGCATCTACCTGGCCGACGTGAAGCCGGCCGTCAGCGAGTACAAGGGCGGCGGCGGCAACCAGGGCCCCTACGGCCCCTGGTAAGCGCTATAGCCAGTCGCGCTTCTTGAACTGCGTGTAGAGGATGACGGCGGCGACCGCCCACAACCCCGTCGACGTCCAGAACCCCCACGGCTGGCCGGAGCCCGGATAGGGCACGTTCTGGCCGTAGAAGCCGGTGATCATGGTGGGCACGGCGATGATCGCGGCCCAGCTGGTCACCCGCTTCATGATCAGGTTCATCTTGTTGTTGGCCATCGTCATGTGGGCCTCGCGGATGTTGCCCACCAGGTCGCGCAGGGAGTCGGTCCATTCGGCGGCGCGTACGGCGTGGTCGTAGACGTCCTGGAAGTAGGGCGCCAGGGAGCTGTCGCGGATGACGTCGTGGCGGCGGAACAGCGTGTTGACCACCTCGCGCATCGGGGCGACCACCCGCCGCAGGTTGACCAGGCTCTTGCGCAGCTCGAAGGTCCGGCGCTGCTCGTCGGGGCCCGGCAGGGTCTCGTTGAAGAGACCCTCCTCCAGCTGCTCGATCTGGTCGTCCATGGCCTCGACGACCTCGAAGTGGGTGTCGACGACGTAGTCGAGCAGGCCGTGGAGCAGGAACGCCACCCCGTGCTCGGCGAGCACGCCGCCCGAGTCCCATCTGCGCTGCACCTGGTCGATCGAGAACGACTCGCTGGTGCGCACGGTGACCAGGGCCCGCTCGGTGACGAACGCCGACGCCTCGAACGACTCCAGGCGGCCGGTGTCGCCGTCGAAACGGGTGGCGTAGACGTTCAGGAACATGTGGGTGTCGTAGACGTCGAGCTTGGGGCGCTGGCTGGCGTTCAGGGCGTCTTCGATGGCCAGCGGGTGGAGGCCCAGCTCCTCGCTGATCGCGTCGAGGTCGGCGCGGGTCGGGGTGCACAGGTCGAACCAGACCACCGCGTCGGGCTCCCCCAGGTGGTCGGAGACGTCGGCGATGGGGAAGCCCTCCATTTCGAGCTTCCCCTTGCGGTAGAGCCTGGTGCGTGCCACCGGCTCAGCGTACTCCGATGGCACTATCGTGACGGGTCATGACATCTCTGGCACGCCCGTTAGGGCTGGCCCTCGTGTT
The DNA here is from genome assembly GCF_001570585.1 of Herbidospora daliensis. Taxonomy (GTDB): domain Bacteria; phylum Actinomycetota; class Actinomycetes; order Streptosporangiales; family Streptosporangiaceae; genus Herbidospora; species Herbidospora daliensis. The sequence goes on along the minus strand of NZ_BBXF01000002.1, from coordinate 1,530,951 downwards.
GCTCGTCCTGTTCGCCGCGCCGGCCCACGCCGCCGGGACGAGCGAGGTGACCATGCAGCTGCGTCCCGACGGGGTGCTGCACGTGGTCGAGAGGGCCGACGGGCCGCTGAGCCGTACCGTGACCACCCGGACCCGTCACGACGACGGCTCCGACCGGATCTACCGCATCACCAACGTCAAGGGCGCGACCCTCGACGGCGACACGCTGACCGTCCCGGCCGCCGGCACCGTCGAGTACGACGTCACCGGCGCGGTCACCCCGATGCCCGACGGCACCGAGGAGCTGCGCTGGTTCCCGGCCGGCGGGCCGCTCGACGCCGTGACGGTGTCGGTGCGCGGCCCCGGGCAGATCCAGAGCCTCGCCTGCTTCGCCGGACCGGCCGTCTCGGCGCTCGGCTGCACCGCCGCGAGCATGGACGAGTCGGCCGAGAACGCCGCCTTCGAGCAGACCGGCCTGGCCGAGGGCGAGCAGCTCACGGTCGTGGTCGCCTACCCCGCCGGGTCGACCGGCGCCCAGCCGATCCTGGAGCGCCGCTTCGACCTGGCCGCCGCCTTCACCGTCGACGTGTGGACCGGCGGTTCGCTGGCCGTCCTGCTGGTGCTGCTGCTCGGCGGCCTCTACGGCCTCTACCGCTCGCGCGGCCGCGACGCCCGGGTGGTCGCGTCGGAGGCGGATCTGTACGCCCCCCTCGAAGACGGCCGCTTCGCCCCGCCCGACGGGGTGCGGCCCGGCCAGATCGGCACCCTGATCGACGAACAGGCCGACGTGATCGACGTGACGGCGACCATCGTCGATCTGGCGGTACGCGGCTACCTGCGCATCGACGAGCAACCGCGCGGCGCGTACGACGCCCCCGACTGGCTCCTGGTGAAGCTGCCCAAGGCCCCCGTGCAGGCCCTGCTCCCCTACGAACGCGCCCTGTACGACGCCATGTTCGACCTTCGCGACGACATCCTGCTGTCGCAGCTCCACGGCGGCTTCTCGGCCGGCCTGGCTCGGGTGCGCGACGCGCTCTACCGCGACGTCGTCAAGCAGGGCTGGTTCGCCCGGCGGCCCGACTCGGTGCGGTCGCGGTGGACCGTCCTGGGCGTGCTGCTGACCGTGCTTGGCCTGGCCGGGACGGTCGTGCTGGCCTGGCAGACCACCTTCGGCCTGGTCGGCCTGGCGGTGATCATCGCGGGGGCGGCCCTGACGGTCGGCGGGCAGTACATGCCGGCCAAGACCGCCAAGGGCGCCGCGGCGCTCGCCCACACGCTGGGCTTCCGCCAGTTCCTCATCTCGGGCGACGTCAACGGCGTGCCGGAGTCGCAGCGCATCGAGCTGTTCTCGCGCTACCTGCCGTACGCCGTGATCTTCGACAGTGTCGACCGGTGGGCCCGGACGGTGTCGACGATCACGACCGACGGCGACAACCTGTACTGGTACCACGGGCCGGCCGAGTGGGACCTGTCGAAGTTCGCCGACTCGATGCGCACGTTCGTGATGACCACGTCGGGCGCGATCTCGGCGGCCCGCCAGTTCAGGTCGTTCTGACCCGCAGCTCGCCCACGGGCCGGCCGCCGCCCGTGATCGGCGGCACCAGGTCGCCGGGCACGTCCTCGCCCAGGGCCTTGAGGGCGTAGGCGGTGACCGCGACCCGGGCCCGCTGGCCGCCGTCGACGATCTTGACGGCGGCGGCCCGGCCGTCGGCCAGCGCGAACGCGTCGAACGCCTCGGCGCCCGCCTTCAGCATCAGCCCCGGCACGGCCCGCATCAGCAGCGCCTCGGGCCGGGTCGTGCCGCTGGTGTGTTCGGGGTGGGCGCGCATGGCGTCGGCGATCCGGCGCTCCTTGGAGCCCTCGGGGGCGGTGACGATCCGCCGAAAAGCGCGGACGACCCCGACCATCGAGACATAGAACAGCGGCGCGCCGCACCCGTCGACGCCCGTGGCGGCGATGCGCTCGGAGGTGAGCTCCTCGACGGTGGTGCGGATCGACTTCTGCAGCGGGTGGGTGGGGTCGAGGTAGCCGTCGGTCGGCCAGTCGTTGACCGCGCAGGTCGCCAGCATCGCCGAGTGCTTGCCGGAGCAGTTCATGTAGACGCGGCCGAAGTCGAGGGACGACCGGTCGTCGGGGTAGTCCTCGGGGCACCGCAGGGCGCTCTCGTCGACCCCCGCCTCCCGGAGGATGCGGCGCGCGCCCTCGACGTGGATCGGCTCCCCCGCGTGGCTGCCGCAGGCCAGCGCCAGCAGCTCGCCGTCGAGGTCGAGCCCGGCGTGCAGCATGCCGGCCGCTTGCAGCGGCTTCATCGACGATCGGGGCGAGGCGGGAGCCTGTACGTCGCCATGGACCAGGACGGGGGAACCCTCGGCGTCGACGGCGACGACCCGGGCGCGGTGGACCGACTCCACGAACCCGGAGCGAACCACCTCGACCAGCAATTCGGACATGCCGTCGACTGTAGGGCATGGCAGAATCCCGCCATGCGCGCGGTGGTCCAACGAGTGAGCCAGGCCTCGGTGACGGTCGACGGGACCGTCGTCGGGGCGATCGACGAGCCCGGCCTGATGGTCCTGGTGGGGGTGACCCACACCGACGGCCCGGCCGAGGCCGCGAAACTGGCCGCGAAACTGTGGGGCCTGCGCATCCTCGACGGCGAGAAGTCGTGCTCCGACGTCGGGGCGCCGCTCTTGGTGATCAGCCAGTTCACCCTCTACGCCGACACCAAGAAGGGCCGCCGCCCCACGTGGCAGGCCGCGGCCCCGGGCCCGGTGGCCGAGCCGCTGGTGATCGCGGTGCAGGAGGAACTGCGCAGGCTGGGCGCGCGGGTGGAGACCGGCCGCTTCGGCGCCGACATGAAGGTCGCCCTGATCAACGACGGCCCGATCACCCTGGTCATCGACGTCTGACCCGTCAGGCCCGCCAGATCCCGATGCCGAGCTCGGCCAGTTCGGCGGTGGCCCCACGCGGGTCGGTGATCGCGCGTTCGGCCGCCTTGGTCAGGTCGAGGGGGCTGCCGTCGGAGGCGACCAGTTCGGCCGGTTCGCTCCACGAATGCCGGAAGGTGGCCCGGCCCGCTCGCACGGCGGCCAGGTTCATCAGCACCTCCAGCGGGGTCAGGAACAGCTCCGGCAGGTCCTCGGGGGCGGCGTCCGGGAACAGCGGCCGGGCGACCTCGTCGAGGCCGCCGTCCTCCAGCATCCGCAGCACCTGGGGCAGCGCCGGCCCGGTGAGCCCGATGGTGTGGAGAATGCCGTCGGCCTCGCGCTGGAGCTGCGCGGTGGTGGCCGCGTGGGTGAACTCGGGCCAGGCGAGCACCGTGTCGTCTTCCATCTCCCGTCCGAGGGCGTGCAACGCCGCCCGGGTGACCTCCAGGTCGGCGGCGCGCAAGGCCGCCTGGGCGGCGGCCAGGTCGTGGATCAGCGACGTGGCGGGCCGTCCGTCAGACACGGCGAGGGACTCGGGGAAACGCGCGGCGCGGGTGGCCGACGACGGAAACGGGTCCCACCGTGACGGGTTGGCCGGGAGCGGCTTGGCCCGCAGGGCGTCGAGCTCGTCCTTGCGCGCGGCCACGAATTCGGCGAAGCCGCCGTACACGTCATCGGGCAGGTGCCCCGCCTCAGAGCCCGGCAGCAGGTGGAAGTCGCAGAAGAAGTCCCATGCGGCGGTGACCGCCCAGATCTCGTGCATCGCGCCGACCGCAGCGGCCCGCCCGGCCACCCGCACGCCGACCGCGTCGGCGCGGAACTCCTGACGGCGGCAGACCCCGCGATCGATCAGCACACACAGCCATCTGTACGCGCGGAACGCCCACGCGGCCGGGTTGGTCGGGCGCAGGGCCTCTGCGGTGGTGACGATGGCCGTGTTGGACCGGATGGCGAACCCGACCCACCGGGTGTGCCCGGCCGCGAAGTGCGCCATGTAATGAGCCAGCCCGTACCGGGCCTGGCCGACCGTCATCGTCTGGAGCAGCGGCAGGCCGACGTACAGGACGCGGCGGCCCCGCAGGAAGGCATGGGTGTACCGGAGATCGATCTCCGACATGAGCCGGACCTCGTGGGGAGGACGGGTGCCGGCCTCCTCGGCCACCTCCCGCACCAGCTGCCACAACCCCGGAGCCTGATCGGCGTCGAGGGCCGGGCCGGTCGACCGCTCGTCGCGCTGCCGCAGCGCCCGCCACGACCCGCGCCCCAGCGCGTAGACCAGGCAGCCGGCCCAGCCGAACATGACCAGGACGAGCATCACGAAGCCGACAGGTGAGACCCTCCCCGGAGGTATCGCCCGTAACAGCACCACGAACCCGGTGAGCTGCGCGGCAGCCACGCCCACCAGGCCGCACAACATCACCATCGACACCAGCGCGCGTCCCACGCGAGCAGGCTAGTGCCTACATCAGATTGGGGCGTTTCCGGTCACGGGCCATCATCGCGGCCTGCTTGCGCAGTTCGGGGTCGACCTGGACGTTGCGGCCGGCGTCCTGCGGGACGATCACCTCCTGCGTGGCCGCCACGTGGCCGGCCACCAGGTCGATGTCGACCGGGACGGTGCGCTTGACCACCGCGAGGGCGATCGGGCCGAGCTCGTGGTGGCGGGCCGAGGAGCCCACGAAGCCGATCTGGCCCGGCGTCGCCGAACCCTCGACGGCCGCCTCGGGGTCGGCCTCCACCGGCGTGCTCACGCCGAGCGTCACCGGGGTGCCGTGGGGCGGCAGCTCGTCGACGCTGCCGTCGAGGTGCAGGAAGACCAGCCGCCGGGGCGGGTGGCCCAGGTTGTGGACGCGGGCGACCGTCTCCTGGCCCCGGTAGCAGCCCTTCTTCATGTGGACGGCCGTGTCGATCAGCCCCAGCTCGTGGGGGATCGTCTTGTGGTCGGTGTCGAAGCCGTAGCGCGGGATGTGCGCCTCGATGCGCAGCGCCTCATAGGCCCACAACCCGGCCAGCGGGGCCTGCTGGGCCAGCTCGGAGCGGGGGATCAGCCGGTCGTCGCCGGGGACGCCCGAGACCACCGCCCAGTCGGCCGACACGTCGGCGATCTCGACGCGGAGCATGAAGCGCATCTTCTCGAGCCAGGTCACCAGCCCCTCGGAGGTGCCCGGCTCGACGTGGATCCAGGTGGTCTCGCCGTCGTCGCGCAGGTGGAGGTGGTGTTCGAGCCGCCCCTGCGGGTCGAGGAACAGCGTCTGCGTCCACACCCCCGGGGCCAGGTCGTCGAGTTTCTGGGAGCTCAGGCTGTTGAGCCAGCTCAACCGGTCGGGCCCGGAGACGGTGATCACGGGACGGTTGCTCCGGTCGACCACGGCCCGGCCGGCCGCCAGGGCGCGCTGTTCGGCGTAGGGGTCGCCGTAGTGGGCCGCGACGGTGTCGTCGGGCGACGCGCCGGGAACGGCTCCGGGCACGTCGAGCAAAGGGCTGCGCATACCCCTCAGGCTATGCCCGCTCAGCGGCAGTCGCGGCACCGCCCGAAGATGGTCAGATGGTGGACGTCGGTCTGGAAGCCGAGGTCGTGGTCGAGCCGGGCCACCATGTCGCCGACCAGCTCGGGAGGCGCCTCGATGATCTGCCCGCACCCCCGGCAGACCAGGTGGACGTGGTCGGCGTCGGCGGCCAGATGGTAGGTCGGGGCGCCGTGGCCGAGGTGGGTGTGGGTCACCAGGCCGAGCTCTTCGAGCAGTTCGAGTGTGCGGTAGACGGTCGAGATGTTCACCCCGCGCGCGGTCTGCTGGACCTTGGCGCAGATCTCCTCGGGAGTGGCGTGGGTGAGCTCGCTGACCGCCTCGAGGACGAGCTGGCGCTGCGGAGTGACCCGGTAGCCGCGGGCCCGGAGCTCGTCGTGCCAGGTGTCGGTCATGAGGAAATCCTACGGCCCGATATTGACTTGCTCACCCCCGAGAACAGCGCCTAGCGTACGAAGCACGCAGAAAGGAGGTGGTCCGAATAATGATTAGTCATGATTGGGCTAGCGAGGTGGCTGTCCGCTAGGACAACCCGATCCGGACCGGCTCCGGGTCGGCGCGTCAGAGCGCAGATCCAGGCAGACACCGGAACCCCGGGCAGTCGGCGGGTGCAGGGCGCGAGCCCTCCCCATTGGTCCAGCCGACCCGCTCAACCGAGCGGAACGCGCCCGGGGTTTCTCAATGCCCGCGTGCTTCCACACCCAGGATCTCGCACGCCTGCCGGTAGAGCACGACGACCTCTTTGCGCACCTGCGCGCGCTCCACGATGGGCGCGGGCCACTTGACCGTCACCGGCTCGCCGTCGGCCTCGAAATGGATCGCCTCGGTGTCGACGCCGGTCGTGCGGGCCGACGTGGCGCCGGGCTTGCCGCCGAGGGCCCGCACGATCAGCAGCGCGTCGGCCGCGTGGTCGTCGTTCATGTGCTTCTTGATCGCTTCGACCGCTTCCGGGGTCAGCGGGGTGCTCATGGCGCCCGATCCTAGTCGGCGACCTTCTTGAGCTCGGCCGAGGCGTGGTCCTGCAGCGGGAGGCCGACGGCGGCCATCTCGTAGGCGTACATGAGATTGCCGTTGACCAGCCCGTAGAGGCGCTTGCCGGCCGAGTAGTCCTTCGAGGTGACGGTGCGCGCCACGACGTCGGTGATCAGCTCGATCTTGTGGAAGACGACCTCGCCCACGTAGATCTCGATGATGCCGGTCGGGTGGGCCAGCATGACCTCGATCTGGCGTTCCGGCTGGACGCGCCAGAAACCGGTCTCGCTGGCGAGGGGGCGCACCTTCTCGCCCTGCTTGTCGAGCAGCCAGGTGCGGCTGCGGTAGCTGAGGAACGGCTTGCCGTTGTGCTCGAAGATGATCTCCTGGCCGAAGTTGGCGCTCTCCATCGTCGGATAGCCGATGACCCCGGCGCCCTCCCAGTGGCCCAGCAGGAACGCGATCGGCTCAAGATCGGGATGTACGTCCATGCCGACAAGGCTAGTGCGGGTTTAGGCTGCGGGCATGGCACGCCAACTGGTGATCAAAGTGACCGCGGGCAGCGACGCCCCCGAGCGGTGCAACCAGGCCTTCAACGTCGCCGGGGCGGCGATCGTCAGCGGGGTCGGGGTGTCGCTGTGGCTGACCGGCGAGTCGTCGTGGTTCGCCCTGCCCGGCCGCGCCGAGGAGTTCAAGCTCGCCGAGGCCGCCCCCCTCGAAGATCTGCTGGCGGCGGTGCTGGCCGCCGGCCGGGTGACGTTGTGTACGCAGTGCGCCGCCCGCCGGGGCATCACCCCCGACGACGTGATCGACGGAATCCGCATCGCCGGGGCGCCGACCTTCGTCGAGGAGATCACCCAGGAAGGCGTTCAGGCGCTGGTCTACTAACGCGGCACGGGTGTCATTAGGCTTCGGCCTGACTGCAACAGGTCCCCTTATTTTGGGACGGGACGAATAATGACATCCGGCGACCCCCTGGCCGAATTGCGGTCACGCCTCCAGGAGCGATATCGCGTGGCGGGCAAACCGAGCTACCGCGAACTCGCCAAACAGACCGGAATGAGCCACACGTCGGCCCGCACGGTCATTCTCTGCGAACGCCTCCCCCGCTGGGGCGCCCTGGAACTGATCGTGGAATCCCTGAACAGCGACAAAACGGAATTCCACCACCTTTGGCTAACCGCCGACGCCGCCACGGTTCCGGGCAGTTCGCCCCTCGCATCGGATGACGAAATTTCCGGCATTGGCATTTCCGCGCCGCTCACAGGTGAGCGATCGACCGACACGGACATGGTCGCGGACGAGGGGTCCGGGCTCGTGCAGAAGCGGGTCGGGGGTGGCCTCCGGTCTCGGCGGGCCGTGCTCATCTCGCTTTCTTCGGTCGCGGTCGTGGCCGCTGCCGCTGTGGTCGCGCCTCGGCTGCTGGGTGGTGGGGTCGCGCCTCGGACCGGTGTCATGTTCGGGGGGCCGCTCTCTGGCGGGAACGGGGCCGTCTGGTCGGTGGCGCACGGGGTGCTCGCTGGGCGGGCGGTCGTTCTCTACGGGTGTCAGAACGGGACGGTGCATCTGCGGGACTTCGCCAGTGGTGAGCGGGTCGGCGCGGTGCTGACCGGGCACAGCCGGGCCGTGTTCGCGGCGAAGGTCGCCGTCGTGGGCGGGCGGGCTACCGGGGTCACGGGAGCGGCCGACGGGACCGTGCGGATGTGGGATCTCGCTTCGGGGCAGGGGCGGGTGCTGAACGCCGGGAAGGAGTCGGGCGGGATCAACGCGCTGGCCGTCGCGACCGTCGGAGGAAGGCCGTGGGCGTTCACGGCGGGCGACGATCTGGCGATCCGGCGGTGGGACCTGCAAGCCGCCGACCCCGCCGGTGAGGTGGTCGGGCAGCCGCTGGCCATGTCGCCCAAGGCCATCGCCATGGGTGAGGTGGCGGGGAAACTGACCGCCCTCTCCGGGGGCGACGACCGGCTGGTGCGCCGATGGGATCTGACCGAGCCCACGCCGACGGGTGTGCCCATCGGGGGGCACGACGGCACGATCTGGAACCTCACCATGGGCCAGGCCGACGGCCGGGCGATCGCCCTGTCGGCCAGTGAAGACGGCACCTCGCGGCTCTGGGACCTCTCGGAGCGGCAGCCCATCGGCCACCTGCTCGGCGAGCGGCTGCCGAACCCGGTCAAGTGCGTGGCGCTGGCCGTCGTCGGGGGGACCACGATCGGGTTCTCCGGTGCCGACGACGGCACCCTGCGCGAATGGGACCTGACCACCTCGAAGCAGGTCGGCCCGCCCGCCGAGGGGCCGACCTCGGGCCCGGAGGCCTTCGAGGTCGTGACCCACCAGGGACGGACCTACCTGTTCGCCGGCACCTGGGACGGCTACGTCTGGAAGTTCGACCTCGGTCCTACGGCTTGAGCACCGCGCCCAGGCGCTCGTTGCGGAGGCGTTCGTACCAGCTGTCGTCGATCGCGGGCAGCGGGCCGGCGGCCCAGCGGAGCAGGAGGTCGGCCAGGGCCGGGTTGCGGGCGAGGGCGGGGCCGTGGAGGTACGTACCGATGATCTTGCCGGCGAAACAGCCCTCGGTGCCATCGCCGTTGCCGGTGCCGACGAGGGTGCGTGACAGCGGGGTGACCCCGGGGCCCAGGCGGGTCACGCCCATGTGGTTCTCGAAGCCGGTCAGGGTCGGCAGGCCCAGCGACGGGTCGACCTCGGCGGCCAGTTCGCCGACCGAGCGGCGTTCGCCGCGGCCCGAGCTGATGTCGAGCAGGCCGATGCCGGGCACCGGCTGGCCCTCCTCGCCGCCGAAGACCGAGCCCATGATCTGGTAGCCCGCGCACACCGCCAGCAGCGAGGCGCCCCGCTGGATGGCCCGGTGGAGGCCGCCGTCACGCCGCAGGCGCTCGGCCCCGAGGATCTGGGGCCGGTCTTCGCCGCCGCCGATCAGGTAGATGTCACCCTGCTCGGGGACCGGGTCGGAGGAACGTACATGGACGACCTCGACGGGAATGCCCCGGCGGCGGGCGCGCTGTTCGAGCACGAGCACGTTGCCCTGGTCGCCGTAGGTCGACAGCAGGTCGGGGTAGATCCAGACGATGCGGAGGCTAGACTGCACGGCCGAACTCCGTCCGGATCGACTGGAACGCGGTGTAGTTGGCGATGACGTCGATGTCGCCCGGCGGGAGCGCGGCCACCGCCTGGCCGAAGTCGTCGACCAGGGTGAAGCCGACGCCGGCGACGTCGAGCCGCAGGGCCAGGTCGAGGCGGCGTTCGCCGGTCACGTAGACGCGGCGGCCGGTCAGGATGCGGTAGTCGACGTCCCACAACCACGAGGTGTCGCGGCCGTCGGGGCCCTGCGCGTTGACCGACAACACGATCGGGCGGTCGGGCCGGGTGACGTCGAAGGCTTCGAGCCAGCCGGCCGGGTTCTTGGCCAGCAGCAGCTTCATCACGCGGCCGTCCCGCTCGACGGTGGTGTAGCGGCCGGCGACCGACTTGACCTCGCGCAGCCTCGGCAGCGCGCGCTGCGGGTCGAGGCCGAACGCGGCGGCGGTGGCCAGGGCGATGACGGCGTTGGAGCGGTTGGCGGTGCCGGGGAGCTGGAGGTCGAGCCGCCAGCGCCGGCCGTGGGGGTCGACCGCGTCTTCGCCGTCGAGGATCCAGTTGGGCTCGGGACGGCTGAAGGTGCACTCGCGGCAGGCCCAGTCGGCGTTGACGATGCCCTCGGCGCGGTCGAGCGGGCCGCCGCACTCGGGGCAGCACCACGAGTCCTCGTGCCAGCGCTGGCCGCCGGCGACCCAGGTCACCCGGGCGGCCGTGGAGGCGCCCCAGGTGACGAGCGGGTCGTCGCAGTTGGCGATCACGTGGACGGGCTGGCCGGCCAGGGCGCGGCGCCACTTCTGGGCCAGCAGCCAGATCTCGGCCGCGCGGTCCATCTGGTCGCGGCTGAGGTTCATCAGCGTGACGACCCCGGCCTCGGTGGTGCTGAGCACCTCGGGGAGGTACTTCTCGTCGACCTCCAGGACGCCGTAGGGGGCGGCCTTGTTGGACGAGAGGGCCGAGACGTGGCCGGCGGGCATGTTGGCGCCGAACGCGTTGGTGGCCACCTCTCCGAGCTCCTGGAGCGCCGAGGCGATCAGGCGGGTGGTGGTGGTCTTGCCGTTGGTGGCGCTGACCAGTGCGAGCTTCTTCTCGTGGGCGAGTTTGCGCAGGAGGTCGGGCTCCAGCAGCAGGCCCACCCGCCCGCCGATCACGGACCCGTCGCCGCGCCCGGTCGCCCGGGAGAGTGTCGCGGCGGTTCGTCCGAGCGCGCTGGCGAGCTGGGCGCGCAACGGCAACTGACTCATGCAGTGATCCTAAGGGTCGGTGAAGGACAGCTCGGCAGGGGCGTCGCCGTCGAACGGGAGGACGAACCGGCGCGGCCAGGAGAGCACCGTCTCCAACCAGGCCGCTCCCATCGTGTGGGCGACATGCCGGATACGTTCACGAGGTTCGACGCCGACCGCGACGGTGGCGATGTCGCGCTGGATGCCCTCGTGCTCGTCGTCGCCCAGGATCACCCGCCAGGCCAGCGGGCGGTTGCGGTCGACCTCCATCGACAGCGGGTGGTGCCGCAGCGCCTTGGCCCGGTGGCCGAGCAGTTCGGTGCGGGTCTCGACGGCGACCCCGCCGCCGTTGACCCCGGCGTGCAGGTAGGGGCGGCCGGAGGGATCGGTACCGAAGAGGGCGTATTCCATCGCCGGGGCCGGGCTGCGCAGGTTGGGCGCCGGGTGGCCGTAGGGGAACAGCCGGTCGACCTCGTGCAGCCAGCGGATCTGCGGGATCACCCACGCCGGGCCGGGCTTGTCGCCGGCGGGTGCGCCGGACAGCAGCCCGGCCGCGATCTCCGCGGCCTTCTCGGTCAGCAGGGTCGGGTCGAACCAGGTGCGCAACGACCAGGCGCGGCGGGCGACGCTGCGCTCCACCAGCGTGGCCAGCAGGCACTCGCGGCGGCGCGGCGGCAGGTCGGCCCAGTTGTCGGCCAGGATGCGCGGCACCCCCGGCAGCGACCGGTTGGCGACGAACGACAGGATGACCGTGTCGGTCCAGATCCGCAGCCACGCCCACTCGGGCGCGACGGCGAGCAGGTCCGCTTCGCGGACCTCGAAGAGCGTGCAGGCTTTTCCGGTACGGCACTCGCGCCCGCAGGCGGCCGACCGGCGCCCCTTGATCGGCGGGGCCGGTGACTGGAGCACCCGCTCGCGGTCCTCCCCCAGCGGCACCTGGATGCGCAGCGGCCGGTCCATGCCGTCGGCGAAGACCGCCGCGAACCCGGGCTGCAGCGAGACCACCTGACGCGACTGCTCCTCCGACAGGTTCATCGCCGCCCCGACGAGGAACCGGTCGTCTTCGGCCGGCAGCCGGTGCACCACCTTGAGCGCGGTGTTCTTGACCACGTCGGAGACCAGCTTGGTGGGGATCTGCTCGGCCACCACGATGCCCTCGCCGTAGGCGCGGATCTCGGCCAGCATGCCGGCGAGGAGCTCGACCGCGTGGGTGGAGGCCCGCTGGGCGCCCCGGTCGCGCAGCAGCCGGTGGGCCTCCTCGATCACGATGACGTGCTGGAGCCCGGTCGACTTCTGCTGGCGGGCCCGCATCCGCAGGTGCTCGACGATGCGGATGATCAGGGTGCCCATGAGGAACGCCTTGTCCTCGTCGTTGGCGACGTCCTCGATCGCGAGCACCACGTTGCGCTGGAGCAGGCCGCCGATGTCGGCGGGGTGGCCGCCCTCGAAGAACCGCCCGGCCGAGCCGACCCGCAGCGACCGCAGGCGCAACGAGATGAAGCCCTCGACGTCGGCCTGCACCTCGTTGCCGTAGCCGATCTCCTCGATGACCTCCAGGGCGTGCTGCTGGAGCTGTTCGAGGGTCGGCACCTGCGGCTGGACGGCCGCGCCGGGGATGCCGCCGCCGGTGACGACGTCCCAGCCGTTGGCCTCGTAGACCCGCTGGAGCGCCAGCGACATGATCTGCGGGAACGGCTCCTCGGCGTCGAAGGCGGCCATGAACAGGGCCCGGACCATGTCGATGTGGGCCTGCACCGGATAGCCGGGCTCGGGGGCCAGCGGGTTGACGCTGAACGGCACCGCGTCAGGCGCCGACGGGTTGATCACGGTCAGCGGGGCCTGGCCTTCGAGGCGGCCGGCCATGGCGGCGTACTCGGACTTGGCCGGTTCGATGGCCAGCCACGGGATGCCCGCCTTGGTGAGCTGTTCGAGCAGGTGGCGGACGGTCTGGGACTTGCCCGAGCCGGTCGCGCCGGTGACGAAGGCGTGCCGGTTGAGGGTCGCCAGCGGGACGCGGAACGTGCCGACGGCCCGGTCCTGGCCGTCGACGATGGCGCCCAGGTCGAGCATGTCGCCGCCGGTCGAGTCGGCCTCGCTGGTGACGTCGAAGAAGCCGGTGTCGAGGACGCGTACACCAGGGACCTCGCGCCTCGGCAGCCCGGCCAGGGCCGCGAGCGCGCCCGCGGTGGCGGCGAAGGGGGCGGCGGCGCTGTCGGTCGGGTCCTGGAAGTTGACGTTCAGGGCCTCGGTGAAGCTGTAGACGGGCTCCTGGGCGCTCGGCCGGGCCGGGCCCGCCATCGCGCTGCGCAGCCGGTAGGGGTGGTGGCTCATCTCCACCGAGCCGACCAGGACGGGCGCGATCTGGCGCAGTTCCTCGGGGCCCGCCGCGCCCGCCAGGACCCGGACGTTCCACAGGCCCGCCTCGCGGAAGGCGTCGAGCTCCTGCATGCGGCGCTCGGCGCGTTCGGCGTCGTAGCGGGAGCGCTCGGAGGCGTCGCCGTACTGGCGCAGCACGTTGAGCTGGGTGCGGAGGTGGCTGACCTCCTGGTCGAGCAGGTCGGTCGGCTCGGCGACGACGACCCAGGCGAACGGGCGCGACATCAGCGTCGTCAGGGTCGACTCGAACAGGGTCGGCTGCTTCGGCTCGTCGGGCTCCGGCTCACGCCGCCCGTTCAGCGGCGGGGCCTGGCGGCCCGGACAGGGCGTCCAGACCAGATCGGCGAGATCGGCGAGCCAGTCGTCGCCGATCTCGACCCCCCGCGCGCCGCCGGGGAACAGCAGCGGCTGCGGCCCGGTCGGCACCACCTCGATCGCCGCGACGGCGGCCCGGCGCGGGGCGCGCGGCGGGGTCAGCGGACCCGCGTTGGTGATCAGTTCGAGCGGCGCCCCGGAACCCCGGGACAACCAGCCGATGACGAAGGGCCGGTCGCGCTGCGCGGCGGACAACACGGCGGGCAGCACGTTCACGAAGTCCCACTCGGCCGACGACGTGCGGGACGGAGCGGTGATCGCCTGGATCCGATACCACGGCCCGCTCAGGGGGAACGGTTGCATGAGACCCCTCTCTGCCAGGCTTTCACGGTCCTTTGCCGATCATGCTCACACATCCCCGTTGACGAACCTCTTACCGGAAGAAGCGTCAGGGTTTGCGCCAGTCGAGCCTCGGCGGCGGAGGTCCGAGGTTGGGCGGGGGCGCCTTCTCGTCGGTCTCCGGGGGCACCACGGGAGGGGTCGCCGAGAGCGACCTGACCTCCTCCAGCGTGGTCTTCGGGAAGGTCAGGATGGCCGGGTTGGCGTCGGCGAGGCGCACCTCGCGGCCGTCGGCGGTGGCGTGCGTGACGATCACTGAGGTGGTCGGGAGCTGCTGGAGCTGGTGGGGCTCGACGAGGAACTCCCGCGACCGCTGCATGACCCCCTCGTGGACCTTGCCGGCGCTGCGGCCCCATTCGGTCGACTCGGTGATGCCCTCTTTCAGGTCGCCCTCGGCCAGGGCCTCCATCTCGCCGCGGCCCTCGCCCACCGTCGAGGTGTAGCTGCCGCCGGCCCCGTTCACCACGGAGCTGACCGACTCGGTCAGCTGGGCCAGTTCGAGGCGGTGCTCGGTGCCGACGTGCTCGCTGGCGACCCGGGCGTCTTCGGCGTTGCCCAGGCGCATGAACGCGACGGCGGCGTGGCCCCGGCCCAGCCGCTCCCTGACGGTCGGGGTGAGGGAACGGTAGGTGAGGACCAGCCCGGTGCGCGAGGTCTCGCAGGCGTCCATGAGCCGGTCGAGGACGTCGCCGCGTAACTTGTCGGCCCCCGCCACGATGATCGTGTGATACCAGGGCCGTTCGCCGGCCGGCGACTGGCGCAGGATGTGGGTCAGCGCGGTCGCCACGTAGGTGCCGAGCACCCGGTTGCCGAACACCCCGGCCTGGCGGTCCATGCTGACCACGCGTAAGCGCGCGGGTGGCAGTCGCACGGCGTCGGAGCCGAGGGTCTCCAGCTTGCGCAGCTGTGACTCCAGCGCCCAGGCGCGCTCGATGACGACGCGGTCGGCCACGCCCCGGCCGAAGAGGGTGCCGATGCGTTCGAGCTGGATGGCGGTCAGCCGCCCCGACTTGAGGTCTTCGCGCGGGTCGCCGACCTGGGCCAGGGCCCGCAGCGCGGCGGTGACCTGGCTGATGGTGGCGGTCTCGCCGAGCACCTCCAGGACACGTTCGAGGATCGCGTTGTCGAACCCGATGTCGCGGCTGGTCTCCTCGCTGACGCTGACCACGTGGGCCAGCACGTCGGCGAACGCCTCGGGCTTCAGCGTCGCCCCGAGGTCGAGCTTGGGCAGGTCGGAGGGCAGCACCCAGACGAGCGGGTCGTCGCCGCCGCGTTTGGCGAGCTGGATCAGGTCTTTGGCGATCACGCCCTCGGACAGGTCGAGCACGGTGAGGTGGCCGCCGCTGTAGAGGCGGGTGGCGCCGATCAGGGTGATCAGGGCCGACCAGCCGGGCAGCGTGCCCCCGGCCACGTCGACGCGGTCGATGTCGTCGGGGACGGCGACGGCGTACCAGCTGATCTGCTTGTCGTAGACCGCCTTGCGCTCGGCCCAGTCGCGGTAGCGGGCGGCGTGCTCCTCCTGGGCCCTGACGTGCTCGCGCTCGCGCTTGGCGCGGTCGCGCTCGGTCTGGGCGAGCCGTTCCTGGACGCGGAAGCGCACCGCCTTGTTGCCCTGGTGGATCGCGAACGAGCAGACCCCGGCGACCCCGGCGGCCGCGATCACGCCCATGCCCACGAACGGCCAGCCGATCACCCCGGCGAACCCGAGGAGGGCGACCACCACGGCGAGCCCGGCCACCACGGTGCGGAACAACTTGACCGGACGGTTGAGAAGGTCTTCCTGTAGTCGTTCGTTGCGTAACAGTTCGGGGCCGGGATCAAGCGGCAGCTCGGCGTCGGCGCGCGGCGGGCGTTTCGGAGGCGGGCCGGGGTCGGGGTGCAGCAGCAGGTACTGCCACCCCAGGTAGATGCGGTCGGCGCGCAACTCCGCGTGCTCGGGGTGCGCGTCGGTCAGCCTCGCCATGGTCGCGCCTGGCCCCTCCGTATTTCGTCGTAAGGTCAAAGCGTAGGAGCTAGGTACCCGATCAGGGCAGGGTTCTCGGCATTCGGACGGCTTTCCCACCAAAGATAGGGACGATTGCGGCGGATGGGTCGAGTGTGGGCGTACTACCATCCATTGCCATGAGTCGGCGACCGGTGCTCGTGCCCGTGGTGGCGCTGTTGTCCGTGTCCGGGCTCGGGGTGACCGCCGGCACCGGCGGCCTCGACACCGAACCCGATTCGCCCCCGAAGCAGTACCAGGCCGGCGCGACGATCGATCAGAAGCTGTTCAAGACCCAGTTCGTCAAGGCCGTCGACGTTGCGGAGGGCGACCGCCACGCGGTGGAATTAGTCCTGAAGGTCACCAACGAGGGCGACACGACCGAGAGCGTCGGCGGCATGGCGACCGGTCCCATGGTCAGCCGGCACGGACGCCTCGGCTCGACGATCCTCAAGACCACCCCGCCGCTCGGCAAGCCCGACACCTACCCGGAGATCGGCGTGTGGAGCCACGGCGTCCGCAGCGCCCAGCTCCATCCGGGCATCACCCACACCGTCGTCATCCGCTACGACGTCCCGGAGGGCGCCAAGGCCCCCGACAAGGTGACGATCGACGTCGGCGGCTTCGTCGAGGAGCCCGTCAGCCGCCGCGACCCCCGCGAGTTCTGGCAGGTCGAGCCGGACAAGGACCTGCCGACCGGGGCCGGCGAAGAGATGGCCTTCATCAAGCCCAAGGTCATCGCGCAGGTCACCCTGCCGATCCGGCCCGAGGAGGCCTGATGGCCGGCTTCCTGCGCCGGCTGGGCGCGCTGACCCTCGGACTGAGCCTGGCCGCCGCCGCCGTCTACGCGCAGACCTTCGCGCTGGACCCCGGCGCGGCGGACGCCAACCTCACGGCCTCGGGGGCGTCCGGCGAGGAGGTCGTCACCAGCCGGTTCTCGGTCAAGGTGACCAAGACGGCGCTGGCGACCAGCGTCGACCTGCCCGACGACACGGTCGAGACGGGTGACCTGTTCCTCGTCGTGCACGTCTCGGCGACCTCGCCGGCCAAGCCCTTCCGGTTCCGGCCGCACACCGCCTGGCTGATGACCGAAGCCGACAAGAAATACCAGGTCACCGACAAGGTGGCCGAAGACTCCACGCTTCTGGGCAAGTGGGTGCAGGCGGGCTGGTGGATCGACGCCCCGCTCGTGTTCGAGGTGCCCAAGGAGGCGCTTCGAGGGTCGGAGCTGGTGCTCTTCAACGCCACCGACTCCCTCGTCGTCGACGTCCTCGCCCCGGAAGCGCAGATCGATCTCGGGCTGACCGGCGGCGAGAAGCCGGTCGAGCACTACTCGCTGGCCCCGGAGGGCACGTGAACCAGCAAGAGCCACCCCGCGACTGGTTTTCCCCGCCGCCGTCGCAGCCGACCGAGATCGACGACACGACCTACTCGGGACCGCTCCCGCCGATGATCCCGGCCTACATCCCGCCGCTGGCGCCGCCCAGCGACGTGCTGGTGTGGCCTCCGCCTCCGCCTCCGCAGGCGCCGGAGGAGGACGACGAGGGCTTCTCGACCCAGCCCTTCCCGGCCATCGCGGCGGGCCGTCCGCTGCCGCGCCCCCGGCCGTCGTTCCAGGACCCGGAGCCCTATCCGCCGTTCCCCGACCCGCCCCCCGCAGCGACGGAGGAACCGCCCCCGGCTCCCCCGGAGCCGGAACCCGAGCGGAAGAAGAAGGGCTGGGGCCGGTTCTTCGCCGGGGCCGCCGGTTCGGTGGTGCTCGCCGTCGGCGCGCCCGCCGCCGCGAACTGGTCGACCTACGTGTACGGCACCGGCGAGCCCGACGTCGTCCACGTCATCCCGGCGGGCGAGACCTACGAGTTCGAGCACGTCGCCTGGCGGTCGACCTTCGAGCGCATCCCGAACCCGGCGGGCGCGGCCGAGAAGCCCGGCCGCCAGTGGGTGAAGATCATGCTCACCCGCACCGCCCTCGACCGCGACGGCACGTTCCTGACGGGCCTGCCCGAGATGGACATCCGGGACGCCGACGGCCGCAGCTGGCGGACCGAGGTGCTGAAGAACGACACCCCGCTCGACCAGTCGGACGCCCAGATCGGCAAGGCGTTCCCGATCGAGATCTACGCCGTGGTGCCGACCGACGTCGCCGACACGGCCGAGTTCTTCATCCGGCCCGCCGGCTACCGCTCCGACACCCCGACCGAGGACCTGACCGACGACTTAAGCCCCGACCTCGACCTGCTCCGGTTCCTCCGTTAGCCGCTTGCGGGTCGCGGCCTGGTCGTAGGTGGCCGCGACCAGGCACATCGACAGGACGGTCACCACCAGGTCGACGACGAACGTGGTCGGCACGGTGGTGACGATCCACAGGTAGGGGCCGCCGGCGGTGGCGTAGGCGAGGAGTCTGCCCAGGTAGTCGCCGCCGACGTGGAGGCCGACGTAGAGCAGGGCGTACAGGCCGAAGAGGGCGGCGCCGCCCTTGGCGGTCAGCCGCAGGGAGTTGAGCAGCGGGATCCAGCGGGAGGTGAAGCCGCCGGCCAGCTTGGCCAGGGTGACCTGGGTCCAGTTGTGGCTGCGCTCGACGCGGGCGCCGACGCCCTCCAGGCGGGTGCCCCTGATCGTGGTCTGGGTGTCCTCCGCGTAGGCGCCGTACACCAGGATGCCGACGGTCAGCCAGGCCAGCGGGAGCACCAGCGCGTCGACGAGCAGCGGCCACACGTCGCCGAGCCACTCGAAGAACGGCGACTCGCGCACGTCCTCGGTCGCGTCGCTCACGCCCATGATGAGCGCCCGGTGCTCGATCCAGTCTTCGCGGAGCTTGAGGGCGGCGACGGTGGCGGTCAGGCCGTAGAAGACGAAGGCCAGTTCGCCGAAGGTGGTCAGGACGCCGGTGAACTTCCCCGGCTTGTTCTCGTGGCGGCGGCCGGCGAACCACTTGATCGCGAACGCGACGATCATGGCGGCGATCGAGATCCGCACGTCGAGGCCGGTCAGTCCGTCGCCGATGGTGCTCTGCACGCCCTGGAGGTTGTCGACGATCTGCTGGTCGGGGTTGAGGGTGCGGTCGATGTTCTCGAAGTCGCGCATGTCCTGGTCGACCAGGCCCCAGGTCATGTAGAGACCGGCGAAGGTCAGCGCGGTGCGGTTGAGCGCCCCGAAGATCGTCTCCTGCGCCTCGTCGCCCGCGCGGCGGGCCCGCGTCTCGGCCAGCGCCTCCCTGACGGTGTAGAGCATGGCGACCACGGTCGCCAGCGACACCATGACGACCAGGGTGAAGATGAACAGCACCCCCACGAGCCGCAGCTGGTACCAGGAGCCGTGGGACAGGTGCGCGGCCGCGTAGAGGAGCACCCAGCGCACGAACCGGCCGAGCGAGAACCACATGATCAGCGGCAGCGCGCACGACCCGGCGATCCGGAGCGCGTCGAGGGGTAAGCGCGCGGTCTTGGTGGACGTACCAGACATCTTGCGCATGCTAGCGGTCAAGGAGCCGGAAAGGTCAAAGATCGGCCGTCCGGGCTGGTCAACGACGGATATGCGGGAGGCGAGGTGGGACACTCCCTGAAGTCGTAGATCGGGGAATCAGACGGTGAGTGCGAAACGGGACGCCGGTCCAGGCCGGAGCCCGGGTTTCCTGCTGTGGCGGGCGACCCTTCGATGGCAGCGGGAGATCACCACGGCGCTGAAGACGATGGGGTTGACCCACGTGCAGTTCGCCCTCCTCGTCGACCTGTGGTGGTTCGACAGTCAGGGCGTCCGCCCCAGCCAGCGCGAACTGGCCGAACACGCCACCGTCGACGTGATGATGACCAGCCAGGTGGTCAGGGTGCTGGAGGTCAAGGGCCTGCTCGGCCGCGAAGAGGACCCCGCCGACATGCGCAAGAAGGTGCTCGTGATCACCGACGAGGGCCGCCGGCTGGCCGAACGCGCCGCCGGGGTGGTGGAGAACGTCGACCGCGCGTTCTTCAAGGTCGCCGGGGAGCACAACGCGCTCATCGACGTGCTGGAGCAACTCGCGGGCGTGCACTGAAAAAGCCCGGCCCCATGCGGGGCCGGGCTTCTCCATTGAGCTTTAGACGGCCACCGCGAGCTGGGCGACCTCGCCGAGCTTGGCCTCGACCGCGACGTCCTTGGTCCGGCCGCCGCCCGCGATGATGCGGACGGTCCAGGAGCCGGGGGCGGCGAAGAAGCGGAAGATGCCCTCGTCGGAGACGACGACCTCGCCGGTGAACTCACCGGAGTGGTCGAGGAGACGGGCGTAGGCGGTGCCGGCGCCGGTGACGACGCCCTGGATCACGGCCTGCTTGGACAGATCGATGCCGGTCGGCAGCGCCACGGTCTGCTCGGGCGCGGCGCACCCCTGCTGGATGGTGGTCATCGGGCCTCTCCCAGTTCCACCGGCACGCCCACGAGCGAGCCGTATTCGGTCCACGAACCGTCGTAGTTCTTGACGTTGGCCTGGCCGAGCAGCTCGTGCAGCACGAACCAGGTGTGCGCCGAGCGCTCGCCGATACGGCAGTAGGCGATGGTGTCCTTGCCGAAGTCGACCCCCGCGTCGGCGTAGAGGGTCTTGAGCTCGTCGTCGGAACGGAAGGTGCCGTCGTCGTTGGCGGCCTTGCTCCACGGGATGTTGCGGGCGGTCGGGATGTGCCCCGCACGCTGCGCCTGCTCCTGCGGAAGGTGGGCCGGAGCGAGCAGCTTGCCGGTGAACTCGTCGGGCGACCGGACGTCGACCAGGTTGAGCTTGCCGATCGCGGCCACGGCCTCGTCGCGGAACGCGCGGATCGACAGGTCCTGCTCGGTGGCGGTGTAGGTGGTGGCCTCGCGGTTCGGCACGTCCTTCACCAGCTCGCGGGAGTCGAGCTCCCACTTCTTGCGGCCGCCGTCGAGGAGCTTGACGTTCTCGTGGCCGTAGAGCTTGAAGTACCAGTAGGCGTAGGCGGCGAACCAGTTGTTGTTGCCACCGTAGAGGACCACGGTGTCGTCGTTGCCGATGCCGCGCGACGAGAGCAGCGCCTCGAAGCCGGCCTTGTCGACGAAGTCGCGGCGGACCGGGTCCTGCAGGTCGTCGCGCCAGTCGACCTTGACGGCACCGCGGATGTGACCCTTGTCGTAGGCGCTGGCGTCTTCGTCGACCTCGACCAGGACGACGCCGGGCGTGTCGAGGTTGGCCTCGACCCAGTCGGCGTCGACCAGTGCGGCGGAGCGACTCATGAATTTCTCCCAGGTTGTAGACGGCTGATGAGCGGTGGTGATGCGGGGGAAAGGCGGCCAGCAGTGCCGCTGCTGTCGCACCCAGGGCCGAAGGGACGATTCCGGAGGCGGGAACGATGCGAATGATGCCCAGGCCCCGAGACATGCCGGGGCGGAACCAGAGTGGTGTCGGCCGCGCCGGAGCGGGGGCCACGGGGATCGACCTGCATCGCCTGATGCTCCTGATGGGTTCGCGTGATGCGGCTTCAGACGCCGCCGGGAATCACCCTCAGGCCATGCGACAGAGAGCCGTCGCGACGCGGCAGAAGTCAACCGCCCGCCGCTTCGTGAGCATCTCTGTCGTGGGAGTCATGGGCACGACAGTACCCTTTCGTCTCGCCATCTGTCACATGCCGTCCGATTGCTGAGACCCGGTTTGAGACGCCGTGTCCAGAGCCAGAGCCAGGGCCGCGATGACGTCGGCTTTCCTGGGCTGCCCCGATGCCTTTTTCACGACATTTCCAGAACTGTCGAGAACTAACACCGTTGGGGTTTTCGTGACTTCATGAGCCTGTACGAGATCCAGCCGCGACTCGGCGTCGACCTCGACGTGGCGGACCCCGGGAACGATCGCGGCGACCTCGGCGAGCACCCGCCGGGTGGCCCGGCACGGCTGGCAGAAGGCCGTCGAGAAATGGACGAGCGTCGCCCGCTCACCCAATGACGCACCCAGGTCCATACGATCGGCAACCACCGGCGGCGACCGGGAAATTCCCGGTCAGCCCACCGGGATCGTGATGAGTGCGGCGCCGTTGGCGCCCCGCAGCTCGAACCGGGCGATCTCGGCGATCGGCAGGCTCGTCGAGCCGACGAAGGTGGCGCTGCCCTCGTCGTCGGCCTTGACCTCCCAGCTCGCCACCGACGTGCGCGGACCCTGCCGGGGCACCGCGAACAGTTCGGTCTTGGTGTCGACGGGCACGCCGGTCATGGTGGCGGTCACCTCGGTGCCGCCCTCGCGGCCGGCCAGGTCGAGCCGCAGCGTGACCTCCCCCCGCGACCGCTCCAGGGTCATGGTCTCGGGGGCGATCTTGGTGGTCGCCGGTTCGTCGGCCTGGGCCGACTCGGGGGCCGGGCTCGATTCGGGCTGCGCGGCCCTGGAGGCACGGGGCGCCTTCGACGACGCCGGCACCGGCTCCTGCGCGGGTGCGGCGTCGGTCTCGGCCGGGCCGGTGCCCGCCGCGGCGTCGCTCTGGGGTTCCTGGGTCAGCAGCGGCTGGGGCTCGGGGACGCCGTAGTCGTTCCGTTGCTGGGCGGCGATCTCGGGGACGGGCGCCGATGCCGGGGCGCCCCCGGCGGCCGTGGTGGCCGTCATCTCGCCGGATTCGTTCAGCAGGGTCGCGCCGCCCCAGGCCACGATCGCGACGCTCGCCGCCAGGCCCAGCATGGTGCGGGTGATGCGGCCGCGCCTGCGGCGCTTGGCCGAGTCGGCCAGCAGGCGGTCGAGCACCGCCCGGGGCGGGGCCGCGGCGTGCTCGACGTCGGCGGCCGACACGCGCGCCAGCATCGGCGGCAGGCCGGACAACTCGGCGAGTTCGGCGGTGCACTCGTCGCAGGTGTCGAGGTGGGCCTCGACCATGGCGGTCTCCCGGGCGTCGAGGGCGCCCAGGGCGTACACGCCCAGAGAGATCTTGACGTCGTCGTGGTTCACGGCGCGAGCCCCCGCTCCTCCAGCGCCAGCTTGAGCGCGCGCAGCGCGTAGTAGGTGCGCGACTTGACGGTGCCCGGCGGGATGCCGAGCGACTCGGCCGCCTCCTTGACCGACTGGCCGCCGTAGTAGACGGCCAGCAGGACCTCGCGGTGGTCGGGCCGGAGCGAGGCCAGCGCGTCGGCGATGGCCCACGACTCGACGGCCTTGTCGAGCTCGTCGTCGGCCGGGATGACCGCCAGCGCCTCGTCGCCGGTCTCCTGCGGTCGCGACTTGCGCGCCCTGGCCTGGTCGACGACCAGGTTGCGGGCCACGGTGAACAACCACGCCCGGACCGGCCGGTCGGCGATCGGGTTCTTCCAGGCACGGAGGATGGTCTCCTGCACGATGTCCTCCGCCCTCCCCGGGTCACCGGTCAATCGCAGTACGTAACCGTAGAGCGGCCCGGCATGGTCGTCGAAAAGGGCCCTGACGAGCTCCTCGTCGGCCGTACCGGCTGCGCTCACATCCTCAGAACGCAACCGGCGGCGCTTCGGTTCACCGCGAAAGAGGGACATCGGTCGCCGTCGCGTCGATGGCCAGGCCACCCCCGGGGGCGGACCGGACCTCGTCGATCTTCAGATCGAGCGGGAGGCCCTGCACGGGCACGGTGAAGGTGATCAGGCGCTCGGCGTTGGGCACGGTGAACCCGCCCGCGATCGTCACCTTGGCCGGGGTCAGCCGCAGCACCCCGTCTTTGACCTCGATCTTCATGTCGGCGGTCACCGGCACCTGGTTGCCGAACGCGGTCACCTCGCCGGAGACGCGCACGGTGCCGTTGCCGCCGCCGCCCTCGATCTTGATGCCGCGCGGGGCCCGGGAGTTGAGGGTGTCTTCGGAGATGGTCACCGTGCCGGTGACCCGCTCGGCGACGATCTTCGTGCCGGCGGCGTTCTGGACCAGGTCCATCAGCTGCGCCTCGACGCCGTAGAGGGTCGCCTGCACGTCGCTGAGCCGGATGCCCTCGCGCTGGATGTCGCCGATGTCGATGGCGATCTCCTCATAGCGCCCGCCGATCGCCTGGGTCAGGAACGGCACGCCCTTGACCTGCACGGTCGGGGGCGTGTCGAGATCGGCACTGGCCTGGACCTGCTTGGCGATCTCCCGCTGCACGCCGGCGACGGCCACGCGGTCGAGAACCACGGCCAGCACGACGAGCACGAGCAGCGCCACCACCAGCTTGCGCACCGCATCCTCCGTTGGCCGGGGGGTTTCGGATCAGCCTATCCGCCGGCAAACGGCGGCAAAACCTCAACCGTGGCGCCTTCGGGCAGCTCCACGGTGTGGGGATCCCGGGTGCCGGCCGGATTCCCGTCGACCAGGAACGAGCATCGCGGAAGCACCCTGGCCAGCGCGTCGTTCCTTGTGATTTTGGTAACAAGCTCGCCAAGGGTTTCCGCGTCGAAAGTCTCCTCGGCGACTCCGGCCGCTTCCTTCGCCGCGGCCCAAAAGCGCACCGTTCCCGTAGCCATACGCCTCTCCAGCCCCAGATCCGCACACTCACAGTGAGCGTTTGGATACGGTGATTCTCCACGTGAAGTGCTGTTCACACGGTGGACGCACATTGGACGCAAAGTTGCTGTGGGCTAATCTACGAGCAACGGGACCTGGGCGACGTAGCCCCCGGGTCCTTACGTGTTTCTACGGCCCTGCCGTTGACGCGGACCGAAGGAGGCGAGCCTGTGATCGTGCACAGCGCGGTGCTCTCCCGGCACGCCCGCCCGTTTGGCGAGGAGGCCTCATGAGCAATCTGCTTCTGCTGACCAACGCACTGGAACCGTCCGCCGAAGTCCTTCCGGCGCTCGGGCTGCTGCTCCACTCGGTCCGGGTCGCCCCGGCCGAGGGGACCGCCCTGCTCGACGCCCCGCCCGCCGACGCGATCCTGGTCGACGCGCGGCGCGAACTCGTCCAGGCCAAGAGCCTGTGCCGGTTGCTGCGGACCACGGGGATCGACTGCCCGCTCCTGGTCATCGTGACCGAGGGCGGCCTCGCGGCGATGACCGCCGAGTGGGGCGCCGACGACGTGATCCTCGACACCGCCGGCCCCGCCGAGGTCGAGGCGCGCCTGCGCATGGCCATCGGCAAGATGTCGCTGGCCGCCGCCGAGGAGGTGCCCGACGAGATCCGCAGCGGCGACCTGGCGATCGACGAGGCGACCTACACCGCGCGCCTGCGCGGCCGGGCGCTCGACCTCACGTTCAAGGAGTTCGAGCTGCTCAAATACCTGGCCCAGCACCCGGGCCGGGTCTTCACCCGGGCCCAGCTCCTCCAGGAGGTCTGGGGCTACGACTACTTCGGCGGCACCCGGACGGTCGACGTCCACGTGCGCCGCCTGCGCGCCAAGCTGGGCGCCGAGTACGAGGCCCTGATCGGCACGGTCCGCAACGTCGGCTACCGCTTCGTGCCCGACCGCGGCAACGAGATGGCCCAGGAACTGGAGACCGCCCGCCGCTGATCGGCGCTCCGATGACATAGGAAAAGCCCCCGGTCGCGCTCGACCGGGGGCTTCCCTGTTGTTACGGCAGAACCGTGATGTGGTTGGGGACCGGGGGGGCCACCGGGGAGTTGGCGGTCAGGTAGTCCTCGAACGCGTCGATGTCGAGCGGGCCGCTCCACAGGTCGGTGCCCTGGGTGAAGGCCGCGAAGGCGTCACCGCCGCCGACGAGGAAGTTGTTGGCCGCGACGCGGATCGACTGGGTCGAGGTCACCGGGACGCCGTCGATCTTGATGTCGGACACCTTCGAGCCCCACGCCGCGCTGTTGCTGTAGGAGTAGGTGAGGTTCGACGACGGCTGCAGGATCTTGGTGAAGGCCTGGTTGTTCGGGCCGCCCACCCACTGCTGCTCCAGCACCAGCTTGAGCTGGGCGCCGGTCAGCGTGACGACCTGCACGAGGTTGTTGAACGGCTGGACCGCGAAGATCTCGCCGTAGGTGGTCACGCCGGGGCCCTCGCCGACGGGCGAGCTGGCGTAGGTGAGGGTGGTGCGGATGCCGCCCGGGTTCATCAGGGCGATCTGGGCGTTGCCGCCGGCCTTGGCCGACTCCAGCTGCGAGTCGGCGATCAGGTTGCCCAGCGGGGACTCGCCCGAGGCGACCGCGACGTTGGTGATGTCGGCGGTGATGTCGCCGACCTTCTTGTTGGCGACGCTCGCGACGCGGGTCTTCCAGTCGTTGATGAACGACACGGTGGCCGGGTCGGGGGTGACGGTGCGGCGCACGACGGTGTTGTCGGCGGCGACCGAGGAGCGCACGATGTCGCCCGTGGCCTTGTCGATCTTGAAGTCGATCTGGGTCAGCACGCGGCCGAACGACGAGCCCTGCGTGTAGTAGCGCTGCTGGCCGGCCGGGTCGGTGGCCTTGCAGATGTACGCCTGGTGCGAGTGACCGCTGATCACGAGGTCGATCTCGGGGTCGATGCCCTCGGCGATGCGCGAGCCGGCGCCCTTGACGATCGGGCAGGCGTCGGGGCTCTGGTTCGGGGTGACCTGGTCGCCCTCGTGCACCAGCACGACCTGGGCCTTGATGCCCTTGACGTCGCGGAGGTACTGAGAGGTCTCGTTGGCGGCGGCGACCTCGTCGGTGAACTCGAGGCCGGCGATGCCGGAGGCGGTCACGATCGTCGGGGTGGTCTTGGTGACCAGGCCGATGAAGGCGACCTTCTCGCCGTTGATTCGTTCCACGTAGTAGGGCGCGAGGGCCGGCTTGTTCTTCTTGGTGTCGATCACGTTGGCCGCGATGAACTCGAAGTCGGTGCCCTTCCACTTGCCGGCGGGCGAGCACCCGTCGACCGGGTGGCACTTGCCCTCCATGACGCGCTTGAGCTCGGCGTAGCCCTCGTCGAACTCGTGGTTGCCGGCGCTGGAGGTGGCCAGCTCCAGCGAGTCGAGGAACGCGACCGTGGGCTCGTCGTGGAAGGCGGCCGACAGCAGCGGGGAGGCGCCGATCAGGTCGCCGGCCGCGACCAGGACGGTGTCGCGGTTGCGCTGCTGCTTGACGTAGGTGGCGAGGTAGGCGGCGCCGCCGGCGCCGTCGACGATGGTGCCGGTCTCATCGGCGATGCGGCCGCTGGACCCCGTCGGGGGCTCCAGGTTGCCGTGAAGGTCGTTGATCGAGAGGATCCGGATCGGGATCAGCTCGTCCTTCTTCTTCGCCGAGCCGCTCGCGCTGGCGCCCGCGGGCCCGATGGCCAGAGCGACGACACCCGCCGTGGCGACGGTGGCCACGGCGAGTCTCTTGAGGGATGCAGGGGTCATGGTAAGTGAGCCTAGAGTGACCACCTGACTGGCCAATGGCCCAAAGGTAACGATTCCCCCGGGTGACACCTGGCGGGATTTGCCAGTCGGGGGTACGTAGAGTGCGTTCCATGAACGCGCACGTGGAGATCAGGGAACGACTCGATGACGACACGGTTGCCGAGGTCAGGCGGCTCGTCCAGGCCGCGACCGACGCCGATGGCGTCCGCCCGCTGAACGAGCACGTCATGCTCCATCTGCGGTACGGGGGCGACCCCGGAGCCAAGTCGGCACTTTTGTATGACTCGGGCGTTTTGTCAGGTTTTGCCCATGTGGACCCGACCGACGAGGTCGAAGGGCCCAGCGGCGAACTCGTGATCGCCCCCGACGCCCGCCGCAAGGGCCACGGGCGCATGCTGCTCGACGCGATCATGATGGAGACCGGCGGACGGTTGCGCCTGTGGGCCCACGGCGACCACCCCGGGGCCGGGCGGCTGGCCGCCTCCTCCGGCTTCCAGCGGGTGCGCTCGCTCTGGCAGATGCGCCGCAGCCTGTTCGCGCCGTTCCCGGCCGCGCGGGTGCCCGAGAGCGTGCGCATCACCACGTTCGAGACCGGCCGCGACGAGAAGGAGTGGGTCGCCCTCAACGCCCGCGCCTTCGCCCACCACCCCGAGCAGGGCTCGTGGACCGTCGACGACGTGCGACGCCGCGAGCAGGAGCCGTGGTTCGACCCGGCGGGCTTCTTCCTGGCCTTCCGCGACGGGACCATGACGGGCTTCCACTGGACGAAGGTCCACGGCGACGGCGGCCACGGGCACGAACCCATCGGCGAGGTGTACGTGGTCGGGGTCGACCCGGCGGAGCAGGGGTCCGGCCTGGGGAAGGCGCTGACGCTCACCGGGCTCGCGCACCTGCGGTCGCTGGGGTTGTCGCAGGTGATGCTGTACGTGGACGAGGAGAACCGGGCGGCGATCCGGCTCTACGAGGGCCTGGGCTTCAGCCGGTGGGACGTCGACGTGATGTACGCCCCGGCCCGCTGATCGCCCGTGACGGCGCGCGGCCGGGAGCGCGGGGCCGGCGCCGGATCTCCGGGAGCGCCGGGGGCGGCGGGCGGTGCCGGGGTGGGCGTAGCCGTAACGGAAAAAGAAACAGGCGCGTGATCGGGTGATCACGCGCCTGACTCGTCGAGCGAGGGCTACTCGATGATCGCGTGGGCGATCCAGTAGGTGATCGCGGCGACGATGCCCGCCGCCGGGATCGTGAGGACCCAGGCGGTGACGATGTTGCCGGCGACGCCCCAGCGCACGGCCGACAGGCGCTTGGTCGCGCCGACGCCCATGATCGCGCTGGTGATCGTGTGGGTGGTGGAGATGGGCGCCTGGAAGCCGATCGCCGCCACGTAGAGGACCGTCGCGGCGGCGCTCTCGGCGGCGAAGCCCTGCGGCGGGTTGAGCGCGATGATGCGGCGGCCGAGGGTGCGCATGATGCGCCAGCCGCCCGCGTAGGTGCCCAGGGAGATCGCCGCCGCGGCGGCCAGGATCACCCACTGCGGGATGTTGTCGCCGGGCTGGTTGTAGCCGCCGACGACCAGTGCGAGGAAGATCACGCCCATGGTCTTCTGCGCGTCCTGCAGCCCGTGGCCGAGGGCCATGGCGGCGGCCGACACCGTCTGCGCGTAGCGGAACCCGCGGCCGGTGGTGTGCGGGTTCGACTTGCGGAAGATCCACAGAATCGCGATCATGATGCCACCCGCCAGGGTGAACCCCACGAGCGGCGACAAGATCATCGGAATGACGACTTTGTCCAGCACCCCATCCCAGTGGACAGTCGTGCTGGCCGCCAGCGCCGCCCCCACGAGCCCGCCGATGAGCGCGTGGGACGACGACGAGGGCAGCCCGAAATACCACGTGATCAGGTTCCACGTGATGGCCCCGACGAGGCCGGCCCCCACGATGACCAGACCGTGACTGCCTTCAGGCGGCTCGATGATGCCGCTGCCGACCGTCTTCGCGACCTGCTCCCCCAGATGGGCGCCGATGAAGTTCATCACGGCGGCCATCAGCAGCGCGGCCCGCGGCGTCAGCGCCCGCGTCGAGACCGAGGTCGCGATCGCGTTCGCGGCGTCGTGGAAGCCGTTCGTGTAGTCGAAGACCAGTGCGATGACGACCACACTGATGACGAGCGCAAGCTCCACTTAACTTTCCTTGACCGCAATCGACTCGACCGTGTTGGCGACGTGCTCGAACGCGTCAGCGGCGGACTCGAGCTGGTCGATGACCTCTTTCATCTTGAGGACGGTCAGGGCGTCGTACTCGCCGGAGAAGAGCTTGGCCAGCAGCCGCCGGTAGACCTGGTCGGCCTGGTTCTCGAGACGGTTGATCTCGATCCAGTACTCGTTCATGTTGTTGAGCGACCGCAGCCTCGGCATCGCCTCGGCGGTCAGCTCGGCCGCGCGTTCGAGCACCTCGACCTGCCGCACGACTTCCTTCGGCAGGTGGTCGATCTGGTAGAGCACGATCAGATCGGCCGCCGCCTCCATGAAGTCCATGACGTCATCGAGGTTGGAGGCGAGCTTGTAGATGTCCTCCCGGTCGAACGGTGTGATGAAGCTCTCGTTCAACCGGTTCAGAATCGCGTGAGTACGCTCGTCGCCCGCGTGCTCACACGCGCGCATCTTCTCAGCGAGAGCCTCACGGTCGGAACCGTCACTGATGATCTCGACCAGCAGCCGTGACGCTGTGACGAGGTTGTTCGCCGAGTCGGCGAACAAGTCGTAGTAACTGTCCTCACGGGGCGTGAGACGCAGACGCACGTGGATCTCCAGATGTGCGGGGACTGTCCGCAGAGAAGAGTAGAGGCAACCAGGCAGAACGTGAACTTAAGGTAGATGTCACCTAATGGTTGCCCAACGCGCTTCCCCTGACACATATGGTTCTTTGCTCGTTTTTTAGATCTTGGTGCGATGGAAGTTGAGGAAAGACCGCGACGGCGTCGGCCCACGCTGACCCTGGTACCTCGAACCGTACGCGGCCGACCCATACGGATGCTCGGCGGGGCTGCTCAGCCGGAACAGGCACAGCTGACCGATCTTCATCCCGGGCCACAACTTGATGGGCAACGTGGCGACGTTGCTGAGCTCAAGGGTGACATGACCCTCGAACCCGGGATCGATGAAGCCGGCCGTGGAGTGGGTCAGCAGCCCCAGCCTGCCGAGGCTCGACTTGCCTTCGAGGCGGCTGGCTATGTCGTCGGGGAGCTTGATGACCTCGTAGGTGCTCGCGAGGACGAACTCACCGGGGTGGAGGATGAAGGGCTCGTCCTTGTCCGGTTCGACGAGCCTGGTCAGGTCGGGCTGCTCACACGACGGGTCGATGTGCGGGTAACGGTGGTTCTCGAAGACCCGGAACATCCGGTCGAGCCGGACGTCGATGCTGGAGGGTTGGACCATGTCGGGGTCGTAGGGGGTGAGGGTGACTCTGCCCCTGTCCACCTCGGCTTTGATGTCGCGATCTGAAAGCAGCACGACGACAGGGTAGTGGGAATGGGGGGATGGGCTTGGCGTGGATCATGTAGAGTAGGCGGAGCACCTTGCGGGTGTAGTTCAATGGCAGAACATCAGCTTCCCAAGCTGACAGCGCGGGTTCGATTCCCGTCACCCGCTCTTACGACGAAGGCCCAGGTCAGAAGATATTTTCCGACCCGGGCCTTGATCTATTTCTGGGCTGATTCTCGCCGTCGTGCCAGATCCGTGCCAGAACAAGTGATCTTGCTGGTCAGGCGGTCGGGACGAGCACTCCCGCTGAGCCGTCGTCGCCTTCCTCACCCTTGGGCCTGAGGCCCTTCTCCACGATCTTGCCGAGGCCATCGGCGATCTCGCGGTCACGCTCCTTGGAGCCGTGGAGGTAGATCACTGCGGCCTTGGTGCTTGCGTGGCCCATGCGTGCCATGAGCTCTTTCAGGGTGGCGCCCGTGAGCGCTGCCAGGGTGTTGCCGGTGTGGCGGAGGTCATGAATGTGAATCTTCGGAAGGCCGGCCTTCTTGAGTGCCTTCGCCCACACCCGCGAGAAGTTGCTCCGGCGCAGTTGCGCGCCCTTCTCACCGACGAAGACCAGGCCGTCGTGCCTTTTCTCGCTGAACCGTTGGACGTGCCACGCCAGTTCCCCCGTGATGACCTCAGGGAGGTTGACCGTGCGGGTTCCGGCGTCCGACTTGGGCGGGCCGGTGAGCAGTTCGCCGGTCTTCATCTCGGAGACAGCGACCGCGATGCGGACCGTTCGGGCGTCGAGGTCGAGGTGGTTCTTCCGGAGGGCGGCCAGCTCGCCCCAACGCATGCTGCCGAACGTGGCGAGGAGCACCAGGGCGCGGAAGCAGGGAGGCATCGCGTCCGCCAGCCTGAAGACCTCGGGCACGGTGAGGACGGGGCGCTCTTCCGGGCGCTCGACACCCGCCTTCTTGATCTTGCAAGGGTTCTTCTTAATCAGCTCGTCGTCGACGGCGGTGTTGAGGATGCCGCGAAGGAGGCGGTACGCCTTGGCGATCGTCGATGCGCCGAGGCCGTGCTTGGTCAGGCCGGTGTGCCAGACGCGGACCTGACGGGACGTGATCTCCGTGAGCATGCACTCGCCGAAGGTCGGGTTGATGTGCAGCCGCAGCAACCCCTCGTAGAGCTGTTCCGTCTTGGGCCGAAGCGTCCTCTCAGTGAGCCAGGTGGCCGCGTAGTCGCTGAAGAGGACCTTCCCGGCGTCGGGGTTGGTCCACTCCTGCTGGAGTACTTCCGCTTCGGCCTTGGACAGCCATTTCTCGGCGTCGGTCTTGGTCGCGAAGGTCTGCGGCGCCGTGTACTCCTGTCCGTCCGGACCCTGATAGCGAGCCTGGAAGCGGCCCGAAGGCAGCTTGCGGACGGCACCGAAACGGCGACGAGATCCCTTGTTGTTGCCGCCCATCAGGCAGCCCTTCCCTTCCGGGTTGCGATCGGTTCGACGAGTCCGGCCCGGATGAACTCTTCTAGGGCCGATTCAGGGATGCGCACGCTCCGCCCGATGCGGACGAACGTGATCCGGCGCTCTGCGATGAGCCGCCGGGGGAAGCGGGTCGAGGTGTTGAGACGAGCGGCCACCTGGTCGACGGTCAGGAGGTTGTCCCTGATGGCGTTGGGGTCATCCGCCTTGCTCTGTCGCCTCATGCCGCCCTCCCCGTGGTTGCCGAAAGATCTAGGCCGTTCGCTGCGGCTTGGAGTTGGTTCATGTGGGCTCGCCAGCGGAGGCGTTCGCGGATGGAGCGCAGCAGCCGGACCCGGATCGGAGGTAGGTCGGGGTCGCCAGCCTTGACCGGGGACCAGACGTAGCGGCCAGCGTTGGCGGGTTCGTCAGCGACGCCGAGGGCCTCCAGGACCCAGGTCCGGCGGTCGGCCTTGTGCTCGCTAAGGGTCTTGTTCGACCACTTGCGGGAGACCAGGACGCGGCGCCCGCCGTAGCCGAGGTGTTCGGGACGGTGGGCCTTGCCCCTGCATCGGCCGGGGATCATGCCCGGCTTGGCGTTCTTGGGCTGGACGCCATAGCGGAGCCAGTTCGGGCAGGTCGGGGTGCAGGGTTCGTACCGCAGGACATCAGCGAGGCGGGCCGCGTGGTCCCGGGCTGCTTGGGAGTCGGCGGCCTGACCGAGTGACTTGGTCAGGTACTTGGACAGGTAGCGGATCGCCTGGTCTGCGTCCGGGGTGCCCGAGAGGATGCCCTGGGCGTCGATCTGAGGACCGAAGCGGACGACATGGAGCGGTTGGGCGTCGGGATCGGCGTCGAGCTCGTCGAGGGCCTCATCCCAGGTGGGGAGGATCTCGCCGGTAGCGGGGTCGAGGTAGCCGGCCTTCTCATCCCAGACCGGCAGATGCCCGCCCTCGAAGCGGATCGTGTCGCAGGAGGGCCACCACACTTGGTGATAGGTCGCCGCAACAACGGCGCGGATGTCGGCGCGGGACATGCTGCCCCGCATGGCCATGTGCAGGTGCGGTGCCAGACGCTTTTGCATCTCGACCGTGGCGAAGTACTGGACGTCATAGCCCGCGACGCGGCGAAGGTTCTGCACGAACCGGTCGATCAGCTTCGAGAAGTGGAGAGCATCCCGGGCCGCCTTCACATAGTCGTAGGTGGCCGGGTCGACCGGGACGCCGTTGTTGACCCGGCCATAGGAGTCGAGCGTGAGCGTGATGAACATCGAGGGTCGGTAGCTGCGGCCGTCCGGGCTTTCGTAGGTGCGGCCCAGCGTGGTCGCCGTCATGGCCCGCTTCGGAAGGTCGGGAGCGTCCTGCCGTCGACGAGTTGAGCGGGAGCGCTTGGAAGCGGTCCGGCCGAGGACGTTCCCGCGCACTCCAGCGGCGTTGATCTCGATGTCGAGTTCGGCGATGGCCTGGTCATAGTCATCGGTAGGAAGCCCCGCGGATTCGAGTTCGTCGCGGAGGGCCTGGGCGTCGGCGCGCCACTCCACCAGGTGCCGTTGATAGTCGTTCGGTTCATCCGGGGTGATGGCCGGTTCGGTCGTCAGGTGCCAGCCCTCGCGGCACTGGGCCTTTCGCAGAGCGCGGTTCCGCTTGGCGCACGGAGGGCACTTGGCCTCAAGGGTCGCCCCGCACGGCGCGTTGATGATGTCGCTGATCCCGGTCTTCAGATCCATCCGGCGCAGCCCCACCGGGCGGATGCACACGCCGTTGTCGATCGCGAGAGCCTCGACCACCTCGTGCGCCAGGGGCATCGTCTGCTTGATGGCGCGCGGGGTGTGCCGGTCGTTCGGGTTGGTCAAGGCACCTCCTACTGGTCGAGGGCGTCGAGGATCACGACGGCCTTGGTCCCGCACTCGCGGCACTCGACGACGCCCCGGACGGGATAGATCCACAGGCAGTCGGTGGTGCCGCAGGACGCGCAGGTCAGGTCATCCAGGGCGCGAGCCAGTTCAGCCATTGGCGTCTCCCTCGACGAGGTCGGCGGTCAGGCGGACGAGGCCCGTGTACGGCTGGGTGCTGATCTGGACGTCGGCCAGGTGCAGGAAGCGCACCACCCCCGAGGGGGTCAGCCGGGCGAAGACGATCTGTTCGGGGACGCGGGTGATCTCGGTGCGGGTGCCGGTCAGTGTGAGCCTCACGCGGCCCTCGTCTCATCGGCGGTGGCGGTCCACAGGTGGGCGACCATGGCGCGGATGTCGTCGTCAGAGACGTAGGTGGCGCGGACGCGGATCGGGTCTGGGGAGGACTCCAGCCGGACGTAGCCGATGCCCGCGCCTTGGGCCGGGTTGGGTGAGATGAGGTCGGCTAGCGCTCCCCGGCCGCGTGCACCGTCGCCGAGGACCATGTCGACCTGTTCGGACTCATCCAGTCGGAGCGCGATCTTGTCGGGGAACAGGTTGCGGATGTTCATGACCTCTTTGCGCGGGTCCTGAAGCGCCGCCAGGACGCCGAAGCCGACCGCCCGACCTTGGGTGGTGAGTGTGGCCAGAGCAGCGGTGATGCGCTGCTTGAGGTGCTTGTCGGACTGATAGGCGGTCAGGAACGCCACTTCGTCGACGACCACCAGGACGAACGGCTCATCTGTCGTGGCGGTGTGGGTGCGCCGGACACCGGCGTACTTGTCGGCACGCTGCTGCATCTGCGCCACGGCCGTCTCCAGCAGGTCGGCGCACTCCTCCGGGGTGGCGGCGTACTTGCCCCGGAAGAGGTCCTTGCCGAGGGACAGTTCCATGCGCTTGGGGTCCAGCGCCCAGACCTCCACCAGGCCCGAGGTCATCGCAGAGAGCAGACCCCGGATGACCGACCAGATCCACGAGCCCTTGCCGGCCCCGGTCGCCCCGGCGACGAGAACGTGTGTCCCATGGACCTTCAGCCGGTAGGGCAGGCCGTCCTCACGTTCGCCGACCTGAACCGGCTCGACATCGATCGGAGGTTTGTCGGTGTGGTCGGGGAGCGGTAGGGCGGGGATGGGGTCGGCGAGAGGATCCCGGCGAGGCATGACCAGCAGCACGACGCCGGGAGCGTGCAGGGTGACGCGGGAGCTGGTCGCGCCGAAGCCCTGGGCCAGGTGGTCGGCGCGCTTGGTCCAGTCCTCCAGGCATTGGCCCTTGAGCATGCGGACGACGACCAGATCGGCCCACGGTGTGCAGGCGACGTTGACGACCCGGGGCAGGTAGTCCCGGCCGTGCAGGTGGCGGCCGAGTCCGGAGACGACCATGACCGGTTGCCAGTGCCGCCGGTAGATCCAGAAGCGTCGCCAGGAGGCCAGCAGCGGCCAGCCGATCCAGGAGGAGAACGACGGGCGGTGGATCACAGCCCAGCTTGCGAGGACGGGCAGGGTCAGGCCGACCAAGAAGACGCTGCCGCGCCAATCTACCAAGACCGCGAGCGCGGCCAGGCTGCCGACGATGCCGACCGCGATCGGGTGCCGCCAGATCAGCCGGACCAGGCCGACGACGAGGCGGATCAGCCACAGGCCGATGGCGAGGAAGGCCGGGGTGTTGACCACGACCGGCTTGAACACGATCTTCGTGTCGGGGGTGGTGGTGACGAGGTTGCGTGCCTCATCCCCCGGGAGCTTGCGAAACACTAGGTTGGAGTCCTCTCGGAACATATGCAGTGGGCTGGGAGAACCGGGGCGGCCGGAGGGTCCAAGCTCCAGCCGCCCCACCGAGGTCAGGCCGCTTTCGGCTCGCCGGTGTCCGGACCGTCGTCGAGTTCGGGCAGCGGAAGCTGAGCGGGCGAACCCTGCGTCTCGGCCAGCAGGCTCGTCACGGCCTTCGCCAGCTCGCGGAGGAAGTCGACACCCGGCTCGGAGTTCACCGAGGGCAGGGCGATCTTGAGGCTGACGCGGTCCTGATCGATGGCGATGAACCCCGGGTTGCCGTCGCGGCCAGCGAAGTAGCGGACGTTGACGTTCGCACCTGCGCAGATCGACGCGCTCACGCTGGCTTCACGGCCGGGGTGGATCATGATGGTCGCAGCGCCGTAGCCCTCGCTCATGCCGCGTTCTCCTTGCCGTTGGCGGCCGACTTGCCAGCGCCCGAGGTGGCCAGCGGGCGAGGGGCGTACATCTCGCGGACCTTGATCGACCAGGCCAGACGGCCCGCGCCGTTGACGTAGGCGGTGACCGCCATGCCGTCGAACTCGACCGGGGTGAACGGCAGGCCCGGCATGGGCGCCGGGGGCACGGGCTGGACCGGGGCGAGGATCTTGACGGACACCGTCTTCTGGGCGGGCTTGACCTCGGGGTCGGCGTCGAGCACCGCGACCTGCCACACGAGTTCGCCGCTCTTCTTGTCGCGGGTCTGGACGAAGCGGCCGTTGGTCGAGGCGTCGAAGTCCTTGACCGGCTCGACCTCGCCGACGACGTAGCAGCCATGCGGGAAGACCTGCGCGAAGGTGACCGGGATGGGTCCCTGCAATGCCATGGATGCCTCCTGTTGACTGACAGGCACTTAACCTATCAAGTGATGCGAGCATAAGGAGAGCCCGCCTGCTACGTCAAGTAACTAGGCGGGCTCGTTGAGTAGCAATCGGCTAGCCGATCGGATAGGCGTCTTCCAGCTCGTGGCGGTCGGCCGGCAACAGCACCTCAACGGCCGCCAGCGGACGCCCCGACGCATCGCGCACCGCCCCGTACACGACCAAGAGCGGCACACCCTTGGGCATGCCGAGCTGCTTCACCTCTGCCGTGGTCGGCATCCGGGCCGTCACCTGCTCCACCACGTGATCGAACCGGACACCCTTC
Source organism: Herbidospora daliensis (assembly GCF_001570585.1). Lineage (GTDB taxonomy): Bacteria > Actinomycetota > Actinomycetes > Streptosporangiales > Streptosporangiaceae > Herbidospora > Herbidospora daliensis. Next base: position 1,494,255 of record NZ_BBXF01000002.1, on the reverse strand, counting down.
CGGCTCTCCAGGTGGGCGCGGATCCCTTCGGTCAGGGGTGTGGCGCTGGTCAGGTCGGTCCCCTCGGACAACTCCAGCGACACCCACACCGAGACGATCTCTGTCGGCTCACCGTCTCGGCTGACCAGTCGACGGCGGACAAAGGCGCGGGTGTTGGGGTCGACGTCGAGGAGGGCGGCCAGTCGATTCGGGACGGCAACGGCAGCCGACTCGATGATCTCGCCCGCAGTCAGGCTCTCCGCTGTGGTGAGGTAGGCCCGGCCCGGTCGAGAGCCCTCCAGGGAGGCGAGCGCCGGACGTCCGAGAACGAAGCGGCCCTTGCCCTGCTGGGAGTCGATCCAGCCCTGATCCTTCATGATCCGCAGAGCCGCGACCACGGTGGGCCGCGAGACGGCGAACTCCTTCATGAGTTCGTTCTCGCTGGGCAGGGTCGAGCCCGGGGCGTACTCGCCCGACTCGATGCGCCGCTGAAGGTTCTGCACAAGTTGCGCATACTTCGGCGGAACGGACTCTAGCGACATCTCGACCGTCCATCACCCGACAGGTTGTTTTACCAAGTTTGAGAGTATCCCGGCGGTAGACCACTGTCCATGCCGCCGCCTGAACCCGCATAACGCAGAAGACCCGGCAGGTGGGAGCCACGGAGTCCCTCCACCTGCCGGGCCAGACACGGACCGGACGAGCCATTGCCAACGTCAGCTCCCTCGATCCGACGCGACCGCCCAGCCGTGCCCGCTCTACCGGGTCACGAATGCCTTGAGGGCTTCGGCCGCGCCCTTGATGTCCGTGACCGGGTGGCGCTTCTCGGCGTTATTCCAGGAGAAGCACGCGCCGCCGTAGCCGATGAAGACCGCGACCGGTAGCCCCGGCCCGTGCGGCGGATACACCAGCACCATCCGGTTCTCCTCCCGCAGTACCGCCTTGATCGCGATCTCCGTCAACTGACCGGCCAGCAGAATCAGGTAGTTCTCGTTCTCCGGCTGGTCGGTCTCTTCCAGCGCTTCCGCCATGTTGGGGTTCATCTCGCGCTCCTTTCGGCCCGGCCGCTTCCGAGGCAGTCCAGACACATCCGCTCTCCGCTCCCGTCGCGCTCCTCATCCACCGGCCCGACCAGCAGTTCCCGCCGTGACACCCGCAGCTTTGCGCCACGGCCCCGACAGGCGGAGCATGGAAATGCCTGACTGAACTCGATTGGCCGGGTCACCGTCGCCAACTCCTCATTGATCCGGCACACCCGCTCTTTCGGGGAGGCCGCTGTGACGTACCGTGGTTGCTTGATGACAAGTCCACCGGCCAGCGACTGAACGCAGTACCCCCGAACGCGCCCCTCTTACCCCCCTCATGCACCTCCGCTTGGGAGGAAGGCACCGGATGCCCGACCACATCCCGAACGTGCAACTACGCGCATGGCGGAACGAGCATCGCCTGACTCGCGCCGAATTGGCCCAGCTCATCAACCAAACGCCGACCGGGATTAGGGAACGTCTCGCGGTCGACGAGGAACGCATTCGGCGGTGGGAGGCGGGCGAGGTCTCATGGCCGCGCACCCCGTTGCGGCTCGCCCTTGAGCAGGCGACAGGGCTCTCACCCGAACGGCTGGGGTTCTCGCAGAGCGGGCGAAGCCGGTTGGTGGAGGCGCGCGTGATGCCTGTTGACGCACTCCGTGCCGAAGCAGACTTGTACGGGACCATGGAACTGGCTCAGCAACTCCAGGCATCCGACGTCGGAGCTGGGACATTGGAAGCTCTGGCCGAGGCCGTCGACCTCCTCTGCCGCGCCTATCCCGTCGTGCCCGCCGCCACTTTGCGCGACCGCACTCAGAAGCGTCTTGCGCAGGTCACCCAGCTTCTTCGGGGACGTCTCACCTTCGACCAGCACCGCGAAGTGCTCGTCATCACCGGCTGGTTGACCGCTCTTCTCGGGTGTGTGCATTACGACCTGGGAGAGCGGGAGGAGGCCGAGACGGCGCGACGGGCCGCCTACGAAATGGGCCGCCAGGTTGGCCACGGCGAACTTATGGGATGGGCACATGAGATGTCGGCCTGGTTCGCCCTGGTAGAAGGCCGGTTTGAGGACGTCGTGAAGTCGGCCCGCATGGGCCAGGCAGTAGCCGGCAGCAGCAGCGCGATGGTTCAGCTCACCTTGCAGGAAGCCCGCGGATTGGCCCGCATCGGCGACCGACGGGAAGCAGACCGCGCGCTCACCCGAGGCGCGAACGTCCTGTCCACGCTCGCGATGCCTGAGAACCCTGACCATCACTTCGTGTTCGACCACGCCAAGTGGATCTTCTACGCGGCCACCTGCTACACGTGGCTCGCGGACGATGATCGCGCTGAGGAGCATGCGCGAGAAACGATCCAGATGCACACACGTCCGGACGGCAGCTCGAACGCACCTATGCGAGTTGCCGATGCACATATCGACCTCGGAATCGTCCACGCACGACGTGGCGATCTTGACGCCGCGACAGAACATGGCGCAATGGCGCTCGACATCGATCGGAAGTCGCTTACGGACCTCATCAACCGCGCCGAGGACCTCGATCGGCTGCTCAGGCAGAAGTACCGCAAGGAGGCAGCCACGTTGGAGTTTCGCGAGCGTCTGATGGACTTGCGCAGCAGCAAGTAAGGCGCAGGCTCTAGTAACCAACAGCAGACCGCGTAACGATTTAAAGCGCTACATACAAGCCCCACTTGTTCGATTACGATAACCCTATGAGCGAAGCAGGGAACTCATCTGGGACAGGGCGGCGCCTTACCATCGATTTCTCTGCATGGCTGACTAACAGCCATGTAGCGCAGGAGCAATTCTATCGAGATGCAGTGATAGTCCTCGACGCTAACGTCCTCTTGGACCTATATCAACTTAATCCCAATTCCCGAGATCAAATCCTTGACGCTTTCAGTCATGTAAGAAGTCGACTTTGGATCCCCCATCAGGCCGCCATCGAGTTCAGCCGTAACCGTAGGCGCGTCGTAGAGGAAAGGATGTCGACCCTTAAGCGCACAGGCCAGCTATTAAAAAGTGCCACAGTCGATGCTGTCCATGTTATTGAGGAAGCCCTTGAGAAGCTTCAGTTATTACGCGAACGGACGGGAGCAACAAGAGAATGGAAGCGCGAGGAGATTGGCCTGGGACGAGAAGACCTCCTTGCAACTCTTGAGGGAGTGATCGATTCGGCAATTGATGAATTTCGCACTCTAGAGGCCGAATATGATCTGCATCCAAAGGATCTGCGGCAGGTAGATCCCCTACTATCCAGAATCGATGATCTTTTGGCTGGAAGGATTGGCCAAGGATACTCATCAAGCGAGCTTCGCCTACTTGTAGAGGAGGCGCATTCTTTTCGGTTCCCGAATGAGATTCCACCCGGGTTTCTTGACGCAAATAAAGGAAGTCAGCTGCGCGCCGCCGGTGATTTTATTCTATGGCGCCAGACCTTGGATATGGCATCTCAGATCCCTACCGGTGAGCGGCTAATTCTTCTTATTACTCAAGACCTGAAGGCCGATTGGTGGGAGCTGGATGCAAAGAAGAGACCTAAAGGTCCGCTACCGGAATTAACCCAAGAGATGCGCGATATAGCAGGAGCCGACCTCTTGCTAGTTACACTCAAAGAGTTCATCGCAGGGACAAAGGAACATCTTTCCTCTAAGGTCTCGAATGAAGCGATTAAGGATCTAGGAGAATTTGACGAAGATATCGACTCCCTACTGCCCGAAATCTTCGCCAACGCCAAGGCTCCACTGAACATACTCGAACTAGATTCAACTACATTCGAGCGCCTGATTCACTACCTATTGGTTCGAATGGGCTATCACGCCGAAAGGATGGATATAGGCGTAGGAGATAGAGGTTACGACTTCATCGCGGCCAGCCCCGAAGATCCCAGCAAAAAGATCATCGTTCAAACCAAGCGCAGCCTCGGCCCCAGCTCCACAAGGCAGGTCTATGAGTTAGTGGGAGTTCTTCGAAGCGGCGGCTTTGGCGGCGCGCTATTCTTCAGCACGTCAGAATTTACGCGGTCCGCAAGAGAAATTGCCACAGCCGAGGGTATTGAAATCGTGGGCGGCGCCGACCTGACGCGCATGCTAGCGGAATTGGGGATCGACATAACTATTTCAGATCCCCGATACACCAACCGCGATAACGACCCGCGAGGCCCTTGGCTTGCCGTGGACATAACGAGCCCTATAGCACGTAGCGACAATCACTACGCGATAACAAGACCGGACGGCAATGAAATCTATCCCCCACCGGGGAGAGGCTGGCGATTCCCGGAAGAGCGCTTCAAAGCGCTAGAAAATGATGGCAGAATTTACTGGGGAAATATACTGAGCGGAATTCCGCGACTGAAGCGATTCCTTTCCGAGCGCTAGTCGGGCCCGTGATCATACATCATTTCATTATTGTCTTTGGGCGTAGAACTAAGAAGGAAATACTTCAGGAGCGGTAGCGTCGATTCATGCCCAATTGAGTGCACTCGACCATCCGATGCAAGCAATCATATTGGCGTTTCGAATACACCCAAAGGCGTCGGCGACTCCGGCATAGGTCAGCTCTATATACTTATTTCCCAGGCTGGGGGTGCTAGCTGACGCTGTCTGCATCCTGCAAAGCGATTGTCGTCGACGGTTACGCAGTGCCTCTACCTTGCCTCGCCTGGTTCATATGGTGGGACTAAAGTTCCAAGCATGTCGCGGGACACGACAAGGCAGCACTGCGGTTGATTGCCGAATTGTTCTTGTGGGGATCAAGACGGCGGCGCGCCGCGCCGCCGTAACCGGCCCTCCACCGCCCGCCGCCCGGGCTGCGGCCTGGGGGCCGGTCCCGGCCGGCGGCAGCACGGGCCGTCGACCGACCGACGCAAGCGCCGTTGCCGAACGTACTCACCGAGGCCAGCGACGCGCCGCCTTACCGGATGCATGCCGCCGGGGTCCCTTTATTGTCGCATTGGTAGCTCAGGGTGCCTGGGCGGCGACAGAGTCGGCCGGTCACATCCAAGCTGCCCGATCATGATCAAATACTCTGCCGCGCGGCTTCCGCTCCTCGGGCCTGACGGCCCTGCGGTACGGGTCCACTTGCCACCGAATAACATCGCATCTCGTTCCGCATTCCCTAGGTCGGGTATAGCCAGGGCCGGATCGTTCCGCGCTATGAGCGGCTTAATGGCAAACATCCTGAAAGGCCATTTCAGGTGCGTAGAATTTCCACTCCTCAAGGCTCATAGAACTTCCCGCGATACCACAGATTACTCTGGGAAGATCAACTGGAGAACTGGTATCCCATAGCCGTACCGCGCTGTCGTCGCTCCCGGTAACCAGGATGCGTCCGTCCGGACTGAAGGCCACCGACTCGATCCGGTCGGTGTGGCCTATTATTCCGATTGGTTTGCGTGTCTGGGTCTCCCATAGTCGTACCGCGCTGTCGTCGCTTCCGACAGCCAGGATGCGCCCGTCCGGACTGAAGGCCACCGACTCGACACTGTCGGTGTGGCCAAGGGGGGTGCCGCTGGGTTTGCGTGTCTGGGTGTCCCATAGCCGCACCGTCTTGTCGATGCTCCCGGTAGCCAGGGTGCGCCCGTCCGGACTGAAAGCCACCGACTCAACGCCGCCGGTGTGGCCGGTGAGGGTGCTAATGATTTTGCGCGTCTGGGTGTCCCATAGCCGCACCGTATTGTCGCCGCTTCCGGTAGCCAGGGTGCGCCCGTCCGGACTGAACGCCACCGAGAGGACACGACCGGTGTCGTGATCAAGGGGGGTGCCGATGAGTTTGCGTGTCTGGGTGTCCCATAGCCGCACCGTGCTGTCCCAGCTTCCGGTAGCCAGGGTGCGCCCGTCCGGACTGAACGCCACCGAGGAGACAGCGTCAGTGTGGGTGGTGAGAGTGTCGATGGGTTTGCGTGTCTGGGTGTCCCATAGCCGCACCGTCCTGTCGGCGCTTCCGGTAGCCAGGGTGCGCCCGTCCGAACTGAATGCCACCGACTCGATCGGGTCGGTGTGGCCGGTGAAGGTCTCTATAGGTTCCCGTGTCTGGGTGTCCCATAGCCGCACCGTGCTGTCCCAGCTTCCAGTAGCCAGGGTGCGCCCGTCCGAACTGAACGCCACCGAGAGGACAAAGTTGGCGTGGCCGGTGAGAGTGTCTATTGGTCTTAGTGTCTGGGAGTCCCATAGCCGCACCGTACTGGCCCAGCTTCCAGTAGCCAGGGTGCGCCCGTCTGGACTGAAGGCCACCGACTCGACGGCGTCAGTGTGGCCAAGGGGGCTACCGATTTGTTTATGGGCCGTTATATCCCATCGCCGTACGGTGTCATCGTTGCTCCCGCTGGCCAGGATGCGCCCGTCCGGACTGAAGGCCACCGAGGTGACAAGGCCGGTGTGACCGGTGAGGGGGGTGCCGATGGGTTTACGTGTCTGAGTCTCCCATAGCCGCACCGTACTGTCCCAGCTTCCGGTAGCCAGAGTGCGCCCGTCCGGACTGAAGACCACCGAGAGGACGCGACGGGTGTGGCCGGTGAGGGGGGTGCCGATGGGTTTACGTGTCTGGGTATCCCATAGCCACACCGTGCTGTCATAGCCCCCGGTAGCCAGGGTGCGCCCGTCCGGACTGAAAGCCACCGAGAAGACCGGGCCGGTGTGGCCGGTGAGGGTGTCTATGGGTTTGCGTGTCTGGGTATCCCATAGCCGCACCGTGCTGTCGCTGCTTCCGGTAGCCAGGATGCGCCCGTCCGGACTGAAAGCCACCGACTCAACGCCGCCGGTGTGGCCGGTGAGAGTGTCGATGGGTTTACGTGTCTGGGTATCCCATAGCCGCACCGTGCTGTCCCAGCTTCCGGTAGCCAGAGTGCGCCCGTCCGGACTGAACGCCACCGCAGTGACAGCGTCAGAGTGGCCGATGAGGGGAGTGCCGATAGTTTTGCGTGTCTGGGTGTCCCATAGCCGCACCGTATTGTCGCCGCTTCCGGTAGCCAGGGTGCGCCCGTCGGGACTGAAGATCACCGAGGAGACCAAGTCAGTGTGGCCGGCGAGAATCGCACGAACGGGCCTGCCCAGCATGGTGAGCATGGCAACCCGAGCCTCCGGCGTCTCCTTGACGCGCCAGGCGGCCACCGCCAGCAGCGCCGACAGTCGAGGGTCGTCAGCAGCGAGTTCGCTCTGCGCTACGAGCTGACGGGACAGAGCCAGATCCCGCTGCTCGTCGGCGTCCCTCTGGGCCCGTACCGCGAGCCCCGTGGCTCCCATGGACACCAGTAGCAACACCGTCAGCACCCCGGTGACCATCTGACGGCGCCGAATGGCGCGAGCTTGGGCAACGGTGCTGGCGTCCAGCAGCTCACGCTCCAGACGGTTGAGCCGCAGATACCGGTGCCCGGCAGCCGCCCACACCAGCGCTTCCTGCAACAGCCGCCCGCTCAACGCGTCGGCGGGCCGGCGCCCGTGCTCGGCCCAGGCACGGGCGGTCTGGCGAATGCGCTGATGCATCACCAGTCCGTCCCGGGCCTCCACTACCCAGGCGCGCAGGCGCGGCCAGGCTCGCAGCACCGCAGGCCGCGCCAGGACGACACGCCCGTCGGCGCAGACCACGATCGGGTCGAAGACTTCTAGCACGCGCCGCACCGCCCGCTCCTCCTCGGCGGGTACCCGGTCCAGCACCTCCTCCACCAGTGCCGTACGTGGGCCCAGATCCCCACCGTCGGTGAGCGCGACCAGCCTGAGAAACACCCCCGGGACCAGGCCCCGCTCCTCAGGTGTCAGACGAACGTGCAGGTCTTCGGCGACGGTGCCCAGGGCCGGATCACCTGATCCCCCGCGCTCCACCAATTCTGCCTGGGCGCTTGCCGCCGCCATCAGGTCGCCGGAAACGCCCGAACCGCCGACCAGCGCTGCCAACAGCGTGGCTGCCTCAGGGCGATCAGCCGGGTCCTTGGCTAAGGCCCCACCCACCAATGGCCGCAGGCTCTCTGGCAGAACCGTCAGGTCAGGCTCATAAGTCAACACCCGATGGGCGATGGTGGCGACCGAATCTCCCCGGAAGGCGTGCTCCCCGGTCGCGGCGAACACGAGGATCGCGCCCCAGGCGAACACGTCGGCCGCAGCGCCGGCGCGCTCACCGCGGAAGACCTCTGGCGCCATGTAACGCGGGGTGCCAATGGCCGAACCGGTGGGAGTCAGGGACATCTCGGCTGTGCGGGCGATACCGAAGTCGATCAACCGGGGGCCGTCAGGCCCTAGCAGCAGGTTGTCGGGCTTGAGATCGCGGTGGATCACACCGGACCGGTGGATCGCCGTCAGCGCGGTGGCGATTCCGATTGCCAATCGGTGAAGCTGGTCGCCACCGAAGCGGCGGCCCCCGTCCACCGCGTGTGCCAGGCTCGGGCCATCAATGAACTCGCTGACGAGATAGGGACGGGGGCCATCCAGATGCACGTCTAAGATCCTTGCGGTACAAAACGAGGTAACCCGCTGGGCGGCATTGACCTCCTTGGCGAGGCGGCTCAGTTGGCCGGTGTCGTGGGCGACGTGCAGGACCTTGATCGCCACACGGGTGCCGTCGTCGTCGTAGGCGTCGTAAACCACACCCTGCCCACCAGCTCCCAGGCGGCCAGCCAGCCAGTACTCGTCCATGCGGTACGGATCACTAGGTTCGAGCGGTTGGGACATGGCCGACCTCTTCTCCTATGGATCACATGCTGTTCATGATGTGTGACGCTTCGCGCCGTCGATAAGTTTTTGCATAGGTTCGCTCGCCTGTCTCTCGGAGAGTTTTAGTCGTACGGCGTGCCAGATCCGTGCCAGTACGACGAGCTACGGCGGGTCACTCACGGGTACTCACAGCCAGATGACCAGGTCTGACCTCCACTCGCGTTTCCGCAGGTCAGCGCCGCTTGATCAGTAACCGGTTCCCAAGCTGACAGCGCGGGTTCGATTCCCGTCACCCGCTCTCATGGACACTCTGGGGGGCGACCCCCAGACCCCCGCTACGAAGGGGCTTCGCCCCCTCGCCTCCCCCCGGCCGCTATCGCGTCCATGCCGTCGCTCTCGCTCCGGGGTCGCTGCGCTCCTTGCGAAGGGCTCCGCCCCTCGCGCTCCCTGGACAGGCCTCGCTTCGCTCGGATTGCTGCTCGCTTCGCTCGTAAATGCATTTTCCGTTACGGCTTCGCCTGGCCAGCCACCCGACCGACTCTGGCCGCCCGTCCGGCGGGTCACGTCTGCGGAACTGCTACCCGATTCGCTCTTGTCCCTCCACCCAGCAGCGGTGATGTGGTCGTTGACCGATTGAGTCCGAATTCCGACGACACTGCCCTACTGGCAGGGCTCGACGTATAGGCCGCTTGTCGATCAAGCGAGCGTCCCGGAGTTGCCGTGTGGCGCCGTCACAGTCGGGTTCCGCGGTTGTGGCGGCGGAGGGTCCTGCTGAAGCTGCCCGTGTCTCAGGGCGACTCTTCGGGCGGCGGTGACGTAGTCGGCGGCCGGGCTGAGGGCGTAGACCGGTCGGCCCGAGTTCGACGTCCTGCCGGACTGCCAGCGGAACCAGTCTCCGTTCGTCCACACCACCAGGCCGTAACAGACCGACAACAGGGCCACGCCGTCACCGACGTGGCAATCACCCATGAGGTCATGGACGGTGCGCAGTTCGAGGCGAAGGAGCGTGATGGCCTGGTGGGCGTCGGACACCGCCCGCAGAGGAACGGCGACGCCGAGGATCACATCTTCGATGCGGTCGGTCCTCATGACTGCGCGCCTCCGGTGCCCACGCAACCGAGGCACTCGGCCTTCACACGCGCCGGGGTCGACGTGTCGGACCCGGTTGCGGCGACGACGCGCCGTGGGCTCATGTACTTCCACCCGCGCCCGAAACACATTTCACACAGTTCGACCATGACTCGACGATTCCGCCAGGTCATGTCACGTCTCGACCGCGCGGAATTCTCGTTTCAACGCACTCCGTCTCGTTGTGTCTCCTCTTCGCTGCCTCTTACCTCATCACCCTGGTTAACCTGAGCGATGGCAGGCTTCCAACCTCCGGGGTGTGAACCATGACCGAGCAAGCGATCATGTTGCGGACCCTCTTACGGCAGCGGCACTGGCAGAGTTACACGACCTTCTGCCGGGAGTACGACAAGGCGGCCCGGCAGGTGGACCCCTGTCTCATTGGCAAGTGGCCGAGCCGGGCGCAGCTCAACCGGTGGTTGACCGGAGAACTGAAGGGGCTTCCTTACGCCGATCACTGCCGTGTCCTTGAGGCGATGTTCCCTGGCACGACGGCTGCCGAATTGTTCTCCGCCGAGGTCGCACCGCGTCCTGAGGTCCTTGTCCCACCCGTGCTTGCGGCGGGCGCTATGGCGGATCTGACCGCCGTCTACAGCAGCCGGTCTGCCTTCACGGCCGCGCACCCGCCATCGGCTTTGTTCGACAACGCGCAGTCGATCGACGCCGCCGGCCTTTCGCTGAACGTGATCTGCCAGAGCTACCCCGATCACCAGCTCAAGCGATTACTCGACGAGGGCCCTCGGATTCGGTGCCTGTTCCTTGACCCCAAGGGAGCCGCCATCAAGGCCCGCGAGGCCGAAGAGCAATACACCGACGCGACATTGCAGGTGCTCACGGCCCTGAACATCAGTATCCTTACGAGGCTCAAGGCCCATCTTGGCGACGCCACCGCCGAGCGGCTTGAGATCTGCGTCTATGACGAGACGATCCGATTCAACATCTTGATCGTGGACGGGAAGACGTGCGTCGTGCAGCCGTACCTTCCGGCTTTCCGGGGTGTCGACTCGCCCACGCTCGTCATGACCAACGACGCCACCGAGGGCGGGCTGTATCCCGTCTTCGCCCAGGTCTTCAGTTCATTGTGGGAGCGGAGCAAACCTGTATGACCATCGACGCCCGCGAGCTACTGCCGCTAGCAGAGCAGGCCGTCACCATCGCACGACAGATCTTCACCACGGCACAGCCCGGAGTCGTCACGTCCAAAGGTGACCGCGACATGGTCACCGAAGCTGACTACGCCATTGAACAGGAGCTCCGCGAGTTCCTTGCCCGGGAGACCCCTGGAGTGGGATTTCTCGGCGAGGAGGAGGGACTCACAGGTAACCGCGAGGGGCTCACGTGGGTGCTCGACCCCATCGACGGGACTGCCAACTTCATGCACGGAATTCCTCTGTGTGGGATCTCGCTTGGGCTCGTCAAGGGACATCGGTCTGTGCTCGGCATCATTGACCTCCCCTTTCTCGGCATGACCTACGCGGCGGCCGAAGGTGCTGGAGCCTCCTGCAATGGCGAAGCGATTCACGCCAGCAGAACGGACGCCCTTGACGCCGCGATCGTGGCCATTGGGGACTACGCCGTCGAAGCCGACGCCGAGGAGAAGAACCGGCTCCGTATTCCGCTCAACTACCACCTCGCCACGAGAGTTCAGCGCGTACGGATGTACGGGTCCGCCGCTGTCGATCTGGCGTGGGTTGCCGCCGGCAAGACGGACGCCTGCATCATGCTCTCCAACAAGCCATGGGATACCGCCGCTGGCGTGGCAATTGCTCGCGAAGCGGGGGCGGCTGTCGTGAACATTGATGGCAGCCCTCACACGATGGTTTCAAGCGTGACCATCGCCGCAGCGCCCAAGCTTGTGGCTGACCTAATGGGACTGATCGAGCGGGCGCAGCAGAGTTAAGCGTCCGACTTGCCGAATAGCACCGTTAGGTATCAAGCGGCGGCGCGCCGCGCCGCCGTACCCGGCCCTCCACCGCTCGCCGCCTCGGGTTGCGGCCTGGGGGCCGGTCCCGGACGACAGCGGCCCGGGCCGTCCACCGACCGACGCACCCGCCGTTGCCGAACGAACTCACCGTACGTCGGCACGCCGCCGCGTTTTCGCTGCAACCCCTGCGGCCCCGCTGTCCGATGTTCGTCGGGGCCCCGGTTGCAGGGCCTCCTCTTGGTGCGGCATGTGTGCTCGCTGCGATCTGGCGGCCTCTGCCCGGATGGTGCGGACAACTCTTAGAGTTGACATACCCGTGGCCTCCTGCTGGGCGGTGCCGTAAAGGCGATGAGGGAGTGGGTGGGTCAACAGGGATGACACACCCCGTTTCCGTGGCTCCTTGGTGATCGACTCATTGACGAGTCATGTACATGCAGAGATGATCAGCTTCTGACATTTCGGACACTCGGAGGCGGCTGGCGGCCAAATCGTGCCCATTCTGGGAAGCCGGGGTGGCGACGGAATGTGCACTATATGCAACTGCGTGTAGTAGTTTGGCTGTCCCGTATGGTTTCGATCTTGATGGGGTTCCAGATACGGTTGGTGCTCGTCGTTGTCGCATCCGAGGCGATCGGGAAACTGGAAGAATGATGGGGAACGCGAAGAAGAGGCCAGCACGTCGAAAACCGTGGTCGTCTGAAGCAGTCCTCGATAAGCCTGGCGCCCTCGTGGACGATGGGTTATTCCGCAATTCGGTGATCAGCCCACTTCGCTACCCCGGGGCTAAACGTCAACTTGTTCCAGTCATCGAACTGTTGATCAACGCAAATATTCCGCCGCCGCGTCTGCTTCTCGAGCCATTCTGTGGAGGGGCAACCACCACGTTACGACTTCTAGGAAGTGGCGTGGTTGAGCACGGAATCCTTGCCGACGTCGACCCCTTGATCGCGGCGTTCTGGAGAACAGCGGCCTTCGATTCACGATGGCTTATCGATGCGATGCATGAGGAATCGATTACCGTCGCGCGATGGGACTGGTGGCGTGCTGCGAATCCGCGAGGTAGGCGTGAGAGGGCCTTGAAGTGCCTATTTCTTAACCGGACTACCTTTTCTGGCATCCTCCATGGCCGGGCGGGACCGATCGGCGGACGCACCCAGAAATCCGAATACAAGATCGATTGCCGTTTCGGATTGAAAGGGCTCACCCGCCGAATCGAAGGCGTAGCGGACCTGGCGTCAACTGGGCGCCTGCTCGATGTCTGGCAGGCTGACTGGCGGAAGGCGCTACAAGACCTGCGGTCCAAGTTCGGGATTCTTGAGCCTGGCGAGGTCGTCGTATACCTGGATCCGCCGTACGTTGAGAAGGCCCCATGGTTGTATGAGTGGTCCTTCGAGAGCACCGAGCACGCGGAGCTGGCCGCAGCACTCACCAGCGAGGCATGGTACGGCTGGCTGCTGTCCTATGACGACAACTCAACTATCCGACATCTCTACAGCGGACGACCGGGGGAAGCTGTGTTGCATATCCCTCACCGGTATACCGCCGCCGGTTCTGTAACCCGGAAGGTTCGGGACGAGCTTCTTGTCACGAACCTTCCCACGATCCCGCCATCGGACCGGTACCGACTCCTCGGCCCACCCGAGGAATCGGACCAATCGTATTAAATGGATCAAATCGGAACGATTTAAGCTCGGGTTTGATGCTGCGCCTAATTTCGTCGTACCTCCTTGGTACAAAGAGGGTCATACCCTCGCGGTGATGGTCACCGCCGCCTTCCAAGGCAGGGCATGGCGACTGCAAAGGAGCAGCACGTGAGCGAACTGTCTGGCATCGCCGGGGCGGCGAACGTGGGTGGCAACCCACTGACCGTGCTCCTCGGTGGGGCAAAAAGGCTCGGCGGTATCTATCACCTCGACTATGACCGAGCGATCGTCATCACGGACGACTTCGTTAAGCGGGAAGCCGGCGGAGTGCCGCGCAACGGCTTCCTGCTGGCGGCCGCTACCGTCCCCACCCAGGAGACGAAGGCTCCCCTCGACGAGGATGAAGTCATCCTGCTGCGCGTGCGGGGGACCGCCAGCCTCCCGAACGAGAGCGAGTTGGTCGCCACGCGACTCGCAGCCATGCGTGATGCGGATATCCGCGAGCAGCGACCTGAGAAGATCGTCGACAACCTGACGTCGAACCAGATTCAGATGTCCGCCTTCGAGTGCGATGTCCTCGGCACCTTCTACGGTGAGACAGTCGCCCGCAAGCCCTTCATCCAGTGGGGTGCCGACATCGACAACGTCTACTCCGGCGCTCGCTACTTCGTCTACCTTCCCTCCGCGGACATCCTTTCCTTTATCGCCTCCTACCCTGAAAGGACCGAGGAAGAGATCCAGGAGAACAAGCAACCAGACCTCATCGACCTTGGTGTGGTCCGCTTCGCTTCAACCCGCCGTCGAGCAGCGGACGCAAAAATGGACAAGGCGCCTGTCAATGTCCGTGTCACGGACTTCATTTCGCGAAAGACGGCCGTACTCGGCATGACACGCGTCGGTAAATCCAATACCAATAAAACGATCTGCACTGCCGTCTTCGAGCACGCTGCACGTACCAACACGCGGATCGGTCAGCTGATCTTTGATCCTCAGGGCGAGTACGCCAACGTCAACGAGCAAGACAAGACGGGACTCCGTCTCCTCGGCCTCGGCTCCGACCTAGTGCACATCTACAAGATGAAGCCGAACCCTCACGACGACCAGGAGTTCCCCCTGGCAGTCAATTTCTACGATACCGATGAACTTTCCATGATCTGGGGCCTGATCCAGGACTCGCTCTCGGATGTGAGTGCGGCTTACGCGAATGCCTTCAAGGCAGCTAAAATTCTGGACCCGGACCGCACCGACTATCCTGCCGGATCGGCTGGAGATAGCGAGTATTTCGGTGCCCGTGACGATGCACAGCGAGGTCAACTGGCCTTTTACGCCATGCTCGCAAAGGCTGGATTTAACGGCCCCCAGCGAGGTTTCAGCATCTTGTTTAAGATGAATAAGATACTTCGAGAGGCATTAGAGGCCGACAGGCCAGGGCAGATTCGGTTGGTGAAACCCACACAAGGGCTGTGCGTAGTTGATTCACCCTTCGCTGCCCACCAGGTGCTTAGGTGGCTATCAGAGCGCATCGGGGAAGTGGTGGCAGGCCAAATCCCCCCTCAATATCAGCGACTCGATCTAGGCAGTTGGCAGAACTGCGATGCATTCATGGCTATTCTCGCTGCCTACGACGCTAATGTTGGCACCGTCGTCCTCAACCGGGTTAAAACGCTTGTCGACTTTCATGATCCTTCCAGTAAGGGGGATCTGGCGGACCGCGTATGGGACGACCTGGTCGCTGGACGCCTCGTCATCGTCGACCTGTCCATCGGCTCGGATCATGTGACGAAGATGCTTTCAGAGCGACTTGTCTTCCGGCTTATCGACAAGGCCAACAAGCGGTTCCGTGAAAATCAGCCGAACGTCCCAATTCAAATCGTCGTAGAGGAAGCGCACAATCTCTTCGATCGCGACAAAGCTCGAAAGTCGACCGTTCAGGATGATCCATGGGTCAGGCTGGCCAAGGAAGCGGCGAAGTACGGCATGGGCCTCGTGTACGCCACACAAGAGGTCACCAGCGTCGACAAGCGTATTCTTTCGAACACCTCGAACTGGATCGTGGCACACCTGAACTCTGACAACGAAACTAAAGAGTTGTCCCACTACTACGACTTCGCGGTCTTCGCCGACGGGCTGCGCAAGATCGAGGACCGGGGCTACGCGCGGATGAAAACCTTCTCTGGCAAGTACATCGTTCCGGTACAGATCGCCAAGTTTGACCATGGGATGATAAACCGGGCACGCGATGCCGCAGGTCTCCCCGCCGTCGACCCGCAGTAGTGAGGTAAATCCGAATGCCTTACCCAGAGGAACGAGCCTCGCGGATCGGCCACGTGCCGACTGCGCTAAGCCCGGCGATCGTCGAAGCGATGAAGCGATGGGAGACACCATCGCTGGAAGTCGGTGATGAGGCACCCGCCCACATCACGAAGCGACTTACCCCACTCGATGACCTCCCTAGAGATCAGCGCCCCGACCCGTCATTCACGATCGCGTTCGACGGTTCCAACCAGGAGGTGGAGGCGCGTGCTGGATATCCCTCCGTCAGGGTCGGCTTCATGCAAATCGCAGGCGTCTATGTGGATATCGTGCGGTTTCTCCATGCAAATCAGACTGGTTTGGTAGATGCTCGGGAGCTGGAGAAGGCGCAGATTACCCAGACGGTTAATAGCGTCCTGCCTGGATCCAACGTCTACCTCAAGGGGACGACCGGCGTAGATACATGGCGGATGGAGTTCGCCCGCGCGTTCGCCGAGGCTGGCATCTCCGACTTCGGCCCGAAGTTCACGCTTGCCGACGCGCTGATGACGATCCATGGCCGGCCTGGAAGGGCCGCCACTGAACTCACACTCAGCAAGTGTCCGAACTGCGACTCGGTTGGGATGCCCTCACAAACGGTTACAATTAAAGGCGGCACTTGCAGCGAACCGCTGTGCGGAGCTTCCTTGCATGCGACCGACGTACTTCGCATTTACGAGGAATACACTAAAGATGGGGAGAATATCCGCACTCTGAACCTCTCAATGAATATCGCGGAGAGACTTCTCCTCGTCTCATACATCGACGGATTCTATCGGCACAGCCCTTACCGGCTGTCGCAGGGCCTTTTCATAACGGACGGCCCCCTGGCCGTGTATGGCGCGACCGCCCCCATGAAGTCCGGGTTCCTGAGGTACTGGGAGCAACTCTGCGCTGACCTCGAAGCCCGTGATCTCGCACCACCTCTACTCGTCGGCATTGAAAAGCGCGGGAATTTCGCCGACCATGCGCAT
Source organism: Herbidospora daliensis (assembly GCF_001570585.1). Lineage (GTDB taxonomy): Bacteria > Actinomycetota > Actinomycetes > Streptosporangiales > Streptosporangiaceae > Herbidospora > Herbidospora daliensis. The sequence continues at coordinate 1,477,652 of NZ_BBXF01000002.1, read as the reverse complement.
GCGATTCACAGCCATATTCCCAATGGCCATGTGATGATGCTCGACACCCCCTACATAAATGAGTACATCAACAACGAACGTCCCGACCATTTCTATGGAAAAGACGAGTTCTACGGGCGAAGATTCTTCTACAAGACCACCACCGGAGAGATGCTTGTGGTTACGGTACCGCGGGTGCCCGGGGGCCGGCCGTACGAGAAGCCGCAACCATTGTTCAACGGTTCGTTCAAGCGATTGGCGGCCGAAGACTACGCGTCCTACCCCACGCTCCGAGTTACCCTGGAGACGCTAGATCTTCTGCAGACCAGACTGTATCCCAACGCGGTCATCCCCGTCGCGTTGGCCCATTCTGCCTCATCCCTTCCATTGGGTACGGGAAGGAGCGTCTTGACACTGCTCGCTCAGCAAAGCCTTGGGATGCCCCAAGACAGCATTAGCCTGAGCCGCTTCAAGCCGCAGCGGTACGGCCAGCGGTGAGCGGAGTGTCCGGGAGTAATAGGAACAGCAGCGGAGACAAGCAGTGATTGTCCAGCCAAAACTCGAAGTGCCTGCAAAGATTGCGGAAGGTATAACGAGCGGGAAGTTTATCCTAATCGGAGGAGTGGTTCGTAATGCCCTTAGTGGGAGAATTGTTACGCTTTTGAAGGAAGCACCCAACGCTGAGAACAACCAGGAGGTATTAGGGAGTGCTTCAGCGGTACTGAAAGCCCGAGGCGTCGTCGTGGCCACTGTTCTGGGCACCTTAACCGTGGGCGCAACTGCGCTTGTCGTTCTGAAGAAGCGGAAACAGGCTGGCAAGTCTGAAGTGGCGGAGTGTGTTGCTAGCCTCAACGCCTCTCTGTGCAGATACCTGGATGCAGGTCGCAAAGGGAGCCTGGACCCAAGCATTATCAGTCGGCTTATTTCCGATTTGGATGCTGTGATAGCGTACTCTAACGACACTAGCGTCGCCGTTAACTTTCCTGCCGATCTGTGGGAATTGCTATTTCATCTGGTTATTGATCACACGCAGAAGCTTTTCGGAGCATATTCCAATGAACTGGACGAGCTTCCGTGGAAGGCCGCGGCTTCAGGGAACGTCATTGTTGTCCTGCGTCGCCATCTTGACGTCCAGCGGCAAATCCTTGTGAAGGCAGCATAATCGGCTACTCAGGGGTCGATTCGTCTGGCCGTGTTGCGTATTCCCGTGAACAGCATTGTTGTGCCCTGACGGACTTGAGCTGCCGATATCCTCGTTAGTTGAGCGGGGCGCCGCGAACGAAGGCCGCGCCTTTGCCTGCGCCGTGGGTCGCCGGGAACAGCTCGTCCAAGCGGCCCTCTGCCGCCTGCCCCCCGGGCGTGCGGCGTGGGCGCCGGTCCCGTACGACAGCGGCCCGGACCGTCCACCGACCCGCGTATCCGCCGTTGCCGAACGATCTCACCGATCCTCTGCGGCGCACCGCCGCCGTGCCGGATTCACCCTCACGATCGCCTGATGATGGTTGGCCGCCGTTGATGGTGGGGGGCGATCGACGATCCGTGGCTTCGTTCCCTCAGCCCCGGCTCATCGGGCGTCGTGTGATCTCCACGTTCTGGTCACTCGGGAACGCAGAAACGAGCCCGGTCGGGACCTGTACCTCTGTTCGGGTCGTCAGATGTGGGTCTGGTGGCCAGCCAGGCGGAGCCGTTTGACGAGCAGATCTCTGACACGCTGGAATTTAGATACTCGACCATTGGACCGAGGTCAACGACGAAGGTCGAATCAGGTTGGAAGCCATCGGCAAAGTAGCTGGCGTGGCCTCTGAAACTCTCGTGAAATCCATGCACGCTCTGGACAACGAGCTGATCGAGAGCCCTGCTGGGCGAGGTGTGATCGCGGTCAGAGCCGCGCTACGCGTGATTGGCATGCCCTACTCCTGGGGTGGCGGCGGGCCCAGCGAGCCGAGCTTCGGCACTGGCTGGGGCGCCGGGACCAAGGGTTTCGACTGCAGCGGCCTCACCGAGTAAGCGTGGAGCAAGGCGGGAGTCAGCATCGGATCTTCCACCGGCCCCCAGTGACACTCAGGCAAGCACGTCGACCGCTCGCAGCTCCAATCAGGCGACCTGGTCTTCTTTGCTTACGACCCCCGAATCCCGACACGATCCACCATATGGGCCTCTACATCGGCAAGGGGAAGATGGTCCACGCTCCGCACACCGGCAGTCACGTACAGATCGCACCGATGTCCTGCAGCGACTACGCCGGAGCCGTGCGGCCTTCGCGCCGGAATGATTTGTACCCCTATTGACGGGTTACGTATATCTACCACGGGCTCTTCTATGCCTTTTTCTTGGGACGCTTGCTAAGCTGCGTGGAAAGTTGCTTGCGGATTTCCTGGGGAAGTTGCTCGCGGATCCGCTTCAGGGCCTTTACCTCTATTTGCCGGATGCGCTCACGGGTCACGCCATAGTAGCGGCCGATCTGCTCAAGGGTCTGGGGTTCGTCAACGTTGAGACCCAGGCGCCTGCGGAGGATGTCTGCTTCTTTCTCCGAGAGAGAGGCTAGCCACTCCTCGACGGCCTGCTCCGAGAGCATCTCCTGCAGCCTTTCCTCCGGCCCCGGCGTGGTGTCGGGAAGGGACAGGAGATCGCCCAGGTGGACCCCATCCCCAACGATTCGGTCCAGGGAGTCGGTGACCTTACTAAGGGTGCGCACCTCCTCCACCACTCGGACCTCCAGACCGGTGGCCAGCGCCACATCAACCGCGGTGGCGGACCTGCCGGCCCGGCGCAATGCTGACTCCGCGGCCGCAACCATGCGCATCTTCTCGTGCATGTGAACGGGGATGCGGATGGCCGCGCCCTCGTCGGCGATCGCCCGGGTGACTGACTGCCTGATCCACCAGGTGGCGTAGGTGGAGAACTTGTGGCCCTTGCGTGGGTCGAACTTCCGGGCGGCGCGGATGAGGCCAAGGATTCCGTGCTGGGCGAGGTCTTCTTCCTCGAGCCCCTTCCCCAGGTAGCTCAGGATGACGCTGTACACCAGCCGCATGTTGTGCAGGACGAAGGTGTTGCGGGCGACCCTGCGAATGTCATCGGTGGGCGATGCGGAGAGTTCCTCGTCGGTCGGTTCGACCCCCGCACGGTCGACGCCGCCGCGCAGCAGGATGCTCAGGCCCCTCTCCTCGGTCGCGCTGAGCAGGTGCTTGCCGGGGTGGGCGCGGAACCGGTCGTCGCTGATGAGGCGCCGGGCCGCGGCGACGGCACTCGTGAAGTCGTCCGTCGTGCCGGTGAACTCAGGGGCGGACTCGGGCTCACGTCCGGGAGTGGGGGATGATTCTGCCCATGTGGAAACCGGTTCGTCATGCAGAACGACGATGCCGGCCGTCCTCGCGCGCTCGGGGAGTGACGCGATCTCTTCGGCATCCAGCCCGGCCAGTCTGCCGAAACAGCTCAGTTGCTCTCGCGTGACATGGCCAGTGGGGATGTGCCGGCGGACCAGCGCGAGCGCACGATCCAACCGCTCGGACGGCGTGACTGTCACAAGAGGCCTGGTGATGACGACCCTAAGGCCCATATCGGCCAGCGCCGCCACGACGCGCTCCCGCGCTTCCGGGGCCAGCCTCATCTGCTCGGCGGCATCCTCGAAGACTCCGGCGGGCACGGCGCCGTTCACGGCGCTGCTTCTGAGCTGCCTCAGGACGCGTGCCACGACTCGGTGGAGGCCCGGCTCGTCCGGGCGTGCCAAGGGCGTGTCAACGGTCATACTAAAAAACGTTCCCATAAGCCACCGACAATAAAGACAACCAAGTTTTCGCGCCAAGCGTCTGTGTCCTTGAGCGTTGTTAGCATCGCGGGTGTCCGGATGGAGCGGGAGGGGCGGATGTTGCCACGCGAGGAGCTAATGGGGTACCTCCGTCAGCAATTGGTCGGGCCGGCCGGGGAAGCCACAGAGCTAATCGAGGAACCACCCAACCGGCGTTACCTCATGGGCACGCTTTACCCACAGGACACTGACCGGCAGCAGAGCTTGACCAAAGGTGCCGAGGTCACCGAGCCGGACAGCGCTCTTGAGGATCCGTCCGAGGAGACGCGCTTCGCGGGCGACACCGTCCCGGACGCCAACGCCTGGCTGCCATCTTCGATGGGGATCTCCTTCTACACCGGCGCTGAAGAGCTGAAGCTGATCTGCCGAGGCGCCCGCTACGAGACGCGGCGGGGCAAGGTCAGGAAGTGGCAGCGCGTCCCGCTGGAGGACTTCGAGGAGCCTTTTAAGGCCGGAGAGGTCGAGAGGGACATCTGGGACAACCGTGCGCAGATACGCCTGCGGTGGCGTTCGTTCGCGGGCAACCGGCTGGTGACCGTCGCGCTGGTCAACACCAAGAAGGCCATGGGGGACCACGGGTCCCAATGGGACGACATGCTCTTTCAGGTCTCACTGGAGGTCAGGCCGGTCGACGGTGAGTTGCTGCAGTACCCGAGCGTCCGGCTGACCAGCCGCGACCTGGAAGAGCAGGAGCTGCGCCTGCAGTACCGGCATGTAGTGACTCGCGCCGTCGGCCACAGCTGCGCGGTGGACGAGGTCGCCGAGGACGGCCGGGTAGGCGGGCTCCGCACCCAGATGATGCCGGAGGCCGAGGTGCCGGCCATCAGGCCGACCGGGCCGTCCAGGCTACCCGTGCTGAAGCTCGCACACCTGTGTGATCCGAACGTGGCGGAGCCCTTGCTGCACACGGAAATCATGGACTTCATCGGCGGCTATCGGAATTGGTGCCAGGAGCAGCGCACGGTCGACGTACCTCAGGGAGCGCGGGAAGCGGCGGAACGCATCATTGACAGGCTGGACACCGCTGTTCGCAGGATGGAACTCGGGGCCGACGCGCTGTTCGCCGACTCCTCCGGCCATGCACTTCGTGCCTTCCGGTTGGCCAACCGGGTGATGGCGCTCCAGATGCGGCACTCGGCGCGGGACCTCGGGGGACGGCGCCGTCCGCGTTCCGAGGCCGTCACGCTAGATCCGGATCCCTCGCCCGACGCGGCATGGCACCCGTTCCAGCTCGGGTTCTTCCTGCTGTCGGTCTGCGGGCTGATCGACGAGTCCCACCCTGACCGCGAGGTGGTGGACCTGCTCTGGTTCCCCACAGGCGGCGGTAAGACGGAGGCGTACCTCTTTCTGGCCGCCTTCGAGATGATCCTGCGCAGGCTGCGGCATGGAGACGACGGCGGCGGAACCGCCGTGCTCAGCCGATACACGCTGAGCCTGCTGACGACGCAGCAGTTCCAGCGTGCCGCGACCACCGTCTGCGCCTTGGAGTACCTCCGCCTAAAGGAGGACCCGGTGATTCCGGGCGGCCCGTTCAGCATCGGGCTGTGGGTCGGCGGCGGCACCACCCCCAACAAGTACGCCGAAGCGCACGAGATGTTCCGGCAGCAGCGCGAGGCCGCCAGGCCGAAAGACGTGTTCATCCTCGACCGCTGCCCCTGGTGCGGCACGCAGATCATGCCCACCGCCAAGTCCCCCGACATCGGTGACTACGGAGTGCGGACGACCGAGACGTCCTTCCGCTTCCTGTGCCCCAGGAAGGAATGCCGCTTTCATGAACGGCTGCCGGTGGCGGTGGTCGACGAGCACCTCTATGCGGACCCGCCGACATTCGTCCTCGGGACCGTGGACAAGTTCGCCCGGCTGGCCTGGGAGCCCGACGCGGGACGGCTGTTCGGCGGTGATTACCTGCCCCCCTCCTTGGTAATCCAGGACGAGCTGCACCTGCTCACCGGCCCGCTCGGAACCACCGTGGGTCTGTACGAGGCAGCCGTGCTCGAACTGTGCTCGTGGAATGGAGCCTGCGGGCCGAAGGTCGTCGCGTCCACCGCCACTATCCGGCGCGCGAGCGAGCAGATCCGCGCGCTGTACGGTCGCAGCGTTCAGCTGTTCCCCTCGGCGGGCCTGGACGCCCGCTACTCCTACTTTGCCGAACCGGATGACACCGTCCCTGGGAGGAAGTACGTCGGCGTCATGGCACAGGGCCACACCGCGGGCCGCGCAACGGCGGTGACGGCGGCCGCTATGTTGCACGCGCCCATGGAGCTGCCCGAGGAGCACCGCGACGACTACTGGACGCTCGTCGCCTACCACCACAGCATGCGAGAGCTTGGCCGGACCCGTACTGCCGCCGGTGACGAGATCCCCGCGCACCTGCGCGGCCTCGGCTCGCCCGGACGCCGTCGTGAACTGACAGAACGGCAGGTGGAGGAACTGTCCAGCAACCTCGACAGATCCGAGCAGCCCAAACTGCTGGACCGCCTCGAGCTGAGTTTTGAGGATCCTGACAGCGTCTCCATGGTCGTCTGCACCAACATGCTTTCGGTCGGAGTGGACGTGAAGCGGCTTGCGCTGATGCTGATGCTCGGCCAGCCGAAGGCGACAGCAGAGTACATCCAGGCGAGCAGCCGTGTCGGGCGGCACGGCGTCCCCGGGCTCGTGGTCACCTTCCTCAATGCGACCCGGTCACGTGACCGCTCGCACTACGAGACGTTCGGCACGTTCCACAAGGCGCTCTACCAGCATGTCGAGCCGACCAGCGTGACCCCGTGGTCGATCCCGTCCCGCCGCCGGGCGCTGCACGCCGCGCTGGTGATCCTTGTCCGGCACGGCCTCGGGCTGTCGGCGGACGATCAAGCCGGCGACGTTCTCCACCACGCCGGCGAACTGGCCGAGGCCACGTCCCGGCTGGTCCGCTGGGCGGCCAAGGCGGACCCGTCCGCCGCCGGCGAGGTGCGGGCCGACCTCGACGGACTCCGCCGGGCCTGGCTGGACGCGGCGGAGCATGCGAGGCAGGCGGGCAAACGCCTGTACTACAAACCCGCGGGAAAGGCGCAGGCGAGCCTGCTCAAGAACTTCGACCGGCCCGGCGGCATGTGGGAGACGCAGCATTCCATGCGTAGCGTCGACCGTGAATGCCAGGTCGTCGTGAAGGGGGCCGGGGAATGAGCAGCCGCAAGCTACGCGTCCGGCAGGCACAGACGGTCGTACCTTTCGGGGTGGGCGCGGTGTTCGACGTCCAGGGCGAATCATTCGTCGCAGCCGGCATCGCCGACTGGCCGTCGCCACGGAACCTGGAACGGATCCACGCGCCCCGGCTGGAGCGGAAGCTGAAGGTCACGGGCCTGTGGGCGCCATTGCAAGCACCGGTTGCGGACTACGACGTCCCCGACGCGTCGGGGCCGGCGTTTATCCGCTTCCCGGCCTGGCTCTTCTGCGGATCGTGCCGTCGGATGACGCACTGGCGGATCCAGGACGAGAAGTTCGGGCATCCGCCTTACTGCGCCTTCTGTAGTCCGCGGCACAAACTCACCCCGATGCGGTTCGTCCAGATCTGCGAGGCCGGGCACCTGGGGGACGTCGACTGGTGGTACTGGGCGCACTCCCAGCTCACGCCCGAGGAACGCGACAGATGCCCAGGGCCGACAGCGCTGAGCTTCGAGGCAGGAGAGAACGCCACCGGGCTTGAGGCGCTGACGGTGCGATGCCGGCACGAGGAGTGCGCGGCGGCCCAGAGAGACCTGCTCGACATCCTGGGCACGCAGAAGATGCGCTGCTGCGGGCGCAATCCCTGGGAACGGTTCAGCGAACGGAAGGACTGCGGGGAGCAAATCCAGATCGTGCAGCGGACGGCAGGCAACGTCTACTATCCCGTCGTCCATTCAGCACTCGACATTCCAGCCCCCGCAGCGCCCGTGGTGGCCGACGACGAGGCAACGCGGCGGATTCGGGAGCACCCATACTTCGGCATGCTGTGCCAGTCGCCCGACGCACCAGGAGCGGACGGCCTCATTGTGCTCATCGCGGAGGTGACCGAGGCCGACCCATCGCTCGTCAAACGGCTGGTGGAGGAGGAAACCGGGCAGGCCGCCAGCCCCGAGGCAGCGCCCACCGGGGAGGGGCCCGATCTCAGCAGGGGCGAGTGGGCCGCCTTCACCGCAACCAAACCCGCGCGCAGCGCCCATTTCGTCACCCGCGAGGTCAACCTGGGCTCGTCACGAGAGCTTCCGTGGACTGAGCTGCAGGCGAGGATTTCGCGGGTCGTCGTGGCCGAACGAATCCGTGAGGTCCGTGCGCTCCAGGGTTTCAGCCGGGTCTCCCCGGAGGGCCGGATAATTCCGGTGGACCCATCGGGACGCCGACGCTGGCTGCCTGCCATCGAGGTGTTCGGCGAAGGGATTTTCCTGACGCTGAGCGAGGAACTGCTCAGGCAGTGGGAGGCCCTTCCGCAAGTTCGCACCCGCACCGCGGGAATGCAGGCAGACCTGGCAAAGTCGTTCCAGCGGGACCGGATCGAAGCCTTCGCCGGTCCCCGGCTGCTGCCCCGGCTCCCTCTGCTGCACACACTGGGGCATCTTCTCGTCCGGCAACTGTCCTTCGAGGCCGGGTACAGCGCCGCGTCACTGCGCGAGCGGGTGTACGCGCGTTCTGTGGAGGGCGATGATCACCAGTACGGACTGCTCGTCTACACCGCCTCCGGCGATGCGGAGGGCACCCTGGGCGGTCTCGCGCGTCAGGGCGAACCCGACCTGCTTCCCGAGCTTCTGCTACGGCTCTTGGAACAGGCCGCCTGGTGCTCGGCCGACCCGCTGTGCTCGGAGCACGGCGGCCAAGGGTACGGCAATCTGAACCGGGCGGCGTGCCACGCCTGCGCGCTCATCCCCGAGACCAGTTGCGAGGTGGGCAACATCCTGCTCGACCGGGTGATGGTGGTCGGCGGCTCAGGGGTTCCGGGGTTCTTCGAGCCCGTTGTCCAGTCGGCTCGGGAAGAGGCGGCGCACCGGGTCGGTGCGTGGTGACCATCGGCTATCTCGACCTGCACCCTGAGCAGCGCCACGTGCTGGACCAACTCGCCAAGCCCGGCCATCACCTGGTCAGTGGACCACCCGGGTCCGGCAAGAGCCTGCTCGCGATCCACCACGCCGCCGCGCTGGAGATCGTCGGCCGTCCCGTGACGCTGATCGCGCATTCGAAGCTACTCGGACAGCATCTGACTGGCGGCGGTGCGCAACTCGGCGTGTCGTTGCCGATCATGACCTTTCACGGCTGGGTGCACGCCTGGTACTGGGAGGCCACCGGCTCGCCACTCGGCGGAGCAAGGATCGGCGCCTTCGACTGGACCCGCTTGATGTCTGCGGCCCTGCACGACACCGGACGACGAGGACATGTTCTCGTCGTCGACGAAGCGCAGGACCTCCCGCAGGAGTTCTTCGGCCTGTGCAGAGTTCTCCGAATGAACGTGGTGGCGTTCGCCGACGAGTGCCAGCGGATCACCAGTACCCAATCCACGCTTAATGAAATCGAGAAGGCTCTCGGCGGGTGCGGACGGCTGGAGATCAGCACCAATCTGAGGAATCCCCGCCCGGTCGCGGAACTCGCCCGCCACTTCTACCCGGGGCTGCACCAGCCGCCGCTGCCGCAGCTGGACGGGCCGGTTCCGGTGCTGCTGCGGCGCCCGGAAGCGCGTCGTCCATTCGCGCGCTGGCTCGCCCGCTATGCCGGGACCCATCGCACGCGCACAATCGGAGTGGTAGTCAAGCACAGCCGTGAGCAGCGCGAGTTGCTGGCGGAGATCGAGCGGGTGAGCCCCGGCCTGGGACCCCAGATCTATGTCAGTGCCGCGGAAGACGCGCGGTACCGGAAAATCGACCCAGATCGTCCGGGTCTCCGACTGGTGAATCGGGCGAGCGTCAAGGGCCTGGATTTCGACACTGTGATCGTCCCGGATGCGCATCTCGACACGGACGATCCATCCGGCGCCGATTTGAAGATGAAGTACTACGTGCTCGTCACGAGGACGCGCGGAGAACTCTACATCTGCTATTCCGGCCACCAGGAACCGCGGATGTTCCACGGCATACCGCAGCGGACCGTCGTCCGACAGATTCTGCCTGTCTAGCCCTCAGCAAGAACACGACCGGTTGGCACCTAAGTCAAGCAAAGCGACTCCAGAATCGCCGCCCGCGCCCGTCCTTGCGCCACAACATCCTCTACTGATGAGGTGTTGCAACGACCCCTTGAACCCGGGCAGTACTGCAGCCGCGAGTTCGAGGAGGCCTGCCGGCGCCTGCACGTCACCCGTTCCCGGGGCGCGGTCGGCACGAGCGCGGACAACGCCGCTGCCGAGTCCTTCAACGCCACACTCAAGCGCGAGACACTGCGGGGCTCTCCCCGATGGGCCTGCGCCCGTGACGCCCGCCTGGCGGTGTTCCGATGGATCACCCGCTATAACACCCGCCGCCGACACTCCGCGCTCGGCCAGATGTCACCGGTCAGCTACGAGAAGACCGCAGGTAGCATCGCTACCGCAGCCTGAGAACGGTGTCCACATTCAGGGGCGAACCCCCTTGGCCGCGAATCGGCGTGCCTTTCTCAAGCGACTTTCCAGGTTCGGTCGCCGAGCGTAGCCACGAGATCCAAATGGCCCCCAAGTGCAGCGATGTACTCTCGTACGACGTCAATGCCGGATACCTCGCCATGCTCGATCTTGGAGATACGAGCTTGACTTACTCCCAAGGTGTCGGCGAGTTCAGCCTGGGTGACACCGGCGGCCTGACGGATCTCGGCGAGCTGGAATCCGCGGACGTACGCTTCGCGGCGCTCACGCGCGACGGCTTCCCCCGCAGCACGTTCCGTCTCGTCTCGCGGGTCGAGCGCGGCCGCCTTGGCCTTGACATCCGACCACTTGCTGTACCGAGTGCTCATCGCTCCTCCTGCTCTTCTTGGTTGAGCGTGATCAGGTGCTGGGCAAATCGTTCATCAGCCAGTGGTATCGCTTCCCGATACCAGCGATTCCAACTGCCGGCTTTGTCGCCAGCTACCAGAAAGATCGCTTCCCTTGCCGGATCGAAGCAGAACAGCATCCGGATCTCGCTCGTCCCTGATGAGGGCGGACGCAGTTCCTTCATGTTGTGGTACTGGCTGCCCTGCACCCGGTCGACCAGAGGACGGCGCGCCGTCGGGCCTTCCTCTGCGAGCTGATCGATCGCGTCCTTGATCAGGTCTGCAGTCTCTGGATCGGTTGCGCATATGGTGAGATACCACGCCTCGACCTCCGGATGAAGGCTAACCTCCCAGCTCATGCCACGATTATAACCATCTAGTCATATTCTCCATGTCCGCATTCGATGCAGCCCGCCTCTCACTTGAGGTTGCGCTAGGAGAGCCTCGCGTCGAGCCGATTGGATGCGCAGGCTCACTGGTCAGACAGGAGGTGTGCCCGTTGCGTCTCCCATCCGAGGTTCCCCCGTGGCCCTGACCCGCTTCCCTTAGGGCGGATCGGCCGCAAGGTGATCAGGCGGGCAGAGGGTGCGCATCGCGCGAGAAGCACCAGATCGCTGGCTGATCGCCGTGCCATTAGCGTGCCATTAATCTCGGTAAGACAAGGGCACTCACGGCCGCTCATGACCGGCCCCAGCCACAGGTCACAGCCGTCACGAGGCATGTTTCCTACAATTCCCAAGCTGACAGCGCGGGTTCGATTCCCGTCACCCGCTCGCGACGAGCCCTGCTCGGTGGTTACCCACCTTCGGCGGGGCTCGCTTTGTGTTGTCTGGGGGGCGACCCTCAGACCCCCGATACGAGAGGGCTTGCGCCCCCTCGCGCTCCCCCTGGTCCGCTATCGCGTCCCCGTCGTCGCTTCGCTCCGGGTCGCTCTCGCTCCTGGCGAAGGGCTCCGCCCCTCGCGTTCCCTGGCAAGGCCTCGCTTCGCTCGGGATGCTGCTCGCTTCGCTCGCTCAAAACTTTCTTCCGTTACGGCTCCGCCTGGTCTGCCACTCGACCCGTTCCAGCCACCAGACCACTATGCCGACGTAGTGATATCTGCCGGATCCGGTCATACCTCATGGGTTATCTAGTCGCTTGCAGGGCTGAAGGCGTGATCCGGTCGGCCAGCATTGACGCGCGTCCTGGCGGTCGATCGGAAGATCGGGGCCGGACTTTGCTGGTCCTCCCGACGCATCTCAGTCGCTCCCCCACGATCAGCCTGGCAGTATCAAAGCAGAGGGGAGACATCATGAACTTCGACCGGATCAGCGTCGAGCCCGACAAACTCGAGGGCAAGCCCACAGTCCGGGGTCTGCGTATCAGTGTTGAGACCGTGGTGCGACTGGTCGCCGCGGGATGGGCGTTCGATGAGATCCTTGCCGAGTACCCTGACCTGGAACGCGAAGACATCAAACAAGCTCTTGAGTATGCGGCGGCGTCCACCAACGTCCACTTCTACCGCCTCCGCGAGCCAGCGTGAAGTTCCTGATCGACGAAACCTCTCACCTCGCGTGGCCGAACTGCTGACCAAGGCCGAGCACGATTCGGTTCACGTCCGTGATCTCGGAGCAACGAGTGCGCCAGACGTCACGGTCATGGCACTCGCGGTGGCCCAGGACCGCGTCATCATCTCAGCCGATACCGACTTCGGAGCGCTGTTGGCCCAGACCCGCGCGGCAAAGCCATCAGTCATTCTGGTGCGGGAACTACTGGAGCTTCGAGCACCAGACCTGGTCAACATCATCGTCGCCAATCTCGACGTTCTCGAACCGCATCTTCAGGCGGGTGCAGTCGCCGCGTTCACCACCTCCGGAATCCGCGTCCGAGCACTACCTCTGCGCTAAGTCAAGACCTCGTCCACTACCCAAATGGCTCGCACCCACTGACTCGTGACCAGTTGTCAGATAGTTGCCGACAGAGCGAAGGGGTAGACCAGCCGACCCGTCCTTGACCTCCAGCCGGATTGCCAGCGGAACCAGTGACCGTTCGTCCACATCACCGGTACGGCTCGGCCCACACCCACGCGTCGCTCCACTCGGCGAAGCTGGGGCACGGTCGGTCTGCCTGGAGGGCCCGAAGACCGGCGGGGAGCTACCGCCAAGTGCAGCCGGAGGTGCCATTCAGGCAGCCATCCACTCGCCGCCTCCCTGAAACCATGTCTCGACGGGGGCCACCCGCTGCGAATAAGTCCGACAGTTCACCAGGATCCAGCCGGTCCAAGAACGTCGTAACAACCGGTCTAACCACTGACCAGTAAACGAGACGCTGTCCGGACCAGTGGACCGTCACCGCCACACCGATCCTTGTTCCTCGACCTTTCCGATCTCGGCGTTCGGTCATGGTGAGAGACGCCGGCCGGACTCTGGCTGATGCCAGCACGGTCCGCCGTTTCGTGCGGGTCGGTCGGCCCTCGGCGTAGGCTCACGGGCGCACCGTCGAGCGATGGCGAAGCCGAGAGGAAACACCGTCCGTGCATGACTCCGACGACCCGTCCTGGGGGCCGTTTCCCGTCCGCCATGGGGCACTGCGCTGGCTGCTGCTTCTCCCCCTGACCCTGGTGTTTCTGCCGCTGTGGTGGGTGGTGTGGGTCGTCCTCGCGATCTGCTTCCACTGCGTAGCGCCGGTGGTCCAGCTGATCGTCGACATGGTGCCGCGTACCGAGAACCGCGCGATACGAATACTGGACGCCACGTTAGGCCGGATACCGTTCGTCCCGCTCTGGTGCGTGACCCCGGTGGCTCTGGTGCGGGAGGGCGACACGGCGTACTACCAAGCGCGCGTGGACCGGCGCATCGAGAAGCAGACCCGGCGCGTGGAGACCTCCCACCACCGTCGCGAGTACCACCGCGATCTGGAGCTCGGCGCACACTACTTCCGGGGCGCCGGTGCCGGTTACGCCCTACGCGTCGCCTCGGAGCAGGGCTGGAACCTCCACCCGGTGCTGCGCTCACATCCGCGGCGTCGGCTCCAGCTGCGTCACAACGGCCGGCCACGGCCGGACCTCAGGGCAGGATGACCTGCCCGCCCTCGCCGATCGGCTCTTCGAGCCGGGTTAAGTCTTCCGCCGAGACGGTGACCGTCGGCGTGGCGATGACATCGTCCAGGCAGCCGGCCTCGGCTTCAGCTGCGGGCGCGGATCAGCATGACCAGCCCGGCGATGAACGACCCGAGCAGGACCGGCGACAGGACCGCGAGCCCACCCCACACGAAGAGGCCGATATAGCCGAGCGCGGACGAACCGTGCGTCGGGTCGGCATCAGCGGCTGCGAACAGCCCCAGGCCGAGGATGATACCGACCACCGTGATCGCGATCGGCGTCCACAGGAGCACGTAGGCCCACACACGGTAGGTCCGACTGTAGACCCGCCGGGCCGGCCGCACGTTCGGCCGTGGAGGATAGCCGGCGAGTTCGCTCATGCCGTATTTGTACCAGCCCGCGTGGACCCCGTATCGCAGGGTCGGCCGTGGCGTATAGGGGTAAAGCGTGTGGCGATCGAGGCAGACGCAGCCACTTCGGCGCGGAGATCGCCGACATCCTCCCGCCAGCAGAACGGACGCCCTTGACGCCGCGATCGTGGCCATTGGGGACTACGCCGTCGAAGCCGACGCCGAGGAGAAGAACCGGCTCCGTATTCCGCTCAACTACCACCTCGCCACGAGAGTTCAGCGAGTACGGATGTACGGGTCCGCCGCTGTCGATCTGGCGTGGGTTGCCGCCGGGAAGACGGACGCATGCATCATGCTCTCCAACAAGCCATGGGACACCGCCGCCGCTCGCGAAGCTGGAGCGGCAGTTGTAGAAATCGACGGCAGCCCTCACACGATGGCTTCAAGCGCGACCATCGCCGCAGCGCCCAAGCTCGTGGCTGACCTCATGGGCCTGATCGACCAGGCGCGACGGAGCTAAGCGGCCAACTTGCCGAACAGCACCCCGCGGCGCGCCGCCGCAATCGGTCCTCTGCCGCCCGGGCATGCGGTGTGGGCGCCGGTCCCGGACAGCAGAGGCTCGGGCCATCCACCTACGCGCATTTCCGATTGCGGAACGGACCCGCCATAAGTCGGCACGCCACCGCCTCCCCTGAACCTGCTGGCAGCACAACCCATGCGGGCCGAAGACACGGACCGAGTACGACAGTGCACAGCGAACTCTCGTGCACGCACGTGCGCTCACCGGGACCGTCAAGAGCACGGAGCGCCACCTCCTCCGGCGGATGCCGGACGTGGTGGCCTGAGTGTCTTTCTGTCGGACTGCGTTGCTATAGATGGCACTGTCACCCCCCGACGATCAAGGGATGTAGCAATGGCGCTGGTCACCTTTCGCGACGAGACCGCGACGGGTCGGGCATTGGAGGA
The DNA here is from genome assembly GCF_001570585.1 of Herbidospora daliensis. Lineage (GTDB taxonomy): Bacteria > Actinomycetota > Actinomycetes > Streptosporangiales > Streptosporangiaceae > Herbidospora > Herbidospora daliensis. Next base: position 1,462,534 of record NZ_BBXF01000002.1, on the reverse strand, counting down.
ACGTCCCCTGCCCGATATGCCCGAGCGGATCTCGGCCCGCGTGAGCCAGGAGGTGGTCTGCCACAACACCGCCCCATCCCACCACTGCCGTAACCTGGTCAAGCCCGCCAACACCGGGGCCGGCCTGAACAGCTACCGGATGCGCACCGCCCCCAGGCTCGGCTGGGAGAAGCAGACCGACGCCGCCTTCACTCGCTACGGATTCCTGCCGGTGGGCGACCGGCAGATCGAGGACGTGAACACCGAGGTCGACCTGGCCTTCGAGCCGGTCGTGTCCTTCATCAAGCTCGTCCCCCTGGTCGGAGGCTGACGTGGGTGTCATCGACGAGCTCCCCGCCGCGCACCGCGGTTGGCTGGACGGCCTGGACCAGACCGTTCTCGACGTCTTCGCGCAGCTGGATGCGGTTTACGCGTACGACTATGTGTGGCCGCAGCCGGCGCTGGTTGACACTCCCATGGGGAAACTGGCCCAGGAGTGGGGCGACACCGAGTGGCGGGCCATGGGCATCTGGGCGCAATTGCGCATGCATATCCTTTGGCAGAGCCGTAACGGGCCCGGATACTGCTGGATCCTGACGACCGTTCCACCGGCGGTCGCGCGCCGCAAACTCGGCTGGACTCCGGCGGAGATCAAGTTGCTGTGGCAGACAGCCGCGACCTCACTGGGCAATGGGCAGCAGCGCGAGGAGATGTTCAAGGTTCCCGTCGCCGCCCTCAAACGGCTGCCCGCTGCCGAGCGTGAGCCGTACCTGGAGGACCTGCGCCGGGCACACGCCAAGCTGAACGGAAACAAGTGGACCGCGAAATGGTCCGCCAAACGCTTCCTCGACAACGCGCTGATCGAGTATTCGGCCGCCGACTCCACCACCGCGGCGAAGAGCCTTCTCACCACCCATGACGAGTTCGCCGTGCTGCTACGCGAGGAGTACGCCGATCGCCTCGGCGCCGCGGACGTACTTCCCCTACTACGGCACTGGACCAACGCCACCTCCGCCAAGCCCACCGCCGCCTGGCTCAACCGGACCGCGGCCCTGCTGACGCCGGAGGCCACGGCTCTGATCAAGGACGTGCTCAGCCGTGTACCGGCCTACCGTGAGAGCGTCATCCGGCGCCGGCACGACGATTACGAGTGGACCGAGGTCGTCTACCTGCACGAGCGCACCGCCGTACCGCTGCGAGGCATGGTGTGGACCTGCGAGCTGATCGACGAGCCATGGGTGACGGCGTTGCTGGGCGATGTCGCCGTGGCCGCCGGCACCGGGATCGGCGGGTCGGGGGCCAACTCCCGCAGCGAACTGCTGGCCAACGCCGCGGTCGGGGTGCTGGCCCGGCGCGGCGGCCTGGAGGTGGTCGGCCAACTGGCACGGGTGCAGGCCAAGGTTCGCAAGAAGACGATCCTGGCCGGGGTGACCAGAACCCTGGACGCGGTTGCCGCACAGATCGGCCTGTCCGCTGAGCAACTGCTGGAACGCACCGTCCCCACGTTCGGCCTGGGGCCCGACGGCACCCGCACCGAGCACGGCCTGCGGCTGAGCATCGACGGGGCCGTGGACTTCGTCGGCCCTCTCGGCGCGATACGCAAGACGATCCCCAAGGCCGTCCGCGAGGAGCACAAGGAACTGCTGGCTGAGCTCAGGGCCACCGCCAAGGAACTGAAGAAGGCGCTACCCGCCGAACGCTTCCGCATCGAGCGGGCGCTGGCCACCGAACGCGAGTGGCGCTGGCACGAGGTGTGCGCGTTCTACCTCGACCATCCGGTCACCGGTCACTACGGCAGATCCCTGATCTGGGAAATCCTCGAAGGACCATCGGGGCTTCCTGTCCAGGTCGACGGCGTCTGGGAGCTGACCGATCCGGCGGGACACCGGATCCAACCCGAGCCGGACACGACAATTCGCCTCTGGCACCCCATCTCCCACACGGTGGACGAGGTCCGCACCTGGCGCGACCACCTGATCGAGACAGGCCTGCGCCAGCCGTTCAAACAGGCCTTCCGCGAGGTCTACCTACTCACCCCGGCCGAGGAGCGGACGTCTGACCACTCGCGCCGCTTCACCGGTCATCTGCTCCGCTACGGCCAAGCCAAAGCCCTGCTGACCGAGCGCGGCTGGACCGGGATGTCCCTGGGCCACTGGGGCTGGGAGTACGGCTCCGACCAGGCCGACGCCGCCAAGGAACTGCCCGGTGGGCTCACCGCGCATTGGGGGTTCCACCTGGACGAGGAGTCCGCCGAGCGGGACAACGTCGGCCCCGTCTCCATCTGCGTCAGCGGGGATCTTCGTTTCACCGACGACCGTGGATCCGTGGTCCCGCTGGCCCAGGTCGATCGCCTGCCCCTGTCGGAGGCGCTACGCGACGCCGACCTGGCCGTCGGTGTGACCTCCACCGGCCTCAACCCTGAGGGACAAGGCGACTACTGGCAGTCCTACGGCTTCGGCGATCTGACCGAGACCGCCCGCACCCGGCGCGACGCGCTGGCCCGTCTCCTGCCCCGGTTGAAGATCGCCGATCAGTCGGAGCTGACCGACCGGTTCCTGCGTGTGCGCGGAGACCTGCGGACCTACAAGATCCACTTGGGGTCGGGCAACATCCTGATGGAACCCAACGACGCCTACCTGTGCATCGTCCCCAGCGGCACCGGCGACCGGGTCTTCCTGCCCTTCGAGGAGGAGGGCGGCATGCTGTCGGTCATCCTGTCCAAGGCGTTCCTGCTCGCCGACGACACCGCCATCACCGACCCGTCCATCACCCGCCAGCTCACTGGATGAGACACGGCCGACGGTGGCAGGCCTGGACGAGATTCGCATCGGCGGGCATGACCTGAGCCGGGGCCACGCGGCGACCTCGCCCAGCGAAGGCCATCTGGCCTCCGGAGTTGGTCACGGTCTTTCACGTCCGGCCTGAGAACTCCGTTGACCAGGCGATCCGAGATGCGGTCCCCGTGATGGCTGCGCCTCTCAGGCTGACAGCGCGGGTTCGATAGGTCGTCCGATGGGTTCGCAGGCTTGGCTTTGATTCCGTGAAAGCTATTGGAGTGCCATGAACGCGCCATCAGTTTCGTGGATCAGCGGACGGGGCGGATGAACGGCTTGATCGGCCATCCGGTCCGGCTTCGAGCCGCCGACTGACCGCCCAGGTAGTGAACACGAGGCGTTCTTCGCCGCCAGAACGGTGTGCGCGCATCCGTTCCGGTGTCAGGCGATGTCAGCTGTCCCAGCGTTGAGCGTTGTCGTCGTTCAGAGAGCCCACGGGCTGGGGGATGATGCAGAAGGGCAGCCCGGCGGGATCCTCCATGACCCGCCAATGGTCGTTCACCAGCCGCAGGGGTCGAGCGCCGAGGGCCTCCAGACGCGCGGTCTCCGCCTCCAGGTCGTCGGTATGTATGTCGAGATGGACGCGCGCAGGGCCTGTCCCGATTCGCTGAATGAGCATGGCGAAGACGTCGCCGGGCAAGAAGGCGCCGTGGTACTCCGGGTACCGCTCGAACGGAGTCAGCGTCTGACCGGTCGCCTCCTGCCAGAACGTCAGTTCCTTGTCGTGATCGCCCTCGGGCACATCGATCACGACCTTGTAGAGCCTGCTGTAGTGCGTCATGTCCCCATCCTCGTCGCTGGATCTTGGACCGAGGGCTGGATGTTCGCCGGGTCCTGGTCGACGAGTGAGTTCCTGTGCCAGATCAGGCGGGCAGCCGCGGTCCTTTCACGGAACTCGTAGTCAGTCCCCCCTGTTTTCTCGAAATCAGTGGATGATCCCCAAGCGGACAACGCGGGCGATCATTTCTTCCTGCTACCGACTCAGTCCAGGTCCTGTCCGGGGGCGAGAATACGATCAGCCGACTCTGCTGTATCAACGGCGCCATCGCGGCTGACGCTAATGGGAGTGGCTCGACCATTAGCGTGGATAAGCCACGCAAGTACCGCCTCGGTCTCCGGAGTGCCGTCGTACCCGTCGTTCCAGTGAGCTCGCCATCCGCCTCCTGGAATGGTCCCTACGACACGCTCTCCTCGTTCTAAATGAGAGAAGTCAGACCACTCGGTGACAGGACGCAGCGCACCTCGTTGGGGGTTCACGACAAGCGCCACCCCCGTAGTCGGATCCCAGGCTTCCACCGGTCGCGCACGTCCGACCTCGGTCTCCGTTCCTGAGAAGATCGCCATCCAGCCTGTCGAGCTGAAATATCGCATGATCAATAATTGCAGCACCGCTGCCCACCAACAAGAAGGCGGACGTCCCACCAGCGGGTTGAGCATCTGGTGCCCGTCATTCTGGCGCGCAGACCTGGCTCTCCAGCCTGAACCTCAGCGGTTGCTGCCAGGATCTGCGGTGGTGAGCGGAGATGTATCCCTACTCGAACTTGAGGAAATTGGCATCTACAGCCTCCGTTTATGGCCGGGGCCGGCCCTTGACGATCAGCCAGTGGCTTGCAATGTGGGAGGCCGATTAGCTCCATGCATACAACCCCGACCTAAGCGGAGGGCAGCGTATGTGGGCTGAACCCGCCTTAGATCTCTACTTGGGTCTATCGTCTGCGCTGGTCTCGTCGTATTCGTCGAACCACACCGATGCGTCGACCTCGGCCAGGAATTTGATCACGGATACGTCGAGCATGAAGCACAGATGTCCCACTCCAGGTCCGAGCAGGCTTCGGGTGAGAAAGAGCTCCACCTTGGCCCCTCGATCGACCAACTCTCTGATCTTGTCCGCTTGGCCGAGCAGGGGGGTGACGATCTCGTTGATCTGTGTCTCGAGGGAGACCGCGGAGTCGCCCGCGGAGGATTCGAGCTTCCAGTCGTCGGATGAAGCGCTTTGTGGGGGCCAGATGCCCAGCAGCTCGGAGATCTGGGCAAGATCCAGCCCGCTGTCGATGATTCGCAAGGATGCACATTGCTCGACTCGCACCACCCTCACGGTATTGGGTCCCTCCCTTCGCATGCGCTGCGGATAGCGAAGGGACTGGCCTTCTCCGTCGGGCTGGCGTGATGCTGATGCGATTTGTTGAGTGGACAACCGCGCGCGGCAATCCCGCCCTGGCGTTCTGGCTTTTGGACGAACGTCATGCTGAGCACACACATCTGTTCACTGGTGAGGAGGGGGCTTGTGGGGCCGAGCACCTCACGGTGTTGCGCTTCGAAGATTCGGTTCGTAATCGTCCCGCGATGTATTTCCGAGTCGGTCAGCTGCGCGCTGTGATCATGGACGCTCTTCATTCCGGTGAGGGGGAACACCCGAACGTCGGGGTCGAGATCACCCGTGATCTGCGCTTCACCGTAACTCTGCACCATGTCGCTGACGAGAGCGGTCGGCCTCGGTTGAGTTTCTTCGACTCCCTGCTGAGTCAAAGTCGGTGGGCACCGGCCTCAACAACCATCGAGGTGTGCGCCAGCGACTGGTCGCCGCACTACCCGTCGACGTACCGGAAGAGTGCGTGCCCCATGCGCCGCAAGGCACTCGATTGACATGCGACCTCGATCCCGGGTTCTTCGTGTCCGGAGCGACGATCTCCGTTGAACGCCCGAGGGAATGGTGCGGAGACGAGGCGATGCCTGGAAGCCTCACGGTGAAGGATCTGCGGGCACTCTGAGACGCCCTATGAGGATGCCTTGATCTCTAAGAGCGCGCCGTCAGCGACCGTGTCTCCCGAATCCTGACGTGGACGTCGCTGCCTACCGGAGGAAGCTCGGTGGCGAGCAGGTCGCCCGGGTGCAGGCAGGTCAGAGGGCCGCTGGACGTGTCGACGTCGACGCGGGTGGCGATGCCCAGCGCGACCGTCCGCCGGAGGGTTCCGGGTACCAGCCCTGCCTCGTCGGTTTCGTCCCGGACGAGTTGGGTGTGTTCGGGGCGCGCTACCAGGGTGTTCGGGCCGCCGGTGAGAGCTGGTGGGAGGAGGTTGGTGTAGCCGAGCAGTCTTGCCGTATCGACGTCGCCGGGGTTGTCCAGGACTTCGGTCGTCGGGCCGTGTTGGCGGATGCGGCCGTCGATCAGCAACGCCGTGTCTTCGGCCAGCGCTAGGGCCTCGTGCCTGTCGTGGGTGACCAGGATCGTCGCCGTCGGCTGGCCCGTCAGTGCCGCGCGTAGGTCGGCGAGCAGGTCGGCTCGGGTGGTGTTGTCGAGTCCGCTGAACGGCTCGTCGAGGAGCAGCACCCGGGGGCCGACCGCCAATGCTCGGGTGATGCTGACTCGCTGGGCTTCGCCGATGGACAGGCTGCGGGCGTCGCGGTCGGCCAGGGCGTCCAGGCCGAGGGCTTCGATCCATGGCCTCGCGCGGGTCTCGGCTTCGCGGCGGCTCAGGCCGCGGAAGCGCAGGCCCGTGGTCACGTTGGCGGCTACCGTGCCGCGGCGCATGATCGGTCTCTGGAGGACGGCTACCACTGCTTCGCGCATCTCCGCTCGTGTCGCGGGGCGGGCGTCCAGGAGGATCTCGCCGGTTACCCGGTGGGTGCTGAGGTGGCCCAGGGCGCGGAGCAGGGTCGATTTTCCCGCGCCGTTCGGGCCCAGGACGGCCAGTGTGCGGCCGGACGCCACGTGCAGGTCCGGGACTTCGAGCAGCTGCCTGCGGTTGGCGTACACGCGGAGGTTTCTGCAGCCGATTCCGGTGCTCATCTCGGGCTCGTCTGCCGTTGCTGGATCAGGGTGAGTGACAGGTTCACGCAGAACGCGATCAGGAGCAGGATCAGGCCGAACGCGATCGCCAACGAGAACTGGCCCCGGCTGGTGGCCAGGACCGCCGCGGTGGTCAGGACTCTCGTCTGGCCGGCCAGGTTGCCGCCGACCATCTGGGCGGCGCCCACTTCGCTCACCACCGCGCCGAACGCGGCCATCGCGGCGGCCAGCAGCGGCAGTCTCGCTTCGGCCAGCAGGGCGGCGAAGGCTCTGACCGGGGTCGCGCCCAGGGCCTGCATCTGGGCGCGGAAGTCCGGGTCTACCTGTTGCAGGGCCGCCGCTACCAGGGCGATCACGATCGGGGTGGCGATCGCGGCCTGGGCGATGACCATCGCGGTGGGGGTGTAGAGCAGGCCGAGGCTGCCGATCGGGCCGCTGCGCCACAGCAGGACGGTGACGAACAGGCCGACCACCACCGGGGGCATGCCCATGCCAGTGTTGGCCGCGGCCAGGGCCACGCGGCGGCCCGGGAAGCGGGCCAGGGCGATGGTCGCGCCCAGTGGCACGCCGATCAGCAGGGCGATCACGGTCGCGGTCAACGAGACTCGCAGGGTCAGTGCGGTGATCGACCAGCTGTCCTGGTCGCCGGTGAGGAGCAGTCTGACCGCGTCTACGAGACCGTTGAGCAGGACGTCCATGTCACTGGCCCAAAGTCGACTCGTCCTTGCCGGCGTCGGGGGTGAACAACGGCTGGCCGAACTTGGCGCGGCCGAACTCGCCGATGATTTGCTGCGCCGGGGGGCCGACGATCCAGTCGGCGAACGCCTTCGCGCCGTCGGGCTGCACCAGCTGGCCGGCCTTCTTCGTCATCTCGATGACGTGGTAGACGTTCAGCAGGCCCGGATCGCCCTCGCTGAGCACGTCAAGGGCCAGGCTGCCGCGCTGCGACAGATAGGTGGCGCGGTCGGAGAGGGTGTAGCCGGCCTTCTCGCTGGCGACCCGCAGGGTCTCGCCCATGCCCTGGCCGGTCGACTGGTACCAGGATCCGCCGGGGGTCACGCCGGCCTTGGTCCAGAGGCCCTCTTCCTTGGCGTGCGTGCCCGACTCGTCACCTCTGGAGACGAACACGGCCTCGGCTGCGGCGATCTTCTTCATCGCCTCGGACGCGGCCGCGCCCTTTATGTCGGCCGGGTCGTCTTTAGGGCCCACCAGGACGAAGTCGTTGTGCATCACCAGTCGTCGCGAGCCGGCGGTGCCCTCGGCCATGAACTCCGTCTCGGCGGCGGGCGAATGCACCAGGAGGGCGTCGGCTTCGCCGCGACGTCCAAGCTCGATGGCCTGGCCGCTGCCGACCGCCAGAGTCTTGACCTGCCAGCCGCTGTCGCGGGTGAAGGCGGGCAGCAGTTCGTCGAGCAGGCCGCTGTCTTGGGTGCTGGTCGTGGTGGCCAGGATCAGGGACTTGTCTGCGGGGGGTGCTGACGCCGCTCCGGTGGGGGTGGTGGTGGTCCCGCAACCTGCCAGCAGGGCCGCCGCGATCCAGGCCGAAAAGACAGTCAGTGTTTTACGCATCACGGTGACCCATTCTGAGGTACTACAGACCAGTGCAAGAATCAAGTATGCAGTATGCAAGCGTGACTCGATACCGGGAGATCTGCGCCGATCTCGCCCACCGCGTCAGCGCCGGGACGCTTGAGCCCGGCGACGAACTGCCGGGGGTGCGTGACCTCGCGCAGCAGTGGGGCACGACGACGTCCACGGTCAGCCGGGCGCAGCGGCAGCTGGCCGACGCGGGGGTGCTTGAGCTGGCCGATCGGCGGCGCGCCCGGGTGGCTGCTGGCGCCGTGCTCGCGGCTCGGCGGTTTCTGCATGGTGATTCGGTCTTCACGCTTTCCGGCAGCGACGATCCGGCCCTGGGGCTCGTGTCCGGTGTCTTGGACGGGAGGCTGCGGCTCCTCGCCGGGGAGGGCAGCGTCGCCGGGCTGGGGGCGGTGCGGCTTGGCCGGGCCGACGGGGCCGCGATTCATCTGCTGCACCACACCGGGGTGTACAACGCGCCGTTCGCGCGCGGGATGTTGCGGGGGCTCGATCCGCATCTGATCCACCTCTGGCGGCGGGAGCAGGGGTTGATCGTGCGGCCCGGCGACTCCATCGGCGGCATCGGCGATCTGGTGGGGCGGCGGGTGTCGGTCCGGCGTCCGGGGACCGGGACGCGGCTGCTGCTCGATCGGCTGCTGCTCGCGGGCGGCCACGACCCCGATGGGCTTCGGGGGCCTGAGGCCGGGTCGCATCTCGAGGTCGCTCTGGCTGTCGCCACGGGCACTGTGGACGTCGGCCTCGGAGTGCGGTCGGCGGCTGCTGACATGGGGCTGGAGTTCGTGCCGCTGGCCTGGGAGGAGTTCGACATCGCGGTGGCCGGCAATGCGCTCGGGCCGGCTGCTCAGCTCGTCGCGGCGCTGCAGACGGCGAGTTTGCGGGACAGGGTCTCTTCGCTTGGCGGGTACGACGTGTCCAGGTCGGGGGAGGTCACGGCGCTTTCGAAGGGCGGATGAGTTTTTAGAGTCCGCTGTTCTCGGCGAGGGACTGGAGGAACTCGCGGAGCTCGGGTTCGGATTCCGCTCTTTCGTCGATCAGGGCGATCAGCCTGGTTCGGGCTTCGGTCGGCAGGGTGCCGAGCTTGTGAGATATCCACTCCATTTGCTTCACCGCATCATCGGGATCGACGACCGAGTCGTCGCACGATTCGAAGAACCAGGCCATATCCATGACCAGTTCGGCCAGGGTCCGGACCAGAACGTCGTCCCTGTCAAGGCTGTTCCAGCTCGCGTCCACCGGCTTGGGGTCATCGGACTGGACCAGGCAGAACAGGCGGTGGCCGAATCTCATCGCCGACAGGGCATTCTCGGCGACCACGTCGAGCGTCGCCTGTGCGACCTCATGGTGTCGCTTCGCGAAGTCGTCGTAGCCGGTGAGCACCAGGGCGAGCCCGGTCGCGTCGGGTGAGCTCCCGTAAGCGCCGGCCGCGACGTCGCTCAGGCAGTCGTTCAAAGCGGCCATGTTGGCGCCGTAGTAGTCGGGGAAGTCGAAACCGCGCGCGAAGTCGCGATGGAGATCGGCCGCCGTCGTCCACGTTGATGCGTCCATGCGGACGATCTCGTAGCCGTGGGCTCGCAACCAGTCGATCGCCTCTTCCAGGGCCGTGTGACGGTGAAAGAGCGTCACGCGGTTCTTCGCCAGCTCATAGTCCAGCGAATGGGAAATGAGCGCATCACGATCGAAAGGGGCCACGGTCGGCAGCGTAGTCACTGCTGACTTTCCCGCCGACGTCGTCGAGGCAACTCTGGGCGCCTCAGACGGGATCCGCCTCGGCGACGATGGAGGCCGTCAGGTAGAAGCCGTCCGCGGCGATTCGCGTCACCGCATCGAGGCGGACCATCCGCTCGCCTGTCGTCACCACATGCGCCTCGAAGTACGAATAGCTGAGGTCCGTCGACCAGATTCGTTCGAGCTCCGCTGCCAGTTTCGCGACCGAGCAGCCCGGCACCGGCCGGATCGTGGCGGCGATCAGGTTGTTCGGGTCGCCGGTATGACGAACGGACACCTCTTCGATGAGAGGTGAGCGCCACAGGTGGGCGTCGATGTCTGTCGACATGCCGTCGAGGTCGTCTCCGGCGCTCGGGATCGCCTCGGTCATCACCTGCTGTTTCACTGCGGCGAACTCTGTGGTGTTCGTTTCAGCTCCCAGGACGTCGAATCTGTGGTGATCATCAGTCGATCGCCCGTCACGGCATATCGTCCAGACAGCAGTTTTTCGCCCTTGCTCAGCCACGTCTGCCAGATCGTGATGGTCGAGGTCGCCGGGTCGACCTCGAAGTGGTGGGTCTGCCACGTCAGACCCCTGCGCACGACCATTTGGTAGGCGCGGTTGTGTTCGAAGTAGACGCGCTCGGCCGGGCCCGGGAGGCCCGGCGGTTGGAAGACGCCCGAGGTCACGTAAGCGGTTGTTGTGGTTCGCCACGTAGTAGGAGCACGACGCCGGGACCGCCAGCAGGAGTGCCACGAGGATCAGGTGTGTCCGGCGCGGGGCGGGGTGGTCGGGCCAGAACAGCGCCGCCAGTTTCGACCGGTGCCGCCACAACACGTAGGCGGCGCAGCCGGTGCCGATCAGGGAGACCGCCAGGGCGTCGAGGGCGATGCCGTAGGAGACGTTGAGGATGGAGATGCCCGCCAGCAGCGGGGCGGCGCCCGCGGCTCCGAGCAGGGCGGTGCGGGGGAAGGCCAGGGCCAGGCCGAGGGCGATCTGCAGGAGGGCGAACAGGGTGCCGAAGAGGGGTGAGTAGCCGAAGTAGTACCAGGTCAGCCAGAATCCGCTGACCGTGCCCATCGGCTTGTCGAGCTCGGAGGCGAGCACGGTGAACTGGGCGCCGAAGAGTTTGGCGAAGCCGTATTGCACCAGGATCAGGGCGACGATCCAACGGCAGATCGGGTACGTCATGAGCCTGCTCCCGTCGACGCAGGTGCGGCGGTTCGAGCTTCGCCTGCCTGCCCGGGTTGCGCAAGGCGCCCTAGCGTGCGGCCCGGCCCAGGCGCAGGGCCGAGACGAGGAAGAAGAGGCCGCCCAGGGTGGCGTAGCCGGCCAGGTTGAGCAGGGACGCTCCTTCCTGGGACGCCTGCAGGACGAACGAACTGCCGGCGAGGACGGAGATGCCGCCGCTGAGGATCATCGGCCAGTGTCCGTCGAGGTTGCGGCGGATGACGCCGACGACCAGCTGGGTGACGCCCGACACGACGGCCCAGGCGCCCCACACGCGCAGGACCGCGGGGATGCCCGATGAGGCGGCGACGGCCAGGCCGGCGGCGGTGAGCCAGCTGACGGCGATGTTGGCGTACAGGCTCAGTGCCGGGCCTTTGTCTTTGGACGAGCGGGCGTCGACGACGGCGGCGACGCCGTCGAACAGGGGGTAGAGCACCAGCAGGGCGATGGCGACCGGGCCGAGGCTGGCGGCGGTCGTGGCCAGCAGGGCGGCCCAGATGAGGGCGAAGGCGAAGCGCACGAAGTAGAGGCGGCGCAGGGAGGCGGCGACGTCGGCGGCGGGGACCGTGTGCATGGGGAGATCCTTTTTCGAGGGAGAACGTTCGGTCTCATTTAGCGTGGCAGGGTCATGCTCGCCAGTCAAGACCGAACGTTCTATCTGCTAATGTCGGCAGCGTGAAGAACACTCGGGTGTCCGAAGCGCGGTCGCGGCTGCTCGGGACCGCCACGCGGCTCTTCTACATGGAGGGGCTGCACTCCGTGGGGGTCGACCGGATCGTCGCCGAGGCGAAGGTGACCCGCGCGACGCTCTATCGGCACTTCACCGGCAAAGACGAGCTCGTCGTCGCCTATCTGCGCGAGGCCGACCAGGCGATCCGCGATCGGGCCGGGGCGGCGCTCGGCAGCGGCCTGCCGGCGGCCGACGTGCTGCGGCTCATCGCCGGGGGGATCGCCGACGACATCGGGAGACCCGGGTTTCGCGGGTGCGCGTTCCTGAACGCCGTGGCCGAATATCCCGATCCGGAGCACCCTGTCCACCAGGCCGTTCTCGAGCACCGGCGGTGGTTCCTGGAGACCGTCACCGAGTTGCTCGGGCAGATCGGGGAGACGCCGGCCGAGTTCGCCGGGCGGCATTTCGTCATGTTGCGAGACGGGGCGATGGCGGCGGGTTGCCTGTCCGATCCGGCCGCGGTGTCCGAGACGTTTCTGCAGGGAATCGACGGGATTCTGCGGTCCCGCGCCATTTCGTCAGACGGTGACTTCATGCGCTGATCGTCCAAGAACGACGACAGCGACCCGGGCGGCTGCTTCGTTAGGGTCTGGTCCGTGGACTCCCTCTACGCGGCCTTCTCCCGCCACCCGCTGCCCGCCACGATCGACGTGTGCGACCACTGCGTGACCCCGGAGGAGGTTCAGGCGACCCGGGCGGCTCCGCTGCGTGTGCTCACGGCCTCCGCGCTGGCGCCGTATGCCGGCAACGCGATGTCCACATGGGGCGACGAGGAGGAGTTCCGCTACTTCCTGCCCCGGCTGCTGGAGCTCTTGGTCCTCGACGAGTTCGACGACTGGCTGGCCGACCATCTGATGGTCCAGGTCGGCGTCCGGTGGGACGACTGGCCACAGCGGGAGCGGGACACGATCCTCGACGTCGTCGGCGTCTGGTGGGAGGCCACGCTGAACCACTATCCGCGTGAGGTCGACGTCATGGGGATGATCGAGATCATCGGCGGCAACCTGGGGCTCGACCTGGCTCCCTACCTGGCCGCGTGGGAGTCGAACACCACCGAGGCGGCGGCCCGGCACATGGCCTGGCTGATGCACCACTACACCGTCGGGGTCGCCCACAACGCCGGGTGGTACACGGCCCTGGCCGGCTGGATCACCGGACCGGCGCCCGCGGCCATCCTGGAGCGGGCGTTCTTCTCCGCCGGTTCGCCCGAGGTGGCGCAGGCCCTCTCCGACGCCCTGGAGACCCATCGGGTCTGGAGCGCCGTCAGTGCGGGAAGGTCCGGCGCGGTCGGGGGCTGATCTCCCCTCGGAAAGCCTCGATGATGTTGGAGATCTGGCGCATCAGGACGGTGTCTTCGAGGCGGTCCAGGTAAAGCGAGCGGCGGGCCAGGGCGTCGGCGTCCACGGCCCAGTAGAGGCTCATGAGGGGGTTGACGAACAGCTCGCTGCCCTTGGTGCGGGTGGTGAACTGGACGTCGCCGAAGTCGCCGGTCAGGGCCGCTGCGATCGAGCCGTTGACGATGCTCGGGTGGTCCGGGGTGTCGGCCTGGGCGCGGGCGACGGCGTCCAGATAGAGCTCTGCCGCGCGGCTGGCGCGCGGGATGGAGAAGGCGCCGAGGTAGGCGCCCTCGCGGTCGAGGGCGGCCAGGTTCTCCAGCACCTGGACGTGGTTGACGCCGTGGTAGGCGTCGACGCCGAAGCCCAGGCAGACGACGATCTTCTCGGGTACGTCGAGCCCGTGGACGGCGGCCAGGCTGGCCATGTCCTCCTCGGGGGTGCCCAGGCCCGCTTCGTCTCCCCTGAGGAGGATGTCGGTGCCGCCGTCGACGAGCACGACGGCGTCGAGGTCCAGGCGGGCGGCCAGGGTTCGGTAGGCCGTGCGCAGCGGGGTGACGCCGACCTTCGGGAAGGCGTACACGGTGGAGGGGAGGCCGTGTTCGCGGAGGGTGCGGGCGAGGGAGGGTTCGGGGAAGTAGGAGTCGCGGCTGACCGTGTCGGGGACGATCTCGGCAACGTCCTCGTCGAGCCAGACGTCGAGGTCGAGGCCGTGGAGGCGGCTGAACGACAGGTTGGCGAGGTGGACCTCCTTGCCCGCCGTCCACAGTTCGACGGCGAGCGGGAGCCCGGCGAAGACGTCGAACCCTCCCCCGGCGCCGGCCACCAGGATGCGGTGTGCCCGCTTGAGCCGGGCGAAGAGCGGGGGTTCGGTCAGGGAGAACACGCCGGGAAACTACCAAGGTCGGCCGGAATGCGGAGCGGGACGCGCAAGTTGGCAGCTCATATGACAACAGTTGCATTCATCGGCAGCGGGCACATCGGCGGCACGGTCGCCCGGCTCGCGGTCGCGGCAGGTTACGACGTCGTCCTGAGCAACTCGCGTGGCCCGGAGACGCTGGCGGAACTGGTCGGGGAGCTCGGCCCCAAGGCCCGCGCGGCGACCGCCGCCGAGGCCGCCGAGGCGGGCGACCTCGTGGTCGTCAGCGTTCCGCTCGGCGCCTACCGCAAGGTCCCGGTGGAGCCGCTCGCCGGCAAGACCGTGCTCGACACGAACAACTACTACCCCGACCGCGACGGGGTCTTCCCCGAGCTCGAAGCCGGCTCGACCACGTCGAGCGAACTGCTGCAGGCGCACCTGCCGACGTCCAAGGTCGTCAAGGTCTTCAACAACATCTTCTACGTGCACCTGCGCGCGCTGCCTCGGCCCTCGGGAGCGGCCGACCGCAGCGCCCTGGCCATCGCGGGCGACGACGCCGAGGCGAAGGCGGCGGCGACCACGTTCCTCGACCTGATCGGCTACGACGCCGTCGACGCCGGCAAGCTCGCCGACAGCTGGCGCTACCAGCCGGGCGCCCCCGCCTACGGCGGCCTCTACGCCGGGAACATCGAGAACTTCTGGGAGTCGCCGGGCGTGCCCACCGACGCCGCGTCCGTCCAGGCGAAGCTCGACGCCGCCCAGCGCTGACCCGGCCAGATGGACATCGCGGAGTTCCTCCGCCGGGAGTGCGCGGCCGACGCGGTGCGGGAGTGCGTGTGCCGGCCGTGCGGCGGGCGGTCGTTCGAGGTGTCGGTCTTGGACGCCGAGAGCGCCGCCCGGCGGACCTGTCTCAGCTGTGGCGAGCATGAGTTCATCGCCGACAGCGCGGAGCACTGGGACGCCGAGGCCGAGGCCGAGCAGTACTGCGCCTGCCTCTGCGGCGACGAGAGCTTCGCCGCCGCGGTCGGCTACTCGCTGCGGGAGAGCGGAGACGTGAAGTGGATCCACCTCGCGCTCGGCTGTCTGACGTGCGGTTCGATCGGCCTGTACGAGGACTGGAAGATCGACTATCTGCCGAGCGTCCACCTGCTCGACCAGGCGTGACCCGCGCCTTCCGGGCCGTCGTTGACGGTCCGGAAGGCGCGGCGGATAGTGGCCGCATGCGTGCGCGTGATCTTCTCCTGGTGCTCGTGATCGCCCTGGCCGGGTGCGGGCAGCAGGCGGAACCCCCGGCTGCCGCCCCGGTCGTCACCTCGCCGGGACCGGAGCTCGTCGGGTGCAACGCGGGGCCTTCGGTGGCGTTCACGCCGCTTCCCGTTCCGGGGCTCGCCGCCGGGATCGCGGGAGACGGGCCCGTGGGCGTGGTGATCGCCAACACGATGCAGGGCTATCACTGCGACTGGCTCGTCTGGGCCGACCACCTGGTCAAGGGCGGGTTCCGGGTCGCCGTCTTCGAATACGGCTTCGCGCCCCGCGCGGTCGGGGCCGAGGCGATGCTCGAACGCGGCGCCGGGGAGATGACGGCCGTCGCCGCCGCGCTCAGGAAAGCCGGGGCGCAGAAGGTCGTGTACGCCGGAGGTTCGCTCGGCGGCGCGGTCGCGCTGGCCGCGGCCGCGAAGCCCGAGGCGGGGGCCGCCGGGGTCGTGTCGTTGTCGGGCGGGGTCGAGGGACAGGCGGGCACGGCCGGGAGGCTGACCGTACCGGCGATCTACGCCGTCGCCGAAGACGACACCAGCGGCGGGGCCGCGACCCTCGCCAAGGAACTGCACGAGGCCACCGGCGACAGCGAACTGCGCGTCTATCCCGGGCTGCTGCACGCGGGCGAGATGTTCAACGACCCGAAGTACGGGCCCGAGCTGCTGGCCGACCTCGACGCCTTCTTGCGGAAGGTCTAGCCGGGGAGAGCGCGCCTGATCGCCTCGGCTTCCCTATCGAGCAGGGTCCGCTCCCTGGTGTTCCAGTCGGCCTCGATCCGGAAGCCGTCGCCCTCGTAGCGGGGGAACACGTGCAGGTGGACGTGGAAGACCTCCTGGAAGGCGGCCTCCCCGTCGGCGAGGAAGACGTTCACGCCGTCGCAGCGCAACCCGGAGCGGCGCAGCGCGCGGGCCATGCGGTGGCCGATGCGCCAGACATGCGCGCCGGTGTCCTCGTCGAGGTCTTCGAAGCCGACCGCGTGGGCACGCGGGATGACCAGCAGGTGCCCGGGGGTGACGGGCGCGATGTCCATGACGACCATGACCCGGTCGTCGGCGTAGGGCACGCTCGCCTCGGCCTCGCCGCCCACGATCGCGCAGAACACGCAGGTCATGACAGGAACTCCCGGGCGCCCCGCAGCCGCGTCTTCAGATGTCTCCGCGTCAGCGCACAGTCGAGGCGCACGTCGCGCCGCCCCGGCAGCCCGACGTCGGCCCGCGTGCCCGACGGCAGCCGCGCCGGGTCGAGGCCGTCTCGGGCGGCGATCAGCAGGCCGAGTTCGTAGCGGCTCAGCGCGTCGGTTCCGGCCAGGTGGTGGACGCCCGCGCGGCCGGAGTCCGCGAGTTCCAGCAGCGCCGCCGCGAGGTCGGCGACGTGGACGGGGCAGCGCACGTCGTCGGTGAACAGGATGCCGGGCCGGTCGCCGTCGGCCAGCGTGTGCACCAGGGCTTCGTGCGGCGAGCCGCCGTCGCCGATGATCAGCGAGGTGCGGGCGACGACCGCCGTGGGGTTGGTGGCCTGGACGACCACCTCCGCCGCCGCCTTGGCCGCGCCGTAGGGGCTGTCGGGGTCGGGCACGGCGTCCTCGGCGTAGGTGACCGCCGCGCCGGAGAAGACGGCGTCGCTCGACACCTGCACCAGACGGATGCCGGACGCCGTCGCGAGCGCCACGTTGGCGGCGCCCACGGCCGTGATGTCCCAGTCGGACTGGCGGTAGGCGGCGTTCACGACGACGTCGGGGGCGACGTCGTCGACCAGGCGCCGCACGGCGGCGCGGTCGCGGACGTCGAGCGTGCGCCAGTCGGCGTCGGGGGTTCCCGGGCGGGTGAAGGAGGTGGCGGCCACGACGTGGCCGAGGGTCGTCGCCTGCCGGACGAGTTCGGCGCCCAGGAAACCGGTGCCGCCGACGACCAGGATCTTCATGCCTGCGACCGTAACAGGACGGAAAACACCTTGCGTGACGGGCCGGACGGCCGGAACGCTCGTGCGGATGCAGGCAAACCAGCTGACGGTGTCGCCCCGGATGGTGCGCGCGTTGGTCGACGAGCAGTTTCCCCACTGGCGCGACCTGGCCGTCACGGGCGTCGTCTCGCACGGCACCGTCAACGCCATCTTCCGTATCGGCGACCGCTACACCGCGCGGTTCCCCCTGCAGCCTCCTGGCGGGGTCGAGCCGACGCGGCGCTGGCTTGAGGCCGAGGCCGAGGCGGCGCGGGAGCTGGCCGGGCTGACGCGCTTCCGCACGCCCGAGCCGGTCGCGGTCGGCGAGCCGGGGGCGGGTTATCCGGTGCCGTGGTCGGTGCAGACGTGGTTGCCCGGGGTCGTCGCCAGTGACGACCATCCCGGGGAGTCGGCGGGGTTCGCGCACGACCTGGCCGATCTGGTCACCGACCTGCGGGCGATCGACACCCGGGGCCGCACGTTCTCCGGCGGCGGGCGGGGCGGGGAGATCGACGTACACGACGAATGGGTGGAGACCTGCCTGCGGCAGAGCGAGGCGCTGCTCGACGTGCCGAGGTTGCGGAAGATGTGGGCCGATCTGCGGGTGCTGCCGCGGCGGTCGGCCGATGTGATGACGCACGGCGATCTGCTGCCCGGCAACGTGCTGGTGGCCGGCGGCCGGTTGACGGGGGTGCTCGACGTCGGCGGGTTCGGGGCGGCCGATCCCGCGCTCGATCTGCTGAGCGCGTGGAATCTGCTCGAAAGCGGGCCGCGTCAGGTCTTCCGGGAACTGCTGGGGGTGGACGACCTGGAGTGGGAGCGCGGGAAGGCGTGGGCGTTCGTGCAGGCGATCGGGTGTGTCTGGTACTACGTGCGAAGCAATCCGGTCATGTCGCATCTGGGCAAACGTTGCCTCGACCGGTTGCTGGCCGACGCGTAACCCGCTTTACACGGCCGGGCGCTTCTTTTCACACTTGCCGATATGACTGCGCCGATCGAGGAAATGGTCAGGAGAGCCCTCACGCGTCCCGACCGTGACGACGCCGAGCGGTGGGAGACGATCGCGCGACTTCACAAACGCGGCGACGCCGAGACCTTCGACGCGGCGGCCCGGCTCTGCGCGGGCGAGCGGAGCGAGGAACGTGAACTCGGCGCCGACATTCTGGCGCAGCTCGCATATCGGCCCGGCCCGCGCCTGGCTGTTCTGCGGGAGATGGCGCGGCGGGAAGACGATCCCGCGGTGCTCCGTTCGGTGTTGTTCGCGCTGGGGCACATCGGCGACGAGAGCGCTTTCCCCGAGGTGCTGCGGTCGGCCGGTCATGAGGATGCCGGTGTCCGGTACGCCGCCGCGTGGAGCCTGCCGGAGGTCATGCGCCACGACGACGCCGAGGCCGTCGCGGCGCTCATCCGGATCAGCCGGGAAACAGGCGACGACAACCGCGACTGCGCGACCACCGGCCTCGCGGGGCTCGACGCCGACGACGCGGCCGTTCGCGAGGCCCTGGCGGCCCGGCTCGACGACGCGAGCCTGGTCGTCGCGGCGGAGGCGGCCTACGGCCTGGCCAGGCGGGGTGACCGCCGGGCGGAGCGGGTGGTCCGCCGCCGCCTCGACGGCGACGAATACACGCGGTCGCTGCTGGAATGGACCGCCGACCTGCTGCGTACAGGAACCGCATGAGCACGCTTTCCCGCCCGCTGAAAATCTTTGGCGAAGTCGCGTTGTTGGTCGTCGGGGTGCTGCTCTTCTCGATGCTGCACGCCGCCGCCGGGAAAGGCGTCGCCGAGCGCGCGACCGCGAACGCGCTCACTCTCCAGTCGTGGGAACACGCTCTCGGGCTGGACGTCGAATTGACCGCCAACCAGTGGCTCGTCGATCATCCGGCGCTCATCCAGCCGGCCGTCGTCTATTACCGCGGCTATTACGTCGTCCTGGCTGGTGTTCTGATCTGGCTTTTCCTGCGCCGCCGGGACGTCTACGTCCAGGCCCGCCGCACCATTCTGCTGATGGCCGCGCTCGCCCTCGTGGTCTTCTTCACGATTCCGATGTCGCCGCCGCGGTTCGCCCTTCCGGGAATCGTCGACATCGTCGGGTCGCGAGGCGCGAACCTCTATTCCGCGTTTCCCAGCCTTCATTTCGGCTGGTCGCTCTGGGCCGCCTACGCCGTCTGGGCCGCACGCCCACGCCTGGCGATCCTGGCGTGGGCGTTTCCCGTCGGGATGGCGGTGGTGGTCGTCGTCACCGGCAACCACTACGTGCTCGATCTGGTGGCGAGCGTCGTGCTGCTCGCCGTCGCGGTCGGGCTCAGGAGATGGTCAGAGTCCCATTTGAGTTCCGTGCGCACGTCACTACCGTCCGGGTAGCGGCGGTCAGCGCGCTCGAGAGGCACTGGCCCAGAACGGTGTGGCCGGCGGCGTTCGGGTGCCACGACTCCTGGCAGGTCTGGAAGTAGCTCACGCAGGCGTTGGCCGCGCGCTGGATGCGGATCTTGTCCCAGCCCGACAGGCTCGTGACGTGGGTTCCGGTCGGGCCCTCCATCACCCTGACCGGCGTGGCGAGGGTGCCCGACGGGCTGCCGGGGTTCTCACACAGGCGGGCGCCGTCGAAGGCCCGCTGCACGTCGAGCACGCGCAGGTTGGCCGACGGGCGCTCGGCGGCGAGGGTGGTGTACGCGTTCTTGACCAGGTCGCCGAGGTTCGTCGAGAAGACGTGGCCGGGGGCCAGGCTCGCGCGGTGGATGGGGCAGCCGGCGGCGTACCGTTCGGCACCCAGGTCGCGGAACTTGTCGCGGGTGTCGGTGCGGCCGTCTTCGTCGCGGTACTGCGTGGCGACGTCCAGAGGCAGGGGGTTCGTGTACGTCTGGAGCACGACCTGGTGCACGCCGTCGGCGTCGACCTGGGCGAGGGTGTCGAGGATCTGCCGCAGGGCGGCGGTGGTCTCGTTGGTGGCCGTGACGACCTCCGCCGGGCTGCCGAGGTCGGAGACCGTGCACGGCTCCTGCGGGACGTCTCCGCCGAGGTAGGCCCAGAACTCCCACCAGCCGGTCCAGGCGTCGGCGATGAAGCGGTTGGCGCACAACGTGGCGACGTCGCCGAAGGTGAACTGGCTGTTGTTCGAGCCGAGGCCGATCAGGACGACGTCGATGTCGTGCGTCTGCGCGACGGCGCGCAGCTGGTCGAGCTGCGACTTGACGGTGCGGCCGTTGGCGCGGGAGCTGGAGGCGTTGGCGACGTCGTGGGGCTGGCCGCCGGAACAGGCCAGGTTGAAGCGGTCCTGGATGCCGGGGAGGTTGGCCTTGAACAGGGAGGCGTTGGCCGAGCGGTGGCAGAAGTAGGCGTTGTTGTTGGCCGCCGACCAGCCGGGGAAGCCCTGCGCGGTGCCGTTGGCGTCCACGACGGGCTGGTAGTCGCCGGCCCCTTCGCCGCTGACGAAGCTGTCGCCGAGCGCGATGGCAGCGGTCGGAAGCGCGGCTTGGGCCGCGCCGCTCTGGATGACGTGCAGGCCGGCCGTGGCTAAGAGGAGTGCGGTGGTGATCGCTGCCCGGCGGAGTATGCGCATGCGGAATTTCCTATCTAACCGACAGGTAATGGAGGGTATTCCGATGACAACACGACTCACTTGCGCAGTCAAGATCCTGTGAAGACCGCTCCCCCCACAAGACCGCGTATCGGCCTGATCGTCAAGGGGTGCTGTACCGTGCCGTGATGGATGCGATCGCCCTGCTCGACTGGCTGCTGGAGTGCGAGGTCAACGCCCTGTTGAGAGTGGACGCCGACCGCGGCGGCGTCCGCCCGTGGACGTTTCACGCCACCAACGGCGACTGGTTCGTCCGTGTCAACGCCTTCTCATCCGACGAATGTCTGGAAAAAGCCCTCAAGGCCCTCGCCGACCACGGGCTCGTAGCGCCAGAGTCGCTGACCTGTTGATGGGTCACCACGGCGCGCACATCAGCGAGTGACCTTCGCCGCCCGTCGCGAAACCGCTGTTGTCATAGCGGTCGCCGGACGCCCAACCGGCCAGCCATTCGGTCATGGTCTCCTCCTGAAGCAGATTCGCGCCACCGTGGAGGACGAGCATGACGGGCCAGTTCTCCGGTTCACCGACCGTCATCCAGCCGAATTCGTCGCCGTCGATGGTCGTGCCCCACCGCAGGAAACCTTCGGGCTCGGGCCACAACGGCATCCCGAGGAACCCGTAACCGTGCATTCGTCTCGCGAGCCAGCGGCACTCCTCCGGCGTGTCCCTTCGCGGGTCCGCGATGCCGAGCCAGTTCGCGAACTGGCATTCCCCATAACGGTCGATGAAGGCGACGAAGTCATTCGGGAGACGGGTCCCGAGGGCGGCGAAGAAATCGTCCCAGGGAAGGGCGCGCCGACGGGGCTCGGCCGGCGGGGGAACCCGTGCGGTGAGGCGATCGAGCGCGGAGAAGTCACCACTCACAGCGGGACCCTGGCCGCGTTGATCTGGCGGGTGATCGTCGGGTCGGTGATGGTGGTGTCGGCGGCCAGGAGGAGGGCCTTCGACAGGATGACCGACAACATGCCGCCGTTCTCCTCGAAGGGCAGGAAGACCTGGTTGCGGTCGGCGCCCGGGACGATGCACAGGTAGGCGTCGTCGGGTTCCATGAGGATGTTGCCCGAGCCCAGGTGGATCTTGTAGGTCCGCAGGTCGCCCCGCACTCGCAGGAAGCGGTCGGTGAGTTCGGCGCGGTCGGCGATGTGGAGTCTCGGCAGCAGGCGGGTCAGGACGTCGCGCCTCGTCGTGGCGCTCTCGGTCAGTTCGCCGAAGCCGTAGGAGTGCCAGTAGGTCTCGTGGCCGCCCGTCGCCTGGGCGTCGCGGCCGACCGAGGCGACCCCTACGGCCAGGTCGCATTCGCGCAGGAGCTCCGAGAAGATCAGCGGCGGGATGTCGCGCACGTCGGCCGAGAAGGTGATGCGGTCGGTGGCGCAGAGCGACGCCTGGCCTCCGTTGTCGTCGTAGTAGCTGGACGCCAGGTGCATGTCCCAGGCTGCCCGCCAGCTCTTCAGGTCTCTGGTCACGGTGCACCGTTCGCCGTCGCCCGAGGAGCCGAAGTGGCCGAGGGTCAGGCCGGTCCAGCCCCGGTCGAGCAGCAGGGTCTTGGTCTGGCCGTAGCGCAGGACGTGGCCGGCGAAGCGGCTGGAGTAGCCACCGGTCGCCTCTTCCGCGGGGGTCACCAGGTAGAGCTCGCGGAAGACCTGCTTGAACGGCTGGCGTACGCCGGTCTCCAGGAGGTGGTCGCGCCAGGTGCGCACCTCGTCGGCGGTCGCGTGGATCGGGTGCCACATCCTGACCGGGGTGGTCGGCTCGTGGCGGTCGCCCTGGAGGGTGGTGAGCGCCCAGCCGGTGTCCGTCCTGACCGGCAGGCCCGTGGTTCCCGCTGCCGTCTGCCAGACCAGGGTGCGGGCGTAGTTGCCGGTGAGGGGGTGGTCGAGGAGGTGTTCCGTCACCTCGTGCCACGGCCATTCGCGTTCGTGGACGAGCGCCCGTTCCAGGCGGAGCCGTTCGGCCGCCTGGGCCTGCCGGATCTCCTTGAGGACGATCTTCAGGTCGGCCAGGACCGGGTCTTTCCTGATCGCCTGCGGGGCCGACTTCACCGGCTTCCCGGCGGCGTTCACGTAGGTCAGCGCCGGGCCGTCGACGTTCAGGCGCACGGTGTGGCCGTCGATCCGCTCCTCGCGCAGGCCGTGGGTGTCGAGGCCGAAGGTCGGCACCGTGCGGTCGAGCAGCTGGTCGTGCGACAGTCCGGTCTCGTCGGCCACCGCGGCGAGCGCCTTGGTGAGATTGTTCTGTACGGATCTCGACCGCGCCTTCGCCTGGATCCGGGCCAGCGGCACGATCACGCCCAGCCCGCCCCGGCGGCTGAGCACGCCGACGACCGCGTTGGCCAGCGGTTCGCAGCGGCAGGTGGAGCCCATGCCGTTGCCGCCGGTGGCGCAGGTCAGGCCGACGTTCGTGAGCAGCGAGTTCACCCAGCGGTCTTCGATCACATGGCAGGTCCAGATGAGGCCGCGTACCGGGATGATCGTGCGTTCCTTCAGGAAGCCGCCCTCGTCGTTGCGCTCCCGGTGGGCCGCCAGGCGGGTCAGCAGGTCACGGACCAGGGCGGTCGCGTCGGGGGTGAGCATCGAGGCGGCGGTCCTCAGCCATCGGGCGCTCGGCTTGGTCGAGCGGGCGGTCTTCCAGTGGCGCAGCAGCGGCAGGACCTCGACCAGGCGGTGGCCGTAGTCCTCCGCCATGAGCCGGGCGAAGGGGTCGCTCGCCCAGATCTCGTTCCTGACCACTCCGGCCGGGCCGTGTTCGGCCGGTTCGGTGATCAGGGCGTCGATCTGGTCGCCGATGGCGCTGCGGATCTGCTCCTGATGGGGGCTCCACGGCGCCCTGTACCGCGACCGGAACTCCGGGTCGAGCCAGTCGAAGAGTTCGCGACGCTCCTGGTGGTCGAAGCGGGCGGCCGCCACGAGGGGGATGTGGAAGAGCTCCTTGTATCGGTTGAAGCCCGCCCCACCGATGGCTCCGGCCCGCCAGACGAGCCTGCGGAGATCGGCGAGGCTCCAGTCGATGTCGCGCTCGGCCACGTGGCGCACCCGTTCGAGCACCTGCTCGTCGACGACCGGGCGGCCCAGCTGGAACTGCGTCCAGCGTGCGTAGAGCGGCCAGTCTCGTTCGTCTTCGGGAAGGTGGCCCTCGTCGAAACGGGCGTAGGCCTCCCGGTCCTTGTGGCTCATGAACTCCTGGTGATACATGAAGATCATCGAAGCAGCCGGTACCGACAGAAAACGTCCCCGCCGCCGATCGCTCAGCGGCGGGGACGCGCCGACCGCCGGGTCTCGGTGACGGAACCCGGCATCCGGTGCGGCGGCGGCCCGCCGCGCCGGACTTCTAGTCAGGCCGGTTGGCCTCGATCAGGCTGGCGGCGTCGCGGTGGAACGTCGCCTTCACCACCGGGTCGGTGACGAGTTTCGGGTCGTCGACCGCCTCGGCGAAGCGGTTCAGCTTCTTGACGATCTTCTTCTGGTCGCGTTCGCGGCCCTTGTCCTCCGAGACCATGACCTTGGCGATGTCGTCCGCCAGCTTCAGCGCGCCGGTGGCCGACAGGTCGCCCTCGGTCTTGAAGCGCACGATCAGGGCCGAGATCTCGTCGGTCGAGGTGACCGTCGTGAACGTCAGCGACTGCTCGAACGCCGCGCCCGTCGTCGTCTCGGCCCGCACGGTCAGCAGGTGCTCCCCCAGGCCGAGCTGGTAGAGGGGCTGGACCGCGCCGCTGGTCAGCGGCCGGCCGTCGAGGGTGCCGGTGACGGTGGTGACGCCGCTTCCGGTGACCTCCCAGCCGATGGTGAGGTCGCGGCTGTCGCCGTACGACGCGCCGTCGTCGACGCCGGAGACGAGGATGGTGTTGCCGGTCTGCGGGATCGAGCCGTACACCTTCAGCTCGTAGATCGAGTAGCCCCACTGGCCCGACTTGGTGACGCCCTGCATCCGGATGTACCGGGTGTCGACCCCGAGGTCGACGACGTCGGAGCCGCCGTCGCCGTCGGTCTCGGTGAACACGTCGGTCCACGCCTGGCCGTCGGCCGAGGTCTGGATCTTGTAGCCCTTCGCGTAGGAGTCCTCCCAGTCGATGGCCACGCGGTAGACCTGGTACGTCTCCCCCAGGTCCACCTGGAGCCAGTTGTCGGCCGCCTCGCTCGCGCTCCAGCGCGACGAACCGTCGCCGTCGAAGGCCGCGGCGGCGGTCTGCGAGGCGTTGGACGCCGACGACGCGGCGGCCGTCTTGCCGAGCGCGATGTTCGGCGCCTCTTGGCCGTAGACCTCGAACTCGTGGAGCGAGTAGCCCCACTGGGTGGCCTTCTCGACGCCCTGCATCCGGACGTACCGGCCCTGGGCGTTGACCGGGATCTTCTCGGTCCCGCCGCCCCCGTTGGCCTGGGTGAACACGTCGGTCCAGCGCTGGCCGTCCATGCTGACCTGGAGCTTGTACCTCTTGGCGTAGGCCGCCTCCCAGAACAGGTCGACCTCGGTGAGGGCGTAGATGCCGCCCAGGTCGACCTGCACCCAGTTGGCCGGGTCCTCCCCGGCGGCCCAGCGGGAGACGGGGTCGCCGTCGAACGCCTTGGCGGGGGCCTGGTCGGCGTTCGACTGCGACATGGCGGTCGCGGTCTTGTTGAGGGCCAGGTTGACCCGGCTGACGTCGCGCAGGGTGAGGTCGAGCGTGACCGGCTGGCCCGCCTTCAGCGGCACCACCCGGGCGATGCCGCCCAGCGGCGAGTTCTGCACGGGCGCGCCGGTGATCTGCTCGATGCCGGCCCGCTGGATCAGGGTGAGGTTCTGGTCGACGTCGGAGGTGATGGTGACGCGGGCCTTGTGGTTGTCCATGTCCCAGGTGAGCTGGTCGATGGTGAAGCGGCTCTTGCCCTTCATCCCCGAGATGCCGCCCTTCTTCAGGCCCTTCGGCAGGGCGGGCAGCAGTTCCAGGGAGCCCGGGTCGCTGAGCGCCAGCATCTCCATCATGATCGTGGGCACCGAGTTGACCACGTCGGTCGCGAAGACGCCCTTGTTGTTGTAGTGGCTGGTCGCGAGGCTGCTGTAGTAGTAGTCGTCCTTCGCGAAGCGCATCAGCTTCGCGTTGACCGAGTCGGCGTTGTTGAGGTTGGCGGCGATCAGGGCGCCGTGCAGCAGGCCGTGGCCGGCGTTCTCGTAGTTGCCGCCGTCCTTCTTCTGCAGGAAGACCTTGGCCGCGTCGTACAGGGGCTTGTTCTTCTCGGGGGTGACCTCGCCGTAGGGCCAGACCGGCATCAGGCCGCTGGAGTGGCGGTGCTGGTAGGCGTTCTTGTTCGCCAGGTCGGGCCAGGCCCACTCGGCGAGCGCGCCGTCGTTGTTGACCAGGTAGGGCGGGAGGTTGTCGAGCTTCTCCTGCCAGACCGGGATCTTGTCGGCGTCCCTGCCCAGGGTCTTGCTGGTGGCGATGAGGGTCTCCAGCGCGAACCGGGCGCCGGCGATGTCGTACACGGAGTTGACCGACAGCGGCACCCCGCCCGCCGGACGGTTCTCGGGCGAGATCGACCCGGCGAAGACGTACTTGCCGTTGGCGTCCTTGGTCTTCAGGAAGTCTTCGTAGAAGTCGCCCATGTCCCTGATCAGCGGGTAGTACTGCTGCTCCAGGAAGGTCCGGTCGCCGCTGATCTGGTAGTACTCCCAGAACGGGTAGAGCAGCCACGACTCGCCGCCCGTGACGTACTGGTACGGGTAGTCGAAGTTGATGTTGGAGATCAGGCCCTCGCCGTTGGGCGTGTTGCCGCCGGTCAGCATGCCCCGCGTGCCGAGCAGTTTGGCCGCGTTGGTGCGGAAGTCCTGCTGCCACGCCTTGTTGATCGCCCAGTAGCCCCGCATGACCTCGGGCAGGTCGCCGATGTTGCCGCCGGAGATCTGCAGGTTGAGGTTGGCGTCGAGGTGGTAGTAGCCGTCCCAGCCGACGTTGCTGTCGCCGGTCCAGTTGCCCAGCAGGTCGGGCGGCGCGGTCGCGCTGCTCGAACCGATCAGGTGGTAGCGGCCCGAGTTGAACATGCGCTCGAACAGGGCCAGATTGGGCGTGACCGAGGTCTTCTGCTCGGCGAGCAGGTCCTCGTTCGACTTCGAGCGGTCGGCCGCCGACGCGCCGAAGTCGACGGCGACGCGGTCGAACATCTCGCGGTGCTTGGCGACGTGCCGGTCGCGCAGGACCGCGTAGTCGTTCGGCAGCGCGGCCAGCTTCGTTTGCAGCAGGTTCCTGTTCCAGTCCTGCTCGGCGGGCACGCCGCCTTCGTAGGTGCCGTCGTAGCGCTGGGTCAGGGTCAGCAGCAGGACGTAGGTCGCGCCGCTCACCTGCACCTCGTCGCCCACCTTGGTACGGGTGCCGTCGGTGACGATCCGGGTGACGCCCTCGTAGCCCGCGTTGTAGCTGCCGTTCGGGTACTTGACCCGCAGGTTCAGGTAGTCGACCGACGAGTTGTCCGTCGCGACCAGGCCCTTGTTGAGCAGGTTCATCCCGGGATCGATCGACAGGCCGAGCCGCACGTCGAGCTTCTGGCCCGACGGCGCGGGCAGGTACTGCACGGCCACGTGGTCGGCCTGCGACACGAACGCGTCGCGCCGCCAGTCGCCCTTGTCGTCGGTCCAGTTCACCGACACGACGCCGGCCGAGTAGTCGGTCGAGCGGACGTAGTTGACGACCTCACCCGATCCGGCCGTCCGCATGGTCATCTTGAAGCCGGGGTGCTTGGACCCCTCGCCGCCGCCCTGGTAACCCTGGACGTCGGCCGCGAGCTGGTTGGCCTGCTGGTACTGGCCGCCGATCAGCAGGTCGCGGATGCGCTGCAGGTTGCCCTGGCTGACGGTGTTGAAGGTGCGGTGCGGGCGCGACTCGGTGCGGGCCATGAAGAAGTCGCGGTCGGTGAAGACCGTGGTCTCGTCGCGCGGGTCGCCGAAGACGATGAGGCCCTGCTTGCCGTCACCGGCGAGCAGCCCCTCCTCCCAGTCGGCGTAGGTCTTCGGGTAGGTCGTCGACAACGCCCGCGTGGCCGGGTTGCCCGGGGTGGTGAAGGTCCTGCTCAAGGCGGTGCCGCCGACCGGGACGACCTTGACCGTGTAGGTCCGGCCCGGCGACAGTCCGGTCAGGTCGACCGAACGGGCCTCCGCGCCCAGCGTCGCCTTCAGCGCGGCCCCGAGGTAGACCTGGTAGCCGGTCACCGTGCCCGACGCGGCGGGCCAGGTGGCGGTGCCCGCGGTGCCGGTCAGGTTCGAGATCGCGATCTGCGCCGAGGCGGGCCAGGCCGGACCGGCGTCGGCGGGCTTCGCCTTTCCGTACACCTCGAACTCGTAGAGCGACAGGCCCCACTGGGTGGCGGCCTTGACGCCCTGGACCCGGAAGTAGCGGCCTTCGACCGGCTGGGCGAAGGTGATCTCGTCGGTGCCGCCGTCGCCGGTCTGCGTGGACACGTCGGTCCACTGCGTGCCGTTCGCGGAGGTCTGGATCTTGTACTGGGACGCGTAGGCCGCCTCCCACTTCAGGACCACCTTGTCGACCAGGTTGGACGCGCCGGTGTCGACCTGGAGCCACTGCGTGTCGCCGCCGTCGGAACCCCACCGGGTCGCGTCGTTGCCGTCGAAGGCGCGGAACGCCGAACGGTCGTTCTGCGGCTGGCTGTCGGTCGGCCCGCTGCCGTCGTTCGACTGCGACGACGCGGTGTACGCCGACGGCGCGCGGTTCAGCGCGAGGTTGACCGGGACCTCCGGCTGCACAGGGGTGCCGTAGATCTCGAACTCGTAGATCGAGTAGCCGTACTGGGTCTGCGGCAGCACACCCTGCATGCGCACGTAGCGGGCCTGCTTGCGGACCTGGATCGTCTCCACGCCGCCGGCCCCGGCAGTGGTGGAGAAGGCGTCGGTCCACTGGTCGCCGGTGTCGGAGATCTGCAGCTTGTACGACTTCCCGTAGGCCGCCTCCCACTGGAGCACCACCCGCGAGACGTCGTAGACGTCGCCGAGGTCGACCTGCACCCAGGCGTTCGGGTCGTTGCTGTGGTCGCTCGACCAGCGCGAGGAACCGTTGCCGTCGATGGCGTTCTTCGCCAGATAGGCGCCGTCCTCGTAGGAGGCGCTCGCCTTGGCGTCGGCCCCCCGCGACAGGTTCGTCGGCACGTCGGCCGGCGGCGCGGGCGGCTCGGGCACGGTCTGGCCCGCCGGGGGCCACAACGTGACCGAGTTGGCGCCCTGGGCGGCCTCGGCGAACGGCCCGGCGACCCCGCTGAACGGCTTGCCGAAGAAGTCGGTGGTGACGTCGGCCGCGATCGACTCGTTGGCGAGCGGGATGACCCCCACCCGCGCCCGGGTCGCCGGGGTGGCCCCGGTGCCGCCGGTCAGCGTGAAGTCGAGCTTCACGCCGGTGTTGGTGGCCGCGACCTGCACGTTCGAGAGCGCGCCGGTGGCGTTGCCCTCCTTCACGTGGGTCTTGTTCGTGGCGTCGACCGGCAGCGTCATGCCCTGGACCAGGTTGTTGAACCAGAAGAACTTCTGGACCGGGTTGGGGGCGCTGGTCTCGTTCATCGTGCCGGGCTGGAAGTAGTAGTTGTCCCGGCCGCCGCCGTCGACCGCGAAGCGCCCGCTGTCGAGGAACAGGTTGTTGGCGTAGACGACGCCGGTCGCGTCGAGCATGCGGATGTCGCCGTCGCCGATGAAGACGTTGTTGTCGACGAGGATCGGGCCGTGCACCGCTTCGGCGTAGTAGCCCCAGGGCGCGTTCAGCACGATGTTGCCGGTGACCCGCACGTTCTGGTTGCCCCAGTCGGTCCAGATGCCGGCGGAGTTGCCGCCCTTGGAGTTGCGGACGTAGTTGCCCTTGATCAGGCCCTCGTTCATGTAGTGGACCTTGATTGGGGCCGTCTCGGCGCCGCTGAACTCGCCCCGGTAGTTGGTGTCCTCGATGAGGTTGTAGAGGAGCTCGGAGTTCCACGAGAACACGCCCGCGATGCCCGACTGCCCGGCCTTGCCGATGTAGTTGTTGCGGACGATGTGCGAGCCGTACTTCGCGGTGTCGCGGAAACTGGTCCGGGTCGTGCCGGGCCGGTTGCCGGCCCACTCGTCGCAGCCGAGGCCGATGTCGATGGCGATCGTGCGGGCGTTGATCACCTTGTTCTGCTCGATGATCCAGCGCAGCCCGCCGTTGACGCTGATCGCGCCCGCCTGGCGGCGTTCGGGGCTGCTCGGGAAGTCGGAGTAGGTGCCGGCCGCGTGCTTGACCGTGAAGCCGCGGACGGTGATGTAGCCCAGCCCCCACGCCTCCGGCGCGAAGACCTGGCGGCGCACGTTGATCTCGGCCAGTTTGGCGTTGGGGTCGGCCCCGTCGAAGTTGGCGTAGATCGTGGTGGTGCCGCCGCCGGCCTCGGCGAACCAGGTGTTCGCCGCCGACGTGACCGCGCCGAGCGAGGGCTTCTGGTAGTACGCCTGCTCGTTCAGGTAGACGTCACCGGCGCTGTAGCCGGGGAACGAGCCGCCTTCGCCGCCCTGCCACTGCTTGGCGGTGTAGGGGTTGAACGAGCCGAAGTAGGAGTCGGGGAGGGTGACCTTCCAGACGTCGCCGCTCTGCCGCGTCCAGGTGTCGATCTCCTCCGAGCCCTTGATCGTGACTTCGCCGTCGCCGGCGCTGGTGTACGTGATGCGGGCGTCCTCGCCGGTGCCACCGCGCGCCGGGCGCACCCACTCGCGGTAGAGGCCCGCGTGCACGACGACGGTGTCGCCGGGCTGGGCCTCCTGGGCGGCCTTGCCGATCGTGAGGTAGGGCGCCTGGGCGGTGCCCGTGTTGTCGTCGTTGCCGGTCTTCGCCACGTGGAGCTGGCGCGCGGCGGCCGCGTACGTCGGCGTGACCGTCGTCGCGACCAGGACGGCGCTTATCAGGCCGCCGAGTATGGCCTTGAGTTTCATCGGTTTCCTTTGCGATGCGGCCCGGTGACCTCTCCGAAGGACCGGACCGATGCGTCGAGCAGGGGGTGAGGGAGAACGGCCTGGCCGATTTCATGACCGTCTCGGCGGGTGACTCGGAAGGTGTGGCTCTCGCCGGGCAGCAGCGTGACGAGAGCGGTGTCCACGACGAGCGTGTGCGGTTCGAGGCCGAGGTGACCGGCGAGCCGGTCGGCGGCCACGCACACGTCGCGCAGCGTGGTCACGGCGGTGACCGTGACGTGCAGTTCCCCGTCGGCGACGGTGACGCCGACGGTCTGTTCCGGCCGCGGCGCGGTCTGCTCGCGGTCGGGCCGGTAGGCCCAGGTGGTCCGGGTCCCGTCGGCCTCGACCAGCAGGATCTCGGCGGCGGGGTCGTCGGGGGCCAGGTCGACGGCGTGCTTCACCAGTTCCCCGGCGGGGCACCTGAGGGGGATCGTGACGGAGGCGAGCTCGCGGCCGTCGAGGCGCACGCGCCTGACGACGACCTCGGTCTCCCAGCCGTCCGCCGTGTCGTTGACCAGCACGATCTCCAGGCCCGCGTCGCCCGTCGGGTCGTGGGTCGGGCCCGGGTGCACCGGCTGCACGGTCACCAGCCGGGGGGCGAAGGCGTGGCGGAGGGCGTACCAGAGCGGCTTTTCTATGCCCGCGCCGTCGACGGCCGACCAGCTGATCACCGGCCAGCAGTCGTTGAGCTGCCAGACCACCGCGCCCGCGCACCGTTCCCGCGACCGCAACCACTCGACGCCGGCCGCGACCGCGCGGGCCTGCACGATCTGGGTGGCGAAGTGCCAGTCGGCGTCGGTGCGCGGCGCGGGCACGTGGGGCTGGAGGCCGCGGGTCAGCTTGTGCAGGCCGTCGATGGCGCGCAGGTGGTGGCGGGTGAGCGGCGAGCCGGGGCCCGGCTCCTCCCCCGGCACGGCCCGCTGGAGGGTGGTCCAGGCGGGCGGGCCGCACCAGCCCATCTCCGACACGAACGACGGGTCGTGGTAGCGGTAGTGGGCGTAGTCGCGCTCGTTCCAGGCGTCCCACAGGTGGCTGATGCCGTGGGTGTCGACGGCCGGGTCGCGGTCGATCGACCCCGACCAGGGCGAGTTCGCCACGTAGGGGCGGGTCGGGTCGAGCCGTTCGAGCACCTTCGGCAGCAGGTCGAGGTAGTAGCGGGCGCCCCACCCCCTGACCCCGACCTGGTCGGCCCAGCCCCAGTGGTGCCAGCCGAGCACGGTCTCGTTGCCGCCGCACCAGATCACCAGGCTGGGGTGGGCGGCCATCCGGGCGACGGCCTGCTCGGCCTCGGCGGTGACCAGCTCGACCATCTCGTCGTCCTCGCAGTAGGCCGCGCAGGCGAAGAGGAAGTCGTGCCACACCAGGACGCCGCGCTCGTCGCACGCGTCGAGGAACTCCTCGGTGACGAAGTGACCGCCGCCCCAGACGCGCAGCAGGTTCGCGTTCCCGGCGACGGCCTGGTCGATGCGCTGGGCGGTCCGCTCGGGCGTGGCCCGGCTGGCGAAGGTGTCGTCGGGGATCCAGTTGTAGCCCCGCACCTTGACCTTCCGGCCGTTCACGACCAGCGCCCAGCGGGTGCCGAGCTCGTCGGGGCTCTCGTCGATCGCGACGCTGCGCAGCCCGAAGCGGGTGGACGCGGCGTCGAAGTCCCCGAGCGTCACGTCGAGCCGGTAGAGCGGCTGGTCGCCCAGCCCGACGGGCCACCAGAGCCGAGGGTCGCCGACCTCCACGAGCAGCCGCGCCTCGTCGCCCTCGACGAACCCGACCGCCTGGGCCAGGTGGACCCCGGACGGATCGGTCAGGTCGGCCCGGACCTCGGCGCCCTCGGGCGCGTCGACCCGCACCCGCACGTCGACCAGCGCGGTTCCGCCCGTCAGCGTGACCAGCGGCCGGACGTGGTCGATGCGGGCCGTGTACGTCTCCAGCCGGATGTCCCGCCAGATCCCGGCCGTGACGAAGTGGGGTCCCCAGTCCCAGCCGAAGTTCGCCGCCGCCTTGCGGACGTGGGCGTAGGGCTCGTCGTAGGGGCTGGGCAGCGGGCCGTGCTCGTGTTCGTGGGCGAGCGCCGCCTCCCAGGCGGAGGCGAACCGGATCTCGACCGTGTTCTCGCCGTCGACGAGCACGTCGTCGACCCGCCAGCGGTAGGCGAGGTGCTGGTCGCGGGCGCTGCCGACCTGACGGCCGTTCACGTAGACGTCGGCGACGGTGTCGAGCCCGTCGGCGACCAGGTCGGTGCGGCCGGTCCGCACGTGGTGGAAGGTGCGGCGGTAGACCCACTGCGAGTGGCCGACCCAGTGTTGGGCCAGTTCGTTGAGGCCCACGGTGGGGTCGTCGAGCAGCCCGGCCGCCATCAGGGCGGTGTGCACCTCGCCCGGCACGGTAGCCGGGATCGTGATCGAGCGCTCGGGCCCCGGGCCGCCGGCCCAGGTCAGTTCCCACACGCCGCCGAGGTCGTGGCGGACGGTGGTCGGAGTTTCGGTTGTCTGAGTCATCCCTTGACCGCCCCCGCGGTGAGTGCTTCCTGCATACGACGGTTGAGCAGCGCGTACGCGACGTACACCGGCAGCACGGTGAGCACGGTGCCCGCGGCGAGCACGCCGAGGTCGGTCGCGTCGGAGAGCAGAGTCGGCAGAGCGACCTGGACGGTCCGGACGTCCGGCGCGGTGCCGGTGATCGTCAGGGCGAACAGGTACTCGTTCCAGAAGGTGAGGAGCTGGAGGATGGCCACGCTGACCACCCCGGGCATCGCGATCGGCACGTAGACCCTGGTCAGCAGCGTCCAGTGCCCGGCGCCCTCCATCGCGGCCGACTCCGCCAGGGCGGGCGGCACGGTCAGCATGAACTGCGTCAGCAGCAGCACCGACAGCGGCAGCGCGCTGGCGGGGAGGAAGAGCATCTGGAACTCGCGGGTGCCGTACAGGCCGAGTTCGATGGCGAGCACCACGGTCGGGATCAGCGCCGCGAACGGCGGGATGAGGAACCCGGCCGAGAACGTGCCCGTGACGACCCTCGCCAGCCGGTTGTCGGTCCGGGCCAGCGCGTAGGCGGCGGGCACGGCCAGCGCCAGCGTCAGCACGATCGCCACGCCCGACACCAGCACCGAGTTGAGCAGTGCCGGGCCGAGCCGCGCGGTCTCCCAGGCGGTGGCGAAGTTGTGCCAGAGCCATGTCGCGGGCAGCGCGAACGGCTCGGTGAAGATCTCGATGTTGGTCTTCAGCGCGCTGACGGCCAGGTAGTAGAGCGGCACCGCCAGGATCAGCGCGTAGAGCCACGACAGGACGGTCGCGAAGCGCGGCTTCACCGGCTCTCCTCCTTCGTCCGGAACAGGGCCCTGATCAGGAACATCCCGGTGACGCCGACCAGCAGCAGCACCACGCCCACGACCTGGCTGTAGCCGAGGTCGCGCTGCGAGAAGGCCTTGGCGTAGACGAGGTAGGACAACGTCGTCGACGAGGTGCCCGGCCCGCCCTTGGTGAGCAGCAGGATCAGCGCGGCCGAGGTGAACAGCGTCCAGAGGAACTGGAGCATGGTCAGGGTGCGGACGTAGTCCTTCACCATCGGGAACGCGACCCGCCACATGGTGCGGAACCGGCCCGCGCCGTCGATCTGCGCGGCCTCCAGCACCTCGCCGTCGAGGCTCGCCAGCCGGGCCGCGAACAACACGGCGGTCCAGCCGACGCCGCGCCACAGGTCGACGGCGATGAGGGCGGGGAGCGCGGTGGCCGGGTCGGCCAGCCACGCGGTGGCGAGCGAGTCGAGCCCGACCGCGCCCAGCAGGCCGTTGACGCCGCCGTTGGGCGACAACACGCCGTAGAAGATCATGCCGGTGGTGGAGATCGAGATGAGGCCCGGCGAGAAGTAGAGCACCGACAACACGCGGTAGCCGCGCGGCCGGGTGTTCAGGTGGTAGCCGAGCATGAAGGCCAGCGGGATCATCACCGGGATCGCGACGGCGACCTGGATGAGGCTGTTGCGGACGGCCGCGTGGAAGGCCGGGTCGGCCAGCACCTTGGTGACGTTGCCGAGGCCGATGTACGCGGGCTCGTACAGCAGCCCCTTCCACTTGAGCGTGGCGATGGCGAACATCGCGACGAGCGGGCCGACGGAGAAGACGGCGAACCAGAGGAGAGACGGGACGGTCAGCCAGAGCAGGCGGGACCTGGGCATGTGGATCCTTGAAGCGGGGGTGGGGCCGCCGCGGCGCACGGCGGCCCCTACTCGGCGGGGGTGGTCGCTCAGCCCTGCGTGGCGGTGTCGAGGCCCGCGCAGATCTCCTGCGGCGTGGCCTCGCCATAGGCTCCGGCCAGGACGGTCGTGATCGGGTCGGAGGCCGACCCGATCCAGACGTCCGGCAGGACCGCGTAGTCGACGGCCCCGTCGAGGCCAAGAGACGCCTTCAACAGCGGGTCGGTCGCGTAGGAGGCGAAGTCGCCGGTGGTCGGCGGCACGATGCTGCTGTCCTTCACGAAGTCGCCGACCGTGGCGTCGTCGTAGAAGCGGGTGACGAGCTGCTTGACCAGGTCGATCTTCTCCGGCGAGGCGCCCCGCTTGGTGATCATGAAGCCGACGCCGGTGAAGCCCTGGTAGGCGGTCGGCTTGGTGAAGGCCGACCCGCTCGGCACGGGGAACCCGCCGAGGGTGGTGCGGGTCTCGATGCCGGTTCCCGCCGCCTTCGACTCCGTGTACGCCCACGACCCGGCCGACATGATCGCGGCCTTGCCGGAGTAGTAGGACGCGTACATGTCGTCGGCCGACAGGCCCGCGACGTTGTCGACGAACACCTCGGCGTCGCGCAGGTCGGTGAACAACTCGATGCCCTTCAGCACCGACGGGGTGGCGCAGTAGCCGCCCTCCCGCATGACCTTCTGCATCGTCGCGGCGTCGGTGAACGACTGGGCGATCTGGTAGAAGAGCTTCTGGCCGGTCCAGTCGTTGCCGCCGACGGTGATCGGGCCGATGCCGGCCGCGCGCAGCTTCTTGGCGGCGTCCTTGAGCTCGTCGGTGGTCTTCGGCGGCGCGGCGACCCCGGCCTTGGCGAGCAGTTCGGTGTTGTACCAGAGCGGCCAGCCGAACCCGGAGTAGGGCAGGCCCTGGACGCCGCCGGCGGCCTTCCACTCGTTCAGCGCCTCGGGCTTGATCTTCCCTTCGAGGCCCCAGTCCTTGACGTACTGGTCGACCGGGACGGTGACCCCGGCGTCGAGCCAGCCGACGGTCTTGTCGAAGAGGTTGACGATCACGAGGTCGGGCGACTTGCCGGCCGCGACGGCGGTCTCCACCTGGTCGTCGATGGCCTCCAGGCCCTCGGTCAGGTTGACGGTGATCCCGGTCTCGGCCGTGAACTTATCGAAGACCCGCTTCTGGGCCGCGGCGGCGGAGTTGCCGGCCGTCCAGCGGGTGACGACGTCTATGGAGCCGCCCTGGGCGGCCGGGGGCTCCTCGGCGGAGGTGCCGCAGGAGGCGAGGGCGAGAACAAGAGCTCCGGCCGCGAAGGCGATGCGACGCATGGGGCTTCCTTTGCTGCTGGGGTGTGCTGCACCACAGCAAACAGGACCGGACGCCCCGGGGTCAATAAGAAAGATTAGTAATCTATTAAATGCTCGACCCTCGGGTCACCAGCGCCGCGGGCACCGCCCTGATCACCTTCGCCGGGGCGCCGGCCAGGATCTCCCGGAGCGCCTCCCCCACCAGTTCGCCGAGAGCCTGCACGTCGTGGCTCACCGCGCTGAGCGGCGGCTCGGCCAGCTGGCAGAGCGCCGAGTCGTCCCAGGCGATCAGCGAGAGCACGCCGGGCACGGTCATCTGAAGACGGGCCGCCTCCTGCAGCGCCCCCAGCGCCATGACGTCGTTGTCGAAGACCAGCGCGGTCGGCCGGTCGTCCATCTGCGCCAGCGCCGCGACGGCCCGGACCCCGGCCGCCTCGGAGTAGTCGCCGTCGAACGTGGTCGTGCGCACGCCATGCCCGGCCGCGACCTCGTCGAACGTGCGGCGGCGGATAATCGTGTGGGCCATCTCGGCCGGTCCGGCCACGTGGCCGAGGTGCCGGTGGCCCTTCTCGACCAGCTTCGCGACCACCTCGCGCATCGCGACCTCGTCCTGCGTCCACACCGCCGGCAACCCCCGCGCGGTGACGGGGTCGCCGATCACGACCGCCGGCAGGCCCAGCTCGCCGACCAGCGCCACCCGCTCGTCGCCCGGCAGCAGGTCGATCAGGATGACCCCCTGCACCTGGTCTGCGGCCGCCCACTCCCGCATCCGCCCGGACGCCTGCGCCACCGTCGCCACCACCTGCAGCAGCACCGGCACGCCCAGCGGCACCAGCACCCGTTCCATGCCCGCGATGAACTCGTGGAAGAACGGCTCGGCCCCGAGGACCTCTGCGTCTCGCACCAGGGCGAGCCCCACCGGCGTGCCCGCCCGCGGACCAGCGACCATCGACAGCCTCCTCGTGAACTAACCTCGTGGCACGTAAAGGTAATGCCGGTGAAGGTGGAAGGGGTCACGTTGGCCAGGCGAGAGTCCGCGGCTGCGGGACCCGGGAGCCGTGCGCTCGTCGTCGACCTCATCCGGTCGTCGGGCCCGATCAGCCGGGTGGAACTCGTCAAGGCGACCGGCCTGACCCAGCCGACGATCTCCAACATCGTGCGCCGCCTGCTCGACGACGGGGTGGTGCGGGAGACCGGCGACACGGTGGCGACCGGCGGCAAACCGCGCACCATGCTGGTCATCAACTCGCGCTCGGCGTACGGCGTCGGCATCCGCGTCGGCGCCGACGCGCTGACCTGCGTGGTCACCGACACCCGCGGCGGCACCATCGGCCGCGAACTCGTCGCGGTCTCCGACGACCTGGTCGCGCAACTGGCCGCGCTCTACCACCACGTGACCGCCGGGCTGGGCCTCGCCCCGCAGAGCGTGGCCGGGCTGGCCGTCGTCGCGCCCGGCCCGGTCGACGTCGCCCGCGGCCGGTTCCTGGCGGTGCCCGGCCTCGAAGAGCTCGACCTGCGGCGTGAGCTGTCGGCGCTCGGCGTGCCGGTGCTGGTCGACAGCGACGCCGCCGCCGCCTCCGTCGGCGAGTTCTGGGGACGCCAGGTCTCCCGCGACCGCACCTTCGGCTGCCTCTACATGAACTCGGGCATCGGCTCGGGCGTCGTCCTCGACGGATCGCTCCAGCGCGGCGCCAGCTCCAACGCGGGCGAGATCGGCCACGTGTCGGTCGTGCGCGACGGCGCCCTCTGCCGCTGCGGCAACCGGGGCTGCCTGGAGCTCTACGCCGCCCCGGCGGCCCTGGTCGCCCGCGCCCGCACCATCCCCGGCCTGGCCGACCGCCTCGGCGTCCGCCCC
Organism: Herbidospora daliensis; assembly: GCF_001570585.1. Taxonomy (GTDB): domain Bacteria; phylum Actinomycetota; class Actinomycetes; order Streptosporangiales; family Streptosporangiaceae; genus Herbidospora; species Herbidospora daliensis. Next base: position 1,424,455 of record NZ_BBXF01000002.1, on the reverse strand, counting down.
GACGACCCCTACCCGCGCGCCTTCGACGTGCTCGCCCGCGCCGCCGTCTACGGCGACGACCAGGCCCGCGCGCTGATCGACGAGTCGGCCTCGCTGCTGGCCGACGGCGCGCTGACCCTGGCCAACCTGTGGGACCTCGACACGCTTGTGCTCGCGGGGCCGGGCTTCGCGGTCGCCGGTTCCCGGTACGTCAGCGAGATCCGGCGCCGGCTCGGCGAGAGCGCGTTCTCGCGGCACGTCCACCCCGTGCAGGTCGACCTGTCGAGCAACCCGCGCGACTCGGCGGCCATCGGCGGCGCGGCCCTGGTCCTCCAGGGCTCGGTCGCCCCCGGCCACGGCCCCCAGGTGGCCGCGCCCCAGGATTAGCTGAGCTTAGGCTGGCGGGGTGGCCGTCGACCGAACAGTTCTTCTGCAGGGCGAGAGATCCACCACGGGAACGCTGGTGTTGAATCCCGGTGAAGAGGTCACGTTCGGGCGTGGCGCGGAGAATCATCCCGTCGATTTCCCGCTGGCCCATCCCGAGGTGTCCCGCCTGGCCGGGGCCGTCACGGCCGTGCACGACTTCTGGATGCTGACCAATTTCAGCCACGACTCCACGCTGGTCGTGGAGAATCCGGAAGGCGGCGGCGAATACGTCAAAGTGGCGCCGGGAAGGGCCGCCGCGCCCATTCCCTTCGAATTCGCGCGGGTCGTGCTGCCGGTCGCCGTCGGCGAATGTTCGTTTCTCGTGTTCGCCTCGCAGCACCGTTTCGTCGACCGCGCCCGGCCTCATCACGGCGAGCCGACGTTGTCGATGTTCTCGCTCGACGAGTCGGCGAAGTACTTCCTCGTCCTGGTCGCCCTGTGCGAGCCGAAGCTGCGCGACTGCGCGTCCACGGTGATCCCGACCGTGCCGCAGATCCTCGACCGGATCGGCGGCGCCGACCTGACCCGCAGCGGGGTCAACTTCCACATCGACTACCTGGCGCGCACCAAGCTGCGGGTGAAGCCCGACGGCGAGACCCGCAAGGCAGACTGGCAGCGGGCCTCACTCGTCTCGATCGCGCTGCGCTTCGACCTCGTCCGCGAGGAGCACCTGAAGCTACTCGACGGCTGACGTGGGCAGATAGCGGTCACGGGCGGCGCGCACCTTCTCGACGTGGGCGCGGAAACGCTCGGGCACCCCGTTCTCCCTTCGGATCACGTCGTCGGAGCTGCGGAAGGCCGCCGCGCCCAGCAGCCCCGGGTCGCCGGGCACCGACGACATCAGCGGCAGCCTGACGCACAGGTACCGCCCGACCGCCGGGATCGAGTCGTGCACCGTGAGCGGCGGTTCCGGCACGGTGCCCCGCCGGTCGTTCGGCAGGTAGTACTGGAGCACGCTCGGCGTCCAGCGGGCGATGCCGTATTCGTGGTTGTCGGGGTCGGACAACGCGGGGTCGAAGTCGCTCTCGGCCTTCAGCATGCCGGCGACCAGCGCCGGGCTGAGCCCCGGCTCCTCGCACATCGTGCCCGCCTCGACGATCAGTTCCTTGTACTCGACCGGGATGTCGGTCGCCGCCGGGTTCAGCCACCGCGCGAAGGGGTCGTGATAGAGGTCCTGGACGGTCGAGGCCGCCGTACAGCCGATGACCAGGAGCCCGGCCACGACCGACCGGGCCAGCCGCCTCGGGAGCGGGGTGGTCGGGTCGGGCGCGCCGTTGAGCACGCGCGCTCGGTGCAGCAGGTCGAAGGCGGTCGGCCGGGCCCGCGCGTCCCGGGAGAGGCACGCGGCGATCCACGCCCGCCAGCCCTCGGGGATCGACGCGGGCAGGTCGAGGCCGCGGTGCCCGGCGGCGTACTCGGCCGCGGCGACGTAGCGGCCGCGCGCGGTCGGCGCGGCGAACGGGTAGCGGCCGGTGAAGAGCTGGCAGGCCGTGACGCCGAGGGCCCAGATGTCGGCCGAGGTGCGGACCGCGTTGCCCTTCACGGTGAGGGGCTCGCTCCAGCGTTCGGGCGGCAGGTGGTCCATCGACCCGATCGGCGGCAGGTAGCCGTGGGTGCCGTGCAGTTCGGCGCTCAGCCCGAAGTCGGCCAGCCGCACCGAGCCGTCGGCCATCAGCAGGATGTTGCTCGGCTTCAGGTCGCCGTGCACCCACTTCTGCTCGTGCATGTGCGCGAGACCCTCGCAGATCTCGGCCAGGATGCGCGGCGTGCGCCGTACCGCGACGCCGTCTTCGACCAGATCGGCCAGCGACCGCTCCGCCCGCTCGGTGACCAGCACGCACGCGCCGTCGAGCTCGGGCCGCGCGGCGTCGTCGACCGTGATGATCTCGTGCAGGCCGATGAGCCGGTCGTGCCGCAGCTGGTCGTGCAGCCGGATCTCGCGCTGGGCCATGTCCCGCAGGTGGCGCACCTGCCGGCGGGTGACGGTCCCTGTCGGCAGGAACTTGAGCGCCGACACCCGCCCGCACGACCGCCTGCCCTCGTAGACGCTGGCCCAGCTCCCCGAGGCGATCGGCCGCGTGACCTCCCACTCCCCCACCTGATAGCCGGCTGGAACCGTCACAGCCCAGGCGTCGTCGACCACTGACATGACACCATCCCCGATTGGCGCTGACAGATCCTTGTCAGTGTGCCGCGCTTATCGGGCGAGACCGGTCTGTGACCTCACATCTGGCGCGTTCAGGCAACGCCCTTCTGGTGCAGCGACAACCATGACAATCCGTCGCTCGGCCCGTCGGGCCGCCACGCGATCGGCATCTGCACCAGGACCGACAACCCGCGTCCCGACGACGGCTCGATCTCGACCGTGCCTCCGTGCAGAACGACCTGCTGGTGGATCAGGGTCAGGCCGAGGCCCGTTCCGGGGCTGCCCGCGCGGCGGCTGAAGCGGTTGAACGCCTCCTGGTGCAGTTCGCGCGGCATGCCGGGGCCGTCGTCGGCCACGCGGAGCAGGGCCACCGTGCCCTCCACGCGGACCGACAGCTCCACCCGCACCGTTCCGTGGGGGCCGACGCCGTGGACGGCGGCGTTCTCCAGGAGGTTGTCGACGATCATGCGCAGGCCCTCGGGCCAGCCCCTGACCATGGCCGCGTCGGGGAGGTGGGCGACGAAGCGGGCGTGGCGGTGCCTTCGGGTCGCCTCCTGTACGGCCACCTCGCTCACCCCCGCCAGGTCGACGTCCTTCAGCGAGTCGGGTTCCATCAGTTCGCCCCTGGCCAGCTGGCGGAGCATCGTGATGAGGCGTTCGACGCGGGCCTGTTCCATGGCCAGGTCGCGGATGACCTCGACGCGGTCCTCCGGCGGCAGGGTCGGGTAGCCGAGCAGGGCGATGTTGCCGCCCATGCTGGTCAGCGGGGTGCGCAGTTCGTGGGCGGCGGTGGCGGCGAAGGCGCGGGCGGTCTCCAGCGCCTCGGCGGTGCGGTGCACGGCCTCGTCGCGGCGGTCGAGGAGGCGGTTGACCAGGCCGGCCAGCTCGTCGATCTCCCGGGCGCGGGTCTTGCGGGTGAGCCGGCCGTTGCCCGCCTTCACGTCCTTGGTCAGGCGGGTCAGCGGGCGGAGCGTGAACCGGCCGAGGGTCAGCCCGGCGGCGGCCCCGGCGGCCAGCGCGATCAGGGTGGCGATCAGGAGCTGGTCGTACAGGTCGGAGATCTGGGCCTGGAGAGGGCCCTGCTCCTCGAAGATCCACAGGCGGCCGCGGCGGCCCAGGTCGGTGCTGACGTAACGCCAGGTCCCGTCGGTCGCGGGCGCCGTCGCCGGGGGCGGCAGTTTCGGCGGGACGGCGCCGATGACCAGCGGCTGGCCGCGGACCGGGTCGACGTACACGCCCTCGGACGACTCGCCCTCCGGGGGGCGCAACCGGAGCGGGCGCTGGGTGTGGTTCAGGGCGAGCGGGGTGAACGCCTGGAGGCGCTGGGTCAGCCGCGCGTCGCGGGCGGTCTCCAGGTCGTCGACCGACAACCGGACGAACAGCAGCCCGGCCAGCCCGACCAGCAGCGGCATCAAGAGGGCCACGCCCAGCGCGAACCGGGTCGACAGTCTCACGACCGGACCCGCAGCACGTAGCCGACGCCGCGGACCGTCTCGAGAATCCGGGGCTCGCCCTCGGCTTCGAGTTTCCTGCGCAGGTAGCCGATGAACGTCTCGACCGCGTTGGCGGTGACCGCGAAGTCGTAGCCCCAGACGCGTTCGAGCAGCACCTCGCGCGACAACACGATGCCGTGGTTCCTGGCCAGCACCTCGAGCAGGTCGAACTCCCGCCGGGTGAGCGAGAGGGGGCGTCCGTTGAAGACGGCGTCGCGGCCGTCGGTGTCGAGCACCAGCCCGCCCGCGCGCACACCCGAGCCGACGGGCGCCGCCGCACCCGCCCGGCGCAGCAGCGCCCGCAGCCGCAGCGCCAGTTCGGTGAGGTCGAACGGTTTGACCATGTAGTCGTCGGCCCCGGCGGTGAGACCGGCGACGCGGTCGGCGACCTCGTCGAGGGCCGACAACATGAGGATCGGCACCTCAGAACCGCGGCGGCGCAGTTCGGCGCACACCTGGATGCCGGTCACGCCGGGCATCGAGACGTCCAGGACGATCGCGTCGACCCGGTCGGCTATCTCCAGGGCGGCCTGGCCGCCGCCGGCCGCCTCCACGGCGAAGCCTTCCAGGGTGAGCCCGCGCCGCAGCACCCGGAGAATCGCCGGGTCGTCGTCGACGGCCAGGATCCGGTGTGCGCCCATCTGCTCTTACCTCCTCCGGCCGAAACGTGGCCGGACCTGGCAGTTTAAGCCTTGCGGTGCACGGTGAAGGGGATGGAGGCCGGGTGGGCCTTGGTCTTGCCCAGGTAGACCTTGCCGGCCGGCAGCGCCTTCGTGTTGATGGTCAGCCCCGAGACGGTCAGGCTGTCGGCGCACGAGGTGCGGAACGAGAAGCCGTCGACCCAGCCGTGGTTGACGACCTTGAAGGTGATGGTCAGCTTGTCCTCGGACAGCACGACCGAGTCCTGCTTCTCCTCGAGCTTGACCCACTTGAAGTCGCGGATCGGGGTGTTCGAGGTGATGGTGCCGGTGTAGGTCGTGGCCTTGCGCGGCTTCTTCTGGGTGATGCGCAGGTGGAAGCCGGCCTTGTCGTGCCAGAAGTAGTTACCGGCCCGAGCCCCCGGGGTGAGGCCCTTGGGCTTGCCCTGAACCTGGCCGATCCACGGCGCCTTCTCGCACGGGGTGCCGGTCGTCGCCGAAGCGGGGGCGACGCCGACCAGGGTGGCGCCGGCCAGAGCCGCGCCGAGCAGAGCGGGGACGAAGGTACTACGCCGCATGGGAGGGATTCCCTTTCGTGTGAGCGTTCTTGGCGCTCGGGACGATAGGGACCCTTCTTGGCAAGATCCTGAGATTTCAGGCGACCCGCCAGTTCTCCGCTCGCCAGGTGTTGCAGTCCTGCAGGTCACGCGTGGTGAAACCCTGGTTCAGCCAGTACGTGATGTTCTCCGCGCCGCCCATGTGGCGCTCCTTGGTCCGTTTGCGCACGAGGTCCGTCCAGTCGGACTTCTTCCGCGGCATCGACGGATAGACGCTGGCCGTGAAGGCGGCGCCGAAGCACTCCGCCTGCAACAGCACCCGGCGGACGATGTCGTCCTCGTCCTCCTCGAAACCGAGGTCCTGCGGCTCGGGAAGGGCCCGCACCCACGCCTTCTCGATCCCGGCGAGCCGCTGCACGTGCTCGCCGTAGAGGGCGGCGGTGAGCGTGAAGAGCGACAGGTCGTCCGGGTCGCGGTTGAGCATCCGCCGGTCGAGGACGACGGTGATCGTCCGGTAGTCGCCGCAGTAGCCGGACGACCAGCGCTTATCCCATTTGAGGTCGCAGAACCACACCGGGTTCTTGGCGAGCAGCTGCAACTTCGGCTTCTTGAACGGCAGCTTCGCCTTGGCGAACTGCTTCGACCAGACCCGGTCGAGACAGGCGGCGACGAACGTCACATAGGCCCTGGCGGTCGGGACGTGGTTGCGCCGCTTGATCGGCTTCTCCGCGCAGGAGGAACGCGGGATGGGCCCCGTCGAATAGAGGGCGTTCTCGGCGAGCAGCGGGTCGGACTGGGGATGCGCGCCCGCGGGTGAAGCGAGCCCGGTGAGGGCGAGGGCGGACACCAGACCGGGGATGAGGGCTCGTCGCACAAATCCCCGATCGTGGTGGTTCGCCGAAGATCGCGCAAGGGCGGGCGGCGAAGTCGGGCGTGGTTAGGCAACCTGCGCGTTCGGGGCGGACCAGGTGTTGCAGTACTTGGGGTTGCGTGAGCTGAACCCGCGGTTCATCCAATAGGTGACGCTCTTGGCGCTTCCCATGGTCTTGTCGCCGGGCCCGGCCCAGTCCTTCACGACGCCCCGCCAGTCGGACGCCCGTCGCGGCATCGACGCGTAGACGCTGCCGGTGAAGACGCCGGTGAGGCAGTAGGCCTGGAGGAAGGTGCGCCGGAGGGTCTCGTCGAAGCCGGGTTCGCCCTCCTCCGGGAGGATCTTGAACATGGCCCTCTCGATGCCGGTGAGGTACTGCACGTGCTCCGCGTACCTGCTGGCGACCGTGACCCAGAGCCACAGGTCGTCGGGGTCGACGTTGAGCAGGGTCCGGTCGAGGACCAGGAGGATCTCCCTCTTGTCCTCGCAGTAGTCGGAGTAGTCGTTCTTCTCCCACTTCAACCGGCAGTAGCTCGCCGGGTCCTTCGTCAGCAGCTTGACCTTGGGCTTCCTGAACTTGACGCCCGACTTGGCCAGTTGCTTCGACCACACGCGGTCGAGGCAGCCCATCAGGAGGGTGACGTAGGCCTTCGCGGCCGCCACGTCGTTGCGCCGCTTGATCGGCTTCTCGGCGCAGGTCGACCGGGGGATCGTGCCACCGGTGTAGAGCGTGTTCTCGGTCAGCTTGGGGTCATCGGCCGGGTCGGCGTGGGCGGGCGTCGCGAGTCCTGCCAGGGCGACGGTTAAAACCAGTCCGGGGATGAGGGTTCGTCTCACAAGCCCCACATCGTGCCGGGACGGCTGTAAAGCGGCAAGTCACGAAATGGGCCCGTGTCGCCACGGGCCCACTCATCGCGTGAGGATCACGGGCTGGTGCAGGTCAGCGTAGGTGTGGCGGCCGTGCCGGCGCCGGTGAAGCCGAACGTGGTGGTGGCGTTCGGGCCGAGGTTGCCGTTGTAGGTCTCGTTCCGGATCTGACCGGTGCCCGACCGCACCCCGCCCCAGATCTGGGTGACGGTCTGCGAACCGGGCCAGGTCCAGGTCACGGTCCAGCCCTGGATGGCGGCGGTGCCTGCTCGTACCGTCACCTCACCCTGGAAGCCCTGCGGCCAGGTGTTGACCTGCCGGTACGTCGCCGAGCACGCCCCGCCGGGGGTCGGGGTGGGCGTGGGGGTCGGCGTCGGGGTGGGGGTCGGCGTGGGAGTCGGACTCGGAGTGGGGGTGGGAGTGGGGGTCGGGCTCGGGTATGGGCCGTCGGTCAGGGTGGGGGTGGTCCAGTCGCGCCACTCGGCCAGGTTGCCCGACGCCCGGGACGAGACGCGGATCGCGCCCGCGTCGTTGCCCGTCTTCAGCAGGTGTTTGCGCAGGTTCTTGGTGAGCTGGTCGCGCCACTCCGTGCGGTTGGCGCAGTGGGTGCCGTCGGCGACGTCCGACCAGTAGGAGATGTTCTCGCCCGCGCCGAGCGCCTTGTAGACCTCGGCTCCGGCCAGGGCCGCGACGCTGGCCGAACGCGGGCCGAGGTTGGCGATGTGCGGGTTGTCCATGACGTACAGGCCGCGCGGAGCGATCATGGCGACGACCGAGTGGGTGTCGACGGGCAGCCGGTTCGGGCTGCCGGTGAACGAGCCGAACGCGTCGCCGAACCACGGCTGCTCGCCGTAGGCGCTGCTCAGGCTCTGCGCGCCTTCGCCCGGCACCCCTCTCAGGATCGGCACGCCGGCCGTGCCCGACTCGATCGGCATGGTCAGCGCGATGCGCTGGTCGAAGGCGCCCGCGACGAACGCGCCCTTGCCGAAGCGGGAACAGCCGGTCACGCCGGTCGCGTCGGCCTTGAGGATCGAGCTCCCGGACGCCTCGATGACGTCGATGATGCGGGAGACGCCCCAGCCCCAGGCGGCCAGCAGGCCGGTCTGGCTCTGCGCGCCGTAAATGCTGTAGAAGGCGCCCTGCTTGTTGGTGCGCGGGGTGCCTTCGCGGCCGACCGTGTAGGGGTCGTACCTGATGACGGCCACCCCGGCGGCCTTGATGGTGTTGATGTCGGCGCCGAATCCGCCGTACACGACCACGACGGGGAACGGACCGTTGCCGCTGGGCACCTCGACCGGGGCGGAGAAACTGGAGCTGCGGCCCTGGTGGGAGACGTTGACGGTGATGCTCGTCCGGGAGACGGTGCCGGTGACGCTCGACGGCTTGCCGGGCTTCTCACCGTAGATGAAGCGCTCCGAGAGGCGCTTGATCTCCTCACGGCGGCACCGCCAGTCGGCCTTGCTGGTGATCCGGGTGTTGTTCAGCCGCCGGAACGGGTCGGGCAGGCGGGAGTTGGTCGGGAGCGACCCGGCGTCGGGCAGGGTGACGGCGCAGTCGGCGCCCTCGTTCTCGACCGTGGAGGCGGCCTCGGCTGGCGACAGGGCGACCGCTCCGGCGATCGTGAGGACGGCCGTCGTGAACACGACGGCCATCGAACGGAAGGACACTGGGCTCTCCCTTCGGGAGGGGGGTCTTGGGTGGCTGGCCCAGTGTGTGAAGGGGTCCGAAAGTCGTCAACGTTGCAGCGAAATCTTTCGACCCACCAGACGGCTGTGAACTGCTTCGATTCTGTTGTACGTTTCAGCGTCGGTCGAAAATAGCTGAAATCATCGGTTTTCAGACGACCTTCGGATCGAAATGTTTCGGGGACCCCCTCCCCGAAAGCGCTCGAACGGATCGCGGTCGGCGGATGCCCTTCCCGCGGCGCCTGGCAGCAGCGGAACGCGCCCGGTCCCTTCGCGTCGATCGAATCTCCGGAGCCACCTCTAACGGGATTCTCCCGTCAGTGGTCCGCGCAGTGGTATTCGGGACCGGATTCACAGAAGCACTGTCAGGGCCGAGGCGAGGTCTCCAGGAATTGCATGATCTGGTAATCCCCGAGATCCGGCTCCGAAGACCTCGCCACCCAGAAAGCGCCCGCCGCGGCGATCAGCCCGACTACCGCGAGGGTGTGAATGATTGATCGCCGCATGGAAGGGAGGCTATAGGGCCTTTTTCATCGGCCGGACAGGATCAGGCCCAGCAACGCCTCGTGCGTCTCCCGGTCGGCCGCCACCAGCAGCCCCTCCCCCGTCTCGAACGGTCCCCCGTTGAGGTCGGTCACCACGCATCCCGCCGTCCGGCAGACCGCCAGGGCCGCCGCGAAGTGCACGCTGTCCCGCTTGTCGCCGTCACTCAGATAAGCCGCCCGCCGGCCCGCCGCGACCCAGAAGCAGGCCAGCGACGTCGACATGACCCGGGGGCTGAACCGCTCGGCGAAGCCGGGGGCCGCGATCACCGACAGCAGGTCCCCGTAGGGCGGGTCGAGGTTGAAGTCGACCAGCTTCGAGTCGGGCGACGGCGTCAGCACCTGGTCGCCGACCTGGGCGCGGACGCCGTCGGTCCAGAAGACCTCGCCGCTGATCGGGTCGGCCGCCGCCGCGGCCACATCTTGGCCGTCCACACGCAGGGCCACGTTCACGGCGATCAAGGGGGTCTGGGCGGCGAAGTTCAGGGTGCCGCACAGGGGGTCGACCATCCACGTCCGGTCGGAGGAGCCGCTCAGGCCGGTCTCCTCGCCCAGGAAGGCGTCGTCGGGGCGGTGTTTCCTGATCAGGTCGAGGATCGCCTGCTCGGCTTCCAGGTCGGCCTGGGTGGCGAAGTCGACGGACGTCTTGTCGTATCGGGGCACCGGCTTGCCGTAGAGGGAGCGGACGACGGAGGCGCCCGCTTCGGCGGCGGCGATGGCCAGTTCCGCATCAGAAAGACTCATATGTCCATCCTGACCCCCGGACAGCGCAGGCGTACTGTGAAGTTCATGGCCGACTATCGAGACGTGTACCGGCGCAGCCTGGCCGATCCGGAGACGTTCTGGCTGGAGGCCGCCCGCGCGGTCGACTGGGTCACCCCGCCCTCCCGTGCCCTCGACGACTCGGCCGCCCCGCTCTACCGCTGGTTTCCCGACGGGGAGCTGAACACGGCGTACAACTGCCTCGACCGGCACGTCGCCACCGGCCGGGGCGGGCAGACCGCGCTCATCTGGGACAGCGCGATGACCGGGCAGGTCAGGCGGTTCACCTACGAGCAGCTCACCGACCAGGTCGCCCGGTTCGCCGGGGGGCTGCGGTCGCTCGGCGTCGGTGTGGGCGACCGGGTGGTGATCTACATGCCGATGGTGCCCGAGGCCGTGATCGCGATGCTGGCCTGCGCCCGGATCGGCGCGATCCACTCGGTCGTGTTCGGCGGCTTCGCGCCGCGTGAACTGGCCGCCCGCATCGACGACGCCGCCCCCAAGGCCATCGTGGCCGCTTCGTGCGGGCTGGAGCCGAACCGTACCGTCGAATATCGCCCGATCATCGACCAGGCCCTCGGCCTGTCCCGGCACCGCCCCGACGTCATCGTCATGCTCCAGCGCGACCAGGGGGTCGCCCGCATGGACGAACGCGACGTCGACTGGTTCGAGCTCATGTCGAGCGCGTCACCGGCCGACCCGGTGCCGATGAAGGCCACCGACCCGCTCTACATCCTCTACACCTCGGGCACGACCGGCCGCCCGAAGGGCATCGTCCGCGACACCGGCGGCCACGCGGTCGCGCTGGCCTGGTCGATGCTGAACGTCTACGACGTCGCCCCCGGCGAGGTCTGGTGGACCGCCTCCGACGTGGGCTGGGTGGTCGGCCACAGCTACATCGTGTACGCCCCCCTCCTCATCGGCGCCACCACCGTCCTCTACGAGGGCAAACCCGTCGGCACCCCCGACGCCGGGGCCTTCTGGCGGATCGTCGCCGAACACGGCGTGGTGACGCTGTTCACCGCCCCCACGGCGCTGCGGGCGATCAAGCGCGTCGACCCCGACGGGAAGCTGATCGGCGACCTGAAGACCTTCCGCGCCCTCTACCTGGCCGGCGAACGCCTCGACCCCGACACCTACCACTGGGCGGGCGAACGGCTGGGCGTGCCGGTCGTCGACCACTGGTGGCAGACGGAGACCGGCTGGCCCATCGCCGCCAACCCCCGCGGCCTGGACCCCTTGCCGACCAAGCCGGGCTCGGCGACGGTCCCGCTCCCCGGCTGGGACGTCCAGATCCAGCCCGACGGCGCGATCACCTTGAAGCTGCCGCTGCCGCCCGGCTCCCTGCCCACCCTGTGGCACGACGACGAGCGCTACATCCGCGAATACCTGACCCGCCACCCGGGCCACTACCTGACCGGCGACGGCGGCTACGTCGACGACGACGGCTACCTGTACGTCATGGGCCGCACCGACGACGTGATCAACGTCGCCGGCCACCGCCTGTCGACCGGCACCATGGAAACGGTCCTGGCCGCCCACCCGGCTGTGGCCGAATGCGCGGTCATCGGCGTGTCAGACCAGGTCAAGGGTCAAGTGCCGCTGGGCCTGGTGGTCCTGAAGGCGGGCGCCGACATCACCCCGGCCCGCCTCGCCGACGACCTGATCCACGCGGTCCGCCGCGAGATCGGCCCGGTGGCGGCGTTCCGCGACGTGGCGGTCGTCCCAGCCCTGCCGAAGACCCGCTCGGGCAAGATCCTCCGCCGCTCGATGCGCGCCCTCGCCGACGGCCGCGACGAACCGGTGCCGTCGACGATCGAAGACCCGTCGGTCCTGGAGAACCTGCGCGCGGTGCTCCGACCCGAGGTCTCCTAGGGGACGGTCTCGGGCAGCAGGTGGAACGCGGGGGTGTGGCGTGGACGTACCAGGCCGAAATCCCGGCGATCCAGGGTCGCTATCTGCTTGACACCCAGCCGCTCGGCGATGGCCATGACGGAGACGTCGGCCGTGTCGAGACACGCGGACCTGTATTGGCGGACGAGTTCCGCCATGCGGCGGATGTCAACGGGGCCCAACTCCACGAGCTCGAACTCCTCGACCGCGAGCTCAAGGAAGCGGGCGTGCACCTCGGGGCCAAGCCTGTCATTGATGATCCAACCCGCCTCAGCCAAGATCGTCGTAGGCAAGAAGATCCGCCCCTTGAGGTTCTCCAAGAGACGCAGGCACAGGAAGTGGTGCTGGTCGTCACGATCAACAAGGGCATACAGAGGGCTGGTGTCGAGCAGCGTTATGGTCACACTGAGCGATTGAACCGCTCCGCTGTGATTTCTTCGATCCGTTCGGAAATATCACTCTCGCCGGAAGCGCCGATGCCGGCGATCGTCAGGTGACGCTGCGGGCTCTCGGCGACCGGGTCTTCGGTCGCCGGGTCGGCGAGTTCGTCCTGCACCAGTCGCAGCACGCGACTCGCCTGGCCGGGCGAAAGCCGGTCGACCAGGTGGTGCAGCTCTTCGTAGGCGGGATCGGCACTCATGGCGCCAGTGTAACCCGGCCCAAAATGGCTGGCAGGAAGGTTTCAGAGCCTCATCTGATAGAGCCCGTAAGCCGCCACGGATGACGCGTCGGTGACGTCGCCGCGCAGGATCATCTGCTCGAAATCCGCGCGTGACACCCACTTCTGGCGCATGTCCTGTTCCGTCGCCTCCCGGGCCGTCTCGCCCGGGGTCAGGCCCGTCGCCACGAAGACGTGCATCGACTGGGTGCTCAGGCCGTGGGAGTTGTCGAGCCGTCCCAGGAACCGCAACTCCTCAGCTCGCAGCCCCGTCTCCTCCGCGAGTTCGGTCCGTGCCTCGTCGTCGCGGGTGGGGGCCACCGCCGAGCCCTGCGGGAAGCTCCACGAGCGGCGCTTGATCGGGTAGCGGTACTCCTCGACGAGGTGGAAGCCGCCGTTCTCCTCGGGGATGACCAGGACGAAGTCGGCCCGCTGGACGTAGCCGTAGATGCCCGGCGTGCCGTCGGGGAGCACGATCTCGTCTTCGATGACGCTCATCCAGGCGTTCCGGTAGACCTCCCGGGTGGAGATCGTGGTGATCGCGCGTCGTTGCTGGTCGTCCATGGCTGCTCACCCTAGGCGTGGTGGAAGGGTCCAGGGTCTCGGACGTCCGTTAAACCCGTCAGTACGGGCGGTATCGCCCAGGGAACATATATGACATATCACCGTAACGGATGATCTATAGCGTCCAGCGCATTACCGGGTTCCTCAAGGAGCACGTGGTGCGCAAAGTCCTGATCTCCCTCGCTACTCTCTCCCTCACTCTCGTCACCCTGCACGCGCAACCGGCAGCCGCCAAGGTCGAGCTCGACCTCGAGGCGCTGACCGGTGCCGAGGCCATCTCCCTCATGGCCGCCGGCAAGCTGACCTCGGTCGAGCTGACCAAGGCGTACATCGACCGGATCACCGCGCTGAACAAGCGCGGGCCCGGACTGAACGCGGTCACCGACCTCAATCCGAACGCCTTAAGGGAAGCGGAGGCGTACGACCGTCTCCGCAAGAAGGGCAAGTCGCTCGGCCCGGCCATGGGGCTGCCGATCCTGCTCAAGGACCTGATCGACGTCGAGGGCATGGCCACGACGGCGAACAACTGGTCGCTCCGGCAGTCGTTCCCGGCCAGCGACGCCGGCATCACCAAGAAGCTGAAGGAACACGGTGTCGTGATCCTCGGCAAGGTGGGCCTGTCCGAGTACGCCAACAGTTTCGGCAACCAGCCCTCCGGCTTCGGGAACTACGGCGGCCAGGTCGTCAACGGCATCGACGCCGACCAGAACCCCTCCGGGTCGTCGTCGGGGACCGGCGCGGCCATGGCGGCGGCGCTGTCGACGCTGGGCATCGGGACCGAGACCTCCGGCTCGATCATCTCGCCATCGAACGCGCAGTCGCTCGTGGGTCTGCGGCCCACCGTGGGTCTGGTGCCCGGCTACGGCATCGCGCCCATCTCGGCCTCGCAGGACATCGCCGGGCCCATGGTCCGCAGCGTCTCCGACGCCGCGCTCACGCTGGCCTCGATCGCCGGGCCCGACCCGGTGGCCGACGCCGGGTACAAGGCCATGTTCGGCGACGACTACGTCGAGAAGGGCATCATCCCGGCGCTGCCCGCCACGCTGCCCGACTACATGAAGGCCCTCGACCTGAACTTCGTCCGGGGCAAGAAGATCGGTTACAACGGCAACCTCACCGAGGGCAGCCCGCTCAAGATCGCGTACGACGCCCTGGTGGCCGCCGGCGCCGTCATGGTGCCCCGCCCGACGGCGACGATCCCGTCGCTGCCCGCGCTGCCCAGCGGCTACGAGCAGCACAAGAGCATCAACTCCTACTACGAGCGGCTCGGCCCGCAGGCGCCGATCAAGTCGCTGCTCCAGGAGATCCAGGTCAACCAGGCCGAGGCGCACCAGGCGCTCAAGTTCGGCAACAACTCCCACCTGAACGCGTCGCAGTCGGACGTGACCCCGGGCGGCGCCACCGAGCAGCTCTACCGGACCAACCTGGCGATCCGTAAGGCCGCCTGGCACAAGGCCATCGACGACATGATGACGTTCACCAACTCGGACCCGGCGCAGCCGGCCGACCCGGTGATCGCCATCCTGGGCAGCACGCCGAGCGCCCCGCAGGCCGGTTACCCGACGATCACGATCCCGATGGGCTACACCGCGACCCAGCGGCGCGCCCAGAACGTGGCCGTGCACGGCGCCGCCTACGACGAGTACGACCTCATCGGCGTCGCCTACGTCATCGAGCAGGCCACCAAGCTCCGCCAGCCGGCCTCGCTGGTGAACCCGAGCATGTACCGCTGCGCGAAGACGACCCCGGCCCCGCCGTTCGCCGCGCGTGGTGGTTGCAACCCTGACTACGACGCCGTCCTCAAGGTGACCGGCTACGACTCGCGTGCCCTCGGCTTCTCGCTGGAGACCGAGACGGCCACCAGCCTGCTGGCCAAGCTCAAGGCCGACGAGGTCTCGGCCGAGGAGCTCACCCGCGCCTACCTCGACCGCATCGCGCTGACCAACGCCGAGGGCCCGGCCCTCCAGGCCGTGCGCGAGATCAACGTGGACGCGATCAAGGAGGCCCGCAAGCTCGACCACGAGCGCGGCCGGTACCGCAGCCCCGACGCGCGTCCCGCCCTCTGGGGCCTGCCGGTGCTGCTGAACGACACCATCGACGCCACGTCGTTGTCGACCACCGGCGGCTCGATCGCCCTCCAGGGCACCAGGCCCGCCGCCGACGCGGCCCTCGTCGCCAAGCTGAAGGCGGCCGGGGCGATCATCCTGGGCAAGACCAACGTCACCGAGCTGAACGGCGTCTTCGACGCCAACCTGCCCAAGGGCTACAGCTCGCTCGGCGGCCAGGTCCTGCTGCCGAACGACACCGACAAGACCCCGGCGGGTTCGTCGGCCGGCGCCGCGGCGGCCACCGCCTCGGGTCTGGCCGCGATCACGATCGGCATGGAGACCTCGCCCGACTCGGCGCAGCTCCTCGCCCCGGCCGACGCGGCCGGCGTGGTGGGCCTCAAGCCGACCGTCGGCCTGGTCAGCACCGCCGGTGTGCTGCCGGTCGCCAAGTCGCAGGACGCGCTCGGCCCGATCACCCGCAGCGTCGGCGACGCCGCGACGATCCTCAACGTGATCGCCGACCCGGCGAGCCCGGTCGACTACACGAAGGACCTCAAGGCCGACGCCCTCACGGGCAAGAAGATCGCCGTGGTGTCCAGCACGAGCGCGCCATTCCAGGACGCGATCGCCAAGCTCCAGGGTCTCGGCGCGACCGTGACCCAGGTGAACGTCGCCACGCCGGCCGCGACCGACAGCGTCGTCGGCACCGAGTTCAAGCGTGACGTCAACGCCTACCTGGCCGCGACCAAGCCCGGGACGACGCTGCAGAGCATCATCGACTACAACGTCGCCAACCCGGTCGAGGGCCTGAAGTACCAGCAGGGCCAGCTGCTGGCCGCCAACGCGGTCGACCTGTCCGACCCCGCGACCAGCGCCAAGTACACGGCCGACCTCGCGAACGGCAAGGCCGCGAACAAGGCGGTCCTGGACGCGGTCCTCGGCGACCACGACCTGATCATGGTCCCGAGCGGCAGCAACGTGATCGGCTACGCCGACCGCGCCGGCTACCCCGCGCTGACCATCCCGGCCGGCTACGGCGTGCAGGCCAGCTCGGCGGGCCGCAACCCCATCGGGGTGACCCTCATCGGCGGCGCCTTCTCCGAGGCGAAGCTGCTGGCGGGCGGCCACGCGCTGGAGCAGGCGATCGACGACCGCCTCGCGCCCAGCTACACCAACCCGAGCATGTGGCGCTGCGTGCCGGAGAGCACCTTCTTCACCGGGGAGTTCTGCCTGCCGGGCGACCGCCAGGCGCCTCGCTACAAGGGATAACCGCCAGAAGACGAGAAGGGCCCGCGTTCCCCGCGCGGGCCCTTCTTTTTTGGGTGTACGTCGTGAGCCGCTCGCCCCGGTCTCAGGGTGGGCGGAGCCGTAAAGAAAAGGGCTCTTGTATGTCGGCGTTGACTTATATAAGCAAGACCTGACATAGTCGGGCACGTGAACGCCTTCGACGTGTTGGGCGATCCCGTGCGCCGCCGCATCATCGAGCTGCTCAGCGAGGGCGAGCTGACCTCCGGTGCGATCACCGCGACCGTGCGGGCGGAGTTCGGGATCTCGCATTCGGCCGTCGCGCAGCACCTGCGGGTGCTGCGCGAGAGCGGCTTCGCGACCGTGCGCGCCGAGGGCACCCGACGCCTCTACGTCGTCGATTCCACCCCTCTCAGGGAGGTCGACGTGTGGCTCGAACCGTTTCGCCGATTCTGGTCCCAGCGCCTCGACGCCCTGGAGACCGAGCTGGCTCGCACCAGGAGGAAGAAATGATCGACATCGGCTGGACCTCCCGCGAGGTCACCCGCGACGACGAGACCGTCGCCGTCGTGCTGCGCCGCGACTTCCGCTCCCCCGTCGACGACGTCTGGGACGCGCTGACCGACCCCGAACGCCTCAAGCGCTGGTTCCTCCCGGTCAGCGGCGACCTGCGGCCCGGCGGCGTGTTCGCCACCGAGGGCGGGGCCGGCGGCACGATCCTGACCTGCGAGAAGCCGCTGCTGAAGGTCACCTACGGCGACGAGACGAGCGTCGTCACGGTCACCCTGACCGGCGACGACGACGCGACCACCCTCGAACTGACCCATTCGGTCCCGCTCGCGATGGCGCAGAGCGGCGCGGGCGCGCTCTGGGTCGGCCCCGGCTGGGACGAGGCGTTCCTGGCGCTGGAGCTCTTCCTCGGCGGCAAGGAGGCGCAGGGCCAGGTCACCCCCGAATACGGGCAGGCCACCGTGGCCGCCTGGGCCGCCGCGATCGAGGCGTCCGGCACCGCGACGGCCGAGGAGATCGAGACGGCCCGGCAGATGGCCCTGCAGCAGTACGCGTCCTAGACCTCTTCAGGATCATGGCCCAGCGCCGCGCGGCCGCCGTCCACGGGCAGCACGGCCCCGCTGACGAACGAGGCGGCGTCGGAGAGCAGGTAGGCGACGGTGTCGGCGACCTCCTCCGGCCGGCCGACCCGCCCGATCGGGTGGAGGCGGCGCATCTCCTCCTCCACCTGCTCGTTCGTGTACGCCGCGTAGCGCTCCGTCCAGATCGAACCCAGCGCGACCGCGTTGACCCTGATGCCATCAGGCCCGTAGTCGACGGCGAGCGCCTTCGTGAGCCCCTCGGTGGCGGCCTTCGCCGTCGCGTAGGCCACGGCTCCCCTGACCGGCCGCTGCGCCTGGTGGGAGGAGACGTTGACGATCGCGCCCCGCTTCTTCGGCAGGAACCTCCCGATGGCCGCCGCGCAGCCGACGACGACGGGGTCGAGATTGAGCCCGATCACGTCGATCACCTCGCGCGGCGGGGTGCCGTGGAGGGACACGTCACGAAATATCGCGGCATTGTTGACCCAGCCGACCAGATCGCCGTGCTCCTCGGCCAGGTCGGCGGCCCTCTCGGCGACGGCCGGATCGGCCGCGTCGCCCTGCACGGGGATGCCGACGGGACCGGGATCGAGGTCGACCACCACCACCCGGCCGTCGCGTGACAACCGCTCGGCGATGGCCCGGCCGATCCCCCGGCCTCCTCCGGTGACCACATAGGTACGTCGCATGTCTAGCATGATGCGCGTGACAAGGCTGGACGAGCGACAGTGGCGGGCCCGCCAGGAGGCCCACCACACGCGGGTGGACGTGTGGATCGAGCCCCACCTCGAACGCCGCAGGCGATCGCAGGCCCACCCGGTCGAGGACTTCCTGTTCAGCTACTACGGCTACCGCCCCAGCCGGTTGCGGCGCTGGCACCCGGGGGCGTTCACCGTGCTGGAAGGCGCCGCCGACTTCGGCACCGGCTACGTCGCCGTGCCCGGCGGCCAGACCCTCGACGTCGCCGACCTGGTCGCCCGCCGCCTCGACTCGATCACCTGGATCGCCGGCCTGCTGCGCCGCACCGCCTCCCGGGCGGGCCAGTTCGGCTGCTTCGGCATGCACGAATGGGCCATGGTCTACCGGACCGAGGAGATCCGCCACTCCGCCCAGCCGCTCCGCCTGTCACCGCAGCGGGTCGCCGCCGCCGTCGAGGAACGCCCGCTGAAGTGCACCCACTTCGACGCCTACCGCTTCTTCACCGAACCCGCCCGCCCGCTGAACACGCTGCCGCTCTCCCGCGAACTCCAGCCCGCGACCGAACAGCCCGGCTGCCTGCACGCGAACATGGACCTCTACAAGTGGGCGGTCAAACTCTCGCCGCTGGTGCCCGGCGAACTGGTCGCCGACTGCTTCGAACTCGCCTGGGACATCAGAGCGGTCGACATGCGCGCCAGCCCCTATGACCTGCGCCACCTGGGCTACGAACCGATCCCGATCGAAACGCCCGAGGGCCGCACGACCTACGCGGCGACGCAGCGGGAGTTCGCCGCCCGCGCGGCCCCGCTGCGCGCCGAACTGATCGCCTGGTGCGACCGGCTGACCACCCGGCCCGAACCCGAACTCACCTGACCTGTCGGGCCGAGGCGGTCCAGGTGTTGCAGGCACCGGGGTCGCGCTTGGCGTAGCCGCGCTTCATCCAGTAGACGATGCTCTCGCTGTCACCCCGCAGGCGCGGGCCGCCGACGAAGTCGTCGCCGGTCCGCTCGCGGTATTTCAGCAGCGCCGACCAGTCTTTGGCCGGGCGCTTCAGCGACTTCCACACGCTCCCGACGAACACCCCCGACATGCAGTCGCGCTGGAGCAGCTCGCGGCGGTTGATCTCCTCCTGCTCGGCGTCGGTGATCGTGGGAATCTGGCCGATGGTCGCGTCACTGATGCCGACGCGGTCGAGGAACACGTGGCCCGCCATGCCCGCCGCCATGTCCATGAGGGCGAGCGGATCGGGCTTCTTCAGCATGTGGTCCTTCAGCATGATGCCGATCGTGGTGCCGCAGAGGTTGGCGACGTAGTCGTGCTGCCACTCGGTCCCGCAGACGTCCTTCTTGCCGGGAACGGTCATGATGTGCACGGTCGGCCGCTTGTAGGGCAGGCCCTTCTTCTTCGCGTACGTGCCCCACGTCCGGTCGAGGCAGGAGAACACCGTGGTCAGGTAACGCTTCGCCGAGGCGGCGTCGTTCTTCTTGAGCGCCGGCTCCTTGCAGGCCGTGGCGGGCAGCGCCCCAGCCTTGTAGAGGGGATTCTGCACGAGTTTGGCCGGCAGATCCGACGGCGCCAGCAGGGTGGCGGCCAGGCCGATGATGAGGGGGGTGCTCATGGGGCACGACGATATTGCTAGACGCTCAGCCGCTCGACCACCGTCTCCGCCGGGCGGCCGAGCAGCGTTTCCAGGTCGCCGGTCTCGCGTTCGAGGGCGCCCGCTCTGACCATCCCGTTCAGCCAGGCCATCGGGCCGGGGCCCGCGTCGGGCACCTCCTCGTAGGCGACGCCGAGGGCCTCGGCGACCTGCGGGTACGTCCACAGCGGGCCGGTCAGGTCGTAGGCGCGGCCGAGGTGGCCCTCGCCGGTCAGGGCGTTCGCGGCCGCCTGGGCCAGGTCTGCGCGGAAGGCGGTGTTCAGGCCGCGGCCGCCGGTGCTGCTGCGGATGACGCCGTCGGTGACCTGGGGCAGGAAGGCGTCGCCGTAGAAGGGGTTGCGCAGGATCGTGTGGGCCAAGCCGCTCGCGACGAGCGCCTGCTCGGTGGCGTGGTGGGCCTCGGTCATGCCGGTCGCGACGGTGTCGGCGTTCAGGAAGCTCGTGTAGACGACGGCGGTCACGCCCGCCGCCACGGCGGCGTCGATCACGTTGCGGTGCTGGGCGGTCCGGCGGGCGGCGTCGAGCTCCGGTGAGGAGATCAGCAGCAGCCGGTCGACCCCGGCGAACGCCGCCACCAGGCTGCTCGGGTCGTCGTAGTCGCCGTGCCGGGCCTCGACGCCCGATGGGAGGCGGGAGACGTCTCGCGCGACGGCGACCACGTCACCCTTGAGCCGGTCGAGAACCAGGCGGCCGAGCTGGCCGGTGGCGGCGGTGACTGCGTACATGGAACTCCTCGGTGTGCGGAAACCCGCCGGACAGTGAATCGGCCCCTTCCACGGGGGCGCCACTGGTTTTCAGCGGGTGGGATCGAGGCTGATCCACAGGTCGGGCGGGCCGAGGATCGGGCGGGCGTCGGTGAGGCGCAGTCCGGCGTAGCCGCAGCAGTAGGCCTCCGGGTCGTCCTCGTAGAGGAACTTGAGGAGCACCTGTTCGGCCGAGTCGGCCTCGGTGGGGGGAGCGAGGCCGAGGATCGTGTCCCACTCGGTGATCTCGCCGTCGATCGCGCCGGCGCCCTGCTCGCCGCTCTTGGGGTTGGAGTACATGGCGTAACCCCGGGTGCCCCGGGTGAGCCGCCGGAGCAGGCGCTGATCGGAGGCGTACCAGTTCCAGGGCTGGGTGACCACGCAGCCGCCGGTCACATCGGTGACGCCGACGACCCACTCGGGGCCGTCGTCTCGTTCCTCTTCGGTCACGGGTGTGCCGCCCAGCCGGCGCGTCGCCTCGGCGGCGGTGACGCCCGCGACGCAGGCGATGCTGTGGCCGTCGTCGTCGATGGACTCCAGCGCGGGGAGCAGGTCTTCGGCGAGCGCCACCGCCGCCGCTTCCTCGGGCGTCAGGGCAAGGTCGCGCGGCGGGAAGAGGCCGGGGGTCGGGCCCGCGAGGGCGAGCCGGGCCGGTGACCAGCCGTTCATCATCGGCCGCCACGGATCGGCGCCGGCCTCGACCAGGGCGCGGGCGTTGTCGGCGTTGCGGTGGAAGACCGCCGCCCATAACGCGGTGTGGCCCTCGTCGAGGACCTCGACGTCGGCGACCCGGCCGGCCAGTTCGGCGACCACCTCGGGGCTGCCGTAGGCGGCGGCCTGGAACAGGGCCGGGCCCCAGTGGTCAGACCCGTCGGGGTCGGCGCCGGCCGCCAGCCGGGCCCGCACCTCGCCCAGATCGTTCCACGTGTTTCCCCACATGCCGGCTCCTCCGCCTCTCGTCCCGTTGACGGCCCGAACGTTAACGAGCACGTCCGACAGAATTCCTGGGGCTGGTGGTGTCAACCACGGAGCTGGGCGGGCCGTCTCCCTATACGCCTTCGCGGAACGAGGAGTTGCGGTGCTCATTCGACGGGCTGTGTTCGCATCGATCGGCTTATGGGCCCTCATGTCGTGGTGCCCGCCGGCCTACGCGGCGACCGACGTCGTCGAATACTCCTGTACGCCCAAAGGCGGGATCCCGCAGACGGTGCAGATCCGGGTCGAGCTCATCATGCCCGCCGTCGCGCGCACCGGCGAGCAGTTCTCCATCACCCACCGCGCCACCTACTCCGACTCGACGGCGATCCAGGCCACCGCGGCTCTCCCGGCCGACGCGAAGATGTACGCCTACGTGTCGATCAGCGCCTTGCCGAACCTCACCTCCGGCACCGGAGTGGGCGACGTGGTCGGCCCGGTGACCGCCGGGAACACGATCACCCTCCCGACGACCGCCACGGCGGTCCGATCGACGCCGAACACGGCCGGGACCGGAAAGGTGCGGCCGGGCGACATCACCTTCGGCACGACGCCGCAGGACCGGCTGATCGACTGCGAGCCGCAGAACTCCGACGCGCTCACCACCTACGACCTGGTCGTCACGGGCGCGGAGGCGAGTGAGACCCCCAGCGCGACGCCGTCGACGACGCCGTCGGCCACGCCGGCCGCGACGGTCACCGAGACCGTCACCGACGAACCCGTCGACGAGGAGCCGGTCGACGAGGAGACCGACCTGGAGACGCCCGAAGGCGGGGTCGCCACCGGGGGCGGGGGTTCGGCGGGGCCCGACGGGCGGGTCATCACGCTCATCGGGGCGACGGTGTTCGGGGCCGCTCTCACCGGCCTGGCCCTGCGCCGGCCCGTCGTGGCGTCTCGGGGCAGGCGATAGCCGTAACAGAAAGAAAAGAGCCGAGCCGGTCGACGGCGACCGGCCCGGCTCGGGGTTTCTACGACAGGTCGGAGCAGGCCAGCGCGTCGGGGTCGTCGGCCGCCTGCGGGACCCAGCGCACGTTGGCGAACGACGCCGAGAACGCGCCTTCCGTGTAGACGAGGAAGGGCGTGTTCACGTTCTCGAAGTCGAGGCCGTTCGCGAAGCACGACACCGGGATCTTCACCGTCGACTTGCCGTCGCCGGCCAGGCCGGTGAACAGGTTGGTCGCGACCACCTCGGCGAAGCACGGGTAGACGCAGTGGGCGCTGATCACGGTCCGGGCCGTCGGCGCCGAGTGGACGATGGTGTCGAAGACCAGCGCGGCGTCGGCGTTGAGGTATCCGCGCAGGTCGGAGCCGCCCGCCGGGTTCTGGTAGTAGATCTGGCCGGGGCCGGTGCCGGCCCAGGTGGTCTTCAGCGCGTCGCCCTGGACGTTGACGTCGGCGGGCACCGTGTTGATGTTGGCGTGGGCGGCGGCGCCGTCGGGGCCGATCTCGGTGCCGCCCCAGTTCTCGGGGGAGCCGATGAAGCTGCGGTAGGGGGCCACGTCGGTCCGGACGAAGACCTCCAGGTCTTCGGTGGCCGTGCCGCCGCCGCCCGTCGAGGTGCACGACGGGAACTCGTGGGAGGTTTCGTCGAGGGTGCCGACGTTGCCGGTCTGGCCCTTGGCGAGGCCGTATCCGGCCGGGAACAGCGGGTCGTAGCCGGGGTCGCCGGGGTTCAGCGGCGACTGGCAGGCGCTCTTGGGCCAGGAGTAGGAGAGCTTGCCGGTGAAGTCGTGCCGGCCGACCAGCACGTCGGCGACGCCGCCTCCTTCGGTGCCGGGGAGCCAGGCCGCGACGAAGGCGTCGGAGCGGTTGAGCTCCTTGTTGACGTAGAGGGGACGGCCGGTGACGTAGACGGTCACCACGGGGGCGCCCTTGCCGGCCACCTTGTCGAGCACGGCCAGGTCGCCGGGGTAGAGCTTGGCGGCTTCGAGGGTGCGCCTGGCCAGGTCGCCGACGCCTTCGGCGTAGGGGGTCTCGCCGAGCACGGCGATGACCGCGTCGAACTGGGCCGGGTCGACCCCGTCGGCGGTCTCGCTGAAGGTCACGTTGGACGTGCCGAGCGCCTGGCGGAGGCCCGCGAGGATGGTCGTGCCGTTCGGGAAGTCGGCGTTGGTGTTGCCGGTGCCCTGCCAGCTCAGCGACCAGCCGCCGGTCTGGTTCTGCAGGTTGTCGGCGCTCTTGCCGACGACCAGCACCTTCGCGTCCTTGGCGAGCGGCAGCACGTTGCCGTTGTTCTTCAGCAGCACCTGCGACTTGCGCACGGCCTCGCGGGCCAGCTTCACGGCCTGGAGGCGCGACTCGTCGCCGGCGAGCACGCGGTCGGAGGGGCGGCGGCCGTCGAAGATGCCGGCGCGGTACTTGACGCGCAGGATGCGGGTGACGGCGTCGTCGATGCGCGACATGGCGATCTCGCCCGACTCGACCTGGGCGATGGTGTTGGCGATGAACGCCTTCCACTCGTTGGGCACCATCACGATGTCCATGCCGGCGTTGATCGCCTGGGCGCAGCTGGAGTTGGTGCAGCCGGCCACCTGGCCGATGCCGTTCCAGTCGGACACGACCAGGCCGTCGAAGCCCATCTTGCCCTTGAGGATGTCGGTGATGGCCTTCTTGCTGCCGTGGAGTTTGCCCTCGTTGATGCCGAGGTCCTCATTGGTCCAGCTGTTGAACGACACCATGACCGACTGGGCCCCGGCGGCGAGCGCGCCGTAGTAGCCCTGGCCGTGGACGTTGATCATCTCGGCTTCTGACGAGGGGTTGACGCCCTGGTCGGCGCCGAGGCGGGTGCCGCCGTCGCCGATGAAGTGCTTGGCGGTGGCGATGACGCCGCGGTTGCCCATCCGGCGCCAGCTGGAGTCCTGGAGTCCCTGGACGGCTTCGTAACCGTAGGCGCGGGCGAGGTTGGGGTCTTCGGCGTAGCCCTCGTAGGTGCGGCCCCAGCGGTCGTCGCGGACGACGGCGAGGGTGGGCGCGAAGGCCCAGTCCTGACCGGTCACGCGGAGCTGCTCGGCCGTGGCCTCGCTGATCTTGCGGATCAGGCACGGGTCGGCGGCGGCGCCCAGGCCGATGTTGTGCGGGAAGAGCGTCGCGCCGAAGACGTTGTTGTTGCCGTGGACGGCGTCGATGCCCCAGATCACCGGCACCTTGGTGCGGGTCGTCACGGAGGCGTCGTAGAAGGCGTCGGCGAGGCCGAGCCAGTCGCCGACCGGGGCGTGCTTGTTGCCGCCGGGCCACGAGCCGCCGCCGTTGAGGACCGACCCGATGAAGTACTGCCTGACCTCGGCCGGGGTGATCGCGTTGATCTCGGGCTGGGTCATCTGGCCGACCTTCTCGGCCAGGGTCATGTCGGCGACGAGCCGGGCGACCTTGCGCTCGATGGCCGGGTCTTTCTCGATCTTGCTCTGGACCTTCGGCCAGTCGCTGTAGGTCGGGAGGGTGTCCTCGATCTTCGCGCACCCGTTCTCGAGGACGGGCGGACCGGCGACCGGGGGTTCGGCGGCCGTCGCGGGCCCCGGTGAGGCGACGACGGCGCTTAACAGCAGGGACAAACCACTGAGGACGGCGAAGCGTCTCTTTCGCATGGAGGGCTGCACACGCGAAATCCTGACCGTGTTACTGGACCGAGTCAATACGTTCACAAGAGCGCTCTCTCAGAGAGAAGTCGCAGCACATCGCCTTGATCAAAGAAATCCCACGGCGTGAATTAAGTCTTTCGGAGAGCGTTCTCCAGCAGGTCGGGCTGACATCGGCATAAGTTTTCGCTGCTGGGACGCGTGATGAAGCCGTTATGGCCGGATGTCTTCAGAAACACGCGGGAAACACTCTATGGTTTCGAGATAACGTTATCTCGACCGGTCCAGGCGCGGCCGGTAGAGGTTCCTTTGCCTGCTCAGGCAGGGGCAGAAAGGCACCCCCCATGAGAACAACCCGAGGCATCCTGGCGGCGGCCGTGGCCGCTTCCCTCCTGACGGCGCTCCCCGCCGAGGCGGCGGTCCCGACCGCCGACCAGCAGTGGGCCGAGATCCAGCAGCTCGTCGGCGCGGTCAAGGGCCGCTGGACGACCCAGAACTACTCCGGCGCGGTCAACCGCACCATGCCCGACACGGCCCTCCTCGGCAACGGCGACATCGGCGTGACCTCCGGCGGCAGCCAGGGGAGCAAGACCTTCTACATCTCCAAGGGAGATTTCTGGACGTCGGCCGGCAGCCCCTCCCTGGTGGCGCTCGGCAACGTGACCATCCAGGCCGACACCACGATCACGGCGACCAACCTCGCGCTGGGGGCGACCGCGACGGCGTCCAGCAGCCACCCGTCGTTCCCGCCGTCGCGCGCGGTCTCCGGCGCCTGGGGTTCCGGCTACGAGGGCTGGGTCTCCAACGTCGGCAAGCCGCAGTGGCTGCGCCTCGACCTGGGCTCGGCGAAGACCTTCCGCCGCTACATCCTCAAGCACGACCAGGCCGCCCGCCCCGGCGAGGCCGCCAACAACGGCAAGAGCTGGACGCTCGAAGCCAGCACCGACGGCCAGACCTGGACCACGATCGACACCGTCACCGGCAACACCGCCGCGACGACCGACCGCACGTTCGCCCCGGTCACCGCCCGCTACCTACGCCTGAACCTGGCCGAGCCGACCCAGGGCACCACCGCCGACTCGATCAGCAACCCGCGCGCCCGCGTCGGCGCCTTCGAGCTGTACGACGCCGAGGGCCCCACCCAGCCGACCGGTGAGTTCCTGGAGGAGCAGAACGTCCTCAAGGGCGACGTCGACACGTCCATGCAGCTCGGCGGCGTGCCCGTGACGATGAAGACCTTCACCGGCGCCGACAGCAACGTGGTCGTCACCTCCATCACCTCGCAGGGCGACAGGCCGGTCAGGCTGCGCGCCCAGACCGTCGCGGGCACCCCCGACGCGCGCGGCGGCATGGTGCAGACCTCCGGCGTGCAGGGCGACACCCTGTGGGCCACCCGCCAGACCCCGGCGAGCAGCCGGGGCGTGTCCCGGGCGTCGCTGGCCACCCGGGTGATCGGCGGCAACCCGACCGTCGCGAACGGGCGCGTCGACTTCGAGCTCGCCCCCGGCCAGACCGTCGACGTCGTCACCGCCGTCGCGGGCGGCGGCGTGAACCCGGCCGACCCGGGCCCGGCCGCGATCGCCCTGGCGGGGGCCCAGACCGCCGCGTCGGTCGACGACCTCTACGCCGCCCACCTCGACTGGTGGAAGGACTACTGGCTGCGCTCCTACGTCGACCTCGACGACGACGTGCTGGAGCGCTTCTACTACAGCTCCCTGTACTTCCTCGGCAGCTCGCTGCGCGAGGGCAAGACCGCTTCGGGCCTGTACGGCATCTGGGCCACCACCGACTTCCCGCAGTGGGGCGGCGACTTCCACCTCAACTACAACTGGCAGGCCAACTACTACGGCGTCTACAGCTCCAACAGGCCGGAGCTGGCGCTGCCCTACTTCGACGCGGTCGACGCCTTCGTGCCGGAGGCCCGCCGCCGCGCCGCCGAGGACCTGCGCCGGGTCAAGCCCGACTACGTCGACGCCCGCTTCCCGAGCGGCGGGGTGAAGAGCGGCGTGCTGTTCCCCGTGGGCATCAGCCCGTTCGGCACCACGAGCGACGACAACTACCACAACCAGGTCGCCAACGCCCTGTTCACGGTGACCCAGCACATCGAGTACTGGCAGTACACCCGCGACGAGCAGTGGCTCCGCGAGACCGGCTACCCGTTCATGAAGGACGTCGCCGCGTTCTTCGAGAACTGGGTCGAGGACGACGGCTCCTTCTGGGGCGGCCCCCACGAGATCACCTGGGCCAAGAACCCCAGCGCCGACCTCGGCATGCTGAAGCTCCTGCTGACCACGCTGGAGGACGCCAGCACCCGGCTCGGCCTCGACGCCGACCACCGCTGGGTGTGGGGCAAGATGCTGCGCAACCTGCCCGCGACCCCCACGACGACCTACCAGGGCAAGACGGTCTACGCCCTCGGCGAGCCCGGCACGATCAGCGACAACCGGGCCATCCGCCCCGGCGACAACACGGTCAACCTGGAATTCATCCACCCGGGCGGCCAGATCGGCATCGGCTCCCCCGCCGCCGAACGGCAGACCGCCATCGACACGATCAACGTGATGAACTCGTGGGGCCAGGACAACAGCTTCCCGAAGGTCTTCACCCAGGCCGCCCGGGTCGGCTACCCCGGCCAGACGATCATCGACCGCCTCAAGCAGCAGATCAACCAGCACGCGGTCGCCAACCTGCGCATCGCCGACGGCAACCACGGCCTGGAGAAGGCCGGCGCGATCGAGGCGCTGAACAACCTGCTGCTGCAGAGCTGGGACGGCCTGGTCCAGGTCTTCCCCGTGTGGCCGGCCGGCAAGAGCGGCGCCTTCCACAACCTCCGCGAGAAGGGCGGCCTCGTCGTGAGCGCCTCCCGGACCGGGGACGCGGTGGAGTACGTCGCCGTGAAGAGCGAGCAGGGCGGCGTCTTCGAGGTCAAGAACCCCTGGCAGGGCACGAAGGTCGACGTCTCGGCCGACGACGGGACGGCGAGCAACGTGGGCGCCGGGAAGTCGACCCTGCGCATCAACGCGGCGAAGGGCGTGACGTACACCTTCACCCCGGCGCGGTAGGCGGCTGATCCAGGGCGAGCCCGGCGCGGCCTGCGCCGGGCTCGCCCCTTGCCGCAGCTGGACACCCGGATGGGAACTACAGTTGTGAGCTGAGTCTCTGCACCGGAGGTCTTCCGTGTCCGTCGAATCCCACGATCTGTCCACAGCCCATGTGGTCGAGTCGCTGAAGGCCGACCGGAGCCCTCGCAACATCCGGGCCTGCCTGCCCGGCGACGATCGCGACCACTTCGACAGAGACTTCAGGCGGGCGATGGCCCATGCGAGCGACGAACTCGATCTGACCCCGGTCAACGACGTGCTCGCCCACTGGTGGCACATCGCCCTCATGAAGGCGACCGGGGAATACGAGGCGGTGCTGGCGCGCGCCGCCCAGGTACAGCAGGCCGCAGACCGAGGCGAGCCGAGATCGGGCCGCCCCTGGCGGGAGATCCTCTCCGACCGTGCCGCCGAACTCGGGCGGGAGCTGCCCGGCTAGATGTACGTCATCGGCACCGGCAAGGACACCGACGAGCAGGTCGCGGCGCTGCCCGCGCAGGCTCTCGCCCCGCTCCAGGAAGCGCTCGTGCTGCTGGAGGTGGCCCCGTGGACCGGCGTCCCCTTCGTGAAGGAGAGGCCCGACGCGCCTGTCCGAAGCCTGACCTTCGGTGAGGGCGGGGCCGGGCTCATCACCTACTTGATCATCGAGTACCGGCGGCGGGTGGAGCTCATCTCGATCGTCTGGGTGTGACGCACGGTGAGATGAGAGACCGCTCATCGGCGGCTCATGGAGTGCTCACCCCCGGCTTCGAAGCTCTTCTCAGGCGGGCGCGTCGCCCGCCCCTACGGGAGGGGTTCCGATGAGGAAGAACGTGCTGCTGGGCGGGGTCGTGCTGGGGGCGCTGCTGGGGGCCGGGGTCGTCGCGCCGGCCAGTGCCGAGGAGCGGGCGTGCCGGGCGACCCTGCGGGCCGTCACGGTCGACGATCTGCGGGTGCCCTCGGGGGCCACGTGCACGCTGGTCGGCACGAAGGTCAAGGGCACGCTCAAGGTCGAGCGCGGGGCCACGCTGGTCGCCCGGGGGATCAGGGTCGGGGGCAACGTCCAGGGCGAGAACGCCAAGGCCGTCAGCGTGCTCGCCGGGTCTCACGTCAAGGGCAGCGTGCAGGTCAAGCAGGGCGGGGCGGCGACCGTCACCTCGTCGCGCATCGACTCCGACATCCAGCTCGACGCCAACAGGCGCTACCTGAAGGTCCACTCCAATCGTGTCGGCGGGTCGATCCAGGTCGTCGGCAACCGGGGCGGCGCGCAGATCAAGGGCAACACCATGAAGGGCAACCTCCAGTGCAAGGAGAACGCGCCCCGGCCGACCGGCGGCGGCAACAAGGCCGGGGGCAACAAGGAGGACCAGTGCCGCCGGCTCTAGCCGGGATAGTCGGGGAGCCGGAACGACGTGTGCACCCGCAGCCCCACGCTCGACGCGGTCAGCAGCCGCACCAGCGGGCCGGGGAGGCGGTTGAGCACCCGCATCCCGTACACGAGACCGCGCAGCGCCCCCTCGCTTCCGGGGATGAGCCGCTTGGCCGCGCCGACGGCGAAGGTTCTGCTCTTCTGGACGTAACCCGCCAGCTCCCCCTCGTAGGAGGCGAAGGCGTGGTTGTGGTCGGCGAAGCGCGACAGTTCACCGGCCAGGACGTAGGCGCCGACCATGGCCAGGCTGGTGCTGCCGCCGACCGCCGGGCCGGGGCAGTAGCCGGCGTCGCCGACCAGGGTGACGCGGCCCTTCGACCAGGTGTCCATGCGTAACTGGGTCACCGAGTCGAAGTAGAACGCGGGGGTGGTGCCGAGGCGGTCGAGCAGCCACGGCACCTCTCCGCCGAGGTCGCCGAAGTGCTCCTTGACCAGGATCTTCTGCCTCGCCACGTCGCGGTGGTGGTAGTCGAGCGGGGCCGGGGGCCGGAACATGAACAGGCCGCGCACGTTCTCGTGGTGGTGGTAGACCGCCGCCATCCGGTTCACCGCGACGAGGCCGTCGACCCGGCCGGGTGTGCCGGGGTGGTCGGTCAGCGTCAGCACCGCGAGGTAGGCGCCGATCCAGGCCGAGTAGGCCGCCTCGGGGCCGAAGGTCAGCCTGCGCACGTTCGAGTGGAGGCCGTCGGCGCCGATGACGAGGTCGAACTCGCGCGGCGGGCCCTGCTCGAAGGTCACCGTCCGGTCGTCGATGGCGGCGATCGAGTCGCCGAAGAGGTATTCGACGTGGTCGCGGCCCGCGTCGTAGAGGATCTCGCTGAGGTCGTCGCGCATGATCTCGACGTGGTCGCCGGCCGACTTCGCCATCAGGGCGCCGATGCGGATCTCGGCCGGGCGGGCGTCGCCGGGGCGGCGGAACGAGAGCAGTTCGACGCCGGTGCGGCGGTCGTGGATCTGGTCGTGTACGCCCATGCGCCGGGCGATCTCCAGTGCGGGACGGAACAGGTCGACGGCGTGCCCGCCGGCCTTGCGCAGCGCGGGGTGCTTTTCCACGACGGTGACGGCGTGGCCTCGGCGGGCGAGCCAGTAGGCGGCGAGCGGGCCCGCCACGCTCGCGCCGGAGATCAGGATACGCATCCGAAAGCTCCTTACTTAACAGTAGGTAAGTTGCTGACTTAACGGATGGTAAGCCACTGTGAGTTCCATGGGGAGGCCGACCGACACCCGCGACCGCATCCTGGCCACCGCCCGGGAGCTCTTCCTGGAGAAGGGGGTGCGCGACACCAGCCTGCAGCACATCGCCGACCGGCTCGGGATCACCAAACCGGCGCTCTACTACCACTTCTCCTCCCGCGACGACCTGCTGCGCACGATCGTCACGCCGATGTTCGAGGAGCTGGAGGCGTTCCTGGCCGAGCACGCGGGAGCCGCCGCCGACGAGCTGCTGGGGGCCTACTTCGACCTGGCCTGGCGGCGGCGCGACACGCTGGTGATGATCCTTTCCGACCTCTCCGTGCTGCACGAGCTCGACCTGATCACCCGCATGCTGGCCTTCCGCGAAGGGCTCACCACGATCCTGATGGGCGGCGCGCCGGAGCTCGTCGCGCGGGTGCGCGCCACGGTCGCGATCGGCGGGCTCTCCGACACGGTGGTGATGTTCCCCCGGGAGCCGTACGAGCAGGTCAAGCAGGCCGCGGTGGCGGCGGCGATTATGACGCTGCGCGGGTGAACATCCCCGACTTATAGTTCCTTCCGGATGATCCAGCGCCGGGAGCCGCCGTGACACCTCGCATCAGGGCCCTCGGGCCGCTGGACGTGCCCGGCGCCGAGGCGCTGACCCGGTCGGGCAACGCGCGGCGGCTGCTGGCCGCGCTGCTGGTGCGCTCCCCCGGCGTGGTCGCCGCCGACACCCTCGCCGACGTCGTCTGGCAGGGCGCCCCGCCCGCGCGGGCCGACGCGGCGCTCCAGACGGTCGTCTCCCGGTTGCGCACGCAACTGCGCGCGGCCGGCCTCGGCGACGTGCTGCACACCCGCCACCCCGGTTACGCCCTGGTCGTCGACCCCGCCTGGTTCGACGTCACCGCCTTCGAAGACCTGGCCGAACGCGGGCGCGGCCTGCTCGCCACCCGCCCGCGTGAAGCGCTCGCGCTGCTCGACGAGGGGCTGGCGCTCTGGCGGGGCGGCGCCTACGCCGAATACGCCCACGAGGACTTCGCGATGGCCGAGGTCGCTCGGCTGACCGAGTTGCGGCTGTCGGCCCAGGAAGACCACGCTGA
The DNA here is from genome assembly GCF_001570585.1 of Herbidospora daliensis. Taxonomy (GTDB): domain Bacteria; phylum Actinomycetota; class Actinomycetes; order Streptosporangiales; family Streptosporangiaceae; genus Herbidospora; species Herbidospora daliensis. The sequence goes on along the minus strand of NZ_BBXF01000002.1, from coordinate 1,392,562 downwards.
AGCCGCGCTGCGGCTGAACCGGCCGGAGGAGGCGCTGGCCACACTTGAGCGGGTGATCGCCGAGTCGCCGATGCGGGAACGGTCCCGGGGCCAGCTCATGCTCGCCCTCTACCGGCTCGGCCGGCAGGTCGAGGCGCTGGCCGCCTACCGGGCGTACCGGACGATGCTCGACGAGGAGCTCGGCCTGGAACCGCAGCAGGCGCTGCGCGACCTGGAGACCCGCATCCTGCGCCACGACCCCGCGCTGCACCCGCGCGAAGCCGCCGAACCGGCGTCCACGTCGCTGGTCGGGCGCGACCGGCTGCTCGCCGAGCTGCGCGCGCGGCTGGAGCGGGCGCGGGTGGTGACGCTGACCGGGCCGGGCGGGGTCGGCAAGACGCGGCTCGCCGCGGAGGTCTCCGACGACGGCGCGCTGGTCGACCTGTCGTCGTTGCCCACCGGGGCGCAGGTCGCCGGGGCGATGCTGACCGCGCTCGGCGTGCACCTGGTCGACGGGTCGCCGCCGCTCGACCGGCTGGTCGACTACCTGCGCCCGCGCGACACCCTGCTCGTGCTCGACAACTGCGAGCACGTCGTCGAGTCGGCCGCCGAGGCCGCGCAGGCCATCGCGGCGGCGTGCCCGGCGGTGCGGATCCTGGCCACCTCGCGCCTGCCGCTCGGGCTGCCGGTCGAGCAGATCGTGCCGGTGCCGCCGCTGGGCGCGGAGGCGGTCGAGCTGCTCCGGCTGCGGGCGGCGGCGCTCGCGCCCGGCGTCGACGTGGCCGGTGACGCGGCCGAGGAACTGTGCCGCCGCCTCGACGGGATCCCGCTGGCCATCGAGCTGGCCGCCGGGCGGCTGCGGGTGATGAGCCCGGCCGGGATCCTGGCGTCGGGCGGCCTGCTGCGCACCTCCTACCGGCAGGCGGCCGACCGCCACCGCACCCTCGACGCGGTCGTCGACTGGTCCTACCGCCTCCTCGACGACGCCGACCGGCGGTTGTTCGCCCGGCTCTCGGTCTTCCCGGGCGTGTTCACCGCCCACGACGCGGCCCGGGTCTGCGGGCTCGACCCGGTGGCCGCGCTCGACCGGATCGGCGACCTGGTCGACCGGTCGATGGTGGTGGCGGTCGCGGGGGGCGACGTGACGGCGTACACGATGCTGGAGACCCTGCGCGCGTTCGCGCGCGAGCGGCTCGCCGAGAGCGGCGAGGAGGCCGACCTGCGGCGGGCGCACGCGCGGGACCTGCTGGAACTGGTGCGGCGCGGGGCCGAGCGCATCGACGGCGGGTGGGCGGCCGAGGTCGAGCGGCGGTTCGGCGACATCCGCGCCGCCCACCTGTGGGCGCTCGACCACGACCTGACGCTCGACCTGTGGCTGATCGGCGAACTGGCCGACTGGGCCGAACTGCGTATGCCGGCCGAGCTCGAAGACTGGGCCAAGGCGGCGGCCCGCCGCTGGTCGGAGACCGGCCACGCCGACGACGAACCCCTCGCGGCGCTCGCCCTGGGCGTGGCCGCGGGTTGCGCCCGGTTCCGCAGCGACTACGAGGAGGCCCGACGGCTGGCCGGGTTGTCGCTCCGGTTGCTCGGGCCCGACGACCCGTTCCGCCGGTTCGCCGTGTTCGTGCAGGCCGAGCTGGCTCTGCTGAGCGGCGACCTCGACGAGGCGCGGCGGCTCGGCCTCGACGTGCTGCGCTGGTCCGAGCTGGCCGACGACGAGCTGCGGGCCGGTTATGTGCGCTCGTCGCTGGTGCTGGTCTCCGCCTACGGCGGCCGGCCCGAGCAGGCGGTCGCCGACGCGACCGCGATGCTCGACACCTGCCGGTCCCCGGTGGTCAGGGGCTGGGCCCTGTACGTCCTGGGCGAGTCCCTCCTCGACACCGACCCCGGCCGGGCCGGGGAGCTGCTCGCGCAGGCCAGGTCACAGGCGCTCGCCACCGGCGACCGCTACTGCGAGGGCGTCGCGCTGACCTCGCTGGCGTCGGTGACCGCCCGCCACGGCGACCCGGCCGCCGCCGTCGACCTCTACGTCGAGGTCATCACCCACTGGGAGCGCCACGGGAACCGCCTCCAGCAGTGGGCGACCATCCGGGGCGCGGCGTTCCTGCTGGCCCAGCGCGGCGACGTCGCGTCGGCGCTGGCCGTCCTCGACGCCGTCGCGGCCCAGAAGGGCGCCACGCCCCTCTATGGCGCCGACGCCGACCGCCTGCGCGAGCTCCGGGCCCGCGCGGCGGGCACGCCGCCCGGGGAGCCGGTCGGCGACCTCCACCGGTTCACCCTCGACCGGCTCCGGCGTCACACCAGGACCACCACGACCGCGTCGCCGTTCTTGGCGCAGGCGGTGAAGAAGTCCCAGAGCCCGGCGTAGTGGCGGCGGTAGTAGTCCTCGTCGTCGACGCCCGGGTAGCGGCCGGTCATCGCCGTGCCGTCGTAGCGCAGCACGCCGGGCAGCGCCTCGGCGGCGGTCACGACCTGCTCCGGTGACAGGTAGCGCGGCGGGCCGTAGGGGAAGTCGTGGCCGGTCTCCAGGGGCGTGCCGCCGAAGACGACGTCGACCGGCAGGTCCTTGAGCAGGGCGGCCAGGCCGTCCCACGCCCGGTCGACGTTGAGGCCGCGTTCGACGTCCTCCATCAGCTCGTCGATGCGCTGGGGGTGGGTGAGGAGCGGTTCGATCTCCTCCGGCCGCACGTTGAGGTACTGGCACGTGATTGCCATGGGGTTCGGGCTCCCGGGCGTAGGGTCGGCGGATGGGACGTATCGAGAACGCCAAGACACTGTACGAGCAGGCCGTCTTCATCGGGACCGAGGGCGCCCTCGACATGGCCGACCTGGCCCTCGACAGCCTGGAAGCCGATCTCATGCTGGCCCGCGGCCGGATCACGCACGCCCGCTACCTGTCCGGCGAGGGCGACGGCGACGTGACCGCGTTCGAGCGGGCCGTCGACCTCTACAACTCCCTGGGCGACACCCGGGGCGAGGCCGAGGCGCTGTTCTGGGTCGGCATCTTCCACCAGGTCGTGGCGGGCGAGGACGAGGTGGCGCGGCCCTTCTTCGAGCGCGCCCGCGACCTGGCGACCGGGGCGGGTGACCGCGAGACGCTGGCGTACACGCTGCGGCACCTGGCCTTCGCCGCCAAGGGCACGCCGGAGGCGCGGGAGCTGCTGGAGGAGTCGACCCGGCTGCGACGGGAGCTCGGCTTCCTGCCGGGGGTGGCGGCGAACCTGGTCGGGCTGGCCTACCTGGCGCGCGACGAGGGCCGCGCCGACGACGCGGCCGACCTGATCGCCGAGGCGCGCGAGACGGCGGAGCGGGCGGGGGCGCACCGGGTGCTCCAGTGGGCCGACGAGTTCACGAATCCGGCCGAATCCTGAAAGTGACGCCAACTGTGTGTCGTTTTCCATGGAACGACAAACCGGGCAGGGCCGATCATCTGGTGTGCTCCTCAGCAACCGTCCCGTCTTCGCCAGCTCCGACCTCGACGAGGTCCGCGGCGAGGTCGCCAAGGTGTTCTGCCCGCACCGGCTGAACCTGGCCGGGCACGAGAACCTGCTGTCGGCCCGGTTGAACTCCGTCGAGCTCGGGTCGGTGCGCGTCAGCTACCTCGACTACGGGGGCGACGTCCACATCGAACCGGGTGAGCTGGGCACCTTCTTCCTCGTCATGATCCCGCTGGCCGGGCGGAGCCTGATCCGCGCCGGCGACCGGGAGATCGTCTCCACTCCGGCGCTGGCCGCGCTGCCCTCGCCGACCCGCCACCTCGACATGCGCTGGGCGGCCGGCTGCCCGCAGCTGATCGTCAAGTTCGAGCGCGCCTCCGTCGAGCGCTCGCTGGAGCAGTTGCTCGGCGAGCCGCTCACTGACCCGCTCGTGTTCGACCTCGGCGTCGACCTGACGACCGGCTGGACCCGGTCGTGGCGCGACATGGCCGACCTGCTGGTCAGGGAGGGCGAACGCGACGACGGGCTGACCGGCCATCCGCTGGCCATCGCCCATCTGGAGAACGCCCTGGTCAGCCTGTTGCTGACCATGCAGCCGTCCAACTACCGCGAGCGGCTGACCGCGCCCCGGCAGGCCGCGCTGCCGAAGGTCGTGCGCCGGGCGATGGAGTTCGTCGAAGGGCACGCGCACCTCCCGCTGACCACCGCCGACATCGCCGGCGCGGTCGCGGTCAGCGGACGCTCCCTCCAGGAGGGCTTCCGGGCGCACCTCGGGCTGACCCCGATGGCCTACCTGCGGCGGGTGCGGCTGGCGAAGGTGCACGAGGAGCTCACGGCCGCCGACCCGGCGCGGGCCACGGTGACGACGGTGGCCGCCCGGTGGGGCTTCCTGCACCAGGGCCGGTTCGCCGCCCAGTACCGCGAGCGGTACGGGCTGCCGCCGTCGGAGACGCTGCGGAGAGGTCCCGCGTCAGGTGGATGAGATCCGCGCTCAGCGGATGGCACGGTCCGGGGGGCCGAACGTACCGTTCTTGTCAGGCGCCGATCGCAACTCCACTCCTGACACCGAAGGGACCCACCACCATGCGCGAAATCCTCGTCGTCGGCGCCGGTCAGGCCGGCCTCCACCTGGCCGTCGGGCTGCTCCAGCAGGGCTACGACGTCACCATGGTCTCCAACCGCACCCCTGAAGACATCCGCGACGGCCGGGTCATGTCCGGCCAGTGCATGTTCGGCACCGCGTTGTCCCATGAGCACGAACTCGGCCTCGACCGGTGGGCGGAGGTCTGCCCGCCCATCGAGGGCATCGCGCTCACCGTCCCGAACCCGGAGGGCGGCAAGTTACTCGACTGGGCCGGACGCCTCGACGTCCCGGCCCGCTCGGTCGACCAGCGGGTGAAGATGCCCGTCTGGCTGGGCGAGTTCGAACGGCTCGGCGGCAAGCTCGTGATCCACGACGCCACCCCCGACGACCTGGAGCTCTACGCCGCCCGCTACGACCTCGTCCTGGTCGCCGCCGGGAAGGGGCAGATCGCCTCCCTCTTCGAGCGCGACCCGGCCCGCTCCCCGTACGCCGCGCCGCAGCGCGCCCTGGCGGTCACCTACGTCAACGGCCTGACCCCGCGCCCCGACCACTCGGCGGTCTGCTTCAACCTGCTCCCGGGCGTGGGCGAGTACTTCGTCTTCCCGGCCCTCACCCACACCGGCCCCTGCGAGATCATGGTGTTCGAGGGCGTGCCCGGCGGGCCCATGGACTGCTGGGGCGACGTGCGCACCCCCGCCGAGCACCTGGCCCGCAGCCGCCGGGTGCTGGAGACCTTCTTCCCGTGGGAGGCCGAGCGCTGCGCCGCGATCGAGCTCACCGACGGCAACGCGGTCCTGACCGGGCGGTTCGCTCCCACCGTCCGGCACCCCGTGGCCGTGCTGCCCTCGGGCGCGCCGATCCTCGGCGTCGCCGACGTGGTGGTGCTGAACGACCCGATCACCGGGCAGGGCAGCAACAACGCCGCCAAGTGCGCCGCCGCCTACCTGCGCGCCATCGTCGAGCGGGGCGACCGGCCGTTCGACGCCGACTGGATGCGGGCCGCCTTCGAGGGCTTCTGGACGCAGGCCCGCCACGTCACCGCCTGGACCAACGCCCTGCTCGCCCCGGCCGAACCCCACCACCTCGCCCTGCTGGGCGCGGCCCAGCAGCACCCCGAGGTCGCCCACCGGTTCGTCAACGGCTTCGACGACCCGTCCGACTACGCCGAGTGGTTCATGGACGCCGACAGCGCCGGCGCCTACCTCGCGAGGGTCGCGGCATGAGATCGCTGCGTGAGGCCCTCGGGCAGTTCGCGACCGGGGTGGCGGTGATCACGACGGCGACCGCCGAGGGCGAGCGGGCCGGGGTGACTGTCAACTCCTTCACCTCGGTCTCGCTCGATCCGCCGCTGGTGCTCTGGTGCCTGTCGAACCGCGCGCCCAGCGCACCGGTCTTCCTGCGGGCCGGCCGGTTCGCCGTCAACGTCCTGGCCGCCGGCCAGGACCACCTGTCGCAGCGGTTCGCCACCCCGTCGGCCGACAAGTTCGCCGGGGTCGACCTGGTCGGCGCTCCCCTGCCGGTCCTCGCCGGGACGCTGGCCACCTTCGTCTGCCGGACCGAACGCGTGCACGACGGCGGCGACCACCACATCTTCGTCGGCGCGGTGGAGCACTATGAACGCGCCGAAGGGGAACCGCTGGTCTTCCACTCGGGCCGCTACCGGGAGATGGCGGCGTGAGCCGGCCATAGGTCATGGCGGGCGCCCGCGCAGGAGGGCTGGCCCTCCCCGTCTCTAGGGACTGCTCGGCAGAGCGGGGGCCCGCCTTCTTCCTAGCGTGAACCCATGACAATCAGCCTGAGAAAGCCGGCCCTGCTGGTAGCGGCCGCGCTGTCGGTCGTGCCCCTCTTCGCGGCCCCCGCCTCGGCCGCCCCGGTGACCGCCGGGACCTGCGCCGAGGGGACTGGTGGACAGCTGTTCTACACGGCGGAGCCCGGCGTCGCCAACGACCTCACGGTCACCCAGGTCAACGGGATCCTCCGGCTGGAGGACGAAGCCGGAACGATCAAGGGGTGCACGGCGGAGAGCCCGACCACCGTGGTGGCCCAGCTCGCCGTCAAGATCAAGATCGTGCTCGGCGACGGCGACGACGTCGTCGTGGTCAACCTGCTGCCGCAGGGGCAGCGGGTGGTCGTCCTGGGCGGCGACGGCGACGACGAGCTGCGCGGCAGCGGGAACGCCGACGACCTGCGCGGCGGCAAGGGCGACGACACCCTCCGGGGCAACGGCGGCGACGACGCGCTCCGCGGCGACGCGGGCGAGGACGAACTGCGCGGCGGACTCGGGGCCGACGAGCTCCAGGGCGGCACGGGCAGCGACGACCTGAGCGGCGGCGCGGGAACCGACGAGCTCAACGGGGGCAGCGGCGACGACGAACTGCGTGGTGACGCCGACGCCGACGAGCTCAACGGCGGCACCGGCGCCGACGACCTGAACGGCGGCGCGGGGATCGACACCTGCAACGGCGGGCCCGGCGCCGACACCACGACGCGCTGCGAATAGGCGTCAGGCGAGCTGGACGGCGGCCTTCTCCCCGTCGGAGAGGAACGACGCGAGCGCCTCTCCCTCCCCGGCCACCGCGTCGCGCTCGGCGTGGGAGAGCTCGCGCAGCGGGTCGACGACCACGGTGCCGTCCTGGACCGTCCAGGTGGCGGAGACGCGGCCGTCGACCAGGACCACCCGCACCCCGGCGATCGACACGTTCCGGTGGGCGTCGTCGACGATGCGGGTGCGGTCGTCGTAGCCGAGGAGCGCGTTGTCGAACGCGGGCAGGAACCGCACCGGCGCGGGGACGCCCGGGTCGGGGCGCGGGGCGTCGGGGAGGTCGAGCAGCTCGCGGCCCCGTTCGTCGCGGAAGGAGACCAGTTCCCCGCGCACCGAGGCGACCGCGCGGGGCAGGCCAGCCAGCCCGCACCAGGAGCGCAGGTCGGCCGTGGCGGCGGGACCGTAGGCGGCCAGGTAACGCCGCACCAGGTTCTCGCCGACCGGGTCGGACCCGTTCGGCGCGGGCGGGTCGAGCTCCCGGCCCAGCCACACGGAGGTCGGCACGTTGCGCACCCCCGCCTTGGCCCGCCACACCCCGCGCGGCGGCAGCTGGACCATCGGGATCAGGGCGGAGACCAGGATCTCGCCCAGCGCCCGGGGTTCAGGCAGCGGCCACCGCCCGGCCATCGTCCGGGACAACTCGCCCATCGTGCGCGGCTCGCCGTCGGCCATCAGGGCCAGCCCGGCCGCCGTGAGCTCGTCGAGGTCGACGTCGGCGAGGTCGCGCCGGTAGACGCCGAGCACCCGCTGGCGCAGCATGGCGTCGTGCCGGGCCCGCCAGGCCACGACGTCGTCGGCGGTGACCAGGTGGACGGTCCGGCGCATCAGATGGGTGCGCACGACCCCCCGGCCGACCAGCAGATCGGAGAGCTCCGCCGGGTCGAAGCCGCGCAGCCGCGACCAGAGGCCGATGAACGGCTCCTGCGGCTCCTGCGCCTGCATCCCGCACAGGTGCGCGACGGCGTCGAGGACCGGCAGGTCGGCGCGGTCGAGCAGCAGCTGCCGGGCGAGGGTGGCGCGGTTGAGGGCCCGGTTGTCCAGAACGGTCGGCATACACCCACGATCCCAGCCATTGCGGCCAGAAAGTGTCCTCTTTCCGGGACAAGTCGGACCTCTGTTACATTACAGTCGTAATGGAGGTGGGACGTGCGAGAACGATGGGTACCGGACGCGCGCCGCAGCGCCGTCGCCGACGCCGTGGGCCGGTTGCTGACGCGCGGCCACGGCACCTTCCCCGGCATGCGGGAGATCGCCGCCGAGGCGGGGGTGACGACCGGCACGCTCCAGCACCACTTCGCCACCAAGGACGACCTGCTGCTGTTCGCGCTCGACCACCACTGCCGCCGCTGCGCCGACCGCCTGAAGGCCCGCTCGGCGCAGGACCTGCCGTCCCCGCGCCGGGCGCTGGCGGCGATCGTGACGGAGCTGCTCCCGCTCGACGACGACCGCGCCGCCGAGACGAGCGTCGCCAAGGCGTTCGTGTCGCGGGCCGCGACCGACCCCGGCTTCGCCGCCCACTACCGCGCCCAGCGCGAGATCCTGCTCGGCCTGCTCGGCGAGCAGTTCGGCCGCGCCGGCACGCCCGACCCCGCGGCCGCCGCCACGATCCTGGCCCAGGCCGTCGAGGGCATGCGGACCGACTGCCTCCTGCTCGGCCCGGACGCCGTCGACGTCGACGCCGTCCTCGACCGGCTGCTCCCCCCGTCGTCGTCACCGGAGGAAACCGCGTGAAGAGCGTCGAGTTCAGCACCACGACCACCCTGCCCGCCACCCCCGGGCAGGTCTTCGAGCACCTCGCCGACCCCACCAACCACGTGGGCCTGTCGCCGCTGGTCGTCGAGGTCCGCGACATCCGCCACGAGCCGGGCGCGGTGCGCTTCACGGCGGTCGAACGGTTCGTGTTCGGCCCGCTGCGCCACGACAACGTCATCGAGGTCGTGCTGCGCCTGGGAGACGGCTCGATCACCGGCGACGTGGTCAGCCCGGGCGGCGTGCGGGTGGCCTACGGCTACGACATCGCCGCCGTGCCCGGCGGCGCCCGGGTGGTCGACCACTACCGGTTGTCGGCGCCGTTCGGGTTGTTGCGGTTCTCGATGGGCCAGGCGAAGAAGGTGCAGGCGGCGAGGGGGCGGGAACTGGCCCGCCGCTTCGCCGCCTGACACCGGTTCATCAGAGGGATTCGTTGCGGGTGAAGCGGAACCGCGCGGTGTGCGCCGCCGCCGCGCCCTCTCCCGTGTCGACGTGGAGCGTCAGGCACGTGTCGAGGTACGTCTGCGGCGTGCGCCAGACCACCTGATAGCTGCCGTACCCGAGCACCTGCAGTTCGGCGGCGCCCTCGGCGGGCACCCGCTCCTGGCCGGTCGGCAGGCCCGTCCGGCAGTCGAACGGGCTGACGGTCAGGGCCGCCGCGGTGAGGCCGTTGACCGGGGCGCCGGTCGCGTCGGTCAGCCGCCACTTCACCTGGATGCCCTGGCCGGCCTTGGCCACGTTGACCACGCCGTCGTTCCTGATCGGGGCGGCGAAGCCGGTGAAGACGTACACCACCGAGTAGGTCGCCGACACCGGCGGGGTGCGGTTGCCCTCGTCGTCGACGGCCCCGGCGCACGTCGCGGTGTAGACCCCGACCCCGGCGGGCGTTCCGCCGGTGAGCGTCAGGGTGGCCTTGGTGGCCACGCCGGAGCCCCGGTCGACGGTGGCGCAGCCGGGGGTGGGGACGGCGCGCAGCCGGTAGGTCGCGCCGTCGGCCACTCCGGTGACGCTGACCTGCGGTCCGGCCGTGTCGGGGCCGGTCCACCGGACCGTGAGGGTCTTGGTCACGCCCTCGGCCAGGGCGCGGCCGCCGTGGTCCTGGAGCAGCGGGTCGACCGTGACCTGCACCTCGCCGGTACGCTGCTCGCCGGTGAACCGGAACGCCATCGCCAGCTTCTCGGCCGGGTGGGGGTGGCCGGGCGGCGGGAGCGCCGGGTCGACGGCCGTCCACTGACCGCCCACGGGCGCGCCGTCGGGGGTGGTGACGGCGAGCGCGCCCGAGAGCGCCTGGGCCACCCGGGTCGGCTGGCTCAGGGTGACCGTGAGGCCCGCGCCGTCGGCCTCGACCTTCACGACCTCGGTCGGTTCGGCGCGCAGCAGGTTGACGTCGACGTCGGTGTGCGGGGGCAGCACCTTCAGCACCCGCGACTCGGCCGGCAGGTAGCCGTCCTTGGTGTAGACGACCTTCCACCAGCCTTCGGGCACGTCCCAGCCGTAGCGGCCGTTTGCGTCGGTGACCTGCGGGTTCAGGTCGCCGTAGGCCGCCGCGTCCCACGGCTGCCACGGTCCTTCCGGCGCCGGGGCGCGCAGCAGCGTCGCGGTGACGCCCTCGACGCGGCGGTCGTCGAGGCCCTCGTAGAGGTAGCCCGAGGGGTCGAAGCGGTAGTCGATGTCGGCGTCGGGCTGGGGGCGGTTCGGGTCGCGGTAGGAGGTGTCCCGTTCGGACCAGCGGCACTCCTCGGCGCTGTTCATCTCGCGGCGCAGCGCCGCGATCTCGTTGTTGAGCGGGATCTCCAGCGCCTTGCCGACGCCCCAGCTCACCGCCCAGACCGCGACGGTGCCCAGGCCGAACGTCGCCGGGGCGAGCGCCAGGCCGATGGCCCCCGACACCCCGGTGTAGACGTCGAGCATGACCGCCCGCCGCATGAGCTGCTGCAGGTGGTGGCGGTGCACGTCGCCCAGCGACCCGTCGCGGCACCGGTTGGCCATGTCCATCATCTTGTTGAGCTCGGTGTACTTCTCGTCGCTGCTCTCCAGCGAGTTGATGGAGTCCCAGTTGGTGACGTTCCAGAACGTCGTCTGGAAGATCGCCCGTGCGGGCCCGCCGACGAACCCGGCGGCGTTGAGCGACCTGACGAGCGGCGAACCGGGAGCCTGGCCCGCCAGCAGGCCGAGGTCGACGATCGCCGCCGCCTCGCTGGTGTAGCGCCCGGTCGTGGCGACCGTCAGGGGGTCGCTGCCCGACAGGACGGGCTCGTAGACGGGCACCCCCGAGGCGCGGGACGCCGCGACGGCGGCGGCCGACGGCTCGTAGCCGGGCAGCGGCTCGATGATCAGCTTCATCCGGCCCTGCGCGGCCGGGCCCAGCTTCGGCATCGGGACGGTGAACTCCTGGCTGACGGCGTCGCCGTCGGTCACCGGCTCCGCGAGGACGGCGGTGCGCGGGTCGAAGAGCCCGCCCGCCGGGTCGGGGGCCGGCGGCAGCGGCAGCGGCGGCCGGTCCCGGCCCGCCGCGTAGCCGATCGTCAGGTCGCCGACCTCGTGGGCCTTCGGCTTGGTCGTCACGGCGTAGACGCCGTCGTGACCCGCCACGGGCGTGAGGGGCAGGTCGAGCGAACCGAGCCGGGCGCGGGGGCTGCCGACCGGGCCGCTGAAGGCGGCCCGGACCGTGACCTCCAGGGACGGGTTCCACACCCACGGGAACCGGGCCGTGCCGTCGGTCGGGCGGAAGGTCCTGGTCGTGCCCGGCTGGGACATCGTCACCGACTCCAGCACGGCGACATGGGGGTCGACGACCACGGTGACCGGCTCGGACGTGAGCTCCGCCGCGCCGACGGCGGCGGCGGCCAGCAGGCCGTGCGTGACCGCCTCGTCTCCGGCGCCGAGGTCGACGACCGCGTGCCACCGGCCGCCCGGCCCGGCGTCGGCCTCCGCGACCACGGTGCCGCCGTCGCGGACGACGACCCGCGCACCGGCGGGGGCCAGCCCCGACACGGTGAACCGGCCGGTCCGGCTCGACGACGGCGCGCCCAGCGTGACCACGCCCACCCTGACCCCGGCCGAGCCGAGGGCCTCGGCGAGGTCGCCGGAGGAGACCGACATCGCGAACGGCAGCTCCTCGCCGGCCGTCGCGGGCGTGCGGACGTACACGTCGAGCGTGCGCGACCGCGCGGCCGGGAGCGGGATCACCACGGTGTTCCCCTCGCGGGTGAACGCCACCGGCTTGCCGTCGCGCAGCACCGCGTCGTCGTCGGGCACCGTGACGCCCGGGGGAAGCGTCAGCGTGGCGCCGCCGCCGCGCGTGACGTCCTGGAACTCGACGTCGGCGCGCAGGTGGGCCAGCCCGCCGGGCAGCACGGCGTCGGTGACGGCGTCGAAGCCGCTGCGGTCACCGCGGACCAGCGTCGACTGCGCGCCGAGCCGCAGGTCGCCGAGGTCGAGTTCCTCGCCCGCCGCGACCGTCACGAGCCGCTGCACCGAACCGCTCAGCTTGTCCTTGCACGCGACCACGGTGAGCACGTGGGCGCCCGCGGGCGTGGAGGCCCGCAACGCCGCACCGGCGAGTTCCGCGGCCGACGAGACGTCCGCGCCGTCGATCCGCACGCAGCTGCGGCCGGTACGGGGGGTGCCGTCGGGTTCGAGGATGCGGGCGGTGATCCGGGACGTCTCGCGGATCTCCACGGTCACCGGGACGTCGGGCGACTCCCCCGTGACGACGTCGGCGCAGGCTTTGGTCAGGCCCCGCCCGCGACCGTCGGCGCAGAAGGTCACCGTCGCGCCCGGAGGCACCTCGACCGGGACCTCGCCGGTCCAGACGGCGACGCGGCGGCCGTCGGCCAGGATCTCGGGCTTGAAGCCGCCGGCCGTCGCGACGTCGAGCTCCTGCTCGGTCCGGTCGCCGTCCATGGAGACGGTGACCACCTTGGGCCGTACGACGTAGCCCGAGACGCCGGGGAAGACCAGCTTCACCAGGTCGTCGGGGCCGGCCGCCGCTTCCGGGGTGGTCCTCCCGGCGCGGGCGGCCGACGCGACGGTGCGCGTGCCGCCGCCGAAGACCTGGGCCGACCAGGTGCCGTCGGCGGCCGACTCGACCCGTACGGGCACGCCGACCCCGGCGACCAGCTGGCGCACCGTGACCGTCGCCCGGAGCGGGCGGCCGTCCTCGTCGGCGACCGTGCCGCGCACGGTCACCCTGGGCAGCGCCGGGGCGGTCACCACGACCGCGTTCGATCCGGCCGCCAGGGTCACCGTCTTGTCGGGCACGGCGGCCAGGCCGTAGGCAGCGAGCGTCTGCGCGGGCAGGCTGATCTTTGCGGTCACGTCGGTGGCCGCGTCGAGGGTGCCGAACGTCACCTGCCCGTTCGCGTCGGTGCGGGCCGACCGGGCCCCGGTCCGGGTGGTGAGCACGACCGCGACGTCGGCCAGCGCCTCGTCACCGGCCCGGTTCAGCGTCAGGGTCAGGGACGCCGGCGCATGGGGCGCGGCGGTCACGTCGACCGCCTGGCCCGAGGCGACCGCGAGCGTCTTCGGCGGGGTTCCGTCGAGGCCGTCGGAGCGCCGGGTGGTGATCATGTGGTCGGTCGCCGGGGCGACCGGCACGCCGACGGTCCCGTCGGCCTTGAGCTGGGTGACGTGCCCGGTGCCGGTGGTGTCGCTCCACACCTGGAGGCGCACCCCGTCGGGCTCGCCGCCCGGCACGGTGACGCCGATCCTGATCAGGCCGCCGACCGTGGCGGGCAGGCCGCCGACCGGCCGGGTCAGCGAGTGTCCCGCGCCGTCGGCGAGCCGAAGCGTGCCGGAGACGATCTCGGTCACGCCTTCGGGCAGCGGCCACGTGCCCTTGTACCGCCCGGCCCGCTCCTCCGCGAGCGGCACGGTCACCGGCTTGGCCGGGTCGTCGGCGGTGCGCACGACCAAGGCGGCGGTGGCGGTGAAGCCCGCCGCCCCGACCACCGCGAAAGTGGCCTCGCGGCCGAGCGCGAGCACCGTCGAGCCGGCCACCTTGGGCAGGTTCGCGGCCGCTTCGGTGATCGCCAGGTCGTCGACGCGCACCGTGGCGTCCTTGGTCAGCCGGAGCTGCTCGGCGCCGCGCAGCACCGCGACGGCGTAGGTGTACTCGCCGCCGGCGGCGACCGTCGTGTCGTCGTGCGTGGTCGCGCCGGGGGCCAGGTCGGCCAGCTTCACGCCGTCGCGCAGCACCCGGTAGCCGGTCAGGCCGGTCGTCCCGGACGCCTCCCACTGGAGCCGCACCCGCGCGCCGGGCCCGGCCGTCGCCGAGAGCGGGGCCTCGCCGGGCGGCACGTCGCCCAGCAGGGTGACGCTCCTGGTCAGCGGGGCCGAGGTCCGGCCGTCGGCGTCCTTGGCGACGACCGCGACCTCGACGGTCGAGCCGGGGGTGAGCCCCGAAGGGGTGGCCCGGGTGACAGGCGCGGTGACGGTGGCGGCCTTCGTGCCGTCGACGCTCACCTCGTAGGCGGCGACCGTGGCGCTGGCGGCCGGCCAGGAGAGGGCGACGCTGGTGGTGCCGGGTTCGGCGGCCAGCGCGGCGTCGGCCGGCCAGGTCGGTGCGGGGGCGTCGGCCGGGACCGCGCGGTAGAGGTGCGAGGGTTGCGGCGTGTCGGTGCGCGGGCCGGTGAACGCCGTGCTCGCCGACAGGAAGGCCAGGGTGGCGGCGGTCCCGCTCAGCGCGAAGGAGTTCACGAAGTCGGGGTGGATGACCATCTCGCCGGGGACGGGGTCGGCGATCCGGCCGTCGAGACCCGAGCTGACCAGCGCGGGGGCCCGGTCGGGCTGGGCGGGCTGCGTCCAGACCGCGCCCGAGCGGCGGAACACGACGGTCGAGCCGTCGGCGCTCAGCCGCGCGGCGACGGGCAGGTCGTCGGCGGCGAAGGCGGCCTCACCCGAGACGTACGGGGCCGTGGCCGAGGCGGCCAGCGTCACGTCGGCCGAGGGGCCGGTGACGAGGTCGGCGACGACCACCCCGGTGCCGACGCCGCCGAAGGCGGTCCGGCGTCCGGTCTGATCGAGGTTGGGAGCCCAGGCCGTGTGCTGGGCCTGGGTGAGCGTGCGCTCCCCGGGCAGCCGGTCGCCCGACGCGGCGTCGAAGCGCAGCAGCAGCCGCTCGTCGCCGTCGCCCACGTTGACCGCGAGCACCTTCCCGTCACCCGACAGGGTGAAGCCGCGCACGTCGGGCTCCGGCACCACGAGGTCCTGGGGGCGGACGACGTGCGGCACCGGCGCGGCGTCGGCCGGCAGGGTCACCAGCAGCACGCCCTCGGGCGAGGTGAGGTCGTCGTACTCGGGCAGCGGCAGCGACAGGCCCACGGCCAGCCGCCGGCCGTCCGCACTCAGGGTGAGGTTGCGAAGCCGGTGGTGCGAGGCCGGGACGCCGAGGTCGGGGACCGGGATCCAGACGGTGGCGTCGGTGAGCCGGTCGCGGACGAAGACCGCCTCCCGGAGGTACTGGTCGGCCGAGGCCGGCAGCCCGAGGTCGGCCGCGCTCGACCCGGCGGCCGTGAACGCGACCGTCCGGCCGTCGCCGCTGATCGCGGCGTCGATCACCTGCGGCACGGGCCGCCCTTCCGGGCCGAGCCCGACGACCTCCTCGTCACCCCCGCCCAGGCCGGTGGCGACCAAAACCGGCGGATCGTCTCCCCGTGGAGACAGGTGTAAGGCCGTGGTCCCGTCGGCCGACAGCGCGAGCTGCCCGGCCTGGACGGAGAGGTCGGGCACCTCGGCCCGCTGGTCGACCCGGTAGGCCCTGGGCAGCGGGTCGGCGGCTCCGGCCGCCTGCGCCGCCTGGGGCACCGCCACGAGCTGGACGGCGAGGCTGAGCACCAGCGCTCCGGCGAGAAAGGGCTTTCGCACGAGAATCTCCCTGTGATCGGCGATCACCCCGGACGATGTCAAGCAACCCTTGGGACCCGATTGGACGTCACTTGGGGCCGACTCAAGCCCATCGTCAACAAGGGGTTGACGGTCTCCAAACCGTCAACCTACTGTTGACGCATGAGCGATTCTCCCGTCGTACGGCTGGACGATCTGATCAACGGGATCAAGGCCGCCAACCCCAACGTCCTCGAACAACTCTCCGGCGCCGTGCTCATGGCCGAGCACCTGAGCGACGTCGCCGACCACCTCATCGGCCACTTCGTCGACCAGGCCCGCAAGTCGGGCGCGTCGTGGACCGACATCGGCCGCAGCATGGGCGTCACCAAGCAGGCGGCGCAGAAACGGTTCGTGCCCAAGCTGGAGGACAACCAGCAGCAGTTCTCCCGGTTCACCCCGCGCGCGAAGACGGCCATCGGCGAGGCGCAGCGGCTCGCCAAGGAGCTCGGCCACCCCATGGCCGGGCAGGACCACCTGCTGGTCGCGATGCTCGCCGACGCCGACGGCCTCGCCGTGAAGGCCCTGGTCGAGATCGGGCTCGACCTCGACGCGGCCCGCGAGACGGCGCGGCGGGCGCTGCCCGAGACCGGCGCGGCGCTGCCCGGCAACGCCGAGCTCGGCGAGGACAACAAGCGCCTGCTGGAGCTCACCTTCCAAGAGGCGCTGCGGCTCGGCCACAACTACATCGGCACCGAGCACATGGTGCTCGCCCTGCTCGGCGCGGGGAACCCGGTCCTCGCCCGGCTGGGGGTGACCAAGGAGCGGTTCGAGGAGGCGGTGGTCGCCTTCCTCAAGGGCTTCACGCCGAAGTAGAACCCCGGCGGGGGGTGATGGCGTCCAATGGGATTGTGGACATGGCGTTGCGGGCCGGCGATCCCCGGTCGATCGGGCCCTACACGGTGCTCTCCCGGCTGGGCGAGGGTGGTCAGGGCGTCGTCTACCTGGGCGAATGGAACGGGGAGCCGGTCGCGGTCAAGGTGCTGCGCCACGGCGCCGACGACGCGGCGGTCCGGGAGGTGAACTCCACCCGGCAGGTCGCGGGCTTCTGCACCGCGCGCATCATCGACGTGGCGCTCGACCACGATCCCCCCTACATCGTCAGCGAGTACGTCGCCGGGACCCCGCTCGACCGGGTGCCGCCCCGCCGGGGGGCCGAGTTGCAGCGGATCGCCATCGGGACCGCCACGGCGCTGGTGGCGATCCACCGGGCGGGGGTGATCCACCGCGACTTCAAGCCGGGCAACGTGCTGCTGGCGCCCGACGGGCCGCGCGTCATCGACTTCGGCGTCTCGCGGCTGAGCCACAGCGAGACCACCGGGCGGGCCATCGGCAGCCCGCCCTACATGGCCCCCGAGCAGTACTCCGGGGAGCGGGTCACGGCCGCGGCCGACGTGTTCGCGTGGGGCGCGACCATGGTGTTCGCGGCGACCGGGCGGGTGCCGTTCGAGGGCGGCAACATCGCGGCCGTCGCCTACCGGGTGCTGCACGCCGAACCCGACCTGACCGGGGTGCCGCGCGCGTTGTTGCCTCTGGTACGCCGCTGCCTCGCCAAGTCGCCCACCGAGCGCCCCACCTCGAAGGAGGTGCTGCTCAGCCTGCTCGGCCACGATGAGGAAGACGACCTCGACGCGCTGGAGTCGGGCCGGATCGAGGCCACCCGCCCGGTCGCGGGCCGGCCGTTCCCGTGGCGGGCCGGGCTCGCGGCGCTGACCGGCGCGGCGGTGATCGCGACGACGGTGGCGCTCTGGCCGAGCCCCGACCGGCCGCCCGAGACGCAGGCCGAGCTCGCGGCGGCGTTGTCGGAGGTCTACCGGAAGACCCCGACCGCCACCTTCACCAGCGAGGGCGGCATGGGCCAGGGCGACAACCACGCCCGGTCGCGGGGCACCGTCACGATCGCCGGAGACCCGGCCCTGCCCCACGACGACTTCGTCGCCGACATCGTGTACGGCAGCGAGGAGAGCCGCCGCTACACGATCGAAGACCGGCGGGTGGCGGAGACCGGGGCCACGCTCGGCGAGTTCGGCGACGGGAGCAACGAGCCGCCGATCCTGCTGACGGCGACGGCGGGGCTCACCGTGATCCGGTCGCTGGTCGTGCAGGGCAACGTGACCTTCGAGCGCGACGGCCGGGTCTACCGGGGCATCGTACCGGCCAACCTGACGGGCGACGCGCTGAAACTGCTGCTCGTCGAGTACGCCGGAGACGCCCTCGACCGCTCGCTGGTCACCTACACGCTGACGATCGACGAGGCCGACCGGCCGGTCTCGTTCGTGCTCGACGTCGGCCGGCCGCTCGGGGACGCGGGGTTGTTCACGTCGACCTTCCGGTCGACGTACACCGATTTCAGGAGTCGGTGAGCGCGGCCGAGGTCGCGACGACCGCCTGGAGGTGGCGGCGCATGGCCAGGGCGGCCATCTCGGCGTCGCCGTCCTTGATGGCCTCGTAGATGGCCCGGTGCTCGGCGCGGGCCTGCGCGGCCCGGCCCGGCGAGGCCGACACGGCGAGCGCCTGGTCCTGCAGGACCGCGCGCAGGTCTTCGACCAGGCGGGAGAACAGCGGGTTGCCGGTGGCCTGGGCGATGGCGATGTGGAAGCGGGCGTCGATCTTGTTGCGCTCGGCCGGGTCGTCGTTGTCCTCGAACGCGGCGACCAGTTCGGCCAGCCCGTCGAGGTCCTCCTGGGTGCGCCGTTCGGCCGCGAGCCGGGCCGCCGGCACCTCCAGGTAGCGGCGCACCTCGTTGAGCTGCGACGGCAGGTACTGCCCGCTGAGCAGGTGCGACTGCACGCGGGTGGCGGCCACGAAGGTGCCCTTGCCGGCGTAGGACTTGGTCAGGCCCAGGGCGTTCAGGCTGTGCAGGGCCTCCCTGATGACCGAGCGGCTGACCCCGAACGACGCCGCGAGCTCGGCCTCGGAGGGCAGGCGGTCGTCGACCGCGAAGTGACGCGACTCGATCAGTTCGATGAGCTGCGTGCGCACGTGCTCCGCCGCGCTCTTCTGCTCGACAGGGACGACCTTCATTCCGGGTAGGTCCTTCTTCATCTCGGGGCCAGGGTTCTCGTCTCCCACCGTGCCACGCAGGGTCGCCCCGCGGCGAGATGCATCGTACGGCCGGACACGTCCATGATCACACCGGCGATCGTCGCGGTGCGCTCACGTTCGTGCACATTCTCGTCGGGGTGCTGGCAGACGCTCGACGGGCTGTCCTGGTGGTCGGCGAGCACCTTCTTGAGGTCGTCGACCGACAGGCTGGGCCGTTCGCCCAGGCTCTCGGTGACGTTGCGCAGCCGCGCGAACGTGTGGGGCTTGCGGCGCGCGTACAGATCCTCGCCTGTCAGGTCGGGAGATCGGAAGTGGTTGGCGTGCGTGATCTGGCCGTCTTCTGGGGTGAGAATGCGCACACCGTCGGAGCGGGGGGCCGTCTCGAGGTCGGCGGCGAAGCCGGTGTCGTCGGCCAGCAGGAAGTTGGCCGACAGGGCGCGTTCGGCGCCGGCGATCGTCTCGGCCGCCTCGCGGCCCGACCCGCTGTCGAGGGCCGCGCGCAGCAGGACGTGGTAGGGCACCCCGATCCGGCCTTCGTCGCCGTCGCTGATCAGGGTGTTGGTGCAGAGCCCGACGCCCGCCTCGTTCATGCCGACCTTGGCGAGCAGCCCGGCCTCGACCAGCGTGACGAACGAGGGGCCGTCGTCGCGGGTGACCTCCAGGATCATCGCGGTCTCCATCGAGTGGAGCAGCCAGTCCCAGTTCTGCGCGATGAGCGTGGTGCCGGTCGCCGAGCGGTCGGGCAGCAGCGTCAGCGACGTGCACTCATGGGGCATCTCCCGGTCGCCGGCGTGGAACATGATCTCGCTGCGGGTGTTGAGCGCGATGATCTCGTCCACGTCGAGGCCGGCGCCCTCGGCGATGCCCCGCATCTCGGTGAGGGACGACGGCGCGAAGTCGCCGATGACGTCGCGGTACTGCGCGGCGTGGGCGCGCACGGTGGCCCAGTCCCAGCCCGCGTAGTGCTCGAAGACCCGCTGGTAGGCGGTTATCGACCGGTGGATCCGGGTGCGGGCCAGCGCGCCGTACCGCCTGCCGCGCTCGGCGGGAGGTCCGGCCACGCGGACCACAGGGAACTCCCCAGGAAAGTGCATGGAACAGGCCGCTCCCTCACGTGAGGCTGGACAACCGTCCAGGGTGCCTGGCTGTCAGACATGTTGATTGTGGGAGCCTCGGCCCAAAAGTGTCAACTCGCCGTTTTTTCGGGCATAACGCCTTGCCAGAACTCAAAACACAGGTTCATGATGTCAGGCAGCCCTACAGGTTGGAGTTGTGGTGACATCTGTGCTGATAGCCGGCGGCGCGAGCGGCATCGGGGCCGCCACGGCGGCCCGGCTGCGCGCGGCGGGTGCCGACGTGCACGTGGCCGACATCGACGCGGCCGGCGCCGCCGAGGTGGTCAAGGCCCTCGACGCCCACCCCGGTTCGGGGACGGCGAGCCACGTCGACCTGGCCGACGCCGACGGACCCGCCCAGGCGGTCGCCGACGCCGTCGAGGCGCACGGCCGCCTGGATGCCATCGTCTTCTGCGCGGGCCTTCTCGTCGAGACCGAATTGGCAAATTTCTCCGCGTCCGAATGGGACCGGACCATGGCTCTCAACCTCCGGGCGCCCTTCTTCATGACCCAGGCCGCCGCCCCCCACCTCGCGGCCTCGCCGCACGGCCGGGTGGTGCTCACCGGCTCGACCGCCGCCTTCCGCGGCGGCGGCGGGAGCTTCGCCTACGCCGCCTCCAAGGGCGGACTCGTCGCGCTGACCAGGTCACTCGCGGTCGCGATGGGCCCCGACGGCATCTGCGTCACCTGTGTCTGCCCCGGCTGGATCGACACCCCGTTCAACGACCCCTACTGGAAGCGGGTCGGCGGCAAGGACGGCGGGACCGTCGCCGCGCTGGAGTCGCGCATCCCCCTCGGCGGCCAGGGTGTTCCGGACGACGTCGCCGCCGTCGTCGAGTTCCTCGTCTCCCCCGGCTCCCGCTATCTGACCGGCCAGGCCGTCGTCGTCGACGGCGGCCTCCTGGCCTCGTGAAGCCTCGTGAAACCACCCGATGACCCGCGCCTTCGTCGAAGGCCATGCCCTCCTCGTGAAACCCGCGCGATGACCCGCGCCGAATCCGTACCGCCACGCTCACCCGTGAGGCCGCTCCGATGATCCGCACCGAATCCGTCGTGACTCTCGAACTCGCCGACCGTCTCATCAGGGCCGCCCGGGACGGCGCGGGCAAGCCGATGGCCATCGCCGTCACCGACCGCCACGGCGACCTCGTCGCCGCCGCCCGCATGGACGGGGCCTCGCACGTCGCCCTCACCCTCGCGATCGACAAGGCGTTCACCGCCGCCGCGTTCAACGCGCCCACCGACGCGTGGGGCGAGGTCACCAAGCCCGGCGCGGCCGACTGGGGCCTGACCTCGGCGCTCGCCGGGCGCATCGTCATCCTGGCCGGCGGTTTCCCGCTGCGGTCGGACGGCGAGCTCATCGGCGCGATCGGGGTGAGCGGGGCCGCCCCGCCTGTCGACAACGCGGTCGCCCTGCACGCGCTGCGGTCGTGCGCCGAGGTCGTCGACCCCTTCGCCGCGTCCCATCCCGCCGAAAACCTTGGAGCGTAAATGTCGCTGGCCCAGCAGAAGGTCGTGGTCCTCGCGTACCCCGGATACCAGGAGCTCGACTTCTGGTATCCGGTGCTGCGCGGCCGCGAGGAGGGCGCGACCGTCCACATCGTGGCCGCCGCCACCACGGGGGCGGAGAGCATCCTCGGCTACCCCGTCATCCCCGACACCGACGCCGCCGACCTCGACCCCGCCTCGGTCGACGTGATCATCGCCCCCGGCGTCGCGCCGTGGGACCTCCCCCAGCCGAGCGGCGCGCAGGTCGCCCTGATCACCGCCGTGCACACGGCCGGCGGGCGGGTCGCCTCGGTCGGCAACGGCGCGTCCGTCGTCGCCCAGGCCATCGGCGACCAGGCGGAACGGGTCGTGTCCGCCGACGGCACCAACGAGCTCGCCGAGTTGTTCGCCACCATCCGCAGAGGAGTCTGAATCCGATGGAAGTCTTCAGGACCGTTCTGGGCGACGTCTCACCCGAGACGTCGGGCCGGTTCCTCACCCACGAGCACCTCCTCTACGGCTACCCGGGCGCGGAGCTCGACCACCGGACCGTGCTCGACTACGAGAACAACGTCGCGTTCATCGCCAAGCAGGTCGCCGACGGCATGAAGGACTGGGGTTTCGGCACGCTCGTCGACATGACCCCGCCGGAGGTCGGCCGCCACCCCGAGCTGATGGCCGAGGTCGCCCGCCGGACCGGCATGAACGTCATCGCGATCACCGGCTTCTTCCCCGAGCGTATGGGCGTGCCCTACTACTGGCGGCGGCAGACGGTCGAGGAGCTGACCGACTTCTTCGTGAAGGACCTGACCGAGGGCATGGTCTTCGCCTGGCAGCAGACGCCGTACAAGGCGGGCGCCATCAAGATCGCGACCGGGCAGGAGAGCGTCACGCCGCAGCCGAGCCCGATCGGGCCCAACGGCCGCCGCATCCACGAGGTCGAGGACAAGGTCATCCGGGCCGCCGGGCGGGCCTCCCGCATCGTCGGCTGCGCGATCAACACGCACACCGACCCGATGGACTACCGCGTCACCAACCCCGGCATCGAGCAGCTCGACATCCTCGAGGAGGAGGGCGCCGACCCGGCGAAGGTGATCATCGGGCACGCGTTCGTCGAGCCGGACGAGGGCCAGCTGCACGAGATCCTCAACCGGGGGGCCAACCTCCAGCTCGACCACATCGGCATCCCGTGGCGCGTCGACACCGTCGAGGAGCTCGACGAGCGTATGGCGAACGCGTTCGTGGGCCTGATCAACGAGGGTTTCACCAGCCAGCTCGTGCTCTCCTACGACCGCTGGTTCTACAACCCGCGCTCCGACGTCACGGAGTCCGACCCGCAGCTCGCCAACGAGCGCGTCGACCTCGGTTACATGTGGACCTCGTTCATCCCGCGCCTGAAGAGCAAGGGCGTGACCGACGAGCAGATCGACGCGATCACCCGCGACAACGCCGCCCGTATCTTCTCCATCAAGGTCTGAGGGACAACGTGGAACTGTCACAGGCACGGATCGTCGTGCTGGTCGAGAACCTCTACCAGGAGCTGGAGCTCTGGTATCCGGTCCTGCGTTTCCGCGAGGACGGCGCGCAGGTGCGGGTGGTGGGCCCCTCCACGGAGGAGGTGTACGCCAGCAAGATCGGCTATCCCGCCCGCGCCGACCTGACCGTGCACGACGTCGATCTCGACTCGGTCGACGCCGTGATCATCCCGGGCGGCTTCTCGCCCGAGTACCTGCGGCGCAACCCCGACATGGTGAAGCTGGTCAGGGACGCCGACGCCCGCAACCTGGTCGTGGCGGCCATCTGCCACGCCGGCTGGATGCTGGCCACCGCCGGGATCGTGTCGGGGCGGCAGGCGACCTGCGTGGCGACCATCAAGGACGACGTCATCAACGCCGGCGCGCTGTTCAGGGACGAACCGGTCGTGGTCGACGGCAACCTGATCACCTCCCGGCTGCCCAACGACCTGCCGGAGTTCTGCGCCGCCATCAAGGACGCGCTCGACGCGCGGGAGCCGGCCAAGGGCGGCCCGCTCCCGGCCCTCAACGAGCCGCCGAACTCCTCGCCCGCCTACACGGCGACCGCGATCATGAAGAACCGCGCGGCGGGCCCCGGCTCGTCCAACTACCGGGCCTACGCGGTCCTCGACGCGTGACCATGCGCGTCGACGTCCATCACCACGCGATCTTCCCGGCGTACGCCGAGGTGCTGCGGGGTCTCGGGATCGGGGCCCAGCCGGGCGTCGGCCTGCCCGGGTGGTCGGTCGGCGCGTCGCTCTCGATGATGGACGACCTGGGCATCGACCTGGCGGTGTTGTCCGCCGGGTCGCCCGGGTTCTTCTTCGACGGCGACCAGGCGCTCGCCCGGGAGCTCTGCGAGAGCACCAACGCCGACCTGGCGGCGACGGTCGCCGCGCACCGCGATCGGTTCCGGGCGTTCGTCGCGGTGCCGCTGCCGTCGGTCGGCGACGCGCTGCACATGATCGAGCGGTGGGCCGAACACGACGCGTTCGTCGGCGTCGGCCTGCTGACCAACTACGCGGGACGGTATCTGGGCGACCCGGCCTTCGAGCCGGTGCTGGCCGAGCTCGACCGGCGGCAGGCGGTGGTGCACGTCCACCCGCAGCTGCCGGTGCACTACCCGGCCGCCGAGATCAATCTGCGGCCGTCGCTGATCGAGTACGTCTTCGACACCACCCGGGCCATCGTCAACCTGACCCTCAACGGCGCCCACGACCGCTATCCCGGCATCACCTGGATCTTCTCCCACTGCGGCGGCACCGCCCCCTACCTGGCCGGACGTCTCGCCATCGCCGAACCGCTGCCGGAGCTGGAGCAGGTCGGCGACGGCGGGATCCTCCGGGCGCTGCGCCGCTTCCACTACGACTTCGCCCTGGCCACCACCCCCTACTCGCTCGGCTCGGCGTTGAAGCTGGCCGGTCCGGAACGGTTCCTGATCGGCTCGGACTTCCCGTTCGTCGACGAGAAGACGGTCGCGGCCTGCCTGCGCGAAGCGGCCGGCCTCCTGGGCCCCGACATGGCCGCCGTCGCCGAGCACAATCCCGCCCGGCTCTTCCCGCACCTGAAGGGGTGAGACAGTGCCGCAGTTCGACCTCCCGCTCCCGCAGCTGCGCGAATACCGCTACCCGGAACCGGAACCGGCCGACTTCGACGCCTTCTGGGCCCGCACGCTCAAGGAACAGCCGGAGACGGACGTCGTCTTCGACCCCTACGACGCCGGCCTGACCACGGTCGACACCTGGGACGTCACGTTCAGCGGCTACGGCGGCGACCCGATCAAGGGGTGGCTGCTGCTGCCCGCGAACCGCCCGGGTCCCGTTCCGACGGTGGTCGAATACCTCGGGTACGGCTCGGGGCGCGGCATCCCGATCGAGTCCCTGGCCTACGTGTCGTCGGGCTTCGGCCACTTCGTCATGGACACCCGGGGCCAGGGCAGCTCGTGGCGGGCCGGCGACACCGGCGACCCGTCGGCGACCGGCCCGGCCGTGCCCGGATACCTGACGCGGGGCATCCTCGACCCGGACGACTACTACTACCGCCGCCTCTACACCGACGCCGTGAGAGCCGTCGACGCCGTGCGGCGACATCCCGGCGTGGCCGAGATCGCCGTCACCGGCAGATCCCAGGGCGGCGCGTTGTCGCTGGTCGTGGCCGGTCTGCGCGACGACATAGCGGGGGCGATCCCGCACGTGCCGTTCCTGTCGGCGTTCCGCCGGGGCACCGCGATCACCGAACGGGAGCCCTACGCCGAGATCGTGCGCTGGTGCTCGATCCACCGCACGAAGTGGGAACGGGCGTTCGCCACGCTCGCCTACTTCGACGCCACCGCCTTCGCCGCGCGGGCGACCTGCCGCGGTTCGTTCTCGGTCGCGCTGATGGACGGCGTCTGCCCGCCCTCGACCGTGTACGCCGCCTTCAACGCCTATCAGGGCCCGAAGGACATCACGGTGTGGCCGTACAACAACCACGAGGGCGGCGGCCCCGAGGACCAGCTCAGAACCGTCCGCGTACTTCGCGAACTCTTCCAATAACACCAAATCGTGACAAACGGAGCCTTGTTCGGCTCTGTAACACGAGGCAACATTTCAAACCTGCCAGACAAGCAGGCAGCCTGACCGGCTGCTGGGAAAGGGGTCGGCGTGAAATCAGCTCTGCTGTACGGCCACAACGACCTGCGTGTAGAGAACCGGCCCGACCCGAAGGCGGGCAAGGGCCAGGCCGTCATCAGGATTCACGCCTCGGGCGTCTGCCCCAGCGACATCCGCAGCTACACCGCCGCGACGGCCGCCAAGCGCGACCCGTGGACCCCCGGCCACGAGATCGCCGGTGTCGTGACCGAACTCGGGAGCGGCGACACCGGCGACCTCCAGGTCGGCGACCGGGTCGCGGTCGACTGGCGTGGCGTCTGCGGCCGCTGCCGCCAGTGCGCCAGGGGCGCGGCCAACTTCTGCGAGAACCTGATCAAGTACCCGATCGCCGGGTTCGCCGAGTCGACCGTCATGCCGGTGGAGCAGCTCAGCAAGCTGCCCGACGGCGTGACCTTCGAGTCGGCGAGCTTCGCCGAGCCGCTGGCCTGCGTCGTCAACGCCCACCGCGCGCTGCCGCTGCCGCTGACCGAGAACGTGCTGGTCGTCGGCGCCGGCCCGATCGGCCTGCTGCACACCCAAGTGGCGCGGGCCCGGGGCGGCCGGGTCATCGTCACCGACCTGAAGGCCGAGCGGCTGAAGGTCGCCCAGGAGCTCGGCGCCCACGACGTCGCCGACGCCGCGAACCAGCGGGAGGCGGTCCTCGACCTCACCGACGGGCGCGGCGCCGACGTGGTGATCGTCACCGTCGGCGTCCCGGCGGTCATCGAGGCCGCGTTCGGCCTGGTGGCGAAGAACGGCTTCGTCAACCTGTTCGCCGGCACCCACCCGAAGGGCGCCATCGCCCTCAACCCCGACGTGCCCCACTACGACCAGGTCTCCGTCAACGGCAGCCACGACTTCATCCCCAACGACTTCGCGACCGCCCTGCGCCTGCTCCGGTTCGGCCAGGTCGACGTCGCCCCGCTGATCAGCCACCGGTTCCCGCTCGACGCGGTCGCCGAGGCGTTCGAAACCACCAAGCGGCAACTCGGCCTGAAGTCGCTGGTCGTCGCAGAAGGAGAGAAATGAGCACCCACTGGCCCCGCCGTCGCATGCACCACGTCTTCGCCCCCGACGGGCGGGCCGTGATCGCCGCCATGGACGCCGGGATCACCAAGGGCGTCGCCCCCGGCCTGGAGCGGGGCCGCGCGGCGGTCAAGCGCATCGTCGACGGCGGCGTCGACGCGATCCTGGCCACCATCGGCCTGGCCCGCGCGGCCGCCGACGAGCTCGGCGGCACCGGCCTCATCCTGGCCCTCGACAGCGAGATCCCCTCGGCGAAGTACGGCGTCGAGCAGGCCGTGCGCTGGGGCGCCGACGCGCTGGAGCTCAAGGTGTTCCCGGGCAACCCCGAGGTCACCAAGATGGGCGAGCTGCGCGAGCTCTGCGCCGAAGGCGACAAGTGGGGCATGCCGGTGATGGCCGAGCCGATCCCCGTCGGCTTCAAGGCGCTGGAGGCCCACACGCTGGCCAACATCGCCCACGGCGCGCGGGTGTCCGCCGAGGCGGGCGCCGACTTCGTGAAGGCCCAGTACACCGGCACGCCCGAGGACTACCGCGAGGTCGTCGAGGGTTGCCTGGTCCCGGTGCTCGCGCTCGGCGGCCCGATGAAGCCGACCCCGCTGCACGCCCTGCAGATGGCGTACGACGCGATCCAGGCCGGAGCGAGCGGAATCGTCTACGGCCGCAACATCGTCGAGGCCGAACGGCCCGACCGCATGGTCGCGGCCCTGGTCGAGATCGTCCACGGCGGCGCGAGCGTCGACGTCGCCGCCAAGCACCTCAACATCCCGCTGTAACCGAGAAGGAGCCTGAGAGATGATGCGTGCCGCCGTCTTCCACGGCGGCCGGGACATCCGGATCGAGGAGATGGCGATCCCGCTGCCCGGCCCCCGTGAGGTGCTGGTTCGGGTGGGCGCGGCCGGGGTCTGCGGCAGCGACGTGCTGGCCTTCCGCGGCCAGGGCCCGTGGCAGCACAGCCCCGACAAGCCCGGCCGCGACGGCCACGAGCTGGCCGGCGAGATCGCCGCGCTCGGCGCCGAGGTGACCGGCCTGCGCGTGGGTCAGCGGGTCGCCGTCGAGCCGAAGCACCTCATCGCCTGCGGCCAGTGCCCGCCCTGCCGCAACGGCCGGTCGCACCTGTGCCGCAGGCGGGGCTACGTCGGCGACGTCCACGTGACCAGCGAGGGCTTCGCCGAATACGACCTGGCCCCCGCCGAGCGCGTCCACGTGCTGCCGGACTCGGTCTCCCTCGCGGCGGGGGCCGTCCTCGACTGCTACGCCTGCGGCGTGCACACCTACAACCTGGTCAGGACGCCCGCCGGGAGCAGGGCGGTCGTCCTGGGCAGCGGCACGATGGGCCTGACCATGGGCCAGGTGCTGCGCGCCCACGGGGTGAAGGTGCTGCTCACCGGCACCGCGAAGGAGTTCCTCGACCTGGCGCTCGACGCGGGCGCCGCCGACGAGGTGGCCTTCGCGCGGGACGCCCGCGAGCACGTCGAGACGTTCACCGAGGGCAGGGGCGCCGACCTGGTCGTCGACGCCGTCGCCATCCCGGACGTGACGCTCCAGCAGGCGGTCGAGTCGGTGGCCGAAGGCTCCCCGATCTGCGTGCTGGGCGTCTACCCGACCCCGCCGCGCGTCGAACCGCACGCCGCGTACGTGCGGGAGGTGTCGATCCACTGGTCCAACAGCTACGGCCCCGGCGCGTACGCCGAGGCGCTGCGGCTGGTGGCCGAGGGCCGGGTCGCGGCAGACCCGCTGATCACCCACCGGTTCCCGCTCGACCGGATCGTCGAGGCGTTCACCGCCGCCGACGAGAAGGAGCGGTCCCTGGCCATGAAGGTCCTGATCGAGCCCTAGAAGGGAGGTGACCGGCATGCACGTCCTGGCGATCGACCAGGGGTCGAGCGGCGCGAAGGCCGCCGTCGTCGACGGCGAGGGCCGCATCGTCGCGATGACCTCGCGGCGCACGCCGGTCGACCACCCCGAGACGACCGCCGTGCAGGCCGACCCGGAGATGTGGTGGCGGGCGCTGGTCTCGTGCGTGTCCCGGCTGCCCGTGCACGACGTGCGGGCGGTCGCGGTCTCCGGCTTCATGCACACGGTCGTGCCGGTCACCGACGAGGGCAAGGTCCTCGGGCCCGCGCTGCTCTGGCCCGACCAGCGCCCGGCCGGGCCGAGCGCGGCCGACCGGGTGGCGTGGTGGGCCGGCCACGACCCGCTGGCCGCGCTGGCCCGCTGGTATCTGCCGGTCAAGGACTTCCTGCGGATGCGGCTCACCGGCGAGGTCGCCACCGACCGCTACGAGGCGAGCGGCACCGGCTTCCTCCGCGACGGCGCGTGGTCTCCGGCGGTCGCCACCGACGCGGGCGTCTCGGTCGACCGGCTCCCGCCCATCGGCGAACCGCTGGACATCGCCGGATCGGTCACCAGGGAGGCCGCCGCCGCGACCGGGCTGCCCGAGGGCACCCCCGTCGTCATGGGCACCGGCGACTGGATGGCCACCCTGCTCGGCGCCGGCGCGGTCCTGCCCCGGCGGGCCTGCGTCTACCTCGGCACGGCCGGCGCGGTCGGCGGGTTCGCCTCCGCCGAGGCCGCCCGGACGCTGACCGAGCCCCTGTGTTTCGCCGCCGCGACCTCGACGGGGTCGGCGCTCGACTGGATCGCCGAGCTGACCGGCAGAGGAGCCCCCGACGCGGTCGCGGCGGCGGAGTCGGTCCCGCCCGGCTCCCGGGGGGTGGTCTTCCTGCCCCACCTGATGGGCGAGCGCGGCCAGGGCCACGACCCTTCCGCGCGGGGGTCCGTGCACGGCCTGACCCTCGCCCACGGCGCCGGGGATCTGGCGAGAGCCGTCATCGAGGGAACCGCCTTCTGGCTGCGCGCCATCGCCGGGGCCGCGCTCGACGGCCGCGACCCGGCGGAGCTGGTCGCGGTCGGCGGCGGCGCCCGCGGCGACCTCTGGCTGCGCGTCATCGCGGCCGTGCTGAAGCGGGACCTGACGGTCCCCGAGACGACCGAGGCCGGACTCCTCGGCACGGCCATGCTCGCCCACCGGGCCCTCACCGGACAGGCGACCCATGAGCGGTGGACACGGGTCGCCAGGACCGTGCCCGCCGATCCGAACCTGGCGAACGTGTACGAACCGCTCTTCGAGGAGTTCCTCCACCTGGAGGAACGCCACCGGTAGCCACGGGCTGCCCGACCCAGAACCGATGCGCACGGGGGCGCTCATACACCGCTTTCGCGACCGCCATTGCCAGGAGAAGAAATGCAACGACCGTGGAACAGCGCACTCAAGGTCATCACCGCCACGTCGGCGGCGGCCGCACTCATGCTCGCCTCGGCCTGCGGCTCGGACGACGCCGCGGAGGGCAACGCCACCGGTGAGGTCACCGGCGCCATCGACGTGTGGATGGGCGACCCGATCGGCGCCGCCCAGCAGCCGACGATCGTCCAGCTCGCCAAGGACTACGAGACCGCCCACCCCGGCACCAAGGTGAACCTCCGGTTCCTCGGCGCCGACGCGCACAAGACCTACCTGACCAGCATCGCCGGCGGGACCGTACCGTGCGTCGCGCTCATCGGCAACACGTGGAGCCCGGAGTTCGCCGGTCTCCAGGCCCTGGAGCCGATCGCGCAGGACCCGGCGTCGATGAAGGGCGTCTACACCCAGAGCATGATCGACTCGACCGTGCTCGACGGCGTCTCCTACGCGGTGCCCTACGACACCGGGGTGCGGGCGCTCATCTACCGCAAGGACCTCTTCGACAAGGCCGGCCTGGCGGCCCCCAAGACCTGGGATGACGTGCTCAGCTCGGCGACCAGGGTGCAGCAGGACAACCCGGGCGTCAACGGCTTCGGCATCGTCGGCGGCAACCAGTGGTACTGGCTGCCGATGATCTGGAACTGGGGCGGCGAGATCGCCACCCAGGAGGGCGGCGCGTGGAAGGCCAAGGTCGACTCGCCCGAGGCGGTCGCGGCCTTCACCTTCTACGCCGACCTGCTGACCAAGCACAAGCTGGCTCCTGAAGGGGCGGCCACCTGGCAGGGCGCCGACGCGTCGAAGGCGTTCGCGCTCGGGCAGGTCGGCATGATGGTCGGCGGCTCGTGGGACCTGAAGACGATCCTCGCGCAGAACCCCGGGATGGAGCAGCAGCTCGCCACCGCGCCGCTGCCCGCCGGTCCCGGCGGCAACAACGACACCTTCGCGGGCGGCAGCAACCTGGCCATCTTCAAGGGGTGTGACAACAAGGCGACCGCCAAGAGCTTCGTCGACTTCCTGATGAAGACCGACAACCTCGTCCCGGTCACCACCAAGATCGGTCTCCTCCCGGCGACCGTCGACGCCCTGGAGAAGGAGCGCACCAGCGGCTCGTTCTCCACCCCGCTGCTGAAGGCCTACGCCGAGCAGGCGCCGAACACGCGGTCGATCCCGCCGGTGTCCACGTGGGGCAAGGTCGAGGGCACCGGGGCCATCGTCAACGCGATGCAGGCGATCATGAACGGGCAGAAGACGCCCGACGCGGCCATGAAGGAACTGGCCTCGCAGATTGACGCCGCGATCGGACAGCAATGACCTCTACCACCAGCAGGCGGGCACGGCCCACGGCCGCGCCCGCCCGCGCGGGAAGCCGGACCCGGTCCCGATGGGACCGGTTCGGCCTGCCGAGCCTCCTGCTCGCCCCCCTCCTGGCGGTGATCCTGGGAGTGGTCGGCTACCCCATCGTGCGGACCGTCTGGCTCTCCTTCCACGAGGGCGAATACCTCATGACCGGGGCCTTCAACGGCGTCGACAACTACACGGAGATCTTCGGCGACCCCTACTTCCTGGCGGCGCTGCTCCGTACGACGATCTTCGCGGTCGTCTGCGTGGTCACCACCCTGCTGATCAGCCTGGCCATCGCGCTGGTCCTGGACGCCGGGTCGTGGGCGGCCAGGATCGTCACCGTGGTCGTGCTGCTGCCCTGGGCGATGCCCCGGGTGGCCAGCGGCATCATCTGGAAGTGGATGTTCAACGACCAGTACGGCATCGCCAACTGGCTGCTGGTCTCCCTCGGGTTCGACTCGTTCAAGGGCTACGCCTGGTTCAACGACGGGTTCGCCTCGCTGGTCGCCATCACGATCGCCGTGGTCTGGCACTCGGTGCCGTTCATCGCGATCTCGATGCTGGCCGGGCTGCGCGCGACGCGCGGTGAGGTGCTGGAGGCGGCCCGGGTCGACGGCGCGGGCTTCTACCAGCAGCTCATCAGGGTGCGGCTGCCGATGATGAAGCCGCTGCTGACGATCCTCGGCGTGATGTCGACGATCTTCGCGTACCAGTCGTTCGACCACTTCCTGGTGATGACCACCCCGCCCGGCGGGCCGAGCCACAGCACCGAGGTGCTGTCGCTGCTGACCTGGCTGCAGGCGTTCACCGTGCTCGACCAGGGGGTCGCGGCGGCGATGGCCGTCGTCACGTTCGTGCTGCTGGCCGGGATCACCGCCGTCTACGTGAAGTTGTCGAAGGAGGGGACATGACCCGGAGGCTGATCGTCTATCCGGCGATGGTGCTCATCTGCGTGGCGAGCCTGTTCCCGTTCTTCTGGATGATCGTCACCTCGCTCAAGCCGGACACCGAGATCTTCACGGTGAGCCCGCAGTTCATCCCGCACGAGCCGATCCTGTCGCGCTACACCGAGTTGTTCTCCGGCGCGATCCCGCGCCAGTTCCTCAACTCGCTGCTGGTCGCCGGGGCCACCACGGTCATCACCGGGCTGATCGCGCTGCTGGCGGGCTACGCGCTGGCGCGGTTCAAGATCCCCATGAAGAAGTACCTGCTGATCGTGATCCTGTCGATCCAGATGCTGCCGCAGACGGTGCTGGTCATCCCGCTGTTCGTGGTGCTGCGCAACACCGACCTGCTCGGCACCTACCAGGGGCTCGTGTTGTCGCACCTGGCGCTGACGGTGGGGCTGGCGACGTACATGCTGCGCAGTTTCTTCATGGACATCCCGGTCTCCCTGGAGGAGTCGGCGATGGTCGACGGCGCCTCGCGGATGAAGGCCGTGCGGCTCGTCGTGTTCCCGCTCGTCTGGCCGGGGCTGGCGGCCAGTTCGATCTACGGGTTCATCACGTCGTGGAACGAGCTGATGTTCTCGGCGACGTACATGCAGCAGTCGTCGCGGGAGACGCTCCCGGTCGCGCTGCAGCAGTTCTTCTCCAGCTACTACTCCGACTGGGGCGGCGTCATGGCGGCCAGCGTGATCTTCACGATCCCGGTCGTCGTGTTCTTCCTGCTGGTCCAGAAGCGCCTCATGCAGGGCATGGTCGCGGGCGCGGTCAAGGGTTGAGAAAGGGTTCTGTCTGATGTTGAAGCTCGGGGTCCTCGGGGTCGGGGCGATCGCCACGGTCGACTACGGGGTGCTGCCCAACCTGCACCACATCGCCGACAAGGTGGAGCTGGTCGCGCTCTGCGACCCGGTCGAGGAGCGCACGGCCGCCGCCGCGAAGAAGTTCGGCGCGCGGGAGACCTACGCCACGCTCGACGAGATGCTCGACGAGTCGGACGTCGACCTGGTGCTCAACCTGACGCCCATCCCGGCCCACGGGGCGACCTCGCTGAAGATCCTGGAGGCGGGCAAGCACCTGGCGACCGAGAAGCCGCTGGCCACCACGATGGAGGAGGCCGACGCGCTGATCGAGCTGGCCGCCGCGAGCGGCCTCACGATCGTCTGCTCGCCGCCCAACATGCTCTACCCGAGCCGCATCGAGGCGGCTCGGCTGATCCGCGAGGGGATCATCGGCAAGGTCGCGTTCGCCAAGGTCAGGGCCAGCCACGGCGGCCCGGCCTCGATGATGAACTGGCCGACCGACCCGACCTGGTTCTACCAGGAGGGTTCCGGGCCGCTGTTCGACGTCGGCGTCTACGGCATCCACGAGATGCTCGGCCTGCTCGGCCCGGCCAAGCGGGTGTCGGCGTTCTCCGGCATCACCGAGCCGACCCGGGTGGTGCGCTCGGGCCCGTACGCCGGCAAGGAGATCACCGTCACCACCGACGACAACACCCTGATCATGCTCGACTTCGGCGGCGGCACCTTCGCGGTCGTCGACGGCACCTTCAACGTGAACGCCGCCAAGGGCCCCCGCCTGGAGGTCTTCGGCCGCAAGGGCACCCTGAACCTGCCCAACAACCTGCCGGTGAACGGCGGCCGGGGCATCGACCTGTTCCTGCTGGAGGCCGCCGCCGGGCTGAGCGGCTGGGTCGACCTCGACCTCGCCCATCTGGAACCGGCCCAGCAGCGCGTCGACAAGCTGCGCCGGGCGCTGCTCGTCGACCACCTCGCCGACGTCGTGAACGGCACGGCCGAGGCGGTCATGGGCGGCGAGGTCGCCCGCCACGCGCTGGAGATCATGCTGAAGGCGCACGAGTCGGCCCGGACCGGTCAGGCCCTGGAGCTCACGACCACCTTCAACTGGTCGTGACGACCAGCAGGGCGATGTCGTCTTCGTGGGCGCGGACGTCGACCAGCTCCTCGACGAGCCGGTCGGCGACCGCGTCGAGGTCGCCGAGGTCGCGGGTGCCCTGCCAGAGCGCCTTGAGCACGCCCATGCCGGCGTCGATCGCCCGGTCGCGCCGCTCGACCAGGCCGTCGGTGTAGAGGAGCAGCCGGGTGCCCGCCGGGAAGTGCACCTTGTGCTCGACGTAGTTGTAGTCGACCACGCCCAGCGGCGGCCCGGCGCCGTCGTCGAGGAACCGGTAGGGCCCGCCGGGCACGTCGAGCAGCATCGGCAACTGGCCCGCGTTGGCCCAGGTCAGGGTCTCGGCGTGGGCGTCGTAGACGGCCAGGCAGCAGGTCACCAGGCGGGCCCGGTCGGCGGCCCGCAGCACCACGGCCGACTGGCGCAGGATCTCGCCGGGCGACATGTGGCTGACCGCCAGGGCGCGCACGGCCGTGCGCATCTGGCCCATCACGGCGGCGGCCTGGATGCCCTTGCCCATGACGTCGCCGACCACGAGCGCGACCCGGCCCTCGTCGATCGGGATCAGGTCGACCCAGTCGCCGCCGACGTCGATGCCGCGCGCCGGGTAGTAGCGCCAGGCGTGCCGCACGCCGTCGACCTGCGGCAACGGGGAGAGCAGGCTGCGCTGGAGCTCCACGGCGGCGTCGCGGTGCCTCTGGTAGAGGCGGGCGTTGTCCATGGCGACGGCGGCCTGCGCGGCCACGCCGGAGGCGAGCTGCTCGTGGCGGGCGGTGAACATGCCCACCTCGGGGTGGCCGAAGAAGAACCCGCCGAGCACCTCGCCCGACGGTGAGATCACCGGCACCGCGAGGTAGCTGCGCACGTCGAGGTGGCCCTTGGGCATGCCGTTGTAGGGCGGGTTCTGCCCGTAGCGGGGGTCGGCGCGCACGTCGTGCATGCGGATGACGCCCTCGCCCTGGAACGTGGGGTCGAAGACCTTGGTGTTGCGCGGCATCGGGAAACCCTCGAACGCGCTGCGGGGGACGCCGGAGAGCACGTACAGGAAGTAGCTCTCGCCGTTCATGTCGTAGACGTTGTAGAAGAACGAGCCGAAGGCGGCCCCGGTCAGCGAGGTCGCGGCGTCGCAGGCGGTGCGCACGATCCGGGGCAGGTCGAGGTCGGCGGCCAGCGCGCGGCCCACCTCGTGGAGGGTCTCGACGAGGCGCGTCTCCTCCTGCAACCGCCCGATCAGGTCGTCGAGTTCGTGGGTCATGAGCCGGCCCGGTGCTCGGAGAGGAGGTTCAACGCCTCCTCAGCGTTGTCGCGGACGGCCAGCACGTTGAGGCTCCCGGTCAGTTTGAGCAGCCGCTCCAGGGGGCCGGTCACGCCGGCCAGCACCATCAGCCCGCCCAGTTCGCGGGCCGCGACCGTCGAGACGAGGAGTACCCGCAGCCCGCTGGAGTCGCAGAACCCGACCCCGGACAGGTCTGCCGCGATGTGGGTGCGGCCGGAGGTGAGCAGGTCGTTGACCACCGCGTGCAGCTGGGGCGAGGTGATCACGTCGAGGTCGCCCGAGACGGTCACCAGCGGCCCGGCCGCCCGGTGGGTCACGGCCACGCCGAGGCGCTGCTGCACGCCGCCGCGGGGTTTGATCGAGTCGTCGTCGTTGACGTTCATGCGCATCTCCACCCGGGAGCCGCCGTCGCCCTGCTCGATCGTCAGCTGGTCGCAGACCTCGCTCATGAGCCACAGGCCGAAGCCGCGGCGGCCGTCGAGCGAGGGCCGGGCAGGGCTGAGGTGGGCGGGGGTGAGCCGGCCCGCGAGGTCGGTCACCTCCACGACGACCTGGCCTTCTTCGAGCCAGATCCGGACGGTGCCGTGCCCGTCGCCGTGCTCCAGCACGTTGACCACCGCCTCGTTGGCGGCGAACACGAGGTCATGGAGGCGGGCTCCGGCGAGCCCGGCACCCGAGGCGAACGCGTCGATGCGGTCACGCATCGACCCGACGTCGTCGGTGATCGGCCAGGCCCCGGGCAGGTTCACGGGCACCTCAACGAGCTTCGCACCATTACACGACTGTATCGCGGGCTTCGTTACCGCACCCGGATCCCATCGAGGACGATGGTGACCAGATCCTCCGCGAACCCCTCGGGCACGACCGCCGGCGCGCGCAGGGTGACCTCGTGACAGGCCCCGA
Source organism: Herbidospora daliensis (assembly GCF_001570585.1). Lineage (GTDB taxonomy): Bacteria > Actinomycetota > Actinomycetes > Streptosporangiales > Streptosporangiaceae > Herbidospora > Herbidospora daliensis. The sequence continues at coordinate 1,356,455 of NZ_BBXF01000002.1, read as the reverse complement.
TGATCATGGTCGCGGCGGCTCCGACCGGCGCGTCCGCCGCGAGGTCGCCCGCCTCCTGCCGCCGCCGCAGATAGGCGGCGAGCTGGTCGCGCAGCCCCAGCCCGCCGGCCGCGGGGTTGCCGAGCCCGGTGAACCGTTCGAGCACCTCGGGCGGCACGTTCGCGAACGCCGGCACGATCACCAGGTGCAGGTCAAGAGCCCTTCTCGTGTACGCCAGCAGCGCCCGCCCCACCTCCTCGCCCTCGGCGGGCAGCGGCGGCAGGTTCCGTTCGGCCTCCTTGACGTGGCCGTGCAGGCCGAGGGCGAGCAGCTCCTCCTTGTCGGCGAAGTGGTTGTAGAGCACCCCGGTGGCGACCTCGGCCTCCCGGGCGATCTCGCGTACGGTCAGGCCGCCGGCGCCGCGCCGGGCGATGAGCCGGGCGGCGGCGTCGATCAGGTGATCGCGCAACCCGACCCCGGCGTCGACGGCCCGTGCCCGGCGCGGCGCCATCACGGCCGCACCGCCCCGACCAGCAGCGCCTCGCCGTTGAGCAGCACGCCCTCGGGGGTCTCGAAGGGGCGCAGCGCCGGGAGCAGTCTCTCGGCGGCGCCCTCTCCGGCCTGGTGCCGGATCGGCCCCCAGTCCCCCAGGAACGCGGCCGCGTCTACGGCGTCGGCGCCCCAGTTCTGCGGCGCGTCGACCGGCCGGCTGACGACGCCGGTGAACCCCGCCTCGGTGAGCACCCGCGCGGCCGTCTCGGGGTCGCCCAGGGACAGCGGCCCGGTGTGCCCTTGCGGAACGGGGAGGCCGAGGGCCGCGACGACCTGGGCCAGGTCGCCGTAGCCGCGCATCGACAGGAACGTGAGCCGCCCGCCCGGCGCGAGCGCCCGGCCGATGTTGGCGAAGGCGGCGACGGGATCGCCGAAGAACATGATCCCGAATCTACTGAGGGCCAGGTCGAACGACGAATCGGGGAACGGGTGGACCTGGGCGTCGCCCTGGACGAAGGCGACGTCGCCCTCCTCCGTGAGCTCGCGGGCGGTGGCGAGCATCGGGCCCGACAGGTCGACGCCCAGGGCGGAGGCGGCCGTGCGGGCGGCCAGCCGGGTGGTCCGCCCGGTGCCGCACCCGATGTCGAGCACCCGGTCGCCGGGCCTGACGGCGTCGAGCAGGAACGGGTTGAAGGCGTCGTTGACGGCGTTGTAGCGGTCGGGGTGGGCGGCCCAGTGCGCGCCCTCGTAGCCGTTCCACGCCTCGGCCTGGTGGGTGTTCGCGATAGATGAACGCATGTTCATGAACGTACGTTCATAGTGATTTCCGGTCAAGTGGTATGAATGGGCGCCATGACGATGGCCCTGACCGACACGCCGGTCACGCCGCTGACCAGGCGGCGCGCCGAGGCGACGGCCGGCGTCGTCGCCCTGCTCGCCGGACTGTGGAACGTCTGGGTGCCGTCGTTCTGGCGCGACGAGTCGGTCTCCGCGCTGGCCGCCTCCCGCCCGATCGGCGAACTGTGGGACCTGCTCGGCCACATGGACCGCGTGCACGCCCTCTACTACCTGCTGCTGCGGCCGGTGGCGTGGCTCTCCACGTCGGAGCTCGCCCTCCGGCTGCCCTCGGTGCTGGCCATGGCCGCCGCGGCCTACGGGATCGCCGCGATCGGCCGCCACCTCGCCACGGCCCGGGTCGGCCTGCTGGCCGGGCTGGTCTTCGCGGCGCTGCCGATGGTGAGCCGCTACGCGCAGGAGGTCCGGTCGTACGCCATCGTGACCGCGCTGGCGGTGCTGGCGACCTGGTTGCTGGTGACCCGGCGGCACCACGTGCTCTACGCGGTCGTGATCGTGCTGCTGGGGTGGTCGCACGTCTACGGGCTGCTGCTGGTGGTGGCGCACGTGTTCGTCGCGCCCGACCGGCGGCGGTTCGTCCAGGCGATGCTGATCGCGGCCGCGGGATTGGCGCCGCTGGCGGTGCTGGCGGCGGGGCAGCGGGGCGTGCAGCTCGGGTGGCTGAATCCGCCTACGTGGGCGGCGCTGCCGACGCTGGCCCAGGAGGTGATGGGCAGCAGGTGGGCGATCGTGCCGCTGCTGGGGCTGGCCGCGTTCGGGGCGCGCGGCGCGCTGGGCCGGGTCGCCGGCGCGTGGGCGCTGCTGATCCCGCTGTCGATGCTGGTCTCGCTGGTCTATCCGATCTACAGCCCCCGCTACGTGCTGTTCGCGCTTCCCGGGCTGGCGCTGCTGGCGGGGGCCGGGCTCGACCGGCTGCGGCCGAGGCCGCTGACCTGGATCGCGCTGGCGCTGCTGGTGGCGCTGACGGTGCCCAAGCACCTATGGCTCAGGGCGCCCGACCACCGGCCCGACGACCTGCGGTCGATGGCCGCCGCCCTGCTCGAACGGGTGAAGCCGGGCGACCGGGTGCTGTACGTGGATCCCACGTATGAGTGGTTCGCGGGGGTGTACGCGGAGCCGTACCGGAGACTGAGCCCGCCGACCGGCGACGACGAGCGGGTCTGGGTGGTGTCCGGCGGGCGCAAGCACCAGAACAGCGCCTTCGTCGAGACCGACCCGGCCTACCTCGACCTGCAGAAGCACTACCGGGCCCGCTACTTCAAGGACTTCGGCTACTCCTGGTTCGCCCTCTACGTGCGGAAATGAAAAAGGGGCGCCCGGTCAGGGCGCCCCTTCCGTTCGATCAGCCGAACTGACGGCGGCGGCGCATCAGCAGCGTGCCGCCGCCGGCGGCGGCGAGGCCGAGGGCCAGGTAGAGGCCGGCGCCCGAGGCCAGCGGCACCGGGTTCGGCGGGTCGAGGGTGGCCGGGCCGCAGGTCGACGAGCTCAGGATGACGTCGCCGACCCCCGCCAGCGCGCGCACGCGCATGCCGTGCACGGTCAGGCTCCCGTCGGGGTTGCTGATCTGCTCGTTGAGGCGGACCTCGATGAGCGGCAGCAGCGGCGGGAACAGGAGCGTGGTGTTCGGGGCCGGGTTGTTCGTCAGCGTGGTGCCGAGGACCTGGGCGTTGGCCAGCAGCGTCGAACCGGTCGTGGGCAGGCCGGTGGTCGCGGTGCACTCCGACTGGATGGTGCCCGCGCTGAAGCCGATGCCGAGCAGGGTCGCGCTCAGGCCGTCGACCGACGCGCGCGCCGCCTCGGTGCCGACGGTGGTGTTCTGCTCGACCTCGGCGCTGACCGCGCCGGTCGACACGGTCCCGACGGTGATCGAGGCCAGCGTCGCGGTCGGGTTGCCGAGGTCGGCGACCGGCGCGGGGCCGAAGCCGATGCCCAGCGGCAGGCTGATCGACGCGCCGTAGGCGTTGACGCCGTCGCTTCGCGCGTGGGAGGTGCTCACCATCCCCATGAGCAGCGTGGTCATCGCTGCCAGGGAAACGGCGAAAGTACGTCCGAGAAACATATGCAGGCCCTCCGCGGGCTTCCTATATAAGTCGATGTCGCTCCAAGTTAGGCGTGCGCCGAGTGGGAAACGGTAAGGGACCTGTCAGTTCACTCCAGAGAGTTAGTGTTGCGGCCCCTAAACGGCTCGATTCGCTCGTTACATTGAGCGTCGAAGAACAGGAGCCGAAATGCTGACACGCGGAGCCGTCCGCCGGGAAACGTGCCAGATCGTCGTGGTCGACGAAGGCCCGCTCGCGCATCTCGCATTGCGCGCCCTTTTCCGGCAGGCCCCCGCATTCACGGTCGCCGGTTCCGCCACGACGGGAGCGGAAGGCCGCCGGATGATTTCACGGCTTATGCCGGAAATCGTGATGTGCGAGACCCGGATCGGCGACGACTGCGGCCTCGAATTGTGCCGCTGGATCAGCCTGGAGCATCCGGGCGTGATCCCGGTCGTGCTCACCTCGGTCGACGACGTCAACCTGGCCCGCGCGGCGCTCGACGCGGGCGCCCATGCGTACCTGCTGAAGTCCTCGCCGCTGGAGGACCTGCTGTTCCACCTCGAACGGGTGGCCGAGGGCCAGGTCATCGCCGACGACCGGCTCGGCCGGTCGGCCGCCGGGCGCGCGGGCCACCGCACCCGGTTCGACCTCAGCCCGCGCGAGCACGAGGTGCTGGAGGAGATCATCCTGGGCCTCGACAACCGGGCCATCGCCAGGCGGTTGTGCATCGCCCACGAGACCGTGAAGACCCACGTCAAGTCGATCCTGCGCAAGATCGGCGCGCGTGACCGGGCGCACGCCATCGCGGTCGTGCTCGGCGACGCGCGGACCGGCAGCGGCTGGTGAAGCGGGTCTGCGTGGTGGTCGGCACCCGCCCCGAGGCGATCAAGCTCGGGCCGGTGATCCCGGCGCTGCGGGCCTTCGCCGAGGTCGACGTGGTGTGCACCGGGCAGCACGGCGAGGTCGTGGCCGAGGTGCTGGCGCTGTTCGGCGCCCGCGCCGACCGGGTGCTGGCCCGGTCGGGGGCCACGCTGGCCGGGCTGACCGCGGCGGTGGTGCTCGGGCTCGACGAGGTGTTCGGGCAGCTCAGGCCCGATCTGGTGGTCGTCCAGGGCGACACGGCGTCGGCGTTCGGTGGCGCGCTGGCGGCGTATCTGCGGCAGGTTCCGGTCGCCCACGTCGAGGCCGGGCTGCGCAGCCACCGGGCCACCCCGTTCCCCGAGGAGGCCAACCGGCGGCTGATCGCGCCGCTGGCCGACCTGCACCTCGCGCCGACCGCCTCGGCCCGCGCCAACCTGCTGGCCGAGCGCATCCCGGCCGACCGGGTGCTGGTCACCGGGAACACGGTGGTCGACGCGCTGGCCGCCGTGCTGGCCGACCGGCCCGCGCCCCGCGACCGGCCGCTGGTGGTGATCACCGCGCACCGGCGCGAGTCGTGGGGTGAGCCGATGCGCCGCGTCGCCCGCGTCGCCGACCGGCTCGCCACCGACCACCCGGGCGTCGACTTCGTCGTCGCCACCCATCTCAACCCGGCGGTACGCCAGGTGTTCGACCAGGTCGTGCAACCCCGGCCGAACATCCGGTGCGTGCCGCCGCTGCCCTACCGGGAGTTCGCCTGCCTGCTGGCCGTGAGCGCGCTGGCGATCACCGACTCGGGCGGCATCCAGGAGGAGGCCGCCGCGCTCGGCCTGCCGGTGCTGGTCATGCGCGAGTCGACCGAACGCGTCGAGGCCCTCGACGACGGCGGGGCCCACCTGGTCGGCACCGACGAAGAGCTGGTCGCCAAGACCGCCGGCCTGTTCCTCCAGTCGGCCGTGGCCGGCCGGGTCAGACACGTCGCCCCCTGCCACTACGGCGACGGCCACGCCGCCGCCCGCGTGGCCAGGGCATGCGCCGAACTCATCCATTCCGAGAACTGAGGTGTCATTGTGTACGGATCCTGGGGGCACGGCCCCCGCTGGCAGACCGGCGTCCCGTTGGCCGTCCTGCCGTTTACCGGAATTCCCCTGGCCGTGATCATCGCGCTGGCCGCCGTGCTCATCGTGGGCGGCGCGCTGCTGTTCAGAATGCACAAGGTGCGATAGCCGCCGAAATGGCCCGGGATTCACATTTCCCGGGCCACGGGCGTGCCCGCGACATGGGTCTCGGCGTTTCTCCGGGTTTTCGCCCAGCCGCTCCGGCCGCGAATGATCCGCCCGAAGGCGCGCCACGACGTGAGATAGAAATTGTAAATGTAGAACGCGTAGGCGAACCCGTAGAGCAGGCTTCTGCCGAGCCCGACCCGAGGTTCGCAGCGCCACCAGTAAAGCGGCCCCCAGATGAGAAAGGGCAGCAGGCCGAAGGTGGCGTAGATGGCGAAGAGGATCCAGCCGCCCTCGACCAGCCACCACGTCATCCCGGCCGGGTCGGCGATCAGCCGGCCGCCCAGATAGATCATCGGGATCGGGTAGATGAGCGTGCCGAGCAGCTGCATCCACGGTTGCGACAGGTAGTAGAGCACCTCCAGCGCGCCGAGGCTGCTGAACCGGGCCGACCGCCAGATCTCCGGCAGGTACTTGGCGCACTGCATGGTGCCCTGCCCCCAGCGGGTGCGCTGGGTGATGAGCCGCCGGAACGACCAGAGGCCCTCCTGCTCGACCCACGTGTCGGGGGTGTACTCGTTGCGCTCCCCCGCCAGCAGCAGCTGCACGCCGAGCTCGAAGTCCTCCAGCAGCGAGCCGCCCCACGGCCGCTTCTCCGCGCCCGCGATCTTGTCGAGCGCGCTCAGCCGGGTGAGCTGGCCGTTGCCGCCCATCGCGACCGTGCCGCTGCGCCTGCGGCCCAGCTGGATCGCCGAGATCGGGCCGCGGAACTCCAGGTCCTGCATGCGGACCAGCAGCCGCCCGAACGCGTTGCGGAACCGGCCCCGCTCCGGGCACGGATCGCGGTCGTCGCGGTTGATCATCCACACGTCGATCTGGACCGCCCCGATCGCCGGGTCGGCGAACAGCTTCTCGCCCGCGCACACGCTCAGCATGTTCGGGGCGGGCCGCCCGTCGGCGTCCAGGACGCAGACCACGTGCCGGGTCCGGTCGGCGTCGGGCGGGAGGAAGTCGTCGAGCGCGCGGTAGGCGGCGTTCAGGGCGTCGCCCTTGCCGGTCCGCGCCTCCGGGCGCACGCGCGTCACCAGGTGGATCCGGGCGTCGTCGCGGGCTGTCCCGGCCACGATGCGGGCCGTGTCGTCGTCGGAGGCGTCGTCGACCACCCACACGTTGACGTGCGAGAACCGTTCGCGCAGGTAATGCAGGGTCGGCCCGATGACGGCCGCCTCGTCGCGGCACGGGATGAACAGGTGCCACTCGAACGCCGCCGGGTTCCCGGCCGGGTCGGGCCGCTGCCGCAGATACGGCCGCACGATCGTCAGCACGTAGGTGAGGAAGGTGACACTGAGGAAGAGCGCGAACGCCTGGGTCAGCCCGAGCAGGTAACCCATCAGCGCCGCACCCCCCGCATCGTCAGCAGCGTGTACGCCACCAGCGCCGCCCCGATGCCGAACACGCTGATCACCGAGCCGACCATGGTGTGCCCCCAGTAGTAGCCGGGCTCGAAGCCCAGCCCCTTGATCAGCACCACGACGGCGAGGATGCGCACCTGGTTGCTCGCGAACAGCACCGTGACGGCGACGGCCAGCGCGACCAGCGGCCACAGGCTGGCCCGGCGCGACAACCAGAGGATCAGGATCGTGATCCCGAGCAGCGGCACGATGAGGAACCCCGACGTGCACTCGGGCGAGATCCGCAACCCGACCGCGTCCCCGGTCTCCTCGTTGAACGACATGATCGCCATCACCGAGTTGACCGCCGTCTCGGTCCGCGCCACCAGCGCGACCACGTGGGAGGCCAGCACCGCCTCCCAGCCGCGCACCCGGTCGTCCACCAGCAGCACCGCCAGGAGCAGCGCCCCCAGCACCCCCGAAAGGGCCACCCGAACGGCCATGTTCCCCCCTCTAGAACGACCTGCAACCTAGCCGCCGCTCTCCTCCGGCCGGCTCAGCCGCGCGTGGCGGCTCACTCGGCAGGGTCAGTCACCGCGCGCCCTGCGCGCCTTCGACCTGGTCGGCTTGTTACGGTGCCGCGAGTTTTCTCTGACGCCCCCGAGGAGGTCCCGTGGGCAAGACCCTGGCGCTACTGCTCCTTTCGGCGACGGCGTGCGCCGCCCCGGCGACCACGCACCCGAGCGCGGCCATGCCGGTCGGCAGCTGCCACGTGATGTCCCAGCCCGAGGAGTTGTACGCCCTCAGCGACGTCCGGCCACCCGTCCCGTGCACCCAGCCGCACCAGACGGAGACCTACCTGGTCACCCAGCTGACCGGCCCGATGACCGACACCCCGGTCCGCCCGCCGCACGAACTGCTGGTCCCGATGGTCACGGCCGGCTGCGACTACCGCCCGATCCGCCCCTACCTCGCGGCCGGCCCGCACGACGCCCAGTGGGGCGTCTCCGTCTGGGGCAAGGTCCCGACCCCCGACGAGTGGGCCGCCGGCGACCGCACCCTCCGCTGCGACCTGCTGGTCCCGACCACCCACCCGAACAACGGCCCGGTCCTGACCGCCCCGCTGCGCGGCATCATGAACCGCCCGGAGTCGGCCGCCATCCGCCGCTGCAACCTGGAAGGCCGCGACGTCCAGTGCGCCCTCCCGCACGAGTGGGAGTGGGTCGAACCCCAGGGCCTGACCAGGAACGGCTGCCGCGCCAACGCGGCCATGTTCGCGGGCCGCCTGAGGGGCCTGCGCATCCGCCTCGGCCCCGACCGATCGTGCTGGGTCGGCCAGGAACGCCACCGCATCACGGTCGGCACCCTGCGCGAGGGGAGAGCCGCATGACCCTCGACCAGAAGGACCCCGTGTCCTGGGGCGACCGGTTCCCCGAGAAACCGAAGCCGAAGCGCCGCTGGTGGCAGTGGTCTGCCGGGACGGGCCTCCTGCGGAGACTCCGCGCGAAGACCTCGCGCCGCAAACCACCGCCCGGTCCCGGCTCCGGCTCGGGTCCCGGCTCCGGCTTTGGCTCCGGTCTCAGCTCCGGGACACGCGATCTACTTGGTTCCGGCCGCGACGCTCGGCCCGGTTCTCATTCTGAGGCGGGGCCGCCCTCGCGGACCTGGATGGCACCTGGTTCCCGGTGGGGCGGGGTTCGGCGGTTTCCGCTGGTGGCGGTGGTGGTCGGGGTTGTGTGGGCGGCCGTCATGCAGGTGCGGTTGTTCCTCGGGGGGCATGTCGGGCTTGCCGGGTTCGGGGAGAACCTGCCGTGCCGGCTCGGGCTGGCCAACTTCCGTGATCCCGCGCGGGCCGGATGGGAGCACGTACAGCCGATCTGGACCGCGCACGCGTGGACGGGTGAGAACTGCCCGCCGGAGTTCTCCACGGCCCTGTTCGCGCAGGCGGCCGGGAAGTGGCTGACGCCGCTGCTCGGCTTCCCCGGCGCGCTCGACCTGCGGGCGCTCGGGGTGCTGTTCGGGCTGCTCGTCGGCGTGGTCTGCGGGTTGCTGGTGGCGGTCACGCCGGGGCGGCCGCTGGTCCGGGTGGGGTTCGCCTCGGCGGTCGGGCTCGTCTACGCCGACGCCGGGTTCGCCGGCTACCTCGTCTCGCCCTACGCCGAGCCGACCGCGCTCGTGGCGGCCGGGTTCCTCGTGGTGGCGCTGCTGCTGCTCTGGGAGCGGCCGACGGTGCCGAGGGCGCTGGCGACGGCGGTCCCGGCGCTGCTGGTGGTCGGCGCGCGGCCGGAGTACGTGACGTTCGTGCCCGTGCTCGCCTTCGCGCTGCTCTGGATGCGCGGCCGCCGCGTCGTGGCGCTGATGGTCGCCACGTGGATCGCCGGGCTCGGCGTCTTCCACGCCGTCACCGAGGCGAAGTTCGACGACCACCAGGCCGTCTTCCAGACCATCCTGTACGACGACCCGACGGCCGCCGCCGACCTGGCCTCGCTGGGCCTCGACCCGGAGCTCGCCCCCGCCGCCGGCCTGTCCCGCGACGACCCGTCGTGGGTGACGTTCGCCGACCGCTACCACCGCACCGCCCACCCCTCGCCGCTCCGGATCGCCGGGTTCTACGCGACGCATCCGTGGCACGCCGTCCGTACCGTCGGATGGGGTTTCCAGGGCGTGGCCGGGCTGCGCCCCCACTACCTGGGCTCCTATCCCGAGGGCGCGGGCAAGCCGGAGGGCGAGCGCGAGTACCGGGTGGCCGTCTACTCGGCCATCTGGGAGGTCTTCCGCCGGGGCCCGCTGCTGGTGCTGGTGCTCTGGGCCGCCACGGCCGGGGCCGGGTGGCTGGTGGTGCGCCGCCGCTCGCTGACCCCGTCGGAGAAGACGCTCGGCCGCCTGGCGGTCTTCCTGCCGCTGGCCGCGCTGGCCCAGTTCGCCGTGGTCGTGCTCGTGCACGGCCGGGTCGAGACGGTCAGGCACCTGGCGATGACGAACTGGCTCACCGCGATGTGCGTGCCGGTCATGGCCGCGGCGGTGGCGCTGGTGCTGACCCGGCTCCGCCCGGTGCCGCGCTGGCAGCACCGCGACCAATCATGCGCATCGATTCATTCTCAAATGCGCGAGATAAAACGTTGATACTCCGCCTCATCCCGTATGTGAGAAACTAACGGGGCCCGAAGGGCGTCTTCGCGTTTCGCTCTCGGAGGTCATGAGAAATGGCTCAGGTGTCACTGCGTCCGCAGAAGACGGCCATGCTGGTCGCCCAGCGCATCGTGGCCGACATCAACCGCCGGGGCAACACGATCGGCGACCGGCTGCCGCCCGAACGCGCCATGCTCGACACCTATGAAGTCGGCCGCGGCACGCTCCGCGAATCGTTGCGTTTCCTCGAACTCCAGGGTGTGCTTTCGCTGAAGCCGGGCCCCGGCGGCGGCCCGGTCGTCCAGCGGCCCGACGCGACCAGCCTCGTCACCGCGCTGACCCTGCTCCTGCAGTTCGAGAACGCGCCGTTCCGCACGGTCGCCGAGGCCCGCGCCGCGCTGGAGCCGATGATGGCCCGGCTGGCGGCCGAGAGAATGGACGACGAACAACTCGCCGCGCTGAAGTCGAGCGTCGACGACATGCGCGCCGGCCTCTCCGACCAGAGCGTGTTCCTGGCCGAGAACAAACGATTCCACGACATCATCGCCCACGGCTCGGGCAACACCATGTTCGGCTACCTGATCGACGCGCTACTGGGAATGCTCGACGGTTCCGCGATCGGAATCGACTATCCGGAAGTGCGCCGATCGGCCGTCCACCGCGCCCATGTGAGGATTTACGAGGCGCTGCGCGACCGGTGCCCCGAGAAGTCGGCACAGGCCATGGCCGCGCACATCGACGAGTACGTGAAATACGCCGAACGCAAATTCCCCGAGGTGCTGGCCGCGCCGGTCGTGTGGGGCACGGTCTAGTGCACGCCGATCTCCAGCCGTGAGATCAGCCCCGAGCCGTCGAGCCCGAACCGGTAGTCGAGGTCGACGGGGCTGCCGGGGAAGTTCCCCTCGACCCGGCAGGTGACCGTGGTGCCGTCGCCGCCGATCGGGGTCGAGGTGTAGTCGAACTCGGCCGAGGTGCGGCCGAGCCACTCCCTGACGGCCGCCCGGCCGTGGTGGTCGCGGCCGTCGTCGGTCACGTGGGCGTCATTGGCGAAGAGGGCCGCGGCCGAGGTGGGGTCGTCGCTGCGGGTGAGGATGAGGTAGGCGCGTACGGCGTCGGGACGCATGGCGTGTTCCTTTCAGAAGGTGGGGACGGTGCCGCCGTCGACCAGGTAGTCGGCGCCGATCACGCTGGCGGCGGCGTCGGAGACGAGGAAGCCGACGACCTCGGCCACTTCGTGCGGCTCGGCGAACCTGCCGAGGGGGACGCCGCCGAGGGAGTCGTACAGGGAGGCCCAGGCCGCGTCGAGATCCCCGCCGAACTGGGCCGACAGCCGCTCGACCAGGCGGTCGGCCGCCGGGGTGTGGATGCCGCCGGGCGAGACGGTGTTGACCCGCACGCCGCGCGGGGCCAGCTCGTTGGCCAGGCCGAGGCTGTAGGCCCGCAGGGCGGCCTTGGCGGCGGCGTAGCCGAGGGTGCCGTTCCAGAGCGGCATGCGCGCCTGGATCGACGAGACATGCACGATCGCGCCCCGCCCCTTCGCGAGCATGCCGGGCACGACGGCGCGGTCGAGCCGGACCGCCGACAGCAGGTTGAGGTCGAGCTCCGACTGCCAGGTGTCGTCGTCGAGCACCGCGAACCCGCCGCTGGGCGCGTGGGACCCGCCGGCGACGTGGACCAGGATGTCGGGCGCCGGCACCTGGGCCGCGATCTCGGCCGCCGCGCCGGGCGAGGCCAGGTCGGCGGTGACGACCCGGTCGGCCGCACTGCCGGGGGCGGCGGACCGGGCGACGGCGACCACTTCGGCGCCGGCGGCCTTCAGCCGTTCGACGACGGCGGCCCCGGCGCCCTTGGTGCCCCCGGCGACCAGGGCGAGACGTCCGTCGAGGGAGAAGCTGGGCAGGTGTGTCACGGTTACTTCTAACTTAGCAGTTACTAGGTGAGTGCTAACATAGCAGTGATTCGTCGCGAGGAGTCCCCCATGGTCAGCAAGATCCGGCTGGAAGACCGCGAGTGCCCGCTGTCGGCCACGATGAGCATCGTCGGCGAGTGGTGGACGGTGCTGATCCTGCACGACTGCTTCGACGGCTACACCCGCTTCGACGACTTCCAGGCCAACATCGGCCTGTCGTCGAGCATGCTGACCAGCCGCCTGAAGACCCTGGTCGACAGGGGCATCCTGGCCCGCCGCCCCTACCAGGACCGCCCGGTCCGCCACGAGTACGTCCTGACCGATCTGGGCCGCTCGTTGCGCCCGGTCCTGGTCGCGATGGCCGCCTGGCGCAACTCCCAGCTCGCCCCCGACGACCGCGCGATGATCCTCGTCGACCGCCGCACGGGCCGGGAGGCCGACCCGGTCGTGGTCGACGCCACCACGGGCGCCCGAGCCGACGGCGACGACCACGTCTTCACCGCGGGCCCGGCGGCGGGGCCGATCATGCGCCGCCGCTACGAAGCAACGAGCCCGAGTGGTACCGTATTTGGTACCACCGAGGCGGAGGTTCCCGATGTCGATTACCGCAAGTGAGGCACGGCGCCGGCTGTTTCCCCTGATCGACGAGGTGAACGAGGACAGCGCGGCCGTGGAGATCGTCTCCAAGAGCAACCGCGCCTACCTGGTTCCGGCGGCCGAATACGAAGCGCTGAGGGAGACGGCCTACCTGTTGCGCTCCCCCGCCAACATGCGGCGGCTCATCTCCTCCTACCAGAAGGCCCTCGAAGGCCGTCACGAGATTCATGAGCTGATCGACGCAGACGACCACGAATGAAGCTCTCCTTCACCCCTGAGGGCTGGGAGGACTACACCTCCTGGTTGTCGACCGACCGGCAGATCCTCAAACGGATCAACAAGCTCATCGAAGACACCCTGCGTGATCCCTACGCCGGCATCGGCAAGCCCGAACCGCTGAAGCACGCCCTGCAAGGGGCCTGGTCGCGGCGGATCACCGATGAGCACCGCCTCGTCTATCTCCCGCTCGACGACGAACTGGTCATCCTCCAAGCCCGCTACCACTACTGACCGAAGCCGAAAGGGCCGGCCCGCGTCGATCGCGGACCGGCCCTTTCGTTATTCAGGTCAGACCAGGTCGAACCGGTCGAGGTTCATGACCTTGACCCAGGCCTTCACGAAGTCGGCCGCGAACTTCTCGCCCGCGTCGTCGCTCGCGTAGACCTCGGCCAGGGCGCGGAGCTCGGAGTTCGAGCCGAACGCCAGGTCGGCGCGGGTGCCCGTCCACTTGACCTCGCCGGTCGCGGCGTCGCGGCCCTCGAAGGCCGTCTGGTCCTCCGAGGTCGCCTTCCACGTCGTGCCCAGGTCGAGCAGGTTGACGAAGAAGTCGTTGGTCAGGGTGCCGGGGCGGGTGGTCAGCACGCCCTGGGCCGACTGGCCGGTGTTGGCGCCGAGCACCCGCAGGCCGCCCACCAGGACGGTCATCTCGGGCGCGCTCAGGGTCAGCAGGTTGGCGCGGTCGAGCAGCAGGTACTCCGCCGGGTAGCGGTTGCCCTTGCCGTAGTAGTTGCGGAAGCCGTCGGCGGTCGGCTCCAGGGCGGCGAACGACTCGACGTCGGTCTGCTCCTGGGTCGCGTCGACGCGGCCCGGGGTGAACGGGACCTCGACGGTGTAACCGGCGTCGCGGGCGGCCTGCTCGACGGCGGCCGAACCGGCCAGCACGATCAGGTCGGCCAGGGAGACCGGCTTGCCGAACGACGCCTGCACGCCCTCAAGGGTGGAGAGCACGCTGGCGAGCTGGTCGGGGTCGTTGACCTCCCAGCCGATCTGCGGCTGAAGACGGACGCGGGCGCCGTTGGCGCCGCCGCGCTTGTCGCTGCCGCGGAACGAGGAGGCCGACGCCCACGCGGCCGAGACCAGCTGCGGGACCGACAGGCCCGAGTCGAGGATCGCGGCCTTGAGCGCCGCGACGTCGTCGGCCGACAGCGTCTCGCCCGAGGCGGCGGGCAGCGGGTCCTGCCAGAGGAGGACCTCGGAGGGCACCTCCGGGCCGAGGTACCGCACGACCGGGCCCATGTCGCGGTGGGTCAGCTTGTACCAGGCGCGGGCGAAGGCGTCGGCGAACTCGGCCGGGTTCTCCAGGAACCGGCGGGAGATCTGCTCGTAGATCGGGTCGACGCGCAGGGCCAGGTCGGTGGTGAGCATCGTCGGGGCGTGCTTCTTGGCCGGGTCGTGGGCGTCGGGCACGGTGCCCTGGCCCGCGCCGCCCTGCGGACGCCACTGGTTGGCCCCGGCGGGGCTCTTGAACAGCTCCCACTCGTAGCCGAAGAGGATCTCGAAGAAGTCGTTGGTCCACTGGGTGGGCTTGGTCGTCCAGATGCCCTCGAGACCCGAGGTGATCGTGTCGGCGCCCTTGCCGGTGCCGTAGGTGTTGCGCCAGCCGAGGCCCTGCTCCTCGATCGAGGCGGCCTCGGGGTCGGCGCCGACGTGGTCGGCCGGGCCGGCGCCGTGGGTCTTGCCGAAGGTGTGGCCGCCGGCGATGAGGGCGACGGTCTCCTCGTCGTTCATGGCCATCCGGCGGAAGGTCTCCCGGATGTCGCGGGCGGCGGCCAGCGGGTCGGGGTTGCCGTTGGGGCCCTCGGGGTTGACGTAGATGAGGCCCATCTGGACGGCGCCCAGCGGGCTCTCCAGGTTGCGGTCGCCGGTGTAGCGCTTGTCGTCGAGCCAGACCGACTCGGGGCCCCAGTAGACGTCCTCCTCGGGCTCCCACACGTCGGCGCGGCCGCCGGCGAAGCCGAAGGTCTGGAAGCCCATGGTCTCCAGGGCGACGTTGCCGGTGAGGATCAGCAGGTCGGCCCAGGAGATGCTCTGGCCGTACTTCTTCTTGACCGGCCACAGCAGACGGCGGGCCTTGTCGAGGTTGCCGTTGTCGGGCCAGGAGTTGAGCGGCGCGAACCGCTGCTGGCCGGCGCCGGCGCCGCCGCGGCCGTCGTGGATGCGGTAGGTGCCCGCGCTGTGCCACGCCATGCGGATCATGAAGGGGCCGTAGTTGCCGAAGTCGGCGGGCCACCAGTCCTGGGAGGTGGTCAGCACCTCGGCGATGTCGCGCTTGACGGCCGCGAGGTCGAGGCCGTTGAAGGCGGCGGCGTAGTCGAAGTCGTCGCCGAGGGGGTTCGCGACGGCCGGGTTCTTGGCGAGGATCTTCAGATTGAGCCGCTCCGGCCACCACTGGCGGTTGCCGCCGCCCTGGGTCGGGTGGGCCGCGCGCGTGTGCGCGACCGGGCAGACGCCCTCGTCCTTCGCGTCGGTGACGATGGCGTCGTGGTTCTCGGACATCGAAATCCTTCCGGACTATCTCAGCTCGCAGTGGCGGAACAGCTGGGGCAGCGGCCCCAATAGATGACCTCGGCCTCGTCGATCGTGAAACCGTGGGTCTCGGACGCGGTCAGACAGGGCACCTCACCCACGGCGCAGTCGACGTCGGCGACGGCGCCGCACGACCTGCAGACGACATGGTGATGGTTGTCTCCGACGCGTCCTTCGAACCGGGCCGGGCTACCGGCCGGCTCGATCCGGCGGACCAGCCCCGCCGCGGTCAACGCGTGCAGGGCCTCGTATACGGCTTGGAGGGAGACGTGACCGACCCGGTCACGGACGCCCGAGGCGATGTCTTCGACGCCGAGGTGGTTGCCACCCCGCACCGTCTCGAGCAGCGCGACCCGGGCTGCCGTCACCCGCAGTCCCGCCCCGCGCAACTCCTCCGCGATGGTGTGGCTCCTGGGTGCCGTCATGACGACCAACCTACCGCCCTAAACACGAACGATACAAGTTAATGAATCATCCAACTGTTAAGCTCCGTGGCCATGTCCCGACTCGTCGTCCTGATCGTGCTCGCCCTGCTCACCGGGTGTGGCGCCGCCCCTGACAGCCCGCTCGCCGACCAGTGCGACACCGTGCCTCCCGGGGCCGAACGGGTCGTCCTGACGGCCGCGTCCGGCGTCCGGCTGGGCGCGGCGGTGGTCGGGCCGTCCGACGCCTCGGTCGGGATGGCCGTCGCCCACGGCGCGGGGCACACGCTCTGCGACTGGCTGCCCGAGATGTCGGCGCTCGCCGAGCGGCTGAAGGTCCGGGTGATCGTCCCCGACCGCCGCGGCGTCGGCTCCAGCGAGGGCGACGGGGAGGTCGGCGAGCTGGCCGCCGACCTGAACCAGGCGCTGACCTGGCTGCACGACCAGGGCGCCCGCAAGATCGCCGTGCTGGGCAGCTCCTTCGGCGGCCCGATCGCGGTGCTGGCCGCCCAGCGGGCGACCGGCCTGCCGATGTGCGTGGCCGTCGCGGTCTCCCCGCTGACCGGCATCGAGGGCGGCGTGGCGCCCCTCTCCGAGAGCAAGCCGGTGGCGAGCCTGTGGGCGGTCGCCGAGACCGCCTTCGGCGCCAACGCGACGGCGCTGTTCGAGCAGGTCCCCCAGGTGAAGACGGGACAGCTCAAGATCCTCCCGGTCGGCGACCACAGCCTGGGCCTGCTCCGTAGCCATCCCGAGGCGATGGCCTTCGTGGACGACGCCCTGCGCACCTGCCGGCAGGCTTAGGGCAGGTGGGCGGCGAAGAAGGCGGAGGCGAGCGCGTCGACCTCGCGGGCCCGCTCGGTCTGCGGGGCCGGTTCGACGCCCGGCTCGTCGGCCAGGGCGTGGCCCATACCCGCGACCACGACGAGTTCGGTCGGCGCGGTCCGCATCGCCACCAGCGCCTCGGCCGGGGTCAGGAAGGCCCCGGGCAGGTCGTCCTCGCCGACCACGATCAGCATGGGCGTGTCGCCGAGGTCGTCGGCCCGCGCCGGGAAGTCGAGCCGGCTGGCGACCTCGCTCGCGGGCGGGCTCCAGTCGTACGTCATGCCGTAGTGGACGCTCAGCCCGTCGATGACCGCGCGCAGCCGGGTCACCGGGCTGAGCAGCACGATCGCCGGCACCTCGAAGCCGCCCTCGGCCAAGACCAGCTGGGCGGCGGCCGCGCCGGCCGAGCCGCCCATCAGGGCGACGCGGTCGTGGCCGATGCCGAAGCGCTCCCGCAGCTCGGCCCAGGCCGCCGGGAACTCCGAGGCGGCCCCGGAGACGACCGGCCAGTGGACGTCGAGCACGACGTCGCCGCCCATGAGCGCCTCCAGCCCGCCCTCGGGCGCGCGCGAGCCCGACAGCGGCAGGCCCAGGTAGAACCGCCAGGCGTGGCCGAGCCCGCGCAGCGGGATCGCCGCCGCGAACGCGGTCTCGGTGCGGGGCGCGTCGAGCAGGTGCCAGGCCACCACGACCGGGCTGTCCGGCCGGGGCTCGGCGGGGCTCAGCGCCGCGAAGGGCACCCCGGCGGCGACACCGGTGACGATCACGTCGGCTCCTCTCAGCCGTGAGAAACAAGTGAAGGCGGGCCGCTGGGAAGCGGCCCGCCTTCACGCGGTTCCGATCAGGCCACCCGCGAGCGCGAGGCGCTCCAGGTGTTGCACGAACCCGGGCTCGCCGAGCTCCAGCCCCGCTTCAGCCAGTAGGCGTTGTTCGGGCCGTTGCCGTGGTCGGGCGGCGCGCCCGCCTTGTCGCCGCCGTTCTTGACGTACCACTCGAACTCGTAGTCCATGTTCTGCGCGATGCCCGGCAGCGAGCCGCTGACGCTGCGCAGGAAGGCCCCCGAGAAGCACTGGGCCTGGAGTTCGAGGCGGCGCGAGGTCTCGTTCCCCGGCACCTGCAGCGAGTAGGCGCGGATTCCGGCCAGGCCCTGGATGTGGTGGCCGTACTCGTGCGCGAGCAGTTCCGCGCCCCACAACCCGTAGCCGTTCTTGACCGGCGTGCTCCACAGGTAGATGTAGAGCGTCTCGGTGTTGTAGCAGTAGTAGCCCACGAACCGGGCCGGGAACCGGCCGCACGAGGTGTTGCCGCGCTTGTTGACGACCACCATCTTGGGCGCCCGGAACTTCTTGCCCGCCTGGGCGAACGACTTGCGCCAGGCGGTCGTCAGGCAGCTGTGCACCTTGATCAGGAAGGTGCGATATGAAGCACGGCTACCGGCCCGCGGCGACCCCGCACCGCAGCTGACCGTGCCGAACTTCGTCTTGTACAGCGGATTCGCCGTCGCCACGGACTTGGGCACGAACGCTTTGGCCTCGGCCTGAGCCGGAGACGCCAGCACGGCCCCCGCCGTGATCAGCATGGCGGCGACAACGAAATAGCGAGTAATTCTCGTCACGAGTCCGAAATGGTAGGGCTTACGACTTAGATCCAACCTGCGAACACCTCAACCTGACACATCCAGGACAGCCCCGACGATGGCGTCCGCGTCGATCCCGTGGTACCGGTAGACCGACTCTAGATCGCCGGACTGCCCGAACCGGGTCACTCCGAGATGACGCGCCTTGACGTTGTTGATTCCGGCCAGGAACGCCAGGGTGTGCGGGTGTCCGTCGAGGACGGTGACCATCGGCGCGGCGCGGTGCGCGGGGAAGGCGGCGTCCAGCACCCAGGTCGCGCCGTCCTCCCGGCCGGCCTTGGCCTGCGTGGCGGTGAACAGCAGCCCTGGGCTGGTCACGCACACGACGTCGGCGCGGATGCCGAGCCGCTGCAGCCGCTCGGCGGCCGAGAGCGCCTCGGGCACGGTCGCGCCCATCGCCACGATCGTGACGGCCGGGCCGTCGGGCGCCTTGCGCAGCAGGTACGCGCCCGCGACCGCCTGCCGGCGCCGCCGCTCGCGCACCGCCGGGTCGGCGGGCACGTCGGCCAGCGACTGGTCGACCGGGCGGGTCGAGAGGCGCAGGTACGCCGACCTGCCGTCGGGGCGGCCGAGCTTGGCGAGGGAGGCCAGCAGGGTCCACTCGACGTCGATGGCGAACGCGGGCTCGTACGTGACGCAGCCCGGCTGTTCCAGGCCGAGCGACGGCGTGGTGATCGACTGGTGCGCGCCGCCCTCCGGGGCCAGCGTGACCCCCGACGGGGTGCCGACCAGGATCGACTGGCCGCCGGCGTAGATGCCGAACGACCACGGCTCGTGGGCGCGCTGGACGAACGGGTCGTAGAGCACCCCGATCGGCAGCAGCGGCTGCCCCCACCGCGACCAGGTCGCGCCGAGCTCGCCCAGCAGCCCGACCAGGTTGGTCTCGGCGATGCCGAGCTCGATGTGCTGGCCGGTGGGCCGCTCGCGCCAGTGCAGGATCGTCTCGGGGTCGTCGGCGAACCAGTCGACCTGCTCGGTGGCCGACCAGACGCCGACCTTGTTGACCCAGCCGCCGAGGTTGGTCGACGAACTGACGTCGGGGCTGAGCGTCACGACCCGGCGGGCCGCCTCGGGGGCCGAGCGGGTGAGGTCGAGCAGGGTCCGGCCCAGCGCGGCCTGGGTGGTCGCGGTGCCCGACGGGATGCGGCCGAAGTCGGTCGGGACGTCGGGCGGCGGCATCGTGGCGACCGGCGGGCGCTTCAGCGCGGCGCCTACCTCGGCGCAGAACCGGGCCTCGGGCGAGTCGGCGGGGAAGGCCGCCCAGGGGTCGCCGGGGTCGGCGCCGACCCGGTCGGCGAGCTCGGCCAGCTGCTCGGCGGTCAGCAGCGAGCTGTGGTTCTGCGGGTGCCCCTCGACCGCGAGGCCGTGCCCCTTGATCGTGTACGCGAAGATCACCGTCGGCCGGGTGTCGTCGATCGCGGCGAAGGCCTGGTTGAGGGCCGGGAAGTCGTGGCCGCCGAGGTTCCTGATCGCGCGGGTGAGCGTGTCGTCGTCCAGGGTCGCCAGCAGCGCCTCGATCTCGGGGTCGCCGGCGGGCAGCCGCTCGCGGAGCTGGCCGGGGGTGCAGCGCAGCAGGCGCTGGTACTCGGGGTTGGGCATGGCGTCGATGCGGGTGCGCAGCGCCTCGCCGCCCTTCTCGCGGAACAGCGACTCCAGCAGGTCGCCGTACTTCACGGTGATGACCTGCCAGCCCGCGGCGGCGAACATGCCCTGGAGGCGCGGGGCGCCCAGCGCCGGGACCACCCGGTCGAGCGACTGGCGGTTGAGGTCGACGATCCAGACGATCTCCCCCAGGCCCGACACCATGGGGTCGCCGATCGCCTCCCAGACCGCACCCTCGTCGAGCTCGGCGTCGCCGACCAGGGAGTACTGGCGGCCCCCGCCGCCGCCCGACGTCATCGAGTCGACGTAGCGGCGGGCCAGCGCGCCCCAGATGGGGGCGGTGGCGCCGATGCCGACCGAGCCGGTCGAGTAGTCGACCTGGTCGGGGTCCTTGGCGCGGCTGGGGTACGACTGCAGGCCGCCGAACTCGCGCAGCGTCGTGAGGTAGCGCCTGTCGAGGTCGCCGAGCAGGTAGTTGACGGCGTGCAGGACCGGCGAGGCGTGCGGCTTGACCGACACGCGGTCTTCGGGACGCAGGTGGCGGAACCAGAGCTCGGTCATGATGGAGACCATCGACGCCGACGACGCCTGGTGGCCGCCCACCTTCAGGCCCGTGCGGTTGGGGCGCACCCGGTTGGCGTGGTGGACGATCGCCATGGAGAGCCAGAGAACCCGGCGTTCGACGGCTTTCAGGACATCAGTGTCGTTCGACCACAATTCTCGCTGCACGGGCGAAACTATGGCATCAACCAGCACTAACGTCTAATTACGACCGCTTCCCCCGGCCGCCTTTCGCCCGCGCGGCGGGCACCCGGTCGAGCGCCTCGCGCGAGTCCTTCAGCGCGATCGCGCTCTCCACCAGAGAGATCGTCGAGGACACCATGACCTCGAACAACTCCCCCGGCGACACCCCGCGCGCGCCGCGCGCCTCCTCCAGCCGGGTGGTGGCCGGCGCGTCCTCCATGACGCGGGCCCCCACCTCCTGCAGGGCGCTGGTCACCGCGAGCAGTTCGAGGCTCTCGGTCACCGGCGCGATGATCTCGATCGGCACACCTTCGCGGTGCAGCCGCGCCACGAGCGCCTCGGCCTCCGGGGTCCCGCCCATCGAGGCGCGGCGCAGCATCACCGGGATCAGCCCCGGATGCGCGACCAGCGCGGCGCGGGTGCGGTAGGCCGTCAGCGGTAACCAGACCCGCCAGCTCGGATGGTCGGTGGCCGGGAACTCGACGCCGTCCAGGGCGAGCTGGACGACCCCGTCGAGGATCTCGTCCTTGTTCCGGAAGTGGTGGTAGAGGGATGCCCCGTTGACGTTCAGGGCCTCGCCCAGCCGGCGAATGCTGAGAGCGTCGAGTCCCTCCTCGTCGACGATCGCCAGCGCCGTTTCCAGGACCTTTCTCCGGGAGATCAGCGGAACCTTGGGCCGGGCCATGGCACCTCTTCTACTCTGTGTACTTTTGCCTTAGAGGGTAACGCCCAACGCCGTTAGACAATGGCCCATCCGTTTACCCGGATCAAATTGCAGAACAGCGGTGAAATCGAATTCTCATCCGCCGCCACCTGGGAAAACAACGGGGATCGCCACGTTCGGTAAGCGACAGGGTTGGATTCACCGATATTCACGACCGGAGGTCGCCGAAGCGGGGTTAGGCAGCTGTTGATCACGGTACGTCACCAGGTAACGCCGTTCACCCCGGCGCGAACTACGAAAGAGGCGACATGAAACCCTACGGCGTTTGGGCAAGGGAGTTCCGGACCGACAACCCGGCCGAGGTCGGGCAGGCGGCGGCCGAACTGGAGAAGCTCGGATACGGCGCGCTCTGGGTTCCCGGCGGGACCGACAGCGGGCTCGACACCGCCGGGAACATCCTCGCCGCCACGACCGACGTCACCGTCGCCACCGGCATCACCAACATCTGGTCGACCCCGGCCCGCGAGACCGCCGAACGCACCCGCGCCCTCGGCTCCGCCCACAGCGGCCGCTTCCTGCTCGGCCTCGGGGTCAGCCACGAGAGCCTGGTCGACCGGTTCCGCCCCGGCGCCTACCGCAAACCGCTCACCGCCATGACCGCCTACCTCGACGAGCTCGACAAGGAGGGGGTGACCGCCGACCGCCGCGTGCTGGCCGCCCTCGGCCCGAAGATGGTCGAGGTCGCCAAGAACCGGGCGGCGGGCGCGCACCCCTATCTGGTGACGCCCGAGCAGACCGCCGCCATCAGGTCGGCGATCGGCCCCGGCCGCCTGGTCGCCAGCGAGCAGGGCGTGGTCCTGGAGACCGACCCGGCGCGGGCCCGCCAGCTCGCCCGCGAGGCCCTGCACCCCTATCTGGCCATGCCCAACTACGTGAACAACTGGCGGCGCGGCGGCTTCACCGACGACGACGTGAGCGGCCGGGGCAGCGACCGGCTGATCGACGCGCTGTTCGCGTGGGGCACGCCCGAGCAGTGCGCCGCCCGCCTCAACCAGCACCGCGACGCGGGCGCCGACCACGTGTGCCTCCAGGTGCTGGGCACCCCGGCCGGCGAACTGCCGATGACGCAGTGGCGGGAGCTTGCGACGGTCCTCTTCTGATGACTGGGACCCCACGTTACTGGTCAGAGTGCCGCGCAAAGGTGCCTATGGGCTGAGACGGTGACTACCGAGCGAAGGGGGCGCACAATGCACCTGGCGGTCGACATCACCGACATCGGCCAAGACACCGTGATCATGTCACTGGTGGGAGAACTCGACATGTTCACCCAGCCGGTCGTCGAGGCCACCCTCATCGGCCTGCACGCCCGGAAGGTCACCCGCGTCGTCGTCGCCGCGGCCGGCCTGACCTTCAGCGACCTCGGCGGCCTGCTCACCCTCTGCCGCGCCGACGAGGAGTTACGCGGCCGAGGCGGCAGCCTCACCCTGGCCGCCCCGGCCCGCCAGGTCCTGCGCATCAACGGGCTGCTCGCCGCCGAGGGGCTGCGGGTCAGCGGCTCGGTCTCCGAAGCCCTCGGCGTACGCCACCCGCGCCGCCCCCATCGCACCCACCGCGCCTAGGAGAGCTCGACCACCACGTTGGTCGACTTGACCACCGCCACCGCGACCGCCCCCGGCTCCAGCCCGAGCTCGTCGGCGGCCTGACGGCTCATCAGCGACACCACCCTGAACGGCCCGGCGGCGATCTCCACCTGGGCCATCACGGTGTCGCGCACGACCTCGGTGACGATGCCCCTGAACCGGTTGCGGGCCGACGAGGTGGCCCCGCCCGGTTCCCCGGCGATCTGGGTGCGGGCGAAGGCGGCCAGGTCGGGCCCGTCGATCAGCCGTCTGCCGTGCTCGTCACGGCTGGCGGCGAGCCGCCCCGAGTCGACCCAGCGGCGTACGGTGTCGGCGCTCACGCCGAGGATCGCCGCGGCCTCACTGATCCTGAACGTGGCCACGCGCGACAGCCTATTGGGGGTGGGCGTGCAGCCGCCTCAGCGCGAACGCCAGCTGGAGCCGGAACCGCCCGTCGGGGCCGCGCACCTCCCAGCCGAGCAGCTGCTCGGCCCGGCCGAGCCGGTCGACGAGCGTCGAGTGGTGGAGGGTGAGGTGCGTGGCGGCGGTCCGCAGGCTGGTCGAGGTGACGACCGCGTGCAGCGTCTCCAGCGCCCAGGCGGGCAGCCCGCCCAGGGTGACCACGTCGGGCGAGGGCGCCGTCGCCGGGCCGATCGCCGCCGCGACGGCGGCCAGACCGCCCAGGTCGTCGAAGCGCACCACCCGGGGGCCGAGCACGTCGTCGGCGAACCTGAGCGCGACCTTCGCGTCGGCGTACGACCTCGGCAGCCGCGCTACCGGCACGACCGGCCCCACCCCGGCGCGGACCTCGCCCAGCGGGTGGCGGGCCGGTCCGTCGGGTTCGACCAGCACGACCCCGTCGGGCAGCACGATCGCGCGGGCCCGGTCGCCCAGGCGCAGCCTCCTGGCGGCGTGGAGCCGGGCGGTCTCGCCCGCGGTGGCGTCCACGACCAGTTCCACCAGCGCCGGATCGGGGGCCCGCCCCCGGGTGCGGTCGAGCACGTCGCGGGCCAGCGCCACGCCGCGTTCGAGCACCATCAGGTCGACGGGAGACGGCGGGCCGGGTTTCTCCAGCACGAGCTCGACCTCCCCCGACCGGGCCCTCGGCCAGCCGGGGTCGTCTTCGGAGGGGTGGTCGTCGCGGCGGCCGTCGGCCAGCACCCGCAGGAAGACGGCGCGTTCCTCGTCGACCAGGCGGGCGGCGCAGCCCGCCAGCACCGCGACCCCGCGCACCGTCGCCTCCAGGCCCGCCCGCCCTTCGGCGAGCCGGTCGAAGTAGGCGATGACCTGCACGGCGGCGCTGGCGTCAGGGTCGAGCGCGGCCAATCGTCCGACGAGCTCCCGCATCCCCTCAGTCTCCCTCAGCGGGTCAGTGGCCCAGCAGGCGGCGCAGCCAGTCGAGCCGGGCCTGCTTGGCCCGCTGCGACAACGCCGCCTGCGGCACCATCACGTCGAAGCCGTGGAAACCTCCCGGCCACACGTGGAGTTCGGCCTGGCCGCCCGACTGCCAGATCGCGGTGGCGTAGGCGACGTCCTCGTCGCGGAAGGTCTCGGCCGAGCCGACGTCCACGAACGCGGGCGGCAGGCCCGACAGGTCGGTCGCCCGCGACGGCGAGGCGTAGATCGACACGTCGGGGCCGCCGCGGCGGTCGCCGAGCAGGGCCGACCAGCCGGTCTCGTTGGAGGTGTGGTCCCAGATGCCGCGGCCGGACATCTGGTGGCTGGAGACGGTGTCGTTGCGCTCGTCGAGCATCGGGTAGATGAGCAGCTGGCCGAGCAGGGCGGGGCCGCCCCGGTCGCGGGCCAGCAGGGCGGTGCCGGCCGCCAGGCCGCCGCCGGCGCTGCCGCCCGCGACGACGATCCTGGCCGGGTCGACGCCCAGCTCGGCGGCGTTGTCGGCGAGCCAGACCAGGCCCCGGTAGCAGTCTTCGACGGGCGCCGGGTCGGGGTGCTCGGGGGCGAGCCGGTAGTCGACGCTGACGACGACCAGGCCGAGTTCGACCGCCCAGGCCAGCGGGTCGGCCAGCCCGACCCGGTGGTCGCCCATGATCATGCCGCCGCCGTGGATCCAGTACACGACCGGCGCGGGCGTCGGCGCGGCGACCGGACGGCAGACGACCACCGACACCCCCTCGCCCAGGTCGACCTCGGTCAGGTCGACGATGCCGCCGAGAGTGAGGTCCTCGGCCGGCCCGAGACCGGCCATGCCCTGGCGGAGCAATGGGATCATTTCGGGGGTGAGCGACGACGGCATGTTCTGCGAGATGACCGTGAGCGCGGCGGCGAGCTCGGGGTCGAACGGTACGGCTGTCATGTCTCACATCCTGATCAGGGGTGACGTGAGTCCCAAGCGCCAAGCGGTGGGCGATTCCCGACGAGTGGCGGGAACGGCCCATATTGAGTAGGCGTACTCATTCCCCCAGCCCCCAATTTCCGGATATTTACGACATGGGTGTCGAATTGCCTAAAAGTACGCGCGAGACCTCCGAACTGGTGAAAGCCGGGGTCGTCGGCGCCGTTCTGCTGCCCGTCGTCGCCGTCCTCGGCCGGTTCATGTCCGATACCGGGATCGGCGACGCCATCTGCTCGGGCGGCCTGGAGTGCCTCATCCCGCTGATCGGCACCGCCTACGCGGTCGCGACCGCGCTCGCCTGGGGCGCCCTCGTGCTCCTGGGGGTGCGGCCCGCCTGGATCGTGGCCCTCGGCGGCTCGGCGGCGACGGTGGTGCTCTTCCTGACGATCACGGGCGTCACCCCGGAGAGCCATTTCCTCGTCTACGTCCTGGCCGCCGCCCTCTGCTTCGTCTTCGTCGCGTGGCTCTCCGGGCGGTTCAGGCGTCAGCCCCAGGAGTAGCGCAGGATCTGGCCGATGTTCCGGAACCCGGGCAGATGCGCCATGATCCACATCGCCACGCGGCCGCCCAGCGGATAGTCCTCGACGCCCGGCATGTCGACCACCCGCTGGGCCTCCCGCAGCGTCAGCCCGGGATGCCACGACTCCAGCACCAGCGGGTCGTCGATCGCCCAGTAGAGGGTCGCGCCGGCCTGCCGGACCGGCCGGTTGAACTTCTGGAGCCGGATCCCGGTCGAGTTCTGGCAGTCGAAGACGAGCTCGCCCGTCGCGAACCTGGCGGTCAGCCGCTCGATCAGGCGGCGGCCGTCGTCCTCGCGCAGGTACATCGACAACCCCTCGAACACAACCGCCGTCGGCCGGTCGTCGGGCACCGCGGTCAGCCACTTCTCGCTCGTGACCGACGAGGCGATGGTGTGGTAGTCGCCGTCGGGCCGGTCGATCACCCGGTCGCGCAGCTCCAGCACCTCCGGGTAGTCGAGGTCGATCCAGCGCACCAGCGGACCGGGGTCGATGCGCTGGGCCCGGGTGTCGAGCCCGCAGGCGAGATGTAAGACGGTCGCGGTGGGGTGCCGCCGGAGGAAGTCCTGGGTCCACTCGTCGATGCGCAGGGCCCGGAGGGCGACCCCGGCCGCGGTCATGGGGGTGATGCCGGTCTTCGTGAAGTCGTAGTCGATCCGCTCGACGGCCTGCTGCGCGGTCTCGTCCTTCAGGATCGAGCGGGGGGAGCGACTGTCGAGAGCTCGGCTCCACAGGGTGGCGAGCATCGTCTCCTGGGCGCCGGCGAGTGAGATTTTCTCGCGGTCCATTACTCCATTGTGTACGTTCGCAACGTGGCAGATCGTCTGGATGTATGGACATATGAAATAGATGGCGAATTAGAGGCCGCCTACGACCATGCCGTCACTGACGATGAGCGCGCCGCCGCAGGCCGTGAGACAGTCGCCCAGCATCTGCGGTCGCTCGTCACCGCCAACAAGATCAGAGCGGCCGAGAACTGGACGGAGAAACTGCCGCCCGACGCCGAGATCAGGCGGGTCTGGACCCCGCGCGACCCGGCCGCCCTGCGCGCCCGGCTCGACGACGACGACCTGGCCGTCTGGTCGGAGGACGACGTGCTGCACGTCGTCTGGCGCGGGACCTGCGAACACCCCCGGATCTCCGGCGGCGTGCAGTTCCTCATGTGGCCGGTCGACGGCGCCGACGACCTCTGGGAGGCGTCGCTGCGCATCCGCCGCCTCGACGAGTCGGTCATCAGCGTGTACGTCTGCCCCGACGTCCCCACGATGGTGGCCGAGCGCGAGTGGCGCGGGAAGCTGGCCCCGCCACCGCTGCCCGAGGTCGCCGAGCTCCGGGGCACCCTGGAGGAGCACCGGCTCACCTTCCTCGGCGAGCCCCGCACCATCGCCCTTTACGTCCCACCCGAAACCGACGGCCTGATCCCGGCGGTCTGCCTGGCCGACGGCCAGATGCTCGACGCCTTCGCCCCGGTCATCGAGGCGGCGATCACGGCCGGCACCTGCCCGCCGGTGGCCGTGGTGGGCGTCTTCTGCGCCGAGTCGGACGACGGCGACCCGAGGTCGCACGAGTACCTCCCGGCCCACGACCCCGAGCGGTACGCCGCCCACCTGGCCTTCGTCACCGACGAGGTGATCCCGTGGGCCGACGAGCGGTTCCCCGCCTCGGGCGTCTGGCTGGCCGCCGGGGCGTCGAGCGGCGCGGTGTGGGCCCTGAACGCGGCCCAGCGGCGTCCCGACGTCTTCTCCGGCGCGCTCGGGCTCAGCCCCGGCATCCCCCCGGAGACCGAGCTGCACGCCCTGACCCGCAACTACGTCGGCGGCGGCACCCTGGAGTCGGGCTTCCGGTGGTCGGCCGACGACTGGGCCACCAAGCTGGCCGCCGCCGGCGCGAAGGTCCGCCACGTCGAGTGGGCCGGCGGCCACGACATCTACTGGTGGTCGCAGCACTTCCCGCCCGCTCTAACCTGGCTGACCGTACGCCCAGAGTGAAGTTCGCCTATCGCGTATTCGGTACCCATCACTCCAATTACCGCGTTCTATGGAGTAACAGGGCCCCCCGGACTCCATGGAGCGGCGAGAGATGTTCGAAAGGTTCACCGACCGAGCGCGGCGGGTGGTCGTCCTGGCCCAAGAAGAGGCCCGGATGCTCAACCACAACTACATCGGCACCGAGCACATCCTGCTTGGCCTCATCCACGAAGGCGAAGGCGTCGCCGCCAAGGCCCTCGAAAGCCTCGGCATCAGCCTCGAAGGCGTCCGCCAGCAGGTCGAGGAGATCATCGGCCAGGGCCAGTCGGCCCCCTCCGGCCACATCCCCTTCACCCCGCGTGCCAAGAAGGTGCTGGAGCTGTCGCTGCGCGAGGCGCTGCAGCTCGGCCACAACTACATCGGCACCGAGCACATCCTGCTCGGGCTCATCCGCGAGGGCGAGGGCGTCGCCGCCCAGGTCCTGGTGAAGCTGGGCGCCGACCTCAACCGGGTCCGCCAGCAGGTCATCCAGCTGCTGCACGGCTACCAGGGCGGCAAGGAGGCCGCGGCCTCCGGCGGCCCGCAGGAGAGCGCCCCCTCGACCTCGCTGGTCCTCGACCAGTTCGGCCGCAACCTCACGCAGGCCGCCCGCGAGGGCAAGCTCGACCCGGTGATCGGGCGCGAGAAGGAGATCGAGCGGGTCATGCAGGTGCTGTCCCGCCGCACCAAGAACAACCCCGTCCTGGTGGGCGAGCCCGGCGTCGGCAAGACCGCCGTGGTCGAGGGCCTGTCCCAGAAGATCGTCAAGGGCGAGGTGCCCGAGACGCTCAAGGACAAGCACCTCTACACCCTCGACCTGGGCGCGCTCGTCGCGGGCAGCCGCTACCGCGGCGACTTCGAGGAGCGCCTGAAGAAGGTTCTCAAGGAGATCCGCACCCGCGGCGACATCATCCTGTTCATCGACGAGCTCCACACCCTGGTGGGTGCGGGCGCCGCCGAGGGCGCGATCGACGCCGCCTCGATCCTCAAGCCGATGCTGGCCCGAGGCGAGCTGCAGACCATCGGCGCGACCACTCTCGACGAGTACCGCAAGCACCTGGAGAAGGACGCCGCTCTGGAGCGTCGTTTCCAGCCGATCCAGGTCGCCGAGCCGTCGTTGTCGCACACGATCGAGATCCTCAAGGGTCTGCGCGACCGCTACGAGGCCCACCACCGCGTGTCGATCACCGACGGCGCCCTGGTGGCCGCCGCGACGCTGGCCGACCGCTACATCTCCGACCGGTTCCTGCCCGACAAGGCGATCGACCTGATCGACGAGGCCGGCTCGCGCATGCGCATCCGCCGCATGACCGCCCCGCCCGACCTGCGCGACTTCGACGAGAAGATCGCCAACGTGCGGCGCGACAAGGAGTCGGCCATAGACGCGCAGGACTTCGAGAAGGCCGCCGCCCTCCGCGACAACGAGAAGCAGCTCATGCTCAAGCGTGAGCGCCGCGAGCGCGAGTGGAAGGCCGGCGACATGGACGTCGTCGCCGAGGTCACCGAGGAACTGATCGCCGAGGTGCTGGCGACCGCGACCGGCATCCCCGTCTTCAAGCTCACCGAGGAGGAGTCCCAGCGTCTCCTCCGCATGGAAGACGAGCTGCACAAGCGCATCATCGGCCAGGACGACGCGATCAAGGGCCTCAGCCGCTCGATCCGGCGTACCCGGGCGGGCCTGAAGGACCCCAGAAGGCCCGGCGGCTCGTTCATCTTCGCCGGCCCCTCGGGCGTCGGTAAGACCGAGCTCTCGAAGGCGCTGGCCGAGTTCCTGTTCGGGGACGAGGACGCGCTGATCATGCTGGACATGTCGGAGTTCATGGAGAAGCACACCGTCTCCCGGCTGTTCGGCTCGCCTCCCGGTTACGTCGGTTACGAAGAGGGCGGTCAGCTGACCGAGAAGGTGCGGCGCAAGCCGTTCTCGGTGGTGCTGTTCGACGAGATCGAGAAGGCCCACCCCGACATCTTCAACAGCCTGCTGCAGATCCTGGAGGACGGTCGCCTGACCGACGCCCAGGGCCGGGTGGTCGACTTCAAGAACACCGTCATCATCATGACCACCAACCTCGGCACCCGTGACATCAGCAAGGGCATCGGGGTCGGGTTCGCCAAGAACAACGACGTCGAGGGCAACTACGACCGGATGAAGGCCAAGGTCCAGGAGGAGCTCAAGCAGCACTTCCGGCCCGAGTTCCTCAACCGCGTCGACGACACCGTCGTCTTCCACCAGCTGCGTATGACCGAGATCATCCGCATCGTCGACCTGATGCTGGCGCAGGTCGACGCCCGCCTGAAGGACCGGGACATGGCTCTGGAGCTGACCCCGGCCGCCAAGCAGGTGCTCGCCGACCGCGGCTACGACCCCGTCATGGGCGCCCGGCCACTGCGCCGGACCATCCAGCGTGAGCTGGAGGACTCGCTCTCGGAGAAGATCCTGTACGGGGAGCTGCGTCCCGGCCAGGTCGTCAAGGTCGACGTTGAGGGTGAGGGCGAGGCCGCCAAGTTCACCTTCGTCGGCGAGGCCAAGCCGGAGACCGAGATGTACGTCCCGTCGGCGTTCACGGCCAAGCCGTAACCGCCGCAGACCAAGGGCCGGGTGATCCACCCGGCCCTTCGGTTTTGCTCCGACCAGGAAATATCCACCCCCAGGCATGCCGTTTGTCAAGAAATGTCTTATTCGGGGGAGGTGGATACCCGCATGCCGGAACGTCTGACGTCGATCGCCCGCCTGGTCGTCACCGCGATGGCCGCGTACGTGATCGCGCTCGTGCTGCTCGACACCAGGGCGCCCACGCTGGCCCCGCTGACCGCGATGCTCGTCGTCCAGGTCTCGTTCTTCCGGACGCTGAAGCACGCCGGAGGGCGGATCGTCAGCGTCGCGGCCGGTGTGCTGGTGTCGGTGGTCGTGAGCGGGCTGTTCGGGCTGAGCTGGTGGAGCCTCGGGTTGTCCGTCGCGGTCGCCCTGGGCCTCGGCCACCTGCTGAAACTGCGGGAGCACCTGCTGGAGGTTGCCGATCAGCGCGATGCTGATCCTCCAGTTCGGCACCGGTCCGGCCGCCGCCGACCGGATCGTGGAGACCCTGATCGGCGCGGCCGTCGGGCTGGTCACCGTCTTCGTGGCCACGCCGGCACGGCTGCGCCCGGCCGAGCAGGCCATCGCCGCCTTCGGCGGCCGGGTGGCCGCCCTCCTCGACGACATGGCCGCCGGACTGGCCGCCGAACCCGCCCCCGAGGCCGTCGCCCGCTGGACCGACCGGGCCAGGCGGCTCACCGCCGAGATCCTCCGGGTCGAGGCCGAGGTCGACACCGCCGACGAGACCGCCCGCCTGCGCGGCCGCACGGGAACCGGCCACAGCCGCGCCCTGCGGGAGGCCCTCGACACGCTGGAACGCGCGATCCCGACCGTACGCGGCCTGGCCCGGTGCATCAGCGACCGCACCGGCCTGCGGATGTGGGAGCCCGAGGTCCGCGAACGCCTGGCCGGGGTGCTGCACGACCTGGCCCAGACCACCCGCAACTACGCCGAGGCGGCCACCACCTGCTGCCCCGAGGAGGCCGAGCGCCTCACCGGCGAACTCGACCGCTCGCTGGCCGAGGGCCGCCGCCTGCGCGACGAGCTGGGCGCGGTGCTCAGGAACGACCCCGGCCACTGGCCGCTGCACGGCGAGCTGCTCGTCCACCTCGACCGGCTGCTCGACGGCCTGCGCGACGGCCCGGTGGTCAGCAGAGCCGCCGGTAGGGCTGACCGGGTGCGTGCACGCGCCACTCTTCGGGTGTGAGGGTGCGCCCGGCCTGGTCGCAGACGAGGTCGCGGGCGTCCGCGCCGTAGAGGGTCGAGTCCCAGATCTCCAGCGCGGGCTGGCCCGGCGCGCTGAACCGGCCGCCGCCCACGAGGGTGCCGCCGTCGGGGCTGAACGCCAGCGCGCTCGCCGCGAACGCCGGGGCCCCGTCGGCCGGGGTGCGGCCGTGGTAGGCGCCGAGCGGCCGGCCGGTCGCGACGTCCCAGAAGCGGACCGCCCCGCTGACGTCGCCGCTGGCCAGCACGCTCCCGTCGGGGCTGAACGCGACCGACAAGACGTCCCCGGTGTGCCCCAGCAGGGCCGGACCGGCGGCGACGGCCCTGACCGGATCCCACAACCGGATCACCCGGTCGGCTCCCCCGGTCGCCAGCAGCCGCCCGTCGGGGCTGAACGCCACCGCCCGCACGTCGCCGTCGTGGCCGCCGAGCCGCCCGGTCAGCCGCCGGGTCTGGTTGTCCCACAGTTCCACGCCCGGCCCGTAGGCCAGCGCGACCGTGCGGCCGTCGGGGCCGAGGACGCCGTGGTTGGTGACCTCCTGCGGCGGGTTGGCCCACAGGGGCTGGCTGGTGCGGCTGTCGACGTCGAGCAAGCTGATCACGTTGTCGGCGCTCAGCACCACGAGCCCGCCGGTCGTGGGGTCGAACACCATCGAGTGGACCCCGGAGGCCCCGGTCGTGATGGGCATGCCGAGCGGGGTCCGCGAGGCGGTCCGCCAGAGGCGTACGGTGCCCTCAGCGTCGCCGGTGGCGAAGATCGAGCCGTCCTGGCTGAAGGTGATCGCCTCGACCGTGGCGAACCGGCCGTTCTTGGGGTCGGCCACCCGGGTGGTCAGGTCGAGCACGGAGTCGTACGCCGCCATGTTCCAGATCCGGACGGTCCGGTCGGCGGCCGCGCTGAGCAGGGTGTGCCCGTCGGGCGTGAAGGCGACGGCGACGACCGTGCCGGTGTGGCCGGTGATCGTGTCGCCGATCCGGCGGCGGGCGACCGTCTCCCAGATCCGCACCGCCTCGTCTCCTCCCCCGGTGGCGAACGTGCTGCCGTCGGGGCTGAACGCGACGGCCTCGACCGCGCGGTCGTGCGCGGCCACCTCGCCCCGCAACACGAACTCGCGCTCCCCCACGCCCCAGATCTCGACGCCGCCGTCGGCCCGGCCGACGGCCAGGGTGCGCGTGTTGGGGGTGAGCGCGGCCGAGGTGACCCCCTTGGAGGGCAGCAGGCGCAGCCGCTTCCGGCTCGGCACGTCGAAGACCTCCAGGCCGCGGGTGGTCGCGGCGTAGAAGGTGTCGCCGTCGTTGCTGAACAGCACCAGCGGGCGCGCGCCCGCCGCCGGGAACTCCGCCACCGGCTGGGCCGTGGTGGTGCTCCAGATCGTGACCGGCCGCCCGGCCGCGGCCACGGCGATGGTGCGTCCATCGGGGGCGAACGCGATGGCCTTGCGCCCGAGGCCGCCGTCGTCGACGGCGGCCAGCAGGTCGCGGGCGGCGGTGTCCCAGATCCGCACCGAGCCGTCGGAGGCCGCGGTGGCGAACCGGCGGCCGTCGCGGGTGAAGGCGAGCGCGCTGATCGGGTCGTCGTGGGCGTGCACGACCGCGAGCGGGGCGCCGCCCCGCCACAACGTGACGTCGCCGCCCGAGGTGGTGGCCGGCGTCCCGGCGGCGCTGACGACCATGGTCTCCACGCCCTGCGGGCGCAGCACGTCGAGCGCGGGGTGCGCCGCCGAGGCCCGCAGCCCGGCCGCCGCCTCGGGCAGCGCGGGCGCGATCTCGGCCCCGGCCAGCCGGAGCAGCCGGGCCAGCACCGGCTGGTCGGCGGCCAGCGCGTCGCCCTGGGCGAGCAGGTGGCGGGCCACCGCGACCGTGCCCCGGTCCACGGCGGCGTCACGGTCGCGGGTGGCCCCGTTGACCAACAGCGCGAGCGCGCCGGTGGCCCCGAAGCTGAGCACGAGCAGCGCCACGGCCGCGATCGAGACCAGGCCCCGCACGAAGGTGCGCTTCTCGTCGGCCCGTCGGCCCTCGAACTCCTGGGCCGCGCTCGCCTCCAGGAAGGCCACCTCGGCCGGGGTCAGCTCCCGCCGGACGCGCCGCACCGCCGCCCGCGCCGCCGCGAGCCGGGCGCCGGTGTAGAGGTGGGGCGCGGCGAACCCGCTGAGCACCCAGCGGTCGGCGTCGGCGGCGAACTCCCGCCGCACCTGACCGGCCGCCCGATCGGCCTCCGTCCAGGCGGTGAACCGGGGCCAGGCCCGGATCACCGCCTCGTGGGCCAGTTCGGCGATTTCACCGTCGGTCTCGACCAGCCCGGCCGCCACGAACCGTTCGAGCTCGGGCGTCATCGGGCCCGGCCGCGACGTGCCGTGGGGGCCGGCCAGCGCCGACAGCGCCGCCCTGGCGTCGGTGCCGGCCAGCGCCCGTTCGGCGCTGCGCGGGATCGCCCCGGTCACCCGGCCGGTGGCCCGGTAGCCCTCGAACGTCATCGGGCCGCCCGCGCGCCGGTCCCACATCACCCGCAGCGTGTGGGCCAGCAGGGGCAGGTCGCCGTTGTGGTCGGCGAGCATCTCGTCGACCAGGCCCTCCTCGAAGACGACCCCGCGGGTCAGCGCGGGCCGCTCGACGGCCGTGCGGAGGTCGTCCGGAGAAAGAGGAGAGACGAGCAGCGGCCGGGAAAGGGCCGCGACCAGCTCGGGGTGGACGGCGGCGTCGCCGGTGAAGTCGGCCCGCAGCACCAGCACCACCCGGGCCCGGGTGGCGGCCAGCGCCCCGATGAAGGTCTGCCGCGCGTCGAGGTCGCGGCAGGCCGCGAAGACCTCCTCGAACCGGTCGACCACGATCAGCCCCGGGTCGCCGAGCTCGTCGAGGTGGTGGGGCGCGGCGGCCAGCCGGTCGTGGTCCATCGTGGCCCCGAACGCGGCCAGCAGCGCGCCGACCGGATCACCGCCGGGCCGCACGCGCAGCCCGCCGAGCCCGACGCCGACCAGCGAGCTCTTCCCGGCCCCCGAGGCCCCCGTGACGACGACCAGCCTCTCGGTCCCGGTACGCCGCCGCAGGTCGGCGAGGAGGTCGTCGCGGCCGAAGAACACGTCGGCGTCCGCCGCGCCGAACGCCGCCAGCCCCGGATAGGGAGCCCTGCTGCTCACCTCACCAGCATGGCCGGAAATCCGAAAAAAGTAACCGGCGGCCGTCGAAACACGCGCCGGCCGTTCGTGGAGGGGTCGTAGGTTCACACGAGAACGAATGGAGAACACCCATGCGCTACCTGATCACGCTGACCCGCATCGCCCAGCCCGAGACCCCGCCGCCCGCCGAGCTCATGTCGGCGATCATGCGGCTCGGCCAGGAGGCCACCGAGGCCGGCGCCCTGGTCGACCAGAGCGGACTGCGCGGCCTGGCCGCCGAGGTCGAGGTCGTCGGCGGCAAGCTGACCGTCTCCGACGGCCCCTTCGCCGAGGCCAAGGAGCTGATCAGCTACGCGATCTACGAGGTCCGCGACGAGGCCGAGGCGGTCGAGTGGGCCAACCGGTTCATGAAACTGCACCGCGACATGTGGCCCGGCTGGGAGGGCGTGTCGCGCGTCTTCCCGCTGATGACATTCTGAGGGAGTGGGCTCCGTCGATCCGATCCGCACCGTAGAGGCCGTCTGGCGCATCGAGTCGGCCAAGGTCATCGCGACCGTGGCCCGGATGACCGGCGACCTCGGCCTGGCCGAGGAGTCGGCCCAGGACGCGTTCGTGCTGGCCCTGGAGGTCTGGCCGGCCGAGGGCGTGCCCGCGAACCCGGGCGGCTGGCTGACCACGACGGCCAAGCGGAAGGCGATCGACCAGCTGCGGCGGCAGGGCGTCTACGAGGAGAAACTCCGCGAACTCGCGCTGCGGCCGCAGCCCGGCCCCGAACCCGAGCTGCTGACCCTGATCTTCACGGCCTGCCATCCCGAGGTGGCCGTCGAGGGGCGGCTGGCGCTGACCCTGCGGCTGCTCGGCGGCCTGACCACGGCCGAGATCGCCCGCGCGTTCCTGGTGCCCGAACCGACCATCGGGCAGCGCGTCTACCGGGCCAAGACGGCGCTGCGGAAGGTGCCGATCGAGCTGCCCCCCGCCGAGGAGCTGCCCGCCCGCCTGGCCTCCGTCCTCGAAGTGATCTATCTGATCTTCAACGAGGGCTACGCGGCGACCTCCGGCGAGTCGTGGACCCGTTCGGACCTGTGCTTCGAGGCGCTGCGGCTGGCCCGGGTGCTGGCGGCGCTGATGCCCGCGTCCTCCGAGGCGGCGGGCCTGCAGGCGCTGCTGGAGATCCAGTCGTCCCGGCTGGCCGCCCGCGTCGGGCCCGACGGGGAGCCGGTGCTGCTCGCCGACCAGGACCGCTCGCGGTGGGACCGGCTCCTGATCCGGCGGGGACTCGACGCGCTGGCCCGCGCCGAGTCGACCGGGGTCCTCGGCCCCTACGGCCTCCAGGCCGCCATCGCCGCCGTCCACGCCAGGGCCCTGACCTTCGCCGACACCGACTGGGCCCGGATGGCCGACCTCTACCGGCTGCTCGCCCACGTGGCCCCCTCGCCGATCGTCGAGCTCAACCGCGCCGTGGCCGTGGGCATGGCCGAAGGGCCGGAGGCCGGGCTGGCGATCCTCGACGGCCTGCCCCTCACCGGCAACCCGCACCTCGCGGCCGTCCGCGGCGACCTGCTCGACCGCGGCGGCCGGGCGGAGGAGGCCAGGGCGGCCTTCCGCGAGGCGGCCGGGCTCACCCGGAACGCCCGCGAGAAGGCCCTCTACGAGCGCCGCGCTAACCCCGGATCTTCCTGAACGTGCGCCGCAGGTCGTCGACCCACTCCTCCGGGATCTCCCACGGGATGAAGTGGCCGCCCCGGTCGTGGGCGGTCAGGTTCACGTGGTGGTACCAGCCGCCCCGGTCACTCGCCGCGAAGGCGGCCACCCGCTGGTCGGTGGTGACGCCGGGCGGGTTCTCGTAGCCGACGAACGTGATGCCCGTCGGGGCCTCGATCTGCGGCACGCGGTCGTGGGAGGGCGTCCAGGGGTGGCGGTTGGCGTTGGCGTAGTAGCGCATCGACGTGCCGATCGAGTTGTTCACCCAGTAGATCATCGTGTGGGTGAGCAGGTCGTCGGGGGTGAACGCGGCGCCGTCGCTCCAGCCGTCCCAGCGTTTGAGCAGCCAGGCCAGCAGGCCCGCCGGGGAGTCGGACAGCGCGTGCGCGAGCGTCGAGGAGTCCAGCACGTGCACGGCCAGGTGGGAGGCGAACCGCCGGTCGAGCGCGACGATCCGGTCTCTGATCTCCGGCGGCAGGTCGTCGGGCAGCACCTGGCCCTGGGCCAGGTCCCAGCCCCGGTCGCCGTTGAACAGGGTGAGCTTCTGGCCCGAGCCGATGTGGATGCCGTGGAGGCTGCCGGCGTACTTGTGGCCGAGCTGGCCGCTGATCAGCGCGCCGATGTCGCAGCCGGCGGCGGCGTAGCGCTCGTGGCCGAGCACGTCGGTCATCAGCGTGTGCCAGAGGTCGGCGACCATCCAGAAGTTCAGGTCGGGCCGGTCGTGCAGCGGGCCGGGGAAGCCGAAGCCGGGCAGCGACGGCACCACGACGTCGAACGCGTCGGCCGGGTCGCCCCCGTGTGCGGCCGGGTCGGCGAGGGCGTCGATCACCTTCGACCAGTGCCAGAACGTCCAGGGCCAGCCGTGGGTGAGGATCAACGGGGTCGGGTCGGGCCCGACGCCGGGGCGGCGCAGGTAGTGGACGGGCACGCCGTCGACCTCGACCAGTTCGTGGTCGTAGGCGTTGATGGCGGCCTCGGCCGCGCGCCAGTCGTAGCCGTCGAGCCAGTAGCCGACCAGCTCCCGCACCCGGGCGACGGGCACCCCGTAGAACCCGTCGTCGTTGCCCTCGTCGGCGGGCAGCCGGGTCAGTTCGAGCCGCCGCCGCAGGTCGTCGAGCACCTCGTCGGGGACGTGGATCTTCATCGCAGCCCGGCGAACAGGTCGTCCTCGTGGTCGGGCCCCTCGACCTTGCTGACCACCCGGATGAAGTGCTCGGCCGACATGGCCAGCCGCTGCGTCTCGGGCGGCATCGAGAGCAGGGAGATGCTGTCGCCCTGGCTGCCGTGCGCCCGCAGCGCGGCCAGCTTCACGTCGGCCTGCTCGTGGGTGTCGACCACCGTGGTGATCAGCTCGTCGGGGGTGCCGAAGTCGTCGGGGAGGTCCCATCCGGGGTCCATGCCCTGCGCCTTCATGGCGGCGTACGACGCCTGGATGATCCGGCGCGGCACGGCCGTGTAGTAGAACTTGGCCGGGATCTCGGTCGCCTCGGCCGCCGCCACCGCGACCCGGTGGGCCTGGATGTGGTCGGGGTGGCCGTAGTTGCCGTTCTCGTCGTAGGTCACCACGACCTGCGGCCGGTACTTCTCCATCAGCGCCGCCACCTTCGCCACGGCCTGGTCGAAGTCGGTGTTGGCGAAGGCGTCGGGGCTGTGGTTGCCGGCCCAGCCGTCCATGCCCGAATCGTGATATCCGAGCAGTTCGACGTGGGTGATGTTCAGGTGCCCGGCAGACTCGGCCAGCTCGGCGAGCCGCTGCTTGGCCACCTGGTCTTCCGAGTGGCCCGGCTCCCCCGGCTTGACCCCGCCGGGACCGTCGCCCTGCTCCCCGTTCGTGCAGGTCACCAGGACCGTACGCACCCCTTCGGCGGCGTATTTCGCGAAGCTCCCCCCGGTGCCCATGACCTCGTCGTCAGGGTGGGCGTGCACCGCCATCAGCGTCAGCATGGTCCAACGCTACGGCAGGGCCGGTTCCCTCAGGGAAGCACAGTCGCACCTTCGCGTGACATCTCGGATCACGTACCGGCGCGTCTTCTTTGCGCAGTCATCGAGGAGGACGCATGAACGGTTCGGGGAACGTCACCACACTCGACTCCATCGACACGACGAAGATCGCGCGGCTCGCGGGCGGCCGCGACCAGGTCGTCCTGGCCCGCCGCCTGGTCTCGGCCACCATCGGCCGCGACCACCCGCTGCACGACGACTCCGTGCTGCTCACCAGCGAGATCGCCACGAACGCGGTCGTGCACTCCAGATCGGGCGACGGCGGCGTGTTCACCGTGACGGTCTGGTTCTCGGCCGCCGAGGTGCGGGTGTGCGTCCAGGACGACGGCTCGCCCGAACCCCCGTGCGCCCGCTACGCGAACCCGTCTGCCACGAACGGGCGCGGCCTCCCGCTGCTCGACGCCCTGGCCGACCGGTGGGGCGTGGTCAGGGAGGGCGGCCGCAACAAGGTCTGGTTCGAGATCTCGCTGACCACCACCCCGCCGTCGGCCCTGGCCCTCCCGCTGCCCCGGTCGGCCTGAGCCCTAACCGTCGAGGCCGCCGAGCTCCCGGGCCAGGAAGGCCAGCATGTCGGCGGCCAGGCCCGCCGCCCGGTCGGCCGAGCGGCCCGCGTGGCCGACCCCGGTCTCGTGGCGGAACAGGATCGGGCGCACCCCCGAGGTCGCGCCCTGCAGGGCGGCGCACATCTTGCGGGCGTGGAGGGGGTCGACGCGGCTGTCGCCGTCGAAGACCGTGAAGAGGGTCGCGGGGTAGTCGACGCCCTCCTTGACGTGGTGATAGGGCGAGTAGGCCAGCAACCAGGCGAACTGCTCGGGATCGTCGACCGACCCGTATTCGGGCACCCACGAGCTCCCGAGCCCCGACCTGCCGAACCTGATCATGTCGAGCACCGGCGCCGAGCACACGGCGGCGGACACCAGCTCGGGCCGCTGGGTGACGAGCGCGCCGACGAGCAGCCCGCCGCCCGACTCGCCGGTCACCCCGAGCAGGCCGGGGGTGGTCCAACCCGCCGCGATCAGGGTCTCGGCGGCGGCGGCGAAGTCGTCGAACGAGTTCTGCTTCCGCCCCCGCATGCCCGCCCGATGCCACCCCTCCCCTTCTTCGCCGCCGCCTCTGACCTGGGCGAACGCGAAGACCCCGCCCGCCTCCAGCCATGGGAGCACGTAGGAGGAGTAGGAGGGTGTGAGCGGCACCCCGAACCCGCCGTAGCCGTAGAGGATGCACGGCCGGGGGCCCGGCAGCCCCCTGCCGAGCACGACCATCCGGACCGGCGTGCCGTCGGCCGACTGGTAGACCACCTGGTGCGACTCGATCTCGGGCAGCTCGGCCCGGCCCGGCGCCGCCTCCCACAGGGTGGTCTCGCCGGTGCGGGCGTCGTAGCGGTAGACGCTCTCGGGGGTGACGTAGTCGGAGTAGGTGAACCAGACCTCGTGGTCGCGGGCGGACATCCGCCCGATGGAGCCGAGACCGGGGAGCGGGACCGCTCCTTGACGCTCCCCGGTCTCGGGATCGTGGACGGAGACCTCCGCGATGGCGTGGCGCACCCACGCCACCAGGAGAACCCCGTCGAGCAGGGCGAAGTCGGCGATCACGGCCTCGGGATCCTCGGCCACCAGCTCGCGGAAGTCGCCGGGCGCGGCCGGGTCGCCGACCAGCAGCCGCCCCCGGGGGGCGTCGAGGGTCGTGATCATGTACGCCCTCCCGTCGCCCCCCACGGCCACGGCCGACCGGGCCGCGACGTCGTGCTGGACCACCCGCCGGGCGGGGGTCACCAGGTCGCACAACCACACGTCGTTGCCCGGCCCTCGGTTGACCGACAGGGTCAGCCAGCGGCCGTCGGCGCTCAGCGCGATGCCGTCGGCGGCGGCCACGTCGAGGTCGTCGCCGCCGAGCCGATGGACGCGGGCCCGCCGGTCGCGCACGTAGTAGAAGCCGTCGCCGCCCGGCAACCAGGCCACCGGCGAGTGGCGCAACCCCCCGATCGGACCGTCGACGAGGGCCCCGGTCTGCGCGTCGAGGACGTAGAGCTCCGACCGTTCGTCGCCGCCCCGCGAGAGCTGGCAGGCGACGAGCCGCCCGTCGGGCGAGGGGTGCCAGGCGTCGAGCAGGGTGGTCGCGCCGGGGTCGATCGCCTCGGGGTCGAGCACGACCCGGTCGCCGGCGTAGAGGACCGGCAGGCGGCGGCCCGGATCGCGGCGCACGCGGAAGGCGGTGCCCGCCCGCCAGACCGGGGCGCCCACGACGCCGGTGTCGCTCAGTTCGTCGATCCTGGCCCGGAACCGGTCGCGGCCGGGGAGGAGCTGGCTGCCCCAGACCACCTCCTGCTGCGCCTGCCAGGCCCGCGTCTCGTCGGAGTCGGGGTCTTCCAGCCAGCGGTAGGGGTCGGAGACGACGTGCCCGTGAATGATCTCGATCATGACACCTGCCTGAGTCGGGGGTCCCAATGCCCGGCCAGATCCGCGTACAGGGGGGAGGCGGCGAGGAGTTCCTGGTGGGTGCCGGCGACGACCCGGGTGCCGTCCATGACCAGCACCCTGCGGGCCCGCAGAGCCGAGCTGATGCGGTGGGCGACCACGATCAGGGTGCCGCCGCGCTCGGCGAACGCCTGCTCGACGCGGGCCTCGGCCGCCGGGTCGAGGCGGGAGGTCGCCTCGTCGAGGACGACCAGCGGGGCCTCGGCGAGATAGGCCCTGGCCAGCGCCACGAGCTGCCGCTCGGCCGGGTCGAGCTCGGTGGCCTGGAGTTTCACGTGGGCGGCACCGATGGCGTCGAGCGCCTGCCGCATCAGCCGGAGGTCGCGGTCGCCGAGGTTCTCCGCGACGGTGCCCCGGAAGACGTACGCCTCCTGCGGGATCAGCGTCCGCTGCCCCCGGTCGAGCCGGGCGGCCGGCACCCCGCCGACCGTGACCCGCCCCTGACCGGGCACGATCAGCCCGGCGATCAGCGCGGCGAGGGTGGACTTCCCGATCCCGCTCGGCCCGACGACCGCCAGGTGCTCCCCTTCGGGGATGACCAGGTCGAGGCGGTCGACGACCGGCAGCGCCCGGGGCCCGTAGGCGAAGGTGACGCCCTTCAGCTCGGTGTGCACCCCGTCGGCCCTGCGGGTCTCCTGCCGGGGCGGCGGCAGCGCGGCCCGCAACCGCGACAGCGTGACCCACAGCCGCACCCCGCTCTCCCCCAGCCCACTGGCCAGGTTGAACAGCGCGGGCGTGAGCGACTGCATCACGTAGGCGAGGGTGCCGAGCACCACCCCCGGGGTGGCCCCCAGGCGGGGCGCGTAGGCGAGCACCAGCAGGATCGGCGCCCAGGCGCCCGTCCCGAGCACGACGGTCCGGAGCGTGGTGACGACCGCCAGCTTTCCGGCCGCGCGGCGCTGGCCGTCGAAGCGCGCCCCGGCGTAGCGGGCGGCGTGGTCTTCGTCGCCCGACGCGGCGATGTCGCCCAGCGCGGCGGTGACCGTGACCAGGCTCTCGGCGGTGGCCTCGTCGGCGAGCAGATAGGCGTGCTGCCGCCTGGCCAGCGCGGGCAGCGAGAAGAGGAAGGCCCCCAGCCCGAGCAGCAGCGGCGGCAGCACCAGCAGGAGCAGCTCGGGCATCAGCGCCGCCACCCCCGCGACGACCCCGAGGAAGGCGAACACGAACGCCTTCACCGACCCGATCACCCCGGTCAGCGCGTCGCGCGCCACCTCGACCTGCAGGTTGGCCCGGGTCACGGCGGCGGGGTCGTCTTCTCCCGCCTCCAGCGCGCCCCGGATCGTCGCGGTCAGCAGCTCTTCGCGGACTGGCTCGACGATGCCCGCCAGCGTGACGACCACCTGCCGCGCCCCGACGGCGGCGAAGACCCAGGAGACGCCAAGCAGGAACGTCCACGAGAGCCCGGCGACGGCCTGATGGGCGGCGAACGCGTCGACCGCCCGCGCCACGGCCAGCCCGATGACGAACGCCGGCGCGGCCTCGACCAGCGACCAGACCACGAACCGCCGCACCTGGCCCGGCTGGGCGTGACAGGCCCGCCAGAGGAACACCCCGACGCGGGTCCGGTGCCCGAAGGAGATCACGATCGCCCCCCACCTCGGCCCGTGGAAAAGCACGACCGGCGGGAAGAGCACGGCCGGTTGGAAAGACACGGCCGGTTAGAAAGACGCGGCCCGTTGGAAAGATGCGGCCGGCTGGAACGGCGCGGCCCGCTGGAAAGACACGGCCCGTTGGAACGGCACGGCCCGTTGGAAAGACACGGCCCGTTAGAACGGCGCGGCCGGTTGGAAAGACGTGGCCGGTTGGAAAGACGTGGCCGGTTGGAAAGGCACGACCGGCGGACCCACACGACCCCGCCACGACCCGGGATCATCGTGCCTCCCCGCCCTGGAAGACCGCCCGGTAGGCGGGGTCGTGCCACAGGGCCAAATGGCGGTCGTGGCCGCGCAGCCGCCCGTCGTGCAGCCAGATCACCCGGTCGGCGCGCGCGGCGACGGCGGCCCGGTGGGTCACCAGGACGCGGGTGCGC
Organism: Herbidospora daliensis; assembly: GCF_001570585.1. Taxonomy (GTDB): domain Bacteria; phylum Actinomycetota; class Actinomycetes; order Streptosporangiales; family Streptosporangiaceae; genus Herbidospora; species Herbidospora daliensis. The sequence goes on along the minus strand of NZ_BBXF01000002.1, from coordinate 1,313,675 downwards.
GTGTCGCCGGACAGGGCGATGGAGACCTGGCGTTCGGTGATGGTGTCGAGGCTGGAGGTGGCGTCGTCGAGCACCAGCAGGCGGTTTCCCTTCGCGAAGGCCCTGGCCAGGCCGAGCCGCTGGCGTTCGCCGCCCGACATGGGGGCCTCGGCGAGGGCGGTCTGGTAGCCGTGGGGCAGGCGGCGGATGAAGTCGTCGGCCCCGGCGGCCACGGCCGCGGAGCGGGAGCCGCCGGTCGCGTCGGCGACGGTGTCTCCGACCAGGTGGGGCCGGGCGACGGCGTAGCCGACGGCGGTTCTGAGCGACTCCCGGGTCAGCGACCGCAGCGGCACGCCGTCGAGCAGCACCTCGCCGGTCTCGGGGTCGTCGAGCCGCGCCGCGAGACGGGCGAACCGGGCGGTGCCCGTGCCGACCACCGCCACCGAGGCGCCGCCCGGGATCTCCAGATCGAGGCCGGGCACGTCGCGGAAGGTCAAGGTTCCCGGGCCGGGCGGCAGCACCCGCACCCCGTGGACCCTCGGGCATTCGTCGAGCACGTCGGCCAGCCGGGCGCCGGCCGCACGGGCGCGGGCCAGCCGGCCCAGTGATCCGATCGCCGGGCCGAGACCCGCGCCGATGACCACATAGCGCGCGGCGGCGTAGAGCTCGCCGACCGACAACTCGCCGGCGGCCAGCCGCCAGCCGCCCACGGCCAGCACCAGCACCTCCAGCAGCGGCACCACGATCGCGGCCCGCACCCCGGCGTCGGCGTTGGCCTTCCAGAGCGCCATCGCGTGGCCGCGCACAACCGGAAGCGCGGTCAGCACCCGCCGGGTCTCCTGTTCGGCGGTCCCGGCCGCCGCGATGGTGCGGGCCCCGCCGACCGCCTCGACCAGGCGCGCGGCGATGTCGGCCTGCGCCTCCTGGTAGCCGCCGGCGATCACCGTGGAGACCCGCAAAAACCGCTTCAGCACGAACGCGATCGCGACCAGCCCGCCCGCCAGCGTCAGCGCCAGCCAGGGATCGATCAGCACGAGCAGCACCAGCGCCCCGGCCGACGGGACGACCAGCGCCACCGACGCGACGACGGCGTCGGCCGCGCGCCCGGCCTCTTCGGCGTTGACGCCGAGGCGGGTCACCAGGTCGCCCTCGGGGATGCGCCGGGTCACCCCGGGACCGGCGCCGAGCAGATGGGAGAGCGCCCGGTGGCGCAGCCAGGCCGCCGCCCGCGCGCCACCGGTGGCGCTCATATAGACACCGAGACCGTCGCAGGCGACGAGGAGCACCACGACGGCCCCGGCGCAGACCACCCACGTGAGGGAGAAGGTGTCGACGGCACGGCCGAGCACGAACGGCAGTGCCAGCTCAAGGCCGGCGCCGACCAGCGCGACAGCGGCGAGCACGCCCGCCGCGGGCCCGCTACGCCTGATCGCCTCGGTTGTCAGCCGGTCGGCCGTCCGCAACGCCGAGTCCCTCTCTTCACGTGGGCGGAGACTTCGAAAAACGGGGAGGGCCCTGGGCTCCCGCGAGCCCAGGGCCCCGATCGGGTGCCTAGTGGCAGAGCAGCAGGCTCAGGTTGCTGGGCGTCTGGGACGCGCAGCCGAGCAGGGTCAGCGTGCTGCCGCCGCCACCGTGGCCGCCGCCGCCGTGACCGCTGCCGCCGCCGGGAAGCTCCATCGCCTGAAGGTCGAGAAGAACCATGGTCATGCTCCTTTGTGAAAGTTTCTCTATCGGGAGGACATTCGAGATCTTTAGAAAGGTGGAGCTAGCTGTTCGGGGCCCCGATCACCTCCTTGGCCGGTGGGTGAGAGGGGGCGCCACCGGGCACGGCGTAGGGTTCCGCGCCAAGTGGATGCGTGAAGGGCAACGGGGTGCCGCTGAGGGCGTAGAGGACGCCGGCGGTGCCGGTCGCGAAGTCCATCGACAGCCGGAGCAGCTGGTCGCCGGGGAAGGCGATCCCGTCGCGGTAGGGCAGGACGTGCCAGTCGAGGCCGGGGATCAGAGTCCGGTCGGCCAGCACCATCCCGGCCCGCCCGGAGAACAGGCCGGGCTGCACGAAGAACCGGCAGCGGCCCACTTTGAGCAGGTCGGGCAGGGCGGCGGCCAGCGGCGAACCGGGCCGCTGGCGCAGCAGGTCGGCCAGCACGATCGCGATGCCGACCGAGCCCTCGTCGAGATAGGGCAGGGTGCGCCAGCCCTGGTCGACCTGCAACGACCCGTCGGGCGTGGTGACGCAGCGCTTCAGGTCGAGGCGCAGCGCCCGTTCGGCCAGGTCGAGCAGGGCGGGGTCGCGGGTGTGGTCGTAGGCGCGCAGGAAGAGCAGGGCGGGGCCGCTCAGTCCGTAGAGGAGACCGGCTCTGGGGTTCGCGCCGCCCGACGTCGCGGGTACGTCGTCGGGCAGCCGCGCCGCGCAGAGTTCGACCAGCGGGCGGGCGTCGAGGCCCAGGTGGAGCAGGTTGAGCCCGATGCCGGCCAGCCCCGACCACAACCCGAGGTCGAGCTCGCGCCACGGCCCCGCCATCGCCCGGTCGACCAGGTCGAGCGCCCGGTCGACGTGACCGAAGCGGTCGAGCACGTAGGCGACGCCGTGGAGGCCGTCGTAGAAGCCGGGCGGCGCGTCGGGCCGCTGGCGCAGCAGCCACTCTTCGAGATCGGGGAACCGCCCGGCGCCGGCGGCGTCGAGCGCGAACAGCACCCCGGCCGCGCCGTGGGCCAGGTTGACGCCGCCGCCGGGCCGGAACTGGGCGACGTCGCCGGGGAACAGCCGGTCGGACCGCTCGGGCGTCGCGCTCGCCAGGATCGCCCGCGCCATCGCCGCCATCGGATCGCCCAGGGTCACGCTCGCCGTCGGCCCGCCCCCGATGGAGCCGCTGATCGTGTGGACGGCCCGCTTGATCAGCTCGGGCGGCACCGGGAAGGTGTCGACGATCAGCCGCCCGAGCTGGCCGGCCTTGGCCCGCGCCAGCGGCACGGTGATCGTGAGCTGCGGGGCGAACAGGCCCAGCGTGAGACACGCCAGGGCGTAGTGGTCGACGTCGGCGCCCCGGCGGTCGGCCGGCGCCTGGAAGGCCGGATGGGCCAGCACCGACCGCCCTCGGTCTTCGATGAAGGTCGCGACCTCGAAGTCGATGAGGACGAGCCGCCCTTCGGGCGTGATCAGGATGTTGTTGGGGTGGAGGTCGCAGAAGACCACCCCGCGTTCGTGCAGCGCCTCGACTGCGGCCCGGACCTTGGGCAGTGTGTCGAGCGCCCAGACCGTGTAGGCGGCGATCGACTCGGCCGTCGCGTCGGCCTTGCTCAGCGGGAAGGTGCGGACCAGCGTGCGCTGGAGCGGGGTGGCGTCGACGAACTCCATCACCAGGAAGTGGTGGTCGCCGAGCACGAAGTAGTCGCGGTAGCCGGGCGCGCAGTCGAGCCCGTCGAGCCGCCGCAGCACCTCGCGTTCGTGCTGGAGCCGCGCCACCGCGTCGCGCTCGGCCGCGTCGAGCCCCGCCATCGGCCGGGCCTCCTTGAGCACGACCCGCTCGCCGGTACGCCGGTCGGTGGCGAGGTAGACGCCGCCTCCGTTGGAGAAGTGCATGACCGACTCGACCGCGTAGGGCAGCTCGGCCGTGGTGACCGCGTTCCTGGCCTCCAGGTGGGGCCGCAGGAAGTCGGGCAGCTCGACCCAGTCGGGCATCGTGAACGACGGCCCCCGGACGTCGGGCACCAGCTCGCCCCGGTCGTTCTCCATCGCCGGCACGAGGTCGCCGTTGGCGGCGACGCAGCGCCGGGCCACGAACCCGCCGTAGCGGACGAACAGGGGCCCGTCGCCGTAGCGGAGATCGCTGAGGATGTAGGGCCCGCGCACCCCGGCCAGCAGGCCGTCGAGCTCCTTGAGCGTCAGCTCCAGGCAGTCGTGGCGGGGGTAGATGGTGACCAGTTTGCCGCTCGCGCCGCGCTCGGCCCCTTTCGAGTTGAGCATCGTGACGACCGAACGGCTGCGCAGGAATTTGAATGGGATATCACGTTCGACGCAATAATCCCAGACGATTTCCAGCACCCGCGCCGCGTCGGCCAGCCCGGCCGACACGTGGATCTTCCAGCCCTGCGGCGGAACATCGTGGCCGGTCGGGGCGTAGTGGAACCAGGTGTCGGACGGCTGGTGGGACCAGCCACGCGGGACCTCACGTCCTGCCACGGCGAAATCCGGAATTTCGGTTCCGCGCCGGTCGGCGGTGTCGTAGAAAAGCCGGTCCGCGAGGCAATAAAGCTCATACTGGTCATTCACTGCCATCTCCCTGCTTTCTGCTAACAGGAAGAATTCCGGATAACCCCAAGAGCTTCTAGTTACAAGTTCAACCAATCCTCCGTGGGCAAACGTCACGGGTGCCGTCGTGAAACCGGGCCTGACCTGTGCCGGAAGAGACGCGATGATCGGCTTGTTGCACCAAGACATGGGAGATCGTTTCGCCGACCTGACGGTCATCAGACGCCTGCTGAACGACACGACGACCTGGGCCTTCGTCGGCCTGTCCGGCGATCCCAGCCGGACCGTGTTCAACCAGGCCAAACTGATGAAACAACGCGGCAAACGCGTCATCCCGATCCACCCCGACGGCGCCCCCGTCCTGGGCGAGCCGGCCTTCCGCACCCTCGCCGAAGTGCCAGTCCCGATCGACGTCGTGGCCGTCTACCGCCGCACCGCCTTCGCGGGCGGCGTCATCGACGAAGCCATCGCCGTAGGAGCGGGCGCGGTGTGGCTCCCCCTCGACGTCTACGACGAGGAAGCCGGCGACCGCGCCCTGGCAGCCGGCCTCGACGTCGTCATGAACCGCTGCCCAGCGGTCGAATGGGCCCTACGCCGCTAACCACCGGCCAAGTAGGAACTACCCCGGTGACCAGCGGTCGAGTAGGCACTACCGCGCTGACCAGCGGTCGAACGGGCGCTAAGCCACTGACCAGCGGTCCAGTAGGCGCTACGCCACTGACCGGCGGTCGAATGTGCAACACGCCGCCGATCAGCGGTCCAACAAGTGCTACGCCGGTGACCAGCGGTCGAAGGTGCAATACGCCGCCGATCAGCAGCCCAGTAAACGCTGCACCGCTGACCGGCAGTCCACAGCGCTACACCGCTGACCGGTGGTCCAGCAGGCGCTATGCCGGTGAACGCAGCAGCCGCGTGAGCCGCAGCCCCGCCAGCGTGCTCAGAACGAGGTGCCCCGTGATCAGGGTGACCTGAAAGGTCCGCTGGCCCGGGGTCAGGTCGGCCGTGTAGCCGCCGTCGAAGAACCCGGAGACGAACGCCAGCACCCCCGCGACGACCAGCAGCGCGGCGGCCGGGATCGCGACGGCCCGGCGTTCCCGGGTGACCGCGAAGGCCAGGATCGCCTGCGCGACCATCATCGGGAGCGGCGCCGAGAGCCGGGCGGTCGGGCCGAGCGCCTCGGAGAACGTGGCGTTGAGCCCGGTCGACACGGAGAGAACCGCGCCGACCAGATCCATGACGAGCAGAACGCCGACGGCGGCGACGATGGGCTTGGATGACATGGTGCTTTCCTCAGGTGGGTGGCGACCCTCCGAGGATCCATGCCGGGGCTGTCGGGCGTCGTGAGGCCACGGTCCCGACCTCGGCGGGACGTGACGCCCCGCATCGAGGGCGACCTTCCCGCGGGTCGTGACGCCCGCGTCGGGGAGCGCTGGACCGACTGCGCTCCCACTTAACGGCGGGACATGACGCGCGGACCTCACTCCTGAGTCCAGCGGCACGTGACGTCCCGCGTCCGGGACATGAGATCGACCGTGCTCCCGACGCGCCTCAGGTCGACTCTCGGACGACCAGTTCCGTCGGCAGTATCACCGGGTCGGTGCGGCCGTCGTCGAACAGGCCCAGGAGCAGGCTGACCACTGCCAACGCCTGGTCGGCCATCGGGCTGCGTACCGTGGTCAGTGGCGGGTCGGTGTAGAGGGCGGCCTCTATGTCGTCGAAGCCGACCACGGCCACGTCGTCGGGGACCCGGCGGCCGGCCCTGCGCAGGGCGTGGAGGGCGCCGATGGCCATCAGGTCGTTGGCGGCGAAGACGGCGTCGAGGCCCGGGTCGTCTTCGAGGAGCTGGCACATGGCCTGGTCGCCGGAGACGCGGGTGAAGTCGCCGACGGCGATGATCGAGCGGCGGCCGGTGTCGCGCAGCGTCTCCCGGTAGCCGGTCAGGCGGTCCTGTGAGGCGATCATGTCGAGCGGGCCCGAGATGGTGGCGATCCGCCGCCGGCCCCGGCTGAGCAGGTGTTCGACGGCCTGGCGGGCTCCCCCGAGGTTGTCGTTGTCGACGTAGGGGACCGAGGGGGCTGAGACGGGCTTGCCGAAGGAGGCCATCGGCAGGCCCATCCGCATCAGGGCCGCGGGCAGCGGGTCGGCCCCGTAGAACGACACCAGCATCACGCCGTCGACGTGCCCGGCGGCGACGTACTCCTGGACCCGGACCCGGCTCTCGTCGGACCCGGCGAGCATCAGGACGACCTGCTTGGACGCCGCCTCAAGCGCCCGCGACGCCGAGCGCACCACGGCCGAGAACATGGGGTCGTCGGAGAACAGGCCGGCGGGCGGGTCGGAGACCACCAGCGCGATCGAGTTGGTCCGCTGGGTCACCAGGCTGCGGGCGACCGAGTTGGGCACGTAGCCGAGCTCGTTCACCGCCCGCAGCACCAGCTCGCGGAAGTTCGGCGTCACGGTCGTGTCGCCGTTGACCACCCTTGAGACGGTCGACTTGGACACGCCGGCGCGGGCGGCGACCGCCTCCAAGGTTGGACGTTTCACTCGATGCCGTTCCGCTGGATGACATCCCGGTACCACAGAGCGCTGTCCTTGGGGAGGCGGCGCTGCGTGGCGTAGTCGATCCGCACGATACCGAACCTCTGGTGGTATCCCTCCGCCCACTCGAAGTTGTCGAAGAGCGACCAGACCAGATAGCCGCGCAGGTCGGCCCCCTCGGCGATGGCCTCGTGGCAGGCGCGCAGGTGTCCGTCGAGGTAGGCGACCCGGTCGCTGTCGGGTACGCGGTCGCCGACGACCTTGTCGTGGAAGGCGGCGCCGTTCTCGGTGACCAGCAGGCCGACGTCCGGGTAGTCGCGCGACAGCCGGACCAGCAGGCGCGACAGGCCCGACGGGATGATCGGCCAGCCCATGGAGGTCTGCGGCCCCTCGATGGAGACGAAGTCGACGCCGTCGGCGCCGGGCCACGCGAGGGGCGCCGTCGCGCCGGGCGACGCCTGGACCACGCACGGGTTGTAGTAGTTGATGCCGAGCAGGTCGAGCGGCTGGTTGATGATCTCCAGGTCGCCGTCGCGGATGTGGTCGAGGCCGCCGTGCCGCTCGACGATCTCCAGGACCTCGGCCGGGTAGGTGCCCTTCAGCGCCGGGTCGAGGAACTGGCGGTTGAGCAGGGCGTCGACCAGCCTGACGGCGTCGGCGTCCCCCTGCGACAGGGCGAATCCCGCGTCCAGGATCTGGGCCGGGGTGACCACGGGGGCCATGTTCAGCGTCAGCGCGAGGGTGCCGGTGAGGTTCTGGGCGGCCAGGCCGTGGGCGAGCAGCAGGTGGTGGGCCGCCTTGAAGGCGGCCGAGGGGTCGGTGACGCCGGGGGCGTGCACGCCGCTGCCGTAGCCGAGGAACGCCGAGACCCACGGCTCGTTCAGGGTGGTCCACGTCGTGACCCGGTCGGAGAGCCGGGCGTGCACGGCCGCCGCGTAGTCGGCGAAGTAGTAGGCCGTGTCACGGGCGGCCCAGCCGCCGCGGTCTTCGAGGTTCTGCGGCAGGTCCCAGTGGTAGAGGGTCACGTACGGCGTGATCCCGGCGCCGAGCAGTTCGTCGACCAGGCGTTCGTAGAAGTCGAGGCCGCGCGGGTTGGCCGGGCCGGAGCCGTCGGGCACGACCCGGGGCCAGGCGGTGGAGAACCGGTAGACGCCCAGGCCGAGATCGGCCATGAGGCGCACGTCCTCCGGGTAGCGGTGGTAGTGGTCGCAGGCGATGTCGCCGGTGTGGCCGTCGGCGACCTTGCCGGGGGTGCGCGCGAAGACGTCCCAGATCGACGGGCCGCGGCCGTCTTCCCGGGCGGCCCCCTCCACCTGGTACGACGCCGTGGCGGCGCCCCAGATGAACCTCTCGGGAAACTGGATTTCCGGCGTCATCCCTTGACCGCCCCCTGCATGATTCCTCCGATGATGTGCTTGCCGAGAAGTGCGAACACGATGACGAGCGGCAGCGTGCCGAGCGCGGTGCCGGCGAGGCCCATCACGTAGTCGTTGACGTAGCCGGCGGCCAGGGTCGACAGCGCCACCTGGACCGTCGGGTTCTCCGGGGTGAGCACCATGAGCGGCCACATGTAGTCGTTCCAGGCCGTCATGAAGGTCAGCATGCCGAGCACGGCCGCCGCCGGCCGGGCCGCCGGGAAGACCACGTGCCAGACCAGGCCCCAGGTCGTGCAGCCGTCGACGCGGCCCGCCTCCAGCAGTTCGGTCGGCAGCGCGCGGGACAGGAACTGCGTCATGAAGAACACGCCGAACGCGTTGACCAGGGCGGGCACGACGACGGCGTACAGGGAACCGACCCATTCCAGCTTCACCATGAGGATGTAGAGCGGGATGATGCCGGCCAGGGTCGGCACCATCATCGTGCCGACGGTCATGAGCAGCAGGATGTTGCGGCCGCGGAACCGCAGTTTCGCGAAGGCGAAGCCGGCCAGGGTCGAGAAGAACATGACCGAGATCGAGATCGAGCCCGCCACCAGCACCGAGTTGATCATGGCGAGGCCGAACGGGACCGTGTCGAAGACGCGGGAGACGTTCTCGAAGAAGTTGCCGCCGGGGAAGAGCGGCGGCGGTACCGACGCCAGCGACGCGTTGTCGCGCGAGGCGACCACGACCGAGTAGTAGAGCGGGATCGTGAAGAAGAACGCGACCGCGGTCAGGGTGAGATAGGTCAGCCGGTTGTTGACCCGACGGCCGGTCATCGGATGCTTCCCTTCATCCGGTTGGTGAGCAGGTAGTTGATCCCGGCGATGATCAGGATGAAGACGAAGATCATCCAGGAGATGGCCGAGGAGAAGCCGAAGTCGAGGCGCATGTAGTTCTCGTAGAAGAACAGCGAGAGCGTCTGGTACTGCCGGTCCTGTCCGCCGGTGAGGGTGTAGGCGCCGAACAGCAGCGGCTCGGCGAAGATCTGCATCGAGCCGATGGTCGAGGTGATCACCACGAAGGCGATGGTGGGCCGGATCATCGGCACCGTGACCTTGCGGAGCTGGGTGAAGCTCGACGCGCCGTCGATGGTGGCGGCCTCATAGAGCTCTCTCGGTACGGCCTGCATCGCCGCCAGCAGGATGAGCGCGTTGTAGCCCGTCCACCGCCACATGATCATCGTCGAGATGGCCACATGGGAGCTCAGGGTGCCGTCACGCCAGGCGATGCCGTCGAAGCCGAAGCTGGTGATGACCCAGTTGATCAGGCCGAAGTCGCGGCCGAAGATCTGCGAGAAGATCACCACGACCGCCACGACGCTGGTCACGTTGGGCAGCAGCAGGGTGATGCGGAAGAAGTTCTGGGCCCGCAGCGGCCGGTTCAGCAGATGGGCCAGCCACAGGGCCAGCAGCAGCTGCGGCAGCATCGACAACAGGCCGATCGACAGCGTGTTGAACGTGGCGTTCCAGAAGTAGGAGTCCGCCAGCAGGACCCGGAAGTTCTCCAGGCCCACGAACGTGTGCTCGTCGTCCAGCAGGGTCCATTCGTGCAGGCTCACCCAGAGCGTGTAGCCGATGGGGAACAGCCCGAAGGCGCAGAACAGCAGGAAGAACGGCGCGACGTACGCGTACGGCGAGGCTTTGACGTCGACCGCGTGCCGCCAGTGGCGGCCGGTCAGCCGTCGCTTGCCCCCCGGTCGCCGTGGCGGCGCTGCGCGTTCCGGGGCACGCGTGGCCATGGCGCTCCTTTCAGGGGAAGGCGGGGTGACCCGGTGGGGCCACCCCGCGGCGTACGGCTACTTGATCTTCTCGGAGTCCGCGACGGCCTGCTTCCAGGCTTCTTCCGGGTCCTGGCCCTGGAGCTCGATGCGGCCGAGGCCGTTGCCCATGGCGACGTTCACGTCACCCGACTTGGGGCCGGTGTACTGCGGCTTCAGCGCCTTGGCGGCGTCGGTGAAGATCTTGCCGATGGGGGCGTCGCCGAAGTAGGGGTTCACGAAGGTGGCGACGGCCGGGTCCTCGTAGAGGGAGGGCAGCGACGGCAGGGCCGAGGCGTCCTTCCAGAGGGTGAGCTGGCTCTCCTTGCTGGTCAGGAAGTTGATCAGCTCGGCGGCCTCCTTGGGGTGCTTGCCCTGCTTGGGGGCGAGCAGGTGGGTGCCGCCCTGGTTGCCGCCGCCGCCGGGCACGGCCGCGATGTCCCAGGTGCCCTCGCCGGGCTTCTGGTCCTTGATCACGCCGGTCTTCCAGGCGGGGCAGACCATGGTGGCGAAGGTGCCCTTGGCGATGCCGGTGGTCCACTCGGGGGTGAACGCGGTGAGCTTGCCCGACAGCTTGTTCTGGATCATCGAGACCGCGACGTCCCAGGCCTTGCGCACGTCGGGGTTGCTGCCGACGACGACCTTGTCGCTGGTGTCGTAGAAGCCGACCGGGGCCTGCTCGACCATGGCGCGGAAGTGCTCACCGGGGCCGTCGGTGAAGGCGGCCTTGCCGCCGGCGGCGACGAACTTCTTGCCGGCCTCGACGTACTGCTCCCAGGTCGGCCACAGGGCGCTGACCTCGTCGCGGTTGGTGGGCAGGCCGGCCTCCTTGAAGAGGTCGGGCCGGTAGCACATGGCCAGGCCGCCGACATCGGTGCCGAGGCCGATGAGCTGCGAGCCGTCCTTCGACAGGCCCAGCTGCCACTTCCAGTCGAGGTACTCCGACTGGCGCGAGTTCAGGCCGTAGTCGTTCAGGTTGTGGAACTTGTCGGCGACCTCGCGGAAGGTGGCGATGAAGCCGCCCTCGACGGCCACGACGTCGGCCGCGCCCGCGCCCGTGGCGACCTGGGTGACCAGGTTGTTGTGGTGGTCGTTGAACTGCGCCCGGCGCTCGGTGATCTCGACGTTCGGGTGGGTCTTCTTGAACTCCTCGTACAGCGGCCCGTAGTGGAAGTCGCTGAAGAGGGCGACGGTCAGCTTGACCGGTTCGGCGGGGGCGGCGGCGCTGCCGCTGGCGGCTCCGGGGGCCGGCGTGCTCTCCCCGCCACCACAGGCGGCGGCCAGGAGGGAAGCGGCGATCAGGGGCACCAGCAGCCGCGCGGCACGGCGGCGAGGGGGGTGAGACATGCCGATGGAACCTTCCTATTTTTGATCATGAAGAGAACGTTCCCTGGAGTGAGGGTCGAGCTGGGCCCGTGGGGTTGTCAATGGGCTGAGAGATAACGATCGTCGTGACCTCCAGGGAACGTTCCCTGGAGTTTTCACACGTTTCAGCAGCTCACAGACTTGATCCAGGGATCTCCTGAATCAGGTAGAGCGCTTTCTCAAAGATCTCGCGAGTTTCCTGCAAGTTAAACCTAGTCTTGACAAAAGTCCAGAAGGGGCAGGACGATCCGATCGCGAGAGCGCTTTCTGTTCTCTCAGGTACGGCTGGGCGCCGTCTTCCGCCGAGGAGGTTCCACATGGGGAACGACCCAGGTGAGCGGGCGTGCGCGAGCCGGGAACGAAATCCGGGGCAGGCTCCGAGGCAGGGCCTGTCACGAGACGCCCGTCAGGGCGCCCCGCCGGGTTTGTGGCAGGAAGGTACAGGCCGTCGGTGCCGGAAGGGTCGCGCCGGACCCGCCCGGCACCGAAGGCCGTCAGCCGGTCAGCCCTGGGCCTTCAGGGTCTCGCGCCGGCCTTCCAGTTCCTCCGCGAGGGTGTCGAGCTGATCGGCGTTGGCGATGAGGGTGGCCAGCTCCGCCGAGTCGGCCGGGCCTTCCCCCGCCCGGTCGCCGATCTGCTCCCGCAGGGAACGGGCCTCCGCGCGGATGCGGGCGATCTCCTCTTCCACCTGCTGCAGCTCACTCATGGAAACCCCCTACCCGGGCAAATGGAGTTAATAGGCCGTCCCGTGCAAAACTAGGGACGGCGCCGTCTCGCGCCACACCTCCTGACCTGCGGTCCACGCCCGCCGGCCACGCGGGGGCAAAGGGGGCCGCTGTCCTCGGGACGTCGACATCGGCAGGCCTGACCTGAGCCGGCGTCGCCCGGGGGGCGTGGAACCGATGGGCGGCGCGGCTGTGAGGACAGGCGGCCATGACCGACCGCAAGACCTTCAAGAAGCGCGTGCGCGACCGCATGACGCGTACCGGCGAGTCGTACACGACGGCCCGGCGCCACGTGCTCTCCGCCGGCGCTCCCCCGCGATTGCCGTTCGTCCTGCCCGGCTATCCGGCCGCGGGAGGCGGCGTCCACCACCCCTCGGCCCTGCTGAGCAGGGTGCTGAAGCACGCCGGAACCGACTGCTCCGAGGCGATGTGCGCCGGTCTGGGCGGCGGCATCGGGTTCATGTACGCGATCTTCGAGTACACCGCCGCCACGACCGTGACCGTCGTGACCCAGCACCACCCCGACCCCTTCATCCCGGCAGCGCTGAAGCGGGCCCGCGTGCCCCATCACCTCATGGAGTTCCGCTCCGCCAGACGCGCCATGGGCTACCTGACCGAACGGCTCAGAAACGGCACGCCCGCCATCTGCTGGGTCGACCGCCATCGGCTGCCCTGGCATCCGGGCATCCCGTTCGGCGACCCCTACCCGGTCGCGGTGATCGGCAGGGACGGCGACGACCTCCTCGTCGACGACGAGTGCGTGACGCCGCTGCGCCTGCCGATGACGGACTTCGCCGCCGCCTGGGAGCCCGGCGGCCGGCGCCGGTGCCAGATCCTCACCGTCGCCGGGCCGCCGGAGGGCGCTCCGGACGTCGACGGCGCGCTGGCCACGACCGCGGCCCATCTCACCGGCCCGGTGCTGGGCCACGCCTTCGACGTCAACTTCGGCGTGTCCGGAATGCGGAAGCTGGCCGCCGAGCTCGGCGACCTCACGACCCGCAAGGGCTGGCTACGGCGTTTCCCCGGCGACCTGTTCTCCCCGCTGGCCCGGCTGCACGTCTGCCTGGAGATGGAGTACGGCGCCCCCGGGGCCACCCGCCCGATATACGCCGACTTCCTCGACGAGATCGGCCGCCCGGAGGCGGCGTCCGCCTACCGCGAGGCCGGCGCCGCGTGGAGCGCCCTGGCCGCCCGCCTTCTCACGCTGCCCGGCCTCGACCGGTTCGGCGAGCTGCTGGAGGAGTTCATGACCCTTCAGGTCACCGGCGGTCCGGCCGGGCGGATGGCGGAGCTGGCGGCGGAGACGTACACGCTGCGCACTGAGCTGGGCGAACCGGAACGGCGGGAGCTTTTCACCGCTCTCGCCGGGCTTGCGGAGGCCGCGCTCACTCTGGAGAAACGGGCCGTGACACACATGACCGGCTGAATCCGGGGCATACGAGAGGGCCACGCCACATCCTGCATTCGAGGTGAGAACACATGGTTCTTCTGGGCCTTCTCCTGATCGTGGTCGCGGGTGCAGTCTTGATCGAGATCTCCATTCAGGACACGACCGCGACGGCCACCACCCCCATCACCGTGCTCGACTGGAACTTCACGCTGACCTCCTTCGAGATGTTCCTGCTCGGCGCGGCCACCGCCGCGGGCGTCCTCATCGGGCTGGCCATGGTCAGCGGCGGCATGCGGCGCGGGGTCGCCAAGCGCCGCCGGATCCGTGAGGAGCGGCTGGCCGAGCGCGACCGCGTCTCCCGGCTGGAGAGCGAGAAGCGGGATCTCGAGCAGCAGCTCGTCGACCGCAACCACAACGGCGTCGACGACCGCGACGAGACCGCGCACGTCGACCGGGTCGAAGACGGCGACCGGCTCGTGGCCGGCGGACGCCACACGCGCCGCGACGACGCCTTCTGACCGGTTTCCCCTCGATCGGCCCCCGCCTCGGGACAAGGCGGGGGCCGATCGGCGTTCCCCCTTTGGAACGGTTCTGCCATGCTTTTCCCGATCAGCTGCGGAGAAGAGTGCGATGACCGATCTGTTCACGCTCGGCGAGGTGCTGGGCGTCGTGACCGCCGACCGAATCCGGCACGACATGTCCGCCCGGCTCGACCTGGAGGGCCCGGAACTGACCGTCGCGGTCGGCCTGGCCCGGCTCGGGCACTCGGTGTCCTTCGTCGGCCGGGTCAGCGACGACGAGATCGGGGTGCGCACCACCACGGTGCTGCGCGGCGAGGGCGTGGACGTCTCCCACGTGCGGGTCGACGAGACCGCCGCCAGCGGCCTGGCGCTGCGCCAGCGCCGGATCGGGCGGGTCGCGCACGCCGTCTTCTACCGGGGCGGCTCGGCCGGGTCGCGGGTGTCCACCGGCGACGTGCCGGCCGAGCTCCAGGACGCCCGCATCCTGCACGTCACCGGCATCACCCCCGCGCTGAGCGGCTACGCGTGGAGCGCGGTGCACCACGCGGTGAAGCTGGCCAGAGACGCCGGGGTGCTCGTGTCGGTCGACGTGAACCACCGGGCGAACCTGTGGGAGAGTGTGCAGGAGGCCCGCGACGGGCTGCGCGAGCTGGCCGCCTCGGCCGACGTGCTGTTCGCCAACCAGGACGAACTGGGCCTGGTCGAGAGCGCCATCGCCCAGGTGCCCGAACTCGTCGTGATGCGCGGCTCCAAGGGGGCCAGCGCCACGGTCGAGGGTTTCCGGTACGACACCCAGGCCGCCCCCGTGACGGTCGTCGACGCGACCGAGGTCGGCGGCGCGTTCGTGGCCGGTTACCTGAGCGCGCTGCTCGACGGGGTGCACCTCTCCGACCGGCTCAAGCGGGGGATCTCGGTGGCCGCGTTCGCGGTGGCCGCCCACTCGACCTGGCAGGGGCTGCCCACCCGGTCAGAGCTTCCCCCGTGATCTGACGCGGGTGTTCCGGGGGTCGTACACGGGACCCTTGACGACCTCGGCGCCCACCCAGCCGCCGTTCACGCCGACCTCCGCCCTGGCGGCGCCCTTGGGCAGGTAGGCGTAGGCGATCGACCTGTCGACGCGGTGGCCGTAGCCGCCCGAGGTGACCCGAGAGGTCGGCACGCCGTCGACCCGTACGGGTTCGCCGCCGAGGCAGACCTCCGCCGGGTCGTCGACGACGAGGCAGGCGAGCTCCACCGCCGACTCGGTGCGCGGGACCGACTTGCGCACCGCGAAGCCCAGACCGGCCTCGAACGGGGTCGTCTCGGGCGTGATGTCGGCGCCCCAGACCCGGTAGCCCTTCTCCAGGCGCATCGAGTCGATCGCCTTGTAGCCGCCGGGCCGCACGCCGGTCTCCGCCAGCAGGTCCCACAGGGTCAGCCCGAACTCGACCGGCGTGTAGAGCTCCCAGCCGTACTCGCCGACGAAGGTGACCCGCTGGGCCCGCACCGGCACGTGGCCGACGCTGATCTCGCGCGACTGCATGTAGCCGAAGCCGAGGTCGTCGCCGGTCAGGCTGCTCAGGATGTCGTGGGAGTCGGGCCCCCACAGGCAGTAGCAGGCGTAGGCCGAGGTCACGTCGGTGACGTCGACGCCGTGGCGGCGCAGCAGGGCCGCGTCGTGGCCGCCGAAGGCGGTGCCGGTGACCAGCCGGAACCGGTCGTCACCGAGCCGGGTGACGGTGACGTCGGCCTCGATGCCGCCGCGCGCGTTGAGCAGCTGGGTGTAGACGACCGTGCCGACCGGGCGGTCGAGGTCGGCCCCGGCCAGCGCCTGGAGCCGGTCGAGCCCGCGCAGGTCGAACTTGGCGAACGAGGTCTGGTCGAACAGCCCGGCCGAATCGCGGGTCGCCAGGCACTCCTCGCGTACGGCGGGCGACCAGATCCGCCCGGCCCAGCCCTTCGGCCGGGGGGAGTCGTCAGAACGGGCCCGATACCAGTTGACCCGCTCCCAGCCGGCCTTCTCCCCGAACTCGGCGCCCAGCTCGGCGTGCCGGGCGTAGGCGGGCGAGCGGCGCAGCGGCCGGGCCGCGGTGCGCTCCTGGCCGGGGTAGACGATGTCGTAATAGGCGCTGTACGCGTCCAGCACCTTCGCCCGCGCCCAGGAGGCCGACCGGGCGTGCGGTCCGAAGCGGGCGACGTCCATGGCGAACATGTCGTATTCGGGGGCGCCGTCGACGATCCACTCGGCGGTCACCTTGCCCACGCCCCCGGCGGCGGCCAGGCCGTGCACGCAGAACCCGGCGGCGACCCAGAGGCCGCGTACCGACGTCTCCCCCAGCAGGAACTCCCCGTCGGGGGTGAACGCCTCGGGCCCGTGGACGACCTTGACGATCTCGCCCCGTTCGCGCAGGTGGGGCAGGCGGTGGACGGCGGACGTCCACGACTCCTCGAACTTCGGCATGTCGGGCTCGAACAGGTGGCGCGGCGTGGCCAGCGGGTTCGGCTCGTCCCACACCTGCGGGGTGCGGACGTAGCCGCCGACCAGGATGCCGCCGCCCTCCTCACGGAAGTAGACGATGTTGTCGGGGTCGCGCACGGTCGGCATGCCGACCGAAACACCGGTCGATTCGGTCACGACGTATTGGTGCTTGATCGGCACGATCGGCAGGTCGACCCCGGCCATGCGCCCGATCACCCCCGACGCCGCCCCGGCCGCGTTGACGACCGTCTCGGTCCTGATCACGTGGTCGCCGAGCCGGACCCCGGTGATCGCGCCGTTCGCGGTCTCCAGCCCGGTCACGGCGGTCCCGGTGAAGATCCGCACGCCGAGCTTGCGGGCGCCCTCGGCCAGCGCCTCGGCCAGCCGCGCCGGGTCGAGCCAGCCGTCGCCGGGCAACCAGAGCGACGAGACGACGTCGCCGGTCTCCAGCAGCGGCAGGCGCTCCCCGGTCTGCTCCCCCGTCAGGAGTTCCAGGTCGAGGCCGTAGGTCTCGGCCGCGCCGGCCTGCCGGACCAGTTCCTCGTGGCGTTCGGGCGTGGTGGCCAGGCGCAGCCCGCCGACGCCGTGCCAGCCCGGGTCGAGACCGGTGAGGTCGCGCAGTTCCGGGTACAGACCGGCTGAATACATGATCATGCGGGTCTGGGTGACGGTCGAGCGCAGCTGCCCGACGAAGCCCGCCGAGTGCCAGGTCGTGCCCTCGGTCAGGTCGTGCCGTTCGACGAGGACGACGTCCTGCCAGCCGAGCCGCGCCAGGTGGTAGGCGACCGAACACCCGGCCACCCCGCCCCCGATGACGACCGCTCGGGCGTCTGCGGGAAGTTGCACCATCGGTACCGTCCTGTAACAACTGACGCCCAAAATGCGATCAATGGTCTAAACGTAGACCAAAAGGAGCAGCGCATGCCAGATCCCGTCGCGTCCGCGCTGGGTCTGGTCGCGTCCTGGGCCGGCCGCCCGGTCACCCACACGAGGATCAAGGGCGGGCTGAGCCACTACATCGCCCGCGTGGAGACCGACGACGGCGACCGCTGGCTGCTCCGGGTGCTCGACCCGAAGATCGCCGCGACCGGCCTGGGCCTCCCCCTCGACCAGGAGATCGCCAACACCGTGGTCGCCGCCGAGGCCGGCGTGGGCGCCCGGGTGCTGCACGAGCTGCCGGGCGCGCTGATCCTCGAGTACATCGACGGCCTGACCCTCGACGCGCCGGCCGTTAGGGCCCGCATCCCCCGGGTCGCCGAGGCCGCCCGCGCGCTGCACGCGGGCCCGCGCTTCGCCAACGACTTCTCGATCTTCCGCAAGTACGACGGCTTCGTCGCCCTCTGCCGGCAGCACGACCTGCCGATGCCCGGCGGCTTCACCGACTGGACGGGCACCGTCGAAGCCATCAAAGAAACCCTGGCGAAACGTCACATAACGGACGTACCCTGCCACAACGACCTGCTCCCCGAGAACTTCATCGAGGCGCACGGCCGGGTCAGGATCGTCGACTACCAGCTTTCCGGCAACAACGACCCCTGCTTCGAACTGGGCGACATCGCCGCCGAGGCCTCCTTCGACCCCGACGACGTCGAACGGCTCACGCGAGCCTACTTCGGCACCCATGACGAGGCGCTGATCGCCCGCGTACGACTGAACGCGATCATGTCCAACCTGACGTGGACGCTCTGGTTCGTCGTACACCACGGCCTGGTGGCCCAGCAGCGCGACTTCGACTACAACGCCGAAGCCGCCACGAAGTACGCCAAGGCGACGGCCGATCTCACGGACCCCGGCTTCGGCACCCTCATGGGGGCCGCCGGCCGGTAACCCCCCACTGCACGGCATGAGGAGGCCTCGATGGCTCAATCCCTCGACGACGACGCCAAGCGACTCGCGGAACTCGGCTACAAACAGGAGTTGTCCCGAACCTGGAGCGGCTTCTCCAACTTCGCGATCTCCTTCTCCATCATCTCGATCCTGGCCGGCTGCTTCACCACGTTCGGCCAGGCCTGGAACAACGGCGGCCCCATCGCCATCTCATGGGGCTGGCCGATCATCTCGATCTTCATCCTGATCATCGGCCTGTGCATGTCGGAGCTGGTGTCGGCCTATCCCACGGCGGGCGGCATCTACTGGTGGGCCGCCAAGATGGGCAAGCCGATCCACGGCTGGTTCACCGGGTGGTTCAACCTGATCGGCCTGGTGGCGGTGACCGCGTCGGTCGACTACGGCTGCGCGACCTTCATGAACATCACCCTCGACCGGTTCTTCGGCTACGAGGTGTCGCTCACCAACACCTTCATCCTGTTCGCGATCATCCTGGCGCTGCACGCCCTGATCAACATCTTCAGCCACCGGCTGATCTCGATCCTGCAGAACGTGTCGGTGTGGTGGCACGTGTTCGGCGCGGCGGTGGTCGTGCTGATCCTGATCTTCGGCCCGGACTCCCACCAGTCGATGTCGTTCGTCTTCACCGAGACGATCAACAACTCCGGGTTCAGCGACAGCACCTTCTGGTTCTTCGTGCTGCCGCTGGGCTTCCTGCTCACCCAGTACACGATCACCGGCTTCGACGCCTGCGCCCACGTCTCGGAGGAGACCCAGGGCGCCTCGATGTCGGCGGCGCGCGGCCTGTGGCAGTCGATCTTCTACTCGGCGATCGGCGGCTGGATCCTGCTGCTGGCCTTCCTGTTCGCGGCGACCAACGTCGACGAGATCAACAACCAGTTCGGCTTCGTCGGGGCCATCTTCGACACGGCCGTGCCGGGGAACCTGGCCAACGCGATCTTCGCAATCTCCACGATCGGCCAGTTCTTCTGCGGCATGAGCTGCGTGACCTCGATGTCGCGGATGACCTACGCGTTCTCCCGGGACGGCGCCGTCCCCGGGTGGCGGCTCTGGTCCAGGGTGGACCGGAACCGGACACCGGTCAACGCGATCATCCTGGGCTGCGTCGCCGCGCTGGTCCTCACCCTGCCCGCTCTCTACGAGGCCCCGACCGGCACCCCGCTCGCGTTCTACGCGGTGGTCTCGGTGGCGGTCATCGGCCTCTACATCGCCTTCGCCATCCCGATCTACCTGCGCCTGCGGATGGGGGACCGCTTCGTGCCCGGTCCGTGGACACTGGGCTCGAAATACAAGGTGATGGGCTGGATCGCGATCATCGAGATCGTGATCGTGTCGATCTACTTCATCATGCCGCTGGCGCCGGCCGGAGTGCCCTTCACCAGCGACTTCACCTGGACGGCGGTGAACTACGCGCCGATCGTCGTCGGGGTGATGGTGCTGGGCGTCGGCCTGTGGTGGGCGCTCTCGGCCCGCCACTGGTTCAGCGGCCCGCGCCGGACCGTCGACGAGCCGGAGCCCTTCGTCAAGCCCTAGCCTCGAAGGCCGCCGCCACGGCGGCGGCCACCGTGGCCATGTCGCCCGTGTGGGTCTCGCGCGACACCGAGGTCATGTCGACGTCGGGCATGCCGCAGGGCACCGCCAGATCCCACGGGGTCAGGTCGCCGTCGACGTTGATGGCGAACCCGTGGCTGGTCACGCCCTTGGAGGCGCGCATGCCGATCGAGACGATCTTCCGGCCGGTGGCGCGGGTCCAGACCCCGGTGAGCAGTTCGGAGCCGGGCGGCGTGTCCCGCCGCTCGGCGTCGACGCCCACCGCGGCGAGGGCCTCGACCAGCCGGAGTTCGACCTCGCGGATGTAGTCGACGACCCCCTCGCCGGTGCGCAGCTTGACGATCAGATAGCCGACCAGCTGCCCGGGGCCGTGGTAGGTCAGCTGCCCGCCCCGGGTGGTCGTCACCACGGGGATGCCGTGGGAGGGGTCGGGCAGGTGTTCCGTCAGCGTCCGCCGGCCGACCGTGAACACCTTCGGGTGGCTGAGCAGCCACAGGGTGTCGGGGCGGCGATCCTCCTGCCGGTCGGCGATGAGTTCGTCCATGGTGGCCATGGCCTTCTCATAGTCGACCAGCTCGTCGTGGATCAGGGTCAGCGGCCGTGCGTCCATGGGACCGAGGATAGGTCAGTGGTGCGCGTACTTCCGCGCGGGTGCCTTGGGAAAGAGCACCCACATGATCAGGTACGCGACGAACTGCGGGCCGGGGAGGATGCAGGAGGCGACGAACAGGAGACGGACGACCGTCGGGGGCATGTTGAAGCGCTCGGCGAGACCGCCGCAGACCCCGGCGATCATCTTGTGTTCACGGGATCGGTGCATCAGGAGTTCCTCCATCGTGTGGTTCGGTTATTCGGTTCAACGAACCGGTAACCAACCCCCGTTCCACCACGAACCCTGAGAAAACCCCTAGGTGATGAGCAGAGCCATCGCCGCCGGGTCCTGGTACTCCCGCCACAACGTGATCCGGCCGTCGTCCACGCGCACCACCACCGCGAACGGCGCCGCCGCCCGCAGGCCGTCGGCCACCCGCACCCCCTCGACCTCGTATTCGACGACCGCGACCCGGGGGTCGGCCGTCTCGTGCACGACCACGTCCCGGACGTCGGTGAAGGTGACCAGGGCCCGCACCGCCTCCCTCTGCGGCACCATCGAGGCCGCGAACGCCGCCCTGCCCTCGATGCGCCGGGGTGCGCCCGGCGGGGCGAAGGGGGTCTCCACGACCCCGTCGTCGGCCAGGAAGTGTTCGAGACCGGCGGAGGCGCCGGTCAGCAGGTGGTCACGGAAACGCTCGAAGGCGTCCAGCGGTCCGGTCAGCAACACGGCGCACCCCTAACATGAGTGGCGACTCACTATGTCCCGGCTAAATTATGAGTCACCACTCATCTTGTCAACGGAGCATCGTGGCCGATCCGCCTTCGCGTGCCGACGCCATCCGCAACCGGGCCCGCATCCTGGCCGCCGCCGCCGAGGTCTTCGACACCCACGGCACGTCCGCGTCGACCGAGGAGGTCGCGCGGACGGCGGGGGTCGCCGTCGGCACGGTCTTCCGGCACTTCCCCACCAAGGCCGACCTGCTCACCGCGCTCATGAAGGACCTGCGGGAACGGCTGGCCGCGAGGGCGGCCGTCCTGGCGGAGGAGGGCGACGGGACCGCGCTGTTCACCTTCTTCGCCGAGGTCGTCGAGTACGCGGCCGGCGCCCGCACGGTCGTCCACCTGCTGGCCGCCGACATCGGGGTCGACCGCCAGGTGGCGGCGCTCGGCATGGAGGTCCTGCTCGCGCGGGCCGAGGAGGCGGGCACGGTCCGGGCGGGCGTGCGGGCCGACGAGGTCACCGCGCTGCTCGCCGCGGCCTGTCACGGCGCGCTGTCCGGCGGATGGACGCCCGACCTGCGCCGCCGCACCGTCGCCCGGCTGCTCGACGGCCTGCGTCCCTAGGGGGCCGGGTGCCGGTCGTACGCGTAGGGGCTCAGCGACGACCCGAGGCTGGCCAACCCCTTGATGGTCGCCTTCCTGACCGGGTCGTGCAGCAGGATCCAGGCGATCCACCCGATGACCAGGTTCATCCAGTACGACACCAGCCGGTAGAGCAGCACGACCGCCGCCGCCTGCCCGCCCGACATCCCGGCCGCGATGTAGGTGGCCGCCATGCCGACCTCGGCGATGCCGAGCCCGCCGGGCACCACCGCCAGCGCGGCGGCCGTCTTGGCCGCGACGAAGCCCAGCAGCACGGTGTGCGGGGTGGCGGTCGCCTCGATCGCGCAGCAGACCGCGCCGAGGCTGATCACGTCGAGCACCCAGTTGAGCAGCGCCAGGTTGGCCAGCCGCAGATGGTCGCGCCGGGTGCCGCCGATCGTGTCGAAGGTGGCCTTCAGCTGCCCCGACACCTTGGGCATCCGGTCGAGCAGGTGCCCGGCCTTGAAGAGCAGGACGCCCGCCACGACCACCCCGCCGAGCACGATCAGCGTGACCACCCGGGTCTCCGGCGAGGCGACCAGGGCCACCAGGGCCAGCAGCCCGAACGCGCCGCCCGAGTAGGCCGCCGCCAGCACCAGCACCGCCGCGATCAGCCGTTTCCCGGCCCCGAGCTTGGTGAAGACCTGCGTCGTGTACGCCACCGACACCACCGGCCCGGCCGGCAGCGACCCCGCCACCGCGTTGCGGGCGAAGGTCACGGCCAGGATGCGGGGCCGGGAGACCCGGACCCCGCCCAGCGCCAGCAGTCTGCGGAAGAACCGCGCGAAGACCACCATGGCCAGCAGTTGGAACACCGCCGCGACCAGCAGCCAGTTGGCGTCGGCCGCGGTGATCACGTCCCACACCTCGGAGGGCGTCGGAAGGGCGTCCCGCAACGTGAGGTAGGCCAGGACGGCCAGCCCCGCCATGGCCGGCCATTTCAACCGGCGAATCATCCTCACCTCGCAAATGATGCACGTCTGACCTGAGACGCCGCTGAGAGGGTCAGGGTCAAGCCCACGACCGCCCATCCGGCGAGGACCAGCAGCGGCAGCCCGAGCGCGGCGCCGTCGAAGAAGACGACGTTCCTGATGGCGACCGACCCCTGCCCGACCGGGAGCACGTGGCCGACGGCCGCGTACCACTCGGGGATGAAACGCGCCCCGAGCGGCCCGCCGCTGGCCGGCACCCCGATGAGCACGAAGAGCAGACCGGCCAGCGCCACGCCGGGCGTCCCGATGAGCCGCACCAGCCCCGAGACGACCAGCCCGAGCGTGATCACGATCACCGCCGAGATGCCGGCCAGCCCGAGGAACGCGCCCGGCAGGGCCCCGAACACCACGTCGCCGAGCCAGGCGTTGGCCAGCCCGACGGTGACGCCCGCGAGCACCACGGCCCCGATGCCCGGGAGCGGCCGCTCCTTCGCGGCCGCGACCCCGATGGCGATGCCCGGGATGACCAGCCCGATCACGAAGAACATGCCGGCGATGCCGCCCTGGTCGCCGGGCGGCAGCGGGTGCGCGTCCTCGACCGTCAGCGGCGCGGCGTGGGTGAACACCGAGGTGATGACCGTGGACGCCGACCGGCTGGCGGCGCTGGCGACCACGAGCTTCTGCTGCTGCGGCAGCACGACCGCGTCGACCTCCCGGTCGGCCAGCGCGGCGCGCGCGGCGGCCTCGTCGGCGTAGGCGGTGATCTCGAACTTGCCCGCCAGCTTCTTGCCCATCTGGGCGGCGGCCTGAGGGGGCGCGACGACGGCGACCGGCACGTCGTGCGGCTCGGGCGAGTGCAGGGCGCCCACGAACGAGCCGACGAAGAACATCCCGATGAGTGTGGCCAGGACCACCGCCGGGATCAGCCTCTTCATGATTTCTCTCCTTGATGACTTCAACGCTGTTGAGTTCAACATAGATGAATTCAACGTGGTTGAATAGCCCCCATGGACATCAGCAAGACCGGCCGCCGGCCGGGCACCCCGCAGACCAGAGAGGCGATCCTGGAGGCCGCCGTCGCGTCGTTCGTGGAATCGGGCTACGCCGCCACGACCATCCGCGGCGTCGCCCGCGCCGCCGACGTCGACCCGGCCCTGGTCATGCACTTCTTCGGCTCGAAAGACGGCCTCTTCGACGCCTCACTGCGCGCCGCCATGCCGGTCCAGGAGCTCGCGGTCGCGCTCGCGGGCGACCCGTCCACGCTGGGCGCCCGCCTGACGCGCCGCTACCTGGAGGTCTGGGAGAGCCCGGAGACCGGCCCCCGGATCCGCGCCATCGTCGGGTCGATCGCCTCGACCCCGGCCGCCGCCCAGATCATGCGCGACTTCATGAGCGGCGAACTGGCCGTACCGCTCGCCAAGAGCCTGCCCGGAGACCAGCCCGAGCGCCGTGCGATCCTGGCCGCGGCCCAGCTCATGGGCATGGCCTTCGCCCGCTACCTGCTCGCCGTCGAGCCGATGGCGTCGATGACCACCGACGAACTGGTGATCTCCGTAGGCCCGTCGGTCCAGCGCTATCTCACAGGGGATCTTGGGTAATAGGGTGGGAAAGGCCCTGAAAACGGAGGTTCTTGTGGACGCGGCGGCCCTCCAGACCCAGTCGAAGCTGATCCTTCGCCAGAAGATCACCCCGATGGTCAACCGCTATGTGGTGAGCACGGTCTCACCCGACGGCTCCGAGGGTCCGGTGGTCGCGTTCGCCGAACAGAAACGCCTGGCCCTGAAGGAGCAGGTGACCTTCTACACCGACGAGAGCCGCGCCGAGGCCCTGGCCGCGTTCAAGGCCCGCAAGGTCATCGACCTGGCGAGCGGATACGACGTGGTCGACGCGTCGGGCACCTCGATCGGCATGTTCCGCAAGGACTTCGGGAAGTCGCTGCTGCGCTCGACGTGGCACGTCCAGCAGCCCGGCCTGCCGACCTACACGGGCACCGAACGCCGGTTGTCGGTGGCGCTGTTAAGGCGTTTCGCCGACTCGCTGGAGTGGCTGCCCTACCACTTCGACTTCAGCGTGGGCGCCTCGATCGCCTTCTCGGTCGACCGCAAGTGGGGCCTGCGCGACCGGTACGCCATCGAGATCAACGACCCGAGGCTCGACCGCCGCCTGGTCATCGCGATGGCCGTGGCCCTCGACGCGCTCCAGTCGCGATAGGGCGCCGCCGAGACAGGGTGCCGTACACACTCCCTCAGCGGGGAGACGGACCATAACGTCCAGAGATGCACGATGTTCTGCGGGCGGGCCCGTTCCCCAGATCCATCAGAGCCCGCCGGTCGGTGCAGTTCTGCCTGGTCACGGCCCTGGTCTTCATCGGCGCCAGTGTGCTCTTCCTGATGTTCACCGGCAACAAGGACGCCGGCGCCAACCGGGCCCGCATCACCCACGCGGTGGAGGGCCTGCTGCCCCTGATGAAAGAAGGGCAGGTCCCCGCCGTGCTCCCGGGCGGAGGCGACCTGGCGATACAGGTCCTCGACCCCCGCGGCCGGACCGTCGGCGCCTCCCCCCGGCTCCTCGGCCACCCGCCGATAGCCGCCTTCCCCGCGACCGGCCACCCCGTACACGCCGAACAGGTGCTGTGCCCCCCGGCCGGGCTCAGCGGCTGCATGATCGTCGACTCCTACAAGGTCCACCGGCCCGATGGGACCTGGCTGCTGCACGTGGCCGTCCCCCAGAGCCCCTGGTACGGCAGCACCACCGTGCTGGCCTTCGTGACCGGCGCGTCCCTGCTGGTGACGGCGGCAGTCGCGGCGGGCACGTTCCGCCTGGTCAACAGGGACATGACCGCGATCGACGCGATCCGCGAGGAGCTGGCGGAGATCAACGCGGCCGACCTCGACCGCAGGGTCCCCCTCGCCACCCCGAACCAGCAGGAGATCAACCTGCTGGCGTTGACGGTGAACGACACCCTCGACCGCCTGGAGCAGGCCTACGACCAGTTGCGGCGCTTCACCTCGGACGCCTCCCACGACCTGCGCAGCCCTCTCACCGCCGTCCGGACCCGTCTTGAGGACGCGCTCGCCTATCCGCAGGACACCGACTGGCCGGAGATGACGGCGGCGGTGCTGGCCGGGGTCGACCGGCTGCAGGCGATCGTGACCGACCTGCTCACGCTGGCCCGGCTGGACGCGCGGAGCCCCCTCACCCACGAGCGGACCGACCTGACCCGGCTCGTCGACGCCGAACTCGACCGGCGTCTCCGCCGGGTGGCCGTCGTCAAGGACCTTCAGCCGGACGTCGTCGCCGACTGCGACCCGCTGCGCATCGCGCGCCTGCTGGTCAACCTGGTCGACAACGCCGAACGCCACGCCGCCGCGCGGATCACCGTCAGCCTGCGGGCCGACGAGTCGGCCGTCACGCTGGAGGTGCTCGACGACGGCGCCGGGATCGCCCCCGAGGACCGGGAGGTGGTCTTCACCCGCTTCGCCCGGCTGGACGCCGCACGCAGCCGCGACGCCGGCGGAACCGGCCTGGGGCTGGCCATCGCCCGGGAGATCGCCCAGGCCCACGGGGGCACCCTCACCATCCGCGACAGCGACCGCGGGGCCCGCTTCGTCCTGCGCCTGCCTCGTTAGGCCCTTTACCTGCGGTTTCTTACGCTGTCAAGCATGCCTACCCCACTCGGCGACTTCCTTCGCGCCCGGCGGCAGATCGTGTCACCCGGCCAGGTGGGGCTGCCGCGCGGAACCCACCGCCGCACACCCGGCCTGCGCCGTGAGGAGGTGGCGTTCCTCGCCAAGGTCAGCACCGACTACTACACGAAGCTGGAGCAGGGCATCGAACGCCGTCCGTCCGACCAGGTGCTCGACGCCCTGGCGCAGGTGCTCCGGCTCGACGGCGACGCCATCGGCCACCTCCGCGCGCTCGCCCATCCCCCGCAGAGCCGACCGGAGGCCGCCGACCCGGACCCCGGCGTCAACCCCCACGTCCTGCGGCTGATGGACCGGTGGCACGACGTGGCGGCCGCCGTGGTGAACCACCGGACCGACGTGCTGGCCTGCAACGCGCTCTGGGGCGCCATCACCGGCGGCGACTTCGGGCGCACCGGCAACCTCCTGCGCATCCTCTTCCTCGATCCCCGGGCCCGTGATCACTGGATCGAGTGGGACACCGAGGCGGCGGCCATGGTGGCCCACCTTCGCGCCGGCCTGGGGGCCAACCGCGACGACCCGTCCCTGTACACGCTGGTCGCGGAGCTCTCGGAGGCGAGCGAGGACTTCCGGCGCATGTGGGGACGCCACGACGTGCGGGTCAAGCGGCGCGATCCGGTCCTCCTGCGCCATCGCCTGGTCGGCGACCTCACCCTCTGGCACGAGTCGTTCGCCGTCGACAGCGCCCCGGGCCAGCGGCTCTGGACCGCGCAGGCGGAGCCCGGCAGCCCCACCGAGGCGGCGCTGGGCGTCCTGCGTACGCTCGCCCACGCCAAGGCCGGCTGATCGGGGGAACACCGGCGGCTTCTCCCGTGTTACCGTGTCAGTGGGTTCGCGGGTTTCTGGCCTTTTCTTAGGCACTCGCTCCCCGAAATCTCTTTCTCTGATTCACCGAAGGCATTGCAACGGGCCTTCCGTGGCCTGCCTTCCCGTGCTCCCAAGGAGCCCACCATGGCAACCCCCCTCGTTCGCCGTGCCCGGAACGTGCGCGGCATCCTCGACGGCCGTCACCTGCGGGTCGACGGCTACCTCAAATCATCAAGCGACGTCCTCGTCCCGCCCGAGCTGCTGAAAGGGCTCCGGCAGGGCGACGTCGTGCACGGCACGGCCCAGGGCGGCAGGCTCGTCTCCATCGAGGCCGGGCCGCCCGCCGACCGGCCGCACTTCGCCGAGCTCACGCCCGTCCACCCCGAAGAAAGGCTTCGGCTGGAGACCAGCAAGGGCGTGTTGTCCACCCGGGTCATCGACCTGCTGACGCCCGTCGGCAAGGGGCAGCGGGGGCTCATCGTGGCCCCGCCCAAGGCCGGCAAGACGCTGATCCTCAAGGCCATCGCCGACGCCGTCAGCACCAACCATCCCGACGTCCACCTCATGGTCGTGCTCGTCGACGAGCGGCCCGAGGAGGTCACCGACATGAAGGCGTCGGTGCGGGGCGAGGTCATCGCCTCGACCTTCGACCGGCCGCCGGCCGACCACATCGCCGTCGTCGAGCTCGCGGTCGAGCGGGCCAAGCGCCTCGTCGAGCAGCAGCAGGACGTCGTGCTGCTCATCGACTCGATCACCCGGGTCGGGCGGGCGTACAACATGACCCTGCCGGGCGGCGGGAAGACGCTCAGCGGCGGGATCGACGTGCGGGCCGTGCACCCGCCGAAGCGCATCCTCGGCGCGGCGCGCAAGCTGCGCGAGGGCGGCTCTCTCACGATCATCGCGACGGCCCTGGTCGAGACCGGGTCGAAGATGGACGACAACCTCTTCGAGGAGTTCAAGAGCACCGGCAACATGGAGCTGCGGCTCAGCCGCGCCCTGTCGGAGCGGCGGGTCTTCCCGGCCGTCGACGTCACCGGGTCGAGCACCCGCCGTGAGGAGCTCCTCCTCGACCCCGCCGAGCTGCCCCTGGTCTGGCAGCTCCGCAAGGCTCTCCACACCCATGAGAGCTTCGAGCCCTTCCTGTCCAAGCTGAAGGACACCGGCTCCAACGCCGAGCTTCTCCTCGGTCTCACCCGCGCCGCCTAAGCTGACGGGCGTGCTCCCGGTCACCCACGCCCTGCCTCGGCTGCTGGCCGCCCTCGAATCCGCCGGCGCGGCCGTGCTGACCTCGCCTCCGGGCAGTGGCAAGACCACTCTCGTGCCGCTCGCGCTGGCCCCCCGCAGAGTCGTGGTGGCCGAGCCCCGGCGCATCGCCGTCAGGGCCGCCGCGCGGCGCATGGCCTGGTCGCTGGGCGAGAAGACGGGCGAGCGGGTCGGCTACACGATCCGCGGCGAACGCCGGGTCTCGGCGGCCACCCAGATCGAGGTCGTGACGACCGGCGTGCTGCTCCAGCGCCTCCAGCGAGACCCCGAGCTCACCGGGGTCGACGTGGTCATCGTCGACGAGTGCCACGAGCGCCACCTCGACGCCGACACCACCTTGGCCTTTCTCCTGGACGTCCGCGCCGCGCTCCGCCCCGACCTGCGCATCCTGGCCATGTCGGCCACCGCCGACGCGCCCCGGTGGGCGTCCCTGATCGAGGGGCCCGTGGTCGACGCCCCGGGCGCGGTGCATCCCGTCGACGTCGTGTGGGCGCCGCCGCCCAAACCCGCGGTGATCTGGCCCCGGGTCGACGCCGCCTTCCTCTCCCACGTCGCCGCCACGGTCCGCCGCGCCTGGCGGGAGCGCGCGGGCGACGTGCTCTGCTTCCTGCCCGGCGTGGCCGAACTCGGCGCGGTCGGGCGGCAGCTCGCCGACCTCGCGGAGCTCGACGTGCTCCAGGTCCACGGCGGGTCGCCGTCCCACGTCCAGGACGCGGTGCTCGCGCCCGGCCAGGGGCGGCGGGTCATCCTGGCGACGTCGGTGGCCGAGTCGAGCCTGACCGTGCCCGGGGTGCGGATCGTGGTCGACTCCGGGCTGGCGCGCGAGCCCCGCATGGACCACGCCCGCGGGCTGGGGTCCCTGGTGACGGTCCCGGCGTCGAGGGCGGCGGCCACCCAGCGGGCCGGACGGGCCGGCCGGGAGGCCCCGGGGGCCGTCTACCGGTGCTGGCCGGAGGCCGAACGCCGGGCCGACCACCCCCAGCCGGAGATCGCACTGGCCGACCTGACCTCCTTCGCCCTCCAGGCCGCCTGCTGGGGCTCCGAGGAGCTGTCGCTGCTCGACCAGCCGCCGGCCGGGCCGTTGACGGCGGCCCGCGAGACCCTCACCCTGCTGGGCGCCCTCGACGACGGCAGGGTGACCGCGAAGGGCCGCCGGATCGCCGGGATCGGCGTACACCCCCGGCTGGCGCGGGCGCTGCTCGACGCCGCGCCGCTGACCGGGGCCGAGAAGGCCGCCGAGGTGGTGGCCCTGCTGGGTGGTCAGCTCCCCCGTGACGCCTCCGACGACCTCGTCACCGCCTGGCGGGCCGCCCGGACCCCGGAACTGCGGCGCGAGGCCGGCCGGCTCGCCCGCGAAGGGACCGGCGCCCCGGCTCCGGGTCGTGGGCTCTCCGACGATCAGGTCGCCGGGATCGTCGTCGCGTTCGCCTATCCCGAGCGGGTCGCCCGGCGGCGGGCCGGGGGCGGGTTCGTGATGGCGTCCGGGACGGGGGCCGAGGTGGCGCAGGGGTCGCGGCTGGCCGAGGCCGAGTGGCTGGCCGTGGCGGTCGCCGACCGGGCCACCGGCCGGGCCGCCGCGCGCGTTCGCCAGGCCGCCGTCATCGACGAGGGCGTCGCCCTCATGTCGGGCCCGATCGTGGAGGAGGACGACGTCGCCTGGCGGGACGGCGACGTCGTGGCGCGGCGGGTGCGCAGGCTGGGGGCGATCGAGTTGTCGTCCAGAGCCCTGAAGACCGACGTCTCCGACGCGGTCAAAGAGGGGCTGCGACAAGAAGGGGTGGGCCTGCTCTCCTGGACGCCCGCCGCGCGGGCGCTCAGGGAGCGGATGGAGTTCGCCCGCAGGGCGCTCGGCGATCCGTGGCCCGACGTGGAGCAGGCGCTGGTCGAGGGGCTCGACCTGGCGAAGGTCCGCCGGCGGGCCGACCTGGCCGCGCTCGACGTCGCCGCCGCGCTCCGGGGGCTGGTGCCCTGGCAGGTGCGGCTCGACGAGGTCGTGCCCGAACGGCTGGAGATCCCCACCGGCTCACAGGTGCGCCTCGACTACAGCGGCGAACGCCCGGTGCTGGCGGCCAAGGTGCAGGAGCTGTTCGGCTGGACGGCCACGCCGGTCGTCGCGGGCGTCCCGGTCACCATCCACCTGCTCTCCCCGGCGGGGCGGCCGGTCGCGGTCACCGGGGATCTGGCGTCGTTCTGGCGGGAAGGCTATCGGCAGGTCCGGGCCGAGCTGCGGGGGCGTTATCCGAAGCATCCCTGGCCGGAGGATCCGCTCGCCGCATCGCCTACGTCCCGGACCAATCCCCGCCGTCGCTAGACGATCAGTCAAGATCATGTCCTTTTCGGTCAAGCGATCATCCGCGTTATTCCCCAAAAGGACATACCTCTACTTTTCGCCCTATTTGTCCACTTACGGTGCTTGGGACAGCACAAATCGCATACCAGGGGGACAAATGCGACACGCTCGTCTTCGGCTCGCCGCTCTCGGCACGGCCTCGGCAGTGGTCACAGCCGCCGCCTGGGTCGGGACGACGGCGGCATGGGCAACACCCGTCCCGGACGTCCCCTCATCCGCACCCGCGGGGAGTCCCGAGCCGACCCAGAGCCCAACAGGCGAGGAGAGCCCGACCGCCAGCCCCACGACGACCGCCGAACCGGCGACGGCCCTCCAGGACGCTCTCACGAAGAGCGCCGAGGCCAACACCGCGTCGGGCACGATGCACTTCAGCAGCCAAGGCAAGATCGACGCGCGCGGCACCTGGGCGCGCCAGAACAAACCCAACCTCCTGACCGCGAAGGTCAACCAGCTGACGCTCAACGGCAAGGCCAACTCGGCCCAGCCGCAGATCATCCTCAACGGCGAGACCGCCTACGTGAACGGCGACGGCCTGATCCCGAACCAGGGCAACACCTGGTGGCAGGTGCCGCTGAACAACCTGCCCGGTGAGCGCGGCAAGATGATCTCCGATCTGCTCACCAGCGGCCGCCTCCAGGACCCCGCGACGATCAAGGAGATCGCGGGCGCGCACAAGGACGTCCAGAACGAGGGCGAGGAGGAGGTCGGCGGCCAGACCGTCACCCACTACAGCTCCACCCTCGACACGCAGGAGGCGGCGGACGCCGCCGGCCTGCCCGCCCCGACTCCGACGCCGACCAACTGGCCCAAGACCCTGCGGGTGGACACCTGGGTCGACTCCTCGGGCATGGTCAAGCGGCAGCAGTTCCGCAACTCGGAGGGCGGGCAGCCGTTCAACCTGAACCTGACGGTCAAGGAGTACGACAAGCCGGTCACGGTGCAGACGCCGCCCGCCGGCCAGGTGAAGCAGGTCGACCCGCAGACCCTGAAGAACCTCCTGGGCGAGTAGCCCGGTGGCCAACCTGGACGCGCCCTCCTTACGGGGAGGGCGCGTTTTGGCATGATCGCCGGTCATGAGCCACTGGAGAGTCCTCATCGAGGAGAACATCGGCAACACCACCCGCAGGGAGTGGCGGGTCTCGGAGGTCTACGAGGTCATGGGCGAACGGCCGGAAGCCCGGTCGATCGCCTACGAGCTCGCCGTGCGGCACCGGCCGCAGCATCCGATGAACCAGGGCAGGCGCAGCGTCTACCGCATCAGCGACGACGAGTACCTGACCACGATCCAAGGGACGACCGCGAAATTCCACTACAGAGTGATCGTGGCCGAATTCTTGACACTCGATGCTAGCGAGGAGCTATCTTAGTGATATCACTTCGATAGTCAGGAGGAAGGGCATGGAACGAGAGGCCTTCCGGATGAACGGTTTCGTCATCCTGCTCGCGCTGCTCGTCGTGGCGGCCGCGCTGGTGCTGTTCGGCTTGACCCAGGACGAGGCGTTCTTCATCGTGTGCGTGGTCGTGGCGGCGGTGATCGTGTTCCTGCCGGCGTCCGGCTTCGCCGTGGTCAACCCCAACGAGGCCAAGGTCGTGCAGTTCTTCGGCCGCTACATCGGCACGATCAAGACCGCCGGGTTCACCTGGACGGTCCCGTTCACCGACAAGAACCGCATCAGCCTCCGGGTGCGCAACTTCGAGACCACCAAGCTCAAGGTCAACGACGCCGACGGCAACCCCGTCGAGATAGCGGCCGTCGTCGTCTACCGGGTCGTCGACACCGCCAAGGCGTCCTTCTCCGTGGACGACTACGAGAACTTCGTCGCCATCCAGTCGGAGGCCGCCGTGCGGCACCTGGCGACCTCCCACCCCTACGACAGCCACATCGAAGACCGCACCAGCCTCCGCGACGGCGCCACGGTCGCCGAGGAGCTCACCACCGAGCTCCGCGAGCGCACCGACCTGGCCGGCATCGAGCTGCTGGAGGCCCGCATCACCCACCTCGCCTACGCCCCCGAGATCGCCCAGGCCATGCTGGTCCGCCAGCAGGCCGCCCAGGTGGTCGCCGCCCGGCGGCAGATCGTCGAAGGCGCGGTCGGCATGGTCCAGCTCGCCCTCGACCGGCTGAGCGCCGAGCACGTCGTCGAACTCGACGAGGAGCGCCGCGCCGCGATGGTCTCCAACCTCCTGGTCGTCCTGTGCGGCGACCGGGCGACGCAGCCGGTGGTCAACACCGGCAGTCTGTATGCCTGACGAACGTCCCGCCAAGAAGGAGCCGAAGAAGCTCCTGCTGCGGCTCGATCCGGCCGTCCACGAGGCGATTGCCAAGTGGGCGGCCGACGATCTCCGCAGCGTCAACGCGCAGATCGAATACGCGCTCCGCATGGCGCTGACTCAGGCGGGACGGGCGCCGAAAAGGTCCGACTAGGCATCGTCTTGGTTACGAGCCTTCTAATGGCAGGTGCGTCCGGTCCACACTCTGGACATGTCGTGGGCCGGACGAACCGCCGTGGAGATAGCCGACGCCGTGCGCGCCGGCGAGGCGACCGCGGAACAGGTCGTGGCCGACCACCTGGAGGCCGTCGCCGCACGTGACGGCGCGATCGGCGCCTTCCGCACCGTCCTGGCCGACTCGGCCCTGGCCGAGGCCAAGGCGCTGGGCCACCGCCCCGACCTCCCCTTGGCGGGCGTACCCGTCGCGATCAAGGACAACGTCGCCGTCGCCGGCCAGACCGTGACGAACGGCACCAGGGCGAGCTCGCCGGACCCGTCCCCGGCCGACCACCCCGTGGTCGCCCGCCTCCGCGCGGCCGGCGCGATCGTGCTCGGCCAGACCAACTGCACCGAACTCTGCCTGTACGCCATCGGCGACACCCGCAACCCCTGGGACCCGAAACGAACCGCCGCCGGATCGTCGGGAGGCAGCGCCGCCGCCGTGGCCGCCGGAATGGTCCCCCTGGCCCTCGGAAACGACGGCCTCGGCTCCTTACGCATCCCCGGGGCCGCCTGCGGCATCGTGGCCCTCAAGCCCGGCCACGGCCTCCTGGAGCCCCCGCCCCACGACTGGTTCGCGATGGCCGAGAACGGCCCCATGACGACGACCGTGAGCGACACGATCCTCGCCCTGACCGTGATGACCGGCGCCCCGATCCAGCCCGAGGCCGAAGACCTCCGCATCGCCGTCGCCCCCAACCCCCTCCCGCCCGGCTTCACCGTCGACCCGGAGTTCCAGGAGGCCGCCAGAGCCGCCGGCGCCACCCTGCGCGAAGCGGGCCACACCGTGGTAGACCACGGCCGCCGCTTCCCAGTGTCCCTGGGCCGCTCGACGATCGCCGCCTGGTACGCCTGCGCCGCCGCCGACGCCCACGGCCTCGACGAGAGCCGACTCGAACCCCGCACCCGCACGATGGCCCGCATGGGCCGCCTCCTCCAGCGCACCCGCAGAGACGGCTCCCGCCGCAGGGACGACTGGCGCGCCTACGGCGCCGACCAGTGGTTCGGCGACATCGACGTGCTCATCACACCGACCATCTCCCACCTGCCCCCGGCCCCGGGGGGCCACGGCGCCTACGCCGACATCAGGTTCGCACCGCTGACGGGGGCGTGGAACATGGCGGGCTGGCCGGCGATGACGATCCCGTTCGGCAAGCACAGCTCGGGCCTGCCGATGGCGGTGCAGCTGATCGCCCCGCCAGACGGAGAAGGGCTGCTGCTCAGCCTGGCGGGCTCTCTGGAACAGGCCAGGCCCTGGGCTCGGCATGCGCCAATCTTTTGACACATCGGGTATCCGAAGTATTTGGCGCGTGCGATTATCGCACCATGAAGGACCCGGAGCAGTGGGCCGACGTCGGTGAGCGGGTACGCGAAGGCAGGCTGGCTGCCGCGTTGTCGCAGGAGGAGCTCGCCCGCGCGCTGGGCCTCGACCGCACCATGGTCGCCAAGATCGAGCTCGGCATCCGCCGTATCGACGCCCTGGAGCTCATCCGGCTGTCCGACATCCTCGGCGTCCCGCTCGACTACCTGATCAGCACGCCTCCGCCGGTCATCTCCCGCCGTGCCCAGCTGACCGAAGACACCGCCACGGACGCCGGGCGCCAGTCGTTCCATCTGGGCGTCGCGTTGTCCTCCTGGCTGGCGGACATCCGGCAACTGGTGGAAATGGAGCTGCTGGCCGTTCCGGCGATCAAGCGGCCTCCTATGACGATCTCGAACGCGGCCAGTGCCCGAAGGGCGGCGCGCTGGGTCAGGGAGACCGTCGACCTGGGCGATCGGCCGATCGAATCGCTGATCTCGATCTGTGAGCAGGTGGGACAGCTCGTCGCCGTCGTCGACGTGCCCGGAGACGGCGCATCGGCGGTGGACGACGACGTGGCGGCCGCCGTGGTGAGCAGGCAGGGCGACCCGGGACGCCGCCGCGCGACCGCCGCCCACGAGCTCGGGCACCTCATCATCGGCGACGAATACTCTGCGGACCTCGGGGTCGGCACCTCGCGCGAAGAGCGGGAAGCCGTCGTCGACGCTTTCGCCGCCGAACTCCTGATTCCGTCGGACGTCTTCCGTGGCCTGCCCTCCGGCGACCTCCGGGAGTCGCTGGTGCGGGTGTCGGCGCGATACCGGACATCGTGGTCGCTGACCGTTCGCCAAGCCGTCCAGGCCGAATTCCTCACACGTGACGCCGCCGGCGTCATGAAGCGGCGAAACCCCACGAAGGCGGAGCTCAAGGAAGCCATCGGCTGGGCGCCACAACCCGATCTTGAGTCGATCCGGGTGCCACCCGGTTACGCGCATGCCGTCTTCGAGGCCTACCAGAAGCGGCTCATCACGACCTCACGTGCGGTCGAGATGATGCGCGGCCACATCGATGCAGACGACCTGCCCCTGCAGGAGGAGTGCGACTCCACGCCGTGACGTCGACTCCCCTCGTCTTCGATGCCCCTTGTCTGAGCCATTTCGCCCGCGCCGAGCGGCTCGACGTTCTGCGCGACCTCATGGTCGGGACGCCCTGCCTTACCACGGAGATCGTCCGCGAGGAGATCCGCAGCGGGCTGCCCGATCACCCGCTCCTGCGGAACGTACTCGACGCCGACTGGCTCGGGATAGTCACGCTGTCCTCGCGGGAGGCACTCGACGGTTTCGTCAAATGGACCCGGCGCATCGGCTCGACGCAACGTGATCGCGGCGAGGCGAGCGTCTTCTCCGCCGCTGAACTCGACGGCGGCATCGCGATCACCGACGACCAGCGGGCGAAGATCGTGGCAGCCGCCCACGGCCTGGAGGTGCACGGAACGCTCTGGCTGCTCGCCGTCGCATGCCAGAAGGGCAAACTCACCGAAGTATCCGCAGGGAACATCGTGGACGCGTTGATCGCCACAGAAATGCGGTTGCCCTGTTCCGGATCGGCCTTCGGCGAGTTCGCCCGTCGACACGGCCTCTTGTAGAGGCCGATCAGATCCCGATCGGGTGCCAGACCGTCTTGGTCTCCAGGAACGCCGTCATGCGTCCCGTCCCCGGATCGGCCGCCCAGTCGGTCTTCCCGTTGGGCCGCAGCACCCGCTTCAGGTTCTCGGCCGCCAGTTCCTCGCACTTCTGCGCCAGCTCGGCGTCGGCCCCGGTGAGGTCGAGCCCGTTGACGTCCATGTGACCGGCCAGCCACGGCGCCATCTCACCGGCAGACCCGGTCAGGATGTTGACCACCCCGCCCGGCAGGTCGGAGGTCGCCAGCACCTCGGCCAGCGTGATCGACGGCAGCGGCGCCCGCTCCGAGGCGATCACGACGCACGTGTTGCCCGTCACGATCACCGGCGCGATCACCGAGACCAGCCCGAACAGCGGGCCCATCGGCGGAGCCACGACCCCGACCACGCCGGTCGGCTCAGGGGTCGACAGGTTGAAGTAGGGGCCGGCGACGGGGTTGGCGGACCCGCGAAGAGATGAGATCTTGTCGGACCAGCCCGCGTACCAGACCAGGCGGTCGACCGCCGCGTCGACGAGTTCTCCGGCCTTCTTGCCCGACACGCCGTCGGCCTCGGCGACCTCCGAGACGAACTGGGCGCGGCGGCCTTCGAGCATCTCGGCGATCCGGTAGAGGATCTGGCCCCGGTTGTAGGCGGTCGCGGACGACCAGCCCGGGAAGGCCTTGCGGGCCGCGGTCACGGCGTCGCGCACGTCCTTGCGGGACGCCTTGGACGCGTTGGCGAGGAACTCGCCCTTGGCGCCGGTCACGACGTAGGACCTCCCGCTCTCCGACCGTGGGAACGCACCGCCGATGTACAGCTTGTACGTCTTCCGCACCGACAGCCGCTCGCTCACGAGATCTCCTTCAGGTACGCCTCGAGACCGTGGCGACCGCCCTCACGCCCGTAGCCGGACTCCTTGTAACCGCCGAACGGCGAGGTCGGGTCGAACTTGTTGAAGGTGTTCGACCACACGACCCCGGCCCGCAGCCGGTTGGCCATCCACAACATCCGCGACGCCTTCTCGGTCCAGACGCCGGCCGACAGGCCGTAGGGCGTGTTGTTCGCCTTCTCGACGGCCTCGGCGGGGGTGCGGAAGGTGAGGACCGACAGGACCGGGCCGAAGATCTCCTCGCGGGCGATCCGGTGGGACTGGGAGACGCCGGTGAAGACGGTCGGCGGGAACCAGAAGCCCTTGTCGGGCAGCGGGCAGGCCGGCGACCAGCGGTCGGCGCCCTCGGCCTCGCCCGCCTCCGACAGTTCGCGGATCTTGGCGAGCTGGGCGGCCGAGTTGATCGCGCCGATGTCGGTGTTCTTGTCGAGCGGGTCGCCGAGCCGCAGCGTCGACAGGCGGCGCTTGAGCGACGACAGCAGCTCCTCGGCGACCGACTCCTGCACCAGCAGGCGCGACCCGGCGCAGCAGACGTGGCCCTGGTTGAAGAAGATGCCGGTGACGATGCCCTCGACGGCCTGGTCGATGGCGGCGTCGTCGAAGACGATGTTGGCGGCCTTGCCGCCGAGTTCGAGGGTCACCTTCTTGTTCGTGCCGGCGACCGCGCGCGCGATCAGGCGGCCGACCTCGGTGGAACCGGTGAAGGCGACCTTGTCGACGTCGGGGTGGCCGACGACGGCGGCGCCGGTCTCGCCCGCGCCGGTCACGATGTTGACCACACCCGGGGGCAGGTCGGCCTGCTGGCAGATCTCGGCGAACAACAACGCGGTCAGCGGCGTGGTCTCGGCCGGCTTCAGCACGACCGTGTTGCCGCAGGCCAGCGCGGGCGCGATCTTCCAGGCCAGCATCAGCAGCGGGAAGTTCCACGGGATGACCTGCCCGGCGACGCCGAGCGGGGTGGTGCCGTAGCCGGCGTACTGGAGCTTGTCGGCCCAGCCGGCGTAGTAGAAGAAGTGGGCGGCGACCAGGGGGAGGTCGACGTCGCGCGACTCCTTGATCGGCTTGCCGTTGTCGAGCGACTCCAGGACGGCCAGCTCGCGGGCGCGTTCCTGGATGATCCGGGCGATCCGGAACAGGTACTTGGCCCGCTCGGAGCCGGGCAGCGCCGACCACACGCCGAACGCCTTGCGGGCGGCCTGCACGGCCCGGTCGACGTCGGCCTCGGTGGCGGTGGCGACCTCGGCGAGGGTCTCCTCGGAGGCGGGGTTGACGGTCTTGAAGGGAGTTCCGGACCCGTCCACGAACTCGCCGTTGATGAAGAGCCCGTACGACGGTCTGATGTCGACGACCTCGCGCGACTCGGGCGCCGGTGCGTACTCGAAGATCATCTCAGTCCAGGGTGAAGTAGTCGGGGCCGGCGTAACGGCCGGTGGTGAGCTTCTGGCGCTGCATCAGCAGGTCGTTGAGTACCGACGACGCGCCGAGCCGGAACCAGTCGGGGTCGAGCCAGTCGGGCCCGGCGGTCTCGTTGACCAGCACGAGCATCTTGATCGCGTCCTTGGTCGTACGGATCCCCCCGGCCGGCTTCACCCCCACCATGCGGCCCTCACGGTCGCGGAAGTCGCGCACCGCCTCCAGCATGACCAGCGTCACCGGCAGCGTGGCGGCCGGCTGCACCTTTCCGGTGGACGTCTTGATGAAGTCTCCCCCGGCCAGCATCGCCAGCCACGACGCGCGGCGCACGTTGTCGTAGGTGGCCAGTTCGCCGGTCTCCAGGATGACCTTCAGGTGGGCCTCGCCGCAGGCCTCCTTGATCGCCTGGATCTCCTCGAAGACCTTGACGTAGTCGCCCGACAGGAACGCGCCCCGGTCGATGACCATGTCGATCTCGTCGGCTCCGGCGGCGACCGCCATGGCGGTGTCGGCGACCTTCACCTCAAGGGAGGAGCGCCCGCTGGGGAACGCGGTGGCGACCGAGGCCACCTTCACCCCCGACGAGCCGACGACGTCGCGGGCCTCGGCCACCAGGTCGGGGTAGACGCAGACCGCCGCGACCCGGGGAACCGTCGGGTCGGTCGGATCGGGGTGGACGGCCTTGGCGCACATCGCCCGGACCTTGCCGCGGGTGTCGGCGCCCTCCAGGGTCGTGAGGTCGACCATGGAGATGGCCATGTCGATGGCCTGGCGTTTGGCCGTGGTCTTGATCGATCGGGTGCCCAGCCCGGCGGCCCTGGCGTCGGCGCCGACCCGGTCGACACCGGGCAGTCCGTGCAGGAACGCCCGGAGCGAGGCGTTGGACGAGGCAGTCGGAATTGACACCTCCCCAGCATCGCCGACCTGGCGGAACGATGCCAAACCGGGTGCTCACGACACTGCCGGTCCGTTTTTGGCACATCTCACAACCGTCCTAAGCGGGGTCTTAGGTACGAATCCACACCCCGCCCACGGGAGATAAGGCATCCGCCCGATGTGGCGGAGGGGGTCTTAGGACGAATCTTGAGTGTGTAAGGAAGCGAGATGCGGGCGGCCGAAGGCCGACCGTGGCTCGCGCTAGTGAATCTGCCTAATCGACACGTACAAGAACCAAGGAGAAGCCAGATGGCTCCCGAGCTTCACTACCAGATCATCATCAACCGGGTCGCCGAGCTCCAGAACGAGGCGACCACCTACCGCCGCGTCCGTGAGGCGGAGAAGGCGCGCGAGCGGGGCGGGCATCACCGGCTCCGGGCGAGCCTCGGCAAGTTCCGTTCCCAGTGACGCGCGTCCAGATGCCAGGCCGGAACCTCCCTCCCGGCCTGGCATCTCAACCCCCGTAAATAGGCGCGAATCCCACCGAGTAGGCATGACATGCTGGACGACATGATGGGTCGGGCCGTTAGCCCCGTCTTCGTCGGACGGGAGACCGAGCTGAAGTCGCTCGGCGAGATCTTCGACCAGGCCCGTGAGCAGGCCGCCGCCGCCGTGCTGGTGGGCGGTGAGGCGGGGGTCGGCAAGACCCGGCTGGTCACGCGGTTCGCCGAGCAGGCCGCCGCCGCCGGAGCGCAGGTCTTCGTCGGCGGTTGTGTCGAGTTGTCCACAGAAGGTCTCGCGTACGCGCCCTTCACGGCGGTGCTGCGCCAGCTCGTCCGCGACATGGGGGCCGCGGACGTGGCGGCGCTGCTGCCCGAGGGCGCGGCCCGCGACCTGGCCCGGCTGCTGCCGGAGTTCGGTGAGCCGAGCGGCGACATCGAGACCGACACGGCCAGGGCCCGCCTGTTCGAACAGATACTGACGTTGCTGGAACGGCTCGCCGAGCGCCGCCCGATGGTCCTGGTCATCGAGGACATCCACTGGGCCGACCGGTCGAGCCGTGACCTCATCGCCTTCCTGAGCCGGAACGTCTCGGCGATCCCGATGCTCATGGTGCTGACGTACCGGTCGGACGAACTTCACCGCACCCATCCGCTCCGGCCGGTGCTCGCCGAGCTCACCCGGGTCGGCGGGATCACCAAGATCGAGGTGCCCCGCTTCACCGAAGACGAGGTGGCCCGCCAGATGGCGGCCATCCTCGGCAGCACGCCCACCTACAGCCGGGTCTCGACGGTCTTCGACCGCAGCGCGGGCATCCCGCTGTTCGTGGAGGCGCTGCTCGACTGCCTCGGCGGCGAGACCCTCCCCGAGTCGCTGCACGACCTGATCATCGGCCAGGTGGAGCGGCTGCCCGACGAGACCCAGCGGGTGCTGCGCATCGCCGCCGCCGGGGGCAACCGGGTCGGCCACGACCTGCTGTGCGCGGTCAGCGGCCTGTCGGAGGCCGATCTGGAGGACGCGATCAGGCCCGCCGTGGCCGGCAACGTCATCCAGATCAGCGACGGCCGCGCCTACACCTTCCGGCACGCGCTGATCCGCGAGGCCGTCCACGACGAACTGCTGCCCGGTGAGCACACCCGGCTGCACTCCCGCTTCGCCGAGGAGATCGACCGCGACCGCGCCCTGGTCCCGCAGGGACGGGCCGCCATCGAGATCGCCCACCACTGGCACTCGGCCAGGAACGACCTGTGGGCCCTCATCTCGGCCTGGGAGGCCTCGGCCAAGGCCCACAAGGCGTTCGCGTACACCGAGAAGGTCCAGCTGCTCGAACGGGTGCTGATGCTCTGGGACAAGGTCCCGGACGCCGCGCAGCGCATCGGCGCCGACCACGCCACCGTGCTGGAGCGCGCCTCCGAGGGCGCCTACTCGGCCGGCGACATCGACCGGGCCATGAAATACGTGAAGGCCGCGCTGGCCGAACTCGACGACCACACCGCGCCCGAGCGGGTCGCCGAACTGCTGGTCCGGATGGCCAACTGCAAGAAGCACCGCGGCCGGGTCGGCGCGATCGACGACCTGCGCCGGGCCGAGCGGCTGGTCCCGCTGCCCAGCGAGACCCGGACCCTCGTCCTGACCCGCCTCGGCACCCTGCTGATCATGGCCGACGAGATCGTCGAGGGCACCGCCCTGACCCAGGAGGCGCTGCGGAACGCGCGCGAGATGGGCGACGAGCGCCAGGAGGCCGACCTCCTGATGAACCTCGCGCTCGGCCACTCCATCAGCGACGACCTGGAGGTGGCGCTGGCCACCAACTCCCGCGCCCAGGCCATCGGCACCCGGGTGAAGGCGGGCCAGGTGGTGCTGCGGGCCCTGGCCAACAACGTCGACGCCCTGGAGAACCTGGGCCGCTCCGAGGAGGCCATCGCGCTGGCCGTCGAGGGCGAGAAACTGGCCAAGAAGTACGGCCGCTACCGGAACCAGGGCGTCTTCATCGCCAATAACCGGGCCGAGGCGCTCGAATCGCTGGGCCGCTGGGACGAGGCCCTCGACATCATCACCCGGTCGCTGATCTTCGACCCGTCCCCGCGCAACCGCTGGCACCTGCTGCGCATGCGCGCCCAGATCGGCATGGCCAGGGGCCAGCTCGAACAGGTCCTCGCCGACCTGACCGAGGTGGGCGCGCTGTCCGACCGTCCCGAAGACTGGACCCAGGAGCGCACCCTCAACACCCGGCTGGCCCTGCAGTGGTTCCTGCTGACCGGCGCCCCGGAGGCGGCCCTGACCAGGGCCGAGATCGCCCTCGGCACGACCCCGCTGTCCCGCAAGCCCATGCTCGGCTGGCGCCTGCTGGCGATGATCTACCGGGTGAGCGACGCCGCGCTGCCGATCAGCCCCAACCGGGCCAGGGCCCTGCGCGAGCGGGCCGACGTGCTCCGCACCGCCATGGTCGCCAAGGGCAGGGTCAGCGAGGCCTACGAACGCGAGTGCCGGCAGGACTTCGACGGCGCGGCGGCGTGCTGGGCCGTCCTGAAGCGTCCCTACCAGCGGGCCCGCAACCTGCTCATGGCCGCGCACGGCCTCGACCGCGACGGCATGGCGGTCCGCCTGCGCGAGGCCCACGCCCTCGCGACCGACCTGGGCGCCGTCCCGATGAAGGAGCAGATCGAGGCGCTGACGCGCCGGTCGGGCATCGCCCTGACCGACACCCCGGCCGAGACGGCCGCCCTGCTGACCCCGCGTGAGGTCGAGGTGCTGCGGCTGCTCACCGAGGGCCGGTCGAACCGCGACATCGCCCAGACGCTGACGATCTCGGCGAAGACCGCCAGCGTGCACGTCTCGAACATCCTGGCCAAACTGAGCGTCTCGACCCGGGGCGAGGCCGCGGCGGCGGCCCACCGGATGTCCCTGCTCAACTAGCCCACACCGGCTCCAGCAGCAGGAGGACCCCGAAGACGGCGAAGGCGCCGGCCGCGCCGTACTTGATCCACTTCTCCGGCAGGTGCCTGCCCAGCAGCCCGCCGACCACGATGGCCAGCGCGTCGGCGGCCACCATGCCGACCGTGGAGCCGATCCAGGTGCCGACCCAGCCGTACTGGGTGGCCAGGGTGATGGTGGCGAGCATGGTCTTGTCGCCGAGCTCGCTCAGGAAGAACGCGACCGTCACGGCCAGCAGCACCGACTTGGTGGCCCGCTTGGCCTTCTCGGCCTCCTCGTCGGTCAGGGAGTCGCCGCGCAGCGTCCAGGCCGCGAAGCCGAGGAAGGCGATGCCGGCCGCGATGGAGATCGCGGTCGTGGGGAGGTGGTCGCCGATGAGACCGCCGAGCGCGACGGAGAACAGGTGGACGACGGTCGTCGCGATCGTGATGCCGGCCAGGACCGGAAGGGGCCGGAACCTGGTGGCGAAGGTCATGGCCATGAGCTGGCTCTTGTCGCCCAGCTCCGCCACGAAGATCACGGCGAGGGAGATCCAGAACGCTTCCACTCGGGGTCGCCTTTCGCATCAGCGCGACCGGGCCGAGTTCTGCCGGGGAGCATCACTTCGGCCCGGCAGCGTAAAAATCACTGTCGGGCCGAAGGTCTCGTCCGCCACACGGGCCTCCGCGGCCGGACGCACGCTTCTCATCGAACGCGTGCGTCAGTGTGTCGACCGGCGGTGTTGTGGACTACTCCCCTTCGGGCTGTCTCACAGACTAACGCCTATCATCACGGGCTCATTCACCAGGGTCACCCCGAACTTCGCTTTGACCCCATCTCGGACTTCTCGGGCAAGCTCCAGCAGTTCCTCCGCCGTGGCCTCACCTGTGGGGTTGGTGAGGGCGAGGGTGTGCTTGGTCGACACC
Organism: Herbidospora daliensis; assembly: GCF_001570585.1. Lineage (GTDB taxonomy): Bacteria > Actinomycetota > Actinomycetes > Streptosporangiales > Streptosporangiaceae > Herbidospora > Herbidospora daliensis. The sequence continues at coordinate 1,269,891 of NZ_BBXF01000002.1, read as the reverse complement.
CTGACCGGGCCCTTCGCGTAGCCCTTGTGGAACCCGGCGTTCTCGATCAGCCACGCCGCCGGGACCTTCACGGCGTCGTCGCCGGCCGGCCAGCGCGGATAGCCGGGGGCCAGCTTCTCGAGCTCGTCGGCCTGCGCCCGGCCCAGGATCGGATTGGTGAAGAACGACCCGGCGCTGATGGTGTCGGGATCGTCCGGATCGAGCACCATGCCCTTGCCCCGCCGCAGTTCCAGCACCCGCGCGCGGGTCCGGGCCAGCGGCACCCGCTCGCCGGGCGCGACGCCCAGGCTCTTCGCCAGCTCGGCATAGGCCAGCGGCTGCGAGAGCTCGTCGTTCTCGAGGTTGTACGTCACCGACAACACCACGAACCGGTCGAGGGCGCCCTTGAAGGCGCTGTCGCGATAGGCGAACCCGCACTGCGCGGCCTCCAGGTCGAGGATCTCGCGGCGGCGGCGGTCGAAGACGCGGACCGCGACGATCGTCTGGGAGACGTCCTGGCCGTAGGCGCCCACGTTCTGGATCGGGGTCGACCCGACCAGGCCGGGGATGCCCGACAGGCACTCGACCCCCGACAACCCCTCGGCGACGCAGCGCTCGACGAGCGGATCCCAGTCTTCCCCGGCGGCGGCCGTCACCACGCCGCCGTAGGTCACGATGCCCCGCGTGCCGACCCTGACCACCAGGCCGTCGAACCCGGCGTCGGAGAGCACCAGATTGCTCCCGCCGCCCAGGATCAGCACCGGCTCGCCCCGCCGGTCGGCCGCGGAGACCAGCTCGACGAGCCGCTCCTCGGTCTCGGCGGTGACAAAGGCCCGCGCGTTCCCGCCCAGCCGCAACGTCGTGTACGGCGCCAGCCGTACCCCCTCTTCCATGGGCGCCAGCCTAACGGCGCAGCAGAGCGAGCACTCTGTCGTAGGTCCGCGCCGACTCCTCCTCGCGGTAGGCGGCGTCGGTGTCGAAATACCCCCGGTGGCGGGCCTGCCGCACCGGAAGATCCTTCTCGGGTACGACCAGACGTCCCGGCAGCATGAGGGAGAACTCCAGGTCGGCGTTGCGGTAGAAGCGGGCGTGCTCCGGGAATCCGCCGATCCGCAGGGCTTTGGCCCGGTTGACGGCGAACAGGTAGCCCAGCAGCGCCGGCACCTCGCCGGCCCCCGCGTCGCGCCACTCGGTGCCGCCCGGCTCGGGCTCGACGCCCTTCCACCCGGCCCCGACCACGTCGGGCACCTCCAGCGCCCGCAGCAGCGGCCTGATCGCGTCGCCTTCGAGGATCGTCGAGGTCTCCATCACCACATGGACGTCGGCCGTGTCGAGCTGGAGCAGCTTGGTGCGCGCCGGGCCCCACCCGGCGGTGCCGCCGCGCCAGTGGGGCTTCTCGGCGACGTGCCAGACCCTGACCCTGTCGGGGTTGGCCTCGGCCAGTTCGTGGAGCACGTCGCCGGCCCCGTCGACGTTCCCCAGGTCGAGTGCGATGACCCCGGCGTCGCTGTGCGCCAGCAGCGCCGCGACACAGGCCCGCACGTCGTCGGGCCACCCGTCGACCAGCAGCGCCACCGACGCCGTCAGCTTCGGGATGTCGATCTGCCGGTCGACCCGCGAGGTGGCCAGCGCGCCGTCCCAGAGGGCCTGCGAGGCGGCCATCGACGGGGTGCCCGCGTCGTTCAGCGCGGTCTCGGTGATCGAACCCGGGAAGGGCACAGTCGACTTCACGTCGGGCTCGCCGGGCGGGCGGCCCTCGATGATCGACGACACCGGGATCGACCGCACGCTCGGCCAGATCTCGTAGCGGGGACGTTCGGTCAGCTCGAAGCCGCCGGCGGGCGTGTCGTAGACGTCCCAGCCGGCGTCCATGAGCTCGTGGCGCAGCCGGTCGGCCGCCTCGAAGTCGTTGTCGGCTCGGGCGGCGGCGCGGCGTTCGGCGATTTCGACGACGTCAAGCGGTGGTTTGCTCACATCTGGAGCGCTACCCAGGCTCGGGCGAGCTGAACAAACCGCCCGAAGCCCAGATCAGGCGAGCTGAACGACCGCCCTGGCCTTGGAGAGCACCCGCGAGTCGCCCGACCTGGCGGTCAGCACGACGATCACCCGCTTGTCGGGCAGCTTCTCCTCGATGATCCCCGACACGCTGATCGTGGCGCCGTTGTCGTCGTCGGGCACGACGACCATCGACGAGAACCGCACGCCGTAGTCGACGACGGCGGCCGGGTCGCCGGCCCAGTCGGTGACGTAGCGGCCGCCCTGGGCCATCGTGTACATGCCGTGGGCGATCACGTCGGGCAGGCCGACGGACTTGGCGAACCGCTCGTTCCAGTGGATGGGGTTGAAGTCGCCGGAGGCGCCGGCGTACATGACCAGATTGACCCGCTGGACCTGGTATTCGGCGGCGGGCAGTTCCTGGCCCTGCTCGACCTCGTCCCACTTGATGGTGGCGCCCATGGCTACTTCGCACCTCCGCGCTCGACGATGACGTTGAAGCTGGTGCAGACGGGCTCGCCGTCGAGCGTGGTGACGTCGCCGCGGACGGTCACGAACTCGTTGCGGCCCACCGAACGGATCTCGGAGATCGTCGAGGTGCACAGCAACTGGTCGCCGGCGTAGATCGGCCGCTCGTAGGTGAACCGCTGCTCGCCGTGGACGACCATGGCCCAGTCGAGCCCGAACTCGGGGTCGTTGAGGCCCTCGCCCGCGCCCGCCAGGGCGAAGACGATCGGGAAGGTGGGCGGGGCGACCACGTCGGGATGCCCGGCGGCCTTGGCGGCCTCGGAGTCACGGTAGATCGGGTTTGCGTCGCCGATCGCGGCGGCGAACTCCTTGATCTTCAGGCGGCTGACCTCGTAGGGCGTCGGGGACGAGTACGCCCGCCCGATGAAGTCGCGATTCAACGCCATCAGGGCGCTCCTCGTCGTTGATCAATGCTGCTGGACGACCAGTTCTACCGTACGGCCGAACACAGCGAGAACCGAGAAGGTGTCGCCGGTGAAAACGCGACTAACCGGCGGCCCTGAGTGGCGTCGCCGGTTTTCGCGTGAATACATGCACCGCACCCGCAGCTGGGGGGCCGCCGGGCGTCGTGAACTAGCGGGTCTCGCGGTGAGCCTGGTGAGTCTTGCAGTTGGGGCAGTACTTCTTCAGCTCAAGCCGATCCGGGTCGTTGCGCCGGTTCTTCCGCGTGATGTAGTTGCGGTGCTTGCACTCCTGGCAGGCCAGCGTGATCTTCGGCCTAACGTCGGTGGCAGCCACGTGGGAGTGCCTTTCTACGTCTGGGACTACTGGACAACCCGAACCGGTCCCTGTGAAGGGAGCCCGGAAGGGTAGTAGCGGAGGCCGGACTTGAACCGGCGACACAACGATTATGAGCCGTTTGCTCTGCCTGACTGAGCTACTCCGCCTGGAGACCGACCAGAACTGACCGGCCACGCAAGGATACCCGACCCATGCGAGTGCCACACACGCGGTATTTCGCCGGGGAACGGGTTTGGGAATTCACGGATGAATCCCCAAATCACTTTCGCGGGGATTGGTTTTCACCCGCCAAGCCAAAAGCCCCACCCGAATTCTTCGGATAGGACCTGTTGGCTTTGGAGCCCCCAAACGGAATCGAACCGTTGACCTTCTCCTTACCATGGAGACGCTCTGCCGACTGAGCTATAGGGGCGGGCCCGGTGTTCGCTCTCGCGTTCCCGGACAGGTAAACCATACACGTCCCCCGCAGTGGATGCGAAATCCAATCGGACCCCTATGGAGTCTGGAGTGTCCCGACCAGGTCGGCGCCCTGTTCCTGGGCCGACTGCAGGTCGTCGGGCTCGATCGTGTAGCTGGTGAAGTAGGTGCGACCGGCCTTGCCGACGGGGGTCGAGAGGGTGATCTTCGCGTCGTAGGGCTGGTCGAGGCAGTCGGGCAGGCACCAGCTCCCGGTCAGCATGCCGCGGCCCTCGGCGGTGTCGGGGCCCCACTTGTCCCACAGGAGCTTGTTCATGGTGGAGAACTCGGAGATCACCAGGTCGGCCGGCTTCTGGGCGGGCGAGCCCTGTTCGTCGCCGAAGAAGTTCAGCACGTAGACCTCCTGTGCCGACGACGTGGACGAGGAGGGCGGCGTCGGGCTCGGGATCCCGTCGGGCGCGGACCCGCAGGCGACGAGCGCGACGCAGAAGGTGAGCACAGTGACCAGGCGCATGTCTCGACGGTAAACGGCCGGGTCGGGAAATCACCGTTACCTTGGGGTGTTTGTTATGGCCGCAGCGCGACGACCTCGCAGAGATCGGCCAGGTCGACGAACCGGGCGACCTCCGCGACGGAGAAGCAGTCGGCCAGGTGGCGGCCATGCCGTTCGACACGCAGGACTTGACGGTCGCCGAACACCCCGGGCACGATCGCGTAGCCGTCGGGCCCCACCCATCGACTCCTCATAGCCCGACAAACTAGCGCTCCGCACCGACAGTTTCTCTAAGTCGGGTTCACAACGCGAGCCACGGCCGACGTCTGCCGCCACACCAAGTGGACCCCAGGTAGCCGCTAAGCACCGGGGCGCATCGTCGGGGCATGACGTCCCCCGATCTGACCGGCATCCGGATCATCCACCGGGCCATGCGCGGCGACCTGCACCGGCTGGTCGCCCTCACCGAGCACCTCGCGGCCACCACGCCCACCCGGGCCAGGGCCATCGCCCGCTTCGTGGGCCGGATCACCCACACCATCCACCAGCACCACACCCGTGAAGACGAGATCGTGTGGCCGCTGATCGAGCGGTCGGCCGGCGCCGCCGCCGACCTGTCCGACCTGACCGAGGACCACTCGCTGCTCGACCCGCTGCTGAACGAGGCCGACGCCGCCGCGGACGCCTTCGCCGCCGGCGGCGACGCCCGGCCCCTCCACCTGGCCCTCAAACGGCTCTCGGAGCTCCTCGACGAGCACATCGAGGAGGAGGAGCGCCGGATCTTCCCGGTGGTCCTCCAGTACGTCACCGAGAAGGACTGGGCCGAGGCGGAGAACCGGATCCGCAAGGGCGGCGACATCCGCTTCGACCTGTGCTGGGTCGGTCAGTACGCCACCCCCGAGGAGCTGCGGCGCATCAGGCGGCTGGCCGGGCCGATGATCACCCTGATGCTGGCCCTGCTGCGCCCGGGGCACCGGCGGCGGCAGCGGCTCATCTTCGGGTGAGGGCCTCCCGTGCCTTCTCCGCCCAGAACGCCGAGCCGACCCTCTCCGCCACCTCGACGGCGGCCGCGTAGTGGCGGCGCGCGGCCGCCTCGTCGCCCAGATGGCGGGCCAGGTCGCCCAGGAAGTGGTCGACCGGCCCATGGGTGACCGACCCGCTGGCCAGCCCCGCCATCTCCCCGGCCAGCGGCGTCAGCTGCGCGTACGTCTGCCGGACGCCCTCCTCATGCCCGAGGGCGATGGCGGTCTGGGCCCGCATCGACAACACCAGCGACTGGTAGACGCCGGGGAAGGGCAGCTCGTCGGGCCGCCAGCGGGCCCTGGCCTCCTCGATCCGCCCGGCGGCCACCAGCGCCCGTGAGTAGATCTCGTGGACGGTGTCCAGGTCCTTCCAGACGGCCTCGTAGTCGTCCATGAGGGTGCCGATGTCGCCGCGGGTGATCCCGATGGCCAGCCGCGCCAGCAGGCCGAAGGCGACCGCGTTGCCGTCGCCGATGGCGGCGAGCTGGGCGGCCAGCGCGGTGGCGGCCTGCTCAGCCTCGTCGAAGCGGCCCTCGATGTAGAGGTCGAGCGAGTCGAGCAGGGCGAAGACGCCGAGCAGGTGGGCGAACTGGCCGCTGGTCGAGCTGCCGGTGGCCAGCGCGGCGAAGTGGCGGGCGCCGGCCCGGTCGCCCCGCGACAGCGCCACCATGATCTTCATGTAGCGGCCCAGCGTGAGGTAGCCCTGGAGACCGCCGCCCTCGGCCACCTCGATCACCTCGTCGGCCAGCCGGTCGAGCTGGGCGCTCTTGCCCGAGTGGACGCACGACCAGTAGCGCGCGTTGTAGGCCATGCAGAGCAGCAGCGGATCGCCGAGCCCCTTGGCGATCTCGATCGCCTCCGCGCTGTCGCGTTCGAGCTGCTCGCCGCCGTAGGGCTCGGTCTCGTTGCACAGGGCCACCAGCAGGCGGCAGCGCGTCTCCCCCGTCGTGCCGGGCAGGACGTCGCGGATGGCCTCGATCATGTCGAAGTCGAGGAGGTGCTCGGTGACGATGCTCCAGATCAGCGGCACGTCGATCGAGGTGATCAGGCGGATCGTGGCGGCCCGGTCGCCGAGACGGCGGGCCAGCGGCAGGGCCTCGCTCCGCAGTTTCCTGGCGGCGTTGACGTCGCCCGCGTGGGCGAGGGCCGACACCAGGCGTGATTGGAGGTCGAGCCGCCGTTCGTCTTCGGGGGCGATCGCCACGGCGCCGCTGAGGAGGGTGACGGCCTCGCGGTGGGCGTACAGGGAAGTGGCCTTTTCCGCGGCCCTGGCCGCGTAGGAGACGGCGCGGGCGGCGGTCGCGGCGGTGGCGGCGGCCAGCGCGTGGTGGGCCAGCGCGCCCGTGTCGGCCGGGCGGATCGCCTCCAGCGCGTCGACGACCTTGCCGTGCAGGCGGGTGCGGCGCAACCTCGGGATGTCCTCGTAGAGGGTCTCCCTGACCAGCACGTGGGCGAACCTGACCTGGCCCGGATACGGCTCGGTGAGCAGGCCCGACAACACCCCGGCCTCAAGGCCGTCGAGGACGGTGTCCTCGTCGGCGTCCCGCATCGCGATCAGCACGTCGGCGTCGGCGTCGCGGCCGACGACGGCGGCGTCTCTGAGCGTGGTCTGCGCGGTGGCGGGCAGCCGGGCGATGCGGCGGCGGATGACGTCGCGCACGCCCGGAGGCAGCCGGTAGACGGCCGTCATGCCCTCGGCGGCGAGCAGCCGAGCGGTCTCCGAGACGAACAGCGGGTTGCCGCCGGTCCGCTCGCTGAGCACCGCCAGCGTGGCCGGGCCGATCGAGATCCCGGAGCGGTCGAGCACCAGCCGGGCGACGTCGTCGGGCTCCAGCCCTTCGAGCGTGAGGCGCTCGGCGGTCTGCGCGGCCAGCGCCGCGCCGGTGGCCATCAGGTCGGTGGTGGTCTCGTCGGACCGGTGGGTGAGCAGCACCAGGACCGGCGTGCCGGCCAGCCGGGTGGCCAGGTGGCGCAGCAGGTGGAGGGTCTCGTCGTCGGCCCGGTGCACGTCCTCCAGCACGACCAGCAGCGGCGCGGTCAGCTCGGCCAGGTAGTCGCCGACCGCGCGGGCCAGCCAGAACTGCCCCACCGGCTCGGCGTCGTCGGCCAGCAACGGCGCCAGCTTCGGCGCCAGCGCGGGCGCCGGCGGCCGCCCCGGCACGAGACCCCGGAGCACCTCCGACCAGGCCCAGGCGGGCGGCACGCCGCCGACGGTTTCCGGGCAGCGCCCCGCGGCGGTCGCCCAGCCACGAGCATGGAGCTCTGTTGCGAGCGCGGCGGCGACGGTCGACTTCCCCGACCCGGCGTCGCCGCCGAGCCACGCCACCCGGAACCCGGTCATGGCCTGCTCGGCGGCGCGGATGAGCCGGTCGAGCTCGGCCCGGCGCCCGACGATCTGCTTCTCGGCCTCCCGCGCCGGGGTGACCCTGATCGGCTCGGGCGGCGGCGTGAACTGCAGGGTCTCGGTCTGGTGGAGGATGTCGGACTCGAGCGTGCGCAACGCGGGCCCGGGATCGACGCCGAGTTCCTCGGCGAGGGTCTCGCGGGTACGCCGGATCACCGCCAGCGCCTCAGGCTGCCGCCCCGCCCGGTAGTAGGCCAGCGCGAGCAGCCGGACGGCGTTCTCCCGCAGCGGATGAGCGGTGACATGCCGGTCGAGCTCGGCGACGATCTCGGCGTGCCGCCCCAGGGCGAGGGCCGCCTCGACCCGGTATTCGACGGCGACCAGCCGCAACTCGTCGAGCTGCGCCGCCTCGGCGACGGCCCACTCCTCGTCGGCGAACTCGGCGAAGGCCGGCCCGGTCCAGAGGGCCAGGGCGTCGTCGAGCAGCCTGATGCGCTCGTTCGGGTCGTTCCTGGCGACCGCCTCGTCGACCAGCTTGGGAAACCACCAGGCGTCGACGGCCTCAGACGTCAGCTGGAGCCGATACCCCGGCGGCGCGGACACGATGACCGTGGCCGGAGTACGCGGCGCCCGGCCGGGTTCGAGGATGCGCCGCAGGTTGGAGATGTAGACCTGCAACGCGCCGAGCGCCTTCGGCGGCGGCTGCTCCCGCCACAGGTCTTCGATGAACCGATCGGCCGACACGATGTGCCCGCCCTCGGCGACCAGCCGGGCCACAACGGCCCGCTGCAGGAACGTTCCCAGCTCAACCGGGGCGCCTCCGACGGAAGCCGCCAGCTGCCCCAAAACCCGCAATCGCACCATGATGCCGTCATTGTGGCGGGATCCACTCGACGGATACACCCTTGCTTCGACGGCCTTTTTCGAGCAGTTCCTCGGCCGGCCTGCCGTGGGCCCAGCGCCGGGCGTAAGGGGCGGCCTCGACGACCACGCCGTCACGGACGACCAGGCCGAACGTGGCCTTCTCGGTCGACCACCAGATGAGCCCGTCGCGCATACCTGGACCCTAGGGAGGCGCACTGACAGAATCGACGGCATGACGATCTTCAGAAAGGCCCATGGCTCGTAGGAGCCCGGCGCGCGTCCGCGCCGACCGCCCCCTTTTCGACGAGCACACCTCTCATCTGCCCGGCCTGTCGCGCCGTGGCCGCGTCGCCCTGGCCCGCCTGGAACGCGACCGATTCTGGCCGGGTGCCGTCGCCACCGCCTACCAGGCATGGCAGGAGCTGTCCGGGCACCCGCCCGAGCCCTACGGCTGCGGATACATCCGCTGCTGTCCGGACATCCTGGAGGCGAAGGCCATCCTCCACGTGGGCTTGGCCGTCCTTCCGCCGCGCGACGCTAGGCACATGCGAGAACGACTCGGAGAGTTCCCCGAGTCGTGGTGAAGCTACGGGAGGGAGAAGCCCAGACCGTGGCCGCCGGACGTGCTCAGCTTGAGCCGCTGGAGGCCGGTGTAGTTCCCGTTCGGCAGCACGTGGACCTGACCTACCCCGTAGACGCCGGGCGCACCAGCGATGAGGTCGGGCTTCCTGTCGCCGACGACGTCGGAGACGGTCAGGGCCGCGCCGAACCCGGTCTCGTAGGTCTCCTTCCGGAGGATCCGTGCAGGCTTGACCGTCACTCCCCCGGCTGTGCCCCGGTAGATCTCGACCCAGTCGTGGTTGTCGGCCGCGACGTGCACGGCCAGATCGGCGCGGCCGTCTCCGACCAGGTCGCCGATGGCGAGGTCGCCCGGGAAGTCGGAGAAGGACAAGATCTGGGGCGTGACCACCGTGACGCCCCGGCTCCGGTGGACGACCACCTGGTCGCCGGTCGCCAGCACGATGTCGGCCTTGCCGTCGCCACTCAGGTCGCCCACGGCGATGTCGAAGACGTCGCGCCTGGCGGGCAGGAACGCCCAGGCCCGCGACATCGACAGGCCGCTCGCCGCCCCGGGGATGACGGAGACCCGCTGCGGATTGACGGACCCCGCATGAGCGGGCCCCAAGTCGGTCGCCAGGAGATCGGGCCGCTTGTCACCCGTGACGTCACCCACCGCGAGGACGGCCCCGAACTCCGCCGCGCCGTTCTTCAACGAGACCGACTTCGTCAATCCCTTGCTGCCGCCTTTGAAGACGACGATTTCCCGGTTTCCCCGGACGGCGACGTCACCGAATCCGTCCCCGTTGAAATCGGCGGCCTTCATCGGCGCGTTGGTGATCGGCCAGGCGAACGACTTACTGAATTTGAGACCCGTGGCCGAGCCAAGAAACACGACGATCTTCTTCCGCCCCGACGCGAGGACGTCGGAATAGCCGTCACGATCGAAATCAGCGGTCGCCAGGACCTTGCCGACGTTCTCCCTGGCCACCGGCTTGGAGGTGGTCGCGATCCGCGCCTTGGCCGCCACCTTGGCCCCGCCGAACCAGACGACGACACCACCGGCGTCGGACCTGCCACCGGCCTTGAGCAGGTGCGCCCCCGCGATGACGTCGGCCCGGCCGTCGCCGTTGACGTCACCGGGCAGCGCGGGGCGCTTCTTGGGTGCGGCGCCGGCGGGAGCGGCCACCAGGCTAATCCCGGCCGCGACGGCGACACCGGCGGCCAAGCCTTTTCTCCAGAACGTCATATATACAAGGACGTGCGATTCGAGAGAATGGTTGGCGACACGACGAAAACACCATTCGCGCACACTTGGCGCCAGCGTATTCGCATCCAACCGCCATTTGCGCATCCACCCAGCTCGATCTACGCGAGCCTCGGCAAACCGACCCGCCCACCACATCGATTCACGCCGACGCGAGCCGCGAGCGTCACTAGGCGGCCGGCCTGCCGCGCCATTCGCGCACACGCACGAGTCCTCACTGCGCGAGCCTCGGCAAACCAGTCGGGCCTGCCACGTCGATTCGCGCCCACGCGGACCGCGCTCCACGGACGCCCGAAGGCCGGTCGGCCACCGTCGCCACTCGCACGCACACGAGGGTCGCACTGCATGAGCTTCGGCAAGCCGGCCGACACACCACATCGATTCGCGCCCATAGAGGGCCGCACTCCGCGAGCGTCAGCAGGCAGTCGGCCTGCCGCGCCATTCGCGCACAAGCACAGGTCCTCACTGTGCGACGCTCGGTAAACCGGTCAAGCCTGCCATTGCGATTCGCGCCGACGCGGGCCGCACTCCGCAAGCGGCGGTAAACCGGTCGGCCCACCGCCGCCATTCGCTCAAACGCGCGGGTCAAAGTGCGAGAGCTTCGGCACACCGGCTGGCCACCAGATCGATTCGCGCCCACGCAGACTGCACTCCGCGAGCGCAACAAGGCCGATCGGCCCGCCTCCATTCGCTCAAACGCGCGGGTCAAAGTGCGAGAGCTTCGGCACACCGGCTGGCCGCCACATCGATTCGCGCCCACGCCGACCCCGCGAAGGCCGGTCGGCCCGCCTCCATTCGCGCACAGGCGCCGGTCATTCTGCGCAAGCGGCGGGTGATCGGCCCGACTCGCCAATTCGCGCATACGCCCGTCGCACTCGGCAAGCGTCAGCAGGCCGGTCAGCCCGCCGCCGCCATGCCCGCACCCCCGCTAGTCCTACCGCTGACCGTCGGCGGGTGGTCAGCCCGCCGACTCCGCTCGGCTGGTCAGGCGCCCACGTAAGCCGCCAGGTGTTCCCCCGTGAGCGTCGATCGCTTCGCCACCAGGTCTGCCGGGGTTCCCTCGAACACCACTCGCCCGCCGTCGTGGCCCGCTCCCGGCCCGAGGTCGATGATCCAGTCGGCGTGGGCCATCACGGCCTGGTGATGTTCGACCACGATGACCGACTTGCCCGAGTCGACCAACCGGTCGAGGAGACCCAGCAACTGCTCGACGTCGGCCAGGTGCAGACCCGCTGTGGGCTCGTCGAGGACATAGGTGCCGCCCTTCTCGGCCATGTGGGTCGCCAGTTTGAGGCGCTGACGCTCGCCGCCCGACAGGCTGGTGAGGGTCTGGCCGATGCCCAGGTAGCCGAGGCCCACGTCGAGCAGGCGCTTGACGATGGCGTGGGCGGCGGGGATCTTGCCTTCGCCCTCGCGGAAGAACGCCTCAGCCTCGGTGACCGACATCGCGAGCACCTCGCTGATGTCCTTTCCGCCGAACTTGTAGTCGAGCACCGACGCGTCGAAGCGGCGGCCCTCGCACTCGTCGCACGTCGTGGCCACGCCGGCCATCATGCCGAGGTCGGTGTAGATGACGCCGGCTCCGTTGCAGGCGGGGCAGGCGCCCTCGGAGTTGGCGGAGAACAGGGCCGGCTTGACGCCGTTGACCTTGGCGAAGACCTTGCGGATGGGTTCGAGCAGGCCCGTGTACGTCGCCGGGTTGCTGCGCCGCGAACCCTTGATCGCGCCCTGGTCGATGGAGACCACGCCCGCGCCGCGGGGGATCGAGCCGTGGACGAGCGAGCTCTTGCCCGACCCGGCCACACCCGTCACCACGACGAGCACGCCGAGCGGGATGTCGACGTCGACCTTCTTCAGGTTGTGGGCGTCGGCGCCCCTGATCTCCAGGCGGCCGGTCGGTTGACGTACAGAAGGCTTGAGGGAGGCCCGGTCGTCGAAGTGGCGGCCGGTGATCGTGCCGCTGGAGCGCAGGCCCTCGACCGTGCCCTCGAAGCAGACGGTGCCGCCGGCCGAGCCCGCGCCGGGGCCGAGGTCGACGACGTGGTCGGCGATCACGATCGTCTCGGGCTTGTGCTCCACGACCAGGACCGTGTTGCCCTTGTCGCGCAGGCGGAGCAGCAGGTCGTTCATGCGCTGGATGTCGTGGGGGTGGAGGCCGGTGGTCGGCTCGTCGAAGACGTAGGTGGTGTCGGTGAGGGCCGAACCCAGGTGGCGGACCATCTTGACCCGCTGGGCCTCGCCGCCCGACAGCGTGCCCGAGGGCCGGTCGAGGGACAGGTAGCCCAGGCCGATCTCGGCGAAGGAGTCGAGCGTGTGGGAGAGCTTCTCGAGCAACGGCGCGACCGACGGCTCGTCGAGGCCCTTCACCCACTCGGCCAGGTCGCGGATCTCCATGGCGCACGCGTCGGCGATGTTGATGCCCTTGATCTTGGACGAGCGTGCCTGCTCGGCGAGCCTCGTGCCGCCGCACTCGGGGCAGGAGGTGAAGGTCACCGCCCGCTCCACGAAGGCGCGGATGTGCGGCTGCATCGCCTCCTTGTCCTTCGAGAGCATCGACTTCTGGATCTTGGGGATCAGGCCCTCGTACGTGAGGTTGATGCCCTCGACCTTGACCTTGGTCGGCTCCTTGTAGAGGAAGTCGTGGAGCTCCTTCTTCGTGTACTTGCCGATCGGCTTGTCGGGGTCGAGGAAGCCCGACTCGGCGAAGATCTTGACCGTCCAGATGTTGTCGACCTTGTAGCCCGGCACGGTGATCGCGCCTTCGGAGATCGACTTGGTCTCGTCGTAGATCTCCCTGAGGTCGATGTCGGAGACCGTGCCGCGCCCCTCACAACGCGGGCACATGCCGCCCACCATGTTGAACGTGCGCTTCTCGGTCTTGCCCGAGCCCCGGGCGACCGTGATCGACCCGGCCGAGGTGACCGAGGGCACGTTGAAGGAGAAGGCGTTGGGCGAGCCGACGTGAGGCTGGCCGAGGCGGCTGAACAGGATGCGCAACATCGCGTTGGCGTCGGTGGCCGTGCCCACGGTCGAGCGGGGGTCGGCTCCCATGCGCTGCTGGTCGACGATGATCGCGGTCGTCAGTCCTTCGAGGACGTCGACCTCCGGCCGGGCCAGCGACGGCATGAAACCCTGCACGAAGGCGCTGTAGGTCTCGTTGATCAGCCGCTGCGACTCGGCGGCGACCGTACCGAAGACCAAGGAGCTCTTTCCCGAGCCCGAGACGCCGGTGAACACCGTCAGCCGGCGCTTCGGCAGCTCCACGCTGACGTCTTTGAGGTTGTTCACCCGCGCGCCGTGGACCCGGATCAGGTCGTGGCTGTCGGCGGCGTGCTGGCTCATGTTGTCTCCCTGGCTCTCGACCGCTTCGAGGGTACGTGCCGCTACCGACGTTTTCTCACCGGTCCTGGATGAGCCCGAGGACGTTCCCGTCGGGGTCGACGACGGTGGCGACGAGCCGGCCGCCGCCGACGTCCTTCGGAGAGGACTTGAGGGTGGCCCCGGCGGCGGTGACCTCGGCGATCTTGGCCTCGATGTCCGAGACGTGCCAGTGGGCGAGCGGCGAGGTCATGTCGCTGTTGGGGACGAGCCCGATCTGCTGGCCGCCGCTCTCGTAACCGACGTAGTAGGGCGAGTCGTTCGTCGGCTCGACACCGAGGAGGGCGGTGTAGACGGCCTTGGCGGCGGCGAGGTCGGTGACGGGGTGGAGAACGGTCTTGATGCCCTGGACGGTCATGGCCGGATCCTTTTCGGAGGGGATGTTCACGCAGCTCACGCTATCGGCGGCCCCGATGATCCCGCTTCTCCGATCCTGACCGGTTCGCCGTCGACCGGCTCTCGCTCAGTCGGTCGACGGCGATTGGCGGCCTACCAGCTGCGGCCGGTGATCCGCTCGTATGCCTCGATGTAGCGCGCCCGGGTCACGTCGACGACCTCCTGCGGCACCTCGGGCGCCGGGGCCTTCTTGTCCCAGCCCGTTCCGGCCGCCCAGTCGCGGACGAACTGCTTGTCGAACGCGAACTGGGGGCGGCCCGGCTGCCATTCGTCCAGAGGCCAGAAACGCGAGGAGTCGGAGGTCAGGACCTCGTCGCCGAGGGTGAGCACGCCGTCGGCGTCCCAGCCGAACTCCAGCTTCGTGTCGGCGATGACGACGCCGCGTTCGCGGGCGATCTCCGCACCGCGCTTGTAGACCTTGAGGGTGATCTCGCGGAGGTTCTCGGCGATCTCCCGGCCCTCCTGGTCGATCACGTCGGCGAAGGTGATGAACTCGTCGTGGGCGCCGAGCTCGGCCTTCGTGGTGGGCGTGAAGATCGGTTCCGGCAGCCGCGAGCCTTCGAGCAGACCCTCGGGGAGCTCGATGCCGGAGACGGCCTGGTCGCGCTCGTACTCCTTGAGGCCCAAGCCGGCCAGGTAGCCGCGGGCGATGCACTCCACCTGGACCATCTTCAGCGCCTTGCACCGTACCGCCCGGCCCTCGAACTCGGCCGGGACGTCGGTGGCGGAGATGACGTGGTTCGGCACGATGTCCTGGAGCTGCTCGAACCACCACAGGGACAACTGCGTCAGGACCTTGCCCTTGTCGGGGATGGGGGTCGGCAGGATGGCGTCGTAGACGGAAACCCGGTCGGAGGCGACCAGGACGATGTCGCCCCGGTCTTCGTAGACGTCCCGGACCTTCCCGGAGTGGATCAGCTTCACGTTTCAAACCCGTCTTCAGAGGTCGAGATGCACCAGTACATCAGGTGCGGCGCGGGCGGGGTCCAGCGGGCCGAGCTGCCCGCCGCACGACGACAATGAGTAATTCCTGGTTAATTGGCAAAATAATGGCCTATTTGTCAATGGTTAAGTAGATATCAACAGATGGAAAGAAAGTCGCTGGTATCTTGGATTCTGTCGCTGCTCGTGTGAACTTGTCGGCCGGTCAGCCGGTCGAGAACGCTGCTCACGAATGCATATCGACCCGGACGGCAGATCTCGGGCGTGCTGCTCCAGGTCTTCCTCGACGCCGAGGCGTCGATGCCGAAGGACGGAGATCGCGCAGGTGGCGAGTTCGAAGTACGACGGAGAAGATCACACGATCGCGGCGCGGCCCGCCACGCAGGCCCCCGTGACCGGCAGGTGGCTGCTCGCGGTGAGCGAGCCGGGGATCGGCCGGCTGGCCCTGCAGGCCCGCGAACGGCTCAATCTCCTGTGCGCCGCCGGCGCCCGCATCGGCACCAGCCTGGACGTCACCCGGACCGCCGAGGAACTGGCCGAGATCGCCGTGCCGCGATTCGCCGACTACGTCGGCGTCGACCTGTCCGACCGGGTGTTGCAGGGAGAAGAGCCCCGGTCCCTCGACGAAGGACTGCGCCGGGTCGCGCTGGCCGGCGTACAGGAGGATTCGGGTCTGCAGCCCGTCGGCACGCTGATCAAGCTGCCTCCCTCCACGCCCCAGGCCTACTGCGTCGCCACCGAACAGCCGGTGCTCGAACCGGTGTTGTCCGCCGACCTCGGCCAGCAGGTCCACTGCCTCGTCGCGGTGCCGATGCGGGCCCGCGGCAGCACGCTCGGCGTGGTGAGCTTCTACCGCTCCAAGGCCAGGAACGCCTTCGAGGAGGACGACCTCGCCCTGGCCGAGGAACTGGTCAACCGCGCGGCGGTCTGCGTCGACAACGCCCGCCGCTACACCCACGAACGCGCGATCAGCACGAAGCTGGAGGACGCCACCGCGTCGCTGCGGCACTCCCTCGACCACCAGCGGCGGTTCACCGCCGACGCCTCCCACGAACTGCGCACGCCGCTGGCCGGCCTGCGGGTCCAGTTGGAGGAGGCGCAGCTCCACCCCGACGAGACCGACCTCGCCGACCTGCTCAGCCACGCGCTGACCGACGTCGACCGGCTCCAGGCCATCCTCACCGACCTGCTCTCGCTGGCCCGCAACGAGGCCAAGCCGCTGACCGCCATGGAGCCCGTCGACCTGGCCGACCTCGTCGAAGAGGAGATGGCGCGCCGGATCGGCGACCCCCATCCGGCCCGGCTCGACCTGGCCCCCGGCGTGCGGGCCGAGGGGATCCCGATTCAGATCTGCCGGGTGCTGAACAACCTGCTGAACAACGCGCAGCGGCACGCCGCCCACGACGTCACGGTAGGGGTGCGCCGCACCGGCGACGTCGCGGAACTCAGCGTCAGCGACGACGGCCCGGGGGTGCACGCGACCGACCGCGAGCACATCTTCCAGCCCTTCACCCGGCTCGACACGGCCCGCAGCCGCGACGTCGGCGGCACCGGCCTCGGCCTGGCCATCGCCCGCGACATCGCGCGTGCCCACCACGGCACCCTCCACGTCGAGGACGCGATCCCTCATGGGGCCCGATTCGTCCTCCGGCTGCCCGCACTGTAAGGCGGTTTCTTTGCCCGTCCATTGCTCGATCTATAGCGATTGTTCGCGCTATTCGGATTTAACGTGAAATGTTGCGACGGCTCTGTGCTGTGAGCCCCAGGCGAGATCATGGAGTTGATTTTGAGCACAACCTCCGCGGAGCAGGCGGTACGCGCACCGATCCTGAATTCGTGGCAGCGCTGTCAAAACGCCGGGCTGATTCCCGGCGCCGTCAGGGTACGCCTGCTCGACGACCTGGACCTCGACAGCATCCTGGTGCGCGCGGCGCAGCCCATCCTCGACCGGCTCCAGATCGAGATCGCCGACACCCCCTCAGGCGTGTTCCTGAGTGACGCCTCCGGAGCGCTGACCCGGCGCATCCTGGGCGAGACCGCCATGCAGCGCACCGTGGACGGCCTCGGCGTCCTCCCCGGCTTCAGCTACGCCGAAGCGGACATCGGCACCAACGCCATCGGCTCGGCGCTGCTGGAGCGGCGCACCTACCTGGTGGCGGGCAGCGAACACCTGTGGGAGGAGTTCCAGCAGTTCGACGCCGTGGGGAGCCCCGTCCGCAACCCCCTCACCGGCCGCACCGAAGGGGTTTTGTGCATCGCCGCGATGAGCGAACGCATGAACGCGCAGGTGAAGCCGATGATGCGCCGGGCGATCGAGGAGGTCGAACAGAGCCTGGTCGACCTGAGCGCCAGCCGCGAACGGGCGCTGTTCACGAGATTCCTCAACTCGAGATCCCCCGCCGTCGTGCCCGCCTCGGTCCCGTCGGACCTGCCGCTCCGCGACCGGCTCGCCCTCGAAGACGCAGCTGTACGACTGGTGGCACAGGGCCGGGAGGCGATGGTGGAGATCGCCCTCACCGACGGCCGCACGGCCACGGTCGTCGCGCAGGTGGTCGCCGGGCCGGCCGACCTGACGGGGATCGCGGTGCAGGCGTGGGTTTCCTGAGCTGGGAAACGAGAACGGCCCCTGATCGATGATCAGGGGCCGTTCTCACTGCTGGTGGCAGGTCCAGGGTTCGAACCTGGGTAGGCTTAGCCGACGGATTTACAGTCCGCTCCCTTTGGCCACTCGGGCAACCTGCCGTGTCATCCGCCTCTCGGCGGCGACAGGTAGAAGAATAGCGGACTCACGCCGTACACGTGACATCGGTTTGTCCCAGACGTCCATCGCCGATGATGGCCGATGTGATCAGACATCCGACCCCCGCGGAGCTGCCCGGCCTGGCCGCCATAGAGCTGGCCGCCGACGCGCGGTTCGCCCCGCTCGGCATCGTCTTCCCGCCCGGGACCACCATGATCGAAGAAGTCTCCGATCCCGGGCGTGTCTTCGTGACCGGCCGGCCCCCGGTGGGCTTCGCCCTCGTCGGCGACGTGGACGGGTATGTGCACCTCGACCAGCTGGCGGTGCATCCCGTACACGAGGGAAAGGGCCTGGGCACCGCGCTCCTCGAAGCCGTCTGCGCCCTCGGCCACGTCACCCTGACCACCTTCAGGGACGTGCCGTGGAACGCCCCCTGGTACGCCAGGCGCGGCTTCCACGTCCTCGACTCCGCCGAGTGGGGACCCGAACTCGAAGCCCTCGTAGCACATGAACGGGAGCTCGGGATCGAGGTGGCGCCGCGAGTGGTCATGAGGCGGCTAAGGTCGGTAGGAACGTAGAGAGGACACGGACACCGATGGCCGATAGCAGTTTCGACGTTGTCTCTGAGATCGACCGCCAGGAGGTGGACAACGCGCTGAACCAGACGGTCAAAGAGGTCGGGCACCGCTTCGACTTCAAGGGCACCGGCGCGGAGATCTCCTGGTCCGGGCAGAAGGACATCGAGATCAAGGCGAACAGCGAGGAGCGGGCCAACGCGGTCCTCGACGTGTTCCGCGAGAAGTTGATCAAGCGTGGGCTGTCCCTGAAGGTCCTCGACGCGGGCGAGCCGAAGCTTTCCGGCAAGGAATATCGGCTGATGGTCGCCCTCAAGGAGGGCATCGACCAGGAGAACGCGAAGAAGATCTCCAAGATGATCCGCGACGAGGGGCCCAAGGGCGTCAAGGCGCAGATCCAGGGCGAGGAGCTGCGGGTGAGCTCCAAGAAGAAGGACGACCTGCAGGAGGTCATCACCCTGCTGAAGGGCAAGGACCTGGACATCGCGCTGCAGTTCAAGAACTACCGCTGACACCTGCGTCTTCCGACTGAAGACCAGAGGGCACATTCAGGGCACACGGCCGCCGATCCCGGCGCGGCCATGTGCCCTGAGTCCTTTGTGGTCACACTCAGTCTTCAAGCTGCCCGACCTTCAGAGTCCGGCGGCGCGGTACGGCCTGCCCGGCTTGGTCCTGGACGCGTTACCTGCCCTGCGACTACCCGCCTAGTGCTCCATGATCTTGATGGACGGCGTCGGCCATCTGGCCGAGACCACCCACCCCGTCTACCCGAGTTCACCGAGACGGAGGGCGTTCCTCATCTCGCTGAGCCTCGCGGTCGTCGCCGGGGTCTGCTCCTGCGCTTGTTCGGCGAGTCGGAGGGCATCGTCGATCTCGCCGAGCTTCGCAGCGGACAGGACGGCCGCCCGCTCCATCAGGTCGTCCCGTGACACCGTGGTCAGCCACGTGCAAGGGGTGAATCCTGGACGCGGGAACGCGAGCCGCAGCGCGCCTTCGAACGGCAGTCCTTCACCGGTGCCCACGGTCACTTCGATGCCGAGACCGCTGATGTCGACGCCCGCCGGAGCGACGACCTGCATCACCCGGAACCCGGACGCTTCGTCTCCCGACAGCAGGACGACCAACCTCCGCTCGTCGAACTGGACCCACCAGACTTCGCCACGTTGCACGAGTCCTCCAGACACAGGCCGGCAGACAGACGCTGCGCGAACGGGCGAGCCACCGTTGAAGCCTGAAGATCACGCGGCGGCCGTAGGTCCCAGCGTAAGCGCTGCGTGCTGGCAGAAGGCCGCCAGCGGGCTGCGACCGCGTGCTGGTGAGCTCGGACGATCGTGGAGTCGGCCGCCACCAGCCAGTCGATGTCCCCGGCCACGCCGGCTCTGCCCTGGGCGGCCGACAGCATCGCCCAGCGGCGGAAGCGGGTGTGGATCGTCCGCCATGGCTCGTCACGCCCGGCGCTGCCGGTACGGACCGCCGGTCGTCTTCTCGTGGACGTCCCGTCCGGCCGGGCCGGAGCAACTCCTTGAGCGCGGCCCATTCCTGGTCGACAGGCCATGCGCGCTGGATGCTTTCCGGGATCAGGCAAAGACATCCCAGCGGCCCGCCCGCCACACAGCCCGCCCTCTCCCCTCTCGTTACGGTCGATGAGCGACCAGCGAAAGGGGCGGGTGTCGACATGTCATCCTCACTCGACGGCCGTACCGTCGTCGTGATCGGCCGGGCCAGTGGGCTCGCCCATGCCGTCACCCTCGCCGCCCGCGCCTGCGGAGCCCGCGTGGTCGTCGCCGGGCGCGACAAGGAAGCCCTCGGCCAGGCTTACGAAGACGACGAGCACATCACCGCCGAGTACGTCGACGTCACCGACGACGACAGCATCGCCGCGCTGGCCCGGCGGCTCGGGAGGGTCGACCACGTCGTCTCGACCGCTTCGGCGCGGGCGCGCGGGCGGCTGGGTGAGCTCGATCGGAAGGCGTTGCGGCGGTCGTTCGACACGAAGGTCATCGGGCCGGTCATGGTGGCGAAGCACTTCGCGCCGCACATCGCCGAAGGCGGGTCGTTCGTGTTGTTCTCCGGGGTGGCGGCGTTCAAGCCGGCCATCGGCTATCTCGGGGTCGCCATCACCAACGGCGCGGTCGACTTCCTCACCCGATCGTTGGCGCTCGAGCTCGGGCCCATCCGGGTCAACGCCATCTCCCCTGGGGTGATCGACACCGGGATCTGGGACTCCATGGGCGAGGAAGGCAAGAACGCCTACTTCACCGGTCTGCGCACCCGCAACCCGGCCCGGCGGATCGGCACGCCCGAGGACATCGCCGACGCCGTGGTCTTCGCGATGACCAACCCGTTCCTCACGGGCGTGACGTTGCGGGTCGACGGCGGGGAGCCGCTGACCTGACGCTCCCGGCGCGCGGCGTCGGCCAGCACCGCGCCCAAGCCCGCCGTCGCCGCCAGGTGCAGTGCCGGGAGAGGGACGGTGGCGGTCGCGGCCACCGCCAGGGCGAAGGCCGCCGTGCCGTGGACGTATCGGCCCAGCGCCGTCCACAGGATCAGGCCGTAGAACAGGATGCCGCCCCGGTCGAGATCGAACGCCCACACGTCCACCGACACCCGCACCACGGTGTCGACCTCGTGGGGGACGTTCTGCAGCGGTGCGTACGTCCCCCCGTACACCACTTCGCCGCCGAACGGCAGGAAATACGGCTCCCCCGTGAAAGCACCCAGGAAGGTCACCAGAATCAGGAGGTCGCCCACGAACTGTCGTGATCGCATCAGAAAAGGGCCACAACCACCAGCAGGCCGAGCAACCCGGCGACGTACCTGACCGAAATGGGTTTTTCTCTGGCCTCACGCAGAGACGACACGATCAGGATCGTGACCATGGCCAGAGTCGCGGCGACGTGGCCGGCGAACCAGAGCGCCACCGGCGGGTTGCCCTCCGCGAGTTGCCACCCGGAGTAAGCGGCGGCCACGGCCAGGGCGAACGCCGGGAGGGCGTAGCGGAAGCGGCCGAGCGCGGCCCAGATCACCAGGCCGAGCAGCAGGATCGTGCCGGATCGCTGGTGGAGGTGGCGCAGGGTCAGGCCGCCGGGCACTTCGAAACTCTGTGTCAGGACCGACTCGTAGGCGGCGGGCATCGGGACGCCGCGGAGCGGCTCGTACACGCCGTCGTACGCCACCGTCTCGTCGCTGATGTCGTAATGGGTGGCGAGATAGATCCCGACCACCACGACGACCAGTGTGACGGCGATCAGGAGATCGCCCAATAACTGGCGTGCGCGTTCCATTCGCCAGATTCCATCACAACTGGGTCGCCCTCATGCCGGATACCGATTCCCTGCCAACTTCCGCGCCGGTTCCGGCATCTACTCCGGTGACGAAAGGAACGCACATGAAGAAGCGTGCATTCGCGGCCGCCGTGGTGACGGCGTTCGCGGTCGTGGCGCCGATGACGGTCGCGGAGGCGTCGACGGGAGCCGCCTCCTCGCCCGCCCGGTACGTCTGGCTGAAGTCGTGCCCCAAGGCGGGCTACACGGTGCCCTGCGGCGATTGGATGGTCTATCGCCGCGACGGCACGATGACCCGCATTCCAGACGCGCAGGTCCACCAGGTCAAGGCGTCGGGGGGCGTCGACGGGGAGAGTTCGCTGCAGCCGGCGTTGAGCGGCGACGGCCGGCGCGTCGCCTATTTCACGGCGTCGACGAAGAAGCTGGTGGTGCGCGACCTCGTCAGCGGCAAGGTCTATCCGGTACGGGGCGCCGCGGCGAAGCCGCCCAAGGGGCTGCTCATCAACGACCTCGACACGCTGCTGTCGTACGACGGGAAGCAGCTCGCCATCGACTACGTGCAGGGGAAGGAGCCGACGAAGGTGGTCGACGTGGCGTCGGGGAGCTTCTACACGCTGCCCGCCGACGTCGCGCTCCAGGGGTTCAGCGGTGACGGGTCGAAGGTGATGGTGACCGAGAGCTCCGACCAGAACACCACGATCTTCTCCTCCTACGACGCCGACGGCGAGCTGAACAGCCAGGAGGTGCCGCAGGTCGTCGACGACAACTACCCGCTGGCGCTGTCCGACGACGGGCGTTCGATCGCGGTGTTCATCGAGGGCCGCCAGGCCGCGGTGCGGTTCTACGACCTGTCGTCCGACTCGGTCGGGCCGCCGGTCAAGGTGACGATGCCGAAGGGTGAGAAGGCGAACCGGATGGCGTGGCAGACGTCGGGGCGGCTGCTGCTCTCGACGTACCGGATCAACACGAACGGCGACGTGCTCGGCGGCGGGCTGCGGACCGTCGACGTCGAGACCGGGGAGCTGAAGAAGGTCGACACGTGGAGCCTGCAGTCGCGGTCCAACCTGTGGATATGGTGGCTGCCGGGCGAATGATCGGGGTTATCGTCCGGTCATGGGCAAACAATATGACGTGATCGACGACCGGCTGCGGGAGTTCGTGACCTCACAGCCGGTCTACTTCGTCGCCACCGCCCCCGAGAGCGGCGGGCATGTCAACGTGTCTCCCAAGGGCTACCCCGACACCTTCGCCGTCCTCGACGGCACCACCGTCGCCTACCTCGACCTCGACGGCAGCGGCGTCGAGACCATCTCCCACCTGCGGAACAACGGCCGCATCACCATCATGTTCGCGGCGTTCTCCGGGCGGCCCAACATCGTCCGCCTCTACGGCACGGGCGAGGTCGTGACCCCCGGCGACGCCCGCTTCGAGGCGTTGCTGAAGAACTTCGGCCCGCATCCCGCCGTGCGGTCGGTGATCGTGGTGAGCTGCGACCGCATCTCCGACTCCTGCGGCTACTCGGTGCCGTTCATGGCGTACGAGCACGATCGCACCCTCCTCGACGACCACCATGAGCTCGACAGCTCGAAGAAGAAGCAGTTCCAGCGGTCGAGCGCCCTGCGGGAGAGCATCGACGGCCTGTTCGGGCTGCACCCCGGCGAGACCGATCCCGCGCATCGGCGCAGCTAGCGCAGCCGTTCGAGGTTGGCGACCCGCTCGGCGGCGGTCGGCCGGGTCGCGAACGGCCCCGCGAACAACATGTGGCTGGCGCTGGCGATCCGGCCGTTGCGCGGCAGCGGCCGGGCCCGGTTGCTGGCGTCGATCCGGCGCAGCGCCGACGCGAGGGCGAGCGGGTCGCCCGTCATGCGCGCCGCCGCCTCGTCGGCGGCGAACTCACGGTCGGGCGGCAGCGCGAGCCTGACCAGGCCGGTCGCGATCGGCGCGAGCAGCGCGGCGACGAACCGGGTCAGCGGGGCCGGGGTCTCGTCGTCGGCGCGGCGCACCCCGAACACCGGGCCGAGGTAGCCCGACGTGGTGAACATCGTCGCCAGCGCGCCGGCCACCGAGGCGAGCAGGGTGTCATGGTTGTGTACGTGGGCCAGCTCGTGCCCGATCACGCCGCGCAGTTCCCGCTCGTCGAGCAGCGTCAGCAAGCCCTGCGTGACGATGACGGCGGATCTGCGCGGGTTTCGGCCGGTGGCGTAGGCGTTGGGCTGGGCCAGCGGGGAGACGTACAGGCGAGGCATGGGGCGGCGGGCCTGCGTGCACAACTCCCGCACGATCCCGTAGAGGGCGGCGTGCTCGACCTCTCCGACGGGCCGGGCGCGCAGCGCCGCGAGGGCGAACCGATCGGAGAAGAAGTAGGCCACCCAGACGGTGACCCCGGCCAGCGGCACCCCCGCCATCAGCCCGGTCACTCCCCCGAGCAACCCCGCGACCACCACGATCAACACGGCGGACGCGCCCAACACCCCCGCCGTACGCGTCCCGTTTCTCCGCATCGTCCACCTCCTCACGCTCCTCCCCTCCAACGTGAGCGGACGTTTGGGCGTTCCCGTCCCGAACGTCAGCCCAGCGTGGCGAGCACGAGCTGGGGGGCGACCGAGAAGCCGACGGCCACCGCCGCGGCCACCCCGACCGCGATCCAGGCCGGTGTGGACGCGGCGGTCCGGGCGGCGTCGGCGGGCGTGAACAGGCGGGCGGTCCAGGCGATGTAGTAGTAGAGGCCGATCACCGTGTTGACGGCCATCACCACCGCGAGCCAGCCGAGCCCGCCCGCGATCACCTCGCGGAACACGACGACCTTGGCGAACAACCCGGCGAGGCCGGGAGGCAGCCCGGCCAGGCAGATCAGCGCGAACGCCAGCGCCAGCCCGGCGACCGGACGCCCGGAGACCAGCCCCCGGTAGCCGTCGAGCGTGTCGTGGGGCACGGCCATCACCACGGCGAAGGCGGTCAGGTTCATGGCGGCGTAGAAGACCAGGTAGGCGGTGGCGGCCTGGGCGTCGGTGGTCGCGATCGGGGCCAGGACGTATCCCGACTGGGCGACCGACGACCAGGCCAGCAGCCTGACGGGATGGGTCTGCCGCAGCGCCAGCACGTTGCCGACGGTCATGGTCAGCGCGGCGAGCACCGCGACGATCGGCGTCCAGGTGGCCGACTCGCCCGGCAGGGCCTGGGTGAGCACGAGGATGAGCCCGGCGAACCCGGCCGCCTTCGACACCACCGACAGCAGGGCCGCGACCGGGATCGGCGCGCCCTGGTAGACGTCGGCGGCCCAGAAGTGGAACGGCACTGCGGCGATCTTGAACCCGAAGCCCGCCACGACCATGACGGCCCCGACCGCCACGACGGGCCCGGCTCCCGGCCGTTCGGGCTGCGCCAGCGCCGCCGCGACGGCGTCGAGGTGGACGGCTCCGGTGACGCCGTAGAGGAGGCTGACCCCGAACAACATCACGGCCGTGGAGACGACGGAGACCACGAACAGCTTGAGCGCCGCCTCGGCCCCGCGGCCGTCGTAGCGGCGCAGCGCGGTCAGCGCGAAGACCGGCAACGAGACGAGTTCGAGCGCGACGACCAGCATGATGAGGTCGCGCGACGCGGGCAGGGTGACCGCCCCGGCCAGGGCCGCGAGCAGCAGGAAGTACCACTCCCCGACGGGGATGTCGCCCTGCTTGAGCTGCGCCATCGACAGCAGGACCACGACGGCCCCGGCCCCGAGGACCAGCCCCGCGAACACCACGGTCGTGCCGTCGACGACGTAGGAACAGCCGGCCGACGGCACACAGAACGTCTCCCGGGTGCCCCGCTGGGCCGCCACCACGACGAACGCCGCCACCAGGGAGGCCAGCGTGACGCAGCCGAGGGCGGTCCGGACGCCGGGCCGGGCGGGCAGGAAGGCGTCGAGCAGCAGGACGAGCCCGGCGGCCAGCGCCAGGATCAGCGGCGCGGCGATCGCCCAGTAGTCGATCGACTGGATCACCGCACCCCCAAGGAGACTCGGTCAGGCCAGAAAGGCACGATCACGGCACCCCCAGAAGAGCGTGGACGGCCGGAGTGGTCAGCCCGAGCAGCGCCGACGGCCACAACCCGAACACCAGGATGAGCGCGACCAGCGGCACCCAGGCGGTCAGCTCGACCCGGGTGGCGTCGTGGAGGGCCGGCCCCGGCCCGCCCCACGGCCCGTGGGTGAGCCGCGACAACATGACCAGGAAGTAGGCCGCCGTCAGCACCGCCCCGAGCCCGCCGATCACCATAAACGTGAGGAACAACCCGCGCGGCAACCCGGCGGCCGGTTCGTAGGCGCCCTGGAGGGCGAGCATCTCGCCCCAGAACCCCGCCAGCCCCGGCAGCCCGAGCGACGCGACGCAGGCGAACGTCAGCAGCGACCCGACCCAGGGCAGCCGCCCGAGCAGTCCCGTTCCCAGCTGGTCGAGGTCGGACGTGCCGTGCCGCTCCTTCAACGCCCCGACCAGGAAGAACAGCAGCCCGGTGATCAGCCCGTGGGCGACGTTCCCGAAGAGCGCGGCGTTGATCCCGACCGGCGTGAGCGTCGCGAACCCGAGCAGCACGAACCCCATGTGCCCGACGGAAGAATAGGCGATCAGCCGCTTCAGGTCGCGCTGCGCCAGGCAGGCCAGCGCGCCGTAGACGATGCCGACGACGGCCAGCGCCCCCAGCCACGGCGCGACGGCCGCGGCCCCTTCGGGCAGGATCGGGATCGCCACCCGCGCGAACCCGTAGGTGCCCATCTTCAGCAGCACCCCCGCGAGCAGCACCGACCCCACGGTCGGGGCCTCGGTGTGCGCGTCGGGCAACCAGGTGTGCAGCGGCCACATCGGCGTCTTGACGGCCAGCCCGAGCCCGATGGCCGTGAACGCGAGGATCTGCGCCGTCCGCCCCATCGGGTGCTCGGCCGCCAGCCGCACCATGTCGAGGGTGCCGGTCTGCGCCCAGACGTAGAGCAGCCCGACCAGCAGCACGGCCGACCCGAGCAGCGTGTAGAGAATGAACTTGTACGCCGCCCGCCGCCGCCCCTCGCCACCCCAGACGGCGATGACGAAGTACATGGGGATCAGCACGACCTCGAAGAACACGAAGAACAGCAGCAGGTCGAGCGAGAGGAAGGTGCCGATCATCCCCAGTTCGAGCACCAGCAGCGCGAAGACGAGCTCCCTGGCGCGCGGCGGCTTGTGCCCGGCCAGGTAGACGAGGCACAGAAGCGTCAGCAGCGCGGTCAGCACCACGAGCGGCAGAGAGATCCCGTCGACCCCGAGGTGGAACCGCACGCCCAGCCAGGGGATCCAGGCGAGATCGACGGTGCCCTGCATGGTCCCGGCGTCGGAGTAGTCGAACACGGCCGCCACCGCGACGGCGACCGCGAACACCACCCCGGAGACAGCCAGCCCGAACCGAACGGCGACCGTGCCGAGTGGCCCTGGCACGAGCAGCGCGCCGGCTCCCAGCAGAGGCAGGGCCAGCAGTGCGACCAGTAGCACGTTCACGCCCTCACCACCCCGCCGAACCTGCCCGATTCCCGTCCAGAACCCGCCGGATGCCGCCGCCCCGCCACGCCGAAGACGCCCCGCCTCGGGCTGAAGCTGAGCGCCGCGGCGAACGCGTCCGACTCCGCGGCCGGATCGGCCGAGCCGAAGCGGGGCGCGAATCGCGCCACGTCCGGTGGAGAAAGCACGTGGATGGTCATCCCAGCACCACCGCCCCGACCGCGATCAGCAGCACCCCGGCGAGCACGCCCGTCACGTAGAGCTGGGCGTTGCCGTTCTGCAGGTGGCGGGTGAGCCCCGACAGGCCCACCGTCGCCCGGCCGGCGCCCCTGACCGCGCCGTCGACCACGTCGTCGTCGGTTCGCACCACTCCGCGCGCCAGGGCGAGCACCGGGCGGACGAACACGGCCGCGTACAGGCGGTCGACGTAGAACGCCTGCTCGCACGGGTCGCGGAAGGCCCCGAGCAGGCGGGCCGGGTCGCGTTCGGGGGCGCCGCGCCAGGTCACGTAGACGAAAGCCGCGCCGAGCAGCGCCACGGCCAGGGCGGTCACCGCGGGGGCGAGGTGGAACTCGCCGGCGTCGGTGAAGCCGAGCAGCAGGGCCGGGATCGCCAGCACGCCCATCGGCCACAACATCGACAACGGGGCTTCCCGGCCGTCGAAGACGTGGGCGGTGCCGGGGGCCGGTTCGGGGAGGGCCTGGACCTTGCCGGTGCCGAAGAAGGTCATCAACCACGCTCTCGTCGCGTAGGCGCCCGTCACGCCCACCGTGAGCAGGGCCGAGCCGTAGAGGACCAGCTGGATGGGGCTGGACGAACGCTCCAGGCCGTAGAGGATCGCGTCTTTGCTGAAGAAGCCGCTGGCCGGAGGCAGGCCGACCAGGGCGGCGTAGCCGATGGTCATGGTCACGAAGGTCACCGGCATCGATCGGCGCAGGCCGCCCATGTGGCCGAGCAGGTTGGAGCCCACGTGGTGGATGACCGCGCCGGCGCAGAGGAACAGCAGGGCCTTGAAGGCGCCGTGGGTGACCAGGTGGAAGACGGCCGCGTCGCGGGCTCCTCCGGCGAGGGCGGCGGCCATGTAGGCGAGCTGGCTGATGGTCGAGTAGGCCAGCACACGTTTCAGGTCGTTCTGGGCGAAGGCGGCCAGGGCCGCGCCGAGCATGCCGATCGCGGCGGCGACGCCGAGCACGTCGAGGGTGGGCTGCGGGAACAGCACGTAGAGGCGGGCCACCACGAAGATGCCCGCCGCCACCATCGTCGCGGCGTGGATCAGGGCGCTGATCGGGGTCGGGCCGGCCATCGCGTCGGGCAGCCACGTGTGCAGCGGGACCTGGGCGCTCTTGCCGGCCACGCCCGCGAGCAGCAGCAGCGTCGCCAGGATCAGCGTCGGCTCGGGGATGTCGGCGGCCATGATGTCGGCGATGCGGAACGAGCCGGCCGCGAAGCCCAGGACGAAGATGCCGAACAGGAAGCCGACGTCACCCAGGCGGGTGACCAGGAACGCCTTAATGGCGGCCCGCGAGTTGGCCTTCTCCTCCCACCAGTGGCCGACCAGGAGGTAGGAGCACAGGCCCATGATCTCCCAGCCGACGTACAGGACCAGGAGATCGGCCGCGAACACGACCAGCAGCATCGCGCTGGTGAACAGGCTGATGAAGGCGCTGAAGGAGGGGTAGCGGGACTCGCCCCGCATGTATCCGACCGAGTAGACCTGCACCGCCAGCGCGACCACGCCGACGAGCATCGCCGTCAGCACCGACAGTTCCGCGACCTCCAGCCCGACGGTGATCGCGATCCCGCCGGTGTCGATCGTGGTCAGGGTGGTGGCCGACGGCGTGTTCTCCCAGGCCAGCCAGCCGACGAGGGCCGTCGACAGGGCGGTCGGCACGACCCCGAACCAGGCCGCGCGTTTGTTGGCGGCCAGGTTGTCCGCCGGGCTGCGGCCGTGGGGGTAGCGGGACAGCAGCAGGCCCAGTACGGCCCCCGCGAACGGCAGCACCACCACGAGAGACGCGATCACGGCTCCCCCAGTTCGCGCAGTCGGTCGAGCTCGATGGCCTTGCGGGTGCGGAAGACGGCCAGCACGATGGCCAGCCCGATCCCGACCTCGGCGGCGGCGATGACGATCACGAACAGGGTCAGCACCTGGCCGGAGTGGAGCGCGTCGCGCAACCAGACGTCGAAGGCGACCAGGTTCAGGTTGACCGCGTTCAGCATGAGCTCGACCGACATCAGGACGAGGATGGTGTTACGCCGGGCGAGCACGCCGTACACGCCGATGGAGAAGAGCAGCGCGGCCACGACGGCGGGATAGACGACGTGCATCAGCGCCGCCCTTTGATGTCGGTGCGCGACAACACGATCGCGCCGATGAGCGCGGCCAGCAGCAGCACCGACAGGGCCTCGAACGGCAGCACCCAGTTGCGGAAGATGCTCGCGCCCAGTTCCTCGGCCGACCCGGCGCCCGGCCGCAGTTCGGCGTAGGCGTGCTGGAACCCGCCCACGACCACGCTGACCAGCACCCCCGCGGTGGCGACGGCGACGACGGCGGCGACCACGCGGTTGCCGGAGTCGAGGTCGTCGCTCCTGCCGATGGGCGCCCGGGTCAGCATGATCCCGAACAGCAGCAGCACCACGACCGCGCCGACGTAGATCAGCACCTGCACCCAGGCGACGAACTCGGCCGTCAGCACCAGATAACACCCGGCGAGCGCCCCGAAGCAGACCACCAGCCACAACGCGGCGTGCACGAGTTGCCGCGTCGTCACCACCAGCAGCGCCGACCCCACGGCGACCAGCCCGAGCAGCAGGAACACGACCTCAAGCGTCGACGGCGGCCAGAAGTCGACGCCGCTCACGGCCCCTCCCCATCGGGCCGCTCCCCCGCATCAGGAGGATCCGTAGCAGGCCGATCGGGCAACTTCCCCGGCGGCCGGATCGACCGCACGTCACGAGGCGCCCGCGGCTTCGCCGGAGGTTCCTCGGGAGCCGGTGTCTCCTCACCGGGCGCCCGGTCAGGAAGCTTGCCCGGCGGCCGGATCGCGCGCACATCCCGCGCGGGGCGTGGCTTGGCCTCGCCCGAACCCTCCCCTTCGGCCCCCTCGGGCAGCCGGCCTGGAGGCCGGATCGCGCGCACGTCGCGCGCCGGACGCGGCTTGGGCTCACTCGGCGGCTCGTCGCGGGTGGGCTTGGGCGTGTCGCCGCCGCTCGGGCCCCGCGCCGGGCGCTTGCTGGCCGTCACCTCCTTCGGAGGTTCCGCGTTCGCCTCGTGGGGCGGGGGCGGCGGGACGCTGGCGACCCACTCGCCGAGGCGGTCCTTCTCGTGGAGGAGGTTGCGGATGTCGCCTTCGGCGTACTCGAACTCCGGGGCCCAGAAGAGCGCGTCGAACGGGCAGACCTCGATGCAGATCCCGCAGTACATGCACAACGAGAAGTCGATGGCGAAGCGGTCGAGCACGTTGCGTTGCCGGGGGCGGCCGCCCTCGGGCGCGGGCAAGGTCTCCTTGTGGGAGTCGATGTAGATGCACCAGTCGGGGCACTCACGCGCGCAGAGCATGCATGACGTGCAGTTCTCCTCGACCAGCGCGATCACGCCGCGCGATCGGGGCGGCAGGTCGGGTTGGACCTCCGGGTACTGCTGGGTCACCGAGCGACTGAGCATGTGTCGCAGCGTTACGGCCAAGCCCTTGGCCAGGCCCGTTCCTGGTATGCGCGCCACGATCCAACATCATCCCCTAGAACAGGCCACTCGTGAATGTGACGACCCGGCCCTATCGGTTTTCTCCAGGTCGAGACAGAAAGTCCGTATCCTTCGCATATGGACCAGGTGCCGCGGTCGGCGGCTCGCGGCTTGCTCTGGGCGGTGGCGCCCCTGGTCACCTTTGGTTTCGCGACGCCGTTCACGTTCGGGTGGGCGGGTCTGCGGCGGCGCAGCCGGTGGCTGGTGCTCTCCGGGGCCCTGTACGCCGCCTCGATGGCCGCCTGGCTCCTCATCGGCAACGTCACGGGCACCCCCTCGGGGATCTGGGCCGTGGTGATGGTGCTGGGCCTCTTCGTGTCGTGGCTCGGCGGAACGCTCCACGCGTTCGCGGTCAGGCGGAAGGTGTTCGGCCCGGCCTGCCCGTTCGAGCGGGCGCGACTGCTGCGCAGGGAGGCCCGCGCGCTGGCCACCAAGAACCCGGGCCGGGCGCGGCGGCTGGGGGTCGGCCGGCCCGACCTGGGGCGGCGGTTCGACGACGGCGGGCTGGTCGACATGAACCACGCGCCCGCGATCGTGCTCCGGACCGTTCCCGGGATGACGCCCGACCTGGTCGAACGGGTGCTGGAGGCGCGCAGCCGCACGGTCACCTTCACCTCGGCGGAGGACCTGTCCGACCTGCTGAACCTGCCCGTGGCGAATAGGGATGAGCTCTCCGAATACGGCGTCTATCTCCCGTAATAGCGGCGCTTGGCGTCGGAAGTACGTATTGTTCGCGCTGTGCATCCGTACTGGCAACCGCCGCAGAAGCCCGCCTCGAACACGGCGGTGTCCTGGTTGTGGGCGGTTGTCCCGCTCTTCACCTGCGGTTTCGGCACGCCGTTCGTCGTCGGGTACGCGGCGGCGAAGAAGCGCAGCCCGCTGCTGATCGTCGCCACCGGGGTGTACGCCCTGAACTTCGTCGTCTTCATCATCGCCATCGCCAGCTATGAGAACGTCGACCTGTGGCCCACGTGGCTCAACACGACCACGACGATCGGCCTGATCGTGAACTGGTTCGGCGGGCTCGCGAACACGTTGATCATCCGGCGCGGGGTGTTCGAGCCGGGGCACGCCTGGCAGCCCGTCCAGCAGCAGCCCGTCCACCACCAGCCGCAGCCTCCGCAGTACCAGCAGCAGCAGCGGCCGATGCCCATGCCGCCGCGGCCCTACCCGCAGCCCCCGCCGCCGACGCGGGTCCCGCACCCGCCGACGCACGTCCCCCACCCGCCCCGGCCGTTCACACAGCCCACCCACCCCTCGACGATGGGGGTGCAGCCGCGCAGCCAGGGGCCGCAGTGGCTCGGGCCCTACCGGGTGATCGGCGATCTCGGGCAGGGCGGGCAGGGCGCGGTCTATCTGGGCGTCGACCAGCGCGGGCAGAAGGTCGCCATCAAGGTGCTGCACGCCCACATCGCCAAGGACAAGGACGCCCAGGCGCGGTTCCTGCGCGAGGTCGACGCCGCCCGCCGGGTGGCGCCGTTCTCCACGGCGCGGGTGCTCGACGTGAACATCACCGACGACCTGGCCTACGTCGTCTCCGAGTACGTCGACGGCGTGTCGCTGGAGCAGCTCGTCAAGGACAAGGGCCCGCGCACCGAAGACGGGCTGACCCGGCTGGCCTTGGCGACGGCGGGCGCGCTGGCCGCCATCCACAAGGCGGGCATCGTGCACCGCGACTTCAAGCCGAGCAACGTGCTGATCGGCTCCGACGGGCCCCGGGTGATCGACTTCGGCATCGCCAAGGCGCTCGACCAGGTCAACGCGACCGCCAGCCAGGTCATGGGCACCCCGGCCTACATGTCGCCGGAGCAGGTCGGCGGGCGGCCGGTCGGGCCGGAGACCGACATCTTCGCGTGGGCGGCCACGATGGTGTTCGCGGCGTCGGGCAAGAACGCGTTCGGGCAGGACACGATCCCGGCGATCCTCAACCGGATCATCAACCACCAGCCCGACCTCAGCGAACTGCCGGTGTCGTTACGGGCCCTGGCGGCGTCGTGCCTGGACAAGAACCCGGTGAACCGGCCGACCGCCTCCGACATCATGTTGCGGATCGTCCACTAGAGGACCTTCACGACCCCCGTCAGCGCGAGCTGTACGAGCGCCAGCGGCACCAGGCCGACCCAGGCGAGCCGCTGGAGCTGGTCTTCGCGCATCCGGGGGAAGCTGACCCTGACCCAGATGACGACGAACGCCAGGGCGAAGATCTTGATGAGGGTCCAGACCGGGCCGGGCAGCAGCGGGCCCTGCCAGCCGCCCAGGTAGAGGACCGTGGTGAGCGCCGACAGGACCACGATCCCGGCGTACTCGGTCAGCATGAACAGGGCGAACCGCATGCCGGTGTACTCGGTCATCGGGCCCATGATGATCTCCGACTCGGCGATCGGCATGTCGAACGGCGGCCGCCGGAGCTCGGCCAGCCCGGCCACGAAGAACACCACCGCGCCGATGGCCTGCCAGGCCAGCCACCAGGGCTCCCACGCCTCGACGATGCCCTGGAGCGAGAGGGTGCCGGCCGCCATCGCCACGCTGGAGGCGGCCAGGACCAGCGGCAGCTCGTACGACATCAGCTGCGCCGCCGACCGCATGCCGCCCAGCACCGAGTACTTGTTGCCGGACGACCACCCGGCCATGATCGAGCCGAGCACGCCGACGCCCATCACGGCCAGCACGAAGAAGATCCCCGCGTCGAGGTCGACCCCGAGCAGGCCGGGCCCGACGGGGATCACGACCATGACGACCAGGTAGGGCACCAGCGCGACCGCCGGGGCCAGCTTGAAGACGGCCCGGTCGGCCGCGGCCGGGATCACGTCCTCCTTCTGCATGAACTTGACGCCGTCGGCGATGAGCTGGGCCCAGCCGTGGAAGCCGCCGGCGTACATGGGGCCGAGGCGTGACTGCATGTGGGCCATGGCCTTGTGTTCCATCTGGCCGACGATCAGCGGCAGCAGCAGGAACGCCCCGACGATCACGACCACCCTGATCGCGACTTCCAGCAGCTCAGGCATTGCGCCCCCAGTCGGTCGGCACGCCGGGCGGCAACATCTTCCGGCGCGAGGGCGCGCCGCCCGACTCGCCCGGCTCCTTCGCGCCGGGCCAGGTCTTGGCGACCCGGGCGGCCAGCACGAAGCTCTTGCGCAGCGGGTGCCCCTCGAAGCCGTCGGGCAGCAGCAGGGGCTTCAGGTCGGGGTGGCCCTCGAAGACCACGCCGAACATCTCGAAGGTCTCCCGCTCGTGCCAGTCGGCCCCGCGGAACACCCCGACCGCCGACGGCAACACCGGGTGGGCCAGCGGGACGTGGGTGCGTACCAGCAGACGAAGGTGTTTCTCCTGGTCGGCGAGGTGGGCGACGACGGCGAAGCCCTCGGGCGGGTTGTCGACGGCGGTGAGCCAGTCGAAGAAGGCGTAGCCCTTGTCGCGGCAGGAGGTCAGCACCTCGATCCAGTCGGCCGGGCCGACGTCGGCCGTGGTCTCGCCGAACGACTCGGAGACCACGACCCGGGAGCCGAACTCGTCGAAGATCATGCCAGCGACTCCCCCGCGATCTTCTCCTGGAGCTTCATGATCCCGTGGAGCAGCGCCTCGGGGCGGGGCGGGCAGCCGGGCACGTAGACGTCGACCGGGATGATCTGGTCGACGCCCTTGGTGACGCAGTAGGAGTCCCAGTAGGGGCCGCCGGTGTTGGAGCAGGCCCCGAACGAGATGACGTACTTCGGGTCGGGCATCTGCTCGTAGAGGCGCAGGACGGCTGGGGCCATCTTGTCGGTGACCGTGCCCGAGACGATCATCAGGTCGGCCTGGCGGGGGCCGTTGGCGAACGGGATGACCCCGAACCTGATGAAGTCGTGGCGGCTCATCGAGGTGGCGATGAACTCGATCGCGCAGCAGGCCAGGCCGAAGTTGAAGACCCACAACGAGTAGCGGCGGCCCCAGTTCAGCACGAACTTCATCGGCTTCGGGGCGAGGCGGGCCGCCGGGCCGAACGTCGGGGTGGGCAGATCAACCATGGGTCACGTCCAAGTGAGCACGCGCTTGCGCCACGCGTAGACGATGCCGAGCGCGATGAACGCCAGGAAGACGAACATCTCGACGAGAGTGGTCAGGCCGTAGCCCGGGGCGGCGAACACGGTCGCCCAGGGGAACAGGAACACGGCGTCGACGGCGAAGACGACGTAAAGATACGTGAAGACGTAGTACCTGACCTGCGACTGGGCCCAGCCGTCGCCGACGGGGTCGACGCCGCACTCGTAGGTGGTCAGCTTGGCCTCGGTGGGCCGGTCGGGGCGCAGCAGCCGGTTGATCAGCAGGGCCCCGGCGAAGATCGCCGCCCCGATGGCCAGCAGCACGGCGACCACCGCGTACGACCCGAAGTATCCGTCCACCCCTTGATAATCGCGCAGTTGAACGCCGAACCAAAGAAGCTCACGGACACTGCCAAGTCACAGCAAACCACGCTCAAGCGCCAATAATCTGACATTTATGCCCGTTTTGCGATTCACCGGAGGAATCGCGACGCTCGCCGCCGCGTGCTGCGCGTGCGGCGTTGCCTTCAACTCCCCGGCAGACGAGGTGCCGCCGTCGTCCGAGCCGACGGTGCTGACCTTCGTCGACCCCGCCGTCGTGCCCGGTCTCCAGGTGCAGACGATCTACAAAGAGACGGGCAAGGCCCATGTGCACCTGACCTACCCCCAGATCCCCGGGGCGGCGGCGCTGAGCGACCGCATGCGGGCCGACCTGGTCGCCGAGGCCAAGGCCTTCAACGAGAAGGCCGCCAAGGGCAAGGCCGCCCTGCCCAAGTCGGAGATCAACGTCGACTGGCAGCTCACGGCCGTGTCGCCGAAGGTCAGCGGCGTGCGCCTGCGGACGGGCCGCTTCGAGGGCGCGTCGTGGGTCAACTCGACCCGGACCCTCTGGTACGACGGCGCCCGCGTCGTCACCTCCGATCTGCTGGTCAAGAACCTCGACGCCCTCGCCAAGGCGGTCGGGGCCCGGCTGGCCGACGACGCCGACGTCGACCACGCGGCGATCAGGCCCGACCGGATGTTGTTCGACTCGCTCGACTTCAACTCGCGCGGCGATCTGGTGGTGGAGTTCGACGACTACGAGATAGGGCCGGGCGCGCTGGGCCGGGTGGCCACGGCCATCCCCCGGCAGGAGGCGATCCCGCTGCTGTCGGACTTCGGCAGGAACGCCCAGCGGGCCGTCGAGTCGGCCCGGCCGACCACCCCGCCGGAACTGCGCGACCCGCCCGAGGCCACGGCGCGGGCGGTGCCGGGGAAGGTCGACTGCCGGGTCGCCCGCTGCGTCGCCCTGACGTTCGACGAGGGGCCGGGGCCGTACACCGACCGGATCCTGACGGCGCTCGGCTCCACCCGCGCCACCTTCTTCCTCACCGGCACCAGCGCGGCGGCCCGGCCCGACCTGCTGCGCCGGATGGCCCGCGACGGGCACCTGGTCGGCAACCACAGCTGGTCGCACCGCGACCTGACGACGATGCCGGACAACCGCATCTACGAGCAGTTGTCGCGCACCCAGGACGTCATCGCCCAGTCGACCGGCAGCCTCCCGGCCCTGATGCGGCCCCCTTACGGCGCCACCAACCCCGACGTCGCCAAGGTCGCCGGCGAACTGAAGCTCAGCGTGGTCACCTGGGACGTCGACGGCGGCGACGAGGGCGACGCCACCCCCCAGGAGATCTGCAAGCGGGTCACCTCGGCCGTGAAGCCCGGCTCGATCGTGCTCCTGCACGACCTGGGCCCCGCCACCCCCGAAGCCATCCCCCTGATCCTCAAGGAACTCGAAGAACGCGGATACTCTTTTGTCACCGTTCCCGAGTTGTACGGAACACGCCCGATGCAGCCAGGCCGAACCTACGAATCGGCCGTGGACGTCGCCGTCTCGCGCTATGGGCGGCCGCTACCGTGAATCCAGCGGGGACATATAGTTAGGCACCGTGACCCGAATCATCCTCTTCGCTCGCCGGCACGTCGACCTGTGCCGCATCGCGTCGGGACTGTGTCAAGCCCTGCCCGACTGACGCCCCATCCCCCCACACGAGCGACAAAGGTCACAACCCACGCGCATTCGTATAAGCGCGACAAAGGGATCTAGCATTGAATTCACACACGTGCCACGAGCAGACCTCGCCTTGGTCTGTCGAGGAGGACTGAGCGCTGTGACCAAGCAGGTGCAGCAACTCGACCGCGTGATCATCCGGTTCGCGGGTGACTCCGGCGACGGCATGCAGCTCACCGGCGACCGATTCACCGCGGAGACGGCGTCGTTCGGCAACGACCTGTCGACGCTGCCCAACTTCCCGGCCGAGATCCGCGCCCCGGCAGGCACCCTCCCCGGAGTGTCGAGCTTCCAGCTCCACTTCGCCGACCACGACATCCTCACCCCAGGCGACGCGCCCAACGTCCTGGTCGCGATGAACCCGGCCGCCCTCAAGGCGAACCTGTCCGACCTCCCGCGCGGCGCCGACATCATCGCCAACGCCGACGAGTTCACCAAGCGGAACCTGCAGAAGGTCGGCTACGAGACCAACCCGCTCGAAGACGAGAGCCTGGCCGAGTGGCGGCTCCACTCGGTGCCGCTGACCTCGCTGACGGTCAAGGCGCTCGAAGAGTTCGACATCTCGAAGAAGGACGCCGAGCGCGCGAAGAACATGTTCGCCCTCGGCCTGCTCTCGTGGCTCTACGGCCGCCCGGTCGAGGCGACCATCAAGTTCATCGAGACCAAGTTCGCCAAGAAGCCCGCGATCGCCAAGTCCAACGTGGCCGCCTTCAACGCCGGCTACAACTACGGCGAGACGACCGAGGCTTTCTCGGTCTCGTACGAGATCAAACCCGCCCCGCTGAGCGCCGGCGTCTACCGGAACATCTCCGGCAACCAGGCGCTGGCCCTCGGGCTGGTCGCGGCGTCGGTCCAGTCGAAGCTGCCGCTGTTCCTGGGCTCCTACCCGATCACCCCGGCCTCCGACATCCTCCACGAGTTGTCGAAGCACAAGCGGTTCGGCATCCGGACCTTCCAGGCCGAAGACGAGATCGCCGGCGTCGGCGCGGCGCTGGGCGCGGCGTTCGGCGGCGCGCTCGGCGTGACCACCACCTCGGGCCCCGGCGTGGCGCTCAAGGCCGAGACGGTGGGCCTCGCGGTCACCACCGAGCTGCCGCTGATCGTGGTCGACGTGCAGCGCGCCGGCCCCTCGACCGGCATGCCGACCAAGACCGAGCAGACCGACCTGCTGATGGCGCTGTTCGGCCGCAACGGCGAGTCGCCGGTGCCGGTGATCGCCCCGGCGACGCCGAGCGACTGTTTCGACTCCGCCGTCGAGGCCGCCCGGATCGCGATCAAGTACCGCACCCCGGTGATGCTGCTCTCCGACGGCTACCTGGCCAACGGCTCCGAGCCGTGGAAGGTCCCGTCGCAGGCCGAGCTGCCCGACATCTCGGTGCCCTACACGACCGAGCCGAACGGCGACGACGGCACCACCTTCCTGCCGTTCAAGCGCGACGCCGAGACGCTGGCCCGCCCGTGGGCGATCCCCGGCACCCCCGGCCTCGAACACCGCATCGGCGGCATCGAGAAGGCCGACGGCACCGGCAACATCTCCTACGACCCGAACAACCACGATCTGATGGTCCGGCTGCGCCAGGCCAAGATCGACGGCATCGACGTGCCCGACCTCGAGGTCGACGACCCCGACGGCGACGCGCGGGTGCTGGTGCTCGGCTGGGGTTCGACCTACGGCCCGATCGCCGCGGCGGCCCGCCGGGTGCGCCGGGGCGGCCACAAGGTCGCGCAGGCCCACCTGCGTCACCTCAACCCCTTCCCGAAGAACATCGGCGAGGTGCTGAAGTCCTACGACAAGGTGCTGCTGCCCGAGATCAACCTGGGCCAGCTCGCGCTGCTGCTGCGGGCCAAGTACCTGGTCGACATCATCAGCTACAACCGCGTGCGCGGGCTTCCGTTCAAGGCCGAGGAGCTGGCCGGAGTGATCCAGGAAGTGATCGACAGTGAGTGAGAGCTTGAATGGCAAGGGCCTGGCCCTGGTGCCGAAGGCCGAGGGCAAGCAGACCCTGAAGGACTTCAAGTCCGACCAGGAGGTGCGCTGGTGCCCCGGGTGCGGCGACTACGCGATCCTGGCCGCCGTGCAGTCGTTCATGCCCGAGCTGGGGATCAAGCGCGAGAACACGGTGTTCGTGTCGGGCATCGGCTGCTCCTCGCGGTTCCCCTACTACATGAACACCTACGGGTTCCACTCGATCCACGGCCGCGCCCCGGCCATCGCGACCGGTCTGGCGGCCTCGCGCCCCGACCTGTCGGTGTGGGTGATCACCGGTGACGGCGACGCCCTGTCGATCGGCGGCAACCACCTGATCCACGCGCTGCGCCGCAACGTCAACCTGAACATCCTGCTGTTCAACAACCGGATCTACGGGCTGACCAAGGGCCAGTACTCGCCCACCTCCGAGGTCGGCAAGATCACCAAGTCGACGCCGATGGGCTCGCTCGACAAGCCGTTCAACCCGATCTCGCTGGCCGTCGGCGCCGAGGCCGGGTTCGTCGCCCGGACCATCGACTCCGACCGCAAGCACCTGCACAGCGTGCTGCGCGAGGCCGCCGCCCACCGGGGCACCTCGCTGGTCGAGATCTACCAGAACTGCAACATCTTCAACGACAACGCGTTCGAAGACCTCAAGGACCCCGACAAGCGCGACGTGATCACGCTGCGCCTGGAGCACGGGCAGCCGATCGCCAACGCCTCCCAGGCGGTCAAGATCGCCCCGACCGGCGGTCTCGAGGTCGTGGCGCGCGACTCGATCGCCGAGTCGGAGATCCTCGTCCACGACATGCACAACCCCGACCCGTCGCTCGCGTTCGCGCTGAGCCGGCTCGACGAGCCGGCCTTCCAGCACGTGCCGATCGGCATCTTCCGGTCGGTCGACCGGCCCTCCTACGACCACCTGATGAGCGAGCAGCTCGACCTCGCCGTGGCCCAGCGCGGCCCCGGCGACCTCGACGAACTCCTCCAGGGCGGCGACACCTGGAAGATCAACTAAGCGAGACGCGGACGGCCGAAGGCCGGCCGTGGCTCGCGCCAGGAATCTGCCCTAAGACAGGGTCTTGTAGAAGGTCGTACACGTCTCGAAATCAGGAAGCAGGCCCTCGTCGAGGGCCTGCTTCATTGTGGGGGCCTGTACGTCCTTCTCCGACAGGATCGGTTCGGCGACCTGCCAGTCGATGCCCAGCTCCGGGTCGAGCGGGTTGAGGCCGCGTTCCCGCGTCGGCGCGTAGGGCTCGGAGCACAGGTAGAAGACCGTCGCGCTGTCGCTGAGGACGGCGAAGCCGTGGCCGAGGCCCTCGGAAATGTAGACGCTCCGGAAGCTCTCGGAGTCGAGGACCACCGGCACGTGCTCGCCGAACGTCGGCGAGCCGACCCGGAGGTCGACGATCACGTCGAGGATGCGGCCCGACAGGCACGTCACGTATTTGGCCTGGCTGGGCGGCACGTCGGCGTAGTGGACGCCCCTGATCACGCCCTTGGCCGAGACCGAGGTGTTGGCCTGGGACAGGCGCAGGCCGTGGCCGGCGGCCTCGGCGAGGTCGGCGGCCCGGAACGACTCCATGAACGTGCCCCGGTCGTCGTGGAACAGCCTCGGGGTGTGCAGGTAGGCGCCCTTGATCGGCAGTTCTTCCATGGGGACTCCTTACATGACAGATGCCCCGCCGGGCGAACCCGGCGGGGCATCGATGATCGGTTAGGCGACGGTCACGGGCTGGACCACGACCGAGGTCCGGCCGTCGGCGCCCGTCACGGTCAGGGTGATGTTGTAGGTGCCGGGCGTCGCGTACGTGTGCGAGCCGGTCTGGCCGGTGCTGGGGGCGCCGCCGTCGCCGTAGCTCCACGTGTAGCTCGCGATGGCCGACGACCCGGCCGTCGAGGCCGAGGCGTCGACGTCGCAGGTCAGGCCGGTGCAGGTGGGCGTGAACGCGGCCGTCGGGGCGGCGGCCAGGTTGCTCGCGGCGAGGTCGTCGACCGTCAGGGTGATCGGCGCGTTCGTCGCGGTGCCCGACAGGTAGGCGCCGATGCCCACGCCGCCGGCGACCTGGAGGTTCGCGGTGGCGTCGGTGGTCGTCGCCTGCCAGGAGGCGGGCTCGGTCGCGGCGGCGTTCCAGACCTTGCCGGAGATCGTCGTCGGGTTGGTGCCGGTGACGAGCACCCGCATGTTGAGCACCAGGCCCGGCGTGTAGGTCAGGCCCGGAATCATGGTCTCCGACGTGATCAGGGTGTCGGTGCTGGCCCCGGCGGTGCGGATCAGCGCGAGGCCGACGCCCGACGGGAGCAGCCGCGCCCGGACCTTGTACTCGCCGACGCCCGCCACGCGGCGGCCGGAGGCGAACAGGTAGGTGCCGTTGCCGGTGCCGACCTTGTCGGACGCGATCGAGAACGACAGGTCGGCGGTGGTGCTGGACACCCCGTCGAGGTAGGCGCGCGGGTTGGCCGCCGTCGCCGGGAGGGCGAGCTTGGCCGCGTTGCCGTCGACGGAGAAGTTGCCGGTGCCGCCGACGAGCGTCCACGGGCCGCCGGTCTGGGCGGTGCCGAGCGCGCCGTTGAGGGTCCGGCCGAAGGTGTCGTTCGCGATGATCGACGGCGGGTTGGCGGCTGGGCGGGGCACGACCACGCTGCCGCTGTTGGCGGTGGCGTCGTCGTTGTCGGTGACCGTCAGGGTGACCGGGTAGTCACCGGCGGCGGTGTAGGCGTGGGTCGGGGTGGCGCCGGTGCCGGTCTGGCCGTCGCCGAAGTCCCAGGCGTAGCTCTCGACCGTCCCGTCGGCGTCGGCCGACGCCGAGGCGTCGAACGAGCACTCCAGGTCGGTGCAGGAGGAGGTGAACGACGCGGTCGGCGGCTGGTTGGCCGGGCCGGTGCCGGTGCCCTCCTGGTAGTGCTGGGCGATCTCGGCCGCGCTGAGCACCTTGGTGTAGATCGCGCCCTCGTCGAGCCACCCGTTGAAGTTGTCGGAGCTCGGGCGGTTCGGCCAGGAGTTCAGCGTGTCGCTGCCGAAGCGCCAGTAACCCGAGTAGCTCTCGGCGCTCGTCTGCGCGTTGGTGCCCACGAGCGCGCCGTCGACGTAGAGCTTCATGCCGTCGGCGCCCTGGGTCGCCACGAGGTGGTGCCACTGGTTGTTGTTGTACGCAGCCGTCGTGGTGATCAGGTTGAACGCGCCGGTGTACGTGCCGAAGACCAGGCGGCCGTCGTTGCGCATGTAGACGTGGCGGTCGTAGTTGGAGCTGGTGCCGCTGGCGGTGTTGCCGAAGCCGACGATCTTGCCACCCTGGTTCGACGAGCTGCGGAACCAGACCTCGGCCGAGTAGGTCGTCGGGTTGGTCGTCGCGTTGCCGGAGACCGCCCGGCCGCCGCTCTGCACCCGGACCGCCCGGTTGGTCGAGCCGACGATCGCGCCGGTCTGGTTGTAGGTCACGTTGGTGTTGGTGAACGTGCCGTTGACGCCGCTGGTGCTGGCGTCGACCGCCGCCGGGCCGTTGGCCTCGTTGAACCGGAAGTAGGTCACCGGCTCGTCGTCGTAGACGACGCGGCCGTAGTCGTCGGCCGGGCGCGGCGGGATCGGGCTGGTGCGGCCTGAGGCGACGAAGTGGGCGTCGACCTTGGCCGGCGCGAGGGCCGTCGGGTAGATCGCGACGTCGTCGATCTGGCCGTTGAGGTAGAGGCTGGTCGGGCGGTTCGGCCACCCGTTGAGGTTGTCGCCGCCGATCCGCCAGTAGCCGGTGTAGGACTGGGCCGTGGTCACCGACGGGTCCTGGCCGACGCGGCGGCCGTCGACGTACAGGGCGATGCCGCCGGTGCCCTGGGTGGCGACGATGTGGTGCCACTGGCCGTCGTTGAAGCCGGGGGCGCTGTTCACCGTGCGCACCGCGTTGGGGTAGACGCCGAAGTAGACGCGGCCGGCGTTGTCCATGTAGACGTGCCGGTCGTAGCTGCCCGACTCGCCGGTGGCGGAGGCGCCGTACCCGACGATCTTGCCGCCCTGGTTCGACGTGGTCTTGACCCAGGCCTCGATCGAGAAGGCCGGGGTGGTGGCGACCGTGCTGTTGGTCTTCACCAGGCCGGTGCCGGTGCCGTTGAAGGCCGCCGCGGCGTCGGCGTCGCCGTTGATCGCGCCGGGGCTCGCCTGGGAGGTGCCGGCGTCACGGGTGGCGTCGGTGAAGGCGGCGTAGTCGAAGGCGGTCGTGCCCGAGGCCTCGCCGAGCCGCCAGTAGGCGGCGGCGCCGTCGTCGATGACGGCTTCGGCGTAGTCGCTGAGCGCGCCCGCCGAGGAGATCGTCACCGGGTCGGAGGTGCCGCTGCCGACGGCGTTGCCCTGGGGGTCGACGGCGCGGACGCGGTAGGTGTGCACCGAGCCGGGCGTGAGGCCCTCGTCGATGAAGCCGGCCGAGGGGAGGGTCCAGAAGTTGGAGTCGACCTCGACCTCGCCGATCGGGGTCGTGCCGCCGTCGCGGAGGATCTGGTACTTCACCTTCGCGTGGTCGCGGTCCCAGGTGGTCTTCCAGCTCAGGCGTGCGGTGCCCGCGTTGAGCGAGACCGCGGTCGGGGTCAGGTCGGCCGACGGGATCGGCCCGGAGGTCTTCGGCGCGTGCGCCTTGACCGCGAACCGGGTGAGGCCCTGCTGCGCGCCGCCGTTGACGGTGGTGAACTCGCCGCCCATGACCAGGTAGTCGCTGTTGCCCGACAGGGCCCAGCCGCCCTGGTTCATGCCGGTGTAGGAACCGGCGT
Organism: Herbidospora daliensis; assembly: GCF_001570585.1. Lineage (GTDB taxonomy): Bacteria > Actinomycetota > Actinomycetes > Streptosporangiales > Streptosporangiaceae > Herbidospora > Herbidospora daliensis. The sequence goes on along the minus strand of NZ_BBXF01000002.1, from coordinate 1,226,332 downwards.
TGACCTGCGGGAACCAGTGGAGCAGGGTCGGCGTGGGCTGACCGCTGTACTGGCTGTTGTTCGACGGCGGCATCGGGTCGGTGCCGGTCGCCTCGATCGTCGTGGCCAGCGCGCGCTGCCAGCGGGTCGGCGAGACCTCGGGGAAACCGCGGATCGACTCGCAGTCGTGGGCGTGGCCCACGCTGTAGAGCACGTTGTTGATCGGGAAGACGCTGTAGCTGGCGCCGTAGCAGTTGTCGAGCCAGATCAGGTCGCCCGTGTTGGGCTCGACCGCGAACCGGCCGTCGAACCAGTGCCAGCCCTCGCCGTCGGCGGCGGCGTAGATGTTGGTGCCGTCGGTGGTGAGGTCGTAGGTCATCGAGTAGTCGTTGCCGATCCGCGCCGGGATCGGGTTGCTGCTCCACGGCAGCGAGTCGCCGGTGACCGGGTCGAGGGCGCCGATGCCCACCCGGGTGGCGTTGTTGAGCTGCTGGAACTTGCCGCCCACGATGACCCGGCTCTGGTCGGGCGACATGATCAGGGCGAAGACCTCGTCGTCGGTGTCGGGCGCCCACGGCTGGTTGGCGCCGTTGCTCCGGTTGACGGCGGCCAGGCGGTTGCGGCTCTGGCCGTTGACGCTGAAGAAGTTGCCGCCGATGTAGACGGTCGAGCTGGAGACCGTGATCGCGCGGACCACGTTGCCGACCGAGGGCGCCCACGACTCGAGGTTGCCCGTGGCGACGTCGAAGGCGGCGACCCGGTTGCGGGTCTGGCCGTTGACCTGGGTGAAGTCGCCGCCGATGTAGATCTTCGTCTGGTCGGGCGAGACGGCGATGGTGCGCGCCTGCGCGTTCAGGGTCGGGGCGAAGGAGGTGACGTTACCCGTGGTGATGTTGAAGGCCAGGATGTTCGACCGCACCACCTCGGCCGCGTTCCCGGGGGCGGTGCCCGGCGGGCGGGCGCGCGTGAAGCTGCCGACCGCGTAGACGGTGTTGCCGACGGTGGCCATCTTCCAGACCACGCCGTTGATCTGCCACGTGGGCAGTGCGTCGGCCGTGACGGTCTCGGTGACTCCCGGCGGCGGGTCGATGTCGGCCCGGGCGGGAAGGGGGATCGCCGCGAGCGACGCCCCCAGTAATGACGCGGCCAGGAAGGCGGCCACTCGCGATGATCGAATTACCACGGTTACCTACATCTCAGGAGATCGTTCTCACATCGATGCAAGAGTAATGGAACGGTTTAATCAAGCAAGGAGTAACCCGTGGGACATGAAGTAACGATTAAAGTTCACCTTCTGGAGCGCCTGATTTAAGCACCGTCCCGGCTTCCTCGCCGAACAACTCGGCGACGTCGGAAGGCAGCGGCGCACCATCGGGCAAATCACCATTTTTCGGCTCACTGCCGTGGCTTTCCTGACCGGTCATCCGGCGCAGATCGGCCACCGAGGCGACGTCGGCGTCGGCCCGCGTCCAGTCGGCCCAGTCGGCCAGCGGCCCTGGTCCGCGCCGCTGGTAGACGTTGTGGTCGAGGCTCGCCATGTCGGCCGCGCCCTTGCGGCGGGTCAGATCGCGTACCGCCACCAGAGGCTCGGCTCCCGCCGAGGAAAGCACGTTGTTTCGCACCTCGACGCCACTCACATTCCAGGTCACTCCCGGGGTGAGTTGCTGCCGCGCGCCGTCGATCACATAGATCTGGCGGCCTTTGTTGTCGGTTACGGTGTTGTTCCAGACCCGGACGTCGCTCGACTCGTTCACATAGATGCCGTTGGTGCCGTTGCCGGTCACCATGTTTCCGGCGATGAGCGCCCCGGCCGAGATCTCGAAATGGATCCCGTGGTGGGCGTTGTTCCGGGCCAGGTTGCGGGCGACCACGGCGCCGACGATCGACTCGTCGAGCCAGATGCCGGGGCCCCGGTTGTCCTCCATGAGGTTGCCGACGACCGTCATGCGCTTCGACTCGGTGATCTTCAGGCCGCCGGAGACCGGGGCCATCATGAAACGCTCCACATTGTTGCCGCGGCTGATGTTGCCGACGATCGTCGCGTCGTCGGACTTGTGGCCGCCGATGCCGACCTGGCCGTTGCCCGCGAACAGGTTGTTCCTGACGGTGATCCGGGCGCCCTTCAGCGACAGGCCGGTGACCGAGGTCTCGGCGAAGACGCTGTTCTCGATCGTCATGTCGTCGGCGAACGCCTTGACGGCGGCGATCCTGGCCAGGGAGGTGGCGTAGCGCCGTACCCCCACGCCCTTGAGGGACGACCCGTCGGCGCCCTCGAAGTAGAGGGCCTCGTCGAGGGTGGTGGCGCGCACCTCGCGGCCGGTGGGGTCGTCGCCGATGAACAGGCGGCCGGCCTGGTAGTCGACGAAGAAGGAGCCGGGGCCCACCTGCTCGGCGCTCCGCACCTGGGTCAGCTGCCGGTCGTCGACGAAGACCTGGTCGGGCCAGTTGGCCATCGGGTGCTCCGGGTCGACCATGTGCCAGTCTTCGCCGCCGCCCGCGGTGAAGTCGGTGTTGTCGAAGCGCACGTCCCAGCCGTCGCGCCGCCAGAGGGAGCCGTCGCGGACCCAGCCGCCGACCGGTTCGCTGCCGTCGAACCAGACGACCTCGCCGGGGTGGTTCTGGATGGCCAGGCGCTTGCGGAAGATCTCGACCTTCTCGTGGTAGACGCCCGCCCGCAGCACGATCGTCGAGCCCTCGGGGGCGGTCTCCACGGCATGGGCCAGCGTGCGCCAGGGCCTGCCTTCGCCGCCCTGCTGCGCGTCGTCGCCGTCGGGGGCGACGAAGAAGGCGCCTTCGGGGACGGGGTAGTCGGCCGTCCCCAGCGGGGCCGGCCCGGCCGTCTTCCACGACGGCTGGGCCGGACCTGCGGTGTCGGGCCGCATGAGCGCGGCCCCGATCAGGACGCCCGCCACCGCGAGGGCGACGGCCCCCGCGGCGGCGAGCCCCCGTTTCACGAAACCGTCACCGACGCGCTGGTCGGGCTGGAGACGCGGTTGTTGTACGGGTCGATCGCGCGCACCCGGTAGGTGTGCGACGCGCCGGGGGTGAGCCCGGTGTCCTGGCACGAGAGGTTCGGCAGGTTCCAGAACACCGAGAACGCCTCGGCGGTGCAGGCGACCTGGCCGTCGTTGCGCAGCACCTCGTAGCGCACCTTGCGGTTGTCGAGGTCCCACGTGGCGCCCCAGCGGACGGTCACCTTGCCGCCGCCGTTGGCCTGGAGGGTCGGCGCGCCGAACCCGGCCTGGATGGGGCCGCCGGTGTCGGGCTTGGTCTCGTGGAAGGTCCAGCGGGTGAGGCCCTGCTGCGCCACGTCGTTGACCTCGGTGAAGTCACCGCCGGCCCACAGGTAGGTGCCGTCGTTGGCCATGGACCACGGGCCCTGGACCCAGGGGTAGACGGTGCCGGGGGCCGAGTTGGGGAACCAGTGGAGGATGGTCTGCTTGCCGCCCTGCGCCGTGCCGGCGGGCTCGGCGAGGTAGCGGCGGTGCGGCTTGGTCTCGGGGAAGCCGTCGTTGCCGTAGTAGTTCTGCATGTTGCAGCGGTGGGCGTGGCTGCCGCTGTAGAGGACGCCGCCCATCACCGAGATCGCCTGGGTCGCGCCGAGGCAGTTGTTGATCCAGATGCGCGAGCCGTTGTCGGGGTTGAAGGCCAGGCGGCCGTCGAAGGTGCCCTCGCCGTTGGCGCTGGCGTACATGCGGGTGCCGTCGGAGACGATGTCGGTCACCCACGAGCGGCTGCTGGAGCTGTTGGCCGGGATGTCGTTGCTGTTGAACGTGCCCTTGGAGCCGTCGCTCACGTTGACGGCCGACAGGCCGTGCTGCTTGACGCCGTTGATGCGGTCGAAGTCGCCGCCGACGATGAGGCGGTTGCCCGCGGGGGTCAGCATCATCGCGTTGACGCGCTTGTCGGCCGTCGGCGTCCACGAGGTGAGCGCGGCGGTCGAGGCGTCGAACGCGGCCAGGCGGGTGCGGGTCTCGCCGTTCACCGTGGTGAAGTGGCCGCCCGCGTAGACGGTCGTATCGGACACGGCGATCGCGCGCACCCGGTTGTTGAACACCGGCTTGAAGTCGGGGTCGAGGGCGCCGGTGGCGGTGTCGAAGGCCGCCATGCGGTCACGCCGCGAGCTGTCGATCTTGTTGAAGTCGCCGGCGACGTAGATCTTCGAGCCGTCGGGCGAGGCCTTGATCTCCCACACCGTGTCGCAGCGGTAGGTGCCGGTGGAGATCTTGTCGCACTCGTTCTGCGCCTGGTCGTCGGTGAACGTCGGCGAGAAGGCCACCGGGTTCCACGGCAGCAGGTCGCCGGTGGCGGTGTCGAACGCGGCCAAGCCGACCCGCGGCACCTCGCCCGCGCCCCCCTTGGGCACGCCCGGCGGACGGACGTTGTCGAAGTTGCCTCCGACGTAGGTCACCCCGTTGACGATCTCGATCGTCAGCACCACTCCGTCGGTCTGCCAGGTGGGCAGGGCGTCGGCCGTGACTGTGGCGACTTCCCCCGTGGCGGGGGCCGTGTCGGCCATCGCCGCGGGGACGGGCGTCACCGCTAACGCGGCGATCAGGCCCGATATCAGGGTCTTGCGCATTTGGTCCCCTTCAGGGCACAGGTGAGACCACACCGGCCTCACGCGTATCGTGACGCTCGTCACGTCTCACAGGTTTACGTGTGATAACACAAGTCCACGCCACGATGAGGAACATCCAGATGGACGCGACGTTCGCCGCGCCCGCCATCTGGTCGGCGGTCAAGCCGTCGACCACCAGAAACGTCATCAAACCGAGCAGCAACGCCGCCTCGACCCGGACCTCCTGGACCCGGGTGAACGACAGGTTCACCGTCAGCACCACGACCAGGAGCAGGCAGAAGATCGCCGCCCCGATGAGGCCGCCTTCGACGAGCACGTTGACGAAGATGTTGTGACCCCCGCCGAGCCCCAGGGCGTCGAGGAACAACCCGCGCGCCGACGACATGCCGTTGCCGAACACCGGGCGGTTCATCACCGCCTGGTAGGCGAAGGTCCACAGGTCGGTACGCGAGTTGAGGCTCTCCAGCTGTTCGACGGTCTCGCCACGGGTGGCGAACTCCAGGAGCTTGTCGCCGAACAACAACGGCAGCAGGACCAGGATCGGCGTACCGACCATGATCACCTCGACCCGGCCCCGGTTGCCCCGGGCGGTGAGCAGGAACGCCGCCACCCCCGCGAGGATGCCGACCGCCGCGCCCCGCGTGCCGGTGGCGACCAGCGCCGCCGCCGTGACGCCCGCCGAACCGGCGTAGACCGGCCACGGGAACCGGCGCGGCAGCCCGTTCGGCAGCAGGAACGCCAGGCACAGCAGCAGTGCGACGCCCAGGAACATGCCGGCCGTGACGGGATGCACGTAGAGCCAGTTGAACCGGTCTTGCGTGTTGGGCGTGCGTTTGAGCGGCACCGCCACCCCGAACGCGACCGAGACCACGACCAGGCCGACGAACACGTGCGCCAGCCGGTAGAGGTCCTCGCGCCGCGCCCGGGTCGCGATCACGTGACACACGATCGCGGTGACCAGGAGCTGGCTCGCCCGCACGGCGGCGAACGGGGGGAACGGGGTCCACAACACCGACAGGGCGCAGTAGGCCGCGAACAACCAGGCCAGGATCAACGCGGCCGGCGCCGCCCGCCGGGGCGCCCGCAGGCCGAACCGGCGGTAGAGGTAGAGCGCGCAGAGGCCGTAGACGCCGATCTCCATCAGGACGGTGGCGTCGATGCCGCCGCCGACCGCTTCGGAGACGTCACGCGAACGGAACTTGTAGTCGCTCGCGAGGATCATGCCGAGGGGAAGCAGCGTGGGCCACCACTGCGTACGAAGCCGCCGGTGGCGCGCACCCCTCACGCGGTCCCCCCGAATCGCCGCTCCGCTTGGTGACGTGTGCCAGCATACGAGCGGTTAATAACTTTTCACTATGGACCGGTTGAGAGGACGAGTCACATGAAGCTCCCTGAACCCGTGATGAACGCGGGCCGAACCGCCATCCGGGGCTGGGGCATGGCGACGGCGGCGTTCCGGCCCGATCCCGACTTCCTGCTCATCGGGGCCAAGCGCGGGGGCTCGACGTCGTTCTACTTCGCCCTGCTGGAGCACCCCAGGGTGATCCCGCTGTTCCCGGCGGCCGGCCTGCTGCCCAAGGCCAACCACACGAAGGGCGTGCACTACTTCGACTCCAACTACGCGCGCGGGATGCGGTGGTACCGCTCGCACCTGCCGAGCCGGTCGAACCGGGCGCGGGCCGAGCGCAGGGCGGGCGGGCCGGTGGTCGCGGGCGAGGGCTCGCCCTACTACCTCCACCACCCGCTGGCCGCCGAACGCGCCGCCGGGAACGTGCCAACGGCGCGCATCCTCCTGGTCTTACGCGACCCGGTCGAGCGCACGTTCTCCCACTACCGCGAACGGGTGCGCGCCGGAGCGGAGACCCTGACGTTCGAGGAGGCCCTGGCCGCCGAGGAGTCGCGGACCGCCGGGGAGGAGGAGCGGATCATCGCCGATCCGGCGTACCTGTCCTACGCCCACGAACAGCAGTCGTACGTCGCCCAGAGCGAATACGCCCGCGGCCTCGAACGGTGGTTCGCCCACTTCCCCCGCGATCGGTTCCACATCCTGACCAGCGAGGACTTCTACCGCGACCCGCAGGCCGCCTGCGACCGGGCGGCGGAGTTCCTCGGGCTGCCGCCCGCGCCGCTGCCCGATGCGGGCAAGGTGTGGAACGCCGCCGCCCCGGGTGACATCCCCGACGACGTGCGCAAGAGGCTGGCCCGCCACTTCGCCCCGCACAACCGGCGGCTGGAGGAGCTGCTCGGCCGCAGGCTCAGCGACTGGACGGCCGGCTGAGCACCTCCAGCGCCGCGAGCATGCCGCCGTTGAGGGGCAGGTCGTCGCTGCGCCGGGAGATCACGGCCTCCCAGTGGGCGGCGGCCTCGGCGTAGCCCGTGGGCACCGGTTCGGTGCCGAACAGGGTCGTCTCGGCGGCCCGGTAGTAGACCTCGTCGCAACCGGGGGGCGCCCACGCGGCGTCCTCCCAGTCGATCAGCCACGGCGTCCTCCCCCTGGTCCGGCGCAGGTTCCACGGGGTGAGGTCGCCGTGCATGGGCAACCAGTGGTCGGGGGTGCCGGGCGGTTTGGGCAGCTTGGCGAGCAGGCGCTGGATCCGGCCGGCCAGGTCGACGACGTCGATCCCCCGGAACGGACGGGCCGGGACCGGCTCCATCGCCGAGATCAGCAACCACGACGGGCCCTGCCCGAGCACGACCGGGGCCCGGAAGCCGTCGCCGCCGTCGAGCAGCCGCAGCACCTGGGCCTCGTGGTCGAGCCCCTCGCGGACCTTCAGGAACCCGGCCGGACGGCCCTTCTGCAGGAGCAGGGCCGCCGCGCCGGGCCGGGACGCCTGCGGCCGCAGGTAGAGGGCGACCTCGTCGACCGGGCCGACGACGTCGGCGACGTCGCGGAGGACCTGGTCCCAGCGTTCGACCGGGGGTCGCCAGGGTTCGCGCCGGCCCGGCAGCAGCCACGGCCCGGCGACCAGCACCGCCCGGTGCAGGATCCGCTGGGCCAGCAGCGGGAGGGGCTTGGAGAAGGTGAGCAGCGACAGCCCGGCCGCGGCCGACCGGGCGTCGCCGACCGGGATCCAGACGTTGGCCCGGCCCGGCGGGTAGCGCACGAAACTCATCCGCGCAGGTCCAGGCAGAGTCTCTCGTAGCGGGCCGCGACGTCGTCCCACGTGTAGTGGGCGCGGGCGCGCTCGCGGGCCAGGTCGCCGCGGCGGCGGCAGGCGGCCGGGTCGTCCTCGGCCTGTTCGATCACCGCCGCCAGGTCGTCGGGGCCGCCGAAGAACGCGCCCGACTCGGCGAGCACCTCGCGGTTGAACACGACGTCGTAGGCGATCGTCGGGGCGCCCGCGCCCATCGCCCGGAGCAGCGAGGGGTTGGTGCCGCCGACGGAGTGGCCGTGGAGGTAGGTGGCCGACCCGGCGTAGAGGGCGTCGAGCAGGTCCTGGTTCCAGACGGCGCCGACCAGCTTGACGCGTTCGTCCTTGGCGGCCAGGTCGTTGATCTTCTTCACGTACTCCTCGGCGTAGGGCGCCGAGCCCACGACCATCAGCGGCAGCCGGGCGGTGCTGCGCGAGTAGCCCTCGACGATCAGGTCGACGTGGTTCTCCGGTTCGAACCGGGCCACCACCAGGTGGTAGCCGCCGGGCTCATAACCCTCGGCCCGCAGCAGGTCGTCGTCGCAGCGCTCCTGAATGGGAGCGCCGTAGGGGATCATGACGCTGCCGGCGGCGTAGGTCTCGCGGTAGTAGTCCTGGATCGCGACGGCGTCGGCGATGATCTGCTTCGACCAGCGGACCGACAACTTCTCGACGGCCAGGTAGTAGCGCTGCCCTGCACCGTTCCATTTGGCCCGCTTCCACTCCAGCCCGTCGACGTGGGTGGCCACCGGGATGCGCGCCAGCTTCAGGAACGGCAGCAGGGGCGCGTTCGCCGCGTTGAACACCAGCGCGACGTCGGTGCGGTGCAGCAGCACATGGCCGACCGACAGCGCGGTGTGGCTGAGCGTCTCCATGATCTTGTGCTGTACGGCGGGCAGATGGACGAGCGTCATCCCCTTGTACGCCGGGAGCTTCTCCACCGCCCCCCGGCAGTAGACCCGGACGTCGTGCCCGGCGTCGGCCAGGCGGGCCCCGATCTCCTCGACGGCGGTCTCGAAGCCCCCGTAACGGGCCGGCACCCCGCGAGTCCCGATCATGGCGATCCGCATGCGTCCCCTTCGATGGATGACAAGATGAACATCCAACCGTAAACGGTAATCAAACATTTGGATGCGGCAACGATGGTTCGAGTGGTGATGGCCCACCCGTCGCCCGATCTCTACGGTTCCGACCGCATGCTCGTCGAATCGGTCCGGGCCCTGGCCGAAACAGCCGAAATCACGGTCACTTTGCCCAAAGACGGCCCTTTGTCCGCTTTGATTCGCGACGCCGGGGCCGAGGTCGAGATCCTCCCGGTGCCCGTGCTCCGCAAGGCCTACCTGAAGCCGGCCGGTCTGGTGAAGCTCACCTGGGAGCTGGCCACCACGCTCCCCCGCATGGTGTCCTACCTGCGGCGCGACCGCGCTTCGGTCTTGTACGTCAACACGGTCACCATCCCCTGGTGGTTGCTGGCCGGGCGGCTCGCGCGGGTGCCGAAGGTCGTGTGCCACGTCCACGAGGCGGAGGAGGCCGTGCCCGCTCCGGTCAGGCGGGCGCTGGCGCTGCCGCTGCGACTGGCGCACACGATCATCGCGATCAGCAGGAGCGTGCGCGACCGAATCGTGGCCGACGGCGCCCCTGACGGGAAAACGACCGTCATCCACAACGGCGTCGCCGGTCCCCCGCCCACCGACCCCCGCCCGGAGCACGAGGGACACCTCGTGCTGGTCGGCCGCCTGTCGCCCCGCAAGGGCAACGACGTCGCCGTCGAGGCGGCGAAGCTGCTGGCCGAGCGCGGTCACGCCATCAGGCTGACGCTGGCCGGCACCATCTTCCCCGGCTACGAGTGGTACGAGGCCGAGCTCCGCGCCAAAGCGGGCCCCGAGGTGGTCTTCGCCGGATTCGCCGACCCGGTGTGGCCGCTTCTGGCCACGGCCGACGTCGTGCTGGTGCCGTCGCGGGTCGAGCCCTTCGGCCTGGTCGCCGTCGAGGGCATGCTGGCCCGCCGACCGGTGGTCGCCAGCGAGGTGCAGGGCTTGGCGGAAATCGTCGACGACGGGAAGAACGGGCTGCTCGTGGCCCCGGGCGACGCGGTCGCGCTGGCCGACGCCGTCGAATCGCTGCTCACCGACTGGCCCGCCGCCAAAGCCCTGGCGAACAGGGGATTCGACGATGCGACGTCCCGATTCGGCCTCGTGCGTTACACGACGGCGATGAAGCGGGCGATTCTCGGGCCGGAGGCTGATGTCTAAACTGTGAACCGACCACTTCTTTATGTGAGGAATGCAAAAGCGGGGAGAACAGGCATTCGTGGCCACAGACCAACGTGACGAGACCCCCGAGGTCGGTCTTCTTGAGGCCGTGTGGCGCTATCGGTGGTCGTCGCTCGCACTGATCCTCGTCGCCGCCGTCGCCGCGGGGGCGGCGACCTTCTTCGTCTTCGGCAACGTCGAGGCGACCGCCCGCTTCGCGGTCGTCGACCCGCGCAGCACCACCTACCTGCGCATGGGCGTGTCCTCCGACAGCAGCTACATCGCCTACACCGCCCAGCGGGCCGCGTTCGCCCAGTCGGCGGGCGTGCTCGACCGGGCCCGGCAGCTGCTCGAGAACGAGCAGAAGGTCGTCGTCGACCTCGAGACCCTGCGGCAGAGCGTCACCGCCTCACCCGGCACGGCCGGCGGCATCGTCGTCATCACCTCGACGGCCAAGACCGACAAGCTGGCCGCGCAGATGGCCAACTCGGTCGTGGCGGCCTACCAGATCCTCACCGAGGCCGACGCCCAGCGCGAGCAGGAGAAGCTGCTCAAGAGCGTGCGGTCCACGCGCACCCGCGTACAGGACGACCTGAAGCGGGCCCCCGACGGCAGCGCCACCGAGTCGTCGCTGACCGAGGCGCTGGTGCAGCTCCAGCTGAAGGAGTCGGAGGCGACGATCGACCTCGCCCAGTTCGGCGGCGGCGTCCGGTTCGTCGACCAGGCCAACCCGCTGAAGATCACCCCGAGCAAGGTGCCGACCAACATCGCGATCGGCCTCGCGGTCGGCACGCTGCTGGCCATCGTGATCGCGTTCCTGCGCGCCACCAACCCGATCGGCACGATCCGCGAGGTCACCACCCCGACCGGCCAGCGCCACAAGCCCGCCCAGCCGCGCCGCCCGCTGCTGCCCCGGCCCGAGGTCAACGGCTCGGCCCCGGCCAGGGCCGAATACGACGACCGCCCGACGGCCGCCTTCGAACGCATCAGCCTGCCCGCGAAACCACCGGAGCCCGCCACGCCCGCGCTCGAGAGGCCCGAGAGGCCCGAGAGGCCCGCGCCTCCGCCGCCGATCCGGAGCTGGCCCGAACCGCCGCCCACACCGAAGTCACCGGCCAAGACCCCGGTCGCCGACGAACCGGATGACGACGACGCCGAGCCCGTGGTGACCATCGACACCGGCGCCACCTCCTGATGGCCGGTTCTCTCCGCCGCCTCCTCGCGCGGGCGGGCGGCTCCGTCACCTCCCAGGCCGTCACCGCGGGCGGGAGCGTCGTCTTACAGCTCATCGCGGTCAGGTTCCTCGGGCCCGAGGCGTTCGGCGCCTACGCGATCATGATGGCCGTGCTCGTCGCGGTCACCACCGTCTTCTCCTCGTGGGTGGGCGACTCGCTCACCGTGTTGGACCGTTTCAATCCGCGCGTGCGGGCCGCGTTGTGCGCCTCGATCCTCGGGCTGACCGCGGCCGGGACCGTCGTCGGCGTCGTGTTCGCGCTGCTGCTCCACCTGGCCGACGGGCCGGGCGTCGTGGCGTTCGCGCTGCTCACCGTGTTGTGGTTGCCGCAGGAGAGCGCGCGGCGGCTGCTCAACGCGCGGCTGGAGTTCGGCCGCCTGGTGCTCAACGACGTCGTCTACGTCGGGGTGACGCTGGCGATCCTGGCCGCGCTCTGGCTGACCGGCACCCCGTTCACGCTGACGTGGATCCTGGGCGCGATGTGCGCGGGCCAGCTCGTGTCGCTGGGGCTGACGCTGGCGCTGCTGCCGTCGGTGGAGTACCGGCTGCCGCGCCCGAGCCTCGCCGGGCTCGGCGAGGTCACCTCGTTCGCCGCGTGGCGGTCGGCGCAGGCGTCGCTGCGGCCGGTCGCGCTGCTGGTCATGCGGGTGGCGATCGACACGTTCGCGTCGCGTACGGTGCTGGCCGCCGTCGAGGCCGGGCGGCTGCTGATGTCGCCGGCGCTGACGGTCGTGCAGGGCGCGGGCTCCTATCTGCTGCCCACGTTCGTGCGGCGGCGCGACGCCGGGGTGCCCATCCGGCCCCGCAACGCGCTGGCCGCCTCGCTGGTGCTCATCGCCGGCACGCTGGCCTGCGGGGTCGCCGCCATCGCGGTCCTCGGGTACGCCGGCCCGCTCATCACCGGCGGCGCGTTCACCCTCGACGCGGTGACCGTGGGCGGGTGGGTGGCCTACACGGTCAGCTTCTCGGCGACGCTGCCGCTGTCGATGATGGCGGCCGCCTACACCCTGTCACGCCTGGTGTTCATCGTCAGGGCGGCCGAGACCGGCATCGGCCTGACGGCCATGCTGGTCGTGCTCGCGGTCGCCCCCGATCTGGCCCACCTGGCCCCCTACTGCATCGGATTCGGCGGCCTGGCCTCGGGATTCCTCCTATGGTGGCACCTTCGCCGCCGCCAGGCCCCCGTCCCGTCACGGAATGAGATCCCCCATGAGACGCACGCTGCTGAGTAGCGCCGCCCTGGCGTTCGCCCTGACGGCGGCGGCGCCCGCGTACGCCGAACCGGCCCCGCCCGCGCCGGTGAAGGCCGCCTGGAAGCAGGACCGGGTCATCGACAACCCGAAGATCACCGAGTCCAGCGGCCTCTACGCCTCCCCGCTCCACCCCGGTGTGGTCTGGACCCACAACGACGGCGGCGGACCGGCCACCCTCTACGCCATCGGCCCCGACGGCTCGACCCAGGCGACCGTCACCATCGAGGGCGCGCCGGCCGTCGACACCGAGGCCATGGGCGGCTTCGTCGACCAGCGCGGCAACGCCCTCATCTACCTGGCCGACACGGGTGACAACGACAAGTCCCGCCAGGCGGGGGTGACCCTGTTCGTCTTCACCGAGCCGAAGGTGCTGGCCGACACGACGGTGACCGCCGAGCGGTATCCGATCGTCTACCCCGACGGCCCGCAGGACTCCGAGGCGGTCCTGATCAACCCGACCAACGGCAACCTCTACTTCGTCAGCAAGACCCCGACCGGCGGGGCCGTCTACGGCGCGCCCGCGTCGCTGGTGCCGGGCGTGGCCAACCGACTTGAGAAGCTGGTGGCGGTCCCCCACGTCATCTCCGACGGCCTGATCGGCTACGACGGCCGCATGTACCTGCGCGGGCTGAACAAGATCCGCATCTTCACCGACGTGACCGGCCACGTGGTGCAGACCCTCGACGCGCCGAAGCAGCCCCAGGGCGAGTCGATGGCGCTCAGCGCCGACGGCAAGACCCTGCTCGTCGGCAGCGAGGGCGAGAAGAGCGCGGTGTTCGCCTGGACGCTGCCCAAGGACCTGGCGACCGGCCCGGTGCGCAAACCCGGCCCGCAGCCCGACCCCAACGCCATCCAGCAGATCGGCAGGACGCAGCAGCCGTCGCGGTTGCCGCAGTACATGCTCGGCGGCGTCGCCGGGCTGGCGCTGCTCATCGGGCTCGGCGCGGTCGTCCGTCGACTGAGGCGGTAATCGGGTTCATACTCCGGCCATGCACAGACGCACGATCCTGGCCGTGTCATCCCTCTTGTTCCTGCTGACCGGGCTGCTGGCGGCCCCGGCGTGGGCGGCCGACTACTCGGCCCAGCCCCGCGCCAACTGGCTGCCGAACGGCCGGGTCCTCGCCATCGCCCACACGGGAGACCGGGTGGTGATCGCCGGTGAGTTCACCAGCCTGCGGCACTCCGCGACCGGTGAGACGGTCGGCCGCCAGCGCGTCGCGCTGCTCGACGCGGCCAGCGGTGACCTGGTCCGCTCGTGGTCGCCGGCGGTGAACGGCGCGGTGCACGTCCTCGCGGTGGCGAACGGCCGGGTGTTCCTCGGCGGCGACTTCACCACGGTGGCCGGGCAGACCCGCACCCGCCTGGCGGCGATCGACCTGAGCAGCGGGAGCGTCGTGGGCGGCTGGACGCCCGCCGCGAACAGCACGGTGCGCGGGCTGGCCGTGATCGGCGACACGCTCTACGCCGGCGGGGCGTTCACGCAGCTGGCCGGGCAGAACCGGACCCGGCTGGCGGCGGTCGACCTGGTCAGCGGCGCGCTGCGCGGCTGGAACCCGGGCGCCAACAACACGATCATGGCGATGGCGGCCGCGCCCGACGGCGGCAGCGTCATCGTGGGCGGCCAGTTCCGCACCCTCGGCGGCGCGACGCGGTTGTTCCTCGGCTCGGTCGGCCTCAACGGCACGGTCACCGGCTGGGCCCCGCCGCCCAGCTGCGACCTGCCGAGCAACCAGTGCTGGGTGCTCGACCTGGCCGCCGACTCCGACAGCGTCTACACCGCCATCGCCGGGGTCGGCGGACGGCTGGCCGCCTACCGCCTGAGCAACGGGTCGCGCCGCTGGGAGCGCACCGCCGACGGCGACGTGGAGTCGGTCGCGGTACGCGGCTCCTACGTGTACGCCGCCGGCCACTTCTGCCCCGACTTCGCCGGTTTCCAGCGTTGTGACTTCGCGGCCGTCGACGCCGGGACCGGCGCGGTCGACACCGACTTCGCGCCCACGGCCAACGGGCAGGTGTTCGCATTGCACGCCGGGCCCGACGCGCTGCGCGCGGGCGGCGGCTACGGCCAGCTCAACGGGGTCTCCCGGCCCAACTACACGGAGTTCCCGCTGATCCCGCCGTCGGGCGACGTGACGCTGGTGCCGGCCGGTTCGTCGTGGCGCTACCTCGACAACGGCAGCGACCAGGGCACGGCCTGGCGGGCGGCCGGGTTCGACGACTCCGGCTGGCCGCAGGGCCTGGCGCAGTTCGGCTTCGGCGACGGCGACGAGCGGCAACCGGTCGCGACGGGCCGCATCACCTATTACTTCCGCACGACCTTCGGCGTCGCCGCGACGTTCAGCCAGGTCACCATGAGCGTGATCCGCGACGACGGCGCGGTCGTCTACCTGAACGGCACCGAGATCTGGCGCGACAACCTGCCGGCCGGCACGATCACCTCCGCCAGCCGGGCCCTGTCCACCATCTCGGGCGCGGCCGAGTCGCAGTGGACCGACGTGGCGCTGTCGCCCGGCCAGCTCCAGCAGGGCCAGAACACGATCACCGTCGAGATCCACCAGGATCGGCCCGACTCCAGCGACATCAGTTTCGACCTGCGCCTCCGGGCGCGCTGACGCGGGGCGGACCCGCCCTGGAGGGAGGGGCGGGTCCGATATTTCCTGATCGAATTGGGTCCTGAAAAAAGAGGATGGTCGCCCTTATTGTGGGTCGATACATTTTGCCCCGATTCGAGAGAAGTCCATGGTCGAAAAGCTCTCGCCTGTCCTGCGCGTCCGAATGCGGGCCCGGGAAATGCTCTCCCGCGCCCTCGTCGTGGTGCCGCCCGCGGTGACGATGAAGACCCGCTCGGGATTCCACTCCTCCTCCGGGGTCTCCCGCACCCTGCTCGGCCAGGTGGTGAAGGTGCTGCGGCACCGCCCGCTGGGCTTCGTCGACGACTTCGCGCTGCCCGACAACCCCCGCATCCGGCTGGCCGCCGTCGAGTCGCGGCTGGTGCGCATCCTGTTCTGGTACGGCGAGCGCGGCTACGAGGGCATGGAGACGGCCTGCTGGCGCGACCTGTGCGCCAAGGCCACCGGCATCCTCGAACTGGGCGCCAACATCGGCTACTACACCGTCCAGGGCGCGGAGGCGGCCGGGAGCACCCCGTACGTCGCGGTGGAGGCCAACCCCGAGGCGGCGGCGATCGTGACGCGCAACGCCGAGCTCAACGAGCTGGTCAACGTGAAGGTGATCCAGGCCGCCGTGGTGCCCGACGACGCGCCCGCGACCCTGGAGTTGTCGCTGCCCGACCAGGAGAGCTACGTCGCACCGACGGGGGCCTACCTGTCGGAGGGCGGCGAGGGCATCAGCAACCGCCCGGCCTCCCGCACGATCACGGTGCAGACGGTGAAGATGTCGGAGCTGGTCGAGGGCGTCGACCTCATCAAGCTCGACATCGAGGGCTACGAGGCCGGCGTGCTGCGCGCGGTCTGGCCGCAGCTGCTGGCCACCCGGCCCACGATCGTCGTCGAGGTGCTCAGGAACGTTCCCGCGCTCCGTCAGGTGCTGCGCGACCTGCGCGCGGAGAACTACGAGATCCGCGCCATCGGCCACGACGCGCTGCACGTCATCACCGACGCCGAACTGGCGTCGGAGGAGCCGCTGCCGCGCTACGGCTCCCGGGACGTGATCGTCTCTCCGGCGGAGAAGGCCCTCTAGAGCTCCGGCCAGGCGTCGTGCAGGGCCTCTCGCCAGTCGCGCATCGGCTTGAGGCCCGCCGCCGCCCACCCGCCGTGGGCCAGCACGCTGTTCTTCGGACGGGTCGCGGGCCGGGGGTAGGCCTCCGAGCCGACCGGCCGCACCCTCTCGGGGTCGGCGCCCAGCAGGCGGAAGACCTCCTGGGCCAGGCCGTGCCAGGTGGTGGCGCCGGAGCTGGTGCCGTGGAAGACGCCCTGCGCGCCCGCGTTGACCAGGTCGACGATCTGGCGGGCCAAATCGAGGGTCCAGGTGGGCTGGCCGTGCTGGTCGGCGACGACGGTCACGACCTCATGAGAGCGTTCGAGACGGGCCATCGTGCGCACGAAGTTGGGACCGTGGGCGCCGTACAACCAGGCGGTTCTGACGATCGTGCCGTGGTGGTCGGCGACGACCTCCTCCCCGGCCAGCTTGGTGCGGCCGTAGGCGTTGACCGGGCCCGTCGGGGCGTCTTCCGGCCAGGGCTCGCGGCCCTCGCCGGAGAAGACGTAGTCGGTGGACAGGTGGACGAGCTTGCGGCCCGCCGCCTCGGCCAGCGCACGCGGAGCGTTGATCCTCAGGGCGGCGTCCTCGTGGGTCTCCGCGTCGTCGACCGCCGTCCACGCCGCGCAGTTCACCACCACGTCGGCCCAGTTCACGGCCTCGGCGACGGCGGTCTCGTCGGTGATGTCGAGGTCGGCGCGGGAGGGTGCGCGGACGTCGGCCCCGTCGAGGACGCGGACCAGATCGGTGGCGAGCATGCCCCCGCCGCCGGTGACCAGCCAGCGGGTCACGACCACCCCCGCAGCGGCTTCCACCAGGTCGGGTGGTCGCGATACCAGGCGACCGTGTCGGCCAGACCCTGGTCGAAGGTCCAGCGGGGGGCGTACCCGAGAGCCCTCAACCGGGTGTCGTCGAGGCTGTAGCGGCGGTCGTGGCCCTTGCGGTCGTCGACGAAGTCGACGCTGTCCCAGGTCGCGCCGCACGCGGCGAGCAACTGCTCGGTCAGCTCGCGGTTGGACATCTCGGCCGTGCCGGCGATGTGGTAGACCTCGCCGGGCTCGCCGACCTCGGCCACCAGGCGGATGCCCTGGCAGTGGTCGTCGACGTGCACCCAGTCGCGCACGTTGCCGCCGTCGCCGTAGAGCGGCACCCGCCGCCCTTCGAGCAGGTTGGTCACGAACAGCGGGATGACCTTCTCGGGATACTGGTAGGGCCCGTAGTTGTTGCCGCAGCGGGTGATCGAGACGTTGAGCCCGTGGGTGACCGCATAGGCCCGCGCGATCATGTCGCCACCGGCCTTGGCCGCCGAGTAGGGCGACCGCGGGTTCACCGCGGCGCTCTCGTCCCACGAGCCGGTCTCGATGGTGCCGTAGACCTCGTCGGTGGAGACCTGCACGACCCTCGGCACCCCGGCGTCGAGGCAGGCCTGCATGAGGGTCTGCGCGCCGAGCACGTTGGTGCGCACGAAGTCGGCCGCGCCGTCGATCGACCGGTCGACGTGGCTCTCGGCGGCGAAGTTCACCACCAGGTCGTGGCCCGGCACGACCTCGGCCAGCAGGGCGGGATCGCAGATGTCGCCGTGGACGAAGTCGTGGTCGACCCCGTCGAGGTTGGCACGGTTGCCGGCGTAGGTCAGCTTGTCGAGGACGGTGATCTTCGCATCGGGCAGGGTGCGCACGAAATGAGAGCCGATGAACCCGGCGCCGCCAGTGACCAGGACACGTGTCATGCCGAAATCTGCACCTTACTGTGGTCGCCGAGCACCAGCCGGTGGGCCCGGGGCGTGTTGGGGGCCGGGGTGACCTCGACGTCGTGGCCGATCAGCGACGCCTCGACCCGGCGCACCCCGGTGATGGACGAACGGGCCAGCAGGATCGAGTATTCGATCTCGCTGTCGGCGATGACGCAGCCGGCCGCCACCGAGGTGAACGGCCCGACGTAGGAGTCGCGCACCTGGGCGCCCGGCCCGATGACGACCGGGCCGACGATGCGCGAGCCGGTCACGACCGCGCCCTCCTCGACGACCACGCGGCCGATGAGCTCGGAGGCGGCGTCGACCTGGCCGCGTACCGCCGGCTGGAGCGATTCCAGCACCAGCCGGTTCACTTCGAGCATGTCGGCGACGTTGCCGGTGTCCTTCCAGTAGCCCGAGATGACGGTCGACTCGACCCGGCGGCCGTCGTCGATGAGCCACTGGATCGCGTCGGTGATCTCCAGTTCGCCGCGCGCCGACGGCTTGAGCTCGGCCACCGCCTCGTGGACGGCGGACGTGAACAGGTAGACGCCGACCAGCGCGAGGTCGCTCTTGGGCTCCTTCGGCTTCTCCTCCAGCGCGACGACGCGGCCGTCGGCGTCGAGTTCGGCGACGCCGAACTGGGTCGGGTCGGGCACCTGGGTGAGCATGATCTGCGCGGCGGGCCGGTCGTGCCCGAACCGGGCGACCAGCGAGCGGATGCCGCCGACGATGAAGTTGTCGCCCAGGTACATGACGAAGTCGTCGTCGCCGAGGAAGTCGCGCGCGATCTTCACCGCGTGCGCCAGCCCGAGCGGCGCGTCCTGCCGCAGGTAGGTGACGTTGAGGCCGAGCCGCGAGCCGTCGCCGACCGCCGCCTCGATCTCGGCCTGGGTGTCGCCCACGACGATGCCGACGTCGCGGACCCCCGCGTCGGCGATGGCCTCCAGGCCGTAGAAGAGCACCGGTTTGTTGGCCACCGGTACGAGTTGCTTGGCCGACGTGTGCGTGATGGGCCGCAGGCGGGTGCCCGAGCCTCCCGCCAGAACCAGGGCCTTCATTGTTTTCAGTACGCTCCCCGCCCGCCGAACACGGCCGACCACGTCTTCCAGAGAATGAGCACGTCAAGGGTGAGCGACCAGTTCTCGACATACCGCAGGTCGAGCCGCACCGACTCCTCCCACGTCAGGTCGGACCGGCCGCTGACCTGCCAGAGGCCCGTCATGCCGGGCTTCACCAGCAGCCGCCGCCGCACGTCGTCGCCGTATTGGGCGACCTCCTCGGGCAGCGGCGGGCGCGGCCCCACCAGCGACATCTCCCCCTTGATGACGTTGATGAGCTGGGTGAGCTCGTCGAGGGAGTAGCGCCGGAGCCACGTTCCGAGGGGGGTGATCCTTGGATCGTTCCTGAGTTTGAAGAGCACCCCGTTGCCGTCGTCGCCGAACGTTCGCAGGGTGATCTTGCGGCGCTCGGCGTCGGCCGTCATCGTGCGGAACTTGTAGACGGTGAAGACCTCGCCGTCCTTGCCGACGCGGGCCTGCCGGAACAGCGCCGGACCCGGGCTGCTGAGCCTGACCGCCGCCGCGATGACCAGCATGAACGGCAGCAGCATCAATAACACCATGCTGGCCACGACCCGGTCGAACACGCTCTTGATCGCCTGCCGCATGCCCCGGATGTCGGGGTGCTCGACGTGCAGCAGCGCCAGGCCGGCGACCGGCCGGATGTTGATGCGCGGCCCCGCGACCTCCATGAGGGCGGTGGCGACGAGCAGCTCGGTGCCGCGTTCCTCCAGCTGCCAGGCCAGCCGCCGCAGCGCGTGGCCGTCGAGTTCGGGGCAGGCGAGCACGGCCACGCTGTCGGCCTGCGCCGCCACCACCACTTCCGGCACGTTCTTGAAGTCGCCGAGCACCGGGAACCCGTCGACCTGCGAGGGCAGCTGCCCGGCCTGGTCGGGCGGCACGCACGCGGCCACGATCCGCATGCCGTGGTGGCGTTCGCGGGAGAACTGCGCGTGCAGGTCGAGCACCGAGGTCCAGTGGCCGACCACGACCACCCGCCGCAGGCACTCGCCGTTGCGGCGCCGGCGGTGCAGCCGCTTGCGCAGGGCGTAGTGGACGCCGAGCGTGAGCAGCGCGCAGATCGGGATGCCGGCCATCACGTAGGACCGGGCGATCGACGTCTGGGTGACGTAGGCGCTGATCGCGACGACCGACGCCAGGATGGCCGCGGAATGAATGATCTTTCGATATTCGTCGGCGCCGTCGCCGATGTGACGACGGTCGTACCCCCCGACGAGTCCCACCGTGAGCGGCCAGCCGGTGGCGATCGCCAGCCCGAGTGGCACCTCGACGGGATGGGCGATGCCGAGCGCGAAGCGCGCGAGCAGGACGCCCTGGATCGCCGCGGCACCACTGAGGGTGTCCATGGCGACGGCGGCGCGGATGTAGCGCCGTGACCAGCCGGGATCTCCGATCCCGGAACGAACTGCCTCTTCAAGAGCAACACCCATGTCGCAGATGCGCCTTTCCCCCACACTTGTTACCTGACGGACGCCCCACCTGTACCGTTGGTTTACCTAGATCACTGACTGATCTTGTTGACCTTGAAGTCTGTGAACGATGGAACGATCGTAAGATCGCCGCAACTTAGAGGGAAAGTTCATCTGAATGTCCACATAAGGCCATTTATACTTCAGGCGCGGCTCTGGACAGCTGCGTGCGCACCCGCTTCCACCTGGATTTACTCGGCCTCCTCGCAGCTCTCCAATCGGGACGTCCTGACGTGACCCAAACCACAGACGAGCCAGTACCGAAAAAGCGTTCTAAACGCCGTCGTAACATTTTGATTGTCTCCTTACTGGTGTTGTCACTTCCGCTGGCGGCTCTCTTCACGATCGCGATGGAGCGGCAGTACACCTACGACCGCAACATCACCCGCATCGACGACGTCTTCCCCGCCGAACCCGAGCGTCCCGCCAAGCCCGTGGGCGAGGCCCAGAACTGGCTGCTCATCGGCTCCGACTCGCGCCCGGGGGAGAAGGGCTTCAACCGCGCCGACTCGATCATGCTGGTGCACCTGCCCGCCGACCGGGCCCGCGTCTTCTTCGTCGGCATCCCGCGCGACTCCTACGTGCCGATCCCCGGACACGGCACTGACAAGATCAACGCCGCATACGCATACGGCGGTCCCAAACTCCTCATCTCGACCGTCGAGAAGTTGTCGGGGGTGCGCGTCGACCACTTCGCCGCCCTCGACTTCAGCGGGTTCGTCGCCATGAGCAAGGCCATCGGCGGGGTGGAGGTCGAGGTGTCGAAGGAGACGTACGACACCGCCAACAAGATCACCTGGCCGCAGGGGACGGTGCACCTCGAAGGCGAGAAGGCGCTGCTGTTCGTCCGCCAGCGCTACGGCCTGCCGGGCGGCGACTTCGACCGCATCAAACGCCAGCAGGCGTTCCTGCGCGCGGTCGCCGACAAGCTGATCAACGGCGGCGTGCTGACCGACCCGTTCGCCCTGAACGACTTCCTCGGCGCCCTGACCAAGTCGATCAGCGTCGACTCGGGCGTCTCCATCGGCACACTGCGCGACCTGGCGATCGAGCTGCGCAACATCCGCGGCGGCAGCCTGGTGGCCGCGACCCTGCCGCTGGCCGGGACCGACACCGTCAAGGGCGCCAGCATCGTCCGTCTCGACGAGAAGGCCGCCAAGATCATGTACGCCGCCATCAGGGACGACAAACTGGAGCAGTACTTCGAGGACTACGGGGGGACGTCCAACACCAAGCAGGTCAACTGACGTAGAGGCGCCGGTGCGCCGCCACGAACTGCTCGACCGTCTGCGCGATCTGCCGGGTGACCCGGAAGACGTCGTCGGTGGCCCGGTCGTAGCGGTTCTCGCGGTGGAGCCGGGCCATCGTCGCGATGTGCTGCTGCGTGTGCGCCGGCAGGCCCGTCTTCGGCAGCACGTCGGTGAGCCACTGGTGCAGCGGGACGTCCCGGTAGGTGACCGACCGGTCGAGCGCCTTGGCGAACTCCTCGGCCACGCCGTGCATGTCGAGCGTGTGCGGCCCGGTCAGCTGGTAGACCTCGCCGATGTGCGGCGACGGGTCGCGCAGGATCACCGCGACCACGCGGGCGACGTCGTCGGTGGCGATCGGCGAGGTGCGCCCGGAGCCGAACGGCAGCGCGATCGTGCCGTTCTCCTTGATCGAGCGTGCGGCCAGCGTGGTGAACAGCGGGTTGTCCAGGAAGACGGTCGGCCTGACGTGGATCACCGGCAGCCCCGACCAGTCGAAGACCCGCTCGGCCAGGTAGTGGAGGCGCTGCTGGTCCGACTCCCCGACGCTGGTGGCGGTCATCTGCGACACCGTCATCTGCGACAGGTCGACCAGCCCGTCGAGCACCCGCATCTCCCTGGCGACCGACGCCACCACGGCCGCCGCCAGCAGGTGGTCGGGCGAGACGGTCATGCCGAAGTACATCCGCGAGACCCCGTCGAGCGCCTTGGCCACGGTCTCGGGCTTGGTCAGATCACCGATCACGACGTCGACGCCGAGGCCCCGCAACTCCTCGGCCCGCTGGTCGTCACGGCGGACCATGGCGCGAACGGGCACGTCCATGCGGTGCAGCCGCTCCAGGACCTTGCGCCCCAGCCCCCGGGACCCCGGGACGAGAACCAGCTTTCCGGCCATACCCACACCCCCATGTCACTCTTCGTGATCATACGGAAGCGAACTTCGAGGGCTTCCGGGGCGTCTACCCGTACATGATCCCGCCCCCGCAGTGCCCGGAATGCGGCACGGGCCGCCTGGTCCCGATCGCGTACGGCTACCCGCACTTCACCGACGAACTGAAGCGCGCCGTCGAGGAGAAACGGCTGGTCCTGGGCGGCTGCGTGGTCCGCGACGAGAAATGGGCCTGCCCGGCCTGCGACCGCCGCTACCCCGAGCCTCAGGGAGCGGCGTAGACGCCGCCCTCCGACAGGACGTGGATGATCGCCGGGTAGATCGCCGGGTTCCAGGCCGAGCCGTCGAGGCGTTCGCGGTAGGCGCGCAGGGCCGTCTCCAGCAGGAACAGCCAGGCCACCAGCGGGCGGGCCTCCCTCGGGACGCCCAGTTCGCCCAGCAGTCTGACCGCCGCGTCGCCCGCCGCCGACGACGCGTCGTGGAGGGTCGCGCCTCGGGTGGCGAGCGCTTGGTGGAAGTGCCAGTGGAGGATGTCGAAGCCCAGCGGCGCGTCGGGGGCGCTGAGGCCCCAGCCGTCGAGGCGGGGGCGGCCTCCGGACCACAGGACGTTGGCCGGGACCAGGTCGCCGTGCCAGCGGCCGAAGGTCAGGGCCACGTCGCCGTAGCAGCGTTCCAGACGCTCGGCCAGGCGGTCGGCGACGGCCGACAGGCGGGGGGCCTCGCGGAGGGCGGCGATCTCGGCGCGCAGGCGCTTCCAGTACGCCGACTCACACAGGATCACCCGGCTGCGGGGGCCGCTGAAGGCGATGTCCCTGATGATCTGGGGCGACGGGGCCGGGTCGCCCTGGCGGTGGGGGCGGCCGGTCCAGGAGGTGACCGTCACGGGGTGGCCCTGCCACTCCGATTCGGCCAGCAGGCGGGGGGCCAGGCGGTGGCCGTCGAGGGCGGCCACGGTCACGGCCTCGTTGACGGCCAGCACGCTGGTCGCGGTGTTCCAGCCGACGGTCGCGCGGGCGACGGCGCGGCCCCGGGAGTGCAGCCAGACGTAGGGGCGCTCGGCGCGTAGGGAGAAGGACGCCCGCAGGGGGCCTCGGCCCAGGAGGGCGGTGAGCCAGGAGATCAGCAGGGTCTGCTTCGGGTCGGCGTCCTCGCGGACGCTGACGACCACCGGGTGGAAGGCGAAGACGCCGCGTGGCCGGAGCCGGTCGCCGGTGAAGGAGTAGCGTTCGGCCTCGCGGTACCCCGGCGGGATCTCCCCCGTGGTCACGCGGACGGCGTCGCCGGACGGTTCCCAGACGCGCGCGATGAGACTGCGCAGATCGGCGTTCATGCTCTGAATCCAAACCCAGGTGACAACAGGCGCTCTTTGTCACTCTATGTCGGATTCAGGGGTGATCTTGGCTAGTCGTATTCCAAATCTGGGAGCGGATGAGGCGGATCGGGACTGCGCCAGACCACGACGAAGCCGTCGTCGGCGTTCTCGACGGCCCACGACAGGCGGTCGAGATCGAAGTCGGGGAGGTAGCGGAGGCGGGCCAGGAACGTCGCGTCGGTGGCCGACCGGGGCACCACGCAGTTGTCGCCCGCGCGGTCTTCCAGGACGATGAGCACGTCGGACGCGGTGACGCCGCCGACCCTGACCTCTATGACGTCCTCCCACGCCAGCGCCTCGACGGAACCGTCGGCGTAGTGGCGGGTCACGCCCTCTTCGGTGACGTACACGTAGGTATCCGGCACGTGCATGGGCGCGATTGTGTCGGGCTTTGCATGGTCCGGCAAGACCGCGCGTCAGATGCGCCACACCAGGTGGTCGCGGGCGGCTTTCGCCGCGTCCTGCGGGGTTCCCGCTTCCAGTCGTTCGAGCAGTTCGCGGTGCTCCGTCACCATTTCATCTCGATCTGGGTACGCCGCCCGCAGGCGCACCACCCCCAGCCGGGTCTCGGCCGAGAGCGACAGATACAGGCGCAGCAGCCGGGGGCTGCCGGCGGCGCGGGCGAGGGCCTCGTGGAGGGCCATGTGCTGGGCGACGATGCCGGCCCACGGGGCGTCGTCGGGCAGCGCGGCCATGGTGTCGAGGGCCCGCCGGGCCTCCTCGATCCGCCGCCCGGCCACGGCCGCGCCGACGAGGTCCTCCAGCGGGCGGCGTACGTAGAGCAGGTCGTCGAGGTCGTCGCGGGTGAAGTCGGGCACGTACGCCGACTTGTTGCGCTCCCGCCGCAGGATGCCCTCGTGGACGAGCGCGGCGATGGCCTCCCTGACCGTGGGGCGGGCCACGCCGTAGGTCGCCGAGATCTCCTGTTCGGGGAACTGGGTGCCCGGGGCGACGTCACCCGACAGGATGCGGGTGCGCAGGGCGTCCGCGAGGGCTTCCACGGTGGAGACGGGGCGCAGCTTCACGCCGGAGAGCCTACTTTTTCCGGCCGGGCCACCACGATCAGACTGACCGCGAGCATGGCCAGACCTGCCCACGACGTGGGGCTGAGGGTCTCGCCCAGGACCGCGACGCCGAGCAGGGCGGCGACGGCCGGTTCGGCGAGGGCCAGGGTGCTGGCGGTGGCGACGGGGGTGCCGCGCAGGCCCCGGCCGTACAGAACATAGGACAGGGCCGTGGTGGCCAGGCCGAGGTAGCAGACGGTGGCCAGGCTGGCGGGGTCGGTGAGCCAGGAGAGGTCGCCGGCCAGCAGGATCGGCAGCATGATCACGGCCGAGACGCCGAACATGACGGCCATCACGTCGTCGCTGGGGTTGCCGGCGACGATGGCGCGGGCGGCGATGACGGCGTACGAGGCGTAGATGAAGCCGCCGACCAGCGCCAGGCCGACGCCGAGCGGGTCGACGGCGCCGCCGCCCGGGAGCAGCAGCACGGCGCAGCCGACGATCGCGGCGGCGGTGCCCCACATCCACTGGCGGCTGGGGGCGCGCCGGTCGAGCGCCCACGACAGCAGGCCGGTGAAGACGGGGCCGCTGCCGATGAGGATGACGGTGCCGATCGCGACGCCGGTCAGGTTCACCGCGACGAAGAAGCACAGCTGGTAGACGGCCACGCACAGGCCGCCGAGCAACAGCGTTGGGCTGGGCCGCACCCGGGCGCCGGGCCGGAGCAGCACGAACGCGGCCAGCGCGGAGCCGCCGATGACGAGCCGGGCGGCGGCCAGCGCGACCGCCCCGGCGGCGGCGAAGGTCCCGGCGGTGCCGGCGGTCCCCCACAGGACGGCGGCGAGCACGACGAGGAGCGGCTCTGAGATGCGCATGCGTCAGATTGTCTGACAACTAGACACTCGATCGCAAGCGATTTACCGCCGACCGTCGTTTATGACCAGGAGTAAAGATCTGACAGAAAACCATGACAATGCACCGTAAAAGCGGTGCATATGCCAATAGGGAGAGTTGTTTTATCCGGAAGATTCCCAGACATGTGGGAAGCGGCTGTCTCGGGGAAGACCGCAACCATGTTGAGTCGGTTTGTACGGGCGCCCCGGACCGTCGGGGTCGCCGCCGCCATCGCCGAGGTCAAGGAGCGGGGAGCGGTCCCGCACCCCCTCGACGGCGCCGAGATGACCACCTCCGCCGCCGCCTTCGAGGCCATCGCCCACGCCCTCGATTTTCCGGCAGGTTTCGGTCACTGCCTCGATTCCTTGTACGACCACCTGACGGACCTCTCGTGGTTGTCAGCGGGCGAGCACGTGTTGATCTGGTCGAAGCCGTCGGTGCTCCGCAAGATCGACGCGACGGCCTACGACGGCCTCGGATCGGCCCTCTCGGACGCCGCCACCGACGGCACCAAGGGCGACGCGACCTTGACGGTGATCATGCTGGCCAACTGAACGGCGCGGGCCCGCGCCCGGCCCGCGCGCCGAGCAGTTCCACCGGCCGGCCGCCAGACGGTCATCCGGGGGTCACCGCTGACCACATGCGTCCACTACGTTGACCGAAACGTTGCTTTCGGGTGGTGTCCTACCTCACATCCGCAACCGGCGGGCTACACAGCGGAGTGTGACCGTCGTCACCCTCGATCTCGATAGATTAGTTATCAATGCAGGTGGCGACCGGATGCCAGGGCGACGGAGCGTCATCGTCGGACCGGCGGCGCGATTGACAAAATCCGCAAATCGGCGTCAACCCCGAATAGCCCCCATTTCGTTGCGAACGCCACCTAGTTCCACAGCTCACGCGTTGCTATTGTTTCGCCACTATTAACGCATGTGTTCGCCCTCTTGCTGAGGTCTCATGGCTGGCCGCAAACGCTCCATCCGGTTCAAGATCTTCGCGGTCTTGCTCGCGCCCGTCACCGCTCTCGCGGTCGTCTGGGCGTTGACCGCGGCTATCACCCTCACATCCGGCCGGGAATACCTCCGGGTCGGGAGGGTGTACGAGCACATCGTCCTCCCGTCACGCGCCGTGCTGACCGAGTTACAACACGAGCGCCTGATGTCGGTCACCTACCTCGGAGGCAACTCCACCTTCCACGCCGACCTCGACGCCCAGCAGAAGCGCACCGACGAGATCGCGGCCGGCCTGGCCGGGCACGCGGTCGCCGGGCGCGAGTCCGCCCCGCCGGCGCTCTGGGACCGCGTACAGGAACTGCTCCGGCAGCTCGACCGGCTCGACGCGCTGCGCAGCCAGGTGGAGAACCGCGAGATCGGCCGGCTCGACGCGCTCACGCAGTACAGCGAGATCGCCGAGGTCGGCTGGCAGGTGTACGACCGCATGATGATCGCCCCCGACCTCGACCTGATCGACCAGACGAAGGCCGTCGTCATGGTCGGCCGGGCCCGCGAGATCGTCAGCCAGCAGTCGGCGCTGCTGGCCGGCACCCTGGGCGTCGGCCGGATGAGCGACCGCGAGCAGGCCGTCTTCGTCGACATGGCCGCCAAGCGCTCCGTCCTCTACAGCCTCGGCTTCTCCGGCCTCGAAGGCTCGATGCGCGACCCGTACGTGAAGCTCAACGGGTCCCCGGCCTACCTCGACTTCGTGAAGCTCGAAGGGGCCGTCCGCGACAAGGTCCGGGCCGACGGGCCGCTGCCGCCCGAGGCGGGCCGCTGGCAGGCCACCGCCGAGGCGCTCTCGATCACCCTCGACAAGCTGGGCGGCCAGGCCAGCGTCGAGATCGGCAACCGCATGCAGCCGGCCGTCATGAACGTGCTGATCCGCCTCGGCGTGCTCGCCGGCGTCGGCCTGATCGCCCTGGTGGTCACGCTGCTGGTGTCGGTCAGGTTCGGCCGCCGGATCTCCGCCGAACTGGGCGCGCTGCAGAACGCGGCCGTCGACCTGTCGGACCGGCGGCTGCCCGACATCGTGCGGCGGCTCAGCCGAGGCGACGACGTCGACGTCAGGGCCGAGACCCCGCCGGTCGAGGTGCCCGGCAACACCGCCGAGGTCGCCACGGTCACCAACGCCTTCACCTCGGTGCAGTCGACCGCCGTCCAAGCGGCGGTCGGCCAGGCGCAGCTCCGGCAGGGCGTCAACAAGGTGTTCCTCAACCTGGCCCGCAGAAACCAATCGCTGTTGCACCGGCAACTCGGCATCCTCGACGGCCTGGAGCGCCAGACCGACGACCCGAACCTGCTGGAGCAGCTGTTCGGCCTCGACCACCTGACCACCCGCATGCGCCGGCACGCCGAGGGCCTGATCATCCTGTCGGGCGCGGTCCCGGGCCGGGGCTGGCGCGAGCCGGTCGCCCTGTTCGACGTGGTCCGCGCCTCGGTCGAGGAGGTGGAGGACTACCTGCGGGTCGACGTGAACGTGCCGCTCCACGCCAAGCTGGTCGGCCCGGCCGTCACCGACGCCATCCACCTGATCGCCGAGCTCGTCGAGAACGCGACGATCTTCTCCCCGCCGCACACCCGGGTCACCGTCCACGGCGACCTGGCGGCGCGCGGGTTCGTCCTGGAGATCGAGGACCGGGGGCTCGGGCTGAACTCCGAGGAGATGGCCGCCATCAACGAGCGGCTGGCCGACCCGCCGGAGTTCGACCTCGCCGACAGCGACCGCCTCGGCCTGTTCGTCGTCGGACGGCTGGCCAAGCGGCACGACATCACCGTCAACCTGCGGCCCTCGCCGTACGGCGGCACCACGGCCATCGTGCTGATCCCGGTCGAGCTCGTGGTCATGCCCGAGCCCGAGGAGATCGCGGCGGCCGAGCGCCTGGTGCCGGCCCAGCCGTCGGAGGCGCCGATCCTGGCGCCGGTGTCCGGGCGGCACGGGGCCAAGGCGACGGCCGAGACGAACCTGCCCCGGCGGGTCAAGCAGGCGAACATGGCGCCGCAACTGCGGGAGGAACAGGGCAAGCCCGACTTGTACTCTTCCTTCCAGGCCGGTTGGCGCCGAGCGGAGGAAGACAAGACGTGAGTGACGAACCGCCTCTGCTGCGCCCGTTCACCCTCACCCGGGGGCGGACCCGGCCGACCGGGCCGGAGTTCGAGCTGATGACGATCATCCGGGCGGTGCCGGGAGCGCCGCTCGGGGGGCTCACCCCCGAGGAGCTCCGGATCGTCCGGATCTGCCAGTCGCCCGCGTCGGTCGCCGACCTCGCCTCGGACGTGGGCCTGTCGCTGAACGTGGTCAGGATCCTGCTGAGCGGCCTGCGCGACCGCAACCTCATCACCGCCCGGCCGCAGGCCACCGTGGCCCAGCTGCCGGAGGAGCGCATCCTGCGCGAGGTCATCCAGGGTTTGCGAGCCCTCTGAGCGCCTCGTCGAGGTGCCGGCGGGCCGGTTCGAGCACCTGCTCGGTGTAGTGGCCGAGCAGGTCCACCGGCCCTTCGGGTAACAGAAGTAACTCCTCGCCGTCGAGGTCGACCGTCCCGTCGACGGCCCAACCGGGCCCGTCGGGGCGGAGCCGCACCTCACAGACCAGTTCACGGCCGTCGGGCAGGGTGTACGAAACCCCGAGGCGCACCCGCCCCACGAGATCGGTGATCGGCGACCAGCGCCGGATGTCGGGATGGAAGTCGAGGTAAAGGTCCCGACCGGCCTCGGAAAAAGTGCTGGCAGCGGCCATTACGGCCCGGAGAAGATCGTCGCGCACGGCTCGGTTAATCCTCGTTAATACAGGGATTCTCTGTGACCTGAGGGACTCAGGCCGTTTTTGTAACTTCTGTGTACACGATCACGACCCTCTCGGTATGAAAGGGCCTATGCCTCTTCGTTATAGAAGATTCGTCATCTGTTCGCTTGCCGTCGGGGGCGCGATCGGAGTCGACGTGGCCACTCAGGCGATCGCGGCCCCGCCCGCCTCCGACGCGGTCCACGTGTCGGCGAGCTCGGGTGACGACGCCAACCCGGGAACGGAGAGCGCGCCGCTGCGTACCGTCGCCGCCGCCCTCAAGCGCGCCAAGGGCGGGGTGATGACGACGATCGTCCTCCGCGGCGGCGAGTACCGGGAGTCCCTGGGCAGCATCGCCAAGCCGGTGACGATCCAGTCGGCGCCCGGGGAGCAGGCCTGGTTCAAGGGCAGCACCGACATCCCGGCCGCGAAGTTCGTCCGCGACGGCGCCGCCTGGCGTCTCGACGGATGGAACCCCAATATCTGCCGGGCCGACTGCGTGTACCCGCCCGACATCACCTCGGGCAACGTCATCGGCGGCGACCCCGAGATGGCCTTCTACGGCGGCAAGCCGCTCCAGCAGGTGACCTCTCGCGCCGCCGTCACCGCCGGCACCTTCTTCTGGGACGGCCGGGGCTCGGTCTACCTCGGCAGCGACCCCGCGCGGGCCCGGGTCGAACTGGCCTCCATCGCCTACGCCGTGCACTTCCTGCCCGGCTCGGAGAACTCGGTGCTGCGCGGCCTCGGCTTCGCCCACTACGCGACCAGCCAGGACTACCGCAAGAAGCCGGCCGCGATCATCTCGCAGGCCAGGGGCGTCACGCTGGAGGACAACACGGTCACCCTCAACGCGGCGGCCGGGGTCTCGGTGCTCGCCAGCGACATGCGGCTGACCGGGAACACGATCACCGCCAACGGCTTCACCGGGATCAGCTCCCACAAGGCCGCCAACCTGACCATGTACGGCAACGTCGTCTCGGGCAACAACACCGAGAAGATCGGCCTGGTCGCGGTCTCCAGCCTCGCCGGGGCCGGCATGAAGGCGACCTTCCTCGTCAACGCCAACATCCGCGACAACGTGTTCGACGGCAACCAGGGCGCGGGGTTCTGGTGCGACCTGTCGTGCGAGAACGTGCGGCTGGTCCGGAACGTGGCCCGGGGCAACGCCAAGCACGGCATGTACTACGAGGTGTCCTCGCGCGGCCTGATCGCCTCGAACCTGCTGGCCGGGAACGGGCAGTTCGGGCTCAAGATCAGCGGCTCGAACAAGGTCCGCGTCTACAACAACACCATGGCCGACAACGCCTCCCCGATCCAGGTCGCCGAGGACCCCCGCCCGCACCTGGACCGCTGCAACGCCGACAACTGCCCCGCTCCCGAAGCGGTGGCACGCGGGGTGACCTGGGACACCGCCGATGTGACCCTGATCAACAACATCTTCTCCGGCCGCTCGGGCGGCGGCGCGCTCGTCGACACGGTCGACGCCAACAGCGCGTCGTCGGGCAAGCGGGTCGGCGCGGCGAAGATGATCCCCGCCGGGCAGATGGACAACAACGGCTACTACCGCCCGACGACCGCCTCGCAGGTGGCGAAGTGGGCCGTCCCGGCCGGCAACGACCAGTCGTTCACCAGCCTGACGCAGCTCAAGTCGACGGGCCGCGAGAGCAACGCCCACTACCAGGAGGGCACGGAGGGCTACTTCAACGGCGACGGCTACAAGCTGAAGTCGGGCTCCCCCGCGGCCACGGCCGGCGCCCCGCTGCCCGAGGACGTCGCCGCCGCGATCGGCGTCGACGCGGGCAAGAAGGTCCCCCTGGGCGCCCTGCGCGGCCCGAGCGTCGAGACCACTCCCCCGCCGCCCACCACGACCCCCACGCCGACGCCCTCCCCGTCGGTCACGCCCACGAAATCGCCGACCGCATCCCCGAGCGCCAGTCCGTCGGTCACGCCGTCGAAGTCCCCGACTCCCACGCCGACCCCCTCGCCGTCGCAGACGCTCGCGCCCGTGCTCGAACTGCTGCGCAGGCCCCTGCACGTCGTCACGCACCCCACCCAGGGCCACACGCTGCTGACCCTCAGCAGAGGCGAGGCCGACAAGGCCGTGGCCCGGTACGGCTACGCCGACGAGGGCGTGACGCTGCTCGTCTCCGGCCGGGCGGGCAACGGCCTGGCGCCCATCCACCGGCTGGTCCACCCGACCTCGGGCGACCGCCTGTTCGCCCGCAGCACCGTCGAGCGCGACAACGCGGTGAACCGCTCGGGCTACGTCTACGAGGGCGTCACGTTCTACGCCGTCAACCAGAACACCCCGGGCACGATCGCCGTCTACCGCCTCAGGAAGGGCGCCTACCACACCTACGTCGTCGGCCCGCAGGCCCGCGACGCGGCCGTCGCCGGCGGCTGGACCTACGAGCACATCGCGTTCTACGCCCGCCCGGCCTGACCCGCCCCGAACAGCTCCCGCAGGTAGGGGATGCGCCGCACGATCTCGTACGCCGCCAGCGTCACCGCGAACGACACCGCGACGATGGCGGCGTACTTGACCGGGATCGGCGCCGGCCACCGGACCACGTAGAAGGCGGTCGCCACCACGACGGGCTGGTGGACGATGTAGACGAACAGGGCGGCGGCCATCAGGTAGCCGCCCTCTTCTGGCCAGGTGCGCCGGTCGAGGAACCCCAGGATGGCCACGCAGATGCACCAGGAGGCCGCGCCGTAGAGGGCGCGGGCGGCGACGTGGGCCGGCGCCATGTCGGTCAGCGGGTCGCCGGGGACGAGCAGGAAGCCGATCGCCCCCACGGGGAAGAGGACCGCGCCGATCAGGGCGGCGAGCGGGGCGTCTCGTCGCATGGCCGCCCTCAGCCGGTCGTCGGCGGCGACGATGTAGCCGTACAGGAAGAACAGCAGGTAGGCCCACCGGCTCCAGGCCGCGAACTGCTGCTCCAGGCCGGCGAACACGCAGACGAGCGCGATCGGTACGAAGGGCAGCAGGACGAACCCCCGGCGCGCCAGGAAGCCGTAGTCGGCCGGGATCCAGCGCGCGGTCGCGGCGAGCACGAGCGACCAGACGATCAGCATGACCACGAACCACAGGTGGCCGACCTCGAAGTGCTCGCCGTCGAGCACGAAGGGGAAGTCGGCGAGGTCGAGGCGGACGTCGAAGAACTCCGGCAGGAACGCCCAGTAGCTCCCGGTCGCCCCGGACCTGATCCACTGCGGGATCGGCACGATCGTCACGACGGCGGCGACGAGCGGCAGGCCGAGGCGGAGTAACCGGTCTTTCGCGAAGCCGCCCGCGCCGCGTTTGCGCAGCGAGTAGAAGGCCGCCACGCCCGAGACGAGGAAGAGCAGCGGCATCGCCCAGATGATGACGAAGCCGGCGAGGATCATGGTGACCGAGGTGGTGTCGGCGTTCTTCACGTAGAAGTCGTCTTCGGCGTCGAACACCAGCGCCGCGTGGGCGAAGATCAGCCCGAAGACCACGGCGGTCCGGATCAGATCGAGTTCCGGCCGCCGGGTGGACGTCTGGGTGACCATGCCGCCAGTGTCGGCCCTGGAGTCGTCACGCGCCAGATCAGGGCACGGTGAGAACGATCTTCCCGGTGGTGCGGCCCGCTTCGCCGAGTTCCATGGCCTTGCCGAGCTCGTCCAGGGGGAAGACCGCCGCGACCGCGACCCGCAGCCGCCCGGCCTCGATCAGCGCGGCGAGGCTCTTCAGCGCCGACAGGTCGGGTTCGCAGATCATCGACTCGACCCGCACGCCCTGCTCGTCGGCCTGTTCCCGCAGGCCGGCGACCTCCATGGAGGCGACCAGTGAGACGAGGACGCCCCCTGGCCGCAGCACTGTGAGCGAACGCGGCCCGTAGTCGCCGCCGATGGTGTCGATCACGGCGTCGAGCCCGTCGCAGGCGGTGGTGAAGTCGGTCGACCGGTAGTCGATCACCTCGTCGACGCCGAGGTGGCGCAGGAAGTCGTGTTTGCCGGCGCTGGCGGTGCCGTAGACGTAGGCCCCGCGGGCCTTGGCGATCTGCACCGCCATGTGCCCGACGCCGCCGGCCGCCGCGTGCACCAGCACCTCGCCGCCCTCGCGGACCTTGGCGACGTCGACCAGCGCCTGCCAGGCGGTCAGCCCGGCCAGCGGCACCGCCGCGGCCTGGACGTGGTCGAGCACGGCCGGTTTGGGCGCGAAGGTGCGGGCGGGCGCGGCGACGTACTCGGCGAAGCCGCCGTGGCCGACGGGGTAGCGCAGCATGCCGAAGACCTCGTCGCCTGGTTTGTGGATGGCCACCCCCCTGCCGACCGCCTCGACGACGCCCGAGACGTCCCAGCCCAGGACGAACGGCGGTGCGCCGATCAGGTAGCCGGTCGCGCGGTGTTTCCAGTCGGTCGGGTTGAGCCCGGCGGCGTGCACCCGGACCAGCACCTCGGTCGGCCCGGGAACCGGTGTGGGCAGGTCGATGGTGTGCAGGACGTCGGGTCCGCCCAGGACGTCCTGGCTGACAGCCTTCATTCGAGCTCCTCGAACAGGGTGAGTTGCAGCCCGTCGGGGGCGGTCAGCCGGGCGTTGAGCGAGTTCCACGGGGTTCGGGTCGCGGGTGCGAGGACGTCGGCGCCGTGCTCCTCCAGCAGCGCCGCCGTCGACTCGGCGTCGGGCACCTCCAGGGCGACCCTGATGTGCCCGGCCACCCTGCGGCCGACCTCGACGCGGTCGATGAACTGCGCCTGCCGGACGTCGACGATCTCGACGGTGGCCCGGCCCGCCGACAGCAGGCGGACCCTTCCGTCGTCGGAGGAGAAGTCGGCGATCTCGGGGAGGCCGAGCACGTCGCGGTAGAAGTGCAGGGCCTCCTCGTAGTTCTCGGCCGTCACGACGAGCCGCAGTTCACG
The DNA here is from genome assembly GCF_001570585.1 of Herbidospora daliensis. Taxonomy (GTDB): domain Bacteria; phylum Actinomycetota; class Actinomycetes; order Streptosporangiales; family Streptosporangiaceae; genus Herbidospora; species Herbidospora daliensis. The sequence continues at coordinate 1,191,834 of NZ_BBXF01000002.1, read as the reverse complement.
AACCTCAGTCACGAACTGGCCCATACCCGCTCAGCGGCGGGTGAAGTCCATCGTCCAGTTGGTCAGCCAGGTCTGACCGCCGTCCTGGGAGAACGCCTGCTCCCAGTGGGCCGACTCGGGGGTGATGGCGTTCCAGATGAACCGGGCGTGGATCTCCTCGTCGGCGTAGAGGTCGGTGCCGAAGAACTCGCCCACGCCGTCGGTGAAGGTGCCGACGACCGGCGGCTGGAGCACGCCGTACTTGGAGTTCGACCAGTAGAGGGACCACTCCTTCTTCTCGACGTCGAACAGCCGCAGCGTGATGCCGGTGAAGGTCGGGCAGACCATCTCCTCGATGTTGGCCCCGCCGTCGAACAGCGGGCGGCAGGTGGAGTGGCCGGTGAACTCCTCCCATTCGCTGCCGGGGTCGACGTAGTTCAGGCGGCGGCGGTTGGCGACGGTCCAGTCGCCGATGAGGAAGTCGAAGCCGGTCATCCGGTCATCCCTTCGGGGAGCGAGTCGGTCAGGTAGGCGGCCAGATCGGGCCGTTCGGGGGCGAGCACGTGCCGCACCCAGGCGTCGCGTTCGTGGGTGATCGGCGGCAGCTCGAAGACGCAGCCGATGAAGTCGGGGGCCAGCCGCACGAAGTGGGCCGGGTCGTCGTCGGGGCAGCCGAGGAACGGCTGGCCCCCGGCCGCGCCGGTGAAACGCAGCGCGTTGTCCCAGGCCCAGGAGTAGACGTTCAGATAGGCGCCGGTGTCGCCGCCCCGGTGCAGCACCACGAACGAGGCCGGCGGGGTGCCGTCGGGTTCGGGCAGCAGGTCGGGCAGCAGGGCGTAGGCGGCCTTCTCCACGTGGGGTTCCGGCGAGCCCACGTGGTAGCGCTTGACGTGGCGTCCACCGACCTCGATCGGCGGCGGCACGGTGAGGATCTTCTCCGCGAAAGCCATGCCTGGACGATAGGGGGACTCCACTGCCAAGGTGTGTCAGTGAAGTCGAGCCGACTGCTCGCGACGGTCCTGCTGCTCCAGACGAAGGGCCGCCGCACCGCCGCCCAGCTCGCCGAGGAGCTCGACGTCTCGGTGCGCACCGTCTACCGCGACGTCGAGGCGCTGCACGCCGCGGGCGTCCCGATCTACGGCGACGCCGGCCACCAGGGCGGCTACCAGCTGGTCGCGGGCTACCGCACCCACCTCACCGGCCTGAACCCGGCCGAGGCCGAGGCGCTGTTCCTGTCGGGCCTGCCCGGCCCGGCGGGCGAACTCGGCATGGGCGAGGCGCTGGCCGGCGCCCAGCTCAAACTGCGCGCCGCCCTGCCGCCCGACCTGCGCGCCCAGGCCGACCGCCTGCGGGCCCGCTTCCACCTCGACGCCCCCGGCTGGTACGCCAAGGACACCTCCGTGCCGTTCCTCGGCGCGGTCGCCGACGCCGTCTGGCGCGGCCGCCTGCTCCACGTGCGGTACCGCAGGTGGAAGGCGCCCGAGGAGGTCGACCGGGAGCTGGAACCGTACGGGCTCGTGCTGAAGGCCGGCCGCTGGTATCTCGTGGCGGGGCCGGGCCCGCGCACCTACCGCGTCGACCAGATCCTCGCCCTGCGCATCTCCGAGGAGGAATTCGAGGTGCCCGGCGACTTCGACCTCCCGGCCTACTGGCGCGACCACCAGGAACGTTTCCACGCCTTCCTCCAGCAGGGCGAGGCCGTGATCCGGCGCGACGGCGCCGAGCAGACCGTACCCATCGAGTCGATCCAGAAGGCGGCCCGCCACTTCCTGTCGCAGGGGCCGTCGGTCGAGGTGCTCGAACCCCGCGAGCTGCGCGACGAGGTGGCCCGCCTGGCCGCCGAGACCGCCGCCCTCTACCGCGCTACCCCGTAGACGTCGACACCAGCCCCACGATCAGCGAGGCCACGCCGCCCTGCACGAGCGACAACACCGCGTCCTTCGCGCCGCCCGCGACCGCCGCCGCGAGCGCCCTCAGCCGTCCCGGCTGCTCCTGTACGGCCGCCACCACCGCCCCCGGGTCGGCGACCGACCCGTCGGGGGCGATGGCCCCGGCCCGGCGGAGCTCCGCGATCAGCGCCCGCAACTCGGCCGCCGCCGCGGTCACGTCGACCGAGCCGTTGTTGACGGTCACGTTGCCCTGGTCGTGCACGTTGAAGGTGTCGCGACCGTAGTAGGTGTCGCCCATCTCCGGCTCCTAGTTGTTGACGGTCGCGCGGCCGCCGCCGCTGACGTTGAAGGTGTCCCGCGCGAAGGTGTTGCCAACGTAGAAGGCGTTGTTGAACGTGTAGCGCTCCTCCGTGGCCGGGGGATCCTCGATGGCCGCCACGATCAGGCCCTCGATGTGGCGGAGCTCGTCGAGGTCGGTGCCCCACAGGGCGGTGTACTGCGTCCCGGCCGTCTCGATCACCAGCGAGTACCTGGTCCGCCGGAAGATCAGCCGGTAGAGGAACCACAACGCCAGCAGACCGCCCCAGACCCCGGCCACGGCGAGCACGGTGGGCAGGTACTCCCGCGCCTCGGGCAGCACCTCCTCGGCCACGAACGACGCCGCGGCCGCCAGCGCCGCCACGACGACGAGCTGGCCGAGCGGATAGAAGGTGGAGAGCCGCCCCTTGTAGACGACCCGCATCGTCCGCACCCGGGAGATGTTCGCCAGCGGGTACACCTCGTGCGCGATTCGTACGATCCGCTTGCTGATGCGGATCTCGCCAACCCTTTTCTTGGCCATGCCGCCATGGTCGGCGCACTCCGCCCGGCGCGCTTGAGTAGCCCCCTACTCATCTCGTCCTAGCGTGAACCCGGTGCAGACCTTCCTGCCCTACGCCGACTTCACCGCGACCGCCGAGGTCCTGGACGCCCGCCGCCTGGGCAAACAGCGCGTCGAGGCCATCCAGGTCCTCCGCGCGACCTCCATCGACGACTACGGCTGGCGGCACCACCCGGCCGCCAAGATGTGGCGCGGTTATGAGGAGGCGCTGGTCCGCTACGGCCTGGAGATCTGCGACCGCTGGTGCTCGACCGGCCGCGCCGACACCTGCGCCGCCACCCTGCGCAGCGACCTCGCCCGCTTCACCGAGATCGGCGCCATCCGCAGCCAGGCCGCCCTGGCCGAGGCCGGCGAGCTGCCGCCGTGGCTCGGCGACCCCGGCTTCCACCTGAGCCACCGGTCGGCCCTGCTGCGCAAGGACCCGTCCTTCTACCGCCCGCTGTTCGGCGACGAACCCGACGATCTCCCCTATGTCTGGCCCGATTCCGACCGGCCCTAGCCTGGTGGCGTGACGGAGATCGAACAGGTGGCGGCCCGGCTGCGCGCCTTCGCGGCGGCCCGCGACTGGGAGTCCTTCCACACGCCGAAGAACCTGGCGATGGCGCTGGCGGGCGAGGCGGGGGAACTGCTCGCCGAGTTCCAGTGGCTGACCCCGGAGGAGTCGGCGTCGCTCGACGGGGAGGAACTGGGCCGGGTGAAGTCGGAGATGGCCGACGTGGCGACCTACCTGATCCGGCTGGCCGACATCCTGGGCGTCGACCTGATCGACGCGATCCACACGAAGATGACCGAGGTGGAGATCAGGTATCCGCCGAAGGCGTAGTCTGCGCGGCCAGCATTTCGACCACCGCCTTCGCCCCCCGTCCCGCCGCCCGTCGTTGCCGGTCGGTGCCCGTGCCCGTCCGGCTGATCCACTCCAGTAGCCGCCGGGTCTCGCCGAGGTCGCCCGACTCCTCCAGGGTGTCGCTCACGTGCCGCAGCAGCCGGTCGAGCAGTTCCGTCGCCGCGACCTCGTGGCCCTCGGCCGGGCAGATGCCTGCCCCGGTGAGGCCGTTGCGGGCCGCGTTGAACAGCGCCGCCGTGGCGACGGGCTCGGGCAGGTCGGGGGCCTCGCGGCCGGCCGCGAGTTCGGTCAGTGAGGTGGCGACCAGGGCTCTGGTCAGCATCGCCTGGAGGAGGGCGTCGTCGACGGTGGCGGAGGCGTCGGCGGCGCGGATCTCGACGGTGGGGGTGCGTACGCCCAGGCGGGCCAGCCAGAAGGTCATGGCGGTGTCGACCAGGACGCCGCCTTCGACCAGGCGGGCGACGGTCTCGTCGTAGTCGGACGGGTCGGCGAAGTGGGGCGGCAGGCCGGCTCCGGGGAACCTGAGCTGTTCGGCGACGCGCCAGCTCGCGTAGCCGGAGTCGCGGCCCCGGTCGTACGGGGAATTGGCCCCCAAAGCCACGAGTGTGGGCAACCACGGGCGCACGTGGTTCAGCACGGCCACGCCCGTGTCGCGGTCGGGCACGCCCACGTGGACGTGGCAGCCGCAGCACTGGTAGTCGCTGATCGTCGCGCGGTGGGTCTGCACGATGTCGGCGTAGCGGTCGCCCTCGGAGACGGGCGGGGTGGAGCCGGGCAGCACGGGGGTGCCGACCGACAGCAGGCGCAGGCCGTGGGCGTGGGCGGCCTCGGCCAGGCGCGTGCGGGCGCCCGTCAGCTGGTCGCGCAGTTCGGGGAGGGTGGTGCAGACGCCCGACGCCGCCTCGACCTGGGTCTGGAACAACTCCGCGCTGAAGGTCCCGCCGTCGCCGGGATGGGGGCCGACGTCGGCCAGCACCTTCTCGACCTCGGGGGCGGGTTCTCCGGTGACCCCGTCGACCAGCAGGAACTCTTCTTCGACACCGAATGTCCGAACCATGCCGGTCCCCTACCCCGTCAGCGGGCATTATGTGAACGCGTAACCTGTGGGTTACGCTTTACCCATGGACCAGGCCGCGGAGGCGATCGCCGACCCGATCAGACGGGCGATTCTGCGTATGGTGCGCGACGAGAGGCTCACCGCCGGTGAGATCGCCGCGCGTTTCCCCGTCAGCCGGCCCGCCGTCAGCCGGCACCTGCGGGTGCTCCGGGAGAGCGGGCTGGTCACCGACGATCTGTCCGGCCGGCACCGCTACTACTCGCTCAATCCCGACGGCCTCGCCGACCTGCACCGATGGTTGTCGGCCCTGATGACCCCCGCGGGCTGGGAACAGCGCCTCGACGCCCTCGAGACCGAGGTCGCCCGGACCCGTCGTGACCACCGCGACAACCGTGAAAACCGTGACGACAGGGAGACCGCGTGAATCCGACCGGCCGGCTTTTCGGCGCCGACCTCCATCTGACCCGCACCTTCAAGGCGTCCGCCGCCGACGTGTGGGCGAGCGTCACCGAATCGGAGCGCACCGCCCGCTGGTTCGGCCCCTGGCGGGGCGACGCCGACCCGATGATCCAGGTGCAGCTCGTGGCCGAGGAGGGCGCGCCCTGGACCGACATGCGCGTCGAGGCGTGCGAGCCGCCCCGGCGGCTGGCCCTCTCGTCGCTCGACGAGTACGGCGCCTGGCACGTGGAGCTGACCGTCACCGAGACCGACGGCGTGACCGAGCTGCTGTTCGTCCACCATCGCATCGACCCGGCGAGCGCCGGTGAGGTCGGGCCGGGCTGGGAGTTCTACCTCGACCGCCTGGTGGCCTCGCGCGAAGGGACCCCCGAGCCCGACTTCGCCGACTACTACCCCGCGATGAAGCCCTACTACGACGGCCTGGGCTGACGGCCGACGGGGAGCCGCCCCCGAAGGGCGGCTCCCCGTCATCGTCGCCTCAGTGGTCCGGTAGTTCCTCCGCCAGCCCGCCGACCGGTGGTTTCGGGGTGCGCGGTTCGCGGACTCCCGCCGAGCCGCCACCGCCGTCTCTCATCCACACCCTCACGGTGTCCCAGCGCGACACCCTGGCGCCGGGGAGTGGTTCCTGTCTGGTCACGATGCCGTGCATGACCGATTCGGGGCCATCGGGGGACGGGCCGATCAGGAGAACGCCCGCGTCGTGACCCACCAGCCATGCGTTGAGTGCCTGCATGCCCCGGAAGTCCGGGACTTCCACTTCGATCAGGTTCATGCGACCTCCCGAACCCGATCGTAAGTGTCAATTACGAACATGCACCCTTTTTGAGGAGTGGCCCACCGGTCACCTTGTTGTCACACTTGATGGTGTTTCCGCCGACGGTGTCGTTGATCCCGACGCCCTTCGCGCCGGAAAGATTGATGACGTTCTTCCGGAAGACGTTTCCGGTTCCCCATCCGTCGACGATCTCGTGGGTCTGGAATCCGTCGAGCGGGGTTCTCCGGCCGCGGTTGTTCTCGATGACGTAGCCGTTGCCCTTGACGTCGACCCAGGAATCGTTGGTGCCGTCGTTCACCAGTGCGGAGCCGTCGAATGTGTTGCCGACGATCCAGCCGCCGCTGGTGCCCTCTTTGACGTCGATCGCCTCGGCGGTCGACTTGATCTCGTTTCCGCGCACCCAGTTGCCGTCGCTGCGGTCCATCCGGCCGCCGGTGTACTTCTTCCAGTTCGACTCGGCGGTGCCGATGTAGACGCCTTCGCCGAATTTCGGCTTACGCAGGCCCGTGTTGTAGATGCGGTTGTACTGGACGATGTTCTTGGTGCTGAAATCGCGCAGATGAATGGCCTCGTCGCCGATGGAGTGCACGGTCAGCGACTGGATGACCGAACCGTGGCTGCGGTCGGCCATCACGCCTTTCTGGCTGTTCCTGACGGTGAAACCGACCAGCCGCCAGTAGTTCCCCTTGTCGATGTGGAAACCGTAGCCGCCCTTCGGGCCGCCGCCTTCGATGACGGAGGCGGCGGTGCCGCAGACGAAAATGGGGCGGCTCTTCGTGCCCGATTTCCGGGCCACGAAATTGCCCCGGTAGAGACCGGGCCGCAACTTGATCACGTCACCCGCGCGGGCCTTGGCCAGCGCGATCTTGAGTTGGCTCGCGGTGCCCACGGTCTTCGTCGCGGGCGGGCATTTCACCATCCCGGGTCCGGTCGGCGCGGCGGCGTGCGCCGGGCCGGCGACCAAAACTCCACTGGCGGCCAGAAGCAGCGTGACCGCCACATGTTTGATCTCCACCTGGGCCATCCTGGCAGTGGAGTCACAGGTGTCACAAGTTTCGCCGGCCCGTTCTAATGATTAGAAGCCGGGAAAAACCGCTCGCAGTTCGGCCAAAGTGATCGAACCGGTGAGTTCGACGACCGGCGGGGTGTGCTCGGGCGCGTGCCGCCCGGTCACCAGCCGCAACCACCACTCGGCGGGGGCGGTGAGCGTCGCGTCGGGCTCGGCCGGGACGTCCACGATCTCGGCCTGCTCCCCGATCGCCAGGCCGAACGACCGCTCGGGCGCGCTCACGTGGACGGCCAGGGTGGCCGCGCGGCCGAGCCGGTCGGGCTTGGCGGCCCAGCCGAGCAGGCCGCCGACCCGGTCGAGCAGGATGTCGGTGGCGTCGGGGCGCAACCCGGCGGCCGGGTCGAAGGCGACCTGGACGTCCCAGGTGTGCAGGGCCAGTTCGTTCAGCCGGAACTTGGCGAAGGTCTCCACGTCGAGCGGCTCGCTCGGGAACCACAGGGCGATGCGCAGGCTCTCGCGGGTCGCCGGGTCGAGGCCCTCCAGTCGCGAGATGTGGTTCTCGTTGGCGTCGAGGAAGGCGTTCGCGCGCTCGGCGGGGGTCATGGCGTCCCAGCGGGCCCAGATGGCGCGGATCGTGTCGCCGTCCGGAGAGCCGGCGCCCTTCAGCGCGCCTTCGAGGGCGGCCAGGTTGATCTCGGCGCCGCTGCCGAGGTGGCTGAGCACCTGGGAGACGTCCCAGTCGGACGCCCCCGACTGACGGACGAGGTCCTCCGGCGCGAAGGCGCGGACCTGGGCGGCGAGTTCGTCGAAGGTGGAGCGCAGGGTCGTGGTCGCCTGGTCGGCCATGTGCGGATTCTCCATGTACGGGGGTTTCGTGACGTCCTCAACGCGAACGCCACGAGCCCCACGGATCATCCCTGTTTCTTCACCGAAGGCACCTCGGCGACCAGCCGCGACGACCACGGGCACCAGAAGCAGCCGGGCAGGAACGCGCCGCACGCCTCGTCGAGGTGGTCCTCGACGTAGGACGTGTTCGCGTCGCAGACCTCGATCGCATGCTGGAAGAACATGATCGTGGTCGGGTCGAGATGGAAGCTCCACCCGGGGTTGTACGGCGCCGCGCGCTTCTTGATGCGGCCCATGACGTGGATTTTGTCCTTCTCCTCGCCCTTGAGGATCCTGCGGGCGTGGTCGATCTTCGCCTGGTCGGTCAGCTCGATGACGAACTTCCGCCGGTCGTACGTCTCCATCTGGAAGTGGACCGGGTCGACGGCCCTGCCGGTGATCGGCACGGCCGACGCCCCGGCCCGCTCGGCGGCCTGGCACGTGGCGGCGTCCACCGCGACGGCGGGCGACGCCGTGACGAGGGCGCCGGCGAGCACGGCGAGGGCGACGAAAGACGACTTGAGCACAGTTGCTCCCAAAGGTCAGGGGTCCCGTGGGCGGACCCTCCGACCGCTGTCTCCCGTCGTCTCACCGGTCCCACACGTCACTTGACCGATCACCGCCCGAGAGCAGCACCGATCTTCGCCCGGGGGTCGGCCGCCCCCGCCAGCACGCCCGAGGGCAGCACGTCGATCAGGTGGGCGTGGCCGAACCCGTCGCCGTAGTTCTCCGCGACGGTCCGGTGTCCCCGTTCGGCCAGCCCGGCCTGCCAGGGCGCGCCGTGCTCGACCTCGACGACGTGCTCGGCGCTCCGCCAGGTATCGAAGCCGGTCTCCGCGCCGAGCACCCAGCGGGGCGCGTCGATGATCTCGCCGGGGGTCTGCCCGTGCACGAGCAGCCGCGTGACCAGCTGGAGGAGGATCTGCGGCTGGGCGTCGCCGCCCATGGTGCCGACGACGGTGCGCAGCGAGCCGTCGGGGCGGGTGATCAGGGCGGGCGCGAGGGTGTGCGGCGGGCGGCGGCCGGGGCCGTACTCGGCCGGGTGGCCCTCGGTCAGGGAGAAGCCGATGCCGCGGTTGTGCAGGTTGACACCGGTCGACGGCTCGAACAGCAGGCTGCCGAACCCGGCGGCGTTCGACTGGATCAGCGAGACGCCCAGGCCGTCGGCGTCGACGGCGCAGAGATAGGTGGTGTCGCCCTTGGCCGCCGGAGCGGTCAGGCCCGGCGTGCCGACCAGCGCCCGGCGGGCCCCGGCGGTGTCGAGGGGGGCGGGCGCGTTCTCGTACAGGACGTCGAGACGGTCGTGCCCGGCGGCGACGGCGGCCCCGATGAGCAGATCGGCCCAGGCCGGGTCGGCGGGGTCGGCGGGCAGGTCGAGGCCCTCCAGGATCTGGAGGGCGAGCAGCAGCAGGTAGCCCTGGGAGTTCGGCGGCATGGTGTGCACGCCATGGCCGAAGACGGTCGCCGACAGCGGGGTCACCCAGTCGGCCTGGTCCCGCGCGAGGTCGGCCTCGGTGTACTCGCCGGCGCCGAGCTTCAGCAGCCCCTGGCCGAATTCGCCCTGGTAGAAGCCGGCCCGGCCGGTCTCGGCGACGGCCTCCAGCACCCGGGCCGCGCCCGGTCTCCTGATCGGGTCGCCGACGTTCCGCACGTGCGCGTAGTCACTCTGGAGGGTGCCGATGAAGGCCGCGCCCGGGGCGAGCAGCGCGGAGGCCGGGAAACCGTCGGCCGCCAGGCGGATCGCCGGGGCCAGCACCTCGGCGAGCGGCAACCGGCCGAACCGGCCGTGCAGGGCCAGCCAGCCGTCGACGCATCCGGGCACGGGGACCGACCGGATGTCGTACAGATGCGGCATGCGGTCGTGCCCCTCGGCCCGCAGCCGGGCGGGGTCGGCGCCGCTGCCGGCGCGGCCCGAGGCGTTCAGGGCGTGCACCCCCGAACCGTCGTGCACCAGCGCGAACAGGTCGCCCCCGAGGCCGCACATGTGCGGCGCGGTGACCGCCAGCACCGCGTTCGCCGCCACCGCCGCGTCGGCGGCGCTCCCGCCCTTCTCCAGTACGACCAGACCTGCGGCCGACGCGAGGTGGTCAATGGTGCAAACCATGCCGTTTGGTGCATACCGGGTGGAAGTCATACCAGGACTCTACGATGAAGCGTTCATCGGCTTTTCCGAGGTCCGGAGGCCCGCTGTCGGGCGGAACTTCCAGTAAATGGTTGAAACTCGAATAATCACCGGCACCGCACAAGCGATCCTGGAGGTGTCAGTGAAAACGATCCACCGTGCCCTGACCGCAGGTCTGCTCATGGCACTGTTCGCCGCCTCGGCGTCCCCCGCGTCGGCCGCGACGTGGACCCTGCGTGATCTGGGGCAACGCATCTGCGTCGACGCGACCTACGGCCGCGCGACCTACTTCCTCGTCTCCGTGGAGGGGACGTGGTCGTCGACCATCGGCGCGACCGTCCAGAACCTCCCGCCCGGCTCGACGACGTCGGGCACGTCCCCGATTCCCCCGGGCTCGAACCATGGCGGGACCGTCCAGACGGCCGTCGGGGTGAGCATCCCGCCGACGCCAGTGGGCGTCTACACGGCCCAGCTCCAGGCCACCGACGGCACGGACACCCAGAGCGTGCCGCTGACGGTCGACGTCCGGTCGAGGTGCTGACACGCTGAACGGGAACGGGCCCGGCGGAGAACCGCCGGGCCCGCTCACCGTTCGGGTGCTACTGGACGGTGATCTTGTCGACTTCCACGGTGACGCCCTTGACCTGGTCGGTGACGACCGAGGTCGTGACCGAGCCGACGCCGGTGATGGCGCCCTTGACCTTCATCGTGTAGGTCAGCGTCTCGCCCGGCGCGCCGGGCGTGCTGGCGATGGTGTAGTCGCTGGTCACGCCGGTGCCCGCCGGGATCTGGCTGCCGGCGGTGCCGTCGGAGTTCTCCGCGCCCACGGTCAGGCCGTAGGCGGGGCCCGGGTAGGGCAGGGCGCTCGGGTAGGCGAAGCTGACGTCCTCGACGCCGTTGACGCCGATCCACGTCTGGAACGTGCGCAGCGTGTTGGTGCCGTAGAGGTTCACCCGCCACTCGACGACGATCCAGTCGGACACGCCGTCGGTCAGCGTGGTCGCGTAGACGCCGGGGGCGCCGGTGCCGTCGAGGTCGGTCCAGAACGGCGCGAGCACGCCGTTCGGCTGGGTGGCGTCGGGCAGCGTCTGCGGGGTGAACTGGATGTCCGCCGAGCCGTTGGTGCCGCCGGCCACGAGGTAGCCGTTGGACGTGATGCCGATCCGGGTGAACGTCTGGCCGGCGAACCGGAAGGCCGGGACGTTGAAGTTGACCGCCTGCTCGTCGCCCACCGGGACCGGCGCGGTGCCGAACGCGTCGAGCGGGATGTAGCCGAACAGACCGCCCGGAGTGATCACCGGCGCGTCGGGCTGGCGGCCGTCGAGCGTGGTGGTGACCGTGGCCTCCTGGCTGCTCACCTGGGTCGCGCCGGTGACGCTGTTCAGCCGCAGGCGGCCGTCGAGCACGCTGGTGGCGGTGACCTCGGTGTCGTTCAGGGTGCCGTTGGAGACGGTGACGGTGCAGGTCGTCTCGGCGTTCTTCGGGATGGTCGTCGGGGCGCAGGTCTGGTCGACCGGGATCGCGCCCTCCTGGCGGTAGAACGCGACCGGGATCCGGTGGTCCTTGTTGCCGTCCTCCTGGCGGAGGTCGATCTCACCGAAGTACTGGCCGTCGGGCACGTCGGGGGCGCTGATCGTGATGGTCAGCTCCTTGGTGCCGCCCGCCGGGACGGTGAAGCGCTCGGGCGTGACGTCGATGTGCGTGCCCGCGGTGGTGGTCTTGCCGCGCGAGGTGTACTCGACCTCTTCGCCCGTGACGTTCTTGACGGTACGGGTGGTGGTGATCTGGCCCGGCATGGTGGGCGCGTTCACCGAGGGGATGTTCAGGTCGATGCGGTTCAGCGGGTCGTCGGCGGAGATCGCGAAGTCGGCCGCGGTCTCGTCGATGGTGAGCACCGAGTTGTACGCCTGGCTCAGGTCGATGCGGCCGCCGCCCATGTCGAACGGGTCGGCCGGGGTGACCCGGTCCTGCTTGGTGACGTTGGTGCGGGCGGTGGTCTCCAGGGCCGACTTGACCTGGCCCGGGGTGAAGCCGGGGTTGGCCGCGAACACCAGCGCCGCCGCGCCCGCGACGTGCGGGGACGACATCGAGGTGCCGGCGATCACCTGGTAGAGGTTCCCGGGCGGGCCCTCCAGCGGCGACTCGGGCGTGGGGGTGTGACCGGCGAGGATGTGCAGACCGGGGGCGGTGACGTCGGGCTTGAGGAAGTCGCCGCCGGGGCCGCGCGAGGAGAACGTCGTGATGACGTCGCGCTGCCAGTTGGTCTTGGCGCCCTGCGTGAAGGTCGCCGTCGCCCCGGGAGAGGCGGCGAGGTGAGCGAGCAGGACGTCGGACGCCGGCTTGTCGATGTGCACGGTCGGCAACCAGTGGTTGTCGGTCATGATGTCGAGCGGCGTGCTGTTGAACAGGATCATGCCGGCCGCGCCGCCCTGCTTCACGTTGAAGCCCTTGAGCACGCGGTTCGGGCCGCGCTCACAGGCCACGATCTTGCCGGTGAACAGCCCGGCGGGAGCGGGGGTGAGGCAGAGCGCGTCGCTGTACGGCGGAGCCGACGCCAGCACCACGGGGGTGGCGGAGGAGACGCCGGCGGTGATCGAGGCGCCCTTGATGGTCGGGCCGCCACCGCTGAAGGTGATGGTCGACTCGAAGGTGCGCTTCTGGGTGTTGGCCGCCACCGTGGTCACCCACGGGGAGCGGTGGTCGGTCGTGGCCGCGCCGGGACCTGAGTTGCCGGCGGAGGCCGCGACGAACACGCCCGCGGCGTAGGCGTCGAGGAAGGCGAGCTCGACCGGGTCGGTGTACGGGTTCGCACCACCGGAGATCGAGAAGTTGATCACGTCGACGCCGTCGAGGATGGCCTGGCCGACGGCCGCCGCCGAGTCGGTCTGGTAGCAGCCCTCGGCGCCGCAGACCTTGTAGACGGAGACGTGCGCGGCCGGGGCGATGCCGTGGGTCGCGCCGCGCGAGATGCCGAGCGGGTTGGCGTCCGCGACCGGGCCGCCGGCGGCGGTGGTGGCGGTGTGGGTGCCGTGGCCGTTGGAGTCACGCGCCGAGTCGGGGTAGACGTCGCCGCCGACCACGAGGTTGTAGGTGTCCAGGAACGGCTGGCCGCCGATCAGCTTGTTGTTGCAGACGAAGACGTCGGCCGCCGGGGTCAGCGGGTTGTCGCCGAAGTCGCAGGTCCGCGGGGTGCCGTCGGCCTTGGCCGGGGGCGTCGGCAGGCCGGGCCTGTCGGCCATCATGGGGTGCTCCGGCCAGAGGCCGGAGTCGAGGATGCCGACGATGACGCCCTTGCCCGAGTTCGGCGCACCGCCGAGGCTGTTGTAGACCGGCGTGGCGTCGATGGCCTCGCTCTCGTCGGTCGCCAGCGGCTTCTCCAGGCCGTCGCGCTGCACGGCGGCCACGCCGGGCAGCTTCAGCAGGTCCTTGGCCTCGTTCTCCGGAACGGTGAGCGCGACGCCGCCGTAGACGGTGCGCAGCTTCTGGCCGACCTTGGCGCCGGCGACCTCGCCGGGCAGCGCGGCCAGGAACTTGTTCTCGACGGCCTCGATGTGCTCGACGTACTTCTCGGCGGCGGCGCTGTCGGGGTCGAGCCCCTTGCCGGTGGCGCTGGGGCTGGTCGCGGCGTATCCGCTGACCCCGCCCTTGTAGGCGGCGAGCGAGTCGTAGTCGAGCTTGACGACGACGTTCACGGCTTTCGTCGAGGTCGCCTTGAGCAGCGCCTCGTCGCTCTTGGCCAGCTGACCGGTGAGCGACTTCGCCCCGGTGACCACCTCGGGGTTGGTCAGCGGGACGGCGGTGAACGAGGGCGTGGGAGTCGGGGTGGGATCGGCGACCGCCGACCCAGCCGGGACCAACGCAGCCACCAGGCCGACCGCTGCGGCCGTGGCGACGGTCAGTCTTAACCTTGACACGAAACCTCCATGGGTGCTGGGGATTCGTCACCGCACAAGGAGGAATCGCGCCACCCCCCGGGCAGCGTCCGAAATTGGACGCGCAAAAGGGCTGCAACCCTCCCCGGTTGGTTGACGATAACCGGACTGTTCGCCTTAGAACGTTCCGATCTGTCAGGGAGTTTAGTTAGCTCTTATTTGTCCCGCTAGATGAGATATTGCCAAGTGGGTTGTCCAGATTGGGACGCCGCGCGCTTTCCCTGATGAATGCCCTTCCACCTGCGGTTCGGTAGACGACCGGGGCGGTGTGTCGGCCAGGGAGGGGACGTGCCGACCGGCAGCATGGGACCGTGAGCGAGCGAGTTGGTGAGCAGAACCTGCCGAGGCGGGATTGTGCCGCGACGGTTCTGGGCGGTCCGACGACCGTGATCGACATGGGTGGCCTGCGGATAGTCGTGGATCCCACTTTCGACGCTCCCGGCCCGCACGGCTATCTGACCAAAACCCTTCCGCCTGTGGTCGATGAGACGGGACTGGGTTTCGTCGACCTGGTCCTGGTCAGCCATGACGCGCATCCTGACAACCTTGACGACCGGGGCCGCGCGTTCGCCTCCCAGGCGGTCCTCACGCTGACGACGCCCAGCGCGGCCGCCCGGCTGGGCGCGACCGCGCTCGAACCCTGGACCACCTTCACCGCGCCGCGCCCCGACGGCGGCGGCGACCTGTTCGTGCTGGCGGTGCCGGCCGTCCACGGCCCGGAGGACGGCGAACGCGACGCCGACGGCTTCGTCAACTGCGAGGTGACCGGTTTCGTGTTGTCGGGCCGGGGGCTGCCGACGGTCTACGTCAGCGGCGACAACGCCTCGATGCGCGTCGTCGGCGAGATCGCCCGCCGGGTGCCCGAGATCGACGCCGCGGTGCTGAACGCGGGCGCGGCCCGGGTGCGGGGCAAGTTCCGCGAACGCCCGCTGTCGATGGACGGCCGCCGGGTCGCCGCGGCGGCCGCGGTGCTGGGCGTCGGCGTGGTGGTGCCCGCCCACTACGACGGGTGGACGCACTTCTCCGAGGGCCGGGCCGAGGTGGAGACCGCCTTCGACGAGGCCGGCCTGTCGGCCGTGCTCCGCGTGGCCGACCACGGCACGTGGTCGTCGTTGCGGAGCTGACCCGCGGTCACCCCCGGCGCGGGGCGGTGCTGCCCCGGACCACCAGTTCGGTGCCGAGTTCCACCCGCCGCTGGAGCAGCGGCTCGCCCTCGGCCAGGTTGATCAGCATCATGGCGGCCGTGGCCGCCATCTCGGTCAGCGGCTGACGGACGGTCGTGAGCGGCGGGATGGCCCACCTCCACGGGGGCATGTCGTCGAAGCCGACCACGCTGAGGTCGTCGGGGATGCGCAGGCCCAGCTGGTGGGCGGCGTGGTAGACGCCGATCGCCTGCCCGTCGTTGGCGGTGAAGATCGCCGTCGGCGGCTTCGGCAGGGCCATCAGCCGCTGGGTGTGCACGACGCCGTCGTCGACCTGGAACGCGCCGTGGCAGATGAGGTCGGGGTCGACCGGCACCCCGGCGGCGTCGAGGGCGGCGCGGTAGCCGTCGAGGCGGGCCCGGCTCGACAGGGCGAAGTCGGGGCCGGTGATCATGGCGATGCGCCGGTGGCCCAGTTCGATCAGGTGGCGGGTGGCCTCCAGCCCGCCGCTCCAGTTGGTGGCCCCCACCGACGGCACGCCCCGGCCGGGGTCGCCCGCCGGGTCGAGCACGACCAGCGGGACCTCGCGGGTCGCCAGCAGCACCCGCTGCTCCTCGGTGGGCCCGGAGAAGACCGTGATGACCCCGGCGGGACGGCGGCTGAGCACATCTTGGATCCACTGCTGGCCGGGCACGTGCCGGCCGCCGAGCTCGGAGACCACCACGCTCAGGCCGTGTTGCCCGGCCACCGATTTGACGCCCTTGACGATCTCTATCGGGTAGTCGCCGGCCAGTTCGTGGAAGACGAGCTCGACCAGCCCGGCGGGCTTCACCCGGCGGCGCTGCCGCCGGAACCCGTGCTCCCTGATGAGGCGCTCGACCAGCGCCCGGGTGTCGGAACCGACCTCGGAGCGCCCGTTGACGACTTTGGAGACGGTGGCGACCGAGACCCCGGCCATCTCGGCGAGCTGGGTGAGAGTCAGGGCTTCGGAGGACGCCGGACCGGCATGGGGGGCATCGTCGGTCGAGGTCATAGCGGAATTCTATGGGTGTTTTCGGACGTCACGCGGCGTCGTTTGCGCTGATGGTGATAACCATCTCGGCGTCGGCGGAAACCGTTCGCCGAAACTTTTCGCAACTTTCTTGAAACTTTTATCTGCCAGGTCGGGCCCCTCTCTGACAACCACCCGCACCCTCCCGGAAATCTACGGTTGCCAACAGGTAACTTCTATGAAATTTTCACATGCACGGACCGAAAGGTGCGGGCCCCCTCGGGGCGAATGGGCAGGCCGGGCGCACTCTCGCCGGTAACGCCCAGCTCAGCGAGGGGGGCGGCACCGTTGACGCCGAATCAGCAGTTGGGTGTACTCAGGCAACCGCGAACCCCCGCAGGAGCAGACCATGGATCTCTGAGATCACGAATGTTAGCGATAACAGATTTCGGTGACCACACCCGCTGATCGGACCCCCTCTACCTGCTGACTCCTCACCCCCCAAGGAACCGGCATGCTCCCCTCCGCGATCCTGACCATCGCGCCCTCTTCGCGACGAGCACCCGCCCTCGTCGTCACGCACGCCACCAGCGCCGACACCTCTGCGACCGGCGACTATCTCCGCGACACCGTGCCGGAAGACGCTCCGGACGACTCGGCGGACGCGCACCAGGCCGTCACCGAGCCCGGCCCCCGCACGGCTCCCGCACGCGGCGTCGCCGCACCGGCCACCTCCGCACTCCACCGCTGCCGGCGCCTCCACGTCTGACCGCCGCGGCGGGCGATTTCCCACCGGGCATTCCCGGGCGCTGAATGTTATCGCTAACAGAATCCGCAGGCTGACACCCGGCCTGACCAGGTGAAAACCGACGACCGGCCGCCCTGACCGCCTGCCGGTCGTCAATCCCCCTCCCCCAAGGAGCTCCCCCATGTCCTTGAGCCGTCGCCAGCTCTTCCAGGCCGCGGGCGCGTCCGTCGCGTTCTCGGCCGCCGGCCAGGTGATCGGCGCCTCCGCCGCCCAGGCCGCGCTCCCCTGGGCGCGGGCCGACATCGGCGTGTCCGCGTACGAATTCGATCTCGGCCAGGTGCGCCTCACCTCCGGCCGCTGGCTCGACAACCAGAACCGCACCCTCGCCTACCTGCGGTACGTCGACGTCGACCGGTTGCTGTACGTCTTCCGCGCCAACCACGGCCGGTCGACCAACGGCGCCTCGGCCAACGGCGGGTGGGACGCCCCCAACTTCCCCTTCCGCTCGCACATGCAGGGCCACTTCCTGACCGCCTGGGCCCAGGCGTGGGCCGTGCTCGGCGACACGACCTGCCGCGACAAGGCGAACTACATGGTCGCCGAACTGGCCAAGTGCCAGGCGTCCAACGGCTACCTGTCGGGTTTCCCCGAGTCGGACATCACCGCCGTGGAGAACCGCACGCTGTCGAACGGCAACGTGCCCTACTACGCCATCCACAAGACCCTCGCCGGGCTGCTGGACGTGTGGCGGCTCATCGGCAACACCGAGGCCCGGACGGTGCTGCTGAACCTGGCCGGCTGGGTCGACACCCGGACCTCGCGGTTGTCGTCGAGCCAGATGCAGTCGATGCTCGGCACCGAGTTCGGCGGCATGAACGCCGTGCTGACCGACCTCTACCAGATGACCGGCGACTCCCGCTGGCTCGTCACCGCCCAGCGCTTCGACCACGCCGCCGTCTTCAACCCGCTGGCCAACAACCAGGACCAGCTCAACGGCCTGCACGCCAACACGCAGGTGCCCAAGTGGATCGGCGCGGCCCGCGAGTACAAGGCCACCGGCACGACGCGCTACCGCGACATCGCGTCGAACGCCTGGACCATGACCGTCAACGCGCACAGCTACGCCAACGGCTCCAACAGCCAGGCCGAGCACTTCCGCGCCCCCAACGCCATCGCGGGCTACCTGAGCCGCGACACCGGGGAGGCGTGCAACACCTACAACATGCTCAAGCTGACCCGGGAGCTCTGGCAGCTCAACCCCTCCCGGGCCGACTACTTCGACTTCTTCGAGAACGCGCTGATGAACCACCTGATCGGCCAGCAGAACCCGGCCGACAGCAGGGGTCACGTCACCTACTTCACCCCGCTCAACCCCGGCGGGCGGCGCGGCGTCGGCCCGGCGTGGGGCGGCGGCACGTGGAGCACCGACTACAACTCCATGTGGTGCTGCCAGGGCACCGGCATCGAGACCAACACCAAGCTGATGGACTCGATCTACTTCCACAACGGCACCACGCTGTTCGTGAACCTGTTCCAGCCCTCGACGCTGAACTGGTCGCAGCGCGGCATCACGGTCACCCAGACCACCTCCTACCCGGTCACCGACACCACGTCGTTGCAGGTCACCGGCAACGTGAGCGGTTCGTGGACGATGCAGATCCGCATCCCGGGCTGGACCCTGGGCGCGACGATCAGCGTCAACGGGGTGCAGCAGAGCATCACCACCACGCCCGGCACCTACGCGGCGCTGACCCGCAACTGGACCTCGGGCGACACGGTGACCGTGCAGCTCCCGATGCGCGTGATCATGAAGGCCGCCAACGACAACCCGAACCTCCAGGCGGTCGTGTACGGACCGGTCGTGCTCTCGGGCAACTACGGCAGCACCTCCCTGTCGGCCGCCCCGGCGCTGACCCCCTCGACGATCACCCGCACGAGCACGTCGTCGCTGGCCTTCACCGCCAACGGGTCGATCAACCTCGGCCCGTTCTACGACGCGCACAACCACAACTACGTCGTCTACTTCGCCACCAGCGGCGGCGGCACCGGCGGCGGCTCGGCCAGCTTCCGCCTGATCAACGCGGCCAGCGGGCTGGCCCTCGGCATCCAGAACATGTCGACCGCCGACGGCGGCCTCGCGTTGCAGTGGACCGACAACGGCACCGCCGACCATGACTGGGTGCCCATCGTCGACGGCGGCGCGCTGCGCTTCCGCAACGTCAACAGCAACAAGGTGCTGGGCGTCGAGAACATGTCGACGGCCGACGGCGCCCGGGTGCTCCAGTGGGCCGACAACGGCACCGCCGACCACCGCTGGACGATCACCGACAACGGCGACGGCGCGGTCAAGATCCGCAACGTCAACAGCTCCAAGCTGATCGGCACCCAGAACGGCTCGACGGCCAACGGCGCGCAGGCCGTCCAGGACTCCGACAACGGCAGCGGCGACAACCTGTGGCGGTTCGTGCCGAACGGCGCGCGGCGCATCCAGAACGTCGGCACCGGCATGGTCCTCGGCGTGACGAACATGTCCACCGCCGACGGCGCGCTCGTCCTGCAGTGGGGCGACACCGGCACCGCCGACCACCTGTGGACGGCGATCGTCGACACCGGCGGCTACCTGCGCTTCCGCAACTCCAACAGCCAGAAGGTGCTCGGCGTGGAGAACGCCGCCACCGCCGCCGGCTCCCGCATCCTCCAGTGGGCCGACAACGGGGCGAACGACCACCGCTGGCGGTTGCGGTACGGGTCCAACGCCGCCTTCCGCATCCAGTGCGCCAATGGGGGCCGGGTCCTCGGCCTCAGCGGGACCTCGCAGGGCGCGCAGGCGGTCCTCTCGGACGACAACGGCTCGGCCAACAACCTCTGGAGGTTCCTGTGAGACGCCTGCTGGCGATAATTTCCTCGTTACTGCTGGTGGGGGCGTTCATCACCACCCAGCAGGCGTCGGCCGCGACGGTCGACACCAACGCCTGGTACGTGCTGATCAACCGCAACAGCGGCAAGGCCCTGGACGTCTACAACCTGTCCACCGCCGACGGCGCCCGCATCACGCAGTGGACCCGTAACAACGGCAACCAGCAGCAGTGGCAGTTCGTCGACTCGGGCAGCGGCTACTACCGCGTCAAGTCGCGCCTCAGCGGCAAGGTGCTCGACGTCTCGGGCGTCTCCACCGCCAACGGCGCGGCCGTCGTCCAGTGGAGCGACACCAACGGCACCAACCAGCAGTGGCGGCTGGCCGACAGCGACAGCGGCTACGTGCGGCTCATCGCGCGGCACAGCAACAAGGCCCTGGAGGTGCAGAGCGCCTCCACCGCCGACGGCGGCAACATCGTCCAGTACGACGACTGGGGCGGCGCCAACCAGCAGTGGCAGTTCGTGCCGGTCGGCGGTTCGACCCCGAACCCCTCGCCCACTCCCACGCCCTCGCCGACCCCCGGCGGCAACTACACCAACCCCGTGGTCTGGCAGGACTTCGCCGACGGCGACATCATCCGGGTCGGCGACGCCTACTACTACTCCGCCTCGACCATGCACTACTCGCCGGGCGCGCCGATCCTGCGCTCCTACAACCTGGTCGACTGGGAGTACGCCGGCCACTCGGTCCCGCGCCTGGACTTCGACAACAACGCCTACGACCTCAACGGCGGCCGGGCGTACGTGAAAGGCATCTGGGCCTCCACCCTCAACTACCGGGCCAGTAACAGCACCTACTACTGGTACGGCTGCACCGAGTTCAACCGGACCTACGTCTACACCGCCTCGGCCGTCGACGGCACGTGGACCAAGCGCGCCCGGATGAACCAGTGCTACTACGACGCCGGCCTGCTGATCGACACCAACGACACGATGTACGTCGCCTACGGCAACGGCACCATCAGCGTCGCCCAGCTCTCGGCCGACGGCCTCAGCCAGGTCCGCGCCCAGCAGGTCTTCCAGACCCCGAGCAGCGTCGGCACGCTGGAGGGCGCCCGCTTCTACAAGCGCGGCAACTACTACTACATCTGGCTGACCCGCCCGGCCAACGGCCAGTACGTGCTGCGCTCGACGTCCCCGTGGGGTCCGTACACGATGCAGCAGGTCCTGCTCAACATGCCCAGCCCGATCTCCGGCGGCGGCACGCCGCACCAGGGCGGACTGGTCCAGACCCAGAACGGCGCCTGGTACTACATGTCGTTCGTCGACGCCTACCCGGGCGGCCGCGTGCCGGCGCTCGCGCCGATCAACTGGGTGAACGACTGGCCGGTGATCCAGACGGTGAACGGCGGCTGGGGCGTGAACTACCCCAAGCCCAACATCCAGACCAACCGCACGGTGGCCTCGATGATCGGCCCGGACACCTTCACCGGGAACAGCCTCGGCCACCGGTGGGAGTGGAACCACAACCCCGACACCAGCCGCTTCTCCACCGGCAACGGCCTGCGGCTCCAGACCGCCACGGTCACCAACGACCTGTACAACGCCCGCAACACGCTGACCCACCGCATCCAGGGGCCGACGTCCACGGCGACGATCGAGCTCGACTACTCGCAGATGGCCAACGGCGACCGCGCCGGCCTGGCGATGCTGCGTGACCAGTCGGCCTGGATCGGGGTCAAACGCGACAACGGCGCCTACCGGGTCGCGATGACCAACGGGCTGACGATGAACAGCAGCTGGGCGACGACCGGCACCGGCAGCGAACAGGCCGGCGCGAACATCTCCGGCGGCAAGATCTGGTTGCGGGTGAACGCCGACATCCGGCCGGGTTCCGGACGCACGGCCCGCTTCTCCTACAGCACCGACGGGACCAACTTCACCACCCTCGGCCCGTCGTTCACGTTGAACAACGCCTGGCAGTTCTTCATGGGCTACCGGTTCGGCATCTTCAACTACGCCACCAGCGCGCTCGGCGGAGCGGTCACCGTGAACCGCTTCGACCTCACCACTCCCTAGCCGTTCTCAGCCGCCCGGTCCGTTCGTGGCAGGACGACCGGACCGGGCGACCGGGCGACCCCCCTACCCAAGAAAGGCGACCCCGTTCATGAAACGAATCTTGTCCCTGGTCACCGCGGCGCTGCTCGGCGCCGGCCTGTCGGTGACACTGACCGGGCCGGCTGAAGCGGCCTCGACACTGGGCGCATCGGCGGCCGAACGCGGCGGCCGCTACTTCGGCGCGGCCATCGCCGCCGGCCGGATGAACGACTCGACGTACATGAACATCCTGAACCGGGAGTTCAACCAGGTCACCGCCGAGAACGAGATGAAGTGGGACGCGACCGAGCCGTCGCGCAACAGCTTCAACTTCACCAACGGCGACCGCATCGCCAACCACGCGATCTCGCGCGGCATGAAGATCCGCGGGCACGCCCTGCTCTGGTACCAGCAGATGCCGACCTGGGCGCGCAGCATGGAGGGCTCCGACCTCCGCAGCGCGATGATCAACCACGTCACCCGGGTCGCCAGCTACTACCGGGGCAAGATCCACTCGTGGGACGTCGTCAACGAGGCCTTCGCCGACGGCAACAGCGGCGGACGGCG
This sequence comes from Herbidospora daliensis, assembly GCF_001570585.1. GTDB lineage: Bacteria > Actinomycetota > Actinomycetes > Streptosporangiales > Streptosporangiaceae > Herbidospora > Herbidospora daliensis. The sequence continues at coordinate 1,169,602 of NZ_BBXF01000002.1, read as the reverse complement.
CGACTCCAACCTCCAGCGCACCGGCAACGACTGGATCGAGGCCGCGTTCCGGGCCGCGCGCAGCGCCGACCCGAACGCCAAGCTCTGCTACAACGACTACAACACCGACGGGATCAACGCCAAGAGCACCGGCATCTACAACATGGTGCGCGACTTCAAGTCGCGCGGCGTGCCGATCGACTGCGTCGGCTTCCAGTCGCACCTGGGCGGCTCCCTGTCCAGCGACTACCAGGCCAACCTGCAGCGCTTCGCCGACCTGGGTGTCGACGTGGAGATCACCGAGCTCGACGTCCTGCAGGGCTCCAACCAGGCCAACATCTTCGCCTCCGTGACCCGCGCCTGCCTGAACGTGGCGCGGTGCAACGGCATCACGGTCTGGGGCATCCGCGACAGCGACTCCTGGCGCGGCAGTGACAACGCGCTGCTCTTCGACTCCTCGGGCAACAAGAAGGCCGCGTACAACTCGGTCCTGAGTGCCCTCAACAACGGCGCCACCCCCAACCCGACCCCGACGCCCACCCCGACGTCGGGCGGCGGTGTCAACACCAGCGCCTGGTACGTGCTGCTCAACCGCAACAGCGGCAAGGCGCTCGACGTCTACAACCTCTCCACGGCCGACGGGGCCCGCATCACCCAGTGGTCCCGCAACAACGGCACCAACCAGCAGTGGCAGTTCGTGAGCTCGGGCAGCGGCTGGTACCGGCTCAAGTCCCGCCTGAGCGGCAAGGTGCTCGACGTCTCGGGCGTCTCCACCGCCAACGGCGCCGCGGTCGTCCAGTGGAGCGACGGCAACGGCACCAACCAGCAGTGGCGGGTCGCCGACAGCGGCGGCTACGTCCGGCTCATCGCTCGGCACAGCAGCAAGGCCCTGGAGGTTCAGGGAGCCTCCACCGCCGACGGGGCCAACATCGTCCAGTACGACGACTGGAACGGCACCAACCAGCAGTGGCAACTCGTCCAAGTCGGATGAAATCGGAGTAAAACGTGAAGTTCAAACCCATTGCCGTCATCGCCGCTTTGGTGGCGGCGCTGTTCGTCGCCTTACCCTCGGCCAACGCGGCCACCGTCGACACCAACGCCTGGTACGTGCTGATCAACCGCAACAGCGGCAAGGCGCTCGACGTGTACAACCTGTCCACCGCCGACGGGGCCCGCATCACCCAGTGGACCCGTAACAACGGCAACCAGCAGCAGTGGCAGTTCGTCGACTCCGGCGGCGGCTACTACCGGATCAAGTCGCGCCTCAGCGGCAAGGTGCTCGACGTCTCCGGCGTCTCCACCGCCAACGGCGCGGCCATCATCCAGTGGAGCGACGGCAACGGCCAGAACCAGCAGTGGCGCCTGGCCGACAGCGACAGCGGCTACGTGCGCTTCATCGCCCGCCACAGCAACAAGGCCCTGGAAGTGCAGGGCGCGTCCACGGCCGACGGCGGGAACATCGTCCAGTACGACGACTGGGGCGGCGCCAACCAGCAGTGGCAGCTCGTCCCGATCGGCGGCGGCAACCCCACCCCGTCCCCCACGCCCACGCCGACGCCGACGGGTGGGTGCAACCTGCCCACGACCTACCGCTGGACCTCGACCGGCGCGCTCGCGCAGCCGCGTTCGGGCTGGGTGTCGCTGAAGGACTTCACCGTCGCCCCCTACAACGGGCAGCAGCTCGTCTACGCCACCACGCACGACTTCGGGTCGAGCTGGGGCTCGATGAACTTCTCCCTGTTCAGCAACTACAACCAGATGGGCTCGGCGACCCAGAACGCGATGAACTCGGGCACGGTCGCGCCGTCGCTGTTCTACTTCGCTCCCAAGAGCATCTGGGTGCTGGCCTACCAGTGGGGTGGCCCGGCGTTCTCGTACAAGACCTCCACCAACCCGACCAACGCCAACGGCTGGTCGTCGGCGCAGACGCTGTTCACGGGCAGCATCTCCAACTCGGGCACCGGCCCGATCGACCAGGCGCTGATCGGCGACGACCAGAACATGTACCTGTTCTTCGCCGGTGACAACGGCCGCATCTACCGGGCCAGCATGCCGATCGGCAACTTCCCCGGCAGCTTCGGCTCCAACTACACGACGATCATGACCGACACCACGAACAACCTGTTCGAGGCGGTTCAGGTGTACAAGCTGGCCGGCCAGCAGCGCTACCTGATGATCGTCGAGGCGATCGGCTCCCAGGGCCGCTACTTCCGGTCGTTCACCGCCACCAGCCTCGGCGGCTCGTGGACCCCGAACGCCACCTCCGAGTCGAACCCGTTCGCGGGCAAGGCCAACAGCGGCGCCACCTGGACCAACGACATCAGCCACGGTGAGCTCCTGCGCACCAGCGCCGACCAGACCATGACCGTCGACCCCTGCAACCTGCAGCTCCTCTACCAGGGCCGCAGCCCCAGCTCGGGCGGCGACTACGGCCTGCTTCCCTACCGTCCGGGTCTGCTGACCCTCCAGCGCTGACGATGTGACCACGGTGGGCCCGGCGACCCCGGGCCCACCGTCCGGCACGCGGAAAGGAGCACCATGAGAGCCCGGCTGGCCTGGATCACGGGCCTGCTCTGCCTGACGGCCCTGCTGCCCGCCACGTCGGCCAGGGCCGACAACCCGATCGTGCAGACGATCTACACCGCCGACCCCGCGCCGCTCGTCCACAACGGCCGCGTGTACCTCTACACCGGTCACGACGAGGACGGCTCCACCTACTTCACGATGCGCGACTGGCGCGTCTACTCCTCCTCCGACATGGCCAACTGGACCGACCACGGCTCCCCCATGAGCCTGGCGACCTTCTCGTGGGCCGACGCCAACGCGTGGGCCGGCCACGTCGCCTACCGCAACAACAAGTTCTACTGGTACGTCCCGGTCCGCCAGCGCTCCACCGGCCGCATGGTCATCGGCGTGGGCGTGTCGAACAGCCCCACCGGGCCCTTCACCGACGCCCTGGGCCGGCCGCTGGTCGACAACAACGAGATCGACCCCAACGTCTTCATCGACGACGACGGCCAGGCCTACCTCTACTGGGGCAACCCGCGGCTGGCCTATGTCCGCCTCAACAGCGACATGATCAGCTACAGCGGCGGCATCAACTACATCTCCCTCACCGCCGCCGGGTTCGGCGCGCGCAGCGGCAACGCCCAGCGGCCGACCCTCTACGAAGAGGGCCCCTGGGTCTACAAGCGCAACGGCTTGTACTACAACGTGTTCGCGGCCGAGTGCTGCTCGGAGTTCATCGCGTACTCGACGGCTCCGAGTGCCACCGGGCCGTGGACGTACCGGGGAACGGTCATGCCGCGGCAGGGGGCGAGCTTCACCAACCACGCCGGCATCGTCGACTTCGCGGGCGGGTCGTACTTCTTCTACCACAACGGCGCCCTGCCGGGCGGCAGCGGTTACACCAGGTCGGTCGCGGTGGAGAAGTTCACCTACAACGGCGACGGCACCATCCCGACCATGAACATGACCAGCGCCGGACCGCCCCAGGTCGGCACCCTCGACCCCTACGTGCGCCAGGAGGCCGAGACGATCGCCTGGTCCTCCGGCGTGGAGACCGAGGTCTCCAGCGAGGGCGGGATGAACGTCGGCTTCATCGAGAACGGCGACTACATCAAGGTCAAGGGCGCGGCCTTCGGCACCGGGGCGTCCTCCTTCAGCGCCCGGGTCGCCTCGGGCACCAGCGGCGGCCGGATCGAGGTCCGGCTCGGGTCGGCCACCGGCACGGTCGTGGGCACCTGCACCGTGCCCGGCACCGGCGGCTGGCAGACCTGGACCACCGTCACCTGCCCGATCTCTGGCGCGACCGGCACCCGTGACCTCTACCTGCGCTTCGCGGGCAACAGCGGCTACCTGCTCAACCTCAACTGGTGGCAGTTCACCGGCGGGGGCGGCGGCACCGGCGGCAACCTGCTGTCCAACAGCGGCATGGAGGACGGCACCACCGGCTGGACCTCCTCCGGCGGTTCGCTCTCCTCCGCCACCAACGTGGCCCACTCCGGCAGCCGGTCGCTGCTCAACTCCGGGCGCACCTCCGCCTGGCAGGGCCCGCACCAGAACGTGACCTCGCTGCTCACCAACGGCAAGAGCTACACCACGAGCGTCTGGGTCCGCTCGCAGGGCAACAGCCCGAGCGCCAAGGCGACGCTGACGCTCACCGCCAACGGCACGACGAGCTACCTCCAGCTCACCCCCGCCGCGACGGTGAACGCCAACGGCTGGACCCAGCTCACCGGCACCGCGACCGTCTCGTGGACCGGCACGCTGACCAACGCCTCCTTCTACGTCGAGACGGCAGCCGGCACCGACGGGCTGTACATCGACGACGCCTCCTTCCAGTGACAGGAACCGCTCCCATGAACCGGAAAAGAACCCGCGCGCTGCTGGCCCTGACCGTCGTGGCCGTGGCGCTCACCCCTCTTACCCAGGCGCAGGCGTTGAACAACGGAGTCGGCCGCACCCCGCCGATGGGGTGGAACACCTGGAACACCTTCGGGTGCAACATCAACGAAACGCTGATCAAGCAGACCACCGACGCGATGGTCAACAACGGCATGCGCGACCTGGGCTACCAGTACGTCGTCGTCGACGACTGCTGGATGGACCCCAACCGCGACTCCTCCGGGAACCTGCAGGCCAACCTGTCGCGCTTCCCCAGCGGCATGAAGGCGCTGGGCGACTACATCCACGCCCGCGGCATGAAGTTCGGCATCTACCAGGCCCCGCTCGACCGGACCTGCGCGCAGTACTTCGGCGCCTACCCGGGCGCGACCGGCAGCCTCAACCACGAGGCCCAGGACGCCCGCCAGTTCGCCGCCTGGGGCGTCGACTACCTCAAGTACGACTGGTGCTCCCCCACCGGCACCATGGACGACCAGGTCAGGGCCTTCGCCAAGATGCGCGACGCGCTCGCCGCCACCGGCCGCCCGATCCTGTACAGCATCAACTCCAACAGCATCCACGACAAGACGGGCCCGCGCCGCAACTGGGGTGATGTCGCCAACATCTGGCGGACCACCGAGGACATCACCAACACCTGGAACTCGGGCCAGACCAACGGCTACCCGATGGGCATCCAGAACATCGTCAACGTGAACGCGCCGCTGTCGGGCTACGCCGCGCCCGGCTCGTTCAACGACCCCGACATGATGGTGGTCGGCCGGGGAGGCATGAACGACACCGAGATGCGCAGCCACTTCGCCCTGTGGGCGATCATGGCCGCGCCGCTGATCGCGGGCAACGACGTCCGGAACATGGACAACGCCACCTCGACGATCATGAAGAACCAGAACCTGATCGCCATCAACCAGGACGCGCTCGGCCTGCAGGCGACCCAGATCAGCAACGACGGCACCCGGCGCATCCTGGCCAAGCGCCTGGCCAACGGCGACGTCGCGGTGGCCCTGTTCAACCAGGGCGGCAGCACCATCACGATGAGCACCACCGCCGCGACCATCGGCCTGTCGGGCAACTCCTTCAACCTGCGCGAGGCCTGGAGCAACGCCGTCACCAGCACCACCGGCACGATCTCGGCCAGCGTGCCCGCCCACGGCACGGTCGTCTACCGCGTCAGCGGCGGCACCCCCACCACGCCCTCGCCCACCCCGACGCCCACGACCTCGACCAGCCCGCTGAGAGGCGTGGCCTCGAACCGGTGCGTGGACGTCACCGGCGCCTCCCAGAACAACGGCACCGCCGTGGTGCTCTGGGACTGCAACGGCCAGAGCAACCAGCAGTGGACCTCCACCTCGGCCGGTGAGCTGCGCGTCTACGGCAACAAGTGCCTCGACGTGAACAACAACGGCACCGCCGACGGCACCGGCGTCCTCATCTGGGACTGCAACGGCCAGAACAACCAGAAGTGGCGCTTCAACAGCGACGGCAGCATCACCGCGATCGGCGCGAACAAGTGCCTGGACGTGTCGGGGGCCTCCACCGCCAACAACGCCAGGATCCAGATCTGGAGCTGCACCGGCGCCACCAACCAGCGCTGGACCAGGGGGTAAGGGCACATGTCCGACATCTCTCGCAGAAGAGTGCTGCAGTTCGGCGCCGCCGGCGCCGGCGCGGCCCTCTTCCCCCTGCAGTGGACGGCGGTCGCCCGGGCCGCCGCGGCCCCGCCGGCGGAGGCCGGCGACCTGGCCCTGTGGTACGACGAGAGCGCCGGCACCGACTGGCTGCGCGCCCTGCCGATCGGCAACGGCCGGCTGGGCGCGATGGTCTACGGCAACGTCGACGTCGAGCGCCTGCAGCTCAACGAGGACACCGTCTGGGCCGGCGGGCCCTACGACCAGAGCAGCGGCCGGAACGCGAACTCGCTGGGCCAGATCCGGAACCTGGTCTTCCAGAACCAGTGGAGCCAGGCGCAGAGCCTGATCGACCAGAACATGCTCGGCCGCCCGGCCGGGCAGCTGGCCTACCAGACCGTCGGCAACCTGCGGTTGTCGATCGGCAACACCAGCGGCGTGTCGGAGTACAACCGCTACCTCGACCTGACCACGGCCACCACGGTGACCACCTACGCCCAGAACGGCATCCGCTACCGGCGCGAGATCCTGGCCAGCGCTCCCGATCAGGTCATCGCGATCCGGCTGACCGCCGACCGGTCCGCCTCGATCAGTTTCTCGGCGACCTTCGACAGTCCGCAGCGGGTCACCCGGTCGAGCCCCGACAGCACCACCGTGGCGCTCGACGGCGTCTCGGGCGACTTCGAGGGCATCTCGGGTCAGGTCCGCTTCCTCGGCCTGGCCAAGGTGGTGGCCGACGGCGGTTCGGTCAGCAGCTCGGGCGGCACGGTGCAGGTCCGCCAGGCCAACAGCGTGACCGTGCTGGTGTCGATCGGGTCGAGCTACAAGAACTTCCGTGACGTCAGCGGCGACTACCAGGGCATCGCCCGCGGCCACCTCAACAACGCCGCCGGCCGCTCCTGGGACGACCTGCGCAGCCGGCACGTGGCCGACTACCAGACCCTGTTCAACCGCACCACGCTCGACCTGGGCCGCACCTCGGCCGCCGACCAGCCCACCGACGTGCGCATCGCGCAGCACAACAGCGTCAACGACCCGCAGTTCGCCGCCTTGTTGTTCCAGTTCGGGCGCTACCTGCTCATCTCCTCCTCCCGCCCCGGCACCCAGCCGGCCAACCTGCAGGGCATCTGGAACGACTCCCTGACCCCGTCGTGGGATTCGAAGTACACGATCAACGCCAACCTGCCGATGAACTACTGGCACGCCAACACCACGAACCTGGCCGAGTGCTTCGACCCGGTGTTCAAGATGATCGGCGATCTCACCGTCACCGGCGCCCGCACCGCGCAGGCGCAGTACAACGCCGGCGGCTGGGTCACCCACCACAACACCGACGCCTGGCGCGGCGCCTCGGTGGTGGACGGCGCGTTCTGGGGCATGTGGCAGACCGGCGGCGCGTGGCTGGCCACCCTCATCTGGGAGCACTACCAGTTCACCGGCGATGTGAACTTCCTGAGCTCCTACTACCCGGCGATGAAGGGCGCGGCGCAGTTCTTCCTCGACACTCTCGTCACCGAACCCAGCCTCGGCTACCTCGTCACCAACCCGTCCAACAGCCCTGAACTCGGGCACCACAACGGCGTCAGCGTGTGCGCGGGCCCGACGATGGACAACCAGATCCTCCGGGACCTGTTCAACGGCGTCGCCCAGGCCAGCCAGGTCCTCAATGTGGACTCCTCCTTCCGCACCCAGGTCCTGGCCGCCCGCGACCGCCTCGCGCCGATGAAGACGGGGTCACGCGGCAACATCCAGGAGTGGTTGTACGACTGGATCGAGCCCGAGACCAACCATCGGCACGTCTCCCATCTCTACGGCCTGCACCCCAGCAACCAGATCACCCGGCGCGGCACCCCGAGCCTCTACACCGCCGCCCGCCGGACGCTGGAGTTGCGAGGTGACGACGGGACGGGCTGGTCGCTCGCCTGGAAGATCAACTACTGGGCGCGGCTGGAGGAGGGCGCCCGCGCCCTCACCCTGCTGCGGCTGCTGGTCACCACCTCCCGGCTCGCGCCGAACATGTTCGACCTGCACCCGCCCTTCCAGATCGACGGCAACTTCGGCGCCACCTCCGGCATCGCCGAGATGCTGCTGCACAGCCACAACGGCGAGCTGCACATCCTGCCCGCGCTGCCGTCGGCCTGGGCCGGCGGCAAGGTCACCGGCCTGCGCGGACGCGGCGGCTACACCGTCTCCACCACCTGGAGCTCGGGCCGGGCCACCGAGATCCTGGTGCGGTTCGACCGGGCCGGGACCGTCCGGGTGCGCAACGCCGTCTTCACCGGCACCGTCGAAGTCACCGACAGCGGCGCCGCGGTCACCTTCACCAAGCCCGAATCCGACCTGGTCTCCTTCACCGGGCAGGCGGGCCGCACCTACCGGCTGACCGGGACCGGCACCCCGCAGCAACCCACCTCCTGGGTGCGGATCGTCAACGGCACCACCGGGCTGGTCCTGGACAGCGGCGGCAACGTCGCCTCCGGGTCGGTCGTCAAGCAGTGGACGTCGGGCAGCTCGACCAACCTGCAGTGGCAGCTGGTCGACCTGGGCAGCGGCTGGTACCGGATCGTCAACCGCACCAACGGCATGGTGATCGACAGCTGGGGCAACACCGCCAACGGCGCCAACGCCCGCCAGTCGGCGTGGAACGGCGGCAACAACCAGCAGTGGCGGCTCGCCTCCACCGGCAACGGCCGCTACCAGATCATCAACCGGGGTACCGGCACCGCCCTCGACGGCATGGGCAACGCCACCTCCGGCTCCACCGTCTGCATGTGGGCGCCCAACACCAACAGCAACAACCAGTGGACCCTCGTCACGGTCTGATCGATCTGCGTGGAAACGTCCGACTCCTCGCCGCCGCGGGTGCCACCGCGGCGGCGAGGCCGTTTCCGAGCCAGGTTTCGCGGTTGTTACGGGATCTTGTTCCGGGGCTCTTGTCTGGAGTGTCCGGTGACTTTACAGTTTCAGACGAAAGGTTCAGAAAATAACCCGAAAATAACTGCCACCTTCTTGACCGCATGCCCGGTTGAGGCGCTCCCGCCTCCCGTCCATCCGAAGGGTGCTTTCGTGTCCTGACCGAATCCCCGCGTGTACTCGTCCCCCGAATTGTTAGCGATAACAGCTCGCCTACACGCGCCGATCCTTCCAGGAGCTTCGCCGCCTCCATCAGCAGAGGTGGGTGACGCACGTCCACGCCCGAATACGGAAACGCCCCTGCCCATCGAAATGTTAGCGATAACACTTCTGTCTCTTTCTGGCGCCCGCTGTACCTCCGTGTCTGGAGTTCGTAATGCCCTTGTCCCCCCGCCTCCGCTTACGTTTCCGCGCCGCCACGATCGCGGCGATGCTCGCCTGTTCCGGCTTGATGTCCACGAGTGCGACGGCGGACTCCTGGTCGCCCGCCTCGTCGTACACCTCCACCGACAGGGGCGACGGCACCTACACCGTCCCGCTCCTGCGCTCCGACGTGCCCGACATCAGCGTCGAACGGGTCCCGGCCGCCGAGAACGACGAGGGCCGCGACCTCTATTACATGATCAGCACCACGATGCACATGAGCCCGGGTGCGCCGATCATGAAGTCGTACGACCTGGTGAACTGGGAGATCGTCAACTACGTCTTCGACCGTGCCAACGTCGGAGACTCCTTCTCGCTGCGCAACGGGCAGAACTCCTACGGTCAGGGCCAGTGGGCGTCGTCGCTGCGCTACCACGACGGCATGTACTACGTCGCCTTCAACACCAACAACCTCGGCGGCGCCTACCTCTACCGGACCGACGACATCGACGACGGGAAGTGGGAGCGCACCGCCCTCGGCCGGGGCCTGCACGACCCCTCGTTGTTCTTCGACGTCGACGGCACGGCGTACATCTTCTACGGCTCGGGCGGGACGAGCGCCGTACGGCTCAACGCCGGCCTGACGGCGATCGTGCAGGACTACCCGAACATCTTCACCGCGGGCGACTACGCCGGGCGGCCCTTCATCGGCGGCCTGTTCGAGGGCGCCCAGTTCTATTACATCGACGGCTGGTACTACGCGGTCATCATCACCTGGCCGTCGGGGCAGGGCCGCCAGGTCGTCATGTTCCGCTCCAGGGACCTACTCGGCCGCTACACCTCCGCCGGCGGCGTGAACACCTACGAGGCGCGCGGGGTGCTCAACTCCAACGGCTTCGCGCAGGGCAGCCTGGTGCCGATCTCCCGCGAGGACGGCCGGACCGACTGGCACGGCATGTTCTTCCGCGACACCTTCCCCATCGGCCGCATCCCGGCGCTGATCCCCGCGACCTGGCAGGACGGCTGGCCGACCTTCGGGAACAACGGCGTCGTGCAGGTCGAGGGGGCGTTCCCGAAGCCGATCGCGCTCGACCCCGCGCAGGAGACCTTCGAGCGGCAGAAGAGCATCGTCGCCTCCGACGACTTCGCCAACGACGCCCCGGAGCGGGCGTACACGGAGGAGGACTGGACGATCCCCGAGCCGCCCGACGTCGACGAGTCGCTGATCGGCGTCGAACTGCTGCAGAACCCCGGGTTCGAGGCCGAGTCGACCTCCCCGTGGGCGGCGCAGTTCGGCGCGACCCTCAGCCGGGACACCGGTGACCCCGCCGCCGGTTCGGCCGCGCTGAAGGTCGGCACGCGCACCCTCAACGGTTCGGGGCCCAACCAGTACCTCAACGGGAAGATGCAGCACGGCGTGACCTACACCGTGTCCGCGAAGATCAAGTACACCTCCGGCCCGAGCAGCGTGCGCTTCAACCTGGCGGCCGACTGGGGTTCCGGCGTGCAGGTCATGACGTTCGGGAACGTGCCGATCGGCCAGTGGACGACGGTCACCGGCCGCTTCACCGTCCCGACGACGGCCAACCTGAACAACTTCAAGTTCGCGGTGGAGACGCCGTGGGCCAACCCGCAGCCGGCCTCGTCCAGCGTGGAATATCTGATCGACGACGTCTCGGTCGTCGGGCTCCCGCCGACGGCGGAGTACCCGACCGAGGCCGAGATCGCCCCCAACGGCTCGCGGCTCGACGTGGCCTGGGAGTGGAACCACGCCCCCGACAACCGCTATTGGTCGCTGACCGACCGCGACGGCTGGTTGCGGCTGACCACCGGCAAGCCGGTGACCGGCCAGTACGTCTACACCAAGCTGTCCAACCGGGCCGAACTGGCGTGGCTGGAGGAGGCCCGCAACACGCTGACCCAGCGCACGTTCGGGCCGCGCCAGTCGGTCGAGACCCGCATGGACGTCTCGGGCATGAAGAACGGCGACGTCGCGGGCCTGGCCGCCTTCAACCGCGGCTTCTCCTACGTGGCGGTCAAGCGGGCCGACGGCGTGAACACGCTGGGCGTGGTGAACCGGCCGCAGCCGTTCGGCGTCGACCTCGACCAAGCCTCGCTGGAGGCGTTCGTCGCGGGCACGACGGTCCCGCTCGGTGACGCCACCGAGGTGTCGGTCAAGGCCGACCTCGACTTCGCCTCGCCGGTCGGCCAGTTGTGGACGACCTTCTACTACAGCCTCGACGGCCAGACCTGGACCCGCCTGGGCAACCGCGTCGGCCCGCAGACGCTCGACGGCAGCCTCGCCCACTTCATGGGCCACCGGGTCGGACTGTTCAACTACGCGACCCAGGAGAAGGGCGGCCGGGTCGACTTCGACCACTACCTGCTCAGCGACACCCTGACCGCGCAGAACCGGCCGCTCGACACCACCCGCCTCGACGCGGCCATCACGCACGCCGGCACGCTGAACGAGCACCTCTACCCGGCCGACGCCTGGGCCGACGCGCAGCAGGCGCTCGCGGCGGCGAAGGCGGCACGGGCGGGCGCGTTCGGCACCCAGAACCAGATCGACGCGCCGGAGCGGGCGCTCAGCTACCAGCTGGCCCGTCTCGGCACGCTGGAGATCGAGGACACGACCGGCCCGGTCGTCGAGATCTCGGGTGTGGAGGACGGCGGCGACAGCCGGGACCTCCAGATCGCCTGGGAGGTCACCGACGCGGGGGCCGGGGTCGGCTCGACCACCGCGACCCTCGACGGTCAGCCGTTCCAGCCCGGCAGGCTCACGCTCTACCCGCTCGCCCTGGGCGAGCACGTGCTGGTCGTCACCGCCGTCGACAAGGCCGGCAACGAGACCGTGGAGACCGTCCGGTTCACCGTTTCGACCTCGGTCGAGGACGTCTCGGCGCTGATCGACCGGTTCGCGGCCGAGGGCAAGACCAACGCCAGCAGCGCCGTCCGCCTCCACAAGGCACTCGACCGCGTCCTCGCGGCCATCGCCGAGGAGAAGGACGACAAGAACGTCGTCAAGGCGCTCGAGAAGTTCAAGAGCGGAGTCAAGGACCACCGCGTCGAGGCCGACGAGATCGTCCGCACCACCCTCCTCCGCGACGCCGACGCCCTGATCGTCCGCTTGGGCGGCACCCCCCGAGCTTGACCGTCTCTCGAACACACGAAGGAGAAGATCTCGTGAAATTACGCTCGCGCCTCGTCGCGATCGTGACCACCGCCGCGATGCTGGGCACGTTGTCGACCCTCACGGCCGCGCCCGTCCAGGCCGCCGGCCCGGACCTCATCGTGAACGGCGGCTTCGAGTCGGGCCTCACCGGCTGGTTCCCGAACAACGGGAACGCCGCCGACACGGCCGCGCTGACCCCGACGACCGACGCCTACTCGGGCTCGGCCGCCGTCGCGGTCACCCAGCGCATGACGACCGGATCGGGCCCGATGCAGGACCTGTCGGGCAAGGTCGCGGCGGGCAAGACCTACTCGGTGACCGCCCGGGTCAAGTACGAGAACGCCAACAGCCCGGCCACCAAGCAGTTCTTCATCACCATGCACTACGGCGGGGGGACGTACACCAACCTCGGCACCGTGACCACGCCGCGCGGGCAGTGGGGCCTGATCCAGGGCACGTTCACCATCCCGGCCGCGCAGAGCGTGGCGACCGCGCGGATCTTCGTCGAGACCCCGTGGACGCAGACGCCCTCGGCCGCGCCTGACACGCACCTGATGGACTTCAAGGTCGACGACGTGACCCTCCGGGAGTTCACCCCGTCGACCACGATCGAGGTGCTCGGCAAGAACCCCGGTGAGGGCAACCCGCTCATCTCACACAAGTTCGGGGCCGACGGCAACGCCTTCGTCCACGACGGCCGTGTGTACCTCTACATGACCAACGACACGCAGGTGTACAACCCGGGCCCGAACGGGATCTCCCCGACCAACACCTACGGCGGCATCAACACCATCACGGTCATCTCCTCCGACGACCTGGTGAACTGGGTCGACCACGGCGAGATCCCGGTCGCCGGGGCGAACGGGATCGCCAAGTACGCCGGCAACTCCTGGGCCCCGGCGATGGAGAGCAAGGTCGTCGGCGGCGTCGAGAAGTTCTTCCTCTACTTCGCCAACAACGGCGCGGCCACCGGCGTCATCGTCGGCGACTCGCCCGTCGGCCCGTGGCGGGACGAGCGCGGCAGCCTGCTGATCACCGGCCAGACCCCGGGCGCCTCCAACGGCCGGAACTGGCTCTTCGACCCGGGTGTCTTCATCGACGACGACGGCCAGGGCTACCTCTACTTCGGCGGTGGCGGCGACGACGGGTCGGGCAGCTACGAGAACACCAACCACCCCAAGTCGACCCGCGTGATCAAGCTCGGCGAGAACATGACCAGCACCGTCGGCTCGGCCGAGGTCATCGACGGGCCGCTCATGTTCGAGGCCGGCCACGTCTTCAAGCGCGAGGGCAAGTACTACTACTCGTACTCCTCGAACTTCGGCTTCGGCGGCCCGATCGACCCCGCCGGTCCCCCGACCGGCGCCATCGCCTACATGGTGGCCGACCACCCGATGGGCCCCTGGACCGCCGACAAGTACAAGGGCGTCATCTTCCGCAACCCCGGCAACTTCTTCGGCGCCGGCGGCAACAACCACCAGTCGGTCTTCCAGCTCGGCGGCGACTACTACTTCACCTACCACGCGCAGACGCTCAACCGCCGTATCACCGGCGGCGCGACCCAGGGCTTCCGCAGCCCGCACATCGCCAAGCTCGAGTTCAACGCCGACGGCTCGATCAAGGAGGTCCTCGGCACCTACGACGGCGTCCAGAAGCTCCACGACCTGGCGCCCTACCGGGTGATCGAGGCCGAGACCATCGCCTGGCAGCAGGGCATCGCGACCAAGAAGGTCGACGGCTCCTCGGCCGAGTTCGGGGCACAGGCGCCCAACCTGGTGCTGCACGACGTCGACAACGGCGACTGGACCTCGCTCGCCTCGGTCGACTTCGGCGCGAAGGGCGCCACCGCGCTCACCGCCAAGGTCAAGCCCCTCGTCGCCGGCGGCCGGATCGACGTCCGCCTCGACACCCGCACCGCGCCGGTGGTCGCGTCGATCCCCGTCGACGCCCCGCTCAACGCGTGGACGGAGCTGACCGCCGAGGTCGACGGCCTGACCGGCACGCACGACGTCTACTTCACCTACGCCGGTCCGGCGAGCACCGACCTGTTCGAGATCGACTCGTGGGCCTTCGAGAGCCAGGCCGAGGACGAGACCGCCCCCGCGGTCGACGTCACCGGCGTGACCGACGGCGGCGAGTACGGCGACAGCGGCGACCTGACCCTCGGCTGGACCGCCGAGGACACCGAGTCGGGCGTCGCCTCGATCTCCGCGACCCTGGACGGCCAGCCGGTCCAGCCCGGCGCGATCACGCTCTACACCCAGGCCCTGGGCGAGCACGAGCTGGTCGTCACCGCCGTCGACAACGCCGGGAACGAGACGGTGAAGACCGTCGGGTTCACGATCACCACCTCGGTCGAGGACGTCTCGGCGCTCATCGACCGCTTCGCGGCCGAGGACAAGACCAACGCCAGCAGCGCCGTCCGTCTCCACAAGGCACTCGACCGCGTCCTCGCGGCCATCGCCGAGGAAAAGGACGACAAGAACGTCGTCAAGGCGCTCGAGAAGTTCAAGAGCGGGGTGAAGGACCACCGCGTCGAGGCCGACGAGATCGTCCGCACCACCCTGCTCCGCGACGCCGACGCCCTGATCGTCGGGTACGGGGGCACCCCCCGGACCTGATCAGCAGGGTTCGATCCAAGTGCGGTGGCCCTCCAGGCGCAGTCTGAGCAGGGGGGCCACCGTGCCGCCGAAGTTGGCCCGCTCGACCGGGCCCCGGTAGTCGAGGAAGCTGACCACCCGCAGGTCGTCGAGCACCATCCAGGCGTACGCCTGGTCGGGCTGGGCCCGCGGGTTCCCGATCACCAGGCCGGAGCCGTTGAGGGGTTCCCACGGTCCGTCCAGCGCCGTCGCGACGAAGCCGTAGAGGCCGGTCGGGGCGGCGTCCGCCGGTTCGAACGACTGGCGGTGGGTGCAGAAGAACAGGTAGAAGAGGCCGTCGCGGACCACGATGTGCGGGCGTTCGAGCTCGCGGTTGATCCCGTCGGCGACCAGGAGCGGATGGTTCCCCGAGCCCCCGTCGGTGAGGGCGATCGCCCCCATGTAGCGCTCGCCCCACGGGATCGAGGCGGCGATCAGCAGACGGCCCCGGAACCAGGCCGGGTCGCGCCAGGCCAGGATCCGGCCCGGACCGCCATCGACCTGGTCGGCGGGCAGGAAGTGCCGGAGGTCGGGCCGGGCGATCTCCTCGTGTACGCCGTCGCGCGCCTCGAACACCCGCTGGGCGAAGGTGGGGCGCTGCTCGCCGCGGAAGCCGGTCGCCGTGTAGAAGACCGAGACCGTGCCGTCGCCCCTCCGGATGGCGGTGCCCGACCACTCGCGGCTGCCCGGCGTCTCGCCGTCGGCGAAGACGTCCCCCAGGTCGATCCACTTGCCGTCGTCGTAGGCGAGCTTCCTGATGCGGGCCACGTCGTGGCGGTCCTCCGGATGGCCGGCCGCCGGGGCGGCCAGGCCCATCCAGAGTTCGCGGCCGTCGAAGAGGGCGGTGGCACCGTCCTCTTCCTGGATCGGCCACATGTCCCACAGGTCGAAGCCCGGCAGCGCCGGTTCGACCGGGCCGGTGATGAGCGGCGCGGTCGTCGCCGGGTCGTCGGTGATCAGGTCGAGGTGGTGACGGGTCCACCGGGTCGTCGTCACGGTCATCCCTTCAACGAGCCCTGGAGGAGGGCCGTCACGAAGCGGCGCTGGAAGATCAGGAACACCAGCAGGGTCGGGGTGAGGATGAGCAGCGAGCCCGCGCACAGCAGCGGGATGTCGGTGCCCCACTGTCCCTGGAACGCCCCGAGCGCGCCCGACATCGTGCGCTGCAACGGGTCGTCGACCAGCACGATCGCCAGCAGGAACTGGTTCCACGTCCAGAGGAACAGCAGGATCGCCAGTGACGAGGTCGCCGGGGCGGCCAGCGGCACGTGCACCTTCCAGAACAGCTGCCAGGTGCCCGCGCCGTCGATGCGGGCGCTCTCCGACAGCTCCTCCGGCATGTTCACGAAGTGGGCCCGCATCCAGAACACCGAGAACGGCATGAACAGGCCGATCAGCGGCAGGATGATGGCCCACCGGGTGTTCAGCACGCCCATGTCGCGCACCAGGTAGTAGAGCGGCGTGATGATGCCCTCGAACGGCAACGTCAGCCCGAGCACGAACGCCACGAAGACGAAGCGCCGCCCGGGGATGCGCAGGTGCCCGATGGCGAACCCGGCCATGGTGGCCACCACCAGCGAGATCGGCACCACCCCGAGCACGATCAGCACGCTCGACTTCAGCAGCTCGGTCATCCGCGCGGCGGTGAACGCGTCGGCGAAGTTGCCCCACTGCGGGTCGTCGGGCCAGTCGAGGCCGAGCGGATAGGTGCCCGACGGGTGCAGCGCGGTGACGAAGAGGCTGACGAACGGCATCAGGGTGAAGGCCATCAGCACCAGCAGCAGCACCCGGCCGGTCAGGGCCTCACGACGAGCGGTTTTCATGATGAGCGGTCCCTGGTGAGCCACTGGATCGGCAGCGCGCACGCGATCACCAGCGCGGTGAGGACCACCGCGAGGGCCGAGGCGAGGCCGACCTCCCGTTCGGAGAAGGCCAGGTAGTAGATCTCCAAGCCGGGCACCATGCTGGCGTTGCCGGGCCCGCCCTGGGTCGAGATGTAGACGATGTCGAAGCTGGCCAGCGCGGCCACGACCGTGACGGTGACACAGACCCCGATCTCCTGCCGCAGGCTGGGCAGGGTGATCGAGAAGAACTCGCGGAAGGCGCCCGCACCGTCGAGGCGGGCGGCTTCGTACAGGGCCGGATCGATCTTGCTCATGCCGGCCAGCAGCAGGAGCGTGCACAGGCCCAGCAGCACCCAGGCCCCGATCACGCCGACCGCCGGCAGCGCGGTGGAGAAGTCGCCGAGCCAGGCCCGGGTGATGCTCTCCAGTCCGATCGCCGACAGCAGCTGGTTCACCAGGCCGGTGGACGACAACAACCAGCTCCAGGTGATGCCCGCCGCGACCAGCGGGATGACCTGCGGCAGGAAGATGACCGTCCGGGCCACCAGCGCGAGGCGGCTGGCCGCGATGCGCCGGATCGTGGCCGCGATGGCCAGCCCGAGCACGACCGGGACCGCGCTGAAGAACACGATCAGCTTGATCGCGTTGAGGATCGCGGCGAACAGGTCGGGATCGGTGAAGACCCGCAGGTAGTTCTGGACCCCGTTCCAGGTGGCCACGCCGATGCCGTCCCACGAGTAGAGGGAGTACTGCACCGTCATGGCCAGCGGCTGGATCACGAACACGACGTAGAACGCGGCCGCCGGCAGCACGAACAACCAGCCGGCCCAGTTCCTGCGCCGCCGCACGGCCGCTTTCACGTCAGCCTCCCTTGACCTGGCTCTGGTAGTCGGCCTGCACGCTCTTCAGCAGGCCGTCGGGCGTCTGCTCGCCGGCCACCAGCTTCTGCAGGTTCGGGGTCCAGCTCTTGGCGTAGATCGCGCCGGTGGCGTTGGCGATGAAGTCCATCGCGCCGTTGTCGGTCGCGATCTGCGCGCCCGCCGCCAGGGTGTTCTCGGTGACGCTGCCCGCCGCGACCGTCGGCATGGGGGCGTCGGCCGGGCCCATCGGGTGGGAGCCGCCGATCTCGACGCCGATCGTGCGCGCCTGGGTGTCGGTGGCGACCCAGTTGAGGAACGCGGCGGCGCAGTCGGCGTTCTTGGCGTTCGCGCCGATGCCGAAGGTCAGCGGGGCCGACATGGCGGCCCGCTTGCCGCCGGCCTGGGCCGGGGGCATCAGGAAGAAGCCGATGTTCCCGGCCATCTGCTTGTCGAGGTTGCCCGACTCCCAGTCGCCGTTGAACATGAACAGGCCGTCGCCCTTGATGAAGCGGCTCATCATGGTCGCGTAGTCGACCGCGTTGACGTCCTTCCAGAAGTAGCCGGCCTTGATCCACTTCTCCAGGTGCTGGGTGGCCTGGAGGTTCGACGGGGTGTCGATGGTCGCGCCCGGCTTCTGGTAGATCCACTCGTTGATCGGCGCCGGCGGGCCGTAGGAGGCCATCAGGTCCTGGAGCGGGAAGGCCAGGCCGCCGGTCGCGCCGCCGTTGAACTGGGCGATCGGGGCCAGGCCCGCGTCCTTGGCCTTGGCCAGGGCGGCGTCGAGGTCGGCGAGCGTCTCGGGCGGGGTGGTCATGCCGATCTGCTCGGCCAGCTTCTTGTTGTAGAAGACGCCCGTCATGGAGAAGTTGAGGCCCATGGCGTAGAGGGAGCCCTCGCCGCGCACGGCGCCGCCGGGGGCCAGCCGCATCTGCTCCAGCTGCGAGGCGGGCCACTGGTCCCAGCCGAACACCTTGGCGTAGTCGTCGAGGTTCTTGAGCAGGTTGTTCTTGACCAGCTCGGAGACCTGGGGCAGGCGCATCAGGTCGGGCGGGTCGTCGGCCAGCACACGCGGCGCGTTCTGGGTGATCACCGCGAACTGGTCTTCGCGGATGTCCCAGGTGACGTTGGGGTGCTGCTTGGCGAACTCGTCGCTGAGGGCCTTCGTGATCGGGAAGCCCGTTTCGTAGTAGGCCTTCAGGGTGATCGGCTCGGTGCCGCAGGTCGGCGCGGCCGACATGGGCGCGGCCGACGTGGCGGCGGCCGTCGGCTGAGCGTTGCCACTGCCCGGCGCGGCGCACGCGGCGGCCAGGCTTCCCCCCAGGATGACCACCATCGCCACGCGGCTCCGGCGGGAGTGAACTCGACGAGACATGGTGCGTCTCCCTTTGCTAAATCGGATTAGCGATGCGATAGTCTCACCGTGCGTGTCCAACCGTGTCAAGGGCCCGTAACTGGGTTGAAATGTTGGAGGTCTCCCCGGTGAGCCGACGTCGGGTCACCTTGGCCGATCTGGCCGAGGCGGCCGGAGTGTCCCGTACGACCGCCTCGCTCGTGATGACGGGCCGGGGCCGTGAGCTGCGCATTTCCCACGATGTCGAGCAGAGGGTACTGCGTGCCGCCGACGAGTTGGGCTATCGCCCGAACGCGGTGTCGGTCGGGCTGCGCACCGGCACCTCACGCACGATCGGCTTCGTCTCCGACACCGTCGCGACGACGCACCTCGCCGGAGACATGATCAAGGGCGCCCTGGAGGCGGCCCGCGAACGCGGCGTGATGTTGTTCATCGGCGAGAGCGAGGGCGATCCCGAGCTGGAGCGCGGCCTGCTGCACGCCATGCAGGACCGCCAGGTCGACGGCATCATCCTGGCCGCCATGTTCACCCGCACGATCGAGGTCCCGAAGGACATCGGCCCGGCCGTGCTGCTCAACGCGCTGCCCCGGCCGGCCTCGGGCCTGCCCTCGATCGTGCCCGACGAGATCGGCGCCGGACGGGCCGCCGCCCGGGTGCTGCTCGACGCCGGGCACCACGACGGGGTCTACATGATCGGCGCCGGGCCGACGCTCAACGACGTGCCCCCCGACAGCGTCGCGGCCGTCGAGCGCCTGATCGGCATCAAGGAGACCGGCCTCCAGATCGCCGGCGGGCGGGTCTGCGTCGACTGGCAACCCGAACACGGCCTGACCGAGACCCGCGCGCTGCTGGCCGAGCACCGCCCCCGGGCGCTGATCTGCCTCAACGACCGGGTGGCCCTGGGCGCCTACCAGGCGCTCGACGAGGCCGGGCTCTCGGTGCCCGGCGACGTCTCCGTCGTGTCGTTCGACGACCACCCGATCGCGTCGTGGATAAGGCCCAAGCTCACGACCGTGGCGCTGCCCCACTACGACCTCGGCCGCAAGGCTGTCGAGGTGCTGTTCGCCCAGATGGCCGGGGAGGTGGAGCCCGGTCAGGTGTTCCGGGTCCCCATGCCCGTGCGGCCCCGGGAGTCGGTCGCCCCCCGGGCCGGCTAGCGGCGCAGGCGCACCGGCTCGCCCGGTCCGCCCCGGCGGACCAGCCACGCCTCGGTGATGTGGGTGAACATCGCCTCGGAGGCGCCTTCGGCGTCGCCGCCGGCGATGCGCTCGTAGACGCGCCGGTGGCCGAGGTTGGAGGCCACACAGAGCGCGCGTTCGGTGCGGCCCGTGTAGCGCGAGGTGTTGATCACCTGGCTCTCCAGCTGCCGCACGACCGCCCGCGCGATCCGGTTGCCGGAGGCCCGCATGATCGTGTCGTGGAAGGCGCGGTCGTAGTCGGCGTAGGCGACCGGGTCGCCGACGAGTTCGTCCATGCGGTCGACCAGGGCGCGCAGGCGTTCGACGATCTCGCCGTCGGCGACGCGCGCGGCCACGTTGGCCATGTCGGACTCCAGCAGCCGCCGCGTGACGACCAGGTCGTCGAGCACGGTGATGCCGTCGTCCTGGGCGATGGTCGCGCCCAGCACGAGTTCGTCGAGCATGTTCCACTCGGTGGGCGCGGTGACGATCGTGCCGCTGCCCTGGCGGACCTGGACCAGCCCCTTCTCCTGCAGGACCTTCACCGCCTCCCGGACCACGGTCCGGCTGACGGAGAACGACTCGCACAACGCCGGCTCGGGCGGCAGCGGGGTGCCGGGGGCGTGGACGCCGCGCACGATGCGGGCGACGAGCTCCCCCGTGAGCGCCTGGGCGAGGTTGGCCGGGCGCTTGGTCCAGTCGGGAGAGGGTCCGGTGCCCGCGGACGCCCTCCGAGATGCCGCCATGTCCCCTCCAGCTGACCCCCACCGCACGTGTGCGACGAGTCTAGACGTCATACGAATCACGCGGTGGACAGGCGGTACACGCGCTCGGCGGTCCCGCTGAAGACCGCCTGCCGATCGGCCTCCGGCAGTCCGGCCAGCAGAGTCCGGACCGTGTCGGTCCACCGGGGCAACGACCCGGCGAGCAGGCAGACGGGCCAGTCGGAGCCGAACATCAGCCGGTCGGGCCCGAACGCGTCGATCGCCACCTCCACATAGGGCCGCAGGGCGGCGGCGTCCCACCGTTCCCGGTCGGCCTCGGTGATGAGGCCCGAGAGCTTGGCGGTCACGTTGGGCTCGGCCGCCAGCCGCCGCAGCAGCGCCTCCCACGACCGCAGCTCCCCCGCCGCGATGGCGGGTTTGGCCAGGTGGTCGAGGACGAAGCCGAGGTGGGGCAGGGCCCGCACGGTCTCGATCGCGGCCGGCAGCTGGTGGGGCGCCACCAGCAGGTCGTAGGTGAGCCCGGCCGAGGCGACGGTCTCGAGACCGGCGCGCACGTCGTCGCGGGACAACCAGGCCGGGTCGGGTTCGGCCTGCACGAGGTGGCGGATGCCGCGCAGCAGCCCGCCGCCGGGCGAGGCGGCCAGCGCGGCCAGCTCCTCCGGCAGGTCGGGCCGGGTCAGGTCGGCCCAGCCGACCACCGCCGCGATCGTCTCCGACTCGGCCGCCGTACGGAGGAACTCCCGCGTCTCCTCCGCGTCGGCCAGGACCTGCACCAGCACCGACCGGCCGATCCCCGCCTCGGCGGCGGTGGCGGCGAAGTCGGCCGGGGTGAAGTCGCGATAGAGGACCTTCATCTCGGGGGAGGTCAGCCAGTCCTGCGGACGGCGGGACAGATCCCACAGATGGTGATGGGCGTCGACGACGGAGTTGCTCATGCCTGCCTCACACTGAAGTCGCTGAAACCGAACCAGCCCGCGCGCGACGCGGCCATCAAGCCCGCGTCCTGCCGGTGGGCGACGCCCCTCAGGTCGGCGGTCGGGCCGACCTTGATCCATGTGGCGCCGCTGCGGGAGTAGTAGCCGCTGACCTGGCCGCCCGAGCGCACCAGCCGCACCCAGACCGGCGCCCCGATGTCCGGCACCGAGCCGGCCGAGTCGAGCCGGCCGTCGCCGTCGGCGTCCCAGCGGAAGCAGACGCCCCCGCCCGGGGTGGCGACCATGGCCGCGTGGCCGCGCGAGCAGCACGAGAGGTCGTCGCGGAGCACGACCCCGGCCTCGGCCCCGGGGTCGGCGCCGTCGAGGTGGGTGACCCGGGCGGTGACGACCGACGAGGGACCGGCCACGCCGTCGCGGTAGACGACGCCGAACTCCTCGCTCCCCGGCGTGCCGGGGGCGCCGATGAGGATGGCGTACCGGGAACCGGCCTCGGCGAAGCGGCTGGACACCGAGCCGCGCGACTTCAGCGACGTGAGCGGGTTGAGCGCGGTCACCGTGAGCGAGCGCACCACCTCCGCCCCGGCCAGGTCGGCCCAGCCCGAGACGACCGCCTTCACCACGGCCGGGCCCACCGGGACCCGGACCGAGGCGGGCGCGGTGACCTTCCAGGTCTCCGTGCCGGACGTCTTGGAGTCGAGCCCGCACCGCGCCGGCCGTCCGGCGCGTTCGGCCAGCCAGCCGTCGGGGACGACCAGCGCGACCGTCACCGCCGACGCCCGGCGTTCGCTCAGGTTGCGCACGGTCACCGTGACGACCGCCGTCTCACCCGCGTCGAGCACGGGGCGGTCGGCCGTCACGGTCACGCCGAAAGGGGGCCGCCCCGGGTCGGCCGGTCCGCGGTGGTCGCCGGAGGGACCCGCCTCGTAGATCACCCGGGCGGCCTCCATGGGGAGGGTCTCGGGCGTGACGGTCACGTTGTCGCGCAGGACGTCGCCCCGCAGGCCGTCGGCGATGCCGGTGACGACCGGGTTGGTGACGTGGTTGCCGGTCAGGGTCAGGTCGCCGGTGCGGTTGCCGTTCGCGATGTTGGCGTGCGCCCACGGCCCGGCCGTGTTCACGAAGACGTTGCCGCGCACGGTCAGGTCGCGCGACGCCTCGTCGAAGTAGATGCCGTACTGGCCGCTGTTCTCGCAGAAGTTCTCCTCGACGACGCCGCCCGGGATCGAGGAGAGGGTGTAGAGGGCGCCGCCGCCGGACATCGTCTGCACCACGTCGCGCACGTGGTTGCCGACGACGTGCACGTCGCGCATCGTCGTCGGGGTGTCGTAGACGGGGCGGTAGGCGTAGAGGCCGCGGGCGAGGTAGTCGGGGCTGCCGCCCGGGTCGTTGGCGCCCCAGCCGTAGCCGAGGGCGATGCCCGAGTAGGGCAGGTCGGCGACCTGGTTGCGGGCGATGGTCAGCCGGGTGACGTAGCTGGCGAAGACGCCGGCGTGGTCGAGGTAGTCGACGGCCGTGGCGACGACGCGGTTGTCGCTGATCACGATGTCGGCGTTGACCATGCGGGGATCGCTCGGGTGGTGGGCGTCCGGGCGCACGCCGCCGACCGTGATGCCGCCCCCGGCGTTGGCGGTGAACGTGCCGCCGCTGACCGTGATCCGGCGCGCGCCCAGCCCGACGCCGGTGGCGTGGGCGTTGGCGTCGTTGCCGATGCCGAGCGCGACCGAGCCGAGGTTGGCGAAGGTGCACCCGGCGAACGCGACGTCTTCCGCCGCCGACACCTGCACGGCCCCGGGCACCTGGAACCAGCCGTCGCGGGACGCCTCGAACCCGGCGCAGCCGACCGCGCACGTGGCGAACGCGTCGGCCGGGCGGTGCGGTTGCGGGCCGGCGATGAAGGCGCCGGTCTGCTGGTTGGCGTAGCCGTCGGAGGACGACGGGCGCAACCACGTGGTGCCGGTGAAGGTCAGGTGCTCGAACCGCAGGTGGCGGGCGGGTTCGTCGTACGTGCCGCCGACCTCCAGCAGCGACTCCAGGCGCGGCAGTTCGACCCGCGCCGTGTCCAGGTCCTGCCCCGGCAGCGGCCAGTAGTAGAGCAGGCCCGCCGCCGGATCCAGGTGCCACTCGCCGGGTTCGGTGAGGAAGCTCCGCGCGTTGACCAGGAAGTACTCGGGGGTGCGCATCGGCGCCTGGAGGGTGTCGTAGCCGTAGGTGTTGTTGTCCCAGGCCGGCTGCCGCATGACGATCTCACCCGGGGTGACCCGCTCGACCGGGGCGAACCGGTTGGTGAACGCCGACGTCGCCTGGAACTCGACCCGCCCCTGGTCGGGCAGGTCGGCCAGCCACGCCAGCCCGGGGTCGTCGAGGGTGAGGCCGGTGGCGGTCAGCGTGACACGCTCACGAGGCAGCGTGATCCGGGCCCGCCGGGCGAGCGCGCCGTCGACGTAGAGCTGGCGGGTGTCGAACCCGGGCTCCACCCGGGCGCGCCGGACGCCCGTCGCCGGGTCGTCGGGCCGCCACCCGGTGACCGGGATCGCGCCGCTGATCACGGGGTCCGCGCCGCGGGCCGCCGTCCAGACCACGGGGTGGCCGTCGCGGCCGGAGTCGGCCGCCTCCAGCCGCAGCGGCTCGGTCAGCCGGTGGACGCCGTCGAGCAGTTCCACCGTCACGTCGAGCTGGCCCTGGGCCAGGGCGGCGCGCACCCGCCGCCGCGCCTCCCCCAGGGTCGCGAGCGGGCGGTTCCGCCTGCCCGGCCCGGCGTCGTCGGCGTTCGCGGCGCCGGTGGGGGCGACGGTGACGACCACGGGTGAGAGAGACACGGCAGATCCTTTCTTTTCCGCGTGGACGTCAGTGCACCCGGGGAGCCAGCAGGTGCAGGCCGGCCAGGCCGGGACGGACCGCGGGGCTGTCGTAGGCGCGGGTGACCGGCCCGGCGGTGATCGCCCTGATCGCGTCCTCGTCGAGGGTGAGGCCCGCCCCCGGCGCGTCGCCGAGGATGAACGCGCCGTCCTCGATGGAGTGGTCGAGCACGAACCCGGTCGGCGGCCGGAGGTCCTGCAACTCGGTGACCAGGTGGTTCGGCACCGACGTGGCGGCGTGCAGCAGGCCGTGGGGGGTAGTGCCGATCGGGCTGACGGGCAGGTCGTAGGCGTGCGCCAGCGCCGCCACCCGCAGGAAGTGGGTGATCCCCCAGACCGCCGCCGTCTGGACGACGTCGACGGTCCCGGCCGTGACCAGCGGCCGGAACTGCTCCAGCCCGGTGAGGTTCTCGCCCGTGGCGACGGCGGCGCGCACGCCCCGGCCGACCGCCCCGAGCCCGTCGGCGTCCCACCGCCGGACGGGCTCCTCGACCCAGGTCAGGTCGAGGGTGCGCTCCAGCTCGGTCACGTGGCGGACCGCCTGCTTGCGCGACCAGACCTCGTTGGCGTCGAGCATCAGCCCCGGCCGGGCGCCGTTCCCCGCCTCGGTGAGCACGTCGCGGACGAGCGTCAGGCGCTCGCGGTCGCGGTCGACGTCGAGGCCGCCCTTGAGCTTGGCCGCGCGCAGGCCGCGTTCGGCGTACTCCTTGTAGAGGCTGACGAGCCCGGCGTCGTCGAGGCCCATGTCCAAACCGGAGGCGTAGGCGGGCACGCGCCGATCGCGCCCGCCCAACAGCCTCCAAAGCGGCTCGCCGGCCGCTTTGGCCTTGATGTCCCACAGGGCGGTGTCGAACGCCCCGATCGTGCCGAACACGGCCCCCGCGTGCCCGGCCTTGAAGACCCGCCGCAGCATGCGGTCGTAGAGCGCCGTCACGCCGCGGGGGTCCTCTCCTTCCAGCGCGGCGAAGATCGAGTCGATCTCCACGTGCGGACCCACGCCGACGCCCGTGATGCCCTCGTCGGTCTCGACGACGACGAGCGGGACCTTGACGACCCCGTCGGCGTAGAGACCGTTGGCGTCCCCGACGGGACGGCCCCAATCATGGACGGTGGTCAACGCGCGATACCCCGAGATGCGCATGTCAGCCCTTCGTGGAACCGGCGGTCACACCGTCGGCGATTTGACGCTGGAGGAACAGATAGACGAGCAGGACGGGTACGGCGGCGATCAGGACCCCGGACGCGAAGGTGGGAATGTTGTCGGTGTACTGGCCCCGCAGGGACGTGACCCCGACCATGAGGGTGCGGTGGTCGGCCGACGGCATCATCAGCAGCGCGATGAGCACGTCGTTCCAGCAGAACAGGGCGTCCAGGATGCCGACCGACAACAACGCCGGCCGGCCGATGGGCACCATGATCCGGCGGTAGACGCCGTAGACCGTGTTGCCGTCGATGCGGGCCGCGTCGACGATCTCCCTGGGCACCGAGCGGTAGTAGCTGGTCATCAGGAAGACGGTGAACGGGAGGAACTGGGCCACGTAAGCGAGGATCAGCCCCGGATAGGTGTCGATGAGGCCGGTGTCGGCCATGACCCGCGAGAGCGGCACCATGATCACCTGGAACGGGATGAACAGCGCGGCCAGGCAGCCGATGAACAGCGCCTTCGACCCCCGGAAGGGCAGCCTGCTCAGCGCGAATCCGGCCATGGAGCCCAGCCAGAGCAGCAGGAACACCGACGCCGCGACCACGAAGAGCGAGTTGGCGAAGTAGCGGGCCATGCCGACGCTGTTCCACGCCGTGGCGATGTTCTCCCAGTGGAGCGACTCGGTCAGCGAGAAGCGGTCGAGCACGTACTCGCGCCGGGTCTTCATGGCCACGTTGGCCGTGAAGATGAGGGGATAGATCGTGGCCAGGGCCAGGATCGCCATCGGAACGGCGACCACCCACTTGGCGACGCGCCGCATCAGTCCTCCCGTCCCGCGCGGCGCAGCACGCTGATCTGCAGCAGGCCCACCACGAGCATGATGAGGAACAGGACCGTGGAGGCCGCCGAGGCGAGCGCGGGCCGGTTCATCTGCCCCTGCTGGATCCAGATGTAGTACTCGGGCAGATAGGTCGAGCCCTCGGGCCCGCCGCTGGTCATCACGTAGAGCAGGCCGAACATCGAGGTCAGCATGCCGATCATCGTCGTGACGAAGACGAACTGGATCGTCTGGCTCAGGCTCGGGATGATCACGTGCCAGATGCTCTGGCGGAGTGAGGCGCCGTCGACGCGGGCCGCATCGAGCAGCGAGGCGTCGAGGGTGGCGAAGCCGGCGAGGAACACCACCAGGGCCATGCCGAACGTCGCCCAGATCTGCACCCCGACGACGGCGAACTTCGCCACGCCCGGGTCGCCCAGCCAGTCGACCGGGCCCAGGCCGATCGTGCCGAGGAGCTCGTTCAGCGGGCCGTCGAAGGAGAGCATCAGGTTGAAGATGGCCCCGACGATCACCGGCGACAACACGGCGGGAAAGAAGTAGACGCTGCGGAAGAACCGGTGGCCCGGCACCTTCAGGTAGATGAACGTCGCCAGCAGTCCCGGGATCGCGACCGCGACCGGCAGGAGCAGCACCAGCAGCCCCACGTTCGCGAGCGCCGTCTGGAACAGCGGGTCGTCGAGCAGCTCCAGGTAGTTGGCGAGGCCGACCGCGGTGCCGTTGGCGTCGCCGTCTCCGGTGAAGGAGAAGTTGACGCCCAGCGCGAGCGGGTAGAGCCGCAGCGCCACGATGATCAGCACCGCCGGAGCGATCAGCACATACGGCGCGAAGCGTTCGGAGCGCCCCCTGCGGCGGGCCGCGCCGTGGCGGGCCCGCTCCCTCTTCGTGCCTCCCTCGACGGCCCGCCCGGATTCCTCCGGGCGGACCGCCGGCGAGGTGTTCCTCGTCGGCACCGGCTCAGTTCTCCTGGTCGGAGGCGGCCAGTTCCTCCACCGCCTCGTCGACGGTGGCCGAGCCGCTCAGCAGCTTCTGCGACAGCCGGCCCATCAGGTCGATGGTCTTGGAGTCCATCGCGACGTGCAGCGCCGGCTTGCCCGCCTTGAGCTGCGCCACGATCTCGCCGACGACGGGGGCGTCCTGCGGCGCGGAGATGGTGGTGTCGGACGCGATCGCGCCCGCCTCGGCGGAGAACGACGACAGGGCGTCGGTGGTGGTCAGCGAACGGACCAGGTCGGCCGCGGCCTTGGGGTCCTTCGTCCACTTGGCCACCGCGTAGCCGATGCCGCCGTCGTAGGGCAGGCTCGGCATGGCGCCGTCGGTGACGGTCGGGGCGAGCATGATGCCGACCTTGTCGGGGCCGATGAACTCGCCGAAGTCCTTCCAGTGACCGATGTCGGACATCAGGCCGATGATGTGGGCGGCCTTGCCGGTGTTGAACACCGAGAAGATGTCGGTGAACATCGCCGTGGAGTTGGCGCCCTCGTTGTTGAGCTTCTTGTCCCCGGTCTCCTTGAACATCTCGAAGATCTTCTTGACGTTGGGGGACTTCCAGTCGCGCTTGCCGGCGATCCAGTCGTCGTACTCGGCCGGCGTCAGGACGCCCGAGCCCATACCGGAAAGCCAGAACTGCGGCCCGATGCCCTCCTTGTTGCCGAGGGCGAAGCAGGCGGCGCCGGTCGCCTTCTTGAGCTTGTCGCAGTTGGCGAGGAACTCGTCCCACGTCGTGGCGGGGGCGGCGATGCCGGCCTTCTCGTAGAGGGCCTTGTTGTAGTAGATCGGGTGGCCCTGGAGGGTCACCGGGGCGCCGTAGGTCTTGCCGTCCTTGGCGAAGGCCTCCCAGCCGGCCAGGCGCGACTTGTCCTCGGCGACGTACTCGTCGAGGGGCAGGAGCGAGTCGGCCCGGTCGCGGATCTGGCCGCCGCCGTTGAAGAGCATGACGTCGGGGCCGGTCTTGGTCTGCATCGCCGCGCCGAGCAGCGTGTAGTACTGCTCGAACGGCTGGGGCACGAACTCGACGGTGACGTTCGGGTGCTTCTTGGCGAAGTCGGCCTTCGCCTTCTCGATGTATGTCTTGGCGTACGGCTCACCGGACTTCCAGTCCCAGACCACGAGCTTGCTCGCGGGGGCCGCGGCGGCCGATCCGGTCGGCGTGGACTCCTGACGCGTCGCACTGCCGCATGCGGCCACAGTCAGCGCTAGGACCACGACGCCCGGCCAAAGGGTTCGCTTCATCGCTGTTCACTCTCCCGGCGGCGGCCGGTCGGCCCGGCCGCTCATGTGAACCGGAACGTAATTCGTATGACGTCTTACGTCAATACTTCCTGGGTCGCCGAGAAGATCCGTTGCTGAATCTCTGTCCGGTAGTCCTCGAGAGTGGCGTCGATGTGGGCGGCGGCGGCCTCGGCCGCGGCCTCGGCGTCGCCGATCCGGATCGCCTGGTAGATCGCCTCGTGCTCCTCGACCGCCTTGGCCGCGTGGCCGCCGACCGACCCGCTCATGCCGATCAGGCTCGACTGCGCCTGGAGCCGCCGCGCCTCCCTGACGGACACCTGGAGGAACATGTTGTGCGAGGCGGTCGCGATGGCCGTGTGGAAGGCGTCGTCGCCCTCGTTGAACAGGTCTTGGCGCTCCGTTTCGAACCCATGCCGGCAGACGCCCGCGGCCTTCTCGATCTCACGCAGCTCCGCGGGCGTGGCCCGGCGCGCGGCCAGGCGGCTGGTCTCCATCTCCTGGGTACGCCGGAACTCGAACAACATGTAGACGTGGTCGAGGTCGGCCGGCAGGAAGAACGGCGCCCACCGGCCGCTGCCGAGCATGCCCTCGTCGTCGGCCACGTAGAGGCCCCGGCCCTTGTGGGCCCGCACCCGGCCCAGGGCGGAAAGGATCTTCACCGCCTCGCGGACCACCGTGCGGCTGGTGCCCAGCCGCTGCGCCAGGTCTATCTCCGTGGGCATGCGGTCACCCGGCCGCAGCCGCAACCGGCTGATCAGCTCCAGTACCTGTTCCGCCGCCACCTCGTATCCGGGCCGGTAGGGGCCCGCCGCCCGTTCTGAGCCGTTCGTCTGCTCTGCCACACCCCCAAGAGTACGACTGATGGACCTCACCATGAGGCCGCACATCTCACGCCAGAGGGGGGCCGGACGCCGAGACCGGCCCCCCGGCCCTGATCAGCCCCGGAGGGTCCAGCGCTGGTTGGTGCCACCGTGGCAGGCCCACAGATGCAGCCGGGTGCCGTTGGCCGTGGCGTTGCCGGACGCGTCCAGGCACAACCCCGACTGGACGCTCGTGATGCTGCCGTTGGCGTTGACGGTCCACCGCTGGTTGGCCTGGCCGTTGCAGTCCCAGATCACCACCGGGGTCCCGTTGGCGGTGCCCTGGCCCGAAGCGTCGAGGCACTTGTTCCCGAACACCGTGAACTGGCCCGACGACGTCCGCGACCACCGCTGGGTGGACACCCCGGAGCAGTCCCAGATGTGCGTCGGCGAACCGTTGGCGTTGCTGTTGTTCTGCACGTCGACGCACCGGTTCGACTGGGCGCCCACGATCTCCACGGTCGTCGGGGTGGTGGTGCCGCCCTGCGGTCCGGCCGCGTTGATCACGGCCTGCGCACCCGAGGGCCACTGGCCGTTGCTGACCACGGTGTTGTTGTTGACGACGTTGCCCCGGTCACCGTTGGTCACGTTGGTGGAACTGCTGCTGGTCCAGTTCCCGGTGACCGTCCAGTTGCCCATGTTCTCGCCGCCCCAGTAGTTGGCGGTGGCCCAGACCCCGATGGAGGAGAACACGTTGTTGCGGACCGTGTAGTACTTGGACCCCTCGTCGAAGTAGACGCCGAAGTGCCCGTTGGTGCGCAGGCAGTGGTTGTCGCTGATGACCGCGCCCGGGTTCCACGACAGCGTGTAGATGCAGCCGCCGTCGTTCATCTGCTGCATCACGTCGTGGACGTAGTTGCCGATGAGCCGGTTGTTCGCGGCCGTCGTCGGGGTCGTGTAGCGGGGCTGGTAGTTGTACAGGCCCCGGTTGGCGTACTGGGTGTTGCCGCCGGTGTCGTTGGCGCCCCAGCCGTAGCCGATCGACATGCCGGTGTAGGGCATGTTGTAGACCTCGTTGTACGACACCGTCGCGTCGTTGACGTAGGTGGTCAGCACCGACACGATGCCCCGGTAGTCGAGCCCCAGGTCGTGGATGCGGTTGTTGCTGACCGTGATGTAGCGGTTGACCATGCGCTGGTCGCTGGGGTGGTGGGCGTCGGCCCTGACCCCGCCGACCACGACGCCGCCGGCCGAGCTGCGGGCGATCTCCGACCGGGTGATCGTGATGTTGCTGGCCGCCAGGCCGACCCCGCTGGTGGTCGCGTTGGCGTCGTTGCCGATGCCGATCGCGGTCTGCCCGAGGTTGACGAACTGGGAGTCGGTGAAGGTGACGTTGTCGGCGGCCGAGATCTGCACGGCGGCCGGCATCTGGTTCCAGTTCGGCCGGGCCGCCTCGAACTGCGTGCAGCCGTTGTGGCAGGTCGAGAAGCCGGGCCAGTTCCAGTTGCCGTAGATGTAGGAACCGGTCTGCTGGTCGACGAAGCCCTGGTTGCTGCTCGGCCCGAGCCACGTCGTGCCGGTGAAGGTGATGCCGGAGAACGTGATGTGGTGGGCGGGCGCCGACAGGGTGCCGCCGACCGACACGAGCGACTGCAGCACCGGCATCTCGACGCTGAGGCTGCTCATGTTCTGGCCGGAGGCCGGGATGTAGTAGAGCACCCCGGTGCCGGTGTTCAGGTACCACTCGTTGGCGGCGTCGAGGAACTCGTAGGCGTTGGTGAGGTAGAGCGGCCCGGCCCGGTGCGGCTGGGTGAAGGTGTCGTAGCCGAAGTTGTTGTTGTTCCAGGCCGGCTGCTGCATGGTGATCTGGCCGCCGCTGATGCTCTGCACCGGGGAGTAGCGGTCGGTGAACGACCCGACGCTCTCCATCTCGACCCGGCTCTGGTTCGCCAGGTTGTTGAGATAGCTCAGGGCGCCGCTGGTGAACCGCATGCCGGTGCTGCTCGCGGTGAAGTCGGCCCGGTTGACCTGGGTGCGCGCCCGGATCGCGGCCGCGCCGTTGACGTAGAGTTGGCGGGTGTCGACGCCGGTGCCGACGCTGGCCCGCCAGATGTTCTTGGCGGAGTCGGCGAGCGTCCAGCCGGTGACGGCGCGGGCGCCGGTGATCACCGGGCGGGCGCCCGAGGCGGCCTGCCAGCGCACGGTGTAGCCGTTGTTGCCCGAGTCGGCGGCCGTCAGCCGCAGCGGGGAGGTCAGCCGGTAGGTGCCCGCGGCCAGTTCGACCACGACGTCACCCGACATGCCGGCGCTCAGCGACCGGACCGCCGACTGGGCCGCCGAGATCGAGCACGGCTGCGCCGAGGTGCAGGCCGTGCCCGACCCGGAGGCCGAGGCGTAGAGGGTCGTGGTCGCCGCGGCGGCCGGGGAGACCGCCGCCACGGTGACCGCGACGGTCAGCCCGAGCGCGGTCGCCGCGGCCGACAGCCGCCTTCTCAGGGTGGAGGGAAATGGGAGCATCGATCCTTCTTCGGGGGGAGCGTTCGGCGGGGAGGCGCCGCTGTTACGTGCGGGTCCACTTCTGGTTGGTGCCGCCGTGGCAGGCCCAGATGTGCACCCGGGAGCCGTTGGCCGTGCCGTAGTTCGACACGTCGAGGCACTTGTTGGCGCCGATGGCGGTGATGCTGCCGTCGGAGTTCAGTCGCCACTTCTGGTTGTTCTGGCCGTTGCAGTCCCAGATGAGGACCGCGGTGCCGTCGGCGGTGCCCGCGCCGCTCACGTCGAGGCACTTGCCGCCGTAGACGCGCAGCTCACCGGCCGAGGTGGTGGTCCACTGCTGGTTGCTCTGCCCGTTGCAGTCCCACAGCTGGACGGTCGCGCCGTTGGCCTGGGAGGCGCCGCTGACGTCGAGGCAGCGGCCCGAGGCGACCCCGCGCAGCGGAGCCGTCGCACCCGGGGACACCGTGGGCGTGGGGGTGGGCGTCGGCGAGGGGTTCGGCCCGCTGCCGAACTGGGAGAAGAACTTCCACACCTCGCCCTTGGTCCAGGTCGTCACACCGCTCTCGCCGTAGGTCCCGTCGACCGGGCCGGGCATGTGCCCGTTGTCGAAGGCGGCCCACACGACCGGGTAGCCGGATCGGCAGCCGGAGTAGGTCGTGAGCGTGTGGGAGCGGCTGCCCTGGCTGGGCTCCGGCGGGTTCTGCGCGGTGCAGCCGTTGTTCCGGACGAACCGGTCGCGCAGCGAGCGTCCCTGGGAGATGTTCAGCACGTTGTCGGTGATGCCGTGCAGCCCCATGTACGCGATGGGCTGCGAACCGCCGTCACACCCGCTGAGCTGTGCGCCGGCGAAGACGGCGACCGCGCGGAAGACCGTCGCCCGCGAGCAGGCCAGGGAGTAGCTCATGCCGCCGCCGTAGCTGAAGCCGGTGGCGAAGCGCTGGGTGGTGTCGACGCACAGGTCGCCCTCGATGCGCGAGATCATGTCGTCGACGAAGCGCACGTCCTCGCCGCCGGAGTTGGCCCAGCCGTTGCCCAGGCCCTGCGGCGCGACCAGGATCGCGCTGTTGTTCGACTGCTCCTGCTGCCCGTAGTAGGACCACGCGGTCCCGCTGGTGCCGCCGGAGGAGACGTCGTTCATGGTGCCGCCCCGCCAGTGGAAGGCGAAGATCAGCCGGTACTGCCGGTTGTTGTCGTAGCCGTCGGGCACCCTCAGGATGAACTGGCGGCTCTTGCCGCCGCTCGTGATGGTGTACGAACCGCTGCGCAGCGTCGGCGTCTTGCCGCACCCTGCGGTCGCGGCGGCGCCGGCCGGCGACGTCAGCGCCGTCACGCCCGTCGCCAGCACCAGCCCGAGGGCCGCCACGACGGCTGCGAAGATCGATCTGTGCCTTGGCGTCATGCGACTTCCTCTGTGGTCAGGTAGGAAAGATGAGGTCGCTCTGGATCGGCTTCAGGGCAGGCGGGCATGGCCGGTGCGACCGGCGTGCCGTCCAGGAAAGATGGAGCGGCCCAGCTGGTGAACGGAGTGGCACCACCGCAGACCAGCGCGGGCCGCCATGACATCTGTGTGGCGCATATCGGTCTGATCAGGAGTGTGGGAGAGCGAAGAGCCTGCTCACCGGGTGACTCCTCATCGGCGACCGCTGCGGAGGGATGCGGCGTCCATCCTCAGACGATGCGCACTTCACCGACATGTGAACGCTAACAAGCGCACATGTCGCCATGGCTCCTTTCGTTCTGTGAATCCACCCTGACAGGTCTTGCGTAGCAAACAACAGTCGACAGGGCACCGTCAAGAGTATGAAACATCCACATAATTTGAGGGGCGCGTCGGATGCGGCCGGGCCCTGCGCTTTCGGGCCGCCGCGAGATCACGGCCTGCTGAAACCTTCATCTGGGGAGGTCGAGCGCGCGGAGCACCGGTTTGCGGATTTTTCCGGAGCCCGTCTTGGGCAGGGCCTCGACCACATCGAAATACACCGGAACCTTGTACTTCGCCAGCCGTTCGCGCAAGAATCCGGTCAGTTCCCCGGCGGTCGTCTCGGCGCCCGCCACGAGCACGAGGAAGGCGCGGCCCACCTCACCCCATCGGGGATCGGGCACCCCGACCACGGCGGCCTCCGCCACCGCCGGATGGGTGAAGAGCACCGCCTCGACCTCGGCCGGATAGACGTTCTCGCCCCCGGAGATGTACATGTCCTTGACCCGGTCGACGATGGTGAGATGGCCCTCGTCGTCCATGACCCCGACGTCGCCGGAGTGGAACCAGCCGTCGTCGGTCAGCGCGGCGGCGGTCGCCTCGGGGTCGCCCCAGTAGCCGGGGGTCACGTTCGGCCCCTGGATGAGCACCTCCCCCGGCGTGCCGGGCGGCGCGTCGACGCGCACGTCGGCGAAGAAGACCGGCACCCCGGCCGAGCCGGCCCGGCGTTCGCTGTCGGCCGCCTCCAGGAAGGTCGCGCCCGGCGCGGTCTCGGTCAGGCCGTAACCCTGGCAGAACACCAGGCCGCGTTCCTGGTAGGCCCGGATCAGCGCCACCGGGATCGGCGCCCCGCCCGACATGAGGGTGCGCAGCGACGACAGGTCGGCGTCGGCCCAGCGGGGCGAGCGGGCGAAGTCGGCGAACATGGTGGTCACGCCGAACATCCACGTGACGCCGTGCTCCTCGATGAGGTCGTAGCAGCGGTCGGCGTTCCACGACGGCATGATCACCGAGGTGCCGCCCTTGAGGAAGGTCGGCAGGAGGGTCTGGTTCAGGGCCGCGACGTGGAAGAGCGGCGCGCTGATCAGCGTCACCTCGGTGCTCGTCAGGTCGACCCCGATCATCATGTTGACGCAGTTCCACACCAGGTTGGCGTGGGTGAGCATGGCGCCCTTCGGGCTGCCGGTGGTGCCCGAGGTGTAGAGGATCAGCGCCACCTCGCCGGGCGCGACCGGCACGTCGATCGGGGCGGGGTCGCCGGCCGCGATCCACGACTCGACCGTGCCGAGGTCCACGGCCGGCACGTCCGGTTCCGCCAGGGCGTACGCCGGGTCGTACACGAGAAGGGACGCGCCCGAGTCGCGCAGCATGTAGGCGATCTCGGGCGCGGCCAGCCGGAAGTTCAGCGGGACGAACACCCCGCCGAGCAGGTGGGTGGCGAACATGACCTCGGCCAGCGCGATGTGGTTGGGGCCGAGGTAGGCGACCCGGTCCCCCGGCCGGACGTCCAGCCGGGAGGCCAGGCGGGTGGTCCTCTCGTGGAACTCCGCGTAGGTCACCCGGCGGCCGGACTGCACGAAGGCGGTCCGGCCGGGGCTCATCCGGGCACGGCGGGCGGGCCAGCCGCCGAGCCCGGCGTTACGCATCGGTGGTGGCGAGGTCTCGGGTGCTGGTCTCCCGCAGCGCCAGGACGCAGACCACCGTCACCGCGCAGCAGACGGCGATGACGATGGAGATCGCCATCGTGCCGCCGCCGCCCGAGGAGGCGTCGAGCTGGGCGAACAGCAGCGGTCCGAGCCCGGCGCCGAGCCCGGCGATCTGGTAGCCGAGCGAGGCGCCCGTGTACCGGTTCCTGGTGGGGAACAACTCGGCGTAGAGGGCCGCGAGGGGGCCGTACATCAGCGGGTGGATGATCGCCTGGCCGAGCACCAGCGCCAGGGTGAGCACCACGACGCTGCCGGAGTTCACCATCGGGAACAGCACGAAGGCGAAGACCGCCATGAGCACCGCGCCGACGAGCACCACCGGCCGCCGGCCCGTCCGGTCCGAAAGCGCCGACCAGGCGATGATGCTCACCACCGCCAGCGCCGACGAGAGGGTCAGGCCGTTGAGCACGTCCTGGCGTTCGAAGCCGGTCCGCACCCCGTAGGCGATCAGGTAGGTGGTGAGCGTGCCCTGCGCCACGAAGGCCGACAGGCCGACGCCCACGCCGAGCAGCAGGGTCCGGGGGTGGTCCCGGAGCACCTCCAGCAGCGGCATGCGGGTGGTGCGCTCGGCCGCCGCGAACACCGGGGTCTCCTCGACGCGCAGCCGGACGAACAGGCCGACCGCCAGCAGCAGGATGCTCAGCAGGAACGGCACCCGCCAGCCCCAGCTGAGGAACGCCTGCTCGTCGAGGAGGGCGGCGGTGCCGGTGAGCGCGCCGGTCGAGAGCACCATGCCGAACGGTGCGCCCGCGTTGGTGAAGCTCGCCCACAGGCCGCGCCTGCTGGTGGCGTGCTCGGCCGACATCAGCACGGCCCCGCCCCACTCGCCGCCGATCGCCAGGCCCTGCACGATCCGCAGCGCGACCAGCAGAACGGGCGCGAGCACGCCGATCTGGTCGTAGGTCGGCAGCAGGCCGATGAGGAAGCTCGCCAGACCCATCAGGGTCATGGTGAGCACCAGCATGCGTTTGCGGCCGAGCCGGTCGCCGAAGTGACCGAAGATCACCCCGCCCAGGGGGCGGGCGAGATAGCCCGTGGCGAAGGTGCCGAAGCTGGCGACCGTCGCCGTGAGCGGGTCGAGGGTGGAGAAGAAGACCTTCCCGAAGACCACCGCCGAGGCGGTGGCGTACAGCAGGAAGTCGTAGTACTCGATGACGCTGCCCAGGAAGCTGGAGGCTACCGCGCGGCGGAGCTGAACCTGGCTTCGGGGTAAGACCGACGGATCCGACATGACAAGCTCCTCGATCAGGGAGTGAGCCGCTGCGCCTGCTTGCCCGGAATTTAGGCACATTCGTGACGGACGTCAATCCTTTGCCCAGTATCAACTCAGACCGAGCAGCCGGGCCGCGTTCTCCTTGAGGATCTTCGGCCGGACCTCGGGCTTGATGTCGAGCTTGTCGAAGTCGGCGAGCCACCGGTCGGGCGTGATCATCGGGTAGTCGGAGCCGAACAGCACCTTGTCCTTGAGCAGCGTGTTGGCGTACCGGACGAGGATCGGCGGGAAGTACTTCGGCGACCAGCCCGACAGGTCGATGTAGACGTGCGGCTTGTGCGTGGCGACCGCCAGCGCCTCGTCCTGCCAGGGGAACGACGGATGGGCCAGGATGATCCGCAACTCCGGGAAGTCGACGGCGACGTCGTCGACCAGCATCGGGTTGGAGTACTTCAGCCGGATCCCGCCGCCGCCGGGCAGGCCCGCGCCGATGCCGGTCTGGCCCGTGTGGAACAGCGCCGGCACGCCCAGCTCCTCGATCGCCTCGTAGAGCGGGTAGGCCGCCCGGTCGTCGGGCGCCATGCCCTGCACGCTCGGGTGGAACTTGAAGCCGCGCACCCCGTAGTCGGCCACCAGCCGGCGGGCCTCCCGCACCCCCGCCCTGCCCTTCCACGGGTCGACGCTGGCGAACGGGATCAGCACGTCGGCGTGGGCGGCGCAACTCTCCGCGACCTCCTCGTTGGAGATGCGCGGATGCCCGGTGGCGTGCTCGGCGTCGACCGTGAACACCACGGCGGCCATGCGGCGCTCGCGGTAGTGGGCGGCCATCTCGGGGATGGTCGGCCGGGCGCCCTCCTTGAAGTACTTCGCCGAGGCGGCGTTCAGGTCGTCGCTCAGTGAGGCGTGCCCGTCGGCGGAGACCTCGGCGTGCGTGTGGACGTCGATCGCGACGAGTTCGCCGACGTTCATGGGACCTCCTTGGGCACAAATCTGACTTTCGTCAATTATGTGCCTGACATCTGGCCCGTCTACGCTTTCGCTGTGACCATCGGCGGCGACGACGAACCGGCCGCGCCCTCCGCGCGCCCCCAATCCCTGATCTTCAGCTTCCTCGGCGTCTACGCCCTCGACCGCGGCACCGCCATCTCCTCGGGCAGCGTCATCGAGGTGTTCGCCCGCCTCGGCGTCTCCGAGGAGGCCGTGCGCTCGACGCTCGCCCGGATGGTCAAGCGCAACCTGCTGGTCCGCCACCGGCTGGGCCGGCGGGTCTACCTCGGGCTCACCGCCCACGCCGAGACGGTGCTGCGCGACGGCCGCCGCCGCGTCTGGGAGACCGGCGCGGTCAACCGCGACTGGGACGGCACCTGGACGGTCGTCGGCTTCTCGTTGCCCGACAGCCGCCGCAGCACCCGCCACGACCTGCGCTCCCGCCTCGTCTGGGCCGGGTTCGGGCCGTTGCAGAGCGGCCTGTGGATCACCCCGGGCACCAAGGACGTCGCCGGCGTGCTCGACGGCCTCGACGTCGACGACCACGTCACGGTGCTGACCGCCCGCGCCTACACCCCGACCGAGGCCGCCGACCTGGTCGCCAAGGCCTTCGACATCGAGCAGATCGCCCGGCGCTACCGCGCCTTCCTGGCCCGCTGGGACGGGCCCGACCCGCTGCCCGACGCCCCCGACGACCTGGTCAGGCAGCTCCTGCTGCACACCGACTGGCTGCAGCTCGTCCGGCAGGACCCCCACCTGCCGGCCGAGCACCTCCCCGACGACTGGCCGGCCATCCGGGCGGAGCAGCTCTTCCACGCGCGCGCGGAGGAGTACGAGCGCCCCGCCCGGACGGTCGCCGACGGCGTCCTGGACGAACTCATCCCATGACGCAGGCCGTGCCGTTGAGCGTGAACCCCGACGGGTTCGTGTTACTGCCGCTGTAGGTGCCCTGCACGCCGAAGCCGGCGCGGCCCTGCGGCGCGATCGTGCCGTTGTAGTTGACGTTGCGGGCGGTGACCTGCGTGCCCGACTGCGTCACGGTGGCGTTCCAGGCGTTGGTGACCCGCTGGTTCCCGGCCCACGACCAGGTCACGGTCCAGCCGTTGACGGCCGTGCTCCCGGTGTTGGTGAGGGTGACCTCGGCGGTGAACCCGTTGTTCCACGTGTTCGGCACGTAGGTGACCCGGCAGCCGGAACCGGGGTTCGGCGACGGCGACGGGCTGGGACTCGGGCTCGGCGACGGGCTGGGGGACGGACTCGGCGACGGCGACGGGCTGGGCGACGGCGACGGGCTCGGCGCGCTGGTCAGGCCGAAGAACTGGATCGCCGCGGCGGCCATGCCGCCGCTCGGCAGGCTGTGCCCCGCCCCCTGGATGCTGTACGCCTCCACCTTCACCGCGCCGGACGAGTCGGCGTAGCGGCGGCGGTTCCAGTTGGCCTGCGGGGTGTCACTGCTGGTGGGCGTCTGGCTCAGCCCGAACACGTTCGTCCACTGGTCGATCGCCTGCTGGTGGGTGGCGTAGAAGACCAGGTTGTCGTTGGTGCCGTGCCAGAGCTGGACCTTCGGCCGCTGGCCGGTGAAGCCCGGGTAGGCGTTCCTGACCAGGTCGCCCCACTGCTGCGGCGTCTTGTTGATGCGCCCGGAGGCGCAGTCGCTGACCCCCGGCGACGGCACGTAGTCGGCCTCGTTCGGGAAGCACGCGAACGGCACCCCCATGAACGCCGCACCCGCCTTGAACACGTCGGGGTAGTTGCCGAGCATGATGTTGGTCTCCATGCCGCCGGCCGAGCTGCCGGTGACGAAGATCCGGTTGGCGTCGCCGTTGTGGCGCTGCCGGGTGTAGTTGACCATCGACAACAACGAGACGGGGTCGCTGCCGCCGTTGCGCGTCTGCGAGGCCGACGACCACGAGTCGAAGCAGTTGCCCTTCTTCGACGCCGACGGGTAGATGACGATGAAGCCGTACTGGTCGGCGAGCGAGCGGAACTCCGAACCCGAGAAGAACCCCGGCCCGGAACCTCCGCATCCGTGCATCGCGAGCACGATCGCCGGGCTGGGACGCACGTTGTCGGGCACGTACAGGTGCATGCGCAGGTTGCCGGGGTTGCTGCCGAAGCCGGTCACTTCGGTCAGCGTCGCGGCGGCCGCTGGTTGTCCGGCCGCCAGGATCGTGGCGGCGTACACCACTCCGGCGGCGACGACGGCGGTCAATCGCTTCATCGGCCCTCCTCTGGTCGACGTCCTGACGGAGCCGGTATACGAGCGGCACGGAAGCGCGGTCAAGCTTCGCCCGTACGCGATCACGACCGGTCGATCATGGGAAAGCGCTGCTCATGCTGGTCATCGGGCCAATGCATATCAAGTAGCTTGATATACAGGGCCGGAAACTTACATCGCCCGTTATGGTCATGCGGTGAACCCGCCCAGGCTGAGTTATCTGGTCTACCGGCTGGAGCGCCGCATCCGCGCCCGGCTCGACGAGGCCCTCGCGTTCCACGGCGTCACGACGACCGAATACATGGCGCTCGGGGAACTGCGCGTACGCGACGGCCTGTCCTCGGCCGAACTGGCCCGGATCGCCTTCGTCACGCCGCAGGCGATGAATCTGGTGGTCCGCGACCTGGAGAGACGCGGTCTCATCCACCGAACTGCCCACCCCGACGGCGGGCGGATCCTGCGCGTCCACCTGTCCCGGCAGGGCCGGACGGCGCTGCGCAAATGCGACCGCGCGCTCGACGGCATCGAGGACGACATGCTCGCCGACCTCGACGACGTCACGCGGGTCACGCTGCTGGAGGCGCTCACGCGGTGCACCCGGGCCCTGCACCCGCCCGGGGCTGGGTGACCTCCCGAGAATCACCCAGACCCGTCGAGTCCGAAGAACCCGATGGCGCGCGCGGCCATGCCCGGATGGGGCAGGTCGTGCCCCGCCCCCTCGACCGGGTGGCCCTCGACCTGGCCCGCGCCGTAGAGGCCGGCGAACTGGTCGACCGTCTGCTGCAACAGGGCGACGTCGAGCACGTCGTCCTCGGTTCCGTGCCAGGCCATCAGGCGGGGCGCGGGGCCGGTGTAGCCGGGGAACGCGTCGCGGGCCCGGTCGCCGCGTCCCGGCGGTCCGAACCAGCCGTAGGGCACCCCGGCGAAGGAGACCCCGGCCCGGAACACGTCGGGGTGGGTGACGAGCAGGTTGACCGTCTGCATCGCGCCCGAGGAGAACCCGGTGGCGAACACCCGCGCCGCGTCGCCGTCATGGCGCCGCACCACGTGGTCGACCATCGACACGATGGAGCCGGGGTCGCTGCCGCCGCCGTGGCGGAGCGCCTCCTCCGACCAGACGTCGAAGCAGTTCGACAGGTCGTCCTTGGCGCTCTTGGCGCCCTGCGGGTAGATCACGACGAAGCCGTGCCGGTCGGCCAGGGACCGGAACTCCGTCTGCTCGAAGAACTCCGCCGCCCCGCCGTTGCAGCCGTGCATCGCCACCAGGACGCCTGGTCGCGGGGTCGCGGTGCGGGGGACGTACAGGTGCATCTCGATGTCGCCCGGGTTGCTCCCGAAGTCAGCGAT
>NZ_BBXF01000002.1:1000897-1127793 GCF_001570585.1 Herbidospora daliensis | reverse complement strand
CCGCGTCCGCCGACGCGGTCGGTGTCGACCGGAAGCGGGTCAGGCGCTTCGGGTCCACTTCTGGTTCGCGCCGCCCCAGCAGGAGTACACCTGGATCAGCGCGCCGTTGCCGGAGCCCGCGGCGTCCAGGCACAGGCCCGACTGCTGGTTGGTGATGGAACCGTCGGAGTTCAGGTTCCACTTCTGGTTGGCGCCACCCCAGCAGGAGTAGATCTGCACCTTCGCGCCGTTGCCCGTGCCGGCGGCGTCGAGGCACTTGTTGCCGTAGACGCGCAGCTCATTGGACGAGGTGTAGGTCCACTGCTGGTTGGAGTTGGAGTGGCAGTCGTAGAGCTGGACCTGCACGCCGTCTGTCGTCGAGGCGCCCGGCACGTCGATGCACCGGTTCGACTGCTGGCCCCGGATGTTCCCCTGGCCGCCCGCGGTGGGCGTGGGGGTCGGGGTGGGCGAGGTGCCCGGCGTCGGCGACGTGGTCGGCGAGGGGGTCGGGTTCGGGGTCGCGGCGTTGAGCGCGTTAAGGACCGAGTTGTACGCGGCCTTCTTGTTGCCGCTGCTGTCGAAGAGCAGCGGGGAGGTGTTGGCGCCCAGCCACGAGTCGCTGTCACGCACGCCCCAGACGGTGATGCCGGTGCAGCGCGCCACCGCGAGACAGTCGTTGACGACCGAGGCGTAGGTCTGGGCCGAGCCGCCCTGGATGTCGAGCTCGGTGATCTGCACGTCGACGCCGAGGTTCGCGAAGCTCTGGATGGTCGTGCGGTAGTTGCTGTTGTACGGGCTCTGGCTGTTGAAGTGGGACTGCAGGCCCACGCAGTCGATCGGCACGCCGCGCGACTTGAAGTCGCGGACCATGTTGTAGACGGCCTGGGTCTTGGCCCAGCTCCAGTTGTCGATGTTGTAGTCGTTGTAGCAGAGCTTGGCGGCCGGGTCGGCGTTCCGCGCGGTGCGGAAGGCCACTTCGATCCAGTCGTTGCCGGTCCGCTGGAGGTTCGAGTCACGGCGCCCGCCGCCGTTGCCGTCGGCGAAGGCCTCGTTGACGACGTCCCAGGCGTAGATCTTGCCCTTGTAGT
Organism: Herbidospora daliensis; assembly: GCF_001570585.1. GTDB lineage: Bacteria > Actinomycetota > Actinomycetes > Streptosporangiales > Streptosporangiaceae > Herbidospora > Herbidospora daliensis. Next base: position 1,126,726 of record NZ_BBXF01000002.1, on the reverse strand, counting down.
GGTTCATCACGCCGTTGATGTGGTCGATCATCGCCTGGCGCAGCGAGCTCCCGGAGGTCTGCTCCATCCAGGACGGCTGCTGGGAGTGCCAGGCCAGCGTGTGGCCGCGGACCCGCTTGCCGTTCTGCACCGCCCAGTTGTAGATCCGGTCACCGGCCTGGAAGTTGAACTGCCCCCGGTTGGGCTCGGTGGCGTTGATCTTCATCTCGTTCTCGGCGGTGATCATGTCGAACTCGCGGTTCGCGATCGTGGTGTACTGCCCGTCGCCCAGCTTGCCCTGGGCGATGGCGGTGCCGAAGTAGCGTCCACTCTGCTGCGCGGCGGCGGCCAGCGTGCTCCCGGCGGCGTCCGCCGGAACGGTCACCATCAGTGCCGCGCCGACGATGCCGACGACGCTGATGACGCCGGCGCTGAAGACTCTGCGAAGGGGTAATGCGCTCATACCCATGCCTGACTCCATAACTGAAATCACCGAAAGGGGATCTGCGGGAACCCGGCGGACGACACCGCACCCCAGACCGCTGGCGCGCACCACATGGCGTCGTGGCCGGCGGCCCCTCTGATCACCACATCAGGCTGGGCCGACCGCCTCGGAGACTTAGTGTGGAAACCCAACCGAAACATGTCAACACCGGAGCGAAATTTTCGGCGGCCGTGCACCCTGGTCTGATAGGCCCCACAAGGGCCCCGACAGGGAGCGACGAGGGAGTGCGATACCGGCGGCGCTCGAAAATTAAACAGCTGCTTGCGCATGCAAGTTTCATGCTCACGCCGTAATTTACGGAGCCCCGAACGGCTCGTCAGCACCGAGCGCCGCGCCGGGGCCCTTGACGCCGTCACGCCCGCTGTATTTACTCACCGCCAGCACCACCAGACGCCGGGACGCCGAAGGGAGGTCGCACTACGATGTGCTAGCGCTAACAGGGCCGAGCCTGTGACGCGCGACGTCGTAGGGCCTGGGTGGCACCACACTCCTGGGTCCCCGTGTCAGTCGCTCCGCCTCCCTCGTGGCGGCGGAGCGACGTCGGCAGCGGCCGCGATCCGTCAGCCGCCGGCGACCAGCCGGCCGCGGAACTCGGCGGTCGCGCTCTGCAACAGCTGGTTCAGGTGCTCGATCTCGGCTTCGGCCGGTTCGCGGCGCAGCCGCACGTCGACCGAGAACTCGCCGTCCCGCACGGTGACGTCGAGGTCCTCCAGCAGATCGCCCGGCAGCCTGCCGAGGACGAACTCCTTGAACGCGACGGCGATCGTCGCCTCGATGTCGCCGCACCCGCACGACTGACCCGCCGCGATGGCCGTGAGGTGACTCCGGCCGGTGATCGCGTCGGGATGCGCGCCGTCCAGCGTCGCCAGCCCGGCCTCCACGACCTGCCGGGCCTCGTCGAAACGGTCGGCGTGCTGCAGGAAGAGGCCGAGCGCGATCCGCGACCGGCCGAGGATCTCGTAGTCGGTCCCGAGATCGGCCACCCCGACGGCCGCCCGCAGGCGTTCCTCCGCTTCGGCGGGCCGGTCGGCCGCCGCCAGCGCGAGCCCCCAGTTGCGCAGCACCTGCGCGTGGAACTCCGGACGCCCGAGGGCGTCGGCCCTGCTCTGAGCCTGCGCGTACGTCTCGAACGCCCCCGCCGTGTCGCCCGCGTCGTCCTGCGCCATCGCCAGGCCGAGCGCCGCCATGAACGCGTCGTGCTCCCGGCCCTGCCGGTCGTAGGAGGCGAGCACCTTCCTGATCGTCTCGACCCGTCCCGCCTCGTCGCCGGCGTCGCCACCGGCGTTGGCCAGTTGCGAGAGCGTGTTGAGCGTCGCCTGGTGGTCGGGCCCCAGACGTTCCTCCAGGGCGTCGGCCAGCGGGGCCAGCACGGCCCTGCCCGCCCTCGGATCGCGGACCGCCCGCTCGATCACCGTGCCGGCGATGCCCTCGACGACCTCGTCGGGCAGCCGGTCGAGCGCGGAGAACGGCGCCTCGCCGGTCCCCTCGGCCACGACGATCTCGCCCCGCAACGCCAGCGCGGCGGCGACCCGCTCGTGGCCGTTGTTCCAGTAGACGCCGACCGCCTCCTCGGCGACCTGGCGGGCCTGGGCGACGTCGCCGCGCCCCAGCAGGAGGTCGGCCAGCGGTTCGAGGGCGAAGGCGTAGCCGGGGTGGTCGCGGCCGTAGAAGTCGAGGCGTTCTCCGAGGTTGCGCCGCAACTCGGCCTCGCCCTCCTCGAACCGGCCGGCGGCGGCCAGCACCATGCCGAGGTTGAGCCCGTAGGTGATCTGCTCCTTGCGGGTCTCGTGGTCGGCGGAGGGCGTACCGGAACAGGCTTTCCTGAAGTGCTCGACGGCCCGGTCGAGCTGACCGGAGGCGTAGAGGAGGTTGCCGAGGTCGCACTGGACGGCGGCCCATTCGGGGCTCCCCCCGCCGTGCCGGCGCTCGACCTCCCGCACTTCCTTCTGCATGACCTGTTCGGCGTCGACCAACCGGCCCTCGTGCAGCAGCCCGACCGCGATGTCGAACGATGACGGTGATCTTGACATGCCGGGATTATAGGGACGCGTCCCGTCAGCCGATGGGGTCGAGCAGCCGCCGGGGTGTGTTGATCGCGTCGGACACCGGGTCGTGGCCCTCGTCGGCCGGGTCGAAGCCCGGACCGGGCTCGACCCGGGTCTCCGCCACCGGAACGAGCTGCCCGCACCGCTCGCACCGCCCGCCCGGGTCGAGCAGTCCGCCGTCGTGGTCGTGGCGGACCGAGCGCGGCGCCCCGGCCGGGGAGTAATGGGCGTCTCCCCAGGTCATCAGGGTCCGCACGACCGGCCACAACTCGACGCCCTTGGGGGTGAGCCGGTATTCGACGGCCGGGCCCTCTTCGCGGGTGAGCACGCCCTCCCGTACGAGCAGCTTCAGCCGGTCGGCCAGCACGGCGCGCGGGATCTTCAGCTGGGTGACGAAGTCGCCGAACCGGCGCACCCCGAAGAACGCGTCGCGCACGATCAGCAGCGTCCACCGCTCCCCGACGACCTCCAGGGCGCGCGCCAGCGAGCAGTTGCGGTCGGCGTAGGTGCTGGGCAGCGTCATGCGGTCGATCCTATCCATCCCAGTTCGGTCAGTGAACCGGGCATGCTACGTTGTGGTTCGGTCACCGAACCAGCCCGGGAGGATCATCCATGTACCAGTTCGTCGTCTCCTTCACCGTCCGGCCGGAGCACCGCGACGACTTCGTCCGGGCGGCGCGCAAGACCGCACGCGACTCCCTGGCCAACGAGCCCGGCTCACGACGGTTCGAGGTCATCGCGGACGACACGAACCCCGACGTCTTCTACCTGAACGAGGTCTACGCCGACGCCGCCGCCTTCGACGCGCACGCCGCCGGGCCCTACTTCGGCGCGTTCTTCGCCGAGGCCGGCGCCTACGCCGAGGGTCCGAACTGGCTCATGCGCGGCACCGTCGTCTAGGGCCGGCGCCCGCCGGCGCAGGGCGTAGGCCCCGGCCGCGACGCCGAGGGCCGCGCCCCAGACCGTCCACGCCATGCCGGGCACGTTCAACCCCCACGTCGCCGGGTCGACGCCCATGCGGACGTTCATCAGCCCCGCCGGGATCAGCACCACCGCCACGACCGACGCCGGGACCACGGCCAGCGCGGGCGGCACCCGTTCGCCCGCCCTGAACCAGACCCAGCGGGGATAGACCTCGCCCCACCGGCTGACCAGCCCGTGGGTGAGCACGCAGCCGGCGATCGACGCGAGCGCGCCGCCGAGGCCGACCTCCAGCATCCCGGGCGTCTGGCGCATCATGAGCAGGAAGTCCTCGGGGATGCCGAGCGGGACCCCGAGATACCAGGCGATCCGGGTGATCTCGTAGGGCACGGGCGCGGCGCACGCCACGTGGACGGCCCACCGGCCCCAGCGGCGGGCCGCCTCCGGCGTGGTCCAGCGTCCGGCGGGACGGTGGCAGGCCAGGGTCGCCAAAGCCCACAGCAGGCCGCCCGCGAACAGGATGATCAGGTTCACCCGGTGCCAGTAGAGGATGTCGCCGATGCCGTCCTGCGGACCCGGCACCCCCGTGAAGGCGAACACCAGCAGCAGCGGCGCGAAGGCCACCAGCATGAGCAGGGTGTAGTCGGGGATTACCAGCGCGAGCGTCGCGGCCGTGACCCAGCCGAAGACCAGCATCGCCGTCCTGACCCGGCCCCTGGCCCAATCGCGGGCCATCGCCAGCGCGACGGCCGTGCCCACCAAGCCGGCCACGGCCATGACGGGCGCCACGACCCCGGCCTGGCTGCCCTCCAGGATCGAGCCCGACGCCCGGTCGTCGGCGACGGGCGCGAACGGGAACCCGCCGCCGCCCAGCGTCCAGAACACCCCGAGCGCGCCATAAGCCGCCGACCAGACGGCCGCGGCGTACGCGGCCCAGGTAGGCCAGGTCCTCCACCAGCGGAGCATCACGTCGTCCTCTCTTCCGGTCGACCCCAGCGTCGGGGACGCCGCACCGCCCGGCCCATATGCCGTTCGGCACATAGGCGGCGACCCGGGCGGCTGCCTAGGCTCGGCACATGCGCATCCGAATCGCGGCGATCACCGGCGGCGCGGGCGTCGCGTCGCTGACCGGCACCGCCGTGACCGTGGCCACCGGCGGGCCTCCCGGCCCGCCCGGCTGGATCGTCGCCGAGTCGGGGTGCCTGCTCGTGCTGATCGTCCTGGCGGTCCGCACCGCCCCCGCCCGCGCCGCGCTGGTCGCCGCGGCGCTCGCGGGCCCGGCCACCCCGGGTCTTCTGCTCCGGTACGGTCTGGGCCCGCCCACGACGGCGGCGGTGGCCGGCTTCGCGGTCTGGGCGCTGTCGGCGGCGCTGGCCGCCACGATCGGCCTCTACCTGCGGGCCCTCGACGACCGCCGCACCCGCTCGGTGCTCGCCGCCCGCCGGGCCCAGCGTGCCCAGTTCGCCCGCGACCTGCACGACTTCGTCGCCCACGACGTCAGCGGCATGCTCGCCCAAGCCCAGGCGGGCCGGATCCTCGTCGAACACGACCCCCACCGGGCGGTCGCCCTCTTCGAGCGCATCGAGCAGACCGCCCTCCAGGCGCTGGCGTCGATGGACCGCACCGTGCGCATGCTCGACGACACCGCCGACCGCACGCCGCTCCCGTCTCTGGCCGACCTGCCCGACCTGTGCGAACGGTTCTCCGGCAGCACGAGCGTCCACCTCGACCTGCGGCCCGGCGACCCGCCCAGGGAGGCGGCGGCCACGGCCTACCGGGTCGTCGTCGAGGCCCTGACCAACGTGCGCCGCCACGCCCCCACGGCGAGCCGCGTGGAGGTGACCGTGACCGATCTGCCCGGTCCGGCTCTGCGCGTCACCGTGACCGACGACGGGCCCGGCGGCGTGCGCGGCGACGGCGGTTCCGGCCTGCCCGGCCTGGCCGAACGTGTCGAGGCGCTCGGCGGCACGCTGACCGCCGGACCGCACCGGCCGCGCGGCTGGCGGGTCGAGGCCACGATGCCGACGGCGGCAGCATGATCCGCGTCCTGGTGGCCGACGACCAGGAGGACATCCGCGACGCGTTCCGGATCATCCTCGACGCCCAGCCCGACATGACCGTCGTCGCCGAGGCCGCCTGCGGCGCCTCCGCCGTCGAACAGGCCCGCCACCTGCGTCCGGACGTCGTGCTCGCCGACATCCGCATGCCCCGACTCGACGGCCTCGAAGTCACCCGCCTGCTCGCCGGGCCGGAGGCGCCCGACCCGATCAAGGTGGTCGTCGTCACCACCTTCGACCTCGACGAATACGTCCACACGGCGCTGCGCAACGGCGCCTGCGGTTTCCTGCTGAAACGGTCGAGCCCGGCCATGCTGGCAGAGGCGGTGCGCGCCGCGGTGTCGGGCGACACGCTCATCAGCCCGCAGATCACCGTGCGGCTCCTGCGCGAGCTCACCGCCCCCGCCCCGGCCGACCGGGCGAGCCTCACCGGCCGCGAGCTGGAGATCGCCCGGCTGGTCGCCCTCGGTCACACCAACGCCGAGATCGCGGCGGCCCTGTTCATCACGGCCGGGACGGTCAAGAACCACGTCGCCGGGATCCAGCGGAAGCTCGCGGCGCGCAACCGGGTGGGCATCGCCGCGTGGGCCTGGTCGACGGGCCACGTGAGGCCCGAAGCCTGAAAGTTTCAGGCTCAGCGGTTGGCGAGCTGGGCGGCGTCGCGGCCGGGAGAGGCCCCGAACGCCTTGCGGTACTCGCGGCTGAACTGCGACGTGCTTTCGTAGCCGACGAAGTAGCCGACCTCGGCCACGTTGCCCGCCCGAGTCATCAGCAGGGCGCGGGCGGCCTGGAGCCGGATCTGCTTCTGGAACTGGACGGGCGTCATCGACGTCGCCGCGCGGAAGTGCCGGTGGAAGGTCGACGCGCTCATCCCGCAGAGCTCCGCCAGGTCGGCGATGACGAGGTGCTCCCGGTAGTGCTCGCGGATCCAGCGGATGCCCCGCGAGATCTGCGCGAGGTTGCCGTCGACGAGGCCGATCTGCCGCACGATCGCGCCCTGGTCGCCGCTGAGCAGCCACCAGAGGATCTCCCGCTGGTAGCCGGGCGCGAGCACCCGCAGGTCGTCGGGCCGGTCGGCGACGCGCAGCAGACGTACGACCGGATCGAGCAGTTCCGGCGTGGCGTCGCTCACCGCCAGGCCGGTGAACTCCGGGGGCGGGCCGGTCACGGCGGTCTCCAGCAGCAGCGGCGCGATCACCGCCGGGCTCAGCGACATGCTGAAGACCACGAACGGCTTCTCGCGGGTGGCCGCCAGCGCCTGGCCGACGACGGGGAGGTCGACGGAGACGACGACGTACTGCCCGGCGCGGTAGTCGTAGGGCACCCCGTTGAGCACCGTGCGCTTGACGCCCTGGGCGACGATCGCGAGCGACGGCTCGGAGATGGTGCCGACCGGCTCGGTCGAGCAGGCCACCGACGCGATGGTCACCCCGCCCGTGATCGTCCGCTGACGGGTGCCGGCGGTGTGGCGCATGATCAGCCGCCGCATCTCGTCGAGGAGCTCCATACGCGCCAGTCAACCACCCTCGTTGACAGGATCGGGCACGTCGGCGGCAGGATCGGGCTCACGGCCCGGCCGCCCGGCTTGTTGTGATTGACCGCATGAAACGCAGAACTCTCGGCGCGACCGGGATCTCCGTCAGCGAACTGTCCCTCGGCGCGATGATGTTCGGCAGCATGGGGAACCGCGACCACGACGACGCGATCCGCATCATCCACCGCGCCCTCGACGCGGGCGTCAACGTGATCGACACCGCCGACGTCTACTCCGGCGGCGAGTGCGAGGAGATCGTCGCCAAGGCCGTCAAGGGCCGCCGCGACGACCTGGTGATCGCCACCAAGTTCGGCCTGCCGATGGGCGACGACCCCAACCGGCGGGGCGGCTCGCGCCGGTGGATCGTCAAGGCGGTCGACGACAGCCTGCGCCGTCTCGACGTCGACCACATCGACCTCTACCAGATGCACCGCCCCGACCACGAGACCGACGTCGGCGAGACGCTCTCGGCCCTCACCGACCTCGTCCGGGCGGGCAAGATCCGCGCGTTCGGCTCGTCGATGTTCCCGGCCGAGCTGATCACCGAGGCGCAGTGGGCCGCCGAACGCGCCGGGACCCACCGGTTCCTGGTCGAGCAGTCGATGTACTCGATCTTCACCCGCAAGCCCGAGGCGGCCGTCTTCCCGACGGTCCAGCGCCACGGGATGGGCGTGCTCACCTTCGGCCCGCTCAACGGCGGCTGGCTCTCCGGCCGCGCCGACCTGGCGAGCGGCCACCGCGCCACCCTCCTGCCGGGCCGGTACGACACCGAGACCCCGGCCGGCCGGCTCAAGGCCACCGCGCTGGCCGAACTCGGCACGCTCGCCGCCGAGGCGGGCCTGACCCTGCCGCAACTCGCGGTCGCCTTCGCCCGCGCGCACCCGGCGGTGACGTCGGTGCTGATCGGGCCGCGTACCGCCGAGCAGCTCGACGGACTGCTGCCGGGCGCCGACGTCGACCTGAGCGACGACGTGCTCGACCGCATCGACGCGATCGTGCCACCGGGCGTCGACCTCAACCCCGAGGACAACTACGGCACGACCCCGCCCGCGCTCCAGGACGCCCGGCTGCGCCGGATCAGAAGGTGAACAGGTCTCCGGTGACGGCCGACATCTCACAGCGGTTGCCGAAGGTCCGGGCGTAGCGCACCGCCTGGCCCTTCCAGGTGCCGGCGGCGGTCACCTGGTGCGGGAAGTACTCCTTGGTGCAGATCCGGCCGGGGTCGTACGCCAGCTTGGCGAGGTCGCCGTCGACCGACCGGAGCAGATCGCACGCCTGCTTCGCCGCCGGGTGCGAGCCCCCGTCGGGGTCGCAGAGGAGCTTGGCGACCACCTTCTGCCCGCCGTTCACGCTCCGGGTGAGCACCAGCGCCCCGGAGGGCGCCTCGGCCACGGCGGGGTGGGCGGCGAACAGCGGGACGGCCACGAGGGCGGCGACGACAAGAGTGCGCATACCTGGATAGTAGTAATTCGATTACTCAGAGTCACACACCGGCGTACGCCGAAGCCCGTGGCCCACCGGCCACGGGCTGGCGCACACCTTATATATGTGTCAGGTGGCGGTACAGGTCACGGTCGCGCCGGCGCCGGTCCCGGTGCCCTGGAATCCGAGGGTGGCGCTCTGCCCGGCCGACAGGTTCCCGTTGTAGCTCTGGTTGGTGACGGTCACGGCTCCGGTCGTGCCGGAGTTGACGCCGTTCCACATCGTCGAGATCGCCGCCCCGGAGGGCAGCGTCAGGGTCAGCCGCCAGCCGCGGATCGCGGTGCTGCCCGCGGTGACGGTCATGCTGGCCACGAACCCGCTGTTCCACTGGTCCTGCACCGTGTACGTCGCCGAGCACCCCTCGGTCCCGGCGCTGGGCGACGGGCTGGGCGAGGGACTGGGCGACGGGCTGGGCGAGGGCGAGGGGGAGCTGCCGTCGAGGACCAGGTTCTTGCGCTGGACCTGCCACCCGCTGCTGCACAACACGCAGCTGCTGCCGGCGAAGGTCGCGCCGGCCGTGATGTCGCCCTTCAGCCGCCACTTCAGCCACAACACCGCGACCCGGCCGAACTCGCCGCCGTTGGTCTGGCCGTAGGTGCCGCCGTGGCCGACGTTCAGGTTGCCCATGAACGCGGGCAGCCCGCTGGGCAGTTTGCCCCAGTCGTCCATGGCGTTGCCGTAGGCGATGTCGCTGCTGCCGCCGATGAAGTAGCCGATCGGCTTGGTCAGCCGCCGCAGCTGGTAGTCGTCGCCGTCGTTCAGCAGACCGCTGCTGAAGATGGTGGTCGTGCTGATGCGTGAGTCGTTGGAGACGGCGTAGGCCTCCAGGCCGCCGCAGGAGAAGCCGCCGACGCCGATCTTGCCGGTGTCGAGCCTGTTGTAGAAGGTGCTGCCCTGGCGGCCGTTCTCCGAGATCGCCCAGTCGATCGACTGGGTGAGCATCTGCGACGTCGTCGAACCCGAGGCGTTCGGGCCGCCGTTGGCGATGACCAGGAACCCGTGGGAGGCGATCTCACGGAGGAAGTTGGCCTGCGACAACCCGTTGGCGGAGCAGCCGCCGTTGCCCCACACGTAGATGGGCAGTTTCACCGACGGGATGTTCACGGGCCGGTAGATGGTGTGGTTCTGCAGGCTGTTGGAGGTCTCCCAGTCAGCCGGGTAAGGGCCGGAACCGCCGACCGCCGCGGCGGCGGGCGCGCCGGTGAGCGCCACCAGTCCGGCCAGTAACGGGACGACGGCCGCCAATCCCGCGCTGATGATCGAGCGTTTTCTCATTTCACCCTCCGAAGTGTCACGACGGCGCTCCAGGTCGGGTGGCACGCGACGGAGCCCGAGAACGTGCAGTTACTATCACTGCGGTCATGAAAAGTGTCAAAAACCACATTGCACGCTGACCTGGCGGATTTCCGGGCGCGCAGATCACCCCGCCGACGGACGACCGTTCGGAGATGAAACTTTCTCAACCGTCTCCGCGGGTCGAAACGGAGACGGAGTCCGCCGACACCCGGAAGTGGGTGATCCACGACGCGGCGTCCGGCCAGTGCGGGGTGGCGATCTCGATCAGCCGCGCCTCCGCGAGTGAGCCGAGCGCGGTGTGGACCTCCAGCAGCAGCTCTCTGGCCTCCTGCCGGGGCCACCGCGCGGGCAGCAGATGTCCGGGCAGGTCGGGGTCGGTGTCGGGGAACTTCCGCCACGAGTCCATCACCGAGGTGCGGGCCACCAGCGCCCGGGTCGCGTCGACCTCGCCGTCACGGACGGCCGCCCGCAGCTCGGCGTAGCGCGCGATGAACTCCTCGTAGGACGCGGCGAGTCCGGCCAGGTCATAGGCGGCGGCCGGGCCGTGCGGGCCCGCTTCGTCGTCGAACCGGGTGTGCATGACCGACCATCGTGCGCCGTCGACCCCGTCGAGGATGTCGTGCAGCACCTTGTTCATGGTGCCCGCCTCGGAGCCGGGGCGGATCCACACGCTGTCGTACAACCGGGCGAAACCCAGCGCCCCCAGGGTTTTGCGGAGCGTATGCCTCGCGGCCTGGCCCGACTGGGGCAGCGAGAACGAGACGGTCACCCAGTCGCCGGTCCAGCGCGGCGGCCGCGCGCCGAAGCTCAGGAAGTGGTCCATCCGGGACCGATGCCGGGCGATGGCCTGCGGCGTCAGGTGGTAGACGGGCGGCCGGCCGGTTCCCCGTACGGCGATCAGCCCGCGCTTGGTCAGCCGCGACAACGCGGCCCGCGCGCTCGACTCGCTGATGCCGAACTCCGCGAGCATCGCGACCACCGCCGCCGACGGAAGATCGGCGTCGGAGGAGTCGAGATATTCACCGAGCAGCGTCGTCAGCAGGTGTTGCGGGCTGGGGCCGGCCTGCGTGCGCGGGGTGTTGACCTCGTCCGCAGGGGTGGGGGCATGCACGCCCCCAGCTTGCCGCACGGAACCACCCGCCGAGACCGAATTATGCACCTATTTCGGCATTCATGAAATAGCGGGTGGACGATTTCCCATCCGGCCTTTTGCCCTCTCCTTATGGCGAACCGGGAATGTAGCCATCATTCTCGCCATCCACGCCAATAGGGAAGTCATGCAATATCTCCGACGCGGCGTCATGCTGACCGCCGCGATGTTCGTCATGGCCGGCACGGCCGCGCACGCGGAAAACGCCGTTGTGAAACCCCGGCCGTCGAAGGCCGCCATCGGGGTGGTCTGCGGCGCGCCGTACGTGACCGGCGATCCCGACCTCGGCCCGGTCCGCCTCCCCCGTTCGGGCTACCTCGGCGCATTGGTGCGCGGATACGTGCCCATGGGCGGTCTGGCACCGCAGCACTTCCTGTCGCGTTACTGGAACTACGCGATGAACGACTATCGCTACCCGCCGAACGCGGGTTTCGCCCTTTCCGGCAATTACCCCAACGGCCGACTGCTGTCGAAGACGACGTTTCTCCAGATCGGCATGCTGCTCGACCGTTTCGGCGGTTACGGCGGCGCGTTCTTCGCGCCGATGGGAGACGCTTTCAGCAAGCGCGCGCTGCCGCCGCGGAACCTCAACACCAATCCGCAGGACCCCGCCCATCCGTGCAACTATCACGTCTTCCGGGTGACCAAGTCGTTCCGCGTCGACGTGGGCCCGGTCTCCCCCGCCTTCCAGCAGCCGGGCGGCGGCACGCAGTATCACGTGCTCAGCAAGTACATCCCGGAGGCCCCGCAGTCGAGCGAGGAGGTGCCGGTGCGCTGGCTGCTGGACAACGGATACCTGAAGGAGCTGACTCCGCCGTCCTAGCATATCTTGGCGAACAAGATATGCTGGGCCCCATGAACTCAAGGGGCCTGACGGAACAGGCGTTCCTCGTCCTCACCACGCTCGCCGACGCCTCGCGCCACGGCTACGGCATCGTCCAGGAGGTCGAGCGGCTCTCCGAAGGACGCGTCCAGCTCAAGATCGGCACCCTCTACGGCGTGCTCGACCGGCTGGCCGCCGACGAACTCGTGTCGCTCGACCGCGAGGAAGCCCATCAGGGCCGGCTGCGGCGTTACTACCGGCTCACCGACCAGGGCGTCCAGGCCCTGGAGGCCGAGGCCGCCCGCCTGGCCGCGCATGCCCGCTACGCGACGGAGCGGCTGCGAGCCCGGCACGCGGGCGGCCCGGCGTGACCGCCCTGGAGTCCCGCTACCGGCGGGTGCTCCGGCTGCTCCCGGCGAGCTACCGCGCCGAACGCGAGGAGGAGATGGTCTCGGCGTTCCTCGACGGCGCCGGACCGGCCGGCGACGACGCGCGGCCACGCTGGCCGGAGATCGCCAGCGTGGCCGCACTCGCCGTGCGCCTCCGCCTCGGCGCGTGGGGCGGAGCTGTCCGGCTGACCGCCCTGATCGGCCTGGCCTTCCAGGCCGCGATGAGCTGCGTCTACCTGGCGCAGACGCTGGGCGTCCACGGCCTGCTGCCCTACCCCGCCGGCGAACTCCCGATCGGCGAGCCCGCGTCGGCCGAGCGCCTGTGGCACCTGGTCAGAGAGCTCTCGTCCGTGCTCTGGATCGCCGCCTACGTCGCGCTGGTCCGGGGCCGCCCGCGCGTCGCCAAGGCGACGGCGCTCCTCGGCCTCATCCTGTACGTCCCGGCCTCGCCGGAGTCCCTCCCGCTGGTGGTCACCGTGGCCGCCCTGCTGGCGGGCTTTCACCGGGACGCCCCCACGCACCACCACCCGAGGTGGCTCACGGCCCTCCCCCTGCTCGCCGGAGCGGCCCTCTTCCTGGTCGTCACCCTGGCGACCTGGGCCATGACGGCGTCGATCCGGTCGCCCCAGTTCCCCGGTTCGTGGGCCTGGGCGTGGCCGTGGTTGTCGCCGTCGGGCTTGTCCAGCCTGGCGCTACTGGTGGCCTGCACCGGATATGTCGTGACCTATCTGTCCACACCCCGGCGACGCTCCCCTTCGGTGCCGCTGGCGCTGGCCATCCTCACCGTCCCCGTGGCCGTGGCCCGTCTCTCCTATCTGAGCCCGGCCGCCGACCAGGTCACCGCGACGCTCAACGCCGTCACCGTCGCGCAGGCCGTCGTGCTCCTGCTGAGCGGGGTGCTCCTGGCAAGGCTCGGCGCGGCAGCGAGATGACCTCGGATCCTCCATGACTCTGATGTAGGTGATGCCGTATACCCGGTGCTGAGGAGCGCGGCTCCGATCCCACTTTGCCCAGGTGTCACAGCTCGGCGGCCTCGGCGACTTCGAGCCGCGCCCGTCCCGTGGCCGCAACTCACCCTGCTCGGCGTCCTCCATTCGTGAGCCGCACGACGACCGTCATGACCGTCTCGGTCTGGATGTAGGCGGCCCGGACGGTGTAGCACCCCGGCGGGATGTCTATCCGAAGGTGCTCCTCGGTGGCGAGGTCGTCGTGCCCGACCACGGAGTCGAAGAGGATCACCGGCCCGTCAATGTCCCAGGTGAGCTCCTCGTCCCATCGAGCCGAACCGACCGCCTCGGTGGCGACATCGAGGACCTCGGCCTCGGAACTCGCGGCGATCCAGCGGACGAAGAGGTCGGACGCGGGCAGGAACGTGGTGATGGCGGGCTGGTCACCGAGCACGAGCGCCTTCGCCGGCCCCACGTCGACGAGCCCGATGTAACCGTCCACGTCACAGGCCCTGCGGTAATCGCCCTCGTCATCGTGGTGCTTCATCAGCCATCCGCCGTTCCAGTGACGGCACGCCGATTCCGGAACGACGATGAGGGGCCCGCCGAGCGTCGACACCCATGGCAGATCCGCACCGCATGTCCTCCTGCGACTGTTCACCTGCTCACGGGACCCATGAAGCGAGCGAATTCGTCCGTGCTCATGGTTCGCATCGGCTTGACGACGGTGAATCCGGCTTCGATCGAATCCGGCCATTGCACATCCACCGGAAAGGAGGCTCCGGAGATCCGCTCCAGCATGGTGACGCACGCTTTCGGATGCTGGGCGAGGATGATCCGCCCCGGCCGCGGATTCCGTCCGCCGACAATCCCGTCGACCGTGACAGAGCCGAAGTCCAGGTCGTGCAGGTAGTCGTCGACCGCGCCGGGGTTCCAGCCGCAGCGGACAGAAGGGTCGGTCCGGTCGAATTCGCAAGGGTCGAACCCCGCGTCCAGCCGACCGTCGACCGCGTAGGCGAAGTAGGCCAGCGCGGCGGCCGCCTCGAACCAGGGGACCATGTCGCCGCCGGACTTGCTCCACGGGAGACACCCGAGCCCCCATGTCACGCACACGGCCAGGTGTCCACCGTTCGACAGAGCGCCCAGGACCTCCTGACGGGAGCATTCGTAGCCGAAGTAGGGATGGCTGATCAAAATGCCGTCACCCCAGCGGACGATGGTGGTGGTGCTCTGCGTCATGGCTTCCGGGGCCACCCGGTAGTCCACCGTCAACGGGACGGCGCCGATCAGCGACGCGACGACCTCGATGTCGCTATGCGTGGTGTACGTGATGCAGAGATCCTCTACATGGGAAAGGCTCGATGTCACGCGTCCTTCCCATCTCGTCGCACGTCGGGCTCGAGATCAGCTTCACTGGCGAACACGCCACCAAGGTACCGAGCCGACCGGAACGGTGGACCGGCGAGCGAGGCGTCCCGAACGCCGAGGTCGCCGTATCCCATGTCGATACGGCTAGCGGCGATGGGCTGGATTCCACTCACGAGGGTGTCGACGAACGGTCATGATCGGGCTGCCTCGGCCGGGTGAGGACTTCGCGGGCCGTTGCTCAGCCGTAGGTGGGGCCGAGGTCGCGGACCGTCTCGGCGAGTGCCCGGACCAGGTCGGATTCGGCCTCGGTCTGCCAGATCAGGGCGTAGGTCAGATGGGGCATGTCCGGCATCGGCAACCACCGCAGGTCTCCCATCGCCCAGTATCGGGTCACGTGAGCAGGGAAGCTGTGAACGATCTCCCCCGTGCTGACCAGGTTGATCAACTCGTCGGGGCTGGTGATGAGTTCGGCCCGTTCGATCGGCTGGCCGCGCGGGGTCTGGAAGGGCAGGTAGCTGTTCTCCCAGTAGTCCGGCATGCGGGGTGCGGCCGCGTGCCGGAAGCCGCCGAGCGCTTCCAGGCCCACGGAGGACCGCCCGGCCAGTTCGTGCTCGGCTGAGACGGCGAGCACGCGCGGGTCGATGAACAGGGTCGGGCCCACGGTGAGATCGGGTTCTTCCACGGGTAGCCAGGCGACCAGCACGTCCATCTCGCCGTTACGGAGCCCGGCGAACGTGTCGACGAAGGAGGCGCGGCGCACCTGCAGTTCCCACTGCGGGTGCCGGGCGCGGAAGGCCCGCCAGTAGGGATGCAGGTCGTGGACGTTGAAGGGCAACATGCCTACCCGCAGCCGCGCCATGATGCCACGGGAGGCCATCCGGGCGCGTTCGAGGCTTTCGTGCAGGCCCGCGTACACCGGGAGCAGGTCGTCGCGCAGTTGCCGGCCGACCGGGGTGAGGCTGACCTGGCGGCGGTTGGCGCGGTCGAACAGCGGGGTTCCGATGCGGCGTTCCTGCTGGCTGATCGCCTGGCTGACGCGCGCCTGGGACACGTGGAGCCGGGTGGCGGTCCGGCCGAAGTGCAGTTCCTCGGCCAGGGTCAGAAAGATCTCGATGTCCCTGAGTTCCATGGTGTCCCTAGTCGCGTTATAAGCGCCAAGTTATCGGATCGCCCGGAATCTCACGTTGATGCCGGTAGGCCGCCGCTCCACAGTTGAGGACGTCCACGACCACCGTTTCTCATACAGGAGCAGGACATGAAGGCACACGTCAGCTCGATCCTTCTTGGCGTCCGGGACATGGATCGGGCCAAGGAGTTCTACACCGAGGGGCTCGGCTGGAAGATCCAGAACGACTTCGGGATCTCGGTGTTCTTCGAATCCGACGGCGCCTCGCCCGTCGGCTTCTACGGCCGTGAGGGCCTGGCCGCCCAGGTGGGCGCCGACCAGCAGGGCTCCGGCTTCAGCGGACTGGTCCTGACCTACGTCGTCCGCAGCGAGACGCGGGTCGACGAGATCATGACGGAGGCCGAGAAGGCCGGCGCGACCATTCTCAAGCCGGCCGGCGCTCTGCCGTGGGGCGGGTACGGCGGCACCTTCGCCGACCCCGACGGCTACGTCTGGAGTCTCGGGTACAGCGCCCAGGGCGCCGACCAGCCCTACGCGGAGTAGCGGCGGAGGAAGATCACCGCGGCGGTGCCGAGAAGGATCAGCAGGATGGGCAGCGCCGTCTGCGCCCACGGCCACGCCGGGCCGTCCAGTCGCAGGCCGTCGGTCGGCAGTTCCATGGTCTCGGCGGCCCAGCGGGCGGTGGCCACGTCGGTCGTTCGGGCCAGGTCCCTTATGGCGTCGTCGTAGGCGAAGTTGCGTCCGGAGTGCACGTACACCGGCTCAGGGCCGTCGGGGATCCGGTCCACACGAACGCCCGTTCCGGGCACGAGCAGCCGGTCCAGGTCGGGGGCCGCGCCGGCGAGGTCGGCGCGCGGCAGGAACGTCAGGCCGTGCCGTGACCGGATGGGGCCGCCGTCCGCGCTCACGGCCAAGGTCCGGTCGGCGAGCGACTTGTCGTGCACTTCGAACACCGACGCCAGGTCGATCTCGCCGACCCCCGGCGTCAGCAGCACGCCGACGGCCGGCGGCGCCCACGTCCAAGCCGCGTTGACGATCGCGGCCGGGGCCGGCACGGGGATGCCGGTCACGACCGGCGGCGGGTCGCCGTAGTACCGATAGCCCACGGCCTTCGCCGCGTCCGCCGCCACCGCCGGACCGGCCAGGCGCTCGATCACGTGCAGGGTTCCGTCGATGCCGGACAACACGCCCGCGGTCGTGACGACGGTGCCGCTGTCGACGAACCGTTCGCCGTGCACCCAGTTCACCTGGGGATAGTCCGACTCGAACGAGCCGATCCGCATCCAGTGCGCGGTCGCGGGCCGGCCGTCGAGCAGACCCGCCGAGGCGAGCACACCGGCGCCGTTGCACACGCTGAGCAGCAGCGTGCCGCGGCTCGTCTGGTCACGCAGCCACGTCGTGACCGGACCGGTGCTGGGCCCGCCGACGTCCGGCATCGCCGGCACGACCGCGAGCGCCGGCGCGGCGCCGCCGGTGAGTTCGGCCAGATCCGCGAAGCTCAGGTCCGGAACCAGGTCGAGTCCACCGGTCAACGGCAGTGGACGTCGTCGCGGTGCGACGGTGTAGACGTTGAACCGCCCCGAGGCGACCAGGATCTCGTAGGGCGCGAGGGCGTCCGACACGACGGCCCCGTTGTCGCCGATCACCACGACCGCGGTCGGTTTGGCGGGGTCGAAAGCCGGGGCGGCGGCGGGGACGGGCCGGTCCGGCCCGTGTGCGTACTGGGCGTCGAAGGTGGCGACGGCGGAGACCGCCCCGCCCGCCACCGGAACGAGCAGGACCGCGATGACCGCGAGCGCGCGGCGCAGCAGGGTTGGCATCTCAGTGCCAGTAGTGGTCGCGGCGCCACACCATGGCGGCCAGCATGAGCGGGAACATGATCACGTGCCCGGCCATCATGAGCCCCATGGCCGACACGGCCCCGAGCCAGTACGGCACCAGTAAGACGAGGAACGGTAAGTACATCGCGGCCGCCATCTCACCGATCCGCGCCCACGAATGCCGGCGCAGCGCCATCACCACGGTCATCCCGATGGTCATGTTCGTCGCCATGACGAGCACGTCCACCTCGGGCAGTGCCAGCCAGGCGTCCGGCCACAGCGGTGCGAGTAGGAACATCCCGGCGAGCATGGCGACCACCATCTCGACGTAGTGCCAGGCGAAACGGCCCAGTTTGCGACTCGTCGTCCGCAGCATGGCGTCTCCTTCGATTCGGTATCGGCTGATACCGACAAGAGTCGCCGCCGGCCTTCGTCCTGCCATGTGCCGGAAGTCATGACCGAGGTCACGACGCGGCCGTGACCCTCAGAGCAGCCCGAGCGACCGTGCGCGCAAGGCGGCCTGGGTGCGGTCGCGGGCGTTCAGCTTGGCCAGCACGTTGGTGACGTGGTTCTTCACGGTCCCCTCGGCCAGATGCAGCGTCGAGGCGATCTCCCGGTTGCTGTGCCCGGTGGCGAGCAGACGCAGAACGTCGAGCTCGCGGCCGGACAACGGCACGACCAACGGCTGCGGCTCCGGTGCGCCGGCCGAGGGCAGCCGGGCGAACTGGGCGACCACCTTCGCGGCGACGGACGGCTGCAACACCGACTCCCCTCGCGCGGCGGCCAACACGGCCTCGATCAGCTGAGCCGAGGAGACGTCCTTGAGCAGATAGCCCAGAGCCCCGGCACGAAGCGCGGCGAACACGTTCTCGTCGTCGTCGAACGTCGTCAGCGCGATGACGCCGATGCCAGGGTGGTCGGTACGCAGGCGGCGGGTCGCCGCGACGCCGTCCAGGACCGGCATGCGCAGATCCATCAGCACGACGTCCGGGGCCAGCTCGGCGGCCCGCCGGATCGCCTCGTCACCGTTCCCCGCCTCGCCGACGACCTCGATCCCGTCGTGCGTGCTCAAAAGTGTCGAGAGTGCCTCGCGGAACAGCGCCTGATCGTCCACCAGAAGCACACGAACCGGGCTCACCCGGGCACCTCCATGCTCAACGTGTACCCCGCCCCCGGCGCCGATTCGACACTCAACCGCCCACCCAGCTGCTCGGCCCGCTCCCGCAGCCCCACCAGCCCGAACCCGGACGTAGCCGCCGAAGCGGACCCACCCCCGTCGTCCCGGACGGCCAGCCGAACGGCGGCGTCGACGTAGTCGAGCACCAACTCGGCCTGGGTGGCCCCCGCGTGCTTGCGCACGTTGGTCAGCCCCTCCTGCGCCGCCCGGAACAGCGCCTCCCGCGTCTCGTCGGACAACGGCCGCCGCTCACCGGATATCGCCACACTGGTCGCCACACCCGAAGCGGACGTCAGTTCGGCCAACACCTCCAAGGCATCGGGCAGCGGAGGGACTTCACGCGGTTCGCGCAGTGTACGCACCGAGCGCCGCACCTCGGCGAGCGCGGCCTCCGCCTGGTCCTGCGCCTTGGCGAGCACCTCGTCGGCCTTGGCGACGTCGATCGGCAACACCGCCCGCGCGGCCTTGACCTGCATCTGGACGACGGTGAGCGAGTGCCCGAGCCCGTCGTGGATGTCACGCGCGACCCGGTTGCGTTCCTGCACGGTCGCCAGCCGCTCGGCCTGCGCGGCGTAGTCACGCAACCGCTCGTGCGCCACGGCCAGTTCGGCCCGGGCCCGCTGCTCACGCTGCAGCAACTCCGTCACGATCGCGGCGAACACCGCGGCGACGAGTATTCCCAGCCCTTCCCGCAGCCCCTCACCCCACGACATGCCGAGGTGGACGAACGGCACCACCCCGACCACGACCGCCGTCGCCGCGACCGGCAACCGCAGCAGCACACACTGGCTGACCAGTACGAGAAGCAGCAGAGTCGCGCCGACCCCCGCGTTCAGCGAGAACACCACGAAGGCGATCGGCAACTGCACGGCGATATAACCGAACGACCAGGCCGGCCGACCGCGCGCCCGTACCCAGGAGAAACCGGCGGTGGCCAAGGCGGTGAAGACGGTGCCGAGCAGGAGCGCCGGCAGGGACTCCCCGGATGCGACGACCCCGATCAGCAGCGTGAGCAGCGCACCGAAGGTCAGCACGGCCAGGGCCCGGTTCATGCGCTCACTGTGGCTTGAGCGGTAAAGCACGGTCAATACACGTCTGGCCCGAGACCAGCTCCCCGAAGGAAACCAGTCATTCAGGCCGAAGCCGCAGCTCTACGCCTCCTTACAGGCGTGTGACCCATGAACCGCCGGAGCTGGGCTGCGCCGGGGGGGCTCTGACATCGTCTGTGGGCATTCACGCCCCAAGCTTGCCTCACGCCTCAGGCACGGCCATCTCGCCGAGAAGTGACCAGTCGTCCTGCGGAAGCGTCGCGTTGACGATCCGGGGGGTCTCGGCGAGATGGCGGGGCAACGTCTGCTGCGCCTTCCTGAAATGATCGGACTGGACGTGCGCACCTCCCGCATCGCCATCCCGAAACGCCTCGACGAGGACGTACTCCGTCGGGTCCTCGACACTGCGCGACCAGTCGAACCACAAGCAGCCAGGCTCACCGCGAGTGGCCTCGGTGAACTCGCGTGTGATCTCGGGCCACTGGTCGGCATACTCGGGCAGCACGCGGAATTTCGCCGTGATGAAGATCATGAATGTCTCGCAAGTCAGTGAGATGGCATGGTACGACCGGCATGACCGGCGCGTGATCCGTCGAGTCTAACCAGCCGGCCTCCGCCCGATGGAGACCGCGACCCCCACCCGCCGACGCCGTGGGGTGAGCACTACAGCTCGTGAAGGAACTCGTCGCCGAACACACATCTGGCCCGAGATCAGCTCCCCGCAGGGACCCGACCAAGGGCCAGTGGCTCAGGCCGAAGCCGTAGTTCTACGCCTCAGCAGAAGTGAGACCAGCAGAATACGAAACCCCAGTTCCCACCGGTGCGCGATGCTTGGGCACGGCGGCACCGGCTCCCGAAGCGGGTCAAGCGGCCGGGGCTCGCGGACTGATCCGCACCTCAAGGTCAGCGTTCAACGCCCTCGCCAACCGCTCGAGCACAGGAAGGGTCGGAACCGTGCCGCCAGCTTCGAAGCGTGCCACAGCGGATTGCGTCATATCCGCGGCGACGGCCAATTCCGCCTGACTCCACCCGTACCCTTCTCGCATCCGCCGTACGGCTTTCCCGAGCTCGAACGCCAGACGTGCCGCCTCATAAGCTTCACTCGCGCCAGGCTCAGCCAGCCGTCGCCGCCGGAGTTCCTCCCACGTCGTGTCCTCACTCATGCCGGCTCCTCATCCACATCCACCGTGTGCGCCTGATCGACACAGCGCAGCAATGCCCGCCGAGCTCGATCCACTTCTCGATCTTCCCGCATCCGCGTCTTGTGGAAGACCGTCAGCAGGACGATCCGTCTGTGCGGGGCGATCCAATAGCTCACCCGCATTGATAGATCATCCAAGTGGAACCGCAGCTCGCGAAGCTTGCCGTCGAGTTGCCGCGTGTACGGCTCTCCGAGCAGTGGGCCTTCAGCCGCCAGGAGGTCGATATAGAAGGCGGCTTTAGCGAATGAGGCCACCGGCAACTTTTCGAGCCACTCGCGAACCTCAGGCTCCAGCTCAACCGTACCCCAGGTCATAGCGATGATGCTATATGCGTGGCTTGCTGGCCGTCCGGAGGTTGAAGACATGTCTGCGCAGCGATCCTCGAACGAAAGAGACCCCCGAGCGGCCGTGCCGCCGGAGGTCTCACCCGAACCGCGAACTACTCCTCAGGCGAGGAGCTGGTCAGCCCCGTAGGGCACCAGTTGGACGGGGCACCTGCGTTGACACCCGTCCCGCCAATCCCGCAGTACCCGTTGACATTGCGGTGAAGGTACTGCTGGTGGTAGTCCTCCGCGTAATAGAACTCCGGCGCCGCCTTCACCTCCGTCGTGATCTCCCCGTACCCCGCCGCGGACAGCACCTCCTGGTAAGCCGCCAGCGAAGCCGCCGCCGACTTCTCCTGGGCCTCCGAGTGCGTGTAGATCGCCGACCGGTACTGCGTCCCGACGTCGTTCCCCTGGCGCATCCCCTGCGTGGGGTCGTGGGCCTCCCAGAACACCTTGAGGAGCTCCTCGTAAGAGACCTGGGAAGGGTCGAAGACGACCCGGACGGCCTCGGTGTGCCCGGTCAGCCCGGAACACACCTCCTCATAGGTCGGGTTGGGCGTGTAGCCGCCCTGGTAGCCGACCGCCGTCGACAGTACCCCGGGGGTCTGCCAGAACTTGCGCTCCGCGCCCCAGAAGCACCCGAGCCCGAAGTCGGCGACCTCCGCGCCCTCGGGCCAGGGCGGGGTGAGGGTACTCCCCAGGACAAGGTGCCGGTCGGTCACCGGCATGGTGACGGACCGTCCTGGGAGCGCGTTGTCCTTGCTCACCATGGATGCCTTGTTCGTACCGAAGATCCAGCCCATGTCTACCTCCTGACCACCTCAACCAAGGTGCGCCAAGCTTTGTTCCGTTAGAACCACTTAACCATCAACACAACATCACTTATTTGTAATAAACAAGGTAAGCAGCCAAACTAGGGTTCATGCCTGATTTGCGCCGAGGAGTCTGGTACGGCATCGCCGCTTACCTCCTCTGGGGCCTGTTCCCTCTGTACTGGCCCCTCCTCAAGCCCAGCGGTGCCGTCGAGATCCTCGCCCATCGCATGCTCTGGTCGCTCGCGGTCGTGATCGTCGTCCTGGCGGTACGGCGGCACTGGAAGTGGATCAGAGGGCTGACGCGCAGGCAGGTGCTGCTCCTCACGGCGGCGGGGGTGCTCGTCTCCACCAACTGGGGCGTCTACATCTACGCGGTCAACTCCGGGCACGTCGTCGAGAGCGCCCTCGGCTACTTCATCAACCCGCTGGTCAGCATCCTGTTCGGGGTGGTCATCCTCGGTGAGCGGCTGCGCCGGTGGCAGTGGGTGGCGGTGGGGCTGGGGATCACGGCCGTCGTCATCCTGACCGTGGGCTACGGGCAGCTGCCCTGGATCGCCCTCACGCTGGCCTTCAGTTTCGGTCTGTACGGCCTGGTCAAGAAGAAGGCCCAGGTCGGAGCCGCCGAGAGCCTCACGATCGAGACCCTGGTCATGCTGGTCCCGGCGGCGCTCTACCTGTTCAGCTTGGGCGGCGGCAACACCTTCGGCAACCACGGCGCCGGCCACGCGCTGCTGCTGATCAGCTCGGGCGTCGTCACGGCGGTGCCGCTGCTGTTCTTCGCCGCCTCGGTCATCAGCGTGCCGCTGACGATCGTGGGGCCGCTGCAGTACATCGCGCCGGTCGTGCAGTTCATCCTCGGGGTGCTGGTCATCAAGGAGACCATGCCGGCCGAGCGCTGGATCGGGTTCGGGGTGGTCTGGCTGGCCCTGGCCGTCTTCACGTGGGACAGCCTCCGGTACGGCCTGGTGAAGAAGCCCGTACCGGAGAAGGAACTGGCGCCCGTCGGTTAGGCCGAGCGCTCCACCACGAAGTCGCACAGCGACAACAGGGCCGCGCGGGCGGGGATGTCGGGGAGCTCGGAGAGCTGGTCCTTCGCCCGTGCCGACCAGCGCTCCAGCTCGGCGCGGGCCTTCTTCAGCGACTCGGAGGCGCGCAGCAGTTCCAGCGCCTCCTCGATGTCGTCCTCGGGCACCGGGCCCGCGACCAGGGAGCGCAGCCGGGGGTTCTCGTCGGAGCCGAGGGCGTAGAGGACCGGCAGGGTGCGGATGCCCTCGCGCAGGTCGGTCCCGGGCGTCTTGCCGGAGGTCTCCGAGGCGACGTCGATGATGTCGTCGCCGAGCTGGAAGGCGACCCCGATAGCCTCGCAGGCCGCCGTCAGCCGCAGCACGACGTCCTGGGGCGCGCCGGCCAGCATCGCGCCCAGACGGGCCGAGGTGGAGATCAGGGAGCCGGTCTTGTCGGCCAGGACGTCGATGTAGTGCTCGATCGGGTCGACGCCCTCAGCCGGGCCGACGGTCTCGCGGATCTGGCCGCGGACGAGACGGGCGAAGGTCTTGGCCTGGATGCGCACCGGCTCGGGGCCCAGGTCGGCCATGATGTCGGCGGCCCGCGCGAACACGTAGTCGCCCGTCAGGATCGCCATCGTGTTGTTCCAGCGGGCGTTCACCGACGGCTTGCCGCGGCGCTCGGACGCCTCGTCCATGACGTCGTCGTGGTAGAGCGTGGCCACATGGGTCAGTTCCATGACGACGGCGCCCGGGATGACCCCGGGCGCCGTGTGGTCGCCGAACTGGGCGGCGAGGAGGACGAGCATCGCGCGGAAGCGCTTGCCGCCCGCCTCTATGAGGTGTTTGGACACGTCGGTGACGAACGTGTCCTCGCTTTCCACCGCCGAACGGAGCTGCTTCTCCACGGCCGCGAGGCCGTTGGAGAGGTCCTCGGCCAGCCGCTCGTCGGCGACGGGCAGGTCAACAACGGGCGGCGCGGCCATAGAAAAGCTCCCTTATTGCACGAACAATGACTTCGCAGCCTTTTCCGCCAGATCGAGGACAGGCTGCGGGAAAACCCCCAGGGCTACCGTAGCGAATGCCGAGAAGCCGACCACAGCCGACGTGGCCCACGACGGGGTGACGACGGTGGGGCCGTCGGCCGAGGGGTCGCTGAAGAACATCAGCACGATCACCCGGACGTAGAAGAACGCCGCCGCCGCCGAGGCCACGACCGCGAGCACGACCAGGCCGGTCAGCCAGCCCTCGCCGAGGGCGACGGCCGACCTGAAGACGGCGTACTTGCCGAAGAAGCCGCTGGTGAGCGGGATTCCGGCGAAGGCCAGCAGGAAGAAGGCGAACAGGCCCGCCAGCTTCGGCGACCGCTTGCCCAGGCCCGCCCAGCGCGACAGGTGCCACGCCTCGCCGCCCGGGTCGCGCACGAGCGTCACCACGGCGAACGCGCCCACCGTGGTGATGCCGTAGGTGACCAGGTAGAACAGCAGGCCCGACAGCGCCAGCGCGTTCTGGCCCTTGTCGCCGACGGCCATGACGCCGACGAGCAGGAAGCCCGCGTGGGCGATCGAGGAGTAGGCCAGCATGCGCTTGATGTCGGTCTGGGTGATCGCCAGGATCGAGCCGACCACCATCGTCAGGGCGGCGACGCCCCACATGATGGGCTGCCAGTTCCAGCTGTCGTTGCCCAGCGCGACCCAGAAGACCCGCAGCACGGCGCCGAAGGCGGCCACCAGGGTTCCGGAGGCCATCAGCGCGGTGATCGGGGTCGGGGCGCCCTGGTAGACGTCGGGCTTCCACGCCTGGAAGGGCGCGGCGCCGATCTTGAAGAGCAGGCCGACGCCCAGCATGGCCGTGCCGACGAGCAGCAGGGTCTCGGTGCCGCCGGCGGTGGCCAGGGCGCGGGAGATGCCGTACAGGTCGACGGTGCCGGCGAAGCCGTACAGCAGCGCGGTGCCGTACAGGAAGAAGGCCGAGGAGAACGCGCCGAGCAGGAAGTACTTGACCGACGCCTCCTGCGACAGCAGGCGGCGGCGGCGCGCCAGCCCGCACAGCAGGTAGAGCGGCAGCGACATGACCTCAAGCGCGACGAACATGATGAGCAGGTCGTTCGAGGCCGGGAAGAGCAGCATGCCGCCGATGGCGAACAGGGCCAGCGGGTAGACCTCGGTGTGCGCGGCGCCCTCGGAGATCGCCTTCTCCTCCTCGGCAGAGCCGGGGACGGCCGCCGCCGAAGGGACGAACTGCTCCTCGTCGTTGATCAGCAGGATGCTGACGAACGACAGCACCAGGATGGTGCCCCAGATGAACAGGGTCGGGCCGTCGACCGCGACCGAGCCCATCGCCGCCGGGGTCGTCGGAACGCCGCGGACGGTCTGCAGGATGACCAGCGCGAACGCGCCGACCAGCGACAGCAGCGTCAGCGGGACGTGGATCGCCCGCCGCAGGTAGCGAGGCGCGAACGCCTCGACGAGCACCCCGATGATGGCCGCGCCGAAGATGATCAGCAGCGGGGCCAGTGCGAAGTACTCGATGGTGGGAGCCGTGATCACTGGCCCTCCTTAACAGCGACGACCGGAGCCGGGTCGGTGACCTTCACGTTGACGAGCGACTCCTTGACGGCCGGGTTGATCACGTCGAGAAGCGGCTTGGGGAAGAAGCCCAAGACGACGATCAGGGCGATCAGCGGCGCGACGACCCAGCGTTCGCGTCCGTTGAGGTCCTTCATCTCGGCGACCGACTCGGCGGTGGGGCCGTTCATGGTGCGCTGGTACATCCACAGGATGTAGATGGCGGCGAGGATGACGCCGGTCGTGCCGATGATGGCCGGGACGGCGTAGCGCTCGTAGGTGCCCAGGAGCACCATGAACTCGCTGACGAACGTGCTCAGGCCGGGCAGCGACAGACCCGACAGGCCCGCGATCAGGAACGCGCCCGCCAGCAGCGGGGCGACCTTCTGCACGCCGCCGTAGTCGGCGATGAACTGCGAGCCGCGGCGGTAGATCAGGAAGCCCGCGACCAGGAACAGCACACCGGTCGAGAACCCGTGGTTGACCATGTAGAGCGTCGCGCCCGAGGCAGCCGTGGTGGTCATCGCGAACACGCCCATCGTGATGAACCCGAAGTGCGAGATCGAGGTGTACGCGATGAGCCGCTTGATGTCGGTCTGACCGATGGCCACGATGGCGCCGTAGACGATGCCGATCACCGACAGCGCGATGACGACCGGGGTCGCCCACTTGGCCGCGTCGGGGAACAGCTCCAGGCAGAACCGCAGCATGCCGTAGGTGCCGACCTTGTCGAGCACGCCCACGAGCAGCACCGCGGCGCCGGCCGGGGCCTGCGCGGCGGCGTCGGGCAGCCAGGTGTGCACCGGCCAGAGCGGGGCCTTGATCGCGAAGGCGATGAAGAAGCCCAGGAAGAGCCACTTCTGCGTTGTTGGGTCGGTGACCGCGCCGATGAGGTCGGGGAACAGGAAGCTGTTCTTGTCGGCCACGTTGTAGAGCGCGATCACGGCCACCAGCATCAGCAGGCCGCCGAACAGCGAGTAGAGCAGGAACTTGACCGCCGCGTAGGACCGCTGCGCGCCGCCGTACGACCCGATCATGAAGTACATCGGGATCAGCATGGCCTCGAAGAACACGTAGAACAGGAAGACGTCGGTCGCCGCGAAGACGCCGATCATCATCGCTTCGAGCACCAGGAGCAGCGCGAAGTAGGTCCGGACCGAGCGCTTGCCCTGCTCGGCGTCGTGCCAGGAGGCCAGCACGACGATCGGCACGAGGACGGCCGACAGCAGGATCAGCACCAGCGCCACGCCGTCGACGGCCACCGCGTAGTGGACGCCGAAGGAGGGGATCCAGTCATACGTCTCGGCGTACTGGAACCGGTCGCCGTTGGGGCTGAAGCCGACCGTCATCACGACGGCCAGCACCAGCACGAGCAGTGAGACGCCGAGCGTCGCCTGCTTTGCGAGCTTGTCGTTCTTGAGGAACGACACGCCGAGCGCGCCCAGGACGGACACGCCCATCAGGATCGAAAGCCACGGGATGGCGGTCATCACAGGGTCCCAACCACGAACCAGGCGCCGGCCAGCACGGCGGCACCGACGAATATCGACAGGGCGTACGACCGGACGTAACCGGTCTGGATCTTCCGCAGCCTGCCGGAGGATCCGCCGACACCGGCGGCCAGCCCGTTGACCACGCCGTCGATGCCCCGGTTGTCGAAGAAGACCGCCAGGCGGGTGAGCCACTGGCCGGGGCGCATGAACAGCGCCTCGTTGAGGGCGTCGCCGTAGAGGTCACGACGGGCGAAGACGGTGAGGAACGAGCCGCGCGGCTGTACGACGGGCACCTCGCTGCGGCCGTACTTGGCGATCGCGATCCCGGCGCCGACGGCGACCAGGGCCAGGGTCGTCAGACCGGGCACGCTGAACGGGTGGAAGCCGGGCAGCTCCGCGGGCAGGCCGACGGCCGGGCCCAGGAAGACCATCAGGCGGTTGCTGAGGATCAGGTAGGCGCCCAGGCCGACCGAGAAGACCGACAGGATGATCAGCGGCCAGGTCATCACGGCCGGCGACTCGTGCGGGTGGGCCTTCTCGTCCCAGCGCTTCGGGCCGAAGAAGGTCATCACGACCATGCGGGTCATGTAGAAGCCGGTGATGCCGGCGCCCACCACCGCGAGCCAGCCGAGGATCGCGTTGTGGTGCATGACCGACTCGATGATGCCGTCCTTGGTGAAGTAACCGGACAGCAGCG
Organism: Herbidospora daliensis; assembly: GCF_001570585.1. Lineage (GTDB taxonomy): Bacteria > Actinomycetota > Actinomycetes > Streptosporangiales > Streptosporangiaceae > Herbidospora > Herbidospora daliensis. The sequence continues at coordinate 1,098,954 of NZ_BBXF01000002.1, read as the reverse complement.
GGAAGCCGATGATCGCCAGGTAGCCGATGAAGAAGGTCGCGAAGGTGATCGGCAGCAGCTTGCGCAGGCCGCCGTAGCGCCGCATGTCGACCTCGTCGTTCATGGCGTGCATGACCGAACCTGCGCCGAGGAACAGGTCGGCCTTGAAGAAGCCGTGGGTGATGAGGTGGGCGATGGCGAAGGCGTAACCGGCCGGGCCGATGCCCGCGGCGAGCATCATGTAGCCGATCTGCGACATCGTCGAGCCGGCCAGGCCCTTCTTGATGTCGTCCTTGGCCGTACCGATGATCGCACCGGCCAGCAGCGTCGCCACACCGACGATCGTCACGACCAGACCGGCCGTGCTGCCCTCGGGGAAGAACGCGGCGCCCGAGCGGACCACCAGGTAGACGCCCGCGGTGACCATCGTCGCGGCGTGGATGAGGGCCGAGACCGGGGTCGGGCCCTCCATCGCGTCGAGAAGCCACGACTGCAGCGGCAGCTGGGCCGACTTGCCGCACGCGCCGAGCAGGAGCAGCAGGCCGATCGCGGTCTGCACCCCCTGGCTGGCCTGGGCGGCGTTCGGGAAGACCTCCGCGTACGACAGCGTGCCGAACTGGGCGAAGATCAGGAACATCGCGATCAGCAGGCCGAAGTCGCCGACCCGGTTGACCACGAACGCCTTCTTGGCGGCCACCGCCGCCGACGGCTTGTACTGCCAGAACCCGATCAGCAGGTAGGACGCGAGACCCACGCCCTCCCAGCCGATGAACAGGGCGACGTAGTTGTCGGCCAGCACCAGCAGCAGCATCGCCGCGACGAACAGGTTCAGGTAGGCGAAGAACCGCCGCCTGTCCGGGTCGTGCGACATGTAGCCGATCGAGTAGACGTGGATCAGCGATCCGACGAACGTGATCAGCAGGCAGAACGAGATCGACAGCGGGTCGATCAGCAGCCCGATGTTCGCGACGCCCGGGATGAACTCGTAGAGGTTCACCGACTGGCGGCGCTGCGCCGGGTCGAGCCCGATCAGCTGGAAGAACACGAGGGCCGCCACCACGAAGGCGCCGACCGACATGAGCACGCCAAGGAGGTGGCCCCACTTGTTCGTGGCGCGGCCACCGATAAGGAGAATCGCGGCACCGGCGAGGGGCAGCACGATCATCAGCCAGGCCAGGCTGATCGCACCCCCGCCGGCGTGCGACAGGATCTCTGCGGGTTCCACGGCCACCTCTTAGTACTTCAGCAGGCTGGCGTCGTCGACCGACGCGGACCTGCGGGTTCGGAAGATCGTCACGATGATGGCCAGGCCGATGACGACCTCGGCGGCGGCCACGATCATCACGAAGAAGGCGATGACCTGGCCGTCGACATTGCCGTTCTGGCGGGCGAAGGTGACGAACGCCAGGTTGCACGCGTTGAGCATGAGCTCCACGCACATGAACACGACGATGGCGTTGCGCCGCACCAGGACGCCGATCCCGCCGATCGCGAACAGCAGCGCGCTGAGCACGAGGTAGTGGGTGGTCACTTGTCCTCACCTTCCAGGATCTCGGCCACCTGCGGGTCGATGGTGCCTTCTTCGGCCTCGTACCTGGCGATGTAGCGGTTGACCGACAGCTTGGAGATCTTGCCGTCGGGCAGCAGCGCGGGCATGTCGATCGCGTTGGCGCGGGCGTAGGTGCCGGGGCCGGGCAGCGGCGAGGGGTCGATGCCCTCCTCGCCGTACTTGACGAAGCGCTCGCGGGACAGTTCCCGCTGGGTGGCGCGCTGCTCCAGGCGCTCGCGGTGGGCCAGCACCATCGCGCCCAGCGCCGCGGTGATCAGCAGCGCCGAGGTGACCTCGAAGGCGAACACGTAGCGCGTGAAGATCAGCTCGGCCAGCGACGGCACGTTGCCCGCCGCGTTGACCGCGCCGAGGCCGACGGCCGGGGTGAACGCCACGTTGCCGATGCCCAGCGCCACCAGGGCGGCGAAGGCGAGCCCGGCGACGATCGCCCAGAACCGCTGGCCCTTGATCGTCTCGACCAGCGAGTCGGACGAGTCGACGCCGACCAGCATCAGCACGAACAGGAACAGCATCATCACGGCGCCGGTGTAGACGATGATCTGCACCGCCGCCAGGAACGGGGCGTCCTGGACCGCGTAGAGGACCGCCAGCGAGAGCATCACCACGCCGAGCATCAGGGCGCAGTAGACGGCCTTGCGGCTGAAGACGAGCCCGAGCGCCGCGCTCACCGAGACGACGGCGAGCACCCAGAACGTGATGGTCTCACCCATTGTCGCGTCCCAGTCGGTAGTAGTCGTCTTCGGTCTCGCCGAGGCGCATCGCGTGGGGCGGCTGCTCCATGCCCGCGGTGAGCGGGGCGAGCAGCATCTCCTTGGTGTAGATGAGCGCCTCGCGGCTGGAGTCGGCCAGTTCGTACTCGTTGGTCATCGTGAGCGCCCGCGTGGGGCACGCCTCGATGCACAACCCGCACAGGATGCAGCGCGCGTAGTTGATCTGGTACGTCCGGCCGTAGCGCTCACCGGGCGAGAAGCGCTCCTCGTCGGTGTTGTCGGCGCCCTCCACGAAGATGGCGTCGGCGGGACAGGCCCACGCGCACAGTTCGCAGCCGACGCACTTCTCGAGACCGTCGGGCCACCGGTTGAGCTGGTGCCGCCCGTGGAAACGCGGCGCCGTGGGCCGCTTCTCCTCCGGGTAGTTCACCGTCACCGGCTTCTTGAACATGTGGTGGAAGGTGACGCCGAACCCCTTGACGGGGTTCAGCCAGTCGAACTTAGGCACTGGGGACCTCCTTGCGATTCGCCCCGTGGTAGTGCGGCAGATCCAGCGGCGGGACCGGGAATCCACCGGCGGTGGGCTCCTCGCGGAGCTGCTCGAACTCCTCCTCGACCTGCTCGGCGCGGGCCTCGCGGCGGCGCTGCTGCACGGTGTCGAATCGGAAGAAGACCGCGAGGGCGCCGACCACCACGATGGCCATCAGGATGAAGACCGGGGTGCTCTGTTCGACACGCAGCGCGCGGAAGGTGGCGACCAGCAGGATCCACGCCAGGTTCAGCGGGATCAGGACCTTCCAGCCGAAGGCCATGAGCTGGTCGTAGCGCACACGCGGCAGCGAGGCGCGGACCCAGACGAAGAAGCAGAAGATCAGCACGATCTTGCCGAAGAACCACAGCAGCGGCAGCCAGCCGACGTTCGCGCCGTCCCAGATGGAGATGGGCCAGGGGGCCCGCCAGCCGCCGAGGAACAGCGTGACCATCACACCGGAGACCACGAACACGTTGACGTATTCGGCCAGCTGGAACATGGCGAACTTCAGCGAGGAGCTGTATTCGGTGTGGTAGCCGGCGACCAGCTCGCCCTCGCCCTCGGGGAGGTCGAAGGGCACCCGGTTGACCTCGCCGAACATCGTCATCGCGTAGATGAGGAACGACGGGATCAGCAGGATGGCGTACCAGCTGGGCAGCGGGACGTCGAGGCCGAAGAGCGTCGCGGTGCCGCCGTCGGCCTGCTTGGCGACGATCTCGGAGGTCGAGAGCGTGCCGGCGTACAGGAAGACCGCCACGAACGACAGGCCCATCGCGATCTCGTAGGAGACCACCTGGGCCGACGAGCGCAGCCCGCCGAGGATCGCGTAGGGCGACTTGGACGCCCATCCGGCCAGCACGATGCCGTAGACGCCGATCGAGGACATCGCGAGGATGAACAGGACCGCGACCGGCATGTCAGTGAGCTGGAGCGGGGTCTTGTGGCCGAACATCGACACGACCGGGCCCATCGGGATGACCGAGTAGGCCAGGATCGCCGGCACCGAGATGATCACCGGCGCCAGGAAGAAGATCAGCTTGTCGACCTTGCGGGGCATCAGGTCTTCCTTGAGCCCCATCTTCAGACCGTCGGCGACGGTCTGAAGGAGGCCGAACTTGCCCGCCCGGTTGGGGCCGTAGCGGTGCTGCATGCGCGAGATGAGCTTGCGCTCCAGCCACACGCCGAACAGCACGCCCAGCAGCAGGAAGACGAAGATGACCAGGCCCTTGATGATGCTGATCCACACGGGATCGTGGCCGAAGTCGGCCAGGCCCGGGCCCGGGCTGCCCGGGGCCGCCGGGCTGGCCAGCACGCTGGCCGTTGTCAGGAGGCTCATGAGGCACTTCCGATCGTGACGACGTCGCCCGCCTCGGCCCGCACGTCGCGGGTGACCGAGACTCCGCCGGAGTTGGCCGGCACCCAGACGACCCGGTCGGGCAGGTCGGCGATCCGCAGCGGCAGGATGACGCCGTTGACGGTGACCTTGTCGACCGCGCCGATCTCGGCGGCGGTGGCCGGAGACAGCAGCGCGACCGCGTCGCGGGCGGTGCCCGCCAGGAACGGCTCGCCGTCCTGCAGCTTGCCGTCGTCGAGCAGCAGGTGCCAGCTCGCCAGGACGGCCTCACCGGCGCCGGGCTCGGCGACGGTGCCGCCGGTGACGCTCGGCGCGACCGGGCGGCCGCCCTTGTAGGCGCCCAGGGCGCCGAGCTCGCGGCGGACCGCGGCGACGTCGGGCAGACCCAGGTGGACGTCCATCGCGTCGGCGATGGCGGCGACGGCGCGCAGGTCGCTCATCAGACCGGGCTGCGGCACGGACGCCTCGAAGGAGCGGCCGCGGCCCTCCCAGTCGACGAACGTGCCGGCCTTCTCGGCGACCGCCGCGACCGGCAGCACCACGTCGGCGCGGTCGGTGACGGCGCTGGCCCGGATCTCCAGGCTGACGATGAACGGCGTGTTCTCCAGGGCCCGCAGGGCGAGCTCGGGGTCGGGCAGGTCGCTCGGGTCGACGCCCGCGATGACCAGCGCGTCGAGCCGCTCGTCGAGGGCGGCCCGCAGGATCTCGCTCGTGTCGAGGCCGACCTGGGCCGGCAGCGAGGCGACGTTCCAGAGGCGGGCGACCTCGGCGCGGGCGGCCTCGTCGTCGACCGGGCGGCCGATCGGGAGCAGGTTGGGCAGCGCGCCCGCCTCGACGGCGCCGCGCTCACCGGCCCGGCGCGGCACCCAGGCCAGCCGGGCGCCGGTCGAACCGGCCAACCGGACCAGGGCCGACAGCGCGCCCTTGGCCGAGGCCAGCCGCTCGCCGGCCATGATGATCGTGCCCGCGGGAAGCTTGACGCCGTCGGAGATGAGCTCCCCGATCGACTCGGCCTCGGCGCCGGGGACGGTCCGGATCAGGGTGCCGCCCATCTTGGCCAGGCCCGGCGTGGCGAACGGCGCCAGCGAGTAGACCTTGAGCCCCTTCTTCTGGGCCGCCTTGCGCAGCCGCAGGAAGACGATGGGCGACTCCTCCTCGGGCTCGAACCCGGCCAGCAGCACGGCCGGCGCGTTCTCGAGGTCGGCGTAGGAGATCTCGATGCCCTTGCCCGCCACCGAGTGGGCCAGGAACTGGGCCTCCTCGGCGGAGTGGGGGCGGGCCCGCATGTCGATGTCGTTGGTGCCGAGGGCGACCCGCGCGAACTTGCTGTAGGCGTAGGCGTCCTCGACGGTCAGCCGGCCGCCGGTGAGGACGCCGGCCTTGCGGCCCGCGAGCCCGGCGGCGACGGCCGCGAAGGCTTCGGGCCAGGACGCCGGGACCAGCACGCCCTCTTCGTTGCGGACCAGCGGGGAGCGCAGCCGGTCGGGCTGGGTGGCGTAGGAGAACGCCCACCGGCCCTTGTCGCAGTTCCACTCCTCGTTGACCTGCGGGTCGTCGCCGGCGAGGCGGCGGGTGACCTTGCCGCGCCGGTGGTCGGTGCGCAGGGAGCAGCCGGAGGCGCAGTGCTCGCACGCGCTCGGCTGGGAGACCAGGTCGAACGGGCGCGACCGGAAGCGGTAGGCCGAACCGGTCAGCGCGCCCACCGGGCAGATCTGCACGGTGTTGCCGGAGAAGTAGGACTGGAACGGCTCGCCGTCGGCGACGCCCACCTGCTCCTTGGCCCCGCGCTCGAAGAACTCGATGAACGGATCGCCCGCGATCTGGTCGGAGAAGCGCAGGCAGCGCGCGCACTGCACGCAGCGCTCACGGTCGAGCAGCACCTCGGTCGAGAGCGCGATCGGCTTCTCGAAGGTGCGCTTCTGCTCGACGAACCGCGACTCGCCCTGGCCGTTGGACATCGCCTGGTTCTGCAGGGGGCACTCGCCGCCCTTGTCGCAGACCGGGCAGTCGAGCGGGTGGTTGAGCAGCAGCATCTCCATCACGCCGCGCTGCGCCTTCTCGGCGACCGGCGAGGTGAGCTGGCTCTGCACGACCATGCCCTGGGCGACCTCGATCGCGCACGAGGGCTGCGGCTTGGGGAAGCCGCGGCCGTTGCCCGCGTCGGGGATGTCGACGAGACACTGGCGGCAGTTGGCCGCCGGGTCGAGCAGGGGGTGGTCGCAGAAGCGGGGGATCTGGATCCCCAGCAGCTCGGCCGCCCGGATGATCATCGTGCCCTTCGGCACGCTGACCTGGAAGCCGTCGATGGTCAGCGTGACCATCTCGACGACCGCCCGCTCCTCGGGCTGGGTTGCTTGGATGGTCACTTGCTCCCCCACACGGTTGCGAGTGCGGGATCGAACGGGCAGCCGCCGATCTCGAAGTGCTTGAGGTATTCGTCGCGGAAGTGCTGCACCGAGGAGTAGATCGGGCTCGTCGCGCCGTCGCCCAGGGCGCAGAACGACCGGCCCAGGATGTTGTCGGCGATGTCGGTGATCGTGGTCAGGTCGTCTTCGGTGCCCTGACCCTTCTCCAGCCGCTTCAGCACCTGCTTGAGCCAGAAGGTGCCCTCACGGCAGGGCGTGCACTTGCCGCACGACTCGTGGGCGTAGAACTCGGTCCAGCGCAACGTCGCCCGGACCACGCAGGTGGTCTCGTCGAAGATCTGCAGCGCCCGGGTGCCGAGCATGGAGCCCTTGGCGCCGACCGACTCGAAGTCGAGCGGCACGTCGAGGTGCTCGTCGGTGAAGATCGGCGTCGAGGAGCCGCCCGGCGTCCAGAACTTCAGCCGGTGGCCCTCGCGGATGCCGCCCGCCATGTCGAGCAGTTCCCGCAGGGTGATGCCCAGCGGGGCTTCGTACTGGCCCGGACGGGTGACGTGGCCGCTGAGCGAGAAGATGCCGAAGCCCTTGGACTTCTCGGTGCCCATGCCGGCGAACCACTCGGCGCCGTTGGCCACGATCGAGGGGACCGAGGCGATCGACTCGACGTTGTTCACGACCGTCGGCGCGGCGTAGAGGCCCGCGACGGCCGGGAACGGCGGCTTGAGCCGGGGCTGGCCCCGGAAGCCCTCCAGCGAGTCGAGCAGCGCCGTCTCCTCACCGCAGATGTACGCCCCGGCGCCGCTGTGCACGACGATCTCCAGGTCGTAGCCGCTGCCGAAGATGCCGCGCCCGATGTAGCCCTTCTCGTACGCCTCGCGCACCGCCGCCTGCACCCGCCGGATGACGTGGACGACCTCGCCGCGGATGTAGATGAAGGCGTAGTTGGCCCGGATGGCGAAGGCCGTGATGATGACGCCCTCGATGAGCGAGTGCGGGTTGGCCATCATCAGCGGGATGTCCTTGCAGGTCCCCGGCTCCGACTCGTCGGCGTTGACGACGAGGTAGTGGGGCTTGCCGTCACCCTGCGGGATGAAGCCCCACTTCATGCCGGTCGGGAAGCCCGCGCCGCCGCGGCCGCGCAGACCGGAGTCCTTGACCGCCTGGATGATCGCGTCGGGGTCCATCGCCAGCGCGCTGCGGGCGGCGGAGTAGTCGCCGTAGCCCTCCAGCGTGAAGGAGTTGGGCAGGTCCCAGTTCTTGGTGAGGACCGGAGTCAGCGTGGTCACTTGGGAGCCTCCCAGCCGTTGGCCTTGGCGATGCGCAGGCCCTCAAGGGAGGGACCGGCGGCCGAGGGACCCTCGCCGGCGAGCTCGTCGGGCAGGCCCGAGAGCACCCGCGAGGTCTCCTTGAAGGTGCAGAGCCGGCCGGGGCCGCGGGTCGGGACCACGGGCTTGCCGGCCCGCAGGTCGTCGACGAGCTGCTTGGCCGACTCGGGCGTCTGGTTGTCGAAGAACTCCCAGTTCACCATCATCACCGGCGCGAAGTCGCAGGCCGCGTTGCACTCGATGCGCTCCAGCGACACCTTGCCGTCGGAGGTGGCCTCCTCGTGCCCGATGCCGGCGTGCTCGCTGAGCTCCTCCCAGATCTGGTCGCCGCCCATCACCGCGCACAGGGTGTTGATGCAGACGCCGACGTGGTACTCACCGGCGGGCTTGCGCTTGTACATCGTGTAGAACGTCGAGACGCCGACGACCTCGGCCTTCGACAGGCCCAGCATCTCGGCGCAGAACTCCTGACCGGCGTCGGAGACGTAGCCGTCCTCCGCCTGGACCAGGTGGAGCAGCGGGAGCAGCGCCGACCGGGTCTTGGGGTACTTGCCGATGATCTCCTTGGCGTCCAGTTCGAGACGCTCGCGGACCTCTGGGGAGTAGGTCATCGGTCCACACCTCCCATGACGGGGTCGAGCGAGGCCACCGCCGAGATGACGTCGGCGATGTAACCGCCTTCGCACATGGCCGGCACGGCCTGCAGGTTCGTGAAGGACGGGTCGCGGAAGTGGACCCGGAAGGGCCGGGTGCCGCCGTCGCTCACCACGTGGGCGCCCAGCTCGCCGCGGGGCGACTCGACCGGCACGTACGCCTGGCCGGCCGGCACCCGGAAGCCCTCGGTCACCAGCTTGAAGTGGTGGATCAGGGCCTCCATCGAGCTGCTCATGATGTGCGCGATGTGGGCGGGCGAGTTGCCGAGGCCGTCGGGGCCGAGCGCGAGCTGCGCCGGCCAGCCGATCTTCTTGTCCTCGATCATGACGGGCTGGTTCTTCAGCGGCCCGGTGAGCCGGTCGAGCGCCTGCTCGATCAGCTTCAGCGACTCCTCCATCTCCGAGACCCGGACCTGGTAACGCCCGTAGACGTCGCAGGTCTGCTCGGTGGCGATCTCGAAGTCGTAGGTCTCGTAGCCGCAGTAGGGCTGCGACTTGCGCAGGTCCCACGGCAGGCCGGCGGCCTTCAACACCGGGCCGGTGATGCCCAGCGCCATGCAGCCGGTCAGGTCGAGGTAGGCGATGTCCTTGGTACGCCGGGTGTAGACCGGGTTGGCGTCCAGGATCTTGCGCATGTCCTTGATCCGCTCGGGCATGACCTTGAGCAGTTCGCCGATCTTGTCGACGGCGCCCGCCGGCAGGTCGACGCTGACGCCGCCCGGCCGGATGTAGGCCATGTTCATCCGGAGACCGGTGATGTACTCCATGATGTCGAGCACCATCTCGCGCTCGCGCAGGCCGTAGAGGAACGGGGTGGTGGCCCCGAGCTCCATGCCGTAGGTGCAGATCGCCATCAGGTGGGAGGAGATGCGGGTGAGCTCCATCGTGAGCACCCGGATCGCCTGCGCCCGGTCGGGGATGCGGTCCTCGATGCCGAGGAGGCGCTCCACGCCCAGGCAGTAGGTCACCTCGTTGAAGATCGGCGACAGGTAGTCCATGCGCGTCACGAACGTGACGCCCTGCGTCCAGGTGCGGTATTCGAGGTTCTTCTCGATGCCGGTGTGCAGGTAGCCGATGACGGTCCGGGCCTCGGTCACCGTCTCACCGTCGAGGGTGAGCACGAGCCGGAGCACGCCGTGGGTCGACGGGTGCTGCGGGCCCATGTTGATGACCAGCCGCTCCTCGGACGACTCGGCCACCGCTTCGGTGAGCTTGTCCCAGTCCTGGCCCGCGACGTCGTAGACCTTGCCTTCGGTCGCTTCCTGAGTCATGCGTACGACCTCCTCTGGTCCGGCGCGGGGATCTCGGCGCCGCGGTATTCGACCGGGATGCCGCCCAGCGGGTAGTCCTTCCGCTGCGGGTGGCCCTCCCAGTCGTCGGGCATCTCGATCCGGGTCAGGCCCGGGTGCCCGTCGAAGACGATGCCGAAGAAGTCGTAGGTCTCCCGCTCGTGCCAGTTGTGCGTCGGGTAGACCGAGACCGTCGACGGGATGTGCCGGTCGGAGTCGGGCGTCGCGCACTCCACCCGCACGCGGCGGTTGTGGGTGATCGAGCACAGGTGGTAGACCGCGCGCAGCTCCGACCCGGCCTCGTGGGGGTAGTGCACCCCCGAGACGCCCAGGGACAGCTCGAACCGCAGGGCGGGGTCGTCGCGCAGCTTCTTCATGACCTCGACGAGGTGCTCGCGCGCCACGTGAAGCGTGAGTTCGCCCCGGTCGACGACGACCCGCTCGACGCCCTCGTGGTCGAGGCCGTCGACGATCTCGTCGAAGTAGCTCCCGTAGGGGCGCGGGCTGGAGACCGGCGCCGGCCGGCGGACCACGAGGCCGCCGTAGCCGGAGGTGTCGCCGGTGCCGGAGGTTCCGAACATGCCGGTCCGGGCGATCGGCTGCTCCGGGACCTCAGGAAGGTTGTCGCTCATTTCTGCCCTCCCTGGTCGATGAGCGGCAGGGTGCGCAGCGCCTGGAGCTCGAGCTCCTCGACCTGCTTCTCCCTGTGGGCGCCGAACTTCATGTTCTGGATCTTGTCGTGCAGCTTGACGATCGCGTCGATGAGCATCTCGGGCCGCGGCGGGCAGCCGGGCAGGTAGATGTCGACGGGCACGACGTGGTCGACGCCCTGGACCACCGCGTAGTTGTTGAACATGCCGCCGGACGAGGCGCACACGCCCATGGAGATGACCCACTTGGGCTCGGCCATCTGGTCGTAGATCTGGCGCAGCACCGGCGCCATCTTCTGCGACAGGCGACCGGCCACGATCATCAGGTCGGCCTGGCGGGGCGACGCGGACGCGCGCTCCATGCCGAAGCGGGCCAGGTCGTGCTTGGGGCCACCGGTGGACATGAGCTCGATCGCGCAGCACGCGAGACCGAAGGTGGCCGGCCAGACGGAGTTCTTGCGCGCCCAGCCGGCGACCTGCTCGACGGTGGTCAGCGCGAAGCCGCTGGGCAGTTTCTCTTCAAGGCCCATTAGTCCCAGTCCAATCCGCGACGCCGCCACACGTAGGCGTACGCCACGAGCACGGTGACGATGAACAGCACCATCTCGACCAGACCGAAGACCCCGAGCTTGTCGAAGGCCACGGCCCACGGGTAGAGGAAGATGATCTCGATGTCGAAGACGATGAAGAGCATCGCTGTGATCATGTACTTCAGCGGGAACCGGCCGCCGCCGATCGGCTGCGGAGTGGGGTCGATACCGCACTCGTACGCGTCGAGCTTGGCGCGGTTCCACCTCTTCGGCCCGGTGAACGGGGCGATGCTCACGGAGAAGACGGCGAATCCCGCCCCGAGGACCGCGAGCACCAGGATGGGGGCGTAGAGCTCCATCGCTTAAGGCGTCCTCTCGGTGAATGTGGTCATGATTCTTCGATCCAGTGGTGTCATGCCGACGGCGCGACCTTCGACAGGGCGTTGATGATCCGGTCTGACGCGTCGCCACCGTGGTCGGTCAGGTTGCCCAGGAGTTTCAGGCCGAACCTCATCAACCGGGGGTGGGGCAGCGCGTGCCGCGTCAGCATATTCATCACGCCCGGTTTGCCGATCGCCTCGACGAAGGCCCGGCCCAGGGTGAAATAGCCGCCGTACGCGTCTTTGAGTATCCGCGGATAGGCCCGCAGGACCCGCTCGCGCGCGGCGGGGGTCGGCTGGGCGAGCGCGGTCACCACGGCGTCGGCCGCGATGCGGCCGGTCTCCATCGCGTACGCGATGCCCTCGCCGTTGAAAGGGTTGATCATCCCACCGGCGTCGCCGACGAGAACCAGGCCCCGGGTGTAGTGGGGCTGCCGGTTGAAGGCCATCGGCAGCGCGGCACCCCGGATCGGGCCGACCATGTTCTCTTCGACGAAGCCCCACTCGGCCGGCATGTTCTTGGTCCAGCGCCGGAGCAGGTCGCGGTAGTCGATCTTCTTGAACGCCTCACTGGTGTTGAGCAGCCCGAGGCCCACGTTGGAGGTGCCGTCGCCGACGCCGAAGACCCAGCCGTAGCCGGGCAGCAGGCGTTCGCCGTCCCACAACTCCAGCCAGGTCTCGAGGTAGTCGTCGGTGTGGCGCGGGCTCGTGTAATAGGTGCGGACCGCGACCCCTATCGGGCGGTCTTCGCGCTTGTGCAGGCCCATGGCCAGGGAGATGCGGGTGGAGTTGCCGTCGGCCGCGATCACCAGGCGGGAGCGGTAGACGTCGCCCGAGGCGGTCTTCACGCCGACGACGTGGCCGCTGCGCTCGTCGATCACCGGGGCGGTCACGTTCACGCCCTGGAGCAGGGTGACGCCCTTGGACACGGCGTTGTCGGCCAGGATGACGTCGAAGTCCTTGCGCGTGCGCACGAGCCCGAAGTCGGGGAAGCTCGACAGCTCCGGCCAGTCGAGCTCGAACGACAGGCCGCCGCCGACGACGCGCAGGCCCTTGTTCCTGATCCAGCCGGGCGCGTCGACGTTGATCCCCATCGCGAGCAGTTCCTTGACCGCGCGGGGGGTCAGGCCGTCGCCGCAGACCTTCTCCCTGGGGAAGGTCGTCTTCTCCAGCAACAGGACCGACAGCCCGGACTGCGCCAGATAAAACGCGGTCGTCGATCCGGCGGGGCCGGCGCCGACGACGATCACGTCGGCATCGGTCTCGCTCCGCCGGGCCGCAAGGGCTGGCTCGCTCACGAGGGGACCTGTCCTGTCCTTTTGAGTTTCTTGGGGCCGCAGACCGTGTAGGCTGAGCCTTTCGTGCCTTTGTGAACTACTTCACAAACTTGTCGCGCCGCAGTCTAGTCCCTCTCCCGACACCTTCGTCAGGGGGTAGACACCTACCGGCGGGTAAACATGCACAGTCGTGACGAAAACATCGTTCTACCTGGCGCGCCGGTGCAAATTTCATGACTTTTCCGGTCGGACACCCCGGTGCAGCGCCACGATCCCCATGCTCAGGTCACGCCACGCCACCCGCTTCCACCCCGCGCTCTGGACGACCGCCGCGAGGCTCTTCTGGTCGTGCCAGTCGCGGATGGACTCGGCGAGGTATTCGTAGGAGTCGGGGTTGGAGCTGACCGTGCGGGCCACCACCGGCAGCAGGCGCATCAGATACTGCGTGTAGATCGTGTCGAACGCCTTCGGCTTCGGCCGGGAGAACTCGCACACCACGAGCCGCCCGCCGGGACGGGTCACCCGCAGCATCTCCTCCAGCGCCTGCCGGGTGTCGGCGACGTTGCGCAGCCCGAACGAGATCGTGACCGCGTCGAAGACCCCGTCGGCGAACGGCAGCCGCAGCGCGTCGCCTGCGACGAACGTCACACCCGCGACCCCGCCGGTCAGCCCCGACGAACCCCGCCGCCGCACGCCGGTCTGCAGCATGCCGATCGAGAAGTCGCAGGCGATGGCACGCGCCCCAAGCTGGGTGAACGCGTCGGTAGAGGTGCCGGTGCCGGCCGCCAGGTCGAGCACCAGCTCACCGGGCCCGGCGTCGATCGCGGACGCGGTCGCCCGCCGCCACAGCCGGTCTTGGCCGAGCGACAGCACGTCGTTGACCAGGTCGTAGCGCGCGGCCGTGCGGTCGAACATGGCCGCGACCTCATGGGGCTGTTTGTCCAGCGAAGCGCGCGTCATGGTGCCCAGCCTAGGACGACCTCACACACCGTCACGCCATGCCCGGTCGAATGTGCGCAACGTAGTGCGTTGATTACTCTGCGTCTGCTAGGACTTGGCCATGCGTGCCAGATTCATGATCACAGTAAGCGCTCTCGCGCTCGTGGCCACCCCGGCCTGGGCGGGCATCCGTCATCCCTCGGTCGTGTCGCCGAATCCGGTGAACCACACCCCCCATGTCTTAGACGGGATCGTCAACGCGTTCGCGCTGGTGGGGAACACCGTGGTGGTCGGCGGCGAGTTCTCCTCGGTGAAGTCGGGCACGTCCACCCTGCGCCGCACCAACCTCTTCGCCTTCGACCTGACGACCGGCCGCATCTCCCCCTTCGCCCCCTTCCTCGACGGCGCCGTCAACACGCTCGCGGCCGGCGCCGACGGCACGGTCTACGCCGGCGGCTCCTTCTCCCGGGGCCTCGCCGCGTTCTCCGTCCCGTCCGGGGTCCCGATCGCGTCGTTCGGTGGCGCCGCCTACGGCGGCGAGATCACCTCTCTTGTACGCCGGGGCGCCCACCTCTACGTCGGCGGCGACTTCTCCCACATCGGCCGTGCCCAGCGCACCGCCCTGGCCCGCCTCGACGCCGCGACCGGAGCCGTCGACCCGTCGTTCACCGTCGCCGTCGGCGGCGGCCGGTCAGAAGGCGACCCGAAGGTCCACGCGATGGCGGCGACGAAAGACCGGCTGATTCTCGACGGCTCGTTCACCACCCTCGGCGGCCAGCCACGCGACCAACTCGGCCAGATCGATCTGAAGACCGGCAAGGTCGCCCGCTGGCGCACCAATGCCTACGCCCCCCATTGCCGCGACGGATTTCCCTCCTATGTACGCGGCCTCGATGTCTCCCCCGACGGCTCCTATTTCGTGGTCGTCACCACCGGAGGCGCGGCCCCGAAGACGGGGAAACTCTGCGACACCGCGGCGCGCTTCGAGACGTACGCGAAAGGCGCGAACGTGAAGCCGACATGGGTGAACCACACGGGTGGCGATTCGCTCTACAGCGTCGCCGTCACCGGCGCGGCCGTTTACGTGGGGGGCCACCAACGGTGGATGGACAACCCGCTGGGAAACGACTCCGCGGGCCCGGGAGCGGTCGCGCGAGAGGGCATCGCGGCGCTCCATCCACGTACTGGAATGGCGCTCGGGTTCAATCCCGGCCGAGAGAGAGGAATCGGGGTGAAGGCCTTTCTCCCGGTAAAGAAGGGGCTTTTGGTGGGAAGCGACACCACGAAGCTCGGGCACGAGTACCATGCCCGAGTCGGAATGTTCCCGATGCCCTGACTAGCCCTCGGGCTGGCGCCTCTTGTCGCTGATCTTCTCGCTGACCGCGTCCCGCTGCTTCGACAGCAGAACGTAACTGGCGAGCCCGCTCAGCAACACGGCCACTGCGAGCAACACGTAGGTCCGCAGACCCAGCAGATAGAGGACGCCCAGGGCGACGGCGAACAGGCCCAGGCGGGACAGGGTGTAGATGATTACCGGATGCACGCCGTAGAGGTTACGTCACTGTCCCGTATGGCGGACTCTCTTCGCATCCGGCACGAGCGCTGCTAGTGTGCCCATCACGGCGCTTTCGTAAAGAAACACCCATGAGCGCCCCAAAGAGGCTCTATCATATAACAATCGGGCACTGAGCCGGTAACATCCCGTGATCTTCTCTGAAAACCACGGATAAATCAGGCTTCGCTCGGCACACTGGTTACCTGTCCGCCCGCTGCATGACGCGGGATGCGAGGGGGAGAGATTGTGGAGAGTAGCAGCGAGCGACTGCTGACCCCTGGAGAGGTTGCCGCCCTCTTCCGGGTCGACCCGAAGACCGTGACTCGCTGGGCCGCGGCGGGGCGAATCAGCAGCATCCGTACCCCCGGAGGGCACCGGCGTTTCCGCGAGTCGGAAGTGCACGCCCTTCTCCGTGGAGAAGACGTCCTGACGGCCGACAAGCCGAACGGGTAGAGCTTCACGGGAAGAAGCAGAGAGGCGCGGCCAGAACCTGGGAGCCGCGCCTTTTTCTTTTCCCGGGGCACCTACGGCGCCGAGAGAAGAAACGGCGGGGGACGCGCCTACGGCGCGGCAGGTTCTGGCTCGCAGTGTCTTTGCCGCGCCTTCGGCGCGGGGTCCTCGCGCTTATATCCGGCGTCTTCCCTCGTCGCTCCGGGTCGCTTCGCTCCCCTGCGCTCCTCAGTCCAGACGCCGGCGCGCTGCGGCAATTCATGAATCTGGCCTGGATATTTGGCCCGCCTGGCCTGAATAATTTAAGATTTGACCATTTGTGGCATGTGAAATTGCACTGGCGCCTGGGGCTTATTTTTCTTGTTCGGCCTTGAAGGCTAGGAATTCTTGTTCTAGAGCGTCGTTCTCTTCTTGCCATCTTCTGCGGCGGTCGGCTTCTTCTTCTTCGGTGATGGACTCCTCCAGCCACTGGTCGTAGTCCGGCTCGCCGGGCGCTATCTCGACATACGCGTTGCCGATCAGGCGGCCGTCGTCGCTGGTCAACGACTGCGGGACCCGCAGCGTGCCGTCAGCGAGCCGGATCACGAACATCAGGAGACCTACCTAGATTCCGTAGCGCCTGTTGAAGAAGAGCATGACGTTGAGGGCCGTGCGGGTGTCGCCGCCCAGCATGTCTATCAGGGCGGGACGCTGCCTCGACGCGATGGCGGCGAAGGCGTCGGCGAAGAACTCCTTGCGGCCGAGTTCTCCGGACTGCTTGTGGAAGGCCGAGGCCAGATGGGGGATGCACTCGTCGTAGAGGGCGGCGAACTCGGGTGAGTCCGAGACCCACTCTCCCGGACGGGAGTCCACGTCGTCCAGCGCATGACCGACTTCGTGCATCATCACATCGGGCGTCGGGCTGGGGCGGTCGCCGACGACGATCTTCCGGTCGCCGTACGCGCCGGCGCAGATGTCCCAGGTCGCGCGGCCGCTGGGGAGCGGGGCGCCCCGCAGGTAGCCCATGTCGTCCAGGTCCGGGACGCCGCCGGGGCCGACGTAGATGCCGTCGAGGCCGACCGCCAGCATCTCCTTCAGGCGGTCGGGCAACCGGGCCAGGCTGTCGACGGCGCGGATGACGTCGGGGGGCGGCGGGCCGTCCATGGCGTCCCACTGCCGGTAGAGGATCGTCTCCAGGGCGCCGCAGTTGCGGCGGCCGTCGCGGTAGTCGGGGCTGTCGGGGTGGTGCGGTTCGGCGCGGGCGGGCTGGTCGTCCAGCTCGAAGTCGCGCCAGGTGTACTGCGGACGGTCGACGACCGGGGCGGTCACCGGGGTCTCGACGGCCCTGGGGGCGTCCGCCCATCTGTCGGTGACCACTGTTTCGATGCGTTCCTGCGTCGCCTCCGCCCCACGACGGGAGACGTAGCTGGCCCCTGCGTGGCTCCGCTGCCACCACCGATTCCCTCGCCGGTGGCGGCCCCTGTCGCCCTGCTGCGCCATCGCACCTCTCTTTTAGTCGGGAAGGTGCTGTACCGATGCAGCGTACGATGCCCGTCTAGCCCGAGTCATCCCGCTTCGTCGGTCGCTATGCAAGACGCAACACGATCAGGCCACGGGATGGCATACCGTGTTGGAATGGCGAACGTGGTTGTCGGCCTGGCGTTGCTGGCCTTCTGGCTCTACTGCCTCTTCGACGTCATCACCACTCCCCCGGAGATCGTGCGGACCCTCCCCAAGGCCGCGTGGGTTCTGGTCGTGATGATTCCGGCGATGGGCGGAGTGTTGTGGCTGCTCGCCGGGCGGCCGGTGCCCGAACCGATCACCCCCGGACAGAACCTGCTCCCCTCGCCGCCTCCCGAGGCGCCGAGGGGTCCTGACGACGACCCCGACTTCCTGCGCAGCCTTGAGCGCAAGCTGCGCGACGAAGACTAGAGACACGGCCGGCCTTCGGCCGACCGCGTCTCGCTATTTCACGTCCGCGTACGAGTGCAGGCCGCCGATGAAGATGTTCACGCCGACGAGGTTGAACATCAGGCAGGCGAACGCGATCAGCGACACGATCATCGCGGCCTTGCCCTTCCAGCCGGCGGTCGCGCGGGCGTGCAGGTAGGCGGCGTAGGCCACCCAGGTGATGAACGCCCAGACCTCCTTCGGGTCCCAGCCCCAGTAGCGGCCCCACGCCTTGTCGGCCCAGAGCGCGCCCGAGATGACGGCGAACGTCCAGACCGGGAACGCGATGACGATGACCCGGTGGGCGAGGCGTTCGAGGTCGGCGCGCGACGGCAGCCGCGACGGGCCCTCCTTGCGCACCAGGAACAGCCCCGCGGCGGCGGCGCCGACGATGAACAGGCCGCTGGCCGCGACGGCGGCGGTGACGTGGATGGCCACCCAGTACGAGTCGAGCGCGGGCACGACCGGGCCGGCCTGCGTGTAGAGCACACGGACCGCGAAGCCGAGGCCGATCGCCGCGACCACGCCGACGAACGCGCCGAGGAAGCGCACCGGGTAGCGCAGCTGGAGCAGCAGGAACACCGTCACGGCCGCGAGCAGCATGGCGACGACGAACTCGTACATGTTGCCCCACGGCCAGCGGCCGACCGCGAGGCCGCGCGTGAGCGTGGCCGACACGTTGGCGACCCAGCCGAGCCACATGGCGGCGGTGCCGATGAGACCCGCCTTGGGGGCCCATGACGCCGGCTCCGGCGTGGGCTCGGGGTCGGGCAGGTCGTCGGACGGCCCGCCGACGGTCGCCAGGCGGCGTTCCTTCACCGTCTCGGTGACCCGGCCGAAGGCCAGCTCCAGGGCGTAGCCGATCATCGCGGCCAGGTAGAGCAGAATGGCGGCCAGCACGAGCTGGTCGCTCAACGTGGCCAAACGATCAGGAGACATCCTTCACCTCTGCGCGAGCGTGGTGTTCCAGGGCTTTCGTCAGCTCGGCGAACTCCTCGCCGAAGTCTCCGCCCTCGGTGCGGGTCAATCCTCCCACCGTGACCCCTCCGTCCCTTACGCGCACCCAGACGCGGCGGCGGTGGATGAGCAGGGACAGCAGCAGGCCGAGGATGGCGGCGCCGGAGGCGAGCAGGGCCGGGAACCGGCCGGGGTCGTAGGTGGTCTGGAGGGTGATCCACTCCTTCACACCGGTGAACTCGATCTTCCCCGCCCCGTCGGGCAGGTCGACGGCGTCGCCGACGGCCATCGGCTTGGGCGAGGCGGTCATCTGGCCGAGCGGCTTGAGGTTCTGGTGGCCGCTCAGGTCGTACACCGACTGAGGGGTTCCCGCGTCGAGACCCAGGTCGCCCTTGAACGGCCAGATCTGCACGGTCGGGTTGACCGCGGCCGGGAACACCGACAACCACTCGGTGCCGCTCGGCGCCGTGGAGGGCAGGAACCGGCCGAGGAACGCCAGCTGGTCGGGGGCCGCGTCGGGCACCTTGATGACGCATTCCGACTCGTAGTTCGAGGTGTCGTTCACCAGGCACGGCACCGCGCCCTCGAAGGCGACCTTGCCGTCGCCGCCGGTGATCCGGAACGTGGGGGCGTAGCCGTGCCCGATCAGGTACGTCAGCGCGCCGTCGGCCTCCAGCGGCTCGTTGACCCGGAGGGTGAACTCGCGCTCCGGCGAGCTCGGCGAATCCTGCACGGCGAGCTTGGCGAAGTAGTCGAGCGGCTGGCCCTGCTTCTCGTGGCCGGGCCCGACGTAGCTCGCCTGGAAGTCCTTGAGCGTGAACGAGAACGGCTGCAGGTCCTCGGGCGACACCTGCGACCCGGGCAGATAACGGTCGTAGGCGGCCACCGTGTTCGCGAACCCGTCGCCCTCGACGACGAGCACGTTGCCCCGGTAGCCGAACAGCCCGCCCACCCCGACGGCGACCAGCAGCACCAGCAGCGCGACGTGGAAGAGCAGGTTGCCGGTCTCGCGCAGGTGCCCCTTCTCGGCCGACACCCAGCCGTCGCCGGTGACCACCCGCCAGCGCTTCGACCGCAGGTAGGCCTCGGCCGAGGCGAGGTCGCCCTCGATGTCGGCATGGTGCGGCAGCCGCGACAGGTTGCGCGGCGCGGGCGGCGGCGTGCGCCGCATCTCCTTCAGGTGCACCATCGTGCGCGGCAGCACGCAGCCGATCAGCGACAGGAACAGCAGCAGGTAGATCGCCGCGAACCAGGGCGAGGTGAAGACGTCGAACAGGGAGAACCGGTCGAGCCACTCGGCCTTCGTCGGATCGTTCTGGAAGTAGCGGGCGACCGCCCCCGGATCGACCCCGCGCTGCGGGTAGAGCGACCCGGGCACGGAGGCCAGAGCCAGCAGGAACAGCAGGATGAGGGCGGTGCGCATCGAGGTGAGCACCCGCCAGCCCCAGCGCAGCCAGCCGACCACGCCCAGCCCCGCGGGGCCGCCGTTCCCGGTCGTCTTCTCTTCGTCGGTCAGTGTCATATCACCGGCTCGAATCCGCCGATCCACACCTGGAGACCGGCGATGAGCTCGCCCCACAGACCGGTGACCAGCAGCAACCCGACGGCGACCAGCATGGCTCCTCCGATCCGCGTGATGAGCTGGGTGTGTCGGCGCACCGCGCGGAACGTGTGGAGCGCCTTGCGGTAGGCGAGCCCGGCCGCCACGAACGGCAGCCCGAGCCCGAGTGCGTAGCCGAACGCGAGCAGCGCGCCCCTGGCGGCGCTGCCCTGGTCGACCGAGAGGGTCAGCACGACGGCGAGTGTGGGGCCGATGCACGGCGTCCAGCCGAGTCCGAACACGATACCCAGCAGCGGCGCCCCGGCGAGCCCGGCCGCCGGCACCTTGTGGATGCGGAAGTCGCGCTGGAGGCCGGGGATGATGCCGATGAACGCCAGCCCCAGCACGATCGTGACCACGCCCAGCACCCGCGTGATCACCTCGGCGTTGCCGAGCATCGCCGCCCCGAGCCCGCCGAACAACGCGCCGCCCAGCACGAACACGAGCGCGAACCCGAGCACGAACAACACCGAGCCGAGCACCAGCCGCCCCCGCTTGGGGTCGGCGCTCATGCCGGTCACGTACGACAGATAGCCCGGCACCAGCGGCAGCACGCAGGGCGACAGGAACGACACCAGCCCCGCGAGCAGCGCGATCGGCAGCGCGACCAGCAGCGACCCCGAGGCGACGGTGTCAGCGAGATTCACTGGAGACCTTGGTCACGGCGTCGAGCAGGGCCTGGTACTTGACCGCGCCCAGGGCGCGGGCCGCGATCCGGCCCTCACGGTCGATGATGAGCGTGGAGGGGATGGCTGCGGGCGGCACCGTGCCGGAGAACCCGAGCAGCACCTTGCCGCTCTGGTCGTGGATGCTCGGGTAGCCCGGCGTGAGCTGGGCGTCGTAGGCGGTGGCGGCGGCCTTCTGGTCCTTGAAGTTGATGCCGAGGAAGTCGACGCCGTCGGCCTTGGTGCGGGCGGCGACGTCCTTGAGCGTCGGCCCTTCGGCCCGGCACGGCGCGCACCACGAGGCCCAGAAGTTGATCACCGTGACCTTGCCCTTGGCCATCGCCGTCTGGGCGCCTTCGAGGGTCTGCCCCGCGACGACGGGAGCCGGCTTGCGGTCGCCGGCCGCGAACACCTGGACCTTGCCGTCACCGGCGACGAACCGGGTGTCGTCGGACTCCGGCTGCCCCGAACCCCCGACGTTCCCGGCGCATCCGGTCAGAACCAGCGCCGTGCACACGGCGACGAGAGCACGCGAGAAGGGGGACATGGAGGAGATCTCCTTGAACTACAACCGGTAGAGCAACCATAGTATCGGCCACCCCGGCCGGTGCCCCGAACGGGAGCCGGGACCGGCGTCCCGACAGCTCGCGCTAGAATGATCGGGACGGATCACGCCTCCTTGCACAGCGGGGAGGCTTTTTTCATGTCTACTTCCACGGCAGAACTGGGCGACCTGACCGTCAACCGCATCGGATTCGGGGCGATGCGCCTGACCGGAAACGTCGCCTTCGGAGCCGGCGTCCCGGCCGACCGCGACCGGTCGATCACGGTGTTGCGGCGGGCGGTCGAGCTCGGGGTCGATCACATCGACACCGCCGCCTTCTATTTCTCACCCCGGCTGTCGGCCAACGAGCTGATCAACCGGGCGCTGTCCCCCTACCCCGACGACCTCGTGATCGCCACGAAGGTGTGGCCGGCGCGGGATCCGTCGGGCGCGTGGTGGTGGGCCACCCCCGAGCAACTGCGCGGTCAGGTCGAGGAGAACCTGCGCCAGCTCGGGCGCGATCATCTCGACGTGGTGAACCTGCGGATCCCGCCGAGCCGCCGCGGCGGTTCGATCGCCGAGCACTTCGGCGCGCTGGCCGGGCTCCGGGACGCCGGGCTCATCCGTCACCTCGGAGTGTCCAACGCGACGGCGGAGCAGCTGGCCGAGGCTCGGGCCATCGCGCCGGTGGTGTGCGTACAGAACCCCTTCGGGATCGGCGCGACGGCGGGAGAGCGAGAGCTGCTGCACCGGTGCGGCGAGCTGGGGATCGCCTTCGTGCCGTTCTTCGCCATCGCGGGGGCCGGGCGGGAGGCGGGAGCGACCTCCGAGGAGCACCCGGAGGTGCTCGCCGTCGCCCGCGCGCACGGGGCGAGCGCCGCACAGGTCAGGCTGGCCTGGACGTTGCAGCAGGGCGACCACGTGCTCGCCATCCCGGGCACCGGGAATCCGCGGCACCTCGAGGAGAACGTCGCCGCCGGAGGGTTGCGGCTGTCCGGCGACGAGATGGCCCGGCTGAACCTGGGGATCAGCCCTTGAGCAGCGCCGCGGCGGGCTCGCTGTAGCCGACGCTGATGAGACGGTCGCCGTCGAAGGTGAAGGAGGTCAGGCTGCACAGGCTGGCCTGGCGGCGGCGCGGGTCGTGCCAGAGGCGTTTGCTCTCGGCGGCCAGCCGCATGATCCAGATCGGCAGCTGGTGGGAGACCAGCAGCGCCTCGTGGCCCCGGGACTCGGCGCGGGCGTCGTCGATCACCGACTTCATGCGGGCCACCACGTCGCGGTAGGCCTCGCCCCACGAGGGGCGGCGCGGGTCGCGGAAGTGCCAGAAGTTGCGGGGGTCGCGGAAGAAGGCGCGGTTGTCACCGGCCACCGGTTTGCCCTCGAAGACGTTCATGGCCTCGGTCAGCCGCTCGTCGAGGACCACGGGGAGTTTCAGCGCCTCGGCGGAGGGGGCGGCGGTCTCCTGGGCCCGCTCCATCGGCG
The DNA here is from genome assembly GCF_001570585.1 of Herbidospora daliensis. Taxonomy (GTDB): domain Bacteria; phylum Actinomycetota; class Actinomycetes; order Streptosporangiales; family Streptosporangiaceae; genus Herbidospora; species Herbidospora daliensis. The sequence continues at coordinate 1,076,221 of NZ_BBXF01000002.1, read as the reverse complement.
AGCTCCACAGAGTCACGATGTCGCGGTTGGCGATCGACTTGGCCACCATGTCGGCCATCGCCCGGCCGTTGTCCGACAGGTGGAAGCCGGGCAGCCTGCCGTAGAGGACCCCGGTCGGGTTGTAGACCTCACCATGGCGCAACAGGTGAACGACGGTCGTCTCAGTCATGGTGGCGCCAGCCTACTCGGACCACATGACGAGACGGCGTCAGGCGAGCCGAAGGGTGGTTTCCAAATGGGAGCAGACCGTGCGCAGCGCGTCGACGGCGGCCCGGATGGCCGGGCGGCGGGCCGCGTCGGTCCGCCACAGGGCGTAGATGCGCCGGGTCGGCCGGGGCAGGATCGGGATCGCCCTGACCCCCTCGGGCAGCACGCCGCGCCCGAGCCGGGGGATCAGCGCGTGGCCGTGGCCGCCCGCGACCAGCGCGAGCTGGGTCGGATATTCGTCGGCCATGCAGACGATGTCGGGCTCCTTGCCCGCCGACCGCACCAGGAACAGCAGGAAGTCGTGGCAGACCGTGCTCGGCGCCGAGGTGATCCAGCGGTCGTCGGGCAGCTCCGACAGGGAGATCTCACGCCGGTCGGCCAGCGGGTGGTCGGCCGGCACGGCGATGTCGGCGACGTCGTCGAGCAGGGCGGCCCGTGACAGGCCCTCGGGGATGGCCATCGGGCGGTTCAGCCAGTCCTGCACCACCGCCAGGTCGATCTCGCCCCGGGTGACCTCGCGTATCTGCCGTTCGGGCTCGCGCTCCCAGAACAGCATGCCGAGGTCGGGGTGCTGTTCGTTGAGCAGCTTCAGCGCGGCCGGGAAGATGCCGCGCGCGGCCGTCGGGAAGGCCGCGATCGACAACCGCCCGACCACCGCCCCGCGCAGCGCCTCGAAGTCGGCCTCGGCCGTCTCGACCAGGGCGAGGATCTTCTCGGCGTGCTCGGCGAGCAGCCCGGCGGCGTCGGTGAGCTTCACGCCGCGGCCGTTGCGCTCGACGAGCACCGCGCCGGTCTCCTTCTCCAGCTTGGCGAGCTGCTGGGAGATGGCCGAGGGGGTGACCATGAGCGCCTCGGCCGCCGCGCCGACCGAACCGTAGGTGGCGACCGCGTGGAGGGCCTTCAGACGGTGCAAGTCCAACATGTAGTCAGTCTAAAGGGTCGACCCAAGAAAATCTCGCTTGTCCTCAACTATTAAGCGTTGCATGATGAAGACATGCGAATCATCAACAACCTCTTCACGAAGCAGTCCGCCACCGCCCGCGTCTCCTACCTGGAGACCCTGGCCTCCAACGCCCGCCAGTCGCGCGCCAAGAACCGCGCCCGGGTCGCCTAACCGGCAGCCTGGGCCGCGGCCTTGGCCGCGATCGGAAGAGCATCGACGACCTTCGACAGAGCTCCGTCGTCATGGGCCGACGACAGGAACCAGGCCTCGAAGGCCGACGGGGGAAGATAGACGCCCTGGTCGAGCATCGCGTGGAAGAACGCGGTGAACACGGCCGTGTTCTGGGTCTTCGCCGACGCGAAGTCGGTCACCGGCCCCTCGGTGAAGAAGATCGAGAACAGGTTGCCGGCCCGCTGGAGCCGGTGCGCGACGCCTTCGGCCGCGAGAGCGCCGGACACGGCGTCGCCGAGGGTCAGGGCGGCCGCATCGATCCGCGCGTAGACGCCGGCGTCACAGTTGCGCAGCGTCGCCAGACCGGCCGCGCAGGCCAGGGGGTTACCCGACAGGGTGCCCGCCTGGTAGACGGGGCCCTCCGGGGCCAGCCGGGCCATCACGTCGGCCCGTCCGCCGAACGCGGCGGCGGGCAGCCCGCCGCCCATGACCTTGCCGAAGGTCATCAGGTCGGCGTCCACCGGGTCGAGGCCGTACCACCCCTCGGCCGAGACCCGGAAGCCGGTCAGCACCTCGTCGACGATGAGCAGCGCGCCGTTGGCCGCGCAGAGCTCCTTCAGCCGCCGGTTGAACCCCTCGGCGGGCGGCACCACGCCCATGTTGGCCGGGCACGCCTCGGTGATCACCGCGGCGATCTCGTGGAGCGTGAACGCCTCCTCGACCGCCGCCAGGTCGTTGTAGGGCAGCACCAGCGTGTCGGCCGCCGCCGCGCCCGTCACCCCCGGGGTGTCGGGCAGGCCGAACGTCACCACGCCCGACCCGGCCGAGGCCAGCAGCGCGTCGACGTGGCCGTGGTAGCAGCCGGCGAACTTGACGATCTTCGAGCGGCCGGTGAAGCCGCGCGCCAGCCGTACCGCGCTCATGGTGGCCTCGGTGCCCGAGCTGACCAGGCGGATCTTCTCGACCGGCGCGACCCGGGAGACGATCTCCTCGGCCAGCAGCACCTCGCCCTCGGTCGCCGTGCCGAACGAGAACCCGCGGGACATCGCCTCGGTGACCGCCTCGACCACCGCCGGGTGGCGGTGACCCAGGATCATCGGCCCCCACGAGCAGACCAGGTCGACGTAGGTGTTCCCGTCGACGTCGGTGATGCGGGGCCCCTGCCCGGACGCCATGAAGCGGGGCGTGCCCCCCACCGAGTTGAACGCCCGGACCGGCGAGTTGACCCCACCCGGCACGATCTCCTTGGCCCGCGCGAACAGGGCCGCTGATTCATCGGTACGACTCACGGCCACCGAGCCTAGTCGGCGAGCACGTCCAGCACGCGCAGCGGATCGGGCAGCGGACGCCCGTCAGGCGGCCGGAGCCACCGCACGGTCCCCCCGCCGACCAGCGACGACGGCGGCGCCATGACGTAGGAGTCACGGCAGTGCCAGCGCAGCCCCGGGTTCGACTCGATCGTCTCGGGCGCGTGGTCGATCGACGAGGTCCACCACTCGTCCTCGTCTTCGGGGTTGCCGCGCGTGGCCACGAAAAACAGAACCCGGTCGCCGCTCGCGGCAACCGGGCCTGGGGACTCCAGTGTGGTCAGGGCGGACATCCCGAGCTCCGCCGGGACGTCGAACACGTCGAATACGCGTCCGGTGGGCAGGATGACGTTCGCCTCCGGCTCCTGCTCCCACCACCGGGTGAGCTGGGCCGTGTCGGTGGTGGCCTGCATGCGCCAGGCGGGCGAGAGCGGATGGGCGCCCGGATCGGGACAGCCCACACGGTCACATGAGCACGCCCGCTGCCCCTCGCGCAGCGGATGAGCTCCCAGACAGCTCGCCCAGCCCAGCCGGGCGTAGTCGACCACCGCTTCGAGCCGGTGCGGTATTCGGTGCGCGCGGCGTTTCGAACGGCGAGCGAGCGGGACCCCGACCATCAGATGCTGTTCCTCCCCCACAGAGAAAAAACGGGCTGTTGCCCCCGATAATGCCCGGACCGACCGGATCTTCGCAGGGCGACCCCGGGAAAACGGCCGTTCAGCCCAGCCTGCGAGCCACCTCCGTGGCCCAGTAGGTCAGGATCATGTCGGCTCCCGCGCGGCGGATCGCGATCAGCGACTCCATGATCACGCGGTCGCGGTCGATCCAGCCGTTGGCGGCGGCGGCCTCGACCATGGCGTACTCCCCGGAGACCTGGTAGGCGGCCACCGGGACGTCGACCAGCTCTCTGACCTGGTGGATGACGTCGAGGTAGGCCAGGGCGGGCTTGACCATGACGGCGTCGGCGCCCTCGGCCAGGTCGAGCCTGACCTCGCGCAGCGCCTCGCCGATCGGGCCCGCCGGGTCTTGCTGGTAGGCGCTGCGGTCGCCGAACTGGGGGGCGCACTCGGCGGCGTCGCGGAAGGGGCCATAGAACGCGGACGCGTACTTGACCGAGTAGCCCAGGATCGGGATCTCGGCGTGGCCGTCGGCGTCGAGGGCCGCGCGGATCGCGCCGACCTGGCCGTCCATCATGCCGCTGGGCGCGATCACCTGGGCGCCGGCGCGGGCCTGGGCGACCGCCGCGGCGGCGTAGCGCTCCAGGGTCAGGTCGTTGTCGACCTCGCCCGACTCGGTCAGGATGCCGCAGTGGCCGTGGTCGGTGTACTCGTCGAGGCAGGTGTCGGCCATGACCACCAGGTCGTCGCCGAACTCGGCCCTGAGGTCTGTCAGAGCCTTCTGGACGATGCCCTCTGGGTCGTCGGCGCCGGAGCCCCGGCCGTCCTTGACGGCCGGGATGCCGAACAGGATGACGCCGCCCACACCCGCCTCGGCGGCCTCGTGGGCGGCCTTGCGGAGGCTCTCGCGCGTGTGCTGGACGACCCCGGGCATCGACCCGACCGGAGCCGGTTCGGCGATGCCCTCCTTGACGAACATCGGCAGGATCAGCTCGGCCGGGTGGAGCCGGGTCCCGGCCACCATCCGGCGCAGCGGAACGGTCCGGCGCAGCCGTCGTGGGCGGGCGACCGGGAACTCGGCACTCATGCGAAAACCACCTTCTGAGGTCACTTGGGACGTCGCCGGGCACCCCTTCGGGTCTGCGAGGGGCGGCGTGGGATCTCGCCGGCGGAGACGGCCGCCTGGCGCTGCTTGGCACCATACTCCGCCAGTGCGGCGGCCAGCGCGGAGGCCGACGGTTTGTCGGCCATGACGTCGACCCGCAGGTTGAACTCCTCGGCCGTCTTGGCGGTCTGCGGCCCGATGACCGCGATCACCGTGACGTTGTGCGGCTTGCCGGCGATGCCGACGAGGTTGCGTACCGTCGAGGACGAGGTGAACAGGACGGCGTCGAAGCCGCCGCTCTTGATCGCGTTGCGGATCTCCTCGGGCGGCGGCGCGGCCCGGACGGTCCGGTAGGCCGTCACGTCGTCGCACTCCCAGCCGAGCTCGGTCAGGCCCGCCACCAGGGTGTCGGTGGCGATGTCGGCCCTCGGGAGCAGCACCCGGTTGATCGGGTCGAGCATCGAGTCGTAGGGCGGCCACTCCTCCAGCAGCCCCTCGGACGACTGCTCGCCCGTCGGCAGCAGGTCGGGCTTGACCCCGAACTCGACCAGGGACTGGGCGGTCGCCTCGCCGACGGCGGCCACCTTCAGCCCGGCGAACGCGCGGGCGTCGAGGCCGTATTCGTCGAACTTCTCGCGCACCGCCTTGACCGCGTTGGCGCTGGTGAAGGCCACCCACTCGTAGCGGCCGGTGACCAGGCCCTTGATGGCGCGGTCCATCTGCTGGGGTGTGCGCGGCGGCTCGACGGAGATCGTCGGTACCTCTTCCGGCACCGCGCCGTAGCTGCGCAGCTGCTCCGAAAGGCCCGCGGCCTGCTCTTTGGTACGCGGCACGAGAACGCGCCAGCCGAAGAGCGGCTTGGTCTCGAACCACGAGTGCTTCTCACGCTGGCCGACGGCGTCGCCGACCACGATGAGGGCCGGTTCGGTCATGCCCGCGTGCTTCAGGTCGGGCCCGAGACGGCCCAGCGAGGAGACCACGGTGTACTGCTCGGTGGTGGTGCCGTCGCTGGTCACCGCGACCGGGGTGTAGTCGGGCAGGCCCGCGGCGATCAGCGCCTTGCCGATCGCGGGCGCCTCGGCGACCCCGTTGTAGATCACCAGCGTGCCCTCGACCGAGGCGTGCTTGGACCAGTCGTCGATCTGGCTCGCGTCGACGATCCGGAACTCCGGCCCGGACGACGCCGGCGGGATGCCCGCGTAGGTCAGCACCGCCGTCGCCGGCGGCACGCCGGGCACGATCTCGAAGTCGACCTCGTCCTGCGAACAGGCCGCGACCTCGTCGGACACCGACGAGAAGAACGACGGGTCACCCGGGCACACCCGGACGACCAGCTTCCCGGCCTTGGCCGCGCCGACCGCCCCGGCGAGCGCGTCGGGGTCGGCCGCGACGTCGCGCACGTCGACGCCGGCCCGGCAGTGCCGCAGCAGCGGGCCGTACGATTCGCGGTCGAGGACCACGACGTCGGCCTTGGACAACAGATCGGCGCCCCGGAGCGTCAGCAGGTTCTCGTCACCGGGACCAGCTCCTACGAAGGCGACGAAGCCGCCGATGCCATGCTCATGATGCTCTGATGTGGTCAATGGGCCTGCTCTCCCATCAATTGCCCGGCCCCCTCCGCGATCATGGTGGCCGCGAGCTCCCGCCCGAGTTCCATGGCCGAGGAGATGGGTCCGGTGGTGGACTTCCGCACCGCCGCGGCGCCGTCGATGGACACCACGGTGGCGGTCAGGGTGAGCACATGGCCGTCATCGACGGCGAAGGCGCCGACGGGGGCCGAACAGCCCGCCTCCAGCGCCGCGAGGACCGCACGCTCGGCGATGACGGCGTCGCGGGTGCGCGCGTCGTCGAGCGTGCTCAGAAGCTCGATCAGGTCGGGCCGGTCGGCCCGGCACTCCACCGCGAGCGCGCCCTGGCCGGGGGCCGGCAGCATCTCGTCGGTGTCGAAGAGGCAGGCGATCTCGTCGTCGCGCCGGAGCCGGGCGAGGCCGGCGGCGGCCAGCACGACGCCGTCGAGCTCGCCGGAGGTCACCTTGCCGATCCGGGTGTCGGCGTTGCCGCGGATCGGGACGTAGTCGAGGTCGGGACGCAGCAGCCGCAGCTGCGCGATGCGCCGGGGCGAGCCGGTGCCGACGCGGGAGCCGGGCGCCAGATCGGCCAGCTTGCGGGAGCCGACGAGCGCGTCGCGCGGGTCGTCGCGCAGCGGGATCGCGGCCAGGACCAGCCGGGGGTCGGGGGTGGTCGGCAGGTCCTTCAGCGAGTGGACCGCGAAGTCGATCTCGTCGGCGGCCAGCTTCTCGCGCAGCTCGCTGACGAACACGCCGGTACCGCCGAGCTGGGAGAGCTGTGCCTTGGAGACGTCGCCGAAGGTGGTGATCCCGACGAGGTCGACGCCGCGGCCGGTGAGCTCGGTCAGCCGGTCCGCCACCTGCTGCGACTGCGTGGTCGCCATCAGGCTCTTGCGGGTGCCCAGCCTCAGGTTCACTGCTCGATCTCCATCCGGGAAACGGCGTCGGGCGCCTTCGGGTCCAGGTTGAACAGCTCGCGCAGCGCCTCCGCATAATGATCGCCTGCCGGAGACGCGGCGAGCTGTTTGACACGCACAGTCGGCTCGTGGAGCAGTTTGTCTACCACCCGGCGGACCGCCTGTGCCACTTCGTCTCGCTGACGCTCGTCGAGGTCGGGCATGCGGGAGTGGAGCCGGCCGAGTTCCGACTCGACCACCTGGGCCGCGCGACTGCGCAGCGCCACCACAGTAGGCGTCACCTTGGCCGCGCGGGCGGAGTTGAGATAAGCGGTGACCTCGTCGGCCACGATCCGGCGTACGGCCGCGATGTCGGCGGCCCGGCCGCCGTCGGACCCGGCGCCCGACTGCTGCATGTCCTCTAGGTCGACCAGGGTGACCAGGGGCAGCGCCCTGACGGCGGTGTCGACGTCGTGGGGCAGCGCGAGGTCGAGCAGGAACAGCGGGACCTCGCGGGGCGGGATCATCTCAGGGGTGATCACGCGGGTGCCCGCGCCGACGCAGGAGACGACCAGGTCGGCGGTGGCGAGCTCGGCGGCGACCTGCGACAGCGGCACGGCCCGGCCGCCGACGGTCTCGGCCAGCCGCTCGGCCCGTTCGAAGGTCCGGTTGGCGATGACGATCTCGGTGACGCCCGCCCGCGCGAGGGTCGCCGCGGTCAGCGCGCTCATCGAGCCCGCCCCGACGACCAGCGCCCGGCGGCCCTCGATGGGCCCGATCACGGTCTCGGCCAGCGTGACGCCCACGCCGATCAGCGAGGCGCCCGCGCGGTCGATGCCGGTCTCGCTGTGGGAGCGCTTGCCGACCCGCAGGGCGTGCTGGACCAGCTCGTTGAGGATCGAGCCGACGGCGTCTTCTTGCTGGGCCAGGCGCAGCGCGGCCCGGATCTGGCCGAGGATCTGGCCCTCGCCGACCACCATCGAGTCGAGCCCGGAGGCCACCGACATGAGGTGGTGGACGGCCTGGTCTTCGTAGTGGACGTACAGATGCGGAGCCAGGTCGGCCCCCGCGTGGCGGTCGAGCAGCGTGGTGATCGCCGACAACCCGCCGTGGAACCGGTCGACCTCGGCGTAGACCTCGACCCGGTTGCACGTGGAGACCACCATGGCCTCGGCGACGTGGGCGTCCTGCCGCACGTCGTGGAGGAGTTTCACCAGGGCGTCGCCGGAGATCGTCACCTGTTCGAGCACCGAGACCGGTGCGCTCCGGTGGCTCAGCCCCACGATCAGCAGACTCATGAGACCTCCCCCGCCCATTCCTCGCCCATGATCTCGTCGACCACAGCGGGCCCCCCATTCACCTTGCGCTGCTCGTGGAACGCGAGGATCTGCAGTTCGATGGACAGATCGACCTTGCGGACGTCGACGCCCGCAGGAACCGTGAGCACGACGGGGGCGAAGTTCAAGATACTCGTCACTCCGGACGCGATGACCCGGTCGCAGACCGCCTGCGCGGCGGTCGCCGGAGTCGCGATGACCACGATCGACACCCCCCGCTTGGCGATCACCGATTCCAGTTCGTCGCTGTGCTCCACGACGAGCCCGGCGATGTGGTCGCCCACGACCTCCGGGTCGGCGTCGAGCAGCCCGGCCACCCGGAACCCCCGGGAGACGAACCCGCCGTAGTTGGCGAGGGCCCGGCCCAGGTTTCCGACTCCGACGATCGCGACCGCCCAGTCCTGGGTCAGGCCGAGTTCGCGGGAGATCTGGTAGATGAGGTACTGAACGTCATAGCCGACGCCCCGTGTTCCATAAGATCCCAGATGCGACAGATCTTTGCGGAGTTTGGCGGAATTGACCCCCGCCGCCACCGCAAGATCCTCGGAACTGACTGTGGCTACGGCCCGCTCGGCCAAACCGTTCAACGCGCGCAGGTAGAGCGGCAGCCGGGCGACGGTCGCGTCGGGGATGCCGCGTTCACGCGGTTGTTGCGGGGTTCGGCGGATCACAGGCCGGCACTCCTGAGGGGGAATCGGTTTCGGGGCCGCTTTCCAGGTTAGTGCCTTTGTGAAGTGATGCACAAAGTCGAGCGACCCCCTTGTCGTGCTCCCTTCCAGGGTGTCAGGAGCGGCCGCCGGTCCCGAATCCGCCCCATACGGTAGGCATATGGCTCACCGCATCACCCTGCTCGGCAAACCCGGCTGCCACCTGTGCGACGACGCCCGCGCCGTCATCGAGCGCGTGGCCGCCGAAACCGGCGTCGAATGGGACGAACGCGACATCACTCAGGACCCCGCCGACCTGGCGAAATACTGGGAGATGATTCCCGTCACACTCGTCGACGGCGTGCAGCACGACTACTGGCGGGTCGACGAGAACCGGCTGCGCCAGGCCCTCAGATCTTGAACGTCGTGGGCAACGGCACGACCTTCGCGGCGTTGACCGTGAGTTCGATCACATTCGTGGCCAGCACCAGCGGCTGACGCTCGGTGGAGAACCGCTCCATGTGGGCCTGCCGCTGGTGGTCGTGGAAGGCCGTCTGGTCGCGGTAGAGCTCGTAGACCAGCCGCTGGAGCGGGGCCGACTTCACGCCGTGGCAGACGAACAGGAGCGTGTCGGGCTCGTTGCGGAGCACCTGCTCGACGGTGTCCTCGGCGAGCTTGTCGAAGGCTTCGCCGGCGCCGTCCATCAGGGTGAAGACGGTCAGCATGCCGTAGATCGTGGGTGAGGGCCGGACCGATCCGGTCGCCGTCACCGGGACCTGCGCCGCGGCCATCGACTGGGCGGCCTGCACCTGGCCCGGGTAGAGCACCCCGGTGTTCGGCATCTGGAACTCGGTCGAGGCCGTCGGGGGCGGCACCGGCATGCCGTATTCGGGGGCCTGGGGGTTGTAGGCGTCGGCGGCCATGAAGGTGCCGGTCGCCGGGGCGCCGTAGTCGGGGGGCAGCGGCGGCTGGGGCGGCTGCTGCTGCGGCGGCGGGGGCTGCATGCGGGAGGCGTAGTCGAAGCCGCCGCCCTGCGGTTCCCCGGCGCGGTATTCGGCGACCAGGTCGCCGAGGCCCGAGCGGGGGGCCGGCGGGACCGCCGGTTGCGGACCGGTGGTGGGCATCGGCGGGCCGCCCATGGGGGCGCTCATCGGGCTGCTCATCGGGCCGCCCATCGCGCCCGTCATGGGGTTGGCGGCCGGCTGCTGCTGCAGGCCGGCCACGCGGCGGCCGAGGCTCTGCTCCTGCCAGACCGGCTGCTGGGGCTGCACCGGCATCGGACCGCTCGGCGGGCCCTGCTGCGGCGCCGCCGCCGGTTCGTCTTCGTCGTCGTAGGGGGCGAGGGGGCGGTTGACGGCGTACCAGAGGCCGCCGGGGATCGCGGCCAGCAGCGCCGCCACGAAGATGCCCTGCACCAGGAAGAGCTGGGAGCCGATCGCGGCCATGCCGATGGGGGCCAGCACGACGGTGGCGTTCATGTTGTCGGCGTCGTAGTCGTCGCCCGACCGCATCCGGATCAGCGCGACGATCAGCGCGACGAAGAGGATCACCAGGTCGAGCACGTGGACGCCGCGCAGCAACCACTCGGGCGGGATGTCCCACTTGTCGCTGGCGATCGGCAGCGTCTTGTTGAAGCCGCTCTGCACCGGGTCGAGGGTCATGATGACCGCGCCGACGAAGCTCAGGCCGCCGGCCAGGAGCCAGCCGCCGAGCCGGGCGGAACGTGACTCCGCGAGCAGCTGGATCAGTCCACCGGCCAGCCACAACGGCGCCAGCAGCGCGCCGCCGATCTGGAACACGCGGAAGGTCAGGGGGCCGAACCCGAGAAGGGTGCCGACGGCGATCGCGCCGAGCCCGAGGCACACCGCGACCGTGGTGATCGCCCACGCCACGAGCCAGCCGGAGGACTCCTCACGGATCCGCCCGACCAGGACGCCTGTGGTGACCGCGGCGAGGATCGCCCCCGCGAACGCGATGACTGCGACAACGAGTTCCATGACGGACCAACTCTATGGCCTGTCCCTGTCCACACGCCCAGCCAGCGGGACCCGTCGGAAGCGTCCGTTACGGAAGGGATTACAGAGACGGTCGTCATTGTGTAATTTGTGGGAGATTTCTAGAGTGGCGAGCACGCCGACTTCCCCTCTCCCATGGGATATCCGGATGCTGAACAGTTGGTCGTTAGCCGGGCTGGCCCCTTCGGTCACCTCTGGAGCGTTGCAGTCAGCGCCCGAGGCGGTCTCGCCCGAGTTCGACGAGATGCGCACGCTGGTGCTGCGCGCCAAGACGGGCGACACCGAGGCCTTCGGGCAGCTCTACGACCGGTACGTCGACCTCGTCTACCGGTACGTCTTCTTCCGCGTGGGCTCCCACCCCCTCGCCGAAGACCTGACGAGCGACACGTTCCTGCGCGCGCTGCGCAACATCTCCGACTTCACCTGGCAGGGCCGCGACTTCGGCGCCTGGCTCGTGACCATCGCCCGCAACCTGATCACCGACCACTACAAGTCGGGCCGCAGCCGCCTTGAGGTGTCCACGGCCGAGGTCCTCGACACCCCGCTCGACGGCCCCCACATCCCCGAGAACGCCGCGATCACCAACATGGTGAACGAGCACGTCATGCGCGCCGTCCAGCAGCTCGGCCCCGAGCAGCAGGAGTGCGTGATCATGCGTTTCCTGTACGGCATGTCGCTCGCCGAGACCGCCGCCGCGATGGGCAAGAAGAGCGGCGCGATCAAGGCCCTCCAGTTCCGGGCCATCAAGGCGCTGGCCAGGTCGCTGCCGAAAGATCTCAGTTGAGAAACGCCCCGTAACCACTCCGACGCGTCGTCGTTGGTCCATTCGCAGGGGTGGGTGGATCTTCGAGCGGGAGCTCTGGCGATGGGGTGGTGGCGTCTTCCGCGTATGCGGCGTGCCGCGCGCGTCGCCGCCCGGCTCGAGGAGCTCGGCCGCCGTGAGGCCGCAGGTCACGAGGGCGCCGGTCCCCGGGCCGAGTTCCGCGAGGGGCTGCGGGCCGAGTTGCTGCGTACACATCAGGAAGAACGCGCCGCGCCGCGGCGCCCCGGGCCGGCCCACGCCCGGCCGCGCATCCGGCGCATCCCCCTGCTGGTGCGGCTGCGCCCCTGGCTGGCGCTCGGCGCCATGGTCACGGCGACCATGTCGGTGGCGGCCGTCACCTATTCCTCCGGTCCCGGCGAGGTGCTCTACCCGCTGAAGCGGGCGGCCGAGTCGACGCTGCTGACCCTCACCCGGGGCGAGGCCGAGCGCGCCGACCGGCAGATGACGGTGGCCCGCTCGCGCGCCGCCGAGGCGGCCGAGCTGCTGAAGGCCGCCACGCCCGACCGCGCCGAACTGATCGAGCAGACCCTTGAGGACATGGACAGCACCACGCGGCTCGCGCTGGAGAAGGTGAAACAGCCGACCAAGCCGCCCGCGAAGGTGCGCCGGTTCGCCCGGGAGCAGAAGAAGGTCGTCGAGAAGATGGTGCCGAAGCTCGACGCCGAGAACCGCGAGATCGCGACCGAGTACCTGAGCCTCATCGACGGGTACGCGGGCCCCGCCGGCAACTAGCGCTGTTCACGCGCGGGCAACCGGCCGACGGGAGCTCAACGGTTAAGCTCGGAGGTTATGAAGCGGCTACTGAGACGGCGCGAAGCGGCGGAACTCGCGGGCGAGGTGGCCGCCGCCGCCGCGTTGCCGGCCCCGAGCGCCGAGCCCGATCCGACGGCCGCCGCGTTCTTCGACGTCGACAACACCATGGTCCGCGGGGCCTCGATCTACCACTTCGCCCGAGGGCTGGCCGCCCGGGGCCTGTTCACCACCGGCGACCTGGTCAAGTTCGCCGTCGGGCAGGCGATGTTCCGGGTCCGCGGCAACGAGAACCCCGACCACGTCGCCAAGGCCAAGGAGATGGCGCTGGCGTTCGTCGCCGGGCTGAAGGTCGACGAGGTCGTGCTGCTCGGCGAGGAGATCTACGACGAGGTGATGGCCGACCGCATCTGGTCGGGCACCCGCGCGCTGGCCCAGGCCCACCTCGACGCGGGTCAGCGGGTGTGGCTGGTCACCGCGACGCCGGTGGAGCTCGCCCACGTGATCGCCCGCCGTCTCGGCCTGACCGGCGCGCTCGGCACCGTCTCCGAGACCGAAGACGGCGCCTACACCGGCCACCTGGTGGGCGATTTACTGCACGGCCCAGCCAAGGCCGAAGCCGTCAGGGCGCTGGCCCGGCGTGAGGGGCTCGACCTGACCCGCTGCTCGGCCTACAGCGACTCGGCCAACGACCTGCCCATGTTGTCGCTGGTCGGCCACCCCTACGCGATCAACCCCGACACCGAGCTGCGCGAGCACGCCCGGCAGCGGGGCTGGCAGGTGCGCGACTTCCGCACCACCCGCAAGGCGACCATGATCGGGTTGCCCATCGCGGCGACGGCCGGCGCGGTCGCGGGCGGCGTGGCGGCGGGGCTGGCCCTGCGCCGCCACTACAAGAAGCGTTAGAGGAAGAACGCCGGTCCGCGGCGCAGCCGCAGCGCGTTGAGCGAGCGCTGGATCGTCTCGCGGACCTGGTCGGTGAGCTCGAAGACCACCATCGGGTCGTCGGCCTCGGCGGGGTCGACCTCGTCCGACCTGATCGGCTCGCCGAACTCGATGAGCCACTTCGACGGCAGCGGCACCAGTCCGAGCGGGCCGAACCACGGGAACAGCGGCGTGATCGGCAGGTAGGGCAGGCCGAGCAGCCGGGCCAGCGGCCGCAGGTCGCCGATCTTCGGGTAGATCTCCTCGGCCCCGACGATCGAGCACGGCACGATCGGCACCCCGGCCCTGATCGCGGAGGCGACGAACCCGCCCCGGCCGAACCGCTGGAGCCTGTAGCGCTGCGACCACGGTTTGCCGATGCCCTTGAAGCCCTCGGGGAAGACCCCGACGAGCTCGCCCTTGCGCAACAGCCGGTCGGCGTCTTCCTTGCAGGCCAGGGTGTGGCCGGTCTTGCGCGACAGGTGGCCGAGCAGCGGCAGCCGGTGGACGAGGTCGGCGCCGAGCAGCCGGACCGCCCGCCCGGCCTCGTCGTGGAGGGCGACCTGCAACATGAGGGCGTCGACCGGGAGGGTGCCCGAGTGGTTGGCGACCACGAGCGCGCCGTCGGGCGGCAGGTTGTGCAGGCCGATGGTCTCGACGCGGAACCAGTGGCGGTAGAGCGGGCGCAGCAGTTCGAGGAGCACCTTGTCGTTGAGCTCGGCGTCGTAGCCGAACTCGTCGACCTCGTAGCGGCCCGAGATGCGGCGGGCGGCGAAGGTCAGGAGTTCCTCGGCGTTCACCGTGCGCTCCGGGTCTGCAGGAAGTCGTCGAAGGCTGAGGCGGTGGTGAACTTGGGCACCCAGCCGAACTCGTCGGCGAGCCTGGCCGAGTCGACCACCCGGCCGTGGCTCATCAGGGCCAGCTGGTCGGGGGTGAAGTCCATCCGCCCGACCGCGCGGGCGCCTTCGCCCAGGAACCGGAACGCCGGGGCGGGCACCGGCACGAAGAAGCGCCCGGCCCGCCGCAGGCACTGCGAGAGCAGCAGCACGCCGTCGCCCGCGACGTTGAAGACGCCGGGATGATCGTCGAGCGCGGCCCGCCGGAGCACCTCGACCCCGTCGTCTTCATGGACGAACTGGAGCCGGGGGTCGAAACCGAGCACGGTCGGCAGCAGCGGCGCCCGGAAGTAGCGCGTCAACGGGGAGTCGACCTTGGGCCCGATGAAGTTGGCGAACCGCAGGGTCGTCGTCACCACGTCGGGCCGCCGCCGGGCATAGCCGCGGACGTAGCCCTCGACCTCGGAGGCGTCCTTGCCGTAACCGGTGTGGGGAACCTCCACCGGCTCGCTGTCTTCGGTGAAGACGGCGGGATCGGTGGGCGAGGAGCCGTAGACGGCCGTGGTGGAACGTACGACGACCCGGCGCACGGTCTCGGAGCGCTGGCAGGCCGCGAGCAACTGCATCGTGCCGATGACGTTGTGCTCTTTCATCGCCGGACGACTGCCGGCCGGCCCGCTCATCAGGCTCATGTGGACGACCGTGTCGATGTCGGCCGCCGCGATGACCTGGGCGATGTCGGGGCTGCGCAGGTCGACGCGGACGAACTCGACGCGGCCCAGGGGATTGAGTTGGGCGCCGCCATCACGCGTAAGCGACGTCGGCGGCACCGTGTCGACTCCGATGACCCGGCTGATGGCCGGGTCGGCTGCGAGGACGCTCGCCAGCCGAGCGCCGATGTGCCGGGATATCCCGGTGACCAGGACAGTCCGGGTCACGGGACTCATAGACTCTTCCTCGCAGGGACCGCGCTGGGCTACTTCTTGTTACGCCGCTGGATGCGGGTCTTCTTGAGCAGCTTGCGGTGCTTCTTCTTGGCCATGCGCTTGCGGCGCTTCTTGATCACAGAGCCCACGGGACCCCCAGGTGAAGATAGACGTCGTACCGGTGCGCGAGCGCACACCGGCACAACAGCCTACCGGCGATCCATGGTTGATCGTTCCCCTGGGGGGAACCCGTGTTGCCCTTGGTATCGCTAGTCGCTACAGGTCACTTCATCCAGCCTCGATGAAAGCGTCCCTCAGATAGTCGTGCACCGCCTGTTCGGGCACTCTGAAGGACCGGCCTACCCTGATGGCCGGCAACTCGCCCGAGTGCACGAGCCGGTACACCGTCATCTTGGACACCCGCATGACGGTGGCCACTTCTGCCACCGTCAGGAACTTCACCTCGCTGAGAGGTCTTTCGCCTGCACCCATCGGACGCCTCTTCCGCACGTGTTTCCGGGTTATCCCCACTGGTGCCATTGCTCACGCACGTGTACTGCTGTCAGCGTAAGTCGGGACTTCACAGAGGCAAACCCCCCATTTCATCAGCCATCGGGGGATCTTGCCCGAGAAACACCGAAAAACGCTGGCCAGCAGCCGGACCGTGCCCCTCGCCTTGATCTTGGAACGGACCAACTTCTCTCACATTAGAGTCGCCCAGGATCACCAAAAAGTTGGCAACCGGTCGACACACCAGTGCAAAAGCGGGCGTGAAACCCCCTAAAAGGGACACCCCTAAAGGCCGGCCGCCACACGTCGGAGCAGGTAGTCGGTCAACGGTCCGTAATAACGGGGCAGCACGTTGTCATCCAGGGGCACGGTGACCGCGATCTTCCCCTCGGCTTCTCCCACGAAAAGGGCCGGATCGTTGCAGTCGGCGAACCCGACCGTCTCGACGCCGGCCTCTCCGGCCGCGCCCGCCCAGCCGTGGTCGGCGACGACGAAATCCGGTCTCTGCTCCTCGAGCATCTTCCGCATCGGAGCGGAGTCGTGCGTGTGCACAAGGGCACCGCCGTCGTCGAGGAGGGCGACGTCGTCGATGTAGCGGATCGAGCGCCGGCGGCCGAACGAACCGGGAAGGTACGCCCACCCTTCCGCCGGAGTAAGCAGAGTCGCCCCCTGAGTCACGACGAAACGAGCGATAGCCATGTGAACGACCATCAGCCCCGTCGGGTGGCCGGTAGCGATGATCATCGTGGGGTTCGGCCGCCGCAGCGCCACCGCGATCCGGTCGCCCATCGCGTCGAGCGCCGCGACCGTGCGCTCGGGGTCGATCGTGTCCTGCCCCGACCGGTGGCCCGGATCGGCCACCACACCCGCCGACTTGGCCATCAGATCGAGGACGTCGCGGTAGGTCCAGGCGCCCTCGAAGGTCAGCCCGAACATGTAGTGGGGATCGCGCACCGCGAGCGACCGGTAGTGGTCGAGGTTGTTCTCACGGCTCGTGGCGACGTCACCCGCGATACGGGTGCGGACGAGGTGATCGATGAGCTCTGCTCGCGTCATGGCAGGGGATCCAGACCGTGGTAGGGGAAGACGGCGTTCCGGGTGGCCATAATCGCGCGGTCGATCGGATCGGCCGGGTCGTAACCCTCGGAGATGGGCCGATATTCGGGCGTGCGCCCGTCGGTCATGGTGAGCGGCGGCAACTCGCCGGTCCGCGCCCTGACGAACTCGCGCCACGCGTCGGGGGTGGCGGTCTCAGGCTCGATCGGCGCCCCCGCGGCCTCGGCGATCAGGTGGGTCCACGCCCGGGGCACCACCTGGACCAGCTCATATCCCCCGCCGCCGGTGGCGAGCCACCGCCCACCGGCCGTCTCGTGGGCCAGCTTGTGCAGTTCCCGGTACGCCGTCCGCTGGCCGTCGAGCGACAACATCAGATGGGCCAGCGGATCGAGGGCGTGGGAGTCACAGCCGTGCTGGGTGACCAGGAAGTCGGGCGCGAACTCACGCAGCAGCGGCGGCACCACGGCGTGGAAGGCCCGCAACCACCCCGAGTCGCCACAACCGGCCGGCAGCGCCACGTTCACCGCCGTCCCCTCGGCCCCCGTCTCCTCGGCGAAGCCGGTGCCCGGGAAGAGCGTGCGGGGTGACTCGTGGAGGCTGATCGTCAGCACCCGGGGATCGTCGAAGAACATCGCCTGCACGCCGTCGCCGTGGTGGACGTCGACGTCGACGTAGGCGACCTTCTCGACCCCTTGGGCGAGCAACCAGGCGATGGCGACGGCCGGGTCGTTGTAGACGCAGAAGCCGCTGGCCGTGGCGGGCATAGCGTGATGAAGCCCTCCGGCGACGTTGAGGGCGTGCATCGCCCCGCCGGAGTGGACCTGCTTGACCGCTTCGAGCGTCGCCCCCGCGATCAGCGCGGACGCCTCGTGAACCCCGGCGAAAGCGGGATTGTCACTGGTGCCCAGCCCCGCCCGCACGTCGGGCCGCCCGTCGAGCGAGACCCGCTTGACCGCCTCGATGTAGTCGCGCTTGTGCACGCTGGCGAGGTCGTCGTCGGTGGCGGGCGTACAGGGCACGACCTCGACCGCGCCGAAGACGCCGAGCTCCCGCGCCAGCGCCATGGTCAACTCGACCCGCACCGGCGCGAGGGGATGATGGGGACCGAAGTCGTACGACGTCAGGGCGTCGTCCCAGACGACCCGCACGGGTCCGCAGGCGCCACGCGCGAAGTCGCTCATAGCCAGCAAATTACCTTGGTTCACGGGGGGACGACCCCCCGACCCCCCGATGCGAAGGGGCGTTCGCCCCCTCGCGCTCCCCCCGGCCGCTCCGCGTCCCGGCGTCGCTCCGCTCCGGGGTCGCTGCCGCTCCCGGGCGAAGGGCTCCGCCCCTCGCGCTCCTTGGAAGGGCCTCGCTCCGCGAGGAGCGAACTCGCTCCGCTCGCCCATTCCTCAAAACCAGATCATTCCGCCCGGAGCGCCACCACCGGATCGAGGCGGCCGGCGCGGCGGGCCGGGGCGACGCCGAAGAAGACGCCCACGACGGCCGACACCCCGAAGGCCAGCAGGATCGACCAGAGGGTGATCGACGCCGGCACGGGCGAGAGGGTCTCGATCAGCAGGGAGCCGCCGACGCCCAGGGCGATGCCGATCGTGCCGCCGATCGTGGTGAGCAGGACCGCCTCGATGAGGAACTGGCCCAAAACATCGCGCTGGCGGGCGCCCAGGGCCTTGCGCAGGCCGATCTCCTTGGTGCGTTCGCGGACGCTGACCAGCATGATGTTCGACACCCCGACCCCGCCGACCAGCAGCGAGATGCCGGCGATGGCGGCCAGCACGCCGGTCAGCATGCCGAGGACCGTGCCGATCGTGCCGAGGAGCTGGGTCTGGGTGACGGCGGAGAACTTCTCGTCGGGGTAGCGGGCGGTGAGGGCGTCGACCACCCGCTGGCCGAGGCTGTCGATCACGTCGGGGCCCGAGGCGCCGATGGCGATGCCGTTGACCCTCTCGACGCCGAGCAGCCGCTGGGCCGTGGTGACCGGGATGTGGGTCTCCCGGTCGCGGGCGACTCCGAAGGTGGCGCCGACCTTCTCGTACACGCCGACGACCCGGAAGCGCACCCCGGCGATCATGGCCTGTCTGCCCACCGGGTCGAGGTCGCCGAAGAGTTGTTCGGAGACCTCGGAGCCGAGGACCGCGACGCGGCGGCGGGTGTCGATGTCGGTCTCGGTGAGGTAGCGGCCCCTCTTCAGGGGGCGTTCGAAGACGTTGCGGATGTTCTCGTCGGTGCCGACGACGGTGACGAACGCCTCGTTGCGGCCGACGCGGATGTTCTCGCCCGACTGGACCGACACGGTGACCCGGCTCGGGTCGCCGACCACTCTGCGCACGTAGTTGACGTCGCCCAGGTCGAGGCGGCTCTGGGTGGGGGCGGCCTGGAAGTTCAGCTGGCCGGGCACGACCAGGATGATGTTGGAGCCGAGACCGGAGATCTCGTCTTCGATGGCGTCCTTGGCGCCGGTGCCGATGGCGACCAGGATCACCACGGCCGACACTCCGATGATCACACCGAGCATGGTCAGGGCGCTGCGCAGGCGGTTGACCCGCAGCGCTTCGAGGGCCATCCGGAAGGCCTCGGCGGTCCTCACGCGACGTCCCGTTCGATCAGGCCGTCTCTGACGTGGATCTGCCTGCGGGCCCGGTTCGCGACCTCGGGTTCGTGGGTGACCAGCACGATCGCCACGCCCTGGTCGGTGTTGAGGCGTTCGAGCAGGCCCATCACTTCTTCGCCGTTGCGGGTGTCGAGGTTGCCGGTCGGCTCGTCGGCCAGCACCACCTGGGGGTCGCCGACGAGCGCGCGGGCGATGGCGACCCGCTGCTGCTCGCCGCCGGACATCTGCGAGGGCCGGTGGTCGAGCCGGTGGGCCAGGCCGACCGCCTCCAGCGCCCGGCGTGCCCTCGCCCGCCGTTCGGTCTTCGCGACGCCCCGGTAGACGAGCGGCAGGGCGACGTTGTCGAGGGCGCTGGTGCGGGCCAGCAGGTGGAACGACTGGAAGACGAAGCCGATCATCTGGTTGCGCAGCTCGGCGAGCCTCGTGTCGTCGAGGGTGGAGACGTCGACGCCGCCCACCTTCAGCACCCCCGAGGTCGGCCGGTCGAGGCAGCCGAGCAGGTGCATCAGGGTCGACTTCCCCGACCCCGACGGGCCGAGGATCGCGGCGAACTCGCCGTCGCCGATGGTCAGGTCGACGCCGCGCAGCGCGTCCACGGTCACGCCTTCGAGTTGGTACGACCTGGTCAACCCTGCGGCCTCGAACGCGGTCACGGGATCTCCTGCCCCTGACGCACGCCGTCGGCGCCTCGCGTGATGACCCGGTCGCCGACCTGGACGCCGTTCACGACCTCGACGAAGGCGTCGCCCTCCGCGCCGAGGGTGACGGTCCGGCGTTCGGCCTTCCCGCCGACGACGGCCCAGACGACGGTGTCGCGCCCGCTGGTCACCACGGCCGCCGCCGGGACCGCGACGGCCTCGGGCGACTCCTTGACGATCATGCGGACGACGGCGCTCATGCCGGGTTTGGGGTCGGGCGCCTCGGAGCCGTCGTCGAACCGGCCTTCGGCGAGCGAGAGGCGTACCGGATAACTGACGCCGCCCGTCGCGCCCTCCTGGGGCGTGACCCCGACGCCGGTGACCTCGGCCGTGTAGACCGCGCCGGGCACGGCGTCGAACTCGACCTCGGCCCGGGTGCCGTCCTTCACCAGCAGCACGTCGGTCTCGTCGACGTCGGCCCGCAGGTTCAGCTCGGAGACGTCGGTGACGGTCAGCAGCGCCTCCCCCTGACCCACCGGGACGCCTTCGGCGATCGTGCCGGCCGAACTGCCGCCCGAGGAGGCCGGGACGCCGCCGCCGGAGACCAGCTGCGACAGGTCGGGCAGCGCGGGGGCGGCCGATCCGCCACCGCCGCCGAGGGTGACGACCCCGCCGAAGGGCGCCTTGATCGTGAGGCCCTCGACGGTGTCTTCCGCGGCTTTCACGGCGGCGCGGGTCTGGCTGCGCGAGGCCGCCTGGAGGGAGCTCATCGAGGAGGAGAGCCCGCTCATGCCCGCGCCCAGTTGCCCGGTGAACGAGCCGAGCATGCGGTTGAGGCCGCCGACGATGCCGTTCAGCGCCTTCTGCTGCGACCGGTGCTGCTGCTCGGCCAGGTCGATGGCGGCGAGCAGGTGCTTGCGGATGGCCTTGTCCTCGACCTTGCGGGCGGCCTGGCGGGCCTTCGCGAAGGATTTCCGTACGTGGGCGTCGACCCCCGAGGGGAGTTTCAGCGACGGCACACTCGGCGCGCCCCCGAAGGAGACCGGCTTGGCCGCCTGCCGGTCGGCCTTCTTCGCCTCCTTGAGGCGGTCGCGGGCCTGCGGCGCGCTGATGCGGGCGAGGATCTCGCCCTTCTTCACGGTGTCGCCGTCGGAGACGTAGAGCTTGGCGACCGTCCCGGCCGCGGGAGAGGTGAGGCTCGCGGTGGCCCGTGCCCCCACGGTCGCCGGGGCCTCCACCACCTCACTGACGGGCGCCCGCGAGACAGCCGCGGTCTGCACGACGGGCGCTTCCTCCGCCGTACAGGCGGCGGATAAGAGGACGAGCGCCAACAGGGGGATACCACGCCGGATCACCACAAGCGACCATGCTAGATCCGCCCCACCGCGCGTAGGTTGCGGACCGGTCGAATCGAGAGCAGGACGCCGATCCCGGCCAGGCCGGCGAAGAATCCGACGAGGACGACCGTCTGCGCGCCGACCGCCTCGCCGACGATCGGGCCGAGCGACTGGCCGATGGGGATGCTCAAGACCGACCCGGCCACCTCGTAGGCGGTGACGCGGTTGAGCACCTCGCCCGGGACCTGCGTCTGCACGCTGGTCGCCCACATCACCGACCAGAAGGCCCAGGCGGCGCCGGCCAGGGTGTAGCCGGTCACGATGACCGGGATCGGGGCGGCCAGGGCCACCACCAGGGGCATGGCCATGAAGGCGATCATCGCCAGCGCGCCCGAGAACAGCGGGCGGGCCGGGCGGTAGCGCATGGCCACCAGGCCGCCGACGATGCTGCCGAGGCCCTCTCCCGTGATGGCCAGGACGTAGGCCGCGTCGCCGTGGGCCTCCGAGATGATCTGCGCGCCGACCGGCCACATCGGGCCGAACAGGACGATCCCGTAGACCGCCCAGACGAGGATGACCGACCACATCCACGTACGGGACCGGAACTCGGCCCAGCCCTCCCGCAGGTCGCTGATCAGCGAGGTCGCCTCGGTCTTGGTCAGCCGCACCCGCATCGCCAGCAGGCACAGGGCGCTGACCAGGAACGTTCCGGCGTTGATGGCGTACACGACCCCAGGTCCGCCGAGCAGGACGATCGCGCCGGCGATGCCGGGGCCGATGAGCCGGGCGACCGCGTCGGCCACCCGCAGGGTCGCGTTGGCGCGCTGGGGGTCGGCGGCGATCTGCGGGATCATGCTGTTCACGCCGGGCTGGAAGAGCGCCGCCCCGAGGCCGCTGAGGAACGACATCGTGATCAGCAGCCAGAGCGGGGGCTGGCCGGTGAAGAAGGTGACCGCGATGGTCAGCTGGGTGGCGACGCGGAGGACGTCCGCGAAGATCATCATGCGCCGGGCGGTGAACCAGTCGGCCAGCACCCCGCCGAACAGCACGAGCCCGCCGAAGGCCGCCATCCAGGCCGCGAGCACGATTCCGACCCCGACCGGGCCGTAGATTCCGAGGACGCCGAGCGTCACCGCCACCGGCAACATCGCGTCGCCCATGAGGGCGACGGCCCGGCCGACGAAGTAGAGCGAGAAGTCACGAGACCAGAGGCGAGCCGGGGAGAGTACAACCACTCGCCGTAGCCTATAAGGAAAGCTTCCTAACTAATAATCCCTTTTCGCCTGGTCACCAGGGGTTACTTGTTGGTGCCGCCCAGCTCACGGCTGCGGTCGCGGGCCGCCTCGATCGCGTCGAGGAACGCCGCCCGCACCCGGTGGCGCTCCAGCTCGGCGATGGCGGCGATGGTGGTGCCGCCCGGCGAGGTGACGGCCTCGCGCAGGATCACCGGGTGCTCCCCCGAGTCGCGCAGCATGATCGCCGCGCCCACGATCGACTGCTTGACCATGTCGAGGGCCGCCGCGCGCGGCATGCCGAGCAGGATGCCCGCGTCGACCATGGCCTCGACCAGGTAGAAGAAGTAGGCCGGGCCCGAACCGCTGAGCGCGGTCGCGCCGTCTTGCTGCGACTCGGGGATGCGCAGCACCTTGCCGACCGGCTGGAGCAAATCTTCGGTCAGCTTGAGGTGCTCCTCCTTGGCGTGGGCCCCGGCGGAGATCACGCTCATCGCCTCGTCGACCAGCACCGGCGTGTTCGACATGACCCGGACGACCGGGATCGGGCCGCCCAGCCGGGCCTGCACGAAGTCGGTGGTGATGCCCGCCGCGACCGAGATGACCAGCCGGTCGGACGGCACCACGGGGGCGATCTCACGGAGCAGGGTGCCCATGTCCTGCGGCTTCACCGCCAGGATCAGGGCGTCGGCCTGCTCGGCCGCCTCGACGTTGGTGACGACCTTGACGCCGTAGGTCTCCGTCAGCTGCTCGGCCCGGTCGGGCCGGCGGGTGGTGACCATGATCTGGTCAGCCGCCCGCCCAGCCCGGACCAGGCCGGAGAGCAGAGCCTCACCCATCTTGCCGGTGCCCAGGATCGCGATCATGCGGGGCAGTTTACGGGGTGCGCCTCTTCAGCGTCGCGGCCCCCAGAACCAGGGCCAGCACCACGGATCCGGCCACCACCGCGATGTCGCGCCAGAAGTCGGAGCCGAGGTCGCCGCTGATGACGGCCAGCTTCATGGCCTCCAGGGCGTAGGACATCGGCAGCACGTTGGAGATCCACTCCAGCACGGTCGCCATCTGGTCGCGCGGCACGATGATCCCGCCGAGGAGCAGCTGCGGGATCATCACCAGCGGCATGAACTGGACGGCCTGGAACTCCGAGCGGGCGAACGCGCTGCAGAACAGGCCGAGCGCGGTGCCAAGGAGCGAGTTGAGCAGGGCGACCAGGACCAGCGCCCAGAGCTCTCCCCGCAGGTCGAGCCCGAGCCAGGTCAGCGAGACCGTCAGCGCCAGGGCCACCTGGAGGACGGCGGCGGCGCCGAAGGCCAGGCCGTACCCGAGGAGGAGGTCGAGCTGGCGCAGCGGGGAGGCCATCAGCCGCTCCAGCGTGCCGGAGGTGCGCTCGCGGAGGGTGGCGATGGAGGTGACCAGGAACATCACCAGGAAGGGGAAGATCGACAGCAGCGCGGGGGCCCACTGGGCGAAGACCGGCTCGTTGTCGATCACGTAGTAGAGCAGGATCATGATCAGGCTCGGCACCAGCACCATGAGGGCGATCGTGCGGGGGTCGTTGCGGAGCTGGGCCAGGATCCGGCGCGCCGTGGCGATCGTGATCATGCCGGCTGCCTCTCTTCGATGAGGCGCAGGAAGGCCTGCTCCAGGTCGGCGGTGTCGGTGCGGGCGCGCAGGCCCTCGGGGCTGTCGTCGGCGAGGATGTCGCCCTCGCGCAGCATGATCAGGCGCTGGCAGCGGGCGGCCTCGTCCATGACGTGGCTGGAGACCAGGATCGTCACGCCCCGGTCGGCCAGGCCCTGGAACAGCTCCCAGAGCTCCTTGCGCAGGACCGGGTCGAGCCCGACCGTCGGCTCGTCGAGCACGAGCAGCTGGGGCGCGCCGAGCAGCGAGACCGCCAGGCTGGCCCGGCTGAGCTGACCGCCCGACAGGGTGCCGCCGAGCTGGTTGGCGTGCCCTTCCAGGCCCACCTCTTCGAGGACCCGCGCGGGGTCGGTCTTCGGCGCGCCGAGCACGGCGGCGAAGTAGCGGAGGTTCTCCATGACCGACAGATCGCGGTAGATCGCCGGGTTCTGGGTGGAGTAGCCGATGAGCCGGCGCAGCTCGGCCGACCCCGCCGGACGCCCCAGCACGGTCACCTCGCCCCCGGCGACGACCTGCACGCCCACGATCGATCGGATCAGCGTGGTCTTGCCGCAGCCACTCGGGCCCAGCAGCCCGGTGATCTGGCCCTTCGGCACCTCGAAAGACAACCCGTGGAGCACCTCGCGGGCCCCTCGGACGACCCGCAGCCCGGTGACGGCTATCGCGGGTTCAGCAGAACTCATCATGTGATGAAATTAAACCGCCGCCCATACCGGAGTCAACGGGTTATGAACCCCTTCCGAGTGACGCCCGTCATACGGGCATGAGAAGGATCCGGCTCGTCACCGTGGCCATGCTCACCGCCGTGATCATGACCTCGGCCTGCGGAAAGGGAGACACCGTGGACAGCGGTTCGCCGATCGGCCCCGACCAGCCCGCCACCCCGCCGGCCTCGGCCTCGCCGGGCCCGGGGCCGGAGCTGGTGCAGCCCAAGGGCGGCACGGTGGACCCGCGGAAGGTGCCCTGGACCCGCGCCACCCCCGCCGGAGACGGCGTGATGATCTCGTGGAGCTCGGGGGTCGAGCCCTGCTACACCCTCGACCGCGTGGACGTGAAGGAGTCCGACACCGAGGTGACGGTGACCCTGTGGGAGGGCACCACCGACCCCGAGGCGGCCTGCATCCTGATCGCGGTCGAGAAGGAGACGTTCGTGAAGCTGGCCAAGCCCTTGGCCGGCCGGGAAGTCGTGGATGGTGCCAAGTGAGGCTCTTAGTCGTCGCCGCGGCCGTCGCCGCGCTGCTCGTCCCCGCCGCCGCCCCCGCGCAGGCCGCTCCCGGGCCGAAGGTGGTGAAGGTCCAGAAGGGCGCCCTCTCACCGAAGAAGGTGAAGTGGCTGACCGCCAAACCCCACATGCGCGGGGTGCGCGTCGTGTGGTGGTCGGGCGTCGAACCGTGCACCGTGCTGACCAAGGTCACGGTGAAGGAGACGAAGAAGACGGTCCGGATCACCCTGTACGAGGGCTCGGTCAAGGACGCCGGCATGTGCGTGGCCATGGCGATCAAGAAGGCCACGTACGTGAAGCTCAAGAAGCCGGTAGGGAAGAGGGTGATCCTCGACGGGGCCAGGTAACCCCTAAGGGTCGAATCAGGGATATCCCGGGAACATTCCTCTCGCGCCGAGAGTTGAGCGCACTAGACTCAAGACCGTTGACAGGACAGCGTTTGACAAGGGCTGTCGTACTCACCGAAACTTGAGTCACCACGACTCAACTTTGACTACAAGGACGTACTCATGGCACGTGCGGTAGGTATCGACCTGGGGACGACCAACTCCGTCGTCTCGATCCTCGAAGGCGGTGAGCCCACCGTCATCGCCAACGCGCAGGGCTCCCGCACCACCCCCTCGGTGGTGGCCTTCGCGAAGAACGGAGAGGTCCTCGTCGGCGAGGTCGCCAAGCGTCAGGCCGTGACCAACGTCGACCGGACCATCCGCTCTGTCAAGCGTGAGATGGGCACGAACTGGACCGTCGAGATCGACGGCAAGAAGTTCACGCCCCAGCAGATCAGCGCCTTCGTCCTGCAGAAGCTGAAGCAGGACGCCGAGGCCTACCTCGGTGAGAAGATCACCGACGCGGTCATCACCGTCCCGGCCTACTTCAACGACGCGCAGCGCCAGGCCACCAAGGAGGCCGGCCAGATCGCGGGCCTCAACGTGCTCCGCATCATCAACGAGCCGACCTCCGCGGCGCTGGCCTACGGCCTCGACAAGGACAAGGACCAGACCATCCTGGTCTTCGACCTCGGCGGCGGCACCTTCGACGTGTCCCTGCTCGACGTCGGCCAGGAAGACGGCCACAGCTTCGTCGAGGTGAAGGCCACCTCCGGTGACAACCACCTCGGTGGCGACGACTGGGACCAGCGCGTCGTCGACGAGCTCGTCACCCGCTTCAAGAACGCCCACGGGGTCGATCTGTCCAAGGACAAGATGGCCCTCCAGCGTCTGCGCGAGGCGGCCGAGAAGGCCAAGATCGAGCTCTCGGCGCAGACCGAGACCACGATCAACCTCCCCTACATCACCGCCTCCGCCGAGGGCCCCCTCCACCTCGAGGAGAAGCTGACCCGGTCGGAGTTCCAGCGCATCACGTCCGACCTGCTCGACCGCTGCAAGGGCCCGTTCCACCAGGTCATCAAGGACGCCGGGATCAAGGTCTCCGACATCGCCCACGTGGTGCTCGTCGGCGGCTCGACCCGCATGCCCGCCGTGACCGAGCTGGTCAAGGAGCTCACCGGCGGCCAGGAGCCCAACAAGGGCGTCAACCCCGACGAGGTCGTGGCCATCGGCGCCGCGCTCCAGGCGGGTGTGCTCAAGGGTGAGGTCAAGGACGTCCTGCTGCTCGACGTGACCCCGCTGTCGCTGGGCATCGAGACCAAGGGCGGCATCTTCACCAAGATCATCGAGCGCAACACGACGATCCCGACCAAGCGCTCCGAGGTCTTCACCACGGCGGAAGACAACCAGCCGTCGGTGCAGATCCAGGTCTACCAGGGCGAGCGCGAGATCGCCGCGCGCAACAAGAAGCTGGCGACCTTCGAGCTCACCGGCATCGCGCCGGCGCCCCGCGGCATCCCGCAGATCGAGGTCACCTTCGACATCGACGCCAACGGCATCGTCAACGTCGGCGCGAAGGACCTGGGCACCGGGAAGGAGCAGTCGATGACCATCACCGGCGGTTCCTCCCTGGGCAAGGACGACATCGACCGCATGGTCCGCGAGGCCGAGTCCTACGCGGAAGAGGACAAGCAGCGTCGCGAGGAGGCCGAGGTCCGCAACAACGCCGACTCGCTGGCCTACCAGACCGACAAGTTCCTGCGCGAGAACGACGACAAGGTCCCGGCCGACATCAAGAACGAGGTCACCGAGGCGCTCGCCGAGCTCAAGAAGGAGCTCGAGGGCACCGACGTCGCGGCCATCCGCGCCTCCGCCGACAAGCTCGCCACCGTCAGCCAGAAGATGGGCTCGGCGATCTACGCCAACTCGCAGGCCCAGGCCGGCGAGGGCGCTCCGGGCGCCGAGCAGGACGACGCCGGCAAGTCCGACGACGACGTCGTCGAGGCCGAGATCGTCGACGACGAGCCGAAGCGGGAGGGCGGCGCCAAGTGACCCCGCGTGAGAACGGTTCCGAGCAGGAGCCGGTTATCCGCGACAACCGCAAGATCGACCCCGAGACGCTGGCGGCTCGCGAGAGCGCACCGGCCCCCGACGAGACCGCGGCCGACGCCTCCGCCCTGGGCGGGGCGGCCGCGGAGCTCCTGGCCGAGCGCACCGCCGATCTCCAGCGTCTCCAGGCGGAGTTCTCCAACTACCGCAAGCGGGTCGAGCGCGACCGGATCACGGTCCGGGAGCAGGCCGTCGCGGGTGTCATCAACGAACTGCTGCCGGTTCTCGACGACATCGGCCGGGCGCGTGACCACGGGGAGCTGACCGGTGGTTTCGCCAAGGTGAGCGAGTCGCTCGAAGCGGCCGTCGGCAAGCTCGGGCTGTCGACCTACGGCTCGAAGGGCGACCCGTTCGACCCGACGATCCACGAGGCCCTGATGCACAGTTACTCGACCGAGGTCACCGAGGCGACCTGCGTCGAGATCCTGCAGCCCGGCTACCGCCTGGGTGAGCGCGTGCTGCGCCCCGCCCGGGTCGCGGTGGCCGAGCCGGAGACCGGTGGCGACGTCCTCGACGACGAGCCCGCCGGCGCCTGATTCTCCAGGGAGCCCCCTCCCGCCCCGGAGCGGGAGGGGCACCCATCACATATGTGTATTTCACGCGGAGGAAGCGTTAGATGAGCACCAAGGACTACCTGGAGAAGGACTACTACGGCGTCCTCGGTGTGCCCAAGACCGCGACCCCCGAAGAGATCAAGAAGGCTTACCGCAAGCTGGCCCGGCAGTACCACCCCGACGCGAACAAGGGCAACAAGGAGACCGAGGAGAAGTTCAAGGAGGTCTCCGAGGCCTACGACATCCTGAGCGACGTCAAGCGCCGCAAGGAGTACGACGAGGCCAGGAGCCTGTTCGGCAGCGGCCTCGGCGGCTACACCCGGGGCGGCCGGCCCGGTCAGGGCCAGCAGGGCTTCGACTTCGGCGACCTGTTCGGCGGCACCGCCCAGGCGGGCGACCGCATCGGCGACATCTTCGGCGGCCTGTTCAACCGCGGCGGCGGCCCCAAGGCCAACACCGCCGGGCGGGCCCGCCGCGGCCAGGACATCGAGTCCGAGGTCACCCTGTCGTTCGCCGAGTCGATCGACGGCGCGACCGTCTCGTTGCGTCTCACCAGCTCCTCGGCCTGCCCGGCCTGTTCCGGCACGGGCGCCAAGGCCGGCACCACGCCCCGCGTCTGCCCGACCTGCGACGGCACCGGCGCGGCCAGCCGCAACCTGGGCAACTTCGCCTTCTCCGAGCCCTGCCGCGACTGCCGGGGCCGGGGCCTGCTGGTCGACGACCCGTGCCCGGTCTGCGAGGGCAGCGGCCGGGGCCGCTCCACCCGCACCATCCAGGCCCGCATCCCGGCGGGCGTCAGCGACGGCGGCCGGGTCAAGCTGAAGGGCAAGGGCGCCCCCGGCGAGAACGGCGGCCCCGCGGGTGACCTGTACGTGCTGGTGCACGTCCAGCCCCACCCCGTCTTCGGCCGGAGCGGCGAGAACCTCACGGTCACCGTGCCCGTGACGTTCCCCGAGGCCGCGCTGGGCGCCGAGATCAAGGTGCCCATCCTGCGCGGCATGCCGGTCACGCTCCGCATCCCCGAGGGCACCCCCAACGGCCGCACCTTCCGGGTGCGCGGCCGGGGCGCGCCCCGCAAAGACGGCACCAAGGGCGACCTGCTCGCGACCGTCCAGGTCGCGGTGCCCGAGCACCTCGACGAGAAGGCCCGGTCGGCACTGGAGCAGTTCCGCGACGCGACCGACGGCCACGACCTGCGCGAGGAACTGATCAAGCAGGCCAGAAGCGAGTAGCGCATGGACGCCAATTTCTTCGACCTGTCCGACGAGACGCCCGTCTATGTGATCTCGGTGGCGGCCCAGCTGAGCGGCCTCCACCCCCAGACTCTGCGCCAGTACGACCGCCTCGGCCTGGTCAGCCCCGGCCGCACCGCCGGCCGAGGCCGCCTCTACTCGACCCGCGACATCGTCCTCCTCCGTGAGGTCCAGCGCCTGTCGCAGGAAGAGGGCATAAACCTCGCGGGCATCAAACGCATCTTGGAGCTGGAGACCGAGAACCTCCGCCTGAGAGACGAACTGACCCGTGTGGCCACGGAACTGAAGCTGATCCGGGCCTTGGTCAGATACGAACTACCGCCGTCATAACTGAAGACATTTGTCGTATGGGGGACTTGCCCGGCCGCGCCGCTGTCTGGACTGAGGAGCGGAGCGACGAGGGAAGACAGTGGCTGAAGGCGGCCGGGCCGCCGAGCGAAGGCGAGGCCAATAGACATGGACTACAAACTCACGCAGAAGAGTCAGGAAGCGCTCGCGGGGGCGGTGCGCAGGGCGGCGGCCGAGGGGAATCCCGAGGTGGCGCCGGCTCATCTGCTGACCACGTTGCTGGCGCAGACCGGTGGCACGGCCGTGCCGCTGCTCGAAGCCGTCGGGGCCGACTGGAAGGGCCTGCGGACGCGGGCCGAGGAGATGCTGGCCTCACTGCCCAAGGCGCAGGGCGCCACCGTGAGCGCGCCGTCGACCTCCCGCCAGTTGCTGACCGTGCTGCACACCGCCGCCCAGCGGGCCGCGCAGCTCGAAGACGACTACGTCTCGACCGAGCACCTGCTGGTGGGCCTGGCGACCGACGGCGGGCCGGTCGCCGACCTGCTGAAGAGCCAGGGCGCGACCGCGCAGGCACTGCTCGACGCCTTTGAGAAGGTGCGCGGGCACACCCGTGTGACCAGCGAGAACCCCGAAGACACCTACCGGGCGCTGGAGAAGTACGGCGTCGACCTGACCGAGCGGGCCCGGCACGGCAAGCTCGACCCGGTCATCGGCCGTGACTCCGAGATCCGCCGCGTGGTGCAGGTGTTGTCGCGGCGGACCAAGAACAACCCGGTCCTCATCGGGGAGCCGGGCGTCGGCAAGACCGCCGTGGTCGAGGGGCTGGCCCAGCGGGTGGTCGCGGGCGACGTACCGGAGAGTCTTCGGAACAAGCGGCTCGTGGCGCTCGACCTGGGCGCGATGGTCGCGGGGGCCAAGTACCGGGGCGAGTTCGAGGAGCGGCTGAAGGCCGTGCTCAACGAGATCAAGGAGAGCGACGGCCAGGTCATCACGTTCATCGACGAGCTCCACACGATGGTCGGCGCGGGCGCGGCCGAGGGCGCGATGGACGCGGGCAACATGCTCAAGCCCATGCTGGCCCGGGGCGAGCTGCGCATGATCGGCGCGACCACGCTCGACGAATACCGCGAGCGCATCGAGAAGGACCCGGCGCTGGAGCGCCGTTTCCAGCAGGTGTACGTCGGCGAGCCCACCGTCGAGGACACGATCGCGATCCTGCGTGGCCTGAAGGGCCGTTACGAGGCCCACCACCAGGTCCAGATCGCCGACGGCGCGCTGGTGGCCGCCGCGACCCTGTCCGACCGCTACATCACCGCCCGGTTCCTGCCCGACAAGGCCATCGACCTGGTCGACGAGGCCGCCTCGCGGCTGCGCATGGAGATCGACTCCCGTCCGGTGCAGATCGACGAGCTCCAGCGCATCGTCGACCGGCTCAAGATGGAGGAGCTGGCCCTGGCCAAGGAGACCGACGAGGCGAGCGTGGCCCGCCTCGAACGCCTCCGCGAGGAGCTGGCCAACCGCCAGGAGGAGCTCAACGGCCTGGTCGGCCGCTGGGAGGCCGAGAAGGCCGGCCTCAACCGGGTCGGCGACCTGAAGATGCGCCTCGACGAGACCCGCAGCCAAGCCGAGAGGGCCCAGCGCGACGGCGACTTCGAGGAGGCCGCCCGCCTCATGTACGGCGAGGTGCCGCGCCTGGAGAAGGAGCTGGCCGACGCCATCCAGGCGTCCCAGCGCGAGCAGACCATGGTCAAGGAGGAGGTCGGCCCCGACGACATCGCCGAGGTCATCTCCGCCTGGACGGGCATCCCGTCGGGCCGCCTGATGGAGGGCGAGACCGCCAAGCTGCTCCGCATGGAAGACGAGCTCGGCCGCCGTCTCATCGGCCAGAAGGCCGCCGTCCAGGCCGTCAGCGACGCCGTGCGGCGGGCGCGGGCCGGCGTGGCCGACCCCGACCGGCCGACGGGCTCGTTCCTGTTCCTCGGCCCGACCGGCGTCGGCAAGACCGAGCTGGCCAAGGCGCTGGCCGACTTCCTGTTCGACGACGAGCGGGCGATGACCCGCATCGACATGAGCGAGTACAGCGAGAAGCACAGCGTGGCCCGCCTGGTCGGCGCCCCGCCCGGCTACGTCGGCTACGAGGAGGGCGGCCAGCTCACCGAGGCCGTGCGGCGCCGTCCCTACACGGTGGTGCTCCTGGACGAGGTCGAGAAGGCCCATCCCGAGGTCTTCGACATCCTGCTCCAGGTGCTCGACGACGGGCGGCTGACCGACGGGCAGGGGCGTACCGTCGACTTCCGGAACACGATCCTGATCCTGACGTCCAACATCGGTTCGCAGTTCCTGGTCGACCCGGCGCTCGAAGCCTCCGCGAAGCGCGACGCCGTCATGGCGGCGGTGCGGGGGTCGTTCAAGCCCGAGTTCCTCAACCGGCTCGACGACGTGATCCTGTTCGACGCGCTCGGCTCCGAGGAACTGGCGCAGATCGTCGACCTGCAGGTCGACCACCTGGCGCGGCGGTTGTCCGACCGGCGGCTGACGCTGACGGTCACCCCGGCGGCGCGCGAGTGGCTGACCCTGACCGGCTACGACCCGCTCTACGGCGCGCGGCCGCTGCGGCGGCTGGTCCAGTCGGCCATCGGCGACAAACTGGCCCGCGCGCTGCTGAGCGGGGAGATCCGCGACGGCGACGAGGTGATCGTCGACCTCGACGAGGCCGGCGACACGCTGAGCGTGCGGCCCGGCGCGTAATCAGTTCTCCACGACTGGGACAAGCGGCTCCCGGCTGCGAAAACCCCGCTGCTACGTTCGGCACTCACCGAACTACCGCGAGCAACAGGGGGACGTCGATGTCGACGACACCACGTAGCATCCGGGGGCGGCTCGTCGCCCTGGCGGTCGTCACCGCCGGGGTGAGCTGGTTGTCCGCCGCCGGCCAGCAGGCCCATGCAGACGACGGCCTGTGCGTGACCGGTTACCGCGCCGCCGCCAAGACGGGCGCGGTCGCCGCGTCGGTCGTGAAGGGCGCCGCCGACGTCGCGAGGTCGGCCGGCGCGGCCGGTCAGACGGTCCGCGACCTGACCCGCACGGGCGGCTCGACGGCGATGACCATGGCCCAGGCCGGCCGCCTGGCGGGGGTGCCGTGCGGCCGGGTGGCGCCGAAGGACGAGGTGGCCCGGACCGTCCAGCGCGCCGCCGCCCTGCTCGGCCTGTCGGGCCTGGCGCGGGCCGACGGGGTGCTCGGCATCGCGTCGGGGTCGGCGCTGCCGGGGGTGCCCAACGTGGTTCCCGACCTCTCGCTGCTGCCCGACCTGCCGGGCGTGCCGCCGGTGCCCCGGGTGACGAAGATGCTGCCGAAGGTCCCGAACGTCGGCGTGGTGCCGCGCGGGATCAGCGACTCGGTCGGCGGGGTCGTCGACGGCGTCCAGCCCCGTCCGGCCCCCGCGCCGCGGAAGAAGAGCGACGACCTGGGCCTCGGCGGCCTGTCCGGCATCACCAAGCTGACCGGGGGCCTCCTCGGCGGAGCTCTCCTCCACTAAGGCTTTTCGTAGTTCCCTTTTCGCCTCCGGCCAGCGCTCTCAGGAGCGGGCGGGCCGTCCACATATGGCCATCAATGGCCCATTTGCGAGATATATACCGCTCTCATTCGGCGGACAAGTCAAAGAACGGGCCGCGAGTGTTCTTCTCGCGGTCCGTTCGCCGTTGTCTGTGCGGGTCGTGGAGTCTCTCTGCGGCCCGTTCTTCGATTAGGAGGCCAGGGCGTCGAGGTCGTCTTCCGGGAGGCCCAGGTCGATGCGGATGCGGTAGCGCGTGCGCAGCAGGGACTCGCGTAGCGAGTTGCCCGGAGGGCAGGCCGTGACGCCCTCGGTGGCCCATTCGTGGGCGCCCGCGAGGTCTCCGTACGCCGCCAGGGTCTCGGCCACGTTGAGCACGGTCGCCGGGGTGCAGGGGGCGGCGCGCAGGGCCTCGATCACGTCGCGGGCCTCGTCGGGCCGGTCGAGTTCGAAGAGGGTGTCGGCGATGCCCGCGCGGGGGTCGACGTTGACGTCTCCCCCGTCGTCTTCGGCCGCCATCTGGTAGCGGTCGAGGGCCGCGTCGGGGTGACCCGCCTGACGCCACTCCTCGGCGGCCAGGGCCAGGATGTAGGCCCGGGATACTTCGCCCGATTCGTACCCTTGCGCGAGGTCGTCGAGGCGCTCCGCGAGGGCACCGTGGTCGTCGAGCAGCAGAGCCTGTTCGAGCAGACGATCAAGCTGCTCCCGCGTCACATGTGCCACAAGGATGAGGCTAGCGAGCGCGAAGGGTCTTTGCCCGGACAACGGCAGGTGTTCCTCCGGCAACGATTCGCGCCAGATCACCTACAGAGCGTGTGTCGTTCCAGCTCATGGGCATTATTGACGGGACCTGAGCTCCATCAGGAGGTGACGGGACTGCGATGGGCCTTTCCAAGCAGACGACCTTCACAGTGGCCTGCGCGCTCATGGCGGCTGCGATTCTGCCCGGTTTGGCGGGTTATGTCGCGGCGCGTTTCGAGGCCCACGAACAAGCCGTCAAAGAGGTGCTCCGGCTGAGGGCACAACTTCAGGACATCCGGTCGGCGCGGGGCGCCGACATGCGCACCCTCGAACTGCGCGACGCCCAGTTGCGGGCCGCGCGCATCAGCGACGAGAACGCGCGCCGGCAACCGTGCCGGCCGCAGCTCGACCGCATCACCCTCGCCGTGCCGCGCACGCCGGTGCTCGGCCCGGCCGCCGTCGAGGCGATCATCAAGAGCCGGATCGAACTCCAGGCGCCGCCCGGCTGGCCGCCGCGTTGAACTCGCGCAGCTGCCGCGACAGGTAGCTGCGCACCAGGGTCTTGGCCTCCGCGATGATCACGGGGTCGCCGTCGGGATCCCGCCGGAAGGCCAGTTTCAGCACGGCGTCGCCGCCCTCGACCGCCACGAGTATCGCGGTGTCGAGGCGTTCGCTGTCGGCCATGCCGAACTCCTTCAGCAGGAGCCCGCGCAGGCGGCCGGCGATGACGGTGTTGTTGTCGGTGCCCGCGTCGAGCAGGTTGAGGTCGACCGCGTCGCCGAACCGCAACGACTTGAAGCCGGGCACCGTACGGTGCATCGCGACGTACTCGTCGATGATCGCGTCGACCGCGTCCCACCAGCCGAGGTACTCCTCGCTGATGAAGCGGCGGCCCACCCGGGCCACGAAGAGCTCGACGTTCCGCCTGGTCAGCGCCTGGCTGATGGCCCGTTTGTCGGGGAAGAACTGGTAGACCGAGCCGATCGCCACGTCGGCGCGCTCGGCGATCCTGGTCGTCGACAGGCCGTCGTACCCGACCTCGTCCAGCAGCTCGGCGCAGGCGTCGAGCATGCGCTCGACCCGGCGCGCGCTGCGGCGCTGCGTCGGCTGACGGCGCAGCGAGGAGTTCCCGGAATCGTCGGAGTAGTCAAGGGGCTGGCTGGACACTCTCCCTATCTTGCCCGGGAATCTACAGACCGGGGAATCTGCCGTTACGGAACAGATCCACAAAAAGCTGATGGTCGTGCCGGGCGCGGGCGCCGTACTCGTGGGCGAAGTCGACGAGCAGCGTGGTGAA
Source organism: Herbidospora daliensis (assembly GCF_001570585.1). Taxonomy (GTDB): domain Bacteria; phylum Actinomycetota; class Actinomycetes; order Streptosporangiales; family Streptosporangiaceae; genus Herbidospora; species Herbidospora daliensis. The sequence continues at coordinate 1,040,780 of NZ_BBXF01000002.1, read as the reverse complement.
CTCGTCGTCCCGGCCGCCGATCACGGCGACGATCGCCTCCTCGGTGGAGAAGTCGACCAGGTCGTGGCTCGACTCGTCGTCGGCGACCGAGTGCATGCGGGCGACCGCGCGGCCCAGGTCGGTGATCACCGAGGCGATCTCGACGGGCTCGTTGACGTCGCTCCAGTCGAGGTCGGCCGAGTAGGGCGAGACCTCGGCGACGAGCTGGCCGACGCCGTTGAGGTCGGCGTACCCGAGCCAGGAGTCGGCGTAGGCCTGGAGGGCGCGCTGCGACTCGGCGGTGCGGTGGCCCTGGTGCTTGAAGTAGCCATGCACCTTCTCGTCGGCGATGTAGCGGGCCACGGCCGGGACCTGCGCCTGCTTCATGTAGAGGATGACGTCGTTCTCCAGCGCCTGCGTGTGCCCTTCGAGCAGCAGGTTGTACGACGGCAGCCCCGCCGACCCGATCCCGATGCCGTGCCGCAGGACGACGTCCTTGACGTGGTGCTCAATCGGGTTGAGCGGCTGCGGCAGCGTGGCCAGGTAACTCTCGTAGGCGGCCAGCACGGCGTCGCGGGTGGCGTCGTCGACCGGGCGGCGGTTGTCGGCGACGGCGAAGCGGCGCTCGAAGTTCTCGATCGTGGTCTCCTCGTCGAGCAGCGCCACCCGCGTGTTCAGCCGCGCGGTCTGCAGCACCCGGTGCAGCACCCCGCTGGTGGTCTCCAGGGTGAGCGACCCGATCGCGTCGTCGCCACCGTGGGCGATGGCGGTGAGCTCGTGGAGATAGGAGTGGGCGAACTCGCGGACCAGCTCGCTGATCACGTCGTCGGACAGCGCCTTGGCGTAGCCGATGAGCGCCACGCTGGCCACGAACCGCTTCAGATCCCAGATGTAGGGTCCGACGTAGGCCTCGTCGAAGTCGTTGACGTTGAAGACCAGGCGGCCCGAGGAGTTCATGTAGGTGCCGAAGTTCTCGGCGTGCAGGTCGCCGTGGATCCAGACGCGGCAGGTCAGGTCGTCGAGGAACGCCTCGTCGGCGAGTTCGTCCGAGAGGTCGGCGTAGAACAGGCACGCGCTGCCCCGGTAGAAGGCGAACGGCGAGGCCGCCATCTTGCGGAACTTGGCGCGGAACGCCGCGGGCTCGCGGGCGATGGACTCACCGAACTCGGCCAGCAGGACGTCGAGGATGAACTGGGACCGCTGCGTCATGAGGCGACGTTAGTGCCGCAGGTGCTCACGACGCCATGACCAGCCCATTAACAAAATCAGGGCTTGGCCGAAAGTCCCGTGCACTCGCGCAGCGACCGCCAGTACGCGATCTCCTGCCGCCCCGCCGACCCGGTGACCGGGACCGGGACGCCGCCGTTGATGCGGGCCGGGGTCCAGGTGTCCTTCAGCACCTTGCGGCCGTTGATCGTGAGGGTCAGCACGCCGGTCCGGCCGGTGTCGGGGCCCCAGTTGTAGAAGACGAAGTTGCCCAGGCCGTAGCTGACGTAGGCGTTGTCGAGGTAGCCCGCGCCGAGCAGGATGTGGGCGTGCCCGCCGACCACGACGTCGGCGCCGGCCTTGACCAGCTTGGGGGCCAGCGAGAGCTGCGCCTCGTTGGGGCACTTCTGCAGCTCGGTGCCCCAGTGCAGGTGGACGATCACCGTGTCGTTGTTCTTGCGGGCGTTTCTGACCGCCTGGATCAGCCGCGCCTCCTCCTTGGCCGAGGCGAGGCCGCCCTGGGAGCCGGTGGCCGTCCAGGAGGAGATGAACTCGGCGTCGAGCACCTGGGTCGCGCCGATGATCGCGACCTTGTTGCCGTTCACGACGGTCCGCCAGGGCCGGTAGGCCTCGGTGGCGTTGCGCCCGACGCCCACGATGGGGAACTTCGCCTTCTTGATGGCCGCGAGGGAGTCGTCCAGGCCGCTCTGCATGTAGTCCATGCCGTGGTTGTTGGCCATCGAGGCGACGTCGACGCCGGCGGCCTTCAGCGCGGTCAGCGCGCTGGCCGGGGCGCGGAAGGTGTACTGCTTGCCGGGCGCCGGGGTGCCCGCCTCGGTGATGGCGGTCTCGAGGTTGACCATCGCGAGGTCGGCCTTCGACAGCACCTTGGCGATCGGCCCGAGGGCGGTCTTCGGGTTGGCGTTCAGCCGGGTGCGCAGGATGCCCTCGAAGTGGACGTCACCCCCGAAGGCGATGGTGAACGGCTTCCTGGTCGGCGACGGCTTGGGTGAGGGGCTCTCGCGGGTGGCCTGCTCAGGGGCCTTGACGCGCTCCACCCCGGGATCGTCGGCGGCGGCGGCGCATCCGGCACTCAGGGCAGCGGCGGCGATCATCGCAATTGCACGTCTCACGGTCCAGAGCATGCCATCTCATGAAGGTTCGCGCCTTAGGGAGACTTCTTATGGACAAACTGGGGAAGTTCAATTACTTGAACAGTTCAAGTTAAGCGACGTAGCGTGGGGAAAGTGGTGATAGGCCAGACGACTTCTGGAGGACACCCGATGACTGACAGGCCACGTACCACGACGGATTCCGGCACCCCGGCCCCGAGCGACGAGTTCTCGCTGTCGGTGGGCGCCGAAGGACCGCTCCTGCTGCAGGACCACTATCTGATCCAGAAGATGGCCCAGTTCAACCGGGAGCGGGTGCCCGAGCGCGTCGTCCACGCCAAGGGCGGCGGCGCCCACGGGTTCATGGAGATCACCGAGGACGTCAGCCAGTTCACCAAGGCCGGCCTGTTCCAGAAGGGCGCCCGGACCGACCTGTTCCTGCGCTTCTCGACGGTCGCCGGCGAACTCGGCAGCGCCGACACCCAGCGCGACCCGCGCGGCTTCGCCATCAAGTTCTACACCGACGAGGGCAACTACGACCTGGTCGGGAACAACACCCCCATCTTCTTCGTGCGGGACCCGCAGAAGTTCCAGGACTTCATCCACAGCCAGAAGCGCCGCGCCGACAACCACATGCGCGACCACAACATGCAGTGGGACTTCTGGACGTTGTCACCCGAGTCGGCCCACCAGGTGACCTTCCTGATGACCGACCGCGGCACCCCGGCGTCGTGGCGCCACATGCACGGCTTCGGCTCGCACACCTTCCTCTGGTACAACGCGGCGGGCGAGAAGTTCTGGGTCAAGTACCACCTGCGTACCGACCAGGGCATCAAGAACTTCACCGACGCCGAAGCGGCCGCGATGGTCGGCCAGGACGCCGACTTCCACATCAGGGACCTGTACGACGCCATCAAGCGCGGCGACCACCCGTCGTGGACGGTGAACGTGCAGATCATGCCGTTCGAGGAGGCGGCCGACTACCGCTTCAACCCGTTCGACCTGACGAAGGTGTGGCCGCACGGCGACTACCCGGAGATCACGATCGGCCGCTTCACCCTGAACCGCAACCCCGCGAACTACTTCGCGGAAGTGGAGCAGGCGGGCTTCGAGCCGTCGAACTTCGTGCCCGGCATCGGCCCCTCGCCCGACAAGATGCTGCAGGGACGGCTGTTCTCCTACCCCGACACCCACCGGTACCGGATCGGCCCCAACTACCAGCAGCTGCCGATCAACGCGCCGCGGGTGCCCGTCCACAGTTACAACAGGGACGGCGCGATGCGGTACGCCAACATGCCCGACCCGGTGTACGCGCCCAACAGCATGGGCGGCCCCGCGGCCTTCGAGGACCTGTACGCCGGGGACACCTACCACGTGACCGGGGAGATCATGCGCTCCGCCTACCGAGCGCACAGCGAAGACGACGACTTCGTGCAGCCCCGGGCGTTGTGGGAGAACGTGCTGAGCGACGACGACCGGACCAACCTGACGAGCAACATCGTCGGGCACGCGTCGGCGCCCGAGATGACGCCGGAGGTGCAGAAGCGGGTGGTCGAATACTGGACCAACGTCCACAAGGACCTGGGCCAGGGCGTGGCACGTGGCCTCGGCATCGGCTGACCCCTCACCATGGTTACGGCCCGCGTCCTCCCCACCGAGGATGCGGGCCGTTTCACGTCAGCGCCTAGTCGAACTCTCCAACCGCCAAACCTTGAAGGAAGGCGTTCCACTCGGCTTCGGTGAAGACCAGTACGGGCCCATCGGGGTCCCGGCTGTGGCGGACTGCGGTGTAGCTCCCCGACAACCGAGCAACTTCAACGCAGTTGCCTGCCGCGCTGAAGCTGCTCTTGTGCCAGACGGCATCGGACATGTCGACATTCGACACGGCCCACCCCTTTTCGTCTTGGTCACCCTAAGAATGACCAAAAGGGGCATTCATGCTCAATACCGCAAAGGTGACGGTGGGGTCCAGCTATGCAACACCAGGCACAGCGGCATCGGTCACCACATGGCTTTCGCCACTAAAGATCGAACTCGCCGTCCTTTACGCCTCCAATGAATGCCTGCCACTCGCTGGCCGTGAAAACGAGAGCGGGACCATGTTGATCCTTGCTGTCGCGGACTCCGATGCGATCGACGTCGAGCTGGGCAACCTCAACACAGTTGCCGCTGGCACTCCACGAGCTCTTCTTCCAGCCAGCGCCATTGATGTCCATCGCTGATCGATCCTGTCCGCGCGTGGGGCGCCTATGCCTGCCACTGCGCCATCGACTCCTGAATGAGCCGCACAGAAGCCTGTCGGTCGAGTGCCACTTCCATGAGTTCGTCGAAAGCATTCTCATACCCGAACACGTGTTCGGGATTGCTTCCGAAGCGTCCACCTTCTGGATCTTCGAGGTAGACGACGTCAGGGAGATCAGCGAATCTGAGATGCACGAATGATCCCCAAGGTGCTGGTGATGGTGTCCCTAACGGACTGATCCGAAGCTCCACGTTGGGCAGCTCGGTCAGTTCGATCACATACCGCAACTGCTCCAGCATGACCTCCGGATCGCCGATGTCCCGCCGGAGCACGGACTCGTCGAATACGACCTGGAGCTGTATCGGCTTGTCGCCGTACAGAAGTGTCTGCTGACGCCTCATCCGAACCTCAACACGGTCTCGGACGAATGCCGGAGGAATCTTCACCACCGGATGGATGGTTCTGCCGACCAGATAGCGAGCATATGCGGGCGTTTGCAACAGTCCCGGGAATATCATCGGTTCCCAGTTACGCATTTCTGTTGCTTCGGCCTCAAGACTTATATAGGCGGCATAACCCGGGGTGAGGGACTCGCCATATTTTTCCCACCAACCCTTTTGGGTTGCGTCGTGGCGTAGCTTGAGGACCTTCTGGAGGGTGACGGTGTCGTTCCCGTAATGATCGATTAGGACGGCGATGTCATCCTCGCTCGGAAGCGTCAGCGCAGTCTCTATACGACTGACCTTGGCGGCTGACCAGCCCAACTCCTCGGCCGTCTGGGTCCCCGTCTTGCCTGTGGCTTCACGGAGGCTTCTCAACACTTGACCGAGTCGCTGGCGACGTGGCGTGACAATTTTGTCTGCCATCCTCGTCCCCTCTGTCCTCGACGAGCTGGACTGGGGCTCCCATCGGGAGAGCCACCTTGCATCGTATGCAATTTGCATCGAGCGTTGCACGCATTCGACAGATTTTTTTTCGTGACGTCTTGCCGACAATTCTCATCTGATGGAACATCAGAGACAGAACGGTTCACAGAAGATCGCAACCGGACACACCACGCGTTGCGACCTTCCGGCAATGAAAAAAGGCCGGGCCGAAGGCTGCCACCGACGACCCGACCCGAGAGCTCCACTCGAAGCCACCGATAAGGAGTCTCCTATGCCCTTCCACCGTACCAACGCCATCTTGCTATGCAAGGCCCGACTCATACTGCTCCGTGATGGGGCCGATCGTCGGTTGTGCTCCGCGCAGGATCGTTGGGCCTATGAGCTGGAGTGGACCACCACTCGCAGGGGCTTCGGGAGTCGTGTCTACCGCGATCCCCGGTTCGACGTCGTCCGTGAGGTCGAGGAGGCCGGCCGGCTCGTGCTGGCCGGTTGACCCATTGAGCTGGGCCGTGCCCACCGGGCGCCGGGCACGGCTCAGTAGGAGGCCCGGACGGTCCGCGGGGGCGTCTGGGCTACGGCGGGGGCCGCAGAATTTTGTTCCGTTCTGGGGCTTCCGCCCCTCCTGCTGACGGGCGCACGATGAGATCCATGACGACCGTCCACCGAACCTGTCCTCTCTGTGAGGCCGTCTGCGGTCTCACGATCACCCTGGAAGGCGATCACGTCACCAAGGTCACCGGCGACCGGGACGATCCCTTCTCCAAGGGTTTCATCTGCCCCAAAGGGGCCTCGCTCGGGCGGCTCGACGAAGATCCCGACCGGCTTTCCGCACCATTGGTTCGCGAGGGTGACCAGTGGCGCGAGGTCAGCTGGGAGGAGGCCTTCGCGGCCGTCGCCAAGGGCCTGAAGGACATCTCGGGACCCGAGCGGGCCATCTATCTGGGCAATCCCAGCGCCCACAGCATGGCGGGGTCGCTCTACGGAGGGGCGCTGATCCGGGCGCTGGGCACCCGGAACGTCTTCTCGGCGAGCACCGCCGACCAGATGCCCAAGCACGTCGCCTCGGGGCTGATGTTCGGGCATCCGCTGACGATCGCGGTGCCCGATCTCGACCGCACCGACTTCCTGCTCATGCTGGGGGCCAATCCGCTGGAGTCGAACGGGTCGCTCTGCACCGCGCCCGACTTCCCCGGGCGGCTCAAGGCGCTGCGCAGGCGGGGCGGGACCCTCGTCGTGGTCGACCCCCGGCGGACGCGGACCGCCGAGCTGGCCGACGAGCACGTGTTCGTCCGGCCGGGGACCGACGCGTTCCTGCTGGCGGGGATCGTGCACACGCTCTTCGCCGAGGGCCCGGTCAAGGTCACGCTGCCGGTCGAGGGGCTCGCCGAGGTCGAGGCGGTCGTCAAGGACTTCCCGCCGCAGGTGGTGGAGGCCGCCTGCGGCGTCCCGGCCGAGGTGACGGTACGGCTCGCGCGCGCCCTCGCGGCCGCGCCCACCGCCGCCGTCTACGCCCGCATCGGGACCTGCACCGCCGAGTTCGGCACCGTGACGCAGTGGCTCGTGGACGTCCTCAACGTCCTCACCGGCAATCTCGACCGGCCGGGCGGGGCCATGTTCGCGACGCCCGCGACCGAGGGGGCGCGCCGGCGCAAGCCCTACCGGACCGGGCGGTGGACCAGCCGGGTGCGCGGGCTGAAGGAGACCAACGGCGAGCTGCCCGTCGCGACCCTGGCCGACGAGATCGAGACGCCGGGCGAGGGGCGGATCAGGGCCCTGGTGACCGTGGCCGGCAACCCGGCCTCCTCGGCGCCCAACGCGACGCGGCTGGCGGGAGCCCTCGCGAAGCTCGACTTCATGGTCAGCGTCGACGTCTACCTCAACGAGACCACCCGCCACGCGAACGTGATCCTGCCGCCGCCCCGGCTGCTGGCCACCGGCCACTACGACTTCGCGCTGCTCGGCTTCGCGGTGCGGAACTACGCCCGCTACTCCCCGCCGGTCCTCGCGTCGGACGGGCCGTCGGAGGCCGAGATCCTCATCCGGCTCATCGAGATCGCCTCCGGCTTCTCCGGCGTCGACGACCTGATCATCGCGCAGCTGATCGGCGACCACGACCCCGCGGAACTCGACGGGGACACCGGGACCGAGCGTCGTCTCGACGCCATGCTGCGGCTGGGGCCGTACGGGAAATGGAACGGCGGCGACCTCACGCTGCGCAAGCTGCGCGACGAGCACCCGCACGGGCTCGACCTGGGGCCCCTCACGCCGCGGCTGCCGGAGATCCTCACCACGGCCTCGGGGATGGTCGAGCTCGCGCCGCCGGAGATCGTCGAGGACGTGGCCCGGCTCAGGGAGCGGCTGGCCGTACAGAACCCGGAGTTCGTGCTCATCGGACGCCGCCACCTGCGCTCCAACAACTCCTGGTTGCACAACATCGAGCGGCTCGTCGGCGGCAGCAACCGCTGCACGCTGCAGATCCACCCCGACGACGTCGACCGGCTCGGGCTCGGCGAGCGCGCCCTGATCAGGTCGGCGGCGGGCGAGCTGACCGTCGTCCTCGAACCGACCGACAAGATCATGCCGGGGGTGGTGAGCCTGCCGCACGGCTGGGGGCACGACGGGGTGCCGCAACAAGTGGCTTCCGGGAACGCGGGCGTGAACGTCAACGTGCTGACCGATGAAAAGATCATTGATCCGCTGTCCGGGAATGCCGTGTTCAACGGTGTTCCGGTGATCCTGTGCCGCGTTTGATCACCACGGAATAGGGTGGCGCGGTGACCATCGCGCAGCACCGGGATCGCCTCGACGCTCAGCTCGCCTTCGTGGTGGAGATCGACAAGCTGAAGCGTGTCATCCGCCGGAACACCCTCATCGACGGATCGCGCCGCGAGAACGACGCCGAGCACTCGTGGCAGCTCGGCGTCTGGGCGCTGGTGATGGCCGAGCACGCCCCGGAAGGCACCGACATCGACCGCGTGGTGCGCATGCTGCTCGTCCACGACATCGTCGAGATCGACGCCGGTGACACGTTCATCTACGACCGGGTGGCGGTCGAGGCTCAGGAGGCGGCCGAGCGGGCCGCCGCCGACCGGATCTTCGGGCTGCTGCCGAGCGACCAGGCGGGCCCGCTCCGGGAGCTCTGGGACGAGTTCGAGGCCCGGCAGACCCCGGAGGCCCGCTACGCCAAGGCCCTCGACCGGCTCGCGCCGATCATGGCCAACCACCACAACGACGGCGGCACCTGGGCCCTCTACAAGGTCACCGCCTCGCAGGTGCTCGCCAACGTGTCGATCATCGAGGAGGGCTCCCCCACCCTGGGCGCCTACGCCCACGACCTGGTGGAGACCTCGGTGCTCCGAGGTCACCTCGCCCGATGATGTTCGTCTCCTGACAGGCCGGGTACGTCGTGTCAGGGGGTGACATCGATGGACAGATCAACCGAGAAGTCCGCGAAGCCACGCAAAATCGGCAATGGCGGCGGCGATCTCCTCGACCGGCTCGAACACGCCACGACGCTCGATCGGCCGATCAGAGGGCTCGCGAAGGCGGTCCGCGCCCGCATCGGGCCCGGCTGGGTGCGTGACGCGCTCCACGGCGTGCCGATCGGCCATCCGGTGCACCCGCCGCTGGCGACCGTGGCCGTGGGCTGTTTCGTGGCCACCGCCATCCTCGACGTGACCAAGGCCGACCCCATGGCCGCCCGGACCGTCTTGGCGGCGGGCCTGGCGACCGCGTTGCCGACCGCCGCGGCGGGGGTCACCGACTGGTCGACCCTGCACCGCGAGCAGCAGCGGGTCGGTTTCGTGCACGCCCTCGCCAACGCCGCCGCCGTCGGCCTCTACGCGGGCTCGCTGGCGTTCCGGATCGCCGGGCGCGAGAAGGCGGGGCGGTTCTTCGCGACGGCGGGCCTGATGGCCGCGAGCGCCGGCGCCTATTTGGGGGGCCACCTGGCCTACCGGCTCGCGGCGGGGGCCAACCACGCCGAGCAGGTCAGCCATCTGGTGCCGACCGGCTGGCACGACCTCGGCCCGATCAGCGACCTGCCCAACGGCCGGCCCGTCGCCCGCCGCCTGGGCTACATCGACCTGTTCGTGCTGCGGCTGGGCGAGGGCGTGACGGTGCTCGCCGACGGGTGCTCCCACCTGGCCGGGCCGCTGCACCAGGGCCGCGTGACGGTCGAGAACGGCGAGCCGTGCGTGGTGTGCCCGTGGCACGGCAGCGTGTTCCGGATCGCCGACGGCGCGGTGATCCACGGCCCGGCGACGGCGAAGCAGCCCTCGTTCGAGACGAGGGTGCGCCGCGACGGCGTGGTTCAGGTCAGGCCGGCTCGTTAGCGTCGATCGGGTGCTCCACCAGGGCGAGCACCCGGCTCTGCATGAACCGGGCGGTGCGGACCGGAGTTCCGTTCCTGGTCACTTCTGAGACCTCGACGACGCCCCGGCCGGTGGTCACCTCGACCCGGCGGCCGGCCTTCGTCGCGATGACCTCGTAGGTGCGGGGGGTTCCTCCGGCGTCGATGACGATTTCTACGCGATCGCCTTTCACATGGGGTTTCATACCCGTTTTCGATAATTTGTACGCATAAATCAGGCCAACAACTTCACGATCGCCACGATGCCCACCACCACGATCACCCCGCGCAGGATGGGCGACGGAATGCGCCGGCCGATGCGCGCGCCGATGAATCCGCCGATCGCCGAACCGACGGCTATCAGCGCGACGACGGTCCAGTCGACCTCGGCGATCAGGATGAACAGCACCGCCGCAGTGAAGTTGACCAGCAGTGACAGCAGGTTCTTGGCCGCGTTGAGGCGCTGGAGCTCCTCGTCGAGGAACACCCCCATCAGCCCGATGAGCACGACCCCCTGGGCCGCGCCGAAGTAGCCCCCGTACATGCCGGCCCCGAAGACCCCCAGCCAGAGCCACGGCCCGCCGTGTTCCGAACGGCGGCGATGGGAGATCCAGCCCGCCACCCGGGGCTGGATGACCACCAGCACGCAGGCGACGCCGATCAGGATCGGCACGATCACGTTGAACGCCTGGGCGGGCAGCCGGAGCAGCAGGAACCCGCCGACGAGCGAGCCGAGGACCGAAGCGGCGGCGAGCCTGGTCAGCCGGGCCCGCTGGCCCGTCAGCTCGGCCCGGTAGCCGAGCACCCCGGTGACCCCGCCGGGCACCAGCCCGATGTTGTTGGACACGTTCGCGACGATCGGCGGATAACCCACCGCGAGCAGCGTCGGGAACGTGATCAGCGAACCGGAGCCGACGACGGCGTTGATGCCGCCCGCCCCGATCCCGGCCGCGAACACCGCGACCGCCTCCCACGCCGTCAACACGGTGTCACAGACCCTCATCTCGTACCGGCTGACGGAATCCTAGGCGGCAGCGGTCCGAGCTCAGGACATGGGGGCGGAACTTACGGTCAGGTCAGAAGGGCTTCGCCGACGGGCCGATCGATGCCCGTCAGGTCGTCGCGGGGATGAGCCGACGGGCCGGAACACGCCCGTCGGTCATTTCGCGGGCAGGTCCTTGTCCGGCTTGCCCTGCGGCTGGAAGAGGCCGCCCAGCGATTCGAGCGCCTTGCCCATTTCGGACGGCACGATCCACAACTTGTTGGCGTCGCCCTTGGCGATCTGCGGCAGGGTCGTCAGGTATTGGTAGGCCAGCAGCTTCTCGTCGGGGTTGCCGTCGTGGATGGCCTTGAAGACCATGCCGATCGCGTCGGCCTCGCCCTTCGCCCGCATCGCGCGGGCCTCCGCGTCGGCCTGGGCCCGCAGCACCACGGCCTCGGCCTCGCCGCGGGCCTTCAGCACCGCCGCCTCGCGCTCGCCCTGGGCGGTGAGGATGGCCGACTGCTTGTTGCCCTCGGCGGTGAGGATCGCGGCGCGCTTGTCGCGGTCGGCGCGCATCTGCTTCTCCATCGAGTCCTGGATGGAGGCGGGCGGGTCGATGGCCTTCAGCTCGACCCGGTTGACCCGGATGCCCCAGCGGCCGGTCGCGTCGTCGAGCACCCCGCGCAGCTCGGTGTTGATCTCCTCGCGGGAGGTCAGCGTGCGTTCGAGGTCCATGCCGCCGACCACGTTGCGCAGGGTGGTCACGGTCAGCTGCTCGACCGCGACGATGAAGCTCGCGATCTCGTACGTCGCCGCCTTCGGGTCGGTCACCTGGAAGTAGATGACCGTGTCGATGGAGACGACCAGGTTGTCGGAGGTGATGACCGGCTGGGGAGGGAATGTCACGACCTGTTCGCGCAGGTCGACCTCGACTTTGATGCGGTCGATGAACGGCACGACGATGTTCAGTCCCGCGTTCAGCGTGCGGTGATATCGACCGAATCGTTCGACAATTCGCGCGGTCGCCTGCGGCACGATGCGAATCGTCCGGGCCAGCGCGAACGCGGCGAGGCCCACCACGAGGAAGGTGATGACGATCTGGGTCATGCGTCCACTCCAGTCTGTGACGACTGGAGTAAATGATATTTGGACGACGCTTTACAAGAGGAAAAAGAACGAAATATCAGAATGGCCGGGCGTACCAACGGCCCGCCGCGTTCCTCTCCAGCCCCAGGGGCACCCCGAACGTCTTCGACAGGTTGTCGCCGGTCATCACGTAGTCGATCGGGCCCTGCGCGACGATCGAACCGTGCCGGAGCATCAGCGCGTGGGTGAACCCGGCCGGGATCTCCTCGACGTGGTGGGTGACGAGCACCATCGTGGGCGCCTTCGGGTCTTGCGCCAGCTGGGAGAGCCGCCTGACCAGGTCTTCGCGGGCGCCGACGTCGAGCCCGGCGGCCGGCTCGTCGAGCAGCAGCAGCTCGGGGTCGGGCATCAGGGCGCGGGCGATCTGCACACGCTTGCGCTCGCCCTCTGAAAGGGTGCCGAACCGGCGGCGGATCAGGTGGGCGCAGCCCAGCTGGTCGATCAGCTCGACGGCGCGGGTCACGTCGTGGGAGTCGTACTCCTCGGTCCAGCGGCCGAGGATCGCGTAGGAGGCGGTCAGCACGAGGTCGATGACCTTCTCCTCCGGCGGCACCTTCTCGGCCAGCGCCGAGCTCGCCAGGCCGATGCGCGGACGCAGCTCGAACACGTCGGTCTGCCCGAGGCGCTCGCCCAGGATGTCGACGTGGCCGTCGGTGGGGAACAGCAGCGCGGCGGCGATCTGCAGCAGCGTGGTCTTGCCAGCGCCGTTGGGGCCGATCACCACCCAGCGTTCGTCTTCGGCCACCGCCCAGTCGATGTCGCGCACCAGGATCGCGCCGTCGCGCCGGATGGCGACGCCACGCATGTTGAGCACCTGACCGCCCACGACGATCCCCCTCACGTCCGAATCCGTCCGCGTAAAATCTATTGCCTTATCGTGGTTGGGGTGCGCACCGATTCACCGATCTCCGCGGCCCTGGTCTCCTGGGGCAACGCCTGGCTGACCGGCCATGCCGGTCTCGACGACGCCGTCGACGCGCTTGAGCGGTCGGCCGGTCCACAGATCGTGACCGATATCACCGGCGAGTCGCCGCTGCGCGTCTTCCTCGCGGAGCTGCGGGCGACGGGATTGTCGTCGTTCCGGCTGGCGCTGCCCATCCCCGGCGACCTTCTCGGCCTCACCGGGCCGCCGGTCTTCAACGGCGCCGCGCTCGAAGCGGGGCAGGCCGTCATCGCCGTGCTCGGCACCCGGCGGTTCGGGCTGGTGCCCTCCCCCGACCGGCGCGGCTCGTCTTATTCGGGCATCCGGTGGACCGTCCACGACGCCCACGCGGCCGACGCCGACGTGCCGCAGCTGGCCGACGCCGAACGCGCCCTGTCGGCCGCGATGCGGTCGGCGACCGACGCGCTGACCTCGGTCGACGGGCCCATGCAGGGCTTCCCCGCGCTCGACCACGTCGACGGCGCGCTGGCGCCCGGCTACCCCGGGCGGGCCCACCGCGTCGGCCACCTGGCGGCCCGCCTCTCGCTGGCCCTGCGGCTGGCCGAGGAGCGCGGGCTGACCTCCGGCCAGGTCACCGCGCGCCGGGAGGCGCTCAAGGCCCTCGACCACGCCGTGCGCCGCGCGCGGGTCGCCGCCCACCACGCGATCCTCGAACAACTCAGCGCCTAGTCGGTCAGCTTCCAGAACCTGACCCGCTTGTCCTCACCGGCCGAGACCACCATGGTCTTGCCGTCGACGTCGGCGAAGCCGACCGAGTAGACGTTCTTCCCGTCGTGGGCCTTCACCGGCTTGCCGACCTCCTCCGACTGCTCCAGATCCCACATGCGGAGCGTGCCGTCGGTGGAGCCGGAGACCGCCATCGGGTGGCCGCCGATCTCGCGGAAGGCCAGCGAGTAGACGTTGTCCTTGTGGCCGGTCATGCTGTCGCCGATCTGCTTGCCGGTCTTCAGGTCCCAGACGCGGATCTTCTTGTCCTGGCCGCCCGAGATGGCCACCGCCCTGCCGTCGACCTCGCCGGTGGCGACGGAGTAGACGGGCTTGCCGTGGCTCCTGAAGGTCTTGCCGAACTGCTTCCTGGACGAGGCGTCCCAGACCTTGAGACTCTTGTCTTCGCTGGCCGAGACGATGACGGTCTTGTCGCCGACCTTCCCGAAGGCGATCCAGTTGATGACGTCCTTGTGGGCCCTGATGCCGCTGCCGATGGGCTGGCGGGTCTTCAGGTCCCACAGGCGGATCCGGCCGTCGGCGCCGGCCGAGGCGGCCACCCACTTGCTGCCGACCTTGCCGATGGCGACCGTGTAGACGGAGTTGCCGTGTCCCCACAGGCCGCCGCCGACGGCCTTGCGCTTGTCCAGGTCCCAGACGCGGACCGAGCCGTCGCGGCTGCCGGTGACGGCCAGCGGGCGGCCGTTGACCTCGGCCGTCGCGACGGCGTAGACCCAGTCGCCGTGGGCGTAGAACGGCTTGCCGAGCGCCTTGTGCGACTCGGCGTTCCACATCCGGACCGACCGGTCGACGCTGGCCGTGACGACGACCGGCTTGTCCTTCTCGCCCCCGACGGCGACGGAGTAGATGGAGCTGCGGTGCCCGGCCAGGGAGCCGCCGTCCTGCTTGCCGAGTTCGGGGACCGGGGCCGCGGTCGGCGTCGGGCTGGGCGTGGGCGACGGCGGGGTCGTCGGCGACATCGAGGCGGCCACCGGTGACGGGACCGAACCCGCGGGGGTCGTGGTCGGCGTCAGGGTCGCCGGCGCCTCGGTGATGGCGTCCTGGGCGGCCGCGGGGATCTTTCCGGGGTCGTCCTCGTCGCCGCCGAAGATGTTCGGTACGAGGAAGAGCGCGGTCGCCGCCACCGCGAGCGCCCCGACGAGGATCCCGGTGACCAGGCCCGCCCTGCTCTTCGTCGGCGGCGCCTCACCGAGCCAGCCGCCGGTGGGGTCGGGCCGGGGGTGGAACGTCGTCGCGTCGGCGTCGACCTCGACGGGGGGCGGCGTCTCCTTCGCCTTCTTCGCCTTGCCCTTGGGCTTCGGCTCGACCGGCGGCGCGGGATGCCCACCGTTGGGCGCCTGGTACCCGGGCGGCGGGAAACTCTGGTGCGGCGGCGGGGGCTGATAACGCGGCGGGTACCCCTGCGCGGGACCCTGCTGAGGCGGGCCCGGCTGCGGCGGGCCCTGCGGGTAACCGCCGGGAGGCACCTGTCCGAGCCCTTGCGGGTAACCCGGCGGGGGAAAGCTCTGGCCGGGTCCCTGCGGGTAACCCGGGGGCGGGAAGCTCTGGCCGGGCCCTTGCGGGTAGCCCTGGGGCGGGAAGTTCTGGACCGGCGGCCGCAGGTGGGGCGCCTGGGGGTCGGGCGGCGCGAAGCCCGGGGTGACCGGCGGCGGGGGCGGGCCGGGGTCGGCGGGTGTGCGCACCGGGGGTGGTGGGGTGTCCTTCTTCTTGGAGGCGGCGTTGAGGCCGGCCAGGAGGGACTTGTCGAGGTCGTCGTCGACCTGGTGGTCGAGGAGGGCGAACAGCGCCTCGCTGGCGGTGGGGCGGTTGTCGGCCTGCTTGTCGAGGCTGGCCTCGACGATGGGGCGGAGCAGGTCGGGCAGCGTCGAGACGTCGGGGGTGTCGTTCATGACGCGGTAGAGCACGGCGGGCAGGCTGTCGTGGCCGAAGGCGGGCCGGCCGGTGGACGCGTAGAACATCGTCACGGCCCAGCTGAACATGTCGGACGGCGGGCCGACGCGCTTGGCCTCGATCTGCTCCGGCGACATGTACGCCGGCGTCCCCACGACCCCGCTCGACAGGGTCGACGACGAGTCGAGCGCCCGCGCGATGCCGAAGTCGATCACGCGCGGCCCGTCCTGGGCCAGCAGCACGTTCGACGGCTTGAAGTCGCGGTGCACGATCCCGGCCCGGTGGATGGCCGCCAGGGCGGTGATGGTGCCGACGGCCAGCCGGTGGAGGTTGCCGCCGGTGCGGGGGCCCTCCTGCTGGACGACCTTCTGCAACGAGATGCCGTCGACGAGCTCGGACACGATGTAGGGGCGGTCGCCGTCCATGTGGGCGCCGAGGACCTGGGCGGTGCAGAACTGCGCGACCCGGCGCGCGGCCGACACTTCACGGAGGAACGAATCGGCGTCGATCGCGTCCGTAACGCGCAACAGTTTTATCGCGACCGGGGTCCCGTCGGGTGCGGTCCCGGCGTACACGACCCCCTGCGCGCCTTCCCCAAGGCGCGCGGCGATGCGGTAAACCCCCAGCTCAGTTGGGTCGCCAGGCCGTAATGGCGAAGTCTGCGGCACGACGGTGCTCCCCCGTACAAACGATCAACTCTACGCGAAGTGTAGTAGTGCTTAACCGTTCCAAAGTGATAATGGTCTAGACATACGGGGAATGCCATGTCTTGTCCAACGGAGAATTCCATGCGCCGAACTTCCGGCATCGTCGCCGGACTCATGCTCTTAGCACCGCTCGCGGTGAGCGTGCCCGCGAGCGCCGCGCCCGCTCTGGCGAGCGCCGCCAAGGGCGTCACCGTGAAGAAGGACCCTTTCGCCAACTTCAAGGTGCACCACGTCGTCTATCCGAAGAAGGTGAAGGCCGGGGCCAAGATCACCTATTACTTCGAGATCACCAACGTCGGCCCGCACAGCGCCGACTACTACTACATCGGGGGCATCCTGCCGAAAGGCATCATCAGCACCCTGAAGTGGAACGGCCCGAAGAACACCACGTGCACGTGGGAGGGCAACGAGTTCTGGTGCTGGCCGCCGCCCATCCTCTACCCGGACCCGGAAGAGGACTGGCAGACCGACTCGACGTGGCTGACGATCCAGGTCACCCTCAACAAGAAGACGCGCGGCACCGCCACCGCCAAGCTCGGCGGCATGACCTTCGACGTGCCGACCGGAGCGGGCGACCTCGACGAGAAGCGCCTGCGCGAACTGGGCATCAAGGGCTGGATCTTCACCAAGACCGTGAAGACCCAGATCGTGGCCCCCTCGGTCAAGAAGAAGAAGTCCACGAAGCAGGTCTACGTGCCGCCGCCCCCGCCGCCGCCGAAGCCCGACCGCGCCCCCACGCGCAACCGCAAGAAGGGCACGTGATCGCCTTCTAGGCGAGTCCGTGACGCACGGCGTACAGGGCCGCTTGGGTTCGGTCCTGTACGCCCAGCTTCATCAGCACGTTGGACACATGCGTCTTGACGGTCTTCTCGGCGACGTCGAGCGCCCGCGCGATCTCGCGGTTCGACCGGCCGCCGGCGATCAGCGCCAGCACCTCGCGTTCGCGGTCGGTCAGCGCCACCGCCTCCGACGACGACGGCGTCAGCATCGCCTCGGCCGCCTCGGGGGCCAGCGCGACCTGGCCGCCGTGCACGGCCCTGATGGCCGACACCAGCGCCGCCGGGTCGACGTCCTTGTAGAGGAAGCCCGCCGCCCCGGCCCGCATCGCGGGCGCGACGTCGCCGCGTTCGGTCATCGAGGTCAGCACGATCACCCGGGCGGCGCCGTCGAGCTCGGCCAGCGCGCCCAGCCCGTCGAGGACGGGCATCTTCAGGTCGAGCAGCACGACGTCGGGCGACAACGCGCGGGCCAGCTTGACGGCCTCGGCGCCGTCGCCGGCCTCGGCCACGACCTCGATGTCGCCCTGGACCTCGAGGAACGTGCGCAGGCCCTGGCGCACGATCGGATGGTCGTCGGCGATCAGCACCCGGATCATGTCGGCACCACCATCCTCACCGTCGTCCCGGCCCCCGGCCGGGAGATCACGTCAAGCCTGCCACCGACTCCGGCCGCCCGGTCGCGCATCGACTCGAGCCCGAGGCCCCGGGTGGGCTCGCCGTCGAAGCCGCCGCCGTCGTCGACGACCTCCAGCACGAGGTCGGCGTGTTCGAGCCAGAGCCGCACCCGCAGCGTGGAGCAGCCCGAGTGGCGCAGCGCGTTGTGCTGGGCCTCCTGGGCGACGCGCAGGACCGCGACCTCGGTCTCGGCCCGCAGCTCGCCGTCGAAACGCCCCTCGAAGGTGACCGCCGGGGCGTGGAGGCGGTCGAGCAGGCCGACGTTCTTGCGCAGCGTCTCGACCAGGCCGTGGCTGTCGAGCTCGGCCGGCCGCAGCTCGACGATGACCTCTCTGAGCTCGGCCAGCGCCTCTCCGGCCATGCGCTGCACGGTGTCGAGCTCGCGCGCGGCCCGTTCGGGGTCGGTGGCCAGCAGCGCCCTGGCGGCCTGGGCGGTGAGCCGCAACGAGAAGAGCTTCTGGGTGACGGCGTCGTGGAGCTCGCGGGCCATGCGCTGGCGCTCCTCGATGACCGTCAGCTCGCGCCCGCGTTCGTAGAGGCGGGCGTTGGTCAGCGCGATGGCGGCGTGGGCGGCGAAGAGGGTCAGCACATCTTGGTCGTCGTGGGTGAACGGCCCGCACGCCTTGTTGGCCAGGAAGATGATGCCGAGCACCTGGTCGCCGTCCTGGATCGGCACGCCGAGGAAGTCCTTCAGCACCGGATGGGCCTTGGGCCAGCCGTCGAAGCGGGGATCGCGGCGCACGTCGCCGAGCCTGACCGGGGTGCCCTCGCGCAACATCGCGCCCAGCAGGCCGTGCTGGCGCGGGGTGGGGCCGATGGCCGCCCACTGCTCGGGGGTGATCCCGTCGGCGACGAACTCGGCGAACGACCCGTCGTCGTCGGGCACGCCGAGGGCGGCGTAGCGGGCGTCCAAGAGCTCCCGGGCCGAGCGCACGATGACCTGCAGCACCTCTCGCGGGGAGAGGTGCCGGGTGACCGCGAGGACGGCCGCGCTGACGGCGTTCAGCAGGGCGTCCTGACTATCCCGCATGATTGCCACCCTAAGTCCTAGCCCGGAAGGCCTAGGTCCGGCCGGTCCCGGGCCCGATGTGCTCGATCGCCGGAATTCCTAGCGTTGAGCCCATGAAGAACGCACTGATCACCGGGGCCTCCCGAGGGCTCGGGCTGGCGCTGGCCACCGAGCTCGCCAAGGACGGATGGCACCTGACCCTGACCGCCCGCGGCGCCGACGACCTCGCCGAGGCGGCCGGGCGTCTCGGCGCGACCGCGATCGCGGGGGACGTCGCCGATCCCGCGCACCGCGAGCGGCTGGCGGAAGCCGTACCGGACCTGGATCTGCTGGTGAACAACGCCAGTGGGCTGGGGGCGGTGCCCCTTCCGGCGCTGGGCGACTATCCCGTGCCCGTGCTGCGGCAACTGCTGGAGACCAATGTGGTGGCCCCGCTGGCGCTGACCCAGGCGGTGCTGCCCGCGCTGCGCCGCCGCAAGGGGGCCGTCGTCAACGTCTCCTCCGACGCCGCCGTCGAGCCCTACGAGGGGTGGGGCGGGTACGGCGCGACCAAGGCCGCGCTGGAGCAGCTCTCCAACGTGCTGGCCGTCGAGGAACGCGACGTGGCCGTCTGGTGGCTCGACCCGGGCGAGATGCGGACGCGGATGCTGGCCGACGCGATCGGGCCGCAGGAGGCGGGCGAGGCGCCGCTCCCCGACGAGGTCGCGCCGCTGATCGTCAGGCTGGTCGCCGAGCGCCCGGCCAGCGGCCGCCACACCAAGGGGAGCCTGGCATGAGCATCGACTTCGCCCTGCCGTCGGTCAACGAGGCCCACCGCCCGCCGGAGGCTCGCGACTCGGTCAAGCTCATGGTCTCCGACCGGCTGACCGGCGCGATCACCCACCACGCCTTCACCGACCTGCCCGAACTGCTCGACCCCGGCGACCTGGTCGTGGTCAACAACTCGCGCACCCTGCCGGCCGCCGTGAAGCTCGACCGGTTGTGGGTGCACTTCTCGACCGAGCTGCCCTGGGGTGAGTGGCTGGTCGAGCTGCGGTGCCCGGGAGGCACCACGTACCAGGGCGGGGCGCCGGGCGAGTGGCTGCCGCTTCCGGGCGGGGCCACGCTGCGGCTGGTCGAACGTTTCACCCCTCGGTTGTGGAAGGCCCGGCTCGACGCCGACGTCGTCGGCTACCTGGAGCGGCACGGCACGCCGATCCGCTACTCCTACGTCGACCGCGACTGGCCCATCGACGACTACCAGACCGTGTTCGGCCGGATCCCGGGCAGCGCCGAGATGCCCAGCGCCGGACGGCCGTTCACCACCCGGCTGGTCACCGACCTGGTCTCCCGGGGGATCACGATCGCGCCGGTCACCCTGCACACGGGGGTGGCCTCACCCGAGAAGGACGAGCCGCCCTACGCCGAACGGTTCGAGGTCCCGGCGTCCACCCGGCGGCTGGTGCGGATGACCAAGGAGAACGGCGGCCGGGTGATCGCGGTCGGCACGACGGTGGTGCGGGCGCTGGAGACCGGCCACGACGAGGGCTGGACGTCGCGGATCGTCTCGCCGGAGCATCCGCCCGAGGTCGTCGACGGGCTGCTGACCGGGCTGCACGAACCCCGGTCCACCCATCTCATGATGTTGTCGGCCGTCGGGGGCGCCGATCTCGTCATGAAGTCGTATGAGGCGGCGCTCGACCACGGTTATCTGTGGCACGAGTTCGGCGACGTCCATCTCATCCTTGGAACGCGCCGAATCGACATATAAAAGATCTTTCGCAGTTCAGCCGGGAAATGGTAGGAAATCCCTTCGAGTATCACGGGGGTTCCTTCTCTCTCCCCGTCTGTTCATTGGGAGACAAAACACATGCGCACTGTCACGCGCACGATCGCAGGGGTCGCCCTGCTGGCCGCGGCGGCGTTAGTCGCCCCGGCCGCCGCCTCGGCCACCACCGCCGACGACCCGTGGTCGCAGTTCAAGGTCACGAAGCTGTCGTACACGAAGAAGGCCAAGCCGGGTGGCTACGTCACCTACACCTTCGAGGTGACCAACAACGGCCCCCACGCGGCCGACTACTTCGACGTCGGCGGCCTCCTCCCGAAGGACGTCGACCTCAAGAAGAAGATCTCCTACGGCGCCGGCGACGGGCTGAAGTGCTTCCTCGACGGGCGCCACTTCCTGTGCCCCAACGACTTCATCCTCGACGTGGGCGACTCCACCTGGGTGAGTCTGCGGTTCCAGCTGAAGAAGACCGCCAAGGGCACCCAGACCGGCAAGGTCGGCGCCTGGGTGTACGACATCCCCGCCGGCGCGGAGAACCTCGACCGGGCCCGCCTGCGCGAGCAGAACCTCAAGGGCTGGGAGATGATGCGCACCGTCAAGACGGCGGTCGTCAAGCCCAAGAAGAAGTAGCGGCACCCCAAGGCACCCCCACAACCCGCCGTCGTGGCCGCGACGGCGGGTTCCCGCTTTCCTAGACGTCGTCCCAGCGGAACACCTTCATCGCGATCAGGCTGATGACCAGCCCGAACGCCAGCACGATGCCCAGTTCCGGCAGCGCCGACAACGGACTCTGCCCGCGCACCATCACGTCGAGCAGGCCCTGGTTGAGGTGCTTGAGGGGGAAGACGTTCGACAACGTCTGGAGCCAGCCGGGCGCGGCGTCGAGCGGGATGAACGAGCCCGACAGGAACGCCATCGGCAACACGATCAGGTTGGCGATGCCCGACGCGGCCTCCGCCGACTTGGCCAGCCCGCCCGCGACCAGGCCGATCGCCATGAACGTCAGGGTGCCCGCGATGATCAGCGGGATCGACATCCACCAGTAGGCCGACAGCTGGAGCCCGAAGTAGGGCAACGACGCGACGCCCAGGAAGATCGCGGTCTGGATGAGGGCGATGACGACGCTGACGCCGACGCGGGCCCCGACGACCGACCCGAGTGAGACGGGGGCCAACCGCAACCGCCGCAGGATGCGCTTCTCCCGCCAGGTGACCAGCGTCGCCGCCGCCCCGAACGCCGCGCCCATGGCGACCGCCCAGCTCAGCAGGCCGGGGGTGACGTACTGGATGGCCTTGAGCGAGTCGTCCTCGACCTGCTGGGCGCTCATCGTGAAGCGCTGCGGCACCCCAGCGGCGTTGGCCTGGGCGACGACCTGCCGGAGCACACCCTGGACGGTGCCCGACCGCACCTGGTCGGCGGCCGAGTAGAAGACCTGGAGCGCGTCGCCCTGCTGGCTGATCGCGGCGACGACGTCTCCCTCCTTGACCTTCTCGCGCGCGGCGGCCGGGTCGTCGCTCTTCTGGATCTCCAGGACGTCGCCCAGCCCCGCCGCGCTCTGTTCCAGCAGCGGCACCTGGCCGACCTGGATCACCGTCATCTTGGACGTGCCCATGTCGCTGAAGACGCCGCCGAACAGGACCAGGAACATCAGCGGGAACAGGATCGAGAAGAACAGCGCCGACCGGTCACGGAACCAGCCGAGCAACATCGCCCGCGACAGGGACGTGAAGGCGGTCACGCGCGGTACTCCCGTCCGGTGAGGTTGAGGAAGACGTCTTCGAGGGTGGCCCCGCGCACCTGGATGCCGGTGAGCAGGTTGCGCTCGGCCAGCGCGGTCAGCACCCGGGCCGGGTCGTCGGTGCCGATGGTGACCGAGACGCCGTCGTCGTCGACGGAGGCCCCCGGGCCGGCGAGTTCGGCGGCCGACTCGACGGTGAGCGTGCCGGTCTCCAGGCTGATGCGGGTGACCGCCTCCAGCCCTCTGACCAGGGTGGCCGGGGCGCCGAGTTCGAGGATGCGGCCGTCGTCCATGATGGCGACGCGGTCGCAGAGCGACTCGGCCTCGTCCATGTAATGGGTGGTCAGCACGACCGTGCGGCCGTCGTCGTTGATCTGCCGCAGCAGGTCCCACAGGTTGCGGCGGGCCTGCGGGTCGAGGGCGGCGCTGGGCTCGTCCAGGAAGACGATGTCGGGGTCGTGGACGAGGGCGCAGGCGATGGACAACCGCTGCCCCTGGCCGCCCGACAACCGTTCGGCGGGGGTGTCGGCCTTGTCCTCCAGCCCGACCTGGCCGAGCATCTCGTCGGCCTTCTTGTGGGCCACGCCGTAGAGGGACGCAAAGGTCCTGATCTGCTCGCGCGCGGTGAGCCGCTCGAAGAACGAGGTCGCCTGCAGCTGTACGCCGATCCGCGTCAGCAACTTCGCGTTGCGCGGCCACGGGCGCATGCCGAGGACCTCGACGGTGCCGGAGTCGGCCTCCCGGAGACCTTCGACGATCTCCAGCGTGGTGGTCTTCCCGGCCCCGTTCGGCCCGAGGATGCCGAAGAACTCGCCCTCCTCGACGGAGAACGAAACACCGTCTACGGCGCGCACCTGACCATAATGTTTTCGCAGATCATTGACGATGATCGTGGAGCCCATGGGGCGAAGACTACCTAGGGAACAAGCTAGGCGGGCGATTCGCCCCAACTGTTATCAACAGCCCCGTTCGCCGCTGTTATCACGATTTTGCACGATACGTAACCGCTGCCTCACGAATCGCATTTCCCGGCGGGTATTGCTGATCTTGGCGCCTCCGCGAGGCCGAACACGCGGGCGCCTCACTTCAGACCGACCAGGAGAAACTTCAGTGATTCACCGTTCCACGACCGGGTCATCGCACCCGCTGACCAAGGCGTCCTTCCTGACCGCCGCGGCGGCGACGCTGATGACGAGTGGTCTCCTCTCCACGGCGACGCCCGCGCAGGCGGCCGAAGCCCGCCAGGTCACGAGCCACCACGTGGTGGCCGCTCCGCAGGGGCCCAGCTGCAACCACTGGGACTGCGGCCGCTGGCCCAAGTACAAGCACAAGCCGTGCTACATCTGCAAGGGCCGTCCCGGCCCGCCCGGACCTCCCGGACCTCCCGGAATGCAGGGACCGCCCGGACCTCCCGGACAGTCCGGCACCTCGATCGACACCGCCTTCCAGGGGAACAACAAGTTCATCGGTTACGCCCCCGGCAACGGCACCACTCTGGTCCGGGACCCGCGCACCAACCCGTTCTGGAACAACCTCAGCAGCGTGCCCGGATACCCGGGCAACGTGACCGGGGTGTCCCTGGCCGTGATGGGCAACGACCTGCACGTCACGGTCGCCAGCGCCTCAGGCCAGATCCGGCAGACGTCGTGCACGGTCAACCCGACACCGGGCACCGGCATGAACCCGGCGTGGCCCGGCAACTGCACGGCCTTCGTGAACCACACTCCGCCGCTGCGACTGGCGAAGTTCGACCGCTGATCGTGAATCGGAGGGACAGGCGATCAGGCCCTTGGCCTGGTCGCTTGTCGGCGTCAGGAGTGCAGGCCGCCGTGGGTCGCCCCCAGGGCGGTCCGGACCTGGGCCTCGGCCACTCCGGCCAGGGAGCGCCGGGTCTGGCCGGTTCCGGCGACCGGCGGGAACATGGTGACCTCGACGGTCATGTGCTTGGTCGAGGCCACGCGGGCGATCGAGCCGATCAGGGAGTCGCCGCCGACGTAGCAGGGCCTGGCGGAGGTGGCGTCGTCCTCCAGGTAGCGGATCGTCGCCGGGCGGACGGCCGCGCCCGCGTCGATGGCGGCCTGGAACAGGGCCGGGCGGAAGCCGCCCATGCTCTGGCCGCACCAGGTGGTGCCCTCGGGGAAGGCGACGACGGTGTCGCCCGCGCGCAGGGCGCCGGTCACCTCGCCGACCGTACGGGGCAGCAGGCTGAGCCGTTCGCGGTCGATGAAGATCGCGCCGGAGCCGGCGACGAGCGTGTTGATGAGCGGCCAGTGGGCGATCTCGCTCTTGGCCAGCAGCCGCGAGGGCATGACGGCCGCCATCACGAGCGGGTCGAGCCACGAGATGTGGTTGGCCACCATGAGGGCCCCGGCCTCGTCGGAGACGGCCTTGACGGCCACGGCCGCGCCGCCGACGAACGCGAACCCCTGGGCGACCGTGACCTTGATGCCAAGGGCCCGCAGCAGCAGCCGCGACCACGCCATCGTCACCCGCGCCAGCGTCTCGGCCGACAACCGCCGGGCGAACACCGCGAAGACCAGCCCGGCGGTGAGCACGACGACGGCGCCGACCAGCCGCGCCCCCTGCCTGACCAGCCCGGCCGGCCGGCGCGCGGGCGCCACGCAGAGGTCCGGCTCGCAGGGCGCCAGCGGCAACCAGGGCGTGAGCGCCCGGACCGGCGCCGTGATGGTCATGCCGCCTCTCCCAGGAAGTGCCGCAGGTAGCGGGCGTCGACGTTGGCCAGCGAGAGCAGCACGAAGAAGTCGGCGGTGCCGAAGTCGGCGTCGTGGGCGGGCGCGCCGCAGATCCAGGAGCCGAGCCGCAGGTAGCCGCGCAGCAGCGGCGGGATCACGAACCGCTCCGGCGGGGTGCCGCCCGTCCACGGCCTGCGCGGGGTGACGCGGTACTCCTCGGGCCCGAGGTCGATGTTGGCGACCACGCCCGCGGCGGCCGCGCCGTTGTCGTCGAGGGGCACCGAGCAGCACCCGGCGAGCCAGGAGTGGCCGCCGCCGACCATGTAGTGGGCGATGCCGGCCCACATCAGGCCCATCACCGCGCCGCCCCGGTGGTCGGCGCGCACGCAGGTGCGGCCCACCTCCACCAGGCCGTCGCGGACGCCCGCCAGCCGGGCGGTGTCGAAGTAGCCGTCGGAGTACATCCGGTCGGTGCGCCCGGGGGGCAACATCCGGTAGGTGCCGACGACCTCGGTGCCCGCGCGCACGATGAGGTGGTCGCAGTAGGCGTCGAACCGGTCGGCGTCGAGCCCGGACACCGGGGAGTCGAGCCGCGCGCCCATCTCCCCGGCGAACACCTCGTAGCGCAGCCGCTGGGCCGCCTGGACGTCCGCCGCGCTGGTGGCGAGGCTGACGGAGTACCGTCCGCGGGCGTCCGTGAGGTGGAGTTCCCTTTCAGTCTTCATGAGGGAAATGACGACATGAGGAAGTGACGAAGATCTCTCACTTTTCGGGCGTGTCGGCGTCCGCATGGTGAACCTGGTGTACGGCCCCGGGATCAGGCCCAGTAGCGTTGAGACGACGGAACCGTCCTACGCCCAGAGATCCGGGATGAAACAGCGCACTCTTCTGATCACGCTCACCGGTCCTGACCGCCCTGGGGTCACCTCCCGACTCTTCTCCGTACTCTCCGGTTTTCCCGTGACCGTCGCCGACGTCGAGCAGGTGGTCATCCGCGGCCGCCTGACGCTGGGCGTGCTGGTGGCCTACGCGGGAGGCAAACCGAAGGGCACCGGTGAGACCATCGGCGGCCTGTGGACCGCAATCGAGCAGGTCGCAGCCGACCTGGACATGGACCTCGAACTCACCACCGGGACCGCCTCCAAGGAGGCCCGCAGGCGAGGGCGCCTGCACATCTCGGTGCTCGGCAACCCGCTCACCCCGGCCGCGATGGCCGGGATCACCGGCCGCATCGCGGCCAGCGGCGCCAACATCGACCGCATCGAACGCCTGTCGTCCTACCCCGTGACCTGCATCGAGATGGCCGTCTCGGGCGCCGACCCGAAGACGCTGCGGTCCGAGCTAGCCATTGAGGCCAGCCACCAGCAGGTCGACGTGGCGGTGCAGCGCACCGGCATCCTCCGCCGGGCCAAGCGCCTGGTGGTCATGGACGTCGACTCGACCCTCATCCAGGGCGAGGTCATCGAACTGCTGGCCCGCCACGCGGGCAACCTCGACGAGGTGGCCCGGGTGACCGAGGCGGCGATGCGCGGCGAACTCGACTTCGCCGAGTCGCTGATCCGCCGGGTCGCGCTGCTCGAAGGGCTGCCAGAAGAGGTCTTCGAGAAGGTCGCCAAGGAGGTCGTGCTCACCCCCGGCGCCCGCACCCTGGTCCGCACGCTGAAGCGGCTCGACTACAAGTTCGCGATCGTCAGCGGCGGGTTCACCCAGATCACCGACACGCTGGTGGCCGACCTGGGCATCGACTACTCGGCCGCCAACACCCTCGAAGTGGTCGACGGCCGGCTGACCGGGAAGGTCGTCGGCGAGATCGTCGACCGGCCCGGCAAGGCCCGCGCCCTGGAACGGTTCGCCAAGGAGGCCGGGATCGCGGTCACCCAGACGGTCGCGGTCGGCGACGGCGCCAACGACCTCGACATGCTGGAGGTCGCCGGGCTCGGCATCGCCTTCAACGCCAAGCCGGTGGTCCGGGCCAAGGCCGACACCGCGCTGAACGTGCCCTACCTCGACTCGATCCTCTACCTGCTCGGCATCTCCCGCGAAGAGGTCGAGGCGGCCGACGCCGAAGACGGCCTCACCGGTCCCCGGTAGCCAGGCTCACCACCCGCGCCGAGTCGTCGGCGAGGGCCTTGAGCGCGTGGTCGGCCGCGGCCGCGTGCAGCAGGGCCCTCCTGACCTCGGTGCGGGAGTCGGCCGGGTCGGCGTCGAGCTCGCCCAGCCGGGTGACGGCCAGCTTCCCGAGCCAGGTCCGCAGTTCCGAAAGCGTCTGGTCGACGTCGCCCTGCGGCTGATAGGGCAATCCTTCCTGTACGGCCACCGCCCCGCCCTCCAGCCGGTCGGCCACCGCGTGCAGCACGGCCGGAGCCGGGCCGACGTCGTTGCCCGGGTCCTCCCGCAACACCGAGGTCAGCGTGATGAGCCCGTCGCGGACCCTGGTCACCTCTTCGAGCAGCTCGGCGACGTGCCCGGTCTCGCCCGCGCCGGGTTCGTGCGCCATCGCGGCGATGCCCTGCCCGACCGCCTCGGCCATGTCGGCGGCCCGCCGGATGGCCAGTTCGGCCGCCCCTTCGGGCCGCCTGCCCCGGGTCGCCTCGGCCAGCGTCCGGGCCGCCAGGGCGTGCGCCCTGAGCAGGTCGGCCATCCGCCGGCGCAGTCGCACCCCCTCGCCGCGCGGCCACAACAACCGCACGCAGGCCAGCGCGATGGCCCCGCCGAGCACGTTCAGCCCGATCCGGAACCCGGCGATGTCCCAGGTCTGCATCTCCTGGATGTCGATCAGCAGCAGCACGCACATGGTCATGAACGTGGCCCAGTAGGCGTAGTGGACGGCGTACAGGCCGAACCCCAGGCCGGCGCTGACCACGATCAGGGCGGCGAGCACGCCGTACCCGGGGGCGATCAGCAGCACCACGGCGGCGACCAGCGCCCCGGCGATGCTGCCGCCGACGCGGGCGCCGGCCTTGTCGAGGGTCTCGCCGTAGGTGGGCTGGATGGTCAGCAGCACGCCCAGCGCCAGCCACTGCGCGTGCTCCGGGGTGAAGATCGCGATGATCACGCACGCCATCGCGGTGCCCAGCATGGCCCGCAGCAGATGGCGGAACCCGGGGTCGTCCCTGGTCAGGCGCATCGCCGGGGATCTAGGAACGATCATGATGGCGTCGGTGACCGGGCTCTCCACCGGCAGCTGCGGGATCGGGATGAGCACCGACTTCAGCTTCATCGCCGGCATCGTCACCTGGTCGAGGGCGGCCCTGATGCGCGTCGCGGCGTGGTCGATCTGGCGCAGCAGCACCAGCCGCAGCAGCTCCCGCTCGTCGTCGGGGCGTTCGCCGCGCAGATCGTCGATCAGGGCGGCGAAGTCGACCTCGGCGATCTCGACGTCGTCGCGGAACAGGGCCCGGGTGCGGGCGGCCAGTTCGGCGGTCAGCGGTTCGATCTCCGTGCGCAGGCCCGTCGCATCGGCGAGTTCGCGCAGCGTGATGGCCTCGTAGAAGACCCGGCGCAGGGCCGTGGTGACCCGCTCGGCGTCGCGCGAGCGGCGTTCCCAGCGGTGCCGGGCGCAGGCGGTGCGGGCGTCGTGGAGGGCGCTCGCGACCTCGTCGCGCAGGTCCTCCCGGCGCTCGCCGTCGAAGGTGGCCTCCAGCAGGTCGGCCAGCAACCCGGCGGCCTCGGCCAGGGTGGCCGCCAGCGGGCGGGTGCGCCGCCAGGCCCACGGCAGCGTCAGCAGGAAGGCCGCCAGCAGCCCCCCGACCACCTGGAGGACCAGATGGGGGATCGGGTCGACCGGCAGCGGGTTGGCGGCCGTGAGCAGCAGCGCCAGCGGCGCGGTGAAGCCGACCACCGGGAACCTGATGGCCAGGGCCGCCGCCAGCGTCGCCACCGGGATCAGCAGCCAGTCGTTCCCGACGAGTAAGACACCCAGGACCGACCCTGCGGCCAGCACGAGCACGCCGGCGAGCATGAACGACAGACGTACACCCGGCGGATCGGGATTGGCCCTGATGGTCACCAGGAAGGCGCCGAGCGCCACCACGCCGCCCACGTCGGGCTGCCCGGTGGCCAGCCCGATCAGGAGCGGGATGAGCAGGCCGGCCGCGCCGACGAGGCCGTAGCCGACGGCGAGGCCGCGGTCTCTAAGGCTGGTGGCCATCGACCAGGGTGCCGGTGCCCGGGTCGAGCTCCTCCCACGGCCCCGGCAGCTCGATCACGGCGAACGCCCCCGGCTTGAAGTTCTCGGTCTGCGGCCCCGACAACTGCACCACCAGGTCGTGGACCGAAGGGTTGTGCCCGACCAGCACCAGCGTGCCGACCTCGGGATCGGTGCGCCGCACGATCTCGATCAGTTCGTCGGTGTACGCCTCGTAGACGTCCCGTTCGAACTCGATGGGCACCCCGTCGAGGCCGAGGAGTTCGGCGGTCAGCCGGGTGCGCGCCGACGGCGACGCCACGATCAGGTCGGGTGTCAGCCGGGCGATCAGCTCACCGGCCTCACGGGAGTTGCGCTCGCCTCGGCTGGTCAGCACCCGGTCGAAGTCGAGCACCCCGGGCGTGTGCTCGGCCTTGGCGTGCCGCAACACGATCAGCGTCTTCACGCGGTCTACTCCCCTTTCAGGGCATCGCCCACATGGCGAGGGCCACGATGACGGCGAACATCAGAGCCATGCCGAGCAGAATCCCCGCCAGGCCGCGGCCACCCTTGTCGTTCATGGAAGTCGAGTCTATGGACGTGCGGCGGCCCCCCGGCACGTGGGTGCCGGGGGGCCGCCGTCGCCGGGGGTCTAGCTGACCACCGGCTCCAGCTTCTTCTCGTTGTCGCTGTTCGGACGGTCGATCGTCACCGAGCGCCGCTTCGACGCGATGATCGCGCCGATCACGACGACCACGGCCACGACCGTCACGCCGATCCGCAGGGCGACGTTGTCGTAGTAGGTCACGACGGCCGGCGCGATCAGCAGCGCGACCAGGTTCATGACCTTGATCAGCGGGTTGATGGCCGGACCGGCGGTGTCCTTGAACGGGTCGCCGACGGTGTCGCCGATGACCGTCGCGGAGTGGGCCTCGGAGCCCTTGCCGCCGTGGTGGCCGTCTTCGACGAGCTTCTTGGCGTTGTCCCAGGCGCCGCCCGAGTTCGACAGGAAGACCGCCATCAGGGTGCCGGCCGCGATGGCCCCGGCCAGGAAGGCGCCCAGCGGGGCGTATCCCAGCGCGAAACCGACCGCGATCGGGGTCATGACGGCCAGCAGACCCGGCGTCGCCAGCTCACGCAGCGAGTCCTTGGTGCAGATGTCGACCACGCGGGAGTAGTCGGGCAGTTCGGTGCCCGCCATGATCCCGGGCTTGCTGCGGAACTGGTCGCGTACCTCGAAGACCACCCGCATCGCCGCGCGCCCGACGGCCATGATCGCCAGACCGGAGAACAGGAACACCACGGCCGCGCCGATGATCAGACCGACGAGCACGTTCGGCGCGTCGACGCTCAGCGAGAAGTTCGCGAACCCGCCCAGCATGCTCTTGACCTCGGTCGAGGCCCCGGCCAGCGCCGTCTCCACGGCGGTGCGGAACGAGCCGAACAGCGCCGTCGCCGCCAGTACGGCGGTCGCGATCGCGATGCCCTTGGTGATCGCCTTGGTCGTGTTGCCCACGGCGTCGAGCGAGGTCAGCACCTGCGCGCCCTCGCCCTCGACGTCGCCGGACATCTCGGCGATGCCCTGCGCGTTGTCGGAGACCGGGCCGAAGGTGTCCATCGACACGATCACGCCGACCGTGGTCAGCAGACCGGTGCCGGCCAGCGCCACCGCGAACAGCGCGACGGTGACGTTGCCGAAGCCGAGCAGGAAGGCGCCGTAGACCGCGCCGCCGATCAGGAGCGCCGAGTAGACGGCCGACTCGAGGCCGACCGAGATGCCCGACAGGATGACGGTCGCGGGGCCGGTCAGCGAGCTCTCGCCGATCTCCTTCACCGGACGGCGGTTCGTCTCGGTGAAGTAGCCGGTGAGGATCTGGATCGCGCTGGCCAGCACCAGGCCGACGAGCACCGCGCCGATGGCGATCCAGCGCGGGTCGGCGTCGAGGTTCTGCACGCCGCCGTTCAGCTCGGCGAAGCTGCCCGGCAGGTAGAGGAACGCCGCCACCGCCACGAAGATCGCCGAGATGATCGCGCTGATGAAGAAGCCGCGGTTGATGGCGGCCATCGCGTTGCGGTCGCCCGCCCGGGGGGCGGTGATGAAGATGCCGATGATCGCCGTGATGACGCCGATCATCGGGACGATCAGCGGGAACACCAGGCCCTCGGTGCCGAACGCCGCCTTGCCCAGGATCAGCGAGGCGACCAGCATGACCGCGTACGACTCGAACAGGTCGGCCGCCATGCCGGCGCAGTCGCCGACGTTGTCGCCCACGTTGTCGGCGATGGTCGCCGGGTTGCGCGGGTCGTCTTCGGGGATGCCCTGCTCGACCTTGCCGACCAGGTCGGCGCCGACGTCGGCGGCCTTGGTGAAGATGCCGCCGCCGACTCGCATGAACATCGCGAGCAGCGCCGCGCCGAAACCGAAGCCTTCGAGGACGCTCGGGGCGTCTCCCTTGTACGCGAACACCACGATGGCCGCGCCCAGCAGGCCCAGCCCGACGGTGAACATGCCCGCCACACCACCGGTGCGGAAGGCGATGCGCATCGCCGTCTTCTCACCGGACTCACGGGCCGCCGCGGCGACGCGGACGTTGCCGCGCACCGCCAGCCACATGCCGATGAAACCGGTCAGCGCCGAGAACAGCGCGCCGATCACGAAGAAGACGCTGCGCCCGATACGCACCCCCGTCGTCTCCGCCGGCAGCAACAGGAGCACCAGCGGGATCAACACGACAAAGATGGCAAGCGTCTTGAACTGCCGGGTCAGATAGGCGGCAGCACCCTGCTGAACAGCTTTCGCGATGTTCTGCATGCGCTCGGTGCCCTGGCCCGCCGCGAGAACCTCGCGTACGAGCCCGCCCGCGACAGCGAGGGCGAGCAGGGCCACGGCCGCCACCACGACAACGAGAGTGAGGTGACCACCGCTCAGGGAAACCGCCGTACCGTCATCCACGGCTAGAAAATGTGCAGGAGCAGACAATCCGTCCTCCTCGGCCAGACGGGTAGGTCCTGCCCGGGAGTGGCTGCCCCAAAATGTTACGGCTGCCCCGTAGGAGGAGAGCTCCGGCGGCGCACTTCCGGGTCATTGGCAGTGCCGCTTCCGGTTGCGTTCCGCAATACCTTGGCCGGTGCCGGGTACTCTACGCAGCGCTCCGCCATATATGAACCCCCTGCGCCCCGCAAATTGGTGAACAGATCGGCTGCGGATTGGGCATCGCCGTATGTCACGGGGATTGCGCACAAGTAAAAAAGGGCTCCCGGATGACCGGGAGCCCTGACTTCGAAACGCGAGCCGTGACCGGCCTGAGCCGGTCACCGCTCACTCAGACCGCGGCCAACCCGTTGGGGGTCGGAGCGGCCGGCCAGCTCATTCTGATCTTCACGCCGTTGGGGCCGGGAGAGACCTCGACGTCGTCGGCCAGGCCCGCGATCACCGCGATCCCGAGGCCGGGCATCTCGGGCACTATCCCGAGCATCGCGTCGACCAGCCGGTATCCGTCAGAGGAATCGACGGCCTTGAGGTCGTCGCTGGGGGCGGCGTCGGTCACGGTGACCTCGAACCGCCCCGAGTCGTCTTTGAGCTCGATCCGGATCGGCTCCCCCGGACAGTGGAGACGATGTGCCTCCACGGCCCGGGAGCACGCCTCTCCGACGGCGAGCCGCACTTCGTCCAGCAGCGCCTCGGCCACCCCGGTGCGCCGGGCGATGGCCGTCGCGACCAACCGAGCGGTACGCACGTGGGCCGGTAGCGCGCTGAACGTCAGCTCGACGGTGGCCATGACTACTTGTCTCGGCCGTGGGCTTCCTTGGCCTCCTCCACAGAGGCGTAGATCCCGAAGACCTTGGTCAGTCCGGTGATCCGGAAGATCTTCAGAATCCGCTCCTGAGTGCAGACGAGTTCCAGGGAGCCATCGTGCGCCCGCACCCGCTTGAGCCCGCCGACCAGCACACCAAGGCCGGTCGAGTCGAGGAAGTCGACCTTCTCCATGTTCACGAGAAGGTGGAAGTTCCCCTTGTTCACCAAATCGATGAGCAGCTCACGCAATCTGGGCGCGGTGTAGACGTCGATCTCACCCTCAACCTCGACGATGGTGAGTCGGTCCTCGGTACGGTGGTCCAACTTCAGATCCACTGATCCTCCAGCGCCTTGCCTGCGTAGGTCCCGATGCGGATCGTGCATCCTAGGAAAGCACGACCCCGACGCGCGGCATTCAACCACGCCACGCCCCTGTGTCTATACGAAATCACGACTCCGGGCGACTCTCCCCCGAGATGCCAGGATGGAAACCCATGACTTCGCAGACGTCCCCTGCTCTTCCCCGAGAGCGTACGCCAAACCGGAACGGTCCTCTTCTCGACCGCCTGGTCACGGTCGCGGGCCGCCACGGGCGGGTCACTCATGTGGAGCATGTTCCGGCACGTCAGGCAGGTCAAGCCCAGTGGCCCACCTGGGTCCCCCCGCTGGTGAGGGAGGGTTTCGAGGGACTCGGGATACAGGGGTTGTGGAGCCACCAGTCAGAGGCCGCCGACCTGGCCCACCGTGGCCAAAACGTGATCATCGCCACAGGCACCGCGTCGGGGAAGTCGCTGGCCTATCTGGTCCCGGCGCTGACCGAGGCCCTGTCGGGCGGCACCGTGCTCTACCTGACCCCGACCAAGGCCCTGGCGGCCGACCAGCTCCGCTCGGTGGCCGCGCTGGGCGTCCAGGGCCTGCGGGCCGCGACCTTCGACGGCGACACGCCCCATGAGGAACGGGTCTGGGTCAGGCGCAACGCCAACTACGTCCTGACCAACCCCGACATGCTGCACCGCTCGATCCTGCCGAGGCATTCGGCCTGGACGTCGTTCTGGCGGCGCCTGCGACTGGTGATCGTCGACGAGTGCCACGGCTACCGCGGCGTCTTCGGCTCCCACGTGGCCCAGATCCTGCGCCGCCTGCGCCGGGTCTCCGCGAAGTACGGCGCCTCCCCGGTGTTCTTCCTGGCCTCGGCAACGGCGAGCGACCCGGCGACGACCGGGATGCGTCTGACGGGCCTCCAGATGGCCGAGGTGACCCTGGACGCCTCCCCCAGAGGCACGACGACGGTCGCCCTGTGGGAGCCGCCTCTGACCGATCTGCGCGGCGAAGGTGGAGCTCCAATTCGCCGGGCCGCCACCGCCGAGGCCGCCGACCTGCTGGCCGACCTCGTGGTCGACGGGGTCCGCACCCTCGCGTTCGTCCGCTCCCGCCGCGCGGCGGAGACGGTCGCCCTCACCGCGAGGTCCCATCTCGAAGACGCCGGCGTCCCCCTGACCGACAAGATCGCCGCCTACCGGGCGGGCTACCTGGCCGAAGACCGCCGCCTGCTGGAGAAGTCCCTGCGCTCGGGCGACCTCCTCGGCGTGGCCACCACCAACGCCCTGGAACTCGGCGTCGACGTGTCGGGCCTCGACGCGGTCCTGATCGCCGGCTGGCCCGGCACCAGGGCCAGCCTGTGGCAGCAGGCGGGCCGGGCAGGCCGAGACGGCCAAGACGCCCTGGCGGTCCTGATCGCCCGCGACGACCCCCTCGACACGTATGTCGTCCACCACCCAGAAGCCCTCTTCGGCCGCCCGGTCGAGGCGACGGTCCTCGACCCCGACAACCCCTACGTGCTGGCCCCCCACCTGTGCGCCGCCGCCGCCGAGGTCCCCCTGACCGAGGCGGACCTGGAGATCTTCGGCCCCGCCGCGGCCTCGGTCCTGGACGACCTGGTGGCCGACGGCCTGCTACGCCGCCGCCCCACGGGCTGGTTCTGGACCAGCCGCGACCTCGCCGCCGGCCTGGCCGACATCCGCGGCTCGGGCGGCTCACCGGTCCAGATCGTGGAGACCGACACCGGCAGGCTCCTCGGCACCTGCGACGAGGCGTCCTCCCACACCTCGGTGCACACCGGCGCGGTGCACATCCACCAGGGAGAGACCTTCGTCGTCGACGAACTAGACCTGGAGATGGGCGTCGCCCTGGTCACCTCAGGCACCCCCGACTACTCGACCTTCGCGCGCGACGTGACCGACATCGCCGTGCTCGAATCCCTCCGCTCCCACCCGCTGGGCCCCGGCGAACTGCACTTCGGTTCGGTCGAGGTGACCCGCCAGGTGGTCTCCTACCTGAAACGCCGAACCTCGACCGGCGAGATGCTCGGCGACGAGCCCCTGGACCTCCCACCCCGCAGCCTGCGCACCAAAGCGGTCTGGTGGACCTTGCCCGCAGAATCCCTGCCCGCCGAGATCGGCGACCTGGGCGGCGCGGCCCACGCGGCCGAACACGCGTCGATCGGCCTGCTCCCCCTGTTCGCAACGTGCGACCGCTGGGACATCGGCGGAGTCTCGACCGAGTTGCACCCCGACACCGGCCGCCTGACGGTCTTCGTGTACGACGGCCACGCGGGCGGCGCCGGCTTCGCCGAACGTGGCTTCGGCAACGCGGAAGCCTGGCTGACCGCGACCAGAGACGCGATAGCGTCGTGCGAGTGCGGGCACGGGTGCCCGAGCTGCATCCAGTCGCCGAAGTGCGGAAACGGCAACGAGCCGTTGAGCAAGCGCGGGGCACTGGAGTTGTTGGACGTCCTGCTGGGGCCTCCCTCTCAGCGCTCGGCGTCGAGGTAGACGGGCCCGGCCCGGGACGTGGCCGACGCCTCCCGTTCGTCGAACCCCGGAAACCGGAGCCGGACCCCTGCCGTGACCTTGGAGACCCCGTTTTCGACCTCGCACGAGACGACCCGGGCGTCGTTGGCGACGACGACCTCCGCCGCCCTCCCACAGGCTTGCTGGGGGGCCGCGAGGGCCAGCTGGGCGGCGGCCAGAGCGCCCAGGTCGGCGGCGGTGCGGGCGGCGTGCACGGCCACCCTCGCCATCCCGACCTGGACGAGCACGTAAGCCGCCCCCCACACCAGAACCATCACCGCGACGACCCAAACGGTCGCCGAACCGCGGTCACGTCTATCGCCTTGCGCTCTCACCATCGCCCCCTGCTCCTCGCCAACCGACCATCGCGTCGGGACAGCCATCTCTTCGCCGAGTTCGCGCCGCGGCAGCACGCTTTTCGTCCGCCGAACTTCGCCCTCACGGCATCGCACCCTCATCGCCGAACTCGGCCTCACGGCAGTTCATCTGCTCTCGGCCGCCGCACTCGCTGACGCAGCAGCACGCCCCTCTTGGCCGCCGCACTCGCTGACGCAGCAGCACGCCCCTCTTGGCCGCCGCACTCGCTGACGCAGCAGCACGCCCCTCTTGGCCGCCGCACTCGCTGACGCAGCAGCACGCCTCTCTTGGCCGCCGAACCCTCTGACGCCGCGGCACGCCATGGTCCGTCGCCAAATCTGGCGTCACGACAGCGCATCTGCCTCGGCCTCCGCCCACGCTGTCACAGCAGCACAACCCTCATCAGTCGCTGAAACCGTCGTCGCAACACCGCACCTGTTCGGCCGCCGAGCCCGTCGTTTTCGACAGCGCACCGTCGTCTGCCATCGGACTCGCGGTCACGGCAGCACACCGTCGTCGGTCACCGAACTCGTTGTCGCCGCAGCGCATCCATCTCGGCCACCACACGGCAGCACGCCCTTCTCGGTCGCCGAAGTCGCCGACGCGGACACCGCCACCTCGGGCAGCGCCATCGCCCAGGCAGGCCGAACCCGGACCCGCACCGTCACCTCCGTGAGCGCCGCCCCCACCGCCACCTCGACCGTGGCCCCCGCAGGCGCGACCGCGAGCGCTCCCTCACGCACGGCGGAGATCCCGTCTCCCCGGGCCGCCGCCCGTGCACCGGCCCGCGCGGCGTCGACGCACTCCAGCCGGGCTCCGACCACGCTCACCGCCCACAGGGCGACGCCGAGGACCACCACGAGCGCGGGCAGCGCTGCGGCCGTCTCGGCGGTGACCGAACCGCGCTCGCGCGGGCTCATCCGGCCAGCGCCAGCGCCTTCTGCACGAGCGAGCTGAGCATCTCCTGGACGTCGGGCGAGGTCACCACCTTGAACAGCAGCCCCGCGAACCCACAGGCCGCGATGGTGCCGACGGCGTATTCGGCGGTCGACATCCCCGCGTCGGCCCGCCTGCTGCCGCCCTGCTCGGCCAGCACCCGGGCCGCCCGTGCGGCCGCTTCCCGCAACCGCTCGGCTCCCCGCGCCCGCTTGGCCTTGGCGGTCGTGGCCCGCGTCCACGAGATGCCCTTGGACTTGACGTTCACGCGTCCTCCTGACACCGGTCCGGACCCTCCGTCCCGGCGCTGCCAGCCTGCCGATCCGGACGCTGTTTCCACCGGCTCCACCCTCGGTCTGTGGAAAACGAAAGACCCTGTGGAAAACTCAAAAGACCTGCGTGTACGGGGGAATCGAACCCAAAACCCACATGGAGACCGCGCGGTTATCCACACCTGTGGACAACTTCCGTCCACACCCTGTGCAGTACCGCGAGCCGGTGTGGAAAACCTCGCCCGAAGATCATGACAGGCCGCCCGAACGACGGTCGACGCGAACCCGCCACCGTCAAGGCGCGAGCACCTGAGCGGCCAGCCCCGCGACGACCGGAATGATGCCCAGAAAGCAGAACGCCGGCAGAAAGCACAACCCCAGCGGCGCCACCGCCTGCACCCCCACCCGCCGCGCCGCCGTCGAAGAGGCGGCCCGCCCGGCCTGCCGGGCGTCTTCCGCAACTCGGGTGAGCACATCGGCGACGGGCGCCCCCGACTCGACCGCCCGCGCGATGGCCCTGGCCAGCAGCGCGAGCGCGTCCTCGGCCGCGAGTCCCCGCCACACCTCGACGGGATCGGCGCCCAGCCGCATCTGCCCGCCCGCCCAGCGCAACCGCTCCCCCAACGGCCCGTCGACGACCCGGGCGACGATCTCGATCGCCCCCACGAGCGGCTGACCGGCCCGCAGGCACTCGGCCATGAGATCGGCGGCGAACGGCAGATCGGCCCGGACGAGCTCCTTGCGACGGCGCTCCTGAGGAGCCTCCTGCCGTCTGAGATGAACGACCACCAGCCCTGCCAGTAACACCCCCAACACGACCCCGGTGACCCCGCCGACCACGAGCACCACCAGCACGAGCACCGGCCCCGCGACCAGGACGATCCGGCCAGCCGGGTTCTCGGCGACCGGAGCCTGAACCTTGGGAGGCTCGACCACGGCCTTGAGCCGCTCGGCGGCAGTACGCCGAACCGGCCAGCACATGACGGCAAGCGCCACGCACAACCCGGAGAGAATCCCCACCATCGCGTCCTCCTCTCTTGGTCTCGACCGGGAGCGCCCAGATCAGACCCGCTTCGACCGGACCTCCCTCAGCGGACGCCCATCCGTGGACGCCCACCCGTAGACGCCCACCCGTAGACGCCCACCCGTAGACGCCCCTTCGCGGACGCCCCTTTCGCAGACGCCGCTTCGCGGACGCCCCTTTCGCAGACGCCGCTTCGCGGACCCGACAGCTCGACGCCGAGTCTTAGGGCGTTGGTCGTGGCCACGCCGAGCAGGTCGCCCGAGCGCCGCCCCTTCGCCCACGCCCTAGCGGACGCTCTCTTCTGCCTTCCGAACCATGCGATCCGTCCACCGCAGCCCCGCGACATTGAGCACCAACCCCACGACGAGGCACCCCATCCCCGGCAGGGTCGTGAAGAGGAACGGCAGCGGCTGCATCCCCAGCCCGGCCGCCATCAATAGCCCCAGCACGGGCAAGCCCGCGAGCAGCCGAGCCGTCGCCCGGGGCCCGGCGAGCTGCGCGGAGATCTCCTGCCGATGGTTCTCCATGTCCCGCAACGCCCCGCCCACACGCTCCACGAGAGGCGCGAGCCCGCCACCGACGCTGACCCCGACCTCCCAGCAGGACGCCAGCCTCCGCAGCCCCTCACCCCCGGCTGGAGGCGCCGCATCGATCAGCGCCGCCGCGACGTCCCCACCGTCGCGAGCCACCCGCGCAACCGGCCGAAGCGCTTTCACGACTTCCGGCGGCCCTTCGATGGCGCCGATGGCCCTGGAGAGGGCCTCACCGGGCGTCCGCCCGGCGGAAAGCTCGGCCACGACCGCCTGACACAACTCGACCGTGCCACCGCGCCAGGCCCGCGTCAGCCCCTTGCGTGACCGTCTGGCTTTCAGCAGGTCGGGCAGCGAGAACCCTCGGCCCGCCTCACGCGTCAACTGCGCCAGGCGCACGGCGGGAACCGAAGGCCCGAACCACACCCAAACCGCCAGACCGGCGCATAACCCAACAAGCGAAGTGATCATCCAACCTCCAGAAAGCTCTGCGCCTCACGACGGCAAGCACCAGCGGCTCCGCGCTTCCGCCCTGGGCGCTCGAAGGTGCTGCCACATCACCTGCAGCGGCCCTTCAACCGGCTCTACACGCGACCTAGCAGTCGCCGGTTGGCAATACCTCCTCGCACAAACCGGGGACTCTCACAGAACTCAGAGCCCAGTCGCATGGCTCCGGACGCGTCACACCCTCGGGCGTCGCCCAGCACCTTGGACTTTCTCGCACGACTCCGGACCTCGTCACATGCCCGCAGACCTCGTCGCACGCCCAGACCTCGTCGCACGCCCAGACCACTTCGCATGACGTCGGCCACGTCACGCAATCCGGCGCCAGACAACCCACCGCGCCGCGCAGACCGCCCTAACCCGTTACAAGGCAGCTCGGAAACGGCCGGTTGCCGCCACTCACGGAGAGATCCGGAGGTGGCGGGAGGTGCCGGCCAGGCGAAGCCGTAACGGAAAGGAATTCAATGCATCCGCTCCACCAGCACATCCCAGCTCACCGCCCGAAGCACCGTTCCCGCACATCCCAGCTCACCGCCCGAAGCACCGTTCCCGCACATCCCAGCTCACCGCCCGAAGCACCGTTCCCGCACATCCCAGCTCACCGCCCGAAGCACCGTTCCCGCAGGGCCCCGATCGCCGCCCCCTCCCGCACCCCACCC
>NZ_BBXF01000002.1:0-1000323 GCF_001570585.1 Herbidospora daliensis | reverse complement strand
CCCACCCCCCGCCGCAACAGACAGACCTCCGCCACCCGCCGCACCCCCGTCCCCGCATCCCGCACCACGTGAATGACCGCATCCAAAGCCGCCGCCAACTGGCTGTGCACCGCCTCCCGGCTAAGCCCAGCCGCACACGCCAACGCCTCAAGCCGAGCAGGCACGTCAGCCGCCGTGTTGGCATGCAACGTCCCGCACCCGCCCTCATGCCCGGTGTTCAGGGCAGCCAGGAGATCCACAACTTCGGACCCTCGCACCTCACCGACGACAACCCGGTCAGGCCGCATCCGCAACGCCTGCCGAACCAGGTCCCGAAGCGTCACCCCGCCCACCCCCTCAAGGTTCGGCGGCCGCGTCTCCAAACGCACCACGTGCGGATGCGCGGGCCGAAGCTCGGCAGAGTCCTCCACCAGCAACAACCGCTCACCCGGATCGGCGAGCGACAACAACGCCGACAAGAGGGTCGTCTTCCCCGTCCCCGTCCCGCCCGACACCACGAACGCCAGCCGCGCCCGCATCATCGACCGCAACACCTGCGCCCCGACACCCGTCACCAGGTCGTCGAGCCCATAGGTATGCCGAGGCGGCAGCCGCAACGACAAACACGTCCCCTCCGCAGAGACCGGCGGCAAGACCGCATGCAGTCTCACCCCACCCGCCAACCGCGCATCGACATACGGACACGCGTCATCAAGACGCCTCCCGGCTGCCGCCGCCAGACGTTGGGCGAGACGCCGCACATCGTCATCAGACCGGAAAGCCACAGACGTCTTCCGCAACCCGCCCCCGTCATCGACCCACACCTCCCGAAACCCGTTCACCAGCACATCGGTGACCCCGGGCTCGGCGAGCAGCCCTTCAAGCGGTCCCGCCCCGATCAGCTCAGCGCGCAGAATCCGAGCTACGACCAGAACCTCGGCATCACCCAGAACCGCCCGTTCGGCCCGCAACGCCCCAGCCACCTGCGCAGGCGACGGGTCGAGCCCGTCGCGCGCCAACCGAACGCGGACCGCATCCAGCAGCTCCGCCGACACCGCGCTCACGACAACCCGGCCAGCAGTTCCCCGCAGAACCGCCCCAGCGGCGTGCGCTTTAACGGCGGGGCGTCGCCGCGGTCGAGCGCCTCGGCCAGGCCACGCTGCTCCGGGAGGACCCCCGCCAGCGGCACACCAAGCGACTGCGCCACCACGTCAGGGTCGAGGCTGCCGCCGCGCACGACCACCCGTACATCCCCCGAGTGTTCGCGCACCTCGGCCAGCGCCTGGCCGGCGGCCAGCACCCCGCGCACGTCCGCGGAAACCACCAGCAATGCCACGCCAGACCGCGAAAGCGCCTCTTCAGCCCCGGCGTCGACGAACCGTGGCAGATCGACCACCACCAGGTCGCAGCCGCGTCGGGCCGCCTCCAACACGGCGCGCATGGCCTCGCGGGGGATGCGCATCGGCTCGCCCCGGTGCCATGACAGGACAGTCAACTCGCCGAAGGTCGGGAGCGCCCCCTGGAGGGCCGCGTAGCTCACCCGGCCTTCTCGTCCCACGATGTCGGGCCATCGGGCGCCGGTCGCCTCCTCCTGTCCGAGGACCACGTCGATGCCGCCGCCGAGCGGGTCGGCGTCGACGAGCAGGGTGCGGGAGCCCGATCGGGCGGCGGTCAGGGCCAGCGAGGCGGCCAAGACGGTCGCGCCGACGCCGCCACGCCCGCCGGCCACGCAGACCACGGCGCCGGCGCGGGAGGAGGGTTCGGCGGCCTCGGCGAACTCGTCGACGAGCAGGCGTTCGGCGTCGGGCAGTTCCAGGACGGCCGACGCTCCGACGGACACGCAGCGCCGCCACATCGACGGGTCGGCGGGGTCGGAGGTCACCAGCAGCACCCCCTGCCGGGGTGGCGGGCCGGTGGCGGCGAGGGCGTCGGCCAGGTCGGCCCCCACGACGACCAGCGGCGCGGTGCGCCAGCGGGGGCGGGCTTGGGCGGCCTCGTGGGCGACGTCGAGTTCGACCCCGGCGGCCGCGGCGACCCGCAGCAGGTCGTCGAGCAGGACGCGGTCGGCGGTGACGGCCAGCGGGCGGTGCATGGGCGGGGGGCTCCTCGGTCGGCGATCGGGAGCTTCACCATGCCGACCGGACGAAGATCAGAAACGCCCGGACCGAGGTCTGTGGATAAGGGTCGCCCTGTGGAAAAAGGGGGCGACCCCCGCCGGGGGGGAGAGCGGGGGTCGCCGATCGGTCCGGCTCCGGGGGGGTAGAGCCGGTCCCGTGTGATGAAAGCTTTCATCAGTGGGCCAGGGCATGGCAAGGGACTTGCAAAGGTGCCCTGTGCACAGTCACTCCCACACTGGGAGATAACACCGTATGCTGCCCGATCCGCCCGAGTTTCGTCGAGGAGCAATCTGCAATTTGCGGCAGTTTTTTTGGGCTTGCCGCACGCGGCGGGAATGCGCCCGCACGGTCACGGTCAGTGATCACTGTCAGAAGGGGGCGGGATGTACCGATCCATTGCCCCACATGACACCAAACCACACCAGAAGCCGTAATCAGCGGATTCCGGGCTCAGTAAAGGTCTTGCTCGGAGGGGTTCCCAAGTGCGCAGTTCCGACGTACAAAGGGCGTACGGACCAAGTGTCCGGGTACGGCCGCCGGGCACCCACGTGCGACCAGCCGCGGGAGGCGTGTCGTTGCGGGCTTGTCCCGTTTCGACAAAATAGGTGCACGCTTGGTAACCCGGCTCGACGTACTGGCGACGGCGTCCCATTCCAGGGACGCCGTCCGCTTGTGTCCGGAATTGTTCAGCGCGACAGCGCTTCGCATATGGCCGTAGTCTCCCTGACCCCCAGGACCACAGCGCGCGCACAGTGGACCACCCACGCCGCCACCCCGTCGGGCGTGCCGGTGAGATAGCCCTTCAGAGCCTGGGTGTACGCCCCCATCGACTCCCGATGCCCGACTTCCACCGCCACGAGCGACTTGGGGTCGAGGCCGTGCTCCACAAGGCTGAGCCGCTCGGCCGCCCGCGCCACCAGCCCGTCGGCCACGCCGAACGGCCGCAGCGCCACGATCTCGGCGTGCACGATCGCGCCCAGCACCAGCGCGGGGGCCTTCGTCGAGGTCAGCCCGGCCAGACTGGCCATCCGCGCCGACACGTCCACCGGAGCCGGCCCGATGCCGAGGGGGTCGGCCGCCGTGGCCGACGTACGGGGACGCCCCGGATCGGCGAGCAGCCCTGCGGCGGCGAGCGTGTGCAGCCGGGCCAGCACCTGCGGCGGCGCCGACCGCCACAACGGCCCGAGCCGCCCCAGCTCGGCGGAGACCCGCAGCGCCCCCTGCGCCACCGGATCATCGGCCTCCCCGGCCCGCAACGTGCCCAGCGGAACGTCGACACCCTCCAGCGCGGCAGAGGCGCGGGCCCCGCGCAACGCCGACTCGGCCGACACCTCGGGCTGCCGCCTGCGCAGGATGCGATGCCGATACAGCACGTCGACGGCCTCCCGGGCCTCCGACACGGCCTCGGGCACCCCTGGCAGCCCAGCCACCACGACCAGCGGATCACTCACCCGCCCGACCCTATCTACAGCCCTTCCAAGCAAAGATCACAGGCCTCCTTCCGTTACGGCTCCGCCCACCCCGGCACCCCCCGCCGCCTCGGCAAGCTCCGCACAGGGCGCCGGCCCCCGCTCCCGGTCCGCGCCGTCACGGGAGACGGTCACCACACCTTCGAAAAACCCCGGTCAAACCCACCCCAAGTCCCAAGGACCGTTCAACGACGAGCTGGCACCGCTGAACGAAGTCGGGTTTGACTCCCCAGGGCCCAGTCACGTGTCATTAACACCCGATACGGCACGATACGAAGAAGTAAGGCCAGAGAAATTTCGGTAAGGAGTTCGCGGTGACGGAGTCCCAGGAAACGCTGTCGAACCTGTTGCAGGAGAACCGCCGGTTCGAGCCGCCCGCGGAGCTCGCGGCGGCGGCGAACGTCACGGCGAGCGCCTACACGGAGGCCGCGGCCGACCGGCTGGCCTTCTGGGAGGCGGCGGCCGACCGGCTGACCTGGGCGGAGCGCTGGCACACCACGCTTGAGTGGGAGGCCCCGTTCGCAAAGTGGTTCGTGGGCGGCAAGCTGAACATCGCCTACAACTGCGTCGACCGGCACGTCGAGGCCGGGAACGGCGACAAGGTGGCCTTCTACTGGGAGGGCGAGCCCGAGGGTGACAGCCGTGTCATCACCTATGCCGACCTGCAGCGAGAGGTCTCCAAGGCGGCCAACGCGCTGACCGAGCTCGGCGTCGGCAAGGGCGACCGGGTGGCGATCTACATGCCGATGATCCCCGAGTTGCCCGTCTCGTTGCTGGCCTGCGCGCGCATCGGCGCGATCCACTCGGTCGTGTTCGGCGGGTTCTCGGCCTCGGCGCTGAAGAGCCGCATCGACGACGCCGACGCCAAACTGGTGATCACCGCCGACGGCGGCTTCCGGCGGGGGGCGCCCAGCGC
The DNA here is from genome assembly GCF_001570585.1 of Herbidospora daliensis. Classification (GTDB taxonomy): domain Bacteria; phylum Actinomycetota; class Actinomycetes; order Streptosporangiales; family Streptosporangiaceae; genus Herbidospora; species Herbidospora daliensis. The sequence continues at coordinate 995,842 of NZ_BBXF01000002.1, read as the reverse complement.
GCTCAAGCCCACCGTCGACGAGGCCGTGGCGCAGTGCCCGCAGATCGAGAAGGTGCTCGTCGTCCGCCGGACCGGCCAGGACGTCGCCGTCACCGACAAGGACGTCTGGTGGCACGACGTGGTCGAGCGCCAGAGCGACCAGCACGCCCCCGAGCCCCACGACGCCGAAGACCCGCTCTACATCCTCTACACGAGCGGCACGACCGGTAAGCCGAAGGGCATCCTGCACACCACGGGCGGCTACCTCACCCAGACGGCCTGGACCCACAACGCGGTCTTCGACCTCAAGCCCGACACCGACATCTACTGGTGCACCGCCGACATCGGCTGGGTGACCGGCCACAGCTACATCGTCTACGGCCCGCTGGCCAACGGCGCGACCAGCGTGATCTACGAGGGCACCCCCGACACCCCGCACCGCGGCCGGTTCTGGGAGATCGTGCAGAAGTACAAGGTCACGATCCTCTACACCGCGCCGACCGCGATCCGGACGTTCATGAAGTGGGGCGACGACATCCCCGCCAAGTTCGACATGTCGTCGCTGCGGGTGCTGGGCTCGGTCGGCGAGCCGATCAACCCGGAGGCGTACGTCTGGTACCGCGAGCACATCGGCGCGAGCAAGACCCCCGTGGTCGACACCTGGTGGCAGACCGAGACCGGCGCGATCATGATCAGCCCGCTGCCCGGGGTCACCGCCGGCAAGCCGGGCGCGGCCATGCAGCCGCTGCCGGGCATCGTCGCCGACGTGGTCGACGACCAGGGCAAGTCGGTGCCGAACGGCGGCGGCGGCTTCCTGGTCGTGCGTGAGCCGTGGCCGTCGATGCTGCGCGGCATCTGGGGCGACCCCGAGCGCTACAAGGAGACCTACTGGTCGCGGTTCGACGGGTTCTACTTCCCCGGCGACGGCGCCAAGCGCGACGAGGACGGCGACCTGTGGCTGCTGGGCCGCGTCGACGACGTCATGCTGGTCTCGGGCCACAACATCTCGACCACCGAGGTCGAGAGCGCCCTGGTCAGCCACCCGAAGGTGGCCGAGGCGGCCGTCGTCGGGGCGACCGACCCGGTGACCGGCCAGGCCATCGTGTCGTTCGTGATCCTGCGTGGCGGCGCCGAGGAGAGCGACGACATCGCCTCCGAGCTGCGTCAGCATGTCGCCAAGGTGCTGGGCCCGATCGCCAAGCCGCGGCAGATCATGGTGGTGCCCGAGCTGCCGAAGACCCGTTCCGGGAAGATCATGCGCCGCCTCCTGCGTGACGTGGCCGAGAACCGGTCGCTGGGCGACGTGACCACCCTCACCGACAGCTCGGTCATGAACCTGATCTCGGAGAAGCTTCCCAGCGCGAAGAGCGAGGACTAGTCCGTCGTCCACAGCCGGGGCCGTTATCCACAGGTGATAACCCGCCCCGGCTGTGATCGTTCGGCGCTGGGTACAGTGGGCCGAAGGTGTGCCGGGAAGTCTGGTCGGCGATTTCTGGGGGAATCGTCCGGGCATCTCCCCATCACCCGAGGGGGAGCAGTTGCGCCGTCCACTCCGCTACGCGGCGCAGGTCGCCGAAGCTCTGCGGACCGAGACGATCGGTGGCGTGATCATGCTGATCGCCACGGTCCTCGCGCTGATCTGGGCGAATTCGCCCTGGTCAGGGACCTATGAGGCACTCCGGTCCGTCGTCGTGCCGGGTCCGCTCCACCTCACGCTGTACGAATGGGCGGCCGACGGGCTGCTGGCGATCTTCTTCTTCGTCGCCGGGGTGGAGCTGAAGGAGGAGTTCGTCCACGGGGAGCTGTCCCGCTTCCGCGACGCGATCCTGCCGATCGTGGCCGCGCTGGCCGGGATGGCGGTGCCGGCGCTGATCTACGTGGGGGTGAGCTGGGGGGTGCCGAACGCCATACGGGGGTGGGCGATCCCGACGGCGACCGACATCGCGTTCGCGCTGGCCGTGCTGGCCGTGACCGCGTCGGCGCTGCCGGTGGCGCTGCGCGCGTTCCTGCTGACCCTGGCCGTGGTCGACGACCTCGGCGCGATCATCGTGATCGCGCTCTTCTACAGCGGGAAACTGTCCTTCCTGCCGCTCCTGGCCGCCGTCGTGGTGCTCGCCGTCTTCGGCCTGCTCCAGCGGCGCCGGGTCAGATCCGCTCTTCTGTACGTCCTTCTCGGCGTCGCCGCCTGGGTGCTGCTGCACGAGTCGGGCATCCATCCGACCGTCGCGGGGGTGGCCTGCGGGCTGCTCATGAACGTCGACGGCGATCCGTCGCCGGCCGCGCGGGCCGACCATCTGACCAGACCGGTCTCGGCGGGGTTCGCGGTGCCGGTCTTCGCCTTCCTCGCCGCCGGGGTTCCGCTCGATTTGAGCGCCCTCGGAGGCGTTTTCACCGACAGAATCGCTCTCGGCGTGCTTCTCGGGCTCGTCGTCGGGAAGTTCGTCGGTGTGTTCGGCGGTGCGTGGCTCTCGGTACGACTGGGTTTCGCCCAGATCAGCTCCGATCTGGTCTGGCGTGACATCGCGGCCGTGTCGGTGCTCGCCGGGATCGGCTTCACCGTCTCGCTGCTCATCGGCGACCGGGCCTTCCAGGGCGACACCGGGGTCACCACCGCCGTGCTGATGGCGAGCGTCATCGCATCGTTGCTGGCCGCGGCGCTGCTCAGAATCCGCGTACGGACGAGAGCACGAGATGATATTTGACAAGCAGAATAGGAGATCCCTGATGCGCGAGGACGAATCGCTCGGCGCTCTGGTCGCCGAGGCGAGCACCCATATTTCGACGCTGGTGAGGGCCGAGATCGAGCTCGCCAAGAGCGAGCTCAAGTTCGACGCCAAGCGGGTGGGCATGGCCACCGGCCTGTTCGCCGCCGCCGCGTTCACCCTCCACCTGGTCCTGATCCTGGCCTCGTTCACGATCGCCTACGTCCTGCACGACGCCGTCGGCCTGTCGACGTGGTTGTCGTTCCTGATCGTCACCGTGTTCTACCTGGTCACGGCCGGGATCCTGGGCTTCGTCGGCTACCGCAAGCTGCAGGGCCTGACGGGCTTCAAGCGCACCCGGCGCTCGCTGCAGAGCCTCAAGTCAACCGACGAGACGCCCCACATCGAGCCGGTGGCCACCACCACCGCGGGCGAGGTGGGCGCCCACCGCGCCACGATCGCGTCATGAAACAGGCCCCGGAGGAGAACCAGCTGGTCCGGGCCGAGGGCCCGTGGGAGCACCGCTGGATCCACGCCGGGGGCACCCGCTTCCACGTGGTGGAGGCCGGTGAAGGCCCGCTCGTCCTGCTGCTCCACGGCTTCCCGCAGTTCTGGTGGACGTGGCGGCACCAGCTGGAGGCCCTGCCGGCGGCGGGCTACCGGGCGGTCGCGGTCGATCTCCGGGGTTACGGCGCCAGCGACAAGCCGCCCCGGGGATACGACCTGCCGACCCTGGCCGGCGACGCGGCGGGCCTGATCAGGGCCATGGGCGAGACCGGCGCGATCGTCGTCGGCCACGGCTGGGGCGGCTGGATGGGCTGGACGATGGCCGCGCGCGACGCCAAGTTCGTGCGCCGCCTGGTGGTCGTGTCGGCCCCCCACCCGCTGCGGCTGCGCCGGGCCGTGCTCACCGATCCGAAGCAGCTGCGGGCCAGCGGCCACGCGTTCGGCTTCCAGCTGCCGCTCGTGCCCGAACACCGGCTGACCCGCAAGAACGCCGCCCGCGTCGGCCGCCTGCTCGACGCGTGGTCGGGCCCGGCCTGGCCGTCGGAGGAGCTCAACCCGGTCTACCAGGACGTCTTCCAGATCCCGGCCTCGGCCCACTGCGCCCTGGAATACCACCGCTGGTTCGCCCGCTCACAGCTGCGCCCCGACGGCCGCCGCTACGCCCGCCAGATGCGCCGCGAGGTCGAGGCCCCGACGTTGCAGCTCCACGGCGCGCTCGACCCGTGCATGCTGCCCCGCACCGCCCAGGGTTCGGGCCAGTACGTCGCGGCCCCCTACCGCTGGCGGCTGATAGAAGGCGCCGGCCACTTCCCCCACGAGGAACGCCCCGACGTCTTCAACACCGAGCTGACCTCCTGGCTGGCCGACCCCGAGCCCGACCGATGACCCGCGACCGCGACGCCGAGGGCCGGGCCCGCAACGCCCGCCCCCGTGACGCCTACGGCCGCCCACTGCCCCACGGCGCCGAGGGCGTCGACCGCGTGCCCGACGACTACGCCCCCACAGCGGAGCAGGCGGTAGCCGACGGCGTCGAGATGTTGCGTCTCGACCGCCCGTTCCACGCCCACGAGATCTTCGAAGGCCGCTGGAAGTGCTGCCCGCCAGAAGAACGAGACCTGTGGCAGGGCCTGGCACAGATCTGCGTCGGCCTGACCCACCTGCAACGAGGCAACCCACGCGGCGCGGAAACCCTGCTCGAACGAGGCGCCGAACGCCTGACCCCGATCGAGGGCCACCCCTACGCAATCAACCCGACGCTAGCCGCCCGCGCCAGGTCGAGCACCGACCTCCTGACCGCCCTGGGAGCCCGGGTCTAGCCGCAGGCCCGGAGCCAGGGCCAGCGTGACGGCGACCGAGGCCACGGCCATCACCGTCATGGCCATGGCCGGACTGCTGAACTGCGCCACCGCTCCCGCCACCGCCGCGCCCACCCCCTGCATGACCATCATCCCCGAGCCGTTCAGCCCGAGGGCGTGCCCGCTGAGGTCGTCGGGGGTGAGGGCCATCAGCCGTTCCTGGAGGAGCAGGCTGGCGGCGTAGCCGATGGAGGCGAGGGTCACCGCCGCGACCGCGACCCCGATCGGCGGACCGGTGAAGAACACCAGGTAGGGCACGGCGAGCAGCAGCCGCATCGGCGCCCCCAGCCGTTCGCGCCACCCGGCCGGGATGAACCGCCCGACGAGCGTGTCGCCGATCAGCATGCCGAAGGCCGCGAACGCGAACAGCACCCCGGCGCTGCCGGGGTCGTACGCGACATAGAGGGATTCGCACCCCACGATCAGCCCGTTCGGCACCCAGAGGGCCAGGAAGACGTACCGCCGAGGCCGCGACGCCCACAACCGCGAGTTCCCCTGCCACGTCTCCGCCACCGACGGCCGCCCGGAAGCGCGCGGCGGCCGCTTCGACAACCCGAGCAGCACGACGAGCACCGCGACGAACTCCAGCGCCGCGCTGACCAGCAGCGTCTGCACCGGGGTCAGCAGCGCGACCAGCAGCCCCCCGGCCGCGAACCCGGCGATCTGCGAACCGCCGACGGCCATGTTCAGCACCGAGCGCCCGAGCAGGAACCCGTCTCGCGTGAGAATCTCGTTCAGCAGCCCATAGCGCACCCCGCCCCCGACCGACGCGACGACGCCGACCACGACGAGCACGCCGAACCGCACCGCCATTGGCAGATCGGGAACGGCCTGCACGGCCGAGGCGAGCCCGAAGACGAGAGCCAGCCCCGCGAGCGCCATCCGCGGCGGCAGCCGATCGGCCGCCGACATCAGCAACGTCGCCCCGACCACCTGCGCGAGCAGCGGTCCGAACATGGCCAGCGCCGACAACAACGGCGACCCGGTCGCCTCGAACACGAGCGTCCCGAGCGCGAGGTTCCCGATCGTCGACGCCACCACCTGCAACGTGGACGTCGCGAAGAGCGGCGCGAACTCCTTGGTAGCGAACAACTCCCGATATGTACGCATGAGGAGCACATTCCATCCCCGCAGGTCAGACGGGGTAATGTTTCGCCCGAACGCGAAACGACAACCCCTGAAGGGCCTGAAACGAAGGGTGGCCAGGCCGAAAGCGGTGGATGTCAGACACCTCACACCAAGAGGCGAGATATGCCCAGATGCAAGGCGCGGCCTACCCAGAGATCACGCCAACGTCCCCACAGGCAGACCGCTGGGAGGGTCCGGTGAAACCATCGCCAGACGACAGGCGGCGCGGGGCGAGAACCGGCCAAGAGCAACGCCAGCCCGAGGCCAGCCCGGTTAGGACAACAGAGGCGCAGAAAACACCCGCGCAGAACAACACCCGCGCAGGGCTACCTCCGCGCAGGGCTACCTCCGCGCAGAAGCACACCCGCGCAGGGCTACCTCCGCGCAGAACAGCAGTGACGCAGGGCAACACGCGAGAGGCAACAATCTGCGCGAGGTAACAATCTGTGGGTCTCACACGGAACGGGCAAGTCGGTTCGGGGGTTGTGTATGGGCTGGTGGCAGGTCGGGGCTGACACGTTGGCCGGGAGTAGGTTCGTGGTCTCGCCGCTCGCTGAGACCACCGCGTGCATGTTCGCCCTGGGCCACGCCCACCCCGCCCACCACGGCGAGCGGCACTGGTTCGACCGCCATGCCGACCGGTTCAAGGCCCGTCTCGCCGCCGACCCCCTCGACGACCTGCTGATGCGGGCCGCGAACGGGCCCGAGTGGGTCGCCGACTTCCTCGTCCCGGCGCCGACCGGTACGGGGGAGCCGACGTTCGCGGACGAGGTCGCCACCATCCGTGCCACCCCGCCCGACGTCGTCTTCGCCGACCTCGAGGTCTCCCTCGGCAGGATGCTGCCCGGCCCGCTGCGCCGTGACGACCTGGCCGCGCGGGCAGCCGACGTACTGGAATGGGTGTGGCAGGAAGCGGTCGAGCCCACCTGGGATCGGCGCAGGCGCATCCTCGAAGCCGACATCATCGGGCGGATCGGCAGTCTCAGCATGGGCGGCTGGGAGGCGGCGCTCAACGACATGCGGCCGGGCATGCGCTGGCTGGGCGACAGCCGGTTGCAGATCAACACGACCAGCAACCCGCCGCGCGACCTCACGACGGCGCGGCTCATGTTCGTGCCGGTCACGCCCCGGCACAGGTGGGTGGCCTGGGAGCATCCGCACCGGTATGCGGTGATCTATCCGGCCGCGGGCGTGCTCACCGAGGTGCGCGAGGTCTCCGCGCCGCTCGGTCGGCTGCTGGGTGGCGCCCGCGCCACCGTGCTCGTCCTGCTCGACACGCCCAAGAGCACGACCCAGCTCGTCGCGCTGACCGGGCAGGGGCTCGGTTCGGTGGGGCGGCATCTGAAGGTGCTGCTCGACGCGGGGCTGATCGAGCGCCGCCGGGCGGGCAAGTCGGTGCTCTACTACCGCAGCCGCACCGGAGACGCCGTGGTCGCCTCGTCGGAGTGATCACGTCCAAACAGGTTCGGCGCTCTCGTGAACGGTCCCGTCGGCTCCGAAGATCAGGAACCGGTCGAAGTCGGCCGCGAACCACCGGTCGTGGGTCACCGCCAGCACCGTGCCGGTGAAACCCGCCAAGCCCTGTTGCAGCGCCTCGGCCCCGGCCAGGTCGAGGTTGTCGGTGGGCTCGTCGAGCAGCAGCAACGTCGCCCCCGACAACTCCAGCAGGAGGATCTGCAGGCGCGCCTGCTGCCCGCCCGACAGGGTCTCGAAGAGCTGGTTGGCGGCGGGCGCGAGTTCGTAGCGCGCCAGCGCGGCCATCGCCTCGTTCAGGATCAGCGTGTCGGCCGCCATGACCAGCTCGACCGGCCGGCGTCCGTGCAGGTCGGGCCGGGCGTGGGTCTGCACGAAGCGGCCGGGCCGCACCCGCGCCCCGAGCCGGACCTCCGGGCGCGTCTTCTCGTACGCCGACTCGACGGCTTGCAGGAACGTCGACTTGCCCGACCCGTTGGCGCCCAGCACGCCCACCCGCTCGCCGAACCAGACCTCCGCGTCGAACGGCTCGGTCAGCCCGGCCAGCTCCAGCCCTTCGCAGGTCACGGCGCGTTTCCCGGTCCGGCCGCCACGTAGCCGGATGCGCACGTTCTGCGCCTTCGGCGCGCGTTCGGGCGGGCCGGCCTGCTCGAACCGGCCGAGCCGGGTGCGGGCGGCGCGGTAGGCCGACGAGAGGGCGTCGTTGTTGGCCGACGTCTGCCGCAGGGTGTGCACGAGCCGCCGGAGCTTGGCGTGCTCCTCGTCCCAGCGGCGGCGGCGCTCCTCCAGCCGGTCGATGCGGTCGGCGCGGGCGGCGGCGTAGGTCGCGAAGCCGCCGCCGTGGATCCACACGCCGCGGTCCTCCACGGTGACGACGCGGTCGGCCACGTTCGCGAGCAGCTGCCGGTCGTGGGAGACCAGCAGCACCGTCTTGGCCGAGGCGGCCAGGCGGCCCTCCAGCCACGACTTCCCGGCGACGTCGAGGTAGTTGTCGGGCTCGTCGAGCAGCAGCACCTCGTCGGGGCCGCGGAGCAGGGCCTCCAGGACGAGGCGTTTCTGCTCCCCTCCCGACAGGGTCGTGACCGGCCGCCCGCGGACCGCGTCGAAGGGCAGCCCCATCGCGGCGGTCGCGCACACGTCCCAGACGGTCTCCATGGCGTAGCCGCCGGCGTCGGCGTAGTCGGCGACGGCCTGCGCGTAGCCGAGCTGGGCCGCCTCGTCGTCGCGGGCGGCCAGCGCCGTCTCGGCCGCCGACACGGCGGCGGCCGCGTCCCGGACCTGCCGGGGCGCGACCGAGAGCAGCAGGTCGTGGACGGTGCTGCGGTCGCGGATGTCGCCGACGAACTGCCGCATGACGCCGAGCCCGCCGCTCTGCGCCACCCGGCCGTCGTCGGGCCGCAGGTCACCGGCGATCAGCCGCAGAAGGGTGGTCTTGCCCGCGCCGTTCGGCCCGACGAGGCCCGCCTTCACCCCGTCGCCCACCCGGAACGACACCTCGTTGAGCAGCAGGCGACCGTCAGGCAGGACATAACTCAGGCGGTCGACGTCGACGTGTCCCGGCATCTCACCTCCACCGGATCGTTGTTCCAGTAACCGGACCAACGATCCGGTACTCGAACGTCATACTAGACTCGGCCAGGTGAACGCGAGAACCGGTGGGGTGTGGCTGAGGTCGTCCAGCCGCGAAGAACGGGGTGGCCCCCCGCTGAGCAGGCAGCGCATCGTCGAGGAGGCCGTGGCCCTGCTCGACGCCGAAGGGCCCGACCGGCTGACCATGCGGCGGCTGGCCGAGCGGCTCGGCACCGGCTCGACCACCCTCTACTGGCACGTCAAGACCAAAGACGACGTGCTCGACCTCGCCCTCGACGCGATCTTCGCCGCCGTCCCGATCCCCGAAGATCAGGAATGGCGCGCCGGCGTCACCCGGCTGATCGGCGACTGGCGGGCCACCCTGCTGCGCTACCCCTGGTCGGCCGGGCTACTGGGCCGCCCGATGCTGGGGCCGAACGTGCTGGCCAGAAGCGATTTCCTGTACGCCGCCCTCATCGGAGCGGGCGTCGTCGAGCCCCACCTCACGGCCGCCGCGTTCGGGTTGTCGAACTTCGTCGTCGGCTCGGCCCTCATGCAGGCGACCTGGCTGCTCAACGCCGACGCCGAGACCCGCGACGCCGCCCGCGAGCACATGGACCACCAGCGCGACCGCTATCCGGCCCTGGCCGCCCACGGCCCGCTGACCGCCTCGGACGACTGGGACGAGAGCTTCGAGCGCGGCCTGACCTGGCTGCTCGACGGCATAGAGGCGACGATCGCCTAGTCGCAGTCTTGCGTGTCGACCCGGGCGACGGCCGCGCTGCCGTCTTCGGCGTCGGTGCGCACCTCTTCGGCCGTCAGCGCGTAGCCGGTGTCCTTCTGGTCGGTAGCGGCGGCGAAGATGACGCCGAAGACCCGCCCGTCGGGGGCGAGCAGCGGCCCGCCCGAGTTGCCCGGCTGCACCTCGCCGCGGATCGCGTAGACCTCGCGGTCGACGGTGTGGCGGTTGTAGATGTCGTAGGACTCGGCGGGCTGCTTCACCCGGATGCGGGCCGGCTTGATGGTGAAGCCGTGGCCCTTCGGGTAGCCCGCGATGATGGCGTCGTCCTTCGACTCGGCCGCCATGTCGAACTTGAGCGGGTTGACGTCGAGCGACTCGACGTAGAGGACCGCGATGTCGCGGTCGGGGTTGTAGAGCACGACCCGGGCGTCGTGGCTGGCGCCCCGGTAGTCGGTCACCCGCAGGTCCTGCGACACGCCGGCCACCACGTGGGCGTTGGTCATGATGCGGTGGGGGGCATAGGCGAAGCCGGTGCCCTCGATGCGCTTGCGGCACGTCGGCGCGGTGCCCTGCACCTTCACGATCGCGCGGCGCGCCCGCGCCAGCTGCGGGTCGTTGATGATGCTCTCGTCGGGGGCGGGCACGTCGACGAACTGCGCGCCGCCGATCGCGGTGAACACCTCGGGCCACGGCGAGGCGTCGACGAACTCGCGGAAGCCGCGCGTCAGGTCGCGGGCGGCCTCGGGCATCGCCTGGTCCATCGTCTTGAGCAGCAGGGAGTCGTTCACCTGCTGCTTGGGCAGCGGGAAGTTCATCGAGATGATGAGCGAGCCGATGAGCCAGGCGAACACCAGCACCGACAGGCCGCTGGCGAGGGAGCCGCCGAAGGCGTCGATGACCCGCGCGGGCTCCCACGTGACGTGGGAACGCACGACCGCGCCGATCGTCGAGGACGCGAACTGGCCGACCGTCGCGGCGAGGAACACGATGACGATGGCGAGCAGGGCGCGTTCGGTCTCACCGTTGACCAGGGCGCCGGCGATCGGCGGGGCGATGAACATGCCGACCAGCGCGCCTCCGGCGAAACCCACGAAGCTGAACGCGCCGATGATGAAACCCTGGCGATATCCCGACACCGCGAAGGCCAGAATGAGGCCGATCAGGATGAGGTCGAGCAGATCGCCTTGCACGCCTGTATTCCACCTCTATCGCCACCGGGCCCGGCCACCACCCTTAACCGTATCCAGCCACGCGCGGTCTCGTGCACGGGTTCTTCGCAGTCCACTCGATATCGTGACGCCATGGGGGGACCTGTTGAGGAACTGATCCAGACCGCACTGGCCGATGGAGACCCGGACGGCCCGACCCGCTGGGATGCCATCGCCGCCCTGCAACAACGCGGTGACCTGGAGACTTTCACCGCCGCACGACGCCTGTGCGCCGCCGACACGACGACGGAGAGAGTTCTCGGAGTCGACATTCTGGGGGAACTCGGGCGTGACCGGCCGTTCGCCGACAAGACCTTGCCGGTGCTGCGCTTCCTGGCCGCGAGCGAGACCGAACCTCGCGTGCTCTATTCGGTGCTCATCGCCTTCGGTCATCTGCGCGACCCGAGGGCGCTGCCCTCGGTGATCGAGCTCGCGTCGCATTCGGAGGCGACGGTGCGCTACGGGGCCGCGTACGCGCTGCCCAACGTCATCGGGCGGCCGGCCGACCCGGCGGGGGTCGCGGCGCTGCGCCGCCTGGCCGCCGACCACGACGACGACGTGGCCGACTGGGCGACGCTGGGGCTGGCGCTAACGGGAGGCGAGGTTCACGACGTCAGGGGGCAGGTCCTCGATCCGTGACCGGTCCCACGGCACCTCGAAACCGCAGGTGGCGAGCACGCCGTCGAGCACTCCGGCGGTGAAGCCCCAGACCAGCAGGCCGCGCACGCGGAACGCGGGACCGAGGAACCCGCTCGGGTGACGCAGCTTGAACCGGTTGGCGGGGTCGACGAGCTCGGCGACGGGCACCCGCTCGACCGACTCGACCTCGTCGGGTGAGGCGGCGTGGACGGCACAGGGGGTGTGCCACCAGCCGATGACGGGGGTCACGCGGTTGTCGCTGTGAGAGAGGTAGAGCTCCGGCATGGTGCCCAGCACCTCGACGCCCTCGGGGTCGAGGCCGGTCTCCTCGGCGGCCTCGCGGAGGGCCGCGCCGACCGGTCCGTCGTCTTCGGGGTCGACCCCGCCGCCGGGGAAGGCGGGCTGACCCGCGTGGTTGCGTCCGGTGGAACTGCGCTGGATGAGCAGGATGTCGGGCCCGGCCGGGCCGTCGCCGAACAGCAGCAGGACGGCGGCCCTGCGGCCGCCGTTCCGTGGTGGGCGCATCGCCAGGGGGACCGGGCTCCGACCGGCCTTCTCCGCCGCTTCGGTGATCCAGGCCGGTACGTCGGTCATGGACACTGCAACCGCGCGCGCCCCGCGAAGCTTCCCGTCACGAGAACGGTCCCGACCGCACCAGCTTGGCGGCCGTCTCGGGGTCGGTCGGGCCGGTGCCGTACGAGGGGCAGAGCGCCGCAAGCGGGCAGGCGCCGCAGGCGGGTTTGCGGGCAATGCAGATCCGGCGGCCGTGCCAGATGATGCGGTGGGAGAAGACCGTCCACTCCCGCTTCGGGATGAGCTGGCCGATCTCCTGCTCGATCTTGACCGGGTCGAGCTCGCCCTCGATCCAGCCGAACCGCCGTACCAGCCGCTGGAAGTGGGTGTCGACGGTCAGCCCCGGCACGCCGAACGCGTTGCCGAGCACGACGTTGGCGGTCTTGCGCCCGACGCCGGGAAGGGTGACCAGGTCGGCCATCTTGCGCGGCACCTCGCCGCCGAACCGGTCTCTGATCGCGACCGACAGGCCGATGACCGACTTGGTCTTGGCCCGGAAGAACCCGGTCGGCCGCAGGATCGCCTCCATGTCGTCGGGGTCGGCGACGGCCATGTCATCGGGGGTCGGGTATTTGGCGAACAGCGCCGGGGTGGTCAGGTTGACCCGCACGTCGGTCGTCTGCGCCGACAGGACCGTCGCCACGAGCAGCTGGAACGCGTCGGCGAAGTTGAGCTCGCAGTGGGCGTCGGGATAGGTCTCGGCCAGGATGCGGTTCATCTTCCGGGCCCGCCGCACCAGCCCCAGCCGGGTCTCTGTCGCCATGGCCCCAGCGTAGGGGCGGCAGCGGAGAAAGCAGCCACTTACTTAGCTACTCGAAAAAGGTTGAATTGTTATCTATTACGCAGATTATGGGAGTTTCCTGAGAGACCTCTGATCCCTGAGAGCGGAACGATGCACAAGTTACTGGGAGCGCTCGCGCTCACCACAGGCCTCCTCGTCGCCCCCACCACGGCGCTGGCGGCCCCCACCCCCAGCCCGAGCCCCACCCCTCCGGCCAAGGGGCCGTGCTGGGCCGGGTCGTGGACGGTGACCAAGGCGACCGCCGAGGTCGTCGGCAAGAAGCACGACTTCTACGCGGAGGGCGGCGCCGGCATCAAGGCGACCTTCACCCGCGAGGGCAAGTACGTCGGCGCCCACTACGACTTCCGCACGTCGGCCCCCCTGACCGGCGGCGCCACCTTCACGCTGAAGGGCCGCGAGAAATTCACGTACACCTTCGGCGGCCACGGACAGCAGACCCACGGCAAGATCGTCCTCAAGCCCCGGACCGGCAACCTCGGCGCCAGATTGGAGCGCTCCGGCGGCGGCAAGGGCTTCGACGGCCTGCTCCGCGACGCCGTCGCGCACAACGAGGACCTCGGGGCGATCCCCCGCAAGGGCACCTACACCTGCGTTCCGGGCAAGTCGCTGCGCATCAACACGCACGGCAAGTCCGGCCGGACGGTCATCACGATCAAGTGGGAGCTCACCCGCCCACCCGTCGTCTAGAACCGATCTCCCCTGACCGAAGGTCGAGTCGCCGACGAGTTCAGGCACCAGAGCGGGCCGGGATCGTTCCCTGGCCCGCTCTTCGTATGTCTCCCGCCGGCCGGTGATAACCGCGCGCTCCGCGACATCTACCGGTAGAGGCAGCACTGATGAGGAGACGGAGTGAACGATGAGGCCGATTTCACCCGCATGTTCCAGGAGCACTACACGCCGGTCCTGCGCTACGCCTGGCGCCGGGCCGGCCCCGCCGACGCCGCGGACATCGCCGCCGAGGAACCGGAAAGGAGCGTGCGATGAACTGGCTGCGCGACAACGACCCGGCCGCCGACGTGCACCCCGACCCGGCGGCGATGGCCGCCACCCTGGACGAGATCGTCGGCACGCGCAGGCCGGTGCGACGCCGCAGGCGGAGGTGGCTGGTGCTGGTCCCGCTCACCGCCGTCCTGGCGACCGTGGCGGTCGTGCTGCAGCCCGGCGGCGCTCCGTTCGTGCTGGGACCGGCCAAGGCCGTGGCGTTCGCCAGGCAGGGCGACCGCATCGACGTCCGGATCGCCGATCCCGACGCCGACCCCCGGCGCTACCGCGAGGACTTCGCCGCGCACGGCCTGAAGGTCGACCTGGTTCTGAAGCCGACGTCGCCGAGCCTGGTCGGCATGGTGGTCTCCGTGTCGTCTCCCCAGACGGCGACCGGGCACGACTCCGACGGATTCGAGATCAGCGGCGGCGACGCGACCTACCGGGTCGAATCCATCGGGGGCGGCGATTGCGGCGACTTCCACTGCGCCGCCGGCATCGGCATCCCCCTCGACCTGCCCGTCCCGCTGGACGTCATCGTCGGCCGCCCCGCCCGGCCCGGCGAACGGTACGAGATCTGGGGCGATCCGACCGCGCCGGGCGAGGTCCTCGCGGGCGACGACCTGGTGAACCTCACGGTCGACCAGGCCAGAGACGTGGTGCGGCAGCGCGGCGGCACGGTCGAGTCCCATCTCCAGCCGCCTGACGGGAGCGGCCGGAACTGGGTCTACGACGACCACGCCCTCGCGCCGGAGCAGGTCCCCGGTTCCTGGTACGTGCACGACGTGTTCGGCGGGCACTACGCGGGTCAGGTGCGGCTCGTCGTCGCGGCCCAGCCGACCGATCGCCCGTTCTGGAACTTCGTCGACTCCCTGATGTTCTGGCGTTAACCCGCCAGGTGCAGGCGCAGGTGGTCGACGATGTCGCGGGCGTCGTCCTCGATGCCGCAGAGGAACGTCGATCGTCTGCGGCGCAGGACCGGCAGGCCGAGGGCGTAGAGGCCGTCGCCGACCACGCCCCCGTCGTGGATCAGCGACCCCTTCTCGTCGACGACCGGCACGTCCAGCCACGAGTAGTCGGGGCGGTAGCCGGTGGCCCAGACGATCGAGCCGATCTCCCCCGACCGCAGGTCGAGCCGCCAGCGGGCCGATTTCGGCACGCGAGTGGGTTCGGGCCGTTCCCCGGGAGCGGTGCCGGCCCACTCGTCGAAGGTGTCGAGGAGGCGGTTCAGCTTGAGGTCGGCCAGCGCCGCCACGTTGCGCAGCCCGCCCGAGAAGAGGGCCGCGCCGTCGCGGATCGCCGACAACCGGCCGACGAGCTCGACGCCCATCGAGGTCAGCGTGTTCAGGTCGAGCGTCGAGCCGGCGACCAGCTGGGGCGACGGCAACCGCCGTGCGCGGGTCAGGTCGTCGAGTTCGTCGTAGCGCTGCGACCAGACGCCCGAGTGGTGCATCCACCAGAGCACGTCGCGGTCGCGGTAGACGCGCGGCATGCGCACGTGTTCCCCGGCCGACAACACGACCGGGCGGCCCGACTGCTGGATCTCCGCTGCCAGCTGCACGCCCGTCGCCGACGCGCCGACGACGAGCACGCCGCCGTCCGGCAACCGGGAGGGGTTCCGGTAGCCGAACGGCGTCACCTGCTCGACGCCCGGGGGCACGTCGAAGGACGGCACGACGGGACGGTTGCAGGCGCCGCTGGCGATGACGACCGTCCGGGCCCGGATCGGGCCCTCGCCGGTCGTCAGGGTGTAGCCCTCGGAGGAGCGCCGCACCGATGTGACGTTCACACCGGTGCGGACCGGGACGTCCTTCGCGGACCGTTCCAGCAGGTCGACGACCTCGCCCATGTCGGCGTAGCCGTCGGGGTCGGGACCTTCGTAGGCCGCGCCGGGGAGGCGGCTCAGCCAGTTGGGGGTCAGCAGCCGCAGCGAGTCCCACCGCTCACGGCGCCACGAGTTGGCGACCTCGCCGCGCTCCAGCACCACGTGGTCGACCGAGGCGGCGGTCAGGAAGCAGCTGGCCGCGAGGCCGGCGTGACCTGCCCCGATGACGGCCGTGGTGACGTACACGACGGACCTCAGGCGACTTCGACGGTGACGTTGGTGGGGTTGGTCAGCGCGTCGAAGACGGCCGAGCGCTTCTGCGACTGGGCGACCAGGGCCTCGATCTCGGCCGGCGAGGCGTCGGCGTCGATCGTGAAGGTCACCTTGACGTCGTTGAAGCCGTTGCGGACGTCGCTGTCGGCGCCGAGGATGCCCCGGATGTCGTGGTCGCCCTCGACGACCGACTCGACCGAGTTGAGCTTGATGCCGCGGTTCTGGGCGACCGAGGCGACGCCGGCGGTGAGGCAGGCGGCCAGGCCGACGAGCAGGTACTCGATCGGCGTGACGCCGTTGTCCTCGGCGGCGAAGATCTCGGGGTGGTCGGCCTCGAAGACCGCCTCGGACTTGTGGCTCTGCTCCTGGCCGAGGCCGAAGAACTTCTGGATCTTGGTGGTGCTGTGGACGCCGTGCTGCCACTTCGAGCTGGCCCGCCAGGTGAACTGGGCGGCCTCGGGCGCGCCCTTCAACGCCTCGCGTGCGTCGAGCAGCGCCTGGACGTTCACTCCGTTCGACATGATCCCCTCATTTCCTACAGGTTAAATGAACAATACAATGAAACCCATGGGCTCCATAGGTTTCGTTGAAACTCAGTACCTCGACCTGCACGGTCCGATACGCCTCGACAGCGGGCGGGAGCTGCGCGACGTGCGCGTGGCCTACGAGACCTACGGCACCCTCTCCCCCGAGCGCGACAACGTCATACTCGTCTGCCACGCCCTGAGCGGCAATGCCCATGCGGCCGGTTCGGCCCGGACCGCTCCCGAAGCGAGCGCCCGCGACGGCTTCGGAGCCGAAGACCGCGACGGCGCGCAAGGGAAAGGGCTGGGCTGGTGGGACGGGATGATCGGGCCCGGAAAGGCTTTCGACACCGACCAATACTTCGTCGTCTGCACCAACCTTCTCGGCGGCTGCAACGGCACGACCGGCCCTTCCACCATTGACGACGCCACCGGCCGCCCCTACGGCTCCGACTTCCCGGTGGTCACCGTGGCCGATATGGTCCGCACCGAACGCGCCTTCCTCGACGCCCTCGGGATCGAGCGTCTCGCGGTCGTCGCGGGGGGTTCGCTGGGCGGCATGCAGGCCCTCGAATGGGCGGTCCAGTACCCCGGTCAGGTCGACTCCATAGTGGTCATCGCCTCCACCCACGCCCTCCACCCCCAGGGTCTGGCGTGGAACGCGATCGCCCGCGAGTCCATCATGCGCGACCCCGACTGGCAGGGCGGCCACTACTACGGCACCGGCCGCAAGCCCGACGCCGGCATGGGCGTGGCCCGCATGGTCGGCCACGTGACCTATCTGTCGGGCCCGGCCCTCACCGACAAGTTCGGCCGCCGCCTCCAGTTCGCCGACGACATCCGGCACACGATCGTCGAGCCCGAGTTCGAGGTCGAGAGCTACCTGCGCCACCAGGCCGACTCGTTCGTGAAGCGGTTCGACGCCAACAGCTACCTCTACATCTCGCGCGCGCTGACCTACTTCGACCTGGCCAGGGAGCACGGCGGCGGTTCGCTGGAGAAGGCGCTGGAGAACGTGCGGGCGCGCACGCTGCTGATCTCGTTCAGCTCCGACTGGCTCTATCCGCCGGAGGCGTCGGACGAGATCGCCGCCGCCCTGACTAATCTGGGCAAACCGGTGGAGAACCACCTCATCGACGCACCATACGGGCATGACTGCTTCCTGCTGGAGGAAGCACGGCAGACCCCTCTCATCCGTGATTTTCTGGCGAGGAAGATGGCTTCGTGAGCGACAGACCTTTTCGTACCGAAGAAGCCCGGGAGTTCGGGTTCGAGACCCGCCAGCTCCACGCGGGACAGCGGCCCGACCCGAACACCGGCGCCCGCGCGGTGCCGATCTTCCAGACCACCAGCTACGTCTTCGAAGACCCCGAGTCGGCGGCGGCCTACTTCAACCTCCAGGAGTACGGCAACACCTACTCCCGGATCATGAACCCGACCACGGCCGTGTTCGAGGAGCGGATCGCCAACCTCGAGGGCGGCACCGGCGCGGTGGCCTTCGCCAGCGGCATCGCGGCCCAGGCCGCGGCGCTGTTCACGCTGCTGGAGCCGGGCGACCACGTGGTCTCCTCCTCGGCCCTCTACGGCGGCACGGTCAACCAGCTCAAGCACCTGTTCCGCAAGATGAACGTCGAGCTGACCTGGGTCGACCCCGACGACCCCGACGCCTGGCGCGGCGCGGTCAAGGCCAACACCAAGGCGTTCTACGGCGAGACGATCGGCAACCCGGGCGGCAACGTCCTCGACGTCGAGACCGTCGCGGCGATCGCCCACGAGCACGGCCTGCCGCTGATCGTCGACAACACCTTCGCCACGCCCTACCTGTGCCGGCCGATCGAGTGGGGGGCCGACATCGTCGTCCACTCGGCGACGAAGTTCATCGGCGGCCACGGCACCAGCATCGGCGGCGTGGTCGTCGAGGCGGGCACCTTCGACTGGTCGAACGGCCGCTTCCCGGTGATCGCCGACCCGTCCCCGGCCTACCACGGCCTGAAGTTCCACGAGACCTTCGGCGAGTACGGCTACCTGATGAAGCTGCGCGCCGAGACCCTGCGCGACCTGGGCGCGGCGATGTCGCCGTTCAACGCGTTCCTGTTCCTCCAGGGCCTCGAGACGCTGTCGCTGCGCATGGACCGCCACGTCGAGAACGCCCGTCAGGTGGCCGAGTTCCTCGACGGCCACGAGCTGGCGTCCAACGTGACCTACCCGGCGCTGGCGACCAGCAGGTACAAGCCGCTGGTCGAGAAGTACCTGCCGCGCGGCGCGGGCGCGGTGTTCTCCTTCGAGTGCGCCGGCGGCCGCGAGGGCGGCCAGTCGTTCATCCGCGGCACGTCGCTCTGGTCCCACCTGGCCAACGTGGGCGACGCCAAGAGCCTGATCATCCACCCCGCGTCCACCACCCACCGGCAGCTCGGCGACGCCGAACTGGCCGCCACCGGCGTGGGCGCCGGCACGATCCGCCTGTCGGTCGGCACCGAGTCGGTGGCCGACCTGATCTGGGACCTGGAGCAGGGTTTCGCGCACGTCGAGAAGGGCCTGAGCGCATGAAGTACCAGGAGCCGCAGGACATCCAGCGGGTGGTCAACACCGCCCGGAGCGTCGCGGTGGTCGGCCTGTCGGGCAACGAGCTGCGGGCCAGCAACTTCGTCGGCTTCTACCTCAAGCGCCACGGTTTCACCGTCTACCCGGTCAACCCGCGCGAGAAGGAGATCCTCGGCCAGACCTCCTACCCGAGCCTGGCCGACATCCCCGAGCCGGTCGACGTGGTGAACGTCTTCCGCGCGCCCGACGCCGTGCCCGGGATCGCCCGTGAGGCGGTCGCGATCGGCGCCAAGGCGTTGTGGCTGCAGTTCGGCGTGATCAGCGAGGAGGGCGCCCGGATCGCCGAGGAGGCCGGCCTCACCGTGATCATGGACCGCTGCATGAAGATCGAGCACGCCCGCTACCTGGGCCGCATGCACTGGCTGGGCTTCAACACCGGGCGGATCACCTCGGTCCGCACCGGCATCCACTAACGCCCGCGGCCGACGCTGAGGTCGGCCAGCAGACGCAGCTCCGGGGTGGCCCCGTGGCCGAGCGCCGCGAACGCGAGCTCGACCTGACGGTCGGCCTCCCGGAGCGCCCACTGCCGGGCGCCCGTCTGTTCGACGAGGTCGGCCTGGGTCTCGGGATCGGCGTCGGGCGACTCGGCCAGCCGGGTGGCGGCGGGCGTGCCCGACTCCATGGCGGCGACCACCGGCAGGGACTTGCGGCGGCACGCCAGGTCGGAGACCAGGCTCCGCAGGTCGTCGGTGAGCCGGAAGGCCAGGCCGAGGCGGGTGCCGAACTCGCGGAAGACCTTCATGTCGCACGCTCCCCCGGCCAGGGCTCCGAGTTCGCAGGCGGCGCCGAGGAGGGCGCCGGTCTTCTTCCCGGCCACCGTCATGGCCTCGTCCAGGGTGACCGCGGGCCGGTTCACGAAGGCCATGTCCGTGGCCTGACCGTGGCACAGGTCGAGCAGCGCGTCGGCGACGGTGCGCACCCCCGCCGGCCCGACCAGCGACATCGCGACGGCCAGCAGGGCGTCGCCGGTCAGCAGCGCCTCGCTGAGGCCGAAGACGGTCCAGGCGGCCGGGCGCTCCCGCCGCGTGTCGCCGCCGCCGATCACGTCGTCGTGGAGCAGCGAGAAGTCGTTCACCAGCTCGGTCGCGACCGCCATCGGCACCGCGTCGGCCGCCTGGCCCCCCACGGCCCGCGCGCACGCGAGCGTCAGGGCGGGGCGGACGAACCGGCCCTGGCCTCCGATGAGCTCGTTGCCCTGCTCGTCCCACCAGCCGATGTGGTAGCCCGCGACGTGCCGCAACTCGGGGGAGAGCCGGTCGATCGCGCTCCGGTGGGCGGGTTCGATCAGTTCCCGGGTCGCGTTGAGAACCTCGCGGACGGTCGTCGAGTCGGTCACCCCGTTACCGATACACGACCGGTCTCACTCGCCCGCGTCGCCATCGGCGGCCGTGGAGAACCCTTGACCCAGAGGATCCCGCTGCCGGGCGGTCGCGCCGTCGCGGTCGGTCGACCGGCTGAGCGCCTCGTTGGCGGCGTCCTGCTCGGCGGTCGCCCGCGCGGCGGCGCCGGCCACCGCGAAGGCGTCGGAGCCCAGCAGCAGCCGCACCGGCGGACGCT
The DNA here is from genome assembly GCF_001570585.1 of Herbidospora daliensis. GTDB lineage: Bacteria > Actinomycetota > Actinomycetes > Streptosporangiales > Streptosporangiaceae > Herbidospora > Herbidospora daliensis. The sequence goes on along the minus strand of NZ_BBXF01000002.1, from coordinate 975,404 downwards.
CCATGTCGGCGACCTCGGTGACCGCCCGGGCGACCTTGGCGGGGTCGCCGAGCGCCACGGCGTCGCCGCCGTGCAGGGCGGCCATCACGCCGACGCTCGCCTGGTAGGGCTCGGAGATCGGCGGCACGGTCATCGACGACCCGGCCCAGTCGGTGGCGATGCCGCCGGGCTCGACCGTGGTCACCTTCACCCCGAGCGGGGCCAGTTCGGCCGCCAGGACCACGCCCAGGCCGCTCACGGCCCACTTCGCCGCCTGGTAGGCCGACAACCCGGGTGTGCCGACCCGGCCGCCGACCGAGGAGACCGTGATCAGCGAGCCGCGGCCCTGCCCGCGCAGGATCGGCACGACCGCCTTGTTCACGTTGACGACGCCGAAGAAGTTGGTCTCGACCTGGGCACGGAAGTTGTCGATCGAGGTGTCCTCGAACGCCGACAGGTCGGCCCACCCGGCGTTGTTGACCACGACGTCGAGCCCACCGAACGTCCTGACGGTCGTGGCCACGGCCGCGTCGACGGCGTCCTTGTCGGTGACGTCGAGCGGCAAGGCGAGCAGCCGGTCGCCGTACTTCTGGGCGAGGTCGTCGAGCTGCGCGGGCTTGCGGGCGGTGGCGGCGACGCGGTCGCCGCGTTCGAGGGCGGCGATGACGATCTCGCGGCCGAGACCCCGGGAGCTGCCGGTGACGAACCAGATCATGGTTGACTCCTTCTGACTAACTGGTTAGTTGAAAAGCTAGGCAGGAGAGTGCGGAGTTGTCAACTAACCGGTTAGAAAATACTCTTGGACCATGCCTGGGAAAGCCGACGCCACCCGACAGCGCCTGCTCGACGCCGCGATGGCGGAGTTCGCCGAATACGGCATCGCCGGGGCCCGGGTCGACCGCATCGCGGCCGTGGCCGGCACCAACAAGGCGCAGATCTACCACTACTTCGGCAGCAAGGACCAGCTCTTCGACGCCGTCTTCACCGGCATCGTCGAGATGGTCGTCCGGGAGACCCCGCTCGACGTCCACGACCTCCCCGGCTACGCCGCCGCCCTGGCCAGGGGCTACGACGCCCACCCGCAGGTCGCCCGCCTGGCCACCTGGCAGCGCCTGGAGCGCGCGGAGGACCCGCCGATCCCCCGGGCCGTGGAGAGCACCCGGACCAAGATCGAGGCCATCGCCAAGGCGCAGGCCGACGGCGTCCTGCCCACCGAGTTCCCGGCCGGGGTGCTGCTCGGCCTGCTGCTCTCCCTCGCCGCGGCCTGGACGTCGGTCAGCCCCCACTACACCGCCGCCGTCGGGGCCATGACCCCCGACGAGCGCGCCGGATACGTCGAAGCAGCGGTCCGACGTCTGCTTTCTGGTGGTCCAGGTGATACAGAAGGCAGGGCATAGGCCACAATGGCTACGATCGCGAATGAAGTTGGGAGGCAGGCATGAGCACCGAAGAAGTCTTGAGCAGGGCCCCCCTCTTCTCCGCGCTCGACCGTGAGAGCGCCGCGGCCCTCCGCACGAGCATCACCGAGGTCACCCTGACCAAGGGCCAGACCCTGTTCAGCGAGAACGAGACGGGCGCGACCCTCTACGTGGTACTGGAAGGCAAGATCAAGCTCGCCCGTACGGCCTCCGACGGCCGGGAGAACCTCCTGTCGGTCCTGGGGCCGTCGGAGATGTTCGGCGAGCTCTCCCTGTTCGACCCACGCCCCCGCACGGCCTCGGCCATCGCCCTCACCGACGTGAAGCTGGCCGGCCTGTCCCACGACGACCTGCGCCCGTGGCTGACGGGGCGGCCCGAGGTGGCCCTCCACCTGCTCAGGGCGCTGGCCCAGCGGCTCCGCCGCACCAACGACGTCCTGGCCGACCTGGTCTTCACCGACGTGCCCGGCCGGGTGGCGAAGGCCCTGCTCGACCTGGCCGAACGGTTCGGGCAGAAGGTCGACGACGGGATCCGCGTCCACCACGACCTGACGCAGGAAGAACTGGCTCAGCTGGTGGGCGCCTCGCGCGAGACGGTGAACAAGGCGCTGGCCGACTTCGCCGGCCGAGGCTGGCTCCGCATCGAGGCGAAGGCCGTCGTGATCATGGACATGGAGCGTCTCTACAACCGCTCCCGCTAGAGGCTCTTCAGGTAATTGAGCTGGGCGGCGACCGACATCTCCGCCGCCGGCCACAGTTCCTTCGGCACCTCCGCGTAGACCATTTCCACGATCTCCCGCGTGTCCTTCGCGCCGTCTCTGATCGCCTGGCGGATCTGGTCGAGGCGCTGCCGGCGATGGGTGATGTACTCGTCGAGCTTGCCGATCGGGTCGGGCAGGATCGGGCCGTGGCCGGGCAGCAGCACCTCGGCTTCCGCGAGTTCGGCCATTCCCCGGAGCTTGTCGAGGCTGCGCAGGTAGTCGGCCAGGTCGCCGTCGGGGGCGATCACCGTCGTGCCGCGGCCGAGGATGGTGTCGCCGGTCAGCACCGCGTGGTCTTCGGGGAGCCAGAAGCACAACGAGTCGAACGAGTGGCCCGGGGTGCCGATCACCCGGATCTCCAGGCCGCCGGCCGTCAGGGCGTCGCCGTCGGTCAGGCCCTCTTCTCCCAGGACGTGGGTGCGGTCGAGGGCTCGTACAGGGGCGTCGACCAGCTCGGCGAAGCGGCGGGCGCCGCCGCTGTGGTCGTCGTGGCCGTGGGTGAGGAGGACGACGGCCACGGAACGCTCGCCCAGGCGCTCTACGACCGTCGACAGGTGCCGGGGGTCGTCGGGGCCGGGGTCTACCACCGCGACCGTCTCGCCGCCGCCCAGGATCCACGTGTTGGTGCCGTCGAGGGTCATCGGGGAGGCGTTGGGGGCCAGGACGTTGGCGGCGTTCGCGGTGCCCGAGCCGTCGATCGGGAGAGAGAGGCCGCTCATCAGATCTGTCCCTCGGTCGTGAGGACCATCTGCCCGGTCCTCTCCACGGGGGCGGGCATGACGGTGGTGATCTCAGGATCGCCGGCGAAGACGTCGGTGATCGTCTTGTACGCCGACACGGTGGTCAGCGTGTGCAGCGTCGGCGGCATCAGGAAATATCCGGATCTGAGGGCGTCGGCGGGGGTCGTCCAGACGACCGTGTCGGCTTCGCCGCCCACGTCCCGGGTTCGCTGGCCCTGCGGCAGGGCGGCCACGAAGAACCGGGTGTCGAAGCGCCTGGTCTCGATCTCCGGGGTGATCCAGTGGGCCCACGGCTTCAGCAGGTCGGAGCGGAGCACCAGGCCGTTGGCCGCCAGGAAGTCGGCGAACGCCAGTTCCCGGCTGATCAGGGCCAGCCGCTCGGCCTCCCAGCCGGTCGTGTCGGGCACGACCTCGTCGGCCGACCGGCCCGCCAGCAGGACGCCGCTCTCCTCGAACGTCTCCCTGACCGCCGCGCAGACGAGGCTCCGCGCCGTTTCCTCATCTGCGCTCAGCATCACGGCCCAGTCGGCCGGCGACGGCCCGGCCCAGCCGATGTCCACGAAGGCGTCACGGGGGTCGACGGAGCCCCCGGGGAAGACGTAGGCCCCGGCGGCGAAGGCCATCGTGGCCGCGCGCCGGAGCAGGTAGACCTCCAGAGGGGGCTCCCGCAGCAGGGCCACCGTGGCGGCGGCTCTGGCCGGGACCGGGACGAGCCGCCCGGCCAGCAGGTCACGCGCCCGTACACCCAGCTCGCCTGGCAGCGGAATGTCCACCGTCCGAGTGTAGAACTATCGGATCTCTGCGATCAGCTCCACCTCGACCGGGGCATCCCGGGGCAACACGGCCACGCCGACCGCGCTGCGGGCGTGGGCGCCCTGGAAGACCTCGCCGAGCAGCTCACTCGCGCCGTTCACGACCTGCGGCTGGCCCGTGAACGACGGGTCGGAGGCGACGAAGCCGACGACCTTGACGATGCCGGCCACCTGCGACAGGTCGCCGACGACCGACTTCAGGGCCGCGATCGCGTTCAGCGCGCAGACCTTGGCCAGCTCGTAGGCCTCCTCGGGGGTGACCTCCACGCCGACCTTGCCGGTCTTCAGCAGTTCCCCGGCCGCGATCGGCAGCTGGCCCGAGGTGTAGACGTGGGCGCCCGAACGGACCGCCGGGACGTAGGCCGCCAGCGGCGCCGCCACCTCGGGCAGCGTCAGGCCCAGCGCCGACAGGCGGTCTTCGGGGCTGCTCACGCCTTGGCCCGCTTCATGTAGGCCACGAGCTGCTCGGGGTTCGGGCCGGGGACGACGGCCACGAGCTCCCAGCCGTCTTCGCCCCAGTTGTCGAGGATCTGCTTGGTCGCGTGCGTCAGCAGCGGCACGGTCACGTACTCCCACTTCGTCATGGCGGAAGGCTATCGATACTCCTCGGCGTATCGGGAAATCGCGTTTGGGTAGCCTCACGGGTGTGAGATCTCGCGACACCGACTGGGACGGAGTACGTCTCCATGTCGTGACCGGCAAGGGCGGCACCGGCAAGACGACCGTGGCCGCCGCCCTGGCCCTGGCCCTCGCGGCCGGCGGCCGCAAGGTGCTGCTCGTGGAGGTGGAGGGCCGCCAGGGCATCGCGCAGGTCTTCGATCTTCCGCCGCTCCCCTACGAGGAACGCAAGATCGCGGTGGCGCCGGGAGGCGGCGACGTCCACGCGCTCGCCATCGACCCCGAAGAGGCCATGCTCGAATACCTCGAGATGTTCTACGGCCTCAAGCGCATGGGCAAGGCCCTGACCAAGATGGGCGTCGTCGACTTCGCCACCACGATCGCCCCGGGCCTGCGCGACGTCCTGGTCACCGGCAAGACCAGCGAGGCGGTCAGGCGCAGAGACAGAACCGGCAAGAGGGTGTACGACACCGTCGTCATGGACGCCCCGCCCACCGGCCGGGTCACCCGTTTCCTGAACGTCACCCAAGAGGTGGCCGGCCTGGCGAGGGTCGGTCCCGTACGCACCCACGCCGACATGGTGCGCGGAGTGGTGGCCTCGCCCGAGACCGCCGTGCACTTCGTCACCCTGCTGGAGGAGATGCCCGTCCAGGAGACCCTCGACGGCGTCGAGGAGCTGCGCGCGGCCAAGCTGCCGGTCGGCGGCATCTTCATCAACATGGTGCGCGCCGTCGACCCCGCCCTCGACGGCCCTTTCGACCTGGCCGAACTCGCCATGGGCGTGAAGGCGGCCGGGCTGGGCGACGACGGCAACGCGGCGGTCATCGCCGAGGCCCTGGCGGGCGAGGTCGTCGAGCAGCAGCGCCGGGCCGAGCTCGAAAGAACCGAGCGCGACGCGCTGGAGACCGCCGGGGTGCCACGATATGAACTGCCCCTGCTGGCGGACGGCGCCGACCTCGCGGGCCTCTACGAACTCGCCGAAGCGATCCGCAGCCAAGGAGCCGCATGACCTCGCCCGAACTTGATCTCGACGGCATCATCGACGATTCGGGCACCCGGATCGTGGTGTGCTGCGGGTCGGGGGGTGTCGGCAAGACGACCACGGCGGCCGCCCTCGGGCTGCGGGCCGCCGAGCGGGGCCGCAACGTCGTGGTGCTGACCGTCGACCCGGCCCGGCGGCTGGCGCAGTCGATGGGGCTGACCTCGCTCGACAACACCCCGCGCAAGGTCGCGGGGGCCGACGGCGAGCTGTTCGCCATGATGCTCGACATGAAGCGGACCTTCGACGAGATCATCGAGGCCCACGCCGACCCCGAGCGGGCCCGGCAGATCCTGACGAACCCCTTCTACCAGTCGCTGTCGTCGAGTTTCTCCGGCACGCAGGAATACATGGCCATGGAGAAGCTCGGGCAGCTCCGGCGGTCGGGCGAATGGGATCTGATCATCGTCGACACGCCGCCCTCGCGGTCGGCGCTCGACTTCCTCGACGCGCCCGAGCGGCTGGGGCGGTTCCTCGACGGGAAGCTGATCAGGTTGCTGATGGCGCCCGCCAAGGCCGGGGGGCGCAGCGCGTTCAAGATCCTGAACGCCGGGTTCGGGCTGGTGGCCGGGGTGCTGACCAAGGTGCTCGGCGCCCAGGTGCTGAAGGACATCCAGACGTTCGTCTCCGCGCTCGACGCCGTCTTCGGTGGATTCCGCCAGCGGGCGGAGCAGACCTACAAACTGCTGCAGGCCCCCGGCACCGCGTTCATCGTGGTGGCCACGCCGGAGCGTGACGCGATGCGGGAGGCCTCCTACTTCGTGGAGCGACTCGCCGAGGAGCGGATGCCGCTGGCCGGTCTGGTGATCAACCGGGTGCACCGCTCCCCGGCTCCCGATCTGTCCGCGGCGCGGAGCACCGCGGCCGCGGAAGATCTGGAGTCACGTGGTGAGCACGAGCTGACCGCCGCCGTGCTGAGACTGCACGCCGGACGGATGCAGCTCGCCGCCCGCGAGCACCGGGAGCAGGAACACTTCGCCTCGGCCCACCCCACTGTGCCGGTCACCCAGGTGCCCGCGATGTCTCAGGACGTACACGATCTCGACGGGTTGCGTGAGATCGGGGAGCTGCTCGCCAAGCGCTGAGGATCAGCCGGCGATCAGCTCGTTCGTCCGTTCGTATTCTTCCTTCGCCATCTCCAGCAGGTCGCGCCAGGAGTCGACGTCAGGCCGGCGGCGCAGGAGGGCGCGCCTTTCCCGTTCGGTCATTCCGCCCCAAACCCCGAACTCGATGCGATTGTCCAGCGCATCGGCGAGGCATTCGGTCCGGACAGGGCATCCTCGACAGATCAACTTCGCCCGGTTCTGTGCGGCGCCCTGAACGAACAGAGCGTCAGGATCCGCACCTCGACAGGCGGCACGGGAGGTCCAATCCGTGATCCACATTTTTCGACCCCACTCCCCTTAGGTGGTCAGTCGTGACTTCTGGGGCCGACGGGCGCGGTCGCCGAGCCTCCTTATTCAGTTGCCGCAGAGGAGAACGTACGAGACTCCGCATCCGAATGGACAGACCCGCAGGGACCAAATTTGGCGGGCGGTCGTGTCCGGGTATGACTAGTCATCCCAAGCGCGGGTAATGCGCCGTGGTGCGTTTGGTACCGAATCTTCCCTTGCTTCGACGTACGCTTAGCTCCGTGCAAGCTTCAGGCAAAGCCCGCTTCGGGAACGCGATCTTGACCCTCGTCAAGCTCATCGCCGCCGCCTCCATGGCCGGCGTGCTGGTCGCGGCCGTCGGGCTGCCGGCCATCGGTGGAGCCGGCTTCGGCGCGAAGTCAGGCGTCGAGTCCTTGCGCATCGAGGCGGAGGAGCTCAACGAGCCCCCGCTTCCCGAGAAGACCGTGCTGCTCGACAACGACGGCAAGCAGATCGCGCAGTTCTACTTCCAGAACCGCGAGTCGGTGCCGTTGAGCAAGATCGCACCGGTGATGCAGCAGGCGATCATCGCGATCGAGGACTTCCGGTTCTACGAGCACGGCGCCCTCGACATCGAGGGCACGATCCGCGCGATGACGAAGAACTTCTTCGGCGGCGGGGTCGTGCAGGGCGGCTCCTCGATCACGCAGCAGTACGTGAAGCTGGTCATCTTCAACTCGGCCGAGACCGAGGAAGAACAGCTGAAGGCGATCGAGGCGACGTACACGCGCAAGCTCAACGAGATCCGCTACGCCATGGCGATCGAGAACAAGTACTCGAAGGCGGAGATCCTCAACCGCTACCTGAACATCTCCTACTTCGGCGACGGCGCCTACGGCATCGAGGCGGCGTCCAAGCGCTTCTTCGACAAGCACGCCTCCGAGCTGGAGCTGCACGAGGCCGCGACCCTGGCCGGCGCGGTGCAGAACCCGAGCCAGACCGACCCGGGCCGGGGCAAGGAGTTCCGGGCGCGGCTGCTGGCCCGCCGCAACACCGTGCTCGACCGGATGAAGCAGCTCGGCAAGATCACCGACGCGCAGTTGTTCGCGGCCAAGCAGGAGAAGCTCGGCTACAAGGGCGAGAAGATGCCGGGTGGCTGCGAAGACAGCTCCTACCCCTACTTCTGCCTGTACGTCCAGAACGACATCCTGAACAACCCCGACTTCGGCAAGACCGAGAAGGCCCGGCGCGACTTCCTGAACCGGGGCGGGCTGACCATCCGCACCACGCTCGACCGGAAGATGCAGAAGGCCGCCGACGACGCGATCAAGAAGTTCGTCTACCCGTCCGACGAGCAGGTCGCCGCCGAGGCGCTGGTCGAGCCCGGCACCGGCGCGATCAAGGCGCTGGCCGCCAGCCGCAAGTTCGGCGACAACAAGAAGAAGAACGAGATGAGCTACAACCTGGCGGCCAACCGCGCCCACGGCGGCGGTTCCGGCTTCCAGGCGGGCTCCACGTTCAAGGTGATCACCCTGCTGACCGCCCTCGACAACGGCATGAAGCTCAACGACGGGTTCGGCACCGGCAAGACCTACGACATCCCGACCAACGCGTTGTCGCCGTTCCGCGACTGCAAGGGCAACCGGACCGGCGAGACCCACCAGGTGTTCAACTCCAGCGAGGGCGCCGGCGGGTTCAACACCCTCCAGACCGGCACCTGGGGCTCGGTGAACACGTTCTTCATGAAGCTCGAAGAGCACGTGGGCCTGTGCAAGGTCGTCAAGATGGCCCAGAAGCTCGGCATCGAGCGGGCCGACGGCGCGAAGCTGCGCGAGGTGCCGACCTTCACGCTCGGGGTCAACGAGATGGACCCGGTGACGGTCGCCAACGCCTACGCGACGATCGGCGCCCGCGGCAAGTACTGCGCGCCGATGGTCATCACCGAGATCGTCGACCGCGACGGCAAGGCCACCAACTACAAGCCCGACTGTGACCAGGTGCTCGACGAGAAGGTCGCCGACGCGGCCAGCTCGATCCTCAGCGGCGTCTTCACCAAGGGCACCATGACGGGCGTCGGCGGCATCGGCCGCGACGCGGCCGGCAAGACCGGCACCACCGACGGCTACACCGCCGCCTGGTTCGCCGGCTACACCCCCGACCTCGCCTCGGCCGTCAGCATCGGCGACCCGCGCGGCGCCTTCAAGTACGACCTGACCGGCGTCACCATCGGCGGCGAGCCCTTCCCGTACGTCTACGGCGCCTCGATCTCCGGCCCGATCTGGAAGTACACGATGCTGAAGGCGCTGAAGGGCGTGCCCGCCACCGACTTCACGCCGGTCGACATGTCGGAGTTCGGCGGCTGCTCGCCGGGCTTCTGCCAGCCCAAGCCGAAGCCCAAGCCCGAGCGCGGCGGCGACGACCGGGGCGACGACCGCGGCCGCGACATCCCGCCGCCCGACGACAACGGTCCTCCCCCGCCCGACGACGGCGGCGGCGTGATCATCCCGGCCGTCAACTGACGAACGGCTGAGGGCCCTTCCCCGAGCGGGGGAGGGCCCTCAGCCGTTCTCGGTACGCCGGATCAGCCCGCCAGGCGCGCCTTCACCGCCGCCGCGACCCGGCCGCCCTCGGCCCGCCCCGCGACCTTCGGGTTGACGACCTTCATGACCTGGCCCATGGCCTGCGGCCCGGCCGCCCCGGTCTCGGCGATCGCCTCGTCGACGAGCGTGGCCAGCTCGGCGTCGGAGAGCTGCGCCGGGAGGTACGCCTCCAGCACGGCCTGCTCCTCCAGCTCGGCCTTGGCCTGCTCCTCGCGCCCCGCCCCGGCGAACGCCTCGGCCGCCTCGCGGCGCTTCTTGGCCTCCTTGGTGAGGACCTTGACGATCTCGTCGTCGCTCAGCTCACGGACGGCCTTGCCCGCGACCTCCTCGACGTTGATGGCGGCCAGCGCCATGCGGATGGTCCGCAGCCGGATGTCGTCACGAGCCTTCAGCGAAGTCGTGAGGTCGGCCTTCAGCCTGTCTTTGAGAGCGCTCATGGCCCACTATCTTGCCGTGTCCCAGCCCGGGATCTCTCCGGGTTATCCCGGGCTCACCCGGCGTTCGGGCATGATTGGGATGTGCGGAAAGTCGTAGCGGTACCTTTGGGAGTGGTCGGTCTCGGGCTCGCCGGCCTGGGCTACGCGTCGATCGTCGAGCGCAACTGGTTCCGGCTGCGCCGCTTCGACGTGCCGGTCCTCGAACCCGGCCGTCGCCCCGTGAAGATCCTGCAGATCTCCGACCTGCACCTCACCCCCGGCCGCACCCGCCTGATCAACTGGGTGCGGTCGCTGTCGCGGCTCGAACCCGACCTGGTGGTCAACACCGGCGACACGATCTCCCACCCCGACGCGATCCCGGCCTACCTGCGCGCCGTCGAGCCCTTCCTCGATCTCCCCGGTCTTTTCGTGTACGGCTCCAACGACATGTACTCGCCGCACTTCAAGAACCCGGCGAAGTACCTGTGGCGGACGTCCAAGACCGAGAGCAAGAAGCGGAACATCCCCGACCTGCCGTGGCTGGAACTCGGCACGGCGATGACGTCGGCCGGCTGGCTCGACATGAACAACACCACGGCCCGCCTGAAGGCCGGCGACCTCGACGTGGCGGTCGGCGGCATCAACGACTCCCACATCGACCTCGACCGCTACGACCGCATCGCAGGGCCGGCGCCCGCCGACGCCGACCTGCGCCTGGGGGTCATGCACTCCCCCGAGCCCCGGAACATGACCCGCTTCGCGGCCGACGGCTACCAGCTGCTGCTGGCCGGGCACACGCACGGGGGGCAGCTCTGCATCCCCTTCTACGGGGCCCTGGTGACCAACTGCGGGATCGATCGGGCCCGGGTGAAGGGTTTGTCCCACCACGAGTCGGCGTGGCTCCACGTGTCCGCTGGGCTCGGGACCTCCCCCTTCGCCCCGGCGCGGTTCGCCTGCCCGCCGGAGGCGACGCTGCTGACTCTGGTGCCCCGCGTGGCGCGGTGACGCAAGCGCGGCGAAAGTCCGCTAGACTCAACGAGGCAGAAAGCACCGGGGTGTAGCGCAGCTTGGCAGCGCGCTTCGTTCGGGACGAAGAGGTCGTGGGTTCAAATCCCGCCACCCCGACGGTGTAGTAAGCAGGCGAAGGTCTGATCCACTCAGTGGGTCGGGCCTTTTTCTGTTGCCGCATCACCGCATCTTTGCCCAACCCACGTGGCACTCGCCCCCACCAGCGGGAATCTGATCCCAGACGGTCCCGCGCGGTGAGAGAAGGCCTGCCATGTCCCTGACGGAGATCCTGCCCGGCCGCCGCGGCTTCGGCACCGCTCCCCTGGGCAACATGTTCCGCGCGGTCCCCGAGGACGAGGTCCACGCCACCCTGGAGGCCGCGTGGGATCAGGGCACCCGCTACTACGACACCGCCCCCTTCTACGGCGCCGGGCTGGCCGAATCGAGGCTCGGCGCCTTGTTGTCGACGAAGCCGCGCGACTCCTACGTCCTGTCTACCAAGGTCGGGCGGGTGATCCTCGACGAGGTCCAGGTCGGGGCGCGTGATCTTGGGGACAAGGGCGGCCTGTTCGAGCACGGCCGCCCGAACGAGATGATCAACGTGTGGACCGCCGAGGCCACTGAGCGGTCGATCGAGGACAGTCTGAAGCGGCTGGGTGTCGATCGGCTGGACATCGTCTGGGTTCACGACATCGCCCAGGACTTCAACGGCGACGAGTGGTTGCGGAAGTTCGAGGAGGCCCGTACCGGTGCCTTCCGGACCCTGTCCCGGCTGCGCGACGAAGGGGTCATCAGGGCCTGGGGGCTGGGGGTCAACCGGACCGAGCCGATCGAGTTGACGCTGGCCCTGGAGGAGCCGCAGCCTGACGGTTTCCTGCTGGCCGGGCGGTACACGCTGCTCGACCACGAGCACGCCCTCCAGCGGCTGCTGCCCATGGCGCAGGAGCAGGACGTCGGCATGGTCGTCGGCGGGCCCTACAGCTCCGGGGTGCTGGCCGGGGGCACGCACTTCGAGTATCAGCAGGCGCCGCCGGAGATCGTCGAGCGGGTCCGGAAGATCAAGGATCTCGCCGACCGGCACGGGGTCGGGATCAAGGCCGCGGCCCTTCAGTTCTCGCTGGCCCATCCGGTGGCCGCCGCCGTCATCCCCGGCGCGACCCGGCCCAGCCGGATCGCCGAGGACGTCGCCGCCGTGGACGAGGTCGTCCCGGCCGCGTTCTGGCAGGAGTTGCGCGCTCAGGGGCTGGTCAGCCCGGCCGCGCCGCTTCCCGACGGCGTCTGACCACACACGACCACCTGGAGAAACGATCATGGCCTCTACCTCGGTCAGCCGCGTGATGCCCGCCTCGCCCGAGCGGGTCTGGGAGCTCATCGGCGGGTTCCACGCCCTGCCCGACTGGCTTCCGTACATCCCCGAGAGCACGATGCTCGACGGGGGGCGGGTGCGCCGGCTGGTGAACCCCGACGGCGGGGTGATCGTCGAGCGGCTGTTGTCCTTCAACGAGGCCGAGCGCTGTTACACCTACGCCATCGTCGAGGGGCCCTTCCCGGTCACCGGTTATCTGTCCACGCTGCGGGTCTATCCGGTGCCCGGGGCCGCCGAGGTGGTGTGGTCGGGGCGTTTCACCCCGACGACGGGGAGCGACGACGCGGCGGTCGAGTTGTTCACCACCATCTACCGCGACGGGCTCGACGCCCTGCACGACTTGCTGGCGGGCTGAAACGGCCGCAGGCCAGGCGCAGGTCAGATCTCCCCCATGCGGGCGTTGATCCTCATCCGTACAGGCTTGTCCCGGTCCCCACCCCGATGGTTAGCGTCGCTACAAAGGGGGACCTCATGACCACGCTGACCGTCAACGGCACGGAATATCCGCTGGACCTGGCCGACCCCAGGGTCACTCTCCTCGACGCCCTCCGCGACAGACTCGACCTCACCGGCACCAAGAAGGGCTGTGACCAGGGCGCCTGCGGCGCCTGCACGGTGCTCTGCGACGGCAGGCGGGTCCTCGCCTGTCTCACGCTGGCCGCGCAGTGCGACGGGCGGGAGATCACCACGATCGAGGGCCTGGAGTCCCATCCGATGCAGGACGCGTTCGTCCGGCACGACGCCTTCCAGTGCGGTTACTGCACGTCGGGGCAGATCATGTCGGCCGTGGCGCTGCTCGGGGAGAACCGGGCCGGTACGGATGCCGACATCCGCGAGTACATGAGCGGCAACCTGTGCCGCTGCGGGGCCTACTCCAACATCGTCGCGGCCGTGCGGGAGGTGGCGCGTCATGCGTGAGTTCCGCTACGAGCGGCCCTCCACGGTCGCCGAGGCGATACGGGCCGTCGCGCACGACCCGGAGGCCGACTTCCTGGCGGGCGGCACGACCGAGGTCGACCTGATGAAGGACGGCGTCTTCCATCCCGACCTGCTGGTCGACATCACCCGGCTGCCGCTCAGAGGGGTGCGCAGGAACGGGACGATGCTCCAGGTGGGGGCGCTGACCACCATGGAGGAGCTGGCGGCCGACCGGACGCTCATGGAACGGGCGCCGTTCGTCGTGGAGGCGCTGCTGCGCGGGGCCTCGGTGCAGTTGCGCAACATGGCGACCATCGGCGGGAACCTGCTGCAGCGGACCCGGTGCCGCTACTTCCGCGATCCGGCCGTGCCGGCGTGCAACAAGCGGGAGCCGGGGTCGGGCTGCGAGGCGGTCAACAGCGTGGCGCGCATGCACGCCATCCTCGGCGCGAGCCCGGCCTGCATCGCGTTGCACGCCTCCGACATGGCGGTGCCGCTGTCGGCGCTCGACGCGGTGGTGCACATCCAGAGCGAGGAGGGCGAGCGGCTCGTACCGCTGACGCAGTTCTATCTGATGCCCGGTGAGACGCCCGACCGGGAGAACGTGCTGCGGCACGGCGAGCTCATCACGGCGGTCGACATCCCGTTGCCGCCGGAGGGGACCAGGTCGATCTACCTGAAGATCCGGGACCGGGCCTCGTACGAGTTCGCGCTCACCTCCGCCGCCGTCGCGGTGGTCATGGACGGGCCGGTCATCAAGGAGGCCCGGGTCGCCATGGGCGGCGTCGGCACCATCCCGTGGCGCGGCTTCGAGGCCGAAGAGGTGCTGCGCGAGGCGCCCGCCACCCCCGACACCTTCCGGAGCGCGGCCGACGGCATGATCCGCGACCCGTTCATCGTGCCGGGCACCGCGTTCAAGGTCGAACTGGCCAAGCGGACCCTGATCCGCGCCCTCACGGAGGTGACCTCGTGACGACTATCCAGCAGCCGCGCATCCTGGGAGCGGGGGTCGACCGCGTCGACGGGCCGCTCAAGGTGACCGGCCAGGCCAGATACCCCAACGACTTCAACCTGCCCGGCATGGCCTACGCCGCCGTGGTGCGTTCGACCATCCCGTCGGGGCGGATCAGGCGCATCGACACGACGGCCGCCGTGAAGTCGCCCGGCGTGCTCGAAGTGATCACCCACGAGAACGCCGACCACCTGGGCGAGGCGCCCGCGACGTTCATCAAGAACCCGCAGCCCCCGCTCCAGGACGACCAGATCCGCTTCTACGGCCAGTACGTCGCCGTGGTCGTCGCCGACACACAGCAGAACGCGACCGCCGCCGCGCGGCTGATCGACGTCGAGTACGACAACCACGAGGCCATCCTCGACCCGCACGACCCCAGGGCCGAGCGCATCAAGGACCCGTGGGGCGAGGACACCGCCTGGGGCGACGTCAGGACGGCGCTCAAGCGGGCCCCGGTGATGATCGACCAGACGTACACGACCTCGGAGAACACCAACAACCCGCTGGGGTTGTTCACCACCCTCGCGTCGTGGGACGGCGACACGCTGACCCTGCACGACTCCAACCAGTGGCCGAACATGATCCAGCAGGTGGTGGCCGCGATGTTCGGCGTCCCGCGAGACGCCGTGCGGGTGCTGACGCCGTTCGTCGGCGGCGGGTTCGGCGCGGGCTTGCGGTGCTGGTCGCACATCCCGCTCGCGGTGATGGCCGCCCGGCACGTCGGCCGCCCGGTGAAGCTGGAGCTGACCCGGCCCGAGATGTTCACCGGCCTCGGCCACCGGACCAGCAGCATCAACTGGATCAGGCTCGGCGCGACCCGCGACGGCCGGCTGACCGCGATCGAGCACGAGAGCCTCACCACGCTCCCGCTCGACGGCGACGAGTACGAACCCTGCTCCTCGGTGTCGGCCTCGGCCTACGCCAGCCCCAGCGTCACCACCCGCGACCAGCAGGTCAGGCTGAACATCCCGTGGACGAACTTCATGCGCGCCCCCGGCGACGCGCAGGGCAACTTCGCGCTGGAGTCGGCCATCGACGAACTGGCCTGGGAGGTCGGGCTCGACCCGCTGGAGATACGGCTGCTGAACTACGCGGAGGTCGACCCGAAGACCGGGCGTCCGTGGTCGAGCAACGCGCTGCGCCAGTGCCTCGAAGTGGGCGCGCGGCGGTTCGGCTGGTCGAACCGGAACCCCGAGATCGGGTCGATGCGCGACGGGCACGAGCTCGTCGGCTACGGCGTGGCCGGGGTGAGCTTCTTCTGGTACCAGCAGCCGTGTTCGGCCAAGGTGATCGTCAGGAGCGACGGGTCGGCGTACATCCGCAGCGCCGTCACCGACATCGGGACCGGCACGTACACGATCATGTCGCAGCTGGCGGCCGGGCTGCTCGGGCTGGAGGTGAGCCAGGTCGAGATGCAGCTCGGCGACTCCTCGATGCCGGTGGGCACCGCCGCCGGCGGCTCCGGCCTGACGGCGGCGCTCGGCAGCGCCGTGCACGACGGGTGCGGGCGGCTGATCCAGAAGTTCGTCGACCTGGCCGGGACCGACCCGTTCTCGCCGCTGGCCGGCGTGCCGTTCGAGGACGTCGAGGTGTCGGAGGGCCGCCTGTTCCGCAAGGGCGAGCCGACGCGCGGGGAGTCGCTGGCGCGCATCCTGGCCGTCCACGGCCTGACCGAGCTGTCGGCCGACGGCAGCTCGACGCCGAACACGCCCGAGCAGATGGGCATGACCCCCGCCGGGGCGCGCGGCGCCCGGTTCGTGGAGGTGCGCGTCGACGAGGACCTCGGCCGGGTCAGGGTCGCCCGGATCGTCACGGTCAACGACGGCGGCCGGATCCTGAACGAGAAGCTGGCCCGCAGCCAGATCCTCGGCGGGACCGTCGGCGGGGTCGGCATGGCGCTGTTCGAGGACACGGTGACCGACAAGGACACCGGCCGCATCGCCAACGCGACCTTCGGCGACTACCTGATCCCGGTCAACGCCGACATCCCCGACGTGCACGTCGAGTTCGTGGGGGAACCCGACGCGTTCAACCCCATCGGGGTGAAGGGGGTCGGCGAGATCGGGCTGGTCGGAGTAGCCGCCGCCATCGCCAACGGCATCTTCCACGCGACCGGCAGGCGCATGAGGTCCCTGCCGATCACGATGGACGCCGTCATGGAATGAGCGCAGGGAGGGCGGCCGGAAAGCCGACTGCAAGCCGGATTGAGCACCATTGGTGACATGAAGGCCGCTCTCCCCCTCGCCGTCGTCTTCCTCGCACTGACCGGCTGCGCCGCCGTCTCCGGCGAACAGCCCGCCACCACCACCGTCGTCAGCACCGCCACGCCGGAACCCGCCTCCTCGCCCGAGGAGTCGGCCGCGCCCGATTCCCCGGCCGTCGTCGCCGACGGCGCCGAGATCTCCGCCGAGCTCACCCGCGCCGGACAGCGTGACAGCTACCCGCTCGACCTGGGCGAGGCCCGCGAGTTCTACGTGACCGACATGTCCGGCGACGGCATCGAGTTCCAGATCGTCTCCGAGGTCGACGGCGAACCGATCAGCCCCTCCGGCTTCGCCCTGTCGTGGGGCTCCACCGTCGTGAAGCTGACCAAGACCGGAACACACCGTCTTGAGGTGTACGGCCAGACGAACGTCGTCGGCCCCTACAGCTTCCGGATCGCCACGGTGAAGGTGCGCGACATCCCCACCACGATCGGCCTGAACATCAACGGCCAGCTCGACGTGCCCGGCCGGATCGACCGCTACGAGTTCGACTCCGACGGCGCGAAGGCGATCAAGCTCATCGGCGGCAACGGCGCGTGCCAGGCCATCGAGGTCGAACTCGTCGACGCCGCCGACAAGAGCATCGCGACCGCGCGCCAGCCGATCCCGCTGTGCGGCTACGAGGCGCCCATCCCGCTCGCCAACGGCGACGGCGCGTACGCGCTGGTGGTCAGGTCGGGAGCGGCCAAGACCGGCGGGTACACCTTCCAGCTCGCGCGGGCCTAGCCCTTCTGCAGAGCGCCCTTGTAGAGGGCGGAGCCGCCGCCCTCCTGGCCCTCGAACTTCATCATCGCCGGATCGGCCAGCACGAGGGTGATGTCGCCGCCCACGCACTGGCCGGCCTGCACGATGGACATCTCCAGGACGGCGCCGTTCTCGCGGGTCGAGCGGAGCCGCACGTCCTGCTCGCAGTCGGCCCGCCGCCAGGTGCCGCTCTGCTCTCCGCCGTCGAGCGTGAGGGTGACGGGGAACGTGGTGGACCCGTCGCGGACGACGTCGCCGCTCCAGGTCCCGGCGAACGACTCGGGGATGCCCTCGGCCGGGACCGGGGCCGGAGCCGGGCCGGTCTGGCTCTCGACGGCCGGTTCGGGGCCGGTCTGGGCGCCGGTCTGGGCGCCCGTCTCGGGGGAGCCGTTCAGGGCCGTCCAGAGGATGCCGGCCGTCACCGCGACGGCGAACCCGACACCCGCGGCGGCGGCCAGCCGCGACGCGGGGCGGCGGCGTTTCGGGGTCAGCACGGCCGTCTGCGGCCCGACGCCGATCAGCATCACCCACAACTCGTGGGCCGTCGGCCGCGCCTCGGGGTCTTTGGCCAGGCAGTGGGCCAGGGTCTCGCGCAGCGGCGACGGCACGCCGTCGAGGCGGGGGGCGGTGTTGAGGATGCGGCTGAACACGGCCGCGACGGTGTCGTTGCCGAACGGCGGCTCGCCGGTCGCGGCGTAGACGATGGTCGCCGCCCACGAGAACACGTCGGCGGCGGCCGACCCGTGGACGCCGCCCAGCTGCTCAGGGGCCATGTAGGGCGGCGTGCCGGAGATGGAGGTCGGCATCGTGCTCGCGTCGGCCAGCTGGGCGATGCCGAAGTCGACCACGCGCGGGCCGTCGGGCCCGAGCAGCACGTTGGCCGGCTTGAAGTCGCGGTGCACCACCCCGGCGCTGTGCACGGCCGCCAGGGCGGCGGCGGTGTTCACGGCCAGCCGGTCGAGCTCGCCGTCGCGCAGCGGCCCCCGCTCGCGCACCCGGTCGTAGAGCGACGGGCCGTCGATGAACTCGCTCACCACGAAGGGGGCGGCGGCGTCGAGCTCGGCGTGCAGGATCCGGGCGGTGCAGAAGTGCGCCACCCGCCGCGCCGAGTCGAGCTCGCGCGCCAGTCTCCGCCGGATGGCGGGGTCGCTGCCGCCGCGCACCAGCTTCACGGCGACGCGCTCACCCGCGGGGGAACGGGCGTCGTACACGATGCCCTGACCGCCCTCGCCGAGACGCCCCACGAGCTGGAAATCGCCCAGGACGTGCGGGTCTCCGGGCTGCAACGGGCCAGCGGGCATGCGTCCTCCCCCGGGCGCTCGTGACGTCCACACCATAGCGCCCGGCGGAATCGTCGGACGTGGCGGGTAAAAATGGGAGCGTGTCGCTTTCCACCGAACTTCACAGCCTCGGCCGTCCCCTCGTGGAGCGGCAGCTCGCCCATCCGACCGTCCGGGGGATCGCCGACGGCAGTCTGCCAGAGGCCGCCTTCCGGGCCTGGCTGGAACAGGACTACCTGTTCCTGCTCGACTACGTCCGGGTCTTCTCCCGGCTCGCCTGGCAGGCCCCCGACGCCCATCTGGGCGACCTGGTCGACCTCGCCTACTCGACCTTCCACGACGAACTCTCCCTGCACCGGTCGATGTCGGCCCGCTACGGCGCCGACCTCAACACGGCCGCCAAGGGCAAGGCGTGCGCCGCCTACACCGAGTTCCTCATCGACAGCGCCGCCCACTACGGCGAGGGCCTGGCGGCGCTCTACCCGTGCATGTGGGGCTACTCGACCCTGGGCCAGGCCCTGGCCGAGACCGCAGCGCCGCGCTACCGCGCCTGGGTCGAGACCTACGCCGACCCGGGCTTCGAGGCCCTCACCGAACGCATCGCCAAGATGATCGACGAAGCCGACGTCCATCCGGGGCGGGCCAGGGAGCTGTTCCTGCGCGGCATGGAACACGAGATCGCGTTCTGGGACGTCACGACCTAGTCCGCGAGCGGGTCGACGTTCCACGCCTCGGGGAGGTCGGCCTCGCAGAAGACGCAGACGAAGTCGTCCTCCCGCACGATGTTGAGCTCCCGGCACCGGGGACATCCGCGGAAGACGACGGCGTGCGTGAAACCGGGAGGGTGCGCCAGCCCGGCACGGTCCAGCGCCTCGGCGACGGCCGGCCACGAGCTCGTGTCAGGGCAGTAACCGGTCGACTGGTTGCTCACTTCGGCGACCACCCAGTGGCCCGCTTCGCGGCTGAACCTCATCTCGCCCGCGCTCAGCACCCGGCGGCCACCCGCGCACACCACGTGCTCACTGCGGCGGGACGCCACCCGCAGCAGCCCGTCGAGATCGACGACGAAGGTGACCGGCTCGGCCGGCTCACCGGCCCAGTCGTCGAGGTCGGCCACCGAGCGAATGAGTCGGCCCTCGGCGTCCGGCCTGACCAGGGCCGCGAGTTCGGGCGGCCCGACATATCGGTAGCTTCGGCGTCGCACGGTGGACAACCTAGAACGACTCCCACCAGCGTGGCGCTTCGTCGTCAGGCCTGTCAGGGCTGGCGAAGAAGAACGGCACACCGAGCCTGCGGGCCACCGCCTGGCCTTTGTCGACGGCTTCGGCGGCATGGTCGAACGCGGCCAGTTGCCGCTCGCCGAAGCTGCCCGGACGCCGGACGATCGCGAGCAACCGTACGAACCAGCCCTGTGTGTCGCCGTCCCACAGCGCCTCGATCGCGACCACGGGGTCGCTGATCGTGTTGGCCGCTTCGATCAGCCGCGGCGCCTGGACCGGCGGTTCTTCGGGATCGACCAGGCCCTGTTCGGCCAGCCACTCGAATCGTCGCCGCAGCATCTCCTGCGCGTCATGAAGGCCGGGCACGGGATCCAGCCCGCCTTCGCGACGCAACAGGCCGACGCCTGCGATCAGCCGCCGTCGCCGGAGGTGCTCGTCGAGCTGATCACGGACCCGGGCGGGCAGCGCCGCCCAGTCGGTCGTCGGCGACTGCCAGGGCCCCGCCGACCAGGGCCGCGACAGTGCCGGTTTCAAGAATGCCTCACTTCTTGTCAAATCTCCGTGAAGCGGACGGCGCGGCCGCTCACTCTGATGCGCTGGTCGTCTGGGAGCGGGGCGGCGGTCAGCAGGCTGGGGCGGCCCATGTCGGCGCCCTGGTGGATGGTGACGACGTCGTCTTCCTTGATCAGGGCCAGGTCGCGGAGGTAGCCCGTGAAGGCCGCGGCGGCGGCGCCGGTGGCCGGGTCTTCGACCACGCCGCCGGGCGGGAACGGGTTCCTGGCGTGGAAGATCACGGGTGACTCGGCCCAGAAGAGGTTGACGGTGATCCAGTCGCGGGCGGCCATCAGGGCGCCGAGGGCCTCGAAGTCGTAGTCGAGGGCGGCCAGGAGTTCGCGCGAGGCCAGGCCCACGACCAGGTGGTTCATGCCGGCGTTGGCGACGTGGACCGGGAAGGCCGGGTCGAGGTCGGCCGGGGTGTAGCCGAGGGCTCGCAGGGCCGCTTCGACGTCGGCGGGGTCGGCCGGGCGGGTGGTCGCGGGGGGCGAGGTGAGGGTGGCGGTGACGGGGCCGCCGTTCGGCTCGGCGACCACGTCGACGTCGACCGGGCCGGCCTTGGTCGTCAGGTGGATGGTGCCGGAGCCGGTGCGTTCGCCGATCGCGACCGAGGTGGCGATGGTGGCGTGGCCGCAGAAGGCGACTTCCGCCAGGGGGCTGAAGTAGCGGATCGTGTAGGCGTCGCCGCCCTCGGGGAACAGGAACGCGGTCTCGGAGTAGCCGACCTCGGCGGCGACGGCGAGCATCTCGGCGTCGGTGCTGCCCGTAGCGTCGAGGACGACCCCGGCCGGGTTGCCTCCTGACGGGTCGGCGGTGAAGGCCGCGTACCTGAGGATCATGACGCCCCCTAGACGATGATCAGTGCCGAGACGAAGAGCCAGGCGAGATGCCAGGTCTGGTCAAGAACATACGCCCCCGTCCCGATCGACGGGTTGTCGTCGTGGCCGGGGCGCGGCACGCCCAGCGTGGCGAAGCGGCCTCGGCCGGTCTTGGCGGCGAGCCACTGGATCGGCCAGCGGCGGTCGGCGATCCAGTGGGTGACGCCCGTGACGGCCAGGCCGATCGCGAGGTCGGCGGGGGCGAAGACCGCGCCCAGTTGCCAGACCAGCACCATCAGGCCGACGAAGGCGAGCACGACGTGCGTGAGCACGTGCCACGTGTTGGCCAGCCGGCCGGCCCAGCCGGGCTGGATCTTCGTGCAGGCCTGGTGGTCGGTCTGGATCCAGTGGTCCACCAGCATGTGGGTCGTGTAGAGCGTGACATAGACGGCGGCGAACTCCGCCAGGCGGTCGCTCATGTCCACATCCGTCCTTCCCGCACCAATCCGCAACATGATCGACAGTAGGGCGGGCTGCCGGGAAGTTCTGTGAACCAGTACTCACTACGACTGACGTGCGCGGCGCCGCAGTCCGTCCATGTCATTGATAAGTACGCGCCGGCGGCCCGTCTCGATCAGACCTCGGTCACGCAATCCGCGCAGCGCCTTGTTGACGGCCTCCCGGGAGGAGCCCACCCAGCTGGCCAGTTCGTCCTGCGAGAGCGGCAGTTCGAGGCTGACCCCGCCCGGCACCGGCTCCCCGTAGCGCTCGGCCAGCTCCACGAGCCGGTTGGCGACCCGGACGGCGGTGTCGAGCACGCCGTACTCGATGCGCTTGCGGTCGGCGTCGCGCAGGCGTTCGGTGACCGTGCGCATGATCAGCACCGCGACCCGCCCGTTTTCGCGGAGGAACCCGGCGAAGTCGCGGATGGCCAGGCCCTCGACCGGTTCGACCGCGGTGACGGTCGCCGAGCGGGGCTCGCCGTCGATGGAGGCCATCTCGCCGACGACCGCTCCGGGACCGCGTACGGCCAGCACCACGTCGGTGCCCGACTCGGACGCGGCCGAGATCTTCACCTTGCCCGACAGGACGAGCAGCACCCACGTCGAGGGGTCGCCCTGGGTGAAGACGATCTCGCCCCGGGCCCAGGTGCGGGTCCGGCCGCGGGTCCGCAGGTCGATCTGTTCCTGGGGGGTGAGCTTGTCGAACAGCTCGGTCATGACGCCCTTCTGAGTTCCGGCAGCACGTCTGCCGCCACCGCGTCGAGGACCGATTCGTCCCCGGCCCAGATTCCAGTCTCGCGCGGCCAGGGCGCGGCCATGTCGGTGTAACCGAGTTCGGCAGACCTTCCTACAAAATCGCGATAACACTCGACACTCGACAACGAATAGACAGGGGCGGAGTCCGACTGCAGGAACCGCCGCACCCCCTCGCGCGGACGCCCCGCGTCGGCCAGCGCGTCGTCGAACCGGCGCGCGGATTCGGCGACCGCGTCCCACCACGCGTCGAGCGTGTCGAGGCCGCGTCCGCCGAGGGTGACCCAGCCGTCGCCGAAGCGGGCGGCCAGCGCCATCGCCTTCGGCCCGTCGGCGGCCACCAGGAACGGCAGCCGGGGACGCTGCACGCACCCCGGCGCGTTGCGGGCCTCGACCGCCTCGTAGTAGTCGCCCGACCACGACACCCGCCCCTCGCGCAGCAGCAGGTCGAGCAGTTCGACGAACTCGGCGTAGCGGGCGTACCGGCTGGCGGGTTTCCAGCCCATGACGGCGTCATCGTAGCCGCCCCCGCCGCCCGCGCCGATCCCGAGCGTGAAGCGGCCCTGCGAGAGGTCGTCGAGGGCGGTGAGCTCGCGGGCGAACGGCACCGGGTGGCGGAAGTTGGGCGAGGCGACCAGCAGGCCGATCTCGATGGTCGAGGTCACCATCGCCGCGGCCGACAGGGTCGGCACCGAGCCGAACCACGGGCCGTCGATGAGGGTGCGCCAGCCGAGGTGGTCGAAGGTCCAGGCGTGGGCGAAGCCGTAGGCCTCGGCGGCTCGCCAGCGGCGTTCGAGCTCGGGGCGGCGGTGTTCGGGCAGGATCGTGATTCCGGCACGCATGTAACCATCGTGACATGCGGGCCAATTCCCCACATTTCCGATCGGTCTTCTAACCTGGCGGGACCGATCGAAAGGACCCCTGTTGGCCCCCGACCTGACCCGGGCCCGATTAGGAACGACGTCGTCCTTCGTGTTGTGCGGCATCATGTCCGGCACGCTGACGGTCCGCGTCCCGGCCATGACCGACACGATCAATCTCAGCAAATCCCAGCTCGGCATCGTGCTGCTCGCGTGGGCGGTCGGCGGCCTGCTGGCCATGCAGGGCTCCCGGCCGATGCTGCGCCGCCTGGGCAGCGGCCGGTCGCTCACCCTGGCGATGCCGCTCAGCGCGCTCACCCTCGCCGGGGTGGCGCTGGCGCCCGACTACCTCGCGCTGATCGTCGCGGCCGCCGCGTTCGGCGTGGCCGTGGGCCTGTTCGACATCTCGATGAACGCCCAGGGCGCGGTCGCGGAGAACGCCTCCGGCCGGTCGCTGATGAGCGGGTTCCACGCCGGGTGGTCCATCGGGGCCATCGCGTCGGGGGCCATCGGGATCGGCGCGATCAGGCTGGGCCTGTCGTTCCGCGACCACCTGATCGTGGTGGCGCTGGCCAGCCTGCCGGTCGCGGCGGCGCTGGCGCGCACGTACCTGCCCGACCCCGGCGCCGACGACGGCGGCGCGGCGGTACGCCGGCGGCTGCCGCCCGTGGTCTACGTGCTGGGCGTGGTGGTCTTCGCCGCGTTCATGATCGAGGGGATGGTGGGCGACTGGAACGGTCTCTACCTGCGCGACGTGCTCGGCGCGCCCGAGTCGCTGGCCGCCCTCGGCTATCCGCTGTTCGCCGGCGGCATGCTGGCCGCGCGGCTCGCCGGCGACCGGCTGCGCAGGCGTTACGGCGCCGCCGCGTGCCTGCGCTTCGGCGGGCTCGTGGTGGCATTGTCGTTCGGGGTGGTGATCAGCGCGCCGGTGGCCGAGGTCGCGCTGGTCGGGCTGCTGGTCGCCGGGGTGGCGATGGCCACCGTGATCCCGTTCGCGTTGTCGCTCGCGGGCGGGGCCGACCCGGCGCAGTCGGGGCCTGCCATCGCGCAGACGGCCGCCATCGGCTACGCCGGGCTGCTCCTCGGACCAGTCCTCATCGGGTTCCTCGCCGACGCGACGTCGCTTCGGCTGGCCCTTTCTGTGGGACTGGTCCTCGGAGCGGTGATCTGGTTGTCAACCCGCTATCTACCGGCCGACTCCTGAGAAATCAGGAGTGAATCTCAGGAGTGGGCCAGGCAGCTCGACGAGACCGTGACGACGGTCGGCAGGCTGCCGGTGTTCATGAACTGCATCTGCCACTGCGTGCCGCTGGCGGCACTGCGGATGGGCGCCATCGGGACGCCCTGGCTGAGCAGCGGAACGGTCCACGAACCGCCGACCAGCGTGCTACCCGCGGGGCAGCTGCCGCCGCTGACCTGAGCGTTCAGCTGCGGAAGCAGGGTCACCGGCTTGCCGGCGACGTGCACGACGCCGGTGATGGTGGTACCCGCGACGGCCGGACCGGCCGAGCCGCCGGTGGCGCCGCCACCGAACTCGTCGTCGAAGCCGTCTTCGTCGTCGAGGCCGTCATCGCCGGTCTCGTCGTAGAAGTGGCCCTCGACACAGTGACGGTCGTGGTGACCCGACGCACCGACAGCCAGACGCTGCGCCGACCCGGGGGCGACGTTCGCGCCCTCGAGGCCCTCGAAGCCGTTCATCGTCGGCGGCTCGAGCGGAACCAGCGGACGCTGGTGGTGGTGGTGCGGACGGTGGTGGTGCTTGCGCGGCTTCTTCAGGTGCTCGTGCTCGTGGTGGATGTGCTTGTTGAAGCAGCGGTCGTGGATGATGTGGTTGTCGTGCTTGTGGTGGTGGTGCCTGTGCACGAAGTGGCGCCTGTGGTGGTGGTGCTTGTGCAGCCAGTGCTTCGTGTGGAAGATCCGGTGGTAGTGGTGGATGTGGTGCCATTCAATCTTCGGGCGAATGCGGATGTGCCGCTTCTTCACCCGGTACTTGATCACCTTGACTCTCTTGGCTTTCTTGTACTGCTTAACCGGTGCGTGGCCCATGATCTGGGTGTCGGAGACCGGGGCAGCTTGCGCGGGAAGCGCGACGCCCATGAAACCGAGGCCCATGATTAGGGCGATCATGTACGTTCCGTACCTCATGTGCCGATCATGCAATATCCGGACGGATCTCCTTTAGCAGCACACACAAAGCCACGGGAAAGCTCGGCCAGTAAATGCCCGTTAAATCGGGAAGTTTCACGGGGTTGCCTTGGTTGAGTAGGTCGTGATCGATGTCGATGTTGTGGTGATCGGGGCTGGTCAGGCCGGATTGTCCGCTGCGTACCACCTGCGGCGGTTCGGTTTGTCGCAGGTCGTGCTCGACGCGGAGGACTCCCCCGGCGGGGCGTGGCGGCACCGATCCCCCACGCTGACAATGGATCGGGTGCACGGCATCTTCGATTTGCCGGGCATGGCGCGCCCTTCCGTCGACCCGGCGCGACCGGCGGCGGAGGCCGTACCGGAATATTTCGCCGCTTATGAAAGTCAAATGGGTTTGGACGTCATGCGGCCGTACAAAGTGGGAAAAGTCGAGCCCGGATTCACGGTCGACGGGAAATGGCGCGCCCGGGGAATCGTGAACGCCTCCGGCACGTGGACCCGCCCGCACTGGCCCTTCTATCCCGGGCGTTTCGACGGCAGGCAGCTCCACTACGCGTCCTATGATGGCCCGGCCGATTTCGCCGGCCGCAACGTCGTGGTCGTCGGCGGCGGGCATTCCGCGATGCACGTCCTGTCGGAGGTCGGCGCGGTGGCCGCCTCGACACTCTGGACGACACGCCGGGAACCCGACTTCCGCCCCGAGGGCTTCGACGGCCGCGACGCCGTGGCGCTCGTCGCCGACCGGGTGCGCGCCGGGCTGCCGCCGCAGAGCGTGGTGAGCGTGACCGGCCTGACCTACACGCCCGTCGTCCTTGCCGCCCTCGAACGCGGCGTGCTGACCCGCCGCCCGATGTTCACGCATCTCGTGCCCGGCGGCGTGTCGTGGGGCGAGGAGGTCTTCCCCGCCGACGTCATCGTCTGGGCCACCGGCTTCCGCGCCGACCTTCGCCACCTGGCCCCGCTGAAGTTGCGCGAACCCGGCGGCGGCATCCGCGTCGACGGCACGCGGGTCGTGCGCGAGCCGCTCGTCCACCTCGTCGGCTACGGCCCCTCGGCCAGCACGGTCGGCGCGAACCGGGCGGGTCGCGACGCGGCCCGCGACCTGGCCCGCCGGCTGGCTCCGCACACCTCGCTGAGAGCGGGCTGAGACGCCGCTGAGGCCCAGCTGAGGCGTGACAGCCCGCTGTGCGCGGGATGACAGCGGCGGGCTCCACCCTGGGAGGCATGGAATACGCATTCGAGGCCCGGGGCCTCGTGAAACGCTACGGGAAGACGACCGCCCTGGCCGGGCTCGATCTCTCCGCCCCGCAGGGGACCGTGCTCGGGGTGCTCGGCCCCAACGGGGCCGGCAAGACCACCGCCGTCCGCATCCTCGCCACGCTGCTGCGCCCCGATGAGGGCCGCGCGTTCGTGGGCGGCCTCGACGCCGTCAAGGACGCCGCCAAGGTCCGCCGCCTGATCGGCCTGACCGGCCAGTACGCCTCCGTCGACGAAGACCTGACGGGCATGCAGAACCTGGTCCTCATCGGCCAGCTGCTCGACCTGCGCAAGAGCGAGGCGATCGCCAGGGCCACCGAGCTGCTGGGCGAGTTCGGGCTGGCCGAGGCGGGGGCACGGCAGGCCAAGACCTACTCGGGCGGCATGCGCCGCCGGCTCGACCTGGCCGCCAGCCTCGTCGGCCGCCCCGACGTCATCTACCTCGACGAGCCCACCACCGGCCTCGACCCGTCGAAGCGCGACGACGTGTGGAACATCGTGCGCGGGCTGGTCAAGGACGGCGTGACCGTGCTGCTCACCACGCAGTATCTGGAGGAGGCCGACGCGCTGGCCGACGAGATCACCGTCGTCGACCACGGCCGGTCGATCGCCCACGGCACCCCGGCCCAGCTCAAGCAGATCGTCGGCGGCCAGACCATCCTCGCCCGCCCGGCCGACCCGGCGCGCCTCGCCGAGACCGAGGCCATCCTCACGGGCGTCTCCGGCCGTCCGGCCGAGTCGCCCAGCCGCGGCGTGGTCACCGTGCCCGTCGACGGCGACGCCCAGTTCACCGAGGCGGTGGCGCGGCTCGCCCAGGCCGGCGTGTCGGTCACCGAGCTCTCCCTGCGTCTGCCCAGCCTCGACGAGGTGTTCTTCACCCTCACCGGCCAGCGCGCCACCGACGAAGAAGCGGCCTGAGAAGGAGTCCCCCATGACCACGACCACGCTCTCCCCTGTACAGCCCCCCAAGCCCGCCCCCACCCGCGCGCAACCACGCCCTTTCGGGCTGGTCAGACATAGTCTCGCCCTCGCGCGGCGGAGCTTGATAAAGACGATCAGGACACCCGAGCAACTGCTCGACGTGACCCTCCAGCCGATCATCTTCGTGGTGCTGTTCGTGTTCCTGCTCGGCGGCGCCATCGCCGGCGACACGCACCAGTACCTGCAGTTCCTGCTGCCGGCGATCCTCGTGCAGACCGTCGTGTTCGCCTCGGTCGCGACCGGCGTGAGCCTCAACACCGACCTCAAGAAGGGGGTCTTCGACCGGTTCCGCAGCCTCCCGATCGGCCGGTCGGCGCCGCTGATCGGGTCGGTGCTCGGCGACCTGATCCGCTACGTCGTCGCCACGCTCTCCCTCGCGATCTGCGGGCTGGTGCTCGGCTTCGACCTGGTCAACGGCATCGTGCCCGCGCTCGCGGCGGTCGTCATGACCATCGCGTTCGCGTTCTGCCTGAGCTGGGCGTTCGTCCTGCTCGGGATGGTGCTGCGGGAGCCGGGCGCGGTGCAGGGCGTCGCGTTCCTGACCATGTTCCCGCTGACGTTCGGCACCGGCATGATGGCCCCGGTCGACACCCTGCCCGGCTGGCTCCAGTCGTGGGTGCAGATCAACCCGGTCGCCCACGCGATGGAGGCCGCCCGCGGCCTCATGATCGGCGGGCCGGTGGCCTCCCACGTCGTGTGGGTCGCGGCCTGGGGCGTCGGCCTGCTGGCGGTCTTCGCGCCGCTGGCGGTGCGGGCCTACCGGCGCAGGACCTGATCGATCGCGGCCGCCCGGTCGAGGGCCGCGCCCTTGCCGTAAGCCTGCTGATAGGCCTCGTCTCCGAGGGCCTCCCGCAACTGCACGGAGATCCGGAAGACGTCGGGGTTGTACGCGTCGGGGGCGCCCCGGAGCTGCTCGCTCGCGCCGAGCATCCGGGCCGCCCCTTCGGCGTTCCCGCGGACGCCCTCCACCTCGGCGGCCAGCACCCCCACCCGGGCCAGCACCGGCCGGTCGCGTACCGAGTCGGCCAGCACGGCGGCCTCGGCGGCGGCGGAGGCGGCGGCCTCCAGGTCGCCCTCGGCGACGGCCAGGTGGCCCAGGCACGTCAGCACCAGCGCCCGGAACTGCGGCGAGACGATCCCCGACTCGTCGACGGCGACGGCCGCCTCTTCGTACTGGAAGCGCGCCTCGGCCAGGTCGCCCACCTCGCGGGCGAGGTCGCCGAGCCCGATGCGGGAGAACGCGGCGTCCCTGATCGACCACTCGTTGCGGCTCGACTCGGCCATCAGCCGCAGTTCATGGCGGGCGCCGTCGACGTCGCCCTGGCGGCTGCGGGCGGTGGCCAGGTACATGCGCTGGTGCCCGGCGTCGTCGTCGGGGTTGAGCAGCCGGGTCAGTTCGATGGCCTCCTCCAGCGACTTCACCACCAGGTCGAAGTCGCCGAACAACATGGCCGCGTCGGCGATGAACGTCAGCGCCTGGGCCAGCCCCCAGCGGTCGCCGACCTCGCGGAACCCGGCGGCGGCCTCGCGCAGGTCGGCCAGCATGCCGTTGGGGTCGCCCTCGTTCTCCAGCATGAACGCCCGGAACATCTGCAGCATGGCCCTGCTCCACGGCTCGGCCACGGCGAGAGCGCGGTCGATCGCGGCCAGGCCCCCGTCGGTGTCGTCCTGGAACAGGTGGTAGATCGGGGTGATCAGGCAGAGCAGCGGGTCGTCGTCGATCTCGGCCTGCCGGGAGATCTCGCCGAACCGGGCGATCAGGCCCTCGACGTCTTCGACCGGCTGGCTCATCAGCGAGTTCAGCAGGTACATCATCGTGGTGATCAGCCACGCGTTCCGGTCGATCTCGCCGTCGAGGTCGAGCGCCGACTTGAGCCAGGGCACCGACTCCGACCGGCGGCCGGTGATCATCCAGAACGTGCCGAGCGCGGCGGTCATCCGGGTCGCGGTGGCGGCGTCACGGCGCTCGATGGCGTAGTGGAAGGCGGCCAAGAGGTTGTCGTGGTCGGTGCCGAGGACGCGGATCCAGGTCAGCTGCCCGTGGCCGCGCATCTGGTCGGCGCCCTGTTCGGCCAGGTCGAGGAAGTAGCGCGTGTGGGCGCCGCGCACCGCGTCGACCTCGCCGCGTTCGGCCAGGCGTTCGAGGCCGTATTCGCGGATGGTCTCCAGCATCCGGTAGCGGGGGCCGTCGATGAGCTGGAGCAGCGACCGGTCGACCAGGCCGGCCAGCAGGTCGAGCGAGCCGCCCACCGCCTCGGCCGCCTCGGCGGTGAAGCCGCCGGGGAACACCGCGAGCCGTTCGGCCAGGTCGCGCTCGTCGTCGCCGAGCAGGTCCCAGCTCCAGGCCACCACCGCGCGGAGCGTCTGGTGCCGGGCCATCGCGGTCCGGCTGCCGCCCGTCAGCAGCCGGAACCGGTCGTCGAGCCGGGCGGCCACCTGCTCGACGGTGAGCGAGCGCAACCGGGCCGCGGCCAGCTCGATCGCCAGCGGCAGGCCGTCGAGGCGGCGGCAGATCTCCCGTACGACCGGCGTGTTGGCCTCGGTGAGGGCGAACCCGGGACGCACCGCCTCGGCGCGATCGAGGAACAGCCGGACCGCCGGTTCGTCGGCCAGCGGCGGCACCGGCCAGAGCGACTCGCCGAAGATCCCGAGGGCCTCGCGGCTGGTGGCCAGCACGGTCAGCCTGGGGCACAGGCCGAGCAGTTCGTCGGCCAGCCGGGCGGCGGCGTCGATGAGGTGCTCGCAGTTGTCGAGCAGCAGCAGGCCCTCGACGCCCGACAGCACCTCGACGATGCGGGCGACGGTGCCCTCCTGCGCCTTGGTCTGGCCCGCGCCCACGGCGGCCAGCACCGCCTGCGGCACGTCGTCGGGGTTGGTGACGGGGGCCAGCTCGACCAGCCAGACCGGCCGGTCGAGGCCGGCGGCGACCGTGCTGGCGAGCCGGGTCTTGCCGGCGCCGCCGGGGCCGACCAGGGTGACCAGGCGGCTGTCGGCCAGCCGCCGGGCGATCTCGGCCATGTCGTGGTCGCGGCCGACGAAGCTGGTCAGCGGGGCGCGCAGCACCGGCCGTCCCCGGCGCGGCGCGGGCTCCTCGCGCAGCACGGCCAGGTGGGCCTCGCGCAGTTCGGCGCCGGGGTCGACGCCGAGTTCGTCGGCCAGGGAGTGGCGCACCTCCTCGAAGACGCTCAGCGCCTCGGCCCGCCGTCCCGAGGCGGCCAGCGCCCGCATCAGCAGGGCGTGCACCCGTTCGCGCAGCGGATGGCGGGCCGCCAGGTCGCGCAGCTCCGAGACGACCGGCTCGGCTTCGAGGCGGTCTTCGGTGGCGGTCAGCCAGGCCTCGTCGAGACCGGCCACGGCGGCGTCGGCGAACGGCGCGTCGGCGACGTCGGCCAGCGGACGGCCCCGCCAGAGCGCGGCGGCCTCGCCCAGGAGCCCGGCCGCCCGCCGGTGGTCGCCGGCGGCCAGCGCGGCGCGCCCGCCCGAGGCCAGGGCGGCGAAACGGTGGGCGTCGACGTTCTCCTTCGGGAGCGTCAGCCGGTAGCCGCCGGGTTCCGATCGCAGCGCCGCCGGGTCGGGCAGCACCCGGCGCAGCCGCGACACGAGCGATTGGAGGGCGTTGGCCCGGTCGGCCGGGGGCGCCGCGCCCCAGAGGGCTTCGGCCAGCTCGTCGTGGGTGATCAGACGGCCGGGGTCGAGCGCGAGCCGTACCAGCAGAGCACGGAGGCGGGCTCCGCCGATCGTCACGGCTTCGCCCCTGTCGGACCGCACTTCGAGCGGTCCGAGAATCCCCACGTGCATATCACCCACTGTGCCACCAGATGCGTAAGATCCGGCCATGACCGAGGTGTTGGTACGGGACGGCACGTGGACCTTCAACGGCGACATGATCCGGATCGTGCCGGCCAGGGACCGCAGCGTGAACAAGCTTCGCCAGGCCCTCGGCGAGCTCGTGGTGCCGCTGGCGGCGGTGGCCGGAATCGCCTACCAGCCCGGCCGCAAGGGCGGCCTGCTGAAGTTACGCATGCGTGAGGGCGCCGACCCGTTCACCCAGGCCACCGGCGGACGCCTCCCCGAGGCCGCCGACCCCTACCGGCTCACGATCGACGCCAACCGGTCGGGCGCGGCCGAGTACTTCGCCGACGAGGTCCGCGCCGCGCTGCTGGCCGAGGGGGTGCCCGACGGCCCCTGCGTCCGCTACCTGATGGCCGGGCCGCCGGTGCCGCTGACCGCGAACGCCTCCGACGGATTGATCACCTTCGACGGCGACGTGATCATGATCGAGCGCAACTGGGCGGCCGACGGCACCAAGCAGAAGGCCGGGCCGCAGCGGATCCCGCTGGCCGACGTCGCCGGCGTCGAGTGGATCCCCAACAGCGGCGTGGAGAACGGCTGGCTCAGGTTCGCCCGCAAGAGCGAACCGGCGGCCCGGCCGCCGATCAAGCACGACCCGTCGGCCCTCACCCTCTGGGGCATCAGCAGCAAGAAGACCGGCACCGTCGCCCTGCTGGTGACCGCCGTGCTGGCCCGGCTGCCCCATCCGCTGGCCGAACCGCCCGCGATCGAGCCCGCGCCCGCGGAGGACGACCACGACGTCGTGCTGCGCCGCCTGCGGGAACTGGGCGCGCTGCACCGCGACGGCGTGCTGACCGACGAGGAGTTCGCGACCGCCAAGCAGGCGCTGCTGAAGCGTCTGTAAAGCTGGACTCATGAATACCCGTCGCATCGGAAGCCGTCAGGTCAGCGCCCTCGGGCTTGGCGCGATGCCCATGTCCACCGCCGGCCACATGCCCGACGAGGCCCAGTCGATCCGCACCATCCACGCGGCCCTCGACGCCGGGGTCACCCTCATCGACACGGCCGACGCCTACACGCCCTCGCACACCGACGTCGGCCACAACGAGCGCCTGGTCGCCAAGGCCCTGCACAGCTGGGGCGGCGACGCCGGGTCGGTCCTGGTCTCCACCAAGGGCGGGCACACCCGTACGCCCGGCGGCGGCTGGGGCAGGGACAGCCGCCCCGAATACCTGTTCCAGGCGTGCGACCGTTCGCTGAAGGCCCTCGGGGTCGACTCGATCGGCCTGTACTTCCACCACCGGCCCGACCCGCAGGTGCCCTACGAGGTGGCGATCGGCGCGATCAAGGACCTCGTCCAGGCCGGGAAGGTCCAGATGGCGGGCGTCTCCAACGCCAATCCCGAGCAGCTGCGGGTGGCGCGGGAGATCCTCGGCGACGACCTGGTGGCCGTGCAGAACGAGTTCTCACCCCGGTTCCGCACCAGCGAGCCCGAGATCGACGTCGCCGACGAGATCGACATCGCGTTCCTGTCGTGGTCGCCGCTGGGCGGCATGGGCTCGGCGTCGGAGCTGGGCAGCCACCACGCCGCGTTCGGCGAGATCGCCGCCGCCCACGGCGTGTCGCCGCAGCAGGTCTCGCTGGCCTGGCAGCTGGCGCGCAGCCCGCGCATCGTGCCGATCCCGGGGGCCAGCCGCCCCGAGAGCATCCTCGACTCGCTGAAGGCGCTCGACCTGGAGTTGTCGGCCGACGAGCTCGACCGCCTCAACTCAGATAAGTGAACCCGCCCGACGCGCGCGCGGCGACGGAGGCGTGCAGCCGCCGGGCCTGCCACTCGGGCAGGATCTTGTCGGCCTCGGCCGGGGTGAAGAACCCCCAGTCGTCGAGCTCCTCCTCCTGGATGGTGATCCGCGCGCCGTCGGGCAGGGCCCCGCAGTCGAAGGTGAAGTGCACGAGCGGGAAGGGCCGCTCGTCCATCTCCGGCACCCAATGGACGACGAGCAGCCGCCCCACCGGGAGCGTCAACCCGACCTCCTCCCTGAGTTCCCGGGCGCAGGCCTCCTCAGGGGTCTCGCTCTCGTCGACGTGCCCCCCGGGCCAGCCCCACAGGTCGCGGTAGTTGGGTTTCACGAGCAGCACCCGGTCGTCGGCGTCGGTGACGAACCCGGCGGCGGCGGGGATCACGCGGTGGAGCCGGGCGTAGAACACGTCTGCGGGGATCACAGCCCTGAGGTTAGCCGGGGTTGTCCCCTAGCTCTCCGGAAGGAGGGCCGATCTCCCATCCACGCAGGAGGTTCCGGCGCCGATCGATTTCTACGGTCGTAGGCATGGTTCGGAATCGGAACATCGCCGCCCGGGTGGGCGGCTGGAGCGCACGCCACCGCTGGTGGGCGCTGTTGATCTGGGTGGCGTTCGTGGCCGGGGCCACGTTCGTCGGGGGCGCCGTCGGCACGGCGGAGATGAAGTCCTACGAGAGCGCCAACGGCGACTCGCGCGCCGCCGGGCAGATCCTCGACGGCGCCGGGTTCGTCGACCCGGCCAGTGAGGTCGTGCTGGTGCAGAGCACCAGGGTGACCACCGACGACCCCGCCTTCCAGCGGGCGATCGACGACGTGAAGCGCTCGATCACCGCGACCGGCCAGGTCGGCGAGATCACCTCCCCGGGGCCGGTGACGCCCGACGGCCGCACCACCCTGATCCAGTTCACCATGAAGGGCGACGCCGACACCGCCGCCGACCGGGTGAAGCCGCTGCTCGACGCGGTCGACGGCGTCCAGGCCCGCCACCCCGACCTGCGGATCGAGCAGGCCGGCGGGGCCAGCGCCGACAAGCTGATCGGCGAGGCCATCGACGCCGACTTCGTCCGGGCCGAGCAGCTCTCGCTGCCGATCACGCTGGGCATCCTGCTGGCCGCGTTCGGCGCGATCCTGGCCGCGATCATCCCGGTGGCGCTCGCGCTGACCGCCATCGTCGCCGCGACCGGCCTGCTCGCCCTGACCAGCCAGCTCCTGGCCGTCGACGCCGCCACCAGCAACGTCATGCTGCTGATCGGCCTGGCCGTGGGCGTCGACTACTCGCTCTTCTACATCATGAGAGAGCGGGAGGAACGGGCGAAGGGCCGCAGCAAGCAGCGGGCCATCGAGATCGCCGCCGGCACCTCCGGCCGCGCGGTGCTGATCTCGGGCATCACCGTGATCGTCGCCATGGCGGGCATGTTCCTGACCGGCAACGGCATCTTCATGGGCTTCGCCGAGGGCACCATCCTGGTCGTGCTGACCGCCGTGGTCGGCTCGCTGACCGCGCTGCCCGCGCTGCTGTCGCTGATCGGCGACAAGGTCGACGCCCGCGCGTTCCACGGCACCGTCCGGGTGCTGACCCGGGGGCGGGTCACCTGGCGGCGCATCCTGGGCGTGCGGGGCGGCGAGAGCCGCGTGTGGGGGGCGATCCTGCGGCCCGTGCTGCGCCACCCGATCATCTCGGTCGTGATCGCGGGCGGCTTGATGATCGCGCTGGCGGTGCCCGGCCTGAGCCTCAAGCCCGGTCCGCAGACGATCGACGAGCTCCAGGGCGACTACAAGATCGCCGAGACCTTCAAGGCGATCGACAAGGCCTTCCCCGGCGGCAACGAGCCGGCCGTGGTGGTCGTCAGGAACCCCGACACCGCGGCGATCGAGCGCCTCAAGGAGCGGGCGCTGACGTCCGGCCACTTCAACGAGCCGTTCACCGTCGACGTCAACCCGCGCGGCGACGTCGCCCGCATCAGCATCGGCATCAAGGGCACCGGCACCGACGCGGTCTCGGAGAACGCGATCCACGAGCTGCGCGACACGATCATCCCGGCGACCCTGCCGGGCGCGCACGTCACCGGGTCGACCGCCGGGTCGATGGACTTCAACGACCAGATGTCGGCCACCCGGCCGCTGGTCTTCGGGTTCGTGCTGCTGCTCGCGTTCCTGCTGCTGCTGGTCTCCTTCCGTTCCCTGGTGGTCGCGGTCAAGGCGATCCTGCTCAACCTGCTGTCGGTCGCGGCGGCCTACGGCGTGCTCGTGCTGGTCTTCCAGTGGGGGTACGGCGAGGGCGTGATCGGCTTCCAGTCGACGGGCACCATCACCGACTGGTTGCCGATGTTCCTGTTCGTCATCCTGTTCGGCCTGTCGATGGACTACCACGTGTTCATCCTGAGCCGGATCAGGGAGGCGTACGACAAGGGCATGCGCACCGAGGACGCGGTCGCCCACGGGATCCGCTCGACGGCCGGGGTGGTCACCAGCGCCGCCCTGATCATGGTGGCCGTGTTCGCGGTCTTCGCCACCCTGTCCCTGCTGACGTTCATGCAGATGGGCGTGGGTCTCGCGGCGGCGATCCTGATCGACGCGACGATCGTCCGCGCGGTGCTGCTGCCGGCCACGATGCGCCTGCTGGGCGAGTGGAACTGGTACCTGCCGCGCTGGCTGGACTGGCTGCCGACGTTGTCGCACGGCGACGACGACGATGACGAGCTGCCCGCTCCGGTCAAGGAGCCCGCGCTCGTCTAGGCAGGCCGCGGAACGGCCCGGCTCCGAGGGGGAGCCGGGCCGTTTTCCGTCAGAGCACCCGCAGCAGCGCGTACTTCCGGTACTGGAACGGCTCGGAGATCTTCCTGACGACCTTGAAGCCGGGGGAGAGGATCACCACCGTGTTGCGGGTCGCGCCCTTGACCCTGACGGCGAGGTTGCCGTCGTTCAGGTACATGGCCCCGATCAGGGTGCCCTTGACCGGCGGCGTCACCCGCTTGCCCGTCACGGTGTCGACGATGCGCGGGGTGTGCCAGAGCGGCCAGGTGCCGTCGCCGCCCTCGGTGTTGCGGCCCAGCGCGCGGTAGACCACCTTGCGCCCGTCGGGCGACAACGACTGCACGTGGTTGGCCCGGCCGACGCCCCTGGCCTTGCGCGATTTGCCGGTCGTGACGTCGAGCACGTGCACGCCGTCGGTGGTGCCGGTGTAGCCCGCCAGATAGCGGCCGTTGCCCGACCAGGCCAGGTGGCAGACGCCGTAAGTCCGGCCGACCGTCTTTCGGCCCCTGCCGTCGGCGCCGACGACGGCGATCGGGGCGGTGCCCTCGGTCGACATGACCGCGTAGGCGACCTTCGTGCCGTCGGGCGACCAGGCCGGGGTGGCGCACGGCGTGCCCGCCACCGCGCCCGACGCGACGACCTTGTCGGCCGAGCCGACCTTCACGTGCACCTTGCCGTCGATGTCGACGTAGGCCACCTTGCGGCCGTCCTGCGAGACCGAGAACTGGCCGTTCGGGTCGATGGTGTGCCTGGCGTAGGGCGTGTGGATGGTCACCCCTTGCTCGTACCGGTAGAACACCAGCCCCGACGGGAGAGCGGCCGCGGCGGGCGCGGCGGGAATGATCGCGACCAGGGCGGCGGCGACGGCGAGCAGTCTCTTCATGGCATGCGATCTTCGCACCGCTTCAAGGGCGAAAACGGTCCAAAGGTAAAATCCACCCATGCCGGGGACGCGGAAGGCCTACCTCTACTGGGGCGCCGGAGTCGTCGCCTACCTCGTCGCGGTCTTCCACCGCCAGACCCTCGGCGTCACCGGCCTGGAGGCCGCCGCCCGCTTCGACCTGGGCGCCGCCGGCCTGTCGGCGCTCGCGATGCTCCAACTGCTCGTGTACGCCGCCCTCCAGGTCCCCGTCGGCATCCTCGTCGACCGCCTGGGCTCCAAGAAGATGCTGCTCGCCGGGGCGCTCGTGCTGGCGGCCGGCAACCTGGTCTTCGCCTTCGCGGGCGGCGCGGCCGGGGCGGTCGCCGCGCGGATGCTGATCGGCGCGGGCGACGCGGCGACGTTCATCAGCGTGATCCGCATCGTGAACCTGTGGTTCCCGCCCGGCCGCAACCCTCTGATGGTGCAGACCACGGGGCTGCTGGGGGCGCTGGGGGGCATCCTGGCGGCCGTACCGCTGATCTCGGCCCTGCACGCCTTCGGCTGGCGCGACACCTTCCTCGGCGCGGCGGGCCTGAGCGCGGTCGCCTTCGCCGTGGTGGTCGTGCTGCTGCGCGAGGCCCGCCCGGGGAGGAACGCGGAGGCGCGCGGGCTGCGGGCCGCCTGGGCCGAGCCCGGCACCCAGCTCGGCCTGTGGTCGCACGCCGCCACCCAGTCGTCGATGGCGGCGTTCCTGCTGCTCTGGGGCTACCCGTTCCTGATCCAGGACCAGCGCCTGTCGCCGAACGCGGCCGGGGCGCTGCTGACCACGGTCACCGTCGTGTCGCTGGCCTGCAACCCGCTCTTCGGCTGGGTCGCCGGCCGCCGGCCGCACCGCCGCTCATGGTTGATCCTCGGCATCGTCGGCACGACCGCGGTCGTCTGGACGGCCGTGCTGCTCTGGCCTGGCCCGGCACCGTGGTGGCTGATCGTGCTGCTCATGGTGGTGCTGGCGACCAACGGGCCCGGCTCGGTGATCGGGCTCGACTTCGCCCGCACGTTCAACCCGGCCGAACGCATCGGCGTGGCGACCGGCATCGTCAACGGCGGCGGCTTCCTGGCCACGGTCTCGCTGCTCGGGCTGATCGGCGTCGGCCTCGACCTGCACGGCGACTTCCGGTGGGCGCTGGCCGCGCAGTATCCGATCTGGGCCCTCGGCGCGTTCCAGGTGCTGCGTTACCGTCAGCGCACCTTCGTGAAGGGCTCGGCCAAGTGGGAGGTCGCCAGGTAGGTCGCCCGGCCGAGCACGACCTGGCGGCTGGTCAGCGCCCGCTCGGCGTCGTCGTCGTAGTGGTAGCCGATCGTCGGGTCGGCCAGCTGCGCAGAGTGGTGCAGCACGTCGCCAGAGACGATCAGGTCGCCGACCAGGACGACCTGGTGGCCGGGGGTGTGCCCGGGGGTGTGCGCGACCCGGACGTTCTCGAAGAGGTCCCGCGAACCGTGGATGATCTGGAGCTGGTCGCCGAGCGGCTTGACGATGCGGTCGCGCATGAGCCCGCCGCCGGGCCAGTCGAGCTCGGCCTCCTGGAGCACGTGGCGCGCGTTGGCGAACACCGGCGCGCCGTCGGCGACGCAGCCGCTCACGTGGTCGCTGTGCAGGTGGGTGAGGATCACCGTGTCGACGTCGGCCGGGGCCACGCCCACCGCGTCGAGTTCCTGGAGCAGCCGGCCCGGGATGGGCGCCCAGCCCGCCGCGGGGCCGGTAAGGTCGCCGACGCCGGTGTCGACCAGGATGGTGTGCTCGTCGGTGCGCAGCAGGAAGCAGTGGAAGTGGAGAATCCACTCCTCGCCGTCGGCGAACGACCCACCGGGGAACAGTTCGGGCAGCGGCCGGGCGATGCTCGGCCCCATGGGCCCGACGGCATCACACAGCGGCGTGACCTCGACCCCGGCGAAGGTCATCGGTTCGTACGGCATTACCGCACTTTATTCTCCTACATGCTGTCATCGTGCATCATCGCGCCGAATAATCGAAGTTCACGTCGGCGGCGTACACGGCGCGCTGGCACTTGGCGCAGCGGTAGACGATCGGGCCTTCGTCCAGAACGGTCCGACAACTCGGGCAGTTGCGTCTCTTCTTCGTCATACGGACAGTTCACCCCAGACCGGTTGCAGACGACTTGACGGGATACTGGTCGGATGCTTGGAGACGTCATCGACCTGCTGGTCTGCCCCGTCTGCCGCGACGACCTGGCCCTCGCGGAGGCCGCCGCCCGCTGCCCGCGCGGCCACTCCTTCGACGTCGCCCGGCAGGGTTACCTCAACCTGCTGAGCACCCCGGTGAAGGGCGACACCCCGGAGATGGTCTCGGCACGTGAGACGTTCCTCGCGAGCGGCGCCTTCGCCCCGATCGCCGAGACGGTGGCCGCGCATGCGAAGGGCGTCGTCGGCGACGCCGGCGCCGGGACCGGCTACTACCTGGCGCGGGCGGTCGGCGAGCGGGGCCTGGCCCTCGACGTCTCCAAGCACGCGCTGAAAAGGGCCGCGAAGGCCCACCCGAGGATCGGCGCGGTCGTCGCCGACGTGTGGAAACCGCTTCCGGTCCGCGATGCGGCGTTTGACACGCTTCTCAACGTGTTCGCCCCCAGGAACGCCCAGGAGTTTCACCGTGTCCTGAAACCAACGGGAACGCTGATAACGGTCACGCCGAACCCCGACCACCTGGCGCCGATCGTCGAGCGTTTCGGTCTGTTGTCGGTCGACGACGAAAAGGAACGGCGGCTGTCCGACACCCTCGGCGACCGCTTCGCACGCGACGTGACCGAGCCGGTGGCCGGCTGGCTCGACCTGACGGCGGCCGAGGTCATGTCGGTGATCGCGATGGGTCCGAGCGCCTGGCACGGACGCGCCGGCGGCGTGTCGGAAGGGGCCCGTGTGCGGATGTCGGTGCAGGTCACGGTGTGGCGTCCGAAAAGCTGAAAATGGTGCCCGCAGCACTAGTGACCAATGGGGTTTTTCACCGTAAATTCCCACCTGAGATCCCCTGTTTGTCGGCCATTCCGGGGGCTGACGGGACATACTTGACCGCGACCGACGGCGGACCCGGGAGGAAAGCCGATGAAGGCCGAGGAACGCTGGCAGACCAGGTTCCGTTCCCCGCGTATGACGCTGCCCACCTGGGCGCGTCAGGCCCCGCACCACGCGGTCTACCGCAGTAACGCCTCAGGCACCTGGGAGATCTACGCCTGGGACCGCGCCACCGGCCAGAGCCGCCAGGTGACCGACCGGCCCAACGGCACCGCCCACGGCGACATCGACCCGACCGGCCAGTGGATCTGGTGGTTCGCCGACACCGACGGCGACGAATACGGCGTCTGGATCCGCCAGCACTTCCACGGCGGCGCGGCCCGCCCGCTCGACATCTCCCCCGGCCACCCGGCCGGTCTCGCGCTGGCCGCCAACGGCACCGCCGCCATAGGGCGTTCGTGCCGGCTCGGCTTCCAGATCCTGCTGATGGGCGAGGACTCCGAGCCCACCGTGCTCTACCAGCACAAGGAGTCGGCCTCCGTGGCCGGCATCTCCCTCGACGGCTCCCTCATCGCCGTCGACCACAGCGAGCACGGCGACGCCCGCCACCCGGCCCTGCGTGTGGTGAAGAAGAACGGCTCGGTCGTCGGCGACCTCTACGACGGCCCCGGCAAGGGCGTGCGCGGCATCCGCTTCTCCCCCGTTTTGGGCGACCGCCGCCTGCTGGTCCTGCACGAGCGCAGGGGCCGCCACGAGCCGCTGGTCTGGGACCCGCTGACCGGCGAGCAGCGCGAGATCTACCTCCGCGACCCCGGCGAGGTCACCGCCGACTGGTACGACGACGGCCGCGCCCTGCTGATCGTCAACCACCACCGGGGCCGCACCCAGCTGTTCCGCTACGACCTCGTCGGCGGCGCGATGACCCC
Organism: Herbidospora daliensis; assembly: GCF_001570585.1. Lineage (GTDB taxonomy): Bacteria > Actinomycetota > Actinomycetes > Streptosporangiales > Streptosporangiaceae > Herbidospora > Herbidospora daliensis. The sequence goes on along the minus strand of NZ_BBXF01000002.1, from coordinate 934,828 downwards.
GATCGAGACGCCCCACGGCGTGATCGAGTCGGCCGCCACCCGCCCCGACGGCACGGTCGAGTACTCCTGGTCGAGCGCCGCCCACGCGCCCGTGATCCGGTCGAGTCACGGCCACGTGGTGATGAGCCCCGGCCCGACCGCGCCCCCGTCGGTCCCGGTCGAGGACGTCGACGTCGAGGGCCCCGGCGGCTGGATCCACGCGATGATCTCCCGCCCCACCGGCCAGGCGGCCCCCTACCCGACCGTGTTCCTGCTGCACGGCGGCCCGTCGGCGCAGGACAACGACTCGTTCCTGCCCCACGTGGCGGCCTGGGTCGACAGCGGCTTCGCGGTCGTCCGGGTCAACTACCGGGGCTCGATCGGCTACGGCTCGGCCTGGCGCGACGCCCTCCACGGCGAGATCGGCCACATCGAGCTGGCCGACGTGTCGGCGGTGCGCGACTGGGTGGTCAACCGGGGCATCGCCGACCCCGACCGGCTGATCCTGGCGGGCGGCTCGTGGGGCGGCTACCTGACCCTGCTCGGCCTCGGCACCCAGCCCAAGGTGTGGAGCGCCGGCATCGCGGCGGTCCCGATCGCCGACCACCGCGCGGCCTACGAGGACGAGTCGGAGGGCCTGCGCTCCCTCCACCGCGCCCTGCTCGGCGGCTCCCCCGAGGAGGTCCCGGAACGTTACGCGGCCTCCTCCCCGATCACCTACGCCGACATGGTCGAGGCCCCGCTGCTGATCCTCGCGGGCGAGAACGACCCCCGCTGCCCGATCAGGCAGATCGAGAGCTTCATCGAGGCGGTGCCCGGCCCGTGCCAGGTCTACCGCTACGACGCGGGCCACGCCTCCCTGGTCGTCGAGGAGCGCATCCGCCAGATGCGCACCCAGATCGAGTTCGCCACCCGCGTCATGGACGGCAGGAAACAACCGGCGACCCCCGGCCTCTGAGCCTTCGGAACAGCGCGCGAGGAAATCCGGGCGCAGCGGGTGAAATAGCCGCATATGCCCGCGACGCTGTTCCGCTCATGCACATCGCTCTTCTCGCCCTGGCGATCAGCGCGTTCGGGATCGGGGTCTCCGAGTTCGTGATCATGGGCCTGCTGCCCGTGGTCGCGGCCGACCTGGACACCTCCGTGCCCGTCGCCGGGAACCTCGTCGCCGCCTACGCCATCGGCGTGGTGGTGGGCGCGCCCCTGCTCGCCGCCGCGGGCGTGCGGCTGTCGCGCAAGCGGCTGCTCATGGCCCTGATGGCGTTCTTCGTGGTGGGCAACCTGCTCTCGGCGCTCGCGCCGGGCTTCGGGTGGCTGGTCGCCGGGCGGTTCGTCGCCGGGTTGCCGCACGGCGCGTTCTTCGGCGTCGCCTCGGTCGTGGCCGCGCGGCTCGCCCGCAAGGGCCGCGAGGGCCGGGCGGTGGCGAGCATCCTGCTCGGCCTGACCCTGGCGAACATCGTCGGCGTGCCCGGCGCGACGCTGCTCGGGCAGCATCTCGGCTGGCGGGTCACCTTCCTGGTCGTCACCGCCATCGGGCTGCTCGCGCTGGTCGCGCTGGTGCTCCTGATTCCGTACACGCCGCCCGAACCGCACCAGAGCCTGCGGCGTGAGCTGCGGGCCTTCCGGAACCGCAAGGTCCTGCTCTTCCTCGGCACCGCGATCTTCGGCTTCGGCGGGGTCTTCGCCTCCTACGCCTATCTGGCGTCGATCACCACCGAGGTCATGGGCCTGCCCGAGAGCTCGGTCATGTGGATCCTGGCCCTGGCCGGCGTCGGCATGACCATCGGCGTGGCCGCCGCCGGGCCGCTGACCGACCTGGCCGCCCGCCCGACCGCCTACGCGAGCCTCGCCGGGCTGGCCGCCGTCTTGGTGATCTTCGCGGTCTGGCCCGCGCCGGTGATGGTGGTCGTGATCCTCGCCGTCGGGTTCCTGATGACCGCGCCGCTCCAGACCATGGTCATCCGGTACGCCGACGACGCCCCCACCCTGGCCGCCGCGTCGAACCACTCGGCCTTCAACCTCGCCAACGCGGGCGGGGTTTACCTCGGCGGCCTGGCCATCGCGGCGGGCTGGGGCTGGATGTCCTCGGCCCTGGTGGGCGCGGCCCTGGCCGTGGTCGGCCTGGGGGTGATGCTGCTAGAGCGGCTCGACCGGCGCCCGGAGCACGAGGATGGCCAGGTCGTCGGCGCTGGGCTCGGGCGCGAAGTCCTGGACGGCGCGCCTGATGCGCTCGGCGACCGCGCGGGCTGACAGGTCGACGCACTCGGCCAGCAGCTTGGCCAGCCCGCTCTCGTCGTCGAGCAGGCGCGACCCCTGCCGCCGCTCGGTCACCCCGTCGGTCACCCCCAGGAGCACGTCTCCCGGCTCCAGGTGGATCGAGTCGGCCTCGAACTCGACCTCGGGGAACACTCCCAGCAGCGACTGCGGCGAGCCGACCACGTCGACGACCCCGCTGGGCCGCAGCCGCAGCGCCTCGGGGTGGCCGGCCGACACCAGCCGCATGTCGAGGCCGTCGGCGGCGATGGTGATCTCGCCGTGCAGCAGGGTCAGGAACCGGGCCCGTTCGCCCTCTTCGAGGATCGCCTGGTTCAGCCGCTCGACCACGGCCGCGACGCCGTAGCCCTCGCGGGCCAGCAGCCGGATGGTGTGCCGGGCCAGGCCGGTCACGGCGGCGGCGACGGGGCCGGTGCCGCAGACGTCGCCGATGGCGAAGCGCCAGACGCCGTCGCCGATCGGGAACAGGTCGTAGAAGTCGCCGCCGACCTCGTTGGTCTCGCCCGCCGGTTCGTAGATCACATAGGAGTCGAGGCCGGGGGTGCGGGGCTCCTCGGGCGGCAGCAGGCTGCGTTGGAGCGCCCGGTTGGCCGCCGCCTGCTGGGCGTAGAGGCGGGCGTTGTCGAGCGCCAGCGCGGCCCGCCGGGCCAGGTCTTCGGCCAGTTGCAGGCTCTCGTCGGGGAACCGGTCGCGGCGCCCCAGGCACATCACGCCCAGCCGCCGCCCTCGCGCGGTCAGCGGGAACCCGAGGGCCTGGGTGCCGTCGACGCTGAGCACGGCCGGCCCGTCGGCCGACGGCAGCACCACGTCGGCCAGCCGCGCCCGCAGCGCGTCGCTCTGGGCCTCGTCGGCGTGCCAGAGATAGTCGAGCCGCAGCGGCCCGGTGCCCTGGTCGGCCGTGTAGACCGCGCACCAGGAGGCCAGCCGGGGCACCACCATCTGGGCGATGATCGCCGGCACCATGCCGGGGTCGAGCGTGCCGGCGAGCAGGTCGCTCGCGTCGGCCAGGAACCCCAGCCAGCCGGGGCTGGGCGTGGGTTCGGTCCAGGCCTCCTCCTCTGGTACGCCGCCACCCCCCGGCAGGTCGAGCCGCGCCCAGCGGACCCGGGAGTTGCCGGAGAACGAGACCCCCCAGTCGGCCGCGTCGAGCGGCGGACCGTAGTCATGACCGCGCTCGATGACCTCAAGCTGGATAGAGTCGCCTTGGTGGAGCCATCTCACCTCGAACGACTCGCCGGAGACCCCTTCGACGAGCGCCCTGGTGAGCCGCTCGGCCTCGGCGCCGACGGGCATGGCGGCCCACGCGGTCATCACCTCTTGGGTGAACCGCTTCGCCGCTGGAACGGCCGTCTCACCCGTCGTGAACGACGCCGCGAGCACGGCACGTGGAGAATTCGCCACTGCACACGTGCTTACCACAATTCGCTCTGACGCGCGGTCAATCAACGGCCGGTAGAGCTACCACGGAACGTGACAGACTGGGCAGACACGTAAGGAGGCCCCATGACGCGTGCGGACGTCGAACCGGCCCGGACCGAACGCAGCTACACCGAGTCTGATCTGAAGCCGCTCCTGGACACGCTGACCGTGTGGCGAGACGGAGACTTCCGCCGGAGAGTCCCGCACGCCCCGCCCGGCATCCTGAGCGAGATCAGGCTGCTGCTCAACGAGGTGGCCGACCGCCGGGAACACCTGGCCAACGAGCTGGCCCGGGTCCGCCGCGAGGTGATCAAGGAGGGCCGCTTCGGCGAGCGCCTGACCCCCGGGCCCGGCGTGGGCTCCTGGGCCGAGAGCGTTGAATCGGTGAACGGGCTGATCGACGCCCTGGTCACGCCGGTGACCGGCGCCGCCGACGTGATCGACGCCGTGGCCAAGGGCGACCTGTCGCAGCGCATCGACCTCGACCGGGCCGCCCGGGGCGAGGTGCGCCGCCTGGGCAAGGCGATCAACGGCATGGTCGACCAGCTGGCCCTGTTCACCGGCGAGGTGACCCGGGTGGCCCGCGAGGTCGGCACCGAGGGCAAACTCGGCGGCCGGGCCAACCTGCGCGGCATGTCGGGCAGCTGGCGCGATCTGACCGAGGCCGTGAACACGATGTCCAGCCGCGTCTCCGCACAGGTGCGCGACATCGGTGAGGTCACCACGGCCGTCGCCAACGGCGACCTGTCACGCAAGGTGACCGTCGACGCCGTCGGCGAGATGTTCGAGCTCAAGATCACTGTCAACACGATGGTGGACCAGCTTTCCGCCTTCGCCGAAGAGGTGACCCGCGTGGCCCGCGAGGTCGGCACCGAGGGCAAGCTCGGCGGCCAGGCCCAGGTGCGCGGCGTGTCGGGGGTCTGGAAGGACCTCACCGACAACGTCAACTTCATGGCCAACAACCTGACCAGCCAGGTCCGCCAGATCGCCGCCGTCTCCACCGCCGTCGCCCAGGGCAACCTCACCAAGAAGATCACGGTCGACGCCCAGGGCGAGATCCTGGAGCTGAAGGAGACCCTCAACACGATGGTCGACCAGCTCTCGGGCTTCGCCGACGAGGTCACCCGCGTGGCCCGCGAGGTCGGCACCGAGGGCCGCTTGGGCGGCCGCGCCGAGGTGAAGGGCGTGTCGGGGGTCTGGAAGGACCTCACCGACAACGTCAACTCGATGGCCAAGAACCTGACCTACCAGGTCCGCAACATCGCCCAGGTCACCACGGCCGTCGCGGGCGGCGACCTGACCCGCAAGATCGACGTCGACGCCCAGGGCGAGATCCTCGAACTCAAGTCGACCATGAACACGATGGTCGACCAGCTCTCGTCGTTCGCGGCCGAGGTCACCCGCGTCGCCCGCGAGGTCGGCACCGAGGGCCGGCTGGGCGGCCAGGCGCAGGTGCGCGGCGTGTCGGGCGTCTGGAAGGACCTCACCGACAACGTCAACTTCATGGCCAACAACCTGACCAGCCAGGTCCGCCAGATCGCCGCCGTCTCCACCGCCGTCGCCCAGGGCAACCTGACCAAGAAGATCACCGTGGACGCCCAGGGCGAGATCCTGGAGCTCAAGGACACGATGAACACGATGGTCGACCAGCTCTCGTCGTTCGCCGACGAGGTCACCCGCGTCGGCCGCGAGGTCGGTACCGAGGGCAAGCTGGGCGGCCAGGCCCGCGTACCGGGCGTGTCGGGGGTCTGGAAGGACCTCACCGACAACATCAACTCGATGGCGACCAACCTGACCTACCAGGTCCGCAACATCGGCGAGGTGACGACGGCGGTCGCCGGCGGCGACCTGACCCGCAAGATCGACGTCGACGCCCAGGGCGAGATGCTGGTCATGAAGACCACGATCAACACGATGGTCGACCAGCTCAGCTCGTTCGCCTCCGAGGTGACCCGAGTCGCCCGCGAGGTGGGCTCCGAGGGCCAGCTGGGCGGTCAGGCGCGCGTCGAGGGCGTCGAGGGCTCCTGGAAGCGGCTCACCGAGAACGTCAACGAGCTGGCCGGGAACCTGACCACGCAGGTGCGCGCCATCGCCGAGGTGACCAGCGCGGTCGCCCGGGGCGACCTGACCCGGTCGATCACCGTCGAGGCGCCGGGCGAGCTGGCGCAGCTGAAGGACAACATCAACACGATGGTGTCCAACCTCCGCGACACCACCAACGCCAACCAGCAGCAAGACTGGCTGAAGTCGAACCTGGCCCGGATCTCCCGCCTGATGCAGGGCCACCGCGACATGATCGAGGTCGCCCGCCTGATCATGAGCGAGCTGACCCCGCTCGTGTCGGCCAGCTACGGCGCCTGCTACCTGGTCGTCGACGGCGAGCTGACGCTGATCGCCGGTTACGGCATCCAGCCCGGCCGCAGCCCCCGGCAGCGCTTCGCCCTCGGCGAGGGCATCGTCGGGCAGGCCGCCCTGGAGGCCAAGCAGATCATCATCCACCAGGTGCCGCCCAACTCGTTCACCATCGACACGGCGCTGACCTCGTCGCGGCCGGCCCAGATCGTGGTGGTGCCGATCCTGTTCGAGAGCCACGTGCTGGGCGTGCTGGAGATGGCCTCGTTCGCCAGGTTCTCCGACGTGCACCTCGACCTGCTGACCCAGCTCGTGGAGTCGATCGGGGTCACGATCAACACGATCATCGCGAACTCGCGTACAGAGGATCTGCTGAAGGAGAGCCAGCGGCTCGCGACCGAGCTCCAGGAGCGGTCCGACGAGCTCCAGCGGCAGCAGGAGGAGCTGCGGCGCTCCAACGCCGAGCTGGAGGACAAGGCGGCGCTGCTGGCCAAGCAGAACCGTGCGATCGAGATCCAGAACTTCCAGATCGAGCAGGCCCGCCGCACGCTGGAGGAGCGCGCCGAGCAGCTGGCCGTCTCCAGCCGCTACAAGAGCGAGTTCCTGGCGAACATGTCCCACGAGCTGCGCACCCCGCTGAACAGCCTGCTCGTGCTGGCCAAGCTGCTGACCGAGAACTCCGAGGGCAACCTGACCGACCAGCAGGTCGAGTTCGCCAAGACCATCCACGGCGCGGGTTCGGCCCTGCTCCAGCTGATCAACGACATCCTCGACCTGTCGAAGGTCGAGGCCGGCCGGATGGACATCCACCCGGCCGAGTTGTCGCTGCCGAAGCTCTACGACTACGTCGACGCCGCCTTCGCCCCGCTGGCCCAGGACAAGGGCCTGTCGTTCGCGATCGACGTCGACGACGCGGTGCCGACCGAGATGCGCACCGACGAGCAGCGCCTCCAGCAGGTGCTGCGCAACCTGCTCTCCAACGCGGTCAAGTTCACCCCGCGCGGCGAGGTGCGGCTGCGGGTCGGCCCGGCGGGCGACGTCGCCTTCGTCGACGAGACCCTGCAGACCAGCGACAACATCCTGGCCTTCTCGGTCGTCGACACCGGCATCGGCATCGCCCCCGACAAGCTCGACGTGATCTTCGAGGCGTTCCGCCAGGCCGACGGCACCACCAGCCGCAAGTACGGCGGCACCGGCCTCGGCCTGTCGATCTGCCGCGACATCGCCCGCCTGCTCGGCGGCGAGATCCACGTCGACAGCGAACCGGGCCACGGCAGCGCCTTCACGCTCTACCTGCCCACCACCTACGCGGGCCCCCTGTCGGCCCGCGACGGCGGCGCGGCCACCTCCCTGGCGGGCGTCGAACGCCCCGAGCAGACGCTCCAGGTGACCACCGACGAGGTGCTCCCGGAGCTGCCGCTCCCGGCCAGCCTGCCCGCGGCCCGGCCGGCCGAAGACGTCAACGGCCGCGACTGGGTCGGCGACGACCCGCTGACCGGCGCCAAGATCCTCATCGTCGACGACGACATCCGCAACGTCTTCGCGCTGACGAGCGTCCTGGAGCGCCACGGCACGACCGTGGTCTACGGCGAGAACGGCCGCGAGGGCATCGAGCAGCTCGAACGCAACGAAGACGTCGCTCTGGTCTTGATGGACATCATGATGCCCGAGATGGACGGTTGGGCCACCACGTCCGCGATCAGAAGGATGCCCCAGTTCGCCGACCTCCCGATCATCGCGCTGACCGCTAAGGTCATGCGGGGCGACCGCGAGAAGAGCATCGCGTCGGGCGCCTCCGACTACGTGCCCAAGCCGGTCGACGTCGACCGTCTTCTCGAACGTCTGCGCGGCTGGCTCATGCGAGGGCGTGTATCGGGTAGTTCTGGTCGGGCAGACTCGGATGTGACGGATTCCACTGAAGGTGCGTGATCGATGCCAGACCGGGCGAAGATCCTCATGGTCGACGACCGCGAGGAGAACCTCATCGCACTCGAGGCCATCCTCAGCTCCCTCGACCTGACCCCCGTGCGCGCCCGCTCCGGGGAAGAGGCCCTCAAAGCCCTGCTCAGCACCGAGTTCGCGTTGATCCTCCTCGACGTCCGCATGCCCGGCATGGACGGCTTCGAGACGGCCGCCCACATCAAGCGCCGCGAACGCACGAGGAACATCCCGATCATCTTCCTGACGGTCGTCGACAGCGCCCCCGACTACGCCTTCCGCGGCTACCAGGCGGGCGCGGTCGACTACCTGACCAAGCCTTTCGACCCGTGGGTGCTCCGGGCCAAGGTGGCGGTCTTCGTCGAGCTCTACAACATGAACCGCCGCCTGACCGAGCAGGCGACGCTGCTGCGCGAACGCCTCGCCACCGAGCTGCCCGGCAACGGCGACCAGCCCGCTGTTCTGCCGGAGCTCTCCCGCCGTCTCACCGCGGTCGAGGAAGAACTGGGCCGCGTACGCGACCTCGCGCGCAAGAACGGCGACTCACCCCTGAGCGGCCCCCTGTCCGACCTGGGGCAGCGCATCGCCAACCTGAGGGCTGGCTTCGACGCCCTGAGCTAGCGGCGGGCGCGTTCGAGCGCGTCCCAGAAGCCGCGCCGCAGGGCGTGGCGCACCTCGTCGTGGAGCAGGAAGTCGATCGGGAGCGACGAGCCCTGGAGGAGCCGCGCCTCCAGGTCGGAGGGCATGCGGGGCTTGCGGGCCAGCACCGCCTCCAGCCACAACGCGGGCGCGTCACGCGCTATCGAGTCGCCGAAGTCGTGGCCTTCTTTGTGGGCCGCCTTGACCGCGTCGGCCAGGGTGGTCGTCGCGCCGCTGTGGGCGGCGACCGGGGCGGCCTGGGGGCCCGTGTAGGGGCCGAGCTGGGCGGCGGGGAAGCCGCCCGTGCTGGTGTCGCGGTAGCCGCTGTCTCTGCTGCCGTGGGAGCCCTGATATTGCGGCTGCGGCTGGGGCGGCGCGGCCGGAGGCGGCGGGGCGGGCTGCGGCGGCGGCTCGGGGTTGGGGTTGTAGGTGTAGGTCGGCGTCGGCTGCCTGGGCGGCGGGGCCGCGTGGGAGCCCTTCGACTGCGGCTGGGCCATCGGCGGCGGCGGAGCGGGCGCGGGGGCCGGGGCGGGGGGCGGCAGGGCCGCCTGGGCGCCGTTGAGGGCCGGGAGGGCGCCGGTGGTGCGGGTGCCGTTCTGGGCGGCTTCGGCGCCGGTCGACAGGGCCACGAAGGGGCGCAGGTGGCCGCCGCTCATCTCGACCAGGTCGTCGCACTCCTGGCGGAGGGTGCGCGAGGCGGCCCAGTTGCCGTCGGCGGCGATGGAGATCACGGTGACCCGGACGCCGAGGTCCTGCGCGTCGCTGACCACCTGGGCCAGGTCTTCGTCGCCGCTGACCACGACCGCGTCGCAGACGGCGTTGTTGCGGGCCAGGGTCATCAGGTCGCGGTGGACCTGGGCGTCGACGCCCTCGCGGCGGCCCGGCCGGATGCGGGCCAGGCGGAGCTTGAGGCCGGGGATGTCGGCCAGCACGTCGTGTTCGGGGGTGCGCCGGCCCTCGACCGTGGCCTCGTACCAGTAGCAGCGCAGCAGCGGCAGGCCGGTGCGCTCGCGGGCGAGGTTGGTCAGCAGTTGGAGCAGGCCGGGATAGTCCCAGGTGACGGCCTCACGGTGGCGGGTCCCGTGAACGGCCATCGCCCCATCGGCCAGCAGATAACCGGCGTCGACGAAGAGCGCGCAGCGATCCACGCGACACCGCCTTCCTTAACGTGGCCATCTCAGGGTAATCGGGTGGCTGATGGCGCGAGGATGAATCCCGCCGATTCTCTCCTCCGCGACCGTACCAGTTTGTCCCGTTATTGCCTCCTGTCACGTGCGCAGGTAGGCGTCTCGCAGACCCCTTCTGGCCCGGTAGGCGAGCGCCGCCACGCCGTTGGCCGTCAGCCCCATGAGCGGGGCGATCTCGGCCGCCTGATGGTCTTCGACGGCGGTGTGCCACAGGACCATGCGCCACCTTTCCGGCAGCGACCGGAACGCGCGGGCGACGTCGGCCCGCTCGCAGCGCGCCAGCGCCGGATCGACGAAGGGCTCGCCGGGGTCGTACCGCTCGATCTCGTGGGTCGGGACGTCGCGGCGGTCGGCGCGGTCGTAGACGGCGCGGCGGACGGCGACGAGGAGATAGGGGCGGAACTCCCCCCTCGGGCCGCCGCCCCGGCGGATCAGGTCGAGGATGCGGGTGAAGGTCTCGGCGACGATGTCGTCGGCGTCGTCGATCGCCCCGTGGCGGAGCAGGTGGCGCGCGACGGCGCGGGCGGCGGGGCGGTGGCGTTCGTAGAGGGCGCCGTAGGCGGCGGAGTCGCCGGCCCGGAGGGCGTCGAGCAATTGCGCGTCGCTTTGCCCGATTTGCACACTCAATGTTACCTCTCGATTACCTGGGGTTGACCGCCTGATGATTCCGCGTCCAGGGCGTCTCCTAACACGACTGAGCCGAGTCAGGAAAACTGACTTACCCAGAGGGTCAATACGCTGGGCCCCATGACTGACCGAGAGCTTCTGCTGGACGAGATCAAGAACAAGGCCGTCGTGCACGGCCGGGTGACCCTTTCCTCGGGCAAGGAGGCCGACTACTACGTCGACCTGCGCCGCGTGACCCTCGACGGCACGGCGGCGCCGCTGGTGGGCCGGGTGATGCTCGACCTGACCCGCGACCTCGGCTTCGACGCGGTCGGCGGGCTGACCCTGGGCGCCGACCCGGTGGCGACCGCGATGGTGCACGCCGCCGCCGCGCGGGGCGAGCGCCTCGACGCCTTCGTGGTGCGCAAGGAGGGCAAGGCCCACGGCCTCCAGCGCCGCATCGAGGGCCCCGAGGTGGCCGGACGCCGGGTGCTGGCCGTGGAGGACACCACCACGACCGGGGGGTCGGTGCTGACCGCCGTACAGGCGTTGAACGAGGCGGGGGCGGTGGTCGTCGGCATCGCGACGATCGTGCACCGGGGTGGCGACGAGAACCTGGCGGCGGCCGGGGTGCCCTACCGGTCGGCGTTCAGCTTGGCTGACCTTGGCCTCGGGTGACGGTGAAGGAGGCGGGCTCCCCGGCTTGCACCGGGGGGCGCGGCTTCCCGTTCTCCCAGATCTTCACGAGTGAGGCGTCGTCGAGCACGACGTCGAGTTTGCCGTCGAAGTAGGCGACCTGCTCCCCCTTGGAGAGCTGCCCGTTGATCAGCACGTCGCCGCCCGGGATCCGGACGAAGACCGGGCAGTGGTCGGCCTGGCAGGTGATCTGGAGGGTCGCGGGGGCGGTCCGGGCGGCCTGGGCGGAGGCGGCCGGGGGGACCGGGGTGTCGGGGGCCTCGATGGGGTCGGTGGCGGTGAGCAACCCTACGACCCCCACCACGATCAACGACAGCAGTGCGCCCACCGCGAGCACGATGAGCACGATCCGAGCGATCCCCAACGGATCGGACCTATGTCGTCCCACTCTTCTGACGGTAACCGGTTAGGAAGACCGAGCTGTCCCAAAAAGTAAGATTATTACGATCGGCTATCGGCCGGAGGTGTCAGGCCGTCTCGCGGTGGTGCTTGCCCTTGGGGCCGGGCGGCGGCGGCACCGGGAGCCCCAGAGCGGCGGCCTTGGCCGCCTTACGGTTCTTCATGACCTCGCGGATGATCGGGATCACCGACAGCAGGATGATCACCGCCGCGCCGGGCAGGATGTAGCGGTCGACGTTGGGCACCAGCTTGCCGACGTAGTAGCCGAACAGCAGCAGGCCGTCGGTCCACAGGACGCCGCCGACGATGTTCCAGATCAGGAACCGGCGCGGCTTCATGCCGAGCATGCCGGCGACCGGGTTCAGGAAGGTCCGGACGATCGGGATGAACCGGGCCAGCACGACGGCCTTCTCCGGGCCGAACTTCTCGAAGTAGTACTGCGCCTTCTCGACGTACTCCTGCTTGAACAGGCGCGAGTCGGGCCGGGCGAACAGGCGGGGACCCGCCTTCGCGCCGATGTAGTGGCCCAGTTGCGCGCCCGCGATGGCGCAGACCGGCGCGCCGACGAGCAGGACCGGCAGCGGGAACGGCGTGTCGAGCCCGACCGCCGAGGCCACCTCGGCCGACGCGCCCATGCCGGCGACCACCAGCAGCGAGTCGCCGGGCAGGAAGAAGCCGATCAGAAGCCCGGTCTCGGCGAAGATGATGGTGAGAATGCCGATGAGCCCGAAGGTGACGATCCACCATTCGGCGCTGAGAAGATTCGTGACGTCCATCGCGAGAAGAGCGTACCCCGGCATGATGAAGACCGGCGGCAACCCGGGGCGCTTCACACATCCGGGCACGCTTCGGAATACTGGTCTACACCAATCCCCATCATTGGAGCTGACTTTCGATGCCTATCGCAACCCCAGAGGTCTACGCCGAGATGCTCGACCGGGCCAAGGCCGGCGGGTTCGCCTACCCGGCGATCAACGTGACGTCGTCGCAGACGCTGAACGCTGCGCTGCGCGGCTTCGCCGAGGCGGAGAGCGACGGCATCATCCAGGTCTCCACCGGCGGCGCCGAGTTCGCCTCCGGCACCACCGTCAAGGACATGGTGATCGGCGCCACCGCCCTTGCCGAGTACGCCCGCGTGGTGGCCGCGAAGTACAACGTGACCGTGGCCCTGCACACCGACCACTGCCCGGCTGACAAGCTCGACGGGTTCATGCGCCCGCTGATCGAGATCTCGCGCGAGCGGGTCGCCCGCGGCCAGGAGCCGCTGTTCCAGTCGCACATGTGGGACGGCTCGGCCGTGCCCATGAAGGAGAACCTCGACATCGCCTCCGAGCTCATCGACAAGTGCGCCGAGGCGCGCGTCGTCATGGAGATGGAGATCGGCGTCGTCGGCGGCGAGGAGGACGGCGTCTCCCACGAGATCAACGACAAGCTCTACACGACCCCCGAAGACGCCATCGCCACCGCCGAGGCCGTCGGCCTGGGCGAGCGCGGCCGCTACCTGCTCGCCGCCACCTTCGGCAACGTCCACGGCGTCTACAAGCCCGGCGCGGTCAAGCTGCGCCCGTCGGTGCTGAAGGACCTCCAGGACGCCGTCGGCGCCAAGTACGGCAAGGACAAGCCGTTCGACCTGGTCTTCCACGGCGGCTCGGGCTCGCTGCTCGAGGAGATCCACGAGGCGATCTCGTACGGCGTCATCAAGATGAACATCGACACCGACACCCAGTACGCCTTCACCCGCCCGGTCGCCGACCACTTCTTCAAGAACTACGACGGCGTGCTGAAGGTCGACGGCGAGGTCGGCAACAAGAAGGCCTACGACCCGCGCGCCTACGGCAAGCTGGCCGAGGCCGGCATGGCCAAGCGCATCGTCGAGGCCTGCCAGCACCTCAAGTCGGCCGGCACGAAGCTGAGCTAAGCGAGACGCGGACGGCCGAAGGCCGGCCGTGGCTCGCGCTCGGAACCTGCCTCGGAGAACACACCCACGTGCGAAGGCCCGGATCGCGGAGATTCGGGCCTTTGGCATAGGCGGGAGTAAATGATTACGGTTTGCCGCTACTGGTAAGACAGTGTTCAAAGACCGATCACGAGAACGGGAGCCGCTGTGGAAACGCACGAGAACCTGCTGGCCGGCCCACCCCCCACGCAGCTTCCCGACAACGCCGAGGCGCGCAAGATGATGGAGAGCGGGATCAAGGCGGCCGACGTCGCGGCCCGGTTCCCCACCTACTCCGCGGCCTGGGCCACCCTGGCCGACGACTACTTCGCGGCGGGGCACGCCATCACGTCGTACGCCTTCGCCCGCACCGGCTACCACCGGGGCCTCGACCAGTTGCGCCGTGCCGGGTGGAAGGGCCATGGCCCGATCCCCTGGGACCACGCGCCCAACCGGGGGTTCCTGCGCTGCCTCAACGCCCTGGCCCGCGCGGCCAACGCGATCGGTGAGAAGGACGAGGCCGAACGGTGCCAGCAGTTCCTGCGTGACTCGTCCCCAGAAGCGGCCGACGCGCTGTCGAACTGACCGGAGATCCCTTTTTTCCGGCAGCTCAGGTAGTCTCGGTTTGCAAGAGCCCCTGTCGCTTGCGTCAGGGGCTTTGGTTTTTGTTCCGGGAGATTGACCATGCCGGCTGTCGTTCTCGTGGGCGCCCAGTGGGGCGATGAGGGCAAAGGGAAGGCCACCGACATCCTCGGTGGCGTCGTCGACTACGTCGTCCGTTACCAGGGCGGCAACAACGCGGGTCACACCGTCGTCATCGGCGACCAGAAATACGCCTTGCATCTGCTGCCCACGGGAGTGCTGTCCCCCAACGTCACACCCGTGATCGGAAACGGCGTCGTGATCGACCCGGGCGTGCTGCTCGGCGAGATCGACGGGCTGGCCGCACGGGGCATCGACTGTTCACGGCTGCTGATCTCGTCGAACGCGCATTTGATCATGCCCCACCACAAGGCCCTCGACAAGGTCACCGAGCGCTACCTCGGCAAGGCCAAGATCGGCACCACCGGGCGGGGCATCGGGCCGGCGTACGGCGACAAGATCTACCGGATGGGCATCCGGGTGCAGGACCTGCTCGACCCGGGCATCCTGCAGAAGAAGATCGAGGCCGCGCTCAACGAGAAGAACCAGATCCTCACCAAGATCTACAACCGCCGCGGCCTCGACCCGGCGAAGGTCCTGGAGGAGTACCTCGGCTACGCCGAGCGGCTGCGCCCCCACATCGCCGACACCGCGCTCATCCTGAGCAAGGCCCTCGACGACGACAAGTTCGTGCTGCTCGAAGGCGGCCAGGGCACCCTGCTCGACATCGACCACGGCACCTACCCGTTCGTCACCTCGTCGTCGCCGACGAGCGGCGGCGCGTGCGCCGGTTCCGGCATCCCGCCGACCCGCCTCAACCGGGTGATCGGCATCGTGAAGGCGTACACGACCCGGGTGGGTTCGGGCCCGTTCCCGACCGAACTGCTCGACGAGACCGGCGAGTGGCTGCGCAAGACCGGCCACGAATACGGCACCACCACCGGCCGCAACCGCCGTTGCGGCTGGTACGACGCCGTGATCGCCCGCTACGCCTCGCGTGTCAACGGCGTGACCGACTTCTTCCTCACCAAGCTCGACGTGCTGTCGGGCCTGGAGAAGATCCCGGTCTGCGTCGCCTACGACGTCAACGGCGTGCGCCACGACGAGATCCCGATGACCCAGACCGACTTCCACCACGCGAAGCCGATCTACGAGGAGTTCCCGGGCTGGGAGGAGGACATCACCTCCGCCAAGACCCTCGACGACCTGCCGCCCAACGCGCAGGCCTACGTCAAGGCGCTCGAAGACATCTCGGGCGCGCCGATCTCCGCGATCGGCGTCGGCCCCGGCCGAACCCAGACGTTGCAGATCAGGTCCCTGGTCTGATTTCGAGGCACGCCGATCGGAGCCCCAATACAAGGGACCGGTCGGCGTGCCTTGTAGGGTTCGCGGTTGTGCACCGACCTGTTGAGTTGCACGGGCACCGGGGCGCCCGCGGCCTGCGGCCCGAGAACACCCTGCCCGGTCTCGCCTACGCGCTGGAGATCGGCGTCGACGCCATCGAGTTCGACGTCGTGCTGACCGCCGACCACCAGCTGGTCCTGAGTCACGACCTGACCGTCTCCGCGGTGACGAGCCGCGACACCGGCGCCGAGCAACTGGTCGGCCGGCCGATCAACCAGCTCACCCTGGCGCAGCTGCGCACCCTCGACGTGGGGGTGCGCCGGCCCGTCCGCGACGACGACCCGTTCATGCGCACCCAGGTCGGCCGGCCCGACACCCGCATGCCCACGCTGGGCGCGGTGCTCGGGCTCGTCAGCGCCTACGGCGCCGACCACGTGCGGCTGAACGTCGAACTCAAGTCAGACCCGACCCGGCCCGAGTTGTCGGCCGACCCGAAGGTCTTCACGAACCTGGTCTTGGACGAACTGGCGCGGCACCGCCGGATCGACAACTCGGCCATCCTGAGTTTCGACTGGCGCATCCTGGCGGCGGCGCGAGACGCCGTGCCGCAGCGATACGCGCTGGTCGAGGCGGCGACCATCGACCCGGTGTGGATGGCGGGCTTCGACATCCGCGACTTCGAGGTCGACATCGCGGGCGCGGCCGAGGCCGTCGGGGCGACCGTGTTGTCGCCCGACCGGGTGCTGGTCGACAAGCAGCTGATGACGGGCGCGGCCCGGCGCGGCCTGCCCGTGGTGGTCTGGACGGTCAACGACCCCGTCGAGGCGGCCGAACTGCTCGACCTCGGCGTGGCCGCCATCGTCACCGACTACCCCGACCGCATGCGGGAGTTGTGGAGCGCTCGCGGCATTCCGCTGCCGCGTTCGGTGAAGGCCGTCGCCGCCGTCTAGAGCCAGCCGTTGCGCCGGAACGCCCGGTGGAGCAGGGCGCAGGCGACCACCATGACGCCGACCACCACCGGGTAGCCCCAGACGGCGTCGAGCGCGGGCATGTGCTCGAAGTTCATGCCGTAGATGCCCGCGATCATGGTCGGCACGGCCAGGATCGCCACCCACGAGGAGATCTTGCGCATGTCCTCGTTGGCCAGGGCGTTGGTGCGGGCGAGCGCGGCCTGCAGGATCGAGTCGGAGAGCTCGTTGCTCGACTGCACCTGCTCGCACACGCGCGACAGGTGGTCGGAGACGTCGCGGAAGTACTCCCGCATGTCGGAGGGGATGATGCGGCGCTGCGGCAGCTGGGAGAACGGGGTGTGCAGCGGCGCGACGGCCCGCTTGAGCTCCAGCATCTCCCGCTTGAGGTGGTAGATCCGGTTGATGTCGCGCGAGCTGACCTCGGCGAACACGGCGGCCTCGACCTCTTCGAGCTCGGCCTGCATCTGGTCGGCGACGTAGAGGTACTTGTCGACGACGTGGTCGGCGATGGCGTGGAGCACGCCGGTCGGGCCCCGGTTGAGCAGCTTGGGCTTGTCTTCGAGCTTCTCGCGCACGTCGCTGAGCGGGCTGTGGGCGCCGTGGCGCACGGTGACGACGAAGTCGGGGCCGACGAACACCATGATCTCGCCGGTGGCGATGATCTCGGCCGACTCGGTCAGCACCTCGTGGTCGAGGAAGGCGACCGTCTTCAGCACCACGAACAGGGAGTCGCCGTAACGTTCCACCTTGGGCCGCTGGTGGGCCTTGACCGCGTCTTCGACGGCGAGGGGGTGCAGGCCGAACGTCTCGGCCAGCCACTCGACCTCGGGCGCCTCGGGCTCGAAGAGCCCCACCCAGACGTAGGCGTCGGGCTTGGCGGCGTCTTCGTTGTGCTGCCGGACCAGCTGGACGGCCTGCGCGATCCCGTCGGCCGCGACCTTCCGGCCGCCGATGTAGGCGCCGAAGGTGATGAGCGAGTCGCTCGACGGAACGCAGGGGAACTTCTTGTGCTCGCGCACCGGGGAGACCGCGGTGGCGGAGCGGGTGTAACGACGGGGGAAAAGCGTGGCGGAGCGCATGTCGGTCCCTTCGAAGGCCGAGCTCACATGCTCCACGCGAACAGCGGAGTCACCCCTTACACGGGCGCGGGCATGCGGGCGGCGTGCATCTGGAAATGGAGAGGGATGTCGCGCACGTCAGACGTGCGCGTGCACGTACTGACGGGATCGCCAGAAGACACCCGTACCACCTCCAATCGCCACTTGACACCGCAAAGCCAACCCAAAATATCACAGGGTCCCAGGATAACCGTGGTTGCCGGGCCTGAGAGAATGCGTGGGTGCGAGTTCTGGTGATCGGTTCAGGAGGCCGTGAGCACGCGATCTGCCGTGCTCTCCGACCCGCCGAGGTGCACTGCGCGCCCGGCAACGCGGGCATCGCGGAGGTGGCGCGGCTCCACGACGTGTCGCCGCTCGACGGCTCGGCCGTCGCGGCGCTGGCCCTCGACCTCGCGGTCGACCTGGTGGTCGTCGGGCCCGAGGCGCCGCTGGTCGCCGGGGTGGCCGACGCCGTGCGCGCGGTCGGCGTGCCGTGCTTCGGCCCGTCGCGCGAGCCCGCCGCGATCGAGGGCTCCAAGAGCTTCGCCAAGTCGGTGATGGAGTCGGCCGGCGTGCCGACCGCCCGCGCCTTCACCTGTACGACCCCAGAAGAGGCCCTCGACGCCCTCGACACCTTCGGCCCGCCCTACGTGGTCAAGGACGACGGCCTGGCCGCCGGCAAGGGCGTCGTCGTGACGTCCGACCGCTCGGCCGCGCTGGCCCACGCCGCGGCGTGCGGGCGCGTGGTGATCGAGGAGTACCTCGACGGCCCCGAGGTGTCGCTGTTCGCCCTCTGCGACGGCAAGACCGCCGTCGCCCTCCAGCCCGCGCAGGACTTCAAGCGCGCCCACGACGGCGACGAGGGCCCCAACACGGGCGGCATGGGCGCCTACACCCCGCTGACGTGGGCCCCCGAGGGCCTGGTCGACGAGCTCATGACCACCGTGGTCACCCCGACGGTCAACGAGCTGGCCCGCCGGGGCATGCCCTACACCGGCGTCCTCTACGCCGGTCTGGCCCTCACCAGCAAGGGCCCTAAGGTCATCGAGTTCAACGCGCGTTTCGGCGACCCCGAGACCCAGGTCGTGCTCGACCGCCTGGAGACCCCCCTCGCCGACCTGCTGCTGGCCTGCGCGACCGGCGAGCTCGCCGCGCAGCCTCCCGTGTCCTTCCGTTCGGGCGCGGCCGTCACCGTGGTGATCGCGGCCGAGAACTACCCCGACACCCCGGTGAAGGGCGACGCCATCGAGGGCCTGGCCGAAGAGGTCGAGGGCGCCTACGTCCTGCACGCCGGAACCGCGCTGAACGACGGCCGGGTCGTCTCCAACGGCGGGCGGGTGCTCAACGTGGTCGGCACCGGCGAGACGGTGGCCGAGGCGCGGGAGCGGGCGTACGAACTCGTGGGGCGCATCGAGATGCGCGGTTCCTTCCACCGGAACGACATCGCCGCGGGGCGTTAGTCACAGGAGTCACTGTTTTCCCTGTTCCGGGCGCTGTCTCCTGACAAAATGGGACAAGTGCAAGGGTGCTATTCCGGTAAGGCGCGCCGTGGCCATGGGGTCGCGGCGTGTCTGATTTCGGGCGTTGAAGGGCGTACATAAGACCGGAAATCTCGTTCTACCAGCTGGGGGAACACGCCCTCGACCAGCGTGGACGCCGGTTTTGGGATGGATTTCACAGCGTTTCGGGCGCTTTTGGTCGATTGACCGATCTCGGCAGGTTCGGTGTGGAACTTCGCATTCCAGACCAGATCTCCAAGGCGGTTGGCGGAGCCCTTTAACGGCCTTACGGGCCGCACTTTCCGGGGGTGGTTTCGCCGCGAATGACCCCGGCTAACGGCTACTGTGGGCCGATACCCGGCTACCGCACCTGCCGCACCATCCTCTCCACCCCCAACCGAGGAGACTCATTCATGGTTCGTTACCGCGTGCGCGGTGGCAATGCGCTGCGTGGAACCGCGTTCGTCCAGGGCGCGAAGAACGCCGTGCTGCCCATGATCGGGGCGGCCCTGCTGGCGGCAGAAGGCCGGACCGTCCTCCGCAACGTCCCCCTCATCGAGGACGTACGGCGGGCGATCGAGCTCGCCGAGGCCGTCGGCGCCCGGGTGCAGTTCCACGAGGCGGAGCGCACGCTCGTCATCGACGCCTCCGGGGTGACCAGCCCCGTGCTGCCCGAGGAGATCGCGTCGCGGTTCCGCGGCGTGATCCTGTTCGTGCCGGCGCTGCTCCACCGGGTCGGCGAGGTCATCGTCGAGGGCGTCGGCGGGTGCAATCTGGGCGCCCGCAACCTCGACTTCCACTACAACGGCTACAAGCGGCTCGGCGCCCTGGTCGACGAGCAGGAGAGCACGATCCACATCAAGGCCGCCGGGCTGACCGGGGCCACGCTCTACCTCGACCGGCCCTCCCACACGGGCACCGAGAACCTCATCATGGCCGCCGCGCTGGCCCAGGGCACGACGGTCATCGAGAACGCGGCGCTGGAGCCCGAGGTCCTCGACGTCATCGAGATGCTGCGCAAGATGGGCGCCGACATCCGCGGCGAGGGCACCGGCTTCATCACCGTCGAGGGCGTACGCGAGCTCAAGGCCGTCGAGCACACCGTCATGGCCGACCGGCTCGACGCCGGGGCGTTCATGATGGCCGCGGCGATCACCGGCGGCGAGGTGACCCTGCTCGGCACCTCGCTCGAGCACCTCGGCGTCGTGCGGTGGAAGCTGGAGCAGATGGGCGTGGAGTTCTTCCAGGAGGGCGCCGTCGTGCACGCGCGCCGCGACGGGCAGCTGCGGCCGATCAACGTGATCACCGACACCTACCCGGGCTTCGCGACCGACCTGCAGCCGCAGCTGATGGCGATGGCGGCGCTCGCCGACGGGCCGAGCTACATCCACGAGCGCATCTTCGACGGCCGCTTCGCGCTGGCCGGCGAGCTCAACAAGATGGGCGCGCGGGTCGAGGTGAACGGCAGCCGGGCGGTCGTCCACGGGCCCACTCCGCTGCGCGGCGCGACCGTCGAGGCGCACGATCTGCGGTCGGGCATCGCGCTCGTGCTGGCGGGTCTGGCGGCCGAGGGCGAGACGGTGATCGAGTCGGGCTACCGCGTCGACCGGGGCCACGCCGACATCGCGCAGCGCCTCCGGGCCCTCGGCGCCGATGTGGAACGCGAGATTTCCCCTTTTGCCTAGTTCGACGTCCATAATGGCATTGACCAGCCACAACATAATGGGAAAGGACCGTGCCGCCCTTCTCAGAACGGTATTCCGGAAAATCCGGGCGTGACATTACGGCCTCCGGGAGCGATCGTTCCAAAGAGAAGTCAATCGAGAAGGCGCGCGGGATGGGACGAACATTGGTCGAGCGCACTGAAGACTCACCGCGCGGCCGCGTGGGGGGCGGAATGGGCGCTGGAACGCCGGACCTCACCATCGGTGTGGTGGGGCCCCATGACCTCGTCGAGCGGGTCATGCTCATGGGACACGCCGCCGCTCCGGTGCCGTGCCGCCTCGTGGCGGCCGCGTACCGGGACGAGCAGGAGGCATCCGACAAGGTCACGCGGCTGGGCGGCGTAGACGCCTGCCTATTCGCCAGCCCGATCCCCTACGAGCTGGCGCGACGGGCCGGGGTGCTGACGATGCCGGCGACCCACGTCCAGCTGGGCGGTGCGGCCCTGACGGCCGCGATCGCACGGGCGGCCCTCGACGATCGCATCGACCCCAGGAGGGTCAGCGTCGACGTGCTGAGCCGGGGCGAGGTCGACGAGGCGTTCGCGGACCTGGGCATATCCACGGCAGAGGTACACAGCCGCGACGAGCCGGGAGCGACCGGCACGATCGCGGCCTATCACGAGCGGCTGGTCCGCCAGGGCGCCACCACCGGCGCCTTGACCTGCATACCGGGCGTGGCCGACCGATTAACGGCCGCGGGCATCCCCACGGTCCGCATTCGGCCGACCTCGGCGGCGGTCCGCACCGCTCTCCACACGGCGGCCCTGCTCGGGGCGCACCACCGGCTGGAGGAATCCCAGCTGACGGTGATCCTCGTCGAGGTGCCGACGCTGCGGGAGCCGATAAGGCGGGCGGCCCCGCGCTACTGGCGTGACGAGCTGCGGCTCTCCCTGCACCGCCTGCTGGTGCAGGAGGCCAACCGCATCAACGCCAGCGTGTGGCCGATCGACGACCACAGCTACCTGGTGGTCGCGACCCGCGGATCGATCGCCGGCGCGACCGACGGCTTCCGGGTGCTGCCCTTCGCGGCGAGGATCCGCGACGAGCTGGGCCTGGCGGTCGAGGTGGGCGTCGGCATGGGCCGGACCACCCACGACGCGGAGACCCACGCACGGGCCGCGCTGGCCCGCACCCAGGCGGGCAAGCAGGCCCAGGGCTTCGCGGTCGACCGGGAGGGACGCACCCTGGTGCCCCCGCCCCGGATGCCCCCGCAGTCGGCGGGCCCGGCCAAGCCGAAGGGCGTCGAGGTGCTGGCCAGACTGGCGGCCAAGCTCGAAGGCGGCGACACCGTCGTCGACGCCGAGGGCGCGGGCAAGATGCTGGGGGTGACACCGAGAACGGCGCGGAGACTGCTGCGCACGCTGGTCGACGAGGGACTCGCGTGGCCGCTCCCACCCAACCGGACACCCCAACCGGGGCGACCCCGGCAGCTCTACCGGCTGATCGTGGAGAAACTGAACCGCTGAGGCGGCTTGAGCGCCCGGCATCCCCTTTACGGGGTGCCGGGCGCTCTTTTTTGTGTACGGATAGATCCGGATAAATCCGGATGTGGAATTCACTTCACCGGATTCGAGAAAGTGCGGGGCTGACGGGGCGGGAGTTGCGCAATATTGCGCAAACTCACTGAAAGCCATGAAATTCCATGACGTGTACGAGCGCGGGGCCGCCTGCGAGGCGGCGTTTATGTTGGACCGCCCGGTGAAAGCAGTCGGAGGCGCCCGGGTTTTCCACAAGGCGGCCCGTTCGCCGGGGAAAACGTCGGTCGCCGGAGCGACGATCACCACAACCCAGGGCGGGCGGGCCCGACCCGCCGCCCAAGTCCCCGCCACCCAGGTCGGCCCCTACACGGGCCCCAGGCCGACCGCGACGAGGCCGCGAGGATGGCCGGGCGCTCGTTTCTCCCAGGCCGACCGCGACGAGGCGGCGAGGATAGCCGGGCGCTCGTTTCTCCCGGGGCCGACCGCGACTCTCCCGGGCCAACCACGACGAGGCGGCGAGGATGGCCGGGCGCTCGTTACTGCTCTCCGGCGGTGTGAGCCGGGCCGTTCAGGTCACCATGTGACGGCGCGCAGGGCGATGTCGAGCGAGGCCTGCAAATCCTCGCGGGTCGCTCCCGCCGCGGCGTGGACGGCGTTGCCCTCGCTGAGGGTCATCACGAACCGGGCCAGGGCCCGTGCGTCGACGCCCTCGGGGAGGTCGCCCTCTGCTGCCGCGCGTGTCATCCGTTCTTCGAGGGCCGCCTCGGTGGCGGCGCGGCCGGCGGCCAGGATGGCGGAGATCTGGGCGTTCTCCGGTGAGCAGGCCAGGCCTCCCTGGATGGACAGGCAGCCCGGCGGGTGGTCGCCGGTGGTGAGCGCGTCGGCGCTGGAGCGCAGGAAGGCCTCGATCGCGGCCGACGCCGTTGGCTGGTCGAGCGCGGTGCGGGCGGCGGCGACCTTGGTCTCGTGGTAGCGGGCGAAGGCGCGCCGGAAGAGCTGTTCCTTGCTGCCGAAGGTGGCGTACAGGCTCGGGCGGTTGAGGCCCATCGCGCCGGTGAGGGCGCTGAGCGACGCGCCCTCGTAGCCGTGCTGCCAGAAGACCTCGATGGCCCGGTCGAGGACCGTCTCCTCGTCGAAGGCCCTCGGTCGTCCGACGGTCGGCGTGTCAGCGCTCATGAGGTCACTCTACCGCTCGGTACAAAACCTGGTACGTTGAATTTAGAACCGAGCGGTACAAAAAGGAGACCCATGACCGTCACACTGATCACCGGAGCCAACAAGGGCATCGGCTTCGAGACGGCCCGGCAGCTTCTCGACCTGGGCCACACCGTCTACGTCGGCGCCCGCGACCCCGAACGGGGCGAGAAGGCGGCGGCGACGCTGGGCGCGAAGTTCGTGCAACTGGACGTCACCGACGACGCCTCGGTGCGCGACGCGCTGGCGGCGATCGACGCGGCCGAGGGGCGGCTCGACGTGCTCGTCAACAACGCGGGCGTCCTCGGCGACGGGCCGATCGACGGGCCGAAGGCCCTGTGGGTGTTCGACACCAACGCCGTGGGGATCGTCCGCGTCACCGAGGCGGCGCTGCCGCTGCTGGGCAGGTCCGCGAATCCGACGGTGGTCAACGTGTCGAGCAGCGTCGGGTCGTTCTGGGTGGTGAACAACCCCGACCGGCCGGAGTACGGCATGCCGCTCGCGCTCTACGCGGCGTCCAAGGCGGCGGCCACCATGCTGACCGTGCAGTACGCCAAGGCCCACCCCGGCATCAGGTTCAACGCGCTCGAACCCGGCACCACCGCCACCGACATGACCGCCGCGTTCGGCATCGGCAGGCCGGTTGAGGAGAGCGCCGCGATCGTCGTCCGCCTGGCCACCCTCGGCCCGGACGGCCCGACCGGAACCCTCCAGGACGAGAACGGGGTGCTGCCCTGGTAGGCCGTCTTCCGAAGGTCGTGACGGGGGGTGTCAGCGGGCCCGGCCGGCGGTGAGTGCGGCCTTCTGGGTGGCGGCTTCCGCGTGGAGGAAGGCCTGGATGAAGATGACGTTGCGTTTGGCCGGGTGAGGGCGGCGGAAGGCCAGGTCCCCGGCGGCCCGGAGCAGGCCGGGGCCGTGTAAGCGGAGGGTCATCGCCTCGGCGATCGTCCCCGTGGCCTCCTGCTGCCATTCGGCCGCCGCCTCCAGGAGCAGGCGGCGGTAGGCGGGGGTCACCTCCTCGCGGGTGGCCTCGCAGGCGAGCAGGACCGCCGCCTGGTAGGCGGCGCCGGCGTCGCCCTGGCCGGCCCGGCGGAGGATGGCGGCGCCCACGCGGCCCCAGGCGATCGGCATGCGGAAGGCCGTCGACTTCACGGGGGCCAACACGAGCTCTTTCGGGGTCTGTTCGAGGATGTCCCCCGGCACGTAGGGCATCAGCGGTCTGGCCGGGGCGTCGCGGGTCTCGACGGCGTCCCAGACCTCGGCGAACTCCTGGGTCAGGGCGCTGATCGCCTGGGGGGAGGCGGCCATCCGGCCGTTCATGGTGCCGGACTTGTAGAGGACCGTGACGATGGTGCGGATGAGGGGCCAGCCCGGCAGCCGGGTGAACCGGCCCTTCATGATGTTGGACAGGTGCGAGGTGGAGAGAGCGCGCCACTCCTCTCCGGTGTCCGCCCTGATCAT
Source organism: Herbidospora daliensis (assembly GCF_001570585.1). Taxonomy (GTDB): domain Bacteria; phylum Actinomycetota; class Actinomycetes; order Streptosporangiales; family Streptosporangiaceae; genus Herbidospora; species Herbidospora daliensis. The sequence continues at coordinate 909,993 of NZ_BBXF01000002.1, read as the reverse complement.
GGTCTCCGCCAGCTCCACCATCCGGCCGTAGCTGGGCCGTCCCGCCTTGCGGTAGAGGGCGTCGAGCTTGGCCAGGAGGACATCGCAGTCGATCCGCTCCCCACGTGCATCACCCATGAGCGAGTTCCGTTTCTCGAAACAGTCAAAGACAGCCGCGTGGGCCGGAAGGGCGTGACCGGTGATGGTGGCGAGATTAGTGGGTTCGCAGGGGCTACGCCCCATATTTCCAAAACGTCGCGAGCGCGAGGATTAACCAAGTCATCCGGTTACGTCCAGAGTCGTCCACAGGCGTCCAGACCTGCGGAAAGACGTACAGGAACAGATGATCTTCGGGTCGCGGGCGGCCCGCGCTGATATCTGTCTGGGGTCACCCACTATGCGCTATCGGAAAGAAAGTCAGGAAATGTCGCCCGTCGTTTCTTTGATCATCGCGGCTCTCGTTTCCGCCGTCGTCGCACTGATCTGCTACATCGTCAGTCTCCGGTCGGGAAAGACCGCGCCGACCGCGTTCATGACGTCGGGAGGGGCCTATCTCGGGGCGGCCACGTTGTGCCTGCTGGTGCTGGAGTACCTCCGGTGAGCCGGCTCCGGCTGAAGGAGGTGCATCCCCGGCTCACGGCGGCGATCGTCGACCTGCTCGGGGGCGACCCCCTCGCGACCACCGTCGACGAACTGCCCTATTTCGGGGTCTGCGCGTGCTCGCGGGGGTGCCGGAACCTGCTGACCTCGCCGCCGGGGTCGGCGAGCCCCCGGTCGCTGCCGCTGCTGCTGGCCGGGACGGAGGTCATCGGGCTCAGCCTCGATCCGACCGGGACCGCGATCACCGACATCGAAGTGCTTGATCCGGCCTTGTACGGCTGATGCCCGATTTCGGGCCCCGCCCTGGAGGGCTTTGCCCACGTTTGGCTATTGTCAGGAGTCATGCAGCGGGACGGTCGTGACATTCGCGTGTGGGTCCTCCTGACGACCGTCTACATCGTCTGGGGATCGACCTATCTGGGCATCGGGATCGTCATCGAGACCATGCCGCCCTTCGTCTCCGGCGCTCTCCGGTTCATCGTGGCCGCCGCGATCCTCGGCGTGTTCCTGCTGATCAAGAGCGGGCCGCAGGCGTTCCGGATGAGCCGCCGGGAGTTCCTCGACGCGGCGGCGGTCGGGCTGCTGCTCCTCACGGGCGGCAACGGGATGGTCGCCGTGGCCGAGCAGCACATCTCGACCGGGCTGGCCGCGCTGCTGGTCGCCTCGACGCCGCTCTGGCTCGTCATCATGCGCACGGTCTTCCGCGACCGGCCCCACGTCCTGACGCTGACCGGCGTGCTCGTCGGGTTCCTCGGCGTGGCCGGGATCTCGTTGACCGGCGGGATGTCGGGCGGCACGGTCGGCGTGGTGGTGATCCTGCTGGCGTCGTTCTCGTGGGCCGTGGGGTCGTTCATGTCGGGGCGGGCGCCGATGCCGAAGAACCCCTTCGCCGCGTCGACGGTGGAGATGGTCGTCGGCGGGGCCGGGCTGCTGGCGTGCAGCGGGCTGGCCGGGGAGCACCTCGTGTGGTCGCAGGTGTCGGGGGCGTCGTGGGCGGCGCTGGCCTACCTGATCCTCGTGGGGTCGCTGGTGGGGTTCACCTCGTACGTGTGGCTGCTCGGCAACGCGCCGATCTCGCTCGTCTCCACCTACGCCTACGTGAACCCCGTCGTCGCGGTCGCCCTCGGCATGATCATCCTGGGCGAGACCGTGACGGCCATGATGGTGGCCGCCGGTCTCGTCATCGTCGCCGGGGTCGCGCTGGTGGTCTCTACCGAGCGGAGACGTGTGTCCTGAAGGCCTGCGCGGCCCTCAGGAAGACGTCGTTGGCCTCACGGTCACCAATGGACACACGGGCACCCTCCGTGCCGAAAGGCCGCACAGCGACGCCCTCAGCGGCGCACGCGGCGGCGAACGCGGGGGTGTCGTCGCCCAGCCGGAGCCAGACGAAGTTGGCCTGCGACTCGGGGACCGTCCACCCCTGGATGATCAGCGCCTCGCGGACGCGGGCGCGCTCGGCGACGACCCGCTCGACGCGCTCCAGCAGCTCCTCCTCGGCGGCCAGCGACGCGACGGCGGCGGCCTGGGCGAGGTGGTTGACCGCGAAGGGGACCATCGTCTTGCGGACCGCCGCGGCGATCGGCTCGGGACCGATCAGGTAGCCGACGCGCAGGCCGGCCAGGCCGTAGGCCTTGGAGAAGGTGCGCAGCACGGCGACGTTGGGGCGGTCGCGGTAGATGGTCAGGCCGTCGGGGATCGCCTCGTCGCGCACGTATTCGCGGTAGGCCTCGTCGAGGATGACGAGCACGTCCGACGGGACGGCGTCGAGGAACGCGGTCAGCTCGGCCGCGCGGTTGGCGGTGCCCGTCGGGTTGTTGGGGTTGCAGACCAGGATCATGCGGGTGGCCGGGGTGATCGCGGCGCGCATCGCGTCGAGGTCGTGGGTCTCACCGGCCAGCGGGACCTGCACGGAGACGACCCCCGCCAGGTCGGCGAGCAGCGGGTAGGCCTCGAACGAACGCCAGGCGTAGATCACCTCGGCGCCCGGGTCGCCGACCGTCTCGAAGAGCTGCTGGGCGACGGTGACCGAGCCCGCGCCGAGCGCGACGTTCTCGGGCGGCACGCCGTAACGGGCCGCGAGCGCCTCGGTCAGCCGGACCGCCGCCGGGTCGGGGTAACGGTGCACGTTCGCGGCGGCCTCGGCGATGGCGGCGACGACGCTGGGGAGCGGCGGCTCGGGGGACTCGTTCGAGGACAGCTTGTACGACCGCCCGTCGGCCGACACCACCGCCTTGCCCGGCGTGTATGCCGTCATGGTGTCGAGCACGGCCCTGAACTGCGGCATCTATTCCACCCCTCCGTTGCGGCGATGTGCCCACACCCTACTTGAGGTCATTCGTGACGATCTCAGAGTCGTCCCAGGAACACCCCTTAGGATGCGGCACCATGCGCGTGATCGTCCGGGGGGCACTCGCCCTCGCCTTAACCACGTCCCTGCTCGCCCCGGCCGCACCGGCGAACGCGAAGCCCAAGCCCTACTGCGAGCTCCACAAGTGCATAGCGCTCACCTTCGACGACGGGCCCTGGCCCTACACCCCGGCCCTGCTCGACACGCTGAAGAAGCACAAGGCCAAGGCCACCTTCTTCGTGCTGGGACGGAAGGTCGAGAGCCGCGCCGACATGATGAAGCGCATGGTCGACGAGGGTCACGAGATCGGGAACCACACCTGGGACCACCCCGACCTGACCAAGCTCACCGACGAGGAGATCCTCTCCGAGATCTCCAGCACCCAGCAGGTCATCCAGGACGTCGCCGGGATCACCCCGACGTTCATGCGCCCCCCGAACGGCGCCACCAACACCCGCGTCGGCTCGCTGATGAAGTCGTTCGGCCTGCCCCAGATCCTCTGGACGGGCTCGACCCTCGACTGGCAGGCCCGCAACACCAAGGTCATCAGGGATCGCACCCTCAAGTACGCCAAGCGGAACGCCGTCATCCTGCTGCACGACATCGTGCCGGAGACCGTCACCGCCATGTCGACCGTCGTCGACACCCTGACGAAGAAGGGCTACAAGCTCGTCACCGTCTCGACCCTCCTCGGCGACCGCGAACTCAAGCCCGGCGAGGCGTGGCCGAAGCCGGAGAAGAAGAAGTGAGCCGCGGACGGCCGAAGGCCGGCCGTGGCTCACGCCCCGGAATCTGCCTGGAAGACAGGGCTAGTCGGCGATCTTGAGTGAGCGTGACAGCGCCGCTTTCAACCGTGGCTGGGCGGGCACCTCGACGAACCGGTAGACCGCCCACGCCACGACCAGCACGATCCCGATGACCACCGGCAAAGTGACCCGGTGGCCCAAGACCGGGTTGAGCCACTGGATCATCAGGAATCCGACGTGGTGGTGGAACAGGTAGAGCGGGTAGGTCAGCGCGCCCAGCAGCGTCAGCCCGCGCCAGTCGAGGCCGTCGAGCCGCCCGAGCGCGACCAGGATCATCACCAGGAACATCAGCGAGATCACGCCGACGACGAGCGCGGTGCCCAGCGGCTCGCCGAACCGCTTCACGGCCGAGGGGCCCTCGCCGAGCAGCTGCACCATGCCGAAGGCGTAGGAAAGGCCGACGAACAACCACGGCAGCAGCGAGCCGCCGAACCGGTAGATCAGGTAGAGGGACATGCCCGCGATGAAGTAGGGCGCCCCGAACTGGGCCAGACCGACCTTCAGCAACGAGATGTCGAGCCGCTCGGCCAGCGCGAGCAGGAAGATCCAGCCGCCCATGAAGCCGAGCACCCTCCGGTACGTGATCCCGACCGCCGCGAAGCAGGCGATCATCACGTAGAAGACGAGTTCGTGCCAGAGCGTCCAGTAGACGATCTCCAGGTCGCGGATGCGCAGGCCGTGCTGGAACATCGTCAGGTTGGCGAGCAGTTCGCTCAGGGTGGGCCGGTGGTCGGTGATGAACCCGAGCAGCGCGAGCGCGCCCAGGATGATCACGCTGGCCCAGTAGGCCGGGTAGAGGCGCGCGATCCGGGAGGCCACGAACTCGCCGGGGGTGCGCCCCCAGGCGCTCATCAGGATCACGAAGCCGCTGATCATGAAGAACAGCCGGACCCCGTAGGCGCCGAACATCGTCACGCCGCTCAGCGCCGGGAACGCGTTGACCGTCCCCCAGGCGCGCGTCTCCCCGAAGTGGAACAGCACCACCGCCATGGCCGCGACGAATCGCAGCAGGTCGAGCACCCGTAAGCGGGACTGGACGAAGGGGGGGTCAACGGGGGCCGCCGCCGGCACAGTGCGCGGCTCCGATATCAGCACAGGGGGAGAATATCCCCAATCCCCCTGATAACAGTGGCCTCAATCACGCCAGAGGCACCGGGAAACGCCTCTATCCCCGCCGCAGGAGGCCGAACATGCGGGCCTCACGACGCTAGACCCGCAGCATCGGCGGGTGGAGGGCCTCGGCCGGTCCTCTCCGGTAGAGCATCGCCGGGCGGCCGCCGTCGCGGGTGGTCGTCCGGCCCGAGGGCACCAGGAAGCCCTCGGTCTTGGTCACCTTGCGGTGGAAGTTGCGGGGGTCGAGCGGGCGGCCCCACACGATCTCGTACACCCTGCGCAGTTCGGCGACGGTGAACTCGGTCGGGCAGAAGGCGGCGCCGAGCGAGGTGTATTCGAGCTTCGAGCGGGCTCGCTCAAGGCCGTCGATCATGATGCGGCGGTGGTCGAAGGCCATCGCGGTCAGCTCGCTCAGCGGCTGCCAGCTCATGTGGGCCTCGGTGGACGCCGGCAGGTCAGGGGCCAAGCCCAGGTAGGCGACCGAGACGACCCGCTGGCGCGGGTCGCGGTCGGGGTAGCCGTAGGTCCGGAGCTGCTCCAGGTGGACCGGCGCCCCGGCCATGCCGGCCCGTTCGGCCAGCACGCGGCCCGCCGCCGCCGGGAGGTCTTCGTCGAGGTGGATGAAGCCGCCCGACAACGCCCACAGATCGGGGTAGGGCGGCCGGTCGCGCCGCCAGACGAGCGCGCACAGGGCGCTCGACCTCACTGTCAGCACGACGAGATCCACGCTGACGGGGATGCGCGGGACCATGTCAGGCACGTTACACGCTGTCGCGATCAATCGTTGTTGTGGTAGTAGACCGGCTCGGCGGCCTTGCGGCCGTCGGCGGAGGTCACCTCGACCCTGACCCACGTGCCCGGCGGCACGCTCGCCCAGTCGACCGGGATCCACACCTGGCCGACGGCGGGTGGTAAGTCGGTGATCGGCTTGCCGTCGAACCAGCCCACCGACTGCGAGTCGACCACGCGCGGGGTCTCCAGGCCGGTCCAGCTCAGCGTGACCCGCACGTTCTCCAGGTGGTAGCCGCGGATCTGCAGCCCCTCCTGGATCTGCCGCTTCTCCCTGATGGCCTGGATGGCGATCGGGCGTTCCCAGTCGGTCGCGAGGTCTTCGGACAACGACGGGCTGCCGCAGGTGAAGAAGTCGCTCCACATGTACGAGATGATCTTCGACACGTACGGCCCGACCAGCGTGACCGCCGTGTCGAGGCGGGGCTTGTCGGTGCGTCCGCGCGTGCCCTGCGTGCCGCACTTCTCGGTCGCCGACGGCTCGAACGCCTCGACGTTGGCCCACAACTGCACGTCGATGTCCTCCTCGTCGCGCAGTTCGAGGCGGGACTCGTACATGGCCCGGTAGTAGTCGCGGGTCGCGCCGTAGTAGGCGGTGCTGTACGTGCTCTCCCCCACCACCGGCTTCAGCCGTTCGTCCACGGGCTGGTTCTTCCAGTTCGGCCAGAACAGGCCGACCTTGCCGGTGCCGCGCGAGTCCTGCGGCGCGATGATGCCGACGCCCGTGCGGGCCAGCGCCTTGAAGCCCTCGCCGACCTGCGCGGGGGTCGAGGTGTAGTCGACCCGCTTGCGGGCGTCGAGGTAGGGGCTGACCAGGATCGGCTTGCCGGGGAGCACCTGTTCGACGATGCGGTGCTGTTCGGCGTACACCTGGAGGGTTGGCACGTTCTCAGGGTCGGCCCAGTCTCTGATGACGAGCTCGAAGGGCTGGTAGACGCCGCCGAGCGACTCGCGGCCCGCGAAGCGGGTGCCGTAGTCCTGCAGGATGCGGCGGGTCAGCGTGGTGAGGGTGCCGATGTGGCGCGGGTTGGCGCGGGTGACGCCGGTCGGGTCGCGCGGGGCCAGCGGCAACGACGGGAAGACCTTGATGCCGAACCGGTCGCCCAGGTCGAGCAGCTCGGTGAGGCTGTCGGTCGCGCCGGCCGACACCAGGATCAGGTGGTAGCCCTTGCCCTTGCTGCTGAAGTCGCAGGTGGCGTCGTCGGAGCCGTCTTCGTCGGCGATCAGGCGGAAGAACACCCGGTCGCCGACGACGATCTTCTTCTCCATCTGCGGGCAGCGGAAGACGCCGTCGCCGTACTGCTCGTCGGTGCGGAAGACGAACGACCACGACACGCGGTTGCCAGGGTTGGCCGCCTTCAGGTCGCGCTCGGCCGCCTGGTAGCAGGTCAGGCCGTCTTCGACGCAGTAGCCGTAGCGGTCGTCGGGCTTGGCCTCGCTGCCGTCGTCGGGCGCGGTCTCCAGGATGCGGCCCTGGTCGTCGACGCCGCGCGGCTGCAGGCCGAAGCCGATGCGGACCACGGTGTCGCCGCCGACCTTGTGGATCTCCTCCAGCTGGCGGCGCCAGTTGCAGCGGTCGGCCGACGGCATGATCCAGTAGCCGGTGATCGCGTAGGGGGTGCGCATGTTCGTGTCGAACGTGCCACACGGGTCGGTGAAACCGGTGGTGGACGGCGTCGGGGTGGGCGTGGACGGAGAGGTGCTGCCGATGCGCGCGGCGTGTGGCGTCTCGGGCTCCTGGAGGGCGATCACCACGGTGGCCACGCCACCGAGGATCGCGATCCCTAGGAGCAGAGCAAGCCAGCGCAAACCGTCACCTCATCCGATAGACGCACGGGGCTGATTACGGCTTGACGCCGTTCCAGGCTTCGAGCTGGGAGACGAACCGACGCGCGGAGTTGGGCCAGTGGTGGTTGCCCCGGGCGGCGGCGTAGCCGCGGGCCCCGGCGCCGCGGCGCTCCTCGGGGTTGTCGCGCAGCGCGAGCACGGCCTTCGCGACGGCCTGTGGGTCGCTCCATGGGACCACCACGCCGCTGCGGTAACGCTCGATCAGCTCCACCGCGCGGGGCGAGGGGGTGGTGATGACCGGGATGCCGTGGGCCATGTACTCCACGATCTTCGTGGGCATCGAATGGCGGTAGTTGGGCTCGTCGTGCAGCAGCGACAACCCGGCCAGGGCGCCGTCGAGCCGCTTGAGCGCCTCGTCGTTGGGCATGAAGTCGCGCCATTCGAGCGCGCCCTCTTCGACGGCCGCCGCGAGCATGCGCCGCGACTGCGGGTCGGCGTAGCCGATGAGCTCGACGACCACCCGGTGGGGCCGCAGCAGGCGGCCGACCTCGATGGCCTCGCGTACACCCCGGGCCTCGGACAACCAGCCGAGGTAGACCACCCGGTCGTCGCCGGGCGGCGAGACCGTGTCGGGCACCCAGGTCTCGTTCGGTACGACCAGATGCGCCTGCCGGAACCGGCCCGCGTAGGCGGTCTCGGCGAGCAGCAGGTGGAAGTTGCGCTCGGCCCAGCTTTCGAGCATGCGGGCCACGAACCGGGTCGGCGGCCGCAGTAACGCGGGCAGCCAGGGCTTGAGCGACAACGTCGCGGGGGTGTCCTCGTGGACGTCCCACACGACCGTCGGCCGGTTGCGCACCCCGGCGACCGCGAACAGCAGCTCGGGGTCGTGGATGAGCGCCATGTCGACCTTGCCGCGCATGCTCTTGAACACCTTGCGCGCGGCCCGCACGGCGGTCATCCGCCGCCGCTCGGCCGCCCGGGGCAGGTCGACCCCGTTCACCCACGAGCGGGGCACCACCCCGCGCGCCGAATACGGCGCGGCGTACGTGACCTCATGACCGGCGTCCACGAGCGCGCGGATCTGCCGGTGCAGGATCCGGGCGTCCTCGGGGTGATGCACCACCGTCATGACGAGCACGTGCACGCGCCAGGCCCCCTTACAGCCGCTCGACGCGTTCGCCGGTCGCCAGCACGCCGCGGGTGTCGAGCACCAGGCGGCCCTGCTGTTCGATCAGCTCCAGGTCGAACATCGAGTGCTGCTGGAGCAGCACCGTGACGTCTGCCTCCCGGACCGCCTTCGCGAGGTCTTCCTCGCGGGGCACCGGGCTCCCCTCGACCGACCACTCCTTGACGTAGGGGTCGGCGTAGCTGACGACGGCGCCGAGCTCCATGAGCGCTTCGGCGACCGGTATCGCGGGCGTCTCCCGCTCGTCGGCGATGTCGGGCTTGTAGGTCACCCCGAGCAGCAGCACCTTCGAGCCGTTGACGGCCTTCTTGTCGCGGTTCAGCAGCCGCTGCACGCGGGTCACCACGTAGGACGGCATCCGCTCGTTGATCTCCTGCGCCAGCTCCACGAACCGGAACGGGAAGCCCAGCTTGCGCACGGCGTACGACAGGTACGACGGGTCGACGGGGATGCAGTGACCGCCGACGCCGGGACCCGGGAGGAACTTCTGGAACCCGAACGGCTTGGTCGCGGCCGCCTCGATCGACTCCCAGAGGTTCACCCCGAGCTCGTCGCAGAAGATCGCCATCTCGTTGACGAGCGCGATGTTCACGTGGCGGTAGGTGTTCTCCAGGAGCTTGGCCATCTCGGCCTCGCGCGTTCCGGAGACGGGCACGACCCGCTCGACGAACCGCGCGTAGAACTCGGTCGCCCGGTCGCGGCAGGCGGTGGTGTAGCCGCCGACCACCTTCGGGGTGTTGCGCAGGCCGAACTTGGGGTTGCCGGGGTCGATGCGCTCCGGCGAGAACGCCAGGTGGAAGTCGGCGCCCGCGACGAGGCCCGACTTCTCGAGGATCGGCCGCGCGACCTCGTCGGTGGTGCCGGGCCAGGTGGTCGACTCGAGCACCACGAGGGTGCCGGCGGTGAGCTGCTCGGCGACGGCGCGGGTGGCGCCCTCGACGGCGGACAGGTCGGGACGGTGGTCTTCGTCGAGCGGGGTGGGCACGCAGATGACGATGGCCGCGGAACGGGCCAGCACCGTCGGGTCGAGCGTCGCGGTGAAACCGTTCGCGAGCATGCTGTCGAGGTCGGCGTCCGTCAGGTCGTCGATGTAGGAACGTCCCTCGTTGAGCGCGTCCACCTTGCGCGCGTCAACGTCGAGGCCGACGACTTTCAGACCTGCCGCCACAGCCTCCTTGGCCAGCGGCATGCCGACGTAGCCCAGCCCGATGACCGTGAGATCGATCTCGCTCACGACATGGCCTGGGGGTGGAGAGAACACTTCATGGTCGCAAAGGCTATCTCAAGTCGGCACCAATGATGCCTGATGCTGCACATCCGGCGTCCTTGGTGGATATCTCTAGCGGGCGAGGGATTCGTAAATTTCCCGATAAGTGTTGGCAAGGCTGCTCCAGGTTCGCTTCGCGGCAACCTCCTCCTTGCCCGCCGCGCCCATCTTGCGGCGGCGTTCGGGGTCGTCGCGGAGCTCCGCCACCGCGTTGGCCAGCGCCTGCGGGTCGCCGGCGGGCACCAGAATCCCCGGCTCGCCGTCGCCGATGAGCTCGGCCAGGGCGGGCAGGTCGCTCAGGATGACCGGCTTGCCCAGCGCCATCGCCTCGACCGGCTTCAGCGGCGTCACCAGACGGCAGACGCGCAGGTCCTCGCGGGGGCAGATGAAGATGTCGATGGCCGCCTGGGCCTGCAGGGCCTCGTCGGGCCCGACGCGCCCCGGCACGATCGCGATGTCACCTATACCGAGTTTGTTCACCTGCGCGAGCAGGTTGTCGCGCTCGGTGCCGTCGCCGACGAGCAGCACCTTCACGGGAGCGCCCGACTGCTTGAGCAGCGCGGCCGCCGACAACATCGTCGCGAAGCCCTCGTAGGCCACGATCGACGACACCGAGCCGATGACGATCTCGTGGTCGCCGATGCCGTACTGGCGGCGCAGCGACGTGCCGTCGTACTCGGCGGTCAGCAGCGACGCGTCGACGGCGTTGGGCGCGAGGAAGATGCGCTCACGCGGCACACCGCGCTCGACGATCTCGCCGACCATCGTCTCGGCCAGCGTCACCACGGCGTCGGCCGAGTTCATGATGGTGGCCTCGCGCTCGCGCATGAGCTTGTGGCGCTCGGTGCCGACGCGGGCGGGGTCGCGGCTGGCCCAGGTCTCCTCCAGGAAGCCGCGGACCTCGTACACGAACGGGGTGTTGGTCCGTTCGCGCACGGCCATCGCGACCGAACCGTTGCGGTGGTCGGTGGCGGCGTGAAGGACCTGCGGGCGCAGCTGGCGGACCAGCTCGGTGATGTCTTCTGCGCCGCGGGTGATGCGGCCGCGGGTCTCCATCGGGATGTCGCCGCTCGGCAGCAGACGGCGGTAGGGGATGCCGTCGATCTCCTCGTACGGCTCCACGTCGGGGAAGCCCTGGAGCGCGGGCCAGCCCCAGCTCGTCACCACGTGGGGGTCGAGCCCGGCGGCCTTCTGCGCGGTCACGATGCGGTGGGTGCGCACGGTGTAGCCGGCCTGCGTGAACGGCAGCGCGTTGGTCACGATGTGCAGCGCCCGGCCCGGCACCCGCTCGCCCATGATGACCTTGGGCTTCGGCGGGATCGGGTTGGGGAGCAGCGCGCCGCGCTCGCCTTCGTACAGGGACAGCCGCTTCTTGATGAAGACCCAGCGCTCGTGCGGCTTGAGCATGTCGATGGCCTGGGTCATGTGCCCCGCGTCGAACACGGCCCGGGAGTCGTTGAGGGGCGCCCTGGCCATCCGCCGCCACATCTTGCGGATCGTGACCTTGGCGACCCGCGCGACCGGCCACGCCACCTTGCCCACGAGCGGGCGAAGCGGTTTCGGCACGGTCTCCGCGGCTGCGTGCGCCACCCGTAGCGGGTCCTGCACGACCTTCCCCACGAAGATCCGGGAAGTCACCATCGGGTTCCTGACGAACCCCTTCATGAACCTTCGGGCACTGGCCTTCGCGGCCTTTGCCGGAATGGGCTTGTTGGCCTCAGCTACCACGGCGTGACCGTACCATAGGCAACGTTTGCCCCCATCATGGATGAAAGGCAAGGTCAGTGAGGGATTCGCGTCTCCAGGACACCCTCGTCCTGCACGTCCTGCACGTCCTGGGCGCCCGGCCCAACTTCCCCAAGGCCGCTCCGGTGGTCAACGGACTGGCCGACCTGGGCATCCGTCAGGGCATCGTCCACACCGGGCAGCACTACGACGCCCTGATGTCCGACGTGTTCTTCGCCGACCTCGGACTGCCCGAACCCATCGCGAATCTCGGTGTCGGCAGCGGCTCCCACGCGAAGCAGACCGCGGCCCTCCTCGTCGGCCTCGAAGAGGTCGTCGAGCGGGAGAAGCCCTCTCTGGTGGTCGTGTACGGCGACGTCAACTCCACCCTCGCCGCGATCCTGGTCTGCGCGAAGCTGGGTGTGCCGACGGCCCACGTCGAGGCGGGCCTGCGTTCGTTCGACCGGACGATGCCCGAAGAGGTCAACCGCATCGTGGTCGACAGCCTCTCCGAGCTGCTGTTCGCCACCTCGCCGGAGGCGCTGTCCTACCTGGCGAACGAGGGCGTCCCCTCGTCCAAGGTGCATCTGGTGGGCAACCCGATGATCGACAGCCTGTTCTCCGCGCTGCCCAAGCTCGACCCGGCCCCGGTGCAGGAGCGTCTGGGCGTCTCGGGCGCCTACGCGGTCGCCACGCTCCACCGCCCCGCCAACGTCGACGACCCCGCCGCCGCCAAGGAGCTCGTGGACGCGGTTCTCGGCGTCGCCGAGCAGGTGCCGGTGATCGTGCCGCTGCACCCGCGCGGCCGCACCCGCCTGGCGGAGGCCGGCCTGGTCGACGGCCCCCGGCTGCGCATCATCGACCCGCTGGGCTACGTCGACTTCCTGTCGCTGGTCCGGGGCGCGGCGCTGGTCGTGACCGACTCGGGCGGCGTGCAGGAGGAGACCACCATGCTGGAGGTGCCGTGCCTGACCGTGCGGATGAACACCGAACGGCCGATCACGGTGACCCACGGGACCAACCGCCTGGTGACCCCTTCGGGGTTGCCCGAAGCCGCCGCCAAGGCGCTGCGGGATGGCGCGACGACGCCGTCGGGTGACCTGCCGATGTTGTGGGACGGCAAGGCCGGTCCGCGCATCGCCCGGGTGATCGCGGCCTGGCTGCAGGGCGAGAACCTCTCGCCGGCCGCCCGGAGCACCGTCGGGGACTAACTCCGACAAACACACCAAACGACCACGGCCTGCGCCGTACGATATCGACCCTTGAGACGACGAGCAGGGACGAGGCATGTCTGAGACCGACGAGACCCCCGACGAGCCGAGATTCCAGCGCCTCGGCCCGGTCAACTGGCTGCCCGAGGACCGTCGCACCGTCGAGTTCTACGAGGAGACGATCCGCGAGCTGGAGACCCGGCTCGCCTACCAGGAGGCGCGCGCCGAGTACGCCCTCTGGAAGGCCAAGGCCACCCAGACCGGCCGCCAGTACCGGGTCGGCGAGGCCATCACCAAGGCCGGGTCGAACCCCAAGAAGATCGTCAAGCTGCCGGGCGACCTGCGCAAGGCGTGGCGGGGCAACAAGGCCCCCAAGGCGCCGCCGTCGGCGTTCGACGTCCAGGCCGAGGCCGAGAAGCGCGGCCCGACGGTCAGGATCCCGAACCTGAAGTGGCCCGAGCCCGAGGGCGCCCAGAACCGCCCCGACCTCAAGGTCGCGGTCATCCTCGACGACTTCTCCCGGCTCGCGTTCAAATACGAGTGGGACCAGATCGAGTTCGGCCTGCACGACTGGCGCGAGATCTTCGCCGAGAAGCGCCCCGACATCCTCTTCTGCGAGTCGGCCTGGCACGGCAACCAGGGCCGCTGGCGCTACCAGATGACCGGCACCAACGCGCCCAAGCAGGAGCTGCGCGACCTGGTCGAATGGTGCCGCGCCGAGGGCATCCCGACGGTCTTCTGGAACAAGGAGGACCCGCCGAACTTCGACTTCTTCATCGACACGGCCAAGCTGTTCGACCAGGTGTACACCTGCGACGGCGACATGATCCCGAAATATCGCGAGATCCTGGGCCACGACCGGGTCGGCGTGCTGCAGTTCGCCGCGCAGCCGCGCATCCACAACCCGATCATGACCCGCTGGGGCCGCAAGTACGACGTCGTCTTCGGCGGCATGTACTTCCGCGACAAGCACCCCGAGCGCCGGGAGCAGATGGAGACCGTCATCGCCCCCACGCGCGAGCTCGGCCTGCACATCTTCGCCCGCAACGCCTCCGTCGCCGACAAGTACGCCTGGCCCGAGGAGTACCGCCCCCACATCGTGGGCGAACTGCCCTACGAGCAGATGCTGGCGGCGTACAAGATGTACAAGGTCTTCCTCAACGTGAACTCGGTGATCGACTCACCGACCATGTGCGCCCGCCGCGTCTTCGAACTCTCCGCCTGCGGCACGACCGTCCTGTCGGGCTGGTCGCGCGCCATCGAGGAGACCTTCGGCCCGCTGATCCCGATCGCGCACTCGCAGGAGGAGGCGTACAACCGGGCGCTGTACTACATCAACAGCCCCGAACTGCGCGCCCGCCAGGGCCACCTGGCCATGCGCGAGGTCTTCGACAAGCACCTGTTCTCCCACCGCGTCGACCAGATCCTCGGCGACCTCGGCCGCCCCGTCTCCGAACGCTCCCGGAGCGTCTCGGTGGTCCTCCCGACGAACCGCGCCGGCCAGCTCGAACACGCCATCTCCCAGGTCGCCCGCCAGCGCCACCGCAACCTGGAACTGATCCTCGTCCTGCACGGGCTGTCGGAAGACGCCGACGTGGTGCGCGACAAGGCCCTCGCGGCCGGGATCCCGGCGGTGAAGGTGTTGCACGCGCCGCCTCATTTCACCCTGGGCGAGGTGCTGAACCTGGGGATCGCACAGGCCGAGGGCGAACTCATCTCCAAGATGGACGACGACAACCTCTACGGGCCCGACTACCTGTGGGACCTGGTGCGGGTTTTCGACTACGCCGACTGCGAGCTGACCGGGAAGGGCGCGCACTACACGTACTTCCCCGACTCGAACACGACCGTGTTCCGGCTGCCGGGGCTGGAGAACCGGTACACGCACCTGGTGCAGGGGGCGACCATCCTGGCGCGGGCTTCTCTGCTGCGGACGTATCCCTTCGAGGCGGTCAACGCGGGCGAGGACACGCGGCTGGTGCGGCGGCTCAAGGAGGAAGGGGTCCGGATCTACTCTTCGGACCGGTTCAACTTCGTTTACATGCGGGGGTCGGACGCTTCGCAGCACACGTGGCAGGCGGCGGACTACAAACTGACCCGCAACGCGGTGTTCTCGTTCGTGGCCCACCCGGATGAGCACGTGATGATCTGAGCCCTGTACGTTGTTGCCTGGCGGCGCTTTCCTTTTGGGGGCGCCGTTTGGCGTTTCGGGAGGTGTGGCCGGCTGACCGGGCAAGCGGTTGTCTGGTGCGTCGACTTGCTGCGGCGGGTTCCGATCCGGGCGGATGGCGACATGCGCTCGTCTGACCCGGGCGCTGTTTGACGGCCAGCCGGTTTACTACGGCGGGCCCTCGCTAGGCCGAGTTAGGGCATTTGCTCGTCTGGCCACAAGCAGGACGCACCGCCATGTGGCCGGTCGGCGTGCGGCGACGGGTTCCGGTTCTGCCAGGCCGGCGAGGTTGACGGCGACGCGCGCTCGTCTGGCCAGGTCTTCGACGCGCCGCCCTATGACCCTTGCTGCGGTGGGGTCGGTCGGTCAGGCGGAGGCGCGCGCTCGTCCGACCACGAGTAGGGCGTGCCGCCGTGTAGTTAGCCGGAAGAGAACTCGTCTGGCTAGGCCCCTGGCCTCTGCCGCAGTGCGCCCTCGCTCGGCCAAGCCGATTGGGCACGTGGAGGCGTGTGCTCGTCCGACCAAGTTCCGACATGCCTCGCGGTAGCTGGTCGGCTTGCTGCGATGTGCTCTGGTTCCGCTGGACGGGTGGAGGCATGTGGGCATCTGGCCAGGCCTAGGATGCGCCGCCCTGCGGCCGGTCAGCGTGCTGGGCCTGATTCGGCCAGGTCTAGGACGCGCGGCCGTCTGGACGGTCAGCTTGCTGCGATGTGCTCTGGTTCGGCTGCATGGGTGGAGGCATGTGCGCATCTGACCAGACCTGGGATGCGCCGCCATGTGTCTGGTCGACGCGCTGAACCTGGTTCGGCCAGGTCGGCTCGGCGGGCGGAGACATGTACTCGTCTGACCAAGCCTGAGACGCGCCGCCCTGTGTTTGATCGGCCCGCTGAGCTTGATTCGGCCAGGTCGGCTGGGCAGGCGGAGACGTGTGCTCGTTTGGCCAGGTCTCGGGCGTGCTGCTGGCTGGGGGCGATTGGCGTCCGGGATCGGATTTGAAGGCCCACCTCAGGTTGGGCTCGATCGCCCATTTGAAGAGTCGGCGGAACGGTGGTGTGCACAGGACGGCGGTGAGGGCGATGCCGAAGAGGATGACGGCGGCGACGCCGATGGGGTTGTTGAGGTCGTCGTGGAAACGGTCGAGGACCTTCACTACGAAGCCGTGCAGCAGATAGGCGTAGATCGTCAGGCCGCCGAGGGCGGTGAACCACGTCTTCCTGGACGTGATGATCGACAGGAACGCCGCCACCAGGATCGCCCCGATGACCAGCATCAGCAATCGAATGCCCGCACCGGTGAAGTTGTCGACGCCGATCTTCGTGTAGGCGTGCCGCCAGCGGATCCACTCGGTCGGCACGTCGTAGTGGACCAGGAACGTGATCCCGAGCCCTGCCGCCAGCACGAGCGCTCCCGTGAGCCTGACCCACCTCTTCTTCAGCAGCTGGAAGTGCTGCGGGGTCAGCACCAGGCCGAGGACGTAGAAGGGGAGCAGGCCCAGAGTGCGGTTCATCGACAGTTCGTCGGGGAGCGCCGAGGCGCCGCTGATCAGCGAGATCCCCACCGCGACGGCCAGCGGCCACTTGACCTGGAACCAGACCGGCGTCGAGAGCCGCCAGATGAACAGCGACAGCAGGAACCACGTCAGGAAGTAGGGGTCGAGCAGGGTGAGCTGGAACTTGCCGTAGAGGATCCATCGCGGCAGCGAGTAGGCGATCTCGAAGATGACGTACGGGACCAACAGCGTCGAGACGAGCTTCTGGGCCCTCAGCCGGGTGAAGTTGCGCGACAGGTAGCCGCTGATCGTGATGAACAGCGGCATGTGGAACGTGTAGACGAAGAGGTAGAGCGCGTGCGCGTACGGTACGTCGCGCAGATCCTCCACCAGGTGCCCGCACACGACCAGGACGATCGCCCAGAACTTGGCGTTGTCGAGGAAGGGGTCGCGCTGCGAGACAACCGGGGGGCTGGAAGAAGTCACTGCCGCTGCCACCTGGGGACGCTATCGGGCCGAAAGAGAACACATCACGGAGCTGACGAAAACGGTAGGAGAACACTTGCTGGGAGGCGTTTGGGGGTGTTGGCGGATGTGAATCACCCTCGGTTCTGCTGTGGGGGTGAAGGGTGGCGAGGTGGGTGGTTCGCTGCCCTTAGGGCTGACACCGGTCCGCACCTCACCTTCGCTGCTCATGGGCGCTGACACCGGTCCGCGCCTTACTTTCGCCGCTTGAGCGATAGCCGCGTCATGCTGCAACCCCTTTGGTTGGCAATGTGCCGGGCGAGGGTGGTGGTAGCGCATCACACATCCCGCCAGGCTTCAGGAACCTCCCCCTCTAGACAGGCGGTGTTGCCGGCGATCCAGACGGTGCCGCGCTCAGGGAAGCCGTGCACTGACATCTCGATCAGTCGCCCCCGCACGACAACTTCGGGACGGTTGGGGTGCTGGGTGCGGTCCATTTGGATGGTGAGTCCCTCCCGACGCCAGAGCTCGCCAACGGCGACAACTGTCGCCCGCGGATCTCGGGCAGCGGCGGTGAATCCGAGCTGGAATGCCTGCCCCTCCCCCGGCTTGCACCACCACTTGCCGGGAGTGCGTTTGGGGGTCTCGGTGAGCGCACCGACGTGAAGTGCCCGAGCAAGAGCCGCGTCGAGATCTCTAAGTGCGTCGGATATCGGCGGCCGAGGCTCAGACGCGCATCCGACAACCAGAAGAAGGAGTGCGACCAGGATCCGCTTCACAGAGCGGCCCTCGCTTCCTCATACGTCTCGTAATCGTCCCCGACGATCACTCTGGCTAGGTTCAGTCCCGCAAGACGACCTGCCTCGCTGCCGCCGAAATAGTCGGAGTGGGCATCCATGTCGATGCCGATGACGAGGTGGGCCTCCGATCCTGACGACAGCCGCTCCACGCCAGACATGTAGACGGGGTCTTCTCCATGGCCCGCGACGCTGTCGGGCAATGGAACGAGTATGCCGAGGGTGTCCTCAGCCGTCGGGACGATCTTGATGATGTCGCCCTGGTGCCGCATGGCGAACAGCTTCGTCGCAGGAGCCTTGAGCTCGTCGGCGGAATCGACACCCCATCCCGGACTCGCGACCGCGATCAGGTTGTCGGGGTGGAGGCCCGCCTTGACCGCATGCCCTGTGACGACGCTCCCGTAAGAGTGGCCGATCAAGGTGGTGTGCACCCCGGGCGCGAGGCGCAGGTTGTCGACGAAGTCCCGCAACTCCGGCGCACCACGATCGGCCTGCAGATCGAACGCCGCTCCGAGGCTCTGCGGGAGCGGGGAGCCCATCCACAGAATCGTGGCGGTGCGCGCAGAGAGACCGGCGGCTGCTCCGTGGATGGTCTGCAGGGTGCCTTCGGCACGACCGAGATAGTTGGCCAGATTGTTTCCGGTGCCCGGCACGAAGACGGCTACATGTTCTGCGGTGCTGAGGTCGCCCTTGACCTCAGCGATCTTGCCCAGATCTCTTGGGTCGAAGAGCAGAAGTTGCCGATCAGGGTCGAGGAGTCTGGTGTATCTGGTCGCCGCCGCCTTGTCGCCCACTCGCACAGCCTCTGCGAGTGCCTGGCGTACCAGCTGGCGGTTCGCCGCGAAGCGGAGCTCGAACGGGACCCCCGCCCTGGCACCCACCTGCGCCGCCCGTGCCAGCGCCACGCCGAGCGCCTGACCAGGCGCGAGCCCGGCGAAGAACGTCGCCATGTCACCGTTCGCGCCAAGTGCGTCGAAAGCGGCGAGTTGCTCGTCCAGTTCGCCCGCCGCTGCCATCGTCAGGGCGTCGTAGGCGGCGTTCTCGCCCGATGGGCTCCAGCCGATGAGGTCGGCCTGCGCGGCGACGGCCGCTCTTCGGCGGATCTCGGCGGCCGACGAGTGGCACCACTCGACCAGGTTGCGCAGTGGTCCTTCGTAGTGGGCCAGCTCGGGGGCAGCGGTTATCGGAAGCCCTACGGCCACCGAAGCACCCTGGAGGCGGGTGATCTCCTCGGCCGCTTCGTCGAGGCGGGCGGCCAGGAGGCGCATCGAGGTGGCATCTGCGAGACAGAAGGTCACCAGCAGATGGTAAACGAACGATCACTGAAAGTTATCTGCCATGTTCACATCTGGGTATGTCGCAAGCACTCGTGATCCGTTCAGACGACGTCGTGCCAGTTCTCCGGGATCGGGCCTGGGAGGCACACGGTGTTGCCCTCGATGTAGATCGTGTTCCGATCAGGGAAGCCGTGGATCGACAACTCGATGAGCGGCCCGCCGGCGATGACCTCCGGGCGGTCGGTGTCGGTCGAGCGATCGAGTTCGATGCGGAGCCCTTCACTCCGCCACAGCTCCAGGACGGCTGCCACGGCGCCACGTGGGTCTGCCACTTTGAGGTCATGACCGAGGACGACGCCTTTGCGATCGGGATCCTCGCAGGGCCACGGATCCCGGGTGATCTTCGGATCGGCTTCGGGACGCGCCACCTGGAGCACCCGCGACATGGCGGCTTCGAGGTCACGGACTCCCTCGGAGAGTTCCGCTTCGGGCGAGGACCACATGGTGCATCCGCCAATCGACACGAAGAGCAGCAGGGACAGCAGGGCGAGGCGGACGCGGTTCATCGAGCGGCTCGCGCGGCCTCGAAGGTGGTGGGGCAACCACCCGCGACGATCACGGCGATGTTGTGCGTCGCGACACGAGATCGTCCGGCGCCCGCGAAGTAGTCGGAATGGGCGTCCAGGTTCACGCCCACGGGGAGCAGTTGATCGTCGTTACCTGAGGCCATCCGGGTCACGCCGTCCATGAAGACCGGGTCTGCGCCATGGCCGAGGGACGACAGCGGCGGTGCCAGGCCGTCGATGGGGGGAACGACGCTGATGAAGTCGTCGGGGTGGCGGACGGCGTAGAGCCTGGTCGTCGGGGCTTTCAGGTCTGCCGCTTCATCGACGCCCCAGCCGGGGCTGGCCACGGCGACCAGGTTGTCGACCTTCAGGCCGGCGCGGACGGCGTGGCCGGTGACGGTACTGCCGTAGGAGTGGCCGATCGCCGTGGTGTTCACGGAGTCGGCGAGGTCGAGCCCCTCCATGAACTCCCGCAGCTTCGGGCCGCCTCGTTCCGCGTAGAGCCGAGTGGCCGCGGCGGGCACGTTCGGCGGCAGGTCGGTTCCGAGCCACATGATCGTGGCGGTCTTTCCGCGGGAGAAACGATCGGCCAGCCTGTGCACCGCGAGCAGCGCGCCCAGTGGGCTGCGGTCGTAGGTGGAGAGGTCGTTTCCGGTGCCCGGGACCATGACGGTGACCGAGGTCGCCGACGACAGGTCGCCTTTGACCTCGGCGATCCGGCCCGCGCCGCGTGGGTCGAACAGCAGGAGTCGCCGGCCGGGTTCCAGCAGCCGCTTGTACCTGTCTGCCGCCGCCTTGTCCCCCACTCGCACCGCCTCCGCGTGCGCGAGACGTACAAGATGGCGGTTCGCGGCGAAGCGCAGCTCGAACGGCGCCCCACCCCGGCCCCCCACCTCCCCCGCCCGGGCCAACGCCACTGCGAGGGCCCGGCCGGGGGTCAGCCCCGCGAAGAAGTCGGCGACGTCGGCTCCCAGCATGTCGAAGGCCGCGAGTTCGGCGTCGATCCCACCGGCCGCCGCCGTCTTCAGGGCCTCGTGCAGGTTCGCGCCCTCGGAGGAGGGGATGAGGTCGGCCTGGGCGGCGACGGCCGCTCGCCGTCTGAGGTCGGCGGCCGAGGAGTGGCACCATTCGACCAGGTCGCGTAGTGGCCGCTCGTAGTGGGCCAGTTCGCGGGGGGCGGTGATCGGCAGGCCGACGGCCACCGAACCGCCCTGGAGGCGGGTGATCTCTCCGGCCGCCTCGTCAAGGCGGGTGGCCAGCAGGCGCATCGACTCGGCATCCGCCAGACAGAATGTCACCAGCAGATGGTAAACGAATCGTCACGCTCAGTTAGTCAATCCGACCGCTTCCGCGCTTGCCGCCCACAGGCGTTCGGCCAGGTCAGGGTCTTTCATTCGGGCGGGCACCTTGTCGGGGCGGTTGTCGCGGAAGTAGGTGCCGGGCAGGTTCTCGCCGGCTTCCGACGTCGCCAGATAGGTCAGTCGTGCGGCCGCCTTCTCCACCGGCTCGTGGAGGCCCGGGAGGGTGACGAGTTTCATGAACAAGGTGCCGCCCGCGAATGACGTCTTGATGACGCCGGGATGGAAACAGGTCGCTTTAGCGCCGCGGGCCGCCAGGCCCACCGTGAATAAAGCGTTCGCTTGTTTGGTTTCGCCATACTGCAGCCACCCGTTCCACCGCCGGCGTTCACGCGAGAGGTCGTCGGGGTCGAGGCGGGCGGTCTTCGCGGCGCGGGAACTCGTCGTCACGACACGCCCGACGCGATCTAGAAGAATATTCGTCAACAGGAACGGCGAGAGGTGGTTGACCTGGATCATGAGTTCGTGACCGTCCGCAGTCGTGCGGCGGTCGGGGACCATCATGCCGGCGTTGTTCGCCAGAACGTCGATCCGGTCGTACTTCGCACGGATTCGGGAGGCCAGATCACGGACGTCGTCGAGGCGCGCGAAGTCCGAAACCTCTACCGCCACCTTGCGCTTGGTGACGGATCGGACACGGGACGCGGTCGACTCTAAGCGGGCGCGATCCCTCCCAACCAACACAAGTTGGTATCCCTTTTGGGCAAGATCCAGCGCCGCAGCAGCACCAACGCCCGAACTGGCCCCGGTGATCACGCTAATCATCAATTCCTCCACTGCGCTCGAACTGTATCGGTGCTAGTCTCCTGTGCGATCTTCCGGAGGTGCATTTCCCCCCAAATGCGGCGCGAGCCTCCACGCACTGCAGGAGTGGCCATGGGTTCAAGAAACCGGTCGATTCGGTTCAAGATCTTTCTCTTGTTGCTTCTGCCTCTTCTGACGTTGAGCGCACTATGGGGATTCGTCCTCAACCTCACCGTCGGTGACGGGCTGGCCCTGTTACGCACCGGCCAGCTGTACGACTCCGTCGGCGTCAGTTCCACCGACCTCGGGCTGCGGCTCCAGGCCGAGCGCGCCATGGTGGCGGAGCTGCTGAGCGAGAGCCGGACGTCGTCGCCCGAGCTCAACGCGCTCCAGGCGCAGACGACGTCGACCGTGAGCTCCTTCGTCAAGGTCGCCACCCTGCCGGAGAACCGGTCGATCATGTCCGAGAACCTCCAGCGGTCCATGGACGACCTGCTCGGCGCGCTCGACGAACTGTCGACCATCCGCGACGCGGTCTCCATCGGCAAGTACAACGTGCTGGACGCGATCATCGCGTACAACACGATCTTGGACGACCTGTTCGACGTCTACGAGCAGATGGTCCAGATCCCCGACGTGGCCATGTTCCAGCAGGCCAGTGCCCTGGTGACGATGGGCACCGCGCACGAGATGCTGGCCCGTGAGGACGCCCTCGTGAAGGGCTCGCTGGCGCAGAACCAGATGTCGGCCGAGTCGCACAAGGCGTTCGCCGAGTTCGTGGCGCTGCGCAAGCACTACTACGCGAAGAACCTGCCGACGCTGCTGCCCGACGTGCGCGGCCCGTACGAGCGGGTGCTCGAGTCCGACCTCTACGCGCGCTTCTCCGAGATCGAGAACCTGATCCTCTCGCAGCAGCGGCTGGGGGGCGCGCTGCCCGCCGACGTGATGCGCTGGCAGCCCACCATCAACAGCCTGGTCGGCGAGCTCGACCGGGCGCGCGGGCCGGCCACCGAGGCGCTCAACGCCCACTCGGCCGAGCTGGCGACCGGCATCCTCGGGCGGATCGCCATCGCGGGCGGCGTCGGCCTGATCGCCGTCGTGGCGACCATCGTCTTCTCGGTGCGGTTCGGCCGCCGGCTCGTCGCCGACCTCGCCGACCTGCGCAACGCCGCGCTCGAACTGGCCGACCAGCGGCTGCCCCACGTCGTCGACCGCCTCAAGAAGGGCGAGGACGTCGACGTCGAGCACGAGGCGCCGCCCATCGACGCCGGCGGTTCGATGGAGGTCGAGGACGTCGGCCACGCGTTCAGCTCCGTGCAGCGCACCGCCATCGAGGCGGCCGTCGGGCAGGCCGCCCTGCGGCGCGGCGTCGGCCACGTGTTCCTCAACCTGGCCCGCCGCAACCAGAGCCTGCTGCACCGCCAGCTCACCCTGCTCGACTCGATGCAGCGCCGGTCGAAGGACCCGGAGTCGCTGGAGGACCTGTTCCGCCTCGACCACCTGACGACCCGCATGCGCCGCCACGCCGAGGGCCTCATCATCCTCTCGGGCGCCGCACCCGGCCGGTCGTGGCGCAAGCCCGTTCCGGTCGTGGACGTCATGCGCGCCGCCGTCGCCGAGGTCGAGGACTTCACCCGGGTGACCGTGCTGCCGATGCCGGGCGCCTCGCTGACCGGCGCGGCCGTCGCCGACGTCGTCCACCTGCTGGCCGAGCTGATCGAGAACGCCACGATCTTCTCGCCGCCGCAGACCAAGGTGCAGGTCCGGGCCGAACTGGTGGCCAACGGGCTGGTGCTGGAGGTCGAGGACCGCGGCCTCGGGCTGACGCCCGAGGAGTACGCCGAGATCAACACCAAGCTCGCCGCGCCGCCCGAGTTCGACCTGGCCGACTCCGACCGGCTCGGCCTGTTCGTGGTCGGCCAGCTCGCGGCCCGCTACGGCATCGGCGTGGTGCTGCGCTCCTCCCCCTACGGCGGCACCACCGCCATCGTGCTCATCCCGCGCAGTCTCGTCTCCGACGGGACGCCGGGAGGGGCCGTACCGTCGCGGAACGGCGCGCACGCCGTGCTGACCGCGGCCGAGAACGACGACCAGAGCGACTCGGGCGACCTGAGCGACCACGAGCCGCGGCACAAGAAGCAGGAGCCCGAGGAGCAGCCCGCTCTCGAGGCCGAGAAGGCGCCCGAGGAAGAGCTGGAGCCCTCCCCCTACTTCACGCCGTCGGAGCGGCGCATCGAGGCGGTCCCGCCCGTCGAGCTGGTGCCGCCGA
Source organism: Herbidospora daliensis (assembly GCF_001570585.1). Taxonomy (GTDB): domain Bacteria; phylum Actinomycetota; class Actinomycetes; order Streptosporangiales; family Streptosporangiaceae; genus Herbidospora; species Herbidospora daliensis. The sequence continues at coordinate 886,047 of NZ_BBXF01000002.1, read as the reverse complement.
TGGAGCCCGAGGAGGAGAAGCCCGTGCTCTCCCCGCGCGGCCTGCCCACCCGGACCCGCACCACGGCCGCCCGGCCGTCGACTCTGCCGAACAACGTGCCGACGTCGGTCGCCAGCGGCACCCACAACGGGCTGCCCCGCCGCGTCCGGCAGGCGAACATGGCACCGCAGCTCACCGACACCCCCTTGACCGCGCCCGTCGCCGAGACGACGGAGGAACGGTCGCCGGAACAGGCGCGCGCGATGTTCTCCGCCTTCCAGCAGGGAGCGCGCAGGGGTCGTGAGGATGCAGACTACGCAGATAACGCGAACGGCGAGAAGGGTGAGGAATGACCGGGAAAGTCTCGGGGTCCGGCGAACTGAACTGGTTGCTCGATGACCTCATCAGCCGGGTGGGGGCCGTCCGTCAGGCGGTGATCCTCTCCACCGACGGTCTGGTCGTGGGTGCATCCCAGGGACTCTCACGTGAAGACAGCGAGCACCTGTCGGCGGTGGCCGCCGGGTTCCAGAGCTTGGCCAGGGGGGCCGGACGCCACTTCGGCGGCGGGGAGGTGCGCCAGACCATCGTCGAGATGGAGGCCGCGTTCCTGTTCGTGACGGCCGCCGGGCAGGGCACCTGCCTGGCCGTGCTGGCCGCGTCGGACGCCGACGTCGGTCACATCGCCTACGAGATGGCGATGCTGGTCAAGAGGGTGGGGCAACATATCTCGACCAATCCGCGGAGGGCCACACCGTGACGCGCAAGGAGTGGCTGGACGACGACGCCGGGCCCGTCGTCCGTCCCTTCGCGCTCATCGGCGGCCGGGCTCGTTCCTCCGGCGACGACCTCGACCTGATCGCGCTGATCACCACCACCGGTGTCAGCCCGCGCGACCGGGCCGACATCACACCGGAACAGGCCACCATCCTGGAGCTGGCGGCCGACACCGCCTCGGTCGCCGACATCGCGTCGGATCTGAACCTCGCCCTCGGGGTGGTGCGGGTGCTCCTCGGTGATCTGCAAGACCAGGGGCTGGTGCGGGTGCGCCCACCGGCTCAGGTTGCGCCGCTGCCAAGCGCGCGCATTCTCAAGGAAGTGATCAATGGCCTTCGCGCCCTCTGACGAGCCGGTCGCTCTCAAGATCCTCGTCGCCGGCGGCTTCGGCGTCGGCAAGACCACGCTGGTCGGGGCGATCAGCGAGATCCGCCCGCTGCGGACCGAAGAAGTGCTGTCCGACCGCGGCGTGGGCGTGGACGACCTCGACGGCGTCGAGACGAAGACGACCACCACGGTCGCCATGGACTTCGGCCGGATCACGATCCGCGAGGGGCTCGTCGTCTACCTGTTCGGCACGCCCGGCCAGGAGCGTTTCTGGTTCATGTGGGACGAGCTGTCGTACGGCGCGCTGGGCGCGGTCGTGCTGGCCGACACCCGCAGGCTGACCGACTGCTTCCCGTCGATCGACTACTTCGAGCAGCGGGGTACCCCGTTCATCGTCGCGGTCAACTGCTTCGACGGCGCCGAGCGCTACGAGCCCGACGACGTCCGCATCGCCCTCGACCTCGACCCGGAGATCCCGGTCATGCTCTGCGACGTGCGTCGCCGGGCCTCGGCCAAGGTCGTCCTGGTGACCCTGGTCGAGCACGCGCTGAAGACCCTGACAGCCACCCAGCGCTGAAAAGCGCGCCTCGTGCGGTGAGCGACAGGCCGGATGACCCTGACCGCACCTGTCGCCAAGCGTTAAAGAGCGCGCAGGCCGTTGATGACCTCGCGGAGGATGTTCTCCGCGGGGGGCTTCGCCGTGTTCGCGGGGCGGACCAGGATCAGGCCGTGGTCGAGCAGGTCGCCCAGCAGGATCCGGACCACGCCCAGAGGCAGGTCGGCGTCGGAGGCGACGTCGGCCACCTGGCGCGAGCGCGGGATGAGGGCCAGCAGCCGCTGGTGTTCGCGGCCGAGGTCGACCCCCGGCTGGATCCTGGCCCCGGTGGCGGCGACCACCGACATGAGGTCGAGGGGCGCGTCGGTGGTGGCCCGCCCCCTGGTGAGCGCGTAGGACCGGACGACCGGCCCGTCGTCGACCCACTCCTCCGACGACGCGGTCATGCGCGGACCCCTTCCAGCACCGGCTCCGGCGCGAGCGCCGTGGACGGGATCAGCACGATGGCGGTGGTTCCGCCGAACGGCGACTGCCGCAGTTCCACACGTACTCCCAGTCGGGTGGCCAGCCGTCCGACGACGACCAGGCCGAGCCGGTCGGTGTCGGCCAGATCGAACTCCGGCGGGCTGGCCAGTCGTGAATTGATCTTTTCGAGCTCGGCCGGGCCGAGCCCCAGTCCCCGGTCCTCGATCTCGACCGCGAACCCCTTGGCGACCGTCTCGCCCCGGACCGACACCTCGGTCTGCGGCGGCGAGTAGGCCGTGGCGTTCTCGATGAGCTCGGCGAACAGGTGGATGTAGTCGGCGACGGAGGCGCCCTGGACGGCCACCTCCGGCATCGGGTAGATGCGGACCCGCACGTAGTCCTCCACCTCGGCCACCGCGCCCTGGAGCATCTCGGCGACGGCCACGGCCTGCCGGTAGGTCCGGCCCGGCGTGCCGCCGGAGAGCACGATGAGGCCCTCGGCGTGCCGCCGCATGCGGGTGGTGAGGTGGTCGAGCCGGAAGAGCTCCTCCAGAGAACCCGGGTCCTCGGTACGGCGCTGCATCCCGTCGAGCAGTTTGAGCTGCCGTTGCAGCAGTCCCTGGCTCCGCCGGGCGAGGTTGCGCAGCGCGAGGCCGACGCTCTCGCGCAGCCGGGCCTGGTCGACGGCCGCGTCGACCGCGGTGTGCTGCACGGCGCTGAAGGCGTGCGCCACGTCGGCGACCTCGCCGGTGGTGCCCGGGGGTTCCAGCGGCGGCGCCTCGGCGGCCACGTCGACCTTCTCGCCGCGCCGCAGGCGCTCCACCACCCGGGGCAGCCTGACCTCGGCCAGTTGCCGGGCCGCGTTGCGCAGGGCGGCGAGTTCCCGGGTCAGGGCGCGCCCGAGGCGTACCGACACGAACAGGGTCAGTGCGACGGCGACCAGCCCGAGCAGCCCGGCGGCGCCGGTGCGCACGAACGTGGCGACCGCCACCGGTTCGGCCCGCACCGACAGGCGCTGCTCGCTCGACAGGAGGGCGTCGCGGAACGCCTTCTCGGTGCCGTCGACGGCCCGGCGCCAGGCCGTGTGGCCGACCGGGGTGGCGCTGACGAGGCGGGTCTCCAGCCGGATGTAGGACCGGTAGGCGTCGGAGACCAGCATGTCCTCGAACGGCTTGCGCAGTTCGGGGTCGAGCTCCTTCATGCCCTGGAGGAACAGGAAGTCGCGGGTGCCGGAGTAGCGGATGAACGCCCGGCTCTCCTCGACGGAGAACGGCCGCTCGTTGATGAGCACGCCGGCGCCCAGCGCGCTCTCGCGGGCCAGGAAGTCCTTGGCGAAGGAGAGCAGGCCCAGGCTGCGCGACTGCTGGTAGAGCGGCACGTCGTTGTTGAGCGTGATGGTGTGGTCGAGCGCCTGCATCGCGGTCGGCAGCAGGCCGAACCGGTCGCCGAGGGCGGTCAGCCCGACCGCCTTGGTGTCGATGTCGTTGCGCAGGTCGTCGAGTTCGTCGACGGCCGCCATCACGTCGCTGAAGCGCCCGGCCATGGCCGGGGTCAGGGCGTCCTGTACGTCGGCGCTCGCCGCCGCGCGGCGCAGGCTCTTGCGGGCCTGGTCGGTGACGAGGCGCTGCTCCACCAGGGTGTCGAAGGCGGCGCGGGTGCCGGTGGCGGCGTACTCGGCCGACAGCAGGTGTTCCCGCTGGAGGGCGAGCACGAGCGTGTCGCCGGGCCGGCCGAGGCCGTCGTAGAGGCGTTCGACCTTGAGCAGGTCGAGCGATTCCCGGGTCGTGATCGCCGCCGCGAAACCCCAAAGGCCCACCAGGGAGACCAGTGGAATGATCAACAGCGTGGAAATCTTGAACCGGATGGATCTGCTCGAAGCCATGGCACCTCATCGGCCGTACGTAGCCGATGAGGTTAGCAGTTTGCCCCGGTTTGATTCATTCGTGGATCACGTTTGTCTGATCACGCGGCGTGAGCGTGCCGGCTCACGGCCTCGGACGTGGCGTTTTGTGTCGTCTCGGCAACAGGCTGACGGACGACTCCCGGAACTGTAGTGGTCGCGGTCATGAGCCCGACTCGCAGCAGCTGCCAGGTGACCGAGGCCACCAGGGCGAACTCCACGATCAGCAGGCCGCGCTCGGCGACGCCGATCAGCACGCCCCGGCCGGGCAGCGCCGCGTAGGTCACGGCGGCCAGGCCGATGCCCGCGAGCAGGGTCAGCCATTCGAGCGTGCGGGCCACCGGCCGCCACTCGTCGTGGTCGCTGAACCGGCCGGCGAGCTGAGCGGTGGCGACGGGCAGCGCCAGGAACGCGACCGCCACCAGATAGTCCTGCGCACGCGCCCACGGGATCACGGCGACGCCCAGCAGGGTGAGGGACCAGAGGAGGATCAGCCGCTCGGGCCAGCCGTCGATCGGCGCCGATGCGGCCTTGAGCCCGGCGAGCAGGGCCAGTGAGGCCAGGCCCAGCATCGCGAGGGCGAACTCGGTCAGCACGCCGCGCTCTTGGGCGGCGTACTCGCTGATCGACAGCGCGACCGGGTCGAGGTGGGGGGAGGGATCAAGCTGACCGGCCACGACGGCGGCCATCGCGAGCACCAGACCGGAGATCGCGATCACGGGAGAGAGCCTCTTGACCATACTTCGAGAGTGCCTCTTCGGCCGCCGGATATGCATCCGGTTAAGACCCCATTCACCCCTGATGGATACCCCCTAGGGGGGATCAGGGTCGCCCCAGGGCCGGGGGTGGGGCTGAGCCCACCCCCGGCGGGGTCACGCGGCGGCTTCCCTGTACCGGTCGCGCAGGCCCTCGATGGGGTCGCCCTCGAAGACGGTGACCTCACCCGAGGCCCACTCCGGGGGCTCCTCGCCACCGGCGAGCAGCCAGGCGGCCTGGCGGGCGGCGCCGTCGGCGACGTACTCCCCGGGCGGGGGCACGTGCACCGGCACGCCGAACACGCTGGGCGCGATGGTGCGCACGGCTTCCGAACGCGCGCCGCCGCCGATCAGCAGCACCCGGTTGGGCGCCAGGCCGAGGGCGTCGAGCGCGTCGGCCAGCCCGCAGAGCATGCCCTCGACGGCCGCGCGGGCGAAGTGCCCCGGCGTCGCGTTGGCCAGCCGCAGGCCGTGGAACGACCCGGTCGCGTCGGGCCGGTTCGGGGTCCGCTCGCCCTCCAGGTACGGCACCAGCGTCAGCCCTCCGGCCCCGGGAGGCGCCCCCAGGGCCAGATCGCTGAGCTCGGCCGGACCCACGCCCAGCACCCTGCCGACCGCGTCGAGCGTGCGGGCGGCGTTCATCGTGGCGACGAGCGGCAGGAACCGCCCGGTGGCGTCGGCGAAACCGGCGACGCCGCCCGAGGAGTCGGCCGACGCGTGCTCGGCGACGGCGAAGGCCGTGCCGGACGTGCCGATGGAGACGATCACGTCGCCGGGACGGGCGCCGACGCCGAGGGCGGCGGCCATGTTGTCACCGGTGCCGGGCGCGAGCCGGGCCTGGTTGTACGTCCCGGCCTGCTCCCTCGGCCCGAGGACCGTGGGGACCTGCGGGGTGTGGCCGATGGCCATCTTCAGCAGGTCGAGCCGGTAGGCCCCGGTGGCCGGGGACCAGTAGCCGGTCCCCGACGCCTCCCCGCGGTCGGTGGTGACGGTCGCGGGGGTGCCGCCGAGCTTCCAGGTCAGCCAGTCGTGCGGGAGGCAGACCGACGCGGTGCGCGCGGCGTTCTCCGGCTCGTGCTGGGCCAGCCAGCGCAGCTTGGTGACGGTGAACGACGCGACGGGCACGCTGCCCACCGCCTCCGCCCACTTCTCCGGGCCGCCCAGCTCCGCGATCAGGTCGCGGGCCGCCTGGGCCGACCGGGTGTCGTTCCACAGCAGCGCCGGGCGGACCACCTCGCCGTTCTCGTCGAGGCAGACCATGCCGTGCTGCTGGCCGCCCACCGAGACCGCCGCGACGTCGTCGAGGCCGCCCGCCATGGCGATGGCCTCCTGCAACGCCGTCCACCAGTGGCTGGGGTGGACCTCGGTGCCTTCGGGGTGCCTGGCCCGCCCTTCGCGGACCAGCGCGCCGGTCTCGGCGTCGCGCACCACGACCTTGCAACTCTGGGTCGACGAGTCGACCCCCGCGACGAGAGTCATTACCGCACGCCGAGCAGGTGCTCGAGGGCGAGCTGCGACAGACGGGTGAAGTGGAAGCCCTGGGCCGCCACGGCGTCGAGGTCGAACTCGTCGTTCAGCAGGTCCTGCAGGGTCTCGCCCTCGCCCAGGGTGCGGGCGCCCAGCTCGTCGACCTTGCTGGCGGCCAGCGCCTCCTGGACCTCCGGGTCGGCCCGGTAGGCCTTCGCCTTCTCCTTGAGGATCAGGTAGGTGCGCATGTTCGCCGCGATCGAGTCCCAGGCGTCGTTCTTGTCGTCGGTCCGGACCGGCTTGTAGTCGAAGTGGCGGGGGCCCTCGTAGCCGCCGTGCTCCAGCAGGTCGACCAGGAAGAACGCGTTCTGGACGTCGCCGTGACCGAAGATGAGGTCCTGGTCGTACTTGATGCCGCGCTGCCCGTTGAGGTCGAGGTGGAACAGCTTGCCGTGCCACATCGCCTGGGAGATGGCGTGGTAGTAGTTCAGGCCCGCCATCTGCTCGTGACCGGTCTCGGGGTTGAGGCCGACCATCTCGGGGCGCTCGAGCTCGTTGATGAACGCCAGCGCGTGGCCGACGGTCGGGAGCAGGATGTCGCCGCGGGGCTCGTTCGGCTTCGGCTCGATCGCGAAGCGGATGTCGTAGCCCTTGTCGACGACGTACTGGCTCAGGATGTCCATGGCCTCCTTGTAACGGGAGAGCGCGGCGCGGATGTCCTTGGCGGCGTCGGACTCGGCGCCCTCGCGGCCGCCCCAGCAGACGTAGGTCTTGGCGCCCAGCTCGGCCGCGAGGTCGAGGTTGCGGATCACCTTGCGGATCGCGTAGCGGCGGATCTCGCGGTTGTTGCTGGTGAAGCCGCCGTCCTTGAACACCGGGTGGGTGAACAGGTTGGTGGTCGCCATGGGCACCTTGAGGCCGGTGTCGGCCAGGGCCTTCTTGAAGTTCTCGATCGCCTTGTCGCGGTCGGGCTCCACGGCGAGCAGGTCGTCGTCGTGGAAGGTCACGCCATAGGCCCCGAGCTCGGCCAGCTTGTGCACGGTCTCGACCGGGTCGAGCGGGGCGCGCGTCGCGTCACCGAACTGGTCGCGTGCCTGCCAGCCGACGGTCCACAGACCGAATGTGAACTTGTCCTCGGGAGAGGGGGTGTACACGGGGCGCCTCCGAATTAGTCTACGTTGTGGACTAAATATGGAACGGGGACTCGTGCCGGTCAAGTAGGCGTGTCTAGGATTTCGTCCAGATTTCTGGACCGGCAGTCAGGAAGGTGCGAATGGCGCAGGCCGTACGGCACGACGCGATGCGGGCGCGCAACCTCTCCCTCGTGCTGCGGGAGGTCCGGACGCACGGGTCGCTCACGCGCGCGTCCCTGGCCGAGGTCACCGGGCTGACCAAGACGACCGTGTCCAAGCTGGTCGCAGACCTGCTCGATGCCGGGCTCGTGGTGGAGACCGGGGCCGTCAGGGGCGGCGAGCGCGGGCGTCCGGGGGTCGAGGTGCGGGTCAGCGGAGACCGCGTCGCGGCGCTCGGCCTGGAGCTCAACGTCGACTATCTGGCCGTCAGAGTCGTCGATCTGGCCCGCCGGGTGAGGCTGCGGCTGACCCAGACTGTCGACAACCGTTTGTCAGAACCGCTCGACGTCATCGGCGACCTCCGGCGCCTGGCGCTGTCGGCGCTCGCCCAGGCGGAGGGCACCGGACTGCGGGTGGTCGGCGCCGGTCTGGCCGTGCCCGGACCGGTCGACGCCGAGTCGGGCGAGATCCACAACGCCCCCAACCTCGGCTGGCGGAACGTGCCCGTGGGCGCCGCCCTCGACCTCGGGGTGCCGATCAGGGTCGAGAACGAGGCGAACCTGGCCGCCCTCGGCGAACTCTGGTTCGGCGTCGGCCGGGCCGACTTCCTGTACGTCTCGGGTGAGATCGGCATCGGCGCCGGCCTGGTCGTCAACGGCGCGCTGTTCCGCGGCGCGCGCGGCTTCGCCGGCGAGCTCGGCCACGTGGTCGTGACGCCCGAGGGCCCGCAGTGCCGCTGCGGGGCCCGCGGCTGCCTGGAGCAATACGCCGGCCAGGACGCCTTCTTCGACGCCGTCGGCGACCGCAGCCCCTACGCCCCCGGCATCGACGCCATCGTCGCCCGGCTGGAACAGGGCGACGCCGCCACCCTGGCGGCCTGCGACAAGGCGGGCTGGGCGCTCGGGGTGGCGCTGTCGTCGGCGATCAACCTGGTCGACCCGCACACGATCGTCCTGGGCGGCATCTACGCCCCGCTGTTCCCGTGGATCGGCGGCGTGGTCGCCGAGACGATGGGCGCCCGCCTGGCCCAGCTGCGCGCCCAGGCCCCGCCCGTCGAGGTCTCGCAACTCGGCTCGGAGGCGGCGGCGCTCGGCGCGGCCGGTCAGGTGCTGGAGACCGTCGTCGCCGACCCCGCCGCCCTCTCGGAGCGGCTCACAGACCGGAGGGATCCCGCCCCACGCTGATCTGCTCGGCGATGCGGCGCACCTCGTCGCCCGACAACCTGGGCGCCGGAGGGAGGTTGCGCAGCAGCGCCGCGACCACGTCGTCGACCGCGCCCCCGGCATGGTCGCGCGCGACCTCGTGGACTGCCTGGAACAGCATCTGGTTCTCCGCGCGCTCCCGCGCCACGCGGTCGACGATCATCGTTCACGTCCCCCTTAGGAATGGCCGCCGACCACCCTAGGACCTGGCACCGACAGTTTCCCGGGAACAAGCGGAGATCCCCGGTTGCTGCTGCAGGCATGCCGGTTCAGCGACTCAACCACGCCGTGCTGTACGTCCGCGACGTCGCACGCAGCGTCGACTTCTACGAGAAGGCCCTCGGCTTCCGAGTGGTCATGGGCTTCCCCGGAGCCGCGTTCCTCCAGGCCGAGGGCTCGAACAACGACCACGACCTCGGCCTGTTCGAGGTCGGCGCCGACGCCGGCCCCACGACGGCCGGGCGTGGCGCGGTCGGGCTCTACCACCTGGCCTGGGAGGTCGACACGCTGGCCGAACTGGAGCGCATCCAGACCCGCCTGCTCGAACTGGGGGCGCTCGTCGGCGCCTCCGACCACTCGACCACCAAGGCCCTCTACGCGAAGGACCCCGACGGGCTGGAGTTCGAGGTGTCGTGGCTGGTCCCGGCCGACCTCATCACCGAGGCCATCGCGGGCGGGAAGGCGTCGGTCCTGCCGCTGGACCTGGCGAGGGAGATCGAGCGGTTCGGCGCGACCACGCCGGGCGGCATCGGCGTCTCACGCTAGCTTCCGGAGCTGGGCCTCGGTGAGCCTGATCGCCCCGGCGGCGACGTTCTCCTCCAGGTGCGCGATCTTGGACGTACCGGGGATCGGCAGGATGACCGGCGAGCGGGCCAGCAACCAGGCGAGGCCCAGCTGGGCCGGGGTGGCGCCGGAGTCGGCCGCGAGCCCGGCGACCGCCGGAAGCACCGGCCGCCACGGCAGGAAGGCGATGCCGGCCGCCTCGCAGGCGGCCAGCACGGCCTCGTGCTCGCGGTCGAGCAGGCTGTAGCGGTTCTGCACGCTCGCCACCTCGACGATCCCGCGCGCCTCGGCGAGCTGCTCCACGGTGACCTCGGAGAGCCCGATATGCCCGATCTTGCCCTGGTCGCGCAGCTCCTTCAGGGTGCCGACCTGGTCGGCGAGCGGCACCTCGGGGTCGACCCGGTGCAGCTGGAGCAGGTCGAGCCGGTCCATGCGCAGGCGCTGGAGAGCCGCGTCGACCTGGGCGCGCAGCGCCTCGGGCCGCCCGTCGAGCCGGCCCGGCCGCGCGACCCCCACCTTGGTGGTCACCAGCACTTCTTTCCGGTACGGCCACAGGGTGCGGGCCAGCAGCTCCTCGTTGGCGCCCCAGCCGTAGAGGTACGCGGTGTCGATGAGCGTGACGCCGAGGTCGACCGCGCGCCTGACCACGTCGCCGTCGTTCTCGGACAGGTGCATCGCGCCGAAGCCCAGCCGCCGGACCCGGAGTTCGCCGCCGATCAGGAACTCGTCGTCCAGGTTGCGCCAGAACGAGGTCTCGCCGGTCTGGACGAACCCGGCGCGCTGCAACACCCGCCGTGAACCCCGGTTCGTCACGCCGGCGCCGGCCCGCAGGCTGCTCAGGCCGTAGCGCTTGGCCAGGTCGCACAGTTCCCGGACCGCGGCGGTCGCCACGCCCCGGCCGGTCGCCTTCTCGGCCAGGCGGAAGCCGACTTCGGCGGTGCCGTTCCTCAGGTCGTACAGGTTGAAGCGGCCCAGGATCTCGCCGTCGTCGGCGACCAGGACGTGGAAGCGCAGCTCGCCGTCGGCCTGCGCGTCGAGCACGCCCTGGTGGTGGTAGGCGAACGTGGTGAAGTAGTCGTCGCCCCGGTCGTCGATGGTGCGGGCGAAGAAGGCGCGGTTGTCGGTCTCGAAGGTCAGGAGCCGGCCGGCGTGGTCGGCCCGCAGAAGCTGGAGTTCCGGCATGCCTACGAGTCAAGCAGGTCCAGCATGTAGGTGATCTGCGCCGACCGGGCGGTGTCGATCTGGTCGGCCAGGCCGAGCGCGCCCGGGTTGGCGCCGCTGCCCTTCTCGTACCGGGCGAACTGGATGGCGTCGTCCTGGTGGGCGATGAGGGCGTTCAGGAGCTCGCGGGGGAAGTCGGCGTCGTCGGCCTTGCGCAGGCGGGCCAGGTCCTTGCGCGCGTCGATGGCGGTGCCGCCGTGGGCGTGGTGGGCGTCCTGGTCCATGGTCAGCGGCTGTTCCCACTGGAGGAGCCAGGTCGTCATCGTGCTCGTCTCGGTCTCCTGGGTGACCCGCATGGCCGAGGCCAGCTGCTCGACCTTCGCGGGCAGCTCACGGTTCTCGGCGAGCCGGGCCAGCTCGTGGCCCTGTTTGTTGTGCGCGACCATCATCTGCAGGAACATGACGTCGGCCGCGTTGACCGGGGCTTCTTCCTGTACGCCGGGCGCGGCGCAGGCCGTACAGGCAAGAAAGAGAACGATGAGCAGCCGGCGCATGCCCGCCTCCTTCGACGGCGGGCCGCGCCCACTGGACGCGGCCCGCGTTCACTCACGAGATCAGACGCGCAGCCACAGGGCCGGCACGTTCGGGGGCTCCCAGCCGACGAGCGAGGTGTGCGGCTGGCGGCACTGGTAGGTCACGCCGCCGTAGGTCACCCGGTTGCCGGTCTGGTACGACACGCCGGCGGCCCAGGTGCCGCCCGGGTTCTGGGTCGGCGTGACCGTCGGGGTCGGCGTGGGCGTGGGGGTCGGGGTGACCGTGGGCGTGGGGGTCGGCGTCGGGTTGGGGTTGTTCCCGCCGCTGAAGACCACGTCGGAGCAGGTGTAGAACGCCTCGTTGGAGCCGACCACCCGCTGCCAGATGGAGAAGAGGATGTGGCGGCCGGTCCGCTGCGGGATGTTGATGGTCCAGTTGGTGAACGTGACCGGGTTGAAGTTGTTGAACGTCTGGATGTGCACCAGGTCCGACCACTTCAGCGGCATCGACGGGTTCCAGCCCTCGCGGGTGATGTAGAACTCGAAGTTGCTGTTCGAGTGCGGCGCCGTCGCGTGGTAGGTGATGGTGCGCGGCCCGGCGGAGAAGGGCGTCGCCGGCCAGTCGGTGCGCTGGAGGTCCAGCCCCCGGTACTTGTCACGCCCCGCGCTGCACAACTTCCCGTCGGGGATGATCTGACGGTGGCGGCCACCCGCTTCGAGCAGGCTGACCTCGTTCCAGTCGTAGAAGGCCTGGGTGCCTCCCGCCGCGACGGCGGCGGCGCAGGCGGCCGAGTCGGGCGACTCGGGCCCCTCGTTCTTGCACTGGTAGACCCGGCTCGGGGGGTTCGACATGGTGCCGTGGGCGCTGGCGGGAGCGGACGGCAGGATCACGAGCAGCGAGCCGGCCATCAGGCCGGCGGCGGCTGCAGCCACCTTGTTACGTAACACTGGCTCTCCTCCGTGGAGCGGATACGCGAACTCCGGCCACCTCATGAGGAGAGCCGGAGCCCATGGCGGAAGGATCAGCGGGGGAACGCGGGGTGACGGCCGCGCACTTCAGCTTTCTATAAAGAAACCTTCCTAAGAGAAGGATCACTCAGACTTCCTGACTCCGCAAGTCATCTGATGACATCAACTCGGATGACCGCAGGATGCCGCTCCGAGGTTGTTACCCTCACCTCCCGCGCCCAGCAGGCGGAGGCGATGAGCGGCGCGGTGCCGGCGAAGTCGGCCTCGACGATCCCGGCCCGGCAGTAGACCCAGACCCTCTCCCCCTCACGGGTGGGCCGGGTCCAGAGGACCACCGGCAACCTGCCGCGCCGGGTCACGATGAGGGCTTCGGCGCAGGCCGTGCGGATGCGGTGGGGCGTGACCACACACCAGAGCCGGGCGAGGGAGTACCGGCGGGCGAACGGCGAGACCGAGACGAGGGCCGTGATCAGCCCGGCGACGGTGACCGTCAACTGCCAGCCGACGACCGATACGAGAAACGGCCCCCCGATGAGGAGAGCCGCCTCGTAACGCCAGCGCCAGACGACCACGAAGGGACCGGGCGGCGCGACCCTGCTTTCCAGGGGCCGGACGAGGTTCCTGGTCATCTGCGGCTCGCCTCGGACTGAGCTTGCCGAGCTGCCCGGAGTTGGTCGAAGCGGGGGTCGCGGTACGTGCGGCGGTTCCATTTCCGGTCGATCTCCCAGCCGACGACGAACGCGAAAGCGTCGGGCTCGGCGAAGAGATCGTCGGTGCGACGTTTGACGATGGCGGCGATTCGCGCCAATAAGCCACGAGGGGGCGACAATTCCCTACCTCTTGGGTTAATCTGCATTGTGGATCGTCCTTTACTGAGCGGTGATCGGCGGTCTCCAGCTCCGGGGCCTGATGCGCCAACATCGGGCCCCGTTTTATTTAGGGCGCAGATGGCCCCAGTTCACACCCTCCCGGTAGCGTTCCTGATCCGTTTATAACGCCATTCGACCGGAAACATACCTAGGTGACCCTCACTGGCAATTACCACTTGGGCCGGCCCCAGTAACGGGATTTTCGATCACCTGGACGTGCCATGGCTGGGACCAACCTGACGCTTCGGCGACGACAACTCGCCGCTCGGCTGAAGCAGCTCCGGCAGGAGTCGGGGCTGACCCTCGAAGAGGTATGCACGCCGATGCATGCTTCGACGGCCAAACTCTCCCGGCTCGAAACCGGGCAGCGCGGAGCGAGCCCTCGTGACGTCGAAATCCTCACGGCCATCTACGGAATCAGCGACCCCTCGGTCATCGCCGAGTTGATCGCCATGGCGGCCGATTCACGCACCCAGTTGCTGCGCCGCGAGTATGGCAGCCTCGGCAACCGCGCCATTTACAGCTACATCGACATGGAAGCGGCGGCGAGCGCGATTACGGAATTCCAGACTGCGGTGATTCCGGGCCTGCTGCAAATCGAGGACTACGCCAGAACGGTCATCCGACACACCAGCCTCGATCATGTACCCGAGAGGGTCGAGAAGTGGACCCGGGCCCGAATGTTACGGCAGCGGCTCCTGACATCGAATCATCCGCCGAAGTACGAGGCTCTCGTCGACGAGGCGGTCTTGTGGCGAGTGGTCGGCGAGCCCGACATCATGTGCCGCCAGATCGAGCACATCATTCCGCTAGCCGAGGCCGGCCGGGTGACGTTGCGAATCCTGCCCTTTCAGGCAGGACCGTATCCCGCCGACGACAGCCCCTTCGTCTTGTTCGACATCGCGGATCTCCCGACCAGAGTCGTCTGGCGAGAGAGCTTTTCGTCGCTCGATATCATCGAAGGCCCATCAGAAGTGGCGGCCTATCGCCGCGTGATCGATCACCTGACAGGGATCGCGCTCTCTCCTGCGGCGAGTATCGATTTCCTGTGCGAGATGCGTGACCACTACGCGAACGGCGGTCCGGACTTCCTGCGGGCGGTGCCCTGAAGATCCACGGCCGGCAAAGGCCAGGGAGCGGTTTCCCCTTCAGTGCGCGCGACCCGCGAGCGGTGCACCTCTCAGGCTGGTAAGTTCCCGGAATCACCATGATCTCGAGAGGGAACCAACTGATGTGCGCGACACCGATCAGCGAGGACCTCTGGATCCGGGCCTGCAGCAACAACGACTGTGTTGAGGTCTCTCTGGCGGGTGATCGCGTCAAGGTGCGCGACAGCAAGCGTGGTGACGGCGGGGCCGTTCTCGACTTCACGCCCGAGGAGTGGCGGGCCTTCGTCGACGGGGTGCGGCGGGGCGTCTTCGACGTCTAGAAGTCGAAGTTCTCCAGGTGGATCTGCTGTTTCGGCACGCCCGCCCGTCGCAATGCGTTGAGCGCCTTCTGGGTCATCCCGCGCGGTCCGCACACGAACACGTCGTAGTCCGCCAGGTCGGGGAAGGCGCGTGACAACGAGCGGCCCGTCAGCGGGACCGTCAGGTCTTCGTTCACCGTGTAGTGCACGCGTGCGCCCCGGGCCGCCGCGATGGCGTCCAGTTCTCCTCGCAGCACCAGGTCCTCGACCGTCCGGGCCAAATACAGCAGCGTCACGTCGCCCGGCATCGACTCGAACAGCGCGCGTAGCGGGCTGATGCCCACGCCGCCCGCGATCAGCAGGATGCGGTCGGATCGGCTGCGGGCGGCGGTCAGGGCGCCGTAGGGGCCCTCGGCCCAGACTCGGGTGCCCGGGGTCAGGGAGAAGAGGGCTCGGCTGTGGGTGCCGGCCGCTTTGACGGTGATGCGCAGGTGGCGGCCGCTCGGTACGGCTGAGAGGGAGTAGGGGTTGGCCGCCCACCACATGCCCTTGGTCAGGAAACGCCAGCGGAAGAACTGGCCGGGTTCGGCGGCCAGGCGGTCGAGGTCGTCGCCCGAGATGTAGACGGACACCACGTCGGGCGACTCCCGCCGGATGCCCGCCACGCACAGGCGGTGGCGCCGGGAGCGGATCACCGGGAGGGCGAAGCGGTACCAGAGGAGGAGGGCGGCCACGCCCAGGTAGAGGGCCCGCCATGCCCATGCGCCGACGCCTCCGAAGGACGGGCCGGTGAGCTGGTGGGCGAAGCCCAGGTAGATGGCCACGTAGGTGAGGAAGTGGGCGTAGTGCCAGGCTTCGTACGACATCCGCGACCGGATCGCCGGGGCCGAGATCAGGCCCACTGCCAGCAGGAACGCCAGTGAGACGGTCGCCTCGAGGATGCCGGGGGCGTACAGGACGAGACCGAACGTGCCCTCCCACACGCCTGACCTGACCACCCGCGCCGACATGGCGAAGACCATGTGCGCGACCGACAACGCCAGGGTGCCTCGGCCGCCGAGGGCGTGCCAGCGGGAGAGGCGGTCGGAGCCGATCGTGCGGTCGAGGTAGGGGATGCGGGCCATGAGGGCCACCAGGATCGCCGCGCCGTAGCCTGCCAGCAGGCCGGTCAGCCGGCCCAGCCAGGCCAGGCCGTCGGCGGTGGAGGCCACTTCCGCCAGGTCGGTCCAGCAGCCGACCGTCGCCACCACCGCACCGGCCCAGAGCAGGGCCCCGACGAAACCTCCCGGCCGACGTGACCTCTCCTGAGCGGCGGTCCGGGCGCCCCGATTCCGTGACCGGCCGCGGTCGGGCTCCGGCGGAACGGGATACAAGGCCCCCGTCGTCGGGCCGTCGACGCTCGACCGTCGGCGCCTACCGGGCTTCGGGTCCGGCGGGATCGGGTGGAGGTTTCCCGTTGCCGGGCCCTGTTCGTCCAGCAAGGACACCCAGTGGGCTTCCGACGGGGGCCGTAGCAGGGATTCCCAGTGGGTCGTCATCTCAGGTCGGCCAGCGTCGTGGAGCGGGCGGCCGACAGGGCCTTGGCGTACTGTTTCGTCGCCTCGTTCGCGCCGGATGTCTGTTCGCCTTTCGCGACCAGCAGGGACTGGGTCAGGAAGTCCTTCAGGTGTTTGCGGAACAGCTTGTCGAACGGCTCCGCGTTGAGACGTTGCGCTATCAACAGGTCGCTCTTCGTCACCATACCGGGCATGTCATGACCCTCGTGGACGTTTGTCGGCGGAAGCCCCGCTTCGTGCAACAGGCCACGTAGTCCCGCAAGTTGCTGCTGCTGTTCGGCCGCGATCTGGGACGCCAGGGCCAGCACTGACGGGTTCGCTGTGCGTTCAGGCGCCAGGTCCGTCAGTGCCAGCACCGACTCGGTCATGGGGATCTCGAGCTGGATCCAGGCCACGTCCGTGGGGTTGAACGCGGCCGACGGCTGCGTCACGACCGTGGGCGGCGCCGCCGCCGCAGCAGGAGCGTCAACCTGCGGGGCGGCGCAGCCCGACACCAGGAGGGCGGCGAGCGCGACCGCCCAGGGTGCGCCAGATGTCAGTCGCACGTCACATCCCTCCCCAGTGGGTCTTCCTGTTACCGGAGACGCCCACGTCACAGCAGAACAACAAAAATCCACCGAAAAGGTCAGTAGATTTCTGTAACCCCAGCCACAGACGAGGGGTCTCCGAAGCACGGCCCTCAGAAGGGGATGCAGCATGCCAGCGAGGAGCGGACCCGACACGGCGATGGTCGCGGCGGCACGCGACGGGGATCAGGCTGCCCTCGACCGCCTGGTCGCCGACTCCCTGCCGCTCGTCTACAACATCGTCGGACGGGCGCTGAACGGGCACAACGACACCGACGACGTCGTCCAGGAGACCCTGATCCGGATGGTCCGCGGGCTGCCGGGGCTGCGGGATCTCGACGCCTACCGCTCGTGGCTGGTGGCGATCGCGGTCCGGCAGGTACGCGACCACGAAGCCGAGAAGCGCACCGCCCACCACCGCCGGACCGACCTCGACACGGCGACCGAGGTGGCCGACCCCGCCTCCGACTTCGCCGGGCTGACCATCCTCCAGCTGGGGCTGACCGACCAGCGGCGCGAGGTCGCCGAGGCGACCCGCTGGCTCGACCCCGACGACCGGGCGCTGTTGTCGCTCTGGTGGCTAGAGGAGACCGGGGAACTCGGGCGCGCCGACCTCGCCTCGTCGCTCGGGTTGTCGGCCAAGCACGCGGCCGTGCGGGTGCAGCGCATGAAGGAGCAGATCCAGATCGCGCAGTCGGTCGTGCGCTGCCTGAACGCGCAGGCCCAGTGCCCCGAGCTCCGGGGCATGTTCCTCGGCTGGGACGGGGTGCCGTCGCCGCTGTGGCGCAAACGGTTCGCCCGGCACATCAGGGGGTGTACGTTCTGCGGCCGCCGCACCCAGGGCATGGTGCCCCTGGAGCGGCTGCTGCTCGGGCTGCCCCTGGTGGCGGTGCCGGCCGGGTTCCTGCTCAGCAAGCTCGTACCGGTGACGATCAAGACGACCGCCGTGGCGGCCAAGAACCTCTGGATCCCGCTCACGGCCGCCGGCGCCGCGGCGGTGACGGCGGGGGTGTTCGTCCTGCAGCCCTGGACGAGCCCCGCGCCGCCCAAACCCGTCGCCGTGCCCCCGCCCGTGGTGGTCGCCGAGAGCCCGACGCCGTCGAAGACGCCCGTGCGCAAGCCGAGCCCGAGCCCGAAACCGTCGAAGAAGCCCTCGCCGAAGCCGTCGAAGTCGCCCGAGGCGCCGCCTCCGCCGCCCGCCGCCCCGGCGGTGAAGAAGGGCGTCGGGGTGTGGCCGATGAACGGGGTCAGCAACTCGCTGGCCAAGTCGGGGGCGCGCTGGTACTACACCTGGGCGACCCACCAGAACGGCGTACAGACCCCCAGGAACGTCGAGTTCGTGCCGATGATCTGGGGCGCCGACAGCGTCACGCCGAAGGCGCTGGCGGAGGCCAAGAAGGCGGGTCCGTACCTGCTGAGCTTCAACGAGCCCGACCTGGCCCAGCAGTCGAACATGACGGTCGAACGCGCCCTGGAGTTGTGGCCGCAGCTGGAGAAGGCCGGGAAGATCCTCGGCTCCCCCGGCGTGGCCTTCGGCGGCGACACCCCGGGCGGCTGGCTCGACCGTTTCATGAAGGGCGCCAAGGCGAACGGCTACCGCGTCGACTTCGTCACGCTGCACTGGTACGGCGGCGACTTCCGCGCCTCGGCCGCGACGCAGCAGCTCAAGAGCTATCTCCAGAACGTCTACCAGCGGTACAAGAAGCCGATCTGGCTGACCGAGTACGCCCTGATCGACTTCTCCGACGGCGCCCAGTACGCCTCCGACGAAGAGCAGGCCGCCTTCCTGGCCGCCTCGTCGAAGATGCTCGCGTCACTGCCCTACGTGCACCGGTACGCGTGGTTCGGCCTCCCCGCCAAGGAGGCCGAACCGAACAGCGGGCTGTTCACCGAGGACGGCGTCGCGACCCGGGCCGGCAAGGCGTTCCAGCGGGCCCGTTAGCGGACGAAACCGTTCACGATCATCGGCAGCGACGCGTCGAGGCCGACGACGTTGAGCGAGTTCGGGTCGGTGTGGTCGGCGATCGAGTAGCCGGCCGCCGTCATCGCCGCGACGACGAGCCGCGTCTGCGGGTTGACCGTCTTGCGGTAGCGGTCGAACTGGTCCGCGGGCTCGCCCCGGCCCGCCCACGTCTCGTTGTCGGTGAAGACGACGACGCCGTCGACGTTCATCCGCTCCCGGAGCAGGTGCCGGAACGGCATCGACAGGTCGGTGCCGCCGCCCGACGCCCGCCACGTGGCGATGTCGCGCAGGTTGGTGCGCGCGCTCACCTTCGAGCGGTGCACCGCGGTGTCGACCTCGATGGCGTGCACGTTGCCCTTCTCGATGCGCGCCAGCATGACGGCCATGGCCGAGCCGACCTCGTACGGCGTGCCGATGGGCGAGCCGCCGACCACGCACCGCGCGTACGTCATCGAGCCCGACGAGTCGACCGCGAGCAGCAGCTTCTTGCCAGTCGGCTTGACGACGCCGAAGGACTTCTCGTACGCCTCCTCCAGCGCGTCGAGGATCGCCGGGACCGGCGTCCACGTCGTGCCGCCCCGACCCTGGCCCGAGGCGTAGACGCGCATCGCGAGCCACACGTCGAGCGGGTGGACACGCGCCTTGCGGAGCTGGTGGAAGGCGGTGAGCCGGGCGGCCGCGCGCCGGGTGGCGTCGCCGAGCGGCACGAGCGTGCCGATGCGGGTCATCCGGGCGAGGTTGCGCAGCAGCGCGGTCAGGCCGATCGTGTCGACGAGGTGGTCCCAGACCTTCGGCTCGGTCAGCATCGCGTCGGGCAGGAACTCCCACGGCACGTCGAGCCGGGTCGCCTCCTCGACCGTGGTGACGGCCTTGGCGGTGAGGAACCGGTCGACCGAGGGCAGCACCGCGCGGGCGGCGTCGTCGCCGACGTTGCCGGCGATCCAGCCGAACAGCACCTTGCGCTGCTCGCTGTCGCCCGCCGGGTGGGCCATCCGCAGCACGTCGCGCAGCGCGAACGACTCGCCCGAGGGCGTCTTGCGCTGACCCGCCTTGCAGACCTTGAACGCCACGTCGTCGGGCTCGCCCTGCAGGAACCACGAGCCGAGGGCGGTCCGCAGCGAGCGGCCCATCACGGGGCTGGTGCCCCGCGAGGTCCGCTTGCCGCCGAGGTTCTTGTAGTAGCCGAAGAAGGTCGCGAGGTGGTCGGTGGTGCGGGCGACCTTCGGCAGCGCCGACTTGGCGGCCCGGCGGGTCGCCTCGTCGCCGCGCGCGTAGGCGGCCGCGAGCGCGAAGAGGGCGGGCTGGTTCTTGGGCGCGCGGGGCGGCCGGGAGGTGGAGATCTCGGTGAGCATCTCGACCACCCGCGGGCCGTCGGTGTGCAGCGCCTTGTAGAGGACGCCGACGTTGATCTCGGTCAGCTTGCCGCCGTCGACGTAGTAGGTGCCCCCGGTCGTGCCGAGGATGAGGAAGTCCTCGACCCGCTGCCACAGGTCCTTCTCGAAGACGACGCCGCCGGCGGCGTTCTCCACCTTCTTCGCGCCGATCTCGGAAACGTCGGCGAGGGGGTCACGAATGTCGTTCACGGCGATTCCTCCGTTATCAAGAGTGGACGGATATGCAATGCCGACCGATGTCGCGGTGCTCTGCCATTTGAACTAGAGCTCGATTCACCGAGCCCGCGGGATTCGAACCCGCAACCGCCGCGTTGGGATAACCGAACGACTTCGACCCGTCCAGTGCCGGTGCGAGAATGGCGCGGATATGGTGTGACGACCGGTGTAAGTGCTCTAACCGCTGAGCTACCGGGGCAGGTGGCACCCCGGGCGGGATTCGAACCCGCGACCTCTCGATCCGGAGTCGATAACCGATTGTCTTCGACCCGCGCCATCCGCGAACCGACGTTAAAGACGGTACAGATCACCGTTCAATTCGCCCACCCGTTTTCGGCGCCTTGTCGGGCGTGCGGTAGGGTGATGGCGTTTCGTAGTGAGCTTCGACTTGAGGAGGTGAGACCCATTCCCGCCCAGTTCCGCCCAGGAAGGCAGGTCTCGTGTCCCTCTCCTCAGTCGTCTCCGAACTCCGCTCCGCCGGATGCGTCTTCGCCGAAGACGAAGCACGGCTGATCGTCTCCACCGCCGGCTCCCCCGACGAACTGCGCCGCATGATCGGCCAGCGGGTGGCGGGTCTCCCCCTCGAACAGGTGCTGGGCTGGGCCCGGTTCCGTGATCTCCGTGTCGCCGTCGACCCTGGGGTCTTCGTGCCCCGGCGGCGTACCGAGTTCCTGGCCGGTGAGGCCATCGCGCGGGCCCGGCCGGGCTCGGTCGTGGTCGATCTCTGCTGCGGGACGGGGGCCGTGGGGGCCGCCGTCGCCGCCGAGGTGCCCGGCGTGATCCTGCACGTCTCCGACATCGACCCGGCGGCCGTCGCATGCGCCCGGCGCAACGTGCCCCAGGCGCTGATCCACCAGGGCGACCTCTACCAGGCGCTGCCGCTGCTCCTCCGGGGGCGCATCGACGTGCTGGTGGCGAACGCCCCCTACGTGCCGACCGACGAGGTCGACTACCTGCCGCCCGAGGCGCGGCTGCACGAGCCCTTGGTCGCCCTCGACGGGGGCGAAGACGGGCTGGCGCTGATCAGGAGGGTGTTCCGGCTGGCGCCCGAGTGGCTGGCGCCGGGAGGCTGCGTCCTCGTCGAGACCTCGGAGGAGCAGGCGGCCGGCGCCTGCGCGGCGGTGCTGAAAGCCGGGTTGGAGCCCCTCATCACCTCTTCCGCCGACCTTGACGCGACTGTCATCGTCGGGCAAATGCCGATTCGGTAACAGGTATTTCGGCCCGTGCCCAACAACGTCAGATTGTCTGCATGAACGACACCGCCCCGCCGCTCCGCGAGCGCGACCGCTCATCCGTGATCATGGCCGTGGTGCTCGCGACCCTCATCCTGGGCGGCGGGTGCGGTGTGCTGATCGGTTCCGTCGACGGCTACTACGCCAGCCGGGCCGACGCCCGGGAACAGCTGGTCAAGAAGGGCGGCACGCTGCCCGACGTGACCGGACTGAGGTGGCCGGAGGCCGTCGCCAAGCTCCAGGAGTCGGGCTACTGGCTGCTCGACCGGAGCGAGGTGACCTTCGACGACGAGTCGCGGTTCGTCACCCGGCAGGACCCGTCGGCGGGCAGCGAGGTGCCCTTCTCGTCGAGGATCACCCTGCACACCGACAATTAACCGAGCACCGCTTGGCCGGCCCTGACCAGTTGCCAGGCCTGCGGCACCTTCTCCGACTCGCGCGGCTCCCTGATCCCCTGGGCGACCGGCGCGAACCCGGCCTCGGCGAGCAGCCCCGCGATCACGGCCGGGTCGAGGCGGCGGAAGTCGATGTCCCGGACCCGCAGGATCTCGTCACCGGCCTGAAAGGCGACCATGAGCAGGCCGCCGGGCGCCAGCACCCGCCGGAACTCGGCGAGCACCCCGGGCAGGAACTCGGCCGGGATGTGGATGATCGAATACCAGGCGACCAGGCCGCTCAGCGACGCGTCGGGCAGGTCGAGGGAGCGCATGTCGCCCTCGGTGAAGACGAGGTCGGGGAAGGTCGCCCGCGCGTGGGCGAGCATGCCGGGCGACAGGTCGACGCCCGAGACGTCGAGGCCGCGCCGGTGCAGCCACGAGGTCACCCGCCCCGGCCCGCATCCGACCTCCAGCACACGGCCGGGCGGGACGAGGTCGGCGAACAACCCCAGCGCCGATCGGTCGAACGGGTTGGTCTCCAGGTCGTCCATGAACAGGTCGACGTATTCGGCGACGAGGGCGTCGTATCCGGCGCGGGTCTCGGTGAGGAAGTCGGGCACACCGGCACCCTAAGGGCGGACCGGCCACTTGAGGGCGGCCCGCCCCGGGTGGTCAGTCGAAGACCGGCGACCAGTCCGTCTCCCGCCATTCGCGCTGGCGGTGGGTCACGTAGTGGCCCGGCGCGAACCCCGTCGCCCCGTGCTCGGGATGCAGTAGATAGACGGGAGCGGTGGCGGCGAACGCCGGGCCGTCGGGACCGTCGGTCCAGCGGCAGGTGCCCGGGTCGGCCACCAGCACGTGCGGGTGGACGCCGTCGAGCAGGACCAGCCCCTCCGGCGGCACCGGCCGCCAGTCGGAGGCCCCCAGCAACACGGCCGGCATGACCAGGAGGTCTCCCTGGGCCTGGATTCCGTCGAGGACCGGGATGGTCAGGCTCCGGTCGAGGTGGTCGTCGAAGGTTCGTCCGGTACGCGCGGACAGGGCGTCGAGTGTGATCATCATGTCCTCCTCACGAGCTGCTTGTAGAGCGGGGCGGTGATTCCGTAGGTCCAGGCGGCGGCCTCGACCGGGTCGGCGCTGTCGTCGGGGACGACCAGCCCGTAGCGGCGGCGGGTGCCGTCGCGTTCGACGGTCCCGTTGACGACCACCAGGACCCGGTGGTCGCGGGTGTCGTAGAGGCGCAGCTCGGCGTCGTTGCCCGGGTCGGGGGCGGCGCCGATGAGCCGCGCGGCGGTCTGGTCGAGATACTCGGGCCAGCCCATGTGCTGGATCGCGGCGAGCCGGATCTCCGGCTCGGGTTCGGCCGCGATCCGGTCGGCCGCCGGACGCTCGATCACCCAGGGCGGCACGGCCGTGCCGCGCCAGGCGTAGGCGCCGGAGCCGTCGCGGTAGACGACGGCCGGTCCGTCCTCCCGGTGGACGACCACCTGGCCGTCCGCCGGTCCCGGCTGGGTGTGGACGACCCGCGGCCGGTCCACCACCACGCACACGTCGCGGTAGGGCACCCACCAGCCGCCCGCGCGGGCGGCCCGTTCCCACAGGTCGATGCCCTCGACCCCGGGCACCCAGGGCAGGCAGTCGAATTCGGCCAGCCAGGACACGTCGTGGACGTCTCGCCACTCGGGGTCGTGGTCGTACACGACCAGCCTGAAAGGCAGCCGGCTACCGGCCAGCGGCCAGCGGACGAGCCGGAGGACCTGCTCCCTCCGCTTCCAGGTCACCGCCAGACCGGCGCGGAGGTCGCGCGTCATGCTCCGGCGCCGGGCGTCGAACAGGCGCGTCAGCGCCCCGGGAGGGAACTCGGGAGGCGAGGAGACCCAGTGGAAACCGGGCGGGGGAAGCCCGTTCAGCCGGTAGAGGCCGGCGATGGCCGCTTCGGCTTCGGGACGGTCGGCGGGCTCGGTCGACAGGGCGACCCTGAGCCATTCTTCGCGGATGGAGGCGGCGTCTCGCCGCGTCGGGACACTCACCAGATGAAGGTGGTGTCGTCCTTTCCAACGATCATGTTCCCGATCATAACCTGATCGAATGCGCTCGAACTTAACGATTTACCTCATCCTCGGGCTCGTCGTCGTCGCCGGGGTCATCTCGTTCGGCACGCTGACGTCGCAGACGATGACGTCGTTCGGGGTCGGCTCGGGTGTGGTGACCTCGATGAGCGCCCTCATCTCCTCCCTGGCGGCGGGCATCTCCGCCATCGCGGCCTGGCGGACCAGCCTGCGCCCGCCCGCCGAGGACGACGAGGCCGTCGTGCGGCTTCTCGACATCGCCGAACGGTCCGACGGCGAGATCCGCACACTCGCGCTAGCCGAACTGAACCGGGCGATCCCGCCGCTGCTGCGCAAGCGCCTGGCCGGCCGCGACCGGGCCCCCGTGGTCGCCATGCTCGACACGCTGCTCACGCAGGAGGACGTACCGCGCCTGCGGCTCTTCCTGGCGATCTACGGCATCGCCTGACGAACCACTCGGCCACGACCAGGTTCGGTGCCCAGCAGAGGAACGGCACCAGGATGTACGCCGCCTCGAACGACCCCAGCGCGGACGTCGCCCGCCAGCCCCGACTCGCCTGTCCTGATGGGCGCGAAGGCCATGACGGCGACCGCGACGGCCGCCGCCGTCAGCAGGAACCAGTACGCGGTCGTCTTCACGGAGGAGAGACGAAGGACGAGTCGGAGGAGGCGGTCTCCCTCTGCGGAGGGAGGTGCGGCGGCGACGGTCCTCGGAGAATGAATCCGGAAATGTCGCCACATGCCGACGGCGCGCGGGCACCCGGCGGGGCTGCCCGGCGCCCGCGCGCCGTCACCAGAGGGGCGTCCTCGACGCGACCGACGCGAGGCGACGTGCTGCCGGCGGCCCCGGCCACGCGATGGGCATCCTCGCGGCCCGGCCCGCCTCGGTGGAGCACGGCCTGACCGAGCGGGAGGCCGAGGTGCTCACCGCACTCGCCCACGGCCGCCGTGAACGGCTCGGTGGAGCACGGCCTGACCGAGCAGGAGGCCGAGGTGCTCACCGCGCTCGCCGTGGACGTCTCGGTGGAGACCGTCAAGACCCATATCACCAAGCTGGGCGGGCGCGGCCGGACCCAGGCGGTCGGGTGGGCCTACCGCAGCGGCTTCAGCCGCAGGTGACCGGAACATTGACGGCCCCGTAGCACATATGTAACATTCGACCAGCACTACGCAAGAATCTTGCAATTTGTCGTCTAATTTCTTTCTGTTTCTCGCAACTCTTCAGGGACTGCACTGCGTCCGTGCGCCCGCCCCCATCCGTGTCTCCACCTGTCGACCCTGACGAGAGAAGAACGCGAATGAGAAAGCTGCACGGACCTTTGAGGCTGGTGGCGACCGTCGTCGCCGCCGGCCTTGTCGCGTCTGGGCTCCTCGCCCCGCCCGCGTCCGCCGCCGGCGGACCCAACCTGTCTCTGGGCAAGGCCACCGCGGTCTCCAGCTCCACCGCAGGTCAGGCCGCCTCCAACCTCAACGACGGCAACCAGTCGAGCTACTGGGAGAGCGTCAACAACAGCTTCCCGCAGTGGGCCCGCATCGACCTCGGCAGTGCCACCGCCGTGGACCAGATCGTGCTCAAGGTGCCCGGCGCCTCCGCCTGGCAGACCCGCACCCAGACGCTGACCGTCCAGGGCAGTTCTGACGGCAACTCCTTCTCCACCGTCGTGGCCTCGGCGAACTACACGTTCAACCCGGCCACGGGGAACGCCGTCACGATCAACTTCGGCTCGGCGACGCACCGCTACTGGCGGGTCAACGTCACCGCCAACACCGGCTGGCCGGCCGCCCAGATCTCGGAGTTCGAGATCTATGCCACCGACGGCGGCGGCAACACCGGCGGCAATCTTGCTTCCGGCCGTACGATGACCGGCAGCTCGGTGTCGCAGAATTACGTCGCCTCGAACGCGAACGACAACAACCAGGCCACCTACTGGGAGAGCAACAACAACGTCTTCCCCGAGTGGCTCCAGGTCGACCTGGGCGCGTCCACCTCGGTCAACCGGGTGGTGCTGAAGCTGCCCGCCTCCGGCTGGGCGACGCGGATGCAGACCCTGGCCGTCCAGGGCAGCACGAACGGCTCCAGCTTCTCCGACATCGTCGGGTCGGCGGGCTACACGTTCAACCCGGCCAGCGGGAACACGGTGACGATCAACTTCACCGCGACCTCGACCCGGTACGTGCGCCTGAACATCACCGCCAACACCGGCTGGGCCGCCGGGCAGATCTCCGAGTTCGAGGTCTACGGGCCCACCACCCCCGGTGACACCCAGGCGCCGTCCACCCCGGGCACCTTGAGCTTCACCGAGCCGGCGAGCAACCAGATCAGGCTCGCCTGGGGCGCCTCGACCGACAACGTCGCGGTGACCGGCTACGAGGTCTTCCGTGGCGGCTCGCTCGTCACGACGGTCGCGGGCAACGTGCTGACGTACACCGACACCCAGCCCTCGACGGCCACGGTGACCTATCACGTGCGCGCCCGGGACGCCGCCGGCAACACCTCGGGCAACAGCAACTCGGTGACCCGCCAGGGGCAGTCGGGCGGCGACACGCAGGCGCCCTCCGCGCCGGGCACCCTCAGCTACACCGAGCCCGCGTCGGGCCAGATCCGCCTGGCGTGGGGCGCGGCGACCGACAACGTCGGCGTGATCGGCTACGAGATCCTCCGCGACGGCAACTACATCGCGCAGGTCGGCACCGGTTCGCTCGTCTACACCGACAACCAGTCAGCGACCGTCACGGTGTCCTACCAGGTCAGGGCCAAGGACGCGGCCGGCAACCTCGGCCCGCTGAGCAACACGGTGACCCGGACCGGCTCCAACCCGCCCACGGGCACCAACCTGGCCCAGGGCAAGGAGATCACCGAGTCGGGCCACGTGCACTCGTTCGTGGCGGCCAACGCCAACGACAACAACCTCGACACCTACTGGGAGGGCGCGTCCGGCGTCTGGCCCAGCGTGCTGACGGTGAAGCTCGGGTCGAACGCGAACATCACCTCGGTGGTGCTGAAGCTGAACCCGTCGTCGGCGTGGGGCTCGCGTACCCAGAACATCCAGGTGTTCGGCCGTGACCAGGCCGCGACGACCTACACCAGCCTGGTCGGCGCGACCGGCTACACCTTCAACCCGGCCGCGCAGAACACGGTGACCATCCCGGTCACCGCGTCCACGGCCGACGTGCAGCTCCGGATCACCAGCAACACCGGCGCACCGGCGGGCCAGATCGCCGAGTTCCAGGTGTTCGGCACCCCGGCGCCCAATCCCGACCTCCAGGTCACCGCGCTGAGCTGGTCGCCCACCTCGCCCAACGAGACGCAGGCGATCACGGTCACCGGCACGGTGCGCAACAACGGCACCTCGGCCTCCCCGGCCGACAGCGTGAACGTCACCGTCGGCGGCACCCTCGTCGGCACGGTGAGCATCCCGGCCCTGGCGGCCGGCGCCCAGGCCACGTTCACCCAGAACGTCGGCGCCCGCCCGCAGGGCACCTACGCGGTCGCCGCGACGGTCGACCCCGACGGCACCGTGTTCGAGCAGAACGAGGCCAACAACACCTTCACCGCGCCGACCCAGCTCACGGTCGCCCAGGCCCCCGGCCCCGACCTGCAGGTCACCGGCGTGACGTCCAACCCGGCGAACCCGGCCGTCGGCCAGGCCGTCAGCTTCACCGTCTCGGTCAACAACCGGGGCATCGACGCGGCCGGCGCGAGCACCACCCGCGTCACGGTCGGCTCGACCACCCTGAACGGCGCCACCGGCACGATCGCGGCGGGGGCCACGGCCACCGTCTCGATCAGCGGGACGTGGACGGCCACCAGCGGCGGCGCGACCATCACCGCCACGGCCGACGCCACCGGCGCGGTCTCCGAGACCAACGAGTCGAACAACACCTTCACGCAGGCCATCGTGGTCGGGCGCGGCGCCGCGGTGCCGTACACCGAGTACGAGGCCGAGGCCGCTCAGCACAACGGGACGGTCCTGACCGCCGACGCGCTGCGCACCTTCGGGCACACGAACTTCGCCTCGGAGTCGAGCGGCCGCAGCTCGGTACGCCTGAACAGCACCGGCCAGTACGTCGAGTTCACCTCGACCGTGCCGTCGAACTCGATCGTCATCCGCAACTCCATCCCCGACGCGGCGGGCGGCGGCGGCCAGGACAAGACGATCAGCCTCTACATCAACGGCACGTTCAACCGCAAGATCACGCTGAGCTCGAAGCACTCGTGGTTGTACGGCTCCACCGACGACCCCGAGGGCCTCGGGCAGACCCCCGGCGGCGACGCCCGCCGCCTGTTCGACGAGTCGAACGCCCTGCTCAGCCAGAGCTACCCGGTCGGCACCAAGTTCCGCCTCCAGCGGGACGCCAGTGACGACGCCGCGTTCTACATCATCGACCTGATCGACCTGGAGCAGGTCGCCGCCCCGCTGAGCCAGCCCTCGGGCTGCACCAGCATCACCCAGTACGGCGCGGTCCCGAACGACGGCCAGGACGACACCCAGGCCATCCAGCGCGCGGTGACCGACGACCAGAACGGCGTCATCAGCTGCGTGTGGATCCCGGCGGGCCAGTGGCGGCAGGAGCAGAAGATCCTGACCGACGACCCGCTGAACCGCGGCACCCACAACCAGGTCGGCATCAGCAACGTGACGATCCGCGGCGCCGGCATGTGGCACTCGCAGCTCTACACGACCGTCGAGCCGCACCTCGTCCAGGGCGGCATCAACCACCCGCACGAGGGCAACTTCGGCTTCGACATCGACAACAACACCCAGATCTCGGACATCGCGATCTTCGGTTCGGGCCGCATCCGCGGCGGACCCGGCGGCGCCGAGGGCGGCGTGGGCCTCAACGGCCGGTTCGGCGTGGGCACCAAGATCACCAACGTCTGGATCGAGCACGCCAACGTGGGCGTCTGGGCCGGTCGCGACTACTCGAACATCCCCGAGCTCTGGGGCCCCGGCAACGGCGTCGAGTTCAGCGGCATGCGCATCCGCAACACCTACGCCGACGGCATCAACTTCGCCAACGGCACCCGCAACTCCAAGGTGTTCAACAGCTCGTTCCGGACCACCGGTGACGACGCGCTGGCCGTGTGGGCGTCCAAGTACGTCAAGGACGTCTCGGTCGACATCGGCTCCAACAACCAGTTCATCAACAACACGATCCAGCTGCCCTGGCGCGCCAACGGCATCGCCGTCTACGGCGGCTTCGGCAACAAGATCGAGAACAACCTGATCTACGACACCGCGAACTACCCCGGCATCATGCTGGCGACCGACCACGACCCGATCCCCTTCAGCGGGACGACGCTGATCGCCAACAACGGCCTCTACCGGACCGGCGGGGCGTTCTGGAACGAAGACCAGGAGTTCGGCGCGATCACCCTGTTCGCCCAGTCGACCGGCATCCCGGGCGTGACCATCCGGGACACCGACATCGTCGACTCGACCTACGACGGCATCCAGTTCAAGACGGGCGGCGGCGAGGTCACCGCCCAGATCACCAACGTGAAGATCGACAAGTCGAACAACGGCGCGGGCATCCTGGCGATGTCCGGGGCCCGCGGCACGGCGACCCTCACGAACGTGACCATCACCAACTCGGCCGACGGCGACATCGTCCGCCAGCCGGGCACGCAGTTCATCATCAACTGACCTTCCTCTGAACGGAACCAGCCGTGGGCCCGGGGGGCTCACGGCTGGTTTCCGTTATGTACGTTGATGCGATGGACCTGCGCTGCTCCTCCTGCGACGTGGCCGCCGACCCCCTCGCCTGGGCCTGCCCCTCCTGCGGAGGCCCGCTCGACGTGCCCTCGATCCCGCTCGCCGGGTCGCCCGCCGGAGAGGGGGTGTGGCGCTACCGCGACTGGTTGCCGGCCGTCGACGGCGTCTCGCTCGGCGAGCCGACGACCCCGCTGGTGCGCATGCCCTGGGACGGGCTCGACCTGACCCTCAAACTGGAGGGCGCGTTGCCGACGGGCTCCTTCAAGGACCGCGGCACCGCCGTGCTGGTGTCCTGGCTGGCGGCCCACGGCGCGTCGTCGGTCGTGATCGACTCCTCGGGGAACGCGGGGGCGGCGCTGGCGGCGTACAGTGCGCGAGCCGGGTTGACGTGCCACGTCTACGCGCCCGCCTCGGCCTCACCCGGGAAGCTGCGGCAGATCGCCGCCTACGGGGCCGAACTGCACGCCGTTCCCGGCACCCGCCAGGCGGTGGCCGACGCGGCCGTCGAACACGCCCGCGCCACCGGAGACGTCTACGCCTCGCACGCCTGGCACGCCATGTTCATCGCCGGGACCAGGACCTTCGCGTTCGAGGCATGGGAACAGATGGGGGTGCCCGACGCGGTCGTGCTGCCGGTCGGAGCGGGCACGCTGATGCTCGGCCTCGCCCACGGCTTCGCCGACCTGCGGGCGGCGGGCCTGACCGACCGGGTGCCGGAGATCTACGCGATCCAGTCGACGGCCTGCGCGCCGCTGGTGACCGACGGGCCCGAGCCGGTCGAGGTCGTCGTGGGAGACACGGCGGCCGAGGGCGTCAAGATCGCCCACCCACCCCGGGGCCGGGCCATCATCGCGCACGCGACCGACGTCCTGGCCGTCGACGACGCGGCCCTGTGGACGGCCCACGAACGCTTCCGCCGCGCGGGCGTCTACACCGAACCGACGTCGGCGCTCGCCCCGGCCGGACTGACGCGACTGACCGGCCGCCTGACGGGTAAGGCCGTGCTGATGCCGATCACGGCGACCGGTCTCAAGTCGCCGGCCTGAGGGTCAGGCGACGGCCGACTCGTCCACCGCCAGGTGCAGGCCGAGCTGGGAGAAGAGTTCCAGCTGGTCGAAGTACTCGCGGTGGGTGGCGATCTTCCCGTCGTCGTCGACGAACGAGGCGCAGGTGCCGCGCAGGGTGATGCGGCGGCCGGTCGCTTCCAGGTCGCGGCCGTCGGGCAGCAGGAAGGGGCCGGTGTGGGTGCCGGTGGCCGTCCACTCGACGATCAGGGGGTTGTCGGTGTCGATCGCCTCGTACCAGACCGTGAGGCGCAGGTCTGGGAACCCTCTGAAGAACTGCTCGAAGAGCCAGACGATCTGGTCGCGTCCCTCCGCCAGTCCCGCCGGCGAGACGTAGGCGGCGTCTTCGGTGAAGAGATCGAGCATGCGCGCGATGTCATGGTCGTTGATCGCGTCGGCGAGCGCACGCTTGACTTTCCACTTGTCGACCATGGACGTTCCCCTCCTTGGTCACGACATCAACACACAAGTCACATTACCTACGGGTAGGCAGACCACGTCCCACGTGGCCGTCGGGGGGACCCCACGGAATGCCCGCCAAGGCAAACTCAGACCTTTCTGGTCAGCAGCGGCAGCACCACCTCGTCGACGAGCCGCTCGGCCAGGCCCGGAGTGTCGCCGAGCCACAACGCCTCCGCCACCAGCGGGCCGATGAGCAGCCGGTCGACCATGGCCAGGACCGGGTTGGCGGGGTCGATCTCGCCCGCCGCGACGTGCCGCTCCAGGGCCCGGCGCAACACCGCGAGCTCCGGTTCGATCATCAGCTCGTGGAAGGCGGCCCGCAGTTCCTCGTCGACCAGAACCGCCTGGGCCAGGCCGGTCAGCGGGCGGGGCACGGTCCCCCGGCCGGTCGCCTCCAGCAGGTCTCCGCGCAGGCTCCCGGTGTCGATCTCCTCGGGGCGGGCGGGCTTGCTGACCTTCACGGCGGTGATGACCATCTTCGCCTTGCCGCCCCACCGCCGGTAGAGCGTCGCGGTGCTCGCGCGGGCGGCTCTGGCGATGTCGTCGATGGTCACCTCGTCGTAGCCCTTCTCGCGGACGAGGGCCAGGGCGATGCCGAGCAGTTCGCGTTCGCGCTCCTCGGTGAGGCGGCTGCGCATGAGGGCTCCTTATCGAAAACGCGTTGTCGACTGTCCGTTTTCTATCGTATCGTCACAGGTATGGAAACAGTTCTGATCACCGGCGGGACCGGCTTCCTCGCCACCCGCGTCATCGCCGCCGCCCAAGAGGCCGGATACGACGTGCGGACCACCGTCCGCCACACCCCCGTCGACGGCGTGCCCTCGTTCGTCGCCGACCTGACGTCCGACGAAGGGTGGGACGAGGCCGTGGCGGGCTGCGACTACGTCCTGCACGTCGCCTCCCCCCTGCCGGCCGCCCAGCCCGACCACGAGGACGAGGTGATCATCCCAGCCCGTGACGGCACCCTGCGCGTCCTGCGCGCGGCGCGCGACGCGGGGGTCCGCCGGACGGTCGTGACCTCGTCGTTCGCCGCCATCGGCTACGGTCACCCGGAGACCGGCCGGCCCTTCACCGAGGACGTCTGGACCCGCCCCGACGCCGACATCGCGGCCTACCCGAAGTCGAAGGTGATCGCCGAACGCGCGGCCTGGGACTTCGACCGGGGAGCCATGGAACTCGCCGTCGTCAACCCGACCGGCATCTTCGGCCCGGTCACCGGACCGCGCTACGCCAGCTCGATCAGGATCCTGGCCGGGCTGCTCGACGGCAGCATGCCGGCCATCCCGAACATGTGGTTCGGCATGGTGGACGTCCGCGACGCCGCCGACCTCCACCTGCGCGCGATGACCTCGCCGAAGGCGGCGGGCGAGCGTTTCCTCGGCTCGTCGGGCGACGCGGTGTCGATGGCGTACATCGCCCAGGTCCTGCGTGAGCGCCTGGGCGCGACGACCCCGACCGAGCTCCTCCCGGACGACGTGGTCAGGAAGCTGGCCGAGACCGACGACCGCATGGCCGAACTGGCCAAGAACGTCGGCCGCATCCGGCACCTGTCGAACACGAAGGCCCGGTCAGTGCTCGGCTGGAACCCGCGCCCGGTCGAGGACGTCATCGCCGACACGGGCCGCAGCCTCATCGAAGGCGGCTACGTCTGACCCGGACTGTGCGTGAAGTGACCGTGCGACCGGTCGTGCCGCATCACCGAGACGGCCTCCCCGCCGTCGCCGTCACCTCGTTCAGCTCGCCGTCGAACGCGAACCACCAGCCGCCCACCTGCAGGGCCACCACCCGGTCACCGGCGGCCGCGACCACGACGAGGTCGCGCTTGTACAGGTCAGGGCCGCCACGTCGGTCTCGTGTACGTCCCATCCGCGCACCCAGGTGACGGTGAAGATCGGGCGGGTGCTGTGATCATGGCGGGCAGTCTGGCAGCCGGGTCCGACAAATCACCCTATGGACGTATCACGATCATCGTCAGATAATTCGACTGCTGTTGCTCGCGAGCCCCAGTCACCGTGGCCCGCATCCCACCCCCGGTGATCTGCGCTGCCCGGGCGACAGAAGGGTTTCCTCGTGAAACGTGCTGTGTTCTTGGCGTTGGCCCTGGTGGCCGCGCTGTTCATCCCCTCGCAGGCCAACGCGGCCAACCTGCTCGCCAACCCCGGGCTCGAATCGGGTTCGCTCTCTCCCTGGACGTGTACGGGTGGCCTCGGGTCGGCGGCGACCTCCCCTGTTCGTACCGGAACCAGAGCTCTCGCGGGTGCGGCCAGCGCGTCGGACAACGCCCGGTGCAGCCAGAACGTGTCG
Organism: Herbidospora daliensis; assembly: GCF_001570585.1. Lineage (GTDB taxonomy): Bacteria > Actinomycetota > Actinomycetes > Streptosporangiales > Streptosporangiaceae > Herbidospora > Herbidospora daliensis. Next base: position 852,687 of record NZ_BBXF01000002.1, on the reverse strand, counting down.
GTGCGCCCGAACACGGCCTACGTGCTGACGGCGTGGGTCCGGGGCAACTACGTCTACCTGGGCGTGCAGGGCGGCAGCTCGGTCTGGACGTCGTCGGCCGACTGGAAGCTCTTGACCCTGAACTTCACCACGGCGTCCGGGCAGACCACGGCACAGGTCTACCTGCACGGCTGGTACGGCCAGGGCACCTACTACGCCGACGACATCAGCTTCGACGGTCCGGGCGGCAGCAACCCCAGCCCATCACCGTCGCCCAGCCCGTCTCCGTCGCCATCACCGTCGCCGTCGCCTTCAGCCAGTCCTTCGCCCACCCCGACGGTCACCCCCACCAACGGCCCGACCTGCGCGGTCAAGAGCAAGCCCTCCGGAAAGGTGCTCCAGGGCTACTGGGAGAACTGGGACGGCGCGGTCAACGGCGTGCACCCGCCGCTCGGCTGGATCCCGATCACCGACTCACGGATCAAACAGCACGGCTACAACGTCATCAACGCCGCCTTCCCGGTGATCCGCTCTGACGGGACGGTCCTGTGGGAGGACGGCATGGACGCGACCGTGAAGGTCGCCACCCCGGCCGAGATGTGCGCCGCCAAGGCGGCGGGCGCGACGATCCTGATGTCGATCGGCGGGGCCACGGCGGGCATCGACCTGTCGTCGGCCACGGTGGCCGACCGGTTCGTCGCGACGATCGTGCCGATCCTCAAGCGGTACAACTTCGACGGCATCGACATCGACATCGAGACCGGCCTGACCGGCAGCGGCAACATCAACCAGCTCTCGACCTCGCAGGCCAACCTGATCAGGATCATCGACGGCGTGCTCGCGCAGATGCCGTCGAACTTCGGCCTGACCATGGCCCCGGAGACCGCCTACGTCACCGGCGGCAGCGTGGTCTACGGCTCGATCTGGGGCGCGTACCTGCCGATCATCAAGAAGTACGCCGACAACGGCCGCCTGTGGTGGCTGAACCAGCAGTACTACAACGGGTCGATGTACGGCTGCTCCGGCGACTCCTACTCGGCCGGGACCGTCCAGGGCTTCGTCGCCCAGACGACCTGCCTCAACAACGGCCTGGTGATCCAGGGCGTGACGATCCGGGTGCCGTATGACAAGCAGGTCCCCGGCCTGCCGGCCCAGGTCGGCGCGGGCGGCGGCCACATGTCGACGTCGCTGGTGTCGCAGGCGTGGAACAGCTTCAACGGCCAGCTCAAGGGCCTGATGACCTGGTCGATCAACTGGGACGGCTCCCGCAACTGGACCTTCGGCGACAACGTGAAGGCGCTGCAGGGCCGTTAGGGGGTACGTCCCCTGACATGCGGATCATGTGGGGTACGACCGCGCTGGCCTGCTGCGCCGGCGCGGTCGACCTCTTCACCTTCCTCGAACTGGGCGGCGCCTTCGCCGGCATCATCACGGGCAACGTGGTGACGGCGGCGTCGGGCAGGTGGCTCGCCGCCCTGACGGCCGTGGCCGGTTTCGGCGCCGGCGCCTACGCCTGGGCGGTGACCTTCCGTTCGAGACGCACCCTGGGCCTGATCGCCGAGTTGGTCCTCCTCGTCGTCGTGGCCGTCGGCTGGATCGGCACCGGCACCCGCCCCGACCTGTCAGGACAGCTGGTCCTGCTGGCCCTGGCGGGCATCGCGATGGGCGGCCAGAGCGCGATGATGCTGGGGCTGCACCCGAACACGACGTACATGACCGGCGTGCTGACCACCTCCCTCCACGACCTGGCGACCGGCCGGAGGGACACGTTCGTGACGGCCCTCCGGCAGATCGCCGCACTGGCGATCGGCGCGGCGGCGACGGCCATGCTGCTGGTCGTCAGCCGCCCGTTCGCCCCGGTCCTCGCGGTCCTCCTCCTGATCACCGCGATCTTCCTGCTGCCGCCAGGGCGTACCCCGCCGGTCTCGTCGTGAAGGCTCCTCGGCCCTGGGTGCGGCTGCGGAGCCGGGTCGCGTAGCCGAAGACCTCGGCCAGCGGGACCGTCGCCGTGATGACGACCGTGCCCGGTCTGGCCTCCGTCCCGGAGACCTGGCCCTTTCTCGCGGCCAGGTCGCCGAGCACGCCGCCTGCCAAATCGTCGGGGACCGTCACGGTCACCTCGGTGACGGGTTCCAGGACCGCCATCTCGCACGAGCGCAGCGCCTCGCGCAGGGCGAGGCGGCCGGCCGTGCGGAAGGCCAGTTCCGAGGAGTCCTTCACGTGCGTCGCGCCGTCGGTCAGGGTCACCCGCAGGCCCATGACCGGGTGCCCGCCGAGGGGTCCTTCGGCCAGGGCGTCGCGGCACCCCTGTTCGACCGCTTTCACGTACTCCTTCGGCACCCGGCCGCCGACGACCGTGCTGGCGAAGGCGAACGGCTCGGCGCACGGTTCGACGTCGAGGCGGACGTGGGCGTACTGGCCCGCGCCGCCGTCCTGTTTGACGTGCCGGTAGAGGACGCCGGTCACGCCCGTCACGACGGTCTCCCGCAGGGCGACCTGCGGGGCGCCGACACGGATGGTGAGGCCGCGGTCGCGGCGGATCTTCTCCACGGCCACCTCCAAGTGGAGTTCTCCCAGGCCGGACAGGATGGTCTGGCCGGTCTCCGGGTCGGTTCGTACACGAATGGATGGGTCTTCGTCGGCCAGGCGGGCCAGCGCGACGGCGAGCTTCTGGTGCTCCGCCCCGGTCGCGGCCTCGACCGCGACCGACACGACCGGTTCGGTCGTCGACGGGGGCTCCAGCACGAGCGGCGCGGCCGGGTCGGTCAGCGTCGTGCCCGTTCGCACGGACTTGGGTCCGGTGACGGCCACGATGTCGCCCGCCTCGGCGCGGTCGAGGTCACTGTGCCGGTCGGCCTGGATCCGCAGGATGCGCGACACCCGCTCGGTCTTCCCGGTCGTCGCGTCGAGGACGGTGTCGCCCTTGCGCAACGTGCCCGAGTAGACCCGCAGGAACGCGGTGCGTTCGGCCACCTTGAACACCAGCCCCGAGAACGGCCGCTCCTCGACGCGCGGCTCCGGCAGGTAGGCCACCACGGCGTCGAGCAGCGCCTCGATGCCCTGGTTCCGGTAGGCCGACCCGCTGAGCACGACGACCGCCTCGCCCGAGAGGGTCAGCTCGCGCAACGCCCGCTGGAGCGTCGCCGGGGAGACGTTCGGGTATTCGTCCAGGACGTCGGGATGTCGCTCCGCCACCTGTTCGACCAGGCCGGGACGCCCGAGCACCAGCGGCACCGGATGCAGCCGCCGCCGGATCGCCTCGACCGTCGCGTCGAGATCGGCCCCGGGCCGGTCCATCTTGTTGACGAACACGATCCGCGGCACGCCGTAGCGGTCGGCCCGCCGCCAGACCGCCTCGCTCTGCGGCTCCACCCCCGCCACCGCGTCGAACACCGCGACCGCCCCGTCGAGCACCCGCAACGACCGCTCGACCTCGTCGGAGAAGTCGACGTGCCCGGGGGTGTCGATCAGGTTGATCTGCGCGCCCCGCCAGTGACAGGTCACCGCCGCCGCGAAGATCGTGATCCCGCGATCCCGCTCCTGCGGGTCGAAATCCGTGACGGTGGTGCCATGGTGCACTTCACCCTGCTTGTACGTCGCCCCGGTCGCGAACAGGACACGCTCGGTGACGGTGGTCTTGCCGGCGTCCACGTGGGCGAGGATGCCGATGTTGCGGAGAGTCATGGCCGTTTCTCTTTCGAGAGGTGAATCCGGAAAGGACGGCGCGATGAAGCCCTCTACGAAGAGAGAGCCAGCCGGAATCGGGCGCGCAGCCGAAGCCGGGCACCGGAAGACACGCGGATCACCTGGAAGGTACGGAGGGGCACGGCGGCATACCGCATGACGTCCCCTCCCGTTGATCGGCCTGACTGGCAGGGCGACGGTAGCAAAGAGGGCCCACCGGCATAAAGCGATTTATGTGGCCCAGCGGTAGCGGTGTTCCGGGCGGCCCGCCGTGCCGTACCTCGGCCGGAGCTCCGCCTGCCCCGTCGCGCACAGGTACTCCAGGTACCGCCGTGCGCTCACTCGTGACAACCCCGTCGCCGCCGCCGTTTCCGCCGCCGACAGGTCGCCGCCGTTGGTGCGCAGGGCGTCGGCCACCAGGGCGCACGTGGCCGTCGACAGGCCCTTGGGCAGGGCGGCGCCCCGGTTGGTGCCGCCGAAGAGGCGGTCGATGTCCTCCTGCATGGCCGGGCCTGCTGCGGCCAGGCGGCGGCGTGACTGGGCGTACTGGTCGAGGCGTTCGGTCAGTTCCGCTGCGGTGAAGGGTTTGACCAGGTAGTTGACCACGCCGGCGCGTAGGGCGGCCCTCACGGTGTCCATGTCGTTCGCGGCGGTGATCATCAGGATGTCGACGGGATGGGCCAGGCCGCGCAGGTGGTGGAGGACGTCCAGGCCCGACATGTCGGCCATGTAGACGTCGAGCAGGACCAGGTCGGGGCGCAGGTCCTCGACCGCCGTGATGGCGGCGCGGCCGCCGTGGGCGGTGCCGACGACGGAGAAGCCGGGGACCCGGCCGACGTAGCCCACGTGGATGCGGGCCACCATGAAGTCGTCGTCGACGACGAGAACCTTGATCATCCTGACCGCCTCGGCAGGAACGCGGTGAAGACGGCGCCGCGCTCGTTGTGCACCTTTACCCAGCCGCCGCGACGTAGGCAGGCCTGCCGCGTCAGCGCGAGGCCCAGGCCGCGCGGGCCCGACTGGGCGGCCTTGGTGGTGAAGCCCTCCCTGAAGACCTCTTCGGCCAGGTCGGCCGCTATGCCGGGGCCGTCGTCGCCGACCCGCACGTGCAGGCCCTCCTCGGTCGTCCGGACGCAGACCTCGACCGTGCCGCCCGTGTCGTCGAGGGCGTCGAGGGCGTTCGCGACCAGGTTGCCGACGACGAGGACGGCGTCGTGGGGGTCGCCCAGGGTGCCCTCGTCGACGCGGGCGTCGTCGGCCAGGCGCAGGGCCGCGCCGCGTTCGGCCGCCTGGGCCGACTTGGCCAGCAGCAGGGCCGCCAGGGTCGGGTCCTTCACGTGTTCGCGGATGTCGGCGGCGTACTGGCCGCCGGCCGATTCGGTGATGTAGCGGACGGCCATCTCCTGTTCGCCCAGTTCCAGCAGGCCGACCACGGTGTGCATGCGGTTGGCGAACTCGTGGGCCTGGGCGCGCAGCATGTCGGTGGTGTTGCTGGCCTCGTCCAGCTGATGGGAGAGGCGGATCAGCTCGGTGCGGTCGCGCAGCGTCACCACCCAGCCGCGGTGCTGGCCGCGCACCTCGACGGGGGTGCGGTTGAGCACGAGGGTGCGGCCGTGGCGCAGCACGATCCGGTCGTCGCCGACGTCGTCGCCGGCCATGACGTCGCGGAGGCGGTCGTTGGACGGCAGGTCGTCGAGGGAGCCCGGGACGTCGCCGAGGAGTTCCTGCGCGGCGTCGTTGATCAAGGTCATCCGGCCGTCGAGGTCGAGGGCGACCACGCCCTCCTTCACGCCGTGCAGCACGCCCTCACGCTGTTCGAGCAGGCCGGCGATCTCCTTGGGCTCCAGGCCGAAGGTCTGGCGGCGCACCCGCCGGGTGATGAACGCCGCCGCGGCCGAGCCCAGGACCACCACGCCGAAGACCGTCCAGATGAGCGGCGGGAGGGCGTCGCCCAGTTCGGCGGCGACCGTCTGCTCCAGTATCCCGACGCTGGCCAGGCCGATGACCTGGCCGTCGAGGCCGAAGATCGGGGCCTTGCCGCGGACCGAGGTGCCGAGGGTGCCGGTCTGCACGCCGGTCCACTCCTCGCCCGTCTTCATCACCTCGCTGCCGTCGGTCGACAACTTCTGGCCGATCAGGGCGGCGTTCGGGTGGGCGTAGCGGATCTCGTCGCGGTTGGCGATGACGACGTAGTCGGCGCCGGTGGCCTTCTGCACGCTCAGCGCGATCGGCTGGAGCGTCTGCTCCGGGTGGGGGTCGTCGAACGCCTCCCGGACGCCGGGCAGCCCGGCCACCGACTCGGCGATGGCGAGGGCCCGCTGCTCGTGCTGCTCGTTGAGCTGGCGGCGGGTGTGGCCGACCCAGACGGTCGCGGTGCCGACGACCGTGAGCAGCACGATCACCATCTGGAGGACGAAGAGCTGGGTGCCCAATGAGGCGTTGAGCAGCCGTTTCACGCGTTCACTATAGGTGCGGGCGCCGAAATCCGGGTCGTGACCAATACGACCTATATGACGTCAATCACATAAAGGATCGACGGATCGTGCGGGTTCGCTCAGCATCCTCACCACGTTCAGGTAGACGGTGTAGGAGTCGGCGATGCGACTGAAACTGATATTGGCGGCGGCTCTGCTCACCGCCGCCACGGCATGCGGTGCGGGCTCGTCCGGCGGCGGGACCTCGGCTCTCAAGATCATGGCGCCGGCCGCGCCGGGCGGCGGATGGGACACCACGTCCCGGACCGCCGAGCAGGCGTTCAAGTCGGCCGACCCGAACCTCAAGGTCGAGGTCTACAACGTGCCCGGCGCCGGCGGCACGATCGGCCTCACCCAGCTCGTCGGGGAGAAGGGCAACGGCAACCTGCTCATGACGATGGGCCTGGTCATGGTGGGCGCCATCGAGCAGAACAAGTCCCAGGTCACCCTGGCCGAGACGACGCCGATCGCCAAGCTGACCGAGGAGTACGAGATCGTCGTCGTCCCGGCGAACTCGCCCTTCCAGAACCTGCGCGACCTGGCCGCCGCCTGGCAGGCCGACCCCGCGAAGGTCGCCGTGGCCGGCGGTTCGGCCGGCGGCACCGACCACATCCTGGCCGGGCTGATGGCCAAGGCCGCCGGGGTCGACCCGAAGCTGGTCAACTACATCGCCCACTCGGGCGGCGGCGAGGCGCTGAACTCGCTGCTCGGCGGCAAGGTCGCGATCGGCATCTCGGGCATCGGCGAGTTCGCCGAGCACGTGAAGTCGGGCAAGCTGCGCGCCCTGGGCGTCTCGTCGCCCGCGCGTCTCGAGAGCATCGACGCGCCGACGCTGAAGGAGGGCGGGCTCGACGTCGAACTCGCCAACTGGCGCGGGTTCGTGGCCCCGGGCGGGCTCGACGACGCCGCCAAGCAGTCGCTCACCGACCTGGTCACCAAGATGCACGACTCGGCGGCGTGGAAGGACGCGGTGGCCAAGAACGGCTGGAGCGACGTCTTCCAGACCGGGCAGCCGTTCGCCGACTACCTGGCGGCCGAGGAGACCCGGGTGAAGGGCATCATCGCCGAGATGGGGCTCGTGTCCTGATGCGGTGGAAGAACCCGGAACTGCTGCTCGCGGGGGCCGTGCTGGCCCTGGGCGTGTTCGTCATCGTCGGCACCGCCGACGTGACGGCGGCGGCGTCGACGCTCGGGCTGGGACCGCGGTTCTTCCCGATCATCGTCGGCTCCGCCATGATCGCGACCGGCGTGTTCTACGTGGTCGACGTGCTGCGCGGCGGTCAGGGCGACCCGGAGGAGAGCGAGGACGTCGACCCGTCGGCGACCTCCGACAAGAAGTCGGTCGCCCTGATCAGCGTGATCTTCCTGGCGTTCGCCGTGTCGGTCGACCTGCTGGGCTGGATCATCGCGGGGGCGTTGTTGTTCTTCGGGGTGTCGTGGGTGCTCGGGGCCGAGAACCGGCTCCGGGCCGGGGCGCTGGCGATCGTGCTGGCCGTGGCGTCCTACCTGGCCTTCGTGAAGGGCCTGGGCGTCACGCTGCCCGGCGGGCCGCTGGAGGGGCTGATCTGAGATGGACTCCTTCCAGCTCCTGCTCGACGGCTTCGCCACGGCGTTCACGCCGGTCAATCTCCTGTACGCCCTCGTCGGCGTCACCCTCGGCACGCTCGTGGGCGTGCTCCCCGGCATCGGCCCCGCGATGACCGTGGCGCTGCTCCTGCCGATCACCTTCAACGTGCCGCCGGCCAGCGCGTTCATCATGTTCGCCGGGATCTACTACGGCGGCATGTACGGCGGTTCGACCACGTCGATCCTGCTGAACACGCCGGGCGAGAGCTCGTCCATGATCACGGCTCTCGAAGGCAACAAGATGGCCCGCCGGGGCCGCGCCGCCCAGGCGCTGGCCACGGCGGCGATCGGTTCGTTCGTCGCCGGTACGATCGCCACCGCCCTCCTGGTGGTGGCGGCCCCGCTCGTGGTCGACTTCGCGATCTCCTTCGGCCCGGAGGACTACTTCGCGCTGGCGATCCTGGCCTTCACGGCCGTGTCGTCGGTGTTGTCGCGGTCGGTCGTGCGGGGTCTGGCGTCGCTCGGCATCGGCCTGGTCATCGGCCTGATCGGCATCGACCAGCAGACCGGCCAGGCCCGGCTCACCCTGGGCATCCCGCAGCTGCTCGACGGCGTCGACGTCGTCGTGGTGGCCGTGGGCCTCTTCGCACTCGGCGAGGTCCTGTACGTCGCCTCCCGGCTCCGCCACGGCCACCCCGAGGTGATCCCGGTGGGCCGCGCCTTCATGGGCCGCTCCGACTGGGCCCGGTCGTGGAGGCCGTGGCTGCGGGGCACCGCGCTGGGCTTCCCCTTCGGCGCGCTGCCCGGCGGCGGGGCCGAGATCCCGACCTTCCTGTCGTACTCGGTGGAGAAGCGCCTGGCCAAGGGCCGGGAGTTCGGCGAGGGCGCGATCGAGGGCGTGGCCGGGCCCGAGGCGGCCAACAACGCCTCGGCGGCCGGCACCCTGGTGCCGCTGCTGACCCTGGGCCTGCCGACGTCGGCCACCGCGGCGATCCTGCTGGCCGCCTTCCAGCAGTACGGCCTGCAGCCCGGACCGCAGCTCTTCGACCACAACCCGGCCCTGGTCTGGGGCATGATCGCGTCGCTGTTCGTCGGCAACGCGATGCTGCTGGTGCTGAACCTGCCGCTGGCCCCCCTGTGGGCCCGGGTGCTGCACATCCCCCGGCCCTACCTCTACGCGGGCATCCTGCTGTTCGCCGCCCTGGGCGTCTACGCGCTCAACGCGTCGTGGGTGGACCTGGTGGTCCTCTACGTGCTGGGCCTGATCGGCTTCGCGATGCGCCGCTTCGGCCTGCCGCTCGCCCCGGCGGTGATCGGCCTGATCCTCGGGCCGATGGCCGAGATCCAGCTCAGGCGCGCCCTCGCGATCGGGGCGGGCGACGCGACGGTGCTGGTGACCAGCCCGATCGCGGCCGTCCTGCTGATCCTGTCGGCGCTGATCCTGGGCGTCCCCCTGGCCCGCCGTCTGCTGGCGAGACGGCGTCAGGTCGACGCGACGGCGTGACAGGAGCCGAAACCCTCGGCCCTGGCCACGATGCGGCCGTTCGCGACCCGGACGGCCGTCTCCGTCGTGTCTCCTCCCGGCGGCCCGTAGAGCACCCGCAACGACGGCGCCGCCCCGAGGGGCCGCAAGCAGTTGACGGTGTCGCCGATGACGAGCTCGGCCAGCAGCGCCAGTTCGTCGCCGGCCGCCAGGATGAGGGTCACGTCGTCCGGCGTGGCCCTCATCGCCTCTTCCACGGCCGACACGCGGTGGGGCGCGAGGGTGACGACGACCCCCTCGGGCAGGCCGCCGGCCGGTTCGTCGACCACGTCGACCTGGGCCGCGAACGCCAGGTGGGGCGGCGGCCAGGAGTCGTCGAGGTCGAGGGCGGCGAGGTGCTCGCAGGCGCGGACCACGTCGAACAGGTCGGCGAAACCGCTGAACTGGCCGGCGCCGTGGAGGATCGTGAGGGCCTGCTCCGCGACGCGGACCTGACGGCCGGCGGCGGGGTCGAGGCGTTCGAGGGTCAGCCCGAGCAGGATCGCGCTCAACTTCACCAGCTGGGCGAATGGCTTGCGGGTCGTCTCGTCGGCCATGACCTCGGGCAGCAGGTCGCGGCCCAGCCAGGGCTCGGAGCTGATCGGCACGCCGGTCAGCCAGGCGCGGGCGAAGGCGCGGAGGGCCTCGGCCCGGGTGGTCGCGGGGTCGGCGGTGACGACCGGACGCCCGGCGGCCAGCACGGCGAAGTAGAGCGCCCGTTTGCCGGGGAAGTTGGAGTAGACCGCGCCTCGGGTGAGCTCGGCCCGCTCGGCGATGTTGTCGATCTTCGCGTCGCGGAAGCCGTACAGGAGGAATTCGGCCCGCGCGGCGGCGAGCACCTTCTCGCGGGTGAGCCGTTGGTGCTCCACACGGGACAACCGCGCCATTTCGCCTCCGCCTTGCCGGATCTACCCGGCCAGAATAGCGTCGCCATCCAGATGTTCTCATCATCTGAGTTCCGAAAACATCCGGAGAGCCGATGTACGAGATCGACCTCGCCGCCACCATGGGCGACCCCTTCGGCGTCTACGGCCAGGCCAGGGAGGCGGGCCCGCTCGCGGTCCTGCGTATGCCCGGCGCGCCGGAGTGGATGGTGGTCACCCGCTACGACGACATCCGGGCGGCGCTCTCCGATCCCCGGCTGGAGATCCGGTCGGACAGCTTCATGCGTCCCGAGGTGCCCGACGACTGCCTGCCGTACATGCGGACCATGAGCGAGATGAACGGCGCCGAGCACGCCCGCCTGCGCAAGGCCGCCACCCCGGCCTTCACCCCGCGCCGGGCCGAGGCGTTCCGCGCCCGGATCACCCGGATCGTCGCCGGGCTGCTCGGCCCGCTCGACGGCGAGACCGACCTGATCCCCGCCTTCACCCGCCCGCTGCCCATGGACGTCATCTGCACCCTGGTCGGCGTCCCCGACGACGACCGCGAGCGGTGGCGCGCCTACGGCCGGGTGGTCGACACGCCCGGCGGCCCCGGCTTCGCCGAAGCGATCCCCGGCATCATGGCCGGGGCGAAGGCGGCGGTGGCCCGGCGGCGCGCCGAACCGGGCGACGACCTGCTGTCTGATCTGGTGGCCTCGGAGCTGACCGACCAGGAGCTGGTGACCCTGGTCTGGCACCTGATCCTGGCCGGTCAGACCCCCACGAACCTCATCGCCAACGCGGCGCTGGCCCTGCTCACCCACCCGGAGCAGCTGGCCCTGCTGCGTGACAAGCCCGAGCTGATGCCGCGCGCGGTCGAGGAGCTGACCCGCTTCTGCGGCCCGACGTTGTTGTCGATCCCCCGCTACGCCCGCGAGCCCATGGAGCTGTGCGGCGTCGAGATCGCCGCCGGCACCCCGGTGACCTGCGCGCTCGCGGGCGGCAACCGCGACCCGAGGGTGTTCGAGGCCCCCGACGAGCTCGACGTCACCCGCGACCGCGCCCCGCACCTGGGCTTCGCGCACGGCCCGCACTTCTGCGTCGGCGCCGCCATCGCGCGGGTGACGACCCAGGTCGCGCTGACCGAACTGCTCAGGCGCGACCTGGAGCTGGCCGCCGACCCGGCGACCCTGCGCACCCCCGACCCGGGCACCTACCGGCTGACCTCGCTGCCGGTCAGGCTCTAGCGTTTCCGCTTGCCGCCGATCACGATGATCTTCTGCCGGCCGTCGGCGAAGTTCGAGGCGACCGACGCGTTGACGCTGTTGGCCGACCCGTTCACGTTGGAGAAGTTGCCGCTGTTCACGCCGTTCTTGCGATTGCGGTAATTGCCGCTGTTGTAGCTGTTGCCGACGTTGGTGATGGCGCCGCGGTCCTTGGTGACGTTGGTGATGCCGGCCGACGCGATCGGCCCCGGGCCGCCCCCGGCCATCAGGGCCGGGACGATGGCCAGCGTCGCGATGATCATCATCTGCGCTCCCCGATCTTCGTCTTCTGCGGCCCGTTGGCGAGGTTGGCGCTGTTGGCGGAGTTGTTGCTGCTGGTCGACCCGTTGGCGTTGGAGAAGTTCCCGCTGTTCACCGGGTTCCCCTTGTTGAAGTAGTTCCCGCTGTCGGTCGAGTTCCCGCTCGCGATGGCGCCGTTCACGCAGAGCGTCGGCGAGTTGTCGACCGGCGAGTTGTAGTTGATCAGCCGGTTGCCGCAGACGAGGCTCGGCACCAGCCCGACCACCGTGCCGAGGTCGGCTCCGACGAGCCCGCCCAGCAGCGAGCCGTCGGGGTCGGCATGGGCGGCGGGCGCGCTCAACGCCACACCGCCGGCGGCCACGAGGGCCACGAGAGCCCGGAGCAAGAACCTCATGGTCCGGCACCCTAGTGACCGGACGATGACCGAGGGTGACGGCATGCGAGGATCATGCACATGTCCACCGCCGATCTTTACGACGAGCATGGCGAGGCCCTGCAGTCGTGCAGCCTCCAGTTCCGTCAGTACGGCTCCCGCCGCGCCTTCCACGGCACGATCACGACGCTCCGCTGCCACGAGGACAACGCGCTGCTCAAGTCGATCCTGGAGGAGCCCGGCAACGGCCGCGCCCTGGTCGTCGACGGCGGCGGCTCCCTGGAGGCCGCCCTGCTGGGCGACGTGATCGCCGGCACGGCCGCCGCCAACGGCTGGGCGGGCGTGGTCGTCAACGGCGCCGTCCGCGACGTCGTCGCCCTCGCGGCCATCGACCTGGGCGTCAAGGCCCTGGGCAGCAACCCGCGCAAGAGCCACAAACACGGCCTCGGCACCCGCGACGTCGCCGTCATCTTCGGCGGCGTCATGTTCCACCCGGGCGCCACGATCTACAGCGACGACGACGGCATTCTCGTGACCACCCGAGGAAGATGACCGACATGACCACAGACCAGGAACGCGCCGACCTCCTCGAGTCCCTCGCCGCGCAGCGCCGTTTCCTCCGCCACGCCGCCACCGGCCTCACCGACGAGCAGGCCCGCCTCCGCCCCACGGCGAGCGACCTTTGCCTCGGCGGCATCGTCAAGCACGTCACCCTGATGGAGGCCGGCTGGGCCCGTTTCGCCTCGGGCGGCGCGGCCGCGATGCAGGCCGTCCAGGTCGACTGGGCCAGCCAGTTCCGCATGGAGGACGACGAGAACCTCGACGACCTGCTCGCCATCTGGGAGGGCACCGCCGCCGCGACCGACGAACTGGTCCGCACCCTCGACCTGGACCTGGTCCACGAACTGCCCAAGGCACCGTGGTTCCCGCCGGGCGCGACCCGCTCGGCCCGCCGCGCCTTCATCCACCTGGTCGGCGAGATCGCCCAGCACGCGGGCCACGCCGACATCATCCGCGAGTCGATCGACGGCCAGAAGACGATGGGCTGACCGGCGTCGGCGAGCCTCCGGCCCAGGTCGGGTGTCGCGTCAGAGCATTGACGACCATGACATGGACTCAGGCCGAGCTCACCGCCATCGCAGAGGCCGAGGAGCTCGAGATCTCGCCTCAGCGAACCGACGGCAGCTTTCTCAAGCCCGTCACCGTCTGGGTCGTGCGGCACGACGACGACCTCTACGTCCGCTCCTACAAGGGTGAGGACGGGCGGTGGTTCCGGGCCGCGCGGGAGCGGAGCGAGGGGCACGTCTCCGCCGGCGGGGTGGGCAAGGACGTGCGGTTCGTGCCGGAGGACGACTCGATGGTCAACGACGGGATCGACCTGGCGTACCGGATGAAGTATCGCGACCAAGATCCGGCCTACGTCGATCCGATGGTCGCCGGGCCGGCGAAGGCGACGACCATCCGGCTCGTGCCCCGTTAGGCCGCGACGCGGTAGAAGCCCGGCAGGCGGTCTCTGCTCACGTCGATCGGGTCGACCCTGATGACCGTGCCGGTGCGCAGGGCGTTGATGACCTTGCCGTCGCCGATGAAGACGGCCACGTGGCGGGTGTCCGACGGGCCGCGGCCGTAGAAGACGAGGTCTCCGGGGCGGCCCGTCGCCGACCTGGTCAGCTTCCTGAGCTGGCCGTTGGTGTTCTCGCCGCCCAGGACGTCGCGGCCGTAGGCCAGGTGGTAGACCCAGCGGGCGAAGCCCGAGCAGTCGACGCCGAAGGTGACGTTCGCGCGGCACGGGAGCGGGCCGGAGTACCAGTTGCAGGTGCCGAACGACGGGCCGGGGGCCGAGCCGTGGCCGCCGCCCCACGCGTAGGGGACGAAGCCGCCGGCCCAGCCCTGCATGGCCTGGCCGTCCTTGATGGCGGTGGCGATCTTCACGATCTCCGAGCCGGGGGTCGGCTCGGGCGGGGCGCAGTCGGCGGCCGTCGTGACGGCGTTGCCCATGAAGCCGTCGGTGCCGAAGGTGAAGACGGCGCCGTCGCCGGCCGCGAGGGTGTAGCCCTCGGCGGTGGCCGCCGCGACGCCGATGATCGGTTCGGCCAGCCGCAGGGGCGCCGCCGAACCGTGGAAGGCGGCTCCGGCCAGCGCGAACACCGCGCCGTCGGCCCCCGCGAGGACCAGCCCGGCGCCCGCCGAGGTCGCGGAGACGATGGGCGCCTTCAGGTCTGAGGGCTTTTTCGGTACGGCCGCCGCGTCCCCGTAGGCCCAGACCGAGCCGTCGGCGGCGACGAGCCAGTAGCCCTTCCCCGACGCGGTCGCCACGATGTCGACGACCGCGTGCTTGCGGGCCGTGCGGCTGCCGTCGGGGGCGACCACGGTGCCGTCGGCGGTGGTCAGCCAGAGGCCGGTCTCGGTCCGCGTCGACCCGACGACCGGTGAGGTGAGCGCGGGCGCGGCGGTGCGGGCGGGCTTCGCGTCGCCGTACGCCCACACGGTGCCGTCGGCCGCGGCGAGCCAGTAGCCCTCGCCCGACGCGGTCGCCTCGATCGCCACCGCGGGCTTGCCCGGGAAGCCGAACAGCTTCGCGGTGCCGTACGCGTGCACGCGGCCGTCGCGGCCGGCCAGCCAGTAGCCGCCGTCGACGGACGTGATGCCCGCGATCTCGCCCGGCGGGCAGTCGTCGGCCGGCGCGGCGGCGCGGGCCGGGACCGCCACGAACGTGGCGAGCAGCAGGACACAGGCGAGCACGATCCTTCGCATGAAGCGGAGCATGCCGGGCCATCACCGGCCTTAAGGGTCACTGGTGACGATTGGTATGACAGGGAACCCGGCAGCCGCGCCACGACGTCTGATCCGGGTGCGCCTAGGGCATGCCCGCCTCGACGCCCCGTGTGAAGGGGGACTAGGTTTCGGTTGAATCTTCAAGTCACAAAGGAAGCTCCATGAACATAGCCCTCTGGGTCGTCACGGCCCTCCTCGCCCTCACCTTCCTCGGCGCGGGCGCGATGAAGATCGGCCGCCCGAAGGAGGAGCTGGCGAAGTCGGGCCTCGCGTGGACCGAGGACTTCACGGCCGGTCAGGTCAAGGCGATCGGCGTGGTCGAGGGGCTGGGGGCGTTCGGGCTGGTGCTGCCGGGGGTGACCGGGATCGCGCCGATCCTCGTCCCGATCGCGGCGGCCGGGCTGGCCGTGGCCATGGCGGGCGCGGTGCTCGTGCACGTGCGCCGCAAGGAGCTGCCGCAGGCCATCCCGGCGACCGTTCTGCTGGTGCTGACGGTGTTCGTCGCGTGGGGCCGCTTCGGGCCCTATCCGCTCTGATTCACTTGGCGTGCTTGAGCGCCCACTCCAGGACGTAGTCGGCGATCCCCTCCCAGCCGGGGGCGGCGGGCAGCAGGTGCGGGTAGCCCTCGTAGTGCTTTACCTCGGTGATCGTGTCGGACTTGTAGTGCTTGGCGTTGGAGTTCTGGATGGCCGGGGGCATGATGTGGTCTTCGCCGGCTGAGACGAAGAGCAGGGGCGCCCGGTCGTCGTTGTGGTAGTCGACGGCGACGGCCTGTTTGCCGGGCTGGAAGTTGGCCAGCACGCTGTCCCACAGGATGCGGCCCGACACCGGGATGGCGTAGCGCTCGTACAGGGCGCGGGACTCGTCTTCGGGGAAGGTGTTGGTGAAGGCGTACTTCCACTGGTCGTACTCGATCGGCACGGCCTTGTGGTGGTTGGCCGGGCTCTTCAACACCGGGAAGGTCGACTTCACCTGGGTCAGCGGGACGACCCGCACGCCCTCGGTGGGGGCGGAGTTGAGCGCGACGCCGGCCGCGCCGTAGCCGTGGTCGAGCAGGATCTGGGTGAACGCGCCGCCGGCCGAGTGGCCGATGATGATCGGCTGCTCGTCGAGGTCGCCGATGACCTTCTCCAGCTTCTCGATGATCTGCGGGACGCGCAGGTCGACGATCGGCGTCGGGTCGGCGCGCAGCGCCTCGACCTCCACCTCGAAGCCCGGGTAGCCGGGGGCCAGGACGCGGAAGCCCTTGGCCTCGTAGTGTGTGATCCAGTGCTCCCAGGAGCGGGGCGTGACCCAGAAGCCGTGGACGAGGACGATGGTGTTCGTCATTTCGGGGTTCCCTTCGCCGGTCGGGCTGACGTCTACGAAGTTAGGCCGGGGCGTTTCCGGCGGAATCTGTCAGATGACTGCATCCGCGTACTGATGGGACAATCGGCGGGTGGTCACGCCAGGAAGGCCAGCACCTGTTCGTTCCACTGCTCGCCGTGCGTGAGCGGAGCCCCGTGGGGGGCGTCGGCGATGGTCAGCAGGGTCGCGCCCGGCACCCGCTGCTCCTCGGCGGGCACGAACGCGTCCGCCTCCCCCGTCACGACCAGGGTCGGCGCGTCGAGCCGCTTCAGGTCGGGCTCCGGGTCGGCGTCCCGCCAGGCCAGCAGCGCGTCGGCGGTGCCCTTCGGCGACGCCTCCGAGGCGTGTCTCAGCAGGTAGCGGCGGGTCTGCTCGTCGAGCGCCTGGTCTCCGTCCACGGCGAACATGCGCAGCAGCACGTCGTCGAGCATGGGCAGGCGGTGCCGCACGGCGGCGTGCAGGTCGGCCGCGAGCGGGTCGGGGAACAACACCGGGCTCGCCAGCACGAGACGGCGCACCCGCGCCGGAGCCGAGACGGCGTAGCCCACGGCCTCGGCCGCGCCGGTCGAGAAGCCGACCAGCGACACCCGGTCGAGCCCCAGCGTGTCGACCAGCACGCCCAGGTCGGCGAGGAGGGTCGGCGGGTCGTAGCCGTCCCAGGGTTGCGACGACCGGCCGAAGCCGCGCCGGTCGTACGCGATGACCCGCTTCCCGGCCGCCACGAACGGCCCGGTCTGGGCCTCCCAGAAGCGGTGCGACAGCGGCCAGCCGTGGATCAGCACGACCGGCTCCCCCTCGCCGAAGTCCTCATAGAAGAGGCGCACGTCGGAACCCACTCGTAGCCAGGACATTCGACCAGCGTTCCCGTCCGGGCCGGCGCTGCAATCAGTCAATTGACTGCACCTCGGAGGAGACGCGCGATGGACCTGATCGGCCGGGAGCGGGAGCTGGCCGTCCTCCGGGGCGCGATCGACCGCGCGCCGGGGGTGCTGCCCAACGTCGTGCTGCACGGCGATCCGGGGGTGGGCAAGTCGGTGCTGCTGGAGGCGGCGCTGGCGTACGCGCGCTGCCGCGGGATGACGATCCTGGGCGGCACCGGGTTCGAGAGCGAGGCCCAGCTCGCCTTCGCCGGGCTGCACCAGCTGTTCGCGCCGGTGATGCACCACCTCGACCGGATCGAGCCGTTCCACCAGGACGTGCTGCGCCGGGTGCTCGGCCTGCGCGAGGGCCCGGCCCCCGACCGGCTGGCGATCTCGGTCGCGTCGCTGGCCGTGCTGGCGGCGGTGGCGCAGGACGGGCCGGTGCTGGTCGCCGTCGAGGACGCCCACTGGGTCGACCATCCGACGCGTGAGGTGATGATGTTCATCCTCATGCGGCTGCGCGCCCACGACCTGCGCGCGATCTTCGCCCGCCGGCCCCTGACCGCGACCGAGCGGGTGACGCCCGGCATCAACATGGTCGAGGTCGGCCCGCTCGACGACGAGGCGTCGGGCCGGCTGCTCGACCTGCTCCACCCGGGGCTGCCCGAGTCGGTACGGGCGCGGGTGCTGGCCGAGGCGGCCGGCAACCCGCTGGCGATCACCGAGTTGCCGCAGACGTCGGTCGGGGTGGAGCTGCTGCCGAGCGGCGCGCCGCTGCGCACCCGGCTGGAGACGGCGTTCGCGGGCCGGGTGTTGTCGCTGGAGCCGAGGGTGCGTACGACCCTGCTGGTCACCGCCCTCGACGGCGACCGGCTGGAGCACCGGGCCGAGTTGTCGCCCCACGACCTCGTCGAGGTCGAGCGGCTCGGGCTGGTCACGCGCGACTCGACGCCGTCGGGCATGCGGTTCCGGCATCCGCTCGTCCGGTCGGCGATCATCAACACGGCCGCGCCCGACGAGACCCGGCGGGCCCACGCGGCGCTCGCCGACCAGCACCGCTCCGACCCCGAACGCCGGATGTGGCACCTGGCCGCCGCCGCCGTCGAGCCCGACGAGCACCTGGCGGCCGAGATCGAGGCGGCCGCCCGCGCGGTCAGCCTGCGCGGCGGCTCCGGCCTGGCGGTGAAGGCTTTGCAGCGGGCCGCCGAGCTGACCCCCGACCCGGCCGCGAAGGCGGCCCGGCTGGCCCACGCCGCCGAACTGGCCGGGGAGTCGGGGCAGCTCGGCCTGGCGCAGGAGCTGCTCGACGAGGCCCATCGCGGCGACCCGGCCCGCGCGCTGGTCACCCGCGCCCAGATCCTCCTGCTGCGCGACGGCGACCTCGACGCGGCCCGCCGCCTGCTGCGCGGCTCCCCGGGCGCGGGCCCGCTGGTACGGGTGATGGCCGCCTCCTACGCCCAGGACGCCGACCACTGGGCCGAGGTGAGCGACGCCGTGGCGGGCTGCGACGACGACCACGTGCGGCTGCTGCACGACGTGCTGCGCGGCGACGGCACGGCGGGCCGGGTCAGGTCGGCCTTCGACACGCTGCCCGCCGACACCCCGCCCGGCCGGATCGCGGCGCTCTGCCGGGCGGCCACCCATCTCGACCTGCTGCCCGAATACCGCGACCGGATCAGGGCCCTGATCGACGGCGAGACCGGCCAGGGCGCGGTGACCCACGCGGCGAGCGGCTACTGGCTGGCCGCCCACGACCACTTCCTGGCCGGTCGGTGGGACGCCGCCGAGAGCGCCGCCAACGACGGCCTCGACCTGTGCGTCCGGCACGACCTCGAACTGCTCGCCCACGACCTGCGGTGCAGCCTGGGCTGGATCGCCGCCGGGCGCGGCGACGTCGACAGCGCCCGCGAGTACGCCCGCACGGTCGACCACTGGGCCGCCCCGCGCGGGTGCGCGCTGCACCTGTCCCTGTCGGCCCGCAACCTGGCGCTGGCCGCGATGGCACATGGCGACTACGAGACGGCGTACACGCACTGGACCGCGGTCAGCCGCCCGGGAGAGATCGACCCCTTCGTCGCCTACGCCCCCTGGGCGGTGTTCGAGCTCGTCGAGTCGGCCGTGCGGACCGGGCGTCTGGAGGAGGCCAGGGCCCACGTCGCGGCGGCCTCGGCGCTGACCGACCGGGCGCCCCGGTTGCGGCTGCACGTGCTGGCCGCCCAGGCGCTGGTCGCGCCGGACGACGAGGCGGTGGCCCGGTTCCGGGCGGCGCTGACCCTGCCGCGGACCGAGCGGTGGCCGTTCGACCACGCGCGGGTGCGGCTGGCCCTCGGTGAGCTGCTGCGGCGGCGGCACCAGCCGGGCGAGGCCCGGCCCGAGTTGCGCCGGGCGGCCGACCTGTTCGCCGGGATCGGCGCGACGGCCTGGCGGCAACGGGCCGAGCAGGAGCTCCGGGCGACCGGCGTGGCGGTGACGCAGACGCCGAACGCGGCCCACGGGCTGACCGCGCAGCAGCTGGAGGTGGCCCAGCTGGCGGCGTCGGGGCTGAGCAACAAGGAGATCGGCGAACGCCTCTTCCTGTCGCCGCGCACCGTCAGCGCGCACCTCTACCGCATCTTCCCCAGGCTGGGGATAACCTCGCGGGCGGCCCTGCGCGACGCCCTGGGATGACCCGGCCCGCCGTTGAGCACGATGACCGACGACGCCGCCACCGCGACGACCGCCGCCAGCACGTCGGTGGGATAGTGCACGCCGAGATAGACGCGGGCCAGCATCTGCCCCGCCACGAGCACCATTCCGACCGCGACGACCCACCGCCGCCCGACCAGTACCCAGGCGGCGACCGCGACGGCGGCCGTCAGGCAGACGTGCCCCGACGGGAAGCTCGTGTCGCCCATGTCGCCGAGCATCGAGAAGCCGACCGGCGGCCGGGGCCGGTCGAAGAGGATCTTCAGCAGCGCCCCGAGCCCCCACCCGGCCAGCACCACCAGAAGCGCCCGCACCGCCTCGGGTGTGCGTACGACCAGGGCGAACACCCCCATGGCGAGCGAGATGACGACCCCCGCCTCGGTGCCGAAGAGCAGGTTCAGGAGCAGGGCGACCCCGGTGAGGAACGGGTTCCTCGCGTCGTGGACGATCTGGGCCAGCGCCCCGTCGACGGCCGTCCAGGCCGGGATCTCGGCGACGATTCCGAGCACCGTCACGAGAACCAGCAGGGGCAGCCCGACGACAAACCTGATCACCATTTCACGCTAGGGATGACCTGGTCAGCGGCCGATGAGGGTTTGGTTAACCCTCCGTTCACTTTCTCTACCAGCTGGGACGATACCGGCATGACGCCCGAAGGGACCCCGCTGCGGCAGCGCGCGCTCGCCGCGATCCTCGGGGTGACCGCCCTCGCGATCGTGTTGTTCGCGGTGCCGCTCGCGGTGCTGACGAACGACCGCTACCACGACCGGACCGCCTCCGACCTGGCCCGCAGCGCCTCCCGGCACGCCACCGCCCTCCGCGACGACCCGACGGTGCTGCCCCGCGAGGACGACGAGGACATCCTCATCGGCCTCTACTCGAAGGAGGGCCGGCTCACGGCCGGGGCCGGCCCGGCGACCTCGCCCCTGGCGGCCCGCACCGTCCGCGACGGCCTGCCCCACCAGGGCGAGGAGGGCGCCGACTACGTCGCGGCGGCCCCGATCCCTTCGGGGACCGGCGTGGTCAGGGTGGCGACCCCGGCGGAGGAGGTCGACGAGGAGGTGTACGAAGCCTGGCAGCTCATCGCGATCCTCGCGCTGGCCGCGCTGGGCGTCGGCGCGGCCGTGGCCATCTACCTGTCGCGGCGGCTGGCGATCCCCCTCGAACGGCTCACCGGCGCCGCGCAGGCCCTCGGCGACGGCGACTTCACCGTACGGGCCCCCAAATCGGGTGTCCTGGAGGTCGACCAGGCGGGCGAGGCCCTCGCGGCCACGGCCGGGCGGCTCGGCGAGGTGCTGGCCCGGGAGCGGGCGTTCAGCGGCGAGGTGTCCCACCAGCTCCGGACCGGTGTGACCGGCCTGATGCTGGGCCTGGAGTCGGCGCTCGACCGGCCCTCGCCCGAGAAGGTGGCCAAGGCCATGGCGCGGGCCGAACGGCTGCAGACCATCATCGAAGACCTCGTCACCCTCTCCCGCGACAGCGGCCACACCCCGCTCGACCTGCCGGTCCTGATCGCGGAGATCCGGGCCGACTGGGAGGAGGTGACGATCCGCGTCGACGACGACCTCCCGGAGGTGACGGCCTCGACGGCGGCGGTCCGGCAGATCCTGCTCGTCCTGCTCGACAACGCCCGCCGCCACGGCGCGGGCCAGATCGCCCTGACCGTGACCGACGTCGGGGCGGGCATCGCGCTGAACGTGTCGGACGAGGGCGAGGGCGTGCCCGAGGGCCGCGACATCTTCGGCCGCATCCCGCGCGACGGCCACGGCATCGGCCTGGGCCTGGCCCGCTCGCTGGCCGAGGCCGAAGGCGGCCGGCTGATCCTGCGGCGCGACCGCCCGCCGACCTTCAGCCTCCTGCTGCCGAGCCGCTGAGTCAGGGCTCCATGCGGTAGCCGCGCCCCCGGACCGTCGTGATGCGGGGCGCCCTGCCGCCGGGCTCCTCCAGCTTGCGGCGCAGCGCGAACACGTGGACGTCGAGGGTCTTGGTCGAGCCGAACCAGTTCTCGTCCCAGACGCGGTCCATCAGCTCCTCGCGCGTGACGACCTCGCCGGGCTGCCCGGCCAGCACCGCGAGCAGGTCGAACTCCTTGGGCCGCAGCGACAGCTCGATCCCGTCGAGGTAGGCCCGCCGGGCCGCCACGTCGAGCCGCAGCCCGCCGACCGACAGGGCCCGTCCCGGCGACACCACCGCCTGCCGCCGCAGGTGGGCGCGCAACCGGGCCATCAGCTCGGCCAGCCGGAACGGCTTGGTCAGGTAGTCGTCGGCCCCGGCGTCGAGGGCGACCACCACGTCGAGCTCCTCGGTCCGGGCGGTCAGTACGACGATCACCGCCTCGGGCGCGGCCAGCCGCAACTTCCGGCAGACCACCACGCCGTCGACGTCGGGCAGCCCGAGGTCGAGCAGCACCAGGTCGGGCGCCCCGTCGTGGGCGGCCTCGATGGCCGCCCGCCCGGTGACCGCCAGTACGGGGACATAGCCGTTGACGCCGAGGGCCTCGACCAGTTCGGTCCCGATGACCGGGTCGTCCTCGACGACGAGGACCTTCGCAGCTGCCACCCGTTCATCCTGCCGGATCACTCCCACCACCCCTACCTGAGAGTGACGCGGACCAGCCGCCGCTCTTCCTACCGTTGGAGCCATGAGGTTCGGACCGCTTCCCCGCGCACTGGTCGTCGTGGCCGCCGTGCTCCTGGCCATGACGGGCGACGACCAGCTCGCCCAGATCGTGGCCGTCGTGCACGCCGCGATGCTGGTCGCGGCCCTGTGGTGGCCGGTGCCCGCCTGGGCCGCGTCGAGCGTGCTGCTCGTCTGGGTGCAGCTCACCCATCCGCCGGGCTCCAACGACACGATGTACGGATGGCTCGTGCAGGCCGGGATCGTGCTGCTGCTGGCCCTGAATCTCGACACCGGGAAGACCGCCCTGTTCACCGCGGCCGGCGTGCTGCCGGTCCTGCCCGGCGGCCCGGTCGCCGTGGTCGCGGTCGCGGGGGCCGGGGCGGCCGGGTGGCTGATCCGCAGCCGCCGGGACGCTCAGGCCGCCCTCGCCGAGGAACGAGGTGAGCGGGCCCTGCTCGAAGAGCGCGCCCGGATCGCCCGGGAGCTCCACGACGTGGTCGCCCACCACATGTCGGTGATCGCGATCCAGGCGGACGCGGGCCCCCACCGGGTCGCCGACCCGCCGCCGGAGCTGACCGAGGCGTTCGCCACGATCCGGTCCACCGCGCTGGAGGGGCTGGGTGAGCTGCGCCGACTGCTCGGCGTGTTGCGGGCCGAACCCGGCGTCGCCCCGCAGCCGTCGCTGGCCGACCTCGACCGGCTGGCCTCGGGCGCCACTCTGGAGACCACCGGCGACCTGGCGAACGTCCCGCGCGGGGTGGGGCTGAACGCGTACCGGATCGTGCAGGAGGCGCTGACCAACACGATGCGGCACGCGCCCGGCGCGGCCGTCACGGTGCGGGTCGTCCGCGACGACCGCGAGCTCCGGATCGGCGTCGTGAACGCCCGCCCGCAGGACGGGCCCAGGGCCTCGGCCGGGGCCGGGCACGGCATCCTGGGCATGCGGGAGCGCGCGGCCATGCTGGGCGGCACCCTCACCACCGGCCCCACCGCCGACGGCGGCTTCGCCGTCAGCGCCGTGTTGCCCCTCACGGAGACGTCATGACCATCCGCGTGCTCATCGCCGACGACCAGGCCATGGTCAGGGAGGGCTTCTCCATCCTGCTCGGCGTCCAGCCGGGGATCGAGGTGGTCGGCACGGCCGTCGACGGGGCCGACGCCGTGGCCAAGGCCGCCGAGCTGGCGCCC
Organism: Herbidospora daliensis; assembly: GCF_001570585.1. Lineage (GTDB taxonomy): Bacteria > Actinomycetota > Actinomycetes > Streptosporangiales > Streptosporangiaceae > Herbidospora > Herbidospora daliensis. The sequence goes on along the minus strand of NZ_BBXF01000002.1, from coordinate 829,226 downwards.
GACGTGATCGTCATGGACGTCCGGATGCCCGGCGTGAACGGCATCGAGGCCACCCGGGAGATCACCCGCACCCTCCCGGCCCGCGTGCTCATCCTCACCACGTTCGACCTCGACGAGTACGTCTACGAGGCGCTGCGCGCCGGAGCCGGCGGCTTCCTGCTGAAAGACGCCTCGGGCGACCGGCTCGCCGAGGCGGTCAGGGTCGTCGCGGCGGGCGACGCGCTGCTCGCGCCGACCGTGACCCGCCGCCTGATCAGCCAGTTCGCCCGGCAGGGCGGGGTCCCGCTGCCCGACGTCAGCGAACGGATCGCCGGCCTGACCGAACGGGAGACCGAGGTGCTGGTCCTGGTCGCCCGGGGCCTGTCGAACACCGAGATCGCCGCCGCCATCCACGTGGCCGAGCAGACCGTCAAGTCCCACGTCGGCCGCATCCTGTCCAAGCTCCACCTGCGCGACCGCACCCAGGCGGCCGTCTTCGCCTATGAGACCGGCCTGGTCACCCCCGGCCGGATGACCTTCTAAGGAACCCCCTCATGACAAGAGTTCTCTTTCGCATGCTCAGAATCCTGATCGCCCTCGTGGCCTCGCTGCTCGCCTTCGTGGCCGGGGCGCTCGTCCTCGGCGGCTACGTGCCCGCGATCCCGAAGGCCGGCGTCATCGGCCCGGTCCTGACCGGCCAGTATCCGCTGCACGTCGCCCTGATCGGGCTGGCCGGCCTGCTGCTCGGGCTGCTGGCGCTGCGGCTGGGCCTGCGGCGGTGGGGCCGCGTGCTGACCGTGGTCACCTCGGTCGCCACCGCCGGGGCGGTCGTCGTGGCGGGCCTGCAGGCCAAGGCGGCCTACGAGGCCGGGACCGACGTCCAGTGGGCGGAGATGTTCACCCAGATCGCCTACCCCGGCGCGAAGCCCGACGTCACCGAGACGTTCACCGCCGACCTGCAGGCCGACGTCTACCTGCCGCGCGGCGCCTCGGCCAGGACCCCGGCGATCGTGCTCGCCCACGCGGGCGGCTTCCACACCTTCGACCGCGCCGACCTGCGCGGCACCGGCCGCTGGCTGGCCGACCACGGCGTGGCCGCCGTCGCCGTCGACTACCGCCTGTCCGCCCCGGGCGCGCCCACCTGGGACAGGGCCCCGCAGGACTTCGTCTGCGCCCTGGCCTGGACCCGCGCCAACGCGGCCCGCTTCAACCTCGACGTCGACCGGTTGTCGATGGGCGGCATGTCAGCCGGTGGCGGCCTGGCCCTGAACGCCGCCTATCGTCTGCGGGCCGGGGAGATCACGTCGAGCTGCGGCGACGTCCCGCCGCCTCCGGCGAGCGTGGTCGGGTTCTACCCGGTCACGGACGTGTCGGAGATGTGGACCCGGAACATCGACGGCAGCCGGAACGCCGCGGTGCTCTACACCGGCGGCAGCCCGTCGGAGTTCCCCGGCCGCTACCGCGAGGTCTCCCCGAAGACGTTCGCCCGGCCGGGCCTCATGCCGACCCTCCTGGTCGTCGGAGACCGGGACCGCAGCGCCCGCCCCCAGGACGTGACCGCCTTCGCCCGGCTGCTGGAGGACCACGGCGTCCCGGTGACGACGGAGATTTTGCCGTTCGCCGAGCACGCCCCCGACGACGCCTACGGCAGCCTGCCCGCCCAGCACAGCCGCCGGATCCTCCTGGACTTCCTTTTATAGAGTTATTGATTTGGTTACCATACAAACTAAGGCGTAAGGCCCCGCCGCACGCTCCCCGGCGGGGCCTTTACACGTCACTCGTTCGGCAGCAGATACCGCCACGACAACACGAACACGCCCGCCTTCGTCTCGAAGATCGGCAGCCCGGCGTCCGGGACCGGCGGCGCGACCTTGACCAGAGCCGGGACCTCCGCCCCCGTCAGGTCCTTCTGCCACACCGGGTCGATCTGCCCCGACGGCTCCGGCACGCCCGCCGGCCACGGGGTGCGCTTGCCCTCGGCGGTCGGCACCGACTCGGCGGCCAGCCGGATGCGGTCGGCGGTGTAGGGCTCCTTCTTCTCGGCGGCCTTGGCGGCCAGGCCGTCGAAGAGCTTCTTGGCGTCGACGAGCTCCTTGGGGTAGAAGTCGGCGACCTGGTCGAGCGCCTCGGCCTTGACCTCGATCATCTTGCCGTCGTCACCCACGACGCCCAGCACCGTCGCCGGGATGTCGGTCACCATCGGCGCGCCCGGCTTCGGCGTGGCGGTGGGGGGCTGCCCGGTCAGGTACTTCTTCAACGCGTCCACGGTCTGGGTGACCTCGGCCGCGGAAATGGTCATCTTGTACGCCGCGTCGGCGATCACCAGGCCGTCGCCGTAGACGACGACCCGGGGGGCGCGCAGCACGTTCGTGCTGGCGGTGACGAACCCGCCTTCGGCCCGCAGCACCGCGACCGGCGTGGCCGGCGCGTTCTGCTCCGGCTCGGCCGCGGTCGCGGCGAGTTCGCCGCCGCCACAGGCCGTGACCAGCGACAACAGGGCCACCAGCAGGGTGGTTCTCAGTCTCATGCCCCAGAGACGTAAGGCCGGTCGTGGTGGTTCACCGGGTCCGCGGCAGCCGTACGGTGACCGCGAGCCCGCCGTCCTCCCTGGGCCGCGCGGCGACCGTGCCGCCGTGGGCGGTGGTGATGGCCCGCACGATCGACAGGCCGAGCCCGGTGCCGCGCTCCGACCGGCGCCGGAACGGCTGGAAGATCGTCTCGACCTCGTACGCCGGCACGACCGGGCCGGTGTTCTCGACGGTCAGCTCGACCTCGGCGCCGGCCGCCCGCGTCGTCAACCACGCCCGCCCGCCGGGGGCGTTGTGCCTGACGGCGTTCTCGAACAGGTTCTGCACCAGCCGCTCCACCAGCACCGGATCGCCCTCAGTCGGCGCTTCGGCCACCTCGTGGACGACCGTCACCTCGCGGTCGAGGGCCTCGGCCGCGCCCAGGTCGACGACGTGGTCGACCACGTCGGCCAGGTCGAACGCGGTCGTGTCGGTCAGCGCCTGCTCCCCCTGCGCGAGCGCGAGCAGCCCGTCGATGAGCCGTTCGTGCCGTTCGTTGACGACCAGCAGCGACTCGCCCAGCCGCACCACCTCGTCACCGGCCCCGGCGCGGCGGACGGCCACGTCGACGAGGGTCCGGTTGACGGTGAGCGGGGTGCGCAGCTCGTGGGAGGCGTTGGCGATGAAGCGGCGCTGGCCGTCCTGGGCGCGGACCAGCCGCCCGAGCACGCCGTCGAAGATGTCGGCCAGCTGCCGGATCTCGTCGTCGGGGCCGTCGTAGCCGATGCGTTCGGTCAGGTCGTGGCTGAGCGCCACCCGCCGCGCCGCGACGGTCACCCGGCGGGCGGGGCGCAGCGCCCACCCGGCCGCCTGCCAGCCGGCCGCCGCCGCGATCAGGGTCGCGGCCAGCACGACCAGGCCGCCGAAGCCGCGCACCCGCTCCTGGGTCTGCTCCAGATAGACGCGCTTGACCGCCTGCTCGTAGAGGCCCGACAACGACGGGCCGCCGCCGTCGGAGGAGAAGACCAGCGTCGTCGTCTCCTGCGGCAGCGGGCCCATCGTGCTCTGCACGACGAGGAACACGCAGGTCAGCAGGGCCGCGCCGATGAGCAGCATCACCCCGCCGAACAGCAGCGCCATGCGGGCCCTGATGCTCAGGGCAGGCGGTAGCCGACGCCGGGCACGGTCTCGATGACCGCCGGTTCGCCCAGCTTGCGGCGGAGTTTCATCATCGTGGTCCGCACCGTGTTGGTGAACGGGTCGGTCTGTTCGTCCCACACCTTCTCCAGGAGTTCCTCGGCCGACACCACGCCGCCACGCGCCCGCAGCAGCACGGCCAGCACGCCGTACTCCTTGCGCGCAAGCGGCACGTACCGCCCGCCCCGGAACACCTGCCGGTGGGCCGAGTCGAGGCTCAGATCGCCGCGCCGCAACACCGGCGGGTCGGCGGGGCCCGAACGGCGGCCGAGGGCGCGCACCCGGGCCACCAGTTCGGCGAACGCGAACGGTTTCGGCAGGTAGTCGTCGGCTCCCAGGGCGAGCCCGGCGATCCGGTCGTGGACGCCGCCCAGCGCGGTCAGCATCAGCACCCGCACGCTCCCGGCGACCGCGCGGCAGATCTCGTCGCCGTGCACGTCCGGCAGGTCGCGGTCGAGCACCAGCACGTCGTAGTCGCGGGCGGCGAGCAGGGTCAGCGCGGCGGCCCCGGTGTAGGCGACGTCGGCGGTCATCGACTCGGCGGCCAATCCGGCCACGACGGCGTCGGCGATCATTCGTTCGTCTTCGGCGACCAGCACCCGCATTCGGCCCAGGATGTCAGAAGGCGAATAACGGGGGCATAACCGATTCTCGTCACGCCGCCCCTACGAGAATGCTGGTGGACTCCCGGCGATGTCATTCGCCTCACCACTGTTCCTGTGGTTCTTCATGCCGGCCACCCTGGTGGCCTATTGGCTGCTGCCCAAGTTCAGGAACGGCGTCGTCGCGGTGGCCAGCCTGGTTTTCTACGCGTGGGGCGCGGGGGCGTACACGCTGCTGCTCTTATCGGCCATCGCGGTGAACTACGCCGCGGGCCGGGTGCTCGACCGGATCGAACCCCACCGCGCGGCCGTGCTCGTCGCGGCCGTCACGTGGAACCTGTCGATTCTGGCGATCTGGAAGTACGCCGGATTCGCCACCGAGCAGATCCGCGCCCTCGGCATGGAGGGCGTGCCACTCGTCGAACTGGCGCTGCCGATCGGCATCTCGTTCTTCACCTTCCATCACATCTCCTATGTCGTGGACGTCTACCGGCGCAGCACGCCGGCGCAGACCAGCGTGGTCGGGTTCGTGACGTACATCGCGATGTTCCCGCAGCTCGTGGCCGGTCCGATCGTCAGATATCACGAGATCTCGGGGCAGCTCTCGAAGCCCGTGGAGGGCGGGCTCGCGGCCGGCTTCCCCCGGTTCGCGCTCGGGCTGGCGAAGAAGGTGGTCATCGCCGACTCGCTCGCGCCGATCGCCGACGCCGCGTTCGCGCCCGGCGCGGAGATGTCGACCGCGACGGCCTGGGTGGGCGCGCTGGCGTACACACTGCAGATCTATTTCGATTTCTCCGGCTACTCGGACATGGCGATCGGCCTCGGCCTGATGATCGGATTCCGGCTTCCGGAGAACTTCGACCGGCCCTATTCCGCGCATTCGATAACCGAATTCTGGCGTCGCTGGCACATGTCGTTGTCGAGATGGTTCCGCGACTACGTCTACATTCCGCTCGGCGGCAACCGGCACGGCCCGTGGAAGACCTATCGCAATCTGCTCACCATTTTCGTGTTGTGCGGCCTGTGGCACGGCGCCGACTGGACCTTCCTCGTCTGGGGCCTCTATCACGGCTTTCTGCTGATCGCCGAACGCCTGCTGCGTTTTCCGCCGGGCCGCGCGATCACGTTCCTGCTGGTCGTCTTCGGCTGGGTGCCGTTCCGCGCCGAGAGCCTGCCGGCCGCCTGGAACATGCTCGGCGCGATGGTGACCTGGCGGCCCGGCCCGCTCGACGAGTTCGTCGCCCACGCCGCCAACCCGCAACGTCTGGCCGTCTTCGCCTTGGCCCTGCTGATCGTCTTCCTGCCCGCCCGCCCGCTCGGCCCGCTCGTCGCGACCGGCCCGCGCCCGCTCCGCGCGGCCCTGATCTGGCTGGCCGCCCCCTACGCCGCCCTGCTGGTCGCCGCCGGCACCTTCAGCCCGTTCCTCTACTACCAGTTCTGAGGTGGACGCCCATGCGAACCCGCCTGGCCGCACTGCTGTTCTTCTTCCTCCCGGCCGTCGCCTTCGCCGCCGGCGCCCGCGCCGTGGAGATGGAGAACAAGCCGCTGCCCCCGCTGCCCGCCCTGGACGGCGACTGGACCGGTTGGGCCACCGCCCACCTCCCGTTACGCGACCAGGCGGTACGCGCCAACGTCGCCCTGACCGAAGCGGTGTTCGGCCACGCCCCCGCCTACGGTCACGGCTACCCGAAGGTCATCGAGGGCGAGCAGGGCTGGCTCTACTTCGGCGACGACGTGACCGAAGCCTGCGAGCAGGAACGCCCGATCGGCGAGACGATGGAGGCGCTGCGCCGCCTGGCCGAACGCGTCGAGGCGGCCGGCAAACGCTTCGTCCTCACCGTCGCCCCCGACAAGACGACGATCTCCCCGCAGTGGCTCCCAGCGCGTTTCCCCGGCCAGAAGTGCCTCCACGCGCACAAAGCCGAATTCTGGGCCGCCCTCGAAAAAGCCGATCTCCCCGGGTACGTCGACCTGCGCACCCCCTTGGAACGACTCCAGCAGACCACGGGGCGACCGGCGTACTGGCGCACCGACAGCCACTGGACCGACCGCGCCGCCGCGACCTACGCCGCCGAGTTGGCCCACGCCCTGGATCCGGCCCTGGCGGCCGACACCCGGTTGCGATTCACCGGCCGCGCACCCCGCGAGGGAGACCTGGGCGTGCTGCTCGGCGCCCCCCGCGAGGAGACGATCGACCGCTACCGGCTCGACCGGGCGGGCGCGGCACGGTACGAACCGAAGACGGTGCTGATCGGCGACTCGTTCACCCGCAACTCGATGCCCTGGCTGACGCCGTACTTCGCCGACCTGTCCTACCAGCGCAACGACGGCCCGGTGACGTGGGCCGACGCCGAAACGGTGATCGTGGAGATAGTGGAACGGCATCTGGTCGGCGGCACGTCAGCGATGCTCGGCCCGGACTAGGGCCTGTTTCTTGGGTCAGGTGCGGAGCCGGCTCGGCCCCACGCGAACCGGCCGCTCCGACGTACCGGACCCGGCCGTCGTCGCCGTCACACGTCAGCCGAGTCGATCACCTGGTCAGCCGGCGGCGCGGTGACGACCAGGGGGAACCCCCAGTCGAGGAAGCGGGTGTCGTAGCTGTGGCCCATCTTCGGCTCCCGGCCATAGACGAGGTCCGTGGTCCGGAGCCGGGTGGGCAGGCCCGTGGCGTCGGTCCAGAGCGACCAGTGGATCTCGTCTTTCACGTCACCGGTGGGAGGAAGCCCCAGCCGCTTGTGGCTCACGACGCCGCGATAGACATACCCGCCGGAAACGGCCTTGCCGGTGACCCCGCGCAGCAGAATGCGCAGAACACGTTCATCGAACACGTTGATCGCCTGATCGCTGAAAACCGCGACCTCCGGCGCCTTCCAGTCCCACCGGATCCACGACTTGCCGTCGGGGAGACTGCCGGGCGGTTCATGCGTGTACGTGACCCCGCCGACGTGCGTGGTGTCGTCCCAATCGGCCCCGCCAAGAGCGGTCCGCCAGGAGCTTTCCGGAACGAGAATGGAGTAAATGGTGGCGTCGTAGGCGACCGGCCCCTTCGGGCTCAGTTGCACCCGACCGCGTGTGCGGGCCGCAGCGGTGGAGCGTGTCCCGTCGATCATCGCGGTGAGCTCGGAGATCCGCACCCCGTGCCCCTGACGCAACTGCTTCTGCACGGCCCGCACGGGGTCGGGCGGCCGGGTCTGCGTGACCGCCGCAGCGGGCGCGGCCACCCCACCGGCCAGCAGCGCGGCCACGACCAAAGCCAACGATCGCCTCATCACGACTCCGTCCATCCCAGAAGACGTGGCCATCGTCGCAAGCGGCGATAACGAAAGCGATCAGCATCGGCCTCGAACCAGCTGCACGAGTTCCGGGCGGCGGCCGCATCCTCCTCGGGGCTCCGATCTAAGAACCTAGGCGCTTCTCCCCTGCGGTCACCCGTACGTCGAGGCGGTTGCCGGGAGGGGGGAAGAAGCAGAGGAAGTGGTCGGTCAGGGCGCACGGCGGCAGGTGCGCCCTGTTGAAGTCGGCCTCCAGGCTTCCGTCCGGGCCCGGTGACGGCAGTGGCAGGGTGCGGAAGCGGTAGGTCTCCTCGCCGTTCGTCAGGTCGCCGAACTGGGCCGACAGGCCGGTCGTGGTCTCGGTGACCGCGAGGGTGCGGCTGCCGCCCGGGAGGTCGATCACCACGTCGCCGATCAGGAGGAGGTCGCGGTCGCGGCCGTCGGCGGTGGGGACCGTCTCCGGGCGGGTCTCGCCGTAGGTGCGGAAGACGGCCGGGCGGATCCACGCCGGGTCGTGGTCGTAGGACTCGATGCCCTGGAAGGCGCGCAGGGTCTCGGCGTCGGGGTCCCAGGTGCGGATCACCGGGAGGCCGTCCCGGACGAGGGCCTGGATCTTGACGCGGCCGTAGCGGAGGGCCGACGCGTCCGGGGTGATGACGACCGGGCCGGTGACCGGCTCGCCGTCGATGGTCAGGCCGTCGTCGAGGCCGGCCTTCAGTTCGACGCCGCCGCCGGCCGGGGTCCACACGCCGGGCAGGCCCGGGACGACGGTCTCGCCGTCGATCCAGGTCGTGCCCGTCAGGGTGAGCAGGTCGCGGACTTCGTCCTCGCGGGTGGTCATGAGAGCTCCTTCCAGGCCCGGCCGAGCAGTTCGGCCGAGCGGACGCGGTCGGCGTGGTCGTGGGTGATGGTGGTGACGAGCAGTTCGTCGGCGCCGGTGACGTCGCGGAGCACGCGCAGGCGGTCGGCCACCTGGGCGGGCGTGCCGACGAACTGGGTGTCGACGCGGTCGGCGACCAGGTCGCGGTCTTCGGGCGTCCACTCGTGCGCGAGCGCCTCCTCGGGCGTGGGGAAGGGGATCGCGCCCTGTCCGGTACGGATGCTGCGCACCCACAGGCCGTAAGGTGCGGCGATGCGCTTCGCCTCCGCCTCCGTATCGGCCACGACGACGTCGGCCGACACCATCACGTGGGGCTTCGGGTGCAGGTCGGAGGGCTTGAAGGCGTCGCGGTAGGCGTCCACGGCCTCCAGCACCGCCGACGGGGCGACGTGGTAGTTGGCCGCGAACGGCAGGCCGCGTTCGGCCGCGACCTGGGCGCTCTGGCCGCCGCTGCTGCCGAGGATCCACAACTCCAGGTCCGCGCCCTCGCCCGGGTTCACGTGGGCCTCGACGCCTTCGGCCGACCGGTAGGAGCCGGCGATGAACGCCCTGATGTCGTCCACCTGCTCGGCGAAGTCGGGCGACTGCGCGCCGGGCTGCTGGAGCAGCTGCGCCCACAGGGTGAAGATCGACTTGTCGGCGATGGAGGCGAACGAGAACGGCTTGGGGATCAGCAGGCCGTCGACCACCCGCGCCTCCTGGGGTGGTGGCGGCGGCGCGTCCTTGAACTCCTTGGCGCGCTGGCCCGACCGGCCCAGCCCCAGGTCGATGCGGCCCGGGTGGAGCGCGTCGAGGGTGCCGAACTGCTCGACGACGCCGAGCGCGGTCTGGTGGCCGAGCTGCACCGCGCCCGAGCCCACGCGGATGGTGCTGGTCGCGGCGGCGACCGCGCCGATCAGCACCGCCGGGGCGGAGCTCGCTACGCCCGGGGTGAAGTGGTGTTCGGCCAGCCAGTAGCGGTGGTAGCCGGCCGCCTCCGCCGCGCGGGCGAGGTCGAGGGTGTCGGCGAGGGCCTGCCGGGCGTCGCCGCCGGAGACGATCGGGGCCAGGTCGAGGATGGACAGCCGGGTCATGCGAGCCCTCCCAGGGGTCTGCTGGGGATGTCGGCGCGGAGCACGGGCGCGATCTCCGCTTGGAACAGTTCGAGCGAGGCGCGGTGCTTCGCGGCGGGCAGCCCGTCGGCCTCGGCCGAGATGTGCATCACCTCGTGGCCGAGCCGGTCGTGGTAGCGGTGGACCTTGTCGACGATCTGCTGGGGGCTGCCGACCAGGATCGAGCTGCGCTCGATGGCGTCCTCCAGGCTGTGGAAGACCGGGTCGAGGCCGCGCTGGGCGAAGAACTTCAGCCGCGCGTCGAAGATCGGCCGGTACGTCTCGATCGCGTCCTGCGACTTCGGGGCGCCGTAGTAGCCGGCCGTGCCGGCGCCGACCACGGCGTCCTTCGGGTCGTGGCCGTGGTGCTCCCAGCGTTCCCGGTAGTGGGCGACGAGGTCGGCGTACGGCTCGACCGGGTTCGAGACGTTCGCGGAGAACAGCGGGTCGCCGTAGGAGGCGGCCAGGTCGACCGACTCGCGGCTGGTGGCGCTGCCGTGCCAGACCCTGACCGGCCGCTGGAACGGGCGGGGCAGCACCTCGGCGTCGACGAGCGGCGGACGGAACCGGCCCGACCAGGTCACCCGATCTTCCCGCCAGAGGCGGCGGAACAGTTCGTAGCCCTCGCGGTTGCGGTCCCACTGGTCGGCCTCGGTGACGTGGAACAGTTCGGCCTGCGCGGTGCCGTTGCCCTTGCCGATGATCAGTTCCAGCCGGCCACCCGACAGGTGGTCGAGGGTGGAGTAGTCCTCGAACGCCCTGACCGGGTCGAGCAGCGCGAGCGTGGTGACGGCGGTGAACAACCGGATCGTCGACGTCTTGGCGGCGATGTGGCTCAGCACGACCGTCGGCGACGACGACAGGAACGGGCGTTCGTGGCGTTCCCCGAACGCGAACCCGTCGAAGCCCAGTTCCTCGGCCACGACCGCGCTGTCGACGATCTCGCGGAACCGCCGCTCGACCGGAATGCCGGGGTCGGTGTGGAAGCCCAGCGTGAGGGCGAGGAACTTCACGACACCCTCGCGTACCGGCTGGCCGGACGGCCGAGCCCGAGACGTCCACGCAGGTCGGGGGCCTCGTACGCGGTCCGGAACGCCCCCCGCGCCTGGAGCTCGGGCACCAGGCCCCGGGTGATGGCGGTCAGGTCGTGCGGCAGCACGCCCGGACGCAGCCGGTAGCCCTCGAAGCCCCAGTCGAGCAGCAGGTCGGCGAGTTCGGCGGGGGTGCCCTCGAAGACGTGGGCGTCCGACTCCAGCGGCGCGCCGTCGAGGTCGTCGAGGCGGGCCTTGTGGTCGCCGAGGAAGACGACCAGGTCGGCGAAGACCTTCAGACCGGGGTTGAGCTCCCTGACCTCCCCGGCGATCCGGCGGGCGTCGTCGCGGTCGGCCGGGGTGACGTACAGGACGTCGGCGTTCGCGGCGGCGAACTCGTAGGGCGTGGTCGAGTGGCCCAGCGCGGTGACGAGCGGCTGGCCCTGGGGCGGGCGCGGGGTGATCGACGGGCCCTTGACCGAGAAGAACTCACCCTGGAAGTCGATGTAGTGCAGCCGGTCGCGGTCGATGAAGCGGCCGGTCGCGGCGTCGCGGATCTCGGCGTCGTCCTCCCAGCTGTCCCAGAGGCGGCGCACCACCTCGACGGCGTCGGCCGCCTCACGGAACAGGGCGTCCAGGTCCGGGACCTCCCGGCGGCCGAAATGGGCCGCCTCGTCGGGACGCCCGGACACACGCGGACGCCAGCCCGCGCGGCCCTTGCTGGCGTAGTCGAGCGAGGCGATGCCGATCGCCACGTGGAACGGCTCGGTGTGGGTCACGCTGGTCGTCGGGATCAGGCCGATCTTCGAGGTCAGCGGCGCGACCGCTGCGGCCAGCAGCACGGCGTCGAGCCGCCCGAGCACCTGGTCGTGCCGGGACGACTGCAGGCTGAGGGAGTCTTCGAAGGTGACCCAGTCGAGCAGGCCGCGTTCGGCCTCGATGACCAGGTCGGCCCAGTATCCGGCGGTGAACAGCCGGTCGGGTTGGGCCCCTTCGGCCCGCCAGGCGGCCGGATGCCAGCCGGCGCCGTCGAGGGCGACGGCGAGGTGCAGGCTCATGAGAGCTCCTTCAGTCCGAGGTGGTGGCGCAGGGTCGGGCCGGTGTAGTCGGTCCGGTGGACGCCCTTCTCCTGGAGCAGCGGCACGACCTGGTCCACGAGGTCGTCGAGGCCGCCCGGGGTGAGGTGGGGCACGAAGATGAAGCCGTCGGCGGCGTCGGTCTGCACGAACCGGTCGATCTCCGCGGCGACCGAGCGCGCGGTGCCGACGAAGGTCTGCGGCGCGGCCGTCTCGATGACGAGTTCGCGGATGGAGAGGTTCTTCTCCTCGGCCAGCGCCCGCCACTTGGCCGCCGTCTCGGCGCGGTCGCGGCGGAACTGGGCCCGGCCCTTCGAGACGTCCGTCTCCAGGTCGGGCTCGACGTCGGGGAGGGGGCCGTCGGGGTCGTACCCGGACAGGTCGCGGCCCCAGATCGCCTCCAGGAACAGGATCGCGGTCCGCGGGCCGACCTGGGCGCGGCGGATCTCGGCCGCGCGTTCCTCGGCCTCCTCCTGGGTGTCGCCCAGCACGTAGGTGACGGCCGGGAGGATCTTCAGGTCGTCGGCGGTGCGGCCGTACTTCGCGAGGCGGCTCTTGACGTCGCGGTAGAAGACGCGTCCCTCGTCCAGCCTGCTGTGCCGGCTGAAGATGACGTCGGCGGAGGCGGCGGCGAACTCGCGGCCCTCCTCCGAGTCGCCGGCCTGGATGATCACCGGGTGGCCCTGCGGCGGCCGGGGCACGTCGAACCGGCCGCGGATGTCGAAGTGCTGACCCGTGTGCTCGAAGGAGCCGATGCCGCCGGGCCGGGCGAACCGCCCGTCCGACCTCGGCAGCGCGTCGGGGGCCCAGGAGTCCCACAGTTCGCGGGCGGTCTGCAGGAACTCCCTGGCGCGGGTGTACCGGTCGGTCTCAGCCAGGTATCCGCCGCGCCGGAAGTTCTCGCCGGTGAAGGCGTCCCAGCTGGTCACGACGTTCCAGGCGGCCCGGCCGCCCGACAGGTGGTCGAGGGTGGCCAGCCGCCGGGCCACCTCGTAGGGCTCGTTGAAGGTGGAGTTGACGGTCGCCGCCAGGCCGAGGTGGGTGGTCACGGCCGACAGGGCCGACAACACGGTCAGCGACTCGGGCCGCCCGACGACGTCGAGGTCGTGGATGCGGCCCTTCATCTCGCGCAGCCGCAGCCCTTCGGCCAGGAAGAAGAAGTCGAACCTGCCCCGTTCGGCGGTCTGCGCCAGGTGCTTGAAGGAGTCGAAGTCGATCTGGCTACCCGACCTGGGGTCGGACCAGACGGTCGTGTTGTTCACGCCCGGGAAGTGCGCGGCGAGATGGATCTGTTTGGTCATGGTGCCCTCCTGGCACGGCGGCGAGCAGTTCCCGGGTGTACGGGTCGGCCGGCGCCGTGAAGATCTGGTGTACGTCGCCCGACTCGACGGCCCGGCCGTCCTTCAGCACCAGCACGTGGTCGCTGACGTGGTGCACCACCCCGAGGTGGTGCGAGATGAACAGGTAGGCGAGCCCGAGTTCGGCCTGCAGCCCGGTGAGCAGGTCGAGCACCTGGGCCTGGATCGACACGTCGAGCGCCGACACCGGCTCGTCGCAGACGATCACCCGGGGGCGGGGGGCCAGCGCGCGGGCGATGGCCACCCGCTGGCGTTGCCCGCCGGACAGTTTCAGCGGCCGCCGGTCGAGCACGCTCTCGTCGAGCCCCACCTGTTCGAGCAGCTCGACCGCCCGTCTGCGGCGTTCGTGCCGGGGGGTGCCGCCGACCTCCAGGGCTTCGTCGATGATGCGGCGTACCGAGAACCGGGGGTCGAAGGAACTGAGCGGGTCCTGGTAGACGACCTGCGTCTGCCGCCGGTCGACCTCGACGGTCCCCCGGTCGGGTTTGAGCAGGCCGAGCACCAGCCGGGCCGTCGTCGTCTTGCCCGAGCCCGACTCGCCGACGACGCCGAGCGTCTGCCCGGCCCGCAGCTCGAAGGAGACCCCGTCGACGGCGGTCCTCCCCTTGAACGCCTTGACCAGGCCCTCGGCCCTGATCACCACGTCACCGGGCACGGTGGTGCGGTTGCCCGGCCGCGGCACGGCGGCGAGCAGGCTCTTGGTGTACGCGTGCTCCGGCGCCCCGAGCACCCGCCGGGCCGGGCCGTCCTCGACGACGACACCGTCCTTCATGACGAGGATCCGGTCGGCGAGCTCGGCCACCACCGCGAGGTCGTGGCTGATCAGCAGCAGCGCCTGACCGGCCTGTTTGCGTTCGGCCAGCAGCCGGAGGATCTGCGCCTGCACGGTGACGTCGAGCGCGGTGGTCGGCTCGTCGGCGATGAGCAGCCGGGGCCCGCACGCGATGGCCGAGGCGATCAGGGCCCGCTGCCGCAGGCCGCCGGACAGTTCGTGGGGATACTGCCGGGCCCGGACCGTCGGCTCGGGCACGCCGACCTCGGTCAGCAGGTCGAGCACCCGGCCGGGGATCTCGGGCCGGGGCGCGGCGCGGTGCAGCTTCAGCGTCTCGGCGATCTCCCTGCCGACCGGGCGGAGCGCGTCGAGCGAGACCAGCGCATCTTGGAGGACGTAGCCGATCACGCGTCCCCGGATCGACCGCCACTGGCGTTCGCGGAAGCCCGACGCGTCCACGCCCTCGATCGCCAGCCGCCCGGCGGTGACGGTCGCCTCCTCGCCGGTCAGCCCGAGGAGGGTGCGCGCGGTGACGCTCTTGCCCGACCCCGACTCGCCCACGACGGCCACGCACTCGCCCGGGTGGACGGCGAGCGAGACGCCCCTGACGGCGTGCACGCCCGGGAAGCTCACGTGCAGGTCGGTCACCTCGACGACGGGGATGCTCATACGATCCTCCGCTGCAACCGCCGCCCGACGACGGTGACGGACAGGACGGTCAGCGTGATGGCCACGCCGGGGAAGACGGCGATCCACCAGGCGACCGAGAAGTAGTCGCGTCCGGCCGAGAGCATCGCCCCCCATTCGGGCGCGGGCGGTTGCGGCCCCAGCCCGAGGTAGCTGAGCGAGGCGGCGGCCACCAGGGCGGTGCCGACCTCGATGGTGGCCAGCACGGCCAGCGGCTCGAACGCGTTGGGCAGCACGTGCCGGGTGATGATCCGGCCCCTGCCGAGCCCGAGCGAGACGGCCGCCTCGACGAACCCCGCGTTGCGGATCACCATGGTCTGGGCGCGCACCAGCCGGGCGTAGCCGGGCGCGGTGTAGAGGGCGATGGCGAAGATCACGTTGACCGTGCCCGGCCCGGTGACGGTGATGACGAGCAGCGCCAGCAGCAGGGTCGGCAGCGACAACACGATCTCGACCAGGCGGATCACGATCTCGTCGACGACCCGCCCGCCGAGGGCGGCCAGCAGCCCGAGCGCGGTGCCGACGACCACCGCCAGGGCCGTCGCGCCGAGCCCGGCCAGCAGGGAGGGCGCGGCTCCGTACACGATGCGGGTGAGGACGTCGCGGCCGTTGGCGTCGGTGCCGAGCGGGTGGTCGGCGCTGGGCCCCTGGAGGGCGGCGAGCGCGTCGGCGGCGTCGGGGGTGACGCCTCCGGTGAGCAGGGAGGGCGCGAGCGCGGCCAGCGTGACCAGGGCCAGGAAGGCGACGGCGAAGACCTTCACGCGGCACCCCGCAGCCGGGGGTCGATGAGGAGGTAGAGCAGGTCGACGACGACGTTGACGACGACGTACAGGACCGCGGTGAGCAGCACCACGCCCATCACGATCGGCAGGTCCTTGCCGCCGACGGCGGTCAGGGTGAGCTGGCCGACGCCCGGACGGGAGAAGATCTGCTCGACCGCGACCATCGCGCCGACCGTCAGGCCGACCAGCCAGCCGATCAGCGTCACGGTCGGCACCAGCACGTGCCGCAGCGCGTGCCGGAGCCGCACCCCGAGGTCCGACATGCCGCGGGTGCGGGCGGTCAGCACGAAGGGCTGTTCCAGCACGAGTTCCAGGCCCTCGCGCATCATCTGGGTGAGCAGGGTCGTGATCGGCAGCGCGACCGCGATGACCGGCAGCACCAGCGCGGCGGGGCCGTCGGCGCCCACGGCGGGGAACCAGCCGAGCTGGAACGAGAAGATCGTCAGCAGCAGGATCGCGGTCCAGAACGTCGGGATCGACACCCCGACGAGCTCCAGGCCCGACGACAACCCCCTGATCCACGGCCTGCGCCGCGCGGTCAGCACCGCGAGCGTCGTCGACACCACGACCGCGACCAGCAGCGAGACCCCCGCGAGCTGCAACGACGGCCCGAGCTGCGCCCCGATCGCCGAGACGACCGGCTCGTGCAGCTGGTACGACCGCCCGAGGTCGCCCCGCAGCACGCGCCCCAGGTAGGTGGCGTACTGGACGACCAGGGGCTCGTCGAGCCCGTAGTCGGCGATGATGCGGGCCCGCACCTCGGGGGTCACGACGCTGCTGCCGATCAGCACGTCGACCACGTTGCCGGGCGTCAGGTGCAGGGCGGTGAAGGAGACCGTCACCGCCCCCCAGAGCACCAGCACCGAGGTGCCGAGCCGGGTGAGGATGCGGCGGATCATGCCTTCGACACCCAGGCGTCGTAGAAGGTCGGGAACGCCTGCGGCTCGAAGGTGACGTCCTGGACGTGCTTCGAGGCGCCCAGCAGGTAGGTGAAGACGTAGACCGGGACGATCGTGGCGTTCGTGTTGGCCTTCTGCTGGACCTTGGCGTAGAGCGCGGCCCGTTCGGCCGGGTCGGTGGTGCGCAGCGCGCCGGTCAGCCAGCCGTCGGTCTCGGGGTCGTGCCAGCGGGCCAGGTTCTGGCCGAAGAAGTCGGGGCGGGGGATGTTGGAGATGGCGAACAGGTTGCGCAGCGCGTCGCCGTCGGCCCGCTGCCAGCTGAAGTCGATGAGGTCGTAGTCGCCGGCCAGCGCCTTGGGGGTGAAGTCGGCGGGCGTGACGTCGACGAACTGGACGTCGAACCCGGCCTTCTTGGCCTCGGCCTGCACCTGTTCGGCCAGCGTGCCGCGCTGCTCCCGGGCCAGCGCCTTGAGGAACGGCCACTTCACCGTCAGCCGCCGGCCGTCCTTGGTGCGGTAGCCCTCGGCGTCCCTGGCCGACCAGCCGGCCTCGTCGAGCAGCCGGGCGGCCCCTTCGGGGTCGTACGTCCACTGCGTCTCGGTGGTCTTGTCGTATCCGGCCGTCGCCGGGGAGATCGCGCTGGACGCCGGGTCGAAGGCGCCGAAGTAGAGCTTCTCGACGACGGTGGCGAAGTCGATGCCGTCGCGGAAGGCCTGCCGGACCTTCTGGTCGGCGAAGACCCCCTTCTCGTTGTTCGGGTAGTAGTTGTAGTTCCCGCCCGGGGCCTGCTTGCGGAGGACGGTCAGCTTGGGGTCGGCCTCGACCTGCTTGACGTTGACCGGCGGCACGCTCGCGATGGCGTCGATCTGCCCGCTGGTCAGCGCCCCGAGCCTGACGGCGTCCTCGACGATGACCTTGAACTCCAGGCGTTCGAGGTGGGCCGGCCCGGAGTGCTTGGCGATCGGGGGCGCCCAGTCGTAGTCGGGGTTGCGGCGGTAGGTGATGCCTTGGTGCGGCACGTAGGCGTCGATGACGAACGGGCCCGTCCCGACGACCTTCTTGGCCAGCGCCTCGGGCCCGAGCGCCAGCTGCCTGGGCGACTGGATGCCGAAGTAGGCGGTGGCGAGCGCCGCCAGGAAGGGCGAATAGGCCTCCTTGAACGTGACCTCGATGGTCTGCGGGTCGACGACGGTGCTCTTCTCGTACGGCCCGAACGCCGCGGCCGCCAGCTGCGACTTGGTCGCCGGGTCGACGATGTGGTCGAGGTTGGTCTTCACGGCGGCGGCGTCGAAGGGCGTGCCGTCGCTGAACTTCACCCCGGTCCGGAGCTTGAAGGTGTAGGTCAGCTGGTCGTCGGAGATCTCCCACGAGCTGGCCAGCCACGGGTGGACGTCGCCCTTGTCGTCGAGGGCGACCAGGGAGTCGAGCACGGGCCGGGTAAACAGGCCGGTGACGTCCTGCGGGCTGGCGTGGGGGTCGAGGTTGGCCGGCTCGGTGTTGACGCCGAAGACGAGCGAGCCGCCCTTGGCGGGCGGGCCGGCCGGGGCCTGCTCGGGTGCGCTGGTCCCGCCGCAGGCGGCGAGCAGCGGAAGTAGGAGTAGTGCGGCTAGGGGGGCGCGGAACCGGCGCACGGAGATCACCTCTCAGTTTCCTACTTTTAATGTAGGAAATAGGGGAATCTCCGTCAAGCGGTATCGATCAGTGCCATCCCCCGTCGACCCGCAACGTCGCGCCGGTGACGTAGTTCGAGCGCGGGCTGGCCAGGAAGGTCACCATGCCGGCGTACTCCTCCGGCAGGCCGATCCGGCCGACGTCGACCATGGTGGTGAGGCGGCGGCCGGCGGTCTCGGCCATCTCCTCCCAGGTCTCGCCCCAGCCCGACTGCCGCCCGAGCTCGGTGAGCCGGACCTTCGCGCTCGGCGTGAGGATGCCGCCGGCGGCCACCGCGTTCGAGGTGACCCCCGAGTCCTTCAGCTCCCGGGAGAGCGAGGCGGCCAGGTTGTTGCGGGCGGCGTTGGTCGCGGCGTAGTGGGGCTGGGTGTCCATCGGGTGGTCGGAGAGGGCGCTGCTGATCTGGATGACCCGCCCCCAGCCCCGCTCCTTCATGCCCGGGACGAACCTCTTGATCATCCGTACCGACGCGACGACGTTGACGTTGTAGATGTCGTTCCAGTCGTCGGCCGTCAGCACGTCCCAGGTCAGCGAGGGGTCGAAGACGCCCAGGTTGTTGACGAGGATGTCGACCTCCTTGGCCGCCTCCGCCACGGCGTCGGCGCCCTCGTCGGTCGCGAGGTCGCCGATCGCGACGGTCCCGCCGATCTCCTCGGCGAGCGCCTCGGCCCGCGCCCGATCCCTTCCGTGGACGACCACCGTCACCCCCTCGGCGGCGAGGGTGCGGGCGATCTCCGCGCCGAGGCCGCCGGTCGATCCGGTCACCAGGGCGCGCTTGCCGGTGAGCTGCAGGTCCATCTGAGGTTCCTTCCGTGGATTGGACTGTGCGGTCCAAAATGCCACTCCAAAAATGGACTGTCAAGTTCACTTTTTGCTAGAGTACCCAGGTGAGAGCACTGACTCCGAAGGGCGCCGCCACCCGGCAGCGAATCGTCGAAGGCGCCGCCAAGCTCATCCGCGACCACGGCCCCGCCAACGTGGGCCTCGACGACATCCGGGCCGCGACCACCACGAGCAAGAGCCAGATCTTCCACTACTTCCCCGACGGCAAAGCCGACATGCTGCTCGCCGTGGCCGCCCACGAGGCCGAACTCGTCCTCGCGGAGCAGGAGCCCTACCTGAGCGACCTGACCTCCTGGGCGCAGTGGGAGGCCTGGCGCGACCGCGTGATCGCCCGCTACGCCGCCCAGCGCCGCCGCTGCCCGTTGTCGGCGCTGACGGCCCAACTGGGCCTGGCCGACCCGGCGGTCGAAGGCATCATCACGGGCATGTACGCCCGCTGGCACCGCCACGTCGCCGACGGCGTGCGATCGGTCCGGCCCGACGCCGACGCAGAGCGCGCGGCGACCCAGATCATCGGAGCCATCGTGGGCGGCGCGACGATGCTGGTCGCGACCGACGACATCCGCTATTTGGAAATCGGCCTGACCGAAGCCATCGAAAGCCTCAAAAACGCATAATCAACGCGATCCCTTCGTAATCAAGGGCTGTGACCATCAGAGTCACCGCATTCGGTGCGGCGAAAGGATGGGTCGAATGCAGCGCTTATTCCGAATCGCCGTCACCGCGACGGCCATGGCGTCGATCACGTTTTCCACCACGGCTTTCGCCACGGTATTCACCACGGTGTCCACGACGCCGCCCGACGCGCTCCGGGCCCAGTTCGTGGCCGGTCGAGGCGTCTCCATGACGACGGCCGTCTCCACCGTGGAAGAGGAGGACTCCGACTATCGGCAGAAATCCCGCGTCGAATTCGGTCCTGACGGGGTCGTGGCGGTCGACCGGCGCGACGTCGCCGATCCGAGATACCCCGACCCACCGCTCCGTTACCTCATCTTCAAGGACCGCTCCTATTGCCAGGGCTGGTGGTGCCTGACTCCGCCGACGAAGACGTGGGTCAAATACGAAGAACCCGGCTCGATCCCGCACTTCTCGGCGGGCGACATCGCCATGGACGAGCCCGCCACCCTGAAGGCGCTGCTGGCCCGCGCCGTGAGCAAGAGCGCCGGCGGGGTCTACGACCGCACTCCGACCACCCTTTACCGAGGCGTCATCAGTCACCCCGATCTCTATCGGGTCTCTCCCGCGTTCCAGCGCAACTATGGCGGCAAACGACCGACCGGAAACGACGCGAAGCAGAAAATCGTCTGGCGGATCTGGATCGGCAAGGACGGGCTGGTCCGCCGCGTCTGGACGTCGGACGCCGAGAAGATGGGCCCTACCCGCGTCGTCACCCGGATCACCGACTCCCTGCTCAGAGGCTGGGGCGCGGAGACCCACATCCAGGAGCCGTCGGCCAGCGATTCGGCTGAACCCGACGAATGGCGTGACTACTGACAATTGCCTCGGTTTCTTGACAGGGAGTAGTTCGTCGGAGACTTTGTGTACGAACTGAGGACCGCCAGTTCGCCACGAAGGGATTCCACCTTTGCGACGAATCGTCCCTGCGGTCGTGCTCACCCTCATCCCGCTGACCGCCGTCTTGGCCCCGCGGGCGGCCGCCGCCGCGCCCGCCGATCCGCAGGTCATCTTCAGCGAGGAGTTCGAGAACGGGGTGAGCACGGCGCCCGTCATGGTCACCGACTACACCGGTCCGGCGCCCCACGCCATGACCTACACCGCCGACCCCGCCTGGCTGACCTCGTGCAACGGGCTCATCGCCAGCCGGCTCAACCCGGCCGTCGCGCCTCCGCTGGCGCAGCAGTGCGGCGGATGGTGGCCGGTCGTCCGTGATCTGGCCGGGGCCCTGGGTCAGTGGGCCGGTGGCGACCCCGCCACCAACCACGCCGTGACCGCCTTCACGCACACGCCTCCCGGCCCCAACAAGGTGCAGCTGGAGACGGAGAGCCCGGTGTCCATCGGGAGCGGCAACCGGTTCGTCACCTTCTCGGTCGACGCGGCGGCCGTCAACTGCAACGTCGTCCACCCGCTGATGGTGTTCTACCTGCTCGACGGGAACACCGCGATCCCGACGTTCAGCCAGCCCATCGACACCTGCGCAAACCCGGGGGCGGTGATCAGCGGCATCTCGGTCGGCACCTACACGAGCGACGCGCCCGTGTTGTTCTCCGGGTCACAGCTCGGCATCCGCCTGGTCAACACGCAGGGCGGCACCAACGGCAACGACGGGGCGATCGACAACGTGCGGGTGCTCGACGTGACCCCGCAGCTCGGCCTGTCCTACACGCCGGGCAGCCCGGCGATCGGCCAGACCGCCACGCTCAAGCTGACCGTCACCAACACCTCCGAGCTGCGGGAGAAGAACGGCTGGTCGTTCAAGACCGCGCTGCCCGACGGGCTGACCCCGGCCGGGGCCGCGACGAGCGACTGCGACCAGCCGTCGGTCTCGGTCGTGAACGGGGTCGTCTCCGCCGGGGGCGGCATCGGCGACGGCGTGACCAGCTGCACCGTGAACATCCCCGTGAAGGCCGGGGTCATCGGCGAGTACTCGACCTGCCCGGCCGACGTCTCCGACCGGGTCGGCATCAACCCGCCGGCGGCGTGCGCGTCGGTGTCGTTCGTCGCGCCGGAGCACAAGTTCGACGCCCACGCCCACGCGGCGAAGGTGACCGCGCCGCTGATCGGCGGGGCGGCGCTGGTGCCGTCAGACGTCACCTGCACGGCCACGCCCGGCTCCGACAACGACTCGCTGCTGACCGCGATCCTCCCGGCCGTCGCCTCGCTCGGGGTGCTGACCACGGAGGCCGCGGGCACGGTGGGGCCCGACGGGCTGCGTACCGCGCGGGCCAAGGCCACCACCGCGAAGCTGAACCTGCTCAACGGCCTGATCACGGCTGAGGAGATCACCGCTCAGGCGACGGCGACCGCGACCGAGAGCGGGACCGTCACCACCTCGGGCACGACCACCTTCACCACGCTCAAGGTCAACGGTTCGACGATCACGAACCCGCCGGTGAACCACACGATCACGATCCCGCTGGTCGCCAAGATCGTGCTGAACGAACGGGTGCCCTACGGGAACGGCACCGGACTCAAGGTCAACGCCGTCCACGTCACCACCGTCGCCGGGGTGGACGTCGTCATCAGCCACGCCCGCGCCTCGCTGACCCTCCCGGGTCAGACCTGCCCGGCCTGACCCGAGGACGGCGGAAAGCCCAGGCACCGATCACCTGGGCTTTCCGCTGGTCGATAGGTCAGCCTGCCTGGCAGGAGACCGTCGGCCACGTGCTGTTGCCGTTGCGCATGATCGTCACGCCCCAGTTGTTGCCACTGCCGTTGGGCCGTGCCGTCAGGGTCTGCGCGTTCGGGTAGGACGCGGAGATGTTCCACGTCGAGCTGATCTTCGCGGGCGACGGCACGTTCATCGTGACCGTCCAGTTGCTCGACCCGCTCACCGAGACGTTCAGGTTGTAGCGGTCACTCCACGACTGGCCCGCCGAGAGCGACGCGGTGCAACCGCCGCCGCCTCCGCCGCCGCCGTTGGTGGGGGTGGGCGTCGGGTTGCTGCCGCCGCCGCCACCGCTGCTGCCGACCGTGATGTTGGAGCTGCCGCTGCTCTGGTAGCCCTCGGTCGCCATGATCATGTAGTCGTGGTTGCCCATCTGCATGCCGGCCCGCGACCACGCGTCGAAGTGGTTGCCGGAGGTGATGGTGCCGCCGGTCTTCTTCTGCTGCCGCACGCTCCAGAACTGCTTGAACGTCCGGGTCCCCTCGATGGAGGGCGCGTTGGTGCGGGTCGTCTCGTAGATGTCGTAGGTGCCGCCGTCGCTCGTCACCGTGCCCTTGTAGGAGCCGGTCGGGCGGTAGGTGCCCCAGTTGTCGACGATGTAGTACTCGACCAGCGGGTTGCGGGTCCACCCGTAGAGGGTCAGGTATGCGTTTCCCGACGGGTTGAAGCTGCCCGAGTACGAGACCGTGCGACGGCTGCCGGTCTGCCAGCCCTTGCCGGCGACGAAGTTGCCGGTGTTGCGCCACGAGGTGCTGTAGTTGCCCCCGGAACCGAGCTCCATCGAGACCGTGCCCTGGGCGTCGGTCCAGAAGGAGTACCAGTAGCCGTTGTTGTTACCGGTCTGGTTCGTGGTCACGGCCGCCTGGGCGACGCCCGGCAGAAACGTGATCATGGCCATCACCGTGGCCCAGATTCCGGCGGCCGCTAAGCCTTTTTTCATGGGTGTGCTTCCTCCCTGCCTAAGGGGCTCGGAACGACCGACGGGAGCGGATCGGTTTCCCCGAAAGTGTCAGCGGGGACCTCGGAGCTGTCAACAACTTTCAGAAACATCTCCGAAACCTGAACCCGCAGCTCACAGGCGAATACGCAGGTCAGAAGCCATCAATTTGAGACGTGTTCACAATGCAACCAGATGAATGCAGCGATCTACTGGCGCTTTCGAGAGAAACTTTCGGCCGGGTAGCGAAAAGCCCGCTCCCCCGGCAGGGGGAGCGGGCCGGCTTCCTGAGGTCAGCGCTTGTGCTTCAGCGCCCACTCCAGGGCGTGGTCGGCGACGGCCTCCCAGCCGGGCGCGCCGCAGGTCCAGTGGTCGCGGCCCTCGAACTCGTGGTACTCCGTCAGCGCGGGCGAGTTCTTGTAGTGCTTGGCGTTCGACCGGTTCACCGACGGCGGCATGATGTGGTCCTTCTCGCCCGCGATGAACAGCAGGGGCGCGCGGTCGGCGTCGAAGTCGACCCACGTGTCCTGGTGGCCGGGCTTGAAGTTGGCGAACAGGCCGTACTCCCAGACCCAGTAGCCGGGGGCGGCGATGGCGTACCGCTCCCAGACCGCGCGGGAGTCCTCCTCCGACAGGGTGTTGGTGAAGGCGTAGTGCCACTCCTCCGGCGTGAAGCCGACGGCGCGGTGCCGGTTGGCGGGGTTCTTCAGCGCCGGGAACAACGACCTGGCCTGCGAGATCGGGTTGACCCGCACACCCTCGGTCGGGGCCGAGTCGATCACCACGCCGGCCGCGCCGAGGCCCTTGGCCAGCAGCAGCTGGGTCAGCGTGCCGCCGAACGAGTGACCGATGATGATCGGCGGCTCGGGCTCGGCCTCGATGACCGACGCCAGGTGGGCGACCGTGTCGTTGACCGTCAGGTTGGCGATGACGTCGGGGTTCTCCCGCAGCGCCTCGACCTCGATGTCGAAGCCGGGGTAGGCCGGGGTGAGCACCTTCACGCCCTTGGACTCCAGATGGGGGACCCACTGCTCCCAGCTGCGCGGGGTGACCCACAGGCCGTGGACGAGGACGACGGTGGTCATGAGATGAACTCCAGGATGTCGGCGTGGAGGCGGTCGCGGTCGGTGTCGGGCAGGGCGTGGCCGCTGCCCTCGTACACCTTCAGAACCGCGCCGTCGATCAGGGCGGCGGAACGTTTGCCGCCGACCTCGAACGGCACGATCTGGTCGTCGTCGCCGTGGACGATCAGCGTCGGGACGTCGATCTTCGCCAGGTCGGGGCGGAAGTCGGTGGCCGAGAACGCGGCGATGCACTCGTAGGCCGCGCGGTGGCCGCAGGCCATGCTCTGCAGCCAGAACGCGTCTCTGAAACCCTGCGCGACGTCGCCGCGCCGGTTGTGGCCGAAGAAGGGGCCGTCGGCCAGGTCGCGGTAGAGCTGCGAACGGTTGGCCGCCTCGCCGGCGCGGATGCCGTCGAACACCTCGATCGGCAGCCCTTCGGGGTTGTCGTCGGTCTTGAGCATCAGCGGCGGGACCGCGCCGACGAGCACGACGCGGGAGACGCGCGAGGTGCCGTGCCGGCCGATGTAGCGCACGACCTCGCCGCCGCCGGTCGAGTGGCCGACGAGGGTGAGGTCGCGCAGGTCGAGGTGCTCGATCAGGCAGGCCAGGTCGTCGGCGTAGGTGTCCATCTCGTTGCCGTGCCAGGTCTGCGAGGAACGGCCGTGGCCGCGCCGGTCGTGCGCAATCGCCCGGTGGCCGTGGTTCGCCATGAACAGCGCCGAGGCCTCCCAGGCGTCGGCGTTCAGCGGCCAGCCGTGGCTGAACAGCACCGGGGACCCCTCGGTCCCCCAGTCCTTGTAGAAGATCCGTGCACCGTCGTCCGCGGTGACAAAGGCCACTGTGGCCTCCTTCGCTCGAGTGGGATGACTCGAGCGTCGCTTGGAGGCGGGGGGCTACGTACCACGCGATTCACGTAGTTTGTCGGCCAGTTGGCGGCGGGAGGAGATGCCGAGCTTCTGGAACACCTTCCGCAGGTGGTAGTCGACGGTGTTGACGCTGATGAACAGGTTGGCGGCGATCTCGGCGTTGGTGCGGCCCACGGCGGCCAGCCGGGCGATGGTCAGCTCCTGCGTGGTCAGGTCGGGCATCTCCGACCCGGCGGCGGTCGCGGCCTTCAGCCCGGCCGCCTCCAGTTCCGCCTTGGTCCTCGGTACGAAGATGTGCGCGCCCGCCCGCTCGAAGAGCCTGGCCGCGATGTGAAGCTGCTCTCCGGCCTCTCTCCTGCGGCGCTGGCGGCGCAGCCATTCCCCGTAGACCAGGTGCGCCCTGCCGAGCTCGATCTCCGCGTGGGTCGGCCCGAGCGCCTCGATGGAGGCCACGTGGTCGGCCTCGGGGTCGTCGCTGAGCAGCGCCCGCGAACGCAGGGCCACGCCCCGGCACCAGCTCGACCCGTTGACCTCGGCCGTCTCCATCAGCCGCTCGGTGAGCGGCCGCGCCTCGGCCGCCCGGCCGCTGCGCACGGCCGCCTCCACGAAGTCGGTGTACTGCGTCGAGGTGACGTGCAGGAAGGGGTCGTCGATGAGCGGCTTGAGCAGGTCGTACGCGTCGCGGTAGGCCCCTTCGGCGACGTCGCGCAGGCCGAGGGCCGCGGCGGTGGCGCTGCCGACCCCGCCGTAGCCCATGGCGTTGGCCCCTTCGCCGATGGCCAGCACGACCTGCCGGGGCTCGCCCGTCCAGGCCATCAGGGCGGCGTTGATGACGTTCACCGCGTCGTAGCCCATGGCCAGCCGGACGTCGCGGATCTCGGCGAGCGACTCCTCGGCCCGGCGGACCGTGCCGCCGGTCAGCTCGGCGAGCGAGGTGACCCAGAGCAGGGTGTCGAGGGCCTGGAGGGCGCCCGCCTCCCGGGCCGCCGAGGCGGCGCGGGCCAGGCCGGACCGGCGGCCGGCGTCGTCCCAGAGGAAGGTGCCGAGGGCGGCGATGACCGAGCCCATGTGCATCATCTCGTGGTCGGGCAGCGCCATGATCGCGTCGAAGGCCGCGCGGGCGCGGGGCACCGCCTCGGCGTAGGGGCGGAGCACCACCGAGGCGAAGCCGGCCAGGATGCCGGCTTCCGGGCCGCCGCCGGCCACCCCCGCCTCCATGCGCAGCCCGAGTTCCCGCTGGGTGATGCCGGCCATCAGCCGCTCGGTGACGGCGCACGCCTCGTAGGCCCGCAGCAGGGCGTCGCGTTCGCGCTCCGGGTCGTGCCCGCGGAACGCGTCGGCCGCCGCCACCAGGTGGGCGGCCGAGTGGGGCAGGATGCTCACGTCGCTCGCGAACATGCCGAGCGCGCACCGCACGACGATGGCCCGGCCGTGTTCGACCGGCCCGGCGGTGGCGTCGTCGACGTGGCCCAGCAGTTCGCCCGCGACCTGCACCGCGCCCACCGCGAGCGCCGCCTCGGCCGCGCCGACCAGGCGGGAGTTCCTGACCGGCCCCGACGGGGTGAGCTCGGCGGCGCGGGTGAGGATGCTGGCCCGGGAGGCGAGGCCGCCCCGGCGGGCGGCCAGGTCGGCGGTGTGTTCGAGCCGGTCGGCGACGCGGGCGTCGGTGCCGATGGTGGCCTTGGCGGCGTGCCAGGCTTCGAGCTCGACCATGCCCAGCCCGGCCGCCGCCTCGGCCAGGCCCCGGTGGGTGCGCCTGCGGTCGGTGCCCGACGAGGCGTTGTAGGCGGCCGACCTGACCAGCGGGTGCCGGAACCTGACCGTCTCGTGCAGCTCCACCAGCCCGATCGCCTCGGCCCGCTCGGCCACCTCGTCGTCGAGGCCCAGCGCGCGGGCGGCCGAGGTGATCAGGTCGACGTTGCCGGTGGTGTCGGCGGCGGCGAGCAGCACCCAGAGGCGTACGTGCGGGTCGGTCTGGCCCAGCCGGCGGGCGTAGTGGGCCTCCAGGCGGCGGCCGACCGGGATCGGGTCGCCGCCGAAGCCCAGGCCGGTCATGTCGCGGGCCTCTTCGGCCAGGTCGATCAGCGCGAGCGGGTTGCCGCCCGAGGCCCGCGCGATGGCCGCCGCCGACGCCGGATCGATCGGCGCCGACAACGACCGCAACAACAACGCGGTCGCCGGCTCCTGGGTGAGCCCCTGGAGCAGCAGCTCGGGCACCCCGGCGAGCCGGGACGCGATGCCCTGCTCGTCGCGGCCCGCGAAGAGCAGCGCGACCGGCTCGACCGCGATGCGCCGGGCCGTGAACGCCATGACGTCGAGGCTCTCCTGGTCGAGCAGGTGGGCGTCGTCGACGGCGCAGACGATCGGCACGTCGCCCGCCGCCGCCGCGAACAGCCCGAGCACGCCGAGCCCGACCAGGAACCGGTCGGGCGGCGGCCCCTCGGCCAGGCCCGAGGCGACCCTGATCGCCTCACGCTGCCGGTCGGGCAGCGCGGGCAGGTGGTCGCTCAACGGGATCGTCAGCCGCTGGATGGCCGCGAACGGCAACTCCATCTCCGACTCGAAGCCGTCGAGCCGGATCAGCCGGAGCCCGGCCACGCCGGTGGTCGCCGCCTCCAGCAGCGCCGTCTTGCCTATCCCGGGCTCCCCGCTGATCAGAAGCGAACCGCCGTGACCGTTGCGGGCGTTGCCGAGCAGCAGATCCAGCCGCCGTCGCTCGTCATCCCGCCCGAGGAGCCTCAACACGGACCAATCACACCAGATCTCTCCGGCGTCCCGGAAGACAGCGCCAGGCGGACACCAGCCCGCCGAGGACCGGGCCCACCCCGGTGCCCGCCGTGATGGCCGCCTGGTATCGGCCGCCCAGCTGGGCGCCGGCGCGGATGTCGTGCACAGCGAGAAGGCTCATGTCCCGGAGCCTGGGAAGTTCAGGCGCGGACCGGGCCGATCAGTGCCCTGACCAGGGCGATCCCGGCGAGCGAACGGCTGGTGCGCCAGACGTGGCGGTATTCGTACGGCCACGCGTACACCGGGAAGTCGGCGCAGTGCAGGGTGGCCACCCTCGGTTCGCCGAGATCCTCGGCGGCGGCCAGATAGAGCGGTTCGAGCCTCGGCACGATGACGCCGTAGTCGAAGACCCGGCCGAGGAAGTTCTCGCCTTCGAGGATCTTCTCGATCGGCTCGTCGCCGAGGGGATAGGTGTCGGGCAGCACGTCCGAGAGCGACAGGAACAGGTCGGCGCCCCTGCGCCGCGGGTCGCCGAGCAGCGGCCCCAGGCGGGCCAGCCGTCCGAGGGCCAGCCCGGGACGGACGAGCAGGCAGTGGGCGTAGAACACGCGCAGCAGGGCGACGTCCATGAAGAAGCGTTCGAGCGCGGTCTCCCGTTCGACGAGCGCCCGGTGCGCGAGATATCCGGCGACGATGCTGGCGTTGTGGGCCAGATACCAGCCGCTCGGAGAAGGGGCACGCAGGAACCTGGTCCAGTGGGTGACCGCCGGGCTGCTCGGCTCGCCCGGAACCCCGTCGACCAGCAGTGACGCCTCGGTGGTGTCGTGAAGCAGGGTCTCGTTGACGGCGCGCCACCATGGGCTGCCGGTCTCGGGAGCCATCAGGCCCCGGTTGACCTGCCAGCGCATGAACGCCAGCTCGGCCCGCCGGTAGGCCCGCAGGCCACGCGGCCGCTCGTAGCTCCGGGCGGCCAGCTTCAGCCGGCTCGTCGGGTCGTCGCGGGCCGCCGCGACCAGCTCGGCCGCCTGAGCGGCGGCGTCGGCCGGCACACGGGACATGGGGTCAGCATCCCCCAAAGGCCGATGAGCTCGCAGGTGCACCGTGTGCGGTCCTCGATCAGTGACCGCAGCGCGGAAGCAGTCGGATGGCGAGAACGGTCCCGTCATCCTGCACCGAGACGGGACCGCCCCATGATGCGTCCCAGGTCTTCTCGGGCCGGTTCCCCCGATGCGCGAAGATCGCCTTGCGGTATTCCTCAACGCCTCCGTCCTCTTCTGGTCCTGCGGCCGGAGGATCCGGCGGGTCCCGGAGCAGGAGGTGCGTGCGCCTTCGGAAGGCGACGCTGAGCCCATGAGCGATGAACCACTGACTGAGAAGCCACGCAAGCCCGCCCGCCGGGCCGTGCTCGGGCTCGCCGCCGCCGGGGCCGGGGCCGCGGCGCTGGCCGGGGCCGTCGTCGTCCCGCCGTTCCTCCGTGACCCGCCGACCAGTCCGGCCGCCGCCGCGCCGCCCAGTGGGCGGTTCGCCGGGAAGGTGGTGCTCGTCACCGGGGGCACCTCCGGCATCGGGGAGGCCGCCGTTAAGGCGTTCGCCGCCGAGGGGGCCCGGGTGGGGTTCTGCGGGCGGCGGGAGGCGGAGGGCGCCCGGGTCGCCGCCGCGACCGGGGCCCGTTACGTGCGGGCCGACGTCCGCGATCCCGTGCAACTTCAGAGGTTCGTGGACGACACCGTGCGGGCGTTCGGCCGTCTCGACGTCGCGTTCAACAACGCCGGCATCACCAAGACCGGTCCGCTGCACGAGCTCTCCGTCGCCGACTGGGACGACGTGCAGAACACCAACGCCCGAGGCGTGTTCCTGGCCATCAAGTACGAGGTCCCGCACCTGCTGGCGAACGGCGGCGTCATCATCTGCACGACCTCCGAGTCGCGCCGGCCGGGAGGGGCGGCGTACACGGCGAGCAAGCAGGCCATGAAGGGCATCGTGGAGACCGCCGCGATGGACTACGGCCCACGGGGGATCAGGGTGAACGCCATCGCGCCGGGCACCACCGACACCGCGCTGGTGCGGCCCGATCTGCCCGGTCCGGTCTGGGAGGGGTTCAAGAAGGCGTGGGGGCCGCTCAACGTCCCGGCGCTGGGACGCATGGCGACGCCCGAGGAGATCGCGCGGGCGGTGGTCGCGCTGGCGACCGACGAGTTCGGCTACATGGCGGGGTCGACCGTGCTGGTCGGCGGCGGGCCGTTCGGGGGCGGGCCGATGCGCATGCCCGCCGGTTTCCCTTCATCGGGATGAGGCCCGGCGTTCAGAATCGGTCATTACGGTGGTCGGCTGGCAATCTTGTGACATAACGGAAGGTACGCCGATGCTCCGTCCCGCTCTCGCCGGTCTGGCCCTGGCCGCCGCGACGCTCGTGGTTCCCGGTACGGCCACGGCGAAGCCCGCCCCCGCCCCGGTCGTCGTCTCGGACGTGACCATCCCCTCGGTCCCGCTGAAGGAGCTCCAGTCGTCGATCCAGGACGACCGCGGCGTCAAGCTCGGCGGCATCGGTTCCGGGTTGTTCCCCGCCTCCCGGAGCGGCGAGTTCTGGATGGTCACCGACCGCGGCCCCAACGGGCAGCCGACCGTGGCGGGCGAGAAGCGGCGCACCTTCCCGATCCCCGAGTTCGCCCCGGCCATCGCCCGGGTGTCGACCCGGTTCGGCGTCGAGGTCAAGCAGTGGATCCCGATCACCGGCCGGTCGGGCCGGCCCGTCACGGGCATGTCGAACCAGGCCGGGCACGACGAGCTGCCGTACACCTGGGACGGCCTGACCAAGCTCGGCTACAACCCGAGCGGCGTCGACACCGAGGACGTCGTGGTCGACCGCCACGGCGACTTCTGGCTGGTCGACGAGTACAGCCCCTCGCTGATCCACGTGTCGCCGAAGGGCCGGGTCATCGCCCGGTACGTGCCCCAGGGCCTCAACCTGACCGGCGCCGACTACCCGGTGAAGGACGTGCTGCCCGGCATCCTGTCGCTGCGCCCGCAGAACCGCGGCTTCGAGGGCCTGGCGATCAACGGCAACACGCTCTACCTGGCGGTGCAGAGCCCGCTGCAGAACCCGACGAAGGCCGTCGGCGACGTCTCGCGCACCGCGCGCATCCTCACGTTCGACATCCGGCGCGGCCGGGTCACCGGCGAGTACGCCTACCAGTTCGAGGACATCACGACCTTCGACCCGTCGTACAACGGCGACCAGAGCCAGATGAAGATCTCCGGCCTGGCCCACGTCGCGGGCGACCGGATCCTGGTCGACGAGCGCACCGACAAGGTCGCGCACGTCTACGAGATCAACCTGGCCAAGGCCAAGAACCTCCTCGGCGGCCGGTACGACCGCACCTCGACCACCCCGTCGCTGGAGGCGCTGACCGACCTGACGCAGGTGCGCCCGGCCCCGAAGACGCTGGTCGCCGACCTGTCGAAGGTCGCCCCGACGCTGCCCGGCAAGGTGGAGGGCCTGGCGATCCTCGACCCGCGCACCATCGTCGTGGCCAACGACAACGACTTCGGGCTCGGCGAGTTCGGCACGGACGGACGCCTCGTCGACAGCGGGGTGAAGAGCCGCATCGTGACGATCAAACTGCCGAAGCCGCTGCACTGATCGCAATCGTTACCTGATCACCCCTGGGCCCAGCGGAAACATCCGTGTTACAAACCTCCTTAATCACCCGGGGAGTGGCATCTCCGGCTAACTGAATACGTGGCAGCGTGATCGGCGCGCGCGCTTTGCCTGACTGTCTCCCTCCTGTCAGGAAAGGTCTCTTCATGCCTTTTCGAAGGCTGGCCAAGGTTCTCCTCTTGGCCGCTGCCCTCGTGCTGCCCTTGACGCCCCCGGTGGCCGCGCACGCACAGGCGCAGGCCGCCGCGGCGGCCGATCCCGAGTTCAAGGTCCTGGTCTTCTCCAAGACGACCGGGTTCCGGCACGACTCGATCCCCGACGGCATCGCCGCCATCCAGAAGCTCGGCACGGAGAACAACTTCGCCGTCGACGCGACCGAGAACAGCGCGGCCTTCACCGACGCCAACCTCGCGCAGTACGCCGCGGTCGTCTTCCTGTCGACCACCGGCGACCCGCTGAGCAACGCGTCCGAGCGTGAGGCGCTGGAGAAGTACATCCAGGGCGGCGGCGGTTTCGCGGGCATCCACTCGGCCTCCGACACCCACTACGGCTGGGAGTGGTACGGCAAGCTGGTCGGCGGCTACTTCAAGAGCCACCCGGCCACCCAGCAGGCCACCCTCCGGACCGAGGACCCCGCCCACCCCTCGACGGCCCACCTGCCGACGACCTGGACCCGGGTCGACGAGTGGTACGACTACCAGACCAACCCGCGTAGCACCGTGCACGTGCTGCAGTCGCTCGACGAGAAGTCGTACACCGGCGGCACGATGGGGATCGACCACCCGATCTCCTGGTGCCAGGACTACGACGGCGGCCGCTCCTGGTACACCGGCCTCGGCCACACCAAGGAGAGCTTCGTCGAGGCGAACTTCACCAAGATGCTGCTCGGCGGCATCCGCACGGCGGCGGGCGTCGAGAAGGCCGACTGCGCGGCCTCCCAGTCCGGCAGCTACGAGAAGATCACCCTCGACGACAACACGTCGAACCCGATGATGATGGACGTCGCCAAGGACGGCCGCGTCTTCTTCGTCGACCGCCTCGGTGACTTCAAGATCATCAAGCCGAGCGGCGCCACGGTCACGGCGGCGAAGTTCAACGTGCACACGGCCAACGAGGCCGGCCTCATGGGCATCGCGCTGGACACGAATTTCGACACCAACAACCAGGTGTTCGTCTACTACTCGCCCGCCGGGGTCAACGTCGACCGGCTGAGCCGTTTCACGGTCGTCGGCGACACCCTCGACATGGCCAGCGAGAAGCAGGTCCTGAACATCCCGGTCCAGCGCGCGGAGTGCTGCCACCACGGCAGCCAGATCCTGCTCGACCACAAGACCGGCGACCTGTGGCTCTCGACGGGTGACAACACCAACCCGTTCGCCTCGGACGGTTACGCCCCGATCGACGAGCAGGCCGGCCGTGCCACCTGGGACGCGCAGCGCACCTCCGCCAACACCAACGACCTGAGCGGCAAGCTGCTGCGCATCCGGGTCCAGCCCGACGGCACCTACACGATCCCGCCGGGCAACATGTTCCCGCCGGGCACCGACAAGACCCGTCCCGAGATCTACGCGATGGGCTTCCGCAACCCGTTCCGCATGGGCCTGGACGCCAAGACCGGCCACGTGATGGTCGCCGACTACGGCCCAGACGCCGGCGCGAGCAACCCGCAGCGCGGCCCGCAGGGCACCGTCGAGTGGAACCTGGTCAGCAAGACCGGCTTCTACGGCTGGCCGTACTGCGTGGGCAACAACACGCCGTACATCGACTGGAACTTCGCGACCAAGACGGCGGGGCAGCCCTTCAACTGCGCCAACCCGGTCAACGAGTCGCCGAACAACACCGGCCTGACGCAGCTCCCGCCGGCCGTCCCGGCCACGATCGACTACGTCAACAGCGTCAACCCGAACCGGTTCCCCGAGCTCAACGGCGGCGCGCCGATGGCCGGCCCGGTCTACCGCTACGACGCGGCCTCCGAGTCGACGGTCAAGTGGCCGGCGTACTGGGACGGCAAGGCCATCATGGGCGAGTGGAACACGAACAAGATGTTCTCGTTCCTGCTCAACGAGGCCGGCGACGCCCAGGTCAAGATCAACCAGATCCTGACCGGCATGAGCTTCAAGCGCCCCATGGACATCAAGTTCGGTCCTGACGGCGCCCTGTACCTCATCGAGTGGGGCTCCGGCTTCGGCGGCGACAACGCCGACTCCGGCATCTACCGCATCGAGTACGTCAAGGGCACCCGCCCGCCGATCGCCCGGATCACGGCCGACAAGACCGACGGCCCGACCCCGCTGGCCGTGCAGTTCTCCAGCCAGGGCTCCAGCGACCCCGACGGCAAGCCGCTCACGTACGCCTGGGACTTCGACGGCGACGGCACGACCGACTCGACCGCGCAGCACCCGAGCCACACCTACACCCAGGCCGGCCAGTTCAGCGCCGTGCTCAAGGTGAGCAACCCCGACGGCCTGACCGGCACCGCCAACCTGCCGATCAACGCCGGCAACACCCGCCCGACCGTCACCCTCGACCTGCCCCCGAACGGCGGCTTCTTCGAGTTCGGCGACCAGGTGAACTACAAGATCACCGTCACCGACCCCGAGGACGGCACGATCGACTGCGCCAGGGTGCAGATCCAGGCCTACCTGGGTCACGACAGCCACGGCCACCCGCTCGACCAGCACGAGGGGTGTGAGGGCACCATCCAGACCCTGACCGACAGCGGTCACGGGATCGACGACAACCTCTTCTACATCCTCGAGGCCACCTACGCCGACAAGGGCGGCCAGGGCGGCTCGCAGTCGCTGACCGGCCGGGCCGAGGTCATCCTCCAGCCCAAGCGCAAGCAGGCCGAGCACTTCTCCGGCACCGGCCGCGTCGCCGACGGCGTCGGCACCGACCCGGCGGGCGTGCAGATCGAGGCCACCGGCGACAGTCAGGGCGGCAACCAGAACATCGGGTTCACCCAGGACGGCGACTGGTTCTCCTTCAGCCCGGTCAACCTGGGCGGCATCTCCCAGATCCGGTTCCGCACGGCCTCGGCCGGCGTGGGCGGCACGGTCCTCGTGAAGACCGGCAACCCCGACGACGGGCCGGTCGTCGGCCAGATCGACATCACCCCGACGGGGGCGTGGCAGACGTACAAGGACGTCACGCTGAACCTGACGAGCGCTCCGGCGACGACCGGGCCGCTGTTCTTCGTGCTGCGCAAGCCGGCCAGTGCGGCGGCGGGCGACTCGCTGCTGAACTTCAACTGGATCGACTTCATCGGCAAGGGCGTCACCGAGAACCAGCGCCCGGCCGTGACGGTCACGGCCAGCCCGCTGTCGGGCACGGCCCCGCTGAAGGTCGACTTCACCGCCACGGCGACCGACCCCGATGGGGACACGCCGCTGACGTACAAGTGGAACTTCGGGCCGACGACCGCGACGGCGAGCAACACCTACGCGGCGCCCGGCACGCACACCGCCTCGGTGACCGTGACCGACGCCCGCGGCGCGGCCACCACCGCGTCGGTGTCCATCAGGGTCGACGCGGTCACCAGCACGTGCTTCTCGGGTCGTTCCGACGACTTCCTGGGCACCGCGCTCGACCGCGACCGCTGGTCGGTCGTCCGGGAGGACCAGAACCTCAGGGTCCAGGACGGCAAGCTGGTCCTGCCGACCTCGCAGACCGACATCTACGGCACCAACAACACCGGCACCCCGAACCTCGTGCTCCAGCCGGCGCCCTCCGGCGCCTGGACGGCCACCGCCAAGCTCACGATGAACGCCCGCGACCAGTACCAGCAGGCGGGCCTGCTCATCTACGGCGACGACGACAACTACGCCAAGATGGTCCTCCAGGCTCGCGCCACGAACGACCACTCGCAGCGGCTGTTCCAGTTCATCCGCGAGGAGAACGGCGTACCGAACGAGGTCGCGGCCAGCAACTCGCCGAACCTCGGCGACGCCTACGCCGACACCGTCTACGTGCGGTTCGTCAGCGACGGCGCCAACATCACCGCGCACTACTCGCAGGACGGCGCGACCTTCACCGCGATGACGCAGACCAAGGCGCTGGCCGGGATCGCCAACCCGCGCATCGGCCTGGTCTCGCTGGCCGGTTCGGGCACCCGCCCGATCGTCGACGCCGCCTTCGACTGGTTCCACATCACCCCCGACGACAAGGCCGTCAAGCCGGGCCCGAACGACGAGTTCGACGGCACCGCGCTGGACGTCTGCCGCTGGAACGCGGTCGTCCGCCCCGACGCCGCCACCAGCCGGGTCGCCGGCGGCAACCTGGAGATCGACACCGCGCAGGGTGACATCTACGGCACGGCCAACACCGCGCCGAAGAACTTCATCCTCCAGACCGCGCCCTCGGGCGACTGGACCCTGGAGACCAAGCTCGACGGCTCGGCGTTCAACGAGCAGTACCACCAGGGTGGTCTGATCGTGTACGTCGACGACGACAACTACGTGAAGATGGACTTCCTCACCGACAACACGGCCGGCTCGGCGGTCACCCGCCGCATCGAGCTGCGCAGCGAGGTCGGCGGTTCGGTGCAGAACCCGCAGCCCGGGGCGAACAACCTCACCCAGGGCGTCTGGTACCTGCGCCTGCAGAAGACCGGCACCACCTTCCGCGGTTCCTACTCGTCCGACGGCACGACGTGGACGACCATCGCCGAGGCCGTGACCAACACGGCGGTCGGCGCCGGCAAGATCGGCCTGTTCGCCCTGGGC
Organism: Herbidospora daliensis; assembly: GCF_001570585.1. Classification (GTDB taxonomy): domain Bacteria; phylum Actinomycetota; class Actinomycetes; order Streptosporangiales; family Streptosporangiaceae; genus Herbidospora; species Herbidospora daliensis. Next base: position 793,257 of record NZ_BBXF01000002.1, on the reverse strand, counting down.
GCCAACCAGACGGCGGCCAAGCCGGCCAAGTTCGACTACTTCAAGGTGACCCAGCCGAGCAGCGACGTCACCGCCCCCGTCACGACCGCGACGCCGAACCCGGCGCTCCCGGCGAGCGGCTGGTTCACCAGCCTCGTCCAGGTGGCCCTGGCCGCCACGGACGCGGGGTCGGGCGTGGACAAGACCGAGTTCCAGCTCGACGGCGGGGCGTGGACGACGTACGTCGAACCGGTCACGGTGACCGGCGACGGCCCGCACACGCTGAACTACCGCTCGGCCGACAAGACCGGCAACGTCGAGACGGCGCGGTCGCTCGCCCTGAAGGTCGACGCGACCACCCCCCTGACCACGGCGGACTTCCTGCCGGGCAACCAGGTGGCGCTGGCCGCGACCGACGCGACGTCGGGCGTGGAGAAGATCGAGTACAGCCTCGACGGCGGGGCCTGGACGACCTACACCGCCGCGGTCCCCGTGACCGGCGTAGGCGACCACGAGCTCCGCTACCGGGCGATCGACAAGGCCGGCAACGTCGAGGAGACCAAGGCCGCGACGATCACGATCGAGGACACCGAGCCGACCATCGTGATCACCGGCCTCCAGGACGGCGGCTCCTACGGCGACGGCGGCGACGTCACGATCGGCTGGGAGGTGACCGGCGCCGGCGTCAAGACGGTGACCGGCGCCCTCGACGGCCAGCCGTACGTGTCGGGCTCGATCCAGCCGCTCTACAAGCTCGCCCTGGGCGAGCACGTCCTCCTGGTGACCGTGACGACCGACGCGGGCGGGACGTACACCAAGGAGGTCAGGTTCACGACCACGACCTCGACCGACGACGTCTCGCTCCTGATCGAGCGGTTCCAGGCGGCCGGGAAGATCTCGGCGACCGGGGCCGCGAAGCTCCAGGACGACATCGCCAAGGTCATGGTGTCGGAGGACAAGGGCCGTGACCGCGACAAGCCGAAGATCATCAAGAAGCTCGAACGGTTCGTCGAGGCGGTGAACGATCCCAAGATCGTGAACGACGCCGAGGCGAAGGCGACCTTCCTCAGGGACGCCGAAGCGCTGATCGAGTTCTACAGCTAGTCATCTGAACCGGGGTGCCTTCCACAGGCACCCCGGTTTTCTATGCCGAATAGACGTGGTCGCTGATCAGCCGGGCCGCCCCGACCACCCCCGCGACGTCCTCCAGCTCCGACAACACGATCGGCAGGTTGCCCGTCGCCAGCGGCAGCGAGCGCCGGTAGACCACGCTGCGGATCTCGGCCAGCAGGATGTGCCCCAGCCGCGCCACCCCGCCCGCGATGATGACCAGGCCCGGGTTGAAGAAGCTGACCAGGCCGGCGAGCACCTGGCCGACCCGGCGTCCGCCGTCTCTTATCAGCTGGATCGCCACCGGGTCGCCCTGGGCGGCGGCGTTGGCGACGTCCTCGGCGGTCACCGTGCCCGTCGCGGCCAGGCGGGCGGCCAGGTGGGGGGAGACGCCGCTGCGGGCGGCCGCCTCGGCCTGGGCGGCCAGCGCCGAGCCGCCGAAGTAGGCCTCCAGGCAGCCGATGTTGCCGCACGGACAGACCGGGCCGTCTTCGTCGACCATCATGTGGCCGATGTCGCCGGCGCTGCCGGACACGCCCCGGTAGATGCGGCCGTCGACCACTATCCCGCAGCCGACGCCGGTGCCGATCTTGACCAGCAGGAAGTCGTCGACCTGGCGGGCGACGCCGGCGTGCAGTTCGCCGAGCGCCATCAGGTTCACGTCGTTGTCGAGCATCGCGGGGCAGCCGAGTTCCTGGCTGACCGTCTCGCGCAGCGGGTGGCGGTTCCAGCCGGGCATGATCGGCGGCACCACCGGCACCCCTTCGGCGAAGCTGACCGGCCCCGGCACGCCGATTCCGGCGCCGTTGAGCTGGGTGTAGAGGCCCTGCTCGCGGAGTTTGCCGACGAGGTCGAAGACCCGGTCGAGCACCGGCGCCGGGCCGTTCCTTATGTCGATCGGCTCGCTCACGTGGCCGAGCACGTTCAGCTCGCCGTCGGTGACGGCCACGTCGACCGAGGTGGCGCCGATGTCGATGCCCGCGAAGCGGGTGGTGGCCGACAGCCTGACCAGGCCGGATCTCCGGCCGCCGCGGGATTCGGCGAAGCCGTCGGGTTCGGCGAGGCCGAGCTCGATCAGGCGGTCGAGCTCGCCGTTGAGCTTGGACCGTGACATCCCGTCGGAGGTGAGGTCGTTGAGCTGGGCTCGGGACCTCGGCCCGTCGCGGAGGAGGCGCAACAGCGCGGCCTGGTGGGGGTTCTCCGGGCGGTTGGTCTTCACGGGAAAAAACTACCTCACCAGCTACTTTTGTCTGAAAAATCAAAAGATTAGTTGGACCGTACGTAACTTCTAGACCATATCCCCGAAACAACTTACGCTTCGATCGAGTCAAGTCCGGCTTAAGGATGCACATGAAACACCGCCGCAGGTGGCTGATCGCCACCGCATCACTGCTCGTCCTGTCGGGCGTCACCGCCGTCCCCGCACAGGCCCACACCATCAACGCGACCGACTTCCAGCAGGTCGCCCTCGCCAAGGGCGAATCCGAGATGGGTGAGCCGATGTCGCTCGCCGTGTTACCCGACCGCTCGGTCCTGCACACGGCCCGCAACGGCACCCTGCGGCGTACCGACGCCTCGGGGAACACCTCCGTCATCGGCACGCTGCCGGTCTACACGCACGACGAAGAGGGCCTGCAGGGCGTCGCCGTCGACCCCGGATTCGCCACCAACCGCCACGTCTACCTCTACTACGCGCCGCCGCTGAGCACCCCGTCGGGTGACGCCCCCGCGTCCGGCAGCGCCTCGACCTGGACGACGTGGACCGGCGTGAACCGCCTGTCCCGGTTCACGCTCAACGCCAACTTCACCCTCAACATGGGCAGCCAGGTCAACGTCCTGGACGTGCCCGCCAACCGCGGCATGTGCTGCCACGTCGGCGGCGACATGGACTTCGACGCGGCCGGCAACCTCTACCTGTCGACGGGTGACGACACCAACCCGTTCGAGTCGGCCGGCTACTCGCCGCTCGACGAGCGCACCGACCGCAACCCCGCGTACGACGCCCAGCGCAGCGCCGGCAACACCAACGACCTGCGCGGCAAGCTCCTGCGCATCAAGGTGAACGCCGACGGGAGCTACTCGATCCCCTCGGGCAACCTGTTCGCCCCGGGCACCGCGAACACCCGTCCCGAGATCTACGCGATGGGCTTCCGCAACCCGTTCCGGATCAGCGTCGACAAGGCCACCGGCATCGTCTACGTCGGCGACTACGGCCCCGACGCGGGTTCCACCAGCTCGACCCGCGGGCCTTCGGGCCAGGTCGAGTTCAACCGGGTGACCAGTCCGGGCAACTACGGCTGGCCCTACTGCACCGGCACGAACACCACGACCGAGACCTACAACGAGTGGAACTTCGCCACCAACTCGACCGGGTCGAAGTACAACTGCGCCGGTCAGCCGACCAACAACTCCTTCCGCAACACCGGCCTGCAGACGCTGCCGCAGCCGCGCCCGGCGTGGATCCGCTACGGCGGCGACGCGGGCACCCCGTCGGCGTTCGGCGGGGGCAGCGAGTCGCCGATGGGCGGCCCGGTCTACCGTTACGACGCCGCGAACACCTCGGCCACCAAGTTCCCGCAGGCGTTCGACGGCCAGTTCTTCGCCACCGAGTTCGGCCGGGGCTGGGTCAAGCCCATCCACGTGAACTCCGACGGCTCGGTCGGCACGATCGACACCTTCCCGTGGAACGGCAAGCAGGTCATGGACTCGGCGTTCGGCCCCGACGGCGCCTACTACGTCCTCGACTACGGCACCGGCTACTTCAACGGCGACGCCAACAGCGCCCTCTACCGGTACGACTACGTCGGCGGCGGCAACCGCGCCCCGAACGCCGTGGCGGCCGCCAACCGGACCTCGGGCGCGGCCCCGCTGTCGGTGACGTTCTCCTCGGCGGGCAGCAGCGACCCCGAGGGCGGCACGCTGACCTACTCGTGGGCGTTCGGCGACGGCACCACGTCGACGGCGGCGAACCCGACCAAGACGTACTCGGCCAACGGCACCTACACGGCCACGCTGACCGTACGCGACCCGCAGGGCGCGACCGGCACCGCGAGCGTCGTGATCAGCGTCGGCAACACCGCCCCGACCGTGACGATCAACCTGCCGGCCTCGGGCCAGCTGGCCTCCTTCGGCGACAGCGTGCCGTGGAGCGTCACCGTCACCGACCCCGAAGACGGCACGGTCGCCTGCTCCCGGGTGACCATGACCTACCTGCTCGGGCACGACCAGCACGCCCACCAGATCACCGCCCAGAACGGCTGCTCCGGCACGATCACCATCCCGGTCGACGGCGAGCACGACGACGCGGCGAACATCTTCCCGATCTTCGACGCGTCGTACACCGACAACGGCGGCCTGACCACGCACGCGCAGAACCTGCTCCAGCCGCGCAAGCGCCAGGGCGAGCACTACAAGACGTCCTCGGGCGTCGCCCCGATGACGAAGACCACCGCCGAAGGCGGGCGCACGGTCGGCGACATCCACAACGGCGACTGGATCCAGTTCGACCCGTACAAGCTGAACAACGTGACGTCGTTCACGGCCCGGGTCTCCTCGGCCGGCATCGGCGGCACCCTCCAGTTCCGCACCGGCTCGGCGACCGGCCCGATCATCGGGCAGGCGGCCGTCGCGCCGACCGGCGGGTGGGAGACGTTCGTCAACGTCACCGGCACGATCTCAGGCGCGCCGTCGACCGCGACCTCCCTCTACGTGACCTTCGCCGGCACCGGCACCGGGGCCCTGTTCGACCTCGACAGCTTCACCTTCGCGACCGGCACCCCGCCGGCCAGTGGCCGGGTCACCGGCCTCGGCGGCAAGTGCCTCGACGTCCGGGGCGGCACCGCCACCGACGGCACCCAGGTCCAGATCTACACGTGCAACAGCTCGGCGGCGCAGACGTGGACCCGTACCGGACAGACCCTCCGGGCCCTCGGCAAGTGCCTCGACGTGTCGGGCGCCAGCACCGCCAACGGCGCGAAGATCCAGATCTACACGTGCAACGGCACCAACGCCCAGAACTGGACGGTGAACAGCGACGGCACGATCCGCAACGTCGGATCGGCCAAGTGCCTCGACGTGACGGGTAGCAGCACCGCCGACAGCACCGTCGTGTCCCAGCAGACCTGCACCGCAGCCGCGAACCAGAAGTGGACGGTTTCCTGATGCGGAAAGCGCTGATCGCGGCCGGGGCCATCGCCCTGGCCGCCACCACCCTGACGGCGTCACCGGCCCAAGCGGCCGACGCCCCCTATGACGTGCTCGTCTTCTCCAAGACGGCCGGCTTCCGGCACGACTCGATCGCGGTCGGCACCCAGGCGATCCGCGACCTGGGCGCGGCCAACAGCTTCTCGGTCACCGCCACCGAGGACGCCGCCGCGTTCACCACGTCGAACCTGGCCCAGTACGAGACGGTGGTGTTCCTCAACACGACCGGCGACGTGCTGAACGCCGGCCAGCAGACGGCGTTCGAGAGCTACATCCGCGGGGGCGGCGGCTACGTCGGCGTCCACGCGGCGGCCGACACCGAATACGGCTGGTCGTTCTACAACACCCTCGCCGGCGCCTACTTCGCCAGCCACCCGGCGATCCAGCAGGTGACGTCCAGGACCGAGAACCGGGCCCACCCGGCGACCGCGCACCTGGCGCAGGCGTGGACCCGCACCGACGAGCTGTACAACTACCAGACCAACCCGCGCTCGACCGCCCGGGTCCTGGCCACGCTCGACGAGTCGACCTACTCGGGCGGCTCGATGGGCGCGGACCACCCGATCACGTGGTGCAAGGGCATCGACAACGGCCGCTCGTTCTACACGGGCTTCGGCCACACCCAGTCGACCTACGCCGAGGCGGGCTTCCGCAACCAGCTCCTCGGCGGCATCCGGTACGCAGCCAAGCGCGCCGACGCCGACTGCCGCCCCGAGACGGGCTACACGACCCTCTACAACGGCTCGACCACGGGCTGGTCGCAGTCGGGGCCGGGCAGCTTCGCCAACTCCGACGCGACCCTGTCGTCCGTCGGCGGCATGGGCCTGTTCTGGTACAACGCCAAGCAGTACGCCAGCTACTCGCTGAAGGCCGACTGGCGGCTGACCGGCGACAGCAACTCGGGGATCTTCATCGGCTTCCCGAACCCCGGCGGCGACCCCAACGTCGCCGTCAACCAGGGCTACGAGATCCAGATCGACGCCACCGACACCGCCGACCGGACGACGGGCTCGATCTACGGCTTCAAGTCGGCCGACCTCACCGCCCGCGACGCCAACCTGAACCCGCCGGGTGAGTGGAACACCTACGAGCTGCTGGTGGAGGGCCAGCGGGTCCGGGTCTACCTGAACGGCGCGCTGATCAACGACTTCACCAACACCAACGCCGTGCGCAACCTCGACGGCTACATCGGCCTGCAGAACCACGGCTCGGGTGACCAGGCCGCGTTCCGCAACGTCCGGATCAAGGAGCTGGGCGGCGCGCCGATCTGCGACGTGCGCGTCCACGCCGAGTCGTTCACCTCGGTGAACGGCGCCCAGGCCTTCACCAAGGCGGGCGCCAACAACGGCCAGACCCTCGGCTACATCGAGCCGGGCGACTGGGCGGGCTACAACAACATCACCGTCGGCGGCGCGACCGCGATCCGGGCCCGCGTCGTCTCCGGCGGCAACGGCGGCCAGATCCAGGTCCGCACCGGCTCCCAGACCGGCACGATCCTGGGCACTCTGACGGTCCCGAACACCGGAAGCTGGGACACCTACGCCGACGTGACCGCCTCCCTGAGCAACGTCCCGTCGGGCAGCGCGAACATCTTCCTCACCTTCACCGGCACGGGCACCGGCCTGTTCGACGTCGACGACTTCACCTTCCTCAGGTCCTGTACGCCGACCGTCACCAACCTCGCCCTCAACAAGACCGCCACGGCGTCGAGCGTGGAGGCCGCCCAGTACCCGGCCTCCGCGGCCGTCGACTCCTCGGCCACGACCAGGTGGGCCAGCGCCTTCGCCGACCCGCAGTGGATCCAGGTCGACCTGGGCCAGACGTACACGATCAACCGGGTCCGCCTGCTGTGGGAGGCGGCCTACGGGTCGGCGTACCAGATCCAGACCTCGACCAACGGCTCCACCTGGGCCACGGCCAGAACGGTGACCGGCGGCAACGGCGGCGAGGACGACAACACGGGCCTGAACAACCAGGCCAGGTACGTCCGGATCTACGGCACCACCCGAGGCACGGCCTGGGGCTACTCGCTCTTCCAGTTCGAGGTCTACGGCAGCTAATCAAGATCACAAAGGGGGCGCCGGCCAACCGGCGCCCCCTTTTTCAGCGACCATCCCACCACGAACCGCCGAGCTGAGGACCGGATGCCGGCCGTGCCGGTCGGGGCCCTGTGGGAGGCGGCTGTCATATAACGCCAGGTCGCTGGGTATCTGAAAAGAAGTTCGCGGCTTTTGTCACAACTTCTGGCTCTCCCCTGTCCTAGCTGACGTCCGGCAACGAGAAAAGGGGAAGCTATGAAGATCGTCGTCATCGGGGGCACCGGGCTCATCGGGTCGAGGCTCATCGAGATGGTGAAGGAGCACGGCCACGAAGGGGTCGCCGCCGCGCCCAGCACGGGGGTGAACACCCTCACCGGCGAGGGGCTCGCCGAGGTCATGAAGGGCGCCGACGTCGTGGTCGACGTGTCGAACTCGCCCTCCTGGGCCCGCGACGACGTGTGGAACTTCTTCACCACGTCCACCTCGAACCTGCTGGAGGCCGAGAAGGCCGCCGGGGTCGGGCATCACGTCGCCCTCTCGATCGTGGGCAGCGAGCGGCTGCCGGAGAACGACTACTTCCGGGCCAAGATCGCCCAGGAGGAGCTGATCAGGAACTCCGGGGTGCCCTATTCCCTCGTCCACGCCACCCAGTTCCACGAGTTCGTCAAGGGCATCGCCGACGAGGCCACCCGCGAAGACGGGGTGCACGTCGCGCCGGTCAGGTTCCAGCCCATCGCGGCGGCCGAGGTGTCGCAGAACGTCGGCAAGGTCGCCGTCGGCGCGCCGCTGAACGGGCCGTTGGAGATCGCCGGGCCCGACCAGTACCAGATGGACGAGTTCATCTCCGAGGTGCTCAAGGCCCTCGGCGACCCCCGCACGGTCGTGACCGACGTCCACGCCCGCTACTTCGGCAGTGAGCTGGAGCAGCGGTCGCTGGTGCCCGGAGACGGCGCGACCCTCGGCCGGATCGGCTATTTCGACTGGCTCAAGGACAACCAGGGGAAGTGATCACATGTCCGAAGCATGGAAGACCGCGCTGACGGTGCTCCAGGAGGTCGACCCTCCGTTCATCCCGGAGGGGGCGCACGCCTCGACCATCGTCATCGAGTATCCGCCCGGCGACCCCGGCACGCCGCCCCACCGCCACTCGGGGCCGGCGTTCGGCTACGTCATCGAGGGGGAGATGCGGTTCGAGCTGCAGGGGGAGCCGGTCAGGATCGTCAAGGCCGGGGAGGTCTTCTGGGAGCCGGGCGGCGACCCCATCCACTTCCAGGACGGCAACGCCCGCGACGACATGCGGCTGAAGTTCACCGTCACGATGTTCTGCGCCCCCGGCACGCCCATGCTCACCTTCGTCGAACAGGACGAACTCGACCGCCTGGGATGGAAACGATGAACGAGGAGTTCCTCGAGGCCGAGCTGGCCATGGCCGAGGACAGCCACCCGGAGGAGCTGGCCGAGGAGCCGATCACCGAGTGGTTGTACGACCCGGCCGACGCCGAACGCGAGGAGATCGGCCTGCGCGGCCTCATCGGCGCGGTGGAGGTGCTCGAAGAGGACGTCATCTGGGAACGGCCATGAGTCCCACCGTCGTCCTGGTGCACGGCGCCTTCACCGGCTCGGGGAGCTGGAAGCGCGTCATCCGGCGGCTGCACGCGGCCGGGCTGCCGGTCGTCACGGCGGCCAACCCGCTGCGCGACCTGGAGGGCGACGCCGCCTACGTGCGCGACGTGGTCGACGGCGTCGGAGGGCCGGTCGTGCTGGCCGGCCACTCCTACGGCGGCATGGTGATCAGCGAGGCCGTGCATCCCGCGGTCAAGGCGCTCGTGTACGTCTCGGCGTTCGCCCCCGAGACCTGCGAGAGCGCCCTGACGCTGGCGGAGAAGTTCGAGGGCGGCACCCTGGCCGACGCCCTGGTCTCCTATCCGGTCGCCACCGGCGGCCGCGAGTTCCGCATCGACCCCGCCCGGTTCCAGCAGCAGTTCTGCCACGACGTCGACCCCGAGTCGGCGGCCGTGATGGCGGTGCTGCAGCGCCCGGTCACCGAACGGGCGCTGACCGACCTGGCCACCAAGGCGGCCTGGCGGGACACGCCGTCGTGGTTCGTGTTCGGCGAACGCGACGCCAACATCCCGGTCGAGGCGATGCGCTACATGGCCGAACGGGCCGGGTCGATGGGCACCCGGGAGATCTCCGGCGCCTCGCACGCGATCCCGGTCTCGTGGCCCGACACCGTCACGCGGACCATCCTCGACGCCGTCACCCACGTGCGGTGAAGTGATCAGCGTGGATTCCCTGGAGAACGCCGCATCGGTCTTCACCGAGCTTCGGCCGCGCCTGTTCGGCATCGCCTACCGCATGCTGGGCAGCGCGGCCGAGGCCGAAGACGTCGTACAGGACGTCTGGTTGCGGTGGCAGGGCGCCGACCGGACCGCCGTGCAGAGCGCGCCGGCGTTCCTGGCCACGATCGCCACCCGGTTGTCGATCAACGTGGCGCGGTCGGCGCGGGTGCGGCGGGAGTCGTACATCGGGCCGTGGTTGCCCGAGCCGGTCGACACCAGCGCCGATCCCACGCTGGGGGCCGAGCGCGGGGAGGCGCTGGAGTTCGCCTTCCTGCTGCTGCTCGAACGGCTCTCCCCGACCGAACGGGCGGCCTATGTGCTGCGGGAGGCGTTCGTCTATCCGTACGAGCAGATCGCGGAGATCATCCAGGTCAGCGCGGCCAACGCGCGCCAGCTCGTGAGCCGGGCCCGCAAGCACCTGGCGGCCGGGCGACACGAGCCCATCGACAAGACCGAGCACCGGCGGCTGCTGGAGACCTTCCTGGACGCCGCCCAGACGGGTGACGTCGTGGCGCTGGAGCACCTGTTCGCCGAGGACGTCGTGAGCGTGACCGACGGGAACGGCGTCCGAGGCGCGGCCCGACTGGTGATGCACGGCGTGCCCCGCGTGACCAAGTTCATCACCGCCTTCGCCCCCCGCTTCTGGCCCGGCGCGACGGTCACCTTCGTCGAGGCGAACGGCGCCCCGGCCGTGTTCGTGCCCGCCAGGGAGAAGATCGGCGGGGCCCTGCTCGTTCTCGACGCTTCCCCCGACGGCATCCACCAGCTGCTCTGGCTCATGAACCCCGACAAACTCGCCGGTTACGCCACATGACCGGCTCGCTGACGGAGCTGCTCGACGAGCGCCGCCACCTGATCGACGTCGCCACCTGGTTGTTCGGCTCCGAGACGGCGGCCGACCAGATCGTCCAGGAGACCTACCGCCGCTGGTACGCCCTCACCGACCCCGAACGCGCCGCGATCACCCGGCCCCGGGCGTGGCTGACCCGCGTGGCGGGCGGCATCTGCCTGGAGCTGCTGGCGTCCGGCACGCCCCACCCGCCACCACCGGCCCGGAAGGCGCCCCCGCCCCGGTCAGGCCGCGTGACGCCGGCCCGGCCCGACCACGTCTCTCTTCGCTTCGCCGCCGCCTGCGCCGCCGGTGACACGCCCGCGCTGCGGGCGATGCTCTCACCGGACGTCCTGGTCGTCAGCGACGGCGGCGGCAAGATCCGCGCCCCGCTCGGGCCCACCCTCGGCCCCGACGCGGTCGCCGGTTTCCTCTCCCGGCTGGTGGCCGGAGTGGAGGTCTGCGCCGAGCCGGTGAACGGCCGGACCGGCCTGGTCCTCCGCCACGGCGGACGGGCGGTCGCGGTGGTGAGCGTCAGCGTGGCGGCGACCGACGTGACGGCGGTGTGGATCGTGCTCAACCCCGACAAACTGGAGGGCTGGCACCGGCCATGACCTTGTACGCCACGACCGTCACCGTGACCGGCGGCAGTTCGGCCCACGGCCGGGCAACCGGCCGGGCGGTCTCCCCCGACGGCGCGCTCGACCTGGAGCTCCGGCTGCCCCGGGAGCTGGGCGGCGACTCGGGCGGGCCGAACCCGGAGCAACTCTTCGCGGCCGCCTACGCGGCCTGCTTCCAGGCGGCGCTGAGCCTGGCGGCCCGGCGGCGCCGCCTCGACCCCGCGCCGATCAGCGTGGCCGCGACGGTGACCTTCGGCCGCGACCCCGCCGACGACGGCTATCGGGTGGACGTGAACCTGGCGGTCCGCTGGCCGGACGCCGACCCCGACGTGGCGGCCCCTCTCGTGGCGCGGGCGGCGGCGCTCTGCCCGTACACGAAGATGAGCCCGCCGGCGATCAGCCTCTCGGTCGATGGGCCCCTCTGACGGCCTCCGCCGGATCGTCCAGCAAGCCCGCGAAGCCCAGTTCCGCCCCGCCGACCAGCGTCGTGTCGTCGCCGAGGGCGGCGATGCGCAACTCCACCCGCTCCCGCGACACCGGCAGCACGTTGGCCTCGATGCGGTCGCGCACCTGCTCGGCCGACCCCCGGTAGACGTCGCGCAGCATGCCGCCGAAGACCACCACGCCCGGGTTGAACAAATTGATCAGGTTGGCCACCCCGACGCCCAGCCAGTCGCCGACCCGGTTCAGCGCCTCGCGGGCGGTCTGGTCGCCGCGTTCTGCGGCGTGCACGACCGAGGCGACGGCGTCGCGGCCGACGCTGCCGTGGGGCCAGCCGGCCAGGTCGAGCAGCGCGCTCTCGCCCACCTCGGCCTCCAGGCAGCCGCGCGACCCGCACAGGCACGGCCGCCCGTCGAAGGGGTTGACCACCATGTGCCCGGCCTCGGCGGCGTAGCCGTCGTCGCCGCCCAGCCGCTTGCCGTCGACGATCACCCCGCCGCCCACGCCGACGTCGCCGTGCAGGTAGATGAGGTTGCGGAAGCCGATCCCGGCGCCGCGCTCGTTCTCGGCGACCGCGCCGAGGTGCGCCTCGTTGCCCACCCTGACGGGCAGGTCGAGCGGGAGCCGGCGTTCCAGCTCGGGCCCGAACGCCTGGTCGACCCAGCCCGTCTTGGGGCCGTAGCGGACCGTGCCGTCGTGGGGCCGGATCATCCCGCAGAACGAGGCGCCGACCCCCACGCAGACCGCGCCGTCGGGCACGTCGCGCAGCAGCTGGCGGGCGAACTCGGCCAGCGTGCCGACGACGTCGTCGAGGTCGGGGAACCGCCGCTGCCGCACCGCCGCCCGCCGGTCGAGGATCACGCCCCCGAGCCCGACCCGCGCCGCGACCAGCCAGTCGACCGCGACGTCGAAGGCGAGCACGAACACCTTCTCGCTCTCGGGGCTGACCACCAGCGACGGCCGCCCCGCCTTCTGGACGTCGTCGGGGAGCTCCTCCCTGACCAGGCCCAGCGCGGCGAGTTCGGCGGTCAGCGCCATGGTCGTGCTGCGGTTGAGCCCGAACTCCTCCGTCAGCGCTGCCCGCGAGGTCGGCCCGTTGAGGTGGATGTGCCGCAGCAGCGCCCCCAGGTTCTTCATGACCCGAGTTCAGCAGATGACGTAGTCGTCCCGCGACGAGTTGTAGGAGCACGAGTCGACCAGCTTGCCCGACGCGTTGTGCAGGTAGCCGGTGTCGGACGTCTGGTTCCAGATGTAGGTGAACGTCCCCTGGCCGCTGCGCTGCCAGTAGCGGGTCGTAGCGGTGTTCGTGCCCTTGCCGCTCCGCAACGTGACCGTCTTGCCGGGCTTCAGGGTGAACGCGGTGAACGTGTAGACGTGGTCGGCGGCCTTCGTCGCGTCGCGGACCGTCCAGCCCCGGAGGCTGACGGCCTTCTTGGAGACGTTCCTGATCTGGATCCACTCGCCGTTGACGCTGGCGTTCGCGCCGTTGTCGGGCGAGCCGGGCGAGTCATAGAAGATCTTGGTGATCCGTACGGCCGGAGCCTGCGCCTGGGCCGGCTGGGTGAGACCGGCGGCCGTTAACAGGGCGACGGTGAGCAGAACTCGTACACGCATTGGAACGCTCCAGGGGTCAGGGGAGACGAGCCGGACCTCGAATGATATTTCTGGGATGAGATGTTCTATTGGGGATTCTCGTATCGTTTCGATATCCGCCGCCCCATTTGCCACGCCTAGAGTTGGCCCCATGAGCCCAAAGATCGCGACGAACGACACCGTCACCCGGGAGCAGCTGCTCGACTTCGTGCGCCCCCGCCACCACGCGATCGTCATCACGGCCCGGCGCGACGGCCGCCCCCAGGCGTCCCCGGTCTCCTGCGGCGTCGACGCCGAGGGCCGGATCGTCGTCTCGACCTACCCCGAACGCGCCAAGACCGCCAACGCCCGCCGCAACGAGCAGGTCAGCGTGATCGTCCTGTCGGACGACTGGGACGGCCCGTGGGTCCAGATCGACGGCGACGCGGAGGTCCTCGACCTGCCGGAGGCCCTCGAACCCCTGGTGGAGTACTTCCGCTGCATCTCGGGCGAACACCCCGACTGGGACGAATACCGCGCCGCGATGGTCCGCCAGGGCAAGTCCCTGCTCCGCGTCACCCCGACCCGCTGGGGCCCGGTGGCGACGGGCGGCTTCCCGGCCCGCCTGGCTTGATCGTTTTTGTCGGTCGCCGCTGACACCATGCCCGCATGACGACGACCGGCCCCCTGGCCCCGTTCGAGTGGCTCGACGCGCCCGAAGGCGAAGGCGAACTGGACTCCATCTTCACCATCGCCTGCATCCGGGGTCTCACCCCGGCCGAGATCGCCCTCCGCTTCAGCCGAGGCGCCGACGCGGGCCAGACCCTCGACTTCGCCGCTCTCAACGAGCGGTCCGGGGACTTCCTCGTCTCGACCGACGGCGGCGAGGGCGGCGGCCACGTGGGCATCCTCCAGGTAGGGGAATGGTGCGTGGTCATCGAACCCAACGGCTGGATGTGCACCCTGCACGAGGTGCTGCTCCGGCTGTCGCAAGGCTGCGAAGTCGTGACCGCCACCCGCCACGACTACGCCGAACACAGCTTCGCCTATGCGGTCGACGGCACCGTCGTCATGGAATACAACCTCTTCTCCCCCTACGAACGGTCCGGCGCCGACCCCGACAGGCTGAACGCCCACATGCGTGACCTCGGCATGGCCCTGGAGGAACCGGAGGACGACGACGGGGACTACGAAAAGGCCGTCGCGCAGGGCTTCGCCCTGGTTTCGGAGGTCAGCGGGGTCCCGCTCACCTCCGGCATCCTCGACCGCCCGATGCTCGTGACCCCCTTCGTCTCGCCCCTCAAGAGGGAAGTCCCGAATGACGGATCTTGATCCCGCCGCACCGGGTTACCTCTACGCCCTGCTGGAGTCGACGATCTTCACCGAGGGGCTCGACGAGACGGACCTCGGGGCGCTGGGGTTCGCCGCTCTGTGGGTCAAGGGGTGCGACGTCGCCACCCTCGCCGCGGAGTTCGGTCTCGACGTGACCACCCGCGATCCCTGCCGCCTGAGCGAGATCCTCGATCACCACCTCGACGACGGTTCGCGCTGGATCGCTCAGGTGGGCGAGTGGATCTGCGTCGTGCCGGCGGTCGCCGACGACGAGGCGTCGCTGCGGTCGCTCACCGCCGGTGGCCGCGAGGCCGTCGGCTTCGGCATGGACATCGGCGGCCACGACTACGTCAGATACGCCCGTGACGGCCACCTGCTCACCGGCTTCGAGTCGTCGTCGCCATCACGGGCTCACGGCGACGACCCCCACGCCCTCGACCACCTGATGACCGGGCTGCGCTTCGAGCTCGTGGAGGTCGACGAGAGCGTCAGCTCGGCGCTGGCCCTCATCGGGCGGCTGACCCAGACGGACATGGCCGCCGACTGGATCAGCGCCGAGCACTCCCGCATGAGGCCCTGACGGGACTCAGTGGTGCATGGGGGCCGGGCCGTCGCCGTGGTTGGCGGCGCGGGCCGGGAGGACGACGGCGGCGACGATCACCGCGATCGACAGGGCCGCGCTGATCAGGAACGACAGGCGCATGCCCCCGAGGACCGCCAGGTCTTCGGACACGCCGGTGGCCGCCAGCGACTCGGCGCGCGACGTCATGACCGTGATCACCAGGGCGGTGCCGATGGCCGCCGCGACCTGCTGGATCGTGCTCAGGATCGAGCTCGCGTGGCTGTAGAGCGGTGCGGGGACGGCGCCCAGGCCCAGGGTGAAGACGGGGGTGAAGGTGCCGGCCAGGCCGATCATCAGCAGGGCGTGGAGGCCCAGGATCTGCCAGTAGGGCATCGACATGGTGATCTGGGTGAAGCCCGCCAGCGACAGGGAGATCGCGACCGCTCCCGGGATCACGAGCACCCGGCCGCCGAAGCGGTCGAACAGGCGGCCGACGGTCGGGCCGAGCAGGCCCATCGCGAGGCCGCCGGGCATCACGAGAAGGCCGGTCTCCAGGGTGGTGAGGCCGCGGATGTCCTGCAGGTAGAGCGGCAGCAGCACCATCGAGCCGAGCATCGCCATGAACGCGACCGACATGAGGATCAGCGAGATCGTGTAGGTGCGGTGGGTCAGCGTGCGCAGGTCGAGCAGCGGGCCGCCGCGCTTCTGCAGCCGCAGCTGCCGGAACACGAACACGACGATCAGCAGGACGCCGCCGCCCACCATCGAGCCCGCCACGGTGGCGTCGCCGCCCTCGAAGCGGCTCAGGCCGTAGACCAGGCCGCCGAACCCGGCGGCGGCGGTGACCACGCTGAACCAGTCGATCGTGCCGATCTTGGTCTCGCCGACGTTCTTGAGCTGCTTCAGGCCGAAGTAGGTGATCAGCGCGGCGATCGGGAACACCACGGCGAACAGCAGCCGCCACGGCCCGAACTGGAGGATCACGCCGGAGACCGTCGGGCCCATGGCGGGCGCGACCGAGATGGCCAGCGAGACGTTGCCCATCACCCGGCCCCGCTCGGACTCGGGCACGACCTGCATCAACGTGGTCATCAGCAGCGGCATCATGACGGCCGTGCCGGACGCCTGGACGATCCGCCCGGCGAGCAGCACCTCGAAGACGGGGGCCACCGCCGCCAGGGCCGTACCGAACAGGAAGAGCCCCATCGCGGTCGTGTAGGCCGTGCGCGTGGTCACCCGCTGGAGGAACCAGCCGGTGATCGGGATGACGGCCGCCATGGTGAGCATGAAGGCGGTCGACAACCACTGGGCGGTCGAGGCGGTGATCTGGAGAGCCCTCATCAACTCCGGAATGGCGTTGATCATGATGGTCTCGTTGAGGATGACCACGAACGTGGCCAGCACCAGCAGCCTGATCACGGGCGGGGTGCGACGTGGGGGTTCGGTCGCGGTTTTGGCAGGTGAGTCGAGCTGGTCTAGCTGTGGGCTGGACACGGTACCTCAATCAGGGGAACGGAAATCTGAGTTGCGGCCATGGCCAGGATGACCCGCACCACCGACAAAACTCGTCTCGCTCACCCAGAATTCCGGAACCCGCCTCCGGATGTCACCTGGTTTTCATCCCACCCTGCCGCGTCTCCGCAGGTCAGAAGCTCTCAACCGGGCGACTGTGACGCGCGCCACGTTTTCACGCGTCGCGGCGGCGATAGGTCAGTGCGGCCACGATCAGCAGAACCGGGGTCGAGACGACGAGGGTGACCATGTCGTCCGGCAGGTACTCGTGCACGAACGGCGCCGCGACGAACAGGCAGCCCAGCAGCAGCCCGACCCCGGCGAGGGTGTGCCGCAGCAGCACCCCCACCGCCGCGCTGACCAGCGTCAGCAGGGTCAGGTACGCCGTCGTCTCCGCCACTCCCCACGCGGAGACCGGCGTGCCGGCCACGGCAAGGGTGATCAGCGGGCCCGACAGGGCCACGACCAGGGCGGCCGGGAGTGTCAGCGCCGCCAGGGCGGTGTGCTGGGCCACGAGCTGGGGCACCCGGCGGGGCATCGCGGTCAGGGTGGTCCTGATCTGGCCGCCCGTGTATTCGGAGCAGGTCGCCAGCACGCCCAGGACGACGAACCCGGCCCGCGAGTACGCCACGGGCGCGTCGCCCACGGCGATCACGAAGGTCAGCAGCACGTTCACGGCCAGCGTCCAGCCCAGGGTCGTCCACGTCGCGGGGAGCGAGACGAGTTTCGACAGTTCCGCCCTGATCATGCGTCCCTCCGGACGAAGACGGCCCCGGCGACGGCCAGCAGGCCGGCCACCCAGGCCGACATGACCAGCAGGCCGACGAGCGGGGTGATCACGACGTCGGTGGCGACCTTTCCGACGAACATCCGCACCCCGGCCATGTCGGGGAAGTAGTTCGCCAGCGGGGTGACCTTGGTCAGCAGGTAGGTCACGCTCACCACCGAGGTGTTGACCAGCAGCACCGTCAGCGGCACGATCCCGTGCCGGAGCAGCACCGTGATCGCGAACGCCAGCAGCGCCGTGTACGTCCAGTAGCAGACCACCCCGGCCAGCCGTCCGAGATCGAGCCGCACCTGCACCACCGCCATGGTCACGGCCGTGGCGGCGAAGGCGAGCGGCACGGCGACGAGCACGACCGCGAGGGCCTTGGCCGCGAGGAACCGCAGTCGCGACGGCACCGCCGTGAGGCTGGTCGTGAGCTGCCGGCCGCCGCCCGCGTCGGCCCCTTCGGCGAGGTATTCGCTGCTGACCGCCACGACCCCGAGCACGATCACCCCCATCACGCCGAACGCGAGTTCCTGGTAGCCCCGGTCGGGGCCGGGGACGCCCCTGTTGAGCAGCGCGATCCCGGTCGGCACGACCAGCGCAAGCAGCGTGGCCAGCCACACCGACGGCAGCGTGGCGAGCTTCGCCAGTTCGGCCGTGACGGCCCTCATCGCCCGCCCCCTGAGGTGAGTGCGAAGAAGGCGTCTTCGAGGTTGCGGTGGGCCCCGGTGACCTCGGCCAGGGTGCCGGTCGCCACGATCCGCCCGTGGTCGATCACCACGACGTCGTCGACGGTCTCGGCGAGCTCGCCCATGAGGTGGCTGGAGAGCAGCACGGTCCGGCCCGATCGGGCGCGGTCGCGGAGGAAGGTCCGGACGAACCGGATGCCCTCGGGGTCGAGCCCGTTGAGCGGCTCGTCGAGGATCAGCACGGCGGGGTCGCCGAGCAGGGCGGTCGCCAGCGCGAGCCGCCGGCCCATGCCGAGCGAGTAGCCGCCGACCCGCTTGCGCGCCGCGTCGGCCAGCCCGACGAGGGCCAGCACCTCCTCGACCCGCGACGGCGGCAGGCCCGCCGACCGGGCCACCCAGCGCAGGTGGGCCCGGCCGGTGCGCGACCGGTGGGCGCCCGAGCCGTCGAGCACCGCGCCGACCGTGCGGACCGGGTCGGGCAGGGCCGGGTAGGGCACCCCGTCGACCAGCGCCGTTCCGGCCTGGGCGCGGTCGAGGCCGAGCAGGATGCGCAACGTGGAGCTCTTCCCGGCCCCGTTCGGGCCGAGGAAGCCGGTCACCCGTCCGGGCCGGGCCTCGAAGCCGATCCCGGCCAGGATCTCCTTGCCGCCCCGCCGCTTGACGAGGCCGTCGATGGTTATCACGCCGCCCAGCCAACCGGCGGGCCGCCGCGACCGCATCGGACCGGGGTCGGGACCCGCGTCTCGGACCCTGGTCCGATGCGCCGTACCGGAAACGGTTCCTAGACTTCTGACGTGGTGGCGATTCCGAAACGTGAGCGGCGGGTCTGGCCTCCGATCGCCGCCGTGTACGTCCTCCTCCTGCTGGTCCTGCTGTCGGCCGGGGGTGACGGCCCCGGCGTGGTGATCGTGCCCGCCGTCATCGCGGCGCTGGCGCTGGCCACCACGGTCTGGGCGCTGATCCGGGCCCGCCGCCAGCGTGCCGCCTACGAGGCCCAGCTGACCGCGTGGGCGGGCGAGCGGGCGGCCCAGGCCGAGCGGCTGCGCATCGCCCGCGACCTGCACGACCTCGTCTCCCACGGCCTCGGCCTGATCACCGTCAGGGCGACCACCGCCCGCTACGTCCGCGACGAGCCCGAGGCGGCGCTGGCGGACATCGAGCGCATCGGCCGCGAGACCACCACCGAACTGCGCCGCATGCTCGGGGTGCTGCGCGACACCGGGGCGGCCGCGCCGCTGCGCCCGGCCGACACGCTCGGCGACCTGCCCGCCATCGCCGCCGAGGCGCGGCGGGCGGGCCTCCGGGTCACCCTCGATCTCGACGACCTCGGCGAGGTCAGCGCGGGGGCGCAGCTGACGGTCTGCGCGGTCGTCCGCGAGGCGCTCACCAACACCGCCCGGCACGCCGGTCCGACCGGCGCGGCGGTCCGGGTGCGCCGCGACGGCGGCTGGATCGTCACGACCGTCTCCGACGACGGGCCGGTCGACGGCTGGGTGGCCCATCCGGGGGCGGGCCGCGGCCTCGAAGGGCTCAGGGAACGGGTGACCACCCTCGACGCCGGGCCGGTCGACAACGGCTTCCGGGTCAGCGCCCGCATCCCCGAGGCGTCATGACGATCCGCGTGCTCATCGCCGACGACCAGCCGCTGCTGCGGCACAGCCTGGCGGCCGTGATCGACGCCCAGGCCGACATGGCCATGGCGGGCGAGGCGGGCACCGGCGACCAGGCCGTCGCCGTGTGCGAGCGGACCCGGCCCGACGTCGTGCTCATGGACATCCGGATGCCCGGCATGGACGGCATCGAGGCCACCCGCCGCATCCTGGCGGCCCAGGCCACGGTGAAGGTCATCGTTCTGACGATGTTCGAGCTCGACGAGTACGTGCGGGCCGCGCTGCTGGCCGGGGCGAGCGGCTTCCTGCTCAAGGACGCCCACCCCGACCGCCTCCTCGACGCCGTCCGCCGGGTCGACCAGGGCGAGTCGCTGCTGGCCCCGAGCGTGCTGGAGCGCCTGATCGAGTCGTACGTCAGCCGCCCCGCCCCGGCGAAGTCGGTCAAGAGCCTGACCGAGCGGGAGACCGAGGTGCTCACGCTGGTCGGCCACGGCCTGTCGAACGACGAGATCGCCGCCCGGCTGACGATCTCGATCAAGACGGTCAAGACGCACATCGGCCACCTGCTGAGCAAACTGCACGCCCGCGACCGGGCCCATCTCGTCATCGCCGCCTACGAGAGCGATCTCGTGGGTTAGCCGTCAAGAATTCCGGCGCCTGCATATGGAAGCCATCAAGATCTGCTGAACCGCCCGAAAGTGCCGTTTTCCTGGACGTTGTACCGCCCTGAAAACGGAACTGAGGAGCAGTGAACAGAGATGGGTGACCTCATCTTCGTCGCCCTGACGATCGCGATCTTCGTGGTCTTCGGGTTCGTGGTGAAGGCGGTGGAGCGCCTGTGAGCGCGATCAACGCCGCCGGCCTCGTCGTGGCCATCGGCCTGGTGATCTTCATGGTCGCCGCCCTGCTGTTCCCGGAGCGGTTCTGACATGGGCTGGCTCTTCATCCTGTCGCTGATCGTCGCCCTGGCGCTGGTCTACAAGGTGCTCGGCGACTACATGCACCGCGTCTACACCGGCACGAAGCACAACGCCGTCGAACGCGTCGTCTACCGGCTGCTCGGGGTCCGCCCCGACACCGAGCAGCGCTGGGGCGCCTACGCCCGCAGCCTGCTGGCCTTCTCGATCATCTCGATCTTCTTCGTGTACGCCCTCCAGCGCGTCCAGGACAAACTCTGGTTGTCGCTGGGCTTCGCCCCGGTGCCCGACCACATCGCGTGGAACACCGCCATCAGCTTCGTGACCAACACGAACTGGCAGGCGTACTCGGGTGAGAGCACGATGGGCCACCTCACCCAGATGGCCGCGCTCGCCGTGCAGAACTTCGTGTCGGCGGCGGTCGGCATGGCGGTGGCCATCGCGCTGGTGCGCGGGTTCGCCCGCCGCAACAGTGACACGATCGGCAACTTCTGGGTCGACCTGGTGCGCGGCACGCTGCGCATCCTGCTGCCGATCGCCTTCGTCGGCGCGCTCGTGCTGGTCGCGGGCGGCGTGGTGCAGAACTTCGTCGGCCCCCACGAGATCACCACGCTGACCGGCAACGTGCAGAACGTGACCGGCGGGCCGGTGGCCAGCCAGGAGGTCATCAAGGAGCTGGGCACCAACGGGGGCGGTTTCTACAACACGAACTCCGCGCACCCGTACGAGAACCCCACCGCCTGGACCAACTGGTTCGAGATCTTCCTGATCCTGCTCATCCCGGTCGCGCTGACCCGGACCTTCGGCCGGATGGTCGGCCAGCTGCGCCAGGGCTACGCGATCCTCGCCGTGATGGGCGTGATCGCCATCGCCAGCATCGTGCTCACCAACGTGTTCGAGCTGGCCGGGAACGCGACCGTGCCGCAGGCCGTCGGCGCGGCGATGGAGGGCAAGGACGTCAGGTTCGGGGTCGCCAACTCGGCCACGTTCGCGGCGGCGACCACGCTGACCTCGACCGGCGCGGTCAACTCCTTCCACGACAGCTACACGCCGTTCGGCGGCATGATGACGCTGTTCAACATGATGCTGGGCGAGGTCGCGCCCGGCGGGGTCGGCGCGGGCCTCTACGGCATGCTGATCCTGGCCGTCATCACCGTGTTCGTCGCGGGCCTGATGGTCGGCCGCACGCCCGAATACCTGGGCAAGAAGATCGGCGCCCGCGAGATCAAGCTCGCGTCCATGTACTTCCTGGTCACCCCGGTGCTCGTGCTGGTCGGCACGGCGCTGGCCATGGGCAACGAGGCGGGCCTGGCCGCGATGCTCAACAGCGGGCCCCACGGGTTCTCCGAGATCCTCTACGCCTTCACCAGCGCGTCCAACAACAACGGCTCGGCGTTCGGCGGCGTCACGGTGAACACGCCCTGGTACGACGTGGCGCTCGGCATGTGCATGGTCCTGGGCCGGTTCCTGCCGATCATCTTCGTGCTCGCCCTGGCCGGGTCGCTCGCCAAGCAGACGCCGGTGCCCGAGTCGGCCGGCACCCTGCCCACGCACCGGCCCCAGTTCGTCGGCCTGGTCGTCGGCGTGACGGTCGTCCTCGTCGCCCTGACCTTCCTCCCCGCCCTCGCGCTGGGCCCCATCGCAGAAGGACTGTTGTAATGGCCACCCCGATGACGGTCCAGCGGGTCGGCGGCGGCCTGCTCGACCCCAAGCAGATGATCCGATCCCTGCCCGACGCGGTCAGGAAACTCAACCCCGCGACGCTCTGGCGCAACCCGGTCATGCTGATCGTCGAAGCCGGCGCGGTGTTCACCACCGTCCTGGCGATCCTCGACCCGAACTTCTTCGCCTGGGCGATCGTCGTCTGGCTCTGGCTGACCGTGATCTTCGCCAACCTGGCCGAGGCGGTCGCCGAGGGCCGGGGCAAGGCCCAGGCCGCCACGCTGCGGGCGACCAAGCGCGACACGACCGCGGTGCGCACCGACGGCCGGGTCGTCTCGGCGACCGAGCTCAAGCAGGGCGACGAGGTCGTGGTCGTGGCCGGGGAGATCATCCCCGGCGACGGCGACGTCGTCGAGGGCATCGCCTCGGTCGACGAGTCGGCCATCACCGGCGAGTCCGCGCCGGTCATCCGCGAGTCGGGCGGTGACCGGAGCGCGGTCACCGGCGGCACGAAGGTGCTGTCGGACCGCATCGTCGTCAAGATCACGCAGAAGCCGGGCGAGAGCTTCATCGACCGGATGATCGCGCTGGTCGAGGGCGCCAACCGGCAGAAGACGCCCAACGAGATCGCGCTGAACATCCTGCTCGCGGCGCTGACGATCATCTTCCTCACCGCGACCGTGACCATGCAGCCGATGGCCATCTGGGCCAAGGGCGCCAACCCCGGCATCCCCGACTCGCTCGCCCTCACCGGCGACGGCGTCAGCGGCATCGTGCTGGTCTCGCTGCTGGTCTGCCTGATCCCGACGACGATCGGCGCGTTGTTGTCGGCCATCGGCATCGCCGGCATGGACCGGCTGGTGCAGCGCAACGTGCTGGCGATGTCGGGCCGCGCCGTCGAGGCGGCCGGCGACGTGTCGACGCTGCTGCTCGACAAGACCGGCACCATCACGCTCGGCAACCGGCAGGCCGCCGAGTTCCTCCCGGTCGCCGGGGTCGGCGAGCAGGAGCTGGCCGAGGCCGCGCAGCTCTCGTCGCTGGCCGACGAGACCCCCGAGGGACGCTCGATCGTGGTCTTCGCCAAGGAGCGTTACGGCCTGCGGGAACGCGAGATGCGCGACGCCGAATGGGTGCCGTTCACCGCGCAGACCCGCATGTCCGGCGTCGACTTCCAGGGCCGCCAGATCCGCAAGGGCGCCGCCACCGCCGTCATGAAGTGGGTGCGCGACAACGGCGGCCACCCGACCGAGCAGGTCGGCGCCATCGTGGACGCCATCTCCGGCAGCGGCGGCACCCCGCTGGTGGTGGCCCAGAAGGACCAGGTGCTCGGCGTCGTCCACCTGAAGGACACCGTCAAGCCCGGCATGCGGGAACGCTTCGACGAGATGCGCCGCATGGGGATCAGGACCATCATGATCACCGGCGACAACCCCCTCACGGCCAAGGCCATCGCCGACGAGGCCGGGGTGGACGACTTCCTCGCCGAAGCCACCCCGGAGGACAAGCTCGCCCTGATCAAGCGCGAGCAGGAGGGCGGCCGGCTCGTCGCGATGACCGGCGACGGCACCAACGACGCCCCCGCGCTCGCGCAGTCGGACGTCGGCGTCGCCATGAACACCGGCACGAGCGCCGCCAAAGAGGCCGGGAACATGGTCGACCTCGACTCCAACCCGACCAAGCTCATCGAGATCGTGGAGATCGGCAAGCAGCTGCTCATCACCCGCGGCGCGCTCACGACCTTCTCGATCGCCAACGACATCGCCAAGTACTTCGCCATCATCCCGGCGATGTTCGCGGCGGTGTACCCGGGCCTCGACGCCCTCAACGTCATGCGCCTGGACTCGCCCCAGTCGGCGATCCTGTCGGCGGTGATCTTCAACGCGGTCGTCATCGTCGCGCTGATCCCGCTGGCGCTGCGCGGCGTCAAGTACCGCCCGTCGAGCGCCTCGAAGCTGCTCAGCCGCAACCTCCTCGTCTACGGCCTGGGCGGCATCGTGGCCCCCTTCATCGGCATCAAACTGATCGACCTTCTGATCGCGGGGATCGTGTGATGAATCGTCTGCCCAGCTGGATCAGGCAACACGTGGCGGCCCTGCGGGCCGTGGCCGTGCTGACGCTGATCCTCGGCGTGGCCTACCCGCTCGCGACCATGGGAGTGGCCCAGGCCCTGTTCAACGGGAACGCCAACGGCGATCCCGCCCTCATCGGCCAGAGCTTCACCGACGCCGAGGGCGCTCCGGTCACGAAGTACTTCCAGTCCCGCCCCTCGGCCGGCGGCTACGACATGCTCACGACCGCGGCCAGCAACCTCGGCCCCGAGGACGTCGTCGACACCCTGCCGGTGCCCGGCGGCGAGGAGGGCAGCCAGTCGCTGCTCACTCAGGTGTGCGCCCGGTCGGCGGCGATCGGTCAGCTCGAAGGCGTCAGCGGGGCCCGCCCCTACTGCACGCCCGACGGGGTCGGCGCGGTCCTGAAGGTCTTCCCGGCCCTCGGCACTCCGACCCGCGTGGTCAGCGTCAACCAGGCCTGCCCAGCCCAGCCGTTCATCGCCGCCTACCAGGGCGTGAAGGTCGAGTGCGGCAAGCCCGGTGAGGACTACGCGGCGGGACGCACCGTCCCGATCAGGGGCGACGCCCTGGCCGTCGTGCCGGCCGACGCGGTCACGGCCAGCGGTTCGGCGCTCGACCCGCACATCTCCGTCACCTACGCCGAGATCCAGGCGCCCCGGGTGGCCAGGGAGCGCGGTCTGCCGGTCGAGCGGGTGAAGGAGCTGGTCAGGGAGCACACCACCGGCCGCGCGCTCGGCTTCATGGGCGAACCGGTGGTCAACGTGCTGGAGCTCAACCAGGCGCTCGACAAGGGGTGACGACGTGCCGCGCGGCCGGCTGAGGGTGTATCTGGGCGCGGCGCCCGGAGTCGGCAAGACCTTCGCGATGCTCGGTGAGGGACGCCGGGCGAAGGAGCGCGGCCGGGACGTGGTCGTGGGGATCGTCGAGACCCACGGCCGCGTCCAGACCGCCGCCCAGCTGGAGGATCTGGAGATCGTCCCGCGCAGGTTCATGGAGTACCGGGGCGGCGCGTTCACCGAGCTCGACGTCGACGCCGTGATCGAACGCGCGCCGAAGGTGGTGCTGGTAGACGAACTGGCCCACACGAACGTGCCGGGCTCCCGCAACGCCAAACGCTGGCAGGACGTCGAAGAACTGCTGGACGCCGGCATCCACGTGGTCACCACGGTCAACGTGCAGCACCTGGAGTCGCTGAACGACGTCGTCCACGAGATCACCGGCGTGCCCCAGCTGGAGACGGTGCCCGACGAGATGGTCCGGCAGGCCGACCAGATCGAGCTCGTCGACATGTCGCCCGACGCGCTGCGGCGGCGGATGGCCCACGGCAACATCTACGCGCCGGAGAAGGTCGACGCGGCGCTGTCGAACTACTTCCGCGTCGGCAACCTGACCGCCCTGCGGGAACTGGCGCTGCTCTGGGTGGCCGGGAAGGTCGACGAGCAGCTCGACCGCTACCGCACCGAGCACGGCATCCAGGGGAAATGGGAGGCCCGCGAGCGGGTGGTGGTGGCCCTGACCGGCGGCCCCGAGGGCGACACGCTGATCAGGCGGGCGGCCCGGATCGCCGACCGCAGCAAGGGCGCCGACCTGCTGGCCCTGCACGTGATCAGCGCCGACGGCCTGACCGGCGGCGACCCGGCCAACCTGGCCCGGCAGCGCACCCTGACCGAGTCGCTGGGCGGCAGCTACCACCAGGTCGTCGGCGACGACATCCCGACGGCGCTGCTCGACTTCGCGAGCGGGGTGAACGCGACCCAGCTGGTGCTGGGGGCGTCGCGGCGCGGCCGGTTCGCCCAGATCCTCTCCCGTGGCGTGGGGGTCGAGACCACGGCGCAGTCGGGCTCGATCGACGTCCACATGATCACCCACGCGGAGGCGAAGCAGGGCCGCGCGCGCCGCCAGCGCTCGCGGGCCGCCCTGACCCGACGGCGGCGCGTCTCCGGCTGGGTCCTGGCGCTGGCCGGCATGCCCGCCCTGGCGGGCGTGCTGCTGCCGTTCCGCGCCGAGTTGTCGCTGCCCAGCGAGATCCTCTTCTTCCTGATGCTCACGGTGGGCGTGGCCCTGGCGGGCGGCATGTGGCCCGCCGTCACCGCCGCCGTCGGCGGCTCCCTGCTGCTGAACTACTTCTTCACCCCGCCCCTGTACGAGTTCACGATCAACGACCCCGAGAACCTGTTCGCCCTGGTCGTCTTCGTGCTCGTCGCGGCGGCCGTGGCCGCGATAGTCGACCTGGCCGCCCGGCGGACCCGGCAGGCGGCCCAGGCCAGCGCCAACGCCGAGATCCTGTCGGCCCTGGCCGGGCACGTGCTGCGCGGCGAGTCGGCGCTGCCGTCGCTGCTGGCCCGGCTGCGCGAGACCTTCGGCCTGACGTCGGTGACGCTGCTGGAGCGGGCGGCCGAGACGAAGGCGTGGGCCATCATCGCGACCACGGGCGGCCCGCCGTGCGTGAAGCCGTCCACCGGCGACACCGACGTGACCATCGACGACGACCTGGTGCTGGCCGTGCGGGGCGGGCCGCTCGACGCGTCCGACCGGCGGGTCCTGGAGGCGTTCGCGGCCGAGATCGCGGTCGCGCTGCGCCAGCAGCGGCTGGCCGAGGCGGCCGAGAAGGCCAAGCCGCTGGCGGCGGCCGACAAGATGCGCACCGCGTTGCTGGCGGCGGTCAGCCACGACCTGCGCACCCCGCTGGCCTCGGCGAAGGCGGCGGTCGAGTCGCTGCGCAGCGCGGAGATCGTCTGGTCGCCGAACGATCGCGCCGAGCTGCTGGCCACCGCCGACGAGTCGCTGGTGAAGCTCGACCGTCTGGTGGCCAACCTGCTCGACATGAGCCGCCTCCAGGCCGGCGTGCTGGGCGTGACCCTCGAACCGCTGGCCCTCGACGAGATCGTGCCCCGTGCGATCGACGACCTCGGCGCCCGCATCGACACGACCGTGCCCTACGACCTGCCGGAGGTGGTCGCCGACGCCGCGCTGCTGGAGCGGGTGCTGGTCAACGTGATGGGCAACGCCGTCCGCTACAGCCCGGCCGTGCTGGTCACGGCGAGCTCGGTCGGCGACCAGGTGGAGGTCCGGGTGATCGACCGGGGGCCGGGCATCCCGCCCGACGCGCACGACCGCGTCTTCCAGCCGTTCCAGCGCCTGGGCGACCGCGACAACCACACCGGGGTCGGCCTGGGCCTGGCCCTGTCACGGGGGCTGACCGAGGCGATGGGCGGCACGCTCACCCCCGAGGAGACGCCGGGCGGCGGCCTCACCATGGTGCTGCGCCTGCCGGCCCGTCAGGGCAGGTGGCCGCAGTCGGGCTCGCCGACGTAGACGTTGACGCCCCACCGGCCGGAGACCTCGTTGGTCTTCACGTAGTAGAGCTTGTAGTCGGGGGTGCGCATGCGGGCCTCGACGTAGATCTCGTCGCCCGCCAGATCCTCGTTGAGGAGCTGCGAGTCGATCACGCGGGTCCACAGGTTCGAGTGGGCCTGGCAGACCTTCTGGGTGTCGTCGCCGTCGGGCCAGTCGGCGCCCTTGACGGTGACGTAGTCGATGCGGTCGCCCGTGGCGCGCGGGGTGCACTGGACGGTGATCACGGTGTCGTGCTCGGTGTCCTTCGGGCTGATGGTGAGCGTGCACTTGGCCGTCGCGGCCGCCTCGGCGTGCGGGACGACCACCAGGCATAAGGCCAGTGTGCTGAGCAGGGCGATGACGCGTTTCATCTCTCCATGGGAGCAAGCGCCCCCCGCTCGCGGCGAGCGCCACTGCGGCGGGGGAACGGGCGGCCAGCGGCCCGGGGTGAACCGTACATTCCTGACCTCGGCCCTTGCTGTCGGTGGTTGACGATGTCAGGCCGCTGTTAGAAAGTTTCTAGCCCATGGCGAAAATTTCGAAGGAGCCACTCGGATGCTCTTACGGACGCTGCTCGCCGCCACCCTCGTGTTCACCACACTGGTGGCGCCCGCGCAGGCCCACGACGTCTCATCCACGTCCTACATCAAGACCGGCCCGGGTCACGGACGGTTCCCGCTGGTCGCGGGCGGCAAGGCCGCGCCGATCCACGTCAGCCAGGCCGACTTCCCGGGCGTGACCCGGGCCGTCGGCGACCTCCAGACCGACGTCGAGAAGGTCGCCGGCGTCAAACCGGCCGTCTCCACCGCCGCGCCCACCCGGGGCGAGGTCGTCATCGTCGGCACGCTCGGGCGCAGCCCGCTGATCGACCAGCTCGTCGCACGCGGCAAGCTCGACGTGTCGGGCATCAGAGGAAAGTGGGAGACCACGATCGAGCAGGTCGTGCCCGATCCGCTGCCGGGCGTGCGCAGCGCGTTCGTCATCGTGGGCAGCGACCAGCGCGGCACCATCTTCGGGGTCTACGACGTCTCCAAGGAGATCGGGGTCTCGCCCTGGTACTGGTGGGACGACGTGCCCGTACAGAAGAAGAACGCCCTGTACGTCGAACCGGGCCGGCACACCCAGGGCACCCCGGCGGTCAAGTACCGGGGCATCTTCATCAACGACGAGAACCCGGCGCTCGGCACGTGGGGACCGGAGTTCTTCGGACCCGGCCTGGCCCCCGGCCACCCGGGCGGGTTCAACCGGCACCTCTACGCGAAGGTCTTCGAGACCATGCTCCGGCTGAAGGCCAACTACCTGTGGCCCGCCGTCTGGGGACGCGCGTTCGCCGAGGACGATCCGGCCAACCACGCGACGGCGAAGGCGTACGGGATCGTGATGGGCACCTCGCACGAGGCGCCGATGATGCGCGGCATCGAGGAGTGGAACCGGCACGCCGTCGCGGGCACCAGCGACCCCTACGGCGGCAACGGCGACTGGAGCTTCCGCCGCAATCGGAACGCCATCACGGAGTACTGGCGCGACGGGATCGAGCGCATGAAGACCGAGGACTTCGAAGGTGTGGTCACCCTCGGCATGCGCGGCAACGGCGACGTCAGCCTGCCCGACGGCGACGGCATCGACCTGATGACCGACATCGTGAACACCCAGCGCGAGATCCTGGCGAGCGAGGGCATGACCGGCGCGCCGCAGGTGTGGACGCTCTACAAGGAGGTCCAGCGCTACTGGGACCGCGGCATGCGGGTGCCCGACGACGTGACGGTCGTCTTCACCGACGACAACTGGGGCAACATGCGCAAGCTGCCCGACCGGAGCGCGCCGCCCCGGGCCGGCGGTTACGGCCTCTACTACCACTTCGACTACGTGGGCGGCGGCCGCAACTACAAGTGGGTCGACACCAACCAGCTGCCGAACATCTGGGAGCAGCTCAACCTGTCGTACACCTACGGGGTCGACCGGCTCTGGGTGGTGAACGTCGGCGACTTCAAGAACGAGGAGCTGCCGACGCAGTTCTTCCTCGACTACGCCTGGAAGCCGATCCCGCTGGAGAAGGTCACCGACTGGGAGCGCGGCTACGCCGCCCAGAACTTCGGCGCCGGCCAGTCGCGCGAGATCGCCGAGGTGCTGCACGACTACGCGGCCCTGCAGTCGCGCCGCAAGCCCGAACTGCTCAACCGGCTGATCAGCGTCGACTCGTCGAAGGACCTGTCGACCGACTCGACGGCCGTGGTCTACGACGACCAGGCGAGCCCCTACAGCCTGACCAACTACCGGGAGGCCGAACGGGTGACGGCCGAGTGGGCGGAGGTGTCGGCCCGCGCCGAGAAGATCGCGAGAAGGCTGCCGCAGAACGCCCAGGACGCCTACTTCCAGCTGGTCCTCTACCAGGTGAAGGCGACCGCCAACCTCTACGCGCTCCGGCTGGCCCAGTTCACCAACCTCCGCTACGCCGACCAGGGCCGGGCCGCCACCAACGACCTGGCCGACCTCGCCGAGGCCCGCTTCGCCGACGACCAGGCCATGAACGACCACTACAACACCGGCCTCGCGGGCGGGAAGTGGCACAACTGGCAACTCCAGCCCAAGATCGGCTACGGCGACGTCGCCCGCTACGGCCCCAACGCCCCCTGGCAGCAGCCCGAGCTGAACAACGTCGCGCTGCCCGACGCCCTCTATCCGGCGCTGCGGCGCATCACCGTCCCGGCCGTCGCCGAGATGGGCGTGGAGCCCGCGGCGCTGCCGGAGTTCAGCCCCTACCAGAGCGGGCCCGACCAGCACATCGAGGTCTACAACAAGGGCACCGTGCCGTTCGACTACCAGATCAGGCCGTCGGTGCCGTGGTTGCGCGCCGAACCGTCGCGCGGCCGGCTCGACAAGCAGGTCCGCAGCACGCTGAAGGTCGACTGGTCGCGCGCCCCGCGCGGCACGACCGAGGTGCCGATCACCGTGACCGGCCCCGACGGCGCGGCCTCGGTGGTGCGGGCCGTGGTGAAGAACCCGTCGGGCCCGGTGAAGGGCTTCGTCGAGGCCGGCGGGTACGTCTCCCTCGACGCCGCCCGCCCGTCGAAGACGGTCGGGCAGTGGAAGAGGATCCCCGGCATCGGCCGCACCGGTGACGGCCTCACCCCGTGGCCGGTCACCGCGCCCCGCCAGACCCCCGGCGGGAACAGCCCCCGGCTGGAGTACGACCTGCACCTGTTCACGACCGGACCGGTCAAGGTCTGGGCCTACCTGTCGCCGCGCAACAACGTGCTGCCGACCGAGGGCCTGAAGTACGCCGTCTCCGTCGACGACGCGACGCCCCAGGTCGTCGACGTCATCGCGGCCACGGGCGCCGACGACACCCGGATGAACAAGCAGTGGGAGCGCAACACCTCCGACAACGTCAACCGGACCGTCACCACCCACACGATCACCGGCGCCGGGTCGCACACGCTGAAGTTCTGGATGGTCGACCCGACGGTGGTCGTCCAGAAGATCGTCGTGGACACCGGCGGGCTGCTGACCAGCTACCTCGGCCCGCCGCCGAGCCGCCACTTCTGAGCACCGCCCCCGGACCGGGTCCGGTCGGACCGGTCCGCGGGGACCTCAGGGGCGGACCAGTTCGCGGACCGCCGGGGCGACCTCGGCCGCGAACAGTTCCGTCTTGGCCAGGTCGTCGGACATCAGCAGGAAGCCGCTGACGCCGTAGTCGGTCGTCAGCCCGGCGATCTCCGCCACCCACTGCTCAGGCGGCCCCTGCAGGAAACCCCGGTTCGCGGCGGTGAACTCGCCGGAGATGTTGAGCAGCCGCCTGATCGCGCGCGGCTCGCGTCCGGCCGCGAGGGCGGCCTCGTCGATGTGCCGGTTCATCTCGGCCAGGTCGGCGGGGCCGCCCGGCAGGTAGGGCAGCGACGGGAGCCACCCGTCGCCGGCCCGCCCCGTCAGGGCCAGCATCTTCGGCTTGTACGCCCCCACCCAGATCCCCACGTCGTGAGCCGGGGCGGGGCCGCGCTTCGCGCCCTTCACCGGGTAGTAGGGCCCGTCGGACCTGACCCCGCCGCGCTCGTCGGCGGCCCAGATCTGGCGGATGATGCCGATGCCCTCCTCCAGCGCCTCGATGCTCTGGCCGGGGGTGAGCCGCCGCCCGCCCATCGCCTCGATGGCGTCCCAGAACCCGCCCGCGCCGATGCCGAGCTCGATCCGCCCGCCGCTCAGCTGGTCGAGGCTGGCCACGCTGCGCGCCAGCACGGCGGGCTGGCGCAGCGGCAGGTTGGTCACGTTGCCGCTCAGCCTGATCCGCTCGGTCTGGGCCGCGATGTACGACATCAGCGTCCAGGTGTCGTGGAACCGCGGCTGGTAGGGATGGTCCTGGAAGGTGACCAGGTCGAGCCCGGCCCGTTCGGCCGCCTTGGCGTGGTCGACGGCGTGCCTGACCGGCTGGATCGCCGGGCTGACGAAGGTGCCGAACAGCAGGTCGTGCCCGTAGTCGCTCATTTCTCATCCCTGATGTTGAAGTTGTCGCGGAAGACGTTGGCCGGGTCGTGGCGGCGCTTCAGGGCCCGCAGCCGGTCGAGGGTCTGCGGCGGGAACGCGTCGGCGACCTTGCCGAGGCCGGTCTCGAAGCTGAGGTAGAGGCCGTCGAAGTGCTCGCGGCTCGCCTCCCACAACACGTCCATCCGCGTGTCGTCGATCCCCATCGCGGTGACCTGGAAACCGGCGTCGCGGTGGGCGTAGGCCGTGGCTTCGGCCGGGACGTCGGCGACCGCGCCGCCGACGGTGCGGATCTGGAAGAAGTACACGACCCCGCTGGCCAGCATCTTCGCCGCCGCCGCCGCGAACGCCGGGGTGATCTCCCGGACGAACGCCGACCGCGCCACCGGCTCCCCCTGCCCGTGGTGGTCGCCGTCGTGGGCGTTGTCCATGACGTCGGCGTACGCCGCCACGACGACCTGCTGCTGGTAGAGGCCGGAGATGCCGGCGAACGGCTGGAGCTGCTCGACGATGACCTCGGGGTCGCCGGAGTCGACCATGGCCATGATCTGCGCCACGGCGGGCTGCCCGCGCCGGGGCGGCCCCATGATCAGGAAGGCCGTGGTGTCGCGCGGGGCCGTGGACGCCACCTCGCCGAAGCGCCGCAGGAAGCCGGCCGGGTCGGCGGCGTCCATGACGAGCTGGGCCCAGCCGACGTCGGTGACCTCGTCGGCCTCGAACTCGAAGGAGGTGACGATCCCGAAATTGGCGCCGGCGCCGCGTACCGCCCAGAACAGATCGGCGTTCTCGTGCTCGTCGGCCCTGACCAGCGAGCCGTCGGCCAGCACGATCTCGACGGCCCGCAGGCGGTCGATGGTGAGCCCGTGCTTGCGCGACAGGAACCCGATGCCGCCCGCGGTGGCCAGCCCGCCGACCCCGACGCCGCCGTAGTCGCCCGACCCGATCGCCCACCCGTGAGGGCGCAGGGCGGCGGCGACCTCCTTCCAGCGTGCGCCCGGACCGATCCTGACCCGGCGCTCGGCGTGATCGAGCACCTCGATCGAGTTGAGGTGACGCAGGTCGACGACGATCCCGCCGTCGTTGGTCGACCGGCCGCTGACGCCGTGGCCGCCGCTGCGCACGCCCAGCGGCAGCGCGGGGTGGCGGCGGGCGAAGGCCAACGCGTCGGCGACCTCGGCGGCGTCGCGCGGGAACAGCAGCACCCCGGGAGAGCCGCCGCGCAGGTAGTTCGACCTGACCCGCCCGTAGGCGGCGTCGCCCGGTTCGACGGCCGTGGCGGCCAGCGATTCGGGCACCCCGTCGTAGTCGATGCCCGCACGCCTTTTCGCCAGCGCGGCGGCCCGCCTGACGGGCCGGTCGGAGAGCCCGTCGGGGGCGGCGGCGCGCAGGGCCGGGATCGTCTCGCGGGCGAACCGCGTCAGCACGGCCTCGTCGTCGCTCCGCAGCACGATCGTGCCGAACCCGTCGCCGAGCACGCTCGACGGCACGTCGCCCGTGACGACGAGGATGCGCCGGATCTCGCGCGGGTCCCGTCCGGCCGCCACGGCGGCCTCGTCGACCAGCTTGTTGCCGGTACGCGGGCATTCGGGCCGCTCGGGGTCGTAGGCGAACACCCACCCGTCGGCCTGGCGTCCGGCCAGCTCCAGCACGGCCGGATCGTCGCCGGTCACCCAGAGGGGCACGGCGTGCGCCGGCGCGGGCCCCGGCTCCGCCCCGGCGAGCCGGTGGTGCACGCCGTCATAACTGACCCGGGGCGCCGAGGTGTCCCAGACCGCGCGGATCACGTCGATGGCCTCGGCCAGCGCCGCGACGTCGCCGGAGGTGCCGAGCGTGAGCGAGACCCGCCCGCCCGACAGCAGATCGAGCCCGGCGGCCGACCGCCCGAGCACGGCGGCGTTCCATTCGGCGAGGTCGACCCGGCCGACCAGGCCGACCCGGTCGGTCCGGCCGGCCAGCCAGGACAACCGGGTCCACTCAGGGACCATCGCCAGGTCGTAACCGAGCTGTTCGACCAGCTCAGGGCGGCCGGTGAGGGCACCGAACCGCAACGCGTGGCCGTAGTTCATGGGGGACTCCCTTAGGTTGATACGTCAACCAATATACGACAAGGTTGACGCATCAACTAATCTGGGTCTCATGGCCGCTCTCACCGACCCCCAGGCCGCCGCCTGGAACAGCTACCAGCGCATGCGCGTCCGGCTCAGCGGCGTCCTCGGCCGCGAACTCGCCGCCGCCACCGGCCTGTCCGAGGCCGACTTCGACGTCCTGGTCGCCGTCAACGAACGCCCCGACGAGACCGTGCGCTCACTCGCCCTGCGCTGCGGCCTGGAGTGGGAGAAGAGCCGCCTGTCCCACCAGCTCCGCCGGATGGAACAGCGCGGCCTGATCACCCGGGAGGCGTGCGAGGAGGACAGCCGGGGCTCGGCCGTCCGGCTGACCGAACGGGGCCGCGAACTGGCCTGCCAGGCCAGGAAGCACTACGACGCGGCGGTCAAGCGCTACGTCATGGACTCGCTCACACCCGAACAGATCGCGGCCCTCACGGAGATCTCCGGCATCCTGCTCGACCGCATCGAGATCACCCACAGATGAGCCGGCCCGCCATCGTTTCCGATCTGTGACCAACCCGCCACCCTCTGCCCGCATCCAAGGTTGTGACGGGGAACACAACCAGGGGGTTACAGATGAAGTTCAGGGTTCTGGTCGCGGTGGCGGCGATGGCCGCGGCCGTCGTGACGGTGCCGGCGGCCGCGCAGGCGGAGCCGCATCACGGGGGCGACAGCATCCGCTACGCGTCGGCCAAGGCGTGCAAGGTGAAGAAGCAGGTCGTGCTGTGCGGGAACTGGCGGCTCGTGACGCACCACGGCGAGATCATCCAGCTCAAGGACGCGCAGCTCGAAGCGCTCGACGGCAAGCGCAAGCCGGTCGGGTTCACCGCCGCGCCGGTGGCGATCAGCGGTGACGGGCAGAAGATCGTCTACTTCCGCAAGGACGGCCGGATCGCGGTCCGCACGATGGGCGGCGGGGTCACGCTGCTGCCCGCCGACACGCTGCCGAAGAACGTCGTGCAGTACAACGTGTGGTTCCGCCTGTCCGACGACGGCGCGACCCTCGCGGTGACCGACCGGCGGACGATGATCTTCGACACGAAGAAGGGCAAGCGGCTCGGCCTGCTGCCGACCAAGCGGGAGTTCGTCGGCTTCAGCGGCGACGGCAAGGAGGTGCTGACCAGCGCGACCGACGAGGTGTTCCGCGTCTACGACCGGTCGGGCCACCTCCTGCGCCAGGGCCGTCCGGCCGAGGCCGTCAACGGCTGGGGTCCGAACGCGCTCCACTCCGACGCCCGGACCCTGGCCACTCTGGTGTCCGACAACAAGATCGTCGTCTCCGACGTGGAGACCGCCCAGGTGGAGGGCGACAACCCGATCAAGCTGCCCAAGGGCGGCACCGTCGAGATGCTCGACTGGACCGGCCCCACGCAGGTCACCCTGCACGTGTCGCAGAACCTGCCGAAGGTGCCCAACCGGATGACGGTCCTCCAGCACGACACGAAGACCGGCGTGACCGTGGTCCGCGACCGCTACGACATCCTGAAGGACACCTTCACCTACGCCGCCTGCGGCGGCTAACGGACCGGCTTGGCCCTGCCCAGCTGCTTGATCGTGGCCGGGTCGACGCCCGCGGGCAGATCGGCGGCCTTCAACGGGCGGGTCCCCTTGGCGACCG
Organism: Herbidospora daliensis; assembly: GCF_001570585.1. GTDB lineage: Bacteria > Actinomycetota > Actinomycetes > Streptosporangiales > Streptosporangiaceae > Herbidospora > Herbidospora daliensis. Next base: position 757,462 of record NZ_BBXF01000002.1, on the reverse strand, counting down.
CCGTGTTGCCCGAGCAGAGGCCGGTCACCAGACGGCCCTCGGACTTCCCGGCGAACACCAGATAACGGGCGCCGCGTGTGAACTTCACCCCGCACGCGGCGCTCTCGGTGTTGGTGACCACCTTCACGGTCACCTTCGGCTTCCCCTTGTACGAATGGTCGGCCCGAAATGTGTAGGTGTGCTGCCGGAGGGGCGACTTCGCGGCCCTGAAACCGGTGGCCACCCCGGTGAACACCAGCGCGGAATTACTCACCCGCTCCTTCACCGGAACGAGGGCGCACTTGCAGGCGTACGCGGGCACGGAAGAAAAGACGAGCGTCCCCGCGGCCAGCGCGAGGACGAGAACAAGACGACGCCACATGCCCCTGAAACGGAACCGGAGATCAATCGGTTCGCGGCACGTTTGCCGGTCGCGCGTCGGGTAGCGGCCCTGTCAGCAGCGTCCAACGAAAGGGGCTTACATGTACGAGCCGTGGAGCTACCAGGAAGGCGTCGCGTCCGGCGCCGGGGTGAGCGTGATCGGGTTCGACGTCGAAGCCGTCGACGGCAAGATCGGCGAGGTCGACGAGCAGAGCGACGCCGTCGGCGACGCCTACATCGTCGTCGACACGGGCTTCTGGATCTTCGGCAAGAAGGTCATCATGCCCGCCAGCACGATCACCGAGATCGACCCGCAGCAGCGCAAGGTCTTCCTCGCCCGGACCAAGGAAGAGATCAAGAACGCGCCGGAGTTCGACCAGGACACCTACAAGGACCCGGCGTACCGGGAGCAGGTCGGCAACTACTACACCGGCTACAACCAGCTTCCGTGACGCGGCGAGACCCGCATCCGGCGTTCGGCGACAGGGGGTCAATCGAACGCCCGGATGCGGGTCTTCGCACGTCAGCGCTCCCAGGGAGCGGTCTCGCCCATCTTCTCGTAGTACTTCGCGAGGTGGGCCTTGACCCGGTCGACGTCGCCCTTGGGGATGTCGACGCCGCCGCGCGCCCCCTGCATGATGCCGCCGGCCGCCATCACGGCGCGCGGCACCGCCTTCAGTTTTCCGTCGACGACGTCGGCGATCAGCAGCTTGTAGCTGCCGAAGTTCTGCGGGGCGTCGCCGTCGTACCAGACATGGGCGTCGCGGTAGGCGGCGTCGGGTTCGTCCTCCGCGCCCGCCCAGTCGCGGACGCGGCTGTCGGCCGCGCTGCCGTCCCATTCGCGTGAACGGTCGGCGAGCGGCAGGTCCTTGAATCGTGTCACGGTCATCCGGTCGTCATCCTCCCGTCAGTCTCTGACCCATTCGCCGGTCGAGCGCCGGTAGGCCTCGGCCCCGGCCCGGTCGATGGCCGCCTTCACCGCGGCGAAGATGGCCCCCTGGATCGCGGCGGCCACGACCACCTCGCCCCATCCGTAGTCGGGGGAGGTCGCCTGCGGCGCCTCGTCCTCACCGGCGGCCAGCTTCCAGACCTGCTTGAAGATCAGGCTCGCCACCGCGCCGCCGATCATGCCGCTGAGCGCGCTCGCGCCGCGCACCGCTAGTTTGTTCATGCCGGTACGTGCTACCCGAGGCGCCCAGCGGTAGTCGGCCGATCACCCGGCGGGCGGGTGGGGGTCGTTGCCGGGGGCGATCGTGCGCTGGTCGCGCACCTTGCCGTCGGTGCCGTGGACGCGTAATTCACCACCGCCGTCGGCCGCGAGGATCTCGGCGGCCCGTTTGACCGCCTCGTCCTGGGTGCCGAACAACGCGCTGGCCCGGCTGCCGCCCGGCTTGGTGACGGCCCACTGCCCGTCTTCCTGTCTCACCACGTCGCGTGAGTTGGCCTGTCCTGCCATCACTGCTCCTCCGATTCGGGGTGCCTTCGCCGCTACCCCGAATCGGTGCGATCAGTTGCCCATGGCCTTGCGGATGGCGTCGCGGGCCCGGTCCATGATGGCGACGGGCGCGCCGAGCAGCATGTTCTTGGCGGCCGACTCGACGCCCGGGTGCGGGTGGGTGGGGGCCATCTTCTCCGCGGCCTTGACGCCGGCCGTCATCTTGCGGAGGCGGTCGGGGTCGCCCTCGGCTTCGAGCTGCGGGAACTCGAACCTCTCCTCGGCCTCGGCGTGGTCGATCACGTCGGTGCGCAGGGCGTCGAGGTGCTTGAGGAAATCGGGGTTGTCGGTGCCCATCTCGTCGAGGTCGGACAACGCCTGCTTGGCCTCGTTCTCCTCCTGGAGCCGCTGGTCGATGATGGCGTCGCCGCCCGGCACGACCTTGCGGGCGTAGGGGTGGACGAGCTCCTCCTCGGCGGTCTCGTGCACGGCGAGCAGGTGGACCAGCCTGCGGAAGGCCTCTTCGCGGGCGTCGCCCTGGGCCGACTCGACCTCGGTGAACAGGGTCTTGATCTCTTCGTGCTGGTGCTTCAGAAAGGTGACGACGTCACTCTGCCGGGTGTCCACGGCGGACTCCCCTCACTGGTCGGACAACTCATCGCCCCTTACCCCTCTCACGTGCGGCGATGTCCGGGAGACCTTAACTTTTGTCCTTTATGTCTGGTTGGCGGCATAGCCGGGGCCTGCTCGGGCAGTGGGCACCCATGACCCGGAACAGACACGGCCGGCCGCGATCGTGGATCTACGCCGGCGTCTTCGTGGCCGTGTTCACCCTCGGCGGCGTCGGCCTCATCATCGGCTCCGCCGCGCTGTTCTGGACCTGCCTGATCCTGCTGGTCGTGCTGCTGCCGGTGGGCAAGCTGATCGGCGTCATGGACGACACCGTCATGGCCCCCACCGACCCCGAGGAGCCGGGCCACGGGTAGGCCCCCTCGTTTCTGCTGATCAGAGGAGGGTAGGCCGAAGACATCATGTCTGCGGGCTACGAGCGAATGCTGGCCGGCCTGATCGAGAGCAGTCACCTGCGCACCGTCGACGACCTGCCGTCGCTCCTGGCCATCCACACCCCGCAGGCGGGGTTCACCCATGTCCTGATCTACCTGGTCGACCTCCAGCAGCAGGTCATGCGGCTGCTCAAGGGCCCAGGGGTCGACCTGTCCGGCGTACCGGAGGAACTGCCCGTCGAAGGCGGCCTGCCCGGCCTCGCCTTCCAGGAGGTCCGCACCCTCGTCCAGCGCGACGAGGCGGGGGAACCCCTCTACTGGTGGATCCCCATCCTCAACGGCACCACCCGGCTCGGCGTGCTGCGGGTCAGCACCGGCCGGCCGACCCTCGACCACATGTCCGCCCGCCACCTGTCGTCGGTGCTCGCGCTGCTGCTGACGAGCATGCACGGCTACAGCGACACCTACGCGCGCATCGTCCGCACCCGCGAGATGAACGTGGCCGCCGAGATGCAGTGGCGGCTCGTCCCGCCGCTGACCTTCGCCAGCGACCGCGTGACCGTGTCGGGCATGCTCGAACCCGCCTACGAGGTGGGCGGCGACGCCTTCGACTACGCCGTCGCGGGCGACACCCTGAACATCGCCGTCTTCGACGCGATGGGCCACGACGTCTCGGCCGGGCTGACGGCCAACCTGGCGATCGCGGCCTGCCGCAACAACCGCCGCCAGGGCGCGACGCTGGCCAGGAACAGCGAGGACATCGAGGCGGTGCTCATCGAGGAGTTCGGCCGCGCGCAGCGGTTCGTCACCGCCGTCATCGGCGACCTCGACCTGCGGACCGGCCTGTTCACCTGGGTCAACCGGGGCCATCCCCCGCCCGTCCTGCTGCGCGGCGGACGCTGGACCACCATGCTCGAATGCATGCCGGCCCACCCGATGGGCCTCGACCTGGGCCTGTCGGTCACCACGTGCCGAGAGCAGCTGGAGCCCGGCGACCGGCTGATCTTCTACACCGACGGCATCACCGAGATCCGCGACGCCTCCGGCCGTGAGTTCGGCGTGCACCGGTTCGTCGACTTCGTGATCCGCAACCACCAGAGCGGGCTGCCGGTGCCCGAGACGCTGCGGCGGCTCATCCAGGCCGTGCTGGTCTACCACAAGGGCGTGCTGCGCGACGACGCCACGGTCGTCATCGTCGAATGGCGCGGCCCCGACCCCGACCCCGAGCTCGAACACGCCGACTGGCCGATCCCCCGAACCTGACGGAGACAACCGCATGGGCCTGATCCACATCGACCTGTTCGCCACCCTCGACCTGGTCGCCCAGGCGCCCGGCACCCCCCAGGAAGACCCAGAGGGCTTCCCCTTCGGCGGCTGGCAGGCGCCCCTGTTCGACGACACCGTCGGGAAGCAGGTCGGCGCCGGCATGACGGCCATGGACGCCCTGCTCCTCGGCCGCCGGACCTACGACATCTTCGCCGCCCACTGGCCCAACCAGGCCGGCGACATCGCGGCCCTGTTCAACCGCCTCCCCAAGTACGTCGCCTCCCGAGGCGAGCCGTCCCTCGACTGGGCCGGATCGACGCTGCTGGGCCCCGACCTGGTGAGCGCCGTGCGGCAGGTGCGCGACCGCCACGAGCACGTCCACGTGATCGGCAGCCTGAACCTGGTGCAGACCCTGCTGCGCGAGCGGCTGTTCGACGAGCTCAACCTGTGGCTCTTCCCGATCGTGCTCGGCGTGGGCAAGAAGGTGTTCGACGGCGGCGCGGTGCCCGCGAACCTGACCCTGCTGGAGCCGCCGGCCACCTCGGCCAAGGGCGCGGTGCTGCTCCGCTACGGGCTCGGCGAGGGGGTCCCGGCCGTCGGCGACATGGGCGGCCGCGCGTCGTGAAGCCCGAGCGCAGATGTTCATGATCTGTTTGACGCGTCGTTCTGCTCTGGCGGGCTGCGGGGACTTCGCTCATCTCCAGCGGGTGTCTCACCCCGCATCACGATTTTTCGGAGGTACTTGTGCCCAGCACAAGGTGGCCCGCCCCCGCCTTCGCCGCCGCGGCGGTCATCGCCATGCTCGGCGTGACGGTCCCGGCAGCCGGCGCGGCGTCGTCCAATGATGTGAACCTCGGCGCGCCCTGCTCGGCCGACGTGGGCCTGCGCGGCTTCACCGACAGCCTCGACAAGAAGACGTTCGAGGGCACCCCCGTCGGGGGCCTGTCGGCCATCGCGCGGCTGCGCGACGACCGCGTCCTGGCGCTGTCGGACAACACGGGCACCGTGCCCGCGCGGGTCTACGACGTCGCCCTGTCCGGCGACGGCGCCGAGGTCGTCGACATGACGACGCTGAAGCGGCCCGACGGCACCGCCTACAACGGCACCGACTTCGACGGCGAGGGGCTCGTCGTCGAGCCCCACGGCCACACCATCCTGGCCAGCTCCGAGACCGAGCCGTCGATCCGGCGGTTCCGCCTGTCAGACGGCGTGCAGACCGCCTCGTTCGAGGTCCCGGCCCGGTTCCGGATCACCCCTGCGGGCGAGTCGCCGGTCAACCTGGCCTTCGAGGCGCTCACCACCTCGCCCGACGGCACGTCCCTGTACGCCGGCATGGAAGGCCCCCTGCTCGCCGACGGCCGTGAGGCCTCGGGCGCGGGCCGCCAGCGCATCCTGCGCTACACCGGCACGCCCGGCGGCGACTACACGCCGGCCGCGCAGTGGGCGTACAAGACCGACCCGAACCTCGGGCTGGTCGAGCTGGTGGCGCTCGGCGACGACCAGTTCCTCGCGATGGAGCGCGGCTTCACCGCCGGCGTCGGCAACACCGTGCGGATCTACCGGGTCACCGCCACCGGCGCCCCCGACGTCTCGGGCGTCGCGTCGTTGTCGACGCTGACCGACCCGCGCGCGTGGCTCGGCAAGAAGCTGCTGGCCGACATCGCCGACTGCCCGCCGTCGGGCGCGACGACCAAGCAGCCGCAGCCGAACCCGCTGCTCGACAACATCGAGGGCATGGCGCTCGGCGACCGTCTCGACGACGACACCCGCGTGCTCTACCTGGTGTCCGACGACAACAACAGCGCGACGCAGATCACCCGCCTCTACGAGCTGAGCGTCAACGTGCCCGACGAGGCCACGCTGCGCGACCGCGCGATCCTGTCGGCGACCGACTACCAGCCCGGCCCGATCTCCGGCAACTTCATGCCGAAGACCCCGGTCAACGGCATCACCCCGCCGTTCCCCGGCCAGCCGATCCCCGGCTTCTCGGCCGTCATCCCGCACACCCGCGGCTCGAAGAACGCCAACCGCCTGCTCGGCATGCCCGACAACGGCTTCGGCTCCAAGGACAACTCGCCCGACTTCCTGCTGCGCGCCTACTACATCGAGCCCGACTACAAGTCGGGTCAGATCGAGGTCGGCAGCCACATCAGCTTCCGCGACCCCGACCGCAAGGTGCCGTTCCCGATCGTCAACGGCGACACCGCCGAGCGCCTGCTGACCGGCGCCGACTTCGACATCGAGTCGCTCCAGTGGGACGCGGACGGCACCCTGTGGATCGGCGACGAGTTCGGCCCCTACCTGGTGAACGTCGACAAGACCGGCAAGGTCCTGCGCGCCCCGATCCCCCTGTTCGACGGCACCAAGTCGCCCCAGTCGAACGAGCTCAAGCCGGGCGAGACCCCGTCGCTGCCCGGCAGCGGCGGCTTCGAGGCCATGGCCGCCAGTGAGGACGGCTACACCCTCTACCCGATCCTCGAGCGCGCCAAGACCGCCGACCCCGACCAGCGCCGCCGCGTCGTGTACGAGTTCGACGTCCGCACCGCCGCCTACACCGGCAAGACCTGGATCTTCCGCGTCGACGACCCGACCCTGTTCGTGGGCGACGCCCAGGTCCTCGACGGCAAGCGCCTGCTGCTGATCGAGCGCGACAACGGCATGGGCCAGACCTCGTTCGTCAAGAAGCTGATCGTCACCGACCTCGACAAGGCCGACGCGAACGGCGTGCTCCCCCGCCGCACCGCCGTCGACCTGATGCGCATCGCCGACCCCAAGGGCGTCTCCACCCCGGCCCGCCCGAACGAGTACGGCGTCGGAGACCTGTTCTCCTTCCCGCTCCAGTCGGTCGAGTCGGTCCTGCCCCTGTCGGGCGACCGCGTCGTCGTGGCCAACGACAACAACTTCCCCGGCAACGACGGCCGCATCCCCGGCCGCGCCGACGACACCGAAGTGATCGTCATCGACGTCCCCGGCCTGCGCGGCTGACGTCACCGTAGGAAAGGCCCAGGCCGGGAAACACCCCGGTCTGGGCCTTTCGCGTATGAGGCAGCGGATCGGCGACCCGGTGCGTTCCTTGGGCATGGATGGTGACACCGTGCGGCTGTCGCGGCCCGCCCGCGACGAACCGGCCCATGAGGCCGAACTGACCGCCCTCTACCGAGATCACCGGCCTGGTCTCGTACGTCTGGCGGTGCTCCTCCTCGGCGATCAGGAGACGGCCGAAGACGTCGTCCAGGACGTGTTCGCCCGGCTCCACGGCCTGGCCCGCCCCGGCGTCGTGACCCTCCCGTACGTCAGGACGTGCGTGCTGAACGGCTCCAGGTCGGTGCTGCGCCGCCGGGCGCTGATCCCCCGCCGCACCGACCGGCCCGGCGACGTCCAGTCGGCCGAGACCGCCGTGCTGATCGGCGAATCGCGGCAGCGCATGCTCGCCGCGCTGGCGCGCCTGCCGAGAAGGCAGCGCGAGGCGCTGGTGCTGCGTTACTACCTCGACCTGTCGGACGTCGAGATCGCCGAGGTCATGCGCATCCGGCCGAGCACGGCCAGGTCCACGATCGCCCGAGCCCTGAGCAGGCTCCCGCACGAACTGGGAGACAACACGTGAACCCGATCGAAGACGACCTCCGCGCCGCCCTGCACGCCCGCGCCGACTCGGTCCTGGTCCGGGAACGCCCGCTGCCCCGCCCCCGGCGGCGTCGCGCCGCCCTGTTCTTCAAGATCACCGCCGCCGCGGCCCTGGTCGCGACCGGGTTCGTCGGGCTGAGCAGCCGCCCCGAGCCGGTTCCCGAGGCCATGGTGCTGGCCATGGCCATGACCGACGTGACCGACGCAGGCGCCCCCGAGATCGTCGTGTATCTCTGCAAGCCCGGTGGCCCGGTCGAGCAGTGTGCGACCCGTGACGAACGGGAGGAGCTCCAGGTGATGCTGAACGGGCATCCGGGAGTGGAGTCGGTGGCGTTCAGGAGCCGGCAGGACGCCTGGGACGCGTTCATCGCCAAAGACGGGAACGCGGCCTTCGCCGACGTGCTCAGACCCTCCGACATGTCCGAGTCCTACGTGGCCCGGCTCCGGCCGGACGCCGACCTGCCGGCGCTGGCGAGATCGGCGGCGGAAATGCCCGGGGTGTCCGCGGTGATCGACCCGGCCTGCGTCGCCGCGGCGCGGGGCGACTGCGGATACCCGTGAGGTTGCGGGGTAGCACCCGCGACATGGCGTGCCGTATCAGTGAACTGGTGATCGACTGTCGCGACCCCGAGGCGCTGGCCGCGTTCTGGTGTGAGGTGCTCGGTTACGTCGTCGTCGGGCGGAAGGACGACTTCATCGAGATCGGGCCTGCTGACGAAGGTCACCGGCCGGTGCTCGTGCTCAGCGCGAGCGACGATCCGAGATCGGGGAAGTTGCCGCTGCACATCGACGTCAGCCCGACCGACCGCGATCAGGACGCCGAGCTGGAGCGGCTGCTGGCCCTCGGCGCCAAGCCCGCCGACGTCGGGCAGACCGGCGAGGAGAGCTGGCACGTGCTGGCCGACCCCGAAGGCAACGAGTTCTGCCTGCTCCGCACCCGGGTCCCTGGGTAGGGGCCACCAGAGGGGACGTTTCCTGTCTGAGGGGGCAGATCATGGCGAAGCACACCACTCGCCTGCGGGAACTGCTGGCCGCGCCGGAGATCCTGGTCGCCCCCGGCGCCTACGACGGCACGGGGGCCCGGCTGGTGCGGGAACTGGGCTTCCGGGCCGTCTACCTGAGCGGCTTCCAGACCTCGGCGAGCCTGCTGGGCCAGCCCGACGTTGGCTATCTGACGTCCACCCAGATGGAGGCCCGGGTGGCCGTGTTCGCCGAGGTCTCCGGGCTGCCGTTGATCGCCGACGCCGACACCGGCTACGGCAACCCGCTCAACGTCCGAAGGACCGTGCGGGCCTACGAGCGGGCGGGCGCGGCGGCCCTGCACATCGAGGACCAGACCTTCCCCAAACGCTGCGGCCACATGCTGGGCCGCCATGTCGTGGCCCGCGACGAGATGGTCCAGAAGATCAAGGCGGCCGTGGACGCCCGCCGCGACCCCGACTTCGTGATCGTCGCCCGTACCGACGCCCGCACCACCCTGGGCCTCGACGAGGCGATCGAGCGCGGGATGGCCTACCACGAGGCGGGCGCCGACCTGCTGTTCGTCGAGTCGCCCGAGTCGGAGGAGGAGATGCGGCGCGTCTGCGACGCCTTCCGCGGCGTGGTCCCGGTCCTGAGCAACCAGATCGAGGGCGGGCGTACACCCCAGCTGGCGGCGGGGGAGCTGGAGGAGATGGGGTACTCGCTGGCGATCTTCTCGCTGGGGGCGGGGTTCGCCGCGGCGGCCGGGATGCGCGACTACCTGCGGAGCCTGGCCGCCGACGGCCGGGCCCGGCCCGCGCTGACCTTCGACGAGTTCAACACCCTGATCGGCCTCGACGAGCACGACGCCCTGGAAACCCGCTACGAGAGCTAGCGCGGCAGCTCCACGGTGACGCGCATGCCTCCGGCGGCGCGCGGGCTGAGGGTGAGGGTCCCGTCGTGGGCGTGGGCGATGGTCTTGACGATCGCCAGGCCGAGGCCGACGCCCGCGTGGTCGGCGTGGAGACGTTCGGTGCCGCGCTGGAACGGCTCGGTCAGCGTGGCGGCCCGCTGCGGGGTGATCACCGCGCCGGTGTTCTCGACGGCCAGCACCACGCTCCGGGGCCGCACGCCGGTGCTGACCCACACGCTGCCCTGGCCGGTCAGGTTGTGGACGATCGCGTTCTGCACCAGGTTCGTGGTCAGCTGCAGCAGCAGCGGCGGCGATCCGACCGCCGGGGTGATGTCGCCCGAGGTCTCGACGGTGACGCCGCGTTTCTCCGCCAGCGGGAGCAGCGTCTCGGCGGCCTCCTCCGCCAGCAGCGACAGGTCGACCGGCTCCCGGGTGAACGACCGCTGGTCGGCCCGGCTGAGCAGGAGCAGCGCCTCGGTGAGCTCGATCGCCCGGGTGTTGACGGCGTGCAGGCGTTCGACGAGTTCGCCGGCGTCGTGGTGGGGGTCGGTGCGGGCGACGTCCAGGAGGGCCTTCGAGACGGCGAGCGGGGTGCGCAGTTCGTGGGAGGCGTTGGCGGCGAACCTGCGCTGTTCGGCGACGTGGGCTTCGAGCCGTTCGAGCATGCCGTCGAAGGCGTCGGCGAGTTCGCGGAACTCGTCGTGGGGGCCGGGCAGCCTGATCCGGTGGGCGAGCGAGCCGGTCGTGGCCAGCCGGGTGGCGTCGGTGATGCGGGTCAGCGGCGCGAGCATGCGTCCGGCCAGAAACCACCCGCCGACCAGGCCGAAGATCAGCAGGAAGAGCAGCACCGCCCCGGTGGCCGAGGCGAAGTCGCTCAGCAGCGTCGGCCTGACCAGCACACCCCCGTCGACGCTGGTGTATTCGGGCAGGTGGCGCAGGGTGAAGACCCACACGGTCCCGATCAGCAGGACGCCGGCCAGCATCAGGAACGCGGCGTAGCTGAGGGCGAGCCGCAGCCGCACGCTCATCCCGGGCGCTCTATCCACGGTCCCCTCCCTCGATGCGGTAACCGGCGCCGGGCACGGTCGCGATGATCTGCGGTTCGCCGAGCCGCTTGCGCAGCGCCGAGACGGTGATGCGCACGGCGTTGGTGAACGGGTCGGCGTTCTCGTCCCAGGCCCGTTCCAGCAGCTCTTCGGCGCTGACGACGCCGCCTTCGGCCGCGACGAGGACCTCCAGCACGGCGAACTGCTTCCTGGTCAGCGCGACGTAGCGGCCGTCACGGTAGACCTCCCTGCGGAACGGGTCGACCCGCAACCCGGCGACCTCGCGCACCGGCGGCCGGGTGCGGGCCCGCCTGCGGTCGAGCGCCCGCAGCCGCAGCACGAGCTCCCGCATCTCGAACGGCTTGGTGAGGTAGTCGTCGGCCCCCAGCTCGAAGCCCGACGCCTTGTCGTCGAGCCGCTCGGCGGCGGTGAGCATGAGGATCGGCAGGCCGCTGCCGGAGGCCACGATGTGCCGGGCGATCTCGTCGCCCGACGGGCCGGGGATGTCGCGGTCGAGCACGGCGATGTCGTAGTCGTTGACGCCCAGCAGTTCCAGAGCGGTGTCGCCGTCGCCCGCGATGTCGGCCGCGATGGCGGCCAGCCGCAGCCCGTCGCGGACGGCTTCGGCCAAATAGGGTTCGTCCTCGACGATCAGCACGCGCACGCCCTCGATGCTACGAACCGGCACATATCGTCCACGTATCGAAAACCGGATACGCAGCGGCAACACCGGTTTCCCTTCACTGGCGGCATGCCTCGATTGCTGCTTCTCCTCGTCGTGGCCCTCACCCTGCTCGTCCCCGCCGCCTGGGCCGACGGCGTGACGGTGTTCGACGACGACCATCCAGGAGTGCGCGACCTCGACCCCGATCTGCTGCACGCCCTCCGCATGGCCGCGACCGACTCCGGGATCGCCTTCCACGTCAACAGCGGCCGGCGTTCCCCCGCGCAACAGGAACAGCTCCTCCGCGACGCGGTCAAGCGGTACGGCTCGGCGGAGGAGGCCGCCCGCTGGGTCGCCACCGCGGACACCTCCCGGCACGTGTCGGGCGACGCCGTCGACCTCGCCCCGACCGCCTGGTTGTCGCGCCACGGCGCCGCCTACGGCCTGTGCCAGATCTACGAGAACGAACCCTGGCACTACGAACTGCGCCCCGCCGCCGTCGAAAGCGGCTGCCCGCCCATGTACGCCGACCCGACCGACGACCCGAGGATGCACCGGTGACCGTATGGCGACGCGGGCCGGTGCTCACGGCGCTGGCGCTGCTGCTCGGCCTGCTCCTGCTTTTGCACCCGCAGGTCACCGAACGCGGCGGCCTGGGCAACCTGGTGGACACCGCGCTGCCGTGGTCGGGCGCGTTCATCCCGGTGCTGCTGGCCGGCGCGCTGCGACGCCGCTCCATCAGCGCGGCGCTCGCCCTGCTGCTCCCGGCCGGCGTGTGGCTGGGCCTGTTCGGCGGCCTGCTCCTCGACAAGTCCCGGCCGGGCGGCGACCTCGCCGTGGTCACCCACAACGTCGGCGCCGAGAACCCCGACCCCGCGGGCACCGCCCGCGCCCTGGCCGCCTCGGGCGCCCACCTGCTGGCCCTGGAGGAGATCACCCCGCAGGCCAGACCCGTCTACGAGAGGGAACTCGCGGCGACGTACCCGCACCACACGGTCCAGGGCACGGTCGGCTTGTGGAGCCGCCTGCCGTTGGGCGACACCCGCCCGGTCGACCTGGAGATGAACGCCGGCCCCATGGCCGAGGCGGGAACGCCTTCCGACGACCGGGCCCTGCGCACCACCGTGACCACGGGGAAAGGCCCATTGGTGGTGTACGTCGCCCACCTCGGCTCGGTGCGGGTGTTCCCCGCCAACGGCTTCTGGACCGACAGCCGCGACCGCGGCGCACACGCCCTCGCCAAGGCCGTCGCGGCCGACGGGAGCGAGCGGATCGTCCTGCTCGGCGATCTCAACGGGACGACCGGCGACCGCGCGTTCACCGGGCTGACCGCACAGCTGCGCTCAGTCCAGGAGGCGGCCGGGGAGGGCTTCGGTTTCAGCTTTCCGGCGGCGTTCCCGGTCGTCCGGATCGACCAGGTGCTGGTGCGCGGGGTGGAACCGACGAGGTCGTGGACGCTGCCCTCGACCGGCAGCGACCACCTGCCGGTCGCGGCCGTGCTCGCCTGGGATCAGGCGTCGCGCCAGCGCCGGTAGGTCGCCGCCTGGCCCACGAGCACGCCGTCGTCGACCAGGTTCCACATGGTCACGTCCTCGATCCAGAACCGGCGGCCCGACTTGGCGATGCGCAGGCCCCGGTAGCCCGTGGCGAAGCCGTCGCGGTGCACGGCGTCGAGCAGCTGCTGGCGGTCCTCCCGCCGGTCGGGCTCCGCCGAGAGGCGGGACGGCGTGCCGACGAGCTCGGCCCAGTCGTATTCGAAGCAGCGCTGGGCGGTGCGGTTCGCGTAGGTGAAGCGCGGGTCGGCGGACGTGTCGTGGGCCAGCACGCAGAAGGGCGCGTCTTCGTAGAGCCACTCCGCCGTGGCGTCGGGCCCGCCGAGCGGGGCGCCGACGAGGCGGAGGTGACAACTGCTCAGCAGATCGAAGAAATCCTGGTTCACCCGCACAGCCACCGAGGATAGGCCACGCTGATGAGCGGGCTTATCCGGCGCGTTCGGCTCTCCCGCCTCTCGGCGTCCTCCTCTGCTCAACACCATGATCACGGTACGACCGTCTCACCGATCAGCAGATGAGTATGAAGCTTTCACCTTCCGGAGAAGCCACACACTGCGACCCATCCCGTCTGCCTGCCGAAACTCACCGCTGCTCGGCGTACCGCAACCGGCCTTCTTGACAGCGGAAAAGCGGTTCCTACCCTGAGGTCCGCACGAGAGAAATGGGAGACACATGAAACGCATGCGCGAAGCGGTGTTGACGGCCCTCGTCTTATGCCTGGCCTCCGCCGGGGCCCTGTTCGGGTTGCAGTCGGCCTCCGCCGCGTCCCTGACCCAGGTGACGAACTTCGGCAACAATCCCACGAACCTCAACATGTACATCTACGTGCCCGACCGGGTCGCCGCGCAGCCCGCGCTCCTGGTGCTGGTGCACTACTGCGGCGGGTCGGCCGGCGCCATCTTCAACGGCAACGGGCGCGACTACGTGACCGCGGCCGACCGGTACGGGTATGTCATCGTGATTCCGGAGGTCACCCGTACCGAGAAGTGCTTCGACGTGTCGACCTCGGCGGCGCTGCGCCGCGACGGCGGCAGCGACTCCACGGGCGTCATGTCGATGGTCTCCTGGGCGCGGCAGCGCCACAACGTCGACCCCTCCCGGATCGTGGTCAGCGGCTTCTCCTCGGGCGCGATGATGACCAACGTGCTGGCCGCCCAGTACCCCGACGTGTTCGCCGCCGGTTCGGCGTTCTCAGGCGTCCCGGCGGGCTGCTTCGCGACCACGAACGGGTCGTTGTGGAACAGCCAGTGCTCGGGCGGGCAGCTGATCAAGACCGCGCAGCAGTGGGGTGACCAGGCGCGGGCGATGTACTCCGGCTACTCCGGCCGCCGTCCGCGCATGCAGTTCTGGCACGGCACCACCGACACGACGCTCCACTACAACAACTTCGGCGAAGAGCTCAAGCAGTGGACGAACCTGCACGGTCTCAGCCAGACCCCGGCCTACACCGACCAGCCGCAGTCGAACTGGACCCGGACCAGGTACGGCACCACCTCGACCCAGGCCACGATCGAGGGCATCAGCATCAGCGGGGTCGGCCACCAGCTGCCCATGAGCGGCCAGCTCGCCTACGCGATCAGCTTCCTCGGCCTCGACGGCACGACCTCGCCCTCCCCGTCGCCGTCGCCCTCCGCTTCGCCCTCCCCCTCTCCCTCGACCGGCACGACCAGCGCCCTGAGGGGCGTCGCGTCGAACCGCTGCCTGGACGTCAGCGGAGCCTCCCAGGCCAACGGCGCGACGATCCAGCTCTGGGACTGCAACAGCCAGGCCAACCAGCGGTGGACCACCACCTCGGCCGGTGAGCTGCGCGTCTACGGCGGCAAGTGCCTCGACGTGAGCGGCGCGGGCACCGCCGACGGCACCGCGGTGCTCATCTGGGACTGCAACGGCCAGAACAACCAGAAGTGGCGGCTCAACTCCGACGGCAGCATCACCGCCGTCGGCGCGAACAAGTGCCTCGACGTGTCGAACTACGGCACCGCCAACGGCTCCCGCATCCACATCTGGTCGTGCCACGGCGGCACCAACCAGAAGTGGACCCGCGTCTGAGCCGGCTCAGGATCTGATCCGTCGCCGGGTGAGGTGGGCGACCAGCGCGGCCAGCGCGGTGAAGGCGCCCAGCGCCACGGCCACCTGGACGTCGCCCGCCCCGTCCGCCCCCACCGCCGGGGGCGGGGCGGGGCCGAGGGCCGGGTCGAGGACGGCGGCGGTGGCGATCAGCCGGGGCGCGGGCTCCTCCGACGCGTCGTCGACGCCGATCCACTCGTAGCCCTTGCCGCCGCCGCACTTCTGGGTGGTCGGGAAGAGCAGCGGCGTGCCGACCTTGCCCGACAACCGCGCCTTCACGGTGAAGGCCGCCTTGGCGCCGTCGGCGATCCCGGGGCCGGTCCACTCGACCGTGTTCCCCTTCACCGCGCCGCGCCAGCCGGCCGGCTGCCCGGCCGACACGACCGAGGAGCCGGCCGGCACCCTGACGACGAGCGCCTCGGTCGGCGTGCCGTCGCAACCGTGGTCGAAGGAGAAGGTGAGGGTGACCGAGCCGTCGCCGTTGGGCTGGGCCGACTCCAGCAGCACATGGGCCAGCGCCGGACCGGCCGGGAGCAGCGCCAGCACGACCGCCGCCAGCGCCACGCCGACGGCACGGGAGATCCTCACGGGATCACCACCTCCTGGGAGACGACCGGGCTCTCGAACTCCGACAACCGCACGACCAGCGTCACCGTCCACGTTCCGTCGAGCGGGAAGTCGACGGTCGCCTCGTAGGTGCCCTTGCCGGTCGTGGACAGCGGTTTCTTGAACGGCCCGAGTTCGTAGGCGGGCAGCCGTACCGACAACTCCGGGGTCTCGTGCGGCACCAGCGGCACGCCCTCGGCGTCCACCAGAGACAGTTGCAGCGCGTTGACCCCGCGCTTGCCGGGGCTGATCACCATGGTGGCCTTGGCGTCGCCGACGGCGGCGGTGAGCGTCTTCGGACCGGAAGAGGCAGCCGGCGCGGCGGCCACGGGCGTGGCGGCGGCCTCCTCGCGCGGAGTCTGGGAGACGAGCACGCCGGTGACGGCCACCACCACGGCCAGGCCCGCCGCCTCGACGCCGACCGTGCGGCGCAGCGCGTCGAGGGTGGCCCGCCGGCTCGCGCCGACGAGCACCGCAGGCACCAGCCGGTAGCGGTTCCAGGCGGCGACGCCGATGACGGCGAGCACCAGCACCAGCTTCACCAGGACCAATCGGCCGTAGGCGGTCGTCCAGAGGCCCTCGACGCTGTCGGCGATCCGCCACCACAACACGACGGCGCTCACGCCGAGCCCGGCGACCAGCCACAACGCGGCGGTGGAGAAACGGCCGACCGCCGAGGCGACCTCGGCCGTGCGGTGGTCGGGGTCGGGCACGAACAGCAGGCACAACCCGAGCAGCCCGCCGACCCAGAGCGCGGCGGTGGCCAGGTGCAGCAGGTCGGCGGCGAGCACCAGCCAGCCCGGCCCGTACACCCGGGTGTGGCCGACCACGGCGAGGGAGCCCAGCGCGAGCGCGGTCCCGGCCGCGGCGGCGACCGGCGACCGGCGGCCCGCCGCGACCAGGGCGAGCCCGGTGCCGACGGCCAGCAGCGCCGCGGCGGCGGCGGGCGCCGTCGACAACGCGGCGGGCCACACCGAGCCGGAGAACAGGTCGCCGAGACCGGTGCCGTCCTGCCAGAGCTTGACCAGCGGGATCAGCACGACCGCGCCGAGCACCGCGGCGGCGGCCAGCGCGTCGCGGACCCGCCGGACCCGCCGCGCGAACGTCGCCGACCTGCGCACACTCGGCTCGGCGATGAACAGGCCGAAGGCGGTCAGGCCCGCGAACCCGAGCACGCCGCCGTAACGCAGCACCTCGGCGCCGATCCGGAGCAGGTTCACCTCGCGGTCGGCGACCTGGGTCGGCACGGCGACGGAGTTCGCGCTGGGTCTGCCGACGGAGAAGCTGATGCCGCCGCCGACGGGGTGGGTGTCGGCGGAGACGACCCGCCAGCTCACGACGTAGGTGCCCTCGGCGAGGGTCGACGCCGGGGTGTAGACGACGGTGTCGTTCACCGAGCGGACCTCGGCCGGCACCGGGCGGCCGGTCGAGTCGAGCAGCAGGTTCCCCTTCGGCGCGAGGCTGATCGCCTCGTTGAAGGTGGCCGTGATCGTACGCGGCGCCTGGGCGAGCACCTGGCCGTCGGCGGGGTCGGTGCTCTTGAGCACGGCATGGGCGTCGGCCGTGCCCGGCAGCAGGAGGACCACGACGGCGGCCAGCAACACGACCGCCCAGGTGGGCGTGGCCGACGGCCACGCCCACGCGGGTGCCCGGCGAACCGGACGGATCAAGAGGTCTTCCTGCCGCGCAGGAGCGCGGTCACGCCCGCCGCGGCCCCGATCGCGCCCAGCACCAGCCCGGCCCAGCCGACCAGGCCCGAGCCGCCCGAGCCGTCGGAGTCGGCGGACGCCGACTCGGCGGACGCCTGCACGGGGGCGATCGTCGGGGCGGCCGACGCCGTGTTCTCCGCCGGAGCGGGCTCGGCGGCGGTCAGCACGATGAACGGGGCGGGGTGCTCCGGCTCCTCCGCGCCTTCCTCGGTAACCTCGGTCCAGGGCGTCTCGCCCTTCTCACACTTCTGGATCGCCGGGAAGACGAGCTTCGCGCCCGCCTCCTCCGGCAGCTTCAGCGACAACTCGAAGGTGTCGCGCAGCCCTTCGGGCAGCGGGGTCTTGGCGGTGTAGACGACCTGGTCGACCCGCTCGGTGTACTGCCCGCCGTGCCCATTGTCGACGGGGGTGTCGAGCTTCTCCATCTTCTTCTCGACGTCCCAGCCCGGGTTCACCGTCGGGGTGACCGCGATGATCTGCTCGGGCATCGAGACGGCGACCGAGGTGGTGGACGATCCGTCGCACCCGTGCGGGACGGAGAAGGTCAGCACGGTGTAGCTGCCGGCCACGGTGGTGGACGGTGTGACGGTGACGTGGGCCGACGCCGGGCTCGCGCCGAGCAGGACCAGCCCGAGGGCGGCGGTGCCGACGGCGACGCCACGCAGAACAGAACTCATGGGGGGTTTCTCCTCAGAACAGATCATGGCCGGACCCGTCTGGGCCCGGTCGTAGGGATTTCAGACCTGCGTGAGGAGAGGTGGAGCCCGCGTCCCGACCGCCCCGGCGCAGAGCCGGGTCAGCAGCGGGACCACGCGGGAGGCGACCGGCACGGTACGCCGGACCGGCGGCGGCAGCTCGCCGAGGTGGATCGTGCGGTGGCGCAGCCCGAGGAGGGACAGCAGCCCCCACCAGATCCGCTCGCCGTATTCCAGCAGCAGCGCCGTGAGCACGGTGGCCGCCGCGTGCGAGAGCACCCCGGACGAGGAGGTCTCGTCGTGATGGACGTCGCCGGTCAGGTAGACGCTCAGCCCGTGGATGCCGAGCTGGGCCGCGCCGAGCACGCCCAGCAGTTCGCGCCGGTTGAGCCGGCGCCCCGCCAGCCCGTAGGCGACGCCCCACGCCGCCAGGACCACCGGGACCAGCGCCAGCAGAGGCGGCGTGGTGCCGTGGGCCCCATGGGCCGCGACCGCGATGAGGGTGGTGCTGAGTGCCACCAAAGCCGAGCGCAGACCGCGCATCGACCTTTTCCGGCACATCATGGCCGGAGCCTAGCAACGGTCGGCGCGAGGGTCACCTGTGGGACGCCGGTCTCCGGATGGAGCGTGACGTCGGCGTCGACCCGGTAGACCTCGGCCAGCATCACGGGGGTCAGCACCTTCGCGGGGGTGCCGAGGGCGACGAGCCGGCCGGCGTCCATGACGGCGATGCGGTCGCAGAAGGCGGCGGCCATGGTGAGGTCGTGCAGGGCGACCACCGCCGTGACGCCGAGGCCGCGCACCAGGTTGAGCGCGTCGAGCTGGTGGCGCAGGTCGAGGTGGTTGGTCGGCTCGTCGAGCACCATCGTGGCCGGTCGCTGGGCCAGCGCGCGGGCGATGAGCACCCGTTGTTTCTCCCCGCCGGACAACCGGTCGAAGGGCGCGTGGGCGAGCCCGGCGACGTCGAGCCGGTCGAGGGCGTCGGCGATGATCGCCCTGTCGTCGGCGTCGTCGCCGTCGAAGGCGCGTTTGTGCGGGGTGCGGCCCATCGCGACGATGTCGTGGACCGACAACTCGAAGTCGCCGCCGGTCTCCTGGAGCACCGCCGCCAGCCGCCGGGCCAGCATGCGGCCGGGCATCTTCCAGACGTCCTCGCCGTCGAGAAGCACCCGCCCCGAGGTCGGCTTGCGGGCCCGGTAGAAGGTGCGCAGCAGCGTCGACTTGCCGGCCCCGTTCGGCCCGACGAGCCCCAGCACCTCGCCCTCGGCCACCTCGAACGAGACGTCGTGGACGAGGTCCCGGCCGCCCACGCGAACCACGACGTTCTCGACGATGAGCGTCATTTCGACCGCCTCCGCATCAGCCACAGGAAGAACGGACCGCCGACCAGGGCGGTCAGGATGCCGACCGGGATCTCCTCGGGCGCGATCAGAGTCCGGGCCAGCAGGTCGGCCAGGATGAGGAACGACGCCCCGAGCAGCGCCGTCGCCGGAAGCGCCCTGCGGTGATCCGCGCCGATCAGCAGCCGCACCACATGAGGCATGATCAGCCCGACGAACCCGATCGACCCGCTGACCGCCACGATCGTGCCGATCATGACCGCGACCAGCACGAACAGCGCCGCTCTGAACCGGTGCACGTCCAGCCCGAGCGAGGCCGCCGCCTCCTCCCCCGCCAGCAGCAGGTTCAGCGGCCGGGACACCCCCAGCAGCACGACGGTCCCGGCCACGACGGCCGCGGCCGGGATCCACACCATGGTCCAGGTGGTCCCGGCCAGCCCGCCGAGCATCCAGCGCACCGCCGACTGGGTCTTGTGGGGGTCGTTGGACGTCACCACCAGGAAACTCGCCACCGCCGACAACACCTCGGCCATCGCGACCCCGGCCAGCACCAGGCGGACCGTGGTCATCCGGCCGCCCTGCCTGGCCAGGAAGTACACCGCCACCAGAGCCGTCAGCGCGCCGGCGAACGCCGCGATCGGCAGCGAGAACACGCCGAAGAACCCCAGCCCGAACACCAGCACGCCGACCGCGCCGACACTCGCCCCCGAGGACACGCCCAGGAGCATGGGGTCGGCCAGCGGGTTGCGTACCAGAGCCTGAAGAGCCATGCCGCAGACGGCCAGGCCCGCACCCACGACGGCCGCGAGCAACACCCGCGGCAGCCGCACGTCCATGACGATCGTCTCCCGCGCGGCGGTCCAGGTCGGCTCCGCCAATGCGGGGTGGACGTTGTGCAGCAGGATCGCCCACACCTGCCCAGGCGGCAGCGGCACCGACCCGGCGGCGACGGCAGCGGTGACCGCCCCGGCCAGCAGGGCGAGCAGCAGGCCGAGGACGATCGGGTAGCGCCGGGTCACTGGAACTTGTCGGCGTGGATCTGCCTGGCCAGCGCCTCGACCGCGCTCGGCGCGCGGACCCCGAGCACGACCGACGACAGCGGCAGCACCGCGAACCGCTGCTCCTTGATCGCCGGGACGTCCTTGAGCGCGGGATTGTCCAGGAGGAACTTCTTCTTGGCGTCGACGGGGTCGCTGCCGTAGTCGTAGACGACGATCCAGTCGGGGGCGCGTTCGGCGACCTGCTCGAAGGAGACGTCGCCCCAGACCTTGTCGACGTCGGCGAAGACGTTCTCCGCGCCCGCGAGCTTGATGATCTCGTTGCCGATGCCCTTGCCGCCGGCGGTGAAGGCGGTCTTGTCGCCGGAGTCGTACACGAAGACCTTCACGGGCGCGACCCTGGCCAGCTTCTCGCGGACCGAGGCGAGGGTGCCGTGGAGTGCGGTGAGCAGCGGCTCCGCCCGGTCCTGGACGCCGAAGATCTTCGCGACGTTGCGGATCTCCTGGTCCATCAACTGCATCGTGACCGGGCCTTCGGCGCACTCCTCGACGTTGAGGTAGGTCTTGATCCCGGCCTCCTGGAGGGCGGCGCGGCCGCGGCCCTCCTTCTCGTCGAAGGTGCTGCCGAAGCCGCCGTAGACGAAGTCGGGCTCCTCCGCGAGGAGCGCCTCGTAGGAGGGGTACTCCTTCGCGACGACCTTTATGGCGTCGTAGGCGGCCTTGTACTCGGGGAGGACCTGGTCGTCGAGGTAGGCGGTGCCGATCATCGACTTCTCCAGGCCGAGGGCGAGCATGACCTCGGTGGCGTGCTGGTTCATGGAGATCGCCCGGGTCGGCGGGGCGTCGTAGGTGGTGGTGACGCCGCAGTTGACGAGCGCTTGTCGTTCAGCCTTGGCGGCCGGAGCCTGTTCCGGCGGTGCGCCGCCGCAGGCGGCCAACACCCCGGTGACCAGCAGGGCGAGCAGGAGGGACGTGGGACGTCTGCCCGTCATGACATCTTCCTCTCAAGGAATGAGCACAACGGGGCGGATCTAAGAAAGGGATCGCTGAAGGGTCTCGCGGCGTCACCACCGGCCTGCCAGGCATCGAGGCCCGCTCCTCTCCGGGGAAATCCGCCCCAGTTCATCGAGGAGGCGACCGCGTGAGTCTCCTGGCTCTCGGGTCGACGCTCGTCCCCGCCTTCCCACCCCTTCGCCGGGGCAGTGGCACGCTTTCGGGACTCGCTCACCGATCACAGTGGCGGGACCGCACCGGATTCACACCGGTTTCCTCAGTCCGCGCTCGCCTTCGCCGTCATCATCACACGGGACGGACGGCCGTCCACGAGCGGGGCTCTCTCAATCTCGGCTGACTTCCCAGACCTCGCTCATCAGCCCGGCCAGGGGCGTGTACTTGAGCTTGACGTACACGGGCTGCTTCAGCCGCTTGAAAACCGCGGTGATGTGCCGCGCGCCGCAGGCATAGGAGCCCAGGCCGTCCTTGTCGGCCGCGTCGAGCGGGGCGGAGAGCCAGTCGGAGCCGCACGCAGCGGCGATGCGGTGGAACCCGGCCCACTCGTCATACCGGAGCGTCATCGGCCGCCCGCCCTCGGGGGTGAAGGTCACGATCCCGCTGATGCTGGGACCCGGGGTGCCGTCACCGCGATACCGCAACATGCCGAAAGCGGTGATGGGCCTCTCGGTCGCGGGACCGGCCCAGAACTGATGGATCCCGACGGCCTTGGTGCCGTTGTAGACGACGCGGACCGGCGTGGGGCCGAGATCGAAAACAAAGGCGAGGTCGCGCGGAGCACATTTGGTCGTGCCGAGCCCCTTGGCGCTCACGGCGAATTTACCGCCGATGTCTCGGGCGGCGCAGGTGGACGAGATCCGATAGAAGGAGGCCGACGAGTAGTCAAGCCGCATTTCCTTCGCTCCGGCGACGGCCTTCAGACGGTACGTCTTGATGCCGTTGTAAGCCGTGTACAACTTCGCCGCGCGCGGCACGATACGAAGCTTTCCCTTGCCGTCTGGCCAAGCCCAGCCGTAGGCGACCTTCGGAGAGGCGGCCTGGGCAGGCGCGGCGGACAGACCTGTCGCAACGAGAACGGCGACGGCTGCGGCGGCTGATAAGCGCACGGGGTTCTCCTCGGAGGGGTTGATCAGTCGGGATCGTAGACGATGAATCGATTCCTGCCGGCATACCAATCCCCGGTGAACCGCTCTCCCGTGAGGCGTTCGGCCAAAGTCAGCCCCGCGGACGCGAATTCGCGGTCATCATTCCAGGTCAGGTCACGAATCAGGGCGTCGAGTGCATCAGGTTGGGTGCCCTCGCGGCTTGCTGGGCCATACGAGACGAGGCGCGTGACCGACTCGCCGGCGATGGCGTACTGGAAGACACAGAGCGTCGGGCCGACGAAGAGAGCCAGCGCCCTTCCCTCGGCCGACAATTCCGCGAGGCGGTCTTTGGCTCGCCAGCCGGCCTCCATCTCACACGTGAGGACCCATTCGCCGAGGGGGCCGATGAGAGCGGTGCAGGGGATGCCCTCGTCCTCGTGGATTTCGTATGCGGCTTCGTCGGCGCCATTCCAGTCCAGCATGACCACGCGGTCGTCCCGCGCACCAAGGACCACCGCGACGTCGTCGACCGTCTTGCCCTGACACCAGGTGAGGCTGATGAGCTCCTCTGCGCCCTCCAACTGTCGGTGATAGCCGGCCTGCTCGTCGTTCATCAGCCTCTCTCCATGTCACAGTGTTCGGGATTCACACGGAATTGCGGCATCCAGCTGCAGGAATAGGTCGCGGTCTTTCCACCAGGCGCATTCCCGTTTGACCACATCAGGGCTGGTGGCCAACATATCTGAACGATCGGTAGCGGCATACACTCTAGGTTTCCGCAGGACCAACGAATGGGTCTAACACATGCCCTTTTGGTTGACGTCACCATCGCGCGGTAACTGCGTAAGTCCGCCTGCCAAGGCGAGATTTTGGCACCTTTGATTGACCCACCGAGCGATGGCATCGAGGTAAGGCAAGTCCACTGCCTCACGTATCCGCTCAGCTGATTGCCGACAGGGATTAGCCACTCACTTTGCGGTCTTGAGTGTATTCGCCCTCACCCTGGGCATGACCGACGCCCACGACGGCTTCTCGATTGGTTAGTCGGCAGGGAGCGCACCGAGGAGAGTTTCGAGGATCTCGTCGGCGTCGGTTCGCCATTTCTCCCGGGTGAGCTGGCCGCTCGCCTCCATGCCCAGGATTCCGTGCACGCTGGTCAGCAACAACGCCCCGTAGTGATGCGCCCGATCCGGGCCGACAAGATCGCCTAGGACGGCGAGGAACGGTACCTGGCTGCGGGCCGCCGCCCGGAGCATCTCCTCGGCGGCCGGCGGGCGGTGCATCAACCGGTAGAGGTGCGGCCTCTCGCGACCGATGGCGAGCAGGCCGGAGAGCATGGCGCGCAGCTTGTCGTGCGCCGGTCGCGCCGGGTCGGCGCTCAGTGCCACGGCCTCGTCGGCGAGCGCGTCCCAGGCCTCGGTCGCGACCGCCGTGAGCAGATGGTCCTTGTCGTCGAAGTGCCGATAGGGCGCACCCCGGCTGACCCCGGCCCGGGATCCGACCTCTCGCAGTGTGACCGCCTCGGGCCCGCCCTCACCCAGCAACGCGGCCGCCGCATCCAGCAGGGATCTGCGGGTGGCGGCGGCGGATTCAACGCGGCTGATCACGGCGGCATCCTACCCAGTTGACACCGTCAACCGCTCGATGCAACCTTTCAGATGACAACGTCAACTTTAACGGAGGGCGCTCATGGACATCCTTCTGACCGGTGGATCCGGTTCTGCTGGCGACGTGATCATCCGGAGACTGGTGGCCGACGGACACACGGTGCACGCCCTAGCGAGATCCGCCTTGGCCGCACAGAAGGTCACGGCCGCCGGGGCGACCCCGGTGCGCGGCGACCTGGCAGAGCTCACCGGCCCCACGCCTCCGGCCTGGTCCGACGTTCTCGACAAGATGGAGGCCGTGGTCCACGCGGCGGCGTACATGGAGTTCTGGGGACCCGACGACCTGTTCGTCCAGCGCAACCTGCTGCCCACCCTCGCCCTCTACCAGGCGGCGGTGACCGCCGGGGTCAGGCGCTTCGTGCTGCTCTCGGCGGCCAGCGTCTCGACCGGCGCCAACCACGCGGCCACCGTCGACGAGACGACCGAGACGGGCCGGCCGAACATCGCCTACAGCCGGGTCAAGCTACGTACCGAACAGGAACTGCTCGCCCTGCCCCACGGCGACACAACGCTGGTGATCCTCCGGCCGCCCTTCCTCTGGGGAAAACGCGAAGCCGGCAACCTGCAGGGCTTCGTCGAAGCGGTCGAAGCCGGCCGTTTCTCCTGGATCGACGGCGGCCGCCACCTGATCGACTTCTGCCACTTCGACAACCTGGCCCACGCGATCTCCCTCGCCACGACACGCGGGGAACACGGCCTCACCTGCTACATCACCGACGGCGACCCCCTGCCGGCCCGCGACTTCTTCACCCCGCTGCTCGCAACCCGCGGCCTCGACGTGAGCAAGGCCGCCAGCGTCCCGCGCCCGATCGCATCGACGCTGGCCACCCTCATGGAGACCGCCGCCAAGGCCTGGCGCAGCACCACCCCGCCGCCTCTCACGAAGTGGATCGTCGCCTTCATGGGCCGCGATCGGACCTACGACATCACCCGCGCCCGCACCCGGCTCGGCTACTCGCCCGTCACCACCGTGGACGACGGCCTCCGCCAGATGTCTCCTTCGGGAAAGACCCACCGATGAGGCAGTTCCACCTCAGACCGTGACACCCGCATCCGCCGGTCAACCTCATCAGGCCGGACATCCTCACCGAGTTGTCCCAGGCGGTCGACCTGCTCACCTGTGACGAGCAAGTCCGGAGCCCCGGCTACTTCCTCAACCACGCCGAGTCCGCCCAGTCGCCGAGCTACCGGCGATAACCGGCTCCGACTGGGTCGTCCCGATCTTCATCGACCTGACCACCCGACGATCCACCACGCCGTTCGTGGGCATCGCCTCTATCCGAGGCCGAACACGCGGCCGTTGAACTCAAGCTCGCCCTCGAACTGCGCTAAGCCAGATAGAGGCCATCCTCAACCGACTGGAAGACGGGGCTGAGCCTGATCCCGGGCGGCAGCACCCGTGAGCGACTGCGCCACAGCCACACGCATCGCCGCGCTCGATGAACAGGCGCTGATGGCAGCGCAAGACCCAGATCAACAGGGCGACCTTGCCGCCTGCGACGGACCTGCGGGACTTCTCCTCGAGATCGGCGTGGAAGAAGCGGAACGGCGTCTCGGTCACCATCTCACCGAGCTGGCCGCCTGATCTTCGGCGCCCTAGATAACACGAAAGCCCAGGTCGGCGAGACGCTGACCTGGGCTTTCCGCTGCTCAACCGAGAGAACTCAACGCCTGACCCTCTGATCCACAGGGCAAGACCAAATGCGTGACGGGGGCGGTATCTTCTCCGCGACCACGATTCAGCTTCTCCGGGATCACGCGAGTGACGACCACCCGAACGTTTCACCAAAGCGGGTGGCTCGGCGGCTGCGGCCTCGGCTCGCAAACGATCAGCCGATGATGTTGCGCATGGCTTCGGCCAATACGGCGCCGAGCCCTGATGCAAGAAGCACAAGCCCAGCGCAGCCACCGCTCTTCTGGTTGGTCGTAGCAGGGACGCCCCGAGTGGCACTCGCCGTTCTCACCGGAGAGTCGACGACAACCGAATAACGCGACCCTCGAGGGTCCCAATCGGAGTACGGGTCGATGAACTCGGCTTTGTACTGGGCGGCCGTAAGCGCATGTGGTCGCCATGCCGCGTGCCACTCCGGACCGCGCCGCCGGGCCAGTTGCTCGTGCTCGAACGCCAATTGTTCGGCGACCTCCTGACCACGTGCCGTTGCGAAAAGACTGGCGCCAGCCTGTGTGATCTCCCTGTTCAGCAGTTCTTGCGCCTCATCGGCGGTCACCACGGGAATACCAGCGGCTCGGGCTTTCACAAGGCGAGGGTCGGCGTTGTCCACATCGTCGGTGAGAACCAGTCGGACGGTCTTGGTGACGTTTACCGCAACCGCAGCTCCGTTGGCGGTCGCAAGATCCATGACCTCGATGACGGCTGAAGTGTCGGCAACCGGCAAAATGCGCCACCCCTTGAGCGGCCCATTCTTCCGCGCACGATCAGCGGCGGCGGCCTGCTCCAGGTCGCCGATCAAATGCGTGGCAGCCAGTTCCTTGGCCGCTTTCTGGAGTTCCTTCACCTCAGCTGCAGAGACCACCCCGTCGGCTTCAGCCTGAGCGCGTACGTCCGCGAGAAAGCGTTCGTGGAGGTAGCGCGCCGTCGTCTGGGTCAGCCCCGCCCGTGCCGCGAGCAGTGCCAGTTGTTGTGCTTCCTCGCCGACGATCCGCCCGTCTGCGAGGGCATGCCCCAGCATCGCTTGATAATCGGCCACTCCTGAGGCTCGCGGGCTGGGTGGATAGGTCATCAGAGGGAGACGAGCAGTGAGGGTGGCGAGCCACCCTTCGGTGCCCCGGCGCAACCCTGCGGCTCGTGGCGAGATGAATCCACTTCGCTGGAACGTCGGCAGAGCGATCGGATGGATGCCCGACCAGGAAAGCGGTGTCGGCGCTTCCTGGATGAATTTCGAGAGAACCCATGCCAGCGTGCGCGCGTCGCCTAATGCGGAGTGTGCGGCAGCCGGCCATTCACCCGTGACGAGGCTGGCGATCTCGTCGAGGCGGTAGCCGTGGCGGTCGAGGTGGGTACGTGCCATGACCAGCGTGCAGAGACCTGGGATACCGCTAAGGCGAATACCGAGTCGGCCGAACTCGGCTGTCAGGAATTCTTCCTCGTAGTCGAGTTTGTGTCCGACCACGATCGCGCCGTCCAGGTAGGCGAGCACGTCTCCGGCGATGTGATCGAACCTCGGCGAACCCTTGACGATCGTGTCCGTGATTCCGTGATACACATCATTCGTTATTGGAGACATCGGGTCGACGAGGGTCGAATACTCATCGAGAACCACTCCATCTCCGCACATTCGTACGATGCCGATTTCGCAGATCCGCGCACCCTCATGGGCATCCAGACCAGTGGTCTCGACATCCACCACCGCGAAGGTGAGGGAGCGGGGGTCGATACCGCGAGCGCGCGTGAGCTGGCCATAGGCGAACATGGCGGCCTCCAGGGGTCGGGGAGCCGAGTCGCATAATTGCACGTCAGACCAGATTGGACACCGAAATTATTGCCGCATGCCAGGAAAAGTAACTGGGTCGTGATGCCTTGTCCCCCAATCGGCCGTCATCTCCGCGAATAGAGGTATCTCAATACAGTCGGAGGTAGGCAGCGGCTTTTGACGGACAGAGTCATTGGAGGGTAATTGCCAGCCGCCGGGAAGTCTCGGGTGCCTCAGTCATGCGGCCCTTCTCTCCACGACACACAAGGTGGGGTGGCCCAGAGAACCATGGGGCCGAGTGGGTCAGTGACAGCGTCGACGTCCTCCACCGGACCTACGAGCAGTGCCTTCTCGGCAACAACACCCTCGCGAGGGCTGGTATCAGCCCAGTCTCGAACGCCAGTTTGCATAGCAGGCCCACAACGGAGGGACGCCGTAGAGCATCTGATCTAGTGAACGTGCGGACGTACCTGGCACGATCACCCGCCACTCCCCGCCCCCGTACAACACGAAAGCCCAGGTCAGCGAGACGCTGACCTGGGCTTTCCGCTGCGCGGCCGAGAGGACTCGAACCCCTAACCTTCTGATCCGTAGTCAGATGCTCTATCCATTGAGCTACGGCCGCTTGCAGAAGTAAGCATAGCGGGTCCCCGCCCCTACTCCGAACCAGTTAACCGAAGACACCCTCGTCCAACTCCCGGCAAAGTCCCCAACCCCCCGGGCATACCCCCGATCACCGCCGGTTAAGAACCGACATAACCGCACAGATCAGGGGCCTAATGTGCTGAACCTGGGCATCCTCGCCATCGTCATCCTGCTAGCCACCTCAACCATCGTCCACCGCCGGAAAAGACGCCGCACCGAGGAGGCCGAGCGTCTGCTGGTCGAGCGCATCAACGGGGTGCTGGGCGCCGACCATCGCAGCCTCTCCGACCCGATGGACCTGCTGCACCGCAGCAAGCAGGCGGGGCTGACGACGCGTCTGCACATCCAGGGGCCGACCCGCGATCTGCCCAGAGAGGTCGATCTGGCCGGCTATCGAATTGTCCAAGAGGCGCTGACCAGCGCGCTTGAGCACGGCACCACCTCGGCGACGGTCATGATCTCCTACCTGCCGTCATCGATCACGCTGACCATCGACAGCCCGATCGGCGTCCGGCCCTCGCGCAGGTCGGGGGTCCGGCTGATGCGGGCTCGGGCCACTCCGCTCGGGGGGAGCGTCCATGCCGGGCCCCACATGGGCGGGTGGCGGGTCACCGTGCGGCTTCCTACCGAACTGACGCCCCAGTGAGTCGGTGACGGGCCAGATCAGGGCGATCAGCGGGACTTTCAGGGCGTTGAGCATGAAACCGGTCAGGGCGGAGGTCCGGGAGGGGTCGTCCACCATGACGATGGCCCCGAAGAGCAGCAGGCACATGATCGTGTACGCCCCCGCGATCCTGAACCAGATCGCCCACTCGCCGAGCACTTTCGGCGGCTTCTTGAAGCCTCGGGCGACCCACTCGTCGGCCCACGTGATGGTCCGGTGGCCGAAGACGATCGAGTAGGCGATGTACGCCCCGGCCAAGCCGTGTTGCCAGGTCGCGACGGTGCCCGAGCGCATGTCGATCACGGCGGCCACCAGCAGCACCAGGTCGAGCACCGGGGTCAGGGCCAGGATCGCCCAGCTGGTGCGGCGCAGGCGCAGGCCGTACCGGACCAGCAGGCCCGTGGCGAGCAGGATCCAGAAGCCGGCCTCGACCGCGATGATCAACCAGAGCATGGAATCCATGCTCGTCTCGAAGTCGACGCCCTACCTCGCCGGTTCGGACGAACTTCTGTACATCCAAAGATGTATGCCCATTTCAGACGGGTCGTGGTGAGATTGACCGCATGACCCCCCACCGGCAGGACGCGTTGATGGCCGTCGCGGCCTTCGCGGTCGGGGTCGTGCTGCTGGCCGCGGGGGCCTACGACCATTCGAGGGGCGTGCCGGTCCAGCTGTTCCTCGTCCCGCTCGCGGTCACCTGCGTCGGCGTGGTGATCCGCCGGCGGCGGCCGGTGACGGCGTTCGTCATCGGGGTGGTCGCGCTGGCGGCCGACGCGACGATGGGGCCTTCGCTCGGTACGGCCGTCGTGTTCACCGACAACATCTACGCGGCGACCCTCTACGGGCCCCGACGGCTGATGACCGTTCTGCTGCGGATCAGCCCGCTCTGGGTGCTGGCGGCGGGCGTGTCGACGGGGCTGCAGGCGCATTCGTGGGCCTGGGGAACGGTGATGGGGTTCCAGGTCGGGCTGATCACCGTCATGCCGGTCGCGTCGGCGGCGATCGTGCGGAACCTGCGCGACAACGCCCGGCAGGCGGCGCTGATGGCCGATTACGACCGCAGGGCCGCCATCGCCGCCGAGCGCAACCGGATGGCCAGGGAGCTGCACGACATGGTGGCGAACCATTTCAGCGCGATCGCCATCCAGTCGAGCGCGGTATTGTCCAGAACCGATTTGGACGCGAGATCTGTCCAATCGATCATGGAGTCGATCCGGGAGAACAGCGTCCAGGGCATGGCCGAGATGCGCGGCATGATCGGGCTGCTCCGCGCCGAGGGCGTGGACGAGGCGCTCAGGCCGAGCCTCACCGAGGTCGACGACCTGGTCAAACGCACGGGGGTGACGGCTGTCGTCGACGTCCAGGGCACGCCCAGAGATCTGCCCCCAGCGGTCGATCTGGCCGGATATCGAATTGTCCAAGAGTCGCTGACGAATGCGCTCAAACACGGCTCCGCGCCGGTTTCGGTGGCGATCGACTATCGTCCGGACGAACTGGTGCTCACCATCGACAACCCGGTCACCGACCGGCCGCGCGACCTGCCGGGCGCGCGGGCGGGGCTGATCGGCATGAAGGAGCGCGCCAACCTGCTCGGCGGCACGTTCGAGGCGGGGCCGTGTGAGCGCGGCTGGCGGGTGACCGCCACCCTGTCGACATGATCACGGTACTGATCGCCGACGACCACGCGGCGGTGCGGACGGGCATCCGGCTGGTCCTGGAGGGCGCCAGCGACATCCGGGTCGTCGGGGAGGCCGCCGACGGCCGGGCGGCGGTCGCGCTGGCCCAGGAGCACCACCCCGACGTCGTGATCATGGACATCCGGATGCCGCGCCTCGACGGCATCGAGGCTGCCCGGCAGCTCGCCGGGCAGACCGAGATCCTCGTGCTCACCACGTTCGACCTGGACGAATACGTCTTCGGCGCACTGCGCGCGGGCGCCGCCGGGTTCCTGCTGAAGAACACCGACGCCGCCACGCTCGTCGAGGCGGTCAGGCTGGTGGCCGGCGGCGACGGGCTGATCTCGCCGCAGGTGACCAGGAAGCTCATCTCGGCCTTCGCGCGCACGCGACCGGCGGCGATGCCCGACAACCTCACCGCCCGCGAGCGGGACGTGCTGTCGTGCCTCGGCCGCGGCCTGTCGAACGCCGAGATCGCCCGCGCCCTCGACATCGCCGAACCGACCGTGAAGACGCACGTCAGCCGGGTGCTGGCCAAACTCGGCCTGCAGAGCCGGGCCCAGGCGGCCGCCTACTACGCCGGGATGTAGAGGATGAGCTGCTCGGCGACGCAGGCCGGTTTCGGCACGCCCTCGACCTCGATGACCAGTTTGAGGGTGCCCAGCACCCCCTGAGCCGTGTCGGTGAGGTCGAGGATCTCCCCTCCGGCGCGCACGCGCGACCCGACTGGGACGGGGGTGGGGAACCTGACCTTGTTGAGCCCGTAGTTGATGCCCATGGCGAGCCCGTCGACCCTGATGAGCTCGCTCGTCATGGTGGGGAGCATCGACAACGAAAGGAACCCGTGGGCGATCGTCGCCCCGAAGGGCCCTTGGGCGGCGCGTTCGGTGTCGACGTGGATCCACTGGTGGTCGCCGGTGGCGTCGGCGAACAGGTTGACCTGTTCCTGGGTGACGGTACGCCACTCCGTGAAGCCGAGATGCGTACCTTGAGCGGCTTTGAGCTCGGAGACGTTCGAGAAGATCCGCATGTCTCCGAACTTTATTTTGTCATTCGGCGTGGAGGTAGAGGCACATTCAACTCGGTATTTTAGGTAGGGAATACAGGTAAATCAGGAGGTTGCGTGTGGCCAGGCATGTGGTGGACGTCGTCGTCGTTGGCGGGGGCGGCATGGGTTCGGCGGCGGCGTGGCGGCTGGCCGGGCGCGGCGCCGACGTCGTGCTGTTGGAACGTTTCGAACCCGGCCACGTGCGCGGCGCCTCCCACGGCGCCTCCCGGATCTTCCGGGTCTCCTACGGCGACCCGGTCTACATCCGGCTCGCCCGCGAGGCCCACGACCTGTGGCGGGAGCTGGAGTCCGAGTCGGGAGCCGCCCTGCTCACCATCACCGGCAGCGTCAACCACGGCCGCACGCCCGACCTCGACGTGCTCTCCGGCGCCGTCGAGGCGGCGGGCGTGCCGGGCCAGTGGCTGGCCGCCGAAGAAGCCGCCGAGCGCTGGCCCGGCCTGCGCTACGACGGCAAGGTCTTCTTCCATCCGGCGAGCGGGCGGCTGCACGCCGACCACGCCGTCACCGCGCTCCAGCGACGTGCCGCCGCCCTGGGGGCCGACGTCCGGCATCGCACCCCGGTCCTCGCGATAGCCGTGCGCGGTGACGACGCCGTCGACGTCGTCACCGAAGACGACGTCTACCGTGCGAAACGGGTGGTGGTCGCGGCCGGCGCGTGGACGGAGAAGCTGCTCGGCGCCCTCGTGCCGTTGCCGCCGCTCCGGGTCACCCAGGAGCAACCCGCTCATTTCGCTCCGCTTCGCGACAGTGATGAGTGGCCCAGTTTCGTCCACCACCTCGACCAGCAGACCCTGGCGGCCACCGGCTTCCTCAGCGGCGTGTACGGACTGGCCACCCCCGGCGAAGGCGTCAAGGTCGGCTTCCACGGCACCGGGCCGGTCGTCGACCCCGACGACCGTGACTTCACGGCCGAGCCCCATCAGCTCCGCGTCCTG
The DNA here is from genome assembly GCF_001570585.1 of Herbidospora daliensis. GTDB lineage: Bacteria > Actinomycetota > Actinomycetes > Streptosporangiales > Streptosporangiaceae > Herbidospora > Herbidospora daliensis. The sequence continues at coordinate 725,039 of NZ_BBXF01000002.1, read as the reverse complement.
CGGGACTACGCGCGCCGCTGGCTGCCGGGGGTCGACCCGTGGGCCTGCACCCCGATCAGCTGCACCTACACCACCACGCCGACCTCCGACTTCGTCCTCGACCGGGTCGGGCCGGTCATCGTGGCCGCGGGTTTCTCCGGGCACGGCTTCAAGTTCGTGCCCGCGGTCGGGCGGGTCCTGGCAGACCTCGCCCTCACCGGGGAACGGCCGGACGCGCGGTTCGCACTGGCCGGCCGGTGAAGGGGCTACAACCAGCCGTTCCGCTCCGCGGCCTGGGCGGCCTCGATGCGGTTGCGCACCCCCACCTTCGTGATGGCCGACGACAGGTAGTTGCGGACGGTGCCCTCGGAAAGGTGCAGCCGGGAGGCGATGTCGGCGATCGTCGCGCCGACCGCCCCCGCCGCCAACACATCGCGCTCACGTTGTGACAGCGGATTCGGACCGGCGCTCAACGCCGCCGCGGCCAGGGCCGGGTCGATGACGCGTTCCCCCGCCACCACCCGCCGGATCGCCGCCGCCAGCTGCTCGGCCGGGCTGTCCTTGATGAGGAAGGCCGACGCGCCCGCCTCCATCGCCCGGCGCAGATAGCCGGGCCGGCCGAACGTGGTCAAGATCATTACATGGCACTCGGGCACCGCCGCGCGGATCTGCCCCGCCGCGGTGAGGCCGTCGGCGCCGGGCATCTCGATGTCGAGCAGGGCCACGTCGGGCCGCTCCCGCCGGGCCACGGCGACCGCCTCGACGCCGTCGGCCGCCTCGGCGACGATCTCCAGGTCTTCTTCCAGGCCGAGCAGCGCCGCCAGGGCGCCGCGCACCAGATTCTGGTCTTCCGCCAGCATGACCCTGATCATGAGGCCGACCCTACGGGCACCCTGACGGCGACGCGGAAGCCGCCGCCCGGCAGCGGGCCCGACTCCAGCGTGCCGCCTTCGCCCGTGACCCGTTCGGACAGGCCGGTGAGGCCGTTGCCCGGAACGTGCTGGCGCCGACCTGGCCGTCGTCGCGGATCTCCAGGGTCGCCGCACCGTCGCCGTGGGCGATCTCGATGACGCAGCGGGACGCGCGGGCGTGCCGGACCACGTTGGTGACCGACTCGCGTACCGCCCAGCCGAACACGCCGTCGGCCGCATCGGGCAGCGGGCCGCCCGCCATGCGGACCGTCGCGTCGACCCCGGCCGCCGCCAGCGTCGCCCGCGCGCCGTCGAGCTCCTCGCTCAGGGCCCGTCTGCGGTAACCGCTGACCACCTCGCGGACGTTGGCCAGCGCCGACCGCGCCGCCGACTCGATGTCGCCGATCTCGCCGACGGCCCGGTCGAGGTCACGGCCGGCCAGCCGGCGCGCGAGCTCGCTCTTCAGCACGATCAGCGACAGCGTGTGGCCGAGCACGTCGTGCAGGTCACGGGCGATGCGCAGCCGTTCGTCGGCGGCGGCGAGCCGGGCCACCTCGTCGCGCGCCTCCTGGAGTTGCAGCACCAGCGTGCGCGCGTGCCGCAGCGCGGCCATCAGGATGCCCAGCGCCAGCACTCCGCCGGCGACCGCGCCGTACACGGCGGGCGGCGCGCCGATGAACAGGCCGGTCCCGGCCGTCACCACCGCAGCGGCCACCACCGCGGCCGGGGCCCACCGCAGCGGCAGCGCCATCGAGTAGGGGAACGCCAGATACAACATCACCCCGAGCCAGTCGAGGCCGAAGCCCACCGGCAACCCCACCGTCAGCAGGGAGAACGTCACCAGCACCAGGATCTCCCGGCCGGTCATCGCCTCGTCCCAGCTGCGCCCCACGAACGCCACCGCGTAATAGGTGAGGACGAACACCAGCAGACCCGCCCATCCGAGCCAGCGCCGCACCCCCTCGTAATAGGCCACGTCCACCACGACCGGGGTGAGGAAGAGCAGCCCGAACGACGTCCAGAAGGCCCGTTGCAGCAGCTCGGAGCCTTGGACGTCGCCGACGAGGAGCCGTCTCACCAGGCCCGCCGGTAGGCGGCGACGGCGAACACGCCCAGCGCGACCGTCCAGGCGGCCAGCACCAGCCCGGCCGACACCGGCGGCGCGTGCCCGGCGGCCACCGCCCGCCCCAGCTCGGCGAACCGGGTCGACGGCAAAGCCGTGGCGACGTCCCTGATCACCTGCGGCAACACCGACAGCGGCACCCACATGCCCCCGGCGACCGCCAGCCCGAAGTAGGCCCCGAGGGTGATCGGCTGGGCGGCGTCGGGCCCGGCCAGCGACCCGATGAGGGTGCCGAGCGCGGCGAAGGGCAACGTGCCGACCCAGAGCAGCCCGATGATCGCGACCCACTGCGGCGCGTCGAGCCGCACCCCCTGCCAGAGCACCGACGCCAGCCCCACGAGGACCACGGCCGGCAGCCCCAGCGACATGGCGGCCAGCGTCTTCACCACGATCACCGTCGTCGGCGTCAACGGCGTCACCCGCAGCTGCCGCAACCACCCGCTGCGCCGCTCGGCGGCCAGCCGCACCCCGGTGCTCATCAAGGTCGCACCGAGTGCGCCGTAGGAGGCCATGGAAATCATGATGTCGACCGAAGACGGCAACCCGGTCACGGGATCGAGCCGATCCGAAGAGAAGATGCTCGACCACAACAGATAGAAGGCGACGGGCAGAGCGAGCGCGAAGAACAGGTAGTAGCGGTCCCGCAGGACCTGGAGCAGTTCGAGACGGAGATAGTTCAGCATGCCGGCCCTCCGGCGGTCAGTGAGAGAAAGGCGTCTTCGAGCGCGGGAGTGGTGATCTCCAGTTCGCGGACCGTCAGCCCGGTCGAGTAGAGCGAGGCGACCACCGTGTCGGGATCGCCCGTGTGCAGGGTGACGAACCCGCCGCCGACTTCAACGGCCGTGACCTGCGGCAATTTCTCAAGCCCCGCCGCAGGCTGATCGCCGAGCCGGAACCGGACCGTCCGCCCCCCGGCCCGCCGCTTGATCTCGGCCGGCGTCCCGTCGGCGACGATCCGCCCCCGCGAGATCACGACGACACGGTCGGCGTTCTCGTCGGCCTCCTCCAGATGGTGGGTGGCGAACAGAACGGTGCGCCCGCCCTCGGCATAGCGGCGAATGGCCGACCAGAAGATCCGCCGAGCCTCGACGTCGAGCGCAGCCGTCGGCTCGTCGAGGACGAGCACGTCAGGCGCCCCCGCGACGGCCATCGCGAACCGCACCCGCTGCGCCTGCCCGCCGGACAACCGCCCGGTCCGCCGTCTGGCCAGCTCGGTCAGCCCGGCGAGCTCCAGGACGTCGTCCAAGGGCATCGGCCTCGGATAAAGACCGCCCACGAACCCGACGACCTCCCGCACGGTCAGGTTCGGGACCAGCTCCCCCTGCTGGATCATCGCCCCGACCAGCCCCCGAGCGGCCGCCTCAGCCGGGCTCTTCCCCAGCAGCTCGACCCGCCCGGCATCCGGCGCGACGAGGCCGAGCATCATGCCGATCAAGGTGCTCTTGCCGGCGCCGTTGGGTCCGAGCACCGCGACGACCTGCCCGGCAGGCACTTGCAGGCTCTCCTGTACGACGGCCTGAACGGCCCCGTAGCTCTTGGCCACGCCCTCGACGTTGATCGCATCCATGTGGACAACGGTAGAAAGGGTGGAAATGTGGGGGTAGTGAAGCTTGTCGGGCGGTCACGCTGACAAAAGTCACACGCCCACTTCGTCGCGCACCGTGCGGGTGACCTCGGTCTTCAGCAACCGGTCGTGCAGCGCCCGGCCTTCGGGGTCGAGCAGCGCCCACATCCCGTCGACGATCAGAACCACGGGCCCGACGACCGCGACGAAGACGAGCAGCGACAACACGGTGCGGAGCGCCATCCGGCGGTTGGGGACGATATGAACGCCCGCGAGGCGCTTGCCTAGCGTCTGCCCCCAGAGCCGGTGCTGCACCCAGAAGTACAGAAAGACGACGAGCACGACCAACCACCGGTCGAAATCGATGACGTCCAACTGGACCGTGGCCGAGTTCAGCAACCCGTAGCCGAGGCTGTACGACAACCCGGGCAGCGAAAGGATCACGATGAGGGCCAGGTAGTCGACCAGGAACGCTACTACCCGACGCCAGGTCCTCCCGGTCGATGACGAGGCGCTTTTCCGCCAGGTGACGAGGAGGACGAGGACGGCGGCGGCGATGAGGCAGACCTGGGTGCTCCCCCAACTGTCCACCACCGTGGCGAACCACTCGCCGCTGAGGATGAGGATCGTGCCACCGCACTCCTCGGGCGAGCTGTAGAGAGGAGTGGCCGGTTTGACGACCGCGATCAGAACGAGGACACCCGCCGTTCGCCGCCCTGCGCGCCGCGCGTCCTGGCGGGCGAAGAATGCTCCCATGATGATCAGTAGCGATGGGATGGCGAACGCTTCGACGTCCATCAAGAGCGTGTCGAGATCGCCTCGCAGGGGATCGAGCGGCGACACGTCCAGCCATCCGTCGCCTAAGCAGAAGAACTCCAGCGGACCGGGGTCGAGGCGGAAGCGCCATTCCTCCCAAGTCGGATAGGCGGCGACGGCCGCGGCCACCAACCAGGTGAGCAACGCGGGTCTCGACAGGGTGGACAAAACGGTCCTTCCGAAGGCTGGGCCTCAGCGTAGCGATCTCCCGTGCCACGCCCGGAGAAAAGCGTCGACGACACCTTCCGCCCTTTCATGCCTGTCGGCCGGATTCCGCATGGCGATATCCGCGAGCGCGTCCGCCGCTTCATTTAACGGATGCCCCGTGTGACCTTTGACGTGCTCGATGCGGAGCATGGGCAACTTCGCGACCTTGGCCGCGAGGCTCACCAAAGTGGGCCGGGCACCGCTCATCCGAGGCCGGAGACTGTATCCGGCCGGCATACGCTCGACATCGCCTTTCTGCCAGGAACGCAGATAAGCAATGGCACCCGAACTGTCCAGGAGAAGCGAAGCCTTGCCCGCGCGGTCGCCGAGCGCCTTGATGGCCATGGCCGCCGCGCGTAACTCCGCGACCAGGACCTTTGACTGCCCACTCGGGTCCAGCAACCGCATGCCGGCGTCAGGCGGCCAGTGCTTCATCCCGTAATGACCGTCGCTCACGACGAACCCCAACCCACCGAACCTGCCCTTGTACGCCGCATCCGAAGCGGCGACCAGAGACCTGTGCTTCCCGAACCCGGGGACGACGCTGACGCGCTGCTCCACCTGGGGCTTCACTTGCGTCGAGGTGCCGTGGGGGTGTGCGGCGGCCTCCTCGGCGGAGGCCAGCCAGACCCACTCTTGGGCGCTTCTGCAGCGGGTGCAGTTGGAGCAGGTCAGGGCGTATTTGCGCAGGTCTTTGGCGCGTTCGGCCAGGTCGGTTGTCAGCAGGATCAAGGAGGACTCGAATTCGGCGGCTGACCTACTGCTCATGGTTCGCCCCTTCGATTCCGTTGACCGGATCGCACCGATATGCGCAAGGGTAGAGGGTGGCGAACGCGGCTGTTCAGGAAAGGGCGAACACAAACGACCAACAACCGAACCTTTTTTATCCTCTATCCATCGAACCAAAATTGATGCGAGCGCTTCCAGCACCTCCTAGGAGGCGAAGTTGCACAGCCGCCGGGCCGCATGTTTCCTGTTGTCGGATTCGACCGCTATCCCAAGTCGCTCAGCTGGTGCCGTCCACTTGTCGCGCGCTGATGCTGATAGAGCTGCTGCCACAAAGGCGTGCTTCGCTTTCCACGCGATCTAAGCTTCCCAAGCCGCCGAGTAACACAGCCTCCGCCTGGCATGGCGGCGAGCGCGACACAACGGCCCGGCATCCTAAAGGAACACCGGTCCAGCTCGGAACACTTCTCGCCAGCCACCAGCGAATGATCAGACTTCCCCGTATGAGCCCCCATGGGCGCTGATTGAGGACGGGTCTCCTATCAGAGCCGAAGGCATCGCCTCCGCTAGTGTGTAAAACAGGCCACCTATGTCACCGTCGGAAGCGATTGTCGTAGTGCCATGCGAAGTAGCGGCGACTACCTTCAGTGAACGACAGGCAAGCCCGGCCAGCCAGATACAAAAGCCGAGCTGATAGGAAGTCCTCGTTTTCTACGGCTGCTGCTACGACCTTCCCGTCTTGATCAACGGAGATGTAGCCCGTCTCATAGAGAGCATCGCAACCGAAGTGGCATGCCGGCATCGCAATATGCGCGAGGTCGCGGCGTTCTTCGTCCGTGCAGAGGCTCCGCATTTTGATGTGAGCGGCGACAAGGAAGCGCACAGGAAAGGTATCGCCGCATAGGGCGCACACTGCAACGGTGTCTGATCCGAAGAGCCTTCGGCGCAAGCGTGCTTGCTCCCCACGTTGCGCAGCCGTGACGGGCCGGTCCAGTTCACCTTCGTAGCTGAGGCTTTCCTGGTCCTGTGTTGGCGTGTCAGGCGCATCAGGAGGACGTACAGCGATGACTGGCGGTGTGCCTTCTCTTAGCTCGACCCCTGGGAAGGTAAGAAGCACCGAGCCGATGAAAGCACTCCGGTAACCCACCTCATCGGGATGGATCGTGACGCTTCCCCGAGACTGGAGTCTGGCGAGGGCAGCCTCTACGTCTGCAATCGGAATTAACTTGCCTTCGGGGGATCGACTGGTCGCGACTCGAACATTGGGAGGTTGCACTTCAAGAATACGGTTGCGCTGACCAGAGATGGTGGTGAGCTCCTCGCCGAGAAGCCGCCGAAGAACATTGGTGGCGCTCTCGTTCGCCTCCGCAGGTAGCGCCGCGGAAACGCCAGCGAACCGGTCACCGAACTGGTGCATAAACCGGTCGCTAAAGTCATCGTCCACTCGGAAGAGGTACCCCTGGTTGACACCACCGTCACGCTTAAACGGACCGCCCGGTGATGAGTGTCCTGTGCGCCACTGTTGCGGAATCTCAGTCAGCGAGACGGGCCGGGTCGCCCGACGGTAGACAGCCTCTACGAGTCGACCGTCCCGATCCCAGTCGTCCGGCAAGTCCATTGGCCGGCGAGCATCGACAGCAGCGGCAGTGACCACGCTCACCGCGACCACCGCCTTGGACGCGTAGTGGATGACAGTGTCGCCCGGACGCACCTCCGTCATGGTGTTCCAGTGTGACTTGCGATGTCCGTTTCTGTCGGCCTTGGGAGCCCAGAGAATCCCGGCCGCGAGCTCTTGATCGAACGTGTGCCGCTGGTTAACCCACCAAACCGCCATAGAGCAGATCCCTTCTCACTATCGGCGCTCAGAGTAGAGACCGATACCGACAAAACGGATCATTACGAAGGACCATCACCTATGCCAACTTTGCTGTCCTGTAGGACTTCTCGCCCATATCGCCTGCCAGGTCGCTGAAGTCGCCATCGATGCGCGGCGACGCACTTTGGGCGGCAAGACCGGTCCCGGCTGAACCTCAACGCCCCGCATCTGAGGTCAGCCGTCGAGGGGACGAACATCGGCAGCGCGACGAGGTGCGCTGGCCGGAAGCACCCGGCCTCAGTCGAGCCGGTCTAGCGCCAAGTCCGGTCGAGCTCCTTGGTGAGCACATCGACGGGCTCGAGGCTGCACCCGAGGGCCGCCGCAACGGCGGCGTGGTTGCGTTACATCTCGCCCGATGCCCATACAACCGATGGTCTGGCTGAGGAATGAAGTCCTGGCCCGCCGATCGTCACCGACAACCTGCGGCGCCCTGCGGCTAGAAATAGCACCACGTGCCGCGCATGGGGGAACTACAAGATCCACTCGCACGAACCCTCATGCAAAGAGGACCGCAAGAAGTCCGGCCACGCCTGATACCGGTGCCCCCCGCTTGAAAGACCGGACGGCCCACGCGGACAAATGCCCCCCAAATCAGGCGGCGGCCTGGAGTTCCGCCAGCGCAAGGGCAAGTCCAAACTCACCCTTCAATGCCCGCCCGCCCTCCTTGCCCTGCTGAGGGAACACCGCCGACTCCAGGCCGCCGAACGTCTGAAGGCCGGCGACAGGTGGGAAGACAATGACCTCGTCTTCGCGACCAGGCTCGGCGGCCCCATCGAACGAACCGAAGACTGGAAGGTCTGGAAGTCGGTCCTCCGTCAGGCCAAGATCCGAGACGCCCGAGTCCACGACGCCCGCCACACCGCCGCAACGCTCCTCATAGAACAGGGTGTGCACATCTGCGTCGTGCAAGAGGTCCTCGGCCACACCAAGGTCACCACGACCGAGCGCTACACCCACGTCGCAAGCCTCCAAATGAAGGACGCCAGCGACCGCCTCGGCCCCGCTCAAACTGCAACCCAAACTGCGACCCAAACTGCAACACTGACCCGTTTCAGGCAGCAAAAAGGCCCTCGTCCCGTTAAGGGAAGAGGGCCTCTGAACTGCGGAGGTTCGGGGATTTGAACCCCGGATGGGCTTGAGACCCAAACCGCATTAGCAGTGCGGCGCCATAGACCGGACTAGGCGAAACCTCCTGGCAGCCATATCGGCTCCCGACAGAGTACCGGCGATCCGCCGACGCGGCAAAGTGGATGCGCGTCGCGTCGCACAGACCTTATCCACAGCCTGTGGACAAGGTCCGCGCGACAGGGAGGAGGCGTCAGGCCTGACGCACGGCCTCGCCCTCGATCTCAATCTTGATCTTCTTGCTGACCAGCACGCCACCGGTCTCCAGCGCCTGGTTCCAGGTCAGGCCGAAGACCTCGCGGTCGATCTCGGTCTCGGCGGAGAAGCCGAAGATCTCCTGGCCCCACGGGTTCGTGGCGGCGCCGCCGAACTCGACGCGGAGCGGGACCTCCTGGGTCACGTCGCGGATGGTGAGCTCGCCGACGAGGGTGAACTCGTCGCCGGAGACGTTCTCGACGCGGAGGCTCTTGAAGGTGATCTGCGGGTACTTGTCGGCGGCGAGGAAGTCGTCGCTGCGGAGGTGGTTGTCGCGGTCGCCGACGTGGGTGGTGATCGACGCGGCCTCGAGGGTGACGTCGACGCTGGACTGGAGCGGCTCTTCGGCGACGGTGATGGTGCCGTCGAACTTCTCGAAGTTGCCCCGGACCTTGCTGACCATCATGTGCTTGGCCACGAAGCCGACGCGGGTGTGTGCGACGTCAAGGGTGAAGGTGCCGGCCGTGGGGATGGTCTGGCCGTTCCACTCGCGTACGCTCATGATCGTTAACTCCAGGAGAGGCGGTAGTTGTCCTGCGGATGTTTGCTCCAACAAATGTCTACCGGACAGATATTCCTGCCGTCAACCATCGTGGCGTAGACTCGACGCATGGATCCATTCGACGACCCTCGGCTGACCGCAATGGGGCTGTTCGCCGAGGTCTACACGGGCATCGCCGACAAAAATCGGCGCGCCTTCGCGGAGGCCGGCCTCTCCGAGGTCGACTTCGAGACGCTGATCCGGCTGGCCCGATCCCCTGGCCAGGGGCTCCGCATGAGTGACCTCGCAGCTCAGACCAACCTATCCACCAGCGGCATCACCCGCGTCATCGACCGGCTGGAGCGCGAGGGCCTGGTCTCCCGCGAGGCCTGCGCGACCGACCGGCGCGCCTTCTACCCCCAGATCACCGACGCCGGGCGGGCCCGGCTGATCGAGGTGCTGCCCCGGCACCTCGAAGACATCGAGCACTGGTTCACCGGGTTGCTGCAGCCGGCCGAGCTCGATCATTTCCTGGAGACCCTCCGCCTCATCCGGGACGTCGTGCGGCCCTGCGCCACCGCCGGCGCCGAGGAAATCGAAGCCGCCACTTAAAAGGGACAAGCCGTCGAGGTGGTGATATGCCCTGACACGGGGGACATGGGATTCCATCCAGTACGAGGATTCTGATCCCGCTCGGCAGTCAACGCCTGAATTATGCCTCTATTAGGGCAGACGACATGTGAGGCTACAGAGCGTGGGGATACCAGCGAAACGCCGGAGAGCCTTGGCGGCGGCCGTGCTCGGCCGCGAGCTCGAACCGCCGCGCGCGCACGCCGAGACGGGAGTGCTGCTCGACGCCGTCAGCGGCACCATTCTCGACGTCAGTCCCCACCTGATCATCATCGAAGACGACGAGGGCCGCGAGGAGCGCCTGGTCATCGCCCATTGGGCGAAGGCCTGGCGGGGGGGCTTCGTGGCCCCGGCGGACCTGCCGGTGGGCGCCCGGGTGATCATCCGGGCGCTCCGGCAGGGCAAGGTCGTCGACCGCATCTGGGCCGACGTGACCCGGATGACCGGGATCATCCTGTCCGTCTCGGGTCGTGATGACATCTCCGTCGTGCTCGACTGCGGGCCACACCGGGGCCGCCGGTCGGTGGTGATCCCCTATCGGTCGTCGGGCCGGGTCAGGGTGCGTTATCCGCGGCTCGAACCCGGCTTCCTGTTCGACGCGATCGGCACCGTCGAGGGCACGACCGCGCTCGCGCAGATCCCGGCCACCTCGCAGCCCGCCTACCGGGCGGCCCACGTCCCCGATCCTCCGGGGGCTTATGGCGGCGTACAGTCGAAGATCTCCGGGACGGCCGTCTGGTCAGACCACATCGAAGCGGGCGCGGCCTACCCGATGCTGGAGCAGTCGGACACCGGTTGCGGCGACGCGGGCGTCTCGTGCGCCGCTCTCCCTTATCTCGCGCTCGGTTCGAGCGTTCATGTACGGAATGTCTGCGCCGATCGCGCGACCGTGCTTCCCGTGGTGGCCTGTGGCTGCATGGCGGGGCGGTTCTGCGACCGATGCGTGGAATGTGGCACATCCCCCCGGGGGCGGGTGGTGGAGCTGTCGGCCATGTCTTACGTGGAACTCGGCGGCGATCTGACCAACGGCTGCTTCAACGTGCGCGTGGGATTGGGGTGAGCGGAATGGTCGCCGGGGCGGCGCAACCCATTCTGGTGTTCATGCTGGTGATCGGCGGGGTCGCCAAGCTCGTCACGGCCGGGCGAGACTCGGAGCCCGGCGCCTTCGGCCGGCTCGGACCGGCCGTGCTGGCCCCCGAGAGCTGGCGCAAGAACGCCCTCATCTGCTGCGCGGTCGGCGAGTTCGGCCTGGTCGCGGGCCTGCTGCTGATCGACCACCCGGCTCCCCGCTGGATGACCGTGGCGTTCTTCACGGTCGCCACCTATGTCCTGTACGACCTGCGCCGCCGCCGCCCCGACGCCGGCTGCGGCTGTTTCGGCGACGTGAGCGCGACCCCGGTGGGCCTGCGCGCGATCATGCGCACCCTCGTCCTGACCGGCATGGCCGTGGTCGTCGCCCTCGACGGCTCCCCGGGCCTGCCGTCGCCGACCTGGCAGATGCTCGCCTGGCTGGCCGGTTTCACGGTGGTGTTGCTGGCGCTGTCGCCGGAGATCGAGGAGACCTACGCCCGGCTGAAGTATCGCGCGCCCTGCGAACTGCGCCCCTTCGCTCCCGAGCGGGCCGCGGCCCGGCTGCGGTCGAGCACGGTCTGGCGCAACCACGCCCACCTGCTCGGCAGCGAGATGCCGAGCGACTCGTGGCGGGAACTCTGCTGGCGCTTCTACGTCTTCGAGGCGCTCAACGGCGCGGAAGTCGTCTTCGCGGTCTACCTGAGCGGGCGGCGCCCGCCGGTCCGCGTCGCGGTGGTCGGCGGGCACACGCCCATCCAGCAATCTATCCGTGTCTCGGCTTCTCTCTAGAAACCCTTAGACACGGCTGATTTAGCTCTCTACGACTCTCTAGCTTCCCCTCTAGAAAGCCGTAGAGAGGACAAGGGATCAGACGGGCTGCGCACGCAGGAACCGGCCGAAATGGGGAACGGTGAACGCGATCAGGCCGCGTTCGGCGCTGTAGATCAGGCCTTTCTTGATGAGACTGTCGCGGGCCGGCGACAGGCTGGACGGCTTGCGCCCCAGCGCCTCGGCGACCTCGGCGGTCGCCACCGGGTCGTCGCCGAGCTGCGCCATGGCGTGCATGTAGTCGCGCTCGGCCGGGGTCGCCCGTTCGTAGCGGCTACCGAAGAACCCGACGGCGAGCTCCTCCTCGGCCTCGGGCGCCGACACCTTGATGTCTTCGGCGGTGATCGGGCTGCGCGGCGCCAGGTCCCAGGCGACCTTGCCGTAGGCCTGGACGAAGTAGGGGTAGCCGTCGGCGGCCTCGTAAAGGGCGTCGAGGGCGTCGCTGGTGAACGCCACGCCTTCTTCCTCGGCCGGGACGATCAACGCCATGTCGGCGGCTTCCCGGTCGAGGCGGTCGATCCTGGCGTACCGGAAAAGCCGTTCTGAATAGCTCTTGGACGCCGACAACACCGACGGCAGGTGCGGCAGCCCCGCACCCACCACGATCAGCGGCCCGCCTATCTGCGACAACTCGTGACAGGCCGCGCAGAGCGCCGAGATGTCGGCGGCCGGCACGTCTTGCATCTCGTCGATGAACAGCGCGATGCCGACCCCGAGGTCGGTCGCCACGCCGGCGGCGTCGCTGAGCAGCTCGGTCAGGTCGATCTCGAGGTCGCCGGAGTCGGCGCGGCCCCGCGCGGCGGGCACGTCGATGCCGGGCGACCAGTGGGTGGTGCCCTTGGCGGCCGACGGATCGCGCATCGCGAACGCCTTCAGCACGCCCAGGAACTCGTCGATGCGCTCGGGCGCCCGATGCCGGGGCGCCAGCTCGCGGACCGCCATGTGCAGCGCCGCCGCGACGGGCCGCCGGATCGACTGCTCGGGCCGGGCCTCGATCTTGCCCGTCCCCCACAACCGCTGGATGGCCATCGACTTGAACGTGTTGAGCAGCACGGTCTTGCCGACACCCCGCAGCCCCGTGATCACCATGCTCCGCTCGGGCCGCCCGCGGGCCACCCGCTCGAGCACGACCTCGAACTGCTGCAGCTCACGATCGCGCCCGGCCAGCTCGGGAGGGCGCTGCCCCGCACCGGGGGCATAGGGGTTGCGCACAGGGTCCACGGTGTCGGACTTTATGACCGGATATAGCGGCCGTCGTAGATTTCCGTAGAAAGACCTACGGCGTGTCGCGCCGTGAGGCCGCGCCACCAGCCCGACCGCCATCGCACACCACCTACCAGGGCTTTCACAGGGAACATCTGTTCGATCCGATGCGATCGACTGTAGCGCGGATCCGAACACATGCGCGAGCGTTTCACCGTAAAACCCTGACGCTGATCGGAAAGTCCGACATCGGCGTGGGTACGCTCGAAGCATGTCAATCCGCAGGTCAGCGCTGGCAGTGGGGCTGACGGCAAGCCTGGGGGCGGTGGCGTGCGGCGCCACGACCACCCCCGCGGCCGTCTCGCCCGCCCCGATCGTGACGGAGACGACGCCCGCGGCCTCGGCCGCCGCGAGCCCATCGCCGACACCGACGGCCCCGCCCGAGTTCACGTCGAAGATCACGAAGGTGACCCGTGACCAGGTGAGATATTCCTGGCGTCCGGGCTGCCCGGTCGGCCTGAACGACCTGCGGATGATCACCATGACGTACTGGGGATTCGACGACAAGGCCCACACCGGCCAACTCGTCGTGAACGCGTCGGTGGCCGAAGACGTCGCCTCGGTCTTCAAGAAGTTGTACGACTTCCGCTTCCCCATCAAGCGCATGGAACTGGTCGACAAGTACAAGGGCGACGACTACGCCTCGATCGACGCCGACAACACCTCCGCCTTCAACTGCCGCGCCGCGACGGGCTCGACGAACTGGTCGCAACACGCCTACGGCCTGGCGGTCGACCTCAACCCGAGGGAGAACCCCTACGTGGAGGCCGACGGCGCGCACGCCCACAGCAACGCCGACGACTTCGTCGACCGACCGCTGAAGAAGCCCGGCGTGATCAACGCCGGCGACCGAGTGGTCGAGGCGTTCGCGAGCATCGGCTGGGGCTGGGGCGGCGACTGGACCGGCACCAAGGACTACCAGCACTTCAGCAAGAGCGGCCGCTGAGAGACGCGGTCAGTAGTCCACGGTGATCTTCCGAGCAGGCCCGTCGAGCCGCATCCGCCCGCCATACGGGATGACCACCTGCGGGTCGGTGTGCCCGAGGTCCACGTCGAAGACCGCCAGCGCCTCCGGCGCGTAGACGGTCAGCGCCCGGAGGATCGCCTCCCGCTGCTCCCGCGCGTACCGCGCCTTCTCCTCGGGCCCGTTCCGGTGCTCGAACGACCACGCCTTCGCCCGCCCGCACACCACGGCCGCGAACCGCCCGAGGATGCCGCGCTCCCCGAGGTTGCGCAGCATGCGGAACACCTCGGCCGCCGACGGCATCTCCTCGCTGGTCTCGATGAAGAGCACCATGCCCGTGTACGTCTGCGGCGCCGCGACGTCGCGATCGGCGGCCAGCATCCAGTGGAGGATCTCCAGGTTGCCTCCCCACGTGACGCCCTCGACCACCCGGTCGGCGTTGTGCCATATCCAGCCGCCGCATTCGGTCATGAGCGGCGCGCCATTGACGAATTCCGGATCTTCCCAGTCCTGTTCGACGTCGCCGTATTCGTACGACTCCGTCAGCTCGTACGGACCGGAGGTAAAGAAAGCGGCATGTAAAGACGCCTTGGTGATCGGGTGCATCGCGCCGCCCCGGCCGAATTGCACCATCACCGAACCCCCGTGATAACCGACGATCCCCAGCCGCCACAGGTGCGCGAGCAGGTTGGTGTTGTCGCTGTAGCCGAAGAACGGCTTGGGATTGCGTCTGATCACCTCGTCGTCGAGATGCGGGATGACGGTGATCTGGTCGTCGCCCCCGATGGCCGCGACGAGCGCCTTGATCGACGGATCGGCGAAGGCCGCGGTGATGTCGGCGGCCCTTTCCTGCGGCGTCGCGTTCATCCGCCTAGTGGTCGGCAGCTCTACCGTGACCAGCCCGAACTCGTCTCTGAGGCGCCGCAGACCATGATCGAACGGGATCGGGAAGACCTCGGGGAGACCTCCGGAGGGCGCGACGACGGCGACACGATCACCCTGTTTGAGCTTCTTTGGGTAAAGCATCCGTCGACGCTACCAGGGTCGGCGATCTTCCCGACAGTGCGCGATCCCCGTGCCCGCAAGGGAATTCGACAAAAGTAAAATCGCTTTACCTGAATCGATAAACCGGTTCGAAAGTAAAGAACCCCGCGAAGCGTTTGACCCCGGCTTGAGCGTGGATAGATTGGGACCTGTCGCGGTAATCCGTGACCAAAGTTGCCGCAAGGATCGCCCCACTCCGGTGCCCACGCCGGTAAAGCGAGAACTGCCCCACTGTCTACAGAGAGCGATTCCGGTCTACCGCCCTGCGGCGCGGTCGACAGACAGGATCGGAAACGTTCAGGATTCTCATGACGAACTATGCTGACGCGCTGATCAACGTGGCCAACTCCCAGATGGGCTACGCCGAGGTCAACGGTTCATCCAAGTTCGGAGAGTGGTTCGGCCAGAACGTCGTCAAGAAGGCCGGCTACAAGGACGCCGCCTGGTGCGACATGTTCGTCTCCTGGGCCGCCCACCAGACCGGCCAGGCGCAGGACGTCGGCCAGTTCGCCTACACCCCCGAGCACGCCCAGTGGTTCGAGAACCAGGGCGCCTGGGGAACCACGCCCGTGCCCGGCGCGGTCGTCTTCTTCGACTGGGGACACTCGAAGAACATCAGCGCGATCGACCACGTCGGCCTGGTCAAGAAGGTCATCAACGACCACACGATCGAGACGATCGAGGGCAACATCAGCAACATGGTCGTCTCCAAGGTCCGCACCGACAACACCATCGTCGGCTACGGCTACCCGGAGAAGATCCGCGAGAAGTTCCAGGCCAAGGAGAAGGTCGTCAACCTGGCCGCCAAGAAGGCCGCCGCCGAGACGGCGCTGTCGGCCACCACCAAGCAGGCCAAGTCGGCCGACGTGAACGGCATGCTGACCGGCACCCCCGAGATGGTGTCCGTCAAGCAGCCCGTCGCCGAGACCACCCAGTCGATGACGGCGCAGAAGGTCAACACCCACGACGTCAACGGCCTGCTGGCCGGCACCCCCGAGCCGCTGGCCGCCGGCACCCTGCTGCTGCCGGTCGCGCTCGGCCTGGCCGCCGCCAAGAAGAGCGGCGCGCTCAAGAAGCTCATCTCTCACTGGGTCGCGTGCGGCAAACGCTGACCCACCCTCGATCGGGGCGAACGCCGGGATTCCCCTGCCCGGCGTCCGCCCCGATCGTCTTTCACTCGTAGGGCTCGACCGGCCGCGGAATCTCCGTCACGCCGGTCGCCTCCAGTTCCGGGGCGACCGTGCCCGGCTCGGGCCCGCCGGCCGTCGGCGGCACCCACGTGCCGGTGACCTCGATCCACTGGTCCTCCGCCGGGGCCGGCCACCCGAGCACCGACACCTTCAACGGGACCGCGTCGGCCGCGCAGCAGGCGATCTGCATGCGCGCGACGTACCACTGCCCTTTGTTCTTGGACGACACCGCGAACCCGGTCAGCCGCACCTGCTTGCCCGCCAGCGACTTCGTCGGGTCGCCCCAGGCCCGCCCGAGGAACTCCCCGATGGTCATCGTGGAGACCGGCGCGGTCAGCGGCGTGTACGCCGTCAACGCCCCCACCGGCCGCGCGGGCGCCTCCTCCGACCTGGCGGCATAGCTCCCCAGAGGCGGCGGCGCGACCAGGAAGATCGCGAACACGGGCAGGGTGAGCAGCCAGGCCACCCACGGCCCCCGATGGCCGTCCTCCTTCTTGAAGAGCCCCACCGCGCCGACCACCAACACGGTCGCAGCGGCGGCGATCAGCAGGTAGCGGAACCCCGGCTTGACGTAGTTGAGGTATTCGTTCGACACCGTCGTGATCCGCAACACCGCCCCGCCGAGCAGGACGAGCACCAGACTCTGGGTCACCCGGTTCACAACAGCACCACCCCGGTGACGACGCTGACCAGCACGGCCAGCGAGAACGTGAGCGGCACGAACCTGACCGCGAACCGGCGGCCGAACGTACCGACCTGGAGGGCGATCAGCTTCAGATCGACCATCGGCCCGACCACGAGGAACGCCAGCCGCGCCGTCGGCGAGAAGGCGGTCAACGAGGCGGCCACGAACGCGTCGGCCTCCGAGCAGATCGACAACACCACCGCCAGCAACGCGAGCACGAGCACCGACACCCAGAAGTCGTCGGCCAGCGCGTCGAGCCATGCACGCGGCACGACCACGTTCATCGTGGCCGCCGCCATGCCGCCGACGACCAGGAACCCCCCGGCGTGCAGGAGATCGTGCCGCATCGCCTCGGCGAACCCGGCGTGCTCGTGCCGCCGCCGCGCCCGAAGCCACTCCCCCTTGCCGAACCGCAACCAGACCCACCCGACCAGCACGGCCACCACCAGCGACGCCACGAACCGCGCCACCGCCATCATCGGCTGCCCCGGAAACGCGACCACGGTCGCCACGACGACCACCGGATTGATCGCCGGCGAAGACAACAGAAACGCCAGCGCGGCCGAAGGGCTCACCCCCCGGGAGATCAGCCCGGACGCCACCGGCACCGAGGCGCACTCACACCCCGGCAGCACCGCCCCCGCCACCCCCGCCACCGGCACGGCCAGCGCGGGCCGCCTGGGCAGCGCCCGAGTCCAGAACGACGCGGGGACGAAAGCCGTGATCGCCGCGGAGAGCAGAACCCCGAAGACGAGAAACGGCAGCGCCTGGACGCAGATGGCGACGAACACCGTCGACCAGGTCTGCAGCGCGGGCGAGGTCAGGTAGGGCGCGTAGAAGAACTGCCCGAGCAACAACAGGCAGAGCACCACGACGAACACCCAGGAGCCGAACGACGCCTGCCCGGTGCGCTCATCGTCGGCGTGCGGCACTTCGGCGGGAGAAACCTCAAGACGCTCAGCCACGCCCCCGATGCTGACAGACGGCCCGAAGCTCCGACGACGACAACGCGGCCCCTGTGGAAAAGCCCGAACAACACCAGGGTTTCCGAGCACCAGCACCTCGGAACGCCCATCAGCAGTAAGGCACCCTCGCCGGCCATCGCCAGGCCCGACAGGCAGGGAAGCTGACTTCGGGCCCGCTCGCCAAGGCAGTGACCAGCAAAACCAGCAGCCGCCTCGTCTCGGTCACCAAGACCATCAGCCCGATTCAGGGCAGTTGGCCTAGTAGCCACTTAGGCCCGGTCACCAACGCCCCCTCCGCCTGCACCCGTTCGCGCAGCCCCCGGTCGGCCGTCACCACCAGCACCGTCTCCCACACCGGAGCCTCTCTGACGACCGCCACGATCGTGTCGTCGCCGCTGCCCTCCGCCGACCGGACGTCGATCGGACCCTCCGGCACCCTCGCCCCCCGCGCGGCCCCCTCCACCACCACGACCAGTTGGGGAAAGCGCCGGGTCAGCAGCGGCAGGCCCTCGATCGGGGCGATCACCCCGTCGACGGCCAGGGCGACCAGTTCGGCCAGCAGGCGCGACGTCGCCCCGGCGCGGTCGCGCCACCAGCCGTGTTCGGCTCGTGCGCCGATCACGTTGGCCGCGTCGACCACCACGACCAGCGGTTTCAGCATCTCCCTCACCACTGGCCACGTCTCCGCGAATCCGGGGTGCAAACGCCGCCGGGGGAGTTCGGCCAGGGTGACCCATCGGAGAGCGGTGCTCTCCATGTTCAGGTGGACGGGGAGTTTTTCCACAGCCGTCGCGATCACGGTCTGGTAGGTCCAGCCGCCGTGGTCGTCCAGGTACACGCCCCGCACCCGCAGGGCGTCGCGCGAAAGGGCGGTTTCCTCATGTGCCTCACGCAACGCGCCGGTGATCGCGTCCTCGTGGCTGTCGATCGCGCCCCCGGGGAGCCCCCACGTTCCGCCGTGGTGACTCCACAGGGCTCTTTTCTGCATCAGGACGTAGGAGGCACGCGCCGTGTGGTGCACGGCGAGCAGGCCCGAGGCTCCATACACGCCCCAGTGCTGGTGGCCGCGGCCGCAGTGGGTCCAGCCGTCCCCGTCCTTGGCTGTCATGGGGTCAATGATCGGCTACCACGACTCCAACGGAACCACCGCCTTGGTGTCGAAAAGGACGGTCCCGTCGTCGATCCTGACGACCGTCACATGGGTGACCCACCCTGACGACATCAGGTTCTCGGCCGACTCAAGCGCCAATTCGGCGAAGTGATATCGGTCAACAGATGTGAAATCGGGCGCCGGTCTGGTGCTCTTCACCTCATACCGGTCAGTCGGCCACACCTGCGGTAGTGGGGTCGATCGGTGCCACTGTTGCATCGCTGGTCTTCTCTCTGTCGTGCCTGTCATGTTGACCTGGGGCGCCGACAGAAGTTGACCCTGAGGGCGACGGCTACCGGCTGGTTGTGACGGGCCCGATGGCTGATCGTTATGGACTGGTAAGTCATCCTTCCCGATCCGTCCGGATGAGACGGTTAACGTATGGCTTCTCACCTGCGAACCGCATTCGTCGCCATTCCACGACACGCGGGAGCGGGCTGTCCATAGCACGGCAATCCACGCCCGCCCCTCCCCCGGGAGGGGTGGGCGCTAGGGTGATTTTTCATGATTCGACTCGCTACCACTCTCGCTGTTGCCGTCATCGCCGTCGCAGGGTGCGCGGGAGACGCGGAAACGGCGGCTCCGGCGACGTCAGAGGCAACGACGGCCGCAGTCCAGGCCAGCCCGACGGAGATCACGGTCCCCGCCGCCCCCGAACCTTCCGAAGGCCAGAAGAAGGCTTTCTTCACCGCTTTGGCCTCTGTCGACCCGGCCCTCGCGACCAACCAGGAGAAGGCCCTCACGGTCGGCTCCCAGGTCTGCGAGAAGATCCTCGCCTCACCCGAAGACCCCATGCAGTTCTCCGCGTTCGCCGCCGAGCAGCTCGCGGTGGCGGCCCCGACGGCGGAGGGTTTCGTCGCCGCCGTCGCGGAGTGGTGCAGCCCCGAATAGGAACGTCCCAAAACGACGGCCCGGGTTCCGCCGGGTCGCCGATGCGTCAATATCCGCGGGTCCATGGGCTTGCGGTCCCGGTCCGGCGGGTGGACGCGACCACACCCGCCGGAGCCCGATGGAGGACCGAGGTCACTCCGTGCCTTCCGGAATCTCATCCGCGTGCATGCCGCCCTCGCCGGGAGCGCCCGACAGGTAGGCGTGCTGGTGGCCGTAGCCCGCCTCGACGTTCAGCTGGTCGAGCTGGGTGGCGGCGACCGACCAGGTCGTGACCGCGAGCGTGCGCTGGCGGGTGGCCAGTTCGATGTACGGCGCCCGGTCGGCCTCGGGCAGCTTCTGCGCCGCGGCCAGCAGGTCGACGGAGATCGACAGAGCGTTCACCGCGCTCCGGAAGCCGCCCCGGGCGACGTTGGTCTCGGTCATGCCGCTCGGCGTCTCAGAGTGGCGTTCGACCGCCTTGCGGATGGCCTCCTGCCACGCCGGGACGTCCGGCGGGCCGGGCTCCCCCATGGCGGGCAGGATCTTGTCGAGCTCCTCGACCGTCAGGCGCGCCTGGTCGGTCAGGGTCTTGATCTGCTCGGCGTCCCGCTTGAGGTCGGCGATCTGCATCTTCTCGACCGAGTCGGGACGTCCGACCAGATAACCGATGCCCGCACCCACGGCCAGCACGACGACGAGCAGAACCGCGATGAGGTACGGCTTGCGGGGGGCGGGGGCCGGCGGGGGAACCGGCCGGCGGCTTACCTTGACGGCCATGGGGGTGACGTTACTTCTTCTGCCGACGATCGTCCATCTTTTGTACGTTGGGAATCGGAACCCGGCGGCGGGCCGCGAGGACCCGTACCACCAGACTCACCAGCACCCCCAGCAACACGACCAGCGTGATCCCGGTGCCGAGCAGCGCGCCGAGCTGCTGGTCGGCGGCCCGGTCGGGCACCCAGTCGACGGCGACCAGGGCATACCAGTCCTCGGCCTGCAGCGGCCCGAGCAGCAGCAGCACCCCGACCGCGACCTGCACCGCGATGGCGATCCCGACCAGCTGAATGCGCGTGTACGTGTGCACGGCCCTCGGCAGCGGATCGACGCCCGCCACCACGATGAAGAACACCAGCCCGGCCGCGACCTGGACGACGACCATCGCCACGTGCAGCGCGTGGCTCGACTGGGCCAGCTCGAAGAACCCGAGCAGGTAGAGGAAGACCGGCGAGGCGACGTAACACGCCAGCGCGACGGCCGGATTGGCGAGGAACCTCGGCAGCAGCTCCCGCCCGCCGGCGAGCCCGATCGGCGCGCCGTAGGCCAGCAACGCCGGCACCACCGTGCCGAGCAGCGCGTACTCGACCGAGACGACGGAGAAGACCGCCGGGCCATACGCGGACAATCCACCCGTGGAGGCGTAGAGCAGCACCAGGATGCCCGCGAACCAGGCGACGGTCCGCCCGACCGGCCAGACCTGACGGCGCAGGCCGACCAGATAGGCGATCACGAGCCCGGCGATGCCGAGCAGGATGATCGGGTCGAGCCGCGACTCGGACAACAACCGATCGAAGGAGATCGACGGCAGCACATAGCCGAGGGCCGCGTTGACGTTCGGCACGTCGGTGGTCGTGGGAGGCGCGGTCCGCGACAACCCGACGGCGAGCGCCATGGTCGCCGTCATGATCGCCACCTCGACGGCCGCCAACCGCAGGAAGGGCCGCCGATCCCCGGCAAGCCCGGTCCCCGATTCCGGCCCGTCATCGGCAGACTCGGCTGAGTCCCCGCCCACCGGCTCGTCCTGAGCCGGCTGCGCGGCCCCGGCCTCCAGGCGGGCGATCGTCACCTTCCGGTGCCGCCAGCCGAACCAGCCCAGGACCGCCAGAGCCGCGATCTTGGCGAGCACCAGCAGCCCGTACCGGGACTCGAACAGCGGTGCCAAGCCGCCGAGCCTGACCCACGCGTTGATCAGCCCAGACGCGCCCACCGCCGCGTACGCGCACAACGCCACCGTGCTGAACCGGCGCACCCCCCACACCAGGTCGCGGTCGCGGCGGACGAGCGTCAGCACGCCGTACAAGCCCCCGACCCAGATCGCGGCGGCGGCGATGTGCAGCATCAGGCTCGACACGGCCAGGTTGTGGTCGGCGGCCGAGGCCGAATGGCCGACATACGCGGGGGGCAGGGCGGCGAAGACGGCCGCGCCCAGGAGGACCGGTTCGGCCCCCTTGAGCATCGCGCAGACCGCGATCACCAGGGCGATCATGGCCACCAGCAGGAACGCCTGGCCCTGCGGGATGTAGAGCACGAACGTCTGGAACACCCCGGCGCCCAGGGCCTCGGGGATCGGCAGGCCCAGGAAGTCCGACAGCGTCAGGGCGATCGTGGCCAGGGCGGTCAGCGCCCAGGCCGACGACCACCACACGACCTGCCGCCGCGCGGCGGTGCGGATCGCCTCGTCGCGGGTGAAGGCGACCGACGTCAGCAGCAGGCCGACCGTCGCGACGGCGCAGACGTCGTGCAGCAGCCGGACGAGCGGGAGCCCCCATTCGGTCAGCAGGCCGGGCGAGGGCAGCCCTTCGACGAGCGCGGCGGGACGCCCGCCGCCGTACCAGAGGACCGCGAACAGGACCGTGACCGCCGCGACGACGGTGACGGCCACCTGAGCACGTGGGGGGAACCTCATATCCAGCCTTCCGGGGGGTCAGTCGCCCTTGTTCGGTTTCCGGCGCGTCGCCATGACCACGGCCGCCACCGCGACCACGCCCACCCCGATCGCCAGGATTAGGAACCCGCCGCCGCCACCGGAGTCGGCGTCTTCGGCGCTGCTCTGCGGGGCGACGTCCACCGTCGGCGGCGGCGTGGAGGCCACGACCGGGGTCGGTTCGGCGGAAGCGGAAGGAGTCTCCGCCACCTCCTCGGAAGGTTCAGGAGTCGGGGTGTCCGGAGCGGTCACCGTGAACGGCACCTCGCCCGTTCTGGGGTGCCCGTCGGAGGAGACGATCCGGTAGGCGATGACGTACTTCCCGGCCGGCAGCGGGCCCGACACGGCCTGGATCACCTTGTGGCCGTCGCGCTCCGCCTCGCCCGACGCGTAGTTCTTCTCGTCGGGGCCGTTGACGACCACCTTCGGGAACCGCACGGAGTTGCTGAACTCCAGCACCACCTCGGTCAGGCTCTCGACCTTGGCGTTCTCCTTGGGGTTGCTGCTCTTCAGTACGTCATGCGCCTGCGCCGCCGAAGCGGGCCAGAGCGTCGCGGCCGCCACGAGAATGAGCGCCGCCGTCTTGCGGAAAAGCATGAGAAAACTCCGTCCGATGGAGTCAGGTCACCATTCGACCGGCAGCGAGTCGAGACCGTAGACGATCGCGACCTGGCGGTACGCGGGCTCGCCGGCGAGTCTCAGACCGGGGAAACGCCGCAGCAGGGCGGGGTAGGCGACACGCATTTCCATCCGCGCCAACGGGGCGCCGATGCATCGATGTACGCCGTGACCGAAGGCCAGGTGGGATTTGAGCTCCCGGCGGTTCGGGTCGGCGGTGTCCATGTCCTCGCCGAGGATCGCGTCGCGGTTGGCCGCCGACAACGAGCAGAGCACCATCTCGCCCTTCGCGATCGGCTGCCCGGCGAGTTCGAGGTCTTCCCGGGCGAACCGGGGGAAGGCGACCTGGACGACGGTCATGTAGCGCAACAGCTCTTCGACGACCTGGTCGATGTGGTCGTCGGTGTCGCGTACGAGGGCGAGGAACTCGGGGTTCTCCAGCAGCCAGAGGGTGCCGAGGGCGAGCATGCTCGTGGTCGTGTCGTGGCCGCCGGTCAGCAGGCCGTCGGCGAGACTGGCCAGCTCACGGTCGCCGACGTCGTCTCCGTGTTCCCGCAGCAGCGCCCCGAGCAGACCCTCGCCGGGCGCGCGGCGTTCACGCGCGACCAGTTCGGTCAGGTAGGCCATCGAGTCGTTGATCGACTGGAGCGAAGCCTCCGGCCCGGCCGAGAAGTCGAACCGGTCGGTGGAGAAGCGCAGGAAGTCGGCGCGGTCTTCGTAGGGGACGCCGAGGAGCTCGCAGACGACGAGCGAGGGGATCGGCAGCGCGAACGACGACACGAGGTCGGCGGGGGCGCCGTCCTTCTGGATCAGGTCGAGCTGCTCGTTGACGATGGCGGTGATGCGGGGTTCGAGCCGCCGCAGCCGGTGCATCGTGAACTCGGGCGTGAGCATGCGGCGCAGCCGCGTGTGCTCGGGCGGGTCGCGGAAACCCAGGCCGCCCGGGTCGTCCTGATTCGACCCCATGCCGGTGATGTTGCCGAAGTCGTTGCTGAACCGCGCGGTGTCACCCAGCACGGCCCGTACGTCTTCGTACCGGGTCACCAGCCAGACCGTCGAGCCGCCGGGAATGGTCAGGGGATGGACGGCGCGTTCGGCCCGGATCTGGGACAACTCGGCTATGGGATCCATCCGGTCGCGCAGAAACTGCACAAGCGGAAACTCGGAATCGGACATTACAGATGGTTCCTCATCGTCATGGGTGGAAGGAGTGTGCGGCCTCACCGAGGTGGGCCACGCCCTTCGACAGGATGACGATGGGTGCTCTGCACGACAACCGGCACGACCGGGATGGGCACGCCTGTCACCGAAAGAGGTCGCGGGAGCGACAAGATCGGGACAATCCGGCCGGCGAGCCGGCGCAGCAGCGTGAAGAAGAGCTCCTCGCCCCGGCCGAGCCACCAGGCGGTGACGACGACCGCCCAGACGTGCAGGACGATCATGCTCAGGCTCGGCATGTGCAGGTGCCCGGCGAGCCGTTCGGGCGAGGAGACGTGGAGCACCGAGAAGAGCAGGTGCAGCACCACTTGCATGGCCCCCAGCAGCGGCATGATCTCGCCGGCCGTGCGCTCGCGCGCGGTCAGCGGGAAAGCGGCGATCAGGGCGAGGGCGAAGGCGGCGGACAACCCCGGAGCGGTGACCGACCCGCCGGCGAAGGTGTGGGCGACGGCGGCAAGCCCCGAACAGACCACGGCGAACACCGTGGCACGCGCGAGACGAAAGGGCAGCGCCGCAGACATAGCCCCGCAATCATCGCACGCGCACCACCCATCCGGCTGCCCCAGCCGATCAAAGCCGGCGCGAAACCGGAGGACGGCTGAGCCGTTCCTATCGGGCCGCGAGCCCGTCGAAGGCCGCGATCGAGCGGGCGAAATCGTCGGGCTCCGCGAGAACGACGCCGAGCCGGGGGTCGTAGGCGGTCAGGCCGGTCGCCCGTTCGACGATCTGGCAGACCTCGCGCAGCTGGGCGGCGCCCTCGCCGGCGGGCGGAACGGGCGAGGTGACGGTCCACCGGCCGAGGTGACAGGTCACCATGAGACCGGTGGACAGCTGGGTCACCTCGCAGTCGAGCAGGTCTTCTGACACCACGCCGAGCACGTCGCGCACCGCGACGGCGACGGTCGACCAGATCGCGTAGTCGACCGTTTCCGGGGCCTTCTCCTCCGTCGCCGCATGGGCGTCGGGCCACGACTGGCCGGGCTCGCGGCGCAGGAAGCTGATGCCGTAACTCATACGAACACGTTATCGACCGGCACCGACAAAACCCGGGCTCACCTATACAGCAGCCCGAACGCCCCCCGGACGATCGCCAGCGCCTCGGTCGCCGCCGCCACCTCGGGGATGACCTTCTTCTCGTCGACGGCCTCGACCACCACGACCCCGACCTTGTTCTGGTCGGAAACGGCCAGGAAGCCGAGCGTCAGCACCCCCGGCTCGGAGCCGCCCTTGAACCACACCGTGGGCCAGGTCTTCTGGTCGAGCCCGAGCCCGGCGTCGTTGGCGCCCATGATCTCGTCGAGTTCGGGCCCGCCGAAGCCGTGGAGGCTGACCAGGGCGCGGCACATGTCGGTGGGGCTGCCGAACCACTCGATCGTGGTGACCTCGCGAGGGCTCGTCCACACCTCGACCTCGCTGGTCGGCACCTTGTCGACGGTGTCCTCGAGGTAGGCGCGGCGGTCGCGGGCCTTGAGGAAGCCCTCGGCGTACTTGGGGTAGTCGGCGCCCTTCAGGACGAACAGTTCGCGGGTGGTCAGCAGGGGGATGTTCTTGTCGGCGTTGGACGACCAGGCGCGGATCACGGCCTCCACGGACGGTTTGCCGACGCGGTCGATCAGCAGGTCGGTGGCGGTGTTGTCGCTGATGGAGATCATCAGCTTGGCGGCCTCCTTGACCGTGACCTTCGAGCCGTCGGGACGGTCTTGCAGCTCGCCGCTGGGCAGGCTCTTCTTCGCGTCGGTGATGGTCAGCTGGTCGCCCCAGGACAGGCGGCCGGCTTTGACCTCCTGGGCGACGGCGCCCAGGACGTACAACTTGAACATCGAACCGAGTGGACGGGCCCGGTTCGGCTCGATGCCGTGGACGGGCTTGCAGTCCTGACCCGCGGCGAGGAAGCCCGACGGGGCCGCGGTCGCGAGGCGCTCGTCGATGTCGCCCCAGCTCGCGGGGGTGGGCGCGTCGGCCGGGGAGATCAGCAGGCCGGCGATCTGCCCGGCGGGATCGACCGACATGCTGAGCTTCGCCTGGTTGCCGCCCGACTCGACCAGCGCCACCAGGTCGGTCTCGGTGGCGCGCTGGATCTCGACCACGCGCAGCCCCTTGAGCTGCTTGCTGACCTCGTTGATCTGGTCGGCGGGCACCTGTTTGACGAACGACGGCGCGAAATGCCGATTGATCTGGTCGGCGGGGATGGGCAGCGAAGACAGGGCGCCCAGATACCAGGTCAGCTTCTCGCCGACGGGGCTGTCGGGAATGGGCGCCGCCGCCTGCGACGTCGCGACGGGCGCGGCCTGTTCGGCCGTCGCGCACGCGCTGAGCAGCAGCGCGAATGGAAGCATGAGTCGTGCGAGCCTCACGGCATCTCCCCCGATCGATGAGCCGGTGCCGTTCTCGGATACCCGCAGTGACGAAAAGTCACCCGTGCCCGGGGGTGAGATGCGCGAATCCCCGGCCCGCTGAGCGCGGACCGGGGATTCGGACGAACAACCGCTAGTCGGTGCCCGCCTCCATAGCGGCGGCGTCGAGGAGTGCGTCGTCTTCGGACACCTCGCCGCGCGAGGCGATGGCCTCGGCGCCGCCCTCGGGCATCGCGCCGATCAGCTCGGTCGGCGCGGCCTGCAGGGCGATCAGGTCGCCGTGGGCGCTGCCGACCATGCCGAGACCGGCGTACTGCTCCAGCTTGGCGCGGGAGTCGGCGATGTCGAGGTTGCGCATGGTCAGCTGGCCGATGCGGTCGAGCGGGCCGAACGCGGAGTCCTCGGTGCGCTCCATCGACAGCTTGTCGGGGTGGTAGCTGAACGACGGGCCGGACGTGTCGATGATCGAGTAGTCCTCGCCCCGGCGCAGCCGCAGCGTGACCTGGCCCGTGACGGCGGTGCCGACCCAGCGCTGGAGCGCCTCGCGGAGCATGAGCGCCTGCGGGTCGAGCCAGCGGCCCTCGTACATGAGCCGGCCGAGACGGCGGCCCTCGTTGTGGTAGCTGACCAGCGTGTCTTCGTTGTGGATCGCGTTGACGAGACGCTCGTAGGCGGCGTGCAGCAGCGCCATGCCCGGGGCCTCGTAGATGCCGCGCGACTTGGCCTCGATGACGCGGTTCTCGATCTGGTCGGACATGCCCATGCCGTGGCGGCCGCCGATGGCGTTGGCCTCCAGCACCAGGTCGACCGGCGAGGCGAACTCCTTGCCATTGATCGTGATCGGCCGGCCCTGCTCGAAGCCGATGGTCACGTCTTCCGCCGCGATCTCGACCGACGGATCCCAGAACCGCACGCCCATGATGGGCTCGACGATCTCGATGCCGGTGTCGAGGTGCTCCAGCGACTTGGCCTCGTGGGTGGCGCCCCAGATGTTGGCGTCGGTCGAGTAGGCCTTCTCGGTGCTGTGGCGATAGGGCAGGTCACGCTGCTGAAGCCACTCGGACATCTCCTTGCGCCCACCGAGCTCGTGGACGAAGTCGGCGTCGAGCCACGGCTTGTAGATGCGCAACGACGGGTTGGCCAGCAGCCCGTAGCGGTAGAACCGCTCGATGTCGTTGCCCTTGTAGGTCGACCCGTCGCCCCAGATCTGCACGCCGTCGTCGAGCATCGCCCGGACCAGCAGGGTGCCGGTCACCGCGCGCCCGAGGGGCGTGGTGTTGAAATAGGTGCGGCCACCCGACCGGATGTGGAAGGCCCCGCAGGCCAGCGCCGCGAGCCCCTCTTCGACCAGGGTCGCCCGGCAGTCGACCAGCCGCGCGATCTCCGCGCCGTATTCCTGGGCCCGACCGGGCACCGAGGCGATGTCGGGCTCGTCGTACTGCCCGAGTTCCGCCGTGTACGTGCACGGGACGGCCCCTCGCTCGCGCATCCACGCGACCGCGACGGAGGTGTCGAGGCCACCGGAGAAGGCGATCCCGACTCGTTCACCGACAGGGAGGGAATTCAGCACCTTGGACACAAGCAGAACTATACACACCCATGCATGACCATGCAATCAGGCTCGCCACCAGGCGTCGCAGGTCGAGTTGCAGAATCTGCGACACGAGATGCACCATGAGGTGTGGCATCGCATCGAGCACCTGTTCCCCTGTCGGAGATCGATCGGCAGTTCCTGGAGGCCATCCGCACCCCCGGCAGTCCCGAGAACCTGG
The DNA here is from genome assembly GCF_001570585.1 of Herbidospora daliensis. Classification (GTDB taxonomy): domain Bacteria; phylum Actinomycetota; class Actinomycetes; order Streptosporangiales; family Streptosporangiaceae; genus Herbidospora; species Herbidospora daliensis. The sequence goes on along the minus strand of NZ_BBXF01000002.1, from coordinate 696,653 downwards.
CCGTCGAGCAGCTCGCGGGCACCGCCCTGGGCCCTGAGACCTCCACCGCGACAGCCCTGCACACCCTCGTCGACGTCGCCAGGAAAGCGGTGCTCAACGAGGTGATGGTCACGGGTTACGCCGCCCTCGCCGCCGCCCAGACCGAAGAAGACCACGCGCACCGGCGCGCCGCCCGCCGCCGCACCGCCGAGGTCTCCCGCGACTGATGCCTGACAACGGCGCATACCCCCTGAGAGGCAGGGTCTACATGGCCGACCTGGGAGAGGAGTACGGCGAGAAGCCCTACGTCATCGTGAGCAACAACGCCCGCAACCGCGCGCTACCGAGTTATCTGGCCGTCCGGATCACCACGTCGCCGAAACCACCATTGCCGAGCATCGTCGAGCTCACTCCGGAAGATCCACTGGCGGGCCGCGTGCTCTGCGACGACATCGTGATCCTTTTCGAGGAGGATCTCCACCGAGACCTCGGCGGCCTGAGCCTCCAGACGATGCTGCGCGTAGGCCAGGGCCTGAGACACGCACTGGCCCTCTGAGCACAGGACGGACGATGGCCCGCCAGGCACACCCGCCAACCGAATTCGAGCAGCGCCTGATCACCATCGCGAGCGAACACGGGTTCGACCTCACACGGGATCCGGTCATGTACTACTTCGAGCTCGAGCGCGACGGCGTGACCGTATATCTCGATCGACAACGATCCAAGAGGCAGGTCATCGCAGTGTTCCTGCATCCCGGAACGGCGATCGATCGCTTGCACGCCATCAACGGACTCGACGTTCCCGTCAGGACCGTCCACGCCGCCGGCATGAGCCGGTTCCCGAAGAAGATCAACAAGGGTACGTCGCCGAGCAGCTACGGATATTCGGTCGTGTGCGCCGATCTCACCTCGTACGGCCGGCTCTTCGAGGTCCTACCCGAGTGAGGTGGCCTGAGGGCCCTGGGTAAGGGGCTCTCATGGGAGTCGATTCCGGGCGGCCGCATGTCATCGGTCTCGTGGCGCATCCGCGTAATCCCGTCGCCGGTTCTGTCGCGCTGATCAGGGAGTTCGCGGCGGCTCGTGGTGCGACGCTGATCGCGCTGGAGGGCGATGCCGGCCGGCTCGGGGGCGATGTCGTGGCCGTCGGGGCCGAGGAGTTCGCCGAGCGGGCCACCGCCGTGGTCAGTCTCGGGGGTGACGGGACCATGCTGGGGGCGATGCGCCTGGTGGTGGGGCGGGGCACGCCCGTCCTCGGGGTCAACCACGGCAACCTCGGGTTTCTCGTCGAGGTCTCGCCCGCGGAGTTGCCGGCCGCGCTCGATCGGCTGACCAGGGGCGACTTCATGCTGGAGCCCCACAGTTGCCTGATGGTCGACGGCGTGGTCGCGTTCAACGACCTGGTCGTGACCGGGGCGCGGCAGTGGGCGACGGTCAACGTCGACCTGTCGGTCCATGGGATCCAGCACGGCTACTACCGGTGTGACGCCGTGGTGGCCTGTACGCCGACCGGGTCGACCGCCTACAACTACGCGGCGGGCGGGCCGGTGTTGTCTCCGTCGGTGCCCGCCCTCGCGTTGACGCCGGTCGCGCCCATGACGGGCATCGACCGGACGGTCGTCTTCGGGGCCGACGACGAGATGCGGCTGACCAACCGGTCGGAGGAGCCGGCCCGGGTGCTGCTCGATGGCGTACACACCCGGGATCTCGGCGTTGCCGATGGGCTGGGGGTGCGGCTGCACAAGGACGCGGTGAACCTGGTGCGGTTCGACGCGGCGGCGCACGCCCAGCGCACGCGGGTCAAGCTGAGCCTGCTCGATCTGCCGTTGCGGCCCGACCAGCTGCTCGAACTCGTGCCGGAGGAGCTGCGGGAACGGGCTCAGCGCCTGCGCAGCAGGTAGGTGTCCATGATCCAGCCTTTGCGTTGTCTCGCTTCGGCGCGCAGTTCCCTGATCTTCGGGGACACCTCGGCCACGGGGCCGGCGACCAGGATCTCGTCGGGGGTGCCGAGGTAGGCGCCCCAGTAGATGTCGAAGTCGTCGAGTCCCTCGAAGGCGAGGCGGGCGTCGAGCATGATCACCATGTCGTCGGCGCTCGGGCCCTCGTCGGCGAGGCGGCGGCCGGTGGTGAGGTGGACGGGGCGGGCGACCCGCGTCAGGCCGATCCGGTGGCGGGCGGTGAGGGCGGCGACCGCGCTGATGCCGGGGACGACCTCGATCTCGATGCCGGGCGGCAGTCCTTCGAGGGCGGCGAGCGTGCTGTCGTACACGCCCGGATCTCCCCAGATCAGGAACGCCCCGGTCTGGCCCTCGCCGAGGGCCTCGTCGATCATCTGGTGGTAGAGCACGCCCCGGCGCTCGCGCCAGTCTTCGACCGCTTCGGCGTAGGCGGCGGCGGTGCGGTCGCGTTCGGGGTCGGTCGCGGTGACGATCCGGTGGGGCTCGCGCGCGTGGTCTTCGATCATCTGGTGGCGCAGATCGGTCAGGTCGCGCTTCTCCGCACCCTTGTCGACGATGAAGAAGACGTCGGTGGCCGCGATGGCCTTGACGGCCTGGAGGGTGAGATGGTCCGGGTCGCCGGCGCCGATCCCGATGAGGAGGAGGCGTTTCACACAGACGAGTGTGTCATCGGGTCGCGGCGGCGATCACCCGGGTCAGCGCCTGGTGCAGGTCCTGCAGCTCGGCGACGTCCATGCCGAGGCGTTCGACGATCGTGGCGGGGATCTTCTCGGCCTCGGCGCGCAGCGCCCGGCCGCTGTCGGTGAGGGTGACGGCCAGCGAGCGCTCGTCGGCGGTGCCCCGCCGACGCTCGACGAGCCCGGCCGCCTCCAGCCTCTTGAGCAGCGGCGACAGGGTGGCCGGTTCGAGTTGCAGCAGCCCGGCGAGGTCTTTGACCGACAGCGGCGCCCGCTCCCAGAGCGCCAGCATGACTAGGTATTGCGGATGCGTGAGGCCCATCGGCTCCAGCACCGGCCGGTAGAGCGCGATCACCGAGCGGGAGGCGACGGCCAGGGCGAAGCAGACCTGGTTCTCCAGAGACAGCGGATCCATTTTCGTCGCCCCCTAATAGTTAGTACACTAAATGTTAGTGCACTACCCGACGGAGGATGGCCATGATGCGAAAGCCCCTGGAAGAGCGGATCGCCGACCGCCAGGCGAAGCGCCCGCCGTTGAAGGACGACAAGACCTTCGAGCACGGCCCGGCGAAGTGGCTGTTCGTCGCCTTCATGGTGTTCGTGGTCCTGATCCACCTGGTCGGGCTCGTGATCGTGATGGCGATGGAGACGTGATCAGCCCTGCGCGGGGATCCAGCCCATGCCGACCGACAGGATGACGAACACTCCCAGGATGATCCGGTAGATCACGAACGGGGTGAACCGGTGGGTGCTGATGTAGCGCAGGAACCACGCCACCGCGGCGTACCCCACGAAGAACGAGATCACCGTGGCCAGGATCGTCGGCCCCCACGCGGGCGCCTGACCCTCGCCGATCTCGAACAGCTCCAGCCCGCCCGACGCCAGCACGGCCGGGATGGCCAGCAGGAATGAGTACTTCGCCGCGTCTTCACGCCGGTAGCCGAGCAGCAGACCCGCGGTCACCGTGCCGCCCGAGCGGGAGACGCCCGGGATCAGCGCCAGCGACTGGGCGAAACCGTAGCCGAGCGCGTGCTTGAAGTTGAGGTGGGTCTGCAACGACAGCGTGTTGCGCGCGGTGTGGTCGGCCCACCAGAGGATGAGCGCGAAGACGATCAGGGTGACGCCGACGATGCGCAGGTCGCGGAAGACCGTCTCGATCTGGTCTTTGAGCACCAGGCCGAGGATCGCGATGGGCAGCGTGCCGGCGATGATGTACCACCCCATGCGGGCGGCCCAGTTGTCGCGCAGCGACTTGTCGAACAGCGAGCGCGTCCAGGTGGAGATGATCTCCCAGAGCTCTTTGCGGAAGTAGATCAGCACGGCCGCCTCGGTGCCGAGCTGGATCACCGCCGTGAACGCCGCTCCCGGGTCGGGCCAGCCGGCGAACGCCGACACCACGCGGATGTGGGCGCTGGAGGAGATCGGCAGGAACTCGGTGAGCCCTTGGATCAGCCCGAGAATGACCGCTTCGAACCAGCCGATCACGACTGCACCTTTCCTCTGTTCAAAGGGTGGAGCGGCCAGGCTAGCGGATCACCACACTCAAGACGACTGCCCGTTTTATGGTGATTCGTCACGTTTAACTGGGCACGCTTCCCTCAGACGACAAGGGGGAGTCCATGGCCACCACCGTGATCGAGCACGTCCTCAACCGCCTCCGGGACCTCGGCGTACGCCACGTCTTCGGCGTCCCCGGGGACTACGCGTTCCCCGTCGACGACGCGATCGTGGCCCACCCCGACGTCGAATGGATCGGCAGCTGCAACGAACTCAACGCCGCCTACAGCGCCGACGGCTACGCCCGCGTCAACGGCGTCGGGGCCGTCTGCACCACCTACGGCGTCGGCGAGCTCAGCGCGATCAACGGCATCGCCGGGGCGTACGCCGACCATCTGCCGGTGTTCCACCTGGTCGGCATGCCGAAGATGCCCGTACAGGCGCATCGTGCGCTGGTCCACCACACGCTCGGCAACGGCGAGTTCGACCTGTTCCGGCGCATGTGCGAACCGGTCGTCTGCGCCAGCGCGATCTTCACCCCGCAGAACGCCGCCGCCGAGATCGAGCGGCTGATCGGCGCCGCGCTCTACCATCGCCGCCCGGTCTACCTGGCCTTTCCCGCCGACATGGCCTCGATGCCGATCGTCAGCGAGGCCGCGCCGCTGCCACCTCCGGCCAGCGATCCGGCGCAGGTCAGGGCCGTCGTCCAGGCGATCACCCGGATGCTCGGCAAGGCCGAGACGGCGTGCGTGCTGCCCGGTCTGCTGACCGTGCGCGCCGGGCTGGGCTGCGAACTGCGTTCCTTCCTGGACGCCACCGGCCTGCCCTTCGCCACGATGGTCGCCGACAAGGGCATCCTCGACGAGGACGACCCGGCCTTCGCCGGCATGTACGACGGCAAGCTCATGAACGAGAGCGTGCGCCGCTTCGTCGAGGACGCCGACGCCGTCGTCATGATCGGCGCGCTCATGCACGACTTCAACAGCGGCGCCTTCACCGCCGACCTCGACCCGGCCAAGGTCATCGACATCCGCCACCACCACACCCAGGTCGACGGCCTGACCTACCAGAGCGTCGAGATGAAGGACCTGCTGCCCGCCCTGGTCAGCGACCTGCCCGACCGGAACTGGCCCATGCCCGGCACCGACCTCACCCGCATGGACCAGGTCCGCGGCAGCGGACAAGACCCGATCACCGCCGAGACCCTCTACCCGCGCTGGGAGTCGTTCCTGAAGCAGGGCGACATCCTGGTCGCCGAGACCGGCACCCCGTCGCTCGGCATGGCCTTCGCCCGCCTGCCCGAGCACGTCGCCTTCGAGAACCAGACCATGTGGGGCTCGATCGGCTGGGCCACCCCCGCCGCTGTCGGCGCGGCCTTCGCCGCCCCCGACCGGCGGGTGGTGCTGATCACCGGCGAGGGCTCGCACCAGCTCACCGTCCAGGAACTGAGCGTCTTCGGCCGGTACGGCCTGCGTCCCGTCGTCTTCGTCCTCAACAACCAGGGCTACCTGATCGAACGCCTGCTCTGCCGCGACCCCGACAGCGCGTACAACGACCTCGGCCAGTGGCACTACGCGGAACTGCCCGCGGTCTTCGGCTGCGAGGGATGGCAGATCGCCAGGGTGACGACCCTGCGGGAACTCGACGAGGCCATGGACGCGGCCCAGTCGGCGAGGGGCGGCTGCTACATCGAGGTGGTCACCGACACATACACGGCACCGCCCCTGGCGGAACAACTCCACGCCAACACCGACACCCTCTACTCGGGTCTGATCACCCGACCGGCCTGAGGGTCGTAACAGATCAGCCCGTTGCGCTTGGCCAGGGCCACCAGGGTGGACGCGACTTCGGCGCTCCTCTTCCAGGAGATGCACGCGACGAGGAACCCGGGACCGGTGAAGAGCTCGGCCGTCCAAGGGCAGGTCTCGAGATCCTCGTCGGACGTCAGATCGGGATATACGGCGACAACCTGTTCGCGGAACGTCTCCACGGCCGGTACGTCCGGCACCAGGCCGGATTCCTCCTCGAGGAGGCGGTTGTAGATCTCCGCGGCGTGGGCGACGTCGATGTCGTCAGCGGCGTGCCAGAAGGCCAGATCGAAGCTCATAGGCGACCGTACAGGTGCCGCAAAGCTTGGTCCAAGTTCATATAAGGCCAGTTCAGCACAGTTATTCTGACATTTCTGGCACTGAACGGGTGATGGCATTGAAATCAGCTGACAGTGTGCTCGGAGGTGCGACCCCGGCAGTCGCCGTCGTCGACGGCTCGGGCGCGGTGATCGGCTGGACTCAGGCCGCCGAAGAGCTCACCGGTTACCTCGCCGAGGACATCTTCGGCCGTCCCATCGGCACGCTCCTCACGCGTGACGGCCACGCCGGCGCCTTCTCGCCCCGCAAGGGGATGATGGAGGTGCGGCGGCGGGACGGCCGCGTGGTGATCGTGCGGGCCGACGCCGCGCCGCTCACGCTGGGCGACGACAGCCGGGGGAAGTCCTGGTTGTTGTCGGCGATCCCGCTGACCATCGACCTGTCCACCGACACCGGCGCCCTCCTGGAATCGCTCATCGGCAGTTTCCCCATCGCCATGGCCATCTGGGACAAGGACCTGCGCTGCGTCTGGTTCAACGAGGCGGCCGAGCAGCTCCGCGACGGCTACCCCTACTACCGGATCGGCCGATCCCTGACCGAGGTCATCCCGGGCGTCGACAACGAGCGCGTGCGCGACGCCGTGCGTGAGGTCCTCGCCGACGGGCGTCCCCTGATCGACCGGGAGGCCCACTGGTCCTACGGGACCGAGGAACGGGTCCTGTCGATCTCCCTGCTGCCGCTGACCGGCGCCGACGGCCGCACGCTGGGCGTCTGCTCGGTCGCGCTCGACTTCAGCAACAGCAAGGCGCGCGATCATCTCGATCTCCTGCGCCAGGCGGGCGTCCGGCTCGGCAGCACTCTGGACGTCATGAGCACCGCCCAGGAACTCGCCGAACTGGCCATCCCGGTGCTGGCCGACTTCGTCACCGTCGACCTGCCGGAGGAGATGCTCCCCGGCACCGAGCCGCTCCGGCGCCTGGCCACGGCCGAGGCCGGCATCCCCGCCTTCCGGCGGGCGGGCGTGGCGTCGATCCACGAAGGCGCCCCCGAGTCGCTGTGGGAACGCGGCGAAGCCGTCTTCGTACCGCCGAGATCGCCGTTCACCGAGGTCCTGCACTCCCGCCGCTCCCACTTCGAGCCCGTGCTGGACACCTCGCCCGGCACCTGGCTGGAGCTGGACCCCGGCCGCTGCCGGATCATCCACGCCACCGGCATGCACTCCCTGATCGTCGTCCCTCTTGAGGCCCGCGGCGACGTGCTCGGCGTGGCCGCCTTCGCCCGCACGTCCAACCCCGCGCCGTTCAGCAAGGACGACCTGCTGGTGGCCGAGGAACTCGTCACCCGCGCCGCACTCAGCCTCGACAACGCCCGCCAGTACACCCGCGAACGGCTGACCGCCCTGGCGCTCCAGCGCGACCTGCTCCCGCACCACCTGTGCGGCGGCGACGCCGTCGAGGTCGCCTCCCGCTACCTGCCCTCCGACACCCACGAGGGCGTCGGCGGCGACTGGTACGACGTCATCCACCTCCCCGACGCGCGGTTGGCTCTGGTCGTCGGCGACGTCACCGGCCACGGCATCAACGCGGCCGCCGCCATGGGCCGCCTGCGGACGGCCGTACGCGCCCTCGCCTATCTGGACCTGCCACCGGACGAGCTGCTCACCCACCTCGACCACCTCATGACAGAGGACGCCCTCACCCCCGACGCCATGGGCGCCACCTGCCTGTACGCCGTCTACGACCCCCTGACCGGCTGCTGCACCATGGCGACCGCAGGCCACCCGCCCCCCGCGATCGTCACCCCGTCGGGCGAGGTGACGTTCCCGCCGCTGCCCCCCGGCACCCCGATCGGCGTGGGCCTCGGCACCTTCCAGAACTGCGAGCTGCACCTGCCCACCGGCACGCTGCTCGCCCTCTACACCGACGGCCTGATCGAGACGCGGCAGGCCGACCTCGACGCCGGCATGAAGCGACTCGGCGACGTCCTCACCCTCGCGACGCGGGAATCGGCGACGCTGGAGCAGATGTGCGCGACCGTGATCGACTCCATCGTGGGCGACGGCCCGGCCGAGGACGACATCGCCCTGCTCATGGCCCGCATTCAGATCCCTTGACGCAGGCCCGCCAGAGAACGGCGTGGGAGGCGTCGGGTCCCACCGCGTAGACCTCCCGAGTCCCCGGCCGCCAGGCCAGGGAACGGACCTTCGGTGCGGTGCCGGGTATGCGATGGCGGGTCCAGCGGGCGCCGTCGAGGTGCCAGAGCTGGTCGGGAAGGCCGACCACCCAGAGCCCGCCGGCGCCGTCGGGCTCGGCCTCGCGGAAGCGGATCATGTCCCCGGCGGTGGAGGTGACCGGCCCCCAATGGCAGGTCCAGGCCGTTCCGTCCCAGTGCATGGCCAGGGGGTGGCCCTTCTCCAGGGGCTCGTTCTCCTCGTCGTACTCGCCGAAGACGAGCCACGCGATCCCGCCGACGGCCCAGACGTCGTCGGCGCCGACCACCACGACGTCGGTGAGGGACACCGTCGTGCCTTCGGGCCGCTCGAAGGCGGGGGTGGCGATCTGACGCCAGCTCCCGGACTTCCATCGCATCGCCGCAGGCGGATGGAGTTCCCCGCCGACCGCCCAGATCTCGCCGTCACCGGCTCCCAGGGCCGCGACCCCCACGGGGAACGGGTGCTGGCGCCACCGCCCTCCCGTCCCTGAGACCGCCACCTTGCCGTTGACGGCCCAGACCTGCCCGTCGACGGCACGAACCCCGGTGGGGGCCAAGCCGACGTCTCGTGCGGCCGGTTCGGGCAGCGGTTCCGCGCGCCACTCACCGTTCTCGAAGGTGGCCGCGTAGCCGGCGATTTCCTTGGACGATTTTCCGTTGGAGACGCCGAACATCCACGCCTGGTCCGCGGAAGCCGCCGCGATCGCGATGTCGGACTGGACGTGTGGTGGGCGGGCCAGGGGAATATGGGAGGTCTCCCATCGGGAACCGTCCCAGCGGCGCACCCCGCCGTCCCTGATCACCACGGCGCGGCCCTCCTGTTTCTCGCTGGAGAAACTCGACCACAACGCCCCGTCGGGGGCCGCCGCGAGCAGCGACATGGACCCACGGGCCTCGTCCACCCAGACGTTTCGCCACGCCGTCTCCACGTCGACGGCCCGGAAATCGTCGACGTCCTCGGCCGGGAGCTCGCAGTTCACCGACGCGGCCTTGATGGGCGGGATCGGCGTCGTCGCCGGGGCCTTCTGGACGGGTTCCGCCGGCGCGGGCACACAACCGGCGACCAGCACGACGATCACGAGGAGGGGGGCCGGTCTCATCCCGTCTAAGCTACGCGGCATGCAGCTCGTGTTCGACTGTGCCGACCCGGCCATGTTGGCCGCATTCTGGGGCAAACTGCTCGGCGTGCCGCCGGTCGACCGGGACCCTTCGTGGTCTTATGTGGACGGACCCGTGCGGATCGCCTTCCAGCGTGTGCCTGAGCCCAAGATCGGCAAGAACCGCGTCCACCTGGACATCGACGTGAGCGACGTCGCCGCCGCGGCGGCCATGGCCGTAACCTGGGGCGCGGCGGAGAACGGCCCGCTGCAGACCGACGCGCAGGGCGCGTTCCAGGTCATGCGCGACCCGGAGGGCAACGAGTTCTGCCTGACCCAGCCACCCTCGTGACGGCGTCGGGCTACGCCGGCCTTCGTGGTGGTCACGATGCGAACCGGCTCAGGTCTCGAAATAAATAGCCCGGCGCTATTGAGGGTGAAAATTTCAGCTCCTGCGGTCCAGACCGTAAATGCGCGCCACCGCTGGTCACGCCTGGGAAGCGTCACCGATGATTCGATTGATATTCGTGAGGCCGATCCCAAATGGCGTCTGCTGGACGACCCAAGATCGCATATGTAGCCTCCGGGCGTTCCGTCACTCCTGAATAGACGAGGTGTGAATTGACCAAACGCCCGAGGGGACGTCGCCTGACGACATCGATCGCCTTCGCCTTCATGGCACTGGCCGCCCTCATCCTCCCCGCCACCCCCGCCCACGCCGCCTACGGCCCCGACCAGTCGGTCTGGGTGCAGGTGACCGCCAACGACGGCTCCGGCATGCCGCTCGCCCAGCTGCAGGGGACCATCGCGTTCGACGACTCCAACACGAAGTACCGCTACTCGCTGAGCATCTGCTGGCAGAGCGGCGCCTACCCCCAGCCGTCCGCCGTCATCGTGGTGAACGGATCCTCTGGCAGCTACCCCATCTGGTCGGGCTCCAGCTCGGCCCCGGGATGCCAGCAGGTGGCGCTGTACAGCTCTGAGGTCAACTTCGGCAGCGCCGTCTACAACCTGCGCTTCGACGTCACCGCCGGCTGGTTCAGCAGGACGAACGGCCAGTACATGAGCCGCACCAAGAGCAGCGGCACCTACGACAACCCCTTCAACTGATCGACCGGCCGGGCGGCGAAAAGGGCCGCCCGGCCGCGCCTCAGGAGGTTCGGCGCCGGACCAGATAGGCGGCGGCGGCGAAGAGCGCAAAGGCCAGTCCGAGGTAGAGGCCGATCTCGATGATCAGCATGATCGGGTAGCGGTCGGCCGGGTGGTATTCGGTGTAATGCCGCAGGCCGTGTTCGGCCAGGTAGCGTTCGAGGGCGGCGCCGCCCTCGCGGACCGTGTCGCCGTCGTACACCTGCTGGAGGATCTTCCTCTCGTCGCCGTCGGATAGCCGGTTGCCTGCGGTGGTGATGAGTCCTTCGTCCACGACCCAGGCCGTCGGAGGCAGCGCGTCGGCGGCCTTCTGCGCGTCGGTCCTGACCAGGGGGCTCAGGTAGTGGGGCCGGAGCGTCTCCTCCAGCGTGATGCGCACGGTGAGGTAGACGGCGAGGGTCAGGCCCATGGCGATCACGGTCCGGCGGAGCAGGACGCCGGCGAACAGGCCGAGAGCCAGGGCGAACAGGGTGAGTGCGACCAGGCCCGGCGACACGGTGAACGCGGCGGTGCGCATGGGGCTGCTCATCGCGTCCAGGGGCCCGCGCCACCAGGTGAACAGCACAGAGCAGGCCAGCGCCAGAACGGCCGCCGCGGCGCCGACAACGGTCAGTTGCGTGAGGAGCCATCGGGTGCGGGAGACGCCCTGGGTGAACGCGAACCGCCACGTACCGTTCTCGAACTCCCTGGCCAGCAGGGGCGCGCCGACGAAGGCGCCGATCAGCGCGGGCAGGAAGGTCACCCAGATCATCCGGTTCCCCCACTGGCCGTAGTGGGCGGTGAACTGGTCGAGGAGCTGCGCGCACCCCGCGCGGGCTTCGGGATCGGTGAGGCAGGCGGCGATCCCGGCGGCGCGGTACTCCTCGTGCATGGCGAAGCCGCTGACGAGGGTCGGGACGGTGACGGCGGCCAGCAGGAACAGGCCGGTCAGCAGGGCGGCGCGGTGCTGGCGCCAGGTTACCCAGAGCACGAGTCAGTCCTGCCCTTCGAGGTAGGCGAGGACGAGTTCCTCCAGGTTCACGGGATGGGCTTCCCATCGGGGATGGGTGGGCGCGGTGGCCGGTTGGCGTACCAGAAGATGGCTGTTGCGCTCGCCGTGCGTGGCGGTGACCAGACCGTCGAGGGCCGCGTCGTCGACGCGGGGGCCGGTCAGGACGCGGTGCCCGGCCAGCAGGTCGTCGATGTCACCGGCCAGGCGCACCCGCCCGCCGCGCAGCAGGACCATGTGGTCGCAGATCCGTTCGAGTTCGGTGACCACATGGGAGGAGAGCAGGACGGTGACGTCGGTCTCGGCCACCGCGGCGATGAGGGTCTTCATGAACTCACGGCGGGCCAGCGGGTCGAGGCTGGCGACGGGCTCGTCCAAGACCAGTAGGCGCGGCTGCTTGGCCAGCGCGAGAGTGAGCGCGACCTGGGCCTGCTGACCACCGGAGAGACGGCCGGTCCTGCGGTTGAGCGGGATGCCGAGATCTCGCAACCGGCCTTCCGCGCCCGCCTGGTCGAAGCGGGTGTTTGTCTTGCGGCAGTAGCGCAGCATCTCGGCGACGGTGAACCCTCGGTAGAGCGGATGGTCCTGGGCGACGAACCCGACCTGGGACAGGGTCTGGGGGCGCCCCGGCTTCAGGGGCGTGCCCAGCAGGGAGACGGAGCCCTCGGTGGGCGGCATCAGGCCGATGGCCAGGTGGAGCAGGGTCGTCTTTCCCGCGCCGTTGGCCCCGACGAGGGCGATGATGCGGCCTGCGGGCAGCGACAATGTGCAGTCGCGCAGCGCCCAGTGACGGCCGTAGCGCTTGCCCACACGATCGATCTGAACAGCGACGTCACTGCTCACGCCGTCTCCCGGCGCCGCTCGTCGTCCATGACCGCGTCGACCATCGCGCGCACCTGTTCGGGGGCCAGCCCCGCCTCCCGCGCGTCGGCGAACCACTGCCGCAACCTGCCCGAAAGCCGCGCGTAGGTCGCGGCGGGCACCTGCTCGATGTTGCCGGTGACGAAGGTGCCCTGCCCGGCGCGCGCCACGGCCAGCCCGGCGTGCTCCAGCTCGCGATAGGCCTTGGCCACGGTATTCGGATTGATCACCACCGCGGACGCGACCGCCCGCACGGTGGGCAACTGGTCGCCCTCCTGAAGGTGGCCCAGCAGAAGGCCGCGACGCACCTGATCGACCAGCTGGAGATAGGCCGGTACGCCTGACCGGTCAAGCACTCGGAACGCGAACACGCACGACCTCCATGACAGCATGTCTCAATGTACTAGTGAGATAGTACACAGAAGCATGCCTGCAAGGCCCAGGAACCAGGTCAGGCGATGTGGTCAACGGTCTCTGATCAGCCGAAAAGGAGGGCTGGAATCGACATAAGCCCATTTTCCAAGCTAGGCGGAGAACCCACGAGGCACGTCACCATCCCCTGACGGTTTCAAGACCCCGCGAAATTGGCGATGATAGCCCTCCCATTTGCGATCAAGACTCACCACAAGATCATCTCGCGTATATCGCGTACGCCGCCTGCCTCCACGGCGCGACCGGCCGACTGGACAACCGTCTCCACCACCTCTTGGGCGTTCGCAAGCAGCAAGCCGGCGACCTCTCCCGGGCTTCCTTTCGCGGGCTTCTTGAACGGCGCCCAGGAAGCGCCGGCCGCGCCGTCGAGCGGCCGGCGGCTCGATCTCGTGCACATTCGAAGACGCGGCGGTCCTAAATGCTTCATTTACTTCTCGCGGACCTGGGCGGCGTGGATGGGGACGTCGTTGTTTCCGCAGATCTTCGTCTTCTTCTTGGGCTTCCAGGTCATCTTCCAGGAACTGCCGTTCTCCTGAATGGCTCCGACACTGACGTTTCCGATCTTTATCGAGGCCGACGCCGTGTGGGTGGAGTCTCGCGACACCCACGTGTCGCTTCCGATCTGGGTGGTGTTATCCGACTTGCAGGGCCAGCTGCTCTTGAGAGACTGCTTTGAGTTTCCTCCCGTAAAGCGGTCCGGGCGCCACTCGAAGACTCCAACGAGCTTGGTTTTGAGCGTGATGTTGTCGACACACACCAGATCCCATGTTCTGAACTCGAACTCGGCCCGAAGGCGGACGTTCTGGTTGGTCCCGATCTTGAATTTGACCCCGCTGGAGACGGTCTGCGCGTGCGTGTATCCGGCCTTGAACTCACGGCCTTGGCCGCTGACGACGGCCACCGCCTCGACTGAGGTCTTCGCGGTCGTCGACCACTCGTACAGGGCGGTGGTCTTCGATCTCGTGTGCACGGTCTGGAGCGGGACCCAGCGTTTGATGACCGGGAGGCTCGACTTCCTCCAGGAGTAGCCGCCGTAGCCATCGGGGCAGTATTTCCCCGGGTTGGGAATCGACGTGGTGGAGCGATGGCCGGTCAGTTGCAGACGGGGTGCGCCCGAGCTTGCGGCGAGGCGGCGGACGGGTGATTCCACACCGGTTGGGCCGGCATTCAGCCAGCGTGCCGCTTTTCTCGATGGAGGATACAAATACGTCCTGCGCATGACCGCGTGCTGCCCGCCCGCGGAGGTGACGAGGACGGAGACCCGCCCCGAGGCGTCGATGTAGCCGTCGAGGGAGGTCAGCGCCGGGGCGTCGAACGTGAAGGCGCCGCTGCCGTCAGTGGTGGTCTCGTCAAGCTTGATGACCTCGACGCCGACACCCGCTGCCGTGGCGGCGGTGACCTCTCGCGACGGTTCGAGGTCCAGGCGCAGCGGGGTGTCCCTGATGGGTTCGCCCGCTTCGTCCAGGAGGATTCCCGAGAGGATCGGCGCCCGCCGGGCACCCGGCGTGGCCGCGGCCGCCAGGGCCCTGGAGAGTTCGAGATTTGGACGCTTGAGGCTGTTGGCCGTGATTTCGGATGTGGGCGCTTGGATTTCGTGCGCCTGAGCCGGTGGAACAGCTGGAGCTACGAAGATCGAGATGAGGAGTAAGGCGACTACCGACTTTGATGCAGCCATGTACTGTCCTCCGATTTGCACCGTTAAAGGCATGGCGAAGTCGATCCCCCGTTTTGAACACCCCGTCAGTGTCGATGGCGCCGCTTCCGGCGCGATGAGTCGAAAGCACCGTAAATAGTCACGCGACCCCGGTCAACACGTTCCGGTTGAGCCTCATATCAAGCGCGCATGGAGGCGGTAGGTCACCAGGTAGTCGGCGCCGGTGATGTACGACGCTCGATCCGAGGCTAGGAAGGCCGAAGCGGGGCAGGGCCGCCCACGACGGCTCACGGCTGCATACCCAAGAAATGATCACCCAGGCCACCCGTCAGGCCAGGTCAGACCACGTTTTCCAAGCTAGGCGGAGAGCGTGGGATTCGAACCCACGAGGAACGTCACCGCCCCTAGCGGTTTTCAAGACCGCCGCCATCGTCCACTAGGCGAGCTCTCCAACAGCACCCCCAAAGGGGCACCACAGAACGCAACCCTACTCTCTCCCGCCCCCACCAGAAGACGGGAGAGCCACGCCACTAGATGTGATCCGGAATCTCGGAGTACCGCCGTTCCCCCATCCCCGGCGCCCCCGCGAACCCATCCCCCACAGAAGCAGCCAGCCGAAGGAACGCCGCCCGAGTAGGCTCCTGCAGCCTCTCCAGGTCGATCTCCGCCCCTTCCTCAAGGTGCGGGTCGTAAGGCACCCGAACCACAGCCCGGCACCGAGCCGCGAAGTGCGCCTCAAGCCGCTTCAGGTCCACCGTCGACTTCGACCGAGGCCGCACACTGCACAACACCACAGTCGCCGACCGAACCAGGTCTCCGTAGTCGTGCGCCTCCAGCCAGTCCAGCGTCGCCGAAGCCGCCCGAGCCCCGTCCACAGAAGGACTGCTGACGAGAACCAATTGGTCAGCAAGCCCGAGCACCCCGGACATGGCCGAGTGCAGCAGCCCCGTCCCGCAGTCGGTGATGCAGATCGAGTAGAAGTTCTCCAGGACCGCGGAAACCGCCTGGTAGTCCTCGGCGGAGAAGGCTTCGGACACCGAAGGGTCCCGGTCAGACCCCAGGATCTCCAGCCGCGAGGGCGTCTGAGAGGTGAAGGCCCGGATGTCGACGTACCGCCGGATGTCCCCGCGCTCGTTCAGCAGGTCACGGATGGTCGCCGAGGTCTCCAGTTCGACCTTGTCGGAGAGCGTTCCACGGTCGGGGTTGGCGTCGACGGCGATCACGCGGTCGCCGCGGACCTGGGCCAGCGTCGCGCCGAGGCCCACGGTCGTGGTCGTCTTGCCGACGCCGCCCTTGAGACTGAGGACCGCGACGCGGTGGTGGCCCGCCGAGACGGGGGTGCGGGCGCGGGCGACCAGTTCCTGCCGGCGGCGTACCTCGGGCGCCTCGCCGGGCTTTATCAAGCCGGCCGTCGCCTTGAAGACGACGCGGCGCCAGCCGGTGGCCGGGCCGTCTTTGCGGCCCTTGAGCAGGGTCGCGGGGTCGAGGCTGTCGGCCGAGGGCTTCGACGTGCGGGGCACGAGGGCCCGCGACGGGGTGGAGAAGGCCGGTGCGGGCAGGTTGTCGGGCTGGCGGCGGCGCGCCTGGTAGGGCTCGCGCTCGGCGATCTCGCGCGACTCCGAGATCGGTGGCTGCACTTCTCTCGTGTACGCGTCCAGCGCCTCACGCGCCGACGACCGGAACGCCTCTCCGGGGGCGGGGGCGGCGGCTTCGGCCGGGGTGCTGAGGTTCTCCCGCAGGGATCCCCTTAACGGCTCCTCGGCGTCGCGGATGGGCCGGAAGCGGTCGCCCGGGTCGGTGTCGTCCGGGGCGGGGATCTCCTCGGGCTCGGTGCCGGGCCAGGAGAAGCGGCCGGAGTCGCTGTCGGTGCGCGACTCCGAGGGCAGCTTGAACGGCCCTGAGTCGGTCTCGGGGCGGGAGACCCGGTCGGTGTCGCGGGAGAACCGGAAACCGCCGGAGTCCGATTCGTTCTCGGTACGCAGCCCGAAGGTCCCCGGGTCGGTGTCGTGGCGGCCGTAGGTCGCCAGATCGGAGACGACCTCGGGCGAGAAGCGGCCCGTCTCGGCGTCGGGCCGGGGGAAGCGGCCGGAGTCGGCCTGCTCGTCCGACACCGGCACGGCCGGTTCCAGCCAGCCGCGTACCGGCTCGTCGGAGAGGTCGGGCTCGGCCGGCGGCCGTTCGCCGAAAGCGCCGACGTTGTAGGAGTCGGTGTCGACCGGGGAGTCGGCGAACGCTCCCCGGCCCGTCGTGAACGGCAGCGGGTCGAGCGTCTCCACCCCGTTGTCGGCCGCGGGCGGCTCGTCGACGTCGGCGACCGCGCGGAACGGAGCCGGCTCGGCCGGGACCGAGCGCCATGGGTCCTTCGGGTATGGCGAAGGCACCTCGTCGGTTGGCGTCGCAGGCTGCTGGGACGCAGCAAGCGACGACGCCGTCACCGCGGACACCGCGATGTCGACCTCGTCGGGCATCTCCTTGATCGCGTCGAGCCAGGCCAGCTGGTCTTCGAGCGAGTGGGGATCCTCACGATCGTGTCGTGCCACCGTGTTTCCCCCTCGGGATGGGCTAAAGGGGCAGCAAACACATTGCAGATTAGCGCCCCGTATACAGGCGAACGCGGCCAACCGTCGAGTTGGCTGCTCGGTTACTTTAGGTCACATGCGTGCGATCGTGATTTCAAGCCCCGGCGGACCGGAGGTCCTGGAGTGGCGCGGGGTGCCGGATCCCGTCCCCGCCCGAGGTGAGGTGGTGATTGAGATCACGGCGTCGGCCGTGAATCGAGCCGACCTCCTGCAGCGGCAAGGACTCTACTCGCCTCCGCCCGGCGCGTCTGAAATTCCCGGGTTGGAATGTTCTGGGGTGATCACCGAAGTCGGCGAGGGTGTCGACAGTCTCACTGTCGGTGACGAAGTCACCGCCCTGCTGGCCGGCGGCGGATATGCCGAAAAGGTGGCAGTTCCGTGGCAGCAGGTGATGCCCGCCCCCACCTCGCTGGCCGAGTCGGCCGCGCTGCCCGAGGTGGCGTGCACGGTCTGGTCGAACGTCTTCATGGCCGCGCGCCTGCGCAAGGGCGAGACCCTGCTCGTCCACGGCGGCGCCAGCGGCATCGGGACGATGGCCATCCAGCTCGGCAAGGCCTTCGGGTCGCGGGTGATCGTCACGGCGGGTTCGGAGGCGAAACTCGAACGATGCCTAACGCTCGGCGCGGATAGAGGAATCAACTACCGAGAAGAAGATTTTTCCCAAGTACTCGTAGATGACCGCCCCGACGTCATCCTCGACATCATGGGCGCCAAGTACCTGAAGCCCAACGTCGCGATCTTGGCCAAAGGCGGACGACTGGCCATCATCGGGATGCAAGGCGGCACGAAGGGCGAGCTCGACATCGCCGCCCTGCTGCAGAAGCGCGCGACCGTCATGGCCGCGGCCCTGCGCAGCCGCACCCCCGACGAGAAGGGCGCCATCTGCCGGGGCGTGGCCGACAGCGTGTGGCCGCTGGTCAGCGCGGGTGCGATCAACCCGATCGTCCACGCTGAGATACCGATGGAACACGCTGCGGAGGCCCACCGCATGCTCGAAGCCGGCGACCACATCGGCAAGATCCTGCTAGTAGGTTGAGAGACATGAACGCTGACGAGAGCACTCCACACATCGTGGTTCTTCCGGCAGGCGAAGAGGCCCCGGACGGCGAGGAGCGGTCGGTCGCCGACCTGGTGGAACAGCCCGCGAAGGTGATGCGGATCGGCAGCATGATCCGCCAGCTCCTCGAAGAGGTCCGCGCGGCCCCGCTCGACGAGGCCAGCCGCAAGCGTCTCATGGAGATCCACCAGAGTTCGATCAAGGAGCTCGAAGACGGACTGGCCCCCGAACTCGTCGACGAACTCGAGCGCCTCTCCCTCCCGTTCACCGACGCCAACGGCACCCCGCCCAGCGAGGCCGAGCTCCGCGTCGCCCACGCCCAGCTGGTCGGCTGGCTCGAAGGCCTCTTCCACGGCATCCAGACCACCCTGTTCGCCCAGCAGATGGCGGCCCGCGCCCAGCTGGAGCAGATGCGCCGCGCCCTCCCGGGCGGCTTCTCCCAGCAGGGCGGCCAGGACGACCCCGGCCGCGGCGCCTCAGGCCCCTACCTCTAAGCCTTTCGT
The DNA here is from genome assembly GCF_001570585.1 of Herbidospora daliensis. Classification (GTDB taxonomy): domain Bacteria; phylum Actinomycetota; class Actinomycetes; order Streptosporangiales; family Streptosporangiaceae; genus Herbidospora; species Herbidospora daliensis. The sequence goes on along the minus strand of NZ_BBXF01000002.1, from coordinate 677,927 downwards.
GTACGGGCTGGGCGACCCCCCAGCCCGAACACGAGATCGGGCGAAATCTCGTGACATCGCCCGCCCCAAGGGTGCCGGCGAAGCAGGAACCACCTGCCCACGACCGGACCATGCGCCCTCAGGCCGCCGAAGCGCCCCCATACAGGCGTTCGAGGACCAAGGCCACCCCGTCGTCGTCGTTGGCCGCCGTCACCTCGTCGACCGCCGCCAGCACGTCGGGATGGGCGTTGGCGACCCCGTACGACGTGCCCGCCCAGCTCAGCATCGGCAGGTCGTTGGGCATGTCGCCGAACGCCGCCGCCTCCCCGGGCGCGATCCCGTTGCGTTCGGCGAAGCGGGCCAGGGCGGTCGCCTTGGTCACCCCCAGTGCGCTCATCTCGATCAGCGCCCGTCCGCTCGAGTGCGTGGGCGTCACCAGGCCCCCGACCAACGCCACGACCTGCTCGTAGAGATCGTCGGCGTCCATCGTGTCGTGGTAGGCGAGCAGCTTCGCGCACGAACGGCCGAGGACCGAGGGAACGGGCGGCCGGCCGTCGCCGAAACGCAGGTCCCAGCCGCCCAGGGGGAAATCGCCCTCGTAGGCGTAGCCGTCCTCGTACTCGACGGAAAAGGCCAGCGAAGGCACGGCGGCCCGCAGCAGGTCGACCGTTTCGGCCACCACCTCTGACGGCATCAGGTGGGCGTCGGCGATCGACTCGGTGTGCAGGTCGTAAAGGAGCGCGCCGTTGGCGCAGATGGCCAGCCCTCGGTGGTTGACGACGTGGGAGACGGTCGTCATCCAGCGGGGCGGGCGGGCGGTGACGAAGACCAGGGTCGCCCCGGAGTCCTCGACGGAGGCGAAGGCGGCGGCGGTGCGGGCCGAGATGGTGCCGTCGGAGCGCAGAGCGGTGCCGTCGAGGTCGGTGGCGATGAGGCGCGGTGGGGCCATAACAGCTCCCAGTTTGCCCTGTCCCCGAGACGCCCCGGTCAGGGGGATCTCAGGACAAGAATTCTCCCCCGGACTTGGAACACCGGGGGGTCGACATAGTGTTAGATGTGAACGCGTTGTATTAGCTGTTCCCGCTAGCGAAAACCAGCTTGACTGTTATGAGCCACCCGGGGAGCTGTGCGACACACCGGGGCTCACGAGGTGTGTGCCCCAAGATTCACTTCCTTAGGGAGAGCGTTAATGGCTCAGGGAACCGTCAAGTGGTTCAACGCTGAAAAGGGCTTCGGCTTCATCGCCCCGGACGGCGGCGCGCCGGACGTGTTCGTGCACTTCTCGGCCATCACCGGTTCCGGTTACCGGAACCTGGAAGACGGCCAGCGGGTGGAGTTCGAGGTCACCGAGGGCCCGAAGGGTCCGCAGGCCTCGCAGGTCCGCGCCCTCTAGACCACTGACAACGGCGAAGGCCGGGGCTCTTCGAAAGAAGAACCCCGGCCTTCGTCGTGTTATTTGACGGGTTCGAGAACGTCGAGCCCCACAAAGGGCCGCAGCGCCTTGGGAACCACGACCGAACCGTCGGCCTGCTGGTGGTTCTCGAGAATCGCCACAATCCATCTGGTGGTCGCGAGTGTGCCGTTCAGCGTCGACACCACGCGAGGCTTGCCGTCTTCGTCGCGGAAACGCACCTTGAGGCGGCGGGCCTGGAACTCGGTGCAGTTCGAGGTCGAGGTGAGTTCGCGGTAACGCCCCTGGCTGGGGATCCAGCCCTCGCAGTCGAACTTGCGGGCGGCCGACATGCCGAGGTCGCCGGCGGCGGTGTCGATGACGCGGTAGGGCAGCTCGCACTTGTCGAGCATCTGCTTCTCCCACGCGAGCAGCCGCTGGTGCTCCTCGGCCGAATCCTCCGGCTTGCAGTAGGAGAACATCTCGACCTTGTCGAACTGGTGCACCCGGATGATGCCGCGGGTGTCCTTCCCGTACGACCCGGCCTCCCGGCGGAAGCACGACGACCAGCCGGCGTAGCGGTAGGGCAGCTGGGAGCCGTCGAGGATCTCGTCGGCGTGGTAGGCCGCGAGCGGCACCTCGGAGGTGCCGACCAGGTAGAGGTCGTCTTCGGGCAGCCGGTAGATCTCGCTGTCGTGGGCGATCGTGAAGCCGGTGCCCTGCATCGACTCGGGCTTGACCAGCACCGGGGTGATCATCGGCACGAAGCCGGCCTCGACGGCCTGCTGCATGGCCATGTTGAGCAGCCCGAGCTGGAGCCGGGCCCCGGCGCCGCGCAGGAAGAAGAAGCGCGAGCCCGAGACCTTGGCGCCCCGCTCCATGTCGATCGCGCCGAGCAGTTCGCCCAGCTCAAGGTGGTCGCGTGGGGTGAAGTCGAACTCCCTGGGGGTGCCCACGTGGTCGAGGACGACGTAGTCGTCCTCGCCGCCGACGGGCGCGGCCGGGTCGACGATGTTGGGCACCGCCATCGTCATGGCCTCGAGTTCGGCGCCGAGCTGCTCGGCCTCCGCCTCGGCCGCCTTCACCTGCGCCGCGAGATCCTTCGCCCGGTCGAGCAGCGCCTGCCGCTCGTCGCCGGACGCCTTGGAGACCGACTTGCCCACGTTCTTCTGCTCGGCGCGCAGGGACTCGAAGGAGCCCAGCGCACTGCGACGACGCTCGTCGAGGGAGAGCAGCGTGTCGACGACGGTGTCGTCCTCCCCGCGGGCGCGCTGCGAGGCGCGCAGCCGGTCGGGATCTTCGCGTAGGGTTCGCAGGTCAATCACAAGGCAAACGCTACCGTTGCACGGAGCCTGCCCGCATTCGGCTTAGCCACCCGGCGGCCTCGGCGAAATCGGGGTCGGCCGTGCCGCGCTTGACCTGCGTCGGCACCTTGTCGGCCCGGGGGTAGCTCCCGAGGAAGCGCAGATCGCCGGAGATGCGGTGGAGCCCCGAGATCGCCTCTCCGACCCGCGCCTCGGCGATGTGCCCCTCGCAGTCGAAGTGGAAGAAGTAGCTGCCGATGCCGTCACCGGTCGGCCGCGACTCGATGCGGGTCAGGTTGACGCCGCGTACCGAGAACTCGGAGAGCATCTCCAGCAGCGCGCCCGCGTGGTCGTCGCGCAGGAAAGCCACCATCGACGAACGGTCGGCGCCGGTCGGCTCGGGCAGCGTCCCGGGGGGCGCGACCCGGACGAACCGGGTCACCGTGTCGTTGCGGTCGCCGATGTCGGAGGCCAGCTCGGTCAGTTCGTAGATCTCACCCGCGATGGCCGGCCCGATGGCGGCGTCGTAGGGGGACTCGGGGTTGGCGATCTCCTGGGCCGCGCCGGCGGTCGAGGAGGCGTGGACGACCACGGCGCCCGGGATCTCCCGGTCGATGAAGTCGCGGCACTGGGTGTGCGCGGCGGGGTGGGTGAAGATGCGCTTGATCTGCCGCATCTCGGTGCCCGGACGGACGAGAAGGGAGAACTCGACCGGCAGCAACAGTTCCGCGACGATCAGCAGCGGCTGCCCCCAAGCGAGCTCGTCGAGCGTCTGGGCGATGCCGCCTTCGAGCGAGTTCTCGAGGGGCACGACGGCCCCTTCGGCCTCACCCTTGCGGACCGCGTCGAGCGCGGCCCTCACGTTGGCGCACGGCAGGCGCTCGGCCTCGGGCGCCAGTTCACGAAGGGCGGCCTCACAGAAGGTGCCCTCGGGGCCCAGATAGGCGAGCTTTGACATAACACCAGGTTAGCCACAGGCGGGGGTGGTGTATGCGGAAAAGGAGACACAGACGACCGCAGGTTGGCCGTGTCTCCGCCATGAATCCGCCAGGAGACAGGCGAGCTCAGCGGGCGGAGTTGCTCCAGAGCCCTCCGGCGGGTCGCAGCAGGTCACCGTCGGCGGCCTCGACTTCGGGCCCCAGGCCGAGCCGCGCGGCCCGCACCGCCTGCTCCTCCTCCGGAGAGAGCGGCTGGAGCCCCTTGCCGCCCCTTAGGGCCCTGACGTAGGTGCGGGTTTCGGTCCGCCCGTTGATGGACGTGAGCACGATCCCGTCGCCCAGCCCGTTGATCAGCGCGACCGAGAACGACAACCGCCCGGTCATCTCCTCCAGGGCGTCGTAGCGGAAGACGGCGACGTCGCGGATCGCCTTGGTGTCGACGACCCCCTCGACCGCCGCCCGCCTGGCCAGCACGTCGAGGCAGTCTTGGACGGCGGCCCGCGCGTTGCGCAGCGAATAGAGCCCTATGACGACCCCGGTGAACCCGGCGAGCAGCCCGACGATCACGAAAGCGGTAACCAGCACGCGACCGAGCGTAATGGCGCGGTCACGGTTTCGCCCGGGTTCGGGCAAGGATGAACACCAGGGCGACGGCCCCGAGCCCGAACGCGTTCTGCACGATCTTCCCCAGCGTCGGCGACAACACGGGGATCTCCCACATCTTGATGTAGGCCCCCCACCAGGGGATCGGCAGCACGTAATAGACCCAGGCGACCGCCTTCTGCCGGAGTTCCGGCAGCGCCGCCAGCACGACCACGATCCAGGCGAGATGGTGAATCCAGGCGACGGGCGAAAGCAGCACCGCCATCAAACCGGTGAGCGCCGTCGCGGTCAGCAGGTCGCCGTCGAGGTAATGGCGGCAGGCGGCGCGGAAGCCGTACCAGCCGATAAAGGCGACGGCGGCGAGCCAGAGCACGGTGGTCAGCGCATCGGGCCAGTAGAGGCGCAGCAGCATCCCGCGCATCGACTGATTCGTGGTCGCCGTATTGGCCCCGAGCCTTTCCGAATCGAGCAGCGCCCCGAACCAGAAGTCGACGGCGTCCCGCGGAATCACCAGAAACGGAATGACCGTCAGGACGGCCGCCGTTCCCGAGGCCGTGAGGAACGTTTTCATTTCCTCATTCCGGTACGGCTTCCGCCACGCCACCAGCAGCAAGAGGATGAGAAACACGCCGGGCGTGAGCTTCACCGCCGTCGCGATGCCGATGAGAATGCCGCGCGGCCACCAGGGGCGTTTGACCACGACGTCGAACAGGCACAACGCGACGAGGAACAGATCGACCTGACCGAACCTGATCTGGTCGCGGATGGGCATCAGGTAAAGGCACGCGATCGTGACCAGCGGCAACCATTTCCGCTGCTCGGGAAAGGCCACCCAGACGACGGCGACGAGCGTCGCGACGATGGCCGCCGTCCAGACCCACTGGAGCACCGGCCACGACAGCAGCGCGAGCGGCACCGCGAACATGGCCGCGATCGGCGGATAGGTGAACGGCAGCAGCTGCGGCGCCGGGGTGACCACCCCGTAGACGGGCAGCCCGTCGAGCAGCGCCTGCCCGCCGAGGCGGTAGACGTCGAGGTCGACGAGCCGCTGGTCGTCGGGGTTGGTCAGCCAGTAGTGCACCAGCGGCGCGGCCGCGGCCACCACCAGCAGCAGGCCCGCCAGCGGCCACCAGCTCGTCCGACTCCGCGCAACGCTTCCCACGACCAGGCAGGCTACCGTTTAGCCCGCCGACCGACCGCGGGGAAGGAGACCCTGTGCACGACCCCTCCACAATCGAGGCCGCACGGGGACCCGCTCCGGACACCGCAGGCGACCACGCCCTTCTGAAGAGTCACACAGCAACGATCCGGGCCAGGAGGCGACCGCTGATCCACCGGATCGTCTGGGTTCTGTTCGTCGCCTTCTTCGCCGGGGCCTTCTGCCTGCCGGGAACCGCGCTCGCCGCGCCCCAGGGCCAGGTGGTGATCATCGGGGTCCCCGGTCTGGAGTGGGCCGACCTCAGCCCCTCGGGAACGCCCAACCTGTGGAAGCTCGCCGAAGGCTCCGCGAACGCCTCGCTCTCGACCCGCGCGGTCCCGCTCGAAGGCCGGGGTGTCACGTGCCCGGTCGCGGGCTGGCTGACCGTCTCGGCCGGGCAGCGGGCCGCCTCGCCGGGTTGCGCGCCGCCTGTCGAACCCCGGGGCAGGGAGGTGCCCGACTGGCCGGCGCTCCTCGCGCTCCAGGAGGACTCGTCGTTCCAGGCCGGGATCGGCACCCTGGGCCAGGCGGTGAAGGACGCGGGCGGCCAGACCGTCGCGGTGGGCCGGGGGGCGCTGCTGGCCGCCGCCGACCGGTCCGGAGCCGCCACCAGCTGGTTCGAGAGCATCGCCGATCTCGACCCCGCCGGCTACCAGCTCATCGTCACCGAGGCCCCGGAGATCTCCGACGCCTGGCTCGCCGCCGGACTGAGCGACCGCGGACGCGACCAGGCCGTCGCCGCCGCCGACGCGACCGTGGGGGCCATCCTCGCCAAGGTCCCCGCCGGGGCCACGATCCTGGTCGGCGGCATCTCCGACGCCCGTCCCGGCGCGCACCTGCACGTCGCCATGGCCAAGGGTCCCGGGTTCGGGACGGGGCTGCTGACCGCGTCGTCGACCCGGCAGGTCGGCCTGGTCACCATCACCGACCTGACCGCGACCGCGCTGACCGCCCTCGGCCTGCCCGTCCCCGACGGCGTCGTGGGCCGCGCCTGGACGTCCACGACCGCGCCCGCCGATCCGCAGGCCCTCGCCGACGACGATCTTGCCAGCCAGGTTCTCAGGGACGTGCGGGAGCCGTTCTTCTTCGCGTTGGTCATGATCCAGGTGCTCTTCTACGCCGTCGCGTCGTACATCATGCGCCGTCAGGTCGCGGGCGCCGGGCGGGCCATGATGATCGTCGGCGTGATCAGCGGCGCGGTGCCGATCTCGACCTTCCTGGCGCAGCTCGTGCCGTGGTGGAGCGTCGCCCATCCGATGCCCGCGCTGGTCGGCACGATCCTCGGCTTCGCCCTGCTCATCGCGGGGGTCGCGTTCGCGGGTCCGTGGCGGCGCGACGTGCTCGGGCCGCTGGGCGTGGTGGCGGGCGTGTCGTCGGTCGCGCTGCTGCTCGACGTCATGACCGGCTCGCACCTGCAGGTCAACGCGGTCACCGGCTACGAGCCCGTCACCGGCGGCCGGTTCTACGGCTTCGGCAACATGGCCTTCGCCGTCTACTCGACCGGCACGATCCTGTTCCTGGCCGCCGCCGCGCACTTCATCCGCCGCCGCGGGCCCGCGTTCGTCTTCTGCGGCCTGTACGGCCTGCTCGCCATCGCCGCCGACGGCTGGCCCTCCTGGGGGGCCGACTTCGGCGGGGTGCCGTCGTTCGTGCTCGGTTTCGCGGTGTTCCTGCTGCTCCTGGCGGGCCTGCGGGTGTCGGTGACCCGGCTGGCCCTGATCGCCGTCGGCGGCGCGGCGCTCATCACGGCGATCGCGCTGGCCGACTGGTCGAGACCGGCCGAGCAGCGCACCCACCTGGGCGCGTTCGTCCAGCAGGTCATCGACGGCGAGGCCGGCGGGGTGCTGGCGCGCAAGCTCGGCGCGATGCTCGGCACCCTGGGCAACTGGCCGCTGACCCTGCTCTCGCTGGTCGCGGTGGCGTTCCTGTTCCTCGTGCTGGCCCGGCCGCGCGAGATGAAGGTCGCCGCGCTGAGCGTGGCCTACGAGCAGGCCCCGGAGCTGCGGGCCGGGTTGATCGGCGCGCTGACGGCGGCGTTCGTGGGGTTCCTGATCAACGACTCGGGGATCGCGATTCCGGCGATGGCACTGACGGTGGCCGTACCGCTGACCCTCGCGGCAGCCGTACGAGCAGAAACACCACCACCGCGAGCAGCGCCCACGGAACGAGCTCAGACCTGACCACGTCGACCAGCCACTCCGACCCGGCGGGCTGGTCGAACTGGCGCGCCGGCAGGTAGGCCAGCGACAACAACGCGATCCGGGCGACCAGGACGTAGTCGAGCCACGACCGGGGCACCAGCGCGAGCAGCGCGAACGCCAGCCCGTCGTACCAGGGCAGCGCGTAGGGCGTGGCGAACAACCACGCGACCGAGAACGCCACGGCGACCCGCGCGGCGTCGAGCGGCGCCAGCGCCCGCAGCAGCAGCGCGGCCAGCGCGGCGAACAGCAGCAGCGAGCCGATCTGGATCCAGACCTGGTAGGACCCCGGGCCGACCACCGTCTGCAGCCCGGCCTTGACCACGCTCCACGGCGTCGCGAGCGAGACCATCTTGCTGGCGTTGAGCACCTGGCCCAGCGAATGGGGTCCGGCGAGCCAGTAGGCCACCCCCGACACCGCCAGCGCGGTCGCGGCGACCAGCGCCAACCGGCCCAGGTTCCTGCGCAGTTCCCAGGCGACGCCGAGCGCGGCCACCCCCACGGTCACCTTGGCCGCGACCCCCAGGCCGAGGAAGACGCCCTTGAACCGGGTGACGAGCGCGGCGACCACGAAGGCGACGGCGAGGGTGTCGGCGTGCATGCCGCCGACGAGGTGGTGGACGACCAGCGGATTGGCCGTCCAGAGAACCACCCCGCGTGACCCGAGCATCCAGGCGACGGCGAGGAAGGCGGCGGCGTTGACGAGCGCCATCACGAACACGGTCAGCCGAACGGAGTCGCCGCCGATGAAGCTGGCCAGCGCCTGCACCCCGGTCGTGACGGGACCGTAGACGCTCGGCGTCGAGGCCCACTCCTCGACCGCCCCGAGAACCGGGTCACCGGGTATTCGGTCAGGCGTGACCGAATAAGGGTCATGCCCCAAAGTCACGAGCCGCCCGTAGGCGGCGTAGTTCAGATGGTCGGACGACCCGATCGGCGGCAGGAAGGCGAGCAGCACGACCGCCCCGACGCCCAGCCACCGCAGCACCCGCAACGAGGGTGTGCCATAGAGCCCCAGCAGAGTCCCGATGGTCCCGAACACGACCACCGCCGCCGCGAGCCCGATCGCGGTCCAGCCGGGCAACCCGGCGTCGACGAAGAAGGGCAACCACCCGGCCCCGGTCAGCCGGGGCTGCAGCGCCGACGGCCCGAGCAGGGCCAGCAGCACCGTCAGCCCAAGGGCCGCCGCCACACACCCGACGGCCAGCCTGCCCGCAACCACACGCTCCACGCCGAGAAGCCTAGAGCCGCACGTCACCCGCGCCTAAGGACGCGTGTTCGGCCGCAGGCCCTCGATCGTCTCCATCGCCTTGACCACCGTCGGCTCCCGGGCCGCCAGCGCCCGCGACACGTCGCGCAGTTGCTTGGCCCGGTGCAGCTGGGCCCGCCAGTCGGTGCCGGTGGCGCGGTGGGCCATCTCCACCTCGACCTCCTTCACCCGGAAGCCCTTCCGGACGAGGTCGATCGTCAATCCGGTCTCCACGCCGAAGCCGGCCGCCAGCGGCCGGGCCGCCTCGAACGCCGCGCGGGTCAGGCAGCGCTGGCCGTTGAGGGGTTGCGCCGGGTCGAAGCCGGTCAGCCGTTTGATGCCGTCGCGGGCGACCCTGACCACGACGCCGTGGCCGCCGAGTTTCACGCGGGTGGTGAAGGTCGCGATGGTCATGTCGGCCATGCCGTCGCGGACCGGTCCGATCAGGGGGGCCGCGGCGGCGGCCGTCTCCCCCAGGTCGGCGTCGAGAAAGAGCAGGTTGCAGTCTTCGTCGAGCAGGCGCACGGCCTCCGCGCCGCTCTCCATGGCCGCGGCCTTGCCCCGGTTGCGGCTGTGGCGCACGACGCGGGCGCCGGCGGCGCGCGCCACCCGCCCGGTCTCGTCTGACGAGCCGTCGTCGACCACCAGGACGATCGAGACGCCGGGCAGGCGCAGGGCGGCGGCCACCGTCGTGGCGATGCGGTCGCCCTCGTCTTTGGCCGGGATGACGACCGCGGTGTCCGAGCGGGGGGAAAGGTCGCTCATCCGGTCGGGTTGGCCAGCTCCGCGGGCACGCTCTCGTGCACGGTGAACACCGAGTCGAGACCGGTGACCTGCAGGATCTTACGGACAGCCGGACGTGGTGCGGCCACCTCCAGCACGCCGCCGCGTTCCTTGAGCCGCTTGAGAGCGGACAGCAGCACGTTCATGCCGGTGGAGTCACAGAACTCCACGCCGGACATGTCGATGACGACCCGGTCAAGCGCGGTCTCTTCGAGCACTCGGGTGAACTCCGACTGCAGGCGAGGCGCGGTATAGAGGTCGATTTCTCCGATTACGGCCATCACAGCGTGACCCGCATGCGATCGAGTCGAGACTTTGAGCTCCACAGCGCGCACACTAGCGCCGGTCGGGCGCTGGGTCACGTTCCTCTGGGATTACCGAAGAGTCGTCCGCCCTTTGTCCCCGATTTCGGTCCCATGTAAACGCAGAGTGCGCGAAGCTTGACGCTATGGAACCGGCTCCCGCCGGAGCCCGAGGAGGAGCGGCGCTCATGAACACGGAACTTCCCGAAGATCCACAGAGACGGCGGCTTCGTGAGCGGCTGGAAGTCATCCAGATCCGCACCGACAAGGCGAGTTCATGGCGTGACGCGGTCAGACCTTTGCGATACCTGCTGAACCGTGAGGGCTTCGTACCGATCAAGACGCGGCTCGCCTCGACCGACCTCGACTTCCTGGAAGCGTCCCGAGACGATCTGCTGGCCTTCTCCGAGTTGTCGCTGCGGCTGATCGACCTCCACCAGCCGCGCGACGCGGGCGGCATCACGAGTGACACGGCCCATCCGATCCTGCGGTGCCGCAGCTGCATGTGGCGCTGGCCGTGCCCGACGTTCCGGGCGATCACCGAGGCGTTCTCGATCGGTCACGACATGGGTTCGTAGCGGTAACCGACGCCCCACACGGTGATGATGCGGCCGGGGTCGGTCGGGTCGCGTTCGATCTTCTCCCTCAGGCGACGCACGTGCACGGTGACCGTCGAGGAGTCGCCGAAGGCCCAGCCCCAGACCCGGTCGAGCAGGTCGGTGCGGCTGAACGCCTGACGCGGGTTGCGCAGCAGGTAGACGAGCAGGTCGAACTCGCGGGCGGTCAGGGTGACCTCCGCGTCGCCCAGGCGCACGTGGCGGGCGCCGACGTCGACGACGAGGTCGGCGTCGCGCAGCACCCCGGTTCCGGCCGGCACGATCGATCCACGGGCTCTGCGGAGCACCGCGGCGACCCGCAGGGCCAGCTCACGGGGGCTGAAGGGCTTGGTGACGTAGTCGTCGGCGTCGGCGTCGAGGTCGACGGCCAGGTCGATGGCCTCGCCGAGCATGATCACCGGGACCGGCCAGCGGGCCCGCAGCTCGCGGCCGACGGCGAGCCGGTTCATGTCCAGGATGAGCAGATCGGGCGGCCCGGTGAGGGCCAGGGGATCACGTTCGACCTCGTGGCCGTCACGTTCGAGATAGCGTGCGACGACCTCGGCCACGGCGGGGTCGTCGTCGACCACGAGAATGACGGTCACGCACCAAAGACTAGGTCGCACGGCGATCGCCGAACGCGTAGTTTGTTGGCCATGACCCGTACTGTTCTGGCGGTCGTGGGGATCTTCCTCGCCATCTGGCTGGTGATCGGATTCGTCATCCCCGCGCTCTTCGCGACGCTGAAGTTCCTCCTTATCGTCGCGCTGATCGCGGCGGTCGTGGTCGGTGTGATCACGCTGGTGGGCAAGAAGTAACACATGTTCGTCCAGGCCCTGCTCGGCGCGCTCGCGATGCCCGGTGGCATCGCGTTCCTCGCCGTGCTGGGCCTGCTGCTCGTCGCGTGGGCGCTGCGGCTGCTGTCCGCAGCGCCGCACGTCGCGCACGCGCCGCTCGGCGCGGGCGTCGAAGCCGTTCTTGTACGGCTCCGCCGCCCCAATTCACCGGGCCGCACCCGGTCGAGAGCTCCGACAGGAACCCCGGCGCCCCGCTGATCGCCTTTGATCGGCAAGGGCGCCTTCGTCATTCCCGAAAACCGACGAAAGGTTCCTGAATCGTGTTCGACTTCATCCTGGGCCCCGCCTACGACGCCACGGCGGCGCTGGCCGGCCTGATCGGCGCCGCCCCGGCGATCGTGCTGCTGACCCTGCTGGTCCGGCTCGCCCTGCTTCCCCTGGGGATCCGCCAGGCGAAGATCCAGCGCGTCCGCCAGAAGCTCGCCCCCGACCTGGCGAAACTCCGCAAACGCCATGCCAACGACCCGGAGCGCATGGCCAGGGAGGTCCAGGCCCTCTACGCCGGCGCCGGCACGTCGATGTTCGCGGGCGTCGGTACGGGCCTGGCCCAGATCCCGTTCGTGTTCGTGTTGTACAACCTGTTCAGCCACCCGGTGATCGCCGGGCAGCAGAACGTCCTGATGACCCACAGCGCGCTGTCGGTGCCCCTGAGTGAGCACCTCGGGGCGGTCGTCGCCCACTCCGGATTGTTCGGCGGGCCCACCCTGGTGTTCGTCGGCCTCCTCGTGCTGATCGCACTGGTGGCCTGGCAGTCGTCCCGACTGGTGATCGGGACGCCTGAAATGCCGGGAAGCGGGCTGTTGAAACTGCTTCCCTACGGGACCGTGCTCGCCGCCGCGTTCCTGCCGTTCGCGGCCGGCGTCTACCTGCTGATCAGCACCGCATGGACGACGACCGAACGGCGACTACTCGCCGTTTAGACGACTTCGCGCAGTGCGCTTATTTCGGACTCACCTGACTGCCCTTTTCGGGCAGGCTGCGGGGCGTGGACGATGGCCCAAACAGTCGTCGTCTCGCCCTCGTGGCGTACTCCCCAGCGCTCTGCCAGGAACTCGACGATGCCGAGCCCCCGGCCCCCCAGAGACGAGAGGGTAGGCCTTCCGGCACGCGGCTCGGTGGTCGCCCCACCGTCGCTCACGGCCACTTCCACATGTCCGTCACCACAGGCCCATGTGACTCTGAGCTGCCCAGACGCGAGGGGGTGTGCGTGGCGTAGGGCATTGCTCAACAGTTCGCTCATCACCAGGACCGTGTCGTCGACCGCCGCTTCGAAAACCCCGGAAGCGAGCAGGTCGGCGCTGAGGCGTTGACGCGCCACAGCCACGCTCGACAGAGCGTACGGCAGCATGACGACGCTCGACGCACTCACCTCCCCGTTCTCCCGAACCCCCTGAAGATGGTCACCCCAGTAAGACCGAAATGCCCCGTTCGCTGACCGTGGAAACCGAGCACTGATTACAGCTTGTGCACATTGGACAATAGGTCAGCTTCGGTGTTACCCCGGCCTTACCGCCCCGGTGTGTCGGGTGCGGTGACAAACCCCTCTCTGCGCAGCACGAACTGCATACGTGTACCACCCTCGGGTCGAGGCAGTGCGGCCACCTCCCCTCCTTGGGCCCGCGCGAGGCTCCGGACGATGTAGAGACCCAGCCCCACCCCGCCGAACCGGCGGCGGTCGCCGCTCTCGCCCTGGACGAACCGCTCGAAGACGCGCTCCCGGTCTGACGGGGCGATGCCGATGCCCTCGTCGTCGACGGTGAGGACCACCCGGGACTCCTCCGACCAGGCCGACACCTGGATGAGACCCCCGTCGGGGGAGTACTTGAAGGCGTTCTCCAGCAGCTGGTCGAGCAGTATGTCGGTGGCGAGCGCGTCGCCGCGTACCAGGGGAAGGTCGTCGGGCACCCGCACCTCGACGCGGTGGCGGTCGGAGAGCACCGGCAACCCCAGAGTCGCGGCCCGCACCCGTTCGGCCAGGTCGAAGGCCTCGTCGCGGACCGACGGCTCGGCCGCGCCGGCGCGGGCGCCGAGCAGCAGGTGGTCGATCAGCCGCCCGAGCGACTTGGCCCGTTCGGCGATCGTGTGGACGTGGGCCCGCCGGTCGGCGTCGGAGAGCTTGTCCCAGCGGTCGGCCAGGGTGCTGGCGAAGCCGGTGACGACGGTGATCGGGGTGCGCAGCTCGTGGCTGGTGGTGGCCAGGAACAGATCTTTGGCCTCCTCCAGCTCCTTGGCGCTGGTGATGTCGCGGAAGTCGGCGACGATCTCGCCGGTCTCGGGGATGGTCGCGCAGAGCACGTCGAGCCAGCGGCCCGATTCGAGCTGGAAGGTCAGCTTCTCGCCGGGGGCGGGCAGGTCGAAGGGCGAGGGCTTGCCGATCACGTCCTCGTAGGCGTAGCCGGTCAGCTCGGCCGCCTTGGGGTTCCAGCGCATGACCGTGCCGCTCTCGCTGAGCACGGCGATGCCGTCGGCGCTGGCGTCGAAGACCGCGCGTTCGTGCGCCCGCTGCCTGATCGCGTCCTGGTAGGCCACCGCGTTGCCGACCGCGATGCCGGCGTGCCCGGCGAGCAGTTCGAGCAGTTCGAGCTCGACGTGGCCGGGCTTGCGCCGGGCGAACAGGGCGTAGAGGGCGCCGTAGGGCCGCCCGCCGACGGCGGCGATGCCGACCGCGATGGTGTGCAGCCCGTCGAGCTGGGCCCAGATGAGGTCTTGCAGGCCCTCGGGCCCGGTTTCCAGGATCACCGGCTTGCCGGTGCGCAGCAGCTTGCCGACCAGGCTGCTGCCCAGGTCGGCGGTGGCGCCCTTCATGCCCTCGGGCAGCCGGTGGGAGCTGACCAGCCGCAGCTTCTCGCCGTCGATCAGCACGAACCCGCCCGCGTCGGCCCCGGTCAGCTCGGTCAGCGAGCCGGCGATCCGGTCGAGCACCACGTTCTGGTCGAGTTCGGCGTTGATGTCGCCGACGACGTCGGTGAGGCGGCGGACCAGCTGGGCGCGGCGCACCGACCGGGCCCGCGCGGCCTCGTTGTCGTCGCGCTGGTGGTAGACGCCCACGTAGCCGAGCAACGCGCCCGAGGGCGTGCGCAGCCCGCTGATGTCGGCCTGCACCTCGATCAGCGTGCCGTCGCGCCGGAACCTGCGGGTTCTCAGCTGTACGGTGCCACCCGTGCGCACCCGTTCGAGCACCGCGTTGTGCTCGGCCATCAGCTCCTCGGGCACGAAGGGGGGCCGGCGGCCGAGGATCTCGTCGGCGGGCCAGCCGAACAGCCGCTCCGCGGCCGGGTTCCACGTGACCACCGACAGATCGCGGTCGAGGGCGACGATGGCATCGGCCGCGCTGGCGACTACCGCCCGCGCGATCCCTTCGTCCTCGTCATCACGTTTGTCCCAGTGGTCACATTCCACGGGTCCATCGTGCCGCTTTTCCGATCGTGATCATGACCTTTTCCAATGCTCCGCTACGCTGCCCTCGAACCCGGGGAAGGGAAGTGCCATGGACGCGTCGGCCGCATCGGGCGACCTGGAGGCACTGCTCCGGGTCACCTCGCCCACGTACGTAGGGGAATCGGCACCCGACATCGCCTTCGGCACCCACGACACCTCCGCCGGGCGGCTCGTGCTGGCCGTCACGGCGAAGGGTGTGATTGCCACCACATTCGACGACGAACACGCCGTCTACGAACGCGTCTACCGCGAGGTCGGGTCGTTCATCGGCCACGACTCCAAGCGCCTCGACCCGCTGAAGCGGGAGATCGACGCCTACTTCGACGGCCGGCTGCGGACCTTCACCCTGCCGTTCGACCTCCGCCTGGCGACCGCCTTCGCCCGCAGCGTGCTCCAGATGATCACCTCGGTCCGCTACGGCACGACCACCACCTACGCCGAGGTCGCCGCCCGCATCGGCCGCCCGCAGGCGCTGCGCGCGGTCGCCAACGCGGTCACCGAGAACCCCGTCTGCCTCCTGGTTCCGTGTCACCGGGTGATCGAGGGGCCGGGGTCGCCGGGGGCGTACGCCGGTGGAAAAGCCGCCAAAGAACTGCTGCTGACCATGGAAATCGCTTAGCGCAACGTGTCTGTCCCCACACGGTAAACCTGTGATCACTCAATGTGATAGTAATCTCACGCCGAGCAATCACCAGGTCACTAGTGGGGAGTGGTCATGCTGGGGTTCATCGTCGCCGTGGGGTCGGCGATCGCCGTGGTGGCACTGTCGGCGTTCCTGTTCCGGCGCTTCGGCGCCGGAAGTGAAGACTCCGACCCGGGCGGCCCGTCCGTCGGTCACGCCGGGTCGATGTTGTCGGCGCTGTTCCTGCTGGTCTTCGCCATCGCGATCGTGGTGCCGTGGACGACCGCCGACTCGGCCCGCCAGAACACCTACACCGAGAGCCAGTCGGCCGTGGAGGCCTACTGGGCCGCCAACGAGCTGCCCGGCCCGTCCGCCATCCAGATCCAGGCCGGTCTGCGCGACTACGTCGGCTTCGTGGTCGACCAGGAGTGGCCGCTGATGGCCGACGGCCAGCTCAGCACCGAGGGCACCACCCGCCTGAACACGCTGCGCGCCCAGGTGTCCGGTCTGATCGTCGACGGCGAAGACCAGGAGGACGCCAAGGCGGCCGTCATGGACCAGATCTCCCAGCTGAGCTCGTCGAGGCGGCAGCGCGCCGCCGACGCCGGGGCGACGCCCCCGACGATCCTGCTGGTGCTGACCGTGGTGACCGGCCTGATCGTGCTGGTCTTCCCGTTCCTGGCCGGGGCCCGGCCGAAGGGGATGGCGCTGCTGCCGATGCTGGCCATGGCGGCGCTGCTGGGGGTCGGCATCTACATGGCGTTCGACATCGTCCACGTGTTCGACGGCGGGCTGGCCGTGAAGCCCGACGCGTTCACCAGCGCGCTGGCCGAATTCGGCCGCATATCGGGGTTGAGCTGATGAACAGCCGCATCACCGCCGCCGCACTGGGCTTCCTGATGTTGTCGACCCTGACGGTGGCCTCGGCCCCGGCGGCGACGGCCGACGACATCCTCGGGGTGGGCCTCGACGTGGGTCCGGGCGTGGGCGTGTGCGTCCAGGTCGGAGTGGTCATCGACGTGGAGCTGGGGGTCGGCGTCCTCCAGCAGCCGCCGTGCGGCCAGCAGCCGCCACCACCGCCGCCACCGCCTCCACCACCGCCTCCTGCTGAGGAGGAGCCGCCGCCTCCGCCACCGCCGGCCGAGGAGGAACCACCGCCGCCCCCGCCGGAGGAACCGGAGGTGGAGCAACCGCCGCCACCGCCGCCGGCCGAGGAACCGCCACCGCCGCCTCCTCCGCCACCGCCGCCCCCACCCCCGCCGCCGCCTCCGGTGAAGGAGCCGACGCCGAGGGTGGAGCGCCCGGCCAGGGTCGTTCCGGTACGTCTGCCGAAACCGGCCCCGACCACGAAGAAGCCGTCTCCGCGTCCCAAGCCGACCCCGGCCGCCACGCCGGAGCCGCGCAAGCCGAGGGTCGCGGCCGTGGCCACCCCGCCGAAGCGGGAGAACCCGCTGAAGTCGGTGCTGTTCATGGTCGTGTTGTCGACCGTGATCGCGTCAGCCGCGGCGGTGGCCTTCACCCGCATCAGATAGCCGTCGCGGCCGAGCGCCGCGTGAGGCCCCGATCGCCAGCGTGACCAGCGCGGCGACCAGGAACGAGCCGAGCGCGGCGCTCATCCAGGGCGCGGGGGTGAACCCGAGGGCCTCCCGCGCCGACGTCCAGATGGCCGCCCACCACTCGATGTCGGGCAGCGCGCCGAGCATCCACCAGGTGGCGAACCCGAGCAGCCAGGGCACCGTCATCAGCCACCGCGAGGGCGCGTGGTCGGAGGTGTCCCATCCGCGCGACCCGCCGAGCAGGAAGTAGTCGACCACCAGCACGGCGAACATCGGCACGAACACCGCCCCGATGATCCCCAGGAACGCCGAGTACGTGTCCGCGCTCACGAAGATCGCCAGCAGCGTGACCAGCACCCCGATGACGACCGAGAGAATGCGCCGGTCGACCCTCGGCATCAGGTTCTGCAGCGACATCGTCACCGAGTAGACGTTCACGAACGACTGGTCGGTCTCCCGCAGCACCAGGATCCCGAAGAAGACCGCGCCGAGCGACGCGGTGACGAACGGGTCCCACACCTTGTTCGTGTCGTTCCCGACCAGCGCCAGCGCGGCGATCCCCAGCGCCAGGCACGACACCTGGGCGATCGTGTAACCGCCGACCACCCCGCCGAACGCCGCCCGCGAGCTCCGCGAGAACCGCGAGAAGTCGGCCGCCAGCGGCACCCACGACACGCTCAGCGCGATGACGTAATCGACGGCCGGCGTGAACGCCTCCCACGATCCGGCCCCCAGCGAGGGTCCTCGGGAGATCAGCTCGTACGCGAAGTAGACCATCGCCACGACGACGCCGACGGTGACGTACCGCCGCAGGATGCGCACCGCCCCCAGCGGCTTGATCGTGAGCGCCGTCGTGATCACCCCCGCGATGACCACCCACACCGCATACGGCACGGTGACGCCGAACTGCCCCGCGATGGCCTGCGCGCCCTGGGCGATGACCCAGAGCTCGAACGCCCCCCAGCCCAGCATCTGGATGATGTTCAGCACGCTCGGGAGATAGGAGAGCCGCGCCCCGAAAAGCCCTCTGAGCAGCATCATCGCCGGAGCCCCCGTCTGGGTGCCCGGGATGGCGGCCAGGCCGACCATGGCCGTACCGATGAGACTGCCCACCACGGCGGCCGTCAGGGCCGCGACGAAGCTCAGCGGACGGTCGCCGAGAGGATTGACGAGCGCGATCGCTCCTGAGAACCCGAGCAGTGACACTCCGAGGTTGGCCCACAGTGCACCCTGATCGAGCAGGCCGAGAGTCTTCGGCGGAGCCTCGTGAAGGGTGAGCGGGGCCTCGGAATCGACGACGGCTGTCATCACACACGCTCCCTACGCCGGCATTACCCGGACAGGTTCATGCGGTCGGCGACGCTGGTCGCCCTCTCAGCCCGGTTACGCCCGAGCTCCCGCGGTTCTTAGGTTGTCGCTAGCCGGGATCATCCCGGTTCGCTCCCACATGATGCATCATGCGCCGGGCTTCGACCACCCCCGGGGGCTCGATGTCACGGGGCCTCGTGGTCGGGTGCCTGGCCGGGGGCGCGGGAGCGGGCCAGTTCGGTGAGCTGGTCGGTGTCCAGGCCGTCGCAGGTGAGTTCCGTCGAGGCGATGGCGGCGCGGATGACGGGCTCGGCCTCCCCCGGTATGGCGACCGTCGCGGTCTGCATCGCGGCCCAGTCGCGCAGCGCGTCGACCGACGGCTGGGGCAGCTGCGGGGAGTACTGGACGATCACGGCGTTGTCCCCGACGATCAAGTGTTCCAGGCTGCCGCCGGTGGGCACGTCGGGGTCGCCCGCGGCGTAGAACGAACGGTCGGGGTGGCGCCACTGGGTGTCGCCGGGGGTCGCCAGAGACGTACGGGGGCCTGATTCGCAGGTGACCGCCCCCGGCGGAGAATCGGCCGGGGTCCCGCACGCGGCGCACCACATGAGCGCGGCCACGGCCGGGATGAGACGGCGGCGCATGAAGTTCAACTCCTGATGGATCGCCAGGCCGGTGGCCCGAGGTGTCTCGGGCCACCGGTGGTGAGACAGACGGGTCAGCCGACCCGCAGAACCGCCGAGCGCGAGACGATCTCGCCGGTCGGGTCGGTGGCGCGGACCCGGTACTCGGAGCCGTCCAGTTCCGGCGTCGCGGTCAGGGCGATCGCGAACGAGGTCTGGCCGGCGACGTCGGCCCAGTCGGCCGAACCCGGGGCCTTGACCTGCCACTGGTAGGCGACGTTCTGGCCCTCGGCGGGCGCCGCGAAGACCGCGTCGTCACCGGCGGCGTGGGTGGCGGACACGGGCTCCGACTGGAAGCGCAGGATGATCGCCTCGTCGGCGAGCACCTTCATCCACTCGGCCAGTTCCTTCGCACGCTCCCGGATCGGGGTGTTGTCGGCGCCGGGCAGGTTGGCCTTCACCTCGCGGCGGACGACCTTGGCCTGCTCCATGGCCTCGACGTAGTCCTTGACCAGGTAGGCGTTGTACGAAGCGTCGATCGCGCCGTTCAGCGTGGCGGCCAGAGCGGTGTCGACCGATCCGTCGGTCACGCCGGCGGCGACCAGCGCGCGCATCTCGACGTGGGTGACGCAGTTGCCGGAGGTGGCGCCGGCGGCCCACTTGATGCCTTCCAGGATGTTCTTCTGGAAGATCGGGTCGGCGGTGTTCTTCCAGTTGTGCATGAGCGCCTGGGTGAACGAACGCCCGCCGTCGTAGTTGGCGCACCACGAGATCGGGTGGTCGGCGCCCTCGACGCGGCCGGCGCTGTTGCCGATGCCCGACACGTAGGTCGACTCGGTCAGCGTCTGCAGGACGTGCACCTTCTCGCGGGGGAGGAAGCCCCGCCAGTTGTACAGCTCGTCCATGACCGGCATCTTCTTCTCGAAGTGACGGGTGGACGGGTGGGTGTCGTCCTCGGTGACCAGTTCGCCGATGACGCAGCCGCCACAGGTGTTCTGGATGCCGCCGGCGTTGGAACCGTGGTTGTCGAACTCGCCGCCGACCAGGTTCTTGTACCAGTCCCAGTTGTGCATGGAGTCGGTCGCGCCGTGGATGGCGACGAAGCCGCCGCCGTTGCGGATGTAGGTCTGCAGCGCGGCCTGCTCGTCGACCGTGGCGCCGGGGGTGGTCGTCGAGGGGCGGTTGGTGACGAACACGTCGTTGCCGACGCTGGAGACGCCGATCAGGGCGTCGTACTGCGACAGGCGCTCGGCGCTCTCGAACGGGTTGCCCGCGACCGACACCTCGGGGCTGAGGTAGTCGTACACGTCGACGTCGAACGAGTTGGCGCGGCCGAGGTCCTGGATCATCGCCATCGTGGCCGGGATGTGCTCGTGCCGGAAGGCGCCCGGACGGTTGCCGAACAGCAGGACCTTGAACTTGGGCCGGTTGTTGCGCACGGCCTCGCCCGGAGCGCGGAACGGGTAACGTTCCATGCCCTGGCCGGCGCTGACCGCGACGCCGGTGACGACGTCGGGGTGGTCGACGCCCTGCAGCTCCTCGACGAGCCAGGCGGCGTCCTTGACCAGCGAGTCCCGCATGTAGCCGGCGGGGGTCACCTTCGCGGCCAGCGCGCCGAACTTGACCAGAGACGCCTCGGCGGAGCCGGCCTCGGCCTCGGTCAGCAGCGCCAGCAGGCGGTTGCCGTTGGCGGCGGAGACCTTGCCGGCCGTGACGTAGCGCTGGACCAGCGCGCGCAGGTCGGCGATCGAGGTGGTGATCTCGAAGGTCAGGGTGTACTTGGCGGCGTTGCCGGCGGAGTCGCCGACGTTGACCGCCCAGGTGTGCTGGCCCACGGAGAGGGTGGCCAGGTCGAGCGGCATCGGGTAGGTCCAGACGCCGTCGATCCACATGTCCCGGACCGCCGCGCCGCCCGCACCGGGGGTGGGGTCGGTACGGGTCGGGGTGATGGCCGCGGGCAGCGCGCTGTGCGCGACCTTGCCGTTGGGGATGCCGGGCCAGGCGGCCACCGGCACCTTGGTGTCGATGCGCACGGTGATCGACCGCGAGGCCGAGGCGTTGCCGGCCGCGTCGACGGCGACGTAACTCACGCTGCCGTTGCGGTCTCCGCTGATCACGTGCTGGGCGGTGCCCCGGTTGCCGTTCCGGACGGCGGGCACCTCGACGGTGACGCCCGCGACGGTCACCCGGAACAGGTTGACGGCGTCGTCGTCGGTCGCCGAGAGGTTCAGCGTGACGTCGTTGCCGGTGAACCAGCCGCCGGGGCCGGTGCTGGTTGAGGTCACATATGCGTTGTTGGCCACGCCGTTGTAGTTCGGGACGGGGTGGACCGGGGAGAGCGTGGCGACGTCGAGGACGGGCGGGGCTCCGGTCTCGGCGGCGAGGGCTACGCCGGGGGTGCCGAGCAGCAAGGCGGGCACTGCCAGCAGGGCAGTGGCTAACGATCGGGTGGGACGGGGGCGAGAGGACGGCATGTCGCTCCTCTTTTTCGGGTCGTACAGGAACTCCATCGCGTCTGAGTGCCGACCCAATGCCTAACGCGATGAATGTCGAGAGTGTGAACTTCGTCCCACACATTTGTCAACGATCTTACGGACTTCTGATTTTCATCGACGAAACTTTTCACCTAAAAGTTTCGCCCGTACGTGGCGCCCGCCGCCAGACGCGATCAACACCGACCGCGGATGACGACTGTCACCCATAGGCTCATATCGATGAAGATTTCCGTGATCGCGGCACTGATCCTGGTCTTCGCGGTGGCGTCGGTTCCCCGGCCGGACGAACGGGCCCAGATCCTCGCTTCGGCGTACGCGCTGATCGGGCAGTACCCCTACTCGTGGGGCGGCGGTCACGCCGGGAGCGCCGGGCCGTCGCCGGGCACCTGCCGGGGTTACCGGGGCGACATCAAGCCGTGCCCGGCCGAGCGCACCACCGGCCTCGACTGCTCCGGGCTCGCCCGCTGGGTCTACGAGATCGCCTACGACCACGACGTGCTGGGCCCCGGCACGACCGACGACCACCTGCGCAGGCTGCGCGAGGCGCCCGTTCCGGCCCCCGGCGACCTGGTCTTCTTCGGCACGGCCAAGCGCACCCACCACGTCGGCGTCTACATCGGCGACGGCAAGATGATCAACGCGTACAAGACCGGGACCGTCGTCAGGATCGACCCGGTGAACGCGCTCGACGACCTGCTCGGTTACTACCGGATGTGAACCCTATCCCCGCGGCCATTAACAGCCCGATCTTCGCTATTTACTCTCGGTAATCGTCGTCTCACTGAGAGGAAGCCTCGTGGATCACTACAGCCGCAAGATGCACAAGTTCTTCACCCTGCTCGACGCCGACGGCGACGACGTCCTGACCCTCGCCGACTTCACCGCGGCGGCCAACCGGGCCGCGACGGCCTTCGGCTGGAGCCCGGCCTCCGACGAGAGCATCGCCATCCGGCAGAGCTACACCGCCCTGTGGCAGGAG
Source organism: Herbidospora daliensis (assembly GCF_001570585.1). GTDB lineage: Bacteria > Actinomycetota > Actinomycetes > Streptosporangiales > Streptosporangiaceae > Herbidospora > Herbidospora daliensis. The sequence continues at coordinate 655,509 of NZ_BBXF01000002.1, read as the reverse complement.
GTCTACGCGCCGATGGACCTCGACGGCGACGCCGGCCTCGACTTCCACGAATACCTGACCGCCCACCGCAAGACGATCCTCGGCCTGCCCGACGGCTACCAAAGAGTGCAGCCGGTGGCGCAGGCGTTCCTCCAGCTCGCCGACACCGACGGAGACGGCGTGCTCACCCGCGCCGAATACGTCACCACCATGAACAGCGCCTTCGGCCTCCCCGAGGAGGACGGCGAACACGCCTTCGACCAGCTCGACGCCGCGAACGCGGGCGCGTTGTCCTTCGGGGAGGTGCACCGCGCGGTCGAGGGCTACTTCTGCAGCGAAGACCCGGCGGCCTACGGCTCGGCGCTGCTCGGGCGGATCTGACGTGGGCGGGGCGCGCGACCACCTCCAGAGCCGGCTCGACGCCTTCCACCGAGACCGGGTGACCGCGACGTGGGCGGGCCGCCGGGCGCTGCAAGGGCGCGCGCCCGGCCCGTCCTCGATCGTGCTGACCCGCAACGACTACCTCGACCTCAGCGGCCATCCCCGGCTGCTCGACGCCATGGCCCGGTCGATCGGCCGCGAGACCGCGCCGTTGCAGGCCGCGCCTTTCCTCCGCGACGACCACCCGCAGACCCTGCTCGAAGGCGCGTTCGCCCGCCATCTCAAGGCCGCCGCCGGGGTGCTCTGCCAGTCGGGCTGGATGGCCAACGCGGGCCTGATCCAGGTGATCGCCGGGCCCGGCGTGCCGGTCTACCTCGACCAGCGGGCCCACGCCTCGTTGCGGACCGGGGTCCAGCTCGCGGGCGCCCCCATGAAGATCTTCCGGCACAACGACCCGGTCCACCTGGCGGCCAGACTCGAACGCCACGGCCCCGGCGTCGTGGTCGTCGACTCGGTCTACAGCTCCCACGGCTCCCGCTGCCCGCTGGCGCGGTTCGTCGAGGTGGCCGAGCGCTACGACTCGCTGCTGGTCGTCGACGAGTCCCACTCGGTGGGCACCCACGGAGCGCGGGGCGAGGGCCTGGTGGCCGCCGAGGGCCTGGAGGGCCGGGTGGCGTTCCGCACGGTCAGCCTGTCGAAGGCGATCCCCGGCCGGGCCGGGCTGGTCGTCTGCGACGATCCCGAATTCGTCGACTACTTCAAGTACGAAGCCGGCCCCGCCGTCTTCAGCAGCGCCCTGCTGCCCCACGACACCGCGCTGCTGGCCGCCGCCCTCGACCTGGTCGCCCAGGAGGAGGGCCGGCGCACCCGGCTGCGGGAGCTGACGGCCTGGTTGCGGCCCGAACTGGCCGAACTCGGCTACGACCTGGGCGGGGGCACCGAGCAGATCATCGCCCTGGAGGTCGGCCGGGAAGCCGACGTGATGCTCCTGCGCGACCTGCTCGAACGCCACGACGTGTTCGGCGCGGTGTTCGTGCCGCCCGCGACCTCGGTCACCCGCACCCTGCTGCGCCTGTCACTGCACGCCGGCCTCACCGACGCCCACGCCGAACAGATCATCCGCGCCTGCGCGGCAGTACGGAATGAGGCGGGCATGGCCGGCTGGTTGTCCAGCCGGAAGCGCGAAAGTCAGGCCACGTAGGGCGGCTGGCCGCTCTCGCTCTGCATCGGCAGCCCCGAGGCCGCCCACGACTGCATGCCGCCGCCGACGTTGACCGCTTCCCAGCCCACGTGGTTGAGCCAGGTCGCCGCCTGGGCCGACCGGCCGCCGACCCGGCAGATCACGTAAACGGGCTGGCCCTGCGGCACCTCGCCGACCCGGTTCTGCAGCTGGCCGAGCGGGATGTGGGTCGCCGAGGGGGCGTGGCCGGCCCGCCACTCGTCGAGTTCACGCACGTCAAGCAGGTAAGCGCCGTCAGGCACACCGGTCGGTTGCACGTCCCGCAGAGTCATGCGCCCCAGTGTAGGGACAGCTGCTCCCTACTTGAGCAGTTTGCTCATCCGCCGGTCGGCCAGCGGTTTCCCGCCCGTCTGGCAGGTCGGGCAGTACTGCAACGAGGAGTCGGCGAACGACACCTCGCGCACCGTGTCGCCGCACACCTCGCACTTCTCGCCGGTACGCCCGTGCACCCGAAGCCCCGACTTCTTCTCGGCCTTCAGGTCCTTGGCGGCGATGCCCCGGGCCCGCTCGATCGCCTCTTTCAGGGTGACGACGATGGCGTCGTACAGGGAGGAGATCTGTTCGGGCGTCAGGGTCGAGGCGACCTTGAACGGAGACATCTTCGCCGCGTGGAGCACCTCGTCGGAGTAGGCGTTCCCGATGCCGGCGATGATCTTCTGGTCGCGCAGCAGGCCCTTGATCTGGGTGCGCTTGCCCTCGACGATCGAGGTCAGCGTCTCGACGGTGAACGAGGGCGTCAGCGGATCGGGGCCGAGGGCTGCGATGCCCGGCACGTCGCCGGGCGCGGTCGCGACATATACGGCCAGCCGTTTCTGGGTGCCCGCCTCGGTCAGCTCGAAGCCGGGGGCGACGCCGAGCGGATCGGGGGCGAACCGCACCCGGAGGGCGAGCGGGCCCTTCCCCGGCCTGACCGGCTTGGCGCCCGAGAGGTCGTCGCGCCAGCGAAGCCAGCCGCCGCGGGCGAGGTGGAAGATGAGGTGGATCCCGTCGCAGTCGAGATCGAGGAACTTCCCGTGGCGGGCGACCGTCGTCACGGTAAGACCGCCCAATGCGGAGATCTGGGGCGAAACGGTCTTCAGCGCCGAGAAGGCCACCACGTCGACGGCCTGCACGACCTGACCGACCGCACGTTCCCGCAGGTACTCGGCCAGCGACTCCACCTCGGGCAATTCAGGCATACTTCAGACTACGTAGGGACGGGCACATGACCAGCATCATCGCCGAAGACGTGCTGCTTCTCGGTTACGACGAGAAGACGGGCCAGCCCACGATCGGCTCCACCGAACTGAACGCGGGCCTCGCCGGCGCGCTGTTGGCCGAGCTGTCGATCAAGGGCCGGCTCAGCCTGGCCGACAAGAAGGTCGTCGTCACCGACGCGACCCCCGTCGGCGACGAGGAACTCGACGCCGCGCTGGCCCGGATCGCCGCCGAGGCCAAGGTGCGCAAGCCCGAGTGGTGGATCGACAAGCTGCAGGGCGCCAAGCTGCGCGAGCGGCTGCTCGTCCGGCTCGTCGAGGGCGGGGTGCTCTCGGAGGAGCGCGGCAAGATCCTCGGCCTGTTCAAGACCGTCAAGTACCCCGAGCTCGACGGCAGCGTCGAGAGGGCCGTACGCATGCGGGTCGAGAGCGTGCTGAACGGCGCCGAGCCCGATGAGCGGACCGCCGTGCTCATCGGGATCATGCACGCCACCAAAGCGCTGAAGAAGCAGTTCCCCGGCTCCGACGAGGCCCGGGTGAAGGAGATCACCGAGGGCGACTGGGCCGGGGAGGGCGTCCGCGACGCCATCAAGGCCGTGGAGGCGGCCGTGCTGATGGTGATCGCCACGGTCGTCATCGTCACCGCCGTGAGCTAGCCCTTCTCGAGCGCGCTCTTCGGCACCGGCTTGTCGGCTTCCAGCGCCTCGAACAGCTGGTTCGCCCGGGTCGTGTCCCACTTGACGACCGACTGCCCGTCGATGGTGGGCAGCGAGCCGATCGGCACCGCGGTGGTGACCGGGTTGTTCTTCATGGCCAGGCCCAGCGAGAGCAGGTTGAACGGGCCGGTGTTCGGGTCGACCGCGACCGACTCGGCGGCGCTGTTGGCCAGCGGGACGGCCGTGAACGGGTTGATCAGGGTGCCGGGGCTGGCGGCCTTCTTGACCACGGCGGAGAAGAACTCGCGCTGGCGCTGGGTGCGGTCGAAGTCGGGGATGGCGCCGGTCTTGCGGGTGCGGACGTAGCCGAGGGCGGTGCCGCCGTCCATGACCTGACAGCCCTTCTTGATGTTCAGGGCCGCCTTCGGGTCTTTGATCGCCTGCTTGGGGCAGATCTCGACGCCGCCGACCGCGTCGACGATGCCGACGAAGCCGCCGAAGCCGATCTCCATGTAGTGGTCGATCCGGATGCCGGTGACCTGCTCGACCGTCTGCGTCAGCAGCTTGGGGCCGCCGAAGGCGTAGGCCGCGTTCAGCTTGCCGTTGCCGTTGCCCGGGATCGGCACGTAGGAGTCGCGCGGGAGGCTGACCAGCGTGGGCCGGCCGTCGCCGTCGGGGATGTGCAGCAGCATCATCGTGTCGGTGCGCCGCCCGACCGCCGACCCGGTGCGCAGCTTCTTCTTCTCGGCCGCGCTCAGCCCGGCCCGGCTGTCGGAGCCGACCAGCAACCAGTCTTGCCCGGGGGTCTCGGCCGGCCGCCCGTCGTACTCGGTGAAGGCGTCGACGTTGTTCATCTTCCCCTGGACGCTGAAGAACACCGCCACGACGCCGATGAGCACCAGCGAGAGGAAGACCGCCACGCCGATCGCGATGTTGCGGCCGATCCGGCGCGGCTTGCGCGGGCCCTTCTCCGCCCTTGGCTCGTTCCCGCCGTCGAACATCCTGACCGGTGAGTCGCCCTTCCGGGGCTTGCCGTAGACCTTGGAACGGCCTTTGGGCTCGGGTCCCTTGACTTCCGGCTCGCGTACCGGGTAGGCCGGAGGCTCCAGCGGCCGCCGCACCATTCGCGTCGGCTCGTTGTCCTCAACCACGTTCCTCTACCCCCCGCTTGCCGACATCTGACTCTGCCTTGACGGTACGCCGATCCGACCCCCCGGGGCGGGCCCGTTATCAAGGTTTTCCTATGGAAAAGTACACAGATCCGATCCGGGAAACATCATCGGCAGCTCGCCCGTTACGGTTGAAGCACCCCTAGTTGAAAGGACCGTCGTGTCCGTTTCGGACCCCTGGAGTACCGGCCCGTGCCTTGGCACGGGTCCACGTGAGGCGATGAGATGACCATCGCCCTCGGCCTCCTCGCCGTCCTGCTCCTCACCTTGGCGACCGGCTTCTTCGTCGCCCAGGAGTTCGCTTACGTCGCCGCCGACCGCGCGCTGCTGCGCCAGCAGGCCGACACCAACCCCGCCGCCCGCCGGGCCCTCGACGTCACCGGCCGGCTCTCCTTCATGTTGTCGGGCGCCCAGCTCGGCATCACCGTCACCACCCTGCTGGTCGGCTTCCTCGCGGAACCGGCCATTTCGGTCTCCTTCCGCGGCCCGCTCGAAGACCTCGGGCTGCCGCCGGGGGCCGTGCCCGGGGTGAGTGTCGCGATCGGCGTCGCCATCGCCACGATCATCCAGATGATCCTCGGCGAGCTGGCGCCCAAGAACCTGGGCATCGCCAGGCCCGAGCCGGTCGCCATGTGGTTGTCCAGGCCGACCCTGCTCTACTTGAAGATCTTCGGGCCGCTGATCCGGTTCTTCGACGGCTCCGCCACCCGGCTGGTCCGGCTGTTCGGCATCGAGCCCGTCGAGGAACTCGAGCACGGCGCCACGCCCGAGGAACTGCACCGCATCGTCGACGACTCCCGGGAGGCCGGCGACCTGCCGCCCCGGCTGGCCGACCTGCTGGAGCGCGCCCTCGACTTCGGCGACCGCGCCGCGGAGGACGTCATGGTCCCCCGCCCCCGTGTGGTCTCGCTGCACGCCGACGCGCCGGTGTCGTCCCTGGTCGACGCCGTACGCGACCACGGCCACTCCCGCTACCCGGTGCTCGGCAGCGACACCGACGACGTCGTGGGCGTCGTCGGCCTGCTCGACTACCTGGGCCACGAGGGCGAGGCCACCATCGCCGGGATCATGCGCACCCCGCTGCTGGTCCCGGCCACCCTGCCCGTGCCGGTCCTGCTCTCCCGCATGTCCGGCGGCACCTTCGCCTGCGTCATCGACGAGTACGGCGGCCTCGCGGGCGTCGTCACCATCGAAGACCTGGCCGAGGAGCTCGTCGGCGAACTGGTCGACGAGAACGACCCCGAGCCCCTCGGCGTCACCGTCAACCCCGACGGCTCCTGGGACGTGCCCGGCACGCTGCGCATCGACGAGGTCGAGCGCGCGACCGGCGTCACCCTCCCCGAAGACGACGGCTACGAGACCGTCGGCGGCCTCGTGCTGGCCGAGCTGGGCCGCATGGCCGAGCCCGGCGACGCGGTGACCGTCGCGACCGTCGAGGAGCACGACCTGCTCGACGACGACGAGGAGCCGCGCCACGCGCTGCTGACCGTGCTCGACGTCCACCGGCGGGTGCCCCAGATGATCCGTCTCGCCTTCGCGGCCCCGGCCGCCGAGGCGGCCGTCGAGGAGCCCGCCCACGAGAGCACCGGGCCGCAGGACTACGCGCCCGAGCTCTTCTCGGCCCTGTTCCAGGGGAGGCCGGTGTGAGCTCCACGATGGCGCTCCTGCTCGGCGTCGTGCTGCTGGCGCTGAACGGGTTCTTCGTGGCCGCGGAGTTCGCGGTCATCTCGGCCCGCCGTCACCGCCTCGAAGAGTCGGCCACCGGTCCGTTCGCCCGAATCGCCGCACGGGCCGCACTGCGCGGCAGCCGCCAGCTCTCGCTGATGCTGGCCGGCGCCCAGCTCGGCATCACGCTCTGCTCGCTGGGCCTGGGCATGGTGACCGAACCCGCGCTGCACCACCTGCTCGAACCGGTCCTGTCCGGCCTGCCCGAGAGCGTGGGCACCGCGCTCTCGTACGTGCTCGCCCTCGGGATCGTCACCTTCCTGCACATGGTGGTCGGGGAGATGGCGCCCAAGTCGCTGGCCCTGACCCACCCCGAGCCGGCCGCCCTGGCCCTGGCGCTGCCGTTCCGCGGCTTCGTCTGGGTCGTCCGCCCGCTGCTGGCCGGCCTGAACGGGCTGACCAACGGCCTGCTGCGGCTGTGCGGCGTCCGCCCCCGCGACGAGCTCGCCACCGCCCGCACGCCGCACCAGCTGGCCGTGCTGGTGGCCGAGTCGGGCCGGATGGGCATGCTCGACCGCGACGAGCACGACCTGCTCACCCGGGCCCTGCGGGTGCAGAACCAGTCGGTCGAACGCCTCATGACGCCGCTCGCCGACGCGGTCACGATCGCCGCCGACGCCCCGGCCGACCGGGTCCACAAGACGGCGGTGGCGGCCAACCGGCTGCGCATGCTGGTGACCTCACCCGAGGGCGTCAGAGGCGTGCTGCACGTCCGCGACAGCCTGGTCCATCCCGAGATGACTCCCGGGGAGCTGGCGACACCCGTACCGACCCTGAAGGTCTCGACCCCCATCCCCGACGCGGTGACCGCGCTCCAGGAGGCGCGCGCCCAGCTGGGCCTGGTGGTCGACGAACGCGGGGAGGTCGTCGGCGAGATCAGCGTGACGTCACTGATCGGCGAACTTCTCACGATGTAGAAGGCCGCGCCTCCGGCGCGGCGGGCTCGGGCGCTTTCAGCCCCCGCCCTCGCTTCACCCGTCTAATCTCACGGGTCGCTCCTGTAACAGGGAGCGGCCCGCATTTCGGGACATTCGGTCTCGCATGACGAGACTTCGGGCAAACTTTTTTCATCAGAAGACCGGTGCAAGCGGTTTGAAAGCCGCGCTTCGGAGAATATGGATCAACGCCGTTCAGACTACGGAGGATCCGCCGTGCCAGCAGGGACGTTATGCCCCACAACGAAAAAACCCCGCAGGTGGAAGGTGATCCTTCCGACCAGCGAGGTCGATTCTCTGTGGGCAAGGGGGGAGTTGAACCCCCACGTCCTTTCGGACACACGGACCTGAACCGTGCGCGTCTGCCATTCCGCCACTTGCCCCTTACGGGTGCGCCTCTTTTCGGCTGCCTGGAAAGGTTAGCACGGATCCGCCAGTGCCACTGAACCCGGATACGATCCGTGTAGACGATGGAGGAAGGGAGGTACCCGGTGGGAGTCCTTCAGCGCTTCGAGCGCAGGCTCGAAGGTTTGGTTGAGGGGGCCTTCGCACGTGCGTTCAAGTCCGACCTTCAGCCCGTAGAGGTCGCCAGCGCGGTGCAGAGGGAGATGGACGACCGTGCCGCGATCGTCGCTCAGGGCAGAACGCTCGTGCCCAACGACTTCGTGGTGGAGCTGTCCACGACCGACAACGAGCGTCTCGAGGTCTATGCCGACAGCATCAGCCACGAGCTCGCCAACCTCGCTCGGGAATACGCCAAGGAGCAGGGCTACTCGTTCGTCGGACCCGTCCGGGTGCGCTTCGAGATCGCCGAAGACCTAGCGGTCGGGCTGTTCCGGATCAGGTCCGGGGTCATCCGCGGCGCGACGGTCGAGCAAGACGAGATCAGACAGCCGGTCAGCGACGTGCCCGCCGCTCGCAAGAGCAGCGCGTTCGGCGGCCGGCCCCGCCTGCTGGTGTCCACCCAGGACGACCCGCAGGGCCAGCGGTCCTACGAGCTGACCACACCGGTCACTCTGCTGGGCCGGGGGACCGATTGTGATCTACGGCTGGTGGATCCGGGCGTATCGCGGCATCATGCCGAGCTACGGGTCGAGGGTCAGCAGGTCGTTCTGGTTGATCTCGGTTCCACGAACGGCACCTTCGTCAACGGGCAGCCGGTCCGCAGGATCGAGATGCAAGACGGGACGAGGGTGACACTGGGGCGCACGACCCTGGTGTTCAGACGCGATTAAAGGTAGACAAACGGTCCATGTCCGAGCTCGCGCTGCTGCTGATCAGGCTCGCCTTCCTGGCGGTGCTCTGGTTCTTCGTCATTGCCGCGGTCGGCGTGATCCGGACAGACTTGTTCGGTCCGCGAACGGCTCCTTCCGCGAATCCCAGGAAGCTGCCCACGAAACCGGCGAAGAATATTCCTGCCAAGCCCAAGAGGGGGGAGCCACGTCAGATGGTCGTCACAGGTGGCCCCCTGCAAGGGACCATCATCAACCTCACCGAACAGCCGATCACGATAGGCCGGGCCACTGACTCGACGCTCGTCCTGAGCGACGACTACGCGTCCAGCCGCCATGCCCAGCTCTTCCCCCAGGACGGCCAGTGGATCGTGGAAGACCTCGGCTCGACCAACGGAACCTATCTCGACCGTTCCAAAGTGACCCGCCCGACGCCGGTGCCTCTCGGGACTCCGATCCGCATCGGCAAGACCGTCATCGAATTGCGCAAATGACAACAGCACTCCGATACGCCGCCCGCTCGGACGTCGGCCTCCTCCGTGAAGGAAACGAGGACTCGGCGTACGCCAGCGGCCGCCTGCTCGCCGTCGCCGACGGCATGGGCGGGCACGCTCACGGTGAGGTGGCCTCCTCGGTCGCCATCGCCGCACTGTCGTCCCTTGACCGGGACGCCTACGGGAGTGACCTGGTCGGCACGATCGAGGCCGCGGTCCGCGACGCCAACCACCAGCTCCACATGATGGTGGCCCGCGATCCCAGCCTCAAGGGCATGGGGACCACGCTCACCGCCATGTTGTGGAACGGCACCAGGTTCGCGCTCGTCCACGTGGGCGACTCGCGGGCCTACCTGCTGCGCAACGGTGAGCTCTACCAGATCACCCACGACCACACGCTCGTGCAGTCGCTGGTGGACGACGGCCGCATCACCCAGGAAGAGGCCGCCAACCACCCGCAACGCTCGATCCTCCTGCGCGCCCTCGACGGCAGCGGCGAGGTCGACCCCGACCTGCAGGACCGGGAAGCCCAGATCGGCGACCGCTACCTGCTGTGCTCGGACGGCCTGTCCACCGTCGTCAGCGCCGAGACACTCCATCACACGCTCTCCACCATCGACGATCCCGACGACGTGGTACGCCAGCTCATCGACCTGGCCAATCGCGGCGGCGGACCTGACAACATCACCTGTGTGGTGGCCGACGTCATCGAGACCGACGACGTGCAGCCGCTCAGCCACGCGGCGGCGGTGGTCGGGGCGGCCGGTTCCGGACGCGTCCGTTCGGCGCCGCCCGACAACCCGGCGGGCCGGGCCACGACGGTGACCGCGCCCCAGCCGGTCATCGTCGACCTCGACCTCGACGACAGACCCGCGCCGGAGGCCCTCGCGGTCTCCGGCCGCCGGGCCGCCCGCAAGCGGCGCACCTGGCCGGTCGTCACGACGTTACTGGTCGTCGTCGTCGGAGTCCTCGGAGCCGGGGGCTACTTCGGCTACCAGTGGACGCAGAACCAGTTCTACGTCGGCGCCGACAAGGGCCGCCTGGTGGTGTTCCAGGGGGTCGACGCCGACCTGGGCTTCATCTCGTTCAAGCACGTCGTCCACACCTCCGACCTGTCGGTCTCGGCTCTCCCACAGGTGGAACAGGACAAGGTGCAGAGCGGGATCATGGTCAACGACGTCGACGCCGGCAAGGCCAAGATCGCCGCGCTCACCGGCGGCACCGAGAGCCCCACGCCCGACGCGTCCCCCAGCCCCACCGAGAGCTCCGCCGACCAGCCGGCCGACAGCTCGGAAACGCCGTCGTGACCACCGCACCCGTAGCGGAGGCCCCGGCCGTCCCGATGACCGCGAAGCGGCGGGGCGCTCAGCTCGCCATGCTCGCCTTCGCGATCGTCGTCGTGATGGGCGCCTACGCGAGCGTCGGCCTCGGCCTCGACGGTCAGATCCCCTCGGGCACCTTCACCTACGGCCTCGGCCTGGCCGCGCTGATGTTCGCCGCCTACGGCGTGCTGGCGAAATGGGCCCCCTGGGCAGATCCCCTGCTGCTCCCCCTGGTGACGCTGGTCAACGGCCTCGGCCTGGTGATCATCTACCGGATCGAGCAGACCGGTCAGGGCGGCGCCTCGGCCACCAACCAGCTCATGTGGACCGCGCTCGGCGTGGTGATGTTCTCCGCGACCCTGATCGTGTTGAAGGACCACCGGGCCTTGCAGCGCCTCACCTACACGATGGGCTTCATCGGCCTCGGGCTGCTGATCATGCCGCTGCTGCCGTTCGTCGGCCGCGAGATCAACGGCGCCCGCATCTGGATCGGCGTCGGCCCGTTCACCATCCAGCCGGCCGAGTTCTCCAAGCTGGCGCTGGTCATCTTCTTCGCCGGCTACCTCGTGGCCAAGCGCGACGTGCTGGCGCTGGCCGGGCGGCGGCTGCTCTTCATCGACCTGCCCCGCGCCCGCGACCTCGGGCCCGTCCTGGCCACGTGGGGGCTCAGCCTCGGCGTGCTGATCCTGCAGAAGGACCTGGGCAGCTCGCTGCTGGTGTTCGGCACGTTCATCGTGATGCTCTACGTCGCCACCCAGCGCACCTCCTGGGTGCTCATCGGCATCCTGCTGTTCATCGGCGGCGCCGTGCTGGCGGGGCAGCTGTTCGACCACGTACAGGCGCGGTTCGAGGTCTGGCTCCACCCCGAGCTGCCCGAGTACTACGACCGTGAGCTGGGCGGCAGTTACCAGCTCATGCAGGGCCTGTTCGCGTTCGGCTCCGGCGGCATCCTGGGCACCGGGCTCGGCGAGGGCTTCCCCGACCTGATCCCGCTGTCGTTCTCCGACTTCATCATGGCCGTCGTCGGCGAGGAGCTCGGCCTGACCGGGCTGATGGCGCTGCTGATGGTGTACGCCCTCATCGTCCAGCGCGGCCTGCGCACCGCCCTGGCCGCTCGCGACCCGTTCTCGAAGCTGCTGGCGGGCGGGTTGTCGTTCATCCTCGCCTGGCAGGTCTTCATCATCGTCGGCGGCGTGACCAGGCTGATCCCGCTCACGGGACTCGTCACCCCGTTCATGTCGGCGGGCGGTTCGGCCCTGCTGGCTAACTGGATCCTTATCGCCCTGCTGGTACGCATGTCGGACGCGGCACGACGCCCGCCGCCCCAGGCAATCCAGAACGAAGGACTCACTCAGGTGTTCACGCGATGAACGGCACCCTCAAACGCGCGGCGGTCGCCTGCATCGTCATGTTCGGCCTGCTCATGATCAACGTGAACTACCTGGGCGCCGTCAAGGCCGGCGACTACAGCACCGACAACCGCAACCAACGATCGTTCTACGCCCGCTACGCGATCGACCGAGGCTGGATCACCGCCGACGACGGCAAGACCACCCTGGCCAAGACCGTCGACACCGGCGACAAGACGTTCCGCTACGAGCGCGAATACCCCAACGGACGCATGTACGCCCACGTCCTGGGCTTCTTCGCACCCGAGAGTGCGCGCGGGATCGAACTGAACGAGAACAAGCTCCTCAACGGCAGCGACCCCGACCTGGTCGTCGGCCGCCTGATCGACTTCGTCAGCAAGAAGCCGCCGAAGGGCGCCAGCGTCGACCTGACGCTCATTCCGGCCGCCCAGAAAGTCGCCTACGACAAACTGCGGGCGAGCGGCAAGCGCGGCGCGGTGGTCGCGCTCAATCCGAAGAACGGCGCCATCCAGGTGATGGTCTCGCTGCCCACCTACGACCCCAACGAGCTGGCGATCCCCGACCGCGGCGACGTGGCGAAGGCCTACAACAAGCTGGCCAAAGACGACACCGACCCGCTGCTCAACCGGGTGACCGAGAAGACCTACCCCCCGGGCTCGACCTTCAAGGTCGTCACCGCGGCGGCCTTCCTCGAGGCCGACCGCAGCCGCGACCCCGAGACGACGGTCCCGGCGCCGCAGGTGCTCGACCTGCCCGACACCACGGCGGGCCTGCCCAACTACGGCGGCGCGGCCTGCGGCAGCGGCGAGGTGACGCTGCGGTTCGCGCTGGAGCGCTCGTGCAACACCCCATTCGGCCAGATGGGCATGGACCTCGGGTGGGAGAAGATGCGCGAGGAGTCGGCCAAGTTCGGCATCGGCGAGCCGATCCAGTTCGACCTGCCGACCGCCGACACCACGATCGGGCCCGAAGAGGAGACGGCGGCGCTCGCGCAGCTCTCCATCGGCCAGCGCAACAACCAGCAGACCCCGCTCCAGATGGCCCAGATCGCCTCGGCGATCGCCAACAGCGGCGTGCTGATGAAGCCGACCCTGATCAACAAGATCACCGACCCGGGCGGCAGCGTCATCGAGGAGCTGAAGGGCGAACAGCTCACCGAGGCGCTGAGCGGCGAGGTCGCCGACGAGCTCAAGCAGATGATGGTCTCGGTCATCACCAACGGCACCGGCACCGGCGCCCAGATCCCGGGCGTGACGGTGGCCGGCAAGACCGGCACCGCCGAGGCGGGCGACGCTCCCGCCCCGCACGCGTGGTTCATCGGCTTCGCTCCGGCCGAAGACCCGCAGACGGCCATCTGCGTCTTCATCGAGGCCGGCAGCGCCGGCAACGACGCCACCGGCGGTGGCACGGCGGCGCCGCTGGCGCGTGACGTCATGCAGGCGGTGCTCGAAGCGAAATGAGCCATGGCCTGCTCGGCAACCGATACCGTCTGACCTCCCGGATCGCCATCGGCGGAATGGGTGAGGTCTGGCGCGCGACCGACGACCTCCTCCACCGGGAGGTCGCGGTCAAGCTGCTGCGCGCCCACGTGGCCGCCGATCCGGCGTTCCGCGACCGGTTCCGGACCGAGGCCCGCATCACCGCCGGGCTGGCCGACCCGGGCATCGCCCAGGTCTTCGACTACGGCGAGGCCAACGACCTCGCCTATCTGGTGATGGAGCTGGTGCCGGGAGAGCCGCTGTCGGCGATCCTGGCCCGCAACGGGAAGCTCAGCGCCGAGGTCACCCTCGACGTCGTCTCGCAGTCGTCACGCGGGCTCCACGCCGCCCACCAGGCGGGCGTCATCCACCGCGACGTCAAGCCGGGGAACCTGCTGGTCACCCGCACCGGGCTGATCAAGATCACCGACTTCGGCATCGCGCGGGCCCTCGAGTCGGCCTCGGTCACGGCGACGGGAACGGTCCTCGGCACCGCCCAGTACGTCAGCCCCGAGCAGGCGTCGGGCCATCAGCTGACCCCCTCGACCGACCTCTACTCGCTGGGCGTGGTGGCCTACGAGTGCCTGACCGGCCGGCCGCCGTTCCTGGCCGAGACCCAGGTGGCCGTGGCGCTGCTCCACCTCAACGAGCAGCCGCCGCCGCTGCCCGCCGACGTGCCCGAGGGCGTACGGGCGCTGGTGATGGCCCTGCTGTCGAAGGACCCCGCACGGCGTCCCGGCAGCGCGCGTGAGCTGGGCGACCGGGCGATGGTGCTGCGCGACTCGCTGGCCGGGCCGCAGGAGGCGGCGCTGAGCACCCTGACCGGGCCGAGCGTCGTCATCACCAACCGGGTGGGCGCCCCGCCGTCGGGCGGGCCGCTGTCGACCAAGCCGCTGCCCCAGAACGGGCGTCGCACGACCGCCCTCGTCGTCGCCGCCGTCGGTGCGGCCGCGGCGGCCGGGTTCGGGGCGATTCAATTCATACCGACTTCGAACGAGCCGGAGACGGTGACCGGGAGGTCACCCGAAGACGGTGGTGAGGTGACGTTCTCCCCGGTCGACCAGCCGAGGCGGGCCACCCTGACACCCCTCGTCCCGGCCACGCGCCGGCCGCCCTCGGCGCCGTCGGCCCGGCCTATTTCCACGCCGTCGGCTACCGTTGTCAAGACGGCGATCCCGAGCAGGAGCCCCGCGCCGTCGCCGACGACCACGACGACTCCCACCCCGACCCCGACGCCGAGCGAGACTCCGACGCCCAGTGAGACTCCAACAATGCCCTCACCTTCCCCAAGCGCCACGACCCTCCCGAACGAGGAGACGCCATGACGTATGGGGTCGATGATGGACAACGGCGGCACCCCACGATGAACGGCAAGGGACTGTGCAGGAAATGACTCAGCCACGGCTACTCGGCGGTCGATACGAACTCGACGGCGTCGTCGGGCGTGGCGGCATGGCCGAGGTCTATCGCGCCCGGGACATCCGGCTCGACCGTATCGTCGCGATCAAGACCCTCCGCTCCGACCTGGCCCGTGACCACACGTTCCAGGCTCGATTCCGGCGCGAGGCACAGTCGGCGGCGTCACTGAACCACCCGTCGATCATCGCGGTGTACGACACCGGCGAGGACATGATGGACGGCACCCCGGTGCCCTACATCGTGATGGAGTACGTCGACGGGCGGACCATCCGCGACGTGCTGCGCCAGGACCGCCGGCTGATGCCCGAGCGCGCGGCCGAGCTGATCGACGGCATCCTGCGGGCGCTCGACTACAGCCACCGTGGCGGCATCGTCCACCGCGACATCAAGCCGGCCAACGTCATGCTGACCCGCAACGGCGAGGTCAAGGTGATGGACTTCGGCATCGCCCGCGCGATGGCCGACTCGGCCGCCACCATGACCCAGACCGCCCAGGTCATCGGCACCGCCCAGTACCTCTCGCCCGAGCAGGCGCGCGGTGAGCGCGTCGACGCCCGCAGCGACATCTACTCGACCGGCTGCGTGCTCTACGAGCTGCTGACCGGCCAGCCCCCGTTCACCGGCGACTCCCCCGTGGCGATCGCCTACCAGCACGTCCGCGAAGACCCGATCCCGCCGTCGCGGATCGACCCGGAGATCCCCCGTTGGTGCGACGCCATCGTCCTCAAGGCGATGGCCAAAGACCCGGTGCAGCGCTACCAGAGCGCGGCCGAGATGCGGGCCGACCTCCAGCGCGCCGTGCAGGGCATGCCGATGGACCCGCAGACGATGGCCCTGGCCACCAACTACGGCCAGATCGCCGGCGCCGACCGCACCCGCACCATGACGAGCGCCCAGGGCGCCGTCCCGGCGCAGGGCACCCGGCACATCCCCGCCTACGAATACGGCGACGAGGAGCGCACCAGCCGCAGCGACCGGCACCGGCAGAAGAGCAGCGCCGGGGCGACCGCCGCGAAGACGGCCGCGTGGATCCTCATCCCGCTGCTGATCATCGGCGCGTTCGTCTGGGTCGGCCTCACCTTCCTGGCGCCCACCGACTCGGGCGACAAGGTCGAGACCATCCCGGTCCCCATCGTGGAAGACCAGCCGAGGGCCGAGGCCGAGGCGGCGCTGACCAAGGAGGGCTTCAAGGTCTCGGTCGAGGAGGAGTTCAGCGAGGACTACCGCAAGGGCCGCGCGATCCGCACCGACCCGGCGGCCGGCGAGGACATCCAGAAGGGCACCGAGGTCAAGCTCTTCGTCTCCAAGGGCGTCGAGACCATCGCAGTCCCCAACGTCGTGGGCAAGACCCGCGAGGAGGCCTCGGCCGAGCTCCAGGCGGCCGGGCTGAAGTTCACGGTCGAGTTCAAGGGCTCCTCGGGCAAGCAGGGCACGGTCATCGCGTCCGACCCCGCCGCGGGTGAAGAGGTCAACAAGGGCAGCCGGGTCAAGCTGACGCTGCCGACCGAGCTGATCGAGGTCCCGACCGTCACCACGCTCACGGTCGACGACGCGCGCCAGACGCTCGAAGAGGCGGGCTTCAACGTCAACATCTCGGAGCAGCCGAGCGACGTGGTCCCGCGGGGCATCGTGATCGACCAGACCCCCGCAGGCGGGTCGAAGCAGCAGCCGAAGCGGACGATCACGCTGGTCGTCTCCAGCGGCCCGTCGACCGAGCAGCCGCAGTTCCCGCCGAGCGAAGACCCGGGCGGCGACTTCCCGAGCGAAGACCCGCCCGGCGGCGGCACCGAAGACCCGACCGACCCGAACAACCCCGGTGACGGCGTCGACGTCGACACGGGCGGCAACGGCGGGACCGGCGAGTTCGGCCAGTAGGAAAGCAGAAAGGGTTTCCGCCACTCGGGGGCAATGGCGGAAACCCTCACTGTGACTTCGGTTACAGCCCCCGCCGCGTTACAGGTTTCTGAGCCAATTTCCGAGCAATTGTGAGCCATGCTCGGACAGGACCGACTCTGGGTGGAATTGCACCCCTTCCAGGGGCGCCGACCTGTGCCGCAGTCCCATGACCACCCCGTCCGGGGTGGTCGCGGTGACGGCCAGCTCCCCGGGCACGGTCTCCGGCACGACCGCCAGCGAGTGGTAGCGGGTCATGGTGACCGGGCTCGGCAGCCCCTCGAAGACCCCGTGGCCGTCGTGGGCGATCGGGCTGGTGCGCCCGTGGAGGAGTTCGGGGGCCTGCTTCACCTCGCCACCGTAGGCCACGGCCAGGGCCTGATGGCCCAGGCAGACGCCCAGATAGGGCACCCGCCGGGCGGCACACCAGTGGACCAGCGGCACGCTGACCCCGGCGTCTTCGGGAGCCCCGGGGCCCGGTGAGACCAGCACCCCGTCGAACCCGCCGGCGTCGCCGACGTCTACGTCGTCGCGGGGCCGGACGTCGCAGTCGGCGCCGAGGACCCGCAGGTACTGCACGATGGTGTGCACGAAACTGTCATGGTTGTCGACGACCAGAATGCGCACCTGCTCACCCTACGGTCACCTCGTCAAGGGCGACACGCGGCTCCAGCCAGGGGAACACGCCGTACCAGAGGGCGAGCCCGGCCAGCACGAGCAGCAGGAGCGTGCCGGCCAGCTTGGCGGCGAGGTTGCCGGGCAGGTGGCGCCAGATGAAGGCATACACGAGCTCTCCTGATGTCTGGGCGGCTTTCCGGGCGCGAGCCACGGCCGACCGCGACCGCTATATGACGTCGCGTTCCTCGGTCTTGCTCAGGGTGCCGAAGACGATGAGGCGCTGGCGGGCCGAGTATTCGGGGTGGCAGGTCGAGAGGGTGATCACGGCCTTCTCGGCCTTCCTGCCGGGGTGGCCGGGGACGGGCTCGATCACGTCGACCTCGGTGGGTTCGACGATCTTCGTGCCGGTGACCTGGTAGGTGTACCGGGCCTCGCGGGCGTCGACCACGATGGGGTCGCCCTTCTTGAGTTCGTCGATGCGGTTGAACGGGGCGGCGTAGGTGGTGCGGTGGCCCGAGACGACGAAGTTGCCGACCTCGCCCGGCTGGGCCGAGCCGGGATAATGGCCGGGGCCCTGGCGGAGGTGTTCGTCCTCGACGCCCTCGACGATGGCGTACTTGTAACTTGCACCGAGGCGGGGGATCCGGATGAGGGCCACGGCGCCGCCGAGTTCGACCTTTCCGAGGGGCTTGGCGGCCTGCTCGGCCTCGAGTTGCCGCTGAAGGATGCGCTGGTGGCGTTCGGTGTAGGCGCTGGTGCCCCACAGCAGGTAGGCGCAGAAGAGCAGCAACACGACACCCAGGGTGATGCTGAGCTCACCGATGGTCCGCAGGATCGCCCTCACCGGGCCACCGTAGAAGCGGGGGTGCCCGAGATCCCCGGTGTTGACCTATTGTTTGCGGACGCCCGATGGAAAGGGGAATCGCCCTTCGGGGACGTCGGCGTCTATTCTTAGCGACTACGCTTACTGCCAGACCCGCATCGAGCGCGGGTGACCATCAGGAGACTCCCGTGCCCAACTCGAAGGTTCGCAAGAAGGCCGTCTACACCCCGCCGCAGAAGACGACGACGGTCAAGGTGAGCCCCCGCTGGCTCGCGCCGGTGATGGTGGCGTCCTGGATTCTCGGCATCGGCTGGATCGCGGCCTACTACATCGTCGGTCGCACGGGCCCGGTGTTCGAGCCCCTCGGCAACTGGAACCTGGCGATCGGGTTCGCCCTGATCATCTTCGGTGTGGTTCTCTCCACCAAGTGGCGCTAGCCGGGTTCACGACGACGGGCTGACACTTTCCACAGGTTTTTCCACAGCCTGGGGAAGCATCAGCCCGTTATTCGTTCACTGGGGGCCGAACCGTCGCTCCAGCTCGGCGATGAGCGCGTAAGGGTCGGCCAGGAAGACCGTCAGCACCAGCACGAGCAGCACCGCCGCCACGCCTGCCCACTGGATGACCGACCGGTTGCGTTCGGGCGCGTAGGCGAAGATGACCGCCACCAGCGCGCCCACGACCAGGCCGCCCAGGTGGCCCTGCCAGCTGATGCCGGGGATCACGAAGGTCACGAAGACGTTGATCCCGATCAGCCAGAGCACTCCGCGGGCGTCGTAGCCGAGGCGGCGGGCCATGACGAACATCGCGCCGAACAGGCCGTAGATGGCGCCCGAGGCGCCGACCGCCGAGAAGGCGCTGAACAGGTAGACGGCGACCGAGCCGCCCAGCGCGGCGGTCAGGTAGAGCGCGGCGAACCGCGCGTGGCCCAGGCGGCGTTCGAGTTCCGGGCCGATGGCCCACAACGCCCACATGTTGAACAGGATGTGGGTGATCGCGAAGGCCGACGTGGGCCGGGAGTGCAGGAAGGCGCCGGTGATCAGCCGCCAGTATTCGCCGTTGAAGATGTGGAACGGCGAGGTGGCGTACTGATCGACGAACTCGTTGCCGAGCACCAGTTCGGCCAGGTAGGCCACCACGTTGAGGCCCAGCAGCGCCCAGGTGACCCGGGGCACGGTGACGTGGCCGCCGCCGAACTGGGCCTTGGCCTGCCGGACGCCCTTGTTGCCCTCGCGGACGCACTCGACGCACTGGAAGCCGACCGCCGCGTCTTGCATGCAGTCGGGGCAGATGGGCTTGTCGCACCGCTGGCAGCGGACGTAGGTCTCGCGCTCGGGGTGCCGGTAGCAGGTGGGCACCGCCGCCGAGCCCGGTTCCATCGAGGGAGGCTGGGTGGTCAATGGGGTCCTTCCGGAGGGGCCTCACCCCAGCCTGCCACAAGGAAACGGCGAAGGCGCCCACCGTGGGGCGCCTTCGCCGCGGGCGATCAGACCCGGTCGATGACGACCGACTCCAGCACGACTTCCTTGATCGGCCGGTCGCGGCCGTCGGTGTCGGTGACGGCGATCGCGTCGACCACCTCGGTGCCCTCGATGACCTCGCCGAAGATCGTGTGCCCCTGGTTGAGGTGGGGGGTCTTGGCGACGGTGATGAAGAACTGGGAACCGTTGGTGCCCTTGCCGAACCGCTTGCCCGCGTTGGCCATGGCCAGCAGGTAGGGGCGGTCGAACTGGTTCTCGGTGTGGATCTCGTCGTCGAAGTCGTAGCCGGGGCCGCCGATGCCCTGGCCCAGCGGGTCGCCGCCCTGGAGCATGAACCCGGCGATCACGCGGTGGAAGACGGTGCCGTCGTAGAGCTTGGCGTTGGTCTTCTGGCCGGTCTCGGGGTGGGTCCACTCCCGGGTGCCCTCGGCGAGCTCGACGAAGTTGCGGACGGTCTTCGGCGCCTGGTTCGGCCAAAGCTTGATTTTGATCGTGCCCCGGTTGGTGTTCAGGGTCGCGATGAGGTTCTCAGCCATGCGAGGCCGCCCCCTTTGTGTCACAGACTCGATGTTTTCCAAGGGCAAGGGTAGCGATCGTCCGGAGCGCCCCTGGTGATGATTGAGGGGCATTCCGCCGGGAAGGTGACGCTTCGGGGCCCCAATTCGACAGGGGAGGTTGTCGTGTCCCGGACAATGAAGAAGAAGGCGCGCGCCGCGCTCGACTATCCAGAAACGTGGGCTAGCCGGGCGAAACACTCGGCGTACCGCACGGCCAACAGGGTCGGCCCGATGGCCGGCATGGCCCGTGACAGCGCGATCGGCATGGCCGGCAACGCGCGTGACTACGCGGGCAGCGCCCGTGACGTCGCGTCGAGCCGGTTCGAGGACGCCCGTTACTGGGCCGCCCCGCGGCTTGACCACGCGGCGGTGTCGTTCGAGGAGCACATCGCGCCGAGGGTGGCCGCGATGATGGCCGAGATGGCGCGGCGGATCGACCCGGCGCCGCCGATGCGCCGGCGCAGCCGGATGCCGATGATGGTGCTGATGGGCGGTTTGGCCATGGGCGCGATCGGTTTCGCGCTCTACAAGCGGAACGCCCGGCAGTGGGCGGACACCATGTCCGACACCAAGGAGGCGGTCCGCGGCAAGGTCGAGCACGTGCGGCACCGCGCCCAGCAGGCGGGCGAGACGATGGAGCAGAAGGCCGACGAGATGCAGAACCGCATGTCCTGAGGCCCAGGTCGGAGGAGCCGGTGCCCATGATCGGGCGCCGGCTTCTTTGTGTATGAGGGCACGTTTGGGGCAGTCTTGGCTCTCGTGACGGACAAATCCGTTTCCTCCGGGCCCTCGCCCGTCGAGACGCCCATCGCACACGCTCCCATCGGCGCCGTAGCCGAACCGGCGCCCCCGCCTCCGCCGCGGACCGAGTCGACCGGCGAGCACAAGCTGCCGTTCGGCCGCCCCGGCAAGCCCATGGGCAACAACCCGTTCATGTTCGGCCTGGTGGCCGCGCTGGGCGTGCTGACGGCCTGGTGGCTGGTGCAGATGATGGCCGCCGCCGGGTCGGTCCTGGTCCTGATCGTGGTCTCGCTGTTCCTGGCGATCGGGCTCAACCCGGCCGTCGAGTGGCTGCACGGCCGGGGCATGGCCCGCATCTGGGCGATCACCATCGTGTTCGTCGGGGTGATCGCGTTCTTCGCGATCTTCGCGGTGTCGATCGTGCCCGCCCTCACCGAGCAGACGACCGGGTTCATCCAGGACGTGCCGACGCTCGTCCAGCAGCTCCAGAACCATCCCCTGATCCGGTCGCTCGACCAGGAGTATCAGGTCCTCGACAAGCTGACGCAGTACGTCACCAGCGGCGACCTGGCCACCCAGCTCTTCGGCGGGCTCCTCGGCGTGGCCGGGGTGGTGATCAGCGCGGTGTTCAGCTTCCTGACCGTGCTGGTCCTGACGCTCTACTTCCTCGGGTCGCTGAACACGATCAAGGAGTCGGGCTACCGCCTGGTGCCGCGCTCGCGGCGCGAGCGGGTGACCAAGCTCGTGGACGAGGTGATCAGGCAGATCGGCGGCTACGTCGGCGGCAACCTGATCATCTCGCTGATCGCCGGCATCGTGACGTTCATCTTCCTGAGCATCGCCGGGGTGCCCTACGCCCTGGCGCTGGCCATCTTCGTGGCGATCACCGACCTGATCCCCATGGTCGGCGCGGTCATCGGGGCCGCCGTGGCCTCCCTGGTCGGCCTGCTGACCTCGTTGCCCGTCGGCATCGCCTGTGTGGTCTTCTTCGTGATCTACCAGCAGATCGAGAACTACATCATCTCGCCGAGGGTCTTCAAGTCGTCGGTCGACGTGCCGCCGATCGCGACGATCATCGGGGCGCTGCTCGGCGGCGCGCTGCTCGGCGTGGTGGGCGCCCTGCTGGGCATCCCGCTGGCCGCCGCCCTGCTGCTGATCCTGCGGGAGGTGGTCCTGCCCCGGCAGGAAAAGCTCTAGAGCCGTGCAACCTTTCCGCGGGTTCGGGCCATCAGAGATGTGACGGCATCCCCGGGAGGGCACCTGATGGCGGCGGACGCCGAGTTCATCGAGTACGCCACGGCGAAGTCGCCCTGGTTACGCAGGGTGGCCTATTTGTTGTGCGGCGACTGGCACCAGGCCGACGACCTGGTCCAGGCGGCGATCACGAAGTTGTTCGTGCACTGGAAGCGGGCGAGACAGGCCGGCAACCTCGACGGCTACGCGCGGGCGGTGCTCGTGAACGAGTTCCTGGCCGAGCGTCGGAGGTTCTGGGCGCGGTGGGTGGTGCCGTGGACGGGGACGGACGAGGCGGTAGCCGTACAGGACCTGGAGACCGCTCTCGACCTGCAGACCGCCCTCGACGCGCTGCCGCCGCGGCAGCGGGCGGCGGTGGTGCTGCGGTACTACTGCGACCTGTCGATCGAGGAGGCGGCGCGGACGATGAACTGTTCGCCCGGGAACGTCAAGAGCCAGGCCTCGCGGGGGCTGGCGACGCTGCGCAGGAACCTGGAGAGGGTCTGACGTGTCCGACGGGCTGACCGCGCAACTTCATGATCTGGTACGAGACCCGCCCCCGCACACCACCATCGACGTCGGCGCGGCCGTGCGCGGCGGGCGGAGACGGCGGCGGGCGCGGCGGGCCGGCGGCCTGGCGGGGGCACTGGCGCTCGCGGGGGCGCTGGCGGTGTTCATCAACCCGGCCGACCGGGAAGCGGACACCGTCGCCGGTCCTTCGATCACCCGCGGCGTGGTCCTCGACCGCTATCCCGTCTTCGGCTGGTTGCCCGAGTCGGTCAGGCGCGGAGGCGGCAGCCTGTCGATCTACGACGTCGACGACGAGCGCGCGGCGATCTACGAGTCGGGAGACCAGCCCAAGTCGGCGATCCTGCTCGACCTGCTGGTGCCTCCGGGGAGCGGTGAGGCGGCGCCGCCGGTGAACGGCAACCCGGCGTTCTGGCAGGACGACTGGCTGCGCTGGCGCATGCCCGACGGCACCTGGGTCCAGGCCGGCGCGAACGAACTCGAGGAGCCGGGCGTGCGCGGCGTGCTGCACCGCGTCGCGTCGGAGCTGACGGTCGTCCAGCGGGCGAGGTCGTACGCGGCGGACACGCTGCTGCCCGAAGGGTGGCGGCTCGACCGGATCGAGGTGGTCAGGCTCGGCGCCGAGACCGCGCCCAGGTCCTGGGAGCAGCGGGTGCACTACACGTTCCACGGCCGGCCCGTGACGGTGCGGATCGGGTCGGGCGTCTCCCGCGCCGGAGCCTGCCTGGACGCCGTGAGCCGCCAGTCGGAACGGGTGACGTTGTGCGCCGACGACGCCGCGACGCTGCGGCTCTTCGACCTGTACGCCGTCGGCGAGGGCCTGCACCTGTCGGTGCTCTAGAAGAGGGTCAGCGGCTCGGTCTCGGGAGGCTCGGGCAGCGGCTCCAGTTCGGGCAGGCGGGCCCTGACCGCCTCGTGGAAACGCCGGTTGAGGGTGAGCGCGTCGACGTTGTCGGGGGTGTGCACGAACATCGTCGGCGAGCGGCCCTCCTTCAGCCACTCGACGGTCTTCTCCACCCAGAAGGCCCAGCCCTCGACGGTCCGGTCGGGGTCGTCGCGGCCGATGTAGCGGATCAGCGGGTGGGCGG
Source organism: Herbidospora daliensis (assembly GCF_001570585.1). Lineage (GTDB taxonomy): Bacteria > Actinomycetota > Actinomycetes > Streptosporangiales > Streptosporangiaceae > Herbidospora > Herbidospora daliensis. The sequence goes on along the minus strand of NZ_BBXF01000002.1, from coordinate 631,951 downwards.
TCAGCGCGCGGTCCCTCCTGGGCATGCGCGGCTTGCGCGTCCACGCCTCGCGTTCGGTGTCGGAGGTCGGCGGGCGCTCGAACAGGACCGTGGTGTCGAAGGGCACCCATTCGGCGTCGCGGGCGGCCAGTACCTTCTCCAGGGCCGAGGCGGCCCGCTCGTCGTCGAAGAAGGCCCGGTGGCGCACCTCGACGGCGTAGCGGTGGCCCGTGGGCAGCCCGCGCAGGAAGGCCGCCAGGACGCCGAGGTCGGGCGGGCCGAAGCCGCCGGGCAACTGGATCCACAGGGCGTGGTTGCGGGGGCCGAGGGGCTCCATCGTGTGCAGGAACGCCCGCAGTTCGTCGGCCGCGCCCGTCAGGCGGCGTTCGTGGGTGATGGTCTTGGGGAGCTTGATCAGGAAGCGGAAGTCGGGGCCGGTCTGGCGGGCCCACGACTCGACGGTCTCGCGCGACGGGACGGCGTAGAAGGTCGTGTTGCCCTCGACGGCGGTGCAGTAGGCCGCGTAGTCGGCCAGGCCCTGTGACGGCCACGACTTCTGGTTCCACATCGCACATCCGACGCCAAGACGCATGGAGTCATGCAATCACCTGGCCCGAGGTGACGAAAACCGGAACGGCCAGGAACAGGCGGCCTTCGGCCGCTCTGCGGCGCTGGTCGTCGCGCCAGGCGGCGATCTCCTCGCCCTCCTGGTCCTTGGCCAGGTTCAGCACCACCGGCAGGCCCTCGGGGCCGGTGACCACGGTGCCGAAGACCTCGGTGGCGACGTCGGCGAAACCGGCCTCGCGCAGCAGGTGGTGGGCCCGGCGGGCGGCTCTCGGGTCGGCGATCTGGTCGGCGCGGGCGTGCACGACACGGCGGGTGACCTCGGGCAGGGAGGAGTCGACGGCGAACAGGTCCCAGTCGTGCCCGGCCAGGACCAGCCGGCCGCCCGGGCGCAGCACCCGCCTGGCCTCGGCCAGCGCCCTCGGGGCGTCCAGCACGTGGATCACCCGTTCGGCGCGGTAGCCGTCGAGGCTCGCGTCGGGGAAGGGCAGGGCGTGGGCGTCGGCGACGTGGAAGCGGGACCCGGGGTAGCGGGCGCGGGCGATGGCGACTGTGGCCGGGTCGTGGTCGACGCCGACCGCGCGGGCGCCCAGTTCGTGGACGGCCCGGCCGCCGCCGCAGCCGACGTCGACGATTTCGGCCGCCGCGCCGAGCAGTTCGTAGGTGCGCTCGCGGACGCGGACCGCGTCGGGGTGCTTCTCTATCTCGTCCAGCAGGGCGATGACCTCGGTGTTCGACATGCCGAACATCGTGCGACTTAATGTCGACATGAAGTCAAGCGTGGCGATCGGGACGCTGGCCGGGGAGTTCGGCCTGGCCGCCCACGTGCTGCGGCACTGGGAGGCCGAAGGGCTGCTGCGGCCGGCCCGCGACTCCGGCGGGCGGCGGCGGTACGGCGACGACGACCGGTTCCGGGTGGCGGTCATCGTCAAGGCCCGGCAGGCGGGGTTGTCGCTCCCGGACATCCGGGCGCTCTTCGCGGTCCCGTCGGATCGGCGGGCGATCATCAGGCGGCACCAGGACGACCTGAAGCGGCGGATGGCCGAGATCCAGGCCGCGGTCGACTTCCTGGAGGGCGGGCTTCGCTGTACCCACGATGACTTCACCACCTGTCCGGTCTTCCGGAAGAACCTCTTTCCGAATGTTTCATGACCCGTCCCAGGTGGGCGGATCTCCTCCGTGCTGAACGTTGCCTGTTGAAATATTTCGGATCACTCTCCGATATATTTCGAACGTTCGGAGGAGAGCATGAAACGACTCCTGGTCGCGCTCCTGATCCTCGCGGCGGGGTTGATACCCGTGCGGTCGGCTCAGGCGGCCTCGCTCGTCGAGGTGACGGGTTTCGGCACCAACCCCACCAACCTGCGCATGCACCTGTACGTCCCCGACAACGTCGCCCAGCGCCCGGCGATCCTGGTGGCCGTGCACTACTGCACCGGGACCGGCCCCGCGTTCTACTCGGGCACGGAGTTCGCCTCGCTGGCCGACCGCCACGGCTTCATCGTGATCTACCCGTCGGCGACCCGCAGCGGCCAGTGTTTCGACGTCTACTCCTCCGGCGCGCTCACCCACAACGGCAACAGCGACCCGGTGGGCATCGTCTCGATGGTCAACTACGTGAAGTCGCGCTACAACGCCGACCCCAACCGGGTCTTCGCGACCGGGGCCTCCTCGGGCGGCATGATGACCAACGTGCTGCTCGGCGACTACCCCGACGTGTTCAAGGCCGGGGCGGCGTTCATGGGCGTGCCGTTCGCCTGCTTCGCCACCACGGGCGGGTCGACGTGGAACAGCCAGTGCGCCAACGGGCAGCTGATCAGGAGTGCGCAGCAGTGGGGTGACCTGGTGCGCGGCGCCTACTCCGGCTACGGCGGGCCGTGGCCGAGGATGCAGATCTGGCACGGCACCGAGGACGCCACGCTGCGCTACCCGAACTTCGGGGAGCAGATCAAGCAGTGGACCAACGTCCACGGCCTGTCGCAGACGCCGACCTCCACCGACACCCCGCGCTCCGGCTGGACGCGGACCCGCTACGGCACCCAGGTCGAGGCGATCAGCCTCCAGGGGGTGGGCCACAACCTGCCGCTGTCGGGCCAGGCCGCGATGGCGATCAGCTTCTTCGGCCTCGACGGCACCCAGCCGTCGCCCTCACCCTCGCCTTCTCCGTCGCCCTCGCCTTCTCCGTCACCCTCTCCGTCGCCCACTCCCAGCCCGACGCCCACGCCGACGCCCACCCCCGGCAACGGGCCCTGCCGGGTGGCCTACACGGTCAACCCGTGGAACACCGGGCTGACGGCCGGCGTGACCATCACCAACACCGGGACCAGCCCGATCAGCTCGTGGAACCTGGCCTTCACGCTGCCCTCCGGGCAGACGGTGACCTCGGCGTGGAACGCCACCGTCTCGCCGGCCAGCGGGAACGTCACGGCCACCAACATGTCGTACAACGCGACGATCCCCGTGAACGGGAGCCAGTCGTTCGGGTTCAACGCCAACCACACCGGCAACAGCGCGCGGCCGGGCGCGTTCACGCTGAACGGGAGCGCCTGCACCGTCGCCTGACCGGAAACGGCCCGGTTCCGGCCGGGCCGTTTTACGGGACGTTACGGTGTCACCATGAGTGAACCCCCGCGTACCCACTGGCTCCGGCGCTGGCCGGGGCTGGTGCTCGCGCTGCTCGCCGTGCTGGCGACGGCGATCGACAACCGGGTGATCGCACAGAACGCGCGGCCGGGGCTCGCGGAGTTCCAGCGTCCCCCCTTCGAGCTGCCCATCTGGCTGCACGGGCCGATGTTCGCCTTCCTCTCACTCACCATCGCCCTGATCGCCGGTCTGCTCTGGTACGAGGAGGCCCGGCCGCTCGCCCTGTGGTGGTGGGTGGCCCTGCTGATCGCCTACGGGCTGTGGGCGCCCCTCTCGCTCGGGCTGCGCCTCCACTACGTGGCCGCGGTCGAGGCGTCGATCTTCCTGCTGCTCCAGCTCGCCGGCTTCTTCGTCTTCTGGCGCGACAGCAAGATGGCGGCCCTGCTGCTACTTCCGTTCATGGCGTGGACGACCTATCTCATCGCGCTGAGCTACGAGTTCGGCCGCCTCAACTCGTAGGGAGGGCTTAGGTCCCTTCCCCTGGAGACCTCGGGTATCTAGATTCGTCCCATGATTCGTGTCTTCCTGCTCGACGACCACGAGGTCGTGCGGCGTGGTGTGGCGGCGCTGCTGGAGTCGGAGGAGGACATCGAGGTCGTCGGCGAGGCGGGCACCGCCGCCGCGGCGGCCGCGCGCATCCCCGCCCTGCGGCCCGACGTGGCGATCCTCGACGTACGGCTGCCCGACGGCGACGGTGTGCAGGTCTGCCGTGAGGTGCGCAGTCAGGTGCCCGACCTGGCCTGCCTCATGCTCACCTCCTACGCCGACGACGACGCGCTCTTCGAGGCCGTGATGGCCGGGGCGGCGGGCTACGTGCTGAAGCAGATCCACGGCTCCGACCTGGTGGGCGCGGTCCGCACGGTCGCCGCCGGGCAGTCGCTGCTCGACCCGCAGACCACCCGGTCGATGCTCCACCGGCTGCGCGACCAGGCCGCCCGCACCGACCCGCTGGGGACGCTGTCGGAGCAGGAGCGCACGATCCTGGAGCTGATCGGCGAGGGGCTGACGAACCGGCAGATCGGCGAGCGCATGTATCTGGCGGAGAAGACCGTCAAGAACTACGTCTCCAACCTGCTGGCCAAGCTGAACATGCAGCGCCGGACCCAGGCGGCGGCGCTCGCGGCCCGGATGAGGGCAGATCGGCGCGATTGACGGGACTTAAGTCCCTAATCCCCTATATGCCGTTACCGGCAGACTCACGTCATGAGAATCGACTCGGCCGGACTCTCGGTGTTGTCGCGGGAGGAGTGCCTGGGCCTGTTGGCCACCACGCCTATCGGGCGGCTGGTCTTCACCTACCGGGCGCTGCCCGCCGTCCAGCCGGTCAACTACGTCCTCGACGGGGAGACCGTCGTCATCCGGACCGCCATCGGTTCCCGCCTGGCCGCCGCGACCCGGGACGCCGTGGTGGCGTTCGAGATCGACGACGTCGACAAGGACACCGGCTCGGGCTGGTCGGTGACCGTGCTCGGGCACGCCCGCGGGGTGACCGCGCCCGAGGAGATCGCCCGCTTGTCGGCGCTGCCGCTGATGCCCTGGGCGCCGTCGGCGTTCGACCACTTCGTGACGCTCTCGACCGAAGAGGTGTCGGGGCGCCGCCTCACCTGAGCGAGACACGGGCTGCCGAAGGCGGGCGGTGTCTCGCGTTCGGAATCTGCCTCATCGAACGGGCACGCTCCAGCGCAGCCGGGTGTGCCAGCCGTCGGCCGGGCCGATGGCGAAGGAGCCGCCCAGCAGGACCGCCCGCTCCTCCAGGTTGCGCAGGCCGCTGCGGCGGCCCCCGGCGGTGACGCCGACGCCGTCGTCTTGGACGATCAGGGTCAGCACGCCGTCGGTCACCTCGGCCACCACTTCGGCGCGGGTGGCCTTCGCGTGGCGTACCAGATTCGACAGGGCCTCGCGCAGGACGGCGAGGAGCTGTTCGGCGACCGCGTCGCTGACGGCGTTGTCGAGCCAGCCGTCCATCCGCAGGCCCGGCATGAAGCCCAGGTGGCCGCGGGCGCCCTCGACCAGTTCGACGATGTGGGAGCGCAGGCTCTGCTCGCCCATCACGGCCGGCGACTGCAGGGCGAAGATGGTGGAGCGGATCTGCCGGATCGTCTCGTCGAGCTCGTCGATCGTGTGCCTGACCCGGGTCGCCGCCTCGGGGTGGTCGACCAGCCGGACCGTGCTCATCAGCGTCATGGCGGTGGCGAACAGCCGCTGGATGACGACGTCGTGCAGGTCCTTGGCGATGCGGTGGCGGTCTTCGAGCAGGCCCAGGCGCTCGGCGTCCTCGCGGGCCTCGGCCAGTTCCAGCGCGATCGACGCCTGGTCGGCGAAGGCGCTCAGCATGCGCAGCAGCGACGGCGTGAACGGCAACCGGCCCGGACGTTTGCCGAGCAGCAGCACCGCGCGCACCGAACCGACCCGGCCGAGCGGTATCGACGCCTGGTCGACGAGGTCGGCCAGGTCGCCCTCGACGATCTCGGTGCCGTTGCCGAAGCGCAACACCGCGACGTCGGCGTCGGCCATCTCGCGGGCCCGGCCGACCACGTGGGTGAGCACCTCGTGGGGCCCGGCCCCCGACAGCAGGCTCGTGGTCACCTCGGACGACGCCTGTAACCACATCTCGCGGCGGCGGGTCTCCTCGTAGAGGCGGGCGTTCTCGATCGCGACGCCGGCGGCGGTGGCCAGCGCGGTGACGACCGCCTGGTCCTCTTCGTCGAACTCGGCGCCGCCGCGCTTCTCGGTCAGGTAGAGGTTGCCGAAGACCTCGTCGCGCACCCGCAGCGGCACGCCGAGGAAGCTGCCCATCGGCGGGTGGCCGGGCGGGAAGCCGTAGGAGTCGGGGTGGTCGCTGATCCGGGCCAGCCGCAGCGGCTTCGGCTCCTTGATGAGCAGGCCGAGCAGCCCGAGGCCGTGGGGCCAGTGCTCGATGCGGGCGATCTCCTCCTCGCTCAGCCCGACCGGGATGAACTCCAGGAGGGTGGACTCCTCGCCCACCACGCCGAGCGCGCCGTAGGTGGCGTCGACCAGCCGGGCGGCGGTCTCCACGATCCGGCCGAGCACGGTCTCCAGCTGGAGGTCGCTGCCGATGAGCACGACGGCTTCGAGCAGGGAGTGGACGCGGTCGCGGGTGGCCAGCACCGCCTCGAGCCGGGTCTGCAGCTCGGCGAGCAGCTCATCCAGGCGCATGCTGGGCACGAGGGGGTGAGCCATGCCGACATTCTGCTCCTAACCGGCGGGACTTTGGTCCTTTCGGGGCGAGCCGTCCGGCCCTACTCGGGAAATCTTGACGCGGGCAGCCTGGGGGCGTGGTTTCCATTCCTGGTGAGGTGGCCGTGCTGGCACGGTCGGAGGCGGTGCTGGTGGCGCTAGTCGACGTGCTGCCGGTGTGTTCCTACGTGCGGGCCGACGACGCGGAGATGCTCACCCATTGGGGCGACGACCCGCTGACGACCGTCATCGTCGTCGACTCGCTGGGGGATCCCCGGGAGTTCGCGCAGGTCGCGGCGCGGGTCAGCCGCCGTAAGCCGATCGTGGTCCTCGCCCCCGCCGGCGTGACCGAGGGCCTGGCGGCGCTGGCCCGCGCCACCGGGGTGATCCTCGTCGAGGGGCTGCGTGATCTGGTCGACACGGTCCGGCTGCTGGCCTACCAGCCGCTGCCGGCGGGCCGCCGGGTGGCGGTCGGCGGCGACCTGCCGCACACCGTCGCGGCCACGCCGCTGCTGCCGTGCGGGCCCGACGACGACGCCGACGCGTGTCTGGTCGTCGCGCCGTTCGGGTCGGACCTCGGGACGGCGTGGAAGACCGTGCTGGCGGCCGAGCGCGAGGTGACCACGCTGGCATGCGTGCTCGGCCACGACGGGCTGGTCGGCGGCCGGGTGCCGTGTTACGCCTACCCCGAGCAGGCCGTCGGGGCGCTGGCCCGGGTGACGGCGTACGCGGAGTGGCGCGATCGGCGGCACCCGGGTGCCCGCGGCTAGAAGTCGGCGTCGAAGCTGACCGAGCCGGTGACGCCGACCTGGTAGGCCGAGACCTTGCGCTCGAAGAAGTTCGAGAGCTCCTGCACGTCCTGGAGCTCCATGAACGCGAAGGGGTTCTTCGAGCCGTACAGGGGCGCGATGCCGAGCTGGGCCAGCCGCCGGTCGGCGACGTGCTCCAGGTAGAGGCGCATGTCGGCGATCGACATGCCGGGCACGCCCTGGTTCAGCAGGTCCTCGGCGAACTGGGCCTCGCAGTCGACCGCCTCGGCGAGCATGGTCCTGATCTGGGCGACCAGGTCGTCGTCGAACAGGTCGGGCTCCTCGGCGCGGGCCACCTCGACGACGTCGAACGCGAACGCCATGTGCATCGACTCGTCGCGGAACACCCAGTTCGTGCCCGAGGCCAGGCCGTTGAGCAGGCCGCGGGAGCGCAGGAAGTAGACGTACGCGAAGGCGCCGTAGAAGAACAGGCCCTCGATGCACGCGGCGAAGCAGATGAGGTTGAGCACGAAGGCCCGGCGGTCGGCCTTGGTCTCCAGGCTCTTGAGGTCGCCGAGGGAGTCGATCCAGCGGAAGCAGAACTCGGCCTTGCGGCTGATCGACGGGATGTTCTCCACCGCCGCGAACGCCGCGAAGCGCTCCTGCTCGTCGGGCACGTAGGTGTCGAGCAGGTTCAGGTAGAACTGCACGTGCACGGCCTCCTCGAAGAGCTGCCGCGACAGGTAGAGGCGCGCTTCGGGGGCGTTGACGTGCTGGTAGAGGTTGAGCACCAGGTTGTTGGCGACGATCGTGTCACCCGTGGCGAAGAAGGCCACCAGCCGCGACACCAGGTGGCGTTCGGCCGGCGACAACCTGCCCAGGTCGGCGAGGTCGGAGTGCAGGTCGACCTCCTCGACGGTCCAGGTGTTCTTGATGGCGTCGCGGTAGCGCTCGAAGAACGCCGGGTAGCGCATCGGGCGCAGGGTCAGGCTCATGCCGGGGTCGAGCAGCATCACTGGCACGCCTCACAGGACTCGGGGTTCTCCAGGGAGCAGGCGATGGCGGCGTCGACGGCGGCGACGGGCACGGTGGCCTGCTGGATGCGCGTCGCGGGGCGCGAGCGCAGGTAGTAGGTGGTCTTCAGGCCCGACTTCCAGGCGTACAGGTACATCGACGACAACTTGTCGATGGTCGGGCTGGCCATGAACAGGTTGAGCGACTGGCTCTGGTCGATGTACGGCGCCCGCGCCGCCCCCATGTCGATGAGGGCCCGCTGGGGCAGCTCCCAGGCGGTCCGGAACAGGCTCCTGACCTCGCCGGGCAACTCGGCGATGCCCTGGACCGAGCCCTCGGCCTGGCGGATGGCGGTCCGGATCGGCTCGGTCCACAGGCCGCGGGCCTTGAGCTCGGCGACCAGCGCGTTGTTGATCTGGAGGAACTCCCCGCTCAGCGTCTCGCGCTTGAAGAGGTTGGACACCTGCGGCTCGACGCACTCGTAGCAGCCCGCGATCGAGGCGATGGTGGCCGTGGGGGCGATGGCGATCAGCAGGGAGTTGCGCAGCCCGTGCTCGGCGATCTTCGCGCGGAGGGCGGTCCACTCGGGGCTGAGACCGTGCAGGTCGGGCTGGAGCTTGCCGCGGGCCGCCCAGGTCTCGGCGTACGCCGGGTGCGGCCCGTGCTCCGCCGCGAGGTCGGCCGAGGTGTCGAGGGCGGCCAGGTAGATCTCCTCGGAGATCCGGGTGGACAGCTCCTTGGCCTCGGGGGAGTCGAAGGGCAGGCGGAGCGCGAAGAAGACGTCCTGGAGGCCCATCAGGCCCAGGCCGACCGGACGCCAGCGGGGGTTGCTCGCCGCGGCCTGCTCGGTCGGGTAGTAGTTGATGTCGATCACGCGGTCGAGGAAGACGACGGCGGTCTTCACGGTCTTGCGCAGTTTGTCCCAGTCGATTCCGCCCGCTGACAGGTGGGCGGCCAGGTTGATCGAACCCAGGTTGCAGACCGCGGTCTCCGTGTCGTTCGACACCTCGATGATCTCGGTGCACAGGTTCGACAGGTGCACCACGTTGCCCGGCTCGGCGGCCTGGTTGCAGGTGCGGTTGGAGGTGTCCTTGAAGGTCATCCAGCCGTTGCCGGTCTGGGCCAGGGTGCGCATCATCTTGGCGTAGAGGTCGCGGGCGCGGATCTGGCGTACATAACGCTGGTTTTCTTCGGCCTCGCGGTAGACCTCGTCGAAGGCGTCGCCCCACAGGTCGGGCAGCTCGGGCAGCTCGTTCGGGTCGAACAGCGACCACATGCCGTCCGACTCGACACGGCGCATGAACTCGTCCGGGATCCAGTTGGCCAGGTTGAGGTTGTGGGTGCGGCGGGCGTCCTCGCCGGTGTTGTCGCGGAGCTCCAGGAACTCCTCGACGTCGGGGTGCCAGGGCTCCAGGTAGACGCACGCGGCGCCCTTGCGGCGGCCGCCCTGGTTGACGGCGGCCACGGAGGCGTCGAGGGTGCGCAGGAACGGCACGATGCCGTTGGAGTGGCCGTTGGTGCCCTTGATCAGGGCGCCCCGCGAACGCACCCGCGACCACGAGATGCCGATGCCGCCGGCGAACTTCGACAGGTGGGCGACCTGGGCGTACCGCTCGTAGATCGAGCCGAGCTCGTCGCGCGGGGAGTCGACCAGGTAGCACGAGGACATCTGGGTGTGCCCGGTGCCGGAGTTGAACAGGGTCGGCGAGCTGGGCAGGTAGGCCAGCGACGACATCAGCCGGTAGAGCTCGACCGCCTCGCCGGGCGTCCGGGCCAGGCCGCAGGCCACCCGGAGCAGCCAGAACTGCGGGGTCTCCACGGGCAGCCGGGTCTGGGGGTGGCGGAGCAGGTAGCGGTCGTACACGGTGCGCAGGCCGAAGTACTCGAACCGCCGGTCGTTGTCGTGATCGATCGTGGCGTCGAGCAGGTCGGCGTGGTCGGCCACGAAGGCGGCGGTGGCGTCGCCGATCAGGCCGAGGGCGTGGCCCTCCTTGATCGACCGGCTGAACGTGTCGGCGTCCACCTCCTTGCGGATGTAGGCCGCCAGCAGCCGCGCGGCCAGCCGGGAGTACTGCGGCTCCTCGCCGATCATCTCGGCGGCGGTCTGGATCGACAGGCGGTCGAGTTCGGCGGTGGTGGCGCCGTCGTACAGGCCGCTGATCGTCCGGGTGGCGACCCGCAGCGGCTCGACGTCGGCGAGCCCGCCGGAACAGCTCTCCACCGCGGCCACGATCCTGGTCACGTCGACCGGTTCGAGCGAGCCGTCGCGCTTCTTGATGCGCATCCTCGTCCTCTCCTCGCGAACTCACCGAGGCGCGCGGGCACGAAGGCACCGGGCGGGGCCGTCCCACGCGGCCTCGGACCAAAAACGCGATTGGCAGGTCTTCGGACTCGCGGGCGTGCTTCGTTCTCGAAGCGCCTAATGGCCGTCGCTTCCCAGGCTTTTCGAAAAACCCAGTGCTCGATTGACGGCTTTCGTTCCCACTCACCGCTGCGGGGCAGTCCCGGACTCTCACCGGGTTCCCTCTTACGGCGCCCCGCCTGGCGGGCGGGGCGAACCAACGCGGGGGACACCATATATGGGATCGATCTCGGCTGTCACATCAACATGTGGTGTCCGGCACCCCCGGACGAATCCCCACAAGCGGAGTGTGCGCAGGATGGGGTGATGGAGCGGAAAACCTGCACCGTGCGCCTGGTGGGCGGGCCCACCGCGCTGCTGGAGATCGGCGGCCTCCGGCTGCTCACCGATCCGGCCCTGGACGCGCCCGGACCGATCGCCAGCGGCACCCGGACGCTGATCAAGACCACCGGCCCGGCCGTCTCCCGGGAGGAGCTGGGCGACCTGGACATCATCCTGCTCTCCCACGATCAGCACGCCGACAACCTCGACCGCTCGGGCCGGGCCCTGCTCGACGAGGTGCCCGAGGTGCTGACCACCCCGGAGGCGGCCGAACGGCTCGGCGAGGACATCACCGGCCTGCGGCCCTGGGACCACGTGACCTTCGAGCGGCCCGACGGCGGCTCCCTCCGCATCACGTGGGTGCCGGGCAGGCACGGCCCGCCGGGCACGGAAGATCTCACCGGCCCGGTGACGGGCTTCGTGCTGACCGCCTTCGATCTACCGGCGATCTACGTCAGCGGCGACAACGCCTCACTGGAGGCCACCAGGGAGATCACCGAACGGCTCGGCCCGATGGACGCCGGGCTCTTCTTCGCCGGCGCGGCCCGCACCCCGTTGCTCGACGGCTTCCTGACCTTCACGGCCGAGGAGGTGGTGGAGGCGACCCTGATCACCGGCGCCGAGGTGGTCGTGCCCGTCCACATGGAGGGCTGGCAGCACTTCACCGAGGGCCCGGCCGACCTGCTCGACGCGTTCGAGAAGTACGAACTCGCCGACCGGTTGCGCCTCCTGGAGCCGGGCCAGTCGACGTCGTTCTAGCCGCCGGTGACGGGGTTGCGGTCGAGCGCCTCCTCGGTGACCAGGAGGACCAGAGTGCCGGGATCGTCGTGGAACCGGACCGCCCCCCAGACGTGCCAGTCGTGGTCGACCTCTTTCCGGATCGGCCCCGTCCCCCAGCCTCCGGGGTTGCCCGGCGGAATGTCGATGACCATGAACTCGACGGCCTCCTCCGGCAGTCCGGGCAGCGCCTCGCCGACGGTCCGGCCTTCGATGCCGGGCACGTCCGCGAACCGGAACGGCTCCTCGATCGCCTCTCCGCCGAAGGGCGGTCTCGGTACGAGTTCGCACGCCGCCACCGGCCCCCGGTAGACCAGGGTGCTGACGCTCCCGCCCGCGCCGACGGTGAAGACGATCGTCTGGGCGGGCTTGAGCAGCTTGCCGTCGATGCGCATCGTGAAGACCGGGCCGTCCTGGGGGAGCGAGTAGAGGCCCGGCGCGGGGTCGAGCACGGTCTCGCCCCTCGGCTCCCGGCACCAGTGACCGGCCGGCACGCCGTCGACCATGGCCGACACCCCGAGCCCGGCCAGATCGGCCCGCAGGCCGCTGACGTCGCCGAAGTCGTGGATCTTGATCCAGACGACGCCGTCGGCGTCCTTGGTGACGGCGTAGGAGGGCGAGCCGGTCTGGAGGAGCGCGACCCCGGCCACCGCGGTCGCTCCGGCGAGAGCCAGGCCGAGGCGCCTGAGCTTGCCGGCCGGTTTCCGCGCGGTGATCTGGGCCAGCAGCGTCCGCGCCCCCGCGCCGGACGCATCGGCCCCAGGACGGCCGGGTTCGACCCTGGCCAGGGAAACGATGAGGTCGTCGGTGTCGTTCACGGGGACCTTTCCGCCCGGAGGGCTGCCTTGTCGAGGAGGTCGGAGAAGCGTCGCCGGGCCCGGTGGAGACGGATGCGGACCGCGTTGCGGGAGATGCCCAAGACGGCGGCGATCTCCTCGTGGGACAGGCCCTCCCAGGCGATCAGGCCCAGGAGCTCCCGGTCGTCGGCCCTGAGGGTCGCGAAGATCTCGTGGATGGCGGTCAGTTCGACGGGGTCGGCGTAGAGGGCCGCCAGGTCGGCGTCGAGTTCGGCCAGGCGGGACCGCCGCCTCGCCTCGCCCCTGCGATGACCCGCGACGACGCGGCGGGCGATGCCGTACAACCAGAGCAGGGCCTCGTGGCCGGACGGTAATCGGGCGATCTTCCGCCAGGCGATCTCATAGGTCTCGGCGACCACGTCGGCGGCGTCGTGAGGGTCGGCGCAGCGGCGGGCGGCGTACGCGCTGAGGTGGCCGTACGTCTCGTGGTAGACCTGCTCGAACCGGGCCTGGCGTTCATCCACTTGCGTCCTTCGTCGGCGGGGCTGCGTACACCCTCTTCATGCGGGAACCGGCTTCGGCATTTCACTGAAGCTGTGGCCGACCCGTCCACGAGTGCCGTCAGAAAGCCGTTTGCCCACGTCGCGAACTCAGACGTAGTGAAACGTCACGGAAAGAAACGGAGAACTCCTCGGTAGTAGCAGAATGTGCCATTTCCAAGGGATATGCGGTGGCACCATGCTCTGTGGAGACCATCTCCCCCAAGGAGCAGAACACCTGTGGCTATTCCCAGAGCACGCCGCCTGATCGCCGCGGCAGGTCTGTCGTTAGCGGTCGCCGCCACCCTGACGACCGTACCGGCGCCCGCGAACGCCCTGTCGACCGACGTCGTGATCTCCGGCGTCTACGGTGGCGGTGGCAACTCGACGGCGACCATCAAGAACGACTACATCGAGCTGGCCAACCTGACCGGCAGCCCGGTCAACGTGTCCGGCTGGAGCGTTCAATACGCCTCGGCCGCGGGTTCCGTCTTCCAGATGACGAACCTGAGTGGAACGATCCCGGCGAACGGGAAATACCTGGTCCAGCAGGCGGCCGGCGCCGGCGGCACGCTGAGCCTGCCGACCCCCGACGCCACCGGCTCGATCCCGATGTCGGCCACCTCCGGCGTCGTCGCGCTGGTCACGTCGCAGATCCCGCTGGTCGGCTGCGGCATCTCGTGCTCGACCGCCCCCAACGTCAAGGACCTCGTCGGCTACGGCGCCACCGCCAACGTCGAGACCCTCGCCGCTCCCGGCCTGACGAACTCGACGGCCGCCGCCCGCACCGGCTCGATGGCCGACACCGACAACAACTCGGTCGACTTCTCCTCGGGCGTGCCGAAGGCCACCAACAGCGCCGGCACCACGGTCACCGCGACCGACAACCCCGGCGGCGGCCCGACCGACCCGACGCCCGGCTCGGTCCGCATCCACGACATCCAGGGCTCCGGCCGGATCTCCCCGATCGTCGGCCAGAACGTCACCAACGTGCCCGGCATCGTCACCGCCGTCCGCACCACCGGCAACTCGCGCGGCTACTGGATGCAGGACCCGTCGGCCGACGCCGACCCGCTGACCTCCGAGGGCATCTTCGTCTTCATGGGCTCGACGTCTCCGACGGTCGTCCCCGGCGACTCGGTCCTGGCCACCGGCCGCGTCACCGAATACCGCCCGGCCACGGGCTCGCAGGCGCTGACCGAGCTCGGCGGCACCATCAGCACCGTCAAGCTGTCGGGTGGCAACGCGCTGCCCGCGCCGGTCACGGTGAACCTGCCCGCCGTCTACACCAAGTCGGGCGCCCTGGAGGCCCAGCCGCTGGAGCCGTCGTCGTACGTGCTCGACTACCTCGAGGTCCACGAGGGCATGCGGATGACCGTCGCCCAGGACACCAAGCTGGTCAGCCCGGTCAACACCGAGTTCGGCGAGCTCTGGGTGACGTACACCCCGAACCACAACCCGACCCCGCGCGGCGGCCACGTCTACCTCGACTACGCCGACAACAACGCGGGCCGGTTCTTCATCCAGTCGCTCGTCGGCGCCCCCGCCGCCAACGTCGGCTCGACGCTGGCCGCCGGCACCACCGGCGTCATCGACTACCAGAGCTTCGGCGGCTACGTCCTGCAGGCCACCCAGCTCGGCGCCATCACCGAGGGCGGCCTCAAGCGCCAGAAGGTGACCCCGCCGAAGAAGGCCGGCGACCTGTCGATCGCGACGTACAACGTCGAGAACCTGACCGTCGCCGACTCGGCCGCGAAGTACCAGCGCCTCGCCGAGGCCGTGGTCGTCAACCTCGGCACGCCGGACATCCTGGCCCTCGAAGAGATCCAGGACAACAACGGCACCGCCACCGGCGGCGTCGTCGCGGCCGACCAGACCGTGGCCAAGTTCATCGCGGCCATCGTCGCGGCCGGCGGCCCGACCTACGACTGGCGCTCGATCGACCCCAACGAGGGCACCGACGGCGGCGCTCCCGGCGGCAACATCCGCCAGGTCTTCCTGTTCAACCCGGCCCGCACCACCTTCGTCGACCGTCCGGGCGGCGACGCCAACACGGCCGTGACGGTGCTGCGCGAGCGCCCGACGAGCAACCAGGTCTACCTGTCGGCCTCCCCCGGCCGCATCAACCCCTCGTCGTCCGCCTGGTCGTCGAGCCGCAAGCCGCTGGTGGGCGAGTTCCTGTACGACGGCAACAAGCAGCTGTTCGTCGTCGCCAACCACTTCAACAGCAAGGGCGGCGACCACCCCCACTCGGCGGCCGTCCAGCCCCCGAACCGGACCACGGAAGTCCAGCGCATCGCGCAGGCGACCGAGGTGCGCAACTTCATCGCCGACCTCAACACCAAGAGCGCCGGCCAGGCCCGCGCCGTCGTGCTGGGCGACATCAACGACTACCAGTTCTCGCCCGCCGTCGGCACCCTGACCGACAACGGCGCGCTGCTGAAGGCGCTGATCAACGACCTGCCCGCCGGTGAGCGCTACTCGTACATCTTCGACGGGAACTCCCAGGCGCTCGACCACATCCTGGTGACCCCGAACATCAAGGGCTACGCGTACGGCGTCGTGCACATCAACGCCGAGTTCTCCGACCAGGCCTCCGACCACGACCCGCAGATCCTGCGGATCCTGACGGGGTGCAACACGGAGCCGCTGCCCGAGCGGTGCCGTCCGGGCAGCCCGGTCGTGGACGTCGAGTAACACCTTCCGCAACACAGAAGCGTCCGTCCTCTTCCCCGGGGGACGGGCGCTTCGCCCTTTACGGGAGGTCTTCTCTGAGGCGGCGGTAGGGGACGTCGGGGCCCAGGTGGTGCTGCCATTCGCCTTCCGTCAGGTTCTTCGCGAGACGGCCCAGCGCCTGGGCGATCAGCTCCTCGGAACCCAGGGCCCACACGCGGGCCGAGCCGTCGCCGCTCGCCGACGCCAGCCGGGATCCGTCGGGGCTGAACGCGACCGACCACACCGCGTCGTCGTGCGGCAGTTCGGCCAGTTCCTCGCCCGAGGCGGGGTCCCAGATCCGCACCGAGCCGTCCCGGCAGGCCGTCGCCAGCCGGGATCCGTCGGGGGCGAACGCCGCCCAGTTGACCTCGCCGTCGTGGACCAGCCGCGACACCTCCGCGGCCGAGTCCGCGTCCCACACCCGCACGCATCCGGCGTCGTCGACCGACGCCAGCAGATCGCCGTCGGGGCTGAACACCACCGACCGCACCAGGACGTCGTGGACCAGCCGGGCCCGTTCCGCACCTGATCGCGCGTCCCAGAGGCGAGCCGTGCCGTCGCCACTCGCCGACGCCAGCAGATCGCCGTCGGGGCTGAACACCACCGTCCACACCACACCGTCGTGAGCCAGACGCAGAATCTCGGTCCCCGCCTCCCAGACCCGCGCCGTGCCATCGCCGCTCGCGGTCGCCAGGCGGGCGCCGTCGGGGGCGAACGCCACCCAGTTCACCGCACCGTCATGTGTCAGGCGCAGAACTTCAGTGCCCGCGTCCCATATTCGGGCCGTGCCGTCGCTGCTCGCCGTCGCCAGGCCGGCGCCGTCGGGGGCGAACGCCACCCAGTTCACCGGCCCATCGTGCGGCAGGCGCAGAACCTCAATGTCCGCGTCCCAGACGCGTGCCGTGCCGTCGCCGCTCGCCGTCGCCAGGCGGGCGGGGCCGAAGACCACGCAGTTCACCTCACCGGCGTGGGGCAGCCTGACCAGTTCCGCGCCGGTGGCCGCGTCCCACACCCGGACCGTGCCGTCGTCGCCGGCTGAGGCGACGCGGTCGCCGTCGGGGGCGAAGGCCACCAGGCGCGCCCCGCCGTCGTGGTCGACCCGGGCGAGTTCCGCGCCCGCGCGGGCGTCCCACACCCACGCCGCGCCGTCTTCGCTCGCCGAGACGACCCGGTCCCCGCACGGGCTGAACGCCGCCGACCACACCCAGCCGCCGTGGTCGACGCGGGCCTGTTCCCGGCCGGTGCGCGCGTCCCAGACCCGGGCCGAACCGTTCACGGCGGCCGAGACGACCCGGCCGCCGTCGGGGCTGAACGCCGCCCGCCACACCCAGTCGCCGTGGTCCATCCGGGCCAGTTCGCTGCCGGTGGACGGGTCCCAGACGCGGGCGACCCCGTCGGCGCAGGCGGTGGCCACCCGGCCGCCTCCGGGGTCGAACGTCACGGAGTACACCGGGCCGCCGTGGTCGAGCCGAGTCGGCTCCGCGTCGGAGCCCGTCGTCCAGACCCACACCGACCCGGTCTCGGCGGCGGTCGCGAGGCGGGTTCCGTCGGGGCTGAAGGCCAGGGACCACACCCGGCCGCCGTGGTCGAGCCGGGCCAGTTCTTCGGCCGACCACGCGTCCCACAGGCGGGCCGTACCGTCTTCTCCGGCGGTCGCGACCGTGCCGCCGTCGGGGCTGAAGGCCACCGACCACACCGGGCCGCCTCCGTGGTCGAGCCGGAGCACGCCGCCGCCCAGCACCTGGGCCGATCCGTCGTCGGCCGCCGTGACGAACCGGTGCCCGTCGGGGCTGAAGGCGACCCCGTACACCGGGCCCTTGTGCTCCAGCCAGGCCAGTTCCGCGCCTGACGGCACCCGCCACACCCGTCCTGACCCGTCGGCGTCGGCGGTGGCGACCGTAGTCCCGTCGGGGCCGAACACGATCGCCTGCAGGGGACCGTTGACGTCGAGCCAGGTCAGCACCTCGCCCGAGACCGCGTCGTGTACCCGCGCCGTGTGGTCGAGGCCGGCCGTCGCCACCCGGCGGCCGTCGGGGCTGAAGGCCGCCGAGCGCACCGCGCCCTCATGGGGCAGGCGGGTGCGGATGGTGGCCGCGAGGGCGAGGGCGCGGCGGACCGCCCGTTCTCCCTCGGCGGTCGGCGCCGACTGCAGGGAGCAGACGCCGAGCGCGAGCGCCGCATGCACGTCCGTGCGCAGGGCCGACTCGCTCTCCCTGGCGAGGCGGGGGGCGGCCACCCGGAAGAGCAGGTTGCCGCGTTCGGCCCGTTCCCGGTCGGCGTTCCGCCTGCTCAGGGCCACGTATTCGGCGACGCCCGCGCTGTCGGCGGCGTGCCCGGCCACCATCTCGACCGCCGTGGCGAGCGCGGAGCCGCGCAGCAGCTGGTCGTCCTCGCGGTCGTTGCTCTCCCAGCGCTGCCGGTCGGCGATGACGCCCGCCTTCCACACGCGGAAGTCCCGGCTCAGCGCGGCCCAGTCGGCCAGCCGCCGCCAGCCGCGCAGCAGCGCCTCGTGGGCGACCTCGACGATCTGGTCGCCGCCCGCGGCGGTGGTGACGGCCAGCAGCCGGGCGTCGCGCAGCAGTTCGACCGTCGGCCAGTCGTCGGGGCGCAGGTCGATGCGCCTGATCTGGCGGGCGAGCTCGTGGTCATCGGGTTGCAGGAGTTCGGTGAAGATCCGTCGGGTCGCCTCCTGCTGGGCCGAGGTGAGCGCGGCGAACCGTTCTTCGGCGTAGCGGGCCAGCGTGCTGCCGACCCCGCCGAGCTCCCGGTAGGAGCGGAGGGTGAGTCTGCGGCCCCGTTGCAGTTCCCACAGGCGGGTCAGGGTGAACTCCAGCAGGGGCAGCTCGGCCGGGCGGCCCTCGAACTCCTCGCAGATCTGCTCGGCGAGCCCGTCGTCGAAGGCGACCCCGCCGGCCACCCGCGCGGGGCCGACGACGGCGAGGTGCAGCTCGTCGGCCGTCATCGGCCGCAGCTGGTGCCAGTGGGTCTTGGCGTAGGGGCCCAGCGGGGCGGGGGCCTCGGTGAGCAGCCAGTGGAAGTCGGCGCGCATGCTGACCGCCACCCGGACGGCCCGGGGCCGCTCGGCCACCAGCCGGTTCAGCACGCCGAAGAGGGCGGCCCGCTCGTCGGGCCCGCACTCGGTGAAGACCTGCTCGAACTGGTCGATGATCAGCAGCGTGCGGGCGGTGCCCGTGGCGACGCCGACCTGGCGGGCCACTCCGGCCAACCCGCCCTCGGCCAGCCGGTCGTGCCACGCCTGGAGCACCTGGATCGGGTAGGGCAACCTGGTGCCCGCCGCTTCGGCGACGGCCCCGATCAGGCGGGTCATCGGGTCGTCTCCCGGCCGGCACGAGCCCACCGCCCACGAGTCCCGTTCGCGGAGCCGGGGCACCAGCCCGGCCGCGACCGCCGACGACTTGCCCACGCCCGACCGTCCGGCCACCAGGATCAGCGGGTGTTCCTCGACGGCGTCGGCCAGTTCGGTCACGAAGTCGTCCCGGCCGAAGAAGAACGGCGCGTCGGCCTCGGTGAACGCGCTCAAGCCCCGGTAGGGGTTGGGCGGCGGCCGGTAGAGCACCTCGGGCCAGGCGCGGACCAGGGTGGCGGCGCTGACGACGTACACGTCGTCGGCTCTGGAGCTCGTCGGCACGGCCTGCACGATGCCGACCACCTGGCCGGTGCCCTGGTCCCAGACCGGGCCGCCGCTGTAGCCGTGCTGCACCCGGAAGGAGCCGCGCAGGTCGACGTCGACCTGGAGGCGGGCCGCGTCGTAGGCGCCGGCCAGGGTCCCGGCGACGTTCCCCGTGCGGGCGGCCCCACCGTCGCGGTTCGGCCCCCATGCGCCGACCCGCCGTTCTCCGCACGGCCCGTCGTCGGCCGCCAGGGTGGCCGGTTCGACGCCGGGCGGGAGATCGGCCTCCAGTTCCAAACCGGCCACGTCGGTCTCGTCGAAGGGCAGGCCGCCGCGCGGCATCCAGCGCACGACGGCGGCCATCCGGGTCACCCGGCTGCCCGAGTCGGCCGCGAACGGGAACTCGACCTCGACCCAGGCCCCCGACGGGTCGTCGGTGCTGCGTTCGTCGACGCCGAGCGCGGTGTTGATCACGTGGGCGCAGGTCACCACGTGGCGGTCGCCGGCGGCGAAGGCCACCCCGACCGGCTTGCGGCCGGTCCGGCTCAGGACGCGGGCGAGGTAGCGGTCAGGGCTGGTCCGCGCCATCTCCGCCGACCTCCTCGACCACGACTGGCTCTGGACCGTTCCAGGTCACCGTCACCTTGAGCGCGGCCTCGGCCTTGCCCTTGGCGAAGATGACGCCCGTCTCGCCGCCGAACTTCAGGCCGAACTCGACGGTGATCGCGTCGGGGGTCCTGGCCGCTTTCCTGAGGCGGGTCACGATCGCGGACACGGCGGGTTCGAGGTGGTCGAAGGAGTCGGCGAGGCTGCGCAACGCCTGGGCGGTCCGGCCGGGCCCGGTGTCGGAGACCAGTTCGACGCCCTGTTCGTCGGCGATGTCGTCGTAGTCGACTTCCACGACCATCACCGGAGCGTCAGGGGTGTCGTCCAGCGGGATCCGCATCAACATGAGCAGAAGATAGCTCGCGTCTAATGATTTCACCCCGGGATGTATTAAGGCAGTTCTGTATTTCGTGTTTGCGCCAAGCCGCTTGCCAGATAGTCGACGAAAAACGGGTTGTGCAGGGCGAACTCCGATCTGCGCGTCCGCACCAGGTTGATCGCGTCGTCGAGGCCGTAACCGAGCTGGAGCAACGTCTGGGCCACCACCAGACCCGAGCGGTTGTAGCCCGCCCTGCACCTGACCAGCACCTTCAGCTTCGACCGCACCGCCTCGGCGGCGAGGTCGGCCATCGCGCAGACCTCGCCGATCTCCGAGGGGTTCAGCGGGCCGTCGGGCACGTGGCAGGCGTGGTGGACGGCTGCGGCCCCTGGGCCGTGGCCGTCGAGGCGGATCATGCTGATGACGACGTCGAACTCGTCGGCCACGACGACGGGCAGCAGGCCGGTGGGGTCGTTGCGGAAATGGCCGCCCATGAACAATCCGGGGATGATTTCGTGCCACGGCTGGTCGTCAAAGGGAATGACCTTGTATTCCATTCGCCCATTCTGCGTCAGTAACGCACGGAACTCTGGAGCAGCGGCGGATAGACGGTCGAGGGTTCGCCGTCGACCGTGGTCCCGGCGAACTGGAGCATCGACCGGACCTCGCCGTTGACCGCCGCCGGGTAGCCCAGGTCGGGGGCCGAGACCTCGTCCAGTGACCGGAGTTGTTCCTCGGAAAGGGCCGCCTCCACCAGGTTGCTCTCCAGGTGTTCGACCTTGCGCGCGCCGACGATCGGCACCACCGTGCCGGGGCGGGCGCGCAACCACGCCAGGGCGACCGCGGCCGAGGTCGCGCCGGTCTCCTCGGCGACCGCAGCCACGGCGTCGATGACCCGGTAGTCCTCGTCGGTCGGACCGCCCACGTAGGCGGTGCGGGCCGAGTCGGTCACGTCGGCGCCGCGGCGGTATTTGCCGGACAGGAAGCCGTTCTTCAGCGGGCTCCACGGGGTCAGGGCCAGGCCCTGGTCCCGGGCCAGCGGGGCGATCTCGCCTTCCACGGTTCTGGCCAGCAGCGAGTATTCGACCTGGAGGGCGACCAGCGGGGTCCAGCCGCGCAGCAGGGCCGTGGTCTGGGCCTGGGCCGTCACCCACGCCGGGGTGTTGGAGAAGCCGATGTAGCGGATCTTGCCGGCCCGCACCAGGTCGTCGAGGGCGCGCATGGTCTCCTCAAGGGGAGTGTTGCGGTCCCAGTTGTGCAGCCAGTAGAGGTCGAGGTAGTCGGTCTGGAGGCGGCGCAGGGTCTCGTGGAGCTGGGCGGTGATGGAGCCCCGGCCGGCGCCGCCGCCGTTGGGGTCGCCGGGGTGCATGTTGCCGAAGAACTTCGAGGCCACGACCGTGTGGGCGCGCAGTCCTGGGCGGGCGGCGAAGTAGTCGCCGAGGATCTTCTCCGAGTGGCCGTTGCTGTAGAAGTTGGCCGTGTCGACGAAGTTGCCGCCCCGGTCGAGGTACGTCGTGAGGATCTTCTCCGACTCGGCGACGTCGCACCCGGCCGAGCCGGGGTCGTCGCCGAACGTCATCGCCCCCAAGGCGAAGGGACTCACGCGGAGGCCGGAGCGGCCGAGGGTCACATAGTGGTCGAGCGGCATGATCGGGTTCCTTTCTCGTCTCCTCCATCGAAGCGCTGAGCTGCGACTTCAGGTAGAAAGATCCGCTCGACCCCTTGCACGATCCTGCCGTCAGCGGGGGCGCAGCCGGATGACCGGCAGTCGCCGGTCGGTCTTCTCCTGGTATTCGGCGAACCGGGGCGACCGGGCGACGATCTCCTTCCAGGCCTGCTCGCGTTCTGCTCCGTGCAGTTGGTCGGCGGTGACGTCGATCGCCTTGCCGGCGACTTCGATGCGCACCTGGTCGGGGTGGGCGGCGAGGTTGAGGTACCAGGCCGGGTTGCCGGCCGCACCCGCGGCCGAGGCGACGATCAGCCAGCTGCCGTCGGGGCCGGGCCACCAGCCGACCGGGGTGGTGCGCGGCTGCCCGCTCTTGCGGCCGACGGTGGTCAGGACCAGCGCGTCGAAGCCGCTGAAGCTGCCGCTCCTGCGGATGCGCCGGGCCATCAGCTTGTTGAACCAGACGAACAGGCGGCCGCCGGGCTGGCGGCTGCCGCGGGTGCCGGCGGGGGTGTCGAAGGTCATGGCGAACCTCTATTGGTTAATGGCGCGTACTGTACGCGGCGCTAACTATATGCACGATGTACCGTTGCGTCCATGAACGACGTCGCCATCGGGCTGGTCCAGCTCTCCGGGCTGGTGCAGAACCGGTACGCGCGTGTCTCCCAGCGGCACGACCTGACCCCCGTACAGGCCAAACTGCTGTGTGTGCTGCTGGAGGGCCCCCGGGGCATGGCCGAGCTGGCCGGGGTGTTCGGCGTCGAGAAGGCGGCTTTGACCGGGCTGATGGACCGGGCCGAGAAGCGCGGGCTGGCCCGGCGCTCCCCGGTGCCGGGCAACCGGCGGGCCGTGGCGGTGACGCTGACCGACGAGGGAAGGCGCGCGGCGACCGCCTTCTACGAGGAGATCCACGCCGAGCTGGAAGAGCTGGTCGCGACCCTGACTCCCGAGGGGCGCACCCATTTCGAGCAGGCGATGGCCGAGATCGTCAAGCGCTGCGGCGGGGGCTGCTGACCCCTCATTCGGCCGCGCGCGGGAACTCCGAGCAGCGGAACGACCCGAAGCCCTCCCGGCCGCGCCTGACCTCGACCGTCACCGCGTCGGCGTCGATGTTCGACCGGGCGGCCAGCGCGGCGGCGGCCGTGCAGGTGAGCTGGCCGAGCCACAACAGGCGGTCGCGCTGGGCCGGGTAGGCCTCCCGTGGGGCCGGCACCGGCACGGGCACCGTGGCGGGCGCCTCGACGGTGATCCGGACCTTGGCGTCGTCGGCGGTGACCGAGCCGACGCCGCCGATCCAGTCGGTCAGCTGGGTGGCGAGGCCGAGCCGGCGTTCGGGTTCGCTGGGGCCGTCGACGAGCAGGTTGAGCGTCTCCTTCAGCGACGGCCAGGCCATCGGCCGGGTGACCGCCTTCAGCCGCTGGCCCGACACGAAGTAGAGCCGGATGCTCGGCTGGAAGCCGGTCGCGGGTTCACCGCCGTCCTGTACGCCCGTAGGGCTGATGCCGCACCCCGCGACCAGCAGCAGCGCCGCCAGCAGGAATCTCATCGCGGCTCCCTGGGCAGCGTGAGCCGGAACACCGCGCCGCCGCCGGGGCGGTTGCCGACCTCGATCGAGCCGCCGTGCAGGCGGGCGTTCTCCAGCGCGATGGCCAGGCCGAGGCCGCTGCCGTCCGACCGGGTGCGGGCGGCGTCGGCCTTGGAGAAACGGTCGAAGACCCGCGGCAGCAACTCGGGGTCGACGCCGGGGCCCGCGTCGGCGACCTCGATGACGACCCCGTCGCCGACCTCAGCGAGCGTGACGGTCACCGGCTTGGCGCCGTGCCGCAGCGCGTTGCCGACCAGGTTGGCCAGCACGACGTCGAACCGGCGCGGGTCGAGCCTGATCCGCACCCCGGGTTCGACGTCGACCTCGACGTCCGAGGTCCATCCCCGGGTACGCAGGCTCGCCGCCACCGCCTGCGCGACGTCCACGTCGTCGACGACGAGGCCGACGGCCCCCGCGTCGAACCGGGAGATCTCCATGAGGTCCTCCACGAGCTTGACCAGGCGTCCGGCCTCCAGGTTCAGCAGCCGGGCCGCCTCGGGCAGGTCGCCGTCGAGCCGGGCCGACTCCTCCTCGATCACCTCGGCCATGGCGAGGATCGAGGCCAGCGGGGTGCGCAGCTCGTGGGAGACGTCGGCGACGAACCGCCGGGCCATCGACACGTTGGTCTCCAGCGCCTCGGCGGTGGCGTTGAACGTCTTGACCAGCCGGGCCAGCTCGTCGCGGCCGGTGACCTTGAGCCGGGTGTCGAGCTCCCCGGCGCCCAGGCGGCGGGCGGCGCGGTCGAGGTCGCGTACCGGCCTGAGCACTCCACCCGCGGCGACCAGCGCGAACAGCACGGCCAGCAGCAGCACGGGCACGACGCCGTTGCGCGCGGCGGCGACCAGCGCCTCCTGGTCGGCGGCCTCGGGGTGCAGCGAGGAGACGAGGTAGACCTCGACGCCCGACGGGGTGCCCTCGCGGCGCAGCAGCACCGGCGTGCCGACCACGAGGTAGGGGTCGCCGTCGCGCACCACCCGCTGGTAGACGAGCCGCTGTTCGGCGGCGACGCGGCGGCGCAGGTCAGCCGTCAGGGGCGCGACGGCGTCGCCCGAGGCGATCAGGCCCGAGTCGCCGTGGACGGCCGCGCCGGTCGCGTCGAGGAAGGCGGGCGCGACGCCGTTGGCGAGTTGTTGCAGGGCGGCCCGGCCCGGCGGGTGCTGCATGTTCTCGGTGAGGGTGGAGACGCGCAGCCGGAACTCGTTGACGACCGACCACTCGGTGCGGGTCAGCATGAGGTCGCGGGCCTGCTTGTAGACCAGCCCGGCGGCGGTGAGCGCGCTCAGGCCCGCCAGCACGGCGAACACCACGACCAGCCGGGCCCGCAGGCCCCTCACAGCGGTTCTCTCACAGCGGTTCTCTCACAGCGGGCCGAACCGGTAGCCGAAGCCGCGGGCGGTCTGGATGTAGCGGGGCTGGGCCGGGACGTCCTCGATCTTGGTGCGGAGCCGCTGCACGCACGCGTCGACCAGCCGCGAGTCGCCCAGGAAGTCGAGGTCCCAGACCGATTCGAGCAGCTGCTGGCGGCTGAAGACCTGCCCGGGAGAGGCGGAGAGCTCCAGCAGCAGCCGCAGTTCCAGCGGGGGCAGCGTGACCGGGTTGCCGTTCTTGGCGACTGTCAGCGCCCCACGGTCGATCACCAGGTCGCCGTGGCTCTCCTGGCCGGCGTCCAGGGGCGCGGCCCAGCGCCGGAGCACGGCGCGGATGCGCGCCTCCAGCACCCTCGGCCTGACCGGCTTGACCACGTAGTCGTCGGCGCCCGCCTCCAGCCCGCTGACCACGTCGAGGTCGTCGCCCCGCGCGGTGAGCATGACGATCGGCAGGTGGCCGCCGGCCCTGATCCGGCGGCAGACCTCGAAGCCGTCGAGGCCGGGCAGCATCAGGTCGAGCACGACGATGTCCATCGTCGTCTCGCGGAGCCGCCGCAGGCCCTCCTCGCCGGTCCCGGCGGTGGCGACCTCGTGGCCGTGACGGCTGAGCGACAACCGCAGTCCTTCTCGCACGGACTGGTCGTCCTCGATGAGCATCACCCGGGCCACGCGACCCAGTATCCGGCTTGATCAGCACATATACGGCCGAAAGCGACGTTCATTACACGCTCATGACATTCCGCTCATGGCCAGCGGACATCGCGCTGCCAGGATCCCGGGTCGAGACCTAGGAGGATGTATGCGATTCACTCTGGCCGCCATCGGCCTCGTCGCGGCCACGCTCACCTTCGCCGCCCCGGCCGCCGCCGCGCCGTCGCCCGCACCCGTGCCCGCCGAGCAGGCCGGGGAGCCCTCTCCGGTGCCCTCGACCCGCGCGCGGGCCGCGACTCCGGCGCCGGCACCGGTGCCGCGGCGCGGCGAGAGCCGCCCGGTTCCCGACGGCGCGCCGCAGACCGGCGGCGGCGTGCCCGCCGCGCTCCCGCTGGGTGGGGTCCTTCTCGTCGCGGGGGCCGCGACGGGCCTCATCGCCCTGCGGCGACGCGGCGCGGCGTGACCCGCAGGGTCCTCGGCCTGGCGGCCGCCGCCCTCACCGTGACCGGGACCCTGCTCGCGGGCGGCGCCCTCCTGCCCAGGGAGGCGCCGCCCGCCCCGCCGCCCGCCGAGGCCGTCGCCGCGGTGCTCCCGGTCGCCCGTTCCGCCGTCGGCCTCCCCAGGTCACGCCCGGTCAGGCTCGACGTCGAGCGCATCGGCGTCCACACCGGTCTGATGATGCTGGGCCTCAACGCCGACGGGACCGTGCAGGTCCCCGAGGAGCCCGAGGACGCCGGCTGGTACGCCCCCGGCTACGCGCCCGGGGAACCCGGCGGGGCGGTGATCCTCGGGCACGTCGACGGTAAGGGCCGCGACGGCGTCTTCCACGACCTCGGCCGGATGCGGCGCGGCGACGTCATCGCGGTCACCCGCGCCGACGGGAAGACGGCCCGGTTCACGGTCACGTCGGTGGAACGGGTGGCCAAGAACCGCTTCCCCGCCGAGCGCGTGTACGGCCCCCT
Organism: Herbidospora daliensis; assembly: GCF_001570585.1. GTDB lineage: Bacteria > Actinomycetota > Actinomycetes > Streptosporangiales > Streptosporangiaceae > Herbidospora > Herbidospora daliensis. The sequence continues at coordinate 605,506 of NZ_BBXF01000002.1, read as the reverse complement.
CGACCACCCCGCGCTGAGACTGGTGACCTGTGGTGGGTCCTTCGATGCCGCGACGGGCCACTACCGCGACAACGTCATCGTCTACGCGGAGTAGGGGCGTGCGGGCCCGTCATTCCAGATGGGCCCGCAACGCCGCCAGCGGCCCGTCCCAGTCGCGCGCCAGCACGGCCAGGAACCGCTGCGCCACCCGCATCGGCTCGGTCTCCACGCGGTAGCGCACCCGCCGCCGTTCACCCGGCTCGGCCACCACCAGGCCCGCGTCGGCGAGCAGCACGAGGTGCTTGGCGATGCCCTGCCGGGTGATCGGCAACCGTCCGGCCAGGTCGGTCGCGGTGGCCGGCCCCCGCTCGGCCAGCGCGGCCAGGATGGCCCGCCGGTTGGGGTCGGCCAGGGCGGCGAAGACCGCCTCCGCGACCGTCTCGGGCGACTCGTCAGCCATTGACGTAGGCGACCAGTTCGTCGAGCTCGCTCTTCCAGCCGCGGGTGTTGCCGTCGTAGGCCTTGGCGTGCTCGTCGTGGTCGAGCTGGGCGAAGCCGGTCTCGACGACGGTCAGGCTGGTGCCCCCGTCGTCGGGCGTGAGGGTGAACTCGACGTAGGTCCGGCGCGGGTCGTTCTCGGGCAGGCCGTAGATGTGCCACGAGTAGGCGAAGACCGACTGCGGGTCGAGCCGCTCGACGCGCAGGCGGGCGCTGTCGCCGCTCTGCCAGCTCAGCTCGACCGTGCCGCCGACCTTCACCTCGCCCTCGGCCGCCTCGCCGAACCAGGTGCCGAGCCCTTCTGCGGTGGTGATGGCGGCCCAGACCTGTTCCTGCGGGCGGCCGATGTGGACGGTGCGTTCGATCCGATCGGGAAATGCCATCGGAACCCCTCCGTGTGTCGCAACCATTTGGTTGCCACTAATCTATGGCAACCGATTGGTTGCGTCAACCCTCAGGCCCGCCGGAAGCGCGAGCCCCACTCCCTGACCTGTTCGGCCAGCTCAGGCGGCTGGACGATCTCGAAGTCCGCCCCCACCACCCCGAGCGCCATCGTCGGCCAGTCGAGGGTGTTGCTCGTCATCACCATCCGGCAGCGCGCCTCCCCGATCGCCTCGACCGTGCACCACCGGCCGATCCGCTCCCGTACGACGTCGGCCGGGGCCTCGATCAGCGCCTCGACCTCGTAGGGGACGAACTGGTTCTCCAGGCCCTCGTTGACGAACGCGGCGGCGTCGGCGGCGGGCAGGTCTCTGGGGCGGAAGCGGGTGCCGGTCTTCTCGGGCCCGGTCATCCGGTCGACGCGGAAGCTGCGCCAGTCGTGCCTGGTCAGGTCGTAGGCCACGAGATACCACCGGTAGCCGGTGCAGACGAGGCGGTGCGGCTCGGTCAGCCGGTCGGACTCGCGGCCGCCGGCCGCCGTGTAGGAGAAGCGGATCTGCTCCTGGTCGCGGCAGGCCAGGGCCACGGCGGTGAGCACGTCGGGGTCGATGCCCGCCCGGGGCGAGCCGTTCCAGCCGCTCGGCACGGTCATCGTGCGCAGCGCCTCGACCCGGTGCCGCAGCCGGGCCGGCATGACCTGGACGACCTTCGCGAGCACCCGTACCGACGACTCGGCGATGCCCTCGACGGCGCCCTGCGCGGCGGCCTGGAGGCCAACGGCCAGGGCGACCGCCTCCTCGTCGTCGATCACCAGCGGGGGCAGGGCCGCCCCGGCGGCCAGCTGGTAGCCGCCGTCGACGCCGCGTTGTGACTCGACCGGATAGCCCAGCTCGCGCAGCCGGTCGACGTCGCGGCGCAACGTGCGGACCGAGACCCCGAGCCGTTCGGCCAGTTCGCCGCCGAGCCAGTAGCGGCGGGTCTGGAGCAGGGAGAGCAACCGCAGGGTCCGGTTGCTGGTGTTCGCCATACGTCGATTCTGGCCGTCATAAAGGACAGGAAGTGGCCGCTATGGGGGTCAAGCTGGATTCATGAGCGAACGAGACGACCTCCTCCAGGCCCTGGCCGCGCACCGCGACTTCCTGCGCCACACCGTCAGGGAGCTGACCGACGAGCAGGCCGGCCTGCGCACCACCGCGAGCGAACTGTGCCTCGGCGGCCTGATCAAGCACGTCACCTCGGTCGAGCGCGGCTGGTCCGAGTTCATCGTGCGGGGGCCCTCGGCCATGGGCGACTTCACCCAGATGACCGAGGCCGACTGGCAGCGCCGCGCCGACGAGTTCCGCATGCTGCCGGGCGACACCGTCGCCGGGATCCTGGCCGAATACGAGAAGGTCGCGGGCGTGACCGACGAGTTGGTTAGGAACCTTCCCTCACTCGACGCGACCCAGCCGCTGCCGAAGGCGCCCTGGTACGAGGAGGACACGTCCTGGACGGCCCGGCGGACGCTGCTGCACGTCATCGCCGAGACCGCCCAGCACGCCGGTCACGCGGACATCATCCGTGAGTCCCTCGACGGTCAGAAGACCATGGGTTAGAAGTCGTCGGCGGTCCGGATCCGGTCACGCACCCAGACACCCGCCTCCTTCAACCTGCTGGTTCCCGTGTACGGGCCGCTGTTGCAGGTCCCGGTGGTGAAGACGGCCCCCGTGCGGAAGTCGTCGGAGAAGTTCCAGTTGACCCAGCTGACCTTCTTCTGCGCCATCAGGTCGATGTACTGCTGGGCCCTGCTGAAGTTGTTCCCGCCGTCGCCGGACGCCTCCTGGGTGCCGAACTCCGAGACGAACATCGGCAGCAGGTCGGCGGCCCTCGACAGGGCGTTCAGGTACTGGGTGCCGTGCGAGGCGGCGTAGAAGTGGAACGTGTACATGATGTTGGTGCCGGAGACCGGGTTGTTGCGGATCGTGTCGGTCTGGTCGCCGGGGCCGGAGACGCCGAGCGACGACCAGGCCGGCGTGCCGACCAGGACGGGGGCGTCCGGGTCGTACTGGCGGATCGTCGGGACCAGCGAGTTGGCGTAGTTGCGGATGACCGACCACGTGACGCTGTCGCCGTTGGGCTCGTTGGCGATCTCGTACAGGACGTTCTTCTTGCCGTTGTGCCGCTGGGCGATCTCGGTGAAGAAGGTCCGGGCCCTGGTCAGGTTGTAGTTGGGGTCGCCGGGGGTGAGCATGTGCCAGTCGACGATGGCGTACATGCCGCGGGCGGAGGCCATCTCGATCAGGTTGTGGACCCGGTCGGTGTAGAGGCGCGGGTTGGTCTCGTAGCCGCCCTCCTGGATGTACATGGAGATGCGCAGGACGTCGGCCTTCCAGTCGGTGGCCAGGGCGTCGAGCGAGGCGCTGTTGAGGCACTGGTTGTACCACTGGATGCCGTGGCTGCTCATGCCCCTGAGCTGGATCTGCTTGCCGGCCTCGTTGCACAGCTTGACGCCGCAGACGCGGAGCTGGCCGTTGGCGGCCACCGGGGTGCCGCCACCGGTCGACGACTCGGTGTAGACCTCGAACTCCCAGAGGGAGTAGCCCCACTGGGTGGCGCGGGTGGTGCCGTACATGCGGATGTAGCGGCCGGTGCCGGAGACCGTGAGGTCGTCGGTCGCGCCGTTGCCGGTGGTCGTCGAGTAGATGCTCGACCACGTTGCGCCGTCAGGCGAAACTTCGATCCGGTACGCCGACGCGTAGGCCGTCTCCCAGGTCAGCTTGACGCGGGAGATCGGGTACGAGGCGCCGAGGTCGATCCTGATCCACTGCGGGTCGACGCCCTCGGCCGACGCCCAGCGGGTGCCGGTGTTGGCGTCGACCGCCTTGCCGGCCTCCAGGCCGGAGCCCTCGATCGACGACGAGGTGGCGGTCTTGCCGGTGGAGATCAGGACGGGTGCGGCGGCGGCCGGCGCACTGACCGTGGTCAAGCCGGTCAGTATGAGCAGGGCGACGAGCGTGCTACGTAACATAGGCGCTCCTATGGCGAGTAGTTAGGAAGGTTTCCTAATTTGACGTGGAGCGTAAAACAACGTCAAGCAACACGCAAGCGCTTCGGATAGTTGATCATTCAACAGATCGCGGTCAGCCGGTCGCTGTCCGCTTTCTGGCACGAAGTGCGACTTGTCCGCCCCGATCAGGGCACCTGTTGGCAATCAGTGACAGACATGATCATGGGCGATGTGTTCAGGTCCTGAATGCGATAAATGTTCTGCATGAAAACGAGGCTGCTTCGCTTTTTAAGCGCTCCCCTCCTCGCCGTCTCCCTCGTGCTCTCGGTCTTCGGCGCGCCGGCGCGTGCCACGACCGACCCCCTCGCACAGGAGTGGCTGACCACTTGGAACACCTACAAGTTCACCCAGGTCGCCGACCCGCTGCCGGCCGGCCGATCGCGCGCCTCCCAGAGCATCTCCATCGTGATCAATGCTCCCCGGGCCCAGGTCTTCGCGGCCTACTCGAACTTCAACAACCACATCGGCGCCAACCCCGTGCTTGAGCGCGTGGTCACCCACAGCGACAACACCCGGCTGGGCAAGCGGTACAAGAACCTCACCGCCATCGAGGTCATCCCGATGGAGCCGGCCCCGCTCACGCTGAACACGCACGCGCGGCAGGTGCTCGACCTGAACGAGTTCTATTACACGGTCGACTCGTGGTCGACGGGCTACATCGTGACCCACCAGAAGATCACCTTCGAGCGGGTCGGCCTGTACAAGACCAAGGTGACCGAGAACCTGACGTTCGAGACGCCCTCTGAGCTGATCGACCTCGCACTGACCTCCGGCGTGCAGGCGCACCAGGGCATCCAGACGGTCCTGAAGCAGCGCATCGAGAGCGGCGCCCTCTAATTCGTCCACGGCGACCGCCACCTGGCAGCGGTCGCCGTCCTCCGTTTTTCCGTCGGCCCGGGTGGAGAAGATCCAGGTCATGGACGGTATGGGGCGAAGAACACTATTCGCGGGCGCGGCGTCTCTCGCGCTCGCCGGTTGCGCCGCGACCGACACGACGCTCCGGGCCGTGCCCGTGGCCACCGCGTCCGAGGGTTACCCCGGCTCGCCGAAGGCCGCCTTCGACCGCCTGATGGCGGGCAACCGGCGCTGGATCACCGGCGCGCTGCAGCACCCCGACCGCGACCCCACCCGCCGCGAAGTGCTGGCCGCCAAACAGAAGCCCTACGGCGTGGTGTTGTCGTGCATCGACTCCCGGGTGCCGCCCGAGCTCGTCTTCGACACCGGCCTCGGCGACCTGTTCGTGATGCGCACCGGCGGCCAGGCCATCGGGCCCGTGGTGACCGGGTCGGTCGAATACGGCCCGATGACCGGCGGCACCCCGCTGATCGTCGTGCTGGGTCACCAGCGGTGCGGGGCGGTGGAGGCGGCGTACACGGCGCTGAAAGACGGCAAACCGCTCCCCGGGAACCTCCAGTCGATCGTCGAGGCGCTGCGGCCCGCCTACGAGGCGACCACACGCGAGGGCAGCGCCGACCCGATCGAGACGATGACGAAACACCAGGTCACCCTGACCGCCGACGCGCTGCGCGGCAACGGCGACCTGGGGCCGCTGGTGACGGACAAGAAGCTGGCGGTGGTCGCGGCCTACTACTCCCTCGACACGGGGGAGGTCGAGGTGCTCAACGGGACGCCCGGCTGATCGCGTCCAGGAGAGCCCTGGCCTCCGTCGTCAGGCGGTTGCCGGTCGTGCGCGCCGCCGTCTCGGCCAGGCCGGGGAGCTCGGCCGGGGCGTCGGCCAGCAGGGCGGCCGTGGTCGCGACGGCCAGCAGGTCGGCCAGGCCGGCCGGCGCCCGGTCTCCGGCCTTCGGCAGCAGCGTGGGGATCGCTTCGGCCAGCAGGGCCCACGTCTCACGATGGCCGCCGGAGAAGACGAGCTCCTTCAGCAACGGGGACACCCGGGCGAGCTTCACGGCGCCGGCCCGGACCAGCTCTCCCAGGGCCCAGCCGAAATCGGCGCCGGCGAACTCGTCCCGGGCGATGAGGATCTTCATGGCGTCGAGGGCGAAGACCTGCTCCGCGGGTCTCTTGTGGCTGAGGGCCGTCACGATGGCGCTCGCCGTCGCCCGCCCCACCGGCCCTTCTCCCTGGACGAGGGTCGTCAGCACCTCCGCTTTAGCCTGGCTGGTCAGCACGACGCCGGTGGCGAAACACTCCAGCACGTGGGCGGCGACCACCTCCCGGTGCGACGGCAGGAAGAACGGCCACCACCCCATGTCGTCGGAGAGCCCGGCCCAGTAGTCCCCCGGTTTCAGCGAGCACACGCCGGCGATCGACGCCGGGAGGTCGGGCCGGCCCGGCCGCATGCGCACGTGCATGGCGGGGACGCGCCGGTAGGTGTCGTATCCGATGACCCGCGTCATGGCCTCGACGCCGCACTCCATGATCGGTTCGGGCAGGCCGCCGTCGTGCAGCCGCAGGAGCGCCTGGGCGTGGTCGAGCGGGAGCGGTTCGTGCTCTCCCAGGAGTTCGCGGCGGCTGGTCAGCGTCGCCGCGTCGACGTGGCCGGTGGCCTCGGTCGGGGTGGCGAGCAGGACCGGGATCGTCCGGCCCGACTCCAGCAGGGCGATGACCTCACGCACCCGATCGGGGAACATCCGGTCGAGCGGCGGGTGGTGCGCACCGCTTTGGCGCAGGTATTCGGCGTTCTCCCGGGACGCCTCGGCGCTCTGCTCAGGCGACACGATCGCGCTCACGCAGTGGCGCAGCAGGAAGTAGGGATTGCCCGTGGTCCAGCTGCTCGCCGAGTTGAAGAGTTTCGGGCCATAGCCCTGACAGTTCTCCGCCCACCAGGGCCGCAGCGCCTCGGCGGTCGCGGCGCGGTCGCGGTGCGTCAGCTCGACGAGGGCGGCCAGGGTCCGCTCGACGTCGACCATGCGGAACGAGGGCTCGGCGTCGAGTGCGGCGATCAGCTCGTCCGCCGAGACGATCGGCGGGGGCATCTCGGGCAGCGAGAAGGTGATCTCCAGGGGGCCGGCCACGGGCAGGTCCGCCGGGGGCGGGGCGGCGACCTCGCCGAAGGCGGCGGCGATCTGGGTTCGCAGCTCCCACGGCAGGGCGCTCGCCGCCTCGCGGATCGGGTCGACCGCGGCGGGGGTGGCGTGGGGGGCGAGCTTGCGCGCGAGCCGTACAGCACGGGCGCGGAGCGCGTGGTCTTCCTGGCCGAAGACCAGGGCGAGGGCGGCGAGTGCGCCGTCGGCGCGGTCGGGGGTCGCCGCGGCGATCCAGCGCACGGCGGTCGTGACGTGGGCGCGCTCCGGCCGGAACGCCAGCGCGCCGACCGTCTCGGCGAACAGGTCGGGGCTCAGGCCGACGGCGTCGTCGTAGCGGCGCAGTTCGCCCGCGGCCAGCCGGGCCAGCGGGCCTGCGGCGATCGGCAGGGCCCTGGCCAGGTCGAGCACGGGCATCTCGTCGAAGGTCGGCTGGAGCCGGTTCCACAACTGCACGAAGGGGTCGACGTCGCGGGCCTGCCCGTGGGTGAGGAAACGGGCCGCGCAACCGTCGATGAGGGTCTGCCGCTTGAGGCGGCCCCCGGCCGCGAGGTCGGCCAGCGCGCCGACGACGTGCCCGCGCCGGCTCAACGGCGCGGCGACGCCTTCGGCCGCGAAGAGCCGGTCGACCATGACGTCGAGGAGAGGATGGTCGCCGACCCGGGTGACGTCCCAGAGCCAGCCGGCGACGAAGGCGTCGTTCGCCGGCGGCTCGACGCCGGTCTCGATCACCAGGGAGGCGGCGAGGCGCCAGTTCGGCGGGGCGCCGCGCCGGTTGGGCCGCAGGCCGGTGACCAGCCGGTGGGCGAGGTCGCGGCGCCAGGCCTCGGGCCGGTCGCGGAGGACGTCGAGGACGTGCTCGGCGTCGGCCTCCGGGTCCTCCGGCTCGCGTAACTCGCGGCGGTCGAGCCAGGCGGCGACCTGGGCCGCACCCGGGAGGCAGGCCGCGCCGGCGACGCGGAACGGGTGCGCGGAGACCCGCCGCCCGGCCAGGTAGCCGGGCAGTTCGGCGGCGACCGCCTTGCGGTCGACGTCCCCTGTGGGGAAGGCGTGGTCTCCGCCGAGTTCGATCCATTCCCGCACCCGCTGCCAAGTCATGCGCGGCACGTTAGAGGCGACCACCGACAAACCGCCTCAGTCGACCGTAAATTGACCCCATGGACCTTGAAGCCCGCGCCTCCGACCAGGACCGGGAGACGACCGTCAGCCGCCTCAAGCAGGCGTACACCGACGGACGGCTCGCCGCGGACGAGATGGAGCAGCGTGTCGAACGCGCCCTCACGGCCGTCTCGCAGGGCGACCTGGCCGCGCTGCTGGCCGACCTGCCCGAGCGGCCGGGGGAGGTGGTCACCGTCTCGACGAAGGCGGGCAAGATCCTGCGTACCGGGCAGTGGCGGGTGCCGAAGACGCTGCGTATCGAGTCCGTCTACGGCAACCCCCACCTCGACCTGAGCGAGGCGGTGATCGAGCACGCCGAGGTCACCTTCGACCTCAACCTGAAGTACGGCTCCGCCGAGATCCTGCTGCCGCCGGGCGCGACGGCCGACACCGACGGCGTGCACTGCGAGTGGGGCAGCGTGGCCTCCGACGTCCCGGGCGCGCCCCGGCCGGGGTTCCCCCACGTGCGGGTGATCGGCGAGGTCGGCTACGGGAAGGTGCGGGTGCGTTACCGGGGGGCGCGCAGGCGGCGGTGGTTCACTCGGGGCGGCGGGTCATGAACACGTCGACGTCGTCTTCGGTGTCGAGGGTGAAGCCCCGGCGTTCGTAGAGGCGGCGGGCCGGGCTGCCCCGGAGCACGTTCAGCCGGACCGTCACGCGGTCGCGGTCGCAACGTTCGAGCAGCCGGTCGAGCACGGCCGAGCCGATGCCGCGCCCCTGGTGGGCCGGGTCGAGATAGAAGTGTTCGAGCCAGACGACGTCGCCGTCGGGCCGCATCGCCACGCAGCCCGCGAAGGCGCCGCCCACCTCGATCGTCCAGGTGTGGCCGGGGACGAAGCCGTCGCGCAGGCGCTGCCGCACCCGTCGTCCGTCGTAGCGGCCGAGCCTTTCGAGGTCGGCCCGCAACACGACGGCCCGCAGCTCGGCCACGGCCTCGACGTCGTCGGGCGAGGCGGGCCTGAGCACCCATTCGGCCAGGATGCGGGCGAGGTGGTAGTCGACGGTACGCCCTACCTCGGCCTTGGTGCGGCGGCCGTGGAGCAGGTCGAGGCCGAGGCCGCTGACGCCGCCGACGAGCAGGTCGGCCTCGCGGGCGGCGTCGATCGACGGCTTCGGCCCGGCGGCCGTGATCAGGGCGGCGACCAGGTCTTCGAGCGGGCTGTCGTCGGGGAGGAAGACCTCGGCCAGGGCGGGGTCGGTGAGGCTGCGCGCGTAGTAGGCGGTCAGCACGCGCAGGCCGGTCTGCCGCTGGTCGTCGAGCGGCAGCAGCTCTTCGAGGGTGGCCCGCAGCACCGCGCGCGGATCGGCGGGGTCGCGCAGCGCCGCGATGCGCTCACGGGCCCGGCCCTCGTTGTCGCGGTGCAGCATGCGCAGCGCGGTCACCAGCAGGTCGTGCTTGCCGGCGAAGTGATACTGCACGACGCGGGGTGAGACCCCCGCCTCGGCGGCGATCTCCCGCACGGTGGCCATCTGGAGCCCGCGCCCGGCGGCGATCCGCCAGACCGCCTCGACGATCTGCCGTCGCCGCCCGGCCGGCTCGGGCTCGGCGGGCGCCGGGACCGGCGGATCGCGCCGCGACCGGTAGGCCCTGGCCTGGCACGCGCGGGAGCAGTAGACCGGGCGGCGCCCCCGGGCCGGTGCCCGCAACACGCCGCGACAGACCTTGCACGTCATTTCGTCACGCACCTGACCAGCCTAAATTGCGTGACGTATTCGTTGCTACGCCGAGTTTCCTGCTGCTGTCATTGATACGTCCGTACCACAAGGAGGGAACTGTGAACGAGGCCTGGTATCGGCTGGCGATGCTCCTCACGCTCGTCGCGGGGGTTTGGGAGGGGCCGATCGCGATCATCTTCCGGGTGTTCACCGACAAGGGCCCGAGCTGGCTCGTGGCGGCCAACTACCTGCCCGAACCGTGGTGTTACGTGGTCGCCGTCACGGCGGCGGCGGTCGCGTTCGCGGTGATCGCCGTGCTGGACGTACGACACAAGAAGGCAACTAGTCACTGATTTTGACTGTCATGATTAGTGACTATATGGTCGGATCCATGACGACAGTGGAAATCACCAGGTTCCGGGTCTCTCCCGAGCGCACGGCCGAGCTGCTGGCCACCCGCGCCGGCATGGTCGCCGACTTCGAGGCCGACCGCGAGGGGTTCCTGGGCGCGAAGCTCATCGAGCTGCCCGGCGGCGAATGGCTCGACATCGTCGAGTGGCGCACCCCGGCCGACTTCGCCGCCTCCCGGGCCAAGGGCGGCAACCTGCCGGGCATCCAGGCGTTCTTCGCCGTCATCGACGCCCTCGTCTCCTCCGAAGAGGGCACGCTGCGTTAGCCGCCGACGAGCTGCCGCGACCGTTCCCACAGACGACGGCCGAGCTCGGCGTCCCTGGCCGCCGCCGACAGCGGCACCAGGGTCGGGTATCCCGATCGCCCGCCCCGGCCGCCGGGGCCGACGTACGACCCGGTGGCGAGGCCGGGCTCGGTCGCGGCGAACAGCTGGGGCAGCGCGCCCATCTCGGGGCTCTGGGCGAAGAGCCGTCCGGTGACGCGCATGACGACGCCCGTCAGCCCGGTCCCCTTGCTCTGCATCGGCGTGTTGCTGTAGCCGGGGTGCGCCAGCACGCTGGTGATCCCCTCTTCGCGCCGGGCCAGTTCGACCGCGAAGAGCGCGTTGGCCAGCTTCGAGGCCGAGTAGGCCGCCAGCGGGCTGTACCTGCGCGTCCAGGCGAGGTCGTCGAGGTCGAGTTCGGCCTTCTCGTGCAGGTACGACGTCACGGTGACCACCCTCGGGGCCGGCGACCGGCGCAGCGCCGGCATGAGCAGCTCCGTGAGGGCGAAGTGGCCGAGGTGGTTGGCGGCGAAGTGCCGCTCCGCGCCCAGGGCGGTCACCGAATGGGCGACCATCGAGATCCCGGCGTTGTTGACCAGCACGTCCACCGATTCCGAGCCGATCTCGGCGGCCGCCCGGCGGATCGACCCGAGGTCGAGCAGGTCGACCCGGCGCACCGCCACGTCGGCCCCCGGATGGGCCCGCCGCAACGAGGCCGCCACGCCCTCGCCGCGCACGGCGTCGCGGACGGCGAGCAGCACCCGCCCGCCGCGCGCCGCGAGTTCCCGGGCCGTCACCAGCCCGAGCCCGCTCGTCGCTCCCGTCACCACGAAGGTGCGCCCCTTCTGATCGGCCATACGGTCCGCGGTCCAGTTCATCTCTTCTCCTCTGCAGGTCAGGAACGCGGAAAAGCTAAACCTTTCCATTAATGTGAAGGTCAATAGCCTGGGTGAGGAGAGCGATGAAGATCGGTGACCTGGCCGCGAAGACGGGCGTCGCGCCGCGGCTGCTGCGCTACTACGAAGAGGTCGGCATCCTGCACCCGTTCCGCAGCGCCAACGGCTACCGCTCCTACGGCGAACCGGCGATCGAGCGGGTGCTGCAGATCCGTGAGCTGCTCGAATCGGGTTTCACGACCGAGATGATCCGCGAGGTGCTGCCCTGCCTCGACGACCCGCGCCCGGCCGAGTGCGTGGTGAAGGTCGACCTTGAGGCGCTGCGCCGCCAGCTCGGCAACGTGGAACGCCGGATCGACGTGCTCCAGCGCAACCGCGACGCGATCAAGACGTACCTCCAGATCTGGGAGGAGAGCCCAGGCGTAACGTCGGACTCATGAGCGAAGTGCGGGTACGCCGGGTCTACGAAGACCCGGCCGACGACGACGGCACCCGGGTGCTGGTCGACCGGCTCTGGCCTCGCGGGCTGGCCAAGGCCGCTGCCGACCTCGACGAGTGGTGCAAGGAGATCGCCCCTTCGGCGGAGCTGCGCACCTGGTATCACCACGACCCCGACCGGTTCGCGGAGTTCGGCCGCCGCTACCGGAACGAACTGACCACCCCCGAGCGGGCGGCGGCGGTCGCGCACCTGCGGGAACTGGCCCACGAGGGGGTGCTGACCCTGCTCACCGCGACGAAGAAGGCCGACGCCAGCGAGGCGGCCGTACTCGCCGACCTGCTCAGGTCCGCCGGCTAGGCCACCTGGTCGGCCGCGCCCTCGACCGGCCGACCCGCACGGGGCTCGTCACCCAAATGGCCGCCGCGCTGCACGCCCTCGCGAGTCGTTGACTTTGTCGCAAGCTTTGACGCACTATGTTGAGACAAAGCTTGCGACAAAGGAGCCCACCATGACCCGTGAGCCGTTAACGGACGCGCCCGAGGCCGCTCTCAAAGAGGCGGAGTCCTGGCTGGCGCAGCACGACCTCGCCGACGCCCGCCCGACCCCGCTGCTGGCGCACCGGCTGGTCGCCCGGAGGTACGCCCGTCTCTACGGCTCGATCATCCTGGCCGTGCTGATCGTCGGAAGCTCGGGCGCGGCGACGTTCAGCCGGTTCGGCGACGGAACCGCCCGCACGTGGTCGCTGGTGGCCATGATCGTGCTGGTCGCCGGCCTGCTGGTGGCCCAGGTGCTGCTCGACCGGTGGGTGCGCCAGGTCGACCGGCGAGCGGGCGCCACGTTGTCGCGCCGGGCCGCCCATCTGATCCAGCCCGGCTGGCGGACCGTGCTCGGCCGCCCCTACGCCGTCTTCGCCGCCGCGGTCTTCGTCGGCTCGATGCTGCTCACCGGCAGCGCTCTGGCCCTCCCCGACGAGACCGTGCGGCGGCTGGCCGTCGTCATGCTGATCGGCCTGCTAGGCGCGACCGCCATCAACGCCCTGCAGCTCCGCCACCTGGTCCGCCACCCGGTCGTGGCCGAAGACGAGCGGTCACTGACCGCCGACGTCATCATGCGCGTCGAAGACGCCCGCGACCTGACCACACCGAACGTGCAGTGGACGCTCCCCATGATCCTGCTGTTCGGCACCGCCCCCGGCTGGTGGAGCGCCGCCGCGATGGGCTACCTCCTGGTGAGCCTGGCCGCGTTCATCGTGCTCCGCAAGAAGACCCCGTCGAGCACGACGGTCGCCAGACAGGCCGTGGGCGCCCGATGATCGTCATCGACGCCACCTCACCGGTCCCCCCCTTCGAACAACTGCGGGCCCAGCTGGCCAAGCAGATCCACGACCGCACCCTGCCCGTGGGCGCCCGCCTCCCCACCATCCGCCACCTGGCGGCCGACCTGGGCCTGGCCGTCAACACGGTCGGCCGGGCCTACCGGGAACTGGAGGAAGCGGGCCTGATCGAGACGAGAGGCCGCGCCGGCTCGTTCGTGTCGGCCTCCGGCGAAGAGGGCCGCGAACGCGCCCGCCAGGCCGCCGCCGACTACGCGGCCGTGATCGCCAGCGTCGGCATCGACGCGACCGAGGCGCTCCGCATCGTCCAGGCGGCTCTGCGCTCCGGCACGACCGCCCCGACCTCGCCCTGATGAACACGTCGACGACATGGCGCACGCCGCCAGTGGAGGAACCGCCGTGTACAGCTGCGTCCTGCTGGTGACGACACTCTGGGGACACCGTTCGTTCCTCGGCGTCCCGGCCCTGGACTGGGCCGGCGTGGCCTGGCTGGGCGTGGTCGTGCTGCTGTCCGGATCAGTGACGGCGGTCGCGACGGTAGCCCTTCATGGGCCTCAGGAGAAGGCGAAACACAGCGAGGACCAATGCGACCGCGAACAACGAGGAACACATGTTCAGGAGATCGCCCAACGACGTCCGGCCGGTCTCACGGGCCCATTCCGTGAGCAGAAACGTGGCGATCAGGCCCAGCACATAGCCGAGTAACACCGACGCCCCATCGTCCCCATCTCGCATGAATTGATCATAGAACTGCCATCGGCCCGGTGGCACGATGGCGATATGGCCGACGCGAAGAAGACTCAGCTGAACATGCGTCTGACACTCGAGCTCAACGAGCAGCTCACCTGGGGAGAGCTCTACCGTTTCGTCGAAATGGCGAAGCGCGAAGGCCGGGGCCTGCACGAGCAGGTGGGCACCGAGCCAGACGAGAAGGGGACCGGCGTAAACGCGTTCTTCCTCTATCTCGATGACGAAGTACAGGCGGCCGCGACTTTGCTCCCCAGAACGGAACCGTCCGTGAGAAGAGCGAAACCCGCCTGAATTCCATCCGGAATTCACCGTGCACCCGTGGGGCGGGCGAACGCTGCACGGCGCCGCCCGCCCCCATCGCCTCAGCGGGAGCCGGCCTGTTCGCGACCCGGCAGCGAAGTGACGGGCATGCCGTCCGGCTCCGCAGGCCACAACCTCCGTCGCACACCCTCCGCCCGCCGGACCCTGCTCACGACCACCGCCCCGAGTCCGAGTACGGCGATCACGAGGTGGATCACCGCTACGAACACGGCGACGCCTCCCCAGCCGCCCGCCTCGACGGGATCGAGGAAGAAGTACGGGTACCAGCGGTCGCTCGACTCGGCCGCATAGGTGAGGGCCATGGCCGTCCAGACGGCCGGATGGACCAGCCACAGCGCCACCGCGGCGAGGGGCAGCGGCCGCGCGGGCGGCGCGGCGATCCACCACACGACCATGAGAACCGGCACCGCCTGGTGGAGCACGAAATCGGAGAAGCTCCACGGCGCCCCGGGTTCGGCCAGCAGGACGTTGGCGACGATCCCGGTGATGGCCATGTCCACCACGGCGAGCCCGCGCAGGTACTCGGCCGCCTGACCCGGATGCCGCCCACGCAGGAGCGCAACCCCGAACACCACGCAGGCGGCCACGGCCAGCAGATTCGATTGGGTCGTGAAATACAGGAACAGCCGGCCTCGGCCGAGGAAGGGGTTGGCGTCGTCCCAGGCGAGCAGCGGATCGACGACCACGAAGGTGACCGTCGCGACCAGCAGCAGCGCGCCGGCGACGAGGACGGGACGCGCGGGAGAAGCAGCGACCACGGGATACCTCTCTGATCAGGTGTGTGTCGGAGGACGTCCGAGCACTCTCACCCGCCGAGGGCCGCAGCCGGTATCCGGAGCAGCCCTGACAAGGCCCTCTGCGCTGTACGGGGTAGCCCTGAATCTGGGCTTGGCATGCCTTGTCCGGACACGGGAGACGCCCGGAGGAGGGCCGTTGCGCGACGTTCCCTGGCGAAGTCTCGGGCCCGTACTGCTCATCGCGGGACTCGGGTCGTGCTCGGTGGTCATCCTCGCCATCGCCCGCGCCGGCGGCATCGGCGGTTACACGACCCACCCGGTCTCGACGCTCGCCCTGGCGGGTGGGGCGACGGGCGTCGCGCTGCTCTCCCGGCGCTCGGCCGGCCGCACCGGCCGTTGGCTGCTGGCACTGGCGGCCGCCGTCCTCGTCTATCTGATGCTCGGCGCGTTCGCCGTCGTCGCGGTCACCGCCGACTCCGCGCTGACGCCGTTCCTCCTGGGCGCCTGGGGTGGATGGTGGCCGATACCGCTCGCCGTGTTGCAGCTGGCGGCGCTGCGCGCCGATCCTCGCGCCCGCCGGTGGTCGATCGGGTTCGGCGTCGTCGTCACCGGCGCGGCCGTCTGCCTGGCACTGGCCCTGGAACCGGTGAAACCGTTCGCCGGTCACCCGCCGGCGGCTCCGGACGGCTGGCGTACGGCCGCCGCGACAGCGGCCTCCACCATCCTCATCAGCGTCGTGATGCTCGCCGTCGTGCTGTTCCTGGCCCATCGGGCGCGCCGGGTCCCGGTGGACGAACGCGCCGGCGCAGCGCTCGCCGCGGCCGCCGCGGCGGTGGCACCTCTGTCGATCATCGTGTGCATGGGCACCGCCGTGGCGAGCGGCCCCGGCGACATCGCGCCGACCGACGGCAGCGTCGTCTACCTCGTCTCACTGGCCGGGGGTTGCCTCGTCGGCGCGTGGGCGCTGATCGCGTCCACGAACGTGCGGTGGCTCCTGTCCGGCGTGCTGGGCGGCTACGCCGCGATCGGCGTGACGCTCGCGGTGACGTGGACGGGGGCGGCGCTCCGCCCGGAGGGCCCGTTGATCTCCGGTCTCGCCGTGGCCTCGGTCACCGCGGTCATCGGGGTGGCCTGGTGGCGGGCCTCCACGGCGTTGACGGCCTTCGTCCATCCCGTCGTCCCGCAGCCCGCCGAACCGCCACCAGCCAGAGAGTCGCCTCCCGGGCTCGAAGTGCTCAGCCCCCGCGAGCGCGAGGTCCTCGCGCTCGTCGCCACGGGCGCCCGCGACGCGGCGATCGCCGAGCACCTGCACCTTTCGCAACGCACCGTCGAGACCCATCTGCGGCGCATCTTCATCAAACTCGGGCTCGAGAGCGACGACGGCCGCAACCGCCGGCTACTCGCCGCCCGCGCCTGGCTGGAGGCCGTGGGCACCGACGTCCCGACCGACCGCTGATCAGCCGGCCGATGGGTGCGGCCGCGCCTGGAAGGCCGGGGGGCCTGGCGAGGCCGGCCCACACGAGCAACCGTCGTCGGCGGCGGTGGAGTAGTCGCTCACGACGGCTGCGGCCCGGCCCAGTCGCCGTGCGCCACGATGGCCAGGTCTTCGGGGTCGACGTCCCTGCCCGACACGGTGCGTGCCCCGATCACGACGGCTTCGCCGGTGCCCTGCTCCACCAGGCGCAACGGTCCGCCGTCGTCGCCCTGCAGGTGCTTGTTTCCCCACTGCATGAGCGCGAACACGACGGGAAAGAGGTCCCGGCCCTTGTCGGTGAGGTGGTATTCGTACCGGGTCCGCTTGCCCGGCTCTCGGTAGGGCCGCCGGTCGAACAGCCCGATGACAGTCAGCTCCTTGAGCCGCGCCGCCACGATCGCGTCACCGATCCTGGTCCGCCGGGTGAAGTCGTCGAAGCGGGTCGTACCGTAGAACGCCTCCCGCAGGATCAGCATCGACGAGCGTGTGCCGACGACCTCCATCGACTTCGCGATCGAGCAGTCGTCCAGCCGCCACGTGCTCCGATCGGCCAGCACCCCCTCGAACGTCAGCGACATCGTCTCCCCTGCCCTCAATCGACGATGACGACGACGCCCGAGGGCGCATCGAGCAGTTCGACGGTACGGTCGGCCGCGCGGTCGATCTGGATGCGAGGTTCGGCGGGAATGCGCTCTTCGTGGTAGGTGCCGGGGCCGTAGAACTGCCCGTAACTCAGCACCACGCCACCCTCGGCCAGCACCGAACGCTCCAGCTCGACGACCGCCTCCGCGCCGGGCCCATCGGGCAGCTGCCACGCGACGGACTGGGCGAGGATCTTCGGCGATCCACTCCGCCGCGCCGCCTCGATCAGGTTGTGGTTGCCCTCGGTCCGGATCCGGGCGTTCAGGTCGGTGTACTCACCGATCTTCTCGACGTCGTCGGGGAGGTCGGTGAGCTCGTTCAGCACGACGTCGGGGGTGAAGTCGCCGACGGCCTTGATGAGCGCGTCCCGGTCGAAGACGTCGCACACGATCGGCTCGGCTCCCAGTCGGGAGAGCAGGTCCGCCTTGGCGGGCGAGCGGGTCATACCGCCGACGACGTGGCCCGCCTCGACCAGGCGGGGGATCAGCTTCTGCCCGATGACACCGGACGCGCCTGCCAGGAATACCCTCATTGACCTCACCTGACTTTCCTAGTTGATAGCCAGCCTAGGAAACTGACTTCCAAAGGGTCAAGCCAGGCTTCATACAGCCACGTCGGTTTCCTGAGCATGTGTCACGGCGCGCATGATCCCCTTCAATGGAAGATCAGGATGTGGTGGCGGCACGCTCGGCGGCGCTGCGCTCGACGCAGAACTCGTTGCCTTCGATGTCGGCGAGGGTGACCCAGCCGGTGCCGTCGGGACGGCGGCGGTCGGCGACCAGAGTGGCGCCGATGGAGAGCAGACGCTCGACTTCCTCGTCGCGGTTGCGGTCTGTGGGCTGGATGTCGAAGTGGATCCGGTTCTTGACCGTCTTGCCGTCGGGGACGGCGACAAACAGGATCTCGACGCCCGCCGCCTCGACCAGGGCCTCGGGGTCACCGGGGTGATCGTCGTCACCGAGCTTGCCATCGAGCACCTCAGCCCAGAACGTGCCGAGCCGATAGGTGTCCGCGCAGTCGATGGTCACATGGTGCACAACAGAAGCCATAGGCGACAGTATGGCAAGCAACGCCCATACAAGGTCAGACCACCGGAGCGCGAGCCCGTTTATGCAGGTCGATGGCCGTCCGGCGTGGGGTGCGCAACGGGCCCTCAGCGGACTGGTGAGAGCTTCGCCGACTGTTTAATCCCTAGACTTCAAGGCCCGATCGGCCGAAAGTGCCTTTGGGTAGCCGAGATCACGGGAGTGGGCAGGGACCGATGAATTCCGATCCTCAACCCGAGGCTCTGGACACCATGCCCGACGTGCCGACCTCGGTGTCGCGACTGGCGGAGACGCTGGTGATGCTTGCCGCCTCCGCCGAGGAACAGGTCGCGTGGGTTGACCGGCACGGGGGGATCGTCGACGAATTGGCGCTCGAATTCGACTGGGCGAACGGGTGGGTGCCGTGGAGTGTCGACGAGCGCTCGCCAGGCCTTCTGTCCCCGTTGCTTCATGAGCTGTTGCAGCGTATCGACGCCCGTTTGGCAGAGATGAGTGGTGAGTGCAACGCCGACAAGTGGGCCCCAGAAGGGCTCGCCATCGATCCCGGATGGGCTGAGGTCCGGTCTCTCTCTCGTCAGGCACTCGCCGCTCTGGGTCTGATCGACATGTCGCCGCCGCGGGTCGACGGCAGTGATCGGGTGGCCGGAGGTGGTCGGGTGGCCGGCCAGGCGGAGCCGTAACGGAAAAAAGGCTTTTGACTGGCCAAGCCACTACGTCGCCGCAGGCCGGGGATCGTTAGGCGTCGCGGCGCAGGGTGAACCAGAAGGTCGGCACCGAGTTGGTGCCCGGGGTTACGTCGAGTAGTTCCCAGCCGTGGAACCTGGCGCGGAGTTCGTCGGCCGTGACGCCCGCCGCCCACGACGTGATCTGGGTGGTGGAGCTGCCGAGCGGCTCGGGGCCGTAGCCGAACATCAGCAGCCGTGCTCCGGGAGCGGCGCGGTGGGTGAGCCCGGCGGCGTAGGCGTCGCGGCGGTGCAGCGGGATCCCGCAGTAGCAGCTCAGGTCGAAGAACAGGTCGAACGGGCCGGGCAGGCCCAGTTCGTCGAGGCGGGTGGCGTCTCCGTGCAGCAGCCGT
Organism: Herbidospora daliensis; assembly: GCF_001570585.1. Taxonomy (GTDB): domain Bacteria; phylum Actinomycetota; class Actinomycetes; order Streptosporangiales; family Streptosporangiaceae; genus Herbidospora; species Herbidospora daliensis. Next base: position 586,415 of record NZ_BBXF01000002.1, on the reverse strand, counting down.
ACCGCAACTTCCGCCTCCGCGGCCTTCTTCCTGGCCTGGTCGACGGCGCGGTCGATCAGGTCGACGGCCGCCACTTCCCAGCCGTGCCGTGCGAGGTAGACGGCGTTGGTCCCGGTGCCGCAGCCGAGTTCGAGGGCGCGGCCGGGTGACAGCGCGCCGGGCCCTTCTACCAGGGCGACCAGCTCGCGCGGCGTCACGCCGGTGTCCCACGGCACCTTGCCGGCGCGGTAGTAGCCCTCCAGCGCGCGGTGGACGGACTCCTCCTCCGGGTCTCGCGTGTACTGGTCCATCTCGTCTCCTCCAAGAATTTAGAGTCAAACTCTAGTGACGTACTCTAGAGATATGCTCCCGACATGGACAGTGTCAAGCGGCCGGACAAACGAGCCGAGCGCTCACGCCGCACGCGGGAAAAGGTGGTCGAGGCGGCCCGCGAGTTGTTCGTCGCGCAGGGTTACGGGGCGACGAGCCTGCAGGAGGTCGCCGACCGGGCGGGCGTGGCCGTCCAGACGGTCTACTTCGTCTTCCGCAACAAGCGCACGCTGTTCAAGGACGTCGTCGACACGTCCATCGCCGGCGACGCCGAGCCGGTCGCCACCATGGATCGTGAGTGGTTCCGCACCGCGTGCGCCGAGCCCACCGCGGCCGGGCAACTGCGCGCGCACGTCCACGGCACCCGCGAGATCCTGGGCCGGGTCGCCCCGATCATGCCGCTGATCGCGGCTGCCGCGGCCACCGACCCCGAGATCGCCGCGCAGTGGCCGGACGACCGCGACCCGCGTTACACCGTGCACCACGCGGCGGCCGAAGCCCTGGCCCGCAAGCCCGACGCCCGTCCCGGCGTCTCCGTCGAGATGGCGGCCGACCTGCTGTTCGGCCTGCTCAGCCCGCAGCTCTACCTGATCTTCGTTTGCGACCGAGGCTGGTCACCGGACACGTGGGAGGAATGGGCGCGCACCGCCTTGATCTCCCAACTCTGCACTCGGCCGAGATCCTCGATCTCGTAGCTTCGCACCCACCGAACTAGGAGCGAGGGGTCAGGTCCTGGAGGCCGACGACCCGCAGGAGTTCGAGCCGCTGATAGGTCTCGGTGCCCGGCCGCGCCGAATGCACGATGAGCTGCTGGCTGTGGCCGTCGCTGACCAGCACCTCGCAGTCGAGGTCGAGGACGCCGACCACCGGGTGCAGGAAACGCTTCGGCGAGGGGCGGCGCACCACGACGTCATGCGACTCCCAGAGTTCCTCGAACTCCGGTGAGGCGGAGCGGAGTTCGGCCACGAGGGCGGCGGGGCCCGGGTCGTGGGGGCGTGCCGCGGTGACCGCACGCAGGCTCGCCACGTGGGCGCGGGAATGCTCCTCGTATCTCTCGGGTGGGATCAGGTCCCGTGCGCCCGGCACCGTGAACCAGCGGCGGATCATGTTCGTCCCGACATTGTCGCCGGTCACGGCCACGGACATGGTGTTCTGCGCGAGCATCTGGCCCCAGTCGCTCACCACCGACGCCGGGATGTCGTGCAGCCGGTCGAGGATCAGCAGCAGCCCCGGGCGGACGTGGTCTGAGGACCCACCGGGCCGGGGCGGCTCCTGGCCGGCCAGGTGGAACAGGTGGTCGCGCTCCACGTCCGTGAGCCGCAGGGCCCGGGCGAGAGCGGTGAGCATCTGCCGCGACGGGTTGGAGCCGCGGCGCTGCTCCAGCCGCGTGTAGTAGTCCGTGGACATCCCGGTGAGCTGCGCCACCTCCTCGCGGCGCAGACCCGGGGTGCGCCGCCGCGGACCCGCGCTCAAGCCCACGTCGGAAGGGGCCAAGCGGATGCGGGCACGGCGCAGGAAGTCGGCCAGTTCGGTGCGGTCCACCATTCGAGGATGCCCTGCTCACGGGCTCGTATCCAGGGTGTGCCGCTCCCTGGATGACCACGTCTCTCCCGCCGCCCCCCGTCCTCCCCGCACGCTTCAAGGGTGGCTACGACGACGAGGAGGCGGCCATGCTGATTTTGGTGACAGGAGCGACAGGCCAGGTCGGGCGGCGGTTCGTGCCGCGGCTGTTGCAGAACGCGGCGCCTGGCGACGAGGTGCGGGTCCTGGTCCGGGACGCGGCGCGCGGCGAACGGTTCGCGGAACTCGGCGCCCACGTGCTGGTCGGCGATCTGCGTGACGCGGAGGTCCTCGGCAAGGCGACGGCCGGCGTCGACGCGGTGGTGAACGTCGCCGCCGCGTTCCGCGGGGTGCCGGACGAGGAGGCGCGGGCGGTCAACCGGGACGCGGCCATCGAGCTCGGCCGGGCCGCGGCAGCTTCCGGCGTGCGACGGTTCGTGCAGGTCAGCACCGGTCTCGTGTACGGCACGGGGCGCGGCAGGGCCCTGGTCGAGAGCGACGAGACGGTGCCGGGCGATCATCTGTGGGGCGCCTACCCCGAGTCGAAGTGGGAGGCCGAGCGTGCGCTCAGGACGATGAACGGCCTCGACGACCTCCGCATCGCCCGGTTGCCGTTCGTGTACGGCGACGGTGACCCGCACCTGGCCGACGCGATGAAATGGGCGCCGAACTGGCCCGCCATGCAACGCCTGCACATGGGCCACCACCTGGACGTGGCCCAGGGCCTGCGGCGCCTGCTCTACGCGCCTGGGGCACACGGCGTCTACAACATCGCCGACGACGCCCCGGTCACCATGGTCGACCTCTTCCAGTTCCACGGGCTGCCGGTGCCGCAGGACGCCTACGACAGGGACGCCCCGGATCCGTGGCACAGCGTGATGTCGACGACCCGCATCCGCCACGAACTGGGCTACCGGCCGCTGATCCCTTCGGTGTGGACGGCGCGGGAGATGGGAGTGCTGTAACCGGCGCGTGTCCCTCTGCTCGCTCAGACCGGCGGGCGGCTGAGATCGCGCACTGGGCGCACGCAACGGGCACCGAAGCCCACAGGTGGTTGGTCCCACGTAGGCCCCACAACGGCTCGTGCCAGCGGAGACGGCGGCTCTGTAGGAGTCATGGGGATCCCGGTTTCCTTGCTGCACCCCCGTTTCGGGGCCGCTGACCCCCAACCCAGATCCCCTTCGTTTACGGCGGCTGGTTGCGGCTCGTCAGTTGGCTTCTTTCCACGCCGGGCTAGGCCCCGCCAACCGAAATGCCACTTCTGCCTTTCTTGAGTAGGGGGCGACTCATGCGTGGGGCCGGCCGGAGAGGGACCTTGGCGGGGAGTCACCTTCGACAGAGGAGAGCACCATGGCCAGGAAGGTCACCACCATCGGGGTAACACTGGACACCAACCCGCCACGTCCCTCGGGCGGAGCGGGCGAGGTCGTGGTCCAGGTCGGCTCCGCCGAGGTCCTGCTCGAATGGAAGGACGGCGTGATCTCCGACGTCCGTGCCATCGACGGGAGCGCCCCCATCAACGACATGCAAACCGTGGAACAGGAGACCGGCGCCATCGTGTGCTACCGCTGCGCGGTCGACACCGAGACCGGCGCCTGGTGGTGCTGGCAGGTGATCTGCGGCACCTGAGGGGCCCTCCACATGCTCGGCGAGCCTTCCCCGGGCGCGGGCGGAGACCGGACCGTCTCCACGTCAGCGAAAAGCCATCGAGCACGCAACGGGCGGGCCCCGATAGACGCTGAAGCCCAGGCAGAGGAATGGCCTCTGACCTGGGCTTTGACGTGGGTGGAGCCGGGGAGATTCGAACCCCCGACATCCTGCTCGCAGACAGGCTGCGGAATTCCTACGCGCCGGCGACGTCTGGAAGATGTGTGGTCCCGTCGCTGTACTCGGCTGCTGTACGCCTTCCGTCGGCATTTGCGCAATCACTCCGCGGAGCATCAGTCAGGCCCCTGATTTTTCTTCCGTCTCGGATGCATACACCACACTCGTGATGGGACCAATCCGTTTGGACGGGTTCTGTCGCACCGAGAGGAGCAGGAGTTGCCGTGAGCGGCACCAGTTGGAGCTATGCGCTCGTGACTCCAGACGCGCTGGTCACCCAGGCGCTGCCTCACCTGTTGGCTGCCTTCCGCAGGGCCGGGCTTGATCCGGTTGCCGCCGAGCTGATCCGCCTGGACGCGGAAACCATGCTCCGTCTCTACGAGGTTCCGGCGCGCGGTCGCCCTGTCAGGTTGCCGCCGCACCGCGCTTTCCAGTTGTGGTACGACCTCGGCCCAGCTTGTCTCACGATCCTGCGACACGACGGAGCCGACGCCTGTGCGGCGATGGGCCGACTCAAAGGGGCCACCGATCCGGCCTCGGCACGGCCCGGTTCCATCCGGCACGCCGGTGAGAACATCCCGATGAACCTGGTCCACTGCCCGGACGACGAACCCGCCGCGATCGCCGAGCTGCACCAACTGGTAGGCCCTCGGCATGCGGAGGCGCTCATTCTCCAAGCCGCCTGGCCCGACGACCGGGTCCGTCTCCTCACCGTCGACACCATTGAGGCATCGTCGCCCCTGTTCGGCGGCCCCCACGCCTTGTCGCTGCCGTTGGCCGTGAACCGGCTCCGCCTACGTGTCGTGCAGCACCTGGCGATCCTCGGGGTCGCCGCTCAAGACCTGCTGCCCTTGCTGGCGAAGGCGCGCCTCGCCCTGCTGGAGGAACGCGACGAACTCCTCGGCATCCAGACGGCCCCGGCCCGGACGGCGGCCGCGCGAGCCCGTAACCCCCGGACCCAGGCACTGTTGCGGGATGCCATTCGCACTGCGCAGGACCCTGCCGCGGAGAACGCGGTGAACAGGCTCTCCGACGTGCTCATGGGCTCTTCCGAGCATTGGACGCCCGTCCAGGAGGCGATCCACGCCGCAGACGTCTACCTGTCGGACACGGAAAGCGCCGTGCTGGAACAGAGCCACTACATCTGAGGTGAGCCGCTCATCCGGTCGGTCGAATACGTCACGATGCCGGTCAAGCAATGGCAGGGCGACGCGAGTAGACCATGACCGTCTTCGTCCACGCCGGGCCGATTCCATCCCGTCACCACAGCCGGTCGATCACGCCGGGGAACAGCGCGACCCGGGCCCCGACGAAGGCGGATCGCAGGTGCACGGCACGCGGAGAGAAGAAGGCCCCCATGGTGACCTTGTCGAACTGGTCGCTGGGGAACGGGTCGTCCGGGGTGCCGCCGATCAGCACCGTACCCGGTAGGCACTCCCAACCGGCGGCTTCGTAGAAGGCCCGCAGAGGCCGGTCACAGGTGAAGATCCCCAGATCGGGCGGGGCCGCCACGGAGTCAACCATCGATCTCAGGGCCGCCGCGACGAGCGCCTTCCCGTAGCCCCGTCCGCGCCGGTCGCCTCGCGTCACCACGGCGCTGAGACCGCTCGCCTGGAAAGTCTGTTCAGCATGGACGATCGGCTTGCTCAGGATGTCGAGGGTCGCGACCACCTCGTCGCCGTCGAGGAGCAGCAGGGACACCGGGTCGAGCAGCGGATCATGACCGGAGGAGGAACCGGGCCACTCAGATGCGTGCAGGGCCACCACCTGCTCCCGGAACACCCCGGGCACCGAACTTTCGGGAAACGAGACGATCCGCACCTACGGCACGTTATCCGTCCTCATGGCCCCTTGGACGCCCATCTCCTGACGGCTGCCCACGCCGGATGATCTCCATGTCGTAGATACCACTTGTATCCCACAGCCGCCCCGTCCGCTTGGTGCCGCCGGTGGCGAGCAGGCGCCCTCGAACGCACAGTGCCAGTCAACCGTCTGATCTCCAATTCGACGGTGGGTCAGCGGCGCAAAGCAGCCTGGCCTTCCTGGTCGTAGCAGCGGCCCCAGCGGTGGCCGCATTACAGGAGATACATAGTCCTTGACGACATGGGCGACCAGCAGCGTTCAGCCGTGCACCATGAGACGGGCGTTAGCTTGAGCCACGAAGACCTCCGACGTGGGGAGTAAGGCGGCTTCCACCACGTCAAGCACCAGCTACCCAGTACATCTAGAGCGCGACCCGCCCCCCTCTCGAAAACACCGCATCCGCAGGGACCGCCGGGAAAGGATATTCATATTCATCAAGAATTGACTTCAGCCAGGCAACCCGCTCCGGTCCACCGAGTATCAAGGCACCTGCCCACGGATGAAGGTCGAGCGGAACCAACAGCACGAAATCGCTAGCCGATATACCGGAAAGATGGGCCCCGATGATTTGGTCGTCCAGCGACTCGATGGATTTCTGACGGCTCAAGGCAAGCATGTTTCGCCAAATCACGCCTGATGTCAGCGCCGTCCAGTCATTGAGAAAAGCATCAGGCGCCGCCAGCCCAAGACAGCCCGACCGCCCCTTTCCCCTGCGTATCGTCTGCCAGAGATCGAAGAGTTCAGGCGAAGTCGGATCGAGCGTGCACCAATCGACCCTAGTCCACACCGGCGAAACGCTTCGTAGAAGGCTGTGCGACATCGTGTCCCGAATAAGGCTTGGCCTGCGATCGTACAAACCCCGCGGCGGAGTACTCTCGTTTTTTGCGTGCGAAAGACTCATGGACACCCAGCGTTCGTTGCGACACGCATGCGCGAGCCAGGTGAGCAACTCCGCCTCCCTCCTCTTATCCACGGCGAAGAGGAGGGCAGCCGCGATATCAGCGTCGGCGCCGATCAGCCCGAACGGCCAGATCTCGAGCTCTGTCACGTCTTCTATCAGGTGCATGTTCTCATTCTTCTCTAGCCGGATACATGCAGTGCCCTTCCATATTCCCCCCATTGGAGCGGGCGGACGCGCGCCTGTGCCTAAAGGTGCCGGATTCCCGCGAAGGCGAGCGTGACGCCCAGCATGGTTCTCGGCGCGTTTCCCCCTGAGGTCGGCGCTGATGCTGATGTGCGGTGGCAAGGGTCGTTCACCTGGCGGAACAATCTCCACTTCTGAATCCGCGAAATTCCTCAGGGGCGAGCGGAATTTCCCTTCGATTGTTTGTGCCGTCGCCCGGGCGCAGCCGTAAGGAATCGGTAGGGACGTCGAGCTCTCATGGCGACGGCGAGCCCCTCTCACGTTGACACGGCCGAGTGTCTCCTGCATTCAAGTCGATTCGTTTTACTTGGCCGAAACAAAATCACGGAAAGCACTTGCCTCACGACTCATCGCCGAATCTCGAAACTTTCGTGGTCATCGCCATCTGGCGACGAGTAGCCGTTCATCCTCCGTACACCGTGCGGCGCATTTACTCGGGTTATATGCGCGCTTAGAAGGGCGGGGACGCCGACCGGGGTGTCCTTGAAACGGAGGAACAATGTCCGATACCAGAAGGACCTGGGCTCGACTCGGCCGTAAGACCAACGCCGTCGCGGCCGGCGCCACGCTGACACTGGCGCTTCCCTCACCCGCGCAGGCCTATGTCGGTGAGAACGTCCTGAGCAGCAAGCAGACCGGCCGCTGCCTGGACAGCAACTGGTCCGGCGCCGTGTACACCCTCCCGTGTTAGCCGCTCCTTCAGCTGTCGCACACGTCGTCCTCAGGAACAAGGCGACGCAGAGGTGCCTCGGGTTCGTCTACTCCGGCCCGAGGCTCATGACGACGACCGAGCGCGACTCGGCCGACAGCGCGCTCGACCCCGAGTGGTACGCGGCAGGCACGAACTGGAAGAACGTCATCTTCTACCAGAGGCACGGCAACCAGAACCACAGCATCTGGACCTGGCCTGATGGCGCGGTAGGCACGAGGGTCTCCGCGAACTTCCTGAACGAGCGCTGGCAGCTCGGATGACAGGCGCCGGGCGAGGTGGTTGCGCTCCCACACCACTTCCCCCGCCCTCTGGAACGGCAGCCTTCACCAGCAGCAGCTCCGCCTCGCGGGGACAATTCGCCGCCGCATCCTGCTCGGCCGCCCTCGGCGAGGCACCCCGATGGTTGATCAGCCGATCCACTCGGCGAGCCGCCGGTGGACGAATCGATGGAGGGACATGCCCACGTCAGGCCGTATGACGTCCACACGAATTCGAAGAAGGGGCAGGGTGCTCACCATCCTGCTCGTCACCCTGTCACTGCTGCTTCAGGTGGGCTTCCAGTCCCAGGCGCAGGCTGCGACCACGAACACGATGGAGTTCGAGCTGCCTGCGGGCTTCGACCGGGCCGACCTGGTCGCCCATGTCGAGGAGATCAACAACCGGAACGAGCTACTCAGCGACACCATTCGTGAGGAGGTCGAACGCCGGAACCCGAACTGGCCGGCCGAGTGGCCCATCGACGGACCGGCCGCCGAGTTCGACGAGGATTTCGACGGTCACTTCACCGTGACGAGCAGCGGGGTGTCGGTCACGATCGTGTCGCCGGAGGCGCACACCGACCTCAACTGGTGGCAGGAGATGTTCATCTGGGCGGGCGTCGTCGTCGTGGGACTGGCCATCCGGGCCGTCTGCGTGGTCGGATTCCTCTCCAGTGCGGTCTTGGCTCCGTTCGCCAAGTCCTTCTGCGCCGCGCTTCAGACCGTGTTCGTCACCGCGGTCTTCGGTACGGTCTCCATCCTCACCCGTGGAGGAGCCGGCGAGTGGGATCCATGGATCAGGTTGCTCGGATGGTGCATCGTCCAGGCCGCCAATGCGATCATCTGGGAGCAGTGGCTCGGGCCGGTCGCGAACCAGGGTGGTTTCACCGTGCAGATGAACAACGCCGCCGGGGTGTTCGCCAAGATCGAGCAGAGGTGGCCGAACTCCGGGGTGGGCAACATGGCCGGCCGGATCAGCCTCGCGCTGAGAACGGAAGGCCCCCGCGTGGGCGAGGCCGTGGTGGAGGCGGCGGAGGACATCGGTCTGGAGACCACCACCACCGCGCTACGGGTGATGCCGCTCGGTGACTCCATCACCCACGGCGTCGGCGGCACGCCCGGTGGCGTCGGCTACCGGGCCCGTCTGTGGGACCTGTTGCAGGACGACACGAGCTCACTCGATTTCGTCGGCTCCGTCGACTCCGGGCAGGGTCACCTCCCCGACACCGACCACGAGGGGCATCCCCGCTGGTGGGTCAGCCAGATCGACGCTCTGGCGGCCGAATGCAACATCGCCCGCTATCGGCCCAACGTCGTCGTCCTCCACATCGGGACCAACGACCTGTCCAACGGCCAGGACCACCAGACGACTCTCAACCGCCTCAGCGGTCTGATCAACAACGTCCACGACGTCGCGCCGCTCACCACGATCATCGTCTCCAGCCTCGTGCCGTCGACGACCCCGGCGACCAACTCGCGGATCGACCTGTTCAACGCCTATCTTCCGCAGGCCGTCAACACCTGGCGTGCCGAAGGCAAGCGAGTCCGGCTGGCCAGACCCATCCTCACCGCGGCCGACCTGACCGACACGCTGCACCCCAACAACAACGGCTATCGCAAGATGGCCGACACCTACCACAACGCGATCAAAGCGGCCATGGGCGAAGGGCTGGTCAAGCCCGCGCTCCCCGGCGACAACCGGCCGTGCACCCCGGCGTCGGGAAATCCGACGCCGGAGCCTCCCCCAGGCCCCGGTCCGGCCGGCTGGGACTACGTCGGCAGGATCGCCTCGGTCTCCGGTGCGAGCCGGGCGCAGGTGCGCTTCGCCGACCTGAACGGCGACGGCCGCGACGACTACCTCCTGGTCGGCGACCAGGGCCAGGTCAGGGCCTGGTTCAACAACCGCGCGGGTCAGGGCGGCGGCTGGAACTACGCCGGTGAGGTCGCCTCGGGTGCGGCGGCACGTGAGCGGGTCAGGTTCGCCGACATCAACGGCGACGGCCGCGACGACTACCTGTCGGTCGGCGACGGCGGCGAGGTCTCGGCCTGGCTCAACGTCGGCACCGGCAACGCCGTGAGCTGGGCGTCCAAGGGCGTGGTCGCCACCGGCGTCGGCGCTACCCGCGACCAGGTGCGGTTCGCCGACGTCGACGTCGACGGCCGCGACGACTACCTCGTCGTCGACGGACAAGGCAGGGTGCGCGCCTGGCTGAACGGCTACACCGCCGCCGGCGGGGCGTGGACGGCCCGAGGCGAGATCGCGTCAGGGGTCGGCGCCGGCGGGAGCCAGGTGCGCTTCCACGACCTCGACGGTGACGGCGACGACGACTATTCGGTGTTCGACGACTCGGGTTACGTCCGGGCTTGGCTGAACAACTACGGCGGCAGCCGGCCGTGGATCTACCAGGGCACCGTCGTCGGCGGCGCCGGGGTCGGCCCGGCCGGCCTGCTCATGGCCGACATCGACGGCAACGGCCGCGACGACTTCCTGACCGTCAACGAGGCCGGCGAGGTCGGCGCCTGGCTGAACGACCGCTTCGGCCGTCCCGACCCGTGGGACTACCAGGGCCAGATCGCCTCCACCGACGCGCCCCGCCAGGAGGTCCGGTTCGCCGACCTCAACGGCGACGGGCGTGACGACTACCTCCTGGTCAAAGGCGACGGCCGGGTGCAGGCCTGGCTGAACGTCCGTGAGGGTGACGGGGTCGGCTGGAACTTCCGGGGCGACGTCGCCTCCGGCGCCGGGCCGCGGGACCATGTCCGCTTCGCCGACCTGAACGGCGACAACCGCGACGACTACCTGGTGGTCGGTGACCAGGGCCAGGTCGACGCCTGGTTCAACACCGGCACCGGAGACGGGATCGCCTGGACCAGCAAGGGCCGGCTGGCCTCGGGCTCCGCTCCCCGCGACCAGATCAGGTTCGCCGACGTCGACGGAGACGACCGCGACGACTACCTCGTGGTCGACAGCCTGGGCAAGGTCCAGATGTGGCGCAACACGGGCAACGCCACCGGCGTCACCTGGGTCAGCCAGGGTGAGATCGCCTCCGGGGTCGGCGCCTCAGGCCCCACGGTGACCTTCGCAGACGTCAACGGTGACCGCCGCGACGACTACCTGGTCCTCGGCGACGCCGGCCAGCTCCGCGCCTGGATCAACAACCGGGGCGGACCCGGCTCGGCGTGGACGGCCGTCGGCGAGATCGCCTCGGGTGTCGGCGTGGCCCGGGCGAACGTCACCCTGGCAGAGATCAACGGTGACCGCAGGGCCGACTATCTCGCCCACGACAGCCTGGGCGGGGTGAAGGCCTGGTTCAACAACGCTCCGGGCGGTTCGACCGGACCGACCAACCCCATGGCCGACGATCCCCAGCCGCCCCCGCCGGACGGGCTGCCGCTCTGCGTGGCCAACCGCTGCTGGTAGAGCACTTGTGAAAGGTGCTCCGCCGTTACGGCGGGGCACCTGAGCGGGTGAGGAGCGTCAGGACAGCCGCCTGCCACTGGAGACGGCGGGCGGTGTCAGGGTGGGCGGAGCCGTACACCCGGCGAACTCACGTTCCTCCGGAAAGGCAGGCTTCTTCGGCGGCTGACGGTATGTCATGATCCCGCTTTGATCCCGGCGAGCAGCATCTCCAGCAGTCTCCCGATCGCGGCCTCCCGGCTGATCTCCCGCGACCCCCGAACCGATGCGATGGCCGTCAACGCCACCTTCACGTCCCGAGAAGAGACCCCCGCCCGGTCGGCCAACTCCTGCAACAGCAAGGCGTTCGCCCGCCGGTCATCCCCGAACGGGTCTCCGGCGTCCTGTGTCGCGAACAGCGCCTGGACCAGTCCCATCGACCGGGCCTGGTGGGCCGCGAAGCGGCGGATGGCCGAGGACAGGGCCGTCCACGGGTCGGGTTCCGCGCAGGCGGCGCGCAGGTCGGCGCGGCAGGCGGCCACGTGGTCGGCCAGGGCGGCGGTGACGAGGTCGGTGCGGGTGGGGAAGTGGCGGTAGATCGTCGCGACGCCGAGTCCGGCCAGGCGGGCGATCTTGCGGGTCGGCACGTCCAGGCCCTCCCGTGCGAAGGCGTCACGTGCGACGGCGACGATGGCGGAACGGTTCGACCGGGCGTCGGTCCTCTCTTTCCGAGACACTCCGCCCCGACCTCCTCTCACTTCGTCCTGTTCCGGAACACCTGCTTCGGAATCGGGTTCTGCCTCAGTGTCGTCCACGAAGGAGAGGCAACCATGCTGGCAGTGCAGTTCGACCGATTCGGGCCGCCGGACGTGCTGAAGATCGGTGTCGCGCCGGACCCGCATCCCGGCCAGGGACAGGTGCGTATCAGGGTCAAGGCGGCCGGCGTCGCGCCGGTCGACCTGGCGCTGCGCGCGGGGACGTCCCCGGGGAGCGGGAACCTCGCACTGCCGCACATCCCGGGCGTCGACGCCGCCGGGGTGGTGGACGAGGTCGGTCCGGGGGTCGTGGACGTCTCCGCAGGTGACGAGGTCTTCGGCACGGTCGCCCTCGCCGGGCTCGGCGGCGCCACCGCCGAATATGCGATTCTCGACTTCTGGGGACGCAAGCCCGAACGCATGCCCTGGCACGAGGCGGGCGGGGCGGGCTCCGGGGTGGAGACCGCGACCCGGGCGCTGGACCTGCTGGGTGTCCGCGACGGCATGACCCTTCTCGTGCACGGCGCCGCGGGCGGGGTCAGGAGCATCGTGGTGCAGCTGGCCGCCGCGCGGGGTGCCCAGGTGCTGGGGACAGCGCGGGCGGAGAGCCATCCGTTCCTGGAGTCCCTCGGTGTCCGGCCGGTGAGCCTCGAAGACGTCTCGCAGAGCGTGGACAGGGCGCTCGACGTCGCCGGAGCCGGGGCGCTGGACGACCTCATCAAGATCACCGGCAGCGCCGGCGACGTCGTCACCCTGGCCGACTTCGAGGGTCCGTCCAGAGGTGTACGCCTGTCCATGGGCCGGCCGGCCGGGCAGGCCGACGGCCGTCATGGACTGGGGGAGGTCGCGGCCCTCGTGGAGCGGGGGCTGTTCCGGGTTCCGGTACGCGAGGTCTTCCCGCCCCACGACGCGGCGGCGGCCCATGCGCTGGCGGCACGGTCTCCCCGGCGCGGAAAGGTGATCATCTCCCACGTCAGGACAATTCCCTACTAATCCTATACATAAAGTAGGTTTAGTAGGCATACTGGCGCCGTTTGCTTCGTTCCCCGCAAGGAGCCCCCCGCTATGCGCCGCATCGCTGCCCTATTTGGCGTGCTCACCCTGATCGGCAGTCTCGCCGCCTGCGGGGGAGGTGAGACGACGGCCGACGGCGAGCAACTGCGCGTCGGCTACCAGCGCTTCGGCGGTCAGAGCCTGCTCAAGGCCAGGGGTCTGGCCAAGGACGCCACCTGGTCGCTCTTCGAGAGCGGCCCGGCGCTGACGGAGGCGCTCAAGGCGGGCGCGATCGACATCGGCCAGACGGGCGAGGCCCCGCCGATCTTCGCGGCCGCCGGCGGCACCAAGTTCAAGATCATCGCGACCTCGCAGCCGGTGCCGAAGGGCGAGGCCGTGCTGGTCAAGGAGAAGAACGGCTTCACCTCCTTCAAGGACCTCGCGGGCAAGAAGGTCGCGCTCAACAAGGGCTCCAACGTCAACTGGCTGCTGGTCAAGCTCCTCGAAGCCAACGACATGAAGATCAGCGACATCCAGGTGCAGTACCTCAAGCCGGCCGAGGCGCGCCCCGCCTTCGACAACGACCAGGTCGACGCCTGGATCATCTGGGACCCGTACTTCTCACTGGCCGAGGCGCCCGGCGTGAAGGTGCTCGCCGACGCCACCGGCCTGGCCAACAACCGGGAGTACCTGCTGGTCTCACCAGAGGCTCTCAAGAACAAGCCCGATCTTGTACGCGAGTACCTGAAGGTCTACCGCGAGGTCACCGATTGGGGCATCGCCAACCCGGAGGAGCGCGTCAAGCTGCTCGTACCGGAACTGAAGATCCCCGAGGACGTCGCCCGCCGCGCCCTGGAGCGCAGCGCCCAGCCGCTCGCCCCGGTGGACGCCACGATCGGCGACGAACTCCAGCAGATCGCCGACGGCTTCGCCGACCTGACCCTCATCCCCGGCAGGGTCGACATCAAGAACCTGATCGACCCGAGTTTCGCGGACGTCTTGACGTGAAGATCCGGCCAAGGCGGCTGATCACCCCGATCGCCATCGTCGCCGTGTGGGAGGGCGCCGCGCAGGCCGGCGTCCTGTCACCCGACAAGCTGCCCCCGCCGAGCAAGGTCGCCGAGGCGGCCTGGCGCCTGACCGTGGACGGCTCCCTCGGCCTGCACCTGCTGGAATCGGTGGAGCGGGCCGCCCTCGGACTGCTCATCGGCGGCCTGCTCGGACTCTTCCTGGGCGCGGTCGCGGGCCTGTTCCGCAACGGCGACGACCTGGTCGACCCGCCCGTGCAGGCGGCCCGCATGCTGCCCCACCTCGGGCTGGTGCCGCTGCTCATCATCTGGGTCGGCATCGGGGAGTCGCTGAAGGTCTCGCTGGTCGCCCTGGGCGCGTTCTTCCCGATCTACCTCAACACCTACGCCGGCATCCGCGACATCGACGAACGCCTGGTCGAGGCCGCCCGCACCTGCGGCCTCACCCAACTGGAGCGCATCCGCCACGTCGTGCTGCCCGGCGCGATGCCGTCGTTGTTCCTGGGCCTGCGCCTGGCGTTCGCGGCCGGCTGGCTCAGCCTGGTCGTGGGCGAGCAGGTCAACGGCCAGAGCGGCCTGGGCTTCATGATGATGGAGGCCCGCGACTTCAGCCAGACGGAGATCGTCGTCCTCGGCCTGATCGTCTACGCCTCCCTCGGCCTGCTGTCCGACCTGGCCCTGCGTACCGCGGAAAGGAGAGCGTTGTCATGGCGTCGCGGCCTGAAGGTGTCGTAACCGCCACCGGCGTCCGCCGCGTCTTCGGCGGCACGACCGTCCTGGCCGGCGTCGACCTGCGCATCGAGAAGGGCGAGGTCGTCGCCCTGCTGGGCGAGAGCGGCTCGGGCAAGAGCACGCTGCTGCGCATCCTGGCCGGCCTCGACGAGGAGGCGACCGGCGAGTTCACCACGTCCGGCTCCAGGGCCGTGGTCTTCCAGGAACACCGCCTGCTCCCCTGGAAGCGGGTGGCGGAAAACGTGGCCCTGGGCGTACGCGGCAACGACGCCCCCGACCGAACGGCGACCGCGCTGGCGGAGGTCGGCCTGGCCGACCGCGGCCACGCCTGGCCGTCGGAGTTGTCCGGCGGCCAGAGCCAGCGGGTGGCCTTCGCCCGAGCGCTCGTACGCGAACCCGACCTGCTCCTGCTCGACGAACCCTTCGGCTCGCTCGACGCCCTGACCAGACTGAAGATGCAGGCGCTGTTCGGCCGGCTACGCGCCAAGCACGGCTTCGCGGCCCTGCTGGTGACGCACGACGTGGAGGAGGCACTGCTCCTGTCGGACCGTCTCCTGGTGCTGGACGGGGGACGCATCGCCGAGGAGATCGAGGTGGACCTGGGCCATCCGCGCGCGGTTGACGTTCCGGGCTTCAACGAACTACGCCGCCGCCTGTTGGCCCTGCTCCACGTCCCGGCCGATCCAGAGGAGTAGACGGCACCAGTTGGAGCTACGCACTCGTGGGAGGTCGCGACCACACGCATGGTTGTTCTCGCCGGCGCCTCCACTCGCGACCTCATGAAGCGAATGGGCCACAGCAGCTCCGGCGCCGCCCTCATCTACCAGCACTCCACCGACGAGCGCCAACGCGAAATCGCCGACAAGCTCAACGACCTCGCCCAGCGGGCACAGGAAAAGCCATCGGGCACGCAACGGGCACGGGACCGAAAATAGCCCGAGAAACACTGAAGCCCAGGCAGAGGAATGGCCTCTGACCTGGGCTTTTACGTGGGTGGAGCCTAGGAGATTCGAACTCCTGACATCCTGCTTGCAAAGCAGGCGCTCTGCCAGCTGAGCTAAGGCCCCGATTGCGCCCGCACCGAGCAGACGTCGCTACACCGTAGCAAGGATCTCGAGGTGCCCGCCACTCACCGGACGGCGGCCACGTCACTCCCCATCACGACCGCCGGGAAATCCGCGATCGACTCCAGGATGTGGGTCGCCCCGCCGGCGGTCAGCCGATCGCGGCTGTGCACCCCGGTCAGCACTCCGGCCACCACGGAAGCCCCCGCCCGGCGGGCGGAGAGCATGTCGCTCTCGGTGTCGCCGGCGACGGCGACCTCGCGGACGTCTTCGACGCCCAGCTTCATGACAGCGGTGAGGATCATGTCGGGGTAGGGCCGCCCTCGGCCGCAGTCTTCGGGCGAGAGGGCGAGGTCGACGCGGTCGTACCAGCCGAGGGCGCCCAGGATGCGGCCCATGGTCCCTCGGGAGAAGCCGGTCACCAGGGCGATCTTGATGCCGGCGCCGCGCAGTTTCTCCAGTGCTTCGACGGTTCCGGGGAGCGGCGTGACGCCGGCACGCTCGATGGACCCCTCGTAGGAGCGCTCGAAGGTCAGGTTGGCGGCCTGGGCCTGCGCCTCGTTGTCGGGGAAGATGCCCCGGAATACGTCGATCTTGGGGCATCCCCGGGACCGGTGCACATGCACCATCGCGCGTGCGTACGCGCTGGTCCCGGGGACGATTCCCTGCGTCGCGATCGACTCGGCGAACGCCCGTTCGACCAGGGCGATGTCGCCGATCGTGGTGCCCGCCAGGTCGAGGCAGGCCAGCTTGATCACGAAGATCAGTTCTCGCTGCCGGTCGCCTCGGTCCACAGGTCGAGCTCGGCCCGATCGGCCTGGACCTTGCGCCAGAACAGCAGGCCAACGACGGCAACGATGGCAAGAAGGAGCAGCTTCTTCATAGTGATGACCCCATTTCCCGGGTGAGACAAACGCCCGGTTCCGCCCCCGGGCCGCGCGCCGAATACAACACTTTATCCCCCCGAGGATTTCAGCCGTGAAAGCCGTACCGAGGAGGGCTCTGCTATCAGCGAAAGAGACGAGACCCCAGGTGAGCCACGAGCTTAGCCCCGCACCAACCCCTGCGTCAGCCGCACTCCGGTGACTCCGGAGGCCCCACGAATCGCGCCGATACCGGCTCCCACACTCCCACAGTCGACCACACGATCGACACCGAACCCGCCCTTCCGGGACATCCGGCTTGCCGCCAGAGACCGGTTCCAGGACTTGATACAGGGGAGCCGGGACCCCTCAGGCCATCGATCAGCGCGTGGAAAACGGCCGAAGCGCCTCACGACCCAGGACCTCAGCCCTGCTGCGGCTCCTCCTTGGGAAACATCGAGATCACCCCGCGCGAGTCCGCGATGAGAGACCGCCAGACGACCCGAACCCCGTCACGCTGTAACCACCTGAGGCCCTTTCGCCAGCATGGCCACCAGAAACATGGCAGCCCAACGGCAACCTTCAGCACCGGAATTGCGCGGGACATATTCGCCGACTTCACGTCATCTCGAGGACCATTTCCCGGGACGAGCTGACTTCGCCTGGCTAGGCGAAACGTCGCGCGACGCCGACCGAAAGATACTGACCGCAGACCAGCTCACCGGCCGTCTAGAAGGCGCTGATCAGCGCCGTTGCGCGCAGACGCGAAACCTCGCCGAGCCCTGGTGGCCGCAGCCAACCGAGGCACACCACGCGAAAACCAGATCGCCAGCCCTCAACAGCCTCAATCACCATCCGGGCAGCTCCCCAGACGCAAACCGCCGCCGCAGCCCCAGCAGCGGCGACCGAGCCCAACCGATCGCGGCTCATTTCACCCGGCCCCAGAGCCTCTGATCAGCACCGCCGCAGCTCAATCCGCCGCGCAGCATCGACGGAGGCGACCAGCCCCCAGAAATCCCAGAATCAGCACCATGGCAGCTCACACAGGCCTGACACGCTGCCCAGCGCCGATCAAGGCATACCAGCGCAACTCAACCCAGCGGCCTCCGATCAGCCTCGCCGCATGGCCCCAGCAGCACCGAATTAGTCGCGGACTCAACGCCGTCGCCAGGACCATTTCCCGGAACGAACTCACTCCGACTGGGGTCGCGAAGCGTCGCACGGCAACAACCCCGCGGACCAGCTCGCTGACCCTTCAGAAGGCGCTGATCAGCGCGTTGCACGCAGACGCGAAACCTCGCAGGCCCTCAGCCAACCCAGGCATACCGGCCGCAGCTCAGCCCACCGGCCCGCGAAAACAACCCCAAACCAGCCCCCGCCGCACCGCAAGTCAGCCCCGCGACAACCCCACCGTCAGCCGCACCGTGGTCCCCTCAGGCGCCGTACTCACCACGATCGTCGTCAGCCGGTGCATCAGCCACAGTCCCCGCCCACCCGTAGGAGTCCGCGACGGCCCGCCCGCGATGCCCGGCCCCCCGTCGGACACCTCGCACAACACCCGCTCCCCCTCGCGCCACAACCGCAGTTCCCGCGGCGACTGCGCATAGCGCACCGCATTGGTCACCGCCTCGTGGATGGCGAGGACGAAATCGTCGAGGCCCAGCCCCGACAACCCGACCGCCCCGGCGCATTCGTGGACGCGCCGACGCACCTCGGGCACGGTCGATTGGTCGAGGTCGAGGGACAGAAGGAGGTCGTTCGCCACCGGCACCGCCTCCTGGGATTTCGACTACCGCCCAGCCTAGGCCAGTTGACGCCCTATCTCGGCGAGCATCTCCTCCTGATCGTTGACCAACCGGCGGGCGAGGTCGGCGGTCGGGGAGTGGTCGCCGACGGCGAGGACGATCCGGCCGATGGTCATGCCCGCTTCGAGGTGGCGGGACATGAGGCCGTACCAGGCGCTGTCGAAGGCCTGGCCGGTGAGGCCCTGCAGTTTGGCGAACTCGGCGTCGGTCACGTTGCCCGGTCCGATGGGGCGGGCGCCGCCGGGGGGTTCGGCGACTTCCCAGGTGGAGAGCCAGTTCGCCATCATCTGCAGGTCGGCGGGGCCCTGGGCCCTGATCTCGGCCGAGGCGGCCTTGACCCAGTCGCTGTACGCCCGTCCCTTGGCCATCTCGGCCAGCTGCAGGGTCTGCCGGTGGTGGGGGATCATCTCCAGGGAGAACCGCACGTCTGGATCCGCCGGATCCGTACCGGAACACGCGACGACCAGCAGCAGTACGAAGCTGGTCGCCAATAGCCGAATCGCGCTCATCAGCCGGAGGTACGTGTGATGACCCGGTCAGGTTCAGGTTCTACGGTGGAAAGGCGAAATCCAGGGTCAGGAAGATGGAGCGGGTGTGGACACGATCAAGCGTGAACGGGAACTCGATCTCCGCCAGCTGCTCGCCGGTCTGACGGCGGTCCGCGACGGCGACTTCGGCACCCGGCTCCCCACCGACGACGGCGACGGTCTGCTGAAGGAGATCGCGACCGTCTTCAACGGCATGGTCGACCAGCTCTCCCTGTTCACCAGCGAGGTGACCCGGGTCGCGCGCGAGGTCGGCACCGAGGGTCAGCTGGGCGGTCAGGCCGACGTGCCGGGCGTCTCGGGCACCTGGAAAGACCTGACCGACTCGGTGAACGCGATGGCCGGCAACCTGACCGACCAGGTGCGTGACATCGCGCAGGTGGCGACGGCGGTGGCGAAGGGCGACCTGAGCCGCAAGATCACGGTGGACGTCCGGGGCGAGATCCTGGAGCTGAAGAACACCCTGAACACGATGGTCGACCAGCTTTCCAGCTTCGCCGACGAGGTGACGCGCGTGGCCCGCGAGGTCGGCACCGACGGACGCCTCGGCGGGCAGGCCGACGTGCAGGGCGTGTCGGGCACCTGGCGCGACCTCACCGACTCGGTGAACTTCATGGCCGGCAACCTGACCGACCAGGTGCGGTCGATCGCGCAGGTCACCACGGCCGTGGCGAAGGGCGACCTGTCGCAGAAGATCACCGTCGACGCCCGGGGCGAGATCCTGGAGCTGAAGAACACCATCAACACGATGGTCGACCAGCTCAGTTCGTTCGCCGACGAGGTCACCCGCGTGGCCCGTGAGGTCGGCACCGACGGACGCCTCGGCGGCCAGGCCGACGTGAAGGGCGTCTCGGGCACCTGGCGCGACCTCACCGACTCGGTCAACTACATGGCCGGCAACCTCACCGACCAGGTCCGCAACATCTCCCAGGTGGCCACGGCGGTGGCCCGGGGCGACCTGTCGCAGAAGATCACCGTGAGCGCGCGCGGGGAGATCCTCGAACTCAAGAACACCCTGAACACGATGGTCGACCAGCTGTCCAGCTTCGCCGACGAGGTGACGAGGGTCGCGAGAGAGGTCGGCACCGAAGGGCGCCTCGGCGGCCAGGCCGACGTGAAGGGCGTCTCGGGCACCTGGAAGGCCCTCACCGAGTCGGTCAACGTCATGGCCGACAACCTCACCGCGCAGGTCCGCTCCATCGCCGAGGTCACCACGGCGGTCGCCAAGGGCGACCTGACCCAGAAGATCCGCGTGGACGCCCGAGGCGAGATCATGGAGCTGAAGGAGACCATCAACACGATGGTCGACCAGCTCAGCGCCTTCGCCGACGAGGTCACCCGCGTCGCCCGCGAGGTCGGCACCGAGGGGAACCTGGGCGGCCAGGCCACCGTGCGGGGGGTGTCGGGCACCTGGAAGGACCTGACCGACAACGTCAACGTGATGGCGTCCAACCTGACGAGCCAGGTGCGGTCGATCGCCCAGGTCGCCACGGCGGTGGCCCGGGGCGACCTGAGCCAGAAGATCACCATCGAGGCGCGCGGCGAGGTCGAGGCGCTGGCCGCGACCCTGAACCGGATGGTCGACACGCTGAGCGCCTTCGCCGACGAGGTCACCCGTGTCGCCCGCGAGGTCGGCACCGAGGGCCAGCTGGGCGGTCAGGCGCGGGTGCCCAACGTGGCCGGCACCTGGAAGGACCTCACCGACAACGTCAACTCGATGGCCAACAACCTGACCAACCAGGTGCGGAACATCGCCCAGGTCACCACGGCGGTGGCGCAGGGCGACCTGACCAGGAAGATCGACGTCGACGCGCGCGGCGAGATCCTGGAGCTGAAGACCACCATCAACACGATGGTCGACCAGCTCTCCAGCTTCGCCGCCGAGGTCACCCGCGTCGCCCGCGAGGTCGGTTCCGAAGGCCGGCTCGGCGGCCAGGCCGAGGTCGAGGGTGTCTCCGGTACGTGGAAGCGCCTCACCGAGAACGTCAACGAGCTGGCCGGGAACCTGACGCGCCAGGTGCGCGCCATCGCCGAGGTGACCAGCGCCGTGACCTCGGGCGACCTGGCCCGGTCGATCACCGTCGACGCCTCGGGCGAGGTCGCCGAGCTGAAGGACAACATCAACTCGATGGTGAAGTCGCTGCGCGAGACGACGCTCGCCAACAAGCAGCAAGACTGGCTCAAGACCAACCTGGCCGGCATCTCCGGCCTCACCCAGGGCCACCGCGACGTGGCCGTGGTGGCCGAGCTGGTCATGAACGAACTGGCCCCCCTGGTCAACGCCCAGTACGGCACCTTCCTCCTGGTCGAGGAGACCGGCACCCTCCAGGTGGTCGGCAGCTACGGCCACCGCGACCACGACCGCCGCTACGAGTTCGGCGAGTCGCTCGTCGGCCAGGCCGCCGCGGCCAGGGAGCCGATCCTGGTCGAGGACATCGCCCCCGGCTACCTGACGATCTCCTCCAGCCTCGGCTCGGCCGGCCCGGTCAACCTGATCGTGTTGCCGATCGTGGTCGAAGACCAGGTCCTGGGCGTGATCGAGCTGGCCAGCCTCAACCGCTTCACCGCGATCCACCGCACCTTCCTGAGCCAGCTGGTCGAGACGATCGGCGTGAACGTCAACACGATCGTCGCCAACGCCCGTACCGACACCCTGCTGGTCGAGTCGCAGCGCCTGGCCACCGAGCTCCAGGTCCGGCAGGAGGAGCTCCAGCGCTCCAACGCCGAACTGGAGGAGAAGGCCGAGCTGCTGGCCCAGCAGAACCGCGACATCGAGACGAAGAACAGCGAGATCGAGCAGGCCCGCCAGGAGCTCGAAGACCGGGCGCAGCAGCTCGCGCTGGCGTCCAAGTACAAGAGCGAGTTCCTCGCCAACATGAGCCACGAGCTGCGTACACCCCTGAACTCGCTGCTCATCCTGGCCCAGTTGCTCGCGCAGAACCCGGCGCGCAACCTGACCGCCAAGCAGGTCGAGTACGCCAACGTCATCCACTCGGCCGGCACCGACCTGTTGCAGCTCATCAACGACATCCTCGACCTGTCGAAGATCGAGGCCGGGAAGATGAACATCACGCTGGAGGCCATGCCGCTGCGGCAGCTGCTCGACTACGTCGAGGCGACCTTCCGGCCGCTGACCACGGAGAAGGGCCTGCGCTTCGACGTCGTCGTGGGGCCCGACGTGCCGACCCACCTGCTCATGGACGAGCAGCGCCTCCGCCAGGTGCTCAGGAACCTGCTGTCAAACGCGATCAAGTTCACCGAACGCGGCTCGGTGGAGCTGCGGATCGAGCGGTCGCAGGACGACATGCTCGCCTTCCACGTCGTCGACACCGGCATCGGCATCGCCGAGGGCAACCTGTCGCAGATCTTCGACGCCTTCCAGCAGGCCGACGGCACCACGAGCCGCCGCTACGGCGGCACCGGCCTGGGCCTGTCGATCAGCCGAGAGATCGCCGCGCTGCTCGACGGCGAGATCAGAGCGGTCAGCAAGCTCGGCGAAGGGTCGACGTTCAGCCTGTTCATCCCGCTGGCCGAGGCGATGCCGATGATCCAGCCGCCGCGCCTCGACCCGCCGCGCCGGATCGTGCGCATCCCGCTGACCCGCGAGGGCCGCCATCTGCTGGTGGTCGAGTCGCGCCCCAACGGCCTGCTGGCCCAGCTGGCCGAGTCGGTGGTCGCCGACCTCGGCGAGTCGCACGGCCCGGTCTGGGTGTCGACGGCCAACGACCCCGATTCGGCGATGACCGCGCTGATGCAGGGCGGCTACCAGTGCATCGTGCTCGACCTGGGCATGCCGCAGGACGCCGCCGCCGAGTTCCTGCGCCGCCTCGACGAGCACCACGCCCTGCGGGAGGTCCCGATCCTGGCCCACCACACCCGCACGCTCACCCGCCCGCAGGAGAACCTGCTCCAGGGCCGGTCGAACACCCAGCCGCTGGAGCGCCTGCCCAGCCTCGACGAACTACGCGAACGCATCACTTTGCACCTGACCGCGCAGGACCCGGGCGCGGTGCTGCCGCTCGTGGAGGCGAGCCCCGACGAGCGTCCACAGGCTGTGGATAACGTCGACACCGGCCTGGTCGGCCGAAAGGTCCTGGTGGTGGACGACGACGTCCGCAACGTCTTCGCGCTGACCAACATCCTGGAACTGCACGGAATGCAGGTCCTGTACGCCGAGAACGGCCGCAAGGGCATCGAGGTGCTGGCCCGTCACGAAGACGTCGACCTCGTCCTGATGGACATCATGATGCCCGAGATGGATGGCTACGCCGCCACGGCCGCCATCCGCAAGATGCCCCGCTTCGCCAACCTGCCGATCATCGCCGTCACCGCCAAGGCCATGCACGGCGACCGCGAGAAGACCCTGTCGGCGGGCGCGAGCGACTACGTCACCAAGCCCGTCGACGCCGAAGAGCTGATCACCCGCATGCAGCAGTGGCTGGAGTTCTAGGGAAGGGTCAGCCGGAACAGCGCACCGCGCGGGCTGTCCGCGATCGTCAGCGTGCCGCCGTGGGCGACGACGATCTCCCGCGCGATGGCGAGCCCGAGCCCGGCCCCGCCGGCGTCGCGGTCGCGCGCCTCGTCGAGCCGGGTGAACCGGTGGAAAACGGTCTCCCGGTGCTCCTCGGCGATGCCCGGCCCGTCGTCGAGCACCTCCAAGACGGGGCCGGGCGCGACCCGTACCGAAACGCTCGACGAGCGGTGCCGCACCGCGTTGGCGATCAGGTTCGTGATCACCCGGGTGAGCTGCGCGGGGGAGCCCTGCACCACCACGCCGGGCGCGATGTCCAGATCGATCGGTACGGGACATCGCAGCGCCTCCTCCGTCGCGAGTTGCCCCAGATCGACCTCCTGGAGGCGCAACGGCTCCCCGGCGTCGAGCCGCGCCAGCACCAGCAGGTCGGCGGCGAGCGCCTGGAGCCGGGTGACGTCGGTCAGCGACTCCTTGGCCAGCGCAGGGGCGTCGCGTTCGCCGAGCTCCAGCCGGGTGCGCAGGGTGGCGATCGGGCTGCGCAGCTCGTGGGCGGCGTCGGCGACGAACCGTTTGTGCAGGCCGACGGCGGTTTCGAGACGGTCGAGCGTGCCGTTGACCGTGGTGGCCAGGGCGGCGATCTCGTCGCGGGCGTGCGGTTCGGGCACCCGCTGGTGCAGGTCGCGGGCGGTGATGTCGGCCAGTTTCGCGCGGATCGCCGACACGGGCGCGAGCGCCCGGCCGACCGAGAACCAGGTCAGCGCGGCCACCATGGCGAGCAGCACCGGAATGCCGACGACCAGCACCCAGGTCAGCGTCTGCAGCGCCAGCTGGGTCGGCGCGAGCGAGGCGCGGACCGAGACGGTGGTGGTCGCGTCGAGAGCGCGGGTGGCGGTGACGAACCCGTCGCCGGCGGCGACGGTCCCCACGGGCAGGGCCGGATCGAGATGCCCGACGATCACGTTCGGATCGGTGATCGAGATCGACCCACCGGTCGCCCGCAACCCGGTCACTCCGGTCACGCCGGCGGCGGGCTCCCCCGGCTGGGTGATCACGACCGTGCCGGCGGCGTCGGCCCTGACCGCGGAGATCGGCCCGGCCTCCTCATGGATGACGAGCGGACCGAGCGGCTGAGCGGGCGCGGGTGACGTGACCGGGGTGACCGGCGTGAACGACTCGGCCGGGGAGGCGATCAGCGTGGCGACCTGGTCGGCGCGGCGGCCCGCCTCGTCGGCGGCCCCGGTGAGCAGGCTGGTGCGCAGCACCCCGATCAGCACCGCCGAGGCGATCCCCAGGGCGGCGGCCACGATGACGGTGACCGTCACGGTGGCGCGCAGGCGTACCGACCAGCCGCTCATGATTCGAGCCGGTAACCGGCGCCCCGGACGGTGACCAGCGACGTGCGGCCGAAGGGCGCGTCGATCTTGCGGCGCAACGCGCTGATGTAGACCTCGATGATGCTCGGGTCGCCGTCGTACGCGAAATCCCACGCCTGGGCCAGCAGGTCGGCCTTGGAGACGACCTCCCCCGGACGTCTGGCCAGCGCGTGCAGCACGGCGAACTCCTTGGGCGTGAGGGCGATCCCCGTTTCGCCCCGGCGGCAGCGCAGCCCGGCCGGGTCGACGACCAGGTCTCCCACGGTCAGCGCGACCGGCCGGGCCGACTTGCCGCGCCGGACCAGCGCGCGGAGCCGGGCCAGCAGGACCACATAGGAGAACGGTTTCGACAGGAAGTCGTCGGCACCGGTGTCGAGGGCCTCGGCCTCGTCGTATTCGCCGTCCTTGGCGGTGAGGATCATGATCGGGGTCCAGTTCCCGTCGTCACGCAGGCGGCGGCAGACGGCGTAGCCGTTGAGCCGGGGGAGCATCACGTCGAGCACGATCGCGTCGTAGTCGTGCTCCCCCGCCAGCCAGAGCCCTTCCGCGCCGTCGTGCGCGACGTCGACCGCGAACCCCTCGTCGGCCAGGCCCGACTTCACCAGGTCGGCCAGACGCCGTTCGTCCTCCACCAGCAGCACGCGCATCCGGCCAGCCTGGCAAAGGGCACCTAAAGCCAACCTGAAGAGGCGTCCTTCAGCCTGGCTTCAGGTAGGCCCCGCCAGTGTGGCTGATCAACCGAACGAAGGAGATGTTCCACGTGAAACACCGCCGCCTGGCCGTATCGGGCCTGCTGGCCCTGGCTGTCACCTTCGGCGTGACCGGCGCCGCCAACGCCACCGACGACACCCCGACCCTCAAGCCGGTCGGGGGCTCCATCGCCTGCACGGCCGGGGCCGAGGGCATCGAGATCAAGGAAGGCGTCGTCACCATCGACGGCAAGGAGGTCACCAGCCTCTCCCTCACCAAGGCCATCCCGGCCACCCCCGCCGAACCCGGCGCCCAGACCGGCGGCGCGGGCGTCGCCTCGGCGGTCCCGGTCTCCCCGGAGAAGGCAGGGCCGACCGACGTGGTAATCGCCGCTCCCCTCCCCGGACAGCCCGGAGAGCCCGGCGGACCCGTGACGCTGCGCGCGCAGCCGTTCCCCGGCAAGCCCGGCGACCCCGTCGAGTTCGGCAAGGTGGTCGCCGCGATCCCGGCGGGCGAGGCAGGCGTCAAGGCGAGCGTCGACGCGGCACAGCCGGCCGCTCCCGAAGGCCCGACGCACACCACCACCGAAGAGCCCGGCGAGGCCGGCCCCACCTTCTCCAGCGACGGCCCCAACGCACCCGACGGCGCCAAGGTCGTCTGCTTCGCCACCGCGGTCCCGGCCGAATCGGCCGCCCCCCTGGCTCCCGCAGAGAACTGACCCGCTACAGCTTGGGGACGAACCGGCCCGTTCGGGCTGTGTAGGCGGTGAAGGCCGCTCCGTGGACCCGGGCCAGGTAAGGCTCCTCGACCACCCTCACCTGGATCTCGACCGCTGCGATCAGGGAGACAAGGGCGGCGAGGGAGATCCAGGTCGGTACCAGGAGGGGGAGTCCGGCCAGGGCGACGACCATCGCGGTGAAGATCGGGTTGCGGACGAGCCCGAAGACGCCGGTGGTCACCAGGTCGGTGCGTTCGTCCGCGTCGACGCCGACGCGCCAGGAGGGGCCCATGGCGTGTTGGGCGGCGAGGGTCAGGATCAGCCCGGCGATCGCGAACAGGAGCCCCACGGCCATCGGCTCCCGCGACGCCGGGGTGATCCCGGCCAGTTCCAGGACCGGCGCGGCCACCGTGAGCGCGATGCTCAGGATGAAGAGCATTCCGCCCCACCAGCCGAGGCTGAGGACCGGCTCTCGGATGCCGACGAAGCCGGTGCTCCCGGTGGCCCGCCATTGGGCCCAGCTCCGGTAGCCGAAGGCCAGGGCGAGGCCCAGGCCGTAGATGAGTAACGCGGGGAGGCTCATTCCTCGCTCCGGTGGACGGGGCCGTGGGGGTCGGCGCAGTGGCCGTCGCCGATGGTCAGCATGTCGGGGTGGGCGTGGTCGACCTGGAGGGTGGTGTGCTCGATGCCGTAGGCGTCGTGGACGAGCTTCTCGGCGGCCAGCCGGGCCGCGTGGCAGTCGGAGCCGGGGGTGACGAGGATGTGCGCCGAGAGGGCGGCGTACCCGGAGGTGACCTCCCAGATGTGCAGGTCGTGCACCTCGACGACGTCGGGGATGCCGGCCAGCCGCCGGCCGGTCTCGGCGGGGTTGAGGCCCACGGGGGCGGCCTCCATGAAGACCCGGCCGGCGTCGCGGACCAGCCCCCACCCGGCCTTGACCATCAGCAGGGCGACGACCAGGGCGGCGACGGCGTCGGCGCGGGCCCAGCCGGTGAAGTAGACGACGAGTCCGGCGACCGTGGTGGCGATGAACGCGAACAGGTCGTTGAGGATGTGCTGGTAGGCGCCTTCGACGTTGAGCCGCGACCGGTCGGCCTTGCGCAGCAGCCAGGTCGCGATCAGGTTGATCACGATGCCCGCGAGGCCGGTGAAGACGACGAACAGGCCCTCGACCTCGGGCGGGGAGATGAGCCGGCGCACGCCTTCGTACACGAAGAAGGCGGCCAGCAGCAGCAGGGTGATGCCGTTGAGCTGGGCTGAGATGATCTCGGCGCGTTTGAGGCCGTAGGTGAAGCCGCCGCGCGGCGGCCGGGCCGCGATGCGCATGGCGACGAGGGCGAAGAAGATGGCGAACGCGTCGGTCAGCATGTGACCGGCGTCGGTGATCAGCGCCAGCGATCCGGCGATGAAGCCGATGACCACCTCGACGGCCATGAACGCGATGATGAGCGCCAGCGCCGCGCTGAGGTAACGCCGGTCGGCGTCCTGCGAGACGGCGTGGCCATGCCCGTGCCCGTGGTCACTCACCGGTCTTCCCGTCGTGCCGCATGTGGGTGATGGCCAGGTCGAACAGCAGCCGCACGTGGGAGTCGGCCAGCTGGTAGTAGGCCATCCGCCCGGCCCGCCGCACCTTGACCACCCGGTGGCCGCGCAGCAGCCGCAGCGCGTGGGAGGCCGCCGACATGCTCTGCCCGGTGGCCGCCGCCAGGTCGCACACGCACATCTCGCCGCCTTCGAGGAGGGCGGCCAGCAATCGGAGGCGCCCGGGGTCGGCGAGCAGCCCGAACACCTCGGAAAGGTCGCCGACCAGGTCGTCGTCGGGCATCACGGAACGGACGTGGGCCACGCGCTCGGCGTCGACGCACGCGTCGGGGGCGATGGCCACTACGACATTTGAACGATTATTCATACGTCGATGCTAAAACAACGGGCCGCCCCCCGGAAGGGGACGGCCCGCGGTTGGTTGTGGACTACCCGTCAGAAGCGGTTGTAGTAACCGCCCAGCTGATCCCGGTAGAGCGGGTCCTTGAAGGTCGTCTCGTCGTACTCGGGAGCGTTCTTGATCTCTTCCTTCGTACGCGCGACGAACACCTTCTGCTGCTGCGGATCGATCTCGGTGACCGTGCCGGCAGGCAGGACGACCTTCTTACCGAAGATCCACGGACCGGTGTCGACGACGAGGTAGCTGTCGCCCACCTCGTAGTTCGACTCGTCCACGGAGCCGATCTTTCCGTCTGTCGCCTCGACCGCGAATCCGGTCACGTCCAGGGTCGTGGTGGG
The DNA here is from genome assembly GCF_001570585.1 of Herbidospora daliensis. GTDB lineage: Bacteria > Actinomycetota > Actinomycetes > Streptosporangiales > Streptosporangiaceae > Herbidospora > Herbidospora daliensis. The sequence continues at coordinate 558,029 of NZ_BBXF01000002.1, read as the reverse complement.
ATCCTGTACGCCCTGACGGTAGGTCCAGAGGTTGTCGTTCGGCTGCATGATGCCTTCGCTCTCCTTTGTGGGGGTTGCGGTTGTGGCACCACATCCACTGCCCCGCCGAACCGCGCTAAACATGCCGTTTCGCGGCGATCGTCTCGGGCAACCCCTGACTGAAGGGGGCGAACAACCATGACAGAACCCGATGACCAGGGCATTCAAGACGTCGATCTCGACGCGGAAGACCTCGTGGAGGACACCGACCATCCGATCGGCCTCGACGACGACCCCGACGACGACTCCCTCGACCGGCGGCTGTCCGCCGAGGAGCCCGAGGCCCATCTGCACCACGCCCGCGAGGAGCGCGAGGGCGCCGGACGCCTGGTCGACCCCGACCAGGGCTCACGCGAGGACGTCGACGACGAACTCGTCGGAGACGACGCCGGAAACGACGACGGGCGTTATTCGGCCGAGGAAGCGGCGATGCGGGTGGAACGCGATATGTGATCTAAACCACAAATCCGGAAATGTCGGGTCATGATCCGCGTGGATGAGCCTCGTCCCATAACATCCGTTACAACCGAGGCTGCAGCCGCGAAGGAGAAGGACGTGACGTCCGAGGAGCAGGCCCCCGCGGGAATCGACCCATCGGTTCCGAGCGTGGCCCGGATCTACGACTACTGGCTCGGCGGCAAGGACAACTTCGCGTCCGACCGCGCGGCGGCCGACAAGTTATTGGAGTTCGTGCCCGACGCCCGGGAGATGTGCCGGGAGAATCGGGCCTTCCTCACCCGGACGGTCTCGTTGATCGCCGGTGAGGGCGTCGACCAGTTCGTCGACATCGGCAGCGGCCTGCCCACCCAGGACAACACCCACCAGGTGGCGCAGCGCGTGAATGCCGACGCGCGGGTCGTGTACGTCGACAACGACCCCATCGTGCTGGTGCACGGCCGGGCTCTGCTCGAGGAGAACACGAACACCCGGGTCGTCAACGGAGATCTGCGGAAACCCGGCGCCCTGCTGAGCGATCCCGAGGTGACCGAGCTCGTCGACTTCAGCCGGCCGGTGGCCGTGCTGCTGCTTTCGATCCTGCACTTCGTCAACGACGACGACGAAGCCGGTGCGATCATGGCGGAGATCCGGTCGAGGCTCGCCCCCGGCAGCTACGTGGTGCTGGCCCACGGCTTCCCCGGCGAGATGAGCGACGACAAGCTCGAGTCGGTGCGGGAGGTCTATGCGAAGACCGCTCCCGGCGGTGTGACCGGCCGGTCCCGCGCGCAGATCGCGAGTTACTTCGAGGGTATGGAGGTCGTCGAGCCCGGAATCGTGCCCAGCGAGGCCTGGCGCCCCGACGTTCCGTGGGACGTTCCGGTCGACTTCACCAAACACAGCGTGCTCGGAGTGGTCGCGCGGGTCCGCTAGGCCATGACCAGGTGCTCGGGCGCGCGGTGCGGGATCGCGACCGTGCAGTCGGGCATCAGCAGACCGGTGTCGTCGAACAGCACGACGCCGTTGCACAGCAGGCTCCAGCCCTGTTCGGGGTGGGCCGCCACGACGTGGGCGGACGAGCGGTCGGAAGCGTAAGCGGACGGACAGTGCGGCTGGTGCTGACACATGATGGGCACCTCTCCCCAGGTGGTGCGGTTTGATGTTCTTCTCTGTCGGCCTCAGTAAGGCAGGAGGCGACCTGATGGAGTGCGGAGGTCGAGACTCGGCTGAGGCGCCTTCGGCGGCTTCGGCCGGATGCGGATCTGCTTCATCCTCATCACGATCCTTTAGCTGTAGGTCGGACCGACTCGGACGTGCACCCCTTCATCATCTCAACCGCGACCGACAGTTTCCTCGTCTTTTTGCGGGTTCGGGATGCTTCTCCGGGCTGACTTGTGGCCCATGGACTTATCGCTTCAATCGTGCTAACGGATGACCTTCAGGTCTTAAAGGTTCAACTCTCTTGTCGATCAAAGCCAGGCGACTCGCGGCTCTCACCGCTTCCCTCGTGATCGTCGCTTCCGGTCTTGCCGTTCGGGCGGTCTTCGAGGGCCCCTTCGCCAAATACTGCGGCACTTCGTTGTACTCATCCTTTATAACCACTTTTGCCCTTGCATGGTTCCCACGGACACGACCTTTTCTCGCCGCTGGGGCCTCTGTGATCTTCTGCTGGGCCGTCGAGTTCACGCAGCTCACCCCCCTCCTGGCGGAACTCGCGGCCCGATTCCCCGTGTCCGCAGTGGTTTTCGGAACCACCTTCAATTGGCCTGATCTTTTCTGGTACGTCGTCGGCGCCCTCGCGGCGGCCGGATTTTTTACCTGGCTGGAGCAGAGGAATTCGAGGGCAAAGGATGACGATCGTCGACGATCTTTGACCCGAGGCCCGAAGGCCACCAGATCCGGTCTCCGGCGTCGATCGTGAGGGCCGTCAGCAGCACCGACCTGACCACGAACGTGTCGAGCAGCACGCCGAACGCGACGATGAATCCGATCTCGGCCAGCACCACCAGAGGCAGCACCCCCAGGACGGCGAAGGTCGCGGCGAGCACCACCCCGGCCGAGGTGATGACCCCGCCGGTGGCCGACAACGCGATGAGCGCGGCCTTCCTGGTGCCGTGTTCGGCGGTCTCCTCGCGGACGCGGGTGATCAGGAAGATGTTGTAGTCGACCCCCACTGCCACCAGGAAGACAAACGCCAGCAGGGGCACGCCTGTTTCCGTCGCGGCGAATCCGAAGACGTGCGTGAAGATCAGGCCCGACACCCCCAGCGTGGCCGCGAACGAGAGCACGACCGTGGCGATGACCAGCAGCGGCGCGACCACGGCCCGGAGCAGGATGCCGAGGATGACCACGATCACGACCAGGATGAGCGGGATGATCAGCCGGGCGTCGTGCTCGGAGGCGAGTTCGGCGTCGAGGGCCTCGGCGACGGTGCCGCCGACCTGCGCGCCGGGGATCTCCCTGAGCCGTTCGACGGTCTCCGGGTCCTTGACCGAGCCGTTGATGAGCGCATTGGGGCCGGCCACGACCGGCTCGGCGACCGACGTCACGCCGGGGTCGGCGTCCAGGGCGGTCTTGACCTGCGCGGCCTGCGCGGCGGGGGCGATGACGACCAGGGAGCCGTCCTGGGTGGCGGGGAAGTTCTTGGCGAGCAGTTCGGCGCCGATGACGGAGTCGGGGCGGCCCCGGTAGGTGTCGGCGTCGGCCAGGGGGCCGATGGTGATCACGCTGAGCGTGGCCGCCATCCCGGCCAGCACGACGGTGGTGGCGATCCAGGTCTTGCGGGGGCGGCGCTCCACGGCCGAGCCGATGCGGCTCCAGATCCCGGCCGAGGTCTCGGCGGTGCCGTACCGGGGGATCCGGGGCCAGAAGACCCCGCGCGGGACCAGCACCAGCAGGGCGGGCAGCAGCGTCAGCATGGCGATCAGGGCGCAGACCACACCGGCGGCGCAGACCGGGCCGAGGCCGCGGGTGGCGCTCTGGTCGGCGGCGAGCAGGCAGAGCAGGGCCGCGACGACGGTCGCGGCGCTGGCCACGATCGCGGGGGCGGCGCGTTTCCAGGCCACGGTCATGGCCGTCACCCGGTTCTCGTGCCGGGTGAGCTCCTCGCGGTAGCGGGCCACGAGCAGCAGGGCGTAGTCGGTGGCGATGCCGAAGACCAGCACGAGCAGGATGCCGCCGCTCTGCCCGCTGACGGTGAAGTCGGCGTAACGGGCCAGCAGGTAGGCGCCCGCCTGGGCGCTGACCAGCGCGGCCCCGGCCGAGAAGAAGGGGATGAGCCAGAGCAGCGGCCCCCGGTAGGTGAGCAGCAGCACGACGATGACCACGATCGAGGTCGCGATGAGCAGCGTCAGGTCGATGGAGCCGAACACCTCGATGGCGTCGGCGCTCTGCCCGGCCGGACCGGTCACGTAGGCCCCCGGCCCGGCGAGTTCCCGCAGCCGGTCGACCTCGGCGGTCAGCGATTCGAGGTCACCGCCTTCGAGCGGCACCACCGCCCGCACCACGTTCCCGGACGCCTCGGCCCGGGGGAAACTCTCCTTGACCTCCTCGACCGACTTGTCCTCCCAGACGATGATCGCCGGGATCTGCCCGCCCTGTGAGAAGGCCCGCCTGGCCTGCTCGACCTGGGTCGACTCGGCGCTGGCGGGCAGGTAGGCCGAGGGGTCGTTGTTCCTGACCTCCTCGAGCTTCCCGCTCAGCATTCCGGCTCCGGCCAGCAACACCAGCCAGACCGCCAACGTCAGCCATGCCCGTTTCATCACACTCTCCTCGTCAAAGCTAAGGGACCTTAGCATCAACTTCGCGGCACGGACCGCTTCGGTTGCATCGGAGAATCGATGTCATGGACGACCTGCCCACCTGGCCCACCGGACGCCTGCTGCTGGTCGCCGCCCGGCTGGTCGAACGCGAGTGGAACCACATCCTGGCCGGCCACGGCCTCACCCACGCCGGTTTCCTGGTGCTGCACACCCTGGCCGAAGGGCCGCTGGCCCAGCGCGAGCTCGCCGTCCGCACCTACGTGGAGGAGCAGACCATCGGCCCGGTGCTCGAACGCCTCGAACGCGCCGGGCACGTGACGAGGGAACGCGACCGGGCCGACCGCCGCCGGATCGTGGTGACCAGAACCGCGTCGGGCGCCGAGGTGTACGACGCCCTCACGGCCGCCGACGCGGCGGAGTCGATCATCACGGTCCGGGATCTGGGGGCGTTCCGTGACGACCTGATGAGGATCATCACGAAGATCCGCCCTACGTAGCCACGTACACCGAGATGGCGAACGGCCGGTCGGCGTCCTCGACGACCTGTTCGGCGGACAGTTTGAGGCCGGCGTCGAAGAAGCGGTGCAACCGCCGGGCCTCCGGCCACGGATGCACGCTGAGGAGCACGGCCTCCGGAGCAAGTAGCCCGCAGAGCCGCGCCGAGGCGTCCTCCAGCCGGCCGCCGAGGTAGTAGAGGGTCTCCGAGCAGACGACGAGGTCGTAGTGCCCGGTCAGCGAGAACAGGTCGGCCTGCAGGAAACGGACCGACGGCGCGTTACGACGAGCCCGGGTCAGGGCGGTCTCGGAGATGTCCACGCCGGTGATCTCGGCGTCAGGACGCGCGGCGGCCAGCATCCCGGTGAAGACGCCCTCGCTGCACCCCACGTCGATGATCCGGCGGTAGTCCCGGTCGGGCAGCGCTTTCAGGGTCTCCTCGTACTTGCGCCGCTCGTAGGGGCTCGTCGCGTGGAGCCAGGGGTCGGGGCTGCGGTGCCACCAGTCGAAGTAGCGCCGGAGGACGAGCGACTGCCGGTGGGGGGTCAGCAGGGAGATCGTCCGGAAGAGGGTGCGGTGGAGCAGGTCGGAGAGCTGGGCCAATGCGCTTCCTCTCGAAGGGGATGTAAAACAAACTAGACACGATGTACAACTTGCTTTACCTTCAGGCTATGACAATGCTGGAAAAACGGGCATGGGTCTACCTACTGGTCACCGTCGTCATCTACGGGGGCTACGTCGTGGTGGTGCTCAGCCGGAGCGGCTCGGGACCGCTCACCGAAGTCGACTATGTACCCGTCCTGCTCTGGTCACTAGGGATCTCCATCGGCGCGTCGATCGTGGTCGGCATCGTCGCCGGGATGATCGGCGACCGCAGCACCCGGACCGACGTCCGCGACAAGGAGATCGACCAGCTCGGCGACCGGATCGGCCAGGCGTTCGCGGTCATCGGGGCGCTCGGCGCGTTCGTGCTCGCGCTCGTCGAGGCCCCCTACTTCTGGATCGCCAACGCGATCTACCTCGGGTTCGCCCTGTCGATGATCGTCGGCTCGCTGGCCAAGGTCGTCGCCTACCGCCGAGGCGGATTCCAGCAGTGGTGAAGCCCACGAAGGTCACCAACACGATCCGGGCGCTGCGCTTCGCCAACGGGGAGATGACCCAGGCGGAGCTCGCCGACCGGCTCGGCGTCACCCGTCAGACCGTCATCGCCATCGAGGCCGGCCGCTACTCGCCCTCGCTGGAGATGGCCTTCCAGATCGCCCGCGTTTTCGACGTCTCCTTGGAAGAGGTGTTCCAGTACCCGTGAAAGCCATGGTGCACAGGACCTACGGCCACTTAGAGCTGGCCGAACTGCCCGTCCCCGCCGTCAAGGACGACGAGGTGCTGATCCGCGTCAAGGCCGCCGGGGTCGACCCCGGCGCCTACTACCGGATGGTCGGGATCCCGTATCTGGTCAGGTTCATGGGCTTCGGGTTCTCCCGGCCCAACCAGCCCGTCGCCGGCGGCGACGTCGCCGGGGTGGTCGAGAAGGTCGGCGCGAAGGTCACCCGCCTGAAGGTCGGCGACGAGGTCTTCGGCGCCTCCGAGGGCAGCTTCGCCGAGTTCGTCGTCGCCAAGGAGGGCCTGCTGGCCCACAAGCCGCCCAACGTCAGCTGGGAACAGGCCGCGGCCGTGCCCACCTCGGCGACCACCGCGCTGCGCGGCGTCAAGACTGCGGGCCCCGGCAAGAAGGCGCTGGTCGTGGGGGCCGGCGGCGGCGTGGGAACGTTCCTGGTGCAGCTCCACGAGGGCGAGGTCACCGCCGTGTGCAGCGGCGCGAAAGCCGACCTGGTCCGCAAGCTCGGCGCCGCCCACGTCGTCGACTACACCAAGGACGACCTCGGCACCGGCCGCTACGACGTGATCTACGACGTCTACGGGGGCCGCGACATCAACGTGCTGCGCCGCCGGCTCACCCCGAACGGGAAGCTGATCCTCCTCGGCGGGAAGCCGAAGGGGAAGGTGATCGGCATCGGCCGGACCCTGCGCGCGATGCTGCTCAACCCGTTCATCCGCCAGCAGATCGTGATGCTGTTCGTGTTCCCGACCACGCGGGAGTTCGAGGAACTGGGCGAACGGCTCGCCGACGGCACGCTGGTCCCCGCGCTCGACCGGACCTTCCCGCTGAGCGAGACGAAGGAGGCCATCGCCCACGTCATGGCCGGCCGAGCGAAGGGGAAGAGCGTCATCACCCTGTGAAAGTCGCCACCTCCCTGATCAGCTCGTGTACGCGGACGGCCTGATGTTCCAGGCCCGACCCGACCTCTCCCAGTAGTTCCGCCGCGGCCCGCAACAACTCCTCGGCCCGCCGCTCCCGGTTCTCCGCCGCCGCCATCACCTTGGCGGGATCGACCGTCACCATCGCGGACAGCCGCTCGTTCTCCTGGTGCAGCCAGCGCAGGCTGCTCTCCACCTCGTTGAGGAACACGTCGACCTCGGCCAGGTCGTATCCCTCACGCAGTCGTCCGGTCGTGAACACCTTGGTCCGTACGTCCTCCGGTGTCAGCACCATGTCGGGTCAGCCCTTTCTCGCTACCGCGTCTACCAGATAGTCACGCTGGGGCAGGGTCAGGTCGCCCACCGTGGACGACTCGGGGATGCCGTGGGCGTCCATGTCCCGCCCGGCCAGCCGGCCCCGGAGCAACCACCAGATCGAGGTCTGTCTGGTCAGCCGGTCGGTGCGGGCGAGGATCTCGGCCAGGCTCAGGCGTCCGGTGGTCAGCGCCCAGCGCAGCTGGGAGCGGTCTTTCGGGGTGAACGCCGGGGCGGGTTCGGGGAGCGGCAGCGGGATCGCCACCGGCCGCCGGATCATGGCGGCCACCGGTGTGGTGGTCTCGCCGGCGGAGACGGGCATCCACTGGGCGACGGCCAGGGTGGTGGCCAGGGCCGCGGCGACGCCTCCGGCGGCCACCGCCGCCCGCCGGGGCAACCGCCCGGTCTCGCCGCCCGCCAGGCGGAAGCCGACCAGGGCGGTGCGCAGCAGCACCCCGGCGATGGTGCCCAGCAGGATCGGGGTGGCCTGCGGGGGGATCGGGCTCATCTCGGCGATGAGGATGCCGGCGACCGGGCTGAGGCAGGCCAGCACCATCCAGAAGGCGATCTTCCGCCCGGCCAGGTCGAGCATGGCGGTGAGCGCCAGCCCCTCGCTGACCGAGTGGACGAGCAACGCCAGCAGCACCACCAGGGAGGCGCCCGACAACGTGAGGCTGGCGCCCTCGATCGCCCGGTGGATGGCCAGCGCGACGGCGGTGCCGGTGCCGCCGAACAGGGCCGCCGTGGCGACGGCCTTCACTCTGCGATGCACCCCGGCGGCGTGCCGGGCGGCCTCCTTGGTGTGTTCGTGGGCGCAGCCCTCACGGGTGAAATAGGTGATCACGGCGAAACCGAGGACGATCGACACACCGAGCGCCCACAGGGGCACGTTCTGTTCGATCGCGTCGTCGACCGCTTCGGGCAGGATCTCGCCCAGCGCGGTGACCAGCATCAACGCCGACGCGATCGCCAGACCGACGCTCACTTTGGCAGAACTCCGCCGGGCCAGCCATGACCCGGCGAGCGTGGCCACCGCGATCAACACCGCCTCGAGCCATACGGACATGACCATTCAACACCTCTCCGCAGCACAAATGACCTGCGATGATTACGGAGAGTAGATAGCCACGTGACGCTCGGTTTACACATGTGATCAGATCTTCAAACGACAGCCGCAGTGCGCGGGGGCACACTGCGGCTGATCGTCAGCGAAACTCAGGGATGGAGCTGGGTGCAGACCGACTTGACCTCGGTGTAGGCCTCCAGGACCTCGTGGCCCATCTCGCGGCCCCAGCCGCTCTGCTTGTAGCCGCCGAACGGCAGGGCGGCGTCGAAGACGTTGTAGCAGTTGATCCAGACCGTGCCGGCGCGCAGGCGCTTGGCCAGCGCGTGGGCCTTGTTGACGTCGCGGGTCCAGATGCCGGCGCCGAGGCCGTAGGCGGTGTCGTTGGCCTGGGCGGCGAGCTGGTCGAGCGAGGAGAACGGCGAGGCGACCACGACCGGCCCGAAGATCTCCTCACGCACGATCGACATGTCGGGCGTGGTGTCGGTGATCACGGTCGGCTGCACGAAGTAGCCCTTGTCGCCGTGGCGCTGACCACCCGCGACGGTCCGGGCGCCCTCGGCGCGGCCCGACTCCAGGAAGCCGGTGACCCGGCGGAACTGCTCGTCGGAGACCAGCGGGCCCATCTGGGTGTCGGGGTCGAGGCCCGAGCCGAGCTTGATGCCGCGGGCGATGTCGGCGACCCCGCCGACCACCTCGTCGAAGCGGCTCTCGTGGACGAACAGCCGCGACCCGGCGACACAGCACTGGCCGTGGTTGAAGAAGATCGCGTTGGCCGCGCCGGGGATGGCCAGGGCCGGGTCGACGTCGTCGAAGACGACGTTGGGGCTCTTGCCGCCGAGTTCGAGGCTGACCTTCTTCAGGTTGCCCGCGGCGGCCTGCACGATCAGCTTGCCGACCTCGGTCGAGCCGGTGAAGGCGACCTTGTCGACCCCGTCGTGGGCGGCCAGCGCGGCCCCGGCGGTCTCGCCGTAGCCGGGCAGCACGTTGACCACGCCCTCGGGCAGGCCCGCCTCGGCCATGATCTCGGCCAGCCGGAGAGCGGACAGCGGCGTCTGCTCGGCGGGCTTGAGGATGACCGTGTTGCCGGTGGTGAGCGCGGGCCCGAGCTTCCAGGCCGCCATCAGCAGCGGGAAGTTCCAGGGGATGATCTGCGCCACCACGCCGATCGGCTCTCTGAGGGTGTACGCGTGGAACTCCGACCCCGGCATGTAGGGCACGGAGAGGCTGATCGTGTTGCCCTCGATCTTGGTGGCCCACCCGGCCATGTAGCGGAACAGCTCGGCCGCGAGGGGGATGTCGGCGGCGCGGGCGACGGCGTAGGGCTTGCCGTTGTCGAGCGATTCCAGCTGGGCGAGCTCGTCGCCGTACTGCTCGATCAGGTCGCCGATGCGCCAGATGATCCGGCCCCGCTCGGAGGCGGTCATGCGGGACCAGGGGCCTTCCTCGAAGGCGGTCCGGGCGGCGCGTACGGCCCGGTCGACGTCTTCCCTGTCGGCTTCGGCGATGTGGGCGAGCGTGTCGCCGGTGGCGGGGTTGGGGGTCGCGAAGGTGCGTCCGGAGGCGGCGTCGACCCACTGGCCGCCGATGAACAGCTGGCGTGGGGTCGAGATGAAGTCCTGAACGCTCTTTTCCAGGGTGACCGTCATCAGCGTCGGTTCCCTTCCTACTAGACGTAGTCACCATCTGACTACTCGGTAGTGGACTCCGCAAGTTTCAGCGCTGCTACGGCCGTCTCATATCGCCACGCCGCGACGGCCTGTTCCAGACCCTGGGCGGATTCCCGCAGGTCGAGGCGGTGTGCCACGATGGGCCGCAATGTTTCGGCCTGGGCCGCGAGCAGGTTCCGGGGGTCCGTTCCGGCCCACTGGAGCAACGCGAGTTTCACCAGGAACTCGGTCCGGATCTCCCTGACCCTGACCACCGGCGTGGCCAGCCACTCGGCGGCGCGGGCCGCCCCGGCGGGGGTGACGCGGAACGGTCGGCGGGCCGGTCCCCGGCCGGGTTCGACGCCGGCCTGCTCGGCCAGGCCGCGGGCCACCAGCCCGTCGAGGGCGCGGTAGACGAGGGGCCGCGGGATCGGCAGCACCCGGCCGACGGGTCCCTCGGGCGCGGTGAGGCGGGCGAGGGCGAAACCGTGGGCGGGTTCGTGCGCGAGGAGGCAGAGGACCACCCACTCGGAGTTGTTCACAGGCGACAGCGTAGTCTCAATGTGACTATGAAACCCCAGCCCAACGCGATTTGCATCGGTGGCCCGTGTCACGGGCTGCTGCTGACGATCACGCAGGAGATCGGGATCCTCGACGTCGAGGAGTCGCGCTACCGCGTGACGACCAGACGCCTCCATCATCCCTCGTGCCGTGAGCCGTTCGTCGTCCTGGCCTGGGCCGAAGAACCGGCCTGACGCTCAGCCGCAGGTCGGGCGGTAGTCCAGCGACGGGATGTGCCGGGCCCACTCCTCCCGGGTGAGGTCGCGGCCGATCTCCCGGCACAACGCCTCGGCCAGCGCCTCGGGGCGCAGCGACCAGCGGATGACACGGCCGTCCTCTCCCCCGGAGACCAGCTCGCCCGCAGCGGTGAAGGCCAGGCCGCGGATCGGCGCGGTGTGGCCGGTCAGCCGGGTGATCACGGTCTTCGACGCCAGGTCCCACACGATCACCGTGTGGTCGTCGCCGGCCGAGGCGAGGGTCCTTCCGTCGCGGCCGAAGGCCAGCACCTGGACGGGGGCGGTGTGGCCCGATAGGGCGGCGCCCTTCTCCCGGCCGGTCGCGACGTCCCAGAACCGGATCGTGTGGTCGGCGCCCGCCGTGGCGACGGTCGTGCCGTCGGGGGCGAAGGCCACGTCCAAGATCGAACCCTGGTGGGTGCGGAGGCTGCGCGCCTCCTTGCCTGCGGCGAGGTCCCAGACGAGCAGGTCGCCGGCCGGGCCCGTGGAGGCCAGCAGGGGAGCGGCCGGGCTGAAGGCCAGGGCCGAGGCGAGCTGGCCGGGGAGCGGCGCCTCCTTCAGGCCGGCGGTCCGCCAGCGGAAGCGGCCCAGGGCGGCGGCGGCCACGTAGTCGCCGCCGGGCTGGAAGGCGACGTCGGTGGAGGCCCCGAGGCCCGGGTAGGCGGTGGAGGCGATCTTCTGCCGGCTCTCCAGGTCCCAGAGGGTCAGGGTGTGGCCGCGGGTGACCGAGGCCAGCGACCGGCCGTCGGGGCTGAAGGCGACGGCCCGCACGTGGTCGGGATGGCCGGGCAGCACCGCGACGGGCTTTCCCGACGCGTCCCACAACCGGACCGTTTCGTCGCTGCTCGCCGAGGCGATCAGGCGGCCGTCGGGGCTCGCCTCGATGTCGTTGACCGCCGCGCTGTGGCCGGTGAACGGGGGGACCGGGTCCTGCCTGACGACGATGGTCCGGCCCAGGCCGGCCGAGGCGAGCATCGTGCCGTCGGCGCTCATGGCCATCGAGAGGGCCTCGGTGCGGCTGCGGTCCTGGTAGGCGGCGACGGCCGCGAGCCGGGTCAGGTCCCACACGGTGATCAGGCCGTCTTCGTCGGCGACGGCGATCCGGCCCTTCGCGGGGGCCGACATGTCCCAGGTGTAGGGCGAGCGTTCCGGCAGGCTCGCCAGGGGAGTGATCTCGGTGGGGGTGACCCGCCAGAGGCGTACCCCCTCGTGGGCGGAGCCGGTCGCCAGGGTGCCGGTCTCGGCGTCGAAGCCCAGGCGGTGGACGTTCTCGACGTCGAGCCGGCCGACCCGCTCCCCCGACGCGACGTCCCAGACGATCGGGTGGTCGGCCCCGCTGACCAGCACCTTCCCGTCGGGGCTGAAGGCCAGGGCGGCGAGCTCGGCCTCATGGCCCTTGAGGATGCGCGGGACGTCTCCGGCCAGCTCCACGTTCACGCCGTCGGCGAAGGCGAGCCGGTCGCCGTCGAAGGCGAGCGCGTCGGTGAGCCGGGGGCGTTCGAGGCGGCGGACCTCCGCGCCGGTCGTCAGGTCGCGCACCACGACCACCCCCGGCGAGGCCAGGAGGGCGGGGGTGCGCACGATGGAGGCGAGGTAGCGCCCGTCGCGGCTGAACGCGACCGCCCGGCCGTGGCCGCCGCCGGGTTCGGCGAACCGGGCGATCAGCGCCTTCCTGCGCGGGTCCCACAGGGTGATCGAGCCGTCCTCCCCCGCCGCCGCCAGCCGGGAACCGTCGGGGCTGAAGGCGACCCCGAAGACCGCCGGGCCCTCGGCGTTGAGCTCGATCGGCCGCCGGGCCGCCGCCGCCACGCTCTCCAGGCCGCCCCTGGTCTCCGCCTCGGGATCGAGCCGGTACGCCGCCACCGCGAGCAGCCCCGCGAGGTCGGGATCGGTGGCGAGCAACGACCGAGCCAGCAGCGAGACCTGGCGGGCGGTCGCGGTGAGCTGCTGGAACCCGGCCTCTGCGGCCTCTTCGAGCGCCACCACGCCGCCGGTCACCGCGAGCAGGAAGAGCACCACCAGCGTGGCGAGCAGGCGGTGCAGCCGGCGGGCGCCCCGCCTCTCCTGGTCGTGGCTGGCGGCCAGGAACGCCGACTCGACGTCGTTGAGGTCGTGAGGGTGATCGCCGGCCCAGGTGCGGGCCGCGAGGAGACGTACACCTCGGTAGAGGGCGCCCGGATCGCGGCCGAGGTCGGCCCAGGTGTGGGCGGCTTCGGTGAGGCGGCGGTGCACGAACAGGCTCTCGCGGTCGTCGGTGAGCCAGCCGTGTAATCGGGGCCAGGCGCGGATCAGCGCCTCGTGGGCGACGTCGACGCTCCCCTCGGCCAGGACGACCAGCCGGGCGGCGGCCAGCCGGTCGAGCACCCGGGCGAGCACCTCCGGCCCGGCCACCCCGGTCAGCTCTTCGCGCAGGATCGGCCGCCGGGTGTCCTCGGTGCCGTCGCCGAGGGCGGTCAGCCGCAGGAAGACGCGCCGGGCGGCGTCCTGTTCGGCGGGGGAGAGCTCGCCGAATACGCGTTCCGCGCTCTGCGCGATGGCCCCTCGCACCCCGCCCGCCGCCTGATATCCGGCCAGCGTGAGCCGGGCGCCCTCGCGGTTGCGCCAGGTCTCCATCAGGGCGTGCGAGACCAGGGGCAGGCTGCCGGGCTCCCCGGCCGCGTCGGCGACCAGCGTGGCGGGCAGGTCGGGGTCGACCGCCAGCCCGGCGAGCTCGGCCGGGCCGGTGACGATCTCGCGCAGCCCGGCCGGGGGCAGCGGGCCGACGAGGAGCTGGGCGGCGCCGATCGCGTCGGCCAGGCCGGGGAACCGGGTCAGATGGGCCAGGAAGTCGGCCCGCACGCCCAGCACCAGGCGCGCGTCGAGGTCGAGCAGGGCCGCCACGAACGCACGGCGTTCCTCCTCGTCGGCGCAGAGGGTGAAGACCTCCTCGAACTGGTCGACCACGACCAGCGGCTCGTCGCCGATCTTCGCGAGGCTCTCCAGCGGGAAGGCCCCCGGCGTCATGATCAGCGCCTCCCCCGGCCAGCTCCCGAGCAGCCCGGCCCGCAACAACGACGACTTGCCGCTGCCCGACGCGCCGTAGACGCCCACGACCGGCCGGGTCTCGACGAGCTCGCGCAGCCGGGCGGCCGGCTCCGACCGTCCGAAGAACCACTCGTGGTCTTCGGGTTGAAAGGCCGTCAGTCCCCGGTACGGGCACACGTCGGACACCGCGCGGCGCACCTGCGGCAGCAGATCGTCGTCGCCCCGGAGCATGGCCTCGTGGAGCCGCCGCAACTCCGGGCCGGGCTCGATGCCGAGCTGGTGGTCGAGCTGCTCGCGGGTCTCCCGGAACACCTCCAGCGCCTCGGCCTGCCGCCCCGACCGGTAGAGGGCCAGCATGAGCTGCCGGCGCAGGCTCTCTCGGAACGGGTGTTCCCTGGTCAGCGCGGTCAGCTCGGCGACGACCTCGGCGGGCCGGCCGAGCCCGAGCTCCGCCTCGGCCAGCTGCTCGGCCGCCGCCAGCCGGGCCTCCTCCAGCCGCCGGGCCTCCTCGGCGAGCGGCGGCGCGTCGAGGAACTCGGCGAACGCCGGTCCCCGCCAGAGGCCGAGCGCCTCCTTGAGCAGGTCGCGGGCGGCTTCCAGTTCGCCCGCCCGCAGCGCCTCGGCGCCCTGCCCGGCCAGTTCGTCGAACCGGGTCGCGTCGAGGCCGGGCGGGTGGATCGCGTAGCCGCCGCCGGGCCGTCCGGCCACCAGGTCGGCGCCGAACGCGCGGCGCAGCTGATGGACGTAGAGCTGGACGTTGCGCCGGGCCGAGGCCGGGGGACGGTCGCCCCAGACGGCCGTGATGAGCCAGTCGATCGTGACCGGCCGGCCCGCCTTCGACAGCAGCGCGGCCAGCAGCAGCAGGTATTTCGGCGCACCGGTGACGGGAGCGGTAGTTCCGTCACGGGTCACCGAAAGCGGCCCCAGCACCCTGAATTCCACGCGACATGCATCCTTGTCCGGCTGATGATGATCTGTCAATCGCGACGTAAAGATCCCCGGCGAACCACCTCTGACGTCGCAGAATGCGCCATATGAGCAGCATCCTGCGGTGGATCAGAGAGCGGGACCCGGAGCTGAACACGGTCCGCAAGGGCGCCCGCGCGGCGGTGATCATGCCGGCCGCGTTCGCGTTCTCCGACCTCGTCGTCGGCAACCCGGTGATGTCGATGTACGCCTCGTTCGGCTCGTTCGCCCTGCTGCTCATGGTCGACTTCAGCGGCTCCACCCGCGACCGGCTGACCGCGCAGTTCTGGCTGGTCCTGGCCGGCACCGTGCTGATCACCGTCGGCACGCTGGCCTCCCACGCGGTGGTGACGGCCGTGCTGGCGACGGTGGCGGTGACGTTCCTGATCCTGTTCTCGGGGGTGGTCAGCTCGGTGCTAGCCGGGGCGTCGACGGCGCTGCTGGTCTCCTACGTGCTGCCGGTGACGATCCCGGCCCCGCTGTCGGCTCTGGACGACCGCCTCTACGGCTGGTGGCTGGTCGGCGCGGCGTCCATGGCGGCGATCGTGTTCCTGTGGCCCGCGCCCACCCGCGACCCGCTGCGGCCCAAGATCGCCTGTGCGCTCAGGCTGCTGGCCGAACGCGTCAAGGTCGAGGTGGCGTGCGTGTCGGGCGGGCTGCCGCTGAACCGCAACCCGCCGCTGCGTGCCCTCGCCGAGGAGGGCGACGAGGCCGTGCGGGCGATGAAGTCCACCTTCTGGGACACGCCCTACCGCCCGGCCGGGCTGACCACGACCGGCCGGGCCGAGGTGCGGCTGGCCGGTCAGGTGGTCTGGCTGCACTCCGTGCTGGAGCGCGAGCCGTTCGAGAGCGGGCCCGGCCCGATCGACCCGGCCGTCTGCGCGGTCGAGGCGGCCGCCGCCGAGGTGCTCGAACGCGCCGCCGCGCTGCTGGAGTCGGCGGGCCCCGGCGAGCGGCTCGACCACGAGACCCGGCGCCTCATGGAGGCCCGCAAGGCGATGGAGGACGAGGTCACCGGCGCTCGGGTCACCGGCGACGCGACCGCGTTCGTGGCCTCGCTCGAACCGTCGTTCCGGGCCCAGGAGATCAGCTTCGCGATCTCCGCCATCGCGGCGAACGTCGAGATCGCGGTGGCCGCCGAGGCCCGGTCGTGGCGCGACCGGTTCCTCGGCAAACAGCCCGCCGGGTTCTCGACCCGCCTGTCGTCGGCCCGCGCCCGGGTCTCCGCGCACGCCGAACGCCACTCCGTCTGGTTGCGCAACAGCATCAGGGGCGCGGTCGCGCTCAGCATCTCGGTGCTGGTCGCGACGGTCATCGGGGTGGAGCACTCGTTCTGGGTGGTGCTCGGCACGCTGGTCGTGCTGCGTTCGAACGCGGTCACGACCGGGCAGAGCGCCCTGCGCGCGCTGGCCGGGACCGCCATCGGGTTCGCCATCGGGGCGTTCCTGTTGTGGGCCGTCCAGGGGCACATGGTCTTCCTGTGGATCCTGCTGCCGATCACGATCCTGGTCGCCGCGCTCGCGCCGACCGTGATCTCGTTCCTGTCGGGTCAGGCGGGCTTCACCGTGCTGCTGCTGATCCTGTTCGAGATCGCCGCGCCCACCGGCTGGCGGACCGGCCTGATCCGCCTGGAGGACATCGCCGTCGGCTGCACCGTCAGCCTGCTCGCCGGGGCCCTGTTCTGGCCGCGCGGGGCGCGGGCGGCCCTCGGCCGGTCGCTCGACGAGGCGTTCGCCGACAACGCGCGCTACTTCCGCGACGCCGTCGACTTCTGCGTCACCCGCTGCGACGTCGCGGCCGTCTCGCCCTCACCGACCAATGCCCGGACGCAGGCGCTGGCGGCCGTGCAGCGGCTCGACGACGCCTTCCGCGGTTACCTGGCCGAACGCGGCACCAAACGGATGCCGTTGTCGGACGCGTCGTCGCTGGTCGCGAGCGTGACCGTGCTCCAGTACAGCGCGGAGGCCATCGTCGACCTGTGGAGCCGCGACGACGGCGTCGTCGACCGCGACCGCAGCGCGGCCCAGATGGAGATCGTCACGGCCGCCGACCCGGTGGCGACCTGGTTCGAACGGGCCGGCCAGGCGCTCGGCCGCGAGGCGCCCGTCCCCGGGCGGCTGCCCTACGACCAGGCCGCCGAGGCCCGCCTGATCGCCGCGGTGAGCCGCGACCTCAGCGACGACGACGGCAGGGCCACGGCGACCGGGGTCAGGATCGTCTGGACCGCCCACCACGTCGACGCCGCCCGCCGGCTGGCGGACGGGGTCGCCGAGGTGGTGGAGCAGATCCGCTAGACCGGGCGGCCGACGTTCTGCGCGTACTGGCCGCCCCAGTTGCCCGGCGGGGTGTAGCGGGCGACGACGTACTTCGACGCCCTCGGGAAGATCGTGTTGGCCGGGCACTGCCCGACCGCCAGGGCCAGGCCCGTCGACGACTTCCAGACCACCTGCGTGAAGTGACCGGTCGCGGCCGAGAAGCCGGGCTTGTTGTAGTCGTAGTACTTGGCCTCGTCCATCCAGGCCTTCACCGCGTCCCGGACGATCGTCGCGTCGTCGGCGACCTTGGTGGAGGCGTAGAGGTTCTCGCCGTACTGGCCGGCCGGGTTGGAGTGCTGGAACCGGCAGGTGTTGGCCCACGCCTGGGTGGCGGGCAGGATGGCCGCGTTCCAGAGCAGCGGGCGGGCGCCATACTGCGCGCGGGCCGTGTTGTGGCCGGCCAGGGCGGCGTCCTTGATGGTCTCCGCGAAGGCCGGGGCCGGGATGGCGGCCAGGGCCGCCGCGACCACGAGGTATTTGATCATGGGATCAAGTCGTAGCCGCGGCGCATCCGGCGTTCAATCATCAGGAGGCGGCCTTGACCGCACCCTGGTAGCGGGCCACCACGAACTTGGTCGGCGCGTCGAAGATGGTGCCCGCCGGGCAGTCGGCGATGGCGATGCCCAGCCGTCCCGTCTTCGCCCCGATCGCCTGGACGTAGTAGCCGATGTCCTTGGCGTAGCGGTGGTTCTTCACGTCGAACTTGGCCGCCTCGTTCGCCCACGAGACGACGGCGTCGCGCAGCACGGTCGCGTCGTCGGCCTGGCTGGTGGTGACGTAGAGGTTCTCGCCGTACCGGTCGTCGTGGTCGGAGGGCGCGAACGAACAGGTCCGGGCGTGCCACTTGGCGTCCTCGCGGAGGGTGGCGTCCCATTCGACCGGGCCGGTGCCGTAGAAGGCGCGGGCCTCGTTGTGGAAACCGAGCGCGTGGCCGGGAACGGGGTCGGCCGAGGCGGGGAGCGCCGGGACCGCCGGGGCGAGGGCGGCGACGGCCGCGATGACGAGATATTTGATCACGACTCAATGTGATCGTTGTGACTATCCGTGATCAACCTAGACAACGTCAAAGTCCGCCATCATGGCCATGTCCTCGTGTTCCAGGTTGTGACAGTGCAGCATGTATCGCCCTCGGTGGCCGTCGAACCGGACGGCCGCCTCGACGGTCTCGTAGGGCCGCACGTCGACCGTGTCCTTCCAGCCCTCGTGCTCGCGGCCGAGGATCCTGAACCGGCCGAGGTGGACGTGGACGGGATGGTGGAAGTCGCTCGCGAACCGCCAGATCTCGGTCGTGCCCAGCCGGGGCGCGGCGATGGGCCGTCCGGGCCGGTAGGGGCGGCCGTTGATCGTCCACAGGTTCTCGGCGACCCGGAAGTCGAAGGTCCGGCGGGCGACGGGGTTGTCCACAGGCTGTGGACGGGCCAGCCGCGACGGCACCCGGCTGTCGTCGCGGGCCCGGCGGGTCACCACGAACCGCAGCACGTCGCCGCCGAGCAGGTCGGTCAGCGTGACGTGAGAACCGACCGGATAGCGGGCGAAGTCGACGATCACGTCATAGCGCTCACCCGGGGCGATGGTGATCGTCTCCCGGGTCAGCGGCCGTTCCAGCAGCCCCTGGTCGCTGCCGATCTGGGTGAAGGAGCCGCCGGGCCGCAGGGCCAGCCGGTAGCGCCGGGCGTTGGAGGCGTTCAGCAGCCGCAGCCGATATCTGACCGCGTCCACTTCCCGGTACGGCCACGGCACCCCGTTGACCAGCACGACGTCGCCCACGACGCCCTCCATGAACTCCCGCCGCACCCCGTGGCGCAGCAGCAGCGTGGGATCGAGCGAGGGATACCGGAACGACCCGTCGGCCTCGAACGACCGGTCGCAGATCATCAGCGGCAGCTCCCGGTCGCCTCGGGGCAGCGGCAGGGCGTCCTCCTCGTCGTCCCTGATCAGGAAGAACCCGGCCAGCCCCCGGTACACCTGCGGGCCGGTGAAGTCCATCCGGTGATCGTGGTACCAGAGCGTGGCGGCCTGCTGGTCGAGCGGGTAGACGTAGTCCTTGGTCCGGTTGTGCAGGGTCGATCCGCCGTGGTGGGGCCGGGTGGTGCCCACGACCAGGTCCGTGGGATAGCCGTCGGAGTCGGCCGGGGTGACGCCGCCGTGCAGGTGCGTGGAGGTCGGCACGGTCAGGTCGTTGCGGATCGTCACCACGGCCGGTTCGCCGCGGCGCAGGTCGAAGGTCGGGCCGGGGAAGGTGCCGTCGTAGCCCCAGATCTCCGTGGTTGTCCCGGGGATGATCTCCATGCGGGCGGGGCGCTGGGTGACGACGTACCGGCCGGGGCCGGTGGGCCGGGCCGTCCGCGGCAGGACCAGGGGCCGGGTGAACTTCGGGGGCGGCGGGAGCGTGCCGGCCAGCCGTTCGCCGGAGACCTCCGCGCCGCAGCCGGCCGCCAGCAGCAGGCCGAGGAAACCGCGCCGGGAGATCATCGCGTCGCCTTCCACAGGACCAGGGTCATGACCGCCGACGCGCCGAAGATCGCCATCCCGAGCGGGAAGTGCACGCCCAGCGCCCGCTCGTTCCCCGCCCAGATCTGCAGCGTCTCGGCCGCCACCAGCCCGCCCGTGGCCCACGACGGCCACGCCACGCGGTGCCGCCGCCAGAAGAGGAGGGCCACGACGAGCTGGACGTAGAGCAGCGAATGGGTGATCCCGGCGTTGCTCTCGTGCACGCTCAGCAGGTCGGCGTCGCCGGTCACGAACAGCCCGGCCAGCAGCGCCTGGCCGAGCACCCCGGCCAGGTGCAGCGCCGAGGTGATCCTCAGGGTCCATCTCATGGACGCCGATGCTGGCTCTTTCCCGGCGGCGTCTCGTCAGACCGTGGACGGGCATACGAAGTACATCCGGGGATGTACGCCCTCCTCCCGGTTCTGACCTACCGTGACAGGCGTGGTGCCCTGGAAGAACGACACCGTGCTCGCCCTGATCGTGCTGACCCTGGGCGTCGGCGGAACCTACGGCCGGCTGTCCAGCTCGGGCCTGGTCGAGCGGCCGATCGACACGCTCGGCGTGGTCCTGATCACGGTCTCGTCGGCGGTGCTGGTCTGGCGGCGGACCGCTCCCCTGGCGGCCGGATGGGCGACCGTGGCGTGCGCGGTCGTCTACTACGGCTTCCAGTACCCGGGGGTGTTCGCCGCCGCGCCCGTCCTGATCGTCGTCTACACCGCCGCGAGCCTCGGCCGCCGCCGGCTGGCCGTCGCGCTCATGGTCGCGCTGGCCGTGGGGGTCGGGATCGTCGCCGCGCTGTCGGCCACCGATCCCGAGCCGGGCGGGCTGAGCCTGCTGAGCGGCTGGCTGGTGGCGGTGTTCGTGCTCGGCGAGGTCACCCGGAGCCGCCGCGCCTATCTGGAGCAGGTCGAGCAGCGCGCGGCCGAGGCCGAACGCACCAAGGAGGAGGCGGCGTTGCGCCGGGCCGGTGAGGAACGCCTGTGGATCGCCCAGGAACTGCACGACGCGCTGACCCACACGATCTCGGTGATCAACGTGCAGACGTCGGTGGCGCTGGAGATGCTCGACCGCGACCCCGCGCGCACCCGCGCGTCCCTGCTGGCGATCAAGGAGTCGGGGCACAACGCGATGCGGGAACTGCGCTCGACCCTGGGGGTGCTGCGGCAACCCGGCAGCCCGTCGTCGGGTCTCGCCCAGCTGCCGGGGCTGGTCGAGCGGGCCGAGGCGGTCGGCCTGTCGGTGAAGTCGACGGTGACGGGGGAGCCGGTGGAGTTGCGGCCGGAGGCCGATCGGGCGGCGTACCGGATCGCGCAGGAAGCCTTCACCAACGTGCTGCGGCACGCGGGACCCGCCACGATCACCCTCACGGTTTCACATGAAACCAGCCGGGTGGTGCTGACGATCGCCGACGACGGCACCCCGGGCGACGCCGAACCGGGCATGGGCCTGATCGGCATGCGTGAACGCGCGGTCGCCGTCGGCGGCTCGCTGGAGGCCGGGCCGCAGGCGTCCGGCGGCTTTCTCGTCCGGGCGGAGCTCCCCCGATGATCCGGGTCCTGCTGGCCGACGACCAGCCGCTGATCAGGGCCGGGTTCCGGGCGCTGCTGGAACTGGCCGACGACATCACGGTCGTGGGGGAGGCGGGCAACGGCGGCGAGGCCGTGCAGTTGTGCCGGTCGCTCAAGCCCGACGTGGCGCTGCTCGACGTGCGCATGCCGCTGATGGACGGCATCCAGGCGACCCGCAAGATCGGCGCCGACCCCGAACTCACGGGCCTCAAGGTCGTGATCCTGACCAACTACGCCCTCGACGAGTATGTCTTCGCCGCCCTCCGCGCCGGGGCCAGCGGCTTCCTGGTGAAGGACATCGAACCGGCCGACCTGCTCCAGTCGGTCAGGGTCGCCGCCAGGGGAGACGCCCTGCTCTCCCCCGCCGTGACCCGGCGCCTCATCGAGGAGTACGTCGCCACCCCGCCCCGCCCGACCCCCGCCCCCGGCCTGGCCAGGCTGACCGACCGGGAGCGGGAGGTGTTGCGGCTGGTGGCGACCGGCAGGTCCAACGAGGAGATCGCGGGCGACCTCGTCATCTCCCACGCCACCGTGAAGACCCACGTGAGCCGGATCATGGCCAAGCTGCCTGCCAGGGACCGCGCGCAGCTGGTCGTCCAGGCCTATGAGAGCGGCCTGGTCACACCGGGGTGACCTCGCGCTCGACCGGCTTGGCCAGGTGGTGGCGCAGCTTCTCGCCCTCGACGTCGAGGTCGGGCAGGATCCTGTCGAGCCAGCGGGGGAGCCACCACGCGGCCCGGCCCAGCATCGACATGACGGCCGGCACCAGCGTCATGCGCACCACGAAGGCGTCGATCAGCACGCCGATCGCGAGGGCGAAGCCCATCGACTTGATGATCGGGTCGTCCATGAACACGAACCCGCCGAACACCGAGGTCATGATCAGCGCGGCGGCGGTGACGACGCGGGCGTTGTGCCCCATGCCGTTGATGGTCGCCTGGCGCGGGGTGTCGCCGTGCACGAAGTCCTCGCGCATGCGGGAGACGAGGAAGACCTCGTAGTCCATGGCGAGCCCGAACAGGATGCCGATCAGCAGGATCGGCAGGAAGCTGACCAGCGGACCGGGCTGCTCGACGCCGAGCAGACCGGCCAGGTGGCCCTCCTGGAAGATCGCCACGGTGATGCCGAACGTCGACCCGACCGTCAGCAGGAAGCCGAGCGCGGCCTTGATCGGCACCAGGATCGAGCGGAAGACCAGCATCAGCAGCAGCACCGACAGGCCGACGACGAGCAGCAGGTAGATCGGCATGGCCTCGCCGAGCTTGTCGGAGACGTCGATGCCCAGGGCGGTCGCGCCGGTCACCGCGATCTCCGCGCCCGAGATGGTGGCGAGCTTGGCCCGGATGTCTTGCACGGCCTGCTCGGTCTCGGCCGAGGTCGGGCCGTTCTTGGGGATGATCGCGACCAGGGCGGTGGTGCCGTCGGCGTTCGGCTGCGGCGGGGTGGCCGCCAGCACGCCGGGCACCTGCATGATCATCTGAGCGGCCTGCCCGGCCAGGGCGGTGGTGGTCGCGGCGTCCTTGGTGGTGACCACGGCGATCAACCGTGAGTTGAAGCCCTCGCCGAAGCCCTCGCTGGTCAGGTCGTAGGCGTCGCGGGCCGGGCTGCCGGGGGCGGCCGAGCCGGTGTCGGGCAGGGCCAGCCGCAGGTCCTGGGCGGGCAGCGCGAGCGCGCCGAGCCCGGCGATGCCGACCAGCAGGATCGGGATGCCGAACCGGGTGACCAGACGGCCCCAGGTGTAGCCGAAGCCCTCCTTGGCGACGGTCTCGCCGGACCGTTGCCTGCGCGGCAGCACCTTCTCCCCGGCGAACGCGAGGATCGCGGGCAGCAGGGTGATCGCGACGAGCACGGCCACGGCGACGGTCCCGGCGGCGGCCAGACCCATGACGGTCAGGAACGGGATGCCGGCCACGAACAGGCCCGCGAGCGCGATGACGACGGTGGCCCCGGCGAACACGACGGCCGAACCGGCGGTGCCGGTGGCCCGGCCCGCGGCCTCCTCGCGGTCGAGGCCCTCGGTGAGGAACTGGCGGTAGCGGGAGGTGATGAAGAGCGAGTAGTCGATGCCGACCGCCAGCCCCAGCATCAGGGCCAGAACGGGGGTGACCGAGGTCAGTTCGACGACGCCGCTGAGGGCGTACAGGCCGCCCATGCCGACGCCCACCCCGACGAGCGCGTTGAGCAGCGTCATCCCGGCCGCGACCAGCGAACCCAGCGTGATGATCAGCACGACGGCGGCGATCAGCACGCCGATCGCCTCCGACCCGCCGACCTCGGGGGCGGCGCGCAGCACGTCGCCGCCGTGCTCGACGCGCATCCCGGTGACGCCGTCGCCGACCTTCAGGTAGGCGTCGCGGGTCTCGTCGGTCAGGTCCTCGGCGGTGCCGGAGAACTGCACCGTGATCAGCGCGTAGCGGCCGTCGGGGGAGACCGACCGGGCCTGGAACGGGTCGACCGCGGCGACCACGCCGGGCACCGACGCGGCCTCCTTCACCACGGGCGCGACCGCGGCCGGGTCGAGCTTGGCCCCTTCGGGGGCCGCCACCACGATCGTGCCGGTGGCCCCGCTGGCCTGCGGGAAGTCACGGGCCAGGGCGTCGAGGGCACGCTGGGACTCGGTGCCCGGCATGCTGAACTTTTCGCTCGACGGCCCCATGAACAGGACCGCACCCGCCCCCATCAGCGCGAGCAGCAGCACCCAGACGGCCACCACCCGCCCCCGGTTGCGGAAGGAGAACCGGCCGAGCCGGTAGAGCAAGGTCGCCATGAAAGCTCTCTCTCAAGAGGACAGGCCGAGCGTGCGGAACGCTCCACTGGTCAGCTCCGCACGCATGGTCTCGTCGGGGATGTCGACCCCCCGGGCACTCGTCAGGAAGATCCCCAGCAGCGCCATCCAGCCCGCCACCCGGGGCGTCTGGCCGGGCGCCCGCCCGACCAGGGCGTCGACCAGCTGCTCGGTGACGTCGTCGACGTCGGGGAGGTCGGGGTGGTCGAGCAGCACGTCGACGCCGAGCAGCAGGATCTTGACCTGCCGGCGGAAGTGCAGCGCCAGGTCGACCACGCCGGCGACGGCGGCCTTTGCGGCCTCCTCGCCGGTCAGGAGGGCCAGCCGGCCGAGCAGCACGTCGAACTCCCGCCCGACGGGGGCGAAGAGTTCGCTGAGGATCGCGTCCTTGTTCGTGAAGTGATAAAGCAAGGACGCCTTCGAGCAGCCCACATCCGACGCGATGTCCTGCAGCGACGTGCCCCGGAAGCCGTGCGCGGCGAAAAGCCGCGCGGCCGAGTCGAGGATGTCGGCCCGCATCGAGGTCGCGGATCGGGTCATGGCATCACAATAACTGACCGATCGGACAGTTCTGTCCGATCGGTCAGCCGGTTAAACGAAACGCTGCACGAAGTTCAACGCGGTGTCACAAACCTCACGCCAGCCCGAGTCGATGGTGAGGGAGTGCCCCCGGTTCGGGATCTCCACGATCTCGGTGACGTGGTGCTCGTTCCGGTGCTGGATCTTGTACGACGCGTTGGCGATCGCCCACGGAACCGTGTGGTCCTTCTCCCCCGACACGATCAGCAGCGGCCCCCGGTCCTCGGCCTGGCTGTCGACCTTGACCTCCGACCACGGGTTGAAGTTGGCGACCGCGGCCTGGAACAACGGCGCGCCCGGGGCCGCGACGGCGAACTCGTCGAACAGCTCACGCGCCTCCTCTTCGGTGACGGCGTTCGCGAAGGCGTACCGGAACTGCTCGAAGGTCAGCGGCACGGCCCGGTGCCGGTTGGCGGGGTTGCCGAGCACCGGCGCGGAGGCCCGCAGCGTCGAGAACGGCAGCGGCAGCACCCCCTGGAACGGCGCCGGGTCGACGGCCACCGACGCGCAGGCCAGCCCGCGCCCGGCGAGGATCTGCGTGAGCAGCCCGCCGAACGAGTGCCCGACGATCACCGGCCGCCGGTCGAGCCGTCCGATCAGGTCGGCGAAGTGGTCGGCGATCTGGCCCACGGTCTTGTCGGCGAACACCTCCGGGTGCTCGCGCGCCTCCTCGACGGTGTGCGGGTCGTCGGGCCACCCCGCCTGCACCGGCGCGAACCCGGCTTCGGCGAACACGGCCGCCCACCGATCCCAGCTGTTGGGCAGCAACCACAGCCCGTGGACGAAGACGGCCGGGATCCTGCCGGTCGCGTTGGCCTGTTCGACGAGTTCAAGGTCGTGGCTCACAGCGATACTCCTTGAGAAGGCGATGCCCTGACGGACCGATGGAACCACGTGAACCTGAGCCCGCTCACCCCGGCCGACCTCGACGCCCACCTGAGAAGGCGGTGCTGCTCGCCTGCCGGTACGCCGCCGCGGAAGGCGCCCGGCTGGCGGTGATCAAGGTCGACCCGGCGAGCCGGTTTTACCCCGGCGGGCACGGACCCGGCCTTCGACCGCTACACCCTCTCTCTGCGGCCCTAACGGCCGGGATGCAGGACGACCTTGGTCCAGCCCTCGTCGCGCGCGTCGAAGTGGCGGTAGCCGTCGGGCCCCTCGCTGAGCGGCAGCTCGTGCGAGACGATGAACGACGGCTTGGCCCTGCCGGTGTGGATGAGGTTGCGCAACCGCCGGTTGTACGCCTTCACGTTCGCCTGGCCGGTCCCCATCGTCTGGCCCTTGAACCAGAAGTGGCCCATGTCGAACGGGATCTTCCCGGCCCGCGCGGCCTCGTCGGCGTTGCCCGGGTCGTCCGGCAGGAACAGCCCGACGACGCCGATGCCGCCGGTCGGCCGTACCGACATGACGACGCTGTTCAGCGCCGCGTCGGAGTGTTCGTCGCCCTGCGGGTCGTGCGCCTGGTAGCCGACGCACTCGCACCCCCGGTCGGCCCCCTCGCCCGCGGTGAGGTCGAGCACCTGCTCCACCGCCGACCCCTGGGAGTCGTCGATCGGGATGCAGCCGATCTTCTCGGCCACCTTCAGCCGGTCGGCCTGCCTGTCGACGATCATGACCTTGCTCGCGCCCTTGAGCAGCGCCGAGTAGGCCGCCATCTGGCCGACGGGCCCCGCGCCGTACACGACCACGGACTCGCCCGGACGCAGCCCCGCCAGCTCGGTGGCGTGCCACCCGGTGGGGAAGATGTCCGACAACATCACGTAGTCGTTCTCCTTCTCCCGCGCGTCGTCGGGCAGCCGCAGGCAGTTGAAGTCGCCGTACGGCACCCGCAGCAGCTCGGCCTGCCCGCCCTCGAAGGGCCCCATGCCGGCATAGCCGTAGGCGGCCCCGGCCACGCCCGGGTTGACGGTCAGGCAGAAGCCGGTGAACCCGGTCTCGCAGTTCTTGCAGTGCCCGCAGGCGATGTTGAACGGCAGGCACACCACGTCGCCCACCGTGATCCGGTCGACCGCCGACCCGACCTCGATGACCTCGCCGAGGTTCTCGTGGCCCAGCACGCGGCCGGTCTCCATGCTGGTGCGGCCTTCGTACATGTGCAGGTCGGAGCCGCAGATGTTGGCGGTGGTGACCCGTACCAGGACGTCGGTCGGGCGTTCGATGCGAGCGTCTGGAACCTCCTGGACGACGACCTCCCGGGGGCCCTCGTACACCAGTGCCTGCATGATCACACCTCCGGATTCGTCGATGATTCATGCGGCAGGTGCCCGCCGGGCATGGACGAGTACCCCTCTATGCGGCAAAAGTCCCTTTAGCACGCCAAAACGGCCCAGACCTGAAGAGGTCCGGGCCGTTTGGTCAGCGGTTAGTTGTGGTGCCAGCCGCCCCAGCCGAAGTCGCCGTTGTGGCCGTAGCCGCCGCGGACGCGGAAGTCGTC
Source organism: Herbidospora daliensis (assembly GCF_001570585.1). Lineage (GTDB taxonomy): Bacteria > Actinomycetota > Actinomycetes > Streptosporangiales > Streptosporangiaceae > Herbidospora > Herbidospora daliensis. Next base: position 531,061 of record NZ_BBXF01000002.1, on the reverse strand, counting down.
GACGTGCTTGCCGAAGACGATGTGCTTGCTGAGGAAGCTCTTGCTGCTGTACCGCTTGTAGAAGAACCACTTGCCGTCGTTCTTGTAGTAGACGTCGAAGAAGCTGTAGTCACGGTCGCGGCGGTCGCGGTCCCAGATCTTGAAGTCGAGCCAGTAGCGGCCGCCGCTCTTGCCCCACCGGTAGTCGAAGCGGCCGTCGCCCCGCTCGAACCGGTCCCAGCTGGAGCCGTACTGCGAGGCCGACGCGGAGGCCGACGCGGTGGTGGCGGACGCCGAGGCGGCCGGTGCGATAGCAACCCCCGTGGCCACGACGCCGGCGAGAACGGTTCCGGCGAGCAGCTTGCCAAGCTTGTGCACTGTTTCCTCCGTTGTGTGGGTCCGGCGTTTCTCCGGACACCGCAGACGTTAGGAGCCGCCCCGGGGGGCCTTCTGCGCACAAAGCCACACAAACCCCCGAGTGCGTACTACTGCACACGAGAGCGGCCCAAGAGCCCTCTGGCAGTATCCGGAGATGCGTTTCCTCTACCTGGCCAGACATGGCGAGGCGACCCCCGACGAGACCGGCCTCACCGACACCGGCCGGCGCCAGGCCGAGCTTCTCGGCGAGCGGCTCCGCGATCTGCCGATCCAGGTGATCCACCACGGCCCGCTGCCGAGGGCGGCGCAGACCGCGTCGATCGTGTCCGCGCACCTGCCCGGCGTGCCGGTGCACGTCTCGGAGGCGGCCGGCGACTACGTGCCCTGGTTCCCCGGCCCCGACGCGTTTCCCGAGGAGGACCGCGAGGTCGGCCCGGCCCTGGCCCGGGAGGCCGAGGCGGCCTTCACCGGCGTCACCGACGAACCGCGCACCGAACTGGTGATCACCCACGGCTTCCTGATCGCCTGGCTGGTCCGGGCGGCGCTGGAGGCCCCGGAGGCCCGCTGGATCGGTCTGAACTCGGGGAACACGGGGCTGACCTGCATCCGCTACAGCCCCGACCGGCCACCCGCGCCGCTGTTCTTCAACGACCTGGGCCACCTGCCACCCGAGTTGCGCTGGACCGGCTTTCCTCCTGCCCTGCGCCCGAGCGGCACCGACTGATCTCGGGGTGGCTTATGTGGAGTAGTACACGCTCAGCGGCTTGTGTGGCTTTGTGCGCAGAACGCCCCCCGGGGCGGCTCCTAACGTCTGCGGTGTCCGGAGAAACGCCGGACCCACACAACGGAGGAAACAGTGCACAAGCTTGGCAAGCTGCTCGCCGGAACCGTTCTCGCCGGCGTCGTGGCCACGGGGGTTGCTATCGCACCGGCCGCCTCGGCGTCCGCCACCACCGCGTCGGCCTCCGCGTCGGCCTCGCAGTACGGCTCCAGCTGGGACCGGTTCGAGCGGGGCGACGGCCGCTTCGACTACCGGTGGGGCAAGAGCGGCGGCCGCTACTGGCTCGACTTCAAGATCTGGGACCGCGACCGCCGCGACCGTGACTACAGCTTCTTCGACGTCTACTACAAGAACGACGGCAAGTGGTTCTTCTACAAGCGGTACAGCAGCAAGAGCTTCCTCAGCAAGCACATCGTCTTCGGCAAGCACGTCGACGACTTCCGCGTCCGCGGCGGCTACGGCCACAACGGCGATTTCGGCTGGGGCGGCTGGCACCACAACTAACCGCTGACGGGGGATGCTGATCGAAGGGCCCGGACCATCATGGTCCGGGCCTTCGTCATGCCCGGACGTCCGTCGAGAGGGCGCCGCGCAGCAGCGGCCGCGCCGCCAGGGCGACGAGCACCGCGGCGAGAACCCCGACCCCCGCCATGACCACGGCCCGGCCGGCCGCCCAGCCGAGCCACTGAACCTGGTAGACGTCCAGAGTGGTGACGACCACCACCGCGACCCCGGAGACGGCCGCCACCACACAGACCGGCGACGCCGCGATGACCGCCTGCCGCACCAGCACCCCGCTCAACGAGCTCTCCGGCACCCCGGAAGCCGCCAGCGCCGAGAACGAGCGCCGAAGGTCGATCAGTTCCTCCGCCTGATGCACCACCAGAGCGACCGCCGAGGTCACCAGGGCCACCAGGAGCGCGACGTCGACCAGTGCATGCGCCTGCCAGTAGCCGACCATCGCCTGCTGCGCCCCCGCCATCGCCCCGAAGAACACCGTCAAGCTCACCACGGACAAGGCCCTCGCCCACGCCCGCGGATCGGCCTCGACCAGCCGCGCCGCCAGCAGCGCCTCCGCCAACCGCGCCCGCCGACCGACCCGGCGGGCACACGCCCGAACCACCCAGGTCGCGGCCAACGTCACTCCGAACAGCAGCAGCACCAGCCCAGCCGCCATGACCACCCCGGACCCGTACTTGCCGACGAACGGAAACCCGCCCTTCACCACGGCCCCGAGGACGAACAACCCCACCCCCGCCCCGAAGAGGATCAGGTCCCGCACCCGCGGCCCCCGCACTCTTGCCCGGCGGACCACCCCCAGCGGAGAGGCGACGACATGCCGACCGGCCCGCGCCCCCGACACACCCCCGCCGAGCGTCACCAGCGCCACGACCACCGGCACGGGCAGCAGCGGCCCGGAGAGATGGGTCAGCACATAGATCACGCCGCCGCCCGACGACCCGACCAGCGCCAGCACACCCCCTTCCAACGCACCCAGCCACCGCACGTCACCCGGCGCCGCCCCCGCCAGCCGCAGCGCGGCCAGCCGCCGCTCCCGGGTGGCCGAGGCCAGCCGATTGGCCTGATGAACCAGCCCGGCGACCGGCACGGCCAGCAGAGCCAGCGCGAGCCCCGTCAGCGACCCGCCCTCATCCTCGAAGTCCGCCAGGCGAACGGCGGTACAGACCAGGAACGTCGCCACCGCCGCCCCCGCAGCCACCAGCCAGGCACGCACCCGCTCGGCCCGCGAGCGCCCCCGGTTCAACATCCGCGACACGGTGATCACCGCTGCACCCCCGCCAGCACCGACCCATCGCGCAGCGCGACCTCCCGATCGGCATAAGCGGCCACCCGATTGTCATGCGTGACCAGCACGACGGCAGCCCGCCCGGCACGAGCCGCACTGATCAGCGCACTCATCACCTGCTCCCCGCCGATCGTGTCGAGGGCCCCCGTGGGCTCATCGGCGAAGACCACCCGCGGCCCGGTCACCAGCGCCCGCGCGACCGCCACCCGCTGCCGCTGCCCCCCGGACAGCTCACCGATCCGCTGATCGGCACAGTCGGACACCTCCAACCGAGCCAGCCACTCCGCGGCAGCGGTCATCGCCTCCTGCCTGCCCCGCCGGCTGAACAACAACGGCAACGCGACGTTCTCAACGGCAGTCAGCTCAGGCACCAGCTCACCGAACTGGAAGACGACCCCGAAACTCTCCCGCCGCACCTTCGTCGACTCCGGCTCAGGCAGCGAGTCGATCCGCCTGCCGTCGAGCAGCACCTCACCGGCCTCCGGTCGAACCACCCCGGCGAGACAGTGCAGCAACGTCGACTTACCCGCCCCGCTAGGCCCGGTGACGGCGACGACCTCCCCCTCGGAGATCGTCAAGGAGACGTCGTCGAGCGCCCTGGTCCGCCCGAACGACTTGCCCAAGCCCCTGCCCTCAAGCATCGTCGTGCTCCTTCATCCGCGCGAGCGCGGTCTCGATCCAGCGCAGGTCAGCGTCAAGATGGTGCAGGGCGTAGTCGGCCGCCAGCACCTGAGCCGGCGACCCGGACGCCTTCTCGGCGGTCAACTCCCGCATCCGGGCCAGATGCGCCTCCCGTTGCAGCACCAGAAAGCCGTCGGCGTCCTTCCCCGCGACGGCAACCCGAGCGAACAGAGGACTGGCGACAAAAGGCGCCGAAGGCTCAACGGCGTTCAACCACCGCTCCAGCTCGGCCTTCCCGTCCGCAGTGATCGCATAGAGGGTGCGCTCAGGCCCACCCTCCTGCTGCGTCTCCGCGACCTCGGCCAGCCCATCGCGCTCGAGGCGCTGCAACGTGGCATAGACCTGCCCATAGGCAAGAGGCTTGGCCCCCGCGAGGCGATGATCGTGCTCCTTCTTGAGCTCATAGCCGTGCTTAGCCCGCTCAACAAGGAACCCAAGCAGCACATGACCAGTCGTCATAGCCGCGACTATACATTCAATGAATAGTCGAAGCCGCAAAGCACCAGAAGAGACTGAACGCCCGCCTCAGACGATTCACCACGGTCCGGGCATGCCCGCAGCCGTAGTCACCCAGTTGGTCACCCGGGCTCGCACCTCCTGAGGCGCCGTCCCTGTCGGTGACGCCTGGCATCATGACGCGCAACCATCAAGGGAGCCACGGTGCCAGACCTACACGAAGAGTTCGAGTGGCTTTCGAAGTTCGGGCCGTTCCACGACGTCTCCTGCGTGTCCTTCGTTCGATCTCTCTCCCCTGTGGACGCGTTGAGTCGTCTCGGAGCGGAGTCCAGCAGAACCGAAGAAGTGACCTTCGAAGCACTGCAGGAACGAACGATGAAGTGCGTCGACTCGGACAACATGCGCACCAGTTACGTAGGCGCATTGGAGACGGGCGGCTGGACCGTACTCATCCAGCTCTGGACGGTATCGATCGCGCTGAGCCGTCCCTTGCTGAGCTCACTTTCTCAAGCGACCGAGGTCGTGTCGATCCATCGAAACGTCCACGCCACGGACTACTTCGTCTACGTGGCTGACGGCAACCTGATCACACAGTTCGACCTGCTGGCTCCCTATGCACGTGCGGGTAGCGATCCAGACCGGCTGGCTCACATGATGCGCGAGGTCGGACTGGACCCAAACCTGGACTGGAAAGGCCCAGGCGTGCGGGCCTCATTCCCCCGCGCCTTCGCCCTGGCAAGGAAGATCACCAGCTTGTCCTTCTCCCAGGACAAGCTCGAAATGAGACTCCTAGGCGCCGAGATCAACACCGAGTGAGCCACTCCAGGTCTGTTGGAGCCTCGACCGTCCGTCCACCTCAAGGCATGCGGGCCAAGCCGGCAATGGCGTGCCCTAACCGGCAATCCAAACGCCCGTTCAGGAGAAATCGGGTGGCCAAAGAAGGTCGGGTGGCCGACAAGGCGAAGCCGTAACGAAAAAAGAACTTGATTCACCCCGAGCGAAGCGAGGCCGTTTCAGGGAGCGCGAGGGGCGAAGCCCTTCGCAAGGAGCGAAGCGACCCAGAGCGACAGCGATGCCAGGACGCGAAGCGGCCAGGGGGAGCGCGAGGGGGCGAAGCCCTCTCGTATCGGGGGTCCGGGGGTCGCCCCCCGGTAGAAACGACGAAGGAGACCGTGGGGCAGTTGGCCGAAGGCCAACAACCACAGGTCTCCTACTCTCCGAGTGGGGCTACCAGGACTTGAACCTGGGACCTCTTCCTTATCAGGGAAGCGCTCTAACCGTCTGAGCTATAGCCCCTCGTCAGCCAGCTAGTGCGTGGCGACGAGGTAAAGCTTACCGTGTTCCGCGGTGTGGTCGCACCGCGGAATCACGACTGGACTACTCGGCTTCGGAGAAGGTCACTTCGACGCCGCCCACGAGGTCGGCGCTCAGGTTGTAGATCACCGCGCCCAGCGTGGAAAGCGCCGTGATCAGCACGACGTTCACCGCGCCAAGAAGAGCGGTGTACCCCAGGATCCGCACCGGTTCGAACCACGTGGCGATGTTGAACGAGGCCGCGGCCCCGCCCTCGCCCTGGGTCAGCTGGTTGACCGCCTGGACGAACGCGTCGAAGACGCCCATGGCCGACAGCACCCCGTAGAGCACCGCCACGGCCACGAACAGGACGACGAAGCAGACCAGGGAGACCACGAAGCTGAACTTCATGGCCGACCACGGTTCGACCCGGCGGAGCACCAGGTGGGCCTTGCGCGGGGCCCGCCCGGAGGAGTCCTTCGGAGCGGAGGAGGTGCCGATGACGGGCCGTTCGGACGTGACCGGCTCGACCGGTGCCGGGCGGGACGCGGTCACGATCGGCTCGGGGGCCGAGACCGGCGTGGGCAGACGAGGCGCCTTGTAGGCGGCCGTCGGCTCGTCGCCGGCCGGGTGCTTCTGGTCTCCGTTGGACGACTGGGGCCGCGACCACGGCTTGTTGTCGTTGCCCACGGGACGGATGCGGACGGTGGAGTCGTCGGTCTTGGAAGGCTCGTCCTTGGGAAGGTCACGGCCGGTCTGAGGCGCTTTGGGCGTCTCCCGCTTCGGGGCCTGGGCAGGCCCCGGGGCCGGCGTCGGCCCCGCGGTCTTGGGGGTCTCGGCCGTGTCGTCGTTCTTCTCGTCGTCGATCCGGGCGGATACCCCGTCGCGCATCGACGACGAGGCAGCCGAGGTAGACGCGGGTTTCTTGGCCGCCCCGGTGTTCTTCGTCTTGCCCGAGTTGGTCATTGCTCGTCTCCTGCCCCGTTCTCAGTCTCCACCGCTTCGGCAGTCTCCAACGCTTCGGCGTTCCGGGCTAGGGCCACCACGCTGTCGCCTTCCGCGAGATTCATCAGTCTGACCCCCATCGTCTGGCGGCCGGACTGCTTGATCTCGGCGGCGCTGGTCCTGATCACTCCACCGGCTGAGGTGATCGCGAAGACTTCGTCTTCGGGTCCCACCATGACCGCTCCGACCAGCTTGCCACGGGCGCTGACTATTTTGGCCGTCAGTACGCCCTTTCCACCCCGACCTTGCAGCGGATACTGCTCAACCGGTGTGCGCTTCGCATACCCGCCCTCAGTGGCGATAAGCACATCGTCACCATGACTCATGACATTCATGGCGAGAAGTTCATCTCCGTCGATGAACCGCATACCGATCACGCCGCTGGTCGCCCGGCCCATCGGCCGGAGCGCCTCGTCGGAGGCGGTGAAGCGGATCGCCTGGGCGTTCTTGGAGACCAGGAGCAGGTCGTCTTCCTCGGAGATCAGCCGGGCGGCGATGACCTCGTCGTCGTCCCGCAGGTTGATGGCGATCAGGCCGCCGGACCTCGGGGAGTCGTACTCGGAGAGCCTGGTCTTCTTCACCAGGCCGCTGCGGGTGGCCAGGACGAGGTAGGGGGAGACCTCGTAGTCGCGCAGGTCGAGGACCTCCATGACCCGCTCGTCGGGCTGCATCGCCAGCAGGTTGGCGAGGTGCTGGCCACGGGCGTCGCGGCCCGAGTCGGGCAGCTCGTAGGCCTTGACCCGGTAGACGCGGCCCTTGTTGGTGAAGAACAGGAGCCAGTGGTGGGTTGTCGTGACGAAGAAGTGCTCGACGATGTCGTCCTGGCGCAATTGGGCGCCGCGAACGCCCTTTCCGCCGCGCTTCTGGGCCCGGTAGAGATCGGTGTTGGTGCGCTTGGCGTAGCCGCCGCGGGTGATCGTGACGACCATCTCGTCTTCGGCGATCAGGTCCTCGATGGACATGTCGCCCTCGTACGCGATGATCTCGGTCTTGCGCTCGTCGCCGTAGCGGCTGACGATCTCACCGAGCTCGTCGCCGACGATCTGGCGCTGGCGGTGGGGGCTGGCCAGGATCTCGTTGTACTCGTTGATCTGGACCATCAGGTTCTCGTACTCGTCCTGGATCTGCTGGCGCTCCAGGGCGGCCAGCTTCCGGAGCTGCATGTCCAGGATGGCCTGGGCCTGCGTCTCGTCGATCTCCAGGAGGTCCATGAGGCCCTGCTGGGCGGCCGAGGCCGACGCCGACTGGCGGATCAGGGCGATCACGTCGTCGAGCCGGTCGAGGGCCTTGAGCAGGCCGCGCAGGATGTGGGCCCGCTCCTCGGCCTTGCGCAGCAGGTAACGGGTCCGGCGGACCACGACCTCGATCTGGTGGCCGATGTAGAACTTGACGAACTGGTCGAGGCGCAGCGTGCGGGGCACGCCGTCGACCAGGGCGAGCATGTTGGCGCCGAACGTGGTCTGCAGCTGGGTGTGCTTGTAGAGGTTGTTCAGCACGACCTTGGCGACCGCGTCGCGCTTGAGCACGACCACGAGGCGCTGGCCGACCCGCGACGACGACTCGTCGCGCACGTCGGCGATGCCGTTGATCTTGCCTTCCTTGACCAGCTCGGCGATCGACAGCGCCAGGTTGTCGGGGTTGACCTGGTAGGGCAGCTCAGTGATCACCAGGCACTGGCGGCCCTTGTTGTCCTCCTCGACCTCGACCACCGCGCGCATCGTGATCGAGCCACGGCCGGTCCTGTACGCATCATCGATGCCACGCTTGCCGACGATGAGCGCCCCGGTCGGGAAGTCGGGGCCCTTGACCCGGGCGATCAACCCTTCGAGGAGCTCCTCGTCAGTGGCCTCGTAGTTCTCCAGCGCCCACCTGACGGCCTCGCCGATCTCCCGCAGGTTGTGCGGCGGGATGTTGGTCGCCATGCCGACCGCGATGCCGGCGGCGCCGTTGACCAGCAGGTTGGGGAACCGCGACGGCAACACGACGGGCTCCTGAGAGCGCCCGTCGTAGTTGGGCTGGAAGTCGACGGTCTCCTTGTCGATGTCCCGCAGCAGCTCCATCGCGATGGGCGCGAGCTTGCACTCGGTGTAGCGCATCGCGGCGGGCATGTCGTTGCCGGGCGAGCCGAAGTTGCCCTGGCCGTCGACCAGCGGGTAACGCAGCGACCACGGCTGGGCCAGGCGGACCAGGGTGTCGTAGATCGAGCTGTCGCCGTGGGGGTGGTAGGAACCCATGACGTCACCGACGACACGGGAGCACTTGAAGTAGCCGCGGTCGGGGCGGTAGCCGCCGTCGAACATCGCGTAGAGCACCCGGCGGTGCACCGGCTTGAGACCGTCGCGCACGTCGGGCAGGGCACGCGAGACGATGACCGACATCGCGTAGTCCATGTAACTGCGCTGCATCTCGGACTGGATGTCCACCGGTTCGATGCGGTCAGCCGGCGGCGGGCCCGGAGGCAGGTTAACTTCCGTCACGTCAATCCTTCACAGGGTGGGGTTCGGCTGCCGCGTTCTAGACGTCGAGGAAGCGCACGTCGCGCGCGTTCCTGATGATGAACTCCCGCCGGGGGGCGACGTCCTCACCCATGAGGACGCTGAACATCTCGTCGGCCTGGGCGGCGTCGTCGAGGGTGACCTGGAGCAGGATGCGCGTCTCCGGGTTCATCGTGGTCTCCCACAGCTGGTTGGCGTTCATCTCGCCGAGACCCTTGAACCGCTGGATGCCGTCGTGGGCGCGCGGGTCGCGCTTGCCGCGGGCGATGCCCTCTTCGATGATCGCGTCGCGCTCGCGGTCGGAGTAGGCGTAGGACGCGTCCTCGCCCTTCCGGTCCCACTTGATCTTGTAGAGCGGCGGCTGCGAAAGGTAGACGTGACCGGCTTCGATCAGCGGCCGCATGAACCGGAACAGCAGGGTCAGCAGCAGCGTCGTGATGTGCTGACCGTCGACGTCGGCGTCGGCCATCAGGATCAGCTTGTGGTAGCGGAGCTTCGAGATGTCGAACTCGTCGTGTACGCCGGTGCCGAGCGCCGTGATGAGCGACTGGACCTCGGTGTTCTTCAGCACGCGGTCGATGCGGGCCTTCTCGACGTTCAGGATCTTGCCGCGGATGGGCAGGATCGCCTGGAAACGCGAGTCGCGGCCGCCCTTGGCCGAGCCGCCGGCCGAGTTGCCCTCGACGATGAACAGCTCACACTTCTCGGGCTCGCTCCACTGGCAGTCGGCCAGCTTGCCCGGCAGCCCCGAGCCGCTTTCGAGCAGCGACTTGCGGCGGGTCAGGTCACGCGCCTGACGTGCGGCGATGCGGGCGCGCGACGCCTGGAGCGACTTGCTGATGATCTCCTTGGCCTCGCCCGGGTTGCGCTCGAACCAGTCGCGCAGGTGGTCGTTGCAGGCCTTCTGAACGAACGACTTCGCCTCGGTGTTGCCCAGCTTCGTCTTGGTCTGGCCCTCGAACTGCGGCTCGGCCAGCTTGACCGAGATGATCGCGGTCAGGCCCTCGCGGACGTCGTCGCCGGTGAGGTTGTCGTCCTTGCCCTCCTTGAGGAACTTCTGCTCGCGCGCGTACCGGTTGACGATGGTCGTCAGCGCGGCCCGGAAGCCCTCTTCGTGGGTGCCGCCCTCGGCGGTGTTGATCGTGTTGGCGAAGGTGTAGACCGACTCGGAGTAGGAGGCGTTCCACTGCAGGGCGATCTCGACCGAGATGCCCTCGCCGTGCTCCTCGAAGTCGACGACCGAGTTGTGCACCGCCTCCTTCTTGGAGTTCAGGTGCTTCACGAAGTCGGACAGGCCGCCCTCGTAGTAGTAGGTGATCTCGGTCGGCTCCTCTTCGGCGCCGTGGTCGGGACGCTCGTCGCGGATGACGATCGTGAGGCCCTTGTTGAGGAAGGCCATTTCCTGGAACCGGCGCGAGAGCGTCTCGAAGTTCCAGGTCGTCGTCTCGAAGATGTCGCCGTCGGCCCAGAAGGTGATCGAGGTGCCGGTCTCCTCGGTGGGCTCGCCCTGGATCACCTCGGTGACGGGCTTGGAGCCGACGTACGACTGGCGCCACTCGTAGCCGTCACGCTTGATCACGGCTTCGAGCCGGCCCGACAGCGCGTTCACGACCGAAAGGCCCACGCCGTGGAGGCCGCCGGAGACGGCGTATGACTTGCCGTCGAACTTGCCGCCGGCGTGGAGGACGGTGAGCACGACCTCGAGGGTCGGCTTCTTCTCTGTGGGATGCTCGGCGACCGGGATGCCCCGGCCGTTGTCCACGACCCGCACGCCGTTGTCGGCGAGCAGGGTGACCTCGATGGTGTCGCAGTGACCGGCCAGTGCCTCGTCGACGGAGTTGTCCACAACCTCGTACACAAGGTGGTGGAGACCACGCTCTCCGGTCGAGCCGATGTACATACCCGGGCGCTTGCGAACCGCCTCAAGACCCTCGAGAACGGTGATTGAGCCTGCGTCGTAGGACAAGTGCGAAATCCTCCTGCCGCGGACACGCGGCAGGAAACATAGGATGGCTGCCTGCCGTGCCCGTCACCGTCGTGAGTGCCCCGATGCGCTCACCCTGGGGAATCGGCTCGCCACGGCCGGGGTGACACGCAAACGGACGTGTCCTTAAGTCCACTTTCATTCTACCGGCTCTCGGAGCCTCAGGTGGCATTGACGGGGGCTGTGATGCCCTCTAATACGATGATCTTGGTTTTGGTGTGACACCCCGGACCCTGGGGTTCAGCGCGCCAGGCGCGATTTCGGGCCGGTGCAAGACTTTTCCACAAGAGTCATGCCGATCTTGTGGAAGTCCGCGTCAGCCGAAAGTGTCACCCGGTCCTCGACTCCCCTTCACCCGGATGTGGCCCGCCTGTCGCGGCGGTGCGAGGTTGGGCCCGCGGACCTTCACGGCGGTGACCGTACCGTCCCCGAGCTCCTCGTTCAGCCTTCTGACCAGGGTCGGAGCGAGCAAACGCACCTGAGTGGCCCAAGCCGTCGAGTCGGCGGAGACGATGACCTCGCCGTCCTCGAAGGCTTCTGGACGGGTGTGCAGACCGAGTTCCGCGCCGACGATCTCCCGCCACCGCCCGAAAACCCCGCCGATCGCGACCGGTTCCTCCCACCCGCGAGCGGCCAGCAGGTCCTGGATCGCGGCCCCGAAGAGCATCGGATCACCGGAATCCCGCTTGGGGCCGCCCTTCTTCTTCCGTGGTTCGGTACGTGGAAGCTGGCCACGGCGCTGGGCGTCGGCTTTGGCCTGGGCGAGTTTTTCGCGAGCGAGCGCGGCGCCTTTGGCGTTGGACGCCCGCTGCCCTTCGGTCGGCCCGTCAACAGCCTGTGGATAACCAGCCGACGGTGCGTCACCGAGGTTGCCGGGCGCTGGCCGATCTCCACGCTGCCCCTGTGGATATCCAGGCACTTGTGGATTGCCTAGCCCTTGGGGATCACCTGAGTCCTGTGGATTCCCGGAACTCTGTGGATAGCCGGGCTTCCGCAGGTTGCCCGGCCGCTGTGAATTCGCCGGTTCCTGTGGATTGTCACCCGACACGGGTCACGCTCCCCTCCGTCACGTCGAAGCGGGCGCCGCTCAGTTCCCTCGGTACGTCCTCCGCCACCGCCGCCGTGATCAGCACCTGCTCCGCCGGGGCGACGATCTCGGCCAGCCGCCGGCGTCGCTGGGCGTCGAGTTCGGCGAACACGTCGTCGAGGATCAGCACCGGATCGCCCCCTTCCGAACGCAGCAGGTCATATGCAGCCAGCCGCAGCGCCAGCGCGAACGACCACGACTCCCCGTGGCTGGCGTAACCACGCGCCGGCAACTCGCCCAGCCGCAGCAGCAGATCGTCGCGGTGCGGCCCCACGAGGGTGACCCCCCGCTCGATCTCCTGCGCCCGCGCCTCGGCCAGCGCCTGTCCCAACCGTACGGCCAGTTCCGCACGATCCGTCCCCAGGTCGTCCTCGTCTGTGGAAAACCACCGGTAGTCGATCTGCGCCGGGACGGACCCGGGCGCCAGTTCCGCATAAGCCTTGGCCACCAGAGGACGCAGGTTCTCCACAAGGTCCAGCCGGGCCGCGAGCAACTCGGCCCCGTGCCGCACCAGGTGCGCGTCCCAGACCTCCAATGTGGACAACACGTCGCCGGCCCCGGCCGAGGCGAACGCCGCGTCGTCCATCTGCCGCCTCGGGCTCCGGCGGCGGGCCTGGGAGGCCGTCCGGAGCAGGGCGTTGCGCTGCTTGAGGGCGCGGTCGTAGTCGGCCCGGACGCCGGCGAACCGGGGGTGGCGGGCCACGAGGAGGTCGTCCATGAACTTGCGGCGTTCGGACGGGTCGCCCTTCGACAGGGCCAAATCCTCGGGGGCGAACAGCACGGTCCGCAGCACGCCGAGGGCGTCTCTGGCCCGCGACACCGGGGCGCGGTTGACGCGGGCGCGGTTGGCCTTGCCCGGGTTGATCTCCAGTTCGACCAGCGCCCGTCTCTGGTCGCGCTCGATCACGGCCCGGATCACGGCCCGGGGGGCGCCGTGGCGTACCAGAGGAGCGTCGGTCGCCACCCGGTGCGAGGCGTGCGAGGCGACGTAACCGATCGCCTCGACCAGATTGGTCTTGCCCTGCCCGTTGGGCCCGACGAAGGCGGTCACCCCGGGTTCGAGCGCCAGCTCGGCGGTGGGGTAGGACCGGAAGTCCGTCAGCGACAGGTGGGCGGTGAACATGCCGGTAACGGTAACGGGCTCCCGCCGTGATGCGGGAGCCCGGCCGAGATCAGGAGCCGTTGGCCTCGCGCATGGTGCTGTCGGCCGCGCCGGGGGCGTCGGCGCCCTTCTCGTAAGAGCCCTCGGCCGCCGTGACGGCGTGGCCGCCGAACTGGTTGCGCAGCGCCGCGACCATCTTCATCGCCGGAGAGTCCTCCTGGCGCGAGGCGAACCGGGCGTACAGCGCCGCCGTGATGACCGGCAGCGGCACGGCGTGGTCGACGGCCGCCTGGACCGTCCAGCGGCCCTCTCCGGAGTCCTGTGCGTAGCCCTTGAGGTCTTCGAGACCAGGGTCCTCGTCGAGCGCGCGGGTGAGCAGGTCGAGCAGCCACGAGCGGATGACCGTGCCGTGGCGCCAGCTCTTGAACGCTCCGGGGACGTCGGTGACGATGTCGGTGGCCTCGAGCAGTTCCCAGCCCTCGGCGAAGGCCTGCATCATGCCGTATTCGATGCCGTTGTGGACCATCTTCGCGAAGTGGCCGGCGCCGATCGACCCGGCGTGGACGAAGCCGTCGTCGCCCTCGGGCTTGAGCGTGTCGAAGATCGGCCGGAGATGGGCGATGTCTTCGGGCTCGCCCCCCGCCATCAGCGCGTAGCCGTTCTTCAGGCCCCACACGCCGCCGGAGACGCCGACGTCGACGAACTTGATGCCCTTCTCGGCGAGTTCCTTGCCGTGCTTCTGGTCGTCGACGTAATGGGAGTTGCCGCCGTCGATGATCACGTCACCGGCGGAGAGCGCGTCGCTCAGGGACGCGATGGTCGCCCGGGTGGGCTCACCGGCCGGGACCATCACCCAGACGGCGCGCGGCGCCTCCAGGCGGTCGACGAGCTCCTTCAGGCTGCCGACGTCGCTGACGCCGGGGTCGCGGTCGTAACCGACGACCTCATGGCCACCGCGGCGCAGCCGCTCGGCCATGTTGCCGCCCATCTTGCCCAGGCCGATCATGCCGATCTGCATGAGAGCACCCCCTCAGGGTTCCATCTACGGTCACGCGATTCGCCTACCCGACCCGAGGGTTGATCATACGGATCCGGTCAGCTTGAGAGGCGAATGGGCATGATCAGGTAGCGGTAGTCAGGTATGCCCCCATCTTCCACAGGCTTTCCACCGGTGAGGATGGCGGGCTTCGTCGAGGTGGTGAACTGCAGGCGAGCAACGTCCGAATCGATCGCGCCGAGGCCTTCGAGCAGGAACTGGTGGTTGAAGGCGATGTTGATCTCGCCGCCGTCGAAGTCGACCGGCAGGACTTCCACAGCCTGTGCCTCGTCGCCGCTGCCCGCCTCGAGCACGACCTCGTCGCCCCGGAAGGCCAGCCGGACCGGGGTGTTGCGCTCGGCGACCAGGGCCACGCGCTTGACGGCTTCGACGAAGGAGCTGGTGACCAGCTCGGCGCGGGCCGAGAACTCGGTCGGCAGCAGCGAGCGGTACTTGGGGAACTCGGGGTCGAGCAGCCGGGTGGTGGTGCGCCGGCCGGAGCTGCTGAAGCCGATCATGCCCTCGCCGGTGCCGCCCACGGAGCTCAGGGCGATCTCGACCTCGGCGCCGGTGACCAGCGACTTGGCGGTGTCGGCGAGGGTGCGGCCCGGGATCATCGCGATGGCCTGGAAGTCAGGCTGGTCGGGCTGCCACTTGAGCTCACGGACGGCCAGCCGGTAGCGGTCGGTCGCGGCGAGCGTGACCGTGTCGCCGTCGATCTCCATCCGGACGCCGGTCAGCATCGGCAGGGTGTCGTCCTTGCCCGCGGCGGTGGCCACCTGGGCGACGGCCGAGGCGAAGATGTCGCTGCCGACGCGGCCCGCGGCCGGCGGCATGGCCGGGAGCGAGGGATAGTCCTCCACCGGCATCGTCAGCAGGGTGAACCGGGCGGTGCCACAGGTCACGACCGCCTTGGCGCCTTCCACCACGAAATCCACAGGCTGTGCAGGAAGCGCCCGGGTGATCTCGGCGAGCAGACGGCCCGAGACCAGCACCACACCGGCCTCGCCGGTCTGCAGTTCGAGGGTCACCTCGGCGGAGACCTCGTAGTCGAACCCCGAGAGCTTGAGCTGCTGGTCGTCGGTGACCTCGAGGCGCATGCCGGCGAGGACCGGCACCGAGGGCCGGGCGGGGAGGCTGCGTGCCGTCCACGCGACGGCTTCGGCGAGCACGTCTCGGTCGACCCGGAACATCACGTGGATCAGCCTCCTGTGGTGGGTGGGACGGCGTCGGGCTGTGATGGCTGGGGGCGGCGACGCGGTGGCGCTGAGGTGTGACTGCCCATCTTCGTCGCTTGCCGGGAGGTGTCAACTCCGGGATTTTTTGCTCCGGCCCGAGCTCGAAGGTTGCTCTTGACTTTCCTCTAGGTAGAGATATCGGTCGTCTTAATAGGCGCTGTGGAAATGTGGAAGAACCCCTATAACCGCAGGTCAGCGGCCGGATTTTTGTCCACAGCACCTGTGGACGACCTGGGGATTACTCAGCGCGTGCTGGGGATAACTTTTAGTTACCCACAGGCCGTCCACAGGTTTGCACCCAGTTATCCACCGGTTACCCACAGCTTTTCCACAGGTTCTCCACATGAGACACGCCCGACACGGAGTGTGTTTTTTCCACTACCCACAGGTCATCCACAGCGCGTCCACAGGTTATCCACCGCTGGAGGGGGCCTTGTCCACAGGTTGTCCACAGACTCGTCCACAGCCCGGTGTGGCCTGTTGATCTATGAGTTTCCAGCGCGCGACGAATTACACCTGTGTTCCGTGATCCACAGAGTTATCCACAGGCTGTGAATCAAGAGGTGCGCGCGCGCTGCTTGATCCGGGTCGTCAGCTCGTTGACCTGGTTGTACATCGAGCGCCGCTCGGCCATCAGGGAGCGGATCTTCCGCTCGCTGTGCATGACGGTGGTGTGGTCACGGCCGCCGAACTGGGCGCCGATCTTCGGCAGCGAGAGGTCGGTGAGCTCCCGGGCCAGGTACATGGCGATCTGACGGGCCACCACGAGGGCGCGCGACCGCGATCCGCCGCACAGGTCGTCGAGCGAGACGCCGAAGTACTCCGCCGTCGTCGACATGATGAGCGCAATGGTGATCTCGGTGCTGGAGCTGTCCTCGGTGATGAGGTCCTTCAGCACGATCTCGGTCAGGCCGATGTCGACCGACTGCCGGTTGAGCGACGCGAAGGCCGTCACCCTTATTAGTGCGCCTTCGAGCTCGCGGATGTTGGTGGCGATCCGGCTGGCGATGTACTCCAGCACGTCGGGCGGCGCGGCCAGGCCCTCCTGGATCGCCTTCTTGCGCAGGATCGCGATGCGCGTCTCGAGCTCGGGCGGCTGCACGTCGGTGATCAGCCCCCACTCGAAGCGGTTGCGGAGCCGGTCCTCCAGGGTGACCAGCTGCTTCGGCGCCCGGTCGCTGGAGATCACGATCTGCTTGCTGCTGTTGTGGAGGGTGTTGAAGGTGTGGAAGAACTCCTCCTGCGTCTGCTCCTTGCCCTCAAGGAACTGGATGTCGTCCACGAGGAGGATGTCCACAGCCCGGAACCGCGCCCGGAACCCGTCGGCCTTGTGGTCGCGGATGCTGTTGATGAAGTCGTTGGTGAACTCCTCGGAGCTCACGTACCGCACCCGCGCACCTTCATACAGGCTCTGCGCGTAGTGACCGATGGCATGGAGAAGGTGCGTCTTCCCCAGCCCCGAGTCCCCATAGATGAAGAGTGGGTTGTACGCCTTCGCCGGCGCCTCGGCCACCGCGACCGCCGCCGCGTGGGCGAACCGGTTGCTCGCGCCGATGACGAACGTCTCAAAGGTGTACTTGGCGTTCAGCCGCGCGGGCTCACCCGGCTTGCCGCCGGAGGGCCGGGGCGGCGCCTTGTCGTTCTTCTCCTCAGCCTGTGGATACTGCGTGTACGGCTGCTCGGCGGGCGGCGGCGCACCTGGGACTCCCTGTGGGCGACCCTGTGGAAAATCAGCCGGCTGCTCTGTGGGCTCCTGATGAAAGCCCTGGCCGAAGCCCTGCGGAGATTGCACAGGCTGTTGAAAGCCGTGATCCCCAGCCTGGGGAAAACCACCGGATGCGGGGTTCTGGGGATAACCGCCGGTGGGAGCGGCCTGGGGAAAACCACCCGTCGGGGTGCTCTGGGGATACCCGGGCGTATTGGTCTGGGGAAAAGCCGGGCCGCCACTCTGGGGAAAACCACCCGGACGGCCGTAGTTCTGCTGTTTCGGCTCCGCCTGCGTCGCGGTCGGGTCGACCATCACCGCGATGCGGACCGGCCGGCCGAACTCCTGCGACAGCGCCTGCATGATGAGCGGCCGCAGCCGCACCTCGATGACCTCTTTGGCGAAGTCGTTGGGGGCGGCCAGCAGAATCGTGTCGTTGATCAGCCCAGACGGCTGCGTCATCTGCAGGAACGCGCGCTGCTGACCTGAGACTCCCTGATCGAGGAGCGTGGTGAGCGCTCTCGCCCACAACTGATTGAGGTCGACGCCGTCCACCGTTCGGCACTCCTCCCTGACGCGGTCCCCATGATCGCTCGCCCGCGTGTCGTTATCCACACCCGCCTCTACCGGTCTGGTCCCGGTGGCGCCGGCCCCCGCTGTGACTATCCACAGAAGATCCACAGGAGATCCACAGGTGCTCTGGGTGTGGAGGGAGGGACTGGACGCCTGACAGTAGCGGTGTCCGCGACCTGCGTTCAAGACGTTGTCCACAGCCTACTGGCACCCGTTGCCCACAGGATGTGGATGACCAAGGAGCGTGTGGATAACTCCACAGCCTGTGGAAAACTAGGGGCGCCGGTTTGACCATTCGGGCGTCTACCCCGTAACGTGACCCGGTCGGCTTTCTCGGGACGGCTCTTTCGCATGCCCTGTGCCCGGTGGGCCGTAAACTTTGGTCTAATCGCCCTAACGACAGGGCACATCTAGCCTGGAGCCCATCGTGAGCAAGCGTACTTTCCAGCCGAACAACCGCCGTCGCGCGAAGACCCACGGCTTCCGGCTGCGCATGCGCACCCGCGCCGGCCGCGCCATCCTGGCCGCCCGCCGCCGCAAGGGCCGTCACGACCTCACCGTCTGACCGGCACTTCGTAGCAGCCCCGCCCGCCGTCATCTCTGACGGCGGGCTACTTGTTAAGGAAGTATCCGGTGCTCCCGCCCGCTTCCCGCATGCGCAAAGGCGAGGAGTTCGCCGAGGCGATCCGGCGCGGGCGCCGCGCCGGTAGACCCTCCCTGGTCGTCCACTTCACCGCTGTGGAGGCCGACGAGACCCCGATCGTGGGGTTCGTCGTCAGTAAGGCCGTCGGTGACGCGGTCACCAGGAACAGGGTCAAACGCAGACTCAGACACCTGATGCGGGCACGTCTGCACCTCCTTCCGCGAGGTAGCCTGCTGGTGGTACGCGCCAATCCACCGGCTGCGTCCGCGCGCAGCGAGCACCTGGCCGCCGATCTCGATGTCGCGCTCCAGCGACTGATCCGGCGGCCGCGGGATGGACGGTCATGACAACCGAGCAGCCCCAGCCGGTCACGCCGGTCTCGACGGCTGCCCGCGTATTGATCGTCCCGATCAGGTTCTACCGGGCGTTCATCAGTCCCCTCCTGGGGCCTCGATGCCGCTTCTTCCCCTCTTGCAGCGCGTACGGTGTCGAGGCGATCGCCGTGCACGGGGCGCTGCGCGGGGTGTGGTTGACCATCCGTCGCATCGGCCGATGCCATCCCTTCCACCCCGGCGGGTTCGATCCCGTGCCCCCTCGACCCCACGACAAGCAAGGGAGCTAGCTCGGTGGAGCTGTCCTGGCTGAACTGGCTTTATACGGCCATCGCCTGGGTGATCACCCATATTCACAACTTCTACAGTCTCGTCCTCAGCCCCGACAACGGGCTGAACTGGGCACTGACGATCATCACACTGACCGTGCTGATGCGCGTCCTGATCTTCCCGCTCTTCCTGAAGCAGATGCGCTCCTCGAAGAAGATGCAGGAGCTCGCGCCCAAGGTCCAGGACCTGCGGAAGAAGTACAAGAACGACAAACAGCGCATGAACCAGGAGGTCATGCGCGTCTACCAGGAGGCGGGCGCCAACCCCCTGGGCGGCTGTCTGCCGGTCATCGCGCAGTTCCCGATCTTCATCTCGATGTTCACGGTGCTGAACGCGATGGCCCACGGCGATCCGAAGTTCGGCATGACGCAGCAGCTGGTCGACAGCGCCCGGGCCGCCCACATCTTCGGCGCCCCGCTTCCGGCGACGTTCTTCACCAGCAGCGCCGACATCGAGGGTTACGGCGCCGACCCGATCGTCGCCAAGATCGTCCTGGTCATCTTCGTCGCGATCTCGTCCTTGACGACGTTCCTGACCGTCCGGCAGAGCGTGACCCGCTCGATGGCGCAGATGCCGGACAACCCCATGGCGCAGCAGCAGAAGATCCTGATGTACATCTCGCCGCTGTTCGCCGTGTTCTCCCTGAACTTCCCGCTGGGCCTGATCCTCTACTGGGTCACCACCAACGTGTGGACCCTCGGCCAGCAGCACTGGTTCTACAGCCGCAACCCGATGCCGCAGTTCGACGCCAAGGGCAACCTGATCCCCGTCGAGGTCAAGCCGGGCTTCTTCGCGCGCTTCCGCAAGACCCCGCCCGTTCCCGAGCAGCCGGCGGAGGCAGAGCCTAAGATCGTTCGTCAGCAGCCGACGCGCCAATCACGGAGCAAGCGGACCGGCAGCAAGAAGTCGTGAGAGGGAGTTCCCACGTGACCGAAGCCGAGGAGACCGTCAAGGCGGCTCCGAGCGTCGCCGCCCTGGAGCAGGAGGGCGAGATCGCCGCCGACTACGTCGAGGGGCTGCTCGACATAGCCGACCTCGACGGCGACATCGACATGGACGTCGAGGGCGACCGCGCCCTCGTCTCCGTGATCGGCCTCAAGGGCGGCGACCTGGTCGGCCCCGGCGGCGAGGTCCTGGAGGCGCTCCAGGAGCTGACCCGCCTGGCCGTCCACCGGCAGACCGGCGAGCGCTCGCGGCTGATGCTCGACGTCGCGGGTTACCGCGAGCGCCGCCGCGCGGAACTCACCAAGATCGGCATGGCCGCCGTCGACGACGTCAAGGCGTCGGGCGAGCCGAAGGCCCTCAAGCCGATGACGCCGTTCGAGCGCAAGGTCATCCACGACGCCGTCGCCGCCGCCGGCCTGCGCAGCGAGTCAGAGGGGGAGGAGCCCCGGCGTTTCGTCGTGGTCCTGCCCGCCTGACACTCCCGCCTGTGGAAACCGCCGCCCCGTCCCGGGTCGGCGGTTTTCTTTGTCTGTACGGCTTACGCCTGGGCTTTTGGCCAGCCGCGCACTGTTGTCCACAGGACACACACCGCAGTATCCACAGGTTTATCCACAGGCTTCGTGGTGGCCGTCCGCCGCCCGATACCCTACGAGGGATGACCGAAGAAATGAGCAACCAGCAGCCCCCCGAAGCCGCCAACACGGTGTTCACGGGCGAGGCCTTGGCCCAGGCGCAAACGTATGCCTCCCTGCTGGCCGGGCCGGGGGTGGTGCGTGGGCTGCTCGGCCCTCGGGAAGTCCCCCGGATCTGGGATCGCCACCTGTTGAACTGTGCCGTGATCGCCGAAGCGGTGCCGCCCGACGTGAAACTCGTCGACATCGGCTCGGGCGCGGGCTTGCCGGGCATCGTCCTGGCGATCGTCCGCCCCGACGTGACCGTCACCCTTCTTGAACCGTTGCTCAGGCGCACCGTCTTCCTCGAAGAGTGCGTCGAGACCCTCAAGTTGCAGAACGTCGAGGTGCTCCGCGGCCGCGCCGAGGAACTCAAGGGGAAACGCACCTTCGACGTCGCCACCGCCCGCGCCGTCGCCCCTCTTGATCGCCTGCTCTCCTGGTCGCTCCCCCTCCTCCGCGAGGGTGGAGAGCTGCTTGCGATGAAGGGGGAACGCGCTGCCGAAGAATTGGCGGGCGCCGACACCCAATTGTCCGCTCACGGGGCAAAGACGGCCGAGCTTGTCACGGTCGGGCGCGGTAAAGTCGATCCGCCTGCAACTCTTGTCCGCGTCATCGCCGGCGCCGGTTCACGAGCTGCACAGCGCCGACGTAAGAGGTAGTCGCGGTCGGACCGGGAACGATCGAACGACCTGTTGAATCAACCCGGGACAACCCGAAAGACTCGCGGCGACGCGACGAGCGCGGCCTGATGGGGGTGGGGCCGCACTCCCGCTCCGAACCACCGGCCACGGCCGGTCGAAAGGACGACCAAGGTGTCCCAGCCCCCGCTAAGCCCCGGTGATTCCCCGCTGGTTCGAGAGGCACTGAGTTCTGTGGTTTCACGTGAAACAGCCGCGCCCGGCAAGCCGGCCGCCGACGGCCCCGTCGGATATTCCGCCCGCCGCGACGGCGACTGGCCACGCCCGCCCAAGACCCGAGTGATCTGCATTTGCAACCAGAAGGGCGGGGTGGGCAAGACGACCAGTGCCGTGAACCTGGCCGCAGCCCTCTCGATGCACGGCCTGCGAGTCCTCGTGGTCGACCTCGACCCACAGGGAAACGCCTCGACGGCATTGGCCACCGAACACCGAGCCGGGACACCTTCCATTTATCAGGTCCTCGTGGAAGACCTCCCGATGGACTCGATCGTGACCCAGGTCCCCGACATGCCGGGCCTGTACTGCGCTCCCGCGACTCTCGACCTGGCCGGCGCGGAGATCGAACTGGTGCCGATGGTGGGCCGTGAGACCCGGTTGAGGCGCGCGTTCGCGGCGTACGAGTCGGCGCAGATGGACTACATCCTGATCGACTGCCCGCCGTCCCTGGGCCTGCTGACGGTCAACGCCCTGGCGGCGGCGCAGGAAGTCCTGATCCCGATCCAGTGCGAGTACTACGCCCTGGAAGGCCTGACCCAGCTCCTCCAGAACGTCGAACTGGTCCGCGTCCACCTGAACCAGACCCTGAACGTGTCGACCATCCTGCTGACGATGTACGACGGCCGCACCCGCCTTGCCTCCCAGGTGGCGGAGGAGGTCCGCTCCCACTTCGGCGCCACCGTGGTCGACGCGGTCATCCCCCGGAGCGTCCGGGTGTCCGAGGCGCCCAGTTATGGCCAGTCGGTCATGACCTACGACCCGGGTTCAAGCGGTGCGATGGCCTACATGGACGCGGCACGAGAGATCGCGTACCGCGGTGCCGCTGTCGCGGAAGCGTGAACCTGTAGCCTCTTACAATCGTGCGCGGCGTTTGAGAAACGACGCGGCGTTTCGGTACGACGGGCTGACGGAGATCAGCCATGCGGCGTTTCGGTGCGGGTGAGGAGCAAGGGTGAGTCAGCAGCGTCGGGGGCTCGGCAAGGGTCTGGGAGCCCTCATCCCCACCGGCCCCATCGTCGACCCATCGGTCGTCGGCGTGCCGGCCCCCACCCCACCGGGTGACAGAGAACTGATCCCGGTGGCCGGGGCCTACTTCCACGAGATCGCCGTCACCCAGATCATCCCGAACCGCCGCCAGCCCCGAACGGTCTTCGACGAAGAGCGCATCCGCGAACTGGCCGACTCCATCGCGGAAGTCGGCCTCCTCCAGCCGATCGTCGTCCGCGCCGCCGGCGTCGACGAAGACGGCAGAGACCAGTTCGAACTCATCATGGGCGAACGCCGCCTCCGCGCCAGCCGCCTGGCCGCCCTCGACCGCATCCCCGCGATCGTCCGCAGCACCGGCGACGACGAAATGCTGCGTGAGGCCCTGATCGAGAACCTCCAGCGCGAGCAACTCAACTCCCTGGAAGAAGGCGCCGCCTACCGCCAGCTCCTCGACGACTTCGGCGCCACCCACGAGCAACTGGCCAGAAAAATCGGCCGCTCCCGCTCCCACATCACCAACACCCTGCGCCTGCTGAACCTCCCCCCGAACGTCCAGCGCCGCCTGGCAGGCGGTTCCATCACCCCCGGCCACGCACGGGCCCTGCTGTCCCTGGAAGACCCGGAAGCACAGGAACGCCTGGCGAACCGGATCGTCGCAGAAGGCATGACGGTGCGGACGGTCGAGGAGATCGTGTCCCTGGGGGAGGCGACCGCCGGCCCTGCTCCCCGGAAGCCGAGAACGAAGCAGCCGGTGGCACCGGCGCTACGGACATTGGCGGACCGGCTGTCGGATCACTTCGAGACCAAGGTGAAGGTCGATTTAGGGCGTCGGAAAGGGCGGATCGTGGTGGAGTTCTCCACGATCGACGACCTTGAGCGCATCATCGGGACGATGGCACCGGACGCGGCTAACCAGATGCGGGAGCAGGAGGGCGACTAGGTTTCACGTGAAACAGGCTCCCTTGGACGTGAGTCCGGGGGAGCTTTTGTTTTGCGGAGACCTCGGGGCTTTGAAGGCTGCGGAGCCTAATGGCCAGGAACGAGCTCGGTTTCACGTGAAACCAGGCTTAGATCTTGGGAACGGGCGGGGAGGCTCTCAGCTCCCGGCGGGGGTGCCACGGTGAGCATAAACGGCTACCCCGATGCCTTTGCCAGCGAGGGCGCGGCCGGGAAGAAGGCACGAGGCGACAAGACGATTGGCCTCTCCTTGCACGAGACAACGACTTTTTACTGCACCATGCGAGCGTGCGGAGGCCCGCATCGACGGGTCAAGCCAGCAAACGTAGGCGTGCGAGACAGCTAGCCCGTGGAGGCTCGCTTTGAATGGCTCGGCAAGAAGGAGGTCGGAGCGGAAGAAGGAGTGGAACCGAGGAGCACTTTCGGAGAGCAAGCCTGAGTGCCATCACTCCCTGCTAGCCTCAACCGCGTCATCGCGAGGGGTCCGAGACTACTCACGCACGTGAAGCTCGCGTAGCAACTACATCGCTTGCTAGCGAAGGCCATGTCAGGCTCAGCGACGCTCTGGGGTTCGGCACTTGATTACACATCGACTCGACCTGGCTCACTCAATGGCGAAGCCAGTTCCCGCCTGTGGGGGAGCACGACTCGATCGCCTAATGCGGGTTGGCTCATGCGTGAGCCCAGGCAGGATGGCGCTTGTAGACGGCGCGACTGAGCCGCGTCGCATACACACATGAACAGAGGCAGCAATGTTCCCTTCAGATGACGGCCCATCTGCCACCACGTGAATCACCGCCTCCGGCCATGAGGTTGGGATGCCGAGTCGAGGATCTCGGTCGATCTCTCGCTTGCCTAAGCCGCTGGCTTGAGACAGCAAATCCATCAAGAACGACGCCCTCGGCACCAAGTCAGCGCCTGACCGCCAGGAGGCCACTCATCCTGACCAGATGATCAGCCACCTGCTCCTGCCGGAAGAGCCGTTCACGAGGCTGCGAGGGCATGACAGCAACTCGGGATCCCCGTTAGATCTCTCGCCTGACATTGCTACTCGCCTCATGCACTCTTCCCCTCGCAGTGCCCCGCCTCGCTCATCTCCAACTGACCGAAGCTCCCGTACTTTGAACCCCATTGATCAGCCAACGCGCGTCTGCCCATCACAGCCGAGTTCATTCCGGCTGGCGAGAGACGATGATGGATTGCGGCCCAGCGAGGGCTTCCGAGAGGGAAGGGCGCGTCAGATGTGTGCAGACGTTCCCGCCGGTGGTCTTCCAGGTGACTACATATTTCTCGAGCGAGCGAAGCCGAATCTCCCGTGAGGGATTGGTCCTCCTGCTGGCACTAGCAAACCAGGATGTTTCTGTAGCCGTCACATCCGCGTGTGCTCGAGCTCGTCTCCTCCCGGCCAGGCGAAGTCATTGACCCGTCGCCAGCCAGCACAGCGTTTCACGTGAAACATTGCGCTGAAGCCTCCCCACCCGATAGACGTCGTCGACGTTCTCGCGACTCGGGGCAGAAATCAGCTAAGTGATGGTCGTGCCGTGCGCGCCTCAGTTACCTACCGCCAAAGGGCCACACAGCGAGATCTGCGCTCCAACGACCTCCCGGCAATATGGCCACACCTAGCCGACAACCGGCTCTCCCCCGAGAGATGAGTCGTCGCGATCGCGGACTCTCACTTCAATTGCGGTCAGCTCGTCGCCCCGTCAGGTCCCCTCTTGCATGGAGCCGGCCGAAGTCCTAGCCTGCCGTCGGCACGTCGGCACGTCGGCACGTCGGCACGTCGGCACGTCGGCACGTCGGCACGTCGGCACGTCGGCACGTCGGCACGTCGGCACGTCGGCACGTCGGCACGTCGGCACGTCGGCACGTCGGCACGTCGGCGGCCGCGCTGGAAACGGTGCGGGTAAGAGACAGCTCAGCGATCCAGCGTGAGAGAAGTCCCGCGGATCAAGGTGCCATCAACAGCTGTGTCCAAGATCTGCGCACCAAGCCCGCCTCGTAAGGGCAGCGACGCACCGATTAACCCAAGACATTCAGTCGGGGCCAGCCAACTTCAACGGGCCCCGACTGATGTTTCACGTGAAACTAAGCGCCTCATGCGTAGCTGCGATCAGCGCGTCGACGTCATCCTCCGTCGTGTCGAAAGCGGTAACCCACCGCACGACTCCCCCAGCCCGATCCCAATGCCCGAAGGTGAACCTCTCCATCAGGTATGCGATCGCATTCTCCGGCAGCACCGGAAACACCGCGTTCGACTGAACCTCGTACCGGAACTTCACCACCGAAGCCACCCCGTCGGCCAACCGATGCGCCATCGCGTTGGCGTGAGAGGCATTCCGCAGCCACAGGTCACCACGCAGCAGGGCCGTGATCTGAGGGGAGACATACCGCATCTTCGAAGCCAGCTGCATACCCTGCTTACGAAGGAAGAGCGAGCCAGGCGCAAGCTCCGGCCGCAGGACGATCAACGCCTCGGCCCCCAACGCGCCATTCTTCGTCGCGCCGTAGCTGAGGACGTCTACGCCGACAGCGGTCGTGATGTCCGCCAGGCCGCACCCGAGTTCGGCGGCCGCGTTGGCCAGCCTGGCCCCGTCCATGTGCAAGAAGAGGCCGTTCTCATGGACGACCTCCGCCAGCGCCGCGATCTCCTCGGGCGTATAAACCGTCCCGCACTCGGTCACCTGGGAGATGGAAACCACCCGAGGTTGCGACAGGTGTTCATTGCCGACAGCACCAAGCTGCGCGAGCACGTCGGCGGGCCGGAGCTTCCCGTCGTCCGTTGCAACGGTGAGCAGCTTCGTCCCGAGAACCCGCTCGGCGGCGCCGGCCTCGTTGCCGTTGATGTGCGCACTGGCTGGGCAGATCACCCCGTCGTACGGCCGAAGCATCAACCCCAGGCCCACCACGTTGGCGCCGGTCCCGTTGAACATGGCGTAACCCTGCGCCTGTTCCCCGAAGACCTCCCGGACGGCGCTCTCCATGTCGGCCGTCCAGGGATCGCTGCCATAGGGGAGCGTGTCACCGTCGTTGGCCGCCACGACCGCTGCCATCACCTCGGGATGAACACCCGCATGATTGTCACTACCGAAGCTTTTCGCATGAACCACCCGCCAAGCCTAGGTCAGCCCTTTCTCACCCGGACCCCCAGGTCAGGCTTGACCGCGAGCGCAAGCCCACGCCCTCGCTGAGAGAACGCCAACGGGGCAACACCTATCAACTGGCCGATGCATCCGAAGCCGATGGGCGGGACGGCGAATCCATTTTCCAAGTAGGGGGAGCAGAGCCATTCCGAAGTAGACGTGAGCGCACGCTCCAGCCGATCAGATGCCAAGCGAATCGAACGATCGTTGGCCCATGAAACTGCTTGAGCCAGTTGAAGCAGCGTTCGACGATGCTGCCGCCGCCCTGATACGGCGCATCGGCAAGCGCGAGCGGACGGCACGTCGTCCGCTCGCGAAAGGGCCGGAACAACTCTCCCGGGTGCTCCGGCGCAATCGTGCTTAGTACTCGCCGCTAGCTCTGGCGTGCAGATCAGGGGACAGCCGGCTAAGAAGCCCAATGCGAAAGCCGCTAGCGGCCCACCGTTGCCGGCGTGTCTTGCGGTCGGCGAACTGGTCCGCGGCTGCGGAGATGCCGTGGCTGATGCCGTGCGGTCGCAGGTGCTGATGATGGATTGCCCTGGAGCCTTCGCCGGTCACCACGTGATCTGGGTGGATGCGTATGTGTCCCGGTCCGCTGGGATGCCGGCCAGGACCCGGATGGAGGTCAGTACAGTCGCAGAGGCTGGTTCGCTTCGAACACGAACCCGCCAGGCCCGCTCACCAGCACCATCACCCCCGCCGAGCCGCTATCTCCAACAACCCCCGGCAAAGCGCCCCCAAATCCCGCCCAGCCGCCTCAGCCGCCATAGGCAGAAGGGAAGTCTCCGTCATCCCAGGAGCCACATTCACCTCAAGAAACCACGGCTTCCCATCCCCATCAACAATGAGGTCAGTCCGCGACACATCCCGCAACCCCAACGCCGAATGCGCCGCCACAGCCATGGCCTCACAGGCGGCCCTAGCCTCATCCCCCAACCGCGCCGGTGCAAAGAACTCCGTCCGCCCCGCCGTATACCGAGCGGCATAGTCGTAAGCCCCACCGTCAGGCACGATCTCCACAGGAGGCAGGGCCACCGGCCCCTCCCCCAGGTCCACCACCGACACGGCCACTTCCACGCCTTCGATGTACGTCTCGACCAGCGCCGTGTCCCCGTAGGCGAAACACCCCACCATCGCCGCCGGCAGTTCCTCGGCCGACCGCACGATGGAAGCCCCCAGCGCAGACCCCCCACGCGAAGGCTTCACAAAGAGCGGCAACCCAAGGGATTCGACAATCCGCGACAACACCGCCGAAGCGCCCAAGTCGTGAAAAGTCTCCTTAGGCAGGGAAACGGAGTCAGGCGTGTTCAGCCCCCACGACCGCACCACGGCCTTCGCCGTCGGCTTGTCGAAGGCCACCCGGCACGCGTCCGGCGCCGCCCCCACGTAAGGCACCCCTAGGAGCTCCAGAACGGTCCGGATCGCGCCGTCTTCACCGGCGCCCCCGTGCAGGGTCACGAAGACCGCGGTAGGACGGTCGGCGAGCACGGAAGGCACCAGGGAGGAGTCGGTGTCGCGCGTCTCCACGTCGACGCCCTGGGCGCGCAGGACTTCGGCCACCCGTCGGCCTGACCGGATGGAGACCTCCCGCTCGTAGGACAGTCCTCCTGCCAGCACGAGCACGTTCCCGAGATCGCTCATAGCCCGGCCTTTCTCCGAATCTGTACGGCTAGCCCGAACAGGCTAGCCGTACAGAGGATCAGGCGAGGTCTGGACCGGGTGTGTCCACCCCGGAGTGGCCACCCCGGGCTCTGGTGCCGAACATCTCCACGGTCCGGAGTTCTTCTTCGATGACGCCGGCCAGGCGGCGGACGCCCTCGCGGATGCGGTCGGGCTGCGGGTAGCAGTAGGACAACCGCATGTGCCGGGAGCCCGAGCCGTCGGCGTAGAAGCCGGTGCCGGGGACGAAGGCGACGCGCTTGTCCACAGCCTGGGGAAGCATGGCCTTCGAGTTGAGGCCCTCGGGGAGGGTCATCCACACGAAGAAGCCGCCCGCCGGTTTGGTCCAGGTGCAGCCTTCGGGCATCAGGGTTTCCAAGGCGCCCAGCAGGGCGTCGCGGCGTTCGCGGTAGAGCTCGCGGAAGGTCTTGATCTGCTCCCGCCACGGCTGGGTGGCCAGGTATTGGCCGACGGCCAGTTGGGTGAAGGTCGAGTGGGACAGCACGGCCGACTCCATCGCCAGCACCAGTTTCTGGCGGATGGCGTGGGGGGCCAGGGCCCAGCCGACCCGGAAGCCGGGGGCCAGGGTCTTGGAGAACGACCCCAGGTAGACCACCCCGTCGGGGTCGTCGGCGCGCAGGGCGCGCAGCGGCTCGCCGTCGAAGCCGAGCAGGCCGTAGGGGTTGTCCTCGACGACCAGGATGCCGGCCTTCTGGCAGATCTCCAGGACCTGGCGGCGGCGGACCAGGTTCAGGGTCACGCCGGCCGGGTTCTGGAAGGTCGGGATCGTGTAGAGGAACTTGATGCGCTGGCCGGAGGCCTGGAGCGCGTAGATCGTCTGGGCCAGGGACTCGGGCACGAGGCCCTGGTCGTCCATGGCGATGTGGACAACCTTGGCCTGGTAGGCCGAGAAGGTGCCCAGGGCGCCGACGTAGGACGGACCTTCGGCGAGGACGATGTCGCCGGGGTCGACGAAGATGCGGGTGATCAGATCGAGCGCCTGCTGCGAGCCCACCGTGACGACGACGTCGTCGGCGCCCGCGTCGATGCCCTCCATGCGCATGACCTCGCAGATCTGCTCGCGCAGTGCGGGGTCACCCTGGCCCGAGCCGTATTGCAGGGCTTCGGGACCTCGGCGGTTGACGAGGTCGGCGACCAGTTCGCCGACCACGTCGAGGGGGAGCGCCGTGACGTAGGGCATGCCGCCGGCGAGGGAGACCACTTCCGGCCTCGATGCGACGGCGAACAGAGCTCGGATCTCGGAGGCGACCATCCCGGTAGCTCGTGCGGCGTACCGATCGACGTAGGCATCGATGCGTGACCCGTGGGTCGCGGGTGTCCGACCGTGATCCGTCTCATTCGTCACGGTCCACCTCCGTTTCATAGGCGTTAATTCAGAGGGTAAGGCAGCCGGGTGAACGGTCCGCAATCGGTATCAGCATGAGAGAAGGGCCGTGTGCTGCGCGCCGAATTCCTGTTCGGACCGGGAGCACCGGCTACTATTCCAGCAAAACTGCCGGGACCAATGCCGGGAATAGGGGCGTCACGTGTCGCGTCGGCTGGCCAGCATCACGCTCGACAATCTTGATGACCTGCCGCGCAGGTGTCGTAATTGCGTGTTCTGGGAGCTCGACCCCATGGGGGGCGAGCGGGCCGCGCAGGCCGGGGAGCCGAGCCTCGAGAAGGAGGCGTGGGTCTCCGCCACGCTGCTCGAATGGGGTTCCTGCGGCAAGATCGCTTATGTCGACGGGGTGGCCGCGGGCTTCGTCCTGTACGCGCCGCCGCTCTACGTACCGCGATCGGTCGCTTTCCCGACCTCGCCGGTGAGTTCCGACGCGGTGCTGCTGATGACGGCCCACATCATTCCGGAGTTCTCCGGCGGCGGGCTGGGGCGCATGCTCGTGCAGGGCGTGGCGAAAGATCTCACCCGCAGGGGTGTACGCGCCATCGAGGCGTTCGGCGACCTGAAATGGGAGCAGCCGGGGGCGTGCGTGATGCCGGCCGACTATCTGCTGTCGGTGGGGTTCAAGACGGTCCGGCCGCATCTGCGCTTCCCCCGCCTGCGGCTGGAACTCAAGACCGCCGTCTCGTGGCGTGAGGACGTCGAGGTGGCTCTCGAACGGCTTCTCGGCTCCATGAGCCCCGAACGGGCGCTGCGACCCGTCTGAAACGATCTGAGAGCCGTACAGACCAAAGAAGAAGCCCTCCCCGGAGGGAGGGCTTCCGAAACTAGATGACGCCGTCGAGTTCGCGGAGCAGCATCGCCTTCGGCTTGGCGCCGATGATCTGCTTGACGACCTCGCCGCCCTTGTAGACGTTCATCGTCGGGATCTGCAGGATCCCGTAGTCGCGGGCGATGTCGGGGTTCTCGTCGATGTTGATCTTCACGACGGTCAGCTTGTCGGCGTTCTCGTTGGCGATCTCCTGCAGGATCGGCGCGACCTGGCGGCACGGCCCGCACCACTCGGCCCAGAAGTCGACGATGACGGGCTTGTCGCTCTGCAGGACCTCGGACGCGAAGTCCTTGGTGGTGACGTTCTTGACGGTGCCCACGATGGCTCTCCTTGTGTTGGTGGGAACTATTCCTGGTCGGTGAGCCAGCGCTCCGCGTCGAGAGACGCGGCGCAGCCGGTGCCCGCTGCGGTGATGGCCTGGCGGTAGGTGTGGTCGACGACGTCGCCACAGGCGAACACGCCGGGGATGTTGGTCTTGGTGGTGGGCGCCTCGACCTTGATGTAGCCCTCGTCGTCGAGGTCGATCTGGCCCGCCACGATCGTGCTGCGCGGGTCGTGGCCGATCGCCAGGAACAGGCCGGTCGCCTCGACGGTCGACTCCTCGCCCGTCTTGAGGTTGCGGACCCGCACGCCGGAGACCTTGGCCTCGCCGAGCACGTCGACGACCTCGCTGTCCCAGAGGAAGCGGATCTTCTCGTTGTTGAACGCCCGCTCCTGCATGATCTTGCTGGCGCGCAGTTCGTCGCGGCGGTGCACGACGGTGACCGACCGGGCGAACCGGGTCAGGAAGGTGGCCTCCTCCATGGCGGTGTCGCCGCCGCCGACGACCACGATGTCCTGGTCGCGGAAGAAGAAGCCGTCACAGGTCGCACACCAGGACACGCCCTTGCCGGACAGCCGCTTCTCGTTGGTCAGGCCGAGCTCGCGGTAACCGGAGCCGGTGGCCAGGATGACCGACTTGGCGTAGTAGGTGTCGGTGTAGGTCTTGACGACCTTGGGGTTGGCGTTCAGGTCGACCTCGACGACGTCGTCGGCGACGAGTTCGGCGCCGAACCGCTCGGCCTGCTTGCGCAGGTTGTCCATGAGGTCGGGGCCCATGATGCCGTCGGGGAACCCGGGGAAGTTCTCCACGTCGGTGGTGTTCATGAGGGCGCCGCCGGCGGTCACCGAACCCTCGAAGACCAGTGGACGTAGATCGGCTCGGGCGGAATAGACGGCCGCCGTGTAGCCGGCCGGGCCCGACCCGATGATGATCACGTTACGGACGTCGCTCAACGCTCTGCCTCTCCTTCAAGCTCTGCACGGGCGTCAACAGATCCTAGGCGTCGGCGATTCCCGCCACACATGACGAAGGCCCCGCGGCATTCCGCGGGGCCTTCGATCAGCGAAAACTCAGTTCCAGGTCGCGAGACCCTCGGGACGCAGACTGTGGCAGTTGGAGCCGACCACGACCACGCGGACCGCGTTGATCGTCTTGTCTTCCCAGAAGGCCATGATCGTGGCGTCCTGGCCGTTGTAGAAGGCCCGGTCGACCGCTATCGGCTGGCGGTCGAGCTCGTTGGCCTTGCGGGCCACGCACTTGTCGGTCTGCTCGTCGCTGTTGCTGCCGGTGCCGGGCTCGGGACCGAAGTAGCCGAGCAGGGGGCCGTTCAGCTCGCGCGAGGTGTAGTTGTGCCCGCTGGCCCGGACGGCCCACGCGGACTCGGCCGTCTTCAGCGGCGACTTCTCGGGCGAGACGGCGGGTCCGGCCACGGTGACGCCTCCGTCACCCGATCCGGACGCCACGAACTGCGTGGCCAGGCCGACTCCGCCGAAGACCACGGCGGCCGCGGCGGCGGCCGCGACCGGCATGCCCCAGGTGCGGCGCGGCTTCTTCCGCCGAGCGGTCAGCGGCACCACCGGCGCGGGCTGAGGCTCAGGGGCGGGCTGCTCCCAGGGCGAGTCCTTCATGATCTCGTCCCAGTCGGGCGCCTCGACGAGGCGGAGGCCACCCCGCTCCGCCTCGGACTCAAGGGCCCTGTCGATCCGCATCGCGACGCCCAGCGGCATGGCGGTCACCGGCACTGCCGAGAGGAGTTCGCGAACCGCGGCCAGACCGGCGAGGCTTTCCCCGCAGGCGTCGCAGATCGCGAGATGCGACCGGACTTCCAGGGCCGTGGCGTCGTCGAGGAGTCCCTCGGCGAGCTCGGCCAGGATCTCCAGGTCGTAGTGCGTGTCACCCGTCACGAAGTTGTGCTCCCTTCGGGGATGAGACGCGAGTGAGGTCGGTTCGGTTCCGCAGATGGGAAAGAATCGGGGCAAGTTTCGCGCGCCCCCGCGCACATCGACTCTTCACCGTTCCGGCCGGAACGTCCAGTACGGCGGCGGCGTCCTCAACCGAGTAGCCCATCATGTCGACGAGGACCAGCGCGGCCCGCTGATCGGCCGGCAGCAGCTTGAGCGCGGCCGTGACCTCGAGAGACACCTCGCGCTCGGCGGTCTGGTCGGGCAGCGGCATGTCGCGCTCGGCGGCCTCGATGAGCTCGTCGTCGGCGACGGGCCGGACCGATTTCCGGCGCATACGGTCAAGACAGGCGTTCACCACGATGCGGTGCAGCCACGTGGTGACGGCGGCGTCGCCCCGGAAGCTCTCGGCCTTGCGGTAGGCGGACACGAAGGCGTCCTGGACCGCGTCGGCGGCTTCGTCGGGGTCGCCGAGCGTACGCAGTGCGACGGCCCACATGCGGTCGCGATGGCGCTTGACGATCTCACTGAACGCCGTGGTGTCGCCCTCGATGTGACGGGTCAGCAAATCGGCGTCACTCAGCGCCGGTCGACCGGAGAGGTCGGCCGGTGGGGGAATGTCTGGCGGCGAGGTCACTGGTCTGCCGATCCCGAGGGGTTCACGTGCACGATGGTGCCACCATACTTCCCTCTGCGAACGGCAAAGCGCGTAAACCAGATCAAACCGGCCTGGTCATTCCTTGATTCCAAGGAGCTTCACGTCGCGGATCATGGTCCGGTAGCCGTTGTTGTGCGGGGGCAGTTCGGTGAACCACACGAGCAGGTAGCGGGTGGCCGACGAGCCGTTGAGGTCGAAGGTCACCTTGCCGCTGACGTCTTCGCGGGTGAGGAAGGTCTTCAGGCTCTCGGGCGCGGGAGAGGCGCCGGTACGCAGCTCGACGGTCCCGCCGGAGGCGCCGAAGTCGATCACCGCCTGGGTCAGCTTGGTCTCTTTGCCCAGGTCGAGCAGCAGGCCGACGCCGTCTTTGAGGCGGCCGAAGTCGGGGCCGCCGTAGGTCTCGGAGTGCCAGTCGGTGGTGGCCGAGCCGTCGATGGCCAGGGCGGCCAGCTCGTTGCGCTCCTCGCCGTCGCCGAGTGGGTCGAAGCCGGTCGCTCCGGAGATCTTCACCTCGGCGGGCTTGCCGGCCGCCTCCCCCTCTTCGGCCGTGGCGCTCGGGGCGGCGCTGGGGACGGCGGGCTCGGTGCCCAGGCTCTTGCCCAGCGTCCAGGCGCCGACGCCGACCACGACCATGGCCAGCAGCACCACCACGGTCAGCACGAACCGCGACAACGCGGGGGACCGGCGCGGCGCCGGGCGGTGGATCATCGGCGGCATCGGGGGCCGCCCGCCCATCGTGTCGACCGGCTCGGAGCGCAGCTCGACGGACGGGGGCAGGGTCGAGACGGAGGCGGGGGCCGGGCGGGGCACCTCGGCCAGGGCCTCGGCGACCTCCATCGGGGAGTCCATCGGCTCGACCGACTTGCGCAGCCCGAGGATGCGCGAGGTGATCGTGTCGAGGTAGTTGGGCACTCCTGCGGTGACCTGGCGCGGGGTGCAGTAGTGGTCGTCGTCGACGGGCGCCTCGGGCAGGCCGCAGTCGTCGTCGGAGGAGGGCCAGTGGCCGGTGAGGGCGGCGTACAGGAGACGGCCGAGACCCTCGGCGTCGGCCTGGGCACGCTCTTCCTCGGTCAGGTTCTCGGCGATGTCGAGGATCGCGGCGTCGACGCCGACCCCGAGGACCTTCACGGTGTTGCCGGAGGTCCACATCAGCCGGTTGGGCGTCAGGTTGAGGTGGGCCAGGCCGTGCTCGTGGGCGTGGGCGATGGCCTCGGCGGCCTCGGCGACCAGGGCGGCGCCGCGCTCGGCTTCGAGCGGGCCGGCGGCCAGCAGGTCGAGCAGCGACTCGCCGGAGACCCACTCGCTGACGACGTAGGCGACGCCGTCTTCGTCGGCGGCGTCGAAGACCTGGGTGAGGCGGGGGTCGGTGAGGCGCGAGGCGGCGCGCGCGGCGATGACCACGTCGTGCTGGCGTTCGAAGTCGGGGGAGAAGGTGTGCACGGCCACGGGGCGGGCGAGCACCTCGTCGATGGCCTTCCAGAAGGTGGCGCCGGCCGACTCGTTCACCCGGTCTTCCAGGCGGAATCGATCAGCGAGGCGGGTTCCGGGTTCGACAGTGGACATGCTCACGCCGCCGCTCCCAAGAACGGCAGTCGACTCCGGGTGGATCCGCCCACACCTGCTCGCTTCCGCTCGACCTTCCACTGTGGCGCACCATGCTAGTGCCGCGCCGGTCTTGCCCGCCTTCCCCTTCGGAGTCGCATCAACCGGACCTTAAGCCCCGTTGGCACGGAAACCGTTAGCGTCCTACCCGTCTCGTCACCATTCCAATGATGGACCGCACTTCCTGGATGCCCAGACGGTGCGCGAGCGCGAGGTAGACGCCGAGCGCGAGACCGCCGCCGACGACGAGCACGACCAGCGAGCTGAGCACGGTCACCTCGGTGATCCGCACGCTCGCCCACAACACCGCCAGCGCCACGAGGGCGGCCGGGATCGCCGCGAGGTACATGCGCATCAGTCCCGAGGCGACGGCCCGCCCGCCGAGTCCGCCGACCCGCCGCGACGCCAGCACCCACGTGAGGACGCACGCCAGAACGTACGTCACAGTGAACGAACCCGCCAAACCCATGACAAC
Organism: Herbidospora daliensis; assembly: GCF_001570585.1. Taxonomy (GTDB): domain Bacteria; phylum Actinomycetota; class Actinomycetes; order Streptosporangiales; family Streptosporangiaceae; genus Herbidospora; species Herbidospora daliensis. The sequence goes on along the minus strand of NZ_BBXF01000002.1, from coordinate 495,685 downwards.
CAGGTCTGGTTGGACAGTGAAGTACAAAGTAAGACCGATCGCGGCGTTGACCAGCACGTTCGCCCCCGCGATCACCGCCGGAGTGCGGGTGTCGCCGAAACTGTAGAAAACCCGCAGCAGCAACTGGAAGATCGAGAACGGCACCAGCGCGAGGCCGAACACCTGGAGCACGTTGCCGATGTAGATCGCCTGGTCGACCGAGACCGCCCCCCGGCCGAAGATCAGTACCGTCACCGAGGGGCCCAGCACCATCAGCAGCAACCCGGCGGGCACGATCAGCGCGCTGACGGTCCTGACCCCGCCCGCGAACTCCTCACGGGCCGAGGCGAAGTCCTTGTCGTGTACGAACCGGCTCAGCCGGGGGAGCAGCGCGGTGATCACCGAGACCGCGATGATCCCGTACGGCAGCTGGAAGAGCTGGAAGGCGTAGGAGTAGGGCGTGAGGCCCCGGCCGTGCACCCCCTCTTCCGCCGCGGCGGCCCCGGCCCCGACGGCCAGGTTGGTGGTGATCACGAAGCCGATCTGGTTGATCACCGTGAAGGCCAGCGCGCCCGCGCCGAGCCGGGCCATCTCCCCCAGGCCCGCGTTGCGCAGGTCGAACCTCGGCCGGAACCGCACCCCGGCCCGCAGCAGCGAGACGACCAGCACGAACGCCTGGGCCACGATGCCGGCCGTGGTGCCGAGGCCGAGCAGCAGCAGATCGGCGTGGGTGACCTGGTCGATCTCCGAGGGGCCGTCGCTCAGCAGGTAGGCCGCCGCGACGCCGATGACGACGACGTTGTTGAGCACCGGGGCCCACATCGGGGCGGCGAACCGGTCGCGGGCGTTCAGGATGGCCCCGGCCACGGCGCCCACGCCGAAGAAGGCGATCTGGGGGAGGATGAACTGCGCCATCGTCACGGCCGCGGCGACGCCCTCGGGGGGCAGCTTGTCGGCGTACAGGAGCACGAGGGGCCGGGCCAGCACGACCGCGATGATCGCGACGGCGGTGAGGCCGAGCGCGGCGACGGTCAGCAGCCGCTGTTCGTAGGCGGCTCCCCCGTCGGCGTCGATCTTCTGCCGCCGCACGATCGCGGGCACCACCACGCTGCTCAGCACGCCGGTGATCAGCAGGTCGAGCAGCACGAAGGGGATCGTGTAGGCCACGTTGTAGGCGTCGCCGAGGATCGCCGTGCCGATGGCGGAGGCCAGGATGGCGGTCCGCAGGAAACCGGTCACGCGGGACACCAGCGTGCCCGCCGCCATGATCGCGCTCGCGCGCAGCATCCGGCTCATCGATCAGCTCCTTGATCCACCCGGCCTACAGCGAGACGAGGCTACGCCCCTTGGGGCTCCTCCTGCTCCACGGGTATCTGCACGGGCGCGGGGAACACCGGGTCCTTGCGCTGGTGGCGGCGCAGCAGCCGCATGACGACGGCGGCCAGCATGATGGTCACCGCCACGCCGACGATCACCAGGGCGATGCCGGTGTATCCGGTGGCGGAGATCACGATCTCGGTCGGCCTGCCGTACTTCCGCCCGTCGGCGGTGAGCAGTTGCACGTCGAACTTGGCCTGGCCGTGGTCGGCGGGCACCACGACGGGGATCTCATAGGTGCCGGCCTTCCCGGCCTGGACCTCGGCCTGCTTCTCGACGAACACCCCGCCGGCCGCGTCGACCTGGAGCTGGTCGGGGTCGCGCGACTTGACCTCGAGGTTGAACTTCACGTTCTCGCGGAGCGTGTTGCGCACCGTCACCAGGATGCGGCCGTTGGTGCCGGCCACCGCGAACGGGTCGTCGGCGCCGACGATGAACACCCGGTCCATCTGCTTCTCGATCGAGGAGTTCAGCTGCCGGGCGTACCCGGGCGCCTTCTTGCCGCCCCGCCACGACGCCGAGGTCAGCCGCAGCACCGCCCGGTCGTAGGTCCGCTGCCCGCTCGTCGGCAGCGCCATCGCGACGTCGGCGGTCCGGGCCAGCCGGCGAACCCCGTTCATGTACGACTTGGGCAACTCCCCCTGCCGCGCCTGCGCCGGGTAGACCAGGTCGCCCACCGGGGCGTTCTTGGCCGGCCTGATGGAGGCCAGCGGCACGTCGCGCACCCACGGCAGCGGCTTGAGCAGCGCGGTCATGAACGTCGGGTCGGGGTTCCACAGGTGGTTCGACGGCATCGCGATCAGCGGCGCCGCCCGCTGGGCGGTCAGCCCGTTCATGGCCGTCTCGGCGATGTAGCGCTGCCGGGCCGCCACGGTCGCCCCGGCCGTGCGGCCGTCGGTGCCGAGCAGCCCGCTGAGTACCGGATCGGCCGTCTGCACGATCACCGGCCCGCTCACCGTGTCGACCACCCCGGCCGACCCGGCCCGCGCCGCGGTCGCCTCGGGCGGCACCGCGGCCTGGGCCAGCAGCACCGTGTCGACGCCGTTGACGGCCAGCGCGTCGAGGGTGTCGCGGTCGATCACCCCGCCGACCGGCCAGACCGTGGACGTGGTCGCCGACCCCACCTTGAGCAGCTGGTTGGTGGCGAACGAGCCGACCAGGAGCGCCGTGGGGGTGGTCGTGTCGAGCCCGTTGTGGACGACCGCGCCGAGGTCGGCGTCGGCGTAGGGCATCGCCATGACCGGGTTGTCGGCCAGCGCCGACCGCAGGGAGGTCACCCATTCCGCGCCCTGCTGCACGCCGTCTTTGGCGGTGTCGTCGAGGTAGTAGGCCCGCGACAACCGCTGGGCGTCGTCGAGCACCGAGCCGTCGACGAACCAGGTGGTGGTCTCGTCGGTCGCGGTGGCCAGCGCGAGCAGGTTGTTGAGGCGGCCGTCGCCGAACAGGTCGTCGTCGAGGAAGGTCTGGTCGTCGGCCCGCTTCGGCTGCGCGGTCAGCGGGAGGGCCAGCGCCAGCCGGGTCGGCTTCACGGCGGTGCCCTTGGGGACGTACGTGAGGAAGGTGCGCTCGACGCCGACGATCTGGCCGGTGGCGCCGTCGACGGCCTCGACCTCCAGCGGGTAGACGCCGGGCTGGCTGATGCTGAGCTCGGCCGGCGACACCGTGAGCGTGAACGGCAGCTTGCCGGTGCCGTCGAGCGGGGTCGCCTGCACCTTGGTCCGCCACGAGTTGGTGAAGATCGCTTGACCGGTGACGTAGGCGGCGATGTCGGCGCGCGAGGTGAAGGGGCGTCCGGCGGCGTACCTGATCTGCACGCGGACGGAGCTCTGCGGGATGCCGGTGACGGCGCCCGCGATGGTGATCGTCTGGTCGGCCCGGGTGGGGGACTCGGGGCTGAACTCACTCAGCGTGACCGGGTCGGCCGCACGCGCGGTGGCCGCCGCTGCTGTGGGGGCCGCCGGGATCGCCAGGCCCGCACCGGCGAGCAGAAAGGCGAACAAGACGGGACCGAGGCGACGCACGCCCTGAATGCTATAGGCCCCGGCCATATGGCCGTTGTCAGCTTGCCAGGCCGTGACCGGCGAGCTCCACCGGCTTTCCCGAGGCCAGAGGGAACAGATGCACAGCGCGTAGTCGCAGCGCTGTCATGCGTTCTCCTGTCGCGGTGTGCACGAACACGTCGGGGTCGGTGGCGTCGACCAGGCGGCGGTCGATCAGCAGGGTGAGCTTCTCGGGCAGCAGCAGCGGGCACACCAGCCCGGCCGCGTAGTCGGTGACCGCGTTGACCGTGTAGGAGGAGGCGGGCCTGACCCGTTCGGCGCCTAACGCGGCGGCGATCACGCCGGGCCTGGGCTTGCGGGCCACCGAGCTGATGACCGCGACGGGTTCGCGGCAGCCCCGGGTGGTCACCTCGAACACGGTGACGGTCACGCAGGTCTCCGGCGGGACTCCCAGCACCTCGGGCAGCTCGTCGGCGGAAGTCAGGACGCGCGGAAGCCGTACGATTTCATGGTGGATTTGACGGGCGAGGAGCCAGCGATGGATCGCGAGGGCGTCCTGCATGTGGTCTGCTCCTTCTCCCGGCCCCCGACAGATCTGCACTGAACGTAGCCTGCTGATCGCCATAGGTGTATTAGCCCAGTGGCACCTGTTCCGTAACCGAAGGACCTACCCAGCTTGTCCCCTACAAACCCGATAGAGAACGCTCTGGCCGACCTGCTCCGCCGGATCGAACCCGTCGCCCACGAACTGGGCGACCTGTTCGCCAAACACGGCCACGAGCTGGCCCTCGTGGGCGGGCCGGTGCGCGACGTGCTGCTCGGCCGGTCGGGGGCCGACCTCGATTTCACCACCGACGCCCATCCCGAACGCGTTCTGGAGATCGTGCGCGATTGGGGCGACGCGATCTGGACGATCGGCATCGACTTCGGCACGGTCGGCGTACGCAAGGGCGACTGGCAGCTCGAGATCACGACCTATCGCAGCGAGTCGTACGACCCCAAGTCGCGCAAGCCCGAGGTGTCCTACGGCGACACGCTCGAAGCCGACCTGGCCCGGCGCGACTTCGCGGTCAACGCGATGGCGGTCCGGCTGCCCAGCCGGGAGTTCGTCGACCCCTACGGGGGCCTCAGCGACCTGGCCCGCAAGGTGCTGCGTACGCCCGGCACGCCGGAGCAGTCGTTCGATGACGACCCGCTGCGCATGCTGCGGGCGGCCCGGTTCGCCTCGCAGCTCGGGTTCACCGTCGACCCCGACGCGATCAGGGCGATGACCGAGATGGCCGGCCGCATCGAGATCGTCTCGGCCGAGCGCATCCAGGCCGAGCTCGACAAGCTGATCTGCGGCGCCCACCCGCGCGAGGGCCTGAGCATCCTGGTCGAGACGGGCCTGGCCGACCACGTCCTGCCCGAGCTGCCCAAGCTGCGGCTGGAGATCGACGAGCACCACCGCCACAAGGACGTCTACGAGCACACGCTGATCGTGCTCGACCAGGCCATCGCGCAGGAGGTCGGCGGCCCCGACCGGGTGCTGCGCTGGGCGGCGCTGCTCCACGACATCGGCAAGCCCAAGACCCGCAGGAACGAGCCGGGCAACCGGGTCTCCTTCCACCACCACGAGGTCGTCGGCGCCCAGATGACCAAGCGTCGCCTGACCGCGCTGCGGTTCCCCAAGGAGGTGACCTCCGACGTCGCCCGCCTCGTCGAGCTGCACCTGCGCTTCCACGGCTACGGCACCGGCGAGTGGACCGACAGCGCGGTGCGCCGGTACGTCCGCGACGCCGACCACCTGCTCGACCGGCTCCACAAGCTGACCCGGGCCGACTGCACCACCCGCAACAAGCGCAAGGCCGCCGCCCTGGCCCGCACCTACGACCAGCTCGAAGAGCGCATCGCGAAGCTGGCCGAAGAGGAGGAGCTGGCCAAGATCCGGCCCGAGCTCGACGGCAACGAGATCCAGGAGATCCTCGGCATCCCGCCGGGCCCGATGATCGGCCGGGCCTACAAGTTCCTGCTCGACCTGCGGATGGACGAGGGCGTGCTCGGCAAGGACGTCGCCCGCGCCCGCCTGCTGGAATGGGCGGCCGCCCAGTGAACCTGGCAGAACTGGACGCCCGGCACGTCTGGCACCCCTACGCGACCGTGCCGCCCGCCGTGCCCACCCACGTGGTGGAGAGCGCCGAAGGAGTCAGACTCAGGCTCGCCGACGGCCGTGAGGTCGTCGACGGCATGTCGTCGTGGTGGGCGGCCATCCACGGCTACCGGGTGCCCGAGATCGACGCCGCGATCACCGGCCAGCTCGGCCGCATGGCCCACGTGATGTTCGGCGGGCTCACCCACGAACCGGCGATCCTGCTGGCCGAGCGGCTGGCCGCGATGACCGGCTACGAGAAGGTCTTCCTGGCCGACTCGGGCAGCGTCGCGGTCGAGGTCGCGATCAAGATGGCCGTCCAGGCGACCGGCAAGCGGCGGCTGCTGACCGTCAGAGGCGGCTACCACGGCGACACGTTCGGCTGCATGTCGGTCTGCGACCCGGTCAACGGGATGCACCACATCTTCACCGGGGCGGTGGCCGAGCAGGTCTTCGCGCCGGTGCCGCCGCTCGGCTACGACACCCCGGTCGACCCGTCCTACGTCGAGGAGGTCGACCGGCTGGCGGCCGACCCGGCGGTCGGCGCGCTGATCCTGGAGCCGGTCGTCCAGGGTGCCGGGGGCATGCGCTTCTACAACCCCGGCTACCTGCGGGCGTTCCGCGAGATCTGCGACCGCCGCGGGCTGCTGCTGATCGCCGACGAGATCGCCACCGGCTTCGGCCGCTCGGGCACGATGTTCGGCTGCGACCACGCCGGGATCAGGGCCGACATCGTCACCCTGGGCAAGGCGATGACCGGCGGCTACCTGACGATGGCCGCCACCCTGACCACTCCCGAGATCGCCGAGCGCATCGGGCTGCTGATGCACGGGCCGACGTACATGGGCAACCCGCTGGCCGCCGCCGCGGCCGGCGCCTCGCTCGACCTGCTGGCCCGGCGGCCCTGGCGGGCCGAGGTCGGCCTCATCGAGCAGACCCTGCGCAAGGGCCTGGCTCCGGCGCAGGGTTCGGTCGCCGATGTACGCGTCCTCGGCGCCATCGGCGTCATCGAGTGCCACGAGCCGGTCGACATGAAGAAGGCGCAGGACACCGCGCTCGAGCACGGCGTCTGGCTGCGCCCCTTCGGAAAGCTCGTCTACGCGATGCCGCCCTACGCCTGCACCGAGGCTGAGGTGGCGACCATCGCCGCGGCGATGGTCGCGGCGGCTACGGCTTGACGGTGAGCGGCTCCGCCTGCCGGACGACCTGGAGCACGGCCAGCCGGTAGGCGCCCGCCGCCACGAAGTAGAGCACGGTGATCATCGTCAGCACGAAGAACGACTTGCCGTCGGGCGGCAGCAGCAGCGCCGAGATCGACACCCCGGCCACCATCATGCCGTTGAACAGCAGGTCGTAGATCGAGAAGACGCGCCCCCGGTAGGCGTCGGCGATGCCGCGCTGGACGACCACGTCGGTGCAGATCTTGCCGCTCTGGCCCAGCACGCCGGTGACGAACCCGGTGATCAGGAACCCCCACTGCTGGAACGGCGCGCACAACACGAACTCCAGCGCGCCGCACAGGCCCAGCGTGATCGGGATCCACGACTCGATCCGGAACCGCTGGGTCGCCCACGGGGTCAGGAAGGCCGCCGCGAAGTAGCCCAGCCCCGAGGTGGCCACCACGCCGCTGAGGGCCATCAGCCCGAGCTCGGCGTCGTGGGTGAAGTAGTAGCGGTAGAGCATCAGCACCATGCCGAGCGACATGCCGTAGAGGACCCGGTGGGCGGCCATGCTCCCGAGGGCCGCAGCCGGGCCGCGCCGATGCGCGATGTAACGGACGCCGTCGACCAGCCCGCTGAGCACGTGCCGCACGGCGTCGCGCGCCTGCGGCCGGTCGGGGTCGAACGAGGGGCCGAGCAGTTCACGGGTCATCTGACGGGCGATCAGCGCGCTGGACGCGAAGATCACGCCGGAGATGACCAGGATTCCGGCGGTGCCGAGGTGCTCGGGCCCGAGGATCCACCGCAGCCCGAAGCCGACGCCCGCGCCCACGAACGTCACGACGGTCCCGGAGGTCGGCGTGACCGCGTTCGCGATCATGAGGGTCTCTTTGGGCACGACGTGGGGCAAGGAGGCCCCGAGCGCCGAGAGGAAGAAGCGGTTGACGCCGAGCACGCCGAAGGCGGTGGCGTAGAAGATCCAGTCGGGGGCGCGGGCCGCGACCGCCGCGGCCGACAGCAGCAGCAGACCGGCTCGGATGAGGGGGGCGACGACCAGGATCTGGCGCCGTGACCAGCGGTCGATGAAGACCCCGGCGAAGGGACCGATGATCGAGTAGGGCAGCAGGAGGACCGCGAAGGCGGCCGCGACATCGGCGACCGACGTCTGCTTCTCTGGACTGAAGAAGGCGTACCCGGCCACCGCCAGCTGGAAGATCCCGTCGGAGAACTGCGAGACCAGCCGGGTGCCGAAAAGCCGTCGGAAGTCCCTGCCTCGCAACACGACACGAAGATCTGAGACGTAGGACACGTCGCCAGCCTACGCGTGGCCCGAGCCTGGGACATCAGGGTCATCCCGGATAGGGCAGAAGCGGAACGGAAGAGACCGTAGTCTCATTGCGTGACGAACGATGAACACGTCGTGCTTGTTGACCCTGCGGGCAACGCGGTGGGCACCGCCCCCAAGTCCACGGTCCACGGCACGGCCACCCCCCTGCACATGGCATTCTCCAGCTACGTCTTCGACGCGTCGGGCAACGTGCTGCTCACCCGCCGCGCCGACCACAAGATCACCTGGCCCGGGGTGCTGACCAACAGCTGCTGCGGTCACCCCCTGCCCGGTGAGGGCCTCCCGTCGGCTGTGATTCGCCGGCTGTCCCACGAGCTTTCGCTGACCGTTTCCTCGGTCGACCTGCTGCTCCCCCGCTTCTCCTACCGCGCGGTCATGCCCGATGGCACGGTCGAGCACGAGCTGTGCCCGGTCTACCGCGCCCTGGTGGGCGAGGAGCCGACCGCCAACCCCGAAGAGGTCGGCAGCGTCCTGTGGATGCCGTGGAAGGAGTTCTCCGACCGGGTGCTGACGGGCGACCTCGAGATCTCCCCGTGGGCTGCCGAGCAGCTGCCCCAGCTGGTCGCGCTCGGACCCGACCCCCTCACGTGGCCGGTGGCCGACCCGGCGGAGCTTCCTGCGGCCGTACGGGATCTGTAGAAAAGCCGAGGGCCCCGGGATCTCCCGGGGCCCTCGGCTGCGGTCTAGCGCTCGACCTCGCCGCTGATGAACTTCTCCACCGCGTCGCGGGCGTCGTCGTCGGAGTACTGCTCCGGCGGCGACTTCATGAAGTAGGAGGACGCCGACAGGATCGGCCCGCCGATGCCCCGGTCAAGGGCGATCTTGGCGGCCCTGACGGCGTCGATGATGACGCCGGCCGAGTTGGGCGAGTCCCACACCTCGAGCTTGTACTCGAGGTTGAGCGGGGTGTCGCCGAACGAGCGGCCCTCAAGGCGGACGTAGGCCCACTTGCGGTCGTCGAGCCACGGCACGTGGTCGGACGGGCCGATGTGCACGTCGGCCTTGGCCATCTCGTGCGGGATCTGCGAGGTGACCGACTGGGTCTTGGAGATCTTCTTCGACTGGAGGCGCTTGCGCTCCAGCATGTTCATGAAGTCCATGTTCCCGCCGAAGTTGAGCTGGTAGGTGCGCAGCAGCTCGACCCCGCGGTCTTCGAACAGCTTGGCCATCACGCGGTGGGTGATGGTCGCGCCGACCTGCGACTTGATGTCGTCGCCGACGATCGGCACCCCCGCGTCGGTGAACTTCTGGGCCCACTCGGGGTCGGAGGCGATGAAGACGGGCAGCGCGTTGACGAAGGCGACCTTGGCGTCGATGGCGCACTGCGCGTAGAACCGGTCAGCCTCTTCGGAGCCCACCGGCAGGTAGGAGACGAGCACGTCGACGCGGGCGTCCTTGAGCACCTGGACCACGTCGACCGCGTGGTCGTCGGACTCCTGGATGATCTCGCGGTAGTACTCGCCGAGACCGTCGAGGGTCGGGCCACGCTGGACGTTCACGCCGAGGGGCGGCACGTCGCAGAACTGGATGGTGTTGTTCTCGGAGGCCAGGATCGCCTCCGAGAGGTCACGCCCGACCTTCTTGGCGTCGACGTCGAACGCCGCCACGAACTCGACATCGCCGACGTGGTAGTCGCCGAACTGGACGTGCATGAGGCCCGGCACACGCATGGCCGGGTCGGCGTCCTTGTAGTAGTGGACGCCCTGCACCAGTGAGGCGGCGCAGTTCCCCACACCCACGATGGCTACGCGCACCGAACCCATCGCACTCGCTCCTTTGGATCGTTATTCATCGGAACCGGGACGTTCGTCCCGTTCTGATTGGCTTTTATCGGCGGCTTGCGCCCGTTCAGTGTTGATCAGCTCGTTGAGCCAGCGGACCTCGCGTTCGACCGACTCCAGCCCGTGGCGCTGCAGCTCGAGCGTGTAGCTGTCGAGCCGCTCGCGGGTGCGGGCCAGGGCCGTGCGGACGTTTTCCATTCGTTCCTCCAGGCGGCTGCGCCGCCCTTCGAGGATCCGCAGGCGTACTTCGGCCTCCGTGTGACGGAAGAACGCGAAGTGGATGCCGAAGTTCTCGTCCTCCCAGGAGGAGGGACCCGCCTGGGTCAGCAACTCCTGGAGGCGCTCCTTGCCCTCGGCGGTGAGCTTGTAAACGATCTTCGACCGGCGGCCGAGGACCACGTCGTCCGGGGGTTCCTCCTCGACGATGAGGCCGTCGGTGAGCAAACCCTTCAAGCAGGGGTAGAGCGAGCCATAGGAGAACGCGCGGAACATCCCGAGCAGGGTGTTGAGGCGCTTGCGCAGCTCGTAACCGTGCAGCGGGTTCTCGTGGAGTGAGCCGAGGACGGCGAGCTCCAGCACGCCGTTTCTGGACCCGGTCACTGGAGGCACCTCCTCGGTATTCTTGGGCGATGTATCGAGCTGATACATCTGCAGGATACGTCGCGGCGCTATAGCGTGCAACGCGAGATGCGGGCGGCCGAAGGCCGGCCGTGGCTCTGGAGTCAACGGTTGGGCACGATTTGGCAAAGGGACGTAATCTTGCCCACATGTGGTCACAGCGGACGGGAGTGGCAGGAGGGCCGATGCGGCCCGGAACCATGCCCGCACGCTGGGTAAAAGCCCGGTCAGCAAGGGCCCCGATGGCCCATGAATCCGGCGAATACCCCGACGGGGCGCCGGAGACCTGTCAAGGTTGTGACCGGAACCGTCTGGTGGTCTCGTACGTCCTCGGGACAGACGCCGAGTAGACGTCGACGAGCATTCCCCACGAACTTTTGACGAGGACGCGTGAGTAACAGCAGCTATGGCCCGGGACAGACGGGCGGCCCCTCGGAGGGCGCCGGCCGTGGGCCCCGACCTGGGCGGCGCCGTCGCTCGCCCGAAGAATCGGCCCCCCCTCAGGCTCCGCAGGCACCGCCGCGTCAGCCGATGACCGGCGGCTGGGGCGCGCCACCCGCGCAGCCCCCCGCCCCTCGGCCCGGCCAGCCCGGCCGCCGCCAGGAGGCCGCATTCGAGGACACCGCCTCCATGGGCGCCGTCCCCCCACCCGCGGGCCCCGGCCAGCCGGGCCCCGCGCACATGGGCCCAGGACACCCGGGCCAGGGTCAGCCCACCCGCATAGGCCGCCCACCCGGCGGCCCGGTGGGCCCTGGCGGAAACCTGCCCTACCCGCAGGGCCCGAAGCCGGTGGCGCCGACCGGCGGCTTCCCACGCCCCGCCGAGGGCGAGTCGACCCAGATGATGGGCGCCGGCAGCGGTGGCCGACGCCGCCGCGGCGGCCCGCCGCAGCCCCTGCCGGGAGGCGGGCCGGGTGGTCCCGGCGGCCCGAAGGGGCCCGACGACTTCGACGACGACGATGACGAGCCGCGCCGCCGCACCGGCTGGCGCCGTTTCGTGCCGAGCTGGAAGATCGTCGTGACCGGTGTCACGGTGGTGGTCGCCGGCGTGTTCGGCATGATCGCGATCGCGTACGCGAACACCCCGGTCCCCGACAAGAACGACGCGCAGGCCGAGGCGCTCGCCCAGGGCTCGACCGTCTACTACGCCGACGGCAAGACCCCGATCGCCCACCTCGGCACCAAGCGCGTCATCGTCGACATCTCCAAGATCTCCGACACGCTGCAGGACGCGGTCATCGCGATCGAGAACGACACCTTCCGCGAGGACTCGGGCATCTCCATCCCCGCCATGTTCCGTTCGGTGTGGATGACCGCCACGGGCCAGCAGCTCCAGGGCGCCTCGACGATCACCCAGCAGATGGCCCGCAACTACTACGACGGGCTGAGCCAGGACGTCTCGGTGAAGCGAAAGGTCATGGAGATCTTCGTCGCGGTGAAGATCAACAAGACCATGGAGAAGGACGAGATCCTCGAGCAGTACCTGAACACGATCAACTTCGGCCGGGCCTACGGCGTCGAGGCCGCCGCGCAGGCCTACTTCGGCAAGAAGATGACCGCCGCCAAGCTCGACGTGAACCAGGCGGCCTACCTGGCGGCCCGCGTACAGACCCCGAGCTGGTCGGCCGACGAGCCCGCGCTGCAGTCGCGCTTCAAGGACGTCGTCAACGCGATGGCCCGGCTCGACCCGGCCAAGTACGGCAACCTGCCGCAGACCGCCAAGTTCCCGAAGACCATCAAGGACCCCAACCTCAACGAGATGGGCGGCCTCAAGGGCTACATGGTCTCCGTGGCGCTGCACGAGCTCAAGCAGCGCGGCATCAAGGAAGACGCCATCCAGAGCGGCGGCTACAAGATCGTCACGACCTTCGACCCGAAGCTCATGAAGGCGGCCCAGCGGGTCGTCAAGAGCGTCATGGCGAGCGTGCCGAACACCCGTGAGGTGCACACCAGCCTGGCGGCGGTCGACCCGACCAACGGCCGGGTGATCGCCTTCTACGGCGGCGACGACTACGTCAAGGACAACTGGAACGAGCCCTTCGACTCCGCCAAGCAGGCCGCCTCGGCGTTCAAGCCCTACGTGCTGGCCGCGTGGCTCGAGGCGGGCTACAGCCTGAACAGCTGGCTGCCCGGCAACGTGACCGTGCCGAAGGAGATCCCCGGCCAGGCCAAGGGCGGTTTCACCAACGACCACGGCGGCCCGGCGGCGGTCAACGCGATCACCGCGACGTCGGCCTCGGTCAACACCGCCTACGTCTCGATGGCCTACAAGCTCGACGAGGACAGCGGGACGATCGGCAAGCTCAGCTCTGTCCGCGACATCGTGGTCGAGGCCGGCTTCTCCGAGAAGCGCATGGACGCCGACATCAAGCGCGGCACCTACCAGTTCTCGATCGGCTCGGCCCAGGTCACCGCCGTGGAGCAGGCCGCCGGCTACTCGATCTTCGCCAACGCCGGCAAGCACGTGAACTACCACGTCATCAAGGGCGTCTACCAGGGCAAGCAGCTCAGGTACCCCGAGCGCAAGCCGGTCAAGCAGGTCATCTCGCCCGAGGCGTCCGCCGACGCGGTCGTCGCGCTGGAAGAGGTCCTCAAGTCCGGTACGGCCGGCGGCCAGGGCATCGGCCGTCCGGCGGGCGGCAAGACCGGCACCAACAACGAGGAGAAGGAGGCCTGGTTCGTCGGGTTCACCCCGCAGGTCTCCACCGCCGTCGGCATGTACCGCGAGGAGTGCCGTACCAAGAGCGGCAAGGTCGTGCCCCCGGTGAACGCCCGTTGCCCGTGGTGGAAGGGCAAGTCGCCGGAGAACGGCGACCCCAAGTTCACGATGACCAACCCGTACAGCACGCCCTTCGAGGTGTCGCTCGGCTTCGCCGGCGCCAGCTTCCCGACCCGCATCTGGCGGGAGTTCATGCTGGAGGCCCACAAGAACAAGCCGGTGGCGCAGTTCCCGCCGAAGGCCGGGATCGGCGCCCCCGAGGACATCGTGCCCAGCCCGACTCCGACGCCCAAGCCGGAGGACGAGATCGTCGAGGAGCCGACCCTGCCGTGGGAGGACGACGGCGGCGGCCCCGGCGAGAGCGAGTGCTTCCCGGGCGCGCCCGAGTGTGAGGTCGACATCCCCGACGGCGGCGGCGAAGTGCCGTTCGATCCGTTCAGCTCGCCGGCCACCCCGGCGCAGCAGCCAGCTCCCCCGGCGTCTTCGGGGCGTCGCTCGTAAGGTTCGGACTCGTCCAGGTCGGGGTGTCGCCGGTACAGTGCGACACCCCGACACCTGATCGAATGGCCTCATGATGACCCGGACGACGGAAGCCCCCGGGCCGCGCGCGGCGGTCGTAAACGGACTCATTCCCTACGTGCCGCTGGGGCTGCTGGCCTCGCTGGGCGCGATCCTGGCCTACTACTGGAAGTCCGCCTGCCGGTTCGGCGGGGCGTGGAACTCCGGCATCGATCAGTACACGAACTTCTGCTACACCGACATCTATCCGCTGTGGTTCGCGCGCGGGCTGAATGAAGGAAAGATCCCTTACATTCAGGGAGAGGTCGAATATCCCGTCGGCATCGGCGGGATCATGGAACTGGTGCGCCGGCTGTCGTTCGGCGACGCGGTCCGCTTCTACGACCTCACCGTGATCCTCATGGGCGCGAGCCTCGTGGTCGGCGTCTTGTGCATGGCCGCGCTCGCCGGGCCGACCCGCAAGTGGGACGCCCTCTGGTACGCCCTGGCTCCCGCGGTCATCCTGTCGGCGTACATCAACTGGGACCTGGCCGCCGGAGCGCTCGCGCTCGGCGGGCTGCTCGCCTGGGCCCGCGAGCGCCACTACCTCGCCGGGGCGCTGCTGGCCCTGGCGGTGGCGACCAAGTTCTACCCGCTGATGTTCCTCGGGGCGCTCTTCCTGTTGACCGTGCGCACCGCCAAATGGGTGCCGTTCCTGAAGATGCTGGGCGCGGCGGTCGGCGTGTGGCTGCTGGCCAACGGGCCGGTCATGCTGGCCAGCTTCGACGGCTGGAAGCGCTTCTACACCTTCAGCAGCGAGCGCGGGGTCGACTGGGGCGGCCTGTGGTTCTTCTTCCAGAAGTACCAATGGGGCATCCTGGCCGACGGCGAACACCTCAACCTGATGGCGATGATCGCGGTCGGCGTGCTCCTGCTCGGCATCGCGATCCTCACCCTCGCCGCGCCCACCCGGCCCCGGCTGATGCAGATCTGCTTCCTGGCGCTGGCCGCGTTCATGGTCACCAACAAGGTCTGGTCGCCCCAGTACGTGTTGTGGCTGATGCCCTTCGCGGTGCTCGCCCGGCCGAAGTGGCCCTCGCTCGCGGTGTGGCAGGTGACCGAGGTCTGGTACTTCTTCGCCATCTGGCTCTACTTCGTCGGCATGGACCCGAACTTCTCCGCGCAGGGCATCGGCGACGGGCCCTACTTCCTGGCCGTCTGGGCGCGGGCGCTGGCCGTCATCGGGCTGATGGTGCTGGTCGTGCTCGACATCCTGATGCCCGACCGCGACGTGGTCAGGGTCGCCGGGATCGACGACCAGGCCGGCGGGGTGTTCGACGGGGCGCCCGACCGGTTCGTGCTGTTCCGCCGGGCCGCCAAGACCGAAACGAGCTGAGATGCGATACGCCGCTCCGGTGTGGCTGCTCACTCGCGTGCTGCTGTTCCTGGCCGCGATGCAGGTCATCCCGGTGGGTTTCACCATGTCGTTCGAGAACGACATCCGGCTCTACTCCGACTGGTCGAACGTCCTGCTCACCGGGCAGTTCCCCGACAACGACGAGAAGTGGCAGTATCCGCCGTTCGCGGCCATCCCGATGCTGGTGCCGCACCTGCTGCCGTTCTTCGACTACCTGGTGTCGTTCTTCCTCATCGCGATCCTGTGCGACCTGGGGATCCTGCTGCTGATCTGGCGGTTCTGCCGGCGTACCGGCGGCGGGAACGGGGCCCTGTGGGCCTGGGTGGCCGGGCCGGTGCTGCTCGGGCCGCTGCTGATCGCCCGCTACGACCTGATGGTGGCGATCTTCGCGGTGGCGGCGCTGACGGCGTCCACCGACCCGGCGGTGCGGGGCGCGCTGATCGGCATCGGGTTCTCGATCAAGGTGTGGCCGATCGCGCTGCTGGCCGGGCTGCGCCGCTGGCGTGAGCTGCTCACCGGCAGCGCCTCGGCCGTGGCCGCCACCGTGGTGGCCTGCGGGGCGACCGCGCTGGTCATGCCCAACGCGCTCGACTTCCTGACCGCCCAGCAGGAACGCGGCCTCCAGGTCGAGTCGATGGCCGCGACGCCGTTCGTGCTGCTGCGCGCCCTCGGCCTGTGGGAGGGCTTCTCCACCTACCAGCATGGCGCGATGGAACTCGCCGGCCCGGGGGTCGAGACCGCCATCACGGTCGCCGTGCTGGCCACCCCGATCGCGGCGGTGCTGCTCGTCGTGTGGTGGTTGCGGGCCCACCCGACCGAGGCCACGTTCTACGACGCGGCGCTGACGACCGTGCTGCTGCTCGTGGTGACCAGCCGGGTGCTCTCACCCCAGTACATGATCTGGCTCATCGGCCTGGCCGCCGTGGTGTTCTCGGTGCCGAGGTCGAGCCAGAAGGAGGTCGCGTGGTTGCTGCTGGCGGCCACGCTGCTGACCGGGATCGCCTATCCGTGGATCGAGGAGCACTACTCGTGGAAGGGCGAACTGCCCGGCACCCTGGTGCTGGCCGCCCGGAACCTGCTGCTGCTGATGGCCGCGGTGTTGTCGTTCAGAAGGTTGTGGACGAGCACCCGCCGCCCCCCGGCCGAAGACGACGCGGGCGAGCGGGAGCTCCAGACCGTACCCACTTCTTGAGCGCGGGAATCCGCAGACTTTATCCACAGGCTGTGGAAACCCCTACGGCAGGTTCTTCCTGAGGAAGGCGATGTCCTCGGCCTGGCCGTCGCCCGGCGTCTCAACCACGATGGGGGCGCCGGCCTGACGGCAGATCTCCAGGATCAGCTCCGGATCGATCTGCCCGTGGCCCAGGTTCGTGTGCCGGTCGGCGCCCGAGTCGAACGCGTCGCGTGAGTCGTTGCAGTGGACCAGGTCGATGCGGCCGGTGATCGCCATCACCCGGTCGACGATGCCGTCGAGGTCCTCCCCGGCGGCGTGGGCGTGACAGGTGTCGAGACAGAAGCCGATCTTCTCGGGCTCGCGGGCCTTCGCGGTCACCGCGTCCCACAGGCGGGCGATCGTGTCGAGGTGGCGGGTCATGGCGTTGTCGCCGCCGGCCGTGTTCTCGATCAGGACGGGGATCGGGCAGTCCATGCGCTCGAACACCTTGCCCCAGTTGTCGAACCCCTTCTGCGGGTCCTCACCCTTGTTCAGGTGGCCGCCGTGCACGATCAGCCCGGTCGCGCCGAGCTCGGCCGCGGCCTTGAGCTGGCCCTCCAGCAGCTTGCGGCTGGGGATGCGGATGCGGTTGTTCGTCGTGGCGACGTTGATCAGATAAGGCGCGTGAACGAAGACCTGCACGTCGGACTCGCGGATCGCGTCGGCGCTCGCGGGCATGACCGGCCCCTTGAACCCCTGCGGATCACCGAGGAAGAACTGGACCACCTCGGCCTCCCGAGCGGCGGCGTGGGCCAGCGGGTCGTCTTGGTCGACGTGAGCTCCGATTCGCACCATGGAACCGAGCCTAAGCGAGACGCGGGCGGCCGAAGGCCGATCGCGTCTCGCGCACGGAATCCGCCTCGAAGAAGCGCCTTTTGAAGAGCGTTTCAAAGGTGATCGTCCGGGCAGTCGCGATGGCGGTTGACGCGCCCTGCGTCTCGCGCGTCACGACAAAAGGAGACGACATGCGCTACCGGGTCGGGAGTTTCATCCTGCTGATCTACATCCTGGTCGGCATTTACGTGGCGTGGGTCTACGACTACCTCACGCCCGGCATTCTTCGCGACATCGCCGAGGCCCTTCTTTCGATCTTCCTGTGGTTCCTCGTCCTGCTCGGCGTCGACCTGCATATCGGTAAATAACGCTCATGGAAAAGGCCGCAGACCCGCTGCGGCCTTTTCTCTCTGTACGTCGTCCTCTAGATGAATCCGCCGTGGGCGATGCCCAGCCCGGCGCCGACGAACGACCCCACGATGCCCATGATGTTGAACACCCGCTGGGGCGTGGTCACCGAGATGAACTGGGAGAACAGCCCAGTGAAGAAGCCGACCGCGCCCAGCCACGATGCGGGCACGTGGAGGACCACGACGAACCCGAAGATGAAGGCGAAGACGCCGATCGTGAACACCGAAAGACACAGCGTGTTCTGCAGCCGGTGGGGCCGGCCGTCGGTGTTGAGCGTGAGTTTTCGCGGCTGGCCCGCGACGGGATCCAAGATGTGTGGCATAAGCGCCACCCCCTTCTCCTACCTTCCACCGTTGATTCCCGGACCGGACCGGACACAACCGCGGCCCTGGTAGCCTTGACGGGCTGCGTCTGCTAAGGACGCGCGTCCTCCTGTCACGGCAAGTCGTCGTGGCCGCAGAGTCCAGAGGAGGTTGGATTCCGCATGCGTCGATACGAGATGATGGTCATCCTCGACCCGTCCCTCGATGAGCGCACCGTGCAGCCCTCACTCGACCAGTTCCTCGCCGTCGTCCGCAACGACGGTGGCACCGTGGAGAAGGTCGAAGTCTGGGGCCGTCGCCGGCTGTCCTACGACATCGACAAGAAGTCCGAAGGCATCTACGCCGTCGTCGACCTCTCGGCCGAGCCGGCCACGGTCAAGGAGCTGGACCGTCAGCTCAACCTCAATGAGGGCATTCTTCGTACGAAGGTGCTGCGTCCCGAACTTCACTGACGTTTTGTCGGAGCCTGGCTTTACGCTGGGCGACTAATACGTCGGCGGGATACGAAAGGCTACGACCGATGGCAGCAGGCGACACCACAATCACCATCGTCGGCAACCTTGTCGACGACCCCGAGCTCCGCTTCACGCCCACGGGGCAGGCGGTGGCCCGGTTCCGCATCGCGTCCACTCCGCGGTTCCTCGACAAGCAGACCAACGAGTGGAAAGACGGCGAGGGCCTGTTCCTCACCTGCAACGTCTGGCGTCAGGCGGCGGAGAACTGCGCCGAAAGCCTCACGCGCGGCATGCGGGTGATCGTGCAGGGCCGGCTGCGCCAGCGGTCGTACGAAACCAAGGAAGGCGAGAAGCGCACCGTCTACGAGGTCGAGGTCGACGAAGTCGGCCCCTCGCTGCGCAACGCCACCGCCAAGGTCAACAAGACCGCCCGTCAGGGCGGCGGAGGCGGCGGCGGCTTCGGCGGCCCCGCCAACGACCCCTGGGCCAATGCGTCCCCGGCCCCGTCCGGTGGCGGCGGCTTCCAGGGCGGCGGCGGCGGCGGCGGCGGTTACAGCGGCGGCGGCGGCAGCCCTCAGGGCGGCGGCGGCTTCGGCGGCGACTACAGCGACGAACCGCCTTTCTAATCCATAAGAAAACCGAGCGACCATTCCCGCCTCGCGCGGGGCTCTGAAAGGAGCACCACGATGGCCAAGCCGGCACTGCGCAAGCCCAAGAAGAAGGTTTGCCTGTTCTGCCACGACAAGATCTCCTACGTCGACTACAAGGACACGGGCCTGCTGCGGAAGTTCATTTCCGACCGCGGCAAGATCCGCGCCCGCCGGGTGACGGGCAACTGCACCCAGCACCAGCGCGACGTCGCCACCGCGATCAAGAACGCTCGCGAGATGGCGCTGCTGCCCTACACCTCCACCGCGCGCTAAGAAAGGAGCCTTGGGACAATGAAGCTCATTCTCACCACTGAGGTCTCCGGCCTCGGCGCCCCTGGCGACATCGTCGAGGTCAAGAACGGCTACGGCCGCAACTACCTCATCCCGCGCCAGTACGCGATCCTGTGGACGCGCGGCGCGGAGACCCAGATCGCCTCGATCAAGAAGGCGCGCGACGCCCGCGAGATCCGCGACCTGGGCACCGCCAAGGAGGTCGCCGGTCAGCTGGGCGCCCTCAAGGTCAAGCTGAAGACCAAGGCCGGCGCTTCGGGCCGCCTCTTCGGCTCGATCACCACGGGCGACATCGCCGACGCCGTCAAGGCGGCCGGCGGCCCGACCCTCGACCGCCGTCGCATCGTCATCGACAACGCGATCAAGACCACCGGCACCCACCGGGTCAGCGTCAAGCTGCACCCGGAGGTCGCCGCCGCGGTCGACATCGAGGTCCTGGCCAGCTAATCCCCGGCCCACACGAAGCCCCCTCCGGCCGCGCCGAAGGGGGCTTCGTCGCGTCTGCCACAGGGGTGGGAACCGCTTCGGCGCTTTAGGTCGGGTGGGAGTGCCCGGCTTTGGTGCTCCGGATCAGGTGAGAGTGGTCGGCTGCTGGGCGCCTGGAGGGAGAGAATTGGCTGCCCGTCCGCTCGCCCCACGTGCTGACCCGGGTCGAGGGCTGGCTGAAAGCGGTCAGGTTGCGGGCCGACTCAAAGGGGCGCCTGGAGTGCTGGGCTATTTCCGCACCGAGGGTCCGGTGATCAGCCATTTCGAGCCATAAGCGCGGGTGCCCAGGGTGACCAGACGGGCCGCCATCCACACGCCGATGGCCAGCCACAACCCGGCCAGGCTGCCGGCGACGAAAGCGAAGGGCAGGAAGGCGACCGTGGCCGCCACGGCAGCCCAGGCCAGATAACGCTGGTCGCCGGCGCCGATCAGCACTCCGTCCAGGACGAAGACCACGCCCGCCGCGGGCTGGAGGACGGCCGCGATCCAGATGATCGACGCCAGAGCGGCCGTGACGGCCGTGTCGGCGTCGAACAGGCCGGGGACGAACGGGCCGGCGGCCAGCAGACCGAGGCCGAGGACCACGCCCGAGCCGATGCCCCACAGGATCATCCGCCAGGTCGCCCGCCGCGCCGCCGTCAGCGACCCCGCTCCGAGTTGCCTGCCGATGATGGCCTGGCCGGCGATCGCGATGGCGTCGAGGGCGTAGGCGAGCAGGGCCCAGATCTGGAACATGATGCCGTGGGCGGCCACCTGGGCGGTGCCCATCCGGGCCGCCATCACGGTCGCCACGATGAGCACGACCCGCAGGGAGAGCGTGCGGATGAGGATCGCGATCCCGGCCAGGCCCGACGCCTTGATGCCGGCGAGGTCCGGCCGCAACGACGCGCCCTCCCTGCGCGCGCCCCTGACCACCATGACCAGATAGGTCACCGCCATGAGCGTCTGCGCGGCCGCCGTGCCGGAGGCGGAGCCGGCCAGCCCCCAGCCGAGGCCCAGGACGAACCAGGCGTTCAGCGCAGCGTTCAGGGCGAACCCGCCCACGGAGACGACCAGGGGAGTCACGGTGTCCTGGAGGCCGCGCAGCACGCCCGTACCGGCGAGCACCAGCAGCATGCCCGGAGCGCCGAGCAGGCTGACGCGCAGATAGGTCACCGCGTCGTCGACGATGGCGGGTTCGGCGCCCACGAGGCCGACCAGCCACGGCGCGAGCGGCCAGCAGACCACGACCACGGCGAGGCCGAGGGCCGCCGCCAGCCACAGGCCGTCCATGCCGCCCTGGACGGCCTCCCGTCGCGCCCCCGCCCCGATGCGCCGCGCGACGGCGGCGGTGGTTCCATAGGCGAGGAAGATGCACAGGTTGACGATCGTGGCCAGAATCGTGCCCGCGACACTCAGCGCGCCGAGCGACTCTGTGCCGAGCCGCCCGACGATGGCGTAGTCGGCCAGCAGGAAGAGGGGCTCGGCGACGAGCGCCGCGAACGCGGGGACGGCGAGCCGGAGGATCTCGCGATCGTCGGGGGACATGGAAGTCATTCTGCCGGTCAAGAAAAAACTTCTATCCACAGGGGGTGGATAACATCTCTGCAGTTCAGAACGTTATCCACAGGCATGTGGAAAGGTTATACACAGGCTAATCCCCAAGCTGCCCACACCCTGGAGGCCGTCGTCCACAGGTTGTCCACAGAGTTATCCACAGGCTTACGTTGCTGATGGCGTGTGGTGGCGGGAAACTGTCGGAGGCGTCATCTACAACTGGGGGTGGGTGCGAGCGAGGGGGAGGGCCAAGTGAGCGTCATCGACTTCTCCGGAGGGCCTTCCGAACCGTCCTTCGAACGGACCCCGCCGCACAACATCGAGGCCGAGCAGTCCGTCCTCGGCGGCATGATCCTTTCCAAGGACGCCATCGCCGACGTCGTCGAGGTCCTCCGCGCCGACGACTTCTACCGGCCGGCCCACCAGATCATCTACGAGATCATCACCGACCTCTACGGCCGGGGCGAACCCGCCGACGCCGTCACGGTCTTCAACGACCTCCAGCGCCGCGGCGAGGTCGGCCGCGTGGGCGGCGGCGCCTACCTCCACACCCTGACCGCCGTCGTGCCCACCGCCGCCAACGCGGGCTACTACGCGAAGATCGTGCGCGAACAGGCGGTGCTCCGCCGCCTGATCGAGGCCGGCACCCGCATCGTCTCCTACGGCTACGGCGGCCAGAACGAAGAGGTCGACGACCTGGTCGACCGCGCCCAGGCCGAGATCTACAAGGTCACCGAGCGCAGAACGTCCGAGGACTATCTGCCGCTGAGCGAGATCATGCCCGGCGCCCTCGACGAGATCGAGGCCATCGGCAGCCGGGGTGGCCAGATGGTCGGCGTCCCGACGGGCTTCCAAGACCTCGACGCCCTCACCAACGGCCTCCACCCGGGTCAGATGATCGTCGTCGCCGCCCGTCCCGCCATCGGCAAGGCCCTGGCCCTCGACACGCTCCTGCCCACCCCCACGGGCTGGACCACCATGGGAGAGGTCTCCGTCGGAGACCGTCTGATCGGCTTCGACGGCAAGCCGACCACGGTAGTCGCGGCGACCGAGATCCTCGAAGGCCGACCCTGCTACGAGGTCGAGTTCAGCGACGGCGCGGTCATCGTGGCCGACGCCCAGCACCAGTGGTTCACCCGCTCCCGCCGCGAGCGGCGCAACGGTCTGCCGGGTTCCGTCGTGACGACCGAGCAGATCGTCCAGACCCTCCGTCACACCGCGACTGACCGACGACTCAACCACGCGGTGCCCGTCGCCTCCGCCGTGGTCCTTCCCGAGGCCGAACTGCCGATTCCGCCCTACACGCTGGGGGTCTGGCTGGGCGACGGCAGCAGCGACTCGGCGCAGTACACCAGCGCCGACCCCGAGATCGCCCGGCACATCGAAGCCGAGGGTCTGCGGGTCGTCAGGGCCGGAGACTCCCTGCGCCATCGGATTCAGTTCCCCGAAGCGGCGCCGGTCGAGAGCCGGAACTGCGCGGTGTGCGGCACCTCCTTCGTGCCGCGCACGTCGCAGGTGCGCACCTGCGGCCGATCCTGCGGCGGCCGGGTCAGGTCCCACTCGGCGCCGGTCCCCGAGCCGACCTGTCCCGACTGCGGCGAGCCGTCGACCGGGCTACGTCGATGCCAGGCATGCCACAGCCACCACGGAACCGTGCAGGCCGTGCTCCGCAGCATCGGCGTGCTCAACGACAAGCACATTCCGGCCGCCTATCTGCGCGCTTCGGAGGATCAGCGCCGGGCACTGCTCGCCGGTCTGCTCGACACCGACGGCTACGTCAACAAGACCGGGACCGTCCAGTTCGCCGTCACCAACCGCCGGCTGGCCGAAGGCGCCTGGGAACTGGTGCTCAGCCTCGGTTACAAGGCGACCTGGACCGAGAAGGCCGTACCCGGCCGCAGTGTCGAGTCGTCGACCAGCTACATCATCACCTTCACCCCGGCCGACCCGGTGTTCCGGCTCGATCGTAAGGTCGCTCGCCAGACCGTTCGCGACCACCCGTCGACGCGACTGCGCTACGTCACCGATGTCCGGCCGGTGGCCAGCGTGCCCGTGAGGTGCGTGGAAGTCGACAACGACGACCATCTCTACCTCGCCGGACCGACCTGGATCCCCACCCACAACTCGACCCTGGGGCTCGATTTTGCCCGTTCTGCGGCGATCAAGCACGGTATGACCACCGCGATCTTCTCGCTGGAAATGTCGCGCAACGAGATCACCATGCGTCTGCTCTCGGCCGAGGCCAGGGTCGCGCTCCACGCCATGCGCTCCGGCATGATGAACGACGACGACTGGACCCGCATGGCCCGCCGCATGGGCGAGGTCGCCCAGGCCCCGCTGTTCATCGACGACTCCCCCAACATGTCGATGATGGAGATCCGGGCCAAGTGCCGCCGGCTGAAGCAGCGCAACGACCTCAAGTTCGTGATCGTCGACTACCTCCAGCTGATGAGCTCCCCGAAGCGGACCGAGAGCCGCCAGCAGGAGGTGTCGGAGCTGTCGCGTGCGCTGAAGCTGCTGGCCAAGGAGCTGGAAGTGCCGGTCATCGCGATCTCCCAGCTCAACCGTGGTCCCGAGCAGCGGACCGACAAGCGGCCCCAGGTCAGCGACCTGCGTGAGTCGGGGTCGATCGAGCAGGACGCCGACATGGTCATCCTGCTCCACCGCGAAGACGCCTACGAGCGCGAGTCACCCCGTGCCGGCGAGGCCGACCTGATCGTGGCCAAGCACCGAAACGGCCCGACCGCCACGGTCACCGTCGCCTTCCAGGGCCACTACTCGCGTTTCGTCGACATGGCCAGCCACTGACGCGCGGTCAGACGACCACCCGATAGTGGGTGACCAGGTGCTCGCCGTCGAACACGTGCAGGGCGAACCCCGGCGGTTGTTCGACCGACACCGGCGGCCGGTTCTCGGTCTCGTACGGCGTCAGCCCGGTGCTGACCACGCCCGGTCCGACCAGCAGCGGCAGGCCGGCGAACGTCGTGGCGGCGGCCGTGTGGGCGTGGCCCGACAACACCGCCACCACGTTGGAGTGCCGGCCGAGCACCTCCGCCAGGTCGCTGGGGTTCCGTAGCCCGATGCCGTCGACGTAGGGGCTGTGCAGGGTCGACGCCTGGTGGTGCATGCCGACGAACGCCTTGCCGGGCAGTGTCGAGAGCGTCTCGTCGAGCCACGTCAGCGTCGACTCCTCCAGGCGGCCCTCGGCGCGGCCGGGGATGCTCGAGTCGACCAGGACGATGCTGAACGATCCGACCGACATGACCTGGTTGACGGGGTCCGTTCCGGCGGAGCCGAGCAGCACTTCGCGGAAGGGGCCGCGGGAGTCGTGGTTGCCGGGGCAGATGAGCGTCGGGTGGCGGGTCGTCAGGATCTTGCGGGCCAGCTCGTATTCGGCCGGGGCGCCGTTGTCGGCGATGTCGCCGGTGGCGATCACGGCGTCGACCGCGAGGCCGTCGACGTGGCGCATGACCCGTTCGGCCCGCTCTGTGGCGCGGGGGCCGCCGTCGATGTGGGTGTCGCTGACATGGGCCACGACGATCATCTGGACCTCCTAGGCGAGCCGTTCGACGAGGATACGCGCCCGCGCCAGCTGGACCTTGCGGGCCTCGGAGGCGGCGTAACTGATGATCAGGGAGGGCGCCGACAGATTGAGCACGTCGTCGATGCGGGTCCCGGTTCCTTCGGCGCTGAGGTCGAAGCGGTACGCCATCCGCACCCCGCCCGGGCTCTTCACGTCTCCCCACACGGCGCCGTCATCGGTGAACAGCTCGACCGCGATGCGGTTGTCCCACTTGAGGAAGCCGAAGAAGCGGAAACGTTCGGTGGCGGTGTAGCGGACGACTCCGGGGGCCGACCTGTCGACGTCGTCGACGGCGACCACGATCGGGGAGAGGCCGATGTAGTTCTCCGGGGTCGTCAGATGGTCCAACACGACCTTGGGTTCGACGCCGATGTGAAACGTGTTCTTCAACACCTGAGCCGACACGCTGGGCCTCCGCAGTAGAACGTGATCCTATCTCGCGAATTCTGTCATCACCCGGCGAGTGTGATCGTCGGCGGGGAAGAACGATTCGATGGCCAACTCGGCCACGGTCACGTCAAGGGGCGTGCCGAAGGTCGCCATGATGCTGAAGAAGCGGAGTTCGCCCCTGTCGTGGCGCAGGCGCATCGGGACGAAGATGTCGCCCGGCCCGGGGAACTCGATCTCCGGTTCGGGCTGGTCGCAGGGGTAGCCGCGGAGCTCCTCGTACAGGGAGGTGAGCTCCGGGTCGGCGGTGAAGGCGATCTGGCGGCGCAGGCGGGAGAGCAGGTGGGCGCGCCACTCGCCGTGGTTGGCGATGCGCGGGGCCAGGCCCTCCGGGTGGAGGGAGGCGCGCAGCACGTTGGCGGTCAGGTCGGGGTCGATGCCCTCGGCGAGGAGGGCGAGGCCGGCGTTGGCGTCGACGAGGTTCCAGCGCTGGTCGACGACGACGGCAGGGTAGGGCTCGTGGCCGGTGAGGACCTGCCGGATGGCCGCCTGAATGGCGGCCATCCGGGGGTTGGACAGGGAGGTCTCGCCGTAGACCGGGGCGAAACCGGCTGACAGCAGCAGCCGGTTGCGCTCCCGGAGCGGCAGGTCGAGGCAGTCGGCGATGCGCAGGATCATCTCGCGGCTGGGCCGGGCCCGGCCGGTCTCCAGGAAGCTGATGTGCCGGGTGGAGACGTCGGCGGCGACGGACAGGTCGAGCTGGCTGAGCCGGCGGTTCTCGCGCCATCCGCGGAGCAGGGGGCCGACTGAGGTCATCGTCACACCTCCGAACCTAGGCTCTGACAGGTCATGCGGGCGATTACCCGGCGGGTAATCACAACCAGCGGAAGAACCGGACGGCCACGACCGCGGCGACCGCGCCCCAGCCGGCCATCAGGGCGACGTGCGTCCACTCGGCGCTGCCGGTGGCCAGGACGTCCACGAGCGCGGCGCCGAAGGCCCCCGACGGGGTGAACTCGGAGACGACGCGCAGCGCGTCGGGCATCAGGGCGTGCGGCACCCACATGCCGGCGAAGAACAGCGAGGGGAAGAACACCGCCATGCCGAGGCCCTGGACGATGCGCGAGGTGGGCGCGAAGGCGGCCAGCAGCAGCCCGATGGCGAACGACGACACCATGCCCAGCAGGAGGATGCCGGTGAAGGCGAGGGGCGCCTGGGGGAACGGGACGTCGTACACGAGATTGGCCAGGACCAGCATGAGCACGGTGGTGAACAGCGCCATGGCGAGGTTGAGCACCAGCTGCACGCCGAGCACGGTGACCGGGCTGACCGGCGTGGTCGACATCCGCTTCAGGATGCCGCGCTCCCGATAGGTGACCAGCACGGTCGGGAGCAGCGAGAACGCGCAGGTGAGCACCGAGAGGAGGATCATCATCGCGGGCAGGTGGGTGTCGATCGGCCGCAGGCCGCCGAGCGCGGGGTCGGGCTCGCGGAAGTCGGGGATCGAGCCGCCGAGGATCAGCATCAGGGCGATCGGCAGGCCGACCGCGAAGAAGATCACGGCGGGTTCGCGCAGGTAGAGCTTGGTCTCCACCGAAGTCAGACGGCGGACCTGGGGGGCGGTGACGGCCATGTCGGGCAGAGCTCCTCGTGTGGTGGGGGTGGTGGTCATTCGCCGGTGAGGGCGAGGAAGGCGTCGTCCATCGTGCTGGTCTCGGTCTTGAGGCCGGAGATCGCCGAGTCGGGCAGGGTGGTGACGATCGCGCGCAGCACGTTCTGGTCGCCGGTGACGGTCACCTGGCCGGCCTCGACGGTCACCGAGTGCACCTCGGGCAGCGACTTGAGGCTCTCGACCGGCACGGTCGACCGGAAGGTGACGCGGTGTACGCCGCCCGTCCGGGAGATGAGCCCGGCCGGGGTGTCGACGGCCAGCACGCTGCCGTCGGCGATGACCGCGACGCGGTCGCAGAGGCGTTCGACCTCTTCCATGAAGTGGCTGACCAGCAGCACGGTCACGCCGCGCTCGCGGATCCGGCTGATCAGCTCCCACGTCTCGCGCCGGGCCTGCGGGTCGAGACCGGTGGTCAGCTCGTCCAGGATCGCGATCTTGGGATTGCCGACCAGGGCGAGCGCGATCGACAGGCGCTGGCGCTGGCCGCCCGACAACTTGGCGAAGCCGACCTTCGGGTCGAGCCCGACCTCGTCGAGGAGCTCGGTCACCGAGGCGGGGTTGGCGTAGAAGGAGGCGTACAGGTCGAGGGCCTCGCCGACGCGGAGCTTGTCGGGCATGGTGCTCTCCTGGAGCTGCACCCCGACCTGCTGCTTGAGGTCGGCCGCGACGTGCACGGCGCCGCCGTCGGGCTTGCGCAGGCCGGCCACGCACTCGACGGTCGTGGTCTTGCCGGCGCCGTTGCGGCCGACGATCCCGTAGATCTCGCCCTCTTCCACGGAGAACGAGACGTCCTTGACGGCGATCTTGTCGCCGTACTGCTTGCGCAGGTTCTGAACCGTGATGATTGCCATGCCGAGAACGTTAGAAATCCGCGAGCTCGGAGGTAATGCATCTGGTGACCCACCCGGGGTGGAGGAAACCCCACCCCCCTCGGGCGGCTTCGTGCACTCCCCTCCGAGGCTCCGCGCGGTCACACTGAAACGCATGAAGCAGGTCAGATCGCTCGGTTACGGGCTCGCGCTGTCGGCGTTGGTCATCGTCCAGATCCCGGTGACACTGGTGGCGATCGTCGGCGTGCTGGTGTCGACGGTGGCCGGCATGGTGTTCCTGCTGGAGCCCTCGGTACGCCTGATCCGCTTCATGGCCGGCATCGACCGATCGCTGATCCGCCGCTGGATCGGGGTGGACATCCCCGTCCCCTACCGGCCCCGGCCGCCCGCGCTGGTGCGGGCCCGCGACGGCTACTACCACCACAAGGGCAAGCGCTACCGCACGGCGACCTCGCCGCACATCGACAGGATGCTGGCCTGGGTGATCACCGATCCGGCGACCTGGCGCGAGCTGGTGTGGATCATCATCGACCCGTGGACCCGCTCGGTGCTGGCCTTCGGGCCGACGTTCGTCATCGGCTGGGGCGTCTGGCTGACGTTCTCGGAGGGCCTGTACTGGGGCCTGGCCCTCTCCGTCCTCGCCTTCTTCCTCGCTCCCGTGGCACTGAAGAACTATGGCCTGTACGCCCTGGCCCTGCTCGGCCCCACGGCCAACACCCAGCTGGTCGGGCAGGTCAACAGGCTCAACCAGGTCAGGGCCGATCAACTCGACCTCCAGGCCGCCGAGCTCCGCAGGATCGAGCGTGACCTGCACGACGGGGCCCAGGCGCGCATGGTGGCCGTGGGCATGACGATCGGCGCCGCCGAGCAGCTCCTCGACAACGACCCGGTCGCCGCGAAGGCGCTGCTGGTGAAGGCGAGGGAGTCGTCGGCGACCGCCCTGCAGGAACTCCGGCAGCTGGTCAGGGGCATCCACCCGCCCGTCCTGGCCGAACGCGGGCTCGGCGACGCGCTCCAGGCGCTCGCCCTCGACAGCCCGCTCAAGGTCAAGGTCCACGCCGACCTGCTGGAGCGGCCCGAGTCGCCGGTCGAGTCGGCGGTCTACTTCGCCGTCAGCGAGCTGCTGGCCAACGCGTCGCGGTACGCGTCCAAGGTCACCATCGACATCAGCAGGCGCGGCCGGGCGCTGCGGGTGACGGTGTCCGACGACGGGCCGGGCGGGGCGAAGGCCGTACCGGGAGGGGGACTGGCCGGCATCGAACGGCGGCTGGCGGCCTTCGACGGGGTGCTGGCCCTGTCGAGCCCGCCCGGCGGCGGCACCACGGCGACCATCGAGGTGCTCGACGCGCTTCCCGGCGACGGGGAGACCGAGCCGGTCAACGCGCTGCCGAAGGGCTGGCGCGGCCTGGTCTACGCGCTCTGCTGGAGCTTGTGCTGGTTGCCGCTGTTCCCACAGGGGCTGGTGGCGACGTTCATGCTGATCTTCCAGCCGGACGAGCGGTCGTGGTTCCTGGCCCTCTACATGCCGCCGCCGTTCCAGTGGCCCACGGTCGCGGTCATGATCGCCCTCGGCGCCACCATGCTGGCCACCGGCATCCGGCTCAACCCGACGGTGGCCAAGAATCCGGGCGTATGCTGACCGATCATGAAGGTCGTACTCGCCGAAGACCTCCACCTGCTGCGCGAGGGCCTCGTCCACCTGCTCCGCGCCCACGAGTTCGACGTGGTCGCGGCCGTGGAGTCGGGCCCTGAGCTGCTGCGCGCTCTGGTCACCCACCGCCCCGACGTCGCCGTCGTCGATGTACGGCTCCCGCCCACCTTCACCGACGAAGGGCTCCAGGCCGCACTGGCCGCCCGCAAACAGGTCCCCGGATTACCGGTGCTGGTGCTCTCGCAGCACGTCCAGCAGCTCTACGCCCGCGAACTGCTCGCCGACGGCACCGGCGGCATCGGCTACCTGCTGAAAGACCGCGTCTTCAACACCGACCAGTTCATCGACGCGGTGCGCCGGGTGGCCGGGGGCGGCACCGCGATGGACCCCGACGTGATCGCCAAGCTCATGGTCAGCAACGCCCGCAACGAGCCGATCGCCCGCCTGACCCCGCGCGAACGCGAGGTCCTGGAGCTGATGGCCGAGGGGCGGTCGAACGCCGCGATCGGCCAGCGGCTGTTCCTGAGCGAGAGCGCCGTGGGCAAACACACGGCCAGCATCTTCGGCAAACTCGACCTGGCCCCGAGTGACGACGACAATCGGCGGGTATTGGCGGTTCTGGCATACCTCAATGGCCGCTGAGGCGAGACCGTCGGATTTTGTCGGTAGTGATGGGTAGCGTGTCGTCACTGCCAGTGGTGAGGTCGGAGGTCAACGGTGAAAGTCCAGGTCAACCGCGATGTGCTGGCTGAGGCCGTGGGCTGGTGCGCCCGCATCCTGCCGACCCGTCCGGCGTTGCCCGTGTTGACGGGCCTGCTCCTCGACGCCGCCGGCGACCTGCGCATCTCCGCTTTCGACTACGACGTGTCGGCCAGGGCCGACGTCGACGCCGCGGTCGCCGAGCCGGGGCAGGTGCTGCTGCCCGGCCGGGTGCTCGCCGAGATCGTCCGCAGCCTGCCCGGTGAGGTGGTCGACATCACCACCAGCGGCAGCGAGGCGGTGCTGACCTGCGGCAGCGCCGAGTTCGGGCTGCTGACCATGCCGGCCGACGACTTCCCGACCCTGCCGCCGATGCCGGCCAAGGTCGGCGCGGTCGGCGGCGCGCTGTTCGCCTCGGCCGTGGCCCAGGTCGCGGTGGCCGCCAGCCGCGACAACACGCTGCCGATGCTGACCGCGATCCGCGTCGACGCCGACGGCGTCAACATGACGATGGCGGCGACCGACCGCTACCGCATCGCCGCCCGCGACTTCCTCTGGCACCCCGAGACCGAGGGTGCCTCCCACGGCGCGATGATCCCGGCCAAGGTCCTCGTCGACGTCGCCAAGTCGCTGCGCGTGGGAGAGGTGAGCGTCTGCCTCGGCGGCAACGTCGCCGGCTTCGAAAGCGCCGGCAAGTCGACGACGGTCCGGCTGCTCGACGAGCAGTTCATCGACTACCGATCGAGGCTCGACGGCGACTGGGGCATCACGGCCACGGTCAGCGTGCAGCCGTTCCTCGAAGCGATCCGCCGCGTGGCCCTGGTCGCCGGCGCCCATTCGGCCGTACGTCTGTCGTTCTCCCAGGGCCAGGTGCTGATCCAGGCGGCGGGCGACGAGATCGGCCGGGGCGCCGAGGCGATGCAGGCCGAGCTCGACGGCGACGACATCCTCATCGCCTTCCAGCCCCACTTCCTGCTCGAAGGGCTGGCCGGGGTCGAGACCGAGCAGGCGGTGATCCACCTCGACTCGCCCACCCGCCCGGCGCTGATCACCGACGCGGGTGACGACCCCGCCTTCCGCTACCTCGTGATGTCGCTCCGCATCAACTAGTCGAGCTCGCCCGTCTCGGTGAGGGCGATCAGGATGTGCTCCATGCAGGCGTGCCCGGCGTGCTCGGCCGCCGTGGCGTCGCCCGAGGCGATGGCCCGCAGAATGCCGTCGTGGGGGATGTAGTTCTGCTCCAGCGAGCCGCCGGCCGCCGCGATGCTCGTGCGCAGCGCCGCCGAGAAGTCGACGTAGAGGTCGATCAGCACCCGGTTGTGGGTGGCCTGCACGACCGCGACGTGGAAGGCCAGGTCGGCCTCGACGAACGCGTCGACGTCACCGGAGGCCCAGGCCTGCTCGCGCCGGGTCAGCGCCGCCTGGATGTTGACGATGTCGGCGTCGCTGCGCCGGGTCGCCGCCAGCCGGGCCGCCTCGACCTCGAGGGCACGCCTGACTTCCAGGATCTCCAGCTGCTCGGCCGCCCGGAGCCGCCGCGCCATCGCGCCGGACAACTCACTGATGGCCCGGACATACGTGCCGTCGCCCTGACGGCAGTCGAGCAGCCCCGCGTGGGTCAGCGCCCGCACGGCTTCACGAACCGTGTTACGCCCCACGCCGAGCTGCTCGGCCAATACGGTCTCGGTCGGGATCTTGGCATTCAACTTCCACGAGCCCGAAGTGATCTGCTCCTTGAGCTGGTCGATCACCTGGTCCACGAGAGACGCCCGCTGCGCCGTACGCAGACTCACAACAGTCCGCCTCCTAAGGGGAAACCAGTCATCCCATGAGTCAATGACTGGTCGACCCTAATTATTCCAGAGCTTCCGGCACAAATCCGGTGCTTGACTGGAGGCAGATTCATAACACGAGCCGCGGCTGGCCGAAGGCCCGCCGCGGCTCGTCGTGGCCTACCTGGTCAGCACCGCCGGCGTGACGATGCCCGGCATGTTCGCGTGGACGCCCACCGCTTCGAGCGCCCTGCGGTATGCCTTCGACTGGTCTTCGCGAGACCCCGCCTGCCCCCACAGGTCACCGAGTTCCCGCCAGGTGCGGGCCGCCTCGCGGTCGGGCGCGGGCCCGGTCGCGGAGAGCAGGTCCTGCGCCTTGCGCAGCTCGGCGGTAGCGTTCTGGGACCGTGCCAAATGGACTTCCGCCAGGACGAGGTAGGCAGTCGCGGGAATCGTGCCCCGGATGCCGACCAACTGGTCGAGAGCGCGGTTGGCCAGTTCGGCGGCTCCTTCGGTGTCGCCGGACCGCAGCCGCACCGACGACATCACGATCAGGC
The DNA here is from genome assembly GCF_001570585.1 of Herbidospora daliensis. Lineage (GTDB taxonomy): Bacteria > Actinomycetota > Actinomycetes > Streptosporangiales > Streptosporangiaceae > Herbidospora > Herbidospora daliensis. The sequence goes on along the minus strand of NZ_BBXF01000002.1, from coordinate 463,371 downwards.
TGCGCGCGTGGTCGAGGTGTTCGGCCGGGAAGGCGCCGAGCACCGAACCGGCGGACGCCGCGAGGGCGTTGGCGCGGTCCAGATCGGCGTCTTCGGGGTGAGTAGCTGTGATCTTCGCCCAGGTCATCGCGATGCGGGCCATCCGGACCGCCATGCGCGACGGCCGTCCGGCCGCGATCGCGTCCTCCGCGAGCTGCACCGCGAGCGCCGAGTCCTCCCCTTCTGCGGCGGTCACGCTGGCCTGCCAGAGCGCGAGGATCTCGGTCGTTCGGTCTTCGACCTGCGGCAGCCCATTGGCCACGAGCACGCGGTCGACGAACGGAAGTCCGGTCTCGGTTTCGGCAAGCGCCGCGGCGAGCTCCACGGCGAGTTCGCCCTGGGTCACCCCGAGCGCCTCGACGCGGCTCAACGCGTGTGCACCCAGATCGCGGGCGCGGGCGAGGTCGCCGGCCCGGTGGTAACACCGGCAGAGGGCGACGGTCAGGGGCAGTGCGGCCAGGCGCTCGGGGTGGGCGCCGGCCTCCCGCCGCAGTCGTTCGTAAGCCTCGACGGCCCGGCCGATACGGCCCTGCGCCTCAAGCGCGCGGGCCCGGCCGAGACGGGCGTGGGCGGCGAGCATGGCGTTGTCCTCGCCTGCCGCCTTGACGATGTCGCTGAATCGGTCGGCCGCCATGGCCGGGTCGCCGTGGTGCAGCTCGAGTTCGGCGTGCCGGAGGCCAAGCTCGGTGTCGATCCGCTGACGCGGCTCTATTCCATGAAGGAGGAACTCCGTCGTGCAGCCGAGTCGCTCGGCGAGAAGGCGGGCGACGACGGGCGTCGGCGTTCGCTTCCCCGATTCGATGAGAGAGACGTAGCTGTCGGACAGATCGGGCCCAGCGAGCTGGGCCTGGGACATGCGCCTGCTCAGTCGCAGCGCTCGGACGCGGTCGCCTATGGTTCCCTGACTCGGCATCTGTTCTCTCAGGGCAGGGGATTGGTCAATGGTCCCGCCATGATGGCACGAAGCTGTCGAATCGGGTAACCCTCCCGTCAAGAATCCCGAGGGCGAACTATGTTCGCGCCTCGGGAATCCTCGCTGGAAAGCGGCATAACGGACGTTAGTCGTCCGAGTCGTCCTTGTTCGGGAAGATCATCTGGCAGACCTCGAGGTAAAGGGTCTCGGGGTATGGAATGTAAGGGACGGTCCGCAACGCCTGGTCTTGACCGGCCGATTCCATGACGAATTCCCCGTAGCCGAGAATCCTGCCCATGAGGTCACGCTGGAAGCTCATGTCGGTGACCTTGCCGAGGGGCATCATGGCCACCTTGCGGGTGATCAGCCCGGTGGCCAGCATCATGCGCTGAGAGGTGACGACGAAGTAGTCGACCGACCACTCCGCCACCTTCCACACGAAGCGGATCAGCAGCAGGAGCCAGGCCCACCAGATGATGACGAGGGCCTGGCCGCCGCTTGCGGGGCCGAGCCACTGGCTGGCGAGCCCGGCGATGATCAGGCCGCCGAAGATCTCGGCGACCGGTCGGAGCAACACGGCCGGATGGCGGCGAACCATGATGACCTGATGCTCGTGGGGAAGTAAGTAGCGGTTGACGGAGGACGGGGCGGAGTCCCCGTGGGTGACTAGTCTCATGACAGTCGCGCGAAGAATTGGGCGACTGAGTTGGCGCCGTTGACGACCCCGGTGACCGCGCCGGTCACGGTGTCGGCGGCGTCATGCGGCCGCGACAACAGGTAGAAAGCCACCAGAGCAACAGCTCCCCACTTGAGAATCTTCTTGACCTGCACTGCGGTCACCACTCCCACTGAGTCATAGATTACCCAGGCACCTGGTTCGGTAAAGCGCTTAAAGCCGGAACTACCGGCCTCGCTATGACTCCGTCGCGGTAGCGAGAACCTGGAGGTGCCGGCGCGCGATGCGCTCCACCAGCCCGGGATAGGCGTGACCCGTCACTTCCACGGCCCCATGGTGGGCGGCCTGAATACAGCGCGTGACAGTAGAAGCCGGGTGAATTCCGGCGAACTCATCACGGAGCATGGCCTCGACCTGCTCATACTGACTCATGGCTCTCCCTGGTGCGCGCCCCACGTAACACCGAGTGACGCTAAAGAGACGTCGTCACTACTGTACGTACCCGAGCAGTCACCAAGTGTAACTAATCAGGCGACACCGTAGAGCCGGTCTCCGGCGTCGCCGAGGCCGGGGAGGATGTAGCCCTGGTCGTTGAGCCGCTCGTCGAGGCCGGCGGTGACGAGCCTGATGGGGTGGCCGGAGTCCTTGAAGACCCCGTCGAGGTGGGCGATGCCCTCGGGGGCGGCCAGGAGACAGAGCGCGGTCACGTCGACGGCGCCCCTGGCGAAGAGGAACTGGATCGCGGCGGCCAGGGTGCCGCCGGTCGCGAGCATCGGGTCGAGCACGAAGCACTGCCGGCCCGACAGGTCGTCGGGCAGCCGGGTGGCGTAGGTGGAGGCCTCCAGGGTCTCCTCGTTGCGGATCATCCCGAGGAAGCCGACCTCGGCCGTGGGGAGCAGCCGCATCATCCCGTCGAGCATGCCGAGGCCCGCCCGCAGGATCGGCACTACCAAAGGTGTCGGACGGGAGAGACGTACACCCTGAGTGGGAGTGAGGGGCGTCTCCACGGTCACCTCGGTGACGCGCACGTCCCTGGTCGCCTCGTAGGCGAGGAGGGTCACCAGTTCGTCGGCCAGCCGCCGGAAGGTCGGCGAGTCGGTCCGCACGTCACGAAGGGTCGTGAGCTTGTGCGAAACGAGCGGGTGGTCAACGACATGGGTCTCCATGGGACAAAAGGTACCGTCAACCGGAACAGACATCCGAACCCGCCCGGCGGTTTTGATCACAATTTGCGCGACAACCGGACGGGGGTGTCGCGCGTCTGAAACCATTACGGCCGTGATGACCGCGTCGGTGGAGATCAGATGACAGACGAAGACGTACTTGACTTCGCCATCGTGGTCTACCGCGAAGACGACCAGTGGGAAGCCGAAATGCTCCCAGTGGCGCTCACCTCTGACCTCCGGGGCCTGCTCCAGGCGCTGCGCCAGCAGCCCAGCAACGCCGGAACGATTGGCCTGGTCGCCGTTGGGGATGACTTCTTCGTGGCATTACGGGTCTTCGGCGAGCGGGTGAGCGTCTTCCTGTCAGACATCACCGCGTCGTGGGAGTGGCCGCTCGCGCGGCAGGTGCTCGACTTCATCGACGTCCCGGTGCCCGAGGAGGAGGAGCTCGACAGCGTGTTGCCCGCGGGCGACCTGTCGGTCTTCGCCGACCTCGGCCTCGACGAGATGGAGCTGGGCGCCCTGTCGGGCGACCGCGACCTCTACCCCGACGAGGTGCTGTTCAGCATCGCCGCCCGACTCGGATTCCGCGACCCCTTCGAACGCGCCGTCGACGCCATCATCGGCTGAGAAAACCTCGGGACCTCGCCATGCCCACGCGAACCAATCTCTTCGCCGCCGCTTTCCTGCGCACCAACGGCCGCTGGTCGGGGGCCGAGGTCGACCTGTCCGAAGCCGAGATCGCCGACGACGTCGGCGACGCCGTGAGCGAGGCCCTCGCCCTGACGGGCGACGAGCTGGTGCTCCTGTGCGTCGAGGTCGAAGACGAGTGGTTCGCCCTCGTGCGCTACGAGGGCGACCTCGACCCGAGGGTGTTCCTGTCCGACGCCCAGGCCGGGGCCACCGACCCGCTCGGCGAGCTGTTCGCCGAGCTGGCCGGCATCGCCGTCGACAAGGAGACGCCCGACCTCGGGGTCCGCCCCGGCGGCGACTTCGAGCTGCTGGCCGACTTCGGCCTGCGCGCCGAGGAGCTGCTGGAGCTGAGCGTCGAGGAGGGCATGCTGCCCGCCGACGTCCTGTCGGTCGTCGCCGAGCGCCTCGCCTTCGGCGAAGAGCTCGACCGGCTCAGGTGATCTTCTCTGTACGACCAGGTGATGGGCCTGGCCCTCGCCGAGGCCCTGGAGGCGTCGCAGCGGGGTGAGGTGCCCGTGGGCGCCGTCGTCGTGTCCGGAGACCGGGTGCTGGCGCGGGCCTCGAACACGCGCGAGTCGTCGGGCGATCCGACCGCCCATGCCGAGATCCTGGCCCTGCGGGCCGCGGCCGCGGCGCTGGGGCAATGGCGGCTGTCCGGCTGCACCCTCGTCGTGACGCTGGAGCCCTGCACGATGTGCGCGGGGGCCGCCGTGCTCTCTCGGGTCGACAGGATCGTCTACGGGGCCGTCGACGAGAAGGGCGGGGCCGTCGGGTCGTTGTGGGACGTGGTTCGCGACCGGCGGCTCAACCATCGGCCCGAGGTGGTCATGGGCGTACGCGAAGAGGAATGTTCTGCCTTGCTTTCGGCCTTCTTCGCCGCGAGGCGCGAGCAGTGACCTTTTCCGGTAAGCTGCTCTGCGGTGGTGTCTCCTAGTGGCCGATGGAGCGCGCCTCGAAAGCGCGTGTAGGGCAACCTACCGTGGGTTCAAATCCCACCACCACCGCCACGCATACGAAGACCCGGTGTGATCATCACACCGGGTCTTTTCGTTTCCGCCTCAGAGTTCGAGCACCCGCGCGTGCAGCACCGAGCGCTGGTGCAGCGCCGCACGCAGGGCCCGATGGAGCCCGTCTTCCAGGTAGAGCTCGCCCTCCCACTGGACGACGTGTGGGAAGAGGTCACCGTAGAAGGTGGAGTCCTTGGCCAGCAGCGAGTGCAGGTCGAGGTTGGCCTTGGTGGTGATGAGCGCGTCCAGTCTGACCTGGCGGGGCGGAATCTGCGCCCACTCGCGATGCCCGAGGCCGTGCTCGGGATAAGGGCGTTCGTCGCCGACCAACTTAAAGATCACGCTATGTAGTTTATGAGACGAAGGTGGCCAGGGTCAGATCGACCCGGAGAACGTGTCACATCGTGCTGGATCTCCTGATTTGTAGCCGTTCGTGAACCAGGTGACCCGCTGCTCCGAGGTGCCGTGGGTGAAGGCGTCGGGGTTCACCTGGCCCCCGCTCTTGCGCTGGATCGAGTCGTCGCCGACCGCCGAGGCGGCGTCGAGCGCCTCCTGGATGTCCTTGTCGGTGAACGCGTTGGCGAAGAAGCCGGTGTCGACGGCGTTCTTGGCCCAGACGCCCGCGTAGCAGTCCGCCTGGAGCTCCACCCGGACCGACCCGCTGTCGGCCCCCTCGCCGCCGCTCTGCTCCAGGGTGCCGGTGAGGTTCTGGACGTGGTGGCCGTACTCGTGGGCGATCACGTAGGACTGGGCGAACGGGGTGTTCGCCGCGCCCAGCTGCGATTCCAGTTGGTTGAAGAAGCTCAGGTCCAGATAGACGTAGCGGTCGACCGGGCAGTAGAAGGGCCCCACGGCCGAGTCGGCCGCGCCGCACTCGGTCTGCACGCCCTGCTCGAAGAGCGCCGTCTTGGCCTTCTGGTAGCCGTCGACCTGCGTGGCCCAGTAGTCCTGCAAGCTGTTGACGACACCGACGACCCGGCACTGCTCGTCCTGGTCGGCGTCCGCGCCGGTCTTGCACTTCTCGCCGAGGTCACTGGAGGGCTGGACGGCCGGGTTCTCCGAGCCTCCCCCGCCGGTGATGTCACCGGGGTTGATGCCGAAGACGAGGGCGACGATCAACGCGATGATGCCGGCCGCGCCACCGCCGATCGCAAGCCCGCCACCGGGGATCCCGCCCCGGCCACGGTTCTCGACCTGAGACGAGTCGAGTTGCGCTTGGTCATCGAAATCCATGGGCGCGCTACTGCCCTTCCGATGAGCGATCATGCGGGGATGAGCACCGCGGAAGAGGCCGAACTGATTGCCGAGCTGGACCGGCTCCTGAGGGCCGCCCTCGCCCACGACGACCCGGAGGAGATGCGCGATCCCTTCCTCCGGTCCGCGGGCAGCCTCCTCGACTACGGGATCGATCACCTGGTCGACGTCTATCCCGTCTGGATGGAGATCGACGACATCTTCGACCACTGGCCCGTCGACTACGGCGACGAGACCGACACGATCGCGATGCGGGAGGTCCGGCTGGCGGCGGAGGAGTGGCTGGCCCTGCCGAAGACGGAGGCCGAGATCGGCGAATACGTGAAGCGGTGGCGGACTCGCCAGGCACACGACGATTGGCCGGAACCAGGTGGGGTCTGGATCGCTGGAAACTGGGGCGGTGGTCCCCCAGGGCGGGAGAGGGACGACAGCGGCTTGGGGTGAGAGCAGATTTCTCGTCGCGGGCGTAGCCGGCGCGGGCGGTTGGCGCCGGTTGCGGCCTTAGCCGGGGCGGCGGGCGGTGCCGGGGTGGGCGGAGCCGTAACGGAAAAAGAAAGAAGGGGCTGGTCGGCTGTGCGACCTGCCCCTTCTGGTGGCGGAGGATAGGGGATTTGAACCCCTGATCGGTTTCCCGAAACACGATTTCCAATCGTGCGCCCTAGGCCAACTAGGCGAATCCTCCGCCGAGAAGCTTACATGACTTGGCGCATGCGCCGTCCTTCCAATCGGAGGGCTGGGCACAGGTGGTGCGGCTGGCGGCTAGACTGTCCTCGGACCCCTCGCGCGGCGTCATCCTGTGAACCTCCCCAGGGCCGGAAGGCAGCAAGGATAAGCGGGCTCTGGCGGGTGTGCGGGGGGTTCTTTGCTTCCGGTTCTGCTCTCCCCGAGGAGACCGTTCATGAGTCTCGCGCTCTACCGCAAATACCGTCCTGGGACGTTTGCAGAGGTCAAAGGGCAGGAGCACGTCACCGATCCGCTCCGCCAGGCTCTCAGAAGCGGGCGCGTGAACCATGCCTACCTCTTCAGCGGCCCTCGTGGATGCGGCAAGACGTCGAGCGCGCGGATCCTCGCCCGGAGCCTCAACTGTGAGCAGGGGCCGACTCCCGATCCCTGCGGCGTGTGCGAGTCGTGCGTCGCGCTGGCCCCGACCGGGCCCGGCCACCTCGACGTGATCGAGATCGACGCCGCCTCTCACGGTGGTGTCGACGACGCGCGTGACCTGCGTGAACGCGCTTTCTTCGCGCCCGTGTCGGCGCGGTTCAAGATTTACATCATCGACGAGGCGCACATGGTGACCCGCGAGGGTTTCAACGCGCTGCTGAAACTCGTCGAGGAGCCTCCGCCGCACCTGAAGTTCGTCTTCGCGACGACCGAGCCCGAGAAGGTCATCGGGACGATCAAGTCGCGCACCCACCACTACCCGTTCCGGCTGATGCCTCCGGCGACGCTGAAAGCGCTCATGGAGGAGATCCTCGCGTCGGAGTCGGTGCCCTACGAGCCGGCCGCGCTTCCTCTGGTGGTCCGCGCCGGGGCCGGGTCGGCCCGCGACTCGTTGTCGATCCTCGACCAGCTCCTGGCCGGCGCCGACGAGAACGGGATCACCTACTCGCGTGCGGTGTCCCTGCTCGGCTACACCGACGGCGACCTCCTCGACGAGATCGTCGGCGCCTTCGCCCGGCGTGACGGCGGGCAGGTCTTCCAGGCGGTCAACCGGGTGATCGAGGGCGGCCACGACCCGCGCCGCTTCGCGACCGACCTGCTGGAGCGGTTCCGCGACCTGGTGATCCTGGCGAACGTGCCCGAGGCGGCGGCCAACGGGCTGCTCGACCGGCCCGCCGACGAGCTGGAGCGCCTGCAGGGGCAGGCGGCCGCGATGGGGCCCGCCGAGCTGACGCGGGCGGGGGAGATTTTCAACGCGGGGCTGACGGAGATGCGGGGGGCGGCGTCGCCCCGACTGCTCCTGGAGCTGATGTGCGCCCGCATCCTGCTGCCTGCGGCCGAAGGCGGCGAGGCGGCGATGATGACCCGCCTGGAGCGGCTGGAGCGCGACGGGGTCGCGGGGGCGCGCGGGCAGGTTGCGGCATACCCGGCGGGCGGTCCGGCGACGGCTCACGTCGTCGGCCAGCATGGCGGCCACGCGGGGCAGGCTTCCCAGGCTGGGGCGTATCAGGGGCAGGCTCCACAAGCGGCGTATCAGGGTCAGGCGCCGCAGGCAGGGACCTATCAAGGGCAGGCTTCGCCGCAGAGCGCCCCGGGGGTGCAGACCCCGCAGCACGGTGCTGATCAAAGCCAGACCTCGCAGCGCGGTGCCTATCAGGACCAAGCGCCCAACAGTGCCGCGGAAATGGGGCAAAGCCCGCAGCTCAGGGCTCAGCAGGGCATGCCCGGTGCGCAGCAGGACCATGGCTCGGGTCAGCAGACCGGGGCATCGCCCGCTCAGACCGGTTCCTCTGATGCCCAGCCTGGTGCCGGGCAGGTCAACGGCCGACCGGCGGCGGGTGGCTCGGCCGACGACTGGCCCGAGACGGTCAAGCCCGGTTCGGGCGGGCCCGCGACCCAGGCCCAAGCGGCCCAGCCTGCCGCTCCCCCGGCCGGTGACTGGCCTACAGCCGTCAAGCCCGGGTCCGGTGGCCGGCCCGCCGACGTTCCGGCTTCCCCGCAGCAGGCCGAGGCGCCCCAGCCCGCTCAGGCCCCGCAGGCGGCCGCTGGAGTGGGTGTGGTGGCGCAGGTGTGGCCGCAGGTGCTGGAGGCGGTCAAGAACCGGCAGCGGGTCGCCTGGATGATCCTCAACGCCCAGGGCCGCCTGCTTGGGGCCGAGGGCAACGTGGTGACGGTCGGGTTCGAGAAGCCGGGCGACGTTCAGGGCTTCCTGAAGGGCAAGCGTGACGAGGTCGTCGCCGCGGCCCTCGGTGACGTGCTCGGAGGCCGCTGGCGGGTCGACGTCGTCGTGGGCGGTACCGGAGGCGGGCAGGCTGCTCGTCCGTCCCAGCCGTCTCCGCCGCCGGCACCGCCGGTTCAACCCGCTCAGCCCGCGCAGCCGGTGCAGCAGGCTCAGGCGGCCGCCCCGCCTGCGCCCGCTCCGCCGACTCAGCCTGCCCGGGAGGCCGCCCCGGCTCGTAAGCAGCCCGAGAAGGCCGCCACCGACGAGTCGTGGCCCGATGCGCCGACCGACGAGTTCGAACGGCCGGCCCCGCAGTCCGACTACGAGGCCCCTCCGCCACGGGCGGCGGCGCCCCGGCAGGCGGCGGCCGCCGCGCCCGCCCGGCAGGCCTGGCCGGACGCGGTGCCGTCGCGTTCGAAGAAGTCGGAGGTGGACGACGTCGACCCCGACAACGACGCCGACGTCGACACCGACGGCCTCTCAGGGCTGGCGCTGCTCCAGAAGGAGCTCGGCGGCCGGGTCATCCAGGAGATCGACCACTCCTAATCGCCGATTCCCCGCACGACGTCCATCAGGTCGTCGGTGGTCAGGGGGTTCTCGGTGATGCGGACCGTCAGCGCCACCCCGGGTGAGTCGAGCCAGAAGGCCTCGGTGTCGGTCGCCAGGCCGGGGGTGCCGTCTTTCGAGAACTCCTTGAGGTTCCAGCCGTCGCGCTCGTCGTATTCGGTCAGGAACTCCCGCAGCGACGGCAGGTCGGTCAGCGCCTCGCCGCGCAGCACGGCGACGCGGAGGTCGGCCTGGTGGCCGTCGGGCGTCTCGCGTTCCCAGACGCGGGTCGCGAAGGTCACGTCTTCCCATTCGGACTCGAAGTCGCTCACCGAGGGCCCGGCCCCCGCCGGGACGTGAGTGATCGCGAAGCCGTCGAGGGTGCCGCCGTCGCGGCCCGGAGAGCCGCCGGCGGGGGCCGACAGGACGAGGAGGCCGGCCATGAGGAGCGTGCCGATCATCGAAGGTCTCCCTAGAAGGAGTGGGTGAGGCGGACCGACGCAGCCGCGTGTCGGTGGTCGTCCGCCGGGACGATCGACATGATGCGCTCCAGGATCGCGACGTCGTCGTGGCCTCCGCTGGTCTGTGCATAACTCCAAAGGTGCGTCGCGGACCCCTTGCCCAGGATCTCGGACCTCACGCGGGCTTCCAGTTCGTTCCTTTCGCGGCGGATCTCGAAGGACTCCGACCGGGGCAGCAGCGGGCCCTGGTAGCGGTTGACGACCGTGTCGAGGTCGCCGGTGGACAACGCCCTGCGGACCGTCTGGAGGTCGGTGTCGACCTCGCCGACCAGGCGGTATGGCTTCGCCGCCACGGCGCCGGGCAGCTGCGCGCGGAGCCGGTGGATCTCCGCACGGATGGTCACGGGGTTGCCGTCGTCGCCGTACAGGAGGAAGGAGAGCTGTTCGGCGGTCAGGCCGCGCGGGTGGGTGGCCAGGAGGGTCAGGATCTCCGCGTGGCGCAGCGAGAGGGGCACGCGTCGGCCGCTGTAGTCGGCGAACGGGGTGCCGCCGAGGAGGGTCAGCGACAGCGGGGGCGGGCCGCCGCGACGGCAGTCGACCAGGTAGGAGTCGCCGAGGAACTCCACGTCGCCCACGCGGCCGTCGGGCAGCACGACCCGGCCGCCCTCTGACGGGAGTGAAACACGTTCCCCCTGGAACCGTTCTCCGGCGATGACCCGGCCGCTGCACGACACCAGCAGGCCCGAGCGGGTGGCGTGGCGGGTGCGGATGCGCTCGTCGTTCTCCCGCATGCGCAGGGCGAGGTGGCTCTCGGCCAGCTGGGCGGCCGCGCCGACCAGGGCGACCGTGGCCGGGGGCAGGGAACTGGCGATGCCGCTGATGTCGACGCAGCCCAGCACCGCGCCCGTGTCGGGGTCGACGATCGGGGCGCCGACGCACGACCAGCCGTGGAGGACCTCGATGTGGTGCTGCTCGCCGTAGACGCTCGTGGGGACCCCGGCCGCCAGGGCGGTGCCGATGCCGTTGGTGCCGACGGCGGACTCCGACCAGGCGAAACCGTCGGCCAGGCCGATGCGGTCGCCCTGGCGGAGGACCTCGTGGTGGCCGTCGCGCCAGAGGATGTTCCCGGCGGCGTCGGTGACCACCATGATGTGGGCCGCCTCGTCGGCGATCTGCAACAGCGTGTGGCGGAGAAGGGGCATCAGCTCACGTAGCGGATGCGCGGCGCGGGCGGCCGGGACGTCGGTGGGGTCGTAGACCAGCGGGGCCGCGCGGACGCCGGGGTCGACCCCGGCGGCGAGTGAACGGCGCCATGACGCCGAGATGATCGTGTCGCGTGATCTCACAGGCCCCAACCCTCCCGGATGCTGATCCACAATCTCCAGGAGTAACCGATTGATCGCAACCTGTATGCAACGTTCCAGTGCCTACGTTTGGTTCCGCCACTCCGGGCCGCGGCCGACCCGGGGTGGAAAGGCCGGGTCTCGGACGCTTGGAGGGGGGCCGGGACCCGGCCAGGGCCGCACCAATGAACACGCTCCGTGCTCCGGTGTCAGATGAGCGGCAAACACCGTAGGCTCGGTCGGGACGAACTACGTCGCCGGTCGCTGAGGAGCGCACGATTGTGAACCCAGAAGTCAACCTGCAGCAGTTGCTGGAGCAGGCTCAGCTCATGCAGCAGCAGCTCGTCTCGGCGCAGCAGGAGCTCAACGACGCCGAGGTTCAGGGGAGCGCGGGCGGGGGCCTGGTTGTGGCGACCGTCAACGGCAGTGGCGAGCTGCTCGAACTGAAGATCAACCCGAAGGTCATCGACTCCGGTGACGCCGCCGAGACGGCCGAGACCGTCGCCGATCTGGTCATCGCGGCCGTGCGCGACGCCGTCCGCGCCGCCGGCGAGCTCCAGCAGGAGAAGCTCGGCCCGCTGTCGCAAGGCCTCGGTCAGCTCCCAGGTTTCTAGATATGTACGAAGGCGTCGTCCAGAACCTGATCGACGAGCTGGGCCTGCTGCCCGGCGTCGGTCCCAAGAGCGCGCAGCGCATCGCGTTCCACCTGCTGTCGGCCGATCCGGCCGACGTCAAACGGCTGGCCCACGCCCTTCTCGAGGTCAAGGAGAAGGTGCGGTTCTGCCGCGTGTGCGGCAACGTGGCCTCCGAGGAGGAGTGCCGGATCTGCCGCGACCAGCGTCGCGACCCCCACGTCATCTGCGTGGTCGAAGAGTCGAAAGACGTCGTGGCGATCGAGAAGACGCGCGAGTTCCGGGGGCGCTACCACGTGCTGGGGGGCGCGATCAGTCCCATCGACGGGGTCGGTCCCGACGACCTCCGGGTTCGCGAGCTGATGACCCGGCTCGCCGACGGCGAGGTGACCGAGCTCATCCTCGCCACCGACCCGAACCTCGAGGGCGAGGCCACGGCCACCTATCTGGCCCGGCTCGTCAAACCGATGGGTTTAAAGGTCACTCGGCTGGCCAGCGGTCTGCCCGTCGGCGGCGACTTGGAGTACGCCGACGAGGTCACCTTGGGCCGCGCTTTCGAAGGACGGAGACTGCTGGATGTTTGACGACGAGTGGAAGGACCTGGCCGACCGGGTCGCCGGGCACGCCCAGAACTACCTCGACGGCCTGACCCGGCTGGCGGGGGGCGAGGGCGGCAACGCCATCCTCCCGCTGCTGCTCGTGGAGGTCGCCCAGGTCAGCCTGGCCGGTTCCCAGCTCGCCGCGGTTCACGACGTGATCCTGCAGGGCAACGTCGAGCCCGCCCTCAGCGAAGACCCCGACATCGACCCGCTGAGGGTGGCGCTGGCGGCCCGGCTGGGCCCGGTCGACGACTACGCCGAGGTGTTCGACCCCTACAAGGACACCACGGTGACCCCCTACCGGCTCTCCGACGACCTGACGGCGGTGGCGGCCGACCTGATCCACGGGCTGCGCCACTACAAGGCGGGGCGGCCGCTCGAGGCCATCTGGTGGTGGCAGTACTCCTACTTCAACACCTGGGGCAACCACGCCGGCGCGGCCCTGCGGGCGCTGCAGGCGCTGGTGGCCCACACGCGGCTCGATGTGGCTGAAGAGGTCACCGCGGTCTGAGGTTGTCCACATGCTGGGCTAACTCAGTTGGCCCTCTGGGGTGCGTAGCTAAACTGTGAACTCCACGTCCTGATTCGTTCGGAGAGATCCAGTGGCGCTCGTTGTCCAGAAGTATGGTGGTTCGTCCGTCGCCGATGCCACGAGCATCAAGCGTGTCGCGCAGCGGATCGTCGCCACGAAAAAGGCGGGCAACGAGGTCGTGGTCGTCGTCTCCGCGATGGGCGACACGACCGACGAGCTGCTCGACCTCGCCCAGCAGGTGTCGCCGCTGCCTCCGGGCCGCGAGCTCGACATGCTGCTGACCTCCGGCGAGCGCATCTCGATGGCGCTGCTCGCGATGGCGATCGCCAACCTGGGCCAGGAGGCGCGCAGCTTCACCGGGTCGCAGGCCGGTGTGATCACCGACTCGATCCACGGCAAGGCGCGCATCATCGACGTGTCGCCCGGCCGCCTGCGCGACGCCCTCGACAAGGGCCACATCGCGATCGTGGCCGGGTTCCAGGGTGTCTCGCAGGACACGAAGGACATCACGACGCTGGGGCGCGGCGGTTCCGACACGACCGCCGTCGCCCTCGCCGCGGCCCTCGGGGCCGACGTGTGCGAGATCTACACCGACGTCGACGGCATCTTCACCGCCGACCCCCGGGTCGCCTCTAAGGCTCGCAAGATCCCGCGCATCTCGTACGAGGAGACCCTCGAGATGGCGGCGTGCGGCGCGAAGATCCTGCACCTGCGCTGCGTGGAGTACGCGCGGAGGTTCAACCTCCCCATCCACGTCAGGAGCTCGTTCAGCACCAAGGAAGGCACCTGGGTCACCTCCGACCCCGCGACCGAAGGAACCGAAGTGGAGCAGCCCATCATCTCCGGCGTGGCACACGACCGGAGCGAGGCCAAGATCACCGTTGTCGGCGTGCCCGACAAGGTCGGAGAGGCTGCCGCCATCTTCCGCACGCTGGCCGACGCCGAGATCAACATCGACATGATCGTGCAGAACGTGTCGGCGGCGGCGACGGGCCGGACCGACATCTCCTTCACGCTGCCGACGAGCGACGCCCCCACCGCGCTCACGGCCCTGAAGAAGATGCAGGACCAGGTGGTCTTCGAGACGCTCCTGTTCGACGACCAGATCGGCAAGGTCTCGCTGATCGGCGCGGGCATGCGCTCCCACCCGGGCGTCACCGCCAAGTTCTTCGGCGCGCTCGCCGACGCGGGCGTCAACATCGGGATGATCTCCACCTCGGAGATCCGCATCTCGGTCATCGTCGACCAGGATCAGGTCGACGCGGCGGTCAACGCCGCACACTCGGCGTTCAATCTCGACGCCGACCAGGTTGAAGCTGTGGTTTACGGAGGAACCGGCCGATGAGCACCAAGCCCACCCTCGCCCTCGTGGGCGCGACCGGTGCCGTCGGCACCGTCATGCGCGAGATCATCTCCGGGCGCGACGACGTCTACGGCGAGATCCGCCTGGTCGCCTCGGCCCGTTCGGCCGGCAAGGTCCTGCAGGTCCGCGGCGAAGACGTGGTCGTCCAGGCGCTGACCCCCGAGGTCTTCGACGGCGTCGACATCGCGATTTTCGACGTGCCCGACGAGGTGTCGGCCACCTGGGTGCCGATCGCGGCCGAGCGCGGCGCGACCGTCATCGACAAGTCGGGCACCTTCCGCATGAACCCGCAGGTCCCGCTGGTCGTCCCCGAGGTCAACCCGGCCGACGCCGCCAACCGGCCGCTGGGCATCGTCTCGACCCCCAACTGCACCACCCTGTCGATGATGGCCGCCATGGGCGCCCTCCACGAGGAGTTCGGGCTCAAGGAGCTCGTCGTGGCGTCCTACCAGGCCGTCTCGGGCGCTGGGGTCGCCGGTTCCGCTCGCCTGTACGACGAGGTCGAGGCCCTGGCCGGAGACCGCACCGTCGGCACCACCGCCGGTGACGTGCGCAAGGTCCTGCAGAACAAGCTCGGCGACGGCGACGACACCTTCCCGGCGCCGGTCGCGTTCAACGTCGTGCCGTGGGCGGGCTCGCTCAAGGAAGACGGCTGGGCGTCCGAGGAGCTGAAGCTGCGCAACGAGTCGCGCAAGATCCTCGGCATCCCCGGGCTGAAGGTCTCCGCGACCTGCGTGCGCGTCCCGGTGATCACCACCCACTCGCTCGCGGTCCACGCGACCTTCGAGCGCGAGATCACCGTGGCCGACGCCCACCGGATCCTGGAGGCGGCGCCGACCGTCGTGCTGGTCGACGACCCGGCCAACGGGCTCTACCCGATGCCGATCGACGTCGTGGGCACCGACCCGACCTACGTCGGCCGGGTGCGGCAGGCCCTCGACTTCCCGAACACGCTCGACCTGTTCGTGTGTGGCGACAACCTGCGCAAGGGCGCGGCCCTGAACGCGGCCGAGATCGCCGAGCTGATCGTCGCCACCGAATACACCGCCTAGCGGAACAGGATGTCCCAGTGGTCGCTCTCCCGGGCGAACAGGTCCTGCTCGGGAGAGACGTACAGCTGGGAGCCGTCGCCGCGTTTGCCGTTCGGTTCGAGCTTGCGGGTGATGTAGCGGTCGAGGCAGCGGCTGGGAGCCAGATCGATCTTCCAGCCGTTGCCGTGGCTGTAGGTGCCGACGGCGTGCCCGGTCTCGGTGCCGCCGGTCACGATCAGCCGGCAACCCGACATGCGCTTGAGCTCGATCGTCTTCAGCAGGGTGCCGAGCCTGACGGTGTGCAGCGACGTACACGTCGGGCGGTGCTTGTCGACGCAGTTGCCGGTGGAACGCCAGCCGAGGCCCGCCTTCCGTATTCGGTTCATCGCGTAGTTGTGGTGCAGGCGGGTGTTCATCGCGCGGCGCCAGGTCCAGTAACGCACTTTCAGCACTCCCGTACGGAATGCGGTGCGCACCCCCTGAGGCGCTTCGACGGGGCGGAAGGTCAGCTCCGGTCTGGCGCGTTGGGCGTCGGCGGCGGCCGTTTGGCCGGGGAGTGTGACCAAGGCGAGAACGGTCAACCCGGTGACACTCCAGCCGGTCGTGCGTTGGGTCATTCTACTTCCCCCATTACTCTCCGTAGCGCGGTGGGGGAGCTTGATCAATGGCTTAACTCCCACGCCCGGGGGTGAGCCACCCTCGGAGAGGCGGAGTGTTTGGGGTAACTCGGCCATCATCTGGTGGGTTCATGACCTGACGGGGGCTGGAGACGTACAGTGACCGATGTGCCCAGGTCGAGCAGGGATCTCATCGTGGAGACCGCGCTGCGGCTTTTCCGTGAGCGGGGGTACGACGCGACGACGATGCGCGCGATCGCGGCCGAGGCCGGGGTTTCCGTCGGCAGCGCCTATTACTACTTCGCTTCCAAAGAACAGCTGATCCAGGCCTATTACGACCAGGCCCAGTCGGCCCACGAGGCGGCCAGCCGGGAAATCCTCGCCCGCGAAAGGGCGTTCGCGCCCCGGCTGCACGGCGTGCTCAGCGCGTGGGTCCGGGTTTCCGAGCCCTACCACGCGTTCGCGGTGAAATTCTTCAAGCACGCGGCCGAGCCCGACAATCCGCTGAGCCCTTTCAGCGCCGAATCGGCCCCGGCACGCGATTCCTCGGTGGCGCTCTATCGCGAGGTGGTCGAGGGCTGCGCCGACCGAATGGACCCGGAATTGCGGGCCGAACTGCCCGAACTCCTGTGGCTGCTGTCGATGGGGGTGGTGCTTTTCTGGGTGCACGACACCTCGCCCGGATGCGAACGCACCTATCGGCTCATCGACCGCAGCGTGCCCTTGGTCGATCGTTTGGTCGCGCTTTCCTACCTGCCGGGTTTGCGTGGTGTGACACGAGATTTCATCGAGGTGGTCCGCGAATTGCGGGAATGATCTGATTACTCTCAGTCACATGGTATGGGTCTTCGGGTTTGTGGCGATTGTCGTGGTGGCCCTGTTCGCGGTGCTGACGTGGCTGCGACGCAGCGGACGGTCCGACGAGGAGGGCGGCGCCGGGCCCATCGACTTCGCGGTCAACCTGGCCCTCGCGGTGTTCCTGGTGGTCGTGGCCTACGCGGTCGTGCTGTGCCGCGACGCCATCTCGGCCTCGGACGCCGACGTGCGGGCCGAATCGGAGAGCCTGGTCGAGCTGTACTGGGCGGTGGCGCCGCTGCCGCAGTCGGCCGAGGTGCGGGATCTGGTGCGGGCGTACACGACCCAGACGGTCGAACTCGACTGGCCCCGCATGCGCGAGGCGTCCCTGGACGCGCGGACCGGAGTGACCCTGGACTCGCTGCGGACCGCGATGCTGAAGCTGCCCGCGACCGACTCGGAACTGCGCGCGGAAGCCCTGGCCCGTGCCGCGGAGGTGTCGCACGCCCGAACGGTTCGAGCCGACAACGCGACGTCGGGCCTGGAATCGGTCTTCATGGTGTCGATGGTCGTGTCGGGCTTGCTGGTGATCGCCCTGCCGTGGGCCCTGCGCCGCCGGCCGACGTTGCCGTCAGTGATCGCCGACGTGGTCCGGGTCGCGACGGTGGTGACGGGGATCGTGGTGATCCACCTGATCTCGCAGCCATACGGGATCGAGGGCGCGGTGGACCCGGGGCCCCTCAAGGAGGCCCAGGTCCGATACGACGAGATCGACCGCCTGCTCCCTAACGCCGGCGCCGCCTGAGCACCGCCCCGGCCGCGACGGCGATCACCCCCGTGAAGAGCACGACCACGACGGCCTCCCGATCAGTAGGGCGATGCGTGGTGGCTGCCTGAGCCATCCGCTTCCGCGCCCGCGCAATCGCCCCGTCGGCCAGCGGAACGGAGTCGATCCGCACCGGCCCGGGCGCTTCGGCAGGGGGAACGCCTGGTCCGGGCGGAGCAGCGGGATCCGAGGCGGGATCGGCAGCAGGACCGGCAGCGGGGTTCGCACCGGGAGTCGCAGCACGGTTGGTAGCGGGATCCGCAGCAGGGCCGGGAGCCGATTCCGGGGCAGTCCTGGCGGCAGGTTTGGTCGCAGGTGCCGGGACGGGCGCGAGAGCGGGCGGCTTGGGCGCGGTCGCACTGGCCGGTGCCTGCGCTTCGGCGGGCGTGTTCTCACTCGGCGAGTTCTGGGCAGGCGGATTCGCTGGATTAGCAGGGCGTTTTGGGGACTCGCCGAATGCCGGCTTATAGGGGGCCTTCGAGGTTTTTGCCTGTACGGGCTGAGTGAGCGCCTTCGGATTGATGGGGTGGCCGGGGCCGTGCTCCGGCGCAGTGGCTTGACCTTGGGGCGATGCCTTGTCCACAGGAACTGCGGTGGATAGCTCTCCCACAGCCGGTCTATCCACAGCCGGTCTATCCACAGCCGGTCTATCCACAGCCGGTCTATCCACAGCCGGTCTATCCACAGCCGGTCTATCCACAGCCGGTCTATCCACAGTGGGGTTTTCCCCAGCGGGATTGTGGGCGGCTTGCGTCTCTGCGGGCTTATCCACAGCTGATGGGGTCGTGGCGGGTGAACTCGTAGTCGCATTGTTTGCCGCCAGGTTGTGGGCGGCGCTTCGATCTACGGGCGGTCTATCCACAACGACCGTATCCACAGGCGGCCCATTTGCCGGGATGGTCTCCACGACTGGTCTGTCTACAGGTGCGGTCTCCACAACGGGTTCCGCGTGGGTGGTGTCCACGAGTTGGGCCAGGAATGTGGCGACCGGGATTTTGATGGTCAGCGGCTTCGCAGGCGGGATCCGGATGGCGATGGGCAGCAGCATCGCCGGACGCGGCGCGCCCGGAAGATATACCGGACGCGGCGCTAGAGGCAGATACACCGGACGCGGCGCGCCAGGCATGTATATGAGCGTGCTCGCCGGCACCCGGACCAGTACCACCGGTCTGATCAGCACCGGAATCGTCACCGGCACAGCCAGGAACGCCCGCGTCGGCCGACGCACCACCGGCAGCCAGACCCACCCCGACTCCCCGGCCGACGCCGGTCGAGGCGGCGTCGGCCACGCCCCGGGCGGTCGGACCGTTTCGCTTCGTTCGCAGGTCACCTCGACCCACGGTCCGCGCATTTCCGCGTGACAGGACGTTCTCACTTCCACCGGGATATCTGCCATTTCTTCGTTCTAGCAGCTCAGAGGGCATTTACCCGACGTACCGAACGGTTGGTATGCTCGTGCCCTCACAATCGAAGAAGCCGGGAGGGCAACTGTGGCGCGTTGGGGAATCACCATCCCGTTCGCGGGGAGCGGGCTCGATCGAGACCTGATCGCCGAGTTGCCTTCCCTTGGTTACACCGACGCCTGGTCGGCCGAGGTCAACGGGAACGACGGGTTCACTCCGCTGGCGCTGGCCGCCGAGTGGGCTCCGGAACTGCGGCTCGGGACGGCCATCGTTCCGGTCTCCACGCGTGGGCCGGGGTTGCTGGCCATGACGGCGGCCACGGTCGCCGATCGGGCTCCTGGGCGGTTTCTGCTCGGGATCGGGGCCTCGTCTCCTGCCATCGTCGAGCGGTGGAACGCCGGGGAGTTCGTGAAGCCCTACGCCCGCACGCGTGACACGTTGCGGTTCCTCCGGGCGGCGCTCAACGGGGAGAAGGTCAGTGAGACCTATGAGACCTTCGCCGTCAAGGGGTTCAAGCTGGAGCGGGCGCCCGCGACCCCGCCGAAGATCGTGCTGGCCGCCCTACGACCGCGGATGTTGCGGCTCGCCGCCACCGAGGCCGATGGGGTGATCACCAATTGGTTGTCTCCGGGTGACGTACAGAAGGTTCGGGGGGTGATCGGCGACGAGACCGAGCTGATCGCGCGGCTCTTCGTCATCGTCAGTGACGATGTCGATCGGGTCAGGGCCGTGGGGCGGCGGATGATCGCCGGGTATCTCACGGTGCCCGTGTACGCGGCGTTTCACGACTGGCTCGGGCGGGGTGAGGTGTTGCGGCCGATGCACGAGGCGTGGGCGGCCGGGGATCGTGCCGGGGCGCTCAAGGCCATCCCCGATGAGGTGGTCGACGATCTGATCATCCATGGCACGGCGGAGCAGTGCCGGGCGCGGGTGAACGAGTACGTTCGGAACGGCCTCTCCACGCCGGTTCTGGCCCCGCTTGACCTCGGTGACCTGCCGATGGACCAAACGGTTAGGAATCTGGCCCCGAGGTAACGGAACCAACGCCGCAAAGTCCTCCGTTATCGGGGCAAATGGCCGGGCAGGGAGGCAATCATGGTCAAGGCACGACGGGCTGCGCAGGCGTACAAGGCCTACCAGGACATCTCCAGGCCGGGCAGTCCGGGTCTGGGCGCCCGTGTCCGCGCCCTGCCCCGCATGCTGGCCGGTGCGATGCGCGGTGACTACCGCGAGCTCGGCAAGGGGAAGCTGGCCCTGATGGGGGCCGCGATCCTCTACATCGTGAGCCCGGTCGACGTCGTCCCGGAGGCGCTGTTCCTGGCGCTCGGTGTGGTCGACGACTTCGGTGTCTTCCTCTGGCTGGCGACGTCGCTGCTGGGCGAGAGCGGGCGCTACGTCGACTGGGAGCGCCGGAACCTCGCCCTCGCCCCCCAGCCGGGGGTCGAGCGGCGCCGCCGCCGGTGACGTCGGGTCAGATCTCTTCCATGCGCAACCACGCCCGCGACGGCAGCGGGTGGCCGAAGAGGCGGGCGGCGTTGCCGTAGGCCACCCGCGCGATGTCGGCCGGCGGCAGGTTGCCCAGCCGCCGGGCGACCGAGTGTTGCGTGTCGGGCCACGACGACTCGGCGCGGGGGTAGCCGCTCTCCAGGAGCACGTGTTCCATGCCGACGGCCATGCGCACCCCGCTCAGGGCGGTGTCGTCGAGGGTGCCGAAGAAGAAGTTGCGGCGCAGGACCTCGCTCGGCCGCAGGCCGCCGTCCCAGGCCGACTCGCTCGACACCGGGTGGTCGAGGGCGTAGTCGGCGCGTTCGGCCAGCATCGGGAGCCAGCCCACGCCGCCCTCGACGATGAGGATGCGCAGGCCGGGGAAGCGCAGCGGGATGCCCGACCACAACCAGTCGGCGCAGGCGAACATCGCCGTCGACGGCATCAGGGTGGTGATCGCCTCTATGGGGGTGTCGGGCGAGGGCACCGGGGCCCACGACGACGCGCCGGTGTGGAGGCAGACGACCGTGCCGGTCTCTTCGCAGGCGGCCAGGAACGGATCCCAGTGGCCGCTGTGGATCGACGGCAGGCGCAGGCGGGTGGGGAACTCGGGGAAGACGACGGCCTTGAAGCCGCGGGCCGCGTTGGCCTTGATCTCCTTGGCGGCGACCTCGGGGTCGGGCAACCAGGGGAGCTGGAGGGCGATCACGCGCTCGGGGTAGGTGCCGGCCCACACGTCGACGTGCCAGTCGTTCCAGGCCTTGACCAGGGCTAAGCCGAGATCCTGGTCGCGGGTGCGGGCGAAGGCGACGCCCGCCTGGGTGGCCAGCATGCCGGGGAAGTTCAGGGCCGCCCAGATTCCGGCACGGTCCATATCTTCGATGCGGGCGTCGACGTCGTAGCAGCCGGGGCGCATGTCGTCGAAGCGGACCGGGTCGAGGGTCCACGCCTCGCGGGGGCGGCCGGCGCCGACGTCGATGCCGGCGGCCGGGTAGGTCGCGCCGCCGTAGCGCCACACCTGGTGGCCGCTGTCGGTGTCGACGACCTTGGGGGCCGCGTCGCGGAACTTGGCGGCGAGGCGGTTCTCGAAGACGTCGGGCGGCTCGATCACGTGATCATCGACTGAGATGATCACAAAATCCCGCCGCCTCGGCTCAGGGTCGGGAAGCAGCGGGGTACTCACAGCATTCAACGTTAGGGCCAAGGAATAACGCCAAACAAGCTGGCAGGTCTCCGGTTGGTATCCGTTGGTTCAGGTCGCGGCGTGGCTGGTGGCCTCGGACGCCCCACCATTATCAGTACTTTCGCGCCGGTCGTGAAGCTCTCGCCGGATCAGGAGGATCCAGCCGCCGATCGCCACCCCGATGAACAGCCACCACTGCACTCCGTAGGCCAGATTGAGCCCTCCGCCACCACCCGATTCCGGGGCGGGCACGGGCTCGGGCGCTTTTTCCGCGCTCGGCCGCTGTTCGATGAGGTCGACGTAGCCGCCGTAGAGGGGGGAGCCGACCAGGCCGGCGATGGGGCGGTCGTCGATCAGCAGGACCTGGCCCGCCGGGAGGCCCTTGCGGTCGATGATGCCGGTCGTCTCGGTGGTCTCGGCGGGGCGCAGACGGCCCGTCAATGTCACCTCGCCGCCAGGGGGCGGCGGCACCTCGGGCAGGGTGTCGATGGTCGCGCCGGCCGCGACCCAGCCGCGGTTCACCAGCACCGCGCCGTCGGCGGTCTTGAGCGGGGTGAGGACGTAGAAGCCGACCCGGCTGTTCTGGGTGCGCCTGCGGACCAGCAGCTCGTGGGCCGGGTCGTAGGCGCCGGTGGCGGTGACCCTGCGGAACTTGTCCTTCTCCGGTACGGCCCCGCCCACGCTCGTCAGATCGCCGACCGGCACCGGAGGCGCGGCCAGATTGGTCGCGTTGCGGTCTTCGGCGGCGGAGCGGTCTTCCCACCGGCCGAACTGCCACCGGCCGAGGAAGACGAAGGCCGGGATCACCAGCAGCACGACGACGTGAAGCGCCAGCCAGCGAGGGGTCAGCAGGAACCGGTACACGCCCTAAAGACTAAGGACCCTAGGCGGTGCCCCTGACGCGGGATCCCGGTCCGGGCAGCGCGACGGTCTCTCTGGGCCCGCCGACCTCGTGGCCGTCGGCGCACCGCAGCTCCAGCGTGACCTGGGCGCCGCAGCCGCGATGGGTGACCAGCAGCGACGGACCTTCGGGGTCGGCCATGTAGCGGTCGCCCCACTGGAGCAGCGCGACCAAAATCGGGAAGAGTTCGCGGCCCTTGTCGGTCAGCCGGTATTCGTCGCGCTGACGCTGGCCGGGCTCCTGGTAGGGGACCTTGCGCAGGGTGCCCTCGGCGACGAGCCGGGACAGGCGGGCGCTCAGCACCTGGCGGGGGGCGCCCGTGTTGGCCTGGAGGTCGGCGAAGCGGCGGACCCCGCCGAAGACCTCGCGCAGCACCAGGAAGGTCCACTTCTCGCCGAGGGCGGACAGGGTGCGCTCGATGGAACAGTTGTCCAGCCGGAAGGCGCTTCGCGGCGGATCGGTCATGGCACGCATCGTAAATCATCACTTCCTCTACCCATCTGAGTCTACTTGACATACCCAGCTCGGCAAGAAACCCTGAGTCCATGCAGAGAACTCAGGTGGACGTCCGCCCCGCGGGGCCGGACGACGCGGACGGGGTGCGGAAGTTCCTGCTCGACCTCTCGCTGCGCACGCAGACGCATCGTTTCTTCGCCGGGCTCACCCGGCCGACGAACACGCTCGTCGGAGCCATGCTGGCCAGGGACGAGCGCCGCGACGCCTTACTGGCCACCGTCGACGCGATGGTGATCGGGCACGCGATGGCGTACCGGAAGGGCGAGGAGGCCGAGATCGCGGTGGTGGTGGCGGACGCCTGGCAGGGGCAGGGCGTCGGCTCCCGGTTGATCAGGGAACTGGTCGCCCGCGCGGACGGGGTCCGGTGGCTGACGATGGACGTCATGGGGGAGAACCGGCGGGTGCTGGCCATGATCAACCGGGCCTGGCCGGAGGCCGAGATGGCCGTCGAACACGGGTCGGTTCAGGTCAGAGCGAGCCTCGCATTTGCAGAACAAAGCTCTGTTAGGCCACCATTGATGGTGTGAAGAGCGCGAAGATCGGCCGAGACGGGCGGACCCGGATCATGGACGGCGCCCTGCGCCGGTTCAGCCAGGACGGTGTCTCCGCCACCACGCTCGCCAGCCTCCGCGAGGAAAGCGGCGTGAGCGTAGGTAGTTTCTATCACCATTTCGCCAGCAAAGAGCACGTGTTCGGGGTGCTCTACGCCGAAACGCTGGCGATGTACCAGGAAGCGTTCATCACCCGGCTGCTCGCCAACGACGACGCCCGCGCCGGGATCGAGGCGATCGTCGCCTTCCACATGGAGTGGTGCGGCGAACACCCCGAGCGGGCCCGGCTGCTGATCAGCGAACGGCCGCCCCGGCGCGAGGAGCCCGGCGGCGACGACGTCGCCGAGACGCGGCGGGCCTTCTTCCGCCAGGTCGCCGACTGGTGGAAGCCCCACATGAAGTCGGGCACGCTCAAGACGGTCCAGTCGACCATGTGTTACGTGTTGTGGCTCGGCCCCGCTCAGGAGATGTGCCGCCTGTGGTTCGCCGGCGCCCACCAGCCGACCGACGAGGAGATCCGGTCTCTCGCCGAGGCCGCCTGGGCCGGCCTCAGCGGCTGAGCACCCGCCAGGTGCGCTTGTCGAGGGAGATCTCCAGCCGCAGATCGTGCCGCTGGCGGCGCATGCCCGGCACCGCGATCGTGCGGTTCACCGCGTAGCGGCCCCGGGCCGGGTAGCCGAAGCCCAGCTCCCCCGGCAGCACGCGCAGGTCGTCGCGGTTCCCGCAGGCCGGGCACGTCCACGAGACCAGGT
This sequence comes from Herbidospora daliensis, assembly GCF_001570585.1. Classification (GTDB taxonomy): domain Bacteria; phylum Actinomycetota; class Actinomycetes; order Streptosporangiales; family Streptosporangiaceae; genus Herbidospora; species Herbidospora daliensis. The sequence continues at coordinate 439,209 of NZ_BBXF01000002.1, read as the reverse complement.
CGCGGCCGCGGTTGTAGTCGTGGCAGGCGCGGAAGTAGTCGTCGGGCCGGAACCGCGAGCCGCACGCCAGGCACGGTATGAACATGGCAAACTCCCCGAAGAGGTTGTCCGGGTCATACGCCCGCCTGCTTGACCGCTGCTTGCAAAGCGCTTACGGCGCTAGATTGCTCTGTGTGGACGCACCATCTGACCTGCTCATACGGCTTCGCGATCGATTCCTGGAGATCGGCTACACGATCGACGGCGTACGCGGGAGGCTCGGCGACACGGCGGCCTCCGCGCTGGCGCGCGAGGAACTCGTGCCGGCGCTGCGCGCGACGCGTGACGGCGACTCGCTGGGCACCCTGATCCGCCTGTGGTGGCTGGGGGTGCCGGTCAGCACGGCCGCCGCCGACCTGCCGCTCCAGGAGCTGCTGCGCGCCGGGCTGCTGATCAAGGTGGGCGACACCGTCCAGGCGAACGTGCACATCCAGCCCTGGGAGACCGGCGGCTACGTGGTGTCCGACCGCAAGGTCCGGCCCGGCGACCCGGCGTTGCGGCGCGACCACGTGGTCGGGGCGGGCGGGGCGTCGGCGAACCTGGCGCAGCTGGTCTCGCGTGAGCCGGTCGGACGGGCGCTCGACCTCGGGACCGGGTGCGGGGTGCAGGTGCTCCACCTCGCCGACCGGGCCGAGGAGATCACCGCGACCGACGTGAACGCCCGCGCGCTCCACCTCGCCCGGCTGAGCTGGGGGTTGTCGGGCGTCACCGAGGTCGAGACGCGCAAGGGCTCGATGTTCGACCCGGTCGGCGGCGAGCGCTACGACCTCATCGTGTCCAATCCCCCGTTCGTGATCTCCCCGGCCGGTCGGCTGACCTACCGCGAGACCGGCTACCGGGGCGACGAGTTCTGCCGCGACCTGGTCAAGCTCGCGCCCGCCCACCTGGCCGCCGGGGGCACCTGCCACCTGCTAGCCAACTGGCTGCACGTGCGCGGCGAAGACTGGCGCGACCGCGTCGGCGGCTGGCTCTCGGCCACCGGCTGCGACGGCTGGGTGGTGCAGCGCGACGTGCAGGATCCGGCCGAATACGTCGAGTTGTGGTTGCGCGACGCCGCCGAACAGGGCACCCCGGCCTACCGCGACCGCTACGACGAGTGGCTGGAGTGGTTCGAGGAGCAGGAGGTCGAGGGCATCGGCTTCGGCTGGATCACCCTCAACGACTCGGGTTCCCTCGATCCCGTCGTCCGCATAGAGCAGCTCACCCACCAGGTCGAGCTCCCCGTGGGGGCCTACGTCGGGAAGGTGCTCGACGCGATCACCACCGCCCACCGGCTCAGCGACGACGACCTGCGCGAGGTCGCGCTGACCCTGGCCGAGGGCGTGATCGAGGAACGGGTCGGCCCGCCCGGCGCCGACGACCCGTCGGTGATCCGGCTCCGCCAGACGCGGGGCCTGCGCCGGACGGCCGACGTCGGCACCGTCGAGGCGGCGCTGGCCGGGGTCGTCGACGGCGAGCTGAAGACCGGCCCGCTGCTGGCCGCCATCGGCGAACTGACCGGTCGGCCGGGCCTGGCCGACACCGAGAGCGTGCGCCGTCTGGTGGCCGAGGGGTTCTTCGCAATCGGCCGTTGATCGATCGTCAAGCGCGAAGTAAGAAAGTGGAACCGGGCGGGGAACCCGGGGGTAGGGACCCCGCCCAGGCCCGGCCGGTCGTTTTCAGAGAGGCGGCTGGCGATCACCGAGGCGCACCGTGTGGATCCCACCGGGCCCCCTAACGCGCCGGGTGAGAGCGGCGACCGGCCGGGCGCGTTCATCTCCACCGCGAAAGGAACCCCAGTGATCAACCACGTCCGGATGACCAGGCTCGACGACGAACTAGGTCTCGACGCGATCGGCGAGCAGCTTCCGGACGTCGTCCGCCTCGGCCGAACCGAGCCGGATGAAAAGGTCGAGGGCCTTCTCTAGCGCGTCGCGGCTGCGGGTGCGGCTGCCGAGCCCGCGCAGCGCCTTGCCGAGCGCGGTCAGCGACTGGGCCTCCCCGTAGGGGTGGGTGATCTCCCGGCTGACCTGGAGGGCCTGCTCGGCGTGCCGGGCGGCCTCCTGGAATCGTTCGGCCTTGGTGAGGGTGGTGGCGAGCCGGTTGCAGACCCGCTGCTCCCAGACCTTCTGGTTGCTGGCGCGGAAGAACTCCAGGCATTCGGCGTGGTGGACGACGGCCTCGTTCAGGCGGCCGACGTACGACAACACCACGCCCAGGTGGTAGCGGGCCCTGGCCACGCCGGGGCCGCTGCCGATCTCGCCGAAGATCTGCAGGCCCTGCTCCGAGACGGCGACCGCGTCGGCGGCCCGGCCGAGCAGCAGCAGGTCGCGGGCCGAGTAGCTGAGCACCAGCGCCTCACCGGCCAGGTTGCCCAGCTCGCGGTAGACCTTGGTGGCCCGGCCGAACCAGTCGAGCGCCTCCGGGTGCCGCCCGAGCCGGCCGGTCACCACGCCGAGCGCGTTGTAGGTCTCCCCCAGCAGCGCGTGGTCGCCGGTGCGCTCGGCGATCTCCAGCGAGGTCCGGAACTCCTGGTCGGCCTCCGACAGCCGGTTGACCCCGAACAACATCCGGCCGCGCACGTAGCGGGCGCGCAGCCGGGCCGGATCGTCACCGGCCTCGATCAGGGCGCGGGTGCGCAGGTCGAACTCGCGGGCGAACGCGCCCGCCTCCAGCAGCGGCTCCATCGCGACCAGCAGATCGGCGGCGGCGGGCACGTCGGCGCGCTCCTCTGCCACCTGGCCCAGCAAGGCGAACAGGTCGTCGGCCTCGGCGGCCAGCCACGCCACCGACTCGTCGGCAGACCCGAACGTGTGGCCCCGGGTGCCGATGACGGTCAGGTTGTCGGCGACCTTGCTGCCCTCGTACGCCAGCCGGTGGGCCGCGCGGGCCGAGCCGAGGTAGAAGCCGAGCAGCCGGTGCAGCGCCTGGCCGCGGGCCTCGGCGGTCTCGCCGTCTTCGGCCTGGCGGCGGGCGAACAGGCGCAGCAGGTCGTGGAAGCGGTAGCGGCCCGGCGCGGGCGCTTCGAGGAGGCTGACGTCGACCATCGACTCCAGCACGTCCTCGGTCTCGACGGCGTTCAGGTCGAGCACGGCCGCGGCGGCCGGGGTGGAGATGTCGGTGCCGTTGGGCAGCGACAACAACCGGAACGCGCGGGCCTGGCGCGGGTCGAGCTGGCCGTAGCCGAGGGCGAAGGTGGCCGACACGGCCAGGTTGCCGATCTTCAGCTCGTCGAGGCGGCGTCTCTCGTCGGCCAGCCGGGGGACCAGCGAGGCGACCGTCCACGACGGGCGGGAGGCCAGCCGGGCGGCCACGATCCGGACCGCCAGCGGCAGGAAGCCGCAGGCCGCGACGACGTCCATGGCGGCGGCGCGTTCGGCGGCGACACGTTCGGGACCGGCGACGGCCGAGAACAGGGCCAGCGCCTCGTCGGGTTCCATCACGTCGAGGTCGAGCAGCTTCGCGGCCGGCAGGTCGGCCAGTTTGCCCCGGCTGGTGATGAGCGCGGCGCAGCCCGGGGCGCCCGGCAGCAGGTGCTCGACCTGGTCGGCGTCGCGCGCGTTGTCGAGCAGCACCAGCATGCGGCGGTCGCCCAGCAGCGAGCGGAACAGCGCGGCGCGGTCGGCCAGGCCGTCGGGGATGACGTCGACCGGGATGCCGAGCGCCCGCAGGAACGCCGCCAGCGCGGTCTCCGGCGACGTCGGTTCGCGGCCGTAGCCGCGCAGGTCGGCGTAGAGCTGGCCGTCGGGGAAGGTGTCGTGCAGCAGGTGGGCGACGTGCACGGCGAGGGTGGTCTTGCCGACGCCGCCGATGCCGCAGATGGCCGCTATCGGCACGCCGTCGGTCGCGCCCAGCTGGTTGAGCAGCCGGTTCACCAGGGCCTTGCGGCCGGTGAAGTCGGTCACGGCGGCCGGGAGCTGCGCGGGTTTCGGCATCTCTATGACGGGCTGGGGTTCGGCCGGCTCGTCCGGCGTGAGCCGTACAGAAGCCTGCTGTTGTACGAAGGTCAGCGTCGGGTCGGCGGCCAGCACACGGCGGTGCAGGTCGGTCAGTTCCGTGCCCGGGTCGATGCCGAGTTCCTCGATGAGGGCGTTGCGGGTGTCGGTGAAGACGTTGAGCGCCTCGGCCTGCCGCCCGCAGCGGTAGTAGGCGAGCATGAGCTGGGCGCGCAGGCGCTCGCGCAGCGGGTGGTCGGCGGTGAGCACCATCAGCTCGGAGATGATCTCGGCGTGCCGACCGAGGTCGAGGTCGAGGCCCATCAGCGTCTCGACGGCGGATATGCGGCGTTCGAGCAGCCGTTCGCGCTGCGACTCGGCGTAGGGCCCGACCGCGCCCGCGAGCGGTTCGCCGCTCCACCAGGCGAGGGCCTCGCGTAACGTCTCGGCGGCCCGGTCGAGCTCGCCCGCCTTGCGGGCCGAGTCGCAGGCGTGCGCCGCCTTCTCGAACCTGGCCAGGTCGAAGGCGCCGTCGGGCAGCCGCAGCGCGTAGCCCTTGCCGACCGAGGTCAGCAACTGCGGTGGTGTACGCGGAGAGCGGTCGGGCTCCAGCGCCGTGCGCAACCGGGAGACGTAGGTGCGCAGCGCGCCCAGCGCCCGGGGCGGCGCCTCCTCACCCCAGACGGCGTCGATGAGCTCGTTGGGGGTGACCGCGCGGCCCTCGCGCAGCAGCAGCATCGCCAGGATGGACCGCTGGAGCGGAGTGCCGAGATCGAGCTCGGCGTCGTCTCGCCAGGCTCTGACGGGTCCAAGTACCGCGAAGCGCAGCTGACCTGCCATCAGAAGCCCTCTTTGTACCAATCGGAAGTTTCGCTCCGAATGATACGACGTCAGGTCGCTCGCAATGAGGTCTCAAGGACGGTGAAAGTCCCGTGCAGGCAGGGCGACCTATCAATGAGGCGTACCCGGAAACGGGGTCGTCCTCAAAACCCTGGAGTATCCAATGCGCATCCGCAACGTGCTCGGCGTCGTCGCCACCGCCTCCGCCCTCACCCTCGGCATGGGCGTCGTCGCCTCCGCCGCCAACGCCGCTCCGCTCTCGTCGAACGACTGGGACTACGACGACGACTGGGGCTACTACTACAGCAACAACGGCAAGGCCAAGGCCAAGGGCTGGATCGACGTCGAGTACGACGACGAGGAGTCGAACACCGTCCGCATCGGCGGCAAGCTCTTCGACCGCGACTACCGGACCGAGCACCAGGGCGGCAAGTGCGGCTACGTCGCCTTCCGCTACACCTCGTGGGACGACCACGAGGACGACTGGGCTTCCAGCTACAAGACCTACAAGCAGTGCGGCACCGACGGCTGGAAGAACTTCAAGTTCACCCGCCACGACGTGGCCCAGGTCGAGGTGAAGGTCTGCCAGGTCGGCCTGCACCACAACTTCGCGACCAAGTGCGGCTCCTGGCACGAGATCTACAACGCGTGGGACGACGAGTTCGGCTACACCATCTGATCTTCCACCGATCCATATAGATAGGGGACAATCGCTCCAAAGCGACTGGTGACACGTCACTTGGACAGCACTTCCGCAGCAGACGAATCACGAAAGCGGCCGGTGCGGGCGATGGTCACCCGGACACGCGGCGGCCCGCCCTCCGGCATGGGGGCGGGCCGCTCGTTCCGTTTCGGCTCGAAGTAATGGCTGGTCAGGCGGCGTGCGCGTAATCAAGACGCGCTTGGATCCGTTCTCGTACCGCCGGCCATTCAGAGCGCAGGATCGAGTAATACGCCGTATCTCGGACCGTGTTGTCGGCGCCTCGGCTGTCCGCTCGCCGCACACCGTCGAGGTGTGCGCCGAGGGCCTCGATGGCGGCCCGGGATCGGTTGTTGCGTACGTCTGCCTTGAGAGTTATCCGGTGGACCTGCCACGTCTCGAACGCGTGGGAGAGCAAGAGATACTTGGCCTCCCGGTTGACACCCGTGCCCTGGGCGGAGGCGCCCAGCCAGGTGTAACCGATGTCCGCGACCGACGGGACCTCGCCCACCACGCCTTTGGTACCCGGCGGCCAGGGCATGGGGCCCTGCCAGTACTCCAGGTGCATCAGACGGGTGGCACCGACCACGCGGTCGGTGTGCAGCCACCGGATGGCGAAGGGCATCGTGCGGCCCTCCGCCTGCTCAGCCAGAGCGGCCTCGACGTACGAGACCATCTCCTCCCGGCCTGCGGGAACGCGAGTAAACGAGTACGTCGCGCGGTCCTCGCTCGCCGCGGCGACCAGGTCGTCGACGACCGCGAGGGTGAGCGGTTCCAGGCGCACGAAGCGCCCGGACAGGGTGACAAAAGCGGGCATGAGCACATGATGGGGTCTGGACGACATGTCTGGTGCCAAATGACACACGACATCTTGTGGAACCCCAGGTTGAGCGCCCACCCTAGCCATAAAACCGCAGGTCAGAGGTGTTTCTTTACGGCTTTGCCACGGCCGTCCAGGGTAAAGATTCGACAAAGATCGTCAACGCGCCGGAGCGGGTGCCAGGAACATCCCCCTTCGTGCTCTCGACGGCTCCTTGGTGGTCAGTCCGCCGAGGGCTTCCTCCAGGTAGTCGAGCGATTCGGCCACCCACGGGAGCGACAGCGGATCCGATCCGTGCAGCGCCGCGAGACGCTGTTCGGCGGTCTCGCCGTAGAGCAACGAGGTGGCCACGCGGACCCGTGCCGAACGTTGCTCGTCGCCGAAGGCGGTGCCCGGCAGGACGCCGACGCCGTGGCGGTCGAGCAGGGTCCGGGCCAGCTCGTCGGAGCTGTCGAAACCGGGGATCTGCGGATAGAGGTAGAAGCCGCCCTGCGGCACGTCCACCTTCGCGCCCGCGCGCGCGAACCGGTCGGCGACCGCGCGGGCCACGGTGGCGTGCAGCCGCCGCGAGTCGTCGATACGTTCCACGATCTCCCCGGGCTCGGCGAACGCGTACGCGGCGGCGTGCTGCACCGGCGCGGCCGGGGCCGACCAGATCTCGCTGGCCACCGCGAGCAGCCGCTGGCGCAGCGCCCACCCGTCGGGCGTGTGCGGTAGCCGCGCCACGCCGATCCGCCAGCCGCCCAGCGCGAGCGACTTGCTCAGGCCGCTGGTGATGACCGTGCGTTCCGGCGCGACGTCGGCCGGGCTCAGGAACGGGGTGGCCTGCGGGTCGTGGACGAGGTCGCGGTAGATCTCGTCGGAGATGATGACCAGGTCGAGCTCGCGGGCGGCCTCGGCCAGCCGCCGGACCGTCTCCGGCCGGGCCAGGCGGCCGGTGGGGTTGTCCGGGAGCGTGACAAGGACCGAGCGGACCGTGCGGCCCTGCGAGCGGGCGTGCAGCACCGCCGACCTGACCTGGTCGGGGTCGGGCACCCCGCCCTCGCCGGGCGCGGTCGGCACCAGGATCGGGCGCACCCCCACGATCTCGGCCTGGGCGGCGTAGCTCACCCAGCTCGGCATCGGCAGCACCATGTCCCCGGGAGACCTCCACTCGCCCGGGTCGGCGCCGATCGCGACCAGCAGCCCGAACAGCAGCGACTTGCTGCCCGGTCCGCAGACCACCAGGTCGGGGTCGGTCGGCAGCTCGCGCCGCGACCAGTAGCCGGCCGCCGCCTCGCGCAGCGCGGCGAGGCCTGCGACCTCGCCGTAGCCGTTGCTGCCGCCCGCGTCGGCGAGCCGGGCCAGCAGTGCGGGGTGGACGGGCAGCCCGGCCTCACCGAAAGCCAGGTGCAGGACCCGCTCCCCGGACCTCCGTCTTCGGGCGATGTCTTCGTTCGCGGCCAGAGTCGCCGAAAGTGTGACGTGCATACTGTTTCCTCCTGAATGCTGTGGAACGTACCCACCTTGTGTGGGTACGGGCATCAGGACAAGCGAGGCTTTTCGGTGCCGGGCATAAGGAGATCCGATGCTGGATCTGCGGCGGTTGACGTTGTTCTGCGAGTTCGCCCGAAGGGGCAGCATCGCCGCCACGGCCGCGTCCCTCGGCTACAGCGCGTCGGCGGTATCGCAGCAGCTAGCCGCCCTGGAACGGGAAGCCGGGGCGGCGCTCATCGACCGCACCAGCCACAGCGCCGAGCTCACCGACGCGGGGCGGCGGCTGGTCGTGCACGCCGAACGCATCCTGGCGATGGTCGAGACGGCCGAGTCCGACCTGTCGGCCCATGCTGGAACTCCAACCGGGCGGGTCATCATCACGGCGTTCCCGACCGCCGCCGTCGCCTTCGCGCCCGCGCTCGCCCAGTCGCTGCGGCGGCACAAACAACTCGCGCTGCGGTTGTCGCAGAGCCGGTCGGGACGCGGCATGCGCGAGGTCGAATCGGGCGAGGCCGACATCGCGCTCGTCGACGACTGGTGGGGCCGGGTGCGGCGGCGCGAGACCCTCACCGTCTTCCCGCTGCTGCGCGACCCGCTGGTGCTCGTCGTGCCGCGCAAACACCGGCTCGCCAACCTCGACCAGCCGGTCGACCCGGCCGAACTGCGCGACGAGGCGTGGATGGCCACCCCCGAGGGCGAGCCGTCCCGCACCGCCGTCGACCGGCTGCTCACCGAGGTCGGCGGCGCGCCGCCCGTGGCTTGGGAGTTCGAGGGTCTCGGTACGATCCTGAGCCTGGTCGCCAAGGGGATCGGGATCGCCGCGGTGCCCGCGCTGTGCCTGGCCGCCGGGGTGCGGGGCGTCGTGGTCAGGGAGTTCCCGGGGGAGCCGGTCGAGCGGGTCATCACCGCCGTGGCGCGCGAGTCGTCGGTGCACCGGGCCTCGGTGGCCGCCTCACTGCGGGCGCTGCACGTCGCGGCCCGCTATCTGGCCAGTGATCTCGGCTATCTGTCCACCACGAACGGGTTCGCCGACTAGGTTTGGCCGGTGCCGTCGTACACACTCGAACGCCTGCTCACCACGGGCCGCAACAAGATCGTCGCCGGGGTCGACGAGGTCGGCCGGGGCGCCTGGGCCGGGCCGGTGTCGGTGTGCGCCGTGGTGACCGACTTCAGCGAACCGCCCGAGGGGCTGACCGACTCCAAGATGCTCGCGCCCGGCCGCCGGGAGGCGATGGTGTCGGTGCTGGAGTCGTGGGTGGTCGGCTTCGGGCACGGCGAGGCGTCGGTCGAGGAGATCGACACCCTCGGCATGACCGAGGCGCTGCGCCGGGCCGCGCGACGGGCGCTCGAAGCGCTGCCGGTCAAGCCCGACGTCGTCATCCTCGACGGGAAACACGACTACCTCGGCGCGCCCTGGCCGGTGCGCTGCGAGATCAAGGGCGACCTCAACTGCGTGTCGGTGGCGGCCGCGTCGGTGCTCGCCAAGGTGCGGCGCGACCTGTTCATGGGCACCCTCGGCGACGACGTCTACGGGTTCGCCGAGAACGCCGGATACCCCTCGCCGGCCCACCAGGCCGCGTTGGCCGAACACGGGCCGGGCGAACACCACCGGATGTCGTGGTCGTACCTCGACGACCTGCCGAAGTGGCGGCACCTGAAGCGCCATCGCGACCCGGCGGCCGGAGAAGGACAACTCACCCTCGGGTTCTGAGCATCTCCTTCAGCTCGCCGATCTCCTTCAGCGCCTCGCGCAGGAGTCTCTCGGTGTCGTCGCCGGTGTCGAACCGGCGGCCGAACCACGACGCCAGCGTCGCCGTCACCACGCCCAGCAGGGCCACGCCGCCGAGCATCAGCGCCGCGCCGATGAGGCGGCCGTCGGGGGTGACGGGATAGGTGTCGCCGTAGCCGGTGGTCGTCATCGTCGTGACCGCCCACCAGGTGGCGTCGCCGAAGGTCAGGATGGTCGCGCCGGGGGCGTCGCGTTCGACGCGCAGCACCGCGAGGCTGGCGGCCAGGCCGAGCACGAGCGTGGTCGTGGCGGTGAAGGTCAGCACCCTGCGCTGGAAGCCGAGCCTTCGTTGCAGCATGCGCAGCGGCATCATCAGCGGCAGCAGGATGACGAGCAGGTCGAGCAGGTTCTCTTTGGCGAACGCCTTCTTGTCGCCGGCCCGCGCGAATCTGACGGCGTATTCGGCCAGGAACAACAACCAGCAGCCGAGCTGGGCGAGCCAGCAGGTCAGCTTCCAGTCGTAGGGGAGCTGCGGGAAGAGGATCGGGGTCGCGTACGCGACCAGGAAGACGCCCGCGAAGACGAGCAACCGCCACTCGGCCCTCATGGCGATCAAGTCTACGCGGGCGTCATCGGTTTGCCCTGGTCAACGCGCTACTAGCAGTCGACGAGCTCCGGCTGCTGGTTGAGGATCTGGGCGCGCGCGGTGGTGAAGTCGGCCAGTTCGGCGGTCGCCGACGGGTCGAACACGGCCACCCGGTGGCAGTTCTGGAACGCCAGCTTCACCTGGAAGTGGCGTTCCAGCGCGCCCCGCATGGCGTCACTGGCGAGGCAGCGCAGCAGCTGCCCCCTTGCCGCCTCGTCGGGCGGCGGGACCTGGTTGTCGGCGAACGTCGCGCCCGACTCGGTCCTGGTTCTGACCAGCTCACTGATCAGCCCCCATGCGTACGGCAACGAGTCGCGGACGCAGGCCACGAAGGCCGCATCGTCCACGTCACCGGCCCTGGCCTGGTCGAGCAGATCGTTCGGAACGGTCAGCGACATGAGGCTTTCTCCTCTCGGTTGGGGCATTTCCGACGTTATGTCAAAGCGACGCTCCCGAAAATGAAGTCGGGGTCGATCTGGTCGGCCAGATCGTGACCCGTCGCCTTGTCCGCCCAGGCGCGCGCGTTGCGCAGATGGAACTCGTGCGCCTGACGGCCGAACTTCGCCCAGTCCTTCTCGGCCGCGTCGACTCGGTCGAGCAGGGTCTGGAGACCGGCGAGGTTCCCGGGCTCCAGGTCGTCGAGGGTGAAGGCACGGCCCTGTTCCATGGCCCGTACGGCCGGGCTGTGGTCGAGGCAGGTGAGCAGGTCGGGGCCGACCTGGTCACGCAGGAACGCGCGGTCGTCGGCGGTCTGGACCTTGTTGCCGACCACCGCGACGGTGACGTCGAACTCGGCGGCGTACTCCTGGTACTGCCGGTAGACGCTGACCCCCTGGCGGGTGGGTTCGACCACGAGGAAGGTGACGTCGAACTTGGTGAACATGCCGCTGGCGAACGAGTCGGCCCCGGCGGTCATGTCGACCACGACGTACTCTCCCGGGCCGTCGACCAGGTGGTTCAGGTAGAGCTCGACCGCGCCGACCTTCGAGTGGTAGCAGGCGACGCCGAGGTCGTCCTCGCCGAACGGGCCGGTCGCCATCAGCCGCAGGCCCTCGACCTCGACCGACGGGAAGAACGCGTCGTCGAGGGTGAGCAGGCGCGAGCCCTTGCCGGGCGGGGTGGTCTTGACCATCACCGAGGCCGACGGGATGCGCGGGTTGTCGCCGCGCAGGTGGTCCTTGATCTCGGTGAGCATGCCGCCGAGCGGGCGGGGCTGCCGCGCGCCGAGCACGAGCGCCAGATGCTGGTTGATGTCGGCGTCGATCGCCACGACCCGGGCGCGGGTGGCCACGTAGCGGGCGAACAGTGAGGAAAGGGTGGTTTTGCCGCTGCCGCCCTTGCCGACGAAGGCAACACGCACGGGTGGTCTCCTGATCACGACGATGAAAACGATTGTCGTAATCAGTTTGCCATGGACCTCAGGTCTGCGTCGGCGAATAGCCCCGGAAGACCCGCAACAACGTGGGCCGCAGGCGATCCCATTCGGCGACGGTGGTCGTCCAGGTGAGAACCGTTGTCGTGGTTTCGGTGGAGATGACGCGCCGATATTGGTGGTACGTCTCCCCCTTCACCAGGTGTGTGTCTCGGGCGTTACGAACCTGGCGCCAGGTGAACTCCCAATCGGCCGCCGACCCCAGCTTCGACCCGACGGTCTTCAGGCGCAGTTTCGTGTACGCCTCCACGTTGGGATAGAGGAACGCCTCGGCCTCGTGGAGGGCGGCCAGCGGATCGGTACCGACCTGGTTCGTCACCTCTATCGACAGGTGGCCGCGCTTACGGGGGTCGACCCACCAGACGGAGTACTCCCCGACGACCCGCTTCCACGTGCGCGGCGCCATCGCGTGCCAGCCGGCCGGGGAGTCGTACGGGACGAGCTTGAACCTCAGCGTGTCGACCGGCGAGGGCGACGGCGAGGGCAGCACGACGGGCGCGGTGGTCGGATCGGTCGCGGCCGTGCGCGTGGTGATGACGGTCGACTCGGGACGTAACAGCGCCCATCCGCTGACCGCCCCCGCCACCACGGCGACCGCCGTGCCGACCGCGATGAACCGCATCCGCCCGCTGCCCCGCACGGGCTTCGGCTCCGGCGGCGCCGGCGGCGGCTCGAACGCCGCGAGCAACTGGTCGGCCGCCTCATGCGACGGACGCCGCTTCGGGTCACGCGCCAGCAGCGCCGCCAGCACCGGCCGCAACTCCTCGGGCGCGGCCGACACGTCGACGTCCTTCGCCGGGGTCCGCGGCTTCTCCTGCGGCAACACCGGCGGCTTGCCGGTGACGGCGAAGTAGAGCGAGGCGCCCAGCGACCACAGGTCGGCGGGCTCCCTGACGGGCGCGTCGGGATCGGTCCGTTCCGGCGCCCGGAACGTGGCCGCCGACCGCGCCGAACTCCACGACTCCCCATGTGCGGGCGAACGTTCGCCCACCCGCTTGGCGAACACCGGGTCGGCCGCCACGGCTCCCACGCCGAAGTCGGCCAACACGACGCGGCCGTCATGCCCGACCAGGATGTTCGCCGGCCGCACGTCACCGTGCCTGACCCCCGCCGCGTGGGCCACCGTGAGGGCGGCGAGGGCGGTCCTGATGACGTACGCGGCCTTCGGCACCTCCAGCGGCCCGTCACTGGCCACGATCCCGTCGAGCGACCGCGACCGGGCCAGCTCCATGACGACGAAGAGCGTGTCGTCGTCTTCGGCGACGTCGAAGACGGCGGCGATGCCGGGATGCCGGAGCCGCTCGGCCTGCCGCGACTCCCGCGCGATGCGCTGCTGCAACGCGGTCGACCGGCTCTCCCGCAACCCGGAGGGAAGCAGCACCTCACGGACGGCGACGGGGCGGTCGAGCAGGTCGTCGTGGCCTTCCCAGACGATGCCCGTGTTGCCCTGCCCGAGCGCCCGGACGAGCCGATAACGCTTGACGACGAGCTGCCCCGGACTACCCATCAAAGCCTGCCCTCTGCACCGGCCCCGACCACCTGGAGTGGGAGTCTTCCATAACTATGGGGCGTAGGTGAGGTATGTGTCACAGGGTCGGCAAAGACCCACCGGCGAGGTGGGCCAGGGTCACTCCGGTCAGGACGCGGGTCTCGTTCTCGCGGAGCGTCGCCCAGACCTTCTCCAGGGGTTCAGAAGCGCCGAAGAACGTCTCGTTGTCCTGTGGCACGCCCTCGATCACCACGATGACCTCGGCCAGGGTGATCTGGTCGGCGGGGCGGGCGAGCCAGTAGCCGCCGTCGGGGCCGCGCTGGCTGTGGATGATGCCCGCGCGGCGCAGTTGCAGCAGGATGTTGTCGAGGAAGCGGCGGGGGATGCGCTGGGCGGTCGAGATCTTCTCCGCCGGGACGGGCCCCGGAGGGGCGGCCGCGAGTTCGGCCGCCGCCCGGAGCGCGTAGTGGGTGCGTGCCGACAGGCGCATGCCTGTCAGCCGATCCGCTGGTCCAGACCCCAGCGGCGGCGCAGCGCGTTGTCCGCCGCGCCGAAGAGCACGTCGACCACGATGCCGATGAGCAAGATGATGATCATCGTGGCCAGCAGGCGGGCCGAGTCGGCCAGCTCTCGGGCGTAGTGGAGCTGCTCGCCCAGTGAGGGCTGGTTGGCGATGATCACCAGGATCTCGCCCGCCATCAGCGACCGCCACGCGAACGCCCAGCCCTGCTTCAGCCCCGCCAGGAACGACGGCAGCGAGGCGGGCAGGATCAGGTGCCGATAGAGGGAGATCCGCCGCAGGCCGAGCACGTGCCCGGCGCGCAGCAGGATCGGGGGCGTGTAGTCGACGCCGGTGATGAGGCCGTTGGCGATCGACGGGGCCGCGCCGAGCACGACCACGAAGGTGATCGCGTTCTCGGTGAGGCCGAACAGCAGGATGGCGAGCGGGAACCAGGCGATCGACGGCATCGTCTGCAGGCCGGTGATCAGCGAGCCGAACGCCGCCCGGAGCAGTTTGATCCGGGAGACGGCCGCGCCGATGGCGACGCCGACCAGGATCGCCAGCAGGAAGCCCGAGACGGCCCGGCGCATCGTGGTGGCGACGGCGTGCCAGAACTCGCCCTCGCCCAGGCGGTTCCCGAGCTCGCCGAGGGCGGTGACCGGCCCGGCGAAGACGTATTCGGGCCAGAACCCGGCCAGGACGACCGCTTCCCAGATGGCCAGCACGATCGAGACGGCCAGCAGCATGGGCCACAGGCGGCCCCAGATCGCGGCGGGGATGTTGCGCTTGGCCTTGACCTGGATCTCCAGGGCGTCGAGCCCGGCGATCTGCGCGTTGAGTTTGTCAGGTGCGTCAACCGACATTCCCGGCCTCCGTCTCCGGACGGCTCTTGCCGGCGTGCCGGCTGACCTCTTCCTTCAGCCGGACCGTGATCTCCCCGGCCAGGCCCGCCACTTCGGCCGACTCGGTGCGGCGCGGGCGTTCGAGGTCGACCGGGTAGTCCTCGATGACCTTGCCCGGGCGGCTGGACAGGAGAACCACCCGGTCGCCGAGGCGGACCGCCTCGCGGACGTTGTGGGTGACGAACAGGATCGCGAGGTTGCGCTCGCGCCAGATGCGTTCGAGTTCGTCGTGGAGCAGGTCGCGGGTCATCGCGTCGAGGGCGCCGAAGGGCTCGTCCATGAGGAGGACGTCGGCCTCCTGGGCGAGCGCGCGGGCGAGGGAGACGCGCTGGCGCATGCCGCCGGACAGTTCGTGGGGGCGCTTCTTGGCGAAGCCGCCGAGGTGGACGACGTCGAGCAGCTCGGCCGCCCGCTCCCTGCGCCGCTTGCGGTCGAGCTTGCGCAGGGCCAGCTCGATGTTGCCGGTCACGGTGAGCCAGGGGAACAGCGCCGGTTCCTGGAACATCATGGCGATCTGCCGGCCGCCGGTCTCGATGGTCCCGGTGGTCGGCCTGTCGAGGCCGGCGACGAGGTTGAGCATGGTGCTCTTGCCGCATCCCGACGCGCCGAGGAGACAGACGAACTCGCCCTGCGCGGCCGACAGGGAGACCTGGTCGAGGGCGAGCAGGCTGGTCGCGCCCCGGCCGTACACCTTGGAGACGGCGTCCAGCCGGACGGCGGGCGCGGGGCCCTCCGTCCGGCCGTGGCCGAGCTCCTGGGTAGGAGCTGTCACTTGTCGCTCACCGCCGTCTCGCCCTTCGCGGACAGGATCCCGTTGAGCGTGGTGAGGTCGTAGATGCCGTTCAGGTCGAGCGGCTTCAGCAGGCCCACCTTGATGGCGTGGTCGGCGCTGCCGACCAGAGAGGAGGCGATCGGGTCGTTGGTGAACGTGATGTTCTTCAGCGCCGCGTCGAGCACCTCGGGCTTGAGCGGCTTGCCGGTCAGCTTCTCCAGCTGGGCGTTGACCGCGGTCGCCGCGCCGGCCGGGTCGGAGTTGATGAAGGCGGTCGACTCGACGTGGCCCTCGATCAGCTTCTTGACCAGGTCGGGGTGCTCCTTGGCCCACTCCTGCCGGACGATCAGGTGGGTGATCACGAACTGCTTGTTCGGCCACAGGTCGCGCTCGTCGATCAGGACCTTGCCGCCGCTCTCCTGGATCAGGCGGCTGGCGAAGGGCTCGGGCACCCAGGCGGCGTCGATGTCACCGGTGGCGAAGGTCTGCAGGGTCAGCGAATTCTCCTGCGGCACGATCGACACCTCGCCGCCGCCCTTGGTGTCGGTCTTGATGCCCTTCTCGTCCAGGTAGTAGCGGAGCGCGACGTCCTGGGTGTTGCCGAGCTGCGGCGTGGCGACCTTCTTGCCCTTGAGGTCCTCGATGCTGTTGATCTCGGGCTTCACGACCAGGTAGACGCCCCCCGACGCCGCCCCGGCCACGATCTTGATCGCCTGGCCCTTCGACTTCTCCCACGCGTTGATCGCGGGGTTCGGGCCGATGTACGTGGCGTCGATGGCCCCCGAGAAGACCGCCTCGATGGCGGCGGGACCGGCGTTGAAGGTGCTCGTCTTGAGGGTGACGTCGTCGCCCAGAGCCTTGGTGAAGTAGCCCTTCTCGACGCCGACGAGGGCGGTCGAGTGGGTGATGTTGGGGAAGAACCCGAGCCGGAGCTCGCTCTTCTCCGCAGGTGCTCCGCCGGCGGGGGCGGAGGCGCCCCCATCGGCGGTCGTACCGCCCCCGCCGCAGGCGGCCGCGAGCGAGGTCACCATCACCGCGGCCAGCGCGGCGACGACCCCGCGAACCCTGCGAGCCTTCATACGCTTCTCCCTGTTTCCTACTTAATAAGTCGGGTTAGGGAGTATTAAAGAGCGGCCCATGATTCCCGTCAAGTCCGGTAGGTTTTCGGACATCAAGCAAACGTCTATGAGACGTCTATATACTTACCGTGACTCTGAAGGGATGACGTGTGAGCCTTATAAGCTTTCGGGAGACCGCCCGATCGGAGGTGAGGGGCGTGGGTGCGGGGCACGAGGATCGTGAGCACTCGTTCAACCACGGCCCTCACGGGATCGCGGATCTGGATCGCATGCCAAGGGACGCGCGCTACGAACTCGTCAACGGATGGATCGTCATGTCCCCCTGGCCCGGCCTCCGCCACGACTATGTCGTGAAGAGACTCGTGCGGATCCTCGACGCGGCGATCGAGGCCGTCGGCGCCGACCTTTATGTCAACGGCCCCGTCGACATGTACACGGTCAAAGGTGTTCGCGTGCCCGACATAGCGGTGGCCGACTGGGCGAGCGTGCGCCAGGGGTTGGAAGACGACGAACGTGCCCATTCGCCGCACAGCGTCAAGCTGGTCATCGAGGTGATCTCGCGGAACAGCGGAAGCGAGCGCACCGACCGATACGAGAAGGCCGACGAGTATGCGGCTTCCGGTGTGCAGGAGTACTGGATCGTCGACACCCTGCCCTCGATGAACATCACCCGCTACTCCCTGGCGACCGGCTATCTGACCTATCACCGGCGGGAAAGGGTGTTCGCCGGAGCGGTCTTCAAGTCTGAGACGCCCGTGCCGATCGAGTTCGATCCGGCCGTGCTCCTGGAGGCGTGAGCCAAACGGCCGCCCGGATTCAGGCGCAGGACTCGTCCAGATTGACCGGCTTGTCGGCCTTTGGTTTGGCGGCCGGGGTGGCCGCCACCGGGCGGGTGTGTGAGCCCAGGGCCTCGCCGACCTTGTCTCTGATCAGGTCCCAGTCGGGGTTGCCGGTGCGGATCAGCGGCGGCACGAACTGGAGGCTGGTGATGTCGGCGTCCTTGACCTTCGGGGCCAGGTCGATCAGGTCGGGCACCAGGCTGCGGGGGATGTCCGTCGACACGTAGCGCTTGGTCACGTCCGCGATGCGTTCGAAGCCGCGTAGCACCTTCAGCGGGTCGGCCTGTTCGGCCACCGCGTTCAGCAGGCACTTCTGCCGGCCCATGCGCTGGTAGTCGTCGCTGTCGGTGCGGGAGCGGCCGAACCACAGGGCCTGGGTGCCGTTCAGGTGGTGGGTGCCGGCCTTGATGAGGCCCTCGCGGTAGGCGCCGAACACGATGTCGTGCGGCACCTTCACCGTCACGCCGCCCATCGCGTTGATGACCTGGGCGAAGCCTCGCATGTCGACCATCGCGTAGTAGTCGACGTCGAGGCCGAGGATGTCGCCGACCGTCGACTTCAGCAGGTCGGCCCCGGATTTCCCGTGGTCTTCGCCCCACTGGAAGACCTCGTTCAGCAGCGCGGCCGGCGGATAGTCGTCGACGGGCACGTTCTGCAGGTTGCGCGGCAGGGAGAACAGCACCGACTCGCCCGTGCGGGTGTCGACCGAGGCCACGGTCATGCTGTCGGTGCGGGCGCCGGGGCGGTTCGCGGCCGAGTCGGCGCCTATGAGCAGGATGTTCAGGCGTTCGCGGCCCGCCCACGGGTCGACCACGGGGGTCACGACGCGGGGCGCGGGGTCGTCGGCGAGGAAGACCGTGCTGACGACCTCGTTCGACACGTACGCCAGCCGCGACGCGTAGCCCAGCGGCGCGGCCACCATGACGCAGAGCCCGGCGACGGCGAGCAGGGGAAGGCCGAAGCGCACCCGCCGGGGGCGGATGACCAGCCACGACCAGACGATGACCGCCACCCACGCGATCGCCAGTGCCGCCCCGGCGGCGACGACGACGTCGAGCCGCCGCACCAGCAGGGTCGGCGCGTTGCCGAGGACGGTCGCCGCGGCCGACAGCAGCGCCAGCCACACGGCGGCGAGGGTCAGGCCCGTGCGCACCCGGCCGGTCCAGATGTGCGCGACGCCCCACATGAGCGCCGAAGCGAGCGTCAGGGTCAGGGCCCTGCGCAGGCTCCGGTTTTCGCGCATGACGTCCCGTATGCCCTGTTCGATACAGGTTTAACGTGTCGTGCAGGTGTCGTGCGTCGCGTCGAAGCCCTCGACGTCCTCGATGCTGGTCTTCGGTTCCTTGAGGCCCTGGTAGTCGGCGCCGAGCACCAGGACGACCTGCTGCGTCGTGCCGTTCTTCACGTTGAACGTGGTCGACTTCTCCAGTTCGCGGAACACCCGCGCCGCGCGCGTCTGGCCGTTCGGGGTGTACTTCACGAACGTCTTCGCGTAGGGCTTGGGCGCGTCCTCGACGCCGAGGATGTGGTAGCCGCGCTGTTCCAGGATCGCCGCCACGTTGGTGGCCAGGCCCGAGCGGCCCGAGCCGTTCTGGACCAAAACGTGGATCTGGCTCTTGGGGATCTTCTGCTCGCCCGATTCGAGCTTCGAGGTGAGCTGGTCTTTGGCGACCATCGTGAACAGGCCCTTGGCCTGGGGCTGCGTCCACTCGACCCGGCCGGGGCTGGTCAGCGAGTAGTGCCACGGCGTGGTGATGAACCTGATCGAGCCGGCCTTGAGGCCCTCGGCGCTCAGCGCCAGGTCTTTGAGCACCGACGGGGTCAGCTCGGGGTCGGTGGTGATCGACTTGGTCACCGCGTCGAGCAGGGCGAGCAGCGCGCCGGGGTTGGTGAGGGTCTCGCCGCTCATCGCCTTCTTCGCCATCGACGCGAGGAACATCTGCTGGCGCTGGATGCGGCCGATGTCGGAGCCGTCGCCGAGGCTGTAGCGGGCGCGGACGTAACCGAGGCTCTGTTCCCCGTTGAGGGTCTGCTTGCCGGGCGCGAGCGTGAGCAGGGCCTTCTTGTCGTTGATCCCGGGTTCCGGTACGCAGACCGGCACGCCCCCCAGCGCGTCGACCATGGCCTTGAAGCCGGTGAAGTCGACCTTCACGTAGTGGTCGATGTGGATCTTGGTGAGCGTCTCGATCGTCTTCCACGTGCAGCCGATGCCGCCCGAGTTGAACGACTCGTTGATCATGCCGACGTGGGCGTTCTGGCCAGGGAAGCCCTTCCTGGCCGGGCAGGCCGGCAACTGGACGAGGGAGTCGCGCGGGAAGCTGATCAACGTGGCCCCGTCGCGCTTGGGGGAGATGTGGGCCAGGATGATCGTGTCGGTGCGCTCTCCGGCGAAGGAGCCATAGCGGGCGTTCGCGCCGTTGCGCTGGTCGGAGCCCACGATGAGCACGTTCAGCGCCGGGTTGATCTTGTCGGGCCGAGGGCCGAGGTCGGCTGTGGGGATCGACTCGTGCTTGACGTTCGTGGTGACCTTCACATAACCGGTGACCACGAAGCTCACCGCCCCGACCACGACGCCCATCACGGCCGCGATCAGCACCTGCACCCACGCCACCCACAGGCGGCGGGGCCGTTCTGGCAGTGGCGGCGGAACCAGCTTTGGACGCACGTCGACCTGACTCAACGCCCTACCCCCGGGGAAACGCCCGGGGCCACCCCCCGGTCACCGCTGCAAAGTGTAACGACGAATCCCCTAATGCCCGGCCGAAACCGGCGGTCCGGTGCTTCCGCGAGGATTCAGACTGGCCGCCCGGTCTTCGAACGAACCGGTCTCGGAGCCGTCGATCAGGTCGAGCAGCATACGTGCGGCGTGTGCCCCATAGGCCGGGATATCCCTGGTCAGGGCGGTCAGCGGGGGGCGTACGACCTGAGAGAGGGGCGAGTCGTCCCAGGCGACGATCGACAGGTCGGCGGGCACGGCCAGGCCCATCTCCTGGGCGACCGAAAGTCCGGCGACGGCCATGATGTCGTTGTCGTAGACGATCGCGGTGGGCCTGACCCGCGACGACAGCAGCCGCCGGGTGGCCCGTGCGCCCTCCTCGCCGGTGTAGTCGGTGTGCACGACCGGGCAGTCGTCGAGCCCGGCGCACGCGCGGGCGAACTCGCGGTCGCGCAGCGTGGTGTGCACGAGTTTCGGCAGGCCCGCAATCCGGGCGATCCGCCGGTGGCCGAGGGCGGTGAGGTAGTCGACGGTCTCGCGTACGGGAGCGCCCTCGTCGGACCAGACCGGCATGAGCGTGCCGGCCCCCGACGGGTCGCCGATGACGACGACCGGCATGCCGAGCTCCTCCATGACCGGCACGCGCGGGTCGTCGACGTGCAGGTCGACCAGGAACGCGCCGTCGATGCGGCCCTCGCCCCACCAGCGCTGGTGGACGGCGATCTCGGCGTCGTGGTCGCCGACGACCTGGAGCATGAGCGCGAAGTCGCGCGCCGACAACTCGGCCTCCAGGCCGCTGATGAGCTCCATGAAGAACGGTTCCATGCCGAGGATGCGGGCCGGACGGCACAGCGTGAGGCCGATCGCGTTGGCGCGGGCGCCGTTGAGGGCGCGGGCGGCGCTGTTCGGCCGCCAGCCGATTTCATCGGCTATCGCAAGAATGCGCTGCCGGGTGGACTCCGATACACCGGGCTGCCCGTTGAGCGCGTAGGACACCGCACCCTTCGAAACCCCCGCCTGACGTGCGATATCAGAGATCGTCGGTCTTTTCACGAACCCACCCCGCCGTGCGACTTAACTGGTTCAGCTTATATCAGGCTATTGACACCCCCGTCATGCGGAATTTACGGTCTCGGTACTTATCCGGTTCAGCCATGAATCACGCATTGGGATCTCCCTTGGGAGCGCTCCCAACACGTCGGCCGGGGGCTCCCACCGGCCGACCCATCGGGGTTGGCCAGTATGTGTGTGGATGCAAGGAGAAGAGACGATGCGGAACCGCGCTACCCGGTTTCTGATCCCTATCGTGGCCGCGGGCTTACTCGCGTCCGCGTGTACGAGTGGCGGCACCCCCACCCCGGCTCCGCAAGCGACGGCGCCGGCCGCACCGGCTCCGGCCGCCGAGGGTGGCGCCTTCCCGCGGAACGAGACGCTTTACACCAGCGGCACCCAGTGGGGGCCGCCCGCGAACTTCAACCCCATTCGTGAGTGGGACTCCGCGACCGGCACCAAGGGCCTGGTCTACGAGACGCTGTTCCACTTCGACCCGGTCGCCGGGAAGCTCACCCCGTGGCTGGCCCAGAGCGGCTCGTGGGTCGACGACACGACGTACGAGGTCAAACTGCGGCAGGGCATCACCTGGTCGGACGGCAAGCCGTTCACCGCCGACGACGTGAAGTTCACCTTCGAGCTCGGCAAGATGGAGACGGTCCCCTACCACAACCTGTGGAACTGGCTCTCGGGCGTCGAGGCGCCCGACGCGTCGACCGTGCGCTTCAGCTTCTCCAAGGCCAACTACCAGCAGTGGGACTTCAACATCTACAGCCGGTCGATCGTGCCCAAGCACATCTGGGAGGGCCGGGCCGAGAAGGACGTCCTCGACGGGATCAACGAGAACCCCGTCGGGACCGGCGCGTACAAGTACCACAGCCACGACCAGGACCGCGTCGCGTGGGTGAAGAACGACGCCTGGTGGGGCAAGGCCCAGCTGAACCTCGACCCGAAGCCGAAGTACATCGTCGACATCGTCAACTCCTCCAACGAGGTGGCGATGGGCCTGCTGCTGCAGAAGGGCCTCGACCTCTCCAACAACTTCCTGCCGGGCGCGGCCAACCTGGTCACCGGCACCTTCGGCATCAGCACGTTCTACCCCGAGCCGCCCTACATGCTCTCGGCCAACACCGCCTGGCTGGTGCCCAACACCACCAAGAAGCCGCTGAACGACGCGGCGTTCCGCAAGGCGCTGGCGACCTCGGTCGACGTGAAGAAGATCGTCGAGGGTGTGTACGGCAACCTCGTCAAGCCCGCCAGCCCGACCGGCCTGCTGCCGCAGTGGGACCAGTTCGTCGACCAGGCGGTCGTCGGTCAGAAGGGCTTCGCCTTCGACACCGACAAGGCCAAGCAGATGCTCGCCGCCGCCGGTTACAAGGACGGCAACGGCGACGGCATGGTCGAGAACAAGGACGGCTCGCCGATCTCGCTCAAGCTGATCGTGCCGGCCGGCTGGACCGACTGGATGGAGGCCATCCGGGTCATCGCCACCGGCGCCAAGGCCGCGGGCATCAACGTCGAGGCCGAGTTCCCCGACTACAACGCCCTCGTCGAGGCCCGCAACTCCGGCAAGTTCGACCTGGTCATCAACAACGAGCGGCAGCTCTCGAACTCGCCGTACACCTACTTCGAGTACGTCTTCCAGCTCCCCGTCCAGGCCCAGCAGAACACCGTGAACTTCGGCCGGTACGAGAACGAGGAAGCCTGGAAGCTGGTGCAGCAGCTCGACGGCGTCAAGACCGACGACGTCGAGGGCATGAAGAAGGTCGCCTCGCAGATCGAGGGCATCATGCTCGACGAGATGCCGGTGATCCCGCTCTGGTACAACGGCCTCTGGTCGCAGGTCAGCAGCAGCGTCTGGAAGAACTGGCCCTCCAGCGAGGGCAGCGCGCCCAAGTCGGCGCCCACGATGTGGCGTAACTGGCTCGAACTCGGCGGCTTCGAGTCGCTCGCGTCGCTGCAGCCGGTCGCTCCCTAGCCAACCCGTCTCGGCCCTCCCCGGCACTGCGAAGCCGGGGAGGGCCACCCTAGGGAGAACCCCTCTTGCGTCGCTATTTCGGCAGGAAACTGCTCATCTACGGGCTGACCTTCTTCATGGCCGTGACCGTCAACTGGCTGGTGCCGCGCCTCATGCCGGGTGACCCCGTCGCGAGCATGCTGGCCCGGGCCAGGGTCGCGCAGCCCGAAGCCCAGGAAGCCCTGCGCGTCTACTACAACAACCTGTTCGGCTTCGACCTCCCCTGGTGGCAGCAGTACCTGAACTCCTGGGGATCCCTGTTCCGCGGCGACTTCGGCATCAGCCTGTGGGCGTTCCCGACGCCGGTCGCCGACCTGCTCACCCGGGCGGTGCCCTACTCGCTGGCGCTGCTCGTCCCGTCGATCCTGCTCAGCTGGGTGGTCGGGAACCGCCTCGGCGCGCTCGCCGCCCGCCGCAAGGTGCTGGACAACACCGTCCTGCCGGTCTCGTACGTGCTCACCGCCACCCCCTACCTCTGGCTGGCCGCTCTGATGGCCTGGGGCTTCGGCGTCGTGTGGGGGATCTTCCCGGTGGCCGGCGGCTACAGCTTCTCGATGACGCCCTCGTTCACGTGGGACTTCTTCGCCGACCTGCTCTGGCACTGGTTGTTGCCGTTCTCGTCGTTGTTCCTGGTCGCGCTGGGCGGCTGGGCGATCGGCATGCGCAACGTGATCATCTACGAGCTCGAATCCGACTATGCCAACTACATGTCGGCGCTCGGCGCCCCGCAGAAGCTCATCCGCCGGTACGCCTTCCGCAACGCGGTGCTGCCGCAGATCACCGGTCTGGCGCTGCAACTGGGCGTGCTGGTCGCCGGCGCGCTGGTGACGGAGATCGTGTTCTCGTACCCAGGACTAGGGTCTTTGATCCTGGCGGCCATCCAGAACAAGGACTTCTTCCTGCTCCAGGGCGCGTTCCTGTTCATCGTGCTGGGCGTGCTGATCGCCAACTTCATCATCGACGTGGTCTACGTGATCGTCGATCCCCGGACGCGAGTCGGAATGGCGGGTGCCGCGGCATGAGGTGGGAGGCGCTCTACTTCGCGGTCCGCAACACGAAGCTGCTGGTGGGGGCCGGGATCATCCTGGTCCTGCTGGGCATCGGCGTGATCGGCCCGTTCTTCATCGAGAAACCCCCGAGCGAGTACGTCGGCATGCAGATGCAGCCGCCCGGCGCGGAGTTCTGGCTCGGCACCAACACGTTCGGGCAGGACCTGTGGGCCCAGTTCGTGCACGGCCTGCGCACGACGTTCCTGGTCGGCGCGCTCGGCGGCGGCATCGCGGCGGTCATCGGCATGGTCGTCGGGTTCCTGGCCGGCTACAAGGGCGGCTGGATCGACGAGATCCTCAACATGCTCACCAACATCGTCCTGGTGCTGCCGACGCTGGCCGTGCTGTTCATCCTGAACGCCTACATCGGCGTGCGCAGCGCGGGCATGCAGGCCCTGTTCATCGGGCTGACGCAGTGGCCGTGGGCGGCCCGGTCGATCCGCGCCCAGACCTTCTCGCTGCGCGGACGCGACTTCGTCGACCTGGCCCGGCTCAGCGGGGTGGGGTCGGGCCGCATCATCGCCCGCGAGATCGCCCCGAACATGAGCTCCTACCTGCTGCTCACGTTCATCCTGCTGTTCGGCGGCTCGATCCTGATCGCCTCGTCGCTCGACTTCATCGGCCTCGGCCCGACCGACGCCGTGTCCCTCGGCCTGATGCTGCAACAGGCCCACCAGTGGAGCGCGATGCATCTGGGCCTCTGGTGGTGGTTCGTCCCACCCGGGGCCGGCATCACCCTCATCGTCGGCGCCCTGTACGTCGCCAACGTCGGCCTCGACGAGGTGTTCAACCCCAAGCTGAGGGAGCTGTAGATGACCCTGGAAGTGGACGACCTCAGGGTCTACTACCGGACCCTGAAGGGCGACGTCCAAGCCCTCGACGGGGTCTCGTTCGGCCTGCGCGACGGCGAGATCCTGGGCCTGGCGGGGGAGTCGGGCTGCGGCAAGACCACCCTCGGCAAGGCGCTGATCCGGCTCGACGGCCGGATGAAGCACGTCGGCGGCTCGGTGACCCTCGACGGGCAGGTGCTGCCGATCGGCGAGGACGCCAAGATGAACCCCTACCGGTTCAAGCAGGTCTCCCTCATCCCGCAGTACTCGATGAGCGCGATGAACCCGACCCGCAAGATCGGCCGCATGGTCAGGGAGCTGCTCGAATCGCGCCGCGAGAAGCTCGACCTCGACGAGCTGCACAAACGCCTCGAACTCGTGGAGCTGCCGAAGGACGTGCTCGGCAAGTACCCGATCGAGTTGTCGGGCGGCATGAAGCAGCGCATGGTCATGGTCATCTCGACCCTGCTCAACCCGTCGCTGCTGATCGCCGACGAGATCACCTCGGCCCTCGACGTCTCCACCCAGAAGGCCGTCGTCACCACGCTGAAGGGCTTCCGTGACCGCGGCTTCGTGAAGTCGATGATCTTCATCACGCACGACATCTCGCTCACCAACCAGCTCGCCGACACGATCATGGTCATGTACGCCGGGAAGCTGGCCGAGAAGGCCCCGGCCTCGACCGTGGTGAACGCGCCGAAGCACCCGTACACCCAACTGCTGATCTCCTCGTTGCCCGAGGTCGGGGTGCGGTACGCCGACAAGCGCCTCACCGGCATCCCCGGGAACCCGCCGTCGCTGCTCAAGCCCGAGCCCGGCTGCCGGTTCAGGGCCCGCTGCCCGCTGGCGTTCGAGAAGTGCGCCGAGGACCCGCCCCCGGTCGAGGTCGAGAAGGACCACGTCGTCGCCTGCTGGAAGGCCGCCTGATGCTGAAACTCGACGGGGTCACCAAGGTCTACCGGATCGGCGCGTTCGGCGGGCAGACCATGACGGCGGTCGACGAGGCCGGCTTCGAGATCAAGCCGGGCGAGGTGGTCTCGCTCATCGGCGAGAGCGGCTCGGGCAAGAGCACGATCGGCAAGATGGTGCTCCGGCTGCTCCCGCCGACCTCCGGGACGATCTCCATCGACGGCCGCGACGTACGCCAGATCGGCAAGCGCGACTACTACCGCAAGGTCCAGGGCGTCTTCCAGGACCCGTTCAGCTCCTACAACCCGGTCTTCAAGGCCGACCGGGTCTTCACGATGATCCGCGAGGTCTATTTCAAGGGGGTTCCCGACAAGGAGTGGACCGCGAAGATCGAGGCCGCCCTCGACGCGGTCCGGCTCAGCCCGGGGGCGGTGCTGAACAAGTTCCCCCACCAGCTGTCCGGCGGCCAGCTCCAGCGCCTCCTGATCGCGCGGGCGCTGCTGCTCGACATCGAATACCTGGTCGCCGACGAGATCATCTCGATGCTCGACGCGTCCACCCGCATCGACGTGCTGAACCTGTTGGCCGACCTCAAGCAGCGGGGCCTCGGGGTGCTGTTCATCACCCACGACCTCGCGCTGGGCAACTACATCAGCGAGCGGACCGTCGTGCTCCACAAGGGAAGGATCGTGGAGTACGGACCCACCGACGCCGTGTTCGAGCAGCCGGAGCACGCTTATACGAGGAAGCTGCTGGCGTCGGTGCCGCAACTGCACACGAAATGGGAGGACGCGTCGTGATCAGGACGCTGCACGAAGGATGGACCGTCACCGCAGTTTCGTCGACCGGGCAACCCCGCCCGGTCGTGGCGGGACTGCCGGCGACGGTGCCGGGATGCGTGCACACCGACCTGCTCGACGCGGGGGTCATCCCCGACCCCTACCTTGACGACAACGAGAACCGGCTCAAGTGGATCGGCCGCACCGACTGGTCGTATGAGACCGCCTTCGACTGGACCGACCCCGGTGACGAACGGGCCGACCTCGTCTGCGAGGGCCTCGACACCGCCGCGACGGTGATCCTCAACGGGGTGCAGATCGGCCAGACCGCCAACCAGCACCGCGTCTACCGTTTCCCGGCCCGGCACCTGCTGCGCGAGGGGCGCAACACGCTGAAGGTGCTGTTCGAGGCGCCCTACGGCTACGCCGAGAAGCAGCGGGCCGCGCTCGGCGACCGGCCGGGCGCGTACGACGAGCCCTACCAGTTCATCCGGAAGATGGCCTGCAACTTCGGCTGGGACTGGGGCCCGACCGTGGTCACCTCGGGCATCTGGCGGCCCATCTACCTGGAGACCTGGTCGTCGGCGCGCCTCGCGGAGGTCCGCCCCCTGGTCACGCTCGACGGGCGCGACGGGAAGGTGCGCGTCCACGTCACCGTCGACCGCGCCGCCCAGGCGCCGCTCACCGTGACCGCGTCGGTCGCCGGGGTCGAAGACCGGGTACGCCTGGCGCCCGGCGAGCGCACCGCCGTCATCACCCTGACCGTGCCCGAGCCCGACCTGTGGTGGCCCCGGGGCCACGGCGAGCAGGCCCTCTACACGCTGACCGTGACCGCGGGCGACAGCGTGTGGGCGCGTGAGATCGGCTTCCGGTCGGTGGTCCTGGAGCGCGAGGCGTTCCGGCTGGTCGTGAACGGCGAGCCGGTCTTCATGAAGGGCTTCAACTGGATCCCCGACGACTGTTTCCCCAACCGGGTCACCCGTGAGCGCGTCGCCGAACGTTTTCAACAGGCTGTGGAAACCGGCGCCAACACGCTGCGGGTGTGGGGCGGCGGCCTCTACGAGAGCGAGGACTTCTACGCCCAGGCCGACGCCCTCGGGGTGCTGGTCTGGCAGGACTTCCCGTTCGCCTGCGCCGCCTACCCCGAGGAGGGCCCGTTCAGGGCCGAGGTCGAGGCGGAGGCCCGCCAGCAGGTCACCCGCCTGTCGAGCCATCCATCGCTGGTGTTGTGGTGCGGCAACAACGAGAACATCGAGGGCCACGCCGACTGGAACTGGCAGGACACCCTCGACGGCCGGAGCTGGGGCGCCGGGTTCTACTTCGACCTGCTGCCCGCGATCGTCGCCGAGCTCGACCCGACGCGCCCCTACTGGCCGGGCTCGCCCTACTCGGGCAGCCCCGACGCCCCGCCGAACGACCCGTCACGCGGCACCACCCACATCTGGACGGTCTGGAACCGCGAGGACTACACCTTCTACGGCACCTACACCCCGCGCTTCGTCGCCGAGTTCGGCTTCCAGGGCCCGCCCACGTACGCCACGCTGCGCCGCGCCGTCTCCGACGAGCCGCTGACGCCGACGTCCAAGGGCGTGCTGCACCACCAGAAGGCGCTCGACGGCAACAAGAAGCTGCTGCGCGGCCTCCGCGGCCACCTGCCGCAGCCGGAGAACTTCGACGACTGGCACTACTACACCCAGCTCAACCAGGCCCACGCGATGGCGTTCGGCGTCGAGCGGTTCCGCTCGCTGACGCCCTACTGCATGGGCACGATCGTCTGGCAGCTCAACGACTGCTGGCCCGTCACGTCGTGGGCCGCCGTCGACGGCGACGGCCGCAGAAAACCGCTCTGGTACGCCATGCGCCGCAGCTTCGCCGACCGTCTCGTCACCTTCCAGGACAACGAGACCGTCGCGGTGGTCAACGACACATCCGATGAATGGCAGGCCGACCTGTCGGTGGTCCGGCTGACCGTCCACGGCGAGGAACTGGCCCGCGAACGGTTCCCGGTCAGGCTGGCCCCGCGCTCGGCGATGACCGTCCCGCTGCCCGCCTCGATGACGCCCGGCGACCTGTCGAAGGAGCTGGTGAGCGCCTCGGTCGGCGACCTGCGGGCCCTCAGGTTCCACACCGACGACCTGCCGCAGGCCAGCTACGACGTGACGACAGAGCAGCTCAGCGACGGTGTACGGGTTGAGGTCACCGCCCGCACCCTGGTCCGCGACCTGGCTCTGTTCCCCGACCGCCTCGACCCGGCCGCGGTCGTCGACGACATGCTCGTCACCCTGCTCCCCGGAGAGACCGCGACCTTCGTCGTGACCGGGAAGGATCTCGGCCCGGAGGCCCTGACGGCCTACCCGGTGCTCCGCTGCGTCAACGAATAGACAGGGGAATCCATGACCGTCTTGGCGATAGACATCGGAGGTACGAAGTTCTTCGCCGCGACGGTCGAACCCTCCGGGGCGATCACCGCCAAGCTGGAGATGCCGGTCGGCCCCGACCCCACGGCGACGCTGAAGGACATCGTGGCGCGCATCGTCGTACCGGGGCTCATCTCGGAAGAGGGCCTGACCGGCGTCGGCATCGGCTCGGCCGGGCCGCTCGACGCGGTGCGGGGCACGGTGAGCCCGGCCAACATCTCGGTCTGGCGTGACTTCCCGCTGGTCAAGACGGTGGCCCAGCTGCTGCCCGGGGTGCCGGTGCACCTCGCGGGCGACGGGCAGCTGATGGCGCTGGGCGAGTGGTGGAGAGGGCGGTTCCACGCGGGCGCGCTGCTCGGCATCGTCGTGTCGAGCGGCATCGGCGGCGGGCTGGTGTTCGAGGGGCAGCCGCACCTCGGGCCGACCGGGAACGCCGGGCACATCGGGCACATCCGGGCCGGCGAGGGCTGGGAGCCGTGCCGGTGCGGGGCCGTCGGGTGCGTGGAGACGATCGCGTCGGGGCCGTCGATGGTGCGGTGGGCGCTGGCCAACGGCTGGCAGCAGGCGGTGGAGCCGACCTTCTGGGCCGGCCGGCCGGTCGACAGCCGGGCGCTGGCCGCCGACGCCAAACGCGGCGTCGCGGTGGCCGTGGAGGCGTTCGACCGGGCCGCGGGCGCGCTGGCGACCGCGATCCTGACGACGGCGGCCCTGTTCGACGTCGACAATGTCGTCGTGGGAGGCGGGGTGGCCGCCGCCGGAACGACCCTGCTCACGCCGCTGCGGCGCGCGGTGGCCGACCAGGCCGGGCTCAAGTTCCTGCGCCGCCTGAAGGTCGAGCCGACCAGCCTCGGCCGCGACGCCGGACTGCTCGGAGCGGCGGCCCTGGCACTCGGGCGCGCCTGACATCCTGGTCGGGAACGACACCCCGATTCCTGAGGACGTAGACGACGTGGACCTGCTCACCAACCCGATCAAGGACTACGGATGGGGTTCCCGCACGGCCATCGCCGCGCTGACGGGCCGCACCGCCACCGGACCCGAAGCGGAGATGTGGCTCGGCGCCCACCCCTCCGGCCCGTCGCGGCTGACGCGTGACGGCGTCGAACGCACGCTCGCCGAGGTCATCGCCGCCGACCCCGCCGGTGAGCTGGGGCCCGAGGTCGTCGAGCGGTTCGGCGAGCGGCTGCCCTACCTCATGAAGCTCATCGCGGTCGACGCCGCCCTGTCCATGCAGGTCCACCCCACCCTCGACCAGGCGTCCGAGGGGTTCCTCCGGGGCGACGCCAACTACTCCGACCCGTGGCCGAAGCCCGAGATGATCGTCGCGCTGACCCCGTTCTCCGCGCTGGCCGGTTTCCGGCCCGGCCCCGAGTCGGCGGCCCTGGTCGGGGCGCTCGAACTGCCCGCCCTGCGGCCGGTGGTCGACCGGCTGGCCGCCGGCGACGTGCTCGGCGCGCTGCGGGTGCTGCTCGAATGGCCCGCCGACGAGCGGCCCGCGCTGGTCGCCGACGTGGTGCGCGCCTCCTGCGACCCGCTGGTCGCGACCCTCGCCGAGAGCTACCCGGCCGACCCGGCCGTGCTCGCGCCGCTGCTCATGCGGCAGCACGAACTGGCTCCCGGCCAGGCCATCTACCTGGGCGCCGGGGTGCTGCACGCCTACCTGAGCGGCTTCGGCGTGGAGATCATGGGCAGCTCCGACAACGTGCTGCGGGCCGGGCTGACCCCCAAGCCGATCGACGTCGACGAGCTGCTGCGCATCACCGACGCCGACGAGCAGCCCGCCGAGATCGTGCCCGTCGGCGACCTCTACCTGCCCCACTGCCCCGAGTTCCAGCTGCGCCGCATCGTCCCCGGCGAGGGCCGCACCCTGCCGGGCGGCGTGCCCCGGATCGCGGTCTGCGTCGAGGGAGCGGTCGTGCTGGCCGGCGAGACCAAGCTGCGGCCCGGCGACTCGGCCTTCCACGCCGCCTCGGCGGGCACCTTCGAGGTGTCGGGCCAGGGCGTCGTCTTCGTGGCCGAACCGCGCCAGAACTAGTGTGCGGCGGCGACGACCTCGATCTCGAAGCCGTCGCCGCTCACCACGTGGCCGGGCCGGACCTTGAACCGCTTGCGCAGTTCGACCTCGCCGTCGACCAGCACGTAGCCCTCGGCGACCAGGTATTTGGCCTCGCCGCCGCTCTCCGCGATGGACAGATATTTCAGCAGGTCACAGAGCGGGATGAACTCGTCATCCAGTTCAAAGGTCTCGCGCACCTCCCCAGCATAGGGAGGGTCAGCGGTTCCCCGCCCAGACGAACAGCCCGGCCCCCGTCAGCAGCAGCCCCGCGCAACTGGCCACGGCGCGCAGGTGGTTCCAGGGCGCCCACTTCGGCGCGAACTCGGCCCAGACCTGCGCCGCCCGCGCCGGATCGGTGATCTCCCCCACCGCCAGCAGCGCGTTGTTCAACGGGACGTTCACGATCGCCGTCGGCACGAACGACCCGAGCACGTAGACGGCCGTCGCCGCGAAGAACCACATCGCGGCCCCCCGCTGCCCCGAACTCAGCAGCAGCACCCCGGCGACGGCCGCGACGATCGGCGCCCCGATGAACGAGGCGAAGAAGACGGGGTTCAGGATCTTGACGTTGATCTGCTGCATCGCCGCGACGGCATGATCGGCCCGCGTGGCGTTGAGCCCGGGGATGACCGACACGGAGTAGGCGTAGAACAACCCGGCGACATTGCCCATCAGCAACAACGCGAGCCCGGCGACGACAACGGTGAGCACGAACATGAGACCTCCCTGTTTAATGGCCGCGCCTCCGGCGCGGCGGGCTTGCTGTGTCTATTGCCGCGCCTCCGGCGCGGCGGGCTTGGCCGCTTCCAGTCCGGGCCTTCCCTCGTCGCTCCGGTTCGCTTCGCTCTCCTGCGCTCCTCAGTCCAGGCCCGGACGCGGCCAAGCCACGACTGGTCGGCGCTACGACTGGGTTTGGCCCCTCTTGGTCACGTTCTGACGGTAAAGACCGGGGTGTGTCCGGCGTATCCGACTGGGGGTTGGACATGTCTCCGACCACAGGGGGAAGCCGAGGTGCCGCATGATCTTTTGTTTGGTGTTCGTGCTGGTCACCCTGGGCTGGTATCTCCTCCGGGGGGTGTCTCGGTGGTCCCCCTGGGCGCGGCGGGCGGTTACGGCCGGGGCGCCCTATACGCGGTTCGCGCATCAGTGGGTGCTGTCGGCGCCGGCCACGTTCACCTATGTGGTCGTGTTCACGAGTTCGACGGTTCTGCAGCGGACCGGGCCGCCGGATCTGATCGACGTGCTGACGACCTTCCAGAGCACCAATCTGGCGCGGCTCTCGGACAATCCGCTGGTGGTGCTGGCCGACAGTGCGCTCTGGGTGTCGGATCGCGGGGCGTTCCTGGCCTTCTACGTGATCGTGTACGCCACCGTCGTCGCCTGGGCCGAGCAGCGTTACGGCACGCCGCGCATCATCGTGATCGGGCTCTGCGGGCACGTGTTCGGGTCGCTGCTGACGGCGCTCGTGGAGTATCGGGCCATCACCAACGGGCTGGCTCCGGCGCGGCTGGCCGTGTCCACCGACGTCGGGGTCAGTTACATCATGGTCGCCGGGGTGGTGGCCGCCGTGGTGCTGATGCACGGGCGGTGGCGGGCGGCCTGGATCATCGCGTTGACGGTGGGTGTCGGGGCGCCGATCGTGATCAGCCGTACCGTGTGGGATCTGGGGCATCCGCTGGCGACCGCCTGTGGTCTGGCGGCCGCGTTGATCTGCCTGCGGGTCGCGCCGCCGCGTCCACCACCCGCTTTTGACCTGGGAAAATGGGGTATGTCCCCTTCGTCGCCGGTCTTGGGGGGAAACGATGGCGCGGGCTGACGTGCCGCGGGTGGCGTCCATCGTGCTGACCGTGCTGGCGGTCTATTCGGCGGCCATCGCGATCGTGCCGCCGTTGCGGGAGATGGCGCGGCCGCTGACCGCGCTGGTCGACGACTACGCCGTGCCGCTCACGCCCAACCTGGCCTACGCCGCCTTCCTCGGGCTGCTCGCGGGGGCGCTGGCGCGGCGCAAACGGGTGGCCTGGCGGCTGCTGGTGCTGCTGCTGGCGTTCTCGGTGCTGCTCAGCGTGATCTCCACGCCGCTGGTGGCGGTCGCGCCGATGGCCGAGGTGCCCGACCGGGGGCGGTTGTTCAGCGAGGTGCTGGTCTCGGGGGCGATCGCGCTGATCCTGATCGGCTACCTGTGGTGGGGGCGGGGCGAGTTCTTCGCCAGGACGCAGGCGGGCTCGTTCCGCAAGGCCACCGGCACCCTGATCGCGCTGCTCGGGTTGTCCTACGTCGTGGGCTTCCTGCTCGCCTTCTTCTTCCCCGGCGACCTGATCCGGTCGGCCCGCGCGATCTGGGTGCTGAGCCGGGTGCTCGGCGGGGTCATCGAGGTCGAGGGCTACGGCCATCCGCCGGCCTGGGTCGCGTTCCTGATCGGGCTGATGAGCGCGATCGCGCTGCTGGTGGCCTTCGGGGTGCTGTTCCGGTCGCAGCGGCAGCGGGCCGTGCTCGCGCCCGGCGACGAGGAACGGCTCCGGGCCCTGCTGGGCGAACGCGACTCGCTGGCCTACTTCGCCACCCGCCGCGACCGCAGCGCCATCTTCTCGCCGAGCGGCAAGGCCGCCGTGTCGTTCCGGGTGGTGAACGGGGTGACCCTGGCGGGCGGCGACCCGCTCGGCGACCCCGAGGCGTGGGACCACGCGATCAGGGCGTGGATCGGCCAGGCGCGGGAGTTCGGCTGGACCCCGGCTGCCATCGGCTGCGGCGCCGAAGGGGCCAGGGCCTACCAGCGGGCCGGGCTGAAGGTGCTCGAACTCGGCGACGAGGCCGTCATCGAGGTCAAGAAGTTCAGCCTGCAGGGCCGGGAGATGCGCGGCGTGCGCCAGGCCGCCAACCGGGTCGAACGGGCCGGCTACCAGCTGCGGGTCCGGCGCCACGGCGACATCGCCCCCGAGGAGATGTCCCTGATCGGCGAACGCGCCGACGCCTGGCGCGACACCGAGACCGAACGCGGCTTCTCGATGGCCCTCGGCCGTCTCGGCGACCCGCTCGACGCCGGTTGCGTGCTGGTCGAGAGCCTCAGCAAGGAGGGCGACGAGGCCGCACTGCTCTCGTTCGTGCCGTGGGGCGACCGGGGGCTCTCGCTCGACCTGATGCGCCGAGACCGGACGGCCGAGAACGGCCTGGTCGAGTTCATGGTCGCCGGGCTGGTGCGGAACGCCGGCTGGCTCGGGGTCGAACGGATCTCGCTCAACTTCGCGGTCTTCCGGTCGGCCTTCGAGGAGGGCGCGAGGATGGGCGCCGGCCCGGTGATCCGGGCCTGGCGGCGCACCTTGTTGTTCCTGTCGCGCTGGTGGCAGCTCGAAGCGCTCTACCGGGCCAACGTGAAGTATCACCCCGAGTGGGTGCCCCGCTTCCTCGCGTACGGGGACACCCGCGACCTCGTCAGGGTGGGCATCGCCTCGGCCATCGCCGAAGGCTTCTTCAAGCCGCCGAGCCTGCCCCGGATGCTCAGTTCTGGACGAACACCGACCGCCAGTTCGGCTGCTCCAGGTAGCGACGCAGCTCGACCAGGCCGCTGAGCCAGCCGCCCCAGGCGGCGTAGGGCGGGTTGGCCGCGTCGAACCCGCTGGTCACGAACGTGAGCGTGGTCTGGCCGCCGGAGCCCTCGAGCTCCCAGCTGGTCACCATGCCGCCCCAGTCGATCGTCGCCGACGTGGCGTCGAGCGAGACGAACCTCGCGGCGTGGTCGCCGGCCGCTTCGAGGCCGCCCATCGCGAACCGGCCGCCGACCTCGGGCTCGATCCCGATCGGGTAGCCGAACCACGCGGTGGCCTGCTCGGAGTCGGTCAGCGCGGTGCGGACGCGGTCGGCCGGGGCGTCGACCGTCAGCGTCGCGCTGAACTCGCCGACCTTCGCCGTGTAGTCGACCTTCGGGCCGAGCGTGCGGCCCTCGACATGGTCGGCGAGGTTGCCGAGCGCCAGCGCCCAGAAGGTCTCCAGCGCGACGAGCGGGCTGGTGCTGCCGGAGAAGAGCAGGTTGCGGTCGAAGTGGGACTGGTACACCGCGACCAGGGTCTCGCCGTCGGTCTCGGTGAGCCGGATCTCGGTGGTGGTCTCGGTGCCGTCGAGCGTCCAGGCGAACTTGATGTGCTCGTCGGACGCCTCCAGCACCCGCTGGTGGGGCGCGTCGCCCTCCAGGGTGTGCCGGCCCCAGAAGTCGTACCGGTTCGGCAGGTCGACCTCGGCGTGCTCGGCGAACCAGACGCGCAGCTCGGCGGGGTCGGTCAAGGCGTGGAACACCGTCTTGAGCGGGGCCTGGATCCGGACGGCGGAGGTGGGGGACTGGGTCATGACTCTTCTCCTTGCTGGTTGGGGTAACAGGCCACGACGAGCTTGAAAGGGTCGCCCTCAGCTCCGCCGTACTTCGTGAACAGGCGCTGCAGGACGGCCTGGAGCTCGGCCAGGAATTCCGGCCGGCGCTCCGGTGGGACGCGGATGTCGCCCGAGACGCCGATCGACGGCAGCTCGGGAACCGATCGGTCGAGTGCGGCGATGTCGGCCTGGACCTCTTCGACCAGGTCGAGGAGGTGACCAAGGCTGAGCTCGTCGCGGGCCCGGCCGAGGCCGATGTGGCCGACGAGCCGGGGTGAAAGCCAGTAGGAGCGGGCGGTGGCCTGGTAGATGCCCTCGGAGATGCCACGCACCTTCCGTTCGGACACCTGCTCGACCAGCCCGGCCTCCACCAGGCGTTTCACGTGGTAGTAGACCCGCTGGGGGGTCTGCGCCAAGATCGCGCCCACCTCGCCGCAGGTGCGCGGCTCGGCGAGCTGCCGCAGCACGTCGATGCGTTGTGGCTTGAGCAGGGCCTCGGCCTGCTCGATCTCTTCCAGGTACAGGACGTCTCTCATCGCAAAAACAAGTTTGTACGTAAAAAACTTCCTTGTCAATAGGGCGCGAAACCGTGATGCGTGGGGGCCAGGTGTCCCCCTAAAGTGCCCACCGTGGAACAAACCGACCGCAGGGCCCTCATCGCCGCGGGGGTGACCGTGGTGCTCTGGGCGTCCGCGTTCGTCGCCATCAGGCACGCCGTTCTCTCGTACTCCCCCGGAGCCCTCGCCCTCGGGCGGATGCTGGCCGGGTCGCTGACCCTCGTGGTCATCCTGCTGGCCCGGCGTGAAGGGCTGCCGCCGCGTGCCGCCTGGCCGGGGATCGCGATCTCCGGCGTGCTCTGGTTCGGGATCTACATGATCGCCCTCAACTGGGGCGAGCAGGAGGTCGACGCCGGGACGGCCGCCATGGTCGTCAACATCGGGCCGATCATCATCGCCCTGTTGTCGGGGCTGTTCCTCAACGAGGGCTTCCCCCGCCGGCTGCTCATCGGCATGGCCGTGTCGTTCACCGGCGCGGTCGTCGTCGGCTACTCGATGTCCGAGGGCGGCGGGGCCTCGGTGCTCGGCGTGGCCCTCTGTGTGGTCGCCGCGGTGACGTGGGCGATCGCGACCATCGTGCAGAAGCCCGCGCTGCGGCACGCCTCCGCGTTGCAGGTGACCACCTTCGGCTGCCTCATCGGCGCGGTCACCTGCCTGCCGTTCGCCGGGCAGCTGATCGGCCAGGCCGCCGACGCGCCGCTGTCGGCCACGCTGAACCTGATCTACCTCGGCGTTTTCCCAACAGCGTTGGCCTTCACGACCTGGGCGTACGCCCTGGCCAGGACGACCGCGGGGAAGATGGGCGCCACCACCTACGTGGTTCCGGCGATCGTGATCGTGATGGCGTGGGTGCTGCTGGGGGAGACCCCGACCTGGCTGGCCCTGGCGGGCGGCGCGCTCTGCCTGGCGGGTGTGGCCGTCTCGCGGCGCAAGACGGCTGTCTCCTAGGCGCGGGCCCGTTCGTCGACGAGCAGGTGGGTCAGGCGTTCGACGGTCGGCCGTGACTCGACGTGCAGGCGGGCCACGTCGAGTCCCTCGTCGCCCAGGATCGCGAGCAGCGCGATGGAGCCCACGGCGTACACGACGATGAAGCCGCCGCGGCAGCGGATGACCACCTCTCGCAGTTCGTGGAGGCCCACTTCGTAGCCGAAGCGCTTGCCGAGACCGAGGGTCGCGGCCGACAGGGCCGAGACGGTCTCGGGGGAGACGCCGTCGGTGTCGGCGACGACGAGCAGACCGTCAACGGTGGCGACAGCCGTCTCCATCACCCCCGTCACGCGGTCGCGCAGGGAGTGCAGTTCTGCCTTCAGAGCGTTCTGTGCCATGGTTCTTAACTTTCGTCGGCGCCCATTAACTTGGCGATCTTGCTGGTGCCCGGCCGGCGGCGCGGCAGCAGGGGTTGCCGCCGCTCCTCCTGTGCTCCGGACTGCTCCTTGCGGTCGTCGACCTGGGGAGCGGGCGGGGTGATGGTGAGCAGGCCCTCTCTGACCAGGGCGGCGATCTCCTTGATCACCACGAACAGGCCCTGGCCGAGGGCGAACGCGATGTCGCGGGGCGTGCGCCGCCCGTTGGCCTTGGTGAGGATCTCGTGGCGCAGGTGATCGGCGGCGATCGTCAGCGCGGGGATCGGCCGCACCGCCGTGGGCCGGATGAACGGGGTGATGCCCAGCTCACGCCACTCTTCGGTGATCGCCAGCCGGCGGGCCGTCTCCCTGGCCAGCCGCTCCCGCTCGATGCCGGGCACGACCGGTAAAGGCGGCGGCACGTCGTTGTCGTCCGTCGGCTCGGGCTGGCTGTCCTCCACGCCGAACAGGGCCATCGCGAAGACCGCGTCGAACACCGCCGACAGGCAGACGGCCTCCAGCCCCGCCTCCCCCACGCTGCCCCGGGCGACCAGTTCGGCGGCCAGCCGGTCGTCGGGGGCGCCCGCGGTGAAGGCCTCGTTCCAGGCCGTCTCGCTCACCCGTCCCGAACGGATCAGCAGGGATTCCGGTCCGGGGGACGCCGGTGTGGTCGCCGCGACGACCAGCCCGTCGCGTACGTGGACGATCCCGCCGGGGCTCCCCATGACGCGCAGCAGATGAGAGCCGTCGATGGGTTCGCCCAGCCGGAGCATGGAATCGACACCGACGGGGTGATCGAGGTCGTGCGATGACACTTTTGTGCCCTTCACTATCTGAGGCCGCAAGAGTTACCTTATGTCCCTGCACGCACAACAGCATTGGATAAGGCAGCATGAACATCGAAACCGCCCTAAAAGAGGCGATGGCCATCGACGGGGCGATCGGCGCCGCGCTGGTCGACTACGGCAGCGGCATGAGCCTCGGCACGATCGGCGGCGGCCGCGAGTTCGACCTCGAAGTCGCCGCAGCCGGTAACACCGAGGTCGTGCGGGCCAAGCTGCGCACCATGGCCTCGCTCGCCCTCGACGACGAGATCGAGGACATTCTCATCACGCTGAACAGGCAATATCACATCATCCGGCTGCTCAAGGCCCCCGGCGGACAGCTGTTCCTCTACCTGGTGCTCGACCGCGACCGCGCCAACCTCGCGCTCGCCCGCCACAACCTGCGCAACATCGAACGGCAGATGAGCCTGTAATTTCTCCTGTCACGCCACCGAATGGGTGATGGTGCCCGAATAGGAACCAGCGACCGCTGATGACGGAACTCTGACAATTACTGTCGGATTCCAGCTGACCGACGTATTTCCCACCGCCAATGTCACGGCGAAAGCCGTGTGGTTACCCGTGAGGGCGACCGCGTTCGCGGCCGTGAGCTGGCCGGGGGTGAACACGCCGACGCCAGAGGCGGCGGTCGCCGGGCCCGACCAGTAGGAGATGTTCGGTCTCGAGATCGTCGAGGTGTTGCCGTTGATCGTGGTGGTGAAGTTGGTCGTGCTCACCGTGGCCGTGTAGCTCAGCTGGATCAACAGGCCGCGATCGTCCACCACGGTGACCGCGCCGAGCTGGGACGAGAACTGGCCGCCGATCGTGCCGCTGCCGAGCGATCTGGACGTGGGGGCGGTGATGGCCAGACCGGCGAGAGCCAGCCGTTTCGCCGGATGAGCGCGGGGTTTGCGACGGGCCGGGCCACCTTGGGCGGACTTCTCCTGTGTGCCATCCAGGACGCCGCCCGAGGTTCCGCCCACGACGACGGTGTCGTCCACGGGCGGATCGGCCTGGTCGTCCGCGATGGCGGGGAAGGCTGTCACGACGGCGGCGACCACTGCCGCCAGGGTCGCCGTCACGCGTGGTCTCACGGTGTCCTCCGGGCCCGTCGCCAGATGAGGTAGCCACCACCCGCCACTGCGAGCGCCCCGGCTGTGGTGAGCAGGGCGGTCAGCGAGGGAAAGGCGGTGCTGCTCAGTTTCACGGCGGCCGTCGTGTTGACGGCGGCGGGGAACGTGACCGTCCCGCTCGCGGTTCTGGTGGTACGTCCGCTCGTCAGTTCCAGATCCGCCTTCCACGGCCCCGCCGGAAGCGAGGGATCGAGGAGGACCTCGACCTGTCCCACGTCCTTGGGCGCCATGGTCACGCCGGTCGTCACCTCGAACGGCCCGGCCGACGTGCCGCCCGGTCCCTCCGACAGCCGCAGCTCACCCGTCATGTCGACGGCCCGCATGCCGATGTTGCTGACCTGCGCCTCCAGGCGCGGCTTCCCGGCCTGGTCGCGGCCGGCCCAGATCTTGTCGACGCGGAAGTCGGTCGGCGGTTCGCCGCCGCTCCCCACGTCGAGGTAGACGCGGATGCCGACCCGGTTGTGGATCTGGACGTTGCGTTCCTTCGTCGCCGGCGCGCGGGCCTCGGCCCACATGACGGCGTACCGTTCGCCCTTCCAGGCCGTCTGCGGCACCCGGATGGTGGCCTTGAGCAAACGTTCGCCGCCGGGTGGCAGCGTGACCGCCGGGCGGTCGAACGCGATCCACGAGGACAACTCGTTGGCCGTCTGTTCCGGCAGGAAGTCGAACTTGCGCTTCTTGATCTCCGCTCCGGCCGCGTACAACCACAACGTCTGCGGCTTGGCGGAGGTGTTGTTCACGGCGAAACGCCGGTGGATCACGGTCCCCGGCTTCACGTGGTCGACGATGTAGGCCCGCGCGCGCGGATCGTCTGATCTGTCCTGTGGCGCCTCAACGAGCCGGATCCCGACCTGGCCCTCCTGCTCCGCGTCCGCCCGGCCGGTCAGGGCCAGGACGGGAAGCAGAACCAGGAGGGGCGAGATCAGGATCCGGTGAAGAGCGGCGCGGCTACGCCACCGAATGGGTCACCGTCCCGGTGTAGGTGCCGACGACGGCCGAGTTCGGGATGGTGACGCGCAGGGTCGGGTTCCAGGTGACCGTGTTGTTGCCGATCAGCGCGGTCGCGGTGAACGCGGTGACCGTGGCGGAGAGCGGCTGGGCCAGCAGGACGGTCAACTGGCCGGGCACGAAGGTGCCGACGCCGCTGGTCGAGGTGGCCGGGCCCGAGGCGTAGGCGGCGTTGGCCTTGGCGATCGTCTCGTTCGCGGTGCCGCCACCAGTGGTGAAGTCGGTCGAAGTGACGCTGGCGGTCCAGGTGCCGAGCAAAGTGCCACGCAGGTCGCTCACCGTGACCGGGCCGATCGTCCCTTGGAGGGTCGCGCCCGCAGCGGTGTTGCCGAGGTTGACGCTTGCCGGAGCGCTGATGGTGAGCGCGCCGCCCGTGATCGTGAAGGTGACGATGGTGTCGGCCGCGTGGGCCGGGGCGACCGAACCCACCAGTAGCGCCATGGCCATGCCGATCACATATTTGAGAAACCGCATTGGTCATCCTCACATCGCCCGGAAACACCGGGATGCGAACAAGTCAGCGCGAGCGTAGATCGCTGACGATTCGCAGCCCGGCGCTCCGCGCGCAGGTCAGAGGAGATCTTGACCATCTGCGGGGCCACTCCTGGTCGATCACCCTGTAGTGAGCTCGGGCAGCACTTTCGCGCCGAATGTCTCGATGAACCGGGTCTGCTCCTTGCCCACGTGGTGCAGGTAGACCTCGTCGAAACCGGCGTCGGCGTACCCCCGCAGCCACTCGGCGTGCTGTGCGGTGTCGGCGGAGACGAAGACTGATTTGCGCACTTCCTCCGGGGTGACGAACCGCGCCACGCTGTCGAACATCTCCGGGCTGTCGAAGTCCCAGCTGCCGGGCGGTCCGACCACGTTCGACCGCCACTGGTCGTGCGCGGTCGCCAGCGCCTCGTCTTCGGTCGGCGCCCAGCTCAGATGCACCTGTACGGCAGCGGGGCCCCGCCCGCCGGCCTCGCGGTAGGCGTCCAGGACCTGCTTGGAGTGGGGGCTGTTCACCGTGATGAGCCCGTCGGCCCACTCGGCCACCCACCTGGCCGTCTCCACGCTGACCGCCGCGCCGACCAGCTTCGGCGGCTCCGCCGGGAGCGACCACAACCGGGCCCGGTCGACGGTGACGAGCCCGTCGTGGCTGACCTCCTCGCCGTTCAGCAGGGCCCGCATGACGTCGACGCACTCGCGCAGCCGCTGCTGCCGGATCTCCTTGCGCGGCCACCGGTCGCCGGTGACGTGCTCGTTCGACGCCTCGCCCGAGCCGAGCGCGGCCCAGAAACGGCCCGGGAACATCGCCGCGAGCGTGCCGATCGCCTGCGCGACGATCGCCGGGTGGTAACGCTGGCCGGGCGCGTTCACCACGCCGAACCGCAAGGTCGTGGCCTGCAACGCCGCGCCCAGCCACGACCACGCGAACCCCGACTCGCCCTGCCGGGCGCTCCAGGGCGCGATGTGGTCGGAGCACATCGCCATCGCGAAGCCGGCCTCGTCGGCGAGACGGACGGCGTCCAGAAGATCACTGGGGGAAACCTGCTCATGGGAGGCGTGAAAGCCGTAGATCGCCATCTCTATCGACTACCCCGGCAAGTCATCCGCTATCGGGTGTAAAGCGGACGGCTCTAAGCTCGCCCCATGTCCTCAAGATCACTGTTAGCCGGCGCCGCGGTGACCGCGACCGCCCTGCTCACCGTCGCCGCCCCCGCCAACGCGGCGCCCGCTCCCGCCACCGTCGCCAAGAACGTCTTCAAGGGCTTCGTCAAGAAGGACCGGAAGGCGATGCTGAAGTGGGCCGCCCCCGACGTCGTCGACAAGCTGCTCGCGTACAAGTTCCGCGCCCCCGACAAGTTCGCCGGCTGCACCGCTTCTGGAACGTGCCGATTCGTGCACACGAGCGTGAAGGTGCCGGGCGACCTCAACGGCTTCCTCATGGTCGTCAAGAACTCCAGGGTGACCACCGTCTACACGTCGCAGCACGTCACCTCGCCCTCGACGGTCGCGAAGACCTTCTACCGCTACTGGCAGCTCGGCGCCAAGAACCGCGCCCGCGAGATCGCCACGGCCGGGGCCATCAAGACCCGCTTCGCCGTCAAGTACGACCCGACCGGCGTGCCCTACTACTGGCAGGGCTGCTCGAAGGAGCCCAAGGGCTACAGCTGCGCCTACTCCTACGAGGGCGGCGCGATGTTCCTGCACGTACGGGGCACGAAGGCGGCCGGCTACTACGTGAACTCGGTGAGTTACATCGCCGACTAAAAAGGTATTTATGTGCTGTCCTGGCTAACAGGGAAGTGCACAGAAGCGGCTCAGGTCGGCACGCTGGGTGTCCAGCAGCTCTCCCGAAAGGGGAGTCCCGTGGCCTCGCTCATGCCCGTCCTGTTCATCCTCGCCGTCGTCTTCGTGTTCTACGTCGCGGCGACCAACAACCCGCTCAGGAAGTGCCCTCGCTGTGGAGGCAAGGGCACTCTCCCGTCCAGCGTCCTCGAAGGCCGCTACCGGATCTGCCCCCGCTGCAACCGCAAGGGCGAGATCGGCAACTAGCGCACGTACACGTTCGGCCTGGCCGGGGTCGCCATTCCGTCGCCGATGAAGAAGCTCGGGTGGGGTGGCTGGTTGTAGGCGGTGTTCTGCCAGGCCAGCGCGACGCGGTACATCGGGTCGTGCATCAGTGTGTGGATCTTGACCGAGGTGGCGATCGGGGTCGAGTAGATGCGCAGCGCCCGGTTGTCGCTGGTCGGCCAGATCACCTCTTCCCGCCAGTCGCCGAGGATGTCGCCCGACAACGACGGGGTCGCCTTGGTGCCGTTGTTGGAGTGCACGTTCGAGCCGGTCAGCAGGCGGGTGTCGCCGCCGGTGCCGTACTTGTCGATGCGCACGTCGTCGAGCAGCTCGCGGACCGGGTCGGCGTCCCACCAGGCCAGGAAGTTGATGGACGAAGGTTCGCGGCCCAGCGAGGCGCCGGTCGGCGAGCGGAGCGTGGTGTCGCGCGCCGACCACGACTCGGCGCCCGCGCTGCCGGCCCAGATGTCGCCCGAGACGCCGCGGCCGTTGTCGCCGCCCGACGCGGTCTGCCAGAGGATCTGGCCGGTCCGCGCGTCGGCCATCCACGAGCCCGGCTTCGAGGAGTCCTCGCTGACCTTGAAGATCTCCAGGCCCTGCCGTGCCGGGTTCAGGTCGCCGACGTGCAGCGCGTCGCCGTGGCCGAGGCCGGTGTTGTAGAGGCCGCTGCCGTTGTCGT
Organism: Herbidospora daliensis; assembly: GCF_001570585.1. Classification (GTDB taxonomy): domain Bacteria; phylum Actinomycetota; class Actinomycetes; order Streptosporangiales; family Streptosporangiaceae; genus Herbidospora; species Herbidospora daliensis. The sequence continues at coordinate 395,748 of NZ_BBXF01000002.1, read as the reverse complement.
TGATGACGGCGGCGCCGAAAACGATCTCGTCCCGGCCGTCGGCGTCGACGTCGGCGATCGACAGCTGGTGGTTGCCCTGGCCCGCGTAGGAGGTGGCGTTGTTGGAGTCGAAGGTCCACCGGCGGGACAGCGTGCCGTTGCGGAAGTCCCAGGCCACCACGACCGCCCGGGTGTAGTAGCCCCGGGACATGATCAGCGAGGGGCGCTGGCCGTCGAGGTAGGCCGTACCGGCCAGGAACCGGTCGACCCGGTTGCCGTAGTTGTCGCCCCAGTTCGAGACGGTGCCCCGGGCCGGGACGTAGTCGACGGTCGACATCGCGGCGCCCGTCTGGCCGTTGAACATGGTCAGGTACTCGGGGCCCGACAGGATGTAGCCGCCGGAGTTCACGTAGTTCGCCGAGCCGTTGCCGATCACGGCGCCTCGGCCGTCGACGGTGCCGTCGGCGGTCTTCATGGCGACCTCGGCGCGGCCGTCGCCGTCGTAGTCGTACACCTGGAACTGGGTGTAGTGCGCCCCGGCGCGGATGTTGCGGCCCAGGTTGATCCGCCACAGGCGGGTGCCGTCGAGCTTGACCCCGTCGACGTAGACCGGTGACGTGACGCCCGACTGGGAGTTGTCCTTGGCGTCGTTCGGCTCCCACTTGAGGACCAGGTCGACGCGGCCGTCACCGTCGAGGTCGCCGACGCTGGCGTCGTTGGCGGTGTAGTTGGAGCTCGGCGGGCTGATCGGCACGTCCAGATAACCGCTGGAGAACCGCAACGACGTCTCGGAGCTGGGCCCCTCCCCGCCGCCGTTCACCGCCCTGATCGTGTACGTCGCGTCGGACGACGCCCCGCTGTCCAGGTAGTTCGTCGAGTTGGAGACGGTGGCCACGCGCGTGCCCGACCGGTAGACGTTGAACGAGGTGTCCCTGGCCTCGGTGCCGAGCAGCCGCCACGACACGAGGTTCGCGCTGCCGCTGCGGACCGAGATGACCCCGCGGTCGAGGTCTTCGACCTGCTTCGCGCCGCTGGGCGTGGGCGTCGGGGTGGGGCTCGGCGTCGGAGTCGGCGTGGGCGACGGCGTGGGGGTCGGCGACGGAGTGGGCGTCGGCGTCGGGCTCGGGGTCGGCGTCGGGCTGGGCTGGGAGCCGTTGCAGGTGACGCCGTTGAGCGCGAAGTTCGTCGGCGTGGGGTTGTTGGTGCCGCTCATCGAGGCGTTGAAGCCGAACGCGGTCGAGGCGCCCGTCGCGAGCTGCTTGTTGTAGCCGGCGTCGTCGGCCGTCACGTTCGCGCCGCTCTGTGTGAGGGCGGTGTTCCACGCCTGGGTGATCGTCTGCCCGGCCGTGAACGACCAGGTCAGCCGCCATCCGTCGATCGGGTCGCCCAGATTGTTGACGGTGACGGTGGTCGAGAAGCCGCCCGGCCACGAACTGCCGACGGAATAGTCGATCCGGCAGGCCACGGCCGCCGTGGCCGGACCTTGCAGGGCGACCGCGGCCACCAGCAGCCCTGCCGCGACGAGGGCGAAACGTTTCATAGCCGGTCCAATCTGGGGGAGCGTCAGGCCCAGAACGTAGAAATCCAGACTCAACCGGTCAACCATCGTCGACATCGCCGTAATGTCATCCGAGGTCGTGACTGAAACGTTCAGATCAGCCGATTCGGACTCATGGGTCTCATGTCTGTTTTTTATTGGTCGCCGGACCGTACGAGAAAGCCTGATCTGTCGGCACACGGCGCACCTGTCGGGCGGGGCCGACAATGGCTGACCCTTCGCCGGGATATCCGGATTTAGTCAGCGTACCGACGCCGAAAAAAGGGACACAAGCCCACATCGCGGCGCTCGAATTTTTTCTTCGGAAGTTTGTTTACAGGCGTGATCGCCGGGGGTAGTTCAGGGGTGTCACTAAATAAGGCGCCACCCCCCGGGGCGAAAATCAAATGAGCTCGCTATTTGTGGGGGTGTGTTGTGGGCAGGCTGATCGGCAGAACATGGGCGATTCTCGTCTCGCTCGCCTTCGCCGTCATCGGATTGTTCGTTCCCGCAGGTACGGCTCTTGCCCTGTCGGTGACGCCGGTGCCGGACGTGGTGGTCGACGCTGAGGAGACCATCACCGGGCGCATCAATCTACCGTGGTGGCCCGGCGATCTCGCGCCGGGCGGAGATGCCACGGTGACGCGAACGATAAAACAAACGAGAAATTATCTGCTCGTCGAATTCGTGCCGGTGATTCTGGTCAGAGATAATCGGCCGGTTCAGGTGCACAGCGCGTGGCGGCTGCCAACCTCCGCCCACGTCGCCGGCGCCCCCGGACACCGGGCCCGCGCACCGCCTCACACCTGAGCCTGAATCAGACCTACCGCGATAAGAGATCACGATTGGCGTGCCCCCATCAACGGGGGCACAGCGGTACCTTTTCTCCCCGTGAGGAATCGAACTCCGGCGCATCTCCATGCCGCCGGTGGCCCCGTTCCGCACTGCGTCCGGCGTCGAGACCTCTCGCCGCCCACGCGAGTGACCGGCCGGTGCCGAGGGGTGGGGCGAACGCGTGGCCATGGCTGAGCCGCGCTACAGCCCCCTGCTCGAAGATGGCTTCTAGTAACACCTCTTCCCGATTCCACCGACGCATACGGCGTCGCCCCGGCGCAGGCCCTGTTCAGGGGCCATCGCATGGCCAGGCGACGCAGCGGCCTGACCCCTATCGGGGTCCGCTGAGATCACCGCACCCTTTCCGACGCGGTCACCGGCTACGTGGCCTGACGGAGACGTGCGGATCAAGCTGGAGGTCGAGCCCGGATGGGTGTCGAACCGGCCTGGGCCGTAACCCGAACAGTTCGGCGACGACCGTTTTGCAGGCCGAGAAGAACGCTGTGGCCGGGCCGCGAACGTGGCCCTGGCAACACATACCGGCTCACCTTCCTCGGCCACCTGGATGGGGCCCGCCATCCGAACTCTCCGACTTGTATGCCGGCTCAGGCGTTTCCGCCTCGCCCGCTTGACCAGATGACCACCGTGAAGGAGTGGACACGGCTCTGAGACCATCGGGGTTACCAACGACCGATGTCAGGAGATCCCTGTGGCCGTCGACCGGCTCCTCCCCACCCCGGAGGCCCGTGACCTGCTCGACCTCACCCGTAATGTGGCCGACAAGGAACTGTCGCCGATTGTGGACCGGCACGAACGTGCCGAGACCTATCCCGAGGGCCTCTTCGCCACTCTCGGCGCGGCCGGCCTGCTGAGCCTCCCCTACCCGGAGGAGTTCGGCGGCGGCGGCCAGCCCTACGAGGTCTACCTCCAGGTGCTCGAGGAACTCGCCGCGCGCTGGGCGTCCGTCGCCGTGGCGGTGAGCGTTCACTCGTTGTCGTGCCACCCGCTGGCCACCTTCGGCACCCCCGAACAGATCGAACGCTGGCTGCCCGACATGCTCGCGGGCGACCTCGTCGGCGGCTACAGCCTGTCAGAACCCCAGGCCGGCTCCGACGCCGCCGCCCTGACCTGCCGCGCGACCCGCGTCGCCGACGGCTACGAGATCAACGGCGCGAAGGCGTGGATCACCCACGGCGGCCGCGCCGACTTCTACGCACTGTTCGCCCGCACGGGCGAGCAGTCGATCTCCTGTTTCCTCGCCCCGGGCCAGGTCGACGGCCTGACCTTCGGCAAGCCGGAAGAGAAGATGGGCCTGCACGCCGTCCCCACCACCAGCGCCCACTGGGACGGCGCGATCCTGCCCGCCGACCGCCTGATCGGCGCAGAGGGCCAGGGCCTCCAGATCGCCTTCAGCGCCCTCGACTCGGGCCGCCTCGGCATCGCCGCCTGCGCGACCGGCCTGGCTCAGGCCGCCCTCGACGCGGCGGTCGCCTACGCGAAGGAACGCACCACCTTCGGCAAGCGCATCATCGACCACCAGGGCCTCGGTTTCCTCCTCGCCGACATGGCCGCCGCCGTCGACTCGGCGCGGGCGACGTACGTCGACGCGGCCCGCCGCAAGGACGCTGGCCTGCCGTTCTCGCGGCAGGCGTCGGTGGCCAAGCTCGTCGCCACCGACGCGGCGATGAAGGTGACGACCGACGCGGTCCAGGTGTTCGGCGGCTACGGCTACACGCGCGAGTTCCCGGTCGAGAGGTACATGCGCGAGGCGAAGATCATGCAGATCTTCGAGGGCACCAACCAGATCCAGCGCCTGGTCATCGCCCGGGGCCTCGCTCGTTAATTGCGGTGGAGTTGGGATCGGACCTCGGCGACGGAGCGGTGGACCGCATTTCTCCAGTGGCGACAGGACGTCTTCGAGGGCACCCAGCAGATCCAACGCCTGGTCATCGCCCCGGGCCTGGCCCGCTAGTCGCGGTGGAGTTGGGATCGAACCTCGGCGACGAAGCAGGGGACCCGCATATCTCCAGTGACGACAGGACGTCTTCGAGGGTCATCGCAGGACGCGGCGGTTTACCGGTCGCCGCGGCCTGCTCCTTCAGCACGTTGAGGATCACGGACCGGGCGCACTCCACTTCATGGAGCAGGAACGTGTCGGGGTGCAGCGGCTCGATGTCCCAGGGTTCGCAGGCGGTGAGGGGAAAGTCGCGCAGGTTGAAGGTGACGATCGCGTGGGCGTGCCCGCGAACGGCGGCGGCGAGCACATGGCGGTCTTTGGGATCGTTCGTCATGGAACGTTCCAGGGATTCCCAGCCAGTCACCGTCGCTTCCGGGAACGCGCGCCGGGCGAGGGACACCATGCGGGTGACATTCGATTCGGGCAGCCCTTTGCGAATCAGGGCGCCGTGGACCTCCGCCAGGATGCGCTCGCTCCATAACGGCTGGTAGGTGCCGGCCTGCGCGAGCCGCAGAAGGGTGTCACGCAGGGCGTTCGGAAACAGAACGCATGCATCCAAGACGGCGGAGAATGGCACGCGGACAGCATATGTACGTTCCGGGAAAACGTCTCAGAAATCGTCTGACGGCTTGTCGTATGTGCCCGAATCTACGGATTCCTGAGTTAGTTCATCCAAGATGCGGCGTTGTTCACTGCGCCGCTTTTCCTGATAAATCAGGACATCTCGGAGTTTTACGCGGCGGTGTGCTCCCGGCCGGTCAGTCGCTCGCTGGTAGGGGATTTCCCGGCTTTCGAGAAGTTTGACGAATGTCGGCCGGGAAATGCCGAGCAGTTCGGCGGCCTGGTAGGTCGACAACGTCGTGTGCTGCGGCGCGACCGTCACGGCCAGGCCTTGGGAGAGCGCCTCGGCCACTTTCAGGAGAGCGTCATAGAGCGCAGGTGGCAGCGGCAGTTGAGGGGAGCCGTCTGGGCCGGTCAGGAGGGCCGGGCGGTCGGCGACCGAGCGTTGTCGCCTTCGCAGTTCCGCGGCCAGATCGACTATGGCGGCCTGGTTTCCAGGATCTTCCTCCGGGAGGAATGTCCTGGCGTCACCGGCGGCCAACGATGTGTCGCCCATCCGAGACCTCCCTCGCCGCATGTTGCCGTAGTCAGAACTCTACCCCGAAACGAAAATATCGAAAACGCAATTGGTGATTTCTGTTGGAACCCCGGATTGTGAATTCACTAGATCGTATTGTCAGCCGGGTAGCGGGGGCGACAGGTCCCATAGGCGGATCGACTCGTCGCGGCCGCCTGTGATGGCGACCGGTTTTCCGTCGACCGTGCCGAAAGCCGCGCAATACACCCGGTCGGTGTGCCCCTCCAGTGGCTCGCCGATTTCGGCCCCGGCCGCCAGGTCCCACACGCGGGCGGTCTTGTCCTCACTGGCGGTGACGGCGATGGTCTTGCCGTCTGACTCGCCCAGGGCCACGCCCCACACCCAGCTCGTGTGCCCCGTCAGCGGGGTGCCGAGGCTCGTTCGGGTCGTCAGGTCCCAGACGCGGGCGGTCTTGTCCTCGCCGCCCGTGACGGCGATGGGCTTGCCGTCGAGGGCGCCGATCGCGATCGATCTGGCCCAGCCGATGTGGCCGGTCATCGGGTCGCCGAGTTGCTGCCTCGTGGTCAGGTCCCAGACCCGGACCCAGCCCTCGTCGCCGGTGCTGACCACGATCGGGACGCCGTTCGCCTCGGCCAGGGCGACCGCCCAGACGGCTCCCGTGGTGCCGGTCATCGGGTCGCCGATCTGCTCGCCGCTGTGCAGGTCCCAGACGCGGACGGTGCCGTCGACGCCGCCGCTGACCGCGATGGGGTCGCCGTTCAGCGTCCCGAGGTCGACGCCTTTGACCCCTCCCTCGTGGCCGAGCATCGGGTTGCTCAGCTGGGTGCCCTTGCGCAGGTCCCAGATGCGCAGGGAGCCGTCGTCGGCGGCGGTGACGGCGATCTCGGTGCCGTCGAGCAGGCCGACGGCCACGTCTCTGACCCACTTCTCGTGGCCCGTCATGGCGTGGAGCTCCGTGCCGGTGGTGAGGTCGACGGCGCGGACGGTGTTGTCGTCGCCGCCGCTCACCGCCGTCGGTACGCCGCCGACGGTGATGTAGCCGATGTTGCGGACGTCGTCTTCCTGCACGTTCACCGGGTTTCCGACCGGCTGGCCGAAGGTGAGCGTGGTGCCCATGCGGGCGCCCTCTCCCGTCGTGCCGGTGTCGGGCTTCGGCCACAGTTGCCAGGTCAGCACGCCGCCGGCCACCACGACCGCCAGGGCGCCGGCCAGCCAGGCCGGTCTGCGGTTCTTCACCGGGGGCGCGAGCGGCATCGTCTCGACCGCGAAGTCGTCGCCCGTCAGCGCCTTGACCAGGTCGGGGGCGGTGGGGCGGAGCGCCGGGTCCTTGTTCAGGGCCTGTTCGATCAGCGGGCGCAGGTTCGGGGGCACGCCGTCGAGCCGGGGTTCGCGGGTCATGATGGCGTTGATCAGCTGGGGCACGGTCGTGCCGGGGAAGGCGCGTCTGCCGGTCGCGGCGAAGGCCATGGTGGCGGCCCACGCGAAGACGTCGGCGGCGGGGGTGATCTCGCCGTTCTCGATCTGTTCCGGGGCCATGTAGCCGGGGGTGCCGATCGAGCCCGACATCGTCGCGGTGTGGTCGAGGGCGCGGGAGATGCCGAAGTCGATGACGACCGGGCCCTCGGGGCCCATCAGCACGTTGCTGGGCTTGAAGTCGCGGTGCACGATCCCGGCCCGGTGGATGGCCGCCAGCGCGGTCGCGGTCGCCACGGCCAGGCGTTCGAGGCCGCCGCCCGTGCGGGGGCCCTCCTGCTGCACCACGTGGTGGAGGGAGGTGCCGGGCACGAACTCGCTGACGATGTAGGGCCGGTCGCCGAAGACGCCCATGTCGAGCACGCGGGCGGTGCAGAACGGGGCGACCCGGCGGGCCAGTTCGACCTCGCGCAGGAACCGCCGCCGGTGGTCGGCGTCTTTCGACAGTTCGTCGTGGAGGACCTTCAGGGCGACCGGGGCGCCGTCGGGGCCTTCGGCGCGGTAGACCGCGCCCTGGCCGCCGTGGCCGATGCGGTGGAGGATGCGATAGCTGTCGATCGACGCCGGTATGCCAGGCTCCGCGTTCACGACCTCATGATAGGAGCGGTCCACGCGCACACGCCTCCTCACACGGTGGGCCCGGATAGTCGGGGTTCGTCACACGACGACGTCCAATGAGGGGGACAACCATGAGCGAGTCCGTGAAGGATCTGATCGCCCAGGCGCGCGCGCAGATCGACAACCTGCCGGTCGAGCAGGTCGCGAAGGCGGTCGAGGCCGGCGGCGTCACGCTGGTCGACCTGCGGGAGCCGGGCGAGGTCGAGAAGGAGGGCACCATCCCGGGGGCCGTCCTCGCTCCCAGGGGGATGCTGGAGTTCTACGCCGACCCGGCCAGCCCCTACCACCGCGCCGAGTTCGACCCGGCCGGGACCGTGATCCTGTTCTGCGCCTCGGGCGGTCGGTCGGCGCTGGCCGCGCGCACGCTCCAGTCGCTCGGCTACCGCGACGTCGCCCACCTCGACGGCGGGCTGAAGGCGTGGAAGGACGCCGGGCGTCCCACCACTCACGAGAACTGAAAGTGGATCTGGGCCGACGCCCCCGACCGATGTGAGAGTGGGCTCATGGTGTCGATCCGGCTGCTCGGGCCGCCCGCCGTCGAAATAGGCGGCGGACCGGCGAAACCGCCGCGCGGCCGGAAGGCGTGGGCCCTGCTCGCCTATCTGCTGCTGGCCGAGCGGCCGCCCAGCCGCAAGCGCCTCGCCGAGCTGCTGTTCGGCGACGCCGACGACCCGCTGGGCGCGCTGCGCTGGACGCTGGCCGAACTGCGCCGCGCGCTGGGCCTGCGGGAAGCCCTCTCGGGCGACCCGGTCCGCACCGGCTTCGGGGAGGACGTCACGGTCGACGTGCACGTCCTGCTCGACCAGGACGCCGATCCGGCGCCGCTGCTCGAACTCGGGGGAGAACTGCTCGAGGGTGTGCACCTGGCGTCCTCCCTCGAGTTCGAGTCCTGGCTCCTGGTGGCCCGCCACCGGGTCGCCGGCATGGTCGAGGCCCGGCTCCGGCAGGCCGCCGCCCGGCTGCTCGCCGCCGGCCGGGCCAGAGAAGCGGTCGTGTACGCCGCCCGCGCGGTCGAGCACAACCCGCTCGACGAGGGCAACCACGAGCTGCTGGTGCGCAGCCTCACCATGGCCGGCGACCGGCCCGCCGCGCTGAAGCAGGTCGCCGTGTGCGAAGACCTGATGCGGCGCGAGCTGGGCGTGCAGACCTCTCCGGCGTTGCGGGAGGCGGTCAAAGTGGGCTCGGACTCGCCGATGTTGCCGCCGCTCAGCGGCCGGGCCGCCGCCGTCAGCCAGCTCGACGCGGGCCAGGCCGCGATCATGGCCGGGGCCGTCGCGGCGGGCGTCCAGTGCCTGCGGACGGCGGTCGCCGAAGCGGCCCGGACGGGTGACGCGGCGCTGAAGGCGCGGGCCTACTGCGCGCTCGGCGGCGCGCTCGTCCACGCCCTGCAGGGACGCGACGAGGAGGGCTCGCTGGCGCTGCACGAGGCGATCCTGCACGCCGAGGCCGCGGGCGACCGGTCGGTCGCGGTGACCGCCCACCGGGAGCTCGGCTTCGTCGAGGTCAAGGCGGGCCGGCGGACCGCCGCGACGATGTGGCTGACCAAGGCCGCCGCGATGGCGCGGACCGACGCCGAGACGGCGGCGATCTGCGGGGTGCTCGGCCAGAACACCTCCGACCAGGGCGACTACCGGGCCGCGATCGGGCACCTGGAGCGGTCGATCGAGCTGGCCGCCCGCGGCGGCCACCACAAGCAGCACGCGTGGTCGTTGTCGATCCTCGGCCGCGTCCACCTGATGCGCGACGAACGTTCCCAGGCCCACCAGGTGCTGCGGCGTTCGCTGGAGCTGACCGAGGAGCAGCGCTGGATGGCGTTCCTGCCGTGGCCGACCGCGCTGCGCGCCGAGATCGACCTGCGCATGGGCGACGTCGAGGCCGCCGCCGACGGCCTCGAACGGGCGTGGGTGCTGGCCTGCCAGGTCGAAGACCCGTGCTGGGAGGGCACCGCCGCGCGGGGGCTCGGCCTGCTCAGCCGCAACCTGGGCGAGTACGCGGCGGCGCTGCGCTGGTTCGGCCAGGCCACCGACAGCTGCAACCGGCTGCCCGACCGCTACCAGTGGGTGCACGCCAACGTGCTCGACGCGACGATCGCCTGCGCGCTCGACGCCGGCGACACCGAGCGGGCCCGCCCGCTCGTCACCACGCTCGGGTCGCTCGCGGCCCGCTGCGACATGCGCGAATGGGTGGTGCGCGCCCATCTGCACCGCGCCCGTCTCGGGGACCCGACGGCGCTCGCCTCCGCGCGGACACTCGGGGCGGGGATCGACAATCCCGCCCTCGCCGCGCTGCTTCGATAGGAAACAGGGGAAATGTACGATTCGACGGCCTGGACGCTGGTCGACGAGGGGTGGGGCCGCCGCGCGGTCGACTTCGCGACGCTCAGCGAACCGGGGAACTGCAGAGAATACGTCACCATGCACCAGCACCTGGGCGTCGGCGACGGCGACCGGATCCTCGACGTCGCCTGCGGCGCGGGGCTGGCGCTGGAGCTGGCCGCCGCCCGGGGCGCTCAGGGGGCGGGCATCGACGCCTCGGCCCGGCTGGTCGCGGTGGCCCGCGACCGCAACCCCGGCGCGGACGTCCGCGTCGGCGACATGCACGACCTGCCCTGGGACGACGCGTCGTTCGACGCCGTGACCAGCTTCCGCGGCGTCTGGGGCACCACGCCGGTCGCGCTGCGGGAGATCCACCGGGTGCTGAAGCCCGGCGGCCGGGTCGCGCTGACCGTGTGGGGGCACATCAAGAAGTCGCCGGGCGCGTGGGCGCTGGCGCCGTTCCGGCTGGCCACCGAGCCGAAGGTGGACAACCAGCGCAACATGGTCGCCCTCGGGCGTCCGGGAGCGGGCGAGCAGATGCTGGCGGAGTACGGGTTCACCGGGGTCCGGCGGGTGAGCGTGCCGTTCGCGTGGGAGTTCGCCGACCCGGCGACCTACGCGCGGGCGCTGGCGTCGACCGGGCCGGCGTACGAGGCGATCCAGAACATCGGCGAGGACGCGTTCACCGCCGCCGCGATCAAGGGGGCGGAAGAACGGCTGCGGTCGGGCCTGCCGCTGCGGGCGAGCATCGACGTCGTCGGCTACCTGGCCCGGAAGGAGGCGTGATGAGCAGCTTCCTGGCCGACATGGAGGCCGACCCGGCGGAGGCCGAGGTCGATCTCGAGGAGCTCGGGTACGTCATGAACGCCACCCGCTTCTGGGGCTACCGGCCCGAGGTGGCCGAGGGCATCTTCGGCATGGCCCGCCAGGTCACCCGCGAGATCCCGCTGCGGCTGCGGGGCGTCATGGTGACCGCGTGCGCGGTCGCCTACGGCAACTCCTACTGCGCGCTCTCGTGGGGCAACAAGCTCGCCTCCTGGGCCGACGCCGAGACGGCGGCCTCGGTGCTCACGGGCGACGACGCCGGCCTGACCGAGGCCGAGCGGGCCGTCGCCGCGTGGACCCGCAAGGTCACCCGCAAGCCTCACGCGACGACCGAGGACGACGTACAGGAACTGCGGGACGCCGGGTTCACCGACGCGCAGATCTTCGACATGACGACGTTCGTCGCGCTCCGCATCGCCTTCTCGACCGTGAACGACGCGCTGGGCCTGCGGCCGGACGCGCAGTTGCGGACCGCCACCCCCGAGGGCATCCTCGCGGCGGTCGACTTCGGCCGCCCGATCGCCGACTAGACCGCCCCGACCAGCCGGGCCTCGACGCCGCGCAACATCGACTCCGCCGTGGCCCGGGGGAGGTAGGCGGTGTCGGCGATGAGGCTCAGCAGGCCGGTGCCCGGGTCGGCGCCGACCGTGAAGAACACCTTGAACCGCACCCCCGGCCAGGCCTTCTCCGTGTACGTCCGGGTGTTCGCCACCGAAAGGTCGGTGTCGGGCGGGAGGGCCGGCCAGCCGGGGGCGGCCCTCCGGTCGTTGAAGAAGGCGTCGAGGTCGTGGCCGCCGGCCTGCTCGCGCATCACGGTCATCGCGGCCGGGTCGTAGTGGGCGTTGCGGTAGGCCTGCAGGGCGGCGCGGTGGGTGTTGCGGCAGAACTCGGCGAAGTCGGGCCCGGGAGGGTCGAGGACGATCAGGGCGTCCTGGCCGACCGTGCCGACCATCTCCCGGGTCCTGGCGTCGCGGCGGTTGTTGTGCACGAGCTGCATGACCACCCGCGACCGCGCGCTGACCTGGGCCAGCGCCTCGGAGCAGGCGGCCAGGATCACGCTGGTCGAGCTGACCGTGAGCCGGTTCGACAACCGGGTGGCGGCCACCGCCAGCGCCGGCGAGTCCATGGTGACCTCGATGAACCGCGGGTTCTCCGGCTCGCTCGGCGGATGGTCGAACACGTCGAGCGGGGTGTCGCGCAGCACGTCGCGCCAGTAGGCGATCGACCGCGCCGACCGGGCCTGCCAGCGGTCGGACGACTCCAGCCCGGCCTGGTCGCGGGGCTGCCACGCCACCGGCGGCAGCACGGCCCCGCGCAGCAGCGCCTTCCACTCCTCGGCCAGCAGCGCGAGGGCGGCGTAGTCGACCGCCAGGTGGGTGAAGACGCAGGCCAGCGCGAACGGGCGGCCGTCCTTCAGTACGACCGTGCAGCGCAGCGGCCATTCGGAGCCGTGGTCGAAGACGGCGTGCGCCATCTCGGTGGCCACCCGCTCGGCCACCCTGAGCCCGCGCTCGGCCCCCGCCTCGACGAGCTCGATCTCCAGCACGCCGCTGCGGCTGACCCGCTGCCCGGCGTCGGAGAAGGTGGTCCGCAGGGCCTCGTGCCGTTCGATCAGCACCCGCAGGGCGTCGAGCACGAAGGACAACTCGCGACGGCCGTAGACGGGGAAGACGAAGGGGCAGTTCAGGTAGTTCTGGCTGGCGCCCATGAGGTGCACGGCCCGCCACATGAGCCGCTGCCCCCACGTCATCGGCGCCTCCCCCGCTGTGGCGCCGACGAACTCGATCTTCATTTGAGCGCCGCGACGAGGGTGTCGACGTCCTCGAACGACGACAGGTCGCCGCTGAGGTCGATCTCCAGGCCGAAGACGTCCTCGATCGTGTCGATGAGGCTGATCCTGGCCAGCGAGGTCAATCCGAGGGCCGACAGCGTGTGCCGTCCGGACAGCACCTCATCGGGGCTGATCACGCCGTTGGAGGCGTCCGCGATCATGCCCGCCAGCCGGACCCTGAGCTCTTCGGTCATGCCATCTCCAGATCAAGCAGTTCCTCGACGGCCAGTGCGAGTCCGGCCACGGTCGGCCGTTCGAAGACCGTTCTTATCGGTACGTCCAACTCCAGCGCCTCCCGCAGTCGCGAGGTCACCCGCAGCGCCAGCAACGAGTGTCCGCCGAGTGCGAAGAAGTCGTCGAGGGCCCCCACCTCCGGCAGCCCGAGCAGGTCGGCCCACACGTCGGCGACCAGCGTCTCGGCGTCGGTGCGGGGCCGGACGAACTCGGCCGCGACCACGGGCGGCGGGTCGGGCAGGGCGGCCAGGTCGACCCGGCCGCCGAGGGTCAGCGGCAGCGTCTCGACGCCCACCCAGACGTCCGGGCCCGGCTGCGTCATTTCGGCCGGGCCGGTGACGTAGGCGACCAGGCGGCCGTCCCTGACGGTCACCACGGCGGGCCGGTCGAGCGCGGCCTCGATCCGGACGCCCCGCAGCCCGGCCGGGTCGTCGAACCGGCCGAGGAACTCCAGCTGCCCGTCGGGCCGCCGCCTGACCCGGTCGCCGGTACGGAAGAGGCGCTCGCCGTCCACGTGCGTGAACCCCGGCCGGTCGTGGACGTAACCCCGCGCCAGCCCGATCCCGCCCAGGTACAGCTCGCCGGGCGACCCCGGCGGCACCGGCTCGCCCCACGGCCCGAGCACCCGGGCGAGGGTCCCGGCGACCGGACGGCCGATCGGCGGCCGCGAGCCGTCGGGCACCAGGTCGGCCGCCGTGGCGACCACCGTGGCCTCGGCCGGGCCGTAGACGTTCACCAGCCGGGCCCGGCCGCCGAACCGGGTCACCGCGGCGGCGTTCACCTGTGCACCGCCGACGACCACCAGCCGGAGGCTCTCCGGCCAGGCGGCGGCGTCGTCGACGAGCCGGTGGAAGCGGGCCGTGGGCAGATGGAGCACGGTGACCGGCAGGTCAGGCGACAACACGACCGTCGCCCCGGCCGACAGCGCGGGGAAGATCTCGGCGACGTGGGCCTCGGAGCCGAGCGAGGCCGACTGCCCGACGCGGTCGGCCGGGGTCAGCCCGTAGTGCTCCCGCATCCACCGGATCCGCGCGCCCACCGCGCCGTGCTCGGTGAGCACGCACTTGGGCGCCCCGGACGACCCGGAGGTGAAGATCACGTAGGCCGGGTCGCCGGGCGCGAGCTCCGGCCAGGGGACCGGATCGCCGACGGCGTCGGGCGTGATGACCCGGGTGACCTCGGGGAGCCGTCCGGGCCGGTCGGTGATCACCACGTCGGCGTGCCCGGCCAGGTGGGCGAGCCACTCGCCCGGGTGGCCGGGGTCCATCGGCAGGTACGCCGCCCCCGCCCGCCACACGGCCAGCAGCGCCACGACCGCCTCGACCGACCGGTCGAGACAGACCCCGACGACGCCGCCGCGCGGCAGCGCCCCGGCCAGTTCAGCGCTGCGCCGGTCGAGCTCGGCGTAGCTGATCTCCTCGTCGCCGCAGACCAGCGCGGTCGCCGGGCCGGGCGTGAACGAGAAAGGCTCGGCCTGCCCCGGTTCGGCGGTGATCGGGTCTTCGGCCGCCAGCGGCAACTTCGAGATCGGCGTCGAAGGGTCGGCCGCGATGCCGTCCAAGAACAGGCCGAAGCGCCGGGCGAGTTCGCCGACCGTCTCGGCCCGGAACCGGGTCGTGTCGTAGCCGAAGACGGCGAGCAGGCCGTCGTCCTGCCGCCACGCCTCCAGTGCGAGGCCGGTCCCGGCCGGCCGGCAGCCGACGTCGAACGGCTCCACCCGCAGGTCGCCGACCCGCTCCGCCGGGTCGTGCGGCCGGTCGTGCAGCAGCACCGTCGTCTGGAGCAGGTCGCCGCCGACCTCCTCCAGCGGCACCGCGCCGTGGGCCCGCGCCGCCAGCGCGGTCTCGGCGGTCGCCGCCAGGTGGCCGGTGAACGTCGGATCGCCGGTCAGGTCGGCGCGCAGGAGCAGCAGGTCGGTGAGGCAGCCGATGATCGGCTCGAACTCGGCGTGGTCGCGGGCGGGCCGGGGCGTACCGACGACGATGTCCTGCTGTCCCGAGTGCCGGGCCAGGAACACCTGGTAGGCGGCGGCCAGCACGGTGGACAGCGGCGCGTCGAGCCGTTCGAGCCCGGCGACGACGTTCTCCGGTACGTAAAACCGGTGCCGGGCCCCGACCGGCGGCCCGTCCCCGGGCAGGTCGGCGGGCAGTTCCGTCGGGGCCGCCCCGCCGAGGTGCGCCCGCCAGTAGTCGACCGACGGGCCGGGCCGCCACGCCGCCGCGTCGGCGAAGCGAAGAGCCAGGTCAGGTGGCTCTTCGTCGCCGTAGAGGGCGAACAGGTCGGCGCGCAGCACCCCGAGCGACCACTCGTCGGCGACGATCTGGTGGACCACGAAGCAGAGCACGTGGTCGTCGGGGCCGAGTTCGGCCAGCACCACCCGGAAGGGCGGTTCGGTCAGGTCGAACGGGGCGTCGACGCGCTCGGCGACCGTCTCGACGTCACGCGACGACTCGATCGGCACCGGCCCGGGCGGGCGCACCCGCGCCTCCGGGCCCTCGTGGAAGGACGTCCGCAGGCTCTCGTGCCGGGCCGCCACCCCGTCGACCGCCGCCTGGAGCCGGTCGCGGTCGAGGGGCCCGCGTAATCGGAGCGCGAGGTGCAGGTGGTACGACGGATCGGCCGGATCGAACCGGTGCAGGAACCACAACCGCTGCTGCGCGGGCGTCAGCGGCGGCACGACCCCGGTCCGTTCGAGGGTGCCGTCCTCGCGGTGACGGGCCAGGTCGCCGGTCCGGTAGAGCCGGTCGCCCGGCGCGCCGAACGGGTCGGGCACGAACCGCTCGGTGGTCAGCGCGGGCCGCCACCGATAGCCGTCGGCCAGGCCCGCGCCGCCGACGCACAATTCGCCCGGCACGCCGATCGGCACCAGCCGCGACCGCTCGTCGAGCAGCCGGACGACGGTGTTGGCGATGGGCCGCCCGATGGAGTCGTCCTCGGAGAAGGTGCTCCAGATCGTCGTCTCGGCCGAGCCGTAGACGTTGACCACCCGGCCGAAACGCCGCCTGAGTTCGCGCGCGGGCAGCGCCTCACCGCCGCTCAGCGCCGTCGCGCCGGTGAGGCCGCTCGGCAGCAGCAGCCGCCACACCGATGGCGTGGCCTGGACGAACGTGACGTCCTGCGCCTTGGCGAGCGCGACGAGAGCCTCCGGCCGGCGAAGGGCCCCCGCCCCCGCGATGACCACCCGGCCGCCGGTGATCAGCGGCAGGAAGAGCTCCAGCGCGGCGGCGTCGGCCGCCGGGGAGGTGAGGGCGAGCCATCGGTCGGCGGGGCCCGGCCCCAGCAGGTCCCGCATCGACGACAACAGGTTCGCCAGGTTCCCGTGGGTGACCTCGACGCCCGCCGGCTGCCCGGTCGAGGCGTAGCTCACGTAGGCGAGGTCGTCGGGGGCGATCAGCCGCAGGTAGCCCTCGTGGTCGTCGGCACGCGCGTCGGTCAGCACCAGCTTCGGCTGCGCGTCGTCCACGATCGCGTCGAGGCGCTCGGCCGGGTGGCAGGGATCCAGCGGCAGGTACGCCGCCCCCGTCCGCACCACGGCCAGCAGCGCGATCAGCAGGTCGTCGGAGCGCGGGATCCGGACCGCCACCAGGTCGCCGGGGCCGACGCCGAGCCGGCGCAGCCGTCCGGCCAGCCGCCCGGCGGCCATGTCGAGTTCGGCGTAGGTGAGCGTGCGGTCGTCGTACCAGACCGCGACCGCGTGGGGGGTGGTGCGCACCTGGGCCGCGAACAGCTCGGGCAGGGTGACCGGCGGGTGGGCGACCCGGGTGTCGTTCCAGGTGACGAGCAGTTTCTCCCGGTCTGCGGCGGGGATGACGTCGAGCTCCCCGACGGTGACCTCCGGCTCGGCGGCGGCGTGCGCGAGGAGCGTGCCGAGCGCGTCGCGGAACCGGACCACCGTCTCCCGGTCGAGCGCCTCGGGGTCGAACCGCGACCAGCTGCCGAGCCCGTCGACGACCTGGAGGTGCAGCGGGCCGCGTACGCCTTCGGCCGACACCGTGTGGTCGACCGTGACGCCGAGGCCGCGGAACTCGGGCGGCGCGCCCGCCCGGCGGTAGCTCAGCGAGACGGGGATCGACGGCGGCCGGGCCGGCCGGGCCGTGCGGTCGAGGCCGCGGACCTGGGCCCGCACCTCCCGCGTGAAGTCGTGGAAGGACAGCGGGTCGTGCGGCCGGGTGACGACCGGCACCTCGTTGACGTAGGGGCCGATGTGGTCGCGGGTGTGCGGTCCCCGGGTGGTGACGTCGACCAGGACGGCGGGGGTCTCGACGCCGTACCGGAACAGCAGGGCGTGCACGCCGGCCAGCAGCGCCTCGAACGTCGTCACCCCGGCCGCCGCCGCGACGGCGGCGGCCGACGCGAGCACGGCGTCGTCGCCCTCGACCCGTTCCCCCGGGCCCAACCGGGCCGACCGGCGCTGACCGGGCAGCGTGTATCCGGCCGCCTCGACGTCGAGCGGCGTCGCGGCCGGCGGCTCGAACTCCACCGGCTCCCATGACGTCCGGGGGTCGTCGTAATGGCGGGCCAGGTCGCGGACGAGCACGTCCTTGGAGAGTTCGTCGAACACCAGCCGGTGGGCCACGAAGAGCAGCAGGTGCCGGCCCTCGCCCGCGGGGGCGAGCGTGAAGCGGGCGAGCGGCCCGTGGTCGAGGTCGAAGGGGCGCGCGATCTCGGCGGCGACGATGTCCGGCGTCGCCCCGGCGGCGACCGACACCGCCGGAGCGGGCCCGTCGACGAGCTCGCCCGACTCGGTCACCAGCGCCGACAGCACCCGGTGCCGGGCCGCCACGGCGGTGCAGGCCGCGAACAGGGCGGGCACGTCGAGGTCGCCGTCGAACCAGATCGCGACCGGTAAGTGGCCGGGGGCCCGCTTCATGATGTCCGTCCGGTGGGCGTGCGGGCCGGCCCGATCAGGTCGAGCAGGCGGGGTTTCACCACCTTGCCGAGGTGGTTCTTGGGCAACTCGGCCACGAACACGAGCCTGCCGGGCAGTTCGTGCGGCGCGAGCCGGTCGAGCAGGAAGGCGCGCAGTTCGGCGGGGGTCACCGGGGCGCGGGTCACCACGGCCGCGCCGGTCACCTGGCCGAGCACCGGGTGCGGCAACCCGGCGACGGCCGCCTCGGCGACCGCCGGGTGCTCGTGCAGCGCCGCCTCGACCTGGAGCGTCGACACCTTGTGCGCGCCCGACTCGACGACGTCGCTCTCCCGGTCGACCAGGTAGAGGTAGCCGTCGTCGTCGAGGTAGCCGAGGTCGCCCATGCGCACCCAGCCGTCGCGGAACACCCGGTCGGTGGCCTCCGGGTCGCCGTAGTAGACGCGGGTCCCGGCGGGCGAGCGCAACCAGACCTCGCCGGTCTCCCCGGGCTTCACCGGATCGCCGTCGGGCGACTGGATCCGCAGCTCGGCGCCCTGCGCGGGGCGGCCGGCCGAGCCGGGCCGGTTCGGGTCGAAGATCATCACCGTCTGCGCGGGCGCGGCCTCGGTCGACGTGTAGTAGTTGACGATCGTCGCCTTCGGGAACGCCCTGGCCATCCCGGCCGCCACGCTCGGCGGCAGGCTCGCGGCCGTCGAGCCGAGCAGCCTGACCGAGCCGAAGTCGTGCCGTTCGTGCACGCCCGCGTTGAGCAGCTGGATGGCGTGCGCCGGGACCACGAACACGGTGCCCACCTGGTGGAGCTCGATGAGCCGGGCGAAGCGCCCCGGCGTGAACATCGGGGTCGTCAGCGCCGCCGGGCGGGCGTCGAGCGCGTTGACCAGCATGGTCTGCCCGGCGTTGGTGCCGATCGGGAAGGCGTGCAGGAAGTGCCGCGAATGGGCGAGCTTGCGATGGCGCGGATCGACGCCGAAGGCCAGGTTGGCGTGGGTCGCGCCGACGCCCTTGGCCCGGCCGGTCGTGCCGGCGGTGTAGATGATCTGGGCCAGCTTCTCGGGCCCGAGGCACCGTCGCATGGGGGCGGTGTCGTTGGCGGCCAGCTCGGCCGCGGTGTCCTTCGAGATCGTCTGTACGACCCCACAGTCGGCCATCGCGTGTTCGAGTTCGGCCGGGGCCGACCGCTCCGAGAGCGGCACCGCCACGCCGCCCGCGCGCAGCACCCCGCACCAGGCGACGGCGTAGTCGATCCAGTCGCGCTCCCCGAAGACGAGCGCCACGCGGTCGCCGGGCGAGAGGCCGCGCTCCACGAGGGACCGGGCGGTCGCGTCGGCCCGGCGGTCCCAGTCGCCGAACGTGATCTCGCCGACGTCGGCGACGACGATCGCCGTCTTCTCGGCCTGCTCGGCGGCCCGGCGGGCGAGCAGGTCGGGAAGCGTGAGGTGTCGGTCAACCCGCACGGCTACCACCGTTTCGAAACATTTCGAGCCACCATGAACCCGGTCAGGGGGCACGGAAAGTGACAACTTGCCCAGGCAGGACAAGCACTGAAATTTCTCGTATCGGCAGAATAGGCAACGCCAGCGGGAAACGACAGAGAAATGTTTGAGCCGTTACGCCGAAACTTTCACACTGCCGGGGTATGTCCGCGAGGTGGAACTGGAGGGGCAGGGCTGGGTCCAGATCGGCGAACTGGCACTGGCGATGGTGTTGTCGGCCGCGATCGGCCTGGAGCGCGAACGCCGCCAGCACGGGGCCGGCTTGCGCACCCACACGCTGGTCGGCCTGGGCGCGGCGCTCTTCATGATCGTATCGAAGTACGGCTTCGCCGACGTGCTCGGGCCCCGGAACGATCACGATCCGGATGGTGCTGCAGGGCGGAGGGTCGATCTCCGGCCTGGCCCTGGAGCTGACCGACCTCGACGGCGTGCTCGAGGTAGCCGTCAGCTCCCGGTGAAGTCCTCGCCCATCTCGGCGAGGCTGGCCTGGAGCACCTCGCCCAGCGGGCGCGACTCGCGCTCGTCGAGCCAGACGGCGATGGCGACGCGCAGCGCCGCCAGGAAGGCCGCCGCCATCACGCGCGGGCGGAGCGTGTGGTCGGCCAGGCCCTCGCGGGCGGCGACCTCGACGGCGATCTCGGTTTCGAGCAGGGCCTGGTTGGCGAGCTGGCGGGCGAGCAGGGCCGGGTGGCGGCGGGCCAGCCGGGTGCGCATCGCCCACTCGCGGTCGGCCTCCTTGCCCTGGGCCGCGTAGAGCTCGGCGGAGGCGCGGCAGAGCGCGGGCCAGGCGCGTTCGCCGGCCGGGCGGCGGCGGATGCCCTCGACGAGGTCCTGGATGCGCTGCTCCTCGCCGTAGAGGACGGCGTCCTCCTTGCCGGCGAAGTAGTTGGAGAACGTGCGCCGGGAGATGTTGGCGGCGTCGGCGACGGCCTCGACGGTCACCGCGTCGAAGCCCAGCTCGACGGTCAGCCGCAGCGCGGCCTCGTGGACCGCCTGCCTGGTCTCGGCCTTCTTCCGCTCTCTCAGTCCCACAGCAGGCACCCTACTGTCCGCACAAATTTGCGCAATGGGTAAAGTTGCCTCGTGAGCAAAAATTCTCGGCAAGTCCTGGAGGCGCTCAGCGGCCTCCTGCTCGTGCTGTTCGTCGCGATGATCTCCAGCACGATCGTCTCGGTCGCGCTGCCGCAGATCATCACCGCGCTGAAGGGCACCCAGTCGCAGTACACCTGGGTCGTCACCGCCTCTCTGCTGACCGCGACCGCGACGACCCCGATCTGGGGCCGCCTCGCCGACCTCTACAACAAGAAGACCCTTCTCCAGGTCGCCGTCGGCCTGTTCCTCATCGGCTCGCTGGCCTGCGGGTTCGCCCAGGACACCGGGCAGCTGATCGCCTTCCGGGCCGTCCAGGGCCTCGGCATGGGGGCGCTGCAGGTGCTCGTCCAGGTGATCATCGCGGCGATGATCCCGCCGAAGGAGCGCGGCAAGTACAACGGCTACCTCGGCGGCGTGATGGCCGTGGCGACCGTCGGCGGCCCGCTGCTGGGCGGCGTCATCGCCGACACCTCGTGGCTCGGCTGGCGCTGGTGCTTCTGGATCGCCGCGCCGTTCTGCCTGGTCGCGTGGGCGCTGCTGTTCAAGACCCTCAAGGTCGAGACCGTGCGCCGCGACGTGAAGGTCGACTACGCCGGGGCGGGCCTCATCGCGGCCGGCGTCAGCGTGCTGCTCGTCTGGATCACCTTCGTCGGCAACTCCTTCGACTGGATCTCCTGGCAGAGCGCCGTCATGGTCGGCGGCTCGCTCGTGCTGCTCGGCCTGGCCACCTACGTGGAGTCGCGGGTCAAGGACCCCGTCGTCCCGCTGCACGTCATCAAGCAGCGCACGCCGGCCCTGGCCATCCTCGCCAGCCTCGCGGTCGGCATGGCGATGTTCGGCGGCGCCGTCTTCCTCGGGCAGTACTACCAGGTCGGCCGGGGCTTCACGCCCACCGAGGCCGGGCTGATGACGATCCCGATGATGGCCGGCGTGCTGCTCTCCTCGGCGATCTCGGGCCAGATCATCTCCCGCACCGGCCGGGTCCGCCCGTGGATCATCTCGGGCTCGGTCATCCTCACCGTCGGCTTCCTCGGCCTCTCCCGGATCGACCACACCACCTCGATCTGGTGGATCATCCCGGCGATGGTCCTGGTCGGCGCCGGGGTCGGCATGTCGATGCAGAACCTGGTGCTGGCCCTGCAGAACACCGTGGCCCTGCACGACCTGGGCGCCGCCAGCGGCGCGATCACCTTCTTCCGCTCCCTCGGCGGCACCATCGGCGTCTCGGTCCTCGGCGCAATCCTGGCCGACCAGGTCGCCGAGAACGCGGTGAAGAGCCCGCTCCCGGTGGCGTTCGCCGACGCGACCGGCCACATCTTCCTGGTCTCGGCCGCCATCGCCGCCCTGGGCGTGGTCGCGACGTTGTTCTTCCGCCCGGCCCCGCTGCGCGAGACCGTGGAGAAGGAGGACGCTCCCGTCCCCGCCGGGGTGAGCTGACCGCTCAGGGGCGGCTGCCGATGCCCGTCGCCATCTCGCGGGCGCGTCCCTCCAGGCCCGTCTCGGGCTTGAGCGGGGCCGTGTCCATTCCCGCGCCCTCGCGCAGGCCCTTCAGGAAGGCGAGGATCGCCTCCTGGGAGTCGTGCGCAGGCGTCCAGCCGAGCTCCTCGCGGGCCCGCGAGGTGTCCATGACCGGGATGTGCAGGGCGATGTCCAGCATGCCGGGCATGGTCGGGATCAGCCGCAGCCGCCAGGCCGCCGAGACCGCGATGCGGGCCAGCCCGGCGGGCACCGGCACCAGCCGGGCGTCGAGCAGTTCGGCCACCATGGGCATGTCGAGCACCGGCTCGCTGGCGATGTTGAACGCGCCGCGCACCGGCTTGGTCGCCGCCAGGCGGTAGGCCTGGGCCGCGTCGTCGGTGTGCAGGATCTGCAGCTTGAGCCCCGGGATGTCGGGGACCAGCGGGATCCGGCCCGGCCGGGGCGCGAGCGGGCCGACGAAGAGCCGCCGCTGCTGGGTGGCGGCCTCGCGCTTGAAGATGAACCCGGGGCGCATCCGCACCACCCGGACGTCGGAGTGGTCGCGCTCGAAGACGTCCAGGACCCGCTCCAGGTAGGCCTTCTCGCGGCCGTAGGGCGCCCCGGGCCAGCCGTGGGTGGGCCAGGTCTCGTCGACCAGGCCGCCGGGCGAGTAGGCGCCGACGGAGGAGGCGTACACCAGCGCGGGCACGCCCGCCTCGGCGACGGCGTTGAAGACGCGGATGCCGCCGATGACGTTGTTGCGCCAGGTCAGGATCGGGTTGCGCATGGGCTGGAAGAGCCAGGCGAGGTGGATCACCACGTCGGCCCCGGCGAAGATCTCCACCAGGTCGTCGGTGGAGATGTCCGCCGCCCGGAAGACGGTCTTGCCTCCCATCGCCCCGGGCAGCCGACGGGCCACCCCCACGATCGAGGTGACCTCGGGATCCGCTTCCAGAGCCGCGAGGACACTCGTGCCGACGTTTCCGGTCGCACCTACCACGATTACTCGCATATCGGGCGAATGCCCCAGGGTATGCACCCGAAACTAGACCTGGGCCGTCAGGCCCTCGCCCATGGGGAACCAGGTCAAGGGCAACTGAGCCTGGACGATGCCCTCCCGGCCGTCCCGGAAGTGCGACCAGCCCTCCCAGTGGACGGCGAAGACGTTGGCCGGCGCCATGTCGCCGAGCAGGGTCACCGCGTCGCGGCCCGTCATCGTGTAGCGCAGCGGGCCGGTGATCGGGAACCGCACGCCGCCCAGGTGGAAGACGACCGTGCCGGGCTTCAGCGTGCGGGCGGTCTGCCGGAGGGGGGCGTACAGGACGGTGTCTCCCGTGATCCACAACGGGCCGTGGGTCTGGCCGGGCCATTCGAGGGCGAACCCGATGACGTCGCCGACGATGGGGTGGCTCAGCGGCGGCCCGTGGCGGCAGGGGGTGGCGGTGATCTTGACGTCGTTCAGGCGGGTGCTCTCGCCGGGACGCAGGCCCGTGCCGCCGATCCGGGTCGCCCCCGAGTGGGTGGTGATCACCAGCGGGACGTCCTTCAGGAAGGCGCGTCCGGCGGCGTCGAGGTTGTCGTCGTGGTGGTCGTGGGTGAGCAGCACCGCGTCGACCGGCCCGATCTCGTCGGGCGTGAGCGCCGGTCCGGCGACCTTGGTCGACGAGGTGCCGAAGCCGAAGTTGTACCTCCGGCCGGGCGCGTCGAAGGTCGGATCGGTCAGCAACCGGAGACCCTCGAACTCGATGAGTAACGTCGGGCCGCCGACATGGGTGAATGCAACCTCCGTCATGCCCCGTATTTTGGCGTTCCGGGCATGTCCGGCGGGAGTCCCCGGCTCCGACGTATCAGGTGAGCGAAGGGAGATCGGATCATGAAATACATGATCATGCTGTACGGCTCACAGCGTGACTTCGACGCCATGGCGACCGGCGGCCCCGAAGTGGCCGAGATGCACGCGTTCATGGAGAAGTGGAACAACGACCTGGTCGAGTCGGGCGAGTTCGTCGACGCCAAGGGCCTGTCGGCGCCCGTCCACACGCGCCGGATCTCGTTGCAGGGCGGGGTCCCGGTCGTCACCGACGGCCCCTACCCGGAGACCCAGGAGGTGCTGGTCGGCTACACGATCGTCGAGTGCGCCGGCTTCGACCGCGCCACCGAGATCGCCGCCCAGCTGGCCCGCACGCCCGGCCAGGAGGGCGAGGGGCAGTACGTCGACGTGCGGCCGATCATGGAACACTTCGACGACATGTTCGAATGAGTCGTGACGTGGAGGACCTGCTGCGCGAGCACGCGCCGCGGGTCCTCGCCGCGCTGGTGCGCCGCTACGGCCACTTCGACACGGCCGAGGACGCCGTCCAGGAGGCGCTGCTGGCCGCCGCCATCCAGTGGCCGGCCGAGGGGGAGCCCGACGACCCGAAGGCGTGGCTGATCACCGTCGCCGCCCGCCGCCTGACCGACCTGCTGCGCAGCCAGCGGGCCCGCCGGGAGCGCGAGGAGGCGGTGGCCCGCTGGACCCCCGTCCCGGCCGACCCGCCCGCCACCGGAGACGACACCCTGGTGCTGCTGTTCATGTGCTGCCACCCGTCGTTGTCGCCGGCGTCGCAGATCGCGCTGACCCTGCGCGCCGTCGGCGGCCTGACCACGGCCGAGATCGCCCGCGCCTTCCTGGTCCCCGAGGCGACCATGACCCGGCGCATCACCCGCGCCAAGCGGACTATCAAGGAGAGCGGCCAGCCCTTCGGCCTGCCCCGCGACCGCGCCGACCGCCTGGGCGTGGTCCTGCACGTCCTCTACCTGATCTTCAACGAGGGCTACGCGACCACCTCGGGCCCCGAGTTGCAGCGGGTCGAACTGGCTCGCGAGGCGATCAGGCTGACCCGCATGCTCCGCCGCACCCTGCCGCACGACGGCGAGGTCGCGGGCCTGCTGGCGCTGATGCTGCTGACCGACGCCCGCCGCGCCGCCCGCACCGGCCCCGGCGGCGCTCTGATCCCCATGGACGAGCAGGACCGCTCCCTGTGGGACCCGGCCCAGATCGCCGAAGGCGTCGCCCTGCTGGAGGAGGCCCTCCCGCGCGGCGAACCGGGCCCCTACCAGCTCCAGGCCGCCGTCGCCGCCCTCCACGACGAGGCCCCGGCCCCCGCCGACACCGACTGGCCCCAGATCAGGGCCCTGTACGACGCCCTCTACGAGATGACCCCCACCCCGGTGGTGGCCCTGAACCGGGTGGTCGCCCTGGCCATGACCGAGGGCCCGGCCGCCGGTCTGGCGGCGCTGTCGGAGATCCGCCCGGTCGACCACCGGGTGCTCGGCGTACGGGCCCACCTGCTGGAGCTGACGGGCGACCTGACGGCGGCGCGGGCGGCCTACCTGGAGGCCGCCGAGGCGTCGACGAGCCTGCCGCGCCAGCGCTACCTCCAGACCAGAGCCCGGCGATGTCGGTAGAGGCCTTGACGACTGAAGCTAAAGCTATTAGCTTTTGAGCTATGAGCATTAGCTACTTGGAGCGCGAGGGCGGCCGGATCGCCTACGAGATCGACGGCGACGGCCCCCTGGTCGTCCTGGTCCACGGCATGGGCGACGGCCGCAGGGCCTTCCGGTTCCTCGCGCCGAAGCTGGTCGCGGCCGGTTACCGGGTCGCCTCGGTCGACCTGCGCGGGCACGGCGACTCGTCCGCGAAGTGGGCCTCCTACACGCGTACCGACACCGCGAACGACGTCGTCGCGCTGATCAGAGAGCTCGGCGGCCCGGCCGTCGTCGTGGGCCACTCGTTCGCCGGCGGGTCGGCGACGATCGCGGCCGTCGACGCGCCCGACCTGGTCAGCGCCGTCGTGCTGGTCGGGCCGTTCACCCGGGCGCAGAAGATCGACTTCGGCGCCCTGCTGCGCGACGGCCACCACCGGCGCGGCATGATGCTGCTGATGGGAACCGCGGCCCTGCGCAGCGTGAAGTTGTGGAAGAAGTACCTCGACCACGCCTACCCGGGCGTCAAGCCCGCCGACTGGCAGGCCTACCTCAGTGAGCTGGAGACCACGCTGCACATGGACGTCGTGGCGAAGATGGGCATGAACCCGCCGGTCGACGCGGGCGAGAAGCTGCCCCGGCTGAAGGCCCCCGCGCTGGTCGTGATGGGCGACCGCGACCCCGACTGGGGCGACCCCCGCGCCGAGGCCGAGGGCATCGCCGCGACCGCGCGGTCGGCGACCGTCGCGATGATCCCGGGCGCCGGCCACTACCCCCACGCCCAGTTCCCGAACCAGGTCGCCGACGTCATGCTGCCGTTCCTCGCGGAGCACACGCGTGGCTAGGGCGGGCCTGACGCCCGAGATCGTCGTCGACCTCGCCATGGCGATCGTCGACGAGCACGGCCCGGCCGCCGTCACCCTGTCGGCGGTCGCGGCCCGTGCCGGGGTCGCCACGCCCTCTCTCTACAAGCACGTGCGCAACCTGGCCGAGCTCACCGAGCTCGTGTCGATCAGGGTGATGGGCGAACTGGCCGACCGCGCCTTCGCCGCCGTCGCCGGCCGGTCGGGCGAAGACGCCCTGCGCGCCTACGCCGACGCCTGGCGCGGCTACGTGAAAGACCACCCCGGCCGCTACGCCGCCATGATCCAGACCGCCTCGCCGGAGTTGTCGAAGGCCGGCCAGAAGCTCATCGACATCAGCCTGGCCACGCTGCGGTCGTACGGCCTCGAAGGCGAACAGGCCATCCACGTCACCCGCGCGCTGCGCGCCGCCATCCACGGGTTCGTCACCATCGAGGCGGTCGGCGGTTTCGGTCTCCCGTACGCCATCGACGAGAGTTACCACCGGCTGATCGGGATGGTGATCTCGGGCCTGCCCGAACCCGTGTGACAAGATCGCCCCATGTGTCACAGCACCGACAGCAGGCCACCCGCGCCGCCGGTGGCGGGGGCGGTCGCCTCTCATGAGCAGACCACGCTGACCAGCGAAGACGGCACCCGCTTCCTGGCCTACCGGGCCGAACCCGCCGAGCCCAACGGCCGTTCGGTGATCATCCTGCCGGACATCCGCGGCCTCCACCCCTACTACCAGGACCTGGCCGTCCGGTTCGCCGAAGCGGGTTTCCGCACCATCGCGATCGACTATTTCGGCCGCACGGCCGAAACCGATGATCGGGGCGAAGACTTCGACTGGCAGCCCCACATCGCCCAGGTCACCCCGGAGCAGGTCGGCATGGACGTCGCCGCCGCCCGGGCCGAGCTGCCCGCGCCGGTCTTCACCGTGGGCTTCTGCTTCGGCGGCTCCCACTCGTGGCGGCTGGGCGCCCACGGCAGCGGTCTGGCGGGCGCGATCGGCTTCTACGGGGCGATCCGCCGCATCGGCGAGGTGCCGGCCACGCCCGGCGCCCCGATCCTGCTGCTGCGCGGCGGCGCCGACACGGCGTCCACCCCGGAGGAGTTCGACGGCTTCACCGCCGCCCTCGACGCCGCCGGCACACCCAACAGGTCTGTCATTTATGACGGCGCCCCCCACTCGTTCTTCGACCGTTCGTTCGCCGAATGGGCCGAGGCCTGCGACGACGCGTGGCGCCAGATCATGGACTTCACGGCGGTTCACTCCCAGTAAGAGAACTGTCACTGAGAGTGTCATCGTGGCCGCTCGCCCGGGTTGGTGACCATCAAGGTCCCCCCACCCGTGAAGGGAGTGGCCCGATGGCTACCAAGTTTCAGTACCGCAAGATCACCGGTGTCTTCCGCGCGATGGACGTCGACGGCGACGGCTACCTGACCGAGTCCGACTTCGAGGCGCTGGCGAGCCGGTGGGCGGCGATCCAGGGGCAGCCCAAGGGCCGCATCTACGCGATCATGATGAACTGGTGGGCCACCCTCCTCACAGCCGACCGCGACGGCGACGAACGGGTGACCCTCGACGACGTCATGGTGATCGTCGACCGCCTCAACGAGATGCCCCACGCGATGGCCACCACGGCCCTGTCGATGTTCGACGCGGTCGACGCCAACGCCGACGGGCAGATCTCGGCCCGCGAGTACAACCAGCTGATCGTGGGCTGGACCGGCGTGCCGACCGACACCGACGACGTCTTCGACGAACTCGACGGCGACGGCGACGGCTACCTGTCGCGCTCGGAGTTCGGCGAACTGTGGGCGGAGTTCTGGTCGGGCGACGACCAGCGCTCGTCGGGGTCGCTGGTCTTCGGCCGGATCGATGTGCCGGCCCGCTGAAATGACAGACCCGGTTGCGACAATGGCGCGATGCCGCGCGAACTCGAAGACCTCCCCTACGCCCCCTACCTCGAACTCCTGACCGGAGACCTCGAACGGGAGGGCGACTACGACGGCGTCCATCTGCGTGACGCCACGTTCGACGACGTCAACACGGTCGGCGCCCGGTTCATGGAGTCGGCGGTCCAGCAGGTCACGATCAACGACAGCCGCATGGACCGGAGCCGCTACAACGACGTCTGGTTCCACACCGTCCGGTGGATCGGGGTGAACCTCGCCGAGAGCGACTGGTTCGACGTCGAGGTGATCTCCAGCGCGATGTCGGGCGTGCCGATGTTCGGCTCCCGGGTCCACCAGGTGACCTTCCACAACTGCAAGCTCGACTCGGTGAACCTGCGGTCGGCCACGTTGCGGAACGTCATCTTCGAAGACTGCCTGCTGCGCGAGGTCGACTTCGCCGGGGCGACCCTCAAGGAGGTGTCGTTCCCGGGGTCGGAGCTGGAGGAGCTCCGGTTCGACAAGGCGCAGCTCACCAAGGTCGACTTCCGGCAGGCCCGCAGTCTGGGTATCGACGGCGGTCTTGAGTCGCTGCGCGGCTCGACGATCTCGATGAGCCAGCTACTCGACCTGGCCCCACGTATGGCTCACTCGCTGGGGATCTCCGTACGCGATTGACCGCCGGTCCATGTGCCGGGCCGCGAT
Organism: Herbidospora daliensis; assembly: GCF_001570585.1. Lineage (GTDB taxonomy): Bacteria > Actinomycetota > Actinomycetes > Streptosporangiales > Streptosporangiaceae > Herbidospora > Herbidospora daliensis. The sequence goes on along the minus strand of NZ_BBXF01000002.1, from coordinate 367,222 downwards.
GAACACCACGATCGCGATGACCAGCAGCGGGATTCCCTTGGCGAAGGTCGAGTCGGGGAGCAGGGGCGAGTCCCACCAGGCGTGCATCAGCATGGCCAGGATCCAGGTCGAGACGGCCACGGTGACCCGCGTCGCGGCGGTGCGGTCGGTGCGCGCGATGGCGTAGCCGAGGCCGGCTCCGGCGACCGCGGTCATGGCCCAGTGGCTCCACCAGGCCGAGTAGACCAGCCGGGCGAACAACGATTCGACGGTGTCGCCGCTCTGCATGATGCCGCCGGTCGCGATGATGGTGTTGAAGACGTACAGGAGGTCTTCGACGATCTGGAAGGCCAGGCCGACGATCGCGCCGTAGCCGAATCCGGCCAGCGCACCCGACATGACCCAGGGGGCGATCAGCGCGATCAGGGCGACTCCGGCCAGTTTCGCGGTCTCCTCGTCGAGCGGGGCGACGATGGCGTCGGCCCAGCGGTCGGCGAAGAGCGGGGTGGTGGTCTTGGTGAGGATCGCGTTGAAGGCGGTGTTGGCCAGGAACGCGACGCCGAACGCGGCCAGGCCGCCCCAGGCCAGGGCCATCCACGAATAGCCGATCGGCGCGGCGCGCAGCGGCCGGATGCGGGTGAACAACCAGAACGCGACCAGCAGCACCGGCACCAGCACGCACAACGCGATCAGGGCGCCGACCGTGAACACCCGGGCCTGCGGGACGAGCGTCGTGTAGACGAGCAGGGTGCCCATGACGACGCCGAGGAGCCAGACCCAGAAGGCCGGGCGGCCGGTCACTGCGGGGCTCCGGCGAACTGGATCGAGGCGATCATCTGGGTGATGTCGTCGCTGCGGGAGGCGATGGCGGCCGGGTCGCCGGCCACCAGCACGCTCGCGCCCTGCGTGGGGGCGGCGAAGACCGCCTGGGTGCCGATGTGGTCGTCCACGGTGATCATGCCGGCCAGGCCGGGCACGCCCTGCGTGGTCGTGATCGGGGTGGGGCTCTCGGCCGTGATGGGCACGCCCTGCGCCTGGAAGATCAGGCGCTGGCCGGCCCAGAGCTCCTGCGGGGTGGCCGCCTCGACGTCGATCACGCCGAGCTGCACGGTCGCCCCGCCGCTGACCAGCGACACCGACTCCGACAACGACGACGCGCCCTCGTCGAACGCCCATCCGGCGGGCACGACCATGGAGATGGGGCGCGATCCGCCGTCGAGCTCCTGGCCGACCTCGACGACGCTGCCCGCCTTGAGCGGCACGGCGCCGTCGGCGACGACCGAGTTCGCCAGCGGCAGGCCGATGGCCAAGACCGCGAGTATCACCAGGACCACGATCGATCCGGGCCATCCGGTGCGCGACATGAGACCCCTAAAGACCAGGGGGGATGCCCCGACTCATAACCGGCTACGTCAGAACAAAACCTGCTTCGCGGGCGAGCTGGAGCTCTTCCCGGGTCTCGACGACCACGACCGGCACCCCATCGGTGCTGATCAGGCCGTCGTCGGTACGGTTGCCACCCACCGGCTCCCGCACTCCCAGCAATCCGAGGCGGCGGCAGACGCCCACGCGCACCTCCGGCTGGTCCCAGCCGATCTCGCCGGTGAACACCAGGGCGTCGAGTCGGTCGAGCGAGGTCGCGGCGGCGGCGATCTCGCGGGCGACGCGGTGGCAGTAGACGTCGAGGGTGAACGTGTCGCCCGCCTCGACCAGGTCGCGGGTGTCGCCGGAGAAGCCGTCCGAGAGGCCCAGCAGGCCGGAGTGCCGCTCCAGCCCGTCGCGGAGCTCGGCCAGGGTGAGCCGCCCGTCGAGGAGCCACAGCAGCATGCCGGGGTCGACGCTGCCCGACCGCTTGCTCATCGGCACGCCCTCCAGAGGCGTGAAGCCCATCGAGGTGTCCATCGACCGGCCGTCGCGCACCGCGCACACCGACGCGCCGCCGCCCAGGTGGCACATGACCAGCTGGGACGCCTCGACCAGCTCGCCGGCCCGGCGGAGGGCGTGGGCGTAGGAGAGGCCGTGGAAGCCGTAGCGGCGCAGGCCGAAGCGGGTGCGCCAGTCGGCGGGGATCGGGTAGGTCGCCGCCACGTCGGGCAGGCCGGCGTGGAAGGCGGTGTCGGGGCAGAGCACCTGCGGCACGTCGGGCAGCGCCTCCAGCGACGCCCTGATCAGCTTCAGCGCCGGGGGCAGATGAAGCGGGGCGAGGTCGGAGATCTCCGACAGCCGGTCGACCAGCTCCACCGAGGCCCTGACCGGTTTGCGCACGATCGGCCCGCCGTGCACCAGCCGGTGGGAGATCGCGTCGGGCTTCTCGTCGAGGAACTCCAGCAGGGCGTCGGCCGAGGTGGGGGCCTGCTCCACGTGGTGCTTGGCGAGCACGTCGCCGTCCGAGGAGACGAGGTGGAGCTGCAGACTCGACGAACCGGCGTTGACCGTCAGAACTCTCACGACAAGGACACTTCCCCGCGAAGCCGGGTAGAGACCTCGAATGGATGCACTCCAGCAGGTCTCCGCGTACTGGCGGGCCGCCAACTATCTCTCGGCCGGGCAGATCTATCTGCTCGACAACCCGCTGCTGACCGAGCCGCTGCGACCGGAGCACATCAAGCCGCGCCTGCTTGGCCACTGGGGCACCACCCCGGGCCTCAACTTCGTCTTCGCCCACCTCAACCGGATCATCACCGAACGCGGCCAGGACATGATCTACATCGCCGGTCCGGGACACGGCGGCCCCGCGACCGTGGCGCACGCCTGGCTGGAGGGCACCTACAGCGAGCTCTATCCCGACGTCTCGCAGGACGCCGCCGGCATGCGCCGCCTGTTCCGCCAGTTCTCCTTCCCGGGCGGGATCCCCAGCCACGCCGCCCCGGAGACGCCCGGGTCGATCCACGAGGGCGGTGAGCTGGGCTACTCGCTGGCGCACGCCTACGGGGCCGCGTTCGACAACCCCGACCTGGTCGTGGCCTGCGTGATCGGCGACGGCGAGGCCGAGACCGGGCCGCTGGCCGGGAGCTGGCACTCGAACAAGTTCCGGCACCCCCGCAAGGACGGCGTCGTGCTGCCGATCCTGCATCTCAACGGCTACAAGATCGCCAACCCGTCGTTCCTGGCCCGGATTCCCCCGGCCGAGCTGGCCAAGCTGATGGAGGGCTACGGCTACCGGCCCTACGTGGTCGAGGGCGACGACCCCGACGTCGTCCACCCGCTGATGGCGAGCACCCTCGACGCCGTGTTCGACGAGATCGCGACCCGCCCGGAACACCTTCCGATGATCATTCTCAGGACGCCGAAGGGGTGGACCGGGCCCAAGGAGGTCGACGGCAAGCCCGTCGAGGGCACCTGGCGGGCCCATCAGGTGCCGCTTTCGGAGGTCCGCACCGACGACGGGCATCGGGAGCAATTGGCGGCCTGGATGCGGTCGTACAAGCCCGAGGAGCTGTTCGACGACACGGGCCGGCCCTACCCCGAGGTCGTCGGGCTGGTGCCGAAGGGCCCGAAGCGCATGAGCGCCAACCCGCACGCCAACGGGGGAGAACTGCTCCGGCCGCTCGTGCTGCCCGACTTCCGCGACTACGCCGTGGCGATCGAGCGGCCCGGCACCGCGTCGACCTCGCCGACGCAGGTGCTCGGCACGTTCCTGCGCGACGTCATCGCGGCCAACCCGCGTTCGTTCCGGCTGATGGGCCCCGACGAGACCGCGTCGAACCGGCTCCAGGCGGTCTACGAGGCGACCGGCAAGGAGTGGCAGGCGGCGACGCTGCCGACCGACGAGAACCTCCAGCCGGGCGGGCGGGTCATGGAGGTGCTGTCGGAGCACCTGTGCCAGGGCTGGCTGGAGGGCTACCTGCTGACCGGTCGGCACGGGCTGTTCAACTGCTACGAGGCGTTCATCCACATCGTCGACGCCATGTTCAACCAGCACGCCAAGTGGCTCGACACCGCCCGCGAGATCCCGTGGCGGCGGCCGGTGGCCTCGCTCAACTACCTGCTCTCCTCGCACGTCTGGCGGCAGGACCACAACGGGTTCACCCACCAGGATCCGGGCTTCCTCGACGTCGTGCTGAACAAGAAGGCGAGCGTCGTGCGGGTCTACCTGCCGCCGGACGCCAACACGCTGCTCTCGGTCGCCGACCACTGCCTCCGGTCGCGCGACTACGTCAACGTCGTCGTCGCCGGGAAGCAGCCGGTGCTCGACCTGTTCGACCGCGAGGAGGCGGTCGTCCACTGCACCCGGGGCCTGGGCATCATCGACTGGGCCTCCAACGACGCGGGCCAGGAGCCCGACGTGGTGCTGGCCTGCGCGGGCGACGTCCCGACGCTGGAGACGCTCGCCGCCGTCTCGCTGCTCCGGGAGAAACTGCCCGACCTGCGGGTACGCGTCATCAACGTCGTCGACCTGATGCGCCTCCAGCCGCCCGGGGAACACCCCCACGGCCTGCCCGACGCCGAGTTCGACGCCCTGTTCACCACCGACCGGCCGGTCATCTTCAACTTCCACGGCTACCCGTGGCTGATCCACCGGCTGACCTACAAACGGCACGGCCACGACAACTTCCACGTGCGCGGCTACCGCGAGGAGGGCACCACCACGACCCCCTTCGACATGGCCATGCTCAACGGAATCGACCGCTTCCACCTGGTCAGAGACGTGATCGACCGAGTGGAAGGGCTCGGGGTCCGGTACGCCGCCCTCCGCCAGGAGATGACCGACGCGCGCCTGCGGGCGCGTGCGCACACCCGTGAACACGGGGAGGACGCGCCCGAGATCCGCGACTGGACGTTCTAGGCCGGTTCGAGCACCGGAACCGGCCGCCGGGAGAGCACCAGCACCCCGGCCAGGGCCGCCCCGACCACGGGGATGAACAGAGCGGCGTGCAGCGACCCAGTCGCGTAGACGGCGGTGGCGGCCGAGATCCCCAGGGCCATGCCGAACTGGGCGCACGAGTAGAACAGCCCGCCGGCCACGCCGTGCTCCCGGTCGGCCACCCCGTCGGTCGCGGCGATCGTGTAGGGCCCGTAGGCCAGCGCGAACGCCACCCCGACGAGCAGCAGCGCGGGCAGCATGACCAGCGCCGCCTGATCGATGCCGGTGGGCAGGAACAGCAGGTACGCCACCGCCCCGACGCCAGCCCCCGCGAAGATCACCCGGACCGTGCCGTACTTCCTGATCAGCCACGGGGTGACCGTCGGCCCGAGGATGGCGTCGACCCCCATCGTCGCCATGATCAGCCCGGTCTCCAGCGTCGACCAGCCGCGCTCCTCCTGCAGGTGCAGGGTGACCAGGAACTGGAACGCCGAGAACGCCACCATGAACAGCACCGCGCTGAGGTTGGTGCGGGCGATCGTGCCGGTCTTCAGCAGCCCGAGGCGGAGCAGCGGATGGGCGGCCCGGCGTTCGATGGCGACGAACGCGGCGACCAGCCCGAACGCGGCGGCGAAGATCGGCACCGCCCACAGGTCGGGCCGCTCCAGCCGGACCACCCCGTAGATGAGCAGCAACATCGCGCCGGTCACGGTGAACACCCCGGCGAGGTCGAAGCGGCCCTCGACGCGGTCGCCGTGGTCGCGGATCAGCGGGATCGCCGCCGCGAGCAGCAGCGAGGCGAAGATGACCGGCGCGAAGAACACCCACCGCCAGCCGAATGTGGTCAGCACGCCCCCGGTGACCATGCCGAGCGAGTATCCGGCGCCGCCGACCGCGCCGTAGATGATCAGGGCCCGGTTGCGTAACGTGCCCTCGGCGAAGTTGGTCGTGATCAGCGACAACCCGGCCGGCGCGATGAACGCCGCCGCCACCCCGGTCATGAACCGCGCCAGCAGCAGCATCCACCCCTCGGTCGCCAGCCCGCCCAGCCCGCTGAAGACCACGAAGATCCCCAGCCAGAGCAGGAACATCCGCCGTCGGCCCAGCATGTCGGCGGCCCGCCCGCCCAGCAGGATGAACCCGCCGAACCCGAGCACGTACGCCGACACCACCCCGCTCAGCACCCCGGTCGAAAGGCCGAGGTCGGCCCTGATCGCCGGCAATGCGACGTTCAGCAGGGCGACGTCGACGCCTTCCATGAAAATCGTCCCGCACAGCACGAAAAGCACACCCCACGTGCGCATGTGTCCCCCTGAGTCGGTTACCTCTTGTAAGCGACTCCATCCTGAGTAACCATTGCCAGCTATGGAAGACGGGACTTTTTTGACACCCGGTCACTGTGGAGATACCGGCTCTGACTACGACGCTTTCCAATGGGACAGCCGCGAAGACTGCGAAGTGCGGCAGATTCTCGACCGCATCGCCGACAAATGGTCGCTGCTGGTGATCGCGCTGCTCGACAACAAGACGATGCGGTTCACCGAGCTGAAGCGCGAGATCGACGGCATCAGCCAGCGCATGCTCGCCCGCACCCTGCGCCACCTCGAACGCGACGGCCTGGTCAAGCGCACCGTCTTCCCCGTCGTGCCGCCCCGGGTCGACTACGAGCTGACCACGCTCGGCGAGAGCCTGCACGAGACGATCCAGGCCCTGGTGACCTGGACCGAGGCCCACCAGACCCAGATCGCCGCGGCCCGCGAGAACTACGACCGCGTGGTCAGTGGATCTTCTCCGGGATGATCTGGGTCAGCACCGTGCGCGGCCGCAGCCGCTCCCTCAGCAGCGTGATCTGCCGCTGCACGTCGAGTTCCTGCAGGCAGGTGAGCGGTCCGGCGCCCAGTTCCCGGACCGACAACCGGGCGCCGTAGTCGTAGGCGACGTCGGGCCTGCGGGCCTTCGGCGCGAGGAGACGGCACAGGCGCAGCGGCGCGAGCAGGACGTCCACGGCGAGCTCCTCCCGGCGGATCGACAACGAGCTGCGGGCGATCTTCAGCGGGCCGCGCGGCAGCAGGTCGGCCAGCCGGTAGGCGTCGGCCACCGGCGGCAGCACGGTCACGACCACCTCGCCGTAGGGGCCGTCGGCGCGCAGGAACGCGGTGACGATGATCTCGTCGTCCTGGAGCACCACCCGCCGGTAGCAGCGGGCGCCCTCGGTCACCTCGATCACCGGGCGGGCGTGGCCGAGCAGCGGTGAGCCGGGTTCCAGCACCCCCGGCGCGACGAACACGTCGGTGCCCTCGGGGGGTTCGAGGCCAGGCGAGGGCCAGGTCTCCCTGACCTCGCCCCAGCCGATGAACGCCCGCTTCGCCAGCGTGAGGTTGCCGTACTGGGCGCGGTCGAGGTAGTCGAGCCTCGGGTCGTCGATCGGCGGCGTCGCCGCCCCGGCCCGCAGGCGCTTCGCCAGGATCACCCCCGAGCCGACCCGGAACCCGGCCACCACGACCAGCGTGAGCGTGATCGCCGACATGCCGACCGGCATCGTGCCCAGGTCGACCGGCTGGCCGCTGACCAGCGCCTCCAGCCACGGCACCTTGACCATCAGCAGCACCCCGAGGCACATGACGACGACCGGGCCGCCCCGGCGGGAGTGCCGGAACCAGACGAACCCGCCCAGCACGACGAGCCAGCTCACCATCCGCCAGAAGTCGAGCACCATCCCGGCCGCGATCACGAGAGAGACGAGCAGATCCCGGTACGCCATCAACCGCCGCGCCCGCAGGCAGTGCCGCACCACCGGGACCACGTCGAAGTCGCCGGCCGAGGGGGCCACGCCCCGGTAGGGGTCACGGTTCAGTTCCCGGAGGACCGCCTCGCGGAACCGGGTGTCGAGATATCCGGCCGCGCAGAGATGACGCGTCGTGTTCGACATGAATGTGGCCACAGCACCAGTAAGAGGGCGGGTATTCAATTTGTCTGCCATCAAATGCGGCTATTGGCTACCTTTTGTCAATTCCTTGCGGGGTGCCGCCTATCGTCGGACGGGTGGAGATGAACGCCTGGGTGGTGGCCCGGCCGGGCACCCTGGAGGCCACCCGTCTGCCGGTCCCGGAGCCGGGGCCGGGTGAGGTGCTCGTGCGGGTCGAGGTGTGCGGCGTGTGCCGGACCGACCTGCATCTTCTCGAGGGCGACCTCGACGTGCACCGGCCGCGTACGGTGCCCGGCCACGAGGCGGTCGGACGGGTCGTCGGCACCGGTGAACGCGTCGGGGTGGCGTGGTTGCGGTCGACCGACGGGACCTGCCGTCACTGCCGGCGCGGCGACGAGAATCTGTGCCCCAATTCGACGTACACGGGATGGGACGCCGACGGCGGTTACGCCGAATATCTCGTCGCGCCGCGCGACTACGTCTATCCGCTGCCCGACGACTATCCGGCCGGGAAACTCGCGCCGTTGTTGTGCGCCGGGATCATCGGCTACCGGTCGCTGCTCCGGGCCGAACTGCCTCCCGGCGGGCGGCTCGGCGTCTACGGCTTCGGCGCGTCGGCCCACCTGACCGCGCAGGTCGCCATCGCGCAGGGGGCGACGGTCCACGTGCTGACCCGGGCGGAGGAGGCCCGGCGGCTCGCCCTCGAACTCGGCGCGGCCTCCGCCCGCGGCGCCTACGACCAGCCGCCGGAGAAGCTCGACGCCGCGATCCTGTTCGCGCCGGTCGGCGACCTGGTGCCGGTCGCGCTCGAAGCCCTCGACCGGGGCGGCACCCTCGCCGTCGCGGGCATCCACCTGACCGACATCCCGCCGCTGAACTACGACCGGCACCTGTTCCAGGAGCGCGACCTGCGCTCGGTGACCGCCAACACCCGTGCCGACGGCCGCGCCTTCCTGGACTTCGCCGCCGCCCACCCGCTCACCGTCGAGACCACGCCCTACCCGCTCGACCAGGCCGACCGGGCGCTCAGGGACCTGGCGGGCGACCGGATACATGGGGCCGCGGTGTTGAGTACCACCGCGTGACCCAGACCGCCGACGCCCCGACCACCGTGCCGAGCACCACGGCCACCACCGAGGCCTGGGCGTAGGTCGGGATCCATCCCACGCTCCACGCCTGGAACGGAGCCATGATGGCGAGCCAGGTCAGCCCGCCCGCCGCCAGGCCGACCGGCAGGATCCACAGGGGCGGCCGGGCCAGGATGGCGAAGAACGCCATCAGGCAGAAGGCGGTCGGGGGGAGCAACAACCCGACGATCACGAGTCCCACATCGGGGTAGAGCGGCGGCGCGTATCCCTCCGACACGATGTCCCAGAACTCCGTCCGGGGCGCCAGCCAGTACCACGCGGCCACACATCCGACGGCCATGCCGGCGGTGAACCCGATCGTGCGCACGCCCGTTGCGAGCGCGTAGAGCCCGACGATGACCGCGATCAACAACGCGTTCGTCGGGAGGAGGTCGTCGTAGCGGCCGAGGGCGTCGACGGACACCGCCGCGGCCGGATCGAGCTCGTAGTCGTCGATGCCGACCCTGCTCCAGGTCCCGGAGGCGTCGCGGACCGCGACCCCGTCGGCTCCGTTGGCGACGACGACCACGCCCGGGATCGCCGAGACGCTGAGCGACTCGACCGGCTGCCGGTCTTCTGGCCGTTCGGGCGGATAGGCCCGGAAGAGCCGGTCCTGTACCTCGGGGGAGAGCTCCCACGCGGTCGTCCAGGTTCCGCCGCCCGCCGACTCCATGACCTTCAGCCGTCCAGGGACGACGCGGAAACAGTGCTCGCCCACACATGAGGAGGCCGCCGGGATGGGCGAGCCGGTGAACTTCCACTCCTCCCAGGTGCGCCCGTCGCGGGTCAGGTAAGCGTGGTCCGAGTAGCGGTCGTCGCTCTTGAGGTGGACGATGATCGCCCCGTCGCGCACCTCGGTGGCGTAGGCCATGGGCGGCACGTAGGGCAACTCGGGACTCGTCGCGGTGATCGCGAGCACGGCGGCGGGGGTCAGCAGCATGACCACGGTCCTGCCCGCGGGCACCGGGTGCCGGGAGGCGTGCCAGGCGACGTACAGGGCGGGCAGGGTGAGCAGGTCGGTCGGGTCGGCGAGGATCACCGACGGCCCCCACGCCAGCGACCACGCCTCGGAGGCCAGCCAGGCCCCGGTGGCGGTGGCCTTGACGAAGGCGAACCCGACGCCGGTGACCGCGATGGAGAGCGCGGGCCGGCGGAGCACCAGGTCGAGCACGGCGGGCAGCAGGATCAGGCCGGCGACGTCGCTCAGCTTCCCGGTGACGACCCCGGGCCAGGTGTGTTTCAGCAGGTGGTCGTTGACGACCAGGACCACCAGGGCCAGCACGGTCAGGGGGTGGCCGATCCAGCTGGTCCGTCTCATCGCTGCCTGCCCGTCAGGAATCCGGCGACCATGCCCGCCGCCGTCGCCACGATGAAGGCGACCAGCGCGGTCCGGTCGGCGTCGGCGTAGAAGTCGAGGCCGCCCATGCTCCAGGCGGTGTAGGGGGCCAGCACCGCGAGCCCCGTCAGCAAGCCGGCGACCAGGCTCACCACGAGCAGCCGCCATGACGGCGCGGCCCGGGTGAAACCCCAGCCCAGCAGTCCGGTTCCCAGCACCATGAACATGAGTGCGGGGGGTGCCCCGAGGAAACCCAGATTCCCCTTGACCATGCCCAGGCCGACTCGCAGGCCGAAGAGCAGCACGATCCCGCCGCCGATCAGCACCACCCGGCTGCGGGCGCCGGCGACCAGCGCTGCCAACCCGGCGACCAGCACCGCCTGGGCCACGAGTTCGGTCACGTCGTATCGGCCCGGCGTGGTCAGCGGCACCGCGGTGGCCGCGTCCAGGCCATCGGGTCCGACGCCGAGCCGGTGCCAGGTGCCCCGGGCGTCCCGCAGGGCGATCCCGTCGGTGCCGTTGGCGACCACCAGCAGCCGTTCGGTCACTGCCACCGCCAGCGACTCCGTCGGTTCGGGGTGGCCGAACGGGGGGTCGGGGTGGAGACGGATCAGCCGGTCGCGCTCCTCGTCGGGGATCTCCCACACGGTCGTCCACCGCCCGTCCCGGATCTCCTGGACGCGCAGATGGCCGGGCACGACCCGGTAGCAGGCCGTGCCGTGGCAGTCGCGGGCCACCGGCTCGACCCGCTCGTGCTGGATCCACGTGTTCCAGGCGACCCCGTCGCGGGTGCGGTAGGAGATCAGGTCGTTGCCCATGCCGTAGCCGCCCCGGGTGTGCACGACGATCTCGCCCCCGGCCTTCTCGACGGCATAGGCGGTGTAGGGCCAGTCGAACGGCGCCGCGCTCGTCGCGGCCACCGCCAGCACGGCGGGCGGCACGACGAGGAACACCACCGCCTTGTGCACGGACACCGGATGCCGGTACGCCCACCAGGCCGCCCAGAGCGCGGGCAGCGCCAGCAGGTCGGTCGGGTCGGCCAGCACCCGCGACGGCCCCCAGACGGCCGTCCACGCTTCCGAGGCCAGCCACGCGCCCGTCGCGGTCGTCTTGACCAGCGTGAACCCGACGCCGGTGACGGCTATGGAGATCTTCGCGCGCCCGACCAGGAGGTCGAGCAGCGCGGGGAAGAGGACGAGCCCGGCGACGTCGCTCAGCTTGCCGGTCACGAAGCCGGGCCAGGCGTGTTTCAGCACGTGGTCGTTGACGACGAGAACGACCAGGGCCAGCACGGTCAGGGGCTGGCCGATCCACGTATGCCGCACTCCTTAAGGGAACGCGCCAAACCGTTCGAAACCGATACCCGTGATCGTTTTGGGATCGGATCGTACGTACGCCGATGCGCCGCGCCCACCTCGGAGATCGCGAAAGGATTTCGCAGACAGTCTGTGACCACATCGGAACGGTTCCGGGTATTTGCCGAGGTCGGACATTTCCGACATCATCTGGGGGTTAGTCACGTTCGACCCCGGAGGCTCCCTATGCACCGTTCCTCGCTAGTCCTGGCGGCCGGTGTGCTCATCCTCGCGACCGCCTGCGCTCCCGTGGAGACCCCGGCGGCGGCGCCCGGCACGGCGGCTCCGGCCGCCGACGCGTGCGCCAAGGAGAGCCTCAAGCTCATCACGCCCGGCAAGCTGACCATCGGGACCGACAAGCCGGCCTACGAGCCCTGGTTCAAGGACGACGACCCCGCCAACGGCCAGGGCTTCGAGGGCGCGGTCGCCGCGGCCGTCGCCAAGGGGCTCGGGTTCACGCCGCAGGAGGTCGTCTGGGAGACCGTGCCGTTCGACTCCTCGTTCGCGCCCGGTCCGAAGAAGTTCGACTTCGACATCAACCAGATCTCCATCACGCCCGAGCGGGCCAAGGCGGTCGACTTCTCCGACGGCTACTACACGGTCAAGCAGGCCGTCGTGACGCTCGGCGACTCGAAGTTCGCCTCGGCGGCCAATCTCGCGGCGCTCAAGGACGCGAAGATCGGCGTCCAGGTCGGCACGACCGCGCTGAGCGCCGTGCGCGAGGTCATCCAGCCCGGTCAGGACCCGAGCGTCTTCAACCAGCAGATCGACGCCGTCAACGCGCTGAAGAACGAGCAGATCGACGCCATCGTGGTCGACCTGCCGACCGCGTTCTACGTCACCGCCGCGCAGGTCGAAGGGTCGAAGATCGTCGGGCAGTTCGCCGCCTCCGGCGGTACGCCCGAGCAGTTCGGGCTGCTCTTCGAGAAGGACAACACCCTCGTGAGCTGCGTCAACAAGGCGCTGGCCGGGATGAAGTCCTCCGGTGAGCTGGCCGCGATCGAACAGCAGTGGCTGACCTCGGCCGCAGGCGCACCCGAACTGTCGTGACGACCACCTGGGTCAAGAGCGACCGCCAGAAGGAGCGCGAGAAACTCCTCAAGGCCCGGGCACGGCGGTCGGTGTCGGCGGCGACGATCTCGACGGTCGTCGTGGTCGTCCTGGTCGTCGTCGGGCTGCGCGCCTCACCCGGCTGGCCCGTGGTTCAGGAGAAGTTCTTCAACTGGGACGCCCTGGTCGCCTCGCTGCCGGACGTCCTGCGTGGGTTCCTGCTCAACGTGACGATCTTCCTGATCGCCGAGCCGGTCATCCTGCTGCTCGGGCTCGGGGTGGCGCTGCTGCGCGGGCTGCGGTCGCCGGTGTTCTTCCCGCTCCGGGCGCTGGCCGCGCTCTACACCGACATCTTCCGCGGCATCCCGGTCCTGCTGCTGATCTTTCTGATCGGGTTCGGCGTCCCGGCGCTCCGGCTCCAGGGGGCGCCGAACGATCCGGTGGTGCTCGGGACGATCGCGCTGATCCTGTCGTACACCTCCTTCGTCGCCGAGGTGTTCCGATCGGGGATCGACTCGATCCACCCGAGTCAGCGGTCCGCCGCGCGGTCGCTCGGGCTGTCGCACGGGCAGACGATGCGGTACGTCGTCGTCCCGCAGGCCGTCCGCCGGGTGGTTCCGCCGCTGCTGAACGACTTCGCGTCGCTCCAGAAGGACACCGCGCTCGTCGCGACGCTCGGTCCGCTGGAGGCGCTGCGGCAGGCGCAGATCTACGCGTACGACAAGTTCAACTACACGTCCTACGTCGCCGCCGCGCTGCTGTTCGTGGCGCTCACGGTGCCGATGGCCCGCTTCACCGACCACCTGGCCGCCCGCGCGGCACGTCAGCGCGGAGGCGCGACATGACCCTCCTCACGATCGACGGGGTCTGGAAGCGGTACGGGGAGCACGAGGTCCTCAAGGGCGTCGATCTCGCCGTCGACACGCACGAGGTCGTCTGCCTCATCGGGGCGTCCGGCTCGGGGAAGTCGACCCTGCTGCGCTGCGTGAACCTGCTGGAGACCGTCGACGACGGCGCGATCACGCTCGACGACGTTGAGATCACCGACGTCCGGGCCGACCCCGATGACGTGCGGAAGCGCATCGGGATCGTCTTCCAGGCGTACAACCTGTTCCCGCACATGAGCGTGCTCGACAACATCACCCTCGCCCCCCGGAAGGTGCACGGCGTGGGCCGCGCGCAGGCCGAGGAGCAGGCGCGCGAGCTGCTGACCCGGTTCGGGCTGGAGTCGAAGGCGCGCGACTACCCCGACCGGTTGTCCGGCGGCCAGCAGCAGCGGGTGGCGATCATCCGGGCCATCGCGACGCAGCCCCGGCTGCTGCTGCTCGACGAGGTGACCTCGGCGCTCGACCCGACGCTGGTCAACGAGGTGCTCGGGGTGATCCGTGAGCTCAAGGAGTCGGGCATGACGATGATCCTGGCCACGCACGAGATGGGCTTCGCCCGCGACATCGCCGACACGGTCTGCTTCCTGGCCGACGGGGTGCTGCTGGAGCGCGGCCACCCCGACCAGATCTTCGGCGCGCCGAAGCACCCGCGCACCCGCGAGTTCCTGTCGCGCACGTGACCGGATCGGTCCGGCCCTGGACCCGATCCGGTCTGGTCTCCCGGTGTTCGGCGAGGTCAGACTGGTGGACATGAGTCGAGCCCTCGTCGTCATCGATGTCCAGGAATCCTTCCGCGCCCGGCCCGAGTGGGATCAGATCGGCAACCCGAAGATCTTCGACCCGGTGAACCGGCTGGTCCGGGCCGCACGGTCGAACGGCGACCTCGTCGTGTGGGTGCTGCACGCCGAAGAGGGCAGCGGCGGCGTGTTCGACCCGCTCTCCGGTCACGTGAAATTGCTGGCCGAGCTCGACCAGCCGGTGGCCGGCGAGCCGATCCTGCACAAGTCCTCGCACAACGCGTTCACCACGACCAACCTCCAGCAGCGGCTCGTCGAGGCCGGTGTTCGGGAGCTGGTGGTGTGCGGGATCCGGACCGAGCAGTGCGTGGAGACCACCGCCCGATTGGCCTCCGACCTGGGCTATCAGGTCGTCTTCGTGACCGACGCGACCACCACCGACGGGGTCGGCGGCTTCTCCCCCGAGGAGATCGTCGCCCGTACCGAGGCCGTGCTCCGCGACCGCTTCGCCCGCATCGCGACGGTGTCAGAGCTGGTATGACCCTGGTCGTCTTCGCCCTGGTCGACGGCGTGCACCTGCTCGACCTGGCCGGTCCGGCGCAGGTCTTCGACACGGCCGGCTACCGCCTGGCCTACGTCGCCGACCGCCCGCAGGTCACCAGCGCCCAGGGCCTGCCCGTCGTGGCCGGGCGGGAGTGGCCTGCTCTGGGCGTGGACGACCTGGTCGTGGTGCCCGGCTGGCGCGGCGAGGCCGAACTCTCCGACCGCCTGCTCGCCCACCTCCGAGGCCACCACGAGGCGGGCGGCGTGGTCGCGAGCGTCTGCGCGGGCGCCCGTGCGCTCGGCGCGGCCGGTCTGCTCGACGGCCGCCGCTGCACCACCCACCACGACCTCCAGGACGACCTGGCCCGCCGCCACCCCGGCGCGACCGTGGTCCGCGACGTGCTGTTCACCGTGGACGACCGCGTCATCACCTCGGCCGGCATCGCCAGCGGCGTCGACCTGGCCCTCCACGTCGTCGCCACCCGCCACGGCCCGGCCAGGGCCGCGCAGGTGGCCCGCCAGATGGTCGTCTACACCCGCCGCAACGGCGCCGAACCCCAGGCCAGCACGATGCTCCGGCACCGCGACCACCTCGACGACACCGTCCACCAGGTCCAGGACCTGATCGACACCCGCTTCACCGAACCCCTGCCGCTGGCCCGCCTGGCCGCCCACGCGGGCGTCAGCGCACGCACCCTGACCCGGCTGTTCACCCGCGCCACCGGCCTCACCCCGCTGCGCTACCAGCAGGCGCTCCGCATGGAACACGCCGAACACCTGATCGGCCACGGGACGACGGTGGAGACGGCGGCGAGAGAGGCGGGCTTCGACGACGCCCGCATGCTGCGCCGCCTGCGTTCCCGTTTCCGCCCGGTGCAAGCCGGGTAAATCCGAACGAATGGGGTGATCTTCAATAGGGGCGAGGCGCCATGGCGACGTTCGACAGAGACGCCGGTTTAGCCGAATACCACGAGGCCCTCGCCAAGGTGAACGCCGAGGCGCGCGACGTCCGCCCTCCGGCGCACCACCGTCCCCGGGGCATCGCGATCGTGCTCTTAGGTCTCTTCTTCCTGGGGGGCGCCGCCGCCGGCTTCTACGTCGACTGGTACGGGCCCACCTACGGCAGGCCCGCGACCGGGACGATCAGCGCGATCGAAGGCCGGATGATGTACGTCGCCTTCACGACCGCCGACGGCGTGCTCAAGGTGGGGAGCACCAAGAAGCTCCCGGAAGCACGGCTGGGCGAGCAGCGGAAGATCCTCTATCTGGTGAGCGGGTCGTCCCCGGACCAGGTGAACATCTGGAACCCGGACATCCCCCCGACGATGACCCTTGCGGTGATCTTCGCTTTCGCGGGTCTCGGTGCGGTGGCGACCGGTTTCATCGAGTTCTCCGGCCGTGCCCCGTGGCGTTACGCCGTCTGGCTCGACGAGAGGTCGATCACGGCTCGATCAGACCGGCCCTGATCGCGTAGCGGGTCAGGTCGAGCCGGTCGCTCATGCCCAGCTTGGCCAGGATGTTGGCCCGGTGGCGGTCGACCGTCTTCGGGCTGATCACCAGGGTCTCGGCGATGGCCTTCGCCGAGTTCCCCTCGGCGATCAGCTTGACGATCTCCTCCTCGCGCGGCGTGAGGATCTGGTCGGGCAGCGCCTCGCCCCGGCGGTGCCGGTGGAGGTAGTCGCGGATCAGCGCGGTGACCGCGCCCGGGTAGAGGAACGGCTCGCCGCGTACGGCGGCCCGGCAGGCCTCGATGAGGTCGCGGTCGGCGACCGACTTCAGCACGTAGCCCGACGCGCCGGCCTTGAGCGACTCGAAGAAGTACTGCTCGTTGTCGTACATCGACAGGATCAGGATGCGGACCCCGGGCCAGCGCTTGGAGATCTCCCTGGCGGCCTGGAGGCCGGTCATCCGGGGCATCGCGATGTCGAGGACGGCCAGGTCGACGTCCTCGTTCCGGCAGGCGTCGACGGCCTCCGCGCCGTCGGCGGCCTCCGCGACGACCTCCAGGTCGGGTTCGGCGTCGAGGATCAGCCGCACCCCCCGGCGCACCAGCGCGTGGTCGTCGGCCAGCAGGATCCGCGTCATCCGATCACCCCGGGTATGGTTAGCGTGACCTCGGTGCCCCGCACCGACGTCACGGTCAGGCGGGCGCCGATCAGCAGCGCCCGTTCCTGCATACCCCGCATTCCGGCTCCTTCGGCACGCACGCCGCCGATTCCGTCGTCGGTGATCTTCAGGACCAGGTCGGCGCCCTGGGGGCGGAGCGACAGGCGTACCGACGACGCCTTGGAGTGGCGCACCACGTTGGTGAGGCTCTCCTGGGCGATGCGGTAGATGACGAGTTCGACCTCGGGGGCGAGCGGCGGCAGCGCCTCGATGCGGCGGATCACGTCGACGGCGGGGGCGACGTCGGTGGTCAGCGCGGTCAGCGCGCTGTGCAGGCCGAGGTCTTCGAGCACCCCCGGGCGCAACCGCCGGGCGACCTGCCGGACCTCGTCGAGGCTGCCCCGGACGGTGTCCCTGACCAGTTGCAGCTCCTCGGACAGTTCGGCGGGGGCGCGGTCGGCGACGCGTTTCAGGCCGAGCAGCGCCACGGTGAGGCTCTGGCCGATCTCGTCGTGCAGTTCGCGGGCGATGCGCTGGCGTTCGTTCTCCTGGGCGGCCAGGGCGTGCGCGCTGGCCGACGAGCGTTCGGTCTCCAGCCGTTCGAGCATGGTGTTGAACGAGTCGATCAGGTAGGTCAGGTCGCCGTTGCCCCGGTCGACGGCCCGGTCATGGGTGTGCAGGTCGACGCGGTGCATGAGCGCGGTGAGGGTGGTCAGCGGCGCGAGGCTGCGGCGCAGCAGCAGCGCGTTGGTGATCAGGATGATGGCCAGCCCGGCCCCCAGCACCAGGATCTCGCGGAGCAGGATCGGCGACGACACGGTGGCGGGGGAGAACGCCAGCGCGAGCGTGCCGACCGTGAACACCGCGCCGTTGATCACGCACAGTCGCCAGAACAAGGGCCCCATGGTTCCAGGTTGGCAAGGCTTGTCCGTTCTGTCTATGCAGGCTGCGCAGCCCCGAAGATGGGTGTCAGACCCCATAGCCGGACAAAGGGGTGCAGGGAAGACTAAAGGAGTTCCTAACTCCGGAGGTGACAGGCCGTGACCGAAACCTACGCGCCCTACCGTCCGGCGCGAGTGGATGGTGACATGCAAGCGCGCGACATCGCTGCGACCCTGCCGACCGTGACGTCGACCGATTCGGTCGTCCGCGCGGTTCGGATCATGGTCCTGAACCGGCTCCCCGGCCTCATCGTGGTCGACGGGCAATCCCGGCCCTGGACGGTGCTGCCGGGCACCCAGGTGCTCCGGCTCGCGATACCGCTGAGCATCCACGAGGACCCCGCCCTGGCGCGGACGCTGGATGAGACCCACGCCGATGTGTTCTGGCAGGAGATCGGCAACCTGACCGTGGGCGACTGCCTGCCCAAACCCGTGGCCCGACCCGTGACCGTCCCGATGGGGGCGACGCTGCTGGAGATCGCCGCGCTGATGGCGCGGGCCCGCAGCCCGCTGGTGGCGGTGGTCCGCGACGACGGCACACTCCATGGCGCGATCACGCTCGAACGACTGCTGATCAGCCTGTCCATCTGAGGCCTGACCTTTTCTGACTTGGGCGCCGGCGGCCGCGACTGTGCGGGCGGTCCCCGCCGGCGTCCAACCCCTCACCTGCTCGGAGGTCGTTTTCGCATGCCCACGGTTCCGCTGGTCAGGCCGGGATGAGCGCAATCCTCGCCCTGCTCGTCTTCGTGATCGCGTTCTACTTCATCGCCACGGAGAAGGCGAACAAGGTCAAGGTCGTTCTCATCGCCGCCGGGGTCATGACCGTCCTCGGCTTCGCGCCCGGAGCGGAAGTGTTCTTCTCCGAGCACTCCGGCGTCGACTGGAACGTCATCTTCCTGCTGCTCGGCATGATGGTCATCGTCGGGGTGGTCAAGCAGACCGGCCTGTTCGACTACCTGGCCATCTGGGCGGCGAAACGCTCACTCGGACGGCCCTACCGGCTGATGGTGATGTTGATGGCCATCACGGCCGTCGCCTCGCCGTTCCTCGACAACGTCACCACGATCATGCTGGTCGCGCCGGTGACGGTGATGGTCTGCAACCGGCTGCGCATTCCCGCGCAGCCCTATCTGATCGCCGAGATCCTCGCGTCCAACATCGGCGGCGCGGCCACCCTGATCGGCGACCCGCCCAACATCATCATCGGCAGCCGTGCGGGCCTGACCTTCAACGACTTCCTGATCCACATGGCCCCCGCCGTCGTCGTGATCTTCGCGGCGTTCGTGCTGCTCACCTATCCGCTGTTCCGCAAGTCCTTCGAGTACCACCCCGAGCACGTCGCGGCCGTGATGGCGCTGCAGGAGAAACGCGCGATCACCGACAAGCGGCTGCTGATCAAGTCGCTGGCGGTGCTGGCCGGCGTGGTCGTCGCCTTCGGCCTGCACGCGGTCGTGCACGTCCAGCCGTCGATCGTCGCCCTGGTGGGCGCCGGCGTCATGCTGCTGGTCACCAAGGTCGACCTCTCCGACGTGCTCAAAGAGGTCGAATGGCCCACGCTGGTCTTCTTCATGGGCCTGTTCGTGATGGTCGCCGGCCTCTCCCACACCGGGGCGATCCGGGCGATCGGCGAGTGGACCGTGGACCTCTTCGGCCAGAACCACTTCGCCGCCGCCACGTCACTGCTCTTCGGCTCGGCCGTGCTGGGGGCGTTCTTCGACAACATTCCGTACGTCGCCACGATGGCCCCCGTCGTCGAGGGCATGGCCGCCGCCGCCCCCGACCCGCAGACCTCGCAGGCCCTCTGGTGGTCGTTCGCCTTCGGCGCCGACTTCGGGGGCAACGGCACGGCCGTCGCGGCCAGCGCCAACGTGGTCGCGATCGGCATCGCCGCCCGGACGGGCAACCCGATCTCGTTCTGGCAGTTCACCCGGTACGGAATCGTGGTGACCCTGCTGAGCACGACCATGGCGTGGGCCTACATCTGGTTGCGCTACTTCTGACGGTCCCTGCTGTGCGCCACGGGGCAGCCCTTGGCGGCGTACAGGAGGAACTGGGTCGACTCCTCGGCGGAGAAGTTGTCGTCGGAGCCGATCACCAGGGTGCACTCACCGGTCTTCAGGCGCGGGCCCCAGGCCAGGCTCTCGAGGTTCTGGGTCGGCTCGGGACGGTTGATGTCGAGCACCAGCGTCTTGCGGACCGGCCGGTAGAACATGCGGGTCATCAGGCTGTCGCGGTTCAGGATGTCGGTCGCGCCGCGCAGGTCGATCTCGTAGAGCCGCACCCGGTAGTTGACGCCCTCGATCCACGACCGCTCCAGCGCGAGGTAGCGGTGGTCGTCGATGGCCAGCAGCTCGGAGACGCCGCTGTCGGTGGCGCCCGTCGGCGGGATCGGGGCGGCGGGCAGCTTCTCGATCGGGTAGGCGTACTGGCCGCGCACCCGGCCCTCGCGGTTCCACACCGTGATCCGGGCCGGGGCGCCGCCGTCGACGGCCGGCGGGGTGCCGTCCTCGAAGCGCGGACCCTCGACGATCGCGGTGATCCGGCGCTTGGTCAGCGTCAGGCCCTCGATGCCGAAGTTGCGGCGCGGCCCCCGGTTCTCGTCGGTCAGCAGCAGGTTGCCGGGCAGCTGGAGGCCGCGCACGTGCTCGCCCTGCCGGTTGACCCAGCGGATGAACTGCTGCGACAGCGGGATGGCGGTGTTCTGCGGGTCGGGCCGGTCACCCTCGCTCGACCAGACCAGCTTGCGGGTCAGCGGGTCCCAGCGAATGCTCTCGGGGTCGGCCGAATCGGGCTGCGCGTAGGCGGGGTAGGGAGACCCGTCGGGCCGCTTGAGGGTGTAGACGCTGTCGAGCGACACCCCGCGGAACTCGCCGGTCCGCTTGTTGATGTCGAGCTTGCCGGTGTAGAAGCGGGCCGGCTGGTAGCGCCAGCGGTCGTCGGAGATGAAATACCAGGTCCCGGTGGCCGGGTCGCGGTCGATCCCGGAGATCCCGCCGAACGTGGTGCCCTCGACCTGGGTCAGGTGCGGCAACCGCTGCTCACCGAGGAACCGGGTGATCCGGAAGTCCGGCCGGTCGGCGGCCATCGCGGGCTGGGCCAGGCCGACCACGGCCATGGCCACCAGGGCGATCCGGGCAAGATGGTGTCGCACGATTCTCCTCGTCCCCCGAACAGTTCGATCGGGGTCATGAGATCGCGTACGTCGGCACAAGTCACGCGTATCCCGCCTGGTGGGAGGCTTCCTTGACCTTCCGCTGAGAACTCACGGGAGCTCGGCGAAGCGCTCCACGTCGTCGGTTCGGCCGGAGATCAGGATCACGTCGCCGTAGGTGAGTTCGGTCTCGGCGGTCGCGTAGGTGAAATCCTCGTTCGGGCTCTTCACGGCCACCACCGTGACCCCGTACTTGCGCCGAAGGTTCGACTCCCCGAGGGGCCGGCCGACGTACTCGCGCGGCGGGCGGGTCTTGCACAATGCGAAGTCGTCGTCGACCTGCATGTAGTCGAGCATGCGCCCGCTCACCAGCCGGGCCACCCGCTCGCCCATGTCGTTGTCGGGGAAGACCACGTGGTGGACGCCGATGCGGCGCAGGATCTGGCCGTGCTGCTTGGTGATGGCCTTGGCCCAGATGTCCTCGATCTCCATCTCGACCAGGAGGGCGGCGGTCAGGATGCTCGCCTCCAGGCCGGTGCCGATCGCGACCACGGCCCGGTAGAAGTCGGGCACGCCGAGCTGGCGCAGCGCCTCGAGGTCGGTCGCGTCGGCGGTCGCCACGTGGGTGATGCTGCCGGCCAGGTGCTGCACGGTCTTGGCGTTGTTGTCGATGGCCAGCACCTCGGTGCCGCGGCGGGTGAGTTCGAGAGCCAGCGAGCTCCCGAACCGGCCCAGGCCGATCACCACGACGGCGTCGCTCTTGTCAGCCAACGATCACACGCTCCTCGGGAAGTTCGTATCGGCGCGTGCGTTCCTTGAGCGCCAGCGCCGAGCCAAGGGTCAGGGGCCCGATGCGCCCGATGAACATCAGGATCAGCAGCAGCACCTGCCCCGCCTGCGGCAGATCAGCCGTGATGCCGGTCGACAGGCCGACCACGCCGGTGGCCGACACGACCTCGAACAGCACCTCGCCCAGCGGGTGGGGGCTGATCACCAGCAGCACGTACGTCGACACCGCCACCAGCGCCGCGCTCATCGCCGTGATGACGATCGCCTGCCGCTGCACCGACGACGACAGGCGGCGATGGCCGACGTTGACGTGGTTCTCGCCGCGCATCTCGGCCCAGACGATCAGGATGATGAGCCCGAACGTGGTCACCTTGATGCCGCCGGCCGTGCCCGCGCTGCCGCCGCCGATGAACATCAGGAACTCGGTCGCCAGCCAGCTCGACGGCTCCATCGAGGCGATGTCGATGCTGTTGAAGCCGCCCGACCGGGGCATCACGGCGGTGAAGAACGCCGCCAGCAGCTTGCCGGGGTCGTCGAGCGCGCCCAGCGTCTTCGGGTTGTGCCACTCGGCCGACAGGAAGACGAGCGTGCCGCCGGCCAGCAGGATCGTCGTCACGAACAGGGTGATCCGGGTCAGCACCGACCAGCGGCCCGGGTGCCGCCAGATCCGCACCAGCTCGAAGACGACGGGGAAGCCCAGCCCGCCGACGATGACCGCGATCGCGATCGTCAGGCAGATCCACGGGTCGGTGGCGAACCTCATCAGGCCGTCGGGCCAGAGGGCGAACCCGGCGTTGTTGAACGCCGAGATCGAGTGGAAGAAGCCCAGGTAGGCGCCGCGCAGCACCGATTCGTCGTAGGAGACGACGAACCGGACGGTCAGGATCGTGCCCGCCACGGTCTCGCAGAAGAGGCTGAACAGCACGACGTTGCGGACCACCCGCCGCACGTCGCTCATGTTCATCGCACGGGTCTCCACCTGCGCGATCATCTGGGTGCGCAGCTTCAGCCGCCGCGCGATCAGGACCGTGAACAGGGTGGCCAGGGTCATGATGCCGAGGCCGCCCATCTTGATGAGCGCGGCGATCACGATCTCGCCGAACACCGACCAGTGGGCCGCGGTGTCGACCATGACCAGGCCGGTCACGCAGGCCGCCGAGGTGGCGGTGAACAGGGCCGGCATCAGCCCCGGGGAGGTGCCGGACGTCGTGGCGATCGGCAGCGACAGCAGCAGGGTGCCGACCAGGATCGCGAACCCGAACCCGCCGACGACGACACGAGCGGGATGGTGAAAGATCGACGGTCGGCGGACGCGTCGCGCCGTTAACAACCCAGCCATTGGACAAACGCCTTCGGGAGCACGGCGTGATCGGCCCCCACGCTAACAGCAACCACCGGGTTAGGGTGGATCGCATGGCTCCCCGGCATGCGTCCAACTTCGGCTGGTCCATGAGCGTGGTCCTCCGGCGCTGGCAGCAGTTCGCCGAGGAGACGTTCAAGGACCTGCCCCACGGGAGCCGCGGTTTCCACCTCCTGTCGGTGGTGGTCCACGAGGAGGTCCGCACCCAGGGGGCGCTCGCGACCAGGCTGGCCGTCGACCGGACCGTCCTGACCTATGTGATCGACGACCTCGAGAAGGCCGGGCTGATCGAGCGGCAGGCCGATCCGCGCGACCGGCGGGCCCGCCGGATCGTCGCCACCGAGCAGGGCCGCAAGGTCCAGGCCGCGGGCGAGGAACGCATGGCCGACGCCGAGGAGCACGTGCTCGGCGGCCTCACGGAAGACCAGCGGGAGGCCTTCCGCGAGTTCGCCGATCAGGCCGCCGCGGCGATCTACAACGCCGCCCCCGGCACCGATCTGTGCGGGGCGTAGGTCAGGCGTACAGGAACCAGAACCACTGGTTGCCGCCCATGGTCTGGTAGGAGCACCGGTAGCTGGTCCACCAGCCCCACTGGATGCCCAGGTTGCCGCCGTTGTAGCAGTCGGCCTGCATGTAGTAGGCGTACCGGATGCTCTCGGCCTGCGCGGGCGCGGCGGTGACCGAGACGGAGAGGAACACGCCGCTCACGAGAGCGGCCGAGGCGAGCAGTTTGCGCATGTCGATCCTCCAGGGGTGGGGTGCCGGCACCCGGAATATCGCACCGGCGCAGGTCGCCGCCCAGGCATGGGTTTCCCGGTCGTGAGGCGACCTCGGAGGATTTCGGCCCGCACCTGAAACCTTCAGCGGATCTTGAGGGTCTGACATATCGTCCAAAACGGAGGAATGATGCAGACCACCCTCATTCGGCTCGACCACTTACCGGCGTGCGAGCGGTTCGACTTCTGGTGGGAGGCCGTCGGCCAGTCAGTGGTGTCGGTGGACGCCGCCAGCGCCCACGCGGCCGACTTCTGGGCCGAGATGACCGCCGTCGACCTCGGGCTGATCCAGATCTCCCGGGTCCGCTCGGCGTCGTTCGAGGCCCGCCGGACCACCCGGCGCATCCGCCAGTCGGATCCGGAGTTCTACCAGCTGAACTACACCGTGACCGGCAGGTCGGGCCTGGAGCAACAGGGCCGCCAGTGCTCCCTGAGCGCCGGCGACTTCGTTCTGTACGACACCTCGCGGCCCTTCCACGCCTGGTCGGCGGCCACCCCGAGCCAGCCGCCCCACGGCATCGTGGTCCAGTTCCCGCACCGGGCCATCCCCCTCCCGCCGGGCACGGTCGACCGCCTGCTGGCCCAGCCGATCCCCGGCCGCACGGGCGTCAACGGCCTGCTGGCCGGCCTGCTCATGCGGCTCGCGGGCCCCCGGCCCGCCCCGGCCCCGCTGACCACGACCATCCTGGAGATGATCACCGGCCTGCTGGCCGACCACGCCGGCGTCGCCGAGCCCGGAGACGTCCCGCTGATCCGGATCCAGGCCTTCATCGAAGACCGTCTCGCCGACTCCGGCTTGTCTCCCTCGTCCGTCGCCCAGGCCCACCACATGTCGCTGCGCAACCTCCAGCGCCTGTTCGAGCGGCACGGCCTCACCGCCGCGACGTGGATCCGCGACCGCCGCCTGGCCCGCGCCCGCCGCGACCTGACCGACCCGCGCTGCGACACCCTGGCGGTCCGGTCGATCGGGGCGCGGTGGGGCTTCCAGAACGACGCCCACTTCAACCGGACGTTCCGGGCGGCCTACGGGGTGTCGCCGGGGGCGTACCGGACGGGCGTGCGCTCGACTCTGACACCGTGAGAGGGTCCAGGCTGGGCGCATGCTCCACTGCGAGACCACGGCCCTCGGCGTGCTGCTCCGGCACGAAGGGCTCGACCTGTCAGAACCGATGATGTTCGGGCTCGGCTCGGGGTTGTCGTTCGTCTACTGGGACGCCAAGGCGATGCCGTTCCCGTTCCTCGGCGGCCGGGTCAAGCCCTTCGAGCTGACCAGGAACCTGGCCGCCCGGCTGGGCCTCACGCTGCGGGTCGAGGAGACCGCCTCTCCCGCGAAGGCGTGGCGGAACCTGGCGGCCGGCGTGGACGCCGGGCGTCCGGTCGGCCTGCAGCTCGACTGCCACCACCTGGAGTACTTCCAGACGAAGGTCCACTTCGGCGGCCACGTGGTCGCCGCCGTGGGCTACGACGAGCACGACGTCCACCTCGTCGACACCGACCAGCAGGGCGGGCGGGTGCGCACCAGCCGCGCGAGCCTGGCCCAGGCCCGGTCGGAACGCGGCCCGATGACCGCGCGGAACCGGTCGTTCACCGTGACCGGGGCCCCTTCGCGGTGGCGGGACCAGATCGTCCCGGCCCTGAGAGACTGCGCCGACGCCTTTCTCGCCGCGCCCATCGCCAATCTCGGCCATCGCGGCATCGGGAAAGCCGCGAAACAGGTGCCCAATTGGCGGATCTCGCCGGAGAACCGCCGCCAGGCCGCCCTTCTCATGGAGAAAGGCGGCACCGGCGGCGCGCTGTTCCGGAACCTTTATCGCGATTTTCTGGGTGAATGCCTGGAGACGGTCGACCGTCCCGAGATCCGGGCCGCCCACGGGCTGTACGCCGAGGCCGCGGCCCGGTGGACCGAGGTCGCCGCGCTCATCGAGGAGGGGCGGCTCGCCGACGCGGGCGCCATTCTGGGCGACCTTTCCCGCATCGAGGAGAACGCCATGCGGGAGCTGCGGCGGATGTAGACCCCGGGTCATGAGGCTCTCAAGCTTGTCTCTTGTGTACAGATATGTGGTTGTTTGCCGGGTTTGCGGGGATGGGGGGCCTGTTCGGGAGGGATCAGCCAACGAACAGGGAGAGGTGACTCATGACGGTGCAGCCTGTGGGCAGCCGGCCGGGAGGCGGCGTACAGAAGGGCTCCTCCGGCAACGGCCTGGCCGACGTCATCGACACGATCCTCGACAAGGGGCTCGTCATCGACGCCTACGTCAGCGTCTCGCTGATCGGCATCGAGATCCTGAGCATCGACGCCCGGATCGTCGTGGCGAGCGTGGACACCTACCTGCGGTTCGCCGAGGCGACCAACCGGCTCGACCTCACGAAGTCCAGGAAGCCCGGGCTTCCCGAGGTCGTCCAGACCGCGATGAGCGGTGGAGGCGGCCAGCAGGCCCCGCAGCCGGAGCAGCTCGAACAGCTCAAGGAACGCAGCCCCTTGGAGGCCGCGGGCGACAAGCTGAGCGATTTCTCCGACGCGATTCCCCGGCAGAGCAGGAAGGAGGGCTGACATGGCCGAGTCCGCGACCTACATCTACGGCGTCGTCCCGCAGGACATCGAGGTCGACGAAGAGGCGAAGGGAGTGGGCGACCCGCCCGCGCCCATCACCGCGATCCGTCACGGCAAGATCGCCGCGCTGGTGAGCGACGTCAGTGCGGGCCGTCCGCTCGGCACACCCAAGGATCTGTACGCCCACGAGCAGCTCCTCAACGCCACCGCGGCGGAGGTGCCCGTGCTGCCCATCCGCTTCGGCGCGGTGGTGGCCGGCCGCGACGCCGTCGTCGAGGAGTTCCTGGCGCCCTACCACGACGAGTTCGTCGCCGCCCTGAACGAACTGGAGGGCCGCTGCCAGTACGTCATCAAGGGCCGCTTCGTGGAGGAGACGGTGCTCGGCGAGATCCTCACCGAGAACCCCGAGGCCGCGCAGCTCCGCGAGGAGATCAGCACGCTGCCCGAAGACGCGGCCCGCGACCACCGCATCCGCCTCGGCGAGATCATCAACCAGTCGATCGAGGCCAAACGCGACGCCGACACGGCCGCCATGTGGGACCAGGTCGAACCCGTCACGGTGATGCAGACCGTCCGGCCGCCGTCGCACGAACTCGACGCCGTGCACATCGCCGTGCTCGTCGAGAACAGCCGCCAGGACGACCTCGACCGCGCCGTCGAAGACCTCGGCCGCAAGTGGTCGGACCAGGTCGAGCTGAGCCTGTTCGGCCCGATGGCGCCGTACGACTTCATCGTCTCGCAGGACCAGGACGGCGAGTGATGGGCCTGTTCACCTCGATCCTGGAACTGCCGCTGGCCCCCGTCAAAGGGGTGATCCGGCTGGGCGAACTGCTGCGCGACGAGGCCGAGCGCAAGCTGCGCGACCCGACGGTGGCCAGGCGGGAACTGGAGCAGATCGAGGCCGCCCAGGCCGCGGGCGAACTCACCGAAGAGGAGGCGTCCGAGGCCATGAACGCCGTCCTGCAGCGGATGATGCCGCCGGAGGGAGAGTGACCCATGGCCACCCTGACGGCCGTGACGGCAGGTGAGGCCGGAGTGAAGCTCATCTCCGGCCTCACCTCGAAGGAGGCGGAGGGCGTCACCCTGGTCGAACCGGCGGAGTCCGGCTGGCTGGTGGTCGTCGAGGTCGTCGAAGACCGCCGCATCCCCTCCTCCGGCGACATCCTCGCCCTGTACGAGGCCGACCTCGACAAGGAGGGCAACCTGCTGTCGTACCGGAGAAAGGCCAGGTACCGCCGAGGCACGGGAGGTTGATGAGATGACCGACGGGTCACGATACGTGCCGGCCGTACGACCCGGCTCCCAGCCCGCCGCGCGCAGAGAACCCGCCAACCTCGGCGACATCCTCGAACGCGTCCTCGACCGGGGCGTGGTCATCGCGGGCGACATCCGCGTGAACCTGCTCGACATCGAACTGCTCACGATCAAACTCCGCCTGGTGATCGCCTCGGTCGACACGGCCAAGGAGATGGGCATCGACTGGTGGGAACACGACCCCTGGCTGACGGGCGACAGCAAGGCCCTCCAGGACGAGAACAGGCGGCTCCGCGCCCGCCTCGACGCCCTCGAATCGGGAGACCGCCATGACTGACACCGCCACCTACCTGTACGCCGTGACCCGCTCCGAGCCGTCCGACGAGATCGAGGGCCTGCGCGGCGTGGCCGGGACCGAGGTCCGCACCATCGCCTGCGAGGACCTGCTGGCCTACGTGAGCACCGTCTCCCTCGACGATTTCGGCGCCGAACCCTTGCGACGCTCGATGGAAGACCTCGACTGGCTCGGCGAAACCGCCGGCGCCCACCACCACGTGGTCGAAGAGGTGGCCGACCGAACCCCGGTGGCCCCGGTGCGATTGGTCACCGTCTATCGCGGCGACGACCAGGTGAAAGCCCTGCTCCGCGACCGCCACGACGACTTCGTGGACGTCCTCTCGAACGTCACCGGCCGCCGGGAGTGGGGCGTGAAGGCGTACGTCGACCTGAGCGCCCCCGGCCCGACCCAGACGGCGCCCTCACTAGGCGGACCAGGCACGGCCTACCTGAAGAGACGCCAGGCGGGCCTGCGCAGCCGCGAGGACGCCTGGCGGCAGGCCGCCGCGCACGCGGAACGGCTGCACGAGACGTTGTCGTCGGTCGCCGTGGCCAGCCACCGCCACCGCGCCCAGGACCCGGAACTGTCGGGGCGCAAGGAGGCGATGCTGCTCAACGGTGCTTACCTGGTCGAGAGCTCACGCGACGACGAGTTCCTGAAGACGGTCGACGACCTGCGCGACCGTGGCGTGGAGATCGAGCTGACCGGCCCGTGGGCGCCCTACTCCTTCACCGACCTGGAGGTGCGCGGTGACGGTTGACCCTCCGCGCGGGGCGGCGCTGGCCGAACAGGGGCGACTGCCCGCTGAACGGGTCGCGCTGGTCGACCTGCTCGACCGGCTGCTGGCCGGCGGGGTGGTGGTCAGCGGGGACCTGGTGTTGTCCATCGCGGACATCGACCTGGTGCGGATCTCGTTGCGCGTTTTGATCATGTCGGTGCGGGAGAACCTGGGGGAGGCATGAACGAACCTGTGCGGACGCCACGGATGCGCATCCAGGCCGACTCCGAGGCGATGGAGCGGGACCTTTCCCGGCTGGTGCTGACGTTGGTGGAGCTGGTGCGGCAGCTGGTGGAGCGACAGGCGATTCGGCGGATGGAGCAGACGGATCTGACGGATGAGCAGATCGAGGTGCTGGGGTTGACGCTGATGCGATTGGAGGAGGCGATGACGGAGGTGTGCGAGCGGTTCGGCTTGTCACCGTCAGAGCTGAACCTGGACCTCGGCCCCTTGGGAACCCTCCTGCCGGAAAACTGACGACGACTAATTCATGTGTCGAACAAGGAATAGGTTCTGGTCATATATTCAAGTTACGGGACCGCTGAACTCTCTTGAGCAGCAAGAACAGTGGTGCGGCCGGTTTGCGCCCCACGGATCGAAATAGACGATCTTACTCGGCCTGGTTGTAAGTGGTTAATATAAGCCTGTCGGGAGGCCGGTCAAGTTGGGGGCGCCCCAGCGTGAATGATGAAATCGGTTGGCCGCAGCGGCCACGGCCGGAGTGGCCCGCCACTCTTGAGGTTGAGAATCTGCTGGCGGCGGGATGGCGGCCCAGGCCCTTCCGGCAGTTCATTCTCAAGGTGCATAGCCGCTGCAACTTGTCCTGCGATTATTGCTACGTCTACGCACACGCGGATCAGAGCTGGCGGACCCGGCCGCGAGTCATGCCAGACCACGTGGTCGACGCCGCACTGCGGCGGATCGCCGAACACGCGCGCACCCACGATCTCGGGGCAGTAAGGCTCATCCTGCACGGTGGCGAGCCGCTTCTGGCCGGCCGGCACTGGCTGACGGCTCTGATCGAAAAGACACGAAGCGCTCTGAGGGTTGACGTCGAATTCGTCATGCAGACGAACGGACTCCTGCTGGACGAACGTATTCTCGACACCCTGGTCGAAGCGGGTGTGCGTATCGGCGTCAGTCTCGACGGCGGGGAACAGGACAACGACCGCCACCGGAAGACCGCCGGCGGTACCGGGTCGTACGACGACGTCGCCAGGGCGTTGGCGCTGCTGACCCGTCCCGCGTTCCGGTCGAGCTACGCGGGGATCCTCTGCACCGTCGACGTGGCGAACGACCCGGTGGCGACCTATGAAGCCCTCGCCCACTTCGACCCGCCGATGATCGACTTCTTACTGCCCCACGGCACCTGGGCCGATCCGCCGACACCTCCTGTCGGTGACCCGTCCGCGACCCCGTTCGCCGATTGGCTGATCGCCGTCTACGACCACTGGAGGGCCCAGCCGGCGGGCGCGCCCCGAATCCGGTTGTTCGGAGAGATCGTCTATCTCCTGATGGGAGGCACCTCCGGCGTGGAGGCCGTAGGTATCACTCCCACCACTTCGCTTGTGGTGGAGACGGACGGGACGATCGAGCAGTCGGATTTCCTGAAAGTCGTCGGCACGGCTGTCGGCACCGGGAAGAACGTGACCGACCACCCATTCGACGACGTCCTTTTCCGGCCGGATGTGGCCGTTCGTCAGATGGGGATGGACGGTCTCGCCGCAGAATGCCGGTCATGTCGTTATGGGCGCGTGTGCGGAGGCGGGCACTATGCGCATCGATACCGTAAGGGCAGCGGTTTCCAGAATCCATCTGTCTACTGCGCCGACCTCTATCGGCTGATCAACCATATTCATGGGCGGATCCAGGCTGATCTGGGAGGGGCGCGACATTGAATCGCCTGCATACCGTTCCCGGTGAGCTTTTCGCGGAACTCGCCGCTGGAGCGGGGGGCGAGCCCGCCATGCGGCTTCTCGCCGCGGCGGAACGCAGCAGGCATCTCCTTCTCGTGCGCAGCGTGATCATCGCCGCCCGCCGGACCGGCCATGAACGCCTGTGGGAACTGGCCGAGGCGTACGACCTGCTGGCCGGACTCCACGAAGACCACCCCGAGGCGGTCGAACGCGTCCTGTGCTACCCCACGGTCGGAACGTGGGCCATGCGGGTTCTTCGAGCGCTGGTGAGCAAAACCGGTGGGGGTCCCGTCGCGCTCGCCTACCTGCCGGGCATGGCGCTGGCCGCCGCGGTGATCGCGGGAGCCGACGCCGAACTCGACGTCTCCGTGCCGAGTGGCCGTGTCGTACTCCCCACACTGGGCGTGGCGCGCCTGGCGTCGGCCCCCCGGGGCAGCGTGGGCCGGGTGACCGTCCGGACCGGCACGACCGGAGGTGAGATCACCGGCTTCGGGGGTGCCACGTCGATCCCACGCAGTCCAGACCAGTACGCGGAGTCTTGGACGGGCGTCCGCAGGCTGACGACCTGCCATCACGACCGCGTCCTCGACGTCTACCTGGATGACGTCGATCCCTTCCGGATCCCGGAGGGCTGGCCCGCCCCGCGACGGCGTACCCACGTGGTCGAACGGTGGCAGGAAGTCCTCGAGGAGGCCTGGGCCCTGCTCGTCGACCACCATCCCCTGTACGCGGAGGAGGTGGGGGCGGGCGTCAGGATGATCACTCCGACACATCCGCCGCGAGGCCGCACCGTGAGCTCCACCTCCCGCTACGCGTTCGGCGAGTTCGCCGGCTCCCTTCCCTCCGACGGCCGGATCCTGGCGTCCCTCTTGGCGCACGAGATCCAGCACGCGAAGCTCTGGGCCCTCCTGGGCCTGGTCTCGCTGGCTGAACCACCCAAAACGGTAGACCCACTCCTGCTCTACGCGGCATGGCGCGACGATCCGCGCCCTCCGGTCGCGCTCCTGCACGGCGCGTACGCGCATCTTGCGGTGGCCGCCTTCTGGCGGGTCCAGCGGCTTCTGGACGAAGGACAGGCCGCCCAGCGGGCCCATGTCGAATACGCCCGCTGGCGGCGGCACACCCGTCAGGCCATCGAGACGCTCCTGGAGAGCGGAAGCCTGACCGAGGTGGGAGTGTCCTTCGTAACCGGTATGGCCGCCGCCCTCGCACGCTGGCAGAGCGACGACATCCCTCTCTCGGCCGACCGCGAGGCATCGCGGGCATCGGCGGAACACCTTCGGGCGTGGCAGGACCGCAATGCCCGGTGACGCCCTCAGACGGCCGACGGTTCGAAGTCGGTGTTCAGCCGGTCGCCACGCCGGACGACGTCGACATCGGGATAGTCGGGACCGAGGGTTCGCGTGAATCGCTCAATGGCGTCCGCCCGAAGCTCGTCCGCGCGATCGGTCTCTCCGAGCGCGCGCAAATCTATGCCGAGGTTGGCGGCACAGGCGAGAGTGTGCGGATGATCCGCCTTCAGGACGTCGTGGAACAGTCTCAAGGCCTTATCGCCGAGTCTGACGGCCTCCGGCAGGTCGCCGGTCTCGGCGACGCTCGCGGCGAGATTGGTGGCGCACGTGAGCGTGTAGTGGTGTGCCTCGCCCAACGTGTCGGTCAGTCCGTCGAGGGCGTCCTTGAGCATGGCACGTGTTCGGGACGCGTCACGGAGGAGCCTGAGGGCGATGGCCGTGTTCAGGGCGGAGGCGAGCGTGAACGGGTGCCTGGCGCCCAGGATCCGGCGGTATTTCGCCGTCGTCTCATTCGACAACGACGCGGAGGCGTCGAATTCGCCCACGAGCCGCTGGCAGTTCGCCAAGGTGGCGGCGGCGGCGAGCGCACTCGGATGCTCCTCCGTATAGGCGTCCCGGAATCGCTGGTAGACCGAGGTCGCGAGTTCGAAGGCGCCCGCGTAGTCGCCTGACTTCCGGCGGGCGATGGCCAGTTCTCTCGCCTGGTTCAGCACATCGAGATGCGTTTCCGGCAGGATGCGCTGGCGGATGATGTCCTGGTAGATCGCGTAGACGCGTTCGCCCTCCAGCCGTGCCTCGTGATAGCGGCCGAGGAGCCGAAGGTCGCGGGCGATGGCGTTGCTGGTGAACGCGACCCGCCAGTGGGCGTCGTTGCCGTAGAAGTCTCGCCGCACCTCGAAACTCTCCTGATCGAGGCGCAGCGCGTCTTCGTATCGGCTGGCGAGCGCGTTGTCGAGGGCGATGTTGCTCAACACCCGCTGTGTGTTGGGATGCGTCGATCCGAAGTTGCTGCGATGAGGGGCGAGCGAAGCCTGGTCCGAGGCGAACGCGTCGGAGAACCGGCCGACCGACCGCAGGATTCCCCCGTGGATGTTCGTGAGGATCAGCGTCTCGTCATGGTGGGGTCCGTGCGCTTCCCGCAACCTCTTCAGCGTGTCCTCGCTGAGAGTGATGGCTTCGCGCTGACGACCCAGGATCACGAGCAGGTTCGTCTTGAGCCGACGCATGATCAGCAGATGGAGGTCGTTCTCGTCGTCGCCCTTCTCCCACTCGCGAAGGGCGCTGTCGATCCACCTCTCGCACTCCTTGTGGTCACCCTTGACGAGCAGGTAGCGAGCCATGTTGGTGACGAGGCGGCGGGTGTCCGGCTCGGCGCATTCGATGATCTCCGCCGGGATGACGTGCGGCAGAAGTTGTTCGTACGCCGGCCAGGAGGTCTCGTCGTCCGGGCGGTCGGGGTCGGTGGCGCCCAGGAGGAGATGGACGTCGTGCCGGGCCGCGCGGCGGGTCTCCTCGGGGAGTTCGTCCCGGATGAGCCGCTGGGTTATGCGATGCATCTGGAGGGTCCGCCGCAGGTTGTCGATCCGGGCCAAGGCGTAGCGGGCCAGTTCCCGGATCGCTTCGCTCATCCGGTAGGGGTCTTTGATCGTCCGCTTAAGGCCGGAGTCGGCCAGCACGTGGCGGCCGATGTTGATGAGGTCCAGTGAGATCGGCTCGGGCCCGAAGTAGGCGATGCGATAGAGAAGCTCCATGGCGGAGGGGGTTCTCTCGCGAATGTTGGAGAGCGAGACGCTCCACGCCGCGGCGACCGAAGTCGGATAGTCGAGAGAGGTGCCCTGCCCGAGGATCTTGCTGGCCGCAGTGCCGAGTTCGGAGAGGTAGGTGTCGACGCTCATCGCGGTCTCAGCCATGAGCGCGCTCGCCTGCTCAAGCGCGAGAGGAAGATCTCCGAGTTCTGCGGCCAGCCGGTCGGCCTCCTGGTCGGTCATCCCCTCGACTCTGCGTTGCAGGAACGCCTTGCTCTCCTCGCGCTCGAACACGTCGACGTCGAGCGTCGGCGCCCATGACTTCCAGCGATGGTTGCGCGAGGTCACCAGAACGTGGCCCATCCCTCTGGGCAACAGGTCACGGAGATCTTCCGGCTGATCCGCGTTGTCGAAGACGACCAGCCAGCGTGAATAGGGCTCACCCCGGCGCAGGGCCTCCCGCACGGCGTCGATCAGGTCCTCCTGCCGCCCGATGGGAATGCCGGTGACGCCCAGGCGGGGGGCGAGCGAGGCGAGTGAACCCCGCAGCAGAGCCGGCTGGTCCGCGGGGATCCAGCAGATCAGGTCGTAGTCGCCGGAGTATCGATAGATGTACTCGATCGCGAGGTGTGTCTTGCCCACCCCGCCATATCCCTGGAGAGCGTGGATGACGAGTGCGTCCTTCTGCTCACCGAGCAGCATGCGCAACTGGTAGAGCAAATCCGAACGGCCGGTGAAGTTGGCGTTGCGCTGAGGAACGTCCTTCCAGACGATGGGCGCAGAAGCCCCTTGCCTATCAGAGCCAGCCACTCCAGGCCTCCCGGTGTCATCTGGTAACAAAGATGGTATCTCTCAATATCGCAATACTGCTTGCGGCGACAGCCCGAAAGTCCGAAATGGGGTATATTGCGCCAGCCTGAATGGCACGTCTGGACGTAGCGCCTATCCTGATTTATCAATGAAAGAACAGATGGGCATGTTTCGAGGGGCGGCCATGGCTGAACTGCAGAGTGATCTCATCAGGCTCGACGACGAGCGGCTCGGCGACCTAGCTCGGATGGACGACGATCTCCTAGCGGACGTGGTCCGCCGGCTGATGGTTGAGCGAATGGGCGTCGACGACCCACTCGCCCGTTTTGATGCCGGATTCTGATTTCATGGGTTAGATTCGCCACCGTGCAGAACCGGATGAATCTCTGAGCGGTGGCGTTGATGCCCAAGTTCGACTGGCAGCGGTTGATCGATTGCCTCCAGCGCGGCGACTGCGTGCCGTTCATCGGATCAGGCATGTGCAGCCCCACTCTTCCCACCGGCGGCGAACTCAGCTCGATCTGGGCGAAGCGCCTGAGATATCCCCTCGGTGATCCGAGCTCGCTTCTCGAGGTCATGGAATACGCCATGATCAAAGCCGAGGATCCGATTTACGTGAAGCGTCAGGTGCTCGACTACCTGGACTCCTTGGGCAGACCGGATTTCGACGACCCGGACGAGCCCCACCGCCTGCTCGCGAAGTTTCCCATCGGGCTGTACATGACCACCAACTACGACCCGTTCATGGCCGATGCGCTGGCCATCGAGGGAAAGCTACCCAAGCGGATCATGAGCCCTTGGTACCTGAGCCGCGACGAACCGGACCCGAGCGAAGACCTTGAGCCGGATCCCGCCGAGCCCATGGTCTTCCATCTGCACGGCAGTTCGCAGAACCCCCGTTCACTGGTGCTCGGACGCAGTGACTACGTCAACTTCCTGCTCGGTCTCACCAAGGACTACCGCGTGACGGAGCGGGCGCTCATCCCTCTGTCGATCAGGCCGAACCTGGCGGAGCAACCCCTGCTCTTCGTCGGTTACCGGCTTCAGGACTGGACATTCGAAGTGCTGTTCCGAGGGATCCAGCAAATGGTGCCCGAGGGCCACAGACGGCGTCATATCAGCGTGCAGTTGTCCCCGCTGGATCTTTCCGACCGCCACAGACGGGCAGCGGAGAGATATTGGGAAAGCTATTACGCTAGATGGAACATATCTATATATTGGGGTAAGATCACTGACTTCTGTGCCGAACTGCGCCACCGTCTGAGGTGGAGTTAATGGACAATCCCTATGTCGGGCTGAACGCCTTCGGGTCCGATGACGCACACCGCTTCTTCGGGCGCTCGCGAGAGGCCCGGGATCTGGCGTACCTGTGGCGCAGTAACCGGGTCGTGGTCCTGTTCGGGCCGTCGGGGATAGGGAAATCTTCGCTGTTACGGGCCGGCGCTATTCCACGCCTGCGCCCGGATGCGAGCGATCTGCTGGCGGTCGGCCGGCTCGCGCCCGGCACGTCCTTCCCGGCCCCCAGTCTCGAAGATCACAATCCTTACACCTTCAGTCTCCTGTCATCGTGGTCGCCGGCTGAATCTCCCTCGTCGCTGGTGGGCAAGACGATCTCGGAGTTTCTGCTGGAACGCACTCGTACGACGGGGAGATATGAAGATCCAGTTCCGATCTTCGCCGCGATCGATCAGTACGAAGAGGTTCTGAACACTCCGCCCGCCTGGCAGCGGTCGGCGGATGAATTTCGCGGCGAACTCAATCGGGCGCTCAAGGACGTGCCCCATCTGAGGCTTCTGATCGCGGTGCGAGGAGACGCGGTCGCGGGGATGCTCGACCGTGAGACGAACCTCGGCGCCGAGCATCAGGCCCTGATGCGCCTCGAACCCCTGTCGCCCTCGCAGGCGCTCGCGGCGATCACCGACCCGCTCGAGGAGACGGCGCAGTCGTACGCGCCGGGTGTCGCCGAGGCTCTGCTGGACGATCTGCGCACGGTCCGGATACGCGA
Organism: Herbidospora daliensis; assembly: GCF_001570585.1. Lineage (GTDB taxonomy): Bacteria > Actinomycetota > Actinomycetes > Streptosporangiales > Streptosporangiaceae > Herbidospora > Herbidospora daliensis. Next base: position 330,667 of record NZ_BBXF01000002.1, on the reverse strand, counting down.
CGTCCTGGGCGCCGTCCATGAGATCGAGATCGGTTCCGTAGAACCCTGGCAGCTGCAGTTGGTGTGCACGCGGTTATGGGATCGCCTCCCTCCAGGGCGGGAGGTGATCAGTATGGAAGACGTCCGTGAATTCGGAAGCGTGGGCCAGACCCTTCTGGAGACCTGCCAGAGAGAGGTCGTGACGGTCGCCGAGCGGTTGAGGCTCGCCACGAGCGACGTGTGGATCTGGCTGCGAAGCCACTTTATTACGGAGTTCGGCACGCGAGCGCAGGTGTACGAAGGCCCTCATCTCACGAGGGGAATGCCCAATCCCGTTCCGCGAGATCTGGAAAATCGGCATCTCCTCCGCTCGGAATGGAAACATGGCGTTCGATGGTACGAGTTACAACATGACCGGTTGATCGAACCGGTGCGGCGCGCAGCGCAGATGGCGCGAGTGGCCGGAGACGAAGGACAGGGTCCACAAACGCCCGCGACACTCGCCGGCCCGAACGAGTACCTGCAAGCCGCGGAGAACGCGCTTGCCGAAGGACACCTCGCCCTGGCCAAGCAGTACGCGAAGGAAGCGGGGCGGCTGACCGAGCACAACGCGGCGGTGGAGGCGGGCTGGCTCTACGCCGAGGTCGAGTCCTTCCTCGGCAACGTCGAATTCCACCACGGACGGCTCGACGACGCGGAACGGCGATATTCGAGCGCGATCCGGTTGTTCGGCGCACTTGGCGCCAAGCCCGCCGCGGCACGACTGATGGCGGCGGTCGGGCGGATCCATCTCCGGCGCGGTCGATACGCGAAAGCGATCGAAACCCTGCAATCGTCGCTCAAGGAACTGCCGGGCGATCAGACGATCCGCGTGGACCTGGCGAGGGCCAACTGGTTCGAGGGCCAGCTGGGCGCGGCAAGAGGACTCTACGATTCGGTCCTCGCGGTCACCGACAACGCGGAGGCGCTCTCGGGTAGGGGTCGGGTCTCCGTGGAACTTTCGGATTTCGACCGGGCGTTTTCCGATCTCGATCGGCTGTTCGCGCGATATCCCAGCCGTAAGCGGGACCTGGAAGCGCGTGCCGCCCACGCGGTGGCGCTCGCCGAACTCGGCCGGACCGAAGAGGCGACTGCCGAGATAGACGCGGTTTTGCCGGCAGCCGCAGACAACGGACCAGTGCTTCTCTACGCCACCTGGGTGGCTCAGCGGTGCCGAGACGTCAAAAGGGCCAGGCGACTGGCCCAATCGGCTCTGGAGGCCACGGGCCCGCCTCTGACGGGAGCCCTCTTCTCTCGCCTTCGAGACGTGCTCTAATCTCTGCTCTCTGCTGCAAAAAATCTTGCGCTTGCGGTCGCCCGGTCTTCCGGCAGGGCAACTAGGTGTCTGCTTATGGACAGGATTGGTCCATATGTCGCCTGGCTCCGTACCTGGGGATGAGCAGTCGCGATAACCAGTAACGCAGGTGGCCGGTAAGACATTGAGGTGCTAGGGAACGATGGACAGTCGACGAGGCCGATCGAGGTACGTCTTCGCGGCCGCGTGGACCGGCTCGTTCTCGTCGATGCTCGCCTCACGGATGTTCGGCGTGACCTACCCGCTGCTCGCACTGGCGATCCTGGGCTCGGCGACTCAAGCCAGCTGGATCGGCTTCGCCTGGGCTCTGCCACACGTGCTTTTCTACGTGCTCGCCGGCGCGCTGGTCGATCGCTGGGACTATCGGGCGATCATTCTGATAGCCGACACCGCACGCGCGATCGCTATGGTGAGCCTCGGTGCCGCTCTGCTGTTCACAGAACTCACCTTCATCCACCTGATGGTGGTCGCCTTCGTCGAAGGCGCGCTCTCCGTATTCCACAGCCTGGCCGTGACCGCCGCACTGCCGTCGATCGCCCGAACTCTTCAGGCGGCGAACCCGGCTCGCCATTCCAACCTCGGCCTTTCTGACGCGCGTCTGCACAAGGGGGTCAGCCTTCATGAGACCGGCGCGCAGGTAGCAGTTTTCTTGGGCCGCCCACTGGGCGGATTCCTCTTCGGCCTTTCGCAGTGGGTCCCGTTCCTCGCCGGTGCCGTTCTTTTCGGCTTCTCCCTTCTGGTCACGCGATCGCTGCCGCGTGACAACCGGTTGAGAATATCAGACCGCAGGAATTTGACGGCGGAGATCATCGAAGGCTATCGAAAGCTTGTCGCCTTCAAACCGCTCTGGGCGGCCACCGTCGTCATCGTATTCACCAACGTGGCATTCCATGCACTCATCTGGATCTTCTATTCCGCCATGGGCGAGCAGGTCTCGCCCCTCGTCATCGGCCTCGTCGTCGCTCTGACGGGCATGGGAGGTCTGACCGCGTCAGCCTTCCACCGACCGGTTCAGGCGTACTTCAGGACACTGTTCGGCGTGCCCGAGGACAGGATGCCACGTTACCGTTTACTCCGGGCTCCTGTTTTCTCCTGCTCGGCACGAGCCACCCGACCGCCATTCGGTGTCTCGCAGGTTTCGAGCGTTTCATCGACGCGAGACATCTCCTCAATGTGGAGCGACTCGTCGGCGCAGGACTTCATGGCCCCCCGCAAGCGGCGCAACGCCCCCAAGGTTTCCATGATGCTTTTCCACGCATGGTGCTGGGTGGCGGCACTCGCCCTTTTGTGGATCTTCGGTCAGAATATCTACACATTCATCGGTGCTCTGACGATCATGGGGGCCGCCGGTGGTTTAAGCAACGTATACGTCCGTCTGCTCATCCACGAGCACATCGCTCCAGATGTGGTGGGCAGGGTGGTGAGCGTTTCTCGTCTCCTGGGCTATGGCGGGATCGCTGTGGGGCCCCTGGTGGGTGGGCTGCTGATCTCCTGTGGGGGAGAGGAGTTCGCCGTCGAACTTCTTCTGGGGTTCGTAGGGGCCGTCGCTCTGTTGGGGACTGCTGTCCCGGGGTGGCGGAGGGCGTTCTTCGTGCCGAAGCCCGACGACCTCAACCGCGCTGCAATCGAGAGCGCCGACCCGCTGCCAGAAACCGATCAACGGGTGAACGACGTCCAGCCGTCTGAGGGCACGTTCACCACGGTTAGTGGGCGCCCTGCGCGAGACATGGATACTTAGAGTCCGGCTCAGGCGTCGCCAGTAGCGCGGAGACAGCGGGAAAAACAAAAGTCCTGGTCGCCTTTCGGCTGACCAGGACTTCATGGGGTAACAGTTGTGTCCGAGGGGGGACTTGAACCGTTCGCCTACGTTCTGAGCAGAGTCGACGCTCCGTGGCTGGACATATCGTGCCCCTGACTGATGACCATCTCCATAGGCGCGGGGCCGATTGCGCCGGGCAGGTCTGGACCCTGACGCCGTCGAGACGATCCCCACACTCGGGGGGCCGGCGTTGTCAGGTCGACCAGTGTGGTCCCGGCCGCGGGACGATCCCCTCAGGCGCGGGGTCGACGACACGATGGTCTCGGCGACCTCGGGGGCGAAACGGACCATCCCCGCAGGTGCGGGGTCGACGTGCCTGGCCAGCTCGGCGAGCGTCATCCAGACGGACCCTCCCCGCAGGCGCGGGGCCGACATGAGGCCCGCGTTGTGGAGCGAGGTGAGCAGGGGACCATCCCCGCAGGCGCGGGGCCGGCATGGCGGGGACCAGCGCGTTCATCATCCCGGCGGGACCATCCCCGCAGGCGCGGGGCCGACGCGGGTAGTCACTAACGCAGAATGTACGGACCGAGACCATCCCCGCAGGCGCGGGGCCGACTGCCACGAAGACGCGATCAGCAACGAGTCCACAGGACCATCCCCGCAGGCGCGGGGCCGACGCGGAAGCGGGCTGGGCCGGCGGCATGACGACGGGACCATCCCCGCAGGCGCGCGGGGTCGACGAGGTCGTCATCCCGCACGACCTGCCACTCAAGGGACCATCCCCGCAGGCGCGGGGCCGACTTGAGACCATGCTTCTGCCTGTAACGAATGATCGGACCATCCCCACAGGCGCGGGGCCGACGACAAGCTCTCGCGCGACCAGCTCGTCGAGCGCGGACCATCCCCGCAGGCGCGGGGCCGACCGGCCCTCACCGTTCCGGCATTCGCCGCAGGGAGGACCATCCCCGCAGGCGCGGGGCCGACGTGGCGTTGACGGAGCCCTTGGCCTTGCCCAGCGGACCATCCCCGCAGGCGCGGGGCCGACGGGGCGCCCAGGGCGACCGCCGCCCTGCACAACGGACCATCCCCGCAGGCGCGGGGTCGACTACTCGGGGAAGGACTACGGCGGCAAAACCTCCGGACCATCCCCGCAGGCGCGGGGCCGACGACGCCCAACCCCGATAATGGGCATCCGATGCAGGACCATCCCCGCAGGCGCGGGGCCGACAGCCCAGCGTCGACCAAGCCGTCAATCGCCGCCGGACCATCCCCGCAGGCGCGGGGCCGACGGCACCGCGAATGCCAGCGTCCGACTCATCACGGGACCATCCCCGCAGGCGCGGGGCCGACGCCACGGAGCGACGCCCGCTTGGCCGCCACCTGGGACCATCCCCGCAGACGCGGGGCCGACTGGACGTCGAGGTGATCGACGTCGTGCTCCAGAGGACCATCCCCGCAGGCGCGGGGCCGACGTGCCCTCTTCGTGCGGCACGAGCTCGCGGCTCGGACCATCCCCGCAGGCGCGGGGCCGACGCGCTGACCGCCCTCGGCATCGACGTCACCGGCACCGTGCCGGACCCTCCCCGCAGGCGCGGGGCCGACGCGATGACCGCGACCGCGACCGAGCCGGAACTCGGACCATCCCCGCAGGCGCGGGGCCGACGTGGACGGGTCGAAACGGCCCGCTTTGGCGAGAGGACCATCCCCGCAGGCGCGGGGCCGACATCCCGTCTGCCTGATGCTGCGCATGTCGTAGGGGACCATCCCCGCAGGGGCGGGGCCGACCCGTACCAGTGGGGCGGCATCGGACCAGACCGGGGACCATCCCCGCAGGCGCGGGGCCGACGCGTCTCGCCACTGCTCGACGGTGCCACCGGCCGGACCATCCCCGCAGGCGCGGGGCCGACATCCGCAAGCACTGCCGGCCGGGCGCGATCGTGGGACCATCCCCGCAGGCGCGGGGCCGACCCTGCCATCTGGGAGGACGTCACGCCCTACCTGGGACCATCCCCGCAGGCGCGGGGCCGACCCACGCCTCTACTGCCTGGCCGTGGTCATCCTGGGACCATCCCCGCAGGCGCGGGGCCGACCTCACCACCCGCTTGAGCATCCCGGGCGCGCAGGGACCATCCCTGCAGGCGCGGGGCCGACAATTCCGACGGGGTCGCGCGGCTCACCAACTAGGGACCATCCCCGCAGGCGCGGGGCCGACACCTGGACCGGATCTCCCGCCATCTGGGCTGCCGGACCATCCCCGCAGGCGCGGGGCCGACGTAGCCAACGCCCTCGACTCCATCGGCTGCACCGGACCATCCCCGCAGGCGCGGGGCCGACGCAGCGGAGGCTATCCCCGAGGAGTGAACGACAGGACCATCCCCGCAGGCGCGGGGCCGACCCAGGACGGAGGTCCTGGAAAGGCTGGATAGGGGGACCATCCCCGCAGGCGCGGGGCCGACGGGCTGGAGAACGAGAGCGTCCCCCGGCAGCAGGGACCATCCCCGCAGGCGCGGGGCCGACGTGGGGGATGCCGTAGACCTCGCAGACCTCCAGGGACCATCCCCGCAGGCGCGGGGCCGACTTCCACTCCTCGACCGCGTCCTTGAGTTCGGCGGGACCATCCCCGCAGGCGCGGGGCCGACGCGACCTTGAGGGCTTCCCTGGCGGCGTACTGGGGACCATCCCCGCAGGCGCGGGGCCGACGGCGCTTCGATCGCTCAGACGGGGCCGTCGTGCGGACCATCCCCGCAGGCGCGGGGCCGACGCATCCCAACCTTAGGCGTAAGGCTCACTATCGGGACCATCCCCGCAGGCGCGGGGCCGACGCATACGGGCAGAGAGTTCCTCGGTGACGTCGGGGACCATCCCCGCAGGCGCGGGGCCGACCGGCCCGGACGAGCTGCTGGAGCTGCACCGTCGGGACCATCCCCGCAGGCGCGGGGCCGACACTCACGATGAGGCCACCATATCTGTTGGCCTAGGACCATCCCCGCAGGCGCGGGGCCGACTTGACCGCACCCTCGAACCCGGTGATCTGCTCCGGACCATCCCCGCAGGCGCGGGGCCGACACTTGCTGACCAGGTCGTTTATCGACGAAGACGTGCAGAAAGAATCAGTCCGTCAAAGTCGACCGGGTACCAACGATCCCTCCCCGCAGTCCGCACGGCCCACCCCTGCTCGTTAGCTGCGGGCTCCACGAGGACGGCTTGCCCATCCCCGATCCGCTCAGCCAGCAGGTTCCAGATACGGTCCCGGACACGCTTACTGGGATTGCCGACGAACACGCCCGCATTGACTTCCACCATCCACCGGGTGAGGTGTCCGCGCAGGCCTTCGGGTGCTGCGATGAGGACCACGACGGTCATAGACCACTCCCCTCGCCAAGGGTGGCATCGTCGAATGGATCATGGATCTGCTCCGCTGCTTGTCCTTCCAGTTCAGGGCCGATGATCGCGATGTGCTCATCGCCCATCTCCGCCTCGACAAGGCCGCTTCCACGCACGCTTCCTGATCCGTTAGCCCAGTTGACCCCTCCGGGGACGGCTCCCAGTTTCTCGTCCCATAGTTCGTTGACGTCGATCTCTGGGATCTCCGACCCGTCAGGAGAGAGCAGCGCCTTGATGTCCCGGACGATCCGGCCGAGCAGCTTGTCTTCGGCGATCCGGTCGCGTAGCCCGAGCCTGGCGTCGCGTTCCTCGGTGAGGCCACGGGCGGCCAGGTCGAACGCCAAAGGGATCGTGTATTCGGCCTTGTATAGGTCGGCGATGTCCATGACGAACGAAGTCGCGTTGCCCGTATGCACGAAGCCCAGGCCAGGGCTGGCACCCAGGCCGACGATGACCGCATGGCAGATGCCGTACAAGGCCGCGTTGGAGGCGGACAGCAGCCGGTTGAGGTCATCGCCGGCAGCGAACGCATCGCCTGGTCGGTACTCGCGCCCGCTCCACTGCACACCGGTGCGACGGGAATGGGCTTGGTAGAGCTTACGAACCCGCGCCCCTTCCCGCCCGCGCAACTGCTGCATGGTCATCGCAGAGACGTCCTCGCCAGGGAAGCGCATGCTGTACATGGCGCGGGCCACACCCAGTCGTTCCTTGGTACGGGTGACCAGCCAGGCTTGCCGGTACAGCAGACCCGAGCCCCTACTGGGGCCCAGGCCTGCGGCGTACATGCGTACGCCCTGTTCGCCTACCCAGCACACTGCGGTGCCGGAGTCGGCCAGGAGGCGAATCGCGCCGTGTGTGATGCGGGTGCCGGGGCCGATCAGCATGACGGCGACCATCGCGGCGGGTACCCGGACGGTGTCGCGCTTGTTGATGATCACAACCGCGTTCTCGTCGCGGTCGATGTGGCATCGCTCGACGTACACGCTGGAGACTCGGTCGGCGATGCGGTGCAGGTCGTGCGGGTGTGCCTTCCACCAGATGTCGGCCATCACCCGTCCAGCGAACGGGCACCGGGCAGAGGAGCGAGGGTCAGCAGGCCGCATCCGTAGGCTTTGGACGGGCCGATGCCGCCCAGCAGGCGCTCGGTCAGCAGGTCGGTGTTGGTGACTCGCAGCCGCCCTTCGAAGGTGGCGACCGTGAGGGTCACCTCTTTGGGGCGAGTCTTGCCCTGACTGGCGTCGCGCTGCTCGTCTTTGCGGAACGATAGGCGTCCTCGGGAGATGATTCGCATGTCCCTGGGGATCGAGGCGCCATCGTCGAGCGGTTCAAGTCCGGGTCCGGCGGGCTCTGCGGCCACTTCGGGGATCTCGAACCCCCATTTGCGCGTCCGGTCCAGGAACCAGTCGAGCTGCTGGGCCGAGGTGCGGTGCCCTATGCGGAACGACCGGTTGAGGCCGGCCTCCATGCGCCTGCGCTGTTCGGGTGTCGGCTTGACGGGGTTCTTGGTGTTCTGGACCGGGCTGGCGGTCAGCCGGAACGCGAACTCTCTGCCGACGGCGATCCGGGCCAGCAGCGGCGTGTAGTCGCGCACCATGGCGTGGTCGCCGTCGGCTCCGGGCCAGCCGGCCTGCTCCACGATGTGGGTCCAGTCCGGTTTGGTCTCGGTGAGCACGAACAGCACCGGCCGATGCGGGTTGTCGGAGTCCAACCGCCACAGGATGCGTTCCTCCAGCGGGCGGTCCGGTACGCCGTACATGACCGCGCCGTGCATGGCATGCGGGTTGCGCAGCAGGCGTCGGCTGTTCTCTCGCAGCGGGTTGATCCTGATACGGGACAGATAGGTCATCGGTCACCAGCCCAGCAGGGCGAAGGGGTCGTGATGGTTGGCGGACTCATCGGGATCGGCGAAGCCGGTAGGGACGCTCACCCAGTCGTGGCGGACGCGTCGGTCGGCGAATTGCCGATCGCGAACGGCGAAGGAAAGCGGGACGTCGTTGAAAGCGTCTTCTCCGGCCGGGTCGTCCAAGGTCACGGACAGGTCGACCGTGGCCGAGCGTGAGCGTCGTTCGATGCGGTCACGCGCCGTGGCCGTGGCCTGCCATGGCTCGGTCCGCAACACTTCCTCCAGGTCCGTCTCGCGGATGCCCAGAAGCAGAGGCTGGCTCGGTACGCATGAACGCCGCCCGAGGGCGAGCGGGAAGGCCGGGTGGCTCACCGCGTGCGCGAGGGTGGCGATGAAGTCGGCGGGCCCCTGCAACGCGGCCAGGAAGACGGCGTCCTGCAGGTAGAACCGCTGGCTGACGTGCGTCATCTTCACCGGGGAGGTCGGCCGCTGTAGCCCCTTAGCGGATACTCCGGCCTGCGGCAACGGACGACCGCGGTGGTCGCTGGCCGTGTGATAGTCGCGCAGCAGGCTTCCCGGCTGGTCGACACGCACCCCCAGCCGTAGGCCGAGCAGATCTCCGGGCGGTTCTTCACGGGAGCGCCCGGCCGCGGCGGCGAGCAGGCCGAGGACACCGGACTTCGTGGGTTCGGGCCGGGTGTCGCGTCGGTTGAACATGCTGCGGTCGCCCCACGACTGCAGCGGGCCGCCCAGCCGCAGGACGAGAGTGGCCTCGGCGCCGCTCATCCGGCCTGCTTGATGATCTCGACCAGTCGGGCACGCAGTCCGGAGGTCAGCTGAGGGAAGGTCTGCACGGCGCCGAAGGCTTCTACCAGGCGATTCGCCGTCGTGTCCTCGCCGTAGGTGTGGCAGGCGGCGGCGTGTAGGGGGACGTCGCCCCACTGTCGGGTCGCCAGCTGGTACTCGCCAGCCAGCCGGATCGCCGATAGCGCGGCGATGCTGTCGGTTTCGTTCTTGGTCAGGACAGGCCGTTCGAAGGCGGAGACCAAGTTGACCGGCTGGTCGTCGCGGACCACGACGGCGACCAGGCTGGGCAGCGTGCGATGAGCGAAAGAGTTCTGGTGCCCAGAGGGAATGGAGCGGGCGAAGTACTTCACGAACGCGTCGACTGCATCGAGCGCCGCTTCGGTCTCACCGAGATTGGCCGTGAGCTGGTGCAGGCCGATGGTCGCGTACCGGTACAGCGTGGCCGAGTTGAAGGCGATCGTGCCGATCATCCCGGCACCGGTCTCCTCCTTCAGGTTCTCGTCGTCGACGGCCGTGTAGTAGTCGAACTCCAGCTCCACCGGGTGAGTGGACAGCGCATGGGCGACCTGTACGGCGGCGTCGACGTTGAGCGCCGGGATGTCGGCGACCATCCGGCCGAACAGCGCCACCTCCATGGGATGGCCGGTCTGCAGCTTCTCGGCCACCGGCAGAGTCTTGACGGCTGCGGCCAGGTCGTCGTCACTCATCGCGGCGAGGTCGGCGGCCTGCTCGGTCACCAGGTCCACGATGGCGTCCAGCTGCCGGTACCCGAAGAACAACAGGTAGGCGGTGTCGCCGGCTTTCTTGCCCTCCTTGATTCCAAGCGGCTCCAGGAGCTTGGCCGCGATCCGAGGCGCCTGCTCGGCCGTGAGCACGGTGTCGAGGGCCAGGCGCTTGGCCAGTTCGGCGACGATCCGCTTGGTGCGGGTCGCGTGGTCCTGCTCGGGGGCGTTCTGGGCGAACGCGGTACGGGTGGCGCGCTTCCACGCCTGGGAGGAGACACGGGCACGGCGGGTGCCGCCGAAGTAGGCCTCCTTCGGGTTTCCCTGATCGTCACGGTTGAGGTTGGCCGGTGGCACGGTCTGCACGATGTGTACGTCGATGAAGAGGCGCTTGTCCATGGATGTCTCCAGGCGTAGATGGGTGGGGATCGTGCTGTGGGCGGTCAGCGTGCCGCCGCATCACCTGGCAGGGCATCGCGGGTTTGGGACCATTCGAAATAGTCCAGTCCCCACCTGCGGCGTGCCCTCCTGCGGCTCTCCGAGTTGTGCCAGGCAAGAATGTCCTGCTCCAACAGGTCGTAGTCCAGCGGCTGCGAGACTGTCCGCAACTGCGACACCAGCCCACGTAGGTGAATCAGCAGAGCCGGTACTCGCGTCGCGCTGGCGGCGATCTTGACTCGGCGGTCCACGGCTTCAGGGGAGAAACCCTTGCCGTCGTCCTTGGCGTGCAGCTGACGTAGCGCCTGCCCCAAGCGAATACCGGGCCGGTGCATCGGCACTCGTATGGTCTGCTGGTGCAGTCCGTACAGCGCCAGTGCAGCGTGTTCCGCGTGCTGTTCGGGGGAAACCTTGCTGGCGCGCGCCAGCCGGTCGTCAACCGCAGAGCGGTAGAACGGCCACATGGCGGGGATCGTGCCGGCCTCATGGCCGAGCCCCGCGCGTAATGCGGCCAGATCCTCGCCGGGCGGGCGGCGGCTGTCGTCACGCCAAGTGCCGTCTTCCGCGATGTAGCGCTTCCAGTACCGGGGGCGTTCACGGGCGGGGGGCATGGTCCTCACCTTTCGTGGTTCGGGTTACGCGGACTTGCGGCGTTCCTGTGCCGCGCGAGGAAGGATCTTGCCGAGCTGGATGATGAAGTTCTTTTGGGCGGTCGAAGAGCGAAATGTCAGCTCCCGGTTTTCCTTCTTGACCGTGCGGCCGATGAAGGCGCCTGGAGTGGCGCCGTCCATGACGGTGTCCGCGACTTCCTGTGTGTGTTTTTTGGCGAGCTGCTCCCACGCGGTGCGGCCCTGCTCGATCAGATCGGGATCCCTGGTGGCCTTCCGCATGCCGGTCAGCAGCCGACGTACCAGCGGATCGAGGGCGTGCAACACGAATTCGCCCGGACGCTGCCCCTTGTCCCAGGGGATGGGCTCGGCTCCCATGGCACGCCGCAGGTCGGCGGACAGGTTGTTCACCGCCCGAGCAAGCTGCTCGGCCTGCTCGGTCATCTCCAACAGGGCTGTGTACAGGTCTTCGTCGGCGCGAAGGGCGGCCACCGGCAGTGGGATCGAGTCCGACATCACGTCCTCGATCACCGCCGACTGATTGCCGTAGGCGATGCCGACGGCATCCAGTTGCAGCGGATAGTCATAGTCGAGGTGGTCCTCGGCTTGCAGGCCGGCCAGCTGCATCAGCAGCACCGAGGTCTCCACGGCGCCGTCACGGCTCTGCGGTTCGGAGGTCAGCAGCGCGTCCAGACCACGCCAGAGGGCCTTGCCCTGCACGTGACGTCGCGGCCTACGGATCGTTCCTGTACGGCTTTTGGGGACCTTCTGGAACGCCCAGGTGGTGTGGGGCTCCCACTCAGGGATCTCCAGCAGGCGGTCGCCGGCGCACAGCACGACCTGCGACACTCGTATGCCTGCAGGGGTTTCCTCAGGGATCAATCGGATCCGCCGGGACTGCCAGGTCCACAGGTCGAGCAGTCCGCTCGCGTGCCTGGTATTCCAGCTGGACCCATCGGGCTGGGGTCGCCGCCATCGGGGCCGGTCGTCGCCCGGCTGCACACCGATGGGCAAGTTGAGCATGATCGTCTCGTACAAGGTCTGACCCCTGGGGACGACCACACCCAGTGAGCCGAGCGGCCCTGTGGGGTTTCCGGTGGTTTTGCCCGCTTTTACCGCAGGGTCTCCGACGGCACCGGTCTTGATGGCGGCGGTGTCCCAGCAGTGTGCGTGCAGCAGCCAGCGCAGCCCCTGATCGGGAGTCATCGCCAGTGGATTGGCCTCGGTCCGGTTGTCGAACAGGGGAACGTTGTTGCCGAACGCGGCGGTGGCGACCAGCAGCGCCGCCCCCTTGGTTTCGTTTTTTGTCGTCCGGAGGCCGGCTGCTTGCGCGAACGGGGCCTGCTCACTGAACAGGTCGAAACGCTCTCGGTGTTCTTCCAGATAGGAGCGGAGCAACTCGCGTTCCGTGTCAGAGAAGCGGCCAGCCTCGAACCGCTTGGCCCACTGTGCGCGGTCCGCTGGACGGCCAAGGGCATCCATGACCACAGGGAGCAGCAGTTGGCGCAACAGCGCCGGCCACTGAGTAGGCACGTCGACCACCAGGCGGTCGATCTCATGGGCGTTCAGGAGAAGTTCCAGGAGGGACAGGAGCTCCGCGTCATTACTGTCGAGGCGTCGCGCCAGGAGGCACGGAGTATCACCAAGGCCGAAAGGCGGCATAAATGAATGCTCCAATTGTTTCCGTGTTGGCCGGTGGCAGCAGAGGAGAGATTGCCATAAAGAAGAAGGGCTTCGCGCGGATTGCCTAGAATTTCCCTTGGCCCGCTAACTGGTAAATCCAGTTATGTCAGGCATGGTCCGTGTTTACGTGTCGGACGCAGATTGGCCCCGCTAGTGCGGGGGTTTGCCCCTATGGGTGATTTACGAGCGGTCGGTACGCCATAAAACACCCATAGGGGTTACCTGCGTCTACCGTGGTTCTTCGGGCCACCTGTCACCACGAGACCCAAGCGGCTGTCGTATCTCAGCGAGTACTCACCCAGTTCTCGTGTGGATGCGGCGCCAAGAACCAGGGCACGGCAGTGCTTGAGCCAGGGATGCCCGCGCCAACCGTCCAAGGGCGTCAGCTCCCGCTCTGCCAAGTCGGTCAACTTGGCCGGCAGGCGTACCGTGCCCATCAGGACGTCGTCGACAAGCTCGTCTGAGGTCTCGCCGTTGACCCCCAATGAGCGACCTGCGAAGGTGCGGTATCCCCGCTCGTCTTCCCAGACCACGACCACTTCCACGCTGGGATCTCCGTCACGGACCACCGCCTGAAGCTTCTCCTCGGGGGCGTTACGCCGGTCGGCGCCGTAGTGCAGGCCGTCGAGAGTGACATGGGCATGTTCACCGGCCCGGGTCAGCAAGTAGGGCTCCGCGTTCTTGGCCCGTTCCTCCTGATCGCGCGCCCAGTCCACGTACGCTTCCTGCTCCTTCTCCTGCCAGTGAGTCGGCACGAAATCAGAGGAGTCGCCGTACACGTGGGCCACCAGGCTGGGTACCTCGCTCGGGACCGACCACGTCTTGTCGTTGGCCGCCTCTACGAGAGCGGCGGTCCGCATCAGCAGGTAACGGCTGTAGATTCCCTCACTCGCAGGCAGGATCGATGGGCCGTCCTCGCCGGGTGAGAAGCCGGTGATGACCACTTCGGGGACACCGAGCGCCCCCGGCCGATCTCCCCAGTCGTGCCGATGCATGCGCCCGATCCGCTGTAACAGGAGGTCGATCGTGGTCAGATCGCTGACCAGCACGTCCACATCGACATCGAACGACTGCTCGGCGATCTGCGTTGCGACCAGCACCAGGCGGGGTGGCCGCGTCCTGTCTTCACCCGGTGGTCCCAGCAGATCAAGGCACTTCTCGGTACGGTCGGCGCGATCGGCAGCTGACATCCGGCCGTGCAGCAGACGGACATCGGCCCCGAACCTCTTTCCGAGCGCCTCGAAGGTCGCCTGAGCGCGCGGAACGGTGTTGCGGATGACTAGCGCGCATCCGCCATCCCGGAGCCGATCCGCCAGCAGGCCGGCGACCGCCACGTCGCAAACTGCTTCTCCGGTCTCGGATCCAGCCCTCGCCGTCCGCACTTCCGGCAGAACGGTGACCTTTACCTGCAGGTCCTTGCGCCACTGGTCTGCATCGCGGACGTCGTAAACCGGCTGGCCATCGACCAGGCAGGCCGCAGTCACGTTGGGATACCCCTGCGGCTCTCGCAGGTCCGTCACGTCGAACGTCTCGCGCGCGGCTGCCCCTGCCAGGTAGGCGCCCACCAGGGCTCGGCGCTGTTGCGGCGGCAAGGTAGCCGACAGCAGCACCACTGGCACTCTGGCCTGCCCCAGCCACCGCAACGCCTCTTTGAGGAACTGCGACATATAGACGTCTGCGGCATGCACCTCATCCAGGATGACGACCTTGCCCATCAACCCAGCGGCTCTCAACATCACGTGCTTGGTACGAGTCGCCGTGTACAGCAGTTGGTCGATGGTGCCGACCACGAACGGGCTCAGCAGCCCACGCTTGGATCCGAGGAACCATTCGGCAGGCGCATGACGCTCGGCCTCCGGTTCATCGTCGAAGTCGGCCCCTGACCCGTACAGGTCGTCCTCGTCGACACTCTGGTAGGCGTCATCCGGGTTCTCGTCAGCCTCGCCCAGGAGCTGCCGCCACTCCTTGTTGAAGCGCCGCTTGCCATGCAGCAGCGCCACTTGATCTGCGAGGTCCGGCCGTATGCGGGTCAGCCAAGCTCGCACCTGAGTGAAGATCGGGTCGCAGGTGGCCTGCGTCGGCATGCCGACGAACACTCCGTCGCATCCGAATGCCGAGGCCAGCACCTCACTCGCCAGAAACGCCGCTTTCGTTTTGCCCTCGCCCATCGGCGCTTCGACGATCAGCAGTCCAGGCGTGGGCATCCGGCTCGCGGCGTCGATGACCAGTTTTTGCGAGTCGCGCGGGCCGTGGCCGAATCTCTGCTGGAACGTCCCTGCCCCGGGGGCCGGTAGGGCGCCCCACCCGCCGCGCAGCTCCAACTTGGCCCAGGCTGCGGCCGCCCGCTTCCGAGCCCGCTCCATGCTCACGTCGGCAAGGTCGTCAATCCCGACGAAATGGCGCTGGTCACTGGCGATCCAGTCGGCCATCACGATGAGCCCGCTGAGCTGCAGTTGCGTTGCGCGACTGGGGACCTTCATGGGCTCCACGTCAGCAAGGCCCGCATAGCCGACCAGGCGCGTGAAAATCTCCACCAAACCACGCTGCGCGGCTCGCCAATCAGGGCTGCGGCCCTGAGGCCCTCCGCGCGCGGTACGACGATCAGCGAAAACCGCCGCCGAAGGAAACGACCCGTGGTGACCGGCGACCAATGGCCACAGCCAGGCGATGTGCTCTTTGCTCCATCCGTCCTCTTTGAGGAGGGTCCGCAGGAGCATCCCGCCGGCTTTGTCATGCCGCCATGAGTGCTGCTTGACGGCGTTATCGTTCCAGGTGAGGCCAGCTCGTCGGAGCGCCTGTGCGCCTTCGTCGTCGACTCGCTGGAACGCCGGTGTCGCCTTCCCGCAGTCGTGCACTCCGCACAGCCAGGCGAAGAACAGACGGCCACGGCCTGCCGAGATCTCTTCGAGCAACTGCTTGGTGGACGGAGCCAGATACTGATCCCAGATCTGTTCGGCAACGGCTGCGGTGTCCAGGAGGTGGGACAGAACGAGATTCGTCCTACCGCCTGCTTTTTTGCGAGACTTTCCCCACAAAGCTCCGATATGTCTAATTATCGATGGCTCGTAGTTCAGTGATCGAATCGTGTCGCCCGGCATCTTCATCTCCTTTGGGGAGGAGAGTAGAGAAGACCACCGACAAAACTCGTATGGTCATGTTGTGTGATTTAAGCCGAACGGGATTCGGCTTTGTCGTGGTGGTTGCATGGCCGAGAGCGAGTGGAGAGCAAGTGAAGTTTTTCTGCGGGTCGGTTCGGTAACGTTGCAGGTGAGCAAGTGTCGCCCCGCACCCGCGGGGATCGTCCTGCGAGAGAGACTCAGCTAACGGGCAGTGTTAAGTCGGCCCCGCACCCGCGGGGATCGTCCCAGCGTGTGACGTCGGGTGTACCGGCTCAGGTCGTCGGCCCCGCACCCGCGGGGATCGTCCGCCGTTGAGTTGACTGGGATGCATCCTGAGAGGGTCGGCCCCGCACCCGCGGGGATCGTCCGGGGCATGGGTGACCCTCGCCGGTATGTGGATTGTCGGCCCCGCACCCGCGGGGATCGTCCTACGTGTGGCTCAAGCACACGCCCCGGACTCTGGTCGGCCCCGCACCCGCGGGGATCGTCCTACGTGTGGCTCAAGCACACGCCCCGGACTCTGGTCGGCCCCGCACCTGCGGGGATCGTCCGGCGCCGGCCATCTGGAACAGCTCGTAGGCGACGTCGGCCCCGTACCCGCGGGGATCGTCCCTCGGCGTCTTCGACCTGCCGGCCGAATGGCCCGTCGGCCCCGCACCCGCGGGGATCGTCCGAGTCGGTGGACCAGGCCACCGGTCGTGAAAAGGTCGGCCCCGCACCTGCGGGGATCGTCCGCGCAGGGTTGATGGCGAGCGACATGAGGGACCGTCGGCCCTGCACCCGCGGGGATCGTCCCGCGGTGCGGGCCTGCTCGTCGTCGAGGTCCTCCTCGGCCCCGTACCCGCGGGGATCGTCCTGCTGGTAGTGCTGGGCACGGCCATTGTGTCGGGTCGGCCCCGCACCCGCTGGGATCGTCCTAGACGAGAGACCGAACGGGGGAGATGATCCCCGTCGGCCCCGCACCTGCGGGGATCGTCCCCCGAGCCCGAGGCGGCGGAGGACGACGGCGCCGTCGGCCCCGCACCCGCGGGGATCGTCCGTAGTACGCGAGGTTGCCCGCGATGGTCGTTTTGTCGGCCCCGCACCCGCGGGGATCGTCCCATCGCCATCATCGGCGCCGCGAGCTAAGGGGGGTCGGCCCCGCACCCGCGGGGATCGTCCGGGGTGGCGAGATCTGGGATATGCCCTGACCGCGTCGGCCCTGCACCCGCGGGGATCGTCCCAAGATCGGCATCGGGACGCTCGTCGTCTACCCGTCGGCCCCGCACCCGCGGGGATCGTCCGGGTCGATCTCCAACGCGACGTCGAGCACGTACGTCGGCCCCGCACCCGCGGGGATCGTCCGGTGCGGCTGGATTCGCCGCGCCGAGAGGTCACGTCGGCCCCGCACCCGCGGGGATCGTCCGCTCCACGGCGTGGCCATGACGCAGGTCGAGGCGTCGGCCCCGCACCCGCAGGGATCGTCCCATGCCGGGCAGGCCGCGCCGGATCACCCAGTTGTCGGCCCCGCACCCGCGGGGATTGTCCCTCCAGCAACGTGAAGACGGTGTCGATGTCGGCGTCGGCCCCGCACCCGCGGGGATCGTCCGCCAGGCACCGGCAAGACCACCTCCGCCGTCTGGTCGGCCCCGTACCCGCGGGGATCGTCCGCGCCGGCCGATCCGGACCCGGCTGGTGTCCTGGTCGGCCCCGCACCCGCGGGGATCGTCCGGGATTCACCGCACCGTGCTGACCGGTCGTGACGTCGGTCCCGCACCTGCGGGGATCATCTGCTGTACGCGTGGGAGTGGCTCACCTCGAAAGCGTCGGCCCTGCACCCGCAGGGATCATCCGGCGGGGTCGGTGCAGGTGATGGTGGCGAGCAGGTCGACTCCGCGCCCGCAGGAATCATCCTCGCTTCTGGCGGACGGGAGGGCTCACACGCGTGTCGGCCCCGCACCTGCGGGGATCGTCCCTGCGCGTCCATGGCGGTGAACTCTTGCCTGATGTCGGCCCCGCACTTGCAGGGATCGTCCGATGGGCTGCATATACGCCGAATGACGCGAGCCGTTGGTCCCGTACTTGCGGGGATCGTGCCCGAGCTAGAAATAAGAGAGGATGAGCGTTAGTCGGATGACCCAGCTGCAAGTGCCGCAACACGTCGCCGCAGTGGACAGCGGATATCTCGGCACCCGTTGAGCCGGGGCTGAGGAACGAAGCCCTGGATCGTCGATCGCCCCCGACCATCAACCAATCGCCAACCACCATCAGGCGATCGTGAGGGCGAACCTGGTACGGCGGTGCGCCGCAGGACGTCGGCGAGATCGTTCGGCAACGACGGCCCGCCGGGTCGGTAAACGGCCCGGGCCGCAGTCGGCCGGGACCGGCCCCCAGGCCGCAGCCCGGACGGCGGGCGGCAGAGGGCCAGTTACGGCGGCGCGGCGCGCCGCCGTCTTGATCCCTCACAAGAACAATTCGGCAATGTAAGCGTCCAGCCGTTAGGCCAGTGGCCTACTTCTTTCCGTGTACGTCGGCGATCTATGGCTGTAGCGTCGCGCTGTGGCTACCAACGAGGAGCAGACGCGCTGGATCGTCCACGGCGAACGCCTCATCTACGATAACGAGTGGATCAGGCTGGGTCTGGTCGACGTCGAGATCCCCGACGGTGAGCGTTTCGAGCACCACGCCGTGCACCTGGGACGAGCCGCCATGACGGTCGTCGTCGATGACGAGCAGCGCGTGTTGATGATGTGGCGTCACCGCTTCCTGTTCGACCGCTGGGGCTGGGAGCTCCCCGGCGGCCTGGTCGAGGTCGGCGAAGACCCTCAGGCAACCGCCGCTCGCGAGGTAGAGGAAGAAACCGGCTACCGGCTAAGGGAGATCGAGCACCTGATCACCTTTCAGCCCATGGTCGGCATGGTCGACTCCGAACACCTCGTGTTCCTGGGCCGGGGTGCCGAATTGGCCGGCGAACCCGTTGGAGAGGTCGAGGCCGACCGCCTGGAGTGGATCCCGATGAAGGAGATCCCCGGCATGATCGCGCGTGGCGACGTCTGGAACTCAGGTGTCCTGGTCGGTCTCCTGTACGCCCGAGAACGCCTCAACGCTCTGCACGACTGAGCGCCTTCCGCAGCCGGGCAATCCGTCTTCCGTTGCGCCGTGAGCCGGTCATGGTGGCGAGTTGCTCGGCTCGGTAGAGGTGCGGTTGCGCGGCGTCGGTTTCGCCCAGCGCGAGCAGCGCGTGAGCCAGATCGCATCTCAACCCTGCCTCGGCGCGGTTGAAGGTGCCGTCCATCCCGGCAAGTGCGGACTTGAGGTCTTCCACGGTCTCCGGGTCGCCGAAGTGGACGAGACAACTCCCACGCCACCGGGCCAAGTGGTGCTTGTTGAGTGCCAGATAAGGAAGCTCCGGATCGGTGTCGCCTTCGGGTAGGAGATCGGCGGCCTGGTCGAGCGCGTCCCGACAGGTCTTCTCGTCTCCGAGAGTGGCGGACGCCTCGGCCTCGGCCACCGCGAGCCACGTCCGCAGCCGGGCAGGCACAACGCGGTCGAACGTCCCGCGCACGTGGTGGATGACCTCGGCTGCTTCCGCCGGCCTTCCCAGGTCCATCAGCACATATGCCTGCTGCCCCTGCGCATACGCCAGAACCGCAGGGTCCTCAGCTTCACGGCCAGCCGTGATGGCACGTTCGTGGTGGTTCCACGCATCGTTGAGAGCGCAGGTGTCGATGGCCTGCCATCCGGCAAGAGAAGCGGTCTCTGACAACACATGCGCGAGATCCCGCCGTATCCCATGCCTGATGGCGTGATGGTGAGCACGCTCGATTTGGGATATCTGGGCGCGCATCTTGTCGGCGATGGCCGCGCTTCCGAGACGCCTGTCGAGTAGCCGCAGATTATTGGTGTCCGTCGAAAGGATCATCACGGTAACCGGGTCGACCACGGCGGCGGCCTCGATCCGCGCCTTCAATTCGTCGCTCTGCTCTTGGTGGTCGTTGCCGCGATTGCCGGTTGGTGAGGCGACGTCGATAGGGGCAAGGCCGAGCAGCATTCGTGCGTGGTCGGGCAGGCTGAGGCCGGCGGCGATGCGCTCGAACACCTCAAGGTCGGTGACCTGCCGTTGTCCGCGCATGTGCTGGCTGACACGGCCCTGGGAGATGCCGGTGGCGGTGCTGATGCGTACCTGGCTGGCGCCCGTGTACTTGACTGCGATCTTGAATAATCCCGCTATGTCGCGATCCCTGAGAATTGCCTGAGTCGACTCCTTGTCCCATACCTCGTCGGGAATGTGGATGGGCTCGTACGCATTTCCTGGCATACCAGGCTCCGGGGCGTTCATGCTGTACGGATGCTTGAGGGGTGCGCCTTGGACCCTACCTCTTTCGGCTCGATATCACTCGCTGGTATATCCCGGTGAGATAGGACAGGAATTCGGCGCGTTCCATTCTTGCCTCATGACAACCCCGGTTAAGTGCGAAGCGTGCGACGGGCGCGGCTGGAAGATCGTCACCCGTCGCGGTCAGGCCACCGCCAGGCTGCTCGGACTGGAGACCAGCGCTCCAGAGGACTGCCTTTTCTGCGACGGGCCGTTGCAGATGAGTGAGATGTACGAGTGGGAGGTCTTCCACTCCATCGGCGGGACAGATCGGATCGGTCCTTGTGGCACCACCTCACAGCAGGCGTCGTCGATGGACGAGCTGCGTGCCGCTCTTCGCCAGACGCCCGCCGACGTGTCGGTGTGGGGGCGGATCAAGCGCCGTGCGTACCGCTTCGGATTCGTCCAGGACGACCGGGACTGTGAAGTGCTTTTTCACGCGACGCTGGACGGAGCAGGTCAGGTCCGCTTCGAAAGAACCGGCGGGTGACCGGGAAGTATTGGCCCCGTCCCTGCTCGGCTCCCCACGTTCAACCGCGCAGGCCCGGAGCGGTGCAGCTGTTCTGGCACCCCGCGCAACGGTTCGAACGATGTCGCGTCGCGGCCTGGACCTGCGCCGACCATGACGGCCCGTGGTACGAGTTGTGCCACTCGGGCGGACAGTGGTTCATCCAGGCGATGCGAGGAGACCCGTTGAAGCCGACCATCCTCCACTCTCGTACCTGGCGGGAGGACGAAGCACAGCGGATCTGGGCGGCGCTGCTGTTCGGCGCGGTGAGATAGGGCTTCCTCGCATCTCCGGGCACTGACAGGCACCTGGTTAACCGCTAGTCTGCTTATGCAGACAAGTGGAAAAGTGATTGGGCGGTCAGAATGAGCATGGAATTCGCCCCTCCCAAGTACGCCCAAGTGATGGCGGCGATACAGCAGCGCATCCGGGATGGCGAGTACGCCCCCGGCGACATGTTGCCCTCAGAGACCCAACTGGTCCGTGAGCTGGGCGTCGGCAGGACGACCGTGGTCCGCGCACTCCAGACCTTGGCGATGCAAGGGTGGATCGAGCGCGAACACGGTCGCGGCTCCTTCGTCAAGGGACGACCCGAGACGCCGACCGAGCGATCCCGGCCAGGACTCTCGGCAACCGAGCAACCAGAGCTCGGCGACACCACTGTCAGCGTCACCCGGGTGCCGGCGCCTCGTCACATCGCCCGCCTGCTTGGAGTGGACGAGCGGACGCCGGTGGTCGTTCGTCGTCGGGTTGCCCGGCAGGGTGATCAGATCTTCGCCGCCCAGGCTTTGTGGTTCCCGCTTGAGGTCGTCATGGGAACCGATCTGGAGAAGCCCGACCCGCTACGGCACGGTGTCCGCCAGCATCTCCAGGCCGTGAAGCACCTCCGCTTCGACCACGTGATCGAGCGGCTGTCCGCCCGCAAGCCCACCAAGGATGAGGCCGAACAACTCGGTTCGTCTGCGCCGATCCTCGCTGTGCTGTCGTCGGTCCACGACGCGGCCGGCACTGCGTTCATGGTCGTGAGCCTTGCCCTGCCAGGCGATCTGCACGAGCTCGAAGATGTCTATCAGGTGAGTTGAGCCTTACCCCGCGCGTCTACTCGTTTACTTGACCGGACGAGTGGGGTAAGTTCAGAGCAACTCAATCGGACAAGTGGACGACCGAACAAATGGTTGTCCCAGAAGGAGGCTCATGGCTTTGCAGGGACCGATCCCCGTCACCTTCGCCCAGCTCTTCCCGCGCGGCTGCTACGTCGTCGGAGACGTCGAGCCGGTCAAGGACTTCGACGCTTCGACCAACGGCCGGTTCGTCCAGACCCGCGACAAGCAGACGCGAGAACTCGTCTGGCAGGTGCCGGTTCTCGACGCCGATCCCGAGGTCAAGCCCGCTCAGAAGACCGTGTCCGTCAAGATCCTCGCCTCGGTCCAGCCGGTCCCCCCGGCGCCGATGCCGGGCCTGCCCTTCACCCCGGTGGAGTTCGGCGAGATCGCGGTGGTCGCGTATGTGAACGCGGCGGGCCGCCTGGCCTGGTCGATCAAGGTTCGTCAGATGTACGCCCCGCGCTCCATGGCCGGGGTCGGCAAGCCCGTCCCGAACATGAAGGAGAACGCGTCATGAGTGAGGGCTACGGCTACGCGAGCATCATGATCCACCCCGGTCGTGAGGCCCGGGTCAACGTGGCGATCGACGCCGGACCCGAGGCGCGGGTTCGGTACTACCCCCGCCGGGGCTCGATGGGCGGTTACGTCGTCATCGACCAGGACCGCGTCAGCATGCGGATCTGCCTGCCCGACACGGACGCCGAACCGCCGATGGACTTCATGGCCGAACTGCTGGAGGCCGTGACGAGCCTGGTGGCTGAATGCCGGCCTCAGTCGGCGCCCCCCGGCCCCAACGAGACCGAAGCGGCCTGACTCAGGTGGGGCGGCTGGAGCTTGGACCCTCCGGCCGCCCCGGTTCTCCCAGCCCACTGCATATGTTCCGAGAGGAGCACAACCCTAGTGTTTCGCCGACTTCCTGGTGACGAGGCACGGAACCTCGTCACCACCACCCCGGACACGAAGATCGTGTTCAGGCCGGTCGTGGTCAACACCCCGGCCGTCCTGACCATCGGCTTATGGTTCGTCCGTCTCATCGCCGGTTCGTTCCGGCTGACCTGGCGGCACCCCATCGCGGTCGCCATCGTCGGGGCACTGGTCGCCCTGGCGGTCCTGGTCGACTGGCGCGGCAGCCTCTTCCTGATCGGGGTGGCTGTGCCCATCCTCGCCAGTTGGGCCATGATTCACCGGCCGTCGTTCTCCTCGCGGGTCACCTGGCCGCTGCTGGCCTTCTGGCGAAGGTTCTGGATCTACCGGAGACACTGGCAGCCCGTCATGATCGTCTCGGGTCTCGGCCGGCACTTGCACGGTCGTGACTACCTGCCCCGACTGCGGAAAGTCAGCTGCACACCGTGGGCCGATCTGGTCATCGTCCGCATGCTGAAGGGCCAATCCCTGGAGGACTGGACCAAGCGGGCCGACCACCTCGCCCAGGGCTTCGGTGCGCCCGTCGCCCGCGTCACCCTGCACACCCCGGGGACCGTGCTGCTGACCCTGCCGCGCCGCGACCCGCTGGCCCATCCGATCCCTGCTCATGCGCTGCCCGACCACACCGAGCAGAGACCGGCTGAAGTCAGGCCGGTAGACGTGGGCGACCGTGAGGACGGCGAGCCCTACCGGCTCAACGTGCACGGAACCCACATCTTGATCGCGGGCGCTACCGGCGCCGGCAAGGGCTCGTGGATCTGGTCGATCATCCGTGGCCTGCTCCCCGCCATGGCGGCCGGGCTGGTCCAGGTCTGGGCGCTGGACCCCAAGCGGATGGAGTTGTCTCTCGGCAGGCCCTTGTTCGACGGCCGTTACGCCGCCACCCCGGCGGACTGCGCCGACCTGCTGGAAGCCGCCGTAGCGGAGATGCAGCAACGGGCCGACAAGTACGCAGGCGTGCGCCGCACGCACACCGCGACGGTGGACGAACCGTTCGTCCTGGTGGTCGTCGACGAAGTGGCGTTCCTGACCGCCTACCAGTCCGACAAGGCCCTTCGCCAGCGCATCACCGCCGCTCTGGCCACGCTCACCACCCAGGGGCGGGCTGTCGGCTTCGGCGTCCTGGCCGCATTGCAGGACCCACGAAAGGAGGTCATGAACATCCGCAACCTGTTCCCGGACAAGATCGCTCTTCGCCTCGACGAGTCCGAACAGGTCGACATGGTCCTCGGTGACGGTGCCCGGGACAGGGGCGCGCTGGCCGACCTCGTCTCGTCCAACCCCGAACAGGGCGCCGGCATCGGCTACGTCCGTCTCGAAACCTCGCCCGACCCGATCCGTGTCCGCGCCACTTACGTCTCCGACGACGACATCCGGGACATGGTCGCCCACCACCTGGCCACGCGGCCTGCTGTCGAGAGCGGGGCGGCGTGAAGCTCACCCTGACCGGCACGCGCGCCGAGGTGATCAGCGTTCCCGAGGAGCTCATGTTCCTGCGGCTCACCAGCGCGGGGGAGATGCGGTTCCTTCGCCTGGTTGACGTCCAGATCACCACCGAGCCCTACACCGGCCTGACCCGCCTGCGCGCCGACCTCGTTGAGGGAGACGACCGTGGCTGAGTTCTCCTACGTCCTCGACGACCTGACCTGCTCCTGCTGTGGCACGACCGACAGCCTGTGGATCTACCCCGTCCGCGCCGTCGTCGAGTGCCGCGAGTGCGGCGCCAAGGCGACCGTGATCCCCGACGCCGACCACTGGAGGTGACGTTGAACAACCCGACCGACCGGCACACCCCGCGCGCCGTCAAGCAGGCGATGCCCCTGGCGCGCGAGGTGGTCGAGGCCATCGCGATCGACAACGGCGTCTGCATCCGCCCGGTGGCACTCCGCCGGATGGACATCACGACCGGCACCTCCCAGATCATCGACGTCCCGTGCGGCTCGACGCTGGACGCCAAGTGTCCGCCGTGCGCCAAGCGGAACCGGAAGTTGCGGATGGCCCAGTGCCGCGAAGGTTGGCACCTGGCCGCCGAACCGGTCACCACCCCGGACGAGCCCACCGAATACCAACGGCACCTGGTCGAGTGGCGGGCCGAAGCCCAGGCTCTCCGCGACACCGCGCAATCCGCGGGCGACCCCACCGACGACTACGACCAGGCCATCATGGAACTCGACGCCGAGATCAACGCGGCGGGTGTACGCGGCAACGTCGTCGGTCTGGTCGGAACGAAGCGTTCCCGCTCGACCCGTCGTCGCCAAGATGCGCCCAACCTTCCGAAGCGGATGATGACGGCGACCACGCTGGGCCGCACGTACAGCGGGGCGGATGGGCGCTCGTACCGGCCCTCGATGTTCATCACTCTCACGCTCGACACCTACGGCCGGGTGAACGCCGGCGCGCCGGTCGACCCTGGCAGCTACGACTACGTGCGCGCGGCACGGGACGCGATCCACTTCGGCAAGCTGATCGACAGGTTCGTGCAGAACCTTCGCCGCGTCGCTGGCTACGACGTCCAGTACTTCGCCTCGGTCGAGATGCAAAAGCGCCTGGCGCCGCACCTCCACATGGCCATGCGCGGCACCCTGCCCCGCGCCGACATCCGCGCCCTTGCGGCGGCCACCTACCACCAGGTCTGGTGGCCCTCCTGCGATGTGGTCCGCTTCGAGGGCAACCACCTCCCTGTCTGGGACGAACAAGCCGGCTACCTCGACCCCGCCACCGGCGAAGTCCTGCTCACCTGGGCACAGGCACTCGACGAACTCGACCCTGACGCCCAGCCGTTCCACGTCGTCCGCTTCGGTCCGCAGATCGACGCCCAAGGCATCCTCGCGGGCACCCCCGACGCGGACCAGGCCATCCGCTACGTCTCCAAGTACCTGACCAAGACCCTCGGCCAAGCCGCCGACACCCAGGCAGCTCGCGATCACGCCGCCCGTCTACTCGACGCCTTGCGCTACGAACCTTGCACACCGACCTGCCCAAACTGGCTTCGCTATGGCGTCCAGCCCAAGAACGCCAAGCCAGGCATGATCCCCGGCCGCTGCCGGGGTAAGGCCCACCGCGCCGAACACCTCGGTTACGGCGGACGCCGAGTGTTGGTCTCCCGGAAGTGGTCGAACAAGACCCTCACCGAGCACAAGGCCGACCGCCGCACCTGGGTTCTGGAGGCTCTCGGCCTCGACGCCGAACCCGCCGACGCCGGCCGCTACATCTGGTCGCCGGTCGCGGCTGGAGACCCCGACGTCTCTCCGATCCGGGTCCGCCTGCTGCGCTCCATCCGCGAGCGCCTCCGCTGGAGGGCTCACATGAACCAGCTCCAAGCCGCAGCAGAAGGCCAAGATCTTTCGGCAGTCGAAGGGAGGGCCGCGTGAAAGAGGAACTCTCCATCGACCTGCCGAGCGAGGTTCCCCACCTGACCACGCAAGCGGCGGTCCAACTGCTGGCGATCCTGATGGACGCCGTCCACACCACGAAGTCCGCGCATCTGAACGCGGCCTGAAAGGCGATCATGAGTGAGATCCGGTTCGGCTTCTACGGCCGCGTGTCCACAGAGGACAACCAAGATCCTGCGTCATCCCGAGCCTGGCAGATCACCCGCTCCCGCGCCCTCATCGAGTCGCGCGGGGGCGGGATCGTCGCCGAGTTCTTCGACGTCGACAAGTCGCGTTCGATCCCCTGGCAGCGTCGTCCCCGCGCGGCGGCTCTCCTGGCGGCTCTCAGGGACCGTAATCGCGGCTTCGAAGCGGTGGTCATCGGTGAGCCGCATCGGGCCTTCTACGGCAACCAATACGGCCTGACCTTCCCGATCTTCGAGCACTTCGGCGTGCCCTTGTGGGTGCCTGAGGTGGGCGGCCCCATCGACCCGGCGAACGAGGCGCACGACCTCGTCATGAGCGTCTTCGGCGGGATGAGCAAGGGGGAGCGGAACCGCGTCAAGGTCCGTGTTCGCAGCGCCATGGGCGCCCAAGCGAAGATGGAGGGCCGGTTCCTGGGTGGACGCCCGCCTTACGGCTACCTGCTCGTTGACGCGGGGCCGCACCCGAACCCGTCCAAGGCCGCCGATGGTCGGCGACTTCACCGGCTGGAGCTCGACTCGATCGCCTCGGTCGTCGTCGCCCGCATCTTCGCCGACTACTTGACGGGGTACGGGTTGTTCGCCATCGCCGAGCGTCTGACCCGGGACGGCATCTTGAGCCCTTCGGCGCATGACCGCGCGAGGAACCGTCATCGCTCGGGCATCGCCTGGTCCAAGGGCGCTGTTCGCGCCATCCTGACCAACCCCCGGTACACGGGCTACCAGGTCTGGAACCGGCAGCGCAAAGACGAGGTGCTCATCGACGTCGACGACGTCGGCCTGGGCCACGTGTCCAAACTCCGCTGGAACCCGGAGAGCAACTGGATCTGGTCGGACCAGCCGGCGCATCCGCCCATCGTCAGCCGTGAGGACTTCGAGGCGGTACAGCTCACCATGGCCGGTCGAGGAGATTGCCACACCGACAAGACCGTGCTGCGGACCCGCCACGTCTACCAGCTCCGTGGCCTGCTCGTCTGTGGTCTGTGTGATCGCAACATGCAGGGGCAGTGGATCAATGAGACGCAGTACTACCGCTGCCGCTACCCGGAGGAGTACGCCTTGGCGAACCGGGTCGAACATCCCAGGAATGTCTACCTTCGCGAGATCGACATCGCGCCACGGCTCGATCGTTGGCTGGAGCGTCTGTTCAGCCCGTCCAACATCAACCGAACCCTGGACCTGCTCGGCGAGGTGGAAGAGACACCGGCTCCTGAGGTCACAGAAGCCGAGAACATCCGCCGTCAGATGGCCGAGTGTGATCGAAAACTGGCCCGTCATCGGGCGGCTCTGGAAGCGGGTGCCGACGCAGCGTTGGTCGCTGGCTGGATGGGCGAAGAGCAGAAACGCAAGGCTGCCCTTGAACACAAGCTCCGACGGCTGCCCGTCCCTCAACGGCGGACCTTCGACCGTGACGAGCTTGCCGCCGCCCTTCGAGACATGGGCGGCCTGGTGGACGTCCTTGGCCGGGCGGAGCCGACCCGCAAGGCCAAGATCTACAACGAACTCGGCCTGAGACTCACGTACCACCCCGGACAAAAGAAAATCCTGGTTGCTGCTGTCAGCAACCAGGATTCCATAGGCTGTCGGTACGTGTCCGAGGGGGGACTTGAACCCCCATGCCCATCACTGGGCACTAGCACCTCAAGCTAGCGCGTCTGCCTATTCCGCCACCCGGACCGGTGACCCACACACGGAACGTCTTCCCCGCGTCGGCTGTTAAAGGTTAGCACTCCCGGCCGCGTGGTTCATCCCGAGATCCAACCGGCAGGATGGGAGGCGCAAGCCGAACCACGCTCTGGAGGAACGCCATGACCGCCGTCACCGGCGAGAACGACGTCGTCACCCTGTGCCAGGAACTCATCCGCATCGACACGACAAACGCCGGCGACAACCGCGGTCCCGGGGAACGTGAGGCGGCCGAGTACGTAGCGGCGAAGCTGGCTGAGGTCGGTGTCGAGGCCACGATCCTGGAAAGCGATCACAAGCGGGCCAACCTCGTCGCCAGGATCGAGGGCACCGACCCTGGCCGCGAAGGGCTGATCCTGCACGGTCACCTCGACGTCGTGCCCTTCCAGGCCGACGACTGGCGGCATCATCCGCTGTCGGGGGAGATCGCCGACGGGTGCGTCTGGGGGCGCGGGGCGGTCGACATGAAGGACATGGACGCCATGATCCTCGCCACCGTCCGCAAGCGGCTGCGGGAGGGGCGGCGGCCCGAGCGGGACGTGCTGCTCATCTTCACCGCCGACGAGGAGGCCGGGGGGAACTACGGCGCGCAGTGGCTCGTCGACAAGCACCCTCACCTGTTCGAGGGGGCCACCGAGGCGATCGGCGAGGTGGGCGGGTTCAGCGTCACCGTGGCCGAGGACAAGCGCCTCTATCTCATCGAGGCGGCCGAGAAAGGCATCGCCTGGATGAAGCTGACCGCCACGGGGCGGGCGGGGCACGGGTCGATGCTCAACCACGAGAACGCCATCACCGAGCTCTCCGAGGCGCTGGCGCGGCTGGGGCGGTACGAGTGGCCGATCCGGATCACCCCCACGGTCAGGTCGTTCTTCAAGGAGGCCTTCGACATCGAGGTCGAGGCCGAGAGCGCCGAGGCGGCCGTGGCCAAGCTCGGGCCGCTGGCGCGGATGATCGGGGCGACCCTCCGCAACACGACCAACCCGACGATGCTGGAGTCGGGGTACAAGGCCAACGTCATTCCGCAGACGGCCACCGCACGGGTCGACGGGCGCTTCCTGCCGGGTACGGAGGAGGAGTTCTTCGAGAAGGTCGACGAGCTGCTCGGGCCCAACGTCACGCGCGAGTTCGACTACCACGACATCGCCGTCGAGACCTCGTTCGACGGGCGGCTGGTCACGGCCATGGCCGACGCGCTCGAGCAGGAGGACCCGGGGTCGCGGGCCGTTCCCTACATGCTCTCGGGCGGCACCGACCTCAAGGCGTTCACCCGGCTGGGAATTCGCGGGTTCGGTTTCGCGCCGCTCAAGCTGCCCGCTGACCTGGACTTCTCTGGGATGTTCCATGGCGTGGACGAGAGGGTGCCGGTCGATTCGCTCCAGTTTGGCGTGCGGGTGCTTGATCGATTCCTTGACCTCTGCTGAGTTTCCGGTTGCGATCACTTGGCGTGGCTGTAAAGTTACTCCGCGTTGAGGGGTTGATCCGCACTGGGCGGCTCGACGGCACCTGGGAGGTCGCGTGTTCCGCATGCCGAGTGTTCAGCGAGGGGCGTTCGCGCCCGTCGCTGACCGGCGTGCAGACGCGGCCGTCCCGGCCGGGAGCCGGGAAGCTCGGATGGCGCGGTTCGCGGCCGATTCCCGGCTGAGTCGCCTTTTGGTCGTCGGTGGTCTGATCGCCGTCGGCTGGGTGCTCGGAGTGGTCTTCGGGTTCGCCGGTGAGGCACATGCCTCCACCGGCCCCGTCCCCTCACCTGTCGTCGCCGGGTCGGTGCAGGTCGCCGACGGGTTCCCCACGGCGGGCGACGCGCAGGCCATGGCCGGGCGCAACGTCGACGGGCTCACCAGCTCGTCCACGCCGGTCGCGCCTCCACCCGCCTCCGCCGAACACTCTCAGGGCAACGGTCTCGTTCCCCAGAACGGCGGCGGTTCCATCCTTTTCGGGGATGTCGCTCGGTCCTTCTCCGGCCCGCGGCCCGCGGCCCTGCCTGTTCCCATGGCGGCCGTGCTTCCCCCGGTCGTCCGCACAGCGGCGGACGACCCTTCTTTCTCTCCTGACTGATCCCGCGATCCGGTGGTCGGTCTCGCCTGAGTCCTGGCTCTTCCCCGTCAGGCAGGCATCTCCTTCTCCGCGCTGATAGTCGCGGAATTCCCCAATCCTCGTGACGCTCCATGGCACCGCTGTGCCTTCGGCCTGGAGTTCTTCTGTCACGAGTTGTCAGGTACCCCCAGAACAAATGGAGTTTTCATCATGCGAACGTGGGCGAAGGGCTCTGCCCCCGCGGCTCTCCTCGCGGCCGGCGTCATGGCCCTCGGCACGGGGACCGCTGTCGCCGACACCGACGGTCAGAGCTCGGTCGGTGGCGGTAACCAGGTCAACCTGCCGGTGTCCCTCCCGATCGACCTGAGCGGCAACGCCATCGGGGTCGCGGGCGGCTCGACCGCCACGTCGAAGGGCGGCGCGTCCGTCGACAACAGCAACACCTCCGGCAAGGGCATCCAGGGCAGCACCTCCGGCAAGAGCAGCGTCCTGGGCGGCAACCAGGTGAACGCGCCGGTCAGCGCGCCGATCAACGCCTGTGGCAACGCGATCGCGCTGTTCGGCAACTCCGACGCCGGGTGCAAGGGCGGCTCGGAGGTCAAGACGTCCGGTCAGGGCGGCGCGGGCAAGAACACCACCAGCGGGGCCAACAGCCTGCTGGGCGGCAACCAGGTCACGGCGCCGATCACGGCTCCCGTCAACGCGTGCGGCAACGCGGTCGCGATCTTCGGTGACGCGGTCGCGGGCTGCAAGGGCGGCTCGACCGTCAAGAACACCGGCACCGGGCCGGGCGGCAACTCCACCTCCGGGCGCTCCGCCGCCCTCGGCGGCAACCAGGTCATCGCGCCGGTCAGCGCGCCGATCAACGTCTGCGGCGTCACCGTCGCGGTGTTCGGCGACGCGTTCTCGGGCTGCAAGGGCGGCTCGACCTCGACGAACGGCGACCCTGGTCCGAAATACCAGCACGGTCCCGGCAAGCCCGGCTCGACCGGCAACGACACCGACGGCCGCTTCGGCGCCGGCAGCGGCAATCAGGTGATCGCCCCGGTCAACCTGCCCGTCAACGTCTGCGGCAACGCCATCGGGGGCGCGCTGGCCGGATGCAAGGGCGGTTCCGAGGCGGTCAACACCACGCCGGGCACCGGCGCGGGCGGCAACACCACCGACGGCCGTTCGGGGGTCGTCGCGGGCAACCAGGTGATCGCGCCGATCACCGCGCCGATCAACATCTGCGGCAACGCGGTCGCGCTGTTCGGCGAGGCCTTCGCCGGGTGCAAGGGCGGCGCCACCGCCAAGAACGGCGGCAAGGGAGCGGGCGGCAACACCACCAGCGGCCGGTCCGGGGTCGCCGCGGGCAACCAGGTGATCGCGCCGATCACCGCGCCGATCAACGCGTGCGGCAACGCCGTCGCGGCGGCGGGCGGGGCCGAGGCCCACTGCACCGGCGACGTCTCCGCCGAGGGCGGGCCCGGCGGCGGTGGCAACAAGACCGACGGCAAGTCCGGCGTGCTCGCCGGGAACCAGATCATCGCGCCGATCACGGCGCCCATCAACGCGTGCGGCAACGCGGTCGCCGGGCTGGGCGACGCCGCCGCCGGGTGCCTCGGCGGCAGCAAGGTCGGCCGTTCGGTCAACCACACCACCGGCGACGGTTACGACAACCTGACCCAGAGCTGGGGCAAGGTCGACGCGGCCGAGACCTCCGGCCCGCTGCCCGCCCTGCCGGCGATGAGCTCGGCCCGTCAGCTCACCAAGATGAGCGCCGCCGGTCTGCCGCTGGTCGGCGACCTGCCCGGCATGCTCGGCCTCCCGGCGCTGCCCGGCCTGCCCGGCGCTCCGGCCGTCCCGGCCGCCGCTGCGGGCAAGAAGGCTCCCGCCAAGAACGCCCAGGCCAGCCCGCTGGCCCCGGTCACCGGTGCGGCCCAGGGCCTGCCGGTCGCGGGTTCGCTCGGTTCGGCCGCCTCGGCGCTGCCCGTCGGCGGGCTCGGCCTGATGAGCGCCGCCCAGCCTGACTCGATCACCGGCATGAACTCGGGTTCGCTGGCCGCCCTGCTGCTGGGTGCCATGTTCGCCGCCTCGGCCACCCTGTTCGCCGGCGCCCGCCGGCTGCGCTTCGGCCGCCGCAAGTAGGCCCTAAGTAAGACGTGCCGCCGCCGTCAGGCGGCGAGTCCACAAGGTGTCTCCCCCGGCCGGGCGGTTCCCGCTGGGGGAGGCGGGAAAGCTTTGCCCGTCTCGGGGGCGCGGCCCGGGGCGGGCAAAGCCATGTTTAAAGAGTGCTGACCGCGCGTATGATCTTCCGTCGCAGCCAGACCCTGCGGCTGCCGTCGGAATAGAGGCGCAGACGGTGGAGTTCCCAATGGCCGTATTCGGCATGTTCCGTCAGGAGTTGACGAGCCGCTTCACGCGAGGTTCCGCGTGGAAGGAAGAGCTCCATGTAGGAGTAGTCGAGCACAGCGATTAGTCTCCCGTTGGGGACGGTGGAGTCCGATGGGCTCTATTCTGCGTCCTCGTGGGATAACGGGTCCAGGTGGTTACAGACCGGGGCCCACCCGGGTAGCCCGAGGGGGAGGGCCGCTCGTGACGGGTTACCGTGAAAGGCCCACACCGACGGGGATAAGCAGCGAACAGCGAGGTAGGTAGCAGCGTGCCAGCGAACAACGGCAACGCCGGCGGAACCCGCCTGGTCATCGTCGAGTCGCCTGCCAAGGCGAAGACGATCGCCGGGTACCTCGGGCGCGGTTACGTCGTCGAGTCCAGCATCGGCCACATCCGCGATCTTCCGGGGAAGGGCGACACGATCCCCGAGGAGTACGCGAGCCAGGCCTGGGCCAAGCTCGGCGTGAACGTCGACGACGACTTCGAGCCGCTCTACATCGTGAACAGCGACAAGAAGTCGCAGGTCTCGAAGCTGAAGCAGCTTCTGAAAGAGGCCGACGAGCTCTACCTCGCGACGGACGAGGACCGCGAGGGCGAGGCCATCGCGTGGCACCTGCGCGAGGTGCTGAAGCCGAAGGTGCCGGTCCACCGCATGGTGTTCCACGAGATCACCCCGCAGGCGATCCGCGACGCCGTCGCCAACCCGCGCGACCTCAACTTGCGCCTGGTCGACGCGCAGGAGACCCGGCGCATCCTCGACCGTCTCTACGGTTTCGAGGTCAGCCCGGTCCTGTGGAAGAAGGTCAAGCAGGGGCTCTCGGCGGGCCGGGTTCAGTCGGTCGCGACGCGTCTGGTGGTCGAGCGGGAGCGTGACCGCATCGCGTTCACCAGCGCCTCCTACTGGGACCTGTCCGCCGTTTTCGACACCGGGCTCGACAGTGACGATCCCAGCCGCTTCGGTGCGACTTTGCTGTCCGTCGCGGGCAAGCGGGTCGCCCAGGGCCGCGACTTCGGCTCCGACGGCCGTCTGACCAGGCAAGACGTGCTCCACCTCGACCAGGCCGCCGCCACCGCGCTGGCCGGTCGGCTGAACGGGGCTTCTTATTCGGTACGTTCGGTCGAGCGCAAGCCGTACACGAGAAAGCCCTATGCGCCCTTCCGGACGACCACCCTCCAGCAGGAGGCGAGCCGGAAGCTCGGCTTCTCGGCGAAGTTCACCATGCAGGTGGCCCAGAAGCTCTACGAGAACGGGTTCATCACCTACATGCGAACCGACAGCATCACGCTGTCGGAGACCGCCGTGGCGGCGGCGCGCAGCCAGGCGATCAAGCTCTACGGCGCGGCCTACGTGCCCGACAAGCCGAGGGCCTACGCCAGCAAGGTCAAGAACGCGCAGGAGGCCCACGAGGCGATCCGCCCGTCGGGTGAGGAGTTCCGCACCCCCGGCGAGACCGGGCTCTCGGGCGACATGTTCCGCCTCTACGAGCTCATCTGGCAGCGCACCGTCGCGTCCCAGATGAAGGACGCCGAGGGCGAGTCGGTCTCGGTCCGCGTGCTGGCCGACCGTGAGCAGGCCGAGTTCAGCGCGACCGGCCGCACCATCACGTTCTACGGCTTCCTGAAGGCCTACGTCGAAGGGGCCGACGACCCGTCGACCGACCGCGACGACTCCGAGAAGCGGCTGCCCAACCTCGCCGAGGGCCAGGCGGTCGACATCCTGGAGCTCGCCCCGGCCGGGCACGCGACCAAGCCGCCCGCCCGCTACACCGAGGCGTCGCTGGTCAAGGAGCTGGAAGACCGCGAGATCGGGCGCCCGTCGACCTACGCGTCGATCATCGGGACGATTTTGGAACGCGGATACGTGTTCAAGAAGGGCACCGCGCTGGTGCCGTCGTTCCTGGCGTTCGCCGTGGTCAACCTGCT
The DNA here is from genome assembly GCF_001570585.1 of Herbidospora daliensis. Classification (GTDB taxonomy): domain Bacteria; phylum Actinomycetota; class Actinomycetes; order Streptosporangiales; family Streptosporangiaceae; genus Herbidospora; species Herbidospora daliensis. Next base: position 296,489 of record NZ_BBXF01000002.1, on the reverse strand, counting down.
GGAGCAGCACTTCGGCAACCTGGTCGACTACGACTTCACGGCCGAGATGGAGAAGGTCCTCGACGACATCGCCAACGACCGCGCCGAGCGGGTGCCCGAACTGCGGCGCTTCTACTTCGGCGACGGCGGCGACGGCGACGAGGGTCTGAAAGACCTGGTCAGCGACCTGGGCAACATCGACGCCAAGGAGATCAGCTCGTTCCCGATCAAGGGAACCGACATCGTGATCCGGGTGGGCCGCTACGGCACCTACCTCGACCGCGAGGGCGCCAAGGTCAACGTGCCCAGCGACGTCACGCCCGACGAGCTGACCGCCGAGAAGGCCGAGGAGCTGTTCGCGCAGCCCTCCAGCGCCCGTGAGCTGGGCGCCGATCCGGCGACCGGGCATGCGATCTGGGTGCGCAACGGGCCCTACGGCCACTACGTGACCGAGGTGCTCCCCGAGGAGCCGGCGGCCGCCGACGCCCCGAAGAAGCGGGTGAAGAAGGCCGATCAGCCCAAGCCGCGCATCAGCTCGCTGTTCAAGACGATGGACCCGGAGACGATCACCCTCGAGGTGGCGCTGAAGCTGCTGACGATCCCCCGCGTGGTCGGGGAGATCGACGGCGAGGAGGTCGTCGCCCACAACGGCAAGTTCGGTCCCTACATCAAGAAGGGCACCGACTCCCGGTCGCTGACGGCCGAGGAGGAGCTGCTCACGATGACGATCGAGCAGGCCAGGGAGGTGTTCGCGCAGCCGAAGCAGCGGGGTCGCAGGGCCGCTGCCGCGCCGCTGCGCGAGCTGGGCGAAGACCCGGCGTCCAAGAAGCCGGTCGTGGTGAAGGAAGGCCGCTTCGGTCCCTACGTGACCGACGGCGAGACCAACGCGTCGCTGCGCAAGGGCGACACGGTCGAGGACATCACCATCGAGCGGGCGGCCGAGCTGCTCGCCGACCGTCGTGAGAAGGCTCCGGTCAAGAAGGCGCCCGCCAAGAAGGCTCCGGCGAAGAAGACCACCACCGCCACGAAGGCCAAGACGGCGGCGGCGAAGTCGACGACCACCAAGCCGACGGCTCGGGCCAACACCAAGGCGAAGTAGCCGTTTTACAGCTTGTCAGCCTGCGCGGTCCGCCGCGCAGGCCGCGGTTGTCCACAAGCGACAGCTTGTCCACAGGCGGCTCTCCCGGCTGCTGCGCGCGGGTTCTTTACTCGTAGCATGAGCGCGGTCCGTTAGGGGGTAACCGTGGGTTTTCTCGTCGTCGTGTTCGGCGTGGTCTTCGCCGTCCACTACTACCTCTACCGGCGGTTGATCCGATCGACGACCCTGCCGGGCCGGGCGCGCAAGGCCCTGACCGCGGTGCTGGTCCTGCTGCTCGTGCTGTTGCTCGTGGCGCTCGTCGGCACCCGCGTGGCGTCGTCGTGGATCGTCCACCTGCTGGCCTGGCCGGGGTTCATCTGGGTGGCGGTCATGTTCTACGTGACGCTGATCTGCCTGGCGCTGGAGATCCCCCGGCTGATCCTCAACCGCTTCTTCCGGGGCGACCCGGTCAAGGCCGCGCCGCCGCCCAAGGTCATCCCGGCGACGGTCGGGTCGTCGTCCGGGCCCAGGAAGATCGAGATCCAGGTCGAAGACGTCGTCGAGCCGCCCAAGCGGCCCGACCGGCGGTTGTTCATCAACCGCACGGCGGCCGTGGTGGCCGGGGTGGGCGCGGGCACGATCGTCGGGTTCGGCCTCAAGTCGGGGCTCGGCGATCCCGTGCTGGAGCGGGTGCCGATCAGGCTGGCGAACCTCGACCCCCGGGCCCACGGCCTGCGGATCGCCCTGGTCAGCGACATCCACCTGGGGCCGCTGACGGGCATCGCCCACACCGAGCGCATCGTCGACAAGATCAACCGATGCGACGCCGACATCGTGGCCATCGTGGGCGACCTCGTCGACGGGAGCGTGCGGGAGCTCGGCCATCTGGCCGCTCCGCTCCGCGACATCCAGGCTCGCCAGGGCAGCTATTTCGTCACCGGCAACCACGAGTACTACATCGAGGGCGGTCCCGCCGAGTGGATCGACACCCTGGAGGCCTACGGCATCCGCACGCTGGCGAACGAGCGTCTCTCGATCTACCACGACGGCGTCGAGGCGATCACGCTGGCCGGGGTGAACGACGTCAACGGCGCGACCATGGAGGCCGGTCCCGACCTCCATCCGGCGCTCTTCGGCCGGCCCGAGGGGGTGCCGACGGTCCTGCTGGCCCATCAACCGGTCATCGGGACCGAGGCGGCGTCGTGGGGGGTCGACCTCCAGCTCTCCGGCCACACCCACGGCGGCCAGATGGTGCCGTTCGACCAGATCGTGCCGCTCCAGCAGCCCGTGGTCCGAGGGCTCGACACGATCGGCGAGATGCAGATCTACGTCACCAGGGGCGCCGGGTTCTGGGGGCCGCCGGTCCGGGTCGGGGCGCCGCCCGAGGTCACCCTGATCCGGCTGGAGCGGGGCTGACGTGGCGACCCGGCGATGGGTTGGCGCTCCCGCCGAAGTCGTCGCCAACGCGCATGACTACTGCGGCACCACGCGGTTCGTAATACCCTCAGGCGATGAGCAGCCCGGACAAACCGGCCTGCTCAGCCCCCCACCCGCAGCGAGCACCTGGATACGCTGACACCATGAGCACCCCCGGCCGGGCCCGCAAGCCGTCCCACGTGCTGGCCATCGCTCCGTTCCGCCGCCTGTGGACCGCGATGTCCGTCGGCGGGCTGGGCGACTGGCTGGCCCTGATCGCGTTGACCGCCCTGGCCGGGACGCTCACCCAAGGAGACGGCTACCCGACGCAGAGCCTGGTGATCGGCGGGGTCTTCCTCGCCAAGCTGCTCCCGGCGGTGTTGCTCGGGCCGCTCGCCGGGCTGCTGGTCTCCAAGGTCGACTGGCGGCTGGCCATGGCCGCGGCCGACGCGGTGCGGTTCGTGGTGGTCCTGCTGGCGCTGGTCGTCGGCGGCCACCAGTGGCTCATCCTGGCGATGTTCCTGATCGAGTGCGCGTCGCTGGTGTGGAGCGCGGGCCGGGACGCCGCCGTCTCCGGGCTGGTGCCCGCCGCCCGGCGGGCCGACGCCGACCGGGTGGGCCTGCTCGCCTGGTACGCCATGGCCCCCCTCGCCGCGTTCCTGTTCGCCCTGATGGCGGGCCTGGTCAACGTGGTCACGGCGATCGTCCCCGGGTTCGGGCTCGGCGCCGGGAAGATCATGATCGTGGTGGCCGGGATCTGCTACCTCGCCACCGCCGCGCTGGTGTTCACCCTCGATCTGCGCAACGCGGGCGGGCGTCCCAAGCCGTCGGTGCTGACCCAGCTCGCCGACGGGTGGCGGCTCGCCACCGTGAACCGGGCCGTCAAGCGGCTCTACGTCGGCATGATCGGCGTGTTCGCCGCGGTCTCCATCGTGGTGGCCGTCGGCCGGGCCTACGTCGACGTGCTGGGCGGCGGTGACGCCGGATACGCCACGGTGTTCTGCGCCGTGTTCGCGGGGGCGGCCGCGGGCTCGTTCTTCGGGCTGCGGTGGCTCACCGAGTTGTCGCGGCGGCGGTTCTTCGGGCTCTCGATCATCCTGGCCGGGCTGACGGTCGCGGCCATGGCGCTGATCCACAACCTGGTGCTCGTGGCCGGGCTGACCTTCGTCTCCGGGGTGTTCGCCGGCATCGCCTGGATCATCGGCTTCACCACGATCGAGGCCGAGTCCGAGGGCCGGCGGCCGGTCGACTTCCTCCACGCCGTCACCCGGGTCGTGTTCCTGGGCGTGGTCGCCGTGGCGGCGCTGGTGGGCGCCTTCTTCGGCGAACACGAACTGGTCGTCGGAGATCTGGCCTACGCCTTCGACGGCGCCAACCTGGTGCTGCTCGTCGGGGCCGTGGCGGCCGTGGTGATCGGCGTCCTGTCGCTGCGGCGGCTCGACGACCGGCCCGAGGTGCCGCTGCGGGTCGACCTGGTGGCCGCGCTGCGCGGCGAGCGGTTCGCGCCCGAGCCCCAGGAAGAGGCGCCGGGCATGTTCATCGCCTTCGAGGGCGGCGAGGGCTCCGGCAAGACCACCCAGTCGCGGCTGCTCGCGATCTGGCTGCGCGACCAGGGGTTCGACGTCGTCCAGACCCGGGAGCCGGGGTCGACCAAGGTCGGCATGCGGCTGCGGGCGATCCTGCTCGACTCCACCCACCAGGGCCTGTCGGCCCACGCCGAGACGCTTTTGTACGCCGCCGACCGGGCCGAGCACGTCGAGAAGGTCATCAGGCCGGCGCTGGAGCGCGGGTCGATGGTCGTCTGCGACCGCTACGTCGACTCCTCGCTCGCCTACCAGGGGGCCGGACGTGTCCTCGGGACCGACGAGGTCGCCCAGGTCAACCAGTGGGCCACCGGCGGGCTGGTGCCCCATCTGACCGTGCTGGTCGACGTGCCGCCGTCGGTGGGCCTGCGGCGGCACGCCCACCCGGCCGACCGGATCGAGTCGGAGCCGCTCGACTTCCACGAGCGGGTGCGTTCGGAGTTCCGTGCGCTGGCCGCCCGCGACCCCGAGCGTTACTTCGTCGTCGACGGCACGCTCACCCAGCCCGAGGTGTCCCGGTTGATCCAGGATCGGGTGCGTGAGGTGCTGCCCGACCCGGTGCCCCGCGAGACCGAGGCCAACACCGGAACGATGCCCGCCATCAAGGACTAGCCTTTCCGGGTGGACGTGTTCGATGACCTCGTCGGCCAGGAACAGGCCGCGACGGTGCTGCGCCGGGCCGCCGCCGCTGCCGCCGAGGTGCTCGCCGGGGGCCGCGGCGCGGGCATGACCCACGCGTGGTTGTTCACCGGGCCGCCCGGCTCGGGGCGCTTCGACGCCGCCAAGGCCTTCGCCGCCGCCCTGCTCTGCCCCGATCGGGGCTGCGGCCACTGCGACGCCTGCCACCAGGTGATGATCGGCTCCCACCCCGACCTCGAGTCGGTCCGGCCCCAGGGGCTCTCGTACGGCGTGAAGCAGACCCGCGAGCTCATCCTCCGGGCCGCCGGGCGGTCGACGATGGGCCGCTGGCGGGTGGTGCTCTTCGACGACGCCGACCGGGCCACCGAGCAGGCCGCCAACGCCCTCCTCAAGGCCATCGAGGAGCCCCCGCCACGCACGGTGTGGCTGCTCTGCGCGCCGGCGCCCGACGACATGATCATCACCATCCGGTCGCGCTGCCGGGTGGTGACCCTGGTGACGCCGTCGAGCCAGGCGGTGGCCCACGCGCTCGTGACCCGCGACAGCGTGGCTCCCGGGGTGGCCGAGTCGGTGGCGCGCGCGGCTCAGGGCGACCTGGCTCGGGCCCGGCGGCTGGCGCTCGACGCGTCGGCCAGGGGGCGACGGGAGGCCGTACTGTCGATTCCCAAGAGCCTGACCAACGTCGGCGAGTGCATCGCCGCGGCCGAGAAGCTCGTGAAGACCGCCGACGAAGACGCCGCAGCGGCCACCGTCGAGCTCAACGAGAGCGAGATCGCCGAACTGCGGGCCATCTACGGCGAGGGCTCGACCGGGAAGGGCCTGAACAAGGGCCTGGTCAGGGGCGGCGCGGGCGCGCTGAAGGAACTCGAGACGGCGCAGAAGTCCCGGGCGACCCGGATCAAGCGCGAGTCGCTCGACACGGCGCTGCTCGACCTGATGGCCTTCTACCGCGACGTCCTGGCCGTGCAGTTCGGGGCGCCGGTCGAACTGGCCAACGGCGACCGGCGGGCCGAGCTGGAGGCGGCGGCGCGGGCGTCCAAGCCCGAAGAGACGCTGAAGCGCACGGCGGCGATCATGCGCTGCCGCGAGCGGCTGGCGGCCAACGTGAACCCGCAGATCGCCGTCGAGGCCCTGACCCTCGCCCTGTGGAAGCCGACCGGCTGACTCTGGACATTCGGCCGGGCGGGCGAGCAACCTCGGAGCATTCTGTACGTCTCTGAAGCATGCAGGCCGAAACGGTGGACATTGCCCTCTCCTCCGGTGATCGCGATGAGGCGATCAGCCGCCTCTACGAGGAGCATGCGCTCGGGCTGACCAGGCTGGCCCTGATCATGCTCGGCGACCGGGAGAGCGCGGAGGACGCCGTCCAGGACGCGTTCCTGGGGCTGCACCGGCGGTGGCGGCACCTGCGCGATCCGGCCGCGGCCGTGCCCTATCTGCGCAGTTCGGTGCTGAACAACGCGCGCAGCGTGCTGCGCCGAAGACGGTTGCCGTCGTGGTTCGCGGGGGCCTACGACCCACCCGTCTGGTCGGCGGAGTCGGCCGCGTTACTGGGGGCGGAGCGCCGGGAGGTCCTGGAGGGCCTGCACCGGCTGCCGCAGCGGCAGCGGGAGGCGCTGGTGCTGCGGTACTACGCCGAACTGTCGGAGGAGGAGACCGCCCAGGCGATGGGGGTCAGCCGGGGGACCGTCAAATCCACGACCTCCCGGGCACTCGACGCGCTGGGTCGCATTCTTGGAGAGAACGCATGAACGACGTCATTTCCCGCCTGAAGGACGCGACGACGGCCGCCGGCGACACGATCTCCACGGTGCCTCCGCTGCGGCTGGAGAAGGCCAGGAAGGGCTTTCTGGCGCCCCTGGCGGCGGCGCTGGCGGTCGGGCTGGCGATCGTGGGGAGCGTGGTGATGACACGCGGCGGGCTCGGCCAGACCGCGTCGACCACGGTGGCCCCCCGGTTCATCGTCCAGGTCAAGGACGAGTACGCGCTGATCGTCCGGGGGGCCGGCGACGGGGCCGAACTCGACCGGATCGAGGGGACGGCGGGGTGGTTCTACAACCAGGTCCAGGCCGCGCCGGACAATCGCACCTTCTACGCCTCCCAGAGCGGACCCGTGCTCTGCTCCAGCAGGATCGTCCGGTTCAGCGTGGACGACCAGGGCCGGGCCGGGCCGCTCAGCGAGGTGCCGGTCCGGCGGCCGGACCGGACCAGGATCAGCGCCTTCGCGGTGAGTGGCGACGGGACGAAGATCGTCCTCGGGGCGGTCCCCTGCGTCACCGACGGCGACGGGACCGGCTTCCTCGTGGTCGCCGACACCGGGTCGGGGAAGGACCGGCGGTTCCGGGTCGCGGCGCGGACCGGGTTCGCCGCGATCTCGACGAGTGACGACGGGTCGAAGATCGCGTACACGACGATGGCGGTGGACCACCAGGTGGCCGTCTCGGAACCGACGGTGATCGTGGCCCCGCCATCGGACATTTCGACGCCGCTGCCGAGTCCGCCGACGCACGAGCCCGCGGCGGTCATGTCCGTGGCTCCGGTCACGCCGACGCCGCTGCCGAATCCGCGGCCCACGGATGGGCCTGCGGCGGTCTGGCCCTCGCCATCGGTCCCGCTGACACCCGTTCCGAGCGCACCCCCGCCTTCCGGGGCGCCAGAGAGGCCGATGGTCGTCTCGGTGCCCACCCACACGGTGTCCGACCGTGGACCGTCCGGGAACGTGGTGGTCGTCGTCCCCTCTCCCGGGCCCATGCCGAGCGGAAACTTCGACGTGTATCCCGCGCCCACGAGCGTGCCACCCAGTCTGGGCACGCTGAAGGGGGTCGGTTCGTGCCGTTTCTTCGAGGTACGCGAGGTACTGGAGAACGGGGAGCTCGCGCCCAACCAGCTGCGCGCGCTCGACTGCGCCGACTCTCCCGAGATCTACGTGCTCGACACCGACGAGTCCGCCGACCCGCGCCGCGTGGTGCTGTCGGGTGAACTCGACGGTACGCGGGTGCAGTTCTACGGCGTGCGGATGTCGTCTGACGGCACCCGGCTGATCGCGGGCGTGGGCACCGGGATGACCACGCTCGGCGACCCCCGGGCCGCGGTCATGGCCTTCGATCCGGACGGCAGGGAACCCGCCGAGGTCCTCTACCGGGGCCGTGCCTGGTTGCGGGTCCTCGACCTGGCGCCCGGCGGAGGCCGGATCCTCGTCCAGAGCGAACTGGAGATCGGGGAGGTCTCGGAGAACGCGTACCGGAAGGTGATGGACATTCCCGGCCGTGTCATGGACGGAGTGGTTGCCTGGTAAAGAGGGCGCGTAGGGTGGCGGGAAGGCGCAACCACACGAGGAGGCCGGGCTCCCTTGGGCATGATGATGGCCGTGAGCTTCACCCGATACGGGCGGTTGTACTACCTCGATCCGGGTGGCCACTCTCCGAAGGTGGGCGATCGGGTCCTCGTGCCGACCGACGCCGGGTTCGAGGTCGCCGAGACGATCTGGGCCCCCCAGTGGGTCTCGGAGGACGTCGACGGCCTGCCCGTCTGCGGCGGCCTCGCGGGCGATGAGCACCTGACCCGCGACGAGTCCAACAAGCGCCGCCGCGCCGAGGCCCGCAGCGTGTCCAAGCGCCTGATCAAGCGCCACGACCTGCCGATGAAGGTGGTCGGCGTCGACTACATCGACGCCGACAACGTTTACACGGTCTACTTCTCGGCCCCCCATCGGGTTGACTTCCGCGCGCTCGTCCGCGACCTGGCCCGCAACCTGCGCGCCCGCGTCGAACTGCGCCAGATCGGCCCGCGCGACGAGGCCCGGCTCCAGGGCGGGATCGGCCCGTGCGGGCGCGACCTGTGCTGCGCGACCTTCCTGAAAGACTTCGAACCCGTTTCCGTACGCATGGCGAAAGACCAGGACCTCCCGGTCAACCCGCTGCGGATCGCGGGCGCGTGCGGTCGCCTGATGTGCTGCCTGAAGTTCGAGCACCCGCTCTACCAGGAGTTCCGCGCCGGAGCGCCTCGGGTCGGCCTGACCGTCGACACCCCGGAGGGCGCGGGGGTCGTCGTCGGCCACAACGTGCCGTCCGACTCGGTGATCGTGCGGCTCAACGACGGCGGCCGGCGGTGCGCGTGCTCCAAGGCGAGTGTGTGCGGCCCGCGGAAGGCGTACGAAGAAACCTACGAATCGTCGTGAGGCGACTGCTGCTGGCGCTGGCACTGCTGGCGGCCGGGTGCTCGGCGCCGGAGGCGTCGTCGTCGCCCACTGATGAGGGTCTTTCGTGGACGTCATGCCATGAGGGCCTGCAGTGCGCGACTCTGGCCGTACCGCTCGATTATGACCAGCCCGACGGCGAGAAGATCGAGATCGCGGTCGCGAAGCTCCCCGCCACCGGCGACCGCATCGGCTCGCTGCTGATCAACCCGGGCGGACCGGGCGGCTCGGGCATCGATTATGTACGGGATTCACCCGTCTCCGACACGCTGCGCCAGCGTTTCGACCTGGTCGGCTTCGACCCTCGGGGCGTGGGCGAATCGACGCCGCTGAAGTGCCTGTCGGAGGCCGAGGTCGAGTCCTACCTGTCGCTCGACATGACCCCCGACACGCCCGAAGAAGAGGCGGCCATGGTCGCCGGGGCGAAGAAGTTCGCCGAGGGCTGCCGCCAGAACAGCGGCGCACTCCTGGCTCACGTGGGCACCGCCGATGCGGCCCGCGACATGGACGTCCTGCGCGAGGCCCTCGGTGACGACAAGCTGACCTACCTCGGCAAGTCCTACGGGACCTACCTGGGGGCGGTCTACGCGCAACTGTTCCCCGACCGGGTGCGGGCGCTGGTCCTCGACGGCGCGGTCGACCCCCGGATCTCGGCCCTCGAACAGAACGCCGTGCAGGCCAAGGGCTTCGAGGTGGCGATGCGCGCCTTCGTCGAAGACTGCTTCACCGCCGCCGACTGCCCGTTCTCCTCCCGCACGGTCGAGGGCGCCCTCGACGAGATCTCCCGGCTGCTCCAGCGCGCCGACCTGCTGCCGCTGCGCAACCAGACCGACGCCCGGGTGATCAACGACACCTGGGCGGCCTTCGGCGTGATCACCCCGCTTTACGACCGCAACTCGTGGGAGATCCTGCGAGGGGCGCTCAAGGAGGCCTTCGCAGGGGACGGGACCCAGTTGTTGCGGATGGCCGACGTCCTGCTGGGGCGGCGCATCGACGGATCGTGGACCAACCAGACGGAGTCGAACAAGGCGGTCAACTGTATTGATCACGCCTATCCCGCGGAGGTGGCCGACTACGAGGCGGCGGCCAAGAAGGCGGCCGAGACGGCGCCCCGATTCGGGAAGTTCGTGATGTGGGACAGCCTGGCGTGCGCTTACTGGCCTGAGCGGTCTGCCGAGGCCGACCTGAAGATCACCGGGGCTGGGGCGGCGCCGATCCTGGTCGTGGGGACCACGCGGGATCCTGCTACGCCCTACGAGTGGTCGGAGGCGCTGGCTTCCGAGCTGGAGTCGGGGGTTCTGCTGTCTTATGACGGGGATGGGCACACGGCTTATCTGACGGGGTCGTCGTGCGTCGATCGGGCGGTGGACGGGTACCTGGTGGATCTTGCAGTGCCCAAGGAGGGGACGCGGTGTTGATCGTGGGCGCGGAGTAGGGGGCGGAGGCTGTACAGTAGGACTGCTGCTTGCCAGCATGCCGCCTTAGCTCAGTCGGCCAGAGCGACGCACTCGTAATGCGTAGGTCTGGGGTTCGATTCCCCAAGGCGGCTCTTTCGGAATGGCCCGTGGTCGACGCCCCTTCGGGGCGGCTTTCACGGGCCGTTCCTCATTTCTACGGAGGGCGACCCCCGAACCCCCGATACGAGAGGGCTGCGCCCCCTCGCGCTCCCCCTGGCCGCTTCGCGTCCTGGCATCGCTGGCGCTCTGGGTCGCTGCGCTCCCGGCGAAGGGCTTCGCCCCTCGCGCTCCCTGATATGGCCTCGCTTCGCTCGGGTTGTGCTCGCTTCGCTCGATTTTGATCTTGGGGTGTCATTTCAAACGTCCTGGGACTGGACGTGGTCGATGCCATTGACCTGGGAACCGACCTCAATTGCACCGAGACGGGTGGGTCGGCCTGGAGCAAGGTCGTGGCGTGGCTATGCCGGGCATGGCAGCGGTCGCCGGACGCCTTGATCGCCGTGGCATCAGCGCTCGCGGTAGATCGGTTGGCCCTATCCGGTGGTGCAGACGTGGAGAACGGGAGTAGCCACCAACGGCGACCTCGAATGTCGTGACGGGATGGGCTTTCATGGCACCTGCCCGAATGAGCCGACCTTGCTACGGTTTCCGGCATGCTGCCGAGGCGCCTGGACATCATCGACGCCGTTGAGGCGGTTGGGCTCGCGGGTGTGGGGGCCGAGGCGTTCAGTGCCGGCGGCGCCGAGTTCGTTGTCGGACTGGACGGCACGGTGATCATCGTGGCGGCCGTGGACGATCCGGCCGTCAGCGGAGTGTGGAGCAGTGAGACGTTCAGGCTGCTCGGCCCCATTCCCCGGGCTGTCGGTCGCCGGTGGGTGGGGCCTGACCCCCAGCTGATTCATCTCTTTGTCCGGGTGGAGCGAGGTGTGCTCTACCTCGGTGACGGGCACCACGGGGTCAGCGGCTGGACCGACAGCGTGCTCACGGACTGTGATCTGCGGATCGATCCGCCGCTGAGTGTCGAGGTGCTCGACCGGGTGCGCCCGCCGAGCACGCCTGCCGCTCTGCCCGATTTGGAGTGGCTTGAGCACGTCAACGGTGACCGCGCCACGGCGTTGCGGCTGTTCGTTGAGGGCTGGCACCCTGCGCCCGGCCCGGCTGCGGAACCGGTCGTGCCATCGGGCCCCGTCCCTGCGGCGCTGGCCGAGTTCTACCGGCTTGCCGAAGGTCGGCCGCAGGTCCTCGGTGTGCAGAATTTCATCTGCCCCGCGAGTGGGCTGAGCACCGACGGTGAAGGACTGCTGCTGTTCGGCCATGAGAATCAAGGTGGCTTCGAATGGTTCCTCGACCCGGCTGAGGACGACCCGGTCGTGTGGACGGTCGAGGATCCCAGCGAACGGCAGGCCGAACGTGAACGCCTGAGCGGCTTCCTGATCCAGTTCTCGTTGTTCGAAGCCGTGATGAGCGCGCCGTACAAGGCCTGGAGTGACCGCGTACCGGAGCCGATGGCCGACGAACTGACCCGCGGGCTGCGCCGGGTGCCGCTCAAGACCTGGATGTGGCCGCTCTTCCAGACGTCTTTCTACGTCGCGCCGGGTCTGGTCGTCGCCGAGGGCAGGAACGAGGACGAGGAGTGTTACGTCTTGGTAGGGGTTGTGCACCGCAGCCTGTTGCGTCCGCTGACCGACTGCGGCATCCAGTGGCAGTACTTCGAAGGCTAATGGACTGCTCGAACCGGTGCTTTGGTGAAGATGACGACGGCGGATGCTTCGGCCCGACGAACTACGTGAGCCTAGACGCGCAGGGTGATCGCGGGGTCGGCGTCGCCGAGGCGAGCGGCGACGTGGACGGGACGCTGGTCAGGAGCAGGGTCGTGGCGTGGATGTGGGGCGGACCTCCCGATCTCGACTCCATTCAGCAGGAATTGCGTGCACGGGAGTCATTAAAGATCGGGTGTTGTGGAACGGCGCAACAGCAGTGGTATGGGGTTTTCGCACTTCCTCTATGAAGTCCTCCGCAGCCAACCGAGTCTTCCTCAGAAGTGGGGGCGAAACGGCAGCCGAAGACCTTCCGGGCTGTGGCATGCCGGTTGAGCGCATCTCCGTAGACGACCTGTGTGGGATTTGCCCAGGTCTCTTGACGCCCCTGCGGCTTCGACCTCTTCCTGTCGCCCGTGCCGCCATGCGGCGTGTTCGCCGCCCTCGTAACCGGCACGAGTCTCCGAGGTCTGTCATTCCAAAACCGACCTTTGAGCCCTCGACCAGGCGACCACACTAGATCCCATCTCGTAGTCGCTCACTGGTCCCGAGTGAATCGCGAGCTTGATCACGCGCCGGAGAGACCGGCTTGTCGTAATCCTCCACGGCGAATCATGTGCTATTTGAAATCCATAGAAGGAGTTCTGGTAGGCATGCAGTCGCCGTTTAGCAGACGACGATCCCTGGCCGAATTGCGATAAACAACGCTCGCTGATCTCGTATTTGACGTCGCGAGTTTCGGACACGGAGAGCCTAAACGGCTGACGAAGGTGCCGAGAAGTTCGACTGAGCAAAACCGACTGTAGGGCCAGGATGCTGGGCAGTGCCCCGCGAAGCTCTACCCGATAGGGTCATCACAAAACCATCGGGTCGGGCGACCGAATCAATTAACGTACAGATGCTATCTGAGCTGCGATTCGGTGTGACTTCTTAACCTAAATGCTCGTGTTGCCATGGAGTAAGACTCTTCGATCTTGACTTCAAAAGAAGAAATTGTCATGATCACCTAGGTCAAGAGCTGCGGGCGAAAATCCTTAGCCTCCGCCCGCAGCACATCTTTTCGATGCACGGAAAGGGTATCGCAATGGAGTCCAATCGTGGCCGCTTCCTGATAAAGAAGACTGGTCTGCTCGTCGGGGGTGTCATCGGTGCCGCCGCCCTTCTGCCCGTGTTCGGCGCGTCCGCGCTGAGCGCGACCGAGGACTACGCCCACGCCTACACCTCGGGCACGCGGGTGGTGCTGCAGAACAACAGCTGGCAGACCAACCCGGGCCACACGTACGCCAACTACACCCGCAGCGGCTCGGGAAGCTCGGTGTTCAACCTCAACAACCCCAATTGGGGAACCTCCGTCCAGAGCGGCACGGGAACCACGGTGACCAGCCTGCGCGCGTGCGTCAGCATTCCGGTACTCCCGGATGACTGCAGCGCCTGGGACGAGTAGCAATACTTAATGCCGGGCGGAGTCGCTGCTCCGCCCGGCATTTCTCGACTGTGCAGAAGGCGAGTTTCATGGTCAGCCGTGTTCACGGGCGTTCGGTACTGAGGATCGAGAAGCTGCGATTGGCGGTTTCCGGTCGCCACCTGTTCGGGACGCTTTCATGTGAGCTCCGATCGGGAGAATCGGCGGTTCTCTGCGGGCCCAGCGGGACCGGTAAGACCACCCTGCTGAACTGCATCATGGGGCTCACCACGCCCGACGACGGAGCGATCTACGTCGCCGGGGAGAACATCCTCGAGATGCCCAAGCGGCGTCTGGCTGAGCACCGGCGCACGTACATCGGCATGGTCTTTCAATTCGGGGAGTTGCTGCCTGAATTGTCGCCGGTCGAGAATGTGGCCATCGCGGCGCTGCTGGCCGGGCAACCGCGCAGGAAGGCTTATCAGGACGCCGAGGCGCTGCTCGGTGACCTGGGTGTGCCGGTCTCCGGAACGCCGACGGGGCTGTTGTCCGGCGGGGAGCGGCAGCGCACGGCCGTTGCGCGGGCGTTGATCACTGAGCCTGTGCTGCTGCTCGCCGACGAACCCACCGGCGCGCTCGACCGGGAGGCCCGCGAGTCGGTGGCGGACTTGCTGTTCACCCTGCCGCGCGTGCGTGACTGCGCGCTGCTCGTGGTGACCCACGACGAGGCGGTGGCCGGCCGGGCCGATCGTAGATTCGACCTGCGTGGCGGCGATCTGGCGGAGACCAGGGCATGAGCCCTCTGTGGCGGCAACTGCTGCGCATCGGGTTCGCGGCCGGGAGGGGCGCGCCGGGAAGTCGGATCAGGTTCGCCGGGCTGCTGCTGGCCTCGGCGGTGTTGACGACGACGATGCTGGCCGGCCTCGTCGTCGTGGCGACTTATGACGGTCGTGCGCAGCGGGACGCGGCGCGCGGGCCGGTGCCCGCGGGCGACGGCGTGCGCGCTCCTGCCGCGTGGCTGAACATCAACAGGGACGCTGTCGGAACCGTGCCGCACTCGGTGATCCATGTGGAGCCGCTCGCCGAGTCCATCGATCCGCCACCTGGACTGCCTCGCTGGCCCGAACGGGGTGAGGTGTTCCTATCGCCGGCGCTCCTGGAAGCCGGCTCCAGCGAGCGCATTCTGCACAGGTACGGGACGTTCGCCGGGCTCATCGGAGATGCGGGGCTGTCTTCTCCGGGCGAGCGGTTGGCGTACGTGCGGCCCGACGTCGACGGCGGGTATGAGGGCTGGCGCGGGATCAAGCGGTTCGGCGGGGTCGACACCATGCTGATCGGCGACTCACGGGATGTCGCGCCGATCGGACAGTTCCTCACCATGTTGGCGGCCACGTTGGGTGTCGCGGCGGCTGTTCTGCTGGTCGTCGCCGTTCGATCCGGGTCTGCGGCCAGGGATCGGCGGACGGAGCTGCTGGCGGCCCTGGGCGCTTCGTGGCGACACCGGGCTCTGCTGAACGTGGGTGAGGGCGTCGTTCCGGCGCTGGCCGGTGCGGTGATCGGTCTGACGCCCTACCTGGTCACCTTGATTACCGACGTCCGGCTGCCGGGGCCGGGGTTTGTGATCGACTCCGACGACACTCGCGCGTGGTTGTGGGCCGTTCCGCCGACTGTGGCCGGCTCTGTCGTCTTCGTGCTGCTGGCCATCGTGACGCTGCACCGCGTGGACGCGGCCGGCCGATCGGGGCGTCCCCGGACGTTCGCGGGGCGGGTGCCCCGGTGGAGGCTCGTCGCGGGGGTGGCCGGGCTGGTGGGGGTCGTGATCACCCCTTACCTGCCGCGCATGTTCGGGTTCCTGGCCTATCTCGGCGGCACGGCGGTGTTGTGGGCCGCGCTTCCTTCGGCGTCGGCGATCGTGATCCAGCGGTTCGGCGGCGCGATGGCAGCACGGGCGGCGAAAGCGGGGTACGTGGCGATGCTGATCGCGGGGAGGTGGACGGCCGCGCGTCCTGGCATCGTCGTCCGCCTGACCGGGGTGATCGTCATCGGGATCGGGATCGTCGTACAGGCTCAGGTGTGGACGAGCAGACTCGGCGACTCGTCAGAGAGAGCCCTCGAATTCCAGCGAAGTCTCCAGGACAGCGTTCTGGTCGTCAGCTCTCCTTACCTCGACCGGGAGTCGATCGAGTCCTTCGCCGGGGATCTCCCGGTGGGCTCGGCGCTGCTGGGTGTGGTGGCTCCGGAGGATGAGACACAGCCGAGACGGCTCTGGGGGTCGTGCGCTGCCCTGGACGGGCTGGTGGCGGACTGTGCCGGGAATCGGGTGTCGTTGCGGGACGGCGATATCCGGGCGCAGACGCTGTTCGGTCAATTCCGGCGGAGCGGCGACGACGTGCACGTGCGCCTGACGAATGAGCGAAGCGCTTGGCCGCGGGTTCAGGAACTCGTCGTCGTCTCGGCGGTCGGGACAGGCGGGCTGGCTGCGCACGTGAACGAGGAGGCGCATCGGGCGTTCGCCATGGCGGAGCTGAACCGCCCCGGAGACTCTTGGGCGCAGGGGTCGAATCGGTTGACGACCATCTCCGCTTGGGTGGTTTTCCTGGTCACGATCGTGCTGAGTGTGCTCTTGACGGCCATGGGGTTCAGTTCGGCGGCCGAGTTCCTGACGTTCACGGCCGCGCTGGCACCGTTGACCGTGCTCACCGAGCGGCGCCGGTTTGTGTTCGGCGTGGCCGCCTGGAACCTCGTGGTCCCGTGCCTGATCGCGGTCTCGGCCGGGGTGGCGATAGCGGCTTGGCAGGGCAACTTCTTCGTGGCGATGTCGAGGTCGGGAGAGTTGTCGTGGAGCCTGCTGGTGAACGTGGCCGTGACGGCCGCGGTGTTCTCGATCGCCATCGGAGTCGCCGGCGGTGCGAACGCCGTCCGCGGCGCGGCCCGCTGGCGCCCCGTGGCCGACTGAGTCAACCACCACGGCCCGGGGCGTCGACCAGGTCATCTGCGATCTGAAGGATCAGAGGCCGAACTGGAGCTTGATCCCGCCGATGAACGTCGCGTCGTCGGCCGCGGCGCGGGTGGCGAGCAGGTCGGCGGCGTACTGGCCCGCCGTGTAGCGGAGGCGGTCGGTGCCGTCGGTCACCGCTGCCCAGATGGTCTCGGCGACGACCTCGGGTTCGTCGCCGGCGGTGCTCATCTGGCCCTGGGCGGTGAAGAACGCTCCCACCAGTTTCTGGTATTCGGGCAGGTTCTCGTCGTTGGTGAAGTCGAGGGAGCGGCCGGCGAAGTCGGTGTTGACGAAGCCGGGCTCGACGATTTTGACGTTCACGCCGATCGCCGCGAGTTCGTAGTGCAGGGCCTCGCTCAGTCCTTCGACGGCGAACTTGGTGCCGTGGTACAGGGTGCCGAGGGGGAGGGTGATCTTGCCGCCGATCGAGGACACGTTGACGACGGTGCCGCTTCCGTTGGCGCGCAGGTGCGGGAGGACGGCCTTGGTCGTCTCCAGCAGGCCCAGGACGTTCACGTCGAACTGGCGGTGGATCTTGTCCATCGGGGTGGCCTCCAGCACGCCGTAGGCGCCGTAGCCGGCGTTGTTGAGCAGGGCGTCGATGCGGCCGAAGCGCGCCAGGCCGGCGTCGACCGCCGCCTTGATCGAGGCGGAGTCCTGTACGTCGAGACGGGTGACGAGCACGTTGTCCAGGGTGGTGAGCTCGGTTTCGTGTTCGGGGCTGCGCATCGTGGCGATGACGTTCCAGCCCTGCTCGTGGAAGTGCTTCGCGGTGGCCCGGCCGATGCCGCTGGAGCTGCCGGTGATGAGGATCGTGCTGGTCATGATGGTCTCCGTTCGTCGTCGCGGTGGCGTGGTCATTACGTTAGGCGGGAGAGCGCGCCAGGGAACTAGCGGAAGACGCCTTCCTACTTGCCATTCGCGCCAACCGTGCCAGCATGGGGAGATGGCCTCAGAGCGGTTCACTCTCGACCCGGGCGCGCGGGCGCTGCTGCACGACCTCGGGATCTCCGTCGCCCGGGTGTTGCGGCGGGCTCGGCTGCCGGCCGGGGTCTTCGCGCAGGGGCCGGTCACCATGACGATCGAGGAGTACTACCGGTTCTGGGAGGCGATCGACGCCGAGGCCGACGATCCCGATCTGGCGGCGCGGATCGGGCGGGCGCTGTCGGTCGAGGTGTTCAACCCGCCGATCTTCGCGGCGTTGTGCAGCGCCGACCTGCGTACCGCGGCCGAGCGCATCGCGGCGTTCAAGCCGCTCATCGGGCCGGTCCGGCTCGACGTCGCCGCCGACCGCGACGGGCTGACGATCACGTTCGGGTGGCCCGACGGGCCCCCGCCGCCGCGGTTGCTCGTCGTCGGTGAGTTCGCGTTCTGGGTGGCGCTGGCGCGTATCGGGACGCGGGGTGAGGTGCTGCCCACTCGGGTGGGCATGCGGGGGGCTCCGGCCCCGTCGGCCGCGCTGATCTCCTATTTCGGGTCGGGCATCGTCGAGGCCGAGGTCGACAGTGTGACGTTCTCCGCTGCGGATGCCGCCCTGCCGTTCCTCACCGAGGACGAGTCGATGTGGACGTTCTTCGCGCCGGAACTGCGCCGCCGGTTGTCGGAGCTGACCGCGTCCGACACCACTGCCGAGCGGGTGCGGGCGGCGCTGCACGAGCGGCTGCCCGCCGGGGAGAGTTCGATCGACGCCGTCGCGGCGCAGCTCATGCTCAGTCCGCGGACCGTTCAGCGGCAGTTGCAGGCGGAGGGCACCAGCTATCAGGCCGTGCTTAGCGGCACTCGGGAAGGGCTGGCCCGCCTCTACCTGAGCGATCGGTCGCTGACCACGTCGCAGATCGCCTACCTGCTGGCCTACGACGACGCCAACTCCTTCTACCGGGCCTTCCGCCGCTGGACCGGGGTCACGCCTGAAGCGGCACGGCTGCTTGCCGCCGGACGGTAGGGACCAGCAGCGCCAGCACGACGGTGATCGCCGACGTGGCGGCCAGCAGCAGGAAGCCCCACGTGAAGCCCGACTCGGCGGGCGAGCCGCCGGGCTGCAGGTGCGCGGTGACGACCGAGGCGAAGACCGCGGTGCCGATCGAGCCGCCGATGTTGCGGATGTTGGCGTTCATGCCGCTGGCCACGCCGGTCTGGTGCGGGGGCACGCCCTGGACGATGAGGCTGCTCATGCCCGCGTACGCCAAACCGAGGCCGAGGCCGAACACCGCGCCGGCGACCGCGATCTTCCAGGGACGGTCGTGGAAGTGGGTGAAGGCGACGCAGGAGGCGGTGCTGAGCAGGGCGCTGCCCACCAACTGGGCCTTGGCGCCGGCGAGCCTGCCCAGCGGGCCGCTCAGGAAGCCGCCCAGCGACATGGTCGCGAGCATCGGGAGCATCACCAGCCCGGCCTGGGCGACGGTGAAGCCGAAGCCGTAGCCGGTGCCGGCCGGGATCTGCAGGAACACCGGGAGGAAGCCGGTGACGGCGAACATGCCGGCGCCGAACAGCAGGGCCACCAGGTTGGTCGTCCAGACCACCGGGCGGCGCATCATGCGCATGTCGACGAGCGGGTCGCGCGACCGCAGCTCGACCCAGACCCAGGCGGTGAAGCCGATCGCGGCGAGCACGAACAGGGTGATCACGATGGGGGAGCCCCAGCCCCAGGAGGACGCCTTGCTGAGCGGGACCAGCAGGGCCACCAGCCAGCCCGACAGCAGGATCGCGGCCGGCCAGGCGACGCGGCCGGGGGTGCGCACCGGCGATTCGGGCACGTACCGGGCCACCATCACGGCGGCCGCGGCGACCAGGACCATCGGGATCCAGAACAACCACCGCCAGCCCAGGGCGGCGACGATCGGGCCCGACAACACGATGCCCGCGCCGCCTCCGGCGGCCAGGATCGCCGACAGGCCGCCGACGGCCGAGGGCACCCGCTCGGCGGGGAACTCGTCGCGGATGATGCCGAACGACACCGGGAACAGGGCGCCGCCGAGGCCCTGGATCACCCGGGCGCAGATCAGCACGCCGATGTTGGGGGCGAGGGCGGCCAGGAGGCAGCCGGCCACGGTCGCGCCGAGGGCGATCAGCAGGATGCGCCGCTTGCCGATCATGTCGCCGATCCGGCCGAGAAGGGGGGTCGCGACGGAGGCCGACAACAACCAGGCGGTCAGCACCCAAGCGACGGCGCTCTGGGTGGTGCCGAGGTCCCGCTGGATGGTCGGCAACACGGGGCTGACCAGCGATTGGAGGACGGAGAACGCGGCGGCGGCCGACGCCAGCACGGCGAAGGTACGCCGCGGCGATGCGGTGGTTCGTGACATGGGAATCCTTCGACGGGTGCCGTGGCGACGGCCGACGACGACCCGATCTGCTAACTTGAGGAGTGCCTCCAGATTAGCGGAGGCTCCCCTCCAGTTAACCGGGGAGGACCGGTGACTTACGACACGGCCGGTGGGCGGGGTGTCGCCGTACGCCGTCCGCACCGCGCCGACGCGCGGCGCAACTTCGACGCGCTGCTCAAGGCCGCCCGCGAAGCCTTCGCCGAGAACGGCGCCAACGCGTCGCTGGAGGACATCGCCCGCCGCGCGGGCGTGGGCATCGGCACCCTCTACCGCAACTTCCCCACCCGGCAGGACCTGTTCGACACCGTCTACGTCGGAGAGGTGGAGGAACTCTGCCGCGCGGCCGACGACGTCGCCGACCTGCCGCCGTGGGACGCCCTCGCCACCTGGCTGGGCCGCTTCGTCGCGTACATCGCCACCAAACGCGCCCTCTCCGAGGCGCTCAACCGCGAGTCCGAGATGTTCCGGTCGTGCCGGGAGGCGATCTACGCCGCGGGCGAGCCGCTGTTCGCGCGTGCGCGGAGCGCCGGAGAACTCCGGCCCGACGTCTCCTTCGACGATCTGGTGCGCATGATCGGCGGCATCGTCGGTGCCGGGTACGTCGACGGAGAACAGCGTGAACGTGTTCTCGGATTCGCTCTCGACGGAGTGCGGGCCCGACCTGAATAGGGAATTCGAATAGGCGATTGTCGAAACGCTGAAAGTTTCAGATTAATTGACCGTATTCGACGCCGACCGTACCGTTCGATCATCGCCTTCGCGTGTATTGAATGCGCGCGCTTCCTGACAGGAGAGGCCCATGACAGAACGACGTGTACGCCGGCGACTGACCGCCTGGCTGGTGGTCGCCCTGCTCGGCGCGGCGAGCGTGCTCACCCCGGCGACCCCCGCCGGCGCCGCCACCACCTGCACGTTGACGTTCAAGGCGAACTGGATCGGGACGATCGACGGCAAGTACAAGTGGACGGTGGAGGCGAAGATCTCCAACACCGGCACGACGCCGTCGACCACGTGGCAGACGGTCATCGATTGGCCGTCCGTCGCGGTCGTCGCGCAATATTGGAACACGACGAATCCGGCGCCCGATGTATGGGCTCCCGTGGGTTACAACCACGTCATCGCGGCGGGCAAGGCCGCCTACTTCGGATTCGACATCCGGATGCCCACGTCGGGTGTGACGCACCCGACCCCCACGTCCAGTTCGTGCACCATCACCTATTAGGGATGGGAAACGGGCGGGTCCTCCGTGGAGGCCCGCTCGTTTTCAGATGGTGATCAGGAACCTCTCGTATGACCCGACGGTGTCGGCCCGCGCGCGGAGCATGGCGTAGCCGTCGTTCGCATAAGCCAGTTCGGCGCTCACGTATTTACCGGTGGCGATCGACCTGATCGTGCAGTGTTCGGTGTCGGCCTCGCAGTCGACCGCGAACTGCTCGAACGATTTGAAGCTGTCGGCACGCGCCCGCAGCATGCCCTTGTCGGCGCCGGTGTAGTTCTTCTCCGCGCTCACATAGCGCTTGGCGCCGAGGGAGTAGAGCGTTTTGTAGCCGGGGCCGGGGCACAGGGAGAACTTCTCCCAGGCGCCGGGCGATTTCGTCCGGGCCCGCAGCATGCCGGAATAGTATCCGGCGTAGTCGACCTCGGCGGCGACGTACTGGTTGTTGGCCAGCGACTTGATCGTGACCGTGTCGCAGGTGTCGCTCCCCATGTCCCAGGGGATCCCCGCGGCGAGCGCCGGGCTCGTGGTGACCAGTGCGAGCGGCAGCGCCACCGACACCAGGCCGAACGCGACCAGGGCGTTTTTGATCTTCATGTGTCCTGCCTTCTCGTGGTCGGGCCGTCTACCAGCGGCCGCCCTTGTGGAGCTGGCCGCGTACGGCCCCGTCGGGGAACTGGCTGGTGTGCAGGTTGGCGTACCAGTTCTTCGGGTTCTTCTTGATGTCGCGGAGCAGGCGGCTGCTGACGCGGACCGAGCCCTTGCTGGTGTTGCCGCGGATCGTGCCGTTGGAGAGCAGGTCGATGACGACCGGGCCGTTCACGCCCGCCTTGCCCCGGTGGATGTGGAAGGCGGTGGGCCGGGCGGTGCGCCGCCACTCGACGAAGTAGTAGAAGCGGTCGCCGCTGATGCGGAACTTGGCGACCGCCGCGCCGTCGCGGTCGTTGACCTTCTTGCCCGGCTCCCGCACCTCGTTGCGGCCGAGGAGCCCGGCCGCGAAGTAGTACTTCGTCGAGGCGGCCGTGTGGTGCTGGGGGGCGGCGGACGCGGGGACGGCGATCGAGGTCGCGCCGGCCACCATCGTGACCACTGCCGCGCCCCTGATCGCGCGCAGCATTATCCGACGCCCGCTCATCTTTTTGGACTCGCTCATTTCTCCCTCTTTCGTAGTCCTTAGTCGTCGCGGTCGACCGGAATCACCATAGCGGGCGGTTCGTGTAATTCTTTGCGAAATTCATGTGATCAGGGCCACAGAAAAGAAGGAAGTATTTATTCACTAATCGTCCACTTGTTTTCAACAAATGAAGGACGGCTCGACCACGCCTTCGGATGCCCTACCCTCAAGACGGAAAAACCAGAACAGAGAATGGCTTTCGCGTGTACTCGGAACCCGAGCTCGAGCACCGTGTCCGGGCGGGCGACCTGGTGGCGGCGCTGACCGAGCGCACCCCCGCCGTCGGCGCCAACGACGGCGGCTGGCCCGGCCTGACCCTCTACCGCTTCACCGAGCCGTCGGCCCCGACCTGGGAAGCCATCCGGACGTTGTCGCTCGGCATCGTCGCGCAGGGCAGCAAAGCGGTGATCGTGGACGGCAGGCGCTACGTCTACGACCCCTTCCACTACCTCGTGATCGGCGGCAACCTGCACTTCCAGTGCGAGGTGCTGCGGGCCGACCCGGCCGAGCCGTTCCTGTCGCTCGTCCTGGAGATCGACCCCGCGCTGGTGCGGAAGATCTCGACCGACATGCTCGGCCCGCGCTCGCGGGCGGCCGGGCAGCCCGCCGCTGAGGAACAGGCCGATCCGTGCGTCGTCTCCCCGGTCGATCCGGAGCTGATGGCGGCGCTCCTGCGATTTCTGCGGGCGCTCGACGGCGACGCCGACCGGCGGGTGCTGGCCCCGATCTGCGTCGAGGAGATGGTCTACCGGGTGCTGCGCCAGGAGCAGTTCTCCCGGCTGCTGCACCTGTCGTCCAGGCAGCCCTCCAGCGACGCGGTCTCGGCCGCGCTGACCTACGTGCGCATGCACTACGCCGAGCCGGTGACGGTCGACGATCTGGCCAGGCAGGCGGCCCTGAGCCCGTCGGCGTTCTCGGCGCTGTTCCGCGAGGTCACGGGGTGTTCTCCGTACCGGTTCCTGAAGGACTACCGGCTCGACCGGGCCCGTGAGCTGCTCGTCGTCCGAGGGCGCAACGTCGCGGAGGTGTCCCGCAGGGTCGGCTACGCCAGCGTCTCCCACTTCATCAAGGAGTTCCGGGCCCGCTTCGGCGTCACGCCCAGGGCCTATGCCGACGCCCGCACCGTGGAGGCTGAATTGCGGCGGATGCGGGCATCCGACCGGTAATGGGCAATCATCGAGCAGGATCACGACACCCGGCGCCGTCATCGTCCGCTTTACTGACTGCTTGTCGATGACAAGGTGGTGCAGGAGGGGTGGCCGAGCCGATCTCCATCGGCGGCGCTCCGACCTTCCAGATCCTGGGCCCGCTGCGGATCTGGCGGGACGGCGTCGAACTCAACGCCGGTCCGCGCCAGCAGTACTTCCTGCTGGCCCTGCTGCTGGCCAGGGAAGGGCGGCCGATCAGCACCGACGAGCTGATCGACCTCATCTGGCCGGAGCACCCGCCGGCGAGCGCCCTCAACGTCATCCACAAGTACGTCGGCTCGCTGCGCCGCCTGCTGGAGCCCGACCTCTCGGTCCGGGACTTCGGCTCCTACCTGCAACGGCACGGCAACGGATACCTGTTCACGGCCGGTGAGGCGCGGCTCGACCTCGTCGTGTTCCGCGACCTGGTCGCGGCGGCCGCGGCGGAGGAACGTCCAGAAGAGGCCCTCGACGCCTACACGCGGGCGCTGGAGCTCTGGCAGGGCCCGGCGGGCGACGGGCTGAACCCCGAACCGGCCGCGGCCGCGATCTTCGCCCGGCTCGACGCCCAGTTCCACGACGCCTGTACGGTCGCCGCCGACCTCGCGGTGTCGCTGGGAAGGCCCGAACGGGTGGTGCCGGCGCTGCGCCTGGCCGCCCGGATGGCCCCGCTGCACGAGCCGGTGCAGGCGAGCCTCATCACCACCCTGGCCGCCGCCGGTCAGCAGGCCGAGGCGCTGGCGGTGTTCCGCGAGGTGCGCGCCCGGCTATTCACCGAACTCGGCATCGCCCCCGGCCAGGCGCTGTCGGCCGCGCACCGGCAGGTCGTCGGCGTGAGCCCGGCGGCGGCCGGCCCGCCGGGGCTCCTCGGCCGGGCCGAGGAACTGGCGAAGTCGTGGCAGGCGATCGACGCGGTCTTCGCCGGAGGCACCGGGATCGTCGTCCTGGAGGGCGAGCCGGGCATCGGCAAGACCACGGTGCTGAACGCGATCACCGCCGAGGCGGCCGGGCGCGGCGCGGCCGTCGTCTGGAGCCAGTGCCTCGAAGACGAGGGCGCGCCGTCGATGTGGCCGTGGGTGCAGCTGGCCGGGGGCCTGCTGGACACGCTGCCCGAGGAGGCGCGGGAGAGGTGGCTCGCCGGTGAGCTCGGCCACCTCCTGCGGTCGGGCGGCACGGGGTGCCCCGACGACGCCGCCCGGTTCGGCCTGTTCGAGGCGGTCGTCGCCGTGGTCGGGGAGGTGGCCGCACAGCGGCCGCTGGTGCTCACGATCGACGATCTCCAGTGGGCCGACCTGGCGTCACTGCGCCTGTTCGACCACCTCGCGGCGCGCCTGCCGGGCGGCGCCGCGATCATCACGGCGCTCCGCGACCGCGCGCCCGTGCCCGGGTCGGCGTTGTCGCACACGCTCGCCGGGGCCAGCCGGACGCCGGGCCACCACCGGCTGCGGGTCGGCCCGCTGGGCCCGGTCGAGGTGGCCGAGCTGATCGGGCGCGAGACCGGCCGCGACCCCGACCCCGGCACCGTGCGCGACCTCTACGACCGCAGTTCCGGCAACCCGTTCTACGTCCGGGAGCTGGCCCGGCTGCTCGGCGACGGCGGAGCGTCGGCCGAGGGGGTGCCCGCCACGGTGCGGGACGTCGTCCGCGACCGGACGGCCCGGCTGCACGAACGCGCCGGGGACCTGATCCAGATCTCCGCGCTGATCGGGCGGCAGGTGAGCCTCAGCCTGCTCGCCGAGGTCGCGGGCCATGACGTACAGACCTGTCTCGACCATCTGGAACCGGCGGTGGCGCTCGGCCTGCTCGAATCGATCCCGGGAGACCCGTTCTCGATGCGGTTCCCGCACGACCTGGTCAGGGAGTCGATCAGCGAGGCGACCCCTTCGGGCCGGGCGATCAGGCTGCACCTGCGGGTGGCCGACGCGCTCGAACGCATCGGCTCCTCCCGCGACAACGTGGCCGAACGCATCGCCCGCCACCTGTGGGCGGCCGGTCCTCTCGCCGACCCCCACCGGACCGCGACGGCCCTGGCCCGCGCGAAGGGCGACGCCAATCAGAGTTCGGCGGTTCCCGGCGCGGGCGCCTGAACACCGAGTGTTTACCGGAACGTGGGGGCCCCTCCGCAGGTCAGGACGGTTTCGACCCCTATCATCGGGGTTTCTATGTTGCGGGCGTTCTTCAGGACCGAGGCGGGCAGCACGAGTGTGCTGCTCGGGGCCACCCTTGCGGCGCTGCTCTGGGCCAACTCCCCATGGGGCCACACCTATGAGGCGTTCTGGCACATCAAGGCCGGGTTGTCGTTCGGCGACGCCGTCTTCTCGCTCGATCTGCGCCACTGGGTCAACGACGGGTTCATGACCCTGTTCTTCTTCCTGATCGGCCTGGAGATCTCCTACGAGGTGCGCCTCGGCCAGCTCACCGACCGGCGGCTGCTGGCCGTGCCCGCCGTCGCGGCGTTCGGGGGGCTGCTCGTCCCGGCGCTCGTCTACCTGGCCCTGAACGCGGGCGGGCCGGGGGCGGGCGGCTGGGGGGTGCCGATCGCCACCGACACGGCGTTCGTGCTGGGGGTGCTGGCCGTCGTGGGGGCCCGCTGCCCCGAGCCGTTGCGGGCGTTCCTGCTGACGCTCGCGATCGTCGACGACGTGCTGGCGATCATCGTGATCGCGGTGTTCTACACCGCCGAGTTGTCGGTGCCGTCGTTGTTCGTCGCGGCGGCGCTGCTGGCCGCGATCGTGATGTTGCGCTGGCTGAAGATCTGGCGGGCGCCGGCGTACATCACGCTGGGGTTCGCCCTGTGGGTGGCGACCCTGGAGAGCGGGGTGCACCCCACGCTGATCGGCATCGCGCTCGGGGTGCTGGTCTTCGTGTACGCGCCCAACGAGTACAAGCTGCTGACGGCGGGAGAGGCCGTCCACGAGTTCACCGCCGACCCCACCGCGCGCGGGGCCCGGCGGGCGGCGCGCAAGGTGCAGTCGGCGGTCTCGGTGAACGAGCGGCTCCAGCTGCGGATCAGCCCGTGGAGCAGCTACCTGATCGTGCCGGTGTTCGCGCTGGCCAACGCGGGGGTGGTGCTCGACGCCGAGTCGCTGCGGCGGGCGGTCACCTCGCCGATCACGATCGGCATCGTGCTGGGCCTGCTGCTGGGCAAGTTCGTCGGCATCGCGCTCGGCACCTGGTTGCCGCTGCGGCTGAAGTGGGGGGTGCTGCCGGGCAACCTGGTGTGGGGGCAGCTGCTGGGCGGCGCGGCCGTGTCGGGCATCGGGTTCACGGTGTCGTTGTTCATCGTCGGGCTGGCGTTCGACGATCCGGCCGTGCAGAGCCAGGCCAAGATCGGCATCCTGGCCGGGTCGCTGCTGTCGGCGCTGACTGGCTGGCTGATCTTCCGCATGGCCTGGGACCGGGGCGGGGTCTGCGCGCCGCCGGAGGCGGCCCTCGAACCGGTGGAGGAGCTGCCGGTGCTGCTGTCCGAGCCGGTCGGGCCCGACGACCACGTGCGCGGCCCGGCCGTCTACAAGGTCACGGTCGTCGAGTACGGCGACTTCGAGTGCCCCTACTGCGGCCGCCTGCACCCGATCATGGAGGAGCTGCTCGCCCGGCACCGCACGACCCGGCTGGTGTTCCGCCACTTCCCGCTGCGGACCATCCACCCGAGGGCGGTGCCGGCCGCGCTGGCGGCCGAGGGCGCGGCGGCCGACGGGAAGTTCTGGGAGATGCACGACACGCTGTTCGCCAACCAGCGGTTCCTGACCGTGAACGACCTGACCCGCTACGCCCAAGAGCTCGGCGTCGACCCGTGGCCCGACGTGCCCACCGGGCTCGCCAAGATCGGCCACGACGAGGAGACGGGCCGGGCCGGCGGGGTGCGCGGCACCCCGACGTTGTTCATCAACGGCCTGCGCTACCAGGGCGGCATGGACCTCGAATCGATCAGCCGGGCGATCTCCGAGGCCGAGCGGCGGCCCTAGCCGTCGGACCTCCGCCCGCTCACCACGTGGGCGTCGGGCCCCGGGAACACCAGGCAGTCGTGGTCGTCGCCCGACCAGCGCACCAGGTAGGGAGGAGAGCCGTCAGGGTGGCGCACCTCGGTGATCACGCCGACCTTCCGTGATTCGTGATCGCTGCTGCCCTCGACGATCAGCCGATCTCCCATAGCGGCCTTCATCGTCTTCTCCTTCCGTCTTTCGTCCATCGTCCGTCAGGGGTCAGGGGGTGGACGCCCAAGAGAGGTGAAAAAGCTCCCCTCGTGGTCCCAGAGTGGGCGAAAGTGGAATCTGAGGGAGAAAGAGGACCCACCATGATTCCGATCATCGTCGTGGGGGTCGACGGATCGGCTCCCGCGCTCGCGGCCGTGGAGTACGCGGCCCAGGACGCGGAGCGCAGACGCGCCGCCCTGCGGATCGTGCACGTGCGCCCGGCCGCCGTTTTGCAGGGCGACCTGAACGCCGTGCAGGAGCGGTACCACCAGGACATCCTCAGCGCGGCGCAGCAGCGGGCCTGGGAATGCGCGCCCGACCTGCAGATCAGCGCCAAGCTCGCCGTCGGGCCGCCCGCCGAGCGGCTGAGGGAGGCGGCGCGCGACGCCGACGAGATCGTGATCGGCAGCCGGGGCAAGGGCGGGTTCGCCGGGCTGATCCTCGGCTCGGTCGGCCTGTCGATGGTGGGCCACGTCCCCGGCCCGGTCGTCGTCGTCAGGAAGCCCGCCCGGCACGCCTACGGGCTGCTCGTCGCCGGGTACGACGGCGGCGAGGAGTCGGAGGCCGCGCTCGACTTCGCCTTCGCCGAGGCCGACCGGCGCGGCGCCCGCCTCAAGCTCGTGTACGCGTGGGAGCCGCCCTCGTTCGCGGCGTCCGCCGTGGTCTACGGCGCGCTGCTCCAGGAGATGTACGACGAGCACGTCGCCCGCGTCTGGGACCGGCTGGCCCTCTGGACGGACAAGTACCCCCACGTCCCGGTCGAGCGCCTGGCCCACTGCGGCCACCCCGTCTTCCTGCTCTCGGAGGAGTCGCGGGCCGCCGACCTCGTGGTCGTCGGCTCGCACGGACGGGGCGCGCTGGCCTCCTTCGCCCTCGGCTCGGTCGGCCACGGCCTGCTGCACCGGGCGCACTGCCCGGTCGCCGTCGTGGCCGACCGGGATCAGGGCTCGTAGAGGTCAGTCTCGCTCAGCACCGGGTCGCCGTGCTCCGAGCGGCCCAGGCGGGACGCGGAGCCGAACATCGGCCCGCGAGCCCGCTGGACGCCCGCGAACCGACCGAAACCGATCGGCTTCGGCACGTCGTCGTAGACGGCCTCCATGCCGCCCCGCACCGAGTAGGTCTCGTGCCAGAAACCCGTGCCGCCCGAGTCGCGCAGGAAGTCGAGCCACCACTGCCGATGCGGCTCCGACCGGGCGAAGGCCAGCAGCGACGGCAGATCGCGCCAGTACTGGCGCATGCCCATGTTCATCGGGAAGAACGAGTAGTAGACCGGCTCGTGAAGCAGCAGACCGTCGGGTTTCCCCTCGACCGATCCCTGGATCTTCCGGCCGAAGCTGAAGAAGGTCCTGATCCCGTACAGATGGTTCACGCGCATGCCCAGGTACAGGACCATCAGGTCGGGATAGGCGGACAGATCGACGGTCTGCCGGTTCACTCGGGTTGGCATCCCACGCTCCTTGAGGCTCGGGTTCTCCTCAATGTACGAACGCGGACTGGACGGGGACTGAACGCGCCGCTCAGTTCAGCCGGAAGACGGTCAGCACGGCGGCGTGGTCGGAGGTCCAGGCGTTGGCCGAGGGGTTGCCCTGCGAGGGCGTGCCCTCCCAGACCGCCTCCGACGACACGACGGTCAGCGGCCCCCGGTAGTGGATGAAGTCGATGCGGTCCTGGGGTTCCGGCTCGCCGGTGTGGGAGTCGTAGCCGTAGCCGCCGGTGAAGGTTTTGAAGACCGGCGACCAGGTGGCGCCCGGGTGGGTCGCCGGGTTCGGGTTGGCCTGGCGGTAGGAGTCGACGAGGCCCGCGTTCGCCGGGGCCGTCGAGGTGGGCCAGGCGACCGGGCCGTAGCCGCACCGGGAGGCGGCCGACGTCCAGTCGAGGTGGGAAGGGGCGTTGAAGTCGCCGGTCAGCAGGACCGGGGTGGTCGCCGAGGCGGCGAGGTCGCCGGACATGGCGCTGATGATCGAGGTGATCTGCCCGGTACGACCCGAACTGGCCTCACGGTTCATGAGCTGCTGGACGCTCATCCGGCCGAAGCAGGCGTCGTAGGGGCCGTAGGGGGTGTACCCGAGGTGGGCGCTCCAGAGCCGGAGCGAACGCGCGCCCAGGTCGATCTTGGCGGCGACGGCGCTGCCCGCGACGGTCGGCGTGGTGCCGGTGATCGGGTAGCGGCTGAGCACCGCGGTGTCGGAGTTCTGGAAGTACGACCACCCGAGCGCCGCCGCGAGGGTCTGCGCGGCCGAGCCCTGGTTCTCCTGGATGCCGACGACGTCGATGTCGCGTTCGAGCAGGAACCTCAGCTGCTTCTCCAGCCCGCCCGCCACCTGGGTGCCGCCGTGCCACAGGTTCCAGCTCAGCGCCCTGAACTGCGGCACCAGCACGCCCGACTGGACGCGGATCGTCACGGTCGCGTCCGCGGTGCCGGTGCTCGTGGTGGCCCTGATCCCGACGACGGCGTCACCGGCCGAGGTCGGCGTGCCGCTCACGACGCCCGACGACGACACCGACGCCCACGCCGGACCGGAGGTCTTCGTGAAGGAAGCGCCCTGGACGAGCCCGCCGACCGTCGCCGAGTAGGCGCTGCCGACCTTGGCGTTGCGCAGCGTGAACGCCGAGGCCGGGAACCGCGGCGCGGCGTCACTGGTGATCCGCAGCGTGACGGGCGGGGCGAGCCAGGTGTACCCGTCGTTGTAGAGGTAGTAGACGATGTAGTCGCCCGCGCTCAGCCCGGCGGTCGCCAGCGTGGCCGAGCCGCTGGAGCCGGGGGTGTACGCCCAGGTCAGCGAGGCCCCCACCTGAGTCTGGTTGACCGGGCCGTTGCCGGGGTTCCGGTAGAGGCCGACCCAGTTCTTGCTGTTCGGCCTGGACGTCGTGTAGCCGAGCCGGATCGGGTCGCCCGAGGTCACCGTGGTGGAGGCGAGCGTCAGGGCGCCCGACGCGGGGGCGGTCAGCCGCACGGAGACGGGGTCGGCGAGCCAGGTGTAGCCGTCGTCGTACAGGAAGAAGAGCTGGTAGTTCCCGGCGGCCAGACCTGACGTCGGCAGGGTGCCGGTGCCGCCGGCCGAGGGGGCGTAGACCCACTTGATCGACGGGCCGACGTAGGTCTCGCCGACGGGGCCGTTGCCGGGGTCGGCGTACAGGCCGACCCAGTTGGCGGAGTCGGGCCGGGAGGTGGCGTAGCTGAAACGGAGGTCCGAGCCGACCACGACGGACGCCGACGCGACCGTCAGGGTCCCGTCGGCGGCGTGGGCGGGCTGGACGGTCAGGGAGACGGCCGCGACGGCCAGGACCAGGGCGAGAAGCCTGCGCATGACCGTGATCGTCCGCATCCGGCGTGCCCGCCGGGTGACATCGCGGTCGCCTCGAACCGAACCACGGCCCAACACTGGGCGGCCCCGCTACTCCGTGGTACCGTGTAGTGGTACTCGGTGGCACTGAGTACTGAGGAGGTGCGATGGACGACCTGACGGAGATGATGAAGGGCACGCTCGAAGGGTGCGTGCTGGAGATCATCGGCACCGAGGAGACCTACGGCTACGCCATCACGCGCCGCCTGAACGACCTCGGCTTCGCCGACGTCGTCGAGGGCACGGTCTACACCATCCTGCTGCGGCTGGAGAAGAACGGGCTGGTCCAGGTGGCGAAACGGCCGTCGGGCAAGGGCCCGCCCCGCAAGTTCTACGCCCTCAACGAAGCCGGCCGCCGGGAGCTCGCGACCTTCTGGGCGAAATGGGAGTACGTCACCGAGCGCATCGAGAAGCTCAGGGAAGGCGGGAGATGAACCTCTGGGACACCATGACGGGCAACGACATGACCCGTGACTGGAAGGCGTTCGAGGCCCGCGCCGAGAAGCTGCCGCCCGACTTCCGGGCGGCCTGGGCGCAGATCCAGAACGGTCTCTTCCCCTACGGAGACTTCACCGGCCGGAACCTGATGCCGATCCTCGACGGCGCGCTGGGGCTGCTCGAAGAGACCGCGGCCGACGGGCGGACCATCCGGGAGGTGCTGGGCGACGACGTCCCCGGCTTCTGCGCGGCGCTGGCCGACGGCCAGGGGGCCCGGAGCTTCCGCGACCGGTGGCGGGCGCGGCTGAACAGGAAAGTGGCCAGGAAACTGCGCTTCCGGGACGCCATCGAAGGCAAGCGGCAGTGGCGGGCGTACCTCGCGCGGATCAAGGCCCTGCCGCCCGACTACCGGATCGTCTACCGGGAGATGGAGCGCTACCTCTTCAAGGTCGGGTCGGCCGAGCTGCTCGCCGGCGTGCTCGACTTCTTCGAGGAGGGCGCGGCCGACGGCAAAGGGGTGCGGGAGCTCGTCGGAACCGACGTGGCGGCCTTCTGCGACGATCTCATCGAGGACCCGCCCGCCTCCGCGTGACCTAACATTCGGACATGGGGACAACTGCGGGCATTGTGCTTGCGGGCGGACGTTCCACCCGAATGGGACAGCCCAAAGCCTGGCTGGAGTGGCACGGCTCGACCCTGCTCTACCGGGCCGCCGCCGTGCTCGCCCGGACGGTCGACGGACCGGTCGTCGTGGTGGCCGCTCCCGGGCAGGAGTTGCCGCCGCTGCCCCCGGCCGTCACCGTCGTCGAAGATCCCGTCGAGGGCCTCGGGCCCATGCAGGGGCTGGCCGTGGGGCTCGCGGCGGTGGCCGACCGGGCCGAGACGGCCTTCGTGTGCTCCACCGACATGCCGTTCCTGCACCCCGCCTTCGTCCGCCGCGTGTTGCGGGCCCTGCCTGAGGGAACCGACGTCGCGCTCCCGGTGGCGCGGGGGTTCCGGCAGCCGCTGGCCGCCGGATACCGCACCACCCTGGCCGGGCTGGTCAGGGATCTGCTCGCCGAGGGCGACCTGCGGCCCGGGATGCTCTTCAAGCACTGCGAGGTCGTCCAGCTCGACGACGCGGCGCTGCTGGCCGACGCCGAGCTGGCGCGCCGCGACCCGGCGCTCGATTCGGTGGTGAACGTCAACTCCCCCGACGACTACACGGCGGCCCGCGAGCGGCCGGAGCCCGAGATCACGGTGGAGTGCTTCGGCGCGCTGGCGCGCAACGGCGGCCACCGGCCGCGCGCCGTCCGGGCCGCGACCCTGGGAGCCGCCGCGAGCGCGGCCGGGCTCACCCTCGACCGCCACATCGTGGCCGCGCTCAACGGCGACCAGGTGACCCGCGACGAACGGCTGCCCCTGGTGGCGGGCGACACCGTCGCCTTCCTGTCCGCGGACGCCGGAGGGTGAGCGCGATGACGCCTGGTGGATTCTTCGGACGGGCCCTGATCGTGGACGTCGACGGCCGCGCCGCCGTCGGCGCGCCCTACGAGCTCGACGAGCGGGTGCTGCGCGCCTACCTGGGCGGGGTCGGGCTCGGCACCTGGTTGCTCCACCGGCTGGCCCCCGCCGGGGTCGACCCCCTCGCGCCCGAGGCCCCGCTGGCCTTCGTCTTCTCCTCGCTGGTCGGCACCCCGCTGACGACCAGCGCCAAGTTCGCCGTGGTGGCCAAGTCGCCGCTGACCGGGCTGCTGACCGACGCCCTGGCGTCCAGCCAGTTCGCCATCGCGGGCAAGCTGACCGGGCACGACGCGCTGGTGATCCGGGGGCGGGCCGACGAGCTCTCGGTGCTGCTGATCGACGGCGACGGCGTGCGGCTCGAACCCGCGCCCGAGCTCGCCGGGCTGACCGCCGCCGAGGCCGAGACCGCCGCGCGGGCCCGCTTCGGCCGCAACTGGCGTACTGCGGCCATCGGCCCGGCGGGGGAGCGCCTGGTGCGGTACTCGACCATCAGCCACGACGGCCGGCACGCCGGACGGGGCGGCCTGGGCGCGACGATGGGCGCCAAGAACATCAAGGCCGTGCTGGTCAGAGCCGCGACCAAGGTGGCCGTCGCCGACCAGCCGGGCGTCCTGGCCGCCGCCCGCGACCTGCGGCGGCGCAGCTTCGGCCCGGCCACGGCGAAGTACCGCGAGCTCGGCACGCTGGCCAACCTGCTGGCCTTCAACGCCGTCAGCACCCTGCCCACCCGCAACTTCACCGCGGCGACCTTCGAGGGCGCGCCCCGGCTGGCCGCCGAGGAGCTGCACGAACTGCGCGGGGTGGCCCGCAACAGCTGCGCGTCGTGCTCCATCGGCTGCGAGCACATCTACTCGCGCAAGGGCGGCGGCAGCCAGCGGATGGAGTACGAGAACGTCTTCGCGCTCGGCCCGCTGTGCGGCGTGTCCGACCCCGACGAGGTGTTCGCCGCCAGCGCCCGCTGCGACGAGCTGGGCGTCGACACCATCTCGGCGGGCGGCACCATCGCCTGGGCCATGGAGTGCGTCGAACGCGGCCTGCTCGACGAGCCGTGGTTGCGGTTCGGCGACGGCGCGGCGCTGCTGCGCGCGCTCGACGCGATCGGGGCGCGGTCGCCCGGCCTCGGCGAGCTGCTCGCGCAGGGCTCGCGGCGGGCCGCCGCCGTGGTCGGGCACGGTTCGATCGACTTCGCGCCCCAGGTCAAGGGCCTGGAGCTGCCCGGCTACGAGCCGCGCAGCCTGCAGGCGATGGCGCTCGGGCTCGCGGTGAACGCCAGGGGCGCCGACCACAACCGGTCGGGCGCCTACGAGGCCGACCTGTCGGGCGAGCTCGACCGGCTGGCGGGCGGCGCCGCCCACGTCGCCGCGGCGGTCGAGACCGAAGACCGCGCGGCGATCATGGACTCGATGATCCTGTGCAAGTTCCTGCGCGGCGTCTTCGAGGAGCCCTTCACCGAGTGGGCCAAGCTGCTGGCGCTGGTCACCGGCTGGCCGGTCGACGCCGCCGAACTGCGGGAGACCGCGCGGCGCATCGTCGTGGCGAAACGCGCCTTCAACCTGCGAGAAGGGGCCACCGCGGCCGACGACACACTGCCCGCCCGGATGCTGGAGACGCCCCTCCAGCTCGGCTCGGGCCGTCAGGCCACCCTGGACGCCGACCGCCTGCGGTCGATGATCGACACTTACTACGCCGCGCGCGGCTTCGACCGGGAGGGACGGGTCGTGAGCGGCAGTTCCGACCTGCTGCTCGACTTATAGCGTAGTCGTATGTCGTATACTGTATTCCATCAATCGCTCCACGCGTGAGGTTGAGATGACGATTCTCGAGGAGCCGGCGACGTCCGTACGGACGGTGTCCGTCGAAATCGACGGCCGCGCCGTGACCGTGCCCGAGGGCACCACCATCTACGACGCCGCCAAGCGACTCGACATCGACATCCCGGTGTTGTGCCACGACGAGCGTTTCGACCCCGTCGGGGTGTGCCGCATGTGCGTGGTCGACACCGGCGGGCGGGCCTTCGCCGCCGCCTGCGTGCGTCCGTGCGACGACGGCATGCAGGTCAAGACCACCACCCCCGAGCTGGAGCGCAGCCGGGCCGTGCTGACCGAGCTGCTGATCTCCGACCAGCCGCCGCGCGCCGAAGACCCGAAGCAGACCACGACCGGCGACAACCTGCTCCTCGGCCTCGCCGACCGGTTCGACGTCGCCAAGGAGACCACCGACCTGCCGTGCGGCTCGGGCCGGGGCCTCGACCTGTCCAACCCGGTGATCGCCGTCGACCACGACGCGTGCATCCTCTGCGACCGCTGCGTGCGGGCGTGCGACGACGTCCAGGGCAACGACGTCATCGGCCGGTCGGGCAAGGGCTACTCGACGAAGATCGCGTTCGACCTCAACGACCCGATGGGCGCCAGCTCGTGCGTGACCTGCGGCGAGTGCGTGCAGGCGTGTCCCACGGGCGCGCTGACCAACAAGCCGATCAACGACGTGCCGATCCGGCCGCGCGAGGAGCTCGACGCGGTCGACAGCGTCTGCCCCTACTGCGGCGTCGGGTGCGCGCTCACCTACTACGTCGACCGGTCGCGCGGCGCGATCGCCTTCGCCGAGGGCCGCGACCAGCCCGGCTCGAAGGGCCGCCTGTGCGTGAAGGGCCGCTACGGCTGGGACTACGCGGCCTCGCCCCAGCGCCTGACCACCCCCCTGATCCGCATCGAGTCGTCCTACCCCAAGGGCCCGCTGTCGGCCGACGTACGCGGCGACGGCGAGCGGGAGCGCGGGCGGCGCGGCGGGAAGCTGAGCAAGAACGGCAAAGACGGCCGGCGCAAGCCCGGCGGCCTGGTCGACTACGACGAGGTGCTGCCGCACTTCCGCGAGGCCACCTGGGAGGAGGCGCTCGACCTCGTCGCCCGGCGGCTCACCGAGATCCACCGCGAGCAGGGCGCCGGCGCGATCGCCGGGTTCGGCTCCGCGAAGTGCTCCAACGAGGAGGCCTACCTCTTCCAGAAGCTGATCAGGGCGGGCTTCGGCACCAACAACATCGACCACTGCACCCGGCTCTGCCACGCCTCGTCGGTGGCCGCGCTGTTCGAGGGCGTCGGCTCCGGCGCGGTCTCGACCACCTACGGCGACGTCGCCAACGCCGACGTCGTGATCATCACGGGCTCGAACCCGACGGCCAACCACCCCGTCGCCAGCTCCTTCTTCAAGCAGGCCCGCCGCCGCGGCACGAAGATCATCTACGTCGACCCGCGCGCCAGCACGGTGTCGGAGCACGCCGACTTCCACTGCCAGGTCAAGCCCGGCACCGACGTGGCGTTCTACAACTCGGTCATGCACGAGGTGATCAGGCTCGGCCTGATCGACCTCGAGTTCATCAAGGCCCGGGTGTCGAACTTCGAAGAGCTGGTCCGCACCGTCAACGACTACCCGCCGGAGCGCGGCGCGCAGATCACCGGCGTCGACGCCGACCTGATCCGCCAGGTCGCCCGCGTGTGGGGCGAGGCCAAGGCCGGGGTCATCTACTGGGGCATGGGCATCTCCCAGCACACCACCGGCACCGACAACGCCCGCTGCCTGATCGCGATGTGCTCGATCACCGGCAACGTCGGCCGTCCCGGCACCGGGCTCCACCCGCTGCGCGGGCAGAACAACGTCCAGGGCGCCTCCGACGCCGGGCTGATCCCGATGTTCTATCCCGACTACCAGGGGGTCGACCGCGAGGCCACCCGCCGGCGGTTCGAGGAGGCCTGGGGCGCCGAGCTCGACCCCAACCGGGGCCTGACCGTCACCGAGATCATCGGGTCGGTGCTGAAGCCGGGCGGCGTGCGCGGGATGTACATGCTGGGCGAGAACCCGTTCCTGTCCGACCCCAACATCAACAAGGTGCGCAAGGCGCTCTCGCAGCTGGAGTTCCTGGTCGTCCAGGACATCTTCATGACCGAGACGGCCGAGTTCGCCGACGTCATCCTGCCCGCGTCGTCCTACCTGGAGAAAGACGGCAGCTACACCAACACCGACCGGCGGGTGCAGCTCGGCCGCAAGGTGATGGACCCGCCGGGGCAGGCCCGCGTCGACTGGGAGATCGTCCAGGACATCGCCCGGCGCATCGGCCTCGACTGGTCCTACTCCTCGCCCAGCGAGGTGTTCGACGAGATGGTGGCGCTGATGCCGTCCTACCGGAACCTGCGCCACGACAACCTGGGGCTGACCGGGAAGCTCTACCCCAACGCCGACCCCGAGCACTCCGACGGGACCGTGGTCCTGTTCGACGAGCGCTTCAACACCGACGACGGCCTCGCCCACCTGGTGCCGGCGCAGTGGCTCCCGGCCAAGGAGCTGCCCGACGCCGACTATCCGCTGGTGCTCAACACCGGCCGGCTGCTCGAACACTGGCACACCGGGTCGATGACCCGGCGGTCGTTCGCGCTCGACTCGATCTCGCCGATCGCCGAGGTCTACATGCACCCGAAGGACGCCGCCGACCGGGGGCTGGCCCACGGCCAGATGGCCCGCGTCAGGTCGCGTCGCGGCGTCATCGAGCTGCAGGTGCGCATCTCCCACCGCGAGCAGCTCGGCAACTGCTTCATCCCGTTCCACTTCCGTGAGGCGGCGGCCAACCTGCTGACGATCGACGAGATCGACCCCCACGGAAAGATCCCCGAGTTCAAGTTCTGCGCGATCCAGGTCGAGGCTGCGAAATGACACTCAGTTTCCAGGGTTCCCGGGTGCCCGGCGTCGAGGCGCGGGCCGGGAAGTTCCCCGGCCCGTCGCTGATCCCGGCGCTCAACGCCATCCAGGCCCGGCTCGGCTGGCTGCCGCGCGAGGAGCTCGAGGAGCTGGGCCGCACCATGCGCCGCCCGCTCTACGAGATCGAGGGCCTGATCTCGTTCTATCCCCACTTCCGCACCACCCCGCCCGCCAAGGTGGCCGTCAACGTCTGCCACGACCTGTCGTGCTGGTTGCGGTCGGCCGACGACCGGATCGCCGAGGTGAAGGCCCGCTACGGCGACGACACCGAGATCGAGCTCACCGAGGTCTCCTGCCTGGGCCGCTGCGACAGCGCCCCGGCGCTGGCCGTCAACGAGGTCCCGGCCCCGGTCGCCGACGTCGACGCGCTCGTGTCGGCCGCCCGCGACTCCTCGCTCGGCGAGGCCGCCGTGACGGGCCGCGCCGAGCCCTGGCCCAACGACCCCTACCCGGCCGGTTCCGGCGTCTCCGGGCGTTACGCCAGCCTGCGCGCCCTGCTGTCGGGCGAACTGAGCGCCGAGGGCGTGGTGGCGACGCTGGAGGCGTCGGGGCTGCGTGGCATGGGCGGCGCGGGCTTCCCCACCGGCCGCAAGTGGGGGCTGGTGCGCGCGGCCGAGCCGGGCGGCGTCAAATACGTCATCTGCAACGCCGACGAGTCGGAGCCGGGCACTTTCAAAGACCGCCAGATCTTGACCGACCAGCCCCACCTGGTGATCGAGGGCCTGCTGCTCGGCATGGCCGTGGTCGGGGCCGAGCAGGGCTGGATCTTCATCCGGCACGAATACGGGCCGGAAGAGCGGGTGCTGCACGCCGAGATCGAGGCCCTGCGCGCGGCGGGCGTCCTCGGCGAGAACGCGTGCGGCAGCGGCCGCCGCCTCGACCTCGACATCTTCGTCTCGCCCGGGGGCTACATCCTCGGCGAGGAGACCGCGCTGCTCGAATGTATGGAGGGCCACCGAGGCGAGCCGCGCAACAAGCCGCCCTTCCCCGGCAACTACGGCCTCCACGGCCGGCCCACCCTGATCAACTCGGTCGAGACCTTCGCCGACGTGCCGGTGATCCTGCGGCGCGGCGCCGATTGGTGGGCCGCGCAGGGCGCGGGCGAGTCGGTCGGCTGGAAGTTCTTCGCCGTCTCGGGCCACGTCGAGAACCCCGGCGTCTACTGCGTGCCCATGGGCACCACCGTGCGCGCGCTGATCGACCTCGCGGGCGGCGTGCTCGATGGGGCCGAGGTGGGGGCGGTGCAGCCGGGCGGGGCGTCGTCCAACTTCATCGGGCCCGACAAGCTCGACCTGGCCCTCGACTTCGGCACCCTCGCCGAGGCGGGCACCATGCTCGGCTCCGGCGCGATGGTGGTGCTGGCCGAGGGCACCGACCTGCTGGCCGCCTCGACCAACGTGCTGCGGTTCTTCCGCAACGAGTCGTGCGGCAAGTGCGTGCCGTGCCGGGTCGGCTCGACCAAGGCCCACGACCTGCTGCGCGGCGCCCTCGACACCGGGTCGTCGACCCTCGACGACACGCAGCGGGGCCGGATCCTCCAGCTGGAGGAGACCATGCGCAAGACGTCGATCTGCGGGCTCGGCCAGGTGGCGCTCGGGCCGGTCGTGTCGGTGCTCGGGCTCGACAAGGGCGGCGCGGCGGCCCGTCCGCAGCCCCGGCCCGAGGGGTCGGCGGAGCAGCCCGACCGATGAGCGGCAAGGAGTTCTTCACCGCCCGCACGCTCGCCGAGGTGCGGGCCGGTTTCCGGCCCGCGCGCCGTACGCAGGTGGAGCGGGTGCCGCTGGCCGAGGCGCTGCACCGGGTGCCCGCCGCCGAGGTCACCACGCCCGCCGCGCTGCCCGGCTTCGCCCGCTCGACCGTCGACGGCTTCGCGGTCCGGGCGGCCGACACCTACGGCGCGTCCGACGGGCTGCCGTCCTACCTCGACCTGGTCGGCGCGGTCCAGATGGGCGCCGCGCCCACGGTCGCGGTGCGGCCGGGCGGGTGCGTCGCGATGCCGACCGGGGGCGTGCTCCCCGAGGGCGCCGACGCCGTGGTCATGGTCGAGTACACCGCCGAGACCATGCCCGGCACGATCGAGGTCACCCGGCCCGTCGCGCCCGGCGGCGGCGTCGTGCGGGCCGACGACGACGTGGCGGCGGGTGGGGTGCTGGTGCCCGCCGGGCGGCCGCTGCGCGCTCCCGACCTGGGCTTCCTCGCCGCCGCCGGGGTGACGACGGTCGCCGTGCACCGGCGGCCCCGGGTGGC
Source organism: Herbidospora daliensis (assembly GCF_001570585.1). Taxonomy (GTDB): domain Bacteria; phylum Actinomycetota; class Actinomycetes; order Streptosporangiales; family Streptosporangiaceae; genus Herbidospora; species Herbidospora daliensis. The sequence goes on along the minus strand of NZ_BBXF01000002.1, from coordinate 256,617 downwards.
GATCGTCTCCACCGGCGACGAGGTGGTGCCGCCCGAGACCGAGGCGCTCACCGCCGGGCAGGTGCGCGACGCCACCGCCTCGGCGCTGGCCGGGCTGGTCGCCGAGGCGGGCGGCGAGCCGGTGATCGCCGGGATCGTGCCCGACGAGCCGGGCGCGCTGAAAGACCGGTTGTCCGAGCTGCTGCCGGCCGCCGACCTGGTGGTCGTGTCGGCGGGGTCGTCGGTCGGGGCGCGCGACGAGACCGCCGGCGCGGTGGCCGCCCTCGGCGACGTCTGGTGCCACGGCATCGCCATCAAGCCCGGCAAGCCCACCCTGCTGGCCGAGTGCGGCGGGGTCCCGGTCATCGGGCTGCCCGGCAACCCGCTGTCGGCGCTGGTGGTGTTCGGGCAGGTCGGCGTGCCATTGGTGTGGCGCGTCGGCGGGTGCGAGACCCCGCCGCCGAGGCCCGGCACCCGGGCGCGGTTGTCGCGTGACCTGGCGTCGGCGGCCGGGCGGCTCGACGTGGTCCAGGTGGCGGTCCGCGACGGCGTGGCGGAGCCGATCTTCGGCCCGTCGGCGCTGCTGTCGGTGTTGACTCGTGCCGACGGATACGTGATCGTGCCCGAGCCGGCCACCGGCCTCGGCGCGGGCACCGAGGTAGAGGTAGTCCTGTACGGATGAGCGCGGAAAGTCCCTTCGTCTCCGACGTCCCTTCGGCCCAGGCCCTGTCCGTCTGGCGTGAGGCCCGTGCGGCGGCGGGTTGTCCCGCCCGGGTCGGCGTGGTCCGGGTGCCGGTCGGCGCGGCCGTGGGCCGGGTGACGGCCGAGCCGGTGTGGGCGCTGCGCTCCTCGCCCGCGTTCGACTCCTCGGCCATGGACGGCATCGCGGTCCGCGCGGCCGACACCGTCGGGGCGTCCGAGACCGTCCCGGTCCTCCTCGCCGCCGGTGACTTCGCGGTCGTCGACACCGGCGACCCGCTGCCCGACGGATACGACGCCGTGGTGATGCGCGAGCACGTCCACCGCACCCCTGCCGGAGAGGCGGAGGTGCGGGCGGCCGTGCCGCCCTACCAGCACGTCAGGTCGATCGGCGAGGACATCAGCGCGGGTGAGCTGCTGCTCCCCGAGGGCCATCGGCTGCGCCCGGTCGACGTCGCCGCGTCCGCGGCGGCCGGGGCCGTCGATCTCCTCGTACGCCGCGCGCCGCGGGTGGTGATCGTGCCGACCGGCGACGAGATCCGCCCGATCGGCGCGGAGTTGGCTCCGGGCGACATCCTCGACACCAACTCGATGATGCTCGCCGCGCAGGCCCGGGAGGCGGGCTGCGAGGCGCGGGTCACCGGCATCGTGCCCGACGACCCCGCGGCCATCACCGCCGTGTTGCTGGAGGCCGCCCGCGAGGCCGATCTGGTGCTGCTCATCGCGGGCTCCAGCGCCGGGCGCGACGACTACACCGCCCGCGTGGTCGCCGGGGCGGGGGTCGTCGCCGTCCACGGGGTCGCGGTGCGGCCCGGCCATCCGGTCGTGCTGGGCGCGGCCGGGGAGACGCCCGTGATCGGGGTGCCCGGCTACCCCGTTTCCGCGGCCCTGACGTTCGACATCTTCGCCGCCCCGCTGCTGGCCGAGCTCGAAGGCGCCGCGCCGCGCGAACGCCCGTCGACCACGGCCCACCTGGCCAGGAAGCTGCCCTCGGCGATCGGCATGGACGACTGGGTCAGGGTGCGCCTGGGCCGGGTCGACGACCGGCTCGTCGCCACCCCGCTGCCCCGGGGCGCGGGCGTGCTCACCTCGCTGGTCAGGGCCGACGGGCTGCTCGTCGTGCCCTCGGGCGTCGAGGGCCACCACGCCGGGGAGCAGGTGCGGGTCGAACTGCTGCGCGGCCTGTCGGAGATCGGCCGCACCATCGTCGCGATCGGCTCCCACGACCTGGTGCTCGACCTGGCCGCCTCGGCGCTGCGCGCGGCCGACCCGCTGATCACCCTGGCGTCGTCGAACGTCGGCTCGCTCGGCGGCCTGGTGGCGCTGCGCGACGGCCTGTGCCACATCGCCGGGTCACACCTGCTCGACCCGGTCACCGGCGACTACACGCTGCCCTACGTCGACCGGCTGCTGGGGGCGGGCGCCGACGTCGCGGTGGTCCGGCTGGTCCACCGCGACCAGGGGCTGATCGTCGCGCCCGGCAACCCGCTCGATCTCGACGGCGTCAAAGACCTGACCCGGCCCGGCCTGCGCTACGTCAACCGGCAGCGCGGCGCGGGCACGCGGGCGCTGCTCGACCACGAACTCGCCCGCCTCGGCATCGACCCGGCCGAGGTGCCCGGTTACGCCCGCGAGGAGCACACCCACCTGGCCGTGGCCGCCGCCGTCGCGGCCGGACGCGCCGACGCCGGTCTGGGCATCCTCGCCGCCGCCCGCGCCTTCGGGCTTGACTTCGTGCCGGTGGCCCAGGAGCCCTACGACCTGGTGATGCGTACCGGCGCGCTGACCGACGACCTGCTCGCCCCGTTGTGGGAGCTGCTCGACCGGCCCGCCTTCCGCGCCGAGGTCGAGGCGCTGGGGGGCTACTCCTGCGCGGAGACGGGGCGGCGCGTTCGCTGACCCCTTTTTGTCATCTGCTGTACTTGCGACAAACTTGCAATAACTAGGGTGATCGCTTTACCTTCGCTCCCATGACGCCCTTTCGCGCCAGATTCGCACCTCTCGTCCTGATTGCCGCACTCGCTCTCACCGCCTGCGCCGCGCCGACGACGGCCCCCGGCTCGCCCGACGACACGTTCGTCGTCGGGATGAGCTCGGAGCCGGAGACCCTCAACCCCGTCATGGGCTACGGCTCCGCCGGCGGCTCGTTGATGTTCGACGGGCTGGTCAGCCGGAACGCCGACCTCACGCTCACGCCCGCGCTGGCCGACAAACTGCCCGAGACCGACGGCACGACGGTCACCTTCACTCTGCGCAAGGACGTCAAGTTCCACGACGGCACCCCGCTGACCAGCGAGGACGTCGTCTACACCTATGAGTCGGTGCTCGACGAGAAGAACAACTCCGGCATCCGCGGCGACTTCGCGGCGATCGAGTCGGTGGAGGCGCCCGACCCCACGACGGTGGTGTTCCGCCTCAAGTACCCCTACGCGCCGTTCCTCCAGCGCGCCACGCTGGGCATCGTGCCGGCCGGCCGGGCCTCCGACACCCAGCCGATCGGCACCGGGCCGTTCAGCTTCGTGTCGTGGACGCCCGGCGACAAGATCGTGCTCAAGGCCAACGCCGCGTACTGGGGCGGCGCACCGGCGATCAAGCAGCTGGTGATGGCCTACGCCACCGACGACAACGTGCGCGCCACCCGGATGGCGGCCGGGGAGTTCGACGCGACCGTGTTGCCGCCGAAGGCCGCCGCGCGGTTCGACGGCCAGCCCGATCTGACCGTGCACCGGGTGCCGAGCGCCGACTACCGGGGCGTGATGTTCCCGTTCGGCACCCCGGTCACCGGCGACGCCGCGATCCGCAAGGCGGTCAACCTGGCGCTCGACCGCTCGGCGATGGTGGACACCATCCTGGCTGGAGCGGGCGAACCCGCGTTCGGGCCCGTCGCGCCCGGCACCACCTGGCACAACCCCGCGATCGACGGGTCGGCCACCCCCGACCAGGCGGCGGCCGGCAAGCTGCTCGACGAGGCGGGCTGGCGCGTCGGCGACGACGGCGTCCGGGCCAAGGACGGCACCCGCGCGAGCTTCACCCTCATGTATCCGGCGGGCGACTCGCTGCGCAAGGACCTCGCCCTGGCCGTCGCCTCCGACGTCAAGAAGGTCGGCGTCGACGTCCAGCTGGCCGGCCTCGACTGGGACGCGATCGAGCCGCGTATGGCCAAGGACGCCCTGGTCATGGGCTACGGCACGCCGTTCGACCCCGACTACACCAACTACGAGCTGTTCCACTCGTCCTACGCCGGCCAGGGCTTCTTCAACCCGGGCAACTACAAGTCCCCCGAGGTCGACGCGCTCCTGGAGAAGGGCCGCGAGGAGTCCGACCCGGCCGTGCGCAAGCAGGCGTACGACGACTTCCAGCAGCGGGTCAGTGAGGACGCCGCCTGGGCGTACCTGGTGTACCTCAAGCACGTCTACGTGGTGCGCGGCAAGTGGACCGGCATCACGCCGTCGGTCGAGGCGCACGAGCACGAGACCGGCGGCCTGTTCCGGAACCTCGCCGAGTGGAAGCCGGCGGCATGACCCGTGCGCTGGCCCGCATGGCGGTCTGGCGGCTGGTGTTCACCGTGCCGTTGTTGTTCGCCGTGACCCTGGGCATGTTCGCGCTGGCCAAGGCTTCCCCGTTCGACCCCGTCAGGCAGTATCTCGGCGACCGCGCGGTCGTCACGAGCCCCGAGGTCGTGGCGCAGATCAGGGAGAACTGGGGCCTCGACCGGCCGGTCGCCGAGCAGTATCTGACCTGGCTGGGCAACCTCGTACAGGGCGACCTCGGCGACTCGCGCAGCATGCACCGCCCGGTCGCCGAGGTGATCGGCGAGCGCATCGGCTGGACCCTGCTCGCGGTGAGCTGCGCGCTGGTGCTCATGCTGCTGGTCAGCCTCGCGGTCGGCGCGCTGGCCGCCTGGCGGCGCGACTCGTGGCTCGACCGGCTGATCTCCGGCACCGCCTACGCCAACGAGGCGGCCCCGGTGTTCTGGGTCGCGCTGATCGTGATCTGGGTGTTCGCCGTGCAGCTGAGATGGTTGCCGCCGGGCGGGCTGACCGACCCGGCGGCCACCACGCTGGAGGCCGGAGACGTGCTGCGGCACATGATCCTGCCGGTGGCCGTGCTGGCGTTCTCGCAGTCGTCGTGGTTGCTGCTGTTCGTGCGCGAGTCGTTGATCGCCACCCTGCGGGAGGACTTCGTGCTCGGCGCACGGGCCCGCGGTCTGCGGGAGCGCACGGTGATCGTGCGGCACGCGCTGCGCTCGGCGTTGTTGCCGTTCATCACGCTGCTCGGGGCGCGCATCCCCGAGCTGGTCACCGGCGCGATCCTGGTGGAGAGCGTCTTCTCGTGGCCGGGGGTGGCGTCGGCGTCGGTGCAGGCCGCGCTGGCCGCCGACTTCCCGCTGCTCGCCGCGCTCACCCTGCTGGCCACGCTCGCCGTGGTGCTCGGCAACCTGCTCGCCGACAGCGCCTACGTGATCGCCGATCCGCGTGTGCGGGTTCTGGGGGTGAGCTGATGCGGACGTCGGAACGGATCGCCGCCGGGGTGCTCGTCGCGCTGGCGCTGGCCGTGCTGCTGGTGCCCCTCGTGGCGCAGCTCGACCAGCAGCTCGTCGACCTGCGCGCGGCCAACCAGGGGCCGTCTCTCGCGCATCCCTTCGGCACCGACGAGGTGGGGCGCGACGTGCTGCTCCGGGTCGTCTACGGGCTGCGCGTCTCGCTGCTCATCGGGCTGGTGGCGGCCCTGGTGTCGGTCACCGTCGGGACCGTGGCCGGGCTCACGGCCGGGGCGCTCGGCGGCGCGGCCGACCGGGTGATCATGCGGGTGGTGGACGGCTTCAACTCCGTGCCGCACCTGCTGTTCGGCATCTTCATCGTGGCGCTGTTCTCACCCAGCGCCACCGCCGTCGTCGCCTCGGTCGGGCTCACGCACTGGACGACCGCCGCCCGGATCGTGCGTTCGGAGGTGCTCACGCTGCGCGCCCGGCCGTTCGTGGACGCGGCGATCTCCGGCGGGTCGAGCCGGCTGCGCGTCGTGCGGCGGCACTTCCTGCCGCACCTGCTGCCGCACATCGCGCTGGCGTCGGTGCTGATGGTGCCGCACGCCATCTGGCACGAGACCGCGCTCAGCTTCCTCGGCCTCGGCCTGCCCCCGCACCTCGCCTCGCTGGGCAACATGATCAACGACGGGGCGCGGTCGCTGCTCGCCGGGAACTGGTGGGCCTCGCTCTTCCCCGGCCTGTTCATCCTGCTGCCCACGTTGGCCATCTCGGTGCTCGTCCAGCACTGGCGCGACCGCGCCAACCCGCGCCGCCGATCGGAGCTGCAGTTGTGACCTCCTCCCTGACCGTCGAGAACCTGTCGGTACGGTTCCGGCTGCCCGGCGCGACCGTGCACGCGGTGAGCGACGCCTCCTTCGCGGTCCGCCAGGGCGAGTGCCTGGCCCTGGTCGGCGAGTCGGGCTGCGGCAAGTCGGTGATGGCGCACGCGCTGATGGGACTGCTGCCCGGCAACGCCACCGTGACCGGGTCGGCCTGGTTGCGGACCGGCGACGCGCCGCCCCTCGACCTGATCGCCGCGCCGGAACGGGTGCTCGCCCGCACCGTGCGCGGCCGCCGGATCGGCCTCGTGCCGCAGAGCCCGGCCGCCCACCTCACCCCGGTGCGCACCGCCCGCGCCCAGCTCGCCGAGGCCCTGCGGGAGCTGGGCAGCCCGGCCACCGCTGACGAACTGGCCGCGCGGGCCGGCCTCGACCCGGCCCAGCTCGACCGTTATCCGCACCAGCTGTCGGGCGGCATGGCCCAGCGGGTCGTCAACGCCATCGCGCTGGCCGGCGACCCGTGGCTGATCGTCGCCGACGAGCCGACCAGCGGCCTGGACCGTCCGCTCGTCGACGCCACCATGGCCGAGCTGCGGCGGCTCGCCGACGACGGCCGCGCCGTGCTGCTCATCACGCACGACCTGCGCGCCGCCGAGCGGGTCGCCGACCACATCGCGGTCATGTACGCCAGCCGCGTGGTCTCGCACGCCCCGGCGGCGGAGTTCTTCGCCGGACCACGCCACCCCTATGCGGCCGGGCTGCTGGAGGCGCTGCCGTCCCGGAGCTTCACCGCGATCCCCGGACGGCCGCCCGAACTCACCGACCTGCCCAAGGGCTGCGCGTTCCGGCCCCGCTGCGCCCGATCCACCGACGCCTGCTCGGAGTCGCCCGAGGCCGGGCCGGTGGCCTGTCACCACCCTCTGGAGCACCATGTTGCGCGCTGACGGCATCGCCGTCTCCTACGGACGTCAGCGCGTGTTGCGCGACGCCGACCTGACCGTGGCCCCCGGCGTCGTCACCGGGCTGGCCGGGCCGAGCGGCTGCGGCAAGTCGACGCTGGCCCGCGTGCTCGCGCTGATGTTGCGGCCCGACGGCGGGCGGCTCACCGTCGACGGGACCGAGGTCCGCCGCTGGCGGCAGCGGGCCGCCCGCGACCTGCGCACCAAGGTCGCGCTGATCTTCCAGCAGCCCCGGCTCGCCGTCGACCCCCGGCTCACCCTGCGGGAGATCGCCGAGGAGCCCTTCCACGCCACCGGCCGCCCGCCCGGCCCGGCCGCCGACCTGGCCGACGAGGTGGGGCTGACGCCCGAGCTGCTGGTCCGCCGTCCGCACGAGGTCTCCGACGGGCAGCTCCAGCGCGCCTGCGTCGCCCGCGCGCTCGCGCTGCGCCCCCGCTACGTGATCTGCGACGAGATGACCACCATGCTCGACGCCTCCACCCAGGCGCACCTGGTCGCCCGGCTGGAGGCGTACCGGACCGAGACCGGCGCCGGGATCCTCGCCATCACCCACGACGACGAACTGCTCACCCGGTGGACCGGCCCGTCCGAAGGTCCCATCGTGCGTATGGGGTGAATCTTCGCGAATCGGACGTTCATGTACTGGTTGCTCTCCCGTCGCACGCCCGCTGAACGCACCTGGCTGAATGACCGGGTGACCATTCCCACCCGCGCGCCGATGGCCGTGCTGCTCGTCGCAGCCGTGCTGACGGTCTGGGCGGGCCTCGCCGGGCCCGCCTCCGCGCACCCCTTCGGCGCGCCGCCGACGGCGCGGATCAGCGCCAACGGGTCGCAGGTGGCGATCCACTACACGGCGAGCCCCGACGACTGGTTCGCGCTCGGCACGGCCAAGGGCGCGTTCGAGGATCCGGCCCCGCAGCTCACCGGCGAGGAGAAGCTGGAACGTTCCTCGGTGGTCCGCGACTACCTGCTGCGCTCGATCGCCGTCGCGCAGGACGGCAAGCCGTGCCCCGGCCGGCTGGCGTCCCTGGTGGGCGTGACCGACAACGGCGCCCAGTTCGACTACGACTGCGGCCGGCCGGTCGACGACCTGGACGTCACCCTGAGCGCCCTGACCGACCTCGACCGCAACTACCGGACGGTGCTCGTCTTCGCGCCGCCGGTCCAGCGGGAGCAGATGCTCTTCACCTCGGCGACGACCACCCAGCACCTCGACTTCTCCGCCTCGGGCGTCTCCACGGCCGTCGTCGGCGTCGCCCTCTGGCTGGGGTTCGTCGTGGTCGCCGGGGTCGGCGGCCTGGTCGTGCTGCGCACGCGGCGCCGGAAGGCGGCGGCGTGAACGGCCTCAACGGCATCGACAGCCGGTTCGTCGCGTTCTTCGACGGCGGCGGCGCCTTCTGGCTGGCGCTGGCCATCGCCCTGGGCGTCGGCGCGATGCACGCGGTCGCGCCCGGCCACGGCAAGAGCGTCACCGCCGCCTACCTGGTCGGCACCCACGGCCGCTACCGCGACGCGGTCCGCCTCGGCGTCATCGTCGCGATCATGCACACGTTCTCGGTGCTGGTGCTGGCCCTGGTGTGGGTCGGCGTCTCCGACCTCGCGGGCGTGGGCACGGAGTCCATCACCGCGTGGATGCAGGTGGTGGCGGCCGTCGTCGTCATCGGCGTCGGCGTCCACCTCGCGGTCCGCCACCTGCGCCGGCGGGCGCTCGTCCACAGCCATGGGCACGGGCATGGACATGGGCACGGCCATGGCCACGGGCACGGACACGGTCATGGGCACGGACACGGCGAGGACGCCACCGATCCCTGGTCGCGGAAGGGGCTGCTCGCGCTGGCCCTGTCCGGCGGCCTGCTGCCGTCGCCGTCGGCCTTCATCGTGCTGGTCAGCGGGCTGCTCACCGGGCGGGCGCTCGACGCGGTCGTGCTGGTGCTCGCGTTCGGGATCGGCATGGCGGCCACGCTGACGGCGGTGGGCGTCGTCACGATCCGGGGCCACGGACTGCTCACGCGGGGTCTGCGGGGCAGCTCGACGGCCGCCGCCGTGTCGGCCTGGACGCCGCTGCTGGCGGGCGTCGCGGTCGCGATCACGGGCTGTTTCTACCTGGCGAGCGCGGTCTTCGTCCTCGCTGGTTAGAGACGGGTTCTTTCCGATCACCACCCCTAATCTCGACTTTCGCAATCACCGCATTCCGGAAGTCCTGGGATATGGTGAAGTCACCGAGGACTTTTCGAGCGTTGGCATTCAGGTCGGCGTCGCCCCCGGCGAACCACGACTGATGTCAGCCTGTGCGGCCTTGACGTTGTTTCCCCCCGAGCGGGGCTTTCGGCCGCCCTACGACTCACGAGGAAGTTCCGTAATGACCGTGCTCGGAACCACGGCGCCCACGATCTTGTATCTGTCCGGAGACGTCGACGTCTGCACCACCGCCGACCTTCGCCGGCGCATTCTCGCCACCGTCGACCAGAGCGCCGAGGTGCTCATCCTCGACCTGTCGGCGGTGACGTTCTGCGGCGCGGGCGGGCTCGGGATGCTGCTCCACGCGCAGGGCAGGGCCCGCTCGCGGGGCGTGACCCTGGCGTTGACCGGCCTCACCCCGCAGCTGACCCGGTTGTTGCGGATCACCGAACTGAGCGACCGCTTTCCGATCCTCGACCCGCTGTAGCCCCTCCGGAGACGAACTCCAGGATGTCGGCGTGCAGCCGGTCGCGGTGGGTGTCGGGCAGCGCGTGCCCACCGCCTTCGTAGACCTTCAGGACCGCGCCGTCGATCAGCGCGGCTGAGCGCTCGCCGGCCTCGACCGGCACGATCTGGTCGTCGTCTCCGTGGACGATCAGCGTCGGGACGTCGATCTTCGCCAGATCAGGCCGGAAGTCGGTCGTGGCGAACGCGCCGATGGACTCGTAGGCGGCCCGGTGGCCGCAGGCCATGCTCTGCAGCCAGAACGTGTCCCTGAAGCCCTGCGCGACGTCGCCGCGCCGGTTGTGGCCGAAGAAGGGGCCGTCGGCCAGGTCGCGGTAGAGCTGCCCCCGGTTCGCCAGTTCCCCTGCCCTGATGGCGTCGACCGTCTCGACCGGCAGGTCCCCGGGCGGGACCGCGCCGATCAGGATGACCCGCGCGACGCGGGCGGTGCCGTAGCGGCCGATGTAGCGCACGATCTCGCCGCCGCCGGCCGAGTGGCCGACGAGGGTGAGGTCGCGCAGGTCGAGGTGCTCGATCAGGCAGTCGAGGTCGTCGGCGTAGGTGTCCAGGTCGTTGCCGAACCACGTGCGCGACGACCGGCCGTGGCCGCGCCGGTCGTGCGCGACGGCGCGGTGGCCGTGGCCGGCCACGAAGAGGGCGGCGGCCTCCCAGGCGTCGGAGTTCAGCGGCCAGCCGTGGCTGAACAGCACGGGCGGGCCGTCGAGCTCCCAGTCCTGGTAGAAGATGCGGGCACCGTCGTCGGCGATGACAAAGGACACCGTGGCCTCCCTCTCACATGGGTCGGAAGTCGAGCATGGCCGCCGGTGGCGGGTGAGGCACCACGCACGTTGCGTAGTCCTTCAGGTCACCGCGATCTTGAGCTTGTCGACCAGCTGCCGGCGGGAGGAGACGCCGAGCCGCTTGAAGATCTTGCGCAGGTGGTAGTCGACGGTGTTGACGCTGATGAACAGCGCCGTGGCGATCTCCGGGTTGGTGTGGCCGAGGGCGGCCAGCCGGGCGATCGTGAACTCCTGCGGGGTCAGCTCGCAGGTGCCGGGATCGGCCGCGGCGGCGGGTTTCAGGCCGACCGCCTCCAGGCCCGTCCGCGCCCGGGGAATGAACAGGTGCGCGCCGCTCTGCTCGAAGAGGGCGACCGCGTGCTGGAGCTGTTCCCCCGCCTCCCTGCGGCGGCGCATGCGGCGCAGCCATTCCCCGTACAGGAGATGGGTCCGGGCGAGGTCGATCTGGGCGCACGTCGGGGCGAGGGCCCGCAGGGAGGCGGTGAAACCGGCCTCGGCGGTGTCGTCGTCGCTGGTCAGCGCCTCGGCGCGGGTGGCCACGCCCCGGCACCACGATGAACCGGTGGCCTCGGCCGACTCCCGCAGCAGGGCGACCAGGGGGCGGGCCTCGCCGGGGTGGCCGCTGCGCACGGCCGCTTCGACGAAGTCGGCGTACTGGGTGGGGGTGACCTGGAAGAACGGGTCGGCGATCAGGGGCTTGAGCCGGGTGTGGGCGTCGCGGTAGTTGCCCTCGGAGAGGTCGCGCAGGGCCAGGGCGTGCACGGCCGACGCGCCGACCCCGCCGAAGCCGACGGCGTCGGCCCCGTCGGCGATGGCCTGGACGACCTCGCGGGGCGCGCCGGTCCAGGCCATCAGGGCGGCGTTGGCGACGTGCTCGGCGTCGTAGCCCATGGCCAGCCGCCCCTCGCGGACGTGTTCCATGGCCTCCTGGGCGTGCCGGACCGTGCCGCCGGTGAGCTCGGCCAGCGAGGTGACCCAGAGCAGCGTGTCGAGGGCCTGGAGCGCGCCCGCCTCCCGCGCCGCCTCGGCGGCCCTGCTCAGCCCGGCGCGGCGGCCCGCGTCGTCCCAGAGGTAGGTGCCGAGCGCGGCGATGGCCGACCCCATGTGCATCAGCTCGTCGCCGGGCAGCGCCAGCAGCGCGTCGAACGCGGCCCGGACCAGCGGCACCGCCTCGGTGTGCGGGCGGGACATGAGCGCGCCGAGACCGGCCAGGATCGTCGCGGCCGGGCCGCCGCCCGAGGCCGCACCGGTCTCGATGCGCGCGCCCAGCTCCCGGCGGACGGCGTCGGGGGTCAGCCGGTCGGTGGTGGCGCAGAACTCGAACGCCTTCAGCAGGGTGCGCTGCTCGCGTTCGAGGTCGTGGCCGTGGAACGCGTCGGCCGCCTCGACCAGGCCCGCCGTGGCCGAGCGCAACACGGCGGGGTCGGCGGCGAACAGCCCGAGCGCGTGGCGCACCACCAGCACCCGGCCCCGGGAGACCGGGTCGGCCGCCGCGACGTCGATCCGGGTGAGCAGCTCGCCCGCCGTCTGGACGGCTCCGACCGCCAGCGCCGCCTCGGCCGCGCCGGCGAGACGCGCGTCCCTGACCGGGCCGGGCGGGGTCAGGTCGGCCGCCATGGTGAGGATGCTGGCCCGGGAGGCCAGCCCGCCCCGGCGGGCGGCCAGGTCGGCGCTGTGCTCCAGCCGGTCGGCGACCGTCGCGTCGATGCCGAGCGTGGCCTTGGCCGAGTGCCACGACTCCTGCTCGACCATGCCGAGGTCGTCGGCCGCCCTGGCCAGAGCCCGGTGGGCACGGCGGCGGTCGGCGCTGGACGCGGCGTTGTAGACGGCGCTGCGGACCAGCGGGTGGCGGAAGCGGACGGAGTCGCGGAGCTCGATCAGCCCGGCGGCGTCGGCCCGGTCGGCGACGTCCTCGCCCAGGCCGAGCGTGCGGGCGGCGGAGTCGATCAGCCCGAGGGTGCTCGTGGTGTCGGCGGCGGCCAGCAGCGCCCACTGGCGCACCTGCGGGTCGGCCTGGGCGACCCGGTCGGCGTAGTACGCCTCCAGCCGCCGGCCCACCGGCATCGGGGTCGTGGCCGACAGGCCGAGGCAGGTCAGGTCGCGGGCCTGCTCCGCCAGGTCGATCAGGGCGAGCGGGTTGCCGCCGGAGGCGCGGGCGACGGCCGCCGCCGACGCGGGGTCGATCGGGGCCGACAACGAGCGCAGCAGCAGCGCGGTCGCGGGCTCCTGGGCGAGCCCCTGGAGCGGGAGTTCGGGCACCCCGGCGAGCCGGGCGGCGACGCCCTGCTCGTCGCGGGCGGTGAACAACAACGCGACCGGCTCGACCGCGATGCGCCGGGCCACGAACGCCATGACGTCGAGGCTCTCCTGGTCGAGCAGGTGGGCGTCGTCCACGGCGCAGACCACGGGGTTCGCGGCGGCGGCCGCCGCGAACAGCCCGAGCACGCCGAGCCCGACCAGGAACCGGTCGGGCGGCGGGCCCTCGGCGAGACCCGAGGCGACGCGGATCGCCTCGCGGTGGCGTCCGGACAACGACGGGAGGTACGCGCTCAGCGGGATCGTCAGCCGGTGGACGGCCGCGAACGGCAACGCCATCTCCGACTCGAAGCCGTCGAGGCGGAACAGCGTCAGGCCGGTCGGACCGGCGGTGACCGACTCGAGCAGCGCCGTCTTGCCGATCCCCGGTTCACCCGTGATCAGCGACGACCCGCCGCGACCGTTGCGGGCGGAGGCGAGCAGCTGGTGCAGCCGCCGCTGCTCGTCCTCCCGGCCCAACAGCTCGAACACGGGAACGTACGTTAGTGGAGAAGGCCCGCGTACCGGGCGGGCCTCGTCCGCCGGGTCACTTCGCGTGGTCGAGGGCCCATTCGAGGACCTCGTCCGCGATGGCCTGCCAGCCGGGGGCGGCGGGCAGCAGGTGGGGGTAGCCGTCGTAGTGCTTGAGCTCGGTGATCGTCTTGGACTTGTAGTGCTTGGCGTTGGAGTTCTGGATGGCCGGGGGCATGATGTGGTCTTCGCCGGCTGAGACGAAGAGCAGGGGCGCCCGGTCGTCGTTGTGGTAGTCGACGGCGACGGCCTGTTTGCCGGGCTGGAAGTTGGCCAGGACGCTGTCCCACAGGATGCGGCCGGACACGGGGATGGCGTAGCGCTCGTAGAGGGCGCGGGACTCGTCTTCGGGGAAGGTGTTGGTGAAGGCGTACTTCCACTGGTCGTACTCGATCGGCACGGCCTTGTGGTGGTTGGCCGGGCTCTTCAGGACCGGGAAGGTCGACTTGACCTGGGTCAGGGGGACGACGCGCACGCCTTCGGTGGGGGCGGAGTTGAGGGCGACGCCGGCCGCGCCGTAGCCGTGGTCGAGCAGGATCTGGGTGAACGCGCCGCCGGCCGAGTGGCCGATGATGATCGGCTTGCTGTCGAGGCCGTCGAGCACGCCTTCGAGCTTCTCGATGATCTGCGGCACCCGCAGGTCGACGATCGGCGTCGGGTCGGCGCGCAGGGCCTCGACCTCGACCTCGAAGCCCGGGTAGCCGGGGGCCAGGACGCGGAAGCCCTTGGCCTCGTAGTGCGTGATCCAGTGCTCCCAGCTGCGGGGCGTGACCCAGAAGCCGTGGACGAGGACGATCGTGTCGGGTCTCATGTGAGCCGCTCTCTGTGGGGGTCGGGTGATGCCATGCTGAGGGAGGCCGTGCCCGTTCTAATCCCGTGGACCGCGTAGTCACGACCTGTCTTCGAGGACCTCCTTGAGCTGGCGGCGCGAGCTGACGCCGAGCTTCCGGAAGATCTTGCGGAGGTGGTAGTCGACCGTGTTGGCCGACAGGAACAGCTGCCCGGCGATCTCGGGGTTGGTGGCGCCGCCCCTGGCCAGGGTCGCGATGGTGAGCTCCTGCGGGGTGAGGTCGGATTCGGCCCCGGTGGAGCGGGCGCGGGCGTGCTCGCCGGTGGCCGCGAGCTCCGTACGGGCGCGGGCGGCGAAGCCCACCAGGCCGTTCTCCTCGAAGAGGGTGAGCGCGGCGCGCAGGTGGTGGCGGGCGTCGCGGCGGCGTTTGCGGCGGCGCAGCCACTCGCCGTAGAGCAGGTGGGCGCGGCCCAGGTCGCTCGGGGCGGGCAGGCCGCCGAGGTGGTCCAGCGCCTGCCCGTAGAGCGGTTCGGCGTGGTCGTCGTCGGCGAGCAGCGCCGCCGAGAAGGCCAGCACACCCAGGGCGCGGGGCGCGCCGCTGGCGGTGGCGCGGCGGGTGAGGGTCTCCAGCGCCCGCTCGGCCAGCGCCCGGTCGCCCGAACGCAGCGCCGCCTCGACCAGGTCGGGCAGCACGCGGCTGTGCGCGCCCAGGCCGTCGGTGTCGACGAGCCGCCGCAGGGCGTCGCTCGCCTGGGGGTAGTCGCCCCGGCCCAGTGCGGAGAGGGCGCCCGCGATGCGGACCTGCGCCTCGATCGCGCCCAGGCCCAGCGCGGAGGCGGCCTCCGCCGTCCGGGCCAGGCGGATCTCCAGGTGCTCGACCTGCCGCCGGGCCAGCAGCTCGGGGTGGCGGTAGACCTCCCACAGGTCCTCGCTCGCGCCCATCGCCGACCTGATCTGGTGGCACTGGACGATCAGCGCGTCGGCCCGGTCGAGGTTGCCCAGGATGGTCTCCTGCATCGACCAGGCGTACAGGGAGGTGTCGAGGTTGAACAGGGAGCCCGTCCGGCGGGCCACGTCGCCGATGCGCCGGAAGAGGGCCTCCTCGACGTCGTCGTCCCAGAGGACCATCGACATGGTGACGGTCAGCATGGCCTTGAGCAGCACCTCGTCGTCGGAGGTCGCCGTGTCGAGCATGCGTCCGGCGGCGCGGCGCAGATACGGCACGGCCGCCTCGTAGCCGTCCAGGACCAGGACGGTGAAGGCCGCCAGGACCGGGTCGGCGGGGGCGAGCGACTGGGCGGCCTTGGCGATCTCGGTGAGGGTGGTGCCGGTCATCAGGTGCTCGGCGGTCACCGCGCGTTCGGCGGCCCGCAGCACCGCGTCGCCCGCGAGCTCGGGGGCGACTCCGGTGAACGCGCGGGCGGCCTCCAGGAACATCGCGGAGGCGGTCGCGAACGAGCCGGGCAGGCCCATCGCGAAGGAGGCGCCGCCGCCGACGATCAGCGCCCGGCCCCGGATGACGGCGTCGAGGGAGTCGCGGTCGAGGGTGTCGAGCAGGGTCTGGGCCTGCATGGGCGCGCCCCCGAGGAAGGCGGCCTCGGCGGCGGAGACCCTGCGCCGGTCGCGGCACGGGCCCTGCGGGGTGAGCTCGGCGGCCCTGGCCAGGTAGGTGGCGCGGGCGGCGTGGCCGCCGCGTGCCCCCGCCCGGTCGGCCGACCGTTCGAGCTCGGCCGCGACCTGCTCGTCGGGCAGCAGGCACGCCGCGGCCAGGTGCCAGGCCCGCCGGTCGACGTCGGCGGGCCGCGTCGTCGCCTCGGCCAGCGCGCGGTGGGCGTGCCGGCGCGCCACGCTGGTCGCGCCGCCGTAGACCGCCGAGCGGATCAGCGGATGGCGGAACACGGCGGTCACGCCCACGGAGAGCAGCCGGGCCGACTCGGCCGGCGCGGTCGCGGCCGGCCCCAGCCCGAGCGCCTCGGCGGCGGCGGTGATGTAGGCCAGGTCGCCGCCCGGTTCGGCGGCGGCCAGCAGCAGCCAGGCCTGCGTGTCGGGCGGCAGGTCGCGCATCTGCCGGAGGTAGAGCTCCTCCAGCCGGCTGCCGATCGGCAGCGGGTCGGGCAGCGAACGACCGCCTTTGAGCTGCTCCGACGTCAGCTCCCTGCCGAGGTCGGTGAGGGCGAGCGGGTTGCCGGAGGTGGCGGCCACGATCCGGGCGGCGACCCGTTCGTCGAGGGTGCCGTCGACGGTGGCGCGCAGCAGTTCGAGCGCCTCCGGTTCGGGCAGCCCGGTCAGCTCGGTCACCGGCAGCCCGTCGAGGCCCGGCAGTTCGGTACGCATGCCGAAGGCCAGCCCGATGCCGTCGGCGTGCGCCCGGCGGGCCACGAAGGCCAGCACCGTGAGCGATTCGCCGTCGAGCCACTGCGCGTCGTCGACGCACAACAGGATCGGCTGCTCGGCGGCCATGTCGGCCAGCAGGCTCAGCGTGGCCAGGCCGACCAGGAACCGGTCCGGCGGCGGCCCCTCGGCCAGCCCGAACGCCACCCGCAGGGCCCGCGCCTGGGTGGGCATCAGCCGGTCGTGCCGGTGCAGGAAGGGGATCAGCAGGCGGTGCAGCGCGGCGTACGCGAACGCCGCCTCCTCCTGCACCCCCGCGACCCGGGCGACCCTCGCGGAGGACAGCGCCTTCTCGGACACGTAGTCGAGCAGCGCGGTCTTGCCGATGCCGGCGTCGCCGCGCAGTAGGACGACCCCGCTGAAGCCGTTGCGGACGGTGGCCACGAAACGGTCGAGCGCCGCCCGCTCGCCGGCCCGTCCGATGATTCCCCTGGGCGTGCCGCCCGGCACCATGCAGAGCACCTCTCCCGAAACGCCGACACCCGGCGCAAGCGACGCTATGCGCCGCCGCCCCCGGGCGGCATCCGTCAGCCGACGTACGCTGACGGACCCAGTGCGTCGCGCAGTTGCCCGCGCGCGGTGATGCCGAGTTTGCGGAACAGCCGGTAGAGGTGGGTGCTGACGGTGCGGTGCGACAGGTAGAGCTGCTGGCCGATCTCCCGGTTCGACAACCCGTTCGCGGCCAGCCGGGCGATGTGCAGCTCCTGCGGCGTCAGCCGGTCGACCCCACTCGACACGCGCAGGTCGCTGACCTCGCCCGCCGCGCGCAACTCCTGCCGCGCCTTCTCGCCCCACGCCAGCAGGCCGAGCGCGTCGAAGGAGTCGCGCGCGGTGCGCAGCGGCACCCGGGCCTCCTGGATCCGGCGGCGGCGGCGCAACCAGACCCCGTAGGCGAACGTCAGCCGGGCCCGGCCAATAGGCCACGGTTCGGCGTTGAGGGCTTCCTGGTAGAGGCGTTCGTCGTCGGCCAGCAGCGCCCGCGCGTAGCGCAGGCCCTGGTGCAGCAGGGAGGCGGGGGTCCGGGTGGCGATCTCCTCGGCCTCGGCCAGCAGCGGCGCGATCTCGTCGCGGTGGGCGGGCAGCGCGGCGTCGACCAGGTCGGCGATGGCCCACAACCGGGTCACGGGGTGGAAGGCGACGTCGGCCGGGTCGAACAGGCGGCGCAGGTGGCCGTAGGCGTCCTCGTGGCGTCCGGCGCCCAGTGCGATCACGCCCCGGGCGTGCGCGATGAGCGCCGCGGCGGAACTGTGGGCGCGGGCGCCGAGGGTGCGCTGGCTCTCGGCGGCCAGCGCGACGCCCTGCGCCTCCTCGCCGCGGAACCCGGCGACCATCGCCTGCCCGGCGTAGGCGGCGGACTGCCAGCGGGTCTGCCCGGTCTCGCGGGCCAGTCGCTCGGCCTCCTCGGCGGCCAGCAGCGCGCCCGGCGCGTCGCCGCAGAACAGCAGGCTCCAGACCAGCGAGACCAGCGCTTGGGCGAGCAGGCCCAGGCGGCCCTGGGCGCGCAGGTCGGCGATGGCCGCGTTGAGGAACGGCACCGCCAGGTCGTGGGCGCCCATCGCGCTGCCGGCCGTGCCGAGGATCCTGGCCGTGGGCGCCTCGAAACGCCGGCCGCGCAGCGCGGTCAGCCGCTCCACCACCAGGGCCCCGCTCTCGACGGGGCTGACGGTGGCCAGGATCTGCAGCAGCTCCGGGTCGTCGGGCCCGTCGGCCACCCGCTGGGCCATGGTGACCACCTGCTGGCGCAGGTCCCAGCCGGAGTCGGTCCACCAGCAGCGCAGCGCGGCGGCGCGCAGGAAGTTGAGCGCGAGGGTGCGGTCGGCGGCGCTCTCGGCGGCGGCGATGAGCCGCTTGATGCGGGGAGGCCCTTCGTGGCGGTTCTCTTCGAGCACCTCCTTCAGCCACGTCAGCCGGGCCTGCTGGCGGTCGCCCTCCAGTTCGGGTTCGGCCAGCGCCACCAGCTCGGCGATCTGGCCGGTCCGGCCCAGCTCGAAGCAGAGTTCGGCGGCGCGCAGCAGCCGTTCGACCCGGCCGCCCGGGTCCTCGCTCACCTCGGCTGCCCGGCGCAGCGCCGACACCGCCACGGTGATCGCGCCGCGCCGCCGGGCGCGGGCGGCGACCTGCTCCAGCTCGGCGGCGACTGAGTCGTCCCGGTGGACGATGGCGGCGGCGCGGTGCCAGGTCCTGCGGTCGGGGCTGGCCTCGTGGACCTCGGCCAAGGCGGCGTGCACGGCCAGGCGGTCGGCCGGCCCGGCCTTCTGGTAGACGGCCGAGCGCACCAGCGGATGGTGGAAGTGGATGCCGTCGGCGTCCGCCCTGACCAGCCCGGCCTCCACGGCCGGGAGCAGCGCGTGAGCGGTGGTCCCGGCGCCCGCGACGATGGCGGCGGCCCTGAGCGCGGCGGCCAGGTCGGGCCCGTCGTTGGCGGCGGCGGCCAGCAGCAGCAGCCGGGTGCCGGGCGGCAACAACGCCAGGCGGGCGGCGAAGGCGCGCTCCAGACGGGCGGTCAGCGGCAGGAACTCCAGATTGCCCGTGGACGCCGCCGCCAGCGCCCGGGGCAGCTCCACCAGGGCCAGCGGGTTGCCCGCCGCCTCGGCCAGCACCCGCCAGCGCATGCCGACCGGCAGCGCGGGGGCCCGCGAGTCGAGCAGCTTCTCGGCGTCGTGCGGGCCCAGCCCGGTCAGCCGCAACTCGGCGACGTCGCCGTCGTCGAGACTGGTCGGGTGGCCGTCGCGGACGGCCAGCAGCAGCACGATCGGCTCCGACCGCACCCGCCGGGCCACGAAGCCGAGCACCTCGGTGGTGGGCCGGTCGAGCCACTGCACGTCGTCCACGATCATGAGCAGCGGCTGGTCGGCCGCCGCTTCGCCGAGCAGGTTGAGCACGGCCAAGGCGATGAGGAACGGCTCGGGAGAGCTCACGTCCACCATGCCGAAGGCGCCCAAAAGGGCGTCGCGCTGGCGGGCGGGCAGGTCGTCGGCCGATCCGAGCAGGGGGTGCACGAGCTGGTAGAGCCCCGCGAACGGCAGGTGCGTCTCGCTCTGGACGCCGGAGGTGCTCGACACGGTCACCTCGCCCGACCGTGCGCGGGCCGCGGCGACCGCCAGCAGTGCCGACTTGCCGATCCCGGGCGCGCCCCGCACCACCAGCGCGTCGCCCTGCTCGCGGATGGCGTCGACGAGCGCTTCGAGACGCGCGGTCTCGGCGCCGCGCCCGATCAAGGAGTTCACGGTCCGGCTCCTCCCAAGATCGCCATACGAATTGTCTCAGACTTACGTCATGTGACGAATGTCCGTGGAGCTGACTCCTCTTAAGGTCAACCGTCATGCGCAGACCCGTGCTGGAGCCCGCCGCCCGGGCGCTGGCCGACGCCACCGCCCAGCCGCCCTTCCTGTACGGCATGCCGCCCCACGAGGCCCGCACCGCCGTCCGCGACCTCCAGAACCCCGAGATGCTGGTGCCGGGCGTCACCCGCGACCACCTCGACGACGTCAACCTGACGATCTTCCGCCCCGAGCACGTCGCGGGCCCGCTCCCCGTCGTGGTCTACCTGCACGGCGGCTGGGTCTTCGGCGGCGAGCACAGCCACGGCCGGCTGGCCCGCGAACTCGCGCTGGGCTCGGGGGCCGCCGTGGCGTTCGTCCACTACAACCGCGCGCCCGAGGCCCGCCACGCGGTGGCGCTGCACGAGACCCGGGCCGCGCTCGACTGGCTGCGGGTGCACGGCCGCGCCCACGACCTCGACCCCACCCGGATCGCCGTCGCGGGAGACGCCGAAGGCGGTGCGCTGGCCGCCGCGCTGGCCCTGCTCGACCGGCGCGGCCTGGCCGGGCAGCTGCTGCTGTGCCCGGTCACCGACGCCTCGTTCGACACCGGCTCCTACCGGGAGTTCGCCGAGGGCTACTTCCTGCGCGCCGCCGACATGCGCCGGGCCTGGGACCGGTACCTCGCCGACCCCCCGCTGCGGGCCCCGGCGGAGGACCTGGCCAGGCTCCCGGCGGCCCTGGTCATCACGGCCGAGGCCGACGTCCTGCGCGACGAGGGCGAGGCCTACGCGGCCCGGATGCGCTCGGCCGGCGCCACGGCCACCTCCGTGCGCTACGACGGGGTGATCCACGGGTTCGTCGTGCTCAACGCGCTGCGCGGCACCCACGCCGCCGCACTGGCCATCGACCAGGCCGGGCGTTTTCTGGCCCAGATCCTGCAGAGGAAGTGACCATGACCGCGAAACGCGTCGTGAGCGCCGCCGTGGTGGGCAGCGTCGTGGAGTTCTACGACTTCGCCCTCTTCGGGCTGGCCGCCGCGCTCGTCTTCAACGATCAGTTCTTCCCCTCCAGCAGCCCGATCGCGGGCACGCTCGGCTCGATGGCCGCCTTCGCCGTGGGCTTCCTGGCCCGGCCGATCGGCGGCGCGGTGTTCAGCCACTTCGGCGACCGGGTGGGCCGCAAGCCGATGCTGGCCGCCACGCTGGTGCTGATGGGCGTGTCGACGGCGGGCATCGGGCTGCTGCCGACCTACGAGAGCGCCGGCGTGCTCGCGCCGATCCTGCTCGTGGTGCTCCGGGTGGCGCAGGGCTTCGGCGCGGGCGCCGAGTACGCCGGGGCGCTGGTCGTCGCGGCCGAGGCGAGCGAACCCCGGCGGCGCGGTCTGTGGGCCTCACTGCCCGGGATGGGGGTGGCCATCGGCATGGTGCTGGCCACGCTCGTGTTCACGCTGGTGTCGGCGCTGCCCGGCTTCGAGGCGTGGGCCTGGCGGGTGCCGTTCCTGCTCAGCGTCGTGGGGGTCGGCATCGGCCTGTGGGTCAGGTCGCGGCTGCCGGAGTCGGCGGTGTTCGAGCGGGAGCGTCAGCGAGGGCGCAGCCGGTTCCCCATGCTGGAGGTGCTGCGGCGGCAGCCGCGCAGCGTGCTCATCGCCTTCCTGGCCAACGCGCCGTTCAGCGCGATCGGCTACCTGATCCAGGTGTTCGTGTTGTCGTACGTCACCCGGACCCTCGGCGTCTCCCCGACGGTGGCGCTGATCGCCAACCTCGCCTCGTCGGGCCTGTCGATCGTGACCGGCCCGCTGTTCGGCCTGCTCAGCGACCGGGTCGGGCGGCGGCCGGTGTTCCTCGGCGGGGCGGCCTTCCTGCTGGTGTTCTCGTTCCCGATGTTCTGGCTGGTCGACACCGGTCACCCGGTGCTGATCGTGGGGTCGGTGGCGGTGGCGTACGGGGTGGGCGTATCGGCGTTGTTCTCCGCGCAGGCCGCGCTGTTCGCCGAGTTGTTCGACACCCGCTACCGGTACAGCGGCGTCGCCGTCGTGCGCGAATGGGCGGCGGCGCTGGTCAGCGGCCCGGCCCCGCTGGTGGCCACGGCGCTGGTCGCGGCGGCGGGCGGGGCGTCATGGCCGGTCGCGATCCTGATGGCGGGCTGCGCGCTGGTCTGCTTCGTCGCCGTGGCCCTGGCCCCGGAGACCCGCGACCGCGACCTGAACGAGCCCGCGGGCCGGATGGAACGGAGGCCGTCCCACCCGGCCCCGGCCGGTCACAGGTAGACGTACCAGGCGCGCGAGGGGTGGCTGTCGCAGGTGAACTGCACGAGCGAGATGTTCGGGGCGGTGGAGACGCCGCCCGCGACGGTCAGGCACTTGCCCGTCTGCACGTTCTGCAGCTTGTAGAGGCCGGGCGTGCCGGTGTAGTTGAGGTGCCAGGACCGCGAGTTGTGGTTGTCGCAGTCGAACTGGACGATCGGCAGGTTGTTGTCGGTGGAGACGCCGCCGGCGGGGCTGAGGCACTTGCCGGTGTAGACGTTCTGGAGCTTGACGCCGCCGCCGACGCCGGGCGCGAGGCTCCAGCGCCGCGAGCCGTGGGAGTCGCAGTAGTACTGGACCGCCTGCACGTTGTTGGCGGTGGAGACGCCGCCCGCGATGGTGGCGCAGAGCGAGGTCTGCTGGTTCTGGACGTAGTAGCCGCTGGACGCCTGCGCGGCGGGCACGGTCGCCAGGGCGACGCCGGCCACGGCCATGAACGCCACACCGGCACGAACGAGGTTGCGGAGCATGGGTCTCTCCCTTTCTCGATGGGACTGGGTGAGACCAGGCTGCGGGCTGTTGGCACGGTCCACATGAGTAGCCCACTACTCATCTGGGGGCGAGCCCGGCCCGGATCATCGGGTAGAGGCGGTCGGCCCGCTCGCCGCGGAACCGCCGCATCGCCTGGAGGCCGACGATCAGGGTCCGGACGTCGTCGACGTCGACGTCGCGGCGTACCGTCCCGGCGCGCTGCGCGCGGGCGAGCAGGCCGGTCATCAGGTCGGTGAACTCCCGTTCGGCCTCCGGGAGCGAGGTGGCCAGGTCGACGCCGACGCCCGCGAACGCCTCGGTGAGGCCCAGGTCGGTCGCGCCCTGTTCGGCCAGGTGGAAGAGGAAGGCGAACAGGCCCTCGCCGGGGTCGGCCGCCGCCTGCTCGCGGGTGTGCTCGACGACCTGCCGCAGCCGGTCGGCCACGATCGCCTGGAACAGGGACTCCTTGGTGGGGAAGTGCCGGTAGATCGTGCCCGCGCCGACCCCCGCGCGGCGGGCGATCTCGTCGATCGGCACGCCCGCGCCCTCCTCGGCGAAGGTCTCGTAGGCGACCCGCAGCACGCGGGCGCGGTTGCGGGCGGCGTCGGCGCGGAGCCGCTTGTCGGTCACTCGGGTCCTCCTCGGCAAACGGGGCGCACGTTCCGGTATGGTGCTAAACGGAACGATCGCCCCGATTCTATCCCGGAGGATCCATGCCCTCATCACGCTGGACCGCCGCCGACGTGCCCGATCAGCGGGGGCGCGTCGCCGTGGTCACCGGAGGCAACACCGGCATCGGCTTCGAGACCGCCAAGGTGCTCGCCGCGCGGGGGGCGTCCGTCGTGCTCGCCGTCCGCGACGCCGACAAGGGCAAACGGGCGGCGGCCGAGATCACCGCGGCGAGCCCGGCGGCCGACGTCACCGTGCAGCGCCTCGACCTCGCCTCGCTGGCGTCGATCCGCGCCGCCGCGGCCGAACTGCGGGCCGCCCACGACCGGCTCGACCTGCTGGTCAACAACGCGGGTCTCATGTACGCCCCCCGCACCACCACCGCCGACGGCTTCGAGACCCAGTTCGGCGTCAACCACCTGGGCCACTTCGCCCTCACCGGCCTGCTGCTCGACCTGATGCTGCCGGTACAGGGCTCGCGCGTGGTCACCGTCAGCAGCGCGGGCCACCGGCAGGGCGGCCCGATCGACTTCGACGACCTCGCCTGGACCACCCGCGACTACAACCGTGTGGCCGCGTACGGCAACTCCAAGCTGGCCAACCTGATGTTCACCTACGAACTCCAGCGGCGGCTCTCCGGCACCGGGACCGTCGCCGTCGCGGCCCACCCGGGCGGCTCCGACACCGGCGGGTCCCGGTCGTCGGTGTCGCGGCAGCCCCTCTACTTCCGGGCCTTCTTCGCGCTGGTCCGGCCGTTCCTGATCCAGCCGGCCGCGATGGGGGCGCTGCCCTCGCTGCGCGCCGCGACCGACCCCGGCGTCGAGGGCGGTCGGTACTTCGGCCCTGACGGCTTCCAGGAGAGCAGGGGACACCCGAAGGTGGTGAGGTCGAGCGCCCGGTCGTACGACGAGGCGGCCCAGCACCGGTTGTGGGCGCTGTCAGAGGAGCTGACCGGGGTGCGGTTCCCCGTCTGAACCACCGAGGGCCTCGGTGTAGCGGCGGGCGATGGTGCGGACGTGCGCGACCAGCTCCGGCGGGCCGTCGACGCGGAAGTCCATCATCAGCATGCTCAGGTAGATGGCGATGGTCTCCAGGGCGTCCGCGCCGGTGACCAGCACGCTGGTTTCGGCGTCGACCGGCTCGACGAAGCCGACGGCCGGGTTGATGCGGGCGATCACGGTCTCGGCCGGGGCGAGCACGGTCACGCGCGCCTGCACCTTCCAGCCCGTCTGCGCCACCTCGCGCAGCACGAAGGCGACCAGGTCGTGCTCGGGCAGCGACCGGGCCGCGAACCGGCGCGACCCCGCGCGCACGGACGACAGACCGGCCACGGGCAGCGCCCGCCAGGTGTGCGTGCCGAGGTCGTAGGCGACCAGGAACCAGCGCCGCCGCCAGCTGATCAGCCGGTAGGGCTCGACCTCGATCTCGGCGTCGTCGTGGGAGGTCAGCAGGGTCGCGTGGTCGCGGATCGCGCCCGCGACCACGGTGAGGGTCGCGGCGGGCACGGGGGCGTCGGGTTCGCGGGAGCCGACCGTGGCGGGCCCGACGGCGGTGGCCGACCGCAGCGCCGACACCTTGCGCTGCAGGTGCTTGGGCAGGATGCGCTGGAGCTTGGCCAGCGCCCGCTTGAGGCTGGCGTCGATGTCGGCGATGCCGCTGGAGCCGTCTTCGGCCAGGCCGACGGCGACCGCGACGGCCACCGCCTCGTCGTCGTCGAGCAGCAGTGGGGGCATCGTCGCGCCCTGGCCGAGCCGGTAGCCGCCCACCGCGCCGCGCGCGGCGTGGACCGGATAGCCGAGTTCGCGCAGCCGCTGGATGTCCTGCCGCAGGGTGCGTTCGGTGACGCCGAGGCGTTCGGCCAGCTCACGGCCGGTCTGCGAGCGGTCTTGCAGCAGCGACAGCAGGCGGAGCACCCGGGTCGTCGTCTGGGCCATCTCATCCTCGCCCTATTAGGAAGGAATCTAGCCTAATGGGCTCATAGCCTTGTCTCATCAGCACGAACGAGAACGAAAGGCGCAACCATGAACGCTCGTGAGGTTCTGGCCATCTCGTACCAGGCTCTGGAGAACGCCGTCGCGGGTGTGCACGACGACCAGTGGGACGCCGCCACCCCGTGCTCGCAGTGGACGGTCGCGCAGGTCGTCCAGCACGCCGCCGCCGACCAGCTCGTGTGGGCCGGCGCGCTCGGCGTCGGCCCCGGCCCGGCCTACGACCCCTTCTCGCCCTCGGGCTCAATCGAGGGTGGCGCGGCGGAGCTGGTGAAGAACGCGGTCGAGGTGGGGACGGCGGCGTGGGCCACGGTGTCCGACGACACCGCGACCGTGCCGACGCCGCTGCCGCACGGCGAACTGCCCACGCCGGTCGCGATGGTGATGTGCGCGCTCGACGCCCTCGTCCACGCCTGGGACGTGGCCATCGCCACCGGTCAGCCGTCGCCGATCGGCGACGAGGTCGCCGGCCACCTGCTCGACGCCGCGCGGCAGGTCGTCGAGCCGCTGCGCCAGTGGGGCGCCTACGCCGCCGTCGTCGAGGCCGGCGGAGACTCCTCGGCCACCCCCGTCGCCGACGAGCTGCTCCGTTACCTCGGCCGCACCCCCGCGTAGCCGGTCACTCCGGCGGGACGCCGATCGGCTCGGCGGCCAGGGCCGCCGCGACGGAGACGAGGTTGGCCGCCATGGCGCGGCCGGTCTTGTCGGACCAGTCGTGGCCGCGCTGGTCGTCGAGGTAGTTCGGGCCCGCGCCGGGACCCAGGTGCCAGTAGGTCCACGCCTGGCCGGGGATCGTGAAGCCGATGTCGATCAGGGCCCCGCAGATCTCGCTGATGACGTGGTGGGCGCCGTCCTCGTTGCCCGTGTTGACCACGCCGGCCACCCGGTTGTACGCCACCGGCCGCCCCTCGTCGTCGGTCTCGGAGATCATGGCGTCCATCCGCTCGATCACCCGCTGGGCGACCGACGACGGGTGACCCACCCAGGTGGGGGTGGCGATGACGAGGATCTCCGATTCGAGCACCTTGTCGTGGACGGCGGGCCAGTCGTCGCCCGGCCCCATGTCGGTCTGGACGCCGGGCAGCAGGTTCAGGTCGACCGCGCGTACCGTCTCGACCTCCACACCTCTGCGGCCGAGTTCGGCGATGACGACGTCGGCGAGGGCCTGCGTGTTCGACGGCGCGGGCGACGGCTTGAGCGTGCAGTTGATGACCAGTGCCTTCATGAGCTCCCCCTGCCCCGGGACGTCTCCCTGATCCCGGGTAGGGCGAAATCATGACCAACGACGTGTTCGACTTCGAATTCGACGACCGCTACCGCCGGTTCCTGGGGTTCATCGGGATCCGTCCCGGCACCTGCCAGGTGGTGGTGACCGACGACGCCGTCAGGGTGAGGTTCGGGCCCTGGAAGGCGCAGACCGACCTCGCCAACCTGGCCGGGGCCGAGCTGAGCGGGCCCTACTCGGCGATCAAGGCCATCGGGCCCCGGATGTCGCTCGCCGACCGGGGGCTGACCTTCGGCACGAGCACCCGGCAGGGCGTCTGCCTGCGCTTCCGCCGCCCGATCGGGCCGCTGCGCCATCCCGGCCTCACGGTGACGGTCGCCGACCCGAAGGCCCTGATGGAACGACTGCTCGCCAGGGCTCCGGGTAGCGGAGGTCCATGACCCAGCCGCAGGTGCCCGACCGCCCCACCCAAGTGCTCAGACGCTCCTGGTGGCAGGTGCTCCGGCGCACCGTCGCGGAGTTCCAGGAGGACAAGATCACCGACTGGGCCGCGGCGCTGACCTACTACGCGATCCTGTCGATCTTCCCGGCCCTGCTGGCCGTGGTGTCGCTGCTGGGACTGTTCGGCCAGTCGGCCACCCGGCCGATCTCCGAGAACCTGAGCGCCATCGCGCCCGGCCCGGCGCGGGAGATCATCGACACGGTGCTCCAGTCGCTGCAGGGCAGCCAGGGAGCGGCCGGGGTCGCCACCGTCATCGGGCTCGCCGTCGCACTCTGGTCGGCGTCGGGCTACGTGGGGGCGTTCATGCGGGCCGCCAACATCATGTACGAGATGCCCGAGGGCCGCCCCATCTGGAAGACCCTGCCGCTCCGCCTGGGCATCACCGCGGTGCTGGTCGTGATGATGGCGGCCGGCGCCGTCGCCGTGGTGTTCACCGGCAGCCTGGCCGAGCAGGCCGGGCGGGTGCTCGGCATCGGCGACACCGGCCTGACCATATGGAACATCGCCAAGTGGCCGGTGCTGGTGGTCGTTTTCATCTTCGTGCTGGCGCTGCTCTACTGGTTCGCGCCCAACGTCGAGCATCCCGGCTTCCGGTGGATCACCCCCGGCAGCACCGTGGCGGTCATCGGCTGGATCGTCGCCTCGGGCCTGTTCGGCTTCTACGTGGCCAACTTCGGGTCCTACAGCAAGACGTACGCGACGCTGGCCGGGGTCGTGGTCTTCCTCATCTGGTTGTGGATCACCAACATCGCGATCCTGCTCGGGGTCGAGTTCGACGCCGAGATCGCCCGGGGCCGCGCCATCGCCGCCGGGCAGCCCGCCGACCAGGAGCCCTACGTCGAGCCCCGCGACACCCGCAAGCTCTAGATCTCCCTGGCGATGAGGCGTTCGGCCACGTCTCTGAGCTTCAGGTGGGCGTTCTGGGAGGTGCGGCGCAGCTCGGCGAAGGCCTGCTCGGCGTCCACCCCGAGCGCCTGCATGAGCATGCCCTTGGCCTGCTCGATCGTCTCCCGGCCCTCCATGGTCTGGCGGAGGTGGCGCACCTCGCGCAGGTGCCGCTCCTCGGCGTCGGCCAGGGTCGAGAGCCGGGCCGCCTGCCGGGCCAGGGACACGACGAACGGGGCCGCCGCCTCGCCGGGCTCACCCGGGCGCAGGCCGTAGACGGTGATCACGGCGGTCACCCCCGAATCCTGGCCCGAGGCCGCCACGCAGCCGCGCAGGCCGCGCGCGAGGGCCTCCCGCCCGAACCTGACCCAGCGGGGGTCGCGGGCGAGGTCGGGCACGGTCACCGGCCGCTCCGAGCGCAGGGCGGCCAGGCCGGGGCCGTCGCCGAGGAGGTGCTCGAGTTCGACCAGCTCCCCGAGTTCCGGCTGGGAGGCGACCAGCGCGCTCGTGGCACCTGAATGGGCCCAGACCGCCGCCGTCGCGCCGCAGCCACCCGACATCGCCGCCGCCTCGTCGGCCAGGGCGTGGAGCACGTCGTCTCGCATCAGATCTCCGTCACAGGCAGTCGGTCACAGGCAGTCGGCGGCCGGGAGCAGGTCGGCCCGCATGTTCCGCTCCATCATGCGCAGGGCCGCCGTCCCGAGGTCGTCGTGGATGGCCGCCACGCCGTCGACGGCGATCCGCACCGTGAACTCGCGCACGTAGGCGTCGAGGGCGCTGTAGAGCACGCACTGCTCGGTCACCTGGCCCGCCAGGACGACCGTCTCGACGTGCTCGCGGTTGAGCGCGTACTCCAGCGGGGTGCCGTAGAAGACGCTGTGGCGGACCTTCGGCAGGAACGCGAAGTTCCCCGGCGGCACCAGCGGTTCGACCAGGTCGGGCCGCCGGCCCGCCAGGGCGCGCCGGATCAGGTCGTCGCGGGTGGCGCTGAAGTCGCCGTGGTTGTCGTTGACGAAGATCAGCTCCACGCCGGCCCGCCTGGCCTTGTCGATCAGCCCGCTGATCGGGCCGATCGTCCCCTCCACGTTGGCGGCCAGCGCCTCGGCGTCCTCGTGGTCGTAGGGGTTGAGCACGTCCATCACGATGACCGCGGTCGAGGAGCCGCTCATGAGGCCGTGCGTTCCACGCGGCGCATCGCCTGGGCGTAGGCGGCGACGGTGTCCCGCGCCACCCGGTCCCAGCCGTAGCGGGTGGCGGCGCGGTCGGCTCCGGCGATCCCGAACGAGTCGCTCTCCAGGGGGTCGTCCAGCAGTCGCCGGACCGCCCCGGCGACGGCCGTCGGCCGGCGCGGCGGCACCAGCAGGCCGGTCACCTCGTTGACCACGGTGTCCTTCTGGCCGCCGACCGCCGACGCGATCACCGGCACCCCGCAGGCCATCGCCTCCAGCACGACCATGCCGAAGGGCTCGTACCAGGGCACGCAGACCACGGCGGCGGCCGAGCGCATCAGGCCCGGCACGTCATCGCGCGCCACCTGGCCGGTGAAGGTCACCCGGTCGGCCACGCCGACGCGGCCGGCCTCGGCCCGTAGCCGGGTCGCCTCCTCGTCGTGGTCGAGGTCGTCGACGGGCCGCCCGCCGCCGATGACCAGCTCGGCGTCCGGCAGGTACGGCAGCGCCTGGATCACCGTGTCGACGCCCTTGCGCGGCACCAGCCGCCCGATCGACAACAACCTCGG
The DNA here is from genome assembly GCF_001570585.1 of Herbidospora daliensis. GTDB lineage: Bacteria > Actinomycetota > Actinomycetes > Streptosporangiales > Streptosporangiaceae > Herbidospora > Herbidospora daliensis. The sequence continues at coordinate 227,144 of NZ_BBXF01000002.1, read as the reverse complement.
CCGCGCCCGGCGTTCACCGGGCTCGCCGGGACGGAACAGGCCGAGGTCGACCCCGCACGGCACCACGCGGGCGCGGTGGCGGGGCACCCCCATCCGGGCCAGCTCGTCGACCTCGTCGGGGCAGGTCGAGACGATCACGTCGGCGGCGCGGCCGATGGCCGTCTCGGCGGCGATGCGCTCGGCCGGGCTGGTGTCGGCCGGGCCCTGGTGGCGCCGCTTGACGGTGCCCAGCGCGTGGAAGGTGTGCGCGACCGGCACGCCCAGCCGCCCGGCCGCGCCGAGCGTGGCCAGGCCGCTCATCCAGAAGTGGCTGTGCGCCACGTCGGGCCGCTCGAAGGCCCACTGCTCCCGCAACCAGGAGGCGAAGTCGGGCACCCACGGCAGGATGTCGTCCTTCGGGATCGGCGCCGGCGGCCCGGCGGGCACGTGGGCGACCGTGACGCCGGGGCAGAGCGGCACCCGTTCGGGCAGGCCGGGGTCGTCTCTACGGGTGTAGACGGTGACCTCGTGGCCGAGCGCCGCGAGCGCGGTCGCCAGCGCCGCCACGTGGACGTTCTGGCCGCCCGCGTCCGGGGTGCCCAGCCCGGCCAGCGGGCTGGCGTGCTCCGAAACCATCGCGATCCTCATCGCACCACCTCCTTGAGCAGCCGGTCCCAGTCGGCGAGGAACCGGTCGAGTCCGTAGCGGCCGAGGGCCGCCGCGCGGGCCGCCTCACCCGCGTGGCGGGCGAGATCGGGGTCGGCGGCGAACTGCCGCGCCGCCTCGGCGAGCCGGTGGGGGTCGGTGGACAACACGCCCGCCTCGGGCGGCACGGCCTCCCCGGCCTCGGTCGAGGCGACCGCGACGACGGGCATGCCGAGGGCCATCGCCTCCAGCAGCGACAGCCCGAGCGAGGTCCACCGGTACGGATGGACGTAGACCCGCCGCCGCGCCAGTTCGGTCAGCATGCGGTCGTGGGGGAGGTCGCCCTGGCCGTTCTCCAGCGCCTCGGTGCCGATGCCGAAGACGTCCACGGGCGAGAAGAGGGGCAGCAGGTCGGTGCCGGCCACGCGGGTCCGGCGGACCGGCTCGTTGATCACGGCGGCCGACCGGGCGAGCTCGCCGGTGTAGCGCCCGCCGGGGTCGGGCACGCCGTGCTCGATCACGGTGGCGGCGGCCCGGCCGTTGTCCCAGAAGAGGCGGTTGAAGTGGGTGACGTGCACGAGCGGCCCGCCCCGGTCGGCCATGGGGTGGCGGGTCCGCACGTCGGGCGGGGTGTTGTGCTCGACGTACACCCACGGCACGTCGCGGCCCAGCCAGCGGCGGGCCAGCTCCAGCTCGTCGGGGCGCTGGAGGACGACGACGTCCACGTGCTCGTCGCGCAGCCGCTCCGGGGCGACCTCGCGAGCGTTGGCCGGCCAGTCGTAGGTGCGGGCGCGGCCCCTGCCGTAGGGGCCACGGTCGGGGGTGACCGGGACCAGGTAGTCGTGCGGGCCGTGGACGAACGCCGTCATCCAGGAGCCGTGCACGTGCCAGGCCAGGATCCTCATCGCCGGACCTCCTCGATCGCCTCGTACACCTCGGCCGGGACCACCGAGCTCAGGCACGGGTGCCCGGCGACCGGGCAGACCGTGGCCCGGGTCCCGGCGCAGGCGGCGTGCTGGTCGCCCAGCAGCCGGTGCGGGACTCCGTAGGGCGCCCACCTGACGGCGGGCACCGTCGGCGCGAACAGTGACACGACGGGCGTGCCGACGGCGGCGGCCAGGTGGGCGGGGCCGGTGTTCCCGGCCACCACCACGCGGGCCCCGGCCAGCACCCCGGCCAGTTCTTCCAGGGTGGTGCGCCCGCCGAGGTCGACGCCGTGCCGCCCGGCGACGCGGGAGGTCAGCTCGCGTTCGCCGGGGGAGCCGGTCACCACCACCGGGTGGCCGTGCCGGGCGAGCAGTTCGACCAGCTCGGCGCAGTGGCCCGGCGGCCACGCCCGCGCGGGCACCGAGGTGCCCGGATGCACGACGAGGTAGCCCGCGGGCAGGCCGGGATCGGGCAGCGGCCGCCGCACCGCCAGATGGAAGCCGCGCGGCGTGTATCCGGCGGCCGTGGTCAGGCTGAGGGCGCGTTCGGCCTCCGGAATGTCGTCGGGCACCCGGTGCCGCAGGTCGAGCAGCGAGCCCGGGTAGTCGTCGCTGATCGCGCCGATCCACGGCACCCCGGCCATCCGCAGCAGCAGCGCCAGCGGCAGCGGCGACTGGTGGAACGAGGTGAAGATCAGCGCCCGGTCGACGTCGTCGGCCATCTTGACCAGCAGCCGCAGGTGCTCCGGATCGACCGGGTCGGGTTCGGGCTCGATCCAGGGCGCCGGCCACTCCAGCACCCGGTCGACGCCCGGCAGCAGGTCGGCGGCCGACCGCCCGCGCGGGCCCGCCAGCAGGGTCACCCGGTCGGCCCCCGCCGCCACGGCGCGGACCGCCGGGCCCATCAGCAGCACGTCCCCGACGCTGTCGAGGCGGGCCAGCAGGACGTGAGCGCTCATCCCCTCGTCGGCTCCCTCTCCTCCGCGAACCAGCGGATCGTGCGGCGCAGCCCCGCCGTGGCCGGGACCGAGGGCCGCCAGCCGAGCCGGGCGGCGGCCAGTGAGGTGTCGGGGCAGCGCCGGTGCGGGTCGTCGACCGGACGGTCGACGTACACGATCGGGGACGACGACCCGGCCAGGTCGCGGATCTCCCTGGCCAGCTCGGTCATGGTCGTCTCGGCCGGGTTGCCGATGTTCACCGGGCCGCCGAAGTCGCTGTCGGCCAGGGCGAGGATGCCCGCGACGGTGTCGTCGACGTAGCAGATCGAGCGGGTCTGCTCGCCGCTGCCGGTGACCGTGATCGGCTCCCCGGCAAGGGCCTGGCGGATGAACGTCGGGATGGCGCGGCCGTCGTGGGGGCGCATCCGCGGCCCGTAGGTGTTGAAGATGCGGACGATCGCGGTGTCCATGTCGTGGGCGTGGCCGTAGGCGGTGGTGAGGGACTCGCCGAACCGCTTGGCCTCGTCGTACACGCTGCGGGGGCCGACCGGGTTGACGTTGCCCCAGTAGCCCTCCCGCTGCGGGTGCTCGAGCGGGTCGCCGTAGACCTCGCTGGTGGACGCCAGCACGAACCGGGCGCCCTTCTCCCTGGCCAGGCCCAGCGTGTGGAGGGTGCCGGTGCTGCCGACCTTGAGGGTCTCGACGGGATAGGCCAGGTAGTCGGCCGGGGACGCGGCCGAGGCGAAGTGCAGCACCAGGTCGACCGGCCCCGACACGTGCAGGAACTCGGTCACGTCGCAGTCGACCATCCGGAAGCCCGGCCGCTCCATCAGGTGGGCGACGTTCTCGGGGTCGCCGGTGAGCAGGTTGTCGAGGCAGACCACCTCGTCGCCCCGGTCGAGCAGCCGTTCGCACAGGTAGGAGCCGAGGAACCCGGCCCCGCCGGTCACGACGGTCCTCATGCGACGCTCACCTCCAGCCGGTCCCGGGCCGCGCCCAGCACCTCGGTCACCGTGATCTCCAGAAGCCCCGGGTCGGGGGTCCGGCCGTGCGGGTCGCCCGTGCGGCCGTGCCAGATGACCCGGTGGGGTCCCGGCGGCGGCCCCCACGCCGAGGGGGGCGTGGGGCCGAACAGCACCACCGACGGCGTGCCGTAGGCGGCGGCGAGGTGGGCCACGCCGGTGTCGCCGCAGATCACCAGCCGGGCCCGGCGCACCAGCTCGGCCAGTTCCGGCAGCGTCGGCGTCAGCACCGGCAGGTCTCCCGCGACCCGCGCGGCCAGGCCGCTCTCGCCGGGGCCGGCCGTGACGACCACGGGCCGTCCTTCGGCGCGCAGCGCGGCGGCCACGCCGGCGAACCGTTCGGGCGGCCAGCGACGGGCCGCGAAGGCCGCGCCTGGGTGGACGACGATCGGCCCGCCGCCCTCGTGCGGGCCGAGCCGGAGGTCGGCCGGGTCGGCGGGCACGCCGTACCAGCCGAGCAGGTCGCACCACCTGGCGACCTCGTGCGCGGCCGGGTTCCAAGGCGGCCCGGCCGTGTGGCTCATCAGCAGGCGGGGCTCGGCCGCGCGCAGCGCCGCGACGCTCTCGGGCCCCCGGCCGTGCAGGTTGACCGCGACGTCGCAGCCGGTCACCGGCACCGGACCGGGCCCGCGCACGTCGAGCCACACGTCCGCCTCCCCGCCCAGCAGTTCCCGGTACGTCGCGGGCGCCGCCAGCACCAGCCGGTGGGCCGGGAAGGCCCGCCGCAGGGCGCGCAGCGCGGGCAGCCCGGTGAGCAGGTCGCCGAGCCCCAGGCCGCGCAGCACCAGCAGGTCTAGGGCCACGACGTCTCCATCGAGTGGCAGACGACCAGTTCCCGCAACTCGCACCCGGACGGCTGGGACAACGCGAACACGACCGTCTCGGCGACGTCCTCGGGGCGGTTGAGCTGGGCGTCCGGGCCGGGTTTGTACTGGTCGGGGCGGCCGTCGAAGAAGCTGGTGCTCATGCCGCCCGGGATCAGCAGCGTCACGCCCACCGTCCCGGCCAGTTCCGCCGCCAGCGCCCGGGTGAACCCGACGACGCCGAACTTGCTCGCGCAGTAGGCCGTGGCGTCGCCGACGGCCTTGATCCCGAGCGTGGACGCGCAGGTCACCACCCGCCCCCGGCTCTCGACCAGGAACGGCAGCGCGGCCCGCACCACGGCGGCCGTGCCCAGCAGGTTCACCCGCACGACGCGTTCCCACGTCCCGGCGGGCACGTCGGTGAGCGCGCCGCAGGCGTCGGTCCCGGCGGCGGTGAAGACGCCGTCGAGCCCGCCGGCCGACCGGGCGAGCGACCGGACGGCCGCCTCGGTCGCCTGGCCGTCGGCCAGGTCGGCGCGGACGTGCTCGAAGTCCTCCGGCACGGCGCGGTCGATGATCAGCGGCCGCCCGCCCGCCTTGGCGACGGCCCGCGCGGTGGCCAGCCCGAGGCCGGACGCGCCTCCCGTGATCAGGATGTTTCCCAGCATCGATGTTCCTTCCAGAGGTCGGGCCGTCGGGCGGCGGCCGTGATGAGCCGGGTGGTGGAGCGTTCGGGCACCGTGTCGAGCAGCACCAGTTCGGCGCCGACGTCGGCCAGCACCGCCGACTCGGGCAGCGCCCGGCCGCCGTAGTCGGAGCCCTTGACCCACACGTGGGGCCGCAGGGCGCGGATGACCTCGGCCGGGGTGTCCTCGTCGAACACGACGACCCCGTCGACGTCCTCCAGCGCGTGGAGCACGGCCATCCGGTCCTCCTGCCGGGAGACCGGGCGGCCCTTGCCCTTGAGGCGGCGCACCGACAGGTCGGAGTTGAGGCAGACGACCAGCAGGTCGCCGAGCTCCCGGGCCCGGCGCAGCAGGCTGACGTGACCGGCGTGCAGCAGGTCGAAGCAGCCGCCGGTGGCGACCACCCGGCCGCCCGCCCGGCGCACCCGGTCGGCCCGGCGCAGCACGTCGGCGTCGCCCTCGGGCGCGGCGACCGGAACCGTCGCGACGCCCCCGGCCGCGACGAACGCGGTGGCCGCCGCGGTCGCCGCCACGGCCGCCTCGGCGCAGGTCGCCCCGCCGAGCAGGGCGGCGGCCGCCGCCGTGGCGAACCGGTCGCCCGCGCCGCAGGTGTCGCCGCTCGTGACCGGCTCGGGCACCGGCACGTGGAAACCGCGGTCGCCGGAGTGGAAGCGGGCGCCCTCGGCCCCGAGGGTGACCGCCACGGCCTCCCCGCCGAGCATGGCCAGCAGGCGGCGGGCCGCCTCGGCGGGCTCGCCGGAACCGGTCAGCGCGGCCGTCTCGGCCAGGTTCGGGGTCACCATCGTGCACTCGGGCGGCAGCGGGCCGCGCGGGTGCGGATCCCACACCACCGGGGCGGCGGCCAGGCCGGGCAGCAGCTTCGCGACCAGGTCGGCGGTGCCGCGCCCGTAGTCGGAGACGAGGACCGCGCCCGCCCGCCGCAGCACCGGCAGCGCCCGGCCGGTCAGCTCGCCCGCCACGCCGTCGCCGGAGTCGAGCCGGGCGAGCGTGTCGCCGCCGACCCTGATCCGGGTCTTGCGCACGGTCGTGCCGCGCATCGGCAGCGGGACCACGATCAGGTGCCGGGCCAGCAGGCGGTGCAGCAGCCGGCCGTCCGGGTCGTCGCCGAGCGGCGTGACCAGCACGACCTGCGTGCCGTCGGCCGCCGCCAGCAGCGCGGCCAGCCCGGCCCCGCCCGGCCGCACGCGCTCCGCCGCGTCCTCGATCACGGGCGCACCCGAGTCGGGCGCGACCCGGTCGCTGCGCCCGTCGAGATCGCAGTCCAGCAGGGTGTCGCCGATGACGACCAGAGGTCCGGTCACGGCAGCGCCTCCTCGATCGCCTCGCACAGCAGGTGGACGAGCACCAGATGCACCTCCTGGACGACGCACGGGCTGCCCGACGGGACCGGGATCGCGTCGTCGCAGAGGGTCGCCAGGTCGTTGGGCGGCGGGCCGGTCAGCGCCCAGGTCATCAGGCCGCAGTCGCGGGCGGTGCGGGTGGCGGCCAGCACGTTCGGGCTGGCCCCGCTGGTCGACAACGAGAGCAGCACGTCGCCGGGGCGTCCGTGCGCCCGCACCTGGCGGGCGAAGACCTCCTCCGGGCCGTAGTCGTTGCAGATCGCCGTGGTCGACGAGGTGTCGGCGTGCAGGGCGATGGCCGCGTACGGCCGTCGGTCGGCGCGGAACCGGCCGACGAGCTCGGCGGTCAGATGTTGCGCCTCGGCCGCCGACCCGCCGTTTCCGCAGGCCAGCAGGCGTCCCCCGTCGTCGAGGACGCCGGCCAGCTTGCGGCCCCACACGCGGACGCGGGCCGTCTCGTGCTCCAGCCGGTTCAGCGTGGCGGTCAGATCGTTCAGGTGCGGATGCACGCGCCTCCCCCTCTCACTCGGACCCGCAGTTCGCCGCCCAGCCGGTGCAGGCAGGCGGCGGGCGGTATCAGCACGCTGGTCGCGGCCATGCGCAGCACCTCCGACGGCGTCCTCGGTCCCGGGGCGATCCGGCTCCAGGCGAAGCGGGCGGTCAGCCCGGCCCAGCCCGCGAACGCGAGCCGGGCGGCGGCGGGGTGGCCGCGCCAGGCCAGGCCGGCGGCGGTCAGCCCGAGCGCGGTCGTCACCAGGTGCTGGCTCAACCGGCCGGGAGCGCCGACGCGGGCCCGCCAGCCGGGGCCGTGGATCCGGCGCATCAGCGCGTCGTCGGCGTTGCCGCGCTGCCGCCGCAGGCTCGCCCAGAAGCCCTCGTCCCTGACGGGGTGGACGGTGGTCCGCCGGCCGGTCACCAGCCGGTGCCCGGCCGAGGTCAGCCGCAGCGCCAGGTCGGCGTCCTCGCGGTAGGCGCGGGGGAAACGTTCGTCGAAGCCGCCCACGGCGGCCAGCGCGCTGCGCCGGAACGCCATGTCGGCGGTGATCCACCGGGCCGTGGTCAGGCCCAGGGTGTTGCGTTCGGCGTCGGTCGGCGGCCTGCCCCCGTCGAGCGGCACCACGATCCGGGCCTGCGAGCCCGCCGCCTCGGGCGGCAGATCGCGCAGGTCGTCGCCCAGCTTCTCGGCCCATCCGGGCCCCGGCAGCACGTCGTCGTCGAGGAAGACGACCCATTCGGTCGAGGCCGCGCGCCACCCGTGGTTCCGGGCCGCCGCCGGGCCGCGTCCGCCCGAGGGCAGGATGACGAGCGTCGCCGACGGCTCCCCGACGGGCAGCCGGTCGACGCGCCGCCACGGCCGGTCGTCGACCACGATGAGCGGGAACCGTTCCGGCACCGCCTCGGCGACCGCGCGCAGCGTGCCGCGGCCCACGGTCGGGATGACGACGGTGATCTCCGGTTCGCTCATGCCGACCTCCGCACCAGGAACGGCCCGAGGGCCAGCACGTCGACCGGCGCCGACCCGAAGCACTCCAGGGCGTCGCGCGGATCGTCGACCATGGGCCGCCCGGCCGTGTTCAGCGACGTGTTGACCACCACGGGCAGCCCGGTCAGCGACTCGAAGGCGTTCAGCACGGCCGCCATGAGCGGGTCGCGCCCCGCCGACACCGTCTGGATGCGGGCCGTCCCGTCGACGTGCACGACGGCCGGGATGCGGTCGCGCCACACCGGGGCCACGTCGTGCACGAACAACATGTACGGGCTGGGCACCGGCCCCCGCGAGAAGATCTCGGCGGCCCGGTCCTCCAGCACCATGGGCGCGACCGGCCGGAACTGCTCACGGCCCTTCACGTCGTTGAGCCGTTCGGTGTTGCGCGGATTGCCCGGGTGGGCCAGCAGCGACCGGCGGCCCAGCGCACGCGGCCCGTATTCGCTGCGGCCCTGGAACCAGGCCACGATCCGGTCCTGGGCGAGGGCGTCGGCCACCGCCACCGCGATGTCGGGCGGGCGGGAGTAGGGGATCTGGGCGACGTCGAGCCAGGCCGCCAGCTCGGCGTCGGTGAAGCCCCGGCCCAGGTCGGCCCCCGGCATCGGGGCGACCGGGTCGCCGTAGGTCTTCGCCAGGTGGAGCGCGCCGCCCAGGGCGGTGCCCGAGTCGCCGGCCGCCGGCTGGGCCCACACCTCGCGGAACGGGCTGCGCTCGAACAGGCGGGTGTTGGCCACGCAGTTCAGCGCCACGCCGCCGGCCAGGGCGAGCCGGTCGAGGCCGGTGCGGTCGTGCAACCACGCGGCCAGGTCGAGCAGCACCTCCTCCAGCCGGGCCTGGACGCTGGCCGCCAGATCGGCGTGCTCGCCGTTCCAGGCGCCGCCGCGCGGGACCTGCTTGGCGAAGACGTTCCAGTCGATCGGGTCGACGTGGAAGCCGCCGTCACCGGTCGCGCCGATCAGCTCGCGGAGCGCGGGGAGGTGCTTCGGCGTGCCGTAGGAGGCCATCGCCATGACCTTGTACTCGTCGCTGGAGCGCAGGAAGCCGAGGTGGTCGGTGACGTCCTCGTACATGAGCCCGAGGGAGTGCGGCAGCGCCTGGCTCGCCAGGACGGTCAGCTCGCCGTCGCGGTAGGCGCCCGCCAGGTGGGAGACCGCCTCGCCGCGGCCGTCGCAGACCAGCACGGCGCAGTCGCCGAACGGCGCGGCCAGCCCGGCGGAGGCGGCGTGGGCGACGTGGTGGGGGACGAACATCACCTGCGCGGGGTCGAGCCCCGGCAACGCGGTCGCCAAGAAGGCGGGGGCCCGCACGGCGTAGGCGGTGCGCAGCATCTCCCAGCCGCCGTCCTGACCCGGCCCGTCCTCCTCCACCAGGGCGGGATCGTAGGAGTACGCCACCCCGTCGAGGTCCTCCGGCCGCAGCCCCGCCTTCTCCAGGCACCAGGCCGCCGCCATTTCCGGCAGCTCCCAGGCCGAGAACGCCACCGGTCGTTTGCCGTGTTTCCGCCTGCTGAACCGCTCCTCCTCGGCGGCGGCGACGGTCCGCCCGTCGACGACCAGCGCGGCGGAAGGGTCATGGAAGATCGCGTTGATTCCCAGAAATCTCATGGGACCCGCTTTCGCGTTTTTCGCGTGGAGAACACCACTCGAGAAGCGCTCCTCGGAGTAGCGCTTCACCAGCGTCGGAAACGACCGCACCTGGTTTGGCGGCGTTGACATCTCCGGCCGGAGTCACGGGTAGCGCGAGATCATGCGCGCGATTCTGTTCGACCGGGATGGGACCCTGATTGTCGACCTCCCCTACAACAACGACGCCAAACGTGTGCTCCCGATGCCCGGCGCGCGGGCCGCCCTCGATCGCCTGCGGGCGGCGGGGGTGCCGATCGGAGTGATCACCAACCAGTCGGGGGTGGCCCGGGGCCTCATCACTCTCCGTGAACTCTCGGAAGTCAACGACCGGGTGGAGGAGCTCCTCGGCCCCTTCGACGTGTGGGAGGTCTGCGTCCACGGCGAGGACGACGGTTGCCCCTGCCGGAAACCGGCGCCGGGCATGGTCCTGTCGGCCGCGCGGCGGCTGGGGGTGCCGCCCGCCGAGTGCGTGGTCATCGGCGACATCGGCCGCGACATGGAGGCCGCACGGGCCGCCGGGGCGCGGGGCATCCTGGTGCCCACGGCCGTCACGAAGATCGGCGAGATCAGGGCGGCCGAACGGGTCGCCGCCGACCTTCTGGAGGCGGTCGAGGCGGCGCTGGCTTTTCAACCGCCGTGAGCGGGGCAGCGGGGTCGTGACGGAAGGAGAGGCCATGACCACCGCACGTGAGATCATGACCCCGAACGCGGAGTGCGTGAACTCCGATCAGACCATCGCCGAGGCGGCCGAGAAGATGCTCAGCCTCGACGTGGGCTCGCTGCCGATCTGCGGCGAGGACAACCGGCTCCAGGGCATGCTGACCGACCGCGACATCGTCGTGAAGGTCATCGCCCAGGGCCGCGACCCGAAGTCGTGCCTGGCCGGTGAGCTGGGCGGCGCCGAGGTCGTCACCATCGGCGCCGACGACGACGCCCGCGAGGTCCTGCGCACGATGGGCTCCCACAAGGTCCGCCGGCTGCCCGTGATCGACGGGCACACCCTGGTGGGCATGGTCGCCCTGGCCGACGTCGCCCGCGCCGTGCCCGACGCGACCGTCGGCGACCTGATGGACGCCCTCACCACCGACTGACCCTCTTCGAACTTCTGGAGACGAGATGAGCCAGACCGTCATCGACCTGATCATGGCCGACCACCGCGACGTCGAGCAGCTCTTCGAGAAGCTGAAGACCGAGCGGGAGAACCGCCCCGCCCTGGTGGCCGAACTGGCCGCCAAGTTCGTCGCGCACGCCCGCGCCGAGGAGGTCCACGTCTACTCCGCGCTGGCCAAGGCCGCGCCGAGCGAACGGGGCGAGGTGCACCACGGCACCGAAGAGCATCACGAGGCCGAGGAACTGCTGGCCGCGCTGATGGCGGCCGACCCCGACAAGGCGGAGTTCACCTCGGTTCTGGAGCAGATGGAGAAGGCCGTCAAGCACCACGTCGAGGAGGAGGAGAGCGACATCCTCCCCGTCCTCGCCAAGGTCGTGCCCGGCGACAAGCTGGTCCGGCTGGGCCGCGTGTTCAGCCAGGCCAAGGCCGACGAACTGGCCAAGCCGCCGAAGCCGCGCGGCCGGACCAAGGAGGAACTGCTCGAACAGGCCAAGGAGAAGAACGTCGAGGGCTACAGCTCGATGACCAAAGACGAACTCCTGGCCGCACTCGGCGAGTGAGTCAGCCGGTCGGCTTCTCCCAGGTCAGGAGGTAGCGCCAGAAGACCAGCCGCCGCACCCGCACCCCGGGCAGCAGCGCGGCGGCCTCACGGGCGACCTCCCGGGTGGTCAGCGGCGGGTTCAGCACCATGGGCATGGCGTCGTGCGCCGCGTCCTTGGCGAAGAACCCGCCGCCGCCGTTCAGCAGCCGTCTCGTCAGGTACGCCGCCCCGAGGGCCCGGTGCCCGGCCGCCGCGGCGAGTTCGAGGTGCGGCTCCCTGAGCAGGTCGAGCCGGGGCAGCGCGATCGCCGCCAGCACCCCGCCGGGCCGCAGGGCCGCCGCCAGGATCGGCAGCACCTCGCGCAGCGACATGTGGTGCAGGGCGCAGATCGAGAAGACCGCGTCGTAGCCGTCGCCCGGCAGCGGGTCGGTCAGGACGTCGCCGAGCACCCAGGAGACGTTGCCGAGGCCGCGCGCGGCGGCCTCCTCGATCATCTCGGGGGCGCGGTCGAGGGCATCGACGTGCGCGGCACGGGCGGCCAGTTCGGCGGCGAAGGCGCCGGAGCCGCAGCCGACGTCGAGCACCCGCGCGGGCTCCGGCGGCAGGTGGCCGAGCAGGAGCCGGTGGTAGTAGGCGTTGTGATCCCAGTCGAGCACAGCCAGAGGCTAGCCCAGCCCGATTGAGTAAAGGCGTACTCAAGCCGACGGCAAGGACGTCGGCGCACGCTCGCACCATGAGAAGCCTGCTCGTCCTCGGCGCGGTAGCCGCGCTCGCTTTTCCCGCCGCCCCCGCGTCGGCGACCACGTCGGCCCCCTGCGCCGACGCCGACCTCGTCTACCGCGAGAAGTCCGCCTTCCCCGACACCGCCCGCGGCCGCTACGACCACCTCATGCAGGGCAGCAAGATCGAACAGTCGGTGCTCTGCCTGGTCAACGCCGAACGCACCGCCCGGGCTCTCCAGCCGCTGAAGCGGTACGTCGGCCTCGGCGGCCGGCAGGTGCCGCTGCGCGCCGCCACCTCCAAGGAGGTCGCCGCCGCCGTCCGGATCCGCTGGTGGGGCACGGTCGCCCAGGTGGGCAACTGCACGCCGCTCAAGTCGGATCCGGCCCGCTGCGACGTCCACATCAACCCCGAGACCGGCACCGACCCGGCGGCCCGCGCGAAGGCGGCGGGCTACTGCCGCAGCGGCACGTCGTGGGCGGTCGGCGAGAACGCCTACCTCGGCTGGGGCCGCGCCTCCGTCACCCCCCGCGCCGCCGTGACCTGGTGGATGGGCAGCCCCCCGCACCGCGCGACGATCCTGACCCCCGGCTACACCGAGATGTACACCCGCGCGGCCTACGGCAGCGCCGACCCGTCGGTGTCGGCGACCCCGGCCATGACGTACGTGCAGATGTTCGGCCGCTGCGGCTAGGGACGCAACACGCAGAACTCGTGCCCTTCGGGATCGGTCAGGCACGACCACTCGACCTCGCCCTGACCGAGGTCGAGATCGAGGGCGCCCAGCGCCCGCACCCGCGCCACCTCGCCCTCGCGACCGGGCAGCAGATCGAGATGCACCCGATCGGGCACGGTCTTCACCCCGGGCGACCGGGAGAAGTCGAGGAAGGGGCCCCCGGCCGACCGGAACCCGGCGTGGTCGTCGGTCACGTGAAGGAGCTTCCAGTCGAGCGCCGCCCCCCAGAACCGCGCCATGGCCCGCGGATCGACGCAGTCGACGACGATCGCCGCGATGGGCCCGGTATCGCGGTAGACCTCCCTCGGCTCCAGCACGCAGAACTCGTTGCCTTCGGGGTCGGCGAGCACCGTCCACGGCACCTCCCCCTGCCCGATGTCGACGGGCGTCGCGCCGAGCTCCAGCAGCCGCCCGACGGAGGTGGGGTTGAGATCGAGGTGCACCCGGTTCTTCACCGCCGGCTTGCCCTCGGGCACGGGCACGACGTCGACGCCGACGAACACCGGGTCGGGCCAGACGAGCCCGCCTGGAGGCCCGACATAGGTGGTCACACCGGGACTGTAGGCACTCCACCCGAGCGCCTCGGCCCAGAACCGGCCGACGGCCGAGGCGTCGAGAGCCTTGATGTTCACCTGAACAGGTCGCATCTACGCGGCCGCTCCCGCGAACAGGTCGCGGTTGGTTCTGACGTACTGTTCGACGGTTTGGGGTTTGCGGCCGGTGATGCGCTCGATCACGTCGTCGGTGCCGGCGAAGACGCCGTTGCGGTAGTCGACGGCCACCTCCGACAGGTGCTGGATCAGGTGTTCCGGGCTGCCGGCCTTGCGTAGCGCCTCGGCGAAGGCGTCGATCTCGATCGGGTCGTAGCGGACCGGGATGCCGAGTTCCCTCGACATCGCCGCGGCGATCTCGTGGTGGTTCAGCTCGACCGGGCCGTAGAGCGGATACGTGTGGCCGACGTGGTCGTCGGGGGCCACCAGGATGGCGGCGATCACGCGGGCCTGGTCGCCGGCCGCGATCGGGGCGTGCCGGCCCTCGCCGAAGGGCAGGGGCAGCACGCCGGAACCGTCGATGAAGCGCCAGTTCACCGGCAGCCACTCGGCGAAGAAGGTCGGGCGCAGGTGGACGGCGCCCGCCGGGGCCCAGTCGAAGACGCGCTCGGAGAGCCAGTGCTGGCGGGCGGCGTCGCTCTTGGCGGTGCGGCGGGCCGAGATCTGGGACATGTTGACGACCACGTCGAGGCCCGTCTCCGCGCCCGCCTGGGCGAAGGCGGTGGTCGCCTCGACGAGGCCGGGGCGGATCGGGTAGACGAAGTAGGCGCGGCGCACGCCGGTCAGGGCTCGGGCGACGGCGTCGATGTCGAGCAGGTCGCCGCTGACGATCTCGGCGCCCTGTTTCGCCAGCCAGGCCGAGCGGTCGTCTTCGCGGTGGACCATGGCGCATACGCGCCGGCCCCTGTCGAGCAGGTCGCCGACCACCTGGGCGCCCGTCTTGCCGGTCGCGCCGGTGACCAGGATCGGGTTGTCGTTCATCACCGCCTCCTGCTCTCACACTAAGCGCTATGCGGGACGACCCATGGTGGCCGTTTGATCACCGAGGGTCGACACTGGACGGCGTGAGCGATGAAGAGCGGATGGCCGACCACTGGTGGTGGCGGCCCGGCTGGCGGGTGGGGCGGCGGGGGTACGCCTGGCATCTCACCTTCCGCGACGACCCCGACGTCCACCGCCTCGCGGCCGTCTACCGGCAGGGGCTGGCCGGGCTGACGGAGCTCGACCTGGTGCCCGACGCGTCGTTGCACCTGACCATGCAGCAGGTCGGGTTCGTCGACGAGGTCACCGACGAGCAGGTGCGGCTGATGGTCGAGGCGGCCAAGCGCAGGCTGTCGGTGCTGCCCCCGTTCGACCTCGAACTGGTCCGGCCGGTGATCACCCGGGAGGCGGTGCGCTGGGATCCGGTGCCGGTCGGGCCCGTCGTGGCGGTGCGGCTGGCGATCCGGCAGGCGATGGCCGAGGTGTGGCCGCTGGTGCCGGGCCGCGAGGCGGGCTTCGTCCCGCACGTCTCGATCGCCTACAGCAACGCGCCGGTCGCCTATGCGGCCGTCGCCTCGGCGCTCGCGCTGATCGAGGCGCCCCCGGCGCGGGCGCGAATCGAGAAGGCCGACCTGATCGTGATCCACCGCGACCAGCGCATGTACGAATGGGCCGAGCACGCCGCCGTGTAAAAGCGGTCCTTCCGGGGTAGCAGGGCATGCGATTGCCCCTCGAGAAGGATCACGCCCATGGGAATGTCGGCGGCTGAACAGCGCATCCTGACGGAGATCGAACACTCGTTGCGCACGAACGACCGGGCCTTCGCCACCCGGATCGACCGCATGAACACCGCCTGCGCCCATCGGAGCCAGAACCGGCTCGCCTGGCCGGGCACGGTGAAGAAGACGACGCTGCTGGTGCTGGCCGGGGTCATGACGGGGATCATGGTGGCCGTGCTCGTGCTGGCCGTCATCAACACCTAGTCGAGCCCGGCGCGCCCCTCCGCCCAGTACGCCTTGCCGACGACCTTGCCCGGGGCGGGCGTCCAGTCGCGGGCCGCGCGCCTGACCGGGCCGACGGTCGCGGCGTCGCCGGTGACGACCAGGTCATATCCGTCGGGCCGGGCGGCGGCGAGCAGGTCGTGCCGGTCGGCGGTCTTCGCCACGACCGTCGCGGTCACCCCGAGCGCGGCCAGCACGTCGGTGTACTCGGCTGGGTCGGCGGCCTCCAGCAGGTAGGTGACGCCGTCGGGGCGGGTCTGCCCGAGCACGGCGGCCAGGCCGACGCTGGTCTCGTCGCCGACGAAGACGAGCGGCGACGCGGCGGCGGTCAGGTCGATCGAGCGGCGCGGGCCGAGCAGTTCACACGGGTCGCCCGGCTTCACCCGGTCGAACCAGCGGGCGGCCGGGCCGGTGCCGTGCAGGTAGGCGACCAGCGAGACGGCGCCCTCGGCGGGGTCCCACGCGAACGGGGTGTAGGTGCGCATCGTCATGGTGCCGCGGTCGGTGCGCAGCTGGACCTTGCAGCCGGGCGTCCACGAGGCGGTCCGGAAGCGGTCTGATCGGAGTTCGACCCGCACGAAGTGCGCCGACAACGGCGTCTTGGCGGTGACGACCGCCTGGGTGAGGAAGGCGCCGCTGGCGAGGTCGGCGAGCCGTTCGGTGATCCGTGCCATGGCGCCCGACTCTAGCGTCACCGCGCCACGAGTTGGCGCCCCCGGTTCCACCACATCGACAGGCCCACTCCGGCGAACGTCAGCAGCGTGCCCGCCAGCACGAACCAGACCGTCGTCTCGCGTTCGGCCTCGTGCAGGCCGATCTCGCTGGGCAGGTCGGTCAGCACGTCGGTGAGCTGCCCGGCGTCCTCGGCGCGGAAGTACTTGCCGCCGGTGGTGTCGGCCACCTGGGTGAGGGTCGCCTCGTCGATCTGCATGATCCGGCGGCGCAGGCCGCTGTCGTCGCCCCAGCGGCCGAAGCCCCCGCCGCCGCCGCGCCAGTTGTCGCCGCTCACCTGGTCGGCGGTGCACACCATGGCGGCCGGTTCGGTCGTGCCGAAGCCGATCGTGAAGACCCGCAGGCGGCGGGCGGCGGCCTGTTCCGCGGCGGTGAGCGGCTCGACGCCGGTGGTGTTGGAGCCGTCGGTGAGCACCACGATCGTGTCGGGCTCGAAGCCGGTCTGCCCGGCCGCCGGGGCGCTCAGGTCGACGCCGGTCTCGGCGACGTCGGGGTTGTACTCGGCGATCGTGTCGATCGAGGTGAGGATCGCCTGGCCGATCGCGGTGCCCCGCGAGGTGCGCAGGCCGTCGATGGCCTCCAGCAGCTGGTCTTTGTCGGTGGTCGGCGGGACGAGCAGGCCGGCGATGCCGGCGAAGGCGACCAGGCCGATCCGGGTGCCGTCGTCGCTCTGCTCGACGAACGCGCGGGCGGCCTCGATGGCGGCCGTCAGGCGGTTGGGTTCGACGTCGGTCGAGCACATCGAGCCCGACGCGTCCATGGCCAGGATGATCGAGGTGTTGTCGGCCGGGACCGAGACCGTGGCCTGCGGGCGGGTGAGGCTGAAGCCGATCAGCAGCAGGCCGACGAGGAACAGCGCGACCGGGATCCGCCGCCGCCACGCGCTGCGGCCGGGGATCGCCGCCCGGATCAGCCCGACGCTGGAGACGACGATCGCGGAGCGTTTGCGGCGGCGGTCGAAGAACCAGCGCGCCAGCAGCAGTAACGGCACGACCAGCAGCGCGAGCAGGGCCAGCGGCCAGCTGAGCGACATCAGACGATCCTCCCGTGCCAGCGGGTGCCGAGCAGGCCGCCCAGGGTGAGCAGCAGCAGCCCGGCCCCGGCGAACGGAGCGGTCAGCTCTAGGGGCTCTTTCTTCATGGTGAGCCGCAGGTCGATGGCGTCGGCCGAGGCGGCCAGCGCCTGCGCGTCGGCGGCCTCGTGGTACTTCCCGCCGGTGACCTCCGCGACGGAGGACAGCAGCTCCGCGTCGAGCGCGGTGGCCAGGCGGAAGCCGTCGACCTCGACGGTCGAGCCCCGGGCCGTGCCGACGCCGACGGTCTGCACCCGCACCCCCGACGCGGCCGCGAGTTCGGCCGCCGCCGCGACGTCGGGGCCGCCGGTCTCCTGGCCGTCGGAGAAGACCACGATGGTCGCCTCGGGGAAGTAGCCGAGGCTCTGCGGCTGCTGTCCCTCCTCGGGCAGGGCGACCGGCTTGCCGGTGACGGCGCCGAGGCCGACGAGGATGGCCCGGCCGAGCGAGGTGCCGCCGCTCGCCGCCGCCCGGCCGATCGCGGCCAGCGCCGCGCCCCGGTCGTCGGTCGGGGCCTGGGTGAGCAGCGCCTGGTCGCCGAAGACGATGACCCCGACGTCCACCGACGAGGGTTGCCGGTCGACGAACTCCTTGGCGGCGGCCTGCGCGGCGGCCAGCCGGGAGGGCCGCACGTCGTCGGCCTTCATGCTGTTGGAGACGTCGAAGGCCAGCAGCACGGTGCCGGAGATGCGCGGCACGCTGACCTCGGCCTGCGGGCGGGCCAGCCCGGTCAGCAGGATCGGCAGGGCGGCGAGGAGGAGGGCGTACGGGAGATGCCGGCGCAGGCCGCCCCCGGCCAGACCGGCGAAACCGGCCGCCGCGAGGGTGGCGGTGCGCCGTCGCTGGATCGCGACGTACGCCGCCACCGCGCCGATCGTGAGCAGCACGCCGAGCGCCAGCATGAGCGGTTGGTCGAAGGTCACCGGGCCCTCCGTCCGTTGACCAGCCCGAGGAGGGTGGCCACCAGGTCGTGGTCGGTCGTGACGCGGTGGGCGTCGACCCCCGCCGTCCGCATCGCGGCGGCCAGCTGGGCCTCCCGCGCCGCGACCTGGTCGGCCAGCCGGCCGCGCAGCAGCGGGTCGCTGGAGTCGACGAGCAACTGCTCGCCGGTCTCGGCGTCCTCGACGACGATGAGGCCGAGGTCGGGCAGTTCGAGCTCCGAGGGGTCGACGATGCGGACCACCACCACCTCGTGGCGGTGGGTGAGCATGCCGAGCGGCTTCTCCCAGCCGGGCTCGCCGATGAAGTCGGACATGACGACGACCAGGCTGCGCTGCCGGATCGTCGCGGCGGCCAGCCGCAGCATGCCGGCCAGGTCGGTGCTGGCCTTCGCGAACGCGGTCTCCCGCATCAGATCTCTGGCCAGGCGCAGCACCTGGTCCCGGCCGCCGCGCGGGGGGATCAGGCGGTGCTCGGTGTTGTCGTACAGGATGGCCCCGACCTTGTTGCCGCCACGGGAGACGACGCGCGCGATGCTGACGGCCAGGTCGGTCGCGGCCGCGGTCTTCCCGGCGCGCATCGAGGCCGACCGGTCGACGACCAGCCAGGCGGTCATCTCGCGGTCTTCGGTGTAGAGACGCACGAAGGGCTCGTCGAGCCGCGCGGTGACGTTCCAGTCGATGTGCCGCACGTCGTCTTCGGGCAGGTAGCCGCGCAGGTCGGTGAAGTCGATGCCGGCGCCGCGCCACACCGTGCGGTAGGCGCCCTGCAACCGGCCGTCGAGCCGTCTGCTCAGCCGCCACTCCAGGCGGCGCAGCAGCCGGTCGGGCGGGGTGGCCATCGGTCAGCGTCCCCGGCCGGCGGGCCTCGGCACCGGCAGGTTCGCCAGGATCTTCGCCAGGATCAGGTCGGCGGTCACGTCGTCCGAGAGGGCCTCGTACGACAACACCAGCCGGTGCCGGAAGACGTCGAGGGCCAGGTCGAGGAGGTCTTCCGGGACGACGTACTCCCGTCCCCTGATGTAGGCCAGCGCGCGGCCCGCGAGCACCAGGTTGATCGACGCGCGGGGGCTCGCGCCGTAGGTGACGTAGCGGGCCAGGTCGCCTTGACCGACGCGGGCCGGGTCGCGGCTGGCGTGGGCGAGCTGGACGGAGTACTCGATCAGCGACGGGTCGACGTAGACCTGGTCGGCCTCCCGCTGGAGGTCCTTCAGGTTCTCGGGTTCGAGGATCTTCTGGATGGCGGCCGTGGGGGCGAGGGCCCGTTCGACGACCACGAACTCCTCGGTCGTGCTCGGGTAGCCGACCACGATCTTCATCATGAACCGGTCGACCTGCGCCTCCGGCAGCGGATAGACGCCCTCGTTCTCGATCGGGTTCTGGGTCGCCATGACCAGGAACGGATTGGGCACCCGGTGGGTCTCGCGGCCGATGGTGACCTGGCGTTCCTGCATGACCTCCAGCAGGGCGCTCTGCACCTTCGCGGGGGCGCGGTTGATCTCGTCGGCGAGCAGCAGGTTGGTGAACACCGGCCCGAGCTGGACCTGGAACTCGCCGCTCGGCTGGTGGTAGACGCGGGTGCCGACGATGTCGGCGGGCACCAGGTCGGGGGTGAACTGCACCCGCCGGAAGTCGCCGCCCATCGCCTCGGCCAGCGACTTCACGGCCAGCGTCTTGGCGAGGCCGGGCACGCCCTCGACGAGGACGTGCCCCCGCGCCAGCAGCGCCACCAGCATGCGCTCCAGGAGGGCGTCCTGGCCGACGATGGTCTTCTTGACCTCGTACAGGAGCTTCTCGATCGGGCCCGACGGGACGGTCTCGGGGTCGTTCCAACTCACGGGGGAGGGTCCTTCCTCACAGGGGCGGGGCGGGGCCGTCGCCGATCGCGGAGCCGATGGGCATGGCGAAGCCGATCCCGATGAACGTGCCGGCGTCGGTGGGGTTCGCGAGGGAGACGACGATGCCGATCACCTGGCCTCGGTCGTTGACGAGCGGGCCGCCGGAGCTGCCCGGGTTGACCGTCGCGTCGAACTGGATGTGCCCTTCGGTGCCGGCGACCTCGCGGTCCAATCCGGAGACGACGCCGGCGCTGGTGCTGAAGGTGAGGCCGAGCGGGTTGCCGATCGCGACGACGTCGTCGCCGACCTGGGCGCCGCCGCCGAGCGTGGCGGGCACGAGCGTGCCGGGGAGTTTCTCGGGCAGCAGGGTCGCGATGTCCTTGTCGTCGTCGCTGGCCGCGACCTTGGCGGCGGTCCGGCTGCCGTCGGTGTAGGCGACCTCGATGGACGAGGCCCCCGCCACCACGTGGGCGGCGGTGAGGATGGTGCCGTCGGCGTTGGCGATGACGCCGGTGCCGATGGCCGAGGTGGTCATGCTGGCGTGGTCGGAGCCGTCACGCTTGGTCTCGATGCGGACGACCGACGGGATGAGCGTCTGGTAGACCTCGGCGGCGGACAAGGGGGTGTCGGAGGGGGAGGGCGACGGGCTTGGCGAGGCGGCTTCGGGCACGTCGCCGCCGCGGACCAGGACCATGACGGTGATCACCACGGCCCAGACCACGGCGGCCGCGACGAGCAACCATGACTTCGGCCCTTTGGTCATGGAATCGACGGTACGTCCGACTCCTGAAAACTTCCTTAACGTGTTTTCACGGCCTTGAGCGCGGCCACTTGTCAGCACGTGTGGAGCATGACGCGCAGGGCCGCCCTCTCCCTCGGCGTGACCGACAGGTCGTAGTGGTCCTTCACGCTGATCCAGTCGCGGGCGTACGCGCACCAGTAGCCCCGCACCGGCGGACGCCAGTTGGCCGGGCTGCGGCCGCCCTTGGCGAGGTTGACCGCCTCGCTCACCACGACCAGCTCGGGCCGGGTGAGGTCGTGGGCGAAGGCGTGGCGGCGGGCCGGGCTCCACCGCCAGGCCCCGGAGATCCAGGCGTTGGCGAGCGGCACGACGTGGTCGACGTCGATCTCTGCCGAGTCGGTCAGGGTGCGGTCGTCGTAGGGGCTGTGCCAGCGGCCGGTCGCGTCGCCGCAACCGCCCGAGCCGGGCGACCGGTCGTCGCGCATCAGCACGGTCTGGCGGGTGTCGCAGCCCCCGGTGCCCGGCCGCCGCCAGCCGGTCATGAACTTCGAGCGCTCGTAGCGGGCCAGCACCGCGGCGCTGGCGGGCCGGACGTGCAGCCGCTCCAGCGCCGTGCGGGCCGGGAGCGTTCCAGCCGAGGTGGGCAGGGAGGTCGAGACGAGCAGGACGGTCATGAGAGCGGCGGTCATGACCCGATCGATACCCTGCGATTACGTTGCGTAGTCAGCAGGGCCAGCCGAGCTCCGGCTCGATCTGGTCACGGCGCTGGGTGAAGGAGAACCACGTGCCCGAGTCGTCGCGGAAGATGGCCTCGGTGCCGTAGGGGCGCTCGACCGGCTCCTGCAGGAACTCCACGCCGCGCGCCTTCATGGCGGCGTAGTCGGCGTGGATGTCGTCGGTGCCGAACACCCCGGCGCCCAGGACGCCCTTCGCGATCAGGGTCTTCAGCGCCTCGGCCGACTCGGGGTCGAGGGCGGGCGGGCCGGGGACCATGAGCGTGATCTCGACGTCGGGCTGGTCTTTCGCGCCGACGGTGAGCCAGCGCATGCCGCCCTCGCCCATGACCACGTCGGAGCGGACCTCCAGGCCCAGTTTCTCGGTGTAGAACGCCTTGGCCCGATCGTGGTCGAGCACCCAGACGTTCGCGATGGACAGTCCCTTAATCATGCTGTCGAGGCTAGTCAGCGGGGTGCGGCCCCGGCTTCTCCTGGATTGCGGTCTTGAAGGCGCCGTGCCAGAGCAGCGCGTAGCAGCCGGGCACCATCGCCGTGCCGGCGTGCCGCGACCGGTATTCGCCGGGCGTCAGGCCGGTCTCCTTCTTGAACGCCGTGGAGAAGGAGCCGAGGCTGGCGAACCCGACCAGGGCGCAGATCTCGGTGACCGACAGGTTGGCCGTACGCAGCAGGTTCTCGGCGCGTTCGATGCGGCGGCGGCTCAGGTAGCGGCCGGGGGTCAGGTCGTAGACGGCCCGGAAGAGCCGGACGAAGTGGTAGCGCGAGTAACCGGCGTGGGCCGCGACGGCGTCGAGGTCGAGCGGGGCGGCCCAGTCGCGGTCCATGGCGTCTTTGGCCCGGCGGACCTGTCGCAACTGTTCGAGCCGCACTTTACGATGCTCTCACAAGCCATCTTCTACATTGGGTAAAAGTTCAGTGAAGGGAGCGGGCCATGGGGAGTGTCCGTACCAAGGTCACGGCGATGCGGGAGAAGGACCGGCAGGCCGCCGCCCGGCGCCGGGCGCGGCTGGTCTCCGTGGGAGTGGTCGGCCTGTTCGTCGTGGTCATCGCCGCTTTCCTGGTGTTCGACCGGAACCAGACCGCCTCGGCCGACGGCCGGTACGTGCGCGAGGACAGCCACGTGTTGTCGAAGGCGGCCGACGGGAAGGCCACGCTGGTCGAGTTCCTCGACTTCGAGTGCGAGTCGTGCCGGGCCTACTTCCCGGTCGTCGAGGAGCTGCGGAAGAAGTACGAGGGCCGGGTCACGTTCGTGGCGCGCTATTTCCCGATCCCGAGCCACTTCAACGCCGAGCGCGCCGCCCGTGCGGTCGAGGCCGCGGCGCAGCAGGGCCGGTTCGAGGACATGTACAAGCGCATGTTCGAGACCCAGCAGCAGTGGGGCGAGCGGCAGGTGCCCGCCGATCCGCTGTTCCGGTCCTTCGCCCAGGAGCTCAAGCTCGACCTGGCCGCCTGGGACAGGGTGTACGCCGACCCGGCCACGCTGGAGCGCATCCGCAAGGACCAGGCCGACGGCGAGGCCCTGGGCGTGAGCGGCACGCCGACCTTCTTCCTCAACGAGAAGAAGATCCAGCCCGATTCGGTCCAGGCGTTCGAGGCGGCGCTCGATGCGGCCCTGGCCGGCTGACCGGGCCGCCGCGCGGTGGCTGCTGGGCGGCGGCCTGATCGGGTTGATCGCCGCGTTCGTCCTGACGGTCGAGAAGATCGCGCTGCTCAAGGACCCGTCCTACGTGCCGACGTGCAGCATCAACCCGCTGCTGTCGTGCGGGTCGATCATGAAGACGGCCCAGGCCGAGGTGTTCGGCTTCCCGAACCCGCTGCTCGGGATCGCCGGGTTCGCCGTCGTGGCCTGCGTCGGCGCGGTGCTGCTGACCGGCGCGGAGCTGCCGTCGTGGTTCGGGTGGGCGGTGCGCGGCGGCCTGCTGTTCGGGGCGCTGTTCGTACACTGGCTGATCTACCAGAGCCTGTACGTCATCGGCGCGCTCTGCCCCTATTGCATGGCGGTCTGGGCGGTCATGATCCCGATGTTCGTGTACGGCTGGTCGCGCAGCCCCTACCGGATCCTGATGGTGACCGGGTGGTACCTGCTGATCATCGCCCTGATCCTGATCAGGTTCTGGAGTCAGGTACGCATGTGAGCAGGTCGGCCGACGGGTGGCAGTCCCACACCAGCCACGGCGCGACCAGCACCGCCACCGGCCCGCTCAGCACCAGCACCGACGACGAGTAGGCCAGCACCGACACCCACCACACCGCCTGCCGGCCCCGGGCCAGCAGGCGGCGGACCCGCTCGACCACCCCGGCGTCGGCGACGCCCAGCCCCCCGGCGGGGGCCGGGGCCGTCATCGTCACCAGGGCGCGGGCCAGCGGGATCGGGTCGCGGGCGTGGTCGTCGGCGATCATCTCCAGCAGCACCGCGACGGCCTGCCGGGCGGTGCGCGCGAACGGCAACCACGCGAACGCCTTCGCGAGCGCCACGAACGGCAGCAGCACCAGGTCGTGGCGGCCGTTCGCGTGGGCCCGCTCGTGCTTCAGCACGGCCTGGAGCTCGGCCGCCGACAACGCGTCGACGGCCCCCTGGCTGAGCACCACCCGGCCGCCCGCCCCCGGCACGCAGTAGGCGAGGCGGCGGGCGCTCGGGAGGACGTACACGTCGACGTCGGGCAGGTGCTCGGCGGCCACGTCGACCAGCAGCCGCTGACGGCGGCGTTCGGCCAGCGCGACCACGGCGGCCCTGACCGTGTGGGCCGTCAGCCAGAGCAGCACCCCGGCCGACCAGGCCAGCGCGGCGAACTCGGGCCAGCCCAGGCCGTGGAGGCCGTGCCCCCACGCGAGCTGGCGGACGAAGGTGTGCATGCCGTGGGGGAAGACGGCGTCGAGCGGGGCGACCGCCGCGACCAGCCCGGCGGTGATCACGCCCAGCCCGGCCGACAGGGCGATCGCCTGCCAGAGCACCAGCGCCGCCCGAGGGTGCCGCCAGGTCCAGGCGGCCGTCGCGAGCCGCGACGCGAAGCTCATCGGCAGCAGCGCGACCAGGGCCGACAGTAACCAGGGCGTCATCGGGAGTCTCTCGCGTCGAGGGCCTCGCGCAGGGCGGCGGCGACCTCGGGGGAGACCGTGCCGACGAACCGCTGCACGGCCCCTTCGAGGTCGCCCGCCTCGTCGAGCGCGGCCCGCATCGCCTCGGCGACGACGGCGTCCTTCTCGACGGCGGCCCGGTAGAGGTGGGCCCGGCCGACCCGCTCGCGGGAGACCAGGCCCTTGTGGGTCAGCCGCACCAGCACGGTCAGGACCGTGGTGGTGGCCGGTCGCGACGGCAACTTCGCCGCCAGGTCGTGGGCGAAGACCCCGTCGGGGTGGTCCCACAGGGCGTCCATGATCGAGCGCTCGAGAGTGCCCAGCCGTGCCATGCCCTCCAGGCTAACGCCGGACGCGGTAGCGCAGGTGGGTGACGCCGACGCCCTGGACCACTTTGACCGGTCCGTCGAACTGGACCGGCGCGATGCCGAGGTCGGCGAACAGCGGGGTGCCGCCGCCGAGCAGCACCGGGACGAGCTCCACGCCGACCTCGTCGATCAGGCCGGCCTCCAGCGCCTGGCGGGCCATCTGGCCGCCGTTGACCACGACGTCCTTGTCGCCGGCGATCTCCTTCGCCGTCGCGACGGCCGCCTCGATGCCCTGGTCGACGAAGACGAAGTTCGGCCGCTCCTCCGGCACGCGGTGCGTCAGCACGACCACCGGGACGCCCATCGGGTGGATGCCGCCCCACGCGTCGGTCATGTCGTAGAGGTGGCGGCCGACGACCAGCGCGCCGGCGTTGCCCCAGTCGTCCTTCAGCAGGTCGGCGCTGACCTGCGACAGCCGCAGCGGCGGCACGTTCGGGCTCGCGCCGGGGATCTCGACGTCGCCGTTTCCGTACCACTGGAACAGCAGGTCGAAGCCGCTCTCGCCGGGTCCGGCGATGAAGCCGTCGAGGGACATCGTGCCGCCGGTGATGACCTTGCCCATCTTTGGTGTCTCCTTCGGATTCTTGGTCTTCCGTCAACGCGTCGTCCGGGTTGCCGTGGTTTCGACATCGGGTCGCCAAAAAACTTTTATCCGGGCATATCGAGCCCCCGGGTGCGGGTTGGCACAGGTGTGCGAGCGATTGGGGGATCGGGAGCATGTGTGGAATCACCGGCTGGGTGGACTACGAGCGCGACCTGACGGGGGCCAGGGACATCGCGCAGGCCATGACCGACACGATGAGCTGCCGGGGGCCCGACGACGAAGGATTGTGGCTCTCTCCGCATGCGGCGATCGGGCATCGCCGCCTCGCCATCATCGACCTCGCCGGAGGACGGCAGCCGATGATCGCCGAGGCCGACGGGCGCGAGCTGGCGGTGCTCACCTACAGCGGTGAGGTCTACAACTTCCAGGAGCTCCGCGACGAACTGGTGTCGCGGGGGCACGCCTTCCGGACGTACAGCGACACCGAAGTCCTCCTGCACGCCTACCTGGAGTGGGGCGAGGACCTCGCCGAGCACCTGAACGGCATGTTCGCTTTCGCCGTCTGGGACACCCGCAAGGAGCAGCTGATCCTGGTCCGCGACCGGATGGGCATCAAGCCGCTCTACTACTACCCGACGCACGACGGGGTGCTGTTCGGCTCGGAGCCGAAGGCGATCCTGGCCAACCCGATGGCCGAGCGGGTCGTCGACGCCGACGGGCTGCGCGAGATGCTCGCGTTCGTGAAGACGCCCGAGATGGCGATCTTCAAGGGCATGTACGAGGTCCGTCCCGGCCAGATCGTCAGGATCCGGCGCGAGGGGATCACCAAGCGGCGCTACTGGCAGCTGACCGCCTACGAGCACACCGACGACGTGGCGGAGACGGTGCTGAACGTGCGGGGCCTGCTCGACGACATCGTCGCCCGCCAGCTGATCAGCGACGTGCCGCTGTGCACCCTGCTGTCGGGCGGGCTCGACTCCAGCGCCGTGACCGCGCTGGCCGCGCACGACCTCAAGGCCCAGGGCCTGGGCAAGGTGCGCTCGTTCTCCGTCGACTTCCTCGGCTACACCGAGAACTTCAAGCCCGACGCCGCCCGCGCGACGCCCGACGGCCCCTACGCCCACGACCTGGTCAGGCACGTCGGCTCCGACCACACCGACATCGTGCTCGACTCGGCCGACCTGATCGACCCGGCCGTCAGGGCGGCGGTGCTTCGCGCCCGCGACCTGCCGGTCGGCATGGGCGACATGGACACCTCGCTCTACCTGCTGTTCCGCGCGATCCGCAGCCACTCGACGGTGGCCCTGTCGGGCGAGTCGGCCGACGAGGTGTTCGGCGGCTACCAGTGGTTCCACGACCCGGTGGCCGTCAACGCCGACACCTTCCCGTGGCTGGCCGTCGGCGACATCGTGGGCCACATGGATCTCGGCCTGCTCGACCAGGACCTGCTGCGGCTGCTCGACATCCCCGGCTACCAGGCCGACAGCTACCACGACTCGATGGCCGAGGTGCCGCGTCTCCCCGGCGAGACCGGGCTGCAGGCGCGCATGCGCGAGATCAGCTACTTCAACCTGACCCGGTTCGTGCAGATGCTGCTCGACCGCAAGGACCGCATGAGCATGGCCGTCGGGCTGGAGGTCCGGGTGCCGTTCTGCGACCACCGTCTGGTCAACTACGTGTTCAACGCGCCGTGGGCGATGAAGACGTTCGACGGCCGGGAGAAGAGCCTGCTCCGCGCGGCCTGCGCGGACATCCTGCCCGACTCGATCCTGCGCCGGGTCAAGTCGCCCTACCCCTCGACCCAGGACCCGTCGTACGGCGTCGCGCTCCGCGACGCCGCCCGCGAGCTCCTGGCCGGCGACTACCTGCCGAGCCAGGAGGTCATGGACCTCGTCGACGCCCGCAAGATGGTGAGCCGGGCCGACGGCGAGCCGCTTCCCAGGCCCCCGCTGGAGCGGCTGCTCCAGCTCGACGCCTGGCTGAAGGACTACGAGGTCAAGGTGAGCGTCTGAACCGGCGGCGGGTCAGCACGATCAGGGCGACGCCCTCCAGCGACGCCACCGCGCCGGCGAGCGCGAGCACCAGGAGGGCGTCGCCGTTCATTCCGGTGAACGGCAACTCCTCGGGACGCGCGCCGGTGACTCCGGAATCAGGCTTTTCCGGAGAAACGCCCGTGATGTCGGAATCGCGCGGAATTGCCGAATCGGCGTCGCGCTCATAATTCAGGCCGTCGACATTGCCGCGAATGCCGTCTATGCCGCCCCGGTGGCCGTCGTCGACATGATGAGTCATCGGCTTTCCGCGGTGCCCGTCCGGTTCCTCCCTTTCCGGTTCCTCCACGGGCGGGTCGACGGGCTTCTCCGGCTTCTCCGGGTCGACCGTGCCCTCTGGGGGCAGCACCCGGATCGAGACCCCCGTCGAGCCCGGATCCGGCGCGGCCAGCGCGGCTGCCGGTGTCACGGCCGCGAACAACAGGCCCGCCAGCGCGGCGATGCTTTTTCTCATTTCTCCCCCGTATATCCCTGCCCTCCGGCCCATATACCCAATTGGCGGAAGTAAGGCGCATCGGGGGAAGCTTTACGGAATATGACCCCGCTCAAAACCATGGGCGGAGACTAGGAATCCACGGACGATCTTGAGCAGTCCTCTTGGCGGTCGATTGACTACCTTCTCGAATTGATCGCTATGGGGGGCATTGCGGATGGTCAATTCGTTTCGGGGCGGCACGGCGGGATTCCTCGTCGTGTTGTGTCTTTTCTTGACCCAAGGCACACCGGTTCGGGCGGCCGAACCGGAGCCCGCCTTCTCGATGCAGGTCACGCCGACCCGGCTGGTCGTTCCATCGGGCACCTCCGAGCACCGGTTCGAGGTGAGCAACAAGGGCCGGGAGGCGTTCCAGGTCACCGTCGAGAAGTCCGACTTCGTCGCCGGTGAGTCGGGGGCGATGCGCTTCCAGCCCGGCGCCCCCTACGCGGCGGCGGACTGGGCCTCGGTCGAACCGGTCCAGCTGACGGTGCCGCCGGGGGAGACCCGGCCGGTGACGCTGCGCGTGACCGTGCCGGAGACCCCGGAACCCGGCGACCACCAGTTCGCGGTGATCTTCAAGGTCCCGGCGGCCAAGACCAACGCGAACATCCGCATCAACCGGGGCATCGCCGCGCCGGTGTTCGTCACCGTGCCCGGCGCGATCGACCGGTCGGCGGAGATCGCCGACCTGCGGGCGCCCGGGTTCGTGCTCGGCGGGCCGGTGCCGATCACCGCGCGGATCCGCAGCACCGGCACCGTGCACCGGGACTTCCGGGGGCCCGGCCGCCTCAAGGTGCTGGCCGGCGGGTCGGAGCTGCTGCTCCCCGACTTCACCGTCGTGCGCGGGGCCACCCGAGAGGTCGCGGCCTCCTGGGACGCCCCGCTCGTCTGCTTCTGCGACGTGACCGTGGCGGTCCCCGGCGGCAACAGCCGGACGGTGCAGGTGGTCGTCTTCCCGCTGCACCTGCTGGTCGTCCTGCTCGCCCTCGTGATGGGCGGCGCGCTGGTCTGGGTGGTCGTCCGGCACCGGTACCGGCGCCGGGTCGAGTCGGCCGCGCGTGAGCTGGCGGGGAGTGGCAGCCGTGTTTAAGCGGTTCCTCGCCGTCGCCCTCGTCGCCTCGGCCGTGCACGTCCCCGCGTCGGTGTCGCACGCCGCCGGGTCGACGCTCTTCGTGCAGACGTTCAAGAACAACACGATCGACCCCGCCTACCCGGTGACGATCCCGGCGCTGCCGGCCGGCTCGACCGGGACCAACGCCGCCTGCCTGTCGGCCGCCGGGAACCTGGTCGGGACCGGGCTGAAGAGCTGCCTCACCTCGACCGACCTGAACGGGTCGGGGGTGCTGCGGCTGACCAGCGCGGTCACCACCCAGCAGGGCGGCATCTTCGGCGCGACCGCGGTGCCGACCTCGCAGGGCCTCGACGTGACGTTCAACATGTACCAGTACGGCGGCGGCGGGGCCGACGGCGTGGCGTTCGTCGCCGCGGCCGTCGACCCGGCCAGCCCGGTGCCGCCCGCCAACATCGGACGGCCCGGCGGCTCGCTGGGGTACTCGCCGTTCTCGTCCGGGGCCGGGCTCGCCAACGCCTATCTGGGCTTCGGGTTCGACGCCTACGGCAACTTCAGCAACTCCTCCTACCAGGGCAGCGGCTGCACGAACCCGGCGTACATCTCGACCTCCGGGCTCGTCCCGGGCCAGGTCGTGGTGCGCGGGCCGGGCGCGGGCACCGCCGGCTACTGCGCGATCAACAGCACGGCCACCACGACGAGCTCGCCGGCCCTGCGGCTGCGCGGCACCACGCGGGCGGCCTCGGTGGTCCCGGTCGCGATCGGCATCAACCCGACGGGGAGCACGCTGAGCACCGCCGCCGGGCTCGCGGTCCCGGCGAACAGCTACGCGGTCCAGTTCACCCCGGTCGGCGGCGCCCCCCGCACGCTGACGGGCCCGCTGCCCTCCGTGTCGTCGGGCCTCTACCCGTCGTCCACGTGGACGACGGCGGCCGGCATCCCCCGGCAGCTCGCGTTCGGCTGGGTCGCCTCGACCGGCGGCGTCACCGACTTCCACGAGATCGACAACGTCGTGGTCAACAGCCTCAACCCGGTGCCCGACCTGACCGTGACGCAGACGAGCTACAACGGCTCGTCGCCGAAGCCGGGCGACCCGGTGACGTACACGGTCAGGCCGGTCGTGTCGACGTCGGGCGCGAACGAGACGCAGCCGATCTCGGTGACCGAGACGCTGCCCGCCGGGGTGGTGCCGGTGGGCGCGTTCGGCACCGGCTGGGTCTGCGGGGCCCCATCAGGGCAGAAGATCACCTGTACGAACTCCAACACCCCCTTCGCCACCGGCACCAACCTGCCGACGATCACCGTCGTCGGCATCGTCACCGGGAGTTCGGTGACACCGTCGACCGTGCAGAACGGGTCGACGGTGACGGTCTCCTCCAACGACGGCAACCCGGGCATCGCGACGACCACCACGGCGGGCACCATCCCGGCGGCGCCATCAGGCATCACGTTGTCGTCGACCAGCGGCACCATCGCGGGCGGCGGGAGCGTGATCGTCAGCGGCTCGAACCTGACCGGCGCGACCGCCATCGAGATCGGCACCACGGCCGAACAGCAGGCGGGCACGCCGGTCGTGCTGCTGCCGTGCTCCAGCGCGATCACCACGAACTGCTTCACCGCGAACGCCAACGGCACGCTGACGATCTCGCCGATGCCCGCGCGCTCCTCCGCCGCCGCCGTGACCGTGACGGTGGTGACCCAGGGCGTGGCCGGATCGGCCGCCTACACCTACACCTCGGCCCCGGGCACGGCCGCCGCGCCGACCGCGACGGCGGGCGCGACCAGCGCCACCGTGACCTGGACGGCTCCGGCCGCGAACGGCAGCCCGATCACAGGCTACGTCGTCACGCCCTACCTGAACGGCGTCGCGCAGACGCCGGTGTCCTACCCCTCGACCGCGACGACCCAGACGCTGACCGGGCTGACGGCCGGGGCCTCCTACACCTTCACCGTCGCGGCGGTGAACGCCATCGGGACCGGCACGGCCAGCCCGCAGTCGAACGCGGTGGTGCCCTACACCGTGCCGGGGCGGCCGACGATCACCGCGGCGACGGCCGGCGACCTGTCGGCCACGCTGACCTGGTCGCCGCCGGCCTCGAACGGCGGCAGCGCGATCACCGGCTACGTCGTGACGCCCTATCTCAACGGGGTGGCGCAGACGCCGATCTCCTACTCGTCCACGGCGACGACGCAGACCGTCACCGGGCTGACGGCGGGGGCGGCGTACACCTTCACGGTGACGGCGGTGAACGCCGCCGGGCCCGGCCTGCCGTCGACGCCGTCGGCGACCGTGACGCCGAACGCCAACCCGCAGCTCACCTTCGGGCCGCCACCGGGCGGGCAGGTGAACGTGGCCTACAACGTGCCGCTGACGATGACGGGCGGCACCGCGCCGACCACCTGGTCGATCAGCGCCGGGTCGCTGCCGCCGGGGGTGACGCTCAACCCGTCGACCGGCTTGTTGTCGGGCACCCCGACGACGGCCGGCACCTACAACTTCACCGTCCGGATCGTCGACGCGAGCGGGCAGAGCGACACCCGGGCGGCGACCGTGACGATCGCGGCGGCCCCCGTGCTGACCATTCCCGCGCCGCCGGCCGCGCAGGTGGCGGTGGCCTACAACCTGCCGCTGTCGGTGTCGGGCGGCACCGCGCCCTACACCTACTCGCTCGCGTCGGGGGCGCTGCCGCCGGGGCTGACGCTGAACACCACGACCGGCCTGATCTCGGGCACCCCGACCACGCAGGGCGCCTACGCCTTCGCGGTGAAGGTCACCGACGCCAACGGGCAGAGCGACACCAGGTCGGCGACGATCAACGTCGGGGCGGGGCCGCTCGTCATCACCAAGACGGCCAACCAGTCGGCGGCGACGCCGGGGTCGACGCTCTCGTACACGATCACCGTGGCGAACACCGGCCCGTCGGCCTTCACCGGGGTCACCCTGAGCGACCCGCTGGCCGACGTGCTCGACGACGCCACCTACAACGGCGACCTCGCCGCCTCGCTGGGCAGCGCCTCGCTGACCGGGCAGACCGTGAACTGGACCGGCAACCTGCCCGCCGGGGCGACCGCGACGATCACCTACTCGGTGACCGTGCGGACCGGCGGCAACGGGATCCTGACCGACACGGTCGTCTCGCCGACCTCGGGCACCAACTGCCCCGCGTCGAGCTCCGACAGCCGCTGCCGGTCGACGGTCACGCTCCAGGCGCTGACCATCGGCAAGACCGCCGACACCGCTAACCCCACGCCGGGGGCCACCGTGACCTACACGGTCACGGTCACCAACACCGGGAAGACGGCGTACTCCCCGGCCACGTTCTCCGACGCGCTCGCAGGAGTGCTCGACGACGCGACGTACAACAACGACGCGACGGCGACCTCGGGCACCGTGACCTACGGTGCTCCGACGTTGTCGTGGTCGGGCAACCTGTCCGCGGGCGCGTCGGCCACCATCACCTACTCGGTGACGGTCCGCGACCCCGACCCGGGCGACCGCGCGCTGACCAACACGGTGACCTCGGCCAGCCCGGGGAACAACTGCCCGTGCACGGTCAGCGTCACGACGCTGGTGCCGAGGCTGACGATCACCACCGCCACCGACGTGTCGAGCACGACGCCCACCGGGGTGGTGCGCTACACGGTCACCGCCACCAACACCGGGCAGACGACCTACCCGGCGGCCAACTTCACGCTGGCGCTGGCGGGCGACGCGACCTACGCCAACGACGCCACCGCCACCTCGGGCAACCTGACGCTGAACCCGAACGGGACCATCACCTGGACCGGCCCGCTCGCGCCCGGCCAGTCGGTGACCGCGACCGCCTCGGTCACCGTCAACAACCCCGCCTCGGGCACGCTGACCAGCAACGTCACCTCGACGACGGCCGGCCTGAACTGCGTGTCGTGTACGACCTCCGTACCGATCCTGCAACCCAGGCTCACCCTGACCAAGACCGCCGGATCGCCGACCACCACACCCGGCGGCACGGTCACCTACACGATCACCGCGACCAACACCGGTCAGACGCCCTACCAGGGCGCTACCTTCACCGACTCGCTGACGGGCGTGCTCACCGACGCCGTCTACAACGGCGACGCCTCGGCCACCTCCGGCACGGTCGCCTACAACGCGCCGGTGTTGTCGTGGACGGGCGACCTCGCGGTGGGGGCGTCGGTGACGGTGACGTACACGGTGACCGTGAAGAACCCCGACCCGGGCGACCGGCTCATGTACAACGCGGTCGTGTCGCCGACGCTGGGCAGCACCTGCCCGCAGGGGTCGTCGAACCCGAACTGCACCACCGTGGTGAACGTGCTGGTCCCGGGATTGACGATCACCCGGCAGGCCGACCGGAGCAGCGCCGCCCAGGGCGACGTGATCAACTACACGATCACCGCGCAGAACACCGGCCAGACGCCCTACACCGGCGCGAGCCTGACCGACCAGCTGGCCCAGCTCCTCGACGACGCCGTCTACAACGGCGACGCCGTCGCGAGCACCGGCACGGTGGCGTACACCGCCCCGAACCTGACCTGGACGGGCAACCTCGCCGTCGGCGCGACCGCGACGATCACCTACTCGGCGACGGTACGCAACCCCGACCCCGGCGACGGGCTGATCACCGGCACGGTCGTCTCGACCGTCGCGGGGTCGACCTGCGCGACCGGCTGCTCGTCGACGGTCCGGCTGTCGCGGCTCGCCCTGAGCCAGGGCTTCACCGAGACGAGCACCACCCCGGGTTCGGTCATCCACCTGAGCGCGACGTTCGCCAACACCGGCCAGACGCCCTACACGGGCCTCACCGTGTCGGCGTCCAGCGCCGACGTGATCGACGACGCCACCCCGAACGGCGACCAGGTCGCCACCTCGGGCAACCTGGTCCTGGGCCCGACCGGCATCAACTGGACGGGCGACATCCCCGTCGGCGGCACGGTGACCGTCACCGGCACGCTGACCGTGAAGAACCCCGACACCGGCAACAAGATCATCCGGGGCACGCTGGTCTCCGACGCGCCGGGCAGCTCCTGCCCGACCGGCGGGGGCGACCCGGCCTGCACCGCCCGCGTCGACGTGCTGATCCCGGCCCTGACCATCACCACCACGCCCGACACCGCCACCCAGGAACCCGGCGGCGTCGTCCACTACACGACGACGATCACCAACACCGGCCAGACGCCCTACACGGGCGTCACCGTGACCGACGACCTGAGCGGTGTGCTCGACGACGCCGTCTACAACAACGACGCAGCGGCCACCTCGGGCACGGCCGCCTTCGCCACGCCGCAGCTGACCTGGACGGGCGACCTCGCCGTCGGGGCCGCCGCGGTCGTCACCTACAGCGTGACCGTGCGCGATCCCGATCCGGGCGACAAGCAGCTCATCAACGCGGTCACCTCGGCCGCGCCGGGCAGCACGTGCGTGTCGGCCTGCGTGTCGCGGGTGGTCGTGCTGACGCCGGCGCTGACCATGGCGACCTCGGCCGACCGGCAGACCGCCGTCCCTGGCGACACCGTCACCTTCACCACGACGATCACCAACAGCGGCCAGACGCCCTACACGGGCACCACGGCGCTCACCGACCTGTCGGGCCTGCTCGACGACGCCGCGTACGGCGGCGACGCCG
Source organism: Herbidospora daliensis (assembly GCF_001570585.1). Lineage (GTDB taxonomy): Bacteria > Actinomycetota > Actinomycetes > Streptosporangiales > Streptosporangiaceae > Herbidospora > Herbidospora daliensis. Next base: position 192,767 of record NZ_BBXF01000002.1, on the reverse strand, counting down.
TCGCCACGTCGGGCTCGGTGGCCTACACCGCGCCGAACCTCACCTGGACGGGCGACCTCGCCGTCGGCGCCAGTACGACGATCACCTTCACGGCCGTGGTGAACAACCCCGACCTGGGCGACAAGCGGCTGACCGCGGTGACCACCTCGGCCGCCAAGGGCACGAACTGCCCGGCGGGATCGGCCGACACGCCGTGCGCGGTCACCGTGGTGGTCACCGACGCGACCGACCTGACCTTCACCAAGACGGCCGACCCGGCCTCGGTGGTGCGGGGCGGGGTCGTGACGTACACGATCACCGTGGCCAACTCCGCCGCCACGACCTACGTGGGGGCGGCCTTCACCGACCCGCTGGCGGGGGTGCTGGACGACGCGTCGTACAACGGCGACCTGGCCGCGACGTCGGGATCGGCCGCCTTCACCGCGCCGAACGTGACCTGGAGCGGCAACGTGCCCGCCGGGGGCACGGTGACCGTCAGCTACTCGGTGACGGTCGACCCGGCGGGAGGCTCGGGCGATGACCTGCTCACCGGCACGCTCGTCTCCCCGTCACCGGGCGGCAACTGCCCGGCGGGCGGGACCGACCCGCGCTGCTCGGCCACGGTCACCGTGTCGGAGCTGTCGATCACCGCGTCGTCGAGCGCCGGCAGCGTCAAGCCGGGGCAGACGGTGGAGCTCACCGCCGTGTTCACGAACACCGGGCAGACGCCCTACTACGGGATCCGGGTGGCGATCCCGGTCGGCGACCTCGTCGACGACGCCACGCCGACCGGCGAGACGACGCTCACCTCGGGCACGTTGTCGGTCGAGGGTCTCGACCTGGTCTGGACGGGTGACATCCCCGTCGGCGGCAGCGTCACGGTGGCCTCGCCGTTCACGGCGAACGCGCCGCCGACCGGGAACCGGCGGATCGCGACCCGGCTGGTGTCGGCCGCGCCGGGGTCTACCTGCCCGGTGGGCGGCACGGACCCGGCGTGCGCGGTCGACATCCCCGTGCTGGTGCCGCAGCTGACCATCGCCAAGACGGCCGACCGCGCGACGGTCGAGCCGGGCGATGTGGTGGCGTACACGATCACGATCGCGAACACCGGCGAGACGCCCTACACGGGGATCAGTGTCACCGACCCGCTGGCGGGCGTGCTCGACGACGCCGTCTACGGCGGGGACGCCGCCGCCACGGCCGGTTCGGTCGTCTTCGCCGACTCGACGCTGACCTGGACCGGCTCACTCGCGGTCGGGGCGTCGGCGACGGTGACGTACACGATGACCGTGCGGTCGCCCGACCCGGGCGACAAGATCATGGCGAACACGGTGACGTCGGACGCCGAAGGGCTGTCGTGCGGGGCGTGCACGAGCAACGTCCAGGTGCTCACCCCGGCGCTGACCATCGTGAAGACGGCGAGCCCGGCCTCGACGGCGCCCGGCGGGACGGTGACCTACACGGTCACGGTCACCAACTCCGGGCAGACCAGTTACCCGGTGGCCACGTTCACCGACGCGCTGGCGGGGGTGCTCGACGACGCCGTCTACAACGGCGACGGCAGCGCCACGAGGGGCACGGTCGGCTTCTCGGCGGGTGACATCGGCTGGACGGGCGCGCTGACCCCCGGCCAGTCGGCGACCGTCACCTACTCGGTCACGGTACGGAACCCCGACCCGGGCGACCGGATGTTGTCGAGCCGGATCACCTCGCCGACGGTGGGAAGCAACTGCGGCGCCGATCCGCGCTGCGAGACCGACGTGCCGGTGGCGGTGTTCACCGTCGTCACCGCCACCGACCGGACGGTGGCGATGCCGGGAGACGTCGTCCGCTACACCGCGACCGCGACCAACACCGGCCGGACCACCTTCTCGCCCGCCGACTTCACCCTGTCGCTGGCGGGCGCGCTGGCCAACGCCCAGTACAACAACGACGCCACGGTCAGCAGCGGCACCCTGACCTTCAACCTCGACGGCTCGGTCACCTGGAACGGCACGCTGGCCCCGGGCGAGTCGGTCACCGCGACCGCCTCGATCACGGTGATCGACCCGGGCGGCGACGGCGGCACGCTCACGAGCGAGCTCACCTCGACGACCCCGGGCCTCGACTGCCAGGTCTGCACGACCGAGGTCACCGTCCTCATCCCGGAGCTGACCCTGACCACGGTCGCCGACCGGCAGACCGCGACCCCGGGCGACGTCGTGACGTACACGATCACCGCCGCGAACACCGGCGAGGCGCCCTACCAGGGCGCGACCTGGAGCACCTCGCTGGTCGGCCTGCTCGGCGACGCGGTCTACGACGGCGACGCCATTGCGACCTCGGGCACGGTGGCCTACGCCGAGCCGCAGTTGTCGTGGACGGGCGACCTGGCCGTCGGCGCCGTCGCCGTGGTCACCTTCTCGGTGCGGATCAAGGACCCCGACCCCGGCGACGGCCGGCTGGTCCAGGAGGTGGTGTCGCCGACGAGGGGCGCGACCTGCCCGGGCGGCCCGTCGTGCTCGACGACCGTACGGGTGCTGACGCCCCAGCTCACGATCACCAAGCACGCCGACGTGGCGAGCATCGTGGCCGGCGGCATCGTGCACTACACCGTGACGGTCGCCAACACGGGGCAGACGCCGTACGCAGGGGCGACCTTCACCGACCCGATCGGCACGGCCATCTACGGCGGCGACGCCTGGGCCTCCTCGGGTTCGGTGTCGCCCATCGACGACGAGCTGATCTGGACGGGCGACCTGGCGGAGGGCGCGAGCGCGACCGTCACCTACTCGGTGCGCATCGACCCGGCCGCCGGGGACGGCACCCTGACCACCACGATCACCTCGCCGACGCGGGGCTCCAACTGCGCGGTGGGCTCGGCCGACCAGCGCTGCTCGACGAGCATCGCCGTGATCGCCCAGAGCATCGCCGTGGCCGACCTGACCAGGAGCTTCACCCTGACGGGCCCACCTGACACCACCCAGCGCGGCGACGACATCGTGACGATGAACGTCATCACCAACAGCCCGACCGGCTACACGGTGACCGTACGCTCGTCGGCGCCCGCGCTGACCTCGCCGGTGACCGGGGCCTCGATCCCGATCTCCGCGCTCAAGGTGCGCTCGCCCGAGACCGCCGGCTTCGAGCCGCTGTCGACGACGACGCCGATCGTGGTGCATCAGCAGCCGGGGCCGTCGGCGCAAATCGGGGATTCGCTGTCGAATGATTATGAGGTCGATATTCCTTTTGTCCCGAGCGGCAACTATTCGGTGACCCTCGACTACATTGCCAGCACATCGTGAGTTTAACTACGGGAAATCGCGGTGATCATGGCGTCGAGGTTAATCGAAAGGGATGGCACAAATGCCTGACATCAGAATCGCGTGCGCGGCTTTCGCCTGCCTGGCGGGCCTGCTGCACGTCGCGCCCGCGGCGGCCGACACGGCCACCGGCAACACCGAGGCGATCGTCGTGGTGACCGATGAGATCACGCTCACCGAGCTGACCCCGTCGTTCACGCTGACCGGTGCGCCGGGCGCGGTCGTGACCACCGCGTCGCCGGTGACCATGCGCGTGACCACGAACAACTTCGCCGGTTACACCGTCACGGTGCAGCCGACGACGCCCAACCTGCTGCCCTCGATCGCCGGCAGCACCGACGTCATCCCGGCGTCGCTGCTCGAGGTGAGCGGCCCGGCCCAGGCGGGCACCTTCGCCCCGCTGAACCCGGGAACGCCGGTCGTGGTCGACACCAAGGCGTCGGCCTCGGCGCCCACGGGCGACATTATCGCGAACAACTACCGCATCACCATTCCGTTCGTCCGCCCCGACACCTACACGGGCACGCTGAATTACATCGCCACCACGCTCTAATGCCGGAGAATGGCCGGCGGAATATCCGTCCGCCGGTCCTTCGGAGGAGCACGTGATTTTCAGCGGAATGGCGGCCCTGGTGTTGTTCGCGACACCCGCCGCGCAAATCGAACCGAAGACGCCGCAACTCACCATCGCGGTCGAAGGCGGCAGTGACGCGGTCCAGCAGGGGCAGCGGCTGACGTACACGACGACGGTGACCAACACCGGCGCCGCCGACGCCAAGTCCCTCGACATCAGCCAGACCGTCGACCCCGGCCTGACGCTGGTCTCGTCGTCGCCGTCGGGCAAGGCGGCCGGCGGCCGGGTGCGCTGGACGCACCCGCTGCGGGCCGGCGAGACCGTGACGTTCAGCGTGACCATGGACGTGAAGCGGCTGGCACCCGGCCTGAAGCGCCTGGCGGTGGTGTCGTGCGCGGCCCGCGCGGGTGCGGCGCGGCCGCTGGTGTGCGCGACCGACTCGGCCCCGGTGACCGCCCCGGCTCCGGTGGCGATGAAGACCCAGAGGTCGTCGGTGCCGGTGGCGTGGGGGGCGGGCGCGGCCCTGCTGCTCGTGCTGCTCGTGCTCGTGTGGCGGCGCCGGGCGGGCGCCCGCTAGCCGCCGAGCGAGGTCAGATATCCCCCCAGCACCTTCTTGAGCTCGGCGATCTCGGCCGGGCGCTCCTCGTCCGGCGCGGCTGTGACCAGCGGCGTCATGGCCTGGAAGATCCGGACCAGCACCCGCGCGCTGCGTGCCCGGTCGGCGGGGGCGAGGCCCGGCACCCGCGCGCCGAGGATCGCCTCGACCTGCCCGAGCATGGCCGCCTGGATCGGCTGCGACGACTCGGCCAGCGCCGAGGGCATGTCGGGCCGGGCGAACAGGGCCTTGAACCCCGGGTTGGCCAGGTTGAACGCCACCAGCGGGTCGACGACCCGGTCGAGCAGCTCGCCGAGGTCCATGGCCGCGACGTCGGCCTCACCGAACGCCGCCGCGTGGGCGGACGCCATGTCGGCCACGAACCGGTCGGCCAGCGCGCGGGCCACCGCCTCCTTGCCCGGGAAGAACTGGTAGAGCGAGCCGGGCGAGATCCCGGCCCGCGCGGCGATGGCGTTGGTCGACGCCTTCTCGTAGCCCAGTTCGGCGAAGGCGTCGGCCGCCGCGTCGAGGATCTCAGCCATCCGCCGCTCACCGCGCGCCTGCCGGCGTCGCTCCATCACGATCTCCCTTGAAAATGCGAGCGACCGCTCGTATTGTTCAAACGCGAGCGATTGCTCGCAAAAATCCTACCAAGGGGATCGATTCGTCGTGCGCGGAGCCAGCTGGGTGCTCGTGGTGGGCCTCCTGATCACGCTCGCCGCCGGGGCCGTGGCCGCCGGAACGCTCAACGCCCTGTCCCTCAACCGCTTCGAGGCCCCCGGCTCGGAGTCGATGCGGGCCAAGGAGGTGCTCGCCGACCGGTTCGGCACCGGCAGCCCCAACCTCGCCCTCCTCGTCACCGCCAAGCAGGGCACCGTCGACGACCCCGCCGTCGCCTCGGCGGGCCGGGAGATCACCCGTGAACTGGCCGGGCGGACGGGCGACGCCTGGTCGTACTGGACCCGCGGTTCAGCGACCCTGCGCAGCCAGGACGGCCGCCAGGCGCTCGTGCTCGCCTGGGTGCCGGGCGACGCCGACACGGTCCGGCGGACCCTCCTGCCGGTGCTCACGCCCGCGTTCACCCGCGACGGCCCGCTGGTCAGGGTCGAGGTCGGCGGCGGCGACGAGGTGTTCCGGCAGGTCATGGAGCAGGCCCGCACCGACTTCCTGCGCGCCGAGCTGGTCGTGCTGCCGATGGTCCTGCTGCTGCTCTGGCTGGTCTACCGCCGCTTCGCCGCCGCGCTGGTCACCCTCGCCGTCGGCGTCGCCGCCGTGGCCGGATCGCTGGCGCTGATCCGCGTGGTGACGCTGTTCACCGACGTCTCCACGTTCGCCGCCAACCTCGCCCTCGTCATGGGCGTCGGCCTGGGCGTCGACTACGGCCTGTTCGTCGTCTTCCGGTTCCGCGAGGAGCTCGGCCGGGGCGCGCAGGTCGCCGAGGCGGTCGCCCGGACCGTGCGGACCGCCGGGCGGACCGTCGTGTTCAGCGGCGTCACCGTCGCCGCCGCGCTCGCGGTCCTGCTCGCGTTCCCGTTCCCGTTCCTCCGCTCTTTCGGGTACGCCGGCCTCGCGGTCGTCGCCGCCGCCGTGCCGAGCGCGACCGTGCTGCTGCCCTCGGCCCTGCGGCTGCTGGGCCACCGGGTGACCCGGCGGCGCCCGGCCCCCGCTCCGGTCTTCTGGGGCGAGGTGGCCACCCGGGTCATGCGCCGCCCGCTGCTGCTGGGCGGGGCCGCGCTGGCGCTCGTGCTGCTGCTCGGCTCGCCGTTCCTCGGCATCAGGTTCGGCCTCCCCGACGACCGCGTGCTGCCCGCCACGGCTCCGGCGCGTGTCCTGTACGACCAGGTCAGGGCCGGTTTCCCGGTGGAGGAGGCGGACGCCGTCCAGGTCGTCGCGCCCGCCGGGACCCTGCCGGCCGCCTACGCGGCGGAGCTCTCCCGGATCGCGGGCGTCGCGCGGGTCGATTCGGCCGCCGGGTCGTTCACCGCCGGTCGGCCGGTCGAGGCCCCGTCGGGCGTGCGTTTCACCGCCGGAGACGCGAGCCGGCTGGTGGTCGTGGCCTCCGAAGCCCGGCTCGACCTGGTCGCGGACATCAGGGCCCTGCCCGCGCCGGTCGGGGTCGTCGTCGGCGGATATCCAGCCGAGCTGGCCGACTACCGCGACGGCGTCGTCGGCCGCCTGCCGCTGGTCGCCGGGCTGATCGTGCTGGTCACCTGCGTGGTGCTGTTCGTCATGAGCGGCAGCGTGGTGGCCCCGCTGAAGGCGGCGGTGCTGAACCTGCTGAGCCTGTCGGTCATGTTCGGCGCGCTGGTCTTCCTCTTCCAGGACAGAACGGGCAGCATCGAGCCCAGCATCCCGATCCTGATGTTCTGCGTCGCCTACGCCCTGTCCATGGACTACGAGGTCTTCCTGCTCTCCCGGATCAAGGAGGAGTACGACCGCACCGGTGACGTCGTGAGCTCTGTACCGAACGGAATCGCGCGGAGCGCGCCGCTGGTCACCGCGGCGGCCGCGATCCTGGCGGCCTCCTTCGCCGTGTACGCCGCCTCCGGCGTCGTCTTCCTCCAGATGCTCGGCGTGGGCATGGCCCTCGCGGTCGTGGTCGACGCGACGATCATCAGAGGGGTGCTGCTGCCCGCCGCGATGGCGCTGGCCGGGCAGGCGAACTGGTGGGCCCCGCGACTACTGACAAGGAGACGCCGCTGATCCGCATCGGGATCTTCCTGGTCGGCGCGCTGTTCCCCGGCCAGACCTCGGGCGAGGTGCTGCGGAACACCGTCGAGACCGTCGTCGCCGCCGAGCGGGCCGGCTTCGACGACGCCTGGCTGGCCGAACACCACTTCATGTCCTACGGGGTGATCCCCTCACCCGTCACGCTGGCCGGCGTCGCCCTCGGCCGCACGTCGCGGATCCACGTCGGCACCGCCGTCAGCGTGTTGTCGGCCCGCCATCCGGTCGCCCTCGCCGAGGAGGCCGCGATCCTGCACCACACCTCGGGCGGCCGCTTCGAACTCGGCGTGGGCCGCGGCGGGCCCTGGGTCGACCTGGAGGTCTTCGGCACCGGCCTGCCCCGGTACGAACGCGGCTTCGCCGAGTCCCTCGACCTGCTCCGCGCGGCGCTGACCAGCGAGAAGGTCTCGGCTGACGGGGAGTTCTTCCGCTTCCGCGAGGTGCCCGTCACGCCCTCGCCGCCGGGCCTGCGCCCGATCGTCGCCTGCACCTCGGCCGAGACCGCCGACCTGGCCGCCGCGCGCGGCCTGCCGATGCTGCTGGGCATGCACATCGGCGACGCCGAGAAGGCCGCGATGCTCGCCCGCTATCAGAGCCGGGCGACGCCCCCGCCGCCCGAGCACAGGGGAGCCGTGGCGGAATCGGCGCCGGTCGGTCACGTCGGGGCCGCCGTCGGGTTCGTCGGCGACACGACCGACAAGGCCGTGGCCGAGCTCAGGAGTGCGATGCCCCGATGGCTGCGGCCCGGCCTGGCCGGATACGTCCCGATCGACGGCCGCCCGCGCCCCGCCCGCGACGTCGACGCCTATGTCGACCTGCTGTGCCGCATCCATCCGGTGGGGTCGCCGGAGCACTGCGTCCGGGTCCTGGGCGAGACCATCAGGACGACCGGCCTCACCCGCGTGATCCTGCTGGTCGAAGGCGCGGGAGACCACCGCAGGACCTTGGAGAACGTGGCCCGGCTGGGACGTGACGTGCTGCCGTCGCTCCGTGAACACCAGATTGCCTATAAAAGAGGTAGGTAAAGTTGCTTATCCTGGGGGCATGACTCCCGTCATCGTGGTCGTGGGCGGTGGGGCCAGTGGCACCCTGGCCGCCGTCCACCTGCTGCACAACGCGCGAGCCCGCCGCCTGCCCCTGCACGTCGTGCTGATCGACCGGTACGCCCGCCACGGTCTCGGTCAGGCCTACTCCACCACCGATCCCGCCCATCTCCTCAACGCCGCCGCGGTGAAGATGAGCGCGCTCCAGCACGACCCGCACGACTTCGTCCGCTGGGCCGGCGCCCCCGACTGCGCCTACCTGCCCCGGCAGACCTACGGCCACTATCTGCGCGACGTCCTGGAACGTGCCCAGGACGGGCCCGAGCGCACCGTCGAGCGGGTCACCGGCGAGGTCGTGACGGTCTCGCGGCGGCCCTACCGGGTGGCGCTGGCCGACGGGAGGGGCTACGACGCCGACGCGATCGTGCTGGCCACCGGGAACGCCGCGCCGGGGCTGCGGCTGCCCGGCGAACGATGTACCAACGACCCGTGGGCGGCGGGCGCGCTCGGCGAGGTCGCCGACGGCGACGTCCTGGTCGTCGGGACCGGGCTGACGATGGTCGACATGGCCGTCACGCTCAGCCGCGCGCCGGGCCGGACCGTCTACGCGGTGTCGCGGCACGGGCTGCTGCCGCGCGTACACCGGGAAGGGCCGGTGACGCCCCGGCCGGTCGTGCTGCCCGACGGGCCGCTGACCCTGCGGGTGCTCTTCCGCGCGGTGCGCGAGGCGGCCTCCCACGACGACTGGCGCGGCGTGGTCGACGGGCTGCGGCCCCGGGTGCCCGAGTTGTGGGCGCGGCTGCCGCTGCGGGAGCAGCGCCGGTTCCTCGCGCTGGCGGCGCGCCACTGGGAGATCCACCGGCACCGGATCCCGCCCGTCACCGCCGCGAAGATCGACGGCCTGCGGGCCGCCGGCCGGCTGAGGCTGCTCAGCGGCTGCGTCGACGGGGTCACGGCCCGCGCCGACGGGGTGACCGTCCACCTGAAGGACCGCGACCTGCGCGTCTCCTGGGTGGTCAACGCGACCGGGCCCGGCTCGGTCTGCGCCCGCGACCCGCTGCTGACCCGGCTCATGGCCGACGGCCTGGTACGCGCCGACCGGCTGGGGCTCGGCGTCGACGCCGACGCGCGCGGCCGTCTCGTCGACGTCACCGGCCGGGCCGACGACCGGCTCGTCACCCTCGGCCCGGTGCTGCGCGGCAGCCGCTACGAGACCACGGCCGTGCCCGAGATCCGCGACCAGGCGGCCGCCCTCGCCCCTCACGTCATCGACACGATCGCGCGGTGGCCAAGTGTGATCTAGATCACATAAGCGAATTGTGTGTTCACCGCGTCTTAATAGCGGGGAAATGACACATTTCAAAAAGGGGAAAATGTTGCCGATTTCGGGAGCTTTACGACGGGCGGTCATCCGACTCCTGGAGAAACGCGATCAGCGCCGGGCCAGAAAAGCTCCACCACCCGACACACGCGAGATCCGCATTCTCCTGCTCCACGCGTACGGTCTGGGCGGCACCATCAGAACGGTCTTCAACCTGGCCGCCCACCTGGCCGAACGGCATGACGTCGAGATCGTCAGCGTCGTCCGGGAACTGCCGGATTTCTTCTTCGAACCGCCGCCCGGCGTGCGGATCACCTATCTCGACGATCGGGTGAACGGCAGAAAAGGACTGCTCAACCGTTTCCGCAGCCGCCTGACGCCGCCCGACGAGGCCGCCGCCCACTGGTTCACCCTGAAGACCGACCTCGCCCTGGCGCGTTACATCCGCAGCCGGCGCGGCGGCGTCCTGATCGGCACCCGGCCGGCCCTCAACCTGCTGATCGCCCGGTTCGCCGGACCCGAGGTGATCACCATCGGCCAGGAGCACGCCAACCTCCCCTCGCACGGCGAGGAGACCACGAAGCAGATCGTCCGCCGCTACGGCCGCCTGACCGCCGTGGCCACGCTCACCGAGACCGACCTGCGGTCGTACCGCAAGGCGCTGAAGAAGCGCCCGGCCCACCTGGTGCGCATCCCGAACGCGGTGCCGAAGCTGACCGGCGCGTCGGCGCACCGCACTGCGCCGGTCGTGGTGGCCATCGGGCGGCTCGCCCACGTCAAGGGCTACGACCTGCTGATTCGCGCCTGGGCCCACGTCCACCGCGCCCACCCCGAGTGGGAACTGCGCATCTACGGCTCGGGGGCCCGCCACGACAAGCTCCAGGAGTCGATCGAGAAGAAGGAGCTGACCGGCTGCATACGCCTCATGGGCCCGGCCACCGACGTGGGCGCGGTGCTGGCGGAGGCGTCGATCAACGTGCTCAGCAGCCGCCGAGAGGGCATGCCGATGACCATCCTGGAGGCCATGAGCGTCGGCGTCCCGGTCGTCGCCTACGACTGCCCGACGGGCCCGGCCGAGATCATCGACGACGGCCAGAACGGCCTGCTGGTCCCGGCCGGCAAGATCCACGCCATGGCCGACGCCATCGGCCGCCTCATCGTCGACCCCGACCTGCGCACCCGGCTGGCCGAGAACGGCCTGGTCACGGCCAAGGACTACGACATGGCCGCCATCGGGCCCCAGTGGGAGGACCTGCTCACCGCGTGCTCAGCGGCGTCTCCTCGGTCAGGCGGGACAACTTCTCCGGGTTCCTGACGTAGTAGACCTCGGTGATCAGGCCGTCCTCGACGCGCATGGACATCAGCCCGTCGAGGACGCCGTCGAGGTAGGCGAGGAAGGCCGGGCAGCCGTTGGCCTCGGTCGGCTCCAGCGTCATGACCGCGCCGAAGGCGCGCAGGATGCCCTCGTAGAAGCGGATCATCTTCTCGGCGCCCACAAGAGGCCGGTGCATGGCCTGGATCCGGCCGCCGCCGTCGGCCAGCAGCACCACGTCGGGAGCCAGCAGGTCGAGCAGCCCCTGCGGGTTCCCGGTCTCGATCGCCTGCCGGAAGGCGGCCATCGCGTCCCTGGTCTCCTGCTGGGAGGGGGCGCCCCGGGGGCGGCGCGCGGCCACGTGGCCCCGGGCTCGGTGGGCGATCTGCCGGACCGCCGCCTGGGTCTTGCCGACGGCCTCGGCGACCTCGGCGTACTCGAAGGCGAAGACCTCGCGCAGGACGAAGACGGCCCGCTCGGTCGGGGTCAGGGTCTCCATGACCAGCAGCATCGCCGTCGACAGGCTGTCGGCCAGCTCGACGTCGTCGGCGACGTCGGGGGAGGTCAGCAGGGGTTCGGGCAACCACGGGCCGAAGTAGGTCTCCTTGCGGCGGCCCAGCACGCGCAGCCGCCCCAGCGCCTGCCGGGTGGCGATGGTGACCAGGTAGGCGCGCTGGTCGCGAACCTCCGAGAGGTCCACGCCGGTCCACTTCAGCCACGTCTCCTGGACGACGTCCTCGGCGTCGGCGGCCGAGCCCAGCAGCTCGTAGGCGACGGTGAAGAGCAGGGTGCGGTGGGCGACGAAGGTCTCCGTGGCGGGATCGGTCATATCCATCAGACGCCGGAACCCCTCTTCCTGTGACATGTCACAAGGAAGTGCTCCGGAGCATCTCCATGTCTGACGCAACCAGACAAGGAGACGGCGATGCAGATCGTGGTGATCGGAGCCGGATACGCGGGCACCTACGCGGCCAACCGGCTGGCCAGGAAGACCGAAGCCGAGATCACGGTGGTCAACCCGCGCGGCCACTTCGTGGAGCGGCCCCGGCTGCACCAGACGTTGTCGGGCACCGGCCGCGACGTCACCCCCCTCACGTCGATGATGCGCGAGGGCGTCGCGGTCCGGGTCGCGGCCGTGGAGAAGATCGGCGACGGGGTCGTCATGCTCGACGACGGCGACGCGCTCGGCTTCGACCACGCCGTGCTCGCCGTCGGCAGCACGGTCACGCCGATGCCGGGCACCGTCGCGGTCGGCACGTGGGAGGGGGCCCAGGAGGGGCGGGCCCGGCTCGCCGCGCTCGGCCCCGGGGCGTGGGTGACCGTCGTCGGCGGCGGCCCGACCGGGCTGGAGACGGCCTCGGAGGTCGCGGCGGCCCGGCCCGACCTGCGGGTCAGGCTGGTCGGCGCGCGGATCGGGGAGGCGTTCGGGCCCAAGGCGCGGCGGCGGCTGCTCGCCGCGCTGGCCGGGCTGAAGGTGGAGGTCGTCGAGGACACCCTCACGGCGGCGGGCGACGGGTTCGTCCGGGTCGGCTCGGGCCGGGAGCTGGAGTCGGGCCTGACCCTCTGGGCGATCGTGTCGGGCGTCGGCGACCTCGCCGCGCGCAGCGGCTTCACCGTGAACGAGGAGGGCCGGATCGCCGTCGACGACCATCTGCGCAGCGTCGACGACCCCCGGATCTTCGCCGCCGGCGACTGCGCGGCCGTGCCCGGGGCGCGGTTCGCCTGCCAGACCGCGATCCCGCAGGGGGCCCGCGCGGCCGACAACCTCATCCGCCTGATCGAGGGCCGCCCGCTGCGGCCGCACGAGTTCCGCTACCAGGGCATCTGCATCAGCCTCGGCCGCAAGGACGCGCTGCTCCAGGTCTCGCACGCCGACGACAGCCCGGCTCGGGCGTTCTTCGGCAGCGGCCCGGCCGTGCTGGCCAAGGAGACGGTGCTGCGGGGGATCAAGCTCGGGGTGCGGATGGGCGTGGGCATGTGAGGTCATCCCAACTACTCGAAATACATCCGACCTGTTGATCGTCTGGAGGGGTCGGAGAAGGGTTTTGGGGGGTCGTCGGCACGGAAACATCGGATGCCAGCCCTTGTTTCACGGGTATTTCGGTGCTATTTCCTTGACTACCCCCCTCACCTGACCGGAGGACCCCCCGTGCGCCGAAGATTGTGCATCGCCGGATTGGCGGTGTTCGCCATGGTGGCCGGTATGACCGCGATCACCCAGACGCAGGCGTCCGCGCTGGCCCTGCCGCCCACCGACGACCTGACCCTCTGGTACAACTCCCCGGCCACCAACTGGGAGACCCAGGCACTTCCGATCGGCAACGGCCCGCTGGGCGCCAAGTTGTTCGGCGGCGTCGCCTCCGAGCAGATCCAGTTCAACGAGAAGACCCTGTGGACCGGCGGGCCCGGCGCGCAGGGCGGCTACAACCACGGCAACTGGACGTCCGCCCGTCCCGGCGCCATCGACAACATCCAGTCGCAGATCGACCAGCAGGGCCGGATCACTCCGCAGACCGTGGCCAACGCTCTCGGCCAGGGCAAGACGAACTTCGGCTCATATCAGACCTTCGGCGACCTGTTCCTCGACTTCGCCAACCCGCCGACCAGCACCAGCGAATACCGCCGCGAGCTGAGCCTGCGCGAGGCCATCGCCCGGGTGGGCTACACGGCCGGCGGCGTCGAGTACACCCGCGAGTACTTCGCCAGCAACCCCGGCAACGTGATCGTGGCCCGCATCTCGGCCAGCCAGACCGGCCGGGTGTCGTTCACGCTGCGGCACACCTCGCCGCGCAGCGACAAGACGGTCACCGCCGCCAACGGGCGATTGACCATCAAGGGCGCGCTGGCCAACAACGGGCTGAAGTTCGAGGCCCAGGTCCAGGTCGTCAACCAGGGCGGCACCCGCACCGACGCCGGCGACCGGGTCACCGTCACCGGCGCCAACAGCGTGCTGCTGGTGTTGTCGGCCGGCACCAGCTACTCCGACGTCTACCCGACCTACCGGGGCGCCGACCCGGCCTCCGGGGTCACCTCGCGGGTGACGACCGCCGCCGCCAAGAGCTGGGACGACCTGAAGGCCGCCCACCTGGCCGACTACAAGAACCTGTTCGACCGGGTGAAGCTGAACATCGGCCAGAGCAACCCGACCGTGCCGACCAACACGCTGCGCGCCAACTACACCGGCGGCTCGTCGGCGCAGGACCGGGCGCTGGAGGCGATGTTCTTCGCCTACGGCCGCTACCTGCTCATCTCGTCCTCGCGGGAGAACGACATCCTGCCCGCCAACCTGCAGGGCGTGTGGAACAACGTGGTGAACCCGCCCTGGGACGCCGACTACCACGTCAACATCAACCTGCAGATGAACTACTGGCCGGCCGAGCAGACCAACCTCCGCGAGACCACCCGCCCCTACGACCGCTACGTGAACTCGATGGTCGCCCCCGGCCGGGTCACCGCCCAGAACATGTACGGCGCCCGCGGCTGGGTCGTCAACAACGAGACCAACCCCTACGGCTTCACCGGCGTGCACAACTACCCGCAGTCGTTCTGGTTCCCCGAGGCCGCCGCCTGGACCACCCAGCACCTCTACGACAGCTACCGCTTCAACGGCGACGTCAACTACCTGCGCAACACCGCCTACCCGGCGATCAAGGGCGCGGCCGAGTTCTGGCTCGACTTCCTGCACGTCGACCCGCGCGACAACCGCCTGGTGGTCTCGCCGTCGTACTCCCCGGAGAACGGCGACTTCTCGGCGGGCGCGTCGATGTCGCAGCAGATCGTGCGCGAGGTCTTCACCAACGCGCTGGCCGCCGCCCGCACCCTGGGCGTCGACACCTCGCTGCAGAACGAGCTGACCACCGCGTTGTCGCGGCTCGACCCGGGCCTGCGCATCGGCCGCTGGGGCCAGCTCCAGGAGTGGAAGACCGACTGGGACTCCCAGACCGACACCCACCGCCACGTGTCCCACCTGTTCGCGCTGCACCCGGGCAACCAGATCCTCCCGGGCACGGCGGAGGCCGGCGCGGCCCGCGTCTCGCTGAACGCGCGCGGCGACGGCGGCACCGGCTGGTCGAAGGCGTGGAAGATCAACTTCTGGGCGCGCCTGCTCGACGGCACCCGCGCCCACAAGCTCCTGTCGGAGCAGCTGAAGTCGTCCACCCTCGACAACCTGTGGGACACCCACCCGCCGTTCCAGATCGACGGCAACTTCGGCGCGACCTCGGGCGTCGCCGAGATGCTCGTGCAGAGCCAGCACGACACCGTGCACGTGCTGCCCGCCCTGCCCGCCGCCTGGGCGAACGGCTCGGTGACCGGCCTCAAGGCGCGCGGCGACGTCACCGTCGACACGACGTGGAAGTCGGGCGCGGCCGAGACGATCATCCTGAAGACCGCCCGGACCGCCCCGATCAAGGTCCGCACCGCGGCCGCCACGGGGACCTACTCGGTCAAGGACGAGACCGGCGCGACCGTCACCGCCACCCGGACCGGCGACACGCTGAGCTGGAACACGACCGCCGGGAAGACGTACACGATCAGTTTCACCACCACCGGCGGCGGCACCAGCCAGACCGTCGAGGGCGAGGCGTTCACGTCGCAGTCGGGCGTGCAGCCCGCCGGGCACGCCACCGCCAGCGGCGGCCAGACCGTCGGCTACATCGACAACGGCGACTGGGCGGCCTACTCGCAGGTCAGCACGGCCGGCCTGCGCACCTTCAGCGCCCGGGTCTCCTCGGGCGGCCCCGGCGGCACCATCACGATCAGGGCCGGTTCGCAGACCGGGACCGTGCTCGGCACGGTGGCGGTCGCGCCGACCGGGAGCTGGGACACGTTCACGACGGTGAGCACGACGCTGACCGGATCGGGTTCCGGCCCGCTCTACCTGACCTTCTCCGGCGGGTCGGGCAGCCTGCTCGACGTCGACACCATCACCGTGTCGACCACCGGCAGCGGCCCGCAGCCGGTGACCGTGCAGGGTGAGGCCTGGACCTCGATGAGCGGCGTGCAGCAGGCCGACCACCCGAGCGCCCAGGGCGGCTACTCGGTCGGCTACATCGACAACGGCGACTGGGCGGCCTACTCGGGCGTCAACACCTCGGGCCTGCGCAACTTCAGCGCCCGGGTGTCGTCGGCCGGGGCCGGCGGGACCATCCAGGTCAGGTCGGGGTCGCAGACCGGGACCCTGCTCGGCTCGGTGGCGGTCGCGCCGACCGGCGGCTGGGACACCCACGTGACGGTGTCCACGACGCTGACCGGCTCGGCCTCCGGGCCGCTCTACCTGGTCTTCACGGGAGGGGCGGGCTCCCTGTTCGACGTGGACTCGTTCACGGTCTCCTGACGCGGAAGGGCGCCCCTTCACGGGGCGCCCTTCTCACTTCCCGGGACGGACCAGTTCCGGCCGGAAGGCGACGATCAGGCCGAGCGTGGCGTAGCCGACCAGCAGGTGGCCCGCGCCGACGACGTTGCCGACCTCCGGGCCGAGGACGCCCATGGCCGGGATCGTCACCACGGCCCAGCTCTCGGCCACCACCGGCCAGACGCGGGCCAGGCCGCGCCACCGCCCGGCGGCGGCGACCTTGATCCCGATCACGAACATGCCGAGCATCGACAGCGGCCAGAAGACGTCCAGGATCGCCAGCCAATCGGCGTCGCGCTGGCCGGGCAGCAGGGCGTGCAGCAGGCTCCAGACCATGGCCGGCACGAGCAGCACCCGCTCGACCTGGAGCATGGCCCTAGCCACCTTGGAGGTCCCGGTCGCCCGGGTGCGGATCATGAGGGCGAGCAGGCACATCAGGCCGAACTGGAAGGCCAGCCCGCCCAGGTCGGTCAGCTTCCAGCCCAGCTCGGTGGTCGGCTGGAACCCGTAGACGAGGCTGGCGGCCGACCAGATCAGCGCGCCCGACGACAGGCCCAGGGCCAGTCTGCGGGTGGTGGTGTCGGTCTCGGCGGGGGTGATGGTGAGGGTCATCGTCTCGGTCCTTCGTTCGTCGGCAACGAGGACGATCCTCCGGACCGCACGGCCCGGCCCGTCAGGGCGCGGCGTCCCGTTCCGCTGCTCAGCACAAATGGGACACGAGTCCTAGGGACTTCCCTGACCAGCTAAGGCATGCTTTTCGGATGCGGAAGGTGCTCTTCGCGGTCGCGGTGGCCGCCCTGCCCGCCGCGGCCCTCATCGATGTACGGGTCCCGGCGGCCCACCGTGCCGAACTGGTCCTCCAACCGGGCGCGTTCGACGCGCTGGCCGGGATCGCGCTGGCGGCGGCCGGCCTGGTCGTGCTGGGCAGGTTCCCGCGGCACGCCCTCGGCCGGCTGATGTCGGTGTTCGGCGCGTGGTGGGCGCTCGACGGGCTGGCGTCGTCGTGGCTGGCCTACTCGACGCTCGAAGGGCTGCCGGGCGACTCGGCCGCCTTCCTGATCTACCAGCGCTTCGGCGCGGGCCTGCTGCTGCTGTTGCCGCTGCTCCTGCTGCTGTTCCCCGATGGAAGCCTGCCGGCGGGCCGCTGGCGGGCGGTCTCGCTGGTCAGCCTGGGCCTGACCAGCCTGCTCCCGCTGGCGTTGATCGCCGCGCCGTCGCGCATCGCCCAGGCGACCTCGGAACCGGGCCCCCTGCCGGCCGCCCTTCAGGGGGTCGATCTCGACCTGCTCTACCTGCCGCTGCCCGACGAGGTCTGGACCGTCGTGCTGCGGGCAGCCCAGCTGTCGGTGCCGCTCAGCCTGGTCGCGCCGTTCGCCCTGGTCGTCCGGCGGTATCGCCGCTCGACCGGGCTCGACCGGATGCGGCTGCGCTGGCTGGTCTGGGCGGGCGTCGTCGACCTCATGGTCATGCTGACGTTCCGGCTGCTGCCCGGCTCGTGGACGGCCATCGGCCTCCTGGCCGGCGTCGTGCTCACCGCCGCGGCGGTCACGGTCGGCGTCGTCCGGCCCGACCTCGTCGACGTCGACCGCCTGCTCGGCGGGACCGTCGTGTACGCCCTCCTGCTGGCCCTGACCTTCGTGCTCGACCTGGTCGTGCTGGGCAGCGCCGGGCAGTTCCTCGGCTCCCGCCTGAACGACGGCGAACGCCTGGTCATCGCGGTGTTCGCGGTCGCCATCGCCTACGCGCAACTGCGCCACCGGTTGTGGCGGCTGGTCCGCCGCTGGGTCGTCGGCGACCGCGACGACCCCTACCACGTGGTCTCCGGCCTGGCCGAACGGCTGGAGGCGACCGACGACTCCGAGGCGCAGCTCCTCACGCTGGCCCGCACGGTCAGGAAGGCGTTCCGGACGTCGTACGTCGGCGTGGAGATCACCGACGCGCTCCTGGTCGAAGACGGCGAACGCCCGACGGAGACCCGGGCGCTGCCCATCGCCTACCGGGGCGAACGCATCGGCCGCCTGGTGCTGCCCGCCCGGGTCACCCGCCCCACCTCGGGCGACGAGAAGCTGCTCGCCGACGTCATCCGCCAGGCCGCGGCGGCGGCGCGAGCCGTCCACCTGGCCGAAGAGCTGCAACGCGGCCGGGAACGCATCGTGTCGGCCGTGGAGGACGAACGCCGCCGCCTGCGCCGCGAACTGCACGACGGCCTCGGCCCCACCCTGGCGGCCGTCGCCGCCCGCATCGACATGGCCAGGATCACCGCCCGCCGCTCCGGCGACGACGCCGACCAGATCCTCGGCCAGGCCCGCCAGGAGCTCACCGGCCTGCTGGCCGAGGTCAGGCGCCTGGTCCACGGCCTGCGCCCCCCGGCGCTCGACGACGTCGGCCTCGTCGGAGCCATCCGCCAGCTGGCCCCCGACCTGACCATGACCGTCGAGGAGCATGGCGACCTGACCGGCCTGCCCGCCGCCGTGGAGGTGGCCGCCTACCGCATCACCGCCGAGGCGATCGCCAACGTCCGCCGCCACGCCCACGCCACCACCTGCACGGTGACCCTGACCCGCGCCGACGGCGCCCTGGCCGTGGAGATCACCGACGACGGCGTAGGCGTGGGAGCGGCCGCGACGACCGGAGTGGGCCTGCTGTCGATGCGCGAACGCGCCGCCGAACTCGGCGGCACCTGCCAGGTAGGCCCACGTGAACCGAGAGGAACCCGGGTGTGGACGAGCCTCCCGGCCCGCGACGAGGTGACGGTATGACGATCAGCGTCCTGGTCGTGGACGACCACCCGGTCTTCCGCGAGGGCTTCGCCGCCCTGCTCGGCAGCATCGACGAGATCGACGTGCTGGGCACCGCCGCGAACGGCGCGGAGGCGGTGGCCCAAGCGGCCGGTCGGCACCCCGACGTGATCGTCATGGACGTCTCCATGCCCGAGATGGATGGCATCGAGGCCACCCGCCGCATCCTCGCCGCCCGCCCCGAGACCGGCGTGGTCGTCCTGACCATGTCGGAGGAGGACGGCACCATCTTCGACGCCCTCCGCGCCGGCGCCCGAGGCTACCTGCTGAAAGGCGCCGAACCCGACGAGGTCGTCCGCGCCATCACGACGGTGGCCGGGGGAGGCGTGGTCTTCGGCGCGGTCCTCGCCGCCCGCATCGCCGACTTCCTCGCCCCCCGCCCACCGGCGACCTCGGGCGAGACGTTCCCGACCCTGACTGCCCGGGAACGGGAGGTGCTCGACCTGGTCGCGGCGGGCCTGTCGAACGCCCAGATCGCCGCCCGCCTGTTCCTGTCGCAGAAGACGGTCCGCAACCACGTGTACGCGGTCATGGGCAAACTCCAGGCCGCCGACCGAGCCGAGGCCATCATCCGAGCAAGAGACGCCGGCCTCGGCCGCTAGCCCTTGAATCCTTGGCATAGCCGGCGGTAGCGCTGTGACTTTGCGCACAGGGTTTGGCCGGCGAAATCAGGAAATCGCGAAGTGTCGAATTCCGGGGAAGTGGTCGGTCACTTGCAAGCCATTTCCAGTGGAAGTGATTCCGCAGGTCACGGTATCGCTGGACAATGCAGGCGGGTTTTCGGAGATCAGAATAATGTCCATTATGGACGTCTTGTATCAAGATCACAATCTGGTTGCGAGATTGGACTTCAAATCTGCGTGTGACGTAAAGTGCATATGTGGGCACATTGGACATATCTGCCAGCAAGGAATGGTTTAGTGTCTCGTATGTTCAAGCGCTTGCCTATGCTGCCGGATATGCCGTCACGGTGAGTAGCGTCGACCACTTCGGGGTGGACCTCGAGATCAAGGATCGCGCTTTCCGGGTGGATGTCCAGATGAAATGTACCGCTGCCGCGTCGAAACTTGAGCGTGACCACCTTATGTACGATCTGGACGTCAGAACGTACAACCTTCTGACGGATCCCGGACGGAATGTGCCGGCCTACCTTTTCGTGGTAGAGGTGCCGCCTAATCGGGAAGAGTGGATGCACTGTACATCCGAGGGTGTTCACCTGCGGAAGTGCGGATATTATGCAAATATGTCCAGGCTGTCTCCGACGCCGAATGGATCGAGCAAGTCGGTTCGGCTGGAGAGGGTCAATCGATTGACGGTCGATTCGCTCGACCGCCTCATGAAGGAATCTCGGGGAATGGGGTGAGTGGTCTTGATGACTGCAGCGACTATTTCTCCGGCAGGACTCAAGGCTTATCTGCGCGCCAACTCATGGGAGTTGCAGTCGCAACCGTTGCCCAGGGCTGAGATCTGGGAGCGTGACTCCCACGAGGTCCTGGTCCCGCTGAACAGCGACGCCTCCGACTACCCCCGACGCATAAAGAACTTCATCGAGGACGTCGCCAGCGAGAGCGGGCAGGACATCGACGACATCGCCCGGGAGTTGCAGTACATCGAGGACGACGTACTGAACCTGCGGTTCAAGGACGATCGTCCGTACATGCCGCTGTCCCAGGCGAGCAAACTCCTCACCGGCGCGAAGGAGTTCGCGGTCGCGAACGCGTGCTCGGTGCTGAAGCGGAAGTCCTACCACGGAAGATCGCGGCCGCGTATGGCGACGAGGCATGCGGACATCGTCGGCATGGGACACACCGTCACGGGCAGTTTCATCATCCCCATCGTGAGCCCCATCGGGATCATGCAGAAGGTCGTCCTGGACGATTCGCAGGAACCGCTGATCGATGCCGACCTCGAGCGGAACAACTTTCCGCGCCGGGTGACGGGGATGATGGCCGACGTCCTCAGGCAGTTACAGGTGCTGGCCGTCGAGCGCGGCAGGTTGCCCGCCGCCGATGAGCTTCGAAAGGCCGCCTACCAAGGGCTCTGCGCCGACGCCTGCTTCGCGCTGGCGAGCATGGTCGCCACACCGGAGACCGGCGACCTCGACATATCGGTGCGGTGGGCGCTGACTTCCGCCCCGCCGCGTATGGGTGGCGAATCCCTCGAATTCCCGAAGGAGTCGGCGGACGCCATACGGAAGATCGGTAACATTCTGCGCGACGAGGTGAAGATCTCCGACACCGTCATATACGGATACGTGAGCTCGCTTGAGCGTGACCCCGATGACGAAGACGGCGTTGTGAAGGTGAAGGCCCTCATCAATGGTCGGGTACGCCCGGTGAGGATGGTTCTCGGGCCTGAGGCCTATCACATCGCGGTGGAGGCGAACGACTCGAAGTTCCGCGTCGTGGTGACGGGCGCCATGTACGAGAGCAGCGCGGGAAGAATCGTCATGCCTCGTGTGGATCTCTTTCGCATAGACGACTTCCTTCCCCTTGAGGCCAACTGAACAAGGCCGCAGACCGGCTCCGCCGTGGCAGGGCCGGTCCCGTACGGCTTTCGATTCGCGTCCTACCAGCGGTCGCCGATCTGGGGTGCGATCAGGGCGTCGTAGATCTCGTTGACCGCGGCCAGCGTCTCGCCCGTCAGCGGGGTCAGGTCGGCGGCCGCGCTGTTCGAACGGGCCTGGCCCGGGTTGCTGGCGCCCGGGATGATAGCGCTCACACCCGGCTGGTCGATGATCCAGCGCAGCGCGAACTGGGCCATCGTCGCGCCCTCGGGGACGAGCGGGGCCAGGCGGCGGACCGCTTCCAGGCCCGTCTCGAAGTCGACGCCCGAGAAGGTCTCGCCGACGTCGAAGGCCGCGCCGTGGCGGTTGTAGTTGCGGTGGTCGTTCTCCGGGAAGGTCGTACGGGTGTCGTACCGGCCCGAGAGCAGACCGCTCGCGAGCGGGACCCGGGCGATGATGCCGACCCCGGCCTTCTGGGCGGCGGGGAGGACTTCGGCGAGCGGGCCGAGGCGGAGCATGTTCAGGATGATCTGCACGCTGGCCACGCCCGGACGGGCGATCGCCTTGAGCGCCTCCTCGCGGGTCTCCACGCTGACCGCGTAGTTCTTCATGCGGCCCTCGGCGACCATGGTGTCGAGGGCGTCGAAGACCTCGTCGTCGGAGTAGACCGGCGTGGGCGGGCAGTGGAGCTGGACCAGGTCGAGGGTGTCGACGCCCAGGTTCTGCCGCGACCGGTCGTTCCAGGCGCGGAAGTTGTCGAGGTTGTAGTTCTCCGGGGTCTGCTCGACCCGGCGGCCCATCTTGGTCGCCACCAGGATGTCGGGGTGGTCCTTGATGAAGCGGCCGATGAACTGCTCGCTGCGGCCGTCGCCGTAGACGTCGGCGGTGTCGAAGAAGTCGACGCCCGTCTCGACGGCGGTCTCCAGGACGGAGAAGGCGGTCTCCTCGCTGACGTCGCCCCAGTCGGCGCCGAGCTGCCAGGTGCCGAGGCCGACCACGGACACGTCGCGGCCGGTCCGGCCAAGTCTGCGGTGCTCCACGTCATTCCTTCCATAGTGGAATCTGCCGGGTCCGAGACTAGTCACCCCAGATCAGGGCTTCCGACTCCAGGACGTCCGCGACGACGTGGTCGGCCTCGGAGCCGTTCAGCTCCCGCGTGATCCAGATCGTGCGCAGCCCGGCCGCGCGGCCGCCTTCGATGTCGGCGGCGTGGTTGTCGCCCACCATCCAGCCGCCCCCGGCCAGCGCCGCCCCGCACCGCTTGGCGGCGATCTCGAAGAGGGCCACGTCGGGTTTCCTGATGCCCTCGACCCCGGCCACGGCGAACCCGTCGACCGCGTCGGCCAGCCCGGTCGCCCGGAGTTTGCCGAGCTGGTTGTCGGCCATGCCGTTGGCCACGATGCCGACCTTCCACCCGGCGGCCCGCAGCCGGGCCAGCATGGCGAGCACCTCCGGGCGGCATTCGACCAGGAACGGCATGCGGGCGCGGTAGGCGGCCCACAGTTCGTCTGCGGACGGGACGAGGTCGAAGTGATACTTGATCCACCGGAACATCAGGTCCCGGTGGGGGATGTCCAGATCGAGGAGCCACCGCACCCCGTCGTCGCCGAGGCCGTGGGCGTCGGCGAATTCGGCGGCCCAGGCGCCGAACGCCCCGTCGAGATCGATCAGCGTGTTGTCCATGTCGAACAGGACCAGCCGTTGCACACGGCCGACTCTATAGAGGTGCCGGGATGAAACGTGTGCTGGCGGCCCTGGCCCTGCTGGCGACCTCGCAGTGCGCGGCCGATCTCGAGGCGGTCTACCTGGTCGCGAACCACGACCGGTCGGTGACCGTCCACAACATGATCGGGCTCGCGGTCGGCGACGACCTGAGACTGCCGGAGGTCGAGCACGTCCAGCGCATCACCGCCGCCGACGACGGTTTCCACGTGCTCGGCATGACCGGCGACTTCCGGCCGCGCTACTTCCGGCTGCGTGCGCCCGCCTACACGCCCGAACCCGTCGAGGCTCTCAAGGGCGTCGGCACCGCCAAGCTCGCCTGGGCGATGACCCGTGACGGGTCCAAGGTCGCCTTCGAGACGGTCAAGGGGCCGTCGATCGTGGTCCGCGAGGTCGCGACGGGCCGCCAGACCGTCACGAAGATGATCGGCGTGAACCGGCTGGCCTGGTCGCCCGACGGGAGACGGCTGCTCGTCACCGTCTCGCTGCCCTGCACGCCGCCGCCTCCGTCGGAATCGGGACCCGCCTTCTGCCTGCCGGCACAGCAGATCCGGTTCCTGGACGCCGACCGTCCGCTCAGGACCTTCGAGGAGCTCACCGCCGATCCTGTGGTCACCGATGACGGGATCCTCGTCGGCGTGCCCGGGGAGATCCTCCGCCTCGACGGCGACGGCGGGATCGTCGGCCGCTTCACGGGGACCGGCCGGCTCTCCGTCCGCGACGACCAGCTCATGATCCAAGGTGGTGGACGGCTCTCCGTCGGTCCGCTGACCGGCGGAAACCGGCGCGACTTGCCGTGGGAGGACAGGATCATGGCAACGGCGGCCTGGTGACGTCATGATCGCGTTCGCCGGACCACGGGGGCCCGGCGGGAACGTGAGGAATGACCGATGAGCTGGGTTCTGGCCGCTTTGCTGCTGGCCGAGGCGCCGGGGGTGCCGACCGTCGCGGAGGCGCTCAACCACCTGGAGACGCTGGAGGTCGCCGCGGAGCGGAACGCGTCCACCTATGACCGGGTGCTGTTCCCCCACTGGTCGACCGTGTCGGGGACCTGCAACACCCGCGAGACCGTGCTCCGGCGCGACGGCTTCGAGGTCGTCACCGACGCCGCCTGCCGTTCGGTCTCCGGCATGTGGCACAGCCCTTACGACGGCGGCATCTGGACCAAGGACTCCGACGTGGACATCGACCACATGGTCCCGCTCAAGGAGGCGTGGCGGTCGGGGGCCTGGGCGTGGACGACCGAGCAGCGCCGCCGGTTCGCCAACGATCTCGACGGGCCGCAGTTGTGGGCGGTGACCGACAACGTCAACCAGTCGAAGGGCGACAAGGACCCGGCCGCCTGGAGGCCGCCGCTGCGGGCCTTCGAGTGCGTGTACGCGAAGTCGTGGATCGCCGTCAAGCACACGTACACGCTGACTCTGCAGGCCGAGGAGAAGGAGGCGCTCCTGGACATGCTGCTCACCTGCTGAGGCAACGTCTCGGGAAAATGCCTTCAAACCACCACGAATCGGTTGTTAGTTTCGGCGGAAGGGGGTGGTTTGCGATGACCAGTGCCCGGGAGCTCAAAGACCACTGCATCGAGGCGTACAACCGGCACGACGTCGGCGGGATGATGAAGCACTTCGCGGACGCAGGAGTTCTGGTCACACCGGCGGGGATCCAGGAGGGGCGGGACCAGGTCGCCTGGTACTACTCCCACTGGTTCTCGGCCTTCTCCGACCTGAAGGTGACCGCGTGGACGCTGCCGACGTCGTGCGACCCGGCCGTCACCGAGTTCACCATCACCGGCACCCATGACGGGCCGTTCCTGCTCGCCGACGGAGTGGAACTGCCCGGCACGGGGCGGCGGATCGCGTTGCGCGGGGTGTCGGTCTGCACGATCGAGGACGAACTGATCGTCACCGACCGTGACTACTACGACCAGCTGGAGCTCTACAGCCAGCTCGGCGTCCCGGTGGCGGTGGGGGTCGCCTAGGCCGCCGGGGCGGGTTTGCGCGCCTCGACGACCAGCGGGAACGGCCGGGGATAGGGGGCGCCCACGCCGAACTGACCCGCCAGGGTGTCGGCGAACGCCGCCGCGATGCGGAGCTCGCCCTGGCCGTTGGGGTGGGTGCCGTCCCAGGTGTGGGCCGAGGCGACGAACTCGGCGTGGGTCGCGGCGATGACGATCGGGGAGCGCGCGGTCGTCATGTCGCACGCCGTGAGGATCAGCCGGCGGTTGAACTCGGACACGCGGGCGTTGAACTCGGGGTCGACGGAGGCCCGGTGGGTGTCGAGCACGGTGCCCAGAATGATCTTCACGTCGTGGTTGCCGGTTCTGGCGTTGGAGATGAAGGCGCGCAGGTTGGCCTCGTTCTGGTCGGCGGAGTGGCCGTACCAGAACAGATCGTTGATCCCCAGCAGGACCAGCAGGAATTGCGGCCGGTGGGCGGCCACCTTCCGGGCGATGTCGGCCATCTCCAGGCAGTAGGGGCGGCCCCACTGCGCGTTGTGGTCGGGGTCGAAGTCGGGGTCGGCGTAGGTGTCGTCGCCGTCGCCGTGCTCGGGGGTGGCGATGGCGTCGAGGTCGTTGCGGGGGCCGACGAAGTCGGGGGTGACGTCGTGCTGCCTGAGGTGCTTGAACAGCCGGTAGCGCCAGGTCCAGTCGCCGCTGCTGCCGTGGCTGATGGAGTCGCCGACGATCATCAAGGTGACAACGCTCATAATCACTGAATGTAGCCTTATGAACACGGTTCGTCATTCAGGAGTTGTCATGCTGCCGCTGCACATGCGCCGCGAGGAGTTCGACCCGCACCCCGGCCTCACCGGGCTGCTCCACCAGGAGGGGCTGGTCAGGGTGCCGACCCTCTACGGCGGACCGGAGGCGTGGCTCGTCACCCGCTACGACGAGGTCCGCGACGTGCTGCGCGACCCCGAGACGTTCAGCAACGCGGCCGCCCTGAACCTGCGCTTCCCCGACCTGCCGCAACCGACGCCGGAGGAGGAGGCGCAGATGCGCGCGGGCGCGATGCTCATGATGGACCCGCCCGAGCACACCCGGCTGCGGCGCATGCTGACGCCCGAGTTCACGATGCGGCGCATCCGCCGCCTGGAGCCCCGGGTGACGGAGATCGTGCACGACCACCTCGACGCGATGGAGGCCAAGGGGCCGCCCGCCGACCTGGTCACCGACTTCGCCATGCCGGTTCCGTCGCTGGTCATCTGCGAGCTGCTCGGGGTGCCCTACCAGGATCGCGCGGCGTTCCAGGAACGTACCGCGACCATGATGGACCTCAACTGCCCGCCCGAGAAACGACTGAGCGCGCAGCGGGAGGCCCGCGACTACATGGCCGACCTGGTCGCCCGGCACACCGCCACCCCCGGCGACGACCTGCTCGGCATGCTCATCCGGGAGCACGACCTGGAGATCGACGAACTGATCGGGATCGGCGGGCTGCTGCTGATCGCGGGGCACGAGACCACCGCGAACATGCTCGGCCTGGGCACCCTCGCCCTGCTGCGCAACCCCGGCCAGCTGGCCGCGTTGTCAGACGACGTCGACGGCGTGGTCGAGGAGCTGCTGCGGTACCTCACCATCCTGCACGCCGGGGTGGCCAAGGTCGCCACCCGCGACGTCGAGCTCTCCGGCACGAAGATCCGCGAAGGCGACGTCGTGATCGTCTCCCTCCCGGCCGCCAACCGCGACCCCGCGTTCGCCGAAGACCCCGACCGGCTCGACGCCGGCCGGGAGAACCGCGCGCACGTCGCCTTCGGCTACGGCGCGCACCACTGCCTCGGCGCGCCGCTCGCGCGAATGGAGCTGCGCATCGCCTTCCCCGCGCTGTTCGCCCGTTTTCCGGGCCTGCGCGAGACCGAACCGGCCGCGCGGTTCCGCTCCCATCACTTCGTGTACGGGCTCTCGACGCTTCCCGTCGCCTGGTAGGCGGCGCCGAGAGCCCGAAACTTTCAGCCCACCCGGCAGGACACCGTGGGCCAGGTGCTGTTGCCGTTGCGCATGATCGTCACGCCCCAGTTGTTGCCGCTGCCGTTCGGACGCGCGGTCAGCGTCTGGGCGTTGGGGTAGCTCGCCGAGATGTTCCACGTCGAACTGATCTTCGCAGGCGACGGTACGTTCATCGTCACCGTCCAATTGCTCGAGCCGGTGACCGAGACGTTCAGGTTGTAGCGGTCACTCCACGACTGACCTGCGGAAAGGCTGGCCGTGCAGGAGCCGCCGCCACCCGTGGGCGTGGGCGTCGGCGTGGGGTTCGGGCTCGGGTTGCCGCCGGTCGGGGCCACCGCGCGGCCGGTGCTGGGGGAGATCATCCCGGCGCACAGGTTGCGGCTCGCCAGGTTCTGGGCGATCTGCGGGATGGCGTTCACGGTGGTGGCGTACTGGTCGTGCATGAGGATGACCTGGCCGTTCTGCAGGCGGCCGGCCGCCTGGACGATGGCCGAGGTGCTGGCGCCGTTCCAGTCTTGGGAATCGACGTCCCAGATCACCTCGGTCAGGCCGAGGCTCTGCGCGATCGAACGGACCGTTCCGTTGGTCTCGCCGTAAGGCGGGCGGAACAGGCGCGGGGCGGTGCCGGTGGCCGACTGGATGGCGGACTGGGTGCGGGACAGTTCCGACTGGATCGCCGAGCTGCTCATCTGGGTCAGGTGCGGATGAGTGTAGCTGTGGTTGCCGACCCACATCCCGGCGCTGACCTGGGCCCGGACCAGCGAGGGGTTGGCGGCGGCGTTCTGGCCGGTGTTGAACATCGTGGCCCGCAGGCCGGCGTTGCGCAGCGCGTTCAGGAGGGTGTTGGTGTTCCCTCCCGGGCCGTCGTCGTAGGTCAGGCCGACGTAGCCGGCGCTGCAGTCGGCGGCCTTCGCCGGGACGGAGACGAGAGCTCCGGCCAGGGCGACTGCCGCGGTGAGCAGGATGGTTCTCAGACGCATCGGGAAACCTCCGGGTGGCGAGCGGTTACCGACGCATTCTGAGAACGTGTTCCGAAAATTGTCAACAAGTAACAGAAAGTTTCGGGGGTTGACGGGGGCGGGGTGTCCGGCGCACGATCATCGTGCCTTCTGGTCAGGAGGAGGCTTCCCGTTCACCGCTCCCTAGCCAGGTGTTTTGTGATGCCGAAAATCCTCCTGCGGGCCGCGTCAGTGCTGCTGCTGGCCCCGCTCCTCACCCCGACCGCCGCCCATGCCGACCCACCCGCACCCGTTCCGGTGACCATCAACGCCCGGGCCGGGCTCGCCGTCGTACCGGAAACCGGAATCGGCGCCAACCACGCCATCTGGGACACCACCCTCGGTTCGAACGCGACAGCCGACCTGCTCAAGGACGCCGGGGTGCAGCTCGTGCGCTATCCCGGCGGGTCCTACTCGGACATCTACCACTGGGAGACCCACACCGCCCCCGGCGGCTACGTCGCGCCCGACACCGACTTCGACACGTTCATGGCGGGCGCCCGGCGTACCGGCGCGGTCCCGATGATCACCGCCAACTACGGCACCGGCACCGCCGAGGAGGCCGCCGGCTGGGTCGAGTACGCCAACGTCACCAAGGGCTACGGCGTCAAGTACTGGGAGATCGGCAACGAGAACTACGGCAACGGCCGCTACGGCACCCCCTGGGAGGCCGACAACCGCGAGGACAAGAGCCCGGCCGAGTACGCCCGCCAAGTGGTCGCCTACGCCGACGCGATGAAGGCCGTCGACCCGACCATCAAGATCGGCGCGGTGCTGACCACGCCGGGCGAGTGGCCCGACGCCATCACGGCCTCCGGCGACGCCGGGCCGTGGAACCAGGTCGTGCTCACCAACGCCGCCGCGAAGATCGACTTCGTCATCCTGCACTGGTACCCGGGCGCGACCGACCGCACCGACCGCATCGCCGACATGCTCCAGCTCGCCAAGGAGCAGGTCGCCAAGTACACCGGCCGCTCCGACATCGGCATCGCCATGACCGAGTTCAACACCGGCAGCAGCGCCAACGGCGCGACCACCCAGCCCGGCGCGGTCGCCGCCGCCGACTCCTACGCCCAACTGCTCGCGGGCGGGGTGTTCTCGGTCGACTGGTGGAACGTCCACAACGGCATCGGCGCTATCAGCCAGGTCGCCGGCCACACCGACTACGGCGACTTCGGCCTGCTGTCGAGCGGCGGCTGCACCAGCGACGGCACCGTCTGCGAACCGGCGTTCAACACCCCCTTCGCGCCCTACTTCGCGCTCCAGATGATGAGCAGGTTCGTGCGCCCCGGCGACCAGTTCGTCAAGGCCACCACCGGCGACCCGTCGGTGGTCGCGCACGCCGCCCGCCGCCCCAACGGCGACCTCGCGGTCATGCTGCTGAACACCTCCCACGACACCGCCCACACGGTCAGCCTCGGCTACCAGGGCTTCACCCCGTCGGCCGCCGCCCCCACCGGCTGGTTGCACACCAACGGCGCGACCGCCCTGTCGACCACCCCGTCGACGACCCTCGCGCCGCTGTCGATGACGACGTTCGTGGTCAAGACCGCGTCGAACCCCGCGGGCCTCCCCGGCCGCCCCGGCCAGCCCGTCGTCTCGGCCGTCACCGGCACCACCGCCACCGTCACCTGGTCCACCGCCACCGCGGGCTCCCGCCCGATCGTCAAGTACGAACTCCACAACCAGACCGGCGGCCAGTTCGGCGAGACCCCCGGCACCACCCTCACCCTCAACAACCTGATCCCGAACACCCGCTACGTCGTCAACGTGATCACCCGCGACGCCGGCGGCGGCGTCTCCCGCCCGTCGCTCCCGCTGACCTTCACCACCGGCAACCCCGCGCCGGGCGGCTGCAAGGTGACCGTCACCGACGCGGCGAACTGGGGCAACGGCTACGTCGGCTCCCTCGACATCACCAACCTCGGCGCCCCGATCGACGGCTGGACGCTGACGTTCACCTGGGCCCGGCCCTGGCAGAACCTCGGCAGCGGCTGGAACGGGACGTGGACCCAGACCGGCCAGACGGTGACGGTCACCAACGCCGACTTCAACAAGACCGTGGCGACCGACGCGACCATCAACATCGGGTACGTCGGCAACTACTCCGGCCCCAACCTCTATCCGACCGGCTTCAAACTCAACGGCCGCACCTGCGGCTGACGCCCCACGACCCGGGCCGCCTCGAGACCGAGACGGCCCGGGTCGCGCAGGCTCTGCGGAAGCGCTGGCGACCGCCTGACGCCCTAAGTATGATTTTTGTATGAGCGAGACGAAGAAGCGGATCACCGTCACGGTGGATCACGCGCTGAACGACTTCGCCGAGCGCATGGTCGAGACCGGACGTGCCGCTTCCGTCAGCGCGGTCGTCTCGACGGCGCTGGCTTCCCTGCACGCCCGCGATCTGCGGGCGGCTAAGGCGTGGCAGGACAAACTCGACGAGGCGGCCGCCGACCCTGCCGCGAGTGAGAAGGTCGACCGGATGATGGCCTCGGTGAACCGGCAACTCCGTGAGCAGGGGCTCCCCGCCGCCGGTGCCGCGTGACCCACGTCCCCACTCCGTGGGTGCTGGACGTCAGCGTCCTGGACGAGGTCGCCCGGGGCGAAGCCCAGCTGATCACGTTTCTCCAGCGTTGTGACGGTATCGGGCAGCCACTCGTCGTCCCCTCGCTGGCGCTGGCAGGGGTCGCGAACTCGTTGCATCACAGCGCCGAGGCCGAAGACCTCTTGACCGGCGTGACCAATCTGGAGGTGGTCACGGTCGCGCCGCTCAAGGGCGTCGAACAGGGGTTCCGCCTCGCCCGCGTCACCGCTGCCACCGGCCTCGACCCATGGGACGGACATGTCGCGGCCATCGCCGACGCCAGCGTCTGCCCGATCCTGACCGTCAATGCCAAGAAGTGGCAGGACTCGTCGGGGGCGCTGGAGCATCCACTTCACATCATCGAGATCACGGAAGACCCCGAGTAGCGCTCAGATCAGTCTCGCCAGATGGGCGAGCATTCGCTCCACATCCGGCTCCACTCCCGTGAACAGCCGGAACGACCCGGCCGCCTGGAAGACGACCATCCCGCTCCCGTCGAGAGTCCGGCACCCGAGCCGCCGCGCATGTTCCAGCAACGCGGTCTCCAGCGGCCGGTAGACCACATCGGCCACCCACAGGTCCGCACGCAGCAACCCGGGATCGAGCGGGAGACCGGGATGGGCGGCCATGCCGACCGGGGTCACGTTGACCAGCCCATCGGCGTCGGCCATGAGCGCGGGCAAGTCGGTGGGAGAAGCCGCGCGCAGCCGGCCAGGTCCGGCGGCGAAACCCGAAAGGCCGGCCCGCGCCGTCACCCCTGCTTGGCCCAGGTGGGCGGCACGGCGTTCTCGCCCCGCATCAAAGCTGGTCTGGTCGATCGGCGTGTGCAGGCGGGTGTCCTCCACGGTCTCGTGTTCGGCGAGGTGGGGTTCGTCGGCCGATGTGTTCATCCGGGCGGTCGCATCCGTCGCCTGGGCGGAGTCGACGTCTCCCGGCGTCACGCCTTCGGTCGCGGCTTCCAAGCGGGTGGGGTCGAGGTTGCCCGCCGTCACGTTGTCGGTCGGGGTGTTCAGGCGGGTGGTCAGTTCCGTTGCTCGGGTCGTGTCGACGTCCACTACCGTCACGCGCTCGGCTCCCAGGGTCAGCAACGCGTGGGCGACGGCCGCGCCCGCGCCTCCCGCGCCGAGTTGAACCACGTGCCGCATCGCCGCGCCCGGTAGCCCACGCCGGAAGGACTCGGCGAAGCCTGTCCAGTCGGTGTTGTGGCCGATCGCCCGGCCGTCGCGGAAGAGCACGGTGTTGACCGCGCCCAGGTGTGCCGCGTCTGGTGAAAGGGCGTCGAGGTGGGCGATCACGGTCTGTTTGACCGGGTGGGTGACGTTGAGGCCGTCGTACCGGGCGAGTCTCGTGGCGCGGATCAGGTCGCCGATGGGGGCGGTGAGTTCGAGACGGCGGTAGAGGTAGCGGAGGCCGTGGTGGTCGGCTTCGTGTTCGTGGAGGGCGGGGCTGAGGGAGGGGCCGATGCCCGCGCCGATCAGGCCGATGAGGTAGGACGTCATGGCGGTCCTCCTATGTACGAACTAGTGAGTTAACTTATAACCCACTTCGTCACCTCCCGGCACCCTTGAGATAGGCCACGACCATCTCGCCGACCATGGTCCGCAGGCGCTCGCGGTGTTCCGGGGCGGTCATGTCGCGGCCGAAGAGGGCGCCGAAGGTGTGCTGGTTGGCGACCCGGAAGAAGCAGAACGAACTGATCATCATGTGGACGTCGATCGCGTCGGCCTCGGTCGTGAAGTCGCCCGTGGCGTGGCCCGCCTCGAGGATGCGCGAGATCAGGTCGAGCACCGGCGCGCCCAGGTTGGCCAGCACCTCGGACTTGCGGATGTGCTCGGCCCGGTGGACGTTCTCGATCGCCACCAGCGCGATGAAGTCGCGGTGGGCGTCGTGGTGGTCGAAGGTGAGCTGGGCGAGGGTGCGGATCGCCTCGACGGGGTCGAGGTGGTCGACGTCGACCGTCTTCTCGACCGCTCTGACCTCGGCATACGCCTTCTCCAGCGCGGCGATGTAGAGCTGTTCCTTGCCGCCGAAGTAGTAGTAGATCATGCGCTTCGTGGTGCTGGTCAGGTCGGCGATCTCGTCGACCCGGGCGCCGGCGTAGCCGCTGCGGGCGAACTCGGCCATCGCCACGTCGAGGATCTCGGCGCGCGTGCGGTCGGCGTCGCGCTGGCGGTCCCCGGGGGTGGACATTCGGCTCCATGAGGTGGACGGGATCTACTCGCGCCTCATTTTATGGCCGTGCTGCGCCGCCAGCCTGACAGGCGTGTTCGCGGCGCCATAACCGGAATATCCGCCGATGCGCTGCACGACTTCGAAGAAGACCCGGCCGATCGTGGCGGTGTAGAGGTGCAGGAACTCGCCGTCGCCCGCGCGGTCGTACAGGACGTCGGTGCCGCGCAGGTCGGGCGCGCCGGGGAAGCGGGCGTCGAGGTCGTCGTAGTAGTTGGCCGGAATGCGCAACGGCGGCTCCCCAGCTGCGGTGAGCCGCCGCGCCATACCGACGACGTCGTCACAGGCGACGGCGACGTGCTGCCACGGGACGTTCGAGGTGGTGTCGGCCATGTTGAGGGCCAGCATCACCTTGCCGTTGGTGCTGGTCATGGCCCGGCTGCGGACCAGCCCGTAGGGGTCGGGCAGTTCCAGGCTCTCGTGTGGACGCAGCCCCAGCACGCACCGGCACCAGAGCGACGCCTCGGCGAAGGGCGCGGTCAACGCCACGTGGTCGATGACCGACTCTCCCGGCGTGGGCGCACAGAAGACGACACGCGTACCGTCGGGCGCGTGGGCCGGAGCCGACAGGGCCGCCACGTGGGCGTCGGCCGCCGCCGGATCGGGCGTGCCGATACCGATCGCCCGTAACTCCGCCGCCTCACCGCCCTCCACGAGCCGAACCCGATCGAAGCCGAGCACCTCGACCAACCGGCGCAACCGATCGCCATCGGGGCCGGCGGCAAGCTCGACATAGGCGAAATCCGTAAGGTCAGGCGGAGCACCACCACCAAGATCGCCACCCCGGCCACGGCTGCGAATGCCACCGCCACCCAGGTCGCCGGCACCCGGCTCGCCAGCACGCAGGTCGCCGTCACGCAGCTTGCCGCGATCCCGGTTTCCGCCACCCCGGTTTCCGCCACCAACATCGCTGCCACTCAGATCGCCGTCACCTAGCCTGCGGCCACCCAGATTGCGGCCGCGAAGATCGGCATCGGCCGGGTCACCGTCGGCCGGGTCACCGCCCAAAATGCCGCCGCCCAACATGCCGCCGTCCGCCAGGACGCCGTGTTCCAAAAACCGCAGGGACAACATCGCGTCGGTGGCCGTTCGCGTCGGGTCCGAGCGGCGGAAGACGTCGTTGAAGACCTCCAACGACAGCGGTCCCCGGTAGCCAGCCGCCATGACGTGGTGGGTGAAGCCCGTTAGGTCGAAGTCGCCCTGACCGGGGAAGCAGCGGTAGTGGCGGGACCACTGGAGGGTGTCCATGGTCAGTCTGGGCGCGTCCGCCAGCTGGATGAAGAAGATCTTGTTGCCGGGGATGGCTTCGATGCCGACCGGGTCGGTGCCCTTCGACAGGATGTGGAAGCTGTCGAGGCACACCCCGAGCGCCGGGTGGCCCGCCATCCGGACGATGCGCCACGACCGCAGGTAGTCGTCCACGTGCCGGCCCCAGGCCAGTGCCTCGTAGGCGATCCTCACGCCGTGTGCGGCGGCCCGGTCGGCCAGCGTGTGCAGTTGTTCGGCCGCCAGGGCGTCGTCGTCGATGGCCTGGGGTGACACGTTCGAGCAGACCAGCAGGAGGTCGGCGCCGAGCCGGGTCATCAGCCGGAACTTGTGGTCGGCCCGCCGCAGGGCGTCGGCGAAGCGCTCAGGCGGCAGCGCCTCCACGTCGCGGAACGGCTGGTAGAGCTCGACGCGTAAGCCCAGGTCGGCGGCCATGAGGCGGATGTCCGAGGGGGAGAGGGGGCAGGCCACCAGGTCGTGCTCGAACAGCTCGAAGCCGTCGAACCCGGCCGCCGCGACGGCGCGTAGTTTCTCCGGCAGCGTCCCGCTCACGGAGACGGTCGCGATCGACTTCCGCACAGGGCCTCACCACTAATGTACGAACTAGTGAGTTATTTGACTCCATCATCTTGACACGCTGAAGGCGTGAACGCAGCATTGCGGCCACACGTTATGAACTATCCAGTTAGGACAAGCTTCATGACCCAGGCCACCCCCCGCCGCGCCGCCCTCGCCGCCTGGATCGGCAGCGCCCTGGAGTACTACGACTTCTTCATCTACGGCAGCGCCGCAGCGCTGATCTTCTCCAAGGTCTTCTTCGACGACTCCGACCCCGCGACCGCGACCCTCCAGTCGCTCGCCTCGTTCGGCGTCGCCTACGCCGCCCGCCCCGTGGGCGCGCTGATCCTCGGCCACATCGGCGACCGGTTCGGCCGCCGCCGCATCATGGTCTTCACGCTGGTCCTGATGGGCGTGGCGACGTTCCTGATCGGCTGCCTGCCGACCAGGGAGCAGATCGGCGGCCTCGCGCCCGTGCTGCTCGTCGTGCTGCGCATCCTGCAGGGCCTGTCGGCGGCGGGCGAGCAGGCCAGCGCCAACTCCATGACGCTGGAACACGCCCCGGAGAACCGGCGCGGCTACTTCACCAGCTTCACGCTGAACGGCACCCAGTTCGGCCAGATCCTGGCCACGCTGGTCTTCATCCCGGTCGCCGCGCTGCCCGAGGAGCAGCTGCTGTCGTGGGGCTGGCGGGTGCCGTTCTGGTTCAGCGTCGTCGTGGC
Organism: Herbidospora daliensis; assembly: GCF_001570585.1. Classification (GTDB taxonomy): domain Bacteria; phylum Actinomycetota; class Actinomycetes; order Streptosporangiales; family Streptosporangiaceae; genus Herbidospora; species Herbidospora daliensis. The sequence goes on along the minus strand of NZ_BBXF01000002.1, from coordinate 157,232 downwards.
GATCGTCGGCTACTTCATCCGCCGCCACCTCGACGAGACCCCGGCCTTCCAGGCCCAGGTGGCCGACGGCTCGGTGCCGCGCATGCCGCTGGCCGAACTGTTCCGCACCCACTGGGCCGACGTGCTGCGCGTCGTCGGGGCCGCCCTGATCGCGACGGTCAGCACCATCTTCACCGTGTGGGCGCTCAACTACGCCACCAGCGACGCCGTCGGCCTCGACCGCGCGGTCATGTTGTGGGTGGGCGTGCTGGCCAACGTGGTCGCGCTCGGCGCGATCCCGTTGTGGGCCCGGTTGTCCGACCGCATCGGCCGCCGGCCGGTGTTCCTGGTCGGCGCGGTCGGCAGCCCGATCATGATCTTCGCCTACCTGGCCGCGATCAACTCGGGCAACTACCTCCTCATCTTCCTGGCCGGGTGCGTGTGCTTCGGCGTCGTCTACTCGGCGTCCAACGGCATCTGGCCCGCCCTCTACGGCGAGATGTTCACCACCCGCGTCCGCCTGTCGGGCATGGCGATCGGCACCCAGATCGGGTTCGCGGTGGCCGGCTTCGCGGTCGCGTCGGCGGCCGGGATCATGACCGACGACGGCTGGCTCGGCCTCCAGGGATGGGTCGGCGTGGGCATCTTCACCGCCGTCCTCTGCGCGGTCAGCGCGATCTCCGTGCTGACCGCGAGGGAGACGTACCGGGTGCCGACGGCCGACCTCGGCCGCCGGGAGACCGCCGGGGTCTGACGGGTCACCTCCGGGGCAACCACACCCGCATCGTCGCGGGGCCGTGGTTGCCCCACTGGTAGTAGGGGCGCAGCCGCAGCCTGACCGGTTCGGTCTCGGTCTTGGCCCGCGGCCCGTACGGCCAGGGCCGGTCTTCGGCCGCGGTCAGGTGGGCGTCCACCTCGATCTCCTCGTCGACGACCTCGGGGGCGTGTGAAGTGTCGACCGTGATCCGGGTCAGCGGCGGCTCGTCGCCGGGGGACTCGGCGCAGTAGACGAGCGGGCCGCGCTCGATCGCGACGCAGCCGCGCAGCGCGTCGATCCGGGGGTCGGGTTCGACCCAGCGCGGGGTCATCCGCAGGTCGACCGATACCTCCTCGCCGGGCGCCCAGACCCGCGACCACTCGGCCGTGCCGCCGCCCGCCCAGATCGGCAGCCGCAACGACAGCACCTTCAGCCGGTCGGGGGCCTGGAGCACGCGCATCGTCGCGGCGCCCTGCCACGGCATCTCGGTGTCCACCTCGACCACGAATCCGTCGTGCTCGACGCGGGCCGGGGTCAGGTGGTGGATCTGCACGCCGGCGTCGGTGCCGGTCGCGACGTAGGCGGGCAGGGCGGCGAAGGTGCGCGCCAGGTTGGTGGGGCAGCAGGACACCGCTCGCCAGGAGGCCCGCAGTCCGCCGTCCGCGCGCGGGCTGACTCCCGATGTGGCCTCTCCGGCGACTCTGACCTGCAGGGGGTTGGTGTAGAAGAACGACCGGCCGTCGAGCGCGGGCCCGGCGGCGATGACGTTGTAGAAGGTGCGTTCGGCCTGGTCGGCGTAGCGGCGGTTGCCGGTCGCCAGCAGCAGGCGGTGCGACAACATGAACGAGGCCACTCCGGCGCACGTCTCGTTGTAGGCGCGGTCGGGCGGCAGCTCCCAGTCCTCGCCGAACGCCTCGCCGTTGTGCCGCGACCCCATGCCGCCGGTGAGGTGGGTGCGGCGGGCGACGGTCCGCTCCCACTGGCGTTCGACCAGGTCGAGCAGGTCGCGGTCGTTGGTCTCGACGGCCAGGTCGACCACCGCCGCGGCCAGGTAGAGGGCCCTGACGGCGTGGCCGCGGAACACCTCGGCCTTCCTGATCGGTACGTCGTCCTGGAAGTACTCCCGCCCCAGTTCGATGTCGGCCAGCGCCGGGGTGCCCCGGCGGTCGACGAACCGGCGGGCCATCTCCAGGTAGCGCTCGGCCCGGGTGACCCGGTAGAGCTCGATCAGGGCCATCTCGACCTCGGGGTGCCCGCAGACCGCCCGGCTGGTCAAGAACACGTCGCAGACGTGGTCGGCGGCGCGTTTCGCCAGCTCGAAGAGCTCGCCGCCGCCGGACGCCCGCGCCTGGGCCACCCCCGCCTGGATGAGGTGGCCGTAGCAGTAGAGCTCGTGGCCCCACTCGAGGTCGCTGTAGCGGGCGTGGCCCCACTTCGTGTTCAGGTAGCCGTCGGGCTGCTGGGCGCCGGCGATCACCGTGGTCAGTTCGTCGAGGCGGGGGTCCTTGGTCCAGGCCATGCCCTCCATCAGCTTGTAGACCTCGGAGTCGCTGAACTCCCGGCCCCGGCGCGCGACGCCGGTGAAGTTGGCGACCCAGCCGACCCGGCCGATCCATTCGTAACAGTGGTCGATGATCGTCTCGGTGGGCAGCGAACCCCAGAAGCCGGGATTCAGACGTACCGAAGAGACCCCCAGAGGCGTCAGCACGCCGCCCGACGGAACGACAGGACTATCCACGCAGAGCTCCCGACATGAATCCGCGCACGTAGTGGCGCTGGAGAACGAGGAACAGGACCAGGCACGGAACGGCCATGACCATGACGCCCGCCTGGAGCACGCCGTAGTCGATCGCGCCGAAGGTGCGCTGCGTCATGCTCACCACGGCCACCGGCAGCGGGAAGCTCGCCCCGTCGCTGAGCAGGATCAACGGCGCGAAGAAGTCGTTCCACGACGCCAGGAACGCGAACAGCCCGACGGTCACCAGGCCCGGCCTGACGGCGGGCAGCAGCACCGTCAGCAGCACCTTCAGCGACCCCGCGCCGTCGACGAGCGCCGACTCCTCGATCTCGCGCGGGATCGCCTCGAACGAGTTGCGCATCATGTACAGCGCGAACGGCAGCTGGAACATGACGAACACCAGGCTCAGCCCGAGCAGCGAGTTCTGCAGCCCGACGTAGTCGAGCAGCACGTAGAGCGGGATCAGGATGGTCGCGTAGGGCACCATGAGGATCGCCAGCGCGGTCAGGAACAGCAGGTTCTTGCCGGGGAACTGGAACCGCGCGAACGCGTAGCCGCCCAGGGTGGCGACGACCAGCGTGCCGACGACGGTCAGGCCCGACAGCGCCAGGCTGTTGCCGACGTAGGTCGCCAGCCCCTCGCCGAAGCCGATGATGCTCCGGTAGTGGGTCAGGGTGAAGCCCTCGGGCCCCTGCACCGACGCCCAGCCGCTCCAGATGAGCGGGAACAGGAAGATGACGGCCAGCGCGAGCCGGGGAGAGTAGTACCTCACTTGGTCGTCGCCCCCCTCAGGATGCGCATCTGGACGGCGTTCAGGGCGACCAGCACGACCAGCAGCACCACCGACAACGCCGCCGCGCCGCCCAGGTCGAAGCGGAAGAACGCGTTGCGGTAGACGACCATCACCATCGACACCGTGCTGTTGTCGGGCCCGCCGTTGGTGAAGATGAAGAACTGGTCGAAGGCCAGCAGCGACCCCGTGATCGACAGGATCAGCATCAGCGCCAGCGTCGGCCGCAGCAGCGGCAGGGTGATCCGGGTGAAGATCTGCCAGCGGTTGGCGCCGTCGGCGCGAGCCGCTTCGTACACCTCGATCGGGATCGCCTGGAGACCGGTCAGCAGGATCAGCATGTTGAACCCCGCGAACCTCCACAACACCAGCAGGATCGTCGAGGTCAGCGCCATGTTCGGGGAGCCGATCCAGTTGACGCCGAGGAAGCCGAACGGGCCGAAGTCGTTGTTCAGCAGGCCGTAGAACAGCAGCGCCGCCGCGGCGAACCCGACCGCTCCGGGCAGGAAGAACGCGGTACGGAAGAAGCCGACCCCCGGTCGGCGATCCTGCACCAGCAGCGCCAGGCCCAGCGCCACCGCCGAGAGCAGGATCGTGATGATCACCGTGTACTTCAGGGTGAACAGCACCGAGTCGAGGAACAGCGGGTCGTCGGGGATCTTCGTGTAGTTGGCCGGCGCGTTGGGCCTGGCCGGGCCCAGCAGCGGCCACTTGTGCAGCGACATGACCACGACGAGCACCAGCGGCGCGATGAACAACACCGCCACGATGATCGCCGTGGGAGCGGCGTACGCCCACCCGGCCAGCGCACGGCTGCGCCGGAACCGGGTGGGCCTCGTCAGGACGTCGTTCACTGGGTGAGCGACTGGTTGAGGGTCTCGTTGAGTTCGGGCAGCTTCGAGGCGTCTCCGAACAGCGCCTCACGGGCGAACCTGAGCCACGGCCCCTGCGGGTCGTTGTACGTCTCCCCGAACTTCAGCGCGTAGGGCGTCTGGCCCTTGCCGACGAGCGAGTTGATCAGCACCACCCGCGGGTCCTCGGCCGAGTACTTGTTGTCGGCCAGGTCGGTGCGGGCGACCACGTCCTTGTTCTTCGCCATGATCTCGACCTGGGCCTCGTCGGAGACCGTCCAGGACAGGAACTCCCAGGCGGCGTCGACGTTCTGCGAGGTCGAGGAGATGCCCACGGAGTCGCCGCCGACGAACGTCGACTCGCCGCCGTCGGGCCCGGCGATGGGGGCGACGCCGATCTTCATGTCGGCCGGCATCGAACCGAGCGTGGTGGACGGCATCGGCATGACGCCGATCTCGCCCTTCGGGAAGAAGCCGGTCCAGGTCGGGCCCTGCTCCTCCTTGGTGGTCGGGCCGGTGACGCCGTTGTCGTACAGGCCCCGGTAGATGGAGAACACGTCGGTCATGGGGGAGGAGGCCACGGTCGACGCGGTGCCCTCGGCGTTCATGACCGTGCCGCCGGCCGCCCAGACCGAGGGCCAGAAGGTGAAGACGTAGCAACCGCCGCAGTTGCCGCCGAAGAAGGTGCCGTGCACCTTGCCGTCGGCGCCGAGCTTCTCCTGGACGGTGGTGGCCTGCGCGGCGAACTCCTTCAGGGTGGTCGGGCCCTTCTCGGGGTCGAGCCCGGCCTTCTCGTACAGGTCCTTGTTCCAGAACCAGACCGACAGGTCGAGGGTGTGCGGCAGGGTGTACTGACGCCCCTCGTAGGTGCCGAGCTTCATGTGCGAGGGGGCTAAGGCGTCCTTGAACGGCAACGCCGCGATGCGGTCGGTGACGTCGGCGAACAGGCCCTGCGAGGTGTAGTTGGGCACGAAGATGACGTCGGCCGCGAACACGTCGGGCAGCTGCTTGGCCCCGGCCGCGGCGGCGATGCGCGGCTGGTAGTTGTCCGTCGGAATGACGGTGAGTTTGACCTGGTTCGTGTGAGACTTGTTGTACGCCTCCACCAGGCGCTCACTCTGCGCCTGGGTGGCCGCCCGGGTCCACATCGTGATGGTGGTCGGACCCGAAGCAGCCGTGCCACCGGGGGCGCTCTCCTCCGGGGCGGCAGAACCACATGCGGCCATGGATGTCGCGAGGAGCGCCGACGCGGCGAGCGCGGGGAGTCTTCTGAGCATGGGGGGTTCCTCTCGACCGAAAAACTGAAAAGGTTTTCGGAAATGTAGCCGCAACATACGCCCCGATCGGGGACGTGTGAAGCCCTTGCTCTGTCACAAATGCGCAGCTACCTTCTGCGGGTATACCACCACTACGGAAAAGGCTTTCGATGCAACGTATCGCCACGATCAGCGACGTGGCCCACCTGGCCGGGGTGTCGATCGCCACCGCGTCGAAGGCGCTCAACGGCAAAGACCAGGTCCGCGCCGAGACCCGGCAGCGGGTCCTGGAGGCGGCCGAGCAGTTGTCGTTCCGGCCCAACCCGGCCGCCCGCAGCCTGCTGGGCGGCCCCACCAAGACCGTCGGCCTGCTGACCAGCGACAGCGTCGGCCGTTTCGGCATCCCGGTCCTGCTCGGCGCGGAGGACGCCTTCGGCGCCGGCGAGATGGCCGTGCTGCTCTGCGACGCCCGCGGCGACTCGATCCGGGAGCAGCACTACATCCGCACCCTGCTGGCCCGCCGCGTCGACGGCATCATCGTCGTGGGCGAGAGCACCGACGCCCGTCCGTCGATCACCCGCGACCTGGGCGTCCCGGTGGTCTACGCCTACGGTCCCTCCGACGACCCCGACGACGTGTCGTTCGTCCCGGACGACCTCGAAGGCTCCCGCACGGCCATCAAGCACCTGGTGACCCTGGGCCGCCGCCGGATCGCGCACGTCACCGGCCTGGCGACCTACCAGGCGGCCCGGGAACGGGCCGAAGGCGCCGCCGCCGCGCTCGCCGACGCGGGCCTGGAGCCTGGCCCGGTGTTCTGGGGCCAGTGGTCGCAGCGCTGGGGCCGCCAGGCCGCCGCGATGGTGCTGCACGCCGACCCCGAGGTCGACGCGGTGTTCTGCGGCAGCGACCAGATCGCGGCCGGGTTCATCGAGGCGGCGAGGGAGCGCGGCCGGCGCGTCCCGGAGGACATCGCCGTCGTCGGCTACGACAACTGGGAGGTGCTGGCCGCCGAGAGCCGGCCTCCGCTGACCACGATCGACCCCAACCTGGAGGTGCTCGGCCGCACGGCGGCGCAGCACCTGTTCGCGGCCATCGACGGGCGGGCGACGCCAGGCGTGCACCGCATGCCGGTCCAGCTCGTCATCCGCGACTCCACCTGATCCAAGCACCGCCATCCGGGTGGTGCTCCAGAGATGTTAGCGCTAACATCGAGGAAGGAACCGCTCCCGTGAAACGCCGATTAGCCATCCTGACCCTGCTCCTGCTCGGCACCACGGCCATCCCCGCCCAGGCGGCCGCCCCCATCACCACCCAGATCTACACCGCCGACCCCGCGGCGCTCGTCGTCGGCGACACGCTCTACCTCTACACCGGCCACGACGAGGCCTCGTCCAGCGGCCAGAACTTCGTCATGCGCGACTGGCACGTCTACTCCTCCACCGACGCCGCCACCTTCACCGACCAGGGCGCCCGCCTGGCGATCTCGAACTTCTCGTGGGCCGGCCTCGACGCCTGGGCCGGCGAGGTCGAACGCGGCGCCGACGGCCGCTACTACTGGTACGTCTCCATCAACGGCAACGGCCCCGGCTGGATGAACATCGGCGTGGCCGTGGGCGACAGCCCCACCGGCCCGTTCACCGACGCCATCGGCGGCCCGCTGATCAGCGACTCGACCCCGAACTCGTCACCGCTGAACATCGACCCGACCGTCTTCCGCGACGACGACGGCCAGGTCTACCTGTACTGGGGCTCCTACTACGGCCTGCGCGCCGCCCGCCTGAACAGCAACATGACCTCTCTCCAGGGTTCGGTCGTCACCCCCTCGGGGGTGTCGAACTTCTGGGAGGCGCCGTGGATGTTCAAGCGCAACGGCGTCTACTACCTGGCCTACGCGGCCAACGACTCCGGCTGCGCCAGCCCGGGATACGCCTGCATCCGGTACGCGACCGCGTCGAACCCGCTCGGCCCGTGGACCCATCGCGGGGTGGTGCTCGACATGGTCAGCTCGACGACCAACCACCCGGCGATCATCGAGTTCAAGGGCCAGTGGTACATGGTCTACCACAACGCCGCAGCCCCGGGCGGCGGCAACTTCCGCAGGTCGGTGACGCTCGACAAGCTCTACTTCAACGCCGACGGGACGATGCAGAAGGTCGTGCAGACCTCCGGCGGCGGCGGCGGAAACCTCGCCGCGACCGCGACGGCCTCCACCTCCTACGTCTCCTCGTGGGAGACGCTGAGCGCGATCAAGGACGGGTTCACGCCGACGAACTCGGCCGACCGGTCCCACGGCGTCTACGGCAACTGGAACCAGCAGGGCACCCAGTGGGTCGAATACCGCTGGCCCACCGCGCAGAACATCTCGAAGAGCGCCGCCTACTGGTTCGACGACAACCAGGGCATCGACCTGCCGGCGTCGTGCCAGCTCCAGTACTGGAACGGATCGTCCTACGTGAACATCGGCTCGTGCGGCGTCGCCGCCAACCAGTTCAACACGATGACGTTCCCGCAGATCTCGACCACCCGGCTCCGGCTCAACATGACCTCTCGTACCGGTTTCTCGACCGGCATGATCGAATGGACGGTGGGCGTGTGAGACTCCTCCGCGTATCCGCAGCTCTGGCACTGTTAGCCGGGCTGATCGTCGCAGGACCGGCCGCCTCGGCGGCGCAGACGATCGGCTTCCCCACGTTCGGCGGCGGGACCATCCCGGCCGCCCCGGTGTCCTACACGACCGGCGACATGATGCGGGCCATGTACGACGCCGAATCCTCCGGCACCGACTTCTGGATGGACCGCCTCCTCGGCAGGACGGGCAGCGACCCGGCCGGGAACTGGCTGATGACGCGGGGCCGGGCGCTCTACATGAAGACGCACAACCCCGGCACGCTCGGCTTCTCCGGCCAGGTGGCGTACTGGGAGGCGATCGGCGGATCGTCCGCCTTCACGGTCGCGATCACCCCGGGGACCTTCTCCGAGCAGGTCTCCCAGCGGTTCCAGGCGCCGTCGTACTGGCGCAGCGTGCACACGAGCGGGTCACTCGTGGTGACGCAGCAGAAGTTCATCACCAACAACAACGTCGCCGTGGCGAACCTCTCGATCGTCAACAACGGCACGTCGTCGTCGACCCTGCAACTGCGGGCCACCTCGCCCTATGCCACCAGCGGCTCGGGCAGTGAGCTGACGGGGCAGGTGAACGCGTACAACAACCTGACCACGCTGTTCCCCCGGCTCGGCGGAGACGGCTTCAGCGTCAGCAGCGGCGGCCTGAACCGGTCGGTCACCGTGGCGCCGGGCGCGACCGTCACCGCGAAGGTCGTGATGGGCTTCGTCACGAACGAGATCCCCGACTCGCTGACCGAGTACAACGCCTACCGGGGCTACACCAACGCCACGGCCTTCGCGACGCACGTACGGGCCTACAACCTGTGGTGGGCGCAGAACCTGCCGTACATCGACCTGGCGGAACCGGCGATCAAGAAGAACGTCTACTACCGCTGGTGGTTGATGCGCTACAACAACCTCGACGCGGACATCCCCGGCCAGACGTTCCAGTTCCCGGTGTCGATGGAGGGCGTGCTCGGCTACAACAACGCCATCGCGCTCACCCAGCCGATGCACATCGACGACCTGAAATACCTGCGCACCCCGCTCTACGCCTACGGCAACTGGTTGTCGACCGGGCAGACGTCCAGGAACGGCCGTTTCATGGACAACCCCGGCGACCCGGAGAACTGGTCGAACAGCTACACCCAGTACATCTCCGAAGCGGCCTGGCGCGCCTACCAGATCCACGGCGGCCAGCCCGCCATCGCCGGCGCCCTCGCCCGCTACGCCGAACGCGACGTCAAGGGCCAGCTCAGCTACTACGACACCGACAACAACAAGCTCATCGAGTACGACTGGGGCGCCCTCACCGGCAACGACGCCGACGCGGTCTCGTTCCACTGGAAGCCGGGGCGGATGGACCGCGCCGAATCGGCCTACCAGTACAGCGGCGCACTGGCGTCGGCCCAGGCCTACGAGGCGGTCGGCAACACCGCCAAGGCCACCGAGATGCGCACCCTGGCGACCGACATCCAGAACGCCATCGTGAACGTCTTGTGGAACCCGTCGCGCCAGCTCTTCGAACACCGGCTGAAGTCGACCAACGAGTACGTGCCGTGGAAGGAGATCAACAACTACTACCCCTTCTCCGTCGGCGCGATCCCCAACACCGCGACCTACCGGCAGGCGCTGCGGCTCTACGACGACCCCGCGCAGTATCCGATCTTCCCCTTCTACACCGCCAACCAGGTCGACAAGGCCGCCGCCGCGGCCCAGGGCGAACCCGGGTCGAACAACTTCTCCACCATCAACTCGACCGTGCAGTTCCGCCTCTACTCGTCGGTCCTGCGCAACTACCCGAACACGTGGATGACGGCCACCGACTACAAGAAACTCCTGTACTGGAACACCTGGGCCCAGTACGTCGGCGGCAACACCGCCTGGCCCGACGCCAACGAGTTCTGGGCCGACTGGAACGGCTCCACGGTCCAATACCGGTCGTGGATCCACCACAACATCCTCGGCAGCAGCAACTGGACGGTCATCGAGGACGTCGCCGGCCTGCGCCCCCGCAACGACGCCAAGGTGGAACTCTCCCCGATCAACATCGGCTGGACCCACTTCACCGTCAACAACCTGCGCTACCGCAACGCCGACCTGACCATCACCTGGGACGACCCCGCTGACGGGGTGACCCGATACCCGGGCGTGCCCCAGGGCTACTCGATCTTCATCAACGGGACCCGCGTCGCCACGGTGAACTCCCTGGTGCCCTTCACGTGGGACCCGGCGACCGGTGCCGTGACGACGTCGGGAACCGTCGCCTACAACCAGGCGTACTCGGGCCTCCAGACGCCGTCGCAGGTGTCGTTCACGAGCGGCCGGATGACCGACGTGCTGGCCAAGGCCGGCATCAACGTCGCCGCCGGGCTCATCCCCGCCTCCGGGAGCGCCTCGACGACGGCGTCGGGATCCGGCACGGCCGGCGCGGTCGACGGCTTGCCGGTCAACGAGCCGTTCTGGGGCGGGACCGGGTCGACGAGCGACTGGTACGAGCTGAACCTGGGCTCGTCGCAGCCGGTCAACGAGGTGCGGTTGTGGTTCAAGGACTCGCGGCCCGCGTCGGGGACGTATCGGGCGCCTTCTTCGTACACGATCCAGTATCTGAACGGGTCGACGTGGACGGCGGTGCCGTCACAGACGAAGACGCCTGCGACGCCACGGGCGAACTACAACGTGGTGACCTTCCCGTCGGTGACGGCGGCCCGGGTTCGGGTGCAGGTGACCCACGCGGGGAGTGCCAAGACCGGGTTGACGGAGGTCGCGGCCTACAACCGCGGCGGCACCCCGCCGCCTGTCACCAACCTGGCCTTGTCGGCGACTCCCTCGGCTTCTTACACGTCGTCGTGGGAGACGGTGGCGGCGTTGAACGACGGTGCTCAGCCGCCTTCGTCGAACGACACGGTGAATCCCCGGTGGGGGACGTGGCCGGAGACCGGGCAGCAGTGGGCCGAGCTGACGTGGCCTGCTGCTCAGACGCTCGGGCGGGCGGAGGTGTACTTCTTCGACGACGAGCAGGGGATCGACATGCCTTCGGCGTGGAAGCTCCAGTACTGGAACGGGTCGTCTTACGTGGATCTGCCGGGGTCTTATGGGCTGGCGAAGAACCAGTTCAACTCGGTTTCGTTCACGGCTGTTAGCAGCACCCGCCTGAGAGTGGTGCTGACCAGCACGGGGACGGCGTCGCTCGGGCTTCTTGAAGTGCGGGCGTTCGCGAACTAGGTCTATCGGCGGGTGCCGTCACTCTCCTGGACGGCACCCGCTCCCAGTAAGGCGGACATCCCCTGTGGCTTTATCGGTCATGGGCGCCGCAGTTCCTTAATCAGGGCAACCGCCTGATCGAGTCGGCGGTCATTCCGAATCGCCGACGGGCGCGGCGGATTTAGCCGTTTAGCGGAATATGTCCTCTAGCTGCTCCGCGGAGATCGCCCGTTGTGCCCAGACCTCGAGTTTGTCGGGATCGGTGCATTCGGCGATTTGGCTGCGCGTCTCGGCGGTCAGAACGAAACCGCGGTGCTCGATGGTGAACAGGAGCATTTTGCGGAAGGTCTCGATTTGCCCGACGGTTTGCCCATCGGCCTGGCCGGCCGCGTAATTCGTCACCGCGACGATGCTGTGGCGTTCGGGCTCGATCATCGTCATGAGAGTCTCCAGCTCCCTCTTCGCGGCCTCAGACAGACGCTTGGCCACGTACTCAACGTACACGACGGTCTTGGACGGCTCGATGGCGTTCAGCGCGTGGACGACCGCTTCGAGCACGTCGCGGTTGTGATCTCCGTGAACCGCGCCCGACAGCACCGCCAGTTCGGGCGACTCGCGGGCGACCTGGGGATCGGTGATGACGGGAACGGCGTCGGGGCCGATCACCAGCGGGGTCAGAGCCAGGCCGGGATGGCCGATCTGGATGGGCGCGGTGTATCGGCGGGCGGTCTTCCGGTCGGGGGCGTAGACCACGAGTGTGGTGGGGCAGCGGCGGCGGGCCCAGAGATTGGCGACGTAGGGGAACCAGTCGTAGATCTTGTCCTTTTCGAATCGGAGCTGGACTTCGACGATCACGGCCATGACGACTTTGTCGCCGTTGAGGAGAAGGACCACCGAGTCGCAATGGTGCTCGGTGACCTTGGTTTCGTTGAGTGCGGAGGAGTCGACACGAAGCGAGGTGTGTTTCGGGGGATCGACTCCTAATTCGGTGAGGAATCGGGTGACGAGTGATGGCGAATCCCGGATGAGTTCCAGGGGGACCTCGTGCTCGGTTGACACCATGGCGAGGAATTTACCTGACCCGAATCGAACTGGCGATCGAACATTTCTGGCGAAATTCGGGCCAATATCGACAATTCGCGAGTGAAATATTATGGCCGCGTGGCTAAGCCGTTTGTCCGCCATCGAGGGGGATCCTGGCCCCGTTGAGGTAGCCCGACTCGTCCCCCGCGAGGAAGACGGCCAGGTCGGCGACGTCGGTCACGGTTCCGATGCGGCGAGACGGGATGGCTTCCAGGTCGACGTGCGGCTGCGCGGGCAGCGACATCGGCGCGTCGACGACCGGCAGCGTCACCGCGTTCGCGGTCAGCCCGTGGGGCCCGTATTCGTGCGCCCACGTCTGCGTCAGGTTCTCCAGCGCCGCCTTGCTGGCGTTGTAGACCGACGCCCCCGGCCAGGCCCTGCGCACCCCCGAACTGGAGATGTTCACGATCCGCCCACCGGGCTTCCTGATCAGGTACGGCACCACGTCCCGCGTGACCAGGAACGCCGCCCGGAAGTTGAGCTCCACGATCCGGTCGAACTCGTCGTCGGTCACCTGATCGGTCACCGCCTCCCCGAAGGCGGCGGCGTTGTTGACCAGCACGTCCAGCCCGCCAAGCGTCTCGACGGCCGCGACGAGGGCCTTGCGGGTATCGGGCGAGGTCAGGTCACCCGGCACGAACGTGGCGGTCCCGATCTCACGAGCGATCCGCTGCCCGAGGTCGGCCCGCCGCCCGGTGAGCACCACGGTCGCCCCCTCGGCGGCGAAACGCCGCGCGATGCCCTCGCCGATGCCCGAGGTGCCGCCGGTGACGAGCGCGATCTTGCCTGTAAGTCTCATGGCTCCGACGCTAGGAGCCTGGCGTACATAAGATCAAAGACCGATTCCCGATGCGTCGATAAGCTGATCGCATGAACTTCGAGCTGCGCCACCTGGAGGGCTTCGTCGTCCTGGCCGAGGAGCTGCACTTCGCCCGCGCCGCCGAACGTCTCCACATCGCCCAGCCGGCCCTGTCCCAGCAGATCCAGAAACTGGAGTCGGTCCTGGGCGTCGACCTCCTCATCAGGGAGAAGCGCCGCACCCGCCTGACCCACGTCGGCGAGCTCTTCCTGATCGAGGCCCGCCGCACCCTGGCTCAGGCCAAGGCGGCGCAGGCGGTCGCCGAGCGGGCCAGACGCGGCGAGCTGGGGCGGCTGAGGGTGGCGTACATGCCGACGACCTCGTCGGGCCCCTTCCTCGCCATGCTCGCCGCCTTCCGCGACCGCCACCCCGGCGTGGAGATCGACCTGCTCGAACTCCCGCTGGGCACGACGGGTCAGCCGCCCGACGTGGACGTCGCCTTCATCTCCCGCATCGGCGACATCGTCTGCCCGGAGGGCACGATCCTCTCCGTCGAACCGTTCATCGCCGCCCTGCCGGTGAACCACCGCCTGGCGTCCCACCCGGTCATCGAGCTCGCCGACCTGGCCGGGGATCCGTTCGTCGTGCTCGACCTGGACGACTGCCCCCAGTGGGCGGAGACCGTCCACGGCATGTGCGCGGGGGCGGGATTCCGTCCCGACGTCACCCACCGCGTCTGCCAGGTCTCCACCCAGCTCATGAGCGTCGCAGCTGGACTGGGCGTCGCCCTGGTCCCGGCCTCGACGGAGGGGCTGCGCAGGGAAGGTGTGGCCTTCGTCCCGCTGAAGGGCCCGACGGCGACGATCACCGCCGCGGCCCTGTGGCGAGCCTCCGACCTGTCACCGGTCCTGGCAAGATTCGTCGCGAGCCTGCCTACGGAAGACGTTCGTGGCGTGCCAGGCGAAGTAGCCCCTGCTTGAGTCCTGCCACACCGCCACAGGGCGTCCGGCGAGGCGGCTCGCGCGATCGTGCAGGTCGGGGTGGCTGGCGAGTTCGGGGCTGAGCTCGACCAGGCCGTCGTCCGAGATCTTGATGTAGCCGTGCTCGTAGAGGCTGTCGCAGCCCAGCGTGCACGCCAGCATGGCCACGTTGTCGAGATCCCGCCGTTCCCGCTCGTCGCAGTCGGTGCGCCTCTTGATGTGCGCCGCCACGAGAAGCCGCTCGGGCAACTCGGCCCCGCACAGCGCGCATCTGGCTCCGCCGCGGATCAGCAGCCTTCGGAGCATCGCCTGTTCGCCGCGCCTGGCGACGGTGGCCTCATAGGTCAGCGCGCCCGTGAAGTCGCGGCGGGCCGCCGCCGTGTCGGTCAGGCCGACCGCTCCCAGTAGCGCGGCCTCGTCGACGCCGTCGAAGTAGTCGTGCAGCAGCTGATCGACCACGAGGTCGGCGGCGTCCCGCGAACGGGTCAACAGATCATGGATGGCTGGCCGGAAGCCGCCCCTGATGGCCGGATCCGCAGAGTTCAACCATGTCAGGTGGCGAGTGCCCTCTTCGGGCGGGGTCTCGGACAGTTCCCAGAGCGGGGTGTTGCGCAGGGCGAAGAACGGATAGTGCGGGGTGGCGGCGTCGCCCGCTCGGCCGAACTGCCGTATCAGGCCGGCGACCTTCCGCTTGACCTCGGGCCACTCCGCCATGCGTTCCTCGCCCCGGACCGCCCTGCCGATGGCCCACAACAAGGTCAGCGGCTGATGGCGTTTGGGGGAGCCATCTCGTGAGGGCTGGACGTTCAATCTGATCACCGAGGCCAGAACGGTCTCGATGGGGCTGACCAAATCGGGTTCCACTCATGGTGATCGTTCACGACCGGGGCCGTGTCACACGTCGTGTGCGACACGGCCCCTTCGTGAACTAGCGGCGCGGTCGGGGCTGGACGTTCGGCGGGCCCGCGAACACCAGGTCAGCCTTGATCGAGTTGTACGCCCGCTTCGGCTGATAGTTCTCGTCGTACAGCGTCGCCAGGCCCTCCGGCGGGTTGGTGAACCACGTCGGCACCCACGAGTGCTTGTCCGTGAAGCCCCACACCGTGTACGACAGGCAGTTCCGGTTCAGCAGACACGCCTGCATCAGCACGCTGAAGTTCGACGCCGACGCCTGGAGGCGCGGGTTGATCTCGTTGGTGTCGCCCGACTGCACCCCGGCCGTCATCTGGCTGCGCACGTCGACCTCGGTCAGGGCGGAAACCATGCCCAGGTCGGAGAACGCGTCCAGGACCTCCTTCACCTGGAAGGTGTCGAAGTTCCCGTACTGGGTCCCCAGGTGGCCCTGGGAGCCGAAGCCGTCGATCGGCACGCCCTGGGCGCGCAGGTTCTTGATCAGGTTGTAGATGAACCACACCTTGTCGGAGGGGCCGCGGTCGCCGAAGGCCTCCATGTTGTAGTCGTTGTAGAACAGCAGCGCGTGGGGGTCGGCGGCGCGGGCCCAGCGGAAGGCGTCGGCGATGTAGGTCGGGCCGAGGTTCTGCGCCCAGAAGCCCTTCAGGTGGATCTCCGAGGGGCTGTCCCACGGGTCGCTGGCGGCCTCGTTGACGACGTCCCACTGCCAGATCTTGCCCTTGTAGCGCTTCACCACGGTCGTGATGTGCTTCTTGAGCAGGTCGCGCAGTTCGGTCTTGGAGATCGTGCCGTTGGCGACGCCTTCGGTCAGCCAGGCCGGCAGCTGGTTGTGCCACACGAGCACGTGGCCGCGGACCTTCTGGTTGTTCTTCTTGGCGAAGTCCATCAGCGCGTCGGCGGGGCCCCAGTTGTAGGTGCCGCGGGTGGGTTCGAGGCTCTCCCACTTCATGGCGTTCTCGTGGGTGACGCTGTTGAACTCCCGGGTGGCGATGGCCTTGTACTGCGGCTCCGCCAGGGCGTCGTTGCTGATCGCGGTGCCGATCGCCAGGTTGTGCCGGGCGGCCAGGGCTTTCAGGCTCTGGTCCTGTACGGCCGGGGGCCGCCCGTTAGCCGACACGGGTCCCTGGCTGAGCACAGCCACGAGTCCGAGCGCCGTGGCCGCGATGACCACCAGTCGTCTCATCGAACGTTCTCCTTTGGGGGGTCAGGCTCCAAAATGTTTCGGAGATGTTCCGAAATCGGATGCTAACCTTCTCGGGCAAAGTGAGAAAGACCCAGTTTGAGAAGCCGAAAAGTTTCGATGGTCTTGACACGCGGGGCGTTTGTTAAACTAGTCGGCAGGTCGAGAGGCGCTGCAACGGGCTGGTCAACGCCCGCCACGCTCGGCTGGAACCACCCCGACAAGGTCGCCTCTTCCATCGTTCGGAGGAGGCTCAGTGGATCTTCGTCAGCTGCTCGCCGACCGGGTCGCGGTGCTCGACGGCGCCTGGGGAACCATGCTCCAGGGCGCCGGGCTCACCCCTGCCGACTACGGTGACGAGCGCTACGCGGGTGACCCCGACATGCTCAACATCACCCGGCCCGACGTGATCCTCGACGTCCACCGGCAGTACCTCGCCGCCGGGGCCGACATCACCACGACCAACACCTTCACCGCCACGAGCTTCGGGCAGGCCGACTACGGCGCCGAGCACTTCGTGCGGGAGCAGAACCTCCAGGGTGCGCGGCTGGCGCGGCAGGCCGCCGACGAGTTCGGCGGGCGGTTCGTCGCGGGCTCGGTCGGTCCCCTCAACGTCACGCTCTCGTTGTCGCCGAAGGTCGAAGACCCGGCCTACCGGGCGGTGACGTTCGACCAGGTCAAGGCCTCCTACGTCGAGCAGATCGCGGCGCTCGACGAGGGCGGGGTCGACCTGCTGCTGATCGAGACCATCTTCGACACCCTCAACTGCAAGGCGGCCATCGCCGCGGCCCGCGAGGTCGCGCCGCACCTGCCGCTGTGGATCTCCGTCACCATCGTCGACCTGAGCGGGCGCACCCTCTCCGGGCAGACCGTCGAGGCCTTCTGGCGCTCGATCGAGGTCGCCGAGCCGCTGGTCGTCGGCGTCAACTGCTCGCTCGGCGCGACCGAGATGCGGCCCCACGTGGCCGAGCTCTCGAAGATCGCGGGCGTGTACGTCGCCAGCCACCCCAACGCCGGCCTGCCCAACGCGTTCGGCGGCTACGACCAGACGCCCGAGGAGACCGGCGCGCTGCTCGGCGAGTTCGCCCGCCAGGGCATGGTCAACATCGCCGGCGGCTGCTGCGGCACCACTCCGGCCCACATCGCCAAGATCGCCGAGGCGGTCAAGGGGCTCACGCCGCGTGAGGTGCCCGCGCCCGCGAAGGCCACCCGGTTCTCCGGCCTCGAACCGTTCGCGATCGGGCCCGACACCGGCTTCGTCATGATCGGCGAGCGCACCAACGTGACCGGCTCGGCCAAGTTCCGGCGGCTCATCGAGGGCAACGACCACCAGGCGGCCGTCGACGTCGCGCTGGAGCAGGTGCGCGGCGGCGCGAACCTCCTCGACGTCAACATGGACGCCGACCTGCTCGACAGCGAGCAGGCCATGACCACCTTCCTCAACCTGATCGCGACCGAGCCCGAGGTGGCCCGGGTCCCGATCATGGTCGACAGCTCGAAGTGGACGGTCCTCGAAGCCGGCCTCAAGTGCGTGCAGGGCAAGGGCGTCGTCAACTCGATCAGCCTCAAGGAGGGCGAGGAGGTCTTCCTCGACCACGCCCGGCAGATCAGGAACTACGGCGCCGGCGTCGTCGTGATGGCCTTCGACGAGCAGGGCCAGGCCGACACGACCGAGCGCAAGGTCGCGATCTGCGCCCGCGCCTACGACCTGCTCACCCAGCAGGCCGGGTTCGCGGCCGAGGACATCATCTTCGACCCCAACGTGCTGGCCGTGGCGACCGGCATCAGCGAGCACAACGCGTACGCGAAGAACTTCATCGACGCCCTCCCGCTGATCAAGGAGCGCTGTCCCGGGGTCCGCATCAGCGGCGGCATCTCGAACCTGTCGTTCTCGTTCCGGGGCAACGACGTCGTCCGCGAGGCGATGCACTCGGCGTTCCTGTTCCACGCCGTCAAGGCGGGGCTCGACATGGGCATCGTGAACGCCGGGCAGCTCGCCGTCTACCAGGACATCCCCGCCGAGCTGCTGGAACTCGTCGAAGACGTGATCTTCGACCGGCGTGAGGACGCCACCGACCGGCTCGTCTCCTACGCCGAGACCGTCAAGGGCAGCGGCACCGCCCGTGTCGTCGACCTGTCGTGGCGCGAGGCGCCCGTCGAAGACCGGCTGGCGCACGCGCTCGTCCACGGGATCGTCGACTTCATCGTCGAGGACACCGAGGAGGCGCGGCAGCAGGCGGCCCGGCCCCTCGACGTCATCGAGGGCCCGCTGATGGACGGCATGAAGATCGTCGGCGACCTGTTCGGCAGCGGCAAGATGTTCCTGCCGCAGGTCGTGAAGAGCGCCCGGGTGATGAAGCGCTCGGTCGCCTACCTCGAACCGTTCATGGAGGACGAGAAGTCCGAAACCGGCCAGGGCACCGTGGTGCTGGCGACGGTGAAGGGCGACGTCCACGACATCGGCAAGAACATCGTCGGGGTCGTGCTGGGCTGCAACAACTACAAGGTCATCGACCTGGGCGTGATGGTCCCCGCTGCCAAGATCCTCGAAGTCGCCGAGGCCGAGGGCGCCGACGTGATCGGCCTGTCGGGCCTGATCACGCCCTCGCTCGACGAGATGGTCTCGGTGGCCGGCGAGATGACCCAGCGCGGCATGTCGACCCCGCTGCTGATCGGCGGCGCGACGACGTCCAAGCAGCACACCGCGGTCCGCATCGCGCCCGCCTACAACCACCTCACCCTCCACGTGCTCGACGCCTCGCGCGTCGTCGGCGTGGTCTCCGACCTGCTCGACCCGGCGCGGGCCAAGGAACTGGCGATCTCGTCGAAGGCCGACCAGGAGCGGCTGCGCGTGCAGCACGAGACCCGCATCCGGCAGCCGCTGCTCTCGCTGAACAAGATCCGGGCCAACCGCACCGCCGTCTCCTACGACGACCTGCCGACGCCCGAGTTCACCGGCGTGCGCCGGGTGAGCCCCTCGATCACCGAGCTGCGCGAGTTCGTCGACTGGCAGTTCCTCGGGCTGGCCTGGGGCCTCAAGGGCAAGTACCCGGCGATCCTGGAGCGGCCCGAGGCGCGCGAGCTCTACGACGACGCGTTCGCCATGCTCGACCAGATCATCGCCGACGGCTCGTTCCGGGCCGAAGGGGTCTACGGCTTCTGGCCGGCCCACTCCGAGGGCGACGACATCGTCATCGGCGACCGCCGGTTCCCGATGTTGCGGCAGCAGACGCAGAAGCCCGAAGGCCGCCCCAACCGCTGCCTGGCCGACTGGGTGGCGCCCGAGGGCGACCACATGGGCGGCTTCGCGGTGGCGATCCAGGGCGCCGAGGTGCTCTCGGCCCGCTACGAGGCCGACAACGACGACTACAAGTCGATCATGGTGAAGGCGCTGGCCGACCGCCTGGCCGAGGCGTTCGCCGAGTGGATCCACCTGCGGGCCCGCCGCGAGTGGTTCGAGCCCGGCGCCGAGCCCGCGCTCGAAGACCTGCACGCCGAGAAGTTCCGCGGCATCCGCCCGGCGCTCGGCTACCCGGCCACGCCCGACCACAGCGAGAAGCGCGACCTGTTCGAGCTGCTCGGGGCCGACGAGGTCGGCATCGGCCTGACGGAGTCGTACGCGATGACCCCGGCGGCGGCGGTCAGCGGCCTGATCCTGCAGCACCCCGACGCCCGCTACTTCACGGTCGGCCGCCTCGACAAGGACCAGATCCACGACTACGCCGCCCGGCGCGGCATGCCGGTCGACGAGGTGGAGCGCTGGCTGCGCCCCAACCTCGCCTACGAGCCGTAAAGAGCCCCGGACGCCTTTCAACGGCCGCCGAGGTGCCGGTTCGGGCACCTCGGCGGCCGTCGCTCAGGCCCTAGGGCCGGGCGTCGCGGATGGTTCACTCATCCGCGTGCTCCATGGGGAACGAGTGGTGCTCGTGGGCGATCTGCCACGTCCCGTCGATCTTCTTGAGGCCGAAGGTGAGGCGCAGCCGCGCCGGGCCGTCGTCGGCGGCGTCGGCGCAGCGAGCCAGGGCGTGGGCGAACGCGACGTCGGTCCCCTCGACGACGTCGAGCGACTCGATGTCGAAGACCGCCCCCGAGCGCTGCCACTCGAAGAAGCCGGGCCAGGTGGCCCGGTAGGCGTCGAGGCCGCGCACCCCCTCGTACGGGGGCGGCACGTCGAACATGACCACGTCGTCGGTGTGGTGGGCGGTGACCTGCTCCAGGTCGCCGTCGTGGACCGCGCGGGCCCAGGTCTCGATCAGCTTGCGGATGTCGTCCATACCCCTACAACCCGAGGAACTTCACGAATTCGTCGCCGATGAACGAGATGACCGCGGAGATCTTCGACCTGCGGAAGACGAGGATGTCGAGGCTGACAGGCACCTCGACGCCGTCGTCGATCAGGTAGGTGAGCCAGACCTTCGGCGACGCGGTCGGCGCGAAGCGCCAGCCGTACTGGAGCGGGCCCTCCACCAGGAACCGCCTGATCTCCGCGTGGCCGTGGTAGCGCTCGTCGAGCGGCGGCATCGTGTAGCGGGCGTCGTCGGTCAGCATGCCGACGATGGCGTCGAGGTCGCCGGCGGCCCAGGCGTCGGCGTAGCGGGCGGCGGCTTCGCGCTGGCCCTCCTCGCCGAGCGCGTCCTGCTCGGCCAGCGCCGCGCGGGCCCGCCTGACCGCGCTGTGCACCGCGGCGGGCGAGGTGCCGAGCAGGTCGGCGGCCTCCCGGGCCGAGTAGCCGAGCACGTCGCGCAGCAGCAGCGCGGCCCGCTGCGGCGGGGTCAGGTGGTGGATGGCGGCCACGAAGGCCAGCTCGACGCTCTCCCGGATGAGCACCTGTGATTCGGCGCTCTCGACGAAGATCGGCGGCCCGAGCTCGATCGGCTGCCGCCGCTGCCCGATCATGGTCAGCGCCCGGTTGGTGGCGATCTTGTAGAGCCAGGGCCGCACCGAGCCCTCGAACCCGTCGAGGTTGCGCCAGGCGCGCTGGAGGGTCTCCTGTACGGCGTCCTCGGCGTCGTCCATGGAGCCGAGCATGCGGTAGCAGTGGGCCCGCAGTTCGTCGCGGTAGCCGGCGACTTCCTCGAAAGACGTCACCCCGCCGATTCTGCCGAACCGGCGGGGCGGGGGTCGGGCGTCAGTCGCCCAGGTTGATCGCGCCGATGACGTTCGGCTTGAAGCTGGAGAAGGTCTCGCCGATCTCCGCCACGTACTTCTCGGCGGGAGCGTCGATCCAGACCTTCTTGCCCCAGTTGGTCAGGTGGGTGTCGCTGCCCAGGATGACCTTCTGCTCTTTGCCGTTCTTGTCCCAGGTCTGCAGGACGTCGTGGGTGGTGATGCGGCGGATCAGACCGTCTTCGGTGCCGATCCACAACTTCCAGTTGAGCGTCCAGAGGAGCGGGAAGTCGGGCAGGCTCAGGTTGAGGCGCTGCTTGCCCGTGTAGAGCGTGGTCGCCACCCCGTTGACGGTCCCGCCCGCCTTCTTCGACGTGGTCGACTTGAGCAGGTTGCGCAGTTCACTGGGCGACAGCACGTTGATGGCCGTGCCGCCCAGCCCCGACTGGTTGCCCTTGCCCTTGACCCGGAGCCAGGTCTTGCCCGGAGGCAGGTCGAGGTAGTCGACCATGCCGCCGCTCACATACGTGGCGCCCTTGACGTTGATCGTCTGAGAGGCCGTCTCGGAGAAGTCGCCGAAGAGCTCGGTGAGCTCCTTCGGGATCTCGCCGTCGTAGGAGCTCGTGCTGATGACGTCGCTCGCCGTCACGCGCGAGCGGCCGAACTGAAGGTTGCCGTACGACCTGCTCTTAAACCCGAGCGTGGGTCGGATCTGGCTGACCGAGTTGAAGTGCACGCCGTGGGCGCTCTTGAGCTGCGCCGCCAGCGCCGCCACCGGGTCTGCCGCCTTGGCCTGCGCCGCCCCCGTGGTCAGCGCGGTCACCATGACGAACGCCGCAGCGGTCGCGATTAATCGCCTCATTGTTAAACCGTCACCCCGTTTGTTCGTGATTGCCGATAACCCTGTCCTATCCGGACAGGGTTATCAACGGACGTTACGAAACTGGTTCTATCAAGAAGTGGAAGTGACAAACCGCTGGTCAGGGGCGTAGATCCAGACCTGCTTGCCCCATTCCGTCAGATAGGTGTCGCGGACCGTGCGGTCTTTTCCATTCTTTTTCGCCGTGTCACTCGTGATCCGCCGAATCAGACCGTCACTGCCGATCCAGACCTTCCAGTCCGTCACACGCGTCTGCCCGCGTCTCCGGCCTTCGTAGACCGTCGTCGACACTCCGTCGAGGACGCCCCCGGGGGACTTCTTCTTCGCCGATTCCAGCAGTGCGCCGACTTCCGCCACCGACAACGCGTGCAAGGCGGGATCGTCGAGCCCGGCGGCCGTCACGTCTTTCTTCAGCTTCCATCCGCCGTTGTCGTCGTCGTGGTAGACGGCGTCGCCGACCCAGATGGTCTCGCTGATGTTCTCGTGCCGCTCCTCCTGCGTGGCGGTCGGCCCGAGGGCCTTCTCCACGATGGCGCGGTTGGCCTTCACCCGGGACCACCCGAACTGCAGGTCGCCGTAGATTCTGAAGGTGGTGTCGTCGGTTCTCTGCACCGTCTCGTAATGCACCCCGTGGGCGCTTTCGAGTCTGGCCGCGAGTGCCTGGAGGGGGTCGGCGGGCGCGGCGGCGGCCGGGGTGGCGAGAACCGTGCCCACCATGGCCGCGCTCCCGGCGAATGCGATTAATCGCCTCATGGCGGACAGCGTATTGGTGGGAAGTCTTCAGGTGTTGAACTTTGTGCCCGCAATCACAAAACCTTCACATCAGACGCCGTCGCCCAGGTCGGTCAGCACGTCGCGCAGCAGGTCGGCGAGGGCGCGAAGGCGTTCGGGCGGGACGGGCGACAACAAGTCCCGATGGGCTTGCGTCGTCTCCAGGGAGAGTTGTTCGGCCTTGGCGACGCCCTCGGGCGTGAGCCTGACCCAGGACGACCTGCCGTCGGCCGGATCGGGCTCGCGGACGATCAACCCGGCCGTCTGGAGGCGCTGGAGGATGTTGCTGGTGCCGCCCGTGGTGAGCATCAGATGGTTCGACAACCCGCTCGGCTTGAGGCGGTAGGGCGCGCCCTCGCGGCGCAGCGTGGCGAGCACGTCGAAGTCGGCGTAGGTCAGGCCGTGGGCGCCCAGGACGCGGGCGGTGACCTCCTCGATCATCCCCTTCAGCCGCCCCGACCGCTTGACGATCTCCAGCTCTGTCGTGGCGGCCCGGGGGAGTTCGGCCCGCCACCTGGCGATCATCTCGTCCACACGATCCACGGCTTGAGTGTAGATGCCTCGCTTGATAGCTTTCTGAAAAGCTTTCCTGAAAGGAATTCGCGGCATGCGCACGCTCATCACCAACGCGACCCTGCTCGACACCGTCCCGGAGCCCCATGTGGTCGAGGGCGACCTGCTCGTCGAAGACGGCCGGATCGCCGTCGTCGGCCACGGCCTCACCGCCGACCACGTCGTCGACGCCGAGAGGGCGATCGTCATGCCCGGCCTCGTCGACGCCCATCGCCACGTCTGGCAGAGCGTGCTCAGGTCGCTGAACCCCGACTCGACCCTCGGCGACTACCTCGACCTCGTGCTCGGCCGCCTCGCGCCCGCGTTCACCGAGGACGACGTCCACGCCGCCAACCACTGGGGCGCGCTCGACGCGCTCGACGCGGGTGTCACCACCGTCTACGACTGGTCGCACGTCCCCCACCCGGAGGCCGCGCTCGACGGGTTACGGGAAGCGGGCATCCGGGCGGTGTTCGCCCATCCCGACCGGGCGGCGCTCGACCGGCTCCGGCCACCGGCGCACATCACCCTGGCCCTGGCCGCCACCGGTCCCGTCTACGGGCCGGTCGAGGAGGCCGTACACGACTGGAAGGCGGCGCGGGACCGCGGACTGCACATCAGCCTGCACGCCACCGGGACCGGCGCGGTCGAGAGCCTGCACCGGCACGGGCTGCTCGGCCCCGACGTGATGGTCGTGCACGGCAACGGCTTCACCGACGACGCGATGCAGACGATGGCCGACGCCGGCGCGACCGCCACGGTCACCCCGGCCGTGGAGGCCCAGATGGGCCACGGGAATCCGGAGACCGTCAGGTTCCGGGCCCACGGCGTCACGACCGGGCTGGGGGTCGACACCGTCGTCACCGTGCCCGGCGACCTGTTCTCGGTCATGCGGGCCGCGCTGCCGGGCACCCCGGCGGCCGAGGTGCTGACTATGGCGACCATCGAAGGCGCCCGCGCGATCGGGCTCGACCGGGAGATCGGCTCCCTCACGCCCGGCAAGCAGGCCGACCTCGTCATGATCTCCACCGACAGCCCCGGGATGGCCCCGGTGACCGACCCGGTGCGGGCGGTCGTCGGGTCGGCGGGGCGGGGCGACGTGCGGGCCGTCTTCGTCGCGGGCCGCCGCGTCGCGACTACCTCGGCCGCGGCCAGGGAGCGGGCCGAGCGGGTCAGGGCCCGCCTGACCGTTTAGGAGTGGCCGCCGTGCTCGGCGACTTCGACGTGGCCGCCGAGACGGGGAATCAGCCCGTTGAGCTCCTTCTCCGGGCCGACGACGACCCAGCGGGTGCCGACCAGGTAGGTGCCGCCGTAGGCCTGGGCGCCCTTCAGCCAGTCGGTCTGGTTCTTGTCGGCCTGGAAGGTGAGCACCACCGACTGGTAGGTCGGGGCGGTGCACATCGCCTGGCGCATGTCGGGCTGCTGACCCTGGATCTCCGGGGTGCAGCCGATGACGCCGGTGATCTCCTCCAGGGTGTGCGTGGGCGCGACCGCGTGGTGGCCGGTGGCCTGGGACTCCTCACCCCCGATGGCCCACCAGATCACGGGGATCGCCGCCAGCGCGAGGATCGGAAGCGTCCAGCGTCTGGTCACGACTAGCGGCATGACCGTCCTCCTTCTTCGGTGTGAGCCGCGCCGTCGCGACGGCGACGGCCGCGATCGCGGCGTAGACCAGGGCGCCGAGCCACTGGTCGCCGACGGGCAGCCAGGTGATGTCGCCGAGCTGCGAATACCAGCCCCGGCCCTGGGCCGGGCCGAACAGCAGATAGAGGGCGACCAGCGCCTGGGTCCCGGCCATGACCGGCCAGATCCCACTGCAGATGGTCGTGTACGCCGCCACGGCCAGCCCCAGCAGCACGAGCAGCCGCACCGCCAGCACCGACTGCGACAGCTCGAACAGCGGCGTGGTGAACAGGGCGAGAGCGGGCACCGTCGCGGTCACCAGGCCCAGCCAGGCCGGGGGCCGCCACGGCCGCCAGGCCATCGCCAGCATCGCCGGGACCAGCGCGCCCACGATCGCCCACTGGATCAGCTGCACCGACACCATCGCGCGGGCGTAGGTGCCCAGGCCGCCCACGGTCGCGTAGGCGAACAGGGCCAGGCCCGCCGCCCACATCACCGGACGCCGGCGGTCGGACCAGCGGAAGTAGGCCGCGCAGGCGAGCGCGACGGCCAGCAGCAGGATCGGGTCGGGCCGCCACTCGGTGACGAACCGGCCGGGGGCCAGGATCGGCAAGTAGAAGCCGAGCACGCCGTGGGCCGGCGACTCGCCGGGCGGCGGCGGGGTGCGCGAGAGCGCCACGGCCAGGCCCATCGTGGCGGCCATCAGCACGACCTCGCCGGCGGCCAGCCGCAGGAAGGGGACCCTGGTGGTCGTGAGGGCCGCGATGGTGCGGGTCCGGTGGCGCCATCCGAACCACCCCAGCGCGCCCATCGCGGCCAGCTTGAGAAGCACCAGGACGCCGTACTCCGACGTCCAGAGCAGCTCGATCCGGCCGAGACGGACCCAGGCGTTCAGCAGGCCCGACAGGGCGACCGTGACGTAGCACCAGAGCGCCAGCGTGCTGAACCGCTCGACCGCCCTGACCGGCGCCTCGCGCATGAACACGATCAGGCCGAACAGCCCGCCCACCCACAGGACGACCCCGCCGAGGTGGACGAGCAGGCTCGACACCGCGAAGTCGTGGTCGACGGCCGAGGCCGAGTGGCCCACGTAGGCGGGCGGCAGCACCGCGAGCACGGCCACGGCGAGCGGCAACCACGGCCTGCCCCGGGCCACGAAGCTCAGCAGGGTGACGGCGAGGGCCAGGACGTACACGATCAGGAACGACAGGCCCTGCGGGACGTACAGGATGAAGGTCGAGAGCATGCCCGACCGCAGCGCTTCGAGCACCGGCGCGCCGACGAAGTCCGACAGCGTGAGCAGCACGGTCGCCGCCGCGCTGCCCGCCCACGCCAGCGCCCAGCGGGGGACCGCCCGCGCCAGGATGTCCTTCTCGCCGAGCAGCACCGTCGCGAGCAGCGAGCCGACCGTGCCGACCGCGCACAGGTCGTGCACCAGCCGCATGATGGGCAGGCCCCACGTGGTGAAGGCCCCGGGCGACGGAAGCCCCCGGATGGCGGGCAGGTCACGCGGCCCGCCGAACAGCTGGACGAGCACGAGGGCGCCCAGCCCCGCGGCCAGGGCCAGCGCGCACACGAGCACGGGTCGCCTCACGACCGGAGATACGCCGCCCGGCGCGATCGGGTTCGGCCAACGAAAAGGTAACAATGTGCGCCGCCCCGCACCGGGCGGTCCGCGCCCTCATTGAGCTGCGCATTTCCGCCCCGCACAGTGGAGTCATGGTGACCTCCTATCGCGACGTCGTCGACCGCATCTACACCCTGGCCCGGTTACATGCGCTGTCGGTCAGATGGCGCGAAACGACGACGGCCAGTCGCCTACTCTTGCTCTACGACGGAACCGAGGTGGTCGTGGGACGGTCGATGGTGCCGATACGGAACATCACCAGAGCGGCTCTCGAAGACGTCGAGCACGACCTCGAACACGTCTTCGGAAGGGGCTGGTTGCGGTGACGACCGCCGTCCACCGGCTGACCGTCAGGGTCAGCAGGGAACGCGCACTCGACCGGGACATCGAGGTCTGGTACGCCCGCCCGGTGGACGCCCCGATCCGCTCGGGGGTGTCGGCCGAGACCCTCACCGAGCTCCGCGACGCCGTGAACGGCGTGAAGCACTTCATCCTCGACGTCTCCGCCGACACCGCGGTCGAGGTCGACTACCAGTACGACCGTGAACTGCTCGCCCACCTCGACGAGGCCGGTCTGTCGGCGGCCGACCGGGCGGCCCTGCTCGCGGGCTGAGACGGGTCAAGAATGTTTCACGTGAAGCAACCGGTCAGCCGAGCTGCCGCCTGATCGCCGTGATCTGCGCCGGTGTGGTCCGGCAGCAGCCGCCGATGTGGGTCGCCCCCGCCCAGTCGGCCACCGGGAAGTCGTTCCCGACGCCCTCCCACGTCTTCTCCCGCCCGTTCCAGGTCTCGCCCGAGTTCGGGTAGACGACCCGTGCCCCCAGTGAGATCAGATTGGCGATGTAGGCCGGGCTGGTGCAGTTGGCCCCGACCGGGACGTCGACCTCGGCGGCGGCTTCGGCGTACGGGGTGCCGTCGCTGATGGTGCGGTCGTCGCGGCAGGAGAAGCTGATCCAGCCGTCGGCCCCGGTCTCGTGGAACAGCCGCAGCAGCGCCTTCGCCTCGGGCAAGGAGGGGATGGTCTCGGCCACGACCAGGTCGGCGCCAGCGCCGGCCAGCAGGTGGAACCGGTCGCGGTGCCAGGTGTAGAGGTCGTCTTCGGTCAGGCCGCCGTAGTCGCCGGTGTACTCCTGCCCGTCGGCCAGGTAGGCGCCGTAGGGCCCGACGCTGGCCGCGACCAGCCCGGCGCCGTGTTCGTCGCGGGCCTGCCGGGCCAGCTCGACCGACGATGCGATCAGCTTCGCCGCCTCAGAAGGAGACGCGCCGTGGCGGGTGAAGCCCTCGATCGTCGCCTGGTAGCTGGCCGTCGTCGCGACGTCGGCTCCGGCGGCGAGGAAGTCGAGATGGGCGCGGCGGATCACGCCGGGGTCGTCGGAGAGCAGCCGCGCCGACCAGAGGTCGTCGCCCAGATCGCAGCCGAGGGTCTCCAGATGGGTCGCGAGCCCGCCGTCGAGGATCACGCGATCGCCTGCATGACCGGGGTGTAGAGGCGGGAGACGTCGGTGTCCATCGGCGTGCCGTATTCCATCAGGGTGGTGCTGAACGCGGGGGTGAGGCCCTGGCCGCGGGCCCACCGCGCGGCGGCGGGCAGCAGCGACTCGACCCGGATCGGGCCCGTCACGTCGGCCGCCAGGTCGGCGAGCAGGTCTTCGGCGTCGGCGGCCGAACTCGCCACGACGGGACCGATCACGTTGACGTGGCCGTTGTGCCAGACGCCGCCGAACCCGCCCTCGGTCTCCCGGAAGCTCTCGCAGAAGCCGGGCAGCCGCGCGAACAACTCGGGCCGGGGAGCGCCGTAGACCTCTTCGTCGAGCTTGGTGACCGCCGCGAGGTCGGTCAGTTTTCCGGTACGCCCGGACGCCGCCCCGGAGAAGGTCCCGGTGTAGACGTCGCAGACGCCGGTCGCGCGGAAGCCGAGGCGTTCGTAGAGCGGGCGGCCGTAGGCGGTGGCGGTCAGGGTGACGGTGTCGGTGCCGGCCACGTCGAGGGCGTGCCGCATCAGCCGGCCGCCGAGGCCCCGCCGTTCGTAGCGGCGGGCCACCAGCATCATGCTGACCGCGGTCGCCCGGGTGCCGAAGCGCACCAGCGCCACCGTGGCCGCCAGGCCGTCGCCGTCGGGGGCGTCGATGCCGTGGACCTCGCCGACCTCGTAGAGCAGCCGGCACTTCTCCCGCTCGGGCGTCCATTCGCGGTCGACCGCGAGGGCGAGGAAGTCGTCGAGGCGGTCGACGCCGAGTCGGTGGATCGAAAACGTCATTCGTCAATCAATCGGTCGAAATAGACACGGTCCGCACCTGGGCCATCGTAGTCGGCGATGGGTTCGCTCACGCGGAAGCCCATCGCGGTGTGGAAGGCGATCGACCGGGTGTTGCGCGGCGAGGTGACGGCCGCGACCCGGGTGCGGCCGACCGAGTGGACCAGGGAGAAGAACCGCCGGTAGAGCTCGCGCCCCACGCCGCTGCGCCGGAACGTCGGGGCGACCCCGACGAAGTGGATGTACGCCAGGTCCCGCTGCCCCTGCGAGAGGAAGCCGACGAGGAAGGCCACGAGGTGGCCGTGGGCGTACACGACGAAGCTGGTGTTGTGGAAGTGGTCGAGGAACAGCCGGGTCAGCCCACCCTGGACCGGCACGCCCCACCAGTCGTCGACGACCGCCTTGATGGCGTCGTAGTCGGAGGGCTTCGCCGGGCGAACCTCTATCTCGGACACGAGCCTATTGTGGGCCGCATGCGACAGATCAGGGCCAACGACCACGGGGTGGCGGCGATCAGCTTCGTCGAGGGCGTGCGCGACGGCCGCCCGTGGGCCGACTACCTCGAAGTGATCGGCCCCGGCGCGATCGAGGTGATCATGACCCAGCTGAAGGGCTGGGCCGTCTCCGCCGACGTCGACCTCGGCCGCGAACTGGTCGCGCGCGGCGCCCGCAGGCTCCGGCACGCCCACTCCATGTACGCCGACCTCACGGCCCTCCCCTCCGCCCCCGGCACCCCGCCCGAAGGGCTGCGCTTCACCCCGGTCGACCGTTCCCCCGAGGACATCTATCCGGCCGTCAGCGCGGCCTACCCGCCCGGCCACGTCGACTACTCGGCCCGCGACCGCGACCACGCCATCGCGACCGAACTGGTCCCGCTGATCGACGGCAGCCTGCTCGGCCCGCTGATGCCGTGCAGCGCGCTGGCCGTCGACGACGACGGCGCGGTCGTCGCGGGGGTGTTCGTGAACGACTTCAAGACCGTCCCGTGGGTGACCGAGGTCTTCCGCCACCCCGACCTCGCGCCGCCCGGCACCGGCGGGCGGCTGCTGCGCCACGTGCAGCTCAAGGCCGCCGCCGACGGGCTCGACCGGCTGGGGCTGGCCGTCAGCGACGGCAACCCGGCCCAGCGGGTCTACAGCAGGCTCGGGTTCGCCGTCACCCACACCGCGTTCACCGTGGCGATCGAAGGAAGTCCGTGACCGCCCGCTCGTAGGCGCGCGGGTCGACGTTCCACGACCCGGTGTGGCCGCCGCCCTTGGTCTCCACCAGCGTGGTGAGGTCGGGCCGGGCCCGCGCGAACGCCTGCGCCCGGTCGACCGGCACGGTCGCGTCGTCGTGGTCGACGAAGATCAGAATCGGCAGGTCGAACTCGGCGGCGTGCTCCACGTGGTCGAGGTCGTCGAAGCTCAGCCCGGTCCGCGCCATGATCACCCATTCGCCGACCGTGGTGAGCAGGCCCGGCACCCCCATCTGCCGCGCCCCGAGCGCGATCGGCGACCGCCAGTCGAGCACCGGGCTGTCGAGGATCAGCGCCGTGACGCCCGCGCGGGGGAGCCGCCGGGCCGTGACGGCCGAGATGCCGCCGCCCATCGACCAGCCGTAGAGGACGAACTTCTTCGCGCCCTGGCTCCGGGCGTGGTCCATGGCCGCCCGGACGTCCTCCCACTCGGTGTCGCCCAGGTGGAACCGGCCGTCGGGGCTCGCGGGCGCGCCCTCGTCGTTGCGGTAGGAGATCGCGAGCACGGGATGGCCCAGCGCGTGGAGCGTGGGCAGGATGCGCAGCGCCTCGCCCCGACCGCCGTTGCGGCCGTGCACCGCGATCACCCAGGTGTCCGACGTGCCCTCGGTCCGCCAGGCGGGGAGGACGCCCAGCGGCGACTTCACGCCGACCTCCTCGTAGGGCACCCCGACCGACTCGGGCGTGCCCTCGCCCCACATCCAGCGGTCGAGATAGGCGAACACGCCCGGCCGCAGGTCGCCGCGGCTGATCTTCTCCACCCTGCGGGTGACCGTGCCCGCTCCCACGGAGATGGTCTCGCCGAGCACGGCGTTGCCCCCGGCCCAGGTCAGGCCGTAGGTCCCCGGCGCTCCGGTGTCGCCGCCGCCCTTCAGCGTCACCTGGCCGTCGCCGACGGCCGTGACCTCGATCGGGTAGTTCGAGGCGTGGACGGGGTCGATGACGAGACCGGAGTAGTAGTAGCCCGCCGCGCCCAGGGCCAGCGCCACGACGACGACCGTGCCGGTCGCGCCCAGCAGCACGCGACGCCGCCACTTTCTCCGCATGCGAGCCACCATCTCGCGGCCGACGACCCCGTGGCGATGGTTCCCGGGCGAATTGGCAGATATGTTCGCCCCGCCGCGCCCTGCTCCGATTGATCGCCGGCCCTAGAGTCGCGGACATGGACAAGGACGAGACCAGAGCCTTCTTCGCGGCCCGCGCCGCGACCTGGGACGACACGTTCCCCGACGACGGCCCGGCCTTCGCGGCGGCCGTCGCCCGCCTGGAACTGCGCCCCGGCCTGGTCGCCCTGGACGCGGGCTGCGGCACCGGCCGGGCGATGCCGCTGCTGCGCGAGCACACCGATCGGGTGGTCGGCGTCGACCTGACCCCGGAGATGGCCGCCGTGGCCGGTCGGCGCGGCCCGGTGCTGATCGCCGACGCCTTCGAGCTGCCCCTCGCCGCCACGACCGTCGACGGCATCCTGGCCGCCGGTCTGATCGGCCACCTGGGCGACGCCCGGGGCACCCTGCTGGAGTTCGCCCGGGTGGCCCGGCCCGGTGCCCGGCTGGCCCTCTTCCACCCGGTGGGCCGGGCCGTGCTGGCCGCCCGCCGGGGGCGCGAGCTCTCCCCTGACGACATCCGGGCCGAATCCCGTATCACGCCGCTGCTCCGGGCTGCCGGGTGGGAGCTCGTGCACTTCCACGACGACGACGATCACTACTTGGCGTTGGCGCGGAGGGCCGGGTAGCGGGGTTTTCGGCGGCACCTGGTTCGTCGGGTGCGCGAGCGGGAGCGGCCGGTTGGCGCCGGATACGGCGCGGGCCGGGAGCGGGGGGCGGTGCGGGGGTGGGCGGAGCCGTAACGGAGAAAGTCCTTATCTCGCAGAAGCGAGGTTTCCGCGCGATCAGTGTGGGCTATTGCGATGCATTAGCTATCGAATGGTTGGCGGATGCCGCGTAATCTTGGGAGGAGTCCTACGGTAAGGAGTGCTCGGTGTTGAAGCGCTTGTCCCTTCTCGCGGCCGTCGTGTCCGTGTTCGCGCTGGCGGCCTGTGGATCGTCGTCGACGGAAGGCGCCCCCACCCAGGTGACGGTGTTCGCGGCGGCGTCGCTCACCGGGACCTTCACCGAGCTCGGCAAGCGGTTCGAGGCGGCCAACCCCGGCACGAAGGTGACCTTCAACTTCGGGTCCAGTGCCACGTTGGCCCAGCAGATCACCCAGGGTGCGCCCGCCGCCGTGTTCGCGGCCGCTTCTCCTGCGACGATGAAGACCGTGGCCGACGCCGGCCTTGCGGGCACGCAGACCGTGTTCGTGAAGAACAAGCTGGAGATCGCGGTGCCGCCGGACAACCCCGCCAAGGTCGAGAACCTCAAGGATCTGACCGACCCGAAGGTCAAGGTCGCGTTGTGCGCCGAGCAGGTGCCGTGCGGGGCCGCCGCCGTCAAGGCGCTCGACGCCGCCGGGCTGAAGGTCACCCCGGTCACGCTGGAGCAGGACGTCAAGGCCACCCTCACCAAGGTCGAACTCGGCGAGGTCGACGCCGCGCTGGTCTACAAGACCGACGTCATCGCCTCGGCCGGGAAGGTCACCGGCATCCCGTTCCCCGAGGCCGACCAGGCGGTCAACGACTACCCGATCGCCACCCTGAAGGACGCGCCCGCCCTGGCGCAGAAGTTCGTCGACCTCGTGTTGTCGCAGCAGGGCCGGGACGTGCTGACGAAGGCCGGTTTCGAAGCGCCGTGAGAAGCCGTGTGCCCTGGCTCCTGGTCGTCCCGGCCATGCTGGGGATGGTGTTCCTCGTCCTGCCGCTGGCCGGGCTGCTGGTCCGGGCGCCGTGGTCGACGCTGCCGGAGCGGCTCTCCGAACCCCAGGTGCTGGAGGCGCTGCGGTTGTCGCTGGTCACCGCGTCGCTGGCGACGGTGATCTGCCTGGTGCTCGGGGTGCCGCTGGCCTGGTTGCTGGCCCGCACCGACTTCCCCGGCCGCCGGTTGCTGCGCGCCTTGGTGACCGTCCCTCTCGTGCTGCCGCCGGTGGTCGGCGGCGTGGCGCTGCTGCTGGTGCTCGGGCGGCGCGGGCTGGTCGGCCAGTGGCTGGAGTCGGCGTTCGGGTTCTCGTTGCCGTTCACGACGGCCGGGGTCGTCGTCGCGGAGGCGTTCGTGGCGATGCCGTTCCTGGTCATCGCCGTCGAGGGCGCGCTGCGCGCCGCCGACGTGCGCTACGAGGAGGCCGCCGCGACCCTGGGGGCCTCCCGCTTCACCGTGTTCCGCCGGGTGACGCTGCCGCTGGTCGCGCCCGGCGTGCTGGCCGGGGCGGTGCTCTGCTGGGCGCGGGCGCTGGGGGAGTTCGGCGCGACGATCACGTTCGCGGGCAACTTCCCCGGCCGCACCCAGACGATGCCGCTGGCCGTCTACCTGGCTCTGGAGACCGAACCCGAGGCGGCGATCGTGCTGAGCCTGGTGCTGCTGGCCGTGTCGGTGCTCATCCTGGTCGCGCTGCGCGACCGCTGGGTGGGGGCGGCGGCATGACGTTGCGCGCCCGGATCGTGGTCGAACGGCCGGCCTTCCGGCTCGACCTCGACCTGACGGTCAGCCGGGGCGAGGTCGTCACGCTGCTCGGCCCCAACGGCGCGGGCAAGACGACCGCCCTGCGCGCCCTCGCCGGGCTGACCCCGCTGACCGAGGGCTCGATCGAGCTCGACGGCGTCCGCATCGAGAAGGAACCGGCCGAACGCCGCCCCGTCGGCGTCGTCTTCCAGGACTACCTGCTCTTTCCCCACCTGTCGGCGCTCGACAACGTCGCCTTCGGCCCCCGCTGCCAGGGCAGGTCGAAGGCCGAGGCCCGGTCCCGGGCCCGGGACCTGCTCGACCGCATGGGCCTCGCGGAGTTCTCCTCCGTACGCCCCCGCCGCCTCTCCGGTGGGCAGGCGCAACGGGTGGCGCTGGCGCGGGCGCTGGCCGTCGAGCCGCGCCTGCTGCTGCTCGACGAGCCCCTGGCCGCGCTCGACGCGCACACCCGCCTGGAGATCCGCTCGGAGCTGCGCCGCCGCCTGACCGGCTTCGACGGCGCGACCGTGCTGGTCACCCACGATCCGCTCGACGCGATGGTGCTGGCCAACCGTCTGGTGGTCGTCGAGCACGGGGTGGTCGTCCAGGAAGGCGCCCCGGCGGAGATCGCCCGCCGCCCCCGGACCGATTACGTGGCCCGGCTCGTCGGCCTCAACCTCTATCGCGGGGAGGGCGACGGCGACCGGGTGCGGGTCGGCGAGTTGTCGTTCGCCGCCGAGGAGCACGTGACCGGCCCGGCGTTCGTGGCGTTCGCGCCGCGCGCGGTGGCGCTCTACCGCGCCCGTCCCGACGGCAGCCCCCGCAACCTGTGGGAGGGCCGGATCGACGGCGTCGAACGGCACGGCGACAACGTGCGTGTGCACGTCGACGGCCCGGTGCCGGTGGCCGCCGACGTCACCCCGGCGGCCGTGGCCGAGCTCGACCTCACGCCCGGCCGCCCGATCTGGGTGTCGGTCAAGGCGACGGAGACGCACGCCTACCCGGCGTGAAGCACCTCGTCGGCGAGGCGTTCGGCCGCGTCGGGGCGGCCGTGCCGGCGGGCCTGGGCAGCCAGCGCCGTACGCCGGGCCGGGTCGTCGACCAGCGGGCCGACCGCCGCCGCCAGCCTCTCGGGCGTCACCTCGCCGAGCAGCGCCACCGCGGCTCCGGCCCGCTCCAGGTGGGTGGCGTTGTGGGCCTGCTCATTTCCGGCCGAGGTGGCCAGCGGGATCAGCACGGCCGCCTTGCCGAGCGCCGTGACCTCGGCGACGGTGCCCGCGCCGCTGCGCGAGACCACCACGTCGGCGAGCGCGAGCACGTCGGGCAGCTCGGCCCCGACGAACCCCTTGACCTGGTAGCGGGCGGCCAGCGCCGGCGGCAGGGCCCGCGCGGCGGCGGTCACCTGCTCCTCCTCGGCCGGGCCGCACTGGTGGATGACGTTCGCCCGCTCCAGCAACCACGGCAGGATCGCCGTGACGAGCCCGTTGATCTGGCGGGCCCCTTGGGCGCCGCCGGTGACGTACACGGTCGGCAGGGCGCGGTCGAAGCCGTCGACCGGCGCGCGGTCGGCCCGCCCGGTGAGCACCTCGGCCCTGACCGGGTTGCCGGTCACCACGGCCCGCTTGCGGGCCGCGCCCGACAGCAGCTCCAGCGACGCCTCGGCCGTCACCGCGACGCGGGCCGCGCCCCGGGCGAGCACCCGGTTCGCCAGCCCGAGCCGGACCGTCTGCTCGTGGATGACCAGCGGCACCCGGCACACCCGCGCCGCGACGCCGACCGGCACCGCGACGTAGCCGCCGGTGCCCAGCACCACATCAGGACGGAACCGCCGCACGATCGACACCGCCTGGAAGACCCCGAGCGGCACCCGGAACATGTCGCGCACGTTCTCGGCCGACACCATCCCCAGCAGGCTGCGCGCCCGCCGCACCTTCCCGGTCGCCACGGCCGCGAACGGGATGCCCTCGGCGGTGGCCACCCGCTCCTCCAGGCTGCCGGCCGCGCCGACCCAGAGCACCTCCAGCCGCCCGCCGGTCCGGGCCCGCAGCGCGCGGACCGTGGTCAGCGCCGGAAAGGTGTGCCCGCCGGTGCCGCCCCCGGAGACGATCAGGCGGAAGGGTTCTGCCTCGAAGATCACGACCTGGGACGATAGCAGCCGGAACGGCGGCCACCGACACGGTGACCGCCGTTCGCGGGGGTGCTCACTCCTCTTCGAAGACGTCCTCGAAGACCTCTTCCACGACCTCGCCGAGGATCATGCCGCCGACGACGCCGGCCGCGGCCCCGGCGACCACGCCGCCCATGCCGATGCCGCCGCCGTGGTGGTCGTCATGGTGCCCGTAGTGGCCGCCGTGGTGGCCGCCATGGTGACCTCCGTGGCCGCCGTAGGAGCGCTGGGCGAGCCAGCCGCCGAGGACCGACGTCCAGTCGGTGCTCAGCGCCTCCTGGTGGGTGGTCGGGAAACGGCCGATCGCGTCGTGGCCGCCTTCGATCACGATCTCCAGGTGGTGGGGGTCGGAGATG
Organism: Herbidospora daliensis; assembly: GCF_001570585.1. GTDB lineage: Bacteria > Actinomycetota > Actinomycetes > Streptosporangiales > Streptosporangiaceae > Herbidospora > Herbidospora daliensis. The sequence continues at coordinate 120,999 of NZ_BBXF01000002.1, read as the reverse complement.
AAGGTCACCTCGATCTCGCCGTACTGGTGGGAGGTGAACTCGATCTCCTGGTAGAACGGCAGCGTCTGGCGGGAGCCGCCGATGTGCCCGGCCTCCAGGTCGGCCGACCTGAAGTGGAAGCCGAGCCGCGACAGCGACTCGAGCACGTGGACCTGCGAGGGGAGCGGCGCGACCTCGATCATGTCGAGGTCGCCCTTGTCGACCGCCTTGGCGATGGCCAGTTCGGTGCGCACGCCGATCGCCATGCCGCGCAGGCCCTCGCTGATGGGGGTCTCCCACGGCACCGGGAGCTGGAACGGGATCGTCCGCTCCTCGCCGGTCCGGAGGGTGAAGGGCCCGGAGACCGGGAAGCCGAAGAACTCGCGCAGCCCGCTGCTCTCGCCTTCGCTGTGCTCGATCTCGACGCGGGCGACGAGGCTGAGGGTGATGTGCTCGATCTCCGCGTCGACTTCGCCACCCTTGATCCGCACCTCGCCGGAGAGGGCGGCGCCGGGCTGGGTTCGGGGGTTGTGCAGGACGGTGTCCACCGAGGGGGCGCCGACGCCGAATGCGCTCAGCATCCGTTTGAAGACCACGTTTTCTCCTGTGAGTTGGACGTCTCGGCCGCACGCCAGAACGCTCAGCGGCGGCGTACGGTTCCGCGTTCCAGCAGAAGATCGATTTTGGCGTGCAGCGCGGCGACCTCCTCGCGGAGTTCGACCAGCTCGGCCTGGGCCAGCTCCTCCGACGGCGAGGGTTCGGCGTCGTTCATGGCGTTCACCACGACCGCGATGAAGAGGTTCAGCGCGACGAAGGTCGAGATGAGGATGTAGGAGATGAAGAACAACCACGCCCAGGGCTTGTGCGACATGACCTCCTTGGCGACCGTGCCCCAGTCGTCGCCGGTCATGATCTGGAACAGGGTGAAAAGGGAGTCGGGGAGCTCGTCGAACCGCTCGGGCGCGACCTCGCCGAACAACTTGGTCGATATCACCGCCGCGATGTAGATCATCAGCAGCAGTAGTCCGATGATCGAGGCCATCCCGGGCACGGCCGTGAGCAGCGCGCTGACGACCCGCCGCATGCTCGGCACGGCCGACACCAGACGGAGCGCCCGCAATATGCGGAGCGCCCGGAGCACCGATGTCGGTCCCGAGGCGGGCACGAGCGCGATCACCACGATGATCAGGTCGAACCAGTTCCAGGGGTCGGTGAAGAAGTCGCGGCGGTAGGCGTAGAGCCGGGCCAGGATCTCGATCGCGAAGATCGTCAGTGCGATGTGGTCGATGGCGACGAGCAACCCGCCGACCTGGGCCATGAGGGTGGCGCTGGTCTCGCAGCCGATGGTGATCGCGTTGACGACGATGAGGATGACGACGGCACGCTGAACGGAAGGTCGTTCCAGAAACCGGCGAACACGTTCATGTCGGGCTAATTCCACGCGGAAGATCATCCCACCGGGCAGTCGATTGCCGGTCAGCGCCACATGTCAACGCAAACGAGGGGCTTTGCGCAATCATGGGCGCCATGGACCTCCACCTGCTCGCGGCCTTCGCGGTCGCGACGTTCCTCCTCAACATCGCCCCCGGGCCCGACCTGCTCTTCGTGATCACCAACGGCGTGGCCGGCGGGCGGCGGGCCGGGGTCCTGGCCGCCCTCGGGGTCTCCACGGGGCTCCTGGTGCACTCGGTCGCGGCCGCGTTCGGCCTCGGCTTCCTGATCGCCAGGGCTCCCGAGGCGCTGACCGTGGTCAGGATCGCGGGGGCGGTGGTGCTGCTCTATCTGGCGTACACGACCTGGAAGGGCAGCCGCGAGGCCCTGCACGTGACCGACGCGCCGCAGCGGTCGCTGCGGCGCACCTATGTCATGGCCGCGCTCACCAACCTGGCCAACCCGAAGGTCATCCTGTTCTACCTGGCGTTCGTGCCCCAGTTCGTCACCAAGGGCGACCAGGCGTGGCCGGTCACGGTCCAGATGCTGGTGCTCGGCCTGATGTTCATCGTCTCGGGCCTCATGGTCGACGGCTCGGCCGGCCTGCTGTCGGGCCACCTGTCGGAGCGCATCGCCCGCCGCCCCGGCTTCCGCACGTGGATGGAGCGGATCTCCGCCGGGGTCTTCGCGGCGCTGGCCGCGCGGCTGGTCCAGGAGACGACGACGGCCCGGTAGCCGCCTAGAGCGCCGAGCCCCCGCCGTCGACGGGGATGACCGCCCCGGTCATGTACGACGCCTTGTCGGACGCCAGGAACGCCACGACGTCGGCGATCTCCTTCGGGTCGGCGGCCCGGTGCAGCATGGTGCCCTCGTCGAACTCCTTGGCCCGCTCGCCCATGCTGTGGTACATCGCGGTGACCACCGGGCCGGGCGCGACGGCGTTGACCCGGATGCCCCGCTCGGCGAACTCGGCGGCCCACGTCCGGGTGAGCTCGTTGATGGCGGCCTTGGTGGCGCCGTAGACCGACAGGAACGGCACGGCCACCACGGCGGCGATGGTCGAGATGTTGACGATCGCGCCGCGCCCGCGCTCCATCATCCCCGGCACCAGCGCCTGGGTCAGGAAGTAGGGCGCCCGCAGGTTGAGCGAGAGGGTCTTCTCGAAGACCTCGGGGTCCTGGCCGACGGTCGCCGAGACCGGGGCCATGCCGGCGTTGTTGACGAGCACGTCGACGTCGCCCGCCTCGGCCGCCAGGTCGTGCAGCGCGTCGAAGTCGGTCAGGTCGGCGGGCACGAACCGGGCGGAACCCCCGTTCTGCACGATGTCGTCGACGACCATGGCGCCCTTGGCGGCGTCGCGGCCCGAGACGATGACGTCGTCGCCCTGGGCGCCGAACACGCGGGCGCTCTCGGCGCCGATCCCCTCGGTGGACCCGGTGATGAGCACAGATCTCATAACAGACATAACCGGCAAATCGGTCAGCTCAGTTCCGCCCGGATAACTGTTGGCACCCGATCTCCCGTCTCAATACCCTCGACCCCATGGCCCACGTCGAGATCGCCCATATCACCCATGTGCTCCCAGACGGGCGGCCATTGCTCAACGACGTCTCCTTCCGCATCGGCGAGGGCGTCAAGGCCGCCCTCGTGGGCCCCAACGGCGCGGGCAAGACGACGCTCATGCGGCTGATCGCCGGCGATCTCCAGGCGGTCGAGGGCACGGTCGCCAGCTCCGGCGGCCTCGGCGTGATGCGCCAGTTCATCGGCAGCATCCGCGACGGCCGGACCGTCCACGACCTGCTCCTGTCGGTGGCCCCGACCCGGGTCAGAGAGGCCGCCGAACACCTCGCCAAGATCGAGCTCCTGATGATGGAGCGCGACGACGAGAAGACCCAGATGCGCTACGCGCAGGCGATCACCGACTACACCGACGCCGGCGGATACGACATCGAGGTCCTCTGGGACACCTGCACGATGGCCGCTCTGGGCATCCCGTACGACCACTGCAAGTACCGCGAGGTCAACACCCTCAGCGGCGGGGAGCAGAAACGCCTGGTCCTGGAGGCCCTGCTGCGCGGCCCCGACCAGGTCCTCCTCCTCGACGAGCCCGACAACTACCTCGACGTGCCGGGCAAGCAGTGGCTGGAGCAGGTCCTGCGGGAGACTCAGAAGACGGTTTTGCTCGTCTCTCACGACCGCCAGCTCCTCGCCAACGCCGCCGACCGCATCGTGACCGTCGAGTCGGGCAACATCTGGGTGCACGGCGGCGGCTTCACCACCTACGCGCAGGCCCGCAGAGAGCGCAACGAGCGCCTCGACGAACTCCGCCGGCGATGGGACGAGGAGCACGCCAAGCTCAAGCGCCTGGTCAACATGCTGAAGCAGAAGGCCACCTACAACGACGGCATGTCGGCCGCCTACCACGCGGCCCAGACCCGGCTCCGCAAGTTCGAGGAGGCGGGCCCGCCCGAGATGGCGGCCAAAGACCAGAACATCAACATGCGCCTGCGCGGCGGCCGCACCGGCAAACGGGCGGTCATCTGCGAACGCCTGGAGCTCACCGGCCTGATGAAGCCGTTCGACCTGGAGATCTGGTACGGCGAACGGGTCGCCGTGCTGGGCTCCAACGGCTCCGGGAAGTCCCACTTCCTGCGGCTGCTCAGCGGCGACGACGTCAACCACACCGGCGTCGCCCGGCTCGGCGCGCGGGTCATCCCGGGGCACTTCGCCCAGACCCACTCCCACCCCGAGCTGATGAAGCGCACCCCGTGCGAGATCGTGATGACCGAGCACGCCCGGCTCAAGAACGAGGCCATGAAGATCCTGGCCCGCTACGAACTGGCCGGCACCATCGCCGAGCAGCGTTTCGAGACCCTGTCGGGCGGCCAGCAGGCCCGCCTGCAGATCCTCCTGCTCGAACTGTCGGGCGCGACGCTGCTGCTCCTCGACGAGCCGACCGACAACCTCGACCTGGCCAGCGCCGAGGCGCTCCAGGAGGGTCTCGACGCCTTCGAGGGCACCGTCATGGCGGTCACCCACGACCGCTGGTTCGCCGCCGACTTCGACCGCTACCTGGTCTTCGGCGCCGATGGGAAGGTCTACGAATCGTCAGAGCCCGTCTGGGACGAGGGGCGGGTCGTCCGCGCGCGTTAAAGATTGGGTCCGCTGTTGGCGGGTCGAGGTGAACGGGGCCGCACGTACGCGTTATCACGGCCTGGTGACGCACCGTATGACAGCCCTGGCCCTGTCGTTCCTCTCCGTGACGCTCCTGGTTTCCGGGTGCTCGGGGGACGAGGAGACCAAGAAGACCGAACTCGCCCCGCTCGCGCTGAAGGAGCAGACCTCCTCGGTCGTGCAGGCCAGTGGCGGTTACCTGGTCAACTGGGCCGCCGTGCTCAACAACGGCAACAAGTGGCACTTCGGCGAGAACGCGGTCGCCACGATCACCGGGAAGGACGCCGCCGGCAAGGAGGTCGTCCGGATGGAGCAGCCGCTCGACGCGGTCGCTCCTGGCGGGTCGATGGCGTTCACCGGGGAGGCGCTGGCGGTCGAGAAGCCGGTCAGCGTCAAGATCGACTACAAGCCGGCCTCGTGGCACCAGGCGGCGCGGGTACCGTCGGCGTACAAGACGTTCCCGGTGAGCCGGGTGTCGACCGAGAAGCTGGGCGCCTCGTCCTACCTGATCACCGGCTACGTCGAGTCGCCGTTCACGCGGCCGGCCGGGAGCCTGGTGGTGACCGGGCTGCTGCGCGACGCCACGGGCAAGCTGATCGGCGGGGGCACCGCCTTCGTCGACGACGTCCGGCCGGGGGCGAGCCGCCGGTTCATCATCACGGTCGAGAGCGTCAGCGCCGGGGTCGCCGCCGCCACCGCCGTGACCGCCCGCACCTGGGGGGCCACCGCCAAGCCCTATGAGGACCTGGCCGCCGGCGGGGCCGCGCCGATCTTCACCCAGGCCCCGAAGACCGCGCCGTTCGCCAAGGACCGCGGCTACACCGTCATCACCGAACAGAAGCCGTGAACCCGTGAGGTTACGGTAATGGCATGACCACCCCCCGTATCGTCCTGTTCGGCGCCACCGGCTACACCGGGCGGCTCACGGCGAAGGCGCTGGTCGCGCTGGGCGCCGAGCCGTTGCTGGCCGGGCGGGACCCCGCCCGGCTGGCCGACCTGGCCGCCACCTTGCCGGGCACGTTGCCCACGGCGGTGGCCGACGCGACCCGGCCGCGCTCGGTGGCCCGCCTGCTCGAACCCGGCGACGTGCTGGTCTCGACCGTGGGACCGTTCCTGCGGTGGGGCGACGCGGCGGTCATGGCGGCCGTCGAGGCGGGTGCGGTCTACCTCGACTCGACCGGCGAGCCGCCCTTCGTCAAGCGCGTCTTCCAGCGCCACGGCCCCGAGGCCGCCGCGGCGGGCGCGACCCTGATCCCCGCCTTCGGGTACGACTACGTCCCCGGCAACCTGGCCGCCGCCCTCGCCCTGCGCAAGGCCGGCAACGACGCGATCAGGGTCGACGTGGGCTACTTCCTGCGCGGCAACATGGCCAAGCGGGCCAGCGCCGGCACCCGCGCCTCCGCGCTGAGCATGATCCTCGAACCCATGTACGGCTTCCGCGACGGCCGCATCGTCCGGGAGACCGGCCGCACCCGGGCCTTCGCCTTCGGCGCGAGAAAGAGACACGGCATCGCCGTGGGGGCCAGCGAGCACTTCGCCCTCCCGCGCACCCACCCCCGGCTGCGCGAGGTCAACGTCTACCTGGGCTGGCTCGGCGGCCTGACCCGCGCCGCGGGCGTCTTCGCCAGGGCGACCCCGCTGCTGCGGGCCCTGCCGGGCTCCCAGCGGCTCATGGCGGCCATGGCCGAGCGGGCGGCCCGGTCGACCAGCCAGGAGAGCCACCCGATCGCCTCCCAGACCATCGCCGAGGCGTACGCCGACGACGGCACCCTGCTCGCCACCGTCCGCCTGAACGGCGGCGACCCCTACGACCTGACCGCCAGAATGCTCGCCTGGGGCGCGACCAGCGCCCTGGTCGGCGGGGTGGGCGGCATCGGGGCGCTCGGCCCGGCCGAGGCGTTCGGGCTCGACGCCCTGGCCGACGGGTGCGCGGCGGCCGGGCTGGCCCCGTGAATCACCAAGAAACAGCGCGTCGCGGAGGTATCACTCAGCGTTCGTGATATTCCCCCGAATAAGGCTCGATCTTTCTTCCGGGGGCGATTGCCATGAAGAACCTCAAAGTACGGCCTACACCTCGATTCGGGCGTGGCACCGCCTCCACGAAAGACCTGATGACCTCCTGGGCCCTGGTCGAGGCGGCGGTGGCGCGGCGCGACGCCCCGTACACCTCGGTCGTCTGGACCGCCCGGCTCGGCTACCTCTCGCTCCCGCTGCTCTTCCTGGGCGGCGTGGGCGTCTTCCTCGCCCTGGGCGCGCTGGTCATGGGCGTGCGGGCGCTGCGGGAGATCGCCGACGACCACCCCCGGTCGATCAACCGGGGCGTCGTCGAGACCGCCATGGTCTGCGCCGGGGTGACCCTCGCGCTGGGCGCCTCGGCCGCCGCCGCGGCGGGCCTCGCGATCGTGGCCGGCGGCCTGGCGTGAGACCCCGGCCACGGCCGGCGTCCTGCGGGTGGATCCGCGGATGTCCTCCGGTCGTCCGCGTCTCGCTCACCCTCGCCACGGTCGTGGCGCTCGGGTGCGGGCCGGTCAGCCACGTCGAACCGGTCCGGCCGGAGCCGGTGCCGAAGGTCCTGGTGATCGGGGTCGACGGGGTGCGCACCGACCGGGTGCTCACCACGAAGGCGACCTATCTGCGCGCGCTGATGAGCGAGGGCCTCTATGCGACCGGGCAGCTCGATCTCGCGCCGGGCGTGAAATCGCTGAGCGGTCCGGCGTGGTCGACCATTCTCACGGGTGTCAATCCGGAAAAGCATGGCGTACACGACAACACCTTTGATGGACGCCAATACACGAGATATCCCGATTTCCTGACCCGGCTGGAAAGACTGCGTCCCGATCTCGACACGCTGGCCGTCACCCTGTGGCGCACCTTCTTCGAGACCGGCCTGCTGCACCAGGTCGACTGGCACGCCACCCTGCGCCCCGGCGTCGACTACGCCGAGCACCTCAAGGACGAGATGATCATCCGCCGGATGACCGACCTGATCTCCCGCCACCGGGCCGACGTCGTCTTCCTGCACCTGGTCAACCCCGACAAGGTGGCCCACAAACACGGGCCTCTCGGCCCCGAGTACACCACGGCGCTCGACACCATGGACCTCGGCGTCGGCCGCCTCGTCGACGCCGTGAGACGACGGCCGACGTACCCGGAGGAGAAGTGGTCGGTCATCGTGGTGACCGACCACGGGCACCGCGATGAGGGCGGCCACGGCGGCCGGTCGCCCGAGGAACTGCAGATCTTCCTGCTCGCCGCGGGCCCCGGAATCCGGCACGAACGCCGCCACGAGGCGAAACTCGTCGACGTCGCGCCGACCGTTTTCGCCCAGTTGGGGATACGAATTCCGGCCGACTTCGAAGGTGTTCCGCTCGGTGGAGAAAAGTGAGCCGAGGGCCGGCCGTGGCTCGGGCTCATGAATCTGCCCCAATTAACCAGGAAAATAGCAGCGGAGAATGCGGCAGAAATCCTGAACTCCAAGTTACGGATCCATTACCTTCTGTGACATGACCGATCGCGATCTGGTTCAGGCCCTGCGCGCCCGCGATCCGGGTGCTCTCGCAGCCCTCTACGACGCCCACGCCGAAGGCGTCTACCGCTTCTGCTGGTTCCTGCTCGGCGCCGAGGGCGCCCAGGTGGCGTTACGCGACACCATGATCGCCGCCGAGGCCCACATCGACGCCCTGCGCGACCCCGACCGCCTCTACGTCTGGCTGCTCGCGCTGGCCCGCGCCGAGTGCCGCCGCCGGTGGCAGGCCGGGCAGCCCGCCGAACCCGAGGAGGCCCCCGACGCCGCCGCCTGGCACGCCGTCCACGGCCTGCCCCCGGCCGACCGCGAGATCCTCGAACTGTCGTTGCGCCACGGCCTGGCCGCCGCCGACCTGGGCGTGGTGCTCGGCCTGAGCGCCCGCCACGCCGAGGCCCTGCGCGAGTCGGCCTCGCTGCGCCTGCAAGACGCGATCACCGCCGAGGTGCTGGCCCGCCGCGACCCCGGCGACTGCCCGGCCCGCTCGGTCCTGGTGGCCGACGCCGAGGGCGGCGATCCCGACGAACGCCGCGCCCGCGTGGTGAACCACATCTTCACCTGCGAGACCTGCCGCCCCCACCGGGCCCGCCAGGTCTCGGCCGGCAAGGTCTTCGCCCTGCTGCCCCTCCCGGTCATGCCCGACACGGTCCGCGTCCGGGTGATGAGCTGCTTCATCGACCCCGAACTGCTGGCCTACCGCCGCTACGTCGCCCGCCGGGCCGGGCCGCTCGACTCCGACGGCTTCCCGGGCGGCGAGAGCCGGCGCGGCCGTCACGTGGCCGCAGGCGCGCTGGCGGCCGTGGTCGCGGCGGCCGTGGTGGTCGTGCTGGTCATGCAGGTCACCGGCGAGACGATGGACGAACGCGCCGGCGTGGCCGCGCCGACCGCCCGGCTCTACACCCCGGCCGCCACGGTCAGCGACTTTCCGCCGAAGGTCCCGCCCAAGGTGCCGCCGCCGATCCGCACGCTCGACCCGGTCGAGGAGCCGTCCGAGAGCGCGGTGGCCCGGCCCCGGCCGACCGTGCTCGGCGTCCACTACCCCCGGCCCGAGCGCGCCGCGCAGCCGCGCCCCCGGCCCACGAAGACCGCCCAGGGCGAGCCCCCGCACAGCCGTCCGCCGGGCCCGCGCCCGTCGCCGACCCCGGTCGCCACGGTCACCCCGTCGGCCGAGCCGGTCGTCGTCGACCTGGCGTCCACCACCGACGAGACGCACGAGCACGAGGCCCACGAGCACGTGAAGGGCGAACACCATGGCCGCCGACGGCTTTGCCGTTCGTGATCGCCGGGTCTACCCCGACCTGCCGCCCGCCCCGCTGGCCGACCTCGTCACCAAGGCCCACGAGGCGGCCTGGCCGGTCTGGCTCGACCCCGGCCCCCGCATGCTCCGCGACGTCCTCGACCTGAGCCGCCTCCAGGCCGCGCGGGCCCTGGCCATCCTGACCTGGCTGGCCGAGGCCCACACCCCCGACGACGTCACGTGGCTGCTGTCCTCCCGCCGCCTGACGGGCCCCCGCCAAGACCGCATGTACGGCGAGGCCGCCCGCCTCCCCGCCCCGGTCCTGAACCTGGTCGTCGCCAACTGGACGTGGGTGCAGAGCACCCCCCACGGGGGCCGGGTCACCGCGCCCTACCTGGCCGGCACCGCCTACCCCGACGACGGCTACGCCGCCGCCCACGCCGCGATCACCCTGGCGCAGATCCACGAACGCCACCCCGAGGCCCGGCCGGCCCTGTCGGTCGCCTGGGCGGCCTGCCGGACCGCCGCCGACTGGTGCAAGGCGGCCGAACTGCGGGCCACCCACGGCGGCGACGCCCCGGTGTTCGCCTACCCGCGCGGCCCCGACCCGGTGACCACGGGCATGCGCCCCTGGATCGCCCGGCTGCTGAAACTCGTGTGAACTCCTTTGCCATTGGGGCCGGTGTTCCTTGAGTGACCTGCGGGAATGGGCCTGCGCATGTCGAATCGCAGGTCGAGGGCGCTGCCCGCGGCGCTCATCGTCGCCGGGCTGCTGGCCGGGGCGCCGGGAGAGGCCGCGGCGACCCCCGGCCCCCGCGACACGATCTCCGCGCAGGTTCAGGAGCTGGCCCGCAACCAGGTGAAGCTGGCGCGGGCCAAGGAGCGCCGCCGCGTGCTCGTCAGAGACGCCGAGCGCCTTGTGGAGGCGTACAACGGCGAGCTGGTCACGGTGCGGCGGGCCGAGGCCGAGCACGCCGAGGTCACCGCCGACCTGCTGGCGGCGGAGCAGACCGTCGAGGAGGCCAGGAGCCGGGCCGCGGCCCTGGCCGCCGACGCCTACGGGGTCGACCTGGCCAACCCGATGATGGCCCTGCCGGGCGCCCCCGACGCGCTGATGCGCCGGGCCAGCCTGGTCACCCAGATCGGCGACGAGCGCGCGGCCGTCCTCGACCGCCTCGACGACAGCCGCGAGGTGCTGCGGATCCTGCAGAACCAGGCCGCCGACGTGCTCGACGAGGCCCACCGGGCCGCGGCCGAGGCGGAGCGTCTCAAGACGGCCGCGGAGGAGGCCGTGAAGACGCAGCTGGCGGAGACCAGGGACCTGCGCGAGGAGCAGCGGGAGATCGAGGAGCGCCTCGACCTGGCCAGGTTCCGTATGGGGGCCGGTCCGGCGGCGCCCGGCTGGGCGCTCACCGCCGGGGGAGCGGGCGGCGAGGCGGCCCGCTGGGCGCTGGCCCAGCTCGGCAAACCCTACGTGTGGGCGGCCGACGGCCCCGAGAGCTTCGACTGCTCGGGGCTGACGATGCGGGCCTGGGAACGGGCCGGCGTGCCGCTCGACCACTGGACCGGCACGCAGTGGACCGCCGGGCCGCACGTCGAATCAGCCGACCTGCGCCCCGGCGACCTCGTCTTCTTCGGCGACCCGATCCACCACGTCGGCATGTTCATCGGACGCGGCCTGATGGTCCACGCCCCCCAGACGGGAGACGTGGTCCGCATCGCGTCGATGTGGCGGCCCGACTACGTCGGCGCCACGAGACCGGGCTGAGTCAGTGCTTGGCGCGCTTGTAGGAGCGCTCGATCTCGGCCTCGGCCTCGGTCCGGCCGACCCAGTTGGCGCCCTCGACGGACTTGCCGGGCTCGAGGTCCTTGTAGACCTCGAAGAAGTGCTGGATCTCCAGCCGGTCGAACTCCGGGACATGGTGGATGTCGCGGATGTGCTCCTGGCGGGGGTCGCGTGAGGGGACGCAGAGGACCTTGTCGTCGCCGCCCTTCTCGTCGGTCATGCGGAACATGCCGACGGCGCGACAGCGGATGAGACACCCGGGGAAGGTCGGTTCCTGGAGAAGGACGAGGGCGTCGAGGGGGTCGCCGTCCTCGCCGAGGGTGTTCTCGATGAAGCCGTAGTCGGCAGGGTACTGAGTGGACGTGAAGAGCATCCGGTCGAGCCGGATGCGGCCAGTCTCATGATCCACCTCATATTTGTTGCGTTGCCCTTTGGGTATCTCAACGACAACGTCGAACTCCACTGCCATTTCCTCCGCTCAAGCCATCCGAGTGGTCCCGGAGTGGCGTTAGTGTCTCGTAGGCGTAACTAGGGAGAGGTCACGTGGTGCGACGCGAGCGTTGGGTGGTTGTCGCCACCCTCGCGCTGCTTCAGATGTTCGTCATCGCCGCGGGCGTCTACCTCGTGGTCAACGGCAGCGAGCGGAATCCGATACAGGCCGCGGCCCCCAAACCGGCCCCCACACCGATCGTCACGGCACCGCCTGTTCTGGTCGCCGCGCTCGACGGCCCTCTCCCGGCTAAGAGTACTTTGACCACCCTGCTCCGTGACGCCATGGGTGACCCGGGAATCGGGGGCAAGGTCGCAGGTACCGTCATCGACACGGAAACCGGGCAAACGCTGTTCGATGAGGGCTCGACCACCGCGCTGACCCCGGCGTCCACCACCAAAGTGGTCACCGGCGCCGCGGCGCTCGCCTCGATCGGCGCCGATGTGACGTTCGCCACCACGGTCGTGCAGACCGCCCCCGGCAAGATCGTTCTGGTCGGCGGCGGCGATCCGACCCTCGCCGGGCCCAAGGCCGACCCCCGCGACCACTATCCGAGGGCGGCCAGCCTCCAGACCCTCGCCTCCCGCACCGCCAAGGCGCTGAAGGCCGCCGGAGTGAAGTCGGTCACGCTCTCCTACGACGCCTCGCTGTTCCAGGGCCCGGTGACCGCCCCCGGCTGGAAGCCGACGTACGTGCCCGAGGGCAGCGCCTCCCCGGTGACCGCGCTGGCCATCGACGAGGGCCGCGTGGTGCCCCGCAACGACGCCCCCCGCTCGGCCAACCCGCCGGCCGACGCGGCCCAGGCGTTCGGCGACCTGCTCGCCAAGTACGGCGTCAAGGTGGGCAAGACGATCAAGCCCGGCAAGGCCGCGCAGCCCGGCCAGGAACTGGCCCGGGTCGAGTCGGCCCCGGTCTACGCCCTGGTCGAGCGCATGCTGACCGAGAGCGACAACGACCTGGCCGAGGCCCTCGGCCGCCACGTCGCCATCGCCGAGAAGCAGCCCCACACCTACGCCGGCCAGGCCAAGGCCTACCGGGCCGTGCTGGCCCGCCTCGGGGTCACCCAGGGCGTCGAGGTCCACGACGGCAGCGGCCTGTCGACCGCCAACAAGATCACCCCGGCGGCGCTGGCGAAACTCGTCGCGCTGGGCGCCTCTCCGCAACACCCGAACCTCCACTCGCTGATCAGCGGAATGCCCGTCGCGGGCTTCACCGGCACCCTCCACGGCCGCTACGGCGAGGCCGACTCGAAGGCCGGGGCCGGATTGGTCCGGGCCAAGACGGGCACGCTCGACGGAGTGAACACACTGACGGGCCTGGTCCACACCGCCGACGGACGGCTGCTGAGCTTCGCGTTCATGGCCAACGGCGTCACCGACCCCGGCAAGACCGTCAAGGCGCTCGACCGGCTGGCGACCCTGGTCTCGCGCGCCGCCTGAACCGACGACATACGGTGGTGAACATGCAGGTGATCGACTGGGATCTCGCCGTCGCTACCGGAGTCCGGCTCGTCCGCCCGGGGCCACAGGTGAGTCGTGAAGAGGCCAGACAGGCCGTCAGCGAGCTTCGGCGCCTGTCGCGCGAGGCCGAGGTCCACGTCAAGGAGTTCACCGGGATCGACTCGGCGCCTCCAGAGGAGGCCACCGTCGTCGACCGTCCCGGCTGGATCCGGGCCAACGTCGAAGGGTTCAAGGTCGTCCTCGAACCCCTGTCGGAGAAGGTCGGCACCATGCCGGCCATCGTGAGCGCCGTCGGGTCCCGCATCACCGGCGTCGAGGTCGGGGCCGTCCTGGCCTTCCTGGCCAGCCGGGTCCTCGGGCAGTACGAACTGTTCCTGCCGCCCGACCCCGACGGCAACGCCCCGACCGGCCGCCTCACCCTGGTGGCCCCCAACATCGTCAACACCGAGCGCGAGCTGCGCGTCGACCCGCGCGACTTCCGCCTCTGGGTCTGTCTCCACGAGGAGACCCACCGGGTCCAGTTCACCGGCGTCCCGTGGTTGCGCGAATACCTCCAGGCCCAGATGAAGGAGTTCCTCACGATCTCCGACATGGACCTGTCGACCCTCCTCGACCGCATGCGCGACGTCACCGACGCGGTCGCCGACGCCTTCCGCGGCGGCGACGGCAACCTCATCGAGGCCATCCAGACCCCCGAGCAGAAGGCCGTGCTCGACCGGGTGACCGCCGTGATGACCCTGGTCGAGGGCCACGGCGACTACGTGATGGACGCCGTCGGCCCCAGCGTGGTGCCCTCGGTGGCCGAGATCCGGGCCAAGTTCCAGCAGCGCCGCTCCGGCGGCTCCCGCGTCGACCAGGTGATCCGCCGCCTGCTCGGCGTCGACCTCAAGATGAAGCAGTACGCCGAAGGCTCCAGCTTCGTGACCACCGTGGTCGAAGAGGCCGGCATGGACGGCTTCAACCGGGTCTGGACCTCCCCGGAGACCCTGCCCACCCGCCAGGAGATCTCCGATCCCCACGCGTGGATGCGCCGGGTCCTGGTCACCAACGCGCTGGAGCCTGATCACAAGTCCGCCTGATGGGTCCTCATCCGGCGGTCGCCGACGTCCGCCGCGCGATCCGCGAATCGCTCTCCGACCTCGGCCCGGGCCGTCTGGTGCTCGCCGCCTGCAGCGGCGGCGCCGACTCCCTGGCGCTGGCCGCCTGCCTCGGCTTCGTCGCGCCGCGCCTGGGCCTGCGCGCCGGGCTGGTCACCGTCGACCACGGCCTGCAGCCCGGTTCCCGCTCAAGAGCCGATGACCTGGTACGTCTGGCGCCCGGCCTCGGCCTGTCCTTCGGCGAGGCCGTCACGGTCCAGGTCGGCACCCTGGGCGGGCCCGAAGCGGCGGCGCGCATCGCCCGCTACGCCGCCCTCGACGAGACGGCGGCCCGTCTGGAGGCGGTGATCCTGCTCGGCCACACCCGCGACGACCAGGCCGAGACCGTGCTGCTGCGGCTGGCCAGGGGCAGCGGTTCGCGCTCCCTGTCGGGCATGGCCGCGGTGTCGGGCGTCTACCGCCGGCCATTGCTGGGCGTCAGTCGTACAAGAACCGAAGAAGCCTGCGCGGCACTCGGCCTGAGCCCCTGGCACGACCCCCACAACGACGACCCGCGCTTCACGCGGGTCAAGGTACGGCAAACCTTGCTGCCCCTTCTGGAGTCGGAGCTCGGCCCCGGCATCGCCGACGCGCTCGCCCGAACCGCGCGGCTCTGCCGCGACGACGCCGACGCCCTCGACGACTGGGCCGACCGGGTCTACGCCGAGGCCAGAGACCTCAACACCGGCCTGTCGACCGCCCTGCTCGCCGAACTGCCCGCGGCCGTACGCCGCCGGGTGATCCACCGGGCCGCCGTCGCCGCCGGGTCGCCGCCCTCGGCCCTCGCGGCCGTGCACATCGAGGAGGCCGAGCGGCTGATCACCGGCTGGACGGGGCAGAAGGGGGTGGACCTACCCGGAGGGGTGGGTGTGGTTCGCCGATATGGCAGGCTGATGTTCACCAGCTCCCTCTCGTAAGGAATTCGCAGGTGGACGCAGCCGACATGGGCAGAGACCTGTCCAGGGTCCTCATCTCCGAGGAAGAGCTCCAGACCAAGATCAGGGAACTCGCCGGGAAGATCGACGCCGACTACGCGGGCCACGAACTGCTGATCGTCGGGGTGTTGAAGGGCGCCGTCATGGTGATGGCCGACCTCGCCCGCGCGCTCCACGTGCCCGTCCAGATGGACTGGATGGCGGTGTCGTCCTACGGCGCCGGCACCAAGTCGTCGGGCGTGGTGCGGGTGCTGAAAGACCTCGACACCGACATCGCCGGCCGTCACGTGCTGGTCGTCGAGGACATCATCGACTCGGGCCTGACCCTGTCGTGGCTGCTCAACAACCTTCAGTCGCGCAACCCGGCGTCCGTCGAGATCTGCACCCTGCTCCGCAAGCCCGACGCGGTGAAGGTTCCCCTCGACGTCAAATATGTGGGTTTCGACATCCCCAACGAGTTCGTCATCGGCTACGGGCTCGACTACGCCGAGCGCTATCGAAACCTCCCATTCATCGGCACTCTCGCGCCACATGTCTATGGCGGCGAATAAGCCCTGAGCGAAGTGGCCCCTCCGGGAGCTTGATATTTGCTCTCCGCGAAGGGAACACGCCTGTCCCTGACGTACGTTGGATGAGCAATGCCCGAGCCTGCCGGGCGGTGACCCTCACCGGCGGCTCGGTGTACCTTCTGATAACCCGGGGGCGGCCCCGGGTAGTCAGAAGCAGCGGCAAAGGGTGCCGCGACCCCCTTTACCCAAAGGGGGCCAGGCCTTGGTCAGGAAGGGACGGGCCCGCCGGGGTTCCGCATCGGATGGATCTCAAGCGATTTACACGTGGGCCACTGCTGTGGATCCTGGGCATCGTCGTGCTTCTGCTGCTCGTCACGACGTTGATGAACACCGGCGGCAATTACACCACCGCCGACACCTCCACTGTTCTCCAGCAGATCAACAGCGGCAATGTGGTCAGCGCCAAGGTGACCGACAGAGACCAGGTCGCCGCGGTGACGCTGGCCAAGCCCATTCAGGTCGGCGGCAAGTCGACCGACCGCATCCAGGCCTCCTGGGTGACCGGTCAGGGCGTCCAGATCACCGAGGCGCTCGCGAAGGCTAACCCCAAGAACGGGTGGACGGTCGAGGTTCCCAAGGAGAACTTCTTCGTCACCCTGCTGTTGAGTTTCCTGCCGATCATTCTGATCGTGCTCTTCTTCTTGTTCTTCCTGAACCAGATGCAGGGCGGCGGCTCCCGGGTGATGAACTTCGGCAAGTCGAAGGCCAAGCTCATCACCAAGGACACGCCGAAGACCACCTTCGCCGACGTGGCCGGCGCCGACGAGGCCATCGAGGAACTCCACGAGATCAAGGAGTTCCTGCAGGCCCCAGCCAAGTTCCAGGCCATCGGCGCGAAGATCCCCAAGGGCGTCCTGCTCTACGGCCCGCCCGGAACCGGTAAGACCCTGCTCGCCAGGGCCGTCGCCGGCGAGGCCGGGGTGCCGTTCTACTCGATCTCCGGCTCCGACTTCGTCGAGATGTTCGTGGGTGTCGGCGCGAGCCGCGTCCGCGACCTGTTCGAGCAGGCCAAGGCCAACGCCCCCGCCATCATCTTCATCGACGAGATCGACGCCGTCGGCCGTCACCGGGGCGCGGGCCTCGGCGGTGGTCACGACGAGCGCGAGCAGACGCTGAACCAGCTCCTCGTCGAGATGGACGGCTTCGACGTCAAGGGCGGCGTGATCCTCATCGCCGCGACGAACCGGCCCGACATCCTCGACCCCGCGCTGCTGCGTCCCGGCCGGTTCGACCGGCAGGTCACCGTCGACCGTCCCGACCTCGAGGGCCGCAAGGGCATTCTCAAGGTCCACGGCCGCGGCAAGCCGTTCGACGACACCGTCGACCTCGACGTCATCGCCCGCCGGACCCCGGGCTTCACCGGCGCCGACCTGGCCAACGTGATCAACGAGGCGGCGCTGCTGACCGCCCGCCAGGACAAGAAGCTCATCACGATGGAGATCCTCGAAGAGTCGATCGACCGCGTGATGGCGGGCCCCGAGCGCAAGTCGCGGGTCATGTCCGACCAGGAGAAGAAGATCATCGCGTACCACGAGGGCGGCCACGCCCTGGTGGCCCACGCGCTGCCCAACTCCGACCCGGTCCACAAGATCACGATCCTGTCGCGCGGCCGCGCCCTCGGTTACACGATGACGCTGCCGATGGAAGACAAGTTCCTGGCCACCCGCTCCGAGATGAACGACCAGCTCGCGATGCTGCTGGGCGGCCGCACGGCCGAGGAGCTCGTCTTCCACGAGCCCACGACCGGCGCCTCCAACGACATCGAGAAGGCGACCTCCATCGCCCGCCGCATGGTCACCGAATACGGCATGAGCGAGAAGCTCGGCGCCCGCAAGTTCGGCTCCGGCAACGGCGAGGTCTTCCTCGGCCGCGAGATGGGCCACGAGCGCGACTACTCCGAGCAGATCGCGTCGTCCATCGACGACGAGGTCCGCCGCCTGATCGAGTCGGCACACGACGCGGCCTGGGAGATCCTGGTCGAATACCGTGACGTGCTCGACAACCTGGTCCTGGAGCTGATGGAGAAGGAGACCCTGTCCCGCGAGCAGGTGCTGGAGATCTTCAGCCCGATCGTGGTCAGGGAGAAGCGGCCGTCCTACGCCGGTTACGGCAAGCGGCTGCCCTCCGACCGTCCTCCGGTCATCACGCCCAAGGAGGTCGCCGCGGCCAACGGTCACGGCGCCCCCGCCATCGCCTCCGGCAACGGCTCGCCCGTGGCGCAGCCCGCACCCCAAAAGGACGAGGCGTAAGAACAGTGGTTGGCAAGCCTCTCCAGGTCGACAACGCCCGGATCGAAGCGGCCGTACGCGAGATTCTGATCGCGATCGGCGAAGATCCGGGCCGTGAGGGCCTGGTCGAGACTCCGGCGCGCGTCGCCCGAGCCTACGCGGAGCAGTTCGCGGGGCTCGGGCAGAAGCCGGAAGACGTGCTCACGACGGTGTTCGACGCCGACCACGACGAGATGGTCCTGGTGCGCGACATCGAGATCTACTCCACGTGCGAACACCACCTGGTGCCCTTCCACGGGGTGGCCCACATCGGCTACATCCCCAACGACAAGGGCCAGGTGACGGGCCTGTCGAAGCTGGCCCGGCTGGCCGACCTCTACGCCCGCAGGCCCCAGGTCCAGGAGCGGCTGACCTCCCAGGTCGCCGACGCCCTCATGGAGGTCCTGAAGCCCCGGGGCGCGATCGTGGTCATCGAGGCCGAGCACATGTGCATGACCATGCGGGGCGTCCGCAAACCGGGCGCCAAGACGATCACCTCGGCGGTCCGCGGCATCTTCCGCGAAGACGACAAGACCCGCGCCGAGGCGATGTCCCTGATCATCGGCCGCTAGTTTTCGATCGTTATCCACAGGTGGCCCCCGGGCGGCGGATCGTGATGCCGGAACGCCTAGGCTTGATCCCGATCGACCACATGAGGAGCCGTTGATGAGCGCGTTCACCGTGCCGGGGCTGCCCGACGCCGGGCGCTGCCTCGTCATGGGCGTGGTCAACGTCACCCCCGACTCCTTCTCCGACGGCGGCCGCTGGTTCGACCCCGAGATCGCCATCGCCCACGGCCTGGCGCTGGTCGAGCAGGGCGCCGACATCGTCGACGTGGGCGGCGAGTCGACCCGTCCCGGGGCCGCCCGGGTCTCCCTCGACGAGGAGCTGCGCCGGGTCGAGCCGGTGATCCGCGCCCTGTCCGCCGAGGGCGTCGCCGTCAGCGTCGACACCATGCGCGCCGAGGTCGCCGAGGTGGCCGTGGCCGCCGGGGCCCGGCTGGTCAACGACGTGAGCGGCGGCCTGGCCGACCCCGAGATGCCCCGCGTGGTGGCCGCCTCCGGCGTGGCCTACGTGGTGATGCACTGGCGCGGCCACAGCAGAGACATGGAGAGCCGGGCGATCTACAGCGATGTGGTCACCGAGGTGAGCGAGGAGCTGCGCAAGCGCGTCGACTCGGTGCTCGCCGAGGGCGTCCGCGAGGAGCAGCTGATCCTCGACCCCGGCCTGGGGTTCTCCAAGCAGGCCGACCACAACTGGGCGCTCCTGGCCGGTCTCGACCGGCTCCGGGAGCTGGGCCGTCCCCTGATCATCGGGGCGTCCCGCAAGCGCTTCCTGGGCCGGCTGCTGGCCGGTCCCGACGGCGAACCCCGCCCGTTCGCCGAGAACGACGACGCGACCCTGGCGGTCACCGCGCTGGCCGCCCGAGACGGCGCCTGGTGCGTACGCGTCCACGACGTCCGACCCAACGCCGACGCCGTACGGGTTGCCGCGGCGTGGAGGGCAGCCGATGAAAGAGGTTGAAGACCTCAACCAGGCCTTTTACGCCGCGATCGAAAGCGCCGACCTGGATCGCATGTCGGAGATCTGGGTGGAGGACGTGCCTGACCACCTGGTGGCGATGTGCGTCCATCCGGGGTGGCCGATGTTGTCCGGTCGTGGCGAGGTGCTGCGGTCGTGGGCACTGATCATGGCGAATACGCCCTACATCCAGTTCGTGCTGACTGACGTGCAGACGACGGTTTTAGGGAATGTCGCGGTGCTGACCTGCGCCGAGAACATCCTCACGGCGGCCGACGCCGAAGACACGGGAGACACGGGGTTCGCCGCCGGGCGGGTGGTGGCCACCAACACGTTCGTGAAGACGGCGGGCGGCTGGCGCCTGTGGCACCATCACGGGTCCCCTGTGCTGCAGACGGGCGACGACGACGAGGAAGAGGAAGAGACTCCCTGACCCAAGCGGCACTCTTCCGCAGCCTCACCCACTGAGAGCACCGGGGCGGGCCACCGGAGGGCGGCGTCTGATGCTGGCAACCTTGGAGCGCGTCTTACCCGAGTGCAAGCCACCACAGAGCCAGATCGTGGTCGAGGATGCCTCACGGCTGAGCACACGGCGGTGATCCACCAGCGGCGTCCCTCGCCGAGCGCCCAGCCGCAGAGTTACCACATGGGCGCTCTGATCTGGGCGCGAGCCAACGCAGGGCGGCATCTAGGGCGGCGCGCGAGGTTCTAGATGGCGAGATCGCGTTCGGGCGTGGGTCGTCGGAGGGCGACATCGCGTTTTGGGTGTGGACTGTCAGAGGGCGAGAGGCAGCCAGCAGTCGGCTATGCAGGACGCATTTCAGCTGGGCGTGGGCTGTTGCGGAGCGCCGCCTCGGCCGGGCGTGGGGTTCTGCGGAGCGTGACCTCGGCCATGCGCGGGTTCTTGCGGAGCGCCGCCTCGGCCGGGCGCGAGTTTCTGCGGAGCGCGACCTCGGCCATGCGCGGGTTCTTGCGGAGCGCCGCCTCGGCCGGGCGCGAGTTTCTGCGGAGCGCGACCTCGGCCGGGGTTTATTTCCGAACTCGATATCAGCTGGTCCCAACCGGGCACGATCGGCCGGTGCGGGCCATTACGGGCGCGATCACGGCTGAGCGTCCTTCAGCGCGCGTCTCAGCTGGGTACGACTGCGAAGAACGTGGGCTCGGCTGGCGCGCGGCAAGGTAGCCCTCTCCGCTGCCGGTTGTGTCGCCGCGCTCCGGCGCGGGGCCCAGATGCTCGATCACCCCGTTCCACGGCAGTGCGACTCCGAGACGTTGGCTTTGTGGGGGCAGAGGTTGCGGCATCCGACGAGGTCCCCCAAGGGCTGGCTCACGAAGATGTTGAGGTTTGGGGTGTTTCGTGGAATGTGCGTTTGGGCGGGGGGCGTTGTCGTCGTCGGAATCGGTTGGCGGTAGAAAGTGATCTCGGGCAGCTCGCCCGGGTGAAGATCGGTGCGGAGGTGTCGTGGGCCTCGATACGGTGAGCCTGAAAGGGCTTCGGGCGAGGGGGCGGCATGGGTGCCTGCCCGCTGAACGGGAGCTGGGGCAGGAGTTCGTCGTCGACGCGACGTTGTTCCTCGATGTGCGGCCGGCGGCCGCGTCCGACGACCTGACCAAGACCGTCGACTACGGGGCGCTGGCGCTCGAGCTGGTCGCCGTGGTCGAGGGGGAGCCGGTCGATCTCATCGAGACGCTGGCGGAGCGGCTCGCCCAGGTCTGTCTGCGTTATGAGCTGGTGGAGGACGTCGAGCTGAGCGTGCACAAGCCGGCGGCTCCCATTCCGCTGCCGTTCGACGACGTGGTGGTGACGGTCAGGAGGTCGCGGTGAGGGTCGTCTTCTCGCTGGGCTCCAACCTGGGGCAGCGGATGGACTATCTGCAGAGTGGTCTCGACGCGCTGTTCGACGCGCCCGGGATGGCGTTCGTGGCGCTGTCGCCGGTCTACGAGACCGATCCCGTCGGCGGGCCCTCGCAGGGGGCCTTCCTGAACGCCGTGGTGATCGCGGAGAGCTCGCTCGACCCGCGCACGCTGCTCGATCGCGCCCTCGGGGTCGAGGACGCGTTCGGGCGGGTGCGGAAGGAGCACTGGGGGCCGCGTACGCTCGACGTCGACATCATCATGATCGGCAGTCTGATGTCCGACGAGGCCGAGCTGACCCTGCCTCATCCGAGGGCGCACGAGCGGGCCTTCGTGCTGGTGCCGTGGGCGCAGGCCGACGCTTCGGCGGTGTTGCCGGGGCGGGGGTCGGTGGCGGCGCTGCTGGCCGGTCTCGACCAGAGCGGCGTACGCCTCCGGGCCGACCTGTCGCTGGAACCCCCGCTTTAGGAGTCGTGTCGTGAAGCCCAGCAATCCCGGTGTGCTCGTCGGCGTTGTGGTCGTGTTCGCCGTCGTGACCTGGGCGTTTCTGCAGGGCGCCTACGCGAGTCTGCCGCAGGTGCCCTGGACGGCCATCCCGACGTTCCTGCTGCTGGCGATCGGCGAGGCGTACACGGGGTGGCTGACGCGCGGGCGGATCATGCGGAAAGAGGACACCACGCCGCCCGAGCCGCTGGTGGTGGCGCGGCTCGCGGCGCTGGCCAAGGCGACGGCTCTGGCGGGGGCGGCGTTCGCGGGGGTGTTCGCCGGGTTCTTCATCCACACCCTGGGGATGTTCGACATCCCCGGGCCCCGGCAGGACGCCCTCGTGTCGGCGGGGTCGCTGATCTCGGCCATCCTGCTGGTCTGCGCGGCGCTCTTCCTGGAGTTCTGCTGCCGGATCCCGGGCGACAAGAACAACCAGAACCAGCGGCCAGCCTGATCACTTGTCGATGTCGCCCACGACGAAGAACATCGACCCGAGGATCGCGACCATGTCGGCCACCAGGTGGCCGGGCAGCATCTCGCGGAGGACCTGGATGTTGTTGAAGCTGGCGCTGCGCAGCTTCAGCCGCCACGGCGTCTTCTCGCCCCGGCTGACCAGGTAGTAGCCGTTGATGCCGAGCGGGCTCTCCGTCCAGGCGTAGGTGTGGCCCTCGGGCACCTTCAGGATCTTGGGGAGCCGCTGGTTGATCGGGCCCGGCGGCAGGTCGGCGAGCCGGTCGAGGCAGGCGTCGGCGAGGTCGAGCGAGACCTTGACCTGGTCGAGCAGGACCTCGAAGCGGGCGTGACAGTCGCCCGCCTCGCGGGTCACGACCTTGACCGGGAGCTCGCCGTAGGCCAGGTAGGGGTCGTCGCGCCGCAGGTCCCAGTCGACGCCCGAGGCGCGGGCGATGGGGCCGCTGACGCCGTACTGGCGGATCGTCTCGGGGGTCAGCACGCCGACTCCCCGGGTGCGGGCCAGGAAGATCTCGTTGCCGGCGATCAGGTTCTCGATGTCGGGCAGGCGGCGGCGCACGTCGGCGACGGCCTGGCGGGTGCGCGACATCCAGCCCTCGGGGAGTTCCTCCTTCAGGCCGCCGACGCGGTTGAACATGTAGTGCATGCGGCCGCCGGAGATCTCCTCCATGACCGCCTGGAGGGTCTCGCGCTCGCGGAAGGCGTAGAAGACCGGGGTGATGGCGCCCAGTTCGAGGGGATAGCTGCCGAGGAACATCAGGTGGTTCAGCACCCGGTTCAGCTCGGCCAGCAGGGTGCGCGCCCAGACGGCCCTGACCGGGACCTCCATGCCGAGCATGCGCTCGACGGCGATGACCACGCCGAGTTCGTTGGCGAAGGCCGAGAGCCAGTCGTGGCGGTTGGCCAGCACGATGATCTGGCGGTAGTCGCGGACCTCGAAGAGTTTCTCGGCCCCTCGGTGCATGTAGCCGATGATCGGCTCGGCGGTGCCGATACGTTCGCCGTCGAGGGTGAGGCGGAGCCGCAGCACCCCGTGGGTCGACGGGTGCTGGGGGCCGATGTTGAGGATCATGTCCTCAGTCGCGAGTTCCTTGGCGCCCGCGCCCATGCCGACCACGATCTCGCTCATGGTGTCATCGTGTCACGACCCGTCTAGCATGTGAAATGTGCGGTTTGACCCTTGGAACCCGGATTTCGTGGCCCATCCTTACGACGTCTACGCCGATCTTCGCGCCGACGGGCCGGTTCACCACTTCGACAAGACCGACCAATATCTGATCCCGCGATACGAGGACGTCAACGCCCTGCTGCGGGATCGGCGGCTCGGGCGGTCGTATCTCCACCTCGACGACCACGCCGTCTTCGGCCACGAGCCGGAGCCGGAGTTCCAGGAGCCGTTCTGGCGGGTCGTCAGGGCGGGCATGCTCGACGTGGAGCCGCCCGTCCACACGCGGCTGCGGCGGCTGGTGTCCAAGGCGTTCACGCCGCGCATGGTCGAGGCGCTGCGGCCCCGGATCAAGGTGATGGCGGCCGAGCTGGCCGACGCGCTGGCCGCCAAGGGCGGCGGCGACCTGATCGCCGAGGTCGCCGAGCCGCTGCCGGTGACGGTGATCGCCGAGATGCTGGGCGTGCCCGAGCAGGACCGCCAGTACCTGCGGCCGTGGTCGGCCGACATCTGCGGCATGTACGAGCTCAACCCGTCGCTCGAAGCGCAGCACACCGCCGCGCGGGCGGCCGAGGAGTTCGCCGCCTACCTGCGCGACCTCTCCCGGATCAGGGCCGGGAACCCGGGCGACGACCTGATCAGCGCGCTGACCCAGGTCGGCCTCACCGAGGACGAGCTGATCGGCACCTGCGTGCTGCTGCTCAACGCCGGGCACGAGGCGACGGTCAACGTGACCGGCAACGGCTGGTGGTCGCTGTTCCGCAACCCCGCCGAGCTCCAGCGGCTCCGCGAGGACCGGTCGCTGCTGCCCACCGCCGTCGAGGAGATGATGCGCTGGGACACCCCGCTGCAGATGTTCGAGCGCTGGGTGCTGGAGGACATCGAGGTCGGCGGCACCCCGATCCCGCGCGGCAGCGAGGTGGCCCTGCTGTTCGGCTCGGCCAACCGCGACCCGTCGGTGTTCGCCGAACCCGACCGCTTCGACGCCGGGCGTACCGACAATCCACACATCTCGTTCGGGGCGGGCATCCACTTCTGCCTGGGCGCGCCGCTGGCCCGCATCGAGCTCATCGAGTCGTTCGGCGCCCTGCTCGACCGCGGCGTCGACCTGGTCGAGGAGCCGACGTGGAAGCCCGGCTACGTGATCCGCGGCCTCACCGAACTGCGGGTCTCCACAAGCTGATTCCGTTACGGCTCCGCCCACCACGGCGCCGACCGCCGTCTCCGGTCAGCGCCGTATCCGGCGCTACGCTCCCGTTGTCCACAGGCTGTGGACAACGGGAGTGCTCAGTGCGGGGCCGGAGTGGACTTGGTCAGGGCCGCCACCAGCGGGGCCGTCAATCGGGCCGCCAGCGGGCCGAAGGCCGCCAGGATCAGCACGTAGGCCGCGGCGAGCGGCCCCAGGTCGGGATGGGCCCCGGCCGCCACGGCCAGCCCCGCGATGACGATGTTGAACTCGCCCCGGGGGATGAGCGCGATGCCGGCGCGGACCCGGCCGGCCCGGCCGATGCCCGCCCGGCGGGCCGCGAAGGCGCCCGTGGCGAGCTTGGTGACCATGCTGACGAAGGCCAGGATCGCGGCCAGCCACAACACCGGCACGATCTTCGCCGGGTCGGTCTGCAACCCGAAGAACACGAAGAACACGGCCGCGAACAGGTCTCTGATGGGCATCAGGAGCGCCCGCGCGTCGTGGGCCAACTCGCCCGACAGGGCGATGCCGACCAGGAACGCGCCGACCGCCGCCGAGACCTGGAGCTGCTGGGCGAGGCCGGCGACCAGCATGGCCAGGCCGATGACCTTCAGCAGCAGCACCTCGGAGTTGGGGCTGGCGACGAACTTCTCGATCCAGTCGCCGAACTTCAGCGCCACGACCAGGACGACCGTCACGGTCGCCAGGGCGATCGCGACCGTGATCGCGCCGCTCAGCAGCGACACCCCGGCCAGCAGGGCGGTCAGGATCGGCAGGTAGAGCGCCATCGTCAGGTCTTCGAACACCAGCAGTGAGAGCACGACCGGCGTTTCGCGGTTACCGATCCAGCCCAGGTCTGACAGGACCTTCGCGGTGATGCCCGACGACGTCGCGTAGGTGACGCCGCCCATCGCGACGGCCGCGACCGGGCCCCAGCCGAGCAGCAGCGCGGCGATCACGCCGGGGGCGGCGTTGAGGACCAGGTCGACCAGGCCGCTGGGGGCGTTGCTCTTGAGGCTGGTCATGAGCTCGTCGGCGTTGTACTCCAGGCCCAGGGTGAGCAGCAGGAGGATCACGCCGAGTTCGGCGCCGGTGGCGATGAACTCCTCGCTGGTCGCGAGGGGCAGGATGCCGCCCGTGCCGAAGGCGAGGCCCGCGACGAGATAGAGGGGGATCGGCGAGATGCCGACACGCAGGGCCAGGGCCCCAAGAATGCCGAGCGCGAGGATGACCCCGCCGAGCTCGAGGAAAAGTATCGCGGTGTGGTGCACCCGTCTCCTACCCGTCAGCCAGGATGTCGGCGACCGCCGCGGTGTTCTCGGCGTCGCCGACCACCACGACCACGTCTCCGGCCCGGAACCCGAAATCGGGGGTCGGGCTGGCGTGTACCTGATCACCGCGCACGACGGCCACCACGGAGGCGCCGGTGCGGGTGCGGATGCGGGCGTCGCCGAGCGTGCGGCCGTCGTAGGGCGAGCTCGGGGTCACCGGGATCTGCACGCTGACCAGACCTTCGACCTCGCGGTGGAGGGCGTTGAGGCGCTGGACGATGCGGGGCGCGCCGAGGAGCTCGACGAGGGCGTCGGCCTCCTCGTCGGTGAGCTGGACGCTCTCACATGCCCGATCAGGATCGTCGCGGTCGTAGATGATCAGATCGCGTCTGCCGGAACGGTGGGACACGATGCCGATGCGACGGCCCGTGTGGGTCGTGAACTCGTGTTTGAGGCCGATTCCTGGCAATGCGGTCTGCTCGATCTCCACGCCCTTTACCGTACCTGTTCTAACCAGCCGAAACCTCCCAGCCCCCGAGGGTCGATGAGTTCGGCCTCGGCCGAGGCGCGGGCCAGCGCCCGCAGGTAGCCGCGCGGATCTTCGGAGGCCAGTGCCAGCGGCGGGCGGGCGCCGGTGAGGCCCAGGTCGCGCAGGGCCGCACGCTGAGTGGTGAGCACGCCCTCGCCCCGGGCGCAGGCGTCGAGGGCGACGTGGGCGGTGATGTCGCAGGTCCCATCAGGTACGGGGGCCACCGCGTGGCCGTCTCGGTAGCCCGTCAGGGTGCCCAGCTCGGGGCGGTCGGCCCGGGTGTGGGCGTAGTCGACGGCGACGCACGCGCCGCGCGAAAGACGTCCAAGAAGGTTCTGCCACGCCTCGTCGCGCGGGCGGCCGATCTCGGCGCGCGACCCGGCGCGGGGGAGCGGCCACCAGGCGGCGAGCCAGTCGAGGTCGGCGGGATCGCTGAGCGGGGGCCCCAGGCGCTCCGCGCCGGTCTCCGGGTCGACCAGGACCACCCGGGGGCCGCCGGGGGTCTGCTCGACCACGTCGAGCGGCACGTTGTCGAGCCACTCGTTGGCCACCACCAGACCGGTGATCTCCCGGGGCGCCTCCTCGGCCCACTCGACCGCCTCGGGAAGCCCGGCCGGACGCGCCGCCACCTCGACCGCCGTCACCCGCAGCCGGTCGTCGCCGAACGCCGCCAGCACCCCCGCCGCCAGGCGCCCGTCACCGGCCCCCATGTCCACGAAGTCGAGCCGCGCCGGACGCCCCAGCCGTTCGTCGACCCGGCCGAGCAGCCGGGCCACGGCCTCGGCGAAGATCGGGGAGGCGTGGACGGACGTGCGGAAATGCGCCGAAGGGCGCTCCTTCAGGTAGAACCCGCCGTCTCCGTAGAGCGCCCGATGGGCCGCCTCCCGCCACGAAACCCACATCCGCACGACCCTACCCACGAAGCGGTGTCCGAATGTGGACAGTCGTGATCGCCGCGACCCCCCGGACCCTTACGGCTTCCAGTAACGCGCCGCCGTTACTCTGGCGGTCGGGAGGACGGCATGGACACAAGCGATCGCCCCGCGCGGCTCAGCGTGGGGGTGCTCGGAGCCGGACGGGTGGGTTCCGTTCTCGGTGCCGCTTTGGCCCAGGCGGGACACCGGGTGGTAGCCGCCAGCGGGGTCTCCGACGCGTCCCAGCGACGGGCGCACGACCTGCTGGGCGTCGACCTGAGCAGGCCCGACGAGGTCATGCGCAAAGCCGAACTGATCCTGCTGACGGTGCCCGACGACGTGCTGCCCGGCCTGGTCTCCGGGCTCGCGGCCACCGGCGCCGACCTGCGGGGCAAGCTGCTGATGCACGCCAGCGGGGCCTACGGCCTGGGCGTCCTGCAGCCCGCGACCGACGTGGGGGCGCTGCCGCTGGCGCTCCACCCGGTGATGACCTTCACCGGGCGCGGCGACGACTTCGGCCGGCTCAACGGCTGCACCTTCGGCGTGACCGCGCCCGAGCAGCTGCGGCCGGTGGCCGAGGCGCTGGTGATCGAGATGGGCGGCGAACCGGTCTGGATCAACGACCGCGACCGCCCGCTCTACCACGCGGCCGTCGCCGGGGCGGCCAACCACATGGTCACCCTGATCGCCGAGTCGCAGGACCTGCTCTCGCGCATCGGGGTGGAGCACCCCGGCCGGATGCTGGGGCCGCTGCTCGGGGCCGCGCTCGACAACGTGCTGCGCCTGGGGATCAACGGGCTGACCGGGCCGGTCGTCCGGGGAGACGCCGAGACCGTGCGCAAGCACGTCGACGCCCTGATACTGGCGGCGCCCGAGGCGGCCGACGCGTACATCGCGCTGGCCCGGCTGACGGCCGACCGCGCCCTGGCCGCGGGCCTGTTGAAGCCCGAGGCGGCCGAACGGCTCCTCGACGCGCTGGGAGGCAACATATGGACCTGACGGTCGCCGGGAACCGCGCGGAGCTCGCCGGAGCTCGCCGGCCCGGCTCCTACGCGCTGGTGCCCACGATGGGCGCGCTGCACGAGGGCCACCGGTCGCTGATCCGGCTGGCCCACGAGCAGGCCGACCACGTGATCGTCAGCGTCTTCGTCAACCCGCTCCAGTTCGGGCCGGGCGAGGATTTCGGGCGTTATCCGCGTACCTTCGAGCACGACCTGGAGGTCTGCGGCGAAGAGGGCGTGAGCGTCGTGTTCGCGCCCGCCGTCGAGGACATGTACCTGCCCGACCGGCAGGTCTCGGTGTCGGCCGGGGCGATGGGCACGGTCGCCGAGGGCGCGTTCCGTCCGGGGCACTTCGACGGCGTGCTTACGGTGGTGCTGAAACTGTTCAACCTGACCCGGCCCGACGTGGCCGTGTTCGGGCAGAAGGACGCCCAGCAGCTCGCCCTGATCCGCCGGATGGTCGCCGACCTCGACGTGCCCGTGACGATCGTGGCCGGCCAGACGGTCAGGGAGCCCGACGGCCTGGCCCTGTCGAGCCGCAACCGCTACCTGTCCGACGACGACCGGGCCACCGCGCTCTACCTGTCCAAGGCCCTCAGGGCCGGCGCGGCCGGCCCCCACCGGGCCAAGGAGGCCGCCAGGGCGGTGCTCGAGGAGGCCGCCCGGCTCAAGCCCCCGCTCCTGCTCGACTACCTGACGCTGGCCGACCCCGCCACGTTCGACGAGGTCCCCGCGGGCCACCGGGGGGAGGCGATCCTCGCGGTGGCGGCCAAGGTCGGGACGACCCGCCTGATCGACAACGTCGTAGTGACCCTGTGAAAGGACCCCGATGCTCCGGACCATGCTCACGGCCAAGATCCACCGGGCCACCGTGACCCAGGCCGACCTCCACTACGTGGGGTCGCTGACGGTCGACGAAGACCTGCTGGACGCGGCCGGCCTGCTGGCCGGTGAGCAGGTCCACGTCGTCGACGTCGACAACGGGGCGCGGCTTGTGACGTACACCATTCCGGGCCCCCGGGGGTCGGGGGTCATCGGCATCAACGGGGCCGCCGCCCATCTGGTCTCACCGGGCGATCTGGTGATCGTCATCGCGTACGGGCAGCTCACCGACGCCGAGGCGCGGGTGTTCCGGCCGAAGGTCGTCCATGTCGACCGCGACAACCGCATCGTCGAGCTGGGCGCCGATCCGGCCGGATCCCCCCTTCCGGGCCTCGAAAGGGGCGACCAAGTGGCCACCCGGGGATGAGCCCTTCCGTCGCGGGCGTTATCGTCATATTGACGAAAGGGGCTCGCGATGACCGACACCTCCCTCCCCCGCAGACTGACCGCGCCGCCGCCCGGCTGGACGACGTCCGCCGACGTGGTCGTGGTCGGCTCCGGGATCGCGGGCCTGACCGTGGCGCTGCGCTACACCGAGCTGACCCCGGCCGGCCGGGTGCTCGTCGTCACCAAGGACGTCCTGTCGGCCGGATCGACCCAGTGGGCCCAGGGCGGCATCGCCGCCGTGCTCGCCCCCGGCGACACCCCTGACGAGCACCTGAGCGACACTCTGCTGGCCGGGGCCGGGCTCTGCGACGAGGAGGCGGTCAGGGTCCTGGTCACCGAGGGCCCCGACGCGCTCAAGCGCCTGATGGAGCACGGCGCCCGCTTCGACCGCGACGACCGGGGCGAGCTCCAACTGACCCGCGAGGGCGGCCACCGCCGCAACCGCATCGTGCACGCGGGCGGCGACGCCACCGGCGCCGAGGTCCAGCGGGCCCTGGTCGAGGCGGCCACCCACGAGCCGCGCATCGAGATCATCGAGCACGCGCTGGTGCTCGACCTGCTCACCGACGCCCAGGGTCGCGCCTGCGGCATCACCCTCCACGTGATGGGCGAGGGCGCCCGCGACGGCGTGGGCGCGGTCAGGGCGGGCGCGGTGGTCCTGGCGAGCGGCGGCATGGGCCAGGTGTACGCGTCCACCACCAACCCCCTGGTCTCCACCGGCGACGGGGTTGCACTGGCGCTGCGCGCCGGGGCCGTGGTCCGCGACCTGGAGTTCGTCCAGTTCCACCCGACGGTCCTGTGGCTCGGCCACGAGTCGACCGGGCAGCAGCCGCTGGTCAGCGAGGCGGTCAGGGGCGAGGGCGCGGTGCTGATCGACTCGACCGGCGAGCGCTTCATGGCGGGCGTCCACGAGCTCAGGGATCTGGCCCCCCGCGACGTCGTGGCCAAGGCGATCATGCGGCGGATGGCCGAGACCGGCGACGACCACGTCTACCTCGACGCGCGGAGCTTCGGCGAGGAGAAGTGGCAGGCACGCTTCCCGACCATCCTCGCGGTCTGCCGGGAGCACGGCATCGACCCGGTCACCGAGCCGATCCCGGTCGCCCCCGCGGCCCACTACGCCAGCGGCGGCGTGCGCACCGACCTGTTCGGCCGCACCAGCGTCCCGGGCCTCTACGCGTGCGGTGAGACCGCCTGCACCGGCGTGCACGGCGCGAACCGGCTGGCGTCCAACTCCCTGCTCGAAGGGCTCGTGTACGCCGAACGCATCGCCTCCGACCTGATCACCCCCCGCGCGGTGCCGGGGCCCGACGTCTCCGACGGGGAGAGCGGCCTGGTCGACCCGCGCGCCCGCGGCCGGGTCCAGGCGTTCATGAGCCGCGGCGCCGGGGTACTGCGCAGCGTGGAGAGCCTCTCGGGGGTCGCCAAGGCGCTGCGCGACGCGCAGTGGACCCCGATCGCCGTCGAGCCCTGTCTCGAGGCGTGGGAGGCGACCAACCTGCACACCGTGGCCACGGCCCTGACCTGGGCCGCCGCGGCCCGGCAGGAGACGCGGGGCTCCCACTGGCGGGAGGACTTCCCCGACCGCCGTGACGACACGTGGCTCGGCCACCTCGACATCACGCTCACCGAGAAGGGCGAACTGGTCATGGAGCACGTACCGCACCTCAGCGCCGACGCCGACCTGCTGGCCGCCGGGCTCGACCCGGCCGAGGTCCACACCCTCATCGAGACCGCCTTCCGCGAGGACCTCTCGACCGGCGAGGACGTCACCTCGGCCGCCACCATCCCGGCCGGCCAGAAGGCCGTCGGGGACATCGTGGCCCGCCGCAGCGGCGTGGTCGCGGGCCTGCCGGTCGCCGCCGCCGCGTTCCGGTACGCCGGCCTGGAGGTCGAGCTCCGCGTCAAGGACGGCGACCAGGTCTCCTACGGCGACGTGCTGATGACCGTCAAGGGCGAGACCCGGGAGCTCCTCACGGTCGAACGCACCGCGCTGAACCTGCTCACCCACCTGTCGGGCATCGCCACCGCGACCGCCCAGTGGGTCAGGGCGATCGACGGCACCGGCGCCCGGGTCAGAGACACCCGCAAGACCCACCCGGGCCTGCGCTCCCTGGAGAAGTACGCCGTCCGCTGCGGCGGCGGCGTCAACCACCGCATCGGCCTCTACGACGCCGCCCTGATCAAGGACAACCACGTGGTGGCCGCCGGCGGGGTCGCCGAGGCGTTCCGCGCGGTGCGCAAGGCCTACCCCGACATCCTGATCGAGGTCGAGGTCGACCGCATCGACCAGATCGAGCCGGTGCTGGCCGAGGGGGCCGAGGAGATCCTGCTCGACAACTTCACCGTGCCGCAGCTCAAGGAGGCCGTGGAACTGGTCGCCGGGCGCGCCCGGCTGGAGTCGAGCGGCGGTCTGACCCTCGGCACGGCGCGCGCGGTCGCCGAGACCGGGGTCGACTTCCTGGCCGTCGGAGCGCTGACCCATTCGTCCCCGGCGCTCGATATTGCACTAGATCTTCGTGGTGCATAATCGGGGCATGCTCCTCACCATCGACGTCAGCAACACCCACACGGTGCTTGGCCTGTTCGAGGGTGAAGAGGTCATCGAGCACTGGCGCATCGCCACCGACGCCCGGCGGACCGCCGACGAGCTCGCGGTGATCCTCCAGGGGTTGCTGGCCCAGTCGGCCATCCTCAAGAACACCGACATCTCGGGCATCTCGATCTGCTCGACCGTGCCCTCGGTCCTCAACGAGATGCGCGAGATGTCCCGCCGCTACTACGGCGACGTGACCTCGGTGGTCGTGGAGCCCGGCGTCCGCACGGGGGTGCCCGTGCGGATGGACAACCCGAAAGAGGTCGGCAGCGACCGCATCGTCAACGCGCTGGCCGCCATCAGCCTGTTCGGCGGCCCCTGCGTGGTCGTCGACTTCGGCACCGCGACCTCCTTCGACGCCGTCTCGGCGCGGGGCGAGTACGTCGGCGCGGTGACCGCCCCCGGGCTGGAGATCAGCGTCGACGCGCTGGCCGAGGCGGGCGCCCAGCTCCACAAGGTGGAGCTCATCCGGCCCCGCTCGGTGATCGCCAAGAACACCGTCGAGGCCCTCCAGTCGGGCATCATCTACGGCTTCGCCGGTCTCGTCGACGGCATCGTCGACCGCATGACCGCCGAGCTCGCCGCCGACCCCGACGAGGTCACCGTGGTCGCGACCGGCCCCGGCGCGCCGCTGGTGGTCAGCGAGGCGCGGACGATCGACGTACACGAACCCTGGCTCACCCTCATCGGCCTGCGGCTGGTCTACGCCCGAAACACCGCGTAAACGCCGCTAATCTGTAGTGCCGTGAGCGAAGAGCTGAACGAGCTTCCGGAGCAGATGCGCGTCCGCCGCGAAAAGCTGGACCGCCTGGTCTCCGAAGGCGTCGATCCCTATCCGGTGAACTACCCGCGGACCGCGACCAACGCGGAGGTCCGCGAGAAATACACCGACCTCGAGCCGGGCGCCGCGACCGGCGACGTCGTCGGCGTGGCCGGCCGCGTGATGCTCTCCCGGATCGGCGGCAAGCTCTGCTTCGCGACCATCCGCGACGGCTCCGGCGACCTCCAGATCATGTTGTCGCTCGACAAGCTCGGCGACGACGCGCTGGCGGCCTGGAAGCGCGACGTCGACCTGGGCGACCACGTCGGCATCACCGGCGAGGTCATCACGTCCAAGCGCGGCGAGTTGTCGATCATGGCCGACTCGTGGGCCATCACCGCCAAGTGCCTGCGCCCGCTGCCCGAGAAGCACGCCGGGCTCAGCGACCCCGAGGCCCGCGTCCGGCTGCGCTACGTCGACCTCATCGTCAACGACGAGGCCCGCAAGATGGCGCACATCCGCAGCGCCACCGTGCGCGCGGTCCGCGACTTCTGGCACGAGGAGGGCTACCTCGAGGTCGAGACCCCGATGCTGCAGCCGATCCACGGCGGCGCGGCGGCCCGGCCGTTCAAGACCCACATCAACGCCTACGACATGGAGCTCTACCTTCGCATCGCGATCGAGCTCTACCTCAAGCGGCTGGTCGTCGGCGGCATCGAGAAGGTCTTCGAGATCAACCGCAACTTCCGCAACGAGGGCGCCGACTCGACCCACAACCCCGAGTTCACCATGCTCGAGGCCTACGGCACCTACCTCGACTACAACGACATGGCCGACCTGACCCAGCGCATGTACCAGAAGGCCGTCGTGGCCGCGCTCGGCACCAGCGTCGTCCGCCACGGCGACCAGGAGATCGACCTGGGCCTGGCCGAGTGGCCGCGCATCACCCTCTACGGCTCGGTCTCCGAGGCGCTCGGTGAGGAGATCACCACCGCGACGCCGCTGGAGACCCTGCGGAAGCTGGCCGACGGCCGCGAGATCCACTGGGACCCGAAATGGGGCCAGGGCAAGCTCGTGCAGG
Source organism: Herbidospora daliensis (assembly GCF_001570585.1). Lineage (GTDB taxonomy): Bacteria > Actinomycetota > Actinomycetes > Streptosporangiales > Streptosporangiaceae > Herbidospora > Herbidospora daliensis. The sequence goes on along the minus strand of NZ_BBXF01000002.1, from coordinate 86,905 downwards.
AGGTCTTCGAGGCGCTCGTCGAGCACACCCTCGTCCAGCCCACGTTCGTGATGGACTATCCGCTGGAGACCTCGCCGCTGACCCGTCAGCACCGGGAGAATCCGCTGCTGACCGAGAAGTGGGATCTGATCGGCTTCGGCACCGAGCTCGGCACCGCCTACTCGGAGCTGGTCGACCCGATCGAGCAGCGCCGCCGCCTCACCGAGCAGTCGATCCTGGCGGCCGGCGGCGACGCCGAGGCGATGCAGCTCGACGAGGACTTCCTGCAGGCCCTGGAGTACGCGATGCCCCCCACAGGCGGTATGGGAGCGGGCATCGATCGCATGATCATGGCGTTCACCGGAAAAAACATTCGCGAAACAATTCTGTTCCCGCTGGTCCGCCCCAGCCATTGAGTCGTCGTTTAGCAGCAGGTGAGGCCCCCACAGAACGTGGGGGCCTTACGTTACTAGGCGTTCACATACGCCCTGGCCTGTCAATACCGCTGCTTGACGTCCATTCTCCCCGACGTTTACCTTCCCTGAGGGGTGGCGAGAATCATTCGTCGTGGGAGAGGGGCTCACGATGTCAGTTTCCGAGACCGAGCGCGTCGGCCTGACCGACGACGAGTTGCTGCTGCTGGCCGAACTGGCCAAGGGCGTGACCGTCGACCGTGTCGGGCGGAGCCTTGATGTCAGCGGGCGGACGGTTCGTCGTCGGCTGCGCGGCATCTGTGACCGCATCGGCGTCGCCACCGCCATCGAGGCCGTCGCATGGGCGGCCCGACGGCGATTGATCTAGTCGGCGATGCGAACGGCGCCCGCGAACGGCCTGTTGCCGATCGCCGCGACCCGCACGACGTCACCCGTGCGGGGAGCGTGGATCATGTAGCCCCCTCCGATGTAGAGGCCCACATGGTGCAGGTCGTTGTAGAAGAACACCAGGTCTCCCGGGCGCATGTCCTCGCGTGAGACGTGCGTGCCGGCCGTCCACTGGCTGCCGGTGTAGTGGGGGATGCTGATGCCGACCGTGGCGTAGGCCGCCATGATCAGGCCCGAGCAGTCGTAGGAGTTGGGTCCTTCGGCGCCCCACACATAGGGCTTGAGCTGCTGGGAGAGCGCCCACCTGACCGCCTGGGCGGCCTTGCCGTCGCCGACGACGGGCAGGCTGAGCCGCTTCGCCACCGACACCTGGCCGGCGACCTGCGAGTAGAGCTCGCTCTCGGTCTTCTTGATCAGGCCGCGGATCGAGTTCTCGCGCTTGTCGAGGCTCTTGATGAGCTTGCTGACCTCGTCCTGCCGGGCCTTGGCGCTGACGCGGGCCCGCTGGGCGGCCTGGCGCGCCTTGGTGAGCTGGACGACCTCCTCGCCGCTCTGCAGCTGCAGCGCGTAGGTGGTCGAGGCGACGTCCATGTAGGCGTCGGGGTTGGGGGCGTTCATCAGCGCGATCCCGCTGGCGCCACCCGTCATGTAAGCGTTGGTGGCGAACACCATCGCGCGCTTGCGACGGGCCTCCAGGTCGGCCTCGCTCGTGTCGAGCGTCTTCTTGGCTGTCGCGGCCGACCGCTTGGCCTCGTCGAGCCTGATGCGTTCACCGTTGTACTGCTCGGTGAGCGACTCGATCTCCTCGTGCAGCTTCTCGACCTCGGCGGTGAGCTCTTTCAGCGTCGGCTCGGGGTCGGCGGTGGCGGAGACCACCGGGGCGCAGATGGTGATGAGGGCCAGCGCCGAGCCCACGAACACGACCCTGCGGACGGTTCGACGAAACAACCATGCTCCTTCCAGAGGGCCTGCCGGGTTAGCTGACGGGTTCGGACGGAAGCAGCCCTACCTTGCGGATTCACCCCATCGGGCCGCTCGATGGCGGCCCCGGTGGGTCCCCGGCTCCTCCGCCACAGACGGAGGACTCGGCCGCCTGGACATTAGTGCACGTCATGTTCGTGCTCAACCGGAACTGCGATTTCTGTCTAGGTTCGACAACCGAACAATCACGGACAGATCACGCAAGAGGCCACTGTAACGCAGGTGACCACAGGGGTTTCGGTCGCCACGTGGGGCCGGAGGCTTCGTCGATTTGTGCTGGGCCGTTAAGGTCCTTGCCATGGTCAAGGTCCGCCGGGCGCGTACCCCTGACGTCCGGGCGATCCGCCGGTTCGTCGACTCCTACTCCGGATCGGGTCCCCGGTTGCTCATGAAGAGCACCGTCACCCTCTATGAGGACGTCCAGGAATTCTGGGTGGCCGAGCTCGACGGCGCGGTCGTCGGCTGCGGCGCGCTCCACGTGTTGTGGGAGGACCTGGCGGAGATCCGCACCGTCGCGGTCGACCCGGCCTGCCGCGGGATGGGCATCGGCCACGAGATCGTCGGGGCCCTCATCGCGACCGCCCGCGAACTCGGGGTGCGCCGCGTCTTCTGCCTCACCTTCGAGGTCACGTTCTTCGAACGCCACGGCTTCCGCGAGATCAACGGCACCCCCGTCTCTCCCGAGGTGTACGCCGAACTGCTCGCCTCCTACGACGAAGGCGTCGCGGAATTCCTCGATCTTGAACATGTGAAACCCAACACTTTGGGCAATACACGCATGATCCTGCACTTGGAACCGCGTGCTTGACCGTGGCCATAACGGGCCGGGAAGGTGACTGTAGATCCGGCTATCGATACTTTTGGCTATGTCAAGCGTGCGTGTCTCACGTGTACCGCATGCGTACTCGAAGTGAGGTGACACGGTGAGCGCTCAGCCGCCATACCGCCCGGACGACCGTGAAGGGCAGCAAGGCCAGGACAAGCCCGCGCAGGACTACGACCCGGACATGACGATCGTGAGCCGTAACCCCACCGGGGGGACCGGCCAGCAGCCCGTCTATGGCCAGCAGCAGCAGAACTACGACCCCTACGCCCAGCAGGGCCAGCAGCAGGGGCAGCAGCAAGGGCAGCAGGGCCAGCAGGGCTACGGCCAGCAGCCTGGATATGGGCAGCAGCCCGGATACGGCCAGCAGCAGGGCTACGGCCAGCAGCAGCCCCAGCAGGGTTACCCCCAGCAGCAGGGTTACCCGCAGCAGGGCTACGGCCAGCAGCAGCAGGGTTATGGCCAGCAGCAGGGCTACGGCCAGGAGCCCGGTTACGGGCAGCAGCCCCAGCAGGGCTACGGCCAGCAGCCCGGTTACGGGCAGCAGCAGGGCTACGGCCAGCCCCAGCAGGGCTACGGCCAGCAGCAGGGTTATGGCCAGCAGCCCGGCTACGGCCAGCAGCCCCAGCAGCCCCAGCAGGGCTACGGCCAGCAGCAGCAACAGGGATACGGCCAGCAGCCCGGCTACGGGCAGCAGCAGGGCCCGACCTACCAGCAGCAGCCCGGCTACCCCGGCCAGCCCCAGGGCAGCTACGGCCAGCAGCAGTACTCCGCCCCCGCCTACAACCCCGGCTACCCGGCCCACGCCCTTCCCCCGGGCGTGCCGGCTCCGCTGGCCGACTGGTGGCAGCGGCTCGTGGCGCGCATCGTCGACGGCCTCATCATCGGCGTGGTGTTCTTCGTGTTGTCGTTCGCGATCACCGCTCTGGTGGTCACGCAGCCGTCGATCAACATCGACGACCTGAGCGTGACCGAGGGCAGCGGACTGACCCTCGCGACCATCCTGATCACGCTCGTGAGCGCCACGGCCTGGTTCGCATACGAGTTCTTCATGCTGAAGTCGCGCGGCCAGACCCTCGGAAAGATCGTGATGGGAATCCGCGTCATTCCGGTGGGCGGCGACCTCTCGAGGCCCGGACTTTCCGTCGAGACCGCCGGCAAGCGCGCCGCCGTCATGTACGGCCCACAGTTCATCCGCGCGTTGTCGTTTGTTCCCGTGGTGGGCCAGATCCTCAACCTCGTCGCGGGCCTGTTCTCGCTCCTGAACGTTCTGTGGCTGCTCTGGGACAAGCCCCTGCAGCAGGCGCTTCACGACAAGGTGGCGAATACGATCGTCGTCAAGGTCAAGTAGTGACATAGCGCACCGGACAAACGGGGCTCGGGGCCGATGGATCGCGCCATCGGCCCCGTTTCATGCACACAGCGTGTTCGGTCCGTTCTATCCGAAATAACTTCCTAAAGCGGTATGCGGTTGGTGCTAGCGTGCCTTGGGACCATGAACACTCACGTCCCCACTTAGAAGTCACGAGAGGTAACCAATGCACCCGGAACCGCCCCCCGGTCAGAACCCATATGGTTCCGTCCCGCCGCCGCAGCAAGGCGGATACCCTCCGCCCCAGGGTTACCCGCCGCAGGGCGGTTACCCGCCCCCGCAGCAGGGTGGCGGATACCCCCCTCAGGGCGGATACCCGCCCCAGGGTGGATATGGTGCGCCCCAGGGTTCTCAGGGATATGGCGACCCGCAGGGTTATGGCGCCGCCCCCGCATATGGCACGCCGCACGGCGCACCTCTTCCTTCGGGAGTTCCCGCTCCGCTGGCCGAGTGGTGGCAGCGTTTGGTCGCCCGCCTCATCGACGGCGTAATCCTGGGCATCGTCGTCTACCTGCTTATCGGCAACCTGATCTCCGGCGCGTTCACCACGACGACGACCCAGGACATCGGCGGCCTTAGCATCGAGCTCCCGACGGTTTCGTTCGTCGGCCTTCTGATCCAGGCCGTCGTCTCCTTCCTGTTGTACGGCGCCTACGAGTTCTTCCAGATCTCGCGGGACGGTCAGACAATCGGCAAGAAGGTTATGAAGATCCGGATCGTTAAGCTCGGGCACCCCGCCCAGGGCGGCATCGACACCGAAAGCGCCATCAAGCGCATCGGCGTGCTGTGGGGCCCGCAGCTGCTGTCGTTCAACCTGATCCTGAACTTCATCGGCGGCGTGTTCAGCCTGGTCAACGTGCTGTTCCCGCTGTGGGACAAGCCCCTGCAGCAGGCGATTCACGACAAGGTCGCCGGCACCGTGGTGGTCAAGCTCTGAGGCTCCCGGAAGCGTTCCAAACAGAGGGGCGGTCGCTCGGCGACCGCCCCTCTCGCTTTTCATCGGTACGATTCTTAAGCATCGGGTAAGCGGCCTGACCACCCCGCGCGACCCACCGGTCACGGACTCCGCTATCGTCAGGGACGTCTCCGTGGACCATCTGACACGAAAGCCCCGATTTCATAGGGGTTCCCGGCGTTTTCCCAGGGAAGGAGTGAGGTCGAATGTCAGAGGTATTGTCCGCCCTCATACCGCCTCTCGTAGTCGGCGCCGCCGTCGTCTACGGCGTCGTAAAGTTGCTGCGTTCTGATGCGGCAGGGCTCCGGGGAAGGCGCGAACCGGACGAGAAGACTTCCGACAACGCCTGAACCTGAACGCCTCCTGGGAATCCTGAATTGTCAGCGGCGGAAACCGGGTATATGTTTGGCTGACGAATCAAACTTTGCTCTGCGAAAGGATTGCCGGATGGCCAAGCACACGCAGGTGATTCTCATCGACGATCTCGATGGCGGCGAGGCCAATGAGACTGTCACCTTCGCGCTTGACGGCACGTCATATGAGATTGACCTCAGCGACTCGAACGCCAAGAAGCTCCGCGAAGCGGTCCTGCCTTTCGTCAACGGTGCCCGCCGTGCGGAATCGGCTCCTTCACGTGGACGTCGTCGTGGCGGCGGTAGCTCGCAGCGCGCGATGACTCGCGAGAAGAGCGCGGAGATCCGCGCGTGGGCCAAGGCGAACAACCACCCCGTGAGCGAGCGCGGTCGCATTGCCGCCTCGATCGTGGAGGCCTACGAACAGGCTCACTAACGAGCCGAGCCAGGCGCGGGCCGAGGGCTCGCGTCGGGGAATCCGCCTAAAAGACACGAGACACGGACGGGCTCAGGCCGGCCGGGCTCGTGCGGGGGAATCTGCCTCAAAGAAGCGATCGTGCGGTTATACCGGTCGCCGGGTGTCCCGAAGTCGAGGGGATGTCGCGGCCATCGGGATGATCGCACGATCGTGTTTTGTGCCCACATAAACGTCGTTCGCTTGCGGCGTATCGGGAACACCGCACCCTCCGGCAGTAGTTGGATGGAGGGTGAACGCCCTGCGCCCGGGGAACGCCTACTCCAATAGACTTGACTGTTCTCCGTGCCGGGGCTGGCATGCGGAACGACGGAGCCGGAACTCCCGGTCCGCCCGACCGCTCGTGAGGAGCGACGAATGTTCGAGAGGTTCACCGACCGTGCGCGGCGGGTGGTCGTCCTGGCCCAAGAAGAGGCCCGGATGCTCAACCACAACTACATCGGTACGGAGCACATTCTTCTTGGTCTGATCCATGAGGGTGAAGGTGTGGCGGCCAAGGCTCTCGAGAGCCTGGGGATCAGCCTCGAGGGGGTGCGCCAGCAGGTCGAGGAGATCATCGGCCAGGGGCAGTCGGCCCCGTCCGGGCACATTCCCTTCACGCCGCGTGCCAAGAAGGTCCTTGAGCTGTCGTTGCGTGAGGCGTTGCAGCTCGGTCACAACTACATCGGGACCGAGCACATCCTGCTGGGCCTGATCCGTGAGGGCGAGGGTGTCGCCGCTCAGGTCCTGGTGAAGCTGGGTGCCGACCTCAACCGGGTCCGCCAGCAGGTGATCCAGTTGCTGCACGGCTACCAGGGCAAGGAGCCCGCCGCGGCGGGCGGCCCCCAGGAGGCGGCTCCGTCCACGTCCCTTGTTCTCGACCAGTTCGGCCGCAACCTCACGCAGGCCGCTCGCGAGGGCAAGCTCGACCCGGTGATCGGGCGCGAGAAGGAGATCGAGCGGGTCATGCAGGTGCTGTCCCGCCGCACCAAGAACAACCCGGTCCTGGTGGGCGAGCCCGGCGTCGGCAAGACCGCCGTGGTCGAGGGCCTGTCCCAGAAGATCGTCAAGGGCGAGGTGCCCGAGACCCTGAAGGACAAGCAGCTCTACACGCTCGACCTGGGCGCGCTGGTGGCCGGTTCGCGTTACCGCGGTGACTTCGAGGAGCGCCTGAAGAAGGTGCTCAAGGAGATCCGCACCCGCGGCGACATCATCCTGTTCATCGACGAGCTCCACACCCTGGTGGGTGCGGGCGCGGCCGAGGGCGCGATCGACGCCGCGTCGATCCTCAAGCCGATGCTGGCCCGTGGCGAGCTGCAGACCATCGGCGCGACCACTCTGGACGAGTACCGCAAGCACCTGGAGAAGGACGCCGCTCTGGAGCGTCGTTTCCAGCCGATCCAGGTCGCCGAGCCCAGCCTCAGCCACACGATCGAGATCCTCAAGGGTCTGCGTGACCGCTACGAGGCCCACCACCGCGTCTCGATCACCGACGGCGCGCTCGTCGCGGCGGCCACCCTGGCCGACCGCTACATCTCCGACCGGTTCCTGCCCGACAAGGCGATCGACCTGATCGACGAGGCCGGCTCGCGCATGCGCATCCGCCGCATGACCGCGCCCCCGGACCTCCGGGAGTACGACGAGAAGATCGCCGTCGTCCGCCGCGACAAGGAATCGGCGATCGACGCGCAGGACTTCGAGAAGGCCGCGGCCCTGCGCGACTCCGAGAAGCAGCTCATGCTCAAGCGTGAGCGCCGCGAGAAGGAGTGGAAGGCCGGCGACATGGACGTCGTGGCCGAGGTCACCGAGGAGCTCATCGCCGAGGTGCTCGCGACCGCCACGGGCATCCCGGTCTTCAAGCTGACCGAGGAGGAGTCCCAGCGCCTGCTGCGCATGGAGGACGAACTCCACAAGCGCATCATCGGCCAGGACGACGCCATCAAGGGTCTGTCGCGGGCGATCCGGCGTACCCGCGCCGGTCTGAAGGACCCGCGCCGTCCCGGCGGCTCGTTCATCTTCGCCGGTCCGTCCGGTGTCGGTAAGACCGAGCTCTCGAAGGCGCTGGCCGAGTTCCTGTTCGGGGACGAGGACGCGCTGATCATGCTGGACATGTCGGAGTTCATGGAGAAGCACACCGTCTCCCGGCTGTTCGGTTCGCCTCCCGGTTACGTCGGTTACGAAGAGGGCGGTCAGCTGACCGAGAAGGTGCGGCGCAAGCCGTTCTCGGTGGTGCTGTTCGACGAGATCGAGAAGGCCCACCCCGACATCTTCAACAGCCTGCTGCAGATCCTGGAGGACGGTCGCCTGACCGACGCCCAGGGGCGGGTGGTCGACTTCAAGAACACGGTCATCATCATGACCACCAACCTCGGCACCCGTGACATCAGCAAGGGCATCGGGGTCGGGTTCGCCAAGAACAACGACGTCGAGGGCAACTACGACCGGATGAAGGCCAAGGTCCAGGAGGAGCTCAAGCAGCACTTCCGGCCCGAGTTCCTCAACCGCGTCGACGACACCGTCGTCTTCCACCAGCTGACGATGACGGAGATCATCCGCATCGTCGACCTGATGCTGGCGCAGGTCGACGCCCGCCTGAAGGACCGGGACATGGGCCTCGAGCTGACCCCGGCCGCCAAGCAGGTGCTCGCCGACCGCGGTTACGACCCGGTGCTCGGCGCCCGTCCGCTCCGTCGCACGATCCAGCGTGAGCTGGAGGACTCGCTGTCGGAGAAGATCCTCTACGGGGAGCTGCGTCCCGGCCAGGTCGTCAAGGTCGACGTGGAGGGTGAGGGCGAGGCCGCCAAGTTCACCTTCGTCGGCGAGGCGAAGGCCGAAGGCGTTCCCGACAGCGCCGCCGCGATCGTCGACGCGATCACCAAGGGCGCGTAGGGCCTGACGGTTTCAGACAGCGGGTCGTCCCTCCGGGGGCGGCCCGCTGTTTCACGTTCACGTCACAACTGGGTGAAGGGACGTGGCCGCGCCACCAAAGGTAGTACTACACTGCGTAGAGCGAAGGGACGTCCTCCTGCAGGCGTACCTCCGAATCAACTGCGGGGTGGACGCACCGGAGTGCCGTACGACGGCATGCTCGGGAATCCCGGCGTCCCGGGACTCAAAGCCCATGCGATCAGGACAACTGACATGGGTGGATTTGAGTCGGACCTTTGGAGGCAACGATGCGGCTGCGCCATGACGACGGAACCGTCGTCCACCTGGCCTACAACGCGGGCGTTCACCCGGCGGAAGATCTGGAGAACCTGATCGCCCACCTGACCCGCTACGCCGTGCCGGTCCGGAAGAAGCTCGGCGTCGACCGCCTGGGCATCGGCCTCTGGCTGGCCCCCACGGTCGCCGACCACCTCGTCTCCGACCGCATCGAGCTGGTGCGCCTGCGGCGCTCGCTGGAGGAGCGCGGTCTGGAGGTGGTCAGCCTCAACGGCACCGGCGGCCGCCACCAGGAGGTGCCCGGCCCCGACTGGGCCAAGCCCGAGCGCTACCGCTACACGATGTCGCTGGCCAAGATCCTCGCCTTCCTGCTGCCGGAAGACGTCCGCTTCGGCTCGATCTCCACGATCCCGATCGGCTGGCGCCGCGACTGGCCCGCCGACCTGCACGCCATCGCCTCCCGCAGGCTGGAGCGCCTGTCGCGTGAGCTGCGCGGTATCTACAGCGTGACCGGCAAGCACATCAGGGTCGGCTTCGAGCCGTGGCCCGGCTGCGTCCTGGAGACGACCGAGCAGGCCCTGGAGCGGGTCTGCGGCATCGACTCCGAGCACCTGGGAGTGTGCCTGGACGCCTGCCATTTGACCTGTGGCGGCGCGGAGGAGCCCGGGAAGGCCCTCAGGGGCCTGGCCCAGGCGGGAGCGCCTGTCGTCAAACTGGGGCACGTCCACAACAACATGGACGAAATCCCCAACACGCTCAACGCTCTCCTGTCGGGCGCCGTCCACGGCAGCGCCCACATCGAGGTCGAAGCCCACGAGTGGGTCGCCCCGAAGACCAAGGGCCCGGCGGCCCTGGTGGCCCGCCTGGCTCACGACCTCGACTGGACCCGCAGCAACCTCACCGCCCTGGGCCTCAAACTCGCGGCCTGATCCTTCCCGGCAGGTTCTCGTGCCGCCGAATCTCGACGCCTATGTGTGGGTCGCCGATCCGCAGCCGGGCCTGCTCGGCGAGTTCATCACCCGCTACGCGGCCGGAGACGGGCACAGCGCGCGTCACCTGGCGGCGTTCCGGCGTGTCCACGTCGTGGGGGCGGCCGACGACGGCGATCTGGCCGTGCTCGACGAGCTCCGGGCCGGCGACGGCTCCCTGACCCTCTATCTCAAGGGTCGGGGGCCGTACAGCCCGATCGTCTCCCTCACCGGCGACGGCGCCGCCGTTCTCGGCCTCAGCGTGCACGCCGACGATGATCTCCCGACGGTGTCGGCCCATGCGGAGGAGCTTCTTAGGCGTCTGCGGGAGGAACTCCACGCCGGCGCGGGGATCGCCGGCGTCGAACTGCCGCCACCGGGCAACCGGTGCGAATGGGACCAGGAGGACCCGGCGGTCCTCCTGCGCTTTCCGTGAGTCAGCCGGGCAGGGCGTAGAGGTCGTCGTCGACCAGTTCGGCCAGGCCGTCGGCCAGGAGGCCGTCGAGGGCGCGTTCGCGTTGGACGGCGTCGGCCCAGACCGCGTCCAGCAGCGCCTTCTCCACCGGGCCCGGTGCGTCGCGCAGGACCGCCAGGAGGCGGCCGCGGCACTGGCGGTCGGTGCCGGCGTAGGTCTGGCCCTTGCGTTCAGGGCCGTCGTGGGCGGGTTTGCCGGCCAGCAGCCAGGCGCAGCGGGCGGCGACCGGGCAGTCGGCGCAGCGGGGGGAGCGGGCGGTGCAGATCAGGGCGCCGAGTTCCATCACCGCGACGGCCCAGCGGGGGGCGCCGACCGGTGGGATCAGGGTCTCGGCCAGGCGTTTCTCGGCGGTGGTCGTGGCCTTCGGGGGATACTCCTCGCCGCGGATCGTGCGGGCCAGGACGCGGCGGACGTTGGTGTCGAGGACCGCGTGGCTCTTCCCGTAGGCGAAGCTGGCGACCGCGGCGGCCGTGTAGTCGCCGATGCCGGGAAGGGTGCGGAGTTCGTCGTAGGCAGCGGGGACCGTACCGCCGAAATCCGCGGTGATCGCCTTGGCGCAGGCGTGCAGGTTCAGCGCCCGCCGGGGGTAGCCGAGGCGGCCCCAGTGCCGCACCGCCTCGCCCGGCGCCTCTTTGGCCAGGGCCTCGGGGGTGGGCCAGCGGGCCATCCATTCGTCCCAGATCGGGAGGACACGGACCACGGGCGTCTGCTGGAGCATGATCTCGCTGACCAGGATGCCCCATGGGGTCGCCTCGGGGCGGCGCCAGGGGAGGTCGCGGTTGTGCTCGGCATACCAGTCGAGGATGGGGGAGTGAAGCGGATGAGCCACGTTTCGGCACTGTAGTTGACCTCGCTCCCCGGCGAGGCGCGTCCGCCGAGACCACCGGGTCTATTAATACTGTGAGTATGGATCCGGACACCTTCCGTGGTGAGGTAGTCGAGGGCCCGGACGTCTACTGGCGGCGCCGAGTGCTGGTGCTGACCGGCGTGCTCGTCGTGGGGGCCGTCATCGCCTGGGCCTTCACGAGCGGCCCCGACACTCCGCTGGCCGGCGCCGCCCCCGCCAAGGGCGCGTCCGACGCGTTGATCGTCTCGCTGCCCTCACCACGCGCCCCAAGCACCGCTCCTTCCGGTACGCCCTCGCCTTCGGCCTCCCCGACCCCGTCGGGCGCGCCGGACAAACGCGAGAGCGGCACCTGCCATCCGAAGGACCTGGTCGTCAACCTGACCGCCGGCCGTGAGATCTACACGGGCGCCGACCGCCCCGGATTCATGCTGACCGTGGTCAACACGGCCAAGAACCCGTGCAAGGTGGACGTCGGCCCGAGGGCCCTGGAGATGCGCATCACCTCGGGCCCGGCCCGCATCTGGTCGACCGCCGATTGCGTCAGCGGCTCGGGCACCGACCGCCAGTTGCTGAAGCGCGGCATCCCGTACGTCCGCTCGATCGAATGGGACCGCAACCGCTCAGGCGACTCCTGCACATCGAAGTCGAGCGTGGCGGGCAAGGGCACCTACATCGCGATAGCCAGGTCAGGCCCCCTGCGCAGCAAGAAGAACGTCTTCCATCTGCGGTAGTCGTATGGCCCGCTGCGTTAGTCGTATGGCCCGCGAGGGCGCGCCCCCGTCTGGACTGAGGAGCGCAGGAGAGCGAAGCGAACCGGAGCGACGAGGGAAGACGGGGGCTGAAAGCGCCCGAGCCTGCCGCGCCGGAGGCGCGGCAGTTCTACACGTACCGTTCGAGAATCGATGACTCGGCCAGGCGGGACAGGCCCTCGCGGACGCTGCGGGCTCTCGTCTCGCCTACCCCGCCGACCATTTGCAGGTCGACGATGCTGGCGGCCAGGAGTTTCTGCAGGCCGCCGAAGTGGCCGACCAGGCGGTCGACGATCGACGCCGGGAGGCGGGGCACGCGGGCCAGCAGGCGGAAGCCCCGGGGGCTCACGGGCGAGTCGAGGGCCTCGGGGCCGGTGGCGCCGAGGATGCCGGCCACTCTCGACAGGTCGAGCAGGTCGGTCGAGCTCAGGTCGTCGAGTTCTCGAAGCGCTTCGCTGAAGCCGCGCTGCTTGGGGCCGAGGGCGTCGGGCAGGTAGTCGCGGACGATGAAGGAGCGGTCGTCTTCGACCCCGGCGACCAGTTCGTCGAGCTGCAGGGAGATCAGGCGGCCGTCGGTGCCGAGTTCGACGACGTAGCCCTCGATCTCGCGGGCGATGCGGCGGACCATCTCCATACGCTGCACGGCCGCGACCATGTCGCGCACGGTCACCAGGTCTTCGATCTCCAGGGCCGACAGGGTGCCGGAGACCTCGTCGAGGCGCAGCTTGTAGCGCTCGAGGGTGGCCAGCGCCTGGTTGGCCTTCGACAGGATCGCGGCCGACTCTTCGAGCACGTGTCTGACACCGTCGAGGTAGACGGCGATGATGCGCATGGATTTGCTGATCGCGACGACCGGGTAGCCGGTCTGGCGGGCGACCCGCTGGGCGGTGCGGTGGCGGGTGCCCGACTCGTCGGTCGGCACGCCCGGGTCGGGGACCAGGTGGACGGCCGCCCGGAGAATACGGTGATCGCCTTCGCCGAGCACGATCGCGCCGTCCATCTTGGCGAGTTCGCGCAGGCCGGTGGCGGTGAACTCGACGTTCAGCTGGAACCCGCCGGTGCACAGCTCTTCGACGGTCGGGTCGTAGCCCAGCACGATCAGACCGCCGGTGTGGCCCCGGAGGATACGTTCGAGCCCGTCGCGCAACATGGTTCCCGGGGCGAGCGTCGCCAGGACGGCGCGCCTGCGCTCGTCGGCTTGTTTGTCGTTTTGCACGTAAGTGACCCCCGCTGGTTCACACGGCTACTACGCAGTTTACCGACGTAACGGGCTCCTCACCGGATGTGTGTCAGAGCGTCCCAGACGTTCTCGGCCTCGGTGACGGTGAATCCGGGGGCGAATGTGGTGGTTCGCAGCGGTTCGCGGACGGCCACGACCTCGCCGCGGCGGGTCCTCGGGGGCGGGTCGAGGCGGGGCGGGGTGACGGCCTCCATCGAGCCGGCCGGGACCAGCGCGCGGGTGAAGCCCAGGCGGGCGGCCTCGGCGAGGCGGCGGCGGACCTCGCGGACCGGGCGCAGCTCGCCGGCCAGGCCGACCTCGCCCATCGCGATCAGGCCCTGCGGGAGTGGGTTGTCTCCGGCGGCGCTGACGACCGAGAGCATGAGGGCCAGGTCGACGGCCGGGTCGGTGAGGCGGATGCCGCCGACGGTGGCCGTGAAGACGTCGCAGCGGCCGATCTTGGCATTGAGGCGGCGTTCCATGACGGCCAGCACCATCGCGACGCGGTAGGAGTCGAGGCCGGAGGAGGTGCGCCGGGGCTGGGGGGCCTCGGTGGGGCCGACGAGGGCCTGGAGCTCGGCGGGGATCGGGCGGGTGCCCTCGATCGTCACGGTCACGCAGGTGCCCGGGACCGGCTCGGGATGGCGCGAGACGAACAGGCCGCTCGGGTCGGTGATGCCGGTGATGCCCTTCTCGTGGAGGTCGAAGCAGCCGACCTCCTCGATCGGGCCGAACCTGTTCTTGATCGCCCGCACCATGCGCAGCCGCGAGTTCCGGTCGCCCTCGAAGTGGAGGACCACGTCGACGAGGTGTTCGAGCACGCGTGGCCCGGCGATCGAGCCGTCTTTGGTGACGTGGCCGACCAGGACGGTCGCCATGCCCCGCTCCTTGGCCAGCCGCACCAGGTTCCCGGCCACCTCGCGGACCTGGGTGACCCCGCCCGGCACGCCGGTCGCCTCGGCCGACCCGATCGTCTGGACGGAGTCGACGATCAGCAGCCGCGGATTGACCCGCTCGACGTGGGTGACCAGGGCGCCCAGGTCGGTCTCGGCGGCCAGGTAGAGGTTGTCGACGACGGCCCCGATGCGGTCGGCCCGCATGCGCACCTGCGAGGCGGACTCCTCACCGGTCACGTAGAGCACGGTCTCGCGCCGCCCGGCGTGGGCGGCGGCCTCCAGCAGCAGGGTCGACTTCCCGATGCCGGGTTCCCCGGCCAGCAGCACCACCGCCCCCGGCACCAGACCGCCCCCGAGCACCCGGTCGAGCTCGCTCACCCCGGTGGGCCTGGCATGCGCGACCTCGGCCTTGACCTGCCCGATCGGAATGGCCGGCGACGTGATCGCCCCGGCCTTGACCTCGGTCACCCCGGCCCGGACCCCGGCCTCCTCGACCGTGCCCCACGCCTGGCACTCCCCGCACCGGCCGACCCACTTGACGGTCACCCAGCCGCACTCGCCACACCGATAGGACACCTTGGTCGCTTTAGCCACGAGCCGCAGGCTACCGGCGCCCTCCGACAGATTCGGAAACCGACGCCGCACGGGACCTCTCTTGCCTGGGGGCTCACGTGCGAATCAGGGAAGCTCCTCCTCGCTGAGCGGAGCGGTCAGAAAAGACGCCATCTCAGGAGGTTCGGGTAGGGGATCTCCAAGCCCTCCGTCTCGCGGATGGCCGCCTTCGCGACCGTGTGGGTGAACTCGATCTTGAGGACGGCTTCCAGGTCGGCGCGGCGTTCGAAGACCATGCGGAGGTCGAGTTCCTGCCTCGACCACCCCTGCCGGGCCCAGAACGCCTCCACGGCCTCCGGGGAGTAGGTCGGGACCGTCGCCTGGAACCAGCGTCCGAAAGAGCCTCGGGTCGCGTCGAGGTCGACGACGAAGGCCGCGCCTCCCTTCCGCAGCACCCGCGACAGTTCCGCCAGGCCGGGTTCGCAGCCGGGGCCGAAGAAGTAGGCCCAGCGGGCCATGGCCACGTCGACCGAGTGGTCGGGGAGGGGGATCTCCTGGGCGGTCGCCGTGTGGACGGTCACGTTGGGCACCCGGGCGCACCGCCGGCGGGCCAGGGCGGCCAGGTCGCCGTGGGGTTCGACGCCGATCACCGAGGACGCCTCGGCGGCCAGGGCGGGGAGGTGGTAGCCGGTGCCGCAGCCGATGTCGAGGACCGTCGCGCCCGTCCACGGGCGGAGGGCGCGCATCGCCGATTCGACGCGCCGGTCGGGGTCGACGGCGTGGTTCTCCAGCTCGTAGACGGCCGGGGTGTTCCAGATGTTGGGGCTGGGCACGGCGCCCTTGACGATGCTGGCCATGACGCAACCCTAGGTTCGCCTCGACCGGACACACGCCCGCTTAGGCTGGCAGGGTGAGCAAGAGTCGTGGCGAGCGTACATATATCGGAAGGAGCGAGGTCGTCCGGGTGCCGAATGCGAAGATCGCATTGTCGACCGCATCGGTCTATCCCGAGCGAACCCCCGACGCCTTCGAGCTCGCGGCGCGTTTGGGTTACGACGGCGTCGAGATCATGGTCGGGCAGGATCCGGTCAGTCAGGACGTCGACGTGCTCCAGCGTCTCCGCGACCACTACGAGCTGCCCATCCTCGCGATCCACGCGCCCTGCCTGCTGGTCACCCAGCGCGTGTGGGGCAAAGATCCGTGGCTGAAGCTGCAGAAGGCCCAGGCCGCCGCCGAGCGGCTGGGCGCCGGCACCGTCGTGGTGCATCCCCCTTTCCGCTGGCAGCGCGACTACGCCCGAGACTTCGAGATCGGGCTGGCCCGCATGCGCGACGAGACCGACGTGGTCTTCGCGGTCGAGAACATGTTCCCCCTCCGGGCCCGGGGCAACGAGGTCGTGCCCTACTCGCCCGACTGGAACCCCCTCGACTACGACTTCCCCCACGTCACCCTCGACCTGTCCCACACGGCCGTGTCCGGTTCCGACGCCATGGAGATGGCCACCAAGCTGGGCGACCGGCTGGCGCACCTCCACCTGGCCGACGGCGTCGGCACCACGAACAAGGACGAACACCTCGTTCCGGGACGGGGCAACCAGCCCTGCGCTCCGATGCTGGAGCGGCTCGCCAACGCGGGCTATGGTGGGCTGATCGTGCTGGAGATCAACACGCGGAGGGCGGCGACCCGCAGCGAGCGGATCGACGACCTGGCCGAGGCGCTGGCCTTCGCCCGGCTCAACTTCGCCGCCTCGTCCGCGAGGAAATGAGCGCTACTACCCCATGAGTCACCTGGTCTTCGACGCGCCCAGGGTGGCCGAGGCGTACGACGCGGCCCGACCGGAGTACCCCGCCGCGCTCTACGACGCCCTGTCCGAACTGTCCGAGACGACGCTCGACGGCGCCACCGTGGTCGACGTCGGCGCCGGGACCGGCATCTCCTCCCGGGGCATGCAGCGGCGCGGCGCCCGGGTGGTGGCGGCCGACCTCGCCGGGCACATGCTGGCCTACCACGACGGCGCCTCGGTTTTGGCCGACGGCAACGTGCTGCCCTTCCGCGACGGCTCGGCCGACCTGGTGACCTACGCCCAGGCGTGGCACTGGCTCGATCCGGCGCGGTCGATCGAGGAGGCCAAGAGGGTCAGCCGCCGGGCCGTCGCCGGATGGTGGAACTCCGTCGACACCCGCAAGGCCGGCTGGCTGGCCGAATGCCAGATCAGGCTGTCCGACGTGCCGGGCTACACCGGGCCCGAGGGCAGGGACCTGCCGGCCATCGCGCGGGCGATGACCGACGGCGGGCTCGACGTCCGCGACCGGTGGATCCACTGGACCCGCCACGTGGCGCTCGACGTGTTCCTGACCAACCTGCGCTCCCACTCCTACATGGCCCGGCTCGACCCGGCCGAGGCCGACGAGCTGATCGAGCGCGAGCGGGCGGAACTTCTGCGCGTCTGCCCTGGTGGTGATCTTGTCGTGCCGATGCGCGTTTACCTCGCGGTCGGCCGGAAAGAGCCCGCCGGATGACGGAACAGCGGCGGCGCAGGCCCGGTAGACGGCCCGGATCCCTCGACACCCGCGGTGAGATCATCACCGCGGCCAGGGGGGTCTTCGCGGAGAAGGGGTTCGACAAGGCGACGGTCCGGGGGATCGCCCGGGAGGCGAACGTCGACCCGGCCCTGGTCCACCACTATTTCGACACGAAAGAGGGCCTGTTCGTCGCGGCGATGCAGTTCCCGGTCGAGCCGAGCGTGGCGGTGCCGATGATCCTGGCCGGGCCCCGCGAGGAGCTGGGGGAGCGGCTGATCAGGTTCATCCTGACGGTGGCCTCCGACGAAGACCGCCGGGCGCCGATCATCGCGATGATCAGGTCGGCGATGTCGAACGAGCAGGCGGCCACGATGGTGCGCGAGTTCCTCGGCGAGGCGGTGCTCCAGCGGCTCGCCCAGGGGCTGGGCATCGATCCGATCAGGATCGAGGCGGCCTTCGGGCAGATGATCGGCGTCGTGATGCTGCGGTATATCGTCAAGATCGAGCCGATCGCGTCGGCGACGCCCGATGAGCTGGTCGCCCTGCTCGCGCCCACGTTGCAGCGATATGTCGACCCCTGACGGAGCGCCTTCTAGAGGTTTGTTCTAGGGTCTGATTATGGTGACCACGATGGCGATGAGGAGGCCCCAATGTTGCTGGTCTGCATAATCGGGCTGCTGATGACGGCGCTGACGATCGCGGTGGTGGCCAGGCGGGTGGGCTTCCTCTACCGGCTCGCCACGGTGGGCCAGCCGGCGCCCGAACGTATTGAATACGCCCGTGCGAACATGGGCGCCGAGATAAAGGCCCAGCTGGTCGAGGTGTTCGGGCAGAAGAAGCTGCTCAAGTGGACGCCTTCCGGCATCGCCCACTTCTTCGTCATGTGGGCGTTTTTTATCCTTTTGACGGTTTATATCGAGGCGTACGGCGCGATGATCCAGGGCGCCATCACCGGGCGGCCCGACTTCCACATCCCGCTGATCGGCCGCTGGCCGGTCCTCGGCTTCCTGCAGGACTTCATCGCTTTGGCCGCGCTGCTCGGCCTGGTCGCCTTCGCGGTGATCCGGATCAGGAACGCGCCCTCGAAGCTGGGCCGCGACTCCCGCTTCTCCGGGTCTCACCTGGGCGGCGCGTGGCTGATCCTGTTCATGATCTTCAACATCATCTGGTCGTTGTTCCTGTTCCGGGGCGCGGCGATCAACACCGGCAACTTCCCCTACGAATCGGGGGCGTTCGTCTCGGAGCTCGTGGCGCGGGTCCTGCCGACCTCGTCACTGCTGGAAGAGATCACGCTGCTGCTGCACATCGGCCTGATGCTGGTGTTCGCGGTGATCGTGGTGAACTCCAAGCACCTGCACATCTTCACCGCCCCGCTGAACGTGCTGTTCTCCCGTCGTCCCGACGGCCTGGGCGCGGCCCAGGAGATGCGCAGCGGCGGCAAGGTGCTCGACTTCGAGGAGGCCGACCCGGAGACCGACGTCTTCGGCCGCGGCAAGATCGAGGAGACCACCTGGAAGGGCTTCCTCGACTTCTACACCTGCACCGAGTGCGGGCGCTGCCAGTCGCAGTGCCCGGCGTGGAACACCGACAAGCCGCTGTCGCCCAAGATGCTCATCCTCGACCAGCGCGACCACGCCTTCGCGGTCGCGCCCTACCTGCTGATGAGCGAGGAACAGCGCGCCCACGCCGGTCAGGACGTGCTGGCCCTGCTGGAGAAGCCCCTCGTCGGCGAGCAGGGCGTCATCCACCCCGACGTGCTCTGGTCGTGCACCAACTGCGGCGCGTGCGTCGAGCAGTGCCCGGTCGACATCGAGCACATCGACCACATCCTCGACATGCGGCGTTACCAGGTCATGATCGAGTCGGCCTTCCCGTCGGAGGCCGGCGTGATGCTGAAGAACCTCGAGAACAAGGGCAACCCGTGGGGCATGCCCGAGATGAAGCGGGCCGAGTGGATCGAGGAGCTCGACTTCGAGGTCCAGATGATCGACGAGAAGATGCCCGAGGACACCGAGTACCTGTTCTGGGTCGGCTGCGCGGGCGCGCTCGAAGACCGGGCGAAGAAGACCACCAAGGCGGTCGCCGAACTGCTGCACATCGCGGGCGTCAAGTTCGCGGTGCTCGGGCCGATGGAGGCGTGCACGGGCGACCCGGCCCGCCGTCTGGGCATGGAGTTCCTGTTCAACATGCTGGCCCAGCAGAACATCGAGACGCTCAACGAGGCCGGGGTCAAGAAGATCGTGGCCACCTGCCCCCACTGCTTCAACACCCTGGCCAACGAGTATCCGCAGCTGGGCGGGCACTTCGAGGTCGTACACCACACGCAGTTGTTGTCGCATCTGGTCGACACCGGGAAGCTGACCCCGATCACGCCGATCGAGGAGAAGATCACCTACCACGACCCGTGTTTCCTCGGGCGGCACAACAAGGTCTACTCGCAGCCGCGCGACATCATGGCGAAGGTGCCCGGCGTCACCACCCAGGAGATGCACCGCCACAAGGACCGGGGGTTCTGCTGCGGGGCCGGCGGCGCGCGGATGTGGATGGAGGAGCGGATCGGCAAGCGCATCAACACCGAGCGGGTCGACGAGGCGCTCACGACCGATCCCGACACGGTGTCGACGGCCTGTCCGTTCTGCCTGGTGATGCTCGGCGACGCGATCAACGAGAAGAAGAACACCGGCAAGGCGAAGGAGACGCTGGAGGTCGTCGACGTGGCCCAGCTCTTGATCAAATCCATCAAGGGCTGACTGGTCCGTTGATCGGTTGTCGAATCCGCTGGTCAGGGCCACATGCGCGCCACCCTGTTCTCCACATAACGGGAGAATCACGGTAACCTCAACGTTGGCTCAATCAACGGGGAGGGGGCTGAACGGTGGGTGTGGTCGTAACAGACGCCGAGGTAACTCTTGCCGACGTGCTCTCCCTGCGGATGGCGATCGACCATCCGCTGGAGGCGGGCACGCATCTGGTGCTCCGGCACCGCGGCACCGGCTCGGAACGGAAGGTGCGGCTCGGGACCCCGGGCCGCCCCGCCAGAGACGCCACCGTCGCGGTCTCGCTGGCCGGGCTGAAGCTCACGCCCGGCCGCTGGGACGCTTATCTCCAGCAGAGCGGCCCGCGCACCCGCATGCAGAGCGTCGACCCGGGCTTCTCGCTCGACCGCCTCGACGCCTACGCGCTCGGCCGCCGGACCATGTCCTACCGCGCCTATCGCACCCGCAACGGTTTCCTGGCCATCAAGATCGCCGACGCCGAGCCGGTGGCCGACGTGCGGGCGGTCTGGTTCCGCGAGGGCCGGTTCGAGGTGACGGGGCTGCTGGCGTACACGGGGCTCGGAGACGACGACCAGCACCACCGCGCCCGGCTCTCCTTGAAGCACAGTGACGCCACCGTGACCGCGATTGCCACGGTCCAAGGTGTACGGTTTCACGCCGCGCTCTCCCTGTGCGACGTCCTGGCCGCCACCCCCGACTCCGAAGGGGTGTGGGAGCCCTCCCTCGAAGTCGACGGGGTCGAGGGCCCCATGGCTTTGGGAGCGCTCCTCGACGACGTCGAGGGCAAGCGCCGCCGGGTCCACTACCCGGCGACGCAGATCGACGGTGTGCCGATCAAGCCGAGCTTCTCGCCCGCCGACCATCTCCGGCTCGAGGTGGGCGCGGCGTGAAGATCACGTTCCTGGTGCCGTCCGCGTACGGAATGCGCGGTGACATACGGGCGATGCTGAACCTCGCGGCCGCCCTCACCAGCGGGCACCAGGTCGAGGTGGTCAGCGTCAAGCGCACCAGGGACGCCCCGTTCTTCCCCGTCGACCCCGCGATCAGGCTGCGCTGGCTGGTCGACGCCCGGCCCGGCCGCCACCTGCTGCCGCGCGGCCAGGTGCGCACCGAGGTCGCCCTGTGGCGGACGCTGCGCGCCATCCGCTCCGACGTGCTGGTCACCGCCCGGCCCAGCCTGAGCGTGCAGTCGGCCCGTTACGCCCCCCGCGAGGTGGTCAGGATCGCCCGCGAATGGACGCGGCCGGCCGTGCCGACCCCCGTCCAGCGCTACTACCCCCGCCTCGACGCGGTCGTGACCAGCACCGACACCGGGCGTGGCGAATGGACCCGGCTGCTCGACGACGAGCTCAGCGTGCACACCATCCCCGACCCGCTGCCCAAGGCCCCGTGGCCGAGGTCGCGCATGGACAACCGGATCATCAGCGCCGGGGGCCGGTGGGTGGCCGACAAGGCGTTCGACCGGCTGATCAGAGCCTTCGCGATGGTGGCCGACAAGCGGCCCGACTGGCGGCTGCGCCTCTACGGCGCCGGCTCGGAGGAGAAGCGGCTGCGCGCCCTGGTCGCCGAGCTCAGCCTGCACAACCACGTCTACTTCATGGGCACCACGCCCGACCTGCCCGGCGAGTTCGCCAAGGCGTCGATCGTGGCGGTGCCGTCGCGCCACGAGGTGCTGGGCATGACCGTGAACGAGGCGCTCAGCACGGGGGTGCCCATCGTGGGCTTCGACGGCCCGAAGGGGCTGGCCCAGTTCGTGCGGCCGGGGGTCGACAGCGTGCTCGTCAGCGAGGGGGCCGGGGAGATCGAGGCTTACGCGGGGGCGCTGCTGTCGCTGGTCGACGACGAGCGCAAACGGATGACGCTGGCCGCCGGGGCGCTCGAATCGGCCTCGCAGCGGGCCGCCACCGCCATCGCCGCCCGCTGGCAGGATCTGATGTACGGCTTGCGCTCCCGACCATGATCGTCGTGGAATAACAGATCCCGAGCCCCCCATATTCGGAAGCCCGGGACCGTGATCTTCGTCTTCAGCGGCTCGCCGAAGTCCGCAACCCGAGCGCGTTGTCGAGCTCTTCCAAGGTCAGTCGGTCATCCGTGAAGTTGACGGCCTCCAGAACCTCGGCGTAGAGCGCGATTTCGTCCAACGCGACACGGTCATGGACCCGGGAGTCCAAGTCGTCGTGCCCCACCGCGTCGTCCTTCCTTCCGCAGCCCACACCCTCTTCGAGGTTACGTCCGCGTCGGTTTCGGCGACATGGCCCATCGGGACCATTCCCGCCGCCGGACCCCCCTCGACTGACCATTTCCCGCTAAGCGCGATCACAATTCGGTCAATTTCCCAAGGTGGGTGAGACCTGATTGCTAAAGGATGATTTGTCGGTCTTTGCGGGGTAAGGGGGATCTGGCGGTCAGGAGTGGTACAACCACTCCGAGGTGATCTCCGAGACGGGCCTTCCGGGCATCCGCAACGGCGAAGGAACCGTGTCGTCCCGCTCGTGAATCAACTTCCCAGAGACGGCGGAAGCCGACGGGAATCCTCTTTCCGGCACCGCCCTGCCGATCATGGCAGACCATGCCAGACCTGTGGCGTAGGCCGCGCCGAGCAGTGCCGAGGCGGCCTCGCGGCCCGGCGGCGACAGCACGTCGGGAAGCCCGCCGTCGACGGGCCACAGGGCCCTCAGCGGGTGGGCCGAATCGTCAAGGGCCTGCCGGGCGGCCCGGCGCACCTCGTCGTCGAGCAGGGGGAAGACATCTGTCACCTCGGCGTCAGCCACCGTTGACAGGTCACAGGCGAGGAGGCTCGCGGCGGCCAGGCGCGGCTCGACGCCCCGGCCGGCCAGGTAGCCCAGGGCCTCGGTCAGGTCGTAGAAGGTGTGCTGGAAGTGGTCCTTCGGGGCGGTCTCGTGGACGGTCGTACTGGTCAGATGGGGTGGCAACCGGTGCAGCCAGTGTCTGGCCAGATCTGACCCCCGCTCGGCGTGGCCGTGGTCGAGCCAGGGTTGCCGCAGCAGGGGCTCGATCATCACCGTGAGGGCCTGGGCGCGCGGCCGGAAACGCGGGTCGTCGCTCAGCACGGTCGCGACCTCCGCCGCCAGCCCGGCCAGGCGCAGCGCCGTCTCGGGCGCTCCGGCGGCCAGCCGTTCCCTGTACGGCTCCAGCACGCTCTCAAGCCGTATCCCCGGCAGCCACCTGACCCAGTCGTCGCCCGGCAGCGGCCGGCCGAGGAACTCGCCGAACATGGTCAGCAGCTGCTCGTTGCCGTCGAAGGCCGGCGCGTAGGCGCACCACATGACCACGCCCCACACCGTCGCGACCGGTGAGGTCACCTCGGGGGCGAACAGGTCTTTCAGCGGGCCCGCGACGAGCGGGAAGTCGTCCTGGCTCAGCCCCCGATGGGCGGCCAGGATCGCCCGGATCCGCTCGGCGACCTCGGGCAGCACGTCGGGCCCCACGAAGCCCTGAGTCGACCCCCGGTCGGCCGCGAAGTCGGGCCCCTGCGGCACCAGCCACCAGGGGATGGCGGGATTGACGCGTACACAGGTGTTGCGCACCCCGGGTTCTGCGGGGGGCGGGGCCAGCATCCACTGGCCGTCGGCGTCGCGCCGGTACCAGCGCGCGCCCAGCCCGAAGATCCAGCACGAGCCGTCGCGGGCCGACAGGCCCCGGCGGGCGAGCGCCTCGGCGCGTGACTCCATCCGGCGCAGCGACCACTGAGGGTCGGCCACCATCGCCCGGACGTCCTGCTCCACGGCCGCGAAACCGTCAAACTGCACGAGCCTCATGCTAGAACATGTGAAACTTTCACCCGCCTGAGCTGGATAAATGGCGATGAGCTGGGGGACTCGCGGCCCACCCTCTTGGCATGTCCGCTGTTGTTCCACTTCGATGGTCTTCGTGACGGAGACCCAGCAGGCCAAGACCGACGCGGACCAGCCGGAAGACGCTCCCACCGCGAGGCGGAGATGGCTCGGGCAGCCCGGCGACCTGACGGCGCTGGGCATCTGGTTCTTCTGGCACGTCGCGACCTACGTCTACATGGTGCTGGCCGCCCCCGGCCGAACCGAGGCGCCCCTGCTCGACCGGCTGACGCCGTGGGACGCCGAGAACTTCATCACGATCGCCCAGTTCGGCTACGACGGCTCTCCCGGCATGACCGACGCGCCCAAGCTGGTGGCGTTCTTCCCCGGGCTGCCGCTGCTGCTGCGCGACCTCAACTGGCTGGTGCCCAACTACGACCTGCTGATCGTGCTGGTGTCGGTCGTGGGCAGCGCGGTGGTCGCCGTGTTCCTGTCGCGGCTGAGCGAGTCGTACAAGGAAGGGACCGGCACCTGGACGGTGCTGGCGTTCTTCCTGTCGCCGTTCGCGGTGTTCATGTGGGCGGGCTATTCCGAGGCGCCGTTCCTGGCGCTGGCGATCCCGGCCTGGCTGCTGGCGCGTCAGGGGCGCTGGGAGTGGGCGGCGGTCCTCGCGGCGTTCGCGGCCTCGATCAGGATCACCGGGTTGTTCCTGGCGCTGGGCCTCGCGGTGATGTTCCTGGTCTCCGAGAAGGGGCTGCGGGCCGACTGGCGGAAGATCTTCTGGCTCGTGGTGCCGGGGTTGCCGGTGCTGGCGTACATGATCTTCCTGAAGATCCGCGTCGGCGACTGGATGGCCTGGAACGACGCCCAGGCGCAGTACTGGGGGCGCTTTCCCGTCGACCCGATCGAGGTGCTGACGAACACCTGGAACAGGTCGCTGGAGGAGCCGGTCCTCCAGACGTCGTATCGTGAAGAGATCCTGGCGGCTTTCGTGCTGGTCGCCCTGATCGTGTGGCAGCTGGTGCGGCGCAGATGGGCGGAGCTCGCCTACCTGGCGCCCCAGGCGGTCGCACTGCTGGCGATGTCCTCGTTCTACATGTCGGTCGGGCGGGCATCGTTGTTGTGGTGGCCGCTCTACATCGGGATCGGCATCGCCGCGGCGCGCAACAGATGGGCGTTCATGGCGTATGTCGCGGTGGCGGCGCCGGTCATGGCGATCAACGTAGGAAACTTCACCACGGGGGCCTGGGTTGGCTGAGGTGTTCGCTCTCGACGACGACCTGCCGTCGATCGACCCGACGGCGTGGATCGCGCCGGGCGCGGTCGTGGCCGGCCGCGTCCGCGTCGGCACGCACGCGAACGTCTGGTACGGCAGCGTGCTGCGGGGAGACGACGAGTCGATCGAGGTCGGCGCGCAGTGCAACGTCCAGGACCTGTGCTGCCTGCACGCCGATCCGGGCTTCCCCGCCGTCCTCGAACCGAGGGTCAGCGTCGGCCACCGGGCGGTCGTCCACGGCGCCTACGTGGAGACCGGCGCCCTGATCGGCATCGGCGCGATCCTGCTCAACGGCGCCTACATCGGCGCGGGCACCCTGGTGGCGGCCGGCGCGCTGGTCACGCCGGGCAAGAAGTTCCCCGGCGGGGTGCTGCTGGCGGGCAGCCCGGCGAAGATCATCCGAGATCTCGACGAAGACGACGTCGCGACCTTCGCCGAGACCCCCGATCGCTACATGGACAAGGCCCGCCGGCACGCGCGGGCCCGTCGCTGGTGAACTGACTACCGGGTGGCGCGGTCGGCCGCGGCGACCAGGTCGGCGGCGGCGTCCGCGTGGGAGATCAACACCAGGTGCGAGGCGCCCTTGACCTCGGTGGTGTGCGACCCGGCGCGCTTGGCCATGAACTTCTGGGCCGCGGTCGGGATCGCCTGGTCGGCGCCCGAGACGAGGTACCACGACGGGATCTTCTTCCACGCCGCCGTTGTGGCCTTGGCGTCGAGCGCGGCGTAGGAGACCGGCCGCTGGGTCGCGGCGGCCAGGGCGGTGTCGCGGGCGGGCAGGTCGGCGCCCACGGCGGCGCGGAACTTGGCCGGGTCGACGTAGACGTCGGTGCCGCCCGGGTAGTCGCGGGTGAGGAGGCTGGTGGGCAGTTGGCTGCCCGGGAACTTGCCGGTGAGGTCGAGGGCCGACTCGCCCACCTCGGGGGCGTAGCCCGCGACGTACACCAGCGCCTTGACGTTGGTGTGGCCGCCGGCTGCGGCGCTGATGACCGAGCCGCCGTAGGAGTGGCCGACCAGGATCACCGGCCCCGGGACGGTGGAGATCACGCTGGACACGTAGTCGGAGTCGCCCTTGAGGTCCCGGAGGGGGTTGGCGGGCGCGATCACCGGGTAGCCGGCGTGCTGCAGCTTGGCGACGACCTTGGTCCAGCTCGACGCGTCGGCGAACGCGCCGTGGACCAGGATGACGGTCGGCTTGGCCTCATGCTGGTGGTGGCCGGTCGAGGCGAACGCGGGCGTGGTCATGGCGGGGACCAGCGCGGCGAGCGCGACGGCCAGCAGGAGCTTTTTGGGCATGGCGTTCTCCAGGAAATGGACGGCTTTCTGCGCCCTAAGCTAGAAACGGCGGGTTCGGCGGGGCATGCGTCACCTGACTGCGTCACCGACTGAGGCCTGTTGGACAGGACCCTGATCCGAGGCGAAAATAGTCACATATGGCACTTTTCGGGCGTGAGCTTGAGCGGGCACGTCTCACCGACCTCGTCGACGGGGTTCGCGACGGCGGTGCGGCGATCCTGATCCGGGGCGACGCCGGGATCGGCAAGTCGGCCCTGCTGCTCGACACGGCCGCCACGGCCGCCGACCGGGGCATGCGGATCCTGCGGACGGCCGGGGCGCAGGCCGAGACGGACATGCCGTTCGCCGGTCTGCACCAGCTGCTGCTGCCGTTCACGGCCGAGATCGCGGAGCTGCCCGCGCCCCAGCGCGACGCCCTGGGGGCGGCGTTCGGGCTGATCGCGGCCGGGACGCCCGAGCTCTTCCTGGTGGCCCTGGGCACGCTGAACCTCCTTCGTGAGGCGGCCGCGCGCACGCCCGTGCTCCTGCTGGCCGACGACGTGCACTGGCTCGACCGGCCCAGCGCCGAGGTGCTCGCGTTCGTCGTGCGGCGGCTGGAATCCGCGCCGATCCTGGTGGTGGCCGCGCTCCGCGACGGGTCGCAGAGCCCTCTGGAGGTCGCGGGGCTGCCGGAACTGGTGCTCGACCGGCTCGACGACGACGACGCCACCGCCCTGCTCGACGCCCGCAGCCCCACCCTGACGCCGGAGGCGCGCGCCCGGGTGCTCAGGGAGGCGGCGGGCCACCCGCTGGCCCTGGTCGAGCTGCCGATCGCCGTGGAGACGCTGCGGCCGGAGCCCGGCCGGCTCCCGCTGACCTCCCGGCTGGAACAGACCTTCACCGCCCGCCTGTCGG
The DNA here is from genome assembly GCF_001570585.1 of Herbidospora daliensis. GTDB lineage: Bacteria > Actinomycetota > Actinomycetes > Streptosporangiales > Streptosporangiaceae > Herbidospora > Herbidospora daliensis. Next base: position 59,737 of record NZ_BBXF01000002.1, on the reverse strand, counting down.
GGCTGCCCTCGGTCACCCGCACCCTGCTGCTGGTGGTCGCGGTCAACGACTCGACCGCGTTGTGCGAGGCGATGGACGCCGCCACGCTGATCCTCGGCACGGAGGTGACCGCCGACGACCTCGCCCCGGCGGTGGCCGTCCGGCTGGTCGACCTCCACGAGACCGTGGTCTGGTTCCGCCACCCGCTCATGCGCGCGGCCATCCAGCAGGAGGCGAGCCGGTCCCGGCGGCACGCGGCGCACGCCGCCCTGGCCGAGGTCCTGATCGACCACCCCGACCGCAACCGCTGGCACCGGGCGGCCTCCACCAACCGTCCCGACGAGGAGATGGCGGCCGAGCTGGAGACCTCGGCCCGCCGGGCCCGGCGGCGCGGCGACCTGCTGTCGGCCGTCGAGGGCCTCGAACGCGCCGCCCGGCTCAGCGTCGACCCCGCCCTGCGGCGCGAACGGCTGGTCCACGCGGCCGAGTGGGGCGCCGAGGCGGGCCGCCGCGACCTGGCCACCCGGCTGGTGACCGAGGCCGAGCCCTGGACGTTGTCGCTCCGCCAGCGCGCCCGCGTCGTGTGGATCCGCGAGAGCTTCGAGGAGGACGTCCGCGACGACGCCGCGGCGGTGCGCTCCCTGGTCGAGCTCGCCGAGACCGTGGCGAAGGAGGGCGAGCTCGAACTGGCGATGAAGCTGCTGTCGAGCGCGTCCCTGCGGTGCTTCTGGGCCCACACCGACGCCGAATCGCGCGAACTCGTCGTCGCCGCGGCCGAGAGCCTGCCCGTCGACGAGCACGACGGCTGGCTGCTCTCGATCCTGGCGTACGCCGCCCCGATCGAGCGCGGCCGGGTGGTGATCGAGCGGCTCCGCCGGCTGGCCGCCGACCGGCCCGACGGCTGGCGGGCGGCCCGGCTGCTCGGCAGCTCGGCGCTGACGGTGGGGGCCTTCGACCTGTCGGAGGACTTCTGCGCCCTGTCGCTGCCCCGGCTGCGCGTCCAGGGCCGGCTCAGCCATATGTGCCGCGACCTGGGGGCACAGGCGTTCAGCGCGGCCCGGCTGGCCGATCTCGGCGTGGCGATGTCGGCCGCCGAGGAGGCCGGGCGGCTGGCCCAGGAGACGTCCCTGCCGCTGATGCACGCCATGGCCCACGCCTCGGGCGCCGTGGTCGCCGCGCTGCGCGGCAACCCCGACCGGATGGAGAACCTCGCGGCGGTGGCCGAACAGGCGGCCCTGCCGATGGGGGCGCGTCCGGTGCTGGCCACCGTGCAGCACGCACGCGGCCTCGCCGCCCTCGGCGAGCGGCGCTACGGCGACGCGTACGACCACCTGCGCCGGATCTTCGACCCCGCCGACCCCGTCTACCACGAGGCCCTGCGCTGCTACAGCCTGGCCGAGCTCGCCGACGCCGCGACGCACTGCGGCCAGGGCGACGCGATCACCGGGATCGTGGCGGAGCTGGAGGAGGTCGCCCTCCGCACCCCGTCACCCGCCCTGCACGCCGACCTGCGCTACGCCAGGGCCGTGCTGGCCGACGACGAGGCCGCCGAGGCCCTCTTCACCGCCGCGCTCGACGCCGACCTGCGCCGGATGCCGTTCGCCCGCGCGCGGGTGCAGCTGGCCCACGGCGAATGGCTGCGCCGCCAGCGGCGCCTGGCCGAGTCGCGCACGCCGCTGCGGACGGCCAGGGAGACCTTCGACGCGCTCGGCGTCATCCCGTGGAGCGAGCGGGCCTGGCAGGAACTGCGCGCCTCCGGCGAGAGCGGCCGCCGCCGCACCGGCGACGCCCGGGACGTCCTCACCGCCCAGGAGCTCCAGATCGCCCAGATGGCGGCCGACGGCATGACCAACCGGGAGATCGGCGAGAAGCTCTACATGTCCCACCGGACCGTGGGTTCGCACCTCTACCGGATCTTCCCCAAGCTGGAGATCACCTCGCGGTCGGCGCTGGCCGCGGCATTGCGCGGGTCAGACTGAGGCGCGGGCAATAACCAGGTTCGGGTTGCAGGTTGACGCTGATAGCAGGAAAGTCGTGTCTTGATACGTCTTCCCGCCATCTCCCCCAAGGCTCTTCATGACGAACCAGACTGACAGTTTCCCCGACCTCATGAGCGACGACTCCTTCGAAGTCGTCATGCGTGGATACAGCCGCCGTCAGGTGCACGACTACATGATCCGCACCCGGAACCAGATCCGTGATCTCGAGGAGCGTCTGGCACGTACCATCGACCAGGCCGAGCAGAGCCGGCTGGAGCTCGCCGAGGCTCGCCGGAAGCTGACCGAGGCTCCGCAGAGCCCCGATGAGCTGGGTGAGCGGCTGAGCCAAATCCTCAAGCTGGCCCACGAAGAGGCCCGTGCCAACAAGGAGGCCTCGGAGAGCGCGGCGTCGCAGATGCGCGACCAGGCGGCGACCGAGGCCGACCGTGTGGTGTCGACGGCGCGGGAGCAGGCCGACTCCATCCGGGCGGCGGCGCAGGACGAGGCCGAGCGGCGCATCCACGACGCGACGGCGTCGGCCGAGCGGCTGCTGTCGCAGGCCGGGGCCGAGGCGGAGGAGAAGGTGGCGACGGCCAACGCCGAGGCCGAGGAGACGTTGCGGGACGCGCGGGCCGAGGCCGACCGGCGGGTGACCGCCGCGACGCTGGAGGCCGAGAAGCTGGTCACCGACGCCAACGCGGTGTCGGAGCAGACCTTGACTTCGGCCAAGCACCGTGCGGGATACCTTGACGAGCACACCGGCCGGCGTGTGGTCTATCTGACCGACACCCACACCGAGGTGATGCGCCGCCTCAACGAGATCGGCGCCGTGCTGGGCGATCTGCTGCACCGCGAGCAGGCCGCCGGTCCGCTGATCGACGAGGCGTCGGTGCTGCCGCCGGCTCCGTCGATCGACGAGGAGCTCCCGGTCGAGCGGGCCGAGCTGGTCGAAGAGGTCGAAGAAGACGAGGTTCCGGCGCCGGCCGCGCAGCCGGCAGCCGCGCCTTCCCCGGCCGCCGCCGGTCCCGCCGTGCTGGCCGATCAGGCCGCCGAGGAGGATGACTCCGATGACGGGCATGTGATCGTCGATCACGACCCGGCCGTCGTGGCCGCGCCGGTTGACCTGCGACGCGGGCTGCCTCCGATGGATGCCCGCGGCGCGTGAGTGTGGAGATGGGCCCGCCAATGGGGTGGCGGCGGGCCCATCGCCGTTCGTGAGCGGGGGCGGCTGCCGGTCGTACCCGCTGTTCGACTCCGGCCGGCTTCGTCGGCGGCCGGTGTGGTGCCCCGTGAGAGCGCCTCGTCGTTGGCTGGCACCAGTGGAAAGCGCCCCCACGGGGGTCTGTGGTTATTCATGGATGAGAAAGCGGAAGCCTCCGCCCCCGATAGGGTCGGAGGCTTCCGCGCTTCGGTGGGGACATCTCACGGATCCGCCGTATTGGCACGTTCCTCCTGGTCGCGTAACAATTGGCGTAATCCGTCCGGCTCGTCCGCGTCGATGGTCATCGCGCAGCCGGCCTCCCGCTGGGCGGAGCTCAGGGGATGGTGGCGGGTTGCCCACCACCGTCCCGCATCGCTCCGCCAGATAGTCCATTCCGGATACTCGCGGGCAATTTCGGCAAGATGCCGGTCAAAGGACATCTGCCCACCTTTCCCTCGCCGAGCCGCCCCGGGTGTGCCCCGTTCTCCTTGACGTCTCACTATCAAGGTGCGGGACATCTCTAGAGAAGACAAGATCCTGGGAGGACAGGTCCACCTATCGTCCGATTTTTCAAGTTGAACTACGCGTCGAAGTCGTACTGGAGTACATACGACGCGGCGTCGAGTGTCATCTCGTTGAGCTCAACTGGTATGCCTCCCGACGTGTACGCCGTGCGCACGACGACGATGATCGGGTTGCCCGGAGGCAGATGGAGGAGCTCGGCCTCCTGGGGCTGGGGCATGCGGGCGCGTAACTCCTCGGTGAAGTGGGCCGGGAGGTAGCCGAGGTCGCCCAGGCGGGCGTACACGCCGCCGGGGCCGGTGTCGGGCAGGGTGATGGCGGTGCCCTCCACCAGGTCGGCGGGGAAGTGGGAGACGGCCAGCTGGACGGGCCTGCCGTCGACGTTGTAGCGCCTTCGGCGGATCCACACCTCGTCGACGTCGAGGACGCGCCCGATGTCCTCGCTCGCCGGCAAGCGTTCGATGTGCACCTCGTCGACGGTGTAAGCACGACCTCGGGTGTCGGAATCCCAGATCGCCCGCCCCTGCCCCCACTGTTCACGGGACAGACGTCGTGACCCATGCCGTCTGATGGGTCGAAACAGCCTCACGTATACCCCCGAACCTCGCCGCGGAACAGCCAGGCCCTCATTGATGAGTACGGCCAGCGCCTGCCGCGCGGTGGCGCGGGCGATGCCGTACTCGGTCATGAGGGCGTTTTCGCCCGGTAGCCGCTCCCCATCACGGAGTTCGCCGGACAGGATCTGCGTGCGCAGCCGGTCGGCGATACGCCGGTAAATGGGGGGCTCGTGATGCACCGGGGACTCGGTCACGTTTGATCACCCTCTGTCACCAACGGGGGGTTAGCGTCTCCAGAGAACTTGCCCCGTCTTGTCCACGATCGCACAGAGAGAATGGTTGGTCCCGAGCCGAATTTGGGCGGATCGGGCCCCTGTGGCGATCTTCAGCGGTTAGTGCAGCCCGTTACCCTGGAACGGTCCTAGCCGCTATTCACCGTGCCCACCAACGCTGCGTCATGACCGCAGCCAGGACCGCCCCTATTGTGTTCAGCAGAATGTCATCGACCGACGACACACGGTGGAGCTCCAGGCCGTATTGAAGTAACTCGACGGTAAGAGATCCGGCCGCCGCGACGGCCGCGACGATCTTCAAACGAGCCAACTTTTGAGACCTGAGGGGCAAAAGCGCGCCCAGTGCGGCGAACACCAGGAGGTTGCCTCCGACCTGCACGAACGCCGTTCCGGCGGGTCCCGTCACTACCTGTGCAAGATCGTGAAACGGGAGCAGACCGACCGCCCGGTCAGGAGCCGAGGGGTCACCGGGAGTGAGGATCATCCAGAGCCAGGGCGCCGTGCCGATCACGATGAAGACGTCGGCGTAGGCCGTCCGCGCAGGTTCCGGGTGGTTGGAACGCTCCCGGAGCCGAGTGAGCAGGTGGGCGACACCCCATCCGGCCGGAATGGTCAAGAGGGTGGCGATGACGACATGTCCCCATAGATCCCACGCCAGCAACATGACTGTGTCCTTTTTGGCATCCATTAGGCCCGTCGTTCCGGACGCCCCATGGCACTTTCGGTCAGGGATAAAAGCAGGCAAAAACGTAGCCGGAAACGGTCACCAGAAGGTGGCCCCTTGGGAAGCCGACCCTTGGTGACGCATTGGGCTGCCGAGTCAGGATATTTCTGGAGATGATGTCTGGCATGAGCATCACCCGCGCCGGCTGTGCCGCGCTCGACTCCGCCGATCCCCTTCGTGGTTTCCGCGCGGAGTTCGTCCTGCCGGAGAACGTGGTCTACATGCTCGGCAACTCCCTCGGCGCGCTGCCCCGGCGCACGATCGAGGCGGTCTCCCACACCGTCACCGCCGAATGGGGGCGTGACCTGGGACAGAGCTGGAACACCGCCGGATGGTGGGACCTGCCCGAGGTGATCGGCGACCGGATCGCGAATCTGATCGGCGCCGGGCCCGGCACGGTGCTCACCGGGGAGTCGACCTCCGTCTCGATCTTCAAATTGATGTCGGCGGCCATCCGGCTGCGTCCGGGCCGCCGGACCGTTGTCGTGGAATCCGACGGCTTTCCGACCGATCGGTACGCCGTCCAGGGGCTCGCGGCCGGCTTCGACCTGAACGTGCGAGATTTCGGTCCGGACGGCGCGCTCGCCGACTGTCTCGACGACGACGTCGCCGTGGTGCTGCTGTCGCACGTCGACTACCGGACCGGCGCGCTGCGCGACCTGGCCGCCGACACCGCGACCGCCCATGCCGCCGGGGCGCTGGTGATCTGGGATCTGTGCCACAGCGCGGGGGCGCTGCCCGTCGACGTGGGCGCGGCCGACTTCGCCGTGGGGTGCACGTACAAATATCTGAACGGCGGGCCCGGAGCGCCGGCCTATCTCTACTGCGCGCCCGCGCACCTGGCGGAGGCCGAGCCGGCGTTGCGCGGCTGGCACGGGCACGCCGCGCCGTTCGCCTTCGAGGCCGATTACCGGCCCGCCGACGGCGTGCGCCGTTTCGGCGCCGGCACCCCGCCGATCCTGTCGATGAGCGCGCTCAACGCGTCGCTCGACCTGTGGGGGAAGGTCGACATCAGGTCGGTGCGGGCCAAGAGCGTCGCGCTGACCGAGTTGTTCATCGCGCTGACCGAGCCCCTCGGGCTCGACCTGGCCACCCCGCGCGACCCCGCCGGGCGCGGCAGCCAGATCAGCTTCCGGCACGAGCACGGCTACCCGATCATGCGGGCGCTGCTCGACCACGGGGTGCACGGCGACTTCCGCGCCCCTGACATCATGCGGTTCGGGTTCACCCCGCTCTACCTGCGCTATGTCGACGTGTACGACGCCGCCGACACCCTCGCCGAGATCATCGGCAAGGGCATCTGGCGGGACGAGCGCTACCAGCGCCGGGTGACGGTCACCTAACGCGTCTTGGCCTTGTCGGCGACGATCTCGGCGGCCAGGGCGACGCATTCGGCGCAGATCCGGCCGCCCTCGCCGTAGACCATGTGCAGGTGCGGGTTCGGCGGCTTGCGGCAGAACGAACAGGCCGCCGCGCGCCGCGTCTTGCGGGCCGAGAACGGGTGGGTGAAGTTGCGGGTGAAGCGCTTACGGGCGGCCTGCTTCGACACGCCGAGGCGGTCGCCGATGGCCGTCCAGGAGGTGCCCGCGGCGCGGGCGTCGCGGACCGCCAGATCGATCAGGGCGTCGGCGTCGCGGGTCATCTCCTGGCTCAGCTCGTTGGCTGCGGCCAGGGTGTCCAGCGGGTCAGAGGGGTTGGCCGCGCGTTTGCGTGCGCGGGCGAGTAACTCTGATGGCTCCATATCGACAACATTAGGTTGTCATCTGGGTCAGAGCAACTTGCTGAGCCGTTTCGGCGCGACGAGCCGGTAGCTCTCCTCCACCCAGTCCTGGAGCACGTCGAACTCGGGCAGATCGGCGTCGTAGGGAACGGTCACCCAGCCCGAACGGCCCAGGCCGTAGCGGCTCGGGATGGCGCCCGGCACGCTCAGCGCGTGCCCGTGGGCGACGACCAGCTTCACGCCGAAGCCGGTGGCCCGCTCGGCCGAGCCGAGGAACAGGAAGATCTTCTTGTTCACCTTGACGACGGCGTCGTCCTCCCAGGGGAAGTCCTCGAACGCCTCGGGGAGGGTGAGGGCGAAGGCGCGCAGATCGGTCCGTGTACTCATGTGCTACTCACCGGTAACTTGGGATGGCGGGCTCAGGTCCGGCCCCGGGCTGGGCCTCCAGCATTGCCCCATGAACAAGCCCGTGCCAAACAAGACCACATCCGCCTATTTCGCGCAGTCCGTCATCTCGTTCGGGCTGGCGCTCGGCGCCCTCACACTGGGGGTCGCCTACCTGCCCGTCGACCCCTGGATCAGGTCGTTCTTCGCCGTCGGGGTCTTCTACCTGGTGACCGCGACGTTCACGCTGGCCAAGGTGGTGCGCGACCGGCAGGAGGAGTCGGCCGTGGTGGCCCGGGTCGACCAGGCGAGACTCGACCGGCTCCTCGCCGAGCACGATCCCTATCAGAACTGACCGCCTTAGGTGTACTTGCTCTGCGCGCCACGGACGTGCACCGGTTCGCCCGCGGTGACCATGGCGTAGATGATCTTCGAGGTGTGGATCGGAATCCGGATGCATCCGTGTGAGGCCGGATATTTCGGTACCTCCGAGGATCCGTGCATGGCGATGCCGCCGTTGAAGTAGATCGAGTTGAACATCGTGCCAAGCGGACTCGTCGTCCAGCCCGGCGCCCGCGTCCCCGCCCGGAAGTCGCCCGCGGGGGTGCGGGCGAAACCGCAGTGCCCGTTGTCGCAGTACGACCGGTTCGCGCCCGTGGAGATGTGGGTCGTGAGATCGGGCTTGCCGTCACGCCAGATGGTCATCAGCTGCCGCCGGACGTCGATCTCGACCCGGTTGGTGAGCTTCGGCCGGACCAGCGGCTTGACGCGGCGCGGGTGGTGCAGCGCCCACATGGTGTCCCGGTCGATGCGGTTGGTCATCCGGAGGCCGTTGACCTTCTGGAAGGCCCAGACGGCGTAACGGGTCGTCTCGCCGTAACGGCCGTCGTCGACGCCGGAGTCGAAACCGAGCTGCCGCAGGCGCTGTTTCATGGCGCGGATCTGGTGACTCTTGTCCCCGAACTTCATGACCTCGGGACGGCGGGGGCGCTGGTGGCGCTGGTGGGCGGCCGGGCGGGCGTGGTGCGTGCCGTGGTGGACGGCGTGATGAGCGGCGTGGTGGGCGTGCGCGTTGGCGTGACCGTGATGGGCGACGGGGTGGTCGTGGTGACGGCCGTGTGCGTCGTGGTGGCGGCCGTGTGCTTCATGGTGGCCGTTGCGACGGCCGTCTGCGTCGTGGTGGCCGTTGCGCAGGTCGTGCTGTCTGTCGTGTGAGTCGTGGTGCCTGCCGGGCGTGTTGCGTGGCCCGTCGTGGTGGCCGCGGTGCCCGTCGTGGTCGCCGCGCATGTCGTGCTGGCGGCCGTGGTCGTGGTGATGGCCGTTGGGCAGGTCGTGGCGCCTGTCGTGTGAGTCGTGGTGCCTGCCGAAAGCGTCGCGCTGCCCTTCGTGATGCCGGCCTTGCCCGTCGTGGCCGTCGTGGTGCCTGTTCTGCATGTCGTGGTGGCGGGCGTGGTCGTGTGGGCGGTCGCCGTCGTGATGTCGCTCGCGGTCCCCTTCATGGTGGCGGGCGCGCATCTCCGGGCGGTCGGCGTAGTGGAAGCGCATGTGCCGGCGGCCGTCGGGGTGTCTGCGGATGTCCGCCGAGCGCCGGTGGTTCGCCTGGGCGTGGACCGCGCGCCCGTAGGCGGCGCGCTGGACGGCCGCGCCGCTGATGGTGCGGCCCGTCGTCGTGTTCGGGGCCGCGCGTCGTTGTGTCGTCGTCTGCTGGCCGGCCAGGCGGGTGAAGGCGCGGGCGGTGGCCGCGTTCAGGGCGGCGTGCTGGTGCCCGGCGGCCGAAGTCGCGCGTTGGCGCTGGTGCATGGCGGCCTGGTTCGCCCGTTGGTGCGCGGCGAGCAGGGCCGCGCGGTTGGCCGTCGCGTCGTGGAGCGCGCGGCGCTGGGCGCCCGTGCGGGCCGCCTGCCGGTTCGTCGTGGCGGCGGTGCCGAGGGTCGCGGTCGAGCGTCGTTCGGCCGTGCCGTGGGCGCGGGTGGCAACCGGGCGCCGGTCCCGTGTGTGGTCACGGTGCACGGTCGGGCGCCCGTGCTGCTTGTTCTCCTGTACGTGCTTGTGGTGCCGGTCCTTCACGGCTTGGTGGCCGTGCTCTCTATCCGCCGAGTCGGCGAAGGCCGCCGACCCGGTGATCAGCGCCAGCCCGAATCCGAGGCCGACGACCATATATGTCCGCATGGGGGCGAAATTCCCACGACGATCCCCGGACAGACCGGACTTAGGCGATCTTGATGGAAAGATGATCTTTTAATAGGCGAGTGCCTTTGTCTTGGCGCTCGGCGCCAGCATCGTCTCCTGGAACTTCGGGAACGCGACCGTGCGCGCGTCGCCGTCACTGGTGTAGCGCTCGCCCGGGTTGTCCTTCAGCCAGTCGAGCCACCCCGTCGAGCAGAACTTCGCGCAGTCGCCCTTCTTGTCCATCGACCGGATGCGCGGGATGCCCAGCGGGTCGAACGCGCCGCTGAACGGCGACTGGGCCGGCATGTAGCCCGCCAGGAACACGCCGGAGTAGTTGTACTTCACCCCCTTGTCGGAGCCCTTGAGCGCCCACTCCTTGGTCTTCGGCTGGTTGCCGTAGGGGAGCGCGAAGGTGACGACCTCGCCGCCGTTGAGGTCGGTGATCAGCTTGTGCCCGGCGGTGACCTCGTCGAGCACGACCTGCTTGGGCTTGCCCATCAGGTTCGTGTGGTCCTTCGTGTGGTTGCCGAGTTCCATGCCGTGCTGCTTCAGCCAGGCGACGATCTGCGCCTGCTCCGACGGGCTGCTCTTGCCGAACATGTCGCGCGTCACGTAGAAGGTCGCCACCGGGCGGAAGCCCGGGTGCTTCGCGCCCGCTTCGAGCAGGATCGCCACCGCCGTGTCCTTGGCGGGGGTGCCGGTCCCGTCGAGGGTGACCTGCGACGGCGACGAGTCGTCGAAGGTCAGCACGACCGGGTGCTTCCCGGCCGGAATGTCGATCTTCCCGGTCACGTACTCGGCGGCGGTGATCGGCACGTAGCCTTCCTTGGCCAGCCGGTCGAGTTCGGTGCGGAACTGCTTGGGCGTGCGGTCGTCCTGGGTGGTCGGGTTCTCGATGATGCGGTGGTACATCAGCACCGGGATCTGACCCAGTTCGTTGGCCTTGACCGCCTTCGCGTTGGCCGCGCTCACCGGCTTGATGGCGGCCGGTTTGACCTCGACCGCCGAAGCGGGCTTCTGACCTTGGTTGGCGCCACATGCCACACACCCGGCCAGCACGATCAATCCGACAGTCGCCGCGGCTCTCATCTCTGGTGCCCCTCCGATAAGTCATGTCATTGACACGGAGAGTGATCCCCTTAGGTGAGGGCGAAGACGGCTAAGAGATTTTAAAGTTCACGTACAGGGCGAAATGTGGCATTCGGGATGCCGGTGGCGAGGGGGCGAAGTGTCGCCGGCCGGCATCCCGTCCGCCATCGTGAAGACGCCACCGGCCATGCCCCTGGCCTCGGGCGGCGATCTCATGATGACGCGCTGATCCGCTCCTCTCCGGAGTAGACGTTCATGGACCGGCCACGCACGAACCCGAGCAGGGTCAACCCGGACTCGGCGGCCAGTTCCACCGCCAAGCTTGACGGCGCCGACACCGCTGCCAGCACCGGAACGCCCGCCATGACGGCCTTCTGGACGAGTTCGAACGAGGCCCTGCCCGACACCATGAGCGCCGTTTGCCGAAGGGGCAGCCGGCCGTCGCGCAGCGCCCACCCGACGAGCTTGTCGACCGCGTTGTGCCGCCCGACGTCCTCCCTGACCGCCAGCGCCCGCCCGCTCGGCGTGAACAGCCCGGCGGCGTGCAGGCCGCCGGTCCGGTCGAACACCTTCTGGGCGGTACGCAGCCTCTCGGGCAACTCGGCGATGACCTCCTCGGAGAAGGTGACGTCGTCGGGGGCCACCTCCCACCGCGCGACGGTCCGGACCGCGTCGAGCGAGGCCTTCCCGCAGACCCCGCACGACGAGGTCGTGTAGAAGTTGCGCTCCAGCGAGGTGGCCGGCGGGTTCACGCCCGTCGTGAGCCGCACGTCGAGCACGTTGTAGGTGTTCAGGCCGTTCTCCAGGGCCCCCGCGCAGTAGCGGATGGCCTCGATGTCGCCCGCCTCGCCGATGACGCCCTCGCTGACGAGGAACCCGGCCGCCAGGTCGAAGTCGTCGCCGGGGGTGCGCATCGTGATGGTGAGCGGCTTGCCGTTGAGCCGGATCTCCAGCGGCTCCTCGGCGGCCAGCGAGTCGACCCGGTGACTCGGCCCGGCCTCCCGGATCCGCAATATGCGCCGCTGCACGGTGACCCTACCCACGCCGCCACCCCGCCGGGACCCGTGACGCGAGCCAGGTGCCGTCAGGCGGCTTGGCCGCCTTCCTGTCGGCGGAGGGGGTCGGCGGCTCAGCCATCGGAGGCCACGTTCTGGACGTGCTGGAAGCCGAACCGCCCCTTGATGCACAGGTTGCCGTGGGTCACCGGGTTGTCGTGGGGTGAGGTGACCTTCACGATCGTGTTGTCCTGCACGTGGAGGGTCAGGTTGCAGCCCACGCCGCAGTAGCTGCAGATCGTGGTGGTCTGGGTCTGGCGGTCTTCGGCCCAGGTGCCGGCCTCGCGCATGTCGAACTCGTTCTTGAACGACAGGGCCCCCGTCGGGCAGACCTCGACGCAGTTGCCGCAGAACACGCAGGCCGAGTCGGTCAGCGGGGCGTCGAACTCGGTCGAGATCGTGGCGTCGAAGCCGCGCCCGGCGACCGAGATGGCGAAGGAGTTCTGCCACTGCTCGCCGCACGCGTCGACGCACTTGTAGCACAGGATGCACTTCGCGTAGTCGCGCACGTAGAGGTCGTTGTCGACCTTCGGGGGCTCGGCGACGGTCGCGGCGTCTTCGCCGAAGCGGGCCGGGTCGGCGCCGTATTCGGCCATCCACTCCTTGGCGTTCGGCGTGGTCGACAGGTCGACCGAGGAGCCGAGCAGCTCCAGCACCACCTTGCGGCTGTGGCGGGCCCGGTCGGAATCGGTCTTCACCACCATGCCGGGCTCGGCCTTGCGGGAGCACGCCGGGGCGAGGGTGCGGGCGCCCTCGACCTCGACGACGCAGACCCGGCAGGCGTTCTTCGGGTTGAGGGTGTCGCCGTAACAGAGGGTCGGGATGTCCTTCCCGGCCGTCTGGCAGGCGTCGAGCAGGGTGTCGCCTTCGGGGACGCGCATCGCCTCGCCGTCGACGGTGATCTCGATGAGCCGCCGTGGCGGACGCAGGGGGACGCTCATGAGCTCTCCTTAGCGGTGAACACACCAAGCCGGTCGATGGCCGATTCGACGGCGTTCCAGGCGGTCTGGCCCAGGCCGCAGATCGAGGCGTCGCGCATGGCCTGGCCCACCTCGCGCAGCAGCACCAGATCACCCTCGTCACGCCGCTTGGAGAGCCGGTGGAGGGCCTCCTCCTGGCGGACCGTGCCGACCCGGCAGGGCACACACTGGCCGCACGACTCGTCGCGGAAGAACTCGGCGATGCGCAGCAGCACGCCGGGCAGCTCGACGGTGTCGTTCAGCACCAGCACCACCCCGGAACCGAGGGTGGCCCCGGCGGCGCGGGTGCCCTCGAACGTCAGCGGGATGTCGAGCTCGTCGGCCCTGACGAACGCCCCGGCCGCGCCGCCGAGCAGGACCGCCCGGAGCTCACCGGTCGCGCCGCCGGCGAGGTCGAGCAGGTCGCGCAGGGTGGCGCCGAACGGGACCTCGTAGATGCCCGGCCGCTCGACCGTGCCCGAGACGCAGAACAACTTGGTGCCGGTCGACGACGAGGTGCCGACGGCCGCGTAGGCGGCGGCGCCCATCTCGAGGATGTGGGGCACGTTGACCAGGGTCTCGACGTTGTTGACGACCGTGGGCTTGCCGAACAGGCCCTTCTCCACCGGGAACGGGGGCTTGGTGCGCGGCTCGCCCCGGAACCCCTCGATCGAGTTGAAGATCGCGGTCTCCTCGCCGCAGATGTAGGCCCCGGCGCCGCGCCGGATCTCGATGTCGAACGAGAATCCCTGGCCGAGGATGTCGTCGCCGAGCAGCCCCCGCGACCGCGCGACGGTGATCGCGTTCTCCAGCCGCCGAAGCGCACGCGGGTATTCGCCCCGGAGATAGAGGTAGCCGAGGGCGCAGCCGTTGGCGTAGCCCGCGATGGTCATGGCCTCGATCAGGGCGAACGGGTCGCCCTCCATCAGGACCCGGTCTTTGAAGGTGCCCGGCTCGCTCTCGTCGGCGTTGCAGACGAGGTAGTGGGGACGGTCGAGCTGGCGGGCGGTCGCCTCCCACTTGCGGCCGGTGGGAAAGGCCGCGCCGCCGCGCCCGACCAGCCCCGACTCCAGGACCTCGCGGATGACCCCGGTGGGGCCGAGCTCGAAGGCCCGGCGTAAGCCGGTGTAGCCGCCGGTGGCCCGGTAGTCGTCGAGGCTCAGGGGATCGACGACGCCGATGCGCCGGAGCAGGACCAGACCGTCGGGCCCGGACCCGCCGCCGTCATCCGAGACCGATGCTTCGTCGCGGCGCGGCCGGGTCTGCGGCACCGCGGCCTCGACCGGAGGCTCCTCGGTCGTGGCCGGCCAGTCTTGCCCGACGGAGCACGGCCCGTAGACCGCGTTGACCGGGGGATCGCCCGCCTCGATCGCCAGGGCGGCCGGGGCGCGTTCGCACAGGCCCAGGCACGGGCTCGGCTGCCACGACACCCCGGGAGGGCCGAAGCGCTCCTCGACGTCGCGGCGGACCGCCTCGGCGCCCTTGGCGGCGCACGCGAGGTCGGTGCAGACGTGGAGCACCCGGGCCTGGCGGGGCTTGACGGAGAACAGCGAGTAGAAGGTCGCCACCGAATAGGCCTCGGCGGGCGGGATGGTCAGGCGGCGGCAGATGTAGTCGAGCGTGCCCTCGCTGATCCAGCCCACCCGGTCGTTGACCGCGTGGAGGGCGGGCAGCAGCAGGTCGCGGCGGTCGCGGGCGACCCGGGGGGCCTGCGTGGCGAACCGCAGGTCGAACTCGGTGCGGTCGCCGCCGTCCCAGGCGGACGACGGCGCTCCGAGGAGCGCGTCGACTGCGGCGCGCTCCTCGGCGGTCGGTTCGGCGTCGCGGAACCGAAGATCCATGCGTCGGTCACCCGGCCTTCGCGGGAACAAGACGGTCGATGCGCACCGCCGCGGCCTTGAACTCCGCGGTCCCGGCGATCGGGCAGGTCGCCTCGATCGTCAGGGCGTTGGTGTCGACCTCGTCGGGGAAGTGCATCGTCATGAAGACAAGGCCGGGACGCAGCGCCGGGTCGATGTAGACGGGGGCCACGACGGTGCCCCGCCGTGAGGAGATGCGGACCTCCTCGCCCGCGGAGACGCCCAGGCTCGCGGCGTCTTCGGGGGACAACTCGATGTTCTCGCCGCGCCGCAGCGGGGAGGCGAAGCCGGAGCTCTGCACCCCTGTGTTGTAGGAGTCGAGGCGGCGGCCGGTGGTGAGCCGGAGCGGGTATTCGTCGTCGAGCAGGTCGACCGGTGGTGAGTGGCGCAGGATCGCGAACGGCGCCAGGCGGCCGCGTTTCTCCGGGTCGGTCTCCCACAACCGGCCGTGGAGGAACGGCGGTTCGAGCTCCTCGGTCGAGGGGCACGGCCACTGGATGCCCTGGTGTTCGGCCAGCCGCTCGTAGGTCATGCCGTAGTGGGCGGGCGAGACCGAACGCAGTTCGTCCCAGACCTCTTCCGAGCCGTCGTACTTCCATTCGTGGCCGAGCCGGCGGGCCAGCTCACACAGGATCCAGATGTCGTCGCGGGCCTCGCCCGGCGGCACCAGCGCGGCACGCACCCGCTGGACGCGGCGCTCGCTGTTGGTGAAGGTGCCGTCGGACTCGCACCAGGCCGCCCCGGCGGGCAGCACCACGTCGGCCATCTGGGCCGTCTTGGTCAGGAAGATGTCCTGGACGACGAGGTGGTCGAGCATGCTGAGCCGTTTGATGCAGCTCAGCGAGTCGGCCTCGGACTGGACCGGGTTCTCGCCGATCAGGTAGCAGGTGGTGACCTCGCCCTCGGCCATGGCCTCGAGCATCTCGGTCAGGTTGAGGCCGTAGCGGGGCTGGATGGGCACCTGCCACGCCGCCTCGAAGCGGGCCCGGATCGCGGGGTCGAGGATGTCTTGGAAACCGGGGAGCCGGTTGGGGATGGCGCCCATGTCGCCGCCGCCCTGCACGTTGTTCTGGCCGCGCAGCGGCGACAGGCCCGAGCCGTAGCGGCCGACGTGGCCGGTCAGCAGGGACAGGTTGATGAGGGCGCGCACGTTGTCGGTGGCGTTGTGGTGCTCGGTGATGCCGAGGGTCCAGACCAGCTGCGCGCGGTCGGCGCGGGCGTAGGCGTGGGCCATCTCGCGGATCGCCTCGGCGGGCACGCCGGTGACCTGCTCGGCCGCCGACAACGTCCACGGTTCGACGCTGGCGGCGTATTCGGCGAAGCCCTCGGTGGCGCGCTCGATGAAGGTGGTGTTGTGGAGCCCCGCGTGGATGATCTCGCGCGCCACGGCGTGGGCGAGTGGGATGTCGGTGCCGACGTTGAGGCCCAGCCAGCGGTCGGCCCACTGGGCGGTGCCGGTCCGGCGGGGGTCGACGGCGAACATCTTGGCGCCCTTGCGGATGCCCTTGAGGACGTGCTGGAAGAAGATGGGGTGGGCGTTGCGGGCCGCCGAGCCCCACATCAGGATCACGTCGGCCTCTTCGACCTCCTGGTAGGAGGAGGTGCCGCCGCCGCTGCCGAAGACGGCCGACAGGCCGGCCACGCTCGGGGCGTGGCAGGTGCGGTTGCACGAGTCGACGTTGTTGGTGCCGATGACCACGCGGGTGAACTTCTGCCCGATGTAGTTCATCTCGTTGGTCGACCGGGCGCACGACAACATGGCGAACGCGTCGGGCCCGTGGGCCGCGACGTTGCGCCGGAAACCCTCGGCCGCCCGGTCGAGCGCCTCATCCCAGGTGGCCCGCCGCAGCACACCGTTCTCGCGCACCAGGGGATGGGTCAGCCGGTCGTAGTGCTCGGCCTTCTTCCTCTTCATCGACCTCATCCTTTCGCATTCTGTATGCAGCCTACGGTATGCCGGGTCATGCGGCGCCAACAAGCCGGGTCTGGGTGTCGAGGAGATCGGTGACGGCGTAGATGGCCCGGAGCGTGGGCACCGGGGTCTCGGTCAGGCCGGCCAGCTCGACCACCGCCGAGAGCAGCACGTCGAGTTCGAGCGGCTTGCCCTTTTCCAGGTCCTGGAGCGTGGACGTCTTGTGCTCGCCGGCCTTCTCGGCCCCGGCGAGCCGCCGCTCGATCGAGATGTGGGGGTCGCAGCCGACCGCACGGGCGACCGCGACCGTCTCTTCCATCATGGTTCTGACCAGCTCACGGGCGCCGGTGTGGCGGCAGATGCCCGCCATGGTCGCGCGGGCGAGCGCGCTGATCGGGTTGAACGCGACGTTGCCCATCAGCTTGACCCAGATGTCCTGGCGCAGATCGGCCTCGACCGGGCATTTGAGGTCGCCGGCGACCATGGCGTCGCTGAACTCGGCGCACCTGGGCGACAACTCGCCGCTGGGCTCGCCGATGGAGAAGCGGGTTCCTTCGAGGTGGCGGATCACGCCGGGGGCCTCGATCTCGGTGGCGGCGTAGACGACGCAGCCGATGGCGCGCTCCAGGGGGAGCGCCTCGGTCACCGAGCCGCCGGGGTCGACGCTCTCGATGCGGTAGCCGTCGTAAGGGCCGCCGAGGCGGTGGAAGTACCACCACGGGATGCCGTTCTGGGCGGCGATGAGAGTCGTGGACTCGTGGAGCATCGGCGCGATCATCCGACCGGCCGCGGCGTAGGAGTTGGCCTTCAGGCCGAGGAAGACGTGGTCGACGGGGCCGACCTCGCCGGGATCGTCGGTGGTGTGCGGGTGGGCGGTGAAGTCGCCGCGCGGGCTGAGCACACGCACGCCTGACTTCCGCATGGCCGCGAGATGCTCCCCGCGGGCTATCAGATGCACCTCGACGCCGGCGCGATGTAGGGCGGCCCCCACATACGCGCCGATGGCGCCGGCGCCAAGAACAGCGACCTTCACACTAGCTCCGTTCTCGCGTCGACAGTGCATTCGGTATACGGTATGGCAACGGTGTCGTCAAGGAGGTCGACCGATGACCGTGCTGTCGCATACCCGGCCCGAATCCGCCGCCGGGCCAGCCGACCTGCCCTGGGATCGAGCCCGCCGGATGGCCGCCGCGGCGACGTTGCCGCTGGTCGCCGCCGAGGTCCCGCTGCGGGCAGCCCACGGCCGCCGGCTGGCCGCCGCGCTGCGTGCGCTCGTCGCCCTGCCGGGCGCCGACGTCGCGGCGATGGACGGTTACGCGGTCGCCGGCCCCGGCCCGTGGCACGTGGTCGGCGACGTGCTCGCCGGGGGCGTCCCGTTCCCGCGGGAACTGGGGCCGGGCGAGGCCGTGGAGATCGCCACGGGGGCGCCCGTGCCGTTGGGGGCCGTCTGCGTGGTGCCGTACGAGAAGACGAAACAGGCCGGGCTGTCGATCGACGGGCGCTGTGAGCCGGGCCGCCACATCAGGCGGCGGGGGGAGAACGTGTCCGAGGGCGAGGTCGTGCTGACCTCGGGGGCGTTGGTGACGCCGGCCGTGCTCGGGCTGGCCGCCGGGCTCGGCCACGACACCCTGTGGGTGCGGCCGAGGCCGGTCGTGTCGGTGCTGGTCACCGGCGACGAGGTGATCAGTTCGGGCGTTCCCGGGGCCGGGCTGGTGCGCGACGCGGTCGGGCCGATGCTGGCTCCGCTGATCGCCTGGGCCGACGGCGAGGCGCTGCCGCCGCGTCACCTGCCCGACGGCGCCGAGGTGCTGGAGGCCGCGCTGGGGGAACCGGGGGCCGACGTCGTCGTGGTCTGCGGCGCGTCGTCGAAGGGCCCGGCCGATCACCTGCGCGGGGTGCTCGGCCGGCTCGGCGCGGCGGTCCTGGTCGACGGCGTCGCGGTGCGGCCCGGCCACCCGCAGGCGCTCGCCCGGCTCCCGGGCGGGCGGCTGGTGGTCGGGCTGCCCGGCAATCCGTTCGCCGCCCTGGCGGCGGCGCTGACGCTGCTGGCGCCGGTGCTGCGCGCGCTCGACGGGCGGCCCGAACCCGAGGGCGAACTCAGCGCGATCACCGGGCCGGTGCGCGCCCATCCGCGCGACACCCGCCTGGTGCCCGTCTGGAGATCGGCGCGCGGCGCCATCGCCGTGGGCCACGACCAGCCCGGGTCGCTGCGCGGCGCGGCGATGGCCGACGCCCTGGCCGTGATCCCGCCCGGGTGGGAGGGCGGCCCGGTGGAGCTCCTCGCGCTGCCCGCGCGGTAACCGGTTCGAAATCTTGTAACCCGCCGGAAAGGTATGGACATCCTCGGAGGCCGGGGGTAACCATGTTCCTCATACGGTATGCAGTATGGCGTAGACGCAAAGCAGAAACGTCTTTGAGAGGACGGCCCTGATGACGGAAGAAGCCCCGGAACAGATCTCCGGTGGTCACCTGGTCGCTAAGGCGCTCAAGGCGGAGGGGATCGACGTGATCTTCACCCTCTGCGGCGGCCACATCATCGACATCTACGACGGCTGTGTCGACGAGGGCATCGAAGTGATCGACGTGCGTCACGAGCAGGTCGCCGCCCACGCGGCCGACGGCTACGCGCGCATCACCGGCAAGCCCGGTTGCGCCGTGGTCACCGCGGGCCCCGGCACCACCGACGCCGTGACGGGAGTGGCCAACGCCTTCCGCGCGGAGAGCCCGATGTTGCTGATCGGCGGCCAGGGCGCCCTGAGCCAGCACAAGATGGGCTCACTGCAAGACCTGCCACACGTCGACATGATGACCCCGATCACCAAGTTCGCCGCGACGGTGCCCTCGACCGAGCGGGTGGCCGACATCGTGTCGATGGCGTTCCGCGAGTGCTACAACGGCGCTCCCGGCCCGTCGTTCCTCGAGATCCCGCGCGACGTGCTCGACGCCAGCGTCCCGCTCGCCAAGGCCCGCATCCCCCAGGCCGGCCGCTACCGCGCCTCCACCCGCCAGGCCGGCGACCCCGAGGCGATCGAGCGCCTGGCCGACCTGCTCGTCCACTCCGAGAAGCCCTGCGTGCTCCTCGGCAGCCAGGTCTGGACGACCCGCGGCACCGACGCCGCCATCGACTTCGTCCGTGCCCTCAACGTGCCCGCCTACATGAACGGCAGCGGCCGCGGCACCCTCCCGCCCGGCGACCCCCACCACTTCCAGCTCTCGCGGCGCTACGCGTTCAACGAGGCCGACCTCATCATCATCGTCGGCACCCCGTTCGACTTCCGCATGGGCTACGGCAAGCGGCTGTCCAGCACCGCCAACGTCGTGCAGATCGACCTCGACTACCGCACCGTCGGCAAGAACCGCGACATCGACCTCGGCATCGTCGGCGACGCGGGGCTCATCCTGGCCGCCGCCGCGCAGGCCGCCTCCGGCCGGGTAGACAACGGCGCCGCCAAGCGCAAGGAGTGGATCGAGGAGCTGCGCGCGGTCGAGACCCAGGCGTTCGAGAAGCG
Organism: Herbidospora daliensis; assembly: GCF_001570585.1. Classification (GTDB taxonomy): domain Bacteria; phylum Actinomycetota; class Actinomycetes; order Streptosporangiales; family Streptosporangiaceae; genus Herbidospora; species Herbidospora daliensis. The sequence goes on along the minus strand of NZ_BBXF01000002.1, from coordinate 39,829 downwards.
GCTCCCGCGCCAGCTCTCGACGGCCGCGCCGATCGACCCCTACCGGCTGGTCCACGAGATCAACGAGTTCATCACCGAAGACACCATCTACATCGGCGACGGCGGCGACATCGTCACCTTCTCCGGCCAGGTCGTCCAGCCGAAGTCGCCCGGCCACTGGATGGACCCGGGCCCCCTCGGCACCCTCGGCGTCGGCGTCGCCTTCGCGATGGCCGCCAAGTACGCCGAGCCCGACAAGGAGGTGCTGTGCCTGTTCGGCGACGGCGCCTTCTCCCTCACCGGGTGGGACTTCGAGACGATGGTCCGCTTCGACCTGCCGTTCATCGGCGTCATCGGCAACAACTCGTCGATGAACCAGATCCGCTACGGCCAGGCCGCCAAATACGGCCAAGACCGCGGCCGCGTCGGCAACACCCTCGGCGACGTGCGCTACGACGAGTTCGCCCGCATGCTCGGCGGCTACGGCGAAGAGGTCCGTGACCCCGCCGACATCCGGCCGGCGCTCGAGCGCGCCCGCGAGTCGGGCAAGCCCGCGCTGATCAACGTGTGGGTCGACCCGGACGTCTACGCCCCCGGGACCATGAACCAGACGATGTACAAGTAGGGAGCGGCATGCCCAAGGCCTTGGAGGGCGTGCGCGTCCTCGACATGACCCATGTGCAGTCGGGCCCGTCCGCGACGCAGCTGCTCGCGTGGCTCGGCGCCGACGTCGTCAAGCTGGAGGCCCCGACCGGCGACATCACCCGGAGCCAACTGCGTGACGTGCCCGGCGTCGACAGCCTCTACTTCACGATGCTCAACTGCAACAAGCGCTCCATCACGCTGAACATGAAGAGCGAGCGCGGCAAGGAGCTGTTCGTCAAGCTCGTGCAGGAGTCCGACGTCCTGGTCGAGAACTTCGGCCCCGGCGCGGTCGACCGCATGGGCTTCCCCTGGGAGCGGCTCCAGGAGCTCAACCCCCGCCTCATCTACGCGTCCATCAAGGGCTTCGGCGGCGGGAAGTACGCCAAGTTCAAGGCCTACGAGGTGATCGCCCAGGCGATGGGCGGCTCGATGGCCACCACCGGCTTCGAAGACGGCCCGCCGCTGGCCACCGGCGCGCAGATCGGCGACTCCGGCACCGGCGTCCACGCCGTCGCCGGCATCCTGGCCGCGCTCTACCAGCGCGAGTCCACCGGCCGGGGGCAGCGGGTGCAGGTCGCCATGCAACACGCCGTGCTGAACCTGTGCCGGGTCAAGCTGCGCGACCAGCAGCGGCTGGCCCACGGCGCGCTCAAGGAATACCCGAACCGGACCTTCGGCACCGAGGTGCCCCGGTCGGGCAACGCCTCCGGCGGCGGCCAGCCCGGCTGGGCGGTCAGGTGCGCGCCCGGCGGGCCCAACGACTACATCTACGTCATCGTGCAGCCCGTCGGCTGGAAGCCCGTCTCCGAGATCATCGGCCGCCCCGAGCTGGCCGACGACCCCGAGTGGGCCACCCCCGAGGCGCGGCTCAACAAGCTCGACAAGATGTTCCAGCTGATCGAAGAGTGGTCGAGCCAGCACGACAAATGGACCGTCCTCGACCGGCTCAACGCGGCCAACGTGCCCTGCGGGCCGATCCTGTCCACCGCCGAGCTCATCGACGACGAGTCGCTGCGCGCCGAGGGCGCGGTCGTCACCGTCCCCCACCCCGAGCGCGGGGAGTTCTCGACGGTCGGCAGCCCCCTCCAGCTCTCCGCCTCCCCGGTCGACATCACGACGCCGCCGCTGCTCGGAGAGCACAACCACGAGATCTACACGCGGCTCGGGGTCACGGCCGAGGAGCTGGCCGAGCTGAAGACGAACGGAGTGATCTGAGATGTCGGCAGAAGTCCGGGAGATCCTGGACAAGGCACGGGCCGAGGGGCGCACCGCGCTCACCGCTCCCGAGGGCAAGCTCGTCTGCGACGCCTACGGAATCGCCACCCCCGGTGAGGGCCTGGCGACCTCGGCCGACCAGGCCGTCGAGCTGGCCGCCTCCATCGGGTTCCCGGTCGTGCTGAAGATCGTCTCCCCGGACATCCTGCACAAGACCGAGGCCGGCGGCGTCCTGGTGGGCGTGGGCTCGGCCGAGGCCGTCCGCGCAGGCTACGACCAGATCATCGCCAACGCCCAGGCCTATGATGCCGGGGCCGTCATCGACGGCGTCCAGGTGCAGCAGATGGTCGGCGGCGGGCACGAAGTGATCATCGGCGCGGTGACCGACCCGACCTTCGGCAAGGTGGTCGCGTTCGGCCTCGGCGGAACGTTGGTCGAAGTGTTAAAGGATGTGACCTTCCGGCTCGCCCCCCTAACAGTGCATGATTCCCTGGCGATGCTGGACGACATCAAGGCGGCCGAGGTGCTGCGTGGGGCCCGCGGAGCCGCACCGGCCGACCGGGCGGCTCTGTCGACCATGATCGAACGCGTCGGCGCGCTGGTCGCCGACTTCCCCGACATCGCCGAGGTCGACCTCAACCCCGTCTTCGCCTCCGCGAACGGCGCCGTGGCCGCCGACGTGCGCATCATCCTGTCGGCCGAACCGCCGGTGGAGACCCCGCGCATCCCCCGCGAGGAGATCCTCGCCAAGATGAACCGCATCTTCCACCCGCGGGCCGTCGCCGTCATCGGCGCCTCCGGCGAGACCGGGAAGATCGGGAACTCGGTCATGCGCAACCTGATCAACGGCGGCTTCCGGGGCAACATCTACCCGATCAACCCGAAGTCCTCCGAGATCCTCGGGTTACCCGCCTACCCGAGCATCGCCGACGTGCCCGGCGAGATCGACGTCGCGGTCTTCGCCATCCCGGCCGCGTTCGTGCCGGCCGCCTTGGAGGCCGCGGGGGAGAAGGGCGTCGCCGGCGCGATCATGATCCCCTCGGGCTTCGCCGAGACCGGCAACGTCGAGGGCCAGCAGGAGGTCGTCGAGATCGCCCGCAAGCACGGCGTACGCATGCTGGGCCCGAACATCTACGGCTACTACTACACCCCCGAGAACCTCTGCGCGACCTTCTGCACCCCCTACGACGTGCGGGGGAACGTCGCGCTGACGTCACAGAGCGGCGGCATCGGGATGGCGATCCTGGGCTTCAGCCGCACCACCCGGATGGGCGTCTCCGCGATCGTCGGAGTCGGCAACAAGGCCGACGTCGACGAAGACGACCTCCTCACCTTCTTCGAGCAGGACGACAACACCAAGTGCGTCGCCATGCACCTCGAAGACCTCAAAGACGGCCGCGGCTTCGTCGAGGCCGTGCAGCGGGTCGTCAAGGAGAAGCCGGTCATCGTGCTCAAGGCGGGGCGCACCTCCGCGGGCGCGAAGGCCGCCGGCTCCCACACCGGCGCGCTCGCCGGCGACGACAAGGTCTACGACGACATCCTCCGGCACGCCGGTGTGGTCCGTGCCCCCGGGCTCAACGACATGCTGGAATACGCCCGATCCCTGCCGATCATGCCGACTCCGCAGGGGGAGAACGTCGTCATCATCACCGGAGCGGGCGGCTCCGGCGTCCTCCTCTCCGACGCCTGCGTCGACAACGGGCTGACTCTCATGGAGATCCCGCCCGACCTCGACGAGGCGTTCCGCGCCTACATCCCGCCGTTCGGAGCGGCGGGCAACCCGATCGACATCACGGGCGGCGAGCCGCCCTCGACCTACGAGAACACCCTCAGGCTGGGCCTCACCGACCCCCGGATCCACGCGCTCGTGCTCGGTTACTGGCACACCATCGTCACCCCCCCGATGGTCTTCGCCGAACTGGTCGCGCGCGTCGTGGCCGAGGAAAGGGCCAAGGGCAACCACAAGCCGGTCGTCGCCTCACTGGCCGGTGACACCGAGGTCGAAGAGGCCTGCGAATACCTCTTCGACCACGGCGTGGTCGCCTACCCCTACACCACGGAGAAGCCCGTGGCCGTGCTCGGCGCGAAATACCGCTGGGCCAGGGCGGCAGGGCTCATGCCCGGCTGACGCACCACCCGCACACACACCGCGGCGGCCCGCCGCACCTGAGCACGGCGGGCCGGCGCACGACGCTCCGGTGACCAGGGCCGGAGACCCAAGAGGGGGGCGAATCGGGGACAGGCGGGACCAATCAACTCCCGAGGAGGTCCATACGTGGACACGTCAAGTACACCGGCGACCGAACCCACGGCTGCCACCGCAGGACAAGAAGAGAAAGTGTGGCGGGCGGGCAAGCTGGAGCCGATGCCCATCCGCACCCTGCCCGACGCGCCTCCGTCGGTGCACATCCTCGGGCCCACCGTGTTCCTCGTCGCCCTCGGCGTGGGCATGGGCGAGTCGTACATGTGGCCCCGGTTGGTGCTGCTGTTCGGGCCGGAGATCCGCTGGCTGTTCCTCGTCGGCGTGACGCTGCAGGCCGTCGTCATGCTGGAGATGGCCCGCTACGCCATGGCGACCGGCGAGAGCATCTTCTTCGGCGCGGCGCGTGTCTTCAAGCCGCTGATGTGGTTCTTCTTCGTCGTCGCCATAGCCGTCTACATCTGGCCGGGCCACCTGTCGGCGGGCGCGGCGGCGTTCGAGGAGATAACCGGCATCCCATGGACAGTGACCGCGGTATGCGGCCTGCTCCTGGTCGGGGTGGTGTTCAGCCTCGCCAAGGTCATCTACAGCCTGCTCGAAAGCCTGCTGTCGATCCTGATCGGGGCGCTGGTGATCGGCACCGCCATCGTCGCCGCCATGGTCGGCACGTGGGGCGACGTCGTCAGCACCGTCACGGGCATGTTCGCCATCGGCTACATCCCCGAGCAGGCGCTGTCGGCCGCGTGGTTCCCGGTGATCGTGGGATCGATCGCCTTCGCCGGTCCGTCCGGAATGCAGCAGATGTGGTACACCCTGCACCTGCGTGACTCCGGCGCCGGCATGGGCGCGCACATCCCGCAGATCCGCGGCCTGCGGCACGCCGGCGAAGAAGAGCAGATGCCCTCGCGGGGCTTCATGTTCGACACGGACAACCCCGAGGAGATGAAGAAGTGGCGCGGCTGGCGCCGCTGGGTCACCTTCGACGCGTTACTGCTCTTCTGGGGCGTCACCATGCTGGTCACCATCTCCTTCACGGTGATCGCGCAGGCGGCGACCCGGCAGACGCCGGGCATCAAGGAGATCATCGCCAACGGCGAGCGCGAGGCCGCCCTCTCGGCCATGGCCGACTCGTTCGCCTCGGCGGGCAGTTCCGTCCTCGGCGTCATCTTCCTCGGCTTCATCTCGCTCATCGGTCTCAACGCGACCCTCGGCCTGTTCGACTCGTTCTCGCGCGGCCAGGCCGACATGACCTACCACTTCGTCAAGGGCGCCAAGAAGATGCGCATGTCGCACCTCTACGCGGCCTTCCTGTGGGGCGTCATCGCGTTCGGCATCCTGATCCTGCTGTTCGGCCCGGCCGACGGACCGAGCGGCATCCTCGACACGCTGGCGTTCCTGTCGACCTTCGCCATGGGCGCCTACTGCGTGACACTCCTCCTGGTCAACAACCGCATGCTGCCGAAACCGATCCGCCCCAAGTGGTGGTCGAACCTGATCATCGGCTTCGGCGCCGTGTTCTACCTCGGCATGCTCCTCTACAGCCTCTTCGCCTACGGCGTCGTGGTCGGCTGACATGGCGCCCGACCGACCCTCCATCCGGCAGGCCGCGGAGCTCGCCCTCCCCGGCCTCGCGATCGGAGCCGTCGGCGGCGCCATGGCCGGCGGGCTGACCCTCATCGCAGGGCAGCCCGTCGGTTGGGCCGCCGTCTCGGCGCTCACGCTCGCCCTCCCGCTGGGCCTGCTCGGCGGCCTGTTCAGCACGCTGTGCGGGCTCGGCGGCCCGTTCCGCCCGGGCGTGTTCGCCCCGGCCGGGCTGTTCTGGCTGCTGGCCTTCCCGCTCTCACGGCTGACCCAGGAGGTCAGCACCGGACTCATCCTCGACGGCCAGGTCGTCCTCGCGGGCGGCGTGGCGGGCTTCCTCGCCTATCAGGCGCTGGTCAGCCTGGGTTTCGCGATCGGTTTCGTCTGGCTGCACGAACGGCTCATGCCCCATTGGCTGATCCGGTTGGCAGGACGCAACCCCGTGGCGCGTACCCTGCTTCAGCGCTATATCGAGCACGCCGAGGCCCTCGACCACCAACGCCGTAACCGGAAGGCACGTGGAAAGGGCCAGACGAAAGGAGTCCGATGAACCTTCCCGCCTGGGTCTGGGTGGCCACGGTCGCGGGATTCGCCCTCGTGCTCGCGTTCGACTTCTGGCTGGTCGCACGCAACCCGCATGAACCGACATTCCGCGAGTGCGTCAGCTGGGTCCTGTTCTACGTGGGCCTGGCCGTCGTGTTCGGCATCGGCCTCTGGATCCTGTGGGGCGGCGACCACGGCGGAGAGTTCTTCGCCGGGTGGATCACCGAATACTCACTGAGCGTCGACAACCTGTTCGTCTTCCTCATAATCATGAGCCGGTTCCAGGTGCCGCGGCAGTATCGCCAGAAGGTCCTGCTCATCGGCATCATCATCGCGCTGGTCATGCGGGGCGGCTTCATCGCCGCCGGCGCAGGGGCGATCTCGCGGTTCGACTGGCTGTTCTACATCTTCGGCGCCTTCCTGATCTACACGGCGTGGAAGCTGATCGGCCACGAGGAGGAAGAGGCCGAGTTCTCCGAGAACATCGCCCTGCGCACCGTCCGCCGGGTCCTGCCCTCGACCGACAAGTACCAGGGCGCCGCGATGACGGCCCGCATCGACGGCCGCCGCGTGGTGACCCCGATGCTGATCGTCATGGTGGCCATCGGCACCACCGACCTGCTGTTCGCCCTCGACTCGATCCCGGCCATCTTCGGGCTCACCCGCGAGCCCTACATCGTGTTCACCGCCAACGCGTTCGCGCTGATGGGCCTGCGCCAACTGTTCTTCCTGATCGGCGGCCTGCTCGACCGGCTCGTCTACCTGAGCAAGGGCCTGTCGGTCGTGCTCGCCTTCATCGGCGTGAAGCTGATCATGGAAGCCCTGCACCACGACGGCGTCTCGTGGGCGCCCGAGGTCCCGATCGCGGTCAGCCTCGGCGTCATCATCGGAACCCTGATCGTGACCACCATCGCGAGCCTGATCAAAACCCGCATGGACGACCGCCGCGCCGCGGCCGCGCCCCCCGCCCCCAAAGACGACGCGGGCGAGGAGGACCGCCAGAAGGCCGACGTCGACGGCTGACCCGGCTTCACCCGGCCTCCGTGGGTTCCGCTCCCACGGGGGCCGCTTCGGCCATCAGTGTTGGATTAGCCGGCCCCCGGAAGACGCCGGACCTCGGCGTGGATCACACGCGTCAGTCCGACGCCGGAGGCAAGGGGCGGGTCAGCGCTGCTCGGCCTTGACGGGCTCGGTGGCCCACTGGCGGACGTGGCTCTCGACGCCATCGGCGGAACGCGCCTTCCGCAACGCGGCGGCGAGGCCCAGCCCGATGGGGCGGCCGTCGGCCGAGGCGCCCAGCGGGCCCTCGAAGGCGCGCAGCTTCTCGAAGAACGACTTCATGCGAATACACCTCCTTCGGGACTGTTCTCCACTACCCGGGAAGGTCCCGGATACCGGGTGCGCCGGCTGCCGCAGGTGCGGGTCTTGCCGGCGGGTCTTGGGGCCGCGGCCCGGTGTGGGCGGCGACATCGTGCGTGGCTTTCCGTATCCGGAAGCACTTATGAGTTTCTCATCAGGGCATCAGGGCCGCGTTTCACGGGTGGAAACACGGGTGTTCTCAGTGCCGGGACCGGACGACAAAAGCGGCGTTTTGCCAGGATCGGCCCCCGAACAGGGGACTGGTTGTCGGGATCGGACGCAGCACGAAAGGAACCGGCTAACAGCAGCCGATCACTCCGTGCCGATGAATTCACCGCCTGGAATTCACATGACGATTTCCCGCGTCAGTTTCGTTCGGGAAGCGGCCGATTCGGCTGCTAAGCGGTAGGCGTCGGGCGGTTCATAAGCGAGTCAGGCGCCGGGTTGCCCGGGGGTTCCGTCGCACGATCACGCTTCGGACGGGGCGATTGGGCCCGCTTACCCGGGGTCACCGGGGCATTCGCTTGCGTGCCCGCTTCACCTCGGCAGATTTCCCTCAACAGGTGTTCCAAGGAGGCTCCACCAAGAGGTTCTCCGAAGAGGGTCCGCTCAGGAGGCTCCTCGAGAAGGTTCCCAGCAGGTTCCCTCTGGAAAGTTCCCTAACAGGTACTCCAGAAGGGTCTCCTAAGCTGATACCCCGAGGCGGTTCCCCGAGGAGATTCCTTTGGGACGTCCCGTAACGGGTTCCCCGGGAGGTTGCCCTCAGCAGGTACCCCGAGGCGGTTCCCCGAGGAGATTGCCCTGGGGCGTTCCCGTAACAGGTTCCCCGGGAGGTTGCCCTTAACAGGTACCCCGAGGAGGTTCCCTAAGGAGGTTTCCCCTAGGACGTCCCGTAACAGGGCCCCAGGAGGTTGCCCTCAGCAGGTAACCCGAGGAGGTACCTCGATAAGGCTCTCCTAGGACAACATGCCCCACAGACTTCCTTCCGCAGGTTCCCCGAAAGGGTCCCTCGAGAGGTTCCTCGAGGAGGCCCCGCAGGACGTCCGTCTGAGACGTTCCCGCAGCGGGCCCCAGGAGATATCCCAGCAGGCGGGTTCCGTGCGTAGGTCCCTTCATCAGTTCTCTGTGTAGGTTCCTCCGGCAAGTCCCGGGTGCAGGTTCCCTCACCACGTTGTTCCGGCAGCTGGGACCCGCGAGCGGCGCTTTTACAGCCTGGTCGTTCTTTCCTCCCCTTGGGCCGGTTGGCCCGGCGCCGGTTCAGCCGGATACCGCGCGCGGCCGGCGGCGGCGGATGGGGGCCGGGGGCTCCTCCACCGGGTTGGCGGCGCGGGACTCCAGGTAGGACTGGCGCGTGTGTTCGGTGTGGCGGCGCATGATGTCGGCGGCGACGTCCTCGTCGCCTGTCTCGATCGCGTCGATCAGGGCGGCGTGCTCCTCCCACGAGGCCCGGCCGCGGTGGCGGGCCACGGGGGTGTGATACCAGCGCACCCGGCGGGCGACCTGGGAGGTCAGATCGGCCAGGACGCGGTTGTCCGACATGTTCACCACGGCGGTGTGGAGCTCGCTGTTGGCGGCGACCGCGGCGTCGACGTCGTCGGCCACGCACGCGGCCAAGCCGCGGTTGCAGATGTCGCGCAGGTCAGAGATGTCGGTCTTGTCGGGGTTACGGGCGGCCAGGCGGGCCGACTCCGTCTCCAGCAGCGTGCGGACGGCCAGAAGCTGGTCGGCTTCTTCGACCGTCGGTGAGTGGACATAGGCGCCGTGACCGGGCCGCAGATCGACCCAGCCCTCACCGCTCAGCAACTGAAGGGCCTCTCGGACCGGCTGGCGGGAGACGCCGAGGTTGTCGGCAAGTTCGTTTTCGACCAGGTGCTGACCCGGCTTCAAGCTGCCGATGATGATGAGCTCGAGGATCCTCTCCAAAACGCTCTCCCGCAGGGTTGTGGGACGAACGATCTTCGCGGTGGAGCCCTGGTTGGCGAGCATCGGGTTTCTCAACTCCTGGAAACGACCACTCAAAATGTTTGTCGTCGACTGCCTACAGCATACATTCCTGACATTATCGCTGGCCGTGACATCGCTCACATCGGCCTGCCGTAATTCGTAATCGTCTTTACAGAGACGGCGCGGGAAGAGTGGCCGGCACTCCCGGCCGTCGCAGAGTGGCGCAGAGCAGGGCGGTCGTGGTGGCGACGAGGGTGGCCGCCACGAAGACGGGCGCCCCTGCGCCGGCCGCCAGACCGGGCAGGGCGATGATCGCGAGCCCCACCCCGGCCGGGCCCGCGACGGCCTTGGCGGTGTAGACCAGCCCGTGGATGCCGTGGACGCGGTCTTCGCCGAAGTACTCCCGCACGAGCGCCGCGATGAGTGGGTAGATCGCCCCGCCGCCCAGGCCCGCCGGGATCGCGGCCGCCACGGCGATCATTGGAGCGGCGGCCGCAGCGGCGGCGATGGCCAGCATGCCCTGCGCCAGTGCCAGCAGCGCCAGCGCCGAGGCCAGCACCCGCACCCGGCCGAAACGTTCGGCCAGGGGGACCGCCGCCGCCCGGCCCGCTCCGGTCAGGGCCAGCAGGACGGCCAAGGCCAGCCACGGCGGCGTGAGGAAGGCCAGGGCGATGACGTCGAAGATCGCGACCGCGCCCGCCCCGACGAGGATCGTCGTGAGCACGACCAGCGTGGGGGTGCGGACCGCCTCGCCCAGCGAGAACTGGCGCGCGGCGCGGGGCTGGCGGTGCAGAACCCGCCGGTCGAGGGCCCACGCGCGGGGGTCGATCTCCGGAGGCCACCAGCTGGCGGGCGGGGTGCGCAGCACGGCCGCCGCCCAGGCGATCGCGGCGAGGCCGAAGCCCGCCATGACGGGCCATAAGCGCAGGTCGAGCGCCAGCGGTAGCGCGCTGCACGAATAGGCGCCGGTCACGAAGGCGACCCGCACGCCCGGTCGTTCGGGATACCAGCGGGCGATGGTCTCGGTGCAGGCGGCGTACACGAGCCCTGCCCCGGTGCCGCCGAGCAGGCCGTAACCCACCAGCAGCGGAATGCCCGGAGCGGTCAGCGACGGGATCGCCAGCGCGCACAGGAGCGCGCCGAGCCAGAGGGCGACGCGGACGCCGACGACCCCGCGCGAGAGCAGGCGGGTCGCGGGCAGCGCGACGGCGGCCTGGCAGGTGAGCCAGACCGCCAGGGGAAGCAGGACCTCGGCAGGGGAGACGCCGTGGGCGCGGGCGATCGACGGAGAGAGGGCGGCGTAGCCGTATTGCATCGGGCCGACCGCCGCCATGGCCGCCATGGCGGGCCACACCATCGCTGATCTGGGACGGCCGGTGATCTGCGGGGCGGTCGGGCCCACCTTGTAGAGGCGTCCGCGCCAGTCTCTGACTTCCAATGTATCCTGCATACCGTATGGAATATCCCAAGCAACGCCTCTTGTCGAGAGGGGTTTACGACCTCACTTCCATACGGTATACCGTCTACAAGATGCGTTGAAGGAGGCCCCATGGACCTGTTCGAGCACCAGGCGAAGGAGCTGTTCGCGCGCTACGGCGTTCCCGTCCCCGAGGGGGCGGTGGCGGCGACGCCCGAGGAGGCGCGCGCCATAGCCGCCGAGCTGGCCGGGCCGGTCGTGGTCAAGGCCCAGGTGAAGACGGGCGGTCGCGGCAAGGCCGGCGGCATCAAGCCCGCTCCCGGCCCGGCCGCGGCGGAAGACGCCGCGCGAGCGATCCTCGGCATGGACATCAAGGGTCACCTGACCCGGCGGGTCCTCGTCGAGGTGGCGAACGTGCCCGCAGAGGAGTATTACGCGGCCTTCCTGGTCGATCGCGCGGCCGGGTCGTTCCTGGCAATGTGCTCGGCCTCGGGCGGCATGGAGATCGAGGAACTGGCGGCCACCGACCCCGGCGCGCTGGTCAAGGTGCCGATCGATCCGCTGCGCGGCGTCGACCACGAGACGGCGACCTTCATCGTCACCGAGGCGGGGCTGCCCGCCGACGTCGCGGGCGAGGCGGCCGAGATCCTCGTCGGGTTATGGAAGGTCATGGCGGGCGAAGACGCCGTGCTCGTCGAGGTCAACCCGCTGGCCCGCACCGCCGACGGCCGCGTGCTCGCCCTCGACGGCAAGGTCACGCTCGACGAGAACGCCGACTACCGGCACAATCGCCCCGCCGACGACACCGAGGGCGGCGACGACCTCGAGAGCCGCGCCAAGGCCAAGGGGCTCAACTACGTCAAGCTCGACGGCTCCGTCGGCGTGATCGGCAACGGCGCGGGGCTCGTCATGAGCACCCTCGACGTCGTCGCCCAGGCCGGGGCCAAGCCGGCCAACTTCCTCGACATCGGCGGCGGCGCCTCCGCCCAGGTCATGGCCGACGGCCTCGGCGTCATCCTGTCCGACCCCGACGTGAAATCGGTGCTGGTCAACGTGTTCGGCGGCATCACCGCCTGCGACGCGGTGGCCGACGGCATCGTGGCCGCCCTCGCCACGCTCGGCGAGCAGGGTGCGACCCACCCGATCGTGGTGCGGCTCGACGGCAACAACGCCGAGGCGGGCCGCCGGATCCTCGATCAGGCCGCACACCCCGCCGTCCGGCAGGTCCCGACCATGGACGGCGCCGCCGAAGAGGCGGCCAGGCTGGCCAACGCGGCCGCGTGAGGAGACCCCCAGAATGTCGATCTTCCTGAGCAAGGACAGCCGCGTCGTCGTGCAGGGCATGACCGGCGCCGAAGGCGGCAGGCACACCGCCCGCATGGTCACGGCGGGCACCAACGTCGTGGCCGGGGTGACGCCGGGCAAGGGCGGGCAGGTCCACCAGGGCATCCCGGTGTTCTCGTCGGTCGCCGAGGCGATGGATTCGACCGGCGCCGACGTGTCGGTGGTGTTCGTGCCGCCGAGGTTCACCAAGGGCGCGGTCCTGGAGGCGGTCGACGCCGGGATCGGGCTGTGCGTGGTGATCACCGAAGGGGTGCCCGTCCACGACAGTCTCGAGTTCCTGACCCTGGCCAGGCAGAGCAGGACCCGGATCATCGGGCCCAACTGCCCCGGCCTGATCTCGCCCGGCGCCTCCAACGCCGGCATCATCCCCGCCGACATCACCGCTCCCGGGCGCATCGGCCTGGTGTCCAAGTCGGGCACCCTCACCTACCAGCTGATGTACGAGCTGCGCGACATCGGGTTTTCCACAGCTGTGGGAATCGGCGGCGACCCGGTCATCGGCACCACCCACATCGACTGTCTCCAGGCGTTCCAGGACGATCCCGACACCGACGCCATCGTCATGATCGGCGAGATCGGCGGCGACGCCGAAGAACGCGCCGCCGCCTACATCGAGCAACACGTCACCAAGCCGGTCGTCGCCTACGTCGCCGGGTTCACCGCGCCCGAGGGCAAGACGATGGGCCACGCGGGCGCGATCATCTCCGGTTCCGCCGGCACCGCCCAGGCCAAGAAGGAAGCCCTGGAGAAGGTCGGCGTCAGCGTCGGCCGCACCCCCAGCGAGACCGCCCGGCTCATGCGCGCGCTGCTGGAGGCCGCATGAGCGCGCTCCGGTTCAGCGTCAACCTGTCGATCCTGTTCACCGAGCTGCCGCTGCTCGAACGCTTCGAGGCCGCCGCGAAGGCCGGGTTCGACGCCGTCGAGTTGTGGTGGCCCTTCGACGGCCCGCAGCCGTCGGAGCCCGAACTCGACCGGTTGCGAACGGCGATCGACGACGCCGGGGTGCGGCTCGTCGGGCTCAACTTCGACGCCGGGAACATGGCCGGGGGCGACCGCGGGCTGGTCTCCTCGCCGGGTGGGTCGGCCCGGTTCCGGGCCAACGTCGAGGTCGCGTGCGGGCTGGCCGAGTCGCTCGGCTGCCGGCGGCTCAACGCGCTCTACGGCAACGCCGAACCCGACGTGTCGGTCGAGGTCCACCGGGCGATCGCGGTCGAGAACCTGCTCTACGCCGCCGAGGTGGCCGACCAGGCGGGCGCGATGGTGCTGGTCGAGGCGCTCAACTCCTACGAGAGCCCCGACTATCCGATCGTCTCGTCCGAAGAGGCGTTCGGGCTGCTCGACCAGGTCGGCGTGGCCAACGTCGGCTTCCTGGCCGACCTCTACCACCTGCACCGCATGGGAGAAGACGTGCTCGACCTGATCGGCCGCCAGTGGGAGCGGTTCGGTCACGTGCAGATCGCCGACGACCCCGGGCGGGGTCAGCCCGGCACCGGCGCCATGCCCTACGACCGCATCTTCGCGCGGCTGGCCGCCACCGACTACGACGGCCACGTGGGCCTCGAATACCGTCCGGTCGGCCCGAGCGCCGACAGCTTCGCCTGGAGGAACGGATGAACGTCGGCTTCATCGGCCTCGGCATCATGGGCACGCCCATGGCCGCCAACCTCGTCCGGGCCGGGCACACCGTGATCGGCTACGACGTCAGCACCGCCCGGCTCGACGAACTGGCCGAGCTCGGCGGCAAGGCCGCGGCGAGCATCGGCGAGGCGGTCGCGCAGGCCCACGTGGTGATCACGATGCTGCCCGACTCCCCGCAGGTCGAGGAGGTCGTCTTCGGCGAGGGCGGCGTGCTCGACCACGCGCCCGCCGGGCTGCTCCTGATCGACATGAGCACCATCCGGCCCGAGACCTCGCGCCGGGTCGCGCAGGCGGCGGCGGTGAAGGGCGTACACGCCATCGACGCGCCCGTCAGCGGGGGTGAGAAGGGGGCGGTCGACGGCACCCTGTCGATCATGATCGGGGGCCGGGCCGAAGACGTCGAGTCGGCCCGGGAGATCCTGCGGGTGCTCGGCACCACGATCGTGCACGTCGGAGCCGCCGGGGCCGGGCAGACCGTCAAGGCCGCCAACCAGCTCGTCGTCGGCGGCACCTACGCGCTGGTCGCCGAGGCGATCGTGCTGCTGGAGGCGTCGGGCGTCGACCCGAAGGCGGGCATGGACGTGCTCGCCGGCGGCCTGGCCGGGTCGCGGATCCTGGAGCTCAAGCGCCACTCCATGATCGAGCGCAGCTTCAATCCGGGCTTCCGCATCGACCTCCACCACAAGGACATGGGCATCGCCACCGCCGCCGCCCGTGAGGCCGGGGTCGCGCTGCCGATGACCGCACTGGTCGCCCAGCTCATCGGGGCGGCCAGGGCCCAGGGCCACGGCGCGCTCGACCACTCCGCCCTGCTGAAAGTGATCGAAAGGATCAATTCGTGAAGCGGATCCCCTGCATGGAGGCGGCCGTCGCGGTGATGGAGAGCGAAGGCGTCGACACCGTCTTCGGCATCCCGGGCGCGGCCATCCTGCCGCTCTACGCGGCCCTGCAGCACAGCTCGATCAAGCACATCACGGTCCGCCACGAAGAGGGCGGCACCCACGCCGCCGACGGCTGGGCGCGGGTCACGGGCAACGTCGGCGTCTGCATCGGCACCTCCGGCCCGGCCGGCACCAACATGATCACCGGCCTCTACACGGCGATGGCCGACTCGATCCCGATGATCTGCATCACCGGTCAGGCGCAGAAGAGCAAACTCCACCAGGAGTCGTTCCAGGCCGTCGACATCGTCGAGATCGCCAAGCCGGTGACCAAGTGGGCGGTGCAGCTCAAGGAGCCGGCGCAGGCGGCGTGGGTGTTCCGTGAGGCGTTCCGCATCGCCCGGTCGGGGCGGCCGGGGCCGGTCCTGATCGACCTGCCGATCGACGTCCAGCGCGGCACCTGCCTCTACGACCCCGAGCTCGACGCGCCGCTGCCCGTCGACGTGCCGCAGCCGTTACCGAAGGCCATCGCGGCGGCGATCGACCTGCTGTCGGCCGCCGAGCGCCCGCTGATCCTCGCGGGCGGCGGCGTCGTCATCGCCGACGCCTCGACCGAGCTGCGTGAGCTGGCCGAGCACCTGCAGGTGCCGGTGCAGGTCACCCTGATGGGCAAGGGCGCTTTCCCGGAAGACCACCCGCTGTTCGCCGGCATGGCCGGCATCCAGACCCAGACCCGGTGGGGCAACGCGGCGTTCCTCGAGAGCGACCTGGTGCTGGCGGTCGGCGCCCGCTTCGGCGACCGGCACACCGGCGACCTCGACGTCTACCGCAAGGGCCGCCAGTTCATCCACGTCGACATCGAGCCGACCCAGATCGGCCGGGTCTTCGAGCCCGACCTCGGGGTTGTCGGGCACGCCCGGCCGACGCTGGCGGCGATGGCCACCGTGGCGCGCGCCCGCGGCAAGGCCAGGCGCCCGTCGGCGTGGGCCCACCGGGTCGGCGAACTGCGCCGCACGCTGCCCCGCCGCGACGACTTCGACGAGGTGCCGATCAAGCCGCCGCGGGTGTTCCGCGAGCTCAACGAGTTCTACGGCCCCGACACCACCTTCGTGACCGCCATCGGGCTCTACCAGATCTGGTCGGGCCAGTTCCAGAAGACCTACCTGCCGCGCCGCTACCTCGTCTGCGGCCAGGCCGGGCCGCTGGGCTGGGAGGTGCCGGCCGCGATGGGGGTGAAGTGCGCCCACCCCGACCGCGAGGTCGTCGTGGTCGTCGGCGACTACTCCTTCCAGTTCCTGATGGAAGAGGTCGCGGTCGCCGCGCAGTACCAGATCCCGTTCGTCATCGTCATGATCAACAACGAGTACCTGGGGCTGATCCGGCAGGCCGAGCTGCCCTACGACATGAACTTCGCCGTCGACCTCCACTACGGCGAGGGCGGCATCGACCACGTGAAGGCCATGGAGGCGTTCGGCTGCCCGGCCCGCCGCGTCGAGGAGCCCGGCGACATCCGGTCCGCCCTCGAATGGGCCACCGCCGAAGCCCACCGGTCACGGCTCCCGGTGCTGGTCGAGGTCATGGTCGAACGCGAGGCCAACGCCGCGATGGGCCCGTCGCTCGACGCCATCAAGGAGTTCGAGCCGCTGCCCGTGCTGGCCGAAGACATCGACTGGTCCGACTGAGAGGGACGACAGCCATGCCGCTCATGCTCAAGCCGGGCACGGCCTGGTCCGACGCCTACGGCCGCTGCGTCGACCTGGCCCCCGAGGCGTTCAACGACGACCGCGTGCTCAACCACTGGGGAGGCATCTGGCACCGCGACGGCCGCACCACCCCCTCCGTCACCCCCGTCGACGGCACCTCCATCGCCGGCCCGCCCCGCCTCGACCGGTCGGCGGCGGCGCGGGCCGTGCACGCGTCCGTCGACGAACACCGCCGCTGGCGGCACACCCCCGTCGCCGAACGCGCCGCCCGGGTGTCGGCCGCGCTCGACGCGATGGAGGCCCACCGCGACCTGCTGTCGCTGCTGCTGGTCTGGGAGATCGGCAAACCGTGGAAGCTCGCGACCGCCGACGTCGACCGCTGCATCGAGGGCGTCCGCTGGTACGTCGGCGAGATCGCCCGCATGACCGACGGCCGCGTCCCCTTGAGCGGCCCGGTCTCCAACATCGCCAGCTGGAACTACCCGATGAGCGTGCTGATGCACGCCATGCTGGTCCAGGTCCTGGCCGGCAACGCGGCCATCGCCAAGACCCCCACCGACGGCGGCCTGTCGTGCCTGACCCTGGCGACCGCACTCGCGGTCCGCGAGGGCCTGCCGCTGACCCTCGTGTCGGGCAGCGGGTCGGAGTTGTCGCGGGTGCTGGTGCGCGGCCAGGAGATCGGCTGCGTGTCCTTCGTCGGCGGCCGCGACACCGGCGGCCAGGTCGCCACGTCGCTGGCCGACCTCGGGCGACGGCACATCCTCGAACAGGAGGGCCTCAACACCTGGGGGGTGTGGGAGTACAGCGACTGGACCACGCTGACCGGTCAGATCCGCAAGACGTATGACTACGCGAAGCAGCGGTGCACGGCCTACCCGCGTTTCGTGGTGCAGCGGTCGGCGTTCAGCGAGTTCCTGGCCGCCTATCTGCCGGCGGTGCGGGGGGTGCGGTTCGGGCACCCGCTCGCCGTGGAGTCGGCCGACGACCCGCTGCCCGAACTCGACTTCGGGCCGCTGATCAACAACGCCAAGGTGAAAGACCTCACCGATCAGATCGACGAGGCCGTCTCGAAGGGCGGGGTGCCACTGTTCCGGGGGGCGCTGGATGACGGGCGGTTCCTGCCGGGGCAGGACATCTCGGCCTATCTGGCGCCGGTGGCGATCCTCGCGCCGCCCCGTTCGTCGCCGCTGTTCCACGCCGAACCGTTCGGCCCGGTCGACACGGTGGTGCTCGTCGACACCGAAGCCGAACTGCTCGCGGCGATGAACGCCAGCAACGGCGCTCTGGTGGCGACCATCTCCTGCGACGACACCCGCACCGCCTCACGCCTCGCCTCGGAGGTGCGGGCCTTCAAGGTCGGCCACAACACACCCCGGTCGCGGGGAGACCGGGAGGAACTGTTCGGCGGGTTCGGCGGGTCGTGGCGGGGGGCGTTCGTGGGGGGCGAACTGCTGGTCCGTGCGGTGACGCAGGGGCCCGCCGATGAGCGGTTGCCGGGCAACTTCGGCAACCAGACGCTGTTACCGGCGTAGCGGGCGTGGCCTGGCGGCGGAGTTCAGCTCGGGGCCGACCCCGCCGCCAGGCCACTCGCCGAGGGTCGTCGCGACAGCGAAGCCGCGCCAGGCCGAACGCCGCTTCCCGAAACGTTTCCGCTGATAGGGCCGGCGAACAGCTTCTCACTTGGCGTTCGCTCATTTCATGCCACCTCCTCGCCGCAGTCAGGCCCGACTCTGCTGGTCGTGCTCACGCGGTCCGTCGCTGATCTCCTTGTGCGGGCACAATGCTTTTCCGTTACGGCTCCGCCTGGTCGGCACCGCCCGCCGTTCAGGGTGCCGGCCGGTGAGCGGCGGCAACCGGCCGCTCCAAGCCGCGCCGTTTCGCCTTGTGTCCAGGCTGTGCGTTCTAAGGCGCGTCGTTTCGGGGTGCGTTTCGGGGTGCGTCGTTTCGGGGTGCGTCGTTTCGGGGTGCGTCGTTTCGGGGTGCGTCGTTTCGGGGTGCGGTGCGTGAGCCCGCCTCAGGCCGCGTAGCCACGAGCCTTGCGGGCAGGTGCCCTGCCAGAACGGCAGGATCGGCTACCTGACCTCAGGCGGCAGCTCCCGTAAGCCTGCATCCCGTTCAGCCGAACATCGGGTTCTCCGGGATGTCGGCCTTGGCGTAGATCTGGTGGGTCACGCCGTTCTTGAAGACCGTCAGGTCCACCAGTTCCAGCCCGAGCCGCTCCCCGTCGTCGAAGAGCCGCTTCTTGCCCTCGCCCACGATGATCGGGTGGACCAGCAGCCGCAGTTCGTCGAGCAGGCCCTGCCGCAGCAGCCACATCACCAGGGTCCCGCTGCCGGTGATCGAGATGTCCTTGCCCTCGCCGGCCTTGAGCTCGCGGATCTTCGCGGCGACGTCGCCGGAGATGATCGACGAGTCGGCCCAGGTCGTCTCGGTCAGGGTGTCGGAGACGACGTACTTGCGGACGTTGTTGATGAAGCTGGAGAACGGCACCTCGGGGCCCTGGGAGGGCCAGTAGCTCTGGAAGTCGGTGAAGGTGCGGCGGCCGAACAGGACCGTGTCGGCGTTGGCGACGGTGCCGCTGACCGCTTCGCCCATCTCGTCGTTGAAGTAGGGGAAGTGCCACTGGTCGGGTGCCTCCACGACGCCGTCGAGGGAGATGAAGAGGCCCGAGATGATCTTCCGCATGTCTGCTCCTTTGGGGTGATCAGCCCCCCTGGGGGGCCGGTATCCGTAGCCTCTCACCGACAACTTTTCTTGTCAAGGAAAAAAGAGTGTTCGGAGAGAACGCCGGTGTCTTCGGGTGTTCACCCATCCGTCCGGCGGGCAGAAATCGGATCATGGCCATGGTTGAGCCCCACGACATCCGGTCCCTGCTCGCCTCCGAGATCCCCGACGCCGCCCTGGTCGTCGACGACGGCCGGGTGCGCATCGTCAGCGAGGAGCATGCTCACCACGCCGCCGTCGTGGTCACGAAGCAGACCCTCGTCGACAAGCTCGACGCCGGCGGCATGACCCCCGACCAGCTCACCGACGACCACGTCAAGCACATGGCCGCCGCGCTCGATCAGATCGCCCAGAAACCCGGCGTTTAGCCTCGCTGCGGTCATTCGGGCTTTTCGGGTGATTTACTCGCCCTTGCGACACTCCAGCCGTGAAGATCGTGCGGCTCGCCAACTTCGTCACCGCGACCTCTGGTGGGCTGCGCACCGCACTGGCCGAGCTCGGGGCGGGGTACGCCGCCGCCGGGCATGAGCCGTTCCTGATCGTCCCGGGATCGATCGCGTCGGTGCGGGAGTCGGAGTCGGGGCTGGTCGTCACCCTTCCCGGGCGGATCGTGCCGGGGGCCGGCGGCTATCAGGTCATCACGGCGCGCGGCGCGGTCCGGCGGGTGCTCGAACAGATCAAGCCCGACCGCATCGAGGTCTCCGACCGGTCGACGCTGCGGTGGACGGGGCGCTGGGCGCGGGAGCGCGGGATCGGGTCGGTCATGGTCTCGCACGAGAGCCTGGCCGCGCTGGTGCCGCCGCTCGCCGATCCGCTGAACCGGGCCACCGCGCGGGCTTATGACACCGTCGTCTGCACGACCAACTGGGCGGCGGCTGAGTTTCGCCGCATCGGCGCGCCGAACGTCGTCCATGTTCCGCTTGGCGTGGACCTCGATCGGTTCACGCCCGACAACTTCGATCAGGCTACCCGCGACCGGCTGGCGCGCCGCGATGAGGTGCTGCTGGTCGTCTGCTCCCGGTTGTCGATCGAGAAGAAACCCCACCGGGCCGTGGACGCCCTCGCGGAGCTGCGGCGACGCGGGGTGAACGCGGTGCTCGCGGTGGCGGGCGAGGGGCCGCTGCGGGGCCGGCTGGAACGCCGGGCCGCGGGACTGCCGGTCAGGTTCCTCGGACATCTCACCGACCGGGCCGGTCTTGCCGCTCTGCTGGCGACCGCCGACGTCGCCATCGCCCCGGGGCCCGCCGAGACGTTCGGGCTGGCCGCGCTGGAGGCGCTCGCCTCCGGCACCCCGGTGGTGGCCGATCGGCGCAGCGCCCTCGGGGAGGTCGTCGGCCTGGCGGGGAGATGCGTCTTCGGTCATCCCGGTGCCTACGCCGACGCCGTGCAGGAGCTGCTCGGCCACGACGACCGCCGGGATCTGGCGCGGCGACGCGCCGAACGCTTCAGCTGGGCCGCCTCCGTGGCCGGATTCTTGAAGGTGCACTCGACATGAGGGTCGCCGTCATCTCCGAATCGTTCCTCCCCCAGGTCAACGGGGTGACGAACTCCGTCTGCCGCCTGCTCGACCACCTCGCCGCCAACGGCCACGAGGCGCTCGTCATGGCACCCGACCCTGGGCCGGCCAGCTACGCGGGGTTCCCCGTCGTGGCGACGCCGGCCCTCGCCCTGCCCTTCTACCGCGACTTCCGCGCCGGGTTGCCGAGCCGCCTGGTGCTGCGCACGTTGCAGCGTTTCCGGCCGGACATCATCCATCTCGCCTCCCCGGCGGTGCTCGGCGCGTCGGGGATCCGGGCCGCGAGCCGCCTCGGCATCCCCGTCGTCGCGGTGTTCCAGACCGATCTGGTGGGCTTCGCCCGCCAATACGGGCTGCGCGTCGCCGGGCCGTTCATCTGGCGGCGCCTGCGGGCCATCCACGGCGCGGCCGCCCGCACGCTGGCGCCGTCGAGCGCGACGCTGAACGAGCTGCGCGCCAACGGCATCCCCCGGCTGGCCCGCTGGGGGCGCGGCGTCGATCTGACCGGGTTCCACCCCGATCGTCGTTCCGAGGTCCTGCGTGCGGAGCTGGCCGCCGACGGCGAGGTCGTCGTCGGGTACGTCGGCCGCGTCGCCGCCGACAAGCGGGTGCACCTGCTGGCGGGGGTCGCCGACATCCCGGGCGTGAAACTCGTGGTCGTCGGCGACGGGCCGGCCAGGGAGGCGCTCGGGAAGCTCATCCCGCGTGCCGTCTTCACCGGGCTCAAGACCGGGGCGGCGCTGCACGAACTGGTCGCCTCGTTCGACGTGTTCGTGCATCCGGGCGGCAACGAGACCTTCTCGCAGGCGGTGCAGGAGGCGCTCGCCTCCGGGGTGCCGGTGGTGGCCGCCGCCGCGGGCGGACCGCTCGACCTGGTTCGCGACGGCCGTACAGGACTGCTTTACAAAGCCGACGAGCCCGCGGCGATGCGCGGCGCGGTCGAACGGCTGGTCGCCGACGCCGACCTGCGGCGGCGGATGGGCGAGGCGGCGCGGGCGTCGGTCGAAGACCGGACCTGGAACGCCGTCTGCGCGGAACTTCTCACGCACTACCGGGAGGTGCTGCTCGAAACGGGCGTGCGCGACGACCTAGTGTTGACGGATGGCCAAGGGTGAAGAACGTGACGGCGTCGAGCTGACCAACCTCGACGTGCAGCTCTTCGACGGCGCGAACGCGACGAAGCGCGACCTGATCGACTACCTCGACGCCGTCTCGGCGCGGATGTTGCCGGGCCTGCGCGACCGGCCGCTGTCGGTCATGCGGGTCAGGCCCGGCCAGCCGCCCTTCATGCAGAAGAACCTGCCCAAGTACGCCCCCGATTGGATCCGCACCGAGGAGATCTGGGCCGAGGCGTCCAAGCGGGAGGTGCACTATCCGGTCTGCGACGACCGGCGCACCCTGTTCTGGTTCGGCAACCAGCGTGCGGTCGAATACCACGCGCAGCTCTACCGGTCGTCGGGCGAGCCGCACCAGACCCACCTGGTGCTCGACCTCGACCCGCCCGAGGGCGCGGGCTTCGACGTGGTGGTGAAGGCCGCCGCGCTGGTCCGCCAGGCGCTCGCCGAGACCGGCCTCGACGCGGCGGTGAAGACGAGCGGCTCGAAGGGCGTGCACATCCTGGTGCCGCTGGCCGGCGCCCCGTCGTTCGAGGACGTCGCCGCCGCGACCCGCGCCCTGGCGGTCCGGGCCGAGAAGCTGGGGCCCGAGATCGCGACGACCGCGTTCATCCGCGAAGACCGCGAGGGCAAGGTCTTCCTCGACTCGACCCGCGCCGGCGGCGCGACCGTCGTCGCGGCCTACTCGCCCCGCATCAGACCGGAGGTGCCGGTCTCCCACCCCGTGGCCTGGGACGACCTGGAGTCGGTCACCCCGGCCGACTTCACGATCAAAACCCCGCTCCCGGACGAGGACCTCTGGGCGTCCCTGATGCCCGAACCTCAGACCCTGCCCGCCGACCTCATCGAACACGGCCACACGATCCCGGTGGCCCGGGTCCAGGCCATGCACGAGGGCAAACGCCGCGCCAAGGCCCGCCGAGAGAGCTAGCGGCCCGGGCCCATCCGCCGGCGACCCGCCGGCCCGGGTTCAGGTCAGGCACGAGGGCGAACCCGCACCGAAGGCCGGCGGCGGAGCGTCGCCGCGCGTCATCAGGGCGAGCGCGCTCCCGGCCGGGTCGCGGTCTCAGTCGGCGAGCCAGTGGCCGTGGAAGCCGCGCGGCACCCTGCGGGGCAGGTGGACCGAGGCGACGTGGGTGAGGTCCTGCGCGTCGAGGACGAGCAGGTCGGAGCCGTGGTCGGTGAAGACGAGGGAGACCAGCCAGCCGTCGTCCTCCGCGCCGCCCCTGGGCACGAAGACGGCCTCTCCCGGGCCGGTCGCCTCGTGGGTCTGGACGGCGCCGGAGGTCAGGTCGTACTTGACGATCTCGTCGCCGCCCGCCGCGTAGACGTAACGCCCCGGGAGGCCCGTGTGGGCGTCGTTGATGGTCGGGAACTCGATGGTGCGGTCGTCGAGCTGTTCCTCCCTGGCGGTGGTGCCGGAGATGGTCCAGCGGTGGAGGCGTGAGCCGATCACCTCGTGGGCGGGGTTGGGGCTGCCGCTGATGTGGCCCCACATGCCGGTGAAGGTGCCGGGGGAGTAGCGGACGGCGTCCAGGACGATGTTCCCGGCGGCGTCCTCGCGGGCGTTGCCGACGTGGAAGACGTAGCAGGGGTCGACGTCGACCCAGGTCACCGGGCCGCCGGTCTTGCGCATGTAGCCGATGCGGGCGCCGTAGTGGTCGTCCCAGCGGTAGGGCATGCCCTGGGCCTGGAACGCCAGGTCGAGGTCGAACACGACCGGCAGGTCGAGCCAGACGACGTGGTTCTCGGTGATCGCGAAGTCGTGCATCATGGTCGGCCCGGGAACGGGGATCTCGCGGCTCTCGACCAGGACGCCGTCCTTCGACAGGCGGTGGTAGGTCAGGAAGGGCGCGAAGAAGCCGTAGCCGAAGAAGTGGAGGTCGCCGGTGACCGGGTCCTCCTTCGGGTGGGCCGTCATGGCCGTGGTCAGCCGGCCGCCGAAGTCGACCGGGCCGATCGTGTCGAGCTCGGGGCTCATCTCGTAGGGCAGGCCGGCCTCGACCAGGGCGTAGATCCGGTCGTCGTGCCGGATCACGTTGGTGTTGGCCGGGACGACCGCCAGGTCGAATGTGCCCTGGTCGTCGACGTAGACGCCCTCTTTGGTCTTGACCCACCGGTTGCGGTACCACTCGGCCCGGCCGTCGCGGAGCCGGACGCCGTGGATCATGCCCGGCCCGGTGAACCAGTGGCCGGGGTCCTGGCCCGGCAGCGGGTTGGGGCCGTTGCGGAAGTAGCGGCCGGTCAGCTCGGGCGGCAGGGTGCCGGTGATCGGCAGGTCGAACGCCTCGATCTCGTCGGGGACCGGTGCGAGTTGTCCTTCCAGGTACGTCTTCGCCATGTCGCGCTCCTCTGACATTCCTATGATGACATGTCGAAGGTAGACGTTCCATTGGAGACATGTCAACGAGGGAAGGTAAGGTTCGACGCATGAGCCTGCGCCACGCCCTGCTCGGGCTCCTGTCAGAGGACCCCGCGAGCGGCTACGACCTGCTGAAGCTCTTCGAGAACTCGCTCAACAACGTGTGGCCGGCGACGCAGAGCCAGCTCTACGGCGAGCTCGGCCGCCTCACCGACGCCGGGCTGATCACGGTGCGGTCGGAGGGGGCCCGGGGGCGCAAGGAGTACGCGGTCACCGACGCCGGGCGTGCGGAACTGCGCCACTGGCTGCTCGACGTGCCGCCGGCGCCGATCCGGCGCTACGAGATGCTGCTGCGGGTCTTCTTCTTCGGTCAGATCTCCACCGACGACGCCGTCGCCTACCTGCGCGAACAGCAACAGGCGGCGGCGGAGGAGGGCGACCGGCTGGCCGAGCTGGCCAAGATGATCGAGCCCCACCACGACAACTTCACGGTCTACGGACGGCTGGCCCTGGAATGGGGGCTGCGCTCCAGCCGCCTGCACCAGGAATGGGCCGAGTGGGCCATCGCCGAGGTGCGGGCCCACGACCCGACGGCGAACACCGATCCCTGCTGATCAGCCGAGGATCCTGCGCAGCCGTTCTCTCGCCGGGCCGTGCAGCCGTGACAACCAGCGGGTCAGCACCTTCTCGCCGAACCCCTCGATCAGCACCTTCTCCTCGTGGGGCATGAGGTCGCCCTCCAGGCGTTCCTCCACCGCCGGGAGCAGGTCGTCGGCGAACGGGGCCGCCGTGCGGAGCACCAGGTCGCGGCTGACGTTCTGCTCGACCCAGTCGGGGGGCGCGTTCACGAAGCCGCCCAGCGGGCCGGCGATCATGCGCTGCAACGCGGGCACGCAGCGCGGGTCGCCCTGCTTCACCAGCACGCACATCGCGATCTCGCCCAGGTCGGGGTCGTCGGCGAGCTCGGCCACCCGGTCGAGGTAGCCCGGTTCGTCGATCCAGGCCACGATGTTGCGCAGCGCCGCCTGCCGCACGCTGAAGTCGGGGTGGTCGGTCAGCGCCAGCACCAGCGGGCCCAGCGGGCGGCCGTGGTCGCTCTGCGCGGCCAGCCCGGCCGCCTCCCAGCAGCAGGCCGCCGGCGGGCGCTTGCGGCTGAGCAGGATGGTCAGCAGGCGGCCGAGCGCCTCGGGGCGGCAGCGCAGCCGCTCGCACACGACGCCGGTCACCGTGTCCCATTCGGGGTCCATCCACGGCAGGCGTTCGGCGCAGTTGGCGACGCCGTTCTCGGCGCACAGGGAGAGGGCGGCGACCGACGCGTCGTCGGTCTCGCCGGCCCGGATCAGCAGGCCGAACGCCGCGCCGAAGCGCAACTCGGGATGTTCGGAGCGCAGGTAGCCCCGGACGAACGGGACCTGCGCGGGGTGCCGTGACAACGCGACCAGGGTGGCGATCCCGGCGGCGGTGTCGGGCTCGACCTCCATGTGGCCGCGCAGCACCGGGCCGAGGGCGGGGTCGGGGACGTACGAGAGCACGAAGGCCACCACCCGGCGCAGCCCGGGTGACGGGTGGTCGAGCAGGGCGAGCAGCCGGGGCACGTCGTGGGTCACGGCGGCCAGCCGTTCGGGCCATCCCCCGGAGGGTGACGCGTCGACCTCGTCGGCGAGCCAGCGCAGACCGGCGGCGCTCGCGGTGCCAGGTTCGTCGCCCGAGGTGCCGAAGTCCCGGACGACGTCGTCGGCGGCGAACACGCTATGTCGCGGCGAAGTAGGCGGCCATGACCTGCGAGTGCAGGGGGAACGCCAGCTCTTGTGGCTCCTTCACGACCAGCCACTCGGAGGTCTCCGGAGTGGGGGCGAACACGGGGAGGTCGGGGCTCGACAGGGCCGGGCCCCGGCCGAAGACGAGGACCGTGCCGTCGGGGGCGCTGCGCACGTCGAACAGCGTCACGTCGGCGGCGGAGACCGTGATGCCGGTCTCCTCGAAGAGTTCACGGGCCGCGGCCTGCTGCCACGACTCGCCGAGGTCGATGAAACCGCCCGGGAGGGCGAGCTGCCCGAGCCGGGGCTCGATCGCCCGCCGGATGACGAGCAGGCCCTCGTCGACCGGGAGGACCATGACGGCCACCGGCAGCGGGTTCTGGTAGGAGGTGTTGCCGCAGCCGGCGCAGAGGCGGGGCCAGGGCTGGTCGAGCGCGTAGGAGGCGCCGCAGAAGGAGCAGTGTGAATTCCGGATCGCCACGTGCTGAGCGTATCCGGAAAAGGTGCAGGATAGCCGGGTGAACGCGGGCACCGTCGGCCAGGCCATCGGCCTGTTCGCCATTACGAATGTGGACGATCTCGTGCTGATCGCCCTCTTCTTCACCCAGACCACCACGATGCGCATCGTTCTGGGGCAATACCTCGGATTCGCGGCAATTCTCGCGGTGTCGGTGGTGGTCTCGATCGGCGCGGCCGCGCTGCCCGGCGACCTCGTCCGATGGCTCGGGCTGATCCCGCTCGCCCTCGGGCTCAAAGCGCTGTTCAGCAATTCAGATGAGGAGACGGACAGAGCGCCGACCGGCGTGCTCGCCATCGCCGGCATCACCTTCGCCAACGGCGGCGACAACATCGGCGTGTACGTCCCGGTCTTCGCCACCCAGGGCGTCGTCGTCTACGTGGTCGTCTTCCTGGTCATGGTGGGCGTGCTCTGCCTGGCCGGCCGGTTCCTGGCCACCCGGCCCGTGGTCGCGAAGGCGCTGGCGAGATGGGGGCACGTGCTCTTCCCGGTCGTGCTCATCGGGATCGGGCTCTTCATCCTCGTGGCGCATACATGATGACCAGCACCCCGATCAGGCAGATCGCGGCCCCGATCACGTCCCACCGATCGGGGCGGAAGCCGTCGAAGACGATGCCCCAGACCAGCGACCCGGCCACGAACACCCCGCCGTAGGCGGCCAGGATCCGGCCGAACTCGGCCGAGGGCTGGAGTGTCGCGACGAACCCGTAGACGCCCAGCGCGATCACTCCGGCCCCGGCCCAGACGAGCCCGCGGTCTTCGCGGACCCCCTGCCAGACCAGCCACGCGCCGCCGATCTCGGCCACGGCGGCGACGGCGAACAGCACCAGGGAACGGATGATCGTCACCCCGGTGACTGTAATTACTTCTTCGTCGAGTACGCGTGGGCGCCCGCCCCCGCCAGGTGGCCTCCTTCGACGATCAGGTACTCCTCGCGGATCGGCCGTCCCTCGAAGAAGCACTCCAGGATCTCGCGGGTGCCCGCCGAGTAACGGGCCTGGGCCGACAGGGAGGAGCCCGACATGTGCGGCGTCATGCCGTGGTGGGGCATGGTGCGCCACGGGTGGTCGGGCGGGGCCGGCTGCGGGAACCACACGTCGCCCGCGTAGCCCGCCAGCTGCCCGCTCTGGAGGGCGCGCACGATCGCGTCGCGGTCGGTGATGCGGGCGCGGGCGGTGTCGATCAGGTAGGCGCCGCGCTTCATGGTCGACAGCAGCTCGTCGCCGAACAGGCCCTCGGTCTCGGGGTGGAGCGGGGCGTTGATCGTGACGACGTCGCACACCGGCACCATGTCGGCGGCGCTCTCGTGCCACGTCAGGTTGAGGCTCTCCTCGACCTCGCGGGGCAGCCGGTGGCGGTCGGTGTAGTGGAGGTGGACGTCGAAGGGCGCCAGCCGCTTCAGCACGGCGGTCCCGATGCGGCCCGCCGCGACCGTGCCGACGTGCATGCCTTCGAGGTCGTACGACCGCTTGACGACGTCGGCGATGTTCCAGCCGCCCTCCTTGACGACCTCCCACGCGGGCAGGTAGTCGCGGACCAGCGACAGGATCATCATCACCACGTGCTCGGCGACGCTGATGCTGTTGGAGTAGGTGACCTCGGCGACCGTGACGCCCTTCTCCACGGCGGCGTCGAGGTCGGTGTGGTCGGAGCCGATGCCCGCCGTGACGACCAGCTTGAGGTTGCGCGCCTTCTCGAACCGCTCCGAGGTCATGTACGCCGGCCAGAACGGCTGCGAGATCACCACGTCGGCGTCGGGCAGCTCGCGGTCGAACGTCGAGTCGGCGCCGTCCTTGTCGGAGGTGACGACCAGCGTGTGGCCGTTGTCCTCCAGGTACTTGCGCAGGCCGAGCTCGCCCGAGACGCTGCCGAGCAGCACGCCGGGGGCGAAGTCGACCGCCGAGGGGGTGGGCAGGGTCTGCCCGCCGGGATATCCGGTCAGTTCCGGCAACCCGTCGCGGGCGTACTCCTTCGGATAGCCGTCGACGGGGTCGTCGTAGAGCACACACAGGACCTTGGCCATGGAAATCGCCTCTCGTCCGTCAGGGGGGTGGTCTAAGACCAGCCTTTAGGCGGCTCCATACCAGGTCAAAGCGTATGTCCCTATCGTTGATAGGCGTCGCCTATCGAGCGAGGTGGCCGCGCAGGGTGGAGTCGAGGGTGTCGCGCAGGTCGAGCCCGCGGGCGACGTCGAGCAGCGCCCGCACCACGACCGGCTCGGGTGAGCGCTCGGCGGTGACCAGCCCGATCTGGGGCGCGCGCGGCGGGGTCTCCATCGGGATGATGCGCATGCCGTCGGGCACGCCGATCATGTGCAGCCACGCGTGGGCGATCACGCTCGACCAGCGGTGGGTGGCGACGTGCGCGAACAGCGCCGACACGCTGTCGGTCTCGATCGCCGGGACGACCGCCGCCCCGGCTTCGCGGAACAGGTCGTCGAGGATGCGCCGGTTGCGCATCTCCTGGCCGAGCAGGCAGAGGGGCAGCGCCGCCACCTCCGTCCAGCGGGCCCTCGGGCGGTCGGCCAGGTCGCCGTCGTCGGGGGTGAGCAGCAGGTAGCGCTCCTCGTAGAGCGGGATGGCCCGTTCGCCGTCCTCGCCGTCGAGGTAGGTGAGGGCGGCGTCGATCTCGAAGTCGGTCAGCCGGCGGTGGATCTCCCGCGACGACAGGCTGTCGAGGGAGATGCGGGCGTGCGGGTGGCGTACACAGAAGGGGGTGGTGAGCAGTGACGCGGCCGCGAGAGCGGTGGGAATGGCGCCGAGGCGGAGCGTGCCGGAGACGCCGGCCCGCATCTGGGCCAGGTCGTCGTGCAGGCCGTCGAGGTCGGCGAGGATGCGGTGGGCCCACAGGAGCACCCGCTCGCCCTCTTCGGTCAGGCCGGTGAACCGGCGGCCCCTCCTGACCAGGGTGACGTCGAGGTCGGTCTCCAGGCGGCGGATGCCCGCCGACAACGACGGCTGGGAGACGTGGCACGCCTCGGCGGCGCGGGCGAAGTGGCGCTCGCGGGCCAGCGCGACGAGGTATTCCAGCTCGCGGAGCAGCATGCCCCCAACCTAAGCCGCCAGGCCGGCGATCACTCGACGGCCTGGCGGCGGCGGGGTCAGAATCCCTGCGACAGGCGGTAGTACGCCTGGTTCCAGCGCAGTTCCTTGGTGAACTGGCGGGTGGTGGTGTTCGCGTCGATCAGCAGGAGCTCCACGCCGAGCATGTCGGCGAAGTCGTGCAGTTCCTCCGCGCCGACCGCCGCCGACAGCACCGTGTGGTGCGGGGCGCCGGCGGTCAGCCACGACTCCGAGGAGGTGCGCAGGTCGGGGCGGGGCTTCCAGACGGCGCGGGCGACCGGGAGGTTGGGCAGCGCCTCCAGCGGCTCGACCACGTCGATCTCGTTGGCGATCAGGCGGAAACGCTCGCCCATGTCGGCCAGGCCGATGACGACCGCGGGGCCGGGGGCCGCGTCGAAGACCAGGCGGACCGGGTCCTCGCGGCCGCCGATGCCGAGCGGGTGGATCTCGCACGACGGCTTCCCGGCGGCGATGCTCGGGCAGACCTCCAGCATGTGCGCGCCGAGGATGAGCTCCTCGTTCGGCGTCAGGTGGTAGGTGTAGTCCTCCATGAACGAGGTGCCGCCCCCGGGCACCATCGCCTTCAGCGTCCGGAGCAGCACCGAGGTCTTCCAGTCGCCCTCGCCGCCGAAGCCGTAGCCGTCGGCCATCAGGCGCTGCACCGCCAGGCCGGGGAGCTGGCGCAGGCCGCCGAGGTCCTCGAAGTTGGTGGTGAACGCCTTGAAGCCGCCCTCGGTCAGGAAGGTGCGCAGGCCGAGCTCGATCCGGGCGGCGTAGCGCAGCGACTCGTGCCGGGCGCCCTCGCTGCGCAGCTCGGCGGCGACGTCGTAGAGCTCCTCGTACTCCTTCACCAGGGCCGTCACGTCGGCGTCGGCCTGGGCGTCGACCACCGCGACCAGGTCGTTGACGCCGTAGGTGTTGACCGAGACGCCGAAACGGAGCTGCGCCTCGACCTTGTCGCCCTCGGTCACCGCCACGTCGCGCATGTTGTCGCCGAACCGGGCCAGCTTCAGCGAGCCGACCTCGGCCCGGCCGGCCGCCGCGCGGGCCCACGCCGAGATCCGCTCGGCCACGGCCGGGTCGGAGACGTGACCGGTGACGGTCTTGCGGGCCACCCCCAGGCGCGACTGCACGTAGCCGAACTCACGGTCGCCGTGGGCGGCCTGGTTCAGGTTCATGAAGTCCATGTCGATGGTGGCCCACGGCAGCTCGCGGTTGGCCTGCGTGTGCAGGTGCAGCAGCGGCTTGCGCAGGGCGTCCAGACCGGCGATCCACATCTTCGCGGGGGAGAAGGTGTGCATCCAGGCGATGACGCCGCCGCACTCGTCGTCGGCGTTCGCGGCGAGCATCACGTTGCGGATGGACGTCGCGTCGAGGAGGACCGGCTTCCACTCCAGTTCGAACGGCAGGGCGTGGCCCAACTCGGCCGCGATCGCCCGCGACTGGTCGGCGACCTGGGCGAGCGTCTCGTCTCCGTAGAGGGACTGGCTGCCGGTCAGAAACCACAGTTTCACTTGGAACTCCTCTGTCCGTAGACGTTCTGGTAGCGGTCGTACAGAGCGTCGATGTGATCCGGCTCGATGGGGATGACGGAACCGAGCTGGCGGGCGACGTGCACGGTCCGGGCGACGTCCTCGCACATCACGGCCGCCTTCACGGCGGCCCTGGGGGTGGCGCCGATGGTGAAGACGCCGTGGTTCTGCATCAGGACCGCCGGGGAGCGGTGGCCCTTGAGGGTGTCCACCAGGCCGCGGCCGATGTCGTCGCCGCCGATCAGGGCGAACGGGCCGACGGGGATCTCCCCGCCGAACTCGTCGGCCATCGCCGTCAGCACGCAGGGGATCGCCTCGCCGCGGGCCGCCCACGCCGAGGCGTAGGTCGAGTGGGTGTGCACGACGCCGCCCACCTCGGGCATGTGCCGGTAGACGTAGGCGTGCGCGGCGGTGTCGCTGGAGGGCGCGTAGTCGCCCTCGACCAGGTTGCCGTCGAGGTCGCAGACGACCATCGAGTCGGGGGTCAGGTCGTCGTAGGAGACGCCGCTGGGCTTGATGACGAACAGGTCCTCGCCCGGGATCCGGCCCGAGACGTTGCCGGCCGTCCAGGCGACCAGGCCGTAGCGGACCAGCTCCGAATGCAGGGCGCAGACGGTCTTCTTCACTTGGACGCCTCGTTCCGGATCGCGCGCAGCCGGTGGAGCACGGCCCCGTCGGCGAAGTGGTCGTGCAGCTTGCGGTACTCGGCGTAGAGCCGGTCGTAGGCCGCGGCGCGCTCGGGATCGGGGGTGTACGC
Source organism: Herbidospora daliensis (assembly GCF_001570585.1). Classification (GTDB taxonomy): domain Bacteria; phylum Actinomycetota; class Actinomycetes; order Streptosporangiales; family Streptosporangiaceae; genus Herbidospora; species Herbidospora daliensis. The sequence goes on along the minus strand of NZ_BBXF01000002.1, from coordinate 8,038 downwards.
CCCCGCGATCCGCTTGCCCATCGCCGCCGCCGCCGCGGGGATGTCCGGGTAGGCCCCGGCCGCCACCGCCGCGTGGATGGCCGAGCCGAGCGCCGGGCCCTGGTCGGAGTCGATCACCGACAGGGGCTTGCGCAGCACGTCGGCGTACGTCTGCATGAGGAACGCGTTCTTCAGCAGGCCGCCGGCGACCACGAGCTCGTCGACCGGCACGCCGGACGCCTCGAAGGTCTCCACGATGACCCGGCAGCCGAACGCGGTCGACTCCAGCAGCGCCCGGTAGACGTCCTCCGGCTTGGTTGACAACGTCTGGCCCACGACCACTCCCGAAAGATCGTGGTCGACGAGAACCGACCGGTTGCCGCCGAACCAGTCGAGTGCGACCAGTCCGTGCGCGCCGACGGCCTGACCGGCCGCCAATGACGTCAGATGTTCGTGGACGGACACGCCCGCCTCGGCGGCGTCGGCCACGTAGGACGCGGGCACGTTGTTGTCGACGAACCAGGCGAAGATGTCGCCGACGGCCGACTGCCCGGCCTCGTAACCCCACAGTCCTGGAACGATCCCGTCGCGTACGACCCCGCACATGCCCGGCACCTCGGCGAGGGTCTCGCCGTTCATGACCAGGCACGTCGAGGTGCCCATGATCGCGACCATCTGGCCGGGCCGCACGGCGTCGGCCGCGGCGGCCGTCACGTGGGCGTCGACGTTGCCGACGGCGACCGCGATGCCCTCGGGCAGCCCGGTCCACTCGGCGCCCTTGGCCGAGAGCGACCCGGCCCGCCCGCCGAGCGGCGCGAGTTCGGCGCCGAGCTTGGCGGTGAACCCGGCGAAGTCGGGGTTGAGCGCGGTGAGGAACTCCTCGGAGGGGTAGGCGCCGTCCTGGTGGATGGCCTTGTACCCGGCGGTGCAGACGTTGCGGGTCTCGACGCCGCTGAGCTCCCAGATGATCCAGTCGGCCGCCTCGATCCAGCGGTCGGCCAGCGCGTAGAGCTCCGGGTCCTCTTCGAGGAGCTGGAGGCCCTTGGCGAAGGCCCACTCCGAGGAGATCTTGCCGCCGTAGCGGGGCAGCCACGCCTCGTTCCTGGCCTCGGCCAGCTCGTTGATCCGGTCGGCGTGCGACTGGGCGGCGTGGTGCTTCCACAACTTGGGCCACGCGTGCGGCCGGTCGGGGAAGCGGTCGCTGAGCGGAGTGCCGTCGGCCAGGGCGGGCAGGATCGTGCAGGCGGTGAAGTCGGTGGCGACGCCGATCACCTCCGACGGCGCCACCCCCGCCGCCTCGACCGCCTTGGGCACCGCGATGCGCAGCACGTCGCGCCAGTCTTCCGGCGACTGGAGCGCCCAGTCAGGGGTGGGTCCGGAGATCACCCCCTGGGCGTATTCATGGACGGCGGAGCCGAGCTCGGCCCCGTCCCGGACCCGGACCACGACGGCCCGGCCGGAAAGGGTGCCGTAGTCGACTCCCACCACATAACGGTCATCGTTCACGCGAGACTCCTGTCGTCACAATGAGGCGTTGGAGAAGGATGAAGACCAGGAGCAGGAGACCGATGACGATCTTGGTCCACCACGAGCTGAGGGTGCCCTCGAAGCTGATGACCGTCTGGATCAGGCCCAGCACGAGCACACCGAGAACCGTCCCGAGCAGGTAGCCCGAACCACCGGTCAGCAGGGTGCCGCCGATGACGACCGCCGCGATGGCGTCGAGCTCCATGCCGACGGCGTGCAGGCCGTAGCCCGAGAGCATGTAGAACGACAGCAGCAGGCCGCCGAGGGCGGAGCACAGGCCGCTGATGGTGTAGACGGCGATCTTGGTGCGGGCGACCGGAAGGCCCATGAGCAGGGCCGACTGCTCGTTGCCGCCGACCGCGTAGACGTTCCTCCCCAGCCGCGTGTAGTGCAGCGTGTACGTCGCCACCAGCACCACCGCGAGCGCGATGAGCACCGTGGGCGAGATCCACAACTCGGGGGCCAGGTCGATGCGCGTCTGCGCGATGGCCGTGAAAGTGGGGTCGCTGATCGGGATCGAGTCGGTGCCGATCGTGTAGCACAGGCCTCGGGCCAGGAACATGCCGGCCAGGGTCACGATGAACGGCTGGATCTCGAAGTAGTGGATGATCGCGCCCATCGCCGCGCCGAGCACCCCGCCGATCGCCAGGACCAGCAGGATCACCAGGAACGACGGTGTCGACGGCAGCAGGGAGGCCGCGATCATGGTGGTCAGCGCCACCACCGAGCCGACCGACAGGTCGATGCCCCCGGTGAGGATGACGAAGGTCATGCCGACGGCCACGACCAGCAGGAACGCGTTGTCGATGAAGACGTTCAGGATGATCTGGCCGGTCGCGAAGCCCTCGTAGCGGATGCCGCCGGCGGTGAACATCGCGATGAACAGCGCCCCGGTGACCAGGACGGGCAGGTAGTTGCGCGGCATGCGGTTCAGCCCGGCGGGCAGCCGGCGCGGGAGTGCCACAGTTTTCACGTGCGGACCGTCACTTTCTCCCCGGCGGGCACCGTCGGCGGGGCCGGTTTTCTACGGGATCGGAAGACCTTGGCCCGGAACGCCGGCGACTGGAGCAGGCAGACGATCGTCACGACGAGCGCCTTGAACAGCAGCGTCGTCTCCGGCGGCACGCCGATGGAGTAGATCGTCGTGGTCAGGGTCTGGATGATGAGGGCGCCCAGGACCGTGCCGCCGAGGGAGAACCGGCCGCCGGCCAGCGAGGTGCCGCCGATGACGACGGCGAGGATGGCGTCGAGCTCGATCCACAGGCCGGCGTTGTTGCCGTCGGCGCTGGACACGTTGGAGCTGATCATCAGGCCGGCGATGCCGGCGCAGAGGGCGCAGAAGGCGTACACGACGATGAGCAGGCCGTGGGACCGGATGCCCGACAGGCGGCTCGCCTCGGCGTTGCCGCCGACCGACTCGATCAGCAGGCCGAGGGCCAGCCGGCGGGTGACGAACGCGATCAGCGCGAGCACGACGGCCACGATGATGATGCCGAACGGCAGGGTCAGCCAGTAGCCGCCGCCGATGAGCTTGTAGGGGTCGCTGTTGATCGTGATGATCTGGCCGTCGGTGATGAGCTGGGCCAGGCCGCGCCCGGCGACCATCAGGATCAGCGTCGCGATGATCGGCTGGATGCCGATGACGGCGACGAGGAAGCCGTTGCCGATGCCCAGCGCGATGGACAGGGCGAGGGCGACCCCGATCGCGCCCAGCACGCCGCCGATCGAGTCCTGCGCCTCCAGGGTGCTGATCTGCAGGCACGCCATCGCGCCCGAGATGGCCACCACCGAGCCGACCGACAGGTCGATGCCCTTGGTGGCGATGACCAGCGTCATGCCCAGCGCCACCAGGATGAGCGGCGCGCCGAACCGGAAGATGTCGATCAGGGAGCCGTAGAGGTGGCCCTCCTTGATCTCGATCTGGAAGAAGTGGTCGGTGAAGATCAGGTTGACCAGGAGGAGGGCGGCCAGTATGCCCGCAGGCCAGGCGAGACGCTTCATCGTGCGCCCCCGCTCGCGATCGTCTCCATGAGCACGTCCGTCGTCAGGGTGTCGTCGTTGGGCAACTCGGCGACCAGCCGCCGGTCGCGCAGCACGGCGACCTTGTGGCTGAGCCGCAGCACCTCGTCGAGCTCGGCGGAGATGAACAGGACCGCCATGCCGCCGTCGGAGAGCTCGACGACGAGCTTCTGGATCTCGGCCTTGGCGCCGACGTCGATGCCCCGCGTGGGCTCGTCGAGGATGAGCAGGCGCGGTTCGAGGATGAGCCAGCGGGCCAGCAGCACCTTCTGCTGGTTGCCGCCGGACAGGTTCCTGATGAGCATCTCCGGGTTGTCCGGGCGGATGTTCAGCGCCTTGATGTACTTGGCGACCAGCTCGTCCTGCTTCTTGCGCGGCACCGGGCGGCTCCAGCCCCGGCGGGCCTGCAGGGCCAGGATGAGGTTCTCCCGCACGGTCAGCTCCGGGACCAGGCCCTCTTCGCGCCGGTTCTCCGAGCAGAACGCCACGCCCCGGGCCATCGCGGCCCGCGGGGTGCGCAGGTTGACCTGGTCGCCGCCGATGCGCAGGGTGCCGGTGCCGGCGTGGTCGGCGCCGAACAGCAGCCGGGCGATCTCGGTGCGGCCCGAGCCGAGCAGCCCGGCGAGGCCCACCACCTCGCCCTCGCGGATGGTCAGCGAGAAGGGGGCCACCTTGCCGCCGAGCTCGGTCGCCTCGACGAGGGTGTCGGAGGTGCGGGCCGGCGGGCGCTCGTCGAGGCGCTCCAGCTCGGCCAGCTCGCGGCCGATCATCTTGCCCACGAGTTCGACCTGGGGGAGTTCGGCGGTGACGTACTCGCCGACGAGACGGCCGTTGCGCAGGATCGTCATGCGGTCGGCGATCTCGTAGATCTGGTCGAGGAAGTGCGACACGAACAGGATCGCGATGCCCTGTTCCTTCAGGCGGCGCATCACCCGGAAGAGCTGCGCGACCTCGCCGGCGTCGAGGGAGGACGTCGGCTCGTCGAGGATCAGCACCCGGGCGTCGATGTCGATGGCCCTGGCGATCGCCACCATCTGCTGGATCGCCAGCGAGTAGTGGCTGAGCGGCTTGGAGACGTCGATCGGCAGGTCGAGCTGGCGGAGCAGTTCGGCGGTCCGGCGGCGCATCTCGCGCCAGCGGATGCGGCCGAACTTCCGGGGTTCGCGGCCGATGAACACGTTCTCGGCGACCGACAGGTTCCGGCAGAGGTTGACCTCTTGGTAGACCGTGCTGATGCCGGCCTTCTGGGCCTCCAGGGGGCCGGCGAAGGCCACCCGGCCGCCGGCCAGCTCGATCTCGCCACTGTCGATGGAGTAGACCCCGGTCAGCACCTTGATCAGGGTCGACTTCCCGGCACCGTTCTCGCCCATGAGGGCGTGCACCTCTCCGGGCAGCAGCCGGAAGTCCACGCCGTCCAGGGCCTTGACGCCCGGGAACTCCTTGCCGATCCCGGTCATCCGCAGGATCGCTTCAGCCATGCGCATTTCCTTCGATTGGAAAAGGGGCCGCCCCGATCTCAGGGCGGGACGGCCCCCGGCTCCTAGTACTGACGGGACGGCAGGGCCTGCTTGGCCTGCTCCTGGGTGAAGGTGGTCTCCTCGGTGACGACCCGCTCGGGCACCGTCTCACCGGCGAGGACCTTCTTGGCCAGGTCCATCAGCTGCGGGCCGAGCAGCGGGGAACACTCGACGATGTAGTTGATCTTTCCGTCGGCGAGCGCCTGCATGCCGTCCTTGACGGCGTCGACCGTGATGATCTTGATGTCCTTGCCGGGCACCTTGCCCGCGCCCTCGATCGCCTCGATCGCGCCCAGGCCCATGTCGTCGTTGTGCGCGTAGAGCACGTCGATGTCAGGGTTGGCCTTCAGGAAGGCGTCCATGACCTCCTTGCCCTTGGCGCGGGTGAAGTCGCCGCTCTGGGAGGCGATCACCTTGAACTTGGGGTCGGCGCCGATGACCTCGGCGAAGCCCGACTTGCGGTCGTTGGCGGGGGCGGAGCCGGTGGTGCCCTGGAGCTCGACGATGTTCACGTCGCCGGTCTCGGAGGCGTACTGCTCGACCAGCCACTGGCCGGCCTTCTTGCCCTCTTCCACGAAGTCGGACCCGAGGAAGGTCTTGTACAGCGTCTTGTCGGGGGAGTCGACCGCCCGGTCGGTCAGGATGACCGGGATGTTGGCGGCCTTGGCCTCCTGGAGAACGGTGTCCCAACCCGACTCGACCACCGGCGAGAAGGCGATGACGTCGACCTTCTGCTGGATGTACGAGCGGATCGCCTTGATCTGGTTCTCCTGCTTCTGCTGCGCGTCGGAGAACTTGAGGTCGATCCCGGCCGCCTTGGCCGACTCCTGCACCGACTTGGTGTTGGCGGTCCGCCAGCCACTCTCGGCACCCACCTGGGCGAAGCCCATGGTGATCGTCGAGTCGCCGCCGCCGGAGGTGGCGGGAGCGCCGCCTTCGGCCGTGGTGTCGCCGCCACTGCCGCACGCGGTCGCGAGCACGCCGACCGCCACCAGAGCCATGATCTTCTTGAACAAGGCCAAGTCCCTTCCGTATTTGTTAGCGCTCACACAATTTGCCCGGCCGGGAATCAGAGTGAAGCTTGGTCTGCCGTGTCGACTGTGAGCGTTAACATAGACGAGCGTCAAGAGTCCGCCTCGTCACGGTACGGTCACATGCGCCGAACCGTCTTGTGAGCCGTGGCGCCGTAGGCGAGAGACACCACGACGACCAGCACGGGAAAGGCGATTCCGGCCAGGAGTCCGGTGCTCAGGCCCCCGCCGCTCGCGTCGGCCACGGCCCCCGTCGTCCACGGTCCGACCGCCGCGCCGAGGTCCCCGAAGACGGCCAGCACGCCGAACATCGCCGCCCCGCCGAGCGGGAAACGCGCCGACGCCAGACTGAAGGTGCCGGGCCAGAGCAGGCTCACCGCGAACCCGCACAACGCGCAGCCCGCGAAGGCCAGCACGGGGTTGTCCGAGAGGCTCGCGAGCAAGTAGCAGAACGTCGCCAGCGCGCCCGAGAAGACCATCGCGGGCACCAGGGGGATCTTCTCCCCGAACAACCCGTAGACGATGCGCCCGATGCCCATCAGGACCGCGAAGAGGCACGGCCCGGCGAGGTCGCCCCAGACCTTCGAGGCCCCGAGCCCCTCCTCGGCGAACAACGACGACCACTGCGACATGGTCAGCTCCGACGCGCCCGCCGCCAGCATCAGCACCATCGCCAGGATGAACGCCGGGGTCCGGAACAACGACGCCAGCGAGGTGCGGTGGGCGTCGGGCACGGTCTCGGGCATCGGCACCCGCAGGAACGCCACCAGGTTCGCCAGCGGCACCAGCGCCCAGATCAGCGGCAGCACGTACCAGGCGTCGCGGCCGATCCAGGCCAGCAGCAGGGTCGACCCGGCGACCACCGCGACCTGCCCCCAGCAGTAGAACGAGTGCAGCAGGCTCATCGCCGCCGCCTTGCCCTCCTGCGGCGCGGGCAGCGCGTCGACGACCGGGCTGACCAGCACCTCCAGCAGCCCGCCGCCGATGGCGTAGACGACCACCGCCACGCACAACCCGATGTACGGCGTCGGCGCGACGAACGGCGCCACGGAAAGCAGCACCAGTCCGGTCGCCGACATCACGTGGGCCAGCACCAGCGGCCCCCGGTAGCCGAGCCGGTCGACGTAGCGCACGGCGACGATGTCGGTCAGCAGCTGGGCGCCGAAGTTGAGCAGCACCAGACGTCCGAGCATTTCCAGCGGCAGCCCGTAGGCGGTCTGGAAGACGATGAACAGCAGGGGGGCCAGGTTGTTGACGATGGCCTGGGTGACGTAGCCGGTGTAGCAGGCCCAGCGCGTAGCCGTGTAAGACACCCAAAACCCCCCAAGGGCGACAGAAATCACCCGATGTTAGTGGAAGGTTCCGGGTACGCAGAAGGGCCGCGCACCCCCGAAGGGATACGCGGCCCCCTGACCTTCAGCCGTCAGCTGTCATGGCACCCGAGTCGGAGACTCAGGTGGCCACGCGCAGCGGAGGCGTCTGGTTGGTCCACGCGGTGCAGTTGTTCGGGTAGGCCGGCGGGCCCAGCGGAGCGCCCGGGGCGAAGAAGCCCCCGACGACCGGGATGGGCAGACCCACGGTGCAGCTCGTCCGGAAGATGCTTCCGGAGGTCGTCTGAACCGAGATGTGCATGGTCGGGATGTTGAGGAGAAGATCGATGATCATCTCGCTCGACACCGCCTGCACGCCAGCCGGGTAACCGGGCAGGGTGGACAGGTTGTGCCAGAACGGCGTGGTACGCGGGTCGCGGACCCACGTCGTTCCGTCAGGACGGACTGACACCTGGAGGGTGTCGAGCAGGAGCGGCGACAGCGAGACCGCCGTCGGCACCCCCGCCGGACCCGCCGGGCCCTCGGGGCCCGCCGGGCCGACAGGTCCAACCGCACCCGTCGCACCCGCCGGGCCGGTCGCACCGGTCGCACCCGTCGCGCCGGTCGCACCAACGGGACCCGCCGGACCAGCCGG
>NZ_BBXF01000001.1:303690-1536888 GCF_001570585.1 Herbidospora daliensis | reverse complement strand
GTTATGGCGGAGGGGAAACACCCGGTTACATTCCGAACCCGGAAGTTAAGCCCTCCAGCGCCGATGGTACTGCACCGGGGACGGTGTGGGAGAGTAGGACACCGCCGGACAATCTTTATACCGAAGGCCCCAACCGACTAGGTTGGGGCCTTCGACGTTTCACAGTTGTTTATTGAGCCCGACCAGTATTGGCCGGGCTTCCGTCGTTTCCGCAGGTGGATAAGCCCCGGCCGGGTGCGGCCGGGCTTTCGCCATTTCACAGGTAGTGTTTGCGGTCCTGCGCGGTGGTAGCGCGGGGTCCACGCGGTGGTGTCCTTGGCCCGGCCCTGCGGTCAGGCTTTCGCTAATTTCACTGGTGTGGATTCAGCCCGGCTACTACGGCCGGGCCTTCTTTCATTTCGGGGTAGTGGAATGAGCCCGGCTACTGCGGCCGGTCTTCGTTGCTTCGAGCTGTTCTGCGGGCCTGCGTGGGCGAGGGCGTCGGGTTCCGCAGGAGGGTATTCACCGCGGGTGGTCTGCGGTCGGGCTTTTGTCGTTCCTGGATCGTGTTCGCGGGCTTGCGCGGGTGTAGCGCAGGGTTCCACGCGGTGGTGTTCTTGGCCCGGCCATGCGGTCGGGCTTTCGCTATTTCACTGGTGTGGATTCAGCCTGGCTACTGCGGCCGGGCTTTCGCCGTTCCCCGGGTGGCGTTCTCGGGACCGTGCTGGTGATGGTTCCGCGGGGGCGGTCGGCTACTGTGGCCGGACTTACGTTTTCCGGGCTGTCCCGCGAGCCTGCGCCGGTGGTGGCGCTTCCGCGTGAGCGTTGTTTGCCCAGCTTTGCGGCCGGCCTTCGCCGTTGCGAGTGTTGTGGGATGAGCCCGGCTGGCATGGCCGGGCTTTCGTTGTTTTCGGGCTGGTGTTCGGGGCTCGCCCGGGTGGTTGCGCGGGCATGTAGTTAGGCCTGGCCGGTTGTGGTCTGGCTTTTTATCGCGCTCGGCCGCAGTGGCCGGGCCTTTGTCGTTTCTGGGGTAAGGCTCAGCACGGGTCAGCTGAGGCCGGAACGTCAGAACAGGCGGTTGGTTGGGATGTCGAGGTTGTCCAGCAGGTGGCCGGTGAAATAGACCGTACCGAGGGCCAGGACCTTTTCTCCGAGCGCTTCGATGTAGTGGGCGTCCACCTTGTCGATGGTGGTCACGTCCCAGTCTGCTGGTAGGGGGCGGTTGAAGTTCAGGTGCGTCTCCGGAAGGCGCACGAAGGTCACGGGCAGGCCCTTGAGGGCCTCGACCGCGCCGTCCAGGTCCTTGTGGTCTGGGAGGCACAGCAGGATGCGGTCGATGGCGGACCATTCCGCTAGGGCTCGGTTCACTGACATGCGCACGCCCGCACCGGTGATGGGCGAGTCGATGATCAGGCGTGTTCTCCTGATGTCGTGGTGGGAGAAGCGGGCCGGGAGGCGTACCGAGACGGGGGTTGGTTCTTTGCCTGTCAGGTGGGCGGCGGCGGATTGGCCCAGGAGGGCGTTTGTGGTCCACGGGGTGGCTTCGGGGGTGATCTCGTGGAGGCGGTCTCCTGCCCGGGCCCTCAGCTCGGCGCGGACCTCTGGGGTCTGGGGGAGGGTCACGGCCCATTTCGTGTCCGGGCCGATGACGCCGGCCTTCTCTCTGGCGATCTCGGCCACGGTGTCTCCGAGGATGCCGACGTGTTCGGCGAAGATCTCGGTGATGGCCACGACCTCGGCGGGGAACAGCGACACCTCGTCCGAGGCGCCGCCCATGCCGGCTTCCAGCACGAGGTAGTCGGCCGCCACGTCCTGGGCGTGCAGGACACCCGCGAGGGTGAACAGGCCCGCAGGAGAGAGGTAGCCGTCGGAGGGCGGCAGGGAGACGGCCGTCAGGCGGGCGCCCAGGGCGGCCAGGTCCTCATCGGAGATCGAGACGCCGTCGACGCGGATGCGGTCGCGGTTGCCGCGCAGGCCGGGGCTGGTCACGGTGACCACGCGGGCGCCGGTCGCGGCCAGGTGGGCCGAGGCGTAGGTCGCGGTGGTGCCTTTGCCCTTGCTGCCCACGACGGTCAGTACCGGCGCTGAGGCCGTCGCGCCGACCGTCTCGGCCAGGCGGCGGGCGCGGGGCAGGTCGCGGCGGGAACCGGGGGTGCGGGCGGTCCATTCTGCAAAGAAGGCCTCGTCGGAGCTCATTCCCGACAGCTTATTGAACGGGCCTAAGCTGGGCTGGTGACGATCCACGCAGTTGAGGCCGCGATCCGTGCCCGCGGTGTCGAATGGGACATCGATCCGACGCTCGACCGGATGGCGGGGCTCGTCGATCTGCTGGGGAATCCGCAGGCGGCGTACCCGATCATTCACATCGCCGGCACCAACGGGAAGTCGAGTACGGCGCGGATGGTCGAGGCGCTGCTCAGGGAGCGGAACCTGCGGGTGGGGCGGTACACCTCGCCCGAGTTCGCCAGCATGCGCGACCGGATCTCGATCGACGGGGAGCCGATCTCCGAGGAGCGGTTCGTCGAGGTCTACGAGGAGCTGGAGCCCTACTTCGGCATCGTCGACGAGAAGTTCGGGCGGCTGAGCTTCTTCGAGGTGCTCACCGCGATGGCGTTCGCGGCCTTCGCCGACGCGCCTGTCGACGTCGCCGTGATCGAGACGGGCATGGGGGGCACCTGGGACGCCACCAACGTCGCCGACGGGCTCGTCGCGGTGATCACGCCCGTTTCGCTCGACCACACCGAGTATCTCGGGTCCGACGTCGAGACGATCGCCGGGGAGAAGGCCGGGATCATCAAGCCCGGCTCGACCGTGATCCTCGCGCAGCAGCAGCTGCCGGCGGCCGAGGTGATCGTGCGGCGGGCCGTCGAGGTCGGGGCGACGGTGGCGCGAGAGGGCATCGAGTTCGGGGTGCTCGGGCGTGAGCTCGCGATGGGTGGTCAGCTGCTGCATCTGCGCGGGTTGAACGCCACCTATGAAGAGGTGCTGCTGCCGCTCTACGGCGGTCACCAGGCCGGCAACGCGGCGACCGCGCTGGCGGCCGTCGAGGCGCTCTCGACGGCGGCCGAGCCGCTCGGCGAGGAGCTGATCAGGCAGGCGTTCGGCCAGGTCACCAGCCCGGGACGGCTGGAGGTCGTGCGGCGCGGGCCGACGGTGCTGGTCGACGCCTCCCACAACCCGGGGGGCATGGAGGCGACGGTCGACGCGATCGGGGAGTCGTTCGGCTTCACCCGGTTGATCGCGGTGCTGGCCGTCATGGCCGACAAGGACGTCGAGACGATGCTGGAGCTCCTGGAGCCCGTCGTCGAGGAGATCGTGGTCACCCGGAACTCCTCGCCGCGCTCCATGGAGGTCGACGACCTCGCCGACCGGGCCAGGGGCGTGTTCGGGCCCGATCGGGTGCACGAGTCGCCCCGGCTCGACGACGCGATCGACGTGGCCGTCGGGCTGGCCGACGAGGGCGACGAGTATGGTTCGGGGGTGCTCATCACCGGCTCGGTGGTGACCGCAGGTGACGCCCGAATCCTGTTGAAGGCCGAATGATGAACTTCGAAGTCACGCCCGGAATGCGGCGGCTGGGCGCCTCGGTGCTCGGCATGGAGGCGATCGTCGTCGCGCTGATGACCCCCGTCGCGATCATGATCGGCAAGGTCGACCCGCCGATCGCCGTCGGGGTCGGCTGCGGGCTCGCCGTCCTGTGCATCCTCGCCGCCGGGCTGCTCAAGAAGCCGGTCGGGTACGTCCTGGGCAGCGTCGTCCAGGTGCTCGCGATCGCCTCGGGATTCATGGTGCCGACCATGTTCTTCCTCGGGGTGATCTTCGGGGCGCTGTGGGTGACCGCGATTCTCGTCGCTCGCCGTGTCGAAGGGGCGACGAAGCGCTAAAGTCGGTCGCCATGGCCGTCCCCCCATTTCAGCCAGCCGTGCCCCAGCGGGTCCGGGCGCTCGCCGTAGACGTCGTGCGTCTGGCCAGGCGGCCGATCGTCACCGACGCCGTCGTCGGCATGCTGATCGCCGTGGCCCTGCCGCTGGCGATCGTGTCGATCCCTAACACGATCTCGCAGGTGGCGGCGCTGCTGCCGCCGGGCGTCTCCCAGATCGACATGATGCGGGCCCACGGCCTGGCGCTGCCGGTGATGCTCCTGACGGTGCCGCTGGCGGCGGTCGCGGTGCGGCGGTTCAAGGCGGCGCCGGTGCTCGTCCTGGGGCTGGCGATGCTGGCCGCCGCCGACGCCGGCGGGGGTTATGCCGACGGGCCGATGCTGGTGGGCGTGCTGCGGGTGGTCCACGGCGTCGGGGCCGGGCTGCTGATCCCGGCGACGCTGGTCGCGGCGGGGGAGCGGCGGGCCCGGCGCGGGCTGCTCGCCCTGTGGGCGGGGATGCTGGCCGTCTCGCTGGTCACCGCCCAGGCGCTGGCGCTCTGGCCGATCGACAACGTGCGCTCGTGGGCTGTCACGCTCCAGCCGTTCCCGCTGCTGACGGGGGTGGCGCTCACCCTGGCGGCCGTCTACCTGGTGTTGTGGCGGCTGGCGTGGGAGACCACGGCGGCGGCCACCGACCGGCTGCTGATCTCCACGCCGCCCGGGTCGGCGGAACGTTCCCGGCTGCTGATGGCGGCGGTCCCCTCGGCCGGGATCGCGGTGCTCGCGGTCGGCACCACCTACGACTGGCCCTCGGGGCTGGTGGTCGCGGTGGCCGGGCTGGCGCTCGTGGCGATGCTCGGGCTGGCCGTCTCGGCGGCCACCGCGGGGGCGCGCACCCTCGGCTTCACGTGCGTGGCCGTCGGGCTGGTCGTGCTGCCGACGGCCGCCCAGGTGACCTATGTCGAGATGCCGTGGCTCGGCGGCCCCGGGCTCGACGCGATGACCTGGCCGCTCGTGGTCGCGGTGCTCGGCGCCCTCGGGGCCGCCGTGGTCGCCGGGCGGGCGGCCGAGGAGAAGAGCGCCAAGCTCGTCGGGGCCGGGCTGGTCGTGCTGGTCGTGGGCCTGTGCGCGATCAGGCTGCTGGTGCCGACGGTCGAGGGGCTGCTGCTCGCGGTGCCGTTCACCCTGGTCGCCGCCGGTGCGGCGGTGGCGCTGGTGAGCGCGCTGCGGCTGGCCGGGCCCGTGGCGGCGCTGTTCGGGCTCACCCTGCTCTTCCCGGCCATGCTGGCCGGATTCCTGCTCGGTACGGGCATCCAGGTGACCTGGCTCCGGTCGGCCGCGCCGTCGGGCATGGCGACCTACCAGGGCATGGTCGACGGGTTCGTCGAGGCGCTCCACGTGTGGGCGCTGGTCGGCGGGTTCGGCGTGGTGCTGGTGCTCGGGTTGTCGGCGCTGTCGGCCCGCCGGGGCAACCGGGTGGCCGCCGCCGAGGAGCCCAAGGTGATCGTTCCGGCGCCGACGCCGTCGCCCGAAGTGCTTGCCGAGGGTGACGAATCCGACCGGTAAGCTTCCCTCGGATTCCCACGAAGCCTTCACAAAGGAGTGATCCCGTGTCCGAGCGCACGCTCGTCCTCATCAAGCCGGACGGTGTCCGCCGCGGCCTCATCGGCGACGTCATCGCCCGCATCGAGCGCAAGGGCCTGACCATCGCGGCCATGGAGCTGCGTCAGCTCGACGCCGACACCGCGAAGACCCACTACGCGGAGCACTCCGAGCGGCCGTTCTTCGGCGAGCTGGTCGACTTCATCACCTCCGCCCCGCTGGTCGCCCTGGTCGTCGAGGGCCCGCGCGCCATCGAGGCCTTCCGCGGCCTGGCCGGGCTGACCGACCCGGTGAAGTCGGCCCCCGGCACCATCCGCGGCGACCACGCCCTGGAGATCGGCGAGAACGTCGTCCACGGCTCCGACTCTCCCGAGTCCGCCGCGCGGGAGATCAAGATTTTCTTCCCCGACCGGTTCTGAGGAACCCTCCTGAAAGCCCCGGCCACGCCGGGGCTTTCTTGCGTTTTCGCCGCCTGAAAGCCCGTGACCAGCGGATTTATGTAATTGGGGTGGGGTCGGTGTGCTCGGCGTTGGGTACGACCCGTTACGATTCGAGTGCGATGCGTTACTCCCGCTAACCACCTGAAGGAAGGCCTCCTTCCCTATGGGCAGCCACTTTGCTTTCCTGGGCCGCGACATGGCGGTCGATCTCGGCACCGCCAACACCCTGGTCTACGTGCGGGGGCGCGGCATCGTGCTCAACGAGCCGTCCGTCGTGGCGATCAACACCTCGACCGGCCGCATTGTCGCGGTCGGCATCGAGGCGAAACGGATGATCGGCCGTACGCCAGGCAACATCGTCGCGGTGCGACCACTCAAAGACGGCGTGATCGCCGACTTCGACGTGACGGAGCGCATGCTCCGATACTTCATCCAGCGCGTGCACAAACGGCGGCACTTCGCCAAGCCACGCATCATCGTCGCGGTGCCGAGCGGCATCACCGGCGTCGAGCAGCGCGCCGTCAAGGAGGCCGGCTACCAGGCCGGCGCCCGGCGCGTCTACATCGTCGAGGAACCCATGGCGGCGGCCATCGGGGCGGGCCTGCCCGTCCACGAGCCGACCGGCAACATGGTCGTCGACATCGGCGGCGGCACCACCGAGGTGGCGATCATCTCGATGGGCGGCATCGTCACCAGCCAGTCGATCAGGGTCGGCGGCGACGAGCTCGACCAGGCGATCATCACGTACGCCAAGAAGGAGCACTCGCTCATGCTGGGCGAGCGCACCGCCGAGGAAGTGAAGATCGCCATCGGTTCGGCGTGCGCGTCGGCCGAGGAGCCACAGGCCGAGATCCGCGGCCGTGACCTGGTCAGCGGCCTGCCGAAGACCGTGGTCGTGTCGGCGCGAGAGATCCGCGAGGCGATCGCCGAGCAGGTCAGCTCGATCGTCGACGCGGTGAAGTCGACCCTCGACAAGTGCCCGCCCGAACTGTCCGGCGACCTCATGGACCGCGGCCTCGCCCTGACCGGCGGCGGCGGCCTGCTCAAGGGCATGGACGCCCTGCTGCGCGAGGAAACCGGCATGCCCGTCCACCTGGTAGACAACGCGCTCGACTCGGTCGCGCTCGGCTCCGGCCGGTGCGTGGAGGACTTCGACGCCCTGCAGCAGGTGCTCGTGCCCGAGGCGAGGAACTGAGAACGATGAAAGACAGCCGCCGCTCCCGTCTGTTCCTCGGCCTGCTGCTGGCCGTGGCCCTGGTCCTGATCACGGTGGACCACCGGAGCGAGAACACGCCCGTGTTCGGGCCGCTGCGCACGATCGTCACCTCGGCGTTCGGCGCGGTCGAGCGTGGGGTCTCCACGGTCACCGAGCCGATCGGCGGCTTCGTCGGCGCACTCGCCGGCGCGCAGGGGTCGCGGGAGCAGATCACCAATCTGAAGGCGCAGAACTCCAAGCTGGAGGGCGAACTGTCCTCCCAGCGGATCGACAAGCGCCGGTCGGCCGAGCTGCAGGCCATGCTCGGCCTGTCGGGCCTCGGCGGTTACAAGGTCGTGCCGGCGCAGGTCGTGGCCCGCCGCGCCTCGCCCGGTTTCGAAGACGCCGTGGAGATCGACGCCGGCACCGCCGACGGCATCAAGCCCGACATGACCGTGCTCAACGGGCAGGGTCTGGTCGGGCGGGTGGTGCGGGCGACCACGTCGACCGCGACCGTGGTGCTGCTGTGCGATCCGGCCTCGTCCACCGGGGCCCGGATCGAGAACAGCGGCGAGCTCGGGGTCATCAGCGGCCTGGGCGCCAACGGCAACTCGGGCCGCCGGATCATGTTCCGGCTGCTCGACTCGACCCTGCCGATCGCGGCCGGCACCCGTCTGGTCAGCTTCGGCTCGCAGCAGGGGGTGCCCTACGTGGCCGGGGTGCCGATCGGCGTGATCGAGAAGGTCGAGGCGACGCCGGGTGAGCTCACCCGCACCGCCTACGCGAAGCCGTTCGCCGACCTGAGCTCGATCGACGTCGTCGGCGTGGTGGTCGAGGGGCCGAAGCGCGATCCGCGCGACTCGCTCCTGCCGCCCGCGCCCAAACCCGCGGCCAAGCCGAAGCCCAAACCCAAGCCCGCGACCTCGGCGCTGCCGGGTCAGCAGGCGCCGCCGCAGATCGCGCGGCCCGGCGTGACGAACCCGGAGACGGGTCCGGCGAACCGGGCCCCCGCCGGCCCGGAGAACACGGCGCCCCGGAACACGCGGCCCGAGAACACCGCGCCCGAGAACACCGCGCCCGAGAACCCCGAAAACGTCGCTCCGGCCGACACGCGGACGACCGACCGGGAGAACCGCGGCGAGACGTCCATACCGGACGACGAGGCGGCGTGATCTGAATGCCCCGGATCCTGCTCACCACGCTGCTCGTGCTCACCGCCCTCGTGCTGCAGGTGACCGTGGTCAACCGGCTGCCGGTGTCGGTCGTGCCCGACTTCGTGCTGCTCGTGGTGATCGCGCTGGGCGCGATCCGGGGGCCGGTCGCCGGGGCGACCATCGGCTTCTTCTCCGGTCTGGGCGCCGATCTGCTGCCGCCCGCCGACCACGCCCTGGGCCAGCACGCGCTGGTCCTGTGCCTGGTCGGCTTCACGGCCGGGCGCTGGGCCGAACGGTGGCCGCTGCTCACCGTCGCGGCCTGCGCGGTCGGCGCGCCGGCGTTCGCGCTGGCGGTGAGCGGTCTGCTGGGTGATCCGGGAATCGATCTACGCACGTTCGAGGCGGTGTGGCCCATGGCGGCGCTGGTCAACCTGCTGGCCGCGCCGGTCGTGGTGTGGGCGGTGCTCAAGGTGCTCGGGCCCCGGCCCGAGAAGGCGACGGCGGCCGCGGTGCCGGGCTGGAGGCGGGCGTGAACCGGATGCGGACCCGTTTCGTGGTCCTCCACCTGACCGTGCTGGCCCTGCTCGTGGTCCTCGGCGTGCGCCTCTACCAGGTGCAGGTCGTCCGCGGCCAGCAATACGTGGCGAAGGCGACCGAGACGCGCACCCGCGCGGTCATGGTGCCGGCGCTGCGGGGCCAGATCCTCGACTCGACCGGGCGTCCGCTGGTGCGGAACCTGACCCGGCTCGTGGTGTCGGTCGACCGCACCCAGCTCGAACGCATGCCGCGCGGCGGACAGGACGTGCTGGAGAAGCTCTCGGCCGTGCTCGCCACCCCGGTGTACAAACTGCGGGAGCGGCTGCGGTCGTGCGGGCCGGGCGTCAGCCGTCCGTGCTGGACGGGCTCGCCCTACCAGCCGATCCCGGTCGACGACCGGGTCACCCAGCGCGAGGCGCTGACCATCCTGGAGCGCCAGGAAGAGTTCCCCGGGGTGACCGCCGAGGTCCAGGCCCACCGCGACTTCCCGGGCGGGTCGGACGCGTCGCAGGTGCTCGGCTACCTGCAGCCGGTCACGCAGGAGGAGCTGGAGAAGCGGCAGGGCCTCAAGACCAGCTTCTCGGGCGTCGACCTGGTGGGGCGCGACGGCCTCGAAGCCGTCTACGACCACCAGCTGCGCGGCACCCCCGGCCTGCGCCGGGTCCAGGTCGACCGCATGGGCAAGGCGATCGGCGTCGAGCAGCAGGTCGCGCCGGTGGCCGGCGACACCCTGATCACCAGCATCGACGCCCGCGTCCAGTCGATCGTCGAGAAGGCGCTGGCCGACGCGATGAAGAAGGCGCCGCAGGCCGACGGCGCCGCCGGGGTCGTGCTCGACGCGCGCAACAGCCGGGTGATCGCGATGGGCAGCGTGCCCACCTACGACCCCCGGGTGTGGACGGGCGGCATCTCCGAGAAGGAATACCAGACCCTGCTGTCGGAGAAGGCGGGCAAGCCGCTGGTCTCCCGGGCGATCAAGGGCACCTTCGCGCCCGGTTCGACGTTCAAGGTCAGCTCGGTGTCGGCGATGGTCGCCGACGGCTACCCCCTCAACGGCACCTACGACTGCCCCGGCTCCTACATGGTCGGCGCGCGGGCGTTCAACAACTTCCGGGGCATCGGCCTCGGGCCGATGAACCTGCACACCGCGCTGGTGAAGTCGTGCGACACGATCTTCTACCGGGCGGCCTACGAGATGTGGCAGCGCGACGGCGGCATGCAGCCCAAGTCGACCGCCAAGGACCCGATGGCCGCGATGGCCCGCGCCTACGGCTTCGGCAAGCTCACCGGCGTCGACCTGGTCGGCGAGTCGCCGGGCCGCATCCCCGACCGCTTCTGGAAGAAGGAGTTGTGGGCGGCCACCCGCAAGACCAACTGCAACCGGGCCAAGACCGGCTACCCCGAGGTCAAGGACGCCACCCGCGCCGCCTTCCTCAAGCAGCTCGCCTACGAGAACTGCCTGGAGGGGTTCCAGTGGCGTCCCGGTGACGCCGCCAACTTCTCGATCGGCCAGGGCGACGTGCTGGTCACGCCGCTGCAGCTGGCCAACGCCTACGCGGCGCTGGTCGGCGACGGCAAGCTGCGCAGCCCGCGCATCGGCTGGGCGCTGATGCGGCCCGACGGCAGCTCGTCCAAGATGATCGACTCGCCGGTGATCGGCAAGCTGCCGATCGACAAGAAGACGCGCGACTACATCAGGGGCGCCCTGAGCGAGGTCGCCTCCGACGGTACGGCCGCGGGCGCCTTCGGCGGCTTCCCGATGGACGTGGTCCGCATCGGCGGCAAGACCGGTACGGCCGAGGTCTACGGCAAGCAGGACACCTCCTGGTTCGCCTCGTTCGCGCCCACCAAGAACCCGCGGTTCGTGGTCGTCGTCATGGTCTCCCAGGGCGGCATGGGCGGTTCGGCCGCCGCCCCGGCCGTGCGGCAGATCTACGAGGGCATCTACGGCCTGAACAAGCAGCCGGCCGCGCTGCCCGCCGGCCACCCGGCCGAACGCCTGCCGGTCATCGGCCCCGACGGGACGGTGAAGCGCTGATGTCCACGCCGATCACCCGCATCCGCAAGCGGTCGCTGGCCAGCCGGGCCATCGGGACCGACGCCGCCGTATGGCGCATGGACGGCGTGCTGTTCGTCGCCGTGGCCGCGTTGTGCACGATCAGCACCCTGCTGGTGTGGTCGTCCACCCGCACCTGGACGGCGATCGAGCCGACCGGCATGCTGAAGAAGCACCTGCTCATCCTGTGCGTGGGCGCGGTCCTGTGCGGCCTGGTCTCGATGGTCGACCACCGGCGGCTGCGGGCCTACGCGCCCGTCGCCTACGCGGCCGGGCTCGCCCTGCTGGCGCTGGTGATCACCCCGGTCGGGTCGACCGTCAACGGCTCCCACTCGTGGATCATGCTGGGCGGCGGCTTCGGTCTGCAGCCCTCCGAGCTGGCCAAGCCGGCGCTGATCCTGCTGCTGGCGATGTTGTTGTCGGAGGCCGCCGAGGGCACCGACCGGCCCCGGCCGCTCGACGTCGGGCTGGCCCTGGCGGCGGCGGGGCTGACGATGGGGCTGGTCATGCTCCAGCCCGACCTCGGCACCACGATGGTGCTGGCGGTGATCACCGCGAGCGTGCTGGTCTTCTCGGGCATCCGCAAACGTTGGATCGCGCTGGTGCTGGTCGTGGCGGTCGCGGCGGCGCTGATGGTGTGGTTCCTGGGGCTGCTGCAGCCCTACCAGGTGGCCCGGTTCACCGCGTTCATGAACCCGGCCAGCGACCCGCGCGGCTTCGGCTACAACGCGACCCAGTCGCTGATCGCGATCGGCTCGGGCGAGATCTACGGCAAGGGGCTGTTCGAGGGCGGGCAGACCACCGGCCGGTTCGTGCCCGAGCAGCACACCGACTTCATCTTCACCGTCGCGGGCGAGGAGTTCGGCTTCCTCGGCGCGATGACGGTGGTCGCCCTGCTGGGCGTGGTGCTCGTCCGGGGCATCACGATCGCGCGGCAGTGCGACGACCGGTTCGGCGCGCTGGTCGCGGCGGCGATCGTCTGCTGGTTCGCGTTCCAGACGTTCATCAACGTCGGGATGACGATCGGCATCATGCCGATCACGGGACTGCCTCTTCCGTTCGTCTCCTACGGCGGCACCGCCACGTTGGCCAACATGATCAGCGTGGGCATGCTGCAGGCCATCCACAGCGGGCGGCGTACCTGAGAGTGGTCCGCATGAAGGTGCGGCAGGCTCTCACTGGTGCCGCTACCGTTCGGCGAACACTCTGGGAACGAACCTTGAATAGGCGATGACTCCGCAGACGGAGGAAGCGTGACCCCGGACGACGAGGCGCGTGAGCGAATGCGCGCGTTGGACCTGCTCCGCAAGGCTTTTCCCGACTACCGGATCGTTTACGGCAACGGGCGATGGGCCGCCGCGGCGGCCGGCAACCCGCCGATGGTGTGGTTCGCCGACACCCCCGGCAGCCTGTGCGGGCAGTTGTTCATGGCCCAGGTCCGGAGCGGCGGTGAGGTGGGCCCTTTCCCGACGGGCCGTGAGAGCGGCTCGCAGGCTGCGCGGTGACCGTTTCGTGACGATCGCGACGCTAGCGTGGAACCGTCCCGACCTGGAGAGAGCATGACGTACTCCGCCCGCGGCGCCGACCGATCAGCGATCCAGTTCGCCTCGGCGATCCGTGACCGCACCCTCGCGGCGCTGGGGGAACCGCCCTCCACGGCGATCATCCACCAGATCGCCGAGGAGATCCACGCCGGTTCCCCGCAGACCTCGCGCCTGAAGTGCATGCGCCTGGCTAACGGCTGGACCGTCGAAGAGGCGATCGAGCGGTTCCACGGCATGTGCGACCGGGCCGGCATCAAACGGCGCGGCCTGTCCGAACGTTCCTGGCGGGAGTGGGAGGCCGGGGCGCGCCCCGACCGCGAGTACACCGACCTGCTGTGCCGGCTGTTCGAGACCGGGCCGGTCCAGCTCGGCTTCGCCCGCGACTACACGCCCGAGGAGGCCCGCCGGGCGCACGCCGCGGCCGGCGCCGCCGACCCGGTCGAGGACGCCGCGCGCGAGGCCAGCGAGCACGCCGAGGAGGTCGAGAACAGCGAGCTCGGCACGGGCGCGCTCGAACGGTTACGCACGCAGGTGGTCTGGGTTGGCCGGCGCTACGTGTGGGAGTCGCCGCTCCCGCTGTTCGTCGAGATGCGGGTGTTGCAGGAGCAGACCCGCAAGGCCCTCGACCGGCGCATCCATCCCGGCCAGGCCCAGGACCTCTACTTCCTCACCGGTGCCCTGTGCGGCCTGATGGCCAACGCCAGCATGGACATGGGCCGCCGGCTGCCCGCCGACACCCTCGCCCGCGCGGCGTGGACGTATGGCCGCATCGCGGGGCATACGTCCCTGATGGGGTGGTCACGCGGGATGCAGGCGTCGGTGGCCCTGTGGGACCGGCGCTATGAAGACAGTTTCCGGTACGCCGGAGACGCCCTCACCCACCTCAACTCGGGGTCGGGCGGGGCCCGGCTCTACATGCTCCGGGCCCGGTCGGCCGCGATGCTGGGCCGTACCGACGAAGCGCGGGAGGCCCTGCTGCGCGCCGAGGACGCACGGTCGCGGGGCGGCCGCGACGAGCTCCACGACGAGATCGCCGGTGAGTTCGCCTTCCGGCCCGCCAAACAGCACTACTACGCCGCCGTCACCCATCTCCACCTGGGCGACTCCTCCCGGGCGATCCGCGAGGCGGCCGAGTCGATCGCCCTCTACTCCACCGACGAGCGGGAGAACCGCTCCTACGGGTGCGAGGCCATGGCCCGCGCCCATCTGGCGATCGCCTACGTCATGGAGGACGACCAGGAGGGCGCCGAGCAGGCGGTGGCCCCGCTGCTCGAACTGCCCCCCGACCGCCGCATCGACAGCCTCGGCGCCACCCTGGCGGCCAGCCGGTCGCTGGTGTCCGACCGGATGGCCCGCCAGATCGAGGGATTCTGCTCCGTCGGCCTCACCCACACCCTGGCGGCATCCGACCAGCGGAGGCTCTCCCCGTGACCGTTCCCCTCGTCGCCGGAACCCCGGCCGCGCTCATCGAGGCCTGCCGCGAGGCCGGTCTGAACTCCGCCGGAGCCCGGCTCCTGCGCAGCTTCGCCAGCGTCGTCTACCACCTGCCGGAAGAGGGCCTGGTGGTCCGCATGGCGACCGCCACCACCCCCGGCAAGTACGACCGCCTGGTGACCTCCATCAAGGTCACCCGCTGGCTGGCCGTCCAGGGGTTCCCGGTCACCCGGCCCGCCGAGGTGCGCCAGCCGATCGCGGTCGACGGCTACCTGGTGACCTTCTGGCACTACGAGGAGCAGGACGGCCCGGCCCCCGGGCCCGTCCCGCTCGGCCTGCTGCTCCGGCGGCTGCACGCGCTGCCGCCGGTGCCGTTCGACCTGCCGACCTACGACCCGTTCGGGACCATCAGGCGGGCCATCGCGGACGCCCGCGCGATCGATCCCGAAGAGCGCGAGTGGCTGACCGAACGGTGCTCGGCGCTCTCCGACGCCTACTACGAGCGGCTGGAGTTCTCCCTGCCGTACGGACTGGTCCACGGTGACGCGCACCGAGGGAACCTGCTCCGTACACCCGGGGGGCACCTGCTGTGCGATTGGGACTCGGTGAGCGCCGGGCCGCGCGAGATCGACCTGGCGCCGACCATGGCCGGGGTCAGGTTCGGTCTCACCGAGGCGCAGCGCGACGGGTTCGTGGAGGCGTACGGCTACGACATCCGCCACTGGGCCGGTTATCCGGTGCTCCGCGACACCCGGGAGCTCCAGACCCTGACGGCGCTGCTCAGGAACGCCCACCTCGATCGCGACGCCCTCGGGGTGCTGCGCTTCCGGCTGGCCTCGCTCCGGGCGGGCGACAACCGGACCTGGCGCGCCTTCTAGCTCCTATACCCTGGGTCACATGTCTGTCGAGTCGCTGTTTCCCCGCCTGGAAGCCCTGCTGCCGAAGGTGCAGAAGCCGATCCAGTACGTCGGGGGTGAGCTCAACTCGACGGTCAAGGACTGGGACGAGGCCACGGTTCGCTGGGCGTTGATGTATCCCGACGCCTACGAGGTCGGCCTGCCCAACCAGGGCGTCCAGATCCTCTACGAGATCCTCAACGAGCTGCCCGAGACCCTGGCCGAGCGGACCTACGCGGTCTGGCCCGACCTCGAGAGGCTGATGCGGGCCGAAGGCGTCCCGCAGTTCACCGTCGACGCCCACCGGCCGGTGCGCGCGTTCGACGTGCTGGGCCTCTCGTTCTCGACGGAGCTCGGCTACACCAACATGCTGACCGCGCTCGACCTGGCCGGCATCCCGCTCAGCTCGGCCGATCGGGGTCCTGACGACCCGATCGTGCTGGCCGGCGGCCACGCCGCGTTCAACCCGGAGCCGATCGCCGACTTCATCGACGCCGCCGTGCTCGGCGACGGCGAGCAGATCGCGATCGCGATCTCCGAGGTGATCCGCGAGTGGAAGGCCGAGGGTGAGCCCGGCGGCCGCGACGGCGTGCTGCTGCGGCTGGCCGAGACCGGCGGGGTGTACGTCCCGCGGTTCTACGACGTCGAATACCTGCCCGACGGGCGGATCAAGCGGGTCGTGCCCAACCGTTCGGGGGTGCCCTCGCGGGTGTTCAAGCACACCGTGATGGACCTCGACGAGTGGCCCTACCCGAAGAAGCCGCTGGTCCCGCTGGCCGAGACCGTCCACGAGCGGTTCAGCGTGGAGATCTTCCGGGGCTGCACCCGCGGCTGCCGGTTCTGCCAGGCGGGCATGATCACCCGCCCGGTGCGCGAACGGTCGATCACCACGATCGGCGCGATGGTCGACAACGGCATCAGGGAGTCCGGCTTCAGCGAGGTCGGCCTGCTGTCGTTGTCGAGCGCCGACCACTCGGAGATCGGCGAGGTCGCCAAGGGCCTGGCCGACCGCTACGAGGGCAGCAACGTCTCGCTCTCGCTGCCGTCGACCCGGGTCGACGCGTTCAACATCGACCTGGCCAACGAGTTCTCCCGCAACGGGCGCCGCTCGGGGCTCACCTTCGCCCCCGAAGGCGGCTCCGAGCGCATGCGCAAGGTCATCAACAAGATGGTCAGCGAAGAAGACCTGATCCGCACCGTCACCACGGCCTACAGTCAGGGGTGGCGGCAGGTGAAGCTCTACTTCATGTGCGGCCTGCCGACCGAGGAGGACGTCGACGTCCTCGGCATCGCCGACCTGGCGAGGAAGGTCATCAAGGCCGGCCGCGAGGCGACCGGGTCGCGCGACGTGCGCTGCACGGTGTCGATCGGCGGGTTCGTGCCCAAGCCGCACACCCCGTTCCAGTGGGCCGCGCAGGCCGACCACGAGACGGTCGACCGGCGGCTGCGGGAACTCCGCAACACCCTGCGCAACGACAAGCAGTACGGCAAGGCGATCGGCATGCGCTACCACGACGGCAAACCGTCGATCGTGGAGGGCCTGCTGTCCCGGGGCGACCGCCGCGTCGGCAAGATCATCCAGAAGGTCTGGGAAGACGGCGGCCGTTTCGACGGCTGGAGCGAGCACTTCTCGTACGACCGGTGGATGGCCTGCGCCGCCGAGGCGCTCGACGGGGAGCCGGTCGACGTCGACTGGTACACCGTCCGGGAGCGCGAGGAGCACGAGGTGCTCCCGTGGGACCACCTCGACGCCGGCCTCGACCGCGAATGGCTCTGGCAAGACTGGCAGGACGCCGTCAACGACGTCGAGGTCGAAGACTGCCGCTGGACGCCCTGCTACGACTGCGGCGTCTGCCCGACCATGGGCACGGAGATCCAGATCGGCCCCACGGGCCGCAAGTTGCTCCCGCTCACGGTCGTATCCTGAGGAAGACGGCCCGGGGGAGCGGCTTCCCCCAGGCCCACGAAACGAGACTGGAAGGAACACGGACCTCTGAAACCCGCACCCGATGGGCCCCCGCCCGCGCCGGTGGCGCAGCGTCTGCGCGTGCGCTACGCGAAACGAGGGCGGCTGCGCTTCACGAGTCACCGCGACATCTCCCGTGCCGTCGAAAGGGCGGTCCGGCGGGCTGACATCCCGGTGGCCTTCAGCGCGGGGTTCAGCCCTCACCCGAGGATCTCCTACGCGGGTGCCGCCCCCACCGGGGTGGCCAGCGAGGCCGAATACCTCGAGATCGCGGTGACCCGCCCCTGCCGTCCGCAGGAGTTGCGCGCCGCCCTCGACGCCTCGCTGCCGCCGGGTCTCGACGTGCTCGACGTGGTCGAAGCGCGCGCGGGGAGCCTGGCCGACCGGCTGGAGGGCTCGTTGTGGGAGGTGCGCCTGCCGGGAGCCGATCCGGCGGCGGCCGAGAGTGCGGTGAAGGAATTCATGACCGCAGCAGAGGTCGCGGTCGAACGCCTCACCAAGAAGGGGATGCGGAACTTCGACGCCCGGGGGGCCGTGGCATCGCTGGTGTCGCTGACCGCTGACCAGGACGATCACGGGGAGGGAGGGCCGAATCAGTCGTGTGTCATACTTCGCATGGTCGTTCGGCACGAAACTCCGGCCGTCCGACCCGACGACGTGCTCATGGGTCTGCGTCTCGTGGCCGACTTCGCGCCGCCGTCACCGCCTTCGGTGACCAGGCTGGCGCAGGGGCCCCTTGACGCGTCGACCGGTGAGCCCGCCGACCCGCTCGAAGCCGACCGGGTTGGTGGAGACCAATAGGACTTGCCGCCATGGCCCCGGAAGGTGGCCGGGCGGACCACGAGAGACGAGAAGAGCCCCCGCGCGGCGCGGAAACGCGCCCGGGGGCTGACGGGAGAGCGCCCGCATGCTCGACAACGAGCCCACTGTCGGCGATACGACAACTGCAGATACGACGTCTTCGGTGACAACGGCGAAGCCTGCCCGCAGACGGTCGGCGAGCCGGCCGGCGGGTCCGCCGCCGGAACCCGACGAGATCCCCCCGGCGCCCGCCATCCAGGCGTCCGTGGCGACCGCCCTGAGCACGGCCGAACCGGCCGCCTCCAACGGCGCGGCCGCCGACTCCGGCGAGCCCGCCGAGAAGCCCAAGCGCACCCGGCGCCGCACCCGGCCCGCCGACGACGAGGCCCCGGCCGCCGAGACGGCCGCCCCGCCCGTCGACGTGCCCGCCGAGGCGCCCGCCAACGAGGCCGAGGCGGCCGAGAGCCGTCCGGCCCGTAAGCGCGCCACGCGCAGCCGCGCGGCCAAGGAGGCCCCCGCTCCGGAGCCCGCCGCCGAGGTCGTCGTCGAGTCGGCCGCGCCCGAGGTGACGGCCGCGGTCGAGGAGGCCCAGGCCGAGGTCGCGCCCGACGCCGAGACCGTCAAGCCCGTGCGGCGGAGCCGTAACCGGAAGAAGGTCGAGGAGACGCCGGAGGCGGTCTCCGAGGACGACGAGAAGCCGACCAGACGGCGCCGCACCCGCAAGAGGGACGAAGAGGGCGCCACGGAACGATCCAGCGCGCTCAACGCGGCGGAAGCCCAGGTCGCGGCCGCGATGATGTTCACGCTGCCCACCGAGGAGCCGCTCGACGACGAGCCGGCCGGCGAAGACCTCGAAGACCTCGACGAGGGCGCCACGCCGTCGCGGCTGGCCGACCCGTTCGGCTTCCACGCCGCCGAGCAGCAGCCGCAGCAGTACACCTACCAGCGCCCGGCGGCGGTCTTCCAGCCGCTGTTCCAGGCGCCCGACGCCGCCGCCGCGATCCCGGCCCGGCCGCAGCAGCCCGCGCCCCAGCCGCCGGTCCAGCCGCAGCCCGAACCCGAGCCGGCCGCCGCCGAGGAGGCCGAGGAGGAGTCCGACGACGACGGCGACGACGAGTCGGGCGAGGGTTCGCGCCGCCGCCGGCGCCGCCGTGGCGGCCGTGGCCGGGGGCGTGGCCGTGAAGACGGCGAGGGCCAGGAGTCCGAGGAGGAGCCCCAGGCCGCCGCCGAGGAGTCCGACGAGGACGCCGACGACGACGGGGAGTCGGGCGAGGCCGGTTCGCGCCGCCGTCGCCGCCGGCGCCGCCGGGGCGGCGAGGACGACGCGGTCGTCACCGACGACCCGCCCAACACCGTGGTCCGCATCCGGGCGCCGCGCGCCGGCCGCACCACCACCTCCTCGGTCGACGAGGTGCAGGGCTTCCGCGGCTCCACCCGCCTGGAGGCCAAGAAGCAGCGCCGCCGCGAGGGCCGTGAGCTGGGCCGCCGCCGTCCGCCGATCATCACCGAGTCGGAGTTCCTGGCCCGCCGCGAGTCGGTCGAGCGCGTCATGGTCGTGCGCCGCCACGGCGGCCGCACCCAGATCGCGGTGCTCGAAGACGGCGTGCTGGTCGAGCACTACGTCGACCGCGAGGCCAGCCAGTCCTACGTGGGCAACGTCTACCTGGGCAAGGTCCAGAACGTGCTGCCCTCGATGGAGGCGGCGTTCGTCGACGTCGGCAAGGGCCGCAACGCGGTGCTCTACGCCGGTGAGGTCAACTTCGACACCGCCGGGCTCGAAGGCCAGCCGCGCCGCATCGAGGCCGCGCTGAAGTCGGGCCAGTCGGTGCTGGTGCAGGTCACCAAGGACCCCATGGGTCACAAGGGCGCCCGGCTCACCTCGCAGATCAGCCTCCCCGGCCGTTATCTCGTGTACGTGCCCGACGGCTCGATGACCGGCATCTCGCGCAAGCTGCCCGACAAGGAGCGCACGCGCCTGAAGCAGATCCTGCGCAAGGTCATGCCCGAGAACGCGGGCGTGATCGTGCGCACGGCCGCCGAGGGGGCCTCGGAGGAGGAGCTGGCCCGCGACGTCGCCCGCCTGGCGGCGCAGTGGGAGAGCATCCAGAAGAAGGCCAAGTCGGCGAGCCCGCCGGAGCTGCTGTCGGCCGAGCCCGACATGACGATCCGCGTGGTCCGCGACGTCTTCAACGAAGACTTCACCAACCTGGTGGTCCAGGGCGACGAGGTCGCCCGGACCGTCGAGGAGTACGTCGACTACGTCGCCCCGCACCTCGCCGAGCGCGTCGCCAAGTGGGACGAGGACGTCGACGTCTTCCACGCCTACCGGGTCGACGAGCAGATCGCCAAGGCGATGGAGCGCAAGGTCTGGCTGCCCTCGGGCGGCTCGCTGGTGATCGACCGGACCGAGGCGATGACCGTCGTCGACGTCAACACGGGCAAGTTCACCGGCCAGGGCGGCAACCTGGAGGAGACGGTCACCAGGAACAACCTGGAGGCCGCCGAGGAGATCGTCCGTCAGCTCCGGCTGCGCGACGTCGGCGGCATCATCGTGATCGACTTCATCGACATGGTGCTGGAGAGCAACCGCGATCTGGTGCTGCGCCGCCTGCTCGAATGCCTGGCGCGCGACCGAACCAAGCACCAGGTGGCCGAGGTCACCTCGCTGGGTCTGGTGCAGATGACCCGCAAGCGGGTCGGCCAGGGGCTGCTGGAGGCGTTCTCGACGCAGTGCGACTGCTGCCACGGGCGCGGGGTCATCATCTCGACCGAGCCGGTCGACGGTAAGCCCGAGCCGCGCGGCACGCAGGGCAAGATGGCGATCGAGAAGGCCGTGGCCGAGAAGCTGGAGAAGTCCGAGAACGGCGGCAACGCCGTCGCGGCTCACGACTCCCGCGACTCGGTGACCGACACCGTCGACGACCAGCCGCGCTCCCGGCGCAGGTCCCGACGGTCAAGATCAGCGGATTAGTTCACCACCGGCGGGCCGCTCGGTTCGACCTCGGGACCGGAACCCGGTACCCTAGAGAACCGGCGCGCCCTGGTGGCGCGCTTGGCTTCGCGCGCCCCTCCTGGTTCGCCGGTTCATCTGTTAGCGATCGGATGTCGGGGCGCAGCATCCAGTAGACAAGAAGGGTTCCGCGGTGTACGCGATCGTTCGTTGCGGCGGCAGGCAGCAGAAGGTCTCCGTCGGAGACGTCATCGAGGTGGACGCGGGTGCGGGCGAGGTTGGGTCCTCGCTGACGCTTCCGGCTCTCCTCGTCGTCAACGACGGCGATGTCACGCATGACGCCGCCGCCCTGGCCCGTTTTGCGGTGACCGCCGAAGTTCTCGGTGAGGTCAAGGGCCCCAAGATCCGCATCCTCAAGTACAAGAACAAGACCGGTTACAAGAAGCGCCAGGGTCACCGCCAGCGGTACACCCAGGTGAAGGTCACCGGCATCGACTCCGGGAAGTAGTGAATCATGGCACACAAGAAGGGCGCCTCGTCCACCAGGAACGGCCGTGACTCGAACGCTCAGCGGCTCGGTGTCAAGCGCTTCGGTGGCCAGCTCGTGAACGCCGGCGAGATCATCGTCCGCCAGCGCGGCACGCACTTCCACCCGGGCGACAACGTCGGCCGTGGCGGCGACGACACGCTGTTCGCGCTGTCGGCCGGTCACGTGCAGTTCGGCCGTAAGCGCGGTCGCCGCGCGGTCAGCATCATCCCGGTCGCGGAGTAGATCCGCACACACCGGTAAGGACGAGGCGGGTCGGTCACCACCGACTCGCCTCGTCGTGTTTGGTCAACCTTTGAGAGGAACACCGTGGCGGATTTCGTGGACCACGTTCTCCTGCACATCAAGGCGGGAGACGGTGGTAACGGCTGCGCGTCCGTCCACCGGGAGAAGTTCAAGCCGCTCGGCGGCCCTGACGGCGGCAACGGCGGACGCGGCGGCAACGTGATCCTGGAGGTCGACGGGAACACCTCGACGCTCCTGGAATACCACCACCGCCCCCACCGCAAGGCCGGCAACGGCAAGCAGGGCATGGGCGCCAACCGCGACGGCGCCACCGGTGAGGACATCGTCCTGACGGTGCCCAACGGGACCGTCGTGAAGGACGCCCGCACCGGTGAGGTGCTGGTCGACCTGGTCGGCGTCGGCACCCAGTACATCGCCGCGCAGGGCGGCTTCGGCGGGCTCGGCAACGCCGCGCTGGCCAACACCAAGCGCAAGGCCCCCGGGTTCGCGCTGCTGGGCGAGCCGGGCGACGAGGGCGACATCGTCCTGGAGCTCAAGACCGTCGCCGACGTGGCGCTGGTCGGCTTCCCGAACGCCGGGAAGTCGTCGCTGATCGCGGCGCTGTCGGCGGCCCGGCCCAAGATCGCCAACTACCCGTTCACGACGCTCGTCCCCAACCTCGGCGTGGTCACCGCGGGCGAGGTCATCTACACCGTGGCCGACGTGCCTGGGCTGATCCCGGGGGCGTCGGAGGGCAAGGGCCTGGGGCACGAGTTCCTCCGCCACGTCGAGCGCTGCTCGACGATCGTGCACGTGCTCGACTGCGCCACGCTGGAGCCCGGCCGCGACCCGCTGACCGACTTCGAGGTCATCGAGGCCGAGCTGGAGGCCTACGGGTCCCTCCAGGACCGGCCCCGGATGGTCGTGCTGAACAAGGTCGACGTCCCCGACGGCCGCGAGCTGGCCGACCTCGTCAAGGCCTCCCTCGAGGAGCGCGGGCTGCGGGTGTTCGAGATCTCCGCGGCCACCCACGAGGGGCTGCGGCCGCTGTCGTACGCCATGGCCGAGATGGTCGAGCGCGACCGGGCCGAGAAGCCCGTCGAGAAGCCGACCCGGCTGGTCCTGCGGCCCAAGCAGCTCGGCGAGACCGGTTTCACGGTCCGGCGGGTCAACGAGCGCACCTTCCAGGTCACCGGCGAGAAGCCGGAGCGCTGGATCCGGCAGACCGACTTCACCAACGACGAGGCCGTCGGCTACCTCGCCGACCGGCTCGAACGGCTCGGCGTCGAAGAGGCACTCATCAAGGAGGGCGCCGAGCCCGGCGCCGAGGTCGTGATCGGTTCGATGGAGAACGGCTACATCTTCGACTGGCAGCCCACCATGGGCGCCAGGGTCGCCGGCCCCAGAGGCAGCGACAACCGCATCTAGGGGGAATCCAACGTGGTCAGGGAGCGCATCGGCGCCGCCGGGCGGATCGTCGTCAAAGTGGGCTCGTCGTCGCTGACGACCCCACAGGGCATGATCGACGTCGACCGCGTCGACGCGCTGGTCGACGTGCTGGCGGCCCGCCGCGCGGCCGGGACCCAGATCGTGCTCGTCTCCTCCGGCGCCATCGCGGCCGGGCTCGGCCCTCTGGGGCTGAAGGCCCGGCCGAAGGACCTGGCCACCCAGCAGGCCGCCGCCTCGGTCGGCCAGGGCGTGCTGGTGGCCCGGTACACCAGCTCCTTCGCGCGCTACGGCCTGCGCGTCGGCCAGGTCCTGCTCACCGCCGACGACATGATGCGGCGTTCCCACCACCGCAACGCCCAGCGCACCCTGGCGCGGCTGCTGGAGCTGGGCATCGTCCCGGTCGTCAACGAGAACGACACGGTGGCCACCGACGAGATCCGGTTCGGCGACAACGACCGCCTCGCCGCCCTCGTCGCCCACCTGACCCACGCCGACGCGATGGTCCTGCTGTCCGACGTCGACGCCCTCTACGACGGCGACCCCCGGCGTCCCGGGGGAGCCAACCGCATCACCGAGGTACGCGGCCCGGAGGACCTCGAAGGCGTCGAGCTCGGCACTTCCGGCCGGGTCGGCACCGGTGGCATGATCACCAAGGTGCAGGCCGCCAAGATCGCGACCGGCGCCGGGGTGCCCGTCGTGCTCACCGCCGCCGCCCACGCCGCCCACGCGCTCGCCGGAGACGACGTCGGCACCGTGTTCCACCCGGGCGGCCGCCACCCCGGCACCCGCCTGCTCTGGCTCGCCCACGCCGCCACCGGCCGGGGCCGCCTCCACCTCGACGAGGGCGCCGTGAAAGCGGTGGCCGGACGGCGGATGTCGCTGCTGCCCGCCGGTGTTCTCAAGGTCGAGGGCGAGTTCTCCGCCGGAGACCCGGTCGACCTCTGCGGGCCCACGGGGGAACTCGTCGGGCGCGGGCTGGTCAACTTCGACTCCGGCGAGATCCCCGACCTGCTCGGCCGGTCGACCCGGGAGCTGGCCAGCGCCCTCGGGCCCGAATACGAGCGCGAACTGATCCACCGTGACGACATAGTGATTCTCTAGGAGCGGTCAATGAGCGAGTTCCTGCAGGTGGCGAACGCGGCGAAGGATGCCTCCCGGCTGCTCGCCCCGCTGCCGCGCGCGGCCAAGGACGCCGCGCTGCGCGCCGTCGCCGACGCCCTGGTCGCCCGCGCGGAGGAGATCGTCGAGGCCAACGCCGCCGACGTCGCCAAGGCCCGGCAAGAGGGCACGTCCGAGGCGATGATCGACCGGCTGCGCCTCGACGTGCCGCGCATCGGGCAGATCGCCGACGCCGTGCGGGAGATCGCCGAACTGCCCGACCCGGTGGGCGAGGTCATCCGCGGCGGGGTGCTGCCCAACGGGCTCGAACTGCGCCAGATCCGGGTGCCGTTGGGCGTCGTCGGCATCATCTACGAGGGCCGGCCGAACGTGACCGTCGACGCCGCCGCGCTCTGCCTCAAGAGCGGCAACGGGGTGCTGCTGCGCGGCTCGTCCAGCGCCTACACGTCCAACACCGCGCTGGTGAAGATCATGCAGGAGGCGCTGGCGGCCACCGAGGTGCCCGCCGGGGCGGTGCAGCTGGTGCCGGGGCTAACCCACGAATCCGCCAAGGAGCTCCTGCGGGCGCGCGGGCTCGTCGACGTGCTGATCCCGCGCGGGGGCGCGTCCCTGATCAACAGGGTCGTCGAGGAGTCGTCGGTGCCGGTCATCGAGACGGGCGTCGGGGTCTGCCACGTGTACGTCGACGCCGCCGCCGACCAGGAGCGCGCCCTCACGATCCTGCTGAACGCCAAGGCCCAGCGGGTGTCGGTCTGCAACGCGGCCGAGACACTGCTCGTCCACGAGGCCATCGCCGCCGAGTTCGTGCCCAAGGCCGTCGCGGCGCTGGCCGAGGCCGGGGTGACCGTCCACGGCGACCCGGCGACCGCCGCCCTGGGCGGCGAGGGCGTGGTCCCGGCGACCGAGGAGGACTACTTCGCCGAGTACCTCTCCTACGACATCGCCGCCGCCGTGGTGCCCTCGCTGGAGGACGCCGTCGCCCACATCACGCGTTACGGCTCCGGCCACACCGACGCGATCGTCACCGACTCGCAGACGGCGGCCAAGCGCTTCGTCGCGCTGGTCGACTCGGCCGCGGTGGCGGTCAACGCCTCGACCCGCTTCACCGACGGCGGCGAGTTCGGCTTCGGCGCCGAGATCGGCATCTCCACCCAGAAGCTGCACGCCCGCGGCCCGATGGGCCTGCCCGAGCTGACCTCCACCAAGTTCGTCTACGTGGGCGAAGGCCACGTGCGCGGTTAGGCCCTGACGAGGACCCTGGTGCCCAGGCCCGCGTCGCGGGCCCGCAGGGCGGCGTCGAAGCGGCTCTCGGCCTCCAGCTTCATCAGCACGTTGCTGACGTGGTTGCGGACCGTCTTCGGCGCCAGGCACATCACCTTGGCGATCTCGGCGTTGCTGCGGCCGTCGGCCAGGTGCTCCAGGACCTCGTGCTCGCGGGTGGTCAGTTCGGGGAAGGTGGTCCGGGCCGAGCGGGTCGTCAGCTTCTCGCGCAGGCCGGCGGCGACCTCGCGGGCGAAGACCAGGTGGCCGACCCCCACGGCGCGGATCGCGGCGGCCAGGTCGGCCGGGTGGGCGCTCGTCATGACGTAGCCGCGGGCGCCCGCCCGCATGGCCGCCATCAGGCTGAGCTCGTCGGCGTGCTGGCTGACCACGATGATCTTCACGTCGGGACAGCGGCGGGCGATGTAGTCGACCTCGTGCAGGAGCGCCAGGTCGATCAGCAGGATGTCGGGACCGAGCTTGACGGCGGCCCTCAGCGCGTCCGGACCGTCGTCGGCCAGCGCCAGCAGCTTGATCCCGGGGGCCTCGGCCAGGGCCCAGCGGACCCCCTCGGTGTAGAGGTAGGTCTCGCCGGCCACGACGACGGTAACGGGTTCGCTCATGGGTCAAAGAGTGGCTTAAGGCTCTTGAGGATGACTTGGCGACCACTTCAGTCACTCTGCGTGAGCGCCGGTGAATCATGGGAGGCATGGATCTTCTCGTCACGCTGAGTTTCATCGTGGCCGTCGTCGCGGGCGCCGACCGGCTGCTGCTCGCCATGGAGCGGCATGGGCTGGTTCGCTGGCGGCTCTCAGCCCCCCGTCCGGCCGAGCGCGGCGCCCGCCTCGACTCCCTGCTTCGGTGAGGCCCGCCCTGTACGACGCCGCCGCCCTGTTCGGCCGGGTCGCGCTCGGAACCACGTTCATCCAGCACGGCTGGGCCAAGGCCCGGGGCGGCATCGACGCCACCACCCAGGCGATGACCCAGGCGGGCGTGCCCGCCCCGCGCGCGTCGGCGTGGTTCGCCACCGTCGCCGAACTCGGCGGCGGCATCATGCTCGTGCTCGGGCTGCTGACCGCCCTCGCCGGGGCCATGCTGTTCGCGGTCATGTCGGGCGCGTTCCTGTTCGTCCACGTCAAGGACGGCTCGTTCGAACTCGTCACTGCCCTGGGCGCGGTGGCGGTCATGCTCGCCGTGGCCGGTCCCGGCCGGATCTCCTTGGATCGGTACGTCTTCCGACGATGACCGGCGTGGCTCCGGGGAAATGTCGTGGCGCTCCACTATCGTGACCACACCTATGGGTGGACGTCTGGGGCGGGTCGGCCCATACGCGCTCCTGGAGCGCCTGGGCCGTGGTGGCATGGGCGAGGTCTATCTCGCGGCCACCAAGCGGGGCGAGCAGGTCGCCCTGAAGATGCTCCGCGACGCCATCGAAGGCGACGCCGACGCCCGATTACGGCTCGATCGCGAGGTCCGCGCGCTGCGGCGGGTGGAGAGCCCCTACGTGGCGCGGGTCCTCGACGCCGACCTCTCCGGCGACCGGCCCTACCTGGTCATGGAGCACATCGCCGGCGACACCCTGCTCAGCGCGGTGAAACGCGACGGGCCGCTGCCCGAGGTGGAGGTCATCCGCCTCGCGCGCGGCCTGGCCACCGCGCTGGCGATCATCCACGCCGCCGGGATCGTGCACCGCGACCTGAAACCGGCCAACGTGCTGATCGGCGACGAGGGCCCGGTGCTGATCGACTTCGGCATCGCCCAGGTCCTCGACGCGACCCGGATGACCCAGACCGGCACCTTCCTCGGCACCCCCGGCTACGCCGCGCCCGAACTCTTCGCCGGGGAACAGGTCGGCGAACCGGCCGACCTGCACGCCTGGGCGGCGACCGTGGCCTTCGCCGCCACCGGCCGCCCCACCTTCGGCGGCGGCTCCGCCGAATCCCAGATGTACGCCATCCTCCACGGCAAGGCCGACCTGAAGGACGTGCCCCCGGCCCTGCTCCCGCAGATCAGGGCCGCCCTCAACCGCGATCCGGCCAAACGCCCCACCGCCGCGATCCTCGCCGACCGCATGACCCGCCTGGTCCGCGCGGCGGAGGAACACGACGCCCGCGAGAAGGAGGCGGAGGGCGAGCCCTCCCGCCGCTCCCGAAGCCGCGAGAGCGCCGCCGACGACGCGGGAGGCCGCGACACCGACGGCGGCCGCCGGGGCCGCGAGAACCGGGGGAGCGGCCCGGAGGGCCGTCGCTCCCGTGAGACCGCGGTCGATTCGGCCGACGCGGGGCGGCGCAGCTGGAGTTCCAGCAACGCGGGGCCGGTCGACGACGGCCGTGGCAGCCGGGATTCGGCGAGTTCGGCCGACGGAGGATGGCGCGCCCGGGACGCGGGCGGCGCAGGGGCGGCCGACGGCGCTCGCCGCAGCCGGGAATCCAACGCGGGCGGTTCGGCCGACGGCACTCGTCGTACTCGCGACTCCAGCGCGGCCGGTTCGGCCGACGGTGTCCGTCGCGGGCGTGAGTCAACTGCGGAGGGGTCGGGTGATGGGGGGCGTCGCACGCGGGACTCCGGTGCGGGCGGCTCCACCGACGGCGCTCGCCGAGCCAGGGACTCAAACACGAGCGGCTCGGATGCCGCCGGATCCGGCGCGGCCGAGAACGGCCGTCGCACTCGAGACGCCGCCGCTGCCGGGTCGGCCGAGGCCGGGTCTCGGGCCCGCGACACCGGTGGTGCGGGTGGTTCCAGGGCTGCCGAGAGCGGCCGGCGGTCGCGGGAGGCCGCCGGGACGGGTACGGCTGATTCAGGCCGTCGTACCAGGGAAGCCGGGGCCGCCGAGAGCCGCCGGACCAGGGATTCCGGTTCGGGTGACGGTGCGCGGCGGGCCGGGGAGTCCGGGGCGTTGTCGGTCGAGTCTCGGCGTACAAAGGACAAAGCCGGGCGGGAAGAGGCCGACTCACGGCTCGGGGCCGAGGCCGTGGTGCAGACGCGGCGGAGGCGGAGTGTCAAGCCGCCGCCCGAGGCGGTGCCCACGGGCGGGACCTCGCTGCTGGTGCTGGCCGCCGTGGCGGTGCCGTGTGTGATCGGGTGTGTGGTCTACCCGGTCGCCACGTTCGCGGTGACCGGGGTGTTCGTCGTGCTGGCCCGCGCGCTCTGGGTGGGGCACTGGCTGACGCGGAAGCGGCGGCCCGGACGGCTGAAGAGGGCGATGCGGATCGGGCTGTTCCCGGTGTCGTTCTCGGGGGCGCTGATCGCCGGGGTCGCCTGGCCGGGGCTGCCCGCGGGGGCGCTGGCGTTCGGGGCGATGTGGGCGACCGCGGGAGGCGAGCTCGCCCCCAGGTGGTGGGAGCAGGCGGTGCCCGTCACGGTCGCGGGGCTGGTCTTCAGCGTGGTCTGCGGCGCGATCATCGGCCGCGAGGTCGAGAAGGTCGGCGCCGAGCTGCCGGAGCTGCGCAGGGAGGGGCTGCGCGCGCTGGCGGTGCTCGGCGGGTTCGTCGCGATCTGCGCCGCCGCCGTCAGGATCGTCGGGTCGCTCTTCTAGTTCTCCCTCCGCGAGAAGCGGTTGAAGATGCGCTCCCCGGCGTTGACCGCGCCCTCGGCGACGTCGCGCAGCACGCCGATGAACGGGTCCTGCGACTGCGACCACGACTCGCGGTAGGACGCCGCGGCGGCCTTGACCTCCTCGGAGACCTTGGCGTTGTGGTCGTCGGTGCGGTGGGGGTAGTCGCCGGTGAGGATGCGCTCGTAGTCGCCGCTGCGGCGCCAGCGGTCGAGCTCGGCGACCCGGGTGACCGCGAACGGGTGGGTGGTGCCGAGGAGGTTGAGCACCTTGAGCAGGCCGTCGCGGACGTCGCCGGCGGTGTCGTACTCGCGGGCCTGGTCGAGGAAGGCCTCGATGTTCATCTCGTGGAGGCGCGAGCCGCCGGCCAGCTTCATCAGGGCGCGCAGCGCGGCTTCGGGGTCCTGACCGGCGAGCAGGCCGCCGCGGTCGGCCGACATCTCGGCCTTGCGGGCCCACTCTTCGAGGGCGGCGACGATCACGCGCAGGCCGATGTAGCCGAGGGGGATCCAGGCGACCCGCGTGGCCAGCCGGGTGAGGATCTGCAGCATCGTGCCGTAGACCGCGTGCCCCGACAGGATGTGGGCCGTCTCGTGACCGACGACGAACCGCAGCTCCTCTTCGTCGAGCAGGTCGAGACAGCCGGTCGAGACGACGATGAAGGGCTCGTCGAAGCCGATCGCCATCGCGTAGACCTTGGGATCCTGCTGGACGTAGACCTCGGGGATCCGGGCCAGGTCGAGGATGTAGGCGCTGTCGCGGCCCATGTCGTAGAGGCCCCGGAACTGGGTCTCCGACGTGCGGACGGCCGACGCGAGGAACATCAGGCGCAGCCGCCGCTCGGAGAAGAGCCCGGAGGTGCGCTTGAGCACCGAGTCGAACCCGGTCAGCGAGCGCATCGCCACCAGGGCGGACCGGTCCGCGGGGTGCTCGTAGGCGCGGGAACTGATGCCGGGCAGCGGCGTGCGGGTGCGATCGGGAGTGGTCATGCTCGGCATGCTACGTCGGTGTTTCCCCCGCCGCGCATGAACCCGGAGAGAGGCCGGACGTTATCGTCCGTGCTATGAGAAACGGGGCCACCACCAGGCGGCTTGGCATCATGGGCGGCACCTTCGACCCCATCCACCACGGCCACCTGGTGGCCGCGAGCGAGGTCGCCCACCACTTCGACCTCGACGAGGTCGTCTTCGTGCCGACGGGCCAGCCGTGGCAGAAGGCCGACCGGACGGTGTCGGCCGCCGAGGACCGCTATCTGATGACCGTGATCGCGACGGCGTCGAACCCGCGCTTCTCGGTGAGCCGGGTCGACGTCGACCGGCCGGGGCTGACGTACACGATCGACACGCTCCGTGAGATCGCCGCCGCGTACGGGCCGGAGACCGAGCTCTACTTCATCACCGGCGCCGACGCGCTGGCCCAGATACTCGGCTGGCGCGACGCCGAGGAGCTGTTCACGATCGCCCACTTCGTGGGCTGCACCCGGCCCGGCCACACCCTGCACGACCCGGGCCTGCCGACGGGCAAGGTCAGCCTGATCGAGGTGCCGGCCCTGTCGATCTCGTCGTCGGAGTGCCGGGAGCGGGTGGCCGCCGGTCAGCCCATCTGGTATCTGGTGCCCGACGGGATCGTGCAGTACATCGGCAAGCGGGGTCTTTACCGATAGGGCGGCAATAGGCTTGAAGAGCGCCCCGACGGGTGGGCACTCTGGGATCACATCCCCGTCATGGAGGAACAAACCGCATCGTGACCGCATCTGAACGATCGATCCAGCTCGTTTCGGTCGCCGCCGAGGCCGCGGCCGACAAGCTCGCCGACGACATCGTCGCCTACGACGTGAGCGACCGGCTGGTGATCACCGACGCATTCGTCGTCTGCTCCGCCTCCAACGACCGCCAGGTCCGCGCCATCGTCGACGAGATCGAGGAGCGCCTGCGCGTCGACGCCGAGGCCAAGCCCGTACGCCGTGAGGGCGAGCGGGAGGGCCGCTGGGTGCTGCTCGACTACATCGACATCGTGGTCCACGTGCAGCACGAGGAGGAGCGCCACTTCTACGGCCTGGAGCGTCTCTGGAAGGACTGCCCGGCCATCGCGCTGCCCGAGAGCGTCGCCGAGGCGGCCGCCCAGCGGGCGCGGGGTGAGGGGTGAGCCGGCGGATCGTCTGCCTCCGGCACGGCCAGACCCGCTGGAACGTCGAACACCGGTTCCAGGGCCACACCGACATCCCGCTCGACGAGACCGGGGTCGCCCAGGCGGCCCGGTCGGCGTCGCTGCTGGCGGCGCTCAGGCCGACGAAGATCGTGTCGAGCGACCTGAGCAGGGCCCATGACACCGCCCTGGCGCTGGGGCGGGTGACGGGCCTGCCGGTCACCGTCGACAAGGAGCTGCGCGAGCGCGGCGGCGGCGAGTGGGAGGGCCTGACGGGCGACGTCATGGCGGCCCGCTGGCCGGCCGAGTACGCCGCCTTCGAGCCTCCGGGCGGCGAGACCGAGGTCGAGGTCGCGAGCCGGGTGTCGGCGGCGATGTCCCGGTGGGTCGAGGAGATCGACGACGACGGGCTGCTCGTGGTCGTCTCCCACGGCGCGGCGCTGCGCCTGGGCATGCTCGCCCTGCTGGGGCTGCCCCGGGAGCACTGGCACACGCTCGGCGGGCTCGGCAACTGCTCGTGGTCGCTGCTCAAGGAGGGCCGCAAGGGCTGGCGGGTCGGCGAGCACAACGCCGGCACCCTGCCCGAACCCGTCAGCAGCGACGACAAACCGGAGTTCCAGGACGACGGCACGCGATAGTGGCCTCCCGGGAAACGGGCTGAGCCTGTAGTCGTTGGGACTATGCACTTGTTGTCCCTCTGGCGACTCAAGTCCTATCTCCGGCCCTTCGCAACCGTCGTCATCGTCAGCTGGATCGCCGCGGTCGCCGGTATCGCCGCCGGGCTCGCGATCCCCCTGGTCGGCAAGGAGATCATCGACGGGCCCATCGCCCGCGGCGATCTCGCCGCCCTGATCCCCCTCGGCCTGCTCGCCCTCGCGCTGGGCGTGGTCGAGGCGGTCATGACCTGGTTCCGCCGCTGGACGCAGGGTGTGGCGGTGTTCGGCGTGGAGACCGCCCTCCGCGACGACATCTACGCCCACCTCCAGCGGCTGCCGATGGCCTTCCACGACGAGTGGCAGTCGGGGCAGTTGTTGTCCCGCGCCACCACCGACCTCGGCACCATCCGCCGGTTCTTCGGATTCGGCGCGCTGTTCCTCGTCATGAACGTCATCCAGCTCGCCGTGGTGACGTTCCTGCTCCTGCGGCTCCACTGGCCGCTCGGCCTGCTCGTCGCCCTGGCGGCGGTGCCGGTCATCGTGGTGTCGGCCCGGTTCGAGAAGCGCTACCGGGCGATCTCCCGCACGCTCCAGGACCGCCAGGGCGACCTGGCCACCCACGTCGAGGAGTCGGCGCTGGGCATCCGCACGATCAAGGCGTTCGGCCGAGGGGGCCACGTCTTCTCCCGGTACGACCGCCTCGCGGTCACCGTCAAGGAGACCGCGCTGGGCAAGGTGCGGCTGTCGTCCCGGTTCTTCACCTTCCTCGAGATCGTGCCCAGCGTCACCCTGGCGCTGGTGCTGCTGCTCGGGGCGACGGCGGTCGGCGGGGGAGCGCTGACGCTGGGCGCGCTGGTGGCGTTCACCTCGTTCGTGCTGCAGCTGGTCTGGCCGGTCTCCTCGCTCGGGTTCATCCTGGCCATGGGGCAGGAGGCGATGACCGCCGCCGACCGGGTGCTGGAGGTGCTCGACACCGAGCCCGCCATCGTCGGCGGCCCGCTCGTGCTCGACCGGCCGCGCGGGCACCTGCGGTTC
Organism: Herbidospora daliensis; assembly: GCF_001570585.1. GTDB lineage: Bacteria > Actinomycetota > Actinomycetes > Streptosporangiales > Streptosporangiaceae > Herbidospora > Herbidospora daliensis. The sequence goes on along the minus strand of NZ_BBXF01000001.1, from coordinate 1,504,483 downwards.
GAGGGCGCCGGGTTCCGCTTCCCCGGCGCCGACCGGCCGGTGCTCGACGACCTCTGGCTGGAGGTCCGGCCGGGCGAGACCCTGGCCGTCGTCGGGGCGACCGGCTCGGGCAAGACCACGCTCACCGCGCTGGTGCCCCGGCTCGTCGACGTCACCTCCGGGCGGGTGACCGTCGACGGGCACGACGTCCGCGACCTGACCCTGCCGTGCCTGCGGTCGATCGTGGCGACGGCGTTCGAGGAGGCGACGCTGTTCTCGATGAGCGTGCGCGAGAACGTCACGCTCGGTCGCCGCGACGCCTCCGACGCCGAGGTGCGGGAGGCGCTGGAGGTGGCGCAGGCGACCTTCGCGTACGACCTGCCGTGGGGGCTCGACACCCGGATCGGCGAGCAGGGCATGTCGCTCTCGGGCGGGCAGCGGCAGCGGCTCGCGCTGGCCCGCGCGGTGCTCGGGCGGCCCCGGATCCTGGTGCTCGACGACACCCTGTCGGCGCTCGACGTCGAGACCGAGGCGCTGGTCGAGGACGCCCTGCGCCACGTGCTGGCCGACGCGACCGGGATCGTGGTCGCCCACCGCGCCTCCACGGTGCTGCTGGCCGACCGGGTCGCCCTCCTCGACGGCGGGACGATCACCCACGTCGGCACGCACCGGGAGTTATTGGCCCAGGTCCCGGGGTATCGGGCGCTCCTGGCGGCGGAGGAGGTGCTGAGTTGACCGACTGGCGTGGCGTCGCGGCGGAGAACCGCGACGACCTCGACGCGGCGGCCGACGTCCTGCTCCGGACCCGGTCGCGGCGGCTGCTCGGCGACCTGCTGCGCCCGCACCGCCGGGCGATCGGGCTGCTGGTGGTCCTGATCGTGGTGGCGAACGCGGCCGGGCTGGCCATCCCCTACCTGGTGAAGGTCGGCATCGACACCGGCATCCCGGCGGGCACCCGGACGCTGCTGCTGATCGTCGCGGCCATCCTCGGCTGCGCGGTCACGCAGGCGCTGACGCGGCAGGCGTTCCTCCGGTTCTCCGGCCAGATCGGCCAGGAGACGCTGCTGGAGCTGCGGCGGCGGGTGTTCGAGCAGTTCCAGCGGCTGTCTCCGGCCTTCCACGAGAAGTACACCTCGGGGCGGGTGATCTCGCGGCTGACCTCCGACGTGGAGGCCATCGCCGAACTGGTCGCGGGCGGCTTCGACGGGCTGATCACGGCCGTGCTGACCCTGTTCGGCACGGCCGTGATGCTGCTCGTGCTCGACGTGCGGCTCGGGCTGGTCGCGCTGGCGCCGTTCCCGGTGCTGTTCCTGATGGCGCGCTGGTTCCGGCGGGCCTCCCTGGTGACCTACCGGCGCAGCCGCGAGGCGGTCGCCGGGGTGATCGTCCACTTCGTGGAATCGATGACCGGCATCCGGGCGGCGCAGACCTTCCGCAGGGAGGACAGGAACCAGGAGATCTTCGAGGAGCTCGACGAGCGCTACCGGGCCGCCAACCTGGCCGGCATGCGGCTCATCGCGCTGTTCCAGCCCGGCGTGAAGCTGCTCGGCAACGTCACCATCGCGGCGGTGCTGGTCTACGGCGGCTGGCTGGCGATCCACGGCGAGGTCACCGTCGGGGTGCTGGCCGCGTTCCTGCTGTATCTGCGGCAGTTCTACGAGCCGATGCAGGAGATCTCGCAGTTCTACAACACGCTCCAGTCGGCGGGGGCGGCGCTGGAGAAGTTGTCCGGGGTGCTGGAGGAGCGCCCCGGCGTGCCGGAGCCGCTCGTGCCGGTCGCCCTGCCCGCCGCGCGGGGCGAGGTCGTCTTCCGGGACGTGCGCTTCCACTACCACCCCGACGTCCCGGTGCTGCACCGGCTCGACCTGACCGTGCCCGCCGGGCAGACCGTCGCGGTCGTCGGGGCGACGGGGGCCGGGAAGACGACGCTGGCCAAGCTGATCGCCCGGTTCTACGACCCCGTCACCGGCGCGATCACCCTCGACGGCGTCGACCTGCGCGACCTGGCCGAAGAGCGGCTGCGCCGCGCGGTGGTCATGGTCACGCAGGAGAACTACCTGTTCGGCGGCAGCGTGGCCGACAACATCAGGTTCGGGCGGCCGTCGGCGTCCACGGCCGAGGTCGAGGCGGCCGCCGCCGCGGTCGGGGTATCCGGGTTCGTCTCCTCGCTCGACGGCGAGGCCGGCAAGCGGGGCGCCCGCATGTCGGCCGGGCAGCGGCAGCTCGTCGCGTTCGCCCGGGTGTTCCTGGCCGACCCGGCCGTGCTCATCCTCGACGAGGCCACCTCCAGCCTCGACGTCCCCGGCGAACGGCTCGTCCAGCGCGCTCTGCGGACCGTGCTGGCGGGCCGGACCGCCCTGATCATCGCCCACCGGCTGTCGACCGTGGAGATCGCCGACCGCGTTCTCGTGATCGACGGCGGCCGGGTGGTGGAAGACGGCCCGCCCGGCGAGCTGATCGCCGCGGCGGGACGGTTCGCGGGCCTCCATCGGGCCTGGATCCAGAGCTTGACCTAGTTCGTCACTCATTCACCGGATGATGGGTAGATCACGTCTTATGACTCGCTTGGTGGCGCTGGGCGTGGAAGAGGAATTCCACGTCGTCGATCTCGTCAGCCGCCGGCTGACCCCTCAGGCCCATGTCGTCCTCGACGGGCTTCCCGACAGCAGTTTCTCGGCCGAGCTCCAGCGGGCCGTCGTCGAGACCAACAGCACCCCGACCCCCGACCTGGCGGCCCTGCGCGCCGACCTGGTCGGCCTGCGCCGTCGCCTGATCACCAGCGCCGAACCCCACGGCCTGGCCATCGTCGGCTCCGGCACCGCCCCCCTGCACGGCACGGAGGGGTTCGAGCTCACCGCCGACGAACGGTACGAATACCTGCTCGACAGCTACCAGTTCATCGCCCGCGAGCAGTTCATCTGCGGCGGCCAGGTCCACGTGGAGATCACCGACCGCGACCTGGCCGTGCTGGTGGCGCAGCGGGTGCAGCCGTGGTTGCCCGTCTTACTGGCCGTCTCGGCGAGTTCGCCCTACTGGTTCGAGGCCGACAGCGGCTACGCCAGCAGCCGGGCCCTGGCCTGGCAGCGCTGGCCGACCGCCGGGCCGCTCGGGCCGTTCGCCTCGGCGGCCGAGTACGACCAGGCCGTCGCCGACCTGGTCACGTCGGGGGTCATCGACGACCCCGGGATGGTCTACTTCGACATCCGCCTGTCGGCCCACGTGCCGACGATGGAGCTGCGGGTGTGCGACGCGGTCCCCCGGGTCGACGACATGATCCTGCTGGCCGGGCTGTTCCGGGCCCTGGTCGTCAGGGAGACCGACGCGGTCGAGGCCGGGACCCCGCCCCGGCTCGACCATCGGCCTCCGCTGCTGCGCGCGGCGACCTGGCGGGCGGCCCGCTCCGGGCTGAGCGGCGACCTCATCTCGCCGCTCACCGGGAAACCGGTCCCGGCGGGCCTGCTGGTGGAGACGCTGCTGGAGGAGCTGCGGCCGACCCTGGAGGCGCTCGGCGACTGGGAGACCGTCTCGGCGCTCGCCCTCGAAACGGTGCGGCTCGGCGGGTCGGCGGCGCGGCAGCGGGCGGCGTACCGGAAGAAGGGGCAGGCCACCGATGTGGTGGACCTGCTGGTCCGGGAGACCGCCGAGGGCTGACCGGGTCCTGCCGCGGGAGGAGGTTTCCGGCGATCCGGCCGGTTACGCTCCTCGCGTGGTGTGGATCGAGCGTGTCTTCGAGCCTGACTACATCCTGGTGCGGCTGGCGATCCTGCTGGCCGCACTGGTGGGTGACCTGGTGTGGATCATCCCGGGCGTGCAGGGTCGCGACTGGGCGCTGGCCCTGCTCGCGCTGGCGCTGGCCGGGGTCTGCCGGTGGTCGCCGGCGGCGGCCACGCTGATCGCGGCCGGGCTGCTGCTGTTCGGCGAGCTGAACGCGTTCGCGGTCACCCCCGCGCTCAAGGTGCTGACCTGCGTGCTGCTGTTCGAGACGGCGGTGCGCTCGCCGCTCCGGCAGGTGCTCGGCGCGGCGGCGGCCTGCGGGCTCGCCGTCTGCTGGCACGCCGGGTCGCCCGGCGAGGTCGGGTTCCGCGTGGTGATCCTCCAGGGCGTGCCGCTGCTGCTCGGCGGCTACGTGCGGCTGGCCGGGGAGACCGCGCGGCGGGAACGCGACGGCGCGGCCGCGCGGGTCGAGGCGGCGCGGGCGGCCGAACGCGCGGCCATCGCCCGCGAGCTGCACGACCTGGTCGCCCACCACGTCTCCTCGATGGTGCTGCGCGTCGGGGTGGCCCGCCACGTGCTGGGGCCCGGCGCCGACCCCCGGGTGACCGAGGTGCTCGACGACCTGCACTCCGCCGGTTCGGCCGCCCTCGACGACCTGCGGCGGCTCGTCGGGGTGCTGCGGGCGCCGCTCGACGCCTCGTTCGTCGACCCCGGCGGGCTGCCCGACGCGCTCGGCGCGGTGGTCGACCGGGCCAAGGGCACCGGGCTGGTGGTCGAGTCGGCCGTCGACCCGGGGGTCGCCGACCTCGATCCGGTACGCGGCCTCGCGGTCCTCCGCGTCGCCCAGGAGGGCCTGGCCAACGCCGCCACGCACGCGGGCCCCTCGGCTCGCGCCTCCCTGCGGGTGACCCGCCTCGCCGGTACGGTCCGGGTGGAGATCGACGACGACGGGGCCGGGCGCGAACCCCCGGCCGCGCGCACCGGGCACGGCCTGCTCGGCATGCGCGAGCGCGTCGAACTGCTCGGCGGCAGCCTGACCGCCGGACCGGCCGGACCGGGGCGGCCCGGCTGGCGGGTGCGGGCGACCTTTCCGGAGGTGCTGACATGATCCGCGTGCTCCTCGTCGACGACCAGCAGCTGGTCCGCATGGGCCTGCGCATGCTGTTCGACTCGGCCGCCGACGTCGAGGTGGTGGGGGAGGCCGGCGGCGGCGCCGACGCGGTCAGGCTCGTCGACGACCTGGTCCCCGACGTCGTGCTGATGGACCTGCGCATGCCCGGCCTCGACGGGGTCGCGGCCACCCGGCGGATCACCGCCGCCCGCCCGGCGACGCGGGTGCTGGCCCTGACCACCTTCGACGACGACAAGAACCTCTACGCCGTGCTGACCGCCGGGGCCTGCGGCTTCCTCGTCAAGGACACCCCGCCCGCCGAGCTGCTCGACGCCGTGCGGAAGGCCGCCGACGGCGACCGGGCCTTCTCCCGGTCGGCGCTGGCCCGGATCGTCGAGCGCGCGGTCACCCACGTCCCGGCGGGGGAGCCGCCGCCGCTGCCGATCACCCGGCGCGAGCGCGAGGTGCTCGCGCTGGTCGGCGCGGGCCTGTCGAACCCCGAGATCGCCGAGCGGCTCAGCTTGGGCGTCACGACCGTGAAGACCCACGTGGCCAGCGTGATGGCCAAGACCGGGTGCGCCAACCGGATCAGGCTGGCGGTGCTGGCGGTGGAGCACGGACTGGCATAGGCCACCGGTACCCTGCTGGGCATGTTCTCCGCCTATTCCGGATGGGTGATCGGCGCGGCCCTGCTGCTGGCCGTCGTCTCCCTGGTCACGGCGATCCGGAACCGGCCCATGGGGGCGCTCATCCTGGCCGGGCTGGTCCTGGTCGAGCTCGCCCTCGTCGTGCAGGCCGTGATCGCGTTCCCGAAGGCCGGTCAGGTGACCGAGCAGGCCACCTTCGTCGGCTACCTCATCGGCACGATCGTCATTCCGCCGGCGGCGTTGTGGTGGGGTCGGGCCGAACGCACCCGGTGGGGTCCCGCGGTGATCGCGGTGGCCGCCTTCACAGCCGGGGTCATGACGGGGCGGCTGCTCCAGCTGTGGGACATGGCGTGACCACCGGGGTGAACACCGGGCCGGGGCGGGTGCTCGTCGCGGTCTACGGGATCTTCGCGCTGGCCGCCTCGGCGCGGGCCGGGGTGCAGATCGCCGCGAAGTTCTCCGAGGCGCCGCTGGCCTACTCGCTCTCGGCGTTCGCGGCGGCCGTCTACATCGTCCTCACCGTGGCGCTGGCCAGGGGGAACGAGCGGCTGGCGGTGGCGGCGTGCCTGATCGAGCTGGCCGGGGTGCTGGTCGTCGGCACCCTGTCGATCGTCGACTCCCAGGCGTTCCCGCACGCGACCGTCTGGTCGGGTTACGGCAGCGGCTATCTGTTCATCCCACTCGTGCTGCCGGTGATCGGGCTCGTCTGGTTGTTCGGAAACCGCAGACGCGGGCAGGGGTGACCGTTCCCCTACATTTCAGGAGGAACGGCAGTGAGCACGATCGAACACACAGTGGACGTTGATGTGCCGATCCGTACCGCCTACAACCAGTGGACGCAGTTCGAGTCCTTCCCCGAATTCATGGAAGGCGTGGAGTCGGTCAAGCAGCTCGACGACCGGCGGACGCACTGGGTCGTCGAGATCGCCGGGATCCGGCGCGAGTTCGAGGCCGAGATCACCGAGCAGACCCCCGACCACCGCATCGCGTGGCGGTCGATGGAGCGTCCCCGCCAGTCGGGGACGGTGACCTTCGAGACCCTCGGAGCCGCCGCCTGCCGGGTCACGCTGCGCATGGAGTACGACCCCGAGGGCTTCACCGAGACCGTGGGAGACGCGCTGCAGATCGTCCGCATGCGGGTCAACGGCGACCTCGACCGGTTCAAGGAGTTCATCGAGTCGCGCGGCGACGAGACCGGCGGCTGGCGCGGCGACGTCGGCGACCGGCACGAGCCGGGCGGCGTCCTGCCGGGCGACGCAACCCTGCCCCCGCCCGGGCCGACGCCCCGGCCCTATGGGACTCCCCGTCCTGGTGAGGGCCCGCCTCCGGTGGCCTGACTCACCCGTGGGCGGCCTCCGGGCCGCCCACGTTTGTTACATCTCGTTTGCCTAACAGGACAAAAAGGTCCTAAGCTTTGTCGAATCATAGGATGATTCGATGAGTGGGGGATTGAGTTAGGCATGGCAGCGATCGCCGCCCGCCGAAGTCGTACCGGATCGATCGCCTGGCTGGTGGCGCTGGGGATCGTGCTGGCCGCGCTGAACCTGCGTACCGCGGTCAGCAGCGTCGGCCCCGTCCTGGACCAGATCAGAGACTCTCTCGGCATGTCGGCGGTGACCGCGGGGGTGCTCACCACGCTGCCGGTCCTCTGTTTCGCCGCCTTCGGCGCGGTGACCCCGGCCCTGTCCCGACGGGCCGGGGAACACCGGCTGCTGGTGGCCGCGCTGGTGCTCACCGGCGTGGGCCTGCTGATCCGGTCGATGGTCGACCACACCGCGGTGTTCCTGCTGGCCAGCGCCGTCGCGCTCTCGGGCGGCGCGATCGGCAACGTGCTGATCCCGACGCTGATCAAGCGGCACTTCCCGGCCCGGCCGGGGCCGCTGACCACGCTGTACTCGGTCGGGCTGGCGTTCGGCACGATGATCTCGGCGGCCGCGACCGTGCCGATCCAGAAGGCCGCCGACGGCGACTGGCACGTCGCCCTCGGGGTGTGGGCGGCGCTGGCGGCCGTGGCGGTCATCCCGTGGCTCGCGCTGCTGCGCACCGAGCCCGAGCGCGGCACCGCCGCCGCGATCAGGCCGGGTGACCTGCTCCGCAACCGGCTCGCCTGGGCCATGGCCGGCTACTTCGGCTCGCAGAGCCTGATCGCGTACGTCATCTTCGGCTGGTTCCCGCAGTTCCTGCTCGACCACGGGTTCACCGGCGAGCAGACCGGGACCGTCATGGCGATCTTCGCGGCGGTCGGCATCCCCGTCTCGCTCGTGGTGCCCGCCCTGGCGACCCGCATGCGCGACCAGCGGGCCCTGGTCCTCGGCTTCGTCGCGATCTACGTGATCGGCTTCGCCGGGCTGATGACCGGCCAGGCGATCATCGTGTGGACGCTGGTGCTGTCGCTCGCCATGGGCTCGTTCCCGCTGGCCCTGGCGCTGCTGGGGCTGCGCACCCGGACCGCCGAGGCCACCGCCGCCCTGTCGGCGTTCGGGCAGAGCGCCGGATACCTCATCGCCGGGGCCGGGCCGCTGGTGGTCGGCCTGCTCTACCAGGTCTCCGGCGGCTGGACGTTGCCGTTCGCCCTGCTCTTCGTGGTCGTGGCGGCCCAGGCGGTCACCGGATGGTACGTGGGCGGCGATCGGGTCCTGGACGCCGTGCCCGATAATGACAGTCATGGACCTTCGCGCATCGACCCAGGTCACCTATCCCAAGGGCGGGCTGACCGGGTCGTCGGAAGTGGTCGCGCGGGTGCCGCTGGGGGGCGGTCACGGAGTGATCGTGGCCCGGACCCCGTTCCACCCACTCGACCACGCCTGGCCCGACCAGCCGGCCGACACCGGACTGCTCGCCGGGGCCCGGGTGGTCGACTGCCAGACCGGTGCGACTGACGGCCAGACCCTCTACATCGGCGACGAGATCCCCGTGAAGCGGGGCGCCGAGGGGTGGCACTGGCTGGTCGTCCACATCATGGAGGAGCCCATCGAGGGCCAGGTCGAGTTGTGGGTCGACCCCGACCGCCGGCACGGCCTCTCGGCCGGCCACACCGCCTGCCATCTGACGGCGCTGGCGCTCAACGAGGCGCTGGCGCCGTTGTGGCGCAAGGAGGCCAGGACCGACAGTCTCGGCCACCCCGACTTCGACCAGCTGGCGATCACCTCGTCGCGGATCCTGAACCACGGCAGCCGCGACGTCTACCGGCTGGGCAAGTCGCTGCGGCGCAAGGGCTTCGATCCGGCCGGGCTCGACCTCGCCGCGACGACCGAGCAGGTGGGCGAGCGTCTCAAGGAGTGGATCGCGGCCGACGCGCCCGTGTGGGTCGACTGTCCCGACGAGGAGCTGACCGCCCGCCGCACGTGGCGCTGCCTGCTGCCCGGGGCCGAGGCGTCGATCCCGTGCGGGGGCACCCATCTGACCAGCACCGGGGAGCTCAACGCGGTCGCGGTGGAGTTCGCCCTCGACGGCGACGAACTGGCCATGACGACGCGGGTCGCCCGCAGATAGCGGGCTTCGGGCGGGAAATAAGGGTGGCCGCCCGAGGCGACCTGACCTCGCCTCGGGCGACCACTCATTAAGCCTAGGCCATGGGAGGTGGATCGGGCCAATCTGCCCCCATCCTTTACGTCATCAGTCGTGCTTTCCTGATCGATCCGACCGTCTGACGGGCCGCCTCGAGGCCGCTGTTGACCGCCACCTCACCCAGCAGACCGGGGGCCGCGACGCTGTCTCCGGCGAGCCGAACCCCGTCGCCCCGGTCGATGGCCGGACGGTCCCTCCAGGTGAATCCGGGCAGGTCAAGGGCGCCGGTGCGGCCCGAGGCGAGGGCCTCGCGCCGCCAGGTGAGGCGCTCGCGCCACCGGGGGAGCCCGAGGTCGGCGAGCCGCTCCAACCGGGCGATCCCTGTGACCTTCGCCTCTTCGGGACGCAACGGCATCTGGAGCTGAATCAGGGCCTCGTTCTCGGGCGCGAGAGACGGGTCGGGCGAGGAGTACCGTTCCAAGAAGCCGCCCTCGTCGAGATCCGAGATCAGGAAGACGTCGGCGGGGTCACGCGTCACGCCCACGTCGAGCAGGGCCGCCCGGCCGCTCTCCCACGTCAGCGCCGGGTCGCCGAGGAGGGCGCGGGCGGAGTCGAGGCCGGTGGCGACGATGACCGGGCCCGAGGGTAGCTCGGTGACCCGCGAGCCGGTCTCGATGGCGACGCCGAGGTCGCGGGCCCGCGCGGCCATGCGCTCGATCATCCGGCCCCAGCCGCCGACGACGTAGCGGGGAGCCGGGAAGCCCGGCCGCGTGACCCGCCGGAAGCGGTCCCAGACGAACCGCGCCGACAGGCGGCCCGGGTCGGCCTCGTAGGTGACCACGCCCAGCAGGCCGGCCACGGCGCTCGTCGCCTCCTCGCCCAGGTGGCGCTGTCCCCAGCTCTCGAAACTCTCGTGTACGGGAGCCTCGCGGCCCCGATTGAGGAGAGCCGTGACCAGCGGGCGGGGCGGGCGGGGGAGCAGACGGGAGTCGTACCGGACCCGGATCTTCCTGACCTCCTTCAGGCCCAGCGCACGGCAGGGCGTGGCCAGGCCGCGCCGGTGGAGCCAGCGGAACGGGGCGCCGTCGGAGTAGAGGACGTGGGTGCCGTCGTTGGCGACGTAGGGCCCGGCGGTCGAGCGGGCCCGGCCGCCCAGGGTCTGGTGGGCCTCGTGGAGGAGGACGTCCGCGCCCTCCTCGGCGCAGGCGATGGCCGCGGTCAGCCCGGCGAGCCCGCCGCCGATGATGGTGATCTGCGTCATGCACCCGTGGACGGGCACGGGCTCACAGATGTGACATCTTCTCGGGGTTGGCGACGACGTACACCGTCTGCACCAGGCCGTCGGCCACGACCAGCGAGAAGACCGCCGCGACCCGCCCGTCGGCGTGCACGACGACCGCCGGCCCGCCGTTCACGCTCGCGATCTCGACGGCGAGCTCGACTTCGGCGTCGCCGAGGAAGCGGCTGACGCCGCGCTCGGAGGCGATGGCGACCAGGAACCTGGCCACGTTCGCGGCCCCCGCCAGGATGTTGCGCGGCGCCTTGGCCTTGCCGCCCCCGTCTCCGACCAGCGTGACGTCGCGGGCCAGCAGGGCGGTCAGCCCGTCGAGGTCGCCCCCGGCGGCGGCGCTGACGAACCGCTCGGTGATCGCGCGGCGCTCGCCCCGGTCGACGTCGTAGCGCGGCCGCCGGTCCCTGACGTGGTCGCGGGCGCGTTTGGCGAGCTGCCGCACCGCCGCCTCGTCGCGGCCGAGGACCGCGCCGATCTCGGCGTGGCTGTAGCCGAACGCCTCCCTCAGCACGAAGACGGCCCGCTCCAGCGGCGAGAGCGTCTCCAGGACGACCAGGAGCGCCAGCTCGACCGTGTCGGCGAGCTCGGCCTCCTCGGCGACGTCGGGCGTGCTCACGAGCTCGGGCAACCACGGGCCGACGTAGGACTCGCGGCGCGTCTTGACGTGCCGGAGCCGGTCGATCGCCAGGTTCGTGGCGACCCGGACCAGATAGGCGCGCTCGTCGTCGGCGTGCCCCTCGGGCAGCTGCGACCAGCGCAGCCAGGCCTCCTGGACGACGTCTTCGGCGTCGGTGACGCTGCCGAGGATGCGGTAGGCGACCCCCAGCAGGACCTTCCGGTGCTCACTGAACGACTCTGCGGTCATGACGGAACAGACGTATCACGTCACCGGGAATGTGACACGGCCCGGGTCGCGAGGTAGCCCGGGAGCCATTCGTCCCGGTAGGCGGTCCTGATCGACTCGGGCATGGCGGCCAGGATGCGGTCGGCCAGGTCGTCGACGGCCGAGTCGAGCAGCCAGGGCAGGTAGCGGCCGGTGTCGTCGCCCACCCGGCCTCGGTGCAGCGCGCCGAACCTGGCCCACTCCTGCGGCGGGAGCGTGGCGGCGATCAGGGGGAGGGTCTCGCGCTCCTCGTGCCGGAGATGGGCGGTCAGCCGGTCGCGCAGGACGGCCACGTTCTCGGCCACGTCGGCCGGGGTGCTCGCCTCGACGGCCGCCAGGGCGGGGTCGATGACGCCGTGCTCGGCTTCCATGGCGTCGAGCAGGGCCAGGTCGGTCTCGGGCACCACCTCCCGCAAGGCCGGCCACAGGGCGTCGTCCTCGGAGGTGTGGTGGATGTGCAGGTAGGTGGTGAACAGATCCCAGGTCACGGTGGCCTTGAGCAGGCCGCCGGGGGTCTCGGTCAGGCGGGCGATGCGGTCGAGCTCGCGTCGGAGGGCGTCGTGGAAGGCGTACATCATCGTCAGATCGATGCTCATGTCGCGGACTTTATTATCAACATGCTTAACCGTCAATGACTTAAGTGTCTTATGCTGGCGGCGTGCGGGAGTACATCGGCTATCTGTTGCGGACCCTGTACGCCCGCCTGGCGTCCGACGGCTCCGGCCCCCGCGACTACGTGATCCTCGACACGCTGGCCGACCAGGCCGCCGGGTCGCAGCAGGAACTGGCCGAACGCCTGGGCATCAACCGGACGATCATGGTCAGGCTGATCGACCGCCTCTCGGAGGACGGCCTCGTCGTCCGCACCGTGAACCCCGCCAACCGGCGCTCCCACGTCATCTCCGTCACGCCCAAGGGCCGCGAGGCGCTCGAAGGGCTGCGCGCCACCACCGCCGCCCGCGACGACCGCCTCACCGCCCCGCTGACCCCCGCCGAACGCGACCGCTTCACCGAGCTGCTCGGCCGCCTGGCCGGCTCGGCCGGCAGCACCGAACACCTGATCTCCCGCGCCCACTTCGAACTGCGGCGGAGAGGCGACGCCCTGCTCGCCTCCACCGGCATGAAGATGCGCTTCGTCGGCCCCCTCATGACCATCGGCCGCCTCGGCCCCTGCCCCCAGCAGCAGCTCGCCGAGACGATGGGCTACACCGAGGCCGCCGCCGCCCAGGTCGTCGACGAACTCGCCGAAGCCGGCCTGGTGGCCCGCGGCCAAGACCCGCTCGACCGGCGGCGCTACGCCCTCGAACTCACCCCGCTCGGCATGGAGCGCCTCGAAACGGCCCAGACGTCGGCCGATACGCTGCAGGAAGAGGTGATCGCCGCCCTCGGGGGCCCCGCCGAGGGCGAGGAGTTCAGGGAGCTGCTCCGGAGGCTGGTGTGACCGACCGCAAGCCCGGCGGGATGGATTTCGAGACCTGGATCGACCGCCAGATCCGCGAAGCCGCCGCCCGCGGCGAATTCGACGACCTGCCCGGCACGGGCAAACCGCTGCCGCGCGGGCGCGACGACGAAATGGGCTGGATCAAACGCAAACTCGACGAAGAGGGCCTGGAGTTCCCGCTGCCCGGCGGGCTGGGCCTGCGCCGGGAAGCCGAGAAGGTCAGGGAGGCCGCCGCGGCGGCCCGGACCGAAGACCAGGCGAGAACCCTGGTCACCGAGATGAACGACCGCATCAGAGACGCGCTCCGCCACCCCATGGCCGGACCGCCCGTCGTCGTCCCCCTCATCGACGAGGACGACGTGATCGCCGCCTGGCGCGCGGCCCACCCGCCTGCGGTGTCCTTCGAGCCGCCGCCGCCGGTGACGCGTCCGTGGTGGCGGCGGCTACTCGACCGCTTCGCGGGTCGATGACCAGCGAGCGCTCCGCCTGAGGCGGCGGCTACTCGGCCGTCGGTCGTTGCATGCGCGGGTCGATGACCAGCGGGCGCTCCGTCCGCGGCGGCGGCTACTCGGCCGTCGGTCGTTGCATGCGCGGGTCGATGACCAGCGGGCGCTCCGTCCGCGGCGGCGGCTACTCGGCCGTCGGCCGCTGCGCGCGCGGGTCGATGACCAGCGTCGTCGAGCGCTCCGCCGCGACCTGTAGCGTGCGCAGCTGCAGCAGCGCCGGGTGCTCCTCCAGGAGCCGGGCCGTGTTCGCCAGCGACCGCAGCGCCGCCGCCTCCGCCCGCGCCTCCTCCAGCACCGCCTTGCCGCGCTCCCGCGCCACGACGGCGTCCATCGCCGCCCGGCGCAGCTCACCCGGCAGCATCAGATCACGCATGCGGAAATCGGCGACCTCGATGCCGAGGGCGGCCACCTCGGCGCGTACCGCGTCGACGTCGAGCACCGCCCGCTCGCCGATCAGCGACTCCAGATCGATCTGGCCGACCTTCGCGCGCAGCCCCTCCTGGAGCGCCGCGTAGAGGACCTGCACCGGCTTCGAAGCCCCGTTGGTGTACGCCACCGGGTCGCTCACCAGCCACGACGCCGTCGCCGACACCCGGACGGAAACGCCGTCGCGCGTCAGCACCTCCTGACCGGGGACCTGCATCAACTGCGGCCTGACGTCGACGGTGACGTGGGACGTGCGGCGAGCATTGAAGGTGTGCCGGCCCGGCCCGAGAAGCCGCTCGAACCGACCGTCGCGGAACGCCAGCACGCGCTCCCACTCCATGACCGTGATCTTCGCCATTTTCATCCGCCTTTGCCGGGGACGGCCCCCGGCGGGCCGTCACGGAGCCGAGGGCGGGGGCGACCCCGTCCGGAGACGGGAGCCCGCAGGGCCCAGGCGACCGCATCGAACACGACCCGCCGGAGGTCGCCGCAGGGAATCGAACCCAAGGTCTTGGCGACCTGCCAGAGAAGAAGATGCCGACGCGATGCGGGGAACACGACCCGGCGATACCCGGGGCGCCCCTGACCTGCCGGCACCACCATCAACGGTAGGGGTGGGATGGGCCGGTATGCGATGGGATTTCCGGGGGGAGTGGACGCGTTCACCCCTCCTTCCGGAATCCGCTATGCTGGCACAGCACTCAGACGGCAACGGCGAGTGCGGCGGGGCTATAGCGCAGCTGGTAGCGCACTTCCATGGCATGGAAGGGGTCTGGGGTTCGAATCCCCATAGCTCCACTCACTCGGAACGGCCCGTGGTCGACGCCCCTTCGGGGCGGCTTTCACGGGCCGTTCTCGTTTCCGTATACGGGGGGACGACCCCCCGAACCCTCCGATACGAGAGGGCTGTCGCCCCCTCGCGCTCCCCTGGCCGCTATCGCGTCCTGGCGTCGCATTCGCTCCGGGTCGCTGCGCTCCAGGCGAAGGGCTTCGCCCCTCGCGCTCCCTGACAGGGCCTCGCTTCGCTCGGGTCGAGCTCGCTTCGCTCGGTCGTCTTTTTAAAGGCAAGTTTTGATTGTGCGCTTTGAGTCGTTGGCGTTTGTGCGTTTTCTACCGGTTGCTGTCTCGGATGGTTCTGGTTGAGTGCTGGGTGTCGTTATGGCCGAAGGGGCACCTTATTCGAGCTGGCCTTGTGTGCTAGGTGCAGCGCCAGTCCCAATCGCTTCCGTGGGAATCGTAAACCTCAAGGATGACCTGGCTCTCGCCATCGACAGGGTCTTTGAAGGAAAGAGAGGTGGTCACTTCTCCCTCTGCTCGGTGGATTTTTGCCTGGCGGAAGTGGCGGTGAGATTCCTGCGGTGTCGAATAGGTTAGAAACGTAATTCTCACTGAGTACTCACATTGTTTTCCACTCTCCCCGCAGGTTCCCGGTCATTGTCGCGGTATTCGCCCTTTGGTTTAGGTGACGCACGCCCGGGTGGGAACGGGGTGGGCGATCACCCGTTCGTGCAGGGCGTCGAGACAGGTATTGTTGGACGGGAATCATGATCAAGGTGGACAGCCCGGCACCAGAACAGCCGCCGCCACGAATAAGGCACGTTTCATGACCTCGAACCATAACGGCGGCGGCGGCATTCGAGCCGCGGCTCTCACGGCGTGGAAGCTTTCGACGTTCCGAGGAGTGCTGCCTGGTGATTGCCTTCCGGGCTCTGGTCCTTTTCTGGACTTCTTACACCTGGGTGCGGCGCGGACGAGTGCGCCGGGTTGTTGCGGCTTGGCGGCTTCGCGAACGGTGGCTAGCTGACCCGCTTGGCCGGGGCTGAGAACGTCTTGCATGATCCGGGGGAGCGGGTCTTGAGCGCCCGCTTCGCCCAGTAGTTGGCGTTGTCGGCCTTGCCGTTGTTGAAGGCTGTCGCATGGTTCATGTTGACCAGCACCCACACCAAATCGTCTGAGGTGCGGTCTTCGGCGGTGTATCCGAGGGAATCCCAGACGCTGCTGAGGAAGGCTGCGGTGAAGCATGTGGTCTGCATCTCCAGGCGGAGGCGCAGGTCCTTCTTGCCGCGCTTCGATGATTTGTCGAAGATCTTTTGCGCGGCGGGACGGATTCCGGTGATCTCCTGGATGTGGTAGGCATAGGCGCGCGCGACGCTCAGCAGGAGGGTCGGCCGGTCGAGTTCGTCTTTCCGGGACTTCTTCGGCGACCAGATGTAGACCGTGTTGTTCGTCGTGCAGTACATGCCCATCGTCTCGTAGGTCGTGCCGGAAACTCCGCACGCTTTGACGCGGTCGCCGTCCTTGATGACGAGTTTGGGGCGTTTGAAGGGGATCTTCGCCTTGGCCAGTAAGGGCTGCCAGGCTTTTTCCAGGCAGGTCATGACGTTCTCGGCCTGTCGTTGCGCGGCCTCGAATTCGGCGAAGTAGGTCTCTTCGGTGCAGGTGACCGTGGGCAGGGCCCCGGCTTGGTAAAGCGGATTCTTGGTGAGAGCCGCCGGACCGGCCGGCGCCGAGGCCATTAGCGAGACGGCCGTCGCGACATTAAGGATCAAGGTCATGGTGGCGGATCTTAGCGATCAAGCATCCCGGCCACGAGATCGCGGGAGGAATGTCCTCGCCGATGTGGTGATCGGCTTACTGATGTGCGGATTCGACCGCCAGAGATACACGCTGCTCGGGCTTCGACGCTCTGGCCGGGGGCGAGCTTCGGGTGGGCCGCAAGGTCGCTGCGTCGATCGCGGCCGGCTCCGGAGCCCTCGTTAGAGCGAGCTTGTCGACGCGCCACCCTTGGCTCTGGATTCGATTCCGAGTCGCACGACACTGCGCATAGACGGGTGATGACTTTCATCTACGCGCAGTAAGAGCCCTCCGCTGCGCCGATCTTTCGATCTCGGCATCAGGCGGATCTGCTGGTCGCTTGGCCCGTCATCGGGAGAGTCTGTGCGAGCGTCGAACTCGGCGGCCTTCTGGTTGCTGGCGCCCTGCGCGCGTCCATGATCACGATTTCGGTGGTGTCAGAGCCCCGGCGTCGGGCGGGGTCGTGGTTGACCGGGCTCCCGCTCTTTGGCACACTCGTCGCCGTTCATCCCTCAGCCGCCCTTAGGCTGGCAGGACCAGGTTCTCTCGGTGCGTCTCTCCCGAGAGCTCTGCGTGATCAGGAACCAGGAGACCAGACATGGTGGTAGACGACGACATCTCCGGCTGAGACCGGACCCGATCGGCCGCTGGCAGGCGCGCATTTGCGCAGCCGCCGTGGCCATCTCGTCGTCCCCCTGTTTCCTGCCGGGCGCCCCTTCGTGTGCCCGGATCACCCATGAGGTTTCTCGCATGTCCGACGCGTTCGTCGTCTGTTCCAACCTGTCCTTCTCCTGGCCCGACGACACTCCGGTGTTCCAGGATCTCTCCTTCAGCGTCCCGGCCGGGCGGACCGGGCTCGTCGCGCCCAACGGTGCTGGGAAGAGCACGTTGCTCCGGCTGATCGCCGGGGAGCTCGCGCCGGCCGCCGGGTCGGTCACGGTCGGGGGAGTGCTGGGGTATCTGCCTCAGACGTTGCCGCTGGCCGGGGGGCTCACCGTCGCCGAGGTGCTCGGCATCGCTCCGGTCATCAGGGCGCTGGACGCCATCGAGTCCGGCGACGCCAGTGAAGAGCATTTCACCACGATCGGCAATGACTGGGACATCGAGGAGCGCACCCGGGCGCAGCTCGATCGGCTGGGGCTGGGTGACGTCTCCTTCGACCGGGCGCTGCACACGTTCAGCGGGGGGCAGGTCGTGTCCCTTGGGCTGGCCGCTCAGTTGCTGAAGCGGCCTGACGTGCTGCTGCTCGACGAGCCGACCAACAATCTCGATCTGGACGCCCGCCACCAGCTCTACGAGGTGCTCGAAGGGTGGGGCGGGTGCCTGCTGCTGGTCAGCCACGATCGGGCGCTGCTCGATCGGATGGACCGGATCGCCGAGTTGCACCAGGGCGATCTTCAGTTCTACGGCGGGAACTTCACCGCGTACGAGGAGGCCGTGAAGGTCGCGCGGGAGGTCGCCGAGAAGAACGTGCGCAACGCGGAGCAGGAGGTCAAGCGGGAGAAGCGGGAGTTGCAGCAGGCCCGCGAGCGGGCCGAGCGCAGGGCGAGCAACGCCTCGCGCAATCTCAAGAACGCGGGGCTGCCGAAGATCTTCGCCGGGACGATGAAGCGGAACGCGCAGGAGTCCGCCGGGAAGGCCAACGAGACGCACACCGCGCGGGTGAGCCAGGCCAAGGCGCGGCTCGACGAAGCCGGGCGGGCGCTGCGGGACGAGCAGAAGATCACGCTTGAGCTGCCGGGGACCAATGTTCCGGCCGGGCGCACGGTGTTCCTCGGCACGAACATGCAGGTCCACTACGGCGGGCGGGCCCTGTTCACCGGTGAGGGGGCCGACCTGACGATCCGGGGGCCGGAGCGCATCGCGCTGACCGGGCCCAACGGGGCCGGGAAGTCCACCCTGCTGCGGGTGATCAACGGTGAGCTCGACGGCGGGCAGACCCGGCGGGCCGACGGGCGGGTCGCCTACCTGTCGCAGCGGCTCGACCTGCTCGACCTCGATCGGACCGTGGCGGAGAACCTGGCCGCGTTCGCGCCCGGCATGCCGCAGGCGCAGCGTATGAACCTGCTCGCGCGCTTCCTGTTCCGGGGGAGCCGGATCCACCTGCCGGTCGGGGTGTTGTCGGGTGGTGAGCGGTTGCGGGCGACCCTTGCCTGCGTCCTGTACGCCGAACCCGCGCCCCAACTCCTCCTGCTCGACGAACCGACCAACAACCTCGACCTGGTCAGCGTCGCCCAGCTGGAGAGCGCGCTCACCGCCTACGAAGGGGCGTTCGTGGTGGTCAGCCACGACGAGCGGTTCCTCACCGAGATCGGGGTCGACCGCCGGTTGCGGCTGGCCGAAGGACGGCTGACGGAGCTGGGCACGGCCGCGCCGTAGCCCGTTTCTGCCAATCGCCGACCCCCTGAGGTGCCGCATGTCCTCTTTCCCCTTGCTCGCCCATGATCTCGTCCGCACCTTCGACGGCCGGCGGGTGCTCGACGGCGTCTCCCTCACCGCCGCGCCCGGTCACCGGATCGGGCTGATCGGGGAGAACGGCGCCGGGAAGTCCACCCTGCTCCGGCTGCTCGCCGGGGTGGACGAGCCCGACGCCGGCAGCGTCGTCCGCCCCGCCGACCTGGGGTTTCTGCACCAGCAGATGCCCTTCGACGCCGCGTCGACCGTCGGCGACGTACTCGACGACGCGCTGCGTGAGGCCCGCCGCACCCTCGCGGAGCTCGACCGGCTGGCCCGGGAGCTCGCCGACGTCCCGCCCGACTCGCCCGGGTACGGCGAGCTGCTCGGCCGGTACGGTGCGACGCTCGACCACGCCCAGGACCACGAGGTGTGGGACGCCGACCGGCGGGCCGGGATCGTGCTGGCCGGGCTCGGCCTCGGCGAGGTGCGGCCCGATCGGGCGCTCGGGGCGTTGTCGGGCGGGCAGCGGGGGCGGCTGGCGCTGGCCGCGCTGCTGGTGCGGCGGCCCACGGCGCTGCTGCTCGACGAGCCCACCAACCATCTCGACGACGCGGCGACCGCCTTCCTCGAAGAGCAGTTGCGCGGGCTGCCGGGGGTCGTCGTGCTGGCCAGTCACGATCGGGCGTTCCTGGACGCCGTCTGCACCGACCTGATCGACCTCGATCCCGCGGTGGGCGGGCCCGTCAGGTATGGCGGGAACTACAGCGCCTACCAGGCCGAGAAGCGGGCGGAGCTCCGGCGGTGGCAGCGGCGGTACGCCGAGGAGCAGGAGGAACTCGCCGAGCTGCGCCGCGCCGCGGCCGTCACCGCGCATCTCGTCGCGCCCGGCCGGGTGAAGCGCGACAACGAGAAGATGGGGTACGGCCACACCGCCGGCCGGGTGCAGAACCAGGTCTCCCGGCGGGTGCGCAGCGCCACGCGTCGGCTGGAGGAGCTGGAACGCGAGCAGGTGCCCGAACCGCCGGAGCCGCTGCGGTTCCGCGCCGCCGCGCTCGCCTCAGAATCGGCCGACGGGACGTTGGTGTCGCTGCGCGACGTGCGGGTGCCGGGCCGGCTCACGATCGGCCGCCTCGACGTGCCGGCCACGGTGCGGCTGCTGGTCACGGGGGCCAACGGAGCGGGTAAGTCGACCCTGCTCGCGGTGCTGGCCGGGCGGCTGGACGCCGCCGGTGAAGTGCGGCGGCGGGAGGGGCTGAGGGTGGGCCTGCTGGCTCAGGACACCGTCTTCGACCGGCCGGGTCGCACCGCACGCGAGACCTATGAACGTGCACTCGGAACCGAACGCGCGGAGGCGGTCCCGCTGGAGTCGCTCGGCCTGCTCGGGCCGCGTGATCTCGACCGTCGGGTGGGGGAGTTGTCGGTCGGCCAGTGCCGCCGGCTCGCCCTGGCGCTGCTCGTCGCCGACCCGCCCGAGCTGCTGCTGCTCGACGAGCCGACCAACCACCTGTCTCCCCGGCTCTGCGACGAACTGGAGGACGCCCTCGGCGCGGGGCCCGGCGCGATCGTGCTCGCCAGCCACGACCGCTGGCTGCGCACCCGCTGGCCGGGCGACGAAATCCGGGTGTGAAACGCCGGCCCGCCGATTGTCTCACCGGAGACGATGGGAACGGTCCTTTATAGACGTCGGCACGAGGTTTCCGGAGTGACCTGCGAAAACAGGAGAACAGGGTGACACGGCGGTGTCCCGACCGACACCGCCGCTACTGGTCGTCCTGAGGGGTCACGCGTAGAGGAAGTAGTAGCGGTAGCGGCCCTCCCACACGCACGAATAGTCGTTCCACCAGCCCTGGTTGACGCCGTGGGCGCCGATCCGCTCGCACTCGGACGACGTCTTGAAGACGCCGGAGAGCCGCGCGTCGGCCTGGGCTGGGGTGGCGCCGATCATCAAGGAGGCGCCGAGAACCACGACGGCCGAGACGAGAACTGCGCGTGCCTTTCGCATTCGTCCTCCTGGGAACGTGGAGATCATGACGGCGGACATTATCACTCACCGCCCGTTAGGAGAATTGTCACGCCTGAATCCGGGGGCGACCGGCCGTGAAACTTTCATGGAACGGCGCGTTGAAGTGGCCTTTGTTCGCGCGCATTCACCCTCGGTGAAACGGAAATTACTTTCCGGGGGGCTGTCCCATTCCGTACACGGCGGCCTTGAAGAGCCTTGCCGGTGCGTATCCGACGGCCCGTGCGGCGCACGCGTCTTCTGTGCTTCTTAACACCGGGTCGAGGGTGGTTGTCCGGTTTATGCCGCTCTGAAAAACGGGTTAAGAATTTTTTGACCATCCCGACTTATGTGTCATATCGTCGCCCCGCCCATATCGATGGAAGCCGCGGCCTTCGTGCAGGACGTCGCTGCCGGGGGAGCGGCGATCATCCGACCGACCGGAGTCGCACTATGCAAGTTCGAATACATATGGCCGCGGTCGTCGGCATGGCGCTGACCATGCTGGCCACACTCGGCGTGTCGGTGGCCCTGGCGCCGCCGGCGCACGCGCAGGTGATCTCCGACATCGCCTACGCGCCCGCACAGCCGGCCGGTAGCAGGGGGCATCTGCTGGATCTCCACCTGCCGTCCACGGGCATCACGCCCAGGCCGCTGCTCATCTGGCACAGCGGCTCGGCGTGGACGAGCGACGACAGCAAGCCCGGCGCGGCCGACATCGCCGCGATCTTCAACCCGCTGGGCTTCGCGGTGGCCGGGGTCAATGTCCGGTCCAGCGCGCAGGCGATCTTCCCGGCCCAGGTGCACGACATCAAGGCCGCCATCCGCTGGTTGCGCGCGAACGCCGCGACCTACCAGATCGACCCCAACCGCATCGCGATCGCGGGCGACTCGTCGGGCGCCTGGCTGACCCAGATGGCCGTCTTCTCGGGCGGCGTCGCGGCGCTGGAGGGCACGGTCGGCACGACCGGCGTCTCCAGCGCGGTCAACGTGGGGCTCGCCTTCTACAGCCCGACCGACTTCCTGCAGATGAACTCGCAGAACCTGCCGACCGGCGGCCTCGACCACAACTCGCCCGCCTCGCCGGAGTCGCTGCTGGTCGGCTGCCCGATCCAGACCTGCCCGGCCGCGGTGGCCGCCGCCAACCCGATGACCTACGTCGACTCGGCCGACCCGCCGCTGCTGTTCCTGCACGGCCAGGCCGACTTCCTGGTGCCGCACGGCCAGAGCGTGCTGCTGTTCAACCGGATCAAGGCGCAGTGCGGCAACGCCACCTTCATCTCGGTGCCCGCCGCCGACCACATGATGGTCCAGATCATGGACCCCGCGCAGTACGGCAACGAGACCGTCCGCACCACCGCCAACTGCGGTGAGACCGTGAGCACCGGCACGCTGAACCCCAGCTGGCCGAACTTCACGACCTGGATCCGCAGCGGCCTCAAGATGGGCAACGGCTGCGAGGTCACCTACTCCACCGGCACCTGGACCGGCGCCTTCAACGGCGGCGTGGTCATCAGGAACACCGGCGCGACCCCCGTCCAGAACTGGACCGTCACCTGGACGTGGTCGGGCAACCAGGCGATCACGAGTGCCTGGAACGCCACCGTGACCCAGACCGGCGCCGCGGTGACCGCGAAGGACGCCGGCCACAACTCCTACATCGGCCCCGGCTCCAGCCAGAGTTTCGGCTTCTCGGCCACCGCCACCGGGACGAACGCCATTCCGGCCCAGTTCAAGATGAACAACATCGTCTGCACGCGGGTGCCCTAGTCACGACCACCGCCGGGCCCGACCCAAAAGCGACGGCCCGGCACCGTTTGATTTCGCGTAAAGCACGCGGTGAGGTCGGCGACGCATTTCCGAAACTCAACACGTACTGTTGGGTTCGGCTAACGGAATGTCGCTGACCAGAAACATTGATTTATCCGACGGCGCGCCCCTAGTGTTGCCCCTGGCGGCCCGCCGGCCCATTTCCCGCCGTTTTCGTTGAACGGCCGAGGTGCTTGATATCCCGGGTCCGCGATTATTCGGACGCTTCCTTTCATGAGTTAGGGGACGTGTGCGTACACCCAACATGTTCGTCAGGAGCCTCGGCGTTCACGTGCCGGAAAGCGTGAGCGTCGAGCACGCGGTCCGCGAGGGCTGGTACCCGGCCGACGAGGCCGAGAAGTTCCGGCAGATCGGCGCCGCGGTGGCCGGTGACATGCCGGCCCCCGAGATGGCGCGGCTCGCGGTCCTGGACGCCTACGAGCGCTACGGCGAGTCGTCCCCGAAGGAACTCGACCTGCTGCTCTACCCGTCGGTGTGGCACCAGGGCCCGAACGGCTGGCAGCCGCAGCACTACCTGCAGAAGCACCTGCTCGGCGGCCCGGTGCCGGCGTTCGAGATCCGCAGCGGCTGCGTCGGCATGATCAGCTCGCTCGAACTCGCGGCGAGCTACCTGATGGCCCTGCCGGAACGGCAGACGGCCATGGTCGTCTCCTCCGACAACCACGGCACCCCGCTGGTCGACCGCTGGCGGATGACGCCCGGCGCGCTGATCGGCGACGCCGCCGCCGCGCTGCTGCTCGGCAAGGACCGCGGCATGGCCCAGCTCCTGTCGGTGAACGCCACCGTGATCCCCGAGGCCGACGCGGTCAACGACGGCGCCTACCCGCTCTTCCCCCCGGACGCCACCATCGGCATCGGGCTGAGCTTCGGCGACCGGCACGAGGAGTTCCGCCAGCGGCTGCTCAAGAAGCAGGGCACCGGCATCCACCTGACCATCCAGAAGACGATGATGCAGCAGGTCGAGCAGACCCTCGACGAAGCTGGCATCGGCCTGTCGGACATCACGAAGGTGGCGCTGCCGCACGGCCGCCGCGAGGACCTCGACGGCCAGATGTCCTGGCTCGGCATCGACGAGGACCAGACCACCTGGGACTACGGCCGCCGCGTCGGCCACTGCGGCGCCGTCGACCAGTTCATCGCCTTCGAGCACCTGCTCGCGACCGGCGGCCTCAAGCCCGGCGACCACCTGCTCATGGTCGGCTTCGGCTCCGGCACGTCATGCGCCGCCGCCGTGTTCAAGGTCATCGAGGAAGGACCGCGCACATGACCGAGCTCAACCGGAGACTGGTCGACTTCATCCAGGAGAACCTGGTCCAGGAGGGCGACGACCTCGTCGTCGACGAGACCACCCCGCTCCTCACGTCGGGCCTGCTCGACTCGCTGCGCACCGCGCGGCTGCTGAACTTCCTGCGCAAGGACGTCGGCGTCCCGATCCCCGCCGCCAAGCTCGACTCCGAGAACTTCCAGGACGTCGTGACCATCGCGGCCATGGTCAGAGAGCTCGAAACCGTCTGATGCGCTACCCGGACACGTACATCGGCGGAGTGGGCGCCTTCGTCCCGCGGACCGTCGTCAGCGTCGAGAAGGCCGTGGCCAAGGGCTGGTATCCGGCCGAAGAGGCCGAGCTGCACAACCTCGCCGGGACGGTGGTGGCCGGTGACGTGCCGGCGCCCGAGATGGCGCTGCACGCCGCGCGGAGCGCGCTGAAGCGCAGCGGGCGCGCGCCCGCCGACCTCGACCTCCTCCTGTACGCCTCCACCTGGCACCAGGGCCCCGACGGCTGGCCGCCGCACTCCTACCTGCAGCGTCAGCTCGTCGGCGGGGACGTGCTGGCGACCGAGATCCGGCAGGGCTGCAACGGGATGTTCCTCGCCCTGGAGCTGGCGGCCGGTCACCTGGCCGTCCCCGGGCGGCGGGCCGCGCTGCTCGTCGCCGCCGACAACTACGGCACCCCGCTGATGGACCGCTGGCGCATGGGCCCCGGGTACATCGGCGGCGACGCCGCCAGCGCGCTCGTGCTCACCCGGGAGCCGGGCTTCGCCCAGCTGACGTCGGTCTGCACGACGACGGTGACCGAGGCCGAGGAGCTGCACCGGGGCAGCGAGCCGCTGTTCCCGCCGGGCGTCACCGTCGGCCGCAAGATGAGCTTCGCCGCCAGGAACGAGCAGTTCCGCCAGCAGGTCCTGCCCAAGGGCGAGGCCACCGCGGCCTTGTTCAAGATCCAGCGGGCGCTCATGGAGGTCGTCGAGCGCGCCCTGGACGAGAGCGGGATCAAGCCCGCCGACCTCACCCGGGTGGCGTTCATGAACTACTCGGAAGAGATCGTCGAGCAGCGCTGCATGACCATGCTCGACCTGCCGATGGCCCGTTCCACCTGGGACTACGGCCGCACCATCGGCCACTGCGGGGCCAGCGACCAGGTCCTGTCCCTCGACCACCTGCTGCTGACGGGCCAGCTGGGGCCCGGCGACCACCTGCTGATGCTCGGGACCGGTCCCGGAGTGACCGTCTCCAGCGCCGTGATCAAGATCGTCGACACTCCTCCGTGGGTTTGAACCGAAGGGAACAACGCAGATGGTCGAACCAGTCGCGGTGATCGGGATCGGCTGCCGCCTTCCCGGTGACGTCCACTCACCTGACGAGTTCTGGGACCTGCTGTGCGCGGGCCGGAACACCACCCGGCCGATCCCCGCCGACCGCTGGCGCCGGGACGAGGACCGCAGCCCCGAGAACGCCGCCGCGCTGCGCGACGCCGTGCGTCACGGCAGCTTCCTGGACGACGTCGAGGGCTTCGACGCCGAGTTCTTCGGCCTGTCGCCCCGCGAGGCCGAACTGATGGACCCGCAGCAGCGGATCCTGATGGAGACCGCCTGGGAGGCCCTGGAGCACGCCGGCCTGCCGCCCCACGACCTGCGCGGCACCGACACCGGCGTGTTCGTCGGCGTCTGCACCGGCGACTACGGCGCCCGCCTGCTGGAGGACCTGCCCCAGATCGAGGCGTGGACCGGCATCGGCGCGGCCACCTGCGCGGTCGCCAACCGCATCTCCTACTCCCTCGACCTGCGCGGCCCCAGCATGGCGATCGACACCGCCTGCTCGGCGTCGCTGGTCGCGCTGCACCTGGCCGCCCAGAGCCTGCGGCTGGGCGAGAACGACGTCGCCCTCGCGGGCGGCGTCAACCTGGTCGTCACCCCGGGCCAGACCCTCACGCTCGGCACCGCCGGCGCGCTGGCCCCCGACGGCCGGTCGAAATCGTTCGACGCCTCGGCCGACGGCTACGGCCGCGGCGAGGGCGTCGGCGTGGTCGTGCTCAAGCGCCTGGCCGACGCCCAGCGCGACGGCGACCGCGTCCTCGCCCTGGTCATCGGCAGCGCCGTGAACCAGGACGGCCACACCCAGGGCATCATGGCCCCCTGCGGCGAGGCCCAGGAGCACGTGATGAACCGGGCCTGCAAGCAGGCCGGCGTCGCGCCGTCCACGGTCGACTACATCGAGGCCCACGGCACCGGCACCCGCCTCGGCGACCCCCTGGAGGCGGGCGCGCTCTCCTCGGTGTACGGAACCGGGCGGCCGGCCGACGACCCGTGCCTCATCGGCTCGGTCAAGTCGAACATCGGCCACCTCGAAGGCGCGGCCGGCATCGCCGGCGTCATCAAGGCCGTGCTCGCCCTGCACCGGGGCTCGATCCCGCCCAACGTGCTGACCAGCCTGAACCCGGCGATCCCGTGGGAGACCTCGGGCCTGCGCGTGGTCACCGAGCAGTCGGCCTGGCCGACCCGTGACCACCCCCGCCGGGCCGGCGTCTCCAGCTTCGGCTACGGCGGCACCGTCGCCCACATCGTGCTGGAGCAGGCCCCGCCCGCCCCGGTCATCGAGGCGGAGGAGACGGCGGGGGAGCGGCTGTTCCCGCTGTCGGCCGCCTCCGAGAAGGCGCTGCGGCAGTACGCCGGCGTCTTCGCCGACCACCTCGACAAGGGCGCCGACCTGGCCTCGGCCGGGCACACGCTGGCGCTGCGCCGCACCCACCTGCCCCGGCGCGCCGTGGTCCTCGGCGCCGACCGCGCCGACCTGGCCGCCGCGCTGCGCCGCCTGGCCGACGACGTGCCGGCCGAGTCGGTCATCACCGGCGACGTGCTGCCCGACCTCGGCCCCGGGCCGGTCTGGGTGTTCTCCGGCCAGGGGTGCCAGTGGCGCGGCATGGGCCGCGAGCTGCTCGCCGTGCCGGAGTTCGCGTCCGTGGTCGACGAGATCGACCCGATCTTCGTCGAGGAGATCGGCTACTCGCCCCGCCAGGTGCTGACCGACGGCGACCTCGACAGCATCGACCGCGTCCAGACCATGATCTTCGTGATGCAGCTGGGCCTGGCCCGGCTCTGGACCGCCCACGGCGTCACCCCGACCGCCGTCATCGGGCACTCCGTCGGCGAGCTCGCCGCCGCGGTGACCGCCGGCGCGATGAGCGTCGCCGACGGCGCCCGCCTCATCTGCCGCCGCTCGGCGCTGCTGCGCCAGGCCGAGGGCAAGGGCGCCATGGTCATGGTCGACCTGTCGTTCGAGGAGGCCGCCGACCGGCTGGCCGACCGCACCGACCTGGTCGCCGCGATCTCCTCGGCGCCCGGCTCCACCGTGTTGTCGGGCGACGTCGACGCGGTCGAGGAGGTGCTCAACGACTGGCCGGCCGAGGGCATCGTGACCCGGCGGGTGGCCTCCGACGTCGCCTTCCACAGCCCGCAGATGACGCCGCTCGCCGTCGCGCTGGCCGCCGGGGTCGCCGACCTGTCGTTCGGCCCGGCGAAGATCCCGATGTACACGACCGCGCTGGCCGACCCCCGCTCGACGCCCGTCCTCGACGGCACGTACTGGGCCGCCAACCTCCGCGACCCCGTCAGGCTCGCCGCCGCGACCGCGGCCGCCGCGCAGGACGGCTACCGCGTGTTCCTGGAGATCTCCCCCCACCCGGTGGTCGCCCACTCGGTGACCGAGACGCTCTCGGAGCACGGCTACGAGGACGTCTTCGTCGGCACGTCGCTGCGCCGCAACCAGCCCGAACTGCCGACGTTCCTCGCCTCGGTCGGCACCGCGCACTGCCACGGCGTCGACGTCGACTGGACCCGGCTCCAGCCGACGGGCGGCCTGGCCGACCTGCCGCCGTACGCGTGGCAGCACCGCCGCCACTGGCGCGAGTCGTACACCGAGACCGACAACCGCGGCCACGACGTGCACTCCCACACCCTGCTCGGCGCGGTCACCACGCTGGCGGGCAGCCGCACCCGGGTCTGGAAGACCAGCGTCCAGGACGCCAACCGCCCCTACCCGGGCAGCCACGCCCTCAACGGCGTCGAGATCGTGCCGGCCGCCGTGCTGGTCAACACGTTCCTGATGGCCGCCGAGGACGAGGACGTCACCCTCACCGACGTGGAGATGATGCACCCCCTGATGACGGCCGAGCGCCGCCAGATCCAGGTCGTGCACGAACCCCCGGCGGTCAGGCTCGCCGCCCGCACCCCCGCGGGCCCCGACGAGCCCGACCCGGCGTGGCTGGTCCACGTGACCGCGAACGTCGCCGCCCCGGGCCAGGTCAAACCCGACGTCCTCCCGGACGCCGGCGGGCTGACCCCGATGGACGCGGGCTTCGTCCACCAGCGCCTGGCCACGGTCGGCGTCCCGTCGACCGGCTTCGACTGGACGATCGAGACGCTGCTCGGCGGCGACGGCGCCCTGCGCGCCACCGTCCGCACCGACGGCGCGACCGGCTGGGCACCCGCCCTCGACGCGGTCATGTCGGTGGCCCCCTGCGTGTTCCCGGGCGACCCGGTGCTGCGCATGGTCGTCCACATCGACGAGATGGTGCTGACCGGCACGCCCCCCACGACAGTGATCATCGACGCGGCCGTCGACCCGGCCGCCGAGGACACCGCCCGTGCGGTCATCGCCGACCTCGACGGGAGGGTCGTCGGCCACCTGACCGGCCTGCGATACCCCGTCATCGACGCCCCCCTCCAGAACGAGGAGGACCTCGCGGGCCCGGCGGAGTCGTACGCCGGCGTGGCCCCGGAGGCCCTGCGGGAGCGTGTGCTGCCGGAGATCCAGGCGGAGATCGCGACCGTGATGCGCCTGGGACCGGAGGACCTGTCGATCCGGCGGCCCCTGGTCGAGCAGGGCCTCGACTCGGTGATGACCATCATGGTCCGCCGCCGGTTGGAGAAGCGCTTCGGCCGCCGCCTGCCCACGACGCTGTTGTGGCAGCAGCCGACCATCTCGGCCATCGCCGACCACCTGGTGGAACTCCTGCTGGCGGCCGTACCGGAGAAGGAGCAGGCGCCGCAGAGCGCCCCCCTCCTGGTCGGCTGATCTCATCAGCCCAAGCGGCCCGGGGGGATTTCGATCCCCCCGGGCATGCAACCCCGACCCGTTCCGGCGCATTAGATCCATGACGGCGTGCGCGGGAGGAGGCGGGGACGGATGGCGGGATCGTCGGCGCGTGACGACGAGTTCACCGACTACGTGTCCGCCCGGTCGGCCTGGTTGCGCCAGGTCGCCTTCCTGCTGTGCGGCGACTGGCACGGCGCCGACGAACTGCTGCAGGTCGCCGTCACCCGGCTCTACCTGAACTGGTCCCGGGTGCGTGCGGTGGAGAACCCCGACGGCTACGCCCGGACCGTGCTGGTCAACGCCTACCTGGCCGAGCGCCGGTCGTCGTGGGTGCGCCGGGTGATCCCCTTCACCGGCGACGAGGAGCGGCCCGCCGCCGACGGCGACCTCGACGGGGTGCTCGACCTGCGCCGGGCGCTGGCGGACCTGCCGCCCCGGCAGCGGGCCGTTTTGGTGCTTCGGTACTACTGCGACCTGTCGGTCGAGGAGACCGCGGTCACCTTGCGGTGCTCGCAGGGGAACGTGAAGAGCCAGTCCGCCCGCGGCATCGACCGGCTGCGCCGAATGCTCCATCCCCGCGCGGAGGAGGTCTCGTCATGACCCTGGACGCTGATGACCTCGCCGCCGGAATGCGGGAACTGGCCCGTACGGACGCGCCGCCGATGCGGCTCGACGTGGCGGCCGTGCGGGCGAAGGCGCGACGGCGGCTGCGGCGGCGCACCGCCGCCAAGGTGGTCGGCGGGATCCTGGCCTGCGGGGTGCTGCTCGCCGGGGTGGCGGTCGTCAACGGCGGCGACGAGGTGACGGTCGCCTCCGTCTCCCAGGGCGACGATCCCCTCGTGGCGCACGCCGCGTTCGGCTGGTTGCCCGAGTCGGTGCTCGGCGTCAGCCACGTCGTCGGCGCCCACGGCGACCAGGTGATGGCCAGGTCGGGCGGTGAGTGGGGCATGCGCCTGTGGCTGGCGATGCACGAGGCCGCCGACGACCCGCCGGTCGAAGACGGACGGACCGCCCTGCCCGCGCCCCCGGTGAACGGGCGGCGGGCGTACTGGATCACCAAGGACGCGGGCGACCCGCTCAACGGGGGCGAGGCCTTCCTACGGTGGCAGGTGACCGGCGGCCGGTGGGCCGAACTGCACGGCTACTACCTGAAGGAGGCCGACCCGGCGGCCGTCCTGCTGCGCATCGCGGCGGGCGTCACGATCGGCACCCGGCCCGTGCCGCTGCCCCTGCGCATCGACGGGCTGCCGGAGAGCCTCGACGTCACCGAGGTGCACTTCTGGCGGCCGGGGTTCACCGACGACACGACCTGGGAGCTGGCGATGTTCTACGCCGGACCCGGCGGCGCGTCGGTCACCATCCAGGTCAGCCCGCTGAAGATGCCGGGAAACCCGTGCCGCTCGGCCGCCGGGCTGCACGTGTGCGTGGACGCCAAGGGCGTCGACCCGGACGACCTCCTCCGGCGCATCACCCTGCTCGGCGCCGACGAACGCCGATGGACCACGCAGGTCGTCACGCCCTGACCGGGAACACGACGACCAGGTGTTCCTCCTCCCCGCCGCGCACCCGGACGTGCACGCGGAGGCGGTAGCGGCCCTTGCCCTCGATGGCCAGGTTCGGCATCGGGGCGCCCGGGCCGACGCCGTCGTCGCTCATCTCCGGCAGGGTCAGCCGGCCGGTGCGGCTGAGGATCGGCACCTCGGCGACCTGGTCCCAGCCGGCCGCGCGCCTCGGCGGCGGGCTGCGGAAGGCCTTCACCGTGAGGCAGAGGTCGATGACGTCGGCCACGTGGCCGATGAGGGCGGCGCTGCCGTCGGCGGCCACGATTCTGTCGTCGGAGGAGAAGAGTTCGTCCATCGCCTCGTCCATCGTGAAGCCGGGCGTCTCGTCGTCGGGGTCGTACACCATGTAGCCGGGGTCGCCATCGGCGAACAGGAAGTACTTCGCCGACGCCTGGACGACGCCCTTCGTCCGGGGCCACGGGTCGCGGCAGCGGGCGTTCTCGGCGGCGAGGGCGGCGGCGTCGGCGGCCTCGGCCTCCTCGGCCGTGTACAGCATTTCGGGGTTGGCCGCGCCGACGACCTCCGGGCAGACGTACAGGAGGTCATAGGGGTCGGCGCCGCCGCCCGGCCGCTCGCTTCCGGCGCGCCGCAGGATCGCCTCCTGCTCGGCGTGGTCGCGGGCGTGGCACAGGGTGCGCCCGTAGGCGAGCACGCCCTGGTCGGACAGGGTGTCGGGGAACAGGGGCGCGACTCCGCCCTCCGCGCTCCGGGCCCAGCACAGGAACATGGCCTCGCGTTCCGCGGGGTCGAGGTCGCCGAAGCCGGCGCCGCCGTAGCAGTCGGTCGACCAGCCGCTGAAGGTGAGGTGCGGGGTCTGCTCCGGGTGGATCAGCACCGCGAGCGGCACGACGGCCGCCAGCGCCGCCGCGGCCCGGGTCAGGCGGCGGCGCGCGGGTGACGGGATCACCGGGAGGGCGTCGGCGGACATCTCGCGGGCCATGCCCGCGTACCACACGAGGCCGACGAAGCCCGCCGCGTCGAGCAGGACCGTCACTGACAGGGGGCCGCCGGGGACGCGGCCGCCGGAGACGAACTGGACCACGACCGACAGCACGTGGACGCCCAGCGACGCCCATCCGGCGAGCATGGTGCCGGTGCTCCAGCGGCCGTCGCGCCGCTGCCCGGCGAGGGTGACGAGGGTCACCGCCAGGCCGGACACCAGCCAGACCATGTCGATGTAGGGGCGGGGGCCGAGTTGCGGGAGGTTGAGCGCGTCGAGCAGTTCGTCGGCGAGCCCGATCACCTCGACGGCGAACGCCACCCCGGCCGCCGCGCGCAGCACGCGGGACCGCCAGCGGACGACGAGCAGGAGGAGGACGTCGATCGTGGTCCACAACGCCAGCACCACGACCGTCACGACCGGACTGGGCAGCAGATCGATCGGGAGCCACAACACGAGGCCGTACGCCACCACGACGTACAGCAGCAGGCGCAGCGCCTTCTCCCTGCCGGTCACCGGCCCCGGCACGGGCGCGCGCAGGATCGACCACACGAAGGCGGCCTTCAGCACCGCCGCCCCGAGCAGCGCGGCGATCGTCTCGGGGTCGAACTCGTCGGTCGCGTAGAACCCCATGAAGGGCGGCGGCGACCACTGGACGGCCGCCCAGAGCCACGTGTCGCCGAGCACGAGACCCACGGCCGCAGCCGCGAGAAGCAGACCGACGACGCCGATCTTGACGATCCGCCATAACCCATCCGAGGACATGGAACGCGATCTTAGACGGGGGCTACGACAACGAAATTCCGAATGTACGACGCGGGCCACCTGATGAATGCAGGGAAACCGCATGTCGAATACGGTCGTCCTTCCGCGACCCCTATTAAGCCCTCGACCTGCTGCGCGAGAACTCGCCCGTCCACCGTTACGACGACGCGATGGAGATCCAGGCGGGGACCGGAGGACCTGTCGATCCGGCGGCCCCTGGTCGAGCAGGGGCTCGACTCGGTGATGACCATCATGGTCCGCCGCCGGTTGGAGAAGCGCTTCGGCCGCCGCCTGCCCACGACGTTGTTGTGGCAGCAGCCGACCATGGCCGTACCGGAGAAAGAGCAGGCGCCCTCCTCGTCGGCTGAGCTCATCAGCCCAAGCGGCCCGGGGTGATCCCCCGGGCCGTTCGCGAGAGTGACGCGGCTGTGGGGGGCGGGGGATTGCGCAGCATTGAGGGGAAGGTCACCATATGGACCTCATGAGACGTTCCTCGATCACCGGGTTACTCGTGGCGCTGGTCCTGACCGCCGCGCCCGTCCCCGCCCACGCCGCTCCCGCCCTCGACCCCGTCCTGGTCGACAACCCGCTCTACGACAGCGGGGTCATCGCCCGCTCGGCCTGCGTGGAGAGACCCATCAGCCGGCGTGGCGACGCCGCGGCGGCCAAGAAGTACGTCGCCGCCGTGGTGAAGTGCCTCAACCGGGTCTGGACGGCCCAGTTCGCCAAGGCCGGGCTCACGTTCGAGAAACCCCAGATGGTCCTGCTGACCAAGGATCCGAAGAAGGCCTGCGGGCACCCGTGGAGTCCGGACCAGTTCCGCAGGTACTGCCCCGAGGAGGGGAGGATCGTCGTCGTCCTCGACCGGACGCTCCTCGGCCGCCAGGTCGGCGACCTGTACGTCTTCACGATGCTGGCCGAGGCGTACGCCTGGCACATCACGAGGATCACCGGCATCTCCGAGGCCGCCGGGGACCTCGCCGGTCTCCAGTACAGCCGTCGTCTCGCCCTGCAGCACATGTGCCTGGCGGGCGCGTTCGTCGGGAGCGTCCACCGGTCGATGCGGCACCGGGACGCGCGCGACTGGCGGTTCGTCGTGAGCCGGTACCAGCACCAGGAGGCCGGGATCTTCAGCGGGAACCGGGAGAACATCGCCTTCTGGATGAACCGCGGCTTCACCAAGCGTAATGTCGCGGCCTGCTCGACCTGGACCTACTCGGAGTCGAAGGTGGAGTAGCGGGTCATTCCGCCGGGGTTTTCGCGAATGTACGATGCGGGCGACCTGATCAACGTAAGGAAACCGCATGTCGAATACGGTCGTCCCATTCGAGTTGTTCAGTCCCGACTATTTCCGCGACCCCTATAAAGCCCTCGACTGGCTGCGGGAGAACTCGCCCGTCCACCGTTACGTCTTCCCGGTCGGAAACGTGCCCATGTGGGTCGTGACCAGGTATGACGACGCGATGGAAATCCTCGGCGACACCCGGTTCAGCACGGCCGAGTGGCGCGGCAGCGCCGAATTCCAGGCGTCCGGCCTTTCCGTCAGCGCGGGCACCGTGCTTTCGCAGACCGTGCCCGGGCTCGACCCGCCCCAGCACACCAAAGTACGCCGCTGCGCCATGAGCGGGTTCACGCCGCGGAGCGTCGAGCGGTGGCGCGAGGACATCCGCGAGATCGTCGACGACACCATGCGCGATTGGGCGCCGGGCCAGGAGAGGGAGCTCGTCGCCGAGTTCGCCGCGCTGATCCCCTCGCGGGTCGTCTCGACGCGGCTCGGGTTCACGCTGGAGCGGCGCGAGCAGCTCGCGGGCGACGTCGACCTGCTCATCTCGACCGACCCGGCCGACTTCCCGCGTATCCCCGGCGCGCGCGAGCGCATCATCGCCTACGGGCGGGAGCTCGTCGAGCAGAAGCGGGCCGAGCCGGGCGACGACCTCACCTCGGCGTTCATCCGGGCCGCCGACGAGGAGGGGCGCATCAGCGCCGACGAGCTCGACGCGCTGGTCATCATCATGATCATCGCGGGGGTCGGCACGACGAAGATGTTCCTCACCAACGCCGTGCTGGCCCTGTTCGACCATCCCGACCAGCTCAAGCTGGTCGCCGACGACCCCGGCGTCCTGGCCGGAACCGGGGTCGAGGAACTGCTCCGGTACGAGTCGCCGGTGGCCTCGACCCCCTGGCGGTTCCCGAGCGAGGACGTCCGCGTCCGCGACCAGGTCATCGGGGCGGGGGAGCCGGTCATGGTGATGGTCGCGGCGGCCAACCGCGACCCCGCCGTCTTCGCCGACCCGCACCGGCTCGACCTCACCCGGGCCGGGGCGCGGCATCTCGGGCTCGGCCACGGCATCCACAACTGCCTCGGCGCGGCGGCGGCCCGGCTCATCAGCGAGATGACCCTGGCCGCGCTCATCGGGCGCTTCCCCGGGATCCGGCTGGCGATCCCGCGCGCGGAGGTGCGCCGCCACGAGGTCTGGGCGTTGAACGACTACCGGGCCCTGCCGGTGATCCTCTGATGGCGCGGCGGCTGGAGGTCGACCGGTCGCTCTGCTTCGGCACCGGCCTGTGCTCGGCGACCGCGCCCGGCCTGTTCACCCTGGGCGCCGACCGGGTCGCGGTCGCGCGCTCCGACGAGCTCACCGATCCGGCCGACCTCGCGCTGGCGGAGGAGGTCGCGGAGTGCTGCCCGCGCGAGGCGATCAGCCTGCGGCCGGCGTGACGACGATCAGCCGCCGGGTGGCGCGGGTGAGGGCGACGTACAGGTCCCTGGGGCCCGACTCGCGGTAGGACTCGATGGCGGCGGGGTCGACGACGAGCACGGTGTCGAACTCCAGCCCCCGGGCGTCGGGAGCGGCGACGACGGTCACGCCGCTCCCTTCGAGCGCCTCGGCCGCGCCGGGCGGGGCGATGACGCCGACGAGGCCGTGCCCCTCCTCCCGGGCCAGGGCCCTCACGGTCTCCAGGTCTCCGGTCACGGTGCGCGGGGGTTCGCCGTGGCGTACCGAACGTGACGGGCGCTGACCTGGGGCGATGCGGGCCAGCAGCGGGGTGGCGTGGCCGAGGATCTCGGCGGTGGTGCGGTAGTTGACCGTCAGCGTGTGGTGCACGAACCGCTCGCCGACCGCCTCGGTCCACGAGCGGATCGTGGTGGCCGAGCCCGACTGGGCGAAGTCGCCCACGACCGTCATCGAGCGCGACGGGCAGCGGCGCAGCAGCATCCGCCACTCCATCTCGGTGAGCTCCTGGGCCTCGTCGACGACGATGTGGCCGTACACCTCCTCGGGCGGGCCGTCGACCAGCGCGCGGGCCTCGTCGAGCAGCGCGAGGTCGGCGCGGGTGCGGGCGGTCCGGCCGAGCGCGTCCTCGGGGCGCAGCCTCGGCCACACCGCCTCGACCGCCCGGTCGACGGCCGGGTCGTCGAGGAGCTGCTCTCGCACGGCGTCCCAGTCGAACCCCGGCCCGGCCGCCGGGGCGTCGTCCAGGCCGAGGGAGCGCAGGTCGCCGGCGACCGCCTCGTCGAGGTCCACTCCGAGCATGGACGCCACCTCGGCGTCGAGCCGGGCCAGCGCGTCGGCGGTGCGCCGCTCCAGCAGGTCGACCAGGGCGTCGACCACGTATTCGCGGAACATCGCCCGCGCCGGGTTGTGGGCCAGGCCGTCGCGGACCGCGTGGCGGCGGGCCGTGTCGACCTCGGCGGCGGACAGGACCAGCGTCTCCTGGCCGACCTTGACCTCCAGCGGCACCCCGCGCGGCTGCCTGGCGCGCACCCGTCCGGCCAGCGTCGCGGCGGTGCCCGCGACGCCCTTCGCCCGCGCCGCCTCCTCCGGTTCGGCGGCGGTCGGGGCCAGCCCCACGAGGTCGGCCAGCGTGGCCATCCGCACGTCGTTCTCCCCCAGCGACGGCAGCACGTCGGAGATGTAGTCGAGGAAGCGGCTGTTGGGGCCGTACACGAGAACCCCGCGCCCGGCGAGGGCGGGGAAGGCGTAGAGCACGTAGGCGGCGCGGTGCAGCGCGACCAGGGTCTTGCCGGTGCCGGGGCCGCCGTCGACGACGGTGACGCCCCGGTGCGGGGAGCGCACGATCGTGTCCTGCTCGGCCTGGAGGGTCGAGACGGCCTCGCGCATGCGGCCGGTCCTGGCCCGGCTGAGGGCGGCGGTGAGCGGGCCGTCGCCGACCACGTCGCCGGGTCGGGGAGCCGAGCCGTCGAGGATCTCGTCGCTGACGTCCACGACCCGGCGGTTCTGCAGCCGCAGATGGCGGCGCCGGCGCAGGCCCAGCGGGGTCGCCGGGGTGGCGGCGTAGAACGGCCGGGCGGCGTCGGCGCGCCAGTCGACCAGGACGACCTCGCCGTCGGGGGAGCGCAGGCCGACCCGGCCGATGTGCAGGAAGTCCCCGGCGGTGCTGTCGATGCGGCCGAAGCACAACGAACGCTCGGCGGCCCGGAGCTCGCCGAGCCTGCGGGTCAGCCGCGACAACTCGACGTCGCGGCTGTGCAGGTCGTCGGAGGTGGTCAGCGCCCGGTCGCGGGCGGCCAGCGTCTCGGAGACGGCGGCGTCGAGGCGGTCGTACAGGCCGTCAACGATCTGCTGTTCGGTTTCCACCCGCCCAAGTATGGAGACGAGGGATACCTAAAGTAAGGCTTGACTTACTTTCCGGAGCCCATCGTCGTGTCGGACCGGACCAGGCGGAGGAACGCCTTCAGCCCGGTGATCAGCTCCTGGTTGTCGCTCAGCCCGTCGA
Organism: Herbidospora daliensis; assembly: GCF_001570585.1. Classification (GTDB taxonomy): domain Bacteria; phylum Actinomycetota; class Actinomycetes; order Streptosporangiales; family Streptosporangiaceae; genus Herbidospora; species Herbidospora daliensis. Next base: position 1,467,799 of record NZ_BBXF01000001.1, on the reverse strand, counting down.
CCGTCTCGTCGAAACGCCGCGTCATCAGCGTGATGCGCCGGTTCAGGTCGTGGTCGGCGTCCTCCAGCACCGACCGCGCCGCCGCGAGCTCCCCGCGGACCCGCGCGAGGTCCTCGGTCAGCGACTCGACCGACGCCTCCAGGGTGGTCCGGGCCTCGACCAGGTTCTTGACGTCGGTACGCAGCGTCGCCACGTCCTGCCGCGGGTAGTGCAGCTCCTCCATCAACGTCCCGACCCGGTCCTTCAGATGGGCCAGGTAGGCCCCGGTCGGCCGGAACAGGGTCGCCAGCAGGTAGAAACCGGCGAAGTAGTAGCCGACGTACTCCCCGGAGAAGTACGTGACCACCGCGATCACCGCCGCCGAGACCACATGCCCGAGCACCGCCAGCCGCAACATCCGCTTCGCGATGCCCCGGGCCTCGTCCTCACGCGCCTGCGGCACCTCGATGCCCCGCTCGCGCGACAACGCGGTCTCGTGGACGACCCGGCGGGCCGAGAAGTACAGGTTCCACGGCACGGTCAGCAGGACCAGCAACCAGATCAGGCTGACCGCCCCGACGCCGATCGCCAGCACGGTGCTCGGCGCCACGCCGGTCGAGAAGGTCAACCAGGCGGCGAATATCGCGAAAGTCAGAGAAACCAGGAAAATCCACCATTTCATGCCCCAAAGGATCTTCCAGGTGGACGTCGGACGGCACCGCTCTCGTACTCAGACCGGCGTGGGTATACGCGCTACTCGGGCCAGGGGATGCCGTCGTCCCACATGCGCTCGGCCTCGGCCTTGAAGCGGTGGAACCAGACGCCGTCGCGCGGCTCCAGGGCCAGGATCGGGCCGCTCTCGCCCAGGGGGCGGTGCTCGAAGCGCTGCGCGCAGACGTAGACGCCGTCGACGACCTGGAGGCCCACCGTGGGGACGAACCGGGTGAGCCGGATCTCCAGGTTCCCGCCGGTGAGGGAGCGCAGATGGTCGAGTTCGGCCAGCACGCCCCGGATGCGCCCGGCCAGCAGCGCCGGGTCGGAGCCGCTGTAGCCGATCAGGGCCGCCGCCGCGATGACCGACTCGCTCTCGGGGTCGACCATCATCACCCGGATGCGCGCACCCCGTTCCAGCATCGTCTTCAGGTCGGCGCGCATCGTGTTGGCCGTCCGGGCCATCGACCGGCCGATGAACAGGTAGTCGCCCGCCCGCGCCCGGCGGGCCGTCAGGTCGGGCGGGAAGTCCTCGCGGAGGAGCGACCGGTCGGCGACCAGCTGGGCCACCTGGCGGCGCGACTTGATCTGCGAGAACGCCAACAACGCCAGCAGGGCCAGGGTCGCCGAGATGAGCACCGAGGTCTCGGCCAGGCCGACCACGCCGAGCACCGTGAAGACCAGCGCGACCAGGCCCAGCACGTAGAGGTCGAAGTTGTCGTCGCGGACGAGGTCGGCGAGGCGTCTCATGGTCCCCATCCTCGTTCAGGCGCCCTTCACGGGGAGGCTGAACCAGACGGTCTTCCCGCCCGCCACCCGGCTGGTGCCCCACCGGTCGGCGAGCTGGTTGACCACGAACAGGCCGCGGCCCTCGTCGTCGAAGCGGCCCGGTTCGCGCAGCCTGGGCATGCGGTGGTCGTCGTCGCTGACCTCGCACAGGAGGTGGTCGGTGCGCAGCAGCCGGACCGTGATCGGCCGGGCGGTCGCGCGCACCGCGTTGGTGACCAGTTCGGAGGCGAGCAGTTCGGCCGTCGGGATGAGGGTGTGCAGGCCCCAAGCGGCCAGCGTGCGCCGCACCAGCCCGCGCACCCGCGACGGGGTCTGGGCCTGCGGTTCCAGCAGCCACTGGGCGACGTCGTCACTGGGGATGCCGGTGAACCTGATGGCCAGCATCGTCACGTCGTCGCGCATCGGCGCGGCCGGGACCACGCTCGCGCAGACCTCCTCGAGTGGGCGCACTCCGGCCAGGCCGCGCCGCAGGCGCTCGACCCCGACGCCGATGTCCTCGCCGCGCTCCTCGACCAGGCCGTCGGTGTAGAGGACCAGCACGCTGTCGTCGTCGGCCGCGATCTCCACCGTCTCGAACGCGTTGCGCCCGAGCCCGATCGGGGTGCCCGCGGGCGGCTGGAGCACCTCGGCCTTGCCGTCGGCGCTCACCAGGACCGGGGGCAGGTGGCCGGCGCTGGCGATGGTGCAGCGGCGCAGGACCGGGTCGTACACACAGTAGACACAGGTCGTGATCGTCTGGGCGGCCAGCCGTTGCGCCATCTCGTCGAGCGACTGCAGCACCTGCTCGGCCGGGAGGTCCAGAGAAGCCAGTGTCTGTACGGCGATGCGCAACTGCCCCATGATCGCCGCCGCGTCGAGGCCGTGGCCCATGACGTCGCCCACGACCAGCGCCACCCGGGATCCGGGCAGCGGGATGACGTCGAACCAGTCGCCGCCCACGCGCGCGGCGGCGGGCTGGTAGCGGAACGCGATCTCCAGACCGGGCAGAGAGGGAGGCTGACCGGGCCGGATCCCGCGTTGCAGGATCTCCAGCGTCTCGAGTTGCTGGCGGTGTAATCGCCCGTGGAAGATCGTCAGCGCCACCGGGACCGCCAGCTGCCCGATGACCAGCACGTCGTCGTGGTCGAAGGCGTCGCGTTCACGGTCCCGCGCCAGCACCGCGCACCCGATGGCCTCGCCGTAGGCCCGCAGCGGCACGGTCAGCAGCCGCCCGCCCACGAGCTCGGGAACCGTGGCCGCCGGATCGCCCGACCAGCGCGAGGGCAACCGCCCCCGCGGGTCGAGCCGGTGCACGGCACCCCCGTCGAGGTAGACGGCGGCGGCGTCGGCCAGCCGGGGCACGGCCGCCTCGCAGAGCAGGCGTGCGGCCTGCTCCGGGTCGAGGCACTCGCCGATCGCCCGTGCCGTGTCACCGAGAAACGCCAGACCCTCGGTGTCGATCACTGCGCCGTCAGAACTGGTTCCGTCGGCAGTTGAGGAACAGCTGGATCTCCGGCGGCGCCTGCGTGGTGGCCGGCGCGTAGGAGATGTCGGTCTCGACGACCACGGTGAACCCGGTCTCCTCGACCAGGGCCCGCAGGTCTTCGCGCAGGTAACCGGTGACGCGGACGGGCGCCCCGAGGAACTGGAACGGCACGTCGTCGAGGTCGATCTCGACCATGCTGAGCGCCAGCAGCCCGCCGGGCACGATCACGTCGTGGATCTTCTGCAGCGCCGTGGCGATGTCGGCCCTCGGCAGCATCAGCAGCGAGAAGAACGCCACCACCGCGTCGAACCGCCCGAGAGAGGAGTCGATCTCGGTGACGTCGCGCTCCAGGAAGGTGCCCTCGGGCACGTTCTTGCGCGCCAGGTCGAGCATGACGGGCGAGATGTCGATCCCGGTGACCTCGCAGCCCGCGTCGGCGAACTGCTTGGCGGTCGGCTCTCCGGTCCCGCATCCGACGTCGAGCACCCGGGCGCCCGGCTGGAGCTGCTTTATCAGCCACTCACCGGCCGCGATCTGCCCCTCCTTGTGGGGAAAGGCGTCGTCGTACCGTGACCCGATACGGTTGAACGCCTCGGCCTGCATAGCCCGGTATTCGTCGCGACTTTGAGCCGAACCGGATTCAGTTGTCATCATGCCGCCATATGGAGATCGCCGACTTCTGCCCACCAAGAGATAGGCCCTCCGGGCTCACAAGTCAAGATATATCTGCGTTAAATTGACATTTCACGCAAGCGACCTGCGACAACGACGTTGACCGGACGTGTCGGCCAGGTCAATGCCGAGAGTCAGATAAATGTCGGTTTATGGTTGCGAAAGGACCCGCCGTGTCCCATCTGTCCTGGGAAGGTTGCCACAACACCCGAGACCTGGGAGGTCTCCCACTCCACGGCGGCGGCCAAACACCGTTCGGCGCGCTGGTCCGCTCGGACAATCCCGAACGCCTGACGGCCGCCGGCTGGGCGGCCGCGCTCGCCCACGGAGTGCGCACCGTCGTCGACCTCCGCGAGGTGCGCCGCCCCGACCTCCGGCCTGCCGACCTGACGACTGTCCGGATCGACCTCGACGACATGGCCGACGAGGTGGTCTGGAACCACATCTTCGACAACGGACTCGACGGCACCCCGCTCTACTACCGCTACTTCCTGGAGTCCAAGCCGGCGCAGTGCGTGGCCGTGGCGACAGCGGTGGCCCGCGCGCCGGAGGGCGGCGTGCTGGTCCACTGCGAACTGGGTCGCGACCGGACCGGCCTGATCGTCATGTTGCTGCTCTCGCTGGCGGGGGTGACTCCGCAGGCCATCGCCGACGACTACGAACTGAGCGCCATGCGACTGGTGCCGTTGTATGCGGCGTGGGGCATCACCGACCAGACGGCGGAGATCGAGCAGATCCTGCGCAGCAAGAAGACGACCCTCCAGGCCGCCGTGTACGACGCCCTCGACGGCTTCGACGCCGAGAAGTACCTCCTGGCGGCGGGCATGGACCCGGCCGACGTGGCGGCGCTGAAGACCCGCCTCACCCGGCCGTGAGCCGCCGCTCCCGCGCCGAACGCCACGAGGCGACGATGACGAAGCTGACGGTGACCAGCAGCGCCCACGCCCCGATCTTGCCGGTGTGGACGAGCCGCCAGCCGTCCCGCTGGTGGGGGTACTGCCACGCGCCGAAGTAGGTGGCGACGTTCTCCGCCACCCAGAGGAAGAACCCGGTCAGCAGCAGCGCCGGAGCCAGCGGCAGCCGGTAGCGGTGCCCGCCCACGGTGAACCGCACCGCCGTCCCCCAGGTGACGACCACGAGCAGCGCCGCCAGCGGGATCCGCAGGTCGACCCACCAGTGGTGGGCCACGAAGTTGACGTAGATCGCCACCGCGAGCAGCGTCACCGGCACCGCCCGGTAGCCGACCAGGCCGATCGACAGGATCCGCCAGGCCGCGCACACGTAGCTCCCGACGGCGGCGTACAGGAACCCGCTGTAGAGGGGCACGCCGAAGAACTTCGTGTAGGCGTCCTCGGGATAACTCCACGACCCGAGCCGCACCTTGACCAGTTCGAACGCCAGCCCGACCAGATGGAAACAGGCGATCACGGCGATCTCCCCGGTGGTCTCCCACCGCATCACCCGGAACAGGAGGGTCAGCGCGACGGCGTACAGGAACAGCGCGTCATAGCGCGGCACGGGCAGCGGCAGCACCGAGGAGAGCGCCAGCCCCGCGAACAAGCCGGCCGCGAACCCGCACGCCTTCGCCTCGGCCCACCCGAACCGGACCAGCTGCGCGACGAAGAACCTCACCCGGCAATTGCATCCGCCGCCCGTGGCGAGGTGGCGGGGAAGCTGGGGAGATCATGTGCGAAATCAGCGCACATCGGTCAGCCGCACTTCGTGAAAGTTACATCGGCGGCGCCGGACTCGGCCGTATACCGCCCGTGAACACGGCTGTTCCCTCGCGGGAGGGGATGCAGGGGTGCCTGCCCCCGAATTGGCCACTGTTGCCAGACACCCCTGTTGGTGCAACATTACCTCAGACGTCAGTCGGCATACGTCATACGTTTGGGATGTCTCATGACCGATTTCCATCTGCTGCGGATTCTTCGTCGGCGTGGCACGGGGCGGACGACCTCGCGACAGGTGATGAACCAGCGAAAGGAAAGAGCGTGAAGGCAGTCTTATCCACCACCGGGAAGGTGTTGGCAGCGCTCGCGGTGTTCGTCGCCGCCGTGGTGCTCCCGAGCCTGGCGGGCGGGGTGGCCTCGGCGGCGACCCAGGCCACCTACTACGTCGCCCCCGACGGCAACGACTCCAACCCGGGAACGCTCGCGTCACCGTTCAAGACCGTGCAGAAGGCCAGGGACGTCGTCCGCACGGTGAACACCAACATGACCGGCGACATCTACGTCTACCTCCGCGGCGGGACGTACTCGGTCAGCAGCACCATCGAGTTCACCTCGGCCGACTCCGGCACGAACGGCTACCGGGTGATCTACTCCGCCTACCAGAACGAGACGCCGATCCTGACCGGCGGCGTACAGGTGACGGGGTGGTCGCAGCACAGCGGCAACATCTGGAAGGCGTCGCTGAACCGCAGCAACAAGCTCCGCGCGCTCTACGTCAACGACAAGCGCGCGGTCATGGCCACCAAGACCGTCAGCTCCGGCGGGTGCACCGGCACCTACAACATCACGGCCGGTCAGGCGTCGTGGGCGTGGGAGTCGGGTTCGCAGTGCGCCGGTTCCCGCTACAGCCTGAGCGACTTCCCGGCCGTCGCGAGCAACCAGGACGACATCGAGATCGAGACCGGCACGACCTGGACCACCGCCATCGTCGGCGTCCGCACGGTCACCTCCGACGGCTCGAACCGCATCGCGACGTTCCAGCAGCCGGGCGCGGCCATCGCCCAGGGCGCCTTCAACGGCAACGCCCAGGTCGGCGGCACCCACAAGCTGATGAACGCCTACGAGTTCCTCGACACGGCCGGTGAGTTCTTCTTCGACAAGACGACGAAGACGCTCTACTACTACAAGGCCGGTTCCGAGAACATGTCGACCGCGTCGGTCTTCGCGCCGAACAACGTGACGACCCTCATCAAGATCGCCGGCAGCTCGACCAGCTCCCGCGCCCGCAACATCACCCTCACCGGCCTGACGGTGCAGCACTCCGACTGGAACCTGTTCAACGTGGCCGGTTCGGTGCTCAAGCAGGCCCAGCAGGGCAACCTCGGGGCGCTCGCGTACGCGAAGCAGAACTTCCACGCCTACACCTACCGCAACGTGGACACCGCGCCCGGCATCATCCAGATCGACAACGCCGACGGTCTGCTCCTGCAGGGCAACCGCATCCAGCACACCGGCGTCGACGGCATCAGCATGGTCAACGACGTGGTGAACTCACAGCTCATCGGCAACTTCACCAACGACGTCGCCGGTTCGGCCATCGTCGTGGGCCACCCGCAGCACGTCTACATCGGCGACTACACCTCGTCCAACCGCGAGAAGTACCCGGTCGCGGTCGAGGGCGCGCCGAAGAACATCGAGATCAAGAACAACTACATCTACGACAGCGCGGTGCTGTTCTGGGGCCACAGCCCCATCTCGGCCTACTTCGCCGACACGCTGTCGATCCAGCGCAACCGCATCGAGAAGGCTCCATGGTCGGGCGTCACGCTCGGCTGGGGCTGGTGGAACTTCGACGGATCGTCCGGCTCGATCCGGCCCAACCAGCCGACGACCGTGGCGAAGAACAACACCATCAGCTACAACCACTTCGTCGACACGGTCCAGCGCCTCAGCGACACCGCGCCCGTCTACACGCTGGGCAACCAGCCCGGCACCACGATCACCAACAACTACATGCAGGGCGTGCCGTCGGGCCACAAGTACGGGCTCCACCCCGACGAGGGCTCGGGCAACATGGTGTTCCGCGACAACGTCCTCAGCGTCGACAAGAACATCACCTGGCTCGTCAACTCCGACGACTGGGGCCGCAAGCACGACCTGAGCATCACGCAGACGTACGGGCCGATCAACAAGGTCTCCAACAAGGTCCTGCCGAACAGCACGGTCCACGACATCATCGTGTCGTCCGACTACGTCTGGCCGGCCGCGGCGTACACCATCGCGGTGAACTCCGGCCTTGAGGACGCCTACCGGAACGTCATCCCGCAGAGCAACATGTCGCTGCCCGACTACGTGCTGCCCGCCAGCACCTACACCAGCAGCGGCCAGACCTCGATCCCGATCCGCAGCACCGGCGACTCGTCCAAGAGCGTCTGGCTGGCCCCGGCGGGCACCACGAGCTTCACCGCCGGCGCCACGATGACCAGGGCGGGCGGCACCGCGACGTCCATCGCGGTCCCGACCACCAACGGCGAATACCGTCTCTTCGTCGTGGACGCCCAGGGCAACCGCTCGGCGGCCTCGGTCTCGCTGGTCCGCCAGGGCAGCGGCGGCAGCAGCGGCGGCGGCCAGCAGATCGTCGGCGCCCAGTCGAACCGCTGCGTCGACATCGCCGGCGGCTCGACCGCCAACAACGCCCAGGCACAGCTGTACGACTGCGGCAGCGGCACCAACCAGCGGTTCACCCACACCTCGGGCAAGCAGCTCCAGGTGTACGGCAACAAGTGCCTCGACGCCTCCGGCCAGGGCACTGCCAACGGCACCCAGGTGATCATCTGGGACTGCAACGGCCAGACGAACCAGCAGTGGAACGTCAACTCCAACGGGACGATCACCGGCGTGCAGTCGGGCCTGTGCCTGGACGCCTTCGGCGGCGGCACGGCCAACGGCACCCGGATCATCCTGTGGTCCTGCAACGGCGGACCCAACCAGCAGTGGAGCCTGCGCAACTGACGCGGCGCCTCCACTGAGGCCGCGGACGGTCACTCCCGGACCGTCCGCGGCCTTTCGCGTGTTACCCGACCGGTTCGATCCACACGTTGCGGAAACGGGGGTTCTCACCGGCGTCGCCGTGGTCCTGGAGGCGGATGCCCGCCGAGGCCACGCTTTCCGCGATGTTGTCGCCCGTGCCGCCGTCGATCGACACGTCGTTGTGCACGACCTCGCCGTTCCAGACGACCGTCACGCGGGCGTTGTCGACCTTCGCTCCCGTGCTGGTGTAGCGCGGGGCGCGGTAGGTGATGTCGTACGTCTGCCACGTGCCGGGGGCCGTCGCCCTGTTGGCGTCGGCGGCGCGCTTGTTGTAGATGGAGCCCGCGCCGTTGATCAGGGGCGCCGGGTCACCCGACGACTCCAGCACCTGCACCTCGTAGCGTTCCTGCAGGAAGATGCCGCTGTTGCCGCGCTGCTGGCCGGTCACGTTGGCCGGGTAGTCCGGCACCAGCCACTCGACGTGCAGCTTGAAGTCGCCGAACGTCTGGCGGGTGCGGATGTCGCCGCCGAGCGACTCGACCGAGCCGTTCGAGACCGGCCAGGTGGCCGCGCCGCCGGCGCGCTTCTCCCACGCCGCCAGGCTCGTGCCGTCGAACAGCGTGACGCGTTCGGCGAGCGAGACCGAGAGGTGGTCGAGGTTGACGTTGCCGCCGTCGCCGGCGTCGTAGCGGTAGGTGATCTCGTTGGTGCCGCGGTTCAGGTCGAGGCGTTCGGTCTGGACGGCCCAGGTGTTCCAGCCGCCGCTGGAGGCCAGCCGCGTCTGCCGGACCTTGACGCCGTTGACGTACACGCTCAGGGACCTGACCGTGTCGGCGGCGTAGCGGAGGCCGACGTTGTGCGGGCCCGAGGTGTCCGACCACACCGAGAACGAGGTGCTCGCGCCCTGCGTCCAGTAGCCGTCGACGAAGCCCTTGTAGGTGTAGCCCGGGTGGTCCTTGTTCGCCTTCGCGCCGCCCGCGAGGGTGGCGTTCTCGGCCTCGAACACACGCTGCGCGGCGACGGTGAGGGAGTCGAGGTTGACGTGGCCGGTGTCACCGGCGTCGACCTTGTACGTGATGAGGTTCTTTCCCTCGGTCAGCGGCAGCGGCTCGACCCGGGTGGCCCACTGCTCCCACGTCACCGTGCTGGGCAGCGGCACCTGGCGGATCTTCGTGCCGTTGACGTACACGCTCACCGACTTGTTGCCGGGGGCGGGGTTCGGGCCGTTGGAGTAGCGCAGGCCGACGTGGTAGGTGCCGTCCCGGGGGACCTGCACGGCGAACTGCGTGGCCGCGCCCTGGTTCCCGTAGCCGGCGACGAAGCCGCTGCCCGTGTAGCTCAGGTGGTCGGTGGCCAGGTTCGCGCCGCCGCTGTGCGAGGCGCTCTCGGCCTCATACACGGTGTCGGTCTGCGGGCCGTCGACCAGCGTGTTCAGGGTGTACCAGGCTTCGGTGCTCCACAGCGGCCGGCCCGAGGCGGAGGCGAACGGGCGCGGCGAGCGCAGGTGCACGACGCGGTCGGCCTTGAGGCCCGTGATCTTCAGGGTGACCTTCTTGCCGTCCTCCGACAGGTCGGCGGAGGTGACGGCGAGCCGCTCCTCGTCGACCTTGGGGCCGCCGTAGGTGGAGGCCGCGGCGTAGCGCCACTGGGTGATCTCGTACTTGGACGCCAGCGCCGTGGCGGTCGCCTCGGAGAGGGGCTGGGTGTACTCCAGCTCGAAGCCGCCCGCGATGGCGCGCATGCGCAGCATGTCGAACGCCTTGTCGTCGACCGGCGTCAGCTTCTGCAGGCCGTGGTTGAGCTTGCCCGGCTGGCCCCAGTTGCCGCCCGCGCCGAGGCCGCCCGCGTAGATGGCGCCGTCGGGGCCGAGGCTGATGCGGTTGACGCCGGCCTCAAGGCCCTGGGTGAGGCGGAAGACCGCGCCCTGGTACTCGCCGTTGACCTTCTCCAGGTAGCCGCGCTGGATGCCGCCGTAGGTGACGTCGCCGAACAGCAGCTGCCCGGCGAACCGGCCCTGCTTCAGCATCAGCGGCGTGCTCGGGGAGTTGGCGATCTCGTTGTGCGGCAGCCACAACACCGGCTTGGTCACGACGTTGTCGTCGAACCGGCCGTCGGGGTTGGTGTAGTGGTTGAAGAACCGGCCCGGCTTGACGTGCACCAGCTTCGAAGCCGGGAGCCAGCCGCCCTGGTTGTCCATGACGAACAGGTCGTCGCCCTGCCCGAAGGCGAGTCCGTTCGGTGTACGCAGACCTCCGGCGACGTACTCGACCGCGCCGGTCTCCTTGTTCACCTTGATGGTGGTGCCCCGGTCGGCCGCGGGCTGCGGGTCGGTGGTCGCGCCGCCGTAGTTGATGGCGACCGACAGGTTCAGGTAGAAGTACCCGTCGCGGTAGAGCAGCCCGAACGCGAACTCGTGGAAGTTGCCGCCGAACGGCCAGGTCGCGACGGTGCGCAGGTTGTCGGCGACCTCGTCGCCGTTGGTGTCGTTGAGCTCGACCAGGCGCGACTTCTCCGACACGTAGATCTTGCCGTCGACGTACTTGAGGCCCATGGGCTCCTGGAGCCCGCTGGCGATCTTCTTGGTGGTCACCTGCGCGGCGGAGGTGGCGCCGGTGACGTTGTCGAGCAGGTAGACCTCGCCGAGCGTCTTCTCCGAGCCGCCCCAGGTGGCGAGGGCCAGCCGGCCGTCGGGCAGCCAGTCCATGGCCGTCACCTGCGGCTCGAACCCGTTCGGCCGCAGGTCGGTGAGCGCGAAGTCGGGGTGGACGGAGGTCAGCGGCAGCCCGTCGCCGGGGGAGTCGGCGCCGCTCTCACATTCCTTGCGACCGGGGCCGGTGACCCGCACCACGTCGGCGTCGGTGCTCAGCACCGAGTTCGGCACGAGGGTGAACTGCGAGGAGCCCGGGGGCTTCCACTCCAGCTTGAGCTGCTGGCCGTAGAGGTGCTCGAAGTGGTCGACACGCAGCGCGTGGTAGCCGGTGGTGAGGTTGATCGCGCCGTCGACCGAGATCGCGCCGTGCCGCCCGTCGTTGGTGATCACGGTGGTGTCGTCGATGCGCAGCCGCGAGCCGTCGTCGCTGGTCAGCCGGAACTCGTAGGCCCCGGCAGTGGCGATGGAGATGTTGCCGATCACCTCGGTGACGAACATGTCGACCAGGCCGAAGTCGGCGTCGGACGTCCAGTCGATCGTGGGCATCAGCTTGTCGACGTTGGGCGTCTGACCGGGCTTGAGCGTGCAGAGCTTGTTCAGCTCGACCTGGACGTCATAGGTGCGCAGGGTGACGCCCGGCTGCTGCGCCGGCACCGCCGCCTGGGCCTGGGCGGGCACGGCGAGACAACTCAGCGCGGTGAGCAGTGAGACGGATAACAGGGGTATTTTCCGCATGGCCAGTCCCATCTCGATGAGGGAGCCGCGGTCAGGGCGGCGCAGGGGGGAGTAACGGCTGTAACACAGCCGTATCAATGCTGCTCTGCGCCGTAATATAGAGCTAGATCGTCAACTTGCCCAGGGCCTTTTGTGGGAATCAGCGAAAGTTGTGATCTCCTCGAAAGAAGTCCCGAAGGTCCTGGACGAGCACCTCCGGCGCCAGGTGCGCCGCGTAGTGACCTGCGGGTTCGTCGAAGGCGTGCCACGACGTGATGTTCGTGTGGTCGCGCTCGGCGAAGGTGCGCATCGAGACGAAGTCGCCCCTGAACATCGCCACCCCGATCGGCGCCGTGGTCGGCCCCGCCGGCGCCTCGGCCTTGGCGTCCTCGTAGTAGAAGCGGGTGGCGGAGGTGGCGGTGCCGGTCAGCCAGTAGAGCATGACGTTGGTCAGCACGAAGTCGGGGTCGAGATCCTCGCCCAGGAGCTGCGCGTGCCAGCCGAGCAGCCCGGCGGGGGAGTCGGTGATGGCGTAGGAGAGCGTCTGCGGCTGCTGCGCGTGCAGGGTGCTGAACGCCATCTTGTTGTCACGGAACCACGAGAGCACCTTCAGCGCCTCCTGGTCCTCCGGGGTGATCTTCGCGAACTCCGCGGGGTCACCCGACGGGAACGAGTAGATCTGCGTGACGTGCACGCCGACGACGTGCTCGGGGTCGATCCGCCCCTGCTCCGGTGCGACGAGCGACCCGGCGTCGTTCCCGGCGGTGCCGTAGCGGTCGTAACCCAGCCGCCGCATCAGCTCGGCCCACGCCTTCGCGGTCCGGAACCGGTTCCATCCCCGCTCCTTCGTCGGCCCGGAGAACCCGAACCCCGGCAACGACGGGACCACCACGTGGAACGCCTGCTCCCCGGCCGGCGGGTCGGTGAGCAACCCGATCACGTCGAGATACTCGACGACGGACCCCGGCCAGCCGTGGGTGAGCATCAGCGGCAGCGCGTCCTCCCGGGCCGAGCGGACGTGCAGGAAGTGCACGTTCTGCCCGTCGATCTCGGTCGTGAACTGCGGATGGGCGTTCAGCCGCGCCTCCTGCGCCCGCCAGTCGTAGCCGTCGCGCCAGTAGTCGGCCAGCCGCTTCACGTAGGCCACCGGCACCCCGTAGTCCCCGTCGGTGCCCGGGATCTGGTCGGGCCAGCGGGTGGCGTCGAGCCGACGGTGGAGATCGTCGAGAACGGCCTGGGGGACGTCGATCAGGAAGGGGGTGATCTCTTCGCTCATGACCGCAACGCTACGGGGACTTCCGGTCAGCCTCTGTCCGGAAGTGGTGGCAATGTGACGTCCATGCTGGAAACCTCGGCCCGCCTCCTGCGCCTGCTGTCACTGTTGCAGGCCCGCCGCGACTGGCCCGGCCGCGACCTCGCCGACCGCCTCGGCGTCAGCGACCGCACCGTACGCCGCGACGTCGAACGCCTGCGCGACCTGGGCTACCCCGTCCACGCGAGCCGGGGCACCGACGGCGGCTACCGCCTCGGCGCGGGCACCGCCATGCCTCCCCTGCTCCTCGACGACGAGGAGGCCGTGGCCGTCGCGATCGGCCTGCGCACCGGCGCCCCCGGCATCGAGGAGACCTCCGCCCGCGCGCTGACCAAACTGGAACAGGTGCTGCCGTCCCGCCTGCGGGCACGGGTCGACGCGCTCCGAACCTCGACCGAACCGGTGCCCGCCGACCGCCCCGGCCCGGCCGTCGACGCGACGGTGCTGTCGGCACTCGCGACCGCCTGCCGGAACCGGGAGAGACTACGGTTCGACTACCGCGCCCACGACGGGTCGAGCACCCTGCGCGTGGTGGAGCCTTATCGAATCGTGTCGTGGGGACGGCGGTGGTACCTGGTGGCCTGGGACGTGGACCGAGACGACTGGCGCACCTTCCGGGTTGACCGCGTCGCTCCCCGGGTTCCGACCGGGCCCCGGTTTCCGCCGCGCGATCCGCCCGAAGGGGGCGCGGCCGCCTACGTGGCGCGCGGGGTCTCCTCGGCGGCCTGGCGGTGGCGGGCGCGGGTGGTCGTGCACGCGCGGGCTGACGTGGTGACCGAACGTGTCAATCCGGCGGTGGGGGTGGTGGAGGCGGTCGACGAGGGGACGTGCGTGCTGGACACCGGGGCGGAGAGCATTTCGAGCCTGGCGGTGCATCTCGGGCTGCTGGACTTGGAGTTCGACGTGTCGGAGCCGCCGGAACTGATCGAGCATCTGCGGTTGGTGGCGGAGCGGTTCATGAGGGCGGCCGATGGCCGCGGGGAAGCCTGAGGCCGAATCCCATGCGCATGCCCACTCCACCGGATGACGAGATGATCGATCTGGTGCGACGCTTCGTTGTTCCGGAATGGTGCGGATACCGGCGCTACATGAAACTGCTGGGCGCCTTCCTGCGCTTTCCCGACTACGAGGCGATCAGGTTCGGGCGCGGCCTCGCGAAGGACGCCCGCCGGATCACCGACCACGAACTCGGCGTACTGCTCGACGGCGAATGGCGCGCCCGGCTCACGGCCGCCTGGCTCATCGCGCTGGACCGGCGGATTCACTTCCGGGGCCGGTTGGCGGGGCTGCTGCTCGAAAGCGAGGTGGTGCACGCGGGGGCGGGATACTGCGTGGCGCTGGCCCGGTTCGGCGAGGCCGAAGACGCGGACATCCCGTGCGCTTATCTCGATCGATACCTGCGGCAGAAGCACTATGCCCTCGGCGCTCTCATGGTCATGGACGAGAAGCTCGGAACGAGTCACGCCGACCGGTTCCTGAATCCTGGAGGTCTGTGGGAGACCTTCGCGATGGACGGGATCAGTGCCGAGACGTGCAGGCGGGCTATGGGGGAGAGAGTCGCGTTCGCCGCGAACGCCATGAACGGCACGCTGCCTCAATGGGCGGCACAACGCGAGCGGTGAGGATCCGCGTCCTCGGAGTACGAGGGCACTATGGGCGATTGTGTTTTACTCTGGTCGCTCTTCTGGCTTTGGGAATAGGTGCGGATGACGATCGCCGTGGCGTGGGAGCGGGAGTTCAGGCTCTGGGCTTACTCGGTCAGCTATTCGAGGATGTTGTTTCGAAGCCTTCCCGAGAAGGAAGGCGGCCGACGGGTCGACCTGATGTTCGAGCACGTCAGATATACCCGGATCAGGCACGAATACGAGAGCCTCGCGCTGCGGGAGATCGGTCCCGGTGACGAGAGAATCGCTCGATTCGACCTTCCGGAGTCCCCCGACAGCAGGCTGATCCTCGTCAACGGCGGTCCGGATTTCGTTCAGGCGCTGTTCTGCGACTGGCACGAAGACGACGGCGACGCCTACAGTCCGTCGAAATTCGGATTCATGCGCGGCAGCGACTGACGTTCGCCGCTTCGTCGCATGGATCAGGACGTTCACCAGGTCCGCCAGATCCGCCGCGCCTTCAGGATCATCGGCATATCGCGTGGTCCGGAGAGGTCCTGCCTGGTCGAGCATGACGCCTTCTCTTCTCAGTACGAACGCCAGAGCCAGGAGGGCGGACCGGGCGTTGCCGTCGGCGAACGGGTGGAAGAAGGCCACGTCCAGATGGACACGCGCCGCGCGAGCCGGCAGTGGCACCGCGAGGTCGGCGCTCTCCCGCAGGCAGGCCGCGAAGTCGCGTCGGGTGTGCGGCGTCAGCGCGTACCGTTCCCGACCCTGCTTGGCGTAGGCGTCGCCGTCCCGGAAGGAGACGGCGGAGACACCGAGAACCGATCGCTGCCAGTCGGCCAGCAGCTCGAACGTGAGCGGCTGTTGTGCCGCGGCGTCCGCGTACACGCGCGGTAGAGCGGTTCGCAACGACGCCACCTGCGCGAAACCGTCGGCCCGCGCCACGACGGGCGGAGTTTCGAGGTCGGCGCCGGGCATCGACCAGTCGGCCTCGCGGCGTACCCGGCACCAGGTGGCGAGCGCGTCAGTGATCACGGTAGGGCCGGTGGCCGGTGACCTCGACGGCCAGGTCTTCGCCGACCGCGTCGACCACGGTGCGCCGGGGTTCGACCCAGCTCTCGAACCTGCCCCCGACCGCTGATTCGACGACCGTTTCGGCTTCGCGCCGATCGACGCCCGCCGAGGCCAGGAACCACTTCAGCACCCGCCTGCACTGCCCGTGCCAGCCGGCTTCCGCGCCCGTCCGGTCGACGACCAGCGTGACCAGACGGACCGCCGCGCGTTCGAGGTGCCAGCTCCGCTCCTCGGCCGTCGCATGGGACGGAGGGGCCAGCCGGCCGAACCGCTCGGCCAGTTCCTCAAGCCAGTCGCGCCATTCGTGCAGCGCCGCCACCACCTTGGCGGCGGTCTCATCCGGTTCGCCCACGGAATGATTCACGCAGCACCATTCGGTGACGATCCCGCCACCCCCGACCCCGGTCACGGACCAGCTCCAGGCGAACACCCACGGCCCGTACCGCGACACCAGCAGGTCGGTGACCTCGTCGACGAAACGCCACGTGTCTTCCCAACTCGCCCCGGCGGCCGGGACGAGCCGCGCGATGTCGGTTTCGTCGCCGGGGTTCCACGTGAAGGGGTGGCGGGCCGGGTCGAGACCTGGCCAGCCGGGATCGTCGTGCATGGTGCTCAAGGCTATCGGCCGCATGTCTGTCGAATTCGAATGGAGGGCCTCCGGAAACCAGTCCGGATTTCACCTCGCAGAAGTCCGCCGGGATTATCGCCGCACCGGATCGCGACTCCTTGATGCCGGTGCAGTGAGAGTCCTTGCCCAATGGCGGAGGTCTTCGCCCGGACCGCAGTGGTTCAGGAGATCGGCCCCCATGTCCGGGGTAAGCCGAGCGACGTTACTCGGCGCCGCTCGACAAGTGCGCGTGGATGGACCTCGTGTGGAAGTGAATGGGTCACCTTCACCCAGCGGGTTTCGGTTGTGACCGAGGCAAGGTGGGCCGCTGCTTCCCTACTATTTGCCGGTGATCGAGATGATCCTGTTTTGGATAGTGATTCTGAGCATCCCCGCAACCCTGGTGTGCGGCTCCGTATTCTTCGCGGCCAGGTCGGCCCCACGCGCCCGATATGACGAGGTGCCCAGGAGTCGCCTGGTCAGAGGGGTCGTCCTGGCGTCGTTCGGCCTCGCGGTCATGGCGTTCTTCGCGTGGTCCACCCACGAAGATCAGCCTTATGACGACTTCGGGACGGCGGTGACCGTACTGGCGGGCGTGATCGCCGGCGCGCTGCTGATCTTGGGCTTGGGTCCCGTCATCGCCTGGCTGCTGGGAGTGCTCGGGCGCAGCGCCTCACCGTTGCCGCCCGCAATCCGGCCGGCGGTCCGTCCAATGGCTGACAAACCCGCTCGGATCGCGGCCGGCGTGACGACGACCATGGCAGCCACCGCCGTCGCGGTCGCCGTAGTGATCCTCTCGGTCGCGGTGACGGCGAAGGCCAGGGCGGACTATCGGCCCGTGGCCCGGCTGGGGGCACTCGTCGTGGAAGGGTTCTCGCCGGAGCGGGCGGCGGCCGTTCGGGAGGCCGTCGTACAGGAATTCTCCGGAGCGCCCGTCGTACAGAACAACAGCAGGCGCGAGCGCGGCTACTTCACTGTGGAAACCGCCGACCATTCGTTCCTGCAGGAAATCCACATAGGTGATCAGGCGCTGCTCCATTACCTCACCGGAGACCCGTCGACCCCCTACGACCAGAAAACAGTCGTGGTGCTGGCGGCAGGCGGAGAAACACAAGACTCGATGGTGATCCGGTACGAACGCTCCCTGTCCGACCCCTCGACTTCCGTCAAAACCGTTCCGGCCGTCACCGTCAGACCCGCGGAGCCCCGGGTGGGTTCGGTCTTCATCCCTGCGAAGATCATGGAAGATTTCGGCTTCCACCTGGAGTCGAACCAGCTGATCATCGACCCTTCGCTGCACCGGACCTCGGCGATCGAGGAGGAAAGACTCAGCCGCCGACTGGGCGCAACGGCACGCGTCCAGGTGGAGCGGGGCTACCACGCTCCGACCGGCTGGCAGGACTTCGTCGCGGTAGTGCTTCTCATCGCCCTGGCCGGCGCCCTGACCACAACCCGCTCCGCCGCATCGAGGCGCATCCTGCGCCGGGTCGGCGGTGGTTCCACCGCAGCCCTGCGGTACTTCGTCGCCTGCCGAGCAGCGTTCGGGGCGGCCCTCGGCGCGGGGATCGGTGCTGTCGCCGGCTGCGTCATCGGCCTGCTCCTGGCCTGGCCCATGACCGCCCCGATCGGCTGGGACGTGCCCCCACGGGTACCGTTCGAGACCCCATGGCTGCTGATCGCCGCTTTTGTCGTGGCACTTCCCGTGCTCGCCGCAATGATCGCCGGGGTTTGGGCAGCGGTTCCAGGTCGCCGAGAGCTTTCTCCCTGAGGAGACGGACTTGGGCTCAGCCGTCGTGAGAGAGCGACGCAACTGCCGGAAACTGTCCTCGCGCGGTCGTCTTCTGAAATTGAACGACGACACCCTGGCCGTTGGGAATTTGGTCCTCTCCGTCGCTCCTGCGAACTCGACGATGTGGTGTTCGGATGCTGACTCTGGAATGCGCCTGAAAGCGATCGGGCTCATGGGAAGTCGGGTAGCTAATGGTCGTCCACTCGAACGGAGCCCCCAGCCTCTGGGAGCTCAACCACTTCGACTGCGCTAACCCGGCCCATGCAGGAAGTTCCCCACGTCAAACAGGGCGTTGAAACCATTGATGCGCATCCGTCATCGTTCCCGCATCTATGAAAAATGCCATACTCGCGTCTGCGGGAGGTCCTTTCCAATGGAGTCCCATCCCCCACGAAGACCGGGACCTCCATGCGCATCCGATCGGCGGCCCTTGCCGCACTCCTGACATCGTCCCTGCTCATAGCCGCTCCAGCGAACGCGGCGCCGCGTGTTCCCGACGACATCAACGCCGACATAGCTACCGCGACCAAGGTGACGAACGCCTACTGGGCCCGCAACTGGACCAGATTCTTCACCGGCACCTATCAGCCCCCCAGAGTGTTCGGTTCCTTCCAGCGGGGCCAGCGACAGCCGCCGGCCTGCGGCGGGAGCCGCACCGGCTTCGGCAACGCCTTCTACTGCGTGCCCGGCGACTTCATCGCCTGGGACTTCGACCTCATGGCCAGCGGCTACCGATCCGGTGACGCCTGGGTCTACCTCGTCATCGCCCACGAGTGGGGGCACGCCGTCCAGGCCAGGATCCAGCGTTCCCTGGTGCTCCGCGCCCAGGAGTTGCAGGCCGACTGCTTCGCCGGCGCGGTGCTGTTCGGCGCGGCGGCCCAGAAGACGCTGCTCTTCGAGGACGGAGACGTGGCCGAACTCCGCGCCGCCCTGCGCCGTATGGGAGACCGCACACCCTGGACCGACGTCGGCGACCACGGCTCCGCCGAGCAACGGATCTCCTTCTTCACCCGCGGCGCCGAGGGAGGCGTCCGCGCCTGCCTGCCGACGGCGCCCCGGCCGTCGAGGTAGACCGCGGGGCGTGACCGGCTGCACCGATCTAGGGGACGTTGAGACCTTCGCTGCCGACCAATAGGAGGAGGGGACAGCGAAGGTCTCGACCAGGCTGGCGCTGGTGACTGTTGAAGCATCGCCCCGCCGCTTCTCCGGTCGGGCGCGAGCCAGAGTTCCAACGTCGAAGTCGTGCCTGACGCCGCCGGGTTGGCAGGAGTCAGGCGGGTCGCGACGGGATAGGGCAGCCGCCTTGGTTGTCCGCGTCATATCGCCGGCGTTCTCTGCCGGCACTGACCGGAGAGAGTGGACGCCACTGCGGTGGCAGGCGACCTTGCCGGGATCGAACCAGTGACCGACGTGCACGACTCCACCTGATGACGCCGACCTTTGCCGCCGCACAGCAGTTCACGGACAACCACGCAGTGCTGGACCTGGCTCGTGACTGCTGCGGAGCGACCAGGGCCTCCAGGGTTGAGCCGCGCGAACACCTGCCGCAACGGAGGCTGGAAGTCCGGCCACTCTCCGGAACCCGGGGGAGCCGGCCGAGCCCCACCCGGGTCTGAGGTCCTTCGGTGCTACGCGTCGCCCTCGCAGGTGGTCTCCTGCTCGGCCGTGCACAGGTCGGTGCCCGGTCCGCCGAAGACCTGGTCGAACCCGCCCTCGTCGCCTATCAGGACGTCGTCGCCTCCGTTGCCGTCCAGGAGGTCGTTGCCGCCCTCACCCGAGACGAGGTCGCGGGCCGAGCCGCCGTAGTAGAGGTCGCCGTCCGGCCCGAGAAAGGCCTGGGCCGGGAGGGCGGTGTTGTTCCGCACCGTGTCGGCCCCCGTGTTGGTGCGCACCAGCATCTTGGTGATGCCCGCGCTGGCGCACCGGACCGTGCGGGCGTCGACGTTCGTACAGGTGACGCTGCCCGCGAAGATGGTGTCGTTGAAGTTCCTGACGACGAGGAATCCGTTTTCGACGTTGATGGAGATGTCGTCGCCGGCGAAGCCCGCGCTGACGGACAACTGCCCGCCGGACGCCACCACATTGGTGGCCGCCATCGCGGGTGTGGCGCCGACGGCCGTGAGAGGGACGGCGAGCAGGGCGCCCATCGCCAGCGCGCGGAGACCGTTCTTGAGAGTCACGATTTGCCCTTCCTGGTGAATGCGACGGTTGTCACGCCAGGAGTACAGCGGGGTCTGCACCGACGGAGTACGTCGTATTACCGAACGTGGAAAGCGGGAGCTCACACGGAATTCACCCGAGGGCGACGGCGCACGGACGACCGAGCGGCATGAGGCGGGCGCCGTCGGGGACCAGAACTTTCGCGTCCCCGAAGACGGTCGCGCCACGCCGTGGTCTACATGGTGATCAAACATGCCGCGTCACGTCGCGAAGGTGGGGACGGCGAAGAACTTCTCAGCAGCTTCCCGGGCCTGAAGGACCGAACTCGGCTCTTCTGGCAGGAGGCTGGGTCGAAAGTCCCAGAAGCCGGGGGCGGTTGGGCCCAGTTTCCGGGACGGGCGCGCTCACCTGCCGAATCGGGACCGGTGTCTGCGCACGATGAGCGGTTTGTGGCAGAAGATGTCTCTACTCTGTTTTGTGCGGCAAGGAAGTGATGTGACTCCTGATATCGGTGCAGGAGGTCGGCGATGAGCGGCCCTCCGCGCCGTCTCGGCCAGCGGACACGGTACGCCTTGCTCGTCACCGTGGTGATCTGTGTCGCCGTCGCCGTCCCGCCCCTGCTGATCCCCCGGCAGGACGACCGCGCGGAGGCGTCGGGCGCGCGGGAAAGACCGGCGTCCAGCCAGGCCCCGACCACCGCGCCCCCCACCCCGACACCCAAGGTCGTCAAAAGCACGAGCACCCCGCAGGTCGTCGAGAGCGTGAGCGCCCCGCGGCCGACCCCCACGCCCGGACGCCCGCGCGTGCCCCCCTGCGCCGCGCCGAGGGGCTCGGGGGTCGTGGAGGTCACGCCCGTCCCGGCCTGCTCGATCTACGCGTCGGCGCTCGGGACGGGCTGGCAGGCGTCCGGAAGCGGGACGAACGTCGACCCCGGCCGCCCGGTGCCCGACGGTGAAGAGGCGGCCGTCAGGATCCAGCGACGGGTGAAGACCCGCGATCAGCCCGCGACCGTGACGCTGCTGGCGGGCTCACCTGTGCTGATCGGCGCGAACACCCGGCTGCGCCTGCGCGTGTACGGCGGCCGGCAGTACGGCACCATCCTCCGGTTGGCCGCCTCGCCCTCGGCGGGACGGGCGGGCGCCGCGACCGTGACGCTTCACGCGCCCCCGGAGCGCTGGACCTCCTTCGTGGTGCACGTGGGCACCCTGTCGCCCGGCCGCCTGCGCCGGATCGACCTCGCCATCGCCAGCGAGCAACTCCCGCAGGCGTACGAGTTCTACCTCGACGACATCGCACTGGGGAAGTGAGATGGTCGCGTCGGCCGCCATCTGCCGTGCGGTGATGCTGGGCAGGGCCGCGGTCGTGCTCACCTCCGCCGGGGCCGGGCTGCTGCTGGTGGCCGACCTCTGGCGGGTGCTGTCGGTGATCGCCGTGACCGTGCTCGCCACGGTCGCCGAGGTGACGGTGCTGACCAGGCACCCGGCCGTGGTCCGCCGCGCGCTGCCCGTCATCGGCGTCGACTGGCTGGCGGCCACGGCCGTTCTGCTGCTGAGCAAGGGCGGCATGGCGTACTTCTGCTTCGCCGCCGGATCAGCCGCGCTGGCCGGGGCGCTGCTCGGCATGCGCGCCCTGGGGATCTGGGCCGTCCAGGCCGCCTTCGGGTTCGCCGCCGCGGCGTGGGCGCTGCGGGCGGCGCCCTATTCGCCGGACGTCGCCGCGTTCGTCATGGCGTTTCCAATGCTCAGCGTGCTCGCGGGCATGGGCGGGGCGGTGGCGACCGCCGCGCTGCTGCGCTACGTCGACCTGACGGTGGAGGTGACGGCCTCCGCGCAACGGTCCGCGGCGGCCGACGAACGGGCCCGGCTCGCCCGCGAGCTGCACGACTCCGTCACCAAGACCCTGCGCGGGGTGTCGTTCGCCGCCCTGGCGCTCCCGTCGTCGCTGCGCCGTCACCCCGCGCTGGCCGAGCAGCTCGCCGAGACCGTCTCCCGGGGCGCCGAGGTGGCGGCGAGGGAGGCCAGACAACTGCTGGAGGGGCTGCGGGGGGACGTACCGGACCGATCTTTCGAAGACACCGTCCACGAGGTCGCGCGATCCTGGCAGTACGACGCGGGGGTCGCCACGCGGGTGACGGTGGCGTGCGCCGAGCCGGGGGTCGCCGTCCGGTACGAGATCGTCCGTGTTCTCCAGGAGGCGCTGACCAACGTGCAGCGGCACGCCTTCGCCTCCCATGTCACCATCCGCCTGATCCAGTCAGGCGGCCTCCTGGAGCTGATCGTCGGCGACGACGGCGTCGGGTTCGTCGTTCCCGAGGAGCTCGGACGGCTACAGTCGCAGGGACATTTCGGCCTTGTCGGCATGGCGGAACGGGCGCGGGCCGTCGGCGGGCACCTGCGGGTGAGGTCCTACCCCGGGGCGGGCACCGTGGTCACGGTCTGCGTGCCGCTCGATCCACTGGAGTGATGGATGTGATCGACGTCCTGATCGTGGACGACAACCCGATCGTCCGCGCCGCCATGTCCGCGTTCCTGGACGCCGACGAGCGGGTCCGGGTGGTCGGCGAGGCGAGCAACGGGCACGAAGGGCTCACGGCCGCCCGCCGGCTGCGTCCCACGGTGACCCTGCTGGACCATCGCATGCCCATCGCCGACGGGCTCTCGGTCGTGGGCGAGATGGGCCTCTACACGAAGGTGCTGGCGCTGACCAGCGACTACACCGAAGACGTGATCGCCTCGATGCTGCGCGGCGGCGTGCGCGGATACCTCGTCCACGGCCAGTTCGACCCGCCGGAACTGCTGCGCGCCGTGCTGGCCGTCGCCGAGGGCCGCGGCTGGCTCTCGCCGGTGGCCGCGTCGGTCGCGACCTCTCTTGTACGCGGGCAGGCCGAGCGCGACCAGGCGCAACGCGACCGGGCCGAGCGACGGCACACCGTGCAGACGAGGTTCGGCATCACCAGGCGCGAGCGCGAGGTGCTGAACCTCCTGGCCCAGGGGCTGAGCAACGCGTCCATCGCCATCCGTCTGGGCCTGACGGAGAAGACCGTGAAGAACCACCTCAACAGCGTCTTCGGCAAACTCAACGTGAGCAGCCGGACCGAGGCCGTCCTGGTCTGGACCGGGAACGCCTGACCCGGGAATTGGGCCATGACGCTCAGCCCGTACGGGACTTTCTGCCTAAATCCACAGGCGGCCGGGTGGCTAGGTTCGACCCGCCGCCGCGCGATTCGCGGCAGCCCCCCATGCGTCCCACAGTGAAGGGAAATCGATGTCAGACCACACGCCGCGGCGCAGATGGAGCCGGGCAGCGGGGACGACTCTGTTGGCCGTGGGCCTGCTGATCCCGGCCTCGGCCGCCACCGCGAGCCCGCACGCCTCCCACCGGTCGGCCCCGGCGGCGGTGGCCACCCCGTTCCCCACGGCGAAGCCGCTCCCGGTCCCGACGTTCTCCGGCCCGCCGCCGTTCGCCCAGTACCGCGAGATCCACGCGAACTGCAAGGTCACCCACCACCTGTCGGACGACCCGATCGTCTATCCGGGCCTGCCGGGCGCCGCCCACAACCACACCTTCGCGGGGAACCCGACCACGAACGCCAAGTCGACCAGGGCCTCCCTGCTGGCAGGCGGGTCGAGCTGCCAGGACACCATGGACAAGTCCGCGTACTGGATCCCCACGCTGTACCAGAACGGCAAGGTGGTGGATCCGACGATCGTGACGACGTACTACAAGTCGGGTGTGAAGGACTACCGGACCGTCCAGCCCTTCCCGGCCGGCTTCCGGCTGATCGTCGGCGACATGCGCACGGCGTCCGCCGCGGACTTCCAGGGCACCTGGACGTGCGGCGGCGGCACCTTCACCACCTTCCCGAAGTCCTGCCCGTCAGGCAGTTCGCTGATCGTCCGCCTGAAGGCCCCGAGCTGCTGGAACGGCCGCGACCTCGACTCGGCCGACCACAAGAGCCACATGGCCTACCCGGTGAAGAGCGTCTGCCCGGCGGCGTTCCCGGTGCCGCTGCCGATGCTGGAGATCAAGGTCCCCTACAAGCTCCCGGGCGGGAAGACCGACGGCCTCGCCTACTCCTCCGGCGCGAGCTACTCGTTCCACTACGACTTCATGGAGGCGTGGGCGGGTAACCGGCAGGCCGAGCTGGTGAAACACTGCATCAACGGCGGGCGCCAGTGCAACGGTTACGGAATCGACCAGCACAAGCCCTGAGCTCCCGTATTCGATTCTTTCGGAACGGCGTACTCCTTCGGGGGTACGCCGTTTTCGCTTGAGCCCGTACAGAGGATTTGACCAGCTTTGAAGCACTCCGCAGCCGGCCGGTCGTTCCGGTGCGCGACATTCGGGACCTTCCTCGATATTCTCCTGGTGGCTCGCGCGCAGATCTACTGCGCGGGCGACCTGGACGCCGGCGCAAAATTGGCCAACGCCGTTTGGTGCCTGAGCCGGATCGTCGCCTTTCCGATCGTCTCGGCACTGTCAGCGCTTTTCGCGCAGTCGTTCCACCTGCTGGCCGGGTCGCCCTGGCTGGCCGGTAGTTCGTGATACTGCTTGCTCTCACCGCGGCCGGCTTCTTCGCCGGACCCGTTGCCATGATCTTGTACGATCTGGCCGCCGAAGGCACTCCTGGTGATTGCGTTCTACCCTGGTCGCCTTCGTGGCTCTTTCCATAGATCGGCGATGTCTTCGTCCTGCTCGCAAACGGAATTTGCTCCGATACTTCGGCGTTTGAACTGGCGGTATGCTTCGTCATCCCCGACATAATGACTATTATGTGTGTAGGCCCTGATTGATCTCGGAGTCATCCGTCGGTTACAGTCGTCGATAGATAGGAAGCGGGATGGCTGAATTGCGCGTAACTTATGATCGGCTGGCCGACGCCGCCTATATTTATATTTCCGATAGGATATTGCCAGGAGAGGTCGTTCAGGCGTATACTTGCGACCCGAGTGCAGTCGCGGGAATGATCATTCTGGATTTCGATAAATCCGGAAAACTGATCGGCATCGAAGTCCTCGGGGCCACCTCGAAGTTGCCGCGTCGAATCCTTGATTCTGCCGAACACATTTGACGCATGCATGTCCAAGTCTCCGGCACGACTGAAGCGCAGCTCTCCACCCATCCGCCCAGCGCGGGCCGGACTTCCGTCTCAAGCAGACCCCGAGCGAAGCGAGTCCTGTCCAGGGAGCGCGAGGGGCGGAGCCCTTCGCCAGGAGCGAAGCGACCCGGAGCTACAGCGACGCAAGGACGCGATAGCGGCCAGGGGGAGCGCGAAGGGGTGACAGCCCTCTCGTATCGGGGGTTCGGGGATCTTCCCCCGTGTGTGCCACAAATGGTGAATGGCCCGTGGCAAGCACCCCGAAGGGGATCTGTCGCAGATTCGGTGACGACCAGACGTCTGGCCGCGTCACAGTGAGTCGTGATTGATCTTGATGAGCTGGTCGGCGTGGTGTTCTCGGGTTCGTCGCCGCTGGTGGTGATGGACATCGGGAACGAGGGCGAGTGGACCCGCGTGCGGGCGCGAACCAGGCGTTGAGCAACCTCGGGAGCGCGGTGCGGGAGAGGGCCGGTGACGGTGACTGTGACGGGTAGCTCCCTCACGATCGGACTACTCGCCACCGTCTCACCGTGCGACCGCCGGGAAGAACACCCCGGCACCACCCGCGAGAGCCCGCACGACTGGATGGAAGGAGAACCGACATGATCCTCCCGATCGATATCGAAGCCGACACAGAAGCGGCGGACCGCGCGCGAACCGTCGCCGTGGGGGCCACCGCCGCCATGATGATCCTTGTCCCGACGCTCGGCCCGTTTCTCGCCGACACCCGGGAAGGCGCCGAGGAGTTCGATACCGAGATCACTCCTCCCGACTACGCCTTCGCGATCTGGGCGCCGATTTTCGCAGTCATCGCCGCCAACGCCATCCAGCACGCCGCGCACCCGACCGCCGCGGTCAACCGACGCACCGGATGGTGGCTCGTCGGCGCTTACACGGCGAACGCCTGCTGGTCGATCGCGGCCCAGTCGAACCGCTTTCGCTACACACCCTTCATCCTCCCGGTGGCCGCGGGCCTCGCCGCCACCGCACACCGCAAGGCCCAGCACGACCAGCCGCGCGGCGCCGAGCGCCTGACCACCCACAGCACCGGCCTGCTCCTGGGGTGGACGAGCGTCGCCTCCGTCGTCAACGCGTTCGCGGTCCAGCGACACGGCAAGTTCGCGCCCACGACCCGAACCGGGCGCAATACCGCTCGTCTCGCCGTAGCGGGAGCCGCAGTCGTCCTGAGCACGATCATCGCGGCGAGTCGGCACGGTCACACCTCCATCGCTCTGGCCGCGACATGGGCACTGGCGACCAGCGCGGCCAACCCCCAGCGCACCTCCCGAACCCGGCAGGTCAGTGCGGCGGCGGCCTCCCTCCTCATCGCCACCACCGCTATACGGCTCCGGTGGAGCAGAACACGGCACGGCCGACGACAATGAAGCGCATTCAAGTCAGGCCAGCATGGAGCCACAATGCGAGCCGTCCCTTCCCCTGCCTGAATCGGTGTTGAGCCCAGTAACCGAGCGAAGCGAGGCCCTTCCAAGGAGCGCGAGGGCGGAGCCCTTCGCCAGGAGCGACAGTGACCCGGAGCGAAGCGACGCAGGGCCGCAAAGCGGCCAGAGGGAGCGTGAAGGGGCGACAGCCCTCTCGTATCGGGGGTTCGGGGGTCGTCCCCCCCGTGTGCAGAAATGGTGAATGGCCCGTGGCAAGTGCCCCGAAGGGGAAACAGCCACGGGCCATCCATTCACCAGTGAAGCTAACGGTCGCCTACTCGAACTCGGCCACGCCTGGAATCGATCTCCGCCCATCGCACGCCGGTAGCCATCGCCGCCCTTGATCAAAAGCATTACGCTTCACGTCATGAAACGAAGGTGGGGGTGTCTGGCGGTCGTTCTTGTGCCGCTGGTCGGCTTATTCTTCCTGATCATGACCCCCGTCTGGCGCGACGACGCACGTCTCGACGCCTTGCTCCAAAAGGCGGTCAGCTACCCGCGCCCACCGCATACGCGCGATTTCCACCACAGGCATGACGCGACATCCGGCCACAATATGTCAGGAGGCGGCGGAGACTACTGTGAATACCGGGTGAGGATCACAATGCTGACCACTCTTCCCCCACAGGAAATCCGCGACCACTACAGCAAGGCCCAAATCCCCGGCTTCCAAAACGACGTGATGGTGTCCGTCTACTTCAAGGACCCCGAATCCGGCGGGAGTCAGTTCATCGTCGAGTTCAACGACTACTACCGAAATATCTGGGACTTGTTCTGCGGCGCCCTCTAGCCGGCGTCATCCGCCGGCCAAAACACAGTCAGTCACTCCGAAGGTGAAACGACACGTCACCTGCCCCTTTGATGCGGCCTGAAGTCCATCACCCCGAGCGAAGCGAGTGCCTCCCGAGCGAAGCGAGGCCCTATCAGGGAGCGCGAGGGGCGAAGCCCTTCGCCAGGAGCGACAGCGACCCGGAGCGAAGCGACGCAGGGCCGCAAAGCGGCCACGGGGAGCGCGAGGGGGCGACAGCCCTCTCGTATCGGGGGGTTCCGGGGGGTCGTCCCCCCGGTGTCGCAAACGGGAAATGGCCCGTGGAAGGTGCTCCGAAGGAGCAACAACCACAGGCCATCCCCATTACCCGTGGATCTAGCGGTCGCTAACTCGAACACAAAACCTTCCCACAGGGCTACGAAGGCATGTGAAGTAACTCTAATTGTGGTCGTCGCGCACAGTCAGTTCATTATTTTGGCGAGTCCGCCTTCGGCTGCGGTCTCCATCCAAGTTCGAGTAAGTTACGCGGTTGCTCCTGAAGGCCGCGCCACAGCCACGATTTCCACCATGCCGTCGAGCCCGGCGAAGTCCTTCGGATTGGCGGTGTACAGGGGAAGCCCGTTGCTCGCGGCGATCGCGGCGATCATCAGATCAGCGGCCCTGCCGCGTGGCTGCCGGCCGGTCGCGCGGACGGCCGCACAGATCTGGCCATACATGCGCGCGGCTTCGTCGTCATAGGGCAGCGCGTCGAACGTGGCCTCTACATGCTGAAGGACCGCCATACGCCGAGCACGCCTGATCGGATCGACCGTTGCATGTGGCGCGTCTGACAGCTCACCGAGGGTTACAGCGGTGATGAGACCCGCCTGCGGAAGTGCATCTGCCTCATAGAGAGACAACACAGCCACGATGTTCGTATCGAGTACACCTTCCGCATGTCTCACAGACCGGTTCCCTCCAGCGGGTCGTCGGGCAACTCTTGATCGATACCGGCGTCCAGATCCGCGCGCAGCTCGTCGACGTCGAGGGCAGGCGCGCCAGCGAAGATCGCGAGTACCTCCGTCATGGGCACAGCACGCCGACGCTTGATGGGAACGACATCCGCGAGCGGCTCACCGTTGATCGTCAACACATACCGCTGCCCGCGTCGCAGCCCTCGCGTCACACTCCCTGAGTCACTGACGAACTGCCGCACGCTGACATCCACGGGCTGAGACTTGCCGCCCATCACTCGGCCTCCCTCCGCACCGGCCCGTACTACTCCGTACCACGCTAACAGTTAAGCCGCCGACGAGGGCCGCGTCACCCCGGACAAGCAAGCCCGCCGACTCTCTGACGCGCCTGCAAGAAGATCAAATCTCCACGGACGCGTAGGGCAGTAGTATTCACTGGAGGCCGGTGAGCGCCTTTCTCCGTGTGATGAGTAGTTTCTGGCCTAAGTCGTGCCCCTGTCGATCGCGTCGGCAATCGACACATGCTGGCTCGTCATCAGGGCGTTCGCGGCACTTCTGCCGCTTTTTGAGTAGCCGGAAGTCAAATACGAGCGAAGCGAGCTCCAGCCGAGCGAAGCGAGGCCCTATCAGGGAGTGCGAGGGGCGAAGCCTTTCGCCAGGGAGCAAAGCGACCCCGGAGCGACAGCGACGCCAGGGCCGCGACAGCGGACCAGGGGGAGCGCGAGGGGGCGACAGCCCTCTCGTATCGGGGGGTTCGGGGGGTCGTCCCCCCGTATACGCAAACGAGAACGGCCCATGAAAGCCGCCCCGAAGGGGCGACGACCATGGGCCGTTCCGAGTGAGTGGAGCTAAGGGGATTCGAACCCCTGACCCCCTCCATGCCATGGAGGTGCGCTACCAGCTGCGCTATAGCCCCGAAGGTGTGAGACGAGTCTATCGGACTGAGGAGGGTGCCTGGGACGAGCCGGCATCCCTCCCAGTCGCCATCAAGTGGAGACCAAGTGGCGTCCCGCATCCTCTACCCAAGGCCGGAGACCGCGCGGCGAACAACCGCCGCACGAAACCCGCCACCCCCGCAGGGCCGACGCGCCCCCGCGGGCCCCGAACACCCACCAAAGGACCACCCATGCGCATCCCCGCCAACCCCCGCTTCACCCCCGACCTCAAGGGCGACCGCGAGCACCCCCGCCCGACCGATTCAAGCCCCGCCGACCACCGCTACGCCCTCCACTGGACCTTCAGCTCTCTGAGGTGACCCCACCAGCGGATCCACCTCCCGCCGCAGCACCGTCCCGTCCCCCATCTCGACGGGAAACCCCTCCTTGGCCCAGTACTCGAACCCCCCGATCATCTCCTTCACCCGGTACCCCAGCCGCGCGAACGCGGCCCCGCCCTGCTGGGCCCCGTTGCATCCGGGGCTCCAGCAGTAGACGACGACCACCTGGTCGAAGGGCAAGGTCGTCGAGGGAATCTCGCCGACCGGAACATGAAGAGCCCCCGGCACGTGCCCGAGGTCCCAGCTTTCGCGGCTCCGGACGTCTACCACGACCACCCCTTCCACCCCCTCGGCCAGGTCGCGGGCCACGTCGGCCACGTCGGTCTCGACGGCCAGGCGGCCGGCGAAGTGGGCGAAGGCGACGGCGGGGGAGGCGGCTGGGGTACGCAGAATCGCTGACATGCCGCACAGCCTGCCGCACCACCCCAACACGGCAGGAGTGGCGGAATCGCCCCCTTTCGCTAAGATTCCGCCATGTCCCATCGTGTCGCCGTCCTTGCTTTCGACGGCATGGCCCCGTTCGAGCTCGGTTGCGTCGTCGAAATTTTCAGCGTCGCCCGTCCCGACGGGGTCGACTGGTACGACCTGAAGGTCTGCGCCGAGACCACGTCGCCGCTCCGGGCCGTCGGGGGGTTCTCGATCACCCCGTCCCATGGCCTCGACGCCTTCGAGGGGGCCGGAACGGTCGTCGTCCCGGGGGTTCGGGACGTCCGCCAGGAGGTTTCCCCGGCCCTCGTCGAGGCCCTCCGCGCCGCTCATGAGAGAGGGGCCAGGGTGGTCTCGATCTGTTCCGGGGCGTTCGCGCTGGCCGCCGCCGGGCTGCTCGACGGGCGGGAGGCCACGACTCATTGGCGGTACGCGCCCCTGCTCAAGACCCGCTTCCCCGAAGTGAAGGTCACCCCCGACGTGCTCTACGTCGACCACGGCGACGTGCTGACCAGCGCGGGCAGTGCGGCGGGGCTCGATCTGCTGCTCCATCTGGTCAGGACCGACCACGGGCCCACGGTCGCCAACGCGGTGGCCCGGCGGCTGGTGGTCGCGCCGCATCGGGAGGGCGGGCAGGCGCAGTTCATCGAGACGCCGGTGACCCCGACCGAGGAGGACGCCGTCGGGCGGGCCATGGAGTGGGCGCTCACGAGGCTGGGCGGGCCGATCTCCGTGCGGGAGATGGCCCGGCAGGCGGCCATGTCGGAGCGGTCGTTCCTGCGGCACTTCGCCCGGAAGTCGGGGACCAGCCCGCTCAAATGGGTCATCGGGCAGCGGGTGGCGGCGAGCCTGCCGCTGCTGGAGGGGACCACGACGCCCGTAGAGGAGGTCGCCGTCGCCTGTGGGTTCGAGAGTCCGGTCACCTTCCGGCACCATTTCACCCGGGCGATGAAGACCTCGCCCTCGACCTATCGGCGGGCGTTCCAGACCGGAGGTGGCCTACCTGCGGAAATCCCGGGCAGGGGCCGTACACATGAAGAGAATTCTGCAGGTGTTCGTGACCCGGTGGCTGGCCAAGACCCCGCTCGGTCTCGCGGTGCTCGGGGCGGGCTGGTTCGTCAGCAGGCGGCGCCGGAAGGCCAGGGAGGCCGAGGAGAACGCCCGGTTCAGGCCGGGCCGGCGGCGACAGCCTCAGCGGGCGAGTCGTAGATAGGGATGTGGTCGGCCAGGCCGACCAGTTCCATCACCTTCCGGGGCGAGGGCCGGGGGCCGGTCAGGGCGACGCTGCCGCCCTGGGTCTGGGTGTGGTGGAAGGCGTCGAGGAGCACGCGGATGCCGGCGCTGTCCATGAAGGTCATCCCGGCCAGGTCGAGCACCAGGTGGGCCGAGATCTCCCGGGCCTGAATGACCGCCTCGTGCAGTTGCGCTGTGGTGGTGGCGTCGACGTCCCCGGCCACGGTGATCACGGCATAGGCCCCCGACGGAGCCACGTGAACCCGGAGGTTGTCCATGATCTCCCTCTGTTCGTAACCGCATAAGACCTACCACAGAGAGGCCTCTATTCAGAAACATGTCGCAGTCCCGGCGACTTCTCTAGGGTGGGGGTCGCGAATAATGCGTATCCGGTACGACTTGGAGGGGCACATGACCTCGGAACCTTTCGGTGACCTTATCGATCGGTGCCGGGCGGCGGAGGAGGATCTCGTCCGCCGCTGGCGGGCCGACGTGGCGGCCTCGTTGCGTGGACGGGTCTCGGAGATCGAGCTCGACAAGGAGCTCCGGGAGATCCTCGACGCCCTGCTGTCGGCGGTGAGCGCGTCCGACGGGGCCGACACCCGTTCGAGCGCCTACGGCGAGGTGCGGGCGCTGCTGGTCGACCTGTCCCGGGCGCGGGCCCTCCAGGGGTTCAGCCCGCGTGAGACGGCGATCAGCGTCTTCGCGCTCAAGAAGGCGGTGCGCGACTCGGTGGGGGTGGGGCCGGAGTTCGTGGCCTTCTCCGACGTGATCGACGAGCTCGGGTTGTTCACCTTCGAGACCTACGCCAAGGCCCGCGAAGAGGTGATCACCAACCAGGCCGAGCAGCTGCTCGAACTGGCCACCCCGGTGGTCAAGCTCTGGCAGGGCGTGGTCGCGCTGCCGCTGGTCGGCACCCTCGACTCGGCGCGTGCCCAGGTCGTCATGGAGAAGCTGCTCCAGACCCTGGTCGACACCGGCAGCGAGTACGCGATCATCGACATCACCGGCGTCCCGGCGGTCGACACCCAGGTCGCGCAGCACCTGCTGAAGACGATCGTGGCGGCCCGGCTGATGGGCGCCGAGTGCATCATCTCCGGCATCCGGCCGCAGATCGCGCAGACGATCGTGGCCCTCGGCATCGAGTTCGGCGACATCGCCACCAAGGCCACCCTGGCCGACGCGCTGCTGCTGGCCCTGGGCCGCATCGGGGTCGACGTCACGGCCGAGATGACCAAGCGCGGCCTGTGATGGAACGACTCCCGATCCTCAAGATCGGCCAGATGCTGCTCGTCTCCATCCAGGTCGACCTGCGCGACGACATGGTCGTCGCGCTCCAGGAGGACCTGGCCGACCGGATCGTCGAGACCGGCGCGCGGGGCGTCGTGATCGACATCACCGCGCTCGACATCGTCGACTCGTTCACCGGCCGGATGCTCGCCACGATGGCGGCCCTGTCGCGGGTGCTCGACGCCGACACGGTCGTCGTGGGCATGCGCCCGGCGGTCGCGATCACCCTGGTGGAGCTGGGGCTCTCCCTCGACGGGATCAAGACCGCGCTCGACGTGGAGCGCGGCATGCGGCTGCTGAGCCTGGCCGGCGGCACCGCGAGATGACCGCCCAGGAACTCCCCATCTCCGGCGACGCCGACGTCGTCCGGGTCCGCCAGGCGGTGCGGGCGGCGGCCGTCGAGGCGAAGTTGTCGCTCGTCGACCAGACCAAGCTGGTGACGGCGGCCAGCGAACTGGCCCGCAACACCCTCACCTACGGCGGGGGCGGCGGCGCGCTGGTCGAACAGGTCCAGAACGGGCTGCGCAAGGGCGTGAAGGCGGTCTTCCACGACAAAGGGCCGGGCATCGCCGACGTCGCGCAGGCGCTGACCGACGGCTTCACCAGCGGATCGGGCATGGGGCTGGGGCTCGGCGGGGCGCGCCGGCTCGTCGACGAGTTCGCCATCGACACGGCCCCCGGCGACGGAACCACCGTGACGGTGGTCAAGTGGGCCCGCTGACCGACGTCTGGATCGACGTCACCGAGGAGAGCGCGATCGGCGCGGTCCGCCGCGCGGCGGCCGACCGGGCGGCGGCGGCGGGGCTGCCGGAGCAGCGGGTCGCCGAGGTCGCCATCGTGGCGGCCGAGCTGGCGGCCAACGTGCAGCGGCACGCCGGCAGCGGCAGCATCCTGGTCCGGCGCGGCCCCGGCAGCGTCGAGATCGTGGCCGCCGACTCGGGGCCGGGCTTCGACCCGCGGCCGGTCGAGGGGTTGTCGAGCCGGGGCGGGCTGGGCATCGGGGTGGGCGCCATCCGGCGCCTGTCCGACTGGTCCGACGTCTACACGCAGCCGGAGTGGGGCACCGTCTTCGCGGTCAGGATCGGGGAGACCGGCCCCCTCGACGTCTCGGGCCTGACCCGGCCGATGCCGGGCGAGGACTCGGGCGGCGACGCCTACGCCTGGCGTACCGACGGAGAGACGATCACCCTCATGTTGTGCGACGGGCTCGGGCACGGGCCGCTGGCCGCCTTCGCGGCAAGCGCGGCGGTCCGGGCCTTCGAGGACGCCCCCGCCGGGCCGCCCGCCCAGCTCGTGAAGCACGTCCACGGTGAGATCTCGCACACCCGGGGCGTGGCGGTGGCGATCGCCCAGGCGGAAGGCGGCGCCCTCACCTTCTCCGGGCTGGGGAACATCGCGGCGACCGTCGTCCACCAGGGTGACCACCGCGGGCTGATCTCCCTGCCGGGCATCGCCGGGCACCGCGCGGCGGCCATCAGACAGTACGACTACCCCCTTCCTCCCGGGGCACTGATCGTCATGCACACCGACGGGCTGCGGCAGCGCTGGACCTTCCGCGACTATCCGGGCCTGGTCACGCGCCGGTCCCTGGTGGTCGCCGGGACCCTCCTGAAGGATCTAGGGGTCCGCCGCGACGACGCCGGCGTGCTGGTCGCCAGGATGCCGTCATGACGTCGGGCGAGCTGTTGTCGATGGAGGTCAGGGGTGAGGGCGACGTGTTCACGCTGCGGCAGCGCGCCCGCGTGGTCGCCGACGCGGCCGGCCTCGACCAGCAAGACCAGGTGCGCCTGGCGACCGCGCTCAGCGAGGTCGGCCGGGAGGTGCTCAACCAGGCCGGAGGGGCGAGAATCGCCTTCTCCATCGACGGCGGCCCGCTCCGCGTCCGGGTCCGCGGCTACGGCCCGCTCAGCCCCGCCGCGCCCGGCTTCGCGGCGGCGGCCCGCCTGGTCGACGAGGTCACACGCGAGGGGGAGGACGTCATCCTGAGCAAGGGGTTGCCCCCGGGGCGCTACGCCGGCGAATGGTTGCGCGACCTGCGCGCCACCCTGGCCGGCCTGGCCAAGACCAGCCCGCTCGACGAGCTGCGGGCCCAGAACCAAGACCTGATGGCCGCGCTGGAGGACGTCCAGGCGCAGCGCGACGAGCTGGAGGAGACCAACCGGGGCGTGATGGCCCTCTACACCCAGCTGTCGGAGGAGCTCGAACGCACCAACCAGGGTGTGGTCGCCCTCTACGCCGAGCTGGAGGACAAGTCGGCCCGGCTGCGCGAGGCCAGCGAGGCCAAGACCCGGTTCCTGGCCAACGTCAGCCACGAGCTGCGCGCCCCCGCCAGCTCGATCCTGGGCCTGGCCCGCATGCTGCTCGACCTCGGCGACCCCCTCGACGACGAGAAGCGCCGCCAGGCCGAGCTGATCCGCGAGTCGGGCCGCGACCTGCTCAACCTCGTCAACGAGCTGCTCGACCTGGCCAAGGCCGAGTCGGGCCGGATCGAACCCGAGGTCGTCGACGTGTCGCTGCGCGGCCTGCTGCGCCGCCTCAAGGAGACGCTCGGGCCGATGGCGCGCGAGGGCGTGACGCTGGTCGTCGACGACCCCGACGGCGTGGAGATCCTGCAGACCGACGAGCTGATGCTCACCCACGTGCTGCGCAACCTGCTCACCAACGGCCTGAAGTTCACCGAGCGCGGCGAGGTCAGGGTCGGCGCCCACGCCGACGGCGACCACGTGCTGCTGCGGGTGGCCGACACCGGCATCGGCATCCCCGCCGAGGAGATCGAGCGCATTTTCGAGGAGTTCCACCAGGTCAGGGGCCCTATCCAGGCGTCGGTGACGGGCACGGGCCTGGGCCTGCCCTACGCCCGGAGCCTGGTCGCCATCCTCGGCGGCGAGATGACGGTCCGCAGCGTGGTGGGGGAGGGCACGGTCTTCGAGGTACGCCTGCCGCGCCTCGACCGCATCCACCTGGGGCGGGTGGTCATCGCCGACGACGACGCGGCGTTCCGCACCCTGCTGCGCGGCCTGCTCCACGGGGTCGCCGTGGAGATCGAGGACGCCCCCGACGGCTACGCCGCCCTGGCGGCCGTCCGCCGGGCCCGTCCCGACCTGCTCCTGCTCGACCTGCGCATGCCGGGCCTGACCGGCGAGGAGGTCATCGGGGAACTGCGCGCCGACCCCGCCCTGGCCGACACGCCGGTCATCGTGGTCACCTCGGCCGACACGGGCGGGATCGACGGTGTGGCCCTGGACAAGTCACGCCTGACCCGGGGGGAGTTGCTCCGGGCGGTCGGCGAGATCGGAAAACGCGATGCCTGAACGAATCCTCGTCGTCGACGACATCAGCGCCAACCGCTACGTCATCGCCACCTGGCTCCAGCACTCGGGGTACGCGGTCGTCGAGGCCGCGTCGGGCGGCGAGGCGCTGAGCCTCATCAAGGAGTCGCTGCCCGACCTGGTGCTGCTCGACGTCCGCATGCCCGACATGTCGGGGTTCGAGGTGTGCGAGCGGATCAAGGCCGACCCCGTCAGCGCGGCCGTGCCGGTGATCCACCTGACCGCCTCGGCGGTCGGGGTCGGCGACCGGACCCAGGGCCTCGCCCGCGGCGCCGACGGCTACCTCGTCGAACCGGTCGAGCCCGAGGTGCTGCTGGCGACGGTCAACGCGACCCTCCGGTACGCCCGCGCCCGCCGCCAGGCCGAACGCCTCGCCGGGCGGCTGGCCGGGCTCTCCGACACCACCCTGGCCATCAACATGGCCGGCACCCTCGACGAACTGCTGCGCGCGGCGGCCGACGGCGCGGTCCGCATGTTCGGCGGCCCGGCGACCGTGTTCGCGCCGACCGAGTCGGGCAGCCGCTACGTCACCTGCGACGCCGACGGGATGGTGGCGGGCGACTCCCCGCTGCTCGACCCCGGCGGGGTGCCGCGCGGGCCGACGATGCGCACCACCCCCGGGTCCGACTGGGCCGGGGTGCTGGCCCCGTCGGTCGCCGGCGAGGAGGTCAAGGTCGCGCTGGCCCGGGTGCAGGGCCGGCCGCCCGTCGGGGTGCTCGTCGAGGCGGCCCTGGCCTACGGCGACGACGACGCCCACGTGCTCAGCCAGCTCTCGATGGGCGTGGCGCTGGCGGTGGAGGCGCTGCGGTCGATCGACGAGGAGCGGCGCATCGCCCTCACCCTGCAACGGGCCCTGCTGCCCCGGTCACTGCCCTCGGTGGAGGGGGTCGAGCTGGCCGCCCGCTACGTGCCGGCCAGCGCGAAGGCCGAGATCGGCGGCGACTTCTACGAGGTCATCGAGATCGGCGGCAAGCTCATGGTCGCGATCGGCGACGTCATGGGGCACTCGCTGCACGCCGCGACCGTGATGGCCGAGATCCGGCACGCCGTGCGCGCCTACGCGAGCGAGGGCCATCCGCTCGACGAGATCCTTCGGCAGGTCAACCTGCTGATGTTGCGGTTCCTGCCGCGTGAGCTGGCCACGGTCGCGCTGCTGCTGCTCACCCCGTCGACCGGCGAGATCGTGATGTGCAACGCGGGGCACCTGCCGCCGCTGCTGGTCTCGAAGCGGCGTACCGACTATCTGAGCATGCCCGGACCGCTGCTCGGCGCCCGCCTGCACCGGCCCGGCGAGGCCCGGTTCACCCTCGAACCGGGCGAGTCGCTGGTGCTGGTCACCGACGGGCTGGTGGAGCGGCGCGACCTGACCCTGCAAGACGGCATGGCCCGCCTCCAGGAGCTCTCGGATTCGGTCGAGGACGACCTGGAGGCCTACTGCGACCGGGTGATCGACGCGATGATGCGCCCCGATCACGAAGACGACGTCGCGCTGGTGGTGCTGCGCAGGGCGGCCTGAGGCCGGAACGTCTGCCTATAGGCGATGGGGGAGACCCCGACCGCCGCGTGCAGGTGCTGGCGCAGCGAGACCGCCGTGCCGAACCCGGCCTCGCGGGCCACGTCGTCGACCGGCAGCCCGGTCGTCTCCAGCAGGCGGCGGGCGTGCTCGACCCGCTGCCGGTTGAGCCAGCGGGCGGGCGACAGGCCGGTCTCCTCGCGGAACCGGCGGGTGAAGGTGCGCACGCTCATGCGGGCGTGGGCGGCCAGCGCGTTCAGGTCGAGCGGCTCGGCCAGCCGCGACAACATCCAGGCCCGGGTCGACTCGGTCGAGGCCCCTTGGGCGGGGGGCAGCGGGCGTTCGATGAACTGGGCCTGGCCGCCCTCGCGGAACGGCGCGGTCACGCAGCGGCGGGCCACCCGGTTGGCGACCTCGGTGCCGAAGTCCGACCGGATGATGTGCAGGGCCAGGTCGGTGCCGGCGGCGACGCCCGCCGAGGTGAGGATGTCGCCGTCGTCGACGAACAGCACCTCGGGGTTGAGCAGCACGTCGGGGTAGAGCCGCCGGAACCGGTTCGCGTTGCGCCAGTGGGTGGTGGCCGCGCGCCCGTCGAGCAGCCCGGCCGCCGCGAGCACGAACGCGCCGGTGCAGATCGACACGATGCGCTTGCTCCGGTGGGCCCGCCGCAGCGCCTCGGCCACCCGGGGGTCGACCGTGCCCTCGAACGGCGGCCCGCCGTGCACGCCCGGGACGATCACCGTGTCGGCGTCGTCGAGGAGCGACAGGTCGTGGTCGGGCACGATGGCGTAGCCTGCGGCGCAGCGGACCGGCCCGCCATCGGGCGTGCAGGTCGTGACCTCGTAGAGTTTCCGGCGGTCGGCGTCTTCGGCGATGCCGAAGAACTGGCCGGGGACGCCGACGTCCATGGTCGCGAAGTCGTCGAGGACCAGCATGGCGACACGGTGGGGCATGGCCCGATTCTTTCATATGTTGGCTTTCAGGCCACTGGTGGGGTTCGTGCCCTGGTCGGCAGGATGTCCGGCATGACCATCACTCGGGGGGTGACCCGGCCCGCACGTGTGCACCGGGCCTGGATCGTGGGCGGCATCGCCCTGATCGCGATCATCGGCGCGGCCGGGTTCCGGGCGACGCCCGGCGTGCTGATCACGCCGTTGCAGGAGGAGTTCGGCTGGTCGCGCGGCACCATCGGGTTCGCCGTGTCGATCAACCTGATGTTCTACGGCCTGACCGCCCC
This sequence comes from Herbidospora daliensis, assembly GCF_001570585.1. GTDB lineage: Bacteria > Actinomycetota > Actinomycetes > Streptosporangiales > Streptosporangiaceae > Herbidospora > Herbidospora daliensis. The sequence goes on along the minus strand of NZ_BBXF01000001.1, from coordinate 1,429,001 downwards.
CTTCGCCGCCGCCCTGATGGACCGCTTCGGCATGCGCAGGGTCGTCACCTACGCCCTGGCGCTGGTCGCCGCCGGCAGCGGGGTTACCGTCTTCATGACCGCGAGCTGGCAGCTCGTGCTCTGCTGGGGCGTGCTCGTCGGCCTGGGCACCGGCTCGATGGCGCTGGTCTTCGCCGCGACGCTGACCCAGCGGTGGTTCGTGCGCAGCCGCGGCCTGGTGACCGGCATCCTGACCGCCGGAGGCGCGACCGGGCAGCTCATCTTCCTGCCGGTGCTCGCGCTGCTCGTCGAGTCGAGCGGCTGGCGGACCGCCTCGCTGGTGGTGGCGGGCGCGGCGCTGGCGGTGGTCCCGCTGGTCTTCTTCCTGCTGCGCGACCACCCCGCCGACGTGGGGCTGCTCCCGTACGGCGCCACCGAGCCCCCGCCCGCCCCCGCGCCCGCCACGGTCGGACCGGCCGCGCGTGCCCTGCGGACCCTGCGCGACGCCGCCAAGACCCGGTCGTTCTGGTACCTGTCCGGCGGGTTCGCCATCTGCGGCGCGTCGACCAACGGCCTGGTCGGCACCCACTTCATCCCGGCCGCCCACGACCACGGCATGGCCGAGCCGGTCGCGGCGAGCCTGCTGGCGGTCATCGGGATCTTCGACATCGCCGGGACGATCTTCTCCGGCTGGCTGAGCGACCGCGTCGACGCGCGGGTGCTGCTGGGCGTCTACTACGCCCTGCGGGGCGCGTCGCTGCTGATCCTGCCGCAGCTGTTCGGCGACTCCGCCCACCCCAGCATGATCGTCTTCATCGTCTTCTACGGCCTCGACTGGGTGGCCACGGTCCCGCCGACGGTCGCGCTCTGCCGAAAGATCTACGGCGACGACGGGCCGATCGTGTTCGGCTGGGTGTTCGCCTCCCACCAGATCGGCGCGGCCTTCGCGGCCACCCTGGCCGGGGTGACCCGCGACCACCTCGGCACCTACGACCTCGCCTGGTACGTGTCGGGCGGACTCTGCGCACTCGCCGCCATCATGTCGATACGGATCGCGCGCGGGGCTGGCAGTATTGGCCGGTGAGCCAATACGTGCTGCCGCTGGTGGTCCGGATCGAACGGGCGACGCCGCCACGGCGTACCGACGCGCTTGAAGCCGCCGCGCTGGCGGTGCTGCGCATGGTCAGCGACCACCGCTCGGGCGGCGAGGGCGAATGGGCCGAGGCGGTCCGGGGCTGGGAGAGCCACGGCATCCGCAAGGTCGTCCGCCGGGCCCGCGGCGCCGAATGGACCCGCGTGCTCCAGCTGCCCGGCGAGACGGTGTCGGCCGGGACCGCGCTGGTCCGCGTCCACCCGCCGGTCCCGCTCGACGGCTGGCCCAAGGACCTGGCGCGGCTGCAGGTGTCCGGCACCGACCTCGACGACCCCGAGCCGCCGGGCCCGGCCGGCGCGCCCTGCGTGTTGTGGATCAACCCCCACCTGGAGATGACCGCCGGCAAGGCGATGGCCCAGGCCGGGCACGCCGCCCAGCTGGCCTGGTGGGCGACCACGCCGTCCGACCGGGCGGCGTGGGCCGAGACCGGGTTCGCCGTGTCGGTGCGCACCGCCAGCGCCTACGACTGGGCCAAGCTGGCCGAGGCCGACCTGCCGGCCGTGCGCGACGCGGGCTTCACCGAGATCGCGCCGGGCTCGGTGACGGTCGTCGCCACCGCGCCGTGGTTGCGCGAGGGCGGCTTCCGCCCGGCGGCCCGGGGGCCGCTGCGCAACGTCTAGACCGTCAGCACGTCGGCCCAGACCCCCTCGGGCGTGAGCCGCAGGGGCGACGGGCTGTCGTGGACGATCATCAGCTGCCCGTTGCCCAGCACCGCCAGGCCCTCGGGACGGTCGTCGCGCACGCCCGTGGCCAGGTCGGCGACGTGGATCGGCGGGTCGGCGAAGCCGTTGCCCGGCGTCCAGCGCACGATCTTCACCGGGCCGTCGTGGGTCATCGTCGGCCCGGCCAGGATCAGGACCTCGTCGCCGATCGGGCACAGGTCGCGGATGCCCAGGCCGTCGAGGTCGACGAAGTGGGTGCGGTAGCGGGCGTCGCCGACCGGGGCGAAGCGCAGCCGGCCCGGGTCGTGGGGGTCGGGCTCGGGGCGGATCTCCAGGATGACCGCCCAGCCGCGCAGCACCGGCCCGCGCAGGCCGACGAACACCCGGTCGCGGATGACCGCGATGCCCTCGACGTCGACGCCGTTGTCCTTGCCCGGCAGCCGCAGGAACGGCGCCAGGTGGGGGTCGTGTTCGAGCATGTCGGCCAGGTTGCGGCCCGGCCCGCTCAGGATGGCGGCCCGGCGCGCGCCGTCGGCCCGCACCGGTTCCGGCAGGCCGTCGCGGTCGACGAGGGGGAGACGTACCAGGACGAAGCGGTTCTCCTCGCGCACGACGGTGGCCAGGCGTTTGCGGGCCTTGTCGCCGTTCTGGCCGGGTTTCACCCGCTTGCGCTTGAGGCTGTGGGAGCCGACCGCCCAGAGCCAGCCGTCGGCGCGGGCCAGGCCCTCGATGTCGGCCTCGTCGTCGGGACCGGCGGGCAGTTCGACGAAGTCGGCCAGCCGGAAGGTGCGATGGTCCTGGAAGGCGCCGTCGCGCCACGTGAGGCGTTCGACCCCCGCCCACTCGTCTCCGGCGACCCAGAGACACCGGCCGTCCTGTCGCACGGCGGAAAGATCGTGATGGATCGCCGATCCCGGGGCGAACCGGAGCTCTACCTGCACCCAGTCATTATGAGCCGCAAACCTCGTTCCCGAAGTGTGATGGCTATCGCACCCGAATTGCCGTGATTTGCCGTACGCTCGCCGACGTGCCACCTGGGGACTATGGGACGAAGGCCACTCCTTCGTACGTTGCGGCGGAAGCGGAGACCAGCCCGTTACCGAAGATCACGATCCCGGACCCGCCACCCCCGCCGTCGACCAAAGGTCTGGGCGATCTGCCCATGCGGCTCGTCTACCGGACCGCCGCCGTCGTGACGGTCGTCGCCGCCCTCGGCGTGGTGGCCGCGGGAGTCGTCCTCACCCGCAACGACCCCGGTGAGGCCGCCGCCGCGCCCGCGCCGAAAGCCGACCCGGTCACGGTCGCCGCGACGACCGCCGCGCCGCTCCCGCCCACCCCGGTGCTCCCGAGCCCTTCCCCGTCGCCTTCGGTCAGCCCGCTCTCGACAGCGATGACCGACGCGCTCGACGACCCCCGGGTGCCCGAGCTCCCCGGCGGGCAGCAGAAGCTGCGCGCCTTCGCCGGCAAGAGCGCCAAGATCCGCGGCTCGGTCAAGGACGAGAAGTCGGGCGTGGCCTTCCCCCGCTTCGCCGGCGCCTGGGACCTCGCCTCGGCCTCGCCGTTCGCGTCCCGCCAGCTGCTGCCCAAGGTCAAGGGGTCGGCCTACCGGGGCCTGCTGGTCTCCTGCCCGGTGCCGATCGAGGTGCAGGACGACCTGAAGGACACCGCCTTCCTGGCCGCCCGCTGGACGCTCAACCACCACCCCGCCGGCGCGACCATCAAGTGGACGTCGGCCGACCTGACCGAGATCGACGACCGCCCGGCCTGGGTGCTCGGCTACGACGTCAACTACACGATCAAGGGCGACAAGCGGAAGTCGGCCGCCGCCATCGCGCTCGTGGACGTGCCCGGAGCCAAGCCCGCGCTGGTCTTCATCAGCGTCCCGGACAGCCAGAAGAAGAGCTACCGCGACATCAACACGGTGATGAGCAAGATCAAGGTGCTTTAGACCCGGTCCCATCTGGGGAAATATCCCCTTATCTGGACTTCGGGGGGAGCTCCATCATGGCTACGTTGATCGCCATCGCGTATGACGACCTCGGCACCGCCGTAGAAGTGCGGGACAAGCTGTTCCGGCTCCAGCAGGAGCGCCTCATCACGCTCACCGACGCCGCCATCGTCGAGCACACGACCGAGGGCAAGATCAAGATGAAGCCGGCCGTCAACATGGCCGCGACCGGCGCGGCGGGCGGCGCGCTCTGGGGCGGGCTGATCGGCCTCATCTTCTTCATGCCGCTGGTCGGCGCGGCCGTCGGCGCCGCGACCGGCGCCCTGGTCGGCGCCAAGACCGACATCGGGGTCGACGACAAGTTCATGAAGGACGTCGCCGCGGGCCTGGTGCCCGGCGGCGCGGCCCTGTTCCTGCTCGTCGAGGACAGCACCCGCGACAAGGTGCTGCCGCAGGTCGCGCCCATGGGCGGGCGCATCATCCACACGTCCCTGACGCAGGAGGCCGAGAACCAGCTCAAGGAGGCCATCGAGGCGGCCCGGCACCACTGACGCCTGCCATAGAGCCGAGGAGCCGACGTGGGTGAGCCGCCGAACGACTTCCGGGAGGGGGACCGCGACCGCCCGGACAGCCGTCCCGAGAAGAACGGGGACGAGCCGAAGCCGTGGCGGTCCGAAGGACTGCCCCCGCCCAAGCCGAACCGCCCCAGGATCAACTGGTGGCGGTTCGCGCTGACCATGGCGCTCACCTACGCGGCCTTCTTCATCATCAGCTCGTTCTTCGACGGCGAGCCGCGCCAGACGATCTCCTACACCGAGTTCAACCGTCAGGTGAACGGCGGGAACGTGAAGGACATCTACGCCACCGGCACGTCCATCCAGGGCAACCTGAAGAAGGCGCAGCCGATCCCCGGCGACAAGCAGAAGGACACCTTCACCAAGTTCGCGACGGTGATCCCGGTCTTCGCGAACCAGGAGCAGATCTACCAGCAGCTCACCCAGCAGAACGTGACCATCCAGGCCGAGCCCGCCGACGACCAGCGCGGCACCTTCTGGAACCTGGTGCTCTCGCTGCTGCCCATCCTGCTGCTCGCGGGCGTGTGGGTGTGGCTGATGCGGCGGGCCGGCAGCATGATGGGCGGGGGCGGCGGCGGCCTGGGCGGGATCGGCCGCAACCGCGCCGCCAAACCGGTCGAGAGCGGCAAGGTCCGCGTCAACTTCAGCGACGTCGCCGGCATCGACGAGGTCGAGAACGAGCTCATCGAGATCGTCGACTACCTGAAGGAGCCCGGGAAGTACCGCCGCCTGGGGGCCAAGTTGCCCAAGGGCGTGCTGCTGACCGGGCCGCCCGGCACCGGCAAGACCCTGCTCGCGCGGGCGGTCGCCGGAGAGGCGAGCGTGCCGTTCTTCTCGGCCAGCGCCTCGGAGTTCATCGAGATGATCGTCGGCGTCGGCGCCTCCCGCGTGCGGGAGCTGTTCGACGAGGCCAGGAAGGTCGCCCCGTCGATCGTGTTCATCGACGAGATCGACGCGATCGGGCGTACCCGGGGGGCCTCGACCATAGGGGGTCACGACGAGCGCGAGCAGACCCTCAACCAGGTCCTCACCGAGATGGACGGCTTCACCGGCAACGAGGGCGTCATCGTCATCGCGGCCACCAACCGGCCCGAGGTCCTCGACGCGGCGCTGCTGCGGCCGGGCCGCTTCGACCGCAACATCGTCGTCGCGCCGCCCGACCAGCAGGGCCGCATGGCGATCCTGCGCGTGCACACCCGAGGCGTGCCGCTGTCGCCGGCGGTGCAGATCCCGGCCATCGCGAAGAGCACGCCCGGCATGACCGGCGCCGACCTCGCCAACCTCGTCAACGAGGCCGCGCTGCTGGCCGCCCGCCGCGGCCACAACGCCGTCAGCCCGGCCGACTTCGCCGACGCCCTGGAGAAACTCCAGCTCGGTACGGCCCGCGCCATCGTGATGCCGGAGGAGGAACGCACCCGCACCGCCTACCACGAGGCGGGCCACGCCCTCCTGGGCATGCTGCTGCCGGGCGCCGACCCCGTCCGCAAGATCTCCATCATCCCCCGGGGCCGCGCCCTGGGCGTGACCCTGTCGACCCCCGAGGACGACAGGTACGCCTACGACGAGCGTTACCTCCGGGGCCGCATCACCGGCGCGCTCGGCGGCATGGCGGCCGAGCAGGTCGTGTTCGGCATCGTCACCACCGGCGCCGAGAACGACCTCGAACAGGTCACCTCGATCGCCCGGGGCATGGTCGGCCGGTGGGGCATGTCGCCCCTGATCGGCCCGCTGACGATCCTGCCGACCGAGGGCCCGCCGCAGGCCGCGTCCGCGACCCTGGCCTCCGTCGACGACGAGGCCAGGCGCATCGTCGACGAGTGCTACGCCGACGCGCAGCGCCTCATCGCCGACAACCGTCACCGGCTGGAGGGCATCGTCGCGGCCCTGCTCGACCAGGAGACCCTCGACGAGGCCGACGCCTACGCCGCCGCCGGGTTGTCCCGCGACTGACGCCACCATCGGGCGGTCGCCGCCACCGCGACGGCCAGCCCGGCGGTCGTCAGCACCCCGCCCTCGCCCAGCAGCCAGGGCGAGCGCGGTTGCGTCATGGCCTGGCCGACGAAATAGGTCGCGGCGTTGAACGTGGCGTGCACGACCAGCACCGGCCAGATCGACCCGGTCCGGAGCCGGAACCAGACCAGCGGGAACGCCAGCACGACCGACTGCACGGTGAACCAGAACACCGCGTAGGCCATCGGCACGCCGGGGTCGACCGCCCCCGGCACGAACAGCATCAGCGGCACGTGGAACAGCGCCCACGCGACCCCGAAGACGACCGCGACGACGTCGGCGGAGTGCCGCTCCCCGAGCCGCGTGACGAGGAACGAACTCCACCCGAGCTGCTCGCCCAGCGCCAGCACCAGATACGGCGCCAACCCGGGCACCAGCCCGACGAGCACGGTGAGCACCGGCGGAAAAGGCAACCCTTGCGTAGTGAACGACGCCAGCCCGGTCAGCCACCCGGTCCCGTAGGCCACCGCGGCCCCGATGACGGGGATCGCCCATGCCTTCACCAGCATCGCCGGGGGGACCTTCACGAACCCCCACGGGAACCCGCGCCCCCGGAAGGCGACGGCGGCGGCGACGGCCGGGGCGAGCGCCTGACCGTACAGGGCGATCTGCGCCGGAATCGGCGCCTCCCCGATGCGATCGAGGTCGACCCCCCGGGAGACGGCGTAGGCCACGGCGGGGAGCACGAGAACGGGCAGCACGAGCGCGAACGTGGCGATCTGCAGGGAGGTGTCGGTCTTCACGGGACAAGCAGACTCGGCGAGCGGTCCCGAGCGCCTGAACGCACGGTCCCGTCGAAGTCCCGAAGACCTGCAAGTCGCGGGCCGAACAAAGGCACGCTTTCGGACCCCCAGTGAGCAGGATCTGCCGCCAGGCTGCCCGGGGTCGAGTCGCGCCAGGTCGGGTCGGAGGGCGCGAAAATGGCTCAGGTCGTGAAATTTCGGCTACCCCGTTTCCATGGCGGGTCCCGGGGTTTCGGGACCCTGGTCCCATTCCCTCCACCTGCGGATACCCGCACAATTGCCGCATGCCGACCGTCCGATGGCCCTGGATCGTGCCCGTCCTGTGCGCGGTCGCCGTCGTCGTCGGCGTCGTGCTGACCGCCGGGGTCGAGCTCGCCGACACCGACTACCTGGTCCTGGACGCCGTCGTCGGCCTGACCTACCCGCTGACCGGCGCGCTCATCGCCGCCGCCCGGCCCCGGCACCCCGTCGGCTGGCTGTTCTGCCTCGGCGGCGCGGGCATGGCCCTGCAAGCACTGGCGGGCGGCTACGCGGCCTTCGGGGAGCCGCACGGGTGGCCGGGCACGCTCGCCGCCGCCTGGGTCACCAACTGGGTCTTCCTGACCGGGTTCGGGTCGTTGCTGCTGCTGCCGCTCTACCTGCCCGACGGCCGCCTCCCGTCGCGCCGCTGGCGGCTCCCGGCCGGGCTCATGATCGGGGCGCTCGCGGCGCTGCACGTCGTGCTGATGCTGCGCGACCGGATCTGGGTGTGGGGGGCCGAGCGGCCGAACCCCTTCGGGTTCATCCCGACCGAGCCGCACGCCACCACCGCGTTCGCGGTTGTCGTGACGGTGCTGGGCGTCGGCGGCGCGGCGGCGCTGGCCACCCGGCTCCGGCGCGACCTGCGGCGGCTGCTGCCCGTCTTCGCGGCCGTGGTGACGCTCGCGGCGGCGGTGGTCGCCGACACCCTGCTGGCGGCCCGGCCGCAGATCGGGGTGGCGCTGCTGGCCGTGGCGCTGCCGCTGGTGCCGGTCGCCACGGCCGTGTCGATCTTCCGCTACCGGTTGTTCGACATCGAGGTGCTGCTGCGCCGGACCGTCGTCTACGCGCTGCTGACCGGCCTGCTGCTGGCGCTCTACCTCGGGGTCGTCGCCACCGCCCACGCGCTCGTGGCCTCGACCGAGACCCTCGTCGCCACCGCGGTGGTCGCGGTCGCGTTCGCGCCGCTGCGGGCCGCGCTGCAGAAGGCGGTGGGCCGGTGGTTGTTCGGCCACCGCGGCGACCCGGTCACCGCGCTCAACCAGCTGGGTGTACGCCTTGAGGCCGCCGCCGACCCCACCCGTCTGCTCGACGACGCGGCCGAAACGGTCGCCTCGACCCTGCGGTTGCCGTGGGTGGCGGTGGTGTCGGCCGACGGCGTGACCGTGTCCGAGACCGGCCGGAGGGTGGGCGGAGCCGTACAGCTCCCCCTGACGGCGAGCGGGCGGCACGAGGGCGAGCTGAGAGCGGCCCCGCGCTCGCCGGGGGAGCCGCTGTCGCGCGCCGACCTGGCCGTGCTCACCGACCTGGCCCGGCACCTGGCGGTCGCGCTGGCGGCGGCGCGGCTGGCGCGGGAGGTCCGCGAGTCGCGCGCCGACCTGGTCAGGGCCCGCGAGGAGGAACGCCGCCGCCTGCGCCGCGACCTGCACGACGGCCTCGGCCCGGGGCTGGCCGCGATCGGCATCGGCCTCTACCTGATCGAGGCGGCGACCCCCGGCGAGGAGGTCAGGAACGTGCGCGAGCTGACCCAGACGCTGGTCGCGGACGTGCGGAGAATTGTCCAGGGCCTGCGTCCCCCGGCTCTGGACGAACTCGGCCTGGCCGGCGCCCTCGAAGACCTCGGTTTGGACGCGATCGGCCCCGAGGTCACCGTCACCGTCTCCGACCTGCCCGAACTCTCGGCGGCTGTCGAAGTGGCGGCCTATCGAATCGTCCAAGAAGCGCTGGCCAATTCCCTGAAGCACGCGCAGGCCGGTCGTATCGACATCAGCGCGACCGCCGGGGCCGGACAATTGACGGTGACCGTCGCCGACGACGGCCGCGGCCTGCCCGACCCCCTCGTCGAGGGAGTCGGCAGCGGCAGCATGCGCGACCGCGCGGCCGAACTCGGCGGCACCCTGAGCCGGACCTCCGCGAACGGCACGACAGTGAAGGCGGTGCTCCCGCTGTGAAAGTCCTCCTCGCCGACGACCACCCCCTCCTCAGACACGGCCTGCGCGCCCTCCTGGAGCAGGTGGCCGGCGCCGAGGTCGTCGGCGAGGCCGCCGACGGCGAGGAGGCCGTCGAACTGGCCCTGCGGCTGAACCCCGACGTCGTCGTGATGGACCTGGTCATGCCCGGCGTGGGCGGCCTGGAGGCCACCCGGCGCCTCGTCGACCAGCGCCCCGACCTGGGCGTGCTGGTCCTGACGATGTCGGAGGACGACGCGTCGGTCTTCGCCGCGCTGCGCGCCGGCGCCCGCGGCTACGTGCTGAAGGGCACGGCCGGTGAGGACTTCCTCGCCGCCGTCGCCGCGGTCGCCAGAGGCGAGGCGGTGTACGGCCCCGCCGTGGCCCGGCGCATCCGCCGCTTCCTGACGACCGGCCCCGGCACCGGCCCCTTCCCCGAGCTGACCCAGCGGGAGCGCGAGATCCTCGACCTGCTCGCCAACGGCAAGACCAACGCCGAGATCGCCCGCACGCTGTTCCTCAGCCTGAAGACCGTGAAGAACCACCTGACCAGCGTCTTCGCCAAGCTGCAGGTCGCCGACCGCGCGCAGGCCGTGGTGCGGGCGAGACAGGCGGGCCTCGGCAGCTAAAAGAGGTCTTTTGGTGCAAAGCAGGCATTAGCCCTAAATCGGGCAGGGCAGATCACTCGCGGAACACTTCTGAAACGGGGGAGAACCGACCGTGAGTCAGTCGAGTCAGTCGATGCACGAAGAGATCATCTCCAAGCTGGGCCCGCAGGGGATCCAGCAGATGGCGTCCCTCCTGGGGACCGACGCCGAGTCGGCCAAGCCGGCCATCCAGGCCTGCCTGGCCACCGTCATCTGCGGCATGGCCCGCAACTGCGGCGAGCCCAAGGGGGCCCAGTCGCTGCGTGCCGCCATGGACGACCACTCGTCCGCCGACCCCTTCAGGGACATCGCCGCCCTGGCCAACGACCAGGACGGCCAGCGCATCCTGGCCCACGTCCTCGGAGTCCCCGGCAGCCGTCAGGCCGCCGAGGGCATCGCCCAGTTCATGGGCATGAACTCGGGCGCCATCATGAAGATGATGGCCATGGTCGCGCCGATGGCGATGGCCATGATGGCCCAGCGGATCGACGCCAACCACATGGACGCCACGGCGATGGCCCGTGAGCTCCGCCGCCAGGAGTCGGCGATGAGCACGAGCAGCTTCGGCGACATGCTCAGCGGTGTCCTCGGCAAGATCTTCGGTGGCGCTCAGGCGCAGGGTGGTGCCAAGCCGAAGAACAAGCCGCAGCGGGGCCAGCGCGTCTAACGCTCCGCCAGCACTATCACCTTGTCACCGGCCGCGAACTCGAGCTCGGCTGATTTGGCGGGGTTGAGCACGACACCGAAGTGGGGCGCTTCGCTGACGCGATCGGCCCGCCGGTAGCCGATGGCCGTCTCGCCTCTGCGGCGGGCGGACTCGATCACCGTCGCGAACGTGACGGGACGGCCCTCGGTGACGTAGTCGCTCGCCGGCCTCGGGTAGATCTCCGAGCCGCGCGAGTCGAAGAGGTAGCCGAACACCTCCGACAGGTGCCGGTTCTCGGCCAGCTGCGCGAGCAGCAGGCCGATGACGGTGTCGCTGATGACGATGTCGTCGGCCTCGGTGACCTCGGCGAGTTCACGGTTGTTCTCGTCGTGCATCTCGCTGACGATCGAGTACCGCTCGTGCATGACGGTCTGCATGTCGCGCAGTTGCAGCAGCGACATCAGCGTGCGCGTGTCGGCGTGGTGGGGCTCGAAGCGGTCGTCCGACAGGACGATGACGTGCTGGTAGAGCCCGACGCTGAGCGATTCGAGCGCGTAGCGGTCGGTGGTCTCGCACTCCTTCACGTTCAGCGTGAGGTTGCGCAGCCCGCCGAGTCCGGCGCCCGCGTCGGGGTGCCCGGCCGCCACGTCGAGCACCGACCCCGGTGCGACATAGCCGTCGAGGTAACGCACGATCGTGCCCGCGCGGCCGTTCCACCCGAGCACCAGCGTGCGCTCGGGCTCCAGCCTGGTACGGCCCGCGCTCACGATCGCCGTCTCGTCGACGGCGGCCGGCCGCGCCGCCAGGTCGATCGTGGAGTCGTCCTGGGCGATGACGATGACGTCGTCGCCGTCGGCGATGACCGTGTCGACCGGCGGGTTCAGCTCGACGCCGCTCGCCCGCTTCAGGCCGATGAGGGTGGCGTTCTCGAACGCGCTGAGCGCCTGGCCGTAGGTCTTCCCCTTGAGCGAGGGCGCCTTGCGCAGATAGATCTCGCCGTCGTCGAAGTTGAGCAGGTCCATGCAGACCACCGACATGCCCGACTGCCGCGACGACTGCACGATGAGCCGCGCCGCCGTGTCGTCGGAGTCGACCAGGTGCACGCCCGGCCCGCCCGCCAGCCGCGCGGCGGCCATGTTGCCCGAGTCGGCGATGGCGGCCACGACGGGCGGATGCTCACCCCGCCGTTTGGCCAGGGCGAGCAGCGTCTTGATGACGTGGGCGTCGGGGTCGTCGCCGGAGGGCGACAGCACGACGATCGACTTGGCCGCGCCCAGGTTCATCAGGTCGAGGTGGGCCGACTCGGTCGGCCGGCCGGTGCGGCAGACGACGCGGACCCGGCCCGTGTCGGGGATGCGGTCGCGGAGGGCATCCTCCATCGAGACCTTGTCCTTGTCGGCGAGGATCGCGATGACCGACTTCTGCTCCCGCGCCTTCACGAGCTCGGCGACGATCGTGAAGACCTGGTCGGACCAGCCCAGGATGACGGTGTGCTGCGACTCGATGATGCGCGAGCGGCCCTTGCGCAGGTCTTCGACCTTGGTCTTCAGCCCCGCCGAGAGCAGGCCGACGAACAGCGACACGAAGAACAGGCCGCCCAGCGAGGCGGTCAGCATGATGGCCAGATAGGGCGCGGTGCCCTGGTCGGAGGCGATCTTCCCCGGGCTGAGCGTACGCATCAGCGAGGCCCAGAGCGCCCCCGGCACCCCGTTCTTGACCTCGCCGGGCGTCAGCCAGACGGCGAGCATCGCGGCCGAGACGACCAGCGCGGCGCAGAACGCGGCCAGCCAGCCGATCAGTGCCCCGGTTCCCCGGGACATGGTGTTGTCGAACCAGTACCGCGCCTTCTCGCGCACTTTCGCCTTCGCCACGTGGCCTCCCCGCCGCCCATCAACCCGGACAAGGTACCCCTCATGACCATCAGCCCGCATATCGGTTGACAAACGATGAAAACGACTTCGGGACTAAGGTGGGCTGACGTGACCGAGCTCATTCTCGCCTCCGCCTCCCCGGCCCGCCTCGGCGTTCTGCGCGCCGCCGGGCTGGAGCCCAAAGTCATCGTCAGCGGCGTCGACGAATCGGCGATCACCGCCCCGACCCCGTCCGACCTCGCCCTGGTGCTGGCGAAGGCCAAGGCCAGAGCGGTCGCCGAGACGATTTCCGCCCCCGCCCTGGTGATCGGCTGCGACTCGGTGCTGGAGCTCGACGGGGTGGCCTACGGGAAACCCGCGTCGACCGCGGAGGCTACGGAACGGTGGCTCTCCATGCGCGGCCGAACCGGCCGCCTGCTGACCGGCCACACCGTGATCGACGTCGCCACCGGCCGCGAGGCCGCCGAGACCTGCGCCACGACCGTCCGCTTCGGCACCCCGTCGGACGCGGAGATCGCGGCCTACGTGGCGAGCGGCGAACCGCTCCGCGTCGCGGGGGCCTTCACCCTCGACGGCCTGGGCGGCTGGTTCGTCGAGGGCATCGACGGCGACCACGGCAACGTGCTGGGCATCTCGCTCCCTCTCGTCCGCAAGCTGCTCGCCCAACTCGACGTCGAGGTCACCCAGCTCTGGACAAGCCGGTAGATCGCGGTCAGACCGCGGATTCGCTAGCCTCGCCCTCATGGTCGGTGGTGGGCCGGTGCGCAGGCAGGCCGGTGGGTTCTTCGATGGTGTCGGGTGCTACCTGCGGGGCATCGCGTGGATGGCCCGCCATCCCCGCTGGTGGTTGTTCGGGCTGATCCCGGCGTTGATCGCGTTCGCGCTGTTCGCGGGGCTGCTCGTGCTGCTGGCGGCCAACGCCGGCGACGTCGCGGCGTGGATGACGCCGTTCGCCGACAACTGGGGCTGGCGCGAGTTCTTCCGGACGCTCGTCGGGGTGCTGCTGGTCATCGTCGGGGCGCTGCTCTCGATCGTGTTGTTCACGGCGGTCTCGCTGGCGATCGGGGAGCCGTTCTACGAGAAGATCTCCGAGCAGGTCGAGGAGAGCCTCGGCGGGCCCGTGCACCACGACGACACGCCGCTCGTGCTCGGCATCCTGCGGTCGATCAAGGACAGCCTGGTGACCCTCTGGTTCGTGCTGCTGTTCACGATCCCGCTGTTCATCCTGGGGTTCGTCCCGTTCGTGGGGCAGACGGTCGTGCCGGTGGTCGGGGCGCTCGTGTCCGGATACTTCCTGACCGTCGAGCTCACCGCGCTCGCCATGGAGCGGCGCGGGGTGCGGCGCAGGTTCCGGTTCGCCGTGCTCAAGGCGAACCGGGGCATGTCGCTCGGGTTCGGCACCGCCGTCTTCGTGACGTTCCTCGTCCCGTTCCTGGCCATCGCGGCGATGCCGTGCGCGGTCGCCGGGGCGGCCATGATGGTGCGCGACCGGATGCTAGTTCAGGGGCCGGGGCAGCCGGCCTTCCAGCCGCCGCCGCACCGCCTGTAGCTCCGCGATCCCCTCGTCGATCAGGCCGATCCACCGGCGGATCGCCTCGGGGGTGGGCTCGCCCTCGAGCTCGCCCATCAGGTCGCGGACGGCCGTCAGCCGGGGCTCGGGCTTGCGGCCCATGTTGGCCATCAGCCCGGCCGTGGCGATCTGGCGGTTGGCGTGGTGGCGGGTGAAGCCCCAGCGCTGCCGGCAGTAGTCGTCGAAGCCCGTGTGGGTGGCCCGGTAGAGGCGCAGGTCGCGGATGCGGGTCAGAGCGTGGCCGACCCGGCCCAGGCCGCCGAGCCCGGCCGCCTCGATCTCGGCCTCGGCCTCGGCCAGCGCGGCCCGTTCGACCGGGGAGAGCGACGGCATGGCGACCACGCCCCCGGCGAGCCGTTTGAGCACCTGCCCGTGGCACGGCCCCGGGACGCACCAGCAGCCGAGGGCCTTGCCGCGCAGCTCGGGCACGCGGGCCAGCAGCTCGGGCCGGTCGGTCAGGTAGGACTCGAAACGGCGCAGCTGCTCGCCGCGCAGCACGTCGTCCTTCTCGTGGGGGTTGGCCCAGTCGCTGCGGGTGTCGATGCGGACGTACAGGCCCGCGGTTCGCGCCCACGCGATCAGGTTCGGATGCCCGCGGCGGCGGTTCATGCTGACGATGACCGTCTCTCCGGCCAGCAGGCTCTCCAGCCGGGCCCGCTCGTGGCCGGACCATCCGTCGGTGACCGGAACATCTCGCATGCCCGTCAACGCTGCTCCCCTCGACGCACAACCGTCCCATGCCGCGCGGTTCCTTTTGCGGTTTCCAGAGCTATGCCCACAGCGAACACGGTTTTCCACAACCGGATCCATGTCCGTTTCTCCTGGCCCGTACGCCGCCACGATCGCCCCATGCCCATCGCCCACCGGCTCCGCCTGTCGTCCCCTGCCGACATCCTGGCGGCCATCCCCTACCTGCTCGGCTTCCACCCCGCCGACAGTCTCGTGGTCATCGGCCTGGAGCGCGCCGCCGTCCGTGTCGCGACCCGCTGGGACCTGCCGCTGCTCCCCGGCGCGCTCGACGACCTGCGCCCGCTGCTCGCCCGCGAGAAGGCCGACGCGACCCTGCTCGCCGCCTTCGGCGAAGCTGCGCTGACCGCGCCCGCCCTCGACGACGCGGCGCGTTTCCTGACGGCGGCCGGCCTCCCCGTCCACGACGCGTTACGCGCCCACGAGGGCCGCTACTGGTCGCACCTGCACCCGTGCCCGCCGGACGGCGTGTACTACGACGCGGCGGCCCATCCCGTCGCGGCCGAGGCCGTGGTGCGCGGCATGGTCGCGCTGCCCGACCGCGCGGCGCTGGAGCGCACCGTCGCGCCCGTCACCGGCACGGCCCGCGCGGCGATGGACCGCGCGACCGAGCGGGCCGAACACGAGGTGTGGGGCTGGGTGGAGAAGGCCGACCCGGCCGCCTACCTGGCCGACGGGCTCGCCCGGGTGCGGTCGGCTGTGGAGTGTCACGAACGCGGCGGGCGGTTGTCCGACGACGACGCCGCGCGGCTGGGCCTGGCGTTGTGGTTGATCCGGGTCCGCGACGAAGCGTGGACCCTCATCGACGACAGTCCCGCCCACCTGGCGTTGTGGCGCGACCTGACCAGGCGGCTGTCGCCGAATCTGGTCACCCCGGCGGCGGCGCTGCTGGCGGCCGCGGCCTGGCGGACGGGCGACTGCGCGCTCGCGTCGATGGCGCTCGACCGGGCGCTCGCGGCGGAGCCGCGTTACACGATGGCGCTGATCCTCACCGAGGCCATCGCCCGGCTGCTGACCCCCGACGACGTCGGCGAGCGCATGCCGACCCCCGAACAGCTCGACCGTGAGATGGGACCGCCGCTGATGAGCTGGTTCACCCCGCTGCTGCGGAGGATCGGCGGCTAGACCCCGTCGGCCTGGCGGCGGCGTTCGTTGTAGGCCCGCATCCGGGCCGGGTAGCCGGTGAGCTGCACGTCGTAGACGGGCAGCCGCAGGTCGCGGGCGACCTTCTTGATGACGGCGGGGGAGCCCACGCGGCGGCGGGTCCATTCGCCGTCGTGGGCGACCGCGACGGCGGTGGTGTCGGTGGCGAAGGTTTCCGGTTCGACGTAGAACTCCACGCCGATGCGGGACTTGGCGAACTCGATCAGGGACTCGATGTCCTGATCGGTGGCCTCCCGGTCGAAACGCTGCACTTTCGGACCCCGGTTACGCCGCAGCCCGTAGCGGTCACGCCATCTCATACCCCTTGTATACCGTCCGATCGGGCGGAGCGCGTCCCTCTGGCGGATCTCCGGGACACGTCGGGGTCATCCCCGATTCTGCGCCGTGCCGGAGTCGGCCAGGATGGAGGAGGCAGACGCGTTTTCTTCCGCGAAGGGCAGGGTTTTCATGGCGACGTCGTTCTCACCCGCAGCGCCGGGGCGCGCGGCCGTGCCACCCACCCACCTCCGCGTCAGCGACGCCGACCGCGACCAGGTGGTCGAGCACGTCAAGGCCGCCTACGCCGAGGGCCGCCTCGACAAGGACGAGATGGACCTGCGCCTCGACCACGCGATGACCGCGCAGACCCACGCCGACCTGATGCCGGTCATGGCCGACCTCCACCACCGCACCCTGACGGCCTTCCCGAAGCCCCACGACCAACCGGCCCGCGCCGCCGACGGAACCGACCGCGTGGCCGGCGCCGCCGCCCACCTCATCACGCTGACCGGCCTGTTCGTCGTCGGCCCGCTCATCATGCTGCTGACCGCCGGCCGCACCTCGCCCTACGTCCGGCGGCACGCCATGGAAGCCCTCAACTTCCACCTGACGGTCTTCGGCGCCACGATCCTGCTCCCGTTCACCGTCGTGGGCATCGTCCTGGTCCCGCTGTTCTGGGTCCTCGGCATCGTCCTGTCCATCGTCGGCGGCGCATCGGCCCTGGCCGACGGCGACTTCCGCTACCCGCTGACGATCCGCCTCATCAAATAAACCCGTCTCCGTTACGGCTCCGCCGGGCCGGCACCCCCCACCGCGCCCGCCCAGCCCCGCCCAAGGCGCGAACCCCCGCGCCCGCTTCACGCCGCGACGACGGAGCACACCCGCGATGACGAGCCTGACCTGCTCGCGCCTGTCCTGCGCCGCGCAGCCGCGACCTGCTCGCCTCGCGCCGCGCAGCCGTACAAGTCGGCGCCCGCACCGCGACGACGGGCGTGATCTGCTCGCGCCTGTCCCGCCCCGCGCAGCCCTGACCTGCTCAGACAGGCCGGACCGACTGGTCGCGCCCGCCTCGCGCCGCGACGATGAGTTGTCAGCCCGGGGGGAGTAGTGCCCGGACCGCCGAGACCGTGTCGGCGTCTTCCGCGCGTTTGTCCGGCCGGTAGCGCAGCACGCGGGCGAACCTCAGTGCCATGCCGCCCTCGTACCGGGTCGACCGCTGCACACCGTCGAAGGCGATCTCGACGACCTGTTCCGGCTTCAGCGGCACCGTCCACTCCGTGGTGGGGCCGTCGGCGAGTTCGAGGAAACGTTGGGTCTGCCAGGCCAGGAGTTCGTCGGTCAGGCCCTTGAAGGTCTTGCCGAGCATCACGAACCCGCCCGTCTCCGGGTCGTACGCCCCCAGGTGCAGGTTCGACAACTTCCCCTCGCGCCGACCATGCCCCCATTCGGCCGCCAGGACGACCAGGTCGAGGGTGTGCCGGGGCTTGACCTTGATCCAGCCCGCCCCGCGCCGCCCGGCCGCGTAGACCGTCGTGGGGGCCTTGACCACCACGCCCTCGTGGCCCTTGCGGACCGCTTCGGCGAAGAACTCCTCGCCCTCCTCGGCGTCGCCGGTGACCAGCCGGGGCGTGATCAGCGACGGCGGCACGGCGGCCGTGAGGGCCGCGTGGCGGTCGGCGTCGGGCAGGTCGAGCAGGTCGGCGCCGTCGACGCGCAGGGCGTCGAAGAAGAAGACGCTCAGCGGCACCTCGCGCGGCCCCACCCGGGTGGCGACCCGGCCCGACGTCACCTGGAAGGGCAGCGGGTTGGCGTCGTCGCGCAGGGCGATGACCTCGCCGTCGAGCACGATGTCGGTCGCCGACAGGCCCCTGACCGCTTCGACCAGTTCGGGGACCTGGTCGGTGATGTCGTCGAGGGTGCGGGTGAAGACGCGCACCTCGTCGCCCGACCGGTGGGCCTGGATGCGGATGCCGTCGAGCTTCCACTCGATCGCGGCCGGGCCGCCGATCTTCTCCAGGGCGGCCGTCACGGTGGGCGCGCTCTGGGCCAGCATCGGCGCGACCGGGCGGCCGACCTCCAGGTGGAAGTCGCGCAGCGCCGTCACGCCGCCGGCCAGCGCGGCCGCACCCACGGCGGGCAACCAGCCGCGCAGCATGAGGGCCCGGCGCACCTCGGCGGACGGGACGTCGGCGGCCTTGGCGATGGCCTCGATCATGACGCCGTCGAGCGCGCCCTGGCGCAGCTCGCCCGTCAGCAGGCGGCCCAGGAAGGTCTGCTCCTGGCGGGTCGCCGCGCCGAACAGGTCGGCGACCAGGCCGCGGCGGGCGGCCTGCGAACCGGGGCCCGACTGGGCCTTGATGCGTTCGAGGAAGGCGTCGATCTGAGTGAGGGTCGCGGTCGCGGCCAGCCGCGGTTCGGGCAGATCCTGGAGGGAGCGCCAGCCGACCCCGATCTGACGCTGGGGGAGCTCGCCCGACAGGTAGGCGATGGCGATCTCGGCCTCGTCGGGCCCCACCCGGGCGAGCAGTTCGGCCAGGTGGCGGATCTTCGCCAGCCGGGCCGAGTCGGCGGCGACGGCCGCGGAGGTCCTGGCAAGATCGATCAGCAACACACCGTAATCCTGCCGTACCCGACCTTCCAATGCCACGGCCCGGCACCCTCGCGGGAACCGGGCCGTGACGAACGGGCGAACGTCAGCTCACGCCGAGCAGGTCGACGACGAAGATCAGGGTCTCGCCGGGCTTGATGGCCCGGCCGGCGCCCCGGTTGCCGTAGCCCAGGTGCGGCGGGATGGTGAGGCGGCGGCGTCCGCCGACCTTCATGCCGGCCACGCCCTGGTCCCAGCCGGCGATGACCCGGCCGCCGCCGAGGGGGAACTGGAAGGTGTCGCCGCGGTTCCACGAGGCGTCGAACTCCTCGCCGGTGGAGAACGCGACGCCGACGTAGTGCACGCTCACGGTGTGCCCCGGCTTGGCCTCAGGACCGTCGCCGACCACCAGGTCGACGATCTCCAGGTCGGCGGGCGCCTGGCCCTCCGGAAAGTCGATCTCGGGCTTCTCGAGTGCCACGTGGGTCTCCTTGGTTCATGGCGCGCCGCTCGGTTCGCCCGGACACGCCGGCCGGAGTGACGCGCCGCCCCCGACCGGCCGCCGACCGCTCTGCGGGCCGGACCGGAAGAGCCTACCGGCACCCCCGATCCCCCCGCCGGGCGTGTCGCCCTCTCGGGTCACCGGCGCTGGGTGCCCGCGTCGGCGTCGGCGTCCTCGGCCTTGCGCTGGGCGGGGATCTCGTGCTCGGCGGTCATCCCGTCGGTGGGCGCCGGCTGGGGGGCCGTCGGGTCGCCGTCGGGTTCGGGGGTCGTGGACGGCACCGGGCCCGCGCTCGGCGGGCGGGCGACGACGACCGTGTCGGCCGGGGCGAGGCCGCCCTGCAGGATGGTCTGCGCCCGCTCCCAGACGCCGGCCGTCACCAGGACGTCGTAGCGCCCGGCCACGATCGAGTTGCGGGAGGTGAAGTCGCGCACCCCGCCCTGGAACAGGTGGCTGGTGAAGCCGAACGCCGCACCGGCGATCGCGCCCCACAGGATCGACCACAACACCAGCGCGACGAACGAGGTGGACGTGGTCGTGAACAGGCCCAGGAACAGGCCGACGACGAGGCCGAAGACCCCGCCGCTGACGGCCCCGGTTAAGGCCGCGCGGCCGTTGGTGAGGCGGCCGGTGACCTTCTCCTCGGTACGCAGGTCGGTGCCGACGATGGCGAGTTCCTGGACCGGGAAGCCGGCGTCCGACAGCGTGTCGACGGTCTTCTGCGCGGCGGTGTAGCGGTCGTAGCTGACGAGCAGGCGCCGGTCCGCCAGAGGCATGGCCGGGCCGTGCGTGGGCGTTTCGTACATCAGGGCCTTCTCCTCAGAAATCGTGGTGGAAGACCCTCGCCCCTACCCGCACGGCCCGCCGAATCACCAGCTTTGGTGGAGCGGCATGCCCTCGCTGTAGCCCGACGCGCTCTGCACGCCCACGACCGCCCGCTCGTGGAACTCCTGGAGGCTGGTCGCGCCGGCGTACGTACAGGAGGAGCGCAGGCCGGCCACGATCGCGTCGATCTGGTCCTCCACTCCCGGGCGGGCCGGGTCGAGGTACATGCGCGAGGTGGAGATGCCCTCTTCGAACAGCGCCTTGCGGGCCCGGTCGAACGGGGTGTCCTCGGCGGTGCGCAGCTTGACGGCGCGGGCCGAGGCCATGCCGAAGTTCTCCTTGTAGCGGCGGCCGTCGGCGGCGGTGCGGGTGTCGCCGGGCGACTCGTAGGTGCCGGCGAACCACGAGCCGATCATCACGTTGGCGGCCCCGGCGGCCAGCGCGAGCGCGACGTCACGCGGGTGCCGCACGCCGCCGTCGGCCCACACGTGGCGGCCCAGGCGGCGCGCCTCGCGGGAGCATTCGAGCACGGCGGAGAACTGCGGGCGGCCGACGCCGGTCATCATGCGGGTGGTGCACATCGCGCCCGGCCCGACGCCGACCTTGACGATGTCGGCGCCCGCGTCGACCAGGTCGCGCACGCCCTCGGCGGTGACCACGTTGCCCGCCGCGATGGGCACGCCGGGGTCGAGGGCGCGCACCGCGCGCAGGGCGGCCAGCATCTTCTCCTGGTGGCCGTGGGCGGTGTCGACGACGAGCACGTCGGCCCCGGCCTCGACCAGTTCCTTGGCCTTGGCCGCGACGTCGCCGTTGATGCCGACCGCCGCCGCGATCCGCAACCGGCCCGAGCCGTCGACGGCGGGCTGGTAGAGGGTGGCGCGCAGCGCGTTGGTGCGGGTGAGCACGCCGACCAGGCGGCCCTCCTCGTCGACGACCGGGGCGAGCTTGTGCCGCCGGTCGTGCAGCAGGTCGAAGGCGGTCTGCGGGTCGATGCCCTCGGGCAGCACCTGCGGCGAGGGGGTCATCACCTCGCCGAGCTGGGTGAACATGTCGACGCCCTGGCAGTCGGCCTCGGTCGCGACCCCGACGGGCCGGTTGTCGAGGTCGACCACGATGACCGCGCCGTGGGCCCGCTTGGGCAGCAGGGTCAGCGCCTCGCCGACGGTGTCGTGGGCGGTGAGGGTGATCGGGGTGTCGTGGACGAGGTCGCGGCTCTTCACCCACGAGATCACGTCGGAGACGACGTCGATCGGGATGTCCTGCGGGATGACGGTGATGCCGCCGCGCCGGGCGACCGTCTCGGCCATGCGGCGGCCCGCGACGGCGGTCATGTTGGCCACGACGAGCGGGACGGTGGTGCCGGTGCCGTCGGGCGAGGAGAGGTCGACGGCGAGGCGCGACCCGACGTCCGACCTCGATGGGACCATGAAGACGTCGCTGTAGGTGAGGTCGTACGGCGGGGTCATGTCGTTGAGGAATCGCACGTCTGTCCAGACTAGTAGTTCGGGGCGTTCCGTAGGATTGCGGCTGATCACCATTCGTCGAGGGGAACGATCTTGATCATTGCCGACAGGCCTGAGCTGCTCGTCGTGGGTTACGCCATCCGCACCACCAACGAGGCCGAGGCCGACCCGGAGCGCGCCGCGCTTCCGGGGTTGTGGCAGCGCGCCGGTGCCCCGGGCGCCTTCGCCCACGTGCCGGGACGCGTCGACGAGAACATCTACGCCGTGCTGACCGACTACGAGAGCGACCACACCGGGGCATATACCCAAGTTATCGGCATAGCCGTCCACACCGCCGCGCGGCTGCCCGAGGGCATGGTCGCGGTGCGCGCGCCCGGGGTGCCGAGCCTGCATCTGGAGGTACGCGGCCCGCTGCCGCAGACCCTGATCGAGGCCTGGCAGTTCCTCTGGCAGCACCCCGACCGCCGCGCGTTCACCACCGACCTGGAGGTCCACCACCAGGCCGGCGTCGACCTCTACGTCGCGGCGCGGCCCACCTACTCCGAGGCCGGATAGCCCCACAGCGGCTCGTCGGTCTCGAAGCCGACCGGCTCGCCCCACTGGTTGCGGTAGCTCACCTCGTGGACCGGACGCCGGGGGGCCACGCCCCACCTGCCCGTCGGGTAGCCGAAGGTGACCGTACAGGCGAGTTCCCAGCCCTTCCCCTCGGGGACGCCGAGGATCCGCATTGCCTCCGCGCCGTGGAACAGGCCCATGACCGTGGTGAGGGCGGTGCCGACGCCGTGGCCGCGGGCCGCGAGCTGGGCGTTCCAGACCGACGGGAAGATCGAGCCGCCGCTGGGGTCGTTGCGGGTGAACGCGAACAGCAGCAGCGGATAGTCGGCGAAGTGGTCGGCCAGGTGCTGCGACGACTTCATGACGTTCAGCGAGCGCTGGTCGCCGTTGGCCTCGGCGATCTCGCGCTGGCGTTTGTAGTGGCCGGCGTAGAGACGGGCCAGCGCGTCCTGGTAGAGGGGCGCCAGCTGGTCCTTGACCTGCTGGTCGTCGACCAGGAGGAAGCGCCAGCCCTGCGCGTTGCCGCCGCTGGGGGCGCGCACGGCGGCGTCCATGATCTGCTTCTGGACGTCGAGGGGGATGGGGTCGGGCTTGACCCGGCGCATCGCGCGGGTCGTGTAGAGGGCCTCCAGCAGGTCCATCAGGCCAGTACTCCTTGGGCTCGCAGGCGGGTCGCCGTCTCTTCTGACAGGCCCCACGCGGTCAGGTCGTCGAGGCGGGTGGCGGGGGCCAGGTCGCCGGTCGCGGCGCCCAGCAGGCGCGGCGCGGGGGCCGCCTGCGCGACGCCGCCGACCTCGACGAAGGTGCCGCGCGCGGCGTTGTGGGGGTGGCCGGGCGCCTCGGCCAGGTCGAGCACGGGGGCCACGCACGCGTCGGAGTCGGCGAAGACGGCCTCCCACTCGGCGCGGGTGCGGGTCTTGAACGCCTCGGTGAGCCGGGCGCGCAGCGTCGGCCAGTCGTTCTGGTCGGGCGGGTCGGCCAGTTCCAGGCCGCGCACCAGCTCGGCGTAGAACTGGGGTTCCAGGGCGCCGACGGCCATGTACTTGCCGTCGGCGGTCTCGTAGGTGTCGTACATCGGGGCGCCGCCGTCGAGCAGGTTGGTGCCCCTCGGGCCCCAGAAGCCCGAGTGGGTCAGCGAGTAGAACATCGAGAAGAGCACCGCCGCGCCGTCGACCATGGCGGCGTCGACCACCCTTCCCCGGCCGGTGCGCTCGCGTTCGAGCAGGGCGAGCAGGATGCCGTACGCGAGCATCAGCCCGCCGCCCGCGAAGTCGCCCAGGAGGTTGATCGGCGGCGTGGGCCGCTCGCCGGCCCGGCCGAGTTGCGAGAGCACGCCGGAGATCGCGACGTAGTCGATGTCGTGGCCGGCGCGCGGGGCCAGCGGGCCCTCCTGCCCCCAGCCGGTGAGGCGTCCGTAGACCAGGCGCTCGTTGACGGCGTGCAGGTCGGCGGGGCCGATGCCGAGGCGTTCGGCCACGCCGGGGCGGAAGACCTCGATCACCGCGTCGGCGTTCTGGGCCAGGGCGAGGAACGCCGCCACTCCCTCTGGCGACTTCAGGTCGAGGCCGATCGTGCGTTTCCCCCGGTCCATGACGTCGCGCCGGGGCTGGTCGGTCACGGCCGCGACCCGGTCGACGCGCAGCACGGAGGCGCCGTGGTCGGCCAGCATCATTCCGGCGAAGGGGCCCGGGGCCAGCCCGGCCAGTTCGAGCACGCGGATCCCGGCCAGCGGGCCGCCCGTCTCCATGGTCACGAGGGCCAGTAGAACAACATTCGGCAACGACTCGCAACCCGGCCGCAGCGTGTCGGACCGGGCATGGCAGGCTGAGCGCATGACCGACTTAGGGCGTCCCTGGCGGTTGCTGGCGCTGCCGCCCCTGCCCGCCGACGCGGTTCGCGGGCTCCTGTCCGGTCTGGGCGACCGGATCGACGTCGTCACCCCCGAGACCCGCGATCGGGCCGCCGTGCTCGACCTGCTCCCCGAGGCCGAGATCGTCGTCGGCGACTGGAGTTCCCAGCTCGTCCTCGACGCCGAAGCGGTGGCCCGCGCGCCGAAGCTGGCGTTCGTCCAGCAGCCCGCCGTCGGGGTCGACGGGCACGACCTCGGCGCGCTCGCCGACGCCGGGGTGCCGCTCGCCAACACGGCCGGGGTGAACGCCATCGCGGTCGCCGAATGGTGCGTCGCGGCGGCGTTCGCGCTGGTCCGGCGGCTCGGCCAGGGCGACGCCGCGGTCCGGGCGGGCGAGTGGCCGCAGCTCACCCTCCAGCCGAGGGAGCTCTCGTCGTGCAAGGTCGGCCTGGTCGGGTTCGGCCCGATAGGGGCGGCCTGCGCCCGCATGTTCGGGGCGATGGGCTGCGAGGTGGCCTACTGGTCGCGCTCGGCCAAGAAGGAGACGTACGGCGCGGTCTACGAGGACCTCGACCGGCTGGTCGCCGGCAGCGACATCGTGGTGATCGTCGTCGCGCTGGCCGATGAGACGCGGGGCCTGTTCGACGCGAACCGGCTGGCGCTGATGAAGCCCGGCTCGTTCCTGGTGAACGCGGCCCGGGGCGGGATCGTCGACGAGAAGGCGCTGATCGAGGCGGGCCAGCTGGCCGGGATCGCGCTCGACGTGTTCACGACCGAGCCGCTGCCGCCCGATGACCCGCTGCGGTCGGACCCCCGGATCCTGTTGTCGCCGCACGCCGGCGGGGTGACCCCGCAGTCGACGACCAGGCTCGTGCAGTGTGTGGTCGGGAACCTCGCGGCGGCGGTCGGCGGGGCGCCCGTCATCAACGTCGTGAACGGGGTGAACCCGGTCGTAAAACGCCGTTGACCAGCTGTGGACAGTTTCCCGGCGCTTAACGTGTCGAGTCTGGTATGCGGGGGTTTAGGGGGATATGGTGCGCTTGGGAAGATCTCTATCACGACTACACATGGGGGTGGCGTCATGCCCGAGCGCATGACCAGTATGACCACCCATAGGAGAGCGGTCGAGCAGATTCGCGACTCCTACGCGGCGATTCCCGACGGCTCGGCCCCACGACTGGCCAAAGCCACCACGAACCTCTTCCGTTTCCGCGAACCGGGAGGCGGCGCCAAGCTCTCGGCGCGCGACCTCGACCAGGTCATCCACGTCGATCCGGAGACGATGACCGCCGAGGTCCAGGGCATGACGACGTACGAGAACCTCGTCGACGCCACCCTGCCCCACGGCCTGATGCCCTACGTGGTGCCGCAGCTCAAGACGATCACGCTCGGGGGAGCGGTCACCGGTCTGGGCATCGAGTCCACGAGCTTCAAAGACGGCCTGCCCCACGAATCCGTGGAGGAGCTGGAGATCCTCACGGGTGACGGGCGCATCCTCGTCGCCCGCGCGGACAACGAGTACGCGGACCTCTTCAACGCCTTCCCGAACTCCTACGGCACGCTCGGCTACGCCCTGCGCATCAAGATCAAGCTGGCGCCGGTCAAGCCGTACGTGAAACTCACCCACCTGCGCTTCACCGACGCGGCCAAGTGCATGCTGGCCATGCAGGAGATCTGCGAGCGGCGCGAGCACGAGGGCGAGAAGGTCGACTTCGTCGACGGCACCTACCACTCGCGCGACGAGATGTACATCACCGTCGGCACCTTCGCCGACCGGGCGCCCTACGCCTCCGACTACACCGGCATGCGCATCTACTGGCAGTCGATGCGCAGCCGCAGCCGCGACTGGCTGACCGTGCGCGACTACCTCTGGCGCTGGGACACCGACTGGTTCTGGTGCTCCCGCGCGTTCGGCGTCCAGCAGCCGCTGGTACGGTCCCTGATGCCCAAGCGCTGGATGCGGTCCGACGTCTACCGCAAGCTCGTCGGCCTCGACCAGAAGCACGGCATCACCGCCCGAATCGACCGCTGGCGGGGCAACCCCCCGCAGGAGTCGGTGATCCAGGACATCGAGGTGCCGATCGATCGCGGCGCCGAGTTCCTGGACTTCTATGTCGACCACGTCGGGATGACCCCCGTGTGGATGTGCCCGCTCAGGGCGACGCGCGACTGGTCCCTCTACCCGCTGGAGACCGGTCGCCTCTACGTGAACTTCGGATTCTGGGGCATGGTGGCCCTGCCCCGGGGCCAGCAGGACGGCTACTACAACCGCGCGATCGAGCAGGCCGTCCACCAGCTCGAAGGACACAAATCCCTCTACTCGTCCTCCTACTACGAGCGCGAGGAGTTCTGGGAGTTCTACAACGGGGAGGCCTACTGGCCGGTCAAGCGGGCCTACGACCCCGGCGGTCGCCTGCTTGACCTGTATGAGAAGTGTGTACGGGGAAGGTGATGCACGCATGACACTCGCCGAGATCTTCGAGAAGGTCGTCGGCACGGGAGCCGGCATCGAGTTCCACGCCTACGACGGGAGCAAGGCGGGCCCGTCGATGGCCGACATCCGGCTTGAGGTGAAGTCGCCCATCGCGGTGGCCTACCTCGCGCAGGCCCCCGGCGAAATGGGGCTGGCCAGGGCGTACGTCTCCGGGCACCTCGACGTGCACGGCGACATGTACACCCTGCTCGACCGGATGTGGTCGCTGACGATCAACGACCTGCCGCTCGCGGAGAAGGTCGCCGCCATCAGGGCCCTCGGGCCCAAACCGCTGCTCATGCGGGTGCCGCTGCCCCCGCAGGAGGTGCGGAAGTCGGCGATGGCCAAACTCGGCAGCCGGCACGCCAAGCAGCGCGACGCCGAGGCCATCCACCACCACTACGACGTGTCCAACACGTTCTACGAATGGGTGCTCGGCCCTTCGATGGCGTACACCTGCGCGGTCTACCCGGAGCAGGACAGTTCGCTGGAGGAGGCCCAGTTCGCCAAGTTCGACCTGGTCGCCAAGAAGCTCGACCTGAAGCCCGGCATGCGGCTGCTCGACGTGGGCTGCGGCTGGGGCAGCATGGTCCGCCACGCGGCCAAGGAGTACGGAGTGAAGGCGCTCGGCGTGACGCTGTCGAAGCAGCAGGCCGAGTGGGCGCAGAAGGCCATCGCGGAAGAAGGCCTCGGAGACCTCGCTGAGGTGCGATTCTCCGACTACCGCGACGTTCCGGAAGGCGACTTCGATGTGGTCAGCTCCATCGGTCTCACGGAGCACATCGGCGCCAACCAGCTGAAGAGCTACTTCTCTTTCCTGTACGACAAACTCAAGCCGGGCGGCAGGCTGCTCAACCACTGCATCACCCGCCCGTCAGGAAAAGAACGCTCCATCAACCGCACCGGCTTCATCAACCGCTACGTCTTCCCCGACGGGGAACTCGAATCGGTCGGCACGCTGGTCCGCGAGATGGAGGACCTCGGCTACGAGATCCGCCACGAGGAGAACCTGCGCGAGCACTACGCGCTGACCCTCCGCGACTGGTGCAAGAACCTCGACGACCACTGGGACGAGGCCGTGGCCGAAGTCGGCCAGGGCACCGCCCGCGTGTGGCGTCTCTACATGGCCGGCTGCATCGTCGGCTTCGAACGCAACAAGGTCCAGCTCCACCAGGTGCTCGGCGTCAAGCTCGGCGAAGACCGCAAGTCCGGCGTCGCGCTCCGGCCCTCGCTCGACTGGCCCTGACCGGATCACGCAGAAGACCCCCGGGCTTCCCGGGGGTCTTCCGTGTTCCTCCTACGAGTTCAGGCTCACCTTGACGATGCGGTCGGCGCCGTCGGGCTGACCGCCGTTGCCGTCGGCGTTGCTGGTGGTGATCCAGATCGCCTGCTCGTCGGGCACCCGCTCGACCGCGCGCAGGCGGCCGTAGGCGTCGGCGAAGTAGGAGACGGGGTCGCCCGCCTCGCCGCCGCTGAGCGGGATCGCGTACAGCCGCTTGCCGCGCAGCGCCGCCATGTAGACGACGTCGTCGACGATCGCGATGCCGCTCGGCGACGCCTCGGCCGTCGACCAGGTCTTCTTCGGGTTGGTCATGCCCGGCTCGTCACACGGCCCCTCGCACGTCGGCCAGCCGTAGTTCTTGCCCGGCTCGATCAGGTTGAGCTCGTCGGTCGCGTTCGCGCCCAGTTCGGCCGACCACAGCCGGCCCTCGGAGTCCCAGGCCAGGCCCTGCGCGTTGCGGTGCCCGAGCGAGTAGACCAGCGACCCGTCCGGGTTGCCCTCGGCGGCCGCACCGGTCTTGGTGATGCGCAGGATCTTGCCGTTCAGCGACTCGGGGTCCTGGGCGAGGCTGGTCTCCTGCGCGTCTCCGGTGGAGACGTAGAGGAAGCCGTCGGGGCCGAACTTCAACCGGCCGCCGTTGTGGAAGGTGCTCTTCCTGATCCCGGTCAGGATCGGGGTGTACGCCGAGAGGGTCGTCCCGTCGTACTCCATCTTCGCGACGCGGTTGCCGTCGGACGCGGAGTGCATGAAGAACACGTCCTTGTCGCTGTCGCCGTTCCACCCCGGCGAGAAGGCCACCCCCATCAGGCCGCCCTCACCACCGGTCCCCACCGACTCCGGCACCGTGCCGGCCTCGGTCTTCGCGCCGTCCTTGGCCACGCGGAACACCTTGAAGCTGTCGCGCTCGGTGACCAGCGCGAAGTCACCCGCGGGCGACCAGGCGACGTCCCAGGGGACGGTCCACTGCTCCGACACCACCTCGGGCGTCCCGGGGGCGCCCCCACCGGGAGCGGTGGGCGTGGGCGTCGGGGTCGGGGTCGGCTCAACGGTGGGGGTTGGGTCCACGGTGGGGGTCGGGTCCACGGGCGGGGTCTCGACCGGAGGGGTGGGTTCGGGCGTCGGCGTCACGGGCGGGGTCTCCACCGGAGGCGTCGGCTCGGGCGTCGCCGGAGGCGTCTCGACCGGGGGAGTCGTGCAGGTCGGCGTCGGCGTCGGCGTCGGGGTGACGGTCGGCGTCTCGGAGACGGTCGGAATGCCGCTGGGCGTCTCGCTCGGCGGCACCGTCGGAGTTTCGCTCGGCGGCACGCTGGGAGTCTCGGTCGGCGGCACTGACGGGATCGGTTCCGGGGTGGTGAACGTCGTCGCGGTCTCGGTCACCGGGGGCTCGACCGGCACGGTCGGGCACGGCGGCGGCGGAGTGCAGGTCGGCGTCGCGGTCGGCGTGACCGTCAGGGACGGCGTCGGCTCCGGCGTGCCTGAGGGCCCGCTCGACGGCGTCGGCTCCGGGGTGCCTGACGGGCCGCTCGACGGGGTCGGCGTCGGGATGTCCGGCGTCGGGACCGGAGTCGTGTTCTCCGGGAGGCCCGAGGGGACCGGCGCGGGCAGCGGGGCGGTGGTCTCCGGGAAGCCGGGCACCGTGTCGATGGGCCGGACCACCTCGAGGTCACACGGCGGCGGCGGGGTGCAGGTCACGGTCGGCGTGGGCTCCGGGGCCGGCGGCAGCGGGCCCGTGGTCGCCTCGGTCTGCGTGCGCGCGGCCACGTCCGCCAGGGCGGAGGGCGTCTCAGCGGGCGTCACCGAAGGGGTCGCCGAGGGCGTTTCCGATGGGATGGCGGTCGGCGTCTCCGACGGCGGGACCGAGGGGGTGGGTTCCGGGGTCCAGGTCGGGCACGGTTCCGGGACGACGCAGCCGTCGTCGGGCGGGGTCGCCTCCGGTGCGGGCGGCGGTGTCTCGCCGCCGGGCGGCATCGGGCCGACGCACGGCGTCGGCGTGGGCTCCGGCTCCGGAGTGGGTTCCGGCGTGGCCGTGGGCGGCGCGGGAACCGCGTACAGGGTGATGTTGTCGAGGTGGGGGTTGCCCCGCCTCGTCGCGGCGACGATCCGGATCGACGACTCGCCCTCGGGCAGGTCGACCACCAGGGCGAGGGTGCGCCACCAGCGGGAGGGCCGGAACTTCACGTCCTCGGCGACGACCTCGTCGTTCACGAGGAGGTCGGCCTGGAGGGTCCGGCCGGTCAGGTAACGGACGTGGACGTGGTTGGTGCCCGCTGCCAGCGGGGTGACCGTCCATTCGACGAAGTTGCCGCGGCGGTCGGCGCCGTTGACGTAACCACGCCCGCTGTATCCCCGATGGCGTTTCTGGACGACGCCCCGGGATATGGCGGCCTTCTCGGCTTCGTACCGGATTCCCTTCACATACGGTGTCGTGCGTTTGGCGGGTGTACTGGTGCTGGCCGTGGACACGGGCACCATCACCGATCCGGTGATGAGTGCGCCGGTCACGAGCAGCAGTAACGAACCGGTGAGCGCGCGCATGGAGTTGTCTCTCCCCGACATCGACTACGGCGGCACGCGCGCCTCCCTACCCGCTTCCCCACAGCGGAATCATCCAAAATCCGGCATTAAACGGCCGCGCCGGAACGGAACCGGCGCGGCCTCCGCTGCGTCTCAGCGCAGTTCGCGCTTGAGGATCTTGCCCGTCGCGGTCATCGGGAGCGCGTCGCGGAACTCGACGACGCGCGGGTACTTGTACTGCGCCATCATCTCCTTCCCCCACTCCACCAGGGCTTCCTCGGTCAGGCTCGCCTCGGGCTTGAGGATGACGTACGCCTTGATCTCCTCGCCGTGCGACGGGTGGGCGACGCCGACGACGGCGGCCAGCGAAACGGCCTCGTGGGTCATCAGCACCTCCTCGATCTCGCGCGGATAGACGTTGAACCCGCCGCGGATGATCATGTCTTTGGCGCGGTCGACGATGAAGTAGTAGCCGTCTTCGTCGCGGGTGGCGATGTCGCCGGTGCGGAACCAGCCGTCGTTCATCACCTCGGCGGTCGCCTCGGGCCGGTTGTAGTAGCCCTTCATGATGTTGTGGCCGCGGATCGCGATCTCGCCGATCCCCTCGGCGGTGTTCCACCCGGCGTCGACGAGCTTCATCTCCACGCCCCAGATCGGGGTGCCGATCGAGCCGGCCTTCGTCACCCTGCCCGGCTGGTTGAAGGAGGACACGGGGGAGGTCTCCGACAGGCCGTACCCCTCGAGGATGGGCACGGAGAAGGTGGTCTCGAAGTCCTTCAGCACCTCGATGGGCAGCGCCGCGCCGCCCGAGACGGCGGTCTGCAGCGAGGCGGGCACCTGCCCGCCGCCGGCGTGGACGGTCGTCAGCAGCGCCCAATACATGGTGGGCACCCCGGCGAACAGGGTGACGCCCTCGGCGTTCATCAGCTTCAGCGCCTCGACCGGCTCGAACCGGGGCAGCAGCACCAGCGTGGCCCGCCGCCGGAACCCGCCGTTCATGACGACGGTCTGCCCGAACGAGTGGAACAGCGGCAGCGTCGCCAGATAGACGTCGTCGCCCGCCGAGGGGAACATCGTGTCGGACACCATGGCGTTGAGCAGCATGTTCTGGTGGCTGAGCTCGGCGCCCTTGGGCTGGCCGGTGGTGCCGCTCGTGTAGAGGATGACCGCGGTGTCCGACGGGTCGGTCTGCACCGGTTCGAACTCGCCGCTCATCCCGCCGAGGGCGGCCCACAGCGTCTCGCCGAACTCCGACTCGGTGGCCAGCGGCGTCGCCGGCAGCACGAAGAACATCTCGGCGCCGGACGCCTCGAACCCGGCCTTCCCGCGTTCGCCGAGGGGCAGCTCGGGGGTGCCCTCGAAGCAGAAGAACGCCTTCGCCTGCGAGTCGTCGAGGTGGTAGGCGATCTCGCGCCCCTGCAGCAGCACGTTCAGCGGGACGACCGTCGCGCCCGCCTTCAGGATGCCGAAGTAGACGAAGGGGAAGTAGGGCGAGTTCGGGCAGGCCAGGGCGACCTTGTCGCCCCGTCCGACGCCACGCGACACCAGCAGGTTGGCCACCTGGTTGGCCACGGTGTTGACGAACGAGTAGGACAACCGCAGATCACCGAAGACGACGGCGGTGCGGTCGGGCGCCTCGCGGGCGCTGTCCTCCAGCACGATCGACAGGTTGAGCATGGGCCCGCTCCTAGCTTGGGGGCAGATTCGGGGATCGACATACCTACCGGTACGTAGCTCACCCTAAAACCTGGACGGGCCCGAGCGTGAGGAGTAAGTACGAGGGATGGAGTTCGACTATGTCATCGTCGGAGCGGGTTCGGCCGGTTGTGTGCTGGCCGCCCGTTTGTCGGAGCACGCGTCGGTCACCGTCGCCCTGATCGAGGCCGGCGGCAGCGACCGCAAGCTGGAGGTCCGCATGCCGGCCGCCTTCAGCAAACTGTTCGGCACGAGCTACGACTGGAACTTCACCACCGAGGCCCAGCCGGGCCTGTCGGGCCGGGAGATCTACTGGCCCAGAGGCCGCATGCTCGGCGGCAGTTCGTCGATGAACGCCATGATGTGGTTGCGCGGCAACCCGCTCGACTACGACCAGTGGGACCTCCCGGGCTGGTCGTACGCCGAGGTCGAACCCTACTTCCGCCGCGCCGAGCACCGCGTCGGCTCCAACACCGGCGGCGTCTACGGCACCAGCGGCCCGATCCACGTCTCGGAGCTGCGCTCGCCCAACGAGGCGACCGGCGCGTTCCTGAAGGCGTGCGCCGAACTCGGCATGACGCGGCTCGACGAGCTCAACGGCGGCTCCACCGAGGGCTACGGCCCGACGCCCGTCACCCAGGACCGGGGCCACCGCTGGAGCTGCGCCGACGCCTACCTCCGCCCGGCCATGTCGCGCGGCAACCTCACCGTGCTGACCGCCGCGCAGGTCCACCGGATCGTGGTCGAGGACGGGCGCGCGGTCGCGGTCGAATACGGCTCGGGGGAGCGGGTGGCCGCCCGCAGGGAGGTCATCGTGTCGGCCGGCGCGGTCGGCTCGCCGCACCTGCTCATGTTGTCGGGCATCGGCGACCCCGACGTCCTGGCGCGCAACGGCGTGAAGCTGGTGCACGCCTCGCCGAACGTCGGGGCCAACCTGATGGACCACCTGGCCACCGGCGCCTACTTCCGCTGCCCGAAGCCCATCACGATGAGCGGCGCGGAGACGGTGCCCAACCTGCTCAGCTACCTGGTCGGCCGCAAGGGCATCCTGACCTCGAACGTCGCCGAGGCGGTCGCGTTCATCAGGACCTCCGAGGCCGAACCGGCCCCGGACATCGAGCTCATCTTCGCGCCCGCCGTGTTCGTCGACCACGGCCGCACCCCGCCCGCCGGGCACGGCCTGACGGTCGCGGCGGTGCTGCTCCAGCCCGAGTCGCGAGGCCGGGTGACGCTCGACGGCCGCGACCCGGTCATCGACCCCGGCTACCTGACCGCGCCCGCCGACCTGCGCCGGCTCGTCGAGGGGCTGAAGGCGTGCGTGCGCGTCGGCACGGCCGAGGCGTTAGCCCCTTACGTCGACGGCTCGATCGAGCCGTACACCGATCCGAAGACCGACGACGAGATGGCCCAATGGGTGCGCGACAGGTCGGAGACGCTCTACCACCCGGCGGGGACCTGCCGGATGGGCGCCGACGCCGAGTCGGTCGTCGACCCGGAGCTGCGGGTGCGCGGCGTCGAGGGGCTGCGGGTGGTCGACGCGTCGGTGATGCCGACGCTGAACCGGGGGCACACCCACGCCCCGGTTGTCATGATCGCCGAGCGCGCGGCAGAGTTGGTATGGCAGCATTGATACCGAATCTCGTTCTGGTCTTCCTCCCCCGGAGGCTCCACTCATGACGATGCCGCCGATCACCTCGGCCGCCGATGTCGACCTGTCCGACTGGGAGTTCTGGAAGCGGCCGATGGCCGACCGGGAACACTCCTTCCAGTTGCTGCGCGACCTCGGCAAACCCGCCTTCTACGAGGAGCCGCAGGTCTCCTTCGCAAGCCAGGGCATGGGCTACCACGCGCTGGTGAAGCACGCGGACATCCTGGAGGCCAGCCGCACCCCCGAGATCTTCTGCTCGGGCGACGGCGGCGCGACCAACATCGTGGACATGCCGCCGGAGTTCGTCGAGTACTTCGGCTCGATGATCAGCATGGACGACCCCCGGCACGCCCGCCTGCGCCGCATCGTCTCCCGGGCCTTCAC
Source organism: Herbidospora daliensis (assembly GCF_001570585.1). Classification (GTDB taxonomy): domain Bacteria; phylum Actinomycetota; class Actinomycetes; order Streptosporangiales; family Streptosporangiaceae; genus Herbidospora; species Herbidospora daliensis. The sequence goes on along the minus strand of NZ_BBXF01000001.1, from coordinate 1,395,065 downwards.
GCCCAAGATGATCAAGCAGTTCGAGGACGACGTCGCGCTCGCCGCCGCGAAGATCGTCGACGACCTGCTGGAGAAGGGCCCCGGCTGCGACTTCGTCGAAGAGGTCGCCGCCCGGCTGCCCCTGAAGATCATCTGCGACATGATGGGCATCCCGGAGAAGGACTACCGGTTCGTCTTCGACCGCTCGAACATGATCCTCGGCGCGCAGGACCCCGAATACGTCGGCGACATCGAGGCCGTCGGAACCGCGCTGCTCACCGCCGGCATGGAGCTGCAGCAGATGGTCGGCGAACTGGCCGCCCACCGCGAGCAGAACCCCACCAACGACCTCATCTCGTCGCTGGTCAACGCCAACATCGACGGTGAGCGCCTCACGCTGCAGGAGCTCGGCTCGTTCTTCATCCTGCTCGTGGTGGCCGGCAACGAGACCACGCGGAACGCCATCTCGTACGGCCTGCGCCTGCTGACGACCAACCCCGACCAGAAGGCGCGCTGGCTCACCGACGTCGACGGCCTCGCGCCCGGCGCGGTCGAGGAGATCGTGCGGCTGGCCAGCCCGGTCAACTACATGCGCCGCAAGGTCACCCGCGACCACGTCATGAACGGCAACGAGTACAAGAAGGGCGAGAAGGTCGTCCTCTACTACTGGTCGGCCAACCGCGACGCCGCCGTCTTCGACGACCCGCTGCGCTTCGACATCGGCCGCAACCCCAACCCGCACGTCGGGTTCGGCGGCCCCGGGCCGCACTTCTGCCTCGGGGCCCACCTGGCCCGGCGCGAGATCACCGTCATGTTCCGCGAACTGCTCACCCGGGTGCCCACCATCGAGGGCGGCTCACCCGAGCGGCTGTTCTCCAGCTTCATCAACGGGACGAAGCACATGACCTGCGAGTTCTAGGACTTCTTGATCGAGTCGATGATCGTGTTGACGTCGGGCAGCAGGTCGTCGCGCAGATCGGGAACCTGCATGTAGACGATCGACGGGACCTCGGCGCCGGTGTTCACCGCGGCCACCACGACCAGGGTCCCGCCGCCGTCGTCGGTCACCTTGTAGGCGGCGGCCTGGCCCAGGCCGCCGGGCAGCTTCTGCGCGCCGACCCTGGCGACCTTGTTGGGCTTCGGGAAGATGTTCTGCCGGGCCTTGAACACCACGCTGTTCAGCACCGGCCGCATGTCGGTCGGCGACTTGTACTGCGAGGCCAGGTCGTCCGGCAGCTTGCCGGTCATGACCGTGGCGAACCACGGCTTGCCCTTGGAGGTGAGCCCGGCGCTGACGAACTGGCGGGTGGAGTAGCCGTAGGTCGACATCACCGTCTGGGTGTCGGCGTCGGTCTTCCACTGGCCGCCGAGCTGCGAGACCGAGATCCCGGCCGTCTCGTCGGTGACGGTCCCCTTGACGGCCGACTTCTCGCCGTCGTACTCAGGGATGCCGCCGGAGGCGGCCGCCGCCGGCTTGGTGGACGTCGGCTTGGCCGAGGGCTTGCCCGACGGCACCGCGGTGGTCTCGGCGGCCGAGCTGAGCGGCCCGGCCAGGAACGCCCACAGCAGCGCCACGATCAGCGCGACCAGCACCGAGCCGACGAGCGCGAACAGCCAGACCGGCTTGCCCTTCTCGTCGTCGTCGTCATCGTCGGTCGTGTGCTGACCGTCGCCCCACACGGTCTCCCACAGCTCCTGCTGCCGGGCCGCCGGGGGCGTCTTCGGGCCGCTGATCTGGCCCGCCGTGACGAACGGCTTGTAAGGGTCGTCGCCGGGAAGCTGCTGCACCAGGTGCTCGCCCGTGGTGGGCCCGCCGTAGCCGTGCTGCGGCTGCTGCTGCTGCTGCGCGGGCTGGTTCATCGGGGCGTTCATCGGCGGGGTCACGGGCGGGTTCAGCGGGGGAGCCGGCTGCGGGGGCGCGGCCTGGGCCTGCGCCTGGACCGGCGGGAACGGCTGCTGGTCCATCGGCGGCTGGGGCACACGCGGGTCGAACGGGCCGCGCGGGGTGCCGAACGTGGTGGCCGGCTCCTGGTAGGAGAACGGCTGCTGCTGCTGCTGCTGTTGCTGTTGCTGCGGCGGCGGGCCGGGCTCGACCGGGCGCGGCGGGAACGACGGGTTGCGGTCGTCGGCACGCGGGAAGACGTTGGGCGCCGAGGCCCAGGGCCCCTCCTCCGGAGGAAGCTCGGGGAAACCGGGGCCCGTGTTCGCGCGAGCGGGCTGCCGCGCGGGCTGCTGCTGCTCGGGGAAGCCCGGCGGGGTCATCGGAGGGGGGAACACCGGCCCGCTGCCGGCCCTGACGGGCGGGAAATCCTGCGCCTGCGCGGCGCCGAAGGCGGGGTAGTCGTCGGCCGGGCCGAACGGGCTCACCGGGGGCGGCGGCGGAGGCGGCACCGGGAACGGCGGGTGCTCCTGGAACTGCGCCTGGGGGATCGGCGGGCTCTGCGGGCCGGTCTGGTGGTCGGGGCGCTGCTCGTACCGCGCGGCGACCGGGCTGGGCGGGAACGAGCCGCCGGGCGAGGGGCCGGGGCCGCCGAAGGGGCCCGGATCAGGCCGGCCGTTGGGTGGGGCGACCGGATTCGGCGGGTACGAGGCGGCGGACGGCGGCACCTCGGGCCAGGCTGGCGGGACTTCCGGCCAGGCCGGGCCGCGCCGTGGATCGCTGTGCTCCGAGGGCATGGAACCTCCCGAGATCATGCCCGAATTAGACGTGCTTGGCATGATCTCATGCGGGCTGGGGGGCGGCGCAGCCAAACTGGAGAAGAGCCCCCTGAACGATTCGCCCGTGGGGTCGGTCGGCGGATCCTGCATCGGAAGGTCCGCCTGCGGGAAGTCCGGGCCATGCCTCGGGTCGACAGGGTTCACGAGATGAGGGTAAACGAAAGGGACAACCGAGGTCACAATGGATCTATCACCATCCGATATCACCACTTTACTCTCGGTGTAAGATCCGTTCTCATTCGTCGGACCAGGTCCGATCGGGCAGATTCGATGCGCGGGTCGCGGTCGGTCTGCGGCCGACCGCAACCCGCTTGCTTCCTGCGCTACGCTTGGCCTATGCGTGCCGCGAACCTGCTTCTTACCGGGCCGCGTCGAGCGAGCTGACAGCAGCCTTCGACGCGGCCGCCCCTCGTGCTTCAGCGCCGGGGGGTTTCTTTATGGGCAGGTGTCGATGAATCAGGAGATCATACGTGGACGAGCAGGTATACGACCCCCAGGCGATCCAGGCCAAGTGGCAGCCCCGCTGGGAGGAGCTCAAGCCCTTCGCCGTCGTGGAGGACGACGCCGACCCCCGGCCGCGGCGCTACATGCTCGACATGTTCCCCTACCCCTCCGGTGACCTGCACATGGGCCACGCCGAGGTGTTCGCCATCGGCGACGTGGTGGCGCGCTACTGGTTCCTGAAGGGCTACAACGTCCTGCACCCGATCGGGTGGGACTCCTTCGGCCTGCCCGCCGAGAACGCGGCCATCAAGCGCAACGCCCACCCGGCCGAGTGGACGTACAGCAACATCGACACGCAGGCCGCCAGCTTCCAGCGCTACGCGATCTCCTTCGACTGGACCCGCCGGCTGCACACCAGCGACGCCGAGTACTACAAGTGGAACCAGTGGCTGTTCACGCGCTTCTTCGAGCGCGGCCTGGCCTACCGCAAGGGCGGCCTGGTCAACTGGTGCCCCAACGACCAGACGGTGCTGGCCAACGAGCAGGTCGTCGCGGGCAAGTGCGAGCGCTGCGGCGCCGACGTCGTGCGCCGCGAGCTGACCCAGTGGTACTTCAAGATCACTGACTACGCCGACCGCCTGGTCGACGACATGGCCCGCCTGGAGGGCGGCTGGCCCGACCGCGTGCTGACCATGCAGCGCAACTGGATCGGCCGCAGCACCGGCGCCGACGTCGATTTCGAGATCGAGGGCCGCAAGGACCCGGTCACCGTCTACACGACCCGCCCCGACACGCTGTACGGCGCGACCTTCTTCGTCGTGGCCGCCGACGCCCCGCTGGCCGCCGAGATCGTCACCGAGGAGCGGCGGGCGGCCCTGGAGGCCTACCGCGCCGAGGTCGCCAAGCTGTCGGACATCGAGCGCATGTCGACCGAGAAGGAGAAGACGGGCGTCTTCCTGGGCGTGCACGCGATCAACCCGGTCAACGGCGAGCGCATCCCGGTCTGGGCGGCCGACTACGTGCTGGCCGACTACGGCCACGGCGCGATCATGGCCGTGCCGGCCCACGACCAGCGCGACCTCGACTTCGCGATGAAGTTCGACCTGCCGGTGAAGGTCGTCGTGCACACCGGCATGGCCGACCCCGGCGAGACCGGCAAGGCGACGCCCGGCGAGGGCAAGCTGGTCAACTCCGGCCCGCTCGACGGCCTGAGCAAGGCCGAGGGCATCGCGAAGATCATCGAGATCCTGGCCGAGCGCGGCACCGGCAAGGCCACCGTGAACTTCCGGCTGCGCGACTGGCTGCTGTCCCGCCAGCGGTTCTGGGGCACCCCGATCCCGATCATCCACTGCGGGGCGTGCGGCGAGGTGCCCGTACCGGACGAGGACCTGCCGGTCGTGCTGCCCGACCTGCGCGGCGAGGCCCTGGCGCCCAAGGGCGTCTCGCCGCTGGCCTCGGCCACCGACTGGGTCAACGTGGCGTGCCCGACGTGCGGCGGCCCCGCCAAGCGCGACACCGACACGATGGACACCTTCGTCGACAGCTCGTGGTACTTCCTGCGCTACCTGGACCCGAAGTTCGACGACGGCCCCTTCGACCTGGCCAAGGCCGAGAAGTGGGGCCCCATCGACCAGTACGTCGGCGGCGTCGAGCACGCGGTGCTGCACCTGCTGTACAGCCGGTTCTTCACCAAGGTCCTCTACGACATGGGCATGATCACCTGGGACGAGCCGTTCCTGCGGCTGCTGAACCAGGGGCAGGTCATCAACGGCGGCAAGGCCATGTCGAAGACGCTGGGCAACGGCGTCGACCTGGGCGTGCAGATCGACAACTTCGGCGTCGACGCCGTCCGCCTGACCATGGTGTTCGCCGGTCCGCCGGAGGACGACATCGACTGGGCCGACGTCTCGCCGGCCGCGTCGCTGAAGTTCCTGGCCCGCGCGCTGCGCGTGATGACCGACGCGTCCGGCGCCGGCTCCGAGTTCGCCGCCGGCGACCTGGAGCTGCGCAAGGTCGTGCACCGGACCATCGACGAGGTCACCAAGCTGGTCGAGACCCACCGCTTCAACGTGGCGGTCGCCCGCCTGATGGAGCTGACCTCGGCCACCCGCAAGGCGATCGACTCGGGCCCCGGCGCCGGCGACCCCGCCGTGCGCGAGGCGGCCGAGGCGCTGGCCGTCATGTTGTCGATCGTGGCGCCGTACACGGCGGAGGAAGGCTGGGAGCGGCTGGGGCACCAGCCGTCGGTCGCCCGCGCCACGTGGCCGGTCGCCGACCCGGCGCTGCTGGTTCAGGAGTCGGTGACCGCGGTCGTCCAGGTGGCCGGGAAGGTGCGCGACCGCCTGGAAGTTTCACCGGACATTTCGGACACCGATCTGGAGGTGCTGGCCCTGAGCTCCGAGAAGGTCAAGGCCCACCTCGACGGCGCCCCCCGCAAGGTCATCGTGCGGGCGCCCAAGCTGGTCAACATCGTGCCGTAGGAGCAGCATTGACGCCCGAGCCGATATCTCGAACATCGTCGGGCGTGCGGTCCGGGCATGCCTCGGCGGGGCATGCCTGAACCCGTTCCGGCTCGACGGCCAGGCGTGCCCCCGCTTATGGAGGCACCTTTGTCCAGAATCACCGCCTGGTTGGCGGGGACCGCGCTGATCGCCGGCTTACTCGTGGCGATCGGCACCCCCGCCAACGCGGCCGGTACGGGGACCGGCTACCTGCGGACCAACGGCAACAAGATCGTCGACAGCACCGGCGCGACGGTCCGGCTGACCGGCATCAACTGGTTCGGCATGGAGACCGACAACAAGACCTTCCACGGTCTGTGGGCCAGCGTCACCTGGCGGTCCCAGCTCGACCACATGGCCCAGCTCGGCTACAACACCCTGCGCATCCCGTTCTCGAACGACGCGCTCAAGGCCGGCGCCGTCGCCACCGGCATCAACGACTTCACCAACCCCGACCTCGTCGGCCTGTCACCGCTCCAGATCCTCGACAAGGTCATCGAGTACGTCGGCTCGAAGGGCATGCGGGTCATCCTCGACCGCCACCGCCCGACCAGCGCCGGGCAGTCGGCCCTCTGGTACACCTCCACCGTCTCGGAGGCGACCTGGATCAACGACTGGCGCATGCTCGCCCAGCGGTACGCCGGCAACACCACCGTCATCGGTGCCGACCTGCACAACGAACCCCACGCCGACGGCACCAACCCCAACGCCACCGGCGCCTGCTGGGGCTGCGGCGTCGAGACCCGCGACTGGCGTCTCGCCGCCGAACGCGCCGGCAACGCCATCCTCGCCGTCCAGCCCAACTGGCTGATCTTCGTCGAGGGCGTCTCGTGCCCGTCGGGCGGCCTGTCGAACGTGTGGGACAACGACACCTCCAACGACGAAGACTGCGGATGGTGGGGCGGCAACCTCTCCAAGGCCGGACAGTTCCCGGTTCGGCTCAACGTGGCCAACCGGCTCGTGTACTCGCCGCATGAGTACGCGACGTCCGTCTACAACCAGTCGTGGTTCTCCGACCCGTCGTACCCGGCCAACATGCCGGCCATCTGGGACCGGTACTGGGGCTACCTGTACAAGCAGAACATCGCGCCCATCATGATGGGCGAGTTCGGCACGACGATGACGTCCAACGTCGACCGGATCTGGCTGACGGAGCTGATGAAGTACACGGGCACGGGCGTGAACGGCATGTCGTTCACGTACTGGTCGTGGAACCCGAACTCGGGCGACACGGGCGGAATCGTGCTGGACGACTGGGTGACGGTCCAGACGGCCAAGCAGAACATCCTGAGCCCGTATCTGATCGCCCCGGTGCCGCCGGGCACCACACCGTCACCCTCACCTTCGCCGTCGGGCTCGCCCAGCCCGTCGCCCTCCCCTTCACCTTCTCCCTCACCCTCGCCATCCCCGTCACCTTCGCCGTCTCCCGGTGGGTGCGTGGCGACGTACCGGATCATCAACCAGTACCCGGGCGGGTTCCAGGGTGAGGTGACCGTGCGGCCGTCGTCGGCGGCGATCAGCCGGTGGACGGTGCGGTGGAGCTTCGCCAACGGGCAGACGATCACCCAGTTGTGGAGTGGTCAGCACACCGTCTCCGGCTCGCAGGTGACGGTGAACAACCTGAACTACAACGGGTCGATCGCGGCCAACGGATCGACGACGTTCGGCTTCAACGGGACCTGGAACGGCACCAACGCGGTGCCCTCCCCGATCACCTGCAGCTGACGACCTGACCGCTGACCGGCCTCGTTCGCGCGGCCGGTCAGCGGGATAAATGTATTGGTTTCGTCTGGAGGTGCTGGCACGGTTGACTCCATGGGCCGCAAGACGCCGCAGGAGAAGAAACGGCTGAGCTACGCGAAGGACCGTCGTAACGACTACGGCGAGAACGACAAGAGCTCCCGCAACAAGCGATATCCCCACCGCACGAACCGTCACTGCGATCGGCAGATCCTCGTCGCGGAGCCGGGCCGTCTCTACCTCAAGAGGCCCAAGTCCTGGCGGAAATGTGCTGACATTCCGCTCGGCGAATACCTGCGTATGCGGATCGAGCGCCGGGGCCGGGATTGAGCGGGCTCGACTTCTTCGCCGACCTGGTGACGACCGGAACCGTGCTTGGCCTCGACCACACGAGCACCCCGGCGGAGGTCGAGGAGGTCTTCGGGCGGGGTCCCGCGCTCGACGAGCCGACCAACATGATCCACGACTTCGGCCTGATCGAGTTCGGCTGGTGGCGTTCTCGGCGCCGCGATCCCTGGCAGTGTCTCTATTTCGGCCCTCAGGCCCACCGCCTGCCCGACCTCGCCGAACACGGCGACGTCGAACCGGTGCTGACCGAGCGATACGGCGCCTTTCCGGCCCGGCTGGACTTCGCCGACCTCCGGGAGGCCGTGGAGGCCCGAGGGTTCACCTTGACGGAAGACACCCCGGTCAACGAGGGCACTGCCGAGTACTGGGAGCCGACGGCGCGGATGGGCATCCTGGTCCAGCTCGACCCGGAGGTGTGGGACGAACCTCCCGGCACCGTCCTCAAGATCCTCGCACCGACGAGTCCCAATGTCTACCGGCGGTTCAACGGCCGCGACCAGGAGTTCGCCGGCTATATCCGGCACCTGCTCACCTGCGACGAATCACAGATCGCCGCCTGGCTCGACCGGCGCGCCCCCGTCCCGGACCAGGACTGGTGGTTCCACCTCCGCCGAACGGTCGCCCTCCACCCCGCTCAGGACCCGACCTGGTTCCTCCTGCGCCTAGCCCTCGACCGCCAGGCGGCCGAACGCGGCATCGACAGCCCCAACCTCGCCGCCGTCACCCTGATCGGCGCCCTGCTGGAGGGAGCCGGCGAACAGCCGTCTCTAAGAGCGGCGATCGCCCACCGACCGGCCATGAACCCGTCCCTGAATGCGGCCATCGCCCACCAGTCGGCGGTGCATCCACCTCTGGACGCGCCTGTTGCCCACCGGCCGGCGGTGAATCCACGTCTGGATATGGATGTGGCCCGCCAGCCGGTGGCGGATCCGTCTCGGGATGAGGCTGTGGCCTGCCGGTCTTCGGCGAATCCGCCTGTGGATGGGGCTGTTGCTTACCGGCCGGCGGTGAATCCACGTCTGGATATGGATGTGGCCCGTCGGCCGATGACGGATTCATCTCTGGATGAGGCCGCAGCCCGCCGGTCGGCGGTGAATCCGTCTCTGGACGCGGCCCTGACGCGCCAGCCGGTGACGATTCCGTCTCTGGATGAGGCCGTGGCGCGCTGGCTGGCCACGATCCCGTCTCTGGAGGAGGCCCACGCATTGGCAGGCCGCTCCCCGGACGAGATCCGGCTCGCCCGGAGACTGAGGAGCCAGATCCACGTCGTGCGGTCGGCCCTGCCCCTGCTGACCTCGGCCGACCTGGCGGAAGAGGTGCGGGCCTGGGACGAGCTCAGACCCGCGCTGCTCCGCGGCGGGTGCCGATGAAGCAGGGGTGTTCGGCGCGCAGCCATTCGGCGGTGAGCCGGAACCCGGTCAGCCGCTCGGCGATGTTCAGCGCGTGCGCCGCCCAGGTGACGGGCTCGGCGTCGGCGCCCAGCACAACCAGGTCACCGGCGATCTCGTCAAGGGAGATCGGCCCCTCGACCGTGGGTTCGCCGATCCGATGGACGACCACCAGGGCCTCCCCGTCGGCGGCGTAGCTGAAGGTGTGAGAATCGTCCGGATGGAATTGCAGCGAGAAAGCGGTTCCCTTTCTCGACAGTTCCAGCAGCGTGCCCGTTATGGCATCGCCGTCGCCGAACGGCTCGATGCAGACCAGCCACGGACCCGCCCGGTCGAGCAGGATCTCGCTGCCGAGGGGGCCGCGCAACTGGAAATCCTTGAGCGCCGCGGAATGGCAGTCGTGAAACGAAAGGGAGAGCTCGGAATCGGGGTCGCCGCCGAGAATGTCGAGAGCGGTCTCGAGCTCGACGCCGGAGATCCAGGTGACGGTGCCCCAGTGGGACGACGGCCATTCGTCCGCGAGAAGCCCGAGATAGTGAGAAACGTCGGTCACCCTCGTATTCTGTCGAGAATCTCCTCCAGAATGGGCCCCGACGTGCCGAAATTAAGCCTGATCCAGGTGTCGGACGCACCGTAGATCGACCCCGACGCGACCTTCACCCGGGCCTCCTGTTCCAGAACGACCGCCGCGTCCGGAATGCCGGTATCGATCCAGGCGAGATAGGTCGCCTCCGGCACCCGATAACTCCACCCGGCGGGCAGCCGCTGAGCCAGCGTCTTCCGGTTGCGATCGAGCACGGCCACGACCCCGTCGAGCCAGGCGTCACACTGCCGCCAAGCGGCCACCGTAGCGGCGACCCCGAGCACACTAGGCAACCCGTAGAGAGCCGGCGGACGCGTGGCCAGCGCCTCCCGCACCCGCGCGGAGCCGATGTGCGCGATGGCGCAGTGCAATCCGCCCATGTTGAAGGCCTTGCTGGCCGAGGTGATCGTAACGGTGCGCTCGGGCCGCAGCAGCCCGAAGGGAATGTGCTCGTTCGGCGCGAACACGAGATCGGCATGGATCTCGTCGGAGATCACGGTGAGATCGTGCCGATCGGCGTATTCGGCGATCTCCTCCAGCTCTGTACGGGTGAAGCACCGCCCCGTCGGATTGTGAGGATTGACCAGCAGCAGCACCCGCGCGCCCTGAGGATCGGCCGGCAGCTCCGCCCGCCAACTGTCGCCGTCGGGGACCAGCGGAATCGGGACCGGGGGCCGGTTCATGGCCTCCAGCGTCATCAGGAAGGCGTTGTAGGTCGGCGTGTGGGTGAGCACACCCTCACCGGGTTCGGTGAGCACGTCGAGCAGCGCCTGCAACGACTGGTTGAGATCGGTGAACGGCCTGACGTGGACGGGATCGGGGTGGAAGCCGTACCGGGCGGCCATGCGCTCGGCGAACACCTCGGGCAGCGGCAACCCTGGCCGCTCCCAGGGCCAGTCGGCGTAACCCATGTCGGTGGTGACCCGGTGCATGATCGCTTCGCGGATGGGGTCGGCGACGGGGAAGTCCATGTCGGCGACCCAGGCGGGGATGACATCGCCCTTGGCCTGAGCCCATTTGGTTCCGTCGCGTCTGCGGGCCTGCTCGACCGTCAACTGATCAAAGTCCACGCAAACAGCGTATGACGGGACATCTCACTCTGCATCGGCAATACCGCCCCTAGAGCGACGGCAGAGCTGAGCCACGGTCGGGGCGGGGCATTGGGAGGACCTTGAGAGCGCCCGCCGGGCCTGTAGCGGCCTGAGAACGACCAGAGAGGCGGACCAGCTGGACTGAGCAGGGCCGAAGCAGGGCCGAGCAGAGCCGAGCAGGGCTGGGCCAAGCGAGGCCGAAGGGGGCTGGGTCAAGCGGGGCTGGGTCAAGCGGGGCTGGGCCAGGCAGGGCTGACTGGGCAAGCTGGGGCGCCGACCTGGGGATGCCGACCTGGGGATGCCGACCTGGGGATGCCGACCTGGGGATGCCGACCTGGGGATGCCGACCTGGGGTGCCGAGCCGGGGGTGCTGAGCTTGGGTGCCAAGCGGAAACACCGGGCACCCCACCCCAGCCGAGCTGGGATGCGCGATTGAGCTGAACTGAGCCGAGCGGCGGACTGCCTCGGCGCGCAGATCGTTCCCGTCACCACCGGCGGGCTAGCCGAGCCGCGCTGCATCGAACGGGCTGGGTGGAGCCGAGATGTGAGGAACAAGGCCAATTGACCTGCCGAGTGTGGGTGAGGCAAATCCGAGGTATGCCGAGCCGGGTTGGGCCGAGTGGAGGTGCTGAGGTGCGATGAGCTACCGTGGGCTGCGCGAATGAGCTGAGCCGAGCGACGCACCTCCTCGACACCGAGATCGTGCCCGTCAAACCGGTGGGCTGGCCGAGCCGCGCTGCATCGACCTGACCTGACCTAGGTTGGGCTGGCTGAGCCGCGCTGACCTGAGCTGGGTGGGTGGCCGCGATATGCAGAACAAGGCCGATTGAGGTGCTGGGCACGGGCTGGGCGAAGCTGAGGTATGCCGAGCATGGGCTGGCCCAAGTACAGGTGCCGACCAGCTGCCAGGCCGAGCTTGTGCCAGGGCACGGCAGGGCTGCGCTGAGCCATAAGGCAGGGCTGCGCTGAGCCGAGTGTGTGTAGATCTGGGTCGCCCTGAGCGGGACCGTTCATACGTCGGGGCACCCGGCCGCGTGGATGGGTGCCCCGAACGTAGAGGTCGTGGCTAGAGCTTGCGGAGGACCGCCGTCACCTTGCCGAGGACGGTCGCCTCGTCGCCCGGGATCGGCTCGTAGTTGGGGTTGTGGGGGACCAGCCAGACGTGGCCGTCTTTGCGCTTGAAGGTCTTCACGGTCGCCTCGCCGTCGATCATCGCGGCGACGATGTCGCCGTTGTCGGCGACCGGCTGCTGGCGGACGACCACCCAGTCGCCGTCGGCGATGGCGGCTTCGATCATCGAGTCACCCGAGACCTGGAGGAGGAACAGGGTGCCCTCGCCGACGAGCTGCTTCGGCAACGCGAAGACGTCTTCGAGGTTCTGCTCGGCCAGGATCGGCCCACCTGCGGCGATGCGCCCCACGAGGGGAACATAGGCCGCCGTCGGGCGGTTGAAAGCGGAGTCTTCCACGGCGGCGTCGGGGTCGACCCAGAGAACCGGCTCGCCGGGCAGGCGCACCTCGAGGGCGCGCGGGCGATGGGGGTCGCGCCGCAGGTAGCCCTTGCGCTGAAGGGCGGTGAGCTGGTGGGACACACTCGACGTGCTCGTGAGCTGCACCGCCTCACCGATCTCGCGCATCGACGGTGGGTAGCCCCGCTGCTGGACCGAGTCGCGGATCACCTCCAGGATCTTGCGCTGCCTGGGGGTGAGCCCGAGCGAGTCGCGGCGGCGAACCGCCAGATCGCTCACGCTCTCGTCGCGCTGGCCGGCCAGCCCGTCGTTGTTCACCTGGGCACCTCCCAATCCGTGTTCCTCGCGTCGCACAGAGCGACGCTACCGCGATTCAAGATCAATATCAAACAGTTGTTCGATTGCCCTCGAAAACGTCGGTGGCGTGGTGTACAACATCGTACGGGAGTTCGATCGACATCGTGTTCGATTTGCGCGATCTTTCTTCCCTTCTTGCAGGGCAGTCGAGGAGGTTCACGATGAAGCCCACGCAGAAGGACACCCCTACGACTCCACTCACACACTCGAACACTCGCCCGCCGAGGGCTGCGGATCCGCGCCCGGCGGAACACCCCCATATAAGGCGCGGCCACCTCACTCTGGTCCCGGCGCCACCGACCGGAGATTCCGAGAACGACTCGAGTCCACGGCCAAGCTCGCCGACGAATACGGGGTCAGGCCGGACAGTACCGAGGCAGGGCTCGGCAGTTCAGTCCGGCACGGCACAAGACGTGCCCAGGTGCCCGAGCGAAGAGCGAAATTCGGATGCCCGAACGAGCTCGAAGCCGAGTCCGGTGGTTCGGCCCGCTCTGTGGTCTGACGCACGCCCGCGTCCAGGTGAAGGGCGAAATTTGGATGGTCGAGCGGGCTCAGGGCTGGGTATGGCGGTTCGGCCCGGCCCGTGGCCGGACGTGCGCACGGGTCCGGGTGAAGCACGAGGTGCCCAAACGATCGCAAAGCCGAGTCCGGTGGTTCGGCCCGCCCTGTGGCCTGACACATGCCCGCGTCCAGGTGAAGGGCGAGAGGCGGATGGTCGAGCGGGCTCAGGGCTGAGTTCAGTGGTTCGGTCCGGTCCATGGCGCAATTCGCCCGCGCATCTAGGTCCATCGCGGAATTCAGATGATCACGCGGATTCCTGGCAGGGTGCGGCGGCTTCGGGCACGTGGGGGCAAGATTCGGTCGGGCAGGTAGGGCCAAGGCGAGGCTCGGAGACTCGCGTGGGTCAGAAGCGCGATGGGAAGAGAAGGTCCAGTTCAGGGCGGAAATCGCAGGGGCAAGCCGATTCTCGGAATCGTCTCGACCGGGATCCGCGTAAGCCGATCGATGTGGCCGATGCCAGACGCCCCGAATCAGGCCGGCGGGCGGGTGACGACGCCAGTCCTCGTGTCCGCTGTGCGCAGACTTCTTCAAATGCGGGGCGTCGGATGGCTCCTCCGGCTGAGGGTCTTCCCCAGGCTGAAGTCGCCGGCCGCGACACGCTGAGCAGATCCGTCATTTCTCGCATCGCTGATCGCCTGGTCGTCGGCATTGTTCGACCGTTCGGAGGTATGCGCCTCTCTGACGGCAAGGGCGCACTCGGAGGTAACGGCTTCTCCGGCAAAGACATCCGGGCGCGCGACAGTTCTTCTGCTGGGAGCTCTGGGGTTGATGGTTCTGGAGCCGCAGGCCTCGCCGGGCCTGCCGGTCGCGATCGGGTCCGCGTTCGTGATGGGGCCAATGAGGTCTCCGCCCGTGAGGTAGCCGCAGGCCATGCCAGGGTTGGCACGCTTGACGAAGTCATCGGCCGTTCTGGGCCCTCCACCCGGGAGGAGGCAGGCCGCCCTCCCGGGCAGGACCGCATCCACGCCCCGCAAGCGCTCACCCGATGGGGCGACGTCAGACGCCCGCCCCACTCCGCAGGCCCCCGTACAGGCAGAGAAGGAACGCCGCCCCTCCGCCTGACCAGGCGGGGCAGGATCGTGCTGGTGGCGCTCATCGCCGCGTTGAGTTTGGCCGTGCTCTGGCTGGGCACGCGGGCTGCCGTGACCGCGTCCACCACCCGCCCCGTAGAAGGGTTGCCCACGGTCACCGTTCAGGAGGGCGACACCCTCTGGGGCATCGCCACGTCATCCGGCGATGGCCGCGACGCAGGGGTCCTCGTTCGCGAGATCATGGATTTGAACGGCTTACCCGATCCCCTCATCCGGCCAGGCACGACGCTCTACCTCCCCCGAGACGTCCCAGGTCAGTAGGCCCCTGAGGGGCGTGTTGTTTGAGTTGCGATCTAGGGGACTCACTTCTAGGGTTGGGGAACCACAACATCTAGTGGTCGTGGTCAACTGAGCGAACCATAGATTGTGTTTCCTTTGCCGCACCTCATCACATGTGGGGGCGTGCGCGAGCGTCTGGTCAGTGAGGAGGCGACGGCGTGCATTGCCCGTTCTGCCGTCATCCCGACACCCGGGTCGTCGACAGCCGGTCGACGGAAGACGGCGGGGCGATTCGCCGCCGGCGCACCTGTTCCGAATGCGGGAGGCGCTTCACCACGCAGGAGACGGTCCTGCTGATGGTGAGCAAACGCAGCGGGGTGACCGAGGCCTTCTCCAGGGAGAAGGTCATCGCCGGGGTCCGGCGGGCCTGCCAGGGGCGGCCCGTCAGTGAGGACTCGCTCGCGCAGCTCGGGCAGAGGGTCGAGGAGAGCATCCGTTCGTCCGGTGTCGCCGAGATCCCCGCCCACCAGGTCGGCGTCGCGGTCCTCGGGCCGCTGCGCGACCTCGATGAGGTGGCTTATCTACGTTTCGCCTCGGTCTACCGGGGGTTCGAGACCCTCGCCGACTTCGAGGCAGAGATCCAGCAACTCAAGGCACATGCCAAGGGGGAGTCATGACGGAGACGGTCAACGGCACATCCACGCGCGCACGGCGTGGGCGGGCCAAGGGGCTGAAGGTGAAGCGGATCTTCACCACCGAGGGCGTCCACCCCTATGACGCGGTGGAGTGGGAGCGCCGTGACGTCGTCATGACCAACTGGCGCGACGGCTCGGTCAACTTCGAGCAGCGCGGGGTCGAGTTCCCGGCGGCCTGGTCGGTCAACGCGGCCAACATCGTGACCACCAAGTACTTCCGCGGCGCGCTCGGCACGCCGCAGCGCGAGTGGAGCCTGAAGCAGCTCGTCGACCGGGTGACGGGGGTCTACACGCGTACCGGCGTCGAGAACGGCTACTTCGCCAGCGACGAAGACGCCGAGATCTTCGACCACGAGCTGAAGCACGCGCTGGTCCACCAGCTGTTCGCGTTCAACTCGCCCGTGTGGTTCAACGTCGGCACCCTGTCGCCGCAGCAGGTCAGCGCCTGTTTCATCCTGGCCGTCGACGACACCATGGAGTCGATCCTCGACTGGTACAAGGAAGAGGGCGTGATCTTCAAGGGCGGTTCGGGCTCGGGTGTGAACCTGTCCCGCATCCGCTCCTCGAAGGAACTGCTCTCCTCGGGCGGCACGGCCAGCGGGCCCGTGTCCTTCATGCGGGGCGCCGACGCGTCGGCGGGAACCATCAAGTCGGGCGGGGCGACCCGCCGGGCGGCCAAGATGGTCGTGCTCGACGTCGACCACCCCGACATCGAGGAGTTCATCGAGACGAAGGCGCGTGAGGAGGACAAGATCCGCGCCCTCCGCGACGCCGGGTTCGACATGGACCTGGGCGGCAAGGACATCGTGTCGGTGCAGTACCAGAACGCCAACAACTCGGTCCGCGTCAGCGACGAGTTCATGCGCCAGGTCGAGACCGGCGGGAAGTTCGGCCTGCGCGCCCGCCTCACCCATGAGGTCATCGAGGAGATCGACGCCAAGGACCTTTTCCGCAAGATGGCCAAGGCGGCGTGGGAGTGCGCCGACCCGGGCGTCCAGTACGACGACACGATCAACGACTGGCACACCTGCCCCGAGACCGGCCGCATCACCGCGTCCAACCCCTGCTCGGAGTACGTCCACCTCGACAACTCCTCGTGCAACCTGGCGTCGATCAACCTGCTGAAGTTCCTCACCGACGACGACGCCTTCGACATCGCGCGGTTCGTCAAGCTGACCGAGCTGATCATCACCGCGATGGACATCTCGATCACCTTCGCCGACTTCCCGACCGAGAAGATCGGCGAGACCACCCGCGCCTACCGGCAGCTCGGCATCGGCTACGCCAACCTGGGCGCGCTGCTGATGGCCACCGGCCACGCCTACGACTCCGACGGCGGCCGGGCCATCGCCGGGGCGATCACGTCGCTGATGACCGGGGTGTCCTACCGCCGCAGCGCCGAGCTGGCGGGCATCGTGGGGGCGTACGACGGATACGAGCGCAACGCCGAGCCGCACAAGCGGGTCATGCGCAAGCACGCCGCGGCCAACGACGCGGTGCGCACCGTCGACGCGATGGACAAGGCGATCCACACCGAGGCCACCAAGCAGTGGCAGGAGTGCCTCAAGCTGGGCGAGAAGAACGGCTGGCGCAACGCCCAGGCGTCGCTGCTCGCCCCGACCGGCACCATCGGCCTGATGATGGACTGCGACACCACCGGCATCGAGCCCGACCTGGCCCTGGTCAAGTTCAAGAAGCTCGTCGGCGGCGGCTCGATGCAGATCGTCAACCAGACCATCCCCCGGGCCCTGCGTCAGCTGGGTTACCAGGAGGAGCAGGTCGAGGCGATCGTCGAGTACATCGCGCAGAACTCCCACGTGGTCGGCGCCCCCGGTCTCAAGGAGGCCCACTACGAGGTGTTCGACTGCGCGATGGGCGAGCGGGCGATCGCGCCCATGGGCCACGTCCGGATGATGGCCGCGACCCAGCCGTTCCTGTCGGGCGCGATCTCCAAGACGGTCAACCTGCCCGAGTCGGCGACGATCGACGACATCGAGCAGGTCTACCTCGAGGGCTGGCGGCTCGGCCTGAAGGCCCTGGCCGTCTACCGCGACAACTGCAAGGTCGGCCAGCCGCTGTCGGCGGGCGGCAGCAAGAAGACCGAAGAGGCCGCGGTCGTCGCCGAGCCCGAGACCAAGGTCATCGAGGTCTCCCGCCCGACCCGCCGCCGCATGCCGAACAGCCGCCCGAGCATCACGACCCGCTTCACGGTCGGCGGCGCGAAGGGCTACATGACCGCGTCGTCCTACCCCGACGACGGTCTCGGCGAGGTCTTCCTGAAGATGTCCAAGCAGGGCTCGACCCTCGCGGGCGTCATGGACGCCTTCTCCGTGGCGATCTCGATCGGTCTCCAGTACGGCGTGCCGCTCGACACTTACGTGCAGAAGTTCGTCAACATGCGCTTCGAGCCGGCCGGCATGACCGACGACCCCGACGTCCGCATGGCCCAGTCGGTGATGGACTACATCTTCCGCCGCCTGGCCCTCGACCACCTGGCCTACGAAGACCGGGCCGCCCTGGGCATCTTCTCGGCGTCGGAGCGCGCCGCGCAGCAGCGCGGCGAAGACCCGGCCGCCCAGCTCGACACCGCGGCGCTGGCCCAGTCGGCCCCGATCGAGCCGCCGGTGACCAAGCCGGTCCCGATCGCCGAGCCGGTCAGGGCCTCGTCGGAGGGCCACCTCGAAGGCCACCAGGGCTTCACCGCCGACGCGCCGCTGTGCATGACCTGCGGCACGAAGATGCGTCCGGCCGGTAGCTGCTACGTCTGCGAAGGCTGCGGCAGCACCAGCGGCTGCAGCTGATCCCGAGATCTCCCGGGCCGAGTGAAGGCCCGGGAGATCTTCTTTTCTCCGTTACGGCTCCGCCCACCCCGGCACCGACCGAGGCCGAGGCCGGGGCCGCAACCGGCGCCACCCGGCCGCGCCCACCGGGCCGCCGTCACGAGTAGGCGGCCCGCACGAGGTCGGCCGCGCGGCGGTCGTTCGCCGCATGTTGTCCGTGGTTCATGACGTAGCCGAAGGCCAGCCCCCGGTCGGGGTCGGCGAAGCCCAGCGAGCCCCCATATCCGGGGAAGCCGAAGGCGCGCGGCCCGTACCAGAACTCGTCCGGGTTCGGCAGCCCGAAGCCCAGCCCCACCCGTACCGGCACCCGCAGCACCTTGTCGACCCCGCCGACCTGCTCGGTCGTGGCCTCGGCCAGCAGTTCGGGGCTCAGGATCCGCCCGTCGAGCAGGGCCGCGTAGAAACCCGCCAGCCCGCGCGCGCTGCCCGCCCCGTTCGAGGCGGGGAACTCGGCCGCCAGTTCCATGGGGTCGTTGTGGTTCAGGAACGGGGTCACCGCCATCGAGGCGCGCATCGTCAGCGACGCCGGGTCGAAGTAGGGGCGCAGCTCCTCCGGAAGGGTCGCCGGGTCGACCGACAGGTCGATCTTCGGGGACACGATCCGGGCGGCGCGGTGGTGTTCGGAAGGCGGCAGCCCGATCCAGAAGTCCAGGCCGAGCGGGCCGGCGATCTCCTCGCGCAGGTAGGTCCCCAGCGTCCGCCCCGACGCCCGGCGGACCACCTCGCCGACCAGCCAGCCGAAGGTGTGGGCGTGGTAGCCCGGCTCGGTGCCCGGCGTCCAGAGGGGCTGCTGGGCTTCCAGGGCGGCGACCACCGGCTCCCAGGCGATGGCCTCGGCGGGGGTGACCGGCTTGTCGAGGGCGGCCAGGCCCGCCTGGTGGGTGAGCAGCCACCGTACCGGGATCTCGGGTTTGCCGAACTCCGGCCAGTAGTCGGCGACGGGGGCGTCCAGGTCGAGCAGGCCGCGGTCGGCCAGGTGCAGGGCGCAGGCGGCGGTGATCGCCTTGGTGGTGGAGAAGACGACCTGGAGGGTGTCCTCGGTCCAGGGGCGGCCGGTCTCGGGGTCGGCCACGCCGCCCCACAGGTCGACGACCTTCTCGCCGTGGAGGTAGACGCAGACGGCGGCGCCGATCTCGTCGTGGTGCTCGAAGTTCGCCGCGAACGCGTCGCGGACGGGTTCGAATCCGGGTGCGGTCGTGCCGTTGAGGGGCATGCGTCATCGCCTTACGGCTAGAAGGGACGCCAGCTCTCGATGAGCCAGGCGCAGATCTCCGGCTCGGTCATCTCGGGGAACTCTTCGGTGAACGTCACGAGGGCCCGCAGCGCCTCGTCACGGTCGAGGCCGCGTTCGGCGGCCGCCTTCAGGTAGTCCTGCCGGGCCGCGGACGGGCGCCCTCCGCCGGCGCCGCGGCCGGGCAGGCTCTCACGCCAGCGCACGATCTCGCCGAGACGGTCGGGGCGCCAGCCGGGGGCGCCGTCGATCTCGGCGTCAGGGTCGGGGAAGGGGTGGGCGGAGCCTGCGGGGTGGCGGGCCCGCCACTTGTGCACCGCGTGCCGGCTCACCCCCAGCGCCTCGCCGATGCCGAGAACGCCGAGGTATCGCTCGGTCATGGTGCCTCAACTCGTCTGTGGGCCTCCTGGTGCGTCACTTCATACCACGACGGAACATCGTCTCTAGGGGAGACAATGTAGGGGCGGGAGAAAACCTCGTCAATGCTGGAGACGAGGTTTGTATGATCACCCCGTGCGTCACGTCTGGGAGAGATCGCTGCACATCGCCGGATATGCCGCGATCCCCGCGGTCCGTCGTGACGTGATCGTCGTGTACGAACGCCACACCCGGCTGGTCTGCCTCGATCCCCGCGACGGCTCGGTGCGGTGGGACGTGGCGACCGAACCGTGGCCGCGCGAGATCGTGCTGGCAGGAGACCGGGTCCTGGTCGGCGGATCGCGGCTGCGCTGCCTCGATCTGGCCACGGGCGCGGAGCTCTGGTGCGCGTCGACGCGGGAGTGGAGCGCGCATGCCGTGGTGTGCGGCCCGCTGGTCCTCTTCGGAGGCTGGCGGGGGTACACGCCGGTGGGGGCGGCCGAGCTGGAGACCGGGGCGGTGTCGTGGTGCACCCCCGCCAGAACGGCCACGGTGCTGCCGGCGGCCTGGGGCGACCGGGCGCTGCTCGGGCACGGCGACCGCGCCTGGCTGGTGAGCCCCCGTGACGGAGCCCGGCTGCACGACTGGCGGCCGCCCGAACCGCTCCACCAGGCCGACCTGGTCGAGGTGTTCCGGGTCGTGGACGCCGATCGGTGCCTGGCCCGGACCGAGTCCCGGCGGGTCGTGGAGTTACGCCTGTCCACGCCCGAGGTCCGGTACGTCGAGTGCCCGTTCGACTGGCCGAGGGTGCTGCCGTTCCTCGTCGCGGAGCCGCTCGGCCTGGTGACCGGCGCGGGAGGGCGGGTGCACACGGGCGAACGGCGGATCTACGCGATCCACGACCTGGGCGACGGCAGGGTGCTCATGGTCACCAAGGGGGCCTTGCGGGTGGTCGCGTTGGAGGGCGGAGGGGGAATTCCATCCCCTTCGGTCTGGTTCCCGTGAGTATGGTCATCGCATTCATCGGTAGCGGGCACATCGGGTCGGCGCTGGCCCGGTTGGCCGTCGGCACCGGTCACACCGTCGTGATGAGCAACTCCCGGGGGCCCGAGACCCTCGCCGACCTGGTCGGGTCGCTCGGGCCGGGCGCGTCCGCGTCGACGCCCGAAGGGGCGGCCGAGGCGGGGGACGTCGTGGTCGTCACGGTGCCGTTCCACGCGTACACGAAGGTCCCGGTCGAGCCGCTCGCGGGGAAGATCGTGATCGACACGAACAACTACTACTTCGAGCGCGACGGGCGGTTCCCGGAGATCGACTCCGGCGAGAAGACGCCGTCGGGGCTGCTCCAGGAGCATCTGCCGACCTCGCGCGTGGTCAAGGGCTTCAACAACATCATGGCCGCCCACCTGCTGTCCGACGGCACTCCGCCGGGCACCCCGGGCCGCCGGGCGCTGCCGATCGCGGGCGACGACCCGGGGGCGAAGAAGGTCGTCGCCGACCTGACCGACTCCTTCGGTTTCGACGTCGTGGACGTCGGCCCGCTGTCCGAGGGGTGGCGGCACGACCGTGACCGGCCCGCCTACGTGTCCCGGTTCACCGCCGAGGAGCTGCGCGCGGCGCTCGCCAAAGCCTGACGCGCCGGACGGCTCCGGACTTCTGCGGTGTGATCCGGATTTTTCGGGGTGTCAACGGAGCGAAATTCGGTCGGGCCGGGCTCCGGTGTGGTAAGCACTGACCATGATCGAAGTTGCGGACGGAGTCTGGATCCGCCGGCACACCGAACTCGACCTCACCCTCGGACTCGTCGTGGGGGACACCGGTTGTCTCGTCGTCGACACCGGCATCGACGAGGCCTTCGGCCACGCGTGGGCCGACGCGATCAGGGAGGTCACCGACCTGCCCTGGACGGTCGTGCTGACCCACGCCCACTTCGACCACGCCTTCGGCACGGCCGCCTTCGGCACCTGTTTCGCCACCGAGGGCTGCCGCGAGGCGCTGGTCGACACGGCGCACAAGCAGGTCGCCGAATGGTCGGGCGAGTTCCCCGGCATCGCGTCCGCGCCGATCGTGCTGCCGCTGCGCGCGCCGTTCAGCGTCGACCTCGGCGGCAGGGAGGTGCTGCTCGGCCATCCCGGGCCCGGCCACACCGGCCACGACCTCACCGTCGAGGTGCCGGACGCGGGGGTGCTGTTCGCCGGAGACCTCGTGGAGCAGGGCGCGCCGCCGCAGTTCGGCGACTCCTACCCGGCCGCCTGGCCGATGGCGCTGGAGAAGATGCTGGACGCCGCGCCCCGGGTGATCGTGCCGGGCCACGGCGACCCGGTGACGCCCGACTTCGTCGAGCGGCAGCGAGCGGAGATCACCGAGATCGTGACGCTCTGTGAACGGCTGAACCGTGGGGAGATCGACATCGAGGGGGCGGTGGCGCGATCGCCGTACCCGCAGAAGACCCTCGAAGAGGCGCTGGCCAGGACTATTCGGCGTCGTCCTCTTCGAAGGCCAGACGGTCGCTGAGCCAGCGGTGGAACTTGATCGCCGACCTCACCCAGTGGGCGACGATCGTCATCAGGTGCTCGTAGGTCACCCCGGCGCCGATGTAGAGCTGGGCGTCGCCTATCACCCGGATCACGCCGTTGTCGGGCGTGAAGGCGTAGACCTTCGGCCACATGGTGTCGGCGTTCCACTCGTTGAGCGCGGTGAGCAGCAGGGGCTTCTCGTCGACGGAGTAGTGGCGGTCGTAGAAGGTGCGGATCGTGAACAGGTCGCCTTCTGACCCGAACAGGAAGAAGACCGTGAGCGCCTCGGTGGAGATCGCGAGGTCGCCGTCAGCGTCGAAGGTGAAGTCGATGTCGAGTTCGTTGAGGATCTCGATGATCAGTTCCTGGTCGGGCTGGACCACGGCCGGGGAATGGCTCACCCCCCCATCCTGACAGACCTGGGCCCCGGATTCATGAGCCTGTGGGGTGAGTTCGTTCAGCGCGTCGTGATGGGGTATGGATCCTGAAAATGCCTCAAAAGGTGGGAAACCATCATGGACGGTACGATTCTCGTCACCGGCGGCACCGGGATCCTGGGCCGTCAGGTCATCGCGGACCTTCGGCGGGCGGGCCGGGAGGTCCGCAATCTGGCCCGTAGCGCCGACGGGCCCTACCAGGGCGACCTGGTCACCGGCCAGGGGGTCGCCGCGGCGGCGGAGGGCGTCGGCACGGTCGTCCACCTCGCCAGCAAGCCGCCCGGCAAGACCGACGTGCAGGCGGCCCGCAACCTGCTGTCGGCGCTGGCGCCCGGCACCCACGTGGTCTACATCTCGATCGTCGGGGTCGACCGGCATCCCTACTCGTACTACCAGGTCAAGCTGGCCGTGGAGCAGATGGTCGAGGCCTCCGGGCTGCCGTACACGATCCTGCGGACCACGCAGTTCCACGACTTCATGGCCTCGCTCTGCCGGAGCATGGCCAAGTCGCCGATCGTGCCCGTCCCGCTCGGGTGGGCGGCCCAGCCGATCGCGATCTCCGAGGTGTCGTCGCAGCTCACCACGCTGGCGATGGGCGACCCGGCCGGCCGGGTCGCCGACATGGGCGGGCCGCAGGTCCTCAGCTTCCGGGAGATGGCCGAGCTCTACCTCGCGGCCGAGGGGAAGAAGAAGCCGATCGTCGAGCTGCTGGTGCCGGGCCGGGTCAGCAAGGCGTTCCGCGCGGGCTACCAGCTCACGCCCGAGCACGCCGTGGGGCGCATCACGTTCCAGGAGTTCCTGAGGGGAGGCGTGCCGGCCTCGTCCTACTTCCGTAAGGCATGACGCGACAGATGATGCATTATCTGTATCGATCATGTAATGTTCCTTCCTAATTGTGCGATGGAAGGAGCCGCCGGATGTTCCAGGCCGATTCGGTCACGGTCACCGTCCTGGTCGAGAACTGGGTCGACATGCTGCTGCCCGACGTGGCGGACCACTGCGTCAGCCGGTACGGGCTGATCGAGCACTTCGACGGCAGGAGGGTGCCGCCGCAGGCCGAGAACGGGATCAGCATGCTCGTCGAGGCCACCCGGGGCCGGCACACCACCCGGGTGCTGTTCGACGCCGGCCTGACGGGCAGCGTGCTCGCGCACAACATGAAGGTCCTCGGGGTGGACGCCGGCGCGGTCGACCACCTGGTCATCAGCCACGGGCACCCCGACCACTTCGGCGGCGTGCACACCTTCCTCGAACTGGCCGGCCGCCGGGTCCCGGTCGCCACCCACCACGACGCCGAGCTGCCGCGCTACGCGGTCATGGGCGACGGCCGGGTCTCGCCCGTCTACAACACCGCCTTCACCTTCGGCCAGATCGAGGCCAGCGGCGGCGCGCCGGTGCTCAGCCGCGACCCGCTCGACCTCGGCTGGGGCGTCTGGACGACCGGCGAGATCCCCAGGAACGTCCCGTTCGAGGCCGCCGCGCCGCCGTTCGAGCGCGGCAAGCCGGGGCTCTACCAGGTCTCCGCGACCGGCGAGGTCCGCCGCGACGAGGTCATGGACGAGATGGGCCTGATCATCGACGTCAAGGACGAGGGCCTGGTGGTGCTGACCGGCTGCGCGCACGCCGGGGTGGTCAACACGCTCCACCAGGCCAGGGCGATCGCGGGCGACAAGCCCATCAGGGCCGTGCTGGGCGGCTTCCACCTGGGCTTCCCGACCACGCCCGCGAAGAACGTGGAGCTCACCGCCGAGGCGTTCCGCGACCTCGACGTGAAGACGGTCGTACCGATGCACTGTTCCGGCCTGCGCAGCCACGCCCACATGTCGGCGGCGCTGGCCGACCGCTACGTGCAGCCCGCCGTCGGCAGCGTGTTCACGTGGGGCGCGAGGTGAGGGCCGACCTCGCCGGGGTGCGGGTCGTCGCGGTCGAGCAGGCGGTCGCGGTGCCGCTCTGCTCACGGCACCTGGCCGACCTGGGCGCCGACGTGATCAAGGTCGAGCGCCTGTCGGGCGACTTCGCCCGCGACTACGACGACTTCGTCGGCGGCATGTCCAGCCACTTCGTCTGGCTCAACCGGGGCAAACGCAGCGTCGCCCTCGACCTGAAGACCCCGGAGGGCCGTCGCGTGCTGGGGGAGCTGCTCCGCACGGCCGACGTGCTGGTCTGCAACCTGGCTCCGGGCGCGTTCGACCGCATCTTCACCGATGACGAGCTGGTCGCGCTCAACCCCCGGCTGATCAGGCTCTTCCTGTCCGGGTACGGCACCCGCGGCCCGTTCGCCCATCGCAAGGCCTACGACATGCTCATCCAGGGCGAGGCCGGGGTCGTGACCGCGACCGGGACGCCCGCCCAGCCCGCCAAGCCGGGGGTCTCACTGGCCGACCTGAGCGGCGGGACGTACGCGCTGTCGGCCGTCACGGCTGCCCTCTACTCGCGGGAGCGGACCGGACGGGGGCAGCGCATCGACGTGGCCATGTTCGACGTGCTGCTCGAATGGATGAGCCCGCTGCTGCTGGCCCAGTCGCACGCGGGCACCGCCCCCGAACCCGCGGGGCTGAGCCACGCGAGCATCGCCCCCTACGGCCCTTACGTCTCGGCCGACGGCGACCTGGTGCTGATCGCGGTGCAGAACGAGGGCCAGTGGCGGCGGTTGTGCGAGGTCGTCGTCGGCGACCCGGCCCTGGCCGGCGACCCCGATTTCGCGCTCAACACCGACCGGCTGCGGAACCGGGACCGGTTGGAAACGGTCGTCGAGGCGGCCCTGCGGGCGTTGCCGACCGACGAACTGACCGATCGCCTGGAGCGCGCCGACGTGCCCAACGCCCGCCTCAACCGCCTCCCGGACGTGCTGGCCCACCCGCAGGCGCGGGCGACGGGCCGGTGGTCGTCGGCCGTGCTCCCGGACGGCGCGAAGGCGACCGTGGTGACCTCCCCGTTCCACCCGGGCAGTGCGGAGGAGGACCTCCGGGCCGTGCCCGACGTGGGGGAACACACGACGGAGGTGCTCGCGGAGCTGGGGCTGTCGGAACAAGAGGTGTCCGAGCTGGCCGCAGCGGGCGTGGTCGGCCGCCCGGCCGTGGACCGGCCGTAGGGCGGGCGGTCCGATGCGCGCGCGGTCGGCCGGCGCGTGGACCCGAGCGGGGTCAGTCGTTGTCGATCTCATAGGGGTCGGGGACGTCGTGGCCGACGAGATGGCGGGCCAGGGCGAGGAAGCTGTTGGTCAGGTGGATCTCGGTCGCTCGGGCCAGGGCGTCGGTGTCGCCCGCGCGGGCGGCGTCGAGGATCGTGCGGTGTTCCCGGGAGGCTTCGTCGGCCCGGCTCTCGACCACCTGGAGCATGTCCCACGGGAAACGCTGCCAGAGGAGGGCGATCTCCTCGCTCAGGCCCTCGTTGCCGCAGCGGTCGTAGAAGAGGAAGTGGAACTGGCGGTTCTTCTCGTTGAGGGTGGCGCGGTCGCCCTCGGCGGCGGCCTTCTCCATCTCCTCGACGAGCCGCTGGGCGTGGTCGAGGTCCTTGGGGGACAGGCGGCGGGAGGCGCGGCGCATGGCGTAGGGCTCGACCGACATGCGCAGCAGGTAGACGGTCTTGACGCGGTCGTAGTCGGCGTCGGCGACCCGCACCCCGCGATGGGGCTCGCTGATCAGCATGCCCTCGGCCTCCAGCAGGCGCAGGGCCTCGCGGACCGGGGTGATGCTCGTCTTGAACTGGGAGGCCAGCACGTCCTGCCGGATCCGGCTGCCCCGCGCGAGCTCGCCCGCGGAGATCATGCGGCGCAGTTCCGCGACGATGATGTCGCGTTTGGTGCGCGGACTGCCGGTCATCAGTGTTCCTCCTGCGCTTCGGTGGCGCGATGAAAGGCATCGAGAACTTCGCGGAAGCCGCGAGGGTCGTCAACGTACGCGACGTGCCCGGCCAGGGGAAGAGTAACGTAATCCGCCCCAAGGGTGGCGGCCAGTGATCGCGCCGCCTCCTCGCCCACCCGCACGTCGTGCTCCCCCCGGAGCACCATGGCCGGCCTGCGGCTCTCGGGGAGACGCCAGCTCAGCGCCGCCGCCAGGGCGCTCAACAGCCCTTCGGGACGCATCGCCCGGAACGTCCGGGAGAAGACCTCCCGAGAGCCCGCGCCGCCCGGGTGGAGAGTGTTCTGCATATAAGAGGTGGCGAACCCTTCCACGCCCTGCTCCTGGAGGGCCTTCGCGGTCGCCTCCACGCGCTCCGGGCCGCCCGCCGCCGGGAAGCCCGCCAGAACCAGGGACGCCACCCGCTCGGGTGCGGCTCGGCACACCTCCAGGGCCACGTAGGCGCCCAGGCCCGAGCCGGCGACGTGGAAGCGGGGTCCGGTTTTCAGGCAGGTCGCGACCGCTTTCGCGGTGTCGAACACCTCGGCTCGGCGCATACCGTGACCAGGGAGGTCGGGGGCGGAAAAGCGGCTCTGATCTGCGCCGATGACGTCGGCCCAGGTCTCCCCGGAGGCTCCCAGGGTGTGCAGGAGCAGTACAGGATGCCGGAAATCATGCATTATTAACTCTCATGACACA
Source organism: Herbidospora daliensis (assembly GCF_001570585.1). GTDB lineage: Bacteria > Actinomycetota > Actinomycetes > Streptosporangiales > Streptosporangiaceae > Herbidospora > Herbidospora daliensis. Next base: position 1,367,963 of record NZ_BBXF01000001.1, on the reverse strand, counting down.
TCACTCTTGTATAGAAGGCATCATTATGCAACAGTACGTCGCATGTCACTGCACGACCGGCGTAAAGCCACCACGCTGACCAGCCCCGGCAGGGGCGGTGCGGCCGTCGCCATCGACGACGTGACGATGCGGTTCGGGGACCGTGTCGCCGCGTCGGGCATCCGGGTCGACGTCGCGCCCGGCGAGATCGTCTCCGTCGTCGGGCCCTCCGGCTGCGGGAAGACGACGCTGCTCCGTGCGGTGGCGGGGCTGCTCACCCCGTCGGAGGGGAGTGTGAAGGTCGACGGCGAGGTCGTCGACGGCACCCCCGAAGGGGTCGGGATGGTCTTCCAGCACTTCGGGTTGTTCCCGTGGAAGACCGTCGAGGCGAACGTCGCCTACCCGCTGCGGCTGCGCGGGCTCCCGAAAGAGGAGATCGCCGCCCGCACGCGTGAGCTGATCGGCATGGTGGGCCTCTCCGGATTCGAGAAGTCCTACCCGCACCAGCTCTCCGGCGGCATGCAGCAGCGCACGGGCCTGGCCCGCGCGCTGGCCGTGCGGCCCCGGGTGCTCCTCATGGACGAGCCCTTCGGGGCGCTCGACGCGCAGACCGCCGAGGTGCTGCGCTTCGAGCTGCTCCGCATGTGGGAGGAGCACCCGATCACGATGTTGTTCGTCACGCACTCGATCGACGAGGCGGTGCTGTTCGGCGACCGGGTGGTCGTGCTGAAGGGCCGTCCCGGCAGGGTGCACGAGGTCATCGACGTCGCGCTGCCTCATCCGCGCGACCGTGCGGTGGCGAGGTCGGAGGAGTTCGCCGCGCTGCGCGAACGCGTCTGGTCTCTCGTCATGTCCCCCGACGCCGGTCAGGCGGGCTGAAAGCACAACGGTGCCCGCCCTGGGGCGGCACCTGGGAAGGACGGCACATGTTGTCGATCAAGCGCCTGGGAGCGGCCGCGCTGGCCCTGGTCTCCCTCACCGCCCTCGCCGCCTGCGGCGGCGGCTCTTCCTCGGGCGACGGCGGCGCGACCACCCTGTCGGTCGGCGTCCCCGGCATCCCCCCGGTCTTCGTGAACCTGATGGCGTACGTCGCCGAGTCGAAGGGCTACTTCAAGGAGGGTGGCGTCACCGTCACCCTGCGGCCCCTGCCGACCGGCGCCGACGTCGGCCGGGCCATCCAGAGCAAGGAACTCGACGGCGGCGTCATCGGCACCTCGGGCGCGGTCGCGCTGCGCGCCTCGGGCGGCAACGTGGTGGCCATCCTCGGCAACGAGAACCCGTCGTTCCTGATCGCGTCCTCCGACCCCAAGGTCACCGACTGCGCGTCCCTGAAGGGCAAGACCGTCGCCGTCGACGGCGCGGGCGCCCCCAAGGCCCTGTCGGTCAACCAGATGATCGGCTCCTGCGGCCTGACCCCGGCCGACATCACGACCGTGAACGTGGGCGGCCCCCAGTCGGTCGACGCCATGATCGCCGGGCAGGTCGACACCGCCGTGCTGCACCCCGACGAGCTGGCCGCCGTCAACGAGAAGACGCAGGCCCACGAGGTGGTCGCGCTCGCCAAGGTCGACCCGACCTCCCACTACACGATGCTGGTCACCCGCCAGGACGAGCTCGGCGACGGCGGCAAGCGCCCCGCCTGGGTGAAGACCGTGGCGGCCCTCCACAAGGCGATCACGTTCATCAACGACCCGGCCAACGCCGACGAGGTGGCCGGCATCGCCGCCACCATGACCAAGCGCACTCCGGAGATCTCCAAGGAGGCCCTCGGCCAGTTCGTCGGCATCAAGTTCTGGCCGGCCGACGCGGGCCTGGCCCGCGACCGGGTCGACCACGCGGTCGAAGCCCAGGTGAAGGCTGGGAACGTGGCCGCCGACAAGGCCCCCGAGTACGAGGACTTCGTCGACCTCACGGTGTTCGATGAAGCGCTCGGGAAGTGACTCGCGGCCCCGCGCCGTCGCGGTCGCGCTGGCCGGTCTGCTGCTCGGGCTGATCGCCTGGCAGTTCGCCGGCCAGCGTGACCCGGTCCTGCTGGCCACCCCGGTCCGCTCGTTCGAGGCGCTGGCCGCGATGGTGTCCGACGGCACCCTGCCGGCCGCGCTGCTCGACACCGGGCTGCTGTTCCTGGTCGGGCTGGCCGCCGCGATCGTCGGCGGGGTCGGCTACGGGCTGGTGCTGTCGCGGTCGAAGGTGCTGCGCGGGAGCACCGGCTGGCTGGTCTTCGCCTTCCAGTCGGTGCCGATCGTGGCGCTGGCGCCGCTGATCCTGGCGGCGTTCGGGTTCGGCTTCGGGGCCAAGACGCTGGTGGTGTTCCTGAGCGCGGTCTTCCCGATCCTGATCAACACGGTCGAGGGGGCCAGGCACGCGCCGAAGACCCTGCTCGAAGTGGCCCGCGTGCACCGCAGCGGGGAATGGCCGTTGTGGCGCGACGTGCTGATCCCGCACACCCTGCCCTACGCGATGAGCGGCATCCGGCAGGGCATCGCGATGGCCTTCGTCGGCACGTTCATCGCCGAGTTCTTCCTCCAGGCGACCGGGATCGGCGGGCTGCTGCTGTCGGCCTCGGCCCGGTTCGACTCGGCGACCGTGCTGGGCCTGACCGTGCTGGTGTCGGTGATCGCGGCCCTGCTGATGGGCCTGGGCCGGCGGCTGGAGAAGGCGTTCGCGCCCTGGCGCGAGGGGAGCACCGAATGACCGTCCTGACCGTGGACGCCCCGGTCCGCAAGGACGTGATCGGCAAGGTCGTCGCCGTGGTGGTCCTGCTCGGTGTGTGGCAGGTCGCCGGGTCGGCGTTCCTGCCCGACTACCTCCCCACGCCCGCCGGCGTGCTCACCGAGCTGGTGCCGACGCTGACCTCCGCCGCGTTCCTCACCGCGCTGGGGGAGACCGTCGTGGCGGTCGTGCTCGGGCTGGTGCTCGGGTGCGTGCCCGGGACCGCCGCCGGGCTGCTCATCGGGCGCGTCACCTGGTTGCGGCAGCTCACCACCCCGTACATCAGCGGCCTGTACGCCATGCCCATGCTGGCGATCGTGCCGATGGCGACGATCTGGTTCGGCTACGACGACACCACCCGGGTGATCGTGATCGCGCTGTCGGCGTTCCTGCCGTGCGCGGTCTCCACCGCCGACGGGGCCCGATCGTTGCCCGCCAACCTGGGCGACGTCGCCCGGGTGCTCAACGTGCCCAGGGGCAGGTTCGTGCTCGACTTCGTGCTCCCCTCGGCGTTGCCGTTCGCGGTCGCCGGGCTGCACATCGCCGTCGGGCGCGCCCTCGTCGGGGCCGCCGCCGTCGAGTTCCTGGCCAACATCGACGGACTGGGCACCTTCATCCTGACCAGCGCGCGCTCGTTCGCCCAGAACCAGGCGTTCGTGGGCGTGGCCGTGCTGGCCCTCCTCGGCGTGCTCGCCCGCGCCGGAACCGAACGGCTGATCCGGCGCGTCGCGCCGTGGCAGCAGACCCACCAGGACTAGGAGCCCTGTCAATGATCGTCGAATGGGACGTGCCGATCGAGACCGGCGACGGAGTCGTGCTGCGCGCCGACGTCTTCCGGCCCGACGCCCCGGGCCGCCACCCGGTCGTGCTCACCTACGGCCCCTACGCCAAGGGCCTGTCGTTCCAGGAGGGCTACCCGAGCGCCTGGAACAAGATGGCCGCCGAGCACCCCGACGCGCTGGCGGGCTCGTCCAACGTCTACCAGGCGTGGGAGGTCGTCGACCCGGAGAAGTGGGTGCCCGACGGCTACGTCTGCGTACGGGTGGACTCCCGCGGCGCCGGGGCCTCGCCGGGCGTGATCGACTGCTTCTCGCCGAGGGAGACGCGCGACTACTACGAGTGCGTCGAGTGGGCCGGCGTCCAGGAGTGGAGCAACGGCAAGGTCGGCCTGAACGGCATCTCCTACTTCGCCATGAACCAGTGGCACGTCGCCTCCCTCCAGCCGCCCCACCTGGCGGCGATCATCGTGTGGGAGGGCGCGGCCGACTGGTACCGCGACGCCACCCACCACGGCGGCATCCGCACCACGTTCTGGGACAACTGGTACGGCATGCAGGTCACGACCGTCCAGCACGGCCTGGGCGAGAACGGCCCGCGCAACCCGGTCACCGGCGCCCTCGCCACCGGTTCCCAGACCCTCTCCGAGGAGGAGCTGGCCGCCAACCGGGCCGACCTGGGCGGCGGCATCCAGGCCCACCCGCTCGACGACGACTACCACCGCGAGCGCTCGCCGGTCTGGGACAAGGTGACGGTGCCTCTGCTGTCGGCGGGCAACTGGGGCGGCCAGGGACTGCACCTGCGCGGCAACACCTACGGCTACCTGCGGGCCGCCTCCGAGGACAAGTGGCTGGAGATGCACGGCGACACCCACTGGTCGCTCTTCTACGCCGACTACGGCGTCGACCTGCAGAAACGTTTCTTCGGCCACTTCCTCAAGGGCGAGGACACCGGCTGGTCGAAGCAGCCGCCCGTGCAGTTGCAGGTCCGCCACCCCGACGCCACGTTCACGCCCCGGTTCGAGGAGGCGTGGCCGATCCCCCGTACCGAATGGACCAGGAAGTATCTCGACGCCGCCGCGATGACGCTGGGAGAACCGGCGGCGCCCGCGCAGGTCAGTTACGCCGCCACGGGACGCGGCGTGCAGTTCGAACTGCCCGCGCTGACCGAGACGACCGAGATCACCGGGCCGCTGGCGGCGAAGTTGTTCGTGTCGTCGTCGACCTCGGACGCCGACCTGTTCCTGGTGGTCCGCGTGTTCGACCCGGCGGGGGAGGAGATCGCCTTCCAGGGCGCCCTCGACCCGCACACCCCGGTCGCGCAGGGCTGGTTGCGGGCCTCCCACCGCGAACTCGACCCCGAGTTGTCGCAGCCGTGGTTGCCCGTGCACACCCACACGAACCCGGCCCCGCTGGTGCCGGGGGAGGTCTACGAACTCGACGTGGAGATCCTGCCGACCTGCCTGGTCGTGCCGGAGGGCTACCGGATCGTGCTGGAGGTACGCGGCCGCGACTACGAGCACGACAAGCCCGCCGGGCACCTGTCGAACCTCCGCAACCCGCTCAGGGGCTGCGGCCCCTTCCTGCACGACGACCCGGCCGACCGCCCGGCGGAGGTCTTCCACAACGAGGTGACCATCCACACGGGCGGCGACACGGCCTCCTACCTGCTGCTTCCCGTGGTGCCCGGCTGATGGTCCGGGCGGCCCTGTTCGTCCCCGGCGACCGTCCCGACCGGTTCGCGAAGGCGGCCGCCGCCGGGGCCGACACGATCATCCTCGACCTGGAGGACGCGGTCGCCCCCGCCGCCAAACCGGCGGCGCGCGAGCACGTGCGGGCGTGGCTGGCGGGCGGCGGTCCCGGCCTGGTACGGATCAACGCGCGCGGCACCGAATGGCACGACGACGACGTGGCCCTGGTGACGGAGTTCGGCTGCCCGGTGATGATCCCCAAGGCCGAGTCGGCCGCCGACGTCTTCGGCACGGCCTACCCGTTGATCGAGACCGCGGCGGGCTTGTTCAACGTCCGCGAGATCTGCGCCGCGCCCGGGGTGGTGCGGCCGGCCTTCGGCGGCGTCGACCTGGCGGCCCAGCTGGGCGTGTCACCCGACGACCGCACGGCCTTGCTGCACGCCCGCTCGGTGCTGGTGCTGGCCGCCGCCGCGGCCGGAACGGCCGCGCCCCTCGACGGGGTGACCACCGACCTGACCTCGGACGACAGGGTGCGCGAGGACGCGCAGCACGCGGCCGCGCTGGGCTTCGGGGGGAAGTTGTGCGTGCATCCCCGGCAGGTCGGGCCGGTGCTGGCGGCGTTCACGCCGTCGGAGGAGGACCTGGCCTGGGCACGGGAGGTCCTGGCGGCGTCGACCGGGGGAGTGGGGGTGGTCGGGGGGCGGATGGTCGACAAACCCGTCGTCGACCGAGCCCGCCGTCTGCTGAGTGCGTGACGGGGTGGCGACCGTGTTCAGGCACGGCCGGCACCCCGTCACCGTTGTGCTGTCGCGCGGCGCGCCGATTGCCGCGCGGCCCTCACGGGTTGATACGGCCGTTCAGGCGACCGTGGTCGGGCCACCGGTGCGGGGAAATCTGATGATTTTGGCGTCGCGGTACGCTCGCAGGTCGATCACCGTCGAATCGCCCCTGCTCTCGCGGTGAGACGCCCGCCGGCGGAGCGCCGACGTGATGTCTCTGACCTTCGCGAGCGATGGCACCACCTTGAGCATCGTTCTCCCCCGCCGTGATGGTTCCCTTACCTCTCCTCATATGTACCGGTTGGACAGTAAGTAGGGCGTAAAAGGCAGGTCAGAAGGTTTTCATAGGCTTTGTCGGCCAATCGCGTGGACAAATACCACGCCTTACCGAACCGGGTGAGGGCGGGGGTGCCGTCGGGGTAGGAGACGACGGCCTCGGCCCCGTCGAGGGCGATCTCCTCGCTCCAGAGCGAAGCCTCGGCGCCGTCGGAGAGGGTCAGCGGTGCGGCGAGGGGGCGGTGCTCCTTGATCGTGATCCCGAAGGCGGGCAGCCGGCCGCCGAGCCGCACCCGGAGATGCTCGTCGGTGACGGCCGAGAAGTAGGACATGAGCACGGCCCCCCGATGGGCGGCCAGGTTGGCGAGAGCCGTGCCGGTGACCGGCAGCAGGCTCGGCACGATCACCAACCGGTATGGCGAAAAATCGTGTTCCGGGTGGACGAAGGCGACGTGGTGCCCGGCCCGGTAGAGCAGCCGATGCGGCTGTTTGACCGCCTCCAGGTAGTCGAGATCCTGGGAGGGCAACCCCCGGCCCTGGAGCGCCCACCACGCCTCGTCGTCCCAGACGATCGCGACCTCGGGGGTCCGCGCCGCAGGGGTCGGAAGCGCCGCGAGGGTCTCGCCCAACGCGGTGATCTCGCGGAAGGTGCGGGTGTCGGGGCCCGCGTGCGGGACCATGCCGTGGAACCACTGCTCCGCGCCGCCCCGGGAGGCGCGCCACTGGAAGAACATCGCGCCGATCGATCCCCGCTCGACGTGGATCAGGGTGGTCCGGGCGAGGTCGCCCGGCGGGCGGGGGAGGGTGCGTCGGGGGGTGTATTCGACGGCCGCCGCCTGCTCCATCAGGATCCACGGTTTGCCGCCCGCCCACGAGCGGGCCAGGTCGGCGGTGAAGGCCGACTCCTCGGCCAGGTCGCCGGTCGGGTAGTCGTCGACGGCCACCAGGTCGACCTCGCGGGCCCACTTCCAGTGGTCGACCGGCACCCACGCGCCGAAGGCGAAGTTCGTGGTGACCGGCTTGCCCGTCGGGCGCAGCAGGTCGCGCTGCTCGACGTAGTGGGCGAGCATCTCGTCGGAGAGGAACCGGCGGAAGTCGAGCAGCTGCGACGGGTTCGGCAACCACTGGGTGGCCCGGGGCGGCTCGATCTCGTCCCAGTCGGAGTAGCCCTGCGACCAGAAGGCGGTCGTCCAGCGTTCGTTCAGGGTGGCCAGGTCGCCGTGGCGGGCCCGCAACCACGCCCGGAAGGCGCGGGCCACGTGGTCGCAGTGGCACCGGGTGCCGTACTCGTTGTGGACGTGCCACATCGCCAGCGCCGGGTGCCCGCCGTAGCGCTCGGCCAGCACCGACGCCAGTTCCTTCGAGGCCTCCCGGTACGCCGGCGCGCTCACGCAGTAGGTGTCGCGGCTGCCGTGGCTCAGCCGGGTGCCGTCGGCGGTGACGGTCAGCGTGTCGGGATGCCGGCGGCCGAACCACGGGGGCGGTGACGCGGTCGGCGTGGCCAGGTTGATCGCGATGCCGTTGGCGTGCAGCAGGTCGAAGACGCGGTCGAGCCGGCCGAACTCCCAGCGTCCGGGCGCGGGCTGGATGCTGCTCCACGAGAACACGCCGATCGTGACGAGGTTGACCCGGGCCCGGCGCATCAGGGCGACGTCGTCGTGCCAGACGTCTTCGGGCCACTGCTCGGGGTTGTAGTCGCCGCCGAAGTACATCGTCTCCCGCTCTCGTTGACGTTTGTTGGGATGGACGGCAAACTAATTATCATATCAGCCGCCATACCGTTGGAGTGCAGCGATGCCGTATCGCCCCCCGTTGATCGCGCGCGAGTACTTCGTCGCCGACCCGCCCGAGCTGCCCGTGCGGCAGCACGGCGAAGGCGGGATCGCGAGGCTGGCGCGGGCCGAGGTGGTGGCCTCCGACTCCTGCGGCGTCACCCTCAAGGGCGTGACGACGACCGACGAGTCGCTCGTCGTCCAGGTGAGCGCGGCGGGTGAGGGCATCGTGCGGGTCAAGCTCAGCGAGCAGGCCGACGCGCGCACCCGCTCGGCGCGGGCGCTGCGGCTGACCCGGCCGGTGCGGTGGTCCGCCGAGGTCACCGTCGGCGACGACACGATCGTGGTCGACGCGGGGGCCGTGCGGGCCGAGATCCGGCTGAACCCGTGGAACCTGCGCTTCACCGACCCGGCCGGGCGGGTGCTGACCGAGCAGGACCCCGGCCGGCCCGACATCTCCGGACGGCTCCGCACGCTGCCCTTCGGCCGCTCGCAGGTCGACGGGGTCACCGTCGCCTACCACGAGACGTTCCTGGCCCCGGCCGACGAGGCGTTCGGCGGGTTCGGGGAGTCGTTCACGCCGCTCGACAAACGCGGGCAGCGGCCGCTGATGTGGAACTTCGACGCGTTCGGCGCGGAGTCGCAGCGGGCGTACAAGAACGTGCCCTTCTACCTGTCCAGCCGGGGATACGGGATCGTCGTCGACAGCGGGATGCCGGTCGAGTTCGACATGTGCCAGTCGACCCACAGCGACGTGCAGATCGTGGTGCCCGACGACCTGATCGACTACTACGTCCTGGGCGGCCCCGACCCGGCCGACGTGCTGCGGCGGCTGCGCGCGCTGACCGGGCCGGCGGTGCTGCCGCCCAAGTGGGCGTTCGGGGCGTGGATCTCCTCGGGGTTCTTCCGCGACAGCCAGGAGCGGGTGCTGGAACGGGCACGGAAGATCCGGGAGCGCGGCATCCCCTGCGACGTGCTGCACCTCGACACGTTCTGGCAGATCGACGGGCACTGGTCGGACCTGCGGTGGGACACGCAGGCGTTCCCCGACCCCGAGGGCATGCTGCGGGAGCTCGACGCGCAGGGCTTCAAGGTGTGTCTCTGGATGAACCCGTACATCTCGCATCTGAGCCCGGCCTTCGAGGAGGCGGCGAGCAGCGGCTACCTGCTGCTGACCCGCGACGGCGAGCCCTACGTCGCCGACGCCTGGCACGGCTCCTACCCGGCCTGCGGCATCGTCGACTTCACCAACCCCGCCGCCCGCGTCTGGTTCCGCGGGCTGCTCAAGGGGCTGCTGGAGCAGGGCGTCCAGGTGTTCAAGACCGACTTCGCCGAGGGGGTGCCCGCGCGGGCGGTCGCATACAACGGGATGAGCGGCGCGGAACTGCACAACGTCTACTCGCTGCTGTTCAACGACCTGGTCGCCGAGGTGACCCGCGAGGTCGCCGGGCACGGGCTGGTCTGGGCGCGGTCGTCCTACCTCGGCGGGCAGCGGCATCCGGCGCAGTGGAGCGGCGACGTCGACGCGACCTACCCGGCGATGGGCAGCACCATCCGCGGCGGCCTGTCGCACGGCCTGTCGGGCATCCCGTTCTGGAGCCACGACGCCGGCGGGTTCACCGGCACGCCCACGCCCGACCTGTTCGTGCGCTGGTCGCAGTTCGGCGCGCTGTCGCCGCTGGTGCGGTTCCACGGCACCACCAGCCGCGAGCCGTGGGAGTTCCCCGAGGACGCCGAACGCGGCGCGGTCGAGGCGCTGCGCCTGCGCTACCGGCTGATGCCCTACCTCTACTCGACCGCCGTCGAGGCGGTGACGACCGGGCTGCCGATCATGCGCGCCCTCTGCGTCGACCGGCCCAGCGACCCGGTGAGCTGGCAGGCCGACCTCCAGTACCTGCTCGGCCCCGACCTCCTCGTCGCCCCGATGACCTCGGCCGACGGCACCCGCGACGTCTACCTCCCGGCCGGGACGTGGGTCGACCACTGGACCGGCGAGCACCACACCGGCGGCCGGTACATCCGCGTCGCCCCGCCGCTCGACCGCATCCCCCTCTACGGCCGCCACGGCGCGCTGATCCCCACCACGACCCCCGGCCCGACCGTGACTGAGACGCCGGAGATCTCCCTTCTCGTGTACGGCCTTCCTGACGGCGAATCCCGTACCGTGGTGCGCGACGTCGACGGGGAGACGGTCGTGACGGCCGTACACGAGCACGGACGGCTCGTCGTGCGGTCGGCCGGGCCGAAGACGGTCGTCGGGGTGGAGATCGTGGGCGCTTCGGCGGAGGTCGTCGTCGAGTAGGAGCCGCCGGTCGCGGCCCGGAAGCTGGGCCCGCATTGACGAATGGTCAATTCGGGCCGGTCCGGTTTCGCTATTCTCCCGGTATGGCCGAATCGATCGGGGAACGACTGGCCTCCCGCTACCTCCTGCTGCGCCCCCTCGGCTCCGGCGGCATGGGCACCGTCTGGCTCGCCCGTGACGAGATGCTCGACCGCGAGGTCGCCGTCAAGGAACTGCGGGTTCCCGACGGGATGGGGGAGCGGGAGCGGGCGGAGCTCGTCATCCGCGTGATGCGCGAGGCCGAGGTGACCGCACGGTTGCGGCACCCGGCCGTCGTCAGCGTGCACGACGTCCTGGTCGAGGACGGCCGTCCCTGGATCGTCATGGAGCGCCTCAACGGACGGCCGCTGTCGGCGGAGATCTCCGCCCACGGCGGGCTGCAGCCCGGTGCGGTGGCCGAGATCGGGGCCCGGATGGTCGACGCGCTGTCGGCCGCGCACGCCCACGGCGTGCAGCACCGCGACGTCAAACCCGGGAACGTGTTCCTCACCGTCGACGGGCGGGTCGTGCTGACCGACTTCGGCATCGCCCGGCAGGCCGACACGACCAACCTGACCGGCGACGGCATGCTGATCGGCTCCCCGGGCTTCATCGCGCCCGAACGGCTCGAAGGCGACCCCGGCGGCCCGGCCGCCGACCTGTGGTCGCTCGGGGCGACCCTCTACACCGCGCTGGAGGGCGTGCCGCCGTACCGGGGCAGCCACGTGCAGGTCATCCAGGCGACGCTGACCGAGCCGGTGCCCGCGCCGAGGGTCGGCGGGCCGCTGGGCACCCTGGTCAGCTGGCTGATGGCGCGCGACCCGGCCGACCGGCCCGACTCCGCGACCGCCGGACGGCTGTTCCAGGAGATCGTCCGGGGCGGCAACCCCGACATCGCGCCGGTACGCCGGAAGAAGACCAACGGCCTGTGGGTCGCCGTGGCCGCCGGGGTCGCGGCCGTCGTCGCGGCGGCCGTGGTCGTCGTCGCGCCGTGGGAGTCCGGCGGCGCGGCCACCCCCGCCGCGCGGCGGCCGCCCGCGCCGGAGTTCACCGAGAAGGTCGACTTATGCCGGGTCGTCTCCGCCGGCCAGGTCAAAGCGCTGCTCGGGCAGGACGCCCGGCCCAAGGAGATCGAAGGCGGCTGCCAGTGGACGGTCGAGGGCACCGGCCTGCGCCTCGAACCCACCACCGACTCCGACACCCCGAACTGGTGGGACCTCGACCCCGAAGCGGCCCGTTCCCTGTACGGCGGCATCAAGCGCCGCATCGCCAACATGCCCCGTGACTCCTCCCTCGTCTGGTACGAGATCGGCACCAAGCGCCGCATCCCCACCGTCACCTCCGCGATCCGCCCGCTCGACGGCGTCGGCGAGGAGGCGTTCGCCTGGGACGTCACCTCGTCCGACGACCGGATGATCGCCGTCGACGTCTACTTCCGCGTCGGCGACTTCGTCGGCCGCGTCGAGTACGCCGACCTGGGCGACCGCACCCCCGACCAGCTCCGCCAGGGCGCCGAGACCGCCGCCCGCGCCGCGGCCGACACGCTGTGGGGTCACGCGTGACCCTGCTCGCCGGCCGCTACCGGCTCGCCGAACCCCTCGGAGAGGGCGGCGCGGGCACCGTCTGGCGCGCCCACGACGAACTGCTGCGGCGTGAGGTCGCGGTCAAGCAGATGCGCACGCCCACCGGCCTCGGCCCCGGTGAGCTGGCCGAATACACCTCCCGGGCGATCGGCGAGGCGCGCGCGGCCGGGCGGCTCAACCACCCTTCGATCGTCAAGATCCACGACGTGGTGCCGCATGACGGCGCGCCGTGGATCGTGATGGACCTGGTGCCGGGAACCTCCCTCGACAAGCTGCTGCCGCTGCCGAGCACCCGCGTCGCCGAGATCGGCCTGTCGATCCTCGACGCCCTCGAACTCGCGCACGCCCACGGCATCCTGCACCGCGACGTGAAACCGGCCAACGTGCTCGTCGGCGACGACGGCCGGGCCATGCTGGCCGACTTCGGCATCGCCGCGCCGTTCGGGGCCGACCCGGCCGACAGCTCGGGGTCGCCGGCGTACATGGCCCCCGAACGTTTCCGCGGCCTGCCCGCCGGCCCGCCCTCGGACCTGTGGTCGCTCGGCGCGACCCTCTACGCGGCCGTGGAGGGCCGCGGCCCCTTCCACCGCAACCTGCCCGCCGCCGTGGTCGCGGCCGTCGTCATGCACGACCCGCCCCCGATGGCGCAGGCCACCCCCGCGCTGGCCCGCGCGGTCGGCGCGCTGCTGGCCAAGGACCCCGCCCACCGCCCGCCCGCCGCGACCACCCGCCACCTGCTCAGAGACGCCGTCGCCGCGGTGCCCCCGCGCTCGCGCCGGACCGGCCGCTGGGCGGTCGGGGCCGCCCTCACGATCGGCCTGGGCGTCGGCGCGGGCTGGGCCGCCTCCCAGTTCGCGGCCGGACCGGACGACGTACCGGCCCGCTTCACCGCCGCCCCCGACGCCTGCACGTCGCTGACCACCGCGCAGATCACCCGCCTGCTCGGCACCCAGGCCAACGCCGAACCCACGCCCGACGGCGGCTGCCGCTGGATCAACCGCTCCGGCGGCACCGAAGTGGTCGTGGGCTACCGCCTGACCACCGGAGCCGCCCCCGCCCGCCCCGACGGCGCCGAGAACCTCACCGGCGTCGCCGACGAGGCCTATGTCGCGCCCGCCGACGGCGGCGCCACCGTCTGGTTCCGGAGAAGCAACCTGTCCGCCCAGGTCACCTACAAGTCGCCCGGCGACGACACCAGGGAGCGCGCCCGCCAGGCCGCCCAGCTGGTCGCGGCCGGAATCGGCTGACCAAGGAGTCCCCCCATGTCCGAAGACCCCCAGAAGCCCCGGAACCACCTGCGTGCGGTCCCCCCGCCCCCGGAGGACACCCCGCCGGCTGACCCGCCGGGCGAGGCCTTCGGTTCTCCGGTACGGGATTCGCGCCCCCACGCCTACGACGAGGACGACCCGGCCACGGGCGAGATCCCGAAGACGACCGGCCCGAGCCTGCCGTTCGTCCGCCGTCCGGGCGAACCCCCCCGGATCGGCGACCCGACGAGAGTGGCCTCCTGGCGCACCGAGGACCCTGTGGCTCCGCAACCCCCGCCCGGCCCGAACCCGGACGACCCGGACCCGTTCGGCACCATGCTCCACGACCTCGACCAGCCGCCCGCCGCCACCCCCGACGACTCGGCCAACCGCCCGGGTGATGATGCGCCCAAGCGCCCGGGTGACGACGCGACGAGGCGGCTGGGCGGCGATGACACGGCCAAGCGTCCCGGCGGCGACGCGGCCGCGCGTCCGGGTGGTGACGCGGCCGCCCGCTCCGGTGAGCCGCCCGCCGCGCCGCAGGGCGGCGACCCCGGTGGCGTCGACCCGGCGACCACGCGGTTACGGGAGAGCGCCTCCGAGTTGCCCCGGCGGATCCCGAAGTCATCGACGAGGCAGTCGTCGACCCCGTCGTCTCCGCCGTCTGACCGCCCGGGCTGGTTCGACACCCCGGCCAGCCAGTCCCGAAAGCCCCAGACCCCCGAGGGCCCGCCGAACCAGCTCCGCCCGCCCGCGATGTTCGGCGCCCCCGTCTCGGAGGGCCCGCCCGAGGGCCGCTCCGATTTCCGCGACTTCAAGCGCCCGGACGCCCCCGGACGCGGCGGCGGCCCGGTGCCCCACGGCCCCTCCGACCGGCACGCACCCGGCGCGAATGGCGTCTCCCCGATCGCCGACGGCCCCGGCGCGGGCCGACGCCCCGGCCAGCCCCCGGCTCCGCCCGCCGGCCCCAGCCAGGGCTTCGACGCCTTCGGCTCCAACCGCCCCCCGCAGCCCCCGAACCCGCCCCAGCCGTGGCCCTCGGCCGGACCCGACTGGCCCGGCATGCCGGAGCCCCCCGCCGACCCCCGCCAGTCCGCACCAGCGACCCCGCCTCCCGCCTTCGGCGGCCCCGGCCCGCAGTGGCCCGCCCCCGAATCACCGTCGAGCCCCCAGCGCTTCGGCGCCGACGCGCCGGGCGGTGCGCCGTGGCCCGGCCCGGAATCCACGTCCGGCCCGCAGCGGCTGGGCGCGGAGGGCCCGAGCGGTCCCCAGTGGCCCGGCTCGGAGTTCCCCTCCGGCCCGCAGCCGTTCAGCGGGGACGGTCCCACCGGCCCCCAGTGGCCTGGGGTGGAATCCACGTCTGGCCCGCAGCGACTTGGCGCGGAGGGATCGACCGGCCCGCAGTGGCCTGGGGTGGAATCCACGTCGGGCCCCCAGCGATCCGGTGCGGACAATCCAGGCGGTGCGCAGTGGCCCGGCTCGGAGCCCGCATCCGGCCCGCAGCGATTCGGTGCCGAGAGTTCCGGCGGCTCGCAGTGGCCTGGTTCCGAAGCTCAGGGCGGTGCGCAGTGGCCGGGTGCCGAGTCCGCCTCGGGCCCGCAGCGGCCTCCGGCGGACTCCCCGCAGTGGCCCGGGGCCGAGTCGAAGAGCGACGCCCCCTGGCCCGGCACGGAGGGTTCCCCCACCGCCAAGTGGCCCGGGACCGAAGCCCCGTCGCCCGAGTCGCGGCAGGAGTCCTCCGGCCTGACCGCGCCGGGGTCGGCCTGGTCCACCCCGTCCGACGGAACCGCCTGGCCTCCGCAGACGCCGAGCACCCCCGAACCCCCCGGCCCGCACGGTCACGTCCCCCGGGGCAGTGAGCGCTGGCGTGGCCCGGCGGACGCCGAGCAGCCCCCGCAGGGTCCCTGGAACCCGCAGGCCCCGCAGAACCAGGCGGGGCCCGAGGGCACGGCGGTGTTGTTCCAGCCGCAGGCCAACGGCGCCCCGAGCGGGGGCGGCGACCCGTGGCAGGCGCAGAGCGGGTGGCAGCAGCAGAACTCCGGTCCGTGGCAGGGCACCACGCAGCCCGGGTGGGCGCAGCCTCCCGGGCCGCCGTCCAGGAACAAGTGGCTCTGGCCGCTGATCGCGGCCGTGGTGGTCCTGGTCGTGGCGGGCGGCACGTTCGTCTTCTTCCAGACGACCGGCGAGGAGACCCCGCAGACACCGCCGCCGCCGAAGGCGGGGGCCACGCCCGAGGCGTCGGGCGCGGCTCCTCCGGCGGCTGGCGACGGCGCGAAGGGGACCGACTTCGACGTCTGCGCGATGCTCGACCCGGAGCAGACCGAGCGGCTGGTCCCGGCCGCCAAGATCGACATGCGGATGTCGGACGAGCGTGACGGCAACCTGGTCAGCTACGTCCGCTGGACCTGCGAGTGGACCAACCGCAACATCTCGTTCGGCGAGTTCAACCGCCAGCGGCAGATCACCGTCAACGTCGCCCGGTACGAGGCCATCGGCGACACCACCGCCGACAAGGCGGCCTCGATCCAGTTCGACGGCGAGAAGCGCCAGTACGACTACACCGCCTCGGTCTCCAACGAGGAGCGCTACTACTCCAAGCCGGCCGTGTTCACCGGCATCGGCCAGGCCGCGGTCGCCCAGTACCAGTGGACGCGGGAGGACGACTACCGCTACGCCTTCGGCACCGGCATGGGCCGGGTCGGCAACATCACCTTCGACGTCAAGTACGAAGCGAGCCAGCAGCACAAGGAGGCGAACGTCCTCACGAACGACACCAAGCAGTCGATCACCGAGGAGAACGCGATCCGCGAGGTCAAGGCGCTGCTGACCCAGCTGGCCCAGTCGGCCGAGGCCTGGTACGCCAAGAAGCCGCTCCCGTTCGCGGGCAAGGCCCGCCCGAGCCCGACCCCGACGGCGAGCCCGTCGCCGGTCAAGATCGCGCTGCCGCCGAACTGCGTCGCGATGAACGCCACGGCCGCGAAGCTGGTGCCCCAGACGGAGGGGCTGGCGCAGTCGCTCACGGAGGGCAAGGCGAAGCTGACCGAGTGTCAGTGGTGGAACGACGCCATGCCGGTCGAGGGCGGCAAGGTGCGCTGGCGGAACCTGCGGATCGGCATCCGGGAGTTCCCGAACGCCGAGATGGCCCGCTTCTACCTGGTCGACGAGCGCGGCAAGAGCCGGGGCACGGCCGGGTCGAAGATCGGCGGCATCCAGTGGAGCAAGATCCAGAAGATCCCGGGCCTGGGCACCGACAACTACGGCCAGGCGATCAGGCAGCAGACCGAGACCGCCTACAGCGGCGCGTACGAGGTCAAGGTCATGCAGGACACGTTCGTCGTGACGGTCCTGTTCGGCGGCGCCGACCGCCCGGCCGGGACGGAGATCAACAACACCGGGGCGGTGCTGATGGCCCTGCCGGAGGCCGCCGCCGGGGCCAAGGAGATGGCGAAGGGCCTGCTCGCGACGCTGTAGCCGGTTTCCCCCTGGGTAGGTAAGCCCTAACGACCTATCCGGGGGGAATCATGGCCGCTTGCGAAGTATGCGGAAACGACTACGACATGACGTTCGAGGTGCACGCCCAGGGGGCCGTCCACACCTTCGACAGCTTCGAGTGCGCGATCACCAGGATGGCGCCGATCTGCGAACACTGCGGCTGCCGCATCATCGGCCACGGCGTGGAAGCCGACCGCAAGTGGTTCTGCGGCGCCCACTGCGCCCGTTCGATGGGCGCCTCGGAGATCGTCGACCGAGTCATGGCCTGAGCGAACCCCTGGGCGATCACCGGCCTGATCGCCCAGGACCGGCCGCCGGCCGATCAGGAGAAGTGCAGGATCGTCTCCTGGTCCGAGTCGAGGTCGGCGAGGGTTCGCCCGGTGGCGCCGCTGGTCGCGTCCACCGTGAGGACCCTGCGCCCGTCGCGGACGATCAGCGTGTCCTCGTTGAACCAGCCGATCACCTCGCCCGACGTCCGGAGAGGGCCGGGACCGCAGACGCCCGACGCGCAGGCCCCCGCATAGCGCCGCCCCGAGGGCGAGAAGACCAGGCTGGACATCCCCTCGTAGGTCCGCATCGGAGCTCCGTCCACCCTGTACACGACCCCACCCGACGTCACCGTCGCCCCGGGCCCGAACCCGAAGTCCGTCTCCGCCGACGCCACGGCGACGTAGGTCGAGCGCCGCGAGGCGACGTCCACGAGCACGAAACCCGCCCGCTCCGCCTCGGATGACACCGTCAGCAGCACCCGGCCCCCGTCCCGGGACCAGACCGGCGAGCGCACGGCCAACGGCGGTTCCACCGTCGGCACCGTGAAGACGGACCCGTCGCGCGTGAAGGTCACCACGTTCCCGTCGGACGCCCGCAGCGGCACCCAGTTGACCTCCGCCAACGTGGTCCCGTCAGGCGACACGACCGGATGGCGTTGCCGTTCGATCGGCGTGAAGACGTCGCGCGAGCGCACATACGACCGGATGCTCACGGCCGACCCGCTGACGCTGAACGACGTCAGCCGCACCGGATCGGACGCGTGCTCGTGAAGGCTGCCGGGCAACTCGGCCACCCGCATGGAGGTGAAGGCCGCCGACGGCGGCCCGGACGTCCGCAACGGCTCGGGCCGCGACGCCCACACCGCCACCCCGGCCGCCGCGGCGGCGACGGCCAGCGCCGCCCCCGCGACCACGACCCGCCGCCCGATCGGCCGCGAGGCCGCCGGCGCCCGACCGAGCAGCCGCAGCAGCACGTCGGAGGAGGCGGGCCGGGCGAGCGGATCCTTGACCAGGCAGGCCGCGACCACCTCCCGCAGGTCCCCGGTCAGCGGACCGAGGTCGGGTTGCCCGCGCAGCAGCCGGTTCAGCACCGCCGGCACCGAGTCGGCCCCGAACGGCGGCGTCCCCGAGGCCGCGAACACCACCGTCGACGCCCACGCGAACACGTCGGCCGCGGGGCCGGGCGGCGACTCGCCGAGCTGCTCCGGCGCCATATAGGTCGGAGTTCCGACCGCGCCGGTCCCGGTCGCCTCGGCGTCCACCGCCCGCGCGATGCCGAAGTCGATCACCCGGGGGCCGTCGCGGCCGAGGATCACGTTCGCGGGCTTGAAGTCGAGGTGCACCACCCCGGCCCGGTGGACGGCCGACAACGCGGTGATCGTGCCGACCGCCACCGACCGCAGCGCGCCCCCGGTCAGCGGCCCGCGCTCCCTGACCAGGGCCTGGAGCGTCGGCCCTTCGACGTATTCGCTGGCGATGTACGGCACCCCGTCCGCCACCCCGAACCCGAGCACCTGCGCCGCGCAGAACGAGGCCACCTCCGGCAGCACCTCGGCCTCCCGCAGGAACCGCTCGGCCGAGCCGTCCTCCGGCACCGCGTGCAGCACCTTCACCGCGACCCGCCCGCCGTCGGGAGCCGAGGCCAGGTAGACGGTGCCCTGACCGCCGGCCCCCAGGGTCCGCAGGATCGTGTAGCCGCCCAGCCGGGTGCCCTCCACGGGGTCAGCTCCGCAGGAAGAACAACTGCACGAGGGGGTCGTCGCCGGGCAGGTCGAGCTCGACCAGGGTCCGGGTGGTCTCGCCGGCGAAGTCGATCACGTCGGCGCGGTACTCGCCCTTCTCCTCCCGCGAGAAGAGCAGGTGGGTGGCGTCGAACCAGCCGAGCATGCCGTCGCCCTTCTCCGAGGGCACGCCGCCGCGCCGCGCGCCGGTCGCGGTGTCCCAGACGCAGAAGACGTGCCGTTTCTCGCACTGCGTCGTCACGAACGAGCTGCCGTCGGGGGAGAACCACGACGTGCCGGCCGGGAGCCCGACCCAGTGGAAGCCGCGCACGACCCGTCCGGTCAGGTCGTGGAAGCGCACGCCGAACCGGCCCTCGGGGGTCAGGTAGGCGGTGGCGACCTCGCGCCCGTCGGGCGTCCACCGGAAGGCGGGAAGCGCGCCGAGCCGCACCTCGGGGTCGGCGGCCAGGAACGCGTCGCGGTCGGCGTCGTTGGCGGTCTCCACGACGGTGGCGGCGCGGGTGGCGGGGTCGACGACCACGAACCCGAAGGGCACCACGTCGGTCGCGCCCTGGCTGACCCAGAGCGACAGCAGCAGCCGGGTCCCGTCGGGCGACCAGGCCGGATGGTGCGCGCTCAGCGGCGCGGCGACGGTCGGCACGGTGAACCGCCGGCCGCTGCCCCGCTCGGTGAACTCGACCGACAGCCGGTCGGTGCTCGCCACGAACAGCTCGTCGATCGTGGCCGTCCAGCGGCCGTCGGGCGAGACGACCGAGACGTGGTTGTCGCCGCCGGTCCGGTCGAAGCCCGCGCCGTCGCGGCTGCGCGCGAACGCGGCCGTCGCGCCGTCCGACACGCTGGCCCGGTAGGAGGCCAGCCGCAGCGGATCGCCCGGCCGCTCGTTCAGCACCCCGCCGGCCAGGGCCAGCGGCGAGGCCCCCGGCGAGGGGAAGGCGGCCGGTCGCGCGGTCGGCGCGGCGCTCGGCGCCGCCTTGCGCGCCTGCGGCGCCGGGGCGGGCGCGAGCAGGTACCCTCCCGCGCCGGACACCAGCGCCAGCGCCAGCCCGCCCGCCGCGAGGGCGACCGCGCCGCCCCTCCTCCGCTTTTCCGGGACTGTACGGCTCACGCCCACCTGAGGCGCCACGACGGCCCGTGGCGCGGTCGCCGGCAGCATCGTGTCGAGCGCCCCCGCGTGGCCGAGCAGCCGGAGCAGCGTCTCCTCGGCCCCCGGCCGGGCGGCCGGTTCGTCGGCGAGACAGTCGGCGACCAGATCGCGCAGCGCGCCGGAGAGCGGCCCGAGGTCGGCCGCCCCGTACGAGACGCGCGTCGGGTTCTCCCCGAACGGCGGCCGCCCCGTCGCCGCGAACGCGATGACCGCCGCCCACGCGAACACGTCGGCCGCCGGGCCGGGCGGCTCGTCGGGGTCCTGCCAGAGCTCGCGGGAGTCGTCGGCCCGCCAGGCGGGCGTGACCGGCCGTTCGGCCCCGATGAGCCGGGGCCCGTCGGGCCCGAGCAGCACCCGTTCGGGCGCGATGGCGTCGTGGGTGAGCCCGGCCCGGTGCAGGGAGGCCAGCGCCGTCGCCGTGGCGACGGCGAGCCGGTGCAGCGCGGGCCCGGCCAGCGCGCCGCGCTCGGCGATCTCCTCGGCCAGGTTCGGGCCCGGCACGTACTCGGACACGATGTAGTCGCGCCCGGTGTCCAGGATGTGCGGCGTGCCGACGGCGGCGGCCTCCCAGACGCGGGCCAGCGCCTCGCGTCCGGGCGCGTCGAGCGGCCGGGCCAGCTTGCGCGCGGCCACCTGCTCGCCGCCGGGCGCGGTGGCCAGATAGACGTCCCCGCCCAGCCGGCCCACCAGGGGATAGGGGCCGAGCGAGGCCGGGTCGTGCGGGGTGAGCGGCTCGACGGGAGGCATCAGGGTTCAGTTCCCCGTGTAGTAGAGGAGCAGGTCGGTCGTGTCGTCCTCGGGCGGGATCTCGGCCAGCACCCGCTGCGGCCGGCCGCGCAGGTCCATGGCCACGATCCGGTGCGGGTCCTCCCTCGGGTCGGCGACGATCAGGTGGGCGTCGTCGTACCAGCCGTACAGGAGGCCGTCGGGGTAGAACAGCGCGATCGACGCCTGCCGCACCCCGGTCGCGGTGTCCCAGACGCAGTACGTGCCGCCGCTCGGGCAGAACGTCACGAACGTCTTCCCGGACGGCGAGAACATGCGCCGCCCGTAGGTCTCGCCCACCCAGTGGTAGGACTTGGTCAGGTCGCCGGTGAGGTCGCGGAACCTGATCCCGTGCTCGGTCTCGGTCCGGTAGCCGACGACGACCCCCGAGCCGTCGGGCAACCAGGCGAAGTGCCCTTCCCCGCCGGTCGTCTCGTCGTCGGTGTCGACGGTGGCGACCACCCGCGTGGCGACGTCGACGACGGCGAACCCGCCCGGACGGCCGTCGTCGCCGGAGGTCGTCGTGACCATCAGCTTCGCGCCGTCCCGCGACCAGGTCGGCCGGGTGTAGGCGCCCCCCGGCGTGACCGTGAACGACTCACCCGCGCCGGTGAACGTGATGGTCTCCGGACCGACGGCGGCGAGCCACTTCCCGCCCGGCGACCGTGCCGGTTCGAGGTCGGCGCCCGGCAACCGCGTGAAGACGTCGCCCTCGCCCCGGACCCACGTGTCGGCGCCCCTGCGGTAACCGGTGAGCCGGGCCGGGTCGGCCGAATTCTCCTTCAGCGCGATCGCCGGTCCGGGGGCGGTGAACCCGCCCGTGGCGGGCGGCGGGGGAGCCGGGTCGTCGACGGCGGCCAGCGTGCTGACCGACGTGGAGGGCACCCCGGAGGCGTTCGCGGCGGTGGCCGCCGCACCGGTCTTGGTGCCCCCGAGCAGATACCCGCCCAGCCCGCCGACCAGCACGATCGCGACGGCGGCGGCGGTGAGCGCGCCCCAGCGCGGCCCCCGGCGATCGGGGAGCGGCGCGACGGCGGGTTCCGTCTCCGCCGGCTCGGCCGGAGGGAGGGTGGCGACCACGTCGAGCGTGGCCCGGTCGATGGTCAGCTGCGTCTCGCCGATCAGCCGTTCGAGCGCCTCGCGGGCCGTCGGCCGCTGCCCCGGGTCCTTGGCGAGACAGGCCGCGACGACCCCCGCCAGCCCGTCGGGCATCCCGCCGAGATCGGGATCGTCGTGGAGGACGGCGTTGATGGTGGCGGCGGGGGAGTCCCGCTCGAACGCGTGCCGCCCGGTGGCGGCGAAGACCATGACGGCGGCCCAGGCGAACAGATCCCCGGGCGGCGCAGGGGGCCGCACGCCGGAACGTAACGCCTCGGGCGGCAGATAGGCGAGCGACCCGATGGGCCGGGTCTCATCACCCAGGCCAGGCGATTCGGCCTTGCCTTTGGGCCAAGTGGCGACCGTTTCGGCGACCCGAGCAGTGGCCTCGGCGGCCCTCGCAGCCTCATGCCCGGCGACCTGAGCGGTCGCGTCGGGGTCGTCGGTCTCCGCGGCACGCCCGTTGACACGTGCGGTGGCCTCGGGGTCGCCCCTCTCCACCGCGGTGCCGCCTCCGGGGACCCGCGCCGTGGCATCCGGGTCGCCTGCCTCGGCGGCCGGGGAAGGGGCGGCCGAGGTTCGGGTGACCCCCTGTGCCACCAGGGCGTCGAGGTCGAGGAGGGCGAGCCGGGGGCCCGCGCCGGTCAGGATGACCGACCACGGGGTGAAGGAGCCGTGGGCCGTGCCCTCGCGGTGCAGGCCCGCCAGGCCGGTCATCGAGGCGATGGCCAGGCGTTGCGCGTCGCTCTCCGGGAGGGCGGCGTCGAGGTGGCGGCCGTCGGCCTTCTCGACGACCACGTAGGGTTCGCCGCCGGAGGTGCCGGCGTCCAGGAGCGAGAGCCAGGGGTAGCCGCCCGCGCGCTGGAGTTCGTCGATGCGTTCGAGGAAGGCGTCGGGGTCGGGCAGGCGGGTGTGGAACAGCGTCAGCAGGGCGCCGTCGCCCGTCTCGTAGGAGGCGGACCGATCGCCCGGCGGATACGCGCCGACCAGGGTGTGGCCGCCGAGCCGGCGGGGATCGCGGAGCGGCTGTGGCACTGCCAAGTGGATCCTCCGATTACGCGTCGGTGGATCATTATGGCGACCAGCCTACTGCCGAATCCCGAAATATCAGGATTCGAAAGCGACCAATCGGACAATGACCCACCCGTCCCCGTCGAGCATCGGCGGGAACGTCGTGCCGGGCACCGCCGTGAAGACGTGCGGCATCTGCTCGCGGGTCACCGTACCGAACATGTCGCCGGGCAGGGTCATGCCCAGGGCGTCGGCCCGCTTGGCCGCCGAGTAGAAGCTGCCGCCGTCGTCGAGCTCGGCCGCGATCGAGGCGGCGCCCCAGGCGTCGGCCAGCCGGATGAAGGCGACCTTGGCCCGCTCGGGCCGTTGTGACTGGGCGATGAGGTAGTCCTCGATCTCCCAGATGAGCAGTTCGCCGAGGTACTGAGGGGTGTCCTTCCACATGGGGCCAGATCTTGGCGGAGCCCGCTTGATGTCTGCTTGTCTCCCGATTGCACCGGTATGGTGGCCGCCACGTTGCCGCCGTCGCACAACCCGGCCAATTGTCCGGTGAAGCCGGTCAAGGTCTTCTCGTCGCTGGTCGCAGCGACCACACTGCTAGGTGTGAGCGACTTTGATGTACTCGTCCTGGGATCCGGGCCGGGCGGGCAGAAGGCCGCCATCGCGGCCGCCAAGCTGGAGCGCCGCGTAGCGATCGTCGAGCGGCGCAACATGATCGGCGGGGTGTGCATCAACACCGGCACGATCCCCTCCAAGACCATGCGCGAGGCCGTGCTCTACCTGACCGGACTCAGCCAGCGCGAGATGTACGGCCGCAACTACCGCGTCAAGGAAGAGATCGGCATCGCCGACCTGACCGCCCGCACCACCCACGTCGTGGGCCGCGAGGTCGAGGTGATCCGCAACCAGCTCTCCCGCAACCGCATCACCACCCTGACCGGCTCCGGCCACTTCCTCGACCCCCACACCATCGCGGTGATCGACGACCGCGGCCGGGAGACCAAGGTCACCGCCGACAAGATCATTATCGCCACCGGCACCCGCCCCGCGCGCCCCGACAGCGTCGAGTTCGACGGCTCCACGATCATCGACTCCGACGGCATCCTCCAGCTCGACCACGTGCCCGACTCGATGGTCGTGGTCGGCGCCGGCGTGATCGGCATCGAGTACGCCTCCATGTTCGCCGCCCTCGGCACCAAGGTCACCGTGGTCGAGCGCCGCGACCGCATGCTGGAGTTCTGCGACCTGGAGGTCATCGAGGCGCTCAAGTACCACCTGCGCGACCTGGCCGTCACGTTCCGGTTCGGCGAGACCGTCGCCGCCGTCGAACGCCACGAGCGCGGCGCCCTCACGATCCTCGAGAGCGGCAAGAAGATCCCGGCCGCCACGGTCATGTACTCGGCCGGCCGCCAGGGCATGACCGAGTCGCTCGCCCTGCACACCGCCGGCCTGGAGGCCGACGCGCGCGGCCGGATCACGGTCGACGAGCACTACCGGACCGGCGTGCCGCACGTCTACGCCGTCGGCGACGTCATCGGCTTCCCGGCCCTGGCCGCCACGTCCATGGAGCAGGGCCGCCTGGCGGCCTACCACGCGTGCGACGAACCGGTCTCCGACATGAGCCGGCTTCAGCCGATCGGCATCTACACGATCCCCGAGATCAGCTTCGTCGGCGCGACCGAAGACGAGCTCACCGACGCCCACATCCCGTTCGAGACCGGCCTGTCGCGCTACCGCGAACTGGCCCGGGGCCAGATCATCGGCGACACCCACGGCATGCTCAAGCTGCTGGTCTCGCCCGAAGACCGCACGCTCCTGGGCGTGCACGTCTTCGGCACCCAGGCGACCGAGCTCGTGCACATCGGCCAGGCCGTCATGGGCTGCGGCGGCACCATCGACTACCTGGTCGACGCCGTCTTCAACTACCCGACCCTGTCGGAGTGCTACAAGGTCGCCGCCCTCGACGCGATGAACAAGCTGCGCCGCGTCCAGCGCTTCAGCCACTAGCCCGCGCCCGGGGCGATCAGAGCTCGTAGGCGAGGATCGCCCCGGGGTTCTCCAGGTCCCGCGTCGGCTTGCCGTCGGGGCCCCGGGTGAGGCCGGCGGTGTCGGTGGCGATGTAGAGGGTGCTGCCGCCGGGGTCGAGGGCGGTGTCGCGGTAGCGGTTGACGGTGTCGGCGATCCGCTCCGCCTTCCCCGCCTTCTCCCCGCCCGGGTCGAGCGGGATCCGGTAGACGGCGCCGTCCTTGAGCGAGGTCGCCAGCAGGGTCCCGGCCGGGCCGGGTTCCAGGCTCGACAGGGCCAGGGTCGGCCAGCAGACGAACGCCGTCGCCGGGTCGCAGTCGGCGTCGGCGCGGAAGTCGAAGCCGTCCTCCACCGTGTCGAAGGTGACGAGCGGCGGGGTGAACGCGGGGTCGTCCCAGTCGGTCTCCTCCGACGTCGGGACGCCCGGCGGAATGTCGTAGTCGTTGAATCTTTCAGCCTGGCAGCCGCCCTCGGCCTCGGCCCACCGGGCGTAGACGTACGCCTTGTCGTCGCGGTGACCGGCGACGTGCGGCCAGCCGTAGTTCCCGCCCGGCCGCAGCAGATCGACCTCGTCGTCGGTCTTGGGGCCCTGGTCGGTGCCGTAGAGCAGGCCCGAGGGGGTGAAGGCCAGCCCCTGGGCGTTGCGGAAGCCGACCGCGTAGACGTGGCTGCGCACGCCGCCGAACTCCGGGTTGTCGGCGGGGATCGTGCCGTCGGGGTTCAGGCGCAGCACCTTGCCCTGGTAGGCGCTCCGGTCGCCGGCCTTCACCTGGGCCGCCGTGGGCAGCGTCTGCGCCTCGATGGTCTCGCAGTAGAGGCCGAACTGGTTGGCCCCCTGGTCGCCGATCGTGTAGTAGAGCGTGCCGTCGGGGCCGAACCGCAGCTTGCCCGACTGGTGGTCGACGCTGGAGACCAGGCCGGTGAGCACGTCGACGGGGCTGGTCAGGGCCTGCGTGGCCGCGTCGTAGGAATATCGGACGATCTTCGTCTGGCGGCGTTCCCCGGCGTAGGTGTGGGCGAGGTAGACCCAGTCGCGGCCCTCGCCCTTCAGCAGGCCGGGGTGCAGGGCCAGGCCGAGGACGCCGTCCTGGCCGCCCTCGGTGTGCAGGGCGCCCTCGACCGTGAGCGCCACGGTCTTCTCCCCGGTCTTGGGGTCGACGCGG
The DNA here is from genome assembly GCF_001570585.1 of Herbidospora daliensis. Classification (GTDB taxonomy): domain Bacteria; phylum Actinomycetota; class Actinomycetes; order Streptosporangiales; family Streptosporangiaceae; genus Herbidospora; species Herbidospora daliensis. The sequence goes on along the minus strand of NZ_BBXF01000001.1, from coordinate 1,342,119 downwards.
GTGACGCGCCCGCCGCTCTTCTCGGTGACCCAGAGGAACCCGTCGGGGCCCCACACCATCTCGTAGGGGTCGCCGAGCCCGGTGGCGACCACCCGGATCCCGCCCGGCTCCGGCGGCTCGGCGGGGGCGCACGCGGAGACCAGCGCGACCAGTGCCAGGGCCGCCGCTGAGATGACCTTCATGCGGCTAGATGGGAGCACACAAGCCCGGCGAAGGCTACCCCTTGACCGCGCCGATGATCACGCCCTTGGTGAAGTGGCGCTGCACGAACGGATAGATCAGCAGGACCGGCACCAGCGCCACCACGATGATCGCCATCTTGATGGCGAGGTTCGGCGGCAGCGCGTACCCGGCGACCGTGTCGACGGCCCGCTGGTTCGGCACCAGGCTCATGCCCTGCTGCACGTACTGCCGCAGGATCAGCTGCAGCGGCCACTTGCTGTTGTCGTTGATGTAGAGGACGGCGTTGAAGAAGGCGTTCCAGTAGCCGACCGCGTAGAACAGCCCGATGACGGCCGTCACGCCCTTCGACATCGGCAACACGATCCGCCACAGGATCCGGAAGTCGGAGGCCCCGTCGATCCGCGCGCTGTCGAGCACCTCGCCGGGGATGTTCATGAAGAACGCCCGCATCACGACCAGGTTGAACGCCGACACGGCCGTCGGCAGGATCAGCGACCAGTAGCTGTCGATCAGCCCGAGCTCCCGCACGATCAGGTAGCTGGGGATCATGCCGGGCGTGAACAGGAACGTCAGCAGGAACATGAACAGCAGCGGCCGGTGCAGCACCGACCCGGGCCGCGACAACCCGTACGCCGCCAGGATCGTCAGCCCCAGGCTGAGCGCCGTCCCGACGACCGTGACCCCGGTCGAGACCAGCACCGCGCGCGTCACCACGCCGCCGCCGAACAGCTCGCGGTAGGCGTCGAGCGACAGTTCGCCCGGCAGGGTGACCAGGCCGCCCGCCTCGGTGACGGCCCGCGCGGTCGACAGGCTGGTCAGCACCACGACGTAGATCGGGTAGACCATGGCGAGCACGATCAGCGTCAGCACGACGGTCTTCAGCGTCAGCCCGAAGACGGTCGGCCGCTCCTGCCAGACGGGACGGGTACTCATGATCGTTTGTAGATCCCCTGCTCGCCGAACCGGTGGGCGACCTTGTTGGCCACCACGATGAGGATGAGCCCGACCAGGCCCTTGAACAGCCCCGCCGCCGCGCCGTAGCTCCACGCGCCGGTCATCAGGGTGCGCCAGTAGACGAACGTGTCGAGCACCTCCGACGCCTCCGACCCGACGGCGTCGCGCTGGAGGAAGAACTGCTCGAAGCCGACGTTCAGCGCGTCGCCCAGCCGCAGGATCAGCAGCAGCAGGATGACCGGCCGCAGACCGGGCAGCGTGATGTGCCACAGGCGACGCCACCGGGAGGCGCCGTCGACCGCCGCGGCCTCGTACAGATTGGTGTTGATGGCGGCGAGGGCGGCCAGGAAGATGATCGTGCCCCAGCCCGCGTCCTTCCAGACCGACTGCGCGGTGACCAGCACGATGAACGCGTCGGGGTTGGTCATGACGTTCCACGGCTCGTGCCCGGCCTGGCGCAGGGTCTGCGCCAGCAGGCCCGCGCCGCCGAGGATCTGCTGGAACAGCGCGACGACCAGCACCCACGAGAAGAAGTGCGGCATGTAGACGACGCCCTGGATGAACAGCCGCAGCCGCCGCGACAACACGCTGTCGAGCAGGATCGCCAGCGCGATCGGGACCGGGAAGTAGAACACGAGCTGGAAGGCCGTGATCGTGACGGTGTTGCGCAGCGCGTTCCAGAACTCGGGGTCCGACAGCAGCCACTGGAAGTTGTAGAACCCGACCCACGGGCTGCCGGTGACGCCGTCGTAGGGGCTGTAGTCCTGGAAGGCGATGACGTTGCCGAGCGTCGGGACGTAGTGGAACACGATCACCAGCGCGACGGCCGGGACCGTCATGGCCAGCAGCTGCCAGTCGCGCCGCAGCCGCGCCCGCAGCGGAAGCCGTCTCGTGCCGGCGGATGAGGTCAGGGCATCCGCCGGCGGAGACCTTCTAAGCACGGCCGTTCTCCGTGAGGACCTTCATGTAGAACTCACGCCCCGCGTCGCCGCCGCCCGCCTTCCACTCGGTGATGGCCTGCTGGAGGGTGTCGACCCCGCGCCGGCCCCGGATGATGTCGACGACCTTGTCCTCGAACGGCTTGGCCGCCGCGGTGAAGTCGCCGGGCTCCTCGACGCGGATGCCGTCGAACGGGTCCTGGTGCCGCACCGTCACGGCCGCGTTCCACCAGGCCGTCGCGGCCCGCACGTAGTCGGGGTGGGCCTGCGACTCGAAGATGGGGTCGACCCGGCCGCCGAGCCACACGTAGCTGCCCACGATCTCCTTGGGCCCGAGCTCGGTGACCTGCGGGGCGCCCTTGTCGTCGCGGGTGAAGTGCACGCCCTCGACGCCGTTGTTGAACAGCAGCTGCTCCTGGGTGCCGAACGGCGCCGAGAGGTAGTCGAAGATCGCGAGCAGCTCCTCGACCTTCTCCTTCGGGGTGCCCTTCTTGATGAACGTGTACGACGGATCCTGGTTCATCCGGTATTCGGGCTTGCCCCCGTCGGCCCCGAAGACCGGCAGCGGCTCCATCCAGAAGTCGGGCTGCTCCTTGCCGACCTGGATGAGCGTCTCGGTCCAGAACGAGAAGCCGTCGCTCTTCACCAGGACCTGGCCCGACTTGAAGAGCTCCTTGTCGTCGGCCGCCGACTTCGCCGACAGGACGTTGGGGTGCACCAGCCCGGCGTCCACGGCCTTGCGCATCCACTCGACGGCGGCGGCGTACTCGGGGGTCTCGTAGCGGTGGACGAGCTTGCCGCTCTCCTTGCGCCACTTCCTGGGCGCGCGGAAGATCTCCTCCATCATCGGGAAGATGTCGCTGAACGCCCAGCGGTCCTTCGACGCGTCGGTGACCGCCTTGCCCATCGCGAGCAGTTCGTCGGCGTTCTTCGGGGCGCCCTGGCCGAGCTCCTCCCACAGGTCCTTGCGGTGGAAGAGCACCCAGCCGAACTGCGGAGCGGGCCAGGCGGGCACCGCCTTCAGCTTGCCGCCGAAGACGGAGTACTGCCAGGCCGTGGTCGGGATCGCCGACAGGCCGGGGTACCTCGCCGAGACGTCGCCCGCCAGGTAGGGGGTGAGGTCCTCGAACAGGCCGTCGACCGCGCGGGCGTAGTCGGGCACGGCGGCCAGCGCCCAGCCCGGCAGCGTGGTCACGTCGGCGACGTCGCCGCCGGCCAGCAGGGTCGGCAGCTTGTCGTTGATGGTGATGCCGTCGAGGTAGTTGAAGTCGATCGTCGCCCCGAGGTCCTTGTTCACCGCGTCGTAGTAGGAGTTCTCGCCGAGCGGGGCGGGCAGCGGGCTCCAGGTGGGCACCATCGCCTTGTAGGTGCCGCCCTTGCCCGGGACGGCGGTGACCAGGTCGACCAGCTTGTCGCTCGGCGGATAGGACAGGTATCCGTCGCGTCCGAAGCCGGGCACCACCGCCGGGATGTCGGGGGTCGTCACCGTACGCGGCACGTACTTGGGCACCAGCGCGGCGAGTTTGTCCATCGCGGCCGCGGTGGCCTTGGCGCCGGGTTTCGGACCCGGCGGGGCGGAGCAGGCGGCGAGCACGGTCAGCCCGGCGAGACCGAGGAATCCCCGTCTCGTGGTGGTTCTCACAGAGCGCCCCCTTCCTGGTAGAGTTAGTTCGTCTAACGACCAAACAAACTAGTCCAGAAGGCAGGGCACCACAAGTGGCGCCGCCTATGCGGCATGATGAGGCCGACACGGAACGGGGCTCAATTGATCACCAATACTCAGGGAAGCGCTCCGGGCACCGGCCCCCAGCCGGCCGACTTCACCGACGTGCGGGCCACCAACCTCGCCGTCGTGCTGCGGTTCGTCCGCGAGAATGCCCCCTGCTCGCGCGCCGACATCGCCGCCTCGACCGGCCTCAACAAGGCGACGGTGTCCAGCCTGGTGGCCGACCTGATCGACCGGCGGCTGCTGCGTGAGACGGGGCTGACCGAGAACCGGGTGGGCCGTCCGGCCACCATGCTCGTGCTCGACGGCTCGCCCTACGCCGCCGTGGGCATCGAGGTGAACGTCGACTACCTGACGGCCGTCGCGGTCGACCTCAAGGGCGAGGCCCTGCTGTCGTGGCGGCGCTCCTTCCCCGGCGGCTCGGCCTCCGCCGGCCAGGCGGTCGCCGGCATCGCCGGGGTGGCCCGCCGTGTGGTGACCCGCATGACGAAGGAGGCCCGGCAGGTGCTCGGCCTCACCGTCGCCGTGCCGGGCCTGGTCGACCTGACCGGTTCCGTACGCCTGGCGCCCAACATGGGCTGGCGCGACGTCGACCTGGCGGGCGACCTGGCCAAGGTGCTGCGCGACCCGGGCTTCCCCGTGCTGGTCGACAACGACGCCAACCTGGGCGCGCTGGCCGAGTTGCGGTTCGGCCCCCACGGCGGCGTGCGCGACCTGGTCTACCTGACCGGCGAGATCGGCGTCGGCGCGGGAATCGTGCTCGACGGGCGGCTGCGGCGCGGGGGCGCCGGGTTCAGCGGCGAGATCGGGCACATCGAGATCGTGCCCGGCGGCCCGCCGTGTCACTGCGGGCGGCGCGGGTGCCTGGAGGTGGTGGCCGGGCTGGGCGCGCTGCTCGACCGCACCGTTCCTGGCGGGGTGTCCCCGGCGGAGCTGGAGCCCGAGATCGACGAGGTGGTGCAGCGGGCCGAGGCGGGCGACCCCGTCGTGCTCGACCTGCTCGACACCCTCGCCGGCAACCTCGGCCGGGGCGTCGGCATCGTCGCGAACCTGCTCAACCCCGAGGTCGTCGTGCTCGGCGGCTACTACGTGAAGCTCGCCCCGTGGATCCTGGCGCGCGTCGAACAGGAGATGCTCGCCCGCACGCTCGCCCCCGGCGGAGGCGGCTGCCGCCTGGTCGTCTCGGGCCTGGGTTACGGCGCCGCCGCGCTGGGGGCGGCGGCCCGCGTCCTCGACTCGGTCGACTCGGGCCGGCTGCCCGCGCCCGCCTGACCGACACACCTCTGAGCGCGTCCTGATACACGGGGGCGGCCGGCCGGATGCCCGGCGTGTCCAGGGTGGGACGTATGCGAAAACGATCCCTCCTGTTCGGCGCCGCGCTCGTGCTGGCCCCGTTCCTGTCGGCCGTCTCCCCGGCGCAGGCCATCGTGGGCGGCCACGCGTCGCCCCGCGCCTACTCGTTCATGGGCTCCTTCCAGCCGGCCTACCCCGCCCCGCCGCGCCCGGACGGGCACGGCTGCGGGGTGGAGGTGCTCGCGCCCCAGTGGGTGCTCACCGCCAGCCACTGCGCCGGCAAGAACCCGACCGTCTCCAAGGTCGGCGTGCCGCGCGGCTGGAAGGTCCGGGTCGGGTCGCTCGGCACCACCTCCGGCGGCGAGGTCGCCGAGGTCGACCACTACTACCGCCTGTCGAACTACCAGGACGAGGGCGGCATCTGGGGCCGCGACCTCGCCCTCATGCACCTGCGGACCCCCGTCAAGGCCGCACCGGTGCGCCTCGCCTCGGCCACGCCCCCGCCCGGCACCCCGGTCCGCATCATCGGATGGGGCATGACCTGCGACGACGTCCAAGACCAGACGTGTTTCCCGACCAAGTTGCGGGAGGCCGACACCGTGGTGCAGCCGCTCTCGGCCTGCCCGTCGGCCGCGCAGACGGGGGAGTTGTGCGTCGGCAGCCGCGACGGCTCCGTCGCCGCGGGCAACATGGACTCCGGCGGGCCGGTGCTGGTCCGCGAGAACGGCGTGTGGGCGGTGGCCGGGGTGGTCAGCGGCCCCGGCGGCGGCGACAGGGCCCCGACGCTCTACACCGACGCCACCCGGCACGCCGCCTGGATCCGCGGCGTCATCTCGGGCACGGACGTGCCGCCCGACGATCGGATCCCGAACGTGGCGGGTTCGGTGAACCTGGGCGAGTGCGTCGGTTCCGTGGTGCGCACCGCCGCCTCCCGTCCCGGCGACCCGGCGCTGCTGCTGACCAACGGCCACTGTGTGGAGGGCGAGCGACCCGCGCCGGGCAGGGCGCTGGTCGACCGGCCCGCCGACCGGCTGGTGCCGATCGCCGACCGCCACGGCTACCCCAAGGTCACCGCCCACGCGAAGCGGCTGGTGTACGCGACCATGACCGGCACCGACATCGCCCTCTACCGCCTCGACCGGACCTACGCGCAGCTGGCGGCCAAGGGCGCGAAGGTCTTCCGGCTCACCTCCACCCCCGTGCGCGCGGGCGACCGGCTCTCGCTGGCGTACACCACCCGGCGCATGAAGTGCACCGCCGAGGCGGTCGTCGGGCAACTGCGCGAGGGCGGCTACCGGCAGCGCAACGCCATCCGGTACGCCACCGCCGAGGACTGCGCGCCCGGCCACGGCACCTCCGGTTCGGCGCTGCTCGCCGGCGACACGGTGGTGGGCGTCCACAACACCCACAACGAGTCGGGCGCGCGGTGCACCGACGACAACCCCTGCGAGGTCGGCCCGCACGGGACGGTGACCTCGGTGCAGGGCCGGTCGTACGGCCAGCAGGTCTACCCGATCACCGCCTGCCTCACCACGGGTTCGCGGCTCGACCTGTCTCGCAGGGGCTGCACGCTGACCTCGAAGAGATAGCTTGTTTTAAGGCGTGGATTAGCAGATATTCAGCCCATGGGTCGTTTATCGCGCTTCCTCGCCATCGCGCTGCTGGCCGTCCTCGCCATTCCGGCCGCCCCCGCACAGGCGGCCTACGGGGCCGACCTCCCGGTGCACATCGACGTGTACGGCCAGGGCGTCAAGCTGTCCGGCGCCTACGGGTCGATCTCCTTCGACGACGGGAACACCAAGTACCGCTACTCGATCGCGGTGTGCTGGCAGGGCAGCTACAGCCGCCCCACCCTCTACGCCTCCGTCAACGGCGCCTGGCGTTCCCCCCTGTCCGGCACGAGCACCGCGGTGAGCATCCCGCAGTGCACGGGCCAGGCCACCCTCGTCTCCGGCGAGGCCACCGGCGGGACCATCGCCAACGTGTCGATCGTCGTCGACGGCGTGAAGTTCAACCCGCCGAACAGCACCTATCACACCGGCTCCGCGTTCTACGACAACCCGTACAACTAGAAACCGGGCAGGACGATCCCGCCGGACCAGCCCTTCCACGAGTAGGCGTCCAGCTCGCGGGTCCGTCCCGTGGTGACGTTGATCGCGTAGGTGTCGAAGGCGAGGGTGCCGGCCGTGCGGGCGCCGAGATCCCTGGCCAGCACCATGACCTCGGTGGTGGTGAGCCAGGGTCCCATGCCCAGGGGCATGAGGCCCGAGGCCAGGTCCCGCACGGTGACCGTGGTCCGGACCTCGCCGGTGACGGCGTCGGCGGTGGTGACCGTCAGGTCGGCGGTGGCGGGGTCGGTGGAGCCGCCGTTCTCCGGCAGGGCCCGGCTCAGGTAGGCGAGGGTCGTCCCGTCGGCGCTCACCGGGCCGGGGGTGTGCCAGGCGTCGCCGGTGAAGGGCGTCACCTCTCCGCCGGCGAACAGGCCGAGACGCAGGGTGTCGCCCACGACGACCGGGCGGCCACCCGGGCCGATGTTGTGCACCGTCCACTTCGCGGGGATCTCGGTGAGCTCGCCGGTCTCCAGGTCGGTCAGCGTGTTGAGCACGTCCGTCACGCTGACGGCCAGGTAGCGCCCGTCGGCCGACAGGGCGATCTGCGCCGCGTTCCGCCGGATGTCGGCGTCGGCCACGACGGGCGGCGCGAGCAGGATCACGCCCGACTCCAGATCGCGGACCGCGAACCGCCGGTCCCGGTCGCTGAAGTAGGCGATCTTCCGGCCGTCGGCGCTGACGCTCATCGGCGGGGCGATGAGCGAGTAGTCGTTCTCGGTCGGCCCGGCGTAGGCGGCCCTCGCCTCGGGCACGCGGTAGCGCTCGCCCGACCGGGTGACCAGCCGCCACTGGAGGCAGTCGCGTCCGCGCAGGCGGGCGGTCCCGGAGGTGATCTCCTCGCCGCACCAGTCGTAGTAGGCGTAGGCGGCCGGGCCCACCCCCTTGACGGGCAACTCGCCCTTCCCGGGGGACGCGACCGGCGCGCCCAGCATCGGCGTGCTCTTCGGCCCGATGCCGATCACGGTCAGGGTGATCGCCACGGCGACCGTGACGGCCGCGGCGACGGCGGCCGAGGCGAGCGATCGGGCCCGCCTGCGCCGCGCCCCGCGCAGCACCCGGTCGGCCAGGTCGACGTCGGGGGTGCAGGCGGCGATGCGCGCCAGTTCGTCGTGCATCCTGGTCGTCACTTCGCCTCCTGGGGGGCAGAGTCGTCCATCAGATCGGCGAGTTCCGGAGCCAGGGCGCGCAGCCGGCCGAGCGCGTGACTGGTCTGGCTCTTGACCGTGCCCGGCGAGCAGCCCAGCAGGTCGGCGGCCTCCTGGACGCTGAGGTCCTCGTAGAAGCGCAGCACCAGCACGGCCCGCTGCCGGGGCGTCAGCCGGGCCAGCGCCTGCCACAACACGATGCGGCTGACGCTCTCGTCGCCCGGGTCGCGGCCCGTCCTCGGCGGCCCGGTGAACGCGAAGATCCGCCGCTGCCGCCGCCACCACGAGATGTGCTCGTTGACCAGCGCCCGCCGCACGTACGCCTCCGGGTTGTCGCGGGCGATCCCGCGCCAGTTCCCGGCCACCTTCACCAGCACGCTCTGCAGCATCTCCTCGGCCTGGTGGGCGTCGCCGCACAGCAGGAAGGAGGTCCGCATCAGCGCCATCTGCCGGGCGCGGAGGAACTCCCGGAAACCCTCATATCGGTCCACACCCATATGGACGCCGGACCACGCCCCTCGGTTGGAAGCACGGTGATCACGGGTAGGTCGCCGCCATGACACCACCCTTCACCAGGGAAAGCGCGCTGGAACGAGTCCGTCTGGCGGAGGACGCCTGGAACACCCGCGACCCCGAGCGGGTCTCGCGCGGCTACTCCGCCGACAGCCGCTGGCGCAACCGCGCCGAGTTCCTGACCGGCCGCGACGCGATCGTCGAGTTCCTCACCCGCAAGTGGCGGCGGGAACTGGAATACCGCCTCATCAAGGAGTTGTGGGCCTTCACCGGGAACCGGATCGCGGTGCGGTTCGCGTACGAGTGCCACGACGACTCCGGCCAGTGGTACCGCTCCTACGGCAACGAGCAGTGGGAGTTCGCCGACGACGGCCTGATGGCGTTCCGGCACGCCTCCATCAACGACCTGCCGATCGCCGAGTCGGAGCGCAAGTACCACTGGCCCATCGGCCGCCGCCCCGACGACCACCCGGGCCTGAGCGACCTGGGGCTGTGACTGGGGGGCCAGCACCCTTCGCGGCGGCCCTCTGGAGGCGGACAGTCGGCGTGTGGGATTGCTGACCGCCTGGTTCGCCGTCGAGGCCCGCCGTCGCCGGCGTGATCTGTGCGTGCTGGTGCTGCTGGTCGCCGCCGGGGTGGGCGTGGTGTCGGCCGCGCTGGCGGGCGCGCGGCGCGGCGAGAGCGCCCTCGACCGGCTGCGCGCCGTGACCCTGCCCGCCCACGCGCTCATCGCCAACCAGGATCCCGGCCTCGACTGGGACCGGGTGCGCGCCCTGCCGGGCGTCGAGGCGGTCGCACCCTACGCCATCGCCGCGCTCTACGTCGACGACCTGCCGCTGAACTGGCAGTCGGTGCCGCCCGTCGACGCCGCCCTGTGGCGCGACCTCGAACGGCCGGTGCTGCTGGCGGGACGGCTGCCCGACCCGGCGCGGGCCGACGAGGTGGTCGTCCAGCACCGGTTCACCACGCTCCACGGCAAGGGCGTCGGCGACACGGTGACCATCACGCTGAACACCCCTGACGAGACCGACCTGCTGGCCGACGCGGGCGGCGGCCAGGCCGGCGGCCACGGCCCCCGCGTCACCGCGCGCATCGTCGGCGTCATCAGGTCGCCGTTCTTCTCCGACGGCGTCGACGGCCCCGGGGTCGTGCTGCCGTCCGCCGGGCTCTACCGCGACTACCGGGCCAACCTCATGGGCGCCTCAGGGCGGGGCTTCTCGATCGCGCTGGCCCGGCTCGCCGACGGGTCGGCCGGGGTGCCGCGCCTGCGCGCCCAGATGGCCGCGCTGACCGGGCAGCCGCTCCAGGTGGACGACCTGGGCGAGACCGGCGGCCACCACGACCGGCTCACCTCCTACCAGGCGCTCACCGTGCTCGCCTTCGCCTTGGCCGCCCTCGGCGTGGCCGCCGTGACGACCGGCCTGCACGCCGCCCGGGTCGTCGAGGCGTCCCGGGCCGACCTGCGGGTGCTGCGGGCGAGCGGGCTGACGCCCCGCCAGGAGACGGCCGCCGCCGCGCTCGGCCCGGTCGCCGCCGCGCTGGCCGGGAGCGTGCTCGGCACGGCCGCCGCCGCGACGGCGTCGTTCTGGACGCCGATCGGCGCGGCGGCCGGCTTCGAGCCCGCGCCGGGCTTCCGCTTCGACGCGCTGGTCCTGCTGCCGCCGCTCGTGGTCGTCCCGCTGCTGGTCGCGGCCGAGGTGGCGGTGCTCACCCGGGCCGGGCGGACCGCGCGCCCACCCGCGGTCCCGGTCGTCGCCTCGGCGCTGGCGCGGCTGAACCTGCCCGCGCACGTCGCCGTCGGCCTGCGGTACGCCGTGCGCCGCCCGGTCGCCGGGACGCTCGCGGGCGTCCTGGGGCTGGTCGCGGCGCTGACCTTCGCGGCCGGCGTGGCCGACGCGTCGGGCGACCCGGCCCGATTCGGCCAGACCCACCAGGCCATGGTGTTCGTCGGCTACAACGGCCGCCAGGAGGCGGGCGTGCTCGACGCCGTCGCCCGCGACCCCGGCGTGACGGGCCTGGTGGCCGCCCGCTCCACGACCGTCTCGTCGGGCAACACGGTCTTCGTCGCCTACGGCCTGTCCCCGGTGACCGGCCGGGTGCGGCCGGAGGTGGTCAGGGGAAGGCCCCCGGCGACCGACGGCGAGGTGTTCCTGGGGGTGACCACCGCCGAGCGGCTCGGCGTCGGGGCGGGGGAGACGATCCGGCTCACCGGGAACGGCGGCGGCGCGGACTTCCGGGTCTCGGCCGTCGGCCTGCTGCCCCTCGGGGTGTCCAACACCTACGACGACGGCGCGCTCCTCACCCCGGGCGGCTACGACCGGCTGGCCCGCTCCTTCGACCTCTACCTGGGGCTGGTCGCCCTCCGGCCGGCGGCCGAGCCGGGCGCGGCGCTGGAGCGGCTCCGCCGGGCGGTCGGCCCGAAGGTCAGCGTGATCCCCGCGGTGCTGCCGCCGCAGATCGCCGAGGTGCGCGACGTGCGGGTGCTGCCGGTCGTGCTGGCGGGCTGCCTCGGGCTGCTCGCCGTGGCGACGCTGGCCCACGCGGTGGGCACGACCGGGCGCAGGCGGCGGCACGACGTGGCGGTGCTGCGCGCCCTGGGCATGACGCCGGGACAGGTGCGGTGGATCTTCCGCGTCCAGGCGGCCGCGCTCGCGGCGGCGGGCCTGCTGCCGGGCGTGCCGCTCGGGGTGGCGGCCGGTCGGGCGCTCTGGCGGCTGGTGGCCGAGAGCACCCCGCTCGGCTACGTGCCGCCGACCCCGGTCGAGGCGCTGGCGCTCGCCGTGCCCGTCGCGCCGGTCGTCGTCCTCGCGGTGGCGACGCCGCCCGGACGGCGGGCCGCCCGGCTCCCGGTGGCGGGCACCCTGAGGGCGGAGTGAACCATTGGGTCTTGACCCCGAACCGGTTAAGCGGCACCCTTCGGATATGTCGGACTTAACACCGACGAAATGATTTCGAAGCGCTTCGACACCTGACCTCCAAGCGCTTCTTCTCCGTCGTAATTCGAAGCGCTTCGATCGAGGACGTGTCCATGAGCGAACCCTTCCGCGACCCCGCGCGCCCGGTCGCCGAACGCGTCGCCGACCTGCTGGCCCGGCTCACCGCCGACGAGAAGATCGGCCTGCTGCACCAGTACCAGGCCCCCGTCGACCGGCTCGGCCTGGAGCCGTTCCGCACCGGCACCGAGGCCCTCCACGGCCTCGCCTGGTTGGGCCCGGCGACGGTGTTCCCGCAGGCCGTGGGGCTGGCCAGCACCTGGAACCCCGAACTGGTGCGCCGGGTCGGCGCGGCCACCGCCGACGAGGTCGTCGCCTTCCACCGCAAAGACCGCTCGGGCGCCGGCCGCAACGTGTGGGCGCCGGTCGTGAACCCGTTACGCGACCCGCGATGGGGCCGCAACGAGGAGGGCTACAGCGAGGACCCGTGGCTGACCGGCGTCCTGGGCACCGCCTACGCCTCAGGGCTGAAAGGCGACGGCCGGGTCATGAAGACCGCGCCGACGCTGAAACACTTCCTCGCGTACAACAACGAGACCGACCGCTGCGCGACCAGCAGCAACCTGCCGCCGCGCGTGCTGCACGAATACGAACTGCGCGCCTTCCGCGCCCCCGTCGAGGCGGGCGCGGCGGTGGCCGTGATGCCCAGCTACAACCTGGTGAACGGCCGCCCCGCCCACCTGTCGCCGCTGATCAACGACGTGCTGCGCACGTGGGCCCGCGACGACCTGCTGGTGGTCAGCGACGCCTACGCCCCCGCGAACCTGTTCGGCGTCCAGGGCTACCACGACGACGCGCCCGCCGCCTACGCCCACGCGCTGAAGGCGGGCCTCGACAGCTTCACCCAGGACGACGCCGACCCCGCCGCGACCCTGGGCCACATTCGGGAGGCGCTGCGGCGCGGCCTCATCGACGAGGCCGACGTCGACACCGCCGTCCGGCACGCCCTGTCGATCCGGGTCAGGCTGGGCGAGTTCGACCCGGTCGAGCCCTTCCTGGAGATCACCGAGGCCGTGGTGAACCGGCCCGAGCACCAGAGGCTGGCCCGCGAGGCCGCCACCGAGTCGATGACGCTGCTCAAGAACGACGGGCTGCTGCCGCTGCCGTCCACCAGGAAGATCGCCGTGGTCGGCCCGCTGGCCGACGTATTGCTCGAAGACTGGTACAGCGGCACCCTGCCCTACCAGGTCACCGCCCGCGCCGGCCTGGCCGCGCGGGCCCAGACCGTGTGGTGCGAGGGCGTCGACCGCATCGTGCTGCGCGCCGAGGAGGGCTACGTCTCGGCCAGCGCAGAGACCACCGGCGGGCCGCTCACCACCGGCCCGTCGGCCGAGTTCGACCTGTTCGACTGGGGCGGCGGCGCGGTCGCGCTGCGCAGCGTGCCCAACGGCCGGCACGTCGGCGTCGACGACGACGGCGTGCTCGTCAACGACCAGCCGGGGCCGAGCGGCTGGGAGGTCCGGCAGACGTTCCGGATGGAGGACCGCTTCAGGGGCGTGGTCCTCCGCCACATCTCCACCGGGCGCTATGTCGGGATCCGCGACGGCGTTCTCGGGCTCGCCGACGACCCCGAGAACGCCGCCGTCTTCGTCGTGGAGACGGTCGAGAGCGGCCCCGGCAGGGCGGCCCGGCTCGCCGCCGAGGCCGACGTCGCCCTGGTCGTGCTGGGCGACCACCCGCTGGTCAACGGCCGCGAGACCGAGGACCGCGCCGACCTCGCCCTCCCGCCGCTCCAGGAGGACCTGCTCAAGGCCGTGTACGCCGCCAACCCGCGCACCGTGCTGGTCGTCTCCAGCGGCTACCCGTTCGCGCTCAACTGGGCCCAGGAGCACGTGCCCGCGATCCTGTGGTCGTCGCACGGCGGCCAGGAGTACGGCCACGCCCTGGCCGACGTCGTCTTCGGCGACGCCGACCCCGGCGGGCGGCTCACCCAGACGTGGTACCGGTCGGCCTGCGAACTGCCCGACCTGCTCGACTACGACATCATCGCGACCGACGCCACCTACCTCTACTTCCGGGGCAGCCCGCTCTACCCGTTCGGCCACGGCCTGAGCTACACCACGTTCGGCTACGCCGACCTGACCGCCGTGCCGGGGGAGGAGTCGCTGCGCCTGGAGGCGACCGTCACCAACACCGGGAACCGCGCGGGCGTCGAGGTCGTGCAGTTCTACACCCACCAGTGCCGCTCCCGGGTCAAGCAGCCGGTGCGGTCGCTGCGCGGCTTCGTGAAGGTCCGGCTCGCGCCCGGCGAGTCGCGCCGGGTCGGCGTCACCGTGCCGCTGCGCGACCTCGCCTTCTGGGACGTCGCCCGCGACCGCTTCGTCGTCGAGGCCGCCCCCTGCAAGGCCCAAGTGGGCCCGTCGAGCGGCGCGATCCGATTGTGCGCCCGGTTCGACCTGCCGGGGGAGACCGTGCCGCCGCGCGACCCGGCGCGGCTGGCGGCCGCCGCGTGCGACGAGTACGACGGCATGACCCTCTGCGAGGCCGCCCGCGACCGGGGCGACGCGGTCAGGTCGGCCGAACCGGGCGCCTGGGTGCGCTTCCGCGACGTGGCCCTCGACGGCGAGACCACGGCCGTCGTCACCGCCGCCGGTGAGGAGGGCGGCGTGGTCACCCTCCGGCTCGACGACCCGCTGGGCGAGGTCGCCGCCACCGTCGCGGTGCCGCGCACGGCCTCCCGGTTCGACGCGGTCGAGACCCGGGTGAGCCTTCCGCCGGTGACCGGAGTACGCGATGTTTATCTGGTGTGCGAGAACGAGGGACTGACCGTGACCACGCTGAGGCTCCACGCGTGAGGACGGTGACGATCGCCGACGTCGCCCGGCACGCGGGGGTGGCCGTCTCGACGGTGTCGTACGTGCTCAGCGGCAAGCGGGCCATCTCGGCCACCACCCGGCAGCGGGTGCTCGACAGCGTCCGGGTGCTCGGCTACCACCCGAACGCCGGGGCCCGCGCGCTGGCCAGCAAACGCGCCAACGTGATCGCCCTGGTGCTGCCGCTGCGGGCCGGCATGAACCTGCCGGTGCTGATGCAGTTCGCCACCTCGGTGGTCGCCACCGCCCGCCAGTACGACCACGACGTCCTGCTGATGACCGCCGACGAGGGCCCCGACGGCATCCGCCGGGTGGCCGCCAGCGCCATGGTCGACGGCCTGCTGCTGATGGACGTGGAGGTCCGCGACACCCGGGTCCCGCTGCTGCGCGACCTGGGCGAACCGAGTGTGCTCATCGGGTTCCCCGCCGACGCCGAGGGCCTGACCTGCGTCGACCTCGACTTCCACCAGGCCGGCGCCCTCTGCGCCGCCCACCTGGCCGAGCGCGGGCACCGGGAGATCGCCCTCCTGGGCGCCCCCGAGGTGGTCTACGAACGCGGCACGGGTTTCGCCGAACGGACCAGGGCAGGGTTCCTGGCGGAGGCGACCGGCCGCGGGCTCCACGCCGTCGCGGTGCCGTGCGAGGAGACCTACGACGAGGTCGCCTCGGCGGTCAAGCTGCTGTTCGACGCCCACCCGGGGCTGACCGGGCTGGTCGTGCACAACGAGGCGGCGGTCGGCCACGTGCTGGGGGCGCTGCGCGCCCTGGGCCGGGCCGTGCCGGAGGACGTGTCGGTCGTCGCGATCTGCCCCGACGACATCGCCGAGCGGGCCCGGCTCACCTCGGTCCTCATCCCGGCCGAGGAACTCGGCCGGGAGGCGGTCAGGTTGCTGATGGCCAAGCTCGACGGGCTGCCGGCGGGGTCGATCCTGCTGGAACCACGTCTCACGATCAGGGAGAGCACACGTTGATCACGTTTCCGGAGGGCTTCCGCTGGGGTGCGGCCACCGCGTCGTACCAGATCGAGGGGGCCGTCGCCGAAGACGGCCGAGGGCCGTCCATCTGGGACGTCTTCTCGCACACCCCCGGGAAGACCGCCGACGGCCACACCGGCGACGTCGCCTGCGACCACTACCACCGTTACGCCGAAGACGTCGCGATCATGGCCGACCTCGGCCTGAAGTCCTACCGCTTCTCGATCGCCTGGCCGCGCATCCAGCCGACCGGGACAGGCGAGCCCAACCCGGCGGGCCTCGACTTCTACGACCGCCTCGTCGACGCCCTGCTCACCCACGACATCGAGCCGATCGCGACCCTCTACCACTGGGACCTGCCGGCCGCCCTCGACTGGCGCGACCCGGCCACCCCCGAACGCTTCGCCGAGTACGCCGCGATCGTGCACGCCCGGCTCGGCGACCGGGTGCCGACCTGGACCACCCTGAACGAGCCGTGGGTCTCCGCCTTCGTCGGCCACGCCTCCGGCCGCCACGCGCCCGGCGTCACCGACCCGGCCGCCGCCTTCACGGTCGCCCACCACCTGCTCCTGGCCCACATGCTGGGCGTGCGCGCCCTGCGGGCGGGCGGCGCGCAGGAGGTCAGCCTGACGCTCAACCTGACCCCGATGGTCGGCGACCCCGAGGTCACGACCCTGCCCGACGGCCTGGCCAACCGCCTGTTCCTCGACCCGGCGCTGAAGGACGGCCGCTACCCCGACGACGTGGCCGCCCACATCGCCAAGTACACCGACCTGGGCGACCTGCCCTACGAGCCGATCGACCTGCTGGGCGTGAACTACTACACCGTCGCGCGCCTCGCGGCCGACCCGGCGTCGAAGGGCCACGACGAGTACCCCGGCTGCGAGGGCATCGCCTGGCTCCCGCCGCGCGGCGCGCCGACCGAGATGAACTGGGAGGTCGTCCCGCAGGGCCTCGAAGACCTGCTGGTCCGCCTGTCGGCGGGGTATCCGGGCGTCCCGCTGATCATCACCGAGAACGGCGCGGCCTACCCCGACTCCGTCGACGACCAGGACCGCGTCGCCTTCCTCGACGGCCACTTCCGCGCCGCCGCCAACGCCATCGAGCGCGGCGCCGACCTGCGGGGCTACCTGGTCTGGTCGCTGATGGACAACTTCGAGTGGGCGCGCGGCTACCACAAGCGCTTCGGCCTGGTCAGGGTCGACTACGACACCCTGGAGCGCACCCCGCGGTCCAGTGCCCACTGGTACCGCGAGGTGATCGCCCGCAACGGCCTCCTCTAGCTGAACGACACCGACGTCAGACTGCAACTGGTGACCCACGGGCCGGGGTTGACCGGCTGGGCCGAGCAACCCCAGTTCGCCACGACGTTCGTCGTGCCGGCCGGGATGGAGAAGCCGCTCCAGTACCCGGTGAAGTCGCCGTAGGGGTAGTGGCCGCTGCTGCACAACGCGGTGACCCCGGCCGAGGTGGCGCCGGCCGGGAGCGTGTGGGTGAACGAGAACGCCTTCGTGGCGGGCACCGCGACCAGGCCGGGCGCCGACGTGGCCGGTGAGGTGGAGAGGTTGACCGCCGAGGGATACCAGTCGCGGGTGTCCCCGTAGTTGTTGGAGCTGGTGCAGTCCACCGTCCCCTGGAGGGTGATGGCAGAGGCGGCGGCGGGTTGCGCCAGGCCCACGAGGGCCAGCGCGCCGGTGGTGACCAGTAAGGATCCGAGCGTCATCGCCCGGCGAGCCAGTGTCGCGGCAGCTTTCACCGTTTCTCCTCAGCTTGGGACATGGGGCCACCGCGAATGCAGCATCCCCCGCCTGCCGAGGTCAACGAGCGGGTGGTTCCGGCGGGCCCGTAATCCGCCGCGGCGAGGAAGACCCCGGCCTGGTCCGGGGCCACCGGGCGAGGTTGCGGCCTGTCCGGACCAGGTGAAAGGTTCAGATGACTTCGTCGCGCAGACCCGGGAACACCTTGGAGACCTTCCCGAGGAGGTAGTCGCCGTAGGTGCCGGTGAAGGCCCGCAGGTCCTGGCCGTCCCAGCGCCGGAAGCCCTTGGCGGTCGGCGGCAGCGGCGGCAGCTCGCTGTCCCAGCCGGGATCGAAGAAGAACGGGAACGACAACCGGCCGCGGCCGGTCGCGTTGAACACCCGGTGCGGCGTCGAGCGGTAGTGGCCGCCGGTCAGCCGGTCGAGCATGTCGCCGATGTTGCACACGAACGTGCCGGCGATCGGCGGCGCGTCCAGCCAGCCCGCCGAGGTGCGCACCTGCAACCCGGCGTTGGCGTCCTGGAGCAGCAGCGTCAGCAGCCCGTAGTCGGTGTGCTCGCCGACCCCCCACGAGTCGCCGGCGCCGGGCGGATAGTGGAAGATCCGGAACAACACGGTCGGATCGGCCGTCGACCCCGCCGAGAAGTGGTCGCGCGGCAGCCCGAGGCTGAGGGCCACGCCGCCGAGCACCGCCTGCGCCACCCGCTCGACCTCAGAGAGGTAGCGCAGCACGACGCCGCGCATCTCGGGGATCTGCTCGGGGAACAGGTTCCGCCCGTGCAGCGGCCGCCCGTCGGGCTCCCGCTCGGCCCCGAAGTAGAGGCCCTCCTTGAGGTCGGGCCGCCCCGAGGTCAGCTCGCCGCCGACCGGGAAGAACCCCCGCCAGGCCCGGCCGCCGCGCGCCATGGCGATCTGGAGCTTGGTCTCCTCGGGCAGCGCGAAGAACCGCCGCGCGCAGTCGTCGAGCTCCTCGATCAGCGTGCCCGGCACCCCGTGCCCGGAGACGTAGAAGAAGCCGCTGTCGGCACAGGCCGCCTCGATCTCGGCGGCCACCCGATCTGCGGGCCCGCCGTCGAGCAGCGGGCCCACGTCGATCACCGGAAGCGTCATGTGTTCTTCTTCTCCGTTACGGCTCCGCCTACCCCGGCACCGCCCGCCGCCGTCCGGACGCGCCGCATCCGGCGCCGGCCGGTCGCGCCGCCCTCCCGCCGCGACGGCGGGTGAGGGCCTATTCCGACTTGCCGCTCCGGCGGCCGGCGACCAGCGTGTCACCCGGTTCGCCGCCGCTCGTCGGCTCGCTGCGGCTCTCGGTCGTGGTGTCGCGGCGCGGCTTGCGCGGCGCGGGCTTGGGCTTCGGGTGGGGCGCGGTCGGTTCGTCGGGCTGGTTCGGGAAGGTGACCGGGCCCTTGTGCGCGTCGGTGCGCTCCGAATCCGGCGACGGCTTCGACTGCGCCGGCGCAGTGGGCGTCGGTTCGCGCAGCGCGTTGATGACCGTGTCGGCCTCCATGTCGGCCGCGATCTCGTCGGCCGCCTCGGCGTCGCGGCGCTTGATGACGACCATGTGGTCGACCGAGAGCCGTCCGCCGCCGTTCACCGACAGCAGCACCGAGGCCGCGCCGAGCGCCACGACGAGCTGCACGCTGCCGCCCGTCAACGGCAGGCCGGTGTCTCCGGCGGCCAGGATGAACACGGCCAGGGCCTCGGCGAACAGCAGCACGCCGACGATCTTCACGGCCAGCCCGGCGATGAGAAGGGTGCCGCCCAGCAGCTCGATGAGCATGGTGGAAGCCGCCCAGAACGACGGGATGGGCGCGTCGAGCTGGAGGAACTGTGTCTCGGTGGCGTCCAGGCCGGCCCGCAGCTTGGCCCAGCCGTTGGCGAAGAAGATTCCGCCGACGCCTATACGGGCCGCGAGCGTGGCGAGGTCGATGAAGGTTTTCTTCACGGGACTCATTCTGGGGGGTTATGGGATGGCTTTACGAGGCAATTGCCCCAGAACCAACCCTCCTATGTCAGACGGAGAGACGTTCCTTCTCGCTCCGGCGTTCACGGGCGGGCACCAGCACCGCCACCACCAGCGCGTTGGCCAGCAGCAACACGACACTCACCGCGACGGCGGCGTGCAGCCCCGACACGAACGCCGAGCGGGCCACTTGCAGCAGGGCCGCTCCGGCCGCGCCGCCCGCCTCCCCGGCCACGTGGGCGGCCGCCGCGAGCGACCCCCGGGCCTGGTCGAGCAGGTCGCCGGGCACTCCGGCGACGGCGGCGAGCCGGGGGGCGTACACGATGGTGGTGATCGTGCCGAGGACGGCGATGCCGAGGCCCGCGCCGAGTTCGTAGGCGGTCTCCTCGATGGCGGCGGCGCCGCCCGCGCGCGACTCGGGCGCGGCCGACATGATGGCGTCGGAGGCGGCCAGCAGGGCGACCTCGATGCCGAACCCGATGCCGACGAAGCACAACGTCAGCGTGACCGGGTGGTCTTCGACGCCCCAGCCGAGGGTGGGCGTGAGCGCGAGCGCGGTCAGCGCGAGCCCGCCGCTCATGGTGGCCCGCAACCCGATCCGCTGGAGCACGTGGGCGGCCGCGAGCCCGCCGCAGATCGCCGCCACCATCAGCGGCAGCATGCGCAGCGCCGCGTCGAGCGGCCGCAGGCCCAGAACCAGTTGCAGGTACTGCGCGAGCAGCAGCTCCAGCCCGACGAGCGCGAACACCGCGAACAACACGCACGCCACCCCGGTCGCGAACCCCCGGTTGGCGAACAGCCCGAGGTCGAGCAGCGGCGCGGCCAGCGCGCGCTGGCGGGCGACGAACCAGGCCAGCACCGCGACCCCGCCCAGCAGGATCAGCACGGCCACGCCCCGGTCGACCGTGTGCCCGTACCCGGCCTCCTTGAGCCCGAAGGCGACGGCGAGCACGCCGACGACCGACAGCAGCGCGCTCGGCCAGTCCCACGAGTGGCCGTCGCGGTGGCTGACGTCGGGGATCAGCCGGGCAGCCAGCGGCAGCGCGACCACCAGCAGCGGCACGTTGATCAGGAACACCGCGCCCCACCAGAAGTGCTCCACGAGCACCCCGCCGAGCACCGGCCCGAGGGCCGCGCCCCCGGCCGCCACCGCGCTCCAGACCCCCAGCGCGACGGCCCGCTCGCGGCGGTCGGTGAAGACCTGCCGGATGATCGAGAGCGTCGCGGGCATGATCATCGCCCCGCCGACGCCCAGGAACGCCCGCGCCACGATCAGCGCCTCGGGCGTGGCCGCGAACGCGGCGGCCAGCGAGGCGACGCCGAACACGACGTAGCCGAGCAGCACCAGCCGCCGCCGCCCGAACCGGTCGCCGAGCGTGCCGAACGTGACCAGCAGCGGCGCGACGACCAGCGAGTAGACGTCGATGATCCACAGGAGCTGCACGCCCGTCGGTTCGAGCGCGGCGGTCAGCGCCGGCACGGCGATGTGCAGCACGGTCGCGTCGACGGCGATCAGGAGCAGGCTGAAGCACAGCAGCGCGAGGATCGCCCACCGGTCCGCTCTCGGGTCGGCCCTCGGGAACATGAGGCGCAGCTTAGGTGATCCACCGAAGATCACTCAGGCGGTTGCCAAGACTCGGTCTCCGCCCAAGTGTCCCTATAAGTCCCGTCATAGTGTGATGAGCATGCTGCCCTGGAATGCGGAAATGTCCGGACGCCTCGATCGAGTCACCGTGGTCAGCGCGGTCCTGCGCGACAACCCCCTCGGCGACCCGTACGAACGCCCCCTGTGGGTGTACCTGCCGCCGGGCTACGACGACGGCGCGACGGCGTACCCGACGATCTACGTCCTCCAGGGCTACTCGGGCCAGGTCGTCATGTGGGACAACCGCCAGCCGTGGCGGCCGACCGTGCCCGAGATGCTCGACCGGCTCTTCGCCGGCGGGACCCCGCCCGCGATCGTCGTCTACGTCGACGCCTGGACCCGCCTCGGCGGCAGCCAGTTCGTCGACTCGCACGGACACGGCGCCTACCACTCCTACCTCTGCGACGAGGTCGTGCCCTACGTCGACGAGCACTACCGCACCCTCGCTGCGCCCGAACACCGCGCCATCACCGGCAAGTCGAGCGGCGGCTACGGCGCGATGATCACCCCGATGCTGCGCCCCGACCTGTTCGGCGCGCTGGCCACCCACGCGGGCGACGCCCTGTTCGACGTGCTCTACCCCCGCGAGTTCGTGGCCGCCGCCCGCATCCTCCGCGACGAGTACGACGGCTCCTGGGAGAGGTTCCTCGACCGCTTCCACGCCACCGGCGGACGCTGCCCCGGCAGCCACCTCATCCTCTTCTACGGCAACGCCGCCTCCTACTCCGCCGACCCCGGCGGTTCGGTTGACATCCCTTTCGACCACGTCGGGAGATTGGTTCCCGAAGTGTGGTCGAGGTGGCGGGAATATGACCCGGTCGTCATGGCCCCCAAGCACGCCGAGGCGCTGCGCGGCCTGCACAGCATCTGGATCGACGCCGGACGAAACGACGAATACTTCATCGATATGGGCGCCACCGCCTTCCACGAGGAGGTGAAGAAGGCCGGAGTGCCGCCCGAGAACGTGTTCTTCGAGCTCTTCGAGGGGACCCACGCCAACCTTGAAGACCGCTACGTGATGGCGGTCGAGTGGCTGTCGCCGCGCTTGACTCCGGGGCGACCTCTCTAGAGAGATAGAGGTGTATCGCGGGCCCTAGCCACGCCCCGCCCGGCACCAGATCATTCGGGGGTGGGGAGCGATGCCGAGGATCACCCTTCCCGTGCCCGGCGGGAACCCGCGTCCGAGGTGCCGCCCCCGAGCGACCGCGCCGATCCACGGGCCTGGTGTGGGGTCGCGGCGGCACGATTACGCCGCGACCGGCCCGAAGAGGCGCTGGAGGCCGCTCGTCAGGCGGTGGAACGTGATCCGCACGGCGAGTGGGGGCATCGCCTGGCGAGCCTCGCTCTGGAACGTCTCGGCCGCGACTCCGAGGCGGTCGCGTCGGCCCAGGAGGCCGTCCGGCTCGCGCCGGGCTCCTGGGCCGCGCGACTCCGGCTGGCCGGCGCGCTGCGTCGGCTCCCGGCCGGCTGGCGAGACGCCTGGGAGGAGGCCGGCCGCGCCGTCCGCTACGCCCCCGACGAACCCGGCCCCCACGCCCTGACCGGCGACCTGGCCCTGATCAGGGGAGACCACGAGACCGCCGCCGCGAGCTACCGCGCCGCGCTGCGCCGCGACCCCGCCCAGCCCGGGGCCCGCGTCAACCTGGGCCTCACCTTCCTCCGCTGGGACCGCCACCGCGACCACCACGACCCCGCCTGGGAAGCCGACCCCCGCGACACCGGCCGGGCCCGCCGCGCCCTGGAGACCTGGTCCCGCCGGATCCGCCTGCTCCTGGCCCTCGCCCTGACGGCCGTCTCGGGCGCCGGCCTCGGCTTCGACCTCCACCAGGAGGCCAGAATCGCCGGCTACCTCGTCCTGGCGGCGGTCCCGGTGATCACCTGGCGCCAGGCCGCCAAGATCTCCGTGTGGCCCCTGGTCCCGGCCATGCTCGGCCGCGACCTGTGGCTGAGCGTGTCGGTGACCGTGGCGGCGATGACCGTGGCCGCCTACGTGATCGGCGTGACCGGCCTGCCCGCCCTGGAGATCACCCTGACCGGCTCGTTCCTCACCCCGGCGGCCGGCGGAGAGTGGGCCGGCGCCCTCGGCTTCGTCCTGTTCAACGCCCCCGCCGTCCTGGTCCTGCGACTCCTCGTGGAAGCCTGGCGCGGCCGCCCGGTCAGCGCCCTCACCCACTTCGCCAAGGTCCCCGGCGACCCCGTCGCCGTCCGAGACGCCGACGTCACACTGTGGATGATCGTCGGCCGCGCCTGGTGGATCACCCTCACCGCCGCCCTGACCTGGCTCGCGCTCACCACCGCCTTCGCGACGCCCGGCACTGTCGCGGTAACCGGCGTCCTCGCGGCGCCCGACACCTTTGCAATGCCCGATGATCGTGCGGCGCCCAGCGTCTCTGCGGGGCCGGGGGTTTCTGCGGTGGCTGGCACTTTCGTGGTGTCCGGTGTCCCTGTGGTGCTTGGCGCTTTGGCGGTGCCTGGCGTTTCTGTGATGTCCGGCCTGTCCGCGGTGTCTGGCGTCTCTGTGCTTGACGCGCTTGTGGTGTCTGGCGTCTCCGCCGTGCCGGGCGTCCTCGCGGTGTCTGGCGGGCCGTTGGTGGCCGGTGTGGTTGTTGTACCGGTTCTGCTTGCGGTGCCCGTCTGGCTCGTGCTGGCCGTGCGGCGGGCTCGGCCCTTGCGGGTGTTGCGCGGGGACCGTTGGCTGGGGGCCGCGCTGGGGTTGCTCGCGGTCGCGGCGGTTGCGCTCGCCGTTGGGGTCGTGCCCGAGGTGGCGTCTGCTCGGCGGGTGGGCTGGGCGGCGCTGGGCGGGGTGGTTCTCGTGTTCGCCGTGCGGGGCTCGCTGGCCTGGTGGCGGGGTGCGCCGGGGCCCACCCGGGCCTCGCTGGTGCCGCGCGATCATCCGGCCGCCGACCTCGGGCCGTCGTCGGGGCTCTCCGACGAGGTGCGGCACGCCGCCACCTTCTCCCGGAGCGTCGTGTTGTCCTACTCCGGTCCCGGCGGGCGTCGCTCGGTCGCGGTCAGTGCGGTGACGTCGGTCAGCCCGTCGGGCGAGATGCGGGTCATCGCCGGAGACGACGCGTGGGAGGCCGTCGAGCGTGATCCCCGTGTCGCGGTGTTCGTCGGCGACCCCCGTTTCTGGGCCGAGGTGCGGGGAGTGGCGATCGCCGACAACGATGTTCTGCGGATCACCCCGCGTGAGGTTCTGGTCCGGGAATATCCCGGCCGCCACCAGGCTCGCACGCGCTAGGTCCACCCATTCGTCTTTCCCGTGCGGTATAACCGGGGGCGGACCGGGGAGGCAGGATGCGGGAGGACGGCCGAGCCCGCCCCACGGGGCGAGTGGCTGCGAGAAACGCTTTCGAGCAGGCGCGACAGCGCTATTTCGCTCTTCCTCCGGTCGCCCGAAGAACCATTTTCATCGTGTTACTGGTCGCTTCGGTGGCGCTGGCCGCCGGACTCGGCTGGGATATGCTCTATACCTTTTTCGTCACGTTGACGATCCTGGCTTTCACGGTCCTGGCCCTGCATTTCCCCAGAGCCGCGGCGACGATGATCGTGGTCGCGGTGTGGTCGCCGGTCTCGGCGTTCACGCTGCAAATGGCCAACAGCCAGGCCGCAGGCACCCTTCTGCTCATCCCGATGTGGCTGCTGGGCTTCATCGTCGCGGCCATCGCCCACCTCATCCGCTGGGTGCCGCCGTGGCTCACCACCGCCCTGGCGCTGACCGCCGCGGCGGTCGCGGGCATGCTGCTGCGCCTGGTCAGCGACCCGGCCGCGCTTTACGGCGCTTATGGCGCCGCCTCCGTCGTGCTGGTGTGGCGGTTCGTGCTGGCCCGGCAGGCCAAGGCCCGTCAGGCGCCGCCCGAGGTGCCCGCCCAGCAGCGGGTCCGCGCCGGGGCGCCGCCCCACGCCCATGCGCACGCCGACAACCAGAGCCGTCCGCCGCAGATCACGGTCGAGCAGGCCCTCGCCCAGCTCGAAGGCATGATCGGCCTCGAACCCGTCAAAGAGCAGGTGCGCTCGATAGCGGCCTCCATCGAGGCGGCCCGGCTGCGCCGCGAGGCCGGGCTGACCTCCGACGCGCCGATGCGCCACTTCGTCTTCGTCGGGCCGCCCGGCACCGGCAAGACCAGCGTCGCCCGCAGCCTCGCCTCGATCTTCTACGCGTTCGGCCTGCTGGAGACCCCCTACGTCGTCGAGGCCCAGCGGGCCGACCTGGTCGGCGAGTTCCTGGGCGCGACCGCCATCAAGACCAACGAGCTCATCGACCGCGCCCTCGGCGGGGTGCTGTTCATCGACGAGGCTTACGCGCTCATCAACTCTGGCGACGGCCAGACCGACCGGTTCGGCCACGAGGCCGTGCAGACCCTGCTGAAGCGGGCCGAAGACGACCGCGAGCGGCTCATCATCATCCTGGCCGGATACGAGAAGGAGATGACCGCGTTCCTGGCCTCCAACCCGGGCCTGTCGAGCCGGTTCTCCACCCGCGTCCGGTTCCCCAGCTACCAGCCGTCGGAGCTGCTGGAGATCACCGAGGCGCTCCAGGTCAAGCGCGGCGACCGGCTCGACCCGGCCGCGCGGCCGGTGCTGCTGGGCCTGTTCGACGACGTCCACCGGCGCGGCCTGGTCGACGAACTGGGCAACGCCCGGTTCGCGCGCAGCGTCGTCGAGGCCGCCGCGCAGGCCCGCGACGTGCGGGTGATCAGCGTCGGGGGTGCGCCCCGGGGCGAAGACCTGGTGACGACGACCGCCTCCGACGTCTCCAAGGCGTTCGGCGAGATCACCGCCCGCTTCCGCGGCTACCAGGCGACCCCGACCCTTGAGGACGCGCTGGCCGACCTCGACCGCATGGCCGGGCTCGAACCGGTGAAGCGGCAGGTCAGGGCGATCACCGCGCAGCTGCGGGTGGCCCGCATGCGGGAGGAGCAGGGGCTTCCGGTCCAGTCGCAGACCCGGCACTTCGTGTTCGTCGGGCCGCCCGGCACCGGCAAGACCAGCGTGGCCCGCATCATCGGCCGCATCTTCTCGGCGCTCGGCCTGCTGGCCCGGCCCGACGTGGTCGAGGCGTCGCGGCCCGACCTGGTGGGCCAGCATCTGGGCGCGACCGCCATCAAGACCAACGAGCTGGTCGACCGGGCGCTCGGCGGGGTGCTGTTCATCGACGAGGCGTACGGGCTGGTCAACTCGGGCTACTCGGGTGGCGACGCGTTCGGGGCGGAAGCCGTACAGACCCTGTTGAAAAGGGCCGAAGACGACCGCGACCGGCTCGTCATCATCCTGGCGGGCTATGAGCGGGAGATGGACGCCCTGCTGGCCACCAACCCCGGGCTGGGCAGCCGGTTCAACAGCCGGGTCGTGTTCCCGAGCTACTCGCCGGCGGAGCTCGCCGAGATCGCCGAGATGACCGCCGCCGACGCGGGCGACCGGTTCGACGCCGCCGCAGCGCGCGACCTCGGCGACGTGTTCGGCTACGTCTGCCAGGAGCGCCTCATCGACGGCCTGGGCAACGGGCGGTTCGCCCGGTCCCTCTACGAACGGGCGGCGATGCGGCGCGACGTGCGGCTGGCCGCGCAGGGCAGCGCGACCTCGGCCGAGCTGACCACCATCACCGGCGACGACGTGCGGTCGGCGGTCGACGAGCTGTCCTGACCGACACCTGGCACGGGTTTTGCGGGCCCATCGGTGGCGTGATCACATGATGGTGACCCATGAGGAAACGTGCCGGCCTGCTGGTCCCGGCCCTCGCCCTGGTCCTCGCGGCCTGCGGCGGCGGCCAGACCACCGCGACGGGGAGCGGGCCGCAGCGGGGCGGCATGCTCCGGGTCGTCGGCTCCGGCGACGTCGACCACCTCGACCCGTCGTCGTCCTACACGGTGGTCGCCTACAACCTCGGCCGCACCTGGACCCGCCAGCTGGTGACCTATCCGGCCGGGAGCGACATCTCGGTCGCCGGGAAGGTCGTGCCCGACGTCGCCGCCGCTTTGCCGGAGGTCAGCGACGACGGGAAGACGTACACCTTCACGCTCCGGCCCGACGTCATGTGGAACACCAGCCCGCCGCGCCCGGTCGTGGCCGCCGACTTCGAGCGGGGGCTGAAGCGGCTGGCCAACCCCGTGCAGCCGTCGGGCGGCATCTCCTATTTCACCCAGACCATCGCGGGTTTCCAGGAATTCTTCACCGCGTTCCAGAAACAGCCGAAGACGGCCGCCGGAATGGCGAAGTTCATGAACGCGACCCGCATCTCCGGCGTTCAAGCGGTGAACGCGACCACGCTGAAGATCCAGCTCACCGCGCCCGCCAGCGACTTCCCCAACATCATGGCGCTGGGCTTCGCCTCGGCCGCCCCGGTCGAATACGAGAAATACGTGCCCGACGGGCCGGACTTCCGGCAGAACACCATTTCCGCCGGGCCCTACCAGATCACCACCTATTTCGCCGGGCGGCAGATCATGCTGGAGCACAACCCGGTGTGGAAGCAGTCGAGTGATCCGGTACGCCACCGCTGGGTCGACCGCATCCTGGTCACCCTGGGCCAGGACAGCCCCGACGTCGTCCAGCAGCAGCTGGAGGCGGGCGTCGCCGACCTGTCGTGGGACCAGCCGGTGCCCACCTCGGCCATTCCGCGCCTGACCGGCAACCCGGCGTACAAGGTCTACGAGGGCTCGACGCTCAACCCGTTCCTGGCGTTCAACATGCAGAGCCCCAACAACAACCGCGCGCTGGCGAACGTGAAGGTCCGGCAGGCGATCAACTACGTCGTCAACAAGGCGGCCATCGCGCAGATCTACGGCGGCTCGAAGATCAACTCCGTGCTCGACGGGGCGATCCCGCCCGGTTCCATCGGGTACGACGCCGCGGTCCGCCCCTACGCCACCCCGGGCGGCCGGGGCGACGTGAACCGCTGCAAGGCGCTGCTGGCCGAGGCCGGGGTCGCCAACCTCAACCTGCAGTTCCCCTACCGCACCAACGGCAACCACCCGAAGGTCGCCCAGTCGATCGCCGGCGACCTGACCAAGTGCGGCATCACCACGCAGCTCATCCCGACCGCCCCCGACGACTTCTACGGCCGCTATCTGTCCAGCGTCCAGAAGAGCCGTGAGGGCAAGTGGGACATCGGCGCGCCCGGCTGGATCCCCGACTGGTACGGCAACAACGCCCGCTCGATCGTGGTGCCGCTGTTCGACGGCCGCAACTACACCGAGGGCTCGACCAACTACGGCGCCTACAACGACCCGGCCGTCAACGACCTCATCACCCGCGCGCTGACCGCGCCCGACGCCCGCGAGGCCGAGGGCCTGTGGAAGCAGACCAACGCCCGCATCATGGCGGATGCGCCGATCGTGCCGCTGACCTCGCAGAACGTGCCGATCTTCCATTCCGACCGGGTGCGCAACGCGCTCTACACGCCGCTCACCCAGCAGTTCGACTACACGCAGCTCTGGCTGGCGTCATGAGCCTGCTGGAGGTCGCGGACCTGCGCGTGACGTTCTCGACGCCCGACGGCGACCTGCGGGCGGTGCGCGGCGTGTCGTTCGAGGTCGAGGCCGGGCAGACGCTCGGCGTCGTCGGCGAGTCGGGCTCGGGCAAGAGCGTCAGCGTGCAGGCGCTGCTGGGCCTGATCCCCGGCGCACGCGTCGAGGGCTCGGCCCTGTTCGACGGCGAGCAGCTGATCGGCATGCCCGCCGAGCGGCTGCGCCGCATCAGGGGCGCCCGCATCGGCATGGTCTTCCAGGACCCGCTGTCGAGCCTGCACCCGATGTACTCGGTCGGCCGCCAGATCGCCGAGGCGGTCCTGGTCCACCGCCGCGTCGGCAAGGAGCAGGCGTGGGCGGTGGCCCGCGAGCGGCTCGAACAGGTCGGCATCCCCGGCGAACGGGCCCGCGACTACCCGCACCAGTTCTCCGGCGGCATGCGCCAGCGGGTCATGATCGCCATGGCGATGGCCCTCGACCCCGAACTGATTATTGCCGACGAGCCGACCACGGCCCTCGACGCGACCGTCCGCGCCCAGATCCTGGAACTCCTCGGACGGCTCGGCTGCGCCCTGATCGTCATCACGCACGACCTGGGCGTGATCGCCGACATGGCCGACGAGGTCATGGTCATGTACGCCGGCAAGCCGGTGGAGAAGGCCGGCCGCCGCGCGCTGTTCCACGACCCGCGGCATCCGTACACGAGGGGTCTGCTCAACTCGTTGCCGCAGGGCAAGGAGCGCCTCAAACCCATCGAGGGCCGCCCCCCGAGCCTGCTCAGCCCGCCGACGGGCTGCTCCTTCCACCCGCGTTGTCCCGTGCGCATCCCCCGCTGCCCGATCGAGGAGCCGCCGATGCTGGGGCCCGACGACCACCCCGACGCCTGCTGGCTGGAGGAGGGCCGGTGAGCCTCCTCGACGTCTCCGACGTGCGCAAGTACTTCCCGATCAAGTCGGGCGTCTTCTTCCAGCGCGAGGTCGGCCGGGTCCACGCCGTCGACGGCGTGAGCCTGTCGGTCGAGGCGGGGGAGACGCTGGGCGTGGTGGGGGAGTCGGGCTGCGGCAAGTCGACCCTGGCCCGCTGCATCACGGGCCTGTACGACGTGACCTCCGGGACCATCGCCTTCGACGGCGACATGCGACGCGACGTGCAGATGGTCTTCCAGGACCCCTACGGCTCGCTCAACCCCCGCCGCCGCATCGGCTCGATCATCGCCGACCCGCTGGTCATCCACCGCGAGGGCACCCCCGCGTCGAGACGCGACCGGGTCCGCGACCTGATGGCCCTGGTGGGCCTCAACCCCGAGCACTACAACCGCTTCCCGGCCGAGTTCTCCGGCGGCCAGCGCCAGCGGGTGGGCATCGCGCGGGCCCTGGCCCTCAACCCCCGCCTGGTCGTCTGCGACGAGCCCGTCTCGGCCCTGGACGTCTCCATCCAGGCCCAGGTGGTCAACCTGCTCAAGGACCTGCAGACCGACCTCGGCCTGACCTACGTCTTCATCGCCCACGACCTCTCGGTCGTCAGATACGTGAGCGACCGCGTGGCCGTCATGTACCTGGGCAAGATCGTCGAGATCGCCCCCGGCGAGGAACTCTACGAACGCCCCCGCCACCCCTACACGGCGGCCCTGCTGTCGGCCGCCTCGGTGGCCGACCCCGACCGGCAGCGGGAGCGGGTGGTGCTGCGGGGCGACGTGCCGTCCCCGATCTCCCCGCCGGCGGGCTGCCGCTTCCATCCCCGCTGCCCGAAGGCCCAGGAGAGGTGCACCGTGGAGGAACCACTGCTCCTGGGAGACGGCCACAAGTGGGCCTGCCACTTCCCGCTGGAACCGGGCGAACGCCTCCAGAGCCGGCCGGTGGACGAGTGAACGGCGATCGTGCGGGCGGGTCGCCCGCGTCCCGGTTCGAGTTCGAGGGGAGGCCCCGGTGAGTCTCACCGATGCCGCCTTTGAGGCGGAGCCCGTCCACGTCGACGTCGTCCATGGCAAGGGCCCCTGGCGGCTGGCCTGGGAGCGGCTGCGCAGGGACAAGGCCGCCGTCGCGTCCATGGTCGTGATCGTCCTGGTCGCGTTGCTGGCGCTGTTCGCGCCGTTGTTCGCGCTGATCACCGGGCATGACCCGCTGACGCAGTATCCGTCGACCGCGCTGACCCCCGAAGGGCTGCCCGTCGGCCCGGGGGCCGACTTCTGGCTCGGGGCCGACAGCCTCGGGCGGGACCTGTTCGTCCGGCTCGCCTACGGGGCGCGGATCTCGTTGCTCGTCGGGTTGAGCGCCACCGTCCTGGCGACGGTGTTCGGGGTCGTCGTCGGGCTGCTCGCCGGGTTCTACGGCGGGTGGGTCGACGGGGTGCTCGCGCGGGTGCTCGACGTCGTGCTGAGTTTCCCCTACCTGCTGGTCGCGATCGTGCTGGTCGCGGCCGTGGGGGCGTCGGTGCCGCTGACGATCTTCGTCATCGCGTTCTTCTCGTTCGCCGCGATGGCGCGGGTGGTGCGGGGGCAGACGATCGGGTTCCGGGAGCGGGAGTTCACCGAGGCGGTCCGGTCGCTCGGCGCCTCGCCGCTCCGGATCATGGTGATCGACGTGCTGCCGAACCTGGTCGCGCCGGTCACCGTGCTCGCCTCGCTGCTCATCCCGACCTCGATCGTGTTCGAGGCGACGCTCAGCTTTCTGGGGCTCGGGGTCGACCCCCGTACCCCGAGCTGGGGGGCCATCCTGGCCGACTCGACCGACTTCTACCGGGTCGCCCCGGGGCTGCTGGTCTTCCCTGCCGTGCTGCTGCTGCTCACCACGCTCGCGTTCAACCTCCTCGGAGACGGCATCCGCGACGCGCTCGACCCCAGGAGGTGACCTGTGTGGCGCTTTCTCATCCGGCGGATCGTCTTCGGGATCGTGGTGTTGTGGCTGGTCGCCACCACGGTGTTCCTGCTGTTCTTCGCCGGTCCGGCCGACAACGTGGCGCGGCGGCTGGCCGGGCCGCGGGCGCCCATCGAGGTCGTCGAGCAGATCAAGGACACCCTCGGGCTCGACCGGCCGCTCTACGAGCAGTACTTCGGCTTCCTCGGCAACCTGCTGCGCGGTGACCTCGGCACCTCGTTCATCAGCCAGACGCCCGTCTCGACGCTGATCCTGCAGAGCCTGCCGGGCACGTTGTGGCTGGTCTTCGGGGCGGCCGTGCTGTGGATGATCATGGGGGTGGGCGGCGGCGTCGTCTCGGCGACCAAGCCGCGCAGCCTGCGCGACCGCACGCTGACGGTGCTGGTGCTGGCCGGGATCTCGTTGCCGACGTTCGTGCTCGGCATCCTGATGATCTATCTCGCCCTGTCGGTGTTCCCCGGCACGGGGCTGCAGCCCGGCCCCTACATCTCCCCGTTCATCGACGTCGGGGCGTTCCTGTCGACCATGGTCATGCCGTGGATCTGCCTGGCGGTCGTCCAGGCGGCGGTCTACGTGCGGCTGACCCGGGGTTCGATGCTCGACACGATGGGCGAGGACTTCATCCGCACCGCGCGGGCCAAGGGCGTGCCCGAACGGTCGGTCACCTACCGGCACGGCCTGCGGGCCGCGCTGACGCCGGTGATCACCCAGTTCGGCGTGGACGTCGGGACCCTCCTGGGCGGCGTCGTCGTCACCGAATCGGTCTTCGGACTGCAGGGGATCGGGCAGCTCATGATCCGGTCGGTGCGCGACGGCGACCTGCCGGTCATCATCGGCGCGGCCATCATGGCGGCCGCGTTCATCGTGATCGCCAACATTCTCGTCGACGTGGCGTATTCGTTCCTCGATCCACGCGTTCGGCTCGCCTGATTTGATCACGCTCTGCCACTACTCTGTGACGCGAGGTGGTGGTGGGAATCATGGTGCGACTGGTGAACTACACGGCGTTGATCGTCGTCGCCTCCAGCCTGGCGTGGCTGCTGGCCGCCGTGACCCTCGATCCCCGGGCCAACTACGCCGGCCGCACCCCCGCGCCGCCGGTCGCCGTGGTCGACGCCGCCCTGTCGGAGGTCAACCTCAACGACCACGACCCGCTGCTCGACCGCTACCTCACCTGGATCTCCGGCGTCGCGCGCGGCGACTTCGGCCGCACGTGGGACGGCCTCAGCGTCGGCGCCGACCTGGCCGACCGCGCCGGGGTGACACTGCGGCTGGTGACGGCGGGGCTGCTCGTCGGAGCGCTGCTCGGGCTCACGGTGGGCACGCTGGCCGCCGTCCACCACCGCCGCTGGTTCGACCGGCTGTCGGGCGGGGTGGTGTTCCTGCTGCTGGCGGTGCCGGCGGTCGTGCTGGCCAACGTGCTGATCATCGGCGCGATCCGGTTCAACGACGCGACCGGCACCCGGTTCCTGATGGTCAGCGGCGAGGGCGACGGCGGCCCGCTCGACCGGTTGCGACATCTGGTGCTGCCCGCGCTCACCCTCGCGCTGCCGCTGGCGGCGGTCTTCAGCCGCTACCAGCGCAACGCGATGCTCGACGTGCTCGACGCCGACTACGTGCGCACCGCCCGCGCCAAGGGCCTGCCCCGGCGCACGGTCGTCGTCCGGCACGCCCTGCGGACCGCGCTGATCCCCACGACCACCTACCTGACCTTCACCTTCGGCGCGCTGCTGGTCGGCT
Source organism: Herbidospora daliensis (assembly GCF_001570585.1). GTDB lineage: Bacteria > Actinomycetota > Actinomycetes > Streptosporangiales > Streptosporangiaceae > Herbidospora > Herbidospora daliensis. The sequence goes on along the minus strand of NZ_BBXF01000001.1, from coordinate 1,309,032 downwards.
CGACCGTGACCGAGACGGTCTTCGGCCGCCCCGGCCTCGGACAGCGCCTCATCACCGCGATCCAGACCAGCGACGTCAACACCGTCGCCGGGATCACCGCCGTGGCCGCCGCCGCGCTGCTGCTGTCGGCCGTCGCCGCCGACGTGCTCCAGCGGGTGCTCAACCCCGGGAGGGCCCGATGAGCGCCAGTCTCTGGGGCAGATTCACAACGCGAGCCACGACCGGCCTTCGGCCGTCCGCGTCTCGCTTCCCCGACCTGTCGACCCCGGTCGAGGCGCGCCCCGAGGCCCGGCCGCGCATGTTCTCGGCCACCGGCATCGCCGGGCTGGCGCTGCTCAGCTTCCTCGCCGCGCTCGCCGTCCTCGGCCCGATCCTGGTGCCGTGGACGGCCGCCGACCGCGACTTCGAGGCGTTCCTCCAGCCGCCTTCGGCGAACCACCCGTTCGGTACGACCGCCTCCGGCGGCGACCTGCTCGTGCTCACCCTCCTGGGGCTGCGCAAGTCGCTGCTCATCGGGTTCGTGGTGGCGGTCGCGGCGACGACCGTGGCGGCGCTCGTGGGCGCGTTCGCGGGCTACTTCCTCGGCTGGGTCGACCGCACCCTGATGTGGGTCACCGACCTGCTGCTCGTGCTGCCCGCCTTCCTCGTCGTGGCCGTCGTCTCCTCCGGGCACGACGACTGGATCGCCCTGGTCGTGCTGCTGACGGCGTTCATGTGGATGGTGACGGCCAAGGCGGTGCGCGGGGTCACGATCGTGATGCGCGACCGCGAATACGTGAAAGCGGCCCGGTTCATGGGCGTGCCGTCCCACCGCATCGTGCTGCGCCACGTCGTGCCCAACCTGGCCTCGCTGCTGGTCGCCGACGCCACCGTGAACGTCAGCGCGGCGATCCTCGCCGAGACCTCGTTGTCCTACTTCGGCTTCGGGGTGGCGCCGCCCGACGTCTCGCTCGGCTCGCTGATCGCCGACGGCGCGCCGACCGCCCTCTACGCCCCCTGGACCTTCTGGTGGGCGGCCGGGCTGCTCATCGCCCTGATCGTCGCGGTCAACCTGGTCGGCGACGACCTGCGCGACCGGTTCGACCCGGCCCTGCGAGCGTGCGCGTGATCGACGTCACCGACCTGTCCGTCTCCTTCGGGGCCACGCCCGTGGTCCGGGGGCTGAGCTTCTCCGTCGCCCGGGGCGAGGTCCTCGGGCTCATCGGCGAATCGGGCTCCGGGAAGTCGGCCACCGCGCTGGCCGTGATGGGGCTGCTGCCGCGCACGGCGTCCACGACCGGCTCGATCCGGCTGAACGGCGAGGAGCTCACCACCGCGGGGGAGAAGCGGCTGACCGCGCTGCGCGGCCGGGCGATGGCCATCGTGTTCCAGGACCCGCTCCAGGCGTTCACCCCCGTCCACCGCGTCGGGGCGCAGATCGCCGAGGCGATCAGGGCCCACCGGCGGGTGCCGCGCAAGGTCGCCGCGCGGCGGGCGGTGGAGCTGCTCGACCTGGTCGGCATCCGCGACCCCCACCAGCGGGCCAGGTCCTACCCCCACGAGTTCTCCGGCGGCATGCGCCAGCGCGCGCTCATCGCGATGGCCATCGCCAACGACCCCGACCTGCTCATCGCCGACGAGCCGACCACCGCGCTCGACGTGACCGTCCAGGCCCACGTGCTCGACGTGCTGAAGACCGCGCAGCGCGAGACCGGTGCGGCGCTGCTGCTCATCACCCACGACCTGTCCGTGGTCGCCAGGGCCGCCGACCGCGTCCACGTGCTGCGGCGCGGCCTGACCGTCGAGACCGGGACGGTCGAGGAGGTGCTGCGGGCGCCGAGAGAGGCGTACACGAAGAGCCTGATCGCGGCGATGGAGGCCGACGACCGGCCCGCGGCCGCGCGGCCGGTGCGGACCGTGCTCGAAGTGCGCGACCTGGTGCGCCACCATCCCGGCGTGAAGGCGGTCGACGGGGTCAGCTTCGACCTGCGGTCGGGCGAGACCCTCGGGCTCGTCGGCGAGTCGGGGTCGGGCAAGACCACCCTCCTCATGGAGATCATGGCGCTGGCCCGGCCGCAGCGGGGCAGCGTGACCGTGCTCGGCCGCGACACCGCCACCCTGTCGCGGCGCGAGCGCCGGCGGGTGCGGCGCGACCTGCAGATCGTCTTCCAGGATCCGTCGGCCTCGCTCGACCCGCGCATGACCGTCGGCGCGATCGTGGCCGAGCCGCTCGTCACCCACGGCCGCTCGGCGGGGCGGGTGCCCGAACTGCTGGCCCAGGTGGGGCTGCCGCCCGCCTACGCGGCGCGCCACCCCGTCCACCTCTCGGGCGGCCAGCGCCAGCGGGTGGCCATCGCCCGCGCCATCGCGCTCGACCCGGCGGTGCTGGTGCTCGACGAACCCGTCTCGGCGCTCGACCCGACCATCCGCGCCGAGATCATCGTGCTGCTGGAGAGCCTGCGCGCCGAACGCGGCCTCTCCTACCTGTTCGTCGCCCACGACCTGCCGCTGATCAGGCGCATCGCCGACCGCGTCGCGGTCATGTACCGGGGCCGGATCGCCGAGATCGGCCCGGCCCACCAGGTGTTCACCGCCCCCGGCCACCCCTACACCAAGGCCCTGCTGCGCGCCTCCACGCTGCGCGACGACGACCCGAAGATCGCTGCCGGCTGCCGTTTCCGCCCCCGCTGTCCCCTGTACGCCGAGCTCCCCGCCGCCCCGAGATCCCGCTGCGTCACCGAGGAACCCGAGATCAGCGGCGACTCGGGAGCCGCCTGCCACCACCATCCAGGAGAAGCACCGTGAAACGCGCATGCGCCCTGCTACTGGCCCTGACGACCGCCGCCTGCGCGGCCCAGCCGGGAGCACCCGGCGAGCAGGCCGCCCCGGTCACCGCGGCCGACCTCAACCTGACCGCGCGCGAGAAGCTCAAGACCGGCGGCACCCTCCGCTGGGGCCTGACCGAATATCCGGCCCAGTGGAACCAGAACCACATCGACGGCAACCACACCAACGTCAAGACCGTCATGGACGCCCTCATGCCCCGCCCGTTCCGCGCCGACGAACACGGGGTGCCCGCGCTCGACCCCGACTACGTGGCCGCGGCCGACGTGACGGCGACCTCGCCCAAGCAGGTCGTGACGTACACCCTCAACCCCAAGGCCCGCTGGTCGACCGGCCAGCCGATCACCTGGGCCGACTACGACGCCCAGTGGCGGGCGCTGCGCGGCAAGGACCCGGCCTTCCACGTCGCCAACGTGACCGGCTACCAGGACATCGCCTCGGTCGCCAGGGGCAGGAACGACTTCCAGGTCGTGGTCACCTTCGCGCGGCCGTTCGGCGACTGGCGCTCGCTGTTCGCGCCGCTCTACCCCAAGAGCGCGACCGCCTCGCCGCAGAACTTCAACGCCGGCTGGGTCGGCAAGATCCCGGCCACGGCCGGCCCGTTCCGGTTCGGCGCCTTCGACACCCGGGCCAAGACGATCACCCTCAACCGCGACCAGAAGTGGTGGGGCGAGCCCGCCAAGCTCGACGCGATCGTGTTCCGCGGGCTGGAGTCCGACGCCCGCGTCGCCGCCTTCGCCAACGGCGAGCTCGACGTGTTCGACATCGGCCCGTCGGCGGCCGACCTCTCCCGCGCCAAGTCGGCCGAGGGCGCGGTGGTCCGCCAGGCGGCCGGTCCCGACTTCCGCCACTTCACCTTCAACGGCGAGAGCCCGATCCTGACCGACATCCGGGTCCGCCAGGCCATCGCGCTCGGCATCGACCGCGCGGTCATCGCCAAGAGCGACCTGAAGGGCCTCAACTGGCCGGTCACGCTGCTCGACAACCACTTCCTGATGAACAGCCAGCAGGGCTACCGCCCCAACGCGGGCGAACTGGCCGGCCCCGACCCCGCCCGCGCCGGCGCGCTGCTCGACGCGGCCGGCTGGCGCATGAGCGGCGCGGTCCGCCAGAAGGCCGGCAAGCAGCTCGACCTGCGCTTCGTCATCCCGTCGGGCCTCCAGCTGGCCCGCTCGGAGGGCGAGATCACCCAGGCCATGCTGGCGAAGCTCGGCGTCAAGCTGACGATCGAGACCGTGCCGAGCAACGACTTCTTCACCAAGTACGTCATCCCCGGCAACTACGACATCGCGCCCTTCTCGTACGTCGGCACCCCCTTCCCGGTCTCGGCCTCCTACGGCACCTACGCCGACGGCGTGCGCTCCCAGGGCGACGACATCTCGTGGAACGCCAACCTGGGCCGCAGCGGCAACGCCGAGATCGACGCCAAGCTGCGGGCCGCGATGGCCGAACTCGACCCCGCCAAGGCGCTGAAGCTGGTCAACGAGGCCGACCGGCTGGTGTGGCGCGAGGTCAACGTGCTGCCCCTCTACCAGCGGCCGCAGACCGTGGCCGTCGACGCCGAGCTGGCCAACGTCGGGGCGCGCGGGTTCCGCGACCTCGACTACGCCGACATCGGATTCGTGTCGTAGCCGTCCGCTAGCGTGCGGGCCATGGACCTGACGTGGCCCCAAGTGCTGGCGTGGCGGCTCGGCCGCCAGTTCGTGACCTCTCCCGGCCCCGGCGCGGTGGCCGTGGCCGAACGGCTCTGCGGCGTGCAGGCCCAGGTCGCGTCCTCGGCCGAGCTGGCGCTCTCCCTCCGGCTCGGCCGCCCGGCCGGGCCGGAGATCGAGCAGGCCCTGCACACCGACCAGACCCTGATCAAGACGTGGTCGATCAGGGGCACCCTGCACCTGCTGCCGACCGCGTCGTGGCCGGTCTACCGCGCGGTGCTGGGCACCCTCCGCTACTGGGACAAACCGTCCTGGTATCGCGGCAGCGGCGTGTCGGCCGCCGAGCTCGAAGCGATCATCGGCGCGGTGCCCGAGGCGCTCGCCGCGGGGCCGCTGACCAGGGAAGAGCTGGTCGACGCCGTGATCGAGGTGACCGGCGACGAGCACCTGCGCGAGAAGATGGCCTCCGGCTGGGGCCAGCTGTTCAAGCCGCTGAGCTTCCTCGGCGAGCTCTGCCACGGGGTGCCGCGCGGCGGCAAGGTGACCTTCACCGCGCCGCCGAAGGTGGGGGAGATGTCGGCCGAAGAGGGCGGCGTCGAGCTGCTGCGCGCCTTCCTGGGCGCCCACGGCCCCGCCGACATGGCCGCCTTCGACGGATGGTTGTTCCGCGGCCTCACCCGCCGCGCGGTCCTGCGCAGATGGTTCGCCGACCTGGCCCCCGCGACCATCACCGTAGAGGGGAGGGAGCTGTCCGTCCTCCCCGAACACGTCGACGAGCTGATGGCCACCCGCCCGTCGGAGGAGACCTTCCTGCTGCCCGGCTTCGACCAATACGTCATGGGCGCCCCCCGCGACCTGGAGCCCCTCCTCCCGGCGGCGGCGAAGGCGGCCGTCAGCCGCACGGCCGGGTGGATCTCCCCGGTCGTCGTCCACCGGGGCCGCGTCGTCGGCACCTGGGACGCCCGCGACGGCGTGCTGACCGCCACGATGCTGGAGCAGGCCCCCGGCGTGGAACAGGCCGCCGAGAAGGTCGTGGACGTCCTGGGCAAGCCCCTGAAAGTGGTGGTGACCCCTATCTGACCGCCCGGAACCGAAGCCGGTCACCGGGCCTGAGCTGAGCCACCTTCGGCAGATCGGCCGAGGCGACCACGCCGATGACCGGATAGCCGCCGGTCGGCGGATGGTCGGCCAGGAACACGATCGGCTGCCCGTCGGGCGGCACCTGGATCGCCCCCGCGACCATGCCCTCACTGGGCAGCTCCCCAGCCCGCGCCCGCCGCAGCGCCGTCCCGGCCAGCCGCACCCCGACCCGGTTGCTGTCCTGACTCACCCTGTACGCCCCCGCGCACAACGTGGCGAACCCGTCGTCGGTGAACCAGTCGTCACGAGGCCCGCGCACCACCCCGACGGTCGGCTCGGCCGAGATGGACCGCTGCGGCGCGACGTCGGCGTGCAACCCGAACACCGGCTCCCCGAGCGCCAGGACCGTTCCCGGTTCGAGCGGCGCCGGCCCGAGCCCCGAGAGCGAGTCGGTCGACATGCTTCCCAACACGGGAGGCACCCAGATCCCGCCCCTCACCGCGACGTAGGTCCGCAGCCCTTCGTAGGGCACCCCGATCTCAAGGGTCTCGCCAGAGGGCACCCAGAACGGCGCCCACATCCCGCCCCTGGACGCCCGGACCGGCGCCCCGGTCAACGCCACCCACGCCCCCCGGGCGAACCTGAGCACAGCGCCCCCGAAGGTGAGCTCGACCGCGGCGGCATCCTCGGCGTTCCCGACCAGCCGGTTCGCCAGCCGCAGACTCGGAAGGTCGGCCGCCCCGGACCGGGGGACACCGAGATGGGCGAACCCCCGCCGCCCGAAGTCCTGAACGGTCGCGTAGGGACCCGGAACGACGACCTCGACAACAGAGGCCACCCCGTGGTCCCGGCCGTCGCGACCTCCCGGGAACTTGCTCCGCCCGGATATATCGCGATTCGGGCCTGCGCTGTCCTTGATTCCTTCAGCACTGGACAACGTGGTCTCGTGACTGCCCTTGCCGGAAATTTCGTGATTCGAAGCTGCTTTGACCTTGTGTTCTTCCGCACCGGACAACCCGGGCTCATGACCGGCTGCGTGATCCGGGCCTGTGCTGTCCTTGGTTTCTTCGGCATCGGACAACTCGGGCCTTTGACTGCCCCCGCCGGAAATTTCGTGATCTCGTCGTTCGGTCACGTCGCGACCATCCTGACCCGGGTGCCCGGCTTCAGCAGGGCAGGGGAGTCGCTGGTCACGTCCCAGACCGGGAGTGTCGTGTGCCCGAGCAGTCGCCAGCCGCCCGGCGAGGCCGCCGGATACACCGCCGAGTACGCCCCCGCGATCGCCACCGCCCCGGCCGGCACGGCGGTCCGGGGCCGGTCGAGCCGGGAGACGTGCAGCGAGGGGTCGAGCCCCACCAGGTAGGCGAACCCGGGCGCGAAGCCCAGCCAGCCCGCCACGAACTCCGACCCCGTGTGCCGGGCGATCACCTCGTCGACCGAGATCCCCGCCAGCGCCGCGACGTCGGCGAGGTCGGCGCCGTCGTACACGACCGGGATCTCGACCGTCTCCCCGTCGAGGTCGTGGACGGGGCCGTGGTCGAGCTGCTCGATCAGCGGGATCAGCTGGTCGGCGCGGCCGCCGACGACCAGCACCGTCTCGGGGCCCGGGACGATCTCGTCCACGTCGACGAGCAGCCGCAGGCGGGCGTCGAGGCGGTGGGAGGCGGCCAGGGAGCCCGTCTCGACGAGCAGGGCGTGTTCGCCCACGCGCCGGATCACGCGAACGCCTCGACGGTCACGCCCGCGTCGGCGAGCGCGTCGCGGACGGCGCGGGCGAGGCCGACCGAGCCGGGGGTGTCGCCGTGGACGCAGATCGACCGCGCCACCACCCGCACCTCCGAGCCGTCGACGGCGGTCACCAGGCCGTCGCGGGCCATCCGGACCGCCCGCGCGGCCACCTCGCCGGGATCGTGCAGGACCGCGCCGGGTTCGCGCCGGGACACCAGCGTGCCCTCGGGCGTGTAGGCGCGGTCGGCGAAGCACTCGGCCACGGTCGGCGCGCCCAGCCCGTGGACCGCCGACCCCGGCAGGGTCAGCACCGGCAGCGGGCCGTAGTCGGTCACCGCGTCGACCACGGCGCGGGCCTGCACAGGGTCCCAGACCACCCGGTTGTAGAGCGCTCCATGCGGTTTGACGTAAGTCACCCGCCCGCCGACGGCCCGCGCGATCCCGTCGACCGCGGCCAGCTGGTAGAGGATCTCGGCCCGCAGCTCCTCGGCCGGGACGTCCATCTCCCGCCGCCCGAACCCCGCCAGGTCGCGGTAGGAGACCTGGGCGCCGATCGCCACGCCCCGGGCGACCGCCGCCTCGCACACCCGGCGGATCGTCAGGGGGTCGCCCGCGTGGAAGCCGCAGGCCACGTTGGCGCTGGTGACGATCTCCAGGAGAGCGTCGTCGTCGCCCAGTTTCCAGGCCCCGAACCCCTCGCCGAGGTCGGCGTTCAGGTCGATCGTCATGATCCCCAGCCTAGATGGGCGGCTCGTCGGGGATGTCGGCGATGTCGTCGAGGGCGGCGGCGAGTTCGTCGGGGTGGTCGCCGATGCGCTCGGCGATCTCGATCAGCACGTGTAAGACGTCGTGGCGGTCGTGGCCGAGGTCGATCAGGCGCTGCGCCGCCTCCCACATCTGGGGCGGGTCGCCGTCCCACAGGCGCTTGGCGATCTCCTCGTGCCAGGCCAGGTGCTCGGCGAAGTCGGGCCGCGACAACTCCCCGGCGTGGTCCATTTCGAGCAGGATGCGCCGGTCGGCCTCGTCGGCCGGGTTGAGGCGGTCGAGCTCGACGTCGCCGTACATGCCCTGGAGGACCGGGAACACGAACGCCCGCCGCGCCAGCGCGGACAGGTCGCCGTCGGGCAGCAGCCGCTCGACCAGCTCCCGGTCGAGCCCGAACGAGGTCGGGTCGCGGTAGGCGACGCTGAACCGGGCGGTCGCCTCCCACACCGCGTCGAGGGTCGCCCTGATCGCCTGGTCGGGCAGGCCGATGCGGGAGCCCGCGAAGCGCACCCAGGCGGCCAGCACGTGGGGCATGGCGTCCTGCTCGGCCGGGGTCAGCATGATCTTGCGGGGCAGCCAGTCGAGCAGGAACGTCTCGCACTTGGCCGGGCTGACCCGATGCGGACGGCCGAAATCCTGGTCGCAGCCGTAGTCGATGATGTGGTCGGCGCAGCGCGAGGCCGCCGACGGGTCGCTCAGGTTCTCGGCCGCGTCGCTCGCCAGGAACTCGGCGCCGAGCATGGCCCGCCGCTCCCTCGTGTACGGCGCCTCGGAGTGGGCCGGGGCCGGCCGCTTGCGCCCGGGGGGCAGCGCCTTGATCCGCGACCGGGCGAAGGCGTGGTAGGCCGAGTAGCTGTCGCTGACGACCTTGGGGGCCTTGCGGTCGTAGGCCTCTTCCCTGGCCGCCTTCATGGCGAACTCGAGCAGCGCCCGCGCCTGCTGCGGCTCGATCTCCTCGAACCGCAACATCGGGTTGCCCGCGGCTTCGAGGCCGGCCTGCTCCAGCAGCTTGTCGACCTGCGTGGAGACCCAGGCGTCGCGGGCCATGCCGCGCATGTTGTAGTCGACGACGAGCACCAGCGCGTGGGTGTCGTCGCCGTTGTAGGCGAAGGTGCTGACCACCGTGTCCTGGTCGCCGTAGACGTCGCGGGAGACGTAGCAGCCCTGCGGCTTGACCGCGCCGACGCGGTCGGCCCAGCCGGGACGGGCGACGTCGGACTCCATGAGGGCCAGCGCGGCCCCCTCGGCCTTGGCGGCCTGCCGGGCGGTGCCGAGGTAGGCGACCGAGATCAGCAGCGTGAGCGCGGCGGGGGTGCCCGCCTTGGCGGCGTAGTCGACGAGGCCCTCTCCGAGGATCTGCTCCACGTCGCCGCCGCGGAGCCGCTTCCCCCACCAGGCGCCCAGCATGTCGGACACCATGAGCTCGGCGTCCAGCGGACTCCTGACGGCGAGCAGCTCGCGGGCCGCGAGGAGCATCTCCGCGAAGACGTCGTCCGGCGGATTTTCCCGGGGATCTCGTCTCCGTCTTCGACTCACTGTTCTACCTTCTCGCATTACGACGCCAAAAGGCACCGTAACGCGGCCCGGTGACTACCCCGTTATTTATCTCCTGCTCGGAGGCGCGGAGTTGACCAGGGCGAGAAGGTGTTCCCGGGCGATGCGTTCGATGCTCACGGGAGTGACGTCGACACCGAGGTGCTCGGTGCAGGCGCAGACGTCGTCGACGCACCGTTCGACGGTGACCAAAGGGACGGTGAGGAATTCCTCGGCGAGCCGGGCGGTGACGGCCTCACGTGTTCCAGCGCGTGTCGTGGCGGCTGTGGAGCTCGTGGCGAGAGTAGGCATAGAGGCAGGCATCCTCGCTGAATGTGGGAATTCCGGTGCTCGGTGGGGCACCGGTTGTCGGGCGAAAGTGCCGTCTCTCATTCCATAACTTTCCGCGCTGGTGTCAACCCTCCGCGTGGTTTTGTTACATGAGCCAAACACACCCGGGTGACGCGTGCGAAGCTGGAAACATGTACATCCGGCTAACACAGCGTCCCGAGGCCGACGAACTCCTCGGACGCAGTGGTCTGGCCCTGCTCATCGGAATGCTGCTCGACCAGCAGATCCCCATGGAGTGGGCCTTCCAGGGGCCCTACACGATCACCGAGCGGCTGGGCCACGATCTCGACGCCCATGAGATCGCCGCGATGGACCCGGAGGCCTTCGCCGCGATACTTTCGGCGAAACCGGCCGTGCACCGTTATCCCGGCTCGATGGCCGGGCGGATCAGGCAACTGGCGGCCCATCTGGTGGACCACTACGATGGCGACGCCGAGCGGGTCTGGGCCGACGCGGGCAGCGGAGCCGAGTTGCTGCGCCGCCTGACGGGCCTTCCCGGGTTCGGCAAGCAGAAGGCGCAGATCTTCCTGGCGCTGCTGGGCAAACAGCTCGGCGTGCAGCCGCCGGGCTGGCGCGAGGCCGCGGGGGCTTACGGCGAGGAGGGGGCGTTCCGGTCGGTCGCCGACGTGGTCGACGCCGGCAGCCTCGCCAAAGTGCGGGCGACCAAGCAGGAAGCGAAGAAGGCCGCCAAAAAGTAAGTCAGATCTTGCTGCGCGAGGTGGCGCTTTTTTGACAGGATGCGTTGACCGCATGCCGGGCGGGGCTTCCGTCCGCGCGTGCCCATCGCCGATGATGTAGGGCAGCACTGCGCTACTCAATACAGTTATGGAGATGTGCCTCGTGGGAGACCCTGGCACGCGACGGAGGTGCCGACCATGAGCGCCGAAACCTCCGTGCCCCGTCCCCGGGAGTCGGGTTTGGACATCTCAGACTCTGCCCTGTTCAAGGGCCTCATGTCGGAGGCTCCCTACGCCTTCGCCTTCTTCGACACCACTGGCCGTTTTGTCCGTGTCAACTCGACCTTTACCGAGCTGACCGGGATCGCTGTCGACCGGCATATCGACCGCCTCCCCGCCGACATCCTGTCGGCCGACCTGGCCACCGTGATCGACTCCGCGCTGCGCAGGATCAACGACGACCGTCTTCCCGTCACCGACCAGCGCCTTCGCACCCGCGCCGAGAACGGCGACGCCCGCCACTGGACCATCTCGTTCTTCCCGCTCCACGACGACGAGGGCGCCGCGATCGGCACCTCCCTGTTCGGCGTCGACGTCACCGAGCGCCAGACCACCGAAGAAGACCTGCGCCGCAGCGAGGAGCGCTACCGCTCGCTCGTCGAGTCGCAGCAGCAGCTCGTCTGGATCACCTCGCCCAGCGGCGCGGTCGTCGAAGACGCCCCGCAGTGGCGCGCCATCACCGGCCAGGGGCTGGAGGAGTACCTCGCCCACGGCTGGCTCGACGCCGTCCACCCCGACGACCGCCCGGCCGCCGAGGAGGCCTGGCGCGAGGCCCTGCGCGGCCGGACCATGTTCGAGTGGAGCTACCGCGTCCGCACCCGCGCCAGCGGCTACCGCGACTTCGAGGTGCGGGCCGTCCCGATCATCCGCCACGGCCGCGTGGTCGAGTGGGTCGGCGCCAACTCCGACGTCACCGCCCAGCGTGAGGCCGAGGAGATGCGCGGCCGCCTGACCGACCAGCTCGGCGCCGCCGCCCTGCGCACCGCCCGGCTCCAGGGCGCGACGGCAATACTGGCCGAGGCGCTCACGGTCGAGCAGGTCGTCCAGGTCATCATCGACGTCGGCCGCACCGCCCTGGCCGCCGACCACTCCGCCGTCGCGCTGCTCGACCCCGACCGCGGCACCCTCAAGGTGATCAACTCCGGCGCGATCCCCGACGCGGGCGGCGCCCCCGGCGAGGACATCTCACTGTCGCGCTCCAGCGTCATGACCATGGCCGTGAACAGCCGCCGGCCGGTCTTCGCCGAGTCGCCCGACAGCCTGCGCGCCCAGCTCACCGACGCCGGCGGCGAGACCGACCAGATCAACGGCTTCCTCGCCCACACCCAGGAACGGGCCTGGGTGGGCCTCCCGCTGCTGGCCGCCGGCCGCGCGCTGGGAGCGCTCCGTTTCTCCTTCACCCGCCCCCAGAAGATCTCCCAGGAAGACGGGGTGTTCCTGGAGGCCCTGGCCGGTCAGTGCGCGCTGGCCGTCGAGCGGGCCACCCTGTTCGAGCGCGAGCACCGCACGGCCGAAACGCTCCAGCGCAGCCTGCTGCCCGAGCGGCTGCCGGTCGTGCGCGGCCTCGTGCTGGCCCAGCGCTTCCGCTCGGGCTCGCGCCACGTCCAGGTCGGCGGCGACTGGTACGACGCCTTCGTGCTCCAAGACGGCCGCGTGGCCGCCGTGGTCGGCGACGTCATGGGCAAGGGCGTCAAGGCCGCCGCCGGAATGGGCCGCATCCGCAACGCGATGCGGGCCCTGGCGCTGACCAACCCGCCGCCCGCGGCGGTGCTCACCGGCCTCGACCGCGTCTTCGAGGCGACCGAGGAAGAAGAGCAGGTCACGACGCTGGCCTACATGGTCGTCGAGCCCACCACGGGCGAGGGCACCCTCGCGCTCGCGGGTCACCCGCCGCCCCTGCTGGTCTCCCCGCAGGGCACCGCGATCCTCCAGGAGAGCGACCAGCCCGGCACCCCTCTGGGCTGGGCCACCAGCCGCAAGCAGTTCCGGTTCGCCGTGCCGCCCGGCCACACGGCGGTGCTCTACTCCGACGGTCTCGTCGAAAACCGCAAGCGGGGCTTGGACGCGGGCCTGCGGGAGCTCTCCGCGGTCGTCGCGGAAGCCCCTGAGGAGATCTTGACAAGTCCCCATATGTTGCTTGATTTCCTGGTGGACCGGATGTTGTCCGGGTATGAACAGGATGATGACGTCACGGTGCTTGCGGTTCATGTCCCCGCTGCCACGAAGAGTGACTGAATGAATCAGTCATAACGGTTGCTTTCGGGTATCGGTGACCGGCTTCCGTACGCACCAGTGTCTCGGTCGGCCTAGGGTGGAGGGCAACCGGCCGGAGGTGGCCGTACGGGGTGTCGCGGCGTGCCAGAATGGTTTGTCGCCCTCCGCGCGGCCTCGCCATCGGAAAAGAAGCAACCACCTGGGTCCATTCTCGCCATGCGTTCGTTCGAGAGGTGTTCGTGTCGCCTGCAAGTTCGACTCGCTCGAAGCCGTCGGAGCTGAACGAGCCAGTGATTCAGCAGCTCCTCGAGCGTGGGCGCTCGCAGGGTTTCCTCGAAGCCGAGGATGTCCGCCGGGCCGTCGAGGAAGCGGACATTCCGGTACCGCAAGTCGCCGGAATCCTGCGTAGCCTCAGCAAAGAGGGCATCATCGTCAGGCTCACCGCCGAAGACTCCGCGGGGCCGAAGAAGGCGAAGCCCCCCGCGAAGAGCCGCACCAAGGCCGCGCCCGTGAAGAAGACGTCCACCAAGGCCGCCGCCGCCAAGGAGTCGCAGCCCGAGACCGTCACCGCCGTGGTGACCGATCCGGCGCCCGCTCCGGCCGCGAAGAAGCCGGCCGCCAAGAAGGCCGCCCCGGCTGCGAAGCCCACCGCGTCCGCGAAGAAGACCGCCCCCGCCGCGAAGCCCAAGGCCGACGCACCGGCCACGGGTCCCGCCACGACCCCCGCGGGCAAGGCCGACTCGAAGCCCAAGTCGGCCGAGATGTCCGAAGACGACGACGACATCGAAGACGTCGACATCGAAGACTTCGACATCGAGGACATCGAAGACGTCGAAGTCGACGTCGAGTCCGAGGAGTCCGAGGGCGAGGGCGACTCCGAAGAGGAGACGACCGAAGAGCCCAAGGGCGCCGAAGTCGTCGCCAAGGTCGAAGAAGAAGTCCTGATCCTCACCGACGACGACGATGACGCCCCCGTGGCGCAGGTCGCCGCCGCCGGCGCCACCGCCGACCCGGTGAAGGACTATCTGAAGCAGATCGGCAAGGTCCCCCTGCTCAACGCCGAGCAGGAGGTCGAGCTCGCCAAGCGCATCGAGGCGGGCCTGTTCGCCGAGGAGCAGCTGGGCACCGACGGTGACCAGCTCCCCGTCGACGTCCGCGCCGAGCTCGAGTGGATCGCCGAAGACGGCCGCCGGGCCAAGAACCACCTGCTGGAGGCCAACCTCCGTCTGGTGGTCTCGCTGGCCAAGCGCTACACCGGCCGCGGCATGCTGTTCCTGGACCTGATCCAGGAGGGCAACCTCGGTCTGATCCGCGCCGTCGAGAAGTTCGACTACACCAAGGGCTACAAGTTCTCGACCTACGCCACGTGGTGGATCCGGCAGGCGATCACCCGGGCCATGGCCGACCAGGCGCGGACCATCCGCATCCCGGTCCACATGGTCGAAGTGATCAACAAGCTGGCCCGCGTGCAGCGCCAGATGCTCCAGGACCTGGGCCGCGAGCCCACGCCCGAAGAGCTGGCCCGCGAGCTCGACATGACCCCCGAGAAGGTCATCGAGGTCCAGAAGTACGGCCGCGAGCCGATCTCGCTCCACACCCCCCTCGGCGAGGAGGGCGACAGCGAGTTCGGTGACCTGATCGAAGACTCCGAGGCCATCGTCCCGGCCGACGCCGTCAGCTTCACGCTGCTCCAGGAGCAGCTCCACAGCGTTCTGGACACCCTGTCCGAGCGCGAGGCGGGCGTCGTCTCGATGCGGTTCGGTCTGACCGACGGTCAGCCCAAGACCCTCGACGAGATCGGCAAGGTCTACGGCGTGACGCGCGAGCGCATCCGCCAGATCGAGTCGAAGACGATGTCGAAGCTGCGTCACCCGTCCCGTTCGCAGGTGCTGCGCGACTACCTCGACTAACGGATATCCGTAAATACGGCCCGGCGTGCGATATGCGCGCCGGGCCGTATTTACGTTCTGTTTTTACGTGGGTGTAACACGATGGTTGCGCCTGATCGACCGGTCACTTCTATGCTGCCGCCCCATGGGAGTAATCGAAGTGGATCGAGCACGTGCTCGGGGGCCACGAGTGATCCCGGACCGCCCATGGGCGGACATCATGCTGGACGAGGCGGTTCTGGCCGTTCAGCGCCGTAACGTCGAGGCGGCCATCCCCCTCCTGGCCGCCACCAGAGGCGATCCCGAAGTGCGCGCCCTGCGTATAGAGGCCCTCTCCCGCGCCGCGATGGGAATGAGCCGCGGCATCGAAAGCCTCATCGCCCGGGACCAGTCGAATCCCGATTTATGGCTGTGGCTCGGCCGGACCAGAATCGAGGAAGCGTTCGAGATAAAACCCGAAGTGAAGGCGCGGGCCGTGCAGGCCCGCCGGCTGGAGGCTTACCACACCGCGATGGAGTCGGCCCGCCAGCCGCTCGTCACCGCCGCCGGGCTGATGCCCGCCGACCCGGTCCCGTGGGAGTCGATGCTCTGGCTCGCCGTCGGCCTCGAACGACCCCGGACCGACAAGGACTCGGTCTGGTACGAATGCGCCCGCCGCTGGCCCACGCTTTATCCGGCCAACGTGGCCCGGCTGATCACCCTCTCGCCCGCCTGGGGCGGCAGCTCGGCCGAGATGATGGAATTCGCCCGCGCGGTGGTCGCCAAGGCCCCCGAGGGCAGCCCCCTGCCGGCCCTGATCCCGCTGGCCCACTTCGAGAACGCCGCCGCCGACCGCACTCCCATGTCACGCGGCGCCTGGTTCGGCTTCGACGCCCAACGGGAGATCGTCGCGGCGGCCGGCCAGTGGTCGCAGCGCCGGATCGGCCCCGCCCATCCCCGCTCCATCGAGGCCCACAACGCCTTCGGGGCCGCGTTCTTCCTGTCCGACCTGCGACGTCCGGCAAGAGGACATCTCACGCGGACGGGCGGCCGGTTCAGCAGGCTGCCGTGGTCGCACCTCGGCGGAGAGCCGGAGAACCAGTTTCAGCGGGCCTGCAACAAACTGAACGTCATCACGAACTGAGCACCACGTCGAGCCTGCCCGGGTGGAGCTCGACGGCGTGACCGAGCCTGGTCAGCAGGTGGGCGAGCTCGCCGGCGTCCTTCGCCGGGGCGGGGCTCTCCACCAGCGACCGGGCGATCAGGCCCCTGGTCAGCTTGGCCATGTGGCTGACGACGGTGCCGTCCGGCCGCAGGACCCGCACCGCGACGCTCTCCCTCTTGGGTTTCCAGGCCGCCGCGTAGGTGGACGACCGGAGATCGACCACGAGCCCGCCGCCCCCGTCGAGGATCGGGGCGAGATTGGGCTTCCAGAACGCGGCCAGGCCGCCCACGGGCGGGAGGCGCACCCCCATCGAGAGCCGGTAGGGCGGGACCCGGTCGCCGAGCCTGAGCGCGCCCCAGAGCCCCGAGAAGACGACCAGCCGCTTGGTGGCCCGCGCCCTGGCCTGGGAGTCGAGCGTGGCCAGGCTGAGGGCGTCGTAGAGGACGCCGGTGTAGAGATCGGCGACCTTGACCGTCCGGGCCGAGCGCAGGCCCTGGTTGCGGACGATCTCGCCCGCCAGGCCCGGGGGCAGGCCGAGGACCTGGTGGGCCTGCTCGGGGGAGTGGCAGAGCTCGACGAGGGCGTCGAGGACCTTCTCACGGGCGGAGGTCAGCTCGGGGAAGCTCAGCGCGTCGAGATCGACGGGACGACCCCGGCCGGAGGCCGCCTTGCCCTCCGAGGGCGGCAGGAGGATCAGCACCCGCCCAGCCTAGGGCCGAAACCCCAGGCCAGCGGCAACGCAAGAGAGAATGACGAACGGCGTGACCAGGGAGAGCCTGGTCACGCCGTCGTCGTCGATTTCGGCCGCCGGATCACCGCTCGTCAGGAGCGGCGGAGGCGGGTGTGGTACTGAGTCGGGCCGACTCGTCCTGGATCTCAGCGCCCTTGTCGCGCAATGCGGCCACGTGCTGTCGGCCGTGGTGTGCGCAGAACAGGAGTTCGGCGCCTACCGGAAGAGTCGCGCGAATGTAGGCCTGAGCGCCGCATCGGTCGCAGCGGTCTAGGGCGGTCAGCGGCTTGGTGGGGGCGAGAGCTCCAGTCACGTATCGCCTTTCGGGTCACCCCGTTGACCGGGGATGTTGGCGTCACAGTCACTTGGGACAACATCTAACCGGATGAGGGCGTTCCCAATCACCTCCTGACTACGCCGAGAGCGGAATGTTCCGAAAGGTGACGTGGATCACACCGCAGGTAACGAGAAGCCCTCGACAGCTGGCAAGCTGGTAGGCGTAAAACCACGCCTACCGCTAAGCTGCGTACGCGTGTTCGACTGTTGAGCGTGGGAGCTGGAGTGACGGTAGCGGAGACGGGTTACACGGCTCGTCATCTGTCGGTTCTGGAAGGTCTCGAAGCCGTCCGCAAGCGCCCGGGCATGTACATCGGGTCGACCGACAGCCGCGGGCTCATGCACTGCCTGTGGGAGATCGTCGACAACTGCGTCGACGAGGCGCTGGCCGGATACTGCTCCCTCATCGAGGTCGAGCTCCATCCAGACGGGTCGATCGAGGTGCGTGACGACGGCCGGGGCATCCCCGTCGACGTCGAGCCCAAGAGCGGGCTCCCGGGCGTCGAGCTGGTCTACACCAAGCTCCACGCCGGCGGGAAGTTCGGCGGCGGCTCCTACGGCGCGTCCGGCGGCCTCCACGGCGTGGGCGCCTCGGTGGTGAACGCCCTGTCCTCCCGGCTCGACGTCGAGGTCGACCGCGACGGGCGCGTCCACGAGATCAGCTTCCGGCGCGGCGTGCCCGGGATCTTCGACGGCGAGGGCCCCTCGGCCAAGTTCAAGAAGAAGTCGGGCCTGCGCGACGGCGGGCCGCTCGGCTCGCGGGTCACCGGCACGCGGGTGCGGTTCTGGGCCGACCGGCAGATCTTCCTGCCCGAGGCCGAGGTCTCGCTCGACGAGATCCACGTCCGGCTGCGGCAGACGGCGTTCCTGGTGCCCGGCCTGACGCTGTCGGTGCGCGACAGCCGGGCCGACGAGGCCACCGAGGAGACCTTCCGGTTCGACGGCGGCATCAGCGAGTTCACCGAGTTCCTGGCCCGCGACGAGGCCGTCTGCGACGTGCTGCGCATGCAGGGGCAGGGCCACTTCCACGAGACCGTGCCGGTGCTCGACGAGCAGGGCCACATGACGCCGACCAAGGTCGAGCGCGAGATGGTCGTCGACGTCGCGGTGCGCTGGGGCAAGGGCTACGACTCGACCGTGCGGTCGTTCGTGAACGTGATCGCCACGCCCAAGGGCGGCACCCACGTGCTCGGCTTCGAGCGCGCGCTGGTCCGGACCATGAACGAGTTACTGCGTGAGTCGCGGCTGCTGCGGGCCAACGACGACGGCGTGACCAAAGAGGACATCCTCGAAGGTCTCACCGGCGTGGTGACCGTGCGCGTGGCCGAGCCGCAGTTCGAGGGGCAGACCAAGGAGGTGCTCGGCACCTCCGCGGCGACCCGCATCGTCTCGACCGTCGTCTCGCGGGAGCTCCGCGAGACCTTCACCAACCCGCCGCGCGGGGCCAAGCAGCAGCTCAGGGCGGTCCTGGAGAAGATCGTCGCGGCGGCCAAGGCCCGCATCGCGGCCCGGGAGCACCGCGACAACCAGCGGCGCAAGACCGCGCTGGAGAGCTCGGCGCTGCCGGCCAAGCTGGTCGACTGCCGCAGCGACGGCGTCGACCGCAGCGAGTTGTTCATCGTCGAGGGAGACTCGGCGCTGGGCACCGCCAAGCTGGCCCGCGACTCGGAGTTCCAGGCGCTGCTGCCGATCCGGGGCAAGATCCTCAACGTGCAGAAGGCGTCCGTCAGCGACATGCTGAAGAACACCGAGTGCGCCGCGATCATCCAGGTGGTGGGGGCCGGTTCGGGCCGCACCTTCGACATCGAGCAGGCCCGCTACGGCAAGATCATCCTGATGGCCGACGCCGACGTCGACGGCGCCCACATCCGGTGCCTGCTGCTGACGTTGTTCCACCGCTACATGCGGCCGATGGTCGAGGCCGGGCGGGTCTTCGCCGCGGTGCCGCCGCTGCACCGGGTGGAGCTGACCAATCCGGGGCGGGGGCAGGAGAAGTACATCTACTGCTACTCCGACGCCGAACTGCACAAGGTGCTGGCCGGGCTCCGCAAGCGGAACAAGAAGTGGAAGGAACCGCCCCAGCGCTACAAGGGTCTCGGCGAGATGGACGCCGACCAGCTGGCGGAGACCACCATGGACCCGCGCCACCGCGTGCTGCGGCGCATCCGGATCGAAGACGTCGAAGAGGGCGAGCGCATCTTCGACCTGCTGATGGGAAGCGACGTCGCGCCCCGGCGCGAGTTCATCGTCAGCTCGGCCTCCGAGATCGACCGCGACCACATCGACGCCTGACGACGCCGCCTGGACCACCCGTCAGGGGCTTCCGGCACCTGACGGGGTCCGCGCACGTGCTGCCACGCCGCTCGCGGTGACGCGGTCTGCCGCGTCTGTCAGGAGACCCCTCGGCAGCTGCGCGCGACCGTCGCTCCGACGCCCGGCGTGATGCGCCGGTCGGCCTGACAGGGCGGCCAGGTCTCCGCATTCGGGCTGCCGGCGGTCACACCATGCGGCGGAAGTGGTGGGTTCGGCCCACCGGGGTGAAGCCGAGGCGGCCGTAGAAGTCCTTCGGCCAGTCCGATCCGTCGGCTTCCAGGAACAGCAGCAAGTCGCCCGCCCGGTGGATCGCCTCGGTCACCACGGCGCGGGCGTGGCCCCGGCGCTGGTGGTCGGGGTGGGTCGACAGGTCTTCGAACTGGGTCACCCCTGAGGGCCGGTGGACGTACAGGTCGCCGTGGCAGACGATCGTCCCTCCGTCCCGCACGGCCAGGAAGGTCGTCTCGTAGGCCTCCTGGAGGAGGGTGGAGCGGCGGTCGGTGAGCTGGTCGAGTTCCTCGTCGGTGAGCTGGGGGAGGTCGGCGGCCCAGCTGGCCCGTACGGGCCCGTGGAGGTCTTCCAGGGTCACCACCGCCACGCCGGTCGCTGGGGGCGGCAGGGGGCCCTGGTGGCGCATCAGGAGGTTGGTCTCCCGGTCGTAGCCGGCCTCGGTCAGCGCCGCGGCTGCGACCAGGGCCGTGGGCTCGTGGTGGATCTCCACGAGGCGGTGGGCCGACCCGTCGAGGGCGTGGTCGGCCAGGGCCAGGATCTCCGCCGCGTCCGCCGGGCCGGTGATCACGACCTTGTTGTGGTGGTGCGAGGCGGCGTACCGGAGATTGCGGACGGCGAAGCCGAAGAGGTGCTCCTGGACGTCGTCGGCCTGGGAGCGGATGTGATCCTCTTTGAACCGGAGGATCCGGTCGAGCTCGGTCATTAGGCCGCGGCGTCCCGGCGGAGTTCCTCGATCGGGGTGAGCTTCCCGGTCCGGACGTCGTAGATCGCGCCGCCGACGGACACCACGCCGTCGAGGAACGGGCTGGTGCGGATGCGGATCAGGTCGTGCCGCAGGGCGGCGTTCTGGTCGGGGACGGTGTGGAAGTCGAGGCTCCGGGTGTCGACCCCCTGGGCCAGGGCCAGGTCGTGGATGTCGTCGTCGGTGACCTTGGTCATGCCGCAGTCGGTGTGCGGCATGACGAGGACCCGGTTGACGCCGAGGACGAACACGGCGACGACGAGGGTGCGCAGCACGTCGTCGGTGACGCGGGCCCCCGCGTTGCGGAGGATCTTGGCGTCGCCGGGCTTGAGGCCCAGCAGGCCGAGGGGGTCGATGCGGGAGTCCATGCACGTGACGACGGCCAGTCCGCGGGCCGCCGTGCCGGTCAGGTCGGAACCGGTGAACGTGGCGGAGTAGGTCTCGTTGGCCGACAGCAGATCATCGAAGGCACCGTTCATGTACGGAATGTTCCCGCAGACCGCATTCGTGACCTTTCCCGGGGTCTACCAATGCGATGAAGGACCCCCGAACTCGTGTCACCCTAGGTAATTATCCGTGACGTAAAGTCGCCGACCGTCTGAGGAGACCCGAGAGCATGAGCACCACCGCGCCCCTGTCCGACCATCTCCGCGCCCGCGCCCGGAACCGTCTCGACCGCGTGGAGCCGTCTGACGAGGGCCGCAACGCCCGCCTGGCCCTCGCGCTCATCGACGCCGCCTGTTATGTCGACACGCTGCCGGAGGACGACCCGGTGATCGTGGCCCTGTGTGAGGCCGGGATGTTGAAGCCCGACGGGTTCGAGCCGGGCGACCGCGAGTCGCAGCTGCTGGCCGACTGGGCGGGCGGCGACCCGGCGCTGCTGCTGGCGTCCCTGACGCGGTAGCGGGCGCATGAGCCTCGGGGATCGGGGTAATTGTCTGGCTATATCCGGCAACACCGGTATAAGTTCTTAGCCGGTTACATTGTCACGGGAAAGCAGGAGACGTCCATGGCCATCGCCACCCTCCACTCGTTCGTGTACGACTGCCCCGACCCCAAGGCCCTCGCCGGCTTCTACACCGAACTCCTCGGCTGGGAGATCGTGAAGGAGGACGACGACTGGGTCACGATCGGCGACGGCGGTCCGATCCGCATGGCGTTCCAGCTCGCCCCCGACTACGTGCCGCCGGTCTGGCCGCAGGTCGACCACCCGCAGCAGGCCCACCTCGACGTCGTCGTCGACGACCTGGTCGAGGCCGGGAAGAGGGTCTCCGCGCTCGGGGCGGTCAAGCACCACCACCAGCCGGGGAACGAGGAGGGCTTCGTCGTCTACCTCGACCCGGCGGGCCACCTGTTCTGCCTCTGCGATTGACGGCTTATATTCCTGAAGGGGAATATAAGAGGGTGGACGTGTTCGCCGTACTCGCCGAGCCGGCCCGGCGCCGCATCCTCGACCGGCTGCGCCGGTCGGAGAGCAGCGTCGGCGAGCTCGTGCGGGAGTTGTCGATGGGCCAGCCCGCCGTCTCCAAGCACCTCAAGGTGCTCCGCGAGGCCGGGCTGGTCTCTTCGCGCACGGCCGCGCAACA
The DNA here is from genome assembly GCF_001570585.1 of Herbidospora daliensis. GTDB lineage: Bacteria > Actinomycetota > Actinomycetes > Streptosporangiales > Streptosporangiaceae > Herbidospora > Herbidospora daliensis. The sequence continues at coordinate 1,287,178 of NZ_BBXF01000001.1, read as the reverse complement.
GCGCATCTACCGCGTCGAGCCGCGCCCGCTGGCGGCCCTGGACGAATGGCTGGCGCCCTACCGCCGCCTCTGGGACGACCGCCTCGACGCCCTCGAAGCCCACCTCGACCGCCAGGAGTAGCCCATGGAACTCGCAGACGTCACCGCGCACCCGGCAGACGACGGCCGCTGGACCCTCGTCTTCACCCGCGACCTCCGCCACCCCCCGGAGAAGGTCTGGGCCGCGCTGACCGCACCGGGTCAGCTGCGGGAGTGGGCCCCGTTCGAGCCCGACCGCGATCTCGGCGCCCCGGGCGAGGCCACCCTGGTCATGGACGGCGCCGGCACCGAGGAGACGGTGGTCAGGGCCGACCGCCCCGCCGTGCTCGAATACACGTGGGGCGGCGACCTGCTCCGCTGGGAGCTGGAGCCGACGGAGTCGGGCACCCGCCTGCGCCTGTCGCACACGATGCCCGGCCCCGACTGGGCGGCCCGCAACGCGGCCGGCTGGCACGTCTGCCTCGACACCGCCGACCTGCTCCTGTCGGGCACGCCCCAGGGCCGGGTCGTGGGCGACGACGCCCTCGACCACGGCTGGCAGGACCTCCGCGCCGCCTACGAGACGAAGCTGGCCTGACTCACAGGGCTCCGCCGATGGCCGCGACCGTGTGGGTCAGCCTGACCCCCGAGCCGTCGCGGCGGCCGATCTCGTCGGGCAGCGGCACCGGCTTGCCGACCGACGACACCGCCTTCGCCGGGCCGGGGCCCGCCCAGGCCAGCAGCAGCACGTCTTCGCCCTTGAGGAAACGCTGGGCGCGCACGCCGCCCGTCGCGCGGCCCTTCGGCGGGAACTCGGCGTAGTCGGAGATCTTGCCGCCGCCGATCTGGGTGCCGGGCAGGGCGGTCGAGGAACCGGCGATGGTCACCACGCGCGACTCCCGCGCCGGGTCGATCGCGCCGAACCAGATGACCTTCGCGCCGGGCTCGACCCGGATCCCGGCCATGCCGCCCGCCGGGCGGCCCTGCGGGCGGACGTTGGTCGCGGTGTAGCGCAGCAGCTGGGCGTCGGAGGTGATGAAGACCAGGTCGTGGTCTTCTGAGGTGAGCTCGACGGCGCCCACCACCACGTCGCCGTCGCGCAGGCCGATGACCTCGAACTCGTCGCGGTTGGCCGGGTAGTCGGGCACCACCCGCTTCACCACGCCCTGCTCGGTGCCGATGGCCAGGCCGGGGCCGTCGGGGTCGAGGGAGCCGATGCCGACCACGGTCTCGTCGGCGGCCAGCGAGACGTATTCGGCCACCGGGTGGCCGCCCGCCAGGGAGGGCGGGTTGGCCGAGGCCGGCAGGGTCGGCAGGTCGACCACGCTCACCCGGATCATGCGGCCGAGCGAGGTCACCACCCCGACCTCGCCCCGGACCGTCGAGCGCACGGCCGACACCAGCACGTCGTGGACGGTGCGCTCACCCTCGGCGGGCAGCGGCGAGGCGTCGGCGGTGCGGGCCAGCAGGCCGGTGGAGGAGAGCAGGACCAGGCACGGGTCGTCGGCGACCTCCAGGGGCACCGGCGCGAGCGCGGCCACCCCGCCCTCCAGCAGCAGGGTGCGGCGGGGGGTGCCGTAGGTCTTGGCGACCTGGGCGAGCTCGTCGGAGACGACCTTGCGGAGCTTCAGGTCGGAGGAGAGGATCTCGGTGAGCTCCGCGATCTCGCGGGTCAGCGTCGCCTTCTCCTTGTCGAGCTCCAGGTTGTCGTAGCGGGTCAGGCGGCGCAGCGGGGTGTCGAGGATGTAGTTGGCCTGGATCTCGCTGAGCTCGAAGCGCTCCATCAGGCCCGTTCGGGCCGCCGCCGAGTCGTCGGCGTTGCGGATGACCTGGATGACCTCGTCGATGTTCAGCAGGGCCACGATCAGGCCCTCGACCAGGTGGAGCCGCTCCTCGCGCTTGCGGCGGCGGTGGAGGGACCGGCGGCGCACGACGTCGATCCGGTGGTCGACGTACACCGACAGGAGTTCGCGCAGGCCCAGGGTGCGCGGCTGGCCGTCGACGAGGGCCACGTTGTTGATGCCGAACGTCTCCTCCATCGGCGTCAGCCGGTAGAGCTCCTCGAGCACCGCCTCGGGGTTGAAGCCGTTCTTGATCTCGATGACCAGCTGGAGGCCCTTGTGCCGGTCGGTGAGGTCCTTGAGGTCGGCGATGCCGGTCAGCTTCTTCGACGTCACCAGTTCCTTGATCTTGGTGACGACGCGCTCGGGCCCGACGTTGTAGGGGAGCGCGGTGACGACCAGGCCCTTGCGGCGCGGGGTGACGTTCTCGATCGTCGCGGTGGCCCGCATCTTGAAGGTGCCGCGGCCGGTCCGGTAGGCGTCGTGGATGCCCGACAGGCCGTTGATGTAGCCGCCCGTGGGCAGGTCGGGGCCCGGGATGAAGTTCATCAGGTCGTCGAGCGTCGCGTCGGGGTGCTTCAGCAGGTGCCGCGCGGCCGCCACGACCTCGACCAGGTTGTGGGGGGCCATGTTGGTCGCCATGCCGACCGCGATGCCGGTCGAGCCGTTGACCAGCAGGTTGGGGAACGCCGAGCCCAGGACCGAGGGCTCGGTCTCCTGGCCGTCGTAGTTGGGCTTGAAGTCGACCGTGTCCTCGTCGATCGACTGCACCATCAGCATCGCCGCGTCGGACAGGCGGGCCTCGGTGTAGCGCATGGCGGCCGGCAGGTCGTCGGGCGAGCCGAAGTTGCCGTGGCCGTCGACCAGCGGCAGCCGCATCGAGAACGGCTGGGCCTGGCGGACCAGCGCGTCGTAGATCGCGCCGTCGCCGTGGGGGTGGAGCTTGCCCATGACCTCGCCGACGACGCGGGACGACTTCACGTGGCCCCGGTCGGGGCGCAGCCCCATTTCGTTCATCGAGTAGAGGATGCGCCGCTGCACGGGCTTGAGCCCGTCGCGGGCGTCGGGGAGCGCGCGCTGGTAGATGACGCTGTAGGCGTATTCCAGGAAGCTGGTGCGCATCTCCGCGGACACGTCGATGTCGACGATCCGCTCCTCGAAGTCCTCGTCGGGCGGGGGGCTGGTGGTTCGTCGGGCCATGTCGAACATTTTGCCGGTCCCCACCGACGCCCGCGACTCAGACCTTCGAGACTTCCGTCTTGTACAGGCGGAATCCCCTGGCCTCGTAGTTTCCGCGGGCCGCCGGGGAGTCGAGTGAGCAGGTGTGCACCCAGACCCGCTCGGTGGCGAGCTTCCAGGCCCGCTCGACGCCGTAGTGCAGCAGGTGGCCGCCGAGGCCCTTGCCGATGGCGAAGGGGAGGAGCCCGAAGTAGGCGACCTCCACCGAGGCGCCCTGCGGTTCGAGGGCGATGTAGCCCGCGGGCGTCCCGCGCAGGTAGGCCACCCAGGTCTCCACGCCCAGGTCGAGCCACGAGAGCCACTGGTCGTCGGTCCACGACCGCCGGTCGGTCCACTGCCAGCCGCCGCCCACCGCGCCGTAGAGGAACCGGTGGAAGGCGGCCGACGGGATCTCGGCCCGGACGATGTCGACGTCGTCGCGCGGGGGCCGGGCGGGGCGCAGATCGGAGGGGGAGGTCTGTTCGAGGTACCAGGTGGTGACGTCCACAGGAGGAATTTACTGGTACTAAGGACACCGTGAGCGAAGAGGAGATGCTGCGCGAGGAGGCCGAGGAGCGCCTGCGGGCGCTCGCGGGCGACCACGCGACCCTGCGCGACGACCAGTGGACCGCGATCAAGTCGCTGGTGCTCGACCGCAGGCGCACGCTGGTGGTGCAGCGCACCGGCTGGGGCAAGTCGGCGGTCTACTTCATCGCCACCGCGCTGCTGCGCGAGCTCGGCGAGGGGCCGACGGTGATCATCTCGCCGCTGCTGGCGCTGATGCGCAACCAGATCGCCGCCGCCGAGCGGGCCGGGATCCACGCCGTCAGCGTGAACTCGGTCAACCCGGGCGAGTGGGAGAAGATCTACGGCCAGGTCGCCGAGGGGCTCGTCGACGTGCTGCTGGTCAGCCCCGAGCGGCTGAACAACCCCGAGTTCCGCGACCAGGTGCTGCCCGAGCTGGCCGAGTCGGCCGGGCTCGTGGTGGTCGACGAGGCCCACTGCATCTCCGACTGGGGCCACGACTTCCGGCCCGACTACCGCCGCCTGCGCACCCTCCTCGAAGAGCTGCCGCCCGGCGTGCCGGTGCTGGCCACGACCGCGACCGCCAACGCGCGGGTGACGCGCGACGTCGCCGAGCAGCTCGGCGACGCGCTCGTGCTGCGCGGGCCGCTCGAACGCGACAGCCTGCGCCTGTCGGTGGTCAACCCCGGCGGGCCCGAGAAGCGGCTGGCCTGGCTGGCGACCGCGCTCAAGGAGCTGCCGGGCTCCGGGATCGTCTACACGCTGACCGTCGCCGCCGCCTCCGAGATCGCCGCCTACCTGCGCGACCAGGGGTTCCCGGTGGTGGCCTACTCGGGGCAGACCGAACCGTCGGAGCGGCTCGCCGCCGAAGACGACCTGCTCGCCAACCGGGTCAAGGCGCTGGTGGCGACCTCGGCGCTCGGGATGGGCTTCGACAAGCCCGACCTCGGGTTCGTCGTCCACGTCGGTGCGCCGCCGTCGCCGGTCGCCTACTACCAGCAGGTCGGCCGCGCCGGGCGCGGGGTGGCGCGGGCCGAGGTCATCCTGCTTCCCGGTACGGAAGACCGCGACATCTGGGCCTATTTCGGATCCCTGGCGTTCCCGCCGGAGAACCAGGTGAGAGCCGCCCTGGCCGCGCTCGGCGACCAGACCCTCTCGACGGCCGCCCTGGAGAGCCGGGTCGACCTCAGCCGCACCCGCCTGGAGATGATGCTCAAGGTCCTCGACGTCGACGGCGCGGTCCGCCGGGTCAAGGGCGGCTGGGAGGCCACCGGCGAAGACTGGGCCTACGACGCCGACCGCTACAAGCGCGTCGCCGCCGAGCGCACCGCCGAGCAGGAGGCCATGCTCGCCTACCTGACCACCGACGGTTGCCGCGAGATGTTCCTGCGCCGCCACCTCGACGACGACACCGCCACCCCCTGCGGCCGCTGCGACAACTGCACCGGCTCCTGGTGGGACTCCGGCGTCGCCGACAGCGCCGTCAAGAGCGCCCACGACCGGCTGGTCCGGCCCGGCGTCGACCTCGAACCCCGCCGCCAGTGGCCGACCGGCCTCGACGACCTCAAGGGCCGCATCAAGCCCGAACTGTCCGCCGGCACCGGCCGCGCGCTCGGCAGATTGACCGACATCGGCTGGGGCACCCGGCTGCGGGAACTCCTGGCCGGTCCCGACGCCGAGATCCCCGACGACGTCTTCGGGGCCGTCGTCGAGGTGCTGAAGGGCTGGGGCTGGGAGCAGCGGCCGGTCGCCGTCGTCAGCGTGCCGTCCGTCTCCAAGCCCCGATTGGTACGCAGCCTCGCCGAGCGCCTCGCCCAGGTCGGCCGCCTGACCTATCTGGGAGAGCTCGGCTACCGCGCCGGCGCCCCGGGCAGGCAGTTCAACAGCAACCAGCGGGTCCAGGCGATCAGGGCCACCCTGGCCATGCCCCGCGACCTCGCGGGGCAGATCGCCGAAGCTCAGGGCCCGGTCCTGCTGGTCGACGACCGCGCCGACACCGGCTGGACGCTGACGCTCGCCGCCGCACAGATCCGGCACGCGGGCGCACCGGTCGTGCTCCCCCTGGTGTTGGCGACCGCCACGTAGGTATAGGGGAGGGGTGCTTCCCTCCCACCGCGTCGCGGACGCCCTCGTCACCGTCACCGCCGACCAGAACCCCGTCGCCGGGCAGGACGTTCTCGTCAGGCAGACCGATCACGAGTTCCTGTTCGGCTGCACCGGCTTCGATCGCGACATCCCGCTGGCCGACCACTGGTTCGAGCTGTTCAACTTCGCCACGCTGCCCTTCTACTGGGGCCAGTTCGAGGGCGAGATGGGCAGGCCGCAGACCGAGAAGCTGATGGAGATGGCCTGGTTCTTCAAAGACCGGGGCGTGCCCGTCAAGGGTCACCCGCTGGCCTGGCACACCCTGGCCCCCGACTGGCTGCTCGATCTGAACAACGGCGAGATCGCCGCCGCCCAGGTCGCCCGCATCACCCGCGAGGTCACCGACTTCTCCGGCGTGATCGACATGTGGGACGTGATCAACGAGGTCGTCATCATGCCGATCTTCGACAAGTACCCCAACGGCATCACCCACCTGTGCCGCGACATCGGCCGCATCCCGATGATCCGGATGGTCTTCGACGCCGCCCGCCACGCCAACCCGGGCGCGACCCTGCTGCTCAACGACTTCGACATGTCGGCCGCCTACGAGTGCCTCATCGAGGGCGTGCTCGAAGCGGGCGTCCGGATCGACGCGCTCGGCCTGCAGAGCCACATGCACCAGGGCTACTGGGGCGAGGAGCGCACCCTGGAGACCCTCGACCGCTTCTCCCGGTACGGCCTGCCGATCCACTTCACCGAGACGACCATCGTGTCGGGGCACCTGATGCCGCCCGAGATCGTCGACCTGAACGACTACCAGATCGACGACTGGCCCTCGACCCCCGAGGGCGAGGAGCGCCAGGCCGACGAGATCGTCCGCCACTACCGCACCCTGGTCGGCCACCCGGCCGTCCGGGCGATCACCTACTGGGGCATCCAGGACGGCGAATGGCTCGGCGCCCCCGGCGGCTTCGTCCGGAAGGACGGCAGCCCCAAGCCCTCCTTCCACGCCCTGCGCGACCTCGTCAGGGGTGAGTGGTGGATGCCCGAGACGACCATGCGGACCGACGAGGAGGGCCGCATCCCGCTGCGGGGCTTCCGGGGGACGTACACGATCGAACACCAGGGCCGGACGGGCACGGTGACCCTCGGAAACGGTAGTACTCCGGGCGGATCCGCGATCGGGTGCGAACTCGTACCATGACGGCGTGTGGACCGAGCCGCGCCCGCTTCCGCCTCCCCCCAAGAGGGTCTGGCGTGACTACGCGCTGATCGGCGTGCTGGCGCCGGCCGTGGTGCTCGAAGGGGTGCTGCGGCCGGAACTGCCGTGGCCGGTCGTGGCGCTGACGCTCGCGCTGGTGCCGACCCTGTGGTGGCGGCGCTCCCATCCGCTGCTCGTGGCCGGGCTCGCCTTCGGCGGCACCCTCGTGGCCGACCTGCTGATGGGCCGCCCCGACGACACCCATACGGCGGTGTTCCTGCTGATCCTGCCCTACACGCTCGGCCGGTGGGGGTCGGGGCGCGAGATCCTGGCGGGCGCGGCGCTGATGGCGGCCAACGTCGTGCTGTCGGTCCCGGCGCCGGCCGACCTGGTCGGCGCGCTCGCCGTCGTCTCGATCGCGCTGCTGGCCGGGATCGCGGTCCGGTTCCGGGTCAGGGTCCAGCAGCGCGACCGCGAGCAGGTGAAGCTGCTCGAACGCGAACGCCTGGCCCGCGACCTGCACGACACCGTCGCCCACCACGTGTCGGCGATGGCGATCAGGGCCCAGGCCGGGCTGGCCCGCGCGGAGAAGGATCCCGGCGCGGCCGTCGAGGCGCTGAAGGTCATCGAGGCCGAGGCGTCGCGGGCGCTGGCCGAGATGCGGACGATGGTGCGGGTGCTGCGCCACCCCGCCGACCTCGACCCCGCCAGGGGCGTCGCCGACCTGCCGGAGCTGCAGAAGGGCTCGGGCGTGCCGGTCGACGTCGAGGTGGCCGGCGACCTCGGCGCGCTGCCGCCGCCGACCGACGCCGCGATCTTCCGGCTGGCCCAGGAGTCGGTCACCAACGCCCGGCGGCACGCCCGCCACGCCACCCGCATCCACGTGCTCGTCGCGGCCGACGGAGACCGGGTCAGGCTGCGGGTCACCGACGACGGCGACGCCCCGGCCCCCGGCGCGACGGGTTATGGTCTGCTCGGCATGGCCGAACGGGCCACCCTCCTCGGCGGCACCTGCGAGGCGGGTCCCGCCCCCGGCCGTGGCTGGACCGTCACCGCCGTGCTCCCGAGGACCGCATGACCATTCGCGTGATCGTGGCCGACGACCAGGAGATCGTCCGGACCGGCCTGGTGATGATCCTGGAGGCCCAGGACGACATCGAGGTCGTCGGCGAGGCCGCCGACGGCCGCCGCGCGGTCGAACTGGCCCGCCGGCTGAAGCCCGACGTGTGCCTGCTCGACATCCGCATGCCCGGCATGAACGGCATCGACGCCACCCGCGAGCTCTCCCACGAGGTCGCGGTGGTCGTCATCACCACCTTCGACCTCGACGAGTACGTCTACGCCGCGCTGCGCGCGGGCGCGCGGGGCTTTCTGCTGAAGGACGCCGGGTCGGCGCTGCTCGCCCAGGCGATCAGGGCCGCGGCGGCCGGCGACGCCCTGATCGCGCCCAACGTCACGGCCCGCCTGCTGCGCGCCTTCGCGGGCACGGCCGACCCGGTGCAGCCGTTCGAGCCGCTGACCGACCGGGAGGAGCAGATCATCACGACCGTGGCCCGGGGGCGGACCAACCACGAGATCGCCGACGAACTGCACATCTCGGTCAGCACCGTGAAGACCCACGTCGCCAGCCTCATGGCCAAGCTCGGCGCCCGGAACCGGGTCGAGATCGCGATGTGGGCCTACGAGACCGGCCGGATCAGGAACGCCTGATCGCCCACTCGGCCACCGCCGCGTTGATCGCCCACCCGGCGGCCATCGCGGCGAACCGCCCGGTGTCGTCGGGGGTGACCCCGGCGACGGCGAACGGGATGTGGGTGAACGCCTGGGTGCCGGCGCCCATCGCCAAGGCGTACGCGCGGATCATCCAGGCCCGGTGGGTGGCGAAGTCCCGTCTGCGGACCGCCACGACGGCGTAGCCGATGGCGAAGGCCATCACCCCGCCGACGCCCACGCGCATGATCGTCATCGGCAGCCCGTCGTCGGAGGCGGGCATGTCGTACGCGAGGGCCATCCAGATCCCGCTCAGGGCCACCGTGAGCCCGGCCGGCACCAGCACCCGCCCGGCCCGCCGGTGCCACGAGCCGCGCCGCAGGGACGGGACGAACTGGAACGCCCCGAGCAGCGCGTAGACCACCGCGCCGACGATGTGCGCCACGACCGGCAGCGGCAGGTCGAAGAAACGCGCGTTTCCGGGCGTGACGGGCCCGCCGCCGGAGAGTTCGGCCAGCCGGAGACCCCCGGCCAGGGAAGGGACGAGGGCGAGCAGCACGAGCCCGGTGGGCAACATCCACAGACGTCTGGCGGTCATGCCTCAGATCGTCGCGATCCAAGGCACCCGTTCACATCGCGCCAACGGCTCCGGCCCGATCGTTCCAAAAGCCGGTGATCGGGCGTACTTTCGGCTAGAGGCGGGGCCGGGCGCCGAGGTTGGCCAGGCACTTGGCGGCCAGCGCGTTGCCCGCCGCCAGGGCGTCGGCCGGCTGCTTGCCGTCGAGCCAGCTCGGCAGGAACCCGGCGGCGAACGCGTCGCCCGCGCCGGTGCCGTCGACGACCCGCTCGACCTGCTCGGCCGGGACCTTGACGGCCTCGGACCGGTTGTTGCTGAACCAGAGCGCGCCGTCGGCGTTGCACTTGATCACGACCTGCGGGAACCAGGCGGTCAGCACCTTGGCCGCCGCCTCGGGGTCGTCGCGGCCGGTCAGCACCTTGGCCTGGTCGGCGTTGGCGAACAGCAGCTTCGCGCCGTGGGTCCACTCGAGGAACGGCTCGGCGCCGGTGCGCTCGACCGGCGCGGAGGAGGCACAGTCGACCGAGATCGACATGCCCGCCCGGCGGGCCAGGTCGAGGGCGGCCAGCCCGGCGTCGCGAGAGCCCTCGCAGATCAGCGTGTAACCCGACATGTGCAGGTGACTGCCCTGGGTGAACAGGTCGCGGGGCAGGTCTTCCGGCGACAGCGCGGCGTTGGCGCCGGGGTCGGAGAGCATCGTGCGCTCACCCTTGTGGGTGACCAGGACGACACAGGTGCCGGTGGGGCGCTCGGGATCCATGACGAGCCGGGCGTCGACGCCGTAGCCCATCAGCTCCATGTCGCGGTTGCGGCCGGTGATGTCGGCGCCGCGACGCCCGATGAAGGCGACCTCGGAACCCTCGACGGCGAGCCACGAGGCGATGTTCGCCCCCGAACCACCGCCGTGCATGGTCACCACGGCCGGAGTGTCGCTTGCCCGGGCGAGCGGATACCTGGCGCGGGCGACCGCGTCGGTCATGAGATCGCCCACCACGACGACCCGCGTCATGATGTCACCACCTTGCTTACTGCAAATCGACGCTGACCCCGGAAACTTAACAGCTTCTGCAAGCTTCGTGGGGGGTGAGGCGGACACTCGTACACAGTCGATGCGGATCCGTTGCCCAACCACCGCGTTTGTGCACAGATACCCTCGAAAGGTGGAACCCGCGCATCCGCCGCACTGGGCGGCCGACGTCGTCCTCTCCGACGGCGGCACCGCTCACCTGCGGCCCATCCGCCCCGATGACGCCGAACTCCTGCGTTCCTTCTACTCCCGTCTCTCCGCCCAATCGATCTACTTCCGTTTCTTCGGGCCCCGTCCGCGCCTCTCGGACCGGGAGGTGACGCGCTTCACGACGGTCGACTACAACGACCGGCTGGCCCTGATCGCGACCATCGGAACCGAGATGGTGGCGGTGGTCCGTTACGACCGGGTCAAGCCCGCCGACCACGCCGAGGTGGCCTTCCTGGTCGAGGACGCCCACCAGGGGCGCGGGCTCGCGGCGGTGCTGCTCGAACACCTGCGGGCCGCCGCCAGGGAACGCGGCATCCGGACCTTCATCGCCGACGTGCTGCCCGCCAACCACCGCATGACCCAGATGTTCCGGCAGGCCGGGTACACCGCGCAGAGCACGTTCGAGGACGGCGTGGTCAGGATGACCCTCGACCTCGCCAGCACCCCCGACTCGGTCGAGGTCGTGACCGGGCGCGAACACCGCGCCGAGGCGCGGTCGATCGCCCGGCTGCTCAAGCCCGAGTCGGTCGCCGTCATCGGGGCCAGCCGGGAGCCGGGCGGGATCGGCCAGACCGTGCTGCGCAACCTGCTGCGGGCCGAGTTCACCGGGCCGGTCTACCCGGTGCACCGAGAGGTGCGGGCGGTCGCGGGCGTGCGGGCGTACAAGAACATGGCCGCGATCGACGGCGAGGTCGACCTGGCGGTGGTGGCCGTGCCGGCCGAGAGCGTGCTCGACGTCGTCGAGGAGTGCGCGCGGAAGGGCGTGAAGGGGCTGGTCGTGGTCTCCAGCGGGTTCGCCGAGACGGGCGAGGAGGGGCTGGCGCGCGAGCAGGAGCTGGTGCGGATCTCCCGCGCCTACGGCATGCGGGTCGTCGGGCCCAACTGCCTCGGCATCGCCAACACCGACCGGTCGATCAAGCTCAACGCCACCCTCGCCGGGCGGCTGCCCGCGCGCGGCCGCATCGGCTTCTTCAGCCAGTCGGGCGCGCTCGGCACCGCCCTGCTGCACCGCGTCGACCAGCGCGGGCTCGGCATCTCCACCTTCGTCTCGGCCGGGAACCGGGCCGACGTGTCCGGCAACGACCTCCTCCAGTACTGGGAGGAGGACCCGGCGACCGAGGTCGTCCTCCTCTATCTGGAGTCGATGGGCAACCCGCGCAAGTTCACCCGGCTGGCCCGGCGCATCTCCCGCACCAAGCCGATCGTGGCGGTCAAGTCGCAGGCCGCCGAGTTCGGGCTGCCCGACGACGCCGTGTCGACCCTGTTCGAGCAGGCCGGGGTGATCCGCGTCGACGACCTCACCCAGCTGTTCGACGTCGCCCAGCTGCTCGCCTGCCAGCCCCTGCCCGAGGGGCCGCGCGTCGGCATCGTCAGCAACTCCGACGCCCTGGCCCGGCTGGCCGCCCACGCCTGCGTCAGCGCGGGCCTCGCGCCCTCGACCGCCGATCTGGGCGCCCGCGCCGGGGCCGCCGAGTTCGGCGCGGCGCTCGCCTCGGTCCTCCCCGACGTCGACGCCGCCGTGGTCGTCTACATGCCGCCGGTGCCCGGCCCCGACGCCGAGGTCGCCGCCGAACTGGTGCGGGTCGCGGGGGAGAGCGGCAAGCCGGTGCTGGCCACCTTCCGGGGCGAGGCCGGGGTCCCGGCCGCGCTGCGCGCGCCCGGAGAGGGTCCCGCACGGGGTTCGATCCCGTCGTATCCGGCGCCCGAGGAGGCGGTCAGGGCCCTTGCTCTGGCGGTACGCCATGCGCAGTGGCGCCGCGGCGACGAGGGCAGCATCCCCGAACTGGGCGGCGTCGACGTGGTCGCCGCCCGGGAGATCGTCCAGGGGGCGGCCGAGGAGCCGGTCGAGATCGACGCCGCCGCCCTGCTGCGGACCTACGGCGTCGAGGTCTGGCCCTCGGAGACGGTGGGCTCGCCCGAGGAGGCGGTCGCGGCGGCCGAGCGGCTGGGTTTTCCCGTGGTGGTCAAGTGGGACGGCACCGGTCGCGCCGGGACGGTCCGCCTGGCGCTGCCCGACGCGGCGGCGGTCGCGCGGGCGTACACGGACCTGGCAGGGGTCGCCGGGCCGCGGCTGGCGGTCCAGCGCATGGCCCCGCAGCCCGCGGTGCCGACCGTGATCACCTCGGTGCAGGACCGGGACTTCGGGGCCGTGGTGTCGTTCGGACTGGGCGAGATCGCCGCCCGGCTGCTCGGCGACGACGCCTACCGGCTCGCTCCGCTCACGGCTGAAGACGCCGCCGGGCTGGTCCGGGCCCCCAAGGCCGCGCCGCTGCTGTTCGGCGCGCACGGCTACCCGCCCGTGGCGGTGGCCGAACTGGAGGAGCTGCTGTGCCGGATCGGGCGGCTGGCCGACGCGCATCCGCAGGTCGCGGCGTTGCGGCTCGACCCCGTCTTGGTGGGTGAGAACGGCGTCCAGGTGCTGGGCGCCCGTGCGGTGCTGAAGGCCGTCACCGGGCCCCGGCCGGACGTCGGCCCGAGGCGGCTCCCATCCTGACTGCCCGGTGAAATGTGGGTGGTCGACAGGGCAGGATGGTCCCATGAGGGATACCCGAGTCTCGGCTGCAGGTCTGCGCGAGGCCATCGACCGAAGTGGCTACTACCCCGACCTGGTCGCCGACGCCGTCGATTCCGCCCTGGGCAAGGAGAGCGTCAGCGCCTACGTCGTCCACCACGAGGCCACGTTCGACCCGGCCATGGAAGTCCGCCGGCACGTCACGGTCCTGGTGCTGTCGCCCACCCGGTTGCTCGTCTGCCACACCGACGAACATCCGCCCGCCGAGGGAAACCCCGCCTCTCATGCGTCCACGACCACCGAGGCGGTCCGGCTGAGCCGGGTCCAGTCGGTCGCGCTCACCCGGCTGGTCCCCGACCCGGCGTCCTACTCGCCCGGCGTCGCGCCCAGCGAGGTCACGCTCACCATCGGCTGGGGGGCCATCTCCCACGTCGACCTCGAACCCGCCACCTGCGGCGACGAGAACTGCGAAGCCGACCACGGCTACACCGGCTCGATCACCGCCGACGACCTCCAGCTCCGCGTCAGCGAGGCCGCCGACGGCCCCGAGGCCGTGCGCCACGTCCTGGCCTTCGCCCGCGCCCTGTCGGAGGCGACGGCGCGCACGTGATGGCCACCCTCGCCGACATCGCCGGTTCCGTCCACGCCACCTTCGACGGAACCGGCGGCGGCACGCTGGGGCTCGACCCGGCCGAGAAGGTGTGCCTGTTCATCGTCGACGGCATGGGCGCCGACCTGCTCGCCGCCCACCCGTCCCGCGCGCCGTTCCTGTCGTCGGCGCTCTCGCGGGTGCTCACGGCGGGCCTGCCGTCGTCCACCCCGACCAGCCTGGCCACCATCGGGACCGGCGTCATGTCGGGCAACCACGGCATGCTCGGCATCACCGTCGCGGTGCCCGGCGAGAACCGCCTGCTCGACTGCCTGCGCTGGACCAGCGACGGCCCCCGCGTCGACCCGCTCACCTGGCAGCCCGTCGACACCGTGTTCCAGCGGCTGGCCAGTCATGACGTCGCCTGCTCCTACGTCGCGCCCGCCGCCTTCGACGGCACCGGCCTCACCTCGGCGGTCTACCGGGGCGTGCGCTACGTCCCCGCCGACACCCTCGACGAACGGGTCGCCGGTGTCCACGCCGCCCTGCGCGCGACCCGCAGAGCCTACGTGACCTGCTATTACGGCGAACTCGACGCCATGGGCCACATGACCGGCTGGGGCTCGCCCGAGTGGCTCGACCAGCTGTCGATCGTCGACGGCCTGGCCGAACGCCTCGCCGCCACCCTGCCGCCCGGCGGGGTCCTCTACGTCACCGCCGACCACGGCATGATCAACGCCACCGACAAGGTCGACCTCGACCTCCACCCCGAGCTCACCGAGGGCGTCGCCCTCGTCGGCGGCGAGGCCCGGCTCCGCCACCTCTACACGGCCCCCGGCGCGTCCGGCGCGGTCCTCCAGACGTGGCGCTCGGTGCTCGGCGACCGGGCCCGGATCGCCACCCGCGAGGAGGCCGTCGACTCGGGCTGGTTCGGCCCCGTCGACCCCGCCCTGCTGGGCCGGGTCGGCGACGTCGTCGCCGTGGCCGAGGGCGAGCTTGTGATCGCGTCGTCCGGGGAAGATCCGCTGGAGTGGTCGATGACCGGCTACCACGGGTCGCTCACCCCCGCCGAACAGAACGTGCCCTTCCTGGAGATCCGCCGATGAGCCCACTGATCACCGCCGCCGACCTCGCCGACTCGCTCGGCGAGGTGACCGTCCTCGACGTGCGCTGGCGCCTCGGCGGCCCGCCCGGCCCGGCCGAATACGCCCTCGGCCACATCCCCGGCGCGGTCTACTGCGACCTCGACACGGCCCTCGCCGCCCCCGCGGGCACGGGCGGCCGCCACCCGCTGCCCTCAGCCGCCGCCTTCGAAGCCGCGATGCGCGAGCTCGGCGTCTCCGACAGCCGTCCGGTCGTCGTGTACGACGACTGGAACGCCCTGGCCGCCGCCCGCGCGTGGTGGTGCCTGCGCTACTTCGGGCACCGCGACGTCCGCGTGCTCGACGGCGGCCTGCGCGCCTGGACGGGCGAGCTGTCCAAGGACACCCCCGACGTGACCGTGGGCGACTTCACCGCCCGCCCCGGCGGCCTGCCGCTGATCACCGCCGACCAGGCCGCGATCCTGGCCGACGACGGCGTCCTCCTCGACGCCCGCGCCCCCGAGCGCTACCGCGGCGAGGTCGAACCGGTCGACCCCGTCGCCGGCCACATCCCCGGCGCGGTGAACGCCCCCACGACCGACAACCTGGAACCCGGCGGCCGCTTCCACCGCCCCGAGTTCCTGCGCGAACGCTTCAACACCCTGGGTGTGGTCGAGGGCGTGCCGGTGGGCGCCTACTGCGGCAGCGGCGTGACGGCGGCCCACGAGGTGCTGGCCCTGGCGTCGGCGGGCATCACCGCGTCCCTGTATGCCGGATCATGGTCCGAATGGATCACCGACCCGAGTCGCCCGGTGGCACGAGCCTGACCACCCGGCTGATCTGGCTGATCGTTCTTCTGTACGCGGCCTGGGTCTTGCTGCGTCTCGTGCCCGGTGACGTGGGGTTCTGGTGGGTGCAGCTGGTGGCGTTCACGCCTTACGTTGCGTTGTCGTCGCCGGTGGCTTTGTTACTCGCCCTGCTGGCGCGCCGGTGGGTGGCCGGGGGAGCGGCACTGGCGGTCTGCCTGGTCTTCGCGGCTCTCGTGGTGCCCCGGATGGTCGGCGAGAGCCCGTCGGGCGGGGGCGGGCCGCGGCTGCGGGTGCTGGCGGTGAACCTGCTGGCGGGCGGGGCGCCGGCGGAGGAGGTCGTACGGCTGGTCCGGTCGGTGCGGGCTGACGTGGTGGCCTTCCAGGAGCTCAGCCCTGACGCGGTGGAGGCGATGGAGCGGGCTGGCCTTGACGCCCTGCTGCCCAACCGGGTGACGGAGGCCCGGCGGGGGACGCGGGGGTCGGGGATCTACTCGCGCTTCCCGGTTGAGCGGGTGGGGTTACATGACTTCGGGGGGTTCGGGCAGCTCGTCGGGCGGCTTGACGTGGAGGGGGTGGCGGTGGAGATGGTTTCCGTTCATCCGTGTGCTCCGTATGTCGCCCGCCTTCATGCGTGTTGGGGGGAGGGGCTTGACGCTCTTTCCCAGACTGGCGGGGCGGCCCGGCTTCTGATCGGCGACTTCAACGCGACGCTCGACCATGCCCGGGTGCGGGCGTTGCTCGACGCCGGGTATCGGGACGCGGCCGAGGTGACGGGGAACGGCTTGCAGACGACGTGGCCGGCCCTTCCGCGCGACTTCTACGGGCTGCCCATTCCGTCGGTGACGATCGACCATGTCCTGGCTGATAGCCGGACGGCGATCCACGCCTTCTCGGTTCACACCCTCCCGAACACCGACCACAAGGCCGTCTTCGCGGAGCTGGAGCTTCCCGGCCCAGGAAACTGAACGCCGCGCCAGATCCTCCGAATGCTGCGGTCGTTCCGGGCTCAACCAGTTCCGAAGCAGGCGAATCCCGGTACGTCGGTGGCCACGGCCGCGTCGGCGAGGGCTTGCGCTGGTGACTGCCCTTTGGCCAGTCGGCGGTGGAACTCCACCATCAGCCGGGCCGCCTCGTCGTCGCGGACCGGCACGATGCCCGCGATCACCGTACGTGCCCCGCGGTCGAGGAAGGCTCCGGCCAGGCCGAACGCCGCGCCGTCGGCGGGAGCCGAGGCCATGCCGGCGTCGCACGAGGAGAGCACCACCAGGGGCGGTACCCGCGTCAGGCGGAAGAACTCGTGTACGAGGAGCGGACCGTCGTCCAGGAGAATGCTCGACATCATCGGCCGCCGCCCGGAGAAGATGCCATGCGCGGCGATGTGCACGATGCCCGCCCGCCCGAGAGCCTCCAGAAGTGCGGCGCGTGTGGCGGGCACCCGCTCTCCCTTCTCATGTACGCCCACAACCGCCGTCACCTCCTCCTCCGCATGGGCCAAGTCGGGCCCCGCGAGCGCCACCACCGGCCCGCCGATCTCCCTGCGGGTGACGGCCAGCGCGGCCGAGGGCGCGACCGAGACGGCTCGCCCGCGCAGCGACGGCAGCAGTGACCAGGGCAACGAGTGCAGCGCGACCGTGGGGACCACGCTGACGGCTCCCTGCGGCAGGTCGAGCGGCCGGATCAGCGCCTCGTCGAGGGCGGACAGTTCTCGCAGGAGGCCGGGGGACAACCCTTCCTCGCCTTCCGGCCTGGTGTCGCGGAGGTTCCTTCTGCGGAGGTTGTAGCGGATTCGCACCATCGCCTCGGTGACGGACGACAGTGACCCGAGGCCGTGGAGTGAGAGCTGGTCGCCGTGGGCGACTACGGCGTGGAGGGCGTCTTGGTCGCGTACCAGCTGGACGAGCACCTCGGGCCGATCGGCCACCGGCTCCGCACCGCTGACGAGCGCCCGCCACCGCTCCGACCAGAGCAGCACCTTGTCGGGGCTCTGCTGCCTGATGGCCAACTCCAGGCCGAGCGTGGCGATCTCCTCGGCCACCCGGGAGACCCGCCAACGCTCATCGGCGAGCCGCTTCACGTGAGGCACGGCACCCAACGTCGACGTCCCTGTGCGGATGCCTGTGCCCGGCTCCGGGAGGGGGGATGGCGTTGTGGCGTGCCTCCCCATAGGTCCGTTAGCTGCCGTCGAGCCGGAGGTGTCATCCGATGTCCTGATGAACTTCCCTGAGTCGGGAATCGCGCCAGGGTCGACGTCTCCAACTGTCGTGTCACGATGGCGATTGGTCAGCTGAGGCATCGAGTCAGACGGTCTCGACTCAGAGCTGTGCCAATCACTCGGCTCCTTCGACACGGTGTCCGAAGCCAGCCGCGACATCTCGCGGAGCGACTCGGCGAACCCCAGCCGGGTCAGTTCGAGCGCCTCGGTGAGATCGCCGCCCACCCATCGCCGCAACGCCTCCGCATGCAACCGCGTGGCAGCACAACCCGACCCGTCCCGGACCCGGTCCAGCATCAGCTGCGCCACCACCAGCCCGCCGACCCCACGACCGCACCGGCGCACGAACGCCGACACCGCGAACAGCCGCAGCTCGTCGGCCTCAGACCGCCAGCCCGCAGCCTCCAGCCCATCGGCCCCAGCCGCACAGTCACAGAGCAGTCCGTCATCGAGTCCGAACTCGCCTTGCTCCTCCGACAGCTTCGAGGGCGCTCCCAGCTTGAGCGCGATCTCGGCACTCCGAGTCGGCTGCCTTGCTGGCAATCCGCCATCGGTCTCGGCCGATTGAGTTGTCCGTCCCGGCGGCAGCCTCTCCTCGGCCCTGTTCTCGGCCGTCTGCGTGAGCCGCGCCCGCAGCAGCACGTCCCGGGCCCTCGGTTCCCACACCGCCCGTCCCAGACGCCCGAACTCCGTCAGCGCCGTCGCAGCCGTGTCCTCGGCCCGCCGGACATCCCCCGTCAGCAGTTCCACCGTCGCCAGCAGCAGCCGGGCGTGGGCGGTCGCCGGGCGGGCCGAGGTCAGATCGGGCAGCGCGAGTTCCAGGAGCATGCGGGCCTCGCCCGGTAGGCGGGCTCCGACCAAGGCCGAGGCGAACTCGGCGCGGGTGAGGGCCAACCGCTCCGGGGACTCGTACAGGCAATCCTCTGCTGCCAGATGGACGTCGAACGCCGCCAGGATGTCGGCGCGCCGGGCCGCGGCGAACGGGCCGTAGGACTCAGGCGCGGACACGCAGCCAGCGGGTGACCACCGGGGGATCGCTCGGGCGGTGGTAGGCCACGCTCACCCAGCCGGGCGGGAGGCCCGCCACGGCGAACTGGCCGTCGGCCGAGGGTACCCGGACCTTCGTCACGTGCGGGGTGCGGACCTCGACATACGCATCGGGGGCGGGGGGCGGGCTCACCTGGCCGGCGATCTCCAGGCGACCCTCGGTGATGGTCGTCTCGACGTCGAGGGTCGTGTCGTCGGCCTCGAAGCGGTGCATCTGGGGCTTTCCGCCTGCTCGTGCGCCGGAGGCGGCCGTCAGGTCGGCGGGGGTCGCAACGACGCAGCCGGGCAGGCGCATCGCGAGTGCGGCCATCGCGTCGGCGGCCAGGCGGCCGGGAGCGGGGTCGGCCTGGGCGGCCAGGCGCATCGCCGCCAGCATGTACGTCTCCAGCGCCGCGTCGTCAGCACTCAAGGGGGTCCTCCGCGAGCAGGGTCCGGAGCTTGGCCGAGCACCGCGACCGGGTCGGGCCCACGCTGCCGACCGGGATGTGCATGCGGGCCGCGACCTGCGCGTACCGTACATCAGGATTGAGGGCGAAGAGCCGGAGCATGGTCCGGCACGGCTCGCTGAGCCGGGACACGCGTGACCACAGGGTGCGCCCGTAGTCGGCGTCGACGATCTCCGTCGTCGGGTCGGGCGCGGCGAGCGTGGGATGTTCGTAGAGGTCGGGCGGGTCGGCCGGGAACTCCTGGCCGGCCTTGCGGCCGAGCCGCAGCGCCTCGCGCCGCGTCGTCGTCATCAGCCACGCGCCGACCGCGCGCGGGTCGCGGATGCGGTCGACGCTCTCGACCAGCCGGAGCCACGCTCCCTGTACGGCGTCGGACGCGTCGGCCGCCCCCAGACCCGCCGCCCGCGCCACGGCCCACATCTGACCGTTGAAGCAGGCGACCAACTCGGACCAGGCGTGGTCGTCGAGCAGATCGAGAGGGATCGATTCGTCGTGAACCTCGAAAAGCACGCGTCACTGACCCTTTCCGCACCAGCCTCACCGACTGTGCTGACAGAGGAGCGTTGCGTGAGCAACTCTAGCCGTGGTGTCCGGCGCGGCCCGGTGAGATCGCGGAATTCCGGAAGGACGCCCAACTTCCACGATCGCGCCGTTTTACGCCTTCAGGAGAGACCGATTCGTTCGGCGGCCAAGGGGGAATCGGTATGACCCTCCTCTGGTGCCCCGCCGCGACGGACGGTAGTCTCTCCTAGAGTCACTTGTGATCATCCCAGTATGAGGCCGTTGGGGAAGGCGCACCTCGTACGAATCGGGAGGTCCGGTGGCTGCTGCTCGTGGCGTCCTGTACGTCCACTCGGCTCAGCCTGCGCTGTGCCCACACATCGAGTGGGCCGTCGCAGGCATTCTTGGCGTACCCGTCGACCTGACGTGGACGCCCCAGCCCGCTGCGCCCGGCGCCCTGCGCGCCCAGGCCGAATGGGAGGGGCCCGCCGGCGTCGCCGCCAAGATCACCTCTTCGCTCATGGGGTGGCAGCGCATCCGGTTCGAAATCACCGAAGACCCGTCGCCGGGCAGCGACGGCTCCCGCCATGCGTACACCCCCGCTTTGGGCGCTTTCACGGCGACCATCGGCGTGAACGGCGACATCCTGATCTCGGAGGACCGCCTCCGGAACGTCATGCTGATGGCCAGCCAGGGGCGCGTGGTCCTGGAGGACGAACTCGACAAGCTGCTCGGCAAGCAGTGGGACGAGGAACTGGAGTCCTTCCGGTACGCCGGCGAGGGCGCTCCGGTGCGCTGGCTCCACGCGGCCGTCTAGCTGTAGGGGGCGCGGGGCACCTGCCTGCGCGCCCTGCCGTACTTCACCACGCTCCTGGGCCGGGGCCGCCTTACCCGGCCACAACCTCCCTCGCGGCTGACGTCTGACGTGTTGGCCTGGAGATCGCGCCGCCGTTCTTCCTGCTACCTCCCAAGTGCGCGTTTGCGATGGTCTGTGGTGGACGGTCGCTTCAAGACGCTGCCAGGAGGGGTTAGTTCAATGGGTGACGATTCTCGGCCACGCGCTGAAGAGCCAAGCCCTGTGAGATCCGCCTGCTTGCCGCGCTGCCTGGTCAGTAGCGCCTAACGCGGTCACCGCCCTTAACGGCGTCAACCGGCCACTGCCTTGCCGCCGTCCCATGGGCGAGGTATCCGAGTCAGGTGTGGGGGTCTTCCATCCCACGCTGGCCGAGGCCGGCGTAAGCAGCCACCGCCTCGCACGACACCGCTCTCTGGTGTGCTCGGCCGCCGCTCAGGCCCAGCGGCAGGGCCACGTTGCCCGGGCCGTGGGCTCTGGCGATGCGCGGCTTGTGCGCCACATCGGGCACTTGGAGGCGATGGTGTCGCGTGCTTCGGCACAACATTTCCGGGGGTCTTGGGTTCCGTCGGTTTCGGACTTCTCTCGCGTAGTGGAATCGTTTAGGTCCAGGCGAGTGTCCGATTGTGGCTGCCCGGCTGTGGGCTCAGGTGATTGGACGCTCACTCTTTCGTCACCTCTGCCAGCACGGGCGAATGTCCCTCAAAAGTGCATAGCGGGCAACGGCCCCACTCCTGTCCCCGGACCCCGAGGCGGTCTTTTATGGGTCGATCAGTGGCCGCGTCATTGTGGTGGTGGGTAGGTCGGAGAGGTCCTCTACTCGATCGGGCGCATCCCGCAAGGAGCCCTCACTGAGGTCGATATGCCGAAATTTCGGGCGGCGTTAGCCGCCCGACCAAATGCGCCGCCAGCCGATCGCCCCCGAGAGCTGCCAGAAGGTTCGCCTTCGAGGACCGCCATAAAGGTTTGCCCCCGAGAACCGCCGCACAGGGTCGCTCGGGAGAGCCGCCGTAGAGGACCGCTTGGGAGGGCCGCCGTACGGGCCGCTCGGGAGGGTCGCCGTAGAAGGTCGCTCGGGAGGGCCGCTGCACCGGGTCGCTCCCAAGAGTTGCCATGCAGGGTCGCTTCCCAAAGCCGTCATACAAGGTGCGCTGCGCAGAAGGACGCCAGGCAAATCCCCCGCAACGCCGAAACGCCGCCCCCACAAACAGGTGGAAGCGGCGTTCAGGTCGTACAGGAAGAACTAGAGCGGGATGTTCCCGTGGGCCCCCCGCGCCGGTGTCGCACGGGCGATCACCTTTGCGATGGCTCCCCGGGTCTCTTCCGGCTTGATGACCTCGTCGACCACGCCGAGGTCGATCGCGCGGTCGAGGCCGCCGGCGATCTTCTCGTGCTCCTCGGCCAGGCGGGTCTCCAGCTCGGCGCGCTCCTCGTCCGGGACCGCCGCGAGTTCGCGGCGCTTCAGGATGCGGACCGCCGCCACGGCGCCCATGACCGCGATCTGCGCCGTCGGCCACGCGAAGACCCGGGTCGCGCCGAGGGCGCGGGAGTTCATCGCGATGTACGCCCCGCCGTAGGACTTGCGGGTCACCAGTGTCACCCTCGGCACCGACGCCTCGGCGAAGGCGTGGAGGAGCTTGGCGCCACGGCGCACGACGCCGTCGTGTTCCTGCCCGACGCCCGGCAGGTAGCCGGGGACGTCGACCAAAACCACCAGGGGCACGCCGAACGCGTCGCACATGCGCACGAAGCGGGCGGCCTTTTCCGCGGAGGTCGAGTCGAGGCAGCCGCCCAGGCGCATCGGGTTGTTGGCGATGACGCCGACCGTGCGGCCGCCGAGGCGGCCCAGGGTCGTGACGATGTTGGGGGCCCACTTGGGGTGGAGTTCCACGCCGGGCTCGTCGAGGAGGCCGTTGACCAGCGGCTTCACGTCGTAGGCGCGGCGCACGTTCTCGGGGAGCAGGGTGGAGAAGTCGACTTCGCCGACCTCGCCCAGCCTGACCCGGCCCTGGTGGCCGAGCAGGGTGGCGACCTGGCGGGCCTTCAGCAGGGCCTCGGGCTCCGACTTGGTGACGATGTGGACCACGCCGCTGCGCTTGCTGTGGGGCTCGGGGCCGCCCAGCGACGCCATGTCGATCGTCTCGCCCGTCACCGAGCGGACGACGTCGGGGCCGGTCACGAAGATGCGGCCCTCGTCGGCGAGGATCACGATGTCGGTCAGCGCCGGGCCGTAGGCCGCGCCGCCGGCCGCCGCGCCGACCACGACGGAGATCTGCGGGACGATGCCCGACGCCTTCGTCATGGCCGCGAAGACGCGGCCCACGGCGTGGAGGGACTCCACGCCCTCGGCGAGGCGGGCGCCGCCCGAGTGCCAGACGCCGATGATCGGCACCCGCTCGCGGACCGCCACGTCGTAGGCGTGGACGATGTGCTCGCAGCCCTCGGAGCCCATCGCGCCGCCCTGGAAACGGGCGTCGCTGCAGAACGCCACGACGGGGACGCCCTCGACGCGGCCGGTGACCGCCAGGGCCCCGCTCTTGTCCTGCGGCGAGATGAGCCGCATGGAACCCTCGTCGAGCAGGTGGCCCAGCCGGACGACGGGATCGCGGGGGTCGGCAGCCTCCTGGTCGGAGGAGGCGGTCACCACCCTGTTGTCAACGACAGTCATTGCGTCCCTCTCAGACAGCTGATCAAGCAGTGGTGAAGGCGACGGCGACGTTGTGCCCACCGAAGCCGAAGGAGTTGTTGATCGCGGCGAGCTGCCCGTCGGGGAGCTTGCGCGGCTCGCCGCGCACGATGTCCACGTCGAGGCCGTCGGCCGGGTCGTCGAGGTTCGCGGTGGCGGGCACGATGCGCTCGCTCAGCGCCAGGATCGTGAAGACGGACTCGATGCCGCCCGCGCCGCCCAGCAGGTGACCGGTCATCGACTTGGTCGAGGTGACGAGCGGGGAGCCGGGGAGCGCCTCGCGGATCGCCCGCGCCTCGATCTCGTCGCCGACGGGCGTCGAGGTGGCGTGGGCGTTGACGTGGCGCACGTCGGCGGGGCTGAGGCCCGCGTCGGCGATGGCCGTCAGCATGGCGGTCTTGCCGCCGATGCCGGTCGGCTCGGGCGCGGAGATGTGGTGGCCGTCGGAGGTGATGCCGACGCCGGCCGCGACCGCGTAGATCCGCGCGCCGCGCGCCTTCGCGTGGGCCTCCGACTCCAGCACGACGATGCCGGCGCCCTCGCCGAGCACGAACCCGTCGCGGCCCTTGTCGAAGGGGCGAGAAGCGCGGTGGGGCTCGTCGTTGCGGGTCGACATGGCGCGCATGGCCGCGAACGAGGCCATGTTGAGCGGGTGGATGGCCGCCTCGCTGCCGCCGGCGACGACGACGTCGGCGCGGCCGGAGCGGATCATCTCAATGGCCTGGCCGATCGACTCGGCGCCGGTCGCGCAGGCGCTGACCGCCGCGTGGGTGCCCGCCTGGGCGCCCAGGTCGATGGAGATCCAGCCCGCGGCGCCGTTGGGCATGAGCATCGGGACGGTGTACGGCGAGAGCCGGTTCCACCCCTTCTCGCGGTAGGTGTCGTAGGCGTTCAGGATCGTGCTGATGCCGCCGATGCCGGAGCCGACGACCACGCCGAGCCGGGTCGGCTCGACCTCGGGCGCGCCGGCGTCCTGCCAGGCCTGCCGGGCGGCGATCAGGGCGAACTGCTCATAGCGGTCGAGACGCCTGGCCTCGGGGCGGGGCAGCACCTCACCGGGGTCGACGGCCGCGACGCCGGCGAACTTCGCCGGGACGGTGTCGACCCAGTCTTCGGTGAGCGTGCGGATGCCCGACCGCCCGTCGAGGAGCGCCGCCCAGGTCGAGGCGACGTCTCCACCAAGGGGCGTCGTCGTGCCGAGTCCGGTGACGACGACTCGCACCCGGTTGGTACTCACTTTGGCTGCACTCCTCTACGGTCGAACGGTTGAGCGGGTACTCAGTTCTGGATGAAGTTGATGACGTCCTTGACGGTCTTCAGGTGCTTGAGCTGGTCGTCGGGGATCTCCGCGCCGAACTCGTCCTGGGCCGCCACGGCGATCTCGACCATCGACAGCGAGTCGATGTCCAGGTCGTCGACGAAGCTCTTCTCCGGAGTCACCTCGGACGCGGGGATACCGGTGATCTCGTTCACGATCTTGCCGAGGCCTGCCAGGATCTCCTGCTCGGTGGCTGCCATTTCTCTCCTTTGAGTGTGTTTCTGGGTTTTCGTACGGCGAAGACCGTACAAGACTTAAGGGATCTCGATGACCTGGGAGGCGTAGGTCAGGCCCGCCCCGAAGCCCAGGAGGAGCGCGAGGCCGCCCGAGGGCACCTCGCCCTGCTCGATCATGCGGGACAGCGCGAGCGGGATCGACGCGGCCGAGGTGTTGCCGGCCAGCACGATGTCGCGCGCGACGACCGCCTTGTCGGCGCCGAGCTTGCGCGCGATGGCCTCGATGATGCGCAGGTTGGCCTGGTGGGGCACGAACGCCGCCAGGTCGGCGGGAGCCACGCCCGCACGCTCGCAAGCCTCCTTGGCCACCGGGTGAAGGGCCGTGGTGGCCCAGCGGAACACCGTCTGACCTTCCTGGTGAAGGGAGGACGACCGGTTCTCGATCATGATGGCGTCGGCCTTGTCGCCCGCGCTGCCCCAGACGACCGGGCCGATGGCCGGGGTCTCGGAGGGGACGACGACCGCCGCGCCGGCCCCGTCGGCGAAGATCACCGAGGTGGCGCGGTCGTTGATGTCGACCCACTGGGTGAGCTTCTCGGTGCCGACGACCAGCACGTTCTTCGCCGAGCCCGCGCGGATCGCGTCGCTGGCCGAGGCGAGGGCGTAACAGAAGCCCGCGCAGGCCGCGTTGAGGTCGTAGGCGCCCGGCGCCTCGATGCCGAGCCGGTGGGCGACCCGCCCGGCCAGGTTCGGGATCGGCGCCTCGGGGGTGCAGGTGGCGATGATCACCAGGTCGATGTCGGCGGCCGACAGGCCGCTCGCGGCCAGCGCCTTGCCACCGGCCTGGACGGCCAGGTCGATCTCGGACTCCTCGGGACCGGCGAACCGGCGCTCCTTGATGCCGACCCGGCTCTGGATCCACTCGTCGTTGGTCTCGATCATCTTGGCGAGATCGTCGTTGGTGACCACGTTCGCCGGCTGGTAGTGGCCGAAGGCCAGCACCTTGGCTCCCGGCGCCCCCGCGGGCAGCTTCACTTGATCGCCTCCTTGGCGGCGTCGAGGGCCGTGGTCAGGTCGGCGGGGGTCTTGAGCGCGACGGTCACCGAGCCGGGCAGGCCGCGCTTGGCCAGGCCGGTCAGGGTGCCGCCGGGCAGCAGCTCGATCATGGTGACGGGCGTCTCGCCGGTCTCCTCGGCCATGGTCTCCATGCACAGGTCCCAGCGCACCGGGTTGCTGACCTGGTCGACCATGCGGTCGAGGGCGTCGCGGCCCGACATGACGATCGCGCCGTCGGCGTTGGACAGCAGCCGGATCGCCGGGTCGGCCGGGGTGACGCCGGCCGCGGCGGCGCGCAGCCGCTCGACGGCCGGGGCCATGTGGTGGGTGTGGAAGGCGCCGGCGACCGCGAGGGCGCGCAGGCGGGCCCGCTGCGGCGGGTCGGCCTGGAGGGCCTCCAGCTGCTCCAGGGTGCCGCCCGCGACGATCTGACCGGCGCCGTTGTTGTTGGCGGGGGTCAGACCGAGCTTGGCGAGGGCGTCGAGCACGTCGACGCCGCCCAGGATCGCGGTCATGCCGGTCGCGGTGACGGCGGCGGCCTCGGCCATCGCCCGGCCGCGCTCGGCGACCAGCGAGACGGCCTGGTCGGCGGTGATGACCCCGGCCAGCGCGGCCGCGGCGAACTCGCCGACGCTGTGGCCGGCGACCAGGTCGGGGGCGACGCCGAGCTCCTCGAAGGCGGCCAGCGCGGCGGCCACCAGAAGCGGCTGCGCGACCGCGGTGTCGCGGATCTCCTCGGCCTCGGCGGTGGTGCCGTAGGCGACGAGGTCGAGCTTCGCGATCTCCGACCATGCTGACAGACGGTCACGGAATCCGGGGAGCTCCAGCCACGGACTCAGGAACCCTGGAGTTTGGGCGCCTTGTCCCGGCGCGACGATGACGAGCACGGTACCACCCTGCCCTGTAGCCCTTCGACACAGAGCTGGGGAAGCGCACGAACTTTTGCCTGCCTCTGTTGTGGAATCCCTACAGTTCCGGTTTCTCCGCAATTACATTGCGGCGGTCAGATTACGGTCAGTCGACCGAGTATCAACCCAACCTGAAGGGTGAATGCGGACCGCCCCTCCGTCGGGGTGTACCCCGTCAGCTCGGCGATCTTCCGGAGCCGGTAACGCACCGTGTTCGGGTGGACGAACAGCAGCCGGGCCGTCGCCTCCAGCGAGGTGCCCTGTTCGAGGTAGGTCGCGAGGGTGTCGAGGAGGGGTGTGCCCTCAAGCGGTTTGAAGACGTTCTCGACCAGCGCGGCGCGGGCGTCCTCGTCGCCGTCGAGGGCGCGTTCGGCGAGCAGGTCGTCGGCGAGCACGGGCCGGGGCGCGTCGGGCCACCCGGCGGCGGCCCGCAACCCGGCGATGGCGGCCCGCGCCGACCGGGCGGCGGCGTGCAGGTCGGGCACCTCGGGGCCGATCACGATCGGCCCGGCGGCGAACCTCGGCACGACCAGGCGGGCGGCCTCCTTCATGCTGTCGGCCCCGCCGACGATCACGATCAGCCGGTCGCCCTGCACCCCGGCGAGCAGGTCGTGGCCGGCCCGCCGGCCCCGGTCGCGCAGGCCGTCGATGACGCTCTGGGGGTCGTCGCCCGGGGCGTGCCCGGCGAAGACGACCACGGGGGCGGAGGTCCAGCCGAGGGCGGCGGCCCAGGAGTGGAGGCCGTCGTCGACCTCGCCCCGGACCAGCGCGTCGACGATCAGGGCCTCCAGCCGGGCGTCCCAGGAGCCGCGGGCCTCGGCCTCGCGGGCGTAGACCTGGGCGGCGGCGAAGGCGACGTCGCGGGTGTAGCGCAACATCGCGTTGCGCAGCACCTCCTCGCCGCCGGGCGCGGCCAGCTCTTCGACCTCGGCCTCGACCACCTCGACGACGATGCGGACCAGGTCGACGGTCTGCTGGAGGGAGACGCTGCGCTTGAGCTCGCGGGGCGCGGTGCCGAAGAACTCGATGCTCGGGGTCGGGCGGCCCTGCCCGGCGTGGCCGAACCACTCGACGAAGGCGGCGATCCCGGCCTGCGCGACCAGGCCGACCCAGGAACGGTCCTCGGCCGACAGGGCGCGGTACCAGGCGAGCTGCTCCTCCATGCGGGCCATCGCGGCGGTGCCCAGACTCCCCATCGCGCGGTCGAGCCGCCGCGCCGTGTCTTCACGCACCCTGTCGTTCACGGTTATAGCGTGCCAGGTCGCCTGCGCGGATTCGTCAACGGTAGGGCCGTGGCAAGCTGGGACGGTGTACCGGGAACGGCCGTCGGCGATTCCCGGCGCGGTCGTCTGGCAGACGCCCCCCGCGTCGGGCGAGGGCGAGCGCCGCATCCTGCCCGACGGCTGCATGGACCTGCTCTGGACGTCGGGCCGGCTCGTCGTGGCCGGGCCCGATTCGGTCGCCTACGTCACCCCGGTCGTCCCGGGGGCCGGCTACACCGGCCTGCGGTTCGCGCCCGGCGACCTGCCCGAGTTGCTCGGGGTGCCGGCCTGGGAGCTGCGCGACCGCCGGGTCGCGCTCGACGAGCTCTGGCCGGCCCGCCGGGTGCGCGTGCTGGAGAACCGGTTGTCGGCGGGCGGGGGGATCGAGGCCCTGGCGGCCGATCTGCGGCCCGACCCGGTGGTGCGCGCCGCCGCCGGGCTCATCGGCGCGGGGCGGGGCGTGGCCGCCGCGGCCGACCTCCTCGGCCTCGGGGAACGCCGCTTCCACCGGCTCTGCCTGCGGGTCTTCGGCTACGGGCCCAAGACGCTGGGCCGCATCCTGCGGATGAACCGGGCCCTGGAGAAGGCGCGGCGGGGGGAGGCGTTCGCCCGGGTGGCCCACGAGGAGGGCTACGCCGACCAGGCCCACCTCGCGCGCGAGGTGAAGGCGCTGGCCGGGGTCACGCTGACTGATCTTGCGGGGCGTACAGGTCGACGCTGATGCCGTCGGGGTCCGACAGGACCGCGTAGCGCTGGCCCCAGAAGGCGTCCCAGGGCGCGAGGTGGCCGAACTCGGCCATCTCGGCGTAGGTCTTGTCGACCTCGGCCGGGCTGTCGCACTGGAAGGCCAGGCCGGTGCGGCCGGGGCCGGGGGTCCACTGGGGGTCGAACGACCTGATGGTCTCCTCGGTGTCCCAGCACAGGCGGAAGCCGCCCGGCAGGGTCACCTCGACGTGGGGCGCGCCGTCGGCCTCGGCCGGGATGTCCAGGCCGAGGCGGCGGTAGAAGGCGAGCGAGCGGCCCATGTCGCTGACGACCAGGCCGATGACGTTGAACTGGATAGCCATGGGTCGACGGTACGAGACGACGTACCGAACCGTCTTGAAGGAATCGGACGGGGTCAGATCACCGCGACGGCGGTGATCAGGCCGATCGCGATGTGGGTGACCGACAGCAGGATCGCGGCGGGCTGGAGGGTCGGCTCGGCGACCAGGGCCCTGATGGAGATGCCGGCCACCTTGTCGAAGGCGAACATGCCGAGCGTCTGGACGGCGATGCCCAGCACGCCGAACACGGCGGTGGCGATCAGCCCCTCCTGGAGCCGGCCGCCGGAGGAGAAGATCGAGGCCGCCACGATGAGGCCGACGGCTGCCAGGCCCGCCGAGGTGAGCGCGGTGGCGTTGGGGTTGCGGTCTTCGCGGATCAGCTTGCTGAGTTTGCCCGGCGTCGCCATGTCGATCACGTAGAAACCGACGATCAGCAGCAGCACGCCGAGGACGGCATAGGCGGCGATCGCCAGGGCGCCGTTGCCGAGGACCTCGCCGAACGTGGTGGTGGTGTTCATTGACCCTGCTCCTATTGGGGGGTGTCAGCCGTTGATTCGGTGGGGCACGAACGACGAGGTGTCGTCGGTGATCAGGCCGGCGGTCTCGCGGATGCCGAGCCCGGCCGACTCGTCCTCCACCATCCAGGCACCCAGGACCGGCCGCTGGCCGTCGAAGTCGGGCAGGGCCTGGAACTCCTGGAAGACGAACCCTTCGGCGCCATAGGCGCCTCCGGTCTCCAGGGAGTGGTCGGGCGACAGGATCGTCATCGAGGCGCCCTCGCGGCCCAGGAGCGGCTTGCGGATGAATCCTGCCAGGTCACGGGGGCCGTCGAGGTAGGCGGGCAGCAGGTTGGGGTGGCCCGGGAACAGCTCCCAGAGCACCGCCAGCAGCGCCTTGTTCGACAGCAGCATCTTCCACGCCGGTTCGATCCAGGTCATCGACGGCATCAGCCGCAGCGCGTGGGCGCCGAACGGCTCGTGCACGATCCACTCCCACGGGTAGAGCTTGCAGAGCGAGCGGATGACCCGCTCCTCGACGTCGACGAACCGGTGGTTGAGGGCGTCCCAGCCGATGTCCTCCATCGCGATGGAGACGGTGGCCAGCCCGGCCTGGGAGGCGGTCTCCTGCAGGTAGCCGAGGGTCATCGCCTCCTCGCCGGAGGTGTCGAGGCTGGTCCAGGCGAAGTGGGAGGGGCCGGTCGGGAGGGTCGCGGCGATGGCCTTCCAGCGGTCGACCAGGCGTTCGTGGATGGAGTTCCACTGGTCGTCGTCGGGGAAGACGTCCTGCAGCCAGTACCACTGGACGACCGAGCTCTCGAGCAGGCTGGTCGGGGTGTCGGCGTTGTATTCGAGCATCTTCGCCGGGCCGGAGCCGTCGTAGCGGAGGTCGAAGCGGCCGAACAGGTGGGGTTCGCGGCGGTACCAGGAGTCCTTGATCGCCTGCGTCCACTCGGGCGGCACGGCGAAGTCGTGGAAGCGGCCGGTGACCACGACGTGGTCGACGGCCTCCAGGCACATGCGGTGGAGCTCCTCGACCTGGGTCTCCAGCGCGAGCACCTCGTCCATCGAGAAGACGTAGTGGACGCTCTCGTCCCAGTAGGGCCGGTCGACCCCGCTCGGGTGAGCGGAGCGGTGGTAGGCCAGGCCGTGGCTCTCGACCGTCGTCTCCCAGCCGGGCCGGGGTGCGGACCGTTCCCTGCGCACGGGTCAGCTGCCGCCGCTGCTGCGCGAGCCGAAGCCGCCCCGCTGGATGACCTTGCCCGACCGGGTGGAGATCTGCGCGTTCGACGGGCGCAGCGTGGTGCCGCCGCGGATGTGCGAACCGGCGCGGATCCCGCCGTAGTACCACCCGTAGGCGCCGTGGGAGCCGTGGTAGACCCGGCCGTCGTCGTCGCACAGGTCGTCGTCGACGATCGGGTAGGACCCGTCGGCCAGAGGGTTGTTCATGTCGACGCAGTCGGCGTCGACCTCCTCGTAGTCGTCGTCGACCGCCGCGCAGAAGCCCACGACCAGAACCGACAACACGCCGATGGCGCCCAGCTTGACGGCGGTGGAGGCCTTCTTGTTCTTCTTCGGCGGCGGGCCGCCGGCCATGGGGAACGTGGGCGGTCCCGGCGGTGGGGGTGAGGCGGCCATAAGGCTCCATGCTTCCTTGAGGTCGGGCAAGCCTATCGGTGTCTGTTTGAGCGGTACAAACATCAATTCTGGCCGGTTGGTAACGTCTTCGGCATGGAGCCTGTTGACGCGTTGCGCCAAATCGCGTTCCTGCTCGAACGGGCCGGTGAACCCACCTATAGGGTGCGCGCCTTCCGGGGCGCGGCCGCGACCGTCGAGGCCCTGCCGCGCGAGGAACTGGAGGAGCGCGCCCTCGCCGGGACGCTGACCGAGCTGCCCGGCGTCGGCAAGGTCACCGCGCTGGCGGTCACCGAGGCGCTGGCCGGTCAGACACCCACCTACCTGCGCCGCCTGGAGGCGACGTCCGGGACCGACCTGCCCGAAGCCGCCGGCGAGTTGCGGCGGGCCCTGAAGGGCGACCTGCACAGCCACACCACGTGGAGCGACGGCGGGTCGCCGATCGAGGAGATGGCCGAGGCGGCGCGGGCCATCGGGCACTCCTACCTGACGATCACCGACCACTCGCCCCGGCTCACGGTGGCGCGCGGCCTGTCGGCCGAGCGGCTGACCGAGCAGATCGAGGTCATCGAAGGGCTGCGCGAGCGGTTCGCGCCCTTCCAGATCCGGACCGGCATCGAGGTCGACATCCTGGCCGACGGCTCGCTCGACCAGGATCCCGCGCTGCTGGCCCGGCTCGACTGCGTGGTCGCCTCGGTGCACTCGTCGCTGAAGATGGACGCCGGCGACATGACCCGGCGTATGGTCGCGGCCGTCGCCAACCCCCATGTCGACGTGCTCGGCCACTGCACCGGCCGCATCGTCAAGGCGGGCGGGAAACGCGGCGGGCTGCGCGCCGAGTCGCGGTTCGACGCCGAGATCGTCTTCGAGGCGTGCCGCCGGTTCGGGGTCGCGGTCGAGATCAACTCCCGGCCCGACCGGCTCGACCCGCCCAAACGGCTGCTGCGCCTGGCCTACGAGATGGGCTGCGTGTTCGCGATCGACAGCGACGCCCACGCTCCGGGGCAGCTCGATTGGCTCGGGTACGGATGCGAGCGCGCCGCCCTGTGTGGTGTGGAACCGGAACGAGTGGTCAATACGGGTGTATGGCCGCAGAGTTAGGTGGGAAATACCAGGATTTGTCGCTCACCGCACGTAACGTCGGCGTCATGGACCGTCGACGTGCGCTGGTAGAGGAGTTACGGAGCAACGGGCAGCTGTCGGCCAAGGACCTCGCCGACCGGCTCGGGGTGAGCAAACGGACCGTGATCCGCGACATCGCCCGGCTCCAGGGCGAGGGCGTGCCGATCCGGCTCGACCCGGGCGGCTACCTCATCGACGGGGCGGAAGAGGTCAAACGGGCCATCGACCGGGCGCTCACGGGCCGCCGCGTGCTCCGGATCGACTACCTGAACAGCAAGAGCGAGCTCAGCACCCGCGACCTCGAACCCAGCATCATGCTGGGCGGGCGCGGCGGCTTCTGGTATCTGGTGGCCTGGTGCCGGTTGCGCGAGGACGTGCGGGTGTTCCGGGTCGACCGCATCACCCGGGCCGAGGTGCTCGACGAGCGTTATCCCGAACCCGACAAGCAGCGGTTGTCGGAGATGACGTCGGCGCTGCCCCTCTGATCCGCCGCCGCGGCTGACGCACCGGTTGTCCACAGGGCCGCCGCGGGCCCGTCGCGGCCGGTGGCGGCGGTGGCAGGGTGCCGGGATGGACATCAGCGCGGTGCCGCTCGTCTACAACGGGGTCATGTTCCGGTCGACGCTGGAGGCCGACTGGGCGGCCACCCTCGACGCCCTGGGCGTCTACTGGCAGTACGAACCGCTCGCGCTCCGGTTGCCGAGCGGGGCCGTCTACGTGCCCGACTTCTACCTGCCCGCGCTGAACGCCTGGGCCGAGGTGAAGGGCCCCCACTGGGAGCGGCTGGCCAAGCCGGTGGAGCTGCGGGCGACCCTGGCGGTGGCGGGCGGGGCGGGGTGGTGGGAGCAGGTCCACGTGGTGGTGCTGGAGGCGCCCGGTCCCGGCGACGCCGCGAGCTGGCACGTGCCGGTGGGGTCGTGCTGGCTGGTCGAGTGCGGCGAGCGGCAGAACCGGTTCGCCTGGTACGACGGCCGCTGCTGGGCCTGCCAGCGCGAGGAGCTCGGCGGGTCGCACCACTTCTACCGGCCGGCCCGCGCCACAGCCGGCGGGCCGACGTGGCGCATGACGCGGGCGCCGCGCCCCGAACCGCTGCGGCGGGCCGCCTGAAGCTCCGGCGACCGCCCGCGTGAGGCGCTGATAGCGCTAACTTGGCCGCATGGGCAGTCGGGAAGAGAGTCTCGGGCTCGTCGCGGCCCTGGTGCGGGCGTCGTTCCTCATCTCGGCCGTCTACGCCGAGTCGGCCCGCGACCACGGCCTGACCCCGCAGCAGGGGCAGTTGTTGTGCGTGCTGATGGGCCGCAGCTACCGGATGAACGACCTGGGCGCGACGTTGCGGCTGGCCCGGTCGAGCCTGACCGAGCTCGTCGACCGCACCTCGCAGCGCGGGCTGGTCAGGCGGGAGGCCGACCCGTCCGACGGGCGGGCGGTGCTGGTGACGCTCACCGACCAGGGGGCCGAGGTCGCGGCGGGCTTCTACGCCGAGACGTGCGACCGCGTCGCCGGGGTGCCGGGCGGCCTCGGCGCGGGGGAGCGCGAGGCGCTGGCCGACCTGCTCGGGCGGGTGGTCACGGACAACACGGTGGGCACGGTGTTCCCCGACCGGGACGACGACGTGCGGCCTCCGGCCTGACCGCCTACGCGCCGTCGGGCCGCCAGGCGGTGAGGTCCTTCCTCGACCAGAGGGGGCCGGAGGCCAGGTCGTACACGGCGGGTGGGAAGCCGGGCCGGGTGGTCAGGTCGCGCAGTTGTCCGGGCGGCACGCCGAGGGTCTCGGCCGCGCCCGCCGGGCCGACCAGGTCGGCGAGGCGTTCCAGGGCCAGCAGCAGGAGTTCGCTGTTGTCCCAGTCGAGGCGCCCCTCGGCGGCCAGTTCCAGGGCCAGCAGGTTCGCGTCGGCGGGATCGTGGCCGAGCGCGCGGGCGACGGCCTTGGCGGCGGCGAGGACCTGGTAGTTGCGGCTGCGCGTCATCCACTTGTCGTACCAGAGATGGGGGCCTTCCAGAGAGACTGCGGGCGGGACCTCAGGTGCTCGTCGAGGAACGCCGCCACGTAGGTGCGGGTGATCTCGGCCAGGCGGGCGGCGGTCGGCGCCCCCGCGAGCGGTTTCAGGCCGAGGGCCCCCTGCAACTGGGGGAGGTCGGTGAACGACTGGTGGTCGGCGCCGGTCACCGTGATCCAGTGTCTCCAGCCGGTCAGCAGTTTCCAGTCGCGGTCCCACGACCCGTCGCGGCCGCCCGGGGCGTGCTCGGGGGTGCCCATGAACAGGAAGGGGCGGTCGAGGCCGCCCGGGAGGCGGGCGTAGGTGGTGCCGTCGAGGTTGATCCCGGCGTCGATGCGCGGGTCGGCGGCCATCGCGGCCAGCGCGCTCGCGCCGCCGATCGACTGGCCGGCCATGGCGATGCGGGTGCGGTCGATCAGGGCGGGTTTCCGCTTCAGGAGTTCGTCCAGGACGAAGGAGACGTCGGCCGCGCGGATGCCGACGACGCCCGCGCCGAAGCCCGGATCGGTGTCGCTGTCGCAGGCCAGGCACTCGGCGACGGTGCCGTCGGCGAGCGTGGTGGCGTGGTTCTCGTAGGGGTGGTCGACGCCCGCCACCACGTAGCCCCGGCTGGCCAGGTCCTCGGCCAGCGACGTCAGGCTGCTGACCGGTTTGGTGAAGCCGGGCGACAGCACCACCAGGGGGAAGCGGCCGGTCGCGGGGGCGTTCGTGGTGGCGTGCACGACCGTCCTGCTCAGGATGTCGGGCGGGACCGCGGCCGCGCCGGTGCCCGCCAGCGTGAGTTCCGACTCCCGGGGGCTCATGTACGCCGCCCGCTCGCCCTCCCCCTCGCCACTCGGGTACCACAGGGTCACCCGCAGCTCCCTGGCCTCGGCGTCGAGGTTCCACGGGTCGGGCCGGGAGCCGTCGGTCAGGTGCAGGACCGCCGTGCCGACCGGCCGGTCCCCGGTCGGGGCCGCGAGGGTGGCGGGTTGCGGCGGCGTCGGCGAGGGGGCGGCGGCGCGCGGCGGGGCGGGCGCGGAGCAGGCGGTCAGCAGGAGCAGCGCCGCGAGGGTTCGTCTCATCGTCTGTCCAGCAGGGTCAGGGCCTTGGCGAGCGCGGCGTCGCGGCCGGCCGCCGCGTCGCCGGGGGTCGCCGGGACGAAGTGGTGCGGCGCGACGCCGATCCGGTCGACGATCTCCCGGTTGGGGCCGAGATGGCGGCGGGTGGGGAAGGTCAGGACGGTGTTGTCGCGGAGCAGGAACGGCTGCCCCGGGCCGGAGATCACCCCGGCCGTGCGGACCCCGACCAGCAGCCCGGCCGCGTGGTCCTTGACCGCCGAGCTGAAGTGCTCGCACGCCGACGCGCACCCCCGGTCGACGAGCACCACGAGGGGCAGGCCGACCAGTTCGACCGTGTCGTCGGTGTGGCCCGTTTCGCACCGGCCGCCGGCCGTGCACAGATAGGAGGTGACCTTCCCGTGGACGAACGCGCTCACCAGCCGGGTCGCCTCGATCGGGCTGCCGCCGCCGTTCCCGCGCAGGTCGAGCACGATCCCGCGCACGTCCCGGCCGGCGCGCAGCCGGGTGATCGCCCGGAACACCCGGTTCGCCGAGTCGGGGGAGAAGCCGCGCATCCGTACATGGACCACCTCGTCGTCGATCAGCCGGGACCGGACCGTCTGCAGCGTGGCCAGGTCACGCGGATAGAGGCCGGGGGTGAGGGTGACGCTCCAGCGGCGCTCGCCGCGCCGCAGGCGCAGCTCGACCGGCCGGGCGTCGGGGAAGCGCGGCCGCAGCACGTCGACGTCGTCGACGTTCTCGATGACGTCGCCCGGCCGCAGCCCCGCCTTCCGGGCCGCGCCGCCCTCCACCTCGGCGACGAACAGCGGGTCGCCGTCGTCCACCTGGAAGCCCAGCCCGTAGCCGTCGCCGTCGTAGTAGCCGGGCGGGCGGCCCGCGCCGCGCGCCCAGTGGGCGTGGTTGTCGTCGAGCGCCGCCACCATGGCGTCGAGCGTGACCTCGGCCAGGTCGGCCCGGTCGGTGACCTTCCGGTACGCCGCCTCGAACGCCGCCCAGTCGGCCCGCCGGTCGCCGGTCAGCGCCGGCAGGTCCGTCGAGGCCCCGGGCAGCGCGCGGGTCAGCGCGGCGAACCCGGCGACGAGCAGGTCGCGCGAGTCCATGGCGGGGGCCCGCCAGTAGTTCGCCAGGATGCAGAAGTAGGCCTGCTCGACGACGTCGATCGTGGCGGGGGTGCGCTCGCGCGGCGGGCCCTGGGGCTCCCCGCAGGCGGTGTCCTCCGGGGCGCCCGCCTCGATCCGGGGCGGGTCGGGGGTCGTACAGGCGACCGCGAGCAGGAGCAGCAGCCCCGCCGCCACGGCCCTGGTCATGACAGCCGTCTCCGGAGCAGCCAGAAGGAGAACCAGGTCAGACCGAGGGTGAGCCCGGCGTAGATGCCGGTCTCGATCCACTGGAACGGCCAGAACCGCTCGATCGGGTGGTAGAGCGCCCGCTGCCGGTAGCCCAGGGCGTTGATCTCGGCCCAGCAGGCGTCGAGAGCCGCGCCGCCGCCCTGCGGCGAACACGGCCCCGACGTGCCCGACGCCGCGACCGGCGCGTCCTGGCCGTCGCCCGCGATCACCCTCCCCGACGGGTCGAGCAGCACCGACGAGAGCACCCACGCGCCGGCCGCGCCGGGCACCGCCGGCTGGACGGCGATGCGGACCTCGCCGCCGCCCTGCTGGACGTGCAGCCCGCCCACGTTGACGCGGCCCAGTTCGTGGGTCGCCGTGACCGGCGTCATGAAATGGGGCCTGACCAGCGTCGGCATCGCCACCTGCACGGCCACGAAGACGACCAGGGTGAGCGCCATGGCGGTCAGCGTGCGCCGCACCAGCATGCCGACGGTCACCCCCAGCACGAACGCGAACGCGGCATACCCCATCGGCGCCACGCCGCGCGCGCCGAACACCACCGGCGTCATCTGCGCGAGCTCCGGCATGGCCGAACTGTCGAGCGGGCGCGACCACCAGGTGACGACCAGCCCCGCGACGCACGCCATGGCCACCGCGACCAGCCCGATGAAGCCCAGCTTGACGGCCAGCCAGCGCGCCCGGCTGACACCCTGGTTCCAGACCAGCAGGTGGGTGCCCGCCTCCAGCTCCCGGGTGATCAGCGGCGCGCCCCAGAACAGCCCGATCAACGCCGGCAGCGCCAGCAGCACGAAGCCGACCAGCACGAAGAGGAGCTGGTGTTCGCCGAAGAAGCGGTCGAAGAACCGGTCGCAGGTGTCGTCGGCCACACACGCCGCGACCCCCTGCGCGTAGCGGTCGGCCAGGTCGGGCCCGGTCAGCGCCAGCACCGCGGCGCACACGGCGAGCAGCGCCGCCGTCAGCACGGCCGAGCTGCGGAACTGCCGCCAGGTCAGCCAGATCACCGCAGCACCTCCAATCCGGCCCGGCGGCCGGCGGCCGGCCGCCGTTCCATGTACGCGAGCACGAGGTCCTCCAGGGTGAGCGGGGTGACGACCCAGGCCGGGTCGAGGATCGGCTCGTCGGTCCGGATGACGTAGGTGCTCTGCCGGTCGGTGTGCCGGGCCGAGACGACGTACTGGTCCGAGGGCAGCCGGTCGGGGTCGCGGCGCGGCCCGGTCAGGCGGTGGTGGCTGCCGAGGAGCGCGTCCACCTCGCCCGCCACCCGCACCCGCGAGTCGACGAGCACGATGAGGAAGTCGCAGACCCGTTCGAGGTCGGCGATCAGGTGCGACGACAGGACGACGCCGAACTCGTCGGCCGCCGTCGCCTCCATGAGCCCCTGGAGGAACTCGCGGCGCGCCAGCGGGTCGAGCGAGGCCACCGGCTCGTCGAGGATCAGCAGCTCGGGCCGCTTGGCCAGGCCCAGCGTAAGGGCCAGCTGGGCCCGTTCGCCGCCCGACAGCTTCCTGGCCTTCCGCTTCGGGTCGAGCTCCAGCCGGGCGATGCGGTCGGCGGCCAGCCGGGCGTCCCAGGTCGAGTTGAGCCGGGCCCCGAGCGTGAGGTGGTCGGCGATCGTGAGCCCTGCGTAGACGGGGGTGTCCTGGGCGACGAAGCCGACCTGGGGGCTGGTGCCCGGCTCCTCGCCGAGGACGCGCAGCTCGCCCTCCGAGGGGGTGAGCTGCCCGCTGGCCAGCTTCAGCAGGGTCGTCTTGCCCGCCCCGTTGGGCCCGACCAGGCCGGTGACGTGGCCCTTCGGGATCTCCAGGGTGCAGTCGCGCAGGGCCCAGCGACGCCCGTAACGTTTGCCCAGCTGCTGGGCCTGTAAGACGGGGGTCACGCGATGTCCTCCTGGCCCGCCGCACGGAACGTCGTCATGAACAGGGCCTCGATCGACTCGTCGTCGAGCCCCGCCTTACGGGCCTTGGCGAGCCAGCGCCGCAGGTCCTGCCGGAGCGGCGCCTGGGCGGCCCGGCTGGAGGCGTCGGTGAGGGTGCGCGTGACGAACGTGCCCACCCCCGGCCGGGCCGCCGCGAGCTCCTGGTGTTCGAGCTCGCGGTAGGCCTTCAGGACGGTGTTCGGGTTGATGGCGAGCTGGGCGACGACCTCTTTGACGGTCGGCAGCTGGTCGCCTTCTCGCAGCAGGCCGAGCCGCATGGCCTGTCTGACCTGGTGGACGAGCTGCAGGTAGGACGAGACGCCCGACCTGCCGTCCAGATGGAACTCGATCACGGTAGCGCTCCATTTATCTAGTCTCCTAGTACTTTAGGAGTCTAGTTGTTAAGCGCGCATAAGGCCGAGCCGGCGGATGACGTGCTCGGCCAGTCCGGCGGCCGCGGTCACGCTGTCCAGGTCCACGTTCTCCGGGACGTCGGACCCCAGGTGGTAGTGGGTGATCAGCCGGTCGCGGTCGACGGAGACGATGGTCGCGACCGGGAATCCGTACCGGCGCGGGACCTCGCTGTCGGTGCTGTTGCGCGAGCGCAGCCCGCGTGTCAGCGGCACCCCGATCTCCTGTGCGCAGCGCGCGACGACGTCCAGGAAGGGCCGCGGATAGTCCCGCATCCGCACCGGGCCCTCGCCTTCGAGCAGCACCAGCCGTCCCGATCCGACGCTTTCGAGGTTGATGAAGTACGTCTCCGGGTCGAGACCCGCGAAGTGGCGTCGCGCGAACCCGCGGACGCCCTCCTGGAGCGCCTCCTCGGCCCCGGCGGAGACGAGGACGACCTGGACACCCGGCGGCGGGTCGTGCCGCAGCGAATCGGCGACGCAGACCAGGGCCGCCACCCCCGACAGGTTGTCGTTGGCCCCGGGCACGGCCGGCCGGCGGGCGACGTCGGCCAGCACGGCCAGGTTCACCGCGGTCAGCGCCATCCCGGCGCGCCGGAGCGCCCGGCCGTCCCGGAGCGCGCCCAGGGCGATCAGCGCGGGCCCCAGGATCACCGGCCACCAGATGGGCGGGCTCGTGCGGACGGAGGCGAAGAACCGGGGGAACCGGCGGATCAGCAGGCGCACCACCCGCTGGTCGAAGATCACCCCGGAGGGGGCGGCGTCGTGGTGGGCGAGCACCACCACCGTCCGCTCCGCCGACCGGTCGCCCCCGAAGGCCACCACGTTGTGCGCGCGCCGATGCGGGATCGCCGCGCGCCGGAACCACCGCGCCCCACCGGCGACGTCGTCCGCGATCATCGCCGCCGCGAGCCCGGCGACGACCCCGCCCGCCCTGCGGGCGCCCGGGAGGCGCCCGGCCAGCAGCCCGGCCGTCAGCCCGGCCAGGCACAACGCGCCGATCGGCGCCGCGTAGGACGCCGTGGCCCTCTCCTGCTCGACGTCCGCGTCGTAGCCGAGCGCGGAGAGCCGCGCGGCGAGGGAGGCGGCGACCTGTGCCTCGCCCCGCGAGGTGGGCAGGCGCGGAACGCCGGCGTAGGCCCGGATCACCTCGTCGGCGAGCGCCCGCCGCCGGTCAGTCCGTTCGCGGTCCACCCGTCCCCACCAGCCGCTCGTCGTCGTGTTTCGCCAGGTGTTCCTGCAGGCGTACGTGCCGGAACTGGTAGACCGCCCCGGCACGGCGGAGCAGCCCGCGCTTGTGGGTGTCGTCGAGGAAGGCCATGAACCGCCAGGGCAGCCGGCCGAGCAGGGCCAGCCAGCACTTCGCCACCACGAAGCGGCCCCAGACGGACGCCGCGATGCCCATGTGGTGGTCGGCGACCGCGTAGCCCAGCCCGAAGACCAGCGCCGGGACCAGGGCGGCCTCCAGACCGTACGCGAACGTGTAGGCGATGCCCGTGGTCACGAAGAGGATGACGCCCAGGGTCAGGCTGCGCGCGACGGCGGCCAGGCGCTCCGCGCGCCGGGTCGAGCGGGGGCTCAGGGCGCGGGTGACGTCGGCCGAGACGTCCAGCCACATGTTGAGGCCGTCGATCAGGCCGAAGGCGAGGCCGACGATGACGCCGACCAGCACCCCGAACCACGACGACGAGATCGCCCAGGCCGTCATCCCGATCCCGGCCCCGATGGTGAAGCCGATGGCGACGTGCCGCAGGAACGCCGCCACCCCGCGCCGGGAGACGAACCTCACCTCGCTGGGCACGATCCGCGTCCTGATGGTGAAGTAGCCGTCGGCGAGGCCGACCGCCAGGCCCAGGCCGACGCCTTCGGCCACGGCGACGTACAGGCCGCCGGTCTGGTACTGCAGGAAGCCCTGGTAGAGGCCCGCGACCAGGGCCACCACCCGGCCCGCCGCCAGGCCGAGCCGGTGTTCCAGGGGAGCCTTCTCGCCGGCGCCCATCACGGCCGCGACGAGACCGCGCTTCGGGAGGAGCCGGGCGACGGGACGCCTCAGGAGTCCCTCGACCGTCCACCGCTCCAGCCGCGGGTTGGCGCCCAGCACGAGCACGGCGGCGGCGAAGACCAGCGCCGCGACCGGGCCGAAGACGAACCCGACGACGCACGCGCCCGCGGCGGCGGCCGGCAGGTGGACGACCACCGGCGGAGCCGCCGCCTCCAGGTGCCACCAGGCGATCCCGAGACGGGTCTGGCCGGTGAGCACGCGGGCCAGGAACGTCAGCCAGATCCGGATGTCCTCCGCCGGGGGATCGCGTCTCCGGTCGGGGTAGGTGGCCCGGATCAGCTCGCCGAGCAGGTGTTTCTCCACCCGGGCGACCGAGTCGAGACGCCGGTCGAGCAGCGCCGCCGGGTCACCCGGCTGGTCTCCGTAGATGGTGCGGGCCAGCGCGACCATGAGCGGAGAGCGCAGCGCGGTCGCCACGGGGCCGTCCGGACCGGACCTCAGCTCGGCGAAGACCGGGTTCCACCGCCGGATGCGCGGGCCCGGAGTGGCGGCCCGGAGGTACTCCTCCACCATCTCGACCGTCAGCGGCTGGAGCAGCACCGCCGCCGCGCCGGTGACGACGTCGCCCCTGCCGATGGCGGCGTGGTACTCGTCGAGCCTGCTGGTCAGGATGACCGGACGGTCGCGGCCCAGCCAGGCGTTCACGTCGCTGATCGCCTGCGGCCGGGAGGGTTCGGCGAGTTCGTCGAGGCCGTCGAGCACGGGCAGGATCAGGCCCTCGTCCAGGAGGCGGCGGGCGATCTCCCTGGCGTCCCGCAACGAGGGCGACGCGAGCTGGTACCCCTCCGCGAGCTGCCCCACGAGCCAGTCGGCCAGCCTGGTGGTGTCGGGGCTCCAGGTGTTCAGCTGGACGAGCACCGGCACCGGCCGGCCGGGCTCCCACCGGTCGAGCAGGTCGAGGAGCAGGGTGAGGGCGAGCACCGACTTGCCCGACCCCAGCGGCCCGAGGATCACCAGGCGCCTGCTCGGCAGACTCTCGTAGAAGTCGGCCACCCGGCTCAGGTCGCCCGAGAGCGGCACCTCCAGCCGCTCGACCCGCCGGCCCCTGCCCCGGGGGCGGGGCAGCGCGTAGGTCGGGTCGGTGAGGTCCTCCTCCTTCAGCCAGCTCACGTTCAGCGGCCACGGATCGTCCAGCCGCCGCAGTTCCGCCTCGGTCTTCCACTGGTTGCGGACGGCGTCGGCGAGCCGCCGGGCCACCTGCTCCAGCCAGCCCGACTCCCCGTCGCCGGCGGCGATCTCCGCGACCTTGCGCGCGGTCTTCGACGAGTGGCGTTCCAGCTGCGCGGCGAGCACCCCGCCGACCGCGGTCGGGGGCGTCCCGCATCCCGGCCTCGATGGTGTCGAGCAGGCCGGGCAGGTCGAGGACCTGCGGCCGCTTCGTCACGTTCTCGGTGGTCAGCGCCCAGCCGGCGCTCGCGACCACCGGGTCGGGGTCGGCCGTCCAGAGCAAGCGCAGCTGCTCGGAGCAGGGGTTCTTCTTCACGACGTAGTTCACGAGCCAGTCGTGGACCTTGGGCGCGCGGGCCTCGCGCAGCATGGCGTCGAGCTCGGCGGCGTCGAACGCCTTCGGGCGGCAGATCAGCAGTGCCACCAGTCTCGCCGCGGTGTCGCCGGTCTCCCAGAGGCGGCGGGCGAGGTCGTGCTGAGTCTTCAGCCGCTTGGCGAGCGCGCGCAGCTTCCCGAGGTTGACGCCGTGGTCGTCGCCGTGCCGCTCGTTGACCGCTCGCGCCCTCGGGTCGTCGAGCGCGGCCAGCTCGGCCAGCACCTCGGCCACCGTCGGGGCCGGTTCCTGTACGCCCATGACGCCACAGGATAACCACCGGCCCCGGCGGATTCACCAAGGGTCAGCGCAGGTAGTCCTGCCACGGGCCGGTGATGGCCAGCTGGATGCCCGGGGTCTGGATGTTCACGAACAGGACCTTGCCGTCGGGCGAGAAGGTCGGGCCGGTGAACTCCGAGTAGGTCGGCGCGCCGTTGCTGGTGCCGATCTGGACCATGTTGCGGGCGATCGCGTACGTCGGGCCGCCGGGGACCGAGCTGAGGACGTGGGAGGCGCGGACGCCGTCCTCGGCCAGGACCAGGGTGCCCCACGGGGTGACGGTCACGTTGTCGGGGCCGTCGAAGGTCATGTCGGCGAACTTGGGCGCCGGGCCCTCGCCCTCGGCGAACGCGTTGTGCGGGAAGTAC
Organism: Herbidospora daliensis; assembly: GCF_001570585.1. Taxonomy (GTDB): domain Bacteria; phylum Actinomycetota; class Actinomycetes; order Streptosporangiales; family Streptosporangiaceae; genus Herbidospora; species Herbidospora daliensis. The sequence goes on along the minus strand of NZ_BBXF01000001.1, from coordinate 1,244,025 downwards.
GTGACCAGGGTGATGGTCTCGTCCTTGTAGTTGTAGAACCAGACCATGCCGTCGTGCTTGGCGGCGTCCGGGGGCAGGTCGGCGGTGGCGAAGGCGTAGCTGTTGACGATGTAGCAGCCCTCGCCGTTGCTCCAGACGCCCTCGAACTTCTTGCCGCGGGTGACGGTGCCGTCGGCGAACTGCTGGCGCGTCGGGACCGTCTTGGCGTCACGGTCGGGGACGGCGATCCAGGTCACCTGGAACGGACGGCCGAGCTGCGCCGAGGTGATGTAGGCGACGTCGGGGATGATCGTGCCGTCGTCCATGCGGATCTGCATGGCCTCGAGGGTGCCCTCGGTGTCGCCGAGCTCCTCGGCGAAGCCCTTCTCCAGCTTGCCCTGGGCCGCGGTCCACCGGTAGAAGAGGCCGTTGGGGCCGCTGGCGTCCTCGGAGAGGTAGACGCGGCGCTGCTTCGGCTCGACGGCCAGGGCCTCGTGGTCGTAGCGGCCGAACGCCTTGATCGGCTTGGGCAGCTGCGCGTCCGACGCGTCCGGGTAGACCTCGAACACGTAGCCGTGGTCCTTCTGGTAGACGCCCGACTGGCCGCCGCCCGACCACGAGGTGCCGGCCTTGTTCGAGTTCTCCTCGCAGGTCAGCCAGGTGCCCCACGGGGTGACGCCGCCGGCGCAGTTGCGGATGGTGCCGGAGATGCCGACCCACTGGCTCAGCAGGGCGCCGTTGGGGTCGGTGTTGACGACGGTGCAGCCGCCGGCCAGGGGCGCGCCCGGGTCGTAGACGGTGCCGGGGATGTGCGGGACGCCGTTGGCCGAACCCGGGCCGAGCTCGTGGTTGAGGATCAGCGTGTAGCCGGCGTGCTTCTGGCCGACGACGCCGGTGCCGTCGTGCAGGCCGGGCGTCTTGCCCTGGCCGAACGACATGTCGGTCTGGCCCTCACGGGTGACGATCCGGTACTGGAACCCTTCGGGCAGCGCGAGGATGCCGTTGGGGTCGTCCTTCAGCGGCGGGAACGGGCGCAGCGGACGCCCGGCGGTCCCGGTGCTGGTGGCGGCCGACGCCGGGGTCGCGCCAAGGGTCGGCAGCACGCCCCCGACGGCGAGGCCGACGGCGGTGGCGGCGCTTCCGGTGAAGATCTGGCGGCGGGAAATGCTCATTCGTAAACTCCTGCGGTACGGCCAAGGGGTGTCTCCCCGACCTGAAGATCTTGGGAGACCCACCTGAACCGCAGGTTGATTCCGCGTTGCCGCAGGATGCACCTCTTGTGTGATGCTGTGCCGATGGCATCGGAGAGCCTCATCATCACGCGCCGCCTCAGGGTGCCCGTCGACCTTCCGCAAGGCGAGACGGAGGGCGCGCCCGGGGCCGCCGCGGCCCGCCAGCTCGACGCGGCCCTGCTCAGCGTCGGCTTCGCCTGCTCCCCGGCGCTGCTCGCCCGGCTGGGCCGGCTGCCCGCCGGTGCGGTCGTCGATCTGGGGGTACGCGTCCTGGCGGCGGTCCGCACGCTGGTCGGCGACCACGTCCGGCACAACCCCTACTTCGTGGACTTCCCCAGGAACGTCCCCGACACGGTCGAGTTCTGGGCCGGTCTGCTGGCCGAGGCGCTGCGCGACCCCGTCGCCGCCGGCCGGGTGTCGCCCGGGAACCTGCTGACCCTGCCCGGCTACGGCGTCCACCGGCACAGCTACGCCGACCTGCTGGCGGCGCACGCCGAGCTCGTGCCGCTGGCCGGCGACCGGGTGACCGTGCTCGACCTGGGCGGCACCCTCGCCGCCGAGTCGGAGGCGCTGTTCGCCTCGCTGGCCGGGTCGGAGGTCCCCCTCTCGGCCGAGGACGTGACGCTGCTCCGCCGCCTGGCCGGGGTCTGCGCGGGGGAGCCGGGACGTATTCCCGTACGGGAGAACCGGGCCGTCGTGAACGAGGCCAGGCTGGCCGCCGGGCGGGCGCCGCTGGTCGACACCGTCACCGACGTGCTTCGGCTGGCCTGCGGCCTGTCGGGCGGCGACGTCACGCTGACCGATCCGACCCGGTTCCGGTCGTTCACCCGCGCCGAGCGGCGCGCCCTGCTGGCCGCCCTCGACGGCGTCGCGACCACGGCCAAACTGGGCGACGTGCCCCGCCACCGCGAGCAGTGGAAGCGCCTCGGCGAGCGGCTGCACGCCCACGACTACCCGAGGTTCCCGCAGGCCGGCCACGTCTTCGAGGTCGCCCGGGGCGAGCGCCCGGCCGTGAGCCTGCCCGGCCGGGTCGAGGTCGCCCTGGCGGCGGGCCGTACCGGCGAGGCCCTCCGGCTGCTGGGCAACAGCCCCGGCGCGCTGCTGCGCCGCCTCGACCACCTGCTGCGGTCGGGGGAGTCCCCTTCTTCGGTCCTGTACGCCGCCCGTCAGGCCGCCGGGAGCGCGTCCGGCCGGGTGCTGCTGTCGCTGCGCGAGCACCTGCAGAACCGCGCCGCCGCCTCCGCCCCCCGGATCTTCGCCAACCGGAACAGCCGCGCCTGGGTCACCCCCGACACCCGGCCCCCGCTCGACGGCGGCGTGATCGCCGAGGCGCTCGCCCTCCTCGACGAGGAGATCGGCCGCCGCCTGCCCGACCCGGGCGTGCTGGTCGTCGACGACGACGTGCTCGACGTCGCGCTGCCGCTGTCGGGCAAGGCGGTCGCGCCGGGGCTCGGCCTGCTGCCGCGCGGTTCGGTCGCGCCGATCGACGGCGAACTGCTGCGGTTCTTCGTCCACTGGCGCGAGAAGGAGCGCCCCACCGACTACGACCTGTCGGCGCTGATGCTCGACGCCGACTACGGCGACGCGCTGCACGTGTCGTGGACCAACTACCGCACCGGCTTCGCGTGGTACTCCGGCGACCTCACCGAGGCGCCCCACGGGGCGTCGGAGTTCGTCGACATCCGCCTCGCGCGGGCGACCCGCCCGATCGTCATCCCGCAGGTCGACGTGTTCAGCGGTGAGAGGTTCGACGACGCGGCCGAGGCGTTCTTCGGCTTCATGGTCCGCGGCGAGGACCAGCACGGCAGGCCGTTCGAGGCCCGCACGGTCAGGGCCAAGTCCGACCTGCGCGGCGCCGGCCGGATCGCCCTCCCGCTGGCGTTCCTCCGCGACGAGGCCGGCGGCTGGCGGGCGAAGTGGCTGCACCTCTATCTGAAGGGCCACCCGGCCTTCAACCGGGTGGAGGCCCACCGGCTGACCACGAGCCTGCTGGTGCGCTCGATCGTCGAACGCGACTACCTGCGCGTCGGCTACCTGGTCGACCTGATGCGCGCCAAATCCTCGGCGACCGACCGGGTGACCTGCATCGGCCTGGCCGCGCCCGCCGACCCGCCGCCGGGCGCCCGCGTGATCACCCTTACGACCCTGCACGAGCTGATCCCCGGCTGATACGGTCGGGGTCGCGAGGCCATGGAAGACGCTTCCTTCTCAACTCATGGGCCTGCTAGCTCTTCCGCTTTCCTCGCTTTTGTCCGATTCGACGGCGTGCACGTACCCTTTCCCGGGTGGGCACGCCGTCGGACGCGGAACTGGTGCGGGCCGCCGTGACCGGCGACGTGACCGGTCTCGGCCTGCTCCTCTCCCGCCATCGGGCCGGCATGCTCGCCGTCGCGCTCGCCGTCCTGGGCCACAGTGCCGACGCCGAAGACGCCGTCCAGGACGCCATGCTCGTCGCCGTCCGGCGCATCGACGACCTGCGCGACCCCGACGCCGCCGGACCGTGGTTGCGGGCCATCGTCCGCAACGCCAGCCGGGCCCGGCTGCGCACCGCCGCCGCCGTCCCCCTCCCCGAGCTCCCCGCGCGGGAGCCCACCCCCGAGGAGCTGCTGGAACGCCGGGCGCTGCGCGACTGGGTCTGGCACGCCGTGAACGACCTCTCCGAGCCCGTCCGCCTGGTCGCCCTGCTGCGCCACTTCAGCGACGTCACCTCCTACGACCAGATCGCCGCCCTGTGCGAGGTGCCCGTCGGCACCGTCCGCAGCCGCCTCAGCCACGCCCGCGTCAAACTGGCGGAGGCCCTGCTGACCACGGCCGACCTGGCCCACGACGACGCCGCGGCGCTGACCCTGGCCCGCCGCCGGGAGGCCGAGGAGATGCTCGCGGCGGCCCAGCGCGGCGCGTTCGCCGACGTCGTGCGCGACCACTGGCGTCCCGACGCCGAGTTCGTCGGCCCGGGCGGCGAGCGCGCCGACGACGACCGCGCCTTCGCCATCAGGGGCATGGAGGCCGACCTGACGGCCGGGGTCCGGCAGCGCCTGGTCGACGTGGTGGCCGGCCGCGACCTCACCATCTGGCGCGCCGACCTGATCAGCCCGCCCGACGCCCCCGGGCACTGCCCGCCCAGCCTGGTGTGGCTGCACCACCTCCGCGAGGGCCGCGTCCGGCGGCTGCGCCTGTTCCACCCCGTGACGTAGACCACAGGGCCACGACCGAACTTTCCGCCCGGTTTCCCCCATCACGTTCACGTCAGCCGGGCCCCGTCAGGGCCCGGCACGGAACGTTAGGGATGACGATGACCCACGAGATCACGGTGGACGGCGTCCGCCAGGTCTTCCACGTCGCGGGAACCGGCCCGGTGTGCGTGGTGCACTCGGGCGGCCCCGGCATCGACTGGAGATACCTGCGGCTGCCCGCCCTGGAAGAGCACCTGACCATGGTGTACCTCGAACCGATCGGCACCGGAACCTCCGGCCGCCTCGACGACCCGCGCGACTACCGGCTCGACACCTACGCCCGGTTCGTCCACGGCGTCGTCGAGCACCTGGACGCACCGTCCGTCTTCCTCCTCGGCCACTCGCACGGCGGCTTCGTCGTCCAGCGCTACGCCCTCGACCACCCCGAGCGCGTCGCCGGCGCGATCCTCTACTCCACCTCGCCCGTGACGGGCGAGGAGTTCTGGAGCGACGCGATGGCGAACATCGCCGCCTTCCCCCAGCGCCTCCCGCACCGCCCGGCCGCGGCCGAGATCCCGGCCGCCTTCCAGCGGGCGCTCGCGGCGCAGAGCGACGAGGCGTACACGACCTCGCTCCGGGAGATCCTCCCGGCGTACTTCGCCGACTACTGGACCGAGGAGGAGACCCTCGAACCGCTGCGCGAGGCCCTCACGGCGTGGATCGACCCGATGCGGAAGGAGGAGCCCCCGTTCGACGTGCGCGCCGACCTCGGCTCCCTCACCGTCCCGGTGCTGATCGTCTCGGGGGTGTACGACTTCTTCGGCGGGACCAGATGGGGCCGGCTGGCCGAGGAGCTCATCCCCGGCGCGCGGCTGGCGGTGCTGGAGGAGAGCGGGCACATGGGCCACCTCGAACAGCCGGAGGAGTTCGTCCGGGAGATCGTCTCGTTCGTCAGTGCAGATAGAGCCGTGCGCTGAAACCGCCACGTCGAGCGCGCTTCGCCTCGGCGACGCGCTCGACGTGCTCCCAGGAGTGCCCGTGGAGCTCGGCGACGGCACGCAGCACTTCGAGGAGGTCGGCGAGCTCCTCGGCGACCTCCTCACCGGAGGCGGCGGCGAGTTCGGCGGCCTCCTCGGCGAGCTTGTCGTGGAGGGCCCGCCGGTAGTCGTCGTCTTCGAGCACGGAGACGTCCGGGTCGCCGCCGTTGTGACGGATGAAGTGGGGGATGTTGTCGCGTACCAGCTTGCCCATGATCAGAGCCCTTCCCGACGCGACGCGGTGATCGCGTCACCGGACAGTGTGGCTGGTCGGCCTGTTCACCTGGCGACGGCCGGCGGCGTTGTCACCTTCGAAACGGGATGGCGGGGGTCGTCGGCCATCGACGATGCTGTGGCGATGTCGACGGCGCTGACCGTGGAGAAGTACGAGCGGACGATCGCCCGGTTGCGCGGCAGGCGCATCCGGAAAGTCGCCTACCACCCGCTGACGGTCGGCGACGACGGACACGACGTCGAAGACTGGGACTTCGGCGCCTGGCACCAGCCGACCATGGGTGTCGAACTGTCGACCGACGACGGCGCCCGCTATTCGGCGGTGTGGGGCAGCAGCTTCGATCACTATGGGCTCGAAGTCTTCCCCGAGCCGATGACCGCCCATCTGGTGATGAACGGGTCGGCGATGGTGGACGTGACCGAGCACCCGGGCTGGTCGCCGCTGGTCGGCAAGAAGCTGACCCGCACCGAGATCGTCTGGTCCGGAAACCACGTTCGAGTGCCCTACGCGATCCGGCTGTGCTCAAGAGACACGGTCGTCTGGATCGCCGCCGGACGGCCTGCGGATCGGCCGGAAGGCGGCTTCTACCTGGGCACGGACGACGTGATGGTCGTCCTCACCGTCGAGTCGGCGGAAGAGGTGGGAATCCCCGTCAGCTGACCCGGTCTTTTCGAGCAGACGGCGGTCAGCGCTGCTTGAGGCGGAGCGCCTCCTTGCGGGCCTCCTTCTGGACGGACCGCTCGTGCTCCAGCCACGCCGGGTTCTCCGCCTTCAGCGCGTCGATCTCGGCCGTGGTGAGCGGCTCGGTGATCCCGCTCCTGATCAGGCCGGAAATGGAGACGCCGAGCTTGGCGGCCACGACCTGCTTGGGGTGAGGGCCGTTGCGGCGCAGGTCGACCAGCCACGCGGGCGGGGACGACTGCAGCTCGTTCAGCTCGTCACGGGAGACGACGCCCTCCTGGAACTCGGCGGGCGTGGCCGACAACAGGACGTCCAGCTTCTTGGCCGCGGTCTCGGGCTTCATCGTCTGGACGGTCTTCGGTTTGGACGAGGTCATGGCCTCGAGAATAACGTCGATACGCTGGGGCGGTGACTGATGGGGAAGCCGCCAGGGAGTTCCGGCTGGCATACGCGCCCGGGGTGACGCCCGCGAAATGGGTCGGCGTCTGGACCGAGCGCATGCCCGACGTGCCGATCACCCTGCTCGCGGTCCCCGCCGCCAAGGCGGTGCAGCTCCTGCGCGACGGCGGCGCCGACGCCGCGTTCGTCCGGCTGCCCGTCGACCGCGAGGGGCTGAGCGTGATCCCCCTCTACGTCGAGACCACCGTGGTCATGGTCCCGAAGGACCACGAGGTCACCGCCGCCGACGAGGTGACCATCGCCGACCTGGCCGACGAAGACGTCTTCCATCCCCTGGACGACACCATCGCGTGGACGGTCCGCCCCGGTCTGCCCGCGTTCACCCGCCCGGACACGACGGCCGACGCGGTCGAACTCGTGGCGGCCGGCAGCGGCCTGCTGGTGATCCCGCAGTCGCTGGCCCGCCTCCACCACCGCAGAGACCTCACCTACCGCCCGATGGCGGACGTGCCCCAGTCGCAGGTCGCCCTGGCCTGGCCCACGGCCGCGACGACCGACCTGGTGGAGGACTTCATCGGCGTCGTCCGGGGCCGGACGGTGAACAGCTCACGAGGCCGCGCGGCCGACTCCCTGGCGGAGAAACCGGCGCAGCGGCAGGCCCGCAAACCGGCCCAGAAGAGTTCCGGCCGCAAGCCCGTCCCGGCCGCACGCAAGAAGAAGGGCAACAAGCCTCGGTGACCGGCCTCGTCTCAGGGCCGCGGATGAGGGTTCGCGGCGTCAGGAGATCGTCCACTCGCCCTTCTCGTCGGCGAAACCGCTGTTCAGCGCGAATTGAAGCGTCGCGAGTTCGGCGTCCTTGGAGACCTCGAAGAGGATCACGCCCTTACGCGAATCACCGGGATTGGCCGTGATCGACGAGAGGGTCACCCCCTCCTTCACCTCTCCGAAGGTCTGGCTGTACTGCTGGCCCTGGGTGTCGATCAGCTTGAGTCCGTTGCCCGGGGCATCGCTGTAGACGGCCGTCCCGGTGTTCTTCAGCTGCAGCTCGACCGCGACCCAGCGGGAACCCGCGTCCGGCTTGATGAAGTCGTTCGCCGGGGTGGCCGGATCGAAGACCTGACTGACGGTGGCGTCCACCTGCAGGTCGGAATCCATCCCGTGCAGGGTGACCGCCGAGCCGAGAGCCACCGGGCCGCCGGCCGGCGCGGGCTGACTCTCGGTCACGGGGGAGGTGGGCTCGCTCGTGGTCGGCTTGCGGTCGGGGGTGGCCAACGTCTCCCGCCCGGCGGACCTGTCGTCGACGTTCAGGATCAACGCGAAGCAGCCTCCGACGAGGAGCAGGAAGACGACCGCGGTGACCATGAGGATGGCGAGCGTGTTCGTCCGCTTGGGCGGTGGCGGGGGTGGGTAGCCGTAGCCGGGCGGCGGCCCGTAGAAGGGTTGTTGACCGTAGCCGGGCGGCTGGCCTCCAGGCGGGCCGTAATGCGGAGGCTGTCCTTGCTGCCCGTACGGATTCGACATCGCTTGCTCCGGGTGGATTCAGGTGTGCCCTGACATCGCACGCGGAGGCATCCGGCGTTACCTCGACGATGCCCGGACACCGCCTAGGAGGCTTGCGATTGATCAGCTATGGTCCGATTCCTCCGGGAGAATTTTCGCCCAATTCTCGGCGGAAATGGATATAGCCGATGTCGGTGAGAGCAGGGCGGTGGCATGGCCAATCGATCCGGCACCCGCCGAGCACGGCGGCACCTGCGGCATAGCGAGCCCTGATCCCATCGTCTCGCGATCGTGCCACGTCTCGTCTCGGGATCGTGCCTCGTCCTGACCTCGTCGACTACCTGGTGCTCTGCGACCCTCCGATCGTGCTGGTGGATCAACGAGGCCGGATACACGAACGGCGAGGTGTGGACGGCACCGTTCTCCGGAGGGGCCCGCTGGCACCGGAGCGGTGGCACTCGCAAGGTGGTCGACGACGATCGGTCGGACCAGGGGAATCCCGGGTGGCGAACGCCCCCCGGAAGCCGACTTGATGGGGTTAGCCAGCTTGTCGAATGCTTCGGATGATCGTGGGGACCTTATCGGTCCGGCGGGTAGCCGTGGCCCACGCGGTTCCATTTCCTAAGGTCCACGGGCCAGAGGAGGGCGAAGAACCTTCCTGAGAAGCGAGCGGCAGCGGTGGGGATGACGTGAGTGGAAGGTGCCATGTGCGTCTGGTCGCACCGGGTTCGCGCCGCCGCTGTCACCGGGAGCACTGCGGATGCACGCCCGATCCACCAGGTCGGCCGACGTCGAAGCCCTGCGGCGTGACGTCCGCTTGGACGAGTACCGGGGAAATGAGTAACCTGACGCCGGTGCCACGAACCTCCATTTTGGTCGCCGCCCTCGCGGTGTCGGCCTGCATTGCGAATGTCTCCCCGGTAAGCGCGGCTTCATCGTCGTCGGCGGGTGCCATTCACGCGTCGATTTCGGCCGAAGCGGGCCTGCTGCAGGCATCGCAAACCCTTGCCACGCCCAAGCAGACGGCCATCGATAAGACCAAGTCGCTGCTGACGACATTCTTCACCGACCAGCAGCTGTCCGGAATCCTGGACAGGCTGGCGGCAGACGTCTACGCCAACAAATCATTCAAGGACTCCTCCGCCACGCTCATCACCTCAGGTGGTCTCACCGCAAGTCAACTGTTGATCCTGGCGAAGCTGTCGAGCGGTTCAGGTTCCGGGGTTCCGCTGACGAAGGTGAACGCGGTCCTGGCCCGCCACTTCGAACCGTATTACAAGAAGATCAGTCAGCAGATTCTCGCGATGAAGAAAAGCGGGAAATCGCAATCGGAATGCGCCAAGCAGGTTCACGTGATGGTGGCCGGATATCTCACCAAAGCCAATGTCACACCGATCCTGAAAGACGTCAAAGCCGGTCTGACGTCAAGCGAGTGGCAGTACGTGAGACTTCACGGCGCCTCACTGCTTCTTTGGAGTAAATACGGGTTGTAGGGCCGTCTGGCCGAGGCGATTCGGCCTCTACGGAGAGGCCGAATCGCCTGGGTTCCTCGTAGCGGGACGGGGTAAAGCGACCGCCTCGGGTGGCGTGTCATCGCCTGTCGTCTCCGTGACGACTGGGGCGGGTCGGCGGCGAGCATCAGGCGGCCGAGCCGCCCTCACCGCCGGCCCATCGACCGCCCACTCGGGAGCACCGAACGGTCTCGGGGTCGGACTCGGGAGCATTGAACGGTCTCGGGAGCATTGAACGGTCTCGGGGTCGGACTCGGGAGCATTGAACGGTCTCGGGAGCATTGAACGGTCTCGGGGTCGGACTCGGGAGCATTGAACGGTCTCGGGGTCGGACTCGGGAGCATTGAACGGTCTCGGGGTCGGACTCGGGAGCATTGAACGGTCTCGGGGTCGGACACGGGAGCATTGAACGGTCTCGGGGTCGGACACGGGAGCACTGAACGGTCCCGGAGTCGGACACGGGAGCACCGAACTGTCTCGGGATTGGACTCGAAACACCGAACTGTCTCGGGGTTGAACTCGGAATCGCCGAACTGTCCCGGGATCGGATTGCGTGGACTGCCTTGGCTCGGCCGCGGGCCGGTGCTTGGAAGCGGCGGCGCGGACAGCGCCAGGCCTGGCATGCTTGCCGATCAGCGGATCGTGAGTCCCCCAAAGGGCTCGACGATCAGCGGCAGTAACCGTCATCGTCGAAGTCGGGTCCCCGAAGGGGAACTCTTGTGGCGACTGCCCGCAGGCGGGGTCGCGGTCGTTCCCTCGCCGAACTGAGGAAGACATGTTCGCGCGGTTCCCCTCACGGGACACGTGAAGCGCGAGAGATGCGCCTTCCCGGCGCGGACACCCCGGAAAAGCGCTTTGGCAAGTTGAGGCAGGTCCGTGACGCAACCTGACCCTGACCTTCATCCCTTCATTCATCAGGAGGGGTACTAAGGGAAGAAGGCAGCCAAACACCAATAAGGCTGTCAAAAAGGTCAAAGCGGGGGATTCGTATGACGGAAACCACTACGCCATCGGCCCAAACCATGCCCGTACCGCGAGAGCGCGTCCACGACCACGGCCACACCACCATCGCGGGGGACGTCGTCGCGAAGATCGCCGGCGTGGCCGCCCGGGAGATCTCCGGGGTCCACGACTTCGGCACCGGCCCGGCCCGCGCGTTCGGCGCGTTCAAGGGCAGGCTCGGCGCCGAGGAGGGCGTCACCCGCGGCATCGCCGTTGAGGTCGGGGAGCGCCAGGCGGCCGTCGACATCGATCTGGTCGTCGACTACGGCGTGGCCATTCCGGACCTCGCCGACGCGGTCCGGGACCACGTGATCACGGCCGTCGGGCAGATGTGCGGGCTCGAGGTGACCGAGGTGAACGTCGCGGTGGACGACGTCTACCTGCCGGGCCAGGACCAGTCCTCGGGCGGCAGGGAAGGCGCGCGGGTGCAATGACCAGGCGCAGGGGCCGTACGGCGGCTCCGCCGAAGCCGGGGGCCGCGCTCCGGACCGCTCCGGACGTGAGGCGGATCGCCGAGAAGACGGCCTCGTGTGCCGGCGTGGCCTCGCTCACCAGCGGTCCGTTCGGGACGGCCGCCACGTACCTTCCCGGCGGATCCGTGCCGGGGGTCCGCCTGCGCGATGAGGCGGTCGAGATCCACCTGGCCGTCCGGTACGGCAGGCCCATACCCGAGATCGTGACCAGGGTTCGCGAAGCCGTGGGCCCGCTGTCCGGCGACAGGCGTGTGGACGTGACGGTCGAAGACGTCGTCGACACCGAAGAAGCCAGGAAGGTAGGACGATCATGAACCAGTTCCCAGTTTGGACCATCGTCGGGCTCACGTTCGGCACGATCCTCGGAATCGTGGGCGCTTTCGGCGGCCTCAACGCCTTCCTCATCGTGCTCGTCCTGGGAGTCGTCGGCTTCTTCGTCGGGCTCGTCCTCGAAGGCGGCGTCCAGATGCCCAAGCTTCGGGTAAGGCGGCAGTGACCGCCACGGCCGGGCACGGCGCCACGACGGTCTCGGAGCGTGCGTTCGTGAAGATCGCCACGGAGGTGGCCGCCGACGACGACCGGCTCGTGGAGAAGCCGCACGTGGCGGCGTCCGTCAGCGGAGCCGTCGCCGCCGTGCGTCTCGGCATCGCCGTCCGCTACCCGGCGCCGGTGCGCCAGGTCGCGGCGGAGGCGCGCGAGCGGCTCATGAGCCGGGTGCGCGACCTGACCGGCATCGCCGTCGAGAACGTCGACGTCGACGTGGTCCGGCTCGTGCCGACACGGAGGAGCGGCTATGACGACTCTCCACACGGGAGCTGACCTCCCGGACACCCCCGAACCGGCCTCCCGCGCGTCCGCGCGGGGGAAGGGCGCGAGGCGCTTCCTGCGTCCCAGGCGGAAGGTGCCCGCGGCGATCGCCGCGTTCGTCCTGTTCGTCGTCGGGCTGCTGATCGCGGTCGGAACGATCTCGGCGCTGTTCGGCCACCCGGTGCGCATCGTGCCGTACGACCGCGTGGTCGACTGGGCCCGCGCCTCGACCTGGCAGGACGACGTGGTCATGGCGGCTGCCGCGGTCATCGGGATCGTGGGGGCGTTGCTGATCCTGATCGCGGCGATCCCCGGGCGAACCCGGCTGGTGGCGCTGCGCAGCGGCGAACCCGACATGATCATCGGCACGTCGCGGCGCATGCTGGCCAGGGTGCTCGGCACGGTCGCCGCCCAGGTGGACGGTGTACGCCAGGCGCGGGCGCGGATTCGCGGCCGGCAGGTGACCGTACACGCGGGCACCGACCTGCGCGACACGGCCGCAGTGCGCGAGCGCGTGCGAGACGCCGTGGAAGGCGAGCTGGCCAGGCTCGCGCCGGTCGGCCGCTACACGGTCAAGACCAAGGTGAGAGGTGCACCATGACACGAGGTAGGGCCTTCGGCCGGGGCATCGCGTGGGGCAACCGGACCGGCCTGGCGCTGCTCGGCCTGATCCTTCTCGCGGCGGGCGCCGTCGCCCTGGCGCTCGGCCTGGGCGTCTTCGGCGCGAACGCGGCCCGCGCGTCCCTGCTGCCCGGCATCGTCTCCGCCTTCGCCGGCTCCACGTCCTGGTTCTGGCCGGCCGTCGCCGCCGGGGGCTTCGTGCTGGGCGCCATCGGGCTGGGCTGGCTGCTCGCCCAGTTCCGGCTCGACCGGCTGAATCGTGTACGGCTGGAGTCGGGCCCGTCCGGGATCACCGAGATCGGCGCGAAACAGGCCGGCGAAACCCTCGCCGATCAGGTGAGCGCCTACCAGGGCGTGCGGCGCGCGCGGGCCTCGCTGCGCGGAAAGCCGGACGCACCCGCCCTCGACCTGCGGGTGACCTCACGAGATCCGGCACACCCGGACGCCCTGATCACCCGGCTCCACGACGAGGCGCTCCCCGACCTGCGGAGTGCGTTGGGGCTGGAACACCTGCCCGCCCTGATACGGCTCCACTTCGACCCGCGCCGCGGGCGGACCCGCGTGGTCCACTGAGAACCGGCTCGGCGACGAAGAAAGCCTCTCGCCTGTTTCGCAGGTGAGAGGCTCGACGTGGGCGGTACTGGGTTCGAACCAGTGACCCCTCGCTTGTGTAGTGGGCTGGCACTTCGGAACTGGGCAGAGAGCGGAAGACTCAAAGGCGAGAGGTCATAAAACGATCTCGCGTGACGCGCGATCACGAACGTGCTCTGACTTCGCTTGACGGTTCTGTCAGATTCATGGCCGCTCTCGCGTCCAGTGGTTCGACCTGCAAGGCGTGCCGCCTCTTCGCGTGCGGTCCTATGCCCGCGCTGGCCGCCGGAAGACGGGCAAATGTCCGCCGATGGAGGCTACCTGTTGGCGATAGGCGATAGGTCAGACGAGACCTATCGCCAATTACGGTGCCCGGGTGCGCGAGAAGGTCAATTCCCGCCTGGGTGCTCGCAGGTGTGGTGTACGAAGAAGTAGGTGGAGATCCTCGGATTTACGACGACGCCGGATATATTGCGAATGGGGGCTACGACACGTCTTTCGGTGACGTGTCCATGAACCTCGGAACCGCTGCCTGGGTGCTCGGATATGACAAGAGCAAGGGGCGCGACGAGGATAAGGATACGTTATCGAACCTCTTGGGGGGCCAGCTTCTGGCATCGCTGGAGGATCCCGTCCAGGGAGCTTTCATGGCTGCGGCATATCTGCGTAAGCTGACGCCAAATACCGGCAACTGGTCGAATTCAACCGCACTCAATGCGGCATCAGGTTATGATAATGGAGGGAATGGCCCGAGCAGCTATGGGCGCCGGGTGATGAAAAACCGAAGCATGCTGGAAGGTCTCCTAAAATGAGTGGCGAGTATGCTGAAACAACGGACGCGCAGGCGAAAGGGCTCCTGGTGCGGCTGATCTACTGGTCCCTTGTGGTCAGCGGAAGTCTGTCGATAGGGCTGGGCTGGCTCCTCGGGGTCGAACGCTACCCGTCGACCGACTCTCCGGAGATTGATCCGGACGCGGTGGCTTTTGTGCGACTACTGGTTGGTTTCGGCATGACCCTCATGCTCTGTGCGGTGATATGCAGGTGGAAATCCAAGAAGTCGTGGATGATCCCAGGGCTGTTCCTGGCGCTGGGACTATGGCGACTGATCGGGGTTTAATTTCAACCGGGTTTGGTGTGATCTCCCAGTACTTTCACGCCACCCTTCCTCGGCTCGACGGCTGGAGATCAGGTAGTACACCATCACCACCAAGCGCAGCGCCGACAGCAACAGCACGGGCATGTCTCTTTCTTGCTGCAGATGCCGCTCGTGGGTATTGGTGTTCCGCGGCCCGATACGGCGGGCCTGAAGTCGCCGATTATGGCCCCCGCTGCCTCATTGCGGCCCCAGTTGGCCTTGCTATAAGTAGGGGTCGTTCACCGCGCCGGCACAATTCGACGATCTCGGCTTTGAACTCCGGGGTGAACGACCGGCGTGGACGCCGCTCTTTGCCCATGGTCTCCATCATGGGCACCCTTCCAGGGACGAACCCCTGATCTCAGGTGTCCATCAAACCGGATCAAGCCCAGTCTTCGGCCTCCAGCGCGGGCGTTCAGTCAAGGCGCTGTCAGGCCTTATGGAACCCGAACCAGCTCAGGAAAGGGTCAAAGGCGAGGGCCCACTGAGCTATGTGGGGTGGTGACAAACGAAAGCCTCCCACCTGTTTCTGCAGGTGAGAGGCTAGACGTGGGCGGTACTGGGTTCGAACCAGTGACCCCTCGCTTGTAAGGCGAGTGCTCTACCGCTGAGCTAACCGCCCCCGGACCGCTTACACCTTACGGCACTCCCACGGCCGAAGGCACCTCGGTAACCCGCACCACCGCGCGCCCTCCCCGCGTATCCGCCCAAGCCGCCCCGACCTCGTCAAGCCCCACCACATGGTGATCAACCGCCAGCTCTCCCCGAGCCGCATGCTCGAAGATCTCCGCCAGCGCCGCCGCCCGCTGCTCCCCGCTGACCATGTTGTTCGAGTACCCGAGAACCGAGACGGCCCGGCTCCGCAACGCGGCCGACGAGAACACCGCCGCGTCGGACGCCGACCCGCCCAGGTTGACGAGTCGCCCAAAAGGCGCCAGCACCTGCAACGCCGCCTCGGCCGGCTCCCCGAACACGGGATCGATCACCACGTCGGCCGCCCCGATGGCCTCGCGAAGCCGCGCCGCGAGCGTCGACACCGGCTCCAGCGGAATGCACCCCTCCCGAGGCGCGCGCGACACCCCCACCAGGTCACCCGCCCCCAGCAGCCGCGCGGCCTGCAAAGCCACCTGGCCCACGGTCCCGCCGGCCCCGAGGACGACGACCTTCTCGCCGCGCGCCAGACGGGCCCGCCACGTCAGCGAAAGCCACGCCGCCACCGCCGACAGCCCCAACGAGGCCGCCGCGACGTCGTCGCAGCCGTCAGGCAGGCGTACAAGATCGGAAGAGGGCGCGACGCAGAACTCGGCCATGCTCCCGTTCCCGGGAGCCATCCCGGCCGACGTGGGGAACCACACCCGCTCCCCGGAAGGGGTGACTCCGACGCCCTGCACACCGGGCACATACGGCAGGGCCGGTTCGCCGAAATACGATTCGCCCGTCGCGCACAGCAGGTCGAGAGGGGTGATCGGTGCGCAGGTGACGGATACGAGAACGTCCCCGGCCCCCGCAAGAGGCCGGGGGACGTTCCCGATCACCGGTGGTCGGCCGCAGCATTCGACCAGGGCCGCGCGCATCGGTGAGCTCATGTGGCGATGTCGGGGTAGGGGAGGCTGAAGTGCGACAACCTTGCGCCGTACTCCTTCTGGAAGGCCAGCGGTTCGTCGTAGTCGCGCTCGAACATGGCGATGAACAGGGTCAGCGTCAGAAACGGGTGAGCGCCCAGTTCGAACAGTTTGACGTAGTCGTGGCCGGTCAGCGCTTCCCGTTCGACGTCGTCGAAGGCCAGCCAGGTGCTCGCCTCGCCGCCGTGGCAGTTGAGGATCTCGTTGGCGATGGTCGACTCCCACCACGCCACCGTCTCGTGGGGGGCGGCGCGGTAGCGTTCGACCAGGTCGGGGTCGCGGTCGACGGTGAACAGGAACTTGTTCAGCAGGTACTTGCTCATGCCGGGACCCCGTTCGGATACCAGGTGAAGTAGGCCTCCATCGTGTGGAACAGGTCGAGGGTGTCGGCGTAGTCGGCCTTGGCGCCCTCTCCGGCCACGCCCATCATGAGCATGAAGTCCATGAAGCCGTGGGTGGCGTTGCCGGGCGTCCACAACGAGTCGAGGGTGACCTCGGCGAGGGCGCGTTCGATGTCGCCGGAGGCGATCCACTCGACCGCCTTGCGGTCGAACTCGGGGTCGGGGCCGTGCGGGCCGAACTGCCGCGGGCCGCCCAGTTCGAGTGACAGGTGGCCGGTGCCGATCACGGCGACGCGCAGGTCGGAGGGCCAGGTGTCGATCAGGCGCCTGATCGCGTGGCCCAGCTCGACGAATCGCCCCGGCCGGGGAAGCGGCGGGGCGAAGATGTTGGTGTAGATCGGCACGATCGGCAGGTCGGCCTCGGGGCGCAGCGTGATGATCGGGCACGTGATGCTGTGGTCGATCCGCAGCTCGTTGGAGAAGGCCAGGTCGAAGCCCTCGTCGAGGCCGCCGCGCAGGATGTGGGACGACAGCTCCTCGTGGCCGCGCAGCAGCATGCGGGGCAGGCCGAACTCGCGTTCCTCGTTGTACCAGTTGGCGTCGTAGAAGGGCGCCTTGCCCACCAGGAACTGCGGCATGTTGTCGAGCCACAGCTGGTGGAAGTGGTCGGAGCCGACCATGACCAGCACGTCGGCGCGGGCCCGGGTGAGGGTCTCGCGGAAGGCCGTGATCTTGGCGACCCACTCGTCGGCGAACGGCGGGCGTTCCTCCGGGGGCGCGGTGCTGGCCTTGTAGTAGAACGGGTGGTGCGTGGACGCGATCACCGCGGCCAGTGTTGCCATGGGGCACCTTCTCTACGGTTCGTACGTCGCGTTCCGGTCGACGGTCAGGTAGACATCCATGCCGATGGGGCGGCGGCGTTCCTCGGCGAGGTGGCCGAGCAGGCCGGCGGCGCGGGCCAGCAGGGCGAAGCCGCGCAGCAGGTCGACCGGGAGCCCCAGGTCGGCCAGGGCCGCGCCGCAGACCCCGGCGCCGTTGAGCGGCAACCTGCGGCCCAGCACCTCGGGGTGGACCCGTCCGATCGCCTCGAACAGCGCCATATGAGGGCCGAAGACGCCCTCCTCCCGGGCGATGGCGAACAGCACCGGGGTGCGGGGGTCCTCGACCTTGTGGACGGGGTGTCCCAGGCCGGGGATCAGCCGCTTCTCGGCCCGCGCCTCCCGCACGGCCTCCAGGGCCACGGAGTCGTAGCAGTCGTCGCCGTTCGCGAACTCCACCAGGTCGTGCAGGAACCGGCCGGCGTCCTCGGTGACGCCCAGGAACCGGGATCCGCCGCCGAGCAGGCCGGCCGCCAGCGCCCCCTGGACGCTCTCGGGCGCGCTCAGCAGCGTCAGCCGGGCGGCGATGGCCGTCGGGGTGAAGCCGTGGTCGGCCAGGGCGACCAGCACCGCCTCGAACACCCGGGTCTCGCCCGGAGTCGGGCGGCGGCCCGCGACCAGCCAGAACGCCAGCTCGCCGAAGCCGACCTTGCCCATCAGGTCGTGGGCCAGGTCCTGTCCGAGCAGGCTGATGGAGTCGGCGTCGGACGTGCCGATGCCGGTGGGAAAGTTCATCGCAGCCACTTCCTGATCTCGTCCCCGTGTTCGTCCAAGGAGGGCGGCGGCAGCCGGTAGCCCGCGGGCGTGCCGGAGAAGCGGATGGGGTGGCGGACCGACGGCACGCCGCCCGGCTCCACCACCGGCGCGAGGCCCAGGTCCTCCGCCAGCGCGACCCCCTCGGCCACCGTGTTGATCGGTCCGCAGGCCACCCCCGCCGCGCTGAGCGCGGCGAACAGGTCGGCTCGCGTGCGCTTCTTCAGCTCCGCGACCAGCAGCGGCTTCAGCTCGGCCCGGTTCGCGGTGCGATCCCGTGTACGCGCGAAGCGCGCGTCGTCGGCCAGCGTGGGCACCCCGAGCACCTCGCACAGTTTCCGGAACTGCCCGTCGTTGCCCGCCGCGACGACCAGCTCGCCGTCGGCGCACTCCAGCGGCTCATAAGGGAACAGCGACGGGTGGGCGTTGCCCATCCGGTGGGGGGTGACCTCCCCGGCGACCACGGCGCTCGAATGGTTGACCAGCGCCGACAGGGCCGACGACATCAGGTTGACCTCGACGCGCTGGCCGCCGCCGGCGTAGAGCGCGGCGAGGATGCCCGACACCGCGTGCAGGCCGGTGATCACGTCGAAGACCGACATGCCCGCCCGGTAGGGCGGACCGTCGGCCGAACCCGTGAGGCTCATCAGCCCGGAAACCGCCTGCACGATGAGGTCATACCCGGGCAGATGGGCGCCGCCCTCCGCACCGAAGCCGGTGATGGAGGCGTACACCACCTTGGGGTTGCGCTCCCGGACCGCCGGATAGTCGAGCCCGTAGGCGGCCAGGCCGCCGGGCTTGAAGTTCTCGATGAAGACGTCGGCGCGGCCGGACAGCTCGTGGGCGAGGGCCTGGTCGGCGGGGTCCTTCAGGTCGAGGGCGACCGAACGTTTCCCCCGGTTGACGCCCAGGTAGTACGTCGAGACGCCGTCGCGCTCCGGGGGCAGCCAGTTGCGGGTGTCGTCGCCGCCGGGCGACTCGACCTTGATGACCTCGGCGCCCATGTCGGCCAGCAGCATCGTGGCGTAGGGCCCGGCGAGAACCCGGGAGAAGTCGGCCACGAGGATGCCGTCGAGTGCGCCCATGAGTTCCCTTCGTCCGTCACGCGGACAATCGTCCGCGATTCCGAGTCTGGTCGGGCGGCGAAGGTGATGTCAAGCGGGCACCTGGGTGGTCGACTGGGGGATCGACTCGTGGAGGGCGACGTCGGCGCCGATCGCGCCGGCCGTGCGGAGCAGGGCGGGCAGGAACTCCTCGGTCAGCCGCTCCATGGAGGTCTCGGCCGAGTGGGCGTTCACGTTGATGGCCGCGATCACCTTCCCGTGGCCGTCGCGCAGCGGCGCGGCCACCGAGCGGATGCCCGGCGCGAGCTGCTCGTCGGTCACCGCCCAGCCGCTGGCCCGCACCGCCCGCAGCGCCGCGTGGCGCTCCTCGGCCGACGGCCGCCAGCGCGGCGTGATGCCCGACTGGCTCGGCGTCTGGAGCACGGCGTCGGCCTCGGCGGCGGGCAGGGCGGCCAGCAGGACCTTGCCCAGCGAGGTCTGCAGCGCCGGGAACCGGGTCCCTATGCTGACCGACAGGGTGACGATCTTGGGCACGGCCACGCGGGCGACGTACACGATGTCGGAGCCGTCGAGCTGCGCGATCGAGCACGACTCGCGCGTCAGCGCCGACAGCTGCTCCAGGTGCGGCCGGGCGATCTCCCACAGGCCCATCGAGTGGACGTAGGCCACCCCCAGCTCCAGCACCCGGGGCGTGAGCGCGAACCCGCCCTCGGCGGCCCGGACGTAGCCGAGCTCCTCCAGGGTCAGCAGGATGCGGCGGGCGGTCGGCCGGGCCAGCCCGGCCGCCGTGGCGACCTCGGTGAGGGTCATCACCCGCTGGCGCGGGCCGAACGCCTTGATCACGTCGAGCCCCCTGGCGAGCGCCTCGATGAAGTCGGGTCCGGTGTCCTTGCGTGGCATGGGTCGACTTTAGACGGCCCTGCGTGTCTTGACATCGGCGGAGGGGGCTCGCATTGTTGCATTCACGTTTCTGCGACCGCCAGGCGGACGTTGGTCCGCGACTCTGGGAGGCAGCTCTATGCCCATCGTCCTCCGCAACGGACTCGTGCTGACCATGGACGACCGGCGAACCGTGCTGGCGCGCGGCGACGTGCTGGCCGACGGGGAGGTCATCGTCGCCGTGGGGCCCGATCTGGAGGTGCCCGAGGGCACCGAGGAGATCGACGCGTCCGGCGGCATCGTGATGCCCGGCATGATCGACACCCACCGTCACCTGTGGCAGACCGCGATGCGCGGCTACGGCGCCGACTGGACCCTCACCCAGTACTTCGTCTGGTACTACCTCGAATGGGGCAAGAAGTTCCGCCCCCAGGACGTCTACGCGGGCAACCTGCTCGGCGGCGTCGAGGCACTCGACGCCGGGGTGACCACGACCGTCGACTGGTCGCACGGTTTGCAGACCGTCGACCACGCCGAGGCGGCCGTCGACGCGCTGGAGGCGGTGCCGGGGCGGTTCGTGCTCGCGTACGGCAACATCCAGCAGGCCCCCTGGGACTGGGCGCCCTCCGCCGACCTGCGCGACTTCATCGGCCGGCGGTCCTGGGGCGACATGCTGGGGCTCCAGCTTGCCTTCGACGTCACCGGCGACCCCGCCTTCCCCGAGAAGGCCGCCTTCGAGGCCGCCCGCGACCTCGGGCTCCCCGTGACCACCCACGCGGGCGTGTGGGGCGCGACCAACGACGAGGGCATCCGGCTCATGTACGAGAACGGCTTCATGACGCCCGAGACCACCTACGTGCACGCCGCCACGCTCAGCCCCGACTCCTACCACCGCATCGCCGCCACCGGCGGCTCGGTGTCGGTCTCGACCGAGAGCGAGCAGAGCGCCGGGCAGGGCTACCCGCCCACGTGGCAGCTCCGGCACCACGGCATCCCGGTCTCGTTGTCGATGGACACCAGCGTGTGGTGGAGCGGCGACCTGTTCTCCGCCATGCGGGCCACCCTCGGCGCCGACCGGTCCCGCGAGCACCTGGAGGCCCACGTCAAGTCGGAGACCGTGACCCACTGCCACCTGCGGGCCGAGCAGGTCGTCGAGTGGGCCACCCGGGGCGGCGCGGCGGCCCTGGGCCTGTCGGACAAGATCGGCAGCCTGGAGCCCGGCAAGAAGGCCGACATCGTCCTGATCAAGAACGACGCCTCGCCGGTCATGTTCCCGATCCTCAACCCCTACGGCCACATCGCCTTCCAGGCCCAGCGCGGCGACGTCCACACGGTCCTGGTCAACGGCCAGGTGGTCAAGCGCGACGGCAGGGTCGGCGGCGTCGAGGCCGCCCGCGCCGCGGTCGCCAAGACGGTCGACCACCTCATGAGCGAACTGGGCGACGCCTGGCTCTCCGGAATGAACCCCGACATCCCGGAGACCAAGATCCTCGACAACCCCTACATGTACACCGACTACCGGTCGAGTTGAGCCGCCGGACCGAGACACCCCTGCTCGACAACCCCGCTGTGCATATGCACGGACTACAGGTCGAGCTGAGGGGCCCAGTTACGGACCCCCGCCGCGCGCCAGCCCAGGATGCCCGCACCCAGCATCCCCGCGCGCACGCCGAGCGCCGTCTGGCGCAGCGGCGGGGGTTTGCGGAAGCTCAGACGCTCGGTCATGCGGTCGCGCAGCGGCATCAGCAGGGCCTCGCCGGCCTCGCCGAGGCCGCCGCCTATGACGATCATCGCCGGGTCCATGAGCAGCGTGTACGACGCCAGCGAGATCGCCAGGGCCTCGACGGCCTCGGCCAGCACGGCGTAGGCATGAGGATCGGTCGCCGCGTTCGCCATGACGTCGACCGCGGTGGCCGGCTTCCCGGTGCGCTCGGTGTAGCGGCGGCCCAGGGAGGCCGCCGAGGCGTAGGTCTCCAGGCAGCCGGTCTGGCCGCAGGCGCAGCGCTCGCCGTCGGGCCACACGGGCGTGTGGCCGATCTCGCCGCCCCAGCCGTTGACGCCCCCGTAGGGCTCGCCCTTGATGATCAGGGCGCCGGCGATCCCCGTACCGATGGGCAGGAACAGGAAGTCGGTCACGTCGCGCCCGGCCCCGAAGACGCTCTCGGCCAGACCCGCCGTCTGCACGTCGTGGCCCAGGCTCACCGGCAGGCCCTCGGGCACGAACGCGCTCGCGGGAACGTCGCGCCAGCCGATGTTGGCGGAGAACAGGGCGGTGTCGCCGTCGACGATCCCGGGCACCGCCAGGCCCACGCCGCTCGGCGGCCCGTCGCCGGACGCGGCGAGTTCGGCCACGTAGGCCCGGATGTTGGCGACCACGGCCTCGGGACCGTCCTCACGCCCGGTCGGGCGACCCGGAAAACCGGTCACCTCGCCCGATTCGCCGACGAGGCCGCCCTTCATCGATGTCCCGCCCACATCCAGGGCGACCACGTAACTCATCCGGACATCTAATCTCACGACCGCCCGAGTACGCGAGACAGGGCCGCCTCCACCTCCGCCGCCAGGTCGGCCGGCACGGGAGGCCGTTCGGGGCCGCTCTCGCCGGCGCTGCGGACGTGGCCGCAGGCGCGGCACTCGACCTCGCCCAGGCGGCAGACGAGGGTGGTCGAGCCGCACGAGGAGCAGGCGTCGAGTTCGAGATCGTGGGCTCGCTGGCACTCCGGGCAGATCAGGACCTGGGCGTCAGAGCGGACCCCGCGCCTCCACGGGCTCGCGCCACGAACCGGGTCGGTCTGCCGGGCCCCGCATCGGTAGCAGGGCATGTCGGCCTCCCCTACAGCTCGCTGAGGACTTTCCGGTATTCGGCGACGTCGCGCGGCTGCCCCATCGCGGTCGCGACCGTCCAGCGCACCACGCCCTCGGCGTCGATGACGAAGGTCCCCCGGGAGGCGACCCCCTTCACCTCATCGAAAACACCATAAAGACGCGCGACCTGACCGTGGGGCCAGAAATCCGAGAGCAGGGTGACGTCCCAGCCCTCGCGGTCGGCCCAGGCCCGCTGCGCGAACATCGAGTCGACGGAGACGGCCAGCACGACCGCGTCGTCGAACCCGTGAAGATCCTGGAGTTCGCCCTGGCAGACGCCGGTGAAGGCGAACGGGAAGAAGACCAGCAGCACCTTCCGGCCGCGCAGGCCCGACAGCCGGACCGGCGTGCCGTGCTGGTCGGTCAGCTCGAAGTCGGGCGCGGGAGACCCGGCGGCCGGCATGTCCATGATCACTCCGCCCGTAGTGAGCCTGCCGTACGGCGGCGGCCGTACGGCAGGACGGGGCCCTGGTCGGCTAGCGGCGGCCCTTGAAGACGAGTCTCGTGCCCGACCAGTCTCTGGCCGCGCTGATGCTGCTGGTCTGCGCGAGGCCGGCGGTCGTGGCATCCTCACCGATGTCGCTCGGCTCGACGTGGCCGTCACGGCCCGCCTTGGGGGTCAGCAGCCAGATCTGGCCGCCGTCCGCCAGCGCCGTGGTCACACCGCTCAGGATGTCGAACAGATCGTCATCCCCGTCGCGGTACCACAGGAGCACCACGTCGACGACCTCTTCATAGTCCTCGTCGACCATCTCGTTGCCGGTCAGCTCCTCGATGGACTGACGAAGCGCCTCGTCGCTGTCCTCGTCCCAGCCGACCTCCTGCACCACCTGACCCGGCTTGAGGCCGAGTCGTTCGGCCAGGCCGCGCTCGCCCTGCGCCTGACCCGCGGTCGCGCTCACTCTCATCCCTCCTGCTCGGATCGACCCCGCTGGAAAACCGCTGCGGGTATCGTTCGGCACAGTCCACACGCTGTGACCCATCGTCGTCAACGGTCGCCACGGTCAGTGACCCGCACCGTTATCTACGATTCGGACAAATAGGACAAACGAACACGACGTTCCATGTTGTCCACGTTGAGATCCACGACGGCGATCGACTGCCAGGTGCCCAGAGCCAGCCGCCCCCCGATGACGGGCACCGTCGCATAGGGCGGAATCAGGGCCGGCATCACGTGAGACCGCCCGTGGCCCCGGGAGCCGTGGGCGTGCCGCCAGCGGTCGTCGGCCGGGAGCAGGTCGCCCAGGGCCGCCAGCAGGTCGTCGTCGCTGCCGGCGCCCAGTTCGATCAGCGCCACGCCCGCCGTCGCGTGAGGGACGAAGACGTTGAGAAGACCGTCGCCTCCGGCGTCTCCGACGAACCTCGCGCATTCCGCGGTGATGTCGTGCACCCGTTCCCGGGAGCCCGTCCGCACCTCGATGACCTGAGATCTCACATCGGGATACTAAGGTGCGGCCTGCCCGCAAATCGGGGCCGTGCGACCAGGTGAGGGACAACCTAGGTCAAAACGTTACGCTGACGAAGTGAGCACACCCGGTGGTGGCGGGATGTGCAAGCTTGGGCGAAAATCGTCCTACCATCGGTGGTCTAGGCCAAAGACCACCCGGTTACCCCGCGGTAGAGATGCATCTTCCGCAGGGAGCAGCCAGGATGGAACCCGAACCCTAGACCGACAAAAGTCCATTCTCGGAAGGCGAGACCCAGTGGCTTCCGGACGCCAGCGTTTCTCGATCATCAGTGACGGCCTACCCAGCCAGTTCCCTGATGTCGATCCAAGCGAGACCCAGGAGTGGCTTGAGTCGCTCGACAACGTCGTCAGGACGGAGGGGCGAACCCGAGCGCGCTATCTGATGCTCCGCCTGCTCGAACGGGCGCGTGAGCATCAGGTCGGCGTCCCGGGTCTGCGCAGCACCGACTACATCAACACGATCGCCCCCGAGCGCGAGCCGTGGTTCCCCGGCGACGAATACGTCGAGCGGCGGATCCGCGCCTACAGCAGGTGGAACGCCGCGATCATGGTGACCAGGGCCAACGCCCGCACCAACGTGGGCGGCCACATCGCCACCTACGCCTCCGCCGCGTCCCTCTACGAAGTGGGCTTCAACCACTTCTTCCGCGGCAAGGACCACGGCGAGTCGGGCGACCAGGTGTTCTTCCAGGGCCACGCGGCCCCGGGGATCTACGCGCGCGCCTTCCTCGAGGGCCGCCTCACCGAGACCCAGCTCGACGCCTTCCGGCAGGAGCTGTCCCACGGGTTCAAGGGGCTGCCGTCCTACCCCCACCCGCGCCTCATGCCCGACTTCTGGGAGTTCCCCACGGTCTCCATGGGGCTGGGCCCGATCGGCGCGATCTACCAGGCGCGGTTCAACCGCTACCTGCACGACCGCAAGATCAAGGACACCTCGCGCAGCCACGTGTGGGCCTTCCTCGGCGACGGCGAGATGGACGAGCCCGAGTCGCTCGGCGCCATCGGTCTCGCGGCCCGCGAGGAGCTCGACAACCTGACCTTCGTCATCAACTGCAACCTGCAGCGGCTCGACGGCCCGGTCCGGGGCAACGGCAAGATCATCCAGGAGCTCGAGTCGTACTTCCGGGGCGCCGGGTGGAACGTCATCAAGGTCGTCTGGGGCCGTGACTGGGATCCGCTGCTGGCGGCCGACGTCGACGGCGTGCTGGTCAACCAGATGAACACCACGCCCGACGGCCAGTTCCAGACCTACTCGGTCGAGAACGGCGGCTACATCCGCGACCACTTCTTCGGCGGCGACCCTCGCCTGCGCAAGATGGTCGAGCACCTGTCCGACGACGAGATCCGCAAGCTCTCGCGCGGCGGTCACGACTACCGCAAGGTCTACGCGGCCTTCAAGTCGGCCCGCGACCACGTCGGCCAGCCGACGGTCATCCTGGCGCAGACCATCAAGGGCTGGACGCTGGGCAAGGACTTCGAGGCCCGCAACGCCACCCACCAGATGAAGAAGCTGAGCAAGGCGGAGCTCAAGGAGTTCCGCGACCGGCTCTACCTTCCGATCCCCGACAAGGACCTCGAGGGCGACCTGCCGCCCTACTACCACCCGGGTCCCGACAGCGACGAGATCGCCTACATGAAGGAGCGCCGCCACGCGCTGGGCGGCTTCCTGCCCAAGCGGGTCGTGCGCGCCAAGACCCTCAAGCTGCCGGGCGACGACGCCTACAAGCAGATGTCGAAGGGGTCGGGCAAGCAGAACGTCGCCACCACCATGGCGTTCGTCCGCCTGCTGAAAGACCTCATGCGCGACAAGGAGATCGGCAAGCGCTTCGTGCCGATCATCCCCGACGAGGCCCGCACCTTCGGCATCGACGCGATGTTCCCGACCGCCAAGATCTACTCGCCCTACGGGCAGACCTACGAGGCGGTCGACCGGGACCTGCTGCTGTCCTACAAGGAGTCGACCGAGGGTCAGATCCTGCACGAGGGCATCACCGAGTCGGGCTCGATGGCCTCCACGATCGCGGTCGGCTCGGCGTACGCCACGCACGGCGAGCACATGATCCCGATCTACATCTTCTACTCGATGTTCGGGTGGCAGCGCACGGCCGACCAGATGTGGCAGCTGGCCGACCAGATGGGCCGCGGCTTCCTGCTCGGCGCCACCGCCGGCCGGACCACCCTGAACGGCGAGGGCCTGCAGCACGAAGACGGCCACACGCCGCTCATCGCCTCGACCAACCCCGCCGCGGTGTCCTACGACCCGTCGTGGGCCTACGAGGTGGCCCACATCGTGCGCGACGGCCTGCGGAGGATGTACGGCGAGAACGCCGAAGACGTCTTCTACTACCTGACCGTCTACAACGAGCCCTACCAGCAGCCCGCCGAGCCGGCCGGCCTCGACGTCGAGGGCCTGCTCAAGGGTCTCTACCTGTTCGCCCCCGCCCAGGGTGACGGCCCCAAGGCCAACATCCTGGTGTCGGGCGTCGCCGGGCCGTGGGCCCTGGAGGCGCAGCGCATGCTGGCCGACGAGTGGGGCGTGGCCGCCTCGGTGTGGTCGGCCACCTCGTGGTCGGAGCTGCGCCGCGACGCCCTGGCGTGCGACGAGCACAACCTGCTCAACCCTGAGGCCGAGCAGAAGGTCCCCTACGTCACGACCAAGCTGTCGAATGTACCCGGGCCCTTCGTGGGCGTCAGCGACTACATGCGGGCCGTACAGGACCAGATCGCGCAGTGGGTGCCGGGCGACTGGACCTCGCTCGGGACCGACGGCTTCGGCCTGTCCGACACCCGTTCGGCGCTGCGGCGGCACTTCCACGTCGACGCGGCCTCGATCACCCTGGCGGTGCTCACCCAGCTCGCCAAGCGCGGCGAGGTGAAGCCGGAGACGCTGAAGGACGCGATCGCCCGCTACCACCTCAAGAACGGCGTCACCGAGATCGGCACCACCGCCGAGTCGAACGACACCGAGGCGATGGGCGTCTGAGCCCAGGCGTCTCGCTGAAAGGCCCCCGAGTCTCTCGGGGGCCTTTCCCGTCTCAGCGGTAGGGAGTGAGGGTCGCGTCGAGGGCCCGGCGGCCCAGGATGCGCAGCAGCGCCGAGGTCATGGTCGCCGTGTCGGTGTCGAAGTCGGAGTGGCCCCGGGCGGCGCAGTGGTCGGTGATCGGGGTCATCGTGCCGGCCAGCACGACCGGGACGTCGAGGCCCGCCAGATGCTTGGCCATGCCGAGGATCGGCACCTCGCCGCCCGCCTCGGCGGGCCGTTCGAAGGCGCGGGAGACCAGGTAGAGGATCGACTTGCGGTAGACGGCGCCGCACACGTCACCGAGCTCCAGGTCGTCGGTCAGGGCGAACGTGGTGAACCGGCCGAGCCGGGGGAGCAGCGGGCCGAGGGTACGCCGGAAGTCGGCCACGGTGATGGCGGGGGCCAGGAACGTCGTGGACGCGATCGGCACGCCCGCCTCCACCAGCCGTCCGGCCAGGGCGGCCAGGAAGATCGAGCCGGCGCTGTGGCCCACCAGGTGGACGCGGGTGCCCGGGTGCAGGTGGTTCGCGAGCGCCAGCGCGGTCAGGGTGGCGCCCGGGTGCCGCGAGCGGGTGGCGGTCCAGTCGACCTCGTCCGCCACCGGTTCCGAGGCCGCGCGGGCGTTCTGCTTCATCTGGTCCCAGGCCCACGCGAGGCTGCCGCGCGCCACCACCTCGACCGCGCGGTCGGCCTGCTCGGTCAGCCACTCCGCCGGGCCGCCTGCGGGCAGGAAGCGGCGGGTCAGGTCGGCCAGCTGGTCGACGAGGGTCTCGATCGCGCCCGTCTGCCAGGCGAAGGTGACCGGGTAGATCCGGTTGGCCAGCCACCAGCCGAGGTCCCGCCGGGCGATGTCCTGGCCCCGGCCGCCGCTGGTCAGGCCGCCGTGGGCGTAGAGGACCACGTGGCGTTCCTCGCCGCCCCACTTGTCGTGGGCGGCGTCCATCTGGGTGAGAGCGGCCTCGATCTGGCGGGGGGAGCTCTCGAAGGTCCCGATCCGGGCCAGGCGGCCGTCGTTGCCCAGGTTCACCACGTAGGGGGCCAGGTCCACGCCCGCGGCCGCGGCGGCGACCTCCGGGGCCGGGCGCGAGCGGGTGCTCAGCGGGGTGCCCCGCACGCCGGGGCGGACCGCGAAGGCGTCGTAGGCGGTGGCGAGCCACTCGTCGTACGGGAGGGTGGCGAAGCCGCCGCCGGCCCACGACGGGCCCCACGAGTTCTGCACCAGGAAACCCGTCTCGTCGTAGCCGACCAAGGCGAAGGCGTGGCCGCCCAGCGGCACGTGGCCGCCGAGACGGCGGATGACGTGGGCGCCGTTCTCCGGGCACGGCTCCCGCCAGCCCTCGTGCACGAGCGCCGACACGCACACCGCGCCCGCCTCGGCGATGGCCGACTGCACGTCGTCGAGGTTGCCGGGCGTCACCCGGTAGTAGGCGCCCATCGGGATGCGGGCCGCCTCCGCCGCGACCAGCGGGTCGTTGAGGTCGGGCTCGGGGTCGGTCCAGGCGTCCTCGGGCAGCACGCCGTGGTGGTACCAGCCCTTCAGGACGCCCCGGAGCGAGGAGCCGACGTCCTCCTCCCCGGCGAACTCGTCGTAGCGGCGGCCGAGGCGGTAGAGCATGTACGGGCTCACCGCCAGGCCGTCGCGCGCCGAGGCGATGACGGCCGCCAGGGCGTGGCCGGTGCACGAGGCCCCCTCCTGGGTGAGGACCCGCCGTCCGGCGCGGTTGTCGACCACGTCGGGCAGCGGCCGCAGGAGGGGGCGGTAGGGGAGGTCGCGGGCGTCGTACACGTCGGGGAGCACCGCCGCGACGAAGGGGCGGCCGGCGATCGTGACGGTCCCGGGCGGGACGGCTCTGGCCATGTCCGCAACGGTAGGAACGGGCCAAACCGTCCACCACCGGGTCTGCCCTGGGGTTTTCCCTCGGGTAATGGAAACCCCAAGTCACTCACAAGTGGTGGACAAGGCGGCTGGCCGACGATCAGTGCCGTGAACCTCAGAAGAATCATCGTCGCCACCGCGGCGGTGTCGGTGCTCGCCGCATCTCCCGCGTACGCGGATGAGACGCCTGACGTCCCGATCGGGACCCGGCTCGCCGCGCAGACCCACCCCGCCGTCCAGCTCACCAGCCTCACCTACACGGGCCAGGTCAGCGTGCCCACCCCGGCCGTCAACGAGGCCAACCTCTACGCGCTCGTCGACAAGATCACCGCCGACGTCGTGGCCGGCAAGGTCGCCTCCGACCAGCGCACCATCGCCAAGTACATGTTCGAGCAGATGAACGCGAACGTCGGCGCCTACCTGGTGCCGGGCAGCCCGAACCGGGTCGTGGACGCCGAGGTCGGCGGCATGTGCACCGGCTGGTGGGTCACCCCCGACGGGTACATGGTCACCGGCGCGCACTGCGTCGAGATGGGCGACAAGCAGCTCAACGACGTCTTCGCCCAGCAGGCGCTCTCCAAGTTCTACGAGGAGGACGCGCAGGGGATCCTGGAGATGGTCAAGGACCTCTCGCCCGACGAAGAGATGATCAAGCTCGCCGAGAACCTCTTCATCAACTTCAACGCGGCCAACATGCGGATCGACGGTCTCAAGAAGGAGATCGCGGTGCTGCAGGCCCACCCGGGCGGCGGCGTCGACAAGACCGCCAAGCCGATCGTGGCCGAGCTCGTGGACGTCGGCGAGAGCTACCCCGGCAAGGACTACGCGCTGCTCAAGGTCAACGGGCAGCAGAACCTGCCGACCGTGCCGCTCGGCGACGACGCCGACGTCCAGGTCGGGTCGACGCTCTACATCAGCGGGTTCCCCGGGCTGGTCACCAACACCCCGTTCTTCAGCCTGGAGTCGAAGCTCGACCCGGCGCTGACCGAGGGGCCGTACAACGCGCTGCGGACGACCGACAAGGGCGTCCCGTACATCCAGACGCAGGCGCCCTCCTACCACGGCAACTCCGGCGGGCCGGTGTTCTCCAAGGACGGCGACGTGATCGGCATGCTGATCGCGGGCACGGTCTCCGAGGGCGGGGAGGCGTCGGAGAACGAGTCGTTCGTGCTCCCGATCTCGGTGATCAAGGAGAAGCTCAACGAGAAGGGCATCAAGCCGACCGCCTCGGCCACCACGACCCGCTGGAACACGGCCCTGGACGCCTTCTTCCTCAAGCACTACTCCGAGGCGCTGCCCGTCTTCCGCGAGGTCCAGGCGCTGCACCCCACCCACCCATGGGTCGCCGAGTACATCACCAACTCGCAGCAGGCCATCACGGCCGGCAAGGACGAGTCGCCGCAGTCGTCGGGCTTCTGGCTGCTCATCGGCGCCGGGGTGATCGTCGCGATCCTGCTCGGCCTGGTGCTGCTCCGCCTGCTGGTCAAGCGGGCCAAGCGGAACAAGCGCGCCCAGATCCCGGTCTACAACGGCGCCCCGCCCTACCAGGCGCAGGCCCAGCAGATCCCGGCCTACCAGCCGCCGCAGGCCCACTCGCTGCCCCCGGCCGAGAGCACCACCCGCTACCGGCCCCCGTCGCAGCCCTACCAGGCCTACCAGCAGGCCCACGGCGGCCAGCACGGTCAGCAGCCGGCCGGCCAGTACGGACAGCACGGGGGCGGGCCGGTTCCGCAGCACCAGCCCTACGGCCACCAGCCGCAGGCCCAGCCCCAGCAGCCGCAGGACCGGAACGTGGCCGACCTGGAGCGTGAGCTGGAGCAGCTCCGCCGCCAGCTCGGCAACCGGCCGCCGCAGTAACCTCCGGGAAAAGGCCCGTCTTCTCCGCGGGCCTTTTCCGTCACCTAAACACGAGATAAACGAATTCGCTTAATGGGTGTTTAACGGGGTCTCGCTAGAAATTGCGCATGACCCGAATCAGAATGGCTTTGATCGCGGCGGTGCCGCTGTTCCTGGCCGCGTGCGGAACCGCCCAGCAGAGCGGCGTCGCGACCGCCGGGGGCGTGACCGCCTCCGCCCCCGCGCCCAGCCCGGCGGCGTCCGGAGACGCCGTCAAATTCGCCCAGTGCATGCGTGAGCACGGCATCGACGTGCCCGATCCGGAGCCCGGCGGCAACGCCGTCAGGGTGCGGATCAAGGAGGGGGTCGACCCGGCGACCGTCGAGAAGGCCAACGAGGCGTGCGAGCAGTACCGGCCGATCGGCGGCGGGCCCGGAATGGGCGACGCGCAATTCGCCGACGCCGTCCAGAAATACACCGACTGCATGCGCGAGAACGGCGTCGACATGCCCGACCCGCAGGTCGAGGGCGGGCGCATGCTCATCCGGGCGCCCAAGGGGGTCATGGGCTCCGCCGAGGCGGAGAAGGCGCAGGCGATCTGCGAGAAGCACCTGCCCGGCGGGGGCCCGAAGTGAGGAAGGGGCTGCTCGCCGGCGGGGTGGCGGTCGCCGCGCTGGCCGGGGGCGGCGTCGCGGCGGCCACGCTCGACGAGCCCCCGCCGCCCCCGCCGGTCGCGGTGGCGACCGCTGAGATCACCCGCGGCGACCTGGCCGACGCCGAGACCGTCGGCGGCACCCTCGGCTACGAGAACCGCCGCGACCTGCCCAACGCCGCCCGCGGCACCGTCACCTGGACGCCCGAGGAGGGCGCCGTCGTCCGGCGCGGCAAACGGCTCTACGCCGTCTCGGGCAAACCCGTCGTCCTCCTGTACGGCGCCACGCCCATGTACCGCCGCCTCGGCACCGCCACGTCGGGGCGCGACGTCCGGCAGCTGGAGCGCAACCTGAAGGCGCTCGGCTACGACCCCGGCACGGTCGACGACGAGTTCACCTGGTCGACGCGGGAGGCCGTACAGGACTGGCAGGAGGACCTGAACCTCGACGAGACCGGCACGGTCGGGCCCGAGGAGGTGGTGGTCGCCGCCGGCGCGGTGCGGGTCGCCCAGGTGACGGCCGAGCCGGGCATGCCCGCCGGGCGGTCGGTCATCGCCACGACCGGCACCAAGCGGGTCGTGCACGTCGACCTCAACGCCTCCGACCAGGAACTGGCCCGGCTCGGCGCGGCGGTGACGCTGGAGACCCCCGACGGGCGGACCGGCAAGGGGCGCATCACCTCGATCGGCACGGTCGCCCGGCCGCCCGCCCAGGAGGGCGGCGAGGCCACCATCGACGTCGAGATCACCGCCGACGGCCGGCTCGGCCGGTTCGACCAGGCCCCCGTCGACGTCGGGCTGACCGGCGAGACCCGGAAGGGCGTGTTGTCGGTGCCGGTCGAGGCGCTGCTGGCGCTGCGCGAGGGCGGCTACGGCGTGCGGATCGCCGGCGCGGTCACGAAGGTGACGACCGGGCTGTTCGCGGCCGGGCGCGTCGAGATCGAGGGCGCCGGGCTGGCCGAGGGCATGAAGGTCGAGGTGCCGGCCGAATGACCGCCGTCATCGAACTGGCCGGCGCCGCCAAGACCTATCCGGGCGGCGTGCACGCCCTGCGCGGCGTCGACCTGCACGTCGCCTCGGGCGAGCTGGTGGCCATCGCCGGGCCGTCGGGGTCGGGCAAGTCGACGATGCTGCACCTCATCGGCACCCTCGACCGGCCCTCCGAGGGCACCGTGAAGATCGCCGGATACGACGTCGCCACGTTGTCCGACCGGGAGTTGTCGGCGCTGCGCGCCCGGCGCATCGGCTTCGTCTTCCAGCAGTTCCACCTGGCCGACGGCGTCAGCGCGCTCGACAACGTCGCCGACGGGCTGCTCTACGCCGGGGTCGGCCGCCGCGAACGCCGGGAACGGGCCGCCGGCGCGCTGGCCCGGGTCGGCCTCGGCCACCGGCTGGGCCACCGGCCCAACGAGTTGTCGGGCGGCGAGCGGCAGCGGGTCGCGGTGGCCCGCGCCGTCGTGGGCGAACCCGCGCTGCTGCTCGCCGACGAGCCGACCGGCAACCTCGACTCGGTCTCCGGTACGGGGGTGCTCACGCTCCTGGGCGAGCTGAACGCCGCCGGCACCACCGTGGTGATCATCACGCACGACGCCGACGTGGCCGCCGCCGCGCCGCGCCGGATCAGGCTGCGCGACGGCGTGGTGGTGTCCGATGGCTGAGTTGCGTCCGGCCCGGCTCACCTGGGGCGACCTGGTCAGGGTCGGCGCGGCCGGGTTGCGGGTGCGGCCCGCGCGGGCGGTGTTGTCGGCCCTCGGCATCGCCATCGGCATCGCGACCATGGTCGCCGTCGTCGGGATCTCGTCGTCGTCCAAGGCCCAGCTGCTGGCCGAGCTCGACCGGCTCGGCACCAACCTGCTGCGGGTCACGCCCGGCCAGAGCCTGTTCGGCCAGCCGACCTCGCTGCCGGAGACCGCGCTCGCGATGGTCGGCGCGGTCGGCCCGGTCGAGGTGGCGGGCGCGACCGGCGACACCGGCACGCCCGTCTACCGCACCGACCGGATCGACCCGCAGTCGACCCGCGGGCTGACCACCCGGGCCGCCTCGCCGGAACTGCTGCGGGCGCTGCAGACCCCGGTCGCCGAGGGCGTCTGGCTGAACGAGGGCACCGCGTCGCTGCGCGCGGTCGTGCTCGGCACGGTGGCGGCCGACCGGCTCGGGGTGCGCGACGTGGGGGAGCAGTTGTGGATCGGCGGCCGGTGGTGGACCGTCGTCGGCATCCTCGCCGCCTCGCCGCTCGCGCCGGAGGTCGACCGGTCGGCGCTGGTCGGGTTCGGGGCGGCCGGGACGTACCTGAACTTCGACGGCCACCCGACCACGATCTACACCCGGACCGAGCCGGCGCAGGTCGACGCCGTGCGGGCGGTCCTGCCGGCCACCGCCTCGCCGCAGAACCCGGAGGAGGTGGAGGTCAGCCGCCCGTCGGACGCGCTGGCGGCGCGGGCCGCCGCCGACTCGGCGTTCACCGGCCTGCTGCTCGGCATCGGGGCGGTCGCGCTGCTCGTCGGCGGGGTGGGGGTGGCCAACACGATGGTCATCTCGGTGCTCGAACGGCGCAGGGAGATCGGCCTGCGGCGGTCGCTCGGGGCGACCCGGGGCCAGGTGCGCGGCCAGTTCCTCGCCGAGTCGCTGCTGCTATCGGGGCTCGGCGGGGTGGCCGGGGCGCTGCTGGGCGGGGCGGTCACGGTGGCGTACGCGACCTGGACGGGCCTGCCCCCGACGGTGCCGGCCTGGGCGCCGGCCGGGGCGCTGACGGCGACCCTGCTCGTCGGGACGGTCGCCGGGCTCTACCCGGCGATGCGGGCCGCCCGCATGTCGCCGACTCTCGCCCTGAGTGCGTAAACAGGGCGCTTAAGCCGTGTTTACCCCCGGACCGGCAGGATGCGGACCATGCGGGTGCTGGTGGCCGAAGACGAGCAGGTGCTGGCCCGGGTCGTGGCGGCCGGGCTGCGCCGGGAGACGATGGCGGTGGACGTCGTGCACGACGGCGACGCCGCCCTGGAACGCGCGCTGACCAACGACTACGACGTCATCGTGCTCGACCGCGACCTGCCGGCGGTGCACGGCGACGACGTGTGCCGCCAGCTGGTCGCCCGGCGGATCCCGGCCCGCATCATCATGCTGACCGCCGCCGGCGACCTGCGCTCCAAGGTCGAGGGCCTGTCGATCGGCGCCGACGACTACCTCGCCAAGCCGTTCGACTTCCCCGAACTGGTCGCCCGGCTCCGGGCGCTGGCCCGGCGGGTGCCTCTCGCGCACCCGCCGGTGCTGGCGCGGGCCGGGGTGCGGCTCGACCCGGCCCGCCGGGAGGTGTTCCGCGACGGCCGGTACGTCGCCCTCAGCCCCAAGGAGTTCGCGGTGCTGGAGATCCTGCTGCGCGCCGACGGCGCCGTGGTCAGCGCGGAGGACCTGCTGGAGAAGGCGTGGGACGAGAACATCAGCTACTTCACCAACTCGGTGCGGGTCACCGTCATGACCCTGCGCAAGAAGCTCGGCGACCCGCCCGTCATCGAGACCGTCACCGGCGCCGGATACCGCCTGTGAACCGCATGCCGATCAGGGCCCGGCTCACCCTCGTCTACGGGAGCCTGTTCTTCGCGGCGGCGCTGGTCCTCGTGATGATCAACTACATCGTCGTCAGCAGGCAGCTCACGCGGCGCGTCACGATCCGCCTGCCGCTCGACCAGCTGCCGCCGCTCACCGGCGACAAGCAGCTGTTCTTCTTCAACAAGCAGGTCGAGGACTACCACGAGACGGTCCTCGGGGCCCTGGTCTGGTGGTCGCTGCTCGCCGCCGTGCTCGTCGGCCTGGTCGGCCTCGCCGTCGGCTGGTACGTCGCCAAACGTGCCCTCGACCCCCTCCAGCACGTCACCGACACCGCCCGCCGCCTGTCGACCGACACCCTGCACCGGCGCATCTCGATGACCGGCCCGCACGACGAGATCAAGGACCTGGCCGACACGTTCGACTCGATGCTCGAACGCCTCGACAACGCCTTCGACGGCCAGCGGCGCTTCGTCGCCAACGCCTCCCACGAACTGCGCACCCCGCTGGCCATCAACCGGGCGCTGCTCCAGGTCTCCATGTCCGACGGCCTGATCCCGGCGGCGCTGCGGCCGGTGCGCGACGAACTGCTGGACTCGAACTCCCGGCAGGAACGCCTCATCGAGGGCCTGCTCACCCTGGCGCTGAGCGAACGCGACCTGTCGGGGCGGGAGGACGGCGACCTGGCCGACCTGGCCCGCCCGTCGCTGCTCGCCCACGGCCTCACGGTGGCGCGCCAGTTCCCGGCCCCGGTGGTCGGCGACGGGGTGCTGCTGGAACGCATGATCCGCAACCTGGTCGACAACGCGGTGACCTACAACGACGACCGCGCCGAGGTGACGGTCCGCACCGGCAACGGCGCCGGCCACTCCTACGTGACCGTGGAGAACACCGGCCGCGAGATCGCCCCCGCCCAGGCCGCCCGGCTGTTCGACCCCTTCATCCGCCTCGACCCCGACCGGACCGGCTCGGCGGGCGGGGCCGGGCTGGGCCTCTCGATCGTGCGCGCCATCGCGCGGGCCCACGGGGGCACGGCGGAGGCCCGGCCTCGGGAGGGCGGCGGGCTGATCGTGACGGTCAGGCTGCCGCTGCTCGCGCAGAACGCCGCGGTCTGACGACCGGCTCTCGCATGGGCAGTCAGCTCAGGGCGGGCTGGCGGAGGAGGCCGGCTTCGGAGGCGAAGGTGGCCGCCGGGCGCGCCGGGGCGCGTTCGCCGGTGGCCTCCGCGCCCGCGATGCGGTCGAGGCGGAAGACGCGGACCGCCTCGCGTAAGCGGCACCAGCCGACCAGATACCACTCGCCCCTCCGGTTGCCGACGAAGACGCCCGGTTCGACCTCGCGTTCGGTCGGCACGCCCTTGGCGTCGGCGTAGCCGATGCGGAGCACGCCGCCGCTGAGGACCGCCTGGTCGATGACGGTGGCGATCGGGTCGGCGGGGCGGTCGTCGTCGCGGACCAGCTGGACCCGCTCGGCCAGGGCGCGGGCGCGTTCGCCCTCGCCGTCGGGCATGGCGTCCATGACCTTGCGCAGGGCGCTCCTGGCCTGTTCGGCGAAGGGGAGCTCCTCGTGGCTGAGGGCGACGGCGATGGCCACCGCCTCCTCGGGGGTGAAGTTGAGGGGCGGCAGCGACATGCGCCGGTCGAGCACGTAGCCGCCGCGGCGGCCGAACTCGGCGTAGATGGGGACACGCGCCTCCTGGAGCGCGGCCACGTCGCGCTCGATGGTGCGCACGCTCACTTCGAACCTCTCGGCCAGCTCGCGGGCCGACCGGGGCCGGGGCGAGACGGCCCGCAGTTCCTCGACGAGGGCGTATAGCCGATCCGTACGGTTCACACGCGGCAGCCTAGATACCCCCACCGACAAAACCGCGCCGCAGCGCCTCGATCTGCTCGGCCGTCGAGCGCCGCCCGATGGGGGTGTGCCAGAAGGCCCCGGCGAAGCCGTGCACGGCCCCGGGCCACAGGTGGAACTCGACCGGCACCCCGGCCGCCGCCAGCCGCAGGGCGTACCGGGCGTCCTCGTCGCGGAAGATCTCCAGTTCGCCGACGTCCACGTAGGCGGGCGGCAGGCCCGACAGGTCGGTCGCGCGGGCCGGGGCGGCGTAGACCGGCGTCTCGGTCAGGTCGCCCAGGTAGGCCCGCCAGGCCCAGCGGTTGTTGGTCCGCGACCACATCGAGTCGGCGAACTGCTCGGTCGAGGGGGTGTCGTCGCGGTCGTCGAGCATCGGGCACAGCAGCATCTGCAGGCGCAGCGCCGGGCCGCCGCGGTCTCTGGCCATCAGCGCGCAGCCGGCCGCCAGGCCCCCGCCCGCCGAGTTGCCGCCGATCGCCAGGCGGCCGGCGTTCACCCCCAGGGAGGCGGCGTTGTCGGCCGTCCACACCAGTCCCCGGTAGCAGTCGTCCAGGGGGATCGGGAAGGGGTGTTCGGGGGCCAGCCGGTAGTCGACCGAGACCACGGCGCAGCCGAGCGCGTCGATCCAGCGCGACACCCGGGCGTCGTCCATCTCCGGCAGGCCGAAGACCATGCCGCCGCCGTGGATCCAGTAGAGGCAGGGGAGCGGCTCGTCCCCGGCGTCCGCCGGGCGGTAGACGCGCAGCCGCAGGCCGTCGGCGTCGACGTCCTTCACCGTGATCCCCTCGCCGGGCGGGAGGCAGACGGAGGCGCGGTCGCGGCGGATCTGGCCGAGGTCGGCCGTGTCCAGGTCGTAAGGGGGAGCGTCATCCGCCGCGAGTTCGGCCCGCAGATCGGGATCCAGATTCGGGTGAAGCGTCATGAACCCATGCGTATCAGGCCAGGTAGGAGCGCGCCACCCGTGAAGCGGTCTCGTCGTCGATCTTCTTGGCCAGGCCCAGGAACAGCCGGACGATGCTGGCGATCAGGCTGACCAGGGCGGTCAGGTCGCCGCGGCTCACCCGGTCGTCGAACTGGATCGCGATCCCCGGATCCGTGACCCGTGCCGAGGTGATCGTCGAGCGGATCTCGCTCTCCGTCGCGTACTGCATGTTGCCCGGCCCTCCACCCGTGACGAATATCGTCTCAATTAGACCGGGTTACAGACGCGTACCTATGACGGCCGTTCGGCCGACAACCATACAAACGGCTCTACACTCTCAGGGCGCGGTCATGATCCGGCCTTCCGAGTGAGGCGTCTGATGGCATTGGGTGTACGGCTCGACGCGGGTGGGCGCATGCCCGCGACCGCCGCGCTCGACCGGGTGACCGCCCGCTGCGGAGCCGTCATGCGGGGCGTCGCGGGGGTCGTCGCGGCCACCGCCGCACTCCTCGGGCTCGCCCCGCCGGTCGACCCCACCGTGCTGGTCCCGGTCGTGGCCGGGCTGTTGTGCTGGAGCGTCTTCTTCACCTGGGCGGGCTGGGCCTACGGGCTGCTGCCCTGGGTGATCACCGTCGAGGTGCTCATCACCTCGGCCCTGTGCGTCTTCCAGCGCGAACTCGTCGCGCGCACCCTCATCGGCGACAGCGCCAGCTGGGTCGGCGGGCTGGTGACCATGACGATCGTGGCGGTCAACCTGGCCTGGCGGGCCGGTCCGGCGGTCCCGGCCGGGCTCGTGGTGGTCGTCGCCCACCTCTACGGCTCGGGCTCGTTCGCGGTGGCCGGCATCCACGTGCTCCAGGTCGGCGCGACGGCCGTGCTGATGAGCCTGCTCCGCAGGGGCGCGGCGAACGCCGACGGCGAGCTCGCGGCGGCCCGCGAGGCCGAGGAGAAGGCCACCGTCGAACGCGAACGCCGCCGCGACGAACGCGCCCAGAACAGCCGCATGCACGGCAGCGTGCTCGCCACCCTCATGATGATCGGCGCGGGCGGCATCGGCGCGACCTCGCCCATGCTGCGCGAGACCGCCGCCCGCCACCTGGCCGACCTCGACCGCATGTCGCAGGGCGGCGGCACCGGGCCCGACCACGTGCCGCTGCACGAGCGGCTGGCCGCCGGGGCGGCCCGGTCGGGGCTGACCATCCACACCCGGCTGACGCCGGTGTCGGTGCCGTGGGAGGTCGCCGAGGCGTTCCTCGAAGCGGTCGCCGAGGCGCTCGCGAACGTGGTGCGGCACGCCAACGTCACCGTCGCCGCCGTGGTGCTGACCGTGGCCGACGACGGCGCGGTCGTCGTCGAGGTGCGCGACCGGGGCCTGGGCTTCGACGTGGCCCGCGTGCCCGACCACCGCTACGGCCTGCGGGTGTCGATCCTGGCCCGCATCGAGATGGTCGGCGGCCGGGGCGTGGTCGAGTCGGGCCCCCAGGGCACCAAGATCACTCTCAGGTGGACGCCGTGACCGCCTCGGAGACGAGCGTCCGCCGCAACTACAGCCTGGGGGCGCGCCGGGCCGCCGTCTCGATCGTGGCCGCCTGGCATCTCGGCTTCGACCT
This sequence comes from Herbidospora daliensis, assembly GCF_001570585.1. Lineage (GTDB taxonomy): Bacteria > Actinomycetota > Actinomycetes > Streptosporangiales > Streptosporangiaceae > Herbidospora > Herbidospora daliensis. Next base: position 1,204,470 of record NZ_BBXF01000001.1, on the reverse strand, counting down.
CGTCGGCACCGTCGGCACGTGGGAGGACTACCGGTTCCCGTGGCTGGCCGGGCTCGCCTGGGTGCTCTACGCCGCCATCGCCGTGGTCGCCGCCGTCGCCCTGCTGCGCGAGCTGCCGCTCCGCTTCACCGTCTGGCCCTACGCGGCCGGCGCGCTGGCGGTCTCGGCGATGGTGATGGCCGCCTGCGAGCCGGGCGACGTCGTCAACGCCGCCGACTGGGGGTGGGGCTCGGTCGGCTGGCTGGCCATGGTCCTGTTCTGGGACCGGCCGACCTGGTTGCGCGACCTGAGCCTGTTCCTGCTGGCCAACGTGGTCGTCACGCTCGCCGGGCTGGCGCTGGCCGGCACCCTCGACCCCCGGTCGCTGAGCAAGTTCCTCGTCGTCAGCGTCGGCGCGATCACCCTCCAGGCGGGCGCGAGCGCCGGGGGCCACGCCCTCGACCTGGCCGCCCGGTGGGCGGTGGAGAACTCCAACCGGACCGCCGGGGCCGAGGCCGCCAGGAAGGCCGCCGACCAGGTCCACGCCGACCGGCTGGCCCGCTACGCCGAGGTGCGCTCGGCCGTCGCGCCGGTGCTGAACCTGCTCGCCGGGGGAGCCGACCCGGCCGACCCCGACGTCCGGCACGAGAGCGCCGTCGGCGCGGCCCGATTACGCCGCCTGATCGCCGAGACCGACGACGCCCCCGACCCGCTCCTGCACACCCTGCGGGCCTGCGCGTTCGACGTCGAACGGCGCGGCGTCGTGGTGCTCTTCCTGACCGCAGGCACGGTGCCGCCGCTGCCGCTGGAGGTGCGCCGCGCGCTCGTCGAGGCCCCCATCGAGGGCATGGCGCGGGCCCGCCGCCAGGCCAGGGTCACCCTCGTCGCGACCCCGCGCGAGGTCATCGTCAGCGTGCTGACCGACGCCCCGTCGCTGCCCTCGGCCGACGGGTCGCGCGCCGCCAACGTCGCCACCCGCGTCGAAGCCGAGAACGGAGGAAGCCAACTGTGGATAGAGAGCCGCTGGACCGCCCCGTGACCCTCGCCGTGGTGGAGGACACCCCGGTCGTGCTGGAGGGCATCCGGTCGTGGGTGGCCGCCGACCCCGGGAGACGGGTCGAGATCGTGGCCAGCGGCAACACGGTCGACTCCGTCCTCGACGGCGCGGGCGCGCACGCCGACGTGCTGCTGCTCGACCTGGAGCTCGACAACGGCGTCAACTCGCTGCCGCGCATCCCCGAGCTGGTCGCGGCCGGGCGGCGGGTGGTCGTCTACTCGGTGCACGAGGACGACGCGACCGTGATGGCCGTGCTCCAGGCGGGCGCCTCGACGTTCATCGCCAAGAACGAGACCAAGGAGCACTGCGTCGACACGATCGTGGCCGTCGCCCGCGACCGGCCCTACGTCCCGCCGGTGATGGCCGGGGCGCTGGTGGCGGCCGACGGGCAGACGTCCCGGCCGATGTTGTCGGCGCGGGAGCGCGAGGCGCTGCTGCTGTGGTTCCAGGGCATGAACAAGCAGTCGGTCGCGCTCCGCATGGGCATCTCCGAGGCGACCGTGAAACAGTACATCGAACGCGCCCGGGTGAAGTACGCCAGCACCGGCAGGGCCGCCCCGACCAAGACGACCCTGCTGGCCCGCGCCATCCAAGACGGCCTGATCACGGCCGACGACATCATCGAATACCAGTCACTCGCCGCCGACCATCACACGAGAGACTGAAGCGGCACCGGATCGGGCCGCTCGCAGGTGCTCTCGACCGTCTCCGCCCGTCCGGTGACGGCCGACCGGAGCAGCGACTCCATCACGTCGAGCACGTGCAGGGCCACCTCTCCGGAGGCGCGCGGGCGGGGGGCGGTGACCATGTCGTACACGCCGACGCCGCGGCCGGCGTCCCGGTAGCCGGCGGCGACCGGGAGCGTCTCCCACGCCCCGGCGGGCCGGTGGATCAGCACCTCGCCGTCGAACCGGTTGGGGTCCGGGACGATCATCGTGCCGAGCTCGCCGTGCACCTCGATGTTGGGCGCGCGGGAGGTCACCCCGTCGAACGACATGATCAGCGTCGACAGGGCGCCGGAGGCGTGCGTGAGCACCCCGGTGACGTGCGTGTCGGTGCTGACCGGCAGCCGTTCCCCCTGCCGGTAGCCGCTGCCGATGACCCGTTCGTCCCGGATGCGGCTGGCCGAGCCGATCGCCGACACGACCGGGCCGAGCAGCGTCACCAGGGCCGTCACGTAGTAGGGGCCCATGTCGAGCAGCGGGCCGCCGCCCGGCCGGTAGTAGAAGTCGGGGTCGGGGTGCCACGGCTCGGGGCCCCCGGTGACCATGGTCGCCACGGCCGCCGCCGGGCGGCCGACGAGCCCGGCGTCGAGGTGGTGGCGGGCGGTCTGGAAGCCGGTGCCGAGGACGGTGTCGGGGGCGCAGCCGACCTTCACCCCGGCGCCCTTGGCCATGATCGTCTTGGCCTCGTCGAGGGTCGCGGCGAGGGGCTTCTCGCCGTAGACGTCCTTGCCGCCCGCGATGGCCCGCAGCGCGATCTCGGTGTGCGCGGCCGGGATGGTCAGGTTGACGACCAGGTCGCAGGCGTCGACCAGGTCGTCGACGCCCATCGACGTCGCGCCCGTTTCGGTGGCGGTGGCCAGGGCGCGGGCGGGGTCGAGGTCCGCGACGGCGTACAGGACCAGACCCGGCAGCTTCGTGAGGGTCTCGGTGTACTGCTCGGAGATCTTGCCGCAGCCGACGATCCCGACCTTCACCGGCTCGCCCATGCGAGACCCCTTTCGACGATCGTCCGCACGCTCGGGTTCTCGAGGGTGGCCACGTCGTGGCCCGGCGTGGCGACGAAGACGCGGCCCTCGCCCCACTCGCGGGTCCACACGGCCGGCACCGTGACCGGCCGCCTCCACGGCCCCTGCGCGGCGTGGGTGGTGGTGGCGAGCACGGTGCTGTACGGGTCGGTCAGCACCCAGTACTGCTCGGTGACCAGGTCGAAGTCGGCGATCCCCTTGGTGATCGGGTGGCCGGGGTCGGTGATCTCGATCCGGTGGGGCACGAAGGTCTCGCCGCCCGCCTCGGGGTGGCAGGCGAACTGCCCGCCGGTCAGGTGGAGGTAGTCGGGCTCGGCGCGGAAGGCGTCTACGACGCCGCCGTGCCACCCCGCGAACCCGGTGCCCGCCGCGACCGCTTGCGACAGTCCGGTGCTCTGCTCGCGGGTGATCGTGCCCATCGTGAAGCACTGGACGACCAGATCGACCCCCGCCATGAAATCGGGGTCGGCGTAGGGGGCGGGGGAGTCCTCGACCGTGAGGGAGAAGCCCTCTTGGGTGAGGTGGGGGAGGAAGAGATCGGTGGCGGCGACGGGCTCATGGCCCTCCCAGCCGCCTCGGACGACTAGCGCGTGTCGTAACTTCACCAGCCGAATTATCCCATTTGCAGACTCAAATGAGCAGATGTCCGGGCGCTTTCGCTACAGTTCCGGCCTGGCAAGGGGGGCCTAATGAAGAACTGGAAGTCGACGGCGATCGCCCTGGGGGCCGGGCTCGCCCTCGGGGTGCTGACCAACCTGGCGCAGGGCCGGCTCCCGGGGGCCTGGAACCAGATCGCCAACTCGGGCGCGGTGTGGTCGGTGGCGGCGTTCGTGGCGGGCGCACTGGCGCCGCCCGGCCGCTCCGCCCTGCTGCGGGCGGTCCTCGCGGGGCTCGCCGCCGAGCTGGGGCTCGTCGTCGGGTACTACGCCTATGCCACGTTCGTCCGCGACGTCATGGGGGACTTCTCCTGGGCGCTGGTCTGGGTGGTCGTCGCGTGCGTCGCCGGGCCGGTGTTCGGGGTCGCGGGGCTGTGGTGGCGGCGCGGGACGGCGCGGTGGCGGCGGGTCGCCGGGCTCGCCGCGCTGGCAGGGGTCTTCGGGATGGAGGGCGTCTACTACGCGTTCGTCCTGGAGTACTTCCCGCAGGCCTGGGCCTGCCTGGCGGTGTTCCTGCTCGTGCCGCTGCTGGCCCGCACGCTGCGGGAGAGGGGGCTGACGCTGCTCGCGGCGGCGCCGCTGGCCGGGCTCGCCTATCTGGTGATCAGCCTGCCGCTTCAGTCGTTGTCAGTCTGAGCTCGTCGCGGTCGACCAGCGCCGCGTAGTGGCCGCCCAGGACGAGCAGCTCGTCGTGGGTGCCGCGCTCGACGATGCGGCCGGCGTCCAGGACGATGATCTGGTCGGCGTCGCGGACCGTGGACAACCGGTGGGCGATCGTCAGGGTGGTGCGGCCTGCGGCCAGTTCGTCCAGGGCCTCCTGGACGGCCCTCTCGGTCTGGGTGTCGAGGGAGCTGGTGGCCTCGTCGAGGATCAGCACCGGGGGGTTGCGCAGCAGGGTGCGGGCGATGGCCAGGCGCTGCTTCTCGCCGCCGGAGAAGCGGTAGCCGCGCTCGCCGACCAGGGTGTCGTAACCCTCGGGCAGCGACATCAGGTGGTCGTGGATGCGGGCCGCGCGGGCCGCGGCGTGCAGTTCCTCGTCGGTGGCGCCGGGCTTGGCGAAGCGCAGGTTGTCGGCCACCGAGGCGTGGAAGAGGTAGGTCTCCTGGGAGACCACGCCGACCGTCTCGGCCAGCGACTCGAACGTCAGATCCCGCACGTCGACGCCGTCGATGGTGACCCGGCCGCCGGTGACGTCGTAGAGGCGGGGGAGCAGGTAGCTGAGGGTGGTCTTGCCCGATCCGGTCTCGCCCACGATCGCCAGGCGGCTGCCGGGCGGCACGGCGACGTCGATGCCGGTGAGGGTGGGGGCCGAGCCGTAGGAGAAGTCGACGTCCTCGAACCGCACGTCGCCCTTGACCCGGTCGAGCACCCGGTCGCCGGGGTGGATGTCGACCTTCAGGTCGAGGTACTCGAAGATCCGCCCGAACAGCGACATCGAGCTCTGCACCTCGACCCCGAGGTGCAGCAGCTGCACCGACGGCCGGAACATCGAGGTCTGCAGGGTGGTGAACGCCACCAGCGTGCCGACCGACACCGCGCCCGTCCACCCGACGGCCCAGTAGATCACCGCCGGCATGGCCGCCATCACGATCTGGATCGACGACTGCCGCCACCGCCCCGCCATCGACGACCGGACCTCCAGATCGGCGAGGTCGTCGGAGGAGGCCGCGAACCGTTCGGTGAGGGTTCCGGTACGCCCCATCGTGCGCCCCAGCAGGATCCCGCTGATCGACAACGACTCCTGCACCATCGAGGCCATCGACGCCATCGTGACCTGGCGCTGCGTGGTGATCCGCCGCCGCTCCTTGCCGACCTTCCGGCTGATCCACACGAACACCGGCAGCAGCCCGAGGGAGATCAGCGTGAGCCGCCAGTCGAGCGCCACCATGGCCGCGATCGTCGCGATCACCGAGGTCAGGTAGGAGATGAACGAGGTCGCGGTGGTCGTCACGACGGCCTGCATGGCCCCGATGTCGTTGGCGATCCGCGACTGCACCTCACCGGTCTTGGTCCGGGTGAAGAAGGCCAGCGACATGCGCTGGAGGTGGTTGTAGACGGACTTGCGCAGGTCGTGCATGACCCGCTGGCCGACCGTCGTCGAGATGAACGTCTGCAGCACGTCGAGCACGCTGGTCGTCACGGCGATGGCGATCATGCCGAGAGCCAGCATCGACAGCAGCCGGGCGTCGCGCTCAGGCAGGGCGACGTCGAGGATCTCCCGCAACAGGAACGGCGAGGCCAGCGACACCACCGACGACAACACGATCAGCAGCCCGACCGCGCCCAGCTTGCGGCGGTAGGGCGTGAAAAGGCGGATGACGCGCCTCAAGGGCGCTCGGGGTTCATTGTCCATGATGTACACTCAAACGGAGGTTAGCTCACATTCATTCCATGAGGCGAGTGCTTTGTCCGACGGAGAACTGTTCGAGCTGGTCCACCGGGTCGACCACCGCATCCGGCGCGGATACCGGGAACGCCTCGAACCTCTGGGCGTCAACCCGGGCCAGTCGCGCGCCCTGCGCGCTCTGGTCTCCGCGGGCGAGCCCCTGCGCATGGCCCGCCTCGCCGAACTGCTCGGCATCGTCCCCCGCTCCCTGACCTCGGTCGTGGACGCCCTGGAGTCGTCGGGCTACGTCGCCCGCACCGTCGACCCCACCAACCGCCGCTCCACCCTCGTCTCGGTCACCCCCGCCGGGCTGGCCGTCCACGAACGGGCCCGCGTGGCCCGGCGCGAGGCCGCGGCGGAGGTCTTCTCGGTACTTTCGGACGAACAGCGCCGGCAGTTGTCCGACCTGCTGGGCCTGCTCGACGGCTGAAAATGTCGGTGGGGTCTGGTAGCCCTAGGGGGCATGGCGGTGAGCGTGGACGAGTTCCTCAAGATGCTTGACCATCTGCCCGAGGTGAAACAGGGCTTCGGCGGCGACTGGGTGGCGCTGAAGGTGCGCGGCAAGGGCTTCGGCTACCTGTGGGAACGCACTCAGACGGTCGGCCTCAAGTCGACCATCGAAGAACAGCGGGCCCTGGTGGCGGAGCGCCCCGACGTCTTCGAGGTGCAGTTCACGACCGAGTCGACGGGCTGGGTGGTGGTCCACCTCGACCGCATCGAGGCCGACGAGCTGTTCGAACTGGTGACCGAGGCGTGGTGCATGACGGCCCCGAAGACCCTGGTCGAGAGTCATGAGATCGTGTTGTGGCCGCAGCTCTACCCCTCGACCTGAAAGGGCGCACGGCAGTGCACCTGGGGCGGCGACGGCGGGCCGGCCGTAAGTGGTCGGCCTGTCCACGGCATCTGCTTCTCACCCATTGACGACCGCCTCCGCGACGACGAACAGGAACCGCAAACCGTGTCCTCCGCTTGGGAATCCGCGCTGACGCACGCCTTCGGGCAGCTGCTCGGCCGCCCGCTCGCCGACCACGACCCCACCGCGACCTACGGGGCGTTCTACGGCGGCAACTGGCTCTACGAGACCGGCCTCGACCGCCACCCCGGCTGGGTGCGCCGCGAGGCGCTCTCGGGACAGGAGACGGTGCGCCATCCCGAGGTCCTGATCCTGCTCGACGGCTACGCCGACCTGGTCTTCGACGCAAGCGAGTCGCTGTTCGAGGTCGACCCGGCCGAGTTCGCCGACGGCCTCGTGGCGTCGGTGTCGGTCTTCGCCAAGCCGGGGATCGTGCGGGGCCGCGACCTCGCCATGCTGCTCGACGGACATCCCGGTGAGCCCGGCTGGCAGTTGTGGCAGGCCCGCATCGCCTCCGACGGCACCCTCCTGGGCGCGCTCAGGGCCGCGACCGCCGTCGGCGACTCACCGCAGAGCCTGATCCCGCCGTCGGAGGAGCCCGACGAGCGGGCGGTGCTGGCGCACCTGGAGGCGTTCTCCGATACGACGTCCGACGACCTGGCTTATTGCCCGCAGGCGCTGAACGAGGCGGTCGTCGCGATGTGGGAGGGCGCGGTCGACCAGTACGAGATCACCATCTGGAACCTCGACCAGCTCACGGCCCAACGCGCCACGACCTGAGCACGCCTGATCACAGCCAGGTGCTCAACCGGCTCCCGCGGCACCGTCAGCAGGGCGATCACCGAGCCTCGACGACTCCGACACGACCAAGGCGGCCCGTCGCTCGCAGTGCTTGCCCGGCACATCCGCAAGAAGGGTTGGATTCACCACGAGGCGGATCCATCGCGAATGGTGCAGCGGATCCACCGCGGCAGATCCGCCACGGACGGTGCTGCGGACACGCCACGGGCTGTTCGGGGATCAGCCACCGGGCCTTCGGCTGATCCTTCTTGAGCTTGGCGCCTGTTCAGGGAGGCGACAGACCGGCCGGCGTCGTTCAGGCGACCTTGACGGTGTGGTCGCCGAAGTCGGCGACCACCTCGAGTGTTCCTCCGAGCGCGGTGACGTAGCTCCGGACGACGTCGAGGCCGCCGATTTGACCGTGTTCGATCTGGGAGACGCGCGCCTGGGTGATTCCCATCCGTTCGGCGAGTACCCGCTGGGAGACGCCCAGGCGTTTGCGCATGTCCGCGAGTTGCACGCCACGCAACTCGGCCCGCATCTGCTCGCGGCCGGCTTCGCGGGCCTCGACGCGCTCGGGAGAGTCGTAGTCGGGGTCGATCTCGCGACGTCTGGCCTTCGTCTCAGACCACTTCACGAACTCGCTCATGACTCCTCCTCGTGCGCCCTGGTCTCCTGATACCGCAGGTAGCGCTGCTCTGCGAGGGGGATCGCGGTGCGGTACCACCTGTTCCATTCTCCCGACTTGTCGCCGGCGACGAGGACTATCGCCTCCCGACTGGGGTCGAAAACGAAGAGCATACGGATCTCCGCGTCGCCGGGCGCGCGTGGCCGCAGTTCTTAGGTTGTGTACCCGTGAGTGGTAAATGCGATCGACGAGGGGCCGACCAAGGCTGGGCCCTCGCAGAGCGAGTTCGTCCAGGGCCTCTTCGATCTTGTCGGCCGTCTCGGGATCTTTCTCACAGATGTCCAGGTACCACCGGTTCACCTCGTCGTGGACATTGATTCCAGGTCATCCAGCCAATATAAGGAAAACTTCTATTTCTGGCCGACTGAGTCAAGCCTGGAACACCGACTGATTAGCGGACAATGCGAAGACGGCCGGGCGCCCCCCGAATGGGTGCCCGGCCGTCCCGCGTCGTGCTACTCCGCGTCGAGGTCCCGTGCCAGCAGTTCCGCCAGCGTCTCCAGGGCCGCGTCGGCGCCGTCTCCCTCCGCCGACAGGGTCACCTCGGTTCCGTGGGTCGCGCCGAGGGACAGGACGGCGAGCATGCTGTCGGCCCTGACCGACTTGCCCTCGCCGATGCGGATCTTCACCGGTACGCCCGTTCCGGCCGCGGCCTGGACGAAGAGTTTGGCCGGGCGGGCGTGCAGGCCCGTCGAGGAGGCCACGGTCACTGTTCTCTCTGGCATCACGGCTCCACGGTGACTTTGATGGCCTCGCCGCGCATGACGATGTCGATGCCCTCCAGGACGTCGGTCAGCGGCAGGCGGTGGGTGATCAGGTCGGCCACCGGCACCGCGCCCGACGCGATGAGTTCGAGGGCCTGCTTGTTGTGGGCGGGGCTCGAACCGTTGGCGCCGACGATGGTCAGCTCGCGGTAGTGGACGAGGTTCGAGTCGAGCCTGATGATCGGGTTGTCCTTCGGCAGGCCGCCGAAGAAGCTGATGCGGCCCTGGCGGGCGACCATGCCGAGGGCCTGTTCCTGCGCCACGCCCGAGGCCGCCGCGGTGATGACCACGTCGGCGCCGCGGCCTTCGGTGAGCTTCAGCACCGCCTCGGTGACGTCGTCGCCGTGCAGGGCGGCGTCGGGGTTGACCAGGACGGCCGCCATCTCCAGGCGGTCGGGGTTCAGGTCGGCGAGGATGACCCGCCGGGCTCCCCGGGCGCGGGCCAGGCGGACGTGCAGGCAGCCGATCGGGCCCGAGCCGATCACGACCACGTCGTCGCCGGGGCCGACGCGGGCGAGTTCCTGGCCGTTCAGCACGCAGGCCAGGGGCTCGGCGACCGACGCCTCGGCGAAGCCGACCCCGGCCGGGATCCGGTTGACGCCGTCGACGGCGAGGACCTTCGCGGGCACCACCATGTACTCGGCGAAGCCGCCGTCGTAGTGGTAGCCCATCGACTCCTGGTTCGGGCAGACCGTCATCCGGCCGCGGGTGCACTCGCCGCACGTCCCGCACGGGATCGCCGCGATCACCTGGACCCGGTCGCCGGGCTCGAACGCGCCGGTCCCGGTCACGACCTCACCGGCGATCTCGTGGCCCATGACGCGCGGGGGCCGGATGTGGTGGTGGCCGAACTTCAGGATCTTGGCGTCGGTGCCGCAGGTGGAGCAGTTGCGCACCCGGATCAGCAGTTCGCCCGGACCCGCCACCGGCTCCGGGGCGTCCTCGACCCGGATGTCGCCGGGCGCGTGGAAGCGCGCGACCTTCATTCTGTTCCCTCCATGAGGAGTCGGAGGACCTCCGCCTCGTCGGCCGTCTGGCGCAGAGCCTCGGCGGCGTCGGGGTCCATGAGTATTTCGGCCAGTTCGGCCAGCAGGCGGACGTGGCCGTCGCCCTTGGCGGCGATGCCGACGCACAGGTTGACCTGTTCGCCGTCCCAGTCGACGCCGGCGGGGAAGCGCAGCACGCACACCGCGTCGCGGTGCACGACCTCCTTGGCCTTCACCGTGCCGTGCGGGATCGCGACGCCCTCCCCCACGTAGGTGGAGAGCGTGCGCTCGCGCTCCAGCATCGCCGCGATGTACGGCTCCGCCGCCGCCCCGACCGCCACGAGCGTCTCGCCGCACTGGCGGATCGCGTCGTCGCGATCCGTCGCGACGCAGTCGAGCCTGATGGCGCTCGGGTCGAGCGGGATGTCAGCCACCGACCACGCCGCCGCTCTTGATGGCGTTCACCAGCTTCGTCACCGCCGGGTCGCCGATGAACACCTGGAACGGGATCAGCACCGCCCCTTCGGGCGTCGACTTGCGGGCGCGGGCGGCCAGGCCCGCGTGGGTGACGACGACGTTCGCGTCGGCCGGGATCTGGTCGACCGGTGCGTGGACGACCTCGACGCCGTTGCCCTTGAGCTGCTTGCGGAGCGTGGAGGCCAGCATCACGCTGCTGCCCATCCCCGCGTCGCAGGCGATGACGATCTTCTTGACTGCCGCGCTGTCGATGCCGGCCATAGGGATCACGCCTCCTGGGGAGTGGTGGTGGGCTGCTCGGTCTCCTCCGCCGGGGCCTCCTTCTCGCCCCGGCCGAAGCCGAGGAGCGCCGAGGCGACCACGAAGGTGACGCCGGTGGCGACGAGGATGCCCGCGAGCACGCCGAAGTAGCCGCCCGCCGGGGTAACGGCCAGATAGGCGAAGATGCTTCCCGGCGCGGGGGAGGCCACCAGGCCCGAACCCGTCGCGATGAAGACCAGGATGCCGGAGGCGCCACCGGCGATCATGGCGAGGATCAGGCGGGGCTTCATCAGCACGTACGGGAAGTAGATCTCGTGGATGCCGCCGAAGAAGTGGATGATGATGGCCGCCGGGGCGCTCGGCCGCAGGGCGCGCGGGCCGAAGAAGAAGTACGCCAGCAGCAGGCCCAGACCCGGCCCCGGGTTGGTCTCCAGCATGAACAGGATCGACTTGCCGGCCTCGGCGACGTCGGCGGCGCCGAGCGGGGTGAGCACGCCGTGGTTGATGGCGTTGTTCAGGAACAGCACCTTGGCGGGCTCGATGACGATCGAGGCCAGCGGGAGCACCTTGGCGGTGACGAGCCAGTTGGCGGCGTCGCCGGCGACCTTGGTGACGGCCTCGATGATCGGGCCGATGCCCCACACGCCCAGCAGCGCGACCGCGCCGCCGATGATGCCCGCCGAGAAGTTGTCGACGAGCATCTCGAAGCCGGCTTTGATGCGGTCCTTGACCGCGTTGTCGAACAGCTTCAGCAGGAACGCGGCCAGCGGTCCGACGATCATCGCGCCGAGGAACATCGGCACGTCGGCGCCGACCACGACGCCCATCGTGGCGACCGCGCCGACCACGGCGCCGCGCTGGCCGTGGACCATGCGGCCGCCGGTGTAGCCGATCAGGACCGGCAGCAGCACCGTGATCATCGGTCCGACCAGGCCGGCGAACATCTCGTTCGGGATCCAGCCGGTCGGGATGAACAGGGCCGTGATCAGGCCCCACGCGATGAACGCGCCGATGTTCGGCATGATCATCCCGGCCAGATAGCCGCCGAACCTCTGGATCGTGGCCTTTATCCCGGTGCCCTGGACGGGCGGGGTGTAGTCGGTGGTCATGTGTGCTCCTTTCCGGGGAGCTCGGGGGGTGGAAAGGGGGGAGTCTTCAGGCCGCGATCAGCCCCCCGAAAGCGGCCGCGTGGGATCGGGTTCGCTGACGGTCACCCGATCACGTCTGATGTCGCCGGGCCCCGGCATGCGGCTGCCCGGCAGCTGCACCGCCGCGGTCGCCCAGGCCAGCCCCTCGACGAGGGCCGCCTTCCCACGGGCGCCGGCGGCGAGGAACCCGGCCAGTAATGCGTCGCCGGCCCCGACGGAGCTGCGCGGCTCCTCCGCCGCGCACTCGCCGTGCCACACGGTTCCGTCGTCGACCAGCAGGGCGCCGTCACGTCCGAGGCTCGCCAGTACGGTCTCCGCGCCCATCGCGCGCAGTTTCGCGGCGGCCTCCAGGGCGTCGCCGACCGTGTCGATGGGGGAGCCGGTGGCCTCGGCGAGCTCCTCGCGGTTGGGCTTGACCAGCCGGGGCCCGGCCTGCACGGCGGCCAGCAGGGCCGGGCCACTCGTGTCGACGGCCACGTTGATGCCCGCCTGCCGGAAGCGGCGGCAGAGGGTGGCGTACACATCGGATGGGACCTCGGGCGGCAGGCTGCCCGAGGCGACCACCCAGTCCGCGCTGTGCGCGGCGCCCAGGACGGCGGTGGCGATCTCCTCCAGCTCACGCGCGGTGAGCGTGGCGCCGGGCTCGTTGACCTTCGTGACGGTGCCGTCGGGTTCGGCGAGGGTGATGTTGGAACGGGTGGTCCCGGCGACCGGGACCATGATCATGTCGATGCCCTCGAGGTCGAGCAGCTCGATGAGCCGCCGGCCCTCCTCGCCGCCGTAGGGCACCACGGCGCACGAGCGCACGTGGTTGGCGAGCAGGGCGCGGGAGACGTTGACGCCCTTGCCGCCGGGGTCGAGGTGGGCGGCGGCGGCCCGGATGACCTCGCCGCGCGCCAGCGACGGTATGTCGACGGTGCGGTCGAGGCTGGGGTTCAGGGTCAGCGTCAGGATCATGCGCGGACCACCTCCGGGCCGTGCAGCGCCAGGTCGGCGGCCACCTGGGCGTCCAGGACGGTGTCGGTGATCACGACGTCGATCTCGGCCAGGGTCGCGAAGCGGGCCAGGAAGGTGTCGCTGAACTTGGTGTGGTCGGCCAGCAGCACGCTGCGCTGCGCGGAGGCGATCATCGCGCGCTTGATCGCGGCCTCGGCCGGGTCGGGCGTGGTCAGGCCCTTGGCCACGGAGATGCCGTTGGTGCCCATGAACGCCACGTCGACGTGGATGTCGGCCAGCGGCCGCAGCGCCCAGTCATCGACGGTGGCGAGGGTGCGGCCGCGTACCCGGCCGCCGAGCATGATCACGTTCAGGCTGGCCCGCGCGGCCAGGATGGTGGCCAGCGGCGGCGAGTTCACGATGACCGTCAGCTCGCGGTCGGCGGGCAGTTCCTGGGCCAGCCGCCGGGTCGTCGACCCGGCGTCGATGATGATCGCGCCGTCCTGCGGCAGCTCGGCGATGGCGGCCTTGGCGATGCGTTCCTTTTCGGACGTCATGACCTCGTCACGCGCCGCCAGCGCGGGCTCGAACCCGAGCCGCTCGACGGGGATGGCCCCGCCGTGCACCCGCCGCAGCACCCCGGCCTTCTCGAGGACGGTCAGGTCACGGCGCACGGTCTCGGTGGTGACGGCGAACTCCTCGGCCAGGGTCACCACGTCGACCCGACCGGCGGCGCGGGCCCGGCGCAGGATCTCCTGCTGTCGCTCCTCGGCGTACATGATGTTGGTTTCGTCCTTGGGTGTGTTGTTTTATCTGTGATTACACCCGTTTTACCTGGACGGTCAAGAGCTGAAACCAATACGAAACCAAGCAAACGCCTCAGGGGTGGACGTCGTACTCGAAGGGATGCGGGCCCAGGACGTACAGGGTCCGGTGGGCGGGGTAGCGGTTCTCGCGGTTCAGCGTGATGCCGCCGGTCGCGCCGTTCAGGTCCCGTACACCCGGTTCCATCAGCCAGGTGTAGACGGCGTTGGCGGGGAAGTCCTCGTCGGGCGCCTCGTCGGCGAACGCGCCGTCGGTGGCCTTGGCGGCGACCATCACCGCGTCGTAGGCGCCCGCGGCGTCGCTGTTCGGGACGTGGGCGGGCAGGCCACGGGAGGCGAAGTAGGCAGGGAAGCTCCGGACGAAGTGGTGCGGCCTCGGCCGGTCCACGTCGGGCGAGAACGAGATGCGGGAGAACTCCGCGAACGGGTAGCCGGTGGTGAGCCGGGCCGGGTCGTCGAGGTACTCGCTCGGCATGGCCTCGGCCAGGAAGCCGAAGCGGCCGCCGTCGGCGCGGGTGCAGCCCGACCGGCCGCGCATGGCGTTCAGCAGCTCCATCAACCGGGCCGAACGGCCCGCGTACACGACGAAGGCGCCGGCTTGGACGGCCCGCGCGCAGATGCGCCGGGCCGCGTCGTCGGCGGTGTGGTCCTGGCCGAACTCGGAGTAGTCGACGCGGACCGTGCGGGCGGCCGTGAAGCGGGCCGCCACCTTGTCGGCCAGGTCGACGCTGAACACCTCGTCGTCGGGGTGGGCGACGAGGATCAGCGTGGTGGCCTTCCGGGACCGGACGAACTCCGCCGTGATCGCGGAGACCTGGCCGTTCGACGGCGACACCTGGACGTAGCGGGTCGGCGCGCCCGGGCCCTCCACCATCGCGCTGCCCGTGACGGAGCTCCCGATCACCGGGATCTTGCCGTCGCTGAGCGTCGCCACGGCTTCGAGCGCGGCCGGGCGGCTCTGCGTGACGCCCACCACGGCGGAGATTCGGTCGCGGGCCGCCCGTTCGAGGATCATCCGGGCGACCTCGGTCCCGTGGGCGAACGCGTCGCCCGGGTTGGCGATGAGAATGCGCTGGCGCATGTGGTTCACGCCGGGGCTCGCGTTGACCTCGGCCAGCGCGACCAGCACCCCGCGCAGGCTCTGGACGCCGTTCAGCGTGGTGTTGCCCGAACCGTCCCGGACCGTGACGGGGGCGAAGAAGACCGTGGTCCGGTGGGGCTCGCTCAGGTCGACCGCCGCGTTGTGGGCCGCCGCCAGCCGCTCCAGCTCCCGCAGTTGGTCGCCTTCGGGGCCGGGCGGGGCGAGGCTGCACTCGGCGCCGTCGGTGACGCCGACGACCTCCCCGCCCTCGACGGCCCGGCACCCGCCGGGACCCCACACGTAGACCGGCACCGCGGCCGCCACCAGCAGCAGCGCGGCCACCGGGGCGGTCGCGCGCACGTAGTCGGCTCGGGCGGCGGGCCGGGGGTGGACCCGGAGGTTGGTCTCGAACCACTGCCGGGCGGCGCCGTCGTCCTCCTCTTCGGGCAGCGGGAGGGCGTACACGCGCCGGCCGGGACGGTGGTAGAGCTCGGCGACGTCGGCCGCCGTGAGCGCGGCCGCGACCGACGGCGGTTCGGCGGTGAGCGCGCCCAGCACCAGGAGCGGCGCCTGCGCTCCCTTGGACGCGGCCCGCTCGAAGGTGTCGAGCAGCACCTTGCACGGCGAGTCGGCGCCCCCGACCGTGCCGAGCAGCACCACGAACGACCAGCGCCGCCGCGCCCGGTGGACCCAGAACCGCGACGGCCGCGCGGCCTGGTCGAGGTCCCGCAGCAGCGCGGTCACCAGCAGCTCCTGGACCAGCGCCGTGTTGCCGCGCAGCCCGCCGCCCTCGGTGAGCTCCAGCGCGGCGTGCGGGAACCGGCGGTCGGGGGCCTCCAGGAGTTCCCCGGCCCAGTGCATCGACCGCCGCGACAACCAGAGGCCGTACACCCAGCGGGGGAACACCACGACGAACACCTGCAGCACGGCCTGCGCGACGGCGGCGAGCGAGACGCCCTGCCCGGTGTGCGAAGCGGCCCGCTGCGCGTGACCGAGCCACGGACGCCGGAGGGTCAGCTCCTCGTAGAGCCGGTCGCGCAGCGCCCTGCGCCGGGCCGCCGGGTCGCCGCCGGTCGCGGGCGCGCCCAGCACGGCCTCGCAGGTCCGCAACAACGGCAGCCGCAGGGCGCCGCTGCCCTGCGGCATCGTCTCGTGCAAACGGTCGGCCAGGTCGAGCACGATCCGCACGTGCGGCTCCGGCGCGCCGGCCACCTCGTCGGTGAGCAGCGCGTGGGGGACCAGGCTGACGTTCCGCCGCCCGAGCCGCCGGTCGACCAGCCGCTCGCGGTAACCGGCTACGATCGCCCCGGCGGCCGGACCGCCGAGCAGCAGCGCGGGCGGCATCGACCGGCGCGGCCGGGTGGCGATGACCGCGTCGAGCTGCATGGCCAGGAGATGAACGCCGCGCGGAAGCGGCCCGTTTTCCGGCGCCCAAAAGGGATTCTGCACGACATTCCCCACCTAGTCGCACGCGCAATGTAACCGGGAACCTACTGTGCGTCGCAGGGGATCGGCCATCGATATCACGGAATTTCAAATTTCAGTGGTCACCACGAGCGTCTCCTCAAGTAGGCCGTGATGTGGCGACATGTCACCGTGTGATCGCTTTTCGGGCTGAACTCGCTGTGTCACGATCGAGGCGGCACGACTCGTAATTCGAATTCGGCGGCGGGGTGCCCGTGCACGAGACACGTGACCTACTCGACCCGGAGGCCAGGAGCGACAGCGTGCTCCAGGTCATCAGGGCGCTGATGTGCCGTTCCGGCATGCGCACCGAGCTCGCCAGGCGCACCGGCCTGTCGATCGCGTCGGTCAGCACGGCGGTGCAGCGGCTGCTCGACGACGGCATCGCCCAGGGCGGCAAGAAGGAGGCCGTCGCGCTGCGGCCGGTGACCGGGGTCGCCGTCGGCGTCCAGGTCGGCGCCCGCCACGTCACCGTGGCCGCCCGGCTGCCCCACTGGCCGCGTGAGCAGGTGCGGCTCGTCACGCTCGGACGGGGCCTGCGCGACGGCGACGCCTGGATCGACGCGACGGCCGACGCCGTGGCCGGGCTCGCCGCCTCGATCGGGCGCGGCCCGGCCGACCTGGCGACGGTCGGGCTGGCCGTGCCGTGGCCGGTCGACCCGCGCGACCTGTCGCCCTCGCCCCCGTCGCCCTGGTTCGCCGCGCCCGACCTGCACCGGCGGCTCGCGGCCCGGTTCGGCGAGGTCAAGGTCGTCGTGGACGCCGACGCGCGGCTCGGCGCGCTGAACGAGCAGACCTACCACCATCCGTACGAGACGCTGCTCTACGTCGAGATCGCCGAACACGTGCTCGGCGGGCTGGTCGTCGGCCCGCGCATGGTGCGCGGCGCGCTCGGCCGCGCCGGAAGCGTGGGCCACCACGCGGCCGAGCCCGGCGGCCTCGACTGCTGGTGTGGCAAAAGGGGATGTTTGGAACGTTACATCAGCGTGCCGGCGGTGTTGGAGGGGGTGTACGTGAGCCTCCGGGCCCGAGGGGAGGACCCGCCCACGTCGATCGACGCCCTCGTCGCCCGTGCCCGCGCGGGCGACCCCGACTGCCGCTGGGCCCTCACCGCCGCCGCGAAACGGCTGGCCCGCGCCCTGCGCGAGAGCGCCGTCACCCTGGAGACCCAGGCGGTCGTGCTCGGCGGCCCGCTCGCCCCCGGCCTGCGGCTGGTCGCGTCGGAGTGCGAACAGGAGCTCCGCCGCTCGGCGTGGACCCGCCACATGGAACTCCGGTTCGCCCAACCGGACGCCGCCGCCCACGGGGCGCTGATTCTCGGGCTCATCGGCCATCTCCGCTGACTCTCGGTAGAGTCACTCTGGTCTCTTCCGTATCCCACTTCACAGGCACAGGTGGTCATTCATGTCAGCAGAGGGGCCCGAACTGCCTTCGCCGGAGCCCGACTATGAACCGCCCACCCTCATCCGCCTCGGCCGGGTCACCGATCTATTCGGCGGGAACTCCAGCAGCGGAAACGCCGACGCGAATTCCGACTATTACTGGTGATTTCGGAATTCTGATCAGACTGGTCGACGGCCGCCCAGACGGCGGCTCCGGGCTCCCCGGGCAGCCGGTCCGCCCCGGCGCCGAGGCGGTGAGACTCTACGGATCACCCCCGCCGTCCCTGGTCAGAGCCGTCGACCGCGACGGCGCCCTGGCCGTCTTCCTCGGCCACCTGACGGCCACCGAGCGGGAACTGCGGACCGCCCCGATCCGCGAGCTGCCCGGCGCCTATTCCTGCGTGATCGCCACCGCCGCCGGGGTCGAGCTGCACACCGACCGCGCGGGTCAATTCCCTTTCCATATCTCCGTACGCGGCCACGAGACTCTCATCGCCCATCACGCCACCCTCCTGGCCGCACTCCATTCCCGCACCCCCGACCCGCTCTCGGCGGCGATTCAGATCGTGTGCCCGAATGTGCTCCCGCTGACAATGGGCCGTTCCTTCTACACCGATGTCGGGCGATACGAAAATGCCCATCACGGCCCCGTGCGCCCGCTGCGCGAAGCGCTGACGGAAGCGGTCGCCCGGCGCGGCCCGGGAGTGACCGCCGACTTCAGCGGCGGCATCGACTCGACCTCCCTGGCCTTCCTCGCCGCCGCCGGGGGCCCGGTCGACGCGGTCGTCTACCACCACGAGGAGCTCCCAGCGGCCGACCTGGCCGCGGCCCAGCTGGCGGCGGGCCTGAACGACCGCATCCGCCTGAACGTGGTCACCGGAGACCGGGACACCCTCCCTTACCGGTTCGACCTGCCTGGTCTTGGCCTGCGGGGGCATGCGCTGCCGGCGACGGGAACCGGCCGGGATGCGGGTGGTCTCGCTGGGGCGAGCGCTTTGGAATTCACGGGGCACGCTTCGAATGACCCGGCTGAGGCGAATGCGTTGGGAAGCGCGAAGTCCGTTTCGGGTGGCGCGGGCGACTTGAGTGCTTTGGGAACCGCTTGGCCTGCTCCGGGTGGCCTGGCCGGGAGGGCGATGGGACTTGAGTGGCCCGGTTCGAGTGGGTCGGCCGGGGTGAGCGCGATGGAGCATCAGCGGGGTGGCCTGGTTCTCGGGCTGGCGATGCCTCGGCTCGACTGGCCGGCGCCAGGCATGCTGGCGTATCGGCGGGCGGCGTTGCGGCTCGACTGGGCTCGTCGGAGCGGGTCGAGGGTTCATCTCACCGGGGAAGGCGCCGACGCGCTGTTCCAGCCGTCGCCCTCCTATCTCGCCACTCTGTTCAGGCAGGGGGACCTGCGGAGATGGGTGAGCCATAGTGCCAGGTTGAGCCGGTTGCGGCAGGCGTCGGCGGTCGAGCTGGCGGTGCGGGCGGCTCGGCTGGCCGCCACCTCTCATGGCCGGGCGCTCCGTGCGCTGGCCCGGTCTCTGGTTCGGCCCTCCGGCCCGGGGACGGCTCCTGCCGATGCCATCGGCTGGTGGAGTGTGGCGGGTGAGGCCGCCGGATGGCTGACGCCGCGGATCAGGCGCGAGCTGGCCGATGTGGCCGCCGACCCGTCGACGGCTCGGAAGCTCCCGGCTGGGGTGACCCCGGCTCGGCATGCGACGCTCGCGTCGTTGCGGTCGGCGGCCGACGCGCAGCGTTTTCTCCGCACGCTCGGCGACCGCCTCGGGGTGGCGGTGCACGCCCCCTACCTGGACGACGCGGTTATCGCCGCCGTGCTCGACGGGCCCGAACCCGTTCCCGACCCGTCCAGGGCCAAGCCGCTGCTGGCCGACGCCCTTGCCGGGCTGGTGCCCGAGAGCGTTCTGGGGCGGCGGACCAAGGGCGCCTACCAGGCCGAGGAGTACGCGGGCGCCCGCGCGGCCCGCCGTCAGATCACCGCTCTGCTGGACGACTCCCGGCTGGCCGACCTCGGGGTGGTCGACCCGGACGCCGTCAGAACCACCCTGACCCGGTTGAACGCCGGGGCGCCGGTCCCCCTGAGCGCGCTCGGGCGGCTGGTCGCCCTGGAGGTGTGGCTGCGGAGATGATCTACCAACTGGCCGACGATGAGCGGGGTCTCGTCCTGGTCGACGTCCGCACGGGCGAGTGCCATGTGCTGAACCCGCCCGGCATGGTGACCTGGAGCGTGCTCAGCTCGGGCGGCACCCGCGACGACGCGGTCAGCGCCCTGGCCTCCCGCTATCCGGCCGTCCCGGGCGAGCGGCTGCGCGCCGACGTCGACGCCCTGCTCGACGACCTCCACCAGGTCGGCCTGGTGCCGGGCGGCCTGAGCCCGCTGGACGAGATCGTCACCGCCCCCGGCGACGTCCCGGCCGGGCCGGGACGGGCGCAGGCGGTCGACGTGCCGATGGCGGCCGGGCCCCCGGGCCGCCCGGGAGCCCGGGCGGCCGTCTTCCTCATGTTGGCGGCGGTGTTGCTGGTCTTCCCGTTCAAGGTCGCCCACCGGCTCGCCCTACGGGCGGGGCGCAACCGGCCGGCCCTCGATCCGGCGACCGCCCGCCGGATGGCCGCCGACGTCTCCCGCGCCGCCGGGTGGTTCCCCGGCCGGGCGGCCTGCCTGCAGATCTCGTTGGCGACGGTGTTGTGGGCGGGGTCGCGAGGACGCCGGGCCGACTGGTGCTTCGGCGTGCTGCCCGACCCGTACACCTTCCACGCCTGGATCGAGGCCGACGGAGAAGCCATCACCACCGGCGACGAACCGTCCTACCACCGGCTGCGGCCCTTGCCGTAGTCCATCGGCAGCGCCTGGAGGCGTTCGACCGGGATCTCCGACAGGACGAAGTACTTCTCCGGGCCGTCCGGTTCCACCAGGTGGTCGGGGTCGAAGAGCTCGAAGTACGGGTCGACGCCGCCGTTGCGGGCCATGTACGGCCGGGGGTCTTCGGCGTACGTCACCAGTGCGCCGCCCTTGTCGGTCATGATCAGGCCGTATTCCTGCATCGCCCGCGCGATGGTGCGGGCGGCGGGGGAGGTCAGGGTCGAGACGTCGAAGGCGGGGTCGAGGCGGAAGCGCTGGCCCTCGCAGGGGATGTCGGCGCCTTCGACGAAGCCGTCGTTGCGGGTGGCGGGCCAGCTGTTGCAGTTCGCCCTCGTCCGGACCGTCACGATGTTCAGCGCGTGGTCGATGCGGCCCCGCTTGAGTTCCTCGATGCGGATCGTGAACGCGCCGAACGGGAGGCCCGTCGCGGTCGCGCCGAGGGGGTTGTCGAAGATGCCGGGGTTCCGCGAATAGTTGTCGATCTTGCCGCCCCAGCAGGCCGACCAGTTCCCCAGGGCGTCCTTCTCGGCGCGCCAGAAGTCCCAGTACGTGTCGGTGGAGGGCTGGTAGATCGCCACGGAGGCGTCGGTGCCCTTCGAGACGATCAGGTCGGCCGGCGTGGGGACCGAGCGCAGCGAGTCGGCGATGACCGGGGCCAGGTGGGGGAGGCCGAGGCAGTCGGAGAAACGCCACTGTTTGCGGGGGGTGTGCCGGCCGACGGAGTAGATGGGCGCGGAGTACTCGTCGGTGTTGATCGCCCAGCTGCCGTAGTTCTGTTCCTTGTCGAGTTTGATGTTGTCGACGATGGCCTGCGAGTTCGGGGCCAGCGGCACGTTGCGGGGGAGCTTCTGGTTCCACGGGCCCCACGGCGCGAAGCCGTTGGTGGGTTTCGGGTGGGCGCCGGCCGTCGACGGGGTCAGGACCAGCGCCGTCGTCAGTGTCAGGATGAGCGCTTTGCGCAGCGGCATGGCGCGAGGGTAGGCGGGGGCGCGGGCCGCGCGCTTCAGGGTGCGACCCCGGGAATTCCGGCCGTCGACCCCAGCTCGCGCAGTTCCCGCCGCGAGGAGATGTCGAGCCGCCGGAAGACGTGCCCGAGGTGGAACTCGACCGTCTTCACGCTGACCACGAGCCGGTCGGCGATCTCCCGGTTGGTCAGGCCGTCGCAGGCCAGCCCGGCGACGGCGCGTTCCGCCGGGGTGAGGTCGTCGAAGGGGCGCGCGGGGCCGTCGACGACGAGGCCCGCCTCGCGGGCGGCGGCGCGGGTCAGGTCCTGGTAGGCGCGGGCGCCGATGCGCTCGAACTCCCGGTACGCCGCCCGCAGCGCCCGCTCGCCCGCCTTCGCCCGGCCCCGGAGCAGGTGGCAGCGGGCCGTGAGGAGGTCGACGAACGCGCGCTCCAGCGGGAACGGCGCGGCGTGGGCGCGGGCCTCGGCGAAACAGGCCAGGGCCCGCTCGTGTTCGCCGCGTGCCGTCGCGATCAGCCCGCGGGCCCGGGAGGCGCCCAGGCCGTCCGGGAAATCGGGGACGTCGCCCAGATCGCCCGCCCGGCCCAGTTGCGCGAGGGCCTCCTCCCGGACCGCGCCGAGCAGGTGGGTGCCCGGTTCGCCGGCCGGATAGATCCCGGCCAGGTCGGTCGACGCGGCCAGCGCCCACGACGGGTCGTCGCGGGCCCGCGCGATGGCGATGGCCGCGGCGGCGGCGTAGACGCGGGCGGCGGGGATGCCGGTGGCGCGGGCCCAGCGGGCCGACTCCTCGGCGTGCGCGCCCGCGCGGGCCCACTCGCCCATCGCGGCCAGCGGGTAGGCGGCCTGGGCGTGCAGCATGGCGTAGTCCCAGACGCGCTCGTTGTCCTGGGCGTCGGCGACGGCGAGTTCGGTGTGCAGCACCGCCTCGGCCAGTTCGCCGCGCCGGTAGAGCGCCTCGCCGAGGAAGCCGAGCGCCTGCCCGACCCGCAGCGGCTCGCCCTCGGCGGCGCGGTGCACGGCCAGCCGCAGGTCGGCGCACGAGCCGTCGAGGTCGCCGCGCCACAGGCGGATCATGCCGCGGGCCACCAGGCCGTCGAGTCCGGCGGGCGCGCCGGGGGTGTCGGCGGAGGTGAGCAGCTCCAGCGCCTCGCCAGCGCGTCCGGCGACGGCCAGGCCGAGCGCGCGGGCGAACCAGGCGAACGCGGCCACCCACGGTTCGCGCGCGCCCGCGACCGCCCGCGCCCCGTAGGTGATCATGTCGTGGTCGGAGACGGTGACGACGCCGATGACGGCCAGCTGGCTGGCGATCCGGGCGTCGAGGTCGGCCGGGCCCTCCTCCGGCGGCAGGTCGAGCGCCCGCAGCAGCAGCGACCGCGCCTCGGCGACCTGGCCCATCAGCAGCGTCTGGTAGCCGTGCACGTAGCGGCCCCGCCTGCCCCGGTCGGCGGCCAGCCAGCCGCGGAAGGGCAGGGTGCGGGCCAGGTCGCCGGCCACCAGCATGGCCTCCAGCGCGGCCAGCCGCAGGTCGCGGTCGCCGGTCAGCGGGAGCGACTGGGCCAGCAGGACCGCCGCCTCCTGGGTGCGGGAGTCGCGCTGCAACCGCGTCGCCTCTCGGGCGATGTCAGCGGCCAGCGCCTCGTCGGGCGTGCCGCCGGCGGCGGCGATGCGGTGCCGGAGCGAGTCGTGCCGGGCGTGCAGGGTCCGGCGGCGGGGTTCGGGGATGTCGTGGTAGAGCACGCTGCGGACCAGCGCGCTGGTGAACTCCAGCCCCTTGCCGGTCCGCCTGACCAGGCCGGTCGCCACCGCCGCGTCGGAGTCGGCGGGCCAGCGCCGCCCCTCCACGGAACCGGCCTCCAGCAGGGCCCTGACCTCGGGCGCGCATCTCCGCAGGCGGTCGCGCACGGCCGTGACGACCGAGCGGGGCGCGGGCAGCGGCCCGGCGCCGTAGGCCAGGGTGTGCGGGTCGAGCTCGTCGAGCAGGTGGCGGGCGTGCAGGGGGTGGCCGCCGGTGTGCTCGTGCAGGCGGGCCGCCCCGGCGGCCGACAGCTCCGGGTGCCCGCACAGGGCGGCCAGCCGGATCAGGTCGGCGGCGGGCAGGCCGGATAGGGTGACCCGTTCGGTCATCAGGCGGCGCCAGCCGTCGCCCAGGGCTTCGAGGTCACCGACGACCACGACGAACACGTCGGGCCGCCGCCGGACGGCCAGGCGCAGCGCGCCGAGCTGGTCGCGGTCGGCCCAGTGGGCGTCGTCGAGCACCACGACGCAGTCGCGGAACACCGGTTCGGGGCCCTCCCAGGCCAGTTCCGGTTCGTGTTCGTCGGCGGCGGCCCAGAAGACCGGGCGGTCCTGGCTCGCGGTGAAACGGCGGGCCAGCGCCGTCTTGCCGATGCCCGGTTCGCCGTCGATCCCCACCACATGCGCCCGGGTGGTGGCGAGCCAGGTCAGCTCGCATTCGCGGCCGACGAAAACCTCCTGCATTCCGGCTATTCAACGCGCCTGCGCCGACTTCGCCCAAGGTTGGCGGCAGCCGTACAGAAAAGAGGCTCTTGGCTTTTGAATCTTTCACGGGCTCCCGGCCGCGCCGGGCCGGGAGCTGGTCAGCGGCGCGTCACGGGAGTTCGAAGTTCTCCGTCAGCGCCGCCCCTCGATGGGGTTTGTAGAGGTCGTAGCCGCGCGGGTTGCACTGGAGGCCGCCGTTGATGCAGTGGCGGACCAGCGCGGCCAGGATCGCCGGGTTGTCCCAGGCGTTGAAGAAGTCGTAGTGCCACGAGTAGCCGCGGCCACTCGACAACCTGGCGTTCGACAGGTCTCCGCTCGCCGGGAAGGCGATCTTGAATTCGAGCATCGGCACCGCCACCGGGTGGGACGACGGGCAGTAGCCGCCGACCGGGTAGGCCATGTGGCTCTTGTGGTTGGCGCTGTCGAGGTTCACCCCGTCCCAGCAGCTCGGGGCCTGGTAACGCACGTTGACCTGGCTGCCCGCCGGGCAGTTGGCCGGGATGTCCCACTGGAAGGACAGGTTGCCGCACTCGAAGCCCTCGACCCGGCCGGGGGAGTCGCGGAACTCGGCGAGCGTGGCGGTCGGGCTGCCGACGACGAAGCGCAGGCCCTGCGGGAAGGGCACCACGCGCCAGTACTCGTGGATGCCGGACTTGTAGTAGATGACCTGGTGGCCGGTCGGGGCGATCAGCTGGTCGCCCTTGTAGAAGCTCGGGAACCAGTAGGCCGACTTGTCGTGCGGGTTGGTGCACGAGGTCGAGCCGTTGAGCAGCGACGCCGACGTGCTGGCCGCGTTCGTCGTGGTGTTGCCGACGAACGTGTGCATGTGGGAGGCGCCCGGCAGGTTCGGGTAGACGATGGGGTCGTCGGGGCGGTGCTGGGTGAGCGAGCAGTTGGCCTGGAACTCGCGGTGGGTGACCGGGTCGGTGAACGTCGGGCTCGGGACCGGCTGCTGGCCGGAGCCGCCGGTGCCGTAGACCTTGAACTCCCAGAGCGAGTAGCCGTAGCCGGTGCCGCGCTGGGTGCCGTAGAGGCGGACGTAGCGCCCCGAGCCGGTGACGTTCAGCGTCTGCGTGCCGCCCGCGCCGGTCGTGGTGGAGTAGACGTCCGTGTACGGCCCGCCCGCGTTGGCGGAGGTCTGGATCTTGAACGTCTTCCCGTAGGCGCCCTCCCACTGGAGGACCACCTGGGAGATCGTGGCGTTGCCGCCCAGGTCGACCTGGATCCACTGGGGGTCGCTGAAGGCGCTGGCCCAGCGGGTGCCGGTGTTGCCGTCGAACGCGGCGCCGGCGGCGTAGCCGTCGCCCTCGTTCGACGAGGCGGTGGCCGGCCGGTTCTGGGAGATGAGGGCGTCGGCGGCCATCGCGGGCGCGATGACGGCCAGCCCGGCCGTGATCGTCGCCACGATGGTGGCGACGATCAGGCTCAGGCGTATTCGTGGATGCACGGCGTCTCCTCGGCAAGAAGGGGGGTGATGGAGAGCGCTCTCCAAAGGAGAGTGGGCCGTGTCATCTCACCTTGTCAATACCGTGACGGAAACACGCAGTTCACACAGGCTGCTCCCAGACCATGTCGACCTGGTGCTCGATGGTGACGTAGCCCGCGCGGGCGAACGCGCGGGCCATCGGCACGTTGGTGACGTCGGTGCTGGCGCGGATCCTGGGAACGCCGTTTCCCGCCAGGATCCGGGTGCCCTCGGCGAGCAGCTCGCCGACCAGCCCCTTCCCCCGGTGCTCCGGGACGACGCCGATGTAGGCGATGATCGGGTTGTAGGGGTTGCGGGCCGGGATGACGAAACCGGCGGGCGCGCCGCCGACCACCACGACCCGCCACCATTCGCGGGGCGAGTCGTAGAGGTCCAGTTCGTGCTCGTACTGGGCCTCGGCCTGTTCCCGGGGGCTCATCCGGGTCAGTTCCGCTTTCGTGTGGACGTCGAGGCTGCCCTCGACGACCCGTTCCATCAGGCCGACCAGTTCCTCCCGGCCGGCCGGTTCGCGGAACCGCGCGCCGGTGGCGGCGATGGGCGTGCCGGGCCGCCATTCGAGGCGCAGGCGCTCCACCAGCGGGGTCGCGCCCGCCTCCCGCAGCACGTCGAGCCAGGTCGTGTCGTGGTCGCGCCAGTCGGGCGGGACGAACCGCAGGAACGGCGGCGGGGCGCCGGTCACCACCTCGCGCAGGGCGGCGTCGAGCAGCGCCCGTCCGGCGTCCGGGGTGGCGAGGTCGAAGACGTCCATGACGGCCGGTCGCTCGCCGGGGTCGCGACGCCACCAGGCGGCGCGGGCGACGGGCTCGCCGTCGTCGAGGGCCAGCCACAACCAGTCGAGACGGCGGCGGCCGGTGTCGAGGTCGGATTCCAGCTCGGCGTTGAGCGACGAGGGGAAACGGCGGAACAGGTCGAGTTCGTGACGGCCTTTCAGGGGCCGGACTTCCAGCATGGGCTTCCTTGGGGAAAGGTCGCCCGGGTCACTCCTCGCCCTGACGGGAGGAACCGGGCGTGATGTTGGCGTACATGGCGATTCCTCCTTTCTTCCGGCCTCCATTGATAGCGGTCACGGCGACGGCGACGCAACGCATTTCAGCCGCAGGTCGACCACCGAGCGCCCGGCGTGCACGACGAACTCCCCTTCGTCGGTACGCCACCCGCCCGCCTCCCAGTGCTGGAAGGCCCGGCGGGGCAGCGCCACGGTCGCCTCGACCGCCTCGCCGGGCTCGGCCCGTACGACGGCGAACCCGGCCAGCCAGCGCGGCGGCCGGCCCGACCCCGGTCTCGACAGGTAGACCTGCACGACCTCCCGGCCGGCCCGCTCGCCGGTGTTCCGCACCCTGACCCTGACCCCGTCGCCGGTCGGCGTGAGGTCCTCGTAGGACCACGTCGTGTAGCCGAGGCCGTGGCCGAACCAGTAGCCCGGCGAGCGGTCGGCGGTCAGCCAGCCGCGATGGCCGGCGTTCAGCCCCTCGGCGTAGATCACCTGCCCGTGCACCGGCGCGGCCTCCACCAGCGGCACGTCGCTCCAGGTCGTCGGCAGCCGGCCGCCCGGCTCGCGGCGGCCCGACAGCACGTCGGCGACGCCGTGCCCGCCCTGCTGGCCGGGGAACCAGCAGAGCAGCAGCGCGTCGACCTCGTCGCGCCACGGCATCGCGACCGGCCCGCCCGAGTTGACCACGACGACGGTCGTCGCGGCGGCGGCGACGGCCTTGACGAGGTCGTCCTGGCGGCCGGGGAGGCCGAGGCCGGTCCGGTCGTGCGCCTCGCTCTCGATCTCCTCGGTGGTGCCGACGACGACGATCGCGACGTCGGCCTCGGCGGCGGCCTCGACGGCCTGCCGGATGGCCGCGTCGTCGTCGAGGGCGGGCGGGTCGGCGGCCAGCACGCACGCCCGGCCGGTGTGCGGCTCGATCGCGCGGGTGCCCTGGACGAGCACCTCGACGCCCTCCTCCAGCCAGACGACGGCGTGCCGGAACGGCGGTTTCAGGTGGACCGTGGCGGGGTCGTCGCTGTCGCACGGGACGTGCGTGTCGAGCACCCGCCGCCCGTCGACGCTCAGGGTCAGCCGCCCCCACCCGGCCATGGAGAGCCGCCAGTGCCCGGAGACCTCCGGCCGCAGGAAGGAGCTGACCTCGACGGTCCGGGTGCCCTCGACCACCGACGGCTCGGGGAGCCACCCCGTCCGCCGGTCTTCGGTGAAGAGCTCCTCGCCGTCGTCGCCGAGCATGCGGACCCACACCCGGTCGACCGGCGACGGCCCGGCCTGGAGGTCGACCCCGGGCACGTGCACCAGGCCGGGCGCGACCTCCCGCAGCCCGTCGAGGATCGACACCACCGAGGAGGGGTAGACGCCCCCGCTCCCGCCGCCCTGGATCCGGGTCCGCGCCGCGTGCGCGCCGATGACCGCGATCTTCGGCGTGGACAGCGGCAGCACCTCGCCGTCGTTCTTCAGCAGCACGCACGAGTCGGCGACCGCCCGCCGGAGCAGCGCCAGCTCGGCGGGGTCGGACGGCGACACCGTCGAGGGCCGGTCGCGGACCCGGCCGGCCAGCCGCCGCAGGCGGGCGACCTTGTCGCGCACGACCTCCTCGGGAACCGTTCCGTCGTCGACGGCCGCGCGTAAGGGGTCGCCCCAGAAGTCGTTCGGCCCCGGCATCGCCAGGTCCTGGCCCGACAGGGCGGAGGCGACCGTCGACCGGACGCCGCCCCAGTCGGAGACCACCACCCCGTCGAAGCCCCACTCGTCCTTCAGCGGCTCGCGCAGCAGCGGGCTCTCGGCCATCGGAACCCCGTTGACCTGGTTGTACGCCGACATCACCACCCACACCCCCGCCGCCACCGCCGCCTCGAACGGCGCGAGGTAGACCTCCCGCAGCACGCGGGCGGCGATGAGCGAGTCGTAGGTCATGCGCTCGGTCTCGGCCTCGTTGCCCACGTAGTGCTTGGCCGTCGCCGCGACGCCGCGCGACTGGACCCCGCTGATGTAGGCGGCCCCGGCCAGCCCGGTCAGCAGCGGGTCTTCGGAGAAGCACTCGAAGTGGCGGCCCCCGAGCGGGGAGCGGTGCAGGTTGAGGTTGGGGGCCAGCAGCACGTCGACCCCCTTGCGGCGGGCCTCGGCGCCGAGGAGGGCGCCGAGCTCGCGCACGAGATCGAGGTCCCAGGTCGCCGCCAGCGCGGTCGGGGAGGGCAGGACGAGCGAGGTGCGCCGCTCGTCCCAGCCGGGGCCGCGCACCCCGACCGGGCCGTCGGACATGACGAGTTCGGGCAGCCCCAGAAGAGGCTCCGAAGCGGTCCGCCATACCGACGACCCGGACAACAGCCGGACGAAGTCCACAGATCCCCCCGCGTCTGAGTGGGTTTGGAGAGCGCTCTCCATTGAAGGGATCCGGGACCGGCCCTGTCAATCCACCAGCCGGGCCGCCTCCTCGTCGGTCAGCTCGTCGAGCTCCTCGGCCAGCAGGTCCTCGATGGTCCTGGCCAGCTCCTCGACCGTCCGGCGCAGGAACAGATACCTGATCGGCACGTCGAGGTCGATGATCGCGCGGATCCGGGCGGCCACCCGCACCGCGATCAGGGAGTGCCCGCCGACGGCGAAGAAGTCGTCGAGCGCCCCGATCCGGTCGAGGCCGAGGACCTCCTGCCAGATGTCGGCCACCAGGCGTTCGGCGTCGGTGCGCGGCTCGACGAACTCCGCGCCGCTCTCGGCGACCGGATCGGGCAGCGCCTTGCGGTCGACCTTGCCGCTGATGGTCATCGGCATGGATCCGAGGCGGGTCCAGAGCGCCGGCATCATGTACGCCGGAAGGATCTTCTCCAGGTGGTCGCGCAGGTCGCCGAGGTCGGCGTCGCCGACGATGTAGCCGACGAGGATGTCGCCCCGCGCCGTCACCGCCGCCTGGTCGACCCCCGGGCAGGTGAGGATCGCCGCCTCGACCTCGCCCGGCTCCACGCGGAACCCGCGCACCTTGACCTGGTTGTCCATGCGGCCGAGGAACTCCAGGTTCCCGTCGAAGTTCCACCGGGCCCGGTCGCCGGTCCGGTAGACCCGCTCGCCCGCGAACTCGACGAACCGCTCGGCGGTCAGCTCCGGGCGGCCGTGGTAGCCGTCGGCCACCCCGGCCCCGCCGATCAGCAGCTCGCCGGCGACGAACGTCGGCGCGACGCCGCCCGCCCGGTCGGCGACGTAGCAGGTGGTGTTGGCGATCGGCCGCCCGATCCGGGGCTCCCCGCCGCCGGGCGGCACCTCCCAGGTCGTCGACCAGATGGTGGTCTCGGTGGGGCCGTACACGTTGACCAGGCGGCCGAGCCTCGGCCGCAGCTCGCGCGACAGCTCCTCGGGCAGCGCCTCGCCGCCGACCAGCCCGGTGATCTCCGGGGCGGAGAACCCGGCCTCGATCAGCACCCGCCAGCCCGACGGCGTCGACTGGATGTGGGTGACGCCGGCGTCCTCGATCAGCTTGATCTGCGCCGCGCCGTCGACCGCGACGTCGCGCCCGGCGATGACGGCCCGGCCCCCGCCGACCAGCGGCAGGTAGAGCTCCAGCGCCGAGATGTCGAACGACACCGACGAGAGCACCAGCCACACCTGCCCGGGGTCCGACCCGAGCAGGTCGGCCATGCCGGCCAGGAAGTTCGCCAGCGCCGAGTGCCGGATCACCACGCCCTTGGGCCGCCCGGTGGAGCCCGAGGTGTAGAGGGTGTACGCGTGGTCGTCGGGCCCCGGCGGGAAGCCGTCGGACGGGTCGGCCGCCAGCGCCTCGCTGACCGTGACGACCTCGACCTCGGCCGGGAGGCGCTCCGCGGGCCCCTCGTCGGCCAGCACCAGCACCGCGCCCGAGTCCTCCAGCATGTACTGGATGCGGGCCGGCGGGTTGTCGGGGTCGATCGGCAGGTAGGCCGCCCCCGACCGCATCACGCCCAGCAGCGCGGGCAGCACCCGCACCGACCGGTCGACGCACACCGCCACGACCGAGCCCCGCCGGTCGCCGAGCCGCCCGGCGATCCGGCTCGCGGCCCGGTCGAGCTCGGCGTAGGTCAGCACGTGCTCGCCGTCGGAGAAGGCGATCGCGTCGGGGGTGCGGGCCACCTGCTCGGCGAACAGCCGGGGCAGCGGCGCCGGGATCGGCCGGCCGGTGGCGTTCCAGGCCGAGACGAGCCGGTCGCGCTCGTCGGCCGTCATCAGGGGCAGCCGCGACAGCGGCAGGGACGGGTCGTCGGCGATGCCGCGCAGCAGCACGCGGAAGCGCTCGAACAGGGCCGTCATGGTCGGCTCGTTGAACAGGTCGGTGTCGTAGCGGACCACCGTCACCAGGTCGCCGCTGTCGTCGCCGGCCCGGAACACGTCGACCGCGACGTCGCAGCGCACCCACTTCCAGCCGTGCGGGAAGGGGGTCGCCGTCAGCCCGGAGAAGTGCTGCTCGCGCTCCAGCTCGCCCGGGTGGAGGGTGAGCGTGGTCTGGTAGAACGGCGTGACGCTGAGGTCGCGGCCGATGTCGAGCTCCTCGACCAGCCGCTCGAACGGCACCCGCCGCCGCGACAGCGCCCCGAGCAGGGCGGCCATCGTGCCGCGCAGGAACTTCTGGAACGGCGGGTCGCCCGACAGGTCGCCGCGCAGCACCAGCATGCCCGACAGGCCCGCCACCAGGGCGTGGGTCTCCTCGGTGTCGCGCCCGCCGTCGGGCACGCCGACGGTCACGTCGTCCTGGCCGGAGTGCCGCGACAGCAGCACCTGGTAGGCGGCCAGCAGCAGCGCGAACAGCGTGCAGCGCGAGGCGCGGGCCACCTCAGACAACCGGGTGACCAGCTCCGCCGGGATCCGGAACGCCATCTCGTCGCCGTGCCCGATCCGCTCGGCCGGGCGGGGCCGGTCGGCGGGCAGCTCCAGCGTCGGCGGGTTCGCCAGGCGCTCCCGCCAGTACGCCAGCTCCTTCGGGTCGATCTCCGGCGTCTGCTCGGCGTGCTCCCGGGCGGTGATCTCCAGCGGCGCGGGTTCGCCGCCGCCGTAGAAGACCGCCAGGTCGTCCATGAGGACGTCCAGCGACCAGCCGTCGCAGATGATGTGGTGGACGACCACCACCAGCACGTGGCTCTCGGGCCCGAGCCCGACCACGGAGACCCGGAACGGCAGGTCGCCGACCAGGTCGAACGGCCGGTTGGTGCGGGCGGCGACGAGCGCCTCGGCCTCCTCGGCGGAGGCGGCCCGCAACCACTCGACCTCGATCGGCGCGGCCGGTTCGACGACCAGCACCGGCCGCCCGTCGACGGCGGGGAAGCGGGTGCGGAGCGTCTCGTGCCGCCGGGCCAGCGACGTCAGCGCCTTCTCGAGCGCGGCGGGGTCGAGGGGCCCGGTCAGCAGCCGGACCCGGTGCAGGTTGAAGGCGGCGTCCTCGGGGTCGAACTGCTGGAGGAACCAGGCGCGTAACTGAGCCGGGGTCATGCCGTCTCTCCTGAACGCAGTCGGCGGGCGAGCGTCAGGCGCTCGTCCCGGGTGAGTAGATGTCTGGCCGAGTAGGGGGCCGAGCTTCCGGCCAGCCCTTCGATCGCCTCGGCCGCCGCGCCGAGCCCGCCGTCGGCGGGCACCCGGGCACGCGGCCCGGTCAGCGCGGTCTTCAGCAGCGCCGCCGCCTCCTCGGGCGACCACCGCTGCTCGGGCAACCACGACCCGAGCCCGGCGGCGGCGACCCGGGCCCCGTTCTCGGCCCGGTCGAACCCGTGGGCCAGCACGACCTGCGGGGTGCCGGAGGCGGCCGCCCTGATCAGGGTGCCGATCCCGCCGTGGTGCAGGATCGCCCCGACTCGCGGGACGACCCGGTCGAACGGCAGGCCGGGGAACCAGCGCATGCCGTCGGGCAGCGTCTCGGGCACCAGGTCGCGGTGCCGTACGGCCAGCAGCGCCGGCCGCCCGACCGCCCGGCAGGCTTCGACGGCGACCTGGTAGAACCGCTGGTGCAGCATCCGCCCGGTCCCGCCGGTGACCAGCACGGCGTCCTGGTCGAGCAGCTCCTCGGCTTCGGGCGGGAGGTCGTGGCCGCCGCCCGCGTCGCCGAGCGGCGCGCCGGTCAGCCGCACCCGCTTGGGGGCGGGGGTGCCCGCCTGGTCGAACCACGAGGGCCACAGCGCGACGTCGAGGGTGGCCGAGGCGAACCACGCCGCCCAGTCGCGGACGGGCGGCAGCCCGACGGCCTCGCGGACCGCGTCGAGGCGGTCGGCCATGGTCCGGGCGTAGGTGTGCGCGACGCCGCGCTCGGACATGTACTGGATCGGCGTCACCGCGACCCAGGCGGCCGGGGCGTCGAGCGCCTCGGCCGCGAACAGCGTGGAGATGGCCGTGGTGTGCCGCCCCACCAGGATCGTCTCGCCGGGAACGTATCGTTCCATCGTGTGCCTGACCTCGAACGCGATCTGCTCGAACAGGCCGTTGGCCTCGTAGTAGTCGCGCCACCGCCGCAGGCCGGCGCCCAGCAGCGGGGGAGTGTCCGCCAGGTTCGCCTCGTACGCCTCCTTCGTGTCGATCGCGGTGAACGCCAGGCCGGCCCGTTCGGCCAGGTCTCCGAACGGGGCGTGGGTGAGGAGCTCGACCTCGTGGCCGCGCTCGCGCAGCGCCCGGCCGAGGGCCACGAACGGCAGCACGTCACCATGGCTGCCGTGCGTGGACATGATCACTCGCGCCACGTGCGGTCTCCCAGGAGCGCCTTGATGTCGCCCGCCGGGAGGGCGTCGACCTCGGCGAGCAGCGCGTCGACGTCCTCGCCCTCCTCGTCGAGGACCTCCTGGATGGCCCGTGCCGCCCCGGACGCGGTCAGGTCGCCCGCGAACAGCACCTCGACCGGCAGCACCACGCCGAACTCGCCCTCCACCCGGGCCAGGAACTGCACCATCGAGAGCGACTGACCGCCGAGGTCGAAGAAGTCGTCGTCCGGGGACGTGACCGGGACGCCGAGGATGTCGCTCCAGAGCCGCATGACCCGCTCTACGTTCACTTTTCCTCCGTGCTTTGCCTGATTTCTGGGCAGATTCACGGCGCGAGTCATGGCCGGCCCGAGGCCGTCCGCGTCCCGCTTTTCGCGCCAAGTGCCGCGAACCCGATGACATCGTCGGGGATGGCGTCCGGAACCTCCAGGTCGAAATTCCACAACCGCCGCATCCGCGTCCCGACGGCGACCGCAGCCGCCATGACCAGGGCGAACAGGACGTACATGAGAGCGATCCCACGGCCCTCCCCGGTGCCGATGATCAGGCCGACCGTGCTGGTCAGCGGGCCGTCCGCGGCCATCAGCGGCTCGAACAGCGCCGTTCCGTAAGGGGCGATCAGCCCATAGCCGATAGGGAGTGTCGAAAAGGCCACAAGCTGGTTGAGGGCGAAGACCCGGCCGTGGAACCGCTGCGGCACCTTCACCTGGATGATCGTGTTGTAGATGCCGTTCAGCACGGTCAGCGAGGCGAACATGCCGAACACGCCGACCGCGATCACGACCAGGTCCTCCCGCACCCCGACCACCAGCGCGAAGGCCGCCAGCGACAACGTCGCGAGCAGCTGGCCGCGCAGCCGCAGGCGGCGCGGGCCGCCCCAGAAGGTCATGGCGAGCCCGCCGAGGAACACCCCGAGCCCGCCGAAGAACGCCACCCGCCCGACGGCGGCGGTGTCGGCGAAGCTCAGCACCAGCGGCGAGACCAGCAGGAACAGCGGCGACATGAACAGGTTCACGACCGCGAAGAACAGCAGCATGCGCCGGATGCCCAGGTGCCCCCACGTGTAGCGGAAGCCCTCGGCCATCTCCTTCAGCACGGTCTCGCGCCGCTTCCACGGCAGCGTGCGCGGGAATCTGATCGCGGCCAGCACGACGATCGCGACCGCGTAGCTGACCACGTCGATGACCAGGATCCCGCCCAGCCCGATGACCGCGAGCAGGCCCGCCGCGACCAGCGGGACCACGAGCTGCGCGACCCCGTTGGCCATGCCGACCACGCCGTTGGCGTGCCCGAGGAAGCGTTTCGGCACCAGCTGGGGGATCGCCGAGGCGTAGGCGACCCGCTGGAAGGTGAGCGCGACCGACAACGTCACGAGCAGCGGGTAGACATGCCAGATCTGTATCGTTCCGGTCCAGACCAGGACGCCCAGCGCGAGCTGGGTCCCCCCGGCCGCGATGTCGGCGCACATCAGCACCGCCCGCCGGTTGAACCGGTCGACCACCGCCCCGGCGAGCGGCGCGGCGAGCAGCCCCGGCAGCAGGCCCAGCACCGAGAACAGCGCGAAGTTCGCCAGCGAGCCCGTCTCCAGGTAGATCCAGAGCGGGACGGCGAACTCGGTCAGCGCCGACCCGGTCATCGAGACCAGCTGACCCGCCGCGAGCACCAGGAACCGGCGCAGGCTCGGCGCGGGCCCGGTCGACTGCGGCAGGCCCGTGGTGTCGTCCTCGACCCGGGAGACGCCCTCGACCCACCACGACCCCGGCCCTTCGGCCGCGTCGAGGTCGGCGTGGACGGTGGTCACGATCGTGGCCAGCTCCTCGGCCCGGTACTTCACGAAGTAGTGCGCCGCCTCGTCGAGAACCACGCAGGCCGTCACCCGCGACAGGCAGTGCCACTCGCGGTAGCGCTCCTGGTAGAACTCCATGACCGGGTCGCGCTCCCCGGCCACCGCGATCACCGGGGCCGACAGCGGCTCGGCGCCCTCCTCGAAGAGCCGGGCGAAGTACGCCTCCGCCTCCCGGGTGCCGCGCCGCCGGTTGGCGACGATGAGTTCGAGCTCGTCCTGGTCGAACTCGGCCACGTCGAGGCCCGAGGCCACCAGGGCGTTGATGCGCGCCTGGTCGCTGCCGTGGTCCTCCAGCCACTCGCCGAACCGGGTGAACAGCCCCCGAGGACGGGTGAAGGGGAAGACGCCGCCCAGGTAGACGGCCTCGACCGGGCGGCCGGCCGCTTCGAGCCGGCGGGCGATGGCCGCGACGAGCGTGGTGCCCGCGCCGCAGTGGCCGTAGAGGACGACCCGGCCCTCGACGCCCGCCAGGATCTCGGCGGTGACCTGGTCGGCGACCTCGTCGGTCGGGCGCGGCTCCTCGCCCAGCTCGTTGCCGGGCACCGCGATCGAGTGCAGCGCCCAGTCGGCGGGCATCGCGTCGGCCAGCGGCTTGAACACCACCGCGCTGCCGCCGCCGTAAGGGGCGCAGACCAGCGAGGCCGTGACGGGACGCGCGGGGGTGAGCCGGTGCAGCAGGCCGCCCGAGCCGGAGTCCGCGCGGGCCAGCTCGCGCACGGTCGGGTGGGAGAACAGCCGCATCAGCGTGACCTCGTGCCCGGCCTTGCGCATCCGGGCCACCACCTGCATGGCCAGCAGCGAGTGGCCGCCCAGGTCGAAGAAGTCGTCGGTCACCCCGACCCGCTCCAGCCCGAGCACCGCCGCCCAGATCGCGGCGATCGTCTCCTCGGCCTCCGTCTCGGGCGCGACCAGGCCGGTCATGGCCGGCTCGTCGGGCGACGGCAGCGCCGCGCGGTCGACCTTGCCGTGCGACTTGAGCGGCAGCACGTCGAGCCACGTCCAGCGGGCCGGGACCATGTAGTCGGGCAGCCGGTCCTTGGCCCAGGCCCGCAGGTCGGCGGCCGGGATCTCGTCCCCGACCAGGTAGGCGACCAGCCGTTGCTCCCGCAGCTCCACCACCGCCTGCGCGACGGCGGGATGCTCCGCGAGCACGGTCTCGACCTCGCTCAGCTCGACCCGGTAGCCCCGGATCTTGACCTGGAGGTCGCGGCGGCCGAGGAACTGCAGCACGCCGTCGTGGGTCCACCGGCCCAGGTCGCCGGTCCGGTAGACGCGGGAGCCGGGCGGGCCGTAGGGGTCGGGGAGGAACTTCTCGGCGGTGAGGGCGGGCTTGCCGAGGTAGCCGCGGGCGAGCCGGTCGCCGCCCAGGTGGATCTCCCCGGTGACCCCGGGCGGGACGGGCCGCATGTGCTCGTCCAGGACGTAGACCCGCGCCCCCGGCAGCGGCCGGCCGATGGGCAGCGTGGCCTGGCCGGTCTGGCCGGGCTCGACCTCGAAGGTGGTCACGCCGACGGTGGCCTCGGTGGGGCCGTAGTGGTTGACCACCCGGCAGCGTCCGGCCAGATCCGAGGCCCAGCCGACGGTCGACGCCTCGCCGCCGAGGATGAGCAGCTCCCTGGGCGGCTCGACGTCGAGGGCCGCCAGGTGGGAGGGGGTCATCTTCAGGTAGTCGGGGCGGACCGGCCACGGGTCGGTCGACTTCGGCGGGATCAGGTGCAGGGTGCCGCCCGTCATCAGCGACAGGTAGAAGATCGTCACCCCGAAGTCGAAGGCGAGCGACTGGGGGAGGGCGAAGACCTTCCCGTCCTCGATGCCGAACCGCTCCCGCACCCCCGACAGGTAGGTCAGCACCTCGCGGTGCTGCACCGCCACGCCCTTGGGGCGGCCGGTCGTGCCGGAGGTGTAGATCACGTAGGCCAGGTCGTCGGGGGTGACGCCGGTGTCGGGCGGGTTGTCCGCCTCGCCCGGTTCCAGGCCGAGCTCGACGGTGCCGCCGGGCAACGGGCGTCCGGTGACCGAGAGCCGCGCCCGCGAGTCGCCGATCAGGTAGGCGAGCCGGTCGTCCGGCTGCTCCGGGTCGAGCGGGACGTAGGCCGCGCCCGCCTTGAGCACGCCCAGCAGGGCGACGGCCAGCCCGGCCGACTGCTCCAGGCAGACCGCCACCCGGTCGCCGGGCCGCACCCCCAGGGAGCGCAGCCGGTGGGCCAGATGGTTGGCGCGAAGGTCCAGTTCCCGGTACGTCAGCGCCTCGTCCCCGAACACCACGGCCACCTCGGCGTCGCCCGAGGGCAGCTCGTGCAGCAGCCGCGCCGCCAAGGGCCGGGCGGGGGGCGCGACGCCCAGCGCCAGCACCCCTTCGGCGTCGGGCACCCACGCCACCTGCGACAACGGGGTCTCGGGCGCGGCCCGCAGAACCGTCGTCAGCGAGTCGATCAGCAGCGTGACGGTCTCGGGCCGGAACAGGTCGGGGTTGTAGATGAGCAGGCCGTCGTCGTCCCACAGGTAGAAGGCCAGGTCGAAGCGGCTGACCGTCGCCTCGGGGTGGAACGGCGAGACCGCCAGCCCGTTGTCGTCGGGCGCCCGGTAGTTCTGCAGCGCCAGCAGCACCTGGAACACCGCCGACCGGCTGACGTCGCGCTCCACCTTCAGCTCGCCGACCAGCTTGTCGAACGGCACCTCCTGGTGGGCGTAGGCGTCCAGGCAGGAGTCGCGGACCCGGAGCAGGAACTCCCCGAAGGTGGGGTCGCCCGACAGGTCGGCCCGCATGGCGAGGGTGTTGACGAACATGCCGGCGAGGGGTTCGAGCTCGGGCAGCGGCCGTCCGCTGACCGGCGAGCCGACCGCGAAGTCGGGCTGCCCCGACCACTTGCCGAGGGTGAGCTGGAGCGCGGCCAGCATGACCATGTAGGGCGTCACCCCCTGGTCGGTGAACCGGCCCAGCAGCTCGGTGTCGACGCGGAACCGCCGGCCCTGTCCGCTGGTGGTCTGCTCGGCCGGGCGGGGGAAGTCGAGCGGCAGCTCCAGCGGCGGCACCCCGGTCAGCCGCTCGCGCCAGTAGGCCAGGTCGCGGGTGTGGTCGCGGGTGCGTTCCCACAGGGCGTAGTCGCCGTACTGGATCGGCAGCGGGTCGAGGGTCTCGCCCGCGTGCAGGGCCAGCAGTTCGCGCAGCAGGATCTCGCCCGACCAGCCGTCGGTGATCGCGTGGTGGGCGGCCATCAGCAGCACGTGGTCGTCGGCGGCCAGCCGGATCAGCAGGACGCGCAGCAGCCCGCCGGCCGACAGGTCGAAGGTGCGGGTCTGCAGTTCGGCCATCAGCTCCCGCGCGGCCTCCTCCGAGCCGGCCTCGACGAGCGTGAACTCGGTCGACGGCTCGGGGTCGACGACCACCTCGGGGAGGCCGTCGTCGGAGGCGAGGAAACGCATGCGGAGGCTCTCGTGCCGCCGCGAGACCTCGGTCACCGCCGCCTCGAAGGCCGCCGCGTCGAGGTCGCCGGTGAGGCGGACCGTGAAGGGGACCGTGTACGCCGTCGTGCCCGCCCGGTAGTGCTCCAGGAACCACAGGCGTTCCTGCGCGTGCGACAACGGCGGGACGACCTCGGGTGAACGTGGCGCGATGGTCTCCGAGACGGTCCGGCGCTGGAGCCGGCGAGCGAGAAGTGCCTGTTTGGCCGGGGAGAGACTGGTCAACAGATGCTCCGGATTCGTCGAGGCCCGTCTTCGGGCAGATGCGCGGCGCGAGCTGCGACCGGCCGGGGACCGCCCGCGTCTCGCATCGCGGACAGCACGAATCCGCGCCCCCGCCGAGTGATTTGGGAGCGCTCCCACTACGCCCTTCAGCGAGGCTAGGGACGCGCTTTCGGCAGGGTCAAGGAAACGATGAAATTTCATTACTTTTCATGACATCGCGGTAACGTCCTGCAGTTTTAGCGCCGATTCAGCGGCACCCCTTGACAGCCGGGCGACCAGACGATCTAGGTCAGGCGGCGTCTTACTGCAGGTCAAAGCGGGTGTTTCGGTCGGCGGTCTTCATCGATGGAGAGCGCTCTCCACCTGCGCCGACGCCCCCTTCCGGCCCTCCCGGGTGTTTCGTGGGTGTTTCCCCGCCGGGGATTGGGGCCTTGACACCTGTCAGCCGCCCGCGCGAGTCTCTTGATTTGGAGAGCGCTCTCCAACCGCGAAGCCCTTCACCCCCCAAGGAGCGGCCGTGTCCCGCTTAGGCCTGTTCATCGCCACCCTGGTCGCGCTCGTCGCGTCCGGGCTGGCCGTCACCTCCCCGGCGGCGGCCGCCGATCCGCCGCTCTCGCAGGGCAAACCCGCGACCGCCTCCTCTTCCGAGGGCGGGGCCTTCGTCCCGTCCGCCGCCTTCGACGGCGACCTCACCACCCGCTGGGCCTCCAACTTCAGCGACCCGCAGTGGATCCAGGCCGACCTCGGCTCGACCCAGCAGATCAGCCAGGTCGTGCTGCACTGGGAGGCCGCCTTCGGCCGCTCCTTCGCCATCCAGACCAGCACCAACGGCACGACCTGGACCGACGTCTACACCACCACGACCGGCGCGGGCGGCGTCCAGACCCTGAACGTCACCGGTTCCGGCCGGTACGTCCGCCTCTACGGCACCCAGCGCGGCACCGGCTACGGCTACTCCCTGTGGGAGTTCCAGGTCTTCGGTACGGGCGGCGGCACCGGCGACCCCGGCGGCACGTGCGGCACCACCAACGTGGCCCAGGGCAAGACGGCGACCGCCTCCAGCCTCGAGAACGCCGGGACCCCCGCGAGCGCCGCGTTCGACGGCTCCGCCACGACCCGCTGGTCGAGCGCCTACAGCGACCCGCAGTGGCTCCAGGTGGACCTCGGCTCGTCGCTGCCGGTCTGCAAGGTCGTGCTGACCTGGGAGGGCGCGTACGCGACGGCGTACAAGATCCAGTCGAGCACGAACGGCACGACCTGGACCGACCTCCACAGCACCACGACGGGCGCCGGCGGCACGCAGACCCTCAACGTGAGCGGGACCGGCCGCTACATCCGCATGCACGGCACCGCCCGCAACTCCGGCTGGGGCTACAGCCTGTGGGAGATGGCCGTCTACCAGGGCGACGGCGGCGGCACCCAGGAGCCGCCCGGCGACTGGACCGAGGTCTGGCGCGACGACTTCACCGGCACGGCCGGCACCTCGCCGAGCGCCGCCAACTGGCTGCTGCGCACCGGCACCTCCTACCCCGGCGGGGCCGCCAACTGGGGCACCGGCGAGGTCGAGACGATGAGCGCCTCCACCGCCAACGTGGCGCTGAACGGCCAGGGCTTCCTGGAGATCAAGGCGCTGCGCGACGGCGGCGGCAACTGGACCTCCGGCCGCGTCGAGACCCAGCGCACCGACTTCGCCCCGCAGCCCGGCCAGATGTTGCGGTTCAGCGCCCGCCTCAAGCAGCCCGACGTCGCCAACGCCCTCGGCTACTGGCCCGGCTTCCGCGCCACCGGCGCCGCCTACCGCGGCAACTACACCAACTGGCCCGGCGTCGGCGAGACCGACATCATGACCAACGTCAACGGCCGCAACCAGCTCGCCCAGACCCTCCACTGCGGCACCGCGCCCGCCGGCGTCTGCAACGAGTACGACGGCCGCACCAGCGGTTTCGCGTCGTGCACCGGCTGCCAGACCGGCTACCACGAGTACACACAGATCATCGACCGCACCAAGACCGACGAGGAGATCCGCTTCTACCTCGACGGCCGGCAGACCTGGGTCGTCAGGGAGTCCCAGGTCGGCGTGGCGGCCTGGCAGGCGGCCATCCATCATGGCTTCTACCTGCGGCTCGACCTGGCCATCGGCGGCTCGCTGCCGAACGCGCTGGCCGGTCAGACCACCCCGACGGCCGCGACCACGCCGGGGGGCGTGCTGAGCGTCGACTGGGTCCAGGTCGCCCGCCAGACCGGCACCACCCCGACCGCGATGACCGACCCGGCGACCCCGGCGGGCCCGTCGGTCGTGCGGGTGACGGGCACCCAGGGCAACTGGCAGCTCCAGGTGAATGGCCAGCCGTGGGAGGTCAAGGGCCTCACGTACGGCCCGCCGCAGGGCGCCGGCGACGGCTACATGCGCGACCTGAAGAACATGGGCGTCAACACGATCCGCATCTGGGGCGTCGACGACGCCACCCCGGCCCTGCTCGACAAGGCCGCCCAGCACGGCCTCAAGGTGATCGTCGGCCACTGGCTCAACCAGGGGGCCGACTACGTGAACGACACGGCGTACAAGACCGCCGTGAAGGCCGAGATCGTGGCCCGGGTGAACGCCCTGAAGGGCCGCCAGGGCGTGCTCATGTGGGACGTCGGCAACGAGGTCGTCCTGACGATGCAGGACCACGGCCTGCCCGCCGCCACCGTCGAGGCCCGGCGCGTCGCCTACGCCCAGTTCGTCAACGAGGTCGCCGTCGCCATCAAGGCGGCCGACCCGAACCACCCGGTGACCTCGACCGACGCCTACACCTTCGCCTGGACCTACTACAAGGCCCACTCGCCCGCCCTCGACCTGCTGGCGGTCAACTCCTACGGCGCGATCCACACCGTCCGCACCGACTGGATCAACGGCGGCTACACCAAGCCCTACATCGTCACCGAAGCCGGCCCCGACGGCGAGTGGGAGGTGCCCAACGACGTCAACGGGGTGCCGACCGAGCCCACGGACCTGCAGAAACGCGACATGTACACGGCCAGCTACAACGCCATCCACAACCACACCGGCGTGGCGCTGGGCGCGACCCAGTTCCACTACGGCCTGGAGAACGACTTCGGTGGCGTCTGGCTCAACACCCTCACGGGCGGCTGGCGGCGGCACGGCTACCACTCGCTGAAGCGGGCCTACACGGGCACGGCCTCGGCCAACACCCCGCCGGAGATCAACTCGATGACCGTCCAGAACCAGACGGCCGTCCCCGCGGGCTCCCAGTTCGTCGTGGAGACCAACACGACGGACCCGAACGGCGACCTGATCCGCTACAACCTGATGTTCTCCAACAAGCACGTCAACGGGAACCGCGGCTTCGACCACGTGCGGTTCACCGAGACCGCCCCCGGCCGCTTCTCGGTCACCGCGCCGCAGGCCATGGGCGTCTGGAAGGTCTACGTATACGCCTACGACGGCCACGGCAACGTCGGCATCGAGACCAAGTCGTTCCGGGTCGTGCCCCCGGTGGTGTCCGGCACCAACGTGGCCGCCGGCAAGACCACGACGGCCTCGACCTACCAGGCCACCGGCGACGGCGGCCCCTTCAACGCCGCCCGCGCCACCGACGGCAGCTACACCACCCGCTGGGCCAGCGAATGGGCCGACCCCCAGTGGATCCAGGTCGACCTGGGCTCCAACCAGGCGGTGAAACACGTGCAGTTGGCCTGGGAGGGGGCCTACGGAAAGTCGTATCGCATCCTGACCAGCACCAACGGCACGACCTGGACCGAATCCTTCGCGACCACGACGGGCGACGGCGGCTTCGACAGCCTCAACCTGACGGCGACGGCCCGGTACGTGCGGGTGGAGATGACCCAACGCGGCACACCATGGGGCTACTCCCTCTGGGAATTCGGCGTCTACGTGTAACTCATCCATGCAGCGGAGTCGCCCGGTCCCGGGACCGGGCGACCCCGCAACGGAAACCGCCGACCCAGGCGCCCCGCAACGGAAACCGCCGACCCAGGCGCCCCGCAACGGAAACCGCCGACCCAAGCGACCCCGCAACAGGAAACCGCCGACCCGGGCGCCGGCGGTTTCCGCCCCTTCTCGGCCGTACCGCCTTCAACTGCCTTCTTCCGTTACGGCTCCGCCCACCCCGGCCCCGCCCGCCGTCCGGGCGGCCCCCGCACCCGGCGCAAACCACCGCTTCATGCACCACCGCAACGCGCCATCTGGGGCCCTCACCCTCGGCCTCACTCCGCCGAAACGGCCCATGTGGGGCTTCTATCCCCGCCCCGCACCACCCTGGCGAGCCGTTTGCGGCGCTCACACTCGCGCCGCACCCCGGCGATGGGCCATGTGGGGTGTTCGCCCCTCGCTTTGGGCCGCCGCGATGAGCTGTTTGGGGTGCTCACCCTGGCGCCGCACTGCGGCGATGGGCCATGTGGGGTGTTCGCCCCTCGCTTCGCGCCGCCGCGATGAGCTGTTTGCGGCGCTCACCCTCCTCCTGGAGCGGTGTGACGGGCTGTCTCGGGTGTTCACCCCCGCCCTCTGTATGCCGGAAATTTCATGATGTGACCTGCCGTGCCCGTCGCAGCGACACCGCCACGGCGAGCATGGTCACCCCGTGCCACAGACCGCCCGTGTAGCTTCCGTGGTCGCTGATCGGCACCCAGGCCGACAGCCCCACTCCCAGCGCCGTCGTCATGACCTGGCTCGTCCCGATCAGCGCCGCCACCCATCTGGGGAACACCCCCGCCCGCCACGTGGCGACGCCGAAGACGATCAGGCCCGCGCCGAACACCAGCGGCCCGACCGGGAATGACAGGAAGACCAGCGCCTCGGTGCCGAGCACCAGCCCCACGTTCCCCGTGAGCGCGATCGCCGCCCCCGCCACGATCAGGCCCAGCCCGGCGAGACCGGCCCGCCCCGAGCGGTCGCGCTGGGCCAGGTGGACCCCCAGCAGGGTCACCGTCAGCAGTGCCCACGGCACCAGGACCAGGGCGTCGCGGAAGTCCGCCGGGGCCGGGCGCACGATCGACTCGATGCCCAGGCCGAACCAGCCCAGCGCGCTCACCGCCCCGGCCACCGTGAACGGGGTCAGCGTCTCGGCCGGCGAGCGTGTGCTCATGCGTCGGCCGGAAGGCCGCCGCCGACCACGCCCGGCCGGGCCGTCATTCGCCCCTTGAGGAAAGTGTGCTTGGTCGCCTCGGGGCGTCGTGCCGTCATGCGGCCACTCTGAGGTCCCCGGGAAGCCGTTCGCATGAGGCTCTGATCACGTCTGACCCGGGACTTCTCGTCCCATGACGTCGGGACGTCCCGAATGCGACGATGAGCCGGATGAACGGCAGGAACAGACGGATTCTCGGCGATTCCGGGTTCGCGGTCGCCGGGCTCATCCTGCTGTTCGTGGCGGGGGCGCTGGCCGTCGAGCCGGTGCTGAGGGAGCGCCACGTCGCCGGGTTCGTCGAGCGGTTCGACGCGTTCCGGGCCGTTGCGGCGGTCGCGTTCGGGGTGCCGGGGGCGTTCGTGGTCACTCGCCGGCCCGAGTTGCGGGTCGGGTGGTTGCTGCTGGCGGTCGGGTTCGCGCAGGGGGTCTCGCTGGCCGCCGGGGCCTACGGGCTCGTCGGGATCAACGACCGGGCGTTGCCGTTCGACGACGAGCTCATGTGGGTGTCGAACTGGTTGTGGGTGCCGCCCTACCTGGCCGTGCCGACGGTGTTCCCGCTGTTCCTGCCCGACGGGCGGCTGCCCTCGCGCCGCTGGTGGCCGGTCGCCGCGCTGGCGGTGGCGGCGATGGCGGCCGGCGCGGCCGGCTGGGCGCTGATGCCGGCCGGT
Organism: Herbidospora daliensis; assembly: GCF_001570585.1. Lineage (GTDB taxonomy): Bacteria > Actinomycetota > Actinomycetes > Streptosporangiales > Streptosporangiaceae > Herbidospora > Herbidospora daliensis. Next base: position 1,160,149 of record NZ_BBXF01000001.1, on the reverse strand, counting down.
GACGTCGACGTGGCCGGCCTCTTCCCGCCCGGCTACACCGGGCTGACGCCGCCGTTCCAGGAGCTCGCGCCGGAGCTGATGACCGCCGGGCAGGTCCTCGGGCTGGCCGCCGCCGTGGCCGCGATCGGGTCGCTCGTCTGGCGCTACCGCCGGGCGTCGGGGGAGGTCAGGCGGCAGGTGCAGTGGGTGCTGGCGGGCGGGCTGCTGACGCTCGCGGTGGTCGCGGCGGCCGCGCCGCCGGTGCTCGACAGCCCCGAGCTGATCATCCTGGCGCCGGTCCCGCTGCCGGTGGCGCTCGCCGTCGCGGTGTTGCGGCACCGGTTGTGGGACATCGACCTGCTGCTGGCCCGCACCCTCACCGTCGCCGCCCTGGTGGTGACCCTCGTGGTCGTGTACGCCGCCTGCGCCCTCCTCCTCGGCGGCCTCTCCCCGCCGGCCCTGGCCGCGGCGGCGGCGCTGGCGTATCCGGCGTACACGGGCATTCACCGGCGGGCCAACCAGGTGGTCTTCGGCGAGCGCGACGACCCGGTGGCCGCCCTGCGCCGGCTGGGCGACCGGCTCGCCGGCGCCGGGCACCCCTCCGAACTGCTCGAACAGGTCACCGAGTCGCTCGGGAGGGCGCTGCGGGTGCGGTACGTCGCCGTCGAGGAGGACGGCGTGGTCGTCGCGGCCTGGGGCGAGCCCGGCGGCCCGCTCGAACGGGTGCCGCTGCGGCACCGGGGCGCCGAGACCGGCACGCTCGTCGTCGGCGAGCCGCTGCGCCGGCGCGATCGGACCGTGCTGACCGAGCTCGCCCCGCACATCGCGGTGACCGTGCGGGCCCACCGCCTGGCCGCCGACCTCGAACGGTCGCACCGGCGGCTGCTGGCCGCCCGCGAGGAGGAGCGCGCCCGCCTCATGCACGAACTGCACGACGGCGTCGGCCCCACCCTGGCCGCGCTGGCGTTCCAGGCCGACCGGGCCCGCCGCCAGGCCCCGGAGGCGGCCGAGCTGCTGGCCGGGCTGGCGACCCAGATCAGGGCGACCGTGGTGAACGTCCGGGCGATCGTCAACGACCTGCGCCCGCCGCCCCTCGACGACCTGGGCCTGACCGGCGCGCTGGAGGAACTGGCCGGGAACTTCGCCGGCGGCCTGTCGGTGACCGTGCGGACCGGGGGCGCGCTGCCGGTCATGCCCGCCCCGGTCGAACTGGCCGCCTACCGGATCGCCGCCGAGGCGATGAACAACGCCGCCCGCCATTCGGGCGCGTCATGCTGCGCCATCGACCTGGACGTCTGCGAAGGTGGCTTGCGAATCCGGATCGACGACGACGGCTCCGGGCTGCCCGAGCCGGTGCGGCCCGGCGTCGGACTGTCGTCGATGCGCCGCCGCGCGGCCGACCTCGGCGGCACGTTCGACCTGGTCGCACCGCCCGGCGGCGGCCTGTCCGTCCGCGTCGTCCTGCCCCTGGAGGAACCGGTGGAGGAGCCATGAAGGTCCTCGTCGTCGAAGACCACCCGATGTTCGCCGACGGCCTGGTCGCCCTGCTGGGCGACCTCGACGGCGTGGAGGTCGCCGGGCACGCCGCCACCGGCGAACGCGCGGTCGAGTTAGCCCGCGAGACCCGGCCCGACGTCGTGCTGATGGACCTGCACCTGCCCGGGATGAGCGGGGTCGAGGCGACCCGCGTCATCGTGGCCGAGCAGCCCGACGTGGCGGTGCTCGCCCTGACGATGCTCGGCGACGACGCCACCATCCACGACATGGTCCGGGCCGGCGCGCGCGGTTACCTGCTGAAGGAGGCCACCCCGGAGGAGATAGCCCGGTCGGTCGCCGCGGTCGCCGCCGGGCAGGTCGTGTTCGGCCACGGGGCCGGCGCGCGTGTTCTGGCCGCGCTTTCGAACCCATCGAAAAGGTCAAGCCCGTTCCCGGAATTGACCGGACGCGAATCGGAGGTGCTCGCCCTCCTCGCGCGTGGACTGACGAACCACGCAATCGCCAGAAAGCTCGTCCTCAGCGAGAAAACGGTGCGAAATCACGTCTCCAACATCTTCGCGAAACTCGGCGTGACCGACCGCGCGGCGGCCGTTGCCCGAGCTAGAGACGCCGGTATGGGGGAATGAGGGTGATTCCTCCGGGTAACGCTCCGAGTATGAACGTTCTCGGTATCGACATCGGCGGCTCCGGAATCAAGGGCGCGCCCGTTGACACGAAAACGGGCGAACTCGTTGGGGTGCGCCACCGCATTCCGACCCCGCAGCCGGCCACCCCGAAGGCGGTCGCGGAGGTCGTGGCCAAACTCGTCGACCATTTCCAGTGGACCGGTCCGGTCGGCATCACGTTCCCGGGGGTGGTGGTCGACGGAGTCATCCGCACCGCCGCGAACGTCGACAAGTCGTGGATCGGCGTCAACGCCAACAAGCTCTTCGGCAAGAAACTCGACAGCGTCATGGTTCTCAACGACGCCGACGCCGCCGGCATGGCGGAGATGGCCTTCGGCGCGGGAAAGAACAACCAGGGCGTCGTCCTGGTCATGACCATCGGCACCGGCATCGGCAGCGCCCTCTTCGTGGGCGGAAAGCTGGTGCCCAACACGGAGTTCGGCCATCTCGAACTCAAGGGTAAGGAAGCCGAGTCCAGGGCGTCCGACGCCGCCCGCGACAAACGCGACATGTCATGGGGAAAATACGCCAAGCGCATCGGCCAGTACCTGCGCCACATGGAAATGCTCTTCAGCCCCGCCCTGATGGTGGTCGGCGGCGGCATCAGCAAGAAGAGCGACAAGTACCTGCCCATGGTCGACCTGCGCACGCCGGTCGTCCCGGCCCGGCTCCTGAACGAGGCCGGCATCATCGGCGCGGCCCTGGCCGCCGAGGAGACGATGGCCCTCAAGCCGTCGCGCCCGACCTCGCGCCGCACCACTGCGCGCCGCACCACCTCGACCACCTCGCGGCCCCGCGGCGCCCGCGCCACCACGGGCGCGACCCGCAGCGCCGCCCGCAGATCCGCCGCGACCACCCCGAACCGCGGCACCTCGACCCGGTCCGGCACCACGTCGACCCGCCGGCCTGCCTCTTCCGGCACGTCCCGGAGCACCACCGGCCGCTCGACCACAGGCCGCTCGACCACGGCGCGGAAGACCGGCACGACCAGCCGTTCCACGCCGAGCCGTTCCACCTCTGGGCGCTCCACCACGAGCCGCTCAACGACCGCGCGGAAGACCGGCACGACGAGCCGTTCCACGCCGAGCCGTTCCACGCCGAGCCGTTCCACGCCGAGCCGTTCGTCCACGAGCCGCTCGACCACGGCCAGGAAGAGCGGCACGACCAGTCGCGCCACCCCGAGCCGTTCGACCACGGCCAGGAAGACCGGCACGACCAGCCGCACCACGCCGAGCCGTTCCACGACGGCCAGGAAGACCGGCACGACGAGTCGCGCCACTCCGAGCCGTTCGACCACGGCCAGGAAGAGCAGCACGACCAGCCGCGCCACCCCGAGCCGTTCCACGACGGCCAGGAAGACCGGCACGACCAGCCGTTCCACGACCGGGCGCTCCACCACGAGCCGCGCCACGCCGAGCCGCTCGACGAGCGGCCGGTTCACCGCGAGCCGTTCGACGGGCGCCCCGAAGAGCGCGGCCTCGCGGTCGAACGGGTCCTCGGCCTCGGGTCGCTCGACCACGTCGCGGATGTCGCCGGCCCGTTCGACGAGCTCGCGCCGGACGTCGACGAGCCGCACGACGAGCCGTACGAGCACGCCGTCGGCCGCGCGCCGCACCACCCGTTCGGCCGGGGGCAGCACCCGCCGGTCGGCGACGCCGAAGCGCTCGTCCGGGACGCGCCGGATGAGGGGCTGATCCGGGGCCCCGGCCAGATGGAGCCGGCCGGGCCCTTATTACGTCCGTGAGGTGACGGCACCGGGGTGCCGACCTGGAGACCAGGCGGCACCCCGAAGGCTGTTCAGGCGCTCTGGGCGTAGGGCGCGGCGTCGGGCACGCAGAAGGTGATCGCCTTCGGGACGATCTTGACCTTGAGCTTGTCCGCCCGTCCGCGGGCGCCCCCGTCCATCTCGTACGTCGTCGGCGCCGCGAACCGGACCGTCACCTTGCGCGCCCGGGTGATGCGCAGGAACGGCGACTCGTCCGACCGTCCCGACGACATCTGGCCGAGGGTGCGCGCCCACTCGATCGGCCCCTTGGCCGTGGACACGCCTACCTCCAGCCACCCGTCGTCGGGTTTGGCGTCGTCGAACGCCTCGATGCCGCCGCCGACCGTGCCGACGTTGCCGAACAGCACGCAGGAGGCGTCGCCCTCGAACCAGCGTTCGCCGTCGAGGTCGATGCTGGTGGCGACCACGCTCGACCCGGCGTGCCGCAGGCCCGTCCACCAGTAGGCGAGCTTGCCCATGCGCTCCTTCAGGCCCCGGTCGGCGTCGGCGATCATCTCGGCGTCGAACCCGGCCCCGGCCATCACGGCGAAGTGCTCGCCGTTGAGCCGTCCCAGGTCGAGCCGTTCACGCCGCCCGTGGAACCCGATCTTGACGGCCTCTTCGAGGTCGGCGGGCACGCCGAGGTTGTGGGCCAGGAGGTTGGCGGTGCCGGCGGGCAGGATGGCCACCGCGGCCTTCGAGCCGGCCAGCACGTCGACACAACGCTGCACGGTCCCGTCGCCGCCCCACACGAAGACCAGTTCCGCGCCCTTCTTGAGGGCGGCCTTGGCGGCCTTCGGGGCCTTCTTGCTCTTCGGGACCTCGTACCAGAGCAGCTCACCGTCGTGATGCTCGGCCAGCAGCGACCGGAGGCGGTCGAGACCCCCGCCGAGCGTCTTCTTCTGATGCGCGACAACAGCGATCGTCTTCACGCGCGCCTTGCTACCCGCCGAAGCGCCGCACATGCCCGCCGATCTAACCCTTAATTCCTACTTGTATAGGTGGTATTGTTCTCGGCAACGACGAGGAAAGGGGACGACCATGACCCATGCGACAGTCATCGATCTCATGGCTCGCCAGCGAGACGCCGCCGCCGGAGCCGACCCCGGCGAAGGCGCGGTGCTGGGCGTCATCCCCGTGCCCGAGACGGGCGCCTCCCTGGTCGTCGTCGGCTACCTGGTCGGCGACACGGGCGCGGCCCCCCGGCCCAGGCGCGAGATCGAGATCGACCGCGACAGCCGCACCGTCACCGCCGACGGCGCCGAGATCGACCTGACGTACCGCGAGTTCGAACTGCTCGACTACCTGGCCGCCGCTCCGGGCCGGGTCTACAACCGCCGCCAGCTCCTGGCCGCCGTATGGGACCGCTACGACGACGCCGGGGCCCGCACGGTCGACGTCCACATCCTGCGCCTGCGCCGCAAGCTGGGGCGCCACGCGAGCCGGATCGTCACGGTGCGTAACGTGGGTTACAAGTACGCCGGGTAAAAACCATTGGCTGGAGGGCCGGGCAGGCTGCCTATCCTTGAGGATGGGATGAACACGCTCTCCGATCTCCAGAACCGCCTGTCCGGCCTGATGCTGCGCGACCAGCGGCGGTTGCGCCGCCGCGTCGACGGCGTGCGCAAGGTACGCGACCCGAAGGCCCGCCAGAAGATCCTCACCGAGCTCTCCGGCGAGGTCGAGACCGCCGAGGGGCGGGTCGCCGCCCGCCGCGAGGCGATGCCGGCGATCGGTTACCCTGCGCAGCTGCCGGTCAGCCAACGCAGAGACGACCTGCTCGAAGCCATCCGCGACCACCAGGTCGTGATCGTCGCGGGGGAGACGGGGTCGGGGAAGACCACCCAGCTGCCCAAGATCTGCCTGGAGCTCGGGAGGGGCGTACAAGGCCAGATCGGGCACACCCAGCCACGCCGGCTCGCCGCCCGCACCGTCGCCGAGCGCATCGCCGAGGAGCTGAACGTCGAGCTGGGCGCGGCGATCGGCTACAAGGTCAGGTTCACCGACCACTCCAGCGACGACACGCTGGTCAAGCTGATGACCGACGGCATCCTGCTGGCCGAGATGCAGACCGACCGGTTCCTCAGCCAGTACGACACCCTCATCATCGACGAGGCCCACGAGCGCAGCCTCAACATCGACTTCATCCTCGGCTACCTGAAGCAGCTGCTGCCCAAGCGCCCCGACCTGAAGGTCGTCATCACCTCGGCGACCATCGACCCCGAACGTTTCTCCCGCCACTTCGACCACGCCCCGATCATCGAGGTCAGCGGCCGCACCTACCCGGTCGAGGTCCGCTACCGCCCGATCGAAGACGAGCAGGACGACCAGACCCAGGCCATCGTCGAGGCCGTCGACGAACTGGTCGCCGAGGGGCCGGGCGGCGACATCCTGGTGTTCCTCAGCGGCGAACGCGAGATCCGCGACACCGCCGAGGCGCTGAAGGGCCGCCGTGAGGAGGTCCTGCCCCTGTACGCCCGCCTCTCGGCCGGCGAGCAGCACAAGGTCTTCCAGCGGGGGTCGCGGCGCCGGATCGTGCTGGCGACCAACGTCGCCGAGACCTCGCTGACCGTGCCGGGCATCAAGTACGTCATCGACCCCGGCACCGCCCGCGTCTCCCGCTACAGCCACCGGCTGAAGGTGCAGCGCCTGCCGATCGAGCCCATCTCGCAGGCGTCGGCCAACCAGCGAAAGGGCCGCTGCGGCCGCACCAGCGACGGCATCTGCATCCGCCTCTACGACGAAGAGGACTTCACCGGCCGCCCCGAGTTCACCGACCCCGAGATCCTGCGCACCAACCTGGCCAGCGTCATCCTCCAGATGACCAGCCTCGGCCTGGGCGACATCTCGGCGTTCCCGTTCGTCGAGCCGCCCGACCAGCGCCAGGTCAAAGACGGCGTCAACCTGCTCCAGGAGCTCGGCGCCCTCGACGCCAAGGGCCTCACCCCCATGGGCCGCAAGCTCGCCCAGCTCCCGGTCGACCCGCGGCTGGCCCGGATGGTGCTGGAGGCCCAGACCAACGGCTGCGCCCGCGAAGTGATGATCATCACGGCGGCGTTGTCGATCCAGGACCCGCGCGAGCGCCCCGCCGACAAGCAGCAGGCCGCCGACGAGAAGCACCGGCGGTTCTCCGACAAGGAATCCGACTTCCTGACCTACCTGAACCTGTGGCGCTACCTGCGCGAACAGCAGAAGGAACTGTCGTCGAGCGCGTTCCGGCGGCTCTGCAAGGCCGAATACCTCAACTACCTGCGCGTGCGCGAGTGGCAGGACATCGACGCCCAGCTCCGCTCGGTCGCCCGCACCCTCGGCGTGGTCGTCAACACCGCCGACGCCGACCCGCAGCGGGTCCACCTGTCGCTGCTGGCCGGCCTGCTGTCGCACATCGGCGTCAAGGACGTCGCCAAGAAGGACCAGCCCGGCGGCCGCCGCCCGATGACCGAGTACATCGGCGCCCGCAACGCCCGGTTCGCCATCTTCCCCGGCTCGGCCCTGGCCCGGCAGCAGCCCCAGTGGGTCATGTCGGCCGAGCTGGTCGAGACCTCGCGCCTGTGGGCGCGGGTGAACGCCAAGATCGAGCCGTCGTGGATCGAGCCGCTCGCCCAGCACCTGGTCAAACGCACCTACAGCGAACCGCACTGGGAGAAGGACCAGGCCGCCGTGATGGCCTACGAGAAGGTCACCCTGTACGGCGTCCCGATCGTCACCGAACGCAAGGTCAACTACGGCCGCATCGACCCCGAGCTGGCCCGCGAGCTGTTCGTGCGCAACGCCCTGGTCGAGGGCGACTGGCGCACCCACCACAAGTTCTTCCACGAGAACCGCAAGCTGCTCGCCGAGGCCGCCGAGCTGGAGGAGAAGGCCCGCCGCCGCGACATCGTCGTCGACGACGAGACCCTCTTCGACTTCTACGACCAGCGCATCCCATCTGACGTCGTCTCCGGCGCCCACTTCGACGCGTGGTGGAAGAAGCAGCCCGACAAGTCGTCGCTGACCTTCACGCCCGAGATGCTGGTCAACGAGAACTCCGGCGTCTCCGCGCAGGACTACCCCGACGCCGTCCGCCAGGGCGGCCACCGCATGCGGCTGACCTACCAGTTCGAGCCCGGCACCGAGGCCGACGGCGTGACCGTCCACGTCCCGCTGTCGGTGCTCAACCAGGTGACCGACGCGGGCCTCGACTGGCAGATCCCCGGCCTGCGCGAGGAACTCGTCACGGCCCTGATCCGGTCGCTGCCCAAGCACCTGCGCCGCAACTTCGTGCCGGCCCCCAACTACGCCAAGGCCGTGCTCGCCCAGGTCAAGCCCGGCAGCGAGCCGGTGCTCGACGCCCTCGAACGCGAGCTGCTGCGGCAGACCGGCGTCGCCGTGCCCCGCGACGCGTGGAACGTCGAGGCGCTGCCCGACCACCTGCGGGTCACCTACCGGGTCGTCGACGACAACCGGCGCATGGTCGCCGAGGACAAGGACCTCCAGGGCCTCAAGCGCCGCCTGGCGCCCAAGATCCGCGAGACCCTGTCGGAGGCGGCCGACGACCTGGAGCGGACCGGCCTCACGTCGTGGACCATCGGCGCCCTCCCGAAGGTCTTCGAACAGGGCCGCCTCAAGGCCTACCCGGCCCTGACCGACCAGACGACCAGCGTCTCGGTCCGCATGTACGAGACCGCGGCCGAACAGGAGCGCGCCATGTGGGCCGGCACCCGCCGGCTGGTGCTGCTCAACGTGGTGAACCCCGCCAAGCAGATCCTGCGCGGCCTGTCGACGGCCGAGAAGTTGTCGCTCTCGCGCAGCCCCCACGGCGGCGCGCCCGCCCTGTTCGACGACTGCGTCGCCTGCGCCGCCGACAAGCTCATCGCCGACGCCAAGGGCCCCGCCTGGGACGAAGCGGCCTTCACCGCCCTGCTCGACCAGGTCCGCGCCGACCTCTACTCCGTCACCTGGGAGACCGTGACGCGGGTCGAGAAGGTGCTGGGCGTCTGGCACGCCGTCCAGAACCGGCTCCAGGGCCCGCCCGACATCGTCGCCGACGTCAACGATCAGCTGTCCGCGCTCGTCCATCCCGGCTTCGTCCTGGAGACCGGCTACCAGCGCCTCCCCGACCTGCACCGCTACCTGCGGGCGGTCGAACGGCGGCTGGAGAAGCTGGCCGACGACGTCCACCGCGACCGCACCCTGATGCACCAGCTCCACGAGCTCGAAGACGACTACCGCGACCTGGTCGCGGGCCTGCCTCCCGCTCGCCGTGACGCCCCGGCGGTCGGCGAGATCCGGTGGATGCTCGAGGAACTCCGCGTCAGCTTCTTCGCCCAGCAGTTGGGCACCCCGACCCCCGTGTCGGAGAAACGCATCAGAAAGGCGATGGCCCAGCTATGACGATCCGCTCCGTGGTGCTCGACGTCGGCGAGACCCTGATCGACGAGACGCGCATCTGGACCCGCTGGGCGATCCGCCTCGGCGTCACCCCGATGACCCTGATGGGCGCGCTGGGAGCCATGGCCGCCACCAACGGCTCCTACCGCGCGGCCTTCGAGCTGGTCCGCCCCGGCATCGACCTGTCCGCCGAACTCGCCGCCTGGGAGAAGGACGACCCCGACGGCCTGCGCGAGAACTTCGACGCGGGCGACCTCTACCCCGACGTCCGATCGTCGCTGGCCGCCATGCGCGACGCCGGCTACCAGGTCGTCATCGCCGGCAACCAGCCCGTCCAGGCGTACGACCAGCTGGTCGTCATGGACCTGCCCCACGACGGCATCTACACCAGCGCCGGCTGGGGCGTCTCCAAGCCCGACCCGGCGTTCTTCGGCAAGGTCCTGGCCGTGACCGGCCACGCGCCCGAGGAGATCCTCTACGTGGGCGACCGGGTCGACAACGACGTCCTGCCGGCGCTGGCGGCCGGGATGAAGACCGCGCTGCTGCGCCGCGGCCCGTGGGGTTACCTGCACGCCCGCCGCGACGACGCCGCGAAGGCCGACATGATCGTCGACAGCCTGACCGAACTGGCCGAACGCCTCCGCTAGCTATTTCCTGGTCAGCGTGCCGGTGTAGGAGAGCAGGCCGAGGTCGTCGTTCCAGACGTACTCGGCCTGGCCGCCCTTGAGCGTCAGCGTCACGGTGCCCGGCACACACTGCCCGCCCAGCCCGTCGAGCCGGAACTCGGCCGATTCGGCCGTGGCCGACGTGAGCGTGAGGGTGCCCTCACACGGGTCCTCGGCCCACCTGCCGGTGCTCTCGCCCGCGTCGAGGTCGACGGAGATGTCGTGTTCGCTCATGACGGGGTTGGACGGCACGATGTGCCCCTCCCACCGCCCGTCGAACGCCTCCGGGATGCCCGATCCTGAAGACGCGGAAGGCGGGGAATCGACCTGCCGAGGCGGCGGCGCGGAGGTCCTGGTCCGCGTCGGCGTCGAGGTCGTCTCGACGATCGTGGGCTCCCGGCCGGGGGCGAGCAGCGGCGGCACGAAGACGACCGCGGCCGCGACCAGCGCCGCTCCGAGGGCGGCGAGCACCAGCGCCGTCGCCCTGCGGCCGGGCGGCGGCGCGGCGGGCCCCTGACCTCGCCCGGGGGAGTCGTGGGTCGGTTGTCCCGCCCACGCGGGCGGCTCGGTGAACCGCCGCCGATCGGGATCGCCGGCCCAGAGCCCAGGCGCGGGATCACCCGGGCTCCGAGGATCACGCGGCCCGGTGCCGAAAGGTCCTCCATGGGCTGCCGCCTCGCCTGCGCGTAGTGGGTCGGGGGCCGCTCCCACCAAGGTCAGCAACAGGTCGCGGGCCGATGGGCGGATCGCCGGGTCCTTCGCCACGCAGCGGGCCACCAGGCCCCTCAGCGGTGCGGGCACGCCCGACACGTCGGGGTCCACCGTCATGATGCGGTGCAGGACCGAGGCCACCGAGTCGGCGCCGAAGGCCGCGCGGCCCGTCGCGGCGTAGATGATCGTCGCGCCCCAGGCGAACACGTCGGAGGCCGCCGACGCCCGCTGTCCCGCTATCTGCTCCGGGGCCATGTAGGCGGGGGTGCCGATCGGGCCGCCGGTGATGGTCTCGCTCTCGCTCGGGCGGGCGATGCCGAAGTCGACCACGCGCGGGCCGTCCGGGCCCAGCAGCACGTTGCCGGGCTTGAAGTCGCGGTGCACCACCCCGGCCGCGTGGATGGCGGCCAGCGCCGTCGCCGTGCCGACGGCGAGGCGGTCGAGCTCGCCGCCCGTCAGGGGGCCGGCGGAGGAGACCCGTTCCTGCAAGGAGGGGCCGTCGACGTACTCCGAGACCACGTAGGGCCGGCGGCCGGCCACGTCGGCCGCCAGGACCCGGGCCGTGCAGAACGGGGCCACGTTCCGGAGAGCGGCCAGTTCGCGGCCCAGCTGGTGGCGGACGCCGTCGTCGGCGCCGCGCAGCAGTTTGACCGCCACGGGCCCGCCCGACGGCGCCACACCCAGGTAGACGACCCCCTGCCCGCCCTCCCCGAGGCGTCCGGTCAGCCGGTATTCGCCCAGGGAGCGCGGGTCGTCAGGGTCGAGCGGGGTCGCCATGCCCCAAACGGTAGACCGTCAGCGGATCTCGTAGATCGCGGTCGTACCGGAAATTTCGTGACCCACCACGAGCAGCGGCTTACGCGTCGGGCTGTCGGACGCGGGCACGAACAGCACGCCCTCCGGGCCGGAGTCGCCGCCGGTGCCGGCCTCGACGTCACCGGCGAAGTTGCGGCTGTTGACGTAGTCGGCGAGCCTCGGGTGGCGGGGGTCGGTCACGTCGAAGGCGACCACGCCGCCGACGCGCTCCAGGCCGGCGAAGGCGTAGGTGCGGCCCTTGACGTCGCCGACGGCCACGCCCTCGGGCTCGGGGCCCTTGTTGTCGCTGCGCGAGTCGAAGCTCTTGTTCTCCTGGTCTGCGTTGAACTCGGCCGGGAGCTCCTTGGCGACGAGCTTCTCGATCTGGTCGCCGGAGTCCCACACCAGGCGGCCGGAGGCGTCGCGGATCGAGATCGAGCGGGCGCCGATGGCGTGCAGCTCGGTGGTGACGCCCTCGGCGTTCTTCGGCGAGGTCGAGGTGACGGTCAGCCGGCCGAGCTCGGCGTCGGCCTTGAGCGCGTCGGGCAGCGTCGTCTTGAGGTCCTTGACGCGGACCTCCTCGGCGAAGCACTCCCAGTCGCGGGCGTCGCCCTCGTTGGCGGCCACGACGTAGGTGCGGCCGTGGGACCGGTAGGAGGCCAGCGCGTCGGGCTGGTACATGCCCTTGACCGGGCGCGGCACGATGTTGATCCTGCCGTCCTTGTCGGAGGCGTCCAGGCCGTTGCCGGGGCGCAGGTGGTCCTTCAGGCCGAGTGGCACGATCTCCTCGACCCGGCCCGAGCGCAGGTCGACGATCGCGAAGGCGTTGTTCTCCTGGAGCGAGACCCAGGCGGTGCGGCCGTCGGTGGTGATGTACTCGGGCTCGAGGTCCTGCGCGGCGGTGGCCTTGGGGCCGTAGATCCGCACGCCCTGGGCGCGGAGCCGGTCCTCCCTGCCGACCCACTTCCTGAAGTCGGCCGTCTTCACCGACCCGCGGCGGACGTCCACGATGCTGATCGAGCCTTCGGGGTCGGCGTCGCCCTCGCAGTAGCCGGCCGGTTCGCCCTCGTTGGCGACGAGCACCGTCGAGCCGTCGGGGGTGAAGGTCAGCATGTCGGGCAGCGCGCCGACGGTCACCGAGCGCAGCTTCTTCAGGCTGCCGGCGGAGAAGAAGCCGACCGTGCCGGGCTTGGTCTTGTCGTCGGCCTGCTGGGCGACGGCGACGAGGCCGTCCTTGACGGCGACGCTGTTGGCGCCGGGCGTCCGCAGGGTGCCGACCTTCTTGGGGGCCCTCGGGTCGCGGATGTCGAGCACGTCGACGGTGCCGTCCTGGGCGTTGACGACGAAGACCCGGCGGGTTCTCGCGTCGTACGCGGTGATCTCCGACGCGCCGGCGTCGAAGGCGCCGGTGGTGTACCGGCCGAGGAACTGCAGCGTGATGCCCTTGTGCGGGGTCGCCGCCGCGGGCGTGGCGGTGAGCAGCCCGGCGGCGAGCGCGCCAGTGAGGAGGAGGGTCCTGGTGTGCATGCGCGAAGCGTGGCGAAGACGCGTGAATCGGCGCTGACGGCGCGGTGGCCGCCGGATTAACCGGACGTCTCAGACGATCTGGGACAACCGCAGTGAATAGGCCAGTTTCCGGCGGCCCGCGTCGCTCAGGTGGATGTGGTCGCCCGAGTCGTAGGAGACCCGCAGCTGGTCGGGGTAGGTGGGGTCGCGCAGCGCCGCGTCGAAGTCGGCGACGGCGTCGAACGCCCCGCTGGACCGGATCCACCGGTTCACCTGCTGCCGCACCGCCTCCCGCTCCTCGTTCCACGCGGGGTAGCCGTAGAAGGGGGTCAGCGTGGCCCCGACGACGCGCACCTTCTGCCGGTGGGCCAGCCTGATGATCCTCTTGTACGCCGAGATCAGCGGCGCCGCCGAGGTGTAGTCGCCCTTGCAGATGTCGTTGATGCCGGAGAACACCACGACCGTCTTCACGCCCGGCTGGCCGAGCGCGTCGCGGCTGAACCGCTGGAGCACGCTCGCGCCCGTCACCGGCCGCAGCAGCCGGTTGCCGGAGATGCCGACGTTCAGCACCGAGGCCCGGCCCCGGAGCCGGTGGCTGAGGAAGTCGGTCCAGCGGCGGTTGGAGTCGGTCGGCTGGCCCGCGCCGTCGGTGAGCGAGTCGCCGATGGCGACCACGGCGGGCACCGTCGCGGGCGCGGTGACGGCGACGCGGTCGAGGAAGTACCACTGCGTGCTGGTGTAGCTGAACTGGAACCCGTCGTCCTTGGCGGCGTGGTCGCCCGGGTCGGACAGGAAGGTCGTCGCGTACGCCCTCTCGTGCCCGGTCACCCGCGAGTGGGTGCCCGGCACGAACACGCTGACGACGAGGTCGCTCCCGGCCGTGAACCGCTTCGGCAGCGGATCGCTCCACACCGCCTTGCCGGCCGGGATCCGGACGTAGGGCCGGCGGCCGAACAGCACCGGCTTGTTGGTGCCGGTCTCGATCTCCGCCCCGTACGCCTGGAGGCCGACGTGCACCGACCGCAGGACGATGGGGGCCGGACCGTACAGATTCGACAACCGGAGACGCAGCCCCGAGCCGCCCGCGGAGAGCCGGACGATCATGCGCACGGTCTGCCCGCCGATCGCGGTGGGGAGCCGGTCGGTCGCCGCGGACCAGGTGCCCACCAGGTGGGTCTTCGGCGCGGCGACGGCCTGTCCTGGGGTGAGCAACCCCGCGACCAGCACCGATACCAGAACGATCATCCGGACGACCGGCCGCGACATCCCTCTCCCCTGAACGTTCGATCGCTGAGACGCCATACATTACGGCCATTTAGCTCAGGAGACCGTTAGTTGCGGATGAATGGTGACAGGCGTGCTTGAATCCTGACTAGATCACTTTCGTGAGGGGACCAGCTGGATGTCGGAAGTCTCCCGCGACGACGACGATCGTTCGCCGTCGAAGCGCCGCTCGTCCGCCGCCGCTCCGGCCGCCATCGGGATCGTGGCCGCCGTCGCCAGCGCCATGGCGGCCGTCACCAACATCTGGGACCTCCCCGTCGCGGCGGGCGTCGGCATCACCGGCGTGGCCGCCGTGCTCGCCGGGGTGCTCGCCTGGGCCACCGCCGACCCCTCGGGCCGCCGCGAGCGCAAGGCGAAGGCCGGCGGCACCCCCGTCCCGGCCGAGCTCCCGCCCGTCATCGCCCACTTCACCGGCCGGGCCGACCTGCTCGCCGAGCTGCGCGAACTGTTCGGCCGCCGCGACGGCGACTCCCCGACGGTGGCCTCCCTCTACGGCCAGGGCGGCGTCGGCAAGTCGGCGCTGGCCTCCCGGTTCGCCCACGAGATGGTCGGCCGCTACCCCGACGGCCAGCTCTACTTCGACCTGCGCGGCGCCGACGGCGCGGTCCGGCCCGAGGAGGTGCTGATGTCCTTCCTGCGGGCCCTGGGCGCCCGCCTCACCACCGACGTCGGCAGCCTGCGGGAACTGCAGAAACTCTGGTGGACGTGGACCACCGGCCGGCGGCTGCTGATCTTCCTCGACAACGCCGAGGACGGCGACCAGATCAAGGACCTGATCCCGACCGAGCCGCGCTGCGCCGTCATCGTCACCTCGCGCCGGTCGCTGATGCTGCGCAACACCTACGACGCCCAGGTGCAGGCGTTCACCGAGGCCCAGGGCGTCGAGCTGCTGGCCCGGCTGGCCGGCTCCGAACGGGTGGCCGCCGACCTCGACGCCGCGCTCGGCATCGTCCGGGCCTGCGACCGGCTGCCGCTGGCCATCAGCATCTGCGGCGGCCGCCTGGCCACCCGCACCCACTGGTCCCTGGCCGACCTGTACGACCGCCTCGTCGACGAACGCCGTCGCCTCGACCAGCTGGAGGTCGGCCGGGAGATCGACAAGAGCGTGCGCGCCTCGGTCCAGCTGTCGTACGACGAGTGCACCGGCACCCAGCGCCGCCTGTTACGCCTGCTGGCCCGCTTCCCCGCCCCCGACGTGCCCGACTGGGTGGCCGGCGACCTGCTCGACGTCTCCGAGGCCGACGGCGCCGACCAGATCGAGGCGCTGGTGGCCAGCCACCTCGCCGAGGTGACCGGCCGCGACCTGACCGGCCAGACCCGCTACCGCCTCCACGACCTGGTCCGCCTGTTCGCCCAGGAACAGCGCGCCGACCACGGCCCCGCCCGGCACGCCGCCATGGAACGCGTCCTGTACGGCTACCGCCGCCGCGCCGAGGCCGCCGCCGCGATCCGCTGGCCCCAGGACTGGAGCCCCCGCCCCGGTTCGCACCCCACCACCCGCCCGGCCGAGGAGATCACCTGGCCGCGCATCGAGGCCACCGGCTCGGCCATCCGCGTGCTGAAGAGTCCCGAGGTCACCTCGGGCACCTGGTTCTCCGCCGAACGCCTGTCGCTGCTGTCGGCCGTGCAGACCGCCCAGGCCGAGGAGATGTGGGACCTGGCCTGGGGCATCGGCCGCGCCTTCTGCTCCCTGTGCCACTCGCTGCGGGCCTACTGGTCCGACTGGCAGGCCGTGGCCGACGTCATCTGCGCCGCCGCCGAGCGCATGGAGGACCCCCGCGCCCTGGGCATCGCGCTGCTCGAACGCTCGGCCGTCGCCGGGGGAGTCGGCCGCGGGGAGGAGGCGCTGAAGGACGCCCAGCGCGCCCTCGACCTGCTGACCGAGCAGAACGAGGCGTGGTGGGCGGCGCGCGCCATGCGCGCGGTCGGCATGACCCTGTTCACCAGCGGCCACCTCGACCGGGGCCAGGACTACCTCATCGGCGCGATCACCGCCTTCAAGGCCGGGGGAGACGGCTGGTGGACCGCCCGCACCCAGCGCAACCTGGCCGAACTGCGCCTGGCCCAGCGCGGCTACACCGAGGCCCGCGAACTGCTGGAGGAGGCGCTGACCACCTTCCAGCGGGCCGGCAACCGCTACTCCGAGGCGCAGACCCAGCGGGCCCTGGGCGAGGTGCTGGCCGCCGAGGCCCGCATGCACCTGACCCGGGGCGACGCCCACGCGGCCGAACGCACCTTCGTGCTGGCCGGGAACGCGCTCGGGTTCGCCGTGCGGTCGTTCCGCGACCGGGGCGAGGAGTGGGAGCAGGCCCGCAGCCTGCGCGCCGCCGGGGAGATCGGCGACCCGTCGAACATGCTCACCGAGCACGCCAACGTGCGCGACGCCAAGGAGATGCTGGCCAAACTGGGCGACTCCTGGGGCGTGGCCCGGTCGGAGGTCAGCGAGGGACGGGTGCTGGAACGCCTGGGCCGCGTCGACGAGGCGGTGGGCATGCTGCGCGGGGCCGTCCACGACTTCGAGGCGCTCGGCGACCGGTGGTGGCAGGCGCGGGGGCTGCGCACCGAGGCCGAGGTGCTGATCCGGGCCGGCCGCCCGGCCGAGGCATACCACCCCGCCCGCCAGGCGCTGGACATCTACCTGCACCTCGGAAACGAGGCCGGCGCCCGCCGCGCGAGGGAGGCGCTCGACCGGGCCCGACCCCCGCGCTGAACCGGGTACGGAGTTCATGCGGGGGCCACGCCGCCGACGTGTTGATCGGGCAGATTCCGAGGCGCGAGCCACACCCGGCCTCCGGCCGTGCGCGTCTCGCTCAGACAGATAGGCTCATACGTGATGAATGAGAATGGGCGTTGGATAGTTCTCGAAGGCGCGGTCAACGTCCGGGACCTGGGGGGCCTGCCGACCGTCGACGGCGGCGTCACCCGTTCCGGCCGGGTGCTGCGCGGCGACAACCTGCAGAGCCTGACTCCGGCCGACGTGAACCTGCTGGTGGCGGAGCTGAAGCTGCGCCACGTCATCGACCTGCGGTCGAACACCGAGGTCCGGCTGGAGGGCCCCGGCCCCCTCACCGACGAGTCGGTCGTGGAGATCCACCACCACACGCTCTTCGCCGAGGGCGGCCTGTTCACCGACGCGGCCAGCGACGACCCGCCCGACGAGGAACTCGACGAGCGCGCCCTCCCCTGGGCCGACGCCGAACGCCTCGACCCCGAACTGCGCGTCACCGGCCACTACTACGGCTACCTGCGCGACCGCCCCGACTCGGTGGTGGCCGCCCTCCGCGTGATGGCCCACGGCGACGGCGCCGCGCTGGTCCACTGCGCCGCCGGCAAAGACCGCACCGGCGTGCTCTGCGCCCTGGCGGAAGAGGTCGCCGGCGTGACCCGCGAGGCCATCGTGGCCGACTACGTCGCCACCGGCGAACGCATCGCCGCCATCATCGAACGGCTCCGCTCCAGCGACACCTACCGCGTCGACCTCGACTCCAAGCCCGCCGACAGCCACGTCCCGCGCGCGGAGTACATCGAGCACTTCCTGGAGATCCTCGACACCCGCTACGGCGGCCCGATGGGCTGGCTCACCGAACACAGCTGGACCGCCGACGACACCGCCGCCCTCCGCGCCCGTCTCAGAGACTAAAAGCTCTTTTTTCCGTTACGGCTCCGCCTGGCCGGCCACCCGACCAGGCGCAGCCACTTGGGGAGCCCGCCATGCGCCTGAGGGGAGCCAGGAACAGGGTCCGCCGCTGGTTCGGCCTGCGGCCGATCCACGGCGACCTGATCGAGCTGGCCCTGGAGTACCGCGCCCAAGCGGGCGCCGACGGCGGCGACGACGCCCGCCCCTACCTCCGGGCGGCGATGATCCGGTGGCTGCCCGAATTCGAGCCCGACATCGAGCAGGCGGAGCGCGAGCACCACTTCGTCGACCCCGACGACCCGCTCTCCTATCGCGACTTCCTGCAGATTCTCTGGGACCGCCTCTGGCCGGCCATCGAGAACCGGGACGCGGCGACGCTCTCCCGGCTCTCCGAACTCATCCTGGAGATCGCCGCCGAGAACCCCGACGCCGACAGGACGTATCTCCGGGGACTGGTCGAGGAGATGATCCTCGAATCCCTCGGGTTCTACTACGCGGAGATCGACGACCGGCTCCCCGAGCCGCTCAGGGCGGCTGCCGAGCGGTTTCACGGCCCGAACCGCTACTCCCCGGCCGCCGACCCGAACGGCGCGTTGTTCCCTAGCCGAGAGTGACCACGCGGCCCTCGTCGGCCGAGACGCGGGCGGCGCGCAGGACGACCAGGGCCTCGGCGGCCGACTCCGCGGTCACCGGCGGCGGGGCCTCGCCCCACAGCGCCCGCACCACGCCCTCGTAGAAGGCCCGGTAGTTCCCCGGCTCGGTCGGCACCCGCTCGTCGCCGACGAAGCCGGGCTCGCCGTCGCCGAAATCGGGCTCGGCGGGGCTGCGGCCCGCGCGCAGGCGGTCTTCCTGCGGGTCCATGCCCCACTTCACGTACGCCGCCTCCGAGCCCAGCACGCGGAACCTCGGCCCCAGGTCGGCCGCGACCGCGCTCACCCACAGGTGGGAGCGCGCGCCGTTGGCGTGGGTCAGGGCGATGAATGAGTCGTCGTCGGCCCGCACGCCCGCGCGCCGGATGTCGGCCTCGGCGTAGACCGAGGCGACCGGGCCGAGCAGCTGGAGGGCCTGGTCGACCAGGTGGCTGCCCAGGTCGTAGAGGAGGCCCGCGAGGTCTTCGGGGCCGCCCTGCTCGCGCCAGCCGCCCTTCGGGACCGGCCGCCAGCGTTCGAAGCGCGACTCGAAACGCCGGATCTCGCCCAGCCGGGGGCGCAGGCGCTCGATCGTGAGGAAGTCGCCGTCCCAGCGGCGGTTCTGGAAGACCGTCAGCATCAGGCCCCGCTCGCGGGCCAGCGCGGCCAGCTCCAGGGCCTCCTCTGCCGTCGCGGCCAGCGGCTTGTCGACCACGACCGGCAACCCGGCGCGCAGCGCCTCGGCCGCGATGGGCACGTGGGTGCGGTTGGGGGAGGCGACCACGACGAGGTCGACCAGGGGATGGAGGTCGGCGGCGTGCCGGACCACGGCCACGCCGGGGCCGACGCGGGCCGCCTTCTCGGGGTCGCCCGTCACCACGGCGGCCAGCCGCAGGCCCGGGGTGGCCCTGATCAGCGGCGCGTGGAAGAACTCACCGGCCGGGCCGTAGCCGACCAGCCCGACCTTGATCTCGTCAGCCATCGCGGTCGTCGCGCTCGGCCAGGAACGCCTCGAACTGGGCGGCCAGCTCGTCGCCCGTCGGCATCGGGGTCGACTCGGCCAGCAGGTTGTCCTTGCCGGCGGTGAAGGCGTCGTACTGCTGCTCCAGGCCGGTGATCGCGCCCGACAACTCGGCACTGGCCTGGATCTGCTCCTCGATCTCGGCGGTGGTCTTGTCGGCGGCGTCGCGCAGGGCGTCCATCGGGAAGACCAGGCCGGTGCCCCGGGTGATCGCCTCCAGCGCGGTCACCGCGGCCT
Organism: Herbidospora daliensis; assembly: GCF_001570585.1. GTDB lineage: Bacteria > Actinomycetota > Actinomycetes > Streptosporangiales > Streptosporangiaceae > Herbidospora > Herbidospora daliensis. The sequence continues at coordinate 1,140,388 of NZ_BBXF01000001.1, read as the reverse complement.
GCGGGTATTCCGCCTGGGCCAGGTAGTGGGGCACGTGGATGGAGTAGCCGAGGGCGTCGTGGCCCTTGGAGCCCAGGCGCAGTTCGAGCAGGGCCGCCACGCTGCCGGGCACCTGCACCTTGCCGAACGGGCTCACCTGGCCGTTGATCAGCTCGGGGCGGCTGCCGTGGGCGGTCAGGCCGATCGGGCGGGTGTGCGGCACGCCCATCGGGATGCCGTGGATCGTCACCATCTTGCCGATGTTCAACCGGGTCGCCAGCATGCCGATCGCCTCGGTGAACAGCTCCCACTCGCGGTCGGGCTCGGGGCCGGTGAGCAGCAGGAACGGGGTGCCCGTCAGGTCGTGGGCCAGGTGGAGCGTCAGCTCCGGCATGTCGGCCTCGACCCAGCGGTCGGTGTCGAAGACCATGATCGGCCGTCGGGAGCGGTAGTCGATGAGGCGGTCGACGTCGAAGGTGGCCACGACCCGGTGGTCCAGCTCCGCCATCAGGTGCCCGAGGGCCAGCCGGCCGGCCCCGCCCGCGTCGACGAAGCCTTCGAAGTGGTAGAGCATCACCGGATCGGTCAGCTCGGGGACGTCACCGTCGAGCCGGTAGAGATCCGTCGGGTCGTACACGACTGGCAGCCTTTCTCACGGTCTGTCTCATCTACAGAACCTACGGCGAGGTGAATCGATTCCACGCCGTTTCGGGGACCCTACCGTTGGACAATAGGGCGCATGGAGCCGGATCAGGAACTCGTCGACTTCGCCACTCGGCTGTTCGGCCACGCCCGCGCCGGGCAGACCGCCGAACTGGTCGCCTACGTCGACGCGGGCGTGCCGGTCGACCTGCACAACGAGAACGGCGACACCCTGCTCATGCTGGCCGCCTACCACGGCCACGCCGACACGGTCCGGGCCCTGCTCGACCGGGGCGCCGACCCCGACCGGCCCAACGACAAGGGTCAGTTGCCGATGGCCGGGGCCGTGTTCAAGAAGAACCACGACGTGGTCAGGGCCCTGTTCGAGGCGGGCGCCGACCCCCACGCGGGCCGGCCGTCGGCCGCCGACACCGCGCGCATGTTCGGCGACACGACCGCCCTGGAGATCTTCGGCGCGGCCTAGAGCGAGTCGGAGATCTCCAGCTCGCCCAGCGCCACCGCGATGGTGTCCTCCAGCGACAGGGCCTGACCGGCCACGAAGAGCCGCTCGAACTCCTGGGCGCCCAGGGTCTCGCGGCACTCCTTGATGGTGCGCTTGTAGTCGTCGTTCAGGAACGGCGAGCCCAGCTGGGCCAGCCCCGACGCCCGCCAGTTCTGCTCCGAGGCGCCCAGCAGGTAGGCCGCGTGGGCGACCTCGCCCGACGAGGCGGCGTGGCGGGCCATGGTCTCCAGGCACAGCAGCACGCCGGGCACGTCGTGGAAGTGCCGCTTGATGCGCAGCGCCTCGCGGGCGCTCGTCTTGACCTGGTCGTGCCGGTCGGTGCCGATCTCGATCAGGGCCTGGATCCAGACCGCGTACGAGCGGATCCACAACTCGCCCCGCTCGTTGCAGATCTTCAGGCAGTCTTGGACGAGGGTCTCGGCCTCCATGTAGTCGCCCTGGTAGGTGAGCACCAGCGCGAGCTCGGCCACCGCCGGGAGCAGGCCCGGGTTGAGCTCCCGGCCGCTCTTGTGGAACTCGATCGCCACGCCGAGCAGCGCGGTGGCCCGCTTGAAGTCGCCCTTCAGCATGGCGCTGGTGCCGAGCATCTTGGTGGCGAAGATCACCGCGCCCGAGTCGCCGACCTCCAGCGCCTCCGAGGAGCACTTCTCGGCCGCCTCGGTCGCGCCGTCGTGGTCGCCCTGCATGTTGCAGACGTACGCGAGCGTCCACAACGCCCGGCAGCGTTCCTTGCTGGCCTGCCGGGACATGCCCAGGGCGCGTTCCAGGTAGTGGCGGCCCTCGCGCATGAAGCCGCAGGCGACCCACATGAACCAGAGCGACGACAGCAGTTCGAGGCCGATGCGGTGCTCGCCCGGCGCCGACAGGCAGAAGTCGACGGCCGTGCGCACGTTGTCGTGCTCCTGGCGCATCCGGACGAACCAGTGCACCTGGCGCGGGCCCGACCAGGCGTGCTCGCCGCGTTCGGCGAGCTGGAGGTAGTAGTCGCGGTGGCGGCGCTTCAGGTTGTCGGTCTCGCCGAGCTTGCCGAGCCACTCCTCGCCGTACTGGCGCAGGGTGTCGATCAGGCGGTAGCGCTGGCCCGAGACGGTGTTGTAGCTGAGCAGCACCGACTTGTCGACCAGGCCGGTGATGACGTCCATGATGCGGTCGGGCGGCAGCGTGTCGCCGGCGCAGACGTAGCGCGCGGCGTCGAGCTCGAAGTCGCCCGCGAAGACCGACAGCCGCGCCCACATCAGGCGCTCGGCCGGTTCGCACAACTCGTGGCTCCAGCCGATCGCGGCCCGGAGCGTCTGGTGGCGGGGTAACGCGGTCCGCGACGCGCCCGCCAGCAGCGAGAACCGGTCGGTCAGCAGGCCGAGGATCTGGTCGACCGACAGGGCCCGCAGCCGGACCGCCGCGAGCTCGATCGCCAGCGGGATGCCGTCGAGCCGCACGCACAACTCCGCCACCGAGGTGACGTTGTTCTCCTCGATCGAGAAGTCGGGCACCACGGCCGTGGCGCGCTGCCGGAACAGCTCGACGGCGTCGTTGTGGTAGGGCGACTCGGCCGGGTCGTCGCCGGGCACCGGCAGCGGCGGGATCGGGATGACCGACTCGCCGGCCGCGTTGAGCGAGCGGCGGCTGGTGGCCAGCACCTTCAGGTTGGGGTTGCGGGTCTGCAGGTCTTCGATCAGCTCGGCGCAGGCGTCGACCATGTGCTCGCACGTGTCGAGGATCAGCAGCACGTTGCGCTGGCCCAGCCAGTCGGCCAGCGAGTCGCCGCTGGTGCGGCTCGACTGGTCGGCCAGGCCCAGCGCGGTGCGGACCGTGTGGTGGAGCATCGACGGGTCCTGGAGGCGGGCCAGGTCGACGTACCAGATGCCGTCGTCGAACTGGGCGCGCAGCTGATGGGCGACCCGGAGGGCGGTGCGGGTCTTCCCGACGCCGCCGATCCCGGTCACCGTGACCAGGCGCGACTGCTGGATGCGCTGTCTGATCTGGGTCAGGAGCCGCGACCGTCCGACGAAGCTGGTGAGCTCCGCGGGAAGATTGCCGTCTCTTCGCCAACCTGCTGGGGTCGCCATGCCGCCTCACGGGGGTGTCGCGTTCCGGCTTACACCTGCTCCGGCATCGTACCTTTGATGTGATTTGCCGGTGGGAGCGTAGTGGAGATACCTCATCCCGCCTCGGTGCTTCGCTAGGCTTGAGGCCATGTCAGAGCCGCAGCCCGATGAACTGCGCCCGGTCGACCTGTCCGACGACGGCCTTCCGGTGCTCCCCGACCAGACGATCGACGACACCGATCACGGATGGGGCGAGTGGCGGGAGTCCGACGACGACGCCCGACTCCTCGAAGACCGCCCGCCCCATTGGTGATCAGCGGGTGCCCAGCTGGTCCCACCACCACGTGATGGCCGGCAGCGGAAGCGGGTCGAGGCGGTCGTCGCTGGCCCGCTCCTTCCACGTACCCGGCATCGAGACCGGGTCGGCCGCGATCCGGTCGGTGGGGTTACGCGGGTCGAGGTAGCGGCCGGTGCTCATCGCCCAGGCCAGATAGCCCCTGATCCACTCGCCCAGGCCGTAGACGTAACGGTCGAGTTCGGGCGAGGCGTCGGCGCGCACCTCGTCGGCGACCTTGAGGAACAGGGTCATCACCCGGTCGCGCATGCGCACCGCCTCGGCCGAGGCCGCCTCCACCGACGTGCCGTCGGAGGTCAGCACGCTCACCAGGTTCTGGATCTGCGGGTAGCCGTAGCGGTGCTGCCGGTACGACTCCTTGTTGAAGGAGATCAGGTCGTTGTCCCAGGCGATGATCGCGTTGGCCATCTCGGTGAGCGCCCGTACCCTCGAGTCGGCCATGTCGTCGGCGCTGACCTCGTAGCCCGCGCTGATGTCCACGAACATCACGCTGGCGCCGCAGGCGCTGGCGTTCAGCCACATGGTCACGTAGTCGTCGACCGGCGGGATCCGTCCCTCCAGCCGGTTGGCCGTCTCCCAGATCAGGCCGAACAGGTACTTGCGCTGCTCCTCGACCCAGCGCGCGAGCTGGACCGGGGTCGCGGTCCGCTCCATTCGTAAGCGGATGTCCCGCAGGCCCTCGGCCCACGGGTCGTCGGTGAGGATCCTCGCGGTCGGCGCCTCGACGATGCGCGTCAGCTTGCTGACGAACTGCACGAACGCGTCGAGCGACATCTCGTGGACGCGTTCGTCGCAGTACATGTCGTCGAAGGTGAACAACCAGAAGACGTAGTCGGCGGCGAGGCGCAGCCCTTCACCGCGTCCGTGCGGCAGGGCCAGGGCGGCGCAGTGGCCGATGCGCTGGGCGGCGAGGTACTGCCGTTGTTCCGGTGAGCGGAAAAGGCCGAAATCGTCCATCCATTTGACGGTGGCACGGTCCACATCGTCGGCTTCGGGGGAGATGGCGTAGGGGAAGGGGCAGTAGAAGGAGGGGACATCCAACCGGGGCGACGAAACGACACTGGTCACGAGCAGGTCCTTCCGATTCGTCTGGCCGGGCGCGACAAAAGTGAACCGGCAATGGCACGGTCCCAGGGGCGCAGGAGTTTTCGGCCCGGTGCGTTGTGTGGGCGTGATTGCGCTTAATTAAAGCGTCCGAGCTTAATTGAGCCTTTTGTCCCATCGATTCCTACACGAAATCGGAGACCTGTCAATGTCAGGAAACGACGTCTTTGCGGCGGAACCGGCGGAACGCGAAAGCCAGCAGGACCGCCGCGTACGTGACCGCGATCGCGGTGCCCTTGATCATGCCGCTGTAGTCGGGGACCGGCGCGAGGGCGTCGAGCCAGGCGGTGTTCCAGAAGGTCGGCAGGAATTCGCGCAGGCCGCCCAGGGCCTCCACGGCCTGCAGGATCGTGCTGACGATGACCAGGCCGACCGCGCCGCCGACCGCGCCCAGCGGCGAGTCGGTGCTCACCGACAGCAGGAACGCCAGTGATGCGACGACCAGGTTGGTGACCATGGCGTACAGGATGACGATTCCGAATTTCGGCAGCACGTCCATGGCCGCGATGACCTCACCCGTGCCGGGCACCCGCACGTCGTTCCAGCCGAACGCCAGCGTGCCCGCCACCACCGCCATCACCGGCACCACCGTGACGGCCGCGGCCGAGTAGGCCAGCGCGACGATCAGCTTCTGCCGCAGCAGCCGGTCGCGCGGGATCGGCGCGGCCAGCAGATAACGCAGCGACGACCAGTTGGCCTCGCTGGCCACGGTGTCGCCGCAGAACAGCGCCACCGCGACCATCAGCAGGAAGCTCGCCGACACCGACAGGGCGAACGCGGCGAAGTTGAGGCCGCCCTCCATCGCCAGATCGGAGATGCGCAGGCCGTTGCCGCCCCGGTTGTTGTTCGGGCCGAACTGGAAGGCGATCACCAGGATCCACGGCAGCGCCGCGAGCAGGCCGAACATGACCATCGTGCGCCGGCGACGGAACTGGCGGACGAACTCGACCCGCAGCGGGAGGGTGCGTCCGGGCGCGTAGCCGGTCGCGGTCATGCCTTTTCTCCGATCAGGTCGAGGAACACGTCCTCCAGGCGGGTGGAGCCGTTGAGTTCGCCGCGGCGCAGCAGCTCGGCGACCGGACCGGCGGAGACCAGGCGGCCCCGGTGCATGACGACGGCGTGGCTGCACGTCTGCTCGACCTCGCCGAGCAGGTGGCTCGACACGATGACGGTCCGGCCCTCGGTGGCGTACGCCTTCAGCACCCGCCGCATCTCAGCGATCTGGGGCGGGTCGAGCCCGTTGGTGGGCTCGTCGAGCACGAGCAGGTCGGGCAGGCCCAGCATGGCCTGCGCGATGGCCAGCCGCTGCCGCATGCCCTGGGAGTAGGTGCGGACCGCCCGCTCGACGGCCGCGCCGAGACCGGCGATCTCCAGCGCCTCCTCGAAGTGGGCGTCGGCGGCCGGACGGCCGGTGGCCTGCCAGTAGAGCGTGAGGTTGTCGCGGCCCGACAGGTGCGGCAGGAAGCCCGCGCCCTCGACGAACGAGCCCAGCCGCGCCAGCACCGGCGAGCCCGGCACGACCTTCTCGCCGAAGATGCGGATCTCGCCGCCGTCGGGGTGGATGAGGCCCATCATCATCCGCATCGTGGTCGTCTTGCCCGCGCCGTTGGGCCCGAGCAGGCCCAGGACCTGGCCCTTCTCGACGCGGAACGACAGGTCGTCGACGGCCTTGTGGCCGTTCTTGTAGCGCTTGGCCAGGCCGGTGATCTGCAGCGGCACCTCGGCCAGCGCCGGGTCGGGCGCGACGGACGCGCGGCGCGGCCGTCCGGTCAGCAGGAGCACCGCCGCCGCCAGCACCGACACGAGCGGGAACGCCCACGTCCACCAGGCGGGCCCCTGCGCGGGGGCGGCCAGCCCGGCGTCGACCGGCATCGTCAGCGTCGTCGAGCCGAGGCCGATCTTGTGGACGCTGGGCTGCGCCGGGAGCGCGTAGGCCATGTCGGTCGTGGTGATCGCCAGCCGAAGCACGTGGCCGGCCTCGACGCGGCGGTCGATCGCCGGGAGGGCCACCTTGACCGGCGTGCCCGCCGGGGTCGCGGTGACCCGCAGGGGCGCGGCCAGGCCGCCCGGCAGCACCGCGAGCTGTCCCGACGCGGCGTCGTAGAGCTTGGCGAAGAGGGTGACCTCGCCCTCTCCGTACACCCTGATCTCGGCGGTGGGCGAACCGGTCACGGTGAGCGCGGTGTCGAGCGGGCGGGTCTGGAAGACCGCTACCTGGCCCGGCAGGTCGAGCGAGGCGCCCGCCGAGCCGCCGCCGCCCGCGCCGCCGCCGAGCAGGCCGCTCAGGCCGGGCACCGACGAGATCGCCGCCGGGCTGCCGCCGGGCGGCGTGGCCACCTCTTGGTCGGGGCCGAGCAGGTCGAGTGCGGTCGTCACGGTGCCGCCGAGCCCGGCGTAGGCGGGGCCCTCGGCGTGCAGCAGGACGTTCTGCCGGGTGCCCGGGTCGCGCCCGCCGTCGCGGGAGACGGTGAACCCCTGGCCGGTGGCCGCGCCGTCCTTCTTCAGGTAGGCGTCGAACCAGTTGAGGGTCTGGGCGAAGACGAAGTCGGTCTCGGCGTCGCCGCCGTCGTGGCCCCCGGCGATCCAGGCGACCTCGACCGGCGCGCCGGTGGCCGCGATGGCCTTGGCGTTCAGGTCGGCGTGGCCGAGCGGGAACAACGAGTCGCGCTGCCCCTGGATGATCAGCGACGGGACCTTGATCTTCCCCTGCACGGAGATCGGGCTCGACTTCCGGAGCAGGTCGACGGCCTCCGGCGTCGCCTTTCCGGTGGCCGCGATCTCCTGGTAGACCGCGCAGATCGCCGGCAGGAACCGCCCGCACTGCGCCTGGTCGGGCGTCACGGCGGCCGGGGCGGGCTGCCCCGCCGAGCCGGTCAGCAGGCGGGCCAGCCCGTCGGCCTGCGAGGCGGGGTTGAGCCCCGACCCCCCGGCGCTGAAGAAGATCCCGGCCCACATCTTCTTGAACACGCCCGCCGCCGGCCCGGCCCCCGACGCCTCGGGGAACAGCGCGTCGGCCAGGTCGTACCAGGTGATCGAGGGCACGATCGCGTCGACGCGGGGGTCGTGGGCGGCCGTCATCAGGGCGATCGCGCCGCCGTAGGAGCCGCCCGCCATGCCGACCCGGGGATCCCCGGCGGCGTCGAGCAGCACCTCGGGCCGCTTCGCCAGCCAGTCGATGAGCTGCCGGACGTCCTTGACCTCGTAGTCGGGCGAGTTGAGCGCGATCTCCCCGGTGGAGCGCCCGAACCCGCGCGCCGACCAGGTGAGCACCGCGTAGCCCTGCTCGGCCAGCTGCCCGGCCTGGTCGCGGACGCTGTTCTTGCTCCCGCCGAACCCGTGCCCCAGCAGCACCGCCGGCGCCCTGCCCCCGCCCTCGGGCGGGAAGTAGGCGGCGTCGATCAGCACCTTCTGGTCGTCGGCCGGCCCGTCGACGACGGGGATGACCACGTCCTGCCCCTGGGGGAGCCCGTCGGAGGGCCAGGCGATCCAGATGATCCCGGCGACGGCCACGAGCACGGCGGCGAGCACGGCGAGGCCGCGCCGGCCCCCGCGAAACGTCATATCGCGAGACTATCGGCGGCGGCTGAGAGTCCGCTGAGGACCCGGTACGTGCCGGGCACCGCCTGCCAGCCCTTTTCCGTCCAGGTTTCGACCGCCCGCCGCGGGATCTCGACGGTGACCGCAACCGTCTGGCCCGGGTCGGCCGCGCACGTCGCGAAGCCCGCCAGCCAGCGCGACGGGCGGTCGCCCGGGTCGTCGGGGGCCAGGTAGACCTGCACGACCTCGCGTCCGGGCCGGTTACCGGTGTTGGTCAGGGTCACGGTCACCGTCAGGTCGTCGAGGGCGATCTCGTCGTACGACCACGTCGTGTAGCCCAGGCCGTGGCCGAACGGGAAGGCGGGGGCGGTGTCGTGGCGGTCCCACGCCCGGTAGCCGATGAAGCGGCCCTCGTCGTAGGCGAGCACTCCGCCGGCCGGTGTGACGTTGGTCACGGGGCAGTCGGCGAGGGCGGCCGGCCAGGTGGTGGGCAGGCGGCCGCCCGGTTCGGTCGCGCCGGTCAGGACGTCGGCCAGGGCGTGGCCGCCCTCCTGGCCGGGGAACCACGTCAGCAGGATCGCGGCGACCTCGTCACGCCACGGCATCTCGACGGGCGACCCGGCGTTGACCACGACCACGGTGCGCGGGTTGGCGGCGGCGACCTTCGCGACGAGTTCGTCCTGGCGGCCGGGCAGGCGCAGCGAGGTGCGGTCGAAGCCCTCGCTCTCGACCTCCTTGGAGGTGCCGACCACGACCACGGCGACGTCGGCCTCCCGGGCCGCCGCGACGGCCTCGGTGATCATGCGGCCGGTGGTGGGCCTCGGCGGCCGGTGGCAGAGGGCGAAGCCGACGTGGGACGGCTCGGCCGACGTGCGCGCCACGGTGTGGACGAGGCTGACGACGACCGGTCCGGGCAGGTCGGCGAGTACCTCGTGCTGCGGGGGGAGGAAGAACGCCGCCATCGGGTCGTCGCCCTCGGGGCGGACGACGCCCTCGAACAGGGTCCGGCCGTCGGCCTCCAGGGTGAAGCGGCCGGCGCCCTCGACGGCCAGGGTGTTCCAGCCGGGGGCCGCGTCGAGGACGCCGCTGATCTCGACGGTGCGCAGCTCCTCGTAGGGGACCGGGACGTCGCCGAGCCAGACGAGCGAGCCGTCGCGCAGGGGGAACTCGCCGAGCACCCGCCCGGCGGCGTCGCGGGCGGTCGCGGTGGCCGCCATCACGGCGGGGGCGACGCGCTCGCTCGCGTCGGCGCCCCGGCTGTAGGTGACGTCGAGCCCGGCGGCGGTGAGGCCGTCGAGCGGCGAGACGGCGTGCTCGGGGAAGACCAGGGCGCTGCCGCCGCCCAGGATCCGGGGGTCGGCGGCCAGCCCGCCGATGAGGGCGACCTTCGCCGACGGCGCGAGCGGCAGCACCCCGTCGTTGACGAGCAGCGTGGCCGACCGGGCCGCGACCTCCCGGGCGAGCGCGACCCCGTCGGGCGACTCGCGCTCCGACAGGTCGACCCTCTCGTGGAGCCGCAGCAGCCTGCCCAGCTTCCGGTCGAGCAGCTCCTCCGGTACGAGCCCCTCCAGCACCGCCCTGACCAGCGGCTCCCCGTAGACGCCGCCCGGCCCCGGCATGGCCAGGTCGAGCCCGCCGAGCGCGCACCCGACGGCGTCGCGGGCGGCCGTCCAGTCGGACATCACGACCCCGTCGAAGCCCCACTCGCCGCGCAGCACGCCCTCGATCAGCTCGGCGTGCTCGCACATCGGCACCCCGTTCACGGCGTTGTACGCCGCCATCACCCCCCACGGCCGCGCCGTGCGCACGACGTGCTCGAAGGGGGCCAGGTAGAGCTCGCGCAGGGTGCGCTCGTCGACCCGGACGTCCACGGTCATCCGGTCGGTCTCGGAGTCGTTGGCCACGAAGTGCTTCACCGTCACGCCGACCCCGCCCGACTGCACCCCGGCCACGTACGCCGCCCCGATCTCCCCGGTCAGCAGCGGGTCCTCCGAGAAGCACTCGAAGTGGCGGCCGCCCAGGGGGCTGCGGTGCAGGTTGACCGTCGGCGCGAGCAGCACGTGCACGCCCTTGCGGCGGCACTCGGCGGCCAGCAGTTCCCCCACGCGGCGGGCGAGCGCGACGTCCCACGTGGCGGCGAGCGCGGTCGGCGAGGGCAGCGCGACGGCCGGGTCGCCGGCGATCCAGCGGGCGCCGCGCACCCCGATCGGGCCGTCGGAGGTCACCAGAGACGGCAGGCCGATCTCGGGCGCGGCCGGGAGCGTCCACATGTCCTGGCCGCCGAGAAGGGCCGCTTTGCGATCGAGGTCCATTGCGCTACCTCATCTCTTGATTGCGCCGTGAGTAAAGGGAACGGCATCATTTCGCGCGTGGTGACTGGAACGATGCTCACGCGGGTGCCCCGCCAGGTCGTGGCCTGGGGCCTGCCCCTCTGGTCGCGTGGCCTGCCCGGCCGCCCGACGCCCCCCGACCTCTTCCGGGTGCTCTACACGGCCTGGATCGTGGCGTTCTGCCTCAAGGTGCTCGGCGCGTCCTGGGACGTGTCCTGGCATTTCCGCTGGCTGCGCGACGATCTCGCGCCGCCCCATCTGATCAACACGGTCGGCACGATGCTCGTGGTCGGCCTGACGATCGTGCACTGGTACACCGGCTACGGCGTCGACAAGGCGGCCCAGCGGCTGATCCTGTGGGGGACCGGCACCTTCCTGGTGGCCGTCCCGCTCGACCTGATCAACCACCGGATCAACGGCCTCGACGTCACCGCGTGGAGCCCGTCGCACGCGCTGCTGTTCATCGGCACCGCGTTCATGATCGCCGGGGTGACCCGGGGCTGGTACACCGGCGCGGCCCCGGGCCGCAGGCGGACCGTCGTGCTGGCGGCGTTCTTCGGCTTCTTCCTGGAGAACGCGATCTTCCCGAGCGAGCACCAGGAGTACGGCGTGCTCGGCCTGGCCGCCTGGTTGCGCGGTGAGCCCGAGGCCGACACCGAGCTGCTGAACTTCGCCGCCGCCCAGCTCAAGCGGCCGGTCGACACGATCGCGGTGGAGAACTTCGCGCTGCCGGTGCCCGACCAGGTCTACTCGCTCTGGGCGGTGATCGTCGGGATGGCGATCCTGGTGGCGGCGCGGATGGCGACCCGCTACCGGTTCACCGCGACCTTCATCGCGGCCGGATACCTGGCCTTCCGGATGGTGATCTGGCCGCTGCTCGTCGGCGCCGGCTTCCCGGGTTCGGCGATCCCGTTCTTCCTGCTCCTCGGGGCGATCTGCGTCGACCTGGCGTTCCTGGTGCCCGTGGTCTACGCCCGGGTGGTGGTGGGGGCGCTGCTCGTGACCGGCGGAGTGTTCGGCGGGCTCTGGCTCCAGGACGCCTACCTGGTCGCGCCGCCGTACGCCCCCTGGGCGTGGCCCTACGCGATCGGCGGGCTCGCGGTGGCGTGGCTCGTCGTGGAACTCGTCGGGCGGCGGATCAGCCGCCCGTCCGCGTGATGACGACGGCCACGCCGTAGGCGAGGCCCAGCACGGTCAGCTCGACCGCCGCCCAGGCCGCGAACGCGGTCGGGCGGCGGGCGACCACCCCGGGCAGCAGCCGGTATCGGATGTTGGCGCCCAGCAGGGCGATCACCCCGGCCAGCGCGCCCTTCACGAGCACCAGCACGCCGTAGTGGGTCGTCACCAGCGAGGCGGGGAACGGCTCGGCGGGGGAGAGCAGCAGCTCCACGATCCCGCTGAACAGGCCCGAGGCGGCGACCACGAGCAGCGCCCAGGTGGCGAGCCGCGAGAACCTCGGCAGCGTCCGGCCCAGCAGTTCGCGGTCGGTGGTGAGCAGCAGGGCCACCGCGAGCAGCCCGCCGGTCCACAGGGCCGCGCCGATGACGTGCAGCTCCATCGCGACCATGCTCAGGTCGTGCCAGTACCAGTTCGTGGCGTGCCCGGTCACCGGCAGCGGCAGCAGCCCGAACACGGCCGCGCCGACCCGCAACTCGGCGGGCACCTTCTCGCCGAACCTGACGGCGAACATCCCGATGGCCGCGCTGAGCGTGGCCGCCGCCGCGCTCACCACGAGCCCCTGCCCGGAGCCGATCGCGTCGACGAACAGCGGGACGTCGGGGAACCGGTCGGGCATCACCTCGGCCGCGCTCAGCAGCGTCGAGACGAGCGCCGCGAACGCCCACACCACGGCCGAGTAGACCGCCCAGCGCCGCGCCCGCGAGGCGGCGGGCTCGGTGGCCTCCGGGTGGTCGAACCCGAGCAGCTTCGGCAAGAGGCTGAGACCGACGGTGACGAGCGCGGCGACATCCAGGACAAGTCGGGCCACCGGCAGCCCGAACTCGACCCAGGGGCCCGCTGTGGGCAGCCCGAAGGGCGGTTCCGGGAGCGTGGCCCACGTGGCCACCACGACGGCGGTCAGCCCGGCGCCGATCAGCCCCGCCAGGGGGAGCGCGCCCAGCCGCCGGTCGACGGCGGCGGGGCGGGAGTCGAGCAGGGTCACGCGAGGGTCCGATCGTGGGCGGGGGGCGTCGAGCCGGCGTTGCGGGGGCGGGACTCGTGGCGGTGCAGCACCCAGGTCGACAGGGCCAGCAGCAGCAGGGCGAAGACCAGCAGGCCCCAGACCCAGCCGCCACCCGAGGCGGCCGGGACCGGGGCGGCCACCGCGCCGGGCGCGGGCGCCAGCGTCGCCGCGGCCCCCGTCGGGGTGCCGGCTCCGTTCGGGCTGTACGTGAACCGGATCGTCCCGCTCACCGGGTGGCCGTCGTTGGAGACGATCTGCCAGCCGATGACGTACACGCCCCCGGAAGCGAGGGGTTTCACCGTCGCGGTCACGACCTCGTCGCGGACCGTCAGACCGGCTTCGTAGCGCGCCCCGTCGGGGCCCGTCAGCGCCAGCTTGGCGAAGTCGGGGCGGACCGGCTGGTCGAAGGTCAGCGTCACCCGGTCGAGCCGGGAGACGGTCGCGCCGTCGGCGGGGTCGCTGCCCTTCAGGACGTTGTGGGCCGACGCTGGGAGCGGCAGCAGCAGGGCCGCCAGGAGCACCAGCGGGACGGTGAGAAATCGCACGAATGGCAGGGTAAGCCCGGGCCGCGTGAGCGTCACCTTTCTCACGCGGCCCGGACGCCTCGGCGGGCAGAGTCGTTCCGCCCCGATGACCGTGAACCTAAGCCGCGTGATCAGGTGAGTCAATGTGCTCTTTTAAGAAAGTTTACTGATAGTACTGCTTTAAGGCGCTCTTAAGCCGGGCTTATCCGGGATAGGTGAACAGATGCCCGCACATGCCGTCGCGCGGCTCGCCCGACGCCTCCTGGATGCGGGCCTCGCGCAGGTAGTCGTAGTCGCCCCGGCGCAGCGACGCCAACTGCTTCTCGGTGTCCTCGACGGCCTTGAGCGGGCCCTCGCGCCACAGGTCCTCGAAGTCGTCGAGCCGGTCGCCGACGATGCGCACGGCGTGCTCCAGGAACTTCTCGAAACCCGGCCGGCCCGCCTCCTTCAGCTGCCGGAAACCCTCCAGCGCCAGGTCGCGCCGCCAGCGCGGGGCCATGCCGGCGGCCCGGTTGTAGTCGCCGCTCAGCACCGCGTTGGGGAAGGTGAACACCGCGTCGCCCGCCTCGGGCAGCCCGCTGTTCTGCATCACCACCACGATCTTCAACCCGCCGTCGTTCACCAGGCGGTGCACGGTGCCCGGGGTGAACCACACCACCGCCCCCGGCACGAGCGGGGTCTCGTGGTAGCCCTCCCAGGTCAGGGTCTGCACCGACCCGCTGCCCGCCACCACGACGTAGGCCTCGGCGCACAACGTGTGCAGGTGGGGTGAGCCCCCGCATCTGCCGTCGGCGCCGGGCCAGTCGTAGACACTCAGGGCGGTGACGCCTATGCCGAACATGCGTGCTCCTTCACGTACGCGACCAGCCGGGACCGATCCCAGGCCCCCGAGCAGACGACGACGCGGTAGCCAAGCCGCATGCTCTCTCCAGGCGGCAGGTTAACAATCTCCGTGAACGCGATCGAGGGGTTGACCGCCGCGAACGGAGTGGTCCGCACGAACCACGTCACCGGGACGGGGGACTGGAAGAGCAGCGTGGACGACCGGTCGACGCCGTCGTGACGGCCGGCGTAGGCCAGCCACCGGGAGGTGCGGCCCATCATCGCGGGCCCCTCACCGGTCTCGGCGAGCACGTCACCGTGCTCGAAGGAGCGCGGGCCGCGCCAGAACAGGCCGCTGTAGCCCGCCATCGGGCGGCCGTTGGTCGTCGGGCTGCCGAACACCAGGCCGGCCCCCCTGACGTTGCGGAGCGTCGTGGCGAACTCCAGCGCCCACGAGTCGTCCTCGACGTCGGTCACCCGGAACTCGCGCAGCTCGTCGATCCAGTGCTCGCCGTCGCGGGTGTGCCAGCTGAGCCGCTGGACGCCCGGCCGCTCGAAGCCCTCGTGCCGGATCGTGCCCGTGTTGGGCAGGTCGACGTAGCCCGCCTTCTCGCGGACGTAGGTGCCGCCGCCCCAGAAGTTCTGCCCCGACAGGTCGGAGACCGTCATGGCCAGGCCCTTGTGCCACCGGTGGTCATGTGGCCGGAAGGCGCTTACCAGATCGCCGTCGAGCGTCCTGATCGGGTGGAAGTAGGGCTTGGGCGACTCGAAGACGTCGGCGTCGCGGTCGTCGTAGACGTAGCGCAGGATCTCCACGCCGCGTTCGTCGTAGATCAGCTCGTCCATGCACCGCCGTCCAGCCGGTGGTAGAAGGGGTCGTCGGGGGTCAGTTCGGCGCGGGCGACCGGACGCCGGCGGTGGGCCGAGGCGTAGATGCCGGTCGCCAGTTCCAGGGCCTGGCGGCCCTGGCGGGCGCTCATCGGCGGGCGCTCGTCCTTCTGGAAGGCGTCGAGGAGCACGCTCAGCTGGGCCTCGTGGGAGCTGGGGCGGTCGTCGGGGGGCTGCCACAGGTCGGTCGTGGCGGTCCAGTCCTCGTTGCGGTAGCCGTACAGGTGGCGGAGTTCCACGGTCGCGTCGGTGAAGTCGAAGCGCAGGTAGCTCTCCTCGCGGCGGGACAGCAGGCTCGTCACGACGGAGCCCAGCGCGCCGGTGGTGAAACGGACCGTGGCCATGGCGACGTCCTCGTACTCGACGTCGCGGTCGAGGGTCGCGGTCGTCGCGCTCACCTCGGCCCAGTCGCCCAGGATCGAGAGCATGACGTCGATCTGGTGGATCGCGTGGCCGACCGTCGGGCCGCCGCCCTCGGTCCGGAACCGGCCCCGCCACGGGACCGTGAAGTAGTCGTGGTCGCGGAACCAGGTCGTCACGCACTGGGCGACCAGCGGGCGGCCCAGCAGGGGCGCGATCTCCTTCAGGTGGATCGCGCCGGAGCCGAAGCGGTGCTGGGAGACCACGGAGGCGTAGCCGGGCCCCTCGGCGGCGGTGATGGCGTCCCACTCCGCGAGCGAACGGCACGCGGGCTTCTCGATCCACACCCAGGCGCCTGATTTGAGGCATTCGATCGCCTGGACGGCGTGCATCCCCGGCGGCGTGCACAGGTGCACCAGGTCGGGGCGCTCGCGCTGGAGCAGCTCCGACAACGACGAGTAGGCGCGGGGCACGCCGTGCTCGCGGGCGAACCGCCAGGCCCGGCCCAGGTCCACGTCGGCGACCGCGACCACCTCGGCGCGATGGGCCTCGGCCCGCAGCGCCGGAAGATGGCATGCGCCGGCGATCCCGCCGGTCCCGACGACGGCGACCCGGATCATCCGGCCGTCCTTTCCAGTTGTGACCCGGGCGGGCGCCCACGCTCCCAGGGGCGCCCGCCCGGGCGTCTCTCCTCACGACGAGCGTCGTGAGCGTTCGGGGCCGGGGTTCCGTCCGGACGACGTCGAGACGTGCGGAAACCCGGTTTCCGAAAGTTTCAAAAGATTACCGAGACTTTTCGTTGCGGGTAACGTAAAGGCTGCACACGGCGCTCGTCAACGCCGTGAGTCGGAAAAGAGTCAGAGAACCCATCCGACGAGCCACGCGGCGAACACCAGACCGGTGGCCGCGGGCAGGATGAGCACCCCCGGCGCACGCTCCCGGAACGCCGCCACGACCGACAGGCCGGCCGACACGACCGCCAGGGGACTCGTCCAGAAGATGATCGGCGGAATGCCGACCGCGAAGGCCACCTCGTCGTCGACCGACAACACGCTCCAGGCCGCGACAGCGCAGAAGAGCACACCCGCGATCCCGGCCAGCAGGGTCAGCAGCCCGTCGCGGCGCACCGTGAGCGCGCCGCCGACGACCTGGAGGAGCGACAGCAGCGCGAACGCGCCGAGCGGCGCCAGCACCCACGGCGCCCCGACGGCCGTGTAGGCGGCCCCGGTGAAGTGCACCGAGCCCGGGTCGACCATCGCCCGGGGGGAGACCGCCGGGTCGCAGGGCGCCGGCGCGGCCGGGTCGGCCAGGAACGCGCTGATCGTCCGGCGGCCGCACTCGCTGGCCAGGAACACC
Organism: Herbidospora daliensis; assembly: GCF_001570585.1. Classification (GTDB taxonomy): domain Bacteria; phylum Actinomycetota; class Actinomycetes; order Streptosporangiales; family Streptosporangiaceae; genus Herbidospora; species Herbidospora daliensis. The sequence continues at coordinate 1,123,741 of NZ_BBXF01000001.1, read as the reverse complement.
CCGTGGCCGACGCCGGCGAACTCCTCGAACCGCGCGCCCGGCAGGTTCTCGGTCGCCTGGCTCGCCGCCCCCGAGGGGGTGGTGGGGTCGTACTGGCCGGCCAGGATCAGCACCGGCGCCTGGGTGATCGCGCCCTCCTCGCCCGAGGGGGGCAGCCGCCACTCCGAGCACACCGTCGCGTCGTTGTCGGCGGTGAACAGCCGGCGGTCGGCGAAGGTGTTGGCGGGCGCCTCGTCCTGGCACTGGACGGCGTAGTAGAGACCCCACTCGTGGCTGGTCAGCGCGCCGCCCGCGGCGTCGACGAGCGGCTGGAGCAGGTCGGTGTGCCCGCCGGCCAGGCCGTCGACCAGCGCCGGCAGGATCGGCAGCGCCTCGGGGTCGGCGAACGACTCGGCCAGCAGGGTGGCGACGTCGTCGCCGGTGAGCCGGACCATGACGCGGCTGAGGGTGAGCGGGTCGCGGGTGGCGAGGGTGACCGGGGCGGCGTTGATGTTCTCGACCGCGCGGTCGAACCGGTCGGTCACGCCGAGGCGGTCGAGGGTGCTCCGCAGGGCGCCCATCGCCTGGTCGTACCACGGGGAGCGCTCGGGCAGGTAGGAGTCGAGCACGAGCGACTTGGCGCCGTCGGGGTCCATCGCGGCGGCCAGCAGCATCGCGCGGGTGGAGTAGCTGACGCCGAACAGGGTCCACTTGTCGTAGCCGAGCGAGCGGCGCAGCTCGACCACGTCGGCGGCGATCTCCTGGGTGCGGTAGCCCCGGAGGTCGACGTTGAGCCGCGCCTTGCAGGTGCGGGCCGCCAGCCCCATCGCCCCGTTGGGGGCGGGCGCGGGCGTGGCCGTGATCGGCATCGTGACCGGCGGAGGGCTGGGGCTGGGGTCGGCCGTGACGGCGGTGGGCGGCGCGAGGTCCTTCAGGACGCCGTCGACGATCTCAGGGCATTCGAGGCGCGGTTCGGACCATCGCCCGCCGCGCTGCTCGATGACCACGACGTCGCGGTCGGGCGCGATCGAGGTGATCAGCTCGGTCAGCGGGATCGACGCCGAACCCGGGCCGCCGCTCATGAAGACGACCGGTTCGCCGACCGGGCTGGCCGCCTTCCTGATGGCGTAGCCGACCTTGATCGTGTCGCTCTGGTAGGCGTCGCGCCGCTCGGGTACCAGCAGGTAGCCGCACGTGGTGCCCTCGGGCACGGCGACGGGGCAGGGACGCTCCTCCATGTCCGCGCGCGCCCGTGCGGACGCGGGCGCTGAAAGTCCCATGAGCGTGACGGAAGCCGCGATCAGGCTCACCGCCGTCTTCCATCCGGGCACCCGTCAACCTCACTGCCAAATCCGCACTTGATGGGGGATCGCACGCGATTTCACGTGATCTCCGCCCGGACCACGGCAGAACCCTAGCGGCAAGGGCCGAGTAACAGCTCCACAACGGCCGTTGATCCCATGGAAAACGCGATGTAACCTCCCTGCCATCAAGGGAAACTATCGGAATTTCATCGAAAGTTTCTTGGAGTCCATTCCCGGGACGGAAGGAACCACCGATATGTCGCTGACACGACGCGCAGTGGTGACGGCGGCTGCCGCCGCACTGCTGCTGGCTGGCTGTTCAACCGGAGGCGAGGAGGCGCCCGCCACCGGAGGCGGAAGCCAGGCGGCGCAGGAGAAGGTCGTCATCGACTGGTGGCACATCCAGAACATCGAGCCCATGCTGCCGGTCTGGGACGCGATGGCCAAGGAGTACATGGCCGCCCACCCCAACGTGACGATTAACATCAACCCGTTGGAGAACGAAGCTTTCAAGGCCAAGATGACCACGGTCGCCCAGTCGGGCGAGGGACCGGACATCTACCAGACCTGGGGCGGCGGCGTGCTCCAGCAGCAGGCCGACGGCGGCATCGCGAAGGACATCACCGCCGACATCGCCGACTGGCAGGGCACCTTCAACCCGGCCGCCCTGGCGGCGTACCAGTTAGGCGGCAAGACCTACGGTGTCCCCTACGACATCGGCATGGTCGGCTTCTGGTACAACAAGGACCTCTTCAAGAAGGCCGGCATCGAGCAGCCGCCCGCGACGTGGACCGAGTTCATCGACGCGGTCAACAAGCTGAAGGCCGCCAACATCACCCCGATCGCGCTGGCCGGCAAGGCCAAGTGGCCCGGTCACTACTACTGGACCTACCTCGCGATGCGGATCGCCGGTCTGCCCGCGCTCCAGGAGGCGGCGACCGCGAAGTCGTTCGAGAACCCCGACTTCGTCGCCGCGGGCCAGAAGCTCAAGGAACTGGCCGACCTCAAGCCGTTCCAGAACGGCTTCCTGGGCGCCCCCTACGACACCCCCGACGGCCAGGCCGCCGCGATGGGCGGCGGCAAGGCCGCCATGGAGCTGATGGGCCAGTGGGCCCCGACCGTCCAGAAGGACACCGCCGGCGACCTCGGCGAGGCGCTCGGCTTCTTCCCCTTCCCCTCGGTCGAGGGCGGCAAGGGCGCGGCCACCGAGGCGCTCGGCGGCGGCGGCGGCTTCGCGGTCGGCGCGGACGCCCCCAAGGAGGCCACCGACTTCCTGAAGTTCATCCTGTCGGCGGAGAACGCCCGCAAGGAGATCGCCACCGGCTCCCTCCTGCCCGTCGTCAAGGGCACCGAGGACGCCGTCACCGACCCGCGCGGCAAGATGGTCGTGGACGTCCTGGCCAAGGCGACCGGCTTCCAGCTCTACCTCGACCAGGCCTACCCGCCGGCTGTCGGCGCGCAGGTCAACGACAGCGTGGCCGAGCTGATCGCCGGGACCAAGTCGCCGGAAGAAGTGGTCAAGGCCATCACCGAGACCGCACAGGCGGAGTAGTCGCGGCGTGAAGACGACAAAAGGACCGGAGAGCGCCGTCACGGCCTCTCCGGTCCCGCGACGATTGATCCCCCCGACGCAGCCCCGGGCCCCCAAGAACCAGGGCAAGGCGCGGAAGCGGATCACCATCATCCTGTTCCTTCTGCCCGGCGTCATCCTGTTCTCGCTGCTGGTGCTGGCGCCGATCCTGCTGGCGATGTACTCCAGCGTCTTCAAGTGGAACGGCTTCGGCCTGCTGCCGACGAACTTCGTCGGGCTGGACAACTTCACCCGGCTGCTGGACAACGAGATCTTCCTCGGCGACCTGCGGCGCGGTGCTCTCCTGATCGTGTTGTCGCTGGTGGTGCAGCTGCCGCTGTCCCTGGCGATCGCGCTGCTGCTGAACCAGAAGATGCGCCTGCGGGCCGTCTACCGGCTGCTGTTCTTCGCGCCGTACGTGCTCAGCGAGGTCATCGCGGCCGTGCTGTTCAGCATGCTGCTCTCGCCGGAGCGCGGGCTGGCCAACGAGGTCCTCGGCTTCCTCGGACTCGGGTCGTCCAGCTTCCTGTCCGAGCCCGACACGGTCATGTTCTCGCTGTTCGTGGTCATCACCTGGAAGTACTTCGGGTTCTACGTGATCCTATACCTGGCCGGCCGGCAGAGCATCCCCAAGGAGCTCACCGAGGCGGCCCAGATCGACGGCTGCGGCCCGTGGCACGTGTTCCGCTATGTGACGCTGCCGCTGCTCGGCCCGACGATCCGGATCACGATCTTCCTGTCGGTGATCGGCACCATCCAGCTCTTCGACCTGGTGTACGTGCTGACAGGGGGCGGTCCCGTGCACGCGTCGGAGACGCTCGGCGTGACGATGTACGACATCGGCTTCAACCGCTTCCAGGTCGGTTACGCCAGCGCGATCAGCGTGGTGATGTTCCTGCTCAGCCTGGTCTTCGCCATCGGCTACCAGCGGTTCGTGCTCAAGCGCGACCTCGACGGGGCCACCACGACCATGGGAGGTGGCCGCCGATGAGCGTCCACGCGCGGGAACGCCGGACCACGCCGGCGCGGATCGCCCGGCCGATCGCCCTGCACACGATCGTCATCGTCATCGGCGTGTTCGTCATCGTGCCGATCGTGTACGGCGTTCTGGGCGGCTTCAAGGACAACCCGCAGTTGTCCAACAACCCGATCGGACTGCCGGCGCCGTGGGTACCTGAGAACTACACGAACGTGCTGGCGTCGTCGGACTTCTGGCGGCAGGTCTTCAACAGTTCCCTGATCGCGCTCAGCACGGCGCTGGTCACGGTCGCGGTCTCGGCGCTCGCGGCGTTCGTGTTCGCCCGGTTCGCCTTCCGGGGGCGGGAACTGCTGTTCACCATCTTCGCGGCCGGGCTGATGTTCCCGTTCGCGGTGGCGATCCTGCCGCTGTTCATCATCCTGCGGTTCTTCGGCCTGCTGAACAACCCGCTCGGGGTGATCCTGCCCCAGGCCGCCTTCGGCCTGGCGCTGACGATCATCATCCTGCGGTCGTTCTTCCGGTCGATCCCGCACGAGGTGGAGGAGGCCGCCATCCTCGACGGCTGCACGCCGTTCGGGTTCTTCTGGCGGATCCTGCTGCCGATGGCCCGCCCCGCACTGGCCACGGTGTCGGTGCTGGCCGTCGTCAACAGCTGGAACAACTTCTTCCTGCCGCTGGTGGTCTTCAACGACAAGGTGTGGTGGACGCTCCCCGTGGGCGTGCAGCAGTTCAGCGGCCAGTATTCGGCCGACACCGCCAAGATCCTCGCGTACGTGGTCTTGGCGATGATCCCGGCGCTGGCCTTCTACGCGGTCGCCGAGCGGCAGCTCATCGGCGGCCTCACTGCGGGGGCGACGAAAGGGTGATCGGCGTCGTGCTCTCGCGGACCACCAGGTCGGTGGCCAGCTCGACCCGGCGGGCCTCGGGGTGTTCCCCGCGGCCCATCGCCAGCACCATCCGGGTGGCCAGCGCGGCCATGTCCTGGAGCGGCTGGCGGACCGTGGTGAGCGGCGGCCACGCCGACTGGGCCAGCGGCAGGTCGTCGAAGCCGACCACGCTGAGGTCCTCGGGCACGCGCAGCCCGCGCTGCCGGGCCGCCTCGAAGACCCCGAACGCCTGCATGTCGCTGCCGGCGAAGATGGCCGTCGGACGGTCAGGCAGCGACAGCAGGGCATGACCGTGGTCGTGGCCGGCGTCGGCGAGGAAGCTGCCGTAGCGGATCAGGCCCGGCTCGACGGGCACCCCGGCGGTCTCCAGCGCGGCCCGGTAGCCGTCTATGCGGGCCCGGCTGCACAACATGTCGGCCGGGCCGCCGATCATCCCGATCCGGCGGTGGCCGAGCTCCAGCAGGTGCCGGGTGGCGGCCAGGCCGCCGTGCCAGTTGGTGGCGCCGACGGAGGCGACGCCACCGGCCGGCTCGCCCTCGGGGTCGACCACCACGAAGGGCATCGACCGGGCCGCCAGCTGGTTCTGCAGACCCGCCGACAGGCGCGAGGCGACCACGACGACGCCGTCGGTGCGGCGGGCGGCGATGCGCTCCAGCCAGTCGCGGCCCGGCCCGGCGTGGGTGTGCAGGACCGAGATGACCACGCTGGCCTCGGCCTCGCGGGCGGCCGTCTCGGCGCCCCGCACGATCTCCATGGCCCAGGGGCTCTCGATCTCGGCGAACACGAGGTCGATGAGCCCCACGGGGCCGTCGCCGGGGCTGACCCGGCGCTGGTAGCCGTGTTTGTGCAGCAGTCGTTCCACCCGCTGCCGGGTCTCCGGCGCGACTTCGGGGCGGCCGTTGATGACCTTGGACACCGTGGGGACCGACACACCCGCCTCTTGGGCGATTACGGCGATCGTCACCCGCCTTTTCGCTGGCATGGCCGGAAGTGTATCCGAAAGGTTTCGGGTACGCGTACCAGGGGTGTCATTCCCGGTGGTAGCGCTCCCAGCAGTTTGTTGACGGTCCGCGAGCTGGATATCTATGCTGCGGCTTGCGAAATATTCGGTAACACTCCGAAACTTTCAAGGGGAAGCGATGCCCGACCTGCGCGTGTCCGGATCTCACCTCGTCGACCCGTCCGGGCGTCCGGTGCGCCTTCGTGGCGTCGGGCTCGGCGGCTGGCTGAACATGGAGAACTTCATCACCGGCTACTCGGCCAACGAGTCGACCATGCGGTCGGCCGTCCGGGAGGTCCTCGGTGAGGAGCGATCGGAGCTGTTCTTCGACCGCCTGCTGACCTCGTTCTTCGGCCCGGAGGACGCCGACCTCTTACGGGACCTGGGCATGAACTGCGTCCGGATCCCGGTCAACTACCGCCACTTCGAGTCGGACGACCGCCCGTTCGAGATCATCGAACACGGCTTCCGCCACCTCGACCGGGTCATCGGCCTGCTGGGCGAACGCGGCATCTACAGCGTCATCGACCTGCACGCCCTCCCGGGCGCGCAGAACCAGCACTGGCACTCCGACAACCCCACCCACATCGCCGCCTTCTGGAACTACCGCCAGTTCCAGGACCGCGCGGTGCACCTGTGGGAGGCCATGGCCGACCGCTACAAGGACAACCCGTGGGTGGCCGGCTACAACCCCATCAACGAGCCCGGCGACGTGCACGGACGGGTCGTCGGCCCCTACTACGACCGGCTGGTCAAGGCGATCCGCGCGGTCGACCCCGGCCATGTGCTGTTCCTCGACGGCAACACCTACTCGACCGACTTCTCGATCTTCCGCGAGGTCTACGAGAACACCGTCTTCGTCTGCCACGACTACGCCCTGGCCGGGTTCGCGCACGGCGGCCCCTACCCCGGCGAGACGCGCGGCGAATGGGTCGACCGCTCGACCCTGGAGGCCACCTTCGAGAAGCGCACGGTGTTCCAGCGCGAGACCGGCACCCCCATCTGGGTGGGCGAGTTCGGCCCCGTCTACACGGGGAACCCCGACATCGACGAGCAGCGGTACCAGATCCTCCGCGACCAGCTGGAGATCTTCGACGCGCACTCCGCGGGGTGGTCGCTGTGGACGTACAAGGACGTCGGTCTCCAGGGACTCGTGACGGCCGGTGAACCTTACATCGGCGTCTTCGGCGACTTCATCGCCAAGAAGGGCCGTCTGGGGGCCGACCGGTGGGGCTCGACCATGGAGGAGAGCACGGCGGAACTGACGCCGCTGCACCAGCTCATGGAGACCGAGTTCCCCTCCTGGAACCCCTACCCCTGGGGCGCCCGCTACCAGATCGACGACCTCATCCGGCACGTCCTGATCGCCCAGGCGCTCGTCCCCGAGTACGCCGAGGTGTTCCGCGGCCGATCCGACGACGAACTGCTGGCCCTGGCCGACTCCTTCGCCCTGTCCTCCTGCGCCCGGCGTCAGCCGCTGCTCGACCTGCTCCACCAGAACCTGCACTAGCGGAACCGCACTAGGAGACCCCCCTCATGTTCCGAGCCGTGACGGCCTCGCTGCTCGTCCTGTTATGCCTGGCCGTCCCGGCTAGAGCGGATGTCACCACCATCGCCTCCTACGACTTCTCCTCCGGCGCCCAGGGCTGGGGCCCGCGCGGAGACGGGGTCGCCCTCGACACCTCCGCCGGGAACCTGCGGGTGAGCGGGCGGACCCAGAACTGGATGGGCGCCCAGATCACCCCGCCGTTCGAGAAGGGCGTGACCTACAACGTCACCGCGAAGGTGTCGGGGTCGGTCGCGCTGACCGTCGAGCGCACGCCCTCGGGCGGGTCGACGACCTGGGAGCGCGTCGGGGCGGCGACGTCGGCGCCGGGTGAGTTCACCGAGCTCTCCGGCTCCTACAGCTACGCGGCCGACTCGGCCCTGAACCTCTACTTCGAGAGCTCCGACGCGACGGCCGAGTTCACGGTCGACGACATCGTCATCACGTCGGACAGCGACCCCACGCAGTCGGGCCTGTCCACCGACTTCGAGACGGGCACCGCCCAGGGCTGGAACCCGCGCGCGAGCGCGACCCTGACGGCGACGGGCGCGGCCGCACACGCGGGGGCGTACGGCCTCTCCGTCACCAACCGCCAGGCGTCGTGGGACGGCCCGTCGCTGAACGTCCTGGGCAAGCTCGCCAAGGGCTCGAAGTACACGCTGTCGGTCTGGGTGCGCAGCGCCGAGGCGCAGTCGCTCGGCCTGTCGATCGAGCGGCGGCAGAACGGCACGCCGTCGTACGAACGCGTCGCCGCGCCGGTGAGCGTCACCGGCTGGACCCGCCTGACCGGGACCTACACCCTCGCCCACGACGTCGACTTCCTGAGCGTCTACGTCGAGTCGGGCGAGGGCACCCTGCCGTTCGAGATCGACGACTTCACGCTCGAATACATCGAGCCGAAGCCCATCCAGACCGACATCCCCTCGCTCAAGGACACCGTGCCCTTCACCCTGGGCGCGGCCTTCCACCGGGGCGCGACGCTCGGCGAGCACGCCAAGCTCATCGACAAGCACTACGGGAGCGTCACCCCCGGCAACTCGCTGAAGTGGGACGCGACCGAGCCCGAAGAGGGGCGGTTCACCTTCGACGACGGCGACGCCCTGGTCGACTTCGCCACCGGCAACGGGCTGGAGTTCCGCGGCCACACCCTCGTCTGGCACAGCCAGACCCCCGCGTGGGTCTTCGAGGGCGCGACCAAGGAGGTCCTGCTCCAGCGGATCGAGAACCACATCCGCGCCGTGATGGGCCGCTACAAGGGCCGCATCGGCACCTGGGACGTCGTCAACGAGGTCATCGACGAGAACCAGCCCGACGGCCTGCGCCGCTCGCCGTGGTTCGAGATCACCGGCCTCGACTACATCCGGACCGCGTTCCGGGTCGCCCGCGAGGTCGACCCCGCCGCGACGCTGGTGTTCAACGACTACAACACCGAGTTCCCGCGCAAGCGGGAGGCGATGTACAAGGTCGTCAAGCAGCTGCGCGACGAGGGCGTGCCGATCGACGCCGTCGGCCACCAGCTCCACGTCAACATCGAGCAGCCGCCGACCTACTACATCGAGGACACCATCGAGCGGTTCGCGTCGCTCGGCGTCGACCAGCAGGTCACCGAGCTCGACGTGTCGGTCTACACCGACTTCGTGTCGACCTACCCGACGGTGCCCGCCGACGTGCTGGCCCGCCAGGGGCAGCGCTACAAGGAGATCTTCGACGTCTTCCGCCGGCAGGCCGCGAAGTTGTCGTCGGTGACCATCTGGGGCGTGGCCGACGACGAGACCTGGTTGTCCACCTTCCCGATCGCCCGCGTCAACGCGCCGCTGCCCTTCGACGACGAACTCCAGGCCAAGCCCGCCTTCTGGGGCGTCGCCGACCCGTCGAAGCTGCCCGCCGCCCGCCTCGCCCTGACGGTCCCGGCCGGCACGGTGACCGTCGACGGCAAACGCGACGCGCAGTGGGACCGCCAGCCCGGCCAGCCCGTGGCCCGGGTCGGGTCGGTGTCGGCCTCCTTCCAGCTGCGAAAGGCCCCTTCGGGCGTGTACGTCTTCGCGGACGTCACCGACGCGACCGACGACCGCACCGACTCCCTGTCCCTGAAGCTGGGGACGGCGACGTACACGATCCCGCGCGGCGCGCCCGCCCAGGGGTTCAAGGCGCACACCAGGAAGACCTCCACGGGCTGGCAGGCCGAGGCCCTGCTGCCCTCCGGCGCCGCCACCACGCTCGACCTCACGGTCGACGACGCCCGCACCGGCCCCGACGCCGTCTTCAGCGGCACGCTGACCTTCGTCCCCGAGGTGAAGGAGTTCACCGCGCCGAAGGAGACCCCGGTCGTCGACGGCGTCGCCGAGGCGGCCTGGAACAAGGCCACCCCGGTCGGCACCGGCACCTGGATCGAGGGCACATCGGGCGCGACCGCCAAGGTCCGCGCGATGTGGTCGCCGTCGGGCGTGCTGTACGTCCTGGCGAAGGTCACCGACCCCGTGCTCAGCGACGAGTCGCCCAACGCGTGGGAGGAGGACAGCGTCGAGATCTTCGTCGACCCGGAGAACAACAAGACCAAGGGGTATGACGACGACGACGGCCAGTACCGCATCTCCTTCGCCGGCGCCGAGTCGATCGGCGGCACCTTCGACGCGTTCGCGATCCGCGGCAACCTGACCAGCGCCGTCTCGCGCACCTCCACCGGCTACATCGTCGAGGCGGCCATCAAGCTGCCCACGGTGACCCTGTCCCGCGACCGGGTCGTCGGCTTCGACGTGCAGGTCAACGACGCCACCGGCACCGCCCGTACCGCGGCGGTGACCTGGCACGACCCGACCGGACAGAGCTATCTGTCCACGGCGCGATGGGGCGTGCTACGGCTCGGTAAGTAGTGCATGGTCCAATAGGTTCTGGCGCCGGGCCCCGCCTTCCGCAGCGTGCGGGGCCCGGCGCCACTCAGTTCGGAGGCTCCCGCCGGTGTCCAGCAACCCGATCCTTCCCGGCTACCACCCCGACCCCTCGATCTGCCGCGTCGGCGACGACTACTACCTGGTGACGTCGTCGTTCGAATGGTTCCCCGGGGTCCCGATCTTCCACAGCCGGGACCTGACCCACTGGCGGCAGCTCGGCCACGTCTGCCACTCGCTGGACCTCGACGACCTGCGCCCGTCGCTGGGCATCTACGCCCCGACCATCCGCCACCACGACGGCGTCTTCTACATGATCACGACGCTGATGGACACGGCGGGCAACTTCATGGTCACCGCCACCTCGCCCGAAGGGCCGTGGAGCGAGCCGGTCTGGTTCCCCGAGACCCGCGGCTTCGACCCCTCCCTGTTCTTCGACGACGACGGCCGCTGCTGGATGCACGGCGCCCGCGAACGCGAGAACAAGGAGTTCGACGGCGACACCGAGATCTGGCTCCGCGAACTCGACCTGACCTCGCAGAAGCTCGTCGGCGAGGAAACCGTCATCTGGACGCCCCACCTGCGCGGCGGCATCTGGGCCGAGGGCCCCCACATCTACAAGGCGAACGGCTGGTACTACCTCGTCACCTCCGAGGGCGGCACCGCCGAAGACCACGCCGTCATGGTGGCCCGCTCCCGCAGCGTCGCCGGCCCCTACGTCGGCAACCCGCGCAACCCCGTGCTGACCCACCGCCACCTGGGCCTGCGCCACCCCATCACCTCGACGGGCCACCCCGACCTGGTCGTCACCCCCGACGGCGAGTGGTGGTCGGTCCTGCTGGCCACCCGCCCCTACGGCGGCACCGACGCCACCCCGCTCACCATGGCGGACGTCCGGCGCGAGCACGGCTACAACCTGGGCCGCGAGACCTTCCTGACCCGGGTGACCTGGGAAGACGAATGGCCCGTCTTCGACCAGGTGACCCTCGACTTCGCCGCCCCCGCGCTGCCCGTCCACCGGTGGCCGGCCGCCCCGGCGTGCGACCACTTCGACCGCCTCGGCCCGGCCTGGCAGTTCCTGCGCACCCCGCGCGAGACCTACTGGACGGTCGGCGACGGCCTGACCCTCAAGGTCCGCCCGCCCGCCCTGACCGGGCACGGCAACCCCAGCCTGGTCGCCCAGCCGCAGGCCCACATCGACTTCGCCGTCTTCACCGAACTCACCTTCACGCCGGGGGAGGGGGAGCACGCCGGCCTGGCCCTGATCCAGAACGACGACTTCCACATCCGCCTGTCGCTGCGCGCCGGCGGCCTCGAACTCATCCACCGCGCCGAAGGCGTCGACACCCTGGCCGGGTGGACCGAGGCCCCCGGGGGCCGCGTGTGGCTGGGCTTCGAGGCCCACGGCCAGGACTACCAGGCCCGCTACGCCCTCGCGCCGGGCGAGTGGCGATCGTTGGGGCCGGTGCTCGACGGGCGCATCCTGAGCTCGACGGTGGCCGGGGGCTTCATCGGGACGATGATCGCGCTGTACGCGACGTCGGAGGGGCGAGAGAGCTCGAATTCGGCGCATTTTGCCTGGTATGACTATCAGGGGCGGTGAAATTCGAGCGACTGTTCTACTGAATCGGATGCGCGGACGGTAATGGGTCGGTAACTTCCTGACACGTGCCTTCATCACAACACGACACACTCAACGAGCTTTTCCGCGAACAGCCCCAGCTCGTGCTTGACCTGGTGAAACAGGCCAAGCTGCTCGATCTGCCGGAGGGGCTGCCGGTCCAGCACCAGCCGTTCGAGAAGAACGACCGGCCCTCGCGGGAACTCCGGCCCGACCTGGTCATCACCGTCGGAGCCCCGGGGTTCCCGCAGGCCGCGCTGGTCGTCGAGATGCAACTCCGCGCCAGCGCGGAGAAGCGTCCGCAGCTACCCCGCTACGTCGCGGCCACGTGGCTCCACTACAGCTGTCCCGTCTGGGTGGTGGTCATCTGCCCCGACCAGAACACGGCGGGATGGGCGGCCGGCCGGATCGCCACCGAACTCGACACCTTCCACATCGATCCGATCGCCATCGGCCCTGACCGCATCCCCGTGGTCGGCCGGCGGCAGGTACCCGAGGCCCCGCACCTGGCCGCCCTGTCGCTCATGGCCCACGGCCAGGATCCCGAGGTGGCTCTGGGGATCGTGCGGGGCTTCGCGGACATGCCCCGTCCTCACTCTGCGTTCTACTATGAACACGCCTACAACATCGTCGCCGAAGCGCTCCGAACCAAACTGGAGGAGATCGTGACCACCGAATGGCCCGTGTACAGCCCGTTCGCCAAGGAGCACTTCGGCAAGGGCGTCGCCGTGGGGGAGACCCAGGGTGAGATCAAGTCGCTGCTCGCCGTCCTCGACGTGCGCGGGGTGACCCTCGACGATGTCCAGCGCGAGATGGTGACCGAGTGCACCGACTCCACCCAGATCCTCGAGTGGGTGAGGCGCGCGGCCTTCATCGACGACGCGGCTGAGCTCTTCGTCTAGCGTTCTCAGCGCAGGTGGCGGTTGAGCCAGTGGAGCATCCTCTCTGAGCGGTCGACGCGTCGATCCAGGCGGGCGTCGTGGGTCATCGAGTGGCCCGAGTCCGGATAGAGGACGTACTCCACATCCCTCCTCAACCGTCGCAACGCGACGAACATCTGCTCGGCGTCCGACGGCGGGCAGCGAAAGTCCTGTTCTCCCTGCAGGAGCAGCAGCGGCGTGGTGATCCTCGCGACGTTGCGCAGGGGGCTGATCTTCCAGAGGTGGGCCACCCCCTCTTCCGTCCAGGTGTCGCCCAGGCCCGAGTCCACGTCGTAGACGGCTCCGAGGTCGCAGGCGGCGAAACCCGACACCTGGTTCGTCACCCCGTTCTGGCTGATGGCCGCGGCGAAGCGGTCGCTGACGCCGATGAGCCAGTTGACCAGGAAGCCGCCGTAGGAGTTGCCGTAGCAGGCCAGTTTCCCGGCCAGGCCCGACTCCGTCAGGTGGTCGACGACGGTGTGGCAGTCGTCGGCGTCCGGGCCGCCCCAGTCCGCGCCGAGCGCGTCGCCCCACGCGCGGCCCCGGTGGAAGGAGCCGCGGATGTTGGGGCGGACGACCAGGTAGCCCGCCGACGCCAGCAGCAGCGCGTCGGAGTCGGGGGCGACCGGCCAGGCCCAGGCCGGGCCGCCGTGCAGGGCCAGCACCGTGGGGAGGCCGCGGGCGGTGTCGAGGTCGGTGCCGGGCGGGGCCGTGAGGAAGACCTGGATGCCCTCGATCTCCATTTCGCGTTCGACGGGGGCTGGGTGGTCGGCCAGCCAGGCCGAGCCCGATGACATGAGGCGTTCGAGCGGGTCGAGGCGGTAGAGGTCGGGGCGGGCCGCGCCGCCGAACGACGCGATGGCGCACACGACGCCGCCGCCTTCTGCCAGGGCGTGCACCACCGGGTCGAGTTCCCTTGGAGTCAGGTCGCGGCCGGTTCGCAGGTCGCGGGCGTATTCGCGGCCGTCGTCGCAGACGACCGTCAGGCGTTCGTCGGTGGTGGGGGCCTGGCCGGCGAACCTGTCGAGGTGGGCGGTGAGCGGAGCGTCCTCGTGCCAGACGGTCTCCGGGTCCCAGTCGGTGGGGCGGCGGACCGGGGGCGCGACCGCGACGACGTCGCCGTCCTCGGTGTAGGTGAAGCGCACGACCGGGCCTTTCAGGCTGGTGCGCTGGGTCAGCTCGCCCGCCAGGGTCACCTCGTGGACCTGCGGGTTCGGGTCGCGGTCGTCGCCCCGGTCGGCGATGAAACCGATCTTCTCTCCGCGGACGCGCAGGCACGACGCCCACCAGTCGCCCCGCGTCAGTCGCGTCACCTCGTCGCCCACCACGTGGACGTGGGTCGGATGGAGGCGCAGGCCGTGGCCCTCCTCGCGCCAGTCGAGGCGGCGGACGACGCGGGCGACGTCGCCGCGCATCACGGGCGACTCGTCGTCGGGGGCCAGCACGGCGAAGCGGGTGTCGTCGAGCCAGGCGAACTCCACGACGCCCCGTTTGAACGCCGTCACCGTGCGGGCGGGGCCGCCGGCGAGGGGGCGTACACGGACCTGGTTCTTGTGCAGGTAGGCGATGGACGTGCCCGAAGGAGAGAACGACGGCGCGGACGCCTCGGCGGTGAGGACTCTGGGCCGGCCGCCGGTCGTCGGGACCAGCAGGAGGCGGTGGCGTTCGCGGCCGGCGACGACGCGGCGTTCGACGACGGCGACGTGGCGGCCGTCGGGCGAGACGGCCAGTTCGGTGAGCAGACGGTCGGTCGCCAGGTCCTTCGGTTGCATCGCCGCTCCCGTTATTGCCAAGGTAAACCCTGCTGTGTTTGAGTAGCGACTCAGTAAAACAGGAGGGGAGGACCGGTGACCAGAGCGGTGCGGTGCGCCCGGCTCGTCGACGTCGTGGGCGAGCGGGTGCTGACCGATCAGCTCATCGTCATCGAGGGCGACCGGATCGTCTCGACCGGTCCGGCCGCCGGGTTCGACGGAGAGGTTGTTGACCTCGGCGACGTCACCGTGGCCCCCGGGCTGATCGACCTGCACACCCATCTCGTCGGGGTGGCGGCGTGCGGCGACTACGCCCAGGAGCTCAAGCACAGCGCCGCCCGGCAGGCGTTCGCGTCCATCCCCAACGCCCGCGACACGCTGCTCGCCGGCTTCACCACCGTGCGCGACGTCGGCACGTTCCGGGCGTTCGTCGACGTGGCGCTGCGCGACGCCATCGACGCCGGGCACGTCCTCGGCCCGCGCATGGCCGTCGCCGGGGCCTATGTGACGGTTCGCGGCGGTGGCGGGATGCTGACCGGATTCGCCCCCGACGTCGAGGTGCCCAAGGAGTTCCGGTTCGGCGAGACGCGTTCCGTGGACGACATCAGGGAGCGGGTCCGCGAGATCGTCTTCCACGGGGCCGACCTGATCAAGCTGATCGCCACCGGCGCGGTGCTGGCCAACGGCACCGTGCCCGGCGCGCCCGAGCTGACCGAGGCCCAGATGCGCGCCGCCGTCGAGGAGGCGTCCTGGTACGGCCGCTACGTCGCCGCCCACGCCCACGGCACCGAGGGCATCAAACGGGCGGTGCGCGCCGGCGTGCGGTCGATCGAGCACGCCTGCTTCCTCGACGACGAGGCCGCCGACCTGATGGCCGCCCACGGGACCTACCTGTCGGCCGACATCTGGTGGGCCGACTGGATCCGAGAGACGGGCCCGTCGCAGGGCTACGACGCCGAACAACTCCGCAAGAACGACGAGACCGCCGAGGCCCAGCGCGAGGGCTTCCGCAAGGCGGTGCGGGCCGGGGTGAAGATCGGCTTCGGCACCGACGCGGGCGGCTTCCCCCACGGTTTGCAGGGGCGGCAACTGGCCACCATGGTCGAGCACGGCCTCACCCCGATCCAGGCACTGAAAGCCGCGACGCTGACCAGCGCCGAGTGCATGGGATGGGCTGACCGGGTCGGCTCCATCGCTCCTGGCCTGTACGCCGACCTGGTCGCGGTGCCGGGAGAGCTCGACATCACGAAGTTCGCCGACGTGGCCTTCGTGATGAAGGGCGGCGAGGTGGTCGAGAACACCCTGCGGGCCGCCTCATGACAACCGGCGACCAGCACTCGGTGCCGCTTTCGGTGCCGACTGAGGTTGTTGCGACGGTGCCCGCAACCGCGCGCGCCCACCCTGAAGCGACCAATACGTCCGCGACCGGTGGGGGCCTCCCAAGTCCGCCCGGGTCATCCGGCAGGCGTCACTATCACCTGGGGGTGCTGGCGCTCGTTTCGGTCACCGCCATCTGGGGATCGACGTTCCCGCTGACCAAGGATCTCGTCGCCCGCCTGCCTATCGCCGACCTCTACGCCGCGCGGTTCGGGATCGCCGTCGTGGTCCTCGTCGCCATCCGGCCGAAGGCGCTGCGCAACCTGCCCGCCCGTCTGTGGGCGGTCGGGGCGCTCCTCGGGCTCGTCTACGGGGTCGCGCTGACGTTGCAGACCATCGGGCTGGCCGAGCTCCCCTCGTCGGTCTCCGGGTTCGTCACCGGCTCCTATCTCGTCATGACGCCGCTGATCGCGCTGGTCTGGCTGAAGACGCGGGTCGGCCGGTCGACCTGGGCGGCCGTCGGGCTCGCCACTGTCGGCACCGCCTCGTTCAGTCTGCTCAGCGGGCCCGCCAGCGCACCCGCCGGCGCGGTCGCGCTGACCGCCGTGTCAGCGGCGTTGTACGCCGTCCATCTGGTCGCCCTCGGGAAGTGGTCACGGCCGCAAGACGCCTATGCGCTCTCCGTGGTGCAGATCCTCACGCTGGCCGTCGTGATGACCGTCGCCGCCGCGCCCGACGGGATCGCGCTGCCCGACAGCGCGGTCGACTGGACCGGGGTGGTCTACCTCGCCACCGTCGCCGGGGCCGGCACGTTTCTCGCCCAGACGTGGGCGCAGGCGCACGTGCCGCCGACCGCCGCCGCCGTCGTCATCGCGGTCGAGCCCGTGTGGGCGACCGCGTTCGCCGCCGTCCTGTACGGCGAGCCGCTCACCTGGACCGTCCTCGTCGGGGGCGGCTGCATGCTGGCCGCCATGGGGATCGTGGCCCGGCCCGTACCCGAGGAGAGACCATGTCCAGAGTCCCGCGTCTCGGCCGTGAGCTGAGCCCGGAGCAGGCCGACGTCGTCGCGCTGGCCCGACGGTTCGCCGCCGAGGAGATCCGGCCCCGGGCCCGCGAGGTCGACGAGGGCGATCACGTGTTCCCCCGGGAGATCTGGGCGAAGGCGGCGCGGGCCGGGCTGACGTCGTTCATGATCCCCGAGGAGTTCGGCGGGGGCGGGGTCACCGACCTGGTCACCCAGTGCCTCGTGCAGGAGGAGCTGTGCCACGGAGACATCTCCATCGGGAACCTGATCACGTCCGGGGGCTTCTTCGCCTCGCCGGTGCTCGAACTCGGCACCCGGGAGCAGCAGGAACGGCTGCTCGCGCCGCTGACCGGTGACGACCCGCCGCTGACCGCGCTGGCCACGACCGAGCCCGGCGTCGGCTCCGACGCGGCCGCCATCACCACCCGGGCCGAACGCGACGGCGACCACTACGTGCTGACCGGCCAGAAGACGTGGATCTCCAACGCGCCGTTCGCCGAATGGTTCGTCGTCTTCGCGACGGTCGCGCCCGGCACCCGCGCCAAAGGGGTGACGGCCTTCGTCGTCCACCGCGACGCACCCGGCTTCACGGTCGGGTCGCCGATGCCGAAGATGGGCCAGCGCGGCATCGCATGCGCGGAGCTCTTCCTCGACGGGGTGCGCGTGCCGGTGTCCGACCGGCTCGGCGACGAAGGGCAGGGGTTCCGGGGGCTCATGCGGACCTTCGACGCCTCCCGGGTCCTCATCGCCGCCGCCTGCACGGGGTTGTCGCGCGCCGCTCTGGACGCGTCGCTGGCGTACGCGAAGGAGAGAGAGCAGTTCGGCACGCCCATCATCGGCCACCAGGCGGTGGCGTTCCGGCTCGCCGACATGGCCGCCAGGACCGACGTGTCGGCGCTGCTCACCCGCCGGGCCGCCGACCTCCACGACCTCGGCCATTCCATCACCGAGGAGGCCGCCATCGCCAAGCTGACGGCGTCGGAGAACGCGGTGTGGTGCGCGTGGGCGGCGATGCAGACGTTCGGCGGATGGGGCTACTCGCGCGAGTTCCTCGTGGAGAAGTGGCTGCGCGACGCCAAACTGGAGGAGCTCGAAGAGGGCACCTCCGACATCCAGCGGCTGATCATCTCCCGGTCCCTGGCCCGCTCATGACCGGCGCGACGGCGGTCGCGGCCACCCTGGCCGCCCACGGGGTCGACACGGTGTTCGGCATCCCGGGCACCCACAACCTCGCCCTGTACGACGCCCTCGCCCGCCAGGGCACCCGGCTGGTCACCCCCCGGCACGAACAGGGAGCCGGTTACGCCGCCGACGGCTACGCCCGGATCACGGGCCGTCCGGGGGTCGTGCTGACCACGACCGGCCCCGGCATCCTGAACGCGGCCACGGCGGCCGGGCAGGCCTACTCCGACTCGATCCCCCTGCTCCTGATCTCGCCGGGAGTCCCGACGACCCACCCGCGCCGGAGCACCGGCTACCTGCACGAGACGAAGAACCAGTCGGCGGCCATGGACGCGGTCTG
Source organism: Herbidospora daliensis (assembly GCF_001570585.1). GTDB lineage: Bacteria > Actinomycetota > Actinomycetes > Streptosporangiales > Streptosporangiaceae > Herbidospora > Herbidospora daliensis. Next base: position 1,105,436 of record NZ_BBXF01000001.1, on the reverse strand, counting down.
CGCCTGGAGCCACCGCGTGACGACCGTGGCCGAGATCCCGTCGGCGCTCGCGGCGGCGTTCACCTTCTTCGCATCGGGGCGCCCCCGGCCCGTCCACATCGAGATCCCCGCCGACCTCCTCGACGCCGAGGGCGACGTCACCCTCCCGGGGCGGGGTGGCCTCCCCGAAGCCGTCGCGGCCCTGGCCGGGGCCGGACGGGTGGGCATCGTCCTGGGCGGCGGCGCCCGGCACGCGGGCGAAGCGGCCCTCCAACTCGCCGACGCGGTAGACGCTCTGATCGTCACCACCATCAACGGGACGGGCATCCTCCCGGCGCATCCCCGCAACCTCGGCCCCGCGCTCTTCCTCAAGGCGACCCAGGCGTGGCTGAAGTCCTGCGACGTGCTGCTGGCCGTGGGAACGGAACTGGCCCCCTCAGATCTGTGGACGGACTTCGCCTACGAGGGCACCCTCATCCGAATCGACGTCGACCCGGCCCAGACGACGAACGCGACGATCCCCATCACCGCGCGAGCGGAAACCGCCCTCCCAACGTTGGCCACACTCGTTGCGCGCACCGCCCCCGACTGGCCCGCGATCCTTCAAGAAGCCAGTGACGAGCAGGGCATGACCGCTGGACACACACTGCACGCCGACCCCGATCTGTCTGCGGAGCACAGCACAACGGCCGGACACGCAGGTCCCACGAGCCCCGGCCTCGCCGCGATCAGGCAGGTCGGTGACGAGCGGAGCACGGCCGCTGTGGATGCGCCCGGTTCCGACCTGCCCGTGATCACCCGGGAGATCGATGATCAGCACGTTTCTCTCGCTCAGGTCGCGCTTCGGATCGGTGAAGAGCGTGCCGCCCTCTCCGCCCCCTGGCGGGCCGAGCTCGACGCCATCGCCAAGGCCCTCCCCAGCCACGCCGTCGTCGCCGCCGACAACTCGATGTTCTGTTACTACGGCGCCCTCGCCGTCCTCCCGCACCGGTTCCTGTTCCCCACCGGCTTCGGCACCCTCGGTTACGCGCTCCCCGCCGCCATCGGCGCCAAGGTCGCGAACCCCGACCTCCCCGTCGCCGTCCTGGCAGGGGACGGGGCGCTTCAGTTCAGCGTCCAAGAACTGGCGACCGCCGTGGAGCTGGGGCTCAACCTGCCGATCGTCGTCGCGGTCAACGGCGGTTACGGCGAGATCCGCGCCGAGATGCAAGCCCGGCCCATGACCCCGGTCGCCGTCGACCTGCACGCCCCCGACTTCGTTCAGCTCGCGCGGGCGTTCGGCGCCCGCGCCGTGGCCCGGCCCGCAGATCTGGCGGGTGAGATCGGCGCGGCGTTCGCCGCCGTGTGCCCCACGGTGATCGTCATCCAGGAGCAGTCATGACCCCGTTCCTCCAGGTCGTCTGGACCGACGACGTCACCGGCCGGCCCGGCTACCTCGTCATCGACCGGCTGGGACGGGGTGTCAGCAGCGGCGGGTTGCGGATGCGCGCCGGCGTCACCCTCGACGAGGTCGCCGACCTGGCCCGGGGCATGTCGCGCAAGGAGGCCATCGCCTACGAGCCGGGGCTGGCCTACCAGCCGCTCGGCGGCGCGAAGGGCGGCATCGACTGCGATCCGCTCGACCCGGAGGCCACCGGGATGCTGCACCGCTACATCGCCGCGATGAAGCCCCTGCTGAGCACCTACTGGGCGACCGGCGAGGATCTCGGACTGCGCCAGGAGTCGATCGAGGAGGCGTGCCACGCCGCCGGGCTGCGGACCTCGATCGACGCCGTGCTGCCGCTGCTCGACGATCCTGACACGGCCCTGAAGCGCCTGGACGCCGCCTTCGCCGTCACGGTCGACGGCATCGGCCTGGGCGACCTCGCGGGGGGTTGCGGCGTGGCCGAGTCGGCGCTGACGGCGCTCGACCGGCTCGGCATCCGGAATCCGACGGCGGTCGTCCAGGGCTTCGGCTCCATGGGCGGCGCGACCGCGCGGTTCCTGGCGCGGGCGGGGGTGCGGATCGTCGGCGTCGCCGACGCCGACGGGCTGCTCGCCGACCCCGGCGGCCTCGACGTGGAGGCGCTGCTGCGTGCCCGCGACCCCTTCGGGCGGGTTCCCGGCGTGAAACGGCCCCGGGACGAGTGGCTCGACGTCGACTGCGACCTGCTGATCCCGGCCGCGGTCTCCTACTGCGTCGGCGCCGAGCAGGCCCCGAGGGTGCGGGCCCGGCTGGTGGTGGAGGCGGCCAACGTGCCGGTCACCCCGGAGGCCGAGCGGCTGCTCGCCGCCCGGGGCGTGGTGGTCGTCCCGGACGTGGTCGCCAACTCGGCGACCAACTCCTGGTGGTGGTGGACGTTGTTCGGCGACATCCCGGCCGACGCCGACGCCGCCTTCGCGAAGATCCGCTCCTGGATGCGCCGGGTGACGACCGAGATCATGTCCGACCCGGCCCGCACGCCGCGCGAGGTCGCCCACGACCTGAGCGCCCGGAACATGGCGGCCGGGCGATGACCGAGGCGCTGTTCGACCCCCGCTCGGTCGCCGTCGTCGGCGCCTCCGGCGACCCGGCCAAATGGGGCTACTGGCTGGCGAAGGGCGCGCTCAGCGGCGCGTCGCGCCGGCCGGTCCACCTGGTCAACGCCCGGGGCGCCGACGTCCTCGGCCACGCCACGTACCGTTCGCTGCGCGACCTCCCCGAGACGCCCGACCTGGTCGCCGTCGCGACCCCGCCGCACACCTACGAGCAGGTCGTCGGCGACGCCCTCGACGCCGGGGCCCGCCACCTCGTCGCGATCACCGCCGGGGTCGTCTACCCCGGCGGCCTGCCCGCGCTGGCCGAGCGGGTGCGCTCGGCGGGCGCCCGTCTCGTGGGCCCGACCAGCATGGGGGTGTACGACTCCGCCTCCGCCCTGGCCCTCACCTGGGGCACGCTCACCCCCGGCCCGATCGGCGTCGTCTCCCAGAGCGGCTCGGTCGGGCTCGAACTCGGCTACCTGGCCGCCAAGGAGGGCCTGGGCCTGTCGCGGTTCGTCTCCGTCGGCGCGGCGGCCGACCTGGGCGTGCGGGAGCTGGCCGGAGCGGTCGCCGCGGCCCCGCACACCCGCGTCGTGATCCTCTACCTCGAAGACCTGTCGATCGGCCGCGACCTGATCGCCCTGGCGGGCGGCAAGCCGGTGATCCTGCTGACCGTCGGCGGCTCGGCGGCGGGCCGCCGCGCGGTCACCTCCCACACGGGCGCGCTCGCCACCCCCGACGCCGTCGTCGACGCGTTGTGCCGGGCGGCGGGCGTGCTGCGCGCCCGCACCCCGCAGGAGGCGATCCACATCGCGCAGGCGTGCCTGGCCGTCCCGGCCGCCGTGCGGCGGGTCGCGGTGGTGGCCGACAGCGGCGGCCAGGGCGCGCTCGCCGCCGAACTGGCCGAACGCCTCGGCCTGGAGGTCCCGGCGTTCACCCCGGCCACGGTCGGCGCGCTGCGGGCCCTCCTGCCGCCCGACGCGGGCCTGTCGAACCCGGTCGACCTCGCGGGGGCGGGGGAGGCCGACCTGGCGACGTACCCGAGGATCGCGGAGATCGTCGCGCCCGAGGTGGACGCCGTCGTCCTGACCGGTTACTTCGGCAGCTACGCCGCCGACAGCCCGGCCCTGGAGGGCGCGGAGCTGGCCGCCGCCGCCCGCCTGGCCGAGACGCTCACCACCCGGCCGTGCCTGATCCACACGATGCGCCCCGAGGGCCCGACCGTCGACTTCCTGCGGGCGGCCGGAGTGCCCGTCCACGGCACGATCGACGCCGTCATGACCGGCCTGAGCGCGCTGCGATCACTCACGCACGTGCCCACGCCGGGGCCGAGGGAGACGACGCCCTTCCCGGGCGACATCTCCGGATTCGTCGCCCTGCGCCGCACCCTCATGGCCGCCGGCGTCGCCTTCCCCGCCGGGCTGCTCTACGACGGCGGTGACCCCGGTCTGGCCTACCCGCTGGTGCTCAAGGCGCTGGGCCCGGCCCACAAGACCGACGTCGGCGGGGTCGTGCTCGGCATCCGCCTCCCGGCCGAACTCCACCGGGAGGCGGCGCGGATGCGGGCCGCGCTCGGCGGCCTGCCGCTCTGGGTCGAGGAGCAGGTCACGACGCCGGGCGTGGAGCTGATCGTCGGCGCGCACCGCGACCCCCACGTGGGGCCGGTCGTCACGTTCGGCGCCGGGGGAGTGCTCGCCGAACTCATCGCCGACACCGTCACGGCCCTCGCCCCGCTCACCCACGAGGAGGCCGCAGAGGTGATCGCGACGACCCGCGTCTCCCGTCTGCTGCACGGCTGGCGCGGCGCGCCGCCCGCCGACATCGGCGCCGTCGCGCACGCGATGGTCGTACTGGGACGAATTCTCGACGCCCACCCGGAAATCACCGAAATCGAAATCAACCCGCTGAAAGACGGAGTCGCGCTCGACGCCTACGCCAGCTGATCGGGCGCGAGCCCGAGTTCGACGGCGGCGGCGGTCCGCACCAGTTCGAACAACCGCGCCCGGGTCAACATCCTCTTGTGTACGGTCACCTGAACGGTCAGCCCGTCGATCAGCGACATCAACCGCCAGGCGGCCCCTTCGGGATCGGGGCATTCGAAGACGCCGGCTTCGGCGCCGGCCGCCAGAATCCCCCGCAGGGCGTCCTTCCACCGCAGGTCGAGGGCCCGGGAGACGTCTTCGAGCGACGGGTTGCGCATCGACTCCGACCAGGCGTCGATCCACAACGCCCACGATTTCGATTTGCCGCTCGGCGAATACAACTTGAGCATCGCCCGCAGTTTCTCCATCGGCCCCCCGGCCGATTCGAGCAGCGCCTCGAGATTGTCGAGATCGCGTTCGGCCGCGTATCCGAAAGCCGCGGCGAACAGTTTCTCCTTGGTCTCGAAATGGTAGAAGAGCAGCGCCTGGCTGACCCCGGCCGCCTGGGCGATGTCGATGGTCCGGGTGTGCCCGAATCCCTGGGCCGCGATGACCTCGCAGGCGACCTTGAGCAGATCCTCCCTGCGCATCCGGCTGATTCCCCGTGCCACATCGGCACCCTAGCGTGACACGGGGATTCGCAGCACGAATCGGGCGCCCTTCACACTGTCCTCGATGGCGAGCGTGCCGCCGTGGCCCTCACAGATCTGCCGGGCGATGGCGAGCCCCAGGCCGGTGCCGCCCGCGTCGCGGGACCGGGCCGCGTCGAGGCGGGTGAAGCGCTGGAAGACGTGCTCCCACTTGTCGCGCGGCACCCCCGCGCCGTCGTCCACGACCTCCAGCACGCCGCAGAGCGCCTCCTCGTAGACCTTGACGATCACGACCGAGTTGGCGTGGCGTTCGGCGTTGTCGAGCAGGTTGGTCAGCACGCGGGCGAGCCGCAGCCGGTCGCCCATGATGATCACGCCTGACTGGAGCTCCCTGATGATCCTGACCCGGCGCCTGCGGCGGTCGAGCTCGGTCGCGGCGAGCTGGCCGAGGTCGACGGGGTCCATCCGCCCCGGGGCGCCCGAGTCGAGGCGGGCGATCTGGAGCAGGTCGTCCACGAGGGCTTGAAGGCGGTCGATGCTGGCGAGGATGGCCTCGCCGGTGTGCTCCCAGTCGGCCGACTCGACGTCGAGGAGGGCCGACTCGACCTCGGCGCGCATGGCGGTCAGCGGGCTGCGCAGGTCGTGGGAGGCGTCGGAGGCGAACCGGCGCTGCTGCTCGACCGCCTCCTCCAGGCGGTCGAGGGTGGCGTTGGCCGTCTCGGCGAGGCGGCGGATCTCGTCGTGGTTCCGGGGCACCGGCACCCGGTGGTCGAGTTCGCTGCCGGTGATGGTGGCCAGCTCCTCGCTGATCGCGTCGACGGGCCGCAGCGCCTTGCCCACCAGCACGTACGTGCCGAAGGTCGTCACCGTGACGATGAGCCCCGCCCCGAGGAACAGCAGCAGGTCGACGCGCGGGTCGACGTACCAGGGCACCACCGGGTCGGCGGCGTAGATCAGGTAGTCGCCCTCGGGGCTGTAGACCCGTATCGCGACGATCACCATGCACTGGTCGGGCCACAAGGTGGAGTCGCAGTGCACCATGTCCTGCCGCACGGTCGTGTCGGGCGGCTGGAAGAAGGCCATGCGGGGCTTGCCCTGGAGCAGCACGCTGGACGACTCCACCGTCCCGTCGGGCCGGATCACCTGCAGCCCGGCGATGCCCTGGGCCGGCAGCACGTCGGGGATCTGGTCGTTCTTCAGCATGTGGATGGTCTTGAGGGTGACCCGGACGATCCGGTCGACGTTGTACTGGCTCGCCAGCCCCCGCAGGCCGATGAGGGCGGTCGCGAGCACGGCCAGGCACAGGAGCGTCATGACCAGACCGGCGACCACAGTCAACCGGCCCCGCATCGACCATCGGCGCCATCCGAACAACCTGTTCCCCCTGATGTCCCAGATGATCACAGAACGTCCGTTCGCGGCTACTCAAGGTGGTCAAGGCTGGGCAAACAGGTCGTCTGGCGTAATGCTCGACGTATGGACCCGAGCTTCTACCTGATCGCCCGGACCGACCCCGGCCGCCTCGCCGCGATCGACGTCGACGGCGCCGAGGTCCGCGCCGGGGAGCTGCTCGCCCTCGCCAACCAGGTCTCCCACGGCCTGCGCGCCCAGGGCCTGCAGGCCGGCGACGTGGTCGCCGGCACGCTCCGCAACGGCCTGGACGCCCTCGTCATGCTCCTGGCCACCGGCCAGACCGGCCTCTACTACGTGCCGGTCAACTGGCACCTGACCGAGGCCGAGATCGGCTACATCGTCACCGACAGCGACGCGAAACTGGTCGTCCGGACCCCGGAGGACGTCGCCGCCCTGGCCCTCGGCAACCCGGTCACCGACCCGCCCGACCGGACGTACGGCCAGGTCATGTGGTACACGAGCGGCACCACGGGCTTCCCGAAGGGGGTCCAGCGGCCCCGGACGTCCAAGACCCCCGAAGAGATCATGCCGCTCTACCTGTGGTTCATCGAGGAGGTGCTCGACCTGCGCCAGGGCGACGGCGTGCACCTGGTGACCTCGCCGATGTACCACTCGGCCCCCTGCGCCCACGCGCAGTTCGCCCTCCACCTGGGCCACACGGTCGTGATCGCGCCCAAGTTCGACCCGGAACCCGTGCTGGAACTGATCGAACGCCACCGGGTGACCGACACGATGATGGTCCCGACCATGTTCCACCGCATGCTCCGCCTCCCGGCCGAGACCAGGGAGCGCTTCGACGTCTCCTCGCTGCGCCAGGTCACCCACACGGCCGCCGCCTGCCCGGTCGCGGTGAAACAGGCGATGATGGACTGGTTCGGCCCGGTCCTCTACGAGTACTACGGCTCGACCGAGTCGACCATCGCCTTCGCCGTGAAGCCCCACGAGTGGCTCGCCCACCCGGGCACGGTCGGCCGCCCGGTCCCCGGCACGGAGGCCCGCGTCCTCGACGAGAACGGCGACGACGTCCCGCCCGGCACCCCCGGAATGATCTACGTGAAGTCGTCGCTGGGCACCTTCGAGTACCGCAAGGACCCGGCGAAGACCGCCGCCTCCAAACGCGGCGACTGGTACACCCCCGGCGACATCGGCTACCTCGACGCCGACGGCTACCTGTTCCTGCTCGACCGCCGCACCGACCTGATCGTGAGCGGCGGCGTGAACATCTACCCGGCCGAGATCGAGGCCGCCCTGCTCGCGCATCCCGGCGTGGTGGACGCGGCGGTGATCGGGGTGCCCGACGAGGAGTGGGGGCACTCGGTGGTGGCGCTCGTCCAGGCGGCGGAGAAGGTGACGGAGGACGAGCTCAGGGAGCATCTGGGGCCTCGGCTGGCCCGGTTCAAGCATCCCCGGGTGATCGAGTTCCGCGACGAACTGCCCCGCACGCCGACGGGCAAGTTGTCGCGGACGAGGGTCAGGGAGGGCTACCTGGCCGGGGGCGACGCCAGCACGTAGCCGCCGTCGCGGAACCCGGTCACCCGCCACCCGTCGCGCAGCCGCCCGCCCAGTTCCTCCCGGACGGTCAGCCGCCACCGCCGCGCCTCGGCCGGGTCGTCGCGCCGCAGCCGTTCGATGTCCTCCGGCAGCGCGACCACGACCACGCCGTCGTCGGCCGGCCGGGGGTCGGTGAGCCGCCACACCGCCAGCACCCGGTCGGACTCGTCGCCCGCGTTCACCCCGTCGGCCATCTCGCCGTAGAAGTTCTCGTAGTAGCGCTCCGGCCGGGCGCCCAGTTTCACCAGGTTGAAGTAGGCGTTGCGGCGGACCAGCGGGTCGAACGTCCACGTGATCGTGGCGATGCCGCGGGCCAGCGCCCACGACCGCTGGTGGCGCTTCAGCGCCAGCCCGGCACCCGGAGCGACCACCCCGGTCACGTGGGAGTGCAGGGTCGCCTCGCGGGGTGGGGAGCAGAAGCCGACCGACCCGCCGGCCAGCCGTCCGTCGACGAAGGCCCCCGCCACGTAGTTGCCCGCGTGGGAGAAGGCCCGCATCAGCTCCACGGTCACCGGAGGGTTGGCCGGGTCGGGCCGCCAGATCTCGTCGAACACCCCGTGGAGCGCCTCGAACTCGGCCAGGGTGGTCAGCTCCCGCACGATCACGCCAGCACCGACCGCACCAGTTCCGTCAGCAGCCGGGCCCTGATGGGCATGTGCTCCACCAGGACGTGCTCCTCGGGCGCGTGCGCGCCGCCGCCGAGGGCGCCCAGGCCGTCGAGGGTGGGGGTGCCGACCCCGGCGGTGAAGTTGCCGTCGGAGGCGCCGCCGACCGACACCCCGGTCAGCGGGGGCATGCCCAGCCCGGCGGCGATCGCCACGGCCCGTTCGAACAGGGCGGCCGACGCCTCGCCGTCGAAGGGCGGCCGGTTCGGGCCGCCCAGCAGTTCGAGCCGGGTGCCCTCGACGACCGGGGTGAGCGCCCGCATCAGCTCGTCGACCCGCTGCTGGGAGGCGACGTCGGGCACCCGCACGTCGATCGCCACCCGCCCGAGGGCGGGGATGGTGTTCGTGGACGTGCCGGCCGACATCAGCGTCGGCGTCACCGACAACGACCCCGGTTGGGACGACGACGCCACGTTCCCGGCGATCCGCGTGATGGCGATGATCTGGTGCGCCAGCTCGATTCCGGCGTTGGCGCCCTTCTCCGGTTCGAGGCCGGCGTGGGCGGCCCGGCCGTGCACCAGGAGTTCGTACCGGGAGATGCCCTTGCGCGCCAGTTTCAGCGCCCCGCCGTCGGCGCTGGCCTCCAGGACGAACGCGGCGCGCAGGCCCCGCGCGGCCTCCTCGATCAGCGGTTGCGAGGTGGGGGAGCCGAGCTCCTCGTCGCCCACGACCAGCACCGACACCCCGTCGAGGGACGGCAGGCCCGACAGGGCGTGGAAGAGCTGCACCAGCCCGGCCTTCATGTCGAAGACGCCCGGCCCCCGCGCGATGCCGTCGCGGCAGCTCCACGGCATGTCGCGCAGGGTGCCGACCGGCCAGACCGTGTCGTGGTGGCCGAGCAGCAGCACGCGGGGCTGACCGAACGTCCACTTCAGATGCGACACCCCCCGGACGGTCACCCGCTCGGGGGCCGCGCCCAACCGGCGGGCCCCGACCTCGGCGACCACCTCGGCGCTCTTCGCCACCGCCGCGTGGTCGGCCGAGAACGACTCGCAGCCGACCAGTTCCTCCAGGTCGCCGACCATCTCGTCGAGGTTCACCGGCGCACTCCCAGCTCGGCGCGGAACAGGCGCATGACGTTCTCGCCCAGGATCAGCCGGATCTCCTCGGGGGCGAAGCCGTGCTTCTCCAGCGCCTCGGTCACCAGCGGCAGGCCGCGCGGGCCGTCGAGGTCGGGGATCACCGCGTCGACGTCGACGCCCGACTTCGAGGGCTCGCAGCAGGGCGGGGTCACGTCGTGGAGCACCTCGCGGATGAAGTCGGGGCCGAGGCCCACGTGCTCGATGCCGGCCACCGAGGCGATGTGGGCGATGTGGTCGACCAGGTCGTCGACCGTGACCCGGCGCGGATGCTCGGTGAGGAACGCCGGCAGGAAGTTCACGCAGATCACGCCGCCGGTGGCGGCGACGCCCCTGAGCTGGTCGTCGGTGAGGTTGCGGTGGTGGTCGAGCAGCGCCCGCGCCGAGGAGTGGGTCGCCATCACCGGCCGCCGGGCCAGTTCCAGCACGTGGGCGACGCCGGAGGCGCCCAGATGGGACACGTCGAAGACGATTCCCAGCTCCTCCATGGTCGCCAGCGCCTCGACGCCCGCCGCGGTCAGCCGCGAGCCGGTGGCGTCCTCGCCGCTGCCGTCGGCCAGGGGCGTGCGGCCCCAGTGGGCGATCGAGGCGACCCGCACGCCGAGCCGGTGCAGCGTCGGGATGAGCTCCACGCTGGCGTCGAGGCCCGGCATGCTCTCCAGGGCCAGCACCAGCGCGATCCTTCCATCGGCCAGGGCGGCGTCGATCTCGGCGCCGTCGAGGCACAGGCGCACCTCGTCGACCTCGGCCGCGATCACGTGGGCGGCCTCGATCATGCGGAGGGTCTGCCGCAGCGCGCCCTCGGGGCGGTACCAGTCGTCGATGAACACCGGCAGCACCTGGACGTCCACCCCGCCCTCGGTGAGCTGGGGGAGCCAGGTGTCGCGGAAGTACCGGGCCCACTGTTTCGGCGGGCGGGGGGCCACGGACATCAGCAGGTCGTTGTGGGTGTCGGCCACCACCGCGTCGAAGTGCAGCATGGCGGGGCTCCTTCCGGGGAAAGCGTCTACCGGACGTTACCGCCCCGCCCCGAACTTGTATGCCCCTGGCCTGGGACGCCGGGTGAGCCGCCCGTATTCGCGGGCGGTCCGCGGCCAGTTGGTGGTGATCCTCCCGCTCTCCGTCTTGTACCAGCTGTGGCAGTCGCGGTTCCAGACCGTGGCGGCCAGTGCCCTGTTCAGAGCGCTCGTGTACGCCGACAGCGCCCCCTCCGTCACCTCCATCTGGCCCCGCCGGGCGATCAGGTCGAGGCAGCCCATCACGTAGCCGACCTGGGCCTCCAGCATGTAGACGATGGAGTTGTGGCCCAGGTTGGTGTTGGGGCCGTACAGGAAGAACAGGTTGGGGAAGCCGGGGGCGGCCAGGCCCAGGTAGGCCTCGGCGCCGTCCTTCCACTGGTCGTGCAGGTCGCGGCCGGCGGCGTTGGTGACGGCCATCGGCATCAGGAACTCGGTGGAGTGGAAGCCGGTGGCGTACACGATGGCGTCGGTTCTTCTGAGCCCGGAGGGCGTCTCCACCCCTTCGGGGGCGATCCGGACGATCGGCTCGGTGACCAGGTCGACATTGGGCCTGGTCAGCGCCGGATAGAAGAGGCTGTCGAAGACCACCCGCTTGCAGCCGGGCGGATAGCCGGGGGTCAGCGCGCGGCGCAGCGCCGGATCGGGCACCTGGCGGCGCAGGTGCGAAAGCCCCCGCTGCCTGACCAGGTCGCTGCTCCACCCGCCGACCAGCGCGGGCCAGAACGTCTTCTCGACGTAGTCGAAGAGCCATCGCCGGTACGCCCGATGGGCCCCCGGCACCCATCTGAAGGCTGCCCTGGTCAGCGGCTCGAACACGGCGTCGGCCTTCGGCAGCACCCAGTTGGGGGTGCGCTGGTAGACGTCGACGTGCGCGGCGGTCTCGGCCACCGGCGGGATGAGCTGGGCCGCCGAGGAGCCCGTGCCGATGACGGCAACCCGCCGCCCCGCCAGGTCGCGGCCGGCCCAGCGGGCCGAGTGGAAGGCGTCGCCCGCGAACGTCTCGGCCCCCGTGAGGGCGGGCACGTGGGGCCGGTTGAGCTGCCCGACGGCGGTGACCACCACGTCGAACCGCTCGACCGACCCGGGCGTGGTCACCAGCCAGCCCGCGCCGTCGTGGGCGAGCTCGCTCACCTCGGTGCCGAACCGGGGCCTGATCCCGTGCTTGGCCGCGATCATCTCCAGGTAGGCGAGGATCTCGGGCTGGCCCGGATACCTCCGCGACCAGTCGCTGTAGGGCTCGAAGGAATAGGAGTAGAGGTGGGAGGGGATGTCGCAGCCCGCCCCCGGATAGGTGTTGTCCCGCCAGGTCCCGCCGACCCCGGGGCCCTTCTCGAAGACGACGTGGGGGATCCCTCTGTGCGCCAGTTTCACGGCCATGCACAGGCCGCCGAACCCGGCTCCGACGATGGCGACGCGCATGGAGTCCACGCTAACCCGGGGGCCGGTAACCTCCCAGGGTGACTGAGACCACCCTGCAAACGGTCATTCGCACGCTGGAGTCGGCCTACGACCCCGCCACCGCGGAATCGTGGGACGCCGTCGGCCTCGTCTGCGGCGACCCCGCCCAGCCGGTGGGCAAGGTGCTGTTCGCCGTCGACCCGGTGACCGCCGTCGCCGAGGAGGCCCTCGACTGGGGTGCCGACCTGATCGTCACCCACCACCCCCTCTACCTCAAGGGCGTCACCTCGGTCGCCGCCACCACCGCCAAGGGCCGGATCGTCCACCGCCTGATCAGGGCCGGCGTCGGCCTCTACACCGCCCACACCAACGCCGACGTCGCCGACCCCGGCGTCTCCGACGCGCTGGCCCGCGCGGTCGGCCTCACCGGCCCGCTGCGCCCGCTGGTCCCGATGCCCGACCGCCCGAACCTGGGCCTGGGCCGGGTGGGGCAGCTGCCGGTGTCGATGACGCTGGCCAAGTTCGCCGCCCTGGCCGCCCACGGCCTGCCCCGCACCGCCGGCGGCCTGCGCGTCTCCGGCGACCTCGACCGCCTGGTCAAGACCGTCGCGGTCTCCGGCGGTGCCGGAGACTCCCTGCTCAGAGCGGCCAGGCGGGCCGCCGTCGACGTGTTCCTCACCGCCGACCTGCGCCACCACCCCGCCAGCGAGTACGCCGAGGACGACGGCCCCGCCCTGATCGACGCCGCCCACTGGGCGACCGAGTGGCCGTGGCTGGCCGATGCCGCCGAACGACTGACCCAGGCTCTCGCGGCGACGGGCAATAATGTGGAGGCGCGCGTCTCCGAGAGGGTCACCGACGCCTGGACCACAACAGCACAGCGAGGATAGGGATGAAAGCAGCACCGGACGCACAGAAGCGCCTCCTTGACCTGGCTGAGCAAGACGCAGCCCTCGACCGGCTCCGCCACCGCCGCCGCACCCTCCCCGAACTGGCCGGCATCGACGACCTGAGCAAACGCCTCGCCCAGATCGCCACCCAGATCATCGCCGCCGAGACCGAGGCCGCCGACCTGGGCCGCGAGCAGTCGAAGGCCGAGTCCGACGTCGACGCCGTGCGCCAGCGGGCCGAACGCGACCAGAAGCGCCTCGACTCCGGCGCCGTCTCCTCCCCGCGCGACCTGGCCGGCCTCCAGTCCGAGATCGCCTCGCTGCACCGCCGCCAGGGCGACCTCGAAGAGGTCGTGCTGGAGATCATGGAACGCCGCGAGACGGCCGACGCCCGCGTCGACGGCCTGCGCGGCGAACGCGAGACCATCACCGCCGACCTCGTCGGCGCCGAGAGCCGCCGCGACACCGCCTTCGCCGAGATCGACAAGGACGGCTCCGAGGTCACCGCCCGCCGCAAGACGATCGCCGGCGAGATCCCCGCCGACCTGCTCGCCCTCTACGAGAAGCTGCGCGAGTCCAGCGGCGTCGGCGCCGCCCTCCTCCACGGCGGCCGCTGCCTCGGCTGCCGCACCACCATGTCGATCGCCGACCTGAACGCCATCAGGGCCGCCAAGCCCGACGAGGTCGTGCGGTGTGAGGAGTGCCGCCGGATCCTGGTCCGCACCAACGAGTCGGGCCTGTGACGACCTACTCCATCGAGGCCGACGGCGGCTCCCGGGGCAACCCGGGCCCGGCGGGCTACGGCGCGGTCGTCTACGCCCCCGACGGCGAGGTCGTCGCCGAGGCGGCAGAGTCGATCGGCGTGACCACCAACAACGTGGCCGAATACCGCGGCCTGATCGCCGGCCTGACCGCGCTGTCGGGCCTCGGCCTCGACGGCGTCCCGGTCGAGGTCCGGATGGACTCGAAGCTGGTCATCGAGCAGATGGCCGGCCGCTGGAAGATCAAGAACGAGGGCCTCCGGCCCCTGGCCACCGAGGCGGCGGCACTGGCCCGCCGCTTCCGCGTGACGTGGACGTGGATCCCCCGCGAACGCAACACCCACGCCGACGCGCTGGCCAACGAAGCGATGGATGCGGCGGCACGTGGCGAAAAATGGACGAGTACGAGTACGCATACGACGACGCGGTTCGTCGACCCGGGTCCGGATCCGGGTGGGGAAGGGCCGCCGCCGGAGTCCGTTGAGACGACTGCTCACACGACTGCTCACACGACTGCTGAGACGACTGTTCTGACGGGCAACGCGTGGACCGGCGCCACCCGCGTCGCCACCACGCTGGTCCTGCTGCGCCACGGCCAGACGGCTCTCTCCGTCGAGAAACGCTTCTCCGGCCTGGGCGACCCGCCCCTCACCGAACTGGGCGAGAGCCAGGCCGAGAAGGCCGCCGCCCGGCTGGCCGGCGCGAAACTCGACGCCATCGTGTCGTCCCCCCTGGGCCGCGCCCGCCAGACGGCCGAGGCCGTGGCCCAGGCCACCGGCCTGCGCGTCCACGTCGACGAAGATCTGCGCGAGACCGACTTTGGCGCCTGGGAAGGCCGCACCTTCGCCGAGATCAGAGACCGCTGGCCCCACGAGATGAACGCCTGGCTGGCCGACCCGGCGGTTGCCCCGCCGGGCGGCGAGAGCTTCGTCGCGGCCGGCCACCGGGTGCAACGGGCACGGGAACGCATCCTGGCCGGCCACCCCGGGGAGACGGTCCTGGTCGTCTCCCACGTGACCCCGATCAAACTGCTGGTCAGGTACGCCCTGAACGCGCCCCCCGAAGCGCTCTACAGGATGCACCTCGACCTGGCCTGCCTGTCGGCGATCGACTACTACAGCGACGGCCCGTCGGTGCTGCGCGTCTTCAACGACACGGCCCACCTGACGCTCCAGCGCTGACATCGGAGGAGACGAGCGGGAGCCGGACGTCGAGCACCAACCCGGTCATCGACGGCTTCTCGGCCCCCGCGCCCTCCAGAATCGCCAGCATGCGCGCGTTGGTGGCGTACACACTGGCGGTTATCACCCGCGCCCGCCGCGACGGCGCGAGCGCGACCGCACACCGCATCAGCACCCGCCCGAGCCCCCGCCCCTGCCACCGGTCCTCGACCAGCATCGCCACCTCGGCCTCCCCGGCCCCGAGGTCCATCAGGTTTGTCATCGCGACCACGCGCCCCGGCTCCCCGGCCAGATGCGTCACCAGCGTCACCCCCCGCTCGGGATTGGTGAACAACCGCATGACCGCGTCACTGAGCCGCGGCACCGGCCCGAAGTAACGCGACCGCAGCGACTCCGGAGAACACCTCTCGTGCATCTCCCGGACGCCCTGGGCGTCGTCGAGCGTCATGGGCCTGGTCACCAGCTCGATCCCGTCGACCTGGTGCCGAGGCTGGGGCTTGTTCACCCTTATCGGGCGTGGCCCCCTCGGCGGCCGGTTCGTGGCGTTCATCGTCTGCCCCCCCTGTGGATTACGTGCACACCTGTGTAGCCGCAACCGCGACCACGTTCTGTGACATTGGACGCGTAACCGCTTGCCTTACGGTTGGGGTGCACTTGAGAATCGGGCCACTTGACGGGGTGCCACTTTGCGTTGCCCCAGGTCTCCGGTCTGCTGCCCGGCGGGCCACTTGGAGTGGGCCACAAGGGGGGCTTGGAGAGCCGATAGGGTTGGACGTACGGCGGACGAGCCGGCCGGACGGCCGCGTCGGGACCCTTTTACGGGATCCCGCCGAGGAAGGTCCGGGCTCCACAGGGCAGGGTGGTCGGTAACGCCGACCCGGGGTGACCCGCGGGACAGTGCCACAGAGAACAGACCGCCTTCCCCTTGCGGGGGAGGTAAGGGTGAAACGGTGGTGTAAGAGACCACCAGCGCCCCCGGTGACGGGGGCGGCTAGGTAAACCCCACCCGGAGCAAGGTCAAGAAGGGAACCTCCGGGTTCCCGCGCGCGCCGCTTGAGGACTGCCCGTCCGATGGCACGCGGGTAGACCGCTTGAGACCACGAGCAATCGTGGGCCTAGATGGATGGCCGTCGGTCAGCAATGACCACAGAACCCGGCCTACAGGCCGACTCGTCCGCTAATAAGCCTTCTGCCAGCAACGGGACTTTCTTAGTTATCTTCATTCCGCCGCAGTTCCCGATCGGTGCAGGCATCATGCGCTTGCCGATGCGCAATCAGGCGCACCGCACGGCTATCACATGAACGTAGCCGCAGTAGCACGCGCCGTCCTGGTCGCTGCGGCCTGGTGTGGGCACACCACGTTAAGCGCTACGGCTGTTGGTCTACCGCTCGCACAGAGCGGTGCTCGCTCTTAGGGCGGTCGACCCCCGGCTCAGCCCTGATCGCGGGGCACGAACAGCACCTTGCCCGAGCGCTCGGCCCTGGACGCATGCTCCAGCGCCGCCCGGTAGTCCTTCAGCGGATACGTCGCCTCGACCGGCGCCCTGAGCACCCCCTTCTCCACCAGCCCGGCCAATTCCCCGTACACCCGCTCGATCTCCTCCCGCGGAGTGTCGCGAAGCCAGTTGAGGATGAAGAAGGCACGCAACACGATGCCGCGATAGATCAGGTCGCCCAACGGGACCGAAGGCGCCTGCCCGGTGGCAGCCGCGAAGGTGACGACCGTGCCGCCGTCCTCCAGCGACTGCACCAGCGCCGCGGTCTGCGCCGGATCGGTGGTGCCGTCGAGGGCCAGCCGCAACCGCTCGCCGCCCAGCGCGGCGGCGATGCGTTCGCCCAGGTCGGCTCCGTCGACGATGACGGCATCCGCTCCGAGGGCCCGAACCTGGTCGGCGGCCGCCTCGCGTCTGACGACGGCCAGGGTCCTGATCCCGGCCTGCTTGGCGAGGGCGATGACGTGGTGGCCGACGGCGGAGTTGGCGAGGTTGAGGCCGATCCAGTCGCCGGGCCGGAGGGTCGCGTAGTCGTGCAGCAGCGCGTAGGCCGTCGCCGGGTTGACGGGCAGCATGGCGAGCTGCAACGTGTCGGCCGCGTCGCCGACAGAGAGCGGGACGACGTGGCTCACCGGCACCACCACCTGTTCGGTCCAGGTGCCGTGGACGAAGGTCGGCAGGATGAGCACGCGGCGGCCGACCAGGCCTTCGTCCACGTCAGCGCCGACCCGAAGGACGCGGCCGACGCCTTCGGCGCCCAGGGGTTGCGGCAATCGCGGCTGGGCGGAGAACCAGCCCATGGTGAACAGCAGGTCGGCGTTGTTGATCGGGGCGGCGTCCACGTCGACCAGCACGTCATGTGGGTCGAGGTCCAGGTCGGGGGTCTCGGTCAGCGAGACGGTGTCGGTGAGGTCGCCGCCGACGGCGGTGAGGATGAGCCGGCTCATGATGGGGAGCCCTCCGCAGATGTAATGGTCTTTCGAGTTTTGACGCTGTCCGTTTTAGCATGACCAAGAGGCCGAGTAAAGGTCTTCTGCTGATGACCATGTCGGCATACACTGAGGGCCGTGGACGGCCAGGAGACGACGGGCGTGGCGGCGCGGCAGGTGCCCGCGCTCGCCGAAGCGGTCGTGGACTTGCTGAACTCCCGCCCGCACGCCACCCCGCAACTGCCCGACACCCTCGCCGACCCCGCCACGGCCGAACGGCTGCTGCTCCCCTTCCGCGAGCCCGGAACACCGGCCCCTTCAGAGCACGACATCGTCCAGGTGACCGTGCTCCGGGACGCATTGGTCAAGGTCGTCTCTACTCCGGACGCGTGGGCTGAGGTCAACCGGCTGGCCGAATCCGTGGCGTTCCACCACGTCTTCTCCGACGACGGGCGGGTCACCCTGCGGCAGGTGTCCGGTTCGCCGGTGGTGGGCGGCGTCGTCCGCGCCGTGGCGGAACTCGCCGCCGACGGGCGGCTGGCGCGGGTCCGCGTCTGCGCCAACGCGGAGTGCTCACACGCCTTCTACGACACCACGCGCAGCCGCACCCAGCGGTGGCACTCCTACGAGATGTGCGGAAACCGAGCCAACGTGGCCGCCTACCGGGCCCGGACACGCCGCTCGGGGTGACCCGGCAACCGGTCAGGCCCGTGAACGCGCCCGGGTGGGCGAGCCTCAACGTCCTGCTCTGTGCGCTGCGAAACACCTGGCCGGACATGCGATCACGCCTCGCCCAGCAACCCCGGCAACTCGTTCTCCGCGACGACAAGGTCGACAGTCCCACCTCCAGGCGTCCATCCCTCGCCCAGCGCCCGCCGAATCACCGAAGCCACCAGCAAAGGCCGCACCGCCATACCCGGCTCCCCAAGCCAGTTGTCAGGCCGAGCAGAAGGCAGCGTAACCCTGAGAACACCCCCCGGCCGCTCAGCAAGCTCCACGCAGAACGACAACGCCCCCCAGCACAGCCCCTCGCAGTACGTCGGCTTGTGCCGGACCCGCCACCGGTAAACCGCCCCGTCCACGGTGATGAGCCGCGAGCCCTTCCCCGGCATGGCCACGGGGCCCAACCTAACCAACGGCCTCCACCCCCGTCTCCACCCAACGAAGGGCCAACTCCACCCCACCCCCTCCCTACCGTCCAAGCCATGACCAAACGCCCAAATCGGTCGGCCCTCTGGCTCGACCTCATGCACCGGCTTCTGGACGCCAACGGGGGAAAGATGAACGGCAAGCTCCTGCTCGCGATCGTGCTGGTAGCCGTCCTGGTGGTGGTCGGCTTCGTCGCCTTCCGCCTTATCTTGGTGGACATGATTCTGACCCTGAAGGACGCCGGCTAAGCCGATGTCCGAGGTGCGCGCACGGGTCCTGCGCCTGCTGGCGGCCGACGACCCGGAGACGGGCCGCCTGGTCAGGCTGCTGATCACGCTGGTCCTGGCCTGGTCGCTGGCGACCGCCTCGCCCGAGCGCGCTCCGGCTTTCGTCTGGTCGGCCCTGGCGACGTCGATGGCCTGCTGGCTGGCCTTCGTCGTCGTCGACTCCCGCCGGCCGCGCACGGCCGCGGTCCTGCTCGCGGCCGCGTCGGGCGCGGCCGCGGCGGTCTCGGGGTCGGCCGAGGCGGCGCCGACGATCTTCCTGTTCGCCACGCTGCTGCTGTTCGCGGCGCACGGCACGCCGTCCATGGCGGCGATCGTCGTGGTCACCGGCGCCGATCTGGGGCTGATGGCCGCGAGCATGGTCTGGTGGACGCAGCCACGGTCGGCGATCGTCGTCAGCGGCGCCGTCATGACGTGCACGGTTTTGTTCGCCCTGCACCGCCGCCACTACCGCAGGGCGCAGCACGACCGGGCGCGCGCGATGGCCCTCGACGAACGGGCCCGGATCGCGCGGGAGCTCCACGACGTCCTCGCGCACTCTCTCGGGGCCCTCGGGGTGCAGCTGGAGGTCGCCGAGGCGCTGCTCACCGAGAAGGGCGACGTCGACGGGGCGGCGGCGCGGATCCGCAGGTCACGGGCGCTGGCCAGGGAAGGGCTGCTGGAGGCTAGGTCGGCGGTGGCGGCGCTGCGGGAGGACGTGCCGCCGCTGCCCGACGCGCTGGGCCTGCTCGTCGCCGAGCACCGCCGCGACCACGACGCCGCGGCCGAGCTCAGCACGAGGGGCGTGCGCCGGCCGATCACCCCGGCGGCGGAGGTGTGCCTGCTGCGGACCGCGCGGGAGGCGCTGACCAACGCGGCCCGGCACGCCGCGAACACGCCGGTCACGGTCGAACTCGCCTACGGCGACGACGCGGTCGCTCTGGTGGTGCGCAATCCGTGCGCCGGACTCCCGCGAGCCGCCGGGCACGGGTTGCGCGGCATGGGGGAGCGGCTGGCGCTGGCGGGCGGGACGCTGACCGCCGGAGTGGTGAACGGAGACTGGGTGGTGCGCGCGGAGGTGCCCGAGTGAGGGTCGTGGTCGTCGACGACCAGCAGGTCATGCGCGAGGGGCTGGTGGCGCTGCTCGGGCTGGTCGACGGGGTGGAGGTCGTCGGCGACGCCGGGAACGGGGAGGACGCCCTGCGCCTGGTCGCGGAGGCGCGTCCCGACGTCGTGCTGATGGATCTGCGCATGCCCGTCGTGGACGGCGTCGAGGCGACCCGGCGCATCACCCGGCGGTACCCGGGCACGGCGGTCGTGGTGCTGACCACCTACGACGACGATCGATCGGTCGACGCGGCGCTGCTCGCCGGGGCGCGCGGCTATCTCACCAAGGACGCCGGGCGGGCCGAGATCGCCGCCGCGCTCCGGTCGGCCGCCGCCGGGCAGTCGACCTTCACGGCGTCGGTGTCGCGGCGGCTGGTCGAGGCGCTGACCCGCGCCGCGCCGCCGCCACCGGCCGACCTCCCCGACGGGCTGACCGCGCGGGAGGCCGAGGTGCTGCGGCTGGTCGCGCGCGGGCTCAGCAACACCGAGATCGGCGCCGCCCTGTTCATCGCGGAGACGACCGTCAAGACGCACATCAACAACGCCTTCGCCAAGATCGGCGTCCGGAACCGCACGGAGGCCGCCGGGTACGCGCGCGACAACCTGTGAACACCCCATGGAAAGTGTCGTATTCGCATGCGATCATTCGCGAATGATCGAAATGAATCCGCCCTTGGCCCGGGCGAAGCCGTTCTTTCGAATCGCCATGGCGGTCGTGGTCGGGATCGTCCTGCCGGCGCTTCTCCTGGCAGGGGTGTCCTGGCTGACGAATAATTATCCCGAGTCTCAGTATTGCGGTCATTACACGGGATGTTTCGGCTATCTGGTGCTGGCGTTTGACGTGGGGCGCTGGATCGCGGTCGTGCTCGCCTGGCCGCTGCTGCACCTTCTCCGGGTGCGGCCCGCCCTGCCCGTGGCGGCCCTGGCCACCCTTTTCCTGATCGCCATCTGGCAGGTCGCCCTGGCGATGCCGCTCCACCTGTTCTTCGAGTCCATCGGCCTCATCATCGTCAGCGGAGTGATCGCATATCCGGTGGCGGCGTGGCTCGCCATGCCGCACATCTCCAGAAAAGTGCTCATCGTCGCCGTCGCCTTCTTTTTCGCGCTCTACGCCTGCGCCCTCGCTTACGGCTTTTTCTTCGCCGAGTGAACGGCGGAATTCCGAACCTCACCTGCCCGGAATCCGTCTCTTCAGTGGGGAGCCAGAAACGGGAGGCGTCATGCGCAGGTTCCTGGTGCTCCTGACCGTCGTGGTCGCCGTCGCCGCGTGCACCCCCGACCCCAAGGCTCCGCCGAAGGCCCCCGGCCCGAAGGTCGCCGACCTCTGGCGCGACTTCCCCGTCACCTCGGCGCTCGACCGCCCGCTCATCGTGCTCGACCCGCTGCCGCTCGCCGACGAGGCAGCCCGGGGGCGGGTGCCCGCCTCATCGGCCGTGTCGTCGGCCGCGCCGCCGTCGAGGCAGCTCACCGTTCAGGGCCTGTCCCGGTACGTCACCCTCACCAGCGCCCGCGACGCGCTGGCCGCCATCCGTTCCCAGACCGCGCACGCCGCCCAGGAGGCCCACGTGACGGGGACCGCGCTGACCGTCTCGCCGTTCCGCACCGACCGGGGGCCGGTCGAGCTGCCGGCCTGGGAGTTCCGCCTGGCCGAGGGCGGCACGGTGCGGTGGCCGGCCCTCGCGGCGAGCCATTTCTGGCAACTGGGCTCGATCGTGCCGTCGACGCTGGTCGGCGACCTGTCCGTCGACGGCCGTACGGTGTCGGCGACCTTCACCGTCAGCTGGGGCATGCCCTGCCCCGGGACGACCGAGCCGCGCATCGTGCCGACGGCCGTCGAGTATCCGTCGTTCGTCTCGATCGGGCTCAAGGTGTCGAGCACCGAGATGGGCGACTGCGACCAGCGGGTGGCCGCGCCGCTCACCAAGGCGACGCTCACGTTGCAGGAACCGCTCGGCAACCGGGTCGTGGTCGACTTCGCGGGCCGGGTGGTCCCGGGTTACTGACCGGTCAGCTCGAACGGCAACCCCGCCCGTGTCTCGCCATTCACCATGATCTCCAGACGGCGGGCCCCGGCGGGCTCGCTGCGCGTCGTGACCGGGCGGAACGAATGGGCCTTGGTCAGCGTGAACGTCTGCCCGGCGGTCGTCGCGACCCGTTCGCCCAGGTGGAAGACGCGCCGTGAACGTTCCCTGGTGACGGCGTAACGCAGCACGAGCGGGCCGGGGGCGTCGGCCCGGACGGTGACCGTGAACCGCAGGTGCCCGCCGATCTCGACGGTCGCCGACTCGGCGCTGAGCGCGTCGACCGAGCCGCCGCCCGGGGTGGCGCCCACCAGGGTCAGCGCGCGCGGATGGCCGGCCCGCAGCAGCCCGCGCAGCGCGTGGCGGAGCACGGCCCGGGTGTGCTCGCCCGGCTCGGCCCGCCAGCGGTCGAGCACGTCGAGCGCCAGGTCGGGGTGGTCTTTGGTGAGGTCGTTGACGTGGTTGGCGACCGACCGGCGCACGTATTCGCTCGGGTCGTCGCGCAGTACGTCGAGGATCGGCACGGTCGGGCCGCCCATCAGCCACGGCACCCGCGACCCCCACGGGAGCCGGGGGCGGCTGCCCTCCGAGGCCAGCCGCCGCAGGTGCTCGTCGCCGGAATCGGCCCAGCCGCGCATGACCGCCAGGGCCTCCTCCCGGTGCCGGGCCAGGAAGGGGCGGACGGCGAACTCGCCGGTCGCGTAGGGGGTCAGCACGCCCAGCGTCGTCATCGCGTCGGCCAGGTGGCCGAGCCCGGCGAGCGCGACCCATTCGGTCGCGGGCCAGCCGCTCCACAGGTCGAGCCGCACCCGCGTGGTCGCCGCCCGCAGCAGCGCGGCGGCTTCGGGGAAGTCGGCCGGCATCGCGGGGGCGAGGGCGGCGGCGACGGAACGTACGCGATCCTTGAGTTCGAGACCGTCGAGGCCCGACAGGGCCGAGGCGACGAAGCGGTCGCGCGGGAAGGCGGGGGAGCAGGCGGCGAGGCCGTCGGCGAGCACGGTCACCGAGGCGGCGTTGATCTGGTCTTTCAGCGGTTCAGCCATAACCCGCCCATGCTGCCGGCCGCCACCGACAGTTCTCAGTCGAGCAGCGCGCAGCCGTCGAACGACAAGCAGCCGCACCCGGCGCAGCGGGTGAACCGGTCGCGCATGCGTTCCAGCCGGTCGATGCGCGAGTCGAGGTGGGCGCGCCAGCACTGCGAGGCGCGTTCCCAGAACTCGCGGTTGGGCGCCCCGTCGGACGGCAGCAGCGCCAGCACCTCCCCGACCTGCGAGAGCGGGATGCCGAGGTGGTGGGCGGCGCGGATGAACGCCACCCGCCGGAGGGTGGCGCGCACGTAGCGCCGCTGGTTGCCGGCGGTCCGGCGGCTGTGGATGAGGCCCTGGCTCTCGTAGAAGCGCAGCGCCGAGTGGGGCACGCCGCTGCGGTCGGCCAGCTCGCCGATCGTGATCTCCGGGGTCATGCCCGGCACCCTAGCTTGACCTCAAGCCCGGTTGAGGTCCCAGGGTGGAGCCATGAGACTCGTCGTGATCGTCGGCAGCACCCGCCAGGGCCGGTTCGGGCCCGTCGTGGCCGAGTGGTTCACCGGCCACGCCCGGCAGCGGACCGGCCTGACCGTGGAGGTCGCCGACCTGGTGGATGGCGAGCCGGGAGGGGAGTCGTTGTCGGCGGCGGACATGTTCGTCGTGGTCACGCCCGAGTACAACCACAGTTTCCCGGGCCCGCTGAAGACCGCCATCGACCGGCACGTCACGCCGTGGCAGGCCAAACCCGTAGGGTTCGTCTCCTATGGCGGCATCTCGGGCGGCCTGCGGGCGGTCGAGCACCTGCGGCAGGTCTTCGCCGAGCTGCACGCGGTCACCGTCCGGGAGACGGTCTCCTTCATCTGGGCGCCGGGGCAGTTCGGCGACGACGGCCGCCCGCTCGACCCCGGACCGTGCGGCGCCGCCGCCGACCGGCTGCTCGACCAGCTCACCTGGTGGGGACGCGCCCTTGCGTCGGCCCGCCGGGCCCACCCCTACGGAGTCCCCGTTGCCTGACCTGTTCTTCACCACCGAGTCGAACGCCGCCGACGGCTGGCCGCCCGCGCCGTGGCCCGAGGGGCTCGTCTCCTTCGAGGTGTACGAGAGCCTCGACGCGGCCACCGTCATGACGTACAGCCGATGGACCGCCGACGGCGGCGCCTTCCTCAAGGACCTCACCGGCGCCGAGCCCACCGCCTACCACCTCTATCGGCACGCGGCCGACGGACGCGAGCCCGGCTGCGTGGTCGCGGTCGAGGCGGAGTTCGACGGCCCCGACCCCGACCGGCTGCGCCGCTGGATCGACACCGTCTTCGAGGCCATGGCCGAGGAGGAACCCCATCCCGGCGGCGTCTCGGGACGTTTCCACACGAGCCTCGACGGCACCCGCATGCTCAACCTCGCAGGCTGGACCGGCGCCGAGGCCCATGAAGAGGCGATCAGCCACCGCAGCCCGGCCTGGCGGCGCGTCTACGACTTCCCCGGCATGACCAGCGGTGGTTTCCGCCGGTACGCCCCCATCAGACCCCGCGCCGACATCGAGTCCAGCCCCACGGGCTGGGTGGCGAGCCACGTGGCGACCTACGTCGAGTCGGGCGGCCGGACGGGCCACACCTACCAGGGCAAACCGGCCCTCCTGCTCACCACGACCGGCCGGAAGTCGGGCCGCCCCCGCCGCACCGCCCTCTTCTACGGCGTCGACGGCCCCCGCCACCTGCTCGTCGCCTCGAACGCGGGCTCCGCGGCCCACCCCGCCTGGTATCTCAACCTGACCGCCGACCCCCACGTGACGGTCCAGGTCGGCCCGGAGGTCTTCACCGCCCGCGCCCGCACCGCGACCCCGGAGGAGAAACGCGCCCTCTGGCCGACGATGACCGCGATCTTCCCCCTGTACGCCTCCTACGAGGCCAAAGCCCCCCGCGACCTGCCCCTGGTGATCCTGGAGAAGACGGTGCCGGGCTGGGGGAGTTAGCCGAACCAGCCGGGCACGTCGAGCCGGAACAGGTCGCCGGGGGTCATCCGGCGCAGCGTGTCCTCCAGGTCGTCGAGCCGCCCCGCGCCGAGCTCGGCGGCCCACCGCGCCCGCAGCTCGTCGAACACCTCGGCCGACTGCCGCAGGGCGTCGGTTCCCCGGCCGGTCAGCACGACCGTCTTGCGGCGGGAGTCGGCCGGGTCGGGGACGCGGGTGACGTACCCGAGCCCCTCCAGCGTCTCGATGGTCTTCCCGGCCGCCTGCTTCGAGACGCCCAGCGTGCGGCCCAGCGACGCGGCCGAGTCGGCCCCCCGCGCGACCGCCTGCAGCACGAACCCGTGCATGGGCCGCATGTCGGGGTGGCCGCGCTCGGCGAGCTCCTCGTGCAGGGCGTCGATGAGCACGCGGAAGGCCATCAGCAACCGCAGCGGCAACTCGAACCCGTTTGACATGAAAGACAACCCGGTTGACTATATGGACAACGACATTGTCTATCTTAGGGGATCGAAATGACCGTCATCCGCGCCGCCGAGACCCGCCGCTCCGCGACCCCGGCCGGGGTCATGACCACCTTCGCCTCGCCCGGCCAGGGCGGGTCGGCCCAGTCGGTCTGGCGGGTCGAGGCCACTCCCGGCACCGCCGGACCGAGACACGACTTCGACCGGGAGCAGATCTGGGCGTTCGTCACCGGCGGCGCCACCGTCGAACTCGGCGGCGAGACCTTCGAGGTCGCCGGGGGCGACACCGTGGTCATGCCGCCGCACACCGCCCGCCGGGTCACCGCCGCGGCCGGCGGCTTCACCGCCGTCGTGACCGCCGCCGGGGACGCGAAGGCGATCCTGCCCGACGGGACCGTCCACGGCACCCCGCCCTGGATCGCCTAGAAGAGCGGCCGGGCCGCCGCCAGCCAGGCGTGCGGGTCGGCCGTGTCGACCGGATAGACGAAGAACAGGTCGGCGTGGCCCGACGTCATGCTGTCCTCGGCCCAGTGGCGGCCGCACGACCCGCAGCGCAGGATGCCCAGCCACCGCGAGTCGTCGCGGGCGACCACGTCGAGCAGAGGTTCGATCACCCGCAGGTGCCCGGCCAGCACCAGTCCCTCGGCCTTGTCCCGCGGCGCCCGATGCCGGTCGTGCCCGCACGCACACTGCTCCACGGGCTCACGATAGTCAGGGGGCGGTCTCGCGGAGCACGGTCGTCGTGCCGGCCGTCACCGTGACCTCTCCGCTCGGCTGGGCGCCGCCGTTCGGGCCGAGGGCCGCGACGAGGCCGCGACCGGCCAGGACGTCCTTCACCGTCGGGCCGGTCACCGTGATGCGGGCGACGTCGCGGCTGCCCGCGACCAGGTAGTACCACTGGCCCGACGGGGCCTGCCACCAGGTCGCCGCCACCACGTGGCGCTTCAGGCGGCTGCAGTCCCAGGTCCCGGCTCGGGAGCCGGTCGGGATCGTCACGGTCCGGCCGGGCGTCGCGACGGCCAGCACCGCCCTGACCGAGCTGGTGCCGTCGGCGTTGCCGAACCGGGCGCACATCCAGCGCGCCCGCGCCGACTCGGGCAGCTCGCCCGACCAGAACTCCCAGGCCGTCGCCGCCTCGGCCTCGACCGGCGGGAACGGCAACGCGCACGACAGGTGCGCCCACGCGCTGAACCCGCCCGGCGACACGTCGATCTCCTCGGGCCCCATCCGGTTGATCTCGGCGGGCGGCGGCGCCTGGTGGGTCACGTTCGCCAGCGCGAGCCGCCCCAGATCGAGCATCGTGTACGCCATCCCGTGGGCCACCCCCGGCGCGCGTAGCCGCAGCACCGGGCCGCGCCAGCACGGACCGGCCGTGACCTGCGGCACCGGATCGGTCACCCCGCCGGCCAGGGCCACCGGACGCCACTTCGCGCCCAGCCGGCTCAGGTTGGCCGCCGACACCTCGGTCACCCACGGCGGCACCAGATAGCGGCCGCCCGACAACTTCAGCGGGGTCGACCCGTCGGCCTTCAGCCGGGGCTCGGGGAACACCTCCAGCGACCGCGACCGGCCGGTCTCGGCGTAGCGGGCGACCCGGCCGGAGTCGCGCAGCAGCACGACCGTGGTGCCGTCGAGGCGGCCCGCGTAGAGCAGCTGGGGCGCGACCGGCGGGCTGGGCAGCGCGCCCGACACCGGTTGCGGGGTCACCTCGCCCTGCCAGGCCCTGACCGCGCGCACGACGAGCCCGTCGTCGCCGGTCAGCTCGCCCCGGGGCTCCCAGGTGTGCAGGTCGAGGGTGGTGGTGGTCCGCCACGTGCCCGGCGAGACCCGGCTGACCTCGGGTAACGCGGGCGCGGCGGCGGCCGCGCGGACGTCGTCCAGACCCAGCAGGTGGGGCACGCCCGAGACGGCGAGCAGCCCTCCGGCGGCGGCCAGCGCGATCAGGACCTTGGACGGCCCCCGGCCGTAGATGCGGGCCAGCGTCGGGTCGGCGGCCGGGCGGTGGTCGTCGAGGCGGCCGTGCTCGTCGTCGAGCGCGTCGATCAGGGCCAGCGCGATCGTCGGCTCGGCCACCCCGGCCGCGCCCAGCAGGCGGCGGGCCTCGCCCGCGTCGAGGCCCTCGATGCGGGTGAGCGCGTAACCGGCGCGGGCGGCCGGCGGCAGCTCCTCCAGCGCGGCGGTGAAGGCCCGCTCGTCGCTGCGGACCACCGCGGGCACCACTTCCAGGCGGCGGCCGAACCCGATCAGCGGATAGGGACGCCGCTTCAGCACCCGCTTCAGCACGTCGAGACGGGCCTGCGCGGGGTCGCCGGGACGCCGCAGCAGCGCCCGCGCGGCGAGGCGGTGGGCGAGCAGCACCCGCCGCTCGCCGCTGTCGGGCGGCAGCGTCAGATAGGCGAGCCACACGAGGTCGCGGTAGGGCCGGGCAAGGGCGGAGTTCCCCTTGATGGACCTTGCCATGGAAACGCCTCTCCCCGAATCATCACGTGGCGTAGCCGCCTGAACGCGGCTCGTGAATCCTAGGGGCAGCGTTCCGCTCTCGGTGGGGATGCCGGGAAAGTCGTCAGCCCCGGCTGTCCCAGTCGGCGAGGATCGCGGCCTCCTTGTCCGGATCGATCCCGTGGGTGAACCGCGCCCCGAACACCCGCTCCTCCACCGGGACGTGCCGCAGCCACTCCCAGGTGTCGCGCACGGTCTCGCTCACCGGGCGGCAGGTGAGCCCGGCCGCGTGCGCCTTGGAGGAGTCGCTCAGCCACACGCCGGGCATGCTGTCGTCGGCCCACAGCGGGAACTCCGTCCACATCTGCGCCCCGTGCTCGTGCAGCACCGCGTCGTCGACCCAGACCAGCTCGGCGTCCGACCCGGTGACCTCGACGCACTCACGCAGCCACTGGCCGTAGGTGGTGTTGGCCGGCACCCCGCCGGTCAGGAACTTGCCCGTCGTGCCCTTCTCGACCTGCGCGATCGTGAACGCGGCGATGTCGCGGGCGTCGATGAGCTGCATCTCCCGGTCGGGGTTCCCGGGCGCGACCACCCGGCCGCCGCGCTCGATCCGGGTCAGCCACCACGGCAGCCGCCCGACGTTCTCGTGGGGGCCGAGGATCAGGCCCGGCTGGACGATCAGCACGCCGCCCGTGAAGTTCTCGCTGACGGCCAGCTCGCAACCCGACTTGAGCGTGCCGTAGTCGCCCTCGGTGGCCTCGGGGTCGCCCGGGAACTGCTCCGACTCCTCGTCGACGCCGATCTCACCCGGGAAACCCCGGTAGGCGCTGATGCTGGAGACGAACGTGTAGTGGGCGGCGTGCCCGTTCAGCACCCGCACCCCGTCGAGCACCGTCGCCGGGGTGTAGCCGCACACGTCGACGACGGCGTCCCACGCGCGGCCCTCGACCAGGCGCAGCAGGTCGTCATGGTTACCGCGGTCGCCGTGCACCGACTCGACGTCGGGACGGTCGGCGCGGCTCACCCCCCGGTTGAACACGGTCACGTCGTGGCCCCGGGCGAGGGCCTCATCGACGACGGCCCGGCCGAGGAACACCGAGCCGCCGATCACCAGAATTCTCATGGCCCCATCCTGGGCGCCCGGTGTCGGGCGGTCTGCCCTGTTTCACCGGGAGCCGATTTCACCCTGTGCGAAGCTCCGGCACGGGCGTGAAGCCCTCCTCGTTCAGCACGTGGACCCGGGCGGTCGCGATGTCGAACCACAGCCCCGACAACTCCAGCTTCCCGGAACGTTCCAGCCGGTCGACCATCGGATGGCTGCGCAGGTTCTCCAGCTGCTGGATCACGTTGACCCGGCACAGGTGGTCGAGCGGCGCCTCCTCCGGCCCGTGCGGCGTGTTCTCGAAGCGCTCGACCGAGTGGTGCCCGTGGCGCAGCCAGTTGCCGACCGCCGTCAGGCCCGTGGGCGCGTCGCCGAGCAGCGCCGCCATCGCGCCGCAGCCCGAGTGGCCGCACACCGTGATCGTGCTGACGCCCAGGACGCCGACGGCGTACTCGATCGCCGCCGCCACCGAGTCGTCGGCCGGCACCGACTCGAACCTCGGCACCAGGTTGCCGACGTTGCGCACCATGAACAGGTCGCCCGGCCCGCTCGCGGTGATCAGCGAGGGCATCACCCGCGAGTCGGCGCAGGTGATGAACAGGTGCGACGGCGACTGCTTGCGGGCCATGCGGGTCAGCAGCGGCCGGATCAGCGGCGCGGTCCGGCGCTGGTATTCGCGGGTGCCCTCCAGCAGGTCGCCCGGCACGGCCGCCGGCGGCCGCCGGTAGGCCCACGGCAACCACGACCAGTCGAGCTTGGGCGGCGTCTTGGCCGGGAACACCCGGGTCCCGGCGGCGGCGGCGGTGTACCAGTCGTCGTGGAGCTCGTCGATGTCGACGGTGCCGCCGCCGCGCTCGTGCTCCAGCCGCCAGTTGTGCAGCGCCTCGAACGCCGCGTTGTCCATGAAGTCGACGTTGAGCAGCAGGTCGACCTCGGCGCCGCGCGGGATCGTGCGCAGCGAGTCGGTCAGCCGGGGCACCCCGATGAAGATCAGCGACCCGGTGACCACCACCCGCCAGCGCCCGCCGCCTTCGGTCACCTCGACCGACACCCAGGTCAGCCGCCGCAGCGCCAGCAGCGCGGCCAGCCCCAGCCCGATCACGATGCCCTCGGCCAGCCCGACCAGCACGACCGCGCCCATGGTCAGGAAGTAGATCGGCATCTCGCCGTGGCCGCGCAGCCCGCGCGCGGTGCCCAGGTTGACCATCTTCACGCCGATGAACAGCAGCAGCGCCGCCAGCGCCTCCATCGGGATCAGCCCGAGCGCCGAGGCGAACGCGATCGTGGCGACCAGCACCCACACACCGTGGAGCACCGTCGACCAGCGCGACCGCGCGCCCGCCCGGACGTTCGTGGTCGTCCGGACCACCACGCCCGACACCGGCAGGCCGCCCAGGCCGCCCGACACCACGTTGGCGACGCCCTGCGCGCACAACTCCCGGTCGAGGTCGGCGCGCGGCCCGTCGTGCATGCGGTCGGCCGCGACGCAGGTCAGCAGCGACTCGACGCCGGCCAGCACGGCCACCAGCAGGATCGAGGCCGCGACGGCGTGCCAGTCGCCGGTGGGCAGGATCGGCCCGGCGAGCTGGCTCAGCCCGTTGGCCAGGTCGACCTCGGTGAACCTCCAGCCCGCCAGCGCCGCCGTCACCGTCGCGATGGTCAGCGCGGCCAGCGGGGCGGGCACCAGCCGCACCTTGGGGATGCGGTCCCAGATCAGCAGCACGCCGATCGTCAGCAGCCCGATCATCACCGCGTCGCCGTGGAGGCCGGCCACCTGGGCCGGCACCTCCAGCAGGTTGTCGAGCGCCGACCGCTGCGGGCTGCCGCCCAGCACGATGTGCAGCTGCGACAGCGCGATGACGACGCCGACCCCGGCCAGCATGCCGTGGATGACGGCGGGGGAGACCCCGAGGGCGGCCCTGGCCACCCGGAACGCGCCGAGCACGATCTGCAGCAGCCCCGCCGCGAGCGTGATGGCGCAGGTGGCCCGCCAGCCGTAGACCTGCACGAGATCGGCCACCACCAGCGACAACCCGGCCGCCGGGCCGCTCACCTGGACGACGGAGCCGCCCAGCGCGCCCGCCACGATGCCGCCGACGATCGCCGCGACCAGCCCGGCCGCGATCGGCGCCCCGGACGCCACCGCGATGCCCAGTGACAGCGGAACCGCCACCAGGAACACCACGAGTGAGGCCGGTACGTCATGCCGCAACACGGACATGACACGCTGCGTTGTCGAACTGTTACCCCCGGTCATGCGGCGACCTTATGCCAAGGTCACCCGGGGGTTCTGCAAGGACCGGGAAATCAGCGGTAATAGTCGGGCTGGTCGGTCTCGGGGTTGCCGCGGTGACGGCGCCCGCCCCCGCTGCGGGTGGTCTGCTCGCCGTAGAGCTCGTCGTAGGAGGGCCAGCTGCCGCCGTTGTTCTGCGGCGGGGCGGGCGGGACGGCCCCGGGATAGGCCTGCTGGTCGTAGCCGTAGGATCCGGCCACCGAGTCGGAGTCGTCGATTGTCGCCCAGCCGGCGCTGACCTCGTAGGAGCCGGGCGCCGGGGTCGGCAGGTTGCCGGTCTGGTAGGCGCCGGTCGAGAAGTCGTTGTAGGAGGGCTGCGCTGCGGGCATCTGGTAGCCCGCCGCCTCACCGGTCGACCAGGTCGACCCGCTGCCCGGACGGGGCGGCTCGGGGTCGTCGAACACGTCGCCGCTGGTGCTGCCCCAGGAGGGGGCGGCGGCCGGCGGCGGGAAGGCGCCGCCTGCGGGCGGGGCGGGCCAGCCCGCGGGTTCGGGGTAGGCCGGCGGGATCGGCTCGGGCTGCGGCGCGGCCGGGACGGGGAAGTTGCCGCTGGTGTAGCCGGTGTCGTAGCCGCCCTCGTAGGCGGGCCGGCTGGGGAACGGGCCTGTCGGGGGCTGGTCGTAACTGGCCGGCCGTTCGAACATGCCGGTCGACGGACCCGACGAGAAGGGACCGGTCGAGGCGCCGGGCGGGACGAAGGGCCCGGTCGCGGGGCTGCTCAGATCGGGGGTCGGCGCGGAGAAGGTGACGGTCTTCTGCTCGGCCAGCTGCGAGGAGGGGGTGGCGCGCAGCCCGTCGACCACGCCGGTCTCCGGGGACAGGAACCCGTTGGACGGGGTGCCGGCGGTGAGCGGGCCGGTCGACAGACCGGCGATCGGGGTGACCACCCCGGGGGTGAGCGCGGCGGCGATCGGGGTCACGACGCCCGGGGTCGGGGCGGGCTGGACGGGCGGCTGCGCGGCCGGGCGCTGAGGGAGGACGCCCTGGACGGTCGCGGCGTTGGGGTCGACGGCGCTGATGGGGGTGACCGACGCGACGGGGGCGGGGCCGGCCGGGGCGGGCTCGGCCTCGAGCGGGCGGGGGGTGGCCATGCGCTGCTTGATGGTGCCGCCGAACGCCCCGTCGTCGGCGCGGACCCGGGACCAGTAGTCGTCGTCGTAGTCGTCGTCGGCGCCCCACTCGTCGACCCCGCGTTTGCCGCGGGGCACGCCGGCGCCGGCGGGCTGCTTGCCGCCACGCTGGGCGGGCTGCTGCTTGGCGCCCTGGCGGCTGCCGGGACGGGGCGGCGCGCCGGGGGCCTTGGCGGCCGGTTTCGGCGGGGCCTTCTTCGGCTCCTCGAAGGCGTCGAAGCCCTCGGGGAAGCTTTCGAAAAAGGTTTCTTCGGCGGGCCGGCTGCCCTTCTTCTTCGCGGCGCCCTCGGCCATCGCCTTGATGCGCTCGGAGGAGAGCGCGCTCTCTCTCCGGTTCATCGACCGCATGCCGAGTGCCACGACTATCAGCACCAACAGCACAACGGCGACAAGGCCCAAAATGACCGCGGTCATAGCACCACCCTCAAGGCCATGGCCTTCCAGCGGCGCCGGTGAGATCGCGCGGCCATCGACGCGACCTGCCCCCTGTGATCACCTGCGCTCAGCAATTCAGGATCCGATTCTGCTCGACCACAATGACCGTTGTCACACCCTAGGCGAAGATTGGTCCACCACTACTACCTCCGGTCATCAGCATGTCACTCGATGTCAGCCGCAGTGAGGCGACCTCGGGCGATCGTGTGCGACGCGATCTCGGCCAGACTCTTCGAGAGGGGGGCGCCCTGCGGAAGGTCCAGTTTCTCGTTCAAGGCGTAGACGGTGAAACGGTAGCTGTCATTGGGCTGGCAGGGGGGTACATATCCGACTTTTCCACTAGTCGTCTGCCCCTGCCGCGCACCCCGGGGGATGCCGTTCTCCGCGAGTTCGGTGGTGTCGGGCTCGATGTTGAACACCACCCAGTGCACCATCGCCTTTTCTCCCGCGGCGTTGTCGTCGACCACCAGGGCCACCGACTTGGCGCCCGACGTACCCGACCAGCGGAGGGGCGGATTGCCCAGGTCTCCCTTGCACGAGTAGCCCGGCGGCAGCGGGTCGCCGTCACGGAACTGCGGGCTCGACACACTCAGCACGTCGAGGTCGGCGGGCGATCCTCCGCCCACGATTCCGCAGCCCGAGGCCGATGCCGTCAGCGCCGCGACGGCCGCCGGAATGAGAGCGGCTCGGCGCGTGCGAACGGACTTCGTCAGCGACCCCATGCCCGATGATGCTACGCGGATCCCGCAGGTGCGCCGACCCGATCGCGATGATCCACAGCGAGAAGAATCTCCATATTCGCCGGGTTCGTACCATGGTCCACCCCGGCCGGACCCGTGTGACCTGGGATTCCTATGATTCTGGTGGGGAAGTGGTACTCGCCGGTAGAAATCTTCAAGGGCGGGTTGGGGGGTGACCAACGGCACATCCCGACGATTTAGGGTGGGATCGTGATGCCAGATGCGTGACGCGCTGCGTGACCCCGCCAACCAGGTGTCGCCGAGGGCCAGGTCGCTCTGGTTCGCGGAGGCCGTCATCGTGACGGTGCTGCTGGTGGGCGGCCTGGTGCTGCTCTCGATGTGGATGACGGGGTGGGAGTTCCTGCCCCAGTGGCTGCTCGACCGCACCTGGGTGGCCGGTCTGGTCATCGGGCTGCTGCTGATCCCGTTCGTGCTCGCCGAGCCGGTCGTCCGGTTCGCGGTGCACCGCTGGGAACTGGCCGCCGACGTCGTCTACGCGCGGTCCGGCTGGTTGTCGCGCAAGTGGGTGTTCGTGCCGGTGTCCCGCATCCAGACCGTCGACAAGGCGCAGGGCTGGCTGGAGCGCTTCTTCGGGCTGGCGACCGTCGAGATCCGGACCGCCTCCTACGCGGGGTCGTCCACGATCAAGGGCCTCGACTACGAGGTGGCCGCGCGGCTGGCCGAGGAGCTGTCGCGCCGGGCCCAGGAACTGCGAGACGACGCGACGTGAGCCTGCCCTTCCAGGAGCCGGTGCCCGAGGCCGCCCGGCTCAGTCCCAAGCTGCTGCTCATCGACCCGATCAGGGTGCTGCCCTCGCTGCTCGTGCCGCTCGCCGGGGTGCTGGTGGCCGGGGGCTTCTCGCCGCGCTCGTTCATCTGGGCCGCGCTGGGCGTCGCCGGTTCGGTTTTGTACGCCGTCGTGCGCTGGGCCACCTTCTCCTACACCATCACCGGCGGCCGGCTCGAACTGTCCCGCGCCTTCATCGGCCGCTCGACCCGCGTCATCCCGCTGGAGCGCATCCGCGGCGTCGACGTCACCACGCCCTTCCTCCACCGGCTGCTCGGCCTGGCCGTGCTCAAGCTCGACACCGGCGCCGGCGGCGACAAGCAGGAGGGCGAGCTCGACGGCATCACCGTCGAGGAGGCCGAACGCCTGCGCGCGGTGCTGCTGTCCCGCCACGCCCCGATCGTCCAGGAACGGCCCGCCGCGCCCGGCGACCACGTGTTCCTCCGGGTCCCCCGGGCCTGGTTGCGCTACGGTCCGCTGTCCGGCGCCTACCTGTTCACCCCGTTCGCGCTGGTCGCCGGCGCCGTCGGCCTGGCCTTCCAGTGGGGCGGCGAGCTCGGCCTCGACGAAGACGACGCGGTCGCCGTCGGCGAGTGGCTCTGGGGCCACCCGCTGCTCCTCGTCGGCGCCGCCGTCGTGCTGGTCGTCCTGATGCCGTTCCTGGGCGCCGCCATGTACGCCGTCTTCAACTGGAACTTCGTGCTGTTCGGCCGGGGCGACCACCTGGTGGCCGAACGCGGCCTCGTCAACCGGCGGGTGGTCTCCCTCGAACGCCGCCGCATCCGCGGCTACGAGATCGCAGAAAGCCCGCTGGAGCGCCAGGCCCGCGTGGCCCGCCTGTGGGCGGTGGTGACCGGCCTCGGCGACTCCCAGACCCGGGGCCAGCTGCTCCCCGTGGCCCCCCGCGCCGCCGTCGACGACATCGCCGCCGAGGCCGTCGGCCCGTTCAGCGAGGCGCTGCGCCCCCACCCGCCCGCCGCGCGCCGCCGCCGCCTGTTCCGGGCGATCGCGCCGTGGGTGGTCCTCGCCCTGGTCATGTACGCCCTGGGCTACGCCCTCATCGGGATCGCCGCCACCGTCCTGGCCGTGGCCGGAATCGCCCTCGGTCTCGACCGATACCGGTCACTGGGCCACACCTACGACGGCACCCGGTTGTCGGTCCGCTCCGGATCGCTGCGCCGCGCCCAGGCGGTCGTCGAACGCCGGGCCGTCGTCGGCTGGACCATCGAGCAGTCGTGGTTCCAGCGCCAGGCCGGTCTGGTGACCGTGATCGCCGGAGTCGGCGCGGGCGCCGGCGGCTACAAGGCGATCGACGCCGGAGAGACCCAGGCGGCCGCGTTCGCCGCCGAGGTCACCCCCGACTGGATGGCGCCCTTCCTGAAGCGCTAGTCCTGCTTGGGCGCGCCGAACATGATCTCGTCCCACGACGGCACCGAGGCCCGGCGGGCCCGCGACTTGCGGCGCGGAGCCGGCTTGGGCGCCGGGGCGGGCGCGGCGCCGGCGGGCACCGGCTCGGCCGGCTTCTCCTCCTTCGGCGCCGGCCGCTGCGCGGGCGGCTTCGGCTGCGGCACCGGGGGCCGCGGCTTGACCGCCTTCGGCATGACGGCGGGGGTCGGCAGCTCCTCGACCTTGGCGGGCTCCTCGGCGACCGGCTCGGGCGCGGCCTGCGGCGGCACCACGGGCGCCTCGGGCGCGACGAACGCCGGCGCCTCCTCGACGGCACGGTCCACCGCCGGAACGGCAGCGCCGCCCTGTGCCTCGGCACCCTTCGACGCGGCGGCGGCCGGAGCGGCCTCCGGCTCGGCAGGGCCGGGCGTCTCCGATGCGGTCTGGGGAACGGTCTGGGGAGAGGGCGTCGCGGCGGCGGCCGGAGCGGTCACCGGAGAGGCGGCCTCCTGAGCGGTCGCAGCGGCGGAGGCATCGGCGGCCGGTGCAGTCGCCGGGTCACTGGCCTGCGGGGTAGCCGCTGGCGCCGGGGAAACGGTGGCAGCCTGAGGAGCGGCCGCGGCCTGGTGGACGGTCGCGCGGGCCTGCTGCTCCGCCGCGACCTGCCGGTCCTCAGCCGTCGCCGACCCGTTGCCGGACGTGGCCGATCCGTTCTCGGGCGCGGCCTGGGCGGAACCCGGCTGACCGGGTGCACCAGGGCTCGACTCGGAAGCGGGCACGCCGGGGCTCGACTCCGAACCGGGCGCACCTGCTCCTGGCGCGGCAGGCGGGTTGCTTTCCGGCCCTGCCGATGCGAAGGCACCCGCCGACGGCTCAACCGCGCTCGGCACCTCGGGTGATGCGGCGGGCGCGGGCTCCTGCGGTTCCGGAGCGGCCGCAGGCGCGGGTGCGTGCTGCGTCGCAGACGCGGCGGCCTGCGAATCGGCGGCGCGGTGGGCGGTGGATGCGTCGGCCTGCGGGTCAGACGTGTGGTGAACCGTGGATGCGCTGACCTGCGAGTCGGGCGCGCGGTGGGCGGCGTCGGCCTGCGGTTCGGGTGCGCGGTGAGCCGCCGGTGCGCTGACCTGCGGGTCGGGTGCGCGGTGAGTCGCGGGTGCGCCGACCTGCGGCTCCGGGGCGCGATGGACCGTGGGCGGCTCGGCCGGCGGGCGCACCGGAGGCGCGCTGATCTGCGGCTCGGCCGCATGGTGGGGCGCCGGGGTCGCGTAGCTCGTGGGCGCGCTGACCGGCGGTTCCGCGTAGCGCGGTTCCGGGTGGGGCGCGGCGACGCGGGGCGGCTCGGGCTCGTGGAAGGCGGCGGGTTCGGGGGTGAAGCGAGGGGAGAAGTGGTCGGGCAGGTTGCCGGTCGGGGCGACCCTTAACGGCGGGGGCTCGGCCAGGTCGTAGTCGTAGTCGCGCGGCGGGACGGGGGCGAGTTTGCCCGCTATCCGGGGCACGAACGGCCGGACCGTCGCCTCTTCGGTCTGCGGCTCGACGTAGTCGTCGGCCGACAGGCGCATGGCCTCGTCGTCGTAGGGGGAGACGTGGCGGCGGCGCGGGTCGAAGAGCCACTCGGCGTGGCGGGTGTGGCCGTTCCAGACGTACCCGAGCTTGATGCGCCACAGGTTGTCGTCGCGCTTGCAGGAGTCCCAGTCGATCTCGTCGGCGGGCACGCCGCGCCGGGTGAGGCGCTCGGCGACGAGCTCGCCGAGCGTGGGGCGGGCGGCCGCCTCGCCGGGCAGGCGGACGGCGCAGCGCTGGGCCTGCTGGGCCATGTATTCGCGTTCCTGGAGCACCGGCCCCTCGAACCAGCGCACCCGCTCGACCGGGATGCCCGCCGTGGCGGCGATCTCCTCGGCGGTCTCGCCGGCACGGATCCGGGCCTGGATCTCCTTGGGACGCAACGGGCTCTCCACTTCGATCTCATATTGACCGAGACGGGAGAAGTTGCCGCGGACGGCAGCACGGAGCCGATCGTCGACGGGCAGCGTGAAACGGGTACCCCTCCCGGCCGTGGCCAGGACGAGATAGGTGCCGTCTTCACTCACCGCGACGAGACGGAGCTCCTGCATGCGAGTCCCTTCGTCGTGCGAAATCTTCCCCCGGACCCTTGAGTCTCTCGCGTGAGCCGGTTGCCTTCCAAGCACCGTACCCGGCATGTCCGAACATCGCCTTCTCCAGGGGCTGCGGAGGCGACATGAAGCCAGTCACATTTGTCGCGTTCACCCTGCTATAGACAGGCTGGTTGAGCAAGCGATTCAGGGTCCTCGTCGGATTCTCGCGTGAGACGTACCGGATGGAGGTGAACTTGGGTCAACTGAACGGAGAACTAGGCCCCCAGGACACGCTCCAGGTAGGCGTTGGCGAAGAGCCGGTCGGGGTCGAGCCGGTCACGTAGCGCGACGAAGTCAGTGAAACGAGGATATACCTGGGAAAGATAGGCGGCGTCCGTGTCGTGCAGCTTGCCCCAGTGTGGCCGGCCGCCCAGCCCGGTCATGATCTCCTCGACGGCGGCGAAGTAGCCGGGGTTGGGCGTGCGCCGGTAGACGTGGCAGGCGATGTACGCCGAGTCGCGGTCGTAGGCGGTCGAGAGCCAGGCCGTCGAGGGCGGCGTGACCCGCACCTCCACCGGGAACGAGATCCGCCACGGCGACCGCTCCATCAGCGCCCGCACCTCCCGGAGGGCGTCGGCCAGGTGGCGGCGCGGGATCGCCCACTCGGTCTCCAGGAACCGCACCTCGCGCACGCTGGTGAACACCTTGTACGCCGTGTCGGAGCTCTCCGACGTGCCCAGCACCATCCCGGAGAGCCGGTTGACCGGCGGGATGATCGCGGGGAACCGCGCCCCCACCCGGTTGGCCACCCCGAACAGGGTGTTCTCCACGAAGACGTCGTCGATCCAGGTGCGGATCCGGCCGGGCGCGAACTGCTCGCCGTCGGCCCGGTTGTTCCGCTTCACCAGGCACAGGTCGGTGTGCGGCAACCAGAAGAAGTCGAGGTGCTCGTTCTCCAGGGTGAGCGCGTCGAGGGCGTCGAGGATCTCGTCGAACCGCATCGGCGAGCGCTGGTTGCGCAGCAGGAACGCGGGCTCGACCCGGAACGTCACCGCCGTCACGACCCCGAGGGCCCCAAGCCCGACCCGGGCCGCGTCGAACAGGTGGCCCTCGGAGACGGTCACCGTGGAGCCGTCGGCCAGGACCAGATCGAGGGCGGTCACCTGGTCGGCCAGCCCGCCGACCGCCCGGCCGCTGCCGTGGGTGCCGGTCTGGACGGCCCCCGCCACGGTCTGGAGGGTGATGTCGCCCATGTTGGCCAGCGCCAGCCCGCGCCGGTCGAGTTCGACGTTCAGCCGGTGGATCGGCGTGCCGGCGGCCACGGTGACGGTGTCGTCGCCGAACGACAGGACCCCGCTGAGGCCCTCGGGCCGGAGCATGATCCCGTCGGTGAGGGCCACGCCGGTGAAGGAGTGGCCCGTGCCGATCATGCGGACCGTGCGGCCCTGCCGCTTGGCGTCGGTCACCGCCTGGGCGACGTCGGCGGGCGAACGGGGCGTGCGCGTCTCAGCCGGAGTGATCGACTGGTTGCCCGCCCAGTTCGTGAACGTCATGAATGTGAACGATACTCAGAAACGACCGGGGTGCGTAGCCATCCGGATCCCAGCAGTCCCACGAGCGCCGCCAGCAGCGCGCAGACGAAGGCGAAGCCGTAGGCGTTGGAGGCCCCGAAGGTCTCCGCCAGGTGGCCGCCGGCCCAGGCGCCGATGGCCACGCCGAACCCGATCGAGGTCGACAACCACGACATGCCCTCGTTGAGCTGCGGGGCCGGGACCAGCCGCTCGATCAGCGAGAAGCCGGTGATCAGGGTCGGCGAGATGGCCAGGCCCGCGAAGAACAGCGCGAGCGCCATCGGGGCCAGCTCCCCGATCAGCACGATCGGGGTCAGGCCCACGGCGAAGACGCCCAGGCCGCGCACGAACCGGCTGCGCAGGGTGATCTTCCAGGCGCGGGAGCCGTACCAGAGACCCGAGACCATCGACCCGGCGCTGAACGAGGCCAGCAGCAGCCCCGCCACGCCCTTGTGGCCGTGCTCCTCGGCGAAGGCCACGGTGACGATGTCGACCGTGCCGAACACCGCGCCCATGCCGAGCAGCACCACCGACAGCAGCGCCACGCCCGGGATCGCGATCGGCGACCCCCTGTGCTCCCGGTGCCGCACGACCGGCGGCTGGCTCGACTTGAGCAGCGAGAACGCGATCGTGCCCGACACCGCCAGGACGACGGCGACGATCAGGCCGGCGTACACGTTCAGAGAGGTGGCCACCACCGCGGTGAAGGCCGGGCCGGTGACGAAGATCACCTCGTCGGCGACCGACTCGAAGGAGAAGGCGGTGTGCAGCTTGGCCGGGTCGTCGAGCAGGTGCGACCAGCGCGCCCGCACCATCGACCCGAGCTGCACCGCCGACATGCCGGCGAGGGCGGCGGCGGCGAACAACGTCCACACCGGGGCCTCGCCGTGGGCCAGCAGCATGAGCGCCACCAGCGCGCCGCCGTGCGAGAGCACGGCCGGCACGACGACGCGGGCCTGGCCGAAGCGGTCGCTCAGCCGCCCCATGACGGGCGCGCCGACGGCGGTGGCGAGACTGAAGGCGGCGGCGACGGCGCCCGCCGTCGCGATGGATCCGGTGACCGCCGAGACGAGCAGCGTGATCCCGATGCCCAGCATGGACATGGGGATGCGCCCGACGAAACCGGAGATGACGAAGCCCCTCGCACCTGGCGTGCGGAACAGACCTCGGTACGTACGCATGAGAGCAGTCCTCTACCCGTTCTCAAGTGTCCGGGCGAACCGATGACGGCTGCGGCCATGGGGGAATGGGATGGCACGCGGACGACTACTGCTTACTCCCCTTGAAACTCTTCTGACCTTGGCTCACCGCCGATATGGATGGCAAGTGAGTTTCCGGTCGATAAGGTACCAACGTGAACCAGGCTCCCCGTCATCCCCGGTTCACGCCGCTTCTTGCCCTCGTCACCGGGCTCGCCGCGACCATCGTGGTGACGGTCGCCGCCGGCGGTGTGTTCCTCCTCAACGACGCCGGCCGTCCCGTCGCGGGGGCGGCCGCCTCACCCCCGCCCTCGCCGACCGTCCTGCCCGGCCCGCTCGCGCCGTCGGCGCCGCCCCGGCAGATCGGCGGGCCCGGCGTGCCGGTCACCCCGCCGCAGCTGCTCGGCATCGCGCCGCGGCCGGTGCCGCAGGAGACGGTGCTGCGCATCGCCAAGGTGAAGCACGTCCAGAAGGTCGCCCTGGTGGGCGGCGGCGGGGTCAAGCTGTCGGGACACCCGCTCCAGCTGCTGGCGGTCGAACCGGCCCAGTTCCGGTCGTGGACGCCCGAACCGGTCGCCCAGCACCCGGAGGTGTGGAGCGCCATCGCGCGCGGCGAGGTGGTGGCCGACCCGGCCGTCATGAAGCGGCTCGGCATGGTCCTCGGCAAGGAGTACCAGGTCGACAACGGCCCCCGGCTGCGCATCGCCGCCTCGGCGAACCTCGGCTTCCCCAACATCGACGGACTGATCTCCAAGGACCTCGGGGCGCGCCTCGGCTTCTCCGACGGCGTCGTCGTGCTCGTCCACGGAGACAACGTCAGCGGGACGCGGGTGCGCAAGCTGATGGGCGACGGCTCCAGCGTGGTGCCCATCGGCGCGGTCAAGGAGGAGAAGGAGCAGCAGCCCGCCGCCCGGACCACCCTGGTCGGCCGCCCCTCCAGCTACCTGGAGCTCTACCAGAAGGCGGCCGGGGTCTGCCCGGGGTTGTCGTGGACGGTCCTGGCGGCGATCGGCCAGGTCGAGAGCAGCCACGGGCGCAACAACGGCCCCTCGTCGGCCGGCGCGCTCGGCCCGATGCAGTTCATGCCGGCCACCTGGCGCGCCTACGGCGTCGACGGCGACGGCGACGGGGTGGCCGACATCTGGAACGCCTACGACGCCGTGCCCGGCGCGGCCAACTACCTGTGCGCCACCGGCGCGGCCGGGGGCGGCGAGAGCCTCAGGAAGGCCGTGTGGGCGTACAACCACTCGTGGGACTACGTGAACAAGGTGCTAGGACTGGCCGCCGCCTACGCCCGGGCGTACCCGTGAGGGCGCCGGGCAGCAGGTGACCGGGCAGGCCGTCGGCTCGGGCTCGTTCACCAGGTCGCGGATCATCTCGACGAACCTCGGGTGGGTGCCGGCCGTGCCCGCGCGGGCCAGCCGCAGGCCGAGCTCGCCGGCCAGGTTCCTGGCCTCCACGTCGAGGTCGTAGAGCACCTCCATGTGGTCGGAGACGAACCCGATCGGCACCAGCACGACCGACTCGACGCCCTTGGCGTGGAGGGTCTCCAGGTGGTCGCAGACGTCGGGCTCCAGCCACGGGATGTGCGGAGGGCCGCTGCGGCTCTGCCAGACCAGGTCGAAGTCGCCGGCCCCGACCTCGGCGGCGACCAGCGCGGACGCCTCGCGCAGCTGCCGCTCGTAGGCGTTGCCCTGCGGCCCGGCCGACACCGCCATCGAGACCGGGATCGAGTGGGCGGTGAACACCAGCCGGGCGTCGCCGCCGACCTCGGCCAGGGCGGCGCGGGTGCGGTCGGCCATGGCCGCCACGAACCCCGGGTGGTCGTAGAAGTGGCGCATCTTGACCAGCTCGGGCCCGCCGGGCACCGCGGCGGCGGCCCGCGCGATGTCCTCGCGGTACTGGCGGCAGCTCGAATAGGACGCGGTGGCCGCCGTCGCGAACGCCGCCGCCTTCCGGACCCCGTCGGCCTTCATCTGGGCGACGGTCTCCTCCAGGAAGGGGTGCCAGTTGCGGTTGCCCCAGTAGACCGGCAGGTCGACGATCTTGCGCAGCTCCTCGACCAGCGCCCGGTTCTGCGCGTTGATCGGGCTGGCCCCGCCCATCGACTGGTAGTGGGCCTCCACCTCGAGGAGCCGCTCGCGCGGCACACCCCGTCCGCGCACCACGTTCTCCAAGAACGGCAGCACGTCCTCAGGCCGTTCGGGCCCGCCGAACGACAGCACGACGATCGCGTCGTAGTTCCCCATGTGCCCAGCTTAGGGGGGTAGGTTCGAACGATGAGCTCGATCTTCCAGGATGTGCGTGACTACGTCGCCGTCCCACGGACGGCGTCGCTGCGACTCGCCCCCGACGGCTCCCGGCTCGTGGCCGTCACGCAGTCCCTGAACCCCGACCGCAAGAGTTACGGCACCGCGATCTACGACATCCCCCTCGACCCGTCCGGCGAGCCCACCCGGCTCACCCGGTCGGCCAAGGGAGAGAGCGGCGCCGTCTTCACCCCCGGCGGCGACCTGCTCTTCGTCTCCGCCCGCCCCGACCCCGCAGAGAAGGACGCCGACGACAAGCCGGCCCTGTGGCTGCTGCCGAAGACCGGCGAGGCCCGCCGCCTGGCCACCCGCCCCGGAGGGATCTCCGGCGTGCGGGCCGGCGGCTCCGCGATCGTCTACCTCGCCGACGTCCTCCCCGGCGACCCCGAATCGGAGCGCGAGCGCCGCAAGGAGCGCGAGGAGGCCGGCATCACCGCGCTCCTCCACGAGGGCTACCCGGTCCGCTTCTGGGACCACGACCTCGGCCCCGGCAGCCCCCGGCTGTTCTCGGTGGAGCACGGCGACCTGGCCCCCGACGCCGGGAACGCCCTCCAGCGCACCGCCTTCGACGTTACCCCCGACGGCACGACCGTCGTGGCGTTGTGGCGCGACGACTTCCCCGACGGCGACTACCGCGCCCGTGTGGTCGCCCTGGCGGGCGGGGAGCGCCGGGTCCTGGCGAGCGACGACGACCACAACTTCGAGGGCCCGATCGTGATCTCGCCCGACGGCCGCTACGTCGCGTGCCACCGCGAGCGCCTCACCTCCGAGACGGTCCCGGCCCGGGGCGAGATCTGGCTGATCGACCTGGAGACCGGCGACCAGCGCGCCCTGGGCGACTCGGCCTACTCGCTCGCCTGGGCCCCCGACTCCTCCTTCCTGTACGCCGCCTGCGACGACCGCGGCCGCCGCCCGATCTTCGCGGTGTCCCTCGACGGCGAACGCCGCCGCATCACCCCCGACCACGGCGCGTACATCGAGATCAACGTGGCCCCCGACGGCACGGTCTACGCCCTGCGCGGCGCCGTCGACCACCCGCCGGTGCCGGTGAAACTGGTCGACGGCGGCTACGTCGTGCTGCCGTCGGCGACCCCGGTCCCCGACCTCCCCGGCACGCTCACGGAGATCACCGCCACCGCCGACGACGGCACCGAGATCCACGCCTGGCTGGTGCTGCCCGCCGCCGAGACGCCCGCCCCGCTGCTGTTGTGGATCCACGGCGGCCCGCTCGGCAGCTGGAACGACTGGTCGTGGCGCTGGAACCCGTGGATCATGGCCGCCCGCGGCTACGCCGTCCTGCTGCCCGACCCCGCCATGTCGACCGGCTACGGCCAGGAGATGATCGACCGGGGCTGGGGCGAGTGGGGCCCGGTGACCCACGGCGACCTGATGGCCATCACCGACGCCGCCTGCAAGCTCCCCGAGATCGACGAGACCCGCACCGCCGCGATGGGCGGCTCGTTCGGCGGCTACATGGCCAACTGGGTGGCCGGCCACACCTCGCGCTTCAAGGCGATCGTCACCCACGCCTCCCTGTGGAACCTCGACCAGTTCGCCGGTACGACCGACGTGTCGTCGTACTGGCAGCGCGAGTTCGGCCTGCCCGGCTCCGACCGTTACGAGCGCCTGTCGCCGCACCGCTGGCTCGACGAGATCACCACGCCGATGCTGGTCATCCACGGCGACAAGGACTACCGCGTCCCGATCGGCGAGGCCCTGCGGCTCTGGTGGGACCTCCAGCGGACGGGGGCCGATGCCAAGTTCCTGTACTTCCCCGACGAGAACCACTGGATCCTCAAGCCGGGCAACACCCTCGCCTGGTACGAGACGATCTTCGCCTTCCTGGCCCACCACGTACTGGGCGAGGAGTGGCGCCGCCCCGACGCGGTGGCCTGACCCGCG
This sequence comes from Herbidospora daliensis, assembly GCF_001570585.1. Lineage (GTDB taxonomy): Bacteria > Actinomycetota > Actinomycetes > Streptosporangiales > Streptosporangiaceae > Herbidospora > Herbidospora daliensis. The sequence continues at coordinate 1,060,687 of NZ_BBXF01000001.1, read as the reverse complement.
CCCGTCGACGTCCGCGAGGCCGGTGCGCAACCTTCCGTTCCACCGGCCTCGATAGCCTGGGCGCATGCCGCTGAACCCGGACAAATTCCTCGATCTCGCCCGGAGCATCGCGATCGAGGCGGGCGATCTGCTCCTCGCCGAACGGGCCGCGCTCTCCGCCCGCCCCGAAGTGGTGGAGACCAAGTCCAGCCCCACCGACGTCGTGACCGCCCTCGACCGTGCCGCCGAGGATCTGATCCGGGCCCGGATCGCCGAGAACCGTCCCGACGACGCGATCCTCGGTGAGGAGGGCGGCGACACCCCCGGCGCGGGTGACGCGCGGTGGGTCGTCGACCCCATCGACGGGACCGTCAACTTCCTCTACGGGCTGCCCGCGTGGGCGGTGTCGATCGCCGTCGAGGTCGACGGCGAGGTCGTGGCCGGGGTGGTCAACGTGCCGCCGATGGGGGAGGTGTTCACCGCCGTCCGCGGCGGCGGGGCCTTTCTCAATGACCGGCCGATCAACTGTTCGACCGGGGTGCCGCTCGACCGGGCGCTGGTCGCGACCGGCTTCGGGTACGCCGCCGGGCGGCGGGCCGTGCAGGCGCGGGTGCTGGCCGAGGTGCTGCCCCGGGTGCGGGACATCCGGCGCGGCGGGTCGTGCGCGGTCGACCTGTGCTCGGTGGCGGCCGGCCGGGTGGACGCCTACTACGAGCGCGGCACCAACTACTGGGACCACGCCGCCGGCGGGCTGATCGCCCAGGAGGCGGGCGCGCGGGTCGGGGGGCTGCACGGGGCGGCGTACAACATCGAAATGGGCCTGGCGGCCGCGCCGGAGCTGTTCGGGCAGCTGCACGACCTGCTGCTGCCGCTCGACCCCGAGAGGGACCTGTAGAAGACGGGACCCCGCCGGGCCTGTTGGGCCCGGCGGGGTCCGCCGCTGCTCGGAGTTCAGCCTGGGTCAGTCAGCGCTGAAGAGGGATGCCGTGGTCGTCGGCCAGCCTCCGAAGATCCTCGATCTCGGCGGTGAGGGTGTCGGCGAGGAAATCGTCGCCGGACGACTCGGCCTCCTGGAGTCCCTTGTAGGCCTGGTCGAGCCGGGTTTCGATCGTCGTCGTGAACTCGCCCATCTCACCTTCTTTCCTATGGGGTTTCATCGAGCCGACGCGGAAGCGGACGCGCAGGCTCGGGGGTATGACCACCTCTACCCATCCCGCTTAAACGCCTAAACATGGAAATTTCTCCATCTCAGCGTGAGGCTTACCGTGCACTTACGGTCACTGCCGCGAGAATGAAGCCACCTGATGAAGGAGGAAGCCCGATGCGGGTGCTTGTGGTGGAGGACGAGCGCGTGCTCGCCGACGCGATCGCGACCGGTCTGCGCCGGGAGGCGATGGCCGTCGACGTCGCCTATGACGGCGCCGCCGCCCTGGAGAAGACGGGCTACATCGACTACGACGTGATCGTGCTCGACCGCGACCTGCCCAAGGTGCACGGCGACGAGGTGGCCCGGCGGCTGGTGGCCCAGCGCACCGCCTCGCGGATCATCATGCTGACCGCCAGCGGCGACGTCGACGACAAGGTCGAGGGCCTGGAGCTGGGGGCAGACGACTACCTCGCCAAGCCGTTCGTGTTCATGGAGCTGGTGGCGCGGGTGCGGGCGCTCGGGCGGCGGTCGGCCGCCGCCCTGCCGCCGGTCTTGGAGCGCGCGGGCATCCGGCTCGACCCCGGGAAGCGCCTGGTCACCCGCGACGGAGGCGAGATCACGCTGACCAAGAAGGAGTTCGCCGTCCTGGAGGAGCTGCTGCGCGCCGAGGGGGCCGTGGTCAGCCAGGAGGACCTGCTCGACAAGGCGTGGGACGAGAACATCGACCCATTCACCAACGTGGTCCGGGTGACGATGATGACGCTGCGGAAGAAGCTGGGCGAGCCCCAGGTGATCGAGACGGTGCCTGGAGTGGGGTACAAGCTGTGACCGACTGGACCGAACGCAAAGAAGAGGTGACCGCGGAGCGGCCCAAGCCAGGCAACCGTATGACCTCGCCGGTGGGCACCGGCCCCTACAAGAGCCAGCCGCCCCCGCCGCCGAGCGGCCCGCCCGCCTGGGACGGCCCGCCGCCCGGCGAGGCCCACCCGGTCAGGCCGTCGCTCGCCGACCAGGTCAAGGAGCTGGCCAGCCGCCTCAGCATCCGCTGGCGGCTGACCATCACCTACGGCGCCATGTTCTTCGCCGCCGGGGCGCTGCTGGTGTTCGTCATGTACTCGCTGGTCGGCTGGGCCATCAAGGACGCCTGGACGCCGGTGCCCCTGGGCGGCGACGTGCCGGCGGAGCTCTCCCAGATCTGGGACGACTACTGGATCGGCCAGCGCAGCGCGACCATCGAGGCGGCCCAGACCTACGTGCTCCAGCGGTCGCTGATGGCCCTGCTCGGGGTGGGCATCCTGGCCCTGATCCTCGGCTACATCGTGGCCGACCGGGCGCTGAAGCCGGTCATGCAGATGACCGCGACCGCCCGGAAGCTCTCGGAGACCTCGCTGGCCCACGAGCGCATCGACCTCCAGGGCCCCGACGACGAGCTCAAGGAGCTGGCCGACACCTTCGACGCCATGCTCACCCGGCTCAACAGCGCCTTCGACGCCCAGCGCCGGTTCGTCGGCAACGCCTCCCACGAGCTCCGGACGCCACTGGCGATCAACCGGACCGTCCTGGAGGTGGCCCTGTCCGACCCGGAGGCCTCCGACGACCTCAAGGTGCTCGGCCGGACCCTCCTGGGCACCAACGCCCGCCACGAGCGCCTCATCGAGGGCCTGCTGCTGCTGGCCCGCAGCGAACGCGACCTGTCGGTCCGCAAGGCGGTCGACGTCCAGGACGTCGTGAAGACCGCCGTCGACCAGCTCGCGCCCTTCGCGGCCGAGGAGGGCGTCGACGTCGAGTACGACCTCCACCCGGCCCAGGCCACCGGCGACCCGGTGCTGCTCGAACGGTGCGTCAGCAACCTCGTCGAGAACGCGATCAAGTACAACAACGGGTCCGGCGGAAAAGTCTGGGTGCGATCGGGAATCGTCGACGGGGCCTCCGTTGTTCAGGTCGCCAACACCGGCATTCTGGTCCCGGCCTACGAGGTCGACGCGCTCTTCGAGCCCTTCCGGCGGCTGCACGCCGACCGGATCGAGTCGGCCAAGGGGGCCGGACTGGGACTGTCCATCGTGCGCGCCATCGTGCGCGCCCACGGGGGGACGGTCACGGCGGTCCCGCGTGACGGCGGCGGCCTCGTGGTGACGGTGCGACTGCCGGGCTCGGCCCCCGCGACGACTCCCTCGGCGCGGTGATCGTGCCCTGCTGCACATCCACTCGCGCAATGTGGTTGGATGTGCCGTCGAACGCGGTGGGTCATCCCGCCAATGCTGTGGTTTCGCCATATTTGGCTAACCGGAGCCGAGGTGGGGAACACCCTCGCGAGGCGGGAGGTTCAGCGTCCATTCATCCGGGGTACCGATTGCCCGGTATGGGCGCCACCCTCCCGAAGCGTCAGAGATACAGATGAGGGGGATGGAGTACGCAAATGGCTACCGACTACGACAGCCCGCGCAAGACTGACGACGACCTGAGCGAAGACAGCCTTCAGGAACTCCAGGCGCGGCGCAGCGACAAGTCGTCGGGCAGCATCGACATCGACGAGACCGATCTGGCCGAGTCGCTCGAACTGCCGGGGGCTGACCTGTCGAACGAGGAGCTCTCGCTCCGAGTGATCCCTCGGCAGGCCGACGAGTTCACCTGTTCACGGTGCTTCCTGGTGCATCACCGCAGCCAGCTCGCCTCCGAGAAGAACGGACAGCAGGTCTGCCGCGAGTGCGCAGCCTGATTCCGGGAAGGGTCCGTTGATGGCTTCGGAAGCGGATCAGACCAGAGATCAGAGTAGGGATCGCGACGGCGACGACGAAGTCGCCGAGATCATCGGCAAGCTTGTCAGCCAGGATGTACCGGGGGAAACTGACGGCGCCGAGCGGCGCAGGCTGCTCGGCCGCCTCAGCGGGGCACTGGCCACGTCCGCCAGGAAGGCGAGTGCCAGCGGGGTCGGCCGCGGCCGCTGGCTGGCCGACCTGTTCATGAACGTCGCCACGCGGCTGCCGATCCGCGACCTGGCGACCCTGCAGGAGCACCACTACGGTCTGACCGGCGAACAGCTGGCAGACGACCTCGTCCGCACCGCGACGAAGGCCACCATGGCCGTCGGCGCCGTGGGCGGCGCACTGGCCGCGGCGGAGTTCGCCGCGCCCCCTCTCCTCCTCTCCGCTCCGGCGCAGCTCGTCGCCGAGACCGTCGTCGTGGCCGCCATCGAGGTCAAACTCCTGGCGGAGCTCCACGAGGTCTACGGCGTGCAGGTGCCCGGCACGGGGCCCACCCGGGCGGCGCAGTTCGCCATCGCCTGGTCCAAGCAGCGGGGGGTCGACCCCCTGAAACCCGCGTCGGTCACGCTCGCCCTCGGGGCGGCGGCCAAGACCTCGCTGCGCAACCGGCTCATGCGGACCCTCGGCCGCCACCTCACCACCCTCGGCCCCTTCCTCACCGGCGCCGTGGCCGGCGGGGCGCTCAACCGGCTCGCCACCAAGCGGCTGGCCGTGGCGGTGCGCACCGATCTGCGCCGTCAGCGTGGTCTTCCCCCCGCTCCGCAGGCCTGATATCAAACCGTTACCATATGGTCTAAACCATTCGGTAACAGGTCACGACCTGCAGGAGATCATTCTCACACTTGACGTAATGAATTGTGCACGTCGATGGGGGTATGGGCGGTTCCGGGGACCTTACGTATGGTTGTCGTAAGGCGATAACTGGAGGGCTCATGCGTGGCACCAGCTCGTTCCTGATCGTCGCGAACCGGTTGCCGGTCGACCGTGTGGGCGAGAAACAATGGCGTCGTAGTCCTGGCGGCCTCGTGACCGCGATCGCTCCGGTGATGCAGCGGAGAGACGGGGCCTGGCTCGGATGGCACGGCGCGGCCGGCGAAGAGCTCAAACCGTTCGACCACGACGGGATGCACCTCATCCCCGTGCCGTTGTCGCAGCTCGAGGTCGAGTTCTACTACGAGGGCTTCTCCAACGCCACGTTGTGGCCCCTCTACCACGACGTCGTGGCGACCCCCGTCTACTCGCGGGTGCTCTGGGACGCGTACAAGGCGGTGAACGACCGGTTCGCGCGGGCGGCGGCCGACGCGGCGGCGCCCGGGGCGGTCGTGTGGATCCAGGACTACCAGCTCCAGCTGGTGCCGGCGATGCTGCGCAAGCTGCGGCCCGACCTGAAGATCGGCTTCTTCCTGCACATCCCCTTCCCGCCCGCCGAGCTGTTCTGGCAGCTTCCCTGGCGCAAGGAGATACTCGAAGGGCTCATGGGCGCCGACCTCGTCGGGTTCCAGCGTCCCGGCGGCGCCTCCAACTTCGTCCGGCTCGCCCGCAGGGTGCTCAACCTCCCGGCCAGCCGCAACGAGATCCAGATCGACGACCGGATCGTGCGGGCCGAGGCCTACCCGATCTCGGTCGACTTCGGCTCCCTCGACCAGCTCGTGCGCGAACCCCACATCATGACGCGGGCCAAGGAGATCAGGGCCGAGCTCGGCAACCCCGACCACGTGCTGCTCGGCGTTGACCGGCTCGACTACACCAAGGGCATCGGCCAGCGCCTCAAGGCCTACGGGGAACTGCTCGCCGAGGGCCGGATCGAGCCCGGCGAGGCGGTGTTCGTGCAGATCGCCACGCCCACCCGGGAACGGGTCGAGGAGTACATCCGGCTGCGCAACGACATCGAGCTCCAGGTCGGCCGCATGAACGGCGAATACGGCCTCTTCGGCTGGTCGCCGGTCAACTACATGCACCAGTCGTACAACCGGGAGGAGCTCGCGGCCCTCTACTGCGCGGCCGACGTCATGGTCGTGACGCCGCTGCGCGACGGCATGAACCTGGTCGCCAAGGAGTACGTCGCCTGCCGCCACGACCTGCGCGGCGCGCTGGTGCTGAGCGAGTTCGCCGGGGCCGCCGACGAGCTCAAGCACGCCTACATGGTCAACCCCTACGACATCGACGGCATGAAGCGGGCCATGATGACCGCCATGCACGAGCCGCCCCACGAGCTGGGCCGCCGGATGCGCTCCCTGCGCCGCCGCGTCGCCACCCACGACGTCGACCGCTGGGCCAGCGACTTCCTCAAGGACCTCGAAGCGTAAGGCGGCCTTTCGGAGGAAAGGCCGCCTCAACGAAGTCAATCTTTTATCTCCTCCGCGACGTCCTGGGCCATGTCCTTCCAGTTCTTCCAGCGCTTCGCCGCGGCCCGGGTGGCGACGATGCGGGTGACCTCCATGCCCAGGCCCATGACGACCGCGTAGGCGATGGCCTCGCCGAGGCTCACGTCGGGGGAGTCGACGCTGGCCGGGGGCTTCCTGCCGGTGGCCTTCTCCCAGGCGAAGGACAGGGCCTTCTTGGCGACGAAACCGACGGCCAGCCCCACCAGGCCGCCGACGATGCGCCACTGCATGTCCGGTTTCTCTTCCTTACCCGCCATGATCCCTCCTCGGTAACGACCTTATTCTGCTGCGTCCGCCCGGCCCGTACGCCATAACATCTGGTGGCATGACGACTCAGCGACCACTGCCCCCCGACAGGCCCTCCCTCGACGGCTTGGAGCAGGCATGGGTAGCCCGCTGGGCCGCCGACGACCTCTACCGGTTCGACCGGACCCGCCCGCGTGAGCAGATCTTCTCGATCGACACGCCGCCTCCCACCGTCTCCGGATCACTCCACGTCGGCCACGTCTTCTCCTATACCCACACCGACACGATCGCCCGGTTCCAGCGCATGCGCGGCAAGGCCGTCTTCTACCCCATGGGGTGGGACGACAACGGCCTGCCGACCGAACGCCGGGTGCAGATCGTCTTCGGCGTCCGGTGCGACCCCTCGGTGCCCTACGACCCCGGCTTCCAGCCGCCCGACAAGCCCGGCAAGCAGCAGGTGCCGATCTCGCGGCGCAACTTCATCGAGCTCTGCGAGCGGCTGACCGTCGACGACGAGAAGGCGTTCGAGGAGCTGTGGCGGCGGCTCGGGTTGTCGGTCGACTGGTCGATGACCTACCAGACCATCGACGCGAACGCGCGGGCGGCCTCGCAGCGGGCGTTCCTGCGGAACCTGGAGCGCGGGCAGGCCTACCTCGCCGAGGCCCCGACCCTGTGGGACGTCACCTTCCGGACCGCCGTCGCCCAGGCCGAGCTCGAAGACCGCGAGTGGCCGGGCGCCTTCCACCGCATCGCCTTCCACCTGTCGCCCGAGCAGCAGGCGCAGGGCTTCTCCGGCCGGGTCTGGATCGAGACGACCCGGCCCGAGCTGATCCCGGCCTGCGTGGCGCTGGTCGCCCACCCCGACGACGAGCGCTACCGGCCGCTGTTCGGCTCGACCGTGCGCACCCCCGTCTTCGGGGCCGAGGTGCCGGTCCTCGCCCATCACCTGGCCGAACCCGACAAGGGCTCGGGCATCGCGATGATCTGCACCTTCGGCGACGTCACCGACGTCACCTGGTGGCGGGAGCTCGAACTGCCCACGCGCGCCGTGGTCGGCTGGGACGGCCGGATGCTGCCGGACGCCCCGGAGGGCGTGGACGCGGAGCCGTACAAGGAACTGGCCGGGAAGACCATGCACGGCGCGCGCGAGCGCATGGTCGAGATGCTCGCCGCGAGCGGCGAGCTCGAAGGGCAACCCCGGCCGGTGAAGCGGCCGGTCAAGTTCTACGAGAAGGGCGACAAGCCCCTCGAGATCGTGACCACCCGCCAGTGGTACCTCCGCAACGGCGGGCGCGACGCCAAGCTGCGCTGGGAGATGCTCGACCGGGGCCGCGAGCTGATCTGGCACCCCGCCCACATGCGGGTCCGCTACGACAACTGGGTCGAGGGGCTGGCCGGCGACTGGCTGATCTCCCGGCAGCGGTTCTTCGGCGTGCCGATCCCGGTCTGGTACCAGCTCGACTCCGACGGCGAGATCGTGTACGAGGCCCCGATCGTGCCGCCCGAGAGCATGCTGCCGGTCGACCCGTCGAGCGACGTGCCGCCCGGCTTCACCGAAGACCTGCGCGGCAAGCCCTTCGGCTTCGCCGGCGACCCCGACGTCATGGACACCTGGGCGACCTCGTCGCTGACCCCGCAGATCGCGGGCGGCTGGGAGCGCGACGCCGACCTGTTCCGGCGGGTCTTCCCGATGGACCTGCGGCCCCAGGCCCACGAGATCATCCGCACCTGGTTGTTCTCCACCCTGGTCAGGGCGCATCAGGAGGAGGGCGTGCTGCCGTGGAAGCACGCCGCGATCTCGGGCTGGATCCTCGACCCCGACCGCAAGAAGATGTCGAAGTCCAAGGGCAACGTGGTCACGCCCATGGGACTGCTGGAGGAGTACGGGTCCGACGCGGTCCGCTACTGGGCCGCCAACGGCCGGCCGGGCACCGACACCACCTTCGACACCGGGATGATCAAGATCGGCCGCCGTCTGGCCATCAAGATCCTCAACGCGTCGAAGTTCGTGTTGTCCTTCGAGGCGGGCGAGGGCGAGGTCACCGCGCCGCTCGACCTGTCGATGCTGGCCGCCCTCGACGAGGTGGTGCGCGACGCCACCCGCGCCTTCGAGGCGTTCGACTACACCAAGGCCCTCGAACGGACCGAGCGGTTCTTCTGGGCGTTCTGCGACGACCACCTCGAACTCGTCAAGGCGCGCGCCTACGACGGCGACGCCTCGGCGGTGGCCGCGCTGCGCGCCGCCCTCGACACGCTGCTGCGGCTGTTCGCGCCGTTCCTGCCGTTCGTGACCGAGGAGGTCTGGTCGTGGTGGCGGGAGGGCTCCGTGCACACCGCCGCCTGGCCGTCGGTGGCCGGGCGCGGCGGCGACCCCGAGGTGCTCGAAGCGGTCGCCGACGTGCTGGCGCGGGTGCGCAAGGCCAAGTCGGCGGCCAAGGTGTCGATGCGGGCCGAGGTGACCCGGCTCGACGTCCGCGGCGAGAAGGCCGACCTCGTCAGGCTCGCCCAGGACGACCTCTGCGCGGCGGGCAACGTCGAGGAGTTCGTGCTCGAGGCGGCCGAAGGCCCGCTGGTGGTCAACACCGTCCTCGAAGAAGCCTAATCCGGTTGCGCGCCCGGCCTGTTCCCGTGCCAGGCTGGGACGCGTGATCGCAGAACGTGAGCATGCCCATCCGGGGAAGGGCCGGCGGGCGAGCGTACCGCCCACATTGAACATCGTCGCGGCCTGGTCGTGGCGGGTCATCGTCATCGGCGTGGTCGTCTACTTCTTCGCCATGATCCTCGCCCGGCTGAGCTTCGTCACGCTCCCGGTCGCGATCGCCTTCCTGCTGACGGCGCTGCTCTACCCGATCACCAGCCGCCTGCGCCGGGCCGGGTTCCGGCCGATCTACGCGACCTGGATGACCATGCTGGTCGCGCTGGCGTTCATCGGCGGCCTCGGCTTCCTGATCGGCAACCGGGCCAACGACGAGTTCCCCGGCCTGGTCGCGCAGATCCAGCAGACCGCGCGCGACGTGCAGGCGTGGTTGCTGACCGGACCGCTCCACCTGCGCGAGGCGCAGATCGCCGACTTCGTCGAGGAGCTGACGCGGCAGATCAACGAGCAGCGCAGCCAGATCACCGACACCGTGCTGACCGGCGCGACCGCCCTGGTCGAGGCGCTGGCCGCGATCGTGCTGCTGCTGTTCGTCACGTTCTTCCTGCTCAAGGACGGCGACCGCATCTGGGCGTGGTTCCTGCGGGCGTTCGGCGGCGCGGCCGACCGGGTCGACCGGGCCGGCCGGGCCGCCTGGCGCACGCTGTCCCACTACGTGCTGGGCACCGTCGCGGTCGCGGCCGTGCACGCGCTGGTCATCGGCATCGTGCTGGCCGGCATGCGGGTGCCGCTGTGGGCGCCGCTCGCGGTGCTCATCTTCTTCGCCTCGTTCATCCCGATCGTCGGCATCTTCTTCGCCGGCGGCGTCGCCACCCTCGTCGTCTTCGGGTCGCAGGGCTGGGTGTACGCCCTGATCTTCGTCGGCGTGCTGGTGGTCGAGCAGCAGCTGGAGAACCACGTGCTCCAGCCGCTGATCGTCGGCCGGGCGCTGGAGTTCCACCCGCTGGCCATCATCATCGTGCTGGCCGTCGGCGGCATCATCGGCGGCATCGCGGGAGCCGTGGTGGCCGTCCCGGTCACGGCGGTGATCTACCGGGCGCTGCCCGAGCTGCGCCGCGACCGGCCCGTCGAACCGCCCGCCGAACCGCCCGTGCCCACCGAACCCGACCCGCCCGAACCAGAGCCCTCACCAGGCGCGGGAGACGCGGTCCCGGGTGGTCCAAACCGGTAGGGTTGCGATCCATGAGTGTCGAGGTGCTGATCCACCGGCTCGACCCTGAGCTGCCGCTACCCGCCTACGCCCATCCGGGTGACGCGGGTGCCGATCTCTACGCGGCCGAAGACGTCGAGCTGCTCCCGGGCGAGCGGGCCATGGTCGGCACGGGCGTGGCGATCGCGCTGCCCGACGGCTACGCCGCGTTCGTCCACCCCCGTTCGGGGCTGGCCGCGAAACACGGCGTGACGCTGGTCAACGCGCCTGGAACGGTCGATGCCGGATACCGAGGCGAGATCAAGGTGACGCTGCTCAACACCGACCTCAAGGAGGCCGTCCGGCTGCGGCGCGGTGACCGCGTCGCCCAGCTGGTCATCCAGCGGGTCGAGAAGGCGGCGTTCTACGAGGTGGAGCGGCTGCCCGGATCGGCGCGCGGCGCCGGCGGCTTCGGCTCCACCGGCAGATAGGAAAGGTGACCATCGTGTTCCGACGCCGACGTGGCGCGGCCGAGACCCCGTCCGACCCCACCCCAGGCCAGCAGACGGCCGCCGCGCCCGAGGGCCCGGCCCGCGAGTCCGGCCCCTGGGACGCCTCCGACAGCTACCCGCAGGCCGACCGGGTCGACCTGGGCGGGCTCCACCTGCCCATCGGGCCCGACTTCGAGGTCCAGCTCCAGGTGGCCGGCGACCAGATCGTCGGCGCGCTCGTGCTGGCCCACGAGAGCGCCCTGCAGCTGCACGCCTTCGCCGCGCCCAAGAGGTCGGGCCTGTGGGACGACCTGCGGGTCGAGCTCGCCCGCGACGTCGAGTCGGCCAAGGGCACCGTCGAGGAGGCGCAGGGCCCCTTCGGCACCGAGCTCCACGCGGTCGTGCCGCAGCAGGACGGCCCCGCCGCGCCCATCCGCTACATCGGCGTCGACGGGCCGCGCTGGTTCCTGCGGGCCGTGATCACCGGCCGGGCCGCCGTCGACCCCAACGCCGCCGCCGTCCTGGAGGGCGTGGTGCGCGAGGTCGTGGTCGTCCGGGGCGACGACCCCATGGCGCCGCGCGAGGGCATCCCGCTCCAGCTTCCGCCCGAGGCCCGCCAGGCCCTGGAGGAGCAGTCGGACGACAAGGGCTACGACCCCTACGAGCGCGGCCCGGAGATCACCGAAACGCGGTGAATTCCCGCTTCGGCCCGGTTGATATGGGACCGTTATGCACCTGGACGCCCATCGCCTAGGCTGAAGCATCATGAGCACACAGGAGCCCGTCAAAAAGGGCGGACTACGCGGCTTCTTCCGCCGGCTGGCCACCAGCCAGGCCGAGCTGGAGGCGGCCGAGCTACAGGAAGACCTCGAAAGTCACGGGGCCACCCCCATCGCGGCGTGTGGCCAGCGCCAGCGTTTCTGCGTGGCCGGTACCCTTCGTACGGTGACCCTCCGGCCACGAGGCGGCGCCCCGGCACTCGAAGCCGAGCTGTACGACGGCTCCGACGTCATCGACCTGGTCTGGCTGGGCCGACGCAAGATCGTCGGCATCGAGCCGGGCCGGGTGGTCCGGGCCGAGGGCCTCGTGAGCCTGCAAGACGGTCGCAAGGTCATGTTCAACCCGCGGTACGAACTTCGCCCTACCGGGTGACGAGGAACGGTGAACCACACGTGAGCACTGCCGAAGAGGCCGCGCCGCCACCCCCGGTGAGCGCCCACGAGACCGTCGAGGCCGTGGTCAGGGCCCAGATCGCCAAGGCGTTCGGCGGCAAGCGGGGCACCGTCGAGGCGGCCGTGCCGACGATCGCCTTCACCCTGACCTGGATCTTCACCGAAGACCTGAAGTTCTCCGTGATCCTCTCGGTCGCCCTGTCGGTGGTGCTGCTGGTCGCCCGCATCGTGCAGCGCTCGACGCCGCAGTTCGTGCTCAACAGCCTCTTCGGCATCGGCATCGGCGCGTTCTTCGCGCTGCGCAGCGGCAACGCCGAAGACGCGTTCCTGCCCGGCATGCTCTGGATCGCCGTCGTCGAGGCGCTGATGATCCTGTCGATCCTGGTGCGCTGGCCGTTCCTGGGCTTCCTGCTCGGGGCCACCAACCCCGACGACCCGATCGCCTGGCACCGCGACAAGGGCATCGTCGACCTGTGCGTGAAGCTCTCGTGGATCATGGCCCTGCCCGGCCTGATCAAGCTGGGCGTGCAGATCCCGCTCTATCTCGCGGGCAACGTGTTCTGGCTCGGCATCGCCAAGGTCGCCCTCGGCTGGCCGGTCTACCTGGCCGCGCTGGCCACGGTGGGCTGGATGCTGGCCCGCGGCCGGACCGCCCAGCCCACCGCCCCGTAGAAAACCCCGTAGATCAGTGTGGCGCGAGGAGCTGGGCCAGCTCCTCCTCGACCTCCTGGCTGGCCACGAACAGCAGTTCGTCGCCGGCCTCAAGGGGGTCGTCGGCCGAGGGCACCAGCACCCGGCCCTCGCGCAGGATCGCCACCAGCGCCGAATCGGTCGGCCACGGCACCGAACCGGCCCGCTGGCCCACCACGGGCGCGTCTTCGGGCAGGGTCAGCTCGACCAGGTTGGCCTGGCCCTGGCGGAAGGTCATCAGCCGCACCAGGTCGCCGACGCTGACCGCCTCTTCGACCAGGGCGCTGATCAGGCGCGGCGTGGAGACCGCGACGTCGACGCCCCACGACTCGTTGAACAACCACTCGTTCTTCGGGTGGTTGATGCGGGCGACCACGCGCGGCACGCCGTATTCGGTCTTGGCCAGCAGCGAGACGACCAGGTTGACCTTGTCGTCGCCCGAGGCGGCGATCACGACGTGGCAGGAGTTGAGCCCGGCCTCGTCGAGCGCGGAGATCTCACAGGCGTCGGCGAGCAGCCACTCGGCCCTCGGCACACTGTCGATCTTGATGGCCTTGGGGTCGATGTCGATCAGGAGAACCTCGTGGCCGTTCTCCAGGAGCTCGGCCGCGATCGAGCGGCCGACGGCGCCCGCCCCCGCGATCGTGACGCGCATCAGTTCTCCTCGGTCTCGGCCGGAGTGCCGGACAGCACCTTGTTGATGTGGTCCATGTGGCTCCCCGCGGCGACGACGTGGAGCACGTCGCCCTCCTGGAGCATGGTGTCGGCGGTCGGCACGACCGCCTCGCCCATCCGGTTGAAGAAGGCGACCCGGCCGCCGACGGCGCTTTCGAGGTCGACCGCGCGGGTGCCGATCCAGGCCGGGTTGTAGGTGACCTCGGCCAGCACGACGGTGCCCGTCGGGTCGCGCCACAGCGGCTCGGCGCCCTCGGGCAGCACCCGGCGCAGGATCTGGTCGGCCGTCCAGCGCACGGTGGCCACGGTCGGGATGCCCAGCCGCTGGTAGACCTCGGCGCGGCGGGGGTCGTAGATGCGGGCCACGACGTTGTCGACGCCGAAGGTCTCGCGGGCCACGCGGGCGCTGATGATGTTGGAGTTGTCGCCGCTGGACACGGCCACGTAGGCCTGCGCCGACTCGATGCCCGCCTCTTCCAGGACGTCTCGGTCGAAACCGATCCCGGTGACCCGGCGCCCCCGGAATCCCGCGCGCAGGCGGCGGAACGCCTGGGGATCACGATCGATGATCGCGACCGAATGGCCGTTGTCCTCCAGGATGTGGGCGAGCGTGGATCCCACGCGCCCGCACCCCATGATCACGATGTGCATGCTCCCCGCCGGTGTCGAGACGTCGATGGGGACAGTATCCCGTCTACGGGCACCGCCGCGTGCCGTGTCCCTGGTCAGGGCGGCTACGCTTCTCAGTCGTGCCAAAGGTGACGGATCTCGTCAAGCGCCTTGTGGTCGGGCGCGCCTTGCGCAGCACCGAACTGCACGGGCAGCTCCTGCCCAAGCGCGTCGCCCTGCCGGTCTTCGCCAGCGACGCGCTCTCCTCCGTGGCCTACGCGCCGCAGGAGATCCTCGTCATCCTCTCGATCGCCGGCGTCGCGGCCTACAACTTCAGCCCGTGGGTCGCCGTGGGCGTCGTCGTGATCATGCTGACGGTGGTGGCGTCGTACCGGCAGAACGTGCACGCCTACCCCTCGGGCGGCGGCGACTACGAGGTCGCCACGGTCAACCTCGGGCCCAACGCCGGGCTCACCGTGGCCAGCGCGCTGCTGGTCGACTACGTGCTCACGGTGGCCGTGTCGGTCGCCAACGGCGTCGACTACGTCGGCGCGACCATCCCGTTCGTGGCCACCCACAAGCCGCTCGTGGCGATCGTCATCGTGGTGGTCCTGACGCTGATGAACCTGCGGGGCATCCGCGAGTCGGGCATCGCGTTCGCGGTGCCGACCTATCTCTTCATGGCGTCCGTGGTCGGCATGATCCTGTGGGGGCTGTTCCGGCTGGTCGTCCTGGGCGACGAACTGCGCGCCCCGACGGCCGGGTTCGACGTGGTGCCCGAGGAGATGGACCTGGCCGGGTTCGCCATGGCGTTCCTGGTGCTGCGGGCGTTCGCGTCCGGCTGCGCCGCGCTGACCGGGGTCGAGGCGATCAGCAACGGCGTGCCGGCCTTCCGCAAGCCCAAGAGCCGCAACGCCGCGACCACCCTGCTGCTGATGGGCACGGTCGCCGTCAGCATGTTCAGCGGCATCATCTTCCTGGGTCTCAAGGCGGGCGTGACGGTCGCCGAGCCGGCCCACGTCGCGAGCGGCCTGCTGCGGCCCGACGGCACCGCGGTCGGCTCGAACTACTACCAGGAACCGATCATCTCGCAGGTCGCCTCGGCCGTCTTCGGGCCGGGCACGCTGCTGTTCATCCTGGTCTCGGCCGTGACGGCGCTGATCCTGTTCCTGGCGGCCAACACGGCGTTCAACGGCTTCCCGGTGCTGGGCTCGATCCTGGCGCAAGACCGCTACCTGCCCCGCCAGCTGCACACCCGCGGCGACCGGCTGGCGTTCAGCAACGGCATCATCATCCTGGCAGCCGGGGCGGGCCTGCTGATCTGGGCCTTCGACGCCGACGTCAGCAAGCTGCTGAACCTCTACATCGTGGGCGTGTTCGTGTCGTTCACGCTCAGCCAGACGGGCATGGTGCGCCACTGGACCCGGATGTTGCGCACCGAGACCGACGCCAAGGTCCGGTTCCAGATGATGCGCGCCCGGGTGATCAACGGCTTCGGCGGCGTGATGACGGGCATCGTGCTCGTGGTCGTGCTGATCACGAAGTTCACCCACGGGGCCTACATCGTCTGCATCGCCATGCCGGTGCTGTTCCTGATGATGAAGGGCATCCGGCACCACTACGACGCGGTCGCGACCGAGTTGTCGGCGCCCGAGGACGACGTCGACGCCTCGATGCTCCCGGCCCGCAACCACGCGATCGTGCTGGTCTCCAAGATCCACAAGCCGACGCTGCGCGCGCTGGCGTACGCCCGCGCCACCCGCCCCTCGACCCTGGAGGCCGTCTCGGTCGGCGTCGACCCGGCCGAGTCGCAGCGGCTCCAGGAGGAGTGGGACCGGCGCGGCATCCCCGTGACGCTGAAGATCCTCGACTCGCCCTACCGCGAGATCACCCGGCCCATCCTCGAGTACGTCAAGTCGCTGCGCCGCCGCTCGCCGCGCGACGTGGTGACCGTCTACATCCCCGAGTACGTCGTGGGCCGATGGTGGGAGCACCTGCTGCACAACCAGAGCGCCCTGCGGCTGAAGGCGAAGCTGCTGTTCAAGCCCGGCGTCATGGTCACCAGCGTGCCCTGGCAGCTCCACTCGGCCGACCGGGTCATCGGCCGGGTCGAACCGGCCGCCCCGGGGTCGGTGCGGCGGCCCTACGGATCTTCGTCCGGTCGGTCCGACGGCCAGTCCAAGGCATGATGGAGGGATGCTTGAACTGACGGTGGGCCAGGTGGCCAATGGCGGATGGTGCGTCGCCCGGCACGACGGGCGGGTGGTGTTCGTCAGGCACGCGCTTCCCGGAGAGCGCGTGCGGGCCGAGGTCACCGAGGAGACGGCCCGGTTCCTCCGCGCCGACGCGGTGGAGATCCTGGAACCCTCGCCCGACCGGGTGACCCCGCCCTGCCCCTTCAGCGGGCCGGGCCGGTGCGGCGGCTGCGACTGGCAGCACGCCTCCCTGGAGGCGCAGCGGCGCCTGAAGGCCGACGTGGTGGCCGAACAACTGTCCCGCCTGGCGGGCATCGACCGCGAGATCACGGTCGAGGAGGTGCCCGGCGCGCCCGACGGCCTCGGCTGGCGCACCCGCGTCCAGTACGCCACCGGCCGCGACGGCCTGCTCGGCCTGCGCCGCCACCGCTCCCACGACGTCGAGCCGGTGACCGACTGCCTGATCGCCGACCCCGCGATCGAGGAGCTGCGCGTCGCCACCGAGGGCTGGCGCGGCGCGTCCTCGGTGGAGTTCATCGCCTCGACCGGCGGCGACCACGCGGTCGTCGTCACCCCCAAGCCCCACCGCGACGTCCGCGTCCCGGAGATCGACGCCAGCGTGATGCTCGACGAGGGCCGCCGCGGCACCCGCGTCCTCCAGGGCCACGGCACCCTGACCGAACGCGTCGGCGACCGCGACTTCCGCGTCTCGGCCAGCGGCTTCTGGCAGGTCCACCCCGGCGCCGCCGCCACCCTGCTCGACGCCGTGCTCGACTTCGCCCAGCCGAAGCCGGGGGAGTGGGCCCTCGACCTCTACTGCGGCGCCGGCCTGTTCGCCGCCGGCCTGGCCGAAGCGGTCGGCCCGTCGGGCGCTGTGCTCGGCATCGAGAGCGAAGCCCAGGCGGTCCAGGACGCCCGCTGGAACCTGCGCGGCGTCGCCCAGGTCTCCTTCGAGCGGGGCAGGGTCGAGGAGGCCCTCGACCGGCTGGAGATCGAACGCGCCGACCTGGTCGTCACCGACCCGCCCCGGGCGGGACTCGGGCGCGAGGTCGTCGACCGCGTGGCGGGGCTGCGCGCTTCCCGGATCGTGTACGTGTCCTGCGACCCGGCGACGCTGGCCCGGGACATCAAGTGGTTCGGGGAGCACGGGTACGAACTGGCCGACATCCGGGCATTCGACCAGTACCCGATGACGCATCACGTGGAGTGCGTGGCGCTGCTGGTCAGAGGCTAGGTTGAGCGGCTGACCTGGGGTTTCGCGCCTCGCGATCGTTGCGCGAAACTCCAGGTCGCTCTATCAAGCGCCAAGATCTTTGCGTACGGAGTGCGCACGGTCGTCATGATCGCCAGTCGTCAGCCCTGGGTCGCCCACAACTTCCACGCCGTCGAAGCCCGGAAGCCCGGAAGCCCGGAAGCACGGAAGCCCGGAAGCCCGGAAGCCCGGAAGCCCGGAAGCCCGGAAGCACGGACGCTTCCCAAACCCGGCTGCAGAGATAGCCCAGCCGTTCACGCCTATCTGGGGAGACTGACATGCGGAACGCGCCCGCGCTGTTGGTCCTCGTGCTGGTTGTCGGCTGCGGTGGATCGGAGGTCGAGCCTCCGCGACCCGTCGTCGGGGGCCTGGCGGGTTCGCAGACCGCCACGCCCACGCCGACAGCGCGTCTGCTGGACCCGACCAAGCTGACCGCCGTCGAGAGGGCCTACCTCCAGGCGGCTTATGGCGTCACGAGCCGTGACGGCGCCACCGAGTACAGCGCGGCCGTCCTCGAAGAGGGACGCGCGCTCTGCGGGAAGCCGCCGACGGCCGAATGGATCGTCCACAACAGTAAGGCGGAAGACAAGAGGCTCGCCGCTGCGATCGAGCACCTTTGCCCCCTGTTCCTCGACGGCTTAAGGGAAGCCCGCGTGAAGGAGCAAGCCGAACGAGAGACCCGCCGCCCGGCGGACCTCAGCTTCGGGGACGGCGTCCACCGGGTCGGCGAGGACATCATGGCCGGCACCTACACGACGACGGGCGGCAGAACGGCGGACTGCCACTGGGAGCAATCGTCGGTGGATGGCGACATCCTGGACAGCGACGTCATACGCGACGCTCCGAAGGAGCTCCAGGTGACGGTCCGGACGGGAGAGAGCTTTAAGAGCCAGGGATGTGGGACCTGGGCTCCGGCCTGACCTGCGCACGGAAACCGCCGGACTCCCGACCTCGGCGTCACTGCAGGCCGCTCCGGCGAGCGGAAGGCTGGGCGGCGCGAGCGCTGCCGGACCCGGGCTCTCGAACTCGGTGTCATGGCGGGCCACTCCGACGGGTAGGAGGCCGGGTCGCAGGGGAACTGCCGAGCCGAACTCCCGAACCCGCGTCTCAGCGGGCTACTCCGGCAAGCGGATCGGCTCGGGCTCCCGTACTCCGCGTCAGGGCGGGTCGCTCTGGCGAGCGGATGGCTGGGCCATGTGAGCGTTGCCGGGCTCGGGCTCTCGAACTTGGCATCAGGGCGGGTCGCTCCGGCGAGCGGATGGGCTCGGCCACACGAGCGCTGCCGGGCTCGGGCTCCCGAACTGGAGTCACGGCGGGTCGCTCCTGCCAGCGGAAGGCTGGGCGCACGGGCACCGCCAGGCCGGGACTCCCGAACCCGCGTCTCAGCGGGCCACTTCGGCGAGCCGAAGCCGGGCCGATCATGCGGATGACCGCCGCTCCCGTCGCGTGGAGGCTCACGAACCGGCGTCTCGTGCTGTTCGTCTCGGCCTCTCCGCGTGTGCGCCTGGTACACCAACCAATCCGGTCAGTAACGGCCGTTCGCTGGACACATAGGGCAACCCTGGGAGGGAGAACCCCGAGGAGCCTCATGAGAGTGACCGCCCTACTGGGCCTCGCCCTGGCCCTGACCGCCTGCGGCACCGCGACCGGCGGCGCCCCCGGCGCCCGGACGCGTGACCCGGTCAACGCGGCGGCCTGCCTGGAGTTCGCGCTGGCCGCCGACGACCTCCGTGCCGCCGCCCGGGCCACGACCGCCGAGTTGCGCGCCGCGCTGACGCCGGCTCTGCGCCACATGGACCGTGCCGTGCAGGCCGCCAATGGCGACGTCGCGCCGCTGATGGACGACGCCGTGTTCGCCGCCGAGGCGGCCGACGTCACGGCGCTGGGGGCGGCGCTGGCGGCGGTCGAGGGGGCCTGCCGCAGGGCGGGCACCCCGATCGAGGTCGGCTACTGACGCGGAGCGGTCAGGATCTGGGCGACCGCCGCCGCCGGGGTCGCGCCTCTGATCGACAGTTCGCCCAGGCTGTTCCTGGTCTGGAAGGCCACCAGCGTCTTCGCGTCGGCGACCGTCAGGTCGTCGGGGCTGGCCAGGACCGGGGTGAGGCCCAGGTGGGGCCAGCCCGGCCGGTCGAGCAGGCGGGTGAGCTGGCGGTTGGCGGCGTGGGCGGCGTCGGCGAGGGCGCGCAGGTTGTCGCGGGCGCCGGGGCTGAAGGGGACCAGCACGTTGACCCGGCCGATCTCGGCGCCCGCCGCGCGGGTGGCCTTGAGCATGGCGCGGTCGGCGATCGACAGGCCGGTCCGGGTCGCGGGGAGGGTCATCGTCACCATCAGCTCGGAGCCGACCCGGCGGGCCTCCTCCTGGAGGCGCTGGATCGCGGCGGCGCGGCGGCCGGTCGTGACGAGGTCGGCCGAGTCGGTGACCTCGAAGTCGATCAGCCCGGGGCGGTAGGTCTTCAGGACCGACCGGTAGGCGCGCAGCAGCCGGGCGGGGCCCACGCAGGTCGCGGCCAGTTCGGCGCCGCGGGGGCCGCCGAACGACAGGCCCACGGGGCGGCCGGTCTTGTGGAGGGTCGACACCAGGGGGCGCTGCGCCGAGGCCGGCAGGCCGCTCCACGTCGGGAGGCACCCCGTGGCGTTGACATGGCCGACCAGGTAGGACGGCGCCCGGGAGACGCCGCCCTCGGCGCGGATCGCGTCGACGAACGTCACGTAGGGCACGGTGCGTTCGGGCGGGGGGGCCACCGCGACGGCGGGGGCGGCTGCCACGGGAGGCGTCACCGGCGCGGCCCATTCGGGCAGCGGCTCGGCGGGCAGCAGCACGAGGGCGGCGGCCGTGGCCCCCACGAGAGCCGTCGCGGCCGCCGCGACGAGGGCGCGCGGAGGGGTGCCCACGGGGCGGGGCCGAGAAGCGGAATCCACCTGATTCACCACCGAGCGTCGCGCGACGACTACTATCCGCAAGGGACCCTAGCAAGGGCCGGACGGCGATAATGGCCGAATGAAGTTGAGGATCTTCACGGAGCCCCAGGAGGGCGCGACCTACGACGATCTGCTCGCGGTCGCGCGGGCGGCCGAGCGGCTGGGGTTCGACGCGTTCTTCCGATCCGACCACTATCAGGCGTTCGACGCCGACGATCCCGGGCCGGGATCGACCGACGCCTGGATCACCCTCGCCGGGCTGGCCCGCGAGACCGCGACGATCCGGCTCGGCACCCTTGTCACCCCCGCGACCTTCCGCCTCCCCGGCCCGCTGGCCATCAGCGTCGCCCAGGTCGACCAGATGAGCGGCGGCCGCGTCGAGCTGGGCCTGGGCACCGGCTGGTTCGACGTGGAGCACCGCTCCTACGGCATCCCCTTCCCCCCGGTGAAGGAGCGTTTCGACCGTCTTGAGGAGCAGCTCGCGATCGTGACCGGCCTGTGGGCGGCCGAGAAGCCGTTCTCGTACGCCGGCACGCACTACCAGCTGACCGACTCCCCGGCCCTGCCCAAGCCGGTCCAGCGCCCCCTCCCGATCATCGTCGGCGGCTTCGGCGCCACCCGCACCCCCAAACTGGCGGCGACCTACGCGGCCGAGTACAACATCCCCTTCCGCTCCCTCGACGACGTCGCCACCGGCTTCGCCCGGGTCCGCGCCGCCAGCGCCGAGACCGGCCGGTCGCTGGTCTACTCCGTGGCCCAGACCGTCTGCGTCGGCGCCGACGAGGCCGAGGTGGCCCGCCGCGCCGAGGCCATCGGCCAGTCGCCCGCGCAGCTGCGCTCGGGCGGGCTCGCGGGCACGCCGGAGGAGGTCGTCGACAAGATCGGCCGCTTCGGCGAGCTGGGCGCCGAGCGCGTCTACCTCCAGGTCATGGACCTGTCCGACCTCGACCACCTCGACCTGATCGCGCGCGAGGTCCTGCCGCACGTCTGAGACGGGAGAACACCGGAGCGACCGTGGGAAACCCGGTCGCTCCCGGCATTTCGGCAGGGCACACTTCTCCCTGTGCTGCTGACCATCTCGACCACCCGTGAACCGGCGACCGATCTCGGCTTCCTGCTGCACAAGCATCCAGATCGAGTGCAGGAGTTCCCCCGTGCGTTCGGCGTCGCGCACGTCTTCTATCCCGAGGCCACCGAGCAGAGGTGCACCGCCGCGCTGCTGCTCGACGTCGATCCGGTACGCCTCGCGCGCACCCGCGGCAAGACGACCCCCGACTTCAGCCTGGGCCAGTACGTCAACGACCGCCCCTACGCCGCCTCGTCGTTGTTGTCGACCGCCATGGCCGAGGTCTTCCGGACCGCCCGCTCGGGCCGGTGCGCCGCCCGGCCGGAGCTGGCCGAGACCGCCATCCCGCTGGAGATCACGCTGCCGGCGCTGCCGTGCCGGGGCGGGCCCGCGCTGGCCCGGCGCCTGTTCGAGCCGATGGGCTGGGACGTCACCGCCGACCCGATCCCGCTCGACCCCGCCTTCCCCGAGTGGGGCGACTCCCGCTACGTCACCCTCACGCTCACGGGCGAGCTCCGGCTGGCCGACGCCCTCAACCACCTCTACGTCCTGCTGCCGGTCCTCGACGACGCCAAGCACTACTGGATCGCCGAGGACGAGGTCGACAAGCTGATCCGCGCGGGCGAGGGCTGGCTGGCCGTCCACCCCGACCTCACCCTCATCGCCCGCCGGTTCCTCAACCGCCGGACCGCCCTGACCAGGGCCGCCTTCGCCCGGCTGGCCGAGGTGGGCGACGACGACGAGGAGACGCTGGCGCCGCCGGCCGAGGAGGAGGTGCGCATCCCCCTCAACACCCTGCGCCGCGACGCCGTCGTGGCGACCCTCGCCGAGCTCCAGGCACGCAGCGTCATCGACCTCGGCTGCGGGTCGGGGCAGCTGATCACGGCCCTGCTCGACCAGGGCGTACCGAAGATCACGGGGGTGGACGTGTCGGCCCACACGCTCATGGTCGCGGCCCGCAAGCTGAAGCTCGACCGCATGGGGAGCCGGACCCGCGAGCGGGTGGACCTCTTCCAGGGGTCGGTCACCTACACCGACGCCCGGTTCGCCGGATACGACGCCGCCGTCCTGATGGAGGTCGTCGAGCACCTCGACCCGCCCCGGCTCCCGGCCATGGAGCGGGTCGTCTTCGGCGCCGCCAAGCCCACCTACGTGCTGGTCACCACGCCCAACGCCGAGTACAACCCGCGCTACGAGAACCTGACCGGCCTGCGCCACCCCGACCACCGTTTCGAGTGGACCCGGGCCGAGTTCCGCGACTGGGCCCTCCGCGTCGCCGGGCGCTACGGCTACCGGGTGGAGTTCCGCGCCGTCGGCGACGACGACCCCGAGGTCGGCTCGCCCACCCAGATGGCCGTCTTCGGCAAGGAGGACTCGGCATGACCGAGATCAGCGTCCCCGCGATGTCGCTCGTCGTGCTGGTCGGGGTGTCCGGCAGCGGCAAGTCCACCTTCGCGCGCAAGCACTTCAAGCCGACCCAGGTCATCTCCTCCGACTACTGCCGGGGGCTGGTCGCCGACGACGAGAACGACCAGGCCGCCACCCCGGCGGCGTTCGACCTGCTGCACCACATCGTCGGCGTGCGGCTGCGGCGCGGCCTGCTGACCGTGGTCGACGCGACCAACGTCCAGTGGAAGGCCCGGCAGGCGCTGGTGGCGCTGGCCAAGAGCCATGACGTGCTGTGCGACGCCATCGTGCTCGACGTGCCCGAGGAGGTCGCGGTCGCCCGCAACGCGGTCAGGCCCGACCGCGACTTCGGCTCCCACGTGATCCGGCGGCAGCGTAATGACCTGCGGCAGTCGCTGTCGAAGATCTCCCGCGACGGGTTCCGCCGCGTCCACGTGCTGCGCGGCGACCAGATCGACGACGCCGTGATCTCCTACGAGAAGGCGTGGACCGACAAGACCGAGCTGACCGGGCCGTTCGACATCGTCGGCGACGTGCACGGCTGCGCCTCGGAGCTGGACGCCCTGCTGGCCGCCCTCGGCTACGCCGACGGCGTCCACCCCGACGGCCGGACGGCCGTGTTCGTCGGCGACCTCGTCGACCGGGGCCCCGACAGCCCGGGGGTGCTGCGCCGGGTCATGGACATGGTCGAGCGCGGCACCGCGTTGTGCGTCTCGGGCAACCACGAGCAGAAGCTGGTACGCGCCCTCAACGGCCGCAAGGTCCGGGTCGCCCACGGCCTGGAGACGTCGCTGGAGCAGTTCGCCCTCGAAGACGAGGAGTTCACCGGCCGGGCCAAGGCGTTCATGACGGGCCTCATCAGCCACTACGTCCTCGACGGCGGCAAGCTGGTGGTCGCGCACGCCGGCCTCAAGGAGGCCTACCACGGCCGCGCCTCGGGGCGGGTGCGGTCGTTCGCCCTCTACGGCGACACCACCGGCGAGACCGACGAATACGGCCTGCCGGTCCGCTACCCGTGGGCCGAGGAGTACCGGGGCCGGGCGGCGGTCGTCTACGGCCACACCCCGACCACCGTCGCCGAGTGGGTCAACAACACCATCTGCCTCGACACCGGCGTCGTCTTCGGCGGCCGGCTCACCGCGCTGCGCTACCCCGAGCGGGAACTCGTCTCGGTCCCGGCCGAGAAGGTCTGGTACGAGCCCGCCCGGCCGCTCGCCTCGCGGGGCCGGGAGCCCGACGTCCTGGACATCGGCGACGTCACCGGCGACCGCTACGTCGAGACCTCCGGCGGCACGATCAAGGTCAGGGAGGAGAACGCCGCCGCCGCCCTGGAGATCATGAGCCGGTTCGCGGTCGACCCGCGCTGGCTGGTCTACCTGCCGCCGACCATGGCCCCGCCGGAGACCTCGAAGAAGGACGGCTACCTCGAACACCCCGACGAGGCCTTCGCCGAGTTCGCCGCCGCCGGGGTGACCCGGGTGGTGTGCGAGGAGAAGCACATGGGCTCCCGGGCGGTCGTCGTGCTGGCCCGCACCCCCGCCGACGCCCAGGAGCGGTTCGGGATCGAGGGCACCGGCACGGTCTTCACCCGGACCGGCCGCCCCTTCTTCGCCGGCGACCTGCAGGACCGGTTCGTCGCCGGGCTGCGCGAGGCGTTCGCCCCGCTGCTGGAGGACTCGCCGTGGCTGGTGCTCGACGGCGAGCTGCTGCCCTGGTCGGCCAAGGCCGGTGAGCTGATCCGCGACCAGTACGCCTCGGTCGGCGCCGCCGCCGGGGCCGCGCTGCCCGTCGCGGTGGGCGTCCTGGAGGCGGCGGCCGGACGCGGTCTGGATGTGGGATCGATACTGGACCGCGCCCGGCGCCGCGAGATCAACGCTGCCCGGTTCCGCGAGGCGTATGCCCGTTACTGCGAGCCCGTTTCCGGGGTTTCCGGTCTGCGTTTCGCCCCGTTCCAGATCCTCGCCTGCGCCGAGGGCGCCACCGCCGTTACCCGGCCGCACGACTGGCACCTCGACCGGCTGGCCACGGTCGTCCATCCGCTGGTGCTCGGCACCCGGCACACGTACGTGGACCTGGAGCGGGAAGACCAGCGCACGGCGGCGGTGGAGTGGTGGACGGAACTGACCGACGCCGGCGGCGAGGGCATGGTGGTCAAGCCGGTCGCCCACCCCGGCGGCCGGGTGCAGCCGGGCGTCAAGGTGCGCGGGCCCGAGTACCTGCGCATCATCTACGGCCCCGACTACCTGGAATCGCTCGACGAGCTGCGCAAACGTTTCCTCGGCCGGAAGCGGTCGCTGGCGCTGCGCGAGCATAGCCTGGGAGTCGAGGCGCTGTCGCGACTGGCGGCCGGTGAGCCGCTCCACCGCGTTCACGAGGCGGTTTTCGCCGTTCTCGCCCTGGAGTGTGAGCCTGTCGACCCCCGGCTGTGAGCGGGGCTTCACAGGAGCGACACGTTCGTCACCCCCAGGGTCCTTTCAGAGGGCCTAACATCGGGGCAGACGACAGAGCGTGAACTTGCGATCACTCATGAATAAACGTGAACCGAGAAGGCCATGGTTTCACCTGCGTCATGACTGGCAGGACACCGAGCGCATCGGCAATGTCGTGGTGCAGCACTGCACTGTGTGCCTGAAAAGCAGAGTACGCATCCGGTAATGGCCCCTTAGGGTAGCCATTGCGCTACTTGTCGTAATTGGCGGGCAAGTAGGCTGCATGGGGGGTCCACCGGTAGCCGTACGACGGCAGGAACGTCTCGGCTACGTCACGTTCATCGCGGCGGCCGGTGCCATCGGCGGATTCCTGTTCGGCTACGACAGCGCGGTGATCAACGGCGCGGTCGTGGGCATCCAGCGCTACTTCAACGTGGGCCCGTTCACCATCGGCGCGGTGGTGGCCATCGCGCTGCTGGGCTCGGCGGTGGGGGCCTGGTTCGCCGGCAGCCTGGCCGACCGCTGGGGCCGCACCAAGACCATGCGGCTGGCCGCGATCATCTTCGCGGTGAGCTCCATCGGCCAGGCGCTGCCGTTCGCCATCTGGGATCTGGTCTTCTGGCGGGTGCTCGCCGGGGCCGCGATCGGCATGGCCTCGGTCCTCGGGCCCGCCTACATCGCCGAGGTCGCGCCGCCCGCCTACCGGGGGCGGCTCGGGTCGTTCCAGCAGCTCGCGATCGTGCTCGGCATCGCCGTCTCGCAGCTGGTGAACCTGGCCATCAACCTGTGGGCCGGGGGAGAGGTCAACAACGACCTCGGCGGCCTGCAGGCGTGGCAGTGGATGCTCGGCGCCTGCCTGGTGCCCGCCCTGATCTTCCTGGTCTTCGCCAGCGTCATCCCCGAATCGCCCCGTTTCCTGGTCGCGGCCGGCCGCGACCGGCAGGCCCGCGAGGTGCTGCGCGAGCTCGAAGGCGACCACGTCGACCTCGACGAACGGGTGACCGAGATCAGGAGCGTGCTGCGCACCCGGCGGCGTCCCCGGCTCGGCGACCTGCGGGGGCCCCGCTTCGGGCTGCTGCCGATCGTCTGGGTCGGCATCATCCTGTCGGTGTTCCAGCAGTTCGTCGGCATCAACGTGATCTTCTACTACTCGACCGTGCTCTGGCAGTCGGTCGGCATCACCCAGTCGGACTCCCTGCTGATCAGCTTCTCCGCCTCGATCATCAACATCGTCGGCACGTTCATCGCCATGGCCCTGGTCGACAAGGTCGGCCGCCGCCCGCTGCTGCTGGTCGGCTCGGCCGGCATGGCCATCGCGCTGGCGGTGGCGTCGTGGTCGTTCAGCTTCAGCCGCAGCGTCGACGGCTTCGTGCAGCTGCCCGCCGCGCAGGGCGCCGCCGCCCTGATCGCGGCCAACGCGTTCGTGTTGTTCTTCGCGTTGTCGTGGGGGGTCATCGTGTGGGTGCTGCTGGGCGAGATGTTCCCCGGGCGGATCAGGGCGGCGGCGCTGTCGGTCGCGGCGGCGGCGCAGTGGCTGGCCAACTGGGCGATCACCGTGACGTTCCCGCCGCTGGCCGCGTGGAACCTGGCGCTCACCTACCTGATCTACGCCGTCTTCGCCGCGTTGTCCTACCTGTTCGTGGTGTTCATCGTGTCGGAGACGAAGGGTCGAAAACTGGAGGAGATGGGGTAGCCTCCGCCACCCACGGGTCGAGGGCGTCGGCCTGGTCGTAGAGGACCTCCAGCTCCGCCAGGCAGGCCGCGATCACGTCTCGCTCGGTGATGCGCCGACCGCCGAGGTGGGCGCCGATGTCGTCGTAGCGGACCTCGTACATGAGATCGCGCGACAGGACCAGGATCTCCGGGAGCGGGCCGTCCCGCTCCAGGTGCCGCACCGCCTCGGCGTCGAGCACGCGGGCGCGTTCGCCCGCCCTGGCCCGCGCCTTCAGAACCTGAAGTTCCCATCGCAGGTACGCCGTCAGCGGCCGTTCGGCGATCCGCAACCGCCGCAGCTCCACCGAATCGGGCACGTCGGCGGCGAACTCCGCGGCCGACTCCTCGATCAGCTCCATCGCCCGGTCCCAGTCGCCCCCGGCCCAGGCGACCCAGCTCGGACTGTAGGGCTCGTGGAAGTGCTGGGCCCGTTCGAGCTTCCAGAGCACCCCCTCCATCTCCCGGTAGAGGCCGTAGAACTCGGTCGTGTACGCCTGCCGGTCGAGCATGACCCCGGGTGCGCCTTGCACGATCTCCCGCACACATCCTCCTGGCGGGTCCGGCGATCCGCGCCTCTCGCCGGCCCGAAGTGGTGGTCAGTTCCCGTACGAGTTGCTGCAGATGGCTGTCTCGTTACGTCCCAGGCGGCGGATGGTGATCTGCCGTCTGACGGGCGTACTGGGCGTGGCGTCGTTTTGCGACTGTTTCATCCCGTTACCTTCCGTCCCGGTTCCCCGACACGAGGTGATCGTAAAGCGGCCCCCGCAACCGTCAAGACCCAAAGCACGTCGGGCACCCCGCACGACCCCGGTGACGGGCGTAGACGTGGTGGTCGGGCGAGAGCAGATTGATGCCGTGGACGTAACCCGGCGCCACCTCGGGCACCCCCGTGACCAGCGAGACGATCGCCTGCGCGACGAGATGGCCGGAGATGCCGGCCGAGGTCCCGGTCACGCCGGGGCCGCCGAGATCGGGCGTGCCGCCTTCGGGCCGGTGGGCCTGCTCGGCCGCCGCGACGCACTCGTAGCAGGCGCCGTCCGGCGGGTCGAACACGCCGACGGTGACGAGCGGCCCGTTGTAGCCGCCGCCCGCCCACGGCACCCGGGCCGCCGCGCAGGCCCGGCTGGCCCAGACGCGGATGCCCTCGCCCCTGGGCTCGTCGGCGCAGAGGGCGAGGGCGTCGTAGCCGTCGACCAGTGATCGCAGGTCGGCCTCGCCGGTGACGCGGTGGCGGGCCGAGGTGACCACGATGTCGCTGTTGGCCGCGCCCAGCCGGTCGCGCGCCAGGTCGGCCTTCGGGAGGCCGACGTCGGCCTCGGTGTAGAGCAGCTGCCGGTTCAGGTTCGACAACTCCACCAGGTCGGGGTCGACGCAGTGGAGCCGGCCGACGCCGATCGCGGCCAGCGCCCAGGCGGCGTGGCTGCCGGTGCCGCCGAGCCCCACCACGACCACCCGCGCCCGCTTCAGGGCGAGCTGGGTCTCCCACGCGCTGTGGCCGGGCACCAGGTCGACGCCCCGGAAGAAGGCCTGGTTGCGGCTGTAGCGGTCGACCTCACGCGGGGTGAGCCCGCGCGGCGGGGGAGATGTGGCCTCCTCCAGGTAGCCGGAGCCGACCAGGTCGTCGACGACGCCGCGCGCCTCCTCGGGGCTGAGCTCGGGGAACATCACGATCAGCCGGGCGGCCACCGCCTCGGGCCCGCGCCGCCCGTCGAGCAGCGTCAGCGCCGCCCAGACCCAGCCCCCGGGGTCGTCGATCTCGGCGGCGAGTCCGTAGATCTCGCCGCCGATCCGGACGGTCCCCTCCGTGGTGCGGAACGGGCGGTGCTCCGCTTTGACCCGCGGGAACCGCAATCTCGATCTCCCCCGTGCGACGCCTTATCTGAACCGCGTGGGTGTACGGCGTCCGTGCCGCGTGGCCGCCCCCACGACCAGCGAGATGATCCACAGGAAGAACAGGATCTTGAACACCGTGAACACCGCACCCGTCACGATCATCGCGATCAACGCCACGACGATCAAGGGGACGAACGCCCCCGGTCCGGGCCCGCGCCGCATCCGGACGTGCGGCGGACGGGCCAGGTGGTATCCCCAGTTGCCCATGTCGACCCCCGGCGGCGTCTGCGCCCGGGGGACCGGAGCCGCGCCGACACCCTGCCCGCCGGGCAGGTCGGCCAGGACGACGCCCAGGTCGCCGGCGGTCTTGGCGGCGAGCGTGACGTCGAGGCGCTCGTCGAGCTCCTCGCGGGTGAGCCGCCCCTGTGCGAACGCGTCGTGCAGGAAGGCGGTCACCTCGTCGCGCTCCTTGTCGCCGATGCGCATCGCGGCGGGCGGAACACGGTCAGCGGTCATGAGACGGGTCACTACTCCTCGTCGGTGTCGCCGTCGGCCAGGACCTGGTAGAGCTTGCGCCGGGTCTCGGCCAGGATCTTCTTGGCCTGACGCACCTGGCTCTCACTTCCAGTCTGCGCGATCTGGAACAAAGCGGACGCGGCCTGACGCGACAAATCAAACAATTCGTGGACGTTGTCTCCGATGTCGGGAGTCATCTCCTCCCACGGGGCGCGGACCTCGTCCTGGTGCTCGGCCACGTAGGCGCGGCCGGCGTCGGTGAGCGTGAAGGTCTTGCGGCCGTCGGCCTCCTCCGACCGCACCAGCCCCTCGTCGGTGAGCTGCTGGAGCGCCGGGTAGACCGCGCCGGGGCTGGGCTTCCAGCCGCCCTGCGACCGCTCGGCGATCTCCTGGATGATCTGGTAGCCGTTGCGCGGCTCCTCCGACAGCAGCGCCAGGATGGCGGCCCGGACGTCGCCCCGCTTGGCCTTGCGCCCCCGGCCGAAGCCGCGCGGCCCGAACGGGAAGCCCGGCCCGAAGGGCCCGCCGGGGCCGAACCCCGGCCCGCCGCCCCACGGGCCGCCCCGGCCGCGGTGGCCTCGATGCCGGTGATCGTGGGGGCCGCCGCCGGAGGCCTCCCAGGTGGCGGCGATGCCGCGCAGGTTCTCCTTGAGCGCGGCCTTGAGGTTGCGGATCTCCCGGTGGAACTCGTGGGGGTGGGCCCAGGGGCCACCGGCGGCGTGTGCGTTGGTCATGATTCCTCCAGAGTGTTACGCGATGCCTCAACGATATATCGAGAACATGTCGTCGACAAGCAAAAGCCACAAGTGACTCAAGTCACGAAAAAAGATGGGATGTCGGGGAACAGGTACCGAGACCGTGCCGTTACATTGGGCAGAGACGGGATTGTTCCGCGCTGAGAGGGCTGGGGGGTGCTCTTGGAGCGGAGCAGTCCCGTCTTGTTTGATTTGGGCAGGTTCAACGTCCGAGCCACCGCCGTCCTCCGGCCGTCGGCGTCTCGAACGCCCGAGGCCCGTCCACCCTTCGGGCGGCCGTGCCTCGTCTGCAAGATCAAAAGCCCGCGCCCGAGGCCCGTCCGCCTTCGGCGGCCGTGCCTCGTGTAAAAGCCTCGCCGGCCCGGGTCGGGCCGCTGGGTGACGGCTGAAGCGGGGCCTGGGAGTCGCGGGCAGACGGGTCTGGCATGCCGCGATGATTTTTGTCGGTCCTTTGCCGTACGCTGCCGTGTCGTGATCACGACATGATGGGCCACTCCCACGCGCTGACCGGGGCGATCGTCTGGCTGGGCATCGCGCCCGGGTTGCAGGCGCTTCCCTCGGTGTTCGACTTCCAGCCGTCGCTGGCGTTCGCCACCGCGATGTCCCCGGCCGAGCTGATCGCCGGGGCGATCATCTGTGCGGGGGCGGCCATGCTGCCCGACCTCGATCACCCCAGCGCCACCATCGCGCAGACGTTCGGTCCGGTCACCTGGCTGCTGAGCAAGGGCGTCAACTTCGTCAGCGGGGGGCACCGCAAGGCCACCCACTCGCTGCTGTTCGCGATCCTCATGGGGGTGGGGGCCCACCTGCTGGCCGAGCGGTTCACCGTCGGGCAGGACATCCTCGTCGTGTTGTCGATCGGGCTGGCGTTACGCGCGGTCGGGATCGGCGTACCGGGCAACAAGATCGCCTCGGCGGTGGTCAACGTCGTGCTGACCGGGGGGATATTCGCCGCGTTCTGGGGGCTGGGGGTGACCTACGCCTGGCTGGGGTTCGCGATCGGGGTCGGCTGCTTCGTCCACGTCCTGGGCGACTGCCTGACCGAGCGGGGCTGCCCGGTGCTCTGGCCGCTCAAGCACAAGTGGCTGCTGCCGTGGGACTGGGGGCTGAAGACCGGCCGCAAGTTCGAGACCAAGATCCTCGCCCCGACGTTGTCGGTCGCCGTGTTCGCGCTGCTGTTCCTCCGCCTCATGCCGATGTGAGATCCCGCGCGAGAATGCGATATCTTGACATCAAGAGATATTCGCCCAAGGTTAGGCGAGCCTGACCGATCAACCCCTCCCGTGCGTACGGGAGGATGGCCGGGCGAGTCGTCAACAGAAAACTTTGGGGAGGCGAGACTTCGTGTCCGCGAACAGCTTCGGCGCCCGTGACACACTGCGCGTGGGTGACGCGTCGTACGAGATCTACCGGCTGGACAGGGTCGAAGGGTCGGCGCGCCTCCCGTACAGCCTGAAGATCCTGCTGGAGAACCTGCTGCGCACCGAAGACGGCGCGAACATCACCGAGGCCCACATCAACGCCCTCGGCCAGTGGGACCCGTCGGCCGCGCCGAGCGTGGAGATCCAGTTCACCCCGGCCCGCGTGATCATGCAGGACTTCACCGGCGTGCCCTGCGTCGTCGACCTGGCCACCATGCGCGAGGCCGTGCGCGACCTCGGCGGCGACCCGGCCCGCATCAACCCGCTGGCCCCCGCCGAGATGGTCATCGACCACTCGGTCATCGTCGACTTCTTCGGCGGCCCCGACTCCTTCCAGCGCAACGTCGAGAAGGAGTACGAGCGCAACCACGAGCGCTACCAGTTCCTCCGCTGGGGCCAGACCGCCTTCGACGAGTTCAAGGTCGTGCCCCCGGGCACCGGCATCGTCCACCAGGTCAACATCGAGCACCTCGCCCGCGTCGTCATGATCCGCGACGGCAAGGCCTACCCCGACACCTGCGTCGGCACCGACTCCCACACCACGATGGAGAACGGCATCGGCGTGCTGGGCTGGGGCGTCGGCGGCATCGAGGCCGAGGCCGCGATGCTCGGCCAGCCGATCTCGATGCTCATCCCGCGGGTGGTCGGCTTCAAGCTGACCGGCAAGCTCCCGGCCGGCGCGACCGCCACCGACCTGGTGCTCGTCATCACCGAGATGCTCCGCAAGCACGGCGTCGTCGGCAAGTTCGTCGAGTTCTACGGCGAGGGCGTCTCCTCGGTGCCGCTGGCCAACCGGGCCACGATCGGCAACATGAGCCCCGAGTTCGGCTCGACCTGCGCGATCTTCCCGATCGACCAGGAGACGATCAACTACCTGACCCTGACCGGCCGTACCGAGGAGCAGATCGCCCTCGTCGAGGCCTACGCCAAGGAGCAGGGCCTCTGGCTCGACCCCTCCGCCGAGCCCGAATTCTCCGAGTACATCGAGCTCGACCTCGCCACCGTGGTGCCGTCGATCGCCGGGCCGAAGCGCCCGCAAGACCGCATCTCCCTCAGCGAGTCGAAGGACATCTGGCGCCGCGACGTGCGCAACTACGTCGCCGACTTCGACGGCGACGGCGTCGACGAGGCCGTCGAGGAGTCGTTCCCGGCCTCCGACGCGCCCGCCTCCAACGCCCGCGCCGGCGCGCCCCGCCCCCACAAGGCCGTGAGCGTCACCCTGGCCGACGGCACCGCGTTCGAGATCGACCACGGCGTCGTCACCATCGCCGCGATCACCTCGTGCACCAACACCTCCAACCCCTACGTGATGCTCGGCGCGGCGCTGCTCGCCCGCAACGCGGTCGAGAAGGGGCTGACCCGCAAGCCGTGGGTGAAGACCTCGCTCGCGCCCGGCTCCCAGGTCGTCACCGGCTACTTCGAGCGTTCGGGCCTCCAGCCCTACCTCGACAAGATCGGCTTCAACCTGGTCGGCTACGGCTGCACCACCTGCATCGGCAACTCGGGCCCGCTGCCCGAGGAGATCTCGGCCGCGATCCAGGCCAACGACCTCGCCGTCACCGCCGTGTTGTCGGGCAACCGCAACTTCGAGGGCCGCATCAACCCCGACGTGAAGATGAACTACCTGGCCTCGCCGCCGCTGGTGGTCGCCTACGCGCTCGCGGGCACCATGGACCTCGACCTGAACAACGAGCCGCTCGGCACCGGCTCCGACGGCCGGCCGGTGTTCCTCAAGGACATCTGGCCCGAGCCCGAAGAGGTCTCCCGCGTCGTCGCCGAGTCGATCGGCCAGGACATGTTCCTGCGCGACTACGCCGACGTCTTCAAGGGCGACGAGCACTGGCAGTCGCTGCCGATCCCCACGGGCAACACCTTCGAGTGGGACCCGGCCTCGACCTACGTGCGCAAGGCCCCCTACTTCGAGGGCATGCCCGCCAAGCCCGAGCCGGTCACCGACATCAGCGGCGCCCGCGTGCTGGCGGTCCTGGGCGACTCGGTCACCACCGACCACATCTCCCCGGCGGGCTCGATCAAGCCCGGCACCCCGGCGGCCGACTACCTCAAGGAGAACGGCGTCGAGGTCAAGGACTTCAACAGCTACGGCTCCCGCCGCGGCAACCACGAAGTCATGATCCGCGGCACCTTCGCCAACATCCGGCTGAAGAACCTGCTGCTCACCGGCGTCGAAGGCGGCTACACCCGCGACTTCACCCAAGAGGGCGGCCCGCAGTCGTTCATCTACGACGCCTCGGTCAACTACCAGGCCGCCGGCACCCCGCTCGTCGTCCTGGCGGGCAAGGAGTACGGCTCGGGCTCCTCGCGCGACTGGGCCGCCAAGGGCACCGCGCTGCTCGGCGTCCGCGCCGTCATCGCCGAGTCCTACGAGCGCATCCACCGTTCGAACCTGATCGGCATGGGCGTTCTCCCGCTCCAGTTCCCCGAGGGCGAGACCGCGTCGTCCCTGGGCCTGACCGGCGAGGAGACCTTCGAGATCACCGGCGTCGAACAGCTCAACCAGGGCCACACCCCGGCGACCGTGACCGTCCACGCGGGCGACAAGCAGTTCGAGGCGATCGTCCGCATCGACACCCCCGGCGAGGCCGACTACTACCGCCACGGCGGCATCATGCAGTACGTCCTCCGCTCCCTCCTGGCGAAGTAACCACCGAGAAAGCCGCCCGGCCGATCCGGGCGGCTTTCCCTTTTCAAAAACCTTCTCCCGTTACGGCTTCGCCCACCCCGGCCCCACCCACCGCCGAGGGTCCGCACCGCCCCGGCGCCAACCTCCGCTCCAAGCTCGCGCCGCAACGCCGGAAATATCCGGCCATGACACCCGCCGCACCCGGCGCCGAGATGCCAGCGCAGCCAGCCCGCAGCCAACGCACCCATCTCGCGGCGTGATGCAAAGCACGGGCACGTCACCCGCCGCCGCACCCGGCGCTGGCCACCGCCCCGCGCCGCGACGCTAGAGAAGCCGGCCCGCTTTCGCACCCACCTCGCGGTGCGATGCAAGGCACGGGCACGTCAGCCGCCGCGCTCGGTGCTGGCCACTGCCCCGCGCCGAGAGGCCCGCCCGGTGTTCCTGCGCCCGTCTCGCGGCGGGATGCAAGGCATGGGCGCGTCAGTCGCCGCCGCACCCGGCACTGGCCGGCGTCCCGCGATGTCATGCCAGGCAAGCTCGTCCGTCACTCTCGCGTCCGCCTCGGGGTGATGCAGGGCGCGGGCATGTCTGTCGCCGGGGCACCGGGTGTTGGCCGGAGTCCCGCGCCGCGATGTCAGAGGAGCTCGCCTACCGCCCCCGGCCGCGCTGCGGCGCTAGGCACGGGGCACGTCAGGTGCATCCGGTGTCGGGCGTCGCGTGACCTTATAAGAATGGCTGTTTCGTTGGTCGCCGAAATGACAAAGTTCTTTTTTGCTCGGCGCCGAAATAGTGTGGGCCCGGCTGTCGAACGAATGACGAAATTGCTCTCTCTTGTGGCATGCCGGAGCAATGTGGTCGGGGTTGTTTCGTCTGGCGCCGAATTTGAGGCATTGTGTTTCGGTCTTTCGGTGTGGAGCAAAACGCATGATTTTTTCTCCGCCCCGTGTAACTCTCCGCAACCTCACCGGCCGAAAGTTGAGTACTCTACCTGCGGCGTAGGCCATCCGCAACAGAGTTCCGTAACCTGCGGTAGCCTGCGGCCGAAATAACCCAACGCGCACACCCGATTCCCGCCTGCATTCGAATCCCCGCCATAACGGGGTCGCCGGGATTATGAATGACACGTACCGTAATTGGACATTCAAACGCCGCCGAGTACCGTACTGATCAGTTCCTCCGAAGCCCCGGTAAACGGTCCCAGGACGGTGCGCATGAAACTCCAATACATCGAGTACTGTTTCGCCGATCGCCTCTTCTACGACGAGTCCCACACGTGGGCCGCGACGCAGGCGGGTTATCGGCAGGCCGGGGAGGCGGCCCCGGAAGGCTGGGTGACCGGGCGCAAGGGGCCCTGGTTCAACGTCATGTGCGCCTCGGTCGTGTTGCCGCCCCAGGGGTGGAAGATCCACGTCTCGGCACGGCGGGAGAACGCCCAGGCGGTGCTCGACATCGTGAGCCGCTACTGCCTCGACGAGCGGGTCAGCTTCAAGTTCCTCGTGAGCGAGGCGGCCTTCATCGGGCGCAACCTCAAGTACGCCGACCGAGGCGGCAGCGGCAAGTTCATGACGATCTACCCGGCCGACGACGACCAGCTGCGGAAGATCCTCGACGAGCTCGGCCCCCAGCTCGAGGGCATGGGCGGGCCCTACATCCTGTCCGACCTGCGCTGGCAGGAGGGGCCGCTCTACCTGCGCTACGGCGGCTTCGTCGAGCGTATGACCCGCAACGAGCTGGGCGAGCCGGCGATGGCGATCGAGGACCCCGACGGCGAGCTCGTCGTCGACAAGCGCGACCCGGTCTTCTACGTGCCCGACTGGGTGTGCCCGCCGGCCTGGCTGGTGCCTCACCTGGAGGAGCGGCAGTCGAACGAGGCGCCGGCCGACTTCCCGTACGAGATCGAGTCGGCCATGCACTTCTCCAACGGCGGCGGGCTCTACGTCGCCGTCGAGAAGGCCACCGGCCGGAAGGTCGTGCTGAAGGAGGCCCGGCCCGGCGCGGGGCTCGACCAGAAGGGCCGCGACGCGGTCAGCCGGTTGAAGCGCGAGCACGAGTTCCTCGGGAAGCTGGCCGACCTCGACGCGGTGGTCGACGTCTACGACTACTTCCAGCTGTGGGAGCACCACTTCCTCGTCCAGGAGCTGGTCGACGGCGTCACGTTCAACAAGCGCATGATCCTGAAGGCGCCCCTGATCAAGGCCGACCCGAGCGAGGAGGAGATCGCCGAGTTCACCGCGTGGGCGATCGACACCACCGACCAGATCGTCGAGGTGGTCGGCCGGCTGCACGAGCGCGGCATCGCGTTCGGCGACCTCCACCCGAACAACGTGATGATCACCGAGGACGGCAGGGTCAAGCTCATCGACTTCGAGCTGTCCACCTACGCCGCCGCCGAGCAGCGGATCGGCATGGGCGCGCCCGGCTTCGTGCCGCCCGACCAGCGCGACGCCCTGGCGGCCGACCGCTACGCGCTGGGCTGCCTGAAGGTCGCCCCGTTCGTGCCGCTGACCGTGCTGTTCACCCTCGACAGCACCCGCGCCGAGGCGCTCGTGCGGTTCGTCGAGGAGCGGTTCCCGGTGCCGGCCGGCTGGGGCGCGCAGGTGCTCGACCTGCTCGACCTGGGGCCGTCCGACTTCGCCGGCACGCCCGAGCAGATGGCCCGTTCGGCCCGGCTGATCGAGAGCGGCGACTGGCCGGCCATCGAGGACTCCCTGGCGAAGACGGTCTGGGCCAGCGCCACGCCCGACCGCGACGACCGGCTGTTCCCCGGCGACGTCGAGCAGTTCAACCTCGGCGGCCTCGGCTTCGGCTACGGCGCGGCCGGCGTGCTCTACGCGATGGCGAAGTCGGGCTACGGCCGCCGAGAGGAACACGAGGAGTGGCTGCTCAGGCGGGTGCGCGAGCACCAGGGCCTGCACCGGCTCGGCCTCTACGACGGCCTCCACGGCATCGCCTACGCCTTCGAGGAGATCGGCAACCGCGACGCCGCCCTGGAGGTGCTCGGCGTCATCGAGCGCAGCGGCACCCCGCAGATGGCCGACGAGATCATGACCGGCGTCAGCGGAGTGGCGCTCACCCAGCTCTACTTCGCCCGGCGGCTCGACGACCCGGGCCGCCGCGACCTGGCCGTGAAGATGGCCGCCGACCTGGCCGACCGGCTGCGCCACGATCCCCCCAAACCGGTCGACGAGACCGGCCGCCACCGCAAGGCCGGCCTGCTTCATGGCACCTCGGGCTCGTCGCTGCTGTTCACCCGCCTCTACGAGGAGACCGGCGACCCCGCCCACCTCGACGCCGCCGAGCACGCCATCAGGCTCGACCTCGACTGCTGCACCACCACCGAGGGCGACTCGCTGCTGGTCGACGAGGGCTGGCGGCTGATGCCCTACATCGGGCTCGGGTCGGCCGGGGTCGGGCTGGCGCTGGCCGAGCTGCTGCGCCACCGGCGGCGCGACGACCTGCTCGCCTCACTCGACGGGCTGCGCCGCGCCGGGCACGCCGAGTTCCACATCTGCCCGATGGTCTTCTACGGCACGGCCGGCCAGATGGGCTTCCTGAACCACCTGCGCGACCACTACCCCGGCGACCCGACCCTCGACGACCTGATCGCGGTCAAGCGCGAGCGGCTGAAGCTGCACATGGTCGGGCTGCGGGGCGAGGTGGCCTTCCCCGGCGACCAGCTGATGCGGCTGTCGATGGACTTCGGCACCGGCGCCGCCGGCATCCTCCACGCGCTCGCCGCGCTCCGTGACCCCTCCCTTGAGCTGCTGCCCTTCCTGCGGCCGTTCACGGCGAGGTGACCCCACCGCTCCACCCGTCACAGAAAGGATCACCCCGATGGCCTTCGTCCTCGACCTCCAGGCCCGCGAGGTCTCCAAGGAACCCGCCCAGCTCATGGGCCCCTCCAGCCTCAGCCCCTCGTTCTGCATCAGCGGGCTGACCCTCTTCCTCTGCTGACCAGAAGGGAACCGCCATGTCCTACGTCCTGAACCTGCAGGGCATCACCGCCGAGGCCGCCGAGCAGAGCGCGCTCATGCCGAGCACGCCCAGCCTGTCGCTCTGCTTCTCCAACTGGAGCATCTCCATCTGCTAGCGAAAGCGAGGCACCACCCATGGGTTACGTCCTGAACCTGCAGACCACCACCCGTTCGGCCCACGCCGACCGCAACGCGGCGTTGTCGTTCTCGACCAACAGCTGGATCAACTGCCAGAGCGGCGCCAGCCTCTTCCTCTGCCCCTGGACCTGAGACCCCGAGAAGGGAACCCCACTCATGAGCTACGTCCTGAACCTGCAGGCCACCAAGGTCGCCGCCGAAGCCCCCGGCGACGGCGCCGACTCGTGGCTCAGCTTCCTGAGCCCCGTCACCTGCTTCTCGACCACCAGCCTCGCCCTCTGCTAATCCATCTCCCTCACCAGAAAAGAGAAGACCATGGGATACGTCCTCAACCTCCAGGGCCAGGGTTCCGGCGACGCCGGCGCCGGACCGAACAGCATCTACAGCACCGTCAGCGCCGGCGGGATCTGCCTCGGCAGCACCGCGAGCTTCTCGGCCTGCCTGACCACGAGCACCGCGAGCCTCGTCGTCTGCATGTGACGTGACGTGACCGACAGCGTGAGCCGGGGCGACCGTAACGCCCCGGCTCGCGCCGCTACCGGAGGACATCTCATCATGCCGCGCACCCCTGCCGACCGGCTGCTGATCGAGACGGTGACGGCCAACCCGGCCTGGAGCGTCGTGCTGCTGCTGCTCGACCTGAGCCGCTCGGCCGCCGCACTCGCCCTGCCGGCGCTGCTCGCCGCGGCCGTCGACGCCCAGACCACCGGGGGTGACCTCGGCACCGTCGGCCTGCTGGCCGGACTGGTCGCCGTCCTGATCCTCCTTGACATCGCCAGCCTCCTCGTGTCGCCATGGCATGTCAACACGCTCGTCCTGGGCCTGCGCCGTGACCTGCTCGGACACGTGCTCCGCCTCGGGGTGCGCGACCGCGCGGCGTTCTCGACCGGCGACCTGACGACCCGGCTCCTGACCAACACGGGCGAGGTCGCCTCGGTGGTGCCGCTCGCCGCCGGTTGGATCGGGTCGCTGCTGATGTCGGGCGGCGCGCTGGTCGCGCTGGCCCTGATCGACTGGCGGTTGTGCGTCGCCTTCGCGGTCGGCGCGCCGGTCGTGACCCTCATCATCCGCTTCTTCGTCGGGCGCGCCTCGCCGCTGATGACCGACTACATGACCGTCCAGGGCTCGATCGCGGGGCGGCTGACCGAGGTGCTGACCGGCCTGCGCAGCGTGCGCGCGGCCGGGGCCGAGCGCCGCGAGATCGACCGGGTGCTCACCGGCCTGCCCGAACTGCACCGCGCCGGGCGGGCGTCGTGGGCGTTGCAGGGCCGGCTGAACCTGCACGCGTCGCTGGTGCTGCCGCTCATCCAGGTCGCGGTGGTCGCCACCGCCGGATACACGCTGCTGGCCGGTGAGCTGACGCCCGGCCAGTTCGCCGCCGCGACCGCCTACGCCGGCATGGCGTTCGGCCTGTTCAACCAGGCCAACGCCTTCATGGCGCTGGCCCAGGCGCGGGCCGGCGCCCGCCGCCTCGCCGAGGTGCTGACCGTCGGCGCGACCGCGCGGGGCGCCCGGGAGCTGCCCGCCGGTCCCGGAGAGCTGACCTTCCGGGGGGTCTCGGTTCCCGGCGGGTACGCCGACCTGACCGTCCCCGGCGGCGCGATGGCTGCCGTGGTGGGGGAGTCGGGCGCCGGCAAGTCGACCCTGCTCCAGCTCGCCGGGCGCCTGCTCGACCCCGACGAGGGCGAGGTGCTGCTCGACGGCGTGCCGCTGCGCGACCTGTCGCCGCCCGCCCTGGCCGATGCGGTGAGCTGGGCCTTCGAACGCCCCGCCTACCTGCCGGGCACCGTCGCCGACGCGATCGGCTTCGGCTCCCCCGGCGGGGTGCGGGAGGCGGCGCGGCTGGCGCGGGCCGACACGTTCGTGCGCCGCCTGCCCGCCGGATACGACACCCCGTGCGCCGACGCGCCCCTGTCGGGCGGCGAACGGCAGCGGCTCGGCCTGG
The DNA here is from genome assembly GCF_001570585.1 of Herbidospora daliensis. Lineage (GTDB taxonomy): Bacteria > Actinomycetota > Actinomycetes > Streptosporangiales > Streptosporangiaceae > Herbidospora > Herbidospora daliensis. The sequence goes on along the minus strand of NZ_BBXF01000001.1, from coordinate 1,020,543 downwards.
CGCGGGCGCTGGCCCGCCCGGCCCGGCTGCTGATCCTCGACGACGCCGTCTCCAGCGTCGACAGCGTGACCGAACTGCACATCAGCCACGCCCTCGCGGCGCATCCGGCGACCCGGCTGGTGGCCACCCACCGCGCCTCGCTGGCCGCCCGCGCCGACCTGGTCGTCTGGCTCGACGGCACGGGCGTGCGCGCCGTCGCCCCCCACGCCGACCTGCTCGAACAGGCCGACTATCGCGGCCTGTTCGGCGCGGAACGGGAGCCGATCCATGTCTGACACCGGGCGCGACACCGGGTTCCGGCTGCTCGGCCGGTCGTTGCGGGCCAGGAGGCGGGAGCTCGTCCTGCTGGCGGTCTGGTCCGCGGTCGAGGCGCTGCCCGCGATGGCGTCGGGCCTGTTCATGGCCAGGGCCGTCGACCGGGGGTTCCTCGCCGGTGACCTGGCGACCGGCTTGTGGTGGCTGGCGGGGGTGCTGGCGGCCTACTCCGTGGGGGCGGTCGCGTCGCGGTTCACCTATCCGCTGCTGGGCGCGGTCATCGAGCCCCTGCGTGACGACCTGCTGCGGGCGGTGGTGGCGGGCCTCGTCCACGGGCCCGAACACGCGCTGCCCGACGGGGCCTCGACCGCGCGCGTCACCCAGCAGGTCGAGTCGGTGCGCCGGACCGTGACCGCCCTGCTGAACGGGCTGCGCCGATTCGTCTTCACCACGGCGGCGGCGGTGTTCGGGCTGAGCGCGCTGGCCGGGGAGATCGTCTGGGTGACGATCCCGCCGGTGCTGCTGTCGGCGGCGCTGTTCGGGCTGCTGCTGCCGAGCCTGGCCCGGCGGCAGCGGGCCGCGCTGACGGCGGGGGAGCGGGTCTCCGCCGACGCCGCCGCCGCGTTCGCCGGGCACCGCGACATCGCCGCGTTCGGCCGCGCCGGCGAGGTCACCGCCGAGGTCGGCGCGGCCATGACGGTCGAACGGCACGCCCAGCAGCGCATGGCGCGGGCGCTGGCCGCCCGCAGCGTGGTCACCGCGATCGGCGGCTACCTGCCGCTGTTGTCGCTCATCGTCGCCACGCCGTGGCTGCTCGGCCGGGGGCTGACCGTCGGCCTGGTCATCGGCGCGGCGACCTACCTGACCATGCACCTCGACCCGGCCATGAAGACCCTCACCGACCTGGTCGGCGGCTCGGGCCTGCAGCTCTCGGTGACGCTCGGCCGGCTGACCGAGACGATCAGGGCGGTCCCCGCCGCCCCGCCCGCGACGACCCCGGCCCCCGCGACGGCGGACGTGCGCGCCGAACGGCTCACCTTCGCCTACGACCCCGGCGCCGAGCCCGTCCTGCGCGACCTGAGCTTCCACGTCCCCGACGGCGGCCACCTGGCCGTCATCGGTCCCAGCGGCATCGGCAAGTCCACCCTCGCCCTGCTGCTGGCCGGGCTGGGGGCCCCCGACGGCGGGCTCGTCACCGTCGGCGGGCGGCCCCCGGCCCGCGACCACGTCGCGCTGCTGCCGCAGGAGTCCTACGTTTTCACCGGCACCTACCGCGACAACCTCCGCTACCTGCACCCGGAGGCCACCGACGCCGACCTGCTCGACGCGGCCCGCGCGGTCGGCGCCGGCCCGCTGGTGGAGGGCGGCCTCGACGCCCCGCTCGACCCGGGCGCGCTCTCGCTCGGGCAGCGGCAGCTGGTCGCCCTCGCCCGCGCGTACGTCAGCCCGGCCCGGCTGGTCGTGCTCGACGAGGCCACCTGCCATCTCGACCCCGCCGCCGAGGCCCGCGCCGAACGGGCCTTCCGCGAGCGGCCCGGCACGCTCGTCGTGATCGCGCATCGGGCCGCCTCGGCGCTGCGGGCCGACGAGATCCTGCTGCTCGACGGCGCGCGGGCGTGGTCGGGGCGGCACGAGACGCTGGTCGCCGAGTCGCCGCTCTACGCCGAACTCGTCGGGGCTCAGACCTCGCCGGTGTGCTGAACGGCCCACACCGCCAGCTGGGTGCGGTCGCGCAGGCCGAGTTTGCGCAGGCAGCTGGAGATGTGGTTCTTGGCGGTGCCGGTGGTGATGTGCAGCTTCCTGGCGATGTCCCGCGTCGAGGCGCCCTCGCCGACCAGCTGGGCGACCTCGAACTCGCGCTCCGACAGGGGCGCCGGTTCGTCGTCGCGGGGCGGCTCGCCGGGCAGGCCGCGCAGCGCGGCCACCACCCGTTCGGCGGCCGGGCCGCCGAGCACGGTCTCGCCCCTGGCGGCCCGGCCGATCGCGTCGACGAGCTGGTCGGGGGCGATGTCCTTGAGCAGGTAGCCCTGCGCGCCGGCGCGCAGCCCGCCGAAGATGAAGTCGTCGTCGTCGAAGGTCGTCAGCATCACCGCGGCGACCTCGGGGTGCTCCTCGCGCAGCCGCGCGACGAGCTCCACCCCGTTCATCCTCGGCATCCGCACGTCGACCAGCGCGACGTGCGGGTAGTGCTCCGGCGGCAGCCGGTCGAGCAGGTCGAGCGCCTCCACGCCGTCGTCGGCGGCCCCGGCGACCTCGATGCCGGGCTCGATCTCCAGCAGTTTGCGCAGGCCCTCGCGCATGAGGAGCTGGTCGTCCACGAGGAGCACCCGGATCATGCGGGCACCGTCACGCGGAGGGTGAAGCCCTCGCCGGGGTCGGTGCACGTCTCGACGGTGCCGTCGACCGCCTCGGCCCGTTCGCGCAGGCCGCTCAGGCCGGCGCCGTCGGAGCGGGCCGCGCGGTCGGCGCCCCGGCCGTCGTCGGAGATGACGATGGTCACCTGCTCGGGCGCGCAGTCGAGGGTGACCTCGACGTTCGCCGCCTTGGCGTGCCGCAGCACGTTGGTCAGTCCTTCCTGTACGGCCCGGAAGCACAGCAGTTCCCGGTCGTCGTCGAGGCCGGGCCAGTCGCCGCGCGCGGTGAAGGTCAGCGTGGTGTCGGCGCCGCCGAACGACTCGACCAGGGTGGCCAGCGCCTCGACGCCGCGTTTGCCGTCCATGCGCAGGGGGCGCAGCGCCCTGACCCAGCGGCGCGAGTCGGCCAGCGCCTCGCGGGTGAGGTCCTGCGCCTGGTGGACCTCGTTCCAGGCCTCCTGCGGGTCGCGGTCGCGGTAGCGGCGGGCGTTGCTCAGCCCCAGGTTGATGACGGTCAGGTAGTGGCCGACCGAGTCGTGCATGTCGCGGGCGAGGCGGGCGCGCTCCTCGGCGATGGCCAGCTCGCGGGCCCGGTCGGCGTAGCCGCGCAGTTCGGCGTGGGCCTCCTCCAGCTCGGCCAGCAGGGCGGCGGTCTCCTCCGAGCGGCGGTTGGCCTCGATCATCGCCACCACGACGACCAGGATGATCAGGCAGAGCAGCAGCACGACCGCGCCCGACACGATCGAGGCGACCAGGCTCTGGCCGGGGTTGAGCAGCCCGAGCACGAGGTAGAACAGGCCGGTGATGGCGGCGAAGGCGATGCCGCCGCGCAGGCCGTACACCACCAGCGCGTTGCCGACGGCCACGCTGACCACCAGCAGCGCGGCCACCCCGCCGCCCGAGATGAGCAGCAGGCTCGACGCGAGGAACACGACGGTGGCCGTCTTGCGCAGCGGCGACACCGACGCCTGCCAGGGCAGCAGCGGCCAGAGTAAGCAGGTCAGCGGCAGCGCCACCGCGCTCAGCACGAAGAACGCGCGCATCGGCCCGTCTTCGGCCACGCGGTCGAGCGCGAGCAGGTTGATGCCCACGACCAGCGCGCTGACGAGGGCCGACCCCCAGAAGAAGATCTTGAACACGATCGGGGGGCGACCCTGCGGGAAATTCACCCACGGCCCGACTTGGGCCAATGGCATGACGTCCGGCATAGGCGGAGCATAACGGCGCCCGGGGAGGGGGCACAGGGGAAGAGAAGTGCCCATCTGTGCCTGTTTGCGGCAATGACGATCGTCATGGTCGACGACGTGACCCGCACATGTCGCGGGCCGGATGTGCCCCGCGTGACCCCTCCCTAGAGTCGTGATCAGCTTCCGGCAGATCGGGGATCAGACATGGTTACCGGCCGCACGTTCGAGGCACTCGCGCACACCCGTCGCCGCGAGGTCCTCCGGATCCTGCACGAACACGACCAGCTCTCGGCCGGCGAGATCGCCGACCAGTTGACCATCGCCCGGCCCACCCTGTCGGGACACCTGAACGTGCTGAAGGACGCCGACCTGATCGTCGGCGAACGCGACGGCACCACGATCTGGTACCGGCTCAACACCTCCGTCATGGAGGACGTGCTCTGCCTGGTCTTCGGCCTGATGAGCCAGGAGCACGCCACCGTCGCCCGGCTGGGCGCGTTACGGCCCATGAAGGAGGCGGTATGAACCAGCGGCCGTGGACGGGGATCGCGGTCTCCGCCCTGAGCGTGGTCGTGATGGCCGGCGTGGGCGTGGCGTTGTGGGACTCCCTCCCCGACCTCGTCGTGACCCGCGACCCCACCCCGCAGCGGGCCGGTTCGGCGGTGCCCAAGTTCGTCGCGGTCGCCGCGACGCCGGGGGTGCTGCTGGTCATCGCGGCGGTCATGGTCGCGTCCACGAAGCTCGGCAACCGGCTCAAGCCGCACGTCGACCCCCGCCTGGTGGCCAGCCCCGACGCGCAGGTCCGGACCATGAACGTGCTGTTCACGCTGCTGCCGCTGTTCCTCATCGTGGTGCACACGGGGTTCCTGCTCACCGCGGCCGGGCATGGCTTCCCGCTGGAGCGGGCGGCGGCGGTCGGGTTCGGGGTGCTGCTCATGGGGCTCGGCAACGTGCTGCCGAAGATCGCGCCGTCCGCCGTCGGGGGCGACGACGCGCTCGGGCGCTGGACCCTGGCGTGGCAGCGGTCGCAGCGCTGGGGCGGGGCCGCGATGGTCGTGCTGGGGGCGGTCTGCGCGGTGGCGGCGTTCTGGGTGCCGCCCATGCTGGCCGCGGTGGGAGCGGCGGCGCTGATCGCCGTCGTCTTCGGGGTGATGCTGCTGCGCGCGGCGGCCCGCCTGCGCTGACCTGCTCACAAAGCGCCGCTCAGGTCTGTGACCTGGGCGGCTTTCCGCTTTTTACCTGCGCTTGGTGGGGTGCCCGCCTTCTTTGCGGGTACGTTTCTTCATTGTTACCCCGGGCAACAAACGTTACCGTCCCGTGTCTTTCCCCCAAGTTCCCTTGGGCTTACGTTGTCTCAAACAACATTCACCCATTAGGTGAGTCACACCCCCCGATAGACCCCCGGCCAGAAAGGACCCACGCATCATGCGCAAGGGGATCCTCAGCATTGGCGCCGCCTTCGCGGCCCTTTCCCTCGGTCTCACCGCGTGCGGCGGGGGTGACGAGGGCACCGGAGCAGCTCCCGAGACGACCGGCGCCGCCCCCGCGACGTCCGCCGCCGCGCCCGCCCAGGGCAAGATCGGCGTCATCCTCCCCGACAGCAAGTCCTCCGCCCGGTGGGAGACCGCCGACCGCAAGTACCTCGAAGAGGCGTTCAAGGCCGCGGGTGTCGCCTACGACATCCAGAACGCCCAGGGTGACAAGAACCAGTTCCAGACCATCGCCGACCAGATGATCACCGGCGGCGTGACCGTGCTCGCGATCGTCAACCTCGACTCGGGCACCGGCAAGGCCGTCCTGGACAAGGCGAAGGCCCAGGGCATCGCCACCATCGACTACGACCGCCTCACCCTCGGCGGCAAGGCCGACTACTACGTCTCCTTCGACAACACCGCCGTGGGCAAGCTCCAGGGCGAGGGCCTGTCGAAGTGCCTCGACGACGCCAAGGCCGAGAAGCCGATCATCTCGTACCTGAACGGCTCGCCGACCGACAACAACGCCACCCTCTTCAAGGAGGGTTACGACGGCGTCCTCAAGCCGAAGTTCGACTCGGGCGACTACGTCAAGGGCCCGGAGGACTCGGTTCCCGACTGGGACAACGCCCAGGCCGGCACCCTCTTCGAGCAGCAGCTCACCAAGGAGCCGAAGATCGCCGGCGTGCTCGCCGCGAACGACGGCCTCGGCAACGCCGCCATCGCGGTGCTGAAGAAGAACAACCTCAACGGCAAGGTCCCGGTCACCGGCCAGGACGCCACCGCGCAGGGCCTGCAGAACATCCTCGCCGGCGACCAGTGCATGACCGTCTACAAGGCCGTCAAGCAGGAGGCCGACGCCACCGCGCAGCTGGCCATCGCCCTGGCCAAGGGTGAGAAGCCCGCCGCCACCGGCACCGTCAAGGACACCGAGACCGGCGCCGACGTGCCGGCCGTCCTGCTGACCCCGGTCGCCATCTACAAGGAGAACGTGAAGGACGTCGTCGCCGACGGCTACGTCACGAAGGAAGAGCTGTGCACCGGCGACTTCGCCGCCATGTGCACCGAAGCCGGAATCAGCTAAGTCATTCCGGGGGTACGGCCCACGCACGCTCGACGCGTGGGCCGTACCCCTCTCTCTGGAACCAGGAGTAGCCCATCGTGTCCACGGCACCCGTTCTGGAACTGCGCGGAATCGACAAGAGCTTCGGCCCCGTGCAGGTTCTTCACGATGTCGCCTTTTCGGTGTATCCCGGAGAGGTGACCGCTCTTGTCGGCGACAACGGCGCCGGTAAGTCCACCCTCGTCAAGTGCATCGGGGGCATCCACCCCTTCGACTCGGGCGAGTACTACTTCGAGGGCAAGCAGGTGAGCGTCGGCGGCCCCCGCGACGCCGCCGCCCTCGGCGTCGAGATCGTCTACCAGGACCTCGCGCTCTGCGACAACCTCGACATCGTCCAGAACATGTTCCTCGGCCGGGAGCGCAAGCGCGGCCTGGTCCTCGACGAGGACACGATGGAGGAGATGGCGGCCAAGACCCTCGTGGGCCTCTCGGTCCGGACGGTCAAGTCCCTCCGCCAGCACGTCTCCAGCCTGTCCGGCGGCCAGCGGCAGACGGTCGCCATCGCCAAGGCCGTTTTGTGGAACAGCAAGGTCGTCATCCTCGACGAGCCGACCGCCGCCCTCGGCGTCGCGCAGACCGCGCAGGTCCTGGAGCTGGTCCGCCGTCTGGCCGACAAGGGCCTGGCCGTCGTGCTCATCTCGCACAACATGAACGACGTCTTCGCGGTCTCCGACCGGATCGCCGCGTTGTACCTCGGCCGCATGGCCGCCCAGGTGAAGACCTCCGACGTCACCCACTCCCAGATCGTGGAGCTCATCACGGCCGGGCGCAGCGGGGAGCTCGGCCTGCAGAACGGCAAGGAAGCGACCGCATGACCACCACAACCGCCCCGGAGGAGAAGGCCGTCGCGCCGTCCGCCGGGCTGAACAAGCAGGTCCGCGACTACGTGGAGCGGGTGCGCGGAGGTGAACTCGGCGCCCTCCCGGCGGTCATCGGGCTCATCGTGCTGTGCACGGTCTTCGCGATCCTCTCGCCGGTCTTCCTGTCGCCGGTCAACTTCGCCAACCTGTTCACCCAGGGCGCGGGCGTCACCGTCATCGCGATGGGCCTGGTCTTCGTCCTGCTGCTGGGCGAGATCGACCTGTCGGCCGGCTTCGCGTCGGGCGTCTGCGCGGCCTTCCTCGGCGTGCTGCTCACCAACGAGGGCTGGCCCTGGTACGCCGCCGTCGCCGCCGCGATGCTCGTCGGCGTCGTCATCGGCCTGATCATCGGCTGGCTGGTGGCCAAGCTCGGCATCCCGTCGTTCGTCGTGACGCTGGCCGCCTTCCTGGCCTTCCAGGGCGTCGTGCTGATCCTGCTCGACGAGGGCACCAACATCTCGATCCGCGACTCGGTCATCCTGGCCATCGCCAACGAGAACATGTACCCGTGGCTCGGCTGGGCGCTCGTGGTCGTCGGCGTGGTCGCCTACGCCGGTCTCCAGCTGCTCAACAACCGCCGCAGGGCGGGCCGCGGCCTGGTCACCGACCCGCTGTCGCTGATCGCCGTCCGCGTCGGCGCGCTCGCCGTCGCGTCGGGCTTCGCCGTGTGGGTGCTGAACCTGGAGCGCAGCCGCAACCCGGGCGTCATCTCCCTGACGGGCGTGCCGGTCGTGGTGCCGATCATCCTGGTGCTGCTGCTGGTCTGGACGTTCGTGCTGCGCCGCACCCGGTTCGGGCGGCACATCTACGCCGTCGGCGGCAACGCCGAGGCGGCCCGCCGGGCCGGCATCAACGTCGACCGGATCAAGATCTCCGCGTTCGTCATCTGTTCCTTCATGGCCTCCGTCGGCGGCATCATCGCGGCCTCCCGCGCCAACTCCGTCGACCCGAACACGGGCGGCAGCAACGTGCTGCTGTTCGCGGTCGGCGCGGCGGTCATCGGCGGCACGTCGCTGTTCGGCGGCAAGGGCCGGGCCCTCGACGCCATCCTCGGCGGCGCGGTCGTCGCGGTCGTCATCAACGGCATGGGCCTGATGGGTTACAGCTCCAGCGTGAAGTACGTGGTCACCGGCGCGGTGCTGCTGCTCGCGGCGGGTGTGGACGCCCTCTCCCGTAAGCGGGCGTCGGCATCCGGCCGCCGATAGGGTGAGCGCGACCGACGACCCCCCGGCACCAGAGGCAGGACGCATGCTGCGCGCAGGTCCCTCTCAGGAGGAGATCCGCAGGCACAACCTCGGCACCCTGCTGCGCCACGTCCACCTCGGCGGTCCGACCTCGCGTGCCGAACTGACCAGCCGCATGGGGCTGAACCGCAGCACCATCATGGCGCTGACGGCCGACCTCACCGCGGCCGGTCTGGTGCGCGAGGAACTGCCGAAGGAGACCGGCCGGGCCGGCCGCCCGTCACTGGTGGTCCGGCCCGAGTCCTCGCGGGTCTACGTGCTCGCCTTCGACGTGGGCGTCGACCGGCTGGTCGCCGCCCGGGTGGGGCTGGGCGGGGTCATCCTCGACCGCCGGTGGGCGGTGCGCCCGCGCGGCGCGTTCGACCTCAACGAGTCGGTCGCCACGCTGGCCGGGTTCGCCCGCCAGATGCACCGCAAGACCCGGGCCGACACCGTCTGCGTCGGCGCGGCCGCGGCGTTCTGCGGCGCGGTGCGCAAGACCGACGGCCTCGTGCGCTTCAGCCCCAACCTCGAAATGGAAGACGGCCCGTTCGGCGAGGAGCTGTCCAAGCGCCTGGCCATGGGCCTGCCGGTGACCGTCGGCAACGACGCCAACCTGGGCGCGCTCGCCGAGCACACCCGGGGCACCGGCACCGGCTGCCGCGACCTCGTCTACCTGCACGGCGACGTCGGCATCGGCGGCGGCATCGTGGTCAACGGCCAGCTGCTCGGCGGCGCGGCCGGTTACGGCGGCGAGGTCGGCCACATGGTGGTCAACCCCGGCGGCCGGCCCTGCGGCTGCGGCTCTCACGGCTGCCTGGAGGCCGAGGTGGGGGAGCGGGCGCTGCTGGAGCACGCCGGCAGCTCCGGCATCCAGCGCCTGGCGGCGGGCCGGGGCCGCGACGGCATCCACGCGGTGGTCGAGGCGGCCGACCGCGGCGACATAATCGCTCAGGACGCGCTCCACCGGGTGGGCGACTGGCTCGGCATCGGCGTCGCCAACCTGGTCAACGTCTTCAACCCCGAGGTCGTCATCTTCGGCGGCACCCTGCGCGAGATCTATCTCGGCTCGGCCGCGCAGGTCCGCAGCCGCCTCAACCTGGCCACCCACCCCGCGCTGCGGGAGACGCTGCGGCTGCGCACCTCGGAGCTCGGTGACGACGCGACGCTGGTCGGGGCCGCCGAACTCGCCTTCACGAAGGTACTCGCCGACCCGCTCGAGGTGCTCGCGCGGATGAGCGTCTGACCGGCCGCAGCACCACCAGGGCGACGACGAAGGCGGCCGCGAGCAGCCCCGCCGACACCGTGAACGCCAGCCGGTAGCCCCCGGTCAGCGCGACCGCCGCCGGCGCGCCCCCGTCGAGCAGGCCCTGGGTGCGGCCCGCCGCCAGCGTCGACAGCACCGCCACCCCGAGGGCCATGGCGATCTGCTGGGTGGTGTTGAACAGGCCCGAGGCCAGCCCGGCGTCGTCGGCGCGGGCGTCCGACATGCCGAGGTTGGTCAGCGCGGGCAGCACCAGCCCGCCCCCGGCGATGAGCAGCATCACCGGCAGCAGGTCGGCGACGTAGTCGGCGTCCACCGGCACCCGGGTCAGCCAGCCCATCGCGGCCACCAGCAGCACCAGCCCGGCGAGCAGCACGGTCCGGGCGCCGTACCGGTCGTTGAGCCGGGCCGAGACGAACAGCGACACCCCGCCGATCGCGACGGCGGCCGGCAGCATGGCCAGGCCGGTGGCCAGGGCGCCGTAGCCGAGCACCCGCTGCATGTAGAGGGCGACCAGGATCTGGAACGAGAACATCGCCGACAGCGCGAGGACCTGCACCGCGTTCGCGCCCGACACGTTCCTCGACCGGAACACCCGCAGCGGCATCAGCGGGGTGCGCGCGGTGGCCTGCCGCACGAGGAAGGCGGCCAGCAGCACCACCGACAGGCAGCCGTAGGCGAGGGTGCGCCCGGTGTCGTGCGCCTCGACGCCGACCACGGTGTAGACGCCCAGCATCAGCCCGGCGGTGACCAGCAGCGCGCCGGCGACGTCGGCCCCGGCCGACAGGCCGGTGCCGCGCTCGGCGGGCAGCACCCTGACGGCCAGCACGATCGTGGCCAGCCCGATCGGCACGTTGACGAAGAAGATCCAGTGCCAGTCGAGCGTGTCGGTGAGCACCCCGCCGAGCACCTGCCCGATGGACGCCCCGGCCGCGCCGGTGAAGCTGAACACCCCGATCGCCCTCGCCCGTTCCGCGGGGTCGGTGAACAGGGTCACCAGGATGCCGAGCACGACCGAGGAGGCCAGCGCGCTGCCCGCGCCCTGCAGGAACCGGGCGGCGATCAGCAGTTCGGGGGTGGCGGCCAGCCCGGCCAGCAGGGAGGCCGCGACGAAGACGGCGTTGCCGGCCAGGAACACCCGTTTGCGGCCGATCAGGTCGCCGAGCCGTCCGGAGAGCAGGAGCAGGCCGCCGAAGGGGATCAGGTAGGCGTTGACCGTCCAGCTCAGGGCGGCGGAGGTGAAGCCGAGGTCGTGCTGGATGGCGGGCAGCGCCACGGTCACGATGCTGCCGTCGAGGATGGTCATCAGCATGGCGGTCGACAGGACCGCCAACGCGAGCCAACGGGACATGGTCGTCTCCTGTTCGGGGGGAACAGAAGCGACCGTAGCAGATAGTTTTGTTGTAGACGATTAACGGACGCGTTGCCGGGCGCGGCGCGCGTTCTGGGGGGCCTCGACCGGGGTCGCCAGATGTCCCCGCGTCAGCCGGGTCAGCAGCCCGACGAGGGTGCGCCCCTCCTCGTCAGACAGGGCGTCGAGCGCCTCGCGGTGGACGCGGTCGGCGATGCGCTGACTCTCCGCGGCGACCTCGGCGCCCTTCTCGGTGACGGCGATGATCCGGGCCCGCCGGTCGGTGCTCGACGGCCGCCGCTCGGCCAGGCCCGCCTGCTCCAAGGCGTCGACGGTGACCACCATCGTGGTCTTGTCCATGTCGCCGATCTCGGCGAGCTGGATCTGGGTGCGCTCCTCTTCGAGGGCGTGCACGAGCACGCAGTGCATGCGGGCGGTCAGCCCGATCTCGGCCAGCGCCGCCGCCATCCGGGTCCGCAGCACGTGGCTGGTGTGGTCGAGCAGGAACGACAGATCCGGTTCGGTACGGGAGGGCGCCATCCCGTCAGGATAGTCAACCGCTCCCGTACCGGATCGTCCGTGACGGGAGGACGTGACGGGACGGCTAGGCGACGCGCGCGTTGGGCGCGGTCCAGGTGTTGCACGACAGGAACGACTGCGAGTCGAACCCGCGCTCCAGCCAGAAGGCCTGGTTGCGGCCCTTGCCGTGGACGGTGTCGGAGGCGTGCTTGGCGGCCCAGTCGACGACCTGGCCCCACTCCTCGAAGATGACCGGCAGGCTCTCCTGCGTGGCCCCGAGGAAGACCCCGGCCATGCACTCGGCCTGCTGCTCGACCCGGTGGCTCAGGTAGTTGCGGGCCGTCTTGGTGCGCGCCTGCGCGTAGAGCCGGTTGAACGCCGGCACGATGCCGGCGCGCTGCTGGGCGTGGTGGCCGATCTCGTGGGCCATGGTCTTGGCCAGCGTCAGGCCCCACGGGTTGCGGATCGTGGCCTTCGGGAGGAACTGGTAGATGGTCTGCGACGACGGGCAGTAGTGCGCGGTGTAGGTGTTGCTGAGCTTGCCGCACGGCGTCTTGGTGCCGGCGGCCCTGATGATGATCTTCGGCACCCGGTAGGCGCCCAGGCCGGCCGCGCGGAACTGGCGGGCGTACATCTGGTTGACGCAGCGGGCGACCTTGAGCAGGTAGGTCTTGAGCGAGTTGGCGCTGCCGGCGCGCGGCTCCCCTGGGGAGCAGGCGAAGGAGTCCACGGCGCCCGACCGGTAGAGCCGGTTCTTCGTCAGCACCGTGGGGAACCCGCGCTTCGCGGCGGCGGGTGCGGCGGCCATCGGGGCCGGGGCGGCCGCCGTCGACGGCGCGGCGGCCAGGGGCGGGGGAGAGGAGGTGGCCTGAGCGGCGGAGCCCGTCACGACGAGGACGGAAAGTGCGCCGGAGGCCAGTGCGATCAGGGGTTTTCGCATGGTTTGCAGACCATATTGCAGGTCTTATTGACGAGTAAAGTCGGGTAAATATGCATATTTACGGCGGTCATCCCGGTGGATGACCGCCGCACCGCAGGTCAGGCCACCTGTGAGGCCGGGGCCTTGAAGGTGTTGCACGCGCTCGGCGAACCGGCCTTGAAGCCGCGGTCGGTCCAGACCGCCCGGCTCTTGCCGCCGCCGTGGGTCGGGTCGCCCATGTCCTCCTTGATGTACGTCAGCATCTGCTGCCAGTCGTGGGAGTCGCGCCCCGTGGAGGCCCAGATGCTGCGCAGGAACGCCCCGGAGAGGCAGTCGGCCTGCAGCTCCAGGCGGGCGTGCCACTTGTAGGCGGCCTTGGTGCTCTTGGGCGCCAGCTTGTCGTGGGCCTTGATGATGCCCGCCCGCTGCTGCACGTGGTGGCCGTACTCGTGCGCCAGCACATAGAAGAGGAAGGGCGAGCCCTCGTACTCCAGCATCCAGCCGTCGACCAGGACGACCAGTCCCTGGGTGTCGTGGCAGTAGGCGCCGCCCCAGAAGCCGTCCATGTTCCCGCACGCACGGGTCTTGGTCGGCTTGCTGATGAACTCCATGCCCGGCTTGCGGAAGGGCAGCTTGGCCTTCTTGAAGAAGGTGGTCCAGGAGGCGTCGAGGCACTCGGCCGCCTCGCGCAGGTAGTTCTGCGCGGTGAGGAAGTCCTCGATCGTCGTGGAGTATTCGGGACACGACCGCACCGGCAGCTTGCCGGAGGCGTAGATCGGGTTCTTCGTGAGAGCGGACAGACCGGTGGGAACAGGCCGTGCGTGGACCGTTCCGGGCGCAAGAAGCGGCGCCACCAAGCCCGCGAGGAGTAAGGGAATGATTTTTCGCACGAAATCAGGAGGGTAGGGGACAAGCCAACCACGCGTAAAGGGATTCCCCAGGCCTCGGAGCCGGAAGCCGGGCACTGTCGAACTACACTCCTACTGTTCGACGGCGAACGGGAAAGGAATCGCAGTGGGCCTTCTGGAGTCCCTGAGCGGACCGACCGACCTCAAAGCACTCGACGCGAGCGAGCTGCCCCGGCTCGCCGAGGAGATCCGTGACCTTCTGGTCCGCTCCGTCGCGAACTCGAAGGCGGGTGGTCACCTGGGTCCCAACCTGGGGGTGGTCGAGCTGACGATCGCGATCCACCGTGTCTTCGACTCTCCCCGCGACCGCGTCGTCTGGGACACCGGCCACCAGTCCTACGTCCACAAGATGCTGACCGGCCGGGCCGACCAGTTCGACGGCCTGCGCCAGGAGGGCGGCCTGTCGGGCTACCCGAGCCAGGCCGAGTCGCCCCACGACATCGTCGAGAACTCCCACGCCTCCACCGCCCTCTCGTGGGGCGACGGCATCGCCAAGGGCTTCCGCCTGGCGGGCGACGGCCGCCACGTCGTCGCCGTCATCGGCGACGGCGCCCTCACCGGCGGCATGGCCTGGGAGGCGCTCAACAACATCGCGCTGACCAAGGACCTGCCGCTGGTCATCGTGGTCAACGACAACGGCCGCTCCTACTCCCCGACGATCGGCGGCCTGGCCACCCACCTGGCCAAGCTGCGCGTCACCCAGAGCTACGAGCAGGTCCTGGAGTTCGTCAAGGACAAGTTCGGCAACGTGCCGGTCCTCTACGACACCCTCCACGGCATCAAGAAGGGCCTGAAGGACGTCCTGGCCCCGCAGGTCATGTTCGAAGACCTCGGCATCAAGTACGTCGGCCCGATCGACGGCCACGACGAGCCCGCGATGGAGTCCGCCCTCCGCAAGGCCAAGTCCTACGGCGGCCCGGTCATCGTCCACGTCGTGACCAAGAAGGGCCAGGGCTACGAACCGGCCGAGAACCACGACGAAGACTGCTTCCACGCCCCGCAGCCCTTCGACATCGTCACCGGCGAGGAGCGGCCCAAGCAGCTCGGCTGGACCGACGTGTTCAGCGCCGAGATGGTCCGCGTCGGCGCCGAGCGGCCCGACGTGGTCGCCATCACCGCCGCGATGCTCCACCCGACCGGCCTGGCCGACTTCGCCGCCCTCTACCCCGACCGCATCTTCGACGTCGGCATCGCCGAGCAGCATGCCCTGACCAGCGCGGCGGGCCTGTGCGTCGGCGGCATGAAGCCGGTCGTCGCGGTCTACGCGACCTTCCTCAACCGCGCCTTCGACCAGTTGCTCATGGACGTCGCCCTCCACCGGCTCCCCGTCACCGTGGTGCTCGACCGGGCCGGCGTGACCGGCGACGACGGCGCCAGCCACAACGGCATGTGGGACCTGTCGATCCTCCAGGTCGTGCCCGGCCTCCAGGTCGCGGTGCCGCGCGACGCCGTGCGGCTGCGCGAGCTGCTCGGCGAGGCGCTGGCCGTCACCGACGGCCCGACCGTGGTGCGGTTCCCCAAGGGCGCGCTGGTCAAGGAGGTCGAGGCGATCGGCGAGATCGGCTCGATGGAGCTGCTGCGCGAGGGCGAGGGCGAGCCCGACGTGCTCATCGTCGCGGTGGGCCCGATGGCCGAGGTCAGCCTCGACGCCGCCGGGCTGCTGGCCGCGCAGGGCATCTCCGTCACGGTCGTCGACCCCCGCTGGGTCAAGCCGCTCGACGAGTCGCTGACCCTGCTGGCCGCCGCCCACAAGCTGGTCGCGGTGGTCGAGGACAACGGCCGCGTCGGCGCGGTCGGCGACGCCGTCTCGCGGCTGCTGCGCGACCACGACATCGACGTGCCGGTGCGCAACTTCGGGCTGGCCCAGGAGTTCCTCAACCACGCCAAGCGGCCGAAGATCCTGGCCGACGCCGGGCTCACCGCGATCGACCTGGCGGGCGAGCTTGCCGACGCGCTGCGCCGCCGCGCCACCCTGGAGTTCTAGCGCTTCGCGACGACCCGTCTGACCACGAAGCCGATCGTGGCCGCGACCACCGCGACCCCGGCCGCGATCGGCATGATCAGCCCCTCGTTCTGGCGGGCCGCCTCACCGGCGAGCGCGCCGAGGGTGACGTAACCGACCACCCAGATCGCGCCGCCGGTCATGGCCCACAAGCCGAACCGGCGGCGCGGCATGTTCAGGATCCCGGCCAAGACCGGGGTCAGCGCGTTCAGGCCCGGCACGAAGTAGGTCAGCGCGATCAGCCAGCCGCTGCCGTGCAGCACCTCTTCGGCCTGTTTCCACTTCTCGTCGCCGACCCACCGGCCCAGCCTGCTCGCCCGCACCCTCGGGCCGAAGTGACGGCCGATCCAGTGGCCCGAGAACGCGCTCACCGCGACGCCGCCCAGGCCGCCCGCGACCACCAGCGGCCCTTCGGGGATGCTGTCGACGGTGGTCCCGGCGATGATCAGCGACAGGTCGCCGGGCACGATCACGCCGATGAGCAGCATGCCTTCGAGCGCGACGTAGAGGAGGGTGACGGTGGCGACGAGGATCGGACTCTGGTCGGTCAGCCAGGTGAGCAGCTGGTCCACGGCATCGAGCATCGTCTCCCTCTGCCCAGCGGCTACCCGGCCACGCCTTGGACCACCAGCCACACCCCGGCCGCGGCCAGCAGCAGCCCGCTCGCGGCCAGCGTCGCGCGGTAGCCGCGCGGGCCGAGCCGGTGCCGTCCGGCCGCCACCAGCCCGGCCAGGACCACCTTCGCGCCGACGAGCAGCAGGTAGAAACCGACCATGAACGCGGCGGCCGGGCCGACGCCCTTCTCCCAGGCGGCCACGACGAGCGGCCCGCCCACGGTGATCCAGAACAACCACGGGTGCGGGTTCATCAGGTTGACCAGCACGCCCTTGCCGACCGGCGCGCGCACCCGCTCGTCGGGGGCCGGGAGGACGGCCGTACGGGCCGCGACGACGGCCTCGGCGCCGAGGTAGACGACGTACAGGCCCCCGGCGATCGACAGACCCCGCAGCAGACCCGAGGGGAGCGCGCCCGCGAGCACGATCGAGAGCACCACGACGGGCAGGTCGGAGAGCAGCGGCACGCACGCCATGCGCAGCCCGGCCGGGAAGCCCCCGCGAAGGCTCGCGGTGACGACCAGGCCGAGCAGCGCGCCCGGCGCGACCCCGGCGCCGAGGCCGAGGCCGATTCCGAGCATCAGTTCCCGCACATCACGGGAGCCTAAGGGAGGAACCGGGCTCCGTTGACCGCCTCGGAGACGCCGGTCCGGTCGAGGTAGGGCGTGATGCCCCCCAGGTGGAACGGCCAGCCCGCGCCCAGGATCAGGCACAGGTCGATGTCCTGCGGCGCGGAGACGACCCCCTCGTCGAGCATGATGCGGATCTCCTCCGCCAGCCCGCGCAGCGCCCGCTCCCGCACCTCCTGCTCGTTCGAGACGAACCCGCGGCCCGGGTCGAGCGTGTCGCCGCCGGTGGCGACCATCCGCGCCAGCGCGGCCGACACCAGGAACCGGTCGGGGTAGGCGGCGTTCATGGTCTCGGCGACGTGCAGCGCGACCGCCGGGCCGACCAGCTTGAGCAGCGTGAACGGCGTCATCGGCAGGCCGAGCCCGTCGAGCGCGTGGTCGGCGACGTCGGCGGAGGTGCCGCTGTCGACCGAGGCCAGCACCTCGCCCATGAACCGGGTGAGCAGCCGGTTGACCACGAACGCGGGCGCGTCCTTGACCAGCACCGCCGACTTGCGCAGTTGCTTGGCCGCGGTGAACGCGGTCGCCACCGTCGCGTCGTCGGTGCGCTCGCCGCGCACGATCTCCAGCAGCGGCATGACTGCGACCGGGTTGAAGAAGTGGAAGCCGACGAGCCGCTCGGGACGCCGCAGCTGCGAGGCCATCTCGGTGACCGACAGGGACGAGGTGTTGGTCGCCAGCACGCAGGTGTCGGAGACGACCTCCTCGACCTCGGCGAACACCTTCTGCTTGACCTGGAGGTCCTCGAACACCGCCTCGATGACGAAGTCGGCGTCGGCGAACGCCTCCTTGGTCAGCGACCCGGTGACCAGCTTCTTCAGCCGGGTGGCCTGGTCGGCGGTGATCCGGCCCTTGGCCCGGAGCGTGTCGGCCTCCTGGTGGACGTACCCGACGCCCTTGTCGACGCGTTCCTGGTCGAGGTCGGTCAGCACGACCGGCACCTGCAGCCGCCGCGCGAACAGCAGCGCGAACTGCGAGGCCATCAGCCCCGCGCCGACCACGCCGATCTTGGTGATCGCGCGGCCCGGCACCTCGGGCACCCCGGCCGGCTTCTTGGCCCGCCGCTGCGTCAGGTCGAAGGCGTAGAGCCCGGCGCGCAGCTCGTCGCTCATGATCAGGTCGGCCAGCGCGTCGTCCTCGGCCGCGAAACCGGTGTCGCGGCCGCTCGTGCGGGCCTTCTCGATGAGCTCCAGGGCCCGGTACGCAGCCGGCGCCGCCCCGTGGATCTTCAGATCGACCAGCTGGCGGGCCTGCTCGACGACGGGCGCCCAGTCGACGGCGTCGTGCCCCGGCCGGTCGACGACGACGTCGCCGTTGACCACCCTGGCGGCCCAGCGCAGCGACTCCTCCAGGAAGTCGGCCGGCTCGAACAGCGCGTCGGCGAGCCCCAGCCCGTAGGCCTCCGGCCCCTTGACCATGCGGTTCTGCGACAGCGGGTTCTCGACGATCAGCTTGATCGCCTTCTCGGGCCCGATCAGCCGGGGCGTCAGGTAGGTCCCGCCCCAGCCCGGCACCAGCCCGAGGAAACACTCGGGGAAGGCGACCGCCGGCACCCCGGCGGAGATCGTCCGGTACGTGCAGTGGAGCGCCAGCTCCAGGCCGCCGCCCATCGCGGCGCCGTTCACGAACGCGAACGACGGGATCGGCAACTCGCCGAGCCGCCGGAACACGGCGTGCCCCAACCGGCCGACGAGGTGGGCCTGCTCCCGGTCGGTGATCGTGGCGGCCTCCTTCAGGTCGGCCCCCACGGCGAAGATGAACGGCTTGCCGGTGACCCCGACGGCGGCCAGGTCGGTGCGCTTCTCGATCGCGTCGAGGGCGTTCTTCAGCTCGTTGAGGCCGCCCTCGCCGAACGTGTTCGGCTTGGTGTGGTCCTCGCCGTTGTCGAGGGTGATCAGCGCCATCGTGCCGGCGCCGTAGGGGAGCTCGACGTCGCGGACCAGGGCGTGGGTGACGAGTTCGCTCATGCCAGGTTCTCCCAGATGACGGTGCCGCCCATGCCGAGGCCGACGCACATGGTGGTGATGCCGTAGCGGACCTCGGGGTGCTCGGCCATGCTGCGCGACAACTGCGTCATCAGCCGCACGCCGCTGGAGGCCAGCGGGTGGCCGTAGGCGATGGCGCCACCGTAGGGGTTCACCCGGGGGTCGTCGTCGGCGATGCCGAAGTGGTCGAGGAAGGCCAGCACCTGGACGGCGAACGCCTCGTTGATCTCGAACAGCCCGATGTCGCCGATCGACAGCCCCGCCAGCCGCAGCGCCCGCTCGGTCGAGGGGATCGGCCCGACCCCCATCAGCTCGGGGTCGACGCCCGCGAACGCGTAGGACACCAGGCGCATGCGCCCGGTCAGCCCGAGCTCGGCCGCGACGTCCTCGGCGGCCACGATGCAGCCGGTCGCGCCGTCGTTGATGCCGGAGGCGTTGCCCGCCGTCACGTTGCCGTGGGGCCGGAAGGGCGTCTTGAGATTGGCCAGCCCCTCCATGGAGGTGCCCGGCCGCATCGCCTCGTCGGCGGTGGCCAGCCCCCAGCCCTCGGCGGCCTTCCGGGTCGCCATCGGCACCAGGTCGGGCTGGATCACCCCGTCGGCGTACGCCTTGGCGGCCCGCTCCTGGGAGAGCACGGCGTAGGCGTCGGCCCGCTGCTTGGTGATCGCCGGGTAGCGGTCGTGCAGGTTCTCCGCCGTCATGCCCATGACCAGCGCGGACCCGTCGACGAGCTGCTCCGACAGGAAGCGCGGGTTGGGGTCGACCCCCTCGCCCATCGGGTGGCGCCCCATGTGCTCGACGCCCCCGGCGATGGCGACGTCGTAGGCCCCGAAGGAGATCCCGCCCGCCACGGTCGTCACGGCGGTCATCGCCCCCGCGCACATGCGGTCGATGGCGTAGCCGGGAACGGTCTTGGGCAGACCGGCCAGGATCGCGGCCGAACGCCCGATCGTGAGGCCCTGGTCGCCGATCTGGGTGGTGGCCGCGACGGCGACCTCGTCGACCCGCTCGGGCGGCAACGACGGGTTGCGGCGCAGCAGTTCGCGGATGACGCGGACGACCAGATCGTCCGCCCTGGTCTCGGCGTAGAGGCCCTTCGGCCCCGACTTGCCGAACGGCGTGCGAACGCCGTCGACGAAGACGACTTCACGTGACGCGGGCACGGTATCTCCCTATCTGCGTGGGCTGACACCCTAATGCTACTCGCGAGTAACTAGCCGGTTGTGCGGCATACTTGGAAATCGCTTTCCGGGAGGATTCTCACTCGTGGTCACGCTGGAAGACGTCGCACGACACGCCGGGGTGTCCCTCGCGACCGCCTCGCGCGTCCTGAACGGGAGCGCCCGTCAGGTCGGGGCCGGGTTGCGGGCCAAAGTCGAGCAGGCGGCGGCCGAGCTCGGCTACCGCACCAACGTCGCGGCCCAGACGCTCGCCCGGGGGGCCGGGAACGTCATCGGGCTGGTCGTCCACGACCTGGTCGACCCCTATTTCGCGGCCATCGCCGACGGGGCGGTGAAGGCGGCCGACGACCACGGGATGGTCGTCATGGTCGGCACCACCCACCGCGACCCCGTCAGGGAGATCGCCTACGTCTCCTCGCTCGGGGCGCAGCGGGCGCGGGCGGTGATCCTGGCGGGGTCGCGCATGGACGACCCCTCGGCCGCCGCGCTGCGCACCGAGCTCGACCGCTACCGGGCCGGGGGCGGGCGGGTGGCCGTCATCGGGCAGGACCTTCTCGGGGCCGACACCGTGGCGGTGGCGAACCGGGCGGGGGCGGCCGCACTGGCCGAGGCGCTGCACGCGATGGGGCACCGGGAGTTCGCCGTGCTGGCCGGGCCGCCGCGGCTGATCACCGCCGCCGAGCGGTGCGAGGGTTTCATCGGGGCGCTGCCGGGGCTCTCCCCGCAGATCGTCCACGGGCCCTTCGACCGCGACGGCGGTTACGGCGCGGCGTTGTCGATCGACCCCGGGGTGACGTGCGTGTTCGCGGTCAACGACGTGATGGCGGTAGGAGCCCTCGCCGCGTTCCGCGACCGGGGGATCCGGGTGCCCGACGACGTGTCGCTGGCCGGGTTCGACGACATCGCGACCCTGCGCGACCTGGTCCCGGCGCTGACGACCGTACGGCTGCCGCTGGCCGCCATGGGCGCGCGGGCCGTCGAACTGGCCCTGTCGGAGGACGCGGGGCCGTCGGTCGTCCACGTGGAGGGCGAGGTCGTGATCAGGGAGAGTGTGCGCGCCCGGTGAGATTCGCGATCAGCACCCTCGGGCTGCCGGGGGCGTCCCTGTCCGAGGCGGTCGACCTGGCCCTGCGGCACGGGGTCGGCGGGCTGGAGTTGCGGCTCCACGAGGACATGCCGCTCGACGCCGACCCTCGTGCGGCCGGCCTTGAGGTCGTGTCCCTGTGTGGATATGTCCGGATCGCCGAGTCCGGACCCGACGAGCCGGTGATCGCCGCGCTGCGGGAGCAGCTCGTGCTGGCCGATCGGTTCGGGGCGCTCGGGGTGCGGGTCTTCCCGGGCGGGACCGACGTCGAGGCGGCGCTGCGGCGGCTGGAGGCGGTCGCGGGGGAGACCCGGGCGCGGGTGCTGGTCGAGACGCACGACCACCTGGCGACCGGGGCCGCCGTGGGGGCGCTGCTCGACCGGTTCGGGCGGCACGAGGCCGCCGGGGCGATCTGGGACATCCTCCATCCGTGGCGGAACGGCGAGGAGCCCGCCGCCACGTTCGCCGCCCTTGCGCCGCATCTGGCCTACGTCCAGGTCAAGGACGCCGTCGGCACCACGCCCCGGCCGATGGGGCTGGGCGAGGTGCCGCTGGACGTCGTCGGCGGCCTGCTCCGGGGTTATCCCGGCTGGTTCTCCCTGGAGTGGGAGAAGGCCTGGCATCCCGAGGTCGAGGACCTCGACGAGGTCATCCCCGGGGCGCGGGAGTGGGTGCGATCAGTCGTTCGTAGCGGCTGATCATCTCGGTCATCACCTCGTCGGGGTCGCGGGCCCAGACGTCGGCGTTGAAGATCTCGACCTCGACGTCGCCGTCGTACCCGGCCGCGCGCACCGCCTCGGTGATCGGGCTGAAGTCGATCACGCCGTCGCCCATCATGCCCCGGCCCAGCAGGACGTCGGCGGGCAGCGGGACCAGGAAGTCGCACACCTGGTAGCTGAAGATCTTCGCGCGGGCGATCTCGGCGTACACCTCGGGGTCCCACCACACGTGGAAGGTGTCGACCACCACCCCGACGTTCGGGAACGGCCCGGCCAGGTCGTTGGCCTGCTTCAGGGTCGACACCACGGCCCGGTCGGCGCAGTAGACGGGATGGAGGGGTTCGAGCGCCAGGCGAACCCCCGCCTGCTCCGCGTAGGGGGCGAGCACCTCCAGCGACTCGGCGACCCTCGCCCGCGCGGCGGGCAGGTCACGCGAGAACGCGCCCAGGGGCTCGCCCGGCACCACACCCGGGAGGCCGCCGACGACCATGACCAGGCACGACGCGTTCAGCGCGGCCGCCTCGTCGATGGCGCGGCGGTTGTCGTCGAGGGCGTCGCCGCCGGTCAGGAAGCCGCCCCGGCACAACGAGGAGACCCGCAGGCCCGCGTCGCGGACCAGCTTCACCGACTCGTCCAGGCCCTGTTCGGCGACGTTCTGCCGCCACAGGCCGATCGCCTCGACGCCGTGCCGGGCGCAGCCCTCCACCGCTTCCCGGACGGTCCACCGTTTCGTCGTCCACTGGTTCAGCGACAGGCTCATCGGCCGTACACCGCCTCCAGGGAGCGCATGCGGGCGGCGGCCAGGTCGGGGTCGGCGATCAGGCCGGCCCGTTCGGCCAGGCGGTACACCTCGCGCAAATGCGGCAGGGAGCGGGCCGACTGGGCGCCGTTGACCATGACGAAGGCGTCCTGGTGGCCGTTGAGCCAGGCCAGGAAGACGATGCCGGTCTTGTAGTGGAACGTCGGCGCTTCGAAGATCTTGCGGGACAGGTCGACCGTGGGGGCCAGGATGCGGTCGTAGGCGTCGAGGTCGCCCTCGTCCAGGGCGGTCAGCGCGGCCGCCGCCACGGGGGCGATGGCGTCGAAGATGCCGAGCAGGGCGTGCGAGCCCGACTTGATCAGGGACGGGTAGTTGAAGTCGTCGCCCGTGTAGAGGCGCACCCCTTCGGGCAGCGCGGCGCGCAGCGCGACCTCGTGGGCCTCGTCGAGCAGCGAGACCTTCACGCCCTCGATCTTGGCGGCGTTCTCATGGACCAGGGTCAGGAACTCGGCGGTCGCCTTCTCGACGTCCCGGGAACCCCAGTAACCCGCGAGGTTCGGGTCGAACATCTCGCCGAGCCAGTGGAGGATCGCCGGGCGCTCGACCTCGGCCAGCAGGCGGCCGTAGATCCAGTGGTAGTCCTCCGGGTGCCCGGCGACCGCCGCCAGCTGCCGCGACGCCATGATGATCACCCCGGCGCCGGCCGACTGGACGGTGTCGATCTGCTCCAGGTAGGCGTCGAGGATCTCGGTCAGGTCGGCCGGGCCGGTGAGCTGGTCGGTGCCCGCGCCGCAGGCCACCAGGTCGGGGGCCTCGGCCGCGCTCAGCCGGATCAGCTCCTTTGTGGCGGCCCAGTCGAGGCCGGCGTTGCGCTGGGCGGTGTCCATGGCGTCGGCGACGCGGAAGCCGTGGGACCACAGGTGCCGCCGGAAGCGCAGCGTGGCCTCCCAGTCGATGACCGCGGGTCTGCCCGGCGTGTTGTCGGCGAGGGGGTCGGCCACGACGTGCGCGGCGGCGTACACGACCCGGCTCTTGAACGTGGTCACGAGGTCACCGCCAGGCGGCGGCCCTCGGCCGCCGACCGCAGGCCGAGTTCGGCGAGCAGCACGCCGCGCGCGCCCGAGCGCAGCGTGTAGGGGAACGGCGCGTCGTCGACGACGTGGCGCACGAACCGCTCCCACTGGACCTTGAAGCCGTTGTCGAACTCGGCGTTGTCGGGCACCTCCTGCCAGTCGTCGCGGAACCGGGCCGTCGCGGGCAGGTCGGGGTTCCAGACCGGCTTGGGCGTGGCGCTCCGGTGCTGGACGCGGCAGTTGCGCAACCCGGCGACCGCGCTGCCGTGGGTGCCGTCGACCTGGAACTCCACCAGTTCGTCGCGGTTCACCCGGACCGCCCACGACGAGTTGATCTGCGCGACCGCGCCGCCGCCGAGCTCGAACACCGCGTAGGCGGCGTCGTCGGCGGTCGCCGGGTAGGCCTGCCCGCGCTCGTCCCACCGCTCGGGAATGTGGGTCGTGACGTGGGCGTAGACCGAGGTCACCGGGCCGAACAGGTTCTCCAGCACGTAGGCCCAGTGGGGGAACATGTCGAGCACGATGCCGCCGCCGTCTTCGGCGCGGTAGTTCCACGACGGGCGCTGCGCGGCCTGCCAGTCGCCCTCGAACACCCAGTAGCCGAACTCGCCCCTGATCGACAGGATCCGCCCGAAGAACCCGCCGTCGATCAGCCGCTTCAGCTTCAGCAGGCCCGGCAGGAACAGCTTGTCCTGGACGACGCCGTTCTTCACCCCGGCGGCCTCGGCCGCGGCGGCCAGCTCCAGCGCCTCGGCCGAGGTCTCGGCGGTCGGCTTCTCGCAGTAGACGTGCTTGCCGGCCGCGATGGCCTTCTTCGTCGCGGCCACGCGGGCCTGGGTGATCTGGGCGTCGAAGTAGATCGTGTTGGCCGGGTCGGCCAGGGCGGCGTCGAGGTCGGTCGTCCAGTCGGCGACGTCGTGCTGGGCGGCCAGCTCCTTGAGCTTGGTCTCGCTCCGCCCGACCAGCACCGGCCGCAGCTTGACCTTCGACCCGTCGGCCAGCACGACCCCGCCCTGGGCGTTGATCGCCAGCACCGAACGCACCAGGTGTTGCCGGTATCCCATCCGCCCGGTGACCCCGTTCATCACCACGCCGAGCTCGGCCATGTGGTCCTCCTTAGGTGGAAAGCGCTTTCCGCACGGTACGTCGGCACTCTCCCGAAGCGCAAGGGGTCTGGTTAACTAGGCAAACGACCAGCAAAAAGGGAGCGTGTGTTGAGTCAGTGGTGGCGTGACGCCGTCGTCTACCAGGTCTACCCCCGGAGCTTCGCCGACGGCAGCGGCGACGGCACCGGCGACTTCGCCGGAGCGCTGGCCCGGCTGCCCTATCTGGCCGATCTGGGCGTCGAGGCCGTCTGGTTCTCGCCCTTCTACCCCTCGCCGCTCGCCGACGGCGGCTACGACGTCGCCGACTACTGCGACGTCGACCCCCGCTTCGGCACCCTGGCCGACTTCGACGCCTTCGTCGCGGCGGCCGCCGGACACGGCATCAGGGTGATCGTCGACATCGTGCCGAACCACTGCTCGTCGGCCCACCCGGCGTTCCAGGCGGCCCTGGAAGCCGGTCCCGGCAGCCCCGAACGCGACCTGTTCATGTTCCGCGACGAGCCCAACAACTGGCAGTCGATCTTCGGCGGCCCGGCGTGGACCCAGGTCGACGACGGCCAGTGGTACCTGCACCTGTTCGACTCCTCCCAGCCCGACTGGAACTGGCGCAACCCGGCCGTCCCGGCGATGTTCGAGAAGGTCATCCGCTTCTGGCTCGACCGGGGCGTGGCAGGTCTGCGCGTCGACGTCGCCCACGGCCTGTTCAAGGACCCCGACCTGCCGAGCGTGCCCGACCCGGCCCCCTCCGACCGCCCGTCGCCGTGGTTCCACCGGCCCGAGCTCATCGGCCACTACGCCTCGTGGCGGGCGATCCTCGACTCCTACCCGCCCGACGTCTTCCCCGGCGAGCGCACGGCCGTCGGCGAGTTCTGGGGCACCGAGATCACCCACCTGGAGCCCTACTTCCGCCCCGGCGGCATGCCCCAGGCGTTCAACTTCTTCCTGTTCCAGACCGCCTGGGACGCCGCCGCCCTCAGGCACACCATCACCACCTCGATCGGCCTGGCCGCCGAATCCGACGTCGTCGCCCCCTGGGTGATCAGCAACCACGACGTGGTCCGCCCGGTGACCCGCTACGGCGGCGGCCCCCTGGCCAGCCACGACCTCGACGTCGACGTCGAGCTCGGCACCCGCCGCGCCCGCGCCGCCGCCCTGCTGCTGCTCGCGCTGCCCGGCTCGTCGTACGTCTACCAGGGCGAGGAACTCGGCCTCCCCGAGGTCATCGACATCCCCGACGCCTTCCGCGACGACCCCGTCTTCCACCGCACGGCGGGCGCCCGCCTGGGCCGCGACGGCTGCCGGGTGCCCATCCCGTGGTCCGGCACGGCCAAGCCCTACGGCTTCACCGAAGGCGAGTCGACCTGGTTGCCGCAGCCCGCGACCTGGGCCGCCCTGACCGTCGAGGCCCAGCAGGCCGACCCCGGCTCGACGCTGAACCTCTACAAGCGGGCCATCGCGGCCCGCCCGCGCGGCGGCGCCTTCACGTGGCTCGACCAGGGCGACGAGGTGATCGCCTTCACCCGGGGCGACGGCTTCACCTGCGTGGTCAACCTGTCGGCGCGGACCCTTCCCCTCGACGGGGAGGTCATCCTGGCGAGCGGCCCGCTGGAGGGCGGCCTGCCGCAGGACACGGCGGTGTGGTTGCGGTCGTAGGTCATCAGGGACGCCGGCTCCGGCCGGTGGCCCATTCGCGGAGTGTCGTCGTCCCGGTCGTGATCACGGCCGGGTCCGGCGCCGCGGGCGGCGGTGATCCGGGCGGGGGAGGGGCGTAGGCGGCGGCGATGCCCGCGGCGATCGCGGCGCCGGTGAACGGGGCCAGCATCCGCTCGTACTCCTCCGGCTCGACCGTCCGCCACCGCACCTCGCGGCCCAGTGCGGCGGTCAGCTCCGCGGCGACCTGGTGACCGGTCAGGGCCTGAGGGCCGGCCACGATCCGCACCGGCGGCGGAGCGGGGTCGGTGACGAGGTCGGCGACGACGCCGGCGAGATCGTCGAGCGCCAGCCAGGGAACCGGGAGGCCGGCCGGCAGCGGGTAGGCGGCTTCCCCCTCGCCCACCCGGGGGAGTGACCAGGGGGCCGCGAGATTCTCCATGTACGTGAACGCCGGCGCCACGACGGTCGCGGCGTCCACGACGCCCGGCAGTTCGGCGGCCAGCAGCACCCGGGCGTCCACGAAGGGCACACCGACGGGCCCGCCGGGCGTCGGGCCGCCGGTGTTGAACACCACTCGGGGCACCGCGCCGCCCTTGAGCGCGGCCAGCACCGCCTCGGCCTGCGGCACGGCCGCATCGGCGGCGAAGACGAGCGGCAGTTGCACGATGACCGCATCGGCCCCGGCGTAGGCGTGCGTCAAGGACCGTCGTCGCCCGCCTGACCACGGCCCCCACCAGTGAGTGCGGTGTCGAGCGCACGCTCAGGGTCCTCGACGGCAAGTGGTCGACCCTGGTCATCCGTGAACTGCTGACCGGCCCCAGACGATTCGGCGAACTGCGCTCGGCTTTGGGCGACCCCAGCCCCAAGACGCTCACCGAGCGGCTCCGCATGCTGGAGAACCAGCAGATCCTCACCCGAACGGTGCACGCGGAAGTGCCGCCCCGGGTGGTCTACGAGCTCACCGAACAGGGCCGGAGCCTCAGCGGCATCCTGCACGCCATGCTGGTGTGGGGCCAGGAGCACCCCCTCGTCGAGGAGTCCTCGGCCGCGCCGGTCAGATCTCGCCCTTGATCTCCAGGCGCTGGAGCGCCCGTGACATCGGATGGGCCGCCAGTCCGATCTGCCACTCGCGGGCCCCCAGCGCCCGCAGCCGCTCGGAGATCGCGTCTTCGTCGAGGTCGGCCGGGGGCTCCCAGGTCAGCCGCCGGACGGCGTCGGGCTGGAGCAGGTTCTCGGTCGGCATGCGGTGTTCGTCGGCCAGGGCCGCGACCACCGCGCGGGCGGCGGCGAGGCGTTTGGCGGCCGCCGGGTCGCGGTCGGCCCAGCGGTTCGCCGGGGGCGGGCCGTCGCCCGGACCGAGGGGCTGGGGCAGCTCCGACTCGGGCATGGTGCGGCCGCGGGTGATGGCGGTCAGCCATTCGCGCAGGTGGCGGCGGGCGCTGCGGCCGGTGAAGGGGGCGATCTCGGTCAGCGACTTGGTCGTGCGGGGCAGGTCGAGGGCGGCCTGGACGATCGCCGAGTCGGGCAGCACCCGGCCCGGGGCCAGGTCGGTCTCGCGGGCCAGCGCGTCGCGGATCGTCCACAACTCGCGGACCACCGCGAGGCCGCGCAGGGCCCTGACGCGGTGGATGCCGCTGGTGCGGCGCCACGGGTCGGTGCGCGGGGGAGCCGTCGGCGCGGTCAGGATGGCGGCGAACTCCTCCATCGCCCATTCGAGCTTGCCCGTCTCGGTCAGCTCGGCGTGGAGGGCGTCGCGCAGCTCGATCAGCACCTCGACGTCGAGGGCGGCGTAGCGCAGCCAGTCTTCGGGCAGCGGGCGGGTCGACCAGTCGGCGGCCGAGTGGCCCTTCACCAGGCCGAAGCCCAGCACGACCTCGACCATGGTGCCGAGGCCGACGCGCTCGTAGCCGAGCAGCCGGCCGGCCAGCTCGGTGTCGAACAGCCGCCTGGGCCGGAATCCGATCTCGGCCAGGCACGGCAGGTCCTGCGTGGCGGCGTGGAGCACGACCTCGGCGCCCGACAGGGCGGCGTCGAGCGCCGACAGGTCGGGGCAGGCGATCGGGTCGATGAGCGCGCTCCCACTGCCCGACCGCCGGAGTTGCACGAGGTAGGCCCGGCCGCTGTAGCGGTAGCCGGACGCCCTCTCGGCGTCGACGGCCACCGGGCCGGTCCCGCCCGCGAAAGCGGTCACCGCCGCCGCGAGGTCGGCGGCCTCCGCTATGACGGGCGGGATCCCTTCGCGAGGTTCCAGCAGAGGCTGAACGGCTGTCTCATCGGTCACGTACTGGTCTTCCGGTCTGTCTCTTCATCGGTGCGTCTCGGCCGCAGGGCCGTGACATCGGGCGGCAGGGGAGGTATCCCGGCGGCGATGCACATCAGGTCGCACCAGGCGGCGACGTGCGCGGAAAGATCCTCGTCGAGAGGGGACCATGACGCGCGCAGTTCCAGCTCGGTCGTGACGGGATCGTTGTCCTTGTTCCCGAAACCCTCCGACACCGCTCTGGTAACCGTACCCCCCGCGGCGGCGAACCCGGCGCCGTGGGTCTCCAGCGCGTCGGTCAGCCAGCTCCACGCCACCGGGCCGAGCAGGGGGTCGGAGGTGATCTCCGGCTCCATGTCGGCGCGCACGTAGGCCACCAGCCGGAACGGGCCCTCCCAGCCGCGCTGGCCGTCGGGATCGAACAGCACGATGAGCCGGCCCACGGCCAGTTCGTCGTCGTCGCGGTAGACCGACGCGCCCACGGCGCCCGAATAGGGGGCCAGCCGCTGCGGCGCCGGGATGTCTTCGAGCTCGATCTCGGGGCGTACGGTCGCCGGGCGCAGCGTGGCCATGGCACGGGCGAACGCCTCCGGCGGCCCCGGGCGGTCACCGATCGACATGACGGGCGCGGAGGCGGGTCGCGGGACGAGACGGAGCAGGGGGGTGGTCGTCGCGGTCATCGGTGGTGATCAAGCCGCCGCCAACGCAAGGAACAGGGCGCTCCCGCAGATCACGCACGACCACTCGGGGCACACCTCGTGACCCTCCTCGCAGGGCGGCTGTGTGAACTCGCGCTCGGTGTCGCAGGAGGCACAGCGCTCAGTGCGGTGTTCGGGGGAACTCCACATCGAAGTCATCGCCCTTTCATCGGAACCGGTCCGTCCGACGGTGGCACGTCGCGCCGACAAAACCCCGCATCGCGCTCGGCGTGTCTCGAAAGTGGTATTGGAATCGATGCCGGAGCCCCATTTGGCGAACACTTTGCCTAGAGCGGCGCTCGCGAGGCGTTTGACCGGGGTGTCGCGAGGGCCCAACGATACCGATCATTGGGTGGTCCTGTACCCGGGGTCCCGGCACCGACCGGCCCTGCGGCGTGGGACTCTGGTGGGGTGAATCCCCAGCTGGCCGAGTCGCCTTTCCTGCTGGCCTGCCGCCGCCGGCCCGTGCCCCACACGCCCGTCTGGTTCATGCGTCAGGCGGGGCGTTCGCTGCCCGAATACCGCAAGGTCCGCGAGGGCACCGAGATGCTCGCCGCGTGCGCCACCCCCGACCTGGTCGTGGAGATCACGATGCAGCCGGTCCGCCGCTACGGCGTCGACGCGGCCATCTTCTTCAGCGACATCGTGGTGCCGCTCAAGGCCATCGGGATCGACATCGACATCAAGCCCGGCGTGGGCCCGGTCGTCGCCGACCCGATCCGCGACGCCGCCGGCGTCGGGCGGCTGCGCCCGCTGGAGCCCGGCGACGTCCCCTACATCACCGAGGCCGTGACCGAACTGGTCGCCGAGCTCGGCGCGACCCCGCTGATCGGGTTCGCGGGCGGGCCGTTCACCCTCGCGTCCTACCTGATCGAGGGCGGGCCCTCGAAGAACCACGACCACACCAAGGCCATGATGTACGGCGCCCCGGAGCTCTGGCACGCGCTCATGGACCGGCTGACCACCATCACGCTGGCGTGGCTCAAGGTGCAGGCCGGCGCGGGCGCCTCGGCGCTGCAGCTGTTCGACTCGTGGGTCGGGGCGGTCGCGCCGCGCGACTACCGGGAGTTCGTGCTGCCGTACACCTCGAAGATCTTCGCCGGGCTCGAAGAGCTCGGCGTCCCGCGCATCCACTTCGGGGTCGGCACCGGCGAGCTGCTGCCGATCATGGGCGAGGCCGGGGCCGACGTCGTCGGGGTCGACTGGCGGGTGCCGCTCGACGAGGCGGCCACGCGCGTCGGGTCCGGCAAGGCGCTGCAGGGCAACCTCGACCCGGCGATCCTGCTCGCGCCGTGGGAGGTCGTCGAGAAGCGGGCCCGCGAGGTGATCGAGGCCGGGCGGGTGGCCGAGGGCCACGTGTTCAACCTCGGCCACGGCGTGCTCCCGTCGACCGACCCCAACCAGGTCGCCCGGCTGACCGAGTTCGTGCACGAGTTCAGCGCCCGCTGATGGAGATCGCGGTCGACGACCTCTCGGGGCCGGAGATCGCGGCCTTCCTGGAGGAGCACGTCCGGGAGATGCGCGCGACCACCCCGCCCGAGAGCAAGCACGCCCTCGACCTCGACGGGCTGCGCCGCCCCGGGGTGACCTTCTGGTCGGTCCGCGACGGGGGCGTGATCGTCGGCTGCGGCGCGATCAAGGCGCTCGACGACGTCCACGCCGAGGTCAAGTCGATGCGCACCGCCGCGGCGCGCAAGCGGAGCGGGGTCGCCTCGCTGCTCCTCGGCCACCTCATCGCCGAGGCGGCCCGCATGGGCTTCACCCGGCTGAGCCTGGAGACGGGCTCGGCCGCCTTCTTCGCCCCCGCGCGGTCCCTGTACGAGAAGTTCGGCTTCGCCTACTGCGAACCGTTCGCCGATTACCGGCCCGATCCGCTGAGCGTCTTCATGACCCGGGAGCTGGTCTGACAGGGTGACCCCATGCGGGCCGCTCTCCTCTCGGCGTTACTGCTCCTGCTCATCGCCTCGCCCTTCCTGCCCGGCGGGTACGACCCCCTGGCGCTGCCCCTGTCGACGCTGGTGCAGATCTTCGGGGGAGTGGGCCTGCTCGCCGTGCTCACCTCGGCGCCGCTGCTGGCCTGGCCGCGCAACCGGTTCTGGCGGGTCGCCCAGACCGTCGCGCTGACGGTCACCGCGCTGGCGGTCTCCGCTGCGGCGGCGGCCGAATCGGGCCCGCTCCTCGGGCTGGCGGCGCTCGCGCTGTGGGTGGCGGTGCTGGCGCGGCGGCCCTCGCCGGTCTACTTCGTGGTGCTGCCGCTCGTCGCGCTGGCGGGGCAGGCCGTGCTCAACCGGCCGCTGACGGCCTACGCCCGCGCCACCGCCGTCGCCAACGCCGCCGAGATGATCGCCGCCGTCGAGAAGCGGCACGCCGACCACGGCGGCTACCCCGACGCGCTCACCGCCGTCTGGCCCGACTACCGGCCGGGGGTGCGGGGGGTCGAGCGCTACCACTACGCGAAGGGCGGGGAGTCCTACGACCTCTCCTTCGAGCTGCCCAGGTTCTTCTTCGACGCGTTCGGGACCAGGGAGTTCGTCGTCTACAACCCCGCCGACCGGCACCTGATGCCGAGCCACGCCTCCTGGGTGCTGCTGTGGCCCGACGCCCGGATCCGCAACCAGCAGGGCTGGTACGAGTCCCGCGACGCCGGGCCACCGCACTGGAGGTCATTCCTTTTCGACTAGCTCCTCGTCCCGCGCCTCCACGGGCGCGACGGGAGCCGGGGCCGGGGCCTTCTGCTGCTCGCGGCGCGTCCGCCGCCACCACGGCAGCGCGAGCAGGCCCAGCAGCGCCAGCACGACCAGCCACGGCAGCAGCGCGCCCACGATCGTCGACAGGCTCTCGGCGAAGTTCTTCAGGCCGGTCCAGCCCGCCTTCAGGCCGGCCAGGAAGCCCGTCTCCTCCTCCACCGGCTTGACCGGCGGCGCCGACGGGCCGACCAGGGTGATCGTCACCGTCGCCATGCCGGTCTGCTCGGCCAGCGACTTCTGCCGGGCCTGGAGGGCCTCCAGATCGGCGGTGCGGGACTGGATCTCCCGCTCGATGTCCATGATCTCGCCGATCTTCTCGGCCTTGGTGAGCAGGGTCCGGAACTGCGCCACGGCGGCCTCGGCCGACTTCACCCGGGCCGCGACGTCGGCGACCTCGCCGGTGACGTCCTGGGTGCCCTGGTGCAGCTGCTCGGTCTCGCCGAGCTCCTTGCCCAGGCGGCTCAGCGTCCCGGGGTACTGGCCCGGCGGGATCTTGAACGTGATGGTCGACTCCTGGCGGGACGAGAAGGAGTTGGAGCGCTCCTCCGCGACGTAACCGCCGGCCTCGGTGACCATGCGCTTGGCCGATTCGGCGGCGGCGGCCACGTCCTTGGCCCGGACCGTCATCTCGGCCGTGTAGATGATCGCCCGGTCGGCGGGGGCGACCGTGACGTTGGCGTCGGCGGGGGCCGACTTGGCGTCGCTCCCACCGCCGCTCTGGTCCGCCTCGCGGGCCGCGGGTGCGGGCGCCGCCTGCTCGGCCGCGGCCGAAGGCGCCGAGGCGGGCATGTCGGCGACGCCGCTCGCCGACTCACCGCCGTCGGCCCCACACGCCGTCAGGAGGAACGCCGCCAGCACCAGCGGCAGTACCGCGCGTGAGCGCAAAGTGTTCATGCCCCATTGACGTCCGCCGTGCGTGAACGGTTTTGCGCGGCGCGTCACGACTCAGTCACGGCCTTAGGGTGATGGTCATGGAGCGCTTTCACGTGGTCGTCGTGGGCGGCGGCATCGCCGGCCTGGCCGCCGCATGGCACCTGAGGAACGACCGGATCAGGGTGACCGTGCTCGACGGCGCGGCCCGGATCGGCGGCAAGCTGGTCGCCACCGACGTGGCCGGGGTGCCGGTCGACGCGGGCGCCGAGGCCCTGCTGGCCCGCCGCCCCGAGGGCGTCGAGCTGGCCCGCCTGGCGGGGCTCGGCGGCGACCTGGTCGACCCCGGCACCACCAGCGCGTCCATCCTGTCGCGGGGCGAGTTGCGGCCGATGCCGAAGGGCCAGGTCATGGGCGTGCCGTCCGACCTGGTGGCGCTGGCCCGCTCGGGGGTGCTGTCACCGGCGGGGCTGGCCCGGGTGCCGCTCGACCAGGTGCTGCCCGCGACCCTCGTGACGACCGACGTCTCGGTCGGCTCCTACATCCGGGCCCGCATGGGCGACGAGGTGGTCGACCGGCTGGTCGAGCCGCTGCTCGGCGGCGTCTACGCCGGGTTCGCCGACCGGCTCTCCCTTGAGGCGACCATGCCGGCGGTGGCCGCGGCGGCCCGGTCGGAGGCGTCGCTGCTGCGGGCCGTGCGCGAGATCACCGGCGCCGCCCCGCAGAACCCCGGCCACGTGTTCACCTCGCTGAAGAACGGGATGGGCAGCCTGCCGCCCGCGCTGGCCGCCGCGTCGGGCGCGCAGGTCCGCACCGGGGTGATGGTCCGGGAGTTGTCCCGTACGCCCTCCGGCTGGCGGCTCACCACCGGCCCCACCCGCGACGAGCACACCCTCGACGCCGACGCGGTCGTGGTGGCCGTGCCGGCGACCCCGGCCGCCCGCCTGCTCGACCGCGAGGTGCCCAAGGCCGCCGCCGAACTGGCCAGGATCGAGTACGCCAGCATGGCGATCGTCACCCTCGCCTACCCGATCGAGGCGTTCCCGCAGGTCCCGAGCGGCAGCGGCTACCTCACCCCGCCCGTCGAGGGCCGCGCGGTGAAGGCGGTCACCTTCTCCAGCGTGAAGTGGCCCCACCTGGGCGGCCACGGCTACGTCTTCGTCCGCTGCTCCCTCGGCCGCCTGGGCGAGGAGCGGCTGCTCCAGCGCGACGACGCCGAGCTGGTCGCGCTGGCCATGAACGAGATGACCGAGATCATGGGGGTACGCGGCCTCCCGGCCGACACCCGGGTCACCCGCTGGGGCGGCGCGCTGCCGCAGTACGACGTCGGCCACAACGACCGGGTCGCCCGCGTGCGCGCGGCGGTGGCGGCGGTCCCCGGCCTGGCCGTGTGCGGGGCGGCCTACGACGGCGTCGGCATCCCGGCCACGGCCGCGACCGCCCGCATGGCGGCCGCCCGGATTCTCGACCACCTGGATCCCCGGGCAGAATGGCGGCATGACGGACGGCACCCCGCGGCTCAAGGCGCGTGACCTCAACAACGTGATCCGCTACACCATGTGGTCGGTCTTCCGGCTGCGCGAGGGCCTCCCGGCCGAACGCGACGCCGTGGCCGAGGAGGTGGCCGAGCTCTTCGAGCAGCTCGGGCAGAAAGACGTGGTGACCCGCGGCGCCTACGACGTGGCCGGGTTCCGCGCCGACGCCGACTTCATGTTCTGGTGGCACGCCCCGACCCCCGAAGACCTCCAGGAGGTCTACGCCCGGTTCCGGCGCACCGCCCTCGGGCGGGCCAGCGAGCCGGTCTGGTCGGCGATGGCGCTGCACCGCCCGGCCGAGTTCAACAAGTCCCACATCCCGGCGTTCCTGGCCGAGGAGGAGCCGCGCGGCTTCGTGTGCGTCTACCCGTTCGTGCGGTCGCTGGAGTGGTATCTGCTCGACGACGCCGAGCGCCGGGCGATGCTGGCCGAGCACGGCCAGATGGCCCGCGACTACCCCGACGTGCGCGCCAACACGGTCGCCTGCTTCGCGCTGAACGACTACGAGTGGATGCTCGCCTTCGAGGCCGACGAGCTGCACCGCATCGTCGACCTGATGCGTCACCTGCGCGGCGCCAAGGCCCGTGAGCACACCCGGGTGGAGATCCCCTTCTACACGGGCAGCCGCAAACCGGTCACCGAACTCGTCAACGCCCTGCCGTAAGCCCCAGTTCTTGGCATACTCGTGGGCAAATGATGAAAATGGCACGATCCACGGGGAAACGCCGCAGGTCGCGATCTCGGACCGCCGAAGTGGTCGTCGGGGTCTCGTGCCTGGGGCTCGGCGTGACGGCCGTCGTGGTGCCTCTCCTGGCGGCGCGGGGCGAACAGGCCCCCATACGCACCGCCTCGATCGAGGAGCCCACGACGGCGGCGGTCGCCCCGGCGGCGCAGGCCCCGCCGCCGGCCGAGAAGGAGGAGAAGAAGGCGAAGCGCAAGGAGTCGAAGTACTCCGACAAGGACGCGCTCGCCTACTTCGACGACCGCTGGGACGACGCGACCCACGGCCACATCACCGACATCCGCACCACCGGCACCTACCTGCGCATCTACACCGACTTACCTGAATCGTCCGACAACTCCCCGGCGTCCCTGCGGCTCTGCGAGCGCGGGATGCAGTATCTGGCGGAGCTCGGCGTCAAGAAGCGGGTGGTGTTCGTGCAGGCCCGCACCGGGGGCAACGGCAACCCGGTGCTGGCCAACGTGCTCGGCCCGAAGGACGACTGCCGGGTCACTTATCCGAAGCCGAAGTCCTGAGCGAGATCGCGACGGAGTTGATGCAGTAGCGGTCGTCGGTGGGGGTCGGGTAGCCCTCACCGTGGAAGACGTGGCCCAGGTGGGAGTCGCACGAGGCGCAGCGCACCTCGACCCGCACCATGCCGAGGCTGCGGTCCTCGATCAGGGTCACGTGGTCGCCCGCGCTGGGCTCGTAGAACGAGGGCCAGCCGCAGTGCGACTCGAACTTGGCGTCCGAGGTGAACAGCTCCGCGCCGCAGGCGCGGCAGGAGTAGACGCCCTCGGTCTTGGTGTCGACGTACTCCCCGGTGAAGGGCCGCTCGGTGCCGGCCTGGCGGAGCACCCGGTACTCCTCGGGGCTGAGCTGGGCGCGCCACTCGGCGTCCGTCTTCATGACCTTGTTCATCAGCCACCAGCCTTTTCTGGACGGGATTCCACCTGATCCAACCCACTCGGGGGGTGGAACCTTCCCGATGGGTAGGGTTCGAACATGCCTTCGCCGTTCATCGAAATCGAGGCCGGGGAACGGACCGTCAAGGTCACCAATCCCGACAAGGTCTACTTCCCGGGCATCGGCGCGACCAAGCGCGAGCTCGTCGAGTACTACCTGAGCGTCGGCGACGGCATCATGCGGGCGGTGCGCGACCGGCCGACGTACATCAAGAGGCACCCCGACGGGGTGCAGACCGACGCGATCTACCAGAAGCGCATGCCCAAGCACCCCGACTGGCTGGAGACCGCCGAGGTGCGCTTCCCGAGCGGCCGCACCGCCGACGCGTTCCGGCCGACCGAGGTGGCCGGCATCGCCTGGTGCGCCAACCTGGGCACGATCGACTTCCACCCGTGGGCGGCCCGGGTGCCCGACCTCCACCACCCCGACGAACTGCGCATCGACATCGACCCGCAGCCCGGCACCGGCTTCGACGAGGCCCGCCGGGTCGCCTTCACCGCCCGCGAGGTGCTGGCCGACCTGGGCCTGGTCGGCTTCCCGAAGACGTCCGGGAACCGGGGCATCCACATCTCGGTCCGCCTCCAGCCCCGCTGGACGTTCACCGAGGTCAGATACGCCGGCATCGGGTTCGCCCGGGAGGTCGAGAAACGGGTCCCCGACCTGGCGACCACGGCCTGGTGGAAGGAGGAGCGCGGCGAGCGCGTCTTCATCGACTTCAACCAGAACGCCCTCGACCGGACCGTCGTGGCGGCATACTCGGTGCGGGCCCGGCCCGACGGGCAGGTCTCGGCCCCGGTGACGTGGGAGGAACTGGAGTCGTGCGACCCGGCCGACTTCACGCTCCGCACCATGCCGGCCCGGTTCGCCGAGATCGGCGACCCGCACGAAAGCATCGACGAGGTGGCCTGCGACCTGACGGGCCTCCTGGAGGTCTACGAGAAGGACGGGCGGGGCGACCTGCCCTATCCGCCCAACTACCCGAAGATGCCCGGGGAGCCCAAGCGGGTGCAGCCCTCGAAGGACCGCGACCGATGATCCGTTCTTGTGCCTTCCCCGCTCCTTTCGGGCTGGGCTCCTACCTGTGTTAAATCGGATGAACGGGTAGGGAAAATCCCGGGAAGCGAGAATGGGACCTGCATGCGCGACGTCTGGCCTGGAGAGCCTTATCCGCTCGGCGCCACCTGGGATGGTGTGGGCACCAACTTCTCGGTGTTCAGCGAGGTGGCCGAGCGGGTCGAGCTGTGCCTCTTCGACGACGCGGGCGAGGAAACGCGTATCGACCTCCCCGAGATGGACGGCTTCGTCTGGCACGGCTACCTGCCCGGAATCACCCCTGGTCAGCGCTACGGCTACCGGGTCCACGGCCCCTACAGCCCGCGCCAGGGCCACCGGAGCAACGCCGCCAAACTCCTCCTCGACCCCTACGCCAAGGCGATCGAGGGCGAGGTCAAGTGGAACGAGTCCCTCTTCTCCTACGACTTCGCCGACCCCCGGCGGCTGAACCTCGGCGACTCGGCCCCTTTCATGCCGAAGAACGTCGTGGTCTCGCCCTTCTTCGACTGGGGCAACGACCGGCCGCCGCGTATCCCCTACCACCAGACGGTCATCTACGAGGCCCACGTGAAGGGCCTGACCCGGCTCCACCCCGAGGTGCCCGAAGACCTGCGCGGCACCTACGCGGGGCTGGCCCACCCGGCCGTGGTCGACCACCTGAAGTCGATCGGCGTCACCGCGGTCGAGCTGCTGCCGATCCACCAGTACGTCCCGGAGCACTTCCTGGTCGCCCGCGGGCTGACCAACTACTGGGGCTACAACACGATGGCCTACCTGGCCCCCCACAACGCCTACTCCTCCTCGGGGCAGCGCGGGGAGCAGGTGCTGGAGTTCAAGGCCATGGTCAAGTCGCTCCACGAGGCGGGCATCGAGGTGATCCTCGACGTCGTCTACAACCACACCGCCGAGGGCGACCACATGGGGCCCACGCTGGGCTTCCGCGGCATCGACAACAACTCCTACTACCGGCTCCAGGACGCCGACCGCCGCTATCACCTCGACTACACCGGCTGCGGCAACTCCCTGAACGTGCGCAGCCCTCACGCGCTCCAGCTGATCATGGACTCGCTGCGTTACTGGGTGCTGGAGATGCACGTCGACGGCTTCCGCTTCGACCTGGCCGCCGCGCTCGCCCGCGAGCTCCACGACGTCGACCGCCTGAGCGCCTTCTTCGACCTCATCCAGCAGGATCCGGTGATCTCCCAGGTCAAGCTGATCGCCGAGCCGTGGGACGTCGGCCCCGGCGGCTACCAGGTCGGCAACTTCCCGCCCCTGTGGACCGAGTGGAACGGCAAGTACCGCGACACGGTCCGCGACTTCTGGCGCGGCTCCTCCGCCACGCTGCCCGACTTCGCCTCCCGGCTGACGGGTTCCTCCGACCTGTACGCGACCTCCGGCCGCCGCCCCATCGCCAGCATCAACTTCGTCACCGCCCACGACGGTTTCACCCTCGCCGACCTGGTCTCCTACGACCGCAAGCACAACGACGACAACCTCGAGGGCAACCGCGACGGCTCCGACGACAACCGCTCGTGGAACTGCGGGGTCGAGGGCCCCACCGACGACCCCGACGTCACCGCGCTGCGCCACCGCCAGCGCCGCAACTTCCTGGCCACCCTGTTCCTGTCGCAGGGCGTGCCGATGCTGACCGCGGGCGACGAGTTCGGCCGCACCCAGGGCGGCAACAACAACGCCTACTGCCAGGACAACGAGGTCTCCTGGATCGACTGGTCGCTGGCCGACACCGAATCGGAGCTGCTCGGCTTCGTCCGGGCCGTCGCCGCCTTCCGGCGCGACCACCCGGTGTTCCGGCGCCGCCGCTTCTTCTCCGGCCGCGAGCAGTCAGACGGGGTGCGCGACATCGTGTGGCTCACCCCGGCGGGCAAGGAGATGGACGACTCCGACTGGCACGCCGGCTACTCCAAGGCCGTGGCGGTGTTCGTCAACGGCGACGCGATCAGCGAACCGGGCCCGCGCGGCGAGCGCATCACCGACGACTCGTTCCTGCTGCTGATCAACGCCCACCACGAGAGCCTGACGTTCACCCTGCCGGGCCGCGACTTCGCGGTCAGCTGGAAGTCCCTGTTCGACACCGCCGCCGAGACGGGCGGCGCCGGGCAGCCCCCGGCCGACGTGCGGCACACGGGTGCCGACGTCGAGGTGGCGGCGCGGTCGTTCCGGGTGCTGCGGGCGGTGCGCCGCTAGCGGGTCAGCTCGGTCGCCGTCAGCAGCACCAGCACGAACGTGCTCACCCCCGCGAGCCCGTGGAGCCCCACCGCCACCACCGGGAACCGGTGCTCGGCCCCGCGCGCGTGCCTGCCGCCGCCGAGCCAGCGGGTGAACATCACGAACCCCAGCAGCGCCACCAGGCACAAGGCGCCGAACGAGCCCCACGCGTAGGCGCTGATCCGGGTGACCATAAAGGCCGCCCACAACGCCAGCCCGGTCACCGCCAGCAGCGGATGGCTGAAGATCAGCGCCTTGGGGAACCGGGTCACCTTGGTGGCCTGCTGACGCAGGCCTCCACCGCGTAACCACAGGTAGAGCAGGTAGACCCCGATGGATGCGGCGATCACCCACACGATCAACACGACAAGCGGCACGAAAACCCCCTCCGACCACATCTGGTTCGATCCAACACCGAACCTGACAATCGGCGACCGCTTGACATCAAACCGTTACTCCCCGGGAGGTCCTCCCTAGTTGTCGGACCGCTGTGACAGGGTGGGGTCGTGCGCCAGATACATCCCGAGCCGGCCGACGACCCCGACCTCCCGTCGGTCTACGCCTACCCTCAGGCCGAGTGGCTGCGCCTCAACATGGTGGCCAGCGCCGACGGCGGCGCCTGGCTGAAGGGCCTGTCCAAGGGGCTGTCCTCGCCGGGCGACCGGCGGGTTTTCATGGTGCTGCGCGGCCTGGCCGACGTGGTGCTGGCGGGCGGGGCGACCGTCCGCATCGAGGGCTACGGGCCCTCCAAGCCCCGCGACGCGTGGCGTCCGCTGCGCGAGGGGCGTCCGGCCGCGCCGCCGGTGGCCGTGATCACCCGCAAGATCGACCTCGACCTCGGCGGGGCCCTGTTCACCGAGTGCGCCCCCGAGTCGCGCACCATCGTGATCACCACCGAGTCGGCCCCCGCCGACCGCAGAGCCGAGGCGGCCCGCCACGCCGACGTGATCGTGGCCGGGGAGCAGCGCGTCGACCTGGCCGAGGCGGTCGCCGCGCTGCGCGCCCGGAGCCTCGGGCGCATCCTGTGCGAGGGCGGCCCGCGGCTCAACGCCCACCTGGCGGCGGCCTCCCTCGTCGACGAGCTGTGCCTGACCGTCTCCCCCCTGATGATCGGCGGCGACGCCGCCCGCGTGCTCAACGGCACCGCCTCCCACGCCCGGTTCACGCTGGCCCGGGTGCTCGAGGAGGAGGGCTCGCTGTTCTGCCGCTATGTCCGGGACCGATCGGAGGAGGGGTCATGACCCTGCCCGTACAACCGCCCGTCTCGCCCATGCTGGCCAAGGCGGTCAAGAAGATGCCGGAGCAGGACGGCACCCTGTTCTACGAGCCGAAATGGGACGGCTTCCGCTGCATCGTGTTCCGCGACGGCGACGACGTCTTCCTCGGCAGCCGCAACGAGCGGCCGTTCACCCGCTACTTCCCCGAGGTCATCGAGGCGGTCAAGCGCGAGCTGCCCGAGCGGTGCGTGCTCGACGGCGAGATCGTGGTCACCCGGGGTCCGGCGCTCGACTTCGACCAGTTGCAGCAGCGCATCCACCCGGCCGCCTCCCGGGTGAAGCTGCTGTCGGAGTCGACGCCCGCCTCGTTCATCGCCTTCGACCTGCTCGCCCTGGGCGACGAGAACCTGATGGACCGCCCGTTCTCCGAGCGGCGGCGGCTGCTCGTCGAGGCGACCGCCAAGGCCGGCGACTCGATCCGGCTCACGCCGATCACGACCAACCACGAGCAGGCGCTCGAATGGTTCGAGATGTTCGAGGGCGCCGGGCTCGACGGCATCATCGTGAAACCCGGCGGGCTGCCCTACGAGCCCGACAAACGGGTGATGTTCAAGGTCAAGCACGAACGCACCTGCGACGTCGTGGTGGCCGGATACCGCGAGCACAAGTCGGGCCCGATCGTGGGCTCGCTGCTGCTCGGCCTCTACGGCGACGACGGCAAACTCCATCACGTGGGCGTGTCGGCGTCGTTCCCGATGAAGCGCCGCGAGGAGCTGGTGGCCGAGCTCGCCCCCTACAAGGTCGACGACCCCGCCGAACACCCCTGGGGCGAGTGGGCCGCCTGGGCGGGGGCCGGGGTCGGCGGCGGGCCCGAAGGGCAGCGGCTGCCCGGCGCGGTCTCACGGTGGAACGCCAAGAAGGACCTGTCGTTCATCCCCCTGAAACCCGAGCTGGTCATCGAGGTCGCCTACGACCACATGGAGGGGGCGCGCTTCCGGCACACTGCGCAGTTCCGCCGCTGGCGCACCGACCGCACCCCCGAGTCGTGCACCTACGAGCAGCTCGACGTGCCGGTGGCCTACAACCTCGACGACATCCTGGCCCGATGAGACTGCTCGCCGGGTTATCCGACGTCGTCCCGCTCGACCACCTCTACGGGGTGACCGACATCGGCGCGGGCCCCGGCGAACCCGGCGTGTGGGACATCGAGCGGCGGCACGACGTCGGGCCCGACTGGCTGACCCCCGGGCGAAACGGCCTGCTGTTCCTCGAATACGGTCCTGGTCCCTTCTACCTGCGGTGGGAACTCTGGGACCAGGACCCGGGAGAACCCGCCGAGCGCAGCTGGACCGGGCGTCTGCACCTCGCCTCGGGCCGGGTCACGGCCTACACCCTCCACTACGAGAACGAGACCTACGCGGAGTTCGATCTCGGCAGGGCCGGGGCCGAATGGAACG
Source organism: Herbidospora daliensis (assembly GCF_001570585.1). Taxonomy (GTDB): domain Bacteria; phylum Actinomycetota; class Actinomycetes; order Streptosporangiales; family Streptosporangiaceae; genus Herbidospora; species Herbidospora daliensis. Next base: position 978,552 of record NZ_BBXF01000001.1, on the reverse strand, counting down.
TCCGGGTCGACCGGTGGTCGCTGCGGGAGGCGCTGCGGTCCGAGTTCGCCGGGCACGACGTGGCAGGCCAGATCCTGCGGTTCCGGTTCTGGTGATCCGGCGTCGCGGCGCGGTGCGGGAGCGGGTGGTCAGCGCCGGGTGCGGCGCGTTGCGGAGGCGGCGGGCGGGGCCGGGGCAGGCGGAGCCGTAACGGAAAGAAGAAAGCCCCCGCCTGGTGGACGGGGGCCTTCGACGGAACGTCTAGCTGAGGAGCTCGGCGTTCAGGGTGATCTCGGTGCCGGTGAGGGCCTTGCTGACCGGGCAGTTGGCCTTGGCGTTCTCGGCGGCGGTCTGGAACTCCTCGGCGGTGATGCCGGGGACCTGGGCCTTGACCGACAGGACGATGCCGGTGATGCCCTGGCCGGGCTGGAAGGTCACGTCGGCCTTGGTCTCGACCGTCTGCGGCGGGGTGCCCGCCTGGGCGAGGCCGTGCGACAGGGCCATCGAGAAGCACGAGGAGTGCGCGGCCGCGATGAGCTCTTCGGGGCTGGTCTTACCGTTGGCCGCCTCGGCGCGCGATGGCCAGCTGACGTCGAACGTGCCGACGCCGGACGTGTCCAGCGACACCGAGCCGGAGCCGTCGAGGAGCGCGCCCTTCCACTGGGTCGTCGCGGTACGAGTGGTCGCCATAGCGATATCCCTTCGATAACGGTGATGCCACCGACGAACATAACGCCTCAGGCGTGCGCGGCTGCCAGGTGGGCACGGTGTTCGCGCCGGACCAGGTCCTCCACCTGCGCCCGGACCGCCAGGAACGCGGCCGTCCGCTTCACCTCCAGGCCCTCGCCGGGCGGCTCCACCCGCAGGTCGCGGGCCACCCGGCCGGGGTCGCTGGCGAGCACCAGCACCCGCCGGCCGAGGAACACCGCCTCCTCGACGTCGTGGGTGACCATGACCACCGTGGTGCCCAGATCGCGCCAGATCCGGCGGATGAACAGCTGCATGTCCTCCTTGGTCTGGACGTCCAGGGCCCCGAACGGCTCGTCGAGCAGCAGCACCCTGGGGGAGCGGGCCAGCGCCCGCGCGATGGAGACCCGCTGCTGCTGGCCGCCCGAGAGGCTGCCGGGCAGTTTCGCGGCGTGCTCGGTGAGGCCGACCTCGTCGAGCAGCCAGGCGACCCGCTCCTTCCTGGCCTGGCGCGACATGTCCCGCGTCTCCAGGCCGAACGCGACGTTCCTCTCGACGGTGCGCCACGGGTAGAGGCTGGGCGACTGGAAGGCCATGCCCCGGTCGGGTCCCGGTCCCTCGACGGGCCGCCCGTCGAGCGTGATCCGGCCCTCGGTGGCTCTGGTCAGGCCCGCGACGAGCGACAACAGGGTCGACTTGCCCGAGCCGCTGGCCCCGACGATCGTGACGAACTCGCCGGGCGGGATCTCCAGGTCGATGTGCTCCAGCACCGGGACGCCGGGGGTGTACGCCATCGACACGCCCTCGAAGCGCAGGCTCACGCCGACCACCTGCCGACCCGGGCCCGGACGACCCGCAGCGTGACGTCGATGGTCAGCCCGATGAGCCCGATGACGATGAGGATGGCGAAGATCTTGTCGGTCTGCAGGAACCGCTGGGCCCGGGTGATCCGGTAGCCCAGGCCGGAGGTCGCCGCGATCAGCTCGGCCACGACGACGAGGTTGTAGGCGACGGCGGCGTTGACGCGCAGGGCGTCCAGGATGCCGGGCAGCGCGTGCGGGAACACCACCCGCGCGGCGACGCGCGCCCGCCCGGCCCCGAGCGTGGCCGAGACGTCGAGCAGCCTCCTCGGCACCTGCCTGACCACGTCGGCGGTCATGAGGGTGTTGAAGAACACCACCCCGAGCACCAGCAGAGCGATCTTGGACGTCTCCCCGATACCCAGCCAGATGATCAGCAACGGGATGAACGCCGAGGCCGGGAGGTACCGCAGGATCCCGATGATCGGCTCGAACAGCGGCTGCGCCCAGCTGACGGTGCCCATCAGGAACCCCAGCGGGACCGAGATCAGCACCGCCAGCGCGAACCCGGCCCCGATCCGCCCGAGGCTGGCCAGCAGGTCACTCTGCAGGTCGCCACTGGCGGCCATCTCGGTGAACGCGGCCCACACCTCGGGCGGCGCCGGCAGGAACCGGTCGGGCACGATCCCCGAACCGCTGACCGCCCACCAGAGCACGAACGGCACCACGACCGAGGCGACCCGCAACAGCCAGGCGGTCCGGCGCGAGACCCCGGTCTTGAGCAGCTTCACGCGCGGCGCGGCGGCCCGCTCGACGGGAGGCGACTCCACGCTCACCAGCGTCGTGTCAGCCATCGTTGACCCCGCCCGACGGCTCGACCTGCCACGACCCGCCGGTCACGGCCACGACCACCTGGCGGGCGGCGTTGGCGACCGGGCCCGCGGGCAGGTCCTCGGCGAATTCGTGGACGACCGCCGGGGCGCCGTCGGGGATGCCGGTGGTGCGGCGGGTGCTCGCGGTGCGGGCGGTCGGTCCGGATGAGGTCACGCGGACGCGGTGGCGGTTGGCGAGGGTCATGGCTGGACGGCCTCCACGAACTTGGGTAGGAACAGGCCCTCGAGCGGCGGGGCCGCGTCGACGAGCTCGGTCGAGACCAGGAAGTCGGAGATCAGCTTCGCCTGCCGGTCGAGCGGGCCGGCGAAGGCGGTCCGGTTCTGGTCGAGGGTGAAGATCGTGGTGCCCTTGTCGTACGTCTCGTACTCCGCCGGCGTCACCCCGCCCCGCCTGGCCATGATCTCCACGGCCTTCGCCCGGTTCGCGCCGATCCACTCGATCGTGTCGAACCACGTGTTCACCAGGCCCTGGACCGCCTTCTCGTCGCGGGAGACCAGGTCGCGGGTGACCACCAGGTGGTCGGGGATCGCGCCGGGGAAGTCGGCCGAGGTCGCGATGGCGGCGCTGCCCTCGCGTTCGAGGGCCGTCGAGGTGAAGGGCGCGAACGCGCCGACGGCGTCGACCTGGCCCGCGACGAAGGCCGCGGCGGCGGCGTCGGTGAGCATCGGGGTGAACGTCACGTCGGCCTCCGACAGGCCGGCCTTCTCCAGGGCGAGCAGCAGCAGGTAGTGGTCGACCGTGCCCTGCTCGGCGGCGACCGTTCTGCCCTTCAGGTCGGCCAGGGACGTGATGCCGGGGGCGGCGATGATCTGGTCGTTGCCGGTCGAGTTGTCGTTGACCAGCACGATGCTCTGCTTCGCCCCGCCCGCCACCGAGGCGAGGGTGTCGTTGAGGGTCTGGCTGTTGGCGTCGATCGTGCCGGTCGCCAGGGCGTTCAGGGAGTCGGTGTAGCTGTCGAAGTACTTCAGCTCGACCGTCACCCCGTTCTTCTCGAACAGGCCCTGCTCCTCGGCGACCTGCCACGGGAACCAGCCGGGCCAGGCGCTGAAGCCGAGCGTGATCGGGGCGGCCGAGGGCGTGGCCTGCTCGGCGGGGGCGGCGGCGCAGGCCGTACAGAGCAGCAAGACCAAGAGCACGCGACGGAACATCACGCCGCTCCCTTCTTCTTGGGGAGGTGACCCGCGCGGACCAGGCACCCGAGGGTGTCGCAGATCACGCGGGTGGCGATGAGGGAGGTGATCTCGGCGTTGTCGTAGGGCGGCGCGCACTCGACCACCTCGATGCCGGCCAGCGGCCGGGCGCCGGCGATGAGCTGGATGAACTTCAGCACCTCACGCGGCAGGAAGCCGCCCGGCTCGGGCCAGCCGGTGCCGGGCACGAACGCGGCGTCGAGGCAGTCGACGTCGAACGACAACCACACGGCCTCCGCGCCGTCCCAGGCCACCTCCAGGGCCCGCTCGGCGGCGGCCTCGATGCCCATCTCGACGCAGTCGGTGACGGTCATGATCGTGGTGCCGCGCTCGCGGCCGACCTTCACGCCCGGCCGGGGCGCCTGCCAGCCGCCGATCCCGATCTGGACGAGGTTCTTCGGCGGCACGTTCGGCAGGTCGGTGGCGTGGAACCAGGGCGTGGTGTGCATCCGCTCGTCGAGGTCGGTCTCCTGGGTGTCGACGTGGCGGTCGAAGTGGATGATCCCGACGTTCCCGGCGTGGTGCTCGGCCACCGCCCGCACGGTCGGGTAGCCGATCGAGTGGTCGCCGCCCAGCACGACGGGGAACGCCCCCGACGCGTAGACGTGCGAGACGCCCTTGCTGATCTGGTCGAACGTCTTCTCGATGTTGGCCGGGATGGTGAAGACGTCGCCCAGGTCGCAGATGGTGATCGACTCGCGCAGGTCGACGCCGAGCTCGAAACTGTAGGGGCCGTAGAGGGCGCTGATCTTGCGGATGCCCTGGGGGCCGAACCGGGTGCCCGACCGGTAGGTGGTGCCGCCGTCGAACGGCGCGCCGATCACCGCGACGTCGTAGTCGCCGCAGGTGCGCACGTCCTCGACGTACGGGGCCTTGAGGAAGGTGTTGATGCCGGCGAAGTGCGGCAGCTCGCCCCGGGAGAAGGTGGGGATGGTGCGGTCGACGATCGAGTCGGCGCCCGGGAGTCCGAGTTCCAGGCCGCGCTCGATCTCGCGCTGGTGCATGGTCGTGGGCAGCGCGGCCTCGCGCTCGACGGCCGACCGGGCCTCGGGGCCGTAGTTGTGGTGGAGGTGTCCCACGGGCACTCCTTTTCGGGAAAGCCTCACGTCGGGAGGCAGCCGACACGTGACTGTCTCCCGGGCTTTTCTCCCGCCGTGGAACGGCCTGGCGGCCGCCTGCACCTCTCGGACCAGCCTCGGAACCCGAGCGGAACCCTAGGTGCGCCCCACCTTCCGGTGGGTCCCCTTCATGAGAGCGCCGGGCCGTTTCCTCCGTGTTTCCGGGGCGTAGCGGTCGGGTGACTCAGATCCGGGCCAAGATGGCGTCCAGGTCGGGGCCGGGGCCGAGGGCGCCGTACGCGCGGCCCGAGCCGCCGCCGAGCCGCGAGGCGCAGAACGCGTCGGCCACGCCCGCCGGGGCGAACCTGATCAGCAGCGACGCCTGGAGCACCAGCGCCATCTCCTCGGCGAGCCGCCGCGCGTCGGCCTCGGTGGCGTGGGCCAGGGTCTTGCGCACCCGGCTCACCGACTCGGAGACCCGGGGGTCGGCGGCGAGCTCGACCTCGGCGAAGTACGCCTCCGCCGCCTCGGGCTCACGCGTGAGGGCCCGCATCAGGTCGAGCGCCGCGACGTTGCCCGACCCCTCCCAGATGCCGTTCAGCGGCGACTCGCGGAACAGCCGCGGCATGCCCGACTCCTCGACGTAGCCGTTGCCGCCCAGGCATTCGAGCGCCTCGGCGGCGTGCCCGGCGGCGCGCTTGCAGACCCAGTACTTCCCGGCCGCCAGCGCCACCCGGCGGAACAGCCCCTCCTGCGCCTGCCCGGCGACGGCGCGGTCGGTCGCCCCGGCGAGGCGCATCATCAGCACCGTGGCCGCCTCGGATTCGAGGGCCAGGTCGGCCAGCACGTTGCGCATCAGCGGCTGGTCGATCAGCGGCCGGCCGAAGGCGGCCCGGTGCCGGGCGTGGTGGACGGCCTGGGTCAGCCCCAGCCGCATGCCCGCCGCCGAGCCGATCACGCAGTCGAGCCGGGTCATGTTGACCATCTCGATGATGGTCCGGACCCCGCGCCCCTCCTCGCCGACCAGCCAGGCGACCGCGTCGTCGTACTCGACCTCGGCCGAGGCGTTCGACCGGTTGCCGAGCTTGTCCTTCAGCCGCATCAGCCTGACGGCGTTGCGCGTGCCGTCGGGCAGCACCCGGGGGAGCAGGAAGCAGGAGAGCCCGCCCGGCGCCTGGGCCAGCACCAGGAACACGTCGCACATCGGCGCGGAGTTGAACCACTTGTGGCCGTTCAGGGCGTAGGCGCCGTCGCCGAGCGGCTCGGCGGTCGTCAGGTTCGCCCGGACGTCGCTGCCGCCCTGCTTCTCGGTCATGGCCATGCCGGCGAGCACCCCGCGCTTGTCGGCCAGGGGGCGCAGCCCGGGGTCGTAGGTACGGGCGGCGAGCGCCGCCTCCCACTCGCCCGCCAGCGCCGGGGCGTGCCGCAGCGCGGCCACCGAGGCGTACGTCATCGAGATCGGGCAGCCGTGGCCCGCCTCGACCTGCGACCACACGTAGAACTTGGCCGCCCGCGCCACGTGGGCGCCCGGCCGGGCCATCGTCCAGGGCGCGGCGTGCAGCCCGTGCTCGACGGCGACGGTCATCAGTTCGTGCCACGCCGGGTGGAACTCCACCTCGTCGATCCGGTGCCCATAACGGTCGTGCGTGCGCAGGACCGGCTCGTTCTCGTTGGCCAGCCGCCCCCACTCCTGCGCCTTCGCCGAACCCGCGAGGGTGCCCAGCTGCCGCAGCTCGCCCTCGGCCCAGTCGGCGCCCTCCCGGGCCAGCGCCGCCGCCAGCGCCGGGTCGGCCGCCACGTCGTGACCCGACAGCGGCGGCACCTGGTTCATGACTTCATGGCTCATGTCATCCATCTGACCATCCCGGGCGAATAATGCGATGCTCGGGTCGACGAGTGGGGAGCCGCCGTGGACGACCACCTGTTCCACCGCCGGGTCGTGAGCGGCGACGAATCCGCCTTGGGCGAGATGTACGACCGGTTCTCCGCCCTGCTCTACGGTCTGGCGCTCCGCGTGACCCGCGACCGGGTCGCCGCCGAGGACATCACCCAGGAGGTCTTCGCGACCTTCTGGGAGCGCCCGCTGGGCTTCGACCCGGCACGCGGCAGCCTGCGCACCTTCCTGGCGACCGTCGCCCACCGGCGCTCGGTCGACCACGTCAGGTCGGAGGAACGCCGCCGCGTCGGGGCCCTGGCCCCCCGCCTGTTCGAACGCCCCCACGACCTCGAAGAGGGCGTCGTCGCCGCCGACGAGATCAAACGGGTCAGGGAGGCGGTGGTGGGCTTGCCCGACGCCCTGCGCCAGGTCATCGAGCTGGCCTACTACGGAGGCCGCACCTACCGCGAGGTGGCGGTGGAGATCGGCGTACCGGAGGGGACCGCCAAGTCCCGCATCCGGCTGGCCCTGCGCCGCCTGGCCGAGTCGCTGAACGAGGAGGCGCTGTGAGCCTCGACCGCCTCTACCTCGACCTGCTCGACGAGGCCCCCGTGGCCCCGCCGTCGGGCGGCCGGGCCCGCCTGCTCGCCACGGCCGCCTCCCGCCGCCGCCCCGCCGCCGACTGCGTCGCGTGGGCCCGCCCGTACGCGGGCCGGGTGGCCGCCATGGACGCCGTCTTCGCCTCGGCGACCGCGTGGGACGTGGAGATCGTGGAGGGCTGGAACCTCCAGGAGCTGATCGGCCACCTGGCGGCCAAGGACGGCCTGGTGGCGGCGGCCGTCGGGGCACCCGTCCACGGCCCCCCGATCACCGACGACGAGCCGATGGCCCGGACGGCGGTCGTCCACGACCACGAACGCTCCCGCTCCCTGCTGGAGACCCACCGGTCGTGGCGCGACCAGGCCGACGCCCTCTGCCACGCCCTGTCGGGCGCCGACCCGGCCCGGATGATCACCCCGGGCGGCCTGCCCCTGCCGGTCGGCGACCAGCTGCTCGGCCGCGCCCTGGAGACCTGGGTGCACACCCACGACACGGCCGTGTCGGAGGGCCTGCACCTCCCGAAGCCGCCGGCGGAGGAGCTGCACCCGATGGCCGACCTGTGCGCGCGGCTGCTCCCGACGACGGCCCTGCTGAGCGGCCTCGACCTGGGCGACCGGTCGATCCGCCTGACGCTGACCGGCGACGGGGGAGGAGACTGGCACATTCCGCTGCTCCCGGGCTCGCCCGCCGGCGGTTACGACGGCCAGGAGGTCGCCCTCTCGCTCCTGGCCGACGCGGCCGAATACTGCTTCGTGCTGGGCGGCCGGGGAGCGGGCTACGCGTGGGAGGCCGAGGGCGACCTGGCGCTGGCGGCCGACCTGAGGGCGGCGGCCCCCGCGTTGTCGGGGCCGTGAGCCCCTACAGGTCCAGGCCCAGGGTGCCCGCCGCCTGGAGCGCCACGTCGCGCGCGTAGGCGTCCTCGCTCTCCGACAACACCCGGTGCACCCCCCGCACCGCCCGGTCGTCGCCCCTGATCGCCAGCCCGCGCGCCGCCTCGGCCGCCGTGACCAGGTCGGGGTCGGCCAGCCGGTCGGCCAGGGCCGAGCGGAGGTCGTCGCCGTCGGCGTCGAGGGCGGCCAGGCCGAAGGTCGCGTAGTCGCGCACGTCCGGCGACGGGTCGCGCGACAGCGTGATCAGCGCCGCCAGGCCGTCCTTGTCCTCGCCGGGCAGCACCGCCGACAGCGCGACCGGGTCGCGGACCGTGTGGACCCGGCCCGGACGGCCGATCAGCGCCAGCACGTCGGGCAGCACGCGGGGGTCGCCCTGCTGCCCGAGGGCGCGCAGGATCGAGTCGATCACCCTCGGGTCCTGCTCGTGTTCGGCCAGGTCGCGCAGGACCGGCAGGGTGCGGTCGAGGTAGGGGCGGGTGCCGGCGGTGAAGCCGAACTGCGACAGGACGTCCACGCCGAAGTCGCGCTCCATCGGGTCGTCGCGGTCGACCAGGGCGACCGCCGAGGCGAAGGTCTCGTCGTCGGCGCGGCGCTGGATGGCGTGCACGGCGGCCCACCAGGTCTCGCCGTCCTCGTCGACGTCGCGGTAGGGGACCGCGCGCCGCATCAGCGCCTCGACCGGGGGGCGCTCGCCGAGGGCGTCCTCCAGCAGGGTCGCGATGGCCGCGTGGCCGCGCTGGGAGATCTCCTGGCCCTCGGGGGAGGGCGTGGAGACCAGGGTGGTGCCGTCGGCGGCCAGTGACACCTCGGCCGGGGGCTCGCAGCCCTCGACCAGTTCGGTCAGGTCGCGGGCGGCGAGGGCGCGGGCGACCGACAGGGCCTCGCGCAGGGGGGTGGCGCCGTGTTCGAGCAGGCTCCACACGACGCCGTAGGCCCCGAACCGGGCGGCGGCGACCAGCGGGGAGCACAGGTCGGGGTCGGCGCCGAAGTCGAGCAGCAGGTCGGCGGTCTCCAGGTGGCCGAGGGTGGCCGCCCACATCAGCGGGGTCCACTCGTCGCACTCGATCAGGTCGGGGTCGGCGCCGCCCTCCAGCAGGGCGCGCAGCGCCTCCTCGTGGTTCCAGGAGGCCGCCGCGCACAGCGGCAGGCCCTCGTCCTCGCCGTGGGAGGCCTGGTTCGGGTCGGCGCCGTGTTCGAGCAGCAGCGTCACCATGGCGGCGTTGCCCCGCTGGGCCGCGCGGTAGAGCGGCAGGGTGCCGCGCCCGCGGTTCAGGTCGGGTTCGCGGCGCAGCGCCTCGCGGGCGCGCTCCAGGTCGTCGTGCGCCACGGCGAGCATCAGCTCACTGATCGTCACCCTTCCAGGGTACTTTATGGTGATATGTCCAGATTGTGGGCTGGCGGGGTGAGGGTGTCCCCCGGTCGAAACGGGGGCTTTCTGGCTCAAATCGCCGGAAGGATCTCCCTACCGTGATCGCCATGGAGAAACTTGACGGAATCGCCGGCTGGGTCGTCGGCCTGATGGAGACCCTGGGCGCGCCCGGGGCGGGTCTGGCCACCGCGATCGAGAACCTGGCGCCCCCGATCCCGAGCGAGCTCATCCTGCCGCTCGCCGGGTTCACCGCCAGCCAGGGGAACATGAGCCTGGTCGCCGCCATCGCCTGGACCACGGCCGGTTCGGTGGCGGGGGCTCTGGTCCTGTACGGCCTGGGCGCCCTCCTCGGCCGCGACCGCACCGTCGCCCTGCTGGGCAGAGTCCCGTTCGTCACGACGGCCGACGTCGAGAAGACCGAGGCCTGGTTCGCCCGCCACGGGCGCAAGACGGTCTTCTTCGGCCGGATGGTGCCGGTCTTCCGCAGCCTCATCTCGATCCCGGCCGGGGTCGAGCGCATGCCGATCGGGGTGTTCACCCTGCTCACCGCGCTGGGCAGCCTGATCTGGAACTCCATTTTCGTGCTGGCCGGCTACTTCCTCGGGGAGAACTGGGAGGTCGTCCAGCGCTACTCGGGCTGGCTCACCAACGGGGTGATCGTGGTCTGCGCGGTCGCCGTGGCGGCCTTCGTGGCCGTGCGGTTGCGGGCCAGGGTGAGATAGGAATCGTCCCCAGGGAGGATCGAGCGGGAGCTCCCGGAGGGTTAGATTCTTAGCCATGACCGAACCAGCCGGCATGCGCGCGTCCGACAGCGAGCGCGAAGCCGTCGTCGAGCGGCTGCGGGTCGCCTCCACCGAAGGCCGGCTGACGCTCGCCGAACTGACCGACCGCACCGAGGCCGCCTACCTCGCCCAGACCCAGGGCGAGCTGGCCCAGCTGACCGCCGACCTCCCCGGCGGCGCCCCCGCCCCCGCCTACGCCCCCGCGAAGCCGCCCGGCAAGGCCCGCCAGTGGTTCGTCGCCGTGATGGGCGACACCAAGCGCAAGGGCAAGTGGCGGGTCGACAGCGAGATCGGCGCGGTGGCCGTCATGGGCGACGTGACCATCGACCTGCGCGAGGCCGAGGTGCGCTCCAACGAGATCGACATCGTGGCGACCTGCGTGATGGGCGACATCAAGATCATCGTCCCCGACGGCGTCGACGTGCAGCTCAGCGGCGTGACGATCATGGGCGACAAGAAGGTCAAGGTGGTCGAGGCGCCGCCCGGCCAGCACGCCCCCATCATCCGGATCCGCGGCTACGTCGTCATGGGCGACATCAAGGTCCTCGGCGACTCCCACGCCCAGCCCATCAGGCGCAACGCCCTGGCCTGGACCGAATGGTGGCTCAACCGCCGCGGTCTCGGCCACGGTCACGGGCACGGCTCCATGCACGGCGCGATCAACCAGGCGGTCAACGAGTCGATCCGCGACGCCAACCGGATGGTCAACGAGTCGATCCGCCAGGCCATGCACGAGACCAGGAAGGCCCGGAGGCACAACAGAGACCGCTGACACCGGTGCAACAGATCGCCGGTGCCGCCGCGTCATCGTCGGTGACATGAATTCTCCGACGGTGAGGACCCCGACATGCGCGACCGGGCCGACTTCGAGCGCTACGTCGAGCAGCGGTCGGCCCGGCTGCTGCGCGCGGCCTACCTGCTGTGCCGCGACTGGGCCACGGCCGAAGACCTGACGCAGACCGCGCTGGCCAAGGCCTGGCTCGCCTGGCGGCGGGTCGGCGACCACCCCGACGCGTACGTCTACCGCATCCTCGTCAACACCCACAACTCCTGGTGGCGCCGCATGTGGCGGCGCGAGGTGGCCACGGGTGAGCTGCCCGACCTGACCGCCCCCGGCGTCGAGGACACCCTCGACGACCGCGACGTGCTGCGGGCCGCGCTGGCCACGCTGCCGCCGAAGATGCGGGCGGTGCTGGTGCTGCGCTATTTCGAGGATCTGTCCGACGCCGAGATCGCCGCGATCCTCGGCTGCTCGGAGGTCACCGTCCGGAGCCAGGCCAGCCGCGCCCTGGCGAAGCTGCGCGTCGACACCGCCATGGACTGGAGCACGCGATGATCCGTGAGCTTTTCGAGGACGACACCCGTGAGGCCCCCGTACACCGGATCTCCCTGAAGGAGATCGACCGGCGGGCCGGCCGCATCCGTCGGCGCCGGACCGCGCTGGGGACCGCGGCGGCGGCCACCGCCGTGGCGGCCGGCATGTTCGCCGTCCTCCCGGGGGCGCTGCCCGCCGGCGACCACACCCTGGCCCGGCCCCAGCCGCCCGTCCCGACGGAGCAGGTCGTCTACCAGATGGACGCCGACTCGGCGCAGTCGCCCGGGGAGCTCGACGACGTGTTCTACCCGGCGGGCGCCGGGCCGATGGAGGTCTTCGTCCACTGCACCGGCACCCAGGCTTATGCGGGGTTGTGGGTCAAGGACGAACTGGTCGCCCAGGCCCCCTGCGGGCCGATCACCGAGTTGCGCTGGGACAACGTCGGCGACCCCGACAGGCCCGTGCAGTCTGACGGCATGGTCAGGGTGACCGCCCGGGTCTTCCCCTACACCGAGGCGCCCGGCACGCTCACCGCCGCCGAGATCGAGGAACGCGCGGAGCAGGCCCGCGACGAGAAGATGTTCGCCACGATCCACGTCTACCGCTACCCGGGCCTGTTCAGCCCGCCCGCCGACTGCGCGCAGCCGCTCGTGGTCGACCGCGCGGGCTCAGGCCGGGAGACGCTCGAACCGGTCCGCTGCGAGATCGACTGAGTCGTAGCGGTCGAGCACGATCCGCACCAGTTCCGGGGCGGGTCCCAGGCTGTCGGCCACCAGGTCGGCCCCGGCCGCCAGGGCCTCCCGGGCCACCTTGTCGGCGAAGAAGCCCGGCGCAAGCAGGTAGGGCGCGACCACCACGCGGGGCGCCCCGGCCGCGCGCAGCATCGCCACCGCCTCGGCCGGACGGGGGCCCGACGCGCTGGCGTACGCGGTCGTGACCGCCCACCACGGCCGCGAGCGGGCCCAGTCGCGGGCGATGCGCCGGACGGTCGCGTTGGCGGTCGGGTCGCTCGACCCGGCCGACACCAGCACCACGGCCGTGCCGGGGTCGCCGACCACGGTCCCGGCCTCGGCCAGGCGGCGCTCCAGGGCGGCCGTCAGCAGCGGGTCGGGGCCCAGCGTGGGGCTGACCTCGACCCGGGCGCCGACCCCGGCCAGCGCCCCCGGGATGTCGACCTTGCTGTGGTAGGCCGCCGTCAGCAGCAGCGGCACCACGACCGCCTCGGCGAGCGGGGCCAGCGCCTCGGTCAGCGCCGGCTTCACGTGGTCGAGGTAGCTGACCCGGACGTCGAGGCCGGGCCGCGCCAGCCTGACCCGGTGCAGCAGCGCCTCGGCCACGGCGGCGGCGCGCGGGTCGCGGGACCCGTGCGCCACGGCCACCAGAGGCGTCAAAGGTGGATACCGCACTCGATCTTGCCCAGCCCGGCCCAGCGGCCCGACCGCGCGTCTTCGCCGTCGGCGACCCTGCGGGTGCAGGGGGCGCAGCCGATCGAGGGGTAGTTGTCGTAGTGGAGCGGGTTGATCAGGACCCCGTTGTCGGCGATGTAGTTGTCGACGTCCTCCTGGGTCCACCGCGCGATCGGGTTGACCTTGACCATCTGGCGCTTGGCGTCCCACTCGACGACCTTCGTGCCGGTCCGGGTCGGCGACTCGTCGCGGCGGATGCCAGAGATCCACGCCAGGTAGGGCTCCAGCGCCCGGTTCAGCGGCTCGACCTTGCGCAGGAAGCAGCACAGGTCGGGGTTGCGGCCGTGCAGGCGCGGCCCGAGGTCGCGGTCCTGCTCGGCGACGGTCCGCGACGGGGTGATGTTGATCAGGTTGACGTCGTAGACGGCCTCGACCGCGTCGCGGGTGCCGATCGTCTCGGCGAAGTGGTAGCCGGTGTCGATGAACAGCACGTCGACGCCCGGCTTGACCCGGCTCACCAGGTCGATCAGCAGCGCGTCGGACATCGAGGAGGTGAGACACATGCGGTCGCCGAAGGTCGCCGCCGCCCAGCGGATGATCTCTCGGGCGGGGGCGTCCTCGAGGAACTCGGCCGCCGACTCGACGATGCTCTGGAGGTCGAGCACGCCGCGTCGGCGCTCTAGCTCAACCTCGATGTCCACCAGGGTCATCACGCTCTCCTCACGGGGGGTCACGATCGAACGCCTATCCCCAGGAACTTCACCCGGAAGGCCCGGGCGCAGCTCCGGCAGTACCATCCGTACGGCTCCTCGTCGGAGACGTACGGTTCGAGATCTTCTTCACCGCAATACGGGCAGTAGTACGGAGCGGCCCGCTCGCTCATTTCAGGTCCGCTTCGTCGGCCCGCTGGACCCAGGCGGCGAAGGACTCGTCGTCGCTGCGCTGCTTGGCGTAGTTGGAGGCCACCCGCTCGACGTAGTCGGGCAAGTCTTCCGCGGTGGTCTTCAGGCCGCGGACCTTGCGGCCGAAGCCCGGGGTGGCGCCCAGGGAGCCGCCCAGGTGGATCTGGAAGCCCTCGACCTGCTCGCCCGCCTCGTTGACGACGAGCTGGCCCTTCAGGCCGATGTCGGCGACCTGGATGCGGGCGCAGGAATTCGGGCAGCCGTTCACGTTGATCGTGAGGGGGTGCTCGAAGTCGGGCAGCCGGTTCTCCAGCTCGTGGATCAGCGTCGTCGCGGTCGCCTTGGTCTCGACGATCGCGAGCTTGCAGTACTCGATGCCGGTGCAGGCCATCGTCTGGCGCCGGAACGTCGAGGGGCGCACCTTCAGGCCGATCGCGTCGAGGCCGTCGACGAGCGACTCGACCCGGTCTTCGGGCACGTCGAGCACGACCATCTTCTGCTCGACCGTCATCGCGACCCGGTTCGACCCGTGGGCCTCGGCCAGGTCGGCGATCTTCGCCAGGGTGTCGCCGTCGACCCGGCCGACCTTGGGCGCGAAGCCGACGTAGAACTTCCCGTCCTTCTGGCGGCGGACGCCGACGTGGTCGCGCCGGGTCTCGTCGGCCAGCTCGGGGGCGGGGCCGTCGGGCAGCGCGTAGTTCAGGTATTCGTCCTGGAGGATCTGCCGGAACTTCTCGGCGCCCCAGTCGTTCACCAGGAACTTGATGCGGGCCCGGTGGCGCAGCCGCCGGTAGCCGTAGTCGCGGAAGATGCCGATCACGCCGCCGTAGACGTCGCCCACCTGGTCGGGCCGGACGAACGCGCCGAGCCGCTTGCCGATCATCGGGTTGGTCGACAGGCCGCCGCCCACCCAGACGTCGAACCCGGCCTCGCCGGCCTCGTTCACCACGCCCACGAACGCCACGTCGTTGATCTCGTGGACGGTGCAGTGGGCGCCGCAGCCGCTGATCGCCGACTTGAACTTGCGGGGCAGGTTGGAGAACGCCTTGTCGCCGATGAACCGGTCGTACACCTCGCGGATCTGCTCGCGCCCGTCGATCACCTCGTCGGCGTCGACGCCCGCCAGGGGGCAGCCCAGGATCACGCGCGGGGTGTCGCCGCACGCCTCGGTCGTGGACAGGCCGACCGCTTCGAGGCGCTCCCAGATCTCCGGGACCGACTCGATCTCGACCCAGTGCAGCTGGACGTTCTGCCGGTCGGTGATGTCGGCGGTGCCCCGGCCGAAGTCGTTGGAGATGCCCGCGATGACCCGCAGCTGGTTGAGGTCGAGCTGGCCGCCGTCGATGCGGATGCGGAGCATGAAGTAGCGGTCGTCGAGCTCCTCGGGCTCCAGGATCGCGGTCTTGCCGCCGTCGATCCCGGGCTTGCGCTGCGTGTAGAGGCCGTACCAGCGCATGCGGCCGCGCAGGTCGGCGGGGTCGATCGAGTCGAAGCCGCGCTTGGAGTAGACGTCGATGATCCGCTGACGGACGTTGAGGCCGTCGTCGTTCTTCTTGTTCTCCTCGTTCTTGTTCAGGGGCTCGCGATAGCCGAGAGCCCACTGACCTTCGCCGCGAGGGCGCTTGTGGTGGCGGTTCGCCGGGCGGGCCGGGGTGCTCATGCGGGACCTTTCCAAGTGGTGGTCGCGCGCGTCCAGGCTTTTCCTCCCGCCTCGGCGCTGAGTGCGGGGGCATGAAAAAAGACGCCTGTCACGCGCCCTTAACAGAAAGAAGGGGCGGCGATCAACGGGCGTCGATACAGATGGCGCTGTGGACGCGCTGGAGATCGACGTGGCGGCGCACGACGAGCATCGGGTCCACTGGCATGTCCGTAACAATACCTTGCGGGTACTTGATGTCCAAGTTTGCGTCCACAGTGTGGACCCCTTCGCGAGACACGTAATGTTGACGCCGATGACCTCAGCGAACGCGCCCCGGCGCCGGTCCCGCCGCCACTGGTTCGGGCACCAGTCCCGCGCCGGCATGGCGCGCGCCCGCGCCGGGATGGAGCGCTTCGCCGGCAGCGGCTTCTGGGCGCTGGTCAAGGCCACCACGATGGCCGGGGTCAACTACCGCGTCACCGGCCTCGCGGGCGAGGCGGCGTTCTTCGCCCTGCTGTCGCTGCCGCCGTTCGTGCTCGGGCTGCTGGGTGTCCTCGGTCACCTCTCCGGGCTGCTCGGCCCCGGCACGATCACCGACATCAAGGCGTCGGTGATCGAGCACGCCGACCTGCTGTTCACCCCCGACGCCGTCCAGCGTGTGGTCGAGCCGCTGATCGACAACGTCTTCAACGGCGGCGAGGTCTCGCTGATCTCGGTCGGCTTCCTGCTCTCGTTGTGGTCGGGCTCCCGTGCTCTCTTCGTGTACGTCGACCTGATCTCCATCGCCTACGGCATGGGCGAGACCCGGGGCATCATCCGCACCCGGATCTTCAGCTTCGGCCTCTACCTCGCGGCCCTGCTGATCGGCCTGGTCGTCATGCCGATCCTGGTCGTCGGGCCGACCCTGCTGGCCACCGCCCTGCCCGACTACGAACCGCTCATCTCGATCTTCTACTGGCCCGTGGTGGTGGCCGGCTCGGTGCTCATGCTCACGCTGCTCTACCACGTGAGCGTGCCGATGCGGACCCGATGGTGGCGCGAGGTGCCCGGCGCGCTGCTGGCCCTGGTGATCTGGATCATCTGCGCGGCCGTGCTGCGCGAGGTGCTGGCCGCCTGGTTCGACCCGCTGTCCATCTACGGCTCGCTGGCCGCGCCCATCGCGGTGCTGCTCTGGCTCTACATCACCGCCCTGGCGGTGCTGATCGGGGCCACCCTCAACGCCGAGGTCGACCGCCTGTGGCCGCTCGCGGGTAACACCCGGCAGCACTGACAGCCGATAAGGTGGGGTTCTCGCTACTGGCGCTATGAGGTGGGGCACCACCGGGGAGCGGAAACCGCGTCGGCCGTGCGCCTGGGTCGACGCAGTCGTCGAGTTCCGAGGAAGGCGCTCAATGTCTGAGAACACGCTCAACGCCGTCGATCCGGAGATCGCCGAACTGATCACGGCCGAAGAACGCCGCCAGACCGACACCATCAAGCTCATCGCCTCGGAGAACTACGTCTCCAAGGCGGTCCTCCAGGCCACCGGCACCGTCCTCACCAACAAGTACTCCGAGGGCTACCCCGGCAAGCGCTACTACGAGGGCCAGCAGGTCATCGACCAGATCGAGACCCTGGCCATCGAGCGGGCCAAGTCGCTGTTCGGCGTCAACCACGCCAACGTCCAGCCCTACTCGGGCTCGCCCGCCAACCTGGCGATCTACATGGCGTTCGTGCAGCCCGGCGACACCGTCATGGGCATGGGCCTGCCGTTCGGCGGCCACCTGACCCACGGCTGGTCGGTCAGCGCCACCGGCAAGTGGTTCAACCCGGTCCGCTACGGCGTGCGCCGCGACACCGGCATGGTCGACATGGACGAGGTCCGCGAGCTCGCCCTCAAGGAACGCCCCAAGCTGATCTTCTGCGGCGGCACCGCCATCCCGCGCACGATCGACTTCCCGGCCTTCGCCGAGATCGCCAAGGAGGTCGGCGCGGTCCTGGCGGCCGACATCGCCCACATCGCGGGCCTGGTCGCGGGCGGCGCCCACCCCTCGCCGGTCGGTCACGCCGACGTGATCTCCACCACCACCCACAAGACCCTGCGCGGCCCGCGCGGCGCGATGCTCATGGCGACCTCCGACGAGCACGCCACCGCGCTCAACAAGGCCGTCTTCCCGGGTCTGCAGGGCGGCCCCCACAACCACACCACCGCCGCCATCGCGGTGGCGCTGCGCGAGGCCGCGACCGACGACTTCAAGGACTACGCGCGCCAGGTCGTCGTCAACAGCCGGGCCCTCGCCGAGGAGCTGCTCGGCCGGGGCTTCGACCTGGTCTCGGGCGGCACCGACAACCACCTGATCCTGATGGACCTCACGCCCAAGGGCGTCGGCGGCAAGCCGGCCGCCCAGGCGCTCGACAAGGCCGGTCTGGAGACCAACTACAACTCGGTGCCCTTCGACACCCGCAAGCCGTTCGACCCGTCGGGCATCCGCATCGGCACCGCCGGCGTCACCAGCCGGGGCATGGGCGTCTCGGAGATGCGGCAGATCGGCGCCTGGATCGACCAGGTCGTCTCGGCCCTGGCCAAGGGCGAAGACGAGGCCAAGCACACGATCGTGCGCGTCCACGCCGAGGTCCGCGAGCTGACCACCCACTTCCCGGCCCCCGGCCTGAGCTAGTCCACGACGAAGGGCCCCGCGGCGCGTGAAAAAGGCGTTGCGGGGCCCTTCGCGTCTGTCCTAGGGTTCTGCGTGGCCGGAACGAGCCGGTCTTTCCTTCAGGGAGGTGGCGACAACATGCGGGTCTTTCTCCTGAGCCTGTCGTCCATCCACCTCCGGGCCGCCCGCTGACGTACGCGGGGCCTGTTCCATCCTGAAGGGTTTCACCCGAAGTGTTCTTCGATCCGCTCGTTTTCGATCTTTCTCTCCTCGGCTGGGACGACTCGCGTACCCTCCCCGCGGACACCATCCCGGGCCGGGTCTCCCGGGTGCACCGCGGCGCCGCCGAGGTCATCACCGAACAGGGCCAGATCCAGGCCCACTACGGCGCCCGGGTGCGCCGGGAATCCGCCGCCGACCCCACCAAGTTGCCCTGCGTGGGCGACTGGGTGGCGCTGCGGCTGCTCGCCGAGGGCCGCCACGAACTCGACGAGGTGCTGCCCAGGGCCACCGCGTTCGTCCGGGGCGGAGTGTCCCGCGACTCGCGCGGCGGGTTGTCGGGCGACGGGCAGGGCCAGGTGCTGGCCGCCAACGTCGACATCGTGTTCGTGGCCGAACCGGCCATGCACGCGACCGACTTCGCCGACCTCGGCCGCATCGAGCGGCTGACCGCGCTGGCCTGGGAGAGCGGCGGCACGCCCGTCGTCGTCATCACCAAGGCCGACCTCTTCGAGCAGGGCCTCGACGACCTGCTGGCCGACGTGCGGAACGCCGCGCCGGGCGTCGACGTGCACGCCGTGTCGTCGTTCACCGGCGACGGGGTCGAGGCCGTGCGCTCCTACCTGATGGGGTCGCGGACCGCCGTGATCCTGGGCGCCTCCGGCGCGGGCAAGTCGAGCCTCGTCAACGCCCTGGCGGGCGGCGAGGTCATGGAGACCCAGCAGGTCAGGGCCGGCGACGGCCGGGGCCGCCACACCACCGTCCATCGGGAGCTGATCCCGCTGCCCGGCGGCGGCATCGTCATCGACACCCCGGGCATCCGCCGGGTCGGCCTGTTCGACATGTCCGACGGCGTCGACCGCGTGTTCTCGGAGATCGAGGACCTGGCCGAGCAGTGCCGCTTCGGCGACTGCTCCCACGAGTCGGAGCCGGGCTGCGCGGTCATGGCGGCGCTGGAGAGCGGCGAGCTGCCCGAACGTCGGCTGGAGAGCTGGCGCAAGCTCCAGCGCGAGGCGGCCTGGATGGCGCGGCGCAGCGACGCCCGGCTCCAGGCCGAGGAGACCAGGAAGTGGAAAATCATCCACAAGGGCATGCGGGGCCGCGGCCGTCCCTGATCGGGTGGGTAGGACCGGAAAGGTGGACCCCTTCCCGGATCGCACGTCCGCCGGCGCGCTCCTCGCGGAGGCGCTGGCGGGCACGCCCGCCGACCTCGTGCTCGCGCTGCCGCGCGGCGGGGTGGCCGTCGGCGCGGTGGTCGCCCAGGCGCTCGGGGTGCCGCTCGACGTGCTGGTGACCCGCAAGCTCGGCCATCCCCTCCAGCCCGAGCTGGGCCTGGGGGCCATCGCCGAGGGCGGCGAACCGGTCTTCGACCGGGCCATGCTGCGCCGGACCGGCTACCGCGCGAGCGACCTCGACGACGTCGTGGCG
The DNA here is from genome assembly GCF_001570585.1 of Herbidospora daliensis. Classification (GTDB taxonomy): domain Bacteria; phylum Actinomycetota; class Actinomycetes; order Streptosporangiales; family Streptosporangiaceae; genus Herbidospora; species Herbidospora daliensis. Next base: position 958,882 of record NZ_BBXF01000001.1, on the reverse strand, counting down.
GCCGAACGCGCCGAACTGGCCCGCCGGGTCGACGCCTACCGCGACGGACGTCCACCTCCCGACCTGCGCGGCCGTGACGTGATCGTGGTCGACGACGGCCTGGCCACCGGCGGCACGGCCCGCGCGGCCCTGCGGGCGGTCCGGGCCCAGCACCCGCACCGCGTCACCCTCGCGGTCCCGGTGGGCGCCGCCGCGGCGGTCAGATCGCTCGAAACCGAGGCCGACGAGGTCGTCGCGGTCATCGCGCCCGAGGAGTTCGGTTCCGTCGGCGGCTGGTACGAACGGTTCGAGCAGCTCACCGACGACGAAACCCGGGCGTGCCTCCGTTCCGTGTGATCAATCATCACTTACGGTGACTGAGTGGACGCCGTGACCCTCGCCGACATCTGGTTCGCCGCCGTCGCCGCGCTCTTCACGGGTTACCTCGTGCTGGAGGGCTTCGACTTCGGGGTGGGGGTGCTGCTGGCGTACCTGCCGAAGGAGGAGCGGGAACGCCAGGTGATGGTCGGCACGATCGGGCCGGCGTGGGACGGCAACGAGGTCTGGCTCATCGCCGCCGCCGGGGCGCTGTTCGCCGCCTTCCCCCAATGGGGCGCCGCGCTGTTCAGCGCCTTCTCCCTGCCGCTGCTGCTCATTCTGCTGGCGCTGATCGTGCGCGGGATGGCCTTCACATACCGGGGCAGCCGCGACACGAAAAGATGGCGGCGCAACTGGGACCGGTGCCTTTTCTGGAGTTCGCTGGCGCCCGCGTTTCTCTGGGGTGTGGTGTTCGCGAACGTCGTGCGCGGAATCGCCCTGGACGGGAAACATGAATTCGCCGGCCCGATCTGGGGCCTGCTGAACCCGTTCGCGATTCTCGGCGGATTGACGACGCTGGCGCTGTTCGTCACGCACGGCGCGGTGTTCCTGGCGGTGAAGACGATGGGCAGGATCCGGCGGAAGGCGAAGGGCGTCGCGGAGAAAAGCGGGGTGATCGCGGCGGTTCTGGCCGTCGTGTTCCTGACCTGGGCACAGGCCATGGAAGGGTCGTTCGTGAGTGTTCTGCTCGCCGCGGTCGCCATCGGGGCGTGGTGCGTGGCGATGGCGGCCAACTTCTTCGGCCGGGAGGGCTGGGCGTTCGCCGGCTCGGCCGCGGCGATCGGGGCGGCCGCGGTCAGCCTTTTCGCGGCGCTCCATCCCGACGTGCTGCCGTCGACGGCGGGTTCGGAAAACGGTCTGGACATAGAAAACGCCGCGTCCACGCCGAAGACCTTGCAGATCATGACGTGGGTCGCGGTCGTGTTCCTGCCGCTGGTGCTGCTGTACCAGTCGTGGACCTACTGGGTGTTCCGCCGCCGCATCGGTGGGCGGAACATCCCAGCGGGTCACAACCAGGGAGATCTGGCGAATGCCGGGGAGGGTGGTGCTAGGCGACGGCGCTGATGCCGGCGCTCGCGGCGCGCCGCATCCGACGGCGACGCTCGGAAGCGCGCTCGTCCTCGTTCAGGCCACCCCAGGTGCCGTACTTCTCAGGGCGGGAAAGCGCGTAGTCAAGACACTCCGCGCGGACCGGGCAGCCGGCGCAGATCGCCTTCGCCTTCCGCTCGCGGATGTCGCGCTCAGGCTGGCGCTCCCCGTCAGGGCCGAAGAACAGCACAAGGTCCTCTCCCCGGCACGCGGCATCATCCTGCCAACCCCAACTGGGGCGGGGGCGGGCGAGCTGCCGACGTACCTGAGACATGAGAAACCACCTTTGGTGAGAAGAGGTATTTCAGTGTTTGTGCCGCAATGGACGCTTATGGGTTCCTCTTTTGCAACGCGAGGAGCGTCCGTGGTGTTCCCGGCTTCTTGCGAAGCCTCAGGTCAAAGCCGGGGTGAGCTGCTTGAGCTCGGCCAACCTGTAGGTCGTGATCTCTTCGGCGCAGGCGAGACCGCACGGTGCCGCGAACACCGAAGGCTCGACCACTACCCGAAAACGGGACGTTCCACCCTGCGCGTTGGTTTGCACAACGCACACGGTGGAGTCACCTTCCGACCGGGAGGATTCCACGGCCACTCCGCCGACCGAGAGCTCGCCCGTGTGTGACCGGACGAAATGCTCGGCGGCTTGCGATGGCTCAGGGAGACCCGCGCGCCCCCGGAAACGGTCAAGAACGATCTTGCCGTCACGGTAGGCGTGTGCCGCCGCGATCGCGGCAGCCTCAGACATGCTGCCGTAGTAAAGCCCGTGTGGCAAGCACACGAGGTTGGCGGCGTATCGATCGCCGCCGACATGTGTGGTTTCCCACACATTCCCGGGGTGTTTCCGGGATAGTGATCTCGCGATCGGGAGACCAAAGCGGGCGCAGCACGCGTTGCGCTTGGCGTGCGTGCAGACCAGAAATACCGGCTCACTGACAAGTATGCAGGACTCCGGAAGCGCTCCGTCCACAAGTGCGCCCAGGTCAAGATCGTCGGGGTGGTCGAGCCAGGCCTCTGCCAGCCAGGGGTCACTCCCCGTGGACGATCCGACGAAAACGTGCAGCGCGCGGGGGCCCTGCGTGGTCTCGCGGTCGGGGCGGCGGATGAGCTGCGAACGGATGCCGAGGGCGGTGGCGCGGTCGATGAGGGCCAGCACGCTCTGCGGAAGACGGCATTCGGGCAGGTATGCGGCCCAGGGGCCGTTGTGCTCGATGAGCAGCCACCGGCGGGCGCCGACCGTCGCGCTGGCGAGCACCGGCGCGTCGCCGGTGTGCAGGCCCGCCGCGTGGTCGCAACCCTTGCTCATGTGCCCGTTCCGTCCTTGTGATCATCTTCGGTTAGGTAATCCTAACCTTAGACGATGCTGTCAAACGTTCAGGGCTGAAGTGACAGAACGTGGCGTGCGACTTTCAGCGCCATTTGGCGGTCTTCCGGAATCAGGCCGATCCTGGTACGCCGGTCGAGGAGGTCGTCCTCGTCGAGCGCGCCCTCGTGGCGCACTGCCCACAGGAGCTCGGCCCATGTCGTCGGTTCCCCGGGAAGCACCTTCGCGCCCAGGGCCCGGTTCGACTCGATGAGGGCGGTGATGTCCTCGGCCTCCGCGCCGTAGCGCTCGACCAGCCGCCAGGGGGCCCTGATGCCGCGCGTGGCGGCCCCGACCAGCGGCAGCCGCGCGGTGGTGCTGCGCCGGGCCTGCGGGCAGGCCGCGTCGACGGCGTCCTCGGCCATGCGGCGGTAGGTGGTGAGCTTGCCGCCGACGACGGTCACGACGCCGTCGGCGCCCCGGAGCACCGCGTGGCGGCGTGACAGGTCGGCCGTCCCCTGCCCCGAGCCGGTGTCGAGCAGCGGGCGCAGCCCGGCGTGGGCGCCCGCGACCTGGTCGCGGGTCACCGGCACGCCCAGCACGCCGTTGAGCGTGGCCAGCAGGAACTCCACGTCGCCCTCGGGCGCCTCGGCGACGTCGTGCACCGGCCCCTCGACCGGCTCGTCGGTCAGCCCGACCAGGACGTGCCCGTCGCTCTGCGGCAGCACCAGCAGGAACCGGCTCGACTCGCCCGGGATCGGCACGTGCAGCCCGGCCCGCAGCGGCCCCAGCACCCCCTCGCGCAGCACCAGGTGGGTGCCACGAGAGGGCCGCAGCGTGATCTCGGGGGCGAGCAGGCCCGCCCACACGCCCGTGGCGTTCACCACCGCCCTGGCCCTGACCGTGAACACGTCGCCGGTCAGCTCGTCGCGCACCTCGGCGCCGTCGCCGGCCAGGCCGAGCGCGCGGCAGCGGGTCAGCACCCGGGCGCCGTGCCCGGCGGCGGTGCGGGCCAGCGCGACCACCAGCCTCGCGTCGTCGACCACCCGGCCGTCATAGGAGCGCAGCGCGCCCCGCAGCCCGTCGGCGGCCAGCGCCGGGACCAGGTCGAGCGCCTCGGCCGCGCCCAGCCGCGCCGGGCCGGGGATCAGCTTCCTCGGGGTGCCCGCGGCGGCGCGCAGCAGGTCGCCGAGCCGGTAGCCGGTCATCAGCTTGCGGGCCGTCGCCGCCGGGACGCCGGGGGTCAGCGGCAGCAGATAGGGCTGCGCCTTCACCAGGTGGGGCGCGGTGTGCCGGATCAGCACGTGGCGTTCGGCCGCGCTCTCCCTGGCCAGCCCGATCTGGCCGGACGCCAGGTAGCGCAGCCCGCCGTGGATGAGCTTGGAACTCCACCGGGAGGTGCCGAAGGCCAGGTCGTGGGCGTCGATCGCGACCACCGACAACCCGCGGGCGGCGGCGTCGAGCGCCACCCCCGCGCCGGTGGCGCCCAGGCCCACCACCAGGAGGTCGGCGACCTCCCGGCGGGCGTCGTCGAGGTCGCGGGCGCGGCGGGCCGCGTTGAGGGAGGTCTCCATGCGGTTCCTTGATCGGGACGGGCACTACCCTTGGGTAACCTACCGAGAGGCCGGCATCCTGTGGAGACTCCGCGTACCCCCGTGCAGCCCATGCTCTGGTCGGGCTGGGGCGACCCCGAGAAGGCGACCGGGCTCGCTCCGGAAGTGCTCGACCTGCTCGCGGAGGCGCTCGGCGTCACGCCGCCCGCCGACGAGCCGGCGGGGTTCGGCGACGTCAGGCTCCCCGCGACCGGTCTGTCGTCGTTCGTGCTGGACTCGCTCCGGACCATCGTAGGCGCGGAGAACGTCCGGACCGACGCCGATGCCCGGATCCGGCACACGCGGGGCAAATCCACGCCCGACCTGCTGAAGATGCGGATGGGAGACGCCGACGACGCCCCCGACGCCGTCGTGCTGCCGGGCTCGCACCACCAGATCTCAGAGGTGCTGCGGTTGTGCAGCGACGAGATGGTCTCGGTGGTGGCCTTCGGGGGAGGGACGTCCGTCGTCGGCGGGGTCACGTGCGAATGGGACGGGTTCTCCGGTTCGGTCGTGCTCGACCTGCGGCGGCTCGACAAGCTGGTGTCGGTCGACGAGGAGTCGATGCTGGCCGAGCTCCAGCCGGGGCTGCGCGGGCCGCAGGCCGAGGAACTGCTCAACGCCCGGGGGCTGACGCTGGGGCACTTCCCCCAGTCGTGGGAGTACGCCACCCTCGGCGGGTTCGCCGCCGCCCGCTCGTCGGGGCAGGCGTCGGCGGGATACGGGCGGTTCGACGACATGGTCGAGGGGCTGACCGTGGCCACTCCGGTGGGCGACTGGGAGATCGGCCGGGCGCCGCGTTCGGCCGCCGGGCCCGACCTGCGGCACGTCGTGCTGGGCTCCGAGGGGGCGTTCGGGGTGATCACCTCGATGCGGCTGCGGGTGCGGCGGATGCCCGCGCGGCGGACCTGGGACGCCTGGCGGTTCCCGTCGTTCGCGGCCGGGCGCGACGCGATGCGCGTCCTGGCCCAGGAGCGGCGGCTCCCGGCGGTGCTCCGCCTGTCCGACGAGACCGAGACCATGATCGGCGGCGGTTCCGGCTGCCTGATGGTGGTCGGCCTGGAAGGGGGCGAGCCGCCGAGGTTCGCCGGCGCCGAGCACCTGGGCGCCGAGCCCGCCGAGCGCTGGGCCGAGGGCCGGTTCGGCGGCCCCTACCTGCGCGACGCGCTCATCGCCGCCGGGGCGACCGTGGAGACGCTGGAGACCGCCGCCCACTGGTCGACGCTGCCCCGCCTCTACGAGGCCGTGAGGCTCGCCCTGGAGGCCTCGCTCGGCCGGCTGATCGTGATGTGCCACGTCTCCCACCTCTACGAGACCGGCGCGTCGCTCTACTTCACCGTCGTCACCGCCTCCGGCGACGACCCGCTGGCCCGCTGGGAGGCCGCCAAGGCCAAGGCGTCCGAGGCGATCGGGCTGGCCGGGGGCACCATCTCGCACCACCACGGCGTCGGCCGCGACCACCGCGCCGCCTACGCCACCGAGATCGGCCCCGTGGGCGTCGGCGTGATGCGGGCGATCAAGAAAAGTCTCGATCCGATGGGGATTCTCAACCCCGGTGTCCTCGTCCCCTGAAACCGAGCAAGATTGACCGTATGGCGGACATCGGCGTCGAGGCTGCGGCCGCGCGCGGGAAACAGGTCTCCTCCCGGGTCTCCGAGCACGGCGCCGGGTGGCACTGCCAGGAGATCGGGACCTTCCAGGCGCTGCGTCCCAACAAGAACACCTTCACGTGGTTACACCCGAAGACCCTGTGGCGGTCGCGCAACGAGATCCTCGCCGGGTTGTTCGGCGATCCGTCCGCCGAGGTGCGCCGCCGCTGGGTGGCGTCCATGCGCGAGAACGGCGCCGACCCCGACTTCCGGATGACCCGCCTGATGGGCCCGGAGTACTCGTTCGTCGTCATCGGCGACACCGGCGAGGGCGACGCCTCCCAGTACGCGGTGGTCCCCGGCCTGCTGAAAGTGGGCGGCACGACCGACTTCGCGGTGATCGCCAGCGACGTGATCTACCCGACGGGCGCCGCGAGCGACTACTGCGACAAGTTCTTCCGCCCGTTCAAGGACTACGACGCCCCGATCTTCGCCATCCCCGGCAACCACGACTGGTACGACGGCCTGGGCGGCTTCATGCGGGTCTTCTGCGGCGCCAAGCCGCTCAAGGTCGAGCGGGAGGGCTTCCGGCTCTCCCCGGCCGGGCTGCGCGGCCTGCTCTGGAAGAAGCCCGAGGCGATCGACGAGGCCGCGCTGGCCGAGGCGTGGAAGCTGCGCGGAAAGCCGACGCAGGAGGCCCGGCAGCCGGCTCCCTACTGGGTGCTCGACCTGGGCGAGCTCGTGCTGGTCGGCATCGACACCGGCATCACCGGCTCGCTCGACCGCGAGCAGGGCGAGTGGCTGCGGCACGTCTCGTCGGCCGACACCCGGCCCAAGGTGCTCGTCACCGGCAAGCCGATCTACGTGCGCAACGACTACAAGCCCTGCCCGATCGAGGGCGGCGGCACGGTCGACGAGATCGTGCGCGACCCGGCGCACAACTACGTGGCGGCGATCGGCGGCGACGTCCACAACTACCAGCGGTTCCCGGTCAACGTCGACGGGCGGGTCATCCAGTACTTCGTCGCGGGCGGCGGCGGCGCGTTCATGCACGCCACCCACACGATCCCGCGCGTCGACAAGGTCCACGAGGACGACTTCCGCTGCTACCCGCTGCGCGGCGACTCGTTGTCGTTCTACAGCCTGCTCTACTCGCGCAAGCTGCGGATGAAGTGGCTCTACCTGACGCCTGAAGAGGCCGTGGCGCTGATGTCGCGGCAGATCGGCAACGAGCCGGTCCGCGACACCCCGCCCGTGCGGATCACCGCCCGGATGAAGTGGGCGGCCCGGTTCCTCGGCGGCTGGCCGATGCCCTTCCACCTGCCGGTGGGCCGCTTCTTCCACCGCTGGATCTCCGAGCTGACCGACTGGGACACCCCGCCGTTCTTCAAGAGCTTCCTGCACGTCTCGGTCACCCCGGCGGAACTGCGCATCCGCTGCTTCGCCGCGACCGGCTGCCTGGCCCAGGAGCTCGAACCTCCGGTCGAAGACGAAGTGATCATCCCGTTGGCCTGAGATCCCGCTCTTTTACGGCTCCCGCCCACCCTGCGGCAGAACGACCACAGGGGGGCGAGCCCGGCAGCGGGAACTGTCGGTGGCGCCTGGCAGGCTGGAACCGTGCAGGTGACGGTTTCCGGGGCGAAAGACGGCAGCGGTGAGCTGCTCCCCGGAGGTCCCGTCGCCGACCTGGCGGCGGCGGTCCGGGGCGTCGAGGCCGGTGCGCCGCCCCGGTGGGTGTGGGCCGACACCCGGCGCGTCTACCCGGGGCTGCTGGCCCGGGGCGTGCGGGTGGCGCGCTGCCACGACGTCGCGCTGACCGAGAACCTGCTGCTGGCCGCCGAGGGCCGCTACGGCGAGCCCCGGTCGGTGCTGGCCGCCCACGCGCGGCTCCACGGGCTCCCGGTGCCCGAAGACCGCCACGAGGGGCCCGAGGCCGCCCAGGGGTCGCTGTTCGACCCCGAGCCCGCGCCGGCCGAGCCGGGGGCCGCCCTCGTCGACGAGGTGGCCGCCGCGCAGGCCGCCCGCATCGCGGCGCTGCCCGAGCCCGGCCGGTTCCGGCTGCTGGTCGCGGCCGAGTCGGCCGGCGGGCTGGTCGCGGCCGAGATGCGCCACGAGGGCATGCCGTGGCGCGAGCCGGTCCACGACGAGCTGCTGACCGGCCTGCTCGGGCCCCGGCCCGCCCACGGCATGCGGCCCGCCAAGCTCCAGGCGCTCGCCGACCAGGTCGCGGCCGCGTTCGGCCGGCCGGTCAACCCCGACTCGCCGCAGCAGATCGTGAAGGCGTTCAAGGCGGCCGGGGTGGAGGTGCCGTCGACCCGGTCCCACGTGCTGAAGCAGGTCGGTCATCCGGCGGTGGCGCCGCTGCTGGCGTACAAGGAGCTGGCGCGGTTGTTCAGCGCCCACGGGTGGGCGTGGGCCGACCAGTGGGTCCACGACGGCCGCCTCCGCACCGAGTACGTCGTCGGCGGCGTGGTCAGCGGGCGGTGGGCGACCAGCGGGGGAGGGGCGCTGCAGATCCCGAAGGTGCTGCGCCGGGCGGTGGTGGCCGACGACGGGTGGACGCTCGTGGTCGCCGACGCCGCCCAGCTCGAACCGCGCGTGCTGGCCGCCATGGCCGGCGACCGGGGGCTGGCCCGCGCCGCCGGCGAGATCGACCTCTACGCCGCGCTGGCCCAGGCGTTCGGCGGCCAGCGCGACGCCGCCAAGATCGCCATGCTGTCGGCCATGTACGGCGGCACCAGCGGCGACGCCCCCAAACTGCTGGCCGTGATGCGCTCCCGCTTCCCCCAGGCCTACGCGTTCGTCGAAGACGCCGCCCGCGCCGGGGAGGAGGGCCGGGTGGTGCGCTCGTGGCTGGGCCGCACCAGCCCGCCGCCGTCCGACCGCTGGCGGGCCGTCGTCTCCGGGCCCGACGGGGGCCGTGCCGCCCGCGACCGGGGGCGGTTCACCCGCAACTTCGTCGTCCAGGCCACCGCCGCCGAATGGGCGCTCACGCTGATGGCCGTGCTGCGCGGGCGGCTGACCGGCGCCGCGCGGCTGGTGTTCTTCCAGCACGACGAGGTCATGGTCCATTGCCCGGAAGACCAGGCCCCAGAGGTGGCCGCCGCCATCGCGGCCAGCGCCGAGGAGGCGACCCGCCTGCTGTTCGGCGCGACCCCGGTCAGGTTCCCGATGGGGGCGACACCGGTGCGGTGTTACGCCGACGCCAAATGACCACCCCGGTCAGGCCGGTCAGCGCCGCCGTGATCAGGCCGAGGACCAGGTAGGAGAGCGTGCCGACGATCGCGCCGGCCAGCAGCGCGCCGGCCGCGCCGCAGACGTTCATGAGCAGGTCCGACAGGCCCTGCACGGCCGGGCGGCGCTCCAGGGCGACCGCCTCGGTCACCATCGCCGACCCCGCGACCAGGGAACACGACCAGCCGAGACCCAGCAGCACCAGGCCCGCCGTGATCACCGGCACGTCGTGCCCGCCGAAGGCGGCCAGCAGCCCCGAGACGACCAGGATCCCCATGCCGGCCGTCGCGACCACGGCCCGGCCGAACCGGTCGGCGGCCCAGCCGACGAGCGGCGAGAACATGAACATCCCGGCGATGTGCAGGCTCAGCACCATGCCGATGACCGAGATGCCGGCGTGCCCGTGGGCCAGGTGGACGGGCGTCATCGACATCACCGACACCATCGCGGTGTGTCCGGCCGCGATCGTCAGCAGGCCGATCCGGGCGCCGGGGGCCGCCTTCACCGTCGCCACGGCCTCGCGCAGCGGCTGCCGCCGCCGGGCGACGGCCACCTCGCGGCTCTGGCGGGCCAGCAGCAGCGGGTCGGGCCGGAGCCCGGCGTTGATCACCACCAGGGAGGCCGCGAACGCGACCGCCGCGAGCGCGAACGAGCCGGCCGAGCGCGCCAGCCCCAGGTCCACGCCGAGCGTGTCGGCCGGCTCGGCCAGGTTGGGGCCCGTGACGCTGCCGATGGTGGCCGCCCAGACGACCAGCGACAGATGGCGGGCGGTCCGGCCCGGCGGGGCCAGGTCGGTGGCGGCGTAGCGGGCCGACAGGTTTCCGGCGCTGCCCGCCCCGATGAGGACCAGCGAGAGCAGGAGCAGCGGCCACGATCCGAGTCCGACCGACGCCACCGCCGCCAGGCAGCCGAGGAGCGCGGTCCCGTAGGCGAGGGACAGGCCCGCCCTGCGGCCGCCGGCGTCGGCGGCCCTGGCCGCCGGGAGCGCCATCAACGCGGTGCCCAGCACTGTGGCCGTGCCGGCCAGGCCGCTGATCGCCTCGGAGCCCGAGAGGTCGTACACCGTGAGGGAGCTCAGCGCGAGCACCACGGCGATCCCCATCCCGGACACGATCTGGACCAGGGAGAGCACTCCGAGAGTGCGGCGTTGCACCTTCTGGTGGGATGCGAGGGGGATCGCTGTCATGAGCGAAGTCTGGCATGGCTCATGACAGCGCCCACAACGGGTTTTACGCCGGGGTGAAGGAGTTCCAGAGGGTCGCGCGCACGCTCGCGGCGCTCTCGGTCCAGTCGTAGTCGGGCGCGGTGAAGGTGATCGAGTAGGAGCGGCCGCCGACCGTGACGTAGCGGATCGCCGTGTGCACGGTCACGTTCGCGGCGTCGCGGTGGGTGTACTCCCACTCGGCGGCCGGCCAGCGGTACTCCACCTCGGCCAGCTGCAGCTGGGTGTACTCCTCGAACGACGCCTTGCCCTCGGCCTTCTTCAGCGCGTCGAGGCCGCCGTCGGGGATGTCCTCGATCAGGCCGCTCTGGCCGCTGTCCTTCGGGCCGGTCAGCACGACCGCGCCGTCTTGCGCGGCGACCTTCCAGGTGTCGGGGACCGCGACGGTGACGCCGCCGACGGTGTGGTTGCGGAAGCCCTCGGGCAGCTCGCCCTCGGGCGCGGCGGGCACGACCGGCACGTCGGCGCCGTTGTCGGCCGGGGCGGTCGCCACCGCCTGGCCGCGCGGGTCGGCGGGCGTGTCGTCACCCGGTACCATGATCAACAACACCAGCACCACGACCGCGATCACGGCGATCGCCGCGACCACCGCGAGCAGGGTGCTGCGGCTGCCGCGCTCGTCGTCGGGGTCCTTGCGGCGGCGCGAGGCGCGCGGCGGGGCGGGCTTGCGCTCGGCGGCCTTGTCGCCCGGACCGTCGAACGACTTCCCGGCGCGGACGTCCCTGCCCGGGTCGCCGAACTCCGGCAGGTCCTTCTGGTCGGGCATCGGCCAGCCGCCCGAGGTCTGCGCCGCGCCGGCGGGCGCCGGACGGCTCGGGCCGCCGGGCTTGCTCGGGGTGATCGGCGCGAAGAACGACACGCCGCCCGTCGTGGTGATGTCACCGGTCGGGCTGCTCAGCGGGTCGGGCTTGGGGGCGCTCATCGGGTAGCCGCCCGACGGGCTGTTGGGGTCGTACGGCACGCGGACCGGACCCGACGGGGTCTCGATGATGCGCGAGGGCATCGGTCCGGAGGGCGGGTCGAGTGGCGGCAGCATCTGAACCGGGGTCTGGTCGGCGGGGGTCGGCGCGGGGGAGGGCCCGGCGGGGGGCTGCGGCTGGGCCTGGGCCGGGCTCTGCGGCGGGGCGGTCGGGCGCACGCCGAGGCCGTGCTGGCGCAGCACGTGCTCCAGCATGTCGGACACCTGCGCGGCGGGCAGCCGGTCGGCCGGGTTCTTGCGCAGCAGGCCCTCGATGACGCCCATCAGCGCGCCCGCCCGCCCGGGGCGGTTGGGCTCCTGGGTCAGCACCGCGCCCAGCACGGCGACGGCGTCGGGGCCCTCGTACGGGGGCCGGCCCTCCACCGCCGCGTAGAGGGTGGCGCCGAACGACCACAGGTCGGCCGCGAACGTGATCGGGCGGCCCTGCAGCCGCTCCGGCGGGATGTACGCCGGGGAGCCCATCAGCAGGCCCGGGTGGGTGATCGACACGTCGCCCTCGATGGCGGCGATGCCGAAGTCGGTGAGCACCACGCGGTCGGCCGTCAGCAGCACGTTGCCGGGCTTGACGTCGCGGTGGAGGATGCCGGCGGCGTGGGCGTGACGCAGCGCGTCGAGCACCCTGATGCCGATCTCGGCGGCCTGGACGACCGGCAGCGGCCCGCTCTGGCGCACCGCCTGCTCCAGCGACCAGGCCCGGACCAGCTCCATCACGATCCACGGGCGGCCGTCCTCCTCGACGACGTCGTGGACGGTCACGATGCCCGGGTGGCTCAGCCGCGCGGCCGAACGGGCCTCGCGGAGCATGCGGGTGTGGGCGGTCTGGCGGCCCTGCTGGTCGAGGCCGTAGGGGAGGATCAGCTCCTTGACGGCGACGTCGCGGTCGAGCAGCACGTCGTGCGCGTGCCACACCATGCCCATGCCGCCCCGGCCCACCGGCGACAACAGCCGGTAGCGGCGGCCGACGAGCCTGCCCTGCCCCTCGGGCGTCCCGCCCTGACCATCGGGGACCATACCGAGCAGGCGATCGGTCGTCATAGGCGGGGTCCCCAATTCTCCTCGTCCGGGCCGCGCGAGATACCCGCGCGATTTTCTGAGGTTGGCCACCGATATTAGGGTCAAACCAGGGTCAAAGGGAATTAAACCCGGGCCAAAGCGGCCAACGCGGCGGTGAACGCCTCCATCGGAGGGCTCACCAGACCTGCTCCGACCTGCCCTGTTCCGGCGACGCGCCCGGCGATACCCGTATTGACTACCGGCAGCACCGAGGTCCGCGTGACCAGTGTGACATCGATACCGGCGGGTGTGCCGCGGAACCCGAGACCCGGGATCTGGTAAACGGGGTGCTCGGCGAGAGTGATCTCGTACATGGCCGTGGTGGCGGCGACCGCGTCGGCGACGTCGCCGCCGACGAACCGGACGATCGCCGGCGCGGCGGCCATCGAGAAGCCGCCCAGGCCGACCGTCTCGGTGATGGTCGAGTCGCCGATGTCGGGGTTGGCGTCGCCGGGGCCGTAGGCGCCCAGATAGAGGCCGTCGGGCACGCCCGCCGGGCCGGTGAACCAGCGGTCGCCGAGGCCGGAGACCTGGATGCCGAAGTCGGTGCCGTTGCGGGCCATCGCGACGACCATCGAGGAGCCCTCGACGTTCCGCGCCGCGTCGGCCGCGACCTTGCCGGCCGCCATGCCGGCGTTCAGGAAGAAGTGGTCGTTGCCGTTGACGAACCGCAGGATCTCGGCGGCCCGGCCCGGCACGGCGTCGACGATGGCCGGGGCGAGCTCCCTGACCATGAGAGAGGTGGCGGCCCGGTTGCGGTTGTGCAGCTCGTCGCCCATCTGGAGGGCCTGCGCGATCAGGTTGCGCAGGTCGAGCGGCCCGGTGACCTTCATGACCTCGGCCAGCGCCGGGCCCAGCACCTCGCCCATCCACCGCAGCCGCTCGATCACCTCGGGCCCGTAGGCGCCGTAGCGGAGCACCTTGCCCAGGCCCTCGTTCAGCGAGCAGAAGGCGGTGCCGCCGTTCTCGGCGTCGTGCACCTCCAGCATCCACATGGACGGAGACACGACGCCCGCCATGGGCCCGACGGTCCGGTGGTGGTGACAGGAGTCGAGCTTGACCTCGCCCCCCGCGAGCTTCCGCTCGGCCTCCTCGGCGTCGGCGGCCAGCCCCTCGAACAACATCCCGCCGATGAGCGCGCCCCGCATGGGCCCGGAGGCCCGTTCCCACTCGATGGGCGGCCCGGCGTGGAAGAAGGTCCCCTTCGGGAGGTCCAGTACGTCTCCGGCCCGCTTGACCCCGACGAGATGCGGCCTGGCGCTCAACAGCCGCCCGACCGCCTTCTCGTTGGCCGCCTTCCGGCGCGGATCGGCCATCACGGCCGCCAGATCAGCGGCCACCCCTTGCACGGGAGGCCGCCAGTCGACGGGCGTGTGCGCCACGGCCTGCTGGTCGAGCGCCTCCGCCAGGATCGACGCGCCCACCGAGACGACCGAGGGCTCCGCCGACAGCATGGCCATAGGACGGCCCACCCACCCGAGGGTGTCGGCCGTGCTGCCGGTGGCCGAGGTTGCGCCAGCGGCCGGAGTGGTGGCGGGCTCTGCTGGGGGCGCGCCTGCCAGGGTCGCGGCTCTTCTCGCCGCCTGGGCGTTCGAGGTGTAGACCTCGGCGCCCGACTCGAACAGGCGGGCCGCCTGGGCCTGGAGGCTCTGGGGGTCGCCCTCCGTGCCGACCAATGCGACGACGACCGAGACGCCGCGGGACTTGGCCGCCGCGACGGCCGATGACAGGGAGGCGGCCGGGTCGGGGTCGGAGCCGTGGCCCAGGACGACGTCCAGGAGTGCGACGCCCTCGGTGACCGCGTCGAGGGCCTCCAGGCGGAGGGCGGGGTCGATCATCGGGTGGGCGCGGCCGACGGTGTACTCGTCGTCGCCGAAGTCGGTGAAGTCGCCCGTGCCGGCGATCAGGCGGGCCTCGGTGCAGAGGGTGCCGCCGGAATAGAGGCCGCGCAGGGGGCCGCCGCCGGGTTCGGTGTTGCCGGGCCAGCTCGGCCACGCCGGGATCGGGGCGCCGACGGCGCGCAGGACCGACTCGGCCGCCGTGGTCAGGTCGGGCCTGCCCGCGCCGAGCAGGGCGGTGATCACCGGCTTGGGGCTCCGGGCGATCGCCTCGTCGAGGCGGGCGGCCACGTCGGGGTCGGGCGGCTTGGAGACGATCACGATCAGTTCGGTCGCCGGGTCGGCGATGAGGGCGTCCAGAGCCTGGAGGGTGGAGCGGCCGCCGACGGCGGCGCCCAGGTCACGGCCGCCGACGCCGAGCACGTGGCTGACGCCCACCCCGGCCAGGTCGAGGAGGGCGGTGAGCTGCTGCGCGCCGGTCCCGGAGGCGGCGACCACGCCGACCGCGCCGGGGCGGACCACGTTGGCGAAGCCCAGGCCCGCGCCGCCGACGATCGCGGTGCCGCAGTCGGGGCCCATGACCAGGACGCCCCGTTCGCGGGCCAGGTCCTTGAGCGTGACCTCCCGCGCCACCGGCACGTTGTCGCTGAAGATCATCACGGAGTGGCCGGCGTCGACCGCCTCCATCGCCTCGGTGAAGGCGTGCTCGCCCGGCACGCTGACCAGCACGACCGCCGACGGGTCGGCCAGGCGCGCGGCGGCCCGGATCGTGCGGGGGAGGGACTCGGCCCGGTCACGCGTCTCGGCCCGCGCGGACAACTGCCGCTCCAGGTCGGCGGCGGCCTCCTGGAGGTCGGCGTCCGTGGTCGCCCGGATCGCGACCAGCAGGTCGCCGGCGGTCGCGGCCGGGACGTCGAAGCCCGCGTCGGCGGCGAGTTCGACGTTCAGCGCCGTCGCCATCGCCACGATCGCCAGTTCGACCCCCGGGCGGCCGGTCAGCGCCTGGCTGACCCTCATCAGGCTGACCGAGTCGTGATAGACCCCCGGACGGATCTCCACCAGGTTCACTCAGCGTCCCTCTCACCAAGTCCGAGGACGGCGGACACTCCCGTCCTGATGCCCCACGCCAGGTCGGCGCCCGAGGTGTGACCCAGCCGGAGCAGGCGGTGGACCGCCGGTTCCAGCGGCTGGCGGCCGGTGAGGCCGCGCAGCACCGCGAGGGTCTCCAGGCCCGCCTCGCCGCGCGCCGCGCAGTGCAGCAGCGTCGCGGAGATCGGGGTGGTCCGGGTGCGGGCGTCGAAGGTGACCGCCGCGGCCAGCCAGTCGGCCAGCCACACGGCCCGGCCGACCCCGGCGGCCGTGCCGACCGAGCGCAGGGTGACCAGGAGCCCGGCCAGCATGTCGTCGCCGCTCGGCGTCAGGCCCGGCCCCAGGCCCATGAGCTGCTCGGCCGCGGTGATCGCGTCGACGAGCGAGCCCCGGTGGCAGCCGGCCGACAGCAGCGCGGACGCGCCGCCGCTCTCCAGGCCGGGCTGCCGGGGGGAGGAGACGCAGATGTCGTGCAGTACGGGGAGGGTCTTGGCGAGCGCGGCGGCGGAGACGGGCCCCAGCGACGGGGCGGGGTCCCACCAGCGGCGGACCCGCACGGCCCGGCCGCCGGCCTCGACGACGCCGTCGCCGACCCACGCGTCGTCGCCGGCCGCGAAGCCTTCGAGCGCGCCGGTCAGCACAACGGCGTTGGGCAGCCGGGTGGCCTCACCGGTCACGAGAGCGAGCACGCGCGGCTCGGTCTCGGTCCGCACCTCCAGGTAGACCGCCGACGGGAAGGCGGCCAGCACCCGGGCGGGGCGGCGCGGGGCCTCCAGAAGCGGCCGGAGACTGGTGGCGGCGGCCCCGGACAGGTACGTGACCTCGGGCTGCGCCGTCTGCACCGGGCGCCGGCTTCGAGGGCGTGTACCTACAGCCACGAGTCCTCCCTCATCCGTACCCCCATTAGAAGGGACGCTAGAACGCGACCCCCGGGGTCCGTACGGGGAAATCTGCCAACAGTCGGCCAAATGCTTGGCTCTTCCTGACAGTCGCCCAGTCAGGCACAATTTGCGGAGAACGTTCAAATCCCCCCGGAGCGCACCATGACGACGGATCCCGCTGCACCCGCGATGCGGCTCGCCAGCACCGGAACGATCATCCACGGGGTGACGGTCGGGGAGGTCCTGGGAGTCTCGACCCTCGCCGGGGCGCGGCTCATCGCCGGGAGGGCCGGGCTCGACCGGATCGTCCAGCGCCTCAACGTCATGGAGGTGCCCGACATCCTGGCGTGGGTGAAGCCCAACGAGCTGCTGCTCACGACGGGCTACCCGCTCAGGAACACGCCCCAGTCGCTGGGCCGCCTGGTGGCCGATCTCGACGAACGCGGGCTGTCGGCCCTCGCCATCAAGCTGGGCAGATACCTCGACGAGCTGCCCGCCGAGATGATCGAACAGGCCGACCGGCTCGGCTTCCCGCTGATCATCCTGCCGAACGACGTTGGGTTCGACGACATCCTCAACCAGGTGCTCACCGACATCCTCAACCGGCAGGCCGCCATCCTCGCCCGCGCCGAGGACGCCCACCGGGGCCTGGTCCAGATCGTGCTCGCGGGCGGCGGCATGCGCGAGGTGACCGCCGAGGTCGCCGGGCTGCTGGAGGTCGCCGTCGCCGCCATGGACGTCTCGGGCGCGACCCTGGCCGCCGCCGGGGGCTCCGAGCAGGTGGCGATGTTGCGCGACGCGTACATGATCAGTGGGCCGGGCCGCGACCAGCCCGAGCCGATGGTGCGGGCCGACGGCCACTACGCGGTCGTGCCGATCGTGGCGGGCGGCCACCACCACGGCCGGATCGTCGCCTTCAGCCAGGCCGGCACGCTGCGCGAGAGCGACATCCGCATCCTGGAGCGGGCCGCCACCGTCGCCGCCCTCGTCATCACCAAGCAGGAGGCCGTCAACGCGGTCGAGAGCAAGTACCGCGCCGACTTCCTGCGCGACGTGCTCACCGGCCGGGGCGGCGGGCGCATCGCCGAACGCGCCAAGGCGTTCGGCTGGGACCTGGAGCGTCCCGTCAGCGTCATGGTCGCCGAGCTCGACCCCGAGAGCGACGAGCGCACCGCGCAGGACCGGCTGCTGGCCGTCTGGCAGGCCGCGGTCCGCCGCCACGACCCGCGCGGCGCGGTCGCCGGGTTCTCCCACGAGGTCGTCGTCATCGTCGGGGCCGGGGCCGACACCGCCCGGCTCGCCACCGCCGCGCAGGCCGCCTTCGCCGAGTGCACCTTCTCGACCGGCATGAGCCGGATCGCCTCCGGCGCCGAAGGGCTCGCCGACGCCTACGCCCAGGCGCTCAAGGCCGCCCGGGTGGGCCGCCAGCTCCACGGCAACGGCGCGGTCGCCCACTTCGACCAGCTCGGCGTCTACCGCCTGCTCTCGCTCGTCAACGACACCGCCGAACTGCACGCCTTCGTGCGGGAGACCCTCGGCGCACTGGCCGGCGACGACGACGCCGAGAACGCCGACCTGCGCCGCACCCTGCACGTCCTGCTGGAGACCAACCTCAACGTGGCCGAGACCGCCCGGCGGCTGCACTTCCACTACAACACGCTGCGCTACCGCATCGGAAAGCTCGAACGCCTGCTCGGCAACTTCACCGAGGACGCCCATCTGCGCCTCAATCTGACGCTCGCTCTCCATGTGCTCAACATGCGTGGGATCTAGCGCCCGTCTATTGGGAAAGCTCGAACGCCTGCTCGGCAACTTCACCGAGGACGCCCATCTGCGGCTCAACCTCACCCTGGCGCTCCATGTCCTCAACATGCGCGGCATCTGAGGCCGGTTGTTTGGCACATGCTGCCCGTGTGCTACAGAGATCACGGGCCTAATGTGCCCGCAACAGCCCAGGTAGAAGGGCTGCTGAATGTTTTGCCGCGCTGGGATGCCTGCGGGGTGGCCACCAGGTGTCGGCCCGTTGCAAAGGGGCTCACATGGCTTTCGGGTGGAAGGTACACGGAGAAAAGGGCACGCTCGCCCCGGGAGAGGTGGTCAAACCCGACGAGCGGCTGTCGTGGCCGCGCATGGTCGGTTTCGGCGCCCAGCACGTCATCGCGATGTTCGGCGCCACGTTCGTCTTCCCGGTGGTGATGGGGCTCGACCCCAACGTCGCGGTGATGATGAGCGGCGTCGCGACGATCATCTTCCTGCTCATCGTGAACGGGAAGATCCCCAGCTACCTCGGCACGTCGGCGTCGTTCGTCGGCGGCGCCGCCGCGATCACCGCGCAGGGCGGCAGCCCGGCCACGATCACGGGCGCCATCCTGGTGGCGGGCGTCGTGCTCGCGCTGTGCGGCGTGATCATCCACTTCCTCGGCATCGGCGTCATCAACCGGATCTTCCCGCCGGTCGTGACCGGCGCGGTGGTCATGCTGATCGGCTTCGGCCTGGCCTACGTCGTCGCCGACATCTACTGGCCGCAGGACCAGTGGATCGCCCTGCTCACCATGCTCGTCACCTTCGTGATCATCGCCCTGTTCCGGGGCTTCGTCGGACGGCTCGGCATCCTCATCGGCCTGGTCTCCGGCTTCGTCCTCTCGTGGCTCGCCGACCGGATCTTCGGGCAGATCACCGCCCCCACCGGCGCCGGCCAGGTCACCAGTCACTTCCGGGTCGACTTCGGCGGCGTGGAGCAGGCCGCGTGGTTCGGGCTGCCGAACTTCCACGCGCCCGACTTCAAGCTCTCGGCCATCATCGTGGTGCTCCCGGCGGTCATCGCTCTCATCGCCGAGAACATCGGACACGTCAAGGCGGTCGGCGAGATGACCGGCGCCGACGTCGACCCGGTCATGGGCAAGGCGATCATCGGCGACGGCGTCGCCACCGTGGTCACCTCGGCCGTGGGCGGCTCGCCCACCACCACCTACGCGGAGAACATCGGCGTCATGGCCGCCACCCGGGTCTACTCGACGCTGGCCTACTACATCGCCGCCGTCATCGCGATCCTGCTCGGTCTGGTGCCCAAGTTCGGCGCGCTCGTCTACGCGATCCCGGGCGGCGTGCTCGGTGGCGTCACGGTCATCCTGTACGGCATGATCGGCCTCCTCGGCGCCAAGATCTGGATCGAGAACCGGGTCGACTTCGCCGATCCGGTCAACATGGTCCCGATCGGCGCGGGCATCATCCTGGCCATCGGCCCGGTCAACATGCAGATCGTCGAGGGCTTCGACCTCGGCGGCATCGCCCTGGGCACCGTGGTCGTATTGGGCGGGTACCACCTGCTCCGAGCGCTTTCCGGGAGTAGAACGGTTTAAGTGAAGCCTCCTTCGTTCGTCTACCACGCTCCCGCCACGGTGGCCGAGGCCGTCGAGGCCCTCACCGCGGCGGGGGCCGACGGGAAGGTGCTGGCCGGGGGCCAGAGCCTCATCCCGCTCATGAACATGCGGCTGGCCGCGCCCGGCCGGCTGGTCGACATCAACCACGTGGCCGGGCTCGGCGAGATCACCGCCGAGGCCGGGGGAGTCCGGGTCGGCGCGCTGGCCCGGCACGCCGAGGTCGAGGCCAGCGAGACCGCCTTCGCGGCCCAGCCGCTCGTCCGGCGGGCGCTGCGGCTGGTGGCCCACCCGGCGGTCCGGAACCGGGGCACCACCGTGGGCAGCATCGTGCACGCCGACCCGGCCGCCGAGATGCCGGCCGTGCTGGCGCTGCTCGGCGGGTCGGTCCGGGTGCGCGGGGCCGACGGGGAACGTGACATCCCGGCCGCCGAGTTCTTCACCGGGCCGATGGAGTCGTCGCTGCGCACCGGCGAACTGGCCCTCTCCGTGTTCTTCCCGGCCGCCGAGGGCGGGACGGCGATCGTCGAGGTGGCGCGCCGGCACGGCGACTACGCCATGGCGGGGGTCGCGGCGCTGGTCGCCCCCGGGCACGCCCGGGTCGCCTGCCTGAGCGTCGGGCCGGTGCCCGTGGTCGTCGACGTCACCGAGGCCGGCGGCGACTGGGCGCGGGCGGCGCGACTCGTACAGGAGCAGATCGAGCCGGAGGCCGACATCCACGCCACCGCCGACTACCGGCGGCACCTGACCGGCGTGCTGGCCGCGCGGGCGCTGAAGGAGGCCGCCGATGCATGACGTGACCCTGATCGTGAACGGGGTGCCGCGCCACGCGCGGGTGCCCGCGCGGCGGCTGCTGAGCGACTTCCTCCGCCACGACCTCGGCCTGACCGGCACCCACGTCGGATGTGAGCACGGGGTCTGCGGGGCCTGCACGGTGCTGCTCGACGGGCAGCCGGTGCGGGCCTGCCTGACCTTCGCCGTGTCGGTCGCCGGGCACGAGGTCACCACCGTCGAGGGGCTCGCCGACGGCGAGAGGTTGTCGCCGGTCCAGCGGGCCTTCGCCGAGTGCCACGGGCTCCAGTGCGGCTTCTGCACCCCCGGGTTCCTGACGACGGTGACCGCGTTCCTGCGGGAGAACCCCGCGCCCGCCGACGACGAGGCGATCGAGGCGGTGGCGGGCAACCTGTGCCGGTGCACCGGCTACCAGAACATCGTGAAGTCGGTGCACCGCGCCGCCGAGCTGATGGCCGAGGAGGGCCCGTGACGACCAAGCTGTTCGGCGAGCCGGTCCGCCGCAGGGAGGACGCCCGGCTGGTCGCCGGGAACGGCCGCTACCTCGACGACCTGGGCGCCGGCGCGCTGGCCGTGGCGTTCGTCCGGTCGCCGCACGCGCACGCCCGCATCACCGGGATCGACGTCGACGACGCGATCGACGTCGAGGGCCTGGTCGCGATCTACACGTGGGAGGACCTGCCCGAGGGCGTGCGCGAGCCGCTGCCGCTGCTGATCCCCCACCCGGCGCTCACCCACGGCCGCACCGCCTACTGCCTGGCCAAGGACGTCGTGCGGCACGTCGGCGAGCCGATCGTCATGGTCGTCGCGACCGACCGCTACATCGCCGAGGACGTCTGCGAGCGGATCGAGGTCTCCTACGAGTTCCTCAAGCCCGTCGTCGGGCTGGAGAACGCCGTCGAGGGCCCCAACCTCGTCCACGACGACGTGCCGGGCAACATCGGCGCGCACCTGGTGCAGGAGGTCGCCCACCGCGACGGCCGCGCCACCCGCGACGTCATCGCGGCCGCGCCCCACACGCTGGAGTTCCGGCTCGACATCGAACGGTCGGCGTGCATGCCGATGGAGGGCAAGGGGGTGTACGCCCGCTGGGACGCCGACGACCGTTCGCTGCGCGTCTACAGCTCCACCCAGACGTCCACGAGCGTGCGGATGGCCATCGCGGCCAAGCTCGGGCTGCCCCTGCCGAAGGTCGAGGTCATCGCGCCCGACGTCGGCGGCGGGTTCGGGGTGAAGATCGTGCACCCGTGGCCGGAGGAGATCCTGGTGCCGTGGGCGGCCCGGCTGCTCGACCGCGAGGTCAAGTGGACCGAGGACCGGCGCGAGCACTTCGTCTCCTCGGCCCACGAGCGGGCCCAGGTCCAGCACGTCAGGGTCGGCTTCGACGACGAGGGCCGCGTCCTCGGGCTCGACGTCGAGATCCTGCACGACCACGGGGCCTACACGCCCTACGGCATCATCGTGCCGATCATCACCTCGACGCAGCTCCTGGGGCCGTACAAGATCGGCTCCTACCGGGTCGAGTTCTTCTCCGTCTACACCAACACCGTGCAGGTCACCCCCTACCGGGGGGCCGGGCGCCCGCAGGGCGTGTTCTGCATGGAGCGCACCATGGACAAGATCGCCCAGTACCTCGGCAAGGACCGGACCGACGTTCGGGCGGTCAACTTCATCCAGCCCGACGAGTTCCCCTACGACCAGCAGATGATCTTCCAGGACGGCCGCCCGCTGATCTACGACAGCGGCGACTACCCCGAGTCGCTCCGGAAGCTGAAAGAGCTGATCGGCTGGGACGACTTCCCCCGGCTTCAGGAGGAGGCCGCCCAGCAGGGCAGGAAGCTGGGGATCGGGGTCGGCTGCTACGTCGAGGGCACCGGGGTCGGCCCCTACGAGGGCGGCCACGTCCAGGTGACCTCCGACGGGCGGGTCCACGTCTCCACCGGGCTCACCTCCCAGGGGCAGGGCCACGAGACGGTGTTCGCCCAGATCGCCGCGACCGAGCTCGGCGTGCCGATCGAGAAGGTGTCGGTCGTCACCGGGGACACCCGGCGGTTCGGCTACGCCGTCGGCACCTTCGCCTCCCGCGCCGCCGTGATGAGCGGCAACGCCATCGCGCTGGCGTGCCGGAAGGTCAAGGAGAAGGCGCTCCAGATCGCCGCCGACGCGCTGGAGGCCGACCCGGCCGACCTGGAGATCACCGACGGCATGGTGCACGTCGTGGGCGCCCCCAGCGCCTCGATCCCGCTCGCCACCGTCGCGGTGCTCTCCAACCCGCTGCGGTACGCCTTCGACGAGGAGGCCAAGCGGGCCACCCAGTTCGCCACCGGCGGCAGCATGGAGAAGCCCCCGGTCGCCGAGGGCCAGGAGCCGGGCCTGGAGGGCAAGGACTACTACTCGCCGGTGCGCTCGACGTTCGCGTCGGGCATGCACGCCGCCATCGTCGAGACCGACCCCGACACCGCCGAGATCAAGATCCTCCGGTACGCCGTCGTGCACGACTGCGGCAAGATGATCAACCCGATGCTGGTCGAGGGGCAGATCCACGGCGGCGTCGCCCAGGGCGTCGGCGGGGCCCTCTACGAGAAGATGGCCTACGACGAGTACGGCCAGCTGCTCAACGCGTCGTTCATGGACTTCCTGATGCCCTACGTCACCGAGATCCCGAAGATCGAGACCGACCATTTGGAGACCCCGTCCCCGCTCAACCCCCTGGGCATCAAGGGGGCCGGCGAGGCCGGGGTCATCCCGGTCTCCGCGGTGGTCGCGGGCGCGGTCGAGGACGCCGAGAAGATCGTCATCGACCGGATGCCGATCTCCCCGTCCGACCTCTACGCGCTGCGCGACTCCAGCAGGACCTCCGGAGCGGTCAGCCTCCTGCGGAACACCCAGTAGGTCCACGCCTGGTAGGCGATGACCCCGGGGAGCGCGACGAGGCCGATCCACGTGAGGACCGTGAGCGTGTAGGGGCCCGAGGCGGCCGACTCGATCATGAGCCCCGGCAGGGGCTCGGGGTGGAGGGCGAGGAACGTCGCGGCGGTGGTCAGCACGATCGTGACCGCCGTGCACGCGAACGCCCACGCCTCCTTCCCGGCCCAGACCAGCACCACCCCGGCGGCGTACGTCGCCATGGCGGCGTAGGCCGGGACCGCGTCGAGCCGCCACAGGGCGAAGGCGGCCACCGGAACGAGCACCACGCCCGCGACCCAGGCGGTCTCGCGGGCGCGGGCCCTGACCGGGCCCTTGGTCTTCAGCGCGACGAACACCGCGCCGTGCACCAGCGCCAGGCCGAGCGACAGCAGCCCGCCCATGACGGTCGCGAACGCCGACGCGAACAGCACGTTGCCGAAGATCGCCCCCCACAGGAAGGCGGGCAGCACGCTGCCGGTGACGATCGCGACGTCCACCAGCGGGGTCTCCTTGGCGCGCACCTTGCCGCGCCATTCGAGCCCGACGCCGCGCACGATCAGCGCCAGCACGACCATGACGGCCGCCAAATAGAACTGGCTGAGGAAGCCGGCGTACCAGGCGGGGAAGGCGGCGAACATGGCGCCGATCGCGGTGATCAGCCACACCTCGTTGCCGTCCCAGACCGGGCCGATGGTGCGCAGCACCTGGCGGCGCTCGGCCTCGCCGCGGGCCAGGACCGGCATCAGCGCGCCGACCCCGAAGTCGAAGCCCTCCAGGACGAAGTAGCCGGTCCAGAGGAAGGCGATCAGGATGAACCAGAACGTGGTCATGTCACGGCACCTCAGTACATCAGGGTCGGAACGCGGCGCTCGGTCTCGCCGGGCACGACGGCCGGCACCGGCTCGTCGGGGCCCGCCTTGACGTGCCGGATCAGCAGGATCGCCTCGGCGACCGTGAGGACGCCGTACACGAGGGTGAACAGGCCCAGCGAGATCGCGACCTCGGTCAGGCTCACGCCCGGCGACACGCTCGCGGCGGTGAGCAGCTCACCCTGGACGGTCCAGGGCTGGCGGCCGATCTCGCTCAGCAGCCACCCGGAGATGATCGCGGCGATCGGCAGCGGCAGCGCCAGCACGCAGAGCCGGGCGAACCAGGTCGGCACCGGCCGGGCGCGGCGGCCCCGGCCGCGGGTCAGGAAGAGCCCGAGGAAGGCCAGCCCGACCGTGGCCATGCCGAACACGATCATCACCCGGAAGGAGAGGTAGACGATCGGCAGGTTCGGCACGTAGTCGCCGGGGCCGAACTGGGTCACCAGGCGCTGCTGGATGTCGTCGATGCCCTGGATGGTGGCGTTGGGGTCGTGCGCGGCCAGCAGGCTCAGCAGGCCGGGCACCTCGACCCCCGGCACCGGCGAGAACGGCGCCCCGGCGGTGTCGTGCCGCAGCCCCTCGGCGGCGGCCAGCTTCATCGGCTGCTGCGTGTGCAGCAGTTGTCCCGACATGTCCCCGGTCAGCGCGACGATCGCCCCCGCGATCGCGGTCATCACCAGCGCGCCCCGCAGCGCCGCCCGCCACATGTCGACCTCGCGGCGCATCGGCGCGGTGACGTCGGCGAAGTCCTTCTTGCGGGGGATCAGCCCGGTGGCGTTGCGCTCCCGCAGGATCCGGTAGCCCGCCACCGCCAGCACGAACCCGCCCGCCACCACGAACGACCCGGCCACCACGTGGGGGACCTGCGCGAGCGCGGTCGAGTTGGTCAGCACCGCCCACAGGTCGGTCATCCGGGCCTTGCCGTCGACCACCTCGTAGCCCACCGGGTGCTTCATCCACGCGTTCGCGGCCAGGATGAAGTAGGCCGACAGGTTCGACCCGATGACCGCCGCCCAGATCGTCGCCAGGTGGAGCTTCTTGGGCAGCTTGTCCCAGCCGAAGATCCACAATCCGAGGAACGTCGACTCCAGGAAGAACGCCAGCAGCGCCTCGAGCGCCAGCGGCGCCCCGAAGACGTCGCCGACGAAGATCGAGTACTCGCTCCAGTTCATGCCGAACTGGAACTCCTGCACGATCCCGGTGACCACGCCCATCGCGAAGTTGATCAGGAACAGCTTGCCGAAGAACTTCGTCAGCGTCAGGTAGTGCTCTTTGCCGGTGCGGTACCAGGCGGTCTGCAGGCCGGCGACGAACACGCCCAGCCCGATGGTCAGCGGTACGAAAAGAAAGTGGTAGACGGTGGTCACCCCGAACTGCCACCGTGCCAGGTCCAAGGCGTCCATGGTCGGTCCCCCTCCGGATGCTCTACGGGGTGTAGTGCTACCTCAAGTAGTACTACAGCTTGTAGAGCTCAGCCTCCGGTGTCTGCTGCGATCTTCGTCACATACGTGGCATGACCGGGATCCGGAGCTCTCCCAACCCCCGGATCCCGGTACGCACAACCCCCGTTGCGGTACCGAGAATGCCGCGCCGGGTGTCCCGGCCGACAGGGACGGATGCCCTGTCCGCGCGGGATTTTCTCTGCCACCGAATGTCCCGCACGGGAGGGCGCCGGGGCGTCCGCCGGGAGGCTGATCGGGGGGTACACCGCGCGGGTGACATGCCCTAGGCTGCTAGTCAAATTTGATTAGTGGAGGCGAGATGGCCGGAGAGAAGACCGTGCCGCTGTTGCCGTGCGGCTCGATCGACGAGATCGAGGAGTTCTACCGGGCGCTGGGCTTCGTCCGGACCTACCGGCAGGTGCGGCCCAACCCCTACGTCGCGTTGCAGCGTGACGACCTGCACCTGGGCTTCTTCGGCATGCCCGGCTTCAAGCCGGAGGACTCCTACGGCACCTGCGTGGTGCTGGTGCCCGACATCGCGGCGCTGCACGCGGCGTTCGCGGCGGGCATGCGGGCGGCGTACGGGAAGGTGCTGGTCGCCGGGATCCCGCGGATGACCCGGCCGCGCAGCCGCAAGAACGCCGACGGCGTGACGGGGTTCTCGGTGGTCGACCCGGGCGGCAACTGGATCAGGATCACCGCCGCCGCGCCCGGACCGGCCGCCGAGGAACCGCCGGGCACCCTGGCGAAGAGCCTGCGCAGCGCGGTCGTCATGGGCGACTCCCACGGCAACGACGAGCAGGCGGCCCGCATCCTCGACAACGCGCTGCTGCGCGACCAGGACACCGCCCCGGCGGCCGACCTGGTGGAGGCGCTGACCTACCGCGCCGAACTCGCGGTGCGCACCGGCGACCCGGCCCGCGCCCGGGAGTTCGTCGACCGGGCGCGGGCGCTGCCCCTCTCCGAGGCCCAGCGCGCGGCCCTCGACGACCTGACCGTGGAGGGGTGACCGTGTCGGCGGTCCGGCTGCTGGTCCTCGGCGCGGTCAGGCGGCACGGCCGCGCCCACGGCTACAAGGTGCGCGCCGACCTGGAGTCGTGGGGCGCGCACGAATGGTCGAACGCGACCCCCGGGTCGATCTACCACGCGCTGAAGGCCATGAGCGAGCAGGGGCTGCTGCGCGCCCACGAGACCAGCCCCAGCGAGGCCGGGGGCCCGCCCCGGATGGAGTACGAGATCACCCCTGAGGGTGACGACGCCTACCTCGCCCTGCTCCGCACCGCCCTCTCCAGCCGCGACCCCCGCCTCGACCTGCTCGCCGCGGCCGTTGGCTTCGTCGACGACCTGCCCCGGGCCGAGGCGGTCGAGCTGCTCCGCACCCGGGCCCGCGCGATGGCCGACTGGCGCTCGGCGATCACCAGCCACCTGCCGCCCGGCTCCGACCTGGAGGAGTGGGGCCCGACCGGCGCGGTCATCGACCTGTGGCTGCACACCGCCGACAGCCGCGCCGCCTGGACCGAACGCCTGATCGCCCGCTTGGAGAAGGGCGCCTTCCGCATGGCCGGCGAATGAGCGTTCAGGAGACCGGGAGGAGGTCGTCCAGGTAGGCGTTCAGGTCGCCGAAGGAGAAGCCGCGCCTTTCGATCTTCCGCACCAGCCGGGTGAAGTCCTTCTCCAGCGGCGGCCGGAAGTGCAGGAGCAGGATGTCGCCCGGGTAGAGCCGCTTCTCCGGGTTCTGGTACGCGATCAGCGCGTCGGTCTGCACGGAGGCCGTCCACAGGACCATGGCGCGCATGCCGCACTTCTCGGCGGCGGTCAGCGTGGCGGCGTTCCACGAGCCGAACGGCGGCCGGAACAACTCCGGGGCGCGGCCGACGTGCCGCTCGATGGCCTTGGCCGCGCCGCAGATCTCGGCCCGCTGCGCGTCGGGGCCGAGGGTGCGCAGGTCGGGGTGGGTGAGCGTGTGGTTCTCGATCGGCACGCCCAGGTCCCTGAAGTAGGGCCAGCCGCCCGCCCCGATGTACTTCCAGCCCTGCCCGGCCTCCTGGCCGTCCTTGGCCTCGACGGCGTCGCGGGTCGGGAAGACGGTGATCGGGATGCCGCGCTCGCGGACGATCCGGGCGAACCCCGGATCCTGCTCCCAGCCGTCGTCGATGGTGAGGAAGACGACCTTCCGCTTCGTCGGGATGGTGCTGATGACCGGGAACCCGTCGCGTTTCATCCGGGTGACCTCACCCGGCACCGGCAGCCCGCTGGGCGTGGGCGACGGAGACGGGGACGGCGTCGGCGACGCGGTCGGCGCGGCCACGGGCGGCGGCGGCGGGGGAGCGGCCGGGGGCGCCGAACAGGCGCTCAGCGCCAGGGCCGTGAGGATGATCGTGAAGGCCCGGCGCATGACGCGCAATCCTAGCCCCGGGTGGTGAGACCGGCGGCCGGAGGCCGAACTCCAGGGCCGCGAGCTGGCCGGGCGGATCGTCCTCGTTCCGTGACGTCCGGTCTACGCTGTGAACATCTGCACGGCGCCGGGGCCCCCGGGCGGCAGATGTTGCCGTACTCGCCGGTCGCCTGGATTCTCTAGTGTGCTCGGCAACCGAGGGAGGTGGCCGTGAAGGTCGTCGGCAGTGCACTGATCGGGGCGGACCGGTCGAAGGTCTGGGACGCCCTGCAGGATCCGGCCGTGCTGGTGCGCACCATCCCCGGCTGCCAGCGCCTGGAGGCGGTCGGGAGCGACGTCTACACCATGACCGTCTCGGCGGGGGTGGCGTCCATCAAGGGGATCTACCAGGGACAGGTCGCGCTGACCGACCCCGAGGAGCCCGAGGCGTTCGTGCTGAAGGCGCGCGGGCAGGGAGCGCCCGGCACGGTCGACGCGACCGTGCGGGTGCGGCTCACCGAGGAGGACGGCGGCACCCGGATCGACTACGACGCCGACGCCGTCGTGGGCGGCATGGTCGGCGGGGTCGGGCAGCGCATGCTCACCTCGGTCGCCAAGAAGATGGCGGGGGAGTTCTTCACCGCCGTCGAGAAGGACATCCTGGCCGTGCCGGCGCTGTTCCCCGTCGAGAACACGCAGGTCGAGGAGGTCGCGCTGCCGAGCGTCTTCACCCGCGCCGAGGCCCCCGCCAGCGGGCGCGGGCGCGAGCGGGGGTCCCGCGCGTGGCCCGTTCTGGCCGCTTTCGGGATGGGTGCCGGGATCGCCCTGGGAAGCGCCGTCATCGGCTGGCTTCTCGGTCGTGCCGGGAAACGCTAGCGATCGGGCGATCTTTGGGCGTAACTTGTCCGCATGCGGGAGTCGCACGCGGAGGACGCTCGGGCAGAGGCACGACGGCTGACCACCGACCTGCTGGGAGAGGACCGTCCAACGGCGGCCACCCTCCTGAGGGAGGCGCAGGCCGTGCTCGGCCGCGAACGCACCCGCCGCGTGGCGGACCTGGTCCGTCTCGCCCCACTGACTCGGCGCTCAGCCGAACTGGCGGCCGTCGCCGCGCTCCTCGTCGGGACCGATGAGCTCGGCGGCGGTTGGTGGACCGTCAGCCGCGACGGAAAGCTGCCCGCCCCCGAAGAGGCTTTGGTCAAGGCGCAGCCGATCGAGCCGTGGGGTGACCTGACCGTTCTCGAGACGCTGGCCGCGTGGGTCTCCGACGACGTCGCCGACACCCTGTGGGGCCCGCCCGTGGGCGTCGCCGACCTCAACTCCTGGCAGGCCGAAGACCGGGTCGCGGTGCCGCCCGGCGTGCGGGCCGGGGCCAAGCTGGTCGTCTCGTTCGACGCCGGAGGGCGGCTCGACGCCGTCGTGGTCCGCCGTCTCGACGACGAACTCGGCACCAATCTCGACTTCAACTCCCTCCGCTACGCCCGCCCGGCCGAGGCCCAGTGGTCGTGGGGCGTCGCCGCCGGCCTCGGGCCGCACCCGCTGCCGGGGGAGGAGCCCAGCCCGTACGGGCAGGAGATCGACGCGAAGACCGGCCACGTGCTGCGGGAGTGGACGATCCGCCACGGCGCCACCACCGAGGAGACCGGGCCCGCCTGGCAGACCGTCGGCGACGTCGTGGCGGCCGTGGAGCGGCTCGACTGGATGTGGCGCAGCGCCGAGTGGTTCGCCTGGTGGCGCGCGGTGTCGGCGCTGATCGACGGCCATCATGATCAGCTCACCGAACGCCTGCACGATCTCGCGCGATGAGCGAGACGCGGACGGCCGAAGGCCGGTCGTGGCTCGCGTTCGTGAATCTGCCTCATGAACAGGGGAATTCGGTCGTGACCCGTGAGGGTTGCAGCCGGTGTGAAGGTTGAGATCTTTTCTGACGTCGTCTGCCCGTGGTGTTACATCGGGCACACGCGGTTCCGCGCGGCCGTCCGCGCCTACGGCAAGCCCGTTCAGGTCGCCTACCGGCCGTTCCAGTTGTCTCCCGAGGCCGTCAGCGACGGCACCCCGCTCACGGCCTGGCTGGAGCGCAGGTTCGGCGGCCAGGCGCTCCAGATGATCGACCGGGTGGTCGGCGTCGCGGCGCAGGAGGGTCTCGACCTCAAGTACGACCAGGCGATCGGCGCCAACACCGCCGAGGCGCACCGGCTGGTCTGGCTGGCCCAGCGCGACGGCAAGGCCCCCGAGATGACCGACCGCCTGTTCCGGGCCCACTTCTCCGACGGCCTCGACGTCGGCGACGCGCAGGTGCTGGCCAAGCTCGCCGCCGAGGTGGGGGTGGACGACACCGGCGAGGGCGCCGCGGAGGTCAAGGCGGACCTCGACCGGGCTCGTAACCTGGGCATCTCGGGTGTGCCGCTGTTCCTGTTCGAGGACAAGTACGCCGTCTCCGGCGCCCAGCCGGTCGACGTGCTCGTCGGGGCGCTGCGTGAGGTCGAGCAGCGCGAGCCGCTGTCGGTCCCGCGGGGCGACGCGTGCGCCGACGGCTACTGCCTCATCTGACCACCGTTTGGGTCCGACCGTATCCGAGCCCGGCTCAGGTCTTCGAGCTGAGCCGGAAGCCGGTTTTTCGGTCGACCGAAAATAATCAAACAGTGTGAGCGCCCCATGTTCCGGCCAAAACTCCCCTTCCCCGCCATCCCGGGCGGGAACCCCGGCCCCGTCGGCCTCGTGGCCGCTGACCTGGGGTCACAGACACGCCGACGGATCGGGGTTCACGAACCGGCCGGGCAGGCTGTGACGAGTATTTTGGGATTCTTCGGCACAACCCGCTGATTCCCCACGTCGGGCAGGTCGGTAGAAACGGGGCATGTACAGCGTCCGAATCGGTGTCGACACGGGTGGCACGTTCACCGACGTGGTGCTCGTCGACGAGCGCACCGGGCAGATCGTGACGACCAAGACCCCGTCGACCCCGTCGAACCCGGCCGACGGGTTCCTGGCGGGCGTCGCCAAGGTCCTGGAGCTCCATGGCGGCGGGGTCGACCTGGCGAGCGTCTCGGCGCTGGTCCACGGCACCACGGTCGCCACCAACCAGCTCCTGGAGGACCGTCCCGACCGGTCGGACCATCTTGGCTTCATCACCACAGAGGGCTTCGAGTTCATCCTGGAGATCGCCCGCCAGAGCGTCCCGGACGGCTACGGCAACTCCTACTTCTGGGTGAAGCCGCCCCGGATCGTCCCGGTGCACCGGGTGCGGACCGTGCCGGGCCGCCTCGACCACACGGGCGCGCAGGTGCGGCCGTTCGACGAGGAGGCCGCCGCCGAGGCCGCGCGCGGGCTGCGCGAGCTGGGCGTCACCGCGATCGGGGTGTGCTTCCTGCACGCGTACGCCAACCCCGCGCACGAACGCCTCATGCGCGACGTGCTGGCCCGCGAGCACCCCGAGGCCGTGGTCTCGTTGTCGAGCGACGTGCTCCGGGAGTACCGCGAATACGAACGCTCGGTCACCACGCTGGTCGACGCGGCCGTGAAGCCGATCATGCGGACGTACATCGGAAACCTCTCGGAGCGGCTCGGCCGGGGCTTCTCGGTGATGAAGAGCAACGGCGGGGTGTTGTCGGCGGCCGAGGTCGTCAACCAGCCCATCACCACCGTCCTGTCGGGCCCGGCGGCGGGCGCGCTCGGCGCGGCCCTGATCGCCGGCACGGCCGGGCACCCCAGCGTGATCACCCTGGACGGCGGCGGCACCAGCACCGACGTCGCCGTCATCGTCGACGGGGAGCCCTCCCAGACCACGGAGGGCTCCATCGGGCGTTACCCCTGCAAGATCCCCATGATCGACATCGTCACCGTCGGGGCGGGCGGCGGTTCGGTGGCGTGGATCTCGCCCGAGGGCACCCTGAAGGTCGGTCCCCGCTCGGCGGGGGCCGACCCGGGCCCCATCTGCTACGGCAAGGGCGGCACCGAGGTCACCGTGACCGACGCCCACGTGTTCCTCGGCCGGGTGCCGCCCCACCTGCTCGGCGGGGAGATCCCGCTCGACGCGGCGGCGGCGCGGGCCGGCATCGAGGGCCTGGCCGCCAAGCTCGGCCTCACCCCCGAACGCTGCGCGACCGGCATCCTGGAGATCAGCGCCTTCAACCAGTCGAACGCGATCCGCCAGATCACCGTGAAGCGCGGCCTCGACGTGCGCGACTTCCCGATGGTCGCCTTCGGCGGCTCCGGCCCGCTGCTGGTCTGCCGCCTGCTCGACGTCCTGGGCCTGAAGAGCGCGATCGTGCCGCCCGACCCGGGCAACGTGTCGGCCTTCGGCCTGCTGACGGTGGACGTCAAGAACGACTACGTCCGCACCCACGTGACGACCGACCCCGACCCCGACGCGATCGAGGCGGTCTTCCGCGACCTGGAGGCCCAGGCCGCCATGGCGCTCGACCGCGAGGGCTTCACCGACCACGTGTACGTCCGCACCGCCGACCTGCGCTACTACGGCCAGGCGTACGAAGTCCGGGTGCCCGCCGACGGCGACGTCGAGGCCCGCTTCCACGAGGCGCACCAGAGGCTCTACGGCTACGGCTACCGCGACGACCCCCGCCACGCCGTCGAATGGGTCAACCTGCGCGTCAGCGGGGTCGGCCCGATCACCCGCCCGGCGCTGGCCCGCCGCCCCGAGCAGTTCGAGGAGCCCACCCCGATCTGCACCCGCGACGTCCACTTCGACGGCTGGGCCCGTACGGTGATCTACCGCCGCCGCGACCTGGGGGCCGGGGCCGTCGTCCACGGCCCGGCGGTCATCGAGGAGTACGGCTCCACGCTCCCGGTCCACCCCGGCTTCACCGCGACCATGGACGACTACGGCAACCTGGAGGTGCGCCGTGAGCTTGGCTGACCCGATCCTGATCGAGATCGTCGAGGGGACCCTGGCGTCGGTCGAGATGGAGGTGGAGACCGCCATCGCCCGGACCGCCCGCTCGCCCATGATCCGCGACGCGCACGACTTCCGGGCCGGCATCCACGACGTCCGGCTGCGCAAGCTGACCGGGCGCTCCTACAGCGCCCTCGTGCAGCCGATCGTGCGCGACTTCCCGGTCGAGACGATGAACCCCGGCGACGTCTTCTTCCACAACGACGTCTACCTGTCCGAAGGCGGCATCGGCCACCTGCCCGACCTGTGCGTGACCGTGCCGGTCTTCCACGACGGGCAGGTGGTGGCCTTCGTGCAGGCGTTCGGCCACCACGACGACATCGGCGGCGCGTGCCCCGGCTCGATGCCCTCGGGCGCCCGGAGCGTGTTCGAGGAGGGCCTGATGGTGCCCCCGATCCGCCTCTGGGACCGGGGCGTGCCCAACGACGCCGCGCTGCGGATCATGACGCGCAACTCGCGTATGCCCGACTCCCTGGCCGGCGACCTCGACGCCGAGTGCTCGGCCTGCCTGATGGGCGCCCGGCGGCTCGGCGAGCTGTTCGACCGCTACGGCCGCGAGGCCGTCGAGGCGTGCTTCGACGCGATCCTGGCCAAGACGACGGAGACCTTCCGCCGCGAGCTGCTGGCGAAGATCCCCGAGGGCGTGCACGTCTGGGAGGACTACGCCGAGCACGACGGCGTCGACGAACCCCGCCTGCACGCCCAGCGCATCACCCTGACCGTCGACCACGCCGCCCCCGAACCCCTGGTGATCGACTTCACCGGCACCTCGCCGCAGGCCAAGGGCCCCATCAACCACGCGGGCGACTACGCCGACGGGGTGTTCCTGAAGAAGTGGCTGGCCCCGATCCTGCGGAACCTGGCCGACACCCCCGAGCGCATGGCGGAACTGGACGTCAACGAGGGCGTCGTCCCGCTGATCAAGATGGTCTTCCCGGAGAAGGGCACCCTCCTGACTCCGATCTTCCCCGCCCCCACCAACGCCCGGACCTTCGTCATCCTGCGCCTCCTCGGGGTCCTGGCCGGCGTGCTGGCCAAGGCGACCGGCGGCCGCATGCCCGCCGACCAGGAGACCATCCGCTACACGGGCGTCTACGGCCACGACGCGGCCGGGAACGACTACCTGATGCGCGAGGTCCTCGGCGGCGGTTCGGGCGGCCGCTGGTACGCCGACGGCGAGGACACCATCCACGTGGTCCCCGACTCCCGCAACATCCCCGTGGAGTTCGCCGAGGCCCGCTGGC
The DNA here is from genome assembly GCF_001570585.1 of Herbidospora daliensis. Taxonomy (GTDB): domain Bacteria; phylum Actinomycetota; class Actinomycetes; order Streptosporangiales; family Streptosporangiaceae; genus Herbidospora; species Herbidospora daliensis. The sequence continues at coordinate 924,745 of NZ_BBXF01000001.1, read as the reverse complement.
CGCTGCGGGTCGAACGCCTGGGCCTGGCCGTCGACAGCGGCGGCCCCGGGCGTTACCGGGGCGGCCTCGGCTACGACAAGCACATCCGCCTGCTCCGCGACGCGTCGTTCATGAGCATCGCCGACCGCTCGATCCTCAGCTGCTGGGGCGTCAACGGCGGCCGGGCCGGGAGGCCGTTCGTGGTGACGGTGAACGGCGTCGAGATGGACGGCCTGGTCGACGACTTCCCGGTGCGCGAGGGCGAGATCGTCCGCGTGCGGACGACGGGCGGCGGCGGCTGGGGTTCTCCCTTCGACCGCGAACCGTTGTGCGTGGCCGACGACGTGCGCGACGGGAAGGTGTCCCTCAAAGCGGCGCGGGAGGACTACGGGGTGGTGTTCTCCGCGGGCCTGGACGTCGACGAGGCGGCCACCGAGGCGCTGCGCGCGGAACTGCGGGTGCCGCAGGAGGCGTTCTTCGACCGGGGACCGGGCTTCCCGAAGTTGTCGGGCGGCCGTCCGCACGCGGAGGTGGACCTCCGGCCCTGACCGCCGATCAGACCCGGACCTGGATCTCGACACGGTGGCGGATGTACTCGTCGGGATGCGCGCGGGCGATGCGCACCACCTCCTCGACGAGAGGACGGAGTTCCGGTGGAGCCGCCTCCGGGTTCAGCGGCAACCCGGAGACGAGGTTGCGCCGGACGTCCAGGTGCTCGTTCCCGACGAACTCACGCAGCGCCGCCTCGTGCCACATCGCCACCAGGTCGGCCGTGTCTTCGGCCGACCCGCCGGATCGCAGGCGGAGGCCCGACCAGTACCAGGCGGAGGCCGCGCCCGCCTTCTCCTGGTCGGCGCCCGTCATGAGGTAGGCGAGCAGCGCCGTCCGGACGCGGCGGCGGCCGAAGGCGTTGAGCGCGGGCTCGACGAAGCCGCGGTTGAAACTCGGGTCGGGGTCGTGGACCGCCGCCTTCATCAGCGCGTCGAAAGCCTCCGGCGGGAGGTCCGGCCGCGTGGCGAAGTGCAGGCGGATCGCCCTGCGGGCCTGGGAGAGCCAGGGGAAGGCGTCCGACGGCTCGACCTCGATCCCCAGCAGGGCGACCACCTCGGCCACGCACCGGTGGAACGGCTCCGAGCCGTCGTCGGTCCGGCCGGGTAATGCGGGAAAGAGCATGCGACCTCCAGGTTCGCGATCTTGTCTGCCGGGTGCGCTGCATTCGCCCGTCATGCGCCCCCTCATCCTCGCTCTAACCCTCGTCTGCGTCGTTCCGGCCGCCGCCCACGCCCAGGCGGCCGAACCCGATCCGATGGCGGCCCTGCGGTCGCTGCTCGCCCGGGGCGCGGGGGCGACGACCGAGTTCTACGGGACCGTCATGACCGACCTGACCCGGACCAAGCGGCTCGACACCGGCCAGTGGCTCTCCTGGCAGGCCGCCATGGGGTTGAGCGGCACCGGCAGGGTCAAGCTGGGCACGACCGGGGCCTGCCCTACCGGGTCGGCTGGCGCTTCTACGCCCATCCCCGGCCGCAGGTGAAGGGGCTCGGCGAGGACCGGATCCTGCGGGCCCACTACGCCACCCAGTACCGCTACTGGGAGAGGCCGACGACGATCACCGCGCCCAAGGCCGTGCCGGGCAAGGGGCCGGAGACCGACGACGTCGCCGACGTGTTCGGCGCGCCCGAGCGCCGGAAACCGGGCGTCAGCGGGTGAGCCAGCGGAAACGTCCCGTGGTCCGGTAGCGGATGCGGAGCCTCCCGTAGCCGAGCCGGCCCGTCACCCTGACGTGCGGATACCCCGGCACGGGCGCGCCCGGGACCTTCGAGAAGACGCCGCCCCACTCGGTCTCGACGCCGTCGGCGTCGGCGGTCGCGCCCGCCGGGAGGATGATCGTGGCGCTGCCGTAGGCGAGGTCGAGGTCGACGTCGATCTGGGCGTGGTCGATCACCGCCTCCGACAGGTCGAAGTGGGGGTGGGCGTACTCGGCCTCGACGCGCAGCGTGCGGGGGACCCGCCAGGCGCCCTTGCGCACGATGCGGCTCGACTTGGTGCGGATGGTCACCACCTCGCCCTGGCGTTCGGGCAGGTCGGCGGTGAGCGCGGCCAGCTCGCCCCGGGAGACGGCGGTCAGGGCGCGGCCGACGCGCTGGTCCATCTCGCCGGGGGCGAGGCGGCCGTCGGCGTAGGCCGTCTTGAGGTGGGCGACGGTCGATTCCCGGTCCTGGTCGGAGGCGCGGGCTTCCTGGTCCATGTACGTCAACCTACGGCGAAGACGACCTCGAAGGTGACTCCGTCCACGCCGGCGTCCGCGACGACCGGATTCCGGGCGAACCAGGCGTCTTCGGCCGCCGTCCACGTCACCCAGTCGGCGGCGTGCTCCGTCCCGTCGCGGGCCAGCACACGTTTCCGCCGGAGTTCGGGGGCTGCTTCCACCCACACCCGGAGGGCCGCCGGGCACTCCACCCGGGCCACGCTGACGCCCTCGACGATCACCACCGGCGCGGGCGGGACCTCCAGGCGTTCGGCATAGGTTCCGGTACGCCAGTCGTACCGAAGGAAGGAGGCTTTTGAACCACGTTGTAGTGGTTCGAGCACGTCTCGGGTGAGATGCGAGAACCAGGATTCGGGGCCCTGGTCCCAGGGGATGGGGAAGTCGTCGCTGTGCACCACGGGTGCGCCGTCCAGCGCCCCGGAGAGCAGGCCGGCGAAGGTCGTCTTGCCGGAGCCTCCCGGGCCGTCGACGGCCACCAGCCGGGCGGGGCCGCACGACGGCTCCAGCTGGACGATCCGGGCGGCCAGGTCGGCGATGGTCGGCATGACCCGATCGTGCCAGCCCCCGTCGGTACGGGTAGCCTGCGGGCTCCCCCTCGAAATCGGAGGACGATCGTGCAGGGACCCCTCACCGGTGTCGTGGTGCTCGACCTGTCCCGGGCGCTGGCCGGGCCCCACGCGGGCCAGCTGCTCGGCGACCTGGGCGCTCACGTGATCAAGGTCGAGCATCCGGAGGGCGGGGACGAGTCGCGCGGCTGGGGGCCGCCCTTCGTGGGCGACGTGTCGACCTACTTTCTGTCGGCCAACCGGAACAAGCGGTCGATCACGCTCGACCTCAAGGACCCGGCCGACGCCGACGTGCTGACCCGGCTGATCCGGCAGGCCGACGTCCTGATCGAGAACTTCCGGACCGGCGTGCTGGCCAGGCTCGGGTTCTCCACCGGCACGATCGCCGAGCTCAATCCGCGCATGGTGGTGCTCTCGATCACCGGGTTCGGGCACGACGGGCCCGAGGCCGGGCGTCCCGGCTACGACCAGATCGCCCAGGGCGAGGCGGGGCTGATGTCGATCACCGGGCCGCCCGGGGAGCCCCATCGGGCCGGGCCGTCGATCGCCGACCTGCTGGCCGGCATCCACGGCGCCTACGGCGTCGCCGCCGCGCTCTACGAGCGCGAGCGCACCGGGAAGGGCGGGGTGGTGCGCACCTCGCTGCTCGCTTCGGTCGTCGGCGTGCACGCCTACCACGGCACCCAGTGGACGGTCGCGGGCCAGGTCCCGAAGGCCAACGGCAACCACCACGCGTCGATCGCGCCCTTCGGGGCCTTCCGCTGCTCCGACGGCATGATCCAGATCGCGGCCGGCAACGAGGGCCAGTGGCGCAAGGTCGCCGCGCTGCTCGGCGTCGACCCCGACCGGCCCGAGTACGCCACCAACCGCGACCGTTTCGCCCACCGCGACGAGCTCGTCGCCGAGCTGGAGAAGACGCTCACCACCGAGACCCGCGACCACTGGCTCGGCCGGCTCGCCGAGGCCGGGGTGCCCGCCGGGTCGATCCGCACCATCGACGAGGTCTACGCCTGGGACCAGACCCTCTCCCAGGGGCTCCTGGTCGAGGTCGACCACCCGGAGCTGGGGCCGATCGGGCTGCCCGGCCCGGTGCTGCGCTACGACCACCACCCCGCCGGGGAGCACACCGCCCCGCCCGGCCTGGGCGCCGACAACGACGCCGTGCTCGACTGGCTCAAGGGGAGAGAGGCGACGTGACCCCCGAGAGACCCGACGCGCGCACCCTGATCGAGGTCGTGCTCGACCCCGGCTCGTGGGTCTCCTGGGACCGGCCGCCGCTCCAGACCGCGCCGCCCGGCTCCGACTACGCCGCCGAACTGGCGACCGCCCGCGCCGCGTCGGGCTACGACGAGTCGGTGATCACCGGTGAGGGGCGGCTCGACGGCCGCCGGGTCGCCGTCGTCGCCGGGGAGTTCTCGTTCCTGGCCGGGTCGATCGGCGTCGCGGCGGCCGAACGCCTCGTCGCCGCCGTCGAGCGCGCCACCGCCGAACGGCTGCCGCTGCTGGCCGCGCCCGCCAGCGGGGGCACCCGGATGCAGGAGGGCGCGCTGGCGTTCGTCCAGATGGTCAAGATCACGGCCGCGGTGACGGCGCACAAGGAGGCCGGGCTTCCCTACGTCGTCTACCTGCGCCACCCGACCACCGGGGGCGTGTTCGCGTCATGGGGGTCGCTGGGCCACGTCACCGCCGCCGAACCGGGCGCGATGATCGGCTTCCTGGGGCCGCGCGTCTTCGAGTCCCTGTACGGCTACCGCTTCCCGAAGGGCGTCCAGGAATCGGAGAACCTGTTCGCCCACGGCCTCGTCGACGCGGTGGTCCCGGCGGCGCAGGCGCGCGAGATCGCCGTCAGGGCGCTCGGGGTGCTGTGCGCGTCGAAGAACCTGCCGGTGCCCGCGCCGACCACCGAACCCGAGGCCCGGACCGACGTCCCGGCCTGGGACGCCATCGTCAGCTCCCGCCGCGACGACCGGCCCGGCGTCCGGACCCTGCTGAAGCTGGCCGCGACCGACGTCACCCCGCTGAACGGCACCGGCGCGGGCGAGAGCGACCCCGGCCTCCTGCTGGCCTTGGCCCGGTTCGGCAGCGCCCCGGCCGTGGTGCTCGGCCAGGACCGGCGCGGCGCGCGGGCCGGACTGAAGATCGGCCCGGCCGGGCTGCGGGTGGCCCGGCGCGGCATGAAACTCGCCGAGGAACTCGGCCTGCCCCTGGTGACGGTCATCGACACGGCCGGGGCGGAGCTGTCGAAGGCGGCCGAGGAGGGCGGCCTGGCGGGCGAGATCGCCCGCTCGCTGGCCGACCTGGTCATGCTCGACGCCCCGACGGTCTGCCTGCTGCTCGGCCAGGGCTCGGGCGGCGCGGCCCTGGCGCTGCTCCCCGCCGACCGCGTGCTCGCCGCCCAGCACGCCTGGCTCTCCCCGCTGCCCCCGGAGGGCGCCTCGGCGATCCTCTACCGCACGGTCGACTTCGCCCCCGAGATCGCCCAGTCGCAGGGGGTCAGAGCGGCCGACCTGAAGCGCGACGGCATCGTCGACCGGATCATCGCCGAGTGCCCGGACGCGGTCTACGAACAACCGGCCTTCACCAAAAGGGTCGCCCGCGCCCTGGAGGAGGAGATCGCCGCCCTCCTGGCCGAACCGGCGGAGACCCGAGTCGACCGCCGGATCGCCCGCTATCGGGCGGTCTAGCCCGACGTCAGGGGGATGGCGATGCGCTCGACCCTGATCGAGTGCACCTCCTCCCGGGGCACCACGACCTCGTAGGCGCCGTGGTCGACCAGCCAGTAGCCGAGGGCCTCGGCCTTCATGCCGCTGTGGCCGGTGTAGGCGATGTGGAGGCCGCCCTCCTCGCCGTCGTCCTCGTCGAGGACGAGACAGGGTTCGCCGCCGAACTCGCCGACCGTGCGCAGGAGCACGAGCTTGTCGAGTTCCTTGGTCGTCACGGCCAGGCGGTGGTAGCCGCGCCCGCGTTCGAAGCCGGGTTCGGCCGACTCGCTGAACAGCACGACGTCGTCGCCGCCGGGCCCTATGGCGGCCGGGTAGTTGCGGCCCCGGTAGGTCGCCATGAACCCGAGGCCGACCGGTTCGACGTCGCCGCTCATGCGGCCGGCCGCCACGAGAGGCCGTCGAAGGCCGCGAACAGGCGCTCGCCCTGCCGGGTGAGGTGGACGATCTCGGCGCCCGCCGGGATCGGCATGGGCATGGTGTGGAACTGCGGCACGACGTGCTCCCGCGAGGCGGTGAAGCCGTTTCCGGCGAAGGGGGGCGAATCGCTCCAGTCGCCGCCCATGTGGGGGCCGTAGGGAACGACGTAGGTGTCGATCTCCCGCGCCAGCCAGCGCAGGATGTAGAGCTCCGGTACGCCCGGGACCAGCTCGGACCCCTCGAAGGAGAGGTCGAGCGCGTCGACGATCGCCCGGGGGGTGGTCAGCCGCTCGCAGTCCTGCACCCGGTAGACGTAACCGGAGATGACGGTGCGCCGTCCGGCCAGGTATGGCACGAGCAGGCGCGGTGGGATCACCTTCTGCATGCGTGTGCTCTGCCCTGGCTCACTCATGGGGGACAGTTTACGAGCGATTGACTTCCTCACCTCCCCTTAGGAGGGATTCACCCGGCAATGTCCCCGATTGTGAATCGACGGTGCAGCAGGGAGGGCAGGGCCGTGCGGACCGACTCGGTGCGCGCCGGGTCGATCACGCCGGTGCCGACGCCCGGCGCCGGGCCGAGGGCCCTGGTCACCACGCCCATCGGGTCGACGAGCATGCTGTGCCCGACCCCGAACCCGTCGGCGTGGGGCGGCTGGCCGACGGCGACGGTCCAGGTGGTGTTCTCGATCGCGCGGGCCCGGACCATGGTGGTCCAGTGGTCCTCCTTGAGCGGCCCGGCCGCCCACGCCGCGATCACCGCGAACACGTCGGCGCCCTGGTCGACGAGCTTGCGGAACAACTCGGGGAACCGCACGTCGTAGCAGGTCGCCAGGCCCACCCGCAGCCCGGCCAGCTCGGCCACGACCGGCTCGGGGCCGGGGCTGACGAACTCCGACTCCCGCGACCCGAACGAGTCGAACAGGTGGATCTTCCGGTACGCCCCCTTCAGCGACCCGTCGGCGTCGACGGCGACCGCCGTGTTGGCGACGCGGGCCCCGTCGGGCTCCCAGACCCCGGCGATCACGGCGGTGCCCGACTCGCGGGCGGCCTCGCGCAGACCGGTGACGAACGGCCCGTCGAGGGGCTCGGCCACCTCGCCGATGTGGCGGCCGAAGCGGCTCAGCGTGGCTTCGGGGAAGACGACGAGGTCGGCCTCGGCGGAGGCCAGCGCCTCACGCACGGCCTCCAGGTTCTTCTTGGGCTCGTGGTCGATCGGGATCTGGCCCAGCGCTACTACGGTCACCCGCAACAGTCTGCCTGTTGGGGACCACCCGCATCCAGGTGAGGCACCGCCAGACCCATTCCAGCGGCCCGTAACGGAACCGCGAGAGCCACCACGCCGAGAAGCACCACTGGACGACCAGCGTCACCGCCGTGACCACGACCACCGAGCGGAACGACTCGGCCTGCGCCGCGATGATCACGAATGAGCTGGAGACGTAGTTGGTCAGCGCCATGCGCCCGAGCGGCTCGAACACCCGGGGGCTCAGCAACAGGAAGCCCGACGCGTAGACCGCCGCCCCGGCCAGCGCCGAGAGGAAGCCGCCGACCATCCAGAACACGCCCAGCGCGACCAGGCTGCACAGGAAGACCAGCAGGCTCGGCTTGGGCCCGCCGTAGTCGACGCAGGCCAGGCCCAGCAGGAACAGCCCGCCGATGAGGATCCACGGGCTGGCCGCCACCACCGCCCAGCACAACACGACCACGCCCAGCACGGGGTTGAGCCACTTGGGCAGGTAGCTCGCCGGCAGCAGCACGCCCACGCCGAGCAGCGCGTAGGGGAGCAGCACCTCGCCCGGCATCAGCCACCAGTGGCCGGCCCCGAACAGGGCCAGCACGGCCAGCCGCCGCAGCATGATCAGCCGGTCGTCGTGGGAGCGCAGGAACAGCGCGAAGCTCACGCCGAACAGGAACGAGAAGATCGGGTAGAACCGGCCCTCGACGAACGCCATGAACGCCGCGCCCTCCAGGGGCCGCGGGTCGACGTGCTGCCAGGTGTTCACGAGCATGATCCCGCAGACCGCGAACCCTCGCAGGGCGTCGAGCTCCCGGATCCTCGCCATGCGAACAGAGTAAATTGTGCGGATGCTAGTTGGACGTATGCGGGAATTCGGCCCGACTATTTTCGCCGAGATGACGGCCCTGGCGGTCCGGACCGGCGCGATCAACCTGGGCCAGGGCTTCCCCGACGAGGACGGCCCCGCCGCCATGCTCGACGTCGCCACCGAGGCGATCAAGGGCGGCCGCAACCAGTACGCCCCCGGCATCGGCGTGCCCGAGCTCCGCCAGGCGATCTCCGAGCACGCCAAGGAGACCCAGGGCCTGTCCTACGACCCCGACGCCGAGGTCCTGGTGACCGTCGGCGCGACCGAGGCCATCGCGGCGGCGGTCCTGGCGCTGGTCGAGCCGGGCGACGAGGTGATCGTCTTCGAGCCCTACTACGACTCCTACCCGGCCGCCATCGCGCTGGCCGGGGGCACCCGCCGGGCGGTGCCGCTGCGTCCGGTCGACGGCCGGTTCACCTTCGACCCGGCCGACCTGCGGGCGACGTCCAGGACCCGGGCGATCATCGTCAACTCGCCGCACAACCCGACCGGCACCGTGTTCACGCCGGCCGAGCTGGAGACCATCGCCGCGTTCTGCCGCGAGCACGACCTGATCGCCATCACCGACGAGGTCTACGAGCACCTGACCTTCGACGGCGTCCCGCACGTCTCCCTGGCTGCCCTGCCCGGCATGCGCGAGCGCACGGTCCGGATCTCCAGCGCCGGGAAGTCGTTCTCGGTGACCGGCTGGAAGACGGGGTGGATCTGCTCCACGCCCGAGCTGGTCACGGCGGTGACGGCGGTCAAGCAGTTCCTCACCTTCACCTCGGCCGTGCCGTGGCAGCTGGCCGTCGCCCACGCGCTGCGCCACGAGCTCGGCTGGGTGCGCGAGCTGCGCGACCAGCTGCAGGCCAAACGCGACCGGCTCTCGGCCGGGCTGGCCGAGGCCGGGTTCGGGGTGCTGAAGACGGCCGGGACCTACTTCGTGCAGACCGACATCCGGCCGCTGGGGCTGACCGACGGGCTGGAGCTGACCCGTCGGCTGCCCGACCTGGCCGGGGTGGTGGCGATCCCGACGCAGGTCTTCTACGACCACGCCGAGACCGGGCGTCACTACGTGCGGTTCGCGTTCTGCAAGCGCGACGAGGTGATCGACGAGGCGGTCGGGCGGCTGACGTCGCGGCGGCTGGGCTGAGCGGCCGGTGGGCGCCGGTCTCCGGCGCCCACTCCGGACGGTGGTCGGGGCCGGGGTAGGCGGAGCCGTAACGGAGAAAAAGGGCATTTTAAATCGGCTGATTCCGGGCAGATTACGGCGAGGCCACCGAGCTCCCAGGTGATGAGGATCACATTTCGGAGCCAGATGGAACGATCCACGAATGAGATGCTCAATACCGTGACCCGCGCCTATACCTCTACCGTCAGTGATCCCTTCGACCGCGGCCATGAATTCGGGCAGGCCCACGCGGCCGACATCGCCCGCACCGTCGCCGTCTACACCGAGGTTTTCCGGCGCAAGGCAGGGGGGCGGCAGCCCGATCTGACCGAACTCGGCAAGCTCGGCATGAAGGCGATCGAGGCGTGGGCGCCCGACCTCGCCGAGGAGATCACGGGAATGGCGGAAGGCGCCCGCCTGCCCGTGACCGACCTCGCCGCGATCAACGCCCGGACCGAGATCCTGTCCTACCTGGGCGGCGTGCGGGAGAGCGAGTGCTCGGCCGTCGTGCTGCTCGGCGACGACGAGGACGCCCCGCCCGTGGCGGTGCAGACGTGGGACTGGATGCGCCAGATGGCGGCCGGCTGGCTCGTCTGGACCATCCCCTTCCCCGACGGCCGCGTGACCACGACCCTCACCGAATACGGCGTCGTCGGCAAGATCGGCGTCAACGCCAGTGGCCTCGGCCTGCTGTTCACCCGCCTCCACCACGAAGACGACGGCGCCGACGGGATCGGCCTGCCGGTCCACGTGGCCGCCCGGCGGGTGCTCGACGAGTGCGAGTCGGTCACCTCGGCCGCCTACACCCTCACCACGGCCCCCGTCAGCGCCTCCTCCTCGCTCAACCTCGTCTCCCACGGCCCCGCCGGAAACGCGGCCGTGACCTGCGAACTCCACCCGGGCGGACCGGGGTGGACCGTTCCCGAGGACGACGGCATGCTGATCCACACCAACCACTTCCTCGACCCGCGCGTGGTGCCCAGCGACCCCTATCCACGCCTCCACCCCGGCACCCTGATCCGGCGCGACCAGCTCAGGCGCGGCCTGCGCCGGCACGCTTCGCGGCCCGACGCGACGACGGTCCGCAAGGTGATGGCCCGGCACGCGGGCGGCGTCTGCCACCACACCGAGCCCGGCCACGACGACGACCACATCACGCTGGCGACGGTCGAGCTCGACCTGAAGAACGGCGAGGTGCGCGCCACCGAGGGCGGTCCGTGCGGCCGGCGCACTTGGTGAATCTTGCCCAGGGTCATGACCTTCGACGGCGAGAGTCGCCAATGCCGGGGAGATGACCGGCGGATAGTTTCGCCGTGTGACGGGTGAGCGTGTCCTGATCGCCCTCGGCGGCAACGCGATGACCGCGCCGGACGGCTCCGCCGCCCCGGCCGACCAGAAGCGCGCGATCGAGCGCGCCATGACCCACGTCGCCGACCTGATCGGCCGCGGCCACCGGGTGGCGATCACCCACGGCAACGGCCCGCAGGTCGGCAACATCCTGCTGAAGAACCAGCTCACCGCCCATGTCGTCCCCCCGGTGCCGCTCGACTGGTGCGGCGCCCAGACCCAGGGGACCCTGGGCGCGCTGATCATGAACGCCCTCGACCCGATCCCCTCGGCGACCGTGGTCACCCGCACCCTCGTCGACCCCGGCGACCCCGCCTTCGGCGACCCGGTCAAGCCGATCGGGCAGTACTTCTCGGTCGTGGAGGCCCGGCGGTTCCAGGCGCTCGGCCAGACGTGGCGCGAGTTCGAGCGCGGCTGGCGGCGCGTGGTGGCCTCGCCGCGCCCGGTGGAGATCCTCGACGCGGCTCCGGCCGTGGCGCTGATGGAGGCCGGCTACACCGTCGTCGCCGCGGGCGGCGGGGGAGTGCCGGTCGTACGCGACGCCGACGGCCGCCTCCACGGCGTGGAGGCGGTGATCGACAAGGACCACGCGGCCTGCGCGCTGGCCCAGGCGGTCGGCGCGGACGTCCTGGTCATCGCGACCGACGTCCCGAACGCCGTCGCCGGATACGGCACCCCCGAGGCCCGCCCGATCGGGAGCGTGACGCCGAAGGAGATGCGGGTACTGCAGGCCGAGGGGCACTTCGCCAGCGGCAGCATGGGCCCGAAGGTCGAGGCCGCGCTGCGGTTCGTGGAGGAGGGCGGCGCGAAGTCGGTGATCACGTCGCTGGACAACATCGCCGCCGCCATTTCAGGAAATATCGGTACAACGGTTAACCGGGAGAGTTAGATGCCGGACCCCATCGAGGTACGCAAGGTCGCCATCGAGAGCGTGACCGACGCGTCCGGGCTCGCGAAGCTGATCGACGACGGCGTGATCGAGGCCGCCCGCGTGCTGGCCGTCATCGGCAAGACCGAGGGCAACGGCGGCGTCAACGACTACACGCGCATCCTGGCCGACCGCGCCTTCCGCGAGGTCCTGGCGAGCAGGGGCCACCCGTCGCCGGAATCGGTGCCCCTGGTCTGGTCGGGCGGCACCGACGGCGTCCTGTCGCCCCACGCGACCATCTTCGCCACCGTCGACCCGGCCTCCGCTTCTCAGAGTGACGAGCCGAGGCTGAGCGTCGGCATCGCGATGAGCGAGGTCATCCTCCCCGAGGACATCGGCCGCCCGGCCATGGTCGAGAAGGTGGCGGCAGGCGTCCGCGAGGCCATGAAGATCGCCGGCATCGACGACCCGCGCGACGTCCACTATGTGCAGACCAAGACCCCGCTGCTGACCCTGTCGACCATCAACGACGCCAAGGCGCGCGGCCACGACGTGATCACCGAGGACACCGGCCCGTCGATGGACATCTCCAACTCCACGACCGCCCTCGGCATCGCCGTGGCCCTCGGCGAGATCGAGATGCCGTCGGCCGACCAGATCCACCGCGACCTGTCGCTGTACTCGTCGGTGGCGTCGTGTTCGAGCGGCGTGGAACTCGACGTGGCCCAGATCGTGGTCGTCGGGAACGTGCGCGGCATCGGCGGCCGCTACCGCGCCGGCCACTCGGTCATGAAGGACGCCCTCGACACCGACGGCATCTGGGAGGCCATCCGCGACGCCGGCATCGACCTGCCCGACCGGCCTCACCCGAGTGACCTGGGCGGGCGGCTGGTCAACCTGTTCATGAAGTGCGAAGCCGACCCGACGGGCAGCGTGCGCGGGCGGCGCAACATCATGCTCGACGACAGCGACGTCCACTGGCACCGCCAGATCAAGGCGACGGTGGGAGGCGTGGCGGCGAGCGTGACGGGAGACCCGGCGGTGTTCGTGAGCGTGGCCGCGGTCCACCAGGGTCCGAGCGGCGGCGGCCCGGTCATCGCGATCGCCGACCTGGGATGAATCTTCTTGCCTGAAGGGGAAGCGCATCCCGGAGCACGCGCCCCGCGGGCTGTGGAAAACGGGTGCCCGAGGGGGGCGGGTATCCTCGCCCTTCGTGCCTTCGATTCCGCAGCCCCTGGTGCCCGACGACGACGGGCGGGCCGATGCCGTGCTCGCCGGGACGCTGGCCGGCTTCCAGACCGGTGACGCCACCGTCGCCGACGTGCTGACCGCCCTCGGGCCCGCCCGGCTGCTCGTGCCGGTGGTCGCGCTCCTCACCGAGGCCGAGGTCGGCGACGACGGGCTGAAGCGGGAGAAGGAGAGCGAGATGGCCCTGCCCAAGCTCGTCGGGCAGGACGGGCGGATGGCCGTGCTCGCGTTCACCGGCGTCGAGGCGCTGGCGCGGTGGCGGGCCGACGCGCGCCCCATCCAGGCGTCCGCGTCGCAGGTCTGCAAGGCGGCCGTGCACGAGCAGGCCGCGGCCGTCGTCATCGACGTCGCGGGGCCGGCGCCGTTCGCGGTCGAGGGGTCGATGCTGCACGCCATGGCCGCCATCGAGGACGCCGCCGCCCGCAGGAACCTCGACGTCGACGTGCCGGGCGTGACGGTGGCCCGTTTCGAGGCGACGCCGCCGAAGAAGAAGAGCTGGTGGCGGCGGTAGGGATTTCCACACCCGTAACACGCATCAGGACCGTGCGGGCCGAGGAGCGGTTAGGGTCGGCCGCGTGTCGTCTTGGGGGCTGCTCGCGCTGCTCGGCGTCGTCGTCGGCCGTTACGCGCGCGAACTCGCCGCGGGTTTCGGCCCCGACCCCGACGACGCGCGCGAAGAGGCCCGCGCCGCGTTACGCCACGCCATCACGGTCGTGCCCGTCCCGCGAAGGCCCTTCGTCGTCGAGGCGATCACCGGCCTGCTGTTCGGGGTCCTCGCGTGGCGCTACGCCGAGACCCCCGCGCTGATCCCCGCCTTCCTGCTGGCCGCCTGGGCCGGGGTCGTGCTCACGGTCACCGACCTGCGGACCTGGCGGCTGCCCGACGTCGTCACCCTGCCCGCCTACCCGGTGCTGCTGATCGCCCTCGCCCCCACCGGGCGCCTGCTGGTCGCCGCCGCCTGCGGGCTGGCGATGGCCGGGATCTACCTGATCCTGTGGTTCGGACGGCCGTCGGGCATCGGGTTCGGCGACGTCAAACTGGCCGGGCTCGTCGGGCTCGTTGCCGGGGCAGTCGGCGTCGACGCCGTCATCATCGCCGGGGTGGGCGGGCAGCTGCTCGGCGGGCTGTGGGCATTAGGGCTGCTTATCGCCCGAAAAGGCACCCGGACCAGCGAGTTCCCCTTCGGCCCCGCTATGATCGCGGGCGCGCTGGCGGCACTGCTGGCGGGAGCTTAACCGCACATCTGAAAGACTTGGTCCCATGCTGCGCTGGTTGACCGCCGGGGAGTCCCACGGCCCCGAACTCATCGCGATCCTCGAGGGCCTGCCCGCTGGGGTGGAGATCACCACATCCGAGCTCGAGGAGGCGCTGCGCCGCCGGCGTCTCGGCTACGGGCGCGGCGCCCGCATGAAGTTCGAGCAAGACGAACTGACCATCTCGGGCGGCGTCCGCCACGGCCGCACCCTCGGCTCGCCGGTCGCCATCCGCGTCGGCAACACCGAATGGCCCAAGTGGGAGCAGGTGATGGCGGCCGACCCGGTCGACCCCGCCGTCCTCGAAGGGCTCGCCCGCAACGCGCCCCGGTCGCGGCCCCGGCCCGGCCACGCCGACCTGGCCGGCATGCAGAAATACGGCTTCGACGACGCCCGGCCCGTCCTCGACCGGGCCAGCGCCCGCGAGACGGCCGCCCGCGTCGCGCTCGGGCAGGTCGCCAAGAACTTCCTCAAGCAGGCCCTCGGCGTCGAGATCGTCAGCCACGTCGTGTCGATCGGGTCGGCCGTGACCCCGTCGGCCGAGCTGCCGGCCCCCGCCGACCTCGCCCGCATCGACGACGACCCGGTCCGCTGCTTCGACCCCGAGGGCAGCGCCGCGATGGTCGCCGAGATCGACAAGGCCCACAAGGAAGGCGACACCCTCGGCGGCGTCGTCGAGGTCGTCGCCTACGGCCTGCCGCCGGGCCTGGGCAGCTACACCCACTGGGACCGCCGCCTCGACGCGCGCCTCGCCGCCGCCCTCATGGGCATCCAGGCGATCAAGGGCGTCGGCGTCGGCGACGGCTTCGAGACCGCGCGCCGTCCCGGGTCGCGCGCCCACGACGAGATCGAGAACACCGACGGCGGCGTCCGGCGCATCACCAACCGGGCCGGCGGCGTCGAGGGCGGCATGACCAACGGCGAGCCGCTGCGGGTCAGCGCCGCCATGAAGCCGATCTCGACCGTGCCGAGGGCGCTGGCGACCATCGACGTCGTCACGGGCGAGGCCGCCAAGGCCCACCACGAGCGCTCCGACGTGTGCGCCGTGCCGGCCGCCGCGATCGTCGCCGAGGCGATGGTCGCGCTGGTGCTGGCCGACGCCGCCACCGAGAAGTTCGGCGGCGACTCCGTCGAGGAGGTGGCCCGCAACGTCGCCGGCTACCTGTCCTCGCTGATCATCAAGTAGGGGGAGCGACCATGCCTGTCGTGGTGCTGATCGGCCCGCCGGGGTCCGGCAAGTCGACCACCGGCGAGTTCCTGGCCGAACGCCTCGGCGTCGGCTTCCGCGACACCGACGCCGACGTCGAGCAGGTGGCGGGCAAGCCGATCGGCGACATCTTCGTCGAAGACGGCGAAGAGGCGTTCCGCGCGCTCGAAGCGGCCGCCGTCGCCACGGCGCTGGCCGAGCACGACGGCGTGTTGTCGCTCGGCGGCGGCTCGATCCTCGACCCCGCCACCCGCGAGCTGCTCGCCGGGCACACGGTGGTCTACCTGAAGGTCGGCCTCGACCAGGCGGTCAAGCGCATCGGCCTGACCTCGGCCCGCCCGCTGCTGGTGCTGAACCCCCGCAGCCAGCTGCGCAAGCTGATGGAAGAACGCCGTCCCCTGTACGAGAACCTCGCGGTCCTCACCGTCCCCACCGACGACCTGGAGGCCGACGTGGTCGCCGACCACATCGTGGCCGAGCTCAAGCCGGAGGCCGAGTGACCGTCACCCGCATCCCCGTCTTCGGCGACAGCCCCTACGACGTCGTCGTCGGCACCGGCGTCCTGGGCGAGCTGCCCGGCCTGGTCGGCGAGCAGGCCCGCACGGTCGCCGTCGTCCACCCGGTCACGCTGCCCGAGCTCGCGGGCCCGGTGACGGGCGTGCTGGAGAAGGCCGGTTACGACGTGCTGGCGATCCCGGTGCCCGACGCCGAGGCGGCCAAGGACGTCCACGTGCTCTCCTCGCTCTGGTCGGCGTTCGGCCGCCACGGCATGACCCGCACCGACGTCGTCGTCGGCGTGGGCGGCGGGGCCACCACCGACCTGGCCGGGTTCGCGGCCGCGACGTGGCTGCGCGGGGTGCGGGTCGTGCAGGTCCCGACCACGCTGCTGGCCATGGTCGACGCCGCCGTCGGCGGCAAGACCGGCATCAACACCCCCGAGGGCAAGAACCTCGTCGGGTCGTTCCACCCCCCGGCGGGCGTGCTCTGCGACCTCGCGACGCTGGTGGGCGTGCCGCGCGACGACTACGTCGCCGGGCTGGCCGAGACGATCAAGGGCGGGTTCATCGCCGACCCCGAGATCCTCCGGCTGGTCGAGGCCGACCCCGAGGCGGCCCGCCACCCCGAGGGCGCGCACACCCGCGAGCTGATCGAGCGCAAGATCCAGGTCAAGGCCGACGTCGTCGGCGCCGACCTGAAGGAGAGCGGGCTGCGCGAGATCCTCAACTACGGCCACACCCTGGCCCACGCCATCGAGCGGGTGGAGAACTACACCATCCGCCACGGCGAGGCGGTCGCGATCGGCCTCGTGTACGCCGCCGAACTCGGCCGCCTGGCCGGGCGGGCCGACCTGGTGGCGCGCACCCGTTCGATTCTGACCTCGGTCGGTCTGCCCACGGTTTACCGTGAAGACGCCTGGCCCCGGTTGCGTGAGCACATGAAGATCGACAAGAAGGCCCGGGGGGCCAAGCTCCGGTTCGTCGTGCTCGACGGGCTGGCCGAGCCGTCCCGGCTCGAAGATCCGTCCGAGGAGTTGCTGGAGGCCGCCTACCAGGCGGTGAGCGGAGGCCCCCATGCGTGACGTCCTGGTGCTGAACGGCCCCAACCTGGGCCGGCTGGGCACCCGCGAACCCGACGTCTACGGCGCCACGACGTTCAAGGACCTGGTGCTGATCTGCGAGACCGCCGGTCGCGACCTGGGCCTGTCGGTCGAGGTGCGGCAGACCGACGACGAGGCCGAGATGGTGCGCTGGATCCACGGCGCCGCCGACTCCCGCACCCCCGTGATCCTCAACCCGGCGGCGTTCACCCACTACAGCTACGCGCTGCGCGACGCGCTCGCCCAGCGCACCGCGCCGCTGATCGAGGTGCACATCTCCAACCCGGCCGCCCGGGAGGAGTTCCGGCACACCTCGGTCGTGGCGGCCGTCGCCAACGGCACCATCGCCGGTTTCGGCGTCCAGTCCTATGTCCTGGCCCTGAGGGCCATCGCGGAGATGTGAGATGTACGGGTCGTTCGTCGCCCTCGGCGACAGTTTCACCGAGGGCCTCAACGACCCGGGCGTGAACGGTTCCTATCGTGGCTGGGCCGACCGGGTCGCCGAGACCCTGGCCGTCCAGAACCCCTCTTTCACGTACGCCAACCTCGCGGTCCGCGGCCGCCTGCTCGACCAGGTCGTGGCCGAACAGGTGCCGAGGGCGATCGAGATGCGTCCCGACCTGGTCAGCTTCTGCGCCGGCGGCAACGACCTGCTGCGGCCGGGCAGCGACCCCGACCAGATGGCCAAGACCTTCGCCGGGGCGGTCAGGGCGCTGCGCGAGACCGGCGCCGAGGTGGTCGTCTTCACCGGCGTCGACCCGCGCGACACCCCGATCATGCGCCGGGCCCGCGGCACGTTCGCCACCTTCTTCCTGCACGTCCGCTCGATCGCCGACCTCCACGGTTGCCACCTGGTCGACCAGTGGTCGATGCAGGGCCTGCGCGACTGGCGGGCCTGGAGCGACGACCGGCTCCACATGAACGAGCACGGCCACCGTCTGGTCGCGGCCAAGGTGCTCGACGTGCTGGGCGTACCAGGACAGGAATGGCGGTTCACCTGGCCGCCCCGCGACAAGGTCGACCCCCGGGTGAAGCGCCGCGAAGACGCCGAATGGCTGCGCGAACACCTGGCCCCCTGGTTGCTGCGGCGGCTGCGCGGCACCTCGTCGGGCGACAACGTCACCCCCAAACGCCCCGATTTGTCGCCTTTCGACTAATTTGGCCTGCTCTTGAGATGCACTGTCCGCTTTCCGGGGAGGGGAATTCCGGAAGGGGGACAGTGATGAAGCCAAGTCAGGCCAAACTCGCGGTGGGCATCGCCCTCGGTTACTACTTCGGGCGCAACCACAAACTCGCGCTCGCGACCGCCGTCGCCGTCGGGGGCCTCGCCGGAGCGCTCCGGCCCAAGAGCCTGCTGGGCAAGGGCCTCAAGAGCCTCGGCTCGCCCGAACTCGAAGAGCTCGCCGGAAAGCTGCAGACCGACCTCATGGAGGCCGGCCGCGCCGCCGCCACCGCGGCGACCACCGGCCCGATCAACCAGCTCAGCGACCGCATCCACGACAAGGCGGAGCGGCTGCGCAGCCCGCTCGGCACCAAGACGAAGACCGCAGAGAAGACCTCCACGGAGCAGAACTCCAATGGGGAGGACTCATGACGGACACGAAGACGGCGTCACCCCTCGGCCGGCTCGGCAGAGAGGTCGGCGGCATCATCGGCGCGGCCGGCAAGCGCGGCGCGTCCAAACTGACCGGCAAGGTGACCGGCAAGATCAAGGGCAAGGTCGGCGACCTCACCGACCGCCTCACCGAATACGCCACCGGCGAGAAGAGCGGTCTCAGCGACCTCGGCTTCGGCGCCGAGAAGAAGGAGCACGGAGGCGGCGGCGAGGAGAAGAAGGAAGGCTTCTTCAAGCGCCTCGGCCACGGCGTGAAGGGCGTCACCGAACTGTTCAAGGCCTTCACCGGCAAGGGCGGCAAGGGCAAGGGCAACCGGAAGGTCACCAACATCGTCGAGTCGATCGACATCGGCGCGCCCCTCGAAGTCGTCTACAACCAGTGGACGCAGTTCGAGGAGTTCCCGTCGTTCATGAAGAAGGTCGAACGCGTCAGCCAGGACGAAGACGTCAAACTGACGTGGAAGGCCCAGATCTTCTGGTCCCACCGCACGTGGCAGGCCGACATCATCGACCAGGTGCCCGACGACCACATCGTCTGGCGCTCCCACGGAGCCAAGGGCCACGTCGACGGCGCCGTCACCTTCAGCGGCCTGGCGCCGAACCTGACCCGGGTCCTGGTCGTGCTGGAATACCACCCGCAAGGCCTGTTCGAACGCATCGGCAACCTGTGGCGCGCCCAGGGCCGCCGCGCCCGGCTGGAGCTGAAGCACTTCCGCCGCCAGGTGATGAACCAGACCCTCCTGCACGCCGACGACGTACAGGGCTGGCGCGGCGAGATCCACGACGGCGAGGTCACCTCACAACCGCCGACCGACGAGGAGCAGCCGAAGAAGGAGCAGGCGACCGAGGCCCCCGAGGCGCCCCCGCCCGGTTCGGGAGAGGAACCCGAGGCGCCGAAGGAGGGAGAAGAATCAGCGGAGCCGGAAGAATCAGAGGAACCGGAGGAGCCGGAGGACCACGAGGAGAGAGTCCCCGAGGGCCAGGTGAGCGCACGTGGCTGACGAGGACCCCGACGTCTTCCTCGACGTACCGAACCTCAGCGTCGACGAGATCACCCTCCGGGTCGCCGACCTCAAAGCCCGCGTCAGCGTCAGCGCCGAGGTCCTCGACCTGCTGAAACTCAACGTCGGAGCCGACGTGAGCCTGGGCGAGGTGGACCTGGGGATCAAGGGAGTCCAGGCGCAGGCCATGCTCAAGGTCCGGCTCGACAACGTCGCCAAGATCGTCGGCGATGTTCTGCAGACGCTGGACCACAACCCACAGATCCTGGAGAACCTGACCCGGGGCCTGGGCAACGCGACCGAATCGATCGGCGGAGGCGCCGGCCAGGCGGTCGGCGAACTGGGCAAGGGAGCAGGCAGCGCCGTCAGCGACGTGGGCTCGGGAGCACGGGACGCGGTCCGCGACGTGGGAGCCGGAGCGGGCGAGGCGGTCAGCGACGTGGGTTCGGGCGCGGGTCGTGCGGTGAGTGACGTGGGTTCGGGCGCGGGTCGTGCGGTGAGTGACGTGGGTTCGGGCGCGGGTTGCGCGGTGGGCGATGTGGGTTCGGGCGCGGGTCGTGCGGTGGGCGATGTGGGTTCGGGCGCAGGTCGCGCGGTGAGCGACGTGGGCTCCGGAGCACGGGAAACGGTTCATGACGTGGGGACTGGCGCGAGCGAAGCGGTCGGCGACGTGGGTTCGGGCGCAGATCGCGACGTTGGTTCCGGCGCGACCGACGCGATGAGCGAGGTGGGCTCGCGAACGGGTCACGCAGTTGGCGATGTCGGCGGAGCGATCAGTGACGTCGGCGCAGAGGCCGGGAATGCGGCCGAGACAGTCGGTGCGGGAGCCGGCAAGACGGGTGAGACCGTCGGCGCAGGAGCGGGCCAGGCAAGAGACGAACCCGACGAGCCTGCCGGGAAGGCGACCGATGAGACGAACCGGGCCGCCACGCAGGTGGGGGAGAGCACCGGGGCTGCGGCCACTGCCGGTCACGTCGGCGAAAGGGCGGGTCAGGCCGGTGAAGACGCCGAGCGTGGCGACTCACTTAGAAGCGAGGCTTCAAACGACGCCGACCGTCTCGATGAAGGTGCCGAAACTGATCAGGCGCATGACGCCGGACCTGGTGAAGCTGAACAGGCGGCCGAGACGGACCAAGCTGGCCAGCCTGCCGATGGCGGCGACGAGAGGGACGTGCTCACCGGCACTGTGGTCGAAGAACAGCGGCCTGCTGCCGGTGCCCAGACTGGCCGAGAGAAGAGCGCTGAGAAAGAGAGCGTTCCCCGGCGGCCGCCGGTGAGGCGCGTGACCGCGCCGAGCTCCGGCCGTGGCGAGCAGAGCGAGCGAAAGCCGTCGGCCAGTGGCGACGGCGAACGCGATGAGACTCGGCAGGAGGCCGAAGCAGGCCGGTCGCCAGAGGGGAATCGGTCCGGGGAAACGACAGGGGAAGGCCAGACCGAACGCCCGGAAACCGGTGCCAAGAGCTCACATGATGAGCGGGCAGCGGAGCCGACAGGAGGTCGCGCGGAGGATGAAGGCGACCAGCGGTCCGGCGTGGAAGGCAAAGCAGAGGACGGCCGCGGCGACGAACAAGAAGGTGAGAGTCCGGGTCCGGAAGACCAGGTAGAGGACAGTCGCGCCGAGGAACAAGCGGGCGGCGACCAGCGGCCCGCCTCGGAAGGTCATGCGGAGGAGTCGGCAGAGGGTAGCCGTGCCGGCGAGCCCGAGACCGGCGGCCAGTGGGGGAGCACCGGGGCAGAGGACGAGACGGAAGAAGGCCCCGGCGAGACGTCGAAAAGCGTGTCCCATGCCGACGAGCCGGGTGCGGAAGGCCGACTTGAGCACTCGGCAGAAGAGAGCCGCACCGAGGAGCCCAAAAGCCGCGGCCAGGCGGAGGATTCAGGCGCAGAAGGCCGACCTGCGACGCCGAAAGGAGATGGCGGAGCTGAGGGGCGGCAAGGCGGAGGCCAGACGGATCAGCCAGGAGCAGAAGGCGTGGATGAGACGCCACGACCAGGAAACCAGGCTGACAAGACGCCAGATGAGGGCCCAACGGAAGAACTGACCGACGAGCACGACGCCGAGGAAGCTCAGACCGAGGGCCGCTTCGATCAGCCCAAGGGTGAGACCCAACCAGAGCAGCTACAGGGCGAAACCCAGGCGGAGGAGCTACAGGGCGAAACCCAGGCGGAGGAGCTGCAAGGCGACCGTCAGGCAGAGGGATCGCAGGGCGTTGGCCTTGCGGAAGAGCTCGAGGGAGCAAGTCAGTCGGAGGAGCCGAAGGGCGACGTTCAGGCAGGGGATTCACCGGGCGCTGGCCTGGCGGTGGAATCCGAGGGGGCAAGCCAGGCGCAGAGGCCACAAGGGGGTGCCGGGAATCTTCAAGGCGAGGGCCAGACCGGCCAACCGCCAAACGAAGGACTAACCGAGCCGAGAGGTGAGGGTGATACCGGGGAACAGCAGGGCGAGGGCGATTCCGATGAGTTTCGGGGCGATCGCCCTGTCGAGGAACCAACTGGTGATGGTGGCTCCGAAGAGCCGTCGGGTCAGGTGACTACTGAGGGCCCACAAGATGAGGGCGAGTCACCAGATGATCGCGAAGCCGAGAAGGCCGTAGGTGATCGCGGAACGGGGAGGTCAGAAGGCCAAGACCGGACCGCGAAGCCGCACGATGACACCGAAGCCGAGGCGTCGGAGCACGAAAGCGAGGCTCCGGTGACCGCAGGCCAAGCCGGTATACCGGAGGAAGAGGGTCAAGCCCCGGAGAGCTCGGCTCGGGAACCGGAAGGGGAGCCGAAGACCGGCAAGCCATCGCATGAGCCCGGAAAGCCGAAGCCCGAAGACCACGCCCAGCAGAAAGCCGACCACTGGCGACGCGAACGCCCCGACCGGGCCGGCCAGACACTACGCGGCGCCCTGAAGGAGCTCCGCCACGCCGCCTTGCTCGCCGGTATGCGGCGCCTCGGCAAACTCGGGAGGCCACCGTGAGCGGACGCCCCTCCGACGAGGAGCTCGCCAGGGCCGACATCGTGGTCGCCGCCGACGTCGAGGCCGACGACCTCGACGTCAGGGTCGCGCCCGAGCACACCGTCGAGTTCCATGGCGAGGACCAAGGCGCTTCGGGCACCAACCGGGAGAATCTGCCCGAAAATGTCACCGAGGGTCAGCGATATCGTTCCGTCCGTATCAGGTACGCCCTCGACGTTCGCGCCGCCCGCCCGGACTGAATCTAGAGAGCGCTTTCTCGTACAGTCGACTGATGATGCTCTCCGATATCCGGATCTATCCCGTCAAGTCGACGACCGGTATCCGGGTCGACCACGCCCAGGTGCTGCCATGGGGGCTCGACGGCGACCGCCGGTGGGCCGTCGTCGACGACACCGGGGACGGCTACTGGTCAGGTGAGAACCCCGAGTATCTCGCCGTCCGGGCGGTGAACACGCCCGAGGGCGGGCTGGTGCTCACCGCGCCGGGGCTCGACGAGCTCAAGGTGCCGCCTGCCGACGGGCCCCTCGTGCCCGTCTACTTCCACGGGCTCGACGAGGCCATGCTCGCGCACGACGACGCGCATGAATGGTTCACCCGTCTGCTCGGCAAACCGGCCAGACTCGTGTATCTCGACGACCCCAACCGCCGGCACATCGTCGACTACCACGGCGGGCTGCCCGGCGAGGTGGTCAGTTTCGCCTGGGACGCGCCGTTGCTGCTGGTCACCCGCGACTCCCTGCGCCGCCTCGACGACTGGATCGCCGAGGGCGCCATGGAGCGGCAGGAGGAGACCCCCGGCCCGCTCGACGTCGCGCGGTTCCGGCCGAGCGTCGTCGTCGAGGGGTTCGCGCCGTTCGAGGAGGACACCTGGACGTCGGTCCGCATCGGCGACGTCGACTTCCGGGTCTCCGAGTTGTGCGACCGGTGCTTCGTCACGCTCTGGGACCCGGACACCCGCGAGCGCGGCAAGGAACCCCTGCGCACGCTGGCCAAGCACCGCAGGTGGGACGGGAAGACCTGGTTCGGCATCCGGCTGGTGCCGAAGAACCTCGGCGAGCTGAAGATCGGCGACCCGGTGGCGCCGGTCGTCAGGACGTGAGGCGCTTCAGCGCAGCCCGGACCACCGCCGGGTCGGTCGTGCGCCAGTAGGGCGGTAGCGAGTTCAGCAGGAAGCCGCTGTAACGGGCCGTCGCCAGGCGGGGGTCGAGGACGGCGATGACGCCCCGGTCGTCCATCGAGCGCAGCAGGCGGCCGGCGCCCTGGGCCAGCAGCAGCGCGGCGTGGGTGGCGGCGACCGACATGAAGCCGTTGCCGCCCTTGGCCGCCACGTGGCGCTGGCGCGAGGAGGTCAGCGGGTCGTCGGGGCGGGGGAACGGGATGCGGTCGATGATGACGCAGGTCAGCGACGGGCCGGGCACGTCGACGCCCTGCCACAACGACAGGGTGCCGAACAGGCACGTCTCGG
The DNA here is from genome assembly GCF_001570585.1 of Herbidospora daliensis. Lineage (GTDB taxonomy): Bacteria > Actinomycetota > Actinomycetes > Streptosporangiales > Streptosporangiaceae > Herbidospora > Herbidospora daliensis. The sequence continues at coordinate 900,965 of NZ_BBXF01000001.1, read as the reverse complement.
GGTCGGCGGCGAACTGCTTGACCAGGAGCGAGGTCGAGTCGTCGCCCTGGCACAGCAGCGGCACCGACAGCCGCTCGCGCAGCGCCTCGGTCGCCGCCTTGGCGGCGCGCATCGAGGAGAACAGGCCGAGGGTCCGGCCTCCCGCGGCCTCTATGAGCTCGACCATCTCCTGGATGTAGGCGTCGGGCAGGCCGTCGCGACCGGGCTGGGGGAGGTGCTTGGCGACGTACAGGATGCCGCTCTTGGCGTGGTCGAACGGGGAGCCGACGTCGAGGCCGCTCCAGTCGTCGTTCTTGCCGAGGCCCCACTGGGCCGCCATGCCGTCGAAGGTGCCGCCGAGGGCGAGGGTGGCGGAGGTGAGCACGACGGTCCGGTCGCCGAACAGCTTGTCGCGGAGCATGCCGCCCACCGACAGCGGGGCGACGCGGAGGGTCGGGGGGACCCGGCCGGAACCCTCCTCCAGCCACACCACCTCGGCCCGGTCGACCTCGGACTCGGCGCCGAACGCGTCGAGCATGCGCTGGGCGGTGTCGTGGACCTCGTCGAGCGCGGTGAAGGCCGCCTTCTTCGCGCCGGCGCCGTCGGGGTCGTCCTTGTCGGCGTTGCGGGAGCCGAGGGCGGTGATGCAGGCGAAAGCCGCGTCGCGCAGCAGCGCCAGGGTCAGCCCCAGCGACTGGGGCAGCTCGTCGACCCGGCCGGCGGGCGCGGCGGCGAGGAGGGAGCCGAGGTCTTCGGCGGCCTCCTGGAGCCGGTCGGCGAGGCCCTGCTCGATCAGGCGGCCGGCGCGGCGGGCGGCCAGCCCGGCCGTCGACTCGGACAACTCGTCGGTGACCACCGACGTCACGCGGTCGACCAGCTCGTGGGCCTCGTCGACGACCACGACCTCGTGTTCGGGGAGGACCTGGAAGTCCTCCATCGCGTCGATGGCGAGCAGCGCGTGGTTGGTCACCACGACGTCGGACAGGCCGGCCCGCTCGCGGGCCAGCTCGGCGAAGCACTCGGTGCCGCTGGGGCAGCGCTGGGCGCCCAGGCACTCGCGCGCCGACACCGAGAACTGACGCCAGGCGACCTCGCTGACGCCCGGCACGAGCTCGTCGCGGTCGCCGGTCTCGGTCTCCTCGGCCCATTCCTGGATGCGCTGGACCATGCGGCCCGTGGCGCTCACCTCACGGGGGTCGAAAAGCTGATCGTCTTCGGGCATGCCGACAGTTGACTTGTATCGGCACAGATAGTTGCGACGGCCCTTAAGAATGGCGAATTCCGGACGATGCGGGAGTTCTTTTTCGAGCGCGTCGGCGAGCCTCGGAAGATCGCGGTCGACGAGCTGGCGCTGCAGCGCGATGGTTGCCGTGGACACCACGACGGCGCTGTCGGAGATCGCCGCGTGGCGGATCGCGGGCACCAGATAGGCCAGCGACTTACCGGTGCCGGTGCCCGCCTGAACTGCGAGATGGTCGCGCTTGTCGAGCGCCTTCTGGACCGCCGCCGCCATCGTCACCTGCCCGGGTCTCTCGGCGCCGCCGAGCTCCCTGACGGCGATCGTGAGCAGCTCTTCTACGGTTGGCAGGTCGGATTTCGGCACCCCGAAAGGCTAGCGCCCGCCACTGACAGAAGAGCGCTGTTATCGGACCGTGACCGCCGGACCACATCCCGGAGTTCGGGGGTGCGAAGGGGAGTTCCCATGGCACACTGGCCACACGGGGCGCTGGGTCAAAGACGATCTACCTCGGGCAAAAGGGGAGACCCGACCAATCCGAGACGGGCGTTTCTGTAGGGTTTCTTGAGGTCGAGTGGACGGATAAGGGCAGGTAAAGGCACTATGTCTGTCATGTCGGAAGTCGTCCCGCTGCCATCCTTCGGCGAGGTTTTCTTTGACGCCCGAGGTCAGGACCGCGTTCTGCGGGTCACCTGGCACGAGGGCACCCTCGTCCTCAGTCTGTGGCGGGGCGAGATGTGCACCGCCAGTTTCCGCATGCCCATGGACGACGTCGGCCGCCTCCTGGAGACCCTCCAGGTCGGCTACGCCGAGGCCACCGGGCAGGCCGCGGGCGGCCATGAGCAGCCCGGCACGGGCCCGTTCCCGGCGCCCGACCTGGCCGACTATCCGGGCGAATACCCCGGCACGGGCCAGTATTCGCGCCCGCCCGCCCCCGAGCAGCAGCAGCCGATGCCGCCGCAGCAGCCGTTCCCGCCCTTCCCGCAGGAGCAGCAGCCCATGCCGGCCGGGTGGGACCCGGGCCCCTACCCCGAGGCCACCCCCGCCTACGGCCAGCCCGCGCCGGCCGCCCCGGCCGCGCTGGGCCCCAACGACGTGCTGGTCGCCCGGGGCGCCCCGACGCGCGACCGCCTGGTCGCCGTCGACCAGCAGGCCCCGCCGCGTGAGCGGCCGCGCCGCGCGGCCCCGCCGCCGCCCGACTTCCCGCCGTTCGACGGCCAGGTCCCGGCCGAGCCGGTCTACCAGTTCCCGTCGCCGATCCCGGGCCGTCCGGCCTACCAGTTCGACCCCGAGCCCGACGGCGAGGCGGGCCAGCACCAGCAGCAGCCCTTCCCCGGCGGCGACGTCTACCAGGCCGACGCGACGGTCTACCAGACCGGCAGCTACCAGCCCCCGCAGGTCCAGCAGCCGCCGATGCCCCCGCAGCAGCAGATGCCTCCGCAGCAGCTGCCGCCCCAGCAGCCCTACCCGCCGTTCCCGCCGGAGCCGCAGCGCCCGCACCTGGTGCAGGCGCCGCCGCCGTTCCCGCCGGAGCCGTTCGGCCAGGGCGACCCCCAGGGTTACCCGCAGGGGTACGCCCAGGGCGCGGTCTACTCGACCGACCCGTCGTTCCAGCCCCCGCCGGTCCAGCAGCAGTACCCGCCGCAGCCGCAGTACGCCGACCCCCGCTACCAGCAGCAGCCGCCGCAGCAGCCGGGCGTCGACCCCAACGACCCGCTGGGCCTCGGCGGCCCGGTCGCGCGGCCCTACGTGGAGGGGCAGCCGCCCATGTACTCCACCGGCGAGCGGGTCCGTCCCGAGGGCGCCGACGACAGGCGTGACTGGAGCTAGTCACTGAGGGACATACGATGACCGCTTGATGGAAGCGATCACAATTCTCCAGTTGCTGGCCCTTCCCGCCGGGGCGCTCGCGGTCTCCGCGCTCGCCCGGCGGATGGACTGGAATGTCCCTCTGCTTCTCGTACTCGCCGGGTTGATCGCGTCGATCATCCCCTTCGTGCCCGAATACGAACTGAGCCCGGAGATCGTGCTCTTCGTATTCCTCCCCCCGCTCCTCTACTCGGCCGCCCTCGACAGCTCCTACCTGCGGCTGCGCGACGTCAAGCGGCCCGTCATGCTGCTCTCGATCGGGCTGGTGCTGTTCTCCACCGCCGTGGTCGCCTCGGTGACCTACCTGCTGGTGCCCGAGCTGACCATCCCGGCGGCCATCGCCTTCGGCGCGATCGTGGCGCCGCCCGACGCCGTCGCGGCCGTGGCGGTCGGACGCAAACTCGGCCTCCCCCGCCGGGTCATGACCGTGCTGATCGGCGAGAGCCTCTTCAACGACGCGACCGCGCTGACCGCCTACCGGGTCGCGATCGGGGTGATCGCGGGCGGCGGGGTGAGCTTCGTGGCGGCGGGCGGGCAGTTCCTGTTCGCCGCCGGCGTCGGCCTGGCCATCGGCCTGGCCATCGCCTACGTCGCGGGCTACATCCTGACCCGGATCACCGACGCCCTGGTGGCGAACGCGATCTCGCTGCTGGTGCCCTGGGGCGCCTACCTGGCGGCCGAGGTCGTGCACGCCTCGGGCGTGATCTCCGTGGTCGTCGTCGGCATCTACCTCGGCCACCAGATGAGCCGCACCTCCTACGGCACCCGGTTGTTGTCGGCCGCCGTGTGGCAGGTGATGGACTTCCTGCTGGAGGGCATCGTCTTCGCCCTGATCGGGCTCCAGCTGCTGCCGCTGATCGCCGGGCTGGAGGGTTACGAGCCCGCCACGGTCGCCATGTACGCCCTGGTGCTGTTCGGGGTGACGGTGCTGAGCCGGGTGCTCTGGATGGTGCCCAGCGCCTACCTGCCGCGCATCTTGTCGAAGAAGATCCGGGCCCGGGAGCCCAAGGTGCCGTGGCAGAACGTGGCCACGCTCAGCTGGGCCGGGATGCGGGGCGTGGTGTCACTGGCGGCGGCCTTCGCGCTGCCGGCCGACGTGCCGCAACGCGATCTGCTGCTGTTCCTGACCTTCTCGGTGGTGATCGGCACGCTGGTCGTCCAGGGACTGTCGTTCCCCTGGCTGATCCGCAGGCTCGGCATCTCCAACGAGCGCGAGCGGTTCGAGGACGACCTGTCGGAGGCCGCGGCCCAGCAGGCCGCCGCGGCGGCGGCCACGGCCCGGCTCGACGAACTGGTGGCCGAAGGGGTGCTCGACATCCACGAGGAGGTCGTGCAGGGGCTCCGCGACCGGTCGGAGCGGGTGGCCCGGATGGCCTGGGAGCGGCTCGGCGGCGGCACCGGGCCCGAGGGCGAGGAGACGCCCGCGAGTGTCTACCGGCGGTTGCGCCGGGAGATGCTCGCCGCCGAGCGGGCGGTCTTCATCAGGCTCCGCGACCAGCGCAGGATCGACGACGAGGTGCTGCGCCGGATCATGGCGGAGCTCGACTTCGAAGAGGCCACCCTGGAGCGCGACTAACCCATCACGTTGTCGATGAAGCACCACTTCCACGCCTCACCCGGTTCGAACGACTGCATGACCGGGTGATCGGCGTTCTTGTAGTGGGCGGTGGCATGCCGGCGGGGCGAGGAGTCGCAGCAGCCGATATGCCCGCAGTCAAGACACTTGCGCAGGTGGACCCACCGGGTGCCCTCCTGAAGGCACTCCTCGCACCCCTGCGGGGAGGTCGGCTTCGGGTCTCCGGCGACCTGCAGATGTTCGCACATTCCCATGCTCTTGATCGTACGACGCCGCATCGCGGACATTCCGACCTGCCCCTTTGTGTTGGGGCGCTTGGGGCAGGTTCGCGTGCATTAGGCTCCAGGCCATGCGACTCCTCCCTCTTGCCGCCGTTCCGCTGTCGCTCGTTCTGCTCACCGGTTGCGGTGAGCTCAACGAGATCACGGGGGCGATCGACAAGACGCAGCAGTGTATCCAGGCCGCCGGCATCGTGACCGAGACCGTACAGAAGGTGACCGGCCTCGCGAGCGACCCGCAGGCCGTCGAGACCGCCCTCGCCGACGGTGCGAGCAAGCTGGAGAACCTGGCCAACGACGCGGCCAACACGACCCTGTCCGAGGCGGCCAACGACATCGCGGGCAAGCTCGACGCGTTCAACGTGCAGAACGCCAACGACGCCGTCGACGCCCTCCAGAAGCTCGCCGCCGACTCCGTCGGATGGGTCGAGACCCTCACGTCCGCCTGCGCGGGGGAGTAGCTATTCCGGCAAGCCATGCCTGAATTGCGGTGAAATATCCTTTTCGGCATGGACGGAGAAGAACCCGACCCCCGGTTCACCCTGGCGAACGAACGCACCTACCTGACGTGGCTGAGCACCTCCCTCGCGCTGTGCGCCGGGGGAGTCGCCATGGCGGCGGTGCCCCCCGACCTCTTCGTCCCCTGGGTCCGCACGACCCTCGCCGTCGTCCTGGTGCTGCTCTCGGCCCTGGCGGCGGCGTTCGCCTATCCGCGCTGGCGCACGGTCCAGACGGCCCTGCGCCGCGCCGAACCCCTGCCGCCGCCGAGGCTCGCGCCTCTTTTCGGGTACGGGGTGGCGGGCGTCGCCGTCCTGGCGCTGGTGCTGATCCTTGTCGGCTGAGACCTGGGACCCCGGCCTCCAGAGCGAACGCACCCGGCTGGCCTGGGTCCGCACCGCCACCGCGCTGGCCACCTTCGGGCTCGGCGGGGCGGGCGTGACGGCGCGGGCCTCGGGCCACGTCGTGGCGATCGTGTTCTTCGGGATCGCCGCGCTGCTGGGGGCGGTCACGCTGCTGCGTACCGGACGGCGGTTCCGGCAGGTGCAGGAGGCGCTGCACCAGCAGCGGCCGTTCGAGCACGGCGGCGACGCCCTGATCCTGTGGGGCGGGGTGTTGTCGGCGGTGGCCGGCGGCTTCGTTTTCGTGGTCTTCTGACCCGTTTTGCCGGGCGGTGACCGTCGTCTCCCTAGCCTGCTGTGTATGGAGCGGAACACCATGCGCGCCGTCGCGACCTGCGCGGGCGGCCTCGTGGACGTCGAGGTGCCCGTGCCGTCGCCGCGTCCGCACGACCTGCTGGTCCGGGTGGAGGCCGTCTCGGTCAACCCCGTCGACGTGAAGATCGCCGCCGGCGCGGTCGACGACCGGTGCATCCTGGGCTTCGACGCCGCCGGGACCGTCGTCGAGATGGGGCCGGAGGTCACCGGGTTCCAGGTCGGCGACGAGGTCTACTACGCCGGCGACGTCACCCGCCCCGGTGCGAACGCCGAGTTCCACGCCGTCGACGCGCGCATCGCCGGCCACCGGCCCCGCACGTTGTCGGTGGCCCAGTCGGCCGCCGTGCCGCTGACCACGATCACCGCCTGGGAGTCGCTCTTCACCCACCTGGGGGCCCATTCGGGCACCACGGGCACGCTGCTCGTCGTCGGCGCGCCCGGCGGGGTCGGGTCGATGCTGGTGCAGCTCGCCAAGCAGCTGACGTCGCTCCGGGTGATCGGCACGGCCGCGCGCGGCGAGACCCACGACTGGGTGATGCGCCTGGGGGCCGACGCGACCGTCGACCGCCACAAGCTGGTCGACGCGGTCAAGGCGCTGGCGCCCGACGGGGTCGAGGCGGTGTTCTCGCCCTTCTCCGAGGGCAACATCGAGGCCTACGCCGAGATCGTCAAGCCCTTCGGGCACGTCGTGGCCATCGACGACCACCACCCCGACCTGTTCCCGCTCAAGGCGAAGAGCATCTCCTGGCACTGGGAGTTCATGTTCACCCACGCCATGTTCCAGACCCCGGACATGGCCTCCCAAGGGCGCCTGCTCGACGAGGCCGCCGCCCACTTCGACGCGGGCCGCCTGCGCTCCACGCTCACCACCGAGATCGACGAGTTCACCGCCGCCGGGCTGCGCCGGGCCCACTCGATCGTCGCGGCCGGGTCGACGATCGGCAAGGTGGTCGTGCGGCGTTAGTCGCTGGTGGCGGCCGCGATCGTCTCGGCGACCTCGACGGCGCGCTCGGCCTCCTCCTTGGCGAACCGCTCCTCGTCGAGCTTCTCGGCGATCTCCTCGTCCTGGCGCATCAGGTCGTCGAGGTTCTGGCCCGCCATGTCGAGCACGCCCATGTCGACGTACGCCTGCTGGAGCCGGGGGCTCCACAGGCCGATGTCCTTCACGCACGGCACGATGCGGCTGAACAACAACGAGCGGAACAGCCGCAGGTAGCGCGACTCGTCGACCAGCTTGTGGGCCTCTTCGACCTCGGTCTTCGACAGGCCCAGGGCCTCCCACTGCTCCCGGCCGCGCAGCCGGTCGCGCATCAGCCAGCAGCCCTCGATCACGAAGTCCTCCCGCTCGCGGCGTTCGGCCTCCGACAGGCCCGCGTAGTAGTCGCGCAGCGCCATGCGGCCGAAGGCGACGTGACGGGCCTCGTCCTGCATGACGTACGCGAGGATCTGCTTGGGCAGGGGCTTGGTGGTGATGTCGCGCATGACGCCGAAGGCGGCCAGGGCCAGGCCCTCGATCAGGACCTGCATGCCCAGGTAGGGCATGTCCCAGCGGGAGTCGCTCAGGGTCGAGTCGAGCAGCGACTTCAGGTAGGGGTTGATCGGGTAGGCCAGGCCGACCTTCTCCTGGAGGAACCGGGCGTAGGTCTCGGCGTGGCGGGCCTCGTCCATGGTCTGGGTGGCCGCGTAGAACTTCGAGTCGAGGTCCGGTACGGACTCCACGATGCGCGCCGAGCAGATCATCGCGCCCTGCTCACCGTGGAGGAACTGGGAGAACTGCCAGGCGGCCCCATGGCGGCGGACCTCCTTGCGGGTCCGGTCGTCCATGCGGTGCCACAGCGGGGAGTCGTAGATCGCGATGGTCTCGTCGGGGATGCCGAGCACGTCGTAGGGGTCGACCTCCAGGCCCCAGTCGATCCGCTTCACCGAGTCCCACTGCTTGTCCTTGCCCTTCTGGTAGAGGGCCAGCATGCGGTCGCGACCGTCGTCGTACTCCCAGGTGAACCGGGCCGAGCCGGCCATCTCGACGTCCCAGGTCCGCATGTCCGCGGGGATGGTGTAGAGCTCGTGCGTGGACACGTGTGGGCCTCCCGTACGTACGCTGTACGTCTCGACAGTGACACGCAGCTTACCGCCGGTCAATACTGGTCGCGTGCCACCGTTGAACCGCACCCGGATCGTCGCCGCCGCCATCGACCTGATCGAGCGCGAGGGCGCCGACGCCGTCTCCATGCGCCGGATCGCCGCCGACCTCGAGGTCGGCGTGATGTCGCTCTACAACCACGTGCCGAACAAGTCGGCCCTGCTCGACGCCGTGTCCGAGGCGATCCTGTCGGAGGTCGAGTTCACCGACGACCCCGCCGCCCACTGGACCGGCCGGGTGCGCATGCAGGCCCGCGCCTTCCGGCAGATCGCGCACACCCACCCCCGCTCGACCATGGTCGTGGTGAGCCGCCAGCTGAAGTCGGCGGCCGGCATGCTGCCGGTGGAACGGGCGCTGTCGACGCTGCGCGAGGCGGGGTTCGGCGAGCGCGAGGCGGTGCAGATCTTCCGGGTCTTCATCGCGTACGTCATCGGCTCGCTCCTGCGCGAGGTCGGGGTCACCCCGACGTTCGCCCCCGTCCACGGCGCGATCAGGGCGTCCGACGTCGACCCGGAGCTGTTCCCCGAGATCGGCGCGCTGGCCCCGCACCTGTCGGCGTGCGACCACGAGGCCGAGTTCGACTTCGGCCTCGACCTGATGATCGAGGCCATCGCGGGCCGCCTGGCCCAGCGGACGAGGTGATCACTCCGCCCGGAGCGCCGCGCCCAGGGGGAGCCGGGCCGCGCGGCGGGCGGGCCAGAGCGCCAGCCCGACGACCGCCGCCAGCGCCCCCGCCGCCAGCCACACCGGCGGCGCCGGGGGCGGCGCGTACTGCAGCGGCATGACCCCGGCCGTGACCCGCCACAACATCCGGCCGAGCGCCAGCCCCAGCGGCGCCCCGGCCGCCAGCGCGATCACCGCGGTGACCACCCCCTGGACCACCACGACGCCGCGCGCCTGGCCCGGGGTCAGGCCCAGCGCGCGCAGCACCGCCAGCTCACGGGCCCGGCGGCGGACCACGGTGAACAGCGCGTGGGCGGTCGCGCCCAGCGCCAGGACCGTCAGGAACCCGCCGAGCGCGACCGGCAGCACCCCGACGTTGCGGATCTCGGCCCGCTGCGGCGGCACGAACGGCGGGAAGACCAGCAACCGGCCGCGGGAGCCCTCGGTGATGCGGGCCGCCGTCGCCGCGGGATCGGCGCCCGGGGCGAGCCCGATCAGGCCGCCGCGCTCCTTGAAGCCGGTGAAGATCGTGTCGTAGGCCGCCGGGGTGACCCACGCGCCGGTGTCGTAGCCGGTCGTGGAGCTCTCGACCGCGAAGCCCAGGCCGCTGACGCGCATCTCCCGGGTGCCCGCGTCGCCGGTCAGCGGGACGCGGTCGCCGACGCCCGCCCCGAGTTCGCGGGCCGTCGTCAGGGCCAGCACCACCTCGTCGCCGGAGAGGGGCCCGGACCCCTCGGTCAGCACGAGCGGCACCGGCGGCCCCACCGGGTCGTAGGTGTGGGTCACCACGCTGACCCGGCCCGACCGGCCCGACGCCACCCGCAGGTCGAGCACCCCGGCGACCCCCGGCAGCGCCGCGATCGACTCCAGCGCCGGGCGGGGCGGGGTGAACGTGCGGCCGTCGAAGCCGAACACCACCATCAGGGCGTACCGCTGGCCGAACCGTTCGGGCCGGGCCGCCGCGTCGGCCACCCCGGCGGCGAAGACGGCCGCCGCCACCACGCCGAGCACGCCCGTCACCGCGCCGGCCAGCGCCACCCCGTTGCCCGGTTCGAGCGCGAACCGCAGGCCCGTCGTCACCGGCACCGGCAGGGGGAGCCCGGTCAGCGCCGACCGCCGGGCCGCCGGACGCGCCCTCGGGAGCAGCGCGGTGACCGCCGCGCCCGCCGTGACCAGCGCGGTGACCGCCGCCCAGCCCGCGAGCAGCACCGGCAGGTCGGCGTCGAGGCCGGGAGAGGGCTCGTAGAGGGCGGCGGTGCCGTAGGGCAACCACGCCGAACCGGCGACCGCGCCGAGCACGCCCGCCCCCGCGCCGAGGAACGCGGACGGCAGGACGGCCGCCGCCGTCGCCGTGGCGGCCTGCCGCCGGGTCATCCCCACCAGGGTCAGCGGGCGCAGGTCGGCGGCCGACGCGGTGGCGTACCGGAAGACGGCCTGGCCGACCAGCACCACGGCGGTGAGGAACGCCGCGACGGCGAAGACCAGCAGCCCGCCGGTCTCGAAGCCGATGACCTGGCGCACGTGGGCGAGGTGGTCGGCCCGGTCGGCGACCTCGACGTCGCCGCGGGAGGCCAGCCACGCCCGCAACGCGGGCAGCCCGCCCCCGGCGACCCTGACCAGGCCGTTCAGCGGCGCCTGGCGGGCGGGCCCCAGGATCTCGCCGGGATAGGCGGCCACCAGGCCCGGAGACGGGATGAAGTGGCCGCGCCCGCCGGGCTCGTCGGCGTACCAGGCCGAACGCACCACCCCGACGATCGTGACCGGCACCCTCGGCCCGCGCGGCGGGCCGGTGCGCGCCCCGGCGATGGCGGCCGCCGCGTCGCCGGACGTCGGCAGCAGCACGGTCACCCGGCGGCCCACCCCGAAGCCGCGCGCCGCGTAGGCCGGGGTCACCACCGCCTCGTGGGCGCTCGCCGGATCGGGCAGCCGCCCGGCCAGCACGACCGGGCGCTCGATCGTGCGCATCGCGTCGGCGTCGGCGGCGATGAACGGCGAGGGGTCGTCGTCGGGGTCCTCCGCCACCAGCGTCGCGACGTAGCCCGGGAACGTGGTCACCGCCTCGACCTCCGGCAGCGCCCGCAGCCCCGCCCAGTCGAAGCCGGCCCGGTTGGGCACCACGACGGCGGTCGCCGGGGCGGTGACGGCCAGCAGGCGGCCGACCGCGCCGCCGCCCCGCCGGGCCCCGGCCGCCGCGGTCAGCACGGTGGCGGTCCCGAACGCCACGAGCAGGGCCAGGATCAGCAGCGAACGGCCGCGCCGCCGCGCTTCGAGGCGCAGCCACGCCGCGACGATCCCGTCCATGACCGGCAGTCTGCGCCGTCACCGCGCCCCGCTGCCAGGGGGTTGCCCCTCAGTACCAGTTGTGGGCCCGGAAGTGTCCCCACGCCCCGCACGGCGAGCCGTACCGGCCCTTGATGTAGCCGATGCCCCAGCGGATCTGCGTCCGGGGGTTCACCCGCCAGTCCCAGCCCGCGCGGGCCATCTTGTCGCCGGGGTAGGCCTGCGGGATCCCGTAGGCGCCCGACCACTGGTTGCGCGCCTTGTGGTTCCAGTTGCTCTCGCGGGTCCACAGGCTGTCGAGGCAGCGGAACTCCCGGCGCGCCCAGTCGCGGCGCAGGATCAGGCGGTGGGCGTAGATCTTGCTGCTCACCTTGATCGACGGTGCGGCCCGCCGTTTCCACGAGTGGCCGTCATGCTCGCCCTTGCAGGCGGAGGCGGGGGTGGCCCCGGCGAGCGCGGCGAACGCGAGCATGGCCGCGACGGTGCCGCGACGTGCGCTGATGCTGTCCAAATCGGTCCTTGTCCTCGGGTCGCGTGCGGTCGACGAGGGAGAACCCCCGTGCCGGTACGCCCATGGCTCGCGCACACCGGTCCGCGCGGCCGTCCCCGGGACAACAGACAACCCCCAGGAGGCACCGCGACTTTGCTGTTGGGCAGATTCCAGACGCGAACCACGGCCGGCCGCCGGCCGCCCGCGTCTCGCTCTAGCGCGGATTGAAGTACGTACGGCCACCGCGCCGCCGCGTCTTCGACCCCCCGAGGACGGTTGTTTGCCGACCCCGTGCCAAGCCCGGGTGATCACACGGCCCGGCGCTGGCGGGGAGGGGCGGACGGGAGAGGTCCCGATGGCGGGGAAATGCCCGCCGCCTGGGGTTTCAGGTCGCCGGAACGTGGTGAGCGGGACGAAAGTGACGCTCGGTAGAGTCGGCCCCATGACGAATCTCGACATCCCCGTGACCACCCTCGACGGCCGGGTCACGACGCTCGGCGACCTCCTCCAGGGGCGTTCGGCACTGGTCGTGAACGTGGCGTCCAAGTGCGGCCTGACCCCGCAGTACACCGGCCTGGTCCGCCTCCAGGACACCTTCGCGCCGCGTGGCTTCACCGTCATCGGCGTGCCGTGCAACCAGTTCATGGGCCAGGAGCCCGGCACCGCCGACGAGATCCAGGAGTTCTGCTCGGTCACCTACGGCGTCGACTTCCCGCTGCTGGAGAAGGCCGACGTCAACGGCGACGACCGCCACCCCCTCTACCGCGCGCTGATCGGCGACGGCGAGGACGTCAAGTGGAACTTCGAGAAGTTCACCGTCAACGCCGACGGCGAGGTCACCGCGCGGTTCGCCCCGCAGATCGAGCCCGAGTCGGCCGAGGTCGTGGCGGCGATCGAGAAGAATCTCTGACGCCGGCGGCAAGTTTCGGTCATGCGGGCGCGCCGCTCGGCGGGCCCGCGCGACCGCGCTCGTAGGAAGGGAGCACCGGCCCGATTGCGGCCGGAATCCGCTGCTCTTTCCGGGGGAGGCCATGCTCGCCGCGCGTGTCCTCGCCTGTGCGGGGCTGATGTGGACCTGCCTGGCCGCCGCCGTGCCGGTCTCCCAAGACATCTCCCAGGACGTGGCCGACGCGTTCGTGACGGGCGAGCAGGCGACCGTCGACTTCCTCGACGGCTGGGAGTCGCCCGCGGTCGACCCGCGCCGCCCGGTCGCCGAGGACCTGCCGTTCACCGGGGCGCCGCTGGAGGCGCTGGCCGTGGCCGCGTCGGGGCTGGCGCTGACCGGGGTGCTGCTGGCCGCCGGGGCCCGGCGGCGCAGGCGGGCCGAAGCGAGGCGCGTGAGGTGAGGGTGCGGTGGGCCCGGGTCGGCTGGGCGCGCGTCGCGTGGCGGCGCAAGGGCTGGTTGCGGACGTCGGTCGTCGCGACCGCGCTGACGGCGACCACCCTCGGCGTGGCCTGGCCCGTCTACCTGGGCGTCTCGGCCGCGCGGCACCTGTCGGAGGCCAGAGACGCGTTCAAGGAGCTCGCCGCCTCGACCCGGCTGATCCCGCCCGGCCCCGAGGTGGCGGCGCGGATCGGCGAGGCGCGGGCCGGGGCCGAGGCCGCCATGCGCTACACCTCGGGCCGTGACTGGGCCCTGCTGTCCCACCTGCCGTTCGCCGGCGAACCGGCCCGGACGGTCCGCGACTACGCGCGGGCCGCGCTCGACCTGGCCACCGGCCTCGAACTGCTGCTGCGCCAGAACCGGACCGAGATCCCGCGGGCCGTCGGCCACCTGCAGGCGGCGCGGGCGGTGCTGCCGCAGGTCACCGCGTTGCAGCGGGTCGACACCCTGGCCGCGCTGGCGGGCCTGCGCGGCCGTTACCTGGTCGCCGTGCAGAGCCCCGACCGGGCGCGGGCGACCGGGGGAGTGGTGCGCGGGTTCGGGGTGGTGACGATCGCGCCGACCGGCTGGACCGTCGAACCGGTCCGCGAGGCGCCGGACCTCGACGGGCCCGCCGCCGACCTCGGCGCCGGCTACGCCGCCCGCTACGGAACCGGCGCGACCCGCACCCTGGAGGCGTCGAACCGCTCGCCGCACTTCCCGTACGCCGCCCGCATCTGGGCCGCCCTCCACGGTCAGCGTGTCGACGGGGTGATCGGCGCCGACGCGGCCACGCTGGCGCGGTTGTCGGGCCTGGCCGGGCTGCCGGGCCTGATGAAGGTCATCGACCAGGGGCACATCAGGATCTGGTCGGCCGACCCCGGGGAGCAGGCGCTGCTGGAGCGCACCCCGCTCGCGGGCGTGCTCACCCCCGCGCCGGGGCCGTTCGCCTACCTGGTCGTGAACGACGCGGGCGGCGACGGGATCGGGCGCAACCTCGACCGTACCGTCGAATACCGGGTGTCCCCCGAGTGTGGCAGCACGGTGTCGGCGACGCTGCGCAACGGCGACCGCGACGGCAAGGTGTGGGTGTCGGTGTTCACCTCGGCGGGGTCGCGGCTGGAGAAGGCGTACCTCGACGGCAAGGTGACCGGGCTGCGGCAGGAGACCGAGCACGGGCACCCGGTGTTCTCCACGACGCTCGACCTGGCCGCCGACGAGACCCGGACCCTGGAGCTGCGGCTGGTCGAGCCGGCCTCCACGGCCGCGCCGGTCGTGCCGGAGCAGCCGATGGCCAAGCCGCAGCGGACCGTGGTCACCGCCGAGGAGCGCAACTGCTCCTGACGATCAGCTCGGTCGGCAGCGACACCGTGCGGGGCCGCCGCCCGTGGCGCAGCACCAGCTCGGCCGCCCGGTAGCCGACGTCGGAGGCGGGCTGCGCGATCACCGTCAGCGGGGGCGAGCACAACTCCGCCCACGGGACGTCGTCGAACATGATGAGCGACAGGTCGCGCGGGATGCGTACATAGAGCTCGCGGGCGGCCAGCACGGCCGCCTCGCCGAGCATGTTCCCCCCGGCGATCACGGCCGTCAGGTCGGCCCGCCGCTGGAACAGCCCGGCCGCGGCGGCGTAGGCCGAGTCGCGGCTGGCCCGCGCGAACACGACCAGGTCCTCGTCGAGCAGGTCGCCCATCACCTCGCGGAACGCGGCGACCCGGTGGGACATGCCCTGGCGGGCCAGGAAGCCGATCTTGCGGTGGCCGAGCCCGGTCAGATACTCGATCGCGGTACGCAGCCCCGCCCGGTCGTCGGTCAGCACGGCCGGCACCTCGTCGAGCGCGCGGGCGTGCTGGCCGGGCGACCACACGCGGCGGTCGGCGAACACGACGTTCAGCCCGGCGCGCACCGCGCTCGCCCACATCTCGCCGTCGCCGGTCGGCACCGCGATGATGCGGTCCATGCTCTGCTCCAGCAGCCCGCCGACCAGGTCGGCCTCCTGCTCGGCGTCGTCGCCGGTCACCCCGATGGTCACCGGCTCGCGGTAGGACCGCGCGCACGAGAGCACCCCGTCGCACAGGCGCGCGTAGAACCCGTCGGTGATGTCGGGCACCAGCAGCGCGACCCCGCCGCTGCGCTGCTGACGTAGATTGCGACCGAGGGCGCTGGGCCGGTAGTCGAGCTTGGTCGCCGCGTCGAGCACCCGCTCCCGGGTCTCCGCGCTCGCCGACCCGCCCGACAACACCCGCGACACCGTGGCCACCCCGACTCCCGCCAGTTCGGCGACGTCCTTGATGGTGATCCGGCGCGGTCCAGGAGTGCTCATGGAAACGATTCCATCATCATTCCATCGTCACCGCCAGTCTCGGGACGATAACGCGACATGCGATGACAAGGTGAAACCGGGCGAGTCGCTTGACACGGATGTCCGGTTCGGGTGAGATGCATGAAAACGTATCCACTTTTCCCTCAAGGGGAAGGCGGCGCCGGGGTCCGCGCGTGCCTTCCGGAGCGCGAAGGACTGGCATGGCATCTATCGTTCTGAACAACGTCGACAAGATCTACGCGGGCGGGGTCAAGGCCGTGAACGGCCTCAACCTGGAGATCAAAGACGGCGAGTTCATGGTTCTCGTCGGCCCCTCGGGCTGCGGCAAGTCGACCGCCCTGCGCATGATCGCCGGGCTTGAGGACATCAGCGGCGGCGAGATCGTCATCGGCGACCGGGTGGTCAACCACCTGCCGCCGAAGGACCGCGACATCGCCATGGTGTTCCAGAACTACGCCCTCTACCCCCACATGACGGTCGAGGAGAACCTCGCCTTCGGCCTCAAGCTCCGCAAGATGAGCAAGCCCGAGATCGCCAAGCGCGTGAACGAGGCCGCCAAGATGCTCGGCCTGGAGCAGTACCTCAAGCGCAAGCCGGCCGCCCTCTCCGGTGGTCAGCGCCAGCGTGTCGCGATGGGCCGCGCCATCGTCCGCGAGCCGCAGGCCTTCCTCATGGACGAGCCGCTGTCGAACCTCGACGCCAAGCTCCGCGTCTCGATGCGCGCCTCGCTGAACCAGCTGCACGAGCGCCTCGGCGTCACCACCGTCTACGTCACCCACGACCAGGTCGAGGCCATGACCCTCGGCGACCGCGTCTGCGTGCTCCGCGACGGCATCCTCCAGCAGGTCGACACCCCGCAGAACCTGTTCGACAAGCCGGTCAACCTCTTCGTCGCCGGCTTCATGGGCTCCCCGTCGATGAACTTCACCTACGCCGAGCTCGTCCGCGACGGCGCCGGCGCGGCCGTGGCCTTCGCCGGCTACAAGCTCCCCGTCCCCGACTCGGCGTTCGCCGAGAAGGCCGGCCTCGAGCGCTACATCGGCAAGCGCATCATCCTCGGCATCCGCCCCTCCGACTTCGAGGACTCGGTCGCCGCCAACGGCGCCTCCGCCGGCTGGGCCCGCGTCCCCGTCAAGGCCAACGTGACCGAGGAGCTCGGCTCCGAGATCAACGTCCTGTTCACGATCGACGCCCCGCCGGTCGAGCACAAGGACACCGTCGCCGCCGCCAACGACGGCGACGAGGAAGAGGCCGCGACCCTGCCGCTCTCGGGCGACAAGTCCCTGTGGACCGCGCGCGTGAACGCCCGCAGCCACGTGCGCCCCGGCCAGAACATCGAGCTGGTCGTCGACACGCACAACCTGCACTTCTTCGACGTCGAGAGCGGTCTGTCCATCGGCCACCCGGCCAACGTCGGCCGCTGACGACATCCCCTTCACCGGCAGAGCCCGCCCCGCCGACTTCCCCCCTCCGTTCGGCCGGGCGGGCTCTGCCCTTTTCACTCGTTCGCGCAGGTCGCGTACGACCGGACGCTCCATTCACGGCTCGTGGTGCTCAGCTCGTGCGCGTACGCGATGGCGGTCTCCCTGGTCGGGATGAAATAGGTGAGGATGGTCTCGCCGGCCGCGCCGGGGATCGAGAATCCCGCCCCCAGCGTCTGCTTCCCCTCGGGACAGGGCCGGACGGCGCCCTTGTCCTCGGAGTTCTCGTCGCTCTCCTCGGACACGACCTGCAGCCCTGAGGGCGCGTCCTCGGCGCAGATCACGAACACCCGCAGGTAGTAGTTGCCGCCGTAGCCCCGGTGGTTCTCCTTCGTCTCCACGAAGACGTCGTCGAGGGTGGGGATCAGCCCGGTGACGCTCACGTTGCCCCGCGCCCCCTCCAGCTGGTAGCCGGAGCCGAGCAGCCAGTCGCCCTCGTGGCAGGCGAGCCCGAGCGTCTTCGGGTTGGGGTGTGAGGCGGTCGTCTGGTAGCGGATGTAGGTGGCCGTGCGCGGGTTCCCGCACACGGCCCACACCCGGATGGTCCACTCCGCCGTCGTGCCGGCCAGGGTCTCGACGCCGTAGGCGCTGACCGTGTACGCGGTCGGGATGACCTCGTCGATGACGACGGCTCCGCCGCCGCTGGTGATCTCGGCCCCGGTGCCGAGCACATGGGTGCCGTCCGGGCAGCGCACCTCGGCGCCCTTGTCGTCGGAGTTCCTGTCGCTGACCTCGCTGACCACGACGCGGCCGGGGACGTCGGCCGACGACGGGCCCGCCCCCGCGACGACGAGCCCGGCGGCCAGGGCGATGACGAGCGAGACGGCTCTGAATCTGGTGTTCACGGTGTCTCCTTGGCGGGAGCGGCGCCCCCATCCCCGCACGGTCACCCCTGACGGAGTCCCGTACCGCGCCCTTTTACCCGCCGGTGGCCGGTAGTCGTACGTGGACAGGTTTCGTCATTCACCTTTAACGCCCGGACCGCACGGTTGCCGGTACGCAATCAACATAAGGATTCATGCGCAACGACGCCGAAACCGCAGGCTGTTTTTCTTTCATTTCGAGGCGCTTCGATTCCGTTATGGGAGGAAACTGTGCGCGTACGAGCGATGCAGTTGTTCGTTGCATTCATTGCGGTGATTTCCATCACATCGACGGCGAATCCGGCGCATGCCGAATTCAGCCCCGTCACCGACGAGCCGTTCGTCCCCCACGCCCAGCCGGCCGACGCGCAGGTGCCCCGGCCGGGCTGTGTCACCACCCTGTCCGATCCCGCCGTCGCCACCGGGAGCACCCCGGCGGTCCAGGTCGTCTACGCCTGGAGCGAGGAGTTCGGGAACCGCTACGAGCAGTTCGTCGACCGGATCGCCACGATCGTCGACCGCGTCGACTGGTCGCTGGACCAGTCGACCGACTACGACCAGCACGTCAAGCTGAGCTGCCGGTCGGGCCAGGCGGACTTCGCCCGGTCCCTCGTCGTCCCCGAGAAGGTCGAGAACGCCGTGATCGGCGGCGACACCCCCGCCCACGTCATCGAGCAGGACCTGGTGGCGGCCGGTTACGACCCCGGCAACCGGACCTACATGGTGTTCGAGGACTTCCAGGGCGGGGCGGTCGCCCACTGCGACGTGCTCTGCGTGGCGGTGACCGACGAATGGGACAGCGCCGCCATGCTGCACGAGTTCATCCACCTGTTCGACGTCGACCACGCCAAGGTGACCGAGGCGGTCCTGCACGAGGACGCCGACGTCATGTCCACGCCCTGGCACACCTGGTCGGTGGACCAGGAGTTCAACAACTACTACGACCCGAGCGAGCTCACCGCGCTGTTCTACACGAGCACCTATCCGCACCAGCGCAGGGCCAACCTGGCCACCTGGTCCATGCTCACCGCGCCGGTCTGCTGCGACGTCGGCTACAGCAACGACCTGCTGACCGCGCAGGAGCGCACGATCGAGGCGGACGCCCCCTACGCCTACCCGACCGGGTTCGGCGTGTCCGGCGGCGGATGGATGCAGGTCACCCCGCCCGGACCGGAGAACACGGTGTCGGCCCGCTACTACGACGGGCGGCGGTCCCTGACGATGAACGTCCAGTCGTGGGCTGAGGGGGTGCTGTCGGTCACCCGCAGGCCGGCGGTGACGCCCGGCCGGCGGTACAAGTTCTTCGCCCGGCTGACGACGACGGGCTCCGGCTCGGTCAGGTTACGGCTGACCTGGTACAACGCCTCCGGCGTGGCGCTGTCGAGCAGTGACGGCACGCTCAGCGCCCTGAACCCCGACTGGGCCGAGTACAACGTGTCGGCGGTCGCCCCGGCCGGGGCGGCGAGCGTGCAGACCTCGGTGGTGAGCCCGGCCGGTCAGTCGTTCGCCTACGCGCTGGACGCCCTCCAGCTCAACAGGTGCGACAACGGCCGCACCCCCGACGGGTGCAGGCTCGACAGCGGCCTGGCCACTCCCTGACGGCAGGCGTCCCTGACGGGCGCACCGCGAATGCGCCGTCGATTTCCATCGGAAATCGACGGCGGTTTGACATCCGGCGCGGAAATTCATCGGCCGTGCACGGCCTTTCTGCCGCCGGCCCTTTCTGGGATCTGGTCTGTCTTTCCCCCGCGGAGTTCTTCTTGAGGCTTCGCCTTGGCTGCTTCCACATCGGGAGGCGCGGCGATGGCCGGCCGTCTCCGCGGTCGGCTGACGGTGAACCGGCACGCCTACTGGAAGGTCATCCGGTTCTCCGGGTACGGCGAGCGGGGGCGGAGCCGGGCGAAGGTGAGCACGCCGCCCACCAGACGCGCCCGCACCCGGGTGAGCTGCCCGACCGCCTGGGCGAGCGACTCCCGGCGGGTCCGGCCGGCGCGGCCGACCAGGAGCACCCCGTCGCAGGCCGTCGCGAGCACCACCGCGTCGGTGACGGGCAGGATCGGGGGCGCGTCCACGATCACCAGGTCGTGGTCGGCCGTGAGGTCCGACAACACGCGGAGCATCACGGGTGAGCCCATCAGCTCGCCCGGGTCCGCGGGCACCCGGCCGCTCGGCAGCACGTCGACGTCGCGCCAGCGCAGCAGCGCCTCGGGCAGCCGGGCCGAGCCGACGAGCACGTCGGTCAGGCCCATCGGGGCGGTCAGCTCCAGGTAGCGCGCGAGGGAGGGGCGCCGGAGGTCGGCGTCCACGAGGGCGACCCGGCGGCCCGTCTGGGCGACGGCCAGGGCCAGGTTGACGGCCAGGGTCGACTTGCCCTCGCCGGTGCCGCAGCTGGTCACCAGCAGCGAGCGTGGACGGCCGTCGACGCCGACGAAGCGCAGGTTCGTGCGCAGGGCGCGGTAGGCCTCGGCCCGGGGGCCGGTCGCGAGCAGGGGGCGGCCCCGGCCGATGACGCCCAGGGTGGGCGTGCCGGTCACGGCCGCGAGGTCGTCGCTGTCGGCGATCGTGGTGTCGAGGCGGGAGCGCAGCATCAGGAGGCCGTAGCCGAAGACCAGGGCCAGCAGGATCCCGGCCGCCACGTTGAGCGGCGGGCGCGGGGAGACCGGGCGCAGCGGCGGGGTGGCCCGGTCGACCACGGTGACGCCGATCACCGAGCGTTTCTCCAGCGTGTGGATGAGGCCGCTGAGCTCGCCGCCGATGCGGTTGGCGACGCGGGCGGCCCGGAGCGGGTCGGCGTCGGTGACGATCGCGCGGAGCAGCACCGTGCCGGGCACGACCTCCGACCGCACGTCGAGGGTGGCCGGATCGACGAGCTCGGCCGCCGCGACCTCCTTCAGCACGCGGCGGCTGGTGGCCAGGCGGGCGTACGACTTCACCCGCTGCTGCGACAGCGGGTCGGCCGAGCCCTTCTGGTCGACCATCAGGGACACCGCGGCGGCGTACCTGACCGGCATCTGGCCGGTCACCAGCAGCGCGCCGCCCGCGCCGCAGGCGGCGGCCAGGAGCAGGATCCACCAGCCCCGGCGCACGAGGCGCAGATGGTCCCTCATGCCGTCACCGCCACCCGGTAGACGTCCACCTGCTGGAACGCGAGCACCCCGGCGACCGCCGCGGCCCCGGCGCCGAACAGGGCGACCAGGGGCGACAAGACGCCCAGCGTCATCGCCACCGCGAGCACGCCGCTGACGGCCGCGCTGGTCGCGAGCGCGGCGACGATCACCGGCGCCGGCAGCCCGACCCGGCGCAGCCGGTGCGCCACGTGGTCGGTGCCGCCGCAGGTCAGCGGCCGGCGGTGGAGGGCGCGGGCGAGCAGCACGACGCCCGTGTCGACGGTCGCGGTGAACGTCGCCAGCAGCGCCCCGGCCGGGGCGTGGAAGGGGCCGTCGAAGATCAGCAGCGCGGATCCGGCGACGGTGAAGCCGACGAACAACGAGCCGCAGTCGCCCATGAAGACACGCGCCGGCGCCCAGTTGTGGAGGAGGAACCCGGCCGAGGCCCCGGCCAGCGCGAACGGCACCAGGGCGACCGGCCCGCTCCCGGCGGCCAGCGCGGCGGCGCCCAGGGTCAGGCCGGTCGCCGTCGTGACCGCGCCGAGCGCGCCGTCCATGTTGTCGAGCAGGTTGAAGGCGTTGGCGGCGAACACCAGCCAGGTCGCCGTCAGCGTCACGTCGAGCCACGACACGCCGGTCAGGTCGGCCCTGACGCCGTTGACGGCGACCAGCAGGGCGGTCGGGGTCTCCACGGCCAGGCGCGGCACCCGGCCGAGCGGGCGGGCGTCGTCTACCAGGCCGACCAGGGCGAACACCAGGCCGCCGAAGAACAGGGCGTTGACGCGGGGGTCGTCGGCGACGCCCGCGACGGCCGTGCCGAGGATGATGGCCGGGCCGCCCAGGCACGGGGTCGGCGCGCGGTGCGCCTTGTGCCCGCCGGGGTGGTCGACCAGCCCGACCCGCAGGGCCAGGCGGCGCAGCGGCTCGACGGCCAGGGC
Organism: Herbidospora daliensis; assembly: GCF_001570585.1. Taxonomy (GTDB): domain Bacteria; phylum Actinomycetota; class Actinomycetes; order Streptosporangiales; family Streptosporangiaceae; genus Herbidospora; species Herbidospora daliensis. Next base: position 879,164 of record NZ_BBXF01000001.1, on the reverse strand, counting down.
GCCGACGACGGTCGCGGAGACGGCCGTGCCGAGCACGATCGCGGGGTTCACCGGACGCGGGCCTCGCTGATCGTGTCGAGCAGGATCTCGTCGAGGCTGCGGCGGGGCCGCCAGCCGGTCAGCACCCGCAGCCGGGAGGCGTCGGCGACCCGGAAGCCGGGCTCGGGCGCGCCGCCGTGGAAGGTGAGGCCCGAGGCGCTCCCGGCCAGTTCGACGATCGCCTTGGCCAGCTCCAGCACGCTGACCGGCTCGTCGGCGCCCACGTCGAAGATGCCGCCGAGCGCGAACGGCTCGTCGAGCAGCAGCGTCAGCGCCTCGACGACGTCGCGGACGTGCGTGAGGCAGCGTGGTTGCGACCCGTCGCCGGGCAGCACCAGGTCGACCCCGGCCAGCGCCTGCCGGACCAGCCTCGGCACCAGGTGCTCGTCGCGCTGGCGCGGCCCGGCCACGTCGAACAGCCGGGCCACCACGACGAGCAGGTCCTTCTCGGTCCGGTACGTCGCCCCGCGCGGCGCGTCCCCGGTGGAGAAGGCCGCGGCGTGGTCGCCGGTGGCCACCAGCACCTTGCGGTCGTGCCGCCGGGCCGCGTCGAGCACCACCTCGCCGCCGGTCAGGTGGACGACCGCGTCGCACCCGCCGACCAGGTCGCCGACCAGCGCGTGGTCCAGCGCCGACCCCTGGACGAACCGCAACGACGGATGCCCGCGCAGGTGCCGGAGGTTGGCGGGGGACCCGGTGGACAGATCGTCCAGCACGGTGACCGTGTCGCCCCGGGCGAGCAGGGCCCCGGTCAGGTGCGAGCCGACGAAGCCGCCGCCCCCGGTGATCAGATGGTGCGCCACGGTGCTCCTCGCTGTCAGTGGGCGAGAGAGACGGTAGAGACGCCGCCGACACCGGCCGGCGCAGCCACGCGCGGGCTTGCGCCGCCTTTTGCGGATTATTGGCGACCCGCGCACGTACCCGGGAGAGCCGCCGCCCGCCCGGCCGCGCGTCATATATCGGGGCAAACCGGCCCACCATGGCAAACGAGCCGCTAATCCTTCGCAAGCGCATGACATTCGCGCTGCTCAGAGCCGCCACGGCGCCCCTCGCTCGACAAGACTGCCCGCCGGGCAGACATACCGGAACAGGGTCGAAACGGGGGCCAGTGATGGGCGAGCGCATCAGGGTCATGCGGGTGATCACCGGACTGGACGCGGGCGGGCCCGCGCTCCAGGCCGTCACGCTGCTCGACCACCTCGATCCCGGCCGGTTCGAGCAGCGGCTCTACACCACGACCATGCACGAACGCGCGCACACCATCCCGGGCGACAGCCCCCGCGCGCTGACCCGGCTGGTCACCGAGATGCGCCGGTTCCGGCCGGACATCGTGCACACCCACACCGCCAGGGCGGGCGCGCTCGGCCGGATGGCCGCGACGATGGCCCGGGTCCCGGCGCGGGTGCACACCTTCGACGCGCACCCGCGCCGGCCCGCGATCGAGCGGCGGCTGGCCCGGGTCAGCGACCGGCTGGTCGCCGACTGCGCCCGGGTCCGCGACGACCTGCTCGCCGCCGGGGTCGGCACCCCGCGTCAGTACGCCGTCGTCCGGCCCGGCGTGCGGATGGCCGACCGGCCGCCCCGGGAGGTGGCGCGGGCCCGGCTGGGACTGCCGGCCGACATCCCGGTCGTCGCGTTCGTCGGGAAGGTCACCAAGAACCGCAGGCCCGACCGATTCCTCGACACCGTCGCGCTGGTGCTGCGCGGCCTGCCGATGACCAAGATCCTCGTCTGCGGCGGCGGTGACCTGGCCGCCGACCTGCGGGCCAAGGCGGTCAGGTTCGGCGACGCCGTCGCCTGGCTCAGCCGCCGCACCGACCTGGAGATCATCCACGCCGCCGCCGACGTCATGCTGCTGACCAGCGACTACGAGGGCATCCCGCTCGACCTGCTCCGGGCCGCCGCCTCGGGGGTCCCGGCGGTCGCCACGCGGGTCGGCGGGGTGGCCGAGGTCGTCGAGGACCGGGTGACCGGGCTGCTCACCGAGCCCGACCCGGGGCTGCTGGCCGCCTCGGTGGTGCGGATCCTGCGCGACCCCGGCTACGCGGGCCGCCTGGGCGACGCCGCCGCCCAGCGGGCCGGGCTCTACTTCGGCCGGTCGCGGTTCGTCGACGACGTCTCGGCCCTCTACCTGCGACTCCACGAGGAGACCCGGTCATGATCCCGCTTGTGGTGGCCCTTCTCACGGCGGTCGTGCCGCAGCCGACGGTCGCGGTGCTGGCCGAGCCGGCCCGGTACGTCCCGGGTGAGCGCTTCACCTTCACCGCCACCGTCGCCAACCCCGGGCCGGGCCCGCTCGGCGCCGCCGAGATCAAGCTCGCCTGGCCGCCGGCCTTCCGGCCGCTGACCTGGACCTGCCGGGCCTCCGGCGGCGCGGTCTGCCCGGCGACCAAGGGCCGGGGAGCCATGCACGTCGTCACCGACCTGCCCGGGGGCGGCACGCTGACGTACACCCTGACCTGCACGATGCCCGAAAGGACCAGCGGCACCTATGCGGCGGTCATCAGCGTGGCGGCGCCCGGTTCGCGGTGCTCGCCGGAGGACCCCTGCGAGGCCACCATGGCGGCCGGTCCCGCTACCTGAACCGGCGGCCGATGTGGGTGGAGATGCGCGCGGTGAGGTTCTGCGGCAGCAGCCGGCCCACGCCGACGACCAGCTTGTAACGCAGGTCGGGCACGCTGACCACCTTGCCGAGGGCCAGGTCGCGCATGGCCGCCTTCACCACCGGGTCGGCCTCCAGCCAGAGGAACTCCGGGATGCTGGTGGTGTCCATGCCGGCCCGCTGGTGGAACTCGGTGTGCACGAAACCGGGGCACAACGCCATCACCCGCACGCCGTCGCCGGAGGTCTCGGCGGCCACCGCGCCGCTGAAGTTGACCACCCACGCCTTGGACGCGCCGTAGGTGCCCCGGGTGAAGAACGCCGCCACCGAGGCCACGTTGATCACCCCGCCCCGGCCCTTCGCCCGCATGTGCGGCAGGGCCGCGTAGGTGAGCCGCAGCACCGCCTCGCAGTGCACCTTCATCATGGTGAGCTCGTCTTCGACGGGCGCGCTGAGGAACATCGCCCGGTTGCCGAACCCGGCGTTGTTCACCAGCAGGTCGACCCCCTCGCGCAGCCGGTCTTCGACGGTCTTCAGGCCGTCGTCGGCCGACAGGTCGGCGGGCAGCACCTCGGCGCGCACGCCGTAGCGGCGGCCGAGGAACGCGGCCTGCTCGGCCAGCCGGTCGTGGTCGCGGGCGACCAGCACGAGAGAGAAGCCGTCGGCGGCCAGGCGGCGGGTGAACGCCGCGCCGATGCCGGCGGTCGCGCCGGTGACGAGTGCGGTGGGCATGGCCCGCAGCCTAGCCGCCTGCTGATCACCCTGCTCCTGCTCGCGGGCTGCGCGGCCGCCCCCGAGTCGGTCACCGTGCTCGCCGAGGGCCACGGCCCGCCGATCAGGGCCGGCCAGGTCGTGGTCGTCGACGTCGACATGGACGTGGGCGCGCGCGACTACCTCGACACGCTGAGCACCCGCCAGCCGACCTCGGCCGTCCTCGACGGCACCCAGGTGTCGAGATCGTGGGACCGCGCGCTGGTCGGCCGCCGTCCGGGCGCCCGGGTCCGCCTCGTCTCCCCGTCCGGTACGGCCTTCGGCCCCGACGGCCGGCCGCCCGCCAACGTGCCGGCGACCGAGCGGATGACGCTCACGTTCGACGTGATCGGCGGCTACGACCGCACCGCCCGGGTGGCCCCGTTCGGCGGCTTCGCCTTCGGCCCGTTCACGCCGGGCGTGTCGAGGCCGGTCAGGGGCGCGGGCGCGGTCGTCCGGCGCGGCGACCGGGTGGTCGTGCAGTGGGCCGGCACCCGCTGGGAGGACGCGCGCCCCTTCGCCTCCACCTTCGGCGCCGGTCCCCAGGGTTTCCTGGTCGAGCCGGGCGCGGTCCTGCCCGGCTGGACCGACGCCCTCGAAGGCGCCCGGGTCGGCGACCGCGTGCTGCTGCTGACCGAGTCGGCCGCCGTGGCGACCACCCCCGGAGGGATGGCCGCCCCGGCGGGCCGCCTCGCCTACGTCTTCGACGTGCTCGACGTCGCTCACTGACCGGCTCTATCGGCCGCAGCGGGCGGCCCCTTCGGCGCACGGGAACTCCAGCACCCCGTCGGGACCGGCGCCGATCACGGCCGCGTGCCCGATGGTCACGTCGGCGGCGACCGGCCCGAGCAGGGTGACGCGGGCCGCGTTGACCCAGCCGCTCCCGGTCGCCCCGCTCACGGGCGTGCCGTCGGCGGCCGTGGAGACCTGCTCGTTGAACACGACCTGGGCGATGGCCGGGAGCGCCGGGTCGGCCGGGACGCGCAGGCCGACGTTGGCGCGCAGGCTCGCCGGCAGCGTCAGCACCGTGCGGCCGAGCGAGGTCACCACGCCGTTGACGATCTGCCCGCCGAACCGCGCGCCCTCGCCCGGGACCGACGTCGCGGTCACCGCGAACCCGTCGAACCGCAGCCCCACCGGTGACAACGACACCCCGGGACCGGCGACGTGCGGCACCCCGACCTCCAGGGCCGAGCCGCCCGCCTCGGCGTGGGCCGAGCAGCCGGCGCCGACGAGGGTGCGGGCGTACCCGCCGATCACCGTGCCGACCCCAGGGATGGTCCGGGCCCCGGCCGCGCCCTGCTCCTTCGGCGCGAGCGGGACGGCGGGGGAGTGGGCGGCCAGGACGGTCGCGTCGAGCACCCCGCTCTGCCCCCGCACCCGCGCCACCCACGACTGCGACTGCGCGCACCCGGCGTCCGGCAGCACCACGCCCCATTCGCTGTCCGCGTGCGCGGGGACGACGGTGAGCGCCAGCGTTACCGCCAGGCCGAGGATCCGGTATGCCACGATTCATACCTTTCGATAGGGCCGTTATTGCCTTTCTGTTGCAGGTATCGGCCGCATCGTGAGATCCCAGGCATAAGCGGGCGTCAATAATCGGCGAGGATTCCGGGACGTCGCAGGTCGGAGGCGGTGCCGATTCGTCCGGACGGCTCCCATCACATAGGCTTCGCCAGTTCGTGCATCAACGGTCGATCTGGGGGAAAGTGCCGCTTACGCCCGGCTTACGGCATGCTGCCTACGCTGCCGCAAAAAGTTGACTTTGACGCGGGCGGTCCCCGCCGCTCTATGATCACGTCACAAATGCAGCTAAGCTCCGGGCAAGATTTGGTCAAGTTTTCCAAGATGTAACAACAGTCCCGGTAAGGGGATACTTGGAAAACGGGCACTACTACCTCGTAGACCCGCAAAGCGGAGGTATGGCCCTGTGAAGAGATGGCGGGCGGGGTCCGGCGCGGCGGCGGCCTTCGGGGTCGTCGCGATGATCGCCGGATTGGCCGGATGCGGCGGCTCGCAATACACATTCGTCCGTGACTCGGGCGGCAGCACCTACTTCAAAGTCCCCGTCACCTGGCACAAAGTCGATCAGGACGCGGTGGACGCCGCGCTCCTCGGGGATCCATCCTCGGCGACCGCCCAGGTGCTGAAACAGAAGATCTGGACCGTCGCCTACGACGGCCACACTCAGCCGTCGATCGACCACATCATGACCGCCGGCCCCGGGGGGCTCGACGAGCCGTTCGCGTTCGCGATGGTGCACACCCTCTCCGAGGAACAGCAGCAGGACGTCTCCCTTAACGCCCTGCGCAACGTGATGGGCTTCCCCGTCACGGCCACCGCCGCCGAACACGCGAAGAACGAGGAGAACAAGGAATACCCGTACAAGGACTTCGAGCTCACCCGTGACGACGTGCTCGAAGGCGACAACGGCGCGAAGGGCGTGCGGGTGCAGTTCAGCCTCCGTTACATGGGCGGCCCGCTGCAGACGTTCCAGCAGACGGGCTACCTGTCGGCCGACGGAAGCACCATGTCGACGTTCCTGATCCGCTGCTCGGCGACCTGTTTCCAGCAGCGTCAGGCGGAGCTCGACTCCATCGCGCAGTCGTTCAAGGTGAAGAACAACTTCGGGTAAGGAGCCCATATGAAGACGGCTTCCCCGCCGCAATACGAGGGCCTCCGGCCACCCGGAACAGGTCCCGACGACAGGGATCCACGCACCCGCAAGAAGATGGCGTTCTGGGATCGCGCCAAGATCATCATCTTCCTCACCGCCGCCTTCCTCATCCTCACCGTCAAGACGATGGGTGAGTTCGAAGGCGTCATGACCTTCTGGGACGCCCTGGTCTACCAGGCCGACGCGACCGGCTGGATCCTCTGGCTGATCGGCATCGACCTCATCCGCCAGTTGCACTTCCTGATCTCCGAACGCTCCGCCGGCTACCACCGCCTGTGGACCAAGGGCATCTTCGGCGGCTTCGACCGCTGGGTGCACCGCAGGTTCAGCGACTGGACCCGCTACCGGCTGTCCCGGGCGATCAAGGTCGTCTTCTGGATCACGCTCATCGCCTTCATCCTCGCCGAGGTCCTGCCAGGGGACGTGTCGCCCGTCATGGCGCTGTTCCAGGCCCCGGCGCTGCTGTGGCAGGCGATGCCGATGATCGCGCAGCTCGCCTTCGCGTTCTTCTTCATCGTGTTCCAGTTCATCGGCCTGTTCTGGTTCCTCTCGCGCGGCGGCGTCGAGACCTACTTCCCCGACGACATCAAGACGCGCTTCGACGACGTCTGGGGCCAGGACCACGTGGTCGAGCGCGTCAAGGAGAACATCGTCTTCCTGGAGCGCCCCGACGAGATCGAGCAGCGCGGCGGCTACGTGCCCAGCGGCCTGCTCCTGTGGGGCCCACCCGGCACCGGCAAGACCCTGATGGCCGAGGCCGTCGCCGGCGAGACCGGCAAGCCCTACGTGTTCGTCGACCCGGGCGCGTTCACGAACATGTTCATGGGCATCGGCATCCTCAAGGTCAAGTCGCTGTTCCGCAAGCTGCGCAAGCTCGCCCTCCGGTACGGCGGCGTCATCGTCTTCTTCGACGAGGCCGACTCGCTGGGCCGCCGCGGTTCGCTCGCCCAGCAGGGCCCGCAGACCGGCCGCGGCTTCAGCCCCGCGTTCGGCGACGGCTGCCACGGGTTCTCCTACCTGTCCGAAGGCGCCCAGAACACCCTGTTCCGCCAGTCGTTCACCGCCTCCCACGCGACCGAGGCGCCCGACACGGGCCGCCGCAGCCGGTTCATGATGGGCGGCAACATGATGGGCGGCGGCGGTGACATGGGCACCCTGCAGGCCCTGCTCACCGAGCTGTCGGGCCTGAAGAAGCCGCGCGGCATCGTCAACCGCCACGTGCGGCGACTGCTCGGCATGCGCCCGAAGCCGCCGCCCAAGTACCGCATCCTCGTCATGATGGCGACGAACATGCCCAACGCGCTCGATGAGGCGCTCCTGCGGCCCGGCCGTATCGACCGGATCTACAAGGTGGGCTATCCGTCCAAGCCCGGACGCATCCGCACCTACCAGGGCTACTTCGACAAGGTGCGCCACGAGCTGACCGACGAGCAGATCGACAAGCTCTCCACGATCACCCCCTACGCCACCGGCGCGACCATCAAGGACCTGGTGAACGAGTCCCTGATCACCGCGATCCGCGACGGCCGCGAGGTGATCACCTGGGCCGACGTCACCAAGGCCAAGCGGCTCAAGCAGCTCGGCCCGCCCGAGGACGTCGAGTACATCGAGCGCGAGCGGCACGCGGTCGCCGTCCACGAGGCCTGCCACGCGGTGGTCGCCTACCGCACCCGCCAGCACCTCGAGATCGACATCGCGACGATCGAGAAGGGCGCCGACTACCTGGGCATGGTCTCCAGCATCAAGCCGGAGGACCAGTTCACCCGCTGGAGGTCGGAGCACGAGAGCGACATCATGGTGTCGGTCGCCTCGCTGGCCGGGGAGCGCATGTTCTTCGGCGACGACAACTCCTCGGGCGTCTCGGGCGACCTGATGAACGCGACCTACGTCGCGGGCCTCATGGAGACCCACTGGGGCATGGGCGCCGGCGTCTCCGCGCTGCCCGCGCTGCAGGAACTCGGCCTCGGCATGGGCAGCCCCGACCAGCGGCGCAAGTCGCCGGGCGGGACGATCGGGTTCCTCGCGCCCAACCTGTCCGACCGGCAGAACGAGATCGAGCCGGGCGGCGCCTCGACCCGCATCGAGTTCCTGCTCACCCGGATGCTGGAGAAGACCGAGGAACTCCTCAAGGAGAACCGCGCCGAGGTGCTGGCCGTCGCCCACGCCCTGGAGACCCACAAGACCCTCAACGGCGAAGACGTCATGGCCGTCATCGAGCGGACCGCCGGCCCGCTCATCGACGGCACCGTCTACGCCGACGAGGACTTCCAGCGCGAGCTCGAGGACTACCACGAGGCGGCCGTCACGGCCCACCGTGAACACACCAAGGTCACGGTCGCGCTGCCGCAGCCCACGTCGTCGCGCCTGCTGGCGCTCGAACCGGCGGCGGTGCTCCTGCACACCGGCGCCGGAATGCCGGTCTTCGCCCCGGCGACCGGCGAGATCGTCCCGGTCAACGGCAACGGGAACGGGTCGGTCGACTTCGTCCCGTGGGCGAACACCAACGGCAACGGCGTGCCGCTGCCTCCGCCGCCGCCACCCGGCGCGGCGGCGGTCAAGCCCGAGAGCTCGCGTTCGCGCGGCCTGCTCTGGGGCCTGTTCGGGGCGGCGCTCGCGCTGGCCGCGCTGGTGCTCGTGGTGATCGCCGCGTCCGGCGGTTCCATGAACGGCGCGACCGAGGTCGTGCCGGGCCTGGCGACCGGCACGGTCATCGTGTTCTTCCTCATCCTGCTCGGGATCGTCGCCATCCTGGCCATCGTGGTCGGGGTCATCCGGGCCCAGCAGGCCAACCGGCGGCGCGCCGAGGAGGCCAGGGACCGGGCGAACGAGCGGGCCCAGCTCCTCGCCGCCGCGATGGACCCCGAAGTCGCCATGAGGTTGCTCGGGTACGACGGCAAGGAGAAGTAGAAAACACAGAATTGCCGCAAGCCCCCGCCGTCCTGAGCACCCGGGACGACGGACTTGCCGGAAGATCGTGCGTCGGCCTTGCCTCCGTGGCGGGGCCGATTCACTTTTGTCGACATGAAGCAGCGCCTGACAGTCGTCCTCACGCTGATCGTCCTGGTCCTGACCACGGGCCTGACGAGCGCCGGAGCGGGGTCGGAACCCCCGCCCAACCGCCAGTACGTCGTCGAGGGGGTGAGCACCCAGGAGCAGCGCACCGCCGTCTCCGGGACGGGCGCCGCCATCGACGAGGTCGCCGCCGACCGGATCGTCGTCACCGCCTCGGCCGAGGAGGTCGCGGCCATCAGGGCCCTGGGCCACACCGTCACGGCCGCCCCGAACCGGCTCGCCCCCGTCGTGCCCAAGCCGCTCGACTTCCCGGCCGCCGACAGCGCCTACCACAACTTCGCCGAGCTCAACACGGTGGTGAACGCCGCCCTGTCGGCCCACCCGTCGATCATCCGCAAGGTGTCGATCGGCACGTCGTACCAGGGCAGGGAGCTGTTCGCCCTCAAGATCAGCGACAACGTCGCCACCGACGAGAACGAGCCCGAGGTGCTGTTCACCCACAGCCAGCACGCGCGGGAGCACCTGACCGTCGAGATGGCGATCTACCTGATGAACCTGCTCACCGACTCCTACGGGTCCGACTCCCGCATCACCAACATCGTCGACTCGCGGGAGATCTGGATCGTCCCGAACATGAACCCCGACGGCAGCGAGTACGACATCGCCACCGGCTCCTACCGCAGCTGGCGCAAGAACCGCCAGCCCAACAGCGGGTCGAGCGCGGTCGGCACCGACCTGAACCGCAACTGGGGCTACAACTGGGGCTGCTGCGGCGGCTCGTCGGGCACCACCTCCTCCGACACCTACCGGGGCCCGTCGGCCGAGTCGGCGCCCGAGGTCAAGGCCGTCGCCGACTTCGTGCGCGGCCGCGTCGTCGGCGGCACGCAGCAGATCAAGGCGCACATCGACTGGCACTCCTACGGCGAGCTGATCCTGTGGCCCTACGGCTACACCACCGCCAACACCGCCCCCGGCCTCACCCAGGACGACCGCGACGCGCACGCCGTGCTCGGCCAGCAGATGGCCGCCACCAACAACTACACCCCCGAGCAGGCCAGCGACCTCTACATCACCGACGGCTCGATCGACGACTGGATGTGGGGCGCGTACAAGATCTTCTCCTACACCTTCGAGATGTACCCGGTCGCCTCCAACCCCGGCTTCTACCCGCCCGACGAGGCGATCGTGCCGCAGACCACCCGCAACCGCGAGGCCACGCTGCTGCTCCTGGAGAACGCCGACTGCGTCTACAAGGTGATCGGCAAGCAGTCGCAGTACTGCGGCGGCGGCCCGCCCGCCACCACCGTCTACACCGACGACTTCGAGTCCGCCACCGGCTGGACCGCCAACCCGCTCGGCACCGACACCGCCACCATCGGCCAGTTCACGCGCGCCAACCCCGACGCGACCAGCTCCAGCGGCGCCAAGCAGCTCGGCACCACCACGAGCGGCTCCTTCGACCTGGTCACCGGCCCGCTGGCCGGCTCCGCGGCGGGCGACTACGACCTCGACGGCGGCGTCACCTCGATCCGCTCCCCGCAGATCGCCCTGCCCTCCTCGGGCACCCTGACGTTGTCGTTCTCCTGGTACTTAGCCCACGGCAGCAACTCCTCCAACACCGACTACCTGCGCGTGTCGGTCAACGGCACCCAGGTCTTCCAGCAGCTCGGCGCGGCCAGCAACCGCAACGGCGCCTGGGCGTCGGCGTCGGTCAACCTGGCGGCCTTCGCCGGCCAGAACGTGCAGATCACGGTCAGCGCCGCCGACGCCGGCAGCGCCTCACTGGTCGAGGCCGCCGTCGATGATGTGAAGATCACCCAGCAGTAATGGACTAGCTACCCTTACCGGTGTAAACGTGGCATGTGTGATTAACGACCGGTCGCGGAGCCCCGAACGGGAGCTCGCCGTCCTGCTCCGCACCGGACCGTTCGAACGTGCGCTCCGGGCCGCCATCGCGGCCCGGGGTCTGTCCCTTGAGCGGCTGCACGCGCGCCTCGCCGAGCGGGGCGCGCACGTCAGCCTGGCCAGCCTGAGCAACTGGCAGCGCGGGCGGTCCCGTCCGGAGCGGTCGCACTCGCTCGCGGCGGTGCGGGAGCTGGAGTCGATCCTCGGGTTGCCGGCCGACTCGCTCGTCGCGCTGCTCGGGCCCAGGCGGCCACGGGGACGCTGGCTGGCGCACGATCCGGGGGCGGTCCGGCAGCAGTTGCGGGACCTCGTCGAGGCGCTCGACGACGACGAACTGCCGACTGTACTAGCAGTCGTGCGCGCCCTCCGGGCCTCAGACCGGAAATGATATACCGCCGGTTTTGACCGGAAATTTCCTGGAAGCTCAGCACAGGCGATTAGTTCCGCCCTATCTGACCTGGCGTTTCGTCATGCCCTCATTCGGGCCTTTCGTATGCGTGCGCCACCCAGGAAAGGACCCCCGATGCACCGAATCCCCCGGGTCGCGGCGCTGCTTGCGGCCACCGCGCTCGCGGGCGCGTCGCTCGCCGCCCCCGCCCAGGCCCGCACGGCCGTGGTGGCGGGGACGGACAACCCCGGCGCGATCCCCGGCAGCTACATCGTCGTGCTGAAGCCGACGGCGGACGTCCGCGCCCAGTCCCGCGACCTCGCCGCCGAGAACGGCGGCCAGGTGAAGAACGTGTACAACCGGGCCATCAAGGGCTTCTCCATCAACGCCACCGCGAAAGAGGCCCGCGCCCTCGCCGCCGACCCCGACGTCGCCTACGTCGAGCAGGACGCCGTGGTGACGGTCGACGCCGAGCAGGCCAACCCGCCGTCGTGGGGCCTCGACCGCATCGACCAGCGCGCCCTTCCGCTGAACTCCCGCTACACCTACTCCGGGACGGGGGCGGGGGTGACGGCGTACATCATCGACACCGGCATCCTCACCACGCACCAGGACTTCGGCGGCCGGGCCGTCTCCGGCAAGGACTTCGTCTCGGGCGACAACGACGCGACCGACTGCAACGGCCACGGCACCCACGTCGCCGGGACCGTCGGCGGCACCGTCTACGGCGTGGCCAAGCAGGTCAAACTGGTCGGCGTGCGGGTGCTCGACTGCGCCGGGCGCGGCAGCAACTCCGGCGTCATCGCCGGCATCGACTGGGTGACCGCCAACGCGGCCAAGCCCGCCGTCGCCAACATGTCGCTGGGCGGCTCGGCCTCGACCGCCGTCGACACGGCCGTGAAGAACTCCATCAAGTCGGGCGTCACCTACGGCCTGGCGGCGGGCAACAGCAGCGTGAACGCCTGCTCGTCGTCGCCGTCGCGGGTGCCCGAGGGCATCACGGTCGGGGCGACGGCGAAGAACGACGCCCGCGCGTCCTACTCCAACTACGGCGACTGCCTCGACCTGTTCGCGCCCGGCACCGACATCACCTCGGCCTGGTACAACTCGCCGACCGCCAAGAGCACCATCAGCGGCACGAGCATGGCCACCCCTCATGTCGTGGGGGCGGCCGCTTTGATCCTTTCCGGTACGCCGACCGCGACCCCGGCGCAGATCAGGGACACCCTGGTCAAGAACGGCGTCACCGGCGCGGTGACCAACCCGGGCAGCGGCTCCCCGAACGTCCTGCTGAACACGTCAGGCGGCACGACCCCGCCGTCGCCCTCCCCATCGCCCTCGGCCACGCCCTCACCTTCAGCTTCGCCGTCTCCTTCGGCTTCGCCGAGCGCGAGCCCCAGCACGAGTCCAAGCGCGAGCCCGAGTGCGAGTCCCACCCCCTCGCCGCGTCCGTCCGCGTTGCCGACGCCGAGCGCGCCCGCGAAGAAGTGCGTGACCGCGACGAACAACGCGCACGTCTCGGCCGGCCGGGCCTACGTGGAGTTCTTCTTCCTCGTCTACGCCGAGGGCTCCAACGACTACCTCGGCCTCACCGGCAGCACCCAGCGCAGCCTCCAGGAGACCCGTTCGGGCTACTGGGACCTGGTCTCCCGCTGCGCGTGACCCCAGGCTGAAAAGGTCCGGCTCCGGCGTGGGGGCCGGACCTTTTCACTTGTGGAGACCGCGTTCGCGCCTTCTGTGACCGCTGTCTGAGCAGGTCTGGCCCCGTGTCGGACCGCGCCTTTCACGTCGTGGCACCGGGCGACCGTTCGCGCCGTCTGTGGCCACAGTTTGAGAAGGTCCGGCTCCGGCGTGAGACCGGACCTTTCCCGCGCGACCGCGTTCGCGCCCTCTGCCACCGAGTTCTTCGGCCTGGCATTCGTCGTTGCGGCGAGATGACATGAGCGGGTGGTTGCCGCCGGATGCGGCGCGGGGCCGGGCGGCGGGCGGGGCCGGGGTGGGCGGAGCCGTAACGGAAAGGAGCCTTTCAGATTTTGTATTCCAGGTCGGGGACGATCTCCGCCACGTCCATCTGCGCCTTCTGGAGGCGGCCCGAGAAGTCCCAGTTCATCGCCTGCCAGCGGGTGAACTGGTCGAGTACCCACATGCCCGACTGGCGGCTCCCGTTGCCCGATTTGCCGTTTCCGCCGAACGGCAGGTGCGCCTCCGCGCCCGAGGTCGAGTTGTTGACGCTGACCATGCCGGCCGACACCCCGGCCCGGAAGCGGAACGCCGACTGCGGGTCGCGGGTGTAGATCGACGACGACAGGCCGTAGCCGGGGAGGTTGGCGAGCTCGATCGCCTCGTCGAGGGTGGAGAAGGTGGTCACGCCGACGATCGGGCCGAACGTCTCCTCCAGGAACAGCCGGTCGGTCGGCCTGACCCCGTCGACGATCACCGGGTGGTAGAAGAGGCCCTCGTTGGGGTCGTCGCCGAGGAAGTGGCCGCACGGGTTCGACTCGGTGATGCGGCCGACCGGGCCGGTGACGGTGTGGTGGTCGCCGATCCAGGTCAGGAACTCCTCGTAACGGTCGGCGAACTTCTGGTCGAGCATCGGGCCCATCAGCACCTTGCGGGCCGGATCGCCGACATAGGCCGACTGCGCGGCGGCGGTGAACCGGGCCACGAAGTCGTTGTGGATCGACTCGTGGACGATCACCGTCCCCAGCGAGGTGCAGCGCTGACCGGCGGTGCCGAACCCGGAGAACAGGGCGCCCTCGGTGGCGAGGGTCAGGTCGGCGTCGGCCATGACGACCATCGGGTTCTTGCCGCCCAGCTCCAGGCACGGCGACTGCAGGTGCCGCCCGCACAGCTCGCCGATCGTGCGCCCGACCTCGGAGGAGCCGGTGAAACCGACCTTGTGGACGGTCCCCTCGCCGAGCGCCGCCTCCAGCCCGGCGAACGTCTGCGCCCCGTCGGCGAACACCACGTTGAACACGCCGTCGGGCAGCCCGGCGGCCGAGAAGATCCGGTGCAGCGCGGCGGCCGAGGCGGCGGCGTACTCGGCGGGCTTCCACACCACCGCGTTCCCGCACAGCAGGGCCGGCACCAGATACCACGACGGCACCGCCACCGGGAAGTTCCCGGCCGTGATCACCGCCGCGACCCCGACCGGGGTCCGGAACGTGAAGAGGTTCTTGTCGGGCATCTCCGACGGAACGGTCTGCCCGTAGAGGCGCCGCCCCTCGCCGATGAAGAAGTCACAGGTGTCGACGATCTCCCGCACCTCGCCGAGCGCCTCGGCGTAGGGCTTGCCGATCTCCTCGCTGACCAGCCGCGCCAGCGCCTCGGCGTTGGCCTCCACGAGCCGCCCGATCGAGGCGATCACCCGTCCGCGCACCGGCGCCGGCACCTTCGCCCAGTCGTGCTGCGCCGCGGCGGCGTTCCGGCACGCCGCCGCGAACGTCGCCGCGTCGGCCAGGGCGACCTCGGCGACGACCTCCTTCAACCGGGCGGGGTTCCGGGACAGATAGGGCGTGCCGGTCGGCTCGTCCTTCCCCCCGATGACGGAAACGATCTGCCGGGTCATCGTGCGACCTCCTCGTCGTGCGCGTGCTGTTCACCCTATTCCGGGCGGCAGGATGGGCGGGTGTACGTCATCCCCGAGGTCGTCCCCGCCGGTTCCATGCGCGACCGCCCCCAGCCCACGCTGACCACCGGCGACCTGCGGCTGCGCCCCTTCCGCGAGTCGGGCGACGAGCCGATCGTCATGGCCGCCTTCGCCGACCCCGACATCCGCCTGTGGAACCTGGAACACGAGGCCGACACCGCCAGGGCCGCGACCGTCATCGCCCGCTGGCGCGCCCGCTGGACCCTGGAGACCGGCGCGTCCTGGGTGGTCGAACACGCCGGCCGGCCCGTCGGCCGGGTGGCCCTCCGCCTGGTCGACCTCGGCCTGGGCCTGGGCGAGATCGCCTACTGGACCCTCCGCGAGGGCCGAGGCCGCGGCGGCACCACCGCCGCCGTCTCCGAGGTGACCCGCTGGGCCCTCGAGGACCTGGGCCTGCACCGCCTCGAACTCCGCCACGCCATCGCCAACCCGGCATCGTGCCGGGTGGCCGAACGCTCGGGCTTCGTCCTGGAGGGCATCCTGCACAGCGCCCTGCTGCATGCCAACGGCTGGCACGACATGCATCTCCACGCGAGGATCACCACACGGCCGGCCTGAGGCGTTCAGCCTGTTCGCCCGGCTCTGAGTTCGGGTTACTCGGCCAGGCGGAAGTCGCCGAACTCGAAGCCGGGGGAGACGACGCAGCTGACCAGCACACCCTCGTCGCCCGCCGGCCGGGCCGCCTGCCAGACGCCCGGTGGGATGAGCACTTGGGGTCGCTGGCCCTGCTCGACGTCCGGGCCCAGGACGACGCTCTCCCCGGGCTCCGGCTGGTCGCCGTCGCCGCCGAAGGTGAGGACCAGCGGGCCGCCCCGGTGCCAGAACCAGAGTTCGGCCGAGGCGACGACGTGCCAGGCGGACTCCTCGCCGGATTCGAGGAGGAAGTAGATCGCGGTCGCGCTGTGCCTCGGGCCGTCGTAGCCGTCGGGGGAGAACATCACCGGCGACCGCCAGGTCTCGGCGAACCATCCCCCTTCGGGGTGGGGTTCCAGCCCGAGCTCCTCGGCCAGCGGCGGCTTCTGCATGTCGGCTCCCTCCAGCGTCACGTGCGTGCCGAGCGTATCGATCTTCCCCACGGCCGGGGCGCGGTGCGTGGGCGGTTCGGCGGTCGTGATGCCGGGTGGTCGTGGCGTCTTGGGGTGGGCGGGAGCCGTAAAGAAAACGCCCATGCGCGAACCCCAGCGGTTCAGCGGCCCGGATCAACGACGGCGCGCGGGACCTCAGCGGCTGAGCGGGCCCGCATCGACGACGGCGGTTCAGTCGGTGGGGGGTGTGACGCCTTCCTGGTGGGCGATGGCGGCGGCCTGGGTGCGGGTCGCCGCGCCGAGTTTGGCCAGGATGTTGGAGACGTGGACGCTCGCCGTCTTCTGGCTGATGAACAGGCGTTCGCCGATTTCGCGGTTGGAGCGGCCCGCGGCCACCTGGGCCAGGACCTCGCGTTCGCGGCCGGTCAGGGTGTCGAGCACGCTCGCCCGTTCCGGTTCGGTCGTGTCGGGCATGGTGAAGCGGGCGCGGCGGCCCAGGAGGTCGAGGGCGTGGCGCAGGGGGGCGGCGCCCAGGTGGTCGGCCACCTCGACGGCCTGCCGCCACTCGGCGCGGGCGCGGTCGCGGTCGCCCGCTTCGAGCAGGGTCTCGGCCAGCCTCCAGCGGTTGCGGGCCTGTTCGTAGGGGAAGCCGCCGTCGAAGGCGGTCACCGCCTTCTCCCACGCCTCGGGGGTGGCGGTGCCGGACAAGCGGTGCCATTCGGCCTCGGCGCGGGCCGCCCAGCCGCGGCCCTCGGGGCCGAGTGTGGTCCACGGGCCGGTGGGGCCGTGGGTGGCGGCGTAGCGGGCGCGTTCGATGAACTCGTCGCCGCGTTCGCGGGCGGGGTCGCCCGGGGGCAGGTCGGCGAGGGCGGCCAGGCCGACCGCCGAGATGCGGATCAGGCCCGAGTCGTAGGGCTGCTGCACGGCCACGACCGCGTCGACGTGGCCGAGGGCCTCCTTCGGGTCGCCCTTCCAGAGGGCGAGTTCGGCCGCCATGCCGCGGGTCATGTAGGTCACCAGGTCGTCGGCGCCCCAGAACGGCTCCAGCCAGCGCAGCCGCTCGGCCGCCACCGCCCGTCCCCGGCCGACCTCGACGAACAGGGCGAACGACGACAAAAGCGCCTCGGGCGGGGTGCCGACCCGGACGCCGAACATCGCGGCCCGCTTCTCGGCGGCGTCCCAGTCGCCGGCCGCGAACGAGATCAGGTAGCGCAGGAACCGCAGGTCGGTGCCGAACGTGCTCCACATCAGGCCGTTCTCGCGGGCCACCTGCAACCCCGCCTCGGCGGATTCGGCCGCCGCGTCGAGGTCGCCCCGCTCGTATTGCAGCCGGGCAAGGCTGAAATGGGCACGCAGGTCCATCGACAACGACCCCGACGTCTTGGCCGCCGCCATCGACAGCAGCTCCTCGGCCATGTCGGGGTCGCCGAGCGACTCCTGCTGGATGCCCAGCGCCACCAGCGCCGCCGACTCGGCCTCGATCGACCCGGTGCGCCGCGCCACCTCGAGCGCGCGGGCGGCGGCCTCCTGGGCGTCGGTCACCCGCTCGGCGATCCACAGGGTGCGGGCGTGGGTGGCCAGCGCGCGGGCCAGCAGCGGCGTCTCCGGGCCGTCGTCGACGGCGTCGACCGCCGCCTGGGCCGCCTCGGCCATGCCGTGGAAGTCGTCGCCGTCGGCCTGGTACCAGGCCAGCCGCTCGTTGGTCTCGGCCACCAGCAGCGGCTCGGTGACGAGCTGGCGCAGCCGCCGCAGGTGGGCGATGGCGCGGTGGTTGTCGCCGCTGTCGGCCGCCGCCGCGGCGCTGTCGAGGATCAGCCGCGCCCGCGTGGTGCCGGTGAGCGCGTCGGCGTCGGGCACCTGCTCCCACACCTCGAGCGCCCGGTCGAAGTGGCGGTTGGCCTCGGCCGGGGCGCCCATCTGGGTGGCCCGCAGGCCCGCCTCCAGCGAGGTGATCAGCGCGCCCCGCACGTCGTGGGCGGCAGAGTAGTGGTGGGCCAGCTCGGCCGCCCGGCCGCCCGACTCGGTCAGCAGCGCCGCGAAGGTCATGTGCAGGCGGGTGCGCTCGCCCGGCAGCAGGTCGTCGTAGACGGCCTCCTGGAGCAGGGCGTGGCGGAAGTCGTAGCCGATGTGCTGGTCGACGGTGAGCAGCCCGCGCGAGACGATCTCGCGCAGCGCCTCCTCGAGGGGCCGGTCGGCAAGCCCCGCCGCCGCGCGCAGCACGTCGTGGTCGACCCGCCGCCCGGCCACGGCCGCGACCCGGAGCACCTGCTGGGCGGTGTCGGACAGCCCCTCGACCCGGGCCATCAGCAGGTCGGCCAGCGTCGCCGGCAGCCGGTCGCCGCTCGACGCGGCCTGGAGCAGTTCCTCGGCGAAGAACGGATTGCCGCCGGCCCGCCCGACGACCCCGCCGATCAGGCCCGCGTTGCCGCCGCCGAGGGCGGTCAGGTGGGTCGCCATCGCCTCGTCGTCGAGCGGCGGCAGCTCGACCGGCACGACCAGCGGCAGCCGCTGGAGCTCGGCGAGCACCGGCCGCAGCGGGTGGCGGCGGTGCAGGTCGTCGGTCCGGTAGGTGCCGACCAGGACCACCCGCTCGCGCTGCAGCATGCGGGTCAGGAAGACCAGCAGGTCGCGCGTCGAGTGGTCGGCCCAGTGGAGGTCTTCGAACACCATCAGCACCGGCCGCTCGTCGGCCAGCTCGCCCAGCAGGCTCAGCGTCGCCCCGAACAGCCGCTGCTGGGCCAGCGCGCCGCTGAGCGCGTCGGACCCGTCGGGGTCGGCGCCCGGCAGCAGCCGCCGCAGCACCGGCCGCGATTCGAGCGCCGACCGGAGATCGGCGCTGCGCAGCGCGTCGGCGAGCGGCAGATAGGGCAGCGCGTTGCCCAGTTCGGCGCACTGCCCGACCAGGACGGTGAATCC
This sequence comes from Herbidospora daliensis, assembly GCF_001570585.1. GTDB lineage: Bacteria > Actinomycetota > Actinomycetes > Streptosporangiales > Streptosporangiaceae > Herbidospora > Herbidospora daliensis. The sequence continues at coordinate 860,201 of NZ_BBXF01000001.1, read as the reverse complement.
GCGCTCGCGCGCGATCTCGCTCAGCTCGCAGACGATGCGGGTCTTCCCGATGCCGGCGTCGCCGCCGACGAGCGCCACCCCGGCCATCCGCCCGGTCGCGGCGTCGAGCACCCGGGACAGCCGGTCGAGTTGGAACCCGCGCCCGACAAGCCCGGTTTGTGTCTTTCGGCCCACCACGCTGCGAGTATGGCACGTCACACCGACAGAACCCCGGGCCCTCTTTGTGATCTTGCACGTTTTGTCGCCCGGCGCGGCTAGGGTGCGGCGCGTGACCGAACGATGGAGTCGAGACCAGGTGCTGGCGCTCGCGCCCGACGCCGCCTCCCAGAAGGCGGCCGGCGGGGTGAGCGCGCCCAGGAAGTGGTCCGCCATGGGGGTGAACGGATCGGCGTTGTGGGGCGAGTGCGCCGGGTCCGGTTCGAAGCCCTACCAGGCGTGCGTCGACCTGTCCGAGCCCGCCTACCGGTGCAGCTGTCCCAGCCGCAAGTTCCCGTGCAAACACGCGCTGGGCCTGCTCCTCCTGTGGTCGGCCGACGGGGTCCCGCCCGCCGCCGAACTCGCCCCCTGGGCGGCCGAGTGGTTCGGCCAGCGCGCCGCCAAGGCCGAGAAGGCCGCCGAGAAGAAGGCCGCCGAGAGAGCCGAACCCGCCGCCGCCAAGCCCGACGAGAACCGCGCCCGGCAGCGCGAAGAACGTGTCACCGCCGGCCTGGCCGAGCTCGAACGCTGGTTGTCCGACCAGGTCGCGAGCGGTTTGTCCGACGCCCGCCAGACGGGCCTGGCCGAGTGGAGCGACCTGGCCAAACGCCTCGTCGACGCGCAGGCCCCCGGCCTGGCCGGCACCTTCTCCGGCCTCACCCGGGTCTTCCGCGACGAGAACTGGCCGGGGCGGCTGCTCGGCGAATACGCCATGGTCCACCTGCTGGCCGTGGCCCACCGGCGGGCCGCCGAACTGCCCGGCGACCTGCGCGAGACCGTACGCCAGCGCGTCGGCTACCAGGTGCCCAAGGAGACCGTGCTGGCCCTGCCGCCGATCCGCGACGAATGGCAGGTCATCGCCCTCCGAGACGAGGAACGCGACCGGCTGCTCTCGCGCCGCGTCTGGCTGCACGGCCGGGCGACCGGCCGCCTGGCCCTGGTGTTGTCGTTCGCGCCGCCCGGCCAGCCGCTCGACGCCTCCCTGGTGCTCGGCACCCGGGTCGACGCCGACGTCTCCTACTACCCGGGCGCGGCGCCGCTGCGGGCCCTGATCGCCGACCGCTACGGCGCGGCCGTGCCCGCCCGGTCGCCCGCCTCGGGGGTGGCCGTCGAGGGCGTGCCGCAGCTGGTCGCCGACGTGCTGACCCGCGACCCGTGGACCGAGTCGTGGCCGCTGGTGATCACCGGCGCCCGGGTCGGCCGCGACGGCAAGGCCTGGTGCCTGCTGGGCGACTCGGGCCAGGGCCTGCGGCTCCACGCGTCGGCGGGCGACCCGTGGAAGCTGGTCGCCGTCTCGGGCGGCCGTCCGGTGACGGTCGCCGTGGAATGGACTCCCGACGGCCTGCGTCCACTCACGACGTGGGACGAAAACGACGAGGTGGTGGTCCTGTGAGGCTCGATCGGCGCAACGGGTGGAACGAGCTCGTCTCCACCGCTCTCGTCGGGACCGAGCGGCGCGGCCTCGACTCCCCGTTCGACCTGCTGGAACAGGCCGCCGCGCAGGTCGTCGCCCGCAGGGCGGGGGAGCAGCCCGGCGGCGGGAGCCCGCTCGCCGAGGCGCCCGGCGACGGCGCGGCCCCGGTCCCGGCGAAGGCCGCCGACCGGCTGGCCCGGCTGCTCGGCGGGGAGTTCCCCCGGGTGCTGCCCGAATGGCTGGGCCTGGCGGCCCGCCGGTCGCTGCGGGTCCCGGCGCGGCTGCTGCCGCAGCTGCTCACGGCCGGGGCGCGCGACCGGTCGATCAGGGCCGACCTCGCCGTCGTGGCGGGGGCCCGGGGGCGCTGGCTCGCCGGGCTCAACCCCGAGTGGGGCTACCTGCTCCAGGAGAGCTCCGGCGACGTGCCGGCCGGGCTCGACCACGGCCCGTGGGAGTTCGGCACCCGCGGCGACCGCCAGGCGTTCCTCGCCGCGCTGCGCGCCGCCTCCGCCGGCGAGGCCAGAGACCTGCTCGAAGTCACCTGGGCGAAGGAGAACCCCGACGACCGGGCCGCCTTCGTCGCGGTCCTGGCCGACGGTTTGACCATGGCCGACGAGCCCTTCCTGGAGAAGGCGCTCGACGACCGCCGCCGCGAGGTCCGGCAGGCCGCCGCCGACCTGCTCACCAAGCTGCCCGACTCCCGGCTCGGGCAGCGCATGGCCGCGCGGGCCGCGCCGCTGCTCGTCCGCGACGGCTCCCGGCTCAGCGCGGTCGCGCCGACGGCCTGCGACTCCGTCATGGAGCGCGACGGCGTGCGGTCGCGGCCGCCGGCCGGCACCGGGCCGCGCAGCTGGTGGTTGCAGCAGGTCGTCGCGCACACCCCGCTGCGGTTCTGGCCGGGCCACCTCGGGGCCGACCCCGCCGAGCTGGTCCGGATGACCATCGGCGACTGGGCCCGGGAGATCCACATGGGCTGGATCCGGGCCGCCATCCTGCAGGAGGACCCGGTCTGGGCCCGCGCCCTGTTCGACGTCGAGCCGCTGACCGACCTGCTGGCCGTGCTGCCGCCCGACGAACGGTCGTGGCGGGCGGCCGAGATCGTCCGCGCCGGGAACGTCGACGGCCAGCTGATCATGATGCTCGGCGGGGTGCCCGGCCCCTGGAGCGGCCCGCTCGCCGCCGCCGTGCTCCAGCGGGTCGCCGACATCGCCGCCGCCCAGCCGTGGAACGCGGGCGAACTGGCCCGCCTGGCGGGCGAGCGGCTCGACCCGGCCGGCCACTACGACCTCGACCAGCTGCCCGACATCGGCGAACTGCAGACCGCCGCCGCCCTGCTCCGCTTCCGTTCCGACATGATCAAGGAGTTCTCGTGACGACCCCCACCGTCCTGCGGCCCCACGCGGAAGACCAGTACGCCGACGAACTGGCCGTCCTGGCCAAGCACGACGACCGGCCCCGCCCGCCCGGCTGGCGGTTGTCGCCGTGGGCGGTGACCACCTACATCCTGGGCGACGCGAGCCACCCCGGCGGGGTGATCACGCCGAAGTACATCGGCCCGCGCCGCATCGTCGAGGTCGCCGTCGCCACCCTGGCCACCGACCGCGCGCTGCTGCTGCTCGGCGTGCCCGGCACCGCCAAGACCTGGTTGTCCGAACACCTGGCCGCCGCCGTCTCCGGCGACTCGACCCTGCTCGTGCAGGGCACCGCGGGAACCGCCGAAGAGGCCGTCCGGTACGGCTGGAACTACGCCCGCCTGCTCGCCGAGGGCCCCTCACGGGAGGCGCTCACCCCCAGCCCCGTGATGCGGGCGATGGCCGAAGGCCGGCTGGCCCGGGTCGAGGAGCTGACCCGCATGCCCTCCGACGTGCAAGACGCGCTGATCACCGTGCTGTCGGAGAAGACGCTGCCGATCCCCGAGCTCAACGAGGAGGTCCAGGCGGCCAAGGGCTTCAACGTCATCGCCACCGCCAACGACCGCGACCGGGGTGTCAACGAGTTGTCGAGCGCGCTGCGCCGCCGCTTCAACACGGTCGTGCTGCCCGTCCCGGCCTCGGCCGAGGAGGAGGTGGAGATCGTCTCCCGCCGGGTCGCCCAGCTCGGCCGCTCGCTGGAGCTGCCCGAGACCCCGGCGGGCCTGGAGGAGATCCGCCGCGTCGTCACGGTCTTCCGCGAGCTGCGCTCGGGGGTGACCTCCGACGGCCGCACCAAGGTCAAGTCGCCCAGCGGCACCCTGTCGACCGCCGAGGCGATCTCGGTCCTGACCAGCGGGATCGCCCTCGCGGCCCACTTCGGCGACGGGGTGCTGCGGCCCTCCGACGTCGCGGCCGGCATCCTCGGCGCGGTCGTGCAGGACCCGGTGTCCGACCGGGTCGTCTGGCAGGAGTACCTGGAGACGGTCGTCCGGGAACGCGAGGAGTGGCGTGACTTCTACCGCGCCTGCCGGGACGCCGGCTGACCGATGACCATCACCCTGCTGGGCGTCCGCCACCACGGCCCTGGTTCCGCACGCGCCGTGGTGGCCGAACTCGCCCGACTCAAGCCCGACCTCGTGCTGATCGAGGGCCCGCCGGAGGCCGACGGCCTGGTCGCCCTGGCCGCCGACCCCGGCATGGAACCGCCGGTGGCGCTGCTGGCCCACGTGCCGGGCGACCCGGCCAAGGCCGCCTTCTGGCCGTTCGCGACCTTCTCCCCCGAATGGCAGGCCCTGCGCTACGCGGCCGAGGCCGGGATCCCGGCCCGTTTCTGCGACCTCCCGGCGGCCCACTCGCTGGCCGAGAAGGAGCCCGAGGAGGGCGACGGCGACGTCACCCCGGCCCAGGTCGTCCGGGTCGACCCCATCGCCTCGCTCGCCGCGGCCGCCGGGTACGACGACCCCGAGCGCTGGTGGGAGGACGCCGTCGAGCACCGGGGCGACACCCCCTTCGAGGTCATCGCCGAGGCCATGGCGGCCGTCCGCGAGGGCTACACCCCCGACGAGCGGGAGGCCCGGCGGGAGGCGTACATGCGCCGGACCGTCCGGGTCGCGATCAAGGAGGGGTTCGGGAACATCGCGGTCGTGTGCGGCGCGTGGCACGTCCCGGCGCTGACCACGATCGGCCCGGCCGCCGCCGACGACCGGATCCTCAAGGGCCTGCCGAAGGTCAAGGCCGAGATGACCTGGGTGCCGTGGACCCACGGCCGGCTCGCCCACTGGGGCGGATACGGCGCGGGCGTCACCTCGCCCGGCTGGTACGCCCACCTGTTCGCCACCCCCGACCGCCCGGTCGAACGCTGGCTGGCCGCCGCCGCCGGGGTGCTGCGCGACGAGGGCATCCCGGTCTCCTCGGCCCACGTCATCGAGTCGGTCCGGCTGGCCCAGAGCCTGGCGGTCGTCCGCGACCGGCCGCTCGCCGGGCTCGCCGAGGTCACCGAGGCCGCCCGCGCCGTGTTGTGCGAGGGCGACGAACTGCCGGTCGAGCTGATCCAGCGGCGCATGGTCGTGGGGGAGCGGCTCGGCCACGTGCCCGACTCGACGCCGATGGTGCCGCTGCAACGGCACCTGCGCGAGGAGCAGCGGCGGCTCCGCCTCAAGCCCGAGGCGCTCGACCGGGAGCTCGAACTCGACCTGCGCAAGCCGCTCGACCTCGACCGCAGCCGCCTGCTGCACCGGCTCCGGCTGCTCAACGTCCCGTGGGGCGAGCCCCGCCACACCCGGGGCAAGGGCACGTTCAAGGAGGCGTGGGCGCTCCAGTGGCGGCCCGAGTTCGACATCTCGCTCATCGAGGCCGCGCCGCTCGGGGTGACCGTGCCGGCCGCCGCGACCGCGAGGATCGCCGAGGTGGCGGCTCGTGAGGGCGCGGCGCTGGCCGACCTGACCGGGCTCGTCGAGCGGGCGCTGCTCGCCGACCTGCCGGAATCGCTGCCGGCCGTGCTGGCCGCGATCGGCGACCGGGCCGCCGTCGACACCGACATCCGCCACCTCATGGCCGCCCTGCCCGCGCTGGTCAGGGCCCAGCGCTACGGCGACGTCCGGGGCACCCCGGCCGAGGGGCTGGCCGTGATCGCGACGTCGCTGCTGGCCCGGATCTGCGCCGGGTTGTCGGCCGCCGTGTCGGGCCTCGACGACGAGAACGCGCGCGGCATGGTCGCCCACATCGACGCCGTGACCGGCGCCTCCGCGCTGCTCGACGAGGGGCGCGAGCGCTGGCTGGGCGCGCTGCGCGGCCTCGCCGACCGGACCGGCCTGCCCGGGATCATCGAGGGCCGGATCGTCCGGATCCTGTTCGACGGCGACCGGCTCGCCGACGCCGACGCGCGCATGTCGCGGGCCGTCTCGCTGGCCCACCCGCCCGCGCGGGCGGCGGCCTGGATCGAGGGCTTCCTGTCGGGCGGCGGCCTGCTGCTGGTCCACGACCCGCGCCTGCTCGCCATGGTCGACGACTGGCTCGTGGGGCTGCGCGGCGACGCGTTCGTGGAGGTCCTGCCGCTGCTGCGGCGCACCTTCGGCTCCTTCGCGCCGCCCGAGCGGCGCTCGATCGCGAGCCGCGTCCGCTCGGGCGCGGCCACCGAGAAAGACACCGTGTACGACGACGAGCGCGCCGCCCCGGCCGTGCGCACCGTCATGGGCATCCTGGGGAGCGGCTGATGGACGTGCACGACGACGAGCGGGCCCGCCGCTGGCGGCTGGTCCTGGGCGGCGAGGCCGAGAACTGCGCCGGCGGCGGCCTCGGCGGCCTGACGGGCGACGACGCCGGCATGGACGCCGCCCTGGCCGCCCTCTACGACCTCGACGGCGACGGCGAGTCGGCGCCCCGCTCGGCCGGGCTGGGCGGTTCGGCGCCCCGGGTGTCGCGCTGGCTGGGCGACATCCGCACCTACTTCCCGTCGACGGTCGTCCAGGTCATGCAGAAGGACGCCATCGACCGCCTCGACCTGAGCCGCCTGCTCCTGGAGCCCGAGATGCTCGAGGCGGTGGAGCCCGACGTCCACCTCGTCGGCACCCTGCTGTCGCTGAACCGGGTGATGCCCGAGCAGGCCCGCGAGTCGGCCCGGGTGGTGGTCCGCAAGGTCGTCCACGAGCTCGAACGCAAGCTCCAGCACCGCACCCGCGCGGCGGTGACCGGCGCGCTCAACCGGGCCGCCCGCACCAACCGCCCCCGGCGCCCGGCCGACATCGACTGGGACCGGACCATCCGGGCCAACCTCAAGAACTACCTGCCCGACCGCAACACGGTCGTGCCGTCGCGCCTGGTCGGCTACGCCCGCAAGCAGCAGTCGGTGCAGCGCGAGGTGGTGCTGTGCATCGACCAGAGCGGCTCGATGGCCGCCTCGGTGGTCTATTCGAGCGTGTTCGGCGCGGTGCTGGCCTCGATGCGGTCGCTGAAGACGTCCCTGGTCGTCTTCGACACCGCCGTCGTCGACCTCACCGACCAGCTCCACGACCCGGTCGAGCTGCTGTTCGGCACCCAGCTCGGCGGCGGCACCGACATCAACCGCGCCATCGCCTACTCGCAGGGCCTCATCACCCGCCCGGCCAACTCGATCTTCATCCTGATCAGCGACCTCTACGAGGGCGGCGTGCGCGCCGAGATGCTCAGGCGGGTGGCCGCGATGACGGCGGCCGGCGTCCAGGTGGTCGTCCTGCTGGCCCTGTCCGACGAGGGCGCGCCCTTCTACGACCACGAGAACGCGGCCGCCCTGGCGGCGATGGGGGTCCCGGCCTTCGCCTGCACCCCCGACGCCTTCCCCGACCTCATGGCCGCCGCGATCGAACGCCGCGACCTCACCGCCTGGGCCGAACGCAACCTGGGCGAGGGCCGGCGAACCAGCTGAAAGGCGCTTTCCGTTACGGCTCCGCCCACCCCGGCCCCGCCCGCCGCCCCCGCGTCCCGCCGCATCCGGCGCCGGCCACCCGCTCCCGCCCCGCGCCGCGACGGCGGACCTGCAGACCTAGGACCACCACAACGGAGGATCACGACGATGCGAACCCCACGTCAGGGGCCCGGCCACCCCGGCGTCACCAGGTCAGAAGGGTCCAAACGGCGTCCGACCAAGGTCCCATGGCCCCTGGGGCCACGGCCCGATGCCCGGTACGCTCTCCTTCCGTAATGTCCGAATCATGGTTTCCGTCATGACATCCACGTCGCCGCCGCCGGCCGTCTTCTCGGCCCGCTACCGCGCCCTGAGCACCGGCATCACCGCGCTCATGGTCCTGGTCGCGTTCGAATACCTGGCGGTCGCGACCGCCATGCCCGAGATCGGCAAGGAGCTGCAGGGCTTCGGCCTCTACAGCCTCGCCTTCAGCGGCGCGGTCGCCGCCGCCCTCGTCGGCACGGTCGCCGGCGGCCGGTGGGGCGACGTCTCCGGCCCCGACAAGCCCCTCTGGGCCGGCCTCGGCATGTTCGTGACCGGCCTCGTCATCGCCGGGCTGGCCCCCACGATGGAGGTCTTCATCGCCGGGCGGCTGCTCCAGGGCCTGGGCGGCGGCCTGTTCAACGTGGCCGTCTACGTCCTGGTCGCGCGGGTCTACCCGGGCGCGATGCACCCGAAGGTCTTCTCGCTGCTGGCCGCCGCCTGGGTGCTGCCGTCGGTGGTCGGCCCGGCCATCACCGGCACGGTCACCGAGGCGTGGACCTGGCGGGCCGTCTTCCTGGGCGTCGCCGTGATCGCGCTCCCGGCCGCGGCGATCTTCTGGCGCGGCCTGGCCTCCCGGGAGCCCTCCACCGGCGACGGGGAGCGGGCCGACACCGGCCCGTTCGCCGCGCGGCTCGCCTGGGGCGGCGGCGCGGCCGTGGGCGCGGCGGTGCTCCAATACGGGTCGGGCGAGTCGAACTACGCGCTGATGGCGGTCGGCCTGGCCGTGCTGCTGGTCGCGCTGCCGATGCTGGTGCCGGGCGGGACCCTGCGGGCCGCCCGCGGCCTGCCGACCGTGGTCGCGCTCCGCGGCCTGAGCATGGCCGCGTTCTTCGCCGCCGAGGTCCTCGTGCCGCTGATGCTGACCAGGGAGCGCGGCCTGACGCTGACCGAGGCGGGCATCGCGCTCACCGGCGGCGCGCTGGCCTGGTCGGCCGGGTCGTGGTTGCAGGGCAAGTACCCCGGCGGCCGGGTGCTGCGGCTCTGGGCGGGCCACCTGCTGGTCGTCGCCGGGATCTCGGTGACCGCGCTGGCGTTCCTGCCGGCCGTGCCGGTGTGGGTGGCGTTCATCGGCTGGGTGGTCTGCGGGCTCGGCATCGGGATGATCTACCCGACGCTGTCGGTGCTGGTCCTGGAGCTCTCCAAGCCCGGCGAGGAGGGCAGGAACAGCGCCTCGCTCAGCGTCGGCGAGTCGGGCGTGACCGTGGTCGCGGTGGCCGTCACGGGGGCGATCCTGACCTCGACCGGGGCCTACGCCGTCTGCTTCGCCCTGCTCGTGGCGATGGCGCTGGCGGGGGCGCTGCTGTCCCGGCGTGTCACCATGGAAGCCTGAGAACGAGGGGGAGCCGTCCGTGCCGCGTGTCCGTGAGGTCGATGTGTTCCGGCTGGTCCTGCCCTACGGCAGGCGTCCGGAGAGCATCCTGGTCAAGCTCACCGATCACGGCGGGATGGCCGGGTGGGGCGAGGTCGTCCACCCCGATCCCAAGGTCTGGAGCACTCTCGAGGAGAGCCTCGCCCAGATCCTCATCGGGGTCGACTGGGAGACCCCCCACGACCTGCCCGCGCTGGGCACCGCCGCCGACATGGCCTGCTGGGATCTGGCGACCCGGATGACGGGCGTGCCGCTGGCCCACGCGATCGGCGGCACCCGCACCTCGCTCATGGCCACCGTCCGGCTGCCCGCCGTGCGGTCGCTGCAGTCGGCGGTCGACGGCGTCAACCGCTTCGTCGGGGCCGGGTACGCCCACGTCACCGTCGAGATCCACCCGGGCTGGGACGTCGAGCCGCTGCGCGCGATCCGGGCCGCCTACCCGGCGCTGGCGATCACGGTCGACGCGCGGCGGGCGTACACGGAGATCGGGCAGCTCGAATCGCTGGCCGGATACGACCTGTCGGGCATCGAGCGGCCCTGCGACGACCTCGACCTGAGCGCCGAGCTGCAGTCGCGGTTGTCCATCCCGGTCGTCGTGGAGGCCCGGTCGCTGGCCGAGCTCGACGAGGCGATCGCGGCGCGGGCCGGGCGGGCCCTCATGCTCCGGCCCTCGCTCTTCGGCTCGCTGGCCGCCGTGAAGACCGCCCACGACCGCGCCCGCCGGGCCGGCTGGGACATCACCTGCGCCGACGGCCGGGGCGCGGGCCTGGCCCGCGCGGCGACCGTCGCGGTGGCGGCCCTGCCGGGCTGCACCCTCCCGAGCGACGTGACCGAGCCCCCGAGGAACGCCCAGATCGTCGACCCGCCGGTCGGCGCGTCGGGGGGAGTGGTCGCCATCCCGCTGACCCAGCCGGGGCTGGGCCACACGGTCGACGAGGAGCGGGTCAGGCGGATGGCCCGCGACAGCTTCGCCCTTCGTTAGGGCGCACAGCCCTCGGCCAGTCGCGGGGCCTTCGGCGAGCTGCTCGACGCGCCGCCGCCGCCCGTGAGGGCCCGCGCGGCGGTGTTCCTGATCAACGTCCAGTCGGGCGAGGCGGTGCTGATCATCGGCGGGACGAACTGGATGCTCGTCACCCCGGCCTTCTTGGCCTTGGCCGCGAGCGGCACCAGGTGTTCGAGCATCGGGCCGGGAATGTCGGTCTGCAGCAGCCCCTCGGTCGCGCCCGCGATCTCGGTGAAGCGGGCCAGCACCGTGGCGGGTTCGGCCTGGGCCAGCAGGGCCGCGAACACGCACTTCTGCCGCTTCATCCGCGCGTAGTCGTCGGAGAAGGTGCGCGAGCGGGCGAACCACAACGCCTGCTCGCCGGTCAGCCTGCGGGTGCCGGCCGGGATGAGGCCCTCGTTGCGGCGGCCGTAGACGACGTTGCGGTCGACGGTCAGCTCCAGGCCGCCGATCGCGTCGATGATCTTGGCGAAGCCGCCGATGTTGACCAGCGTGTACCAGTCGACGTGCAGCCCGAGGATCTCCCCGACCGTCTCCTTGAGGGTCGCCGGGCCCATGCCGGTGCGCCCGCCGAAGATCTCGGGGTGCTGGTCGGCGTACTCCCAGACCGAGAACAGCAGGTCCTCGCGGGCGCCGTCGGGGCCGCTCGGCAGCCGGAAGCCGAAGGGGAAGTGGTTGTACATCGGGCTGCCCTCGGGGAAGCGCACCCCTTCGAGGTTGCGCGGCAGCCCGAACATGACCGTGTGGCCGGTGCGCACGTCGACGCTGGCCAGGTTGATGCTGTCGGTCCGCACCCCGACCCGGTTGCCGGCCAGGTCGCCGCCGAGCAGCAGGATGTTGACCCGGTCGCGGCCGCCGAACGGCTCACCGGCCGGCATCTCGCCCGAGCTCTTGAACAGGCCGTCGATGGTGCGCTGCGAGACGGCCGCGTAGTGGGCGGTCAGCCCGAACGGCAGCGCCGACCCGACCGCCAGCACGCCCGTCAGCACCCCGGAGATCAGCTGCCCCGGCATCGACAACCGGCCGGGCCGCAGGACGACGTAGGAGTGCACCACGAGCACGAACCAGGCCACGCCCAGCGTGCCCGACATCACCGCCAGCAGCCCGAGCCGGCCGATCAGCCGCCCGGCCAGGTCGGCCCCCGCGAGGGCCGCCACCGTGATGACCACCGCGACGCCCGACAGATAGACCGCCAGCACCGACGCGCCGGTCCGCCGCCAGCCCGCCCGCAGATGGGCCACCCCCGGGAACAGCACCGACAACGCGACCCATCCGATCACCTGACCTGGTTTCCGCACGCCCATCCCCGAAGATGCTCGATTACGTGGTCACGGACCGTGTCGCCACGATTACATTGAACCGTCCGAGGACGCCGAACGCCTTTACCTTCCAGACACCGGCGAGTTCGCGGCCGATTCACCCGGTTCGCGTACTCTGACCCCATGTCGGAGGACATCCTGGGCGCTGACTACGACGTCGTCGCCATCCCCCTTCCGCCCGACGACGAGGGCGAGGTCGTCGCGACGCTGGTCCGCCGGGTCGTGCCGGGAGCCCGCCGCGCGGTGCTCTACCTGCACGGCTTCACCGACTACTTCTTCCAGGCCCACCTGGCCGACCACTACGTCGACCAGGGCGTCTCGTTCTTCGCCCTCGACCTGCGCAAGTACGGCCGGTCGCTGCTGCCGTACCAGACGCGGGGATTCGTCCGGAGCGTCACCGAGTACTTCCCGGAGATCGACGCCGCCGTCGCGATCATCCGGGCCGACCACGACGAACTGGTCGTCAACGGGCACTCCACCGGCGGGCTGGTCGCCGCGTTGTGGGCCGACCGGGTGCGCGGCCGGGGGCTGGTCCAGGCGCTGCTGCTGAACAGCCCGTTCCTCGATCTGAACGTGCCGGTCCTGGTCAAGGGCGTCGCCGACGCGCTGAAGGGGGTGTTCGCCCGGCTGCCCGCCCGCGCGGTGCTGCCCGTGGGCGTCTCCACGGTCTACGGCGACAGCATCCACCTGTCCCGTGAAGGCGAATGGGACTACGACCTCGACTGGAAGCCCCTCGGCGGCTTCCCCGTCCACGCCGCCTGGCTGGCCGCGATCCGCCGCGCCCACCACCGGCTGCAGGGCGGCCTCAGGGTCGACGCGCCGGTGCTCGTGCTCTGCTCCGACCAGAGCCTGCGGGTCAAGGACTTCGCGCCGGAGGTGCGCAACAGCGACACCGTGCTCGACGTCGAGCAGATCGCCCGGTACGCCACCCGCATCGGACCCCGCGTCACGGTGGTCCGGGTGGCGGGCGGCGTCCACGACCTGGTGCTGTCGGCCGAACCCGTGCGCAAGCAGGTGTTCGACGAGATGGACCGCTGGCTGGCCTACGCCCTACCAGGGGAAGCCGAACAGCCCGTAGTAGGCGGCGGTGACCAGCATCAGCGCGGTGCCGCCGAGCACGCCGGTCAGTGACACCTGCTGCGACGGGGTCACCTCCCAGCCGTCGCGCAGCCCCACGAGCACGGCCCCGGTGGCGCCCACCACCTGCGCCAGCATCACCACCGCCAGCACCCGCACCACCAGCCAGCCGGCCTGCACCGCGGGCCAGGCGCCCGCCTGGTTCACCGAGAACAGCACGATCAGCATGATGAAGGCCAGCACCGAGGCGAGCAGCGCCAGGCTGGTCCAGATCATCCGCCACAACCGCCGCCGGATCGGCGGCCACACGTGGGTGTTGGTCTGGTGCCGCAGGTCACGGCCGCGCAACCGGACGAACATCTCGGTCACCGGCGCCGCGACGTAGCCGAAGGCGGCCAGGGTCAAAGTGAGGCCGAGGAAGGTGCTGGCGCCGTACCAGGGGGCGGCGGGCACGTCGGTGGCCTCGTAGCGCTGGACCGGTTTCGCGCCGGCGATCTTGACCGGCGACTGCGCCGGCACGCCGTTGATCCAGTTGGCCAGGGTCGGCAGGTAGTCGGGCACGAACGGGCCGCCGTGCCGCCGCATCGCGTGGTCGGCCCCGGCGAGGAAGCGGATCGTGTAGTTGTCGACCGGCTTGGCGTCGATGAGGGTCTGGGTGCTCTCGACGAACGGGATCGACGGGTCGCCGGTGCCGTAGAGGGCGAGGGTGGGCTGGCGCATGCCGTGGAGGGCGGGCGCGCTGTCGTACCGGAGGAAGTCGAAACCGACCCCGCCCATGGCCCGGGTCAGCAGGTCGCGCACCCCGGTCGGCGCGTGCAGCCGCAGGAGCTGCTCGTTCAGCGCCCAGGCGACCTGCCGCATCGGCGACACGTTGGGGGAGGAGACCAGCACCGTGTAGGCGATCTCGGGGTGCCGGGACGCCGCGATCGGCACCACCCAGCCGCCCTCGCTGACCCCCCACAACCCGGTGCGCGCCGGGTCGGTGGACGGCCGCTCGCGCAGCAGGTCGATCATGGTCACCGCGTCGTCGGCGAGCAGGGCGAAGTCGCGGCTGCGGAAGGAGTAGCCGTGGGTGCGCTTGTCGTAGGCGAGGGTCACGATGCCGTGCTGGGCCAGCCACTCGGCCTGGGAGGTGAACTCGCCCCGGTCGCCGGAGCCCGAACCCTGCACGAACACCATCGCCGGGAACGGGCCGGGGCCCTGCGGGGTGCGGATCGTGGTGACCAGGTTGTCGCCCTCGACCGGCACGGTGATCGTCTCGGTGGTCACCGGATAGACCGTCGCCGGAGCGCGGGTCTCGGCGGCGGGCTGGGCCGGCAGGTCGCGGAAGGCGGCCGGGGGCTCCAGGGGCGGCGGATCGAACGCGGGCGGCGGCAGGAGGTAGCCGATCACTCCGAGCAGCGCCACGAGGACGCCGGCGAGAATCGTCAGCGTGCCCCGCCCAATGGTCATCAGGCCGCTCCCCGATGGATGGTCCATATTCCGAGTCGTGCCTTCCTCCTTACGATGCCCCCTGGTCGCCAGGTTAAGTCATTACGTGATCCCGTTGTCTCAGGGGAGGCCCAATTTGTCGGTGAGACCTGTTAGCTTCGTGCGCCATGCGGCTGCTGCACACGTCCGACTGGCACCTGGGCCGGTCCTTCCACCGCGAGAGCCTGCTCTCGGCCCAGGCGGCGTTCGCCGACCACCTGGTCGAGACCGCCAGGTCCGAGCGGGTCGACGTCGTGCTGGTGGCCGGTGACGTCTACGACCGGGCGCTCCCGCCGGTCGACGCGGTGGCCCTGTTCGACGAGACGCTGCGCCGCTTACGCGGTCTCGGCGTCCACACCGTGATCATCAGCGGCAACCACGACTCGCCCGTCCGGCTCGGGTTCGGCGCCGGTCTGATGGACCGCATCCACCTGCGCACCGACCCCCACCGCGCGTGGTCCCCAATCGTCGTGAACGACGTCGCCTTCTACGGGATTCCCTACCTGGAGCCCGAGCTCGTCCGCACCCCGTGGAACCTGCCCGAGCGCACCCACACGGCCGCCATGACCCACGTCATGGACCGGGTACGTCTCGACGACGCCGCCCCCGAGAAGGTGGTGCTGGCCCACGCCTTCGTCACCGGGGGCGCGGCCAGCGACAGCGAGCGCGACATCACCGTCGGCGGGGTGGCCCACGTGCCGCTGCGGGTCTTCGACGGCGCCGCCTACACGGCCCTCGGCCACCTCCACGGCCGCCAGACCATGAGCGAGACGGTCCGCTACTCCGGCTCCCCGATCGCCTACTCCTTCTCCGAGACCGACCACGTGAAGGGGTCGTGGCTGGTCGAGCTCGGCGGCCCGATCGACTTCGTGCCCGCGCCGGTGCCGCGCCGGCTGGCCCGGCTCCGGGGCCGGATCGACGACCTGCTCGCGCTCCCGCCCTCCGACGACTGGATCCAGGCCACCCTCACCGACCCGGTCCGGCCCAAGGCCGCGATGGAGCGGCTGCGGGCCCGCTTCCCGCACACCGTCGACCTCCAGTTCGCCCCCGACGACGTGCCCGAGGCCGCGCCCGCGCGTCCCCGGCTGGCCGGGCGGCCCGAGATCGACGTGGCGCTCGACTTCGTCCGCGAGGTCCGCGGCGAGGCGGCCGACCCCGACGAGAGACGTGTGCTCGAAGAAGCCGCGATGGCCTGCCGCATCAGGGAGACGATGGCCTGATGCGCCTCCACCGGCTGACGATCTCGGCCTTCGGGTCCTTCCCCGGCACCGAGGAGGTCGACTTCGACCGGCTCGGCGAGGCCGGGCTCTTCCTGATCCACGGCCCCACGGGCGCGGGCAAGACCACCATCCTCGACGCCGTCTGCTGCGCCCTGTTCGGGGTCGTGCCCGGCCGGCGCAACGACGCCCGGTCGCTGCGCTGCGACCACGCGCCCCCGGGCCGGGGGCCGCAGGTGGTGCTGGAGACCACGATCCGGGGCCGCACCCTGCGCGTCACCCGCTCGCCCGCCTGGGCCCGGCCGAAGCTCCGGGGGCAGGGCACCACCCAGGAGCAGGCGAAGGTGATCGTCCAGGAGCTGCGCGACGGCGACTGGGCCCCGGTGACGACCCGCATCGACGAGGCCGGCGACTTCATCGGCGGCCTGCTCGGCATGAACGCCGAGCAGTTCGGCCAGGTCGTGATGTTGCCGCAGGGCGAGTTCGCCCGGTTCCTGCGCGCCTCCGGCGACGACCGCCGCAAGCTGCTGGAGCGGCTGTTCACCGTCCGGGTGTTCACCGACATGGAGAGGTGGCTCGCCGACCACCGCCGCGAGACCGGCCGGGTCGCCGAGCACCTCGCCGACGAGGTCCGCGCCCGCGCCGACCGCATGCGCGGCGCGGCCGGCCCCGAACTGGCCGCGCTCGCCGGCGAATCCGACGACCCGCTCGAATGGTCGTCGGCCCTGCTCTCCGCCGCCTCTGCCGCCGTCACCTCGGCCGAGGCGGCGGTCTCCGACGAGGCCCTCCGGCAGGCCCGCGACCGCCTGGCCGAGGCCCGCGACCTGGCCGACCGGCAGCGCCGCCACACGGCGGCCCGCATCCGCCACGACGAGCTGGAGGCCCGCGCCGACGAACGCGCCGACCTGGAGACGATCCTGGAAGAGGCCGCGTCGGCGTCCCGCGTCGTCCCGCTGCTCGACCAGCTGACCGCCCGCGAACAGACCGCGTCGACCGCCTCGGCGGCCTTCGAGTCGGGCACGTCGGGCCTCGCCGAGACCGACCACCGCCGCGCCGAACGCACCCGCCGCGACGAACTGATCCGCCTCGAGGAGGCCCTCGGCGACGAGGCCCGCCTCCACGGCGTGATCCGCGAACAGGCCTACCTCAACGCCGAGATCGCCACCCTGGAGAAGGGCCTCCGCGAGACGGCCGACCGCCTGGAGGCCGCCACCGCCGAGCTCTCCGAGGCCGAGCAGCGCCGCGCCGCCGCCGCGGTCGCCGAGGCCGCCCTGCCCGGAGCCGAGGCCGCCCGCTCGCGCGCCGCCGACCTGCTCGAAGCCGTACGCCGCCGCGACACGATCACCGCCGACCTGGCCGCCGCCATGGCCGACCGCGAGGCGGCGGGCCACCCGGCCCTGTCGGAACCGGAGCTGACCGCCCTCGAACGCGACCGCCGCGACGAACTCGCCCGCCTCGACGCCCTCGACGGCGAAGAAGCACGCCTCACCGCGCTCAGAGCCGACCGCGAGTCCGCCGAAACCGAGGCCGCCCGCCTGGCGGGCGTGGAGGCCGAACTAGCCGACCGCCTGACCACCCTGCCCGGCCTCCTGGCCGAGGCCGCCGCCCGCCTGGCGAGCAGCCGCGAACAGGCCGCGGCCCTGCCTTCGGCCCGAGCCCGCCTGGTCGCCGCCGAGGAGCGCCTCGAAGCGGTGATCCGCCGCGACGAACTCGCCGCCGACCTGGCCCTGGCCGAAGACGCCCGCCGCGTCGCCGTCGACGCCGCCCAGTCGGCCGTCGACCGCCTGCAGGAGATCCGCCAGGCCAGAATCGACGGCATGGCCGCCGAACTGGCCGCCCGCCTGGCCGAGGGCGACCCGTGCGCCGTCTGCGGCTCACCCGACCACCCGGCCCCGGCCGAGCCGTCGTCCGAGATGGCCACCGCCGACGACGAGGAGGCCGCCCAGGCGGAGGCCGACGCCGCCCAGTCGGCCAGAGAGGCGGCCGAGTCGACGGTCGCGAGCCTCGAAGGCCGCCACGAACGCGCCGCCGACACCGCCGACGGCCTGTCCCAGGCCGAAGCCGAACAGGCCCGCGAGGAGGCCCGAACCGACCTCGCGGTCGTGGAGGCCGCCGCCGCCCGCGAACCTGCCCACCGCGACGAGGTCACCCGCCTGGAAGCGGCCCTCGGCGACGTCCGCGAAGCGGAGGCAGAGACCGCCCTCGCCCTGCGGGAACTCCAGACCCGGCAGCAGACCTTCGCCGAGGAGGAAGGCCGCATCGAGGTCCGGCTGTCGGCGGCGCTCGACCCGGGCGAGACGGTCTCCTCCCGCCGCACCCGCCTGACCGCAGAGGCGATGGCGATCGGCGCGGCCCTGGCGGCCGAGACGAAGACGACCACCCTGACCGGCCTCCTCGACGAAGCACGCCGCCAGGTCGCGGCCACGACGAGGGGCACCGGCCTCGCCAGTCCTGACGGCGCCGGCTTGGGCATCGAGACCGATCCTGACGATGACCCGGTTCGTGTGGGGGGCGGTCGGGAGCTCGCGGGTGAAAAGCAGGCCGAGGCCGTCGACCTCGGGAGCGACGTCCGCCCCCTGAGGGCTGACCCTGCGGTCTGGCCCGATGTTCCGGCCGCGCAGGCCCTGCTGGCCAGAACGCGGCAGGCGGTCGAGGAGCTCGCCGCCGTTCTCGACGGCCGGCTCGCCGCCCGCGAGGCCGCCGAGCACCTGACCCGCGAGGTCGGCGAGCTGAAGGTCAAGGAGAGCGCCGACACCACGCTCCTCATGGAGACCCGCGCGGCCCGGGGCCGGTTCGCCCTCGAGGAGTCCGACCTCACGACCCGCCTCGGCCGGCTGCGCGGCGACGACGCCTCCATCTACGAGCGGGCCGAACGTCTCCGCGCCGAAGCCGAGGCCCACCGCCACGCCGCCGAGGTCTCCGAGGCCCTGACCGAGGCGCGGCGCGAACTCGCCGCCGCCAGGACCGCCGCGCTGGCCGCCGCCGTCGACGCGGGCTTCGCCGGCCTCGACGACCTGGCCGCCGCCCGCCGCACCCCCGCCGAGATCGACGAGATGGGCCGCCGCCTGCGCGAACTGGCCGCCGAACTGGCCGCCGTCGTCCGCACCCTCGCCGACCCGGAGCTGACGGCCGCCGCCGCCCAGCCCCCGCCCGACCTCCACGGTCTCCAGCAGGCCCACGACGAGGCCGACGCGGCCCGGTCGGTCCAGGTCTCCGCCCGCGACAGCGCCGTCGCCCGCCTTACCCAGCTCACGGCGCTGGCGGCCGAACTCGCCGAGGCCCAGGCCCGCCGCGCCCCGGCGGAGCGCCGCCACCGGCTGGCCCGCCGGATGGCCGAACTCGCGAACGGCACCTCGCCCGACAACCAGTGGGACATGCCGCTGTCGTCCTACGTGCTCGGCGAACGCCTCCGCCAGGTCGCCGACGCCGCCAACGAACGCCTCACCCACATGTCCGACGGCCGCTACCTGCTGCAGTACGACGTGAAGAAGACGGCAGGGCACCGGGGCCGCTCGGGCGGCGGCCTGGGCCTGCGCGTCCTCGACGCCTGGACCGGCGTCGACCGCGACCCCGCCACCCTCTCGGGCGGCGAAAGCTTCATCACGTCACTGGCCCTGGCCCTGGGCCTCGCCGACGTGGTCGCGGCCGAAGCGGGCGGCGCGGAGATCGGCACCCTCTTCGTCGACGAGGGCTTCGGCACCCTCGACGAGGAGACCCTCGACGACGTCCTCGACATCCTCGACTCCCTGCGCGAGGGAGGCCGCGCGGTCGGCGTGGTCAGCCACGTGGCCGAACTCCGGGTCCGCATCCCGGCGCAACTCCGCGTCCACAAGGGCAGAGCGGGCTCGACCCTGCGCTGAGCCGCGTGTCAGGAGAGGAGTTTGTGGGCGGCGTGCTCGATCTCCTGCTCGCTCAGCAGCACCTGTTCCGCGGCCGCGCCCAGGGGCACGAAGCTGTCCTGCGACGTCACCCGGGCGATCCGCCCCGTGAAGCCGTTGTCGATCAGCGCCGTCACGATCGCCTCCGACACGCCGCCCGTCCGGCGGGTCTCGTCGGCTATCAGGACGTTGCCGGTCAGTTCGGCCGAGCGCATCAGGTCGTCGATCGGGAGGGGGGACAACCAGCGCAGGTCGAGGACGCGGCAGCTCTTCTCCTCCTGCGTCAGCCTGACCGCCGCGCGCAGGCTCATGCGCAGGCCGTTGCCGAAGGTGACGATCGTCAGGTCGCGGCCGTCGCCGTAGGAGCGGGCGCGGCCCACCGGCACGTGGGTCTCCGCCCAGCGTGACGGCGGGGCGTAGGGGGCCAGCCAGCCGTTGTCGCCCTCGTCGAACAGGTCGCGCGTGTGGTAGAGCGCGATCGGTTCGAGGAAGACGCAGACCGTGCCCTGGGCGCGGGCGGTGGCCAGGCAGGTGCGGAGCATCGCGGCCGCGTCGTCGGGGCGGGCGGGGGCGGCGACGACCAGGCCGGGGATGTCGCGGAGGGCGGCGACGGAGTTGTCGTTGTGGAAGTGGCCGCCGAAGCCCTTCTGGTAGGCGAGGCCCGGCACCCGCACCACCAGCGGGTTCTTGTACGCGCCCTGGGAGAAGAAGCTCAGCGACGACGCCTCGCCGCGGATCTGGTCGAGGGCGTTGTGCAGGTAGGCCAGGTATTGGATCTCGGGGACCGGGGTCAGGCCCGAGACGCCCGAACCCAGGGCCAGCCCGAGGATCGCCTGTTCGTCGAGGAGGGTGTCGAAGACGCGCTCGGTGCCGAACTGGCGCACCAGGCCGCGGGTGACGCCGTAGACGCCGCCCTTGCGGGCGACGTCCTCGCCGAAGACGATCAGGCCGGGGTCGTCGAGCATCTGGTCGGCGAGGGTGCGGTTGATCGCCTGGGCCAGGGTGAGGCGGCCCTCGTCTTCGGGGAGGGTGCGGAAGAGCTCCTCGCGGCCCTTCGGGGCCTTGGCCGACTCCGTCGCGGCGCGCTGCGGGTCGCGGGGGGAGATCGGGGCCATGATCTCGTGGGGGCTGGTCAGCTTCGGGCGGCGGCCGGCTTCGGCCGCGAGCTTGAGCACGTGGTCGCGCTCGGCCTCGTACCGGGAGAGAAGACCCTCGGGGGTCTCCAGGCCGGCCTCGACCAGGAGCCGGGCGGTCGCCACGAGCGGGTCGTGCGCGAGGTCGGCGGTCATCTCGCGGCGGGTGCGGTAGCCGATCTCGACGTCGGAGCCGGCGTGGCCCATCAGGCGGACCGTCTTCAGGTGGAGGTAGGCGGGGGAGCGGTTCTCGCGCACGTGGGCCGCGGCCTTGCGCGCGGCCTCGTAGGTCTCGGCGACGTCGGAGCCGTCGGCGGTGAAGTACTCGATCAGCGACTGCCGCGACGCCTCGACCCAGCCGGGAGGGGTGCGGACGCTGATGCCGATGCCGTTGTCCTCGCAGACGAACAGGACCGGCAGCGACAGGCCCCGGTAGGCGCCGTAGGCGGCCGTGTTGAAGCCCGACAGGGCGCTGGCGTGGTTGACCGAGGCGTCGCCGAAGCTGCACACCGCGATGGAGTCGGGGGCCCACGGGCCGGGCGCGCCGAGCTGGCGGCCCCGCTCGATCGCGAACGCCACGCCGACCGCGCGCGGCAGATGGCTGGCGATCGTGGACGTCTGCGGGATCACCGCCAGGGACGGATGGCCGAAGACCTTGTGCCGCCCGCCCGCGATCGGTTCCTCGGACGAGGCGGCCAGGCCGAGCAGGATGTCGCGCAGCCCCTCGTTGGCGACCCGGCCCGCCTGCGACGACCGGGCCAGGTAGAACGCCCCCGACCGGTAGTGGAGCAGCGCCGGGTCGGTGGCCCGCACCGCCAGGGCGACGGCCGCGTTGCCCTCGTGGCCGGCCGAGCCGATCGTGTAGTAGCCCAGGTCGTTCTCGCGCATCCAGCGCGCGGCCACATCGCAGAGGCGGCTGGCCAGCTGGGCGTCGTACACCTTTCTGGCCTGTTTGCCGGTCAGTGGTGAACCTAGACGAACTGGACGCTCCGGGTCTCCCTTCTGAGCCGGGGGGCGAAGCGCCCCGACGACCTCGGCGAAATGCGTCTCAACAGTGTCCCGCGCCACATGCCCGATTATGTCGTCACCTCGTGCGTGCCGTCCCGCCCCTTGCGCAGTCCGGCCCGATTTGACAAGTTTTCATCACAACATGTCAGGAGATCAAACCATTCCGCCGCAAAAGCCGTCTACTAGAAAGGCAAAAGCGCGGCACCCTCACGTCGCGTTCGACACACACGGGGAAGGAAAAAACCCGCATGTTGAAACGCATCAGCGCCGTGATTCTCGCGGCTGCCGTGGCGTCGGTGGGATTAGTCACCGGCACCGCGGCGAACGCCTCCACGGCGGAGAAGCCGACCGTGTCCGACATCACGATCAACCCCAGTCCCGTGGTCGTGACCAGCCGTGACAAGGTCACCGCGACGTTCTCCTTCGTCGTGGGCAAGGAGGCGGACAAGGTCGAGGCCTCGATCGCGCCCCGGCACGGTCACGCCAGGGCGCTGACCCTGACCGCCCCGACCGGGACCCCGGACGGCAAGTACACCGGGACCTTCTCGTTCGGCCGCGGCGAGTCCGCCGGCGACTGGAAGCTCTCCATCAAGGCGGGCAACGAGACCGGCACCACCGAAGCCTCCAAGGACTTCAAGGTGATCCAGGTCTGGTCGACCGACATCGTCAGGTTCGGCGCCGGCCCCGAGCCGGCCAAGTTCGGACACGCCCTGACCGTGTCGGGCCGGCTCGTCATCCACGGTTCGAAGGGCCACGACGGCCTGAAGAACCAGCGGGTCAAGATCCTGTTCAAGGAGAAGGGCTCCTGGCGCTGGAAGACCGTCGCCTGGGACCGCACCAACTGGCGTGGTGACTTCTCGGTCCGCGTCAAGGCCCTGAAGTCGGGCTGGTGGAAGGCCGAGTACGACGGCGTCAAGGGCTTCACCCACGGTTCGAGCAGCGACAGTGACCAGGTCACCGTCTTCCGCCCGAGGCCGCCGAAGCACGACGCCGCCAGTCGTCTCGTCGACTTCAACGCCTCCCCCGAACCGGTGAAGAAGGGCAAGAAGCTCTCCCTCACCGGCGAGCTGCAGACCTGGGACCACGGCCGCTGGGACGGCTACAAGTCCAAGGTCAGCGTCTGGTTCAAGGCGAAGTCGGGCAAGTGGGTCTACGTGAAGACCGCGTGGACCGACGGCTCCGGCGAGTTCTCGACCACGGCCACGGCCAAGGCGTCGGGTGACTGGAAGGTCGTCTTCGCGGGCGACAAGGACACCAAGCCCAGCAGCAGCAAGTCCGACTGGGTGCTCGTCAAGTAACACCCGTACATGAGAGAGCCCGGGACACCCCACGCGTCCCGGGCTCTTTCGCGTGCTTGTTATTCGGTACGCCGGAACCGCGCGACCGCGAGCTGGAGCAGCACGAACCCGATCACCGCCACGATGACCAGCTCGAACCAGACCGGCAGCCGCCAGTCGAACCAGCGGATGCCGGGGTTCAGCAGGGCCATGACGTGGGGTTCCACGGTCAGGTGGGCGAAGACGGCCTCGCGCATCGGGTCGACGGCGTAGGTCAGCGGGTTGACCACCGTCAGGACGTGCAGCCAGGCCGGGAGGTTGGCCAGGGGGTACATCGCGCCCGACAGGAAGATCATCGGCATGATCGCCATCTGCATGATGCCGAAGAAGGTCTGCATGTTCTTCATCCCGGCGGCCAGCAGCGTGCCGAACGCGGTGATCGTGAACGCCGCCAGCAGCATCTCGGCCATCAGAGTGACGATCAGGACGGGGTCGTAGGGCACCCCGACCAGCCCGGCCATGGCCAGGATGATCAGGCCCTGCGCGGTGGCCACGATCGCCCCGCCCAGGCACTTGCCGAGCACGATCGCGCCCCGGCTGACCGGCGCGACCAGCATCTCGCGCAGGAACCCGAACTCGCGGTCCCACACGATCGAGGCGGCCGAGAACATGGCGGTCGTGATCACCGTCATGGCGAGCACGCCCGGGTAGATGAAGGTGCGGTAGTCGAGGCCGGGGATGGCGTTCCCGACGATGGAGCCCAGACCCGTACCGAGCACGAACAGGAACAGGATCGGCTGGGCCAGCGACGACACCAGCCGCGTGTGGTCGTTGACGAACCGCAGCATCTCCCGGCGCAGCACGACCTTCACGGCGCGCACGTCGTGGGCCAGGCCGCCCGTGGGCAGTCGTACCGACGCGATCTCGGTCGCCGTCATCGGCGCAACCTCGCTCTCATCATCTGGTTCATCCCGCCCGACTCCTCTTCGGCGTCGCGGATCGTGGAGCCGGTGTAGTTCATGAACACGTCGTCGAGCGTGGGCCGGTGCACGCTGACCCCGGTGATCGGCAGCCCGAGTTCGGCGAACAGTCTCGGCACGAACTCCTCTCCTGAGGCCACCGCGAAGGTCACCGCGCCGTCGTGGACGCCGGCGTCGAGGTCGAACCGTTCCTTCAGGGCCGCGATGGCGGCCTGGTCGTCGGTGGTGTGGATCTGCACCCGGTCCTTGCCGACGCTGGCCTTCAGCGCCTCGGGGGAGTCGATGACGACGATCTCACCGTGGTCGATGATCGCGATGCGGTCGCAGTACTCGGCCTCGTCCATGTAGTGGGTGGTCATGAAGATCGTGATGTCCTCGGTCCGGCGCAGCTCGTTGATGTAGCCCCAGATGGCCGAGCGGGTCTGCGGGTCGAGCCCGACCGTGGGCTCGTCGAGGAACAACACGCGGGGGGAGTGGAGCAGCCCGCGGGCGATCTCCAGGCGGCGCTTCATGCCGCCGGAGAAGGTCTGCACCTTGCTGTCGCGGCGGTCCCACAGGGCCACCATCTCCATGACCTGCTTCAGCCGGTCGTGCACGACCGGCTTGGGCACGCCGTAGAGCTCGGCGTGGAAACGGAGGTTCTGCTCGGCGGTGAGGTAGGAGTCGAGCGTGGGGTCCTGGAAGACCAGGCCGATGTTGCGGCGCACGTCGTCGCGTTCCCTGACGACGTCGTGACCGGCCACCCGGGCCGATCCGCCGGTGGGGTTGATCAGGGTGCAGAGCATGCTGATCGTGGTCGACTTGCCGGCGCCGTTGGGGCCGAGGAAGCCGAACACCTCGCCGTGCGCGACCGTGAAGTCGATGCCCTTGACCGCGTCGACCTTGCCGTAGGACTTCTCCAATCCGGTGACCTCGACGGCGTTCATCGATCTCCGTCCTCGTCGTCGTCGCCGGCCAGGATGCGGAACATCTCGCGGCGGGTGCTCTTCAGCAGCTTCTTCGTCTGGGCCACCTGCTCGTCGGTGGCGACGTGGGTGAGGTGGATGAACGCCTCGGCGAGCTGGCCCCAGAGCAGCCGCATCTCGTGGCGGTCTTCGGTCATCCCCTGGGCCACCTCGGTCCAGGGTTCGGGTCCGGTACGGCTGCCGGCCGCCGCGCGGCCCTCGTCGGTCAGCCGGTAGACGCGGGCGCCGGCCGACTCCCCGGCGGCGACCAGGCCCTCGTCCTCCAGCTGCTGGAGCGACGGGTAGACCGACCCGGGGGAGGGCCGCCAGAGCCCGCCGCTGCGGCGGGCGATCTCCTCAATCATCTGGTGGCCGTTGCGGGGCTCCTCGGCGAGCAGCGCGAGCAGCGCCGCCCGGACGTTGCCGCGCCTGATCTGCAGGAGCGACGGTATGGGGGGAGCGGGCATGACTCAACCTCCGACTATCTAGATATTCTCAAAGATATATCTCGATAGTCGGACGTGTCGACGGATTTACAACCAGTCGCGGCGCTTGAACACGATGTAGAGCGTCAGGCAGACGCACCCCATGAGCAGCACCGCGAACGGGTAGCCGAACGCCCAGTGCAGCTCGGGCATGTGGTCGAAGTTCATCCCGTAGATCGTGCCGACCAGGGTGGGGGCGAACAGGATGGCCGCCCACGCCGAGATCTTCTTGACCTCGTCGCCCTGGGCGATGCTGGCGCCGGTGAGCTTGGTCATCTCCTCGTTCTGCGCCTGGCTGACCAGGGTCGAGTTGACGATCAGGATGTCCTGGAGCATCTGCCGGAACCCGGCCACCCGCTCGGTGACGGTGATCGCATGGTCGGCCACGTCGCGCAGGTAGCTCTGCAGCTCCTCGTCGACGCCGAACTTGGGGGCGTGCTGGATGAACCCGTCGAGCATCTGGGTGAGCGGCAGGGTGGCCCGCTGGAACTCGATGACCTCGCGCGACAACTCGTAGATGCGCCGGGGGGCCGCCGGGTCGCCGCCGAAGACCTGCACCTCGATCTCGTCGATGTCGTTCTGCAGGCCGGCGACCACGGGGGCGTAGGCGTCGACGACGGCGTCGAGGATGGCGTACAGGACCGCCTGCGGACCCTGGCGGAGCAGGTCGGGGTCGTTCTCCATGCGCTTGCGGACCAGCGACAGGTCGGGGGCCTCGCTGTGGCGGACGGTGATCACGAAGTCGGGGCCGAGGAAGATGTGCAGCTCGCCGAAGGCGACCTCCTCCTCGGCGTCGAGGTAGTTGGCGGCCCGCAGCACCATGAACAGGGTGTCGCCGTAGCGGTCGGCCTTGGGCCGCTGGTGGGCCACGATGGCGTCCTCGATGGCGAGGTCGTGCAGCCCGAACTCCTCGGCGACCTTGAGCAGTTCGGTGTCCTCGGGGCGATAGAGCCCTATCCACGCCATCGACCCCGGGTTGGCGCGCAGCGAGGCGAACGCGCCCGCGAGGGACAGGGGTGAGTCGATCCGGTGCCCGTTCAGGTAGATCGCGTTGTCGATGACGCTCTGTCTGACCAGCGCGTCTTCAGGCTTACGGGGGTCCATCGAGGCCTCGGGGGAGGCGTCTCGTCTCATCCAGGTCCGCATTCGCAGCTTTGCCACAGGGTGACGTTATCCCTCCATACCCGGATCAATCCTCTGAGGCGCCGAAGCCCCTAGGCTTCTCCCGGGAGGTGGCCCCCTGAAAGCCCTCTGGAACCAGCTGATCGACACCCATCCGGCGCCGCCGCTGTGGGTGATCGCCGTCGCGGGAGTCGTGGCGTTCGGCATCGTGGCCTATCCGCAGACCTGGCATCTGTCGCGCGGCCTGATCACGATCGCCCACGAGGGCGGCCACGCCCTGATGGCGGTGCTGACCCGGCGCAAGCTGCGCGGCATCCGGCTCCACTCCGACACCTCGGGGGTGACGCTGACGCGCGGCCGTCCGACGGGTCCGGGCATGGTGCTGACGGCCGCGGCCGGCTACATCGCCCCCTCGCTCGTCGGGCTGGGCGCCGCGTGGCTGACCGACGCCGGC
The DNA here is from genome assembly GCF_001570585.1 of Herbidospora daliensis. Taxonomy (GTDB): domain Bacteria; phylum Actinomycetota; class Actinomycetes; order Streptosporangiales; family Streptosporangiaceae; genus Herbidospora; species Herbidospora daliensis. The sequence continues at coordinate 833,742 of NZ_BBXF01000001.1, read as the reverse complement.
CACGTCACGCTGCTGCTCTGGCTGGTGCTCGTGCTGCTCACCTGCATGCTCCTGCTGATCAGGAACGTGTTCGGGGTGGTCTCGCTGCTGGCCGTCGGCGGCGCGGTCTTCTGCGTGTCGTGGCTGGCCACGCCCGACATCCAGGGCGTGGTGGCCTACGGCGCGGCCTGGTTCCTCATGCTCGGCGGGGTGCGGCCGATCCTCGAACTGCAGCGCAAACGGCGGCGCGGCCGGGCCCCCGACTCCGACGCCGACCAGCTCGCCCGGCTAACGCGGGTCCCCGGCGCGTTATGGGTGTTTCTGTTTTTCGTGGTGTCCGTGGTGGCATTGGGATATGGCGGCTATTTGCTGGTGATGTGAAGGAAATTCGCGATGTCCGCGATTTCCTGATCGACGGGAATTTCCAGATCATTTCCGCCGAGCGACCACGTCCCGACGATCTTCCCGTCCTTGACAACGGCCGGGCGGATCATTCCCCCGCCCGGCACGATCACGGCCGTTGGAACGGTCATCGGGGCACGTTCCTTCCACCCGAGCAGAAACTCATCGAAGGCGGGCACCAGCCGGGTTCCTTCCCAGGGTTCTTTCTCCGGTACGTCATGATGCGCCCGCCGCGCGTCTTTCAGGCTCACCCCCGACCAGTAGGCGAGGTCCTCGGGTGTGGCCGGGGCGTGTGCGTGCGCGTAGCGTTTCCCGAGCTCCTTCAGCGCCTTGTCACGGTCGGGCTCGAAGGCGATCGGCGCGCCCAGCCAGTCGGCGGCGTGGACGTAGGTCGCCTTCCCGTCGCGGTCGGGCCCGAGCACCAGCCGCCCCCGCTCCGCCGCCAGCGCGGCCAGATGGATGATCGCCTGCCCTTCGGCCCCCAGCCGTTCGCCGAGCTCGGCCTTGGTGAGCGGCCCCTGCCCGTAGGTGGCCTTCTCGACCCGTCCGGCCAAATCGTCGCCGGTGACCCCGAGCTGCCTGAGACGCCGGGCGATGGTGGCCGTCGACGGCCGGGTGAGCGACAGCAGCCAGGGCAGGTCGTCGGTCCTGATCAGGTGCAGCGTGCCGCGCGGCCCCCAGGCCCGGGTGATCTCCCTGGCCCGGATCGCCTGTTCGACGTCCTGCCTGGTGAACCCGGTGCCCCGGGCGCGCAGCGCCAGCGCCGCCGCCCTCGAATCCTGCGCCTGTACGGCCAGAAGCTGCCGCACCAGCTCCGGCACGGTCGTGCGGGGCCGGTCGAGAAGTTGCGCGGCGGCCCGTCTCGGCCATGGATCGTTCACGGAACGATCCTAGGAACACGGAATGTCGGAGGGGTGCCCTACGGTGGGGCGCGTGCTACCCGAGACGCTCGACTCGGCGCTGTCCGACGAGGCGGTGCTGGTCACCTACCGCCGCATGTTCGCCGCGCTGGCCCGCGACAGCGGCGCCGTCGTCGACGACCCCGCCCTGGTCGACATCGCCGAGACCCTGTTCGCGGCGTTCGCCGAGGCGGGCGAGGAGTGGCTGACCCACGAGCAGATGCGCCACGCCTGCCGCGCCCATCCGGTCGAGCAGTTCGAGAACCGGCTCCGCGTGCTGCGCGGCCTCGGCGCGATCCGTGAGGTGTTCCCCAAGCCCAACCAGCTGCGTTACCGCGCGTCGTTCACCTCGGTCGTCGGCCTGATGTTCATCCGCCGCATGATGGACGACGGCGGCCAGAGCGAGATGCACCGCCTGCTCGCCCTCGAAGACCTCACGGTCGCCGGCCCCCGCACCACGATGGAACAGGCCCGCCGCTCGGCCGACATGCTGGCCCGCGCCTTCCGCCTGTGGGCCCTCGAACTCGTCACCCTGACCACCGGCACCATCGAGGAACTGCGCGAACAGGCCCCCAAGTTGTGGGGCACCGAGGAGATCGCCCGCAGAGCCCAGAGCCTGCACACCACGATCCTCACCCGCTGGCCCGACCTCGACCGCGTCTGCACCGACCTCCGCTCGGCCATCTACGCCTACAGCGACGCCTCCCGCCGCGCCGCCGGCCGCCTGGCCGACTCGGCCGGCACCACCCGCAACCTGACCCTGCTCCCGGCCGAGACGTGGCGCACCTTCGCCCAGACGGCGACCAGGGAACGCCTCGCCGCCGTCCTCGACGGCTTCGTCTTCGACGCCGCCGCGCCCTGGCACGACCCGGCCGCGATCGTCCGCGCGGTCGACGAGGCCCCCCGCCCCGTTCCGGTCCGCCCCGCACCACCACGCTCGGCCCTGCCCGACGAGGGCGCGTCGTCGTCATTGGCGGCGAACGCGCCGGGCCGCTTCACGGAGGTGGCCGAGTCGCTGCTCGGCGACCGGGACACGGTGGCCTTGGAAGAGGTGCTGCGGGGCGACTGGTCGACGATCCGCCGCGTGCTCGCCGACCTGGCCTCGGCCGACCTGCACCCGGAGGCGCCCTACCGGCTGGCCTGGTCCGACACGTTGTCGGCCGACCCTTCGGGCCACCCGAGCTGGTTGTCCCACGGCAGGCTGGAGCGAACCGATGGATGACGGGGCCGTCTTCGACCGTGCAGACGAGCGCCCGGCACCGGCCGGGCCGTCTGCGGGCCGTGACCGGGCGGTTTTCGGGCGGGCCGCGTGTCGTGAGGCGGTGATCTTGAGCCGGCTCGATGAGCGCCCGGTGTCGGCCGGGCGGTTTGCGGGCCGTGACCGGGCGGCTTCCGGGCGGACCGCGTGTCGTGAGGCGGTGATCTTGAGCCGGGTTGACGAGCGTTCGGTGTCGGTCGGGCGGTCTGCGGGCTGTGACGGGGAGGCTTTCGGCCGGGCCGCGTGTCGTGAGGCGTTGATCTTGAGCCGGGTCGATGAGCGCCCGGCGCCGGTCGGGCAGTTTGCGGGCCGTGGCCGGGCGGTCATCCTGGGTCGGGCTGATGGGGATCTGCGGCCGGTTGAGCGGTTCCGGTGTTGTGACGCGACGGTCTTCGGCCGGGCTGCGGGTCGTGGCGCGGTGGTGGCCGGTCGGAGCGGGTGTGGTGTGACGGGCCGGTTCCATGGGTGAGGCGCATGCCGAGGCGCGGTCGACCGGGCTGGTCGCGCTGACCGGGGCGGTGCCGCCGGGGTTCGTCCGGGTCGGCGAGGTCGGGGTGCCCGTGTGGCCCGACGGGGCGTCGCCCTCGTTGCTGGAGGAGTACCAGATCGCCGCCGCGCCCGTGGAGCGGGCGGGGGAGACCCGGCGGGTGCTGGCCTGCTGCCTGCGCATGTGCTGGGCCGACCTCGACGCCGAGCCGTGGCCGGGGGTGTGGGCGGCGGTCGACGACGTGCTCGCCTGCTACCGCACGATGGTCGGGCGCACCGACGACTCGGTGCGCAGCTGGGCCGTGGGCGCGCTGCGGCGGCTCCACGACACCGGCTGGATTGTTTTGTCCGGGTTCGGCACCCTCCGGCTCGGGCCGCGCTGCGTGCTCTGGACGGCCGACGGCCACGTCCAGCTACGGGAACTGATGCGCCGCATCGCCGCGCCCCCGCCATCGGGCGAGCTGACCCCCGTCGTCGAAGCCCGCGACGAGGGCCCCGACGAGTTCGCCGACCTGCTCGGGGCGTTCGACGAGCGGCGGCGGGCCGAACTGGTGGCCGCGTTCGTGGCGGTCGAGACGGCGGCCGAGCCGGTCCACGAGGCCCGCTTCGCCGCTCTGCGCGACCCCGCCCTGCGCCGGGCGCTGATGGAGATGCTGGCCCGCCGGGGCCGGGTGCTGCAGCAACGGCGCGACGCCTGGATCTCCGGCTACACCGACGCCTACCGGGCCACCTCCCTGCCCGAGGCCGAACGGGCGGTGCTGGCGCTGGTGCTGGTCCACTCGGTGGCGATCCCGCGGGCCGAGGGCCTGCTGGGCGAGGACACCTGGTTGTCGCAGTACCCGGTCGCGACCGAGGAACTACGCCGCCGCACCCTGCTGCCCATCGGCGAACTGGAAGCCGCGCTCCGCTCCCTGCGGCAGGCGGGCCTGATCGCCCAGCAGAAGACCAACGAGGAGGGCGCGGGCGGCTACGTACCGGGCCCCCAGTTCCACCGGCTGACGCGCGCGGCCCGGGCACGGCTCCAGGAGGAGCTCATCCTCGCGGCCGGCCCCCAGACGCCCCTGGCCGTGGCCATCAGGGCGAAACGCCGCCGCCACGAGCCGCAGGCCCCGGCCGAGGAAGCCTGATGCGGGTGCTATGGCCGGGGGAGTGGCACGAGCCGTCGGCTCTGGTCGGGAAGCACGATGCGTGGCGTTTTGGCCAGGTAAACGCGATGCGCGGCGCTTTTGGCCGGGGAGCGCCACGAGCGGTTGGCTTTGGGCGAGGAAGCGCGATGAGTGGTGGCGGGGGAGCGGCACGAGCCGGTGACCTTGGAGCAGGGAGCATGATGCGCGGGGTTCCGGTCGGGGAGCAGCACGAACTGGTGGCCCCGCCGGGAAAGCGCGATGCGTGGCGTCTTGGCCGGGAAAGCGCGATGCGTGGCGTTTTGGCCGGGGAAGCGCGATGCGCGGCGCTTTTGGCCGTGGGCGCCAGGAGCCGTCGGCTTTGGCCGGAAAGCATGATGCGCGGTGCTTCGGACCGAGGGGCTCCACGAGCCAGTGGCCCAGGCCGGGGAAGCGCGATGCGCAATGCGCGGTGTTTGCGGCCAGGGGACGCCGCGGGTGTCCAACGCACGCCGCGTCGTTGTGCCGAGTTTCCGGCAAGGTGGCCATGTGGCCGCCGACCGGCGCCGGTCGCGGGCGGTTTGGTTCCCGTGATGGGGGCCGGTCGCAGGTATGTCTTCGGGTTGGTCGGTTCGAGAAGGGCGTGGGATGACTGAGGTCGTCGATCTGAGCGGGGACAAGCCGGGCGAGCCCGGGGCCTCCGGGTTGTTCCAGGTCGTCGTGCCGATCGACGATGTGCGGCCCGTTCGGGCGGCGCAGGACAACGTCGTCGGCGATCGGGTGCTGGTGGCCTTCCAAGCCGTCAACATCTCGCGGCTTTCGACCCACACCGTCCCGATCGTGCCGGGCACGCTCGTCGTCGTCGCGGGGGCCGGGCCGAAGGACTCCAACGGGGCCGGGAAGTCGTCGTTCATCGCCGCGATCACGGCGTTGCTCGGTGACGAGCAGTGGCGGTTCGCCTCGGGGGCGAAGGCCGTCTCCGAACTGCTGTTCAACGCCGAGCTGGCCGCCCATGGCGACCAGCAGTGGGCCAGCGCCGATCACGGGTACATCGTCGGGGTCTTCGACGTGCCGTCCGCCGGCATGCCGGTGACCGTCTGGGTGCGGGTCAACCAGGAGGCTCCTCACCTGGAGGTGCGGTGGGCCGAGGGGGTGCACCTGGCCACCGCCGCCTCCGAGGCCGAGCGGGTCACCCATGCCGACGTCATCTGGTCGGGGCTGCCCAAGAGCGCCGGGCGGCGTGACGTCGTCGCCCGCGACCTGACCCGGGTCCTTTACGGCGACCGCGTCAGGTGCGTTTCCTTCCTTTCCACGTCGGTACGCAGCAAGGTCGCCACCAACCTGCTCTCCCAGCCCCTGAACGAGATCTCGCCCGACCGCATCTTCGAGGCTATCGCCGCCCTGACCGGTCTCGACGCCGAGCTCGACCAGGAACGCGAGGCCCGCCGCGACGAACACGCCAAACGGGTCAGGGCCGAAGACGCCCAGCGGCGCCTGGCCGAGTTCGAAGACGAGTCCCGCCATCTGCTGGCCGCCTTCGACCGCCGCGACAAGGCTCGTGAACGCCTGGCCGACGCCCTGAAACACTGGCGCGGCCGCCTGGCCCGCCGCGTCGCCGACGCCGCGGAGGCCGAGGGCACCCTGGCCGCGCAGCGCGCCGAGTTCGACGCCGCCGCCGAGACGGCCGAGTCGGCCATCGCCGAGGTCAAGGCCGAGATCGCCGCCCTGCGCGACGACTCCCTCGACCGCGCCCTGGCCACCGCCCGCCGCGAGCTGGCCGCCGCCCAGGCGAGCGCCGCCCGCGTCGAGGCCGAACGCGCGGTCGCCCAGAACACCGCCGACCAGCTCCGCGCCCAGATCCCCGCCCTGGAGGAGCAGCGCCGCAGGGCCGACGGCCGCGACCCGGCCCAGGCCCGCGCCGAACTGGCCGAAGCCCGGACCGTCCACGCCGAGGCACTCAAGGCCCTCGGCGTCGCCGACCGCGAACACGAGACCGCCCAGGCCGCCCTCAGCGACGCCGAGAACGGACCGGCCGCCGTCCAGCTCACCGCGCTGGGCCTGGCCGGCATCCCCGCCGCCGGCCTCCTCGACGCCTTGGACGTCGCGGAACAGGCCCGCGACGGCTTCCAGGCCGCCGCACCAGCCACGCTCGCCGCCGACGCGGTCGGTGGCGGCCCGGTTCAGGCCCGCGACGGCTTCCAGGCCGCCGCACCGACCGCGCTCGCCGCCGACGCGCTCGGTGGTGGCCCCGTTCAGGCCCGCGATGGCGTCGTCTCCGCCGGCTCGGCCACGCTCGCTGCCGACGTGGTCGGTGGTGGCCCCGTTCAGGCCCGCGATGGCGTCGACTCCGCTGGGCGGACCATGCTCGCTGCCGATGCGGTCGGTGGTGGCCCCGGTCAGGCCCGCGATGGCGTCCATTCCGCCCGACCGGCCACGCTCGGTGGCGGCCCCGGTCAGGCCCGCGGTGCGGCTGTCCGCACGGCGCCGGCCGCGGAGCACGCCCGTGACGCCGCTGCCCGTGATGCCGTGGTGGTCGACGCCGCCGACATGGACGCCGCAACCAAGGCCCTGGCCGCCTTCCCCGGTTCGGTCGTGGTCTCCTCGTCCGGAGTGGCCGTGGTCGGGATCGCCGAGGCGCAGGTCACCGGGCGGGAGTCGCGTCTCAAGGCCGCCGCCAAACGCGTCGAGCGGGCCGTCGCCGCGCAGGAGGCCGCCGCCTCGGCGGTGCGGCGGGCCGAAGACGGGGTCGCCCAGGCCGAGCGCCGGGTCGAGGGGGCCGAGGCCGCCGACCGGCTGGCCGAGCTCGCCACCCGGCTCGACGCCCAGCGGGAGCGGCTCACCGAGCTGACCGCCGCCGCCGGGGAGCTCACCCCGGCGCTCGACGCCGCCGAGGAGCAGGTCGGCGCGCTCGACTTCAGGGCCCGCACCCGCGACGTCGAGGCCGATCGGCTCGACGGCCGCCGCCACGCCCTGACCGCGCGCCGCGACGAGGCCCGCGCGGGCGCGGCCCGGATCGAGGCCCAGCGGACTGCGCTCGGGCTCGACCGGCTCGTCAGAGACTGGGGCGGGACCGTCGAGGGCGCGCAGGAGTGGCTCGCCGACGACGAGCTGACCGCCGACGAGTGGTGGCGGGCCGCCGAACGCCATCTCGACGCCGCGCTGCGCGGCACCTTCGACGACGGCGACGAGATGCCCGAGGAGCTCGGCTACCTCATCGCCGCCCGCAAGGACGGGCGGGCGGCCGAGGAGCTGGCCACCTTCCAGGCCGTGTGCAACGCGCTCGGTTCCTACCTGCGCGCGCAGGAGGAGTACGAACGCCACCAGCGCCGCCAGATCGAGACCCAGATCACCACCCGCCGGCGCGACCTGGCCGCCGCCACGCGCGGAGCCGAGGAGGCGGCCCAGTCGACCGCCGTGCACCGGGCGACCCTCACCGAGGCGATCCGGGCGCGGCTGACCCGGGTGGCCGAGGAGTTCGACCGGCTCGACACCGGTTACGGCGGCTACGGCGCCTCGCTCGACTTCCCCGTCCCGGCCGCCCCGGCCGATCCGGAGCAGCGCTGGTCGTGGCGGGTGATCCCGAAGTGGAAGCGCGGTGAGGGGCAGGGGTTCGTGCCCTACAACCGGCGGGCCAACACGGCGCTGATGGACGAGAAGGCGGTCAAGCTCGTCTGCGCGGCGGCCATCGCCTCCAGCGGGGGCAAGCACCTGACGCTGGTTCTCGACGAGCTCGGCCGCAACCTCGGCAAGGAGCACCGCCGCGAGGCGGTGGCCCTGTTCCGGCGCATCGGGGAGACCTACGGCATCACCGTGATCGGCGCCCTCCAGGACGACATGGAACCCTACGCCATCGACGCGTGCGGCCAGTACGTGAAGCTGCGAAGGTCGTCCGACGCGATGGCCTACAACGAGCCGCCCATCATCATCGCCCACGACAAGCACGCCGACCGGGTGAGGATGCTGGCCGACTTCGTCACCCGCACGTAAGAAATCTACTTTGTAAAGGCGTCGGCCCGGCGCACGTTAACGGCCGTTAACAGCAGCCCGCAACGACGCCCGGGCCATGGCCTCCAGCACACCCGCCATCTCCGCGTTCCCCAGCTCTCCGACGCTGCGGGGCGTCGAGTTGAGCAGCCCGAACACGGCGTGCACCGCGGCCCGCACCCGGGCCACCGCGCACCCCGGATGGAGGTCCCGCACCACCGAGACCCACTCCTCGACGTAGAGCCGCTGAAGCCGCCGAATCGCCCGCTGATCGGCGGGAGGCACGTTGTGTAGTTCCCGCTCGTGCACCCGGATCAGCTCGGGATGGCCGAGGGCGAACTCGATATGGCCTCTGAGCAGCACGTCCAGCGCCTCGGCCGGATCGAGCGCGGCGGCGGAGGCGCCCGCGGAGGAGAGCCGGCCCGAGATGTCGAGCAGGATCTCGGTCAGCAGCGCCTCCTTGCCCCGGAAGTGGCGGTAGAGCGCGGGGCCCGACACCCCGACGGCCGCGCCGATCTCCTCGATGGAGACCCCGTGGAAGCCGCGTTCGGCGAAGAGGGCCGCCGCGGCGTCGAGGATCTCGGCCCGCCTGTTCCGGGTAGGTGTGGTCACAAGCCCCCATGGTAGACGTCAATGTTAATGGCGACTAACGTGAACGCCTAAAGGGGAGGTGGCAGAAGACGTGTGGCCGGTTCTGTCCAGTTCGGGTGATCCGGGCGGGGTGCCGTACAAGAAGAACGCCGAGGTCAACGAGCGGCTCGTCGCCGAGTTGCGCGAGCGGCTCGACACGGCCGCGAAGGGCGGGCCCGAGCGGTCGCGGATCCGGCACGTCGAGCGCGGCAAGCTGCTGCCCAGAGACCGGGTCGACACGCTGCTCGACCCGGGCGCGCGGTTCCTGGAGCTGTCGCCGCTGGCGGCGACGGGGCTCTACGGCGACGACGCCCCGGCGGCCGGGATCATCACCGGCGTCGGCCGGGTCAGCGGCCGTGAGGTGGTGGTCGTCGCCAACGACGCGACCGTCAAGGGCGGCACCTACTACCCGATGACGGTCAAGAAGCACCTGCGGGCCCAGGAGGTCGCCCTCGACAACCGGCTGCCGTGCGTCTACCTGGTCGACTCCGGCGGCGCGTTCCTCCCCAAGCAGGACGAGGTCTTCCCCGACCGCGAGCACTTCGGCCGGATCTTCTACAACCAGGCGACCATGTCCGCGAAGGGCATCCCGCAGGTCGCGGCGGTGCTCGGGTCGTGTACGGCCGGCGGCGCCTACGTCCCGGCGATGAGCGACGAGGCGGTGATCGTCCGGAACCAGGGCACGATCTTCCTCGGCGGGCCGCCCCTGGTGAAGGCCGCCACCGGCGAGGAGGTCACCGCCGAGGAGCTGGGCGGGGGAGAGGTGCACTCGCGGATCAGCGGGGTCACCGACCACCTGGCCGACGACGACGCCCACGCGCTGCGCATCGTCCGCGACATCGTGGCGACCTTCGCCCCGGCGGCGAAGGCGTGGCAACGCACCGAGACCGAGGCCCCGAAGTACGACGCCCGCGAGCTCTACGGCCTCGTGCCGCCCGACTCGCGCACCCCTTATGACGTGCGCGAGGTCATCGCCCGCATCGCCGACGGCAGCCGGTTCCTGGAGTTCAAGCAGGAGTACGGCCCGACCCTCGTGACCGGGTTCGCCCGCATCCACGGGCATCCGGTGGGGATCGTCGCCAACAACGGCATCCTGTTCGCCGAGTCGGCGCTGAAGGGCGCCCACTTCATCGAGCTCTGCGACCGGCGCGAGATCCCGCTCGTGTTCCTGCAGAACATCAGCGGGTTCATGGTCGGCAAGGTTTACGAGCAGGGCGGCATCGCCAAGCACGGCGCGAAGATGGTCACCGCCGTGGCCTGCGCGCGGGTGCCGAAGCTGACCGTGGTGGTCGGCGGGTCGTTCGGGGCCGGCAACTACGCGATGGCCGGGCGGGCCTACTCGCCGCGTTTCCTGTGGATGTGGCCGAACGCCCGCATCTCGGTCATGGGCGGCGAGCAGGCCGCGACCGTGTTGTCGATGGTCGGCGACGCCGATCCGGAGGCGATCCGGGCCCAGTACGAAGCGCAGGGCAACCCCTACTACTCGACCGCGCGCCTGTGGGACGACGGCGTCATCGACCCCGCCGACACCCGGACCGTCCTCGGCCTGGCCCTCGGGGCCTGCGCGAACGCGCCGCTGGAGCCGGTCGGCTACGGCGTCTTCCGGATGTGAGGCCCATGTTCGACACCGTTCTGGTCGCCAACCGGGGCGAGATCGCGATCCGCGTCTTCGCGACGCTGCGCCGTCTCGGCATCCGGTCGGTCGCCGTCCACACCGAGGGCGACACCGCCCACACCGACGAGGCCGACCTGTCGGTGCTGATCGGCAGCTATCTCGACGCCGCCGAGGTGGTCGAGGCGGCGCGCAGGACCGGGGCCCAGGCCGTCCACCCCGGCTACGGCTTCCTGTCGGAGAACACGCGGTTCTCCCAGCTGTGCGCCGACCACGGCATCGTGTTCGTCGGCCCGCCCGCCGCCGCGATCGAGGCCATGGGCGACAAGATCCGTGCCAAGGAGACGGTCGCCGCCGCGGGCGTCCCGGTCGTGCCGGGCGCGTCGAGCGACCTGGAGAGCTTCCGCGACTTCCCCGCGCTGATCAAGCCGTCGGCCGGGGGCGGCGGCAAGGGCATGGTGCTGGTGCGCGCCGAGGAGGAGCTGCCCGAGGCCCTGGCCTCGGCCGCGCGCACCGCGCTGGCCGCCTTCGGCGACGACACCCTTCTCATCGAGCGGTACGTCGAGAGCCCCCGCCACATCGAGATCCAGGTATTGGCCGACGGGCACGGCAACATCGTCCACCTGGGCGAACGCGAGTGCAGCCTGCAGCGCCGGCACCAGAAGATCGTCGAGGAGGCACCCTCGCCGCTGCTCGACGAGGCCACCCGCGCCAAGATGGGCGCGGCGGCCGTCGAGGCGGCGCGCAGTGTCGGCTACGTCAACGCGGGCACCATCGAGTTCATCGTCCACGGCACGACCGGCGAGTTCTTCTTCATGGAGATGAACACCCGCCTCCAGGTCGAACACCCGGTGACCGAACTCGTCACCGGCCTCGATCTGGTCGAACTCCAGCTCCGGGTCGCGGCGGGGGAGCCCCTGCCGCTGACCCAGGACGACGTGCGCCTCGACGGGCACGCCGTCGAGGCCCGCGTCTACGCCGAAGACCCGGCCCGGGGTTTCCTCCCGAGCACGGGCCGGATCCTCCGCTACGAACCGCCTGGCATCCGGTTCGACTCGGGCGTCGCCGAGGGCGTGGTGGTCGGCACCGGCTACGACCCGATGCTCGCCAAGGCCGTCGCCTGGGCCCCCACCCGTGCCGAGGCGCTGACCCGGCTGGAGACCGCGCTGAGAGGCACGGTCGTCCTCGGCGTGACCACCAACCTGGGCTTCCTCCAGACGCTCCTGCGCAACGACCGGGTCAGGCGGGGCCACCTCGACACCGGGCTCGTCGAACGCGAACTCGACCCCGCCGAACCGCCCACACCCGGATACGTCCTGGCGGAGGCCGCCCGCGTCTTCGCGCCGCAGCCGGCCTCCGACGACCCGTGGGACATCCCCGACGGCTGGCGGCTGGGCCGGCACCGGCCGGCGGTCGCGCTGCTGGAGGTCGGCGGGGAGATCGTCGAAGCGCCCGAAGACGACGGGGTGACCCGGCGGTTCACCACCGCCCGCGACGGCGACGTCCTGTGGCTGCACGCCGACGGGCGGACGTACCGGATCACGAAGCACGAGCCCATCGAGGAGCGGTCGGCCGCCGCGCAGGCGGGTGACGGCGCGGTGCGCAGCCCCATGCCGGGCACCGTTCTGGTCGTGAAGGCGGGGCAGGGGGAGCAGGTGAGCGTAGGGCAGCCGCTGCTGATCGTGGAGGCCATGAAGATGGAGCACACCGTCACCGCGCCCATCGGCGGGACCGTCAGCCTCCAGGTGCGGGCCGGGCAGCAGGTGTCCCTCGACGAGATGCTCGCGATCGTGGAGGCGCCGCGATGACGTACAAGATCGAGAATCTGCCCGACGAGGTCACGATCTACGAGGTCGGGCCGCGCGACGGGCTGCAGAACGAGCAGGCGATCGTGCCGGTCGAGGTCAAGGCCGAGTTCGTCACCCGGCTCGGCGCGGCGGGCCTGAAGGTCATCGAGGCGACCAGCTTCGTCCACCCCAAATGGGTGCCGCAGCTCGCCGACGCCGAGGAACTGCTGAAGGCCGTCCACCGGAGAGACCAGGTGCGTTACCCGGTGCTGGTGCCGAACGAGCGCGGGCTCGACCGCGCGCTCGAACTGGGCTGCACCGAGATCGCGATCTTCGGCAGCGCGACCGAGACCTTCGCGCAGCGCAACCTCAACCGGTCGCTGAAGACCCAGTTCGACATGTTCGCCCCGGTGGTGCGGCGGGCGCGCGAGAACGGGCTCACGGTCCGCGCCTACGTGTCGATGTGCTTCGGCGACCCGTGGGAGGGGCCGGTGCCGATCGGCCAGGTCGTCGACGTCGGCAGCCGGCTGCTCGACCTCGGCTGCGCCGAGTTGTCCCTCGGCGACACGATCGGCGTCGCCACCGCCGGGCACGTCGGCGCGCTGCTCGACGCCTTCCCCCGGGAGCGGCCGCTCGCGGTCCACTTCCACGACACCTACGGCCAGGCCCTGGCCAACGTCGTCGAGGCGCTGCGCCACGGCATCACCGTGATCGACGCCAGCGCCGGCGGCATCGGCGGCTGCCCCTACGCCAAGTCGGCCACCGGCAACCTCGCCACCGAAGACCTGATCTGGCTCCTCGACGGCCTCGGCGTGCGTCACGGCGTCGACCTCCACCAGCTGGCCGCCACCAGCCACTGGCTCGCCGGGAAGCTCGGCCGCCCCAGCCCCAGCGCGGTGGTCCGCGCCCTCACGAAGGAGTGAGCATGCTCTCCGAAGACCACGAAGACCTGCGCAAGACCGTCGAGGCGTTCGCCCGCGACGAGGTCGCCCCGGTCATCGGCGACCTCTACGAGAAGGGCGAGTTCCCCTACGACATCGTCCGCAAGATGGGCGCGATGGGCCTGTTCGGCCTGCCCATCCCCGAGGAGCACGGCGGCATGGGCGGCGACTACTTCGCCCTGTGCCTGGCGCTGGAGGAGCTCGCGCGGGTCGACTCCAGCGTCGCGATCACCCTGGAGGCGGCGGTCTCGCTGGGCGCGATGCCGCTGCACCGCTTCGGCACCCCCGAGCAGAAGGACGAATGGCTGCCGAAGCTGGCGGCCGGCGAGCTGCTGGGCGCGTTCGGGCTGACCGAGCCCGGCGGCGGCTCCGACGTCCCCGGCGGCATGCGGACCACCGCCGTCCTCGACGGCGGCGAGTGGGTGATCAACGGGTCGAAGGCGTTCATCACCAACTCCGGCACCTCCATCACCGGCTTCATCGGGGTCGCCGCCATCACCGGGCGGCGTGAGGGCGGCAAGCCCGAGATCTCCACGATCATCGTCCCGGCGGGCACCCCGGGCCTGCGGGTGTCGGAGAAGTACTCGAAGGTCGGCTGGTCCTCCAGCGACACCCGGGAGTTGTCGTTCACCGACTGCCGGGTCCCGGCGGCCAACCTCCTGGGGCAGCGCGGCCGGGGCTACGCCCAGTTCCTCCAGACCTTGGACGAGGGCCGCATCGCCATCGCGGCCCTGTCGGTCGGCCTGGCCCAGGGCTGCGTCGACGAGTCGGTCCGGTACGTCGCCGAGCGGCACGCCTTCGGCCACCCCATCGGCCACTACCAGGCGATGCAGTTCAAGGTCGCCGACATGGAGGTCCGCGCCCACACCGCCCGCCTGGCCTACTACCACGCGGCCGACCGGATGCTGCGCGGCCTGCCGTTCAAGAAGGAGGCCGCCATCGCCAAGCTGGTCGCCTCGAACGCCGCGATGGACAACTCCCGCGACGCCACCCAGATCTTCGGCGGCTACGGCTTCATGAACGAATACCCCGTCGGCCGCTTCTACCGCGACGCCAAGATTCTGGAGATCGGTGAGGGCACGAGCGAGATCCAGCGGCTCCTCATCGCCCGTGAACTGGGCCTCGGAGGGCTCTGACCACGATTAATTAATCCTTAGAAACCCGATCAAGCGTGCGGGTCCGCTCCCGGCTGCTGGTTGTCTGTGTACGAGACAACCCCCGTAACCGAGATGAAGGGCATCACAGTGGACCTGAACGTCACTCGTCGTCGCGCCATCGGCACGGCCACCCTGGCCGGGGTCGGCGTCGCGGTCGCGGCGTGTTCGGGAGAGCAGGCCCCCACCAGCGCCGAACCGGCTCCCGCCGACAGCGCGCCCCCGGCCGCGACCGACGCCCCCGCGGCCGGCGGCGCCGCGCTCGCCGCGACGGCCGACGTGCCGGTCGGCGGCGGCGTGATCACCGAGCAGGCCGTGGTGACGCAGCCGGAGGCCGGCACGTACAAGGCCTTCAGCCCGGTCTGCACCCACCAGGGCTGCAAGGTCAAGAGCGTCGACGCGGGCAAGATCGTGTGCCCGTGCCACAACTCGCAGTTCTCGATCGCCGACGGATCGGTCCAGGGCGGCCCCGCCAAGTCGCCGCTCCCCGAGGTCCCGATCAAGGTCGAGGGCGACCAGATCCTCCTCGGATAAGTCCGAAAGTTTGGCACCATTACCACCAGTGGTACGTGGCCGGACGTACCACTTCCCACCTGCTTAAACTTCCTTTAAGCCGGGCGTTTCGGACGGACTCCGTAGCCGTCCGACCGCATCCCGGTGATGGACGCGCAGGTCGGACGGATCCTAGAGTCGCCTCATGACGTCCGGTGATCTCCAGCTTCGCAGAGCAGAGAAGACCGACGCGGAGCAGATCTTCGCGTTGGCTCGCGAATTCGCCGTGTCGTTCCGACCAGAACGGGCCGCCTTCGACGCCGCCTTCCCCGAGCTGCTCGAGAACGAGGAGGCGCTCCTCCTCGTGGCCACCGTCGACGGCGTGGTCCGGGGCTACCTGCTGGGCTTCACCCACCTGACCCTGTTCGCCAACGGCCGGGTCGCCTGGGTGGAGGAGGCGATCATCGAGAGCGGCTTCCGCCGCCACGGCCTCGGCCGCCACCTGCTCGCCGAGTTCGAGCTCTGGGCGCGCAGCCGCGACGCGGGCTACGTCGCGCTGGCCACGCGCCGCGCGGCCGAGTTCTACAAGGCGACCGGCTACGAGGTGTCGGCCACCTACTACCGCAAGCTGCTCCGCCCCAAGAATCCTTAGGGCGGAGGCGCTCACGACGTCAGCTGGGCGTCGAGCCGATATCCGTCGACGGTCACGTAGACCGAGTCGCCCGGTCGCGCGTTCAACCGCATCAGCACCGGCTGCAGCGAGTCGAAGACCGGCTGCCGGTCGCGCCACACCAGCACCACGGCGTTGTCGCCGGGGCCGGTCACCGACAACAGGGTGCCGGGACGCATGCCGAGCTGGGCCGCGTAGTTCTCGGGCACCGCCACCGGCTCGCCGCGCAGGTGCCCGCTGGTGACGTCGATGCGCTGCCAGCGGCGCGGGTCGGACGCCGGGCTCGGCGTGCTGCGGGGGCTGGGCACCAGGTGCGGGCGCGGCGCGCCGCCCGTGAGGGCGTTGAGCGCGGCCAGCGCGGTCGCCGGGTCGGGGCCGCTGTGGGCCATCTTCGGTATCGGCACGCCCGCCGGGCGGGCCGGGTGGCCGTTGGCGCCGGGGGTGCGGCGCGGCAGCGGGGCGTCGCCCACCGGGGCGCCGCCGTTGAGGGGGGACGTCGCGTTCGCGGGAGTTTTCGGCAGGGCTTCCATCCAGGCCTTGGCGGAGTGGGAACGGATGCCGAGCTGGCCGAGCAGTTCGATCACGTCGGCGTCGGCCGGGTGGGCCGACAGCAGCTGGCGGGTGCGGTCGCGCAGGCCGCCCAGGTCGCCCACGACGAGCCAGCCGTCCTGCAGCCGGCGGTCGGGCATGAGCGTCACCAGGACACGCCACAGGGGCGTGCGCAGCGCCGGGACCTCGATCGGGTGGGACGGGTCGGCGCCGATCAGCTGCTCCTGGGTGGCGGCGGTGCCGAGCCACTCGGTGAGGCCGAACAGGTGACCCGTCAGGGCGGCGGAGTCGGGCGAGCGCAGCCACATCAGCACCCGCTCCTCGGCGGTGCGCTGGGCCTGCGACAGCAGCTCGCGGTCGACGTTGAGCTCGTGGGCGAGGGTGCGGAGGCTGATCGGCTCGGCGGCGAACAGGCGCTGCGCGGCGACCGCGCGCTCCAGCTGGTTCCACTCGCGGAACAGGTGCTCGACCAGGCCGACCATCGGGTGCTCGGCCGTGTTGAGCGGGGCGGGCTTGTCGGGCTCCTTGGCCGCGGCCGGGGCCACGGGGGCGCCGTTGACGGCCGGTTTCGCGCCGTTGACCTGCCCGCGCGCGGCGATGGCCGGGATCGCGGCCATCATGCCGGTCTCCTCGACCGCCGGCACCGGGGCCGACAGCGGGACCGACTTGGCCGGCTGCACGGGCTGCTGGACCGGCTGCTGCACCGGGGCCGGCGCCTGCGCGGCGGCCGCCGGGGCGGCGGTCTCGGCCGTGATCTCGATGCGGATGTGCGCGAAGATCTCCTTGAACACCGCCGTCAGCACCACTTCGGGCGTCGCCGCCGCGGCCGGGGTGTCGAGGTCGCCCGCGGTGAGGCGGCGCAGGCGCTGCCAGCCCCCGAGCCCGATGATCACCGAGCGGACGGGGTCGGGCCAGCCGGGCAGCTGACGGTCGACCGTGTGCACCTGCACGGCCGGCATGAAGTCGGTCAGCGGCAGATGGTCGAGATGGGTCACGGCGAGCCGGGCGAGCCGCTCGCAGACCCAGTCAACTCCGGTCGTGCCGAGGGCACGGCCCAGTGCGACGGAGCCCCACCAGCCGCCGGGGAGGCGTGGATCTCCCAGCACCTCGGCCACCTGCTGGGGGCGGCTCCAGCGAAGAGCGGGAACCAGATCGCTCAGGCAGATCGTTGACTCGGCGTCCATCGGTTTGACCGCACCCTCCCGAGAGTGACGCTTGTTGCTAATGGTGCAGCTTACGCCGCAAGCTATCAATTGGTGTCAATAGGGTAAAGCTCTGTTGCGTTCTTGACGGCCGGAGGACGGCCGCCGACAAGCCCAACGGCCCGCCGGCCTGCGCGGCAGCCCGCTTCGAGACATTCGGAACGGGTGGAACCCGCGAGTCGTGCCGTGAGGAACCCGGCCGCGAACGCGTCTCCCGCGCCCGTGGAGTCGACGACGCGGTCGGCCGGCCCCGCCGTGACGGCACCGGCCCGAGCAACGATACGCCCGTCTTGGGCGAGAAGCGCGCCCGCCGGGCCGAGCTTCACGACGGCGGTTCCGTAGATGTCGCCGAGGAGTTCGGCCGCCCGCTCCGGCTCCGCGGCTCCCGTCAGGGCGAGCGCCTCGTCGCGGTTGGGGATGATCACGTCGGCCGCCCGCGTCTCCTCCACGAAACGTTCGGTCCCGAACTCGTGCAGGAACCGGGTCGAGGCGGGGTCGACGCTGACGGTGACGTCCCAGGGGAGGTCCTTCGCGGCCCGCATGGCGATGCGGGCCAGTTCCAGTCCCTCGGGCGTCCACATGAGGTAGCCGGACAGGTGGAGGCAGCCGACGCCGTCGAGCAGCGCGCCGGTCCAGTCGCCGGGGCCCAGGTGCCGCGCCGCGCCCCGGTTGGTGAGGAACGACCGCTCGCCCGCGTCGTCGACCATGGCGATGACGACGGCGGTCGGGCGGGCGGGGTCGACGGTCACATGCGTTTTGACGCCGCCCAGCGCGTTCAGGTGCCACGCGGCCGTGTCGGCGCCGACGCGGGCCAGCAACCGGGCGTCGCCGCCCAGGTGGGCGGCCCACGCGGCGGTGTTGGCGCCCGAGCCGCCCGGCCGCAGCGTGATGTCGGCCTCGGTGTCGGTGCCCGTGGCCACCGGCTCCGCACGGAGCGCGACGACGTCGGTCACGACATCGCCGATCACCAAGAGCCCCCTCATGTCCCTCAATTCTCCGGCGTCCAGGATGACGCGATTTCCGCCGCGAGGCGGGTGTTTCCGCGTACTGCCGCGAGGTTGGCCGCAAGTGAGGCGCCTTGGGTGGCCTCGACCAGGTATTCCAGCAAGTAGGGGGTGATGGCCTGACCTGTCACTCCGCTGGTCTCGGCGGCCGCGAGGGCCTCGGCCAGGACGCGGTCGTGCAGCGCCGGGTCGAGCTGCTCGTCCTCGGGGACGGGGTTGGCGACGATCAGGGCGGTCTCGGGGCCGCCGAGGGCGTCCTGGGCGCGCATGATGCCGGCCGCCTCCTGCGGCGACTCGATGCGCCAGTCGACCGGCTCGCCGGAGGTGTGCAGGTAGAAGCCGGGGAAGGCGTCGGTTCGGTAGCCGACCACGGTGACCTGGCGGGTCTCCAGGCGCTGCAGGGTGGCGGGCACGTCGAGGATCGACTTCACGCCGGCGCAGACGACGGTGATGCGGGTGCGGCTGAGCGTGTCGATGTCGGCCGATTCGTCCTGCACCGAGGTGTAGCCGCGGTGCACGCCGCCGAGGCCGCCGGTGGCGAACACCCGCAGGCCCGCCCGCGCGGCCAGGAACGAGGTCGCCGACACCGTCGTCGCGCCGCTCAGCTTGAGCGTCGCGCACGGCGCCAGGTCGCGGAAGCCGAGCTTGCGCAGCCCCGGCTCGGTCGCGACCCGCACCAGCTCCTCGTCGGTCAGCCCGGCGCGCGGCACGCCGTCGAGCACCGCGATCGTGGCCGGGACCGCGCCGCCCGCCCTGACGAGTCCTTCGAGCTCACGGGCCACTTCGAGGTTCCTGGGCTGCGGCAGGCCGTGGGAGATGATGGTCGACTCCAGTGCCACCACCGGGCGGCCCTCCGCGAGCGCGGTCGCCACTTCCTCGGAACGCTTGATCATTGAAATATCCCCATACGTCGCAGGTGGTCCCAGAGCACTCATAAATGTAGGGTGCGGGCATGGTGTCCCCGCCGCAGCCCCATTGGCAGACCGGTCTCTAGCCCTCTTCGCGTCTCCGCACCGGCCGCGAATCGAGGGGAACCCACCATGTTCGACGTCGTCATCTGCGGGGCCGGCCACAACGGCCTGGTCGCCGCCGCCTATCTCGCCCGCGCGGGCAGGAGCGTGCTCCTGCTGGAGAAGTTCGGCCACGTGGGCGGCCTGGCCGTCTCGGCCCAGGCGTTCCCGGGCGTCGAGGCCCGGGTCTCGCGCTACTCCTACCTCGTCAGCCTGCTGCCCTCCAAGGTCGTGACCGACCTGGGGCTGCCGCTCGACCTGCGGCGGCGGCGCTTCTCGTCGTACACGCCGGTGGGCGACGCCGGGCTGCTGGTCGACGGCGGCGACGCCGACCGCACCGCCGCCTCGTTCGCGAACATCACCGGCAGCGGCCACGAGATCGTCGCCTGGCGGCGCTTCTACGCCATGACGGCCGCCGCCGCGACGGCGATCGCGCCCACCCTGATCGAGCCGCTGATGCCGCGCGAGCGGCTGCGCGAGGTCGTGGGCGAGCCGTGGACCGACCTGTTCGAACGGCCCATCGGCCAGGTGGTGAACGAGCGGTTCGCCGACGACGTGGTGCGCGGGGTGGTGCTGACCGACGCCCTGATCGGCACGTTCGCCGACCCCGACGCCGACCTGCTGGCGAACCGGTGTTTCCTCTACCACGTCGTCGGCGACGGCACGGGCGACTGGAACGTCCCGGTGGGCGGCATGGGCGCCGTCACGGGCGGGCTCGCCGACATCGCCGTCAAGGCGGGCGCGCAGATCCGGCTCGACGCCGAGGTGGTCGCGATCGACCCGGCGACCGGCGAGGTGACGTACCGGGATGAGAAGGGCGAGCACACCGTGACCGGCGGGAAGGTGCTCGCGAACCTGCCGCCCTTCACGCTCGCGCGGCTGCTCGGCGAGGAGAGCCCTGAGCGGCCCGAAGGCGCCCAGCTCAAGATCAACATGGTGCTGAAGCGGCTGCCCCGGCTGAAGGACCGCTCGGTCGACCCGCGCGAGGCGTTCAGCGGCACCTTCCACATCAACGAGAGCCGCGACCAGCTCGCCGCCGCCTTCCGGCAGGCGTCGGCGGGGGAGATCCCCGCGCTGCCGCCCGCCGAGGTCTACTGCCACTCGCTGACCGACCCGTCGATCCTCGGCGCCGACCTGCGCAGGTCGGGCGCCCAGACGATGACGCTGTTCGGCCTGCACATGCCCGCCCGGCTGTTCGGCCGCCCGGAGGCCAAGGACGAGGCGGTCCGCCGCACCCTCGCCTCGATCGACTCCGTGCTGGCCGAGCCGATCGAGGACGTGCTGCTGCCCGGCTGCCTGGAGGCCAAGACCCCCCTCGACCTGGAGAAGGACGCGGCCCTCCCCGGAGGCCACATCTTCCACCAGGACCTGTCCTGGCCCTACGCCGAGGGAGAGGGCCGCTGGGGCGTGGAGACCGTCCACGAACGGCTGCTGCTGTGCGGCGCGGGCGCGCGGCGCGGCGGCGGGGTGAGCGGCATCCCCGGCCACAACGCGGCGATGGCCGTTCTGGGACGTTAAGGGTCCTCTCAGAGGTGGTCGTTACCGTGTGAACGTGACGGACGAGACACCCCGGCTCCTGGTCGTCGACGACGAACCCGCCCTGCGCGAGGCGCTGCGGCGCAGCCTGGAGTTCGAGGGATACCGGGTCGGGGTGGCTTCCGACGGGCTGGCCGCGCTGGCCGAACTCCAGCGCGAGCCCTACGACGCCGTCCTGCTCGACGTCATGATGCCGCGCCTCGACGGGCTCACCACCTGCCGCCGCCTGCGCGCGGTCGGCGACCACGTGCCGATCCTGATGCTGACCGCCCGCGACGCCGTCGGCGACCGCGTCTCGGGCCTGGACGCCGGGGCCGACGACTACCTGGTCAAGCCGTTCGAGCTCGACGAGCTGCTGGCCCGGGTCAGGGCGCTGCTGCGGCGCAGCGCGCTGGCCTCCGCCGGCGGCGACGAGCTGGCGTTCGAGGGGCTGCGGATGAACCCCGGCACCCGGGAGGTGCGGCGCGGGCGGCGCGAGCTCGACCTGACCCGGACCGAGTTCCTGCTGCTGGAGCTGTTCCTGGCCCATCCCCGCCAGGTGCTCAGCCGCGAGCAGATCCTCAGCGCGGTGTGGGGCTTCGACTTCGAGCCGTCGTCCAACTCCCTGGACGTCTACGTCATGTACCTGCGCCGCAAGACCGAGGCCGACGGGGAACCCCGGCTGATCCACACCGTGCGCGGGGTCGGCTACGTGCTGAAGGCCGCGTCGTGAGCCTGCGGCGGCGCGTCACGTTCGTCATCGCGGTGGCGGTGGCGGTGGCCATCGCGGTCTGCGCCGGGGCGAGCTGGCTGATCGTCCGCGACCAGATGCGCGACCAGCTGGTGGAGTCGCTGGAGCAGTTCCCCGTGCTCGACGTGCAGGTCGCGCAGGCGCTGGCGCGCTGCGGGCAGGACCACCGCGACCAGCCGTGGGACCCGTCGGGGCGCGGCTGGCAGCTCGTCAGGTCAGACGGGTCGATCTGCCAGGAGGGCTCCTCGGCGCTCGACCCGCTGCCCGCCGAACTCGCGCTCACCGCCGCCGAGGGGCGGCCGGTGGTGCGCGACGGCGTGCTGCGCGGCAAGTACCGCACGCCCGTCATCGCCTACACCGAGTGGTTCAAGCCCGGCACCGCGCTGACCGTGTTCCGGTCGACGCGCGAGATGGACACCTCGTTGCGGGTGCTCGGCCTGGTGCTCGCGGGGGTCTGCGCCGTCGGGGTGCTCGGCGCCTGCGTCACCGGCCTCTACCTGGCCCGCACCGCTCTGCGTCCCGTCGCCTCGCTGACGGGCGCGGTCGAGCACGTGGCCAGGACCGAGGACCTGGAGGTGCGCATCCCGGTCGACGGCAAGGACGAGATCGCCCGCCTGGGGGCCGCGTTCAACACGATGACCGCCGCGCTGGCCGCCTCGCGCGACCGGCAGCGGCAGCTCGTCTCCGACGCCGGCCACGAGCTGCGCACCCCGCTGACGTCGCTGCGCACCAACATCGACCTGCTGCTGCGCAGCGAGAACACCGGCCGGCCGCTGGAGGCCGAGAGCAAGCGCCTGCTGCTGGTCAGCGTCAAGGAGCAGTTCGAGGAGATGTCCTCCCTCATCGCCGACCTGCTGGAACTGTCGCGGAACGCGGAGACCGCCTCCACCCGCGGCGACGTGGAGTTCCAGGACGTGGTCGCCGCCGCCGTCGACCGGGCCCGGCGGCGCGGCCCGGGGCTGGTCTTCGACGTGGAGTTGTCCCCGTGGCGGGTGAGCGGGGACGTGCGCGGGTTGCAGCGCGCGGCCGTTAACATTCTGGACAATGCGGTCAAGTTCAGCCCAGAGGGGGGCACCGTGAGCGTCCGCTTGCGGGACGGCGAACTGACCGTCCGCGACGAGGGGCCGGGCATCGCCGACGAGGAGCTCCCGCACGTCTTCGAACGCTTCTGGCGCTCGCCCGCCGCCCGCAGCCTGCCGGGCTCCGGCCTGGGCCTGGCCATCGTCGCCCAGGCGGTGAAGGCGGCCGACGGCGAGGTGAGCCTGGTGAGCGGGCCGTCGGGCGGCACGACCGTGACCGTGCGGCTCCCCGGGTCCGCCGCGTGATCGAGATCGTCCTGCCCGTCTACAACGAGGAACGGGTGCTCGCCTCCAGCGTGTCCACGCTGCTCGACTTCCTCAAACGGGAGTGCCCCTTCCCGGCCCAGGTGACCGTGGCCGACAACGGCTCCACCGACGCGACCTGGTCGATCGCCCGCTCCCTCGACGACGTCCGGACGATCCGCCTGGAGTCCAAGGGCCGGGGCCTGGCCCTCCGGGAGGCCTGGTCGTGGAGCGAGGCCGACGTGGTGGCGTACATGGACGTCGACCTGTCGACCGATCTGGCCGCCTTCGTGCCGCTCGTCACCCCGCTGCTGGCCGGCGAGTGCGACGTCGCGGTCGGCAGCCGCCTGGCCCCCGGCGCCTCGGTGATCCGCGGCCCCCGCCGCGAGCTCATCTCCCGCACCTACAACCGGCTGCTGCGCTCGCTCGGCGCGCGCTTCACCGACGCCCAGTGCGGCTTCAAGGCGCTGCGCACCCCGGTCGCCCGCGAGTTACTCCCGCACGTGGCCGACGACGCCTGGTTCTTCGACACCGAACTGCTGCTCAAGGCCCAGTGGCGCGGCCTGCGCGTCCACGAGGTGCCGGTGCGGTGGGTCGACGACCCCGACAGCAGCGTGGACGTCGTGCGCACCTCGATCGCCCAGCTGCGCGGCCTGGCCCGGGTGGTGTCGGAACGCGAACGCGGGGTAGCCGCAGCCGCATGGACAAACAGGCATTCATCGCGCTCCTGAACGAGGACCTCGAGAGCGAATACCGCTCGATCGTCCAGTACACCCAGCACGCGGCGACCATCAAGGGCGCCGAATACCAGCCCATCGTCGAAGAGATGCGCGCCCACCTGTCGCAGGAACTCGAACACGCCAGCGCGCTGGCGGAGCAGATCGACTTCCTCGGCGGCGTCCCCTCGGTGAAGGTCCCGCACATCCCCGACACCCCCGACGGCGCCGCCGCCCTCCGGCTGGACCTGGAACTGGAGGAGACCCAGCTGGTCCGCTACCGCGAACGGGTCGAGCAGGCCATCGCCCTCGGCCTCCCCGACGTGGCCGAGGCGCTGCGCCCGCTGCTCCAGCAGACGCAGGACCACGTCATGGACCTGCAGGGCGCCCTCGGCAGATGACGGCGTCGACCGCCGTCGCGGTCCGGCCCCGCAGGATGACGGGGTTGACCTCGACCAGCGCGAAGCCTTCCCGACGGGTCATGTCGGCGATCGCGACGGCGGTCCGGGCGAGTGCCTTGAGGTCCGGGATGAGCCTCGCGGCTCTCAGTTTCTGTACGGCTCCCGCCACCCGCTCGGCCGTGACGGGAAGCGGGATGACGGCGGCGTCGTCGAAGACCTCCACACAGGCCCCGCCAAGAGCGATGACGACGACCGGCGTGACGGCGTCGTACCTGACGGAGATCATGATCTCCACGCCCTGGGGCACCATCTCCTCCACCAGGACGGGCGGGGGGATCTGCCGCAGCGCCCGTTCGAGGTCCTTCTGCGTGGAGACGCCGAGGATGACGCCGCCCTCGGCGGCCTTGTGGCGGACGTCGGGGGAGTCCACCTTGACCACCACCGTGCCCAGCTCCTTCCGGAGCGCCTCGGCGTCCTCCGCGTTCTCCGCCACCGCGCCCTTCGGGACGGCGACGCCGTGCGCCTTCAGCAGGGCCTTGCCCTCGACCTCCCTGAGCCAGCGGCCGGGGCTGCGGGAAACCTGCTCGGAGATCTTGCGCAGGCGGCCCGGATCGGGGCGGGCCGTGACGGCGTTCGCGCAGAGCAGGCCCTCGGTCAGGCCCGCGACCGGGATCACGCCCAGGTCGGTGAGGTGTTCGGCGGTGGCCTCCGGCATCAGCTCGGGCAGCGTGGCGGCGACGACGAGCGGGACGTCCAGCTCCGCGGCCGTGATCCCTTCGAGGGCGGCGTCCCAGGCGTGGGTCTGCTCGGCGTCCATCTCTTCTGGACGGTCGTAGTAGGCGAGCACGGCCCCGATCGCCGGGTCGCCGCCCGCCGCGGTGATGATGCCGGCCGTCCTCCGTGTCTCGCCGAAGATGACGGCGGTGTAGTCGAGGGGGTTGGCGGCGGTGGCCGTACCGGGAAGCAGGCTCTTGAGCTTGTCCACCGTGCCGGCGTTGAGGGCCGGAAGCGGGATCCCGAGCCGGGCGGCCTCGTCGGCGGCGACGGCCGCGTCCCCGCCCGAACACGTCACCACCAGCACCCCGCTTCCCCGCACGCCGGGTGCCGATCGATGGCTCAGGGTCTTCGCCAGCTCCAGGAGCTCGTGCGGGTTGCGGGCCCAGGCGCCGCCCGCCTCTTCGACCAGCGCCTTCAGGACGCGGTGGTCGCCCGCGACCGCGCCGGTGTGGGCGGACGTGGCGGCGGCGCCCCGCTCGCTGGCGCCCGCCTTCAGGACGGCCACCCGGATGCCCTGTTCGGCGGCGAGGGCGAGGGCGTTCGGCAGGCCGGGGTCCTCGGTCTCCAGGTAGAGCGCGACCGAGCGCACCCCGTCGAGTTCGGCCAGTGCGGCGAGGTAGTCGGAGGCGTTGAGAACCGCCTGGTTGCCGCAGGAGACCACGGTGTGCAGGCGCAGCGCCCGCCTGCTGAGCAGCGCGTTCACCGCCACGTTGCCGCTCTGCGAGACGAGCGCCACCGGGCCGGGGCGTCGGGGCAGGTAGGCGTCGCCCCACATGGGGGCCCGGCCGACCACGGAGACGATCCCGTTCCCGTTCGGGCCGCAGACGGGCAGGTCGTGATCGAGGGCGATCCGGCGGAGGTCGTCCTGGAGGGGGCGGCCCCCGGGAACCTCGGCGAAACCGGCCGCGAGTACGACCGCACCGCCACATCCTCGTTCCCCCGCCTCCCGGAGAAGACCCGGCACGGTGGCCGCAGGGGTGGCGATCACGAGCGCGTCGGGGGCGATCGGCAGGTCGCCGATCGTGGGCACGCACGACACGCCGTGCACCTCTCGGGCGGTGGGGTGCACCCCGTACACGGCCCCCGGGAAACCGGCGGTGACCAGGTTGGCGACCGCCTGGTTCCCATAGGAGCCGGGGCGGGTCGAAGCGCCGACGACGGCGACCGAACGGGGAGCGAGCAGGCGCGCGGGTCTCACCCTCCCAACACTGGTTGGTCAACCAGTCAGCAGTCAAGGAGGGTCGTCAACGCGAGGCGGTGCTGGGGTAGAGTTGCCGGGTGCGCAGCGCGGAGGGCGCCCGGAGCAGCCGGGCCGATCAGGCAGATCAGCGCCGGGCCGAACTGCTGGACGCCGCCCGGCGTGTGGTGCTGGAACGGGGTCTCGCCAGCACCCGGGTCTCCGACATCGCGAAAGCGACCAACGTCAGTGGCGGGTTGATCCACTACCACTTCGCCACCAAAGACGACCTGATCACCGCCATGTTGCGGGCCACCTCCGAGAGCGAGGTCCGGCGGCTGCGGGAGATCATCGCCGGCCCCGGCACCGCCATCCAGCGGCTCGACCGCGTGCTGCGCTTCTACATCCCGTCGTCGCGGTCCGACCAGAGCTGGATCCTGTGGCTCGACGCGTGGGCGCTGGGCGTGCGCGAGCCCCACGTCCGCGACATCCTGCTCGAACTCGAAGGCGGCTGGATCGAGATCCTCTCCGAGGTGATCTCCCAGGGCATGGAAGCCGGCGAGTTCACCTGCGACGACCCCCAGGGCGCCGCCGAGCGGCTCGACGGCATGCTCGACGGGCTCGTGGTGCGCTACACGCTCCATTCGGGCGCGATGTCGCGCAAACGCCTGCTGGAGCACGCCCGGATCGCGGCGGCCCGCGAGGTGGGCGTCGACCGGTCGTCGTTCCCCGCTTGACAGGGTGATCGCTCCCCGATTTGACTGGGTCGCCAGTCAGGGATCGTGGGGAGAGCGACATGTCGCTGATACGGCTGTCGGACGAACAGATCGAGTTGCGCGCCCGCGCGAAAGCCTTCGTCGACGAGGTGCTGATTCCACGGGAGGAGTCGGCCGAACGGGCCGGCGGGCGCCTGCCCTCCTCTGACGTGGGCGAAATCATGAAAGCGGCCTTGGCCGCCCGGCTCAACGGCGGCCGGCACTCCGTGGAGCACGGCGGCCAGGGCTGGTCGGCGACCGACTACGTCGTGGTGCACGAGCAGTTCGGGCGCAACACGAACGGTTTGTGGTGGTGGGTCCCCGACGCCTACAACGTCCTGTCCGCCGGTACGCCTGACCAGATCGCCCGCTACCTGCGGCCCGCCCTGCTCGGCGAGGGGTGGGTCTCCTACGCGGTGACCGAAGAATACGCAGGCTCCGATCCGTCGGGCATCTCGACCGTGGCTGAGCGGGTGGGCGGCCGGTGGCGGCTCGACGGCGAGAAATGGTTCGTGACCAGCGGTGACGTGGCGGCTGTGCACATCGTGGTGGCCCTGGTCGAGGGACACGGGCCGACGTTGTTCCTCGTCGACGCGGAGGCCGACGGGGTCGAATACCTGGACGATCCGCCGTTCACCCACTCGTTCCCGCACGGGCATCCGACCCTGCACCTGAACGGGGTGCTGGTCGGCGATGAGGCGGTGCTCGGCGGGCTCGGGCGGGCCGACGCGTTGCAGCAGAACTGGTTCGTCGAGGAACGGCTGGGCATAGCGGCCCACTGCGTGGGGGCGATGGGGCGGCTGCTGGAGGAGGCCGTGGGCTGGGCCCTCGAACGCGAACAAGGCGGGGCGCGGCTTCTCGACCACCAAGGTGTGGCCTTTCCGCTGGCCGACTCGGCTGCTGACGCGGCGGCGGCGCGGTTGATGGTGTACGAAGTGGCGGCGCTGGCCGATGCGGGGGTGGACCGGAAGGTCGTGCACGCGAAGGCGTCGCTGGCGAAACTGTTCGCGTCGGAGGCGGCGTGGCGGTGCGCCGACCGGGCGGTGCAGACGTTCGGGGGGAGGGGGTACATGCGGACCAACGTGGCGGAACGGTATCTGCGTGAGCTGCGGGTGGATCGTATCTGGGAGGGGACGAGCGAGATCCAGCGATTGATCATCGCGCGGTCGATGGAGCGGCGGGGGGTCAGACAGGTGATCGCCTGAGCGCGGCGGAGCGGTTTGTGCCGGGAGGACGCGAGCGGGATCCAACGGCCGAATATCGCGCGGTCGATGGAGCAGCGCGGCGGCAGACAAGTGGTCGGCCGACCGTAGCGGATCGGTATCTGCGGAAGGGCGCGAGCGGGATCCAGCGGCTCCTTGTCGCGCGGTTGTTGTAGCGGCGGGGGTCAGGCAGGTGATGCCTGAGCGTTGCGGAGCGGTACCTGCCAAGGCACGCGTGAGATTCAGCGGCTGCTTATCGCGCGGTCGATGGAGTGGCGGGGGTCAGGCAGGTGATGCCTGAGCGTTGCGGAACGGTACCTGCCAGGGCACGCGTGAGATTCAGCGGCTGCTTATCGCGCGGTCGATGGAGTGGCGAGGGGCCAACGGTATCTGCGGGAGTTACACGGGGGACCGCATCGGAGACAGCACCAGCGAGGTGTTCAGCAGTGGGGTTCAGGCACGTGATCGCCTGAGCGTGATGGAGCGGTAGTTACGCGTGGACCGCATTCGGGAGGGTGCGAGCGAGATCCCGTGGCTGGTCATCGCGCGGTCGGTGGAGCGGCGCGGCGGGTCCGGATGACCGGGCCTGAGCTGGAGTGGGCTCCCTTCTTTTGGCGCTGTCGGTCTCGTTCGGCTCAGCTGGGGGTGCGCCGGGCGGGTTACTGCGGCTGGGAGTGTCGGTGGCGGTTTGTAAGGTCGTGGCATGACTCCTGTCACGATTCTCGGACTGGGTCCGATGGGGCGGGCGCTCGCTGGCGCTTATGTCGCCGCGGGTCACCGCACGACGGTGTGGAACCGCACCGCGGGCAAGGCGCCCGAAGGCGCGGTCGAGGCTGTCACGGTGGCCGAGGCGGCTGGGGAGCTCACCATCGTGTCGGTGATCGACTATGACGCGGTGTCCGCGATCCTCGACGCCGAGGCGCTGAAGGGGCGCACTCTCGTCAACCTCACGGCCGACACTCCCCGGCGGGCCAGGGAGATGGCCGCCTGGGCCGCCGATCAGGGCATCGCCTACCTCGAAGGGGCCGTGGCCTGC
Source organism: Herbidospora daliensis (assembly GCF_001570585.1). Taxonomy (GTDB): domain Bacteria; phylum Actinomycetota; class Actinomycetes; order Streptosporangiales; family Streptosporangiaceae; genus Herbidospora; species Herbidospora daliensis. The sequence goes on along the minus strand of NZ_BBXF01000001.1, from coordinate 804,928 downwards.
CCGACCACGGGCATCGGAACGCCTCAGGGTCTCATCTTCTACAGCGGGCCTCGGGAGCTCTTCTCCCGCTGGGAGGCGGAGCTGTCGGTGCTTGCCACGCCGATGTATCTGGGTGACGACCCCGGCCGCGCGGCGGCCTTCGACGTGGCGGTGCTCGATGCGTTCTGGAACGCCCTCGCCGGTGTCGTCCACGCTTATGCGCTCGGCGCTTCCGAGGGGATCTCGGCTGCTGAGCTGACTCCGATGTTGCGGGGGCTCGGGGAGATCCTGCCGTCGCTCATCGACGAGTGCGGCGCGAACCTGGAGTCGGGGGAGCACCCGGGGACGGCGTCGTCGATTCGGTCGGCGCGGGCGGCGATTTCGCATGTGATCGCGGCGTCGGAGACGGCGGGGCTGGAGACGGGGGCGTTGCGGGCGGCGCGCGGCTACGCTGATCGTGCGGTGGCCGATGGGCGGGGGGACGAAGGCTTCTCGCTCCTCACCAAATATGTGGCGGCACGGGGAGACGGGAATGGATCCGCTTCGTGAGCACGGAACCGACCTCGCGTCGCTGCACGACCATGCGCTGGCCGCGCTCGGCGAGGCCGAGAACGACCGCTCGCCGTCGACGTTGCGCGCCGCCCTGGAACTGACCGAAGAACTGCTCGAATCCAGCTCGGATGATGCCGAGGCTCACTACCTTCGTGGTTTCGCCCTCTATCTGTCGTGGACGACCGGCTTCGCGCTCCGTCGCGAGGCGATGGCGGAGTTCCGGCACACCCTCGACCGGGATCCGGGTCACCCCTGGGCGCGTTTCCATGTGATCGAGCTCTGCTATTCGGCCGGCATGCACGAAGAGGCCATCGGCCATTTCGGCGGCATGAGCGAATCGTGGTTCGCTGAACGTGATCTGGTGTGGCGCTACCTGCTGGCCTGGGAGTATGCGGTCGCCGCGAAGATCGCGCTGAGGCGGTTCGACGAAGTCTGGGACGAACTGCCCCGTCTCGTCGACCGTTACGTCGAGCTGGAGGACAGCGACGACATCCTCGAAGCTCCTGCCCGCCTTCTCGCTCAGTGGCGCCGACTGCCGCCCGACCATGAATTCGGCGAATATCTGGCGGGTCAGCTTCGTCGATTCGTGCCGGGTGGCTGGCTGAAACCCGACGACCTCATCGTCGTCCCGGACAGAACCGGTCTCTCGCACGCTTTCCTACCGGCCGCGCAGGTGAGCGGGGATGCCGTCCTGCCGGGGCATTCGACGTTGCACCAGCCAGCCCAGCAGCAACGCCACCAGTGAAGCGAATACCAGCAGCGTCGCGAGTGCGTTCAGTGCGGGGGTCGGCGCGTTTCGTACCGCGCTGTAGAGCTTGATGGGGACGGTCACCGACGACGCGTCGGGGGACAGGAACGCCGAGATGACGAAGTCGTCCATGGACGATGCGAAGACGATCATCGCGCCGGCGAACACCGCGGGGGTCAGCAGGGGGAGCAGGATCAGCCGGACGGCGGACAGGCGACCGCAGCCCAGGTCGCGGGCTGCCTCCTCGTAGTCGGTGCCGATCGACGCCAGCCGGGAGCGGACGATCACGACCACGTACGAGACGGAGAACGTCACGTGACCGATGATCTGAGCCGGCTGGCCCAGTGGCACGAACAGGTAGAGGTTGGTGAAGACCAGGTAGAGGGCCGAGCCCATCACGATCTCGGGGGTGGCCAGCGGCAGCAGGGTCAGTCCGCCGACGACGCGGCCCGTGCGGCCTCGCCAGCGGGCCAGGCCGAGGGCCGTGGCGACCCCGAGCGGGGTGGCGATCAACGTCGTGAGGCCGGCGACCGTCAGGCTGTTGATCAGGGCCAGCCGTAGCGACGGGTCTTCGGCCACCGAACCGGACGAGCCGAAGTACCACTGCAGGGAGAAGCCCTGCCAGGTGCTGCGCGAGCGGCCGTCGTTGAACGAGAACTGGATCGCCACCAGGATCGGCACCAGCGACCACACGACATACGCCCACGTCACCGACGCGAGCACCCACGGGCGCCGTCTCATGAGATCTCCTCTCCGGCTGGGCCGGGGTTTCGAGCGCAGGACATGAACAAGGCGATCGAATTCATGCGGAAGACTGGTCGGCCGGATGCCAAGTGGTAGACGGGATGTGTCGAACAGTGAAATTCATCAAGGTCGAGCGGCAGGCGGATCCCTATGGATTCCTGGTGAGTGCCGTCGACTACCTTCAGGCACTTCCCCGGCTCGAAGCGGATCTTCCTCCTGGTGCCCGGGAGTTCGCCTCGGATCCCGCCCACTACGACTTCTACAATGTGCGTTGCGTCAAGGACCTGACCCTGGTCGACACGCATCTCTGGGACGACGGCCGACTTCATCTGCGCATCATCTTCGGCCCCAATGAGTGGAAGCACGACAGCGGGCTGGAAGTGAGTTACACCGATGTCAGGGCATTCGACATCAGGCTTCGGAAGAAAGGCCCGGAGGAATCGGTTCTCGGAAGCCTGATGCTCGACGAGATTCTCCCGCACCCATTGGGTTGCGGTCATGAGCTTGTTTTCACGGGAGGCTCGGTGAATGTCGTCGCCGCTGATCTGTCCGCCAGGTGGCTTGAGGACGTCGCGTCATGACACCTCCTCCTCGGCCCGGCGGCTGGAGATCAGGTAGTACACCATCACCACCATGAGCAGCGCCGACAGCAGCAGCACGAGTGACGCCCCGAGTTCCTTCCGGGTCCCGCCGAGCAGGTAGAACTCGATCTGGTTGGCGATCATCGTGGTGGTCGGCGAGCCCGATACGAGGGTGTTCGTGTAGTAGTCGCCGAACATCGGCAGCGCCGTGATGGCCGACGCGGTCAGCAACCCGGGCCGCGACAGCGGAAGCGTCACGTGCCAGAACGCGCCCCGGCCCGAACAGCCGAGGTCGCGCGCCGCCTCCAGTAACAGGGGGTCGATGCGGTCGAGGGTGGAGAACAGCGGCACGATGAAGAACGGGATGTACCCGTAGACCAGCGCCAGCACGACCGTCACCGGGTTGCCCGACAACCAGCGCACGGGTTCGTCCACGATCCGGGTGAACAGCAGCAGGTCGTTGACGTAGCCGTCGTCCTGGAGCAGGTTCAGCCAGGCCAGCATGCGCGTCAGGTAGTTCACCCACCACGGCGCGAGGATCAGGCCGAGCAGCAGGGCCCGGTGCCGTCCGGCGTGCCGGGCGACGTAGTAGGCCACCGGGTAGCCGATGGCCACGCACAACCCCAGGGCGAGGGCGACGTAGAGCAGCGTGCGGAGGAAGACGGGCCGCAGGTCTCCGGTGACCGACCGGGTGAGGATCTCGGTGAACGCGGTGAAGTCCCAGTAACGGGGGTCCCATTCCGGCACCGGCGCGTTGAAGACCGGGTCGGTGTAACCGAAGGCCACGGCGGCGATGGCGTAGAAGGGCACCGCGAACAGCAGGACTAACCAGAGCGTGCCGGGCGCGGCGAGCAGACCCCACAGACCGCCACTCCGATCGCGACGAGCCCGACGAGTAGGAGCCCCGACATTTCGCCGCAATACCGAGCCGATGGGCTGTGCGGAGACGGGCGGGGCTGCGGATCCGGCCGCCCGTGGTGTCGTTTCGCCAGGGGAGCCTGGACGATCCGCTGCTCCACCTTGGCCAGCTGTGTGATCGGTAGTCGGCGTGGGCAGGTCGCCCGGTCTGCTCACACCAGGGCTAACCTCAGCCGGTCCACTTGCCGTTGGCTCGCTGGCGCCGGTTCCGCCCTCGGCCGGTCTGCTTGCAGTTGGCTCGCTCGCGCCGGGTCTACTCGCGGTTGATCTGCTCTTCGCCGTCCCGCTTGCAGCCGGTCCGCTCGCCCCGCATTCACTTGCGTTTCGCCCGCTTGCGCCGGGTCTGCTCTCAGTCGGTCCGCCCGCAGCCGGTCTGCTCGCGCCGGCTCCGCTCGCGGTTGACCTGCTCGTAGTTGGCTCGCTTGTGTCAGGTCTGCTTTCAGCCGGTCTGCTTGCCCCGGTTCCGCTTGCGGTTGGTCTGCCCGCAGTCGGCTCGCTCGTGCCGGGTCTGCTTTCAGCCCGTCCACTCGTAGCTGGTGTGCTTGAACTGGGTCCGCTCTCAGCCGGTCCGTTCGGGTGATCGTCCACTCTGGACGGGGGTTCTCCCGGAGGTTCCGCGGAACCTCCGCCGTCCCCGTTCACTGGCCTGCCTTGAATTGCGACCACGTGTCCAGCCAGACCGCCTCGGCGGCGGGGGAGATCTGGAAGATCTGCTGGCTGCGGGCGTACACGTCCGGCGTCACGATCGCCGACTTCAGGCCCTCGGTCACGAACTCGTCGGTGACCATCTTCTCGGGGGTGATCGCCGACAGCGCCGGCTGATAGCCCGTGAAGGAGAAGTTCTCCTGCGCCACCGCAGGATCCAGCAGATGGTCGAGCAGCATGTGCGCGAGCACCGGCTTCGAAGCGGATGCGGGCACGGCCATGGAGTCGGTCCCGACCACGCCGAGGTCGTCGGACGGGTACCAGTAGCCGAGCACGTCCGCGTCCACGCCCTTCGGCAGGTACGACTGCGCGTTGATCATGTCCCCGGACCAGCAGTGGTGCACCGTCGCCTGGCCCTCGGCCACCAGCTGATAGGCCGCGATCCCGGTCTTGATGTTCATCAGCGGTACGAGCTCCGACAGCCACGTCCCGGCCTGCTTGATCTTCACGGGATCCTCGGTGTTGATCTCCCGCGACCCGTTCTTCAGCATCGCCAGGGCCAGGCCCTCGCGGTGGTCGTCGATCAGATAAGCCTTGCCCTTGTACGCCGGATCCCAGAGCAGCCCATACCCGAACCCGGCCGAAACCTCGTCGGCCCGGTACCCGACCCCGGACGTGTAGGCGCAATAGGGCACCGAATACCGTGAACCGTCGTCGTAGAAGGGCGACTGGAGCTGAGGCCACGCGTTGGCCAGATTCCCCAGGTAGGTCTTGTTCAGCGGCAGTAGCAGCTTTCCGACCGCGGCCTTCCCGATCACGTCGGGCGTCGGGAACCACACGTCGAACGACGCGCCGGGTGTGCGGAGTTTGGAGATCGCGTCTTCCATCGTGTTGAAGGTCGTCAGCTCGATCTCGACCCCGTGGGTCTTCCCGAACGCCTTCAACACGTCAGGCGACACGTACTCGGGATAGTTCAAGATCTTCAACACCCCGCCGGACTCCGGGGAGAGCCCGTCCGCGATCGGAGGGATGTCGTCGTGCAGCGGCAGGGCGCCGGGTGAATCCGTTCGAGTGAGCGGCACTGCGGAGGACCCCGTCGAGCGGCCGGGCCGCTCGCCTCCACATGCCGCCGTCGCAGCTAAGGCGCTGACCAGCAGAAACCTGCGTCGATCCATGCTGTTCCCTTTTCTGGTACCGAATCTCCTCTTGCCAGACTGACTGGTTGCCCAGTTAGTCTGACGGTGTGGCCCCCATGGGCCGCAAGGCGTGCGGGCATAAGTTTTCCGGGTCGTAACGCCATGCAGAAGGGGTACAGCCGGTGAAACACGCATACGACGCGATCATCATCGGGGGCGGGCACAACGGGCTCGTCGCCGCGGCCTATCTCGCCCGTGCCGGACTCTCCACACTCGTCGCCGAAGCCCGTCCGGTCACCGGGGGCGCGGCCACCACGGAAACCCCCTGGGGCCCCGACTTCAAAGTCACTGCTCTCTCGTACGTCATGAGCCTGATGCCCCCCACGATCCTGCGTGACCTGCGGCTCAAGGAACACGGCTACGACGTGATCCCCATGGGGCCCAGTTTCGTGCCGTTCCCCGACGGCCGTTCCCTGCAGACCGAGACGGGCGATCCGGCCCGCGACCACGCCCAGATCGCCGCGTTCTCCGCGAAGGACGCCGACGCGATGCCCCGCTACGAAGCCTGGCTCCAGGGCATCGGCGACGTCCTGTCCCCGTTGCTGATGCGCACCCCGCCCAACGTCGGCTCGATGCGGCCTAAGGACCTGATCGACCAGTTGAGACTGGCCTGGGGGCTGCGCGGCCTGCGGACGCGGGGCACTGCCGACGCGGTCCGCCTGTTCACCATGTCGGTCGAGGACCTGCTGAACGAGTGGTTCGAATCGCCCCAGGTCAAGGGCGTGATGTCGATCAACGGCGTCATCGGCACGTGGGCCGGGCCGGCCGAGCCGGGCACCGCCTACGTGATGATGCACCACACGATCGGCGACGTCGGTGACGGGCGCATGGGGTCGTGGGGGTACCCGATCGGCGGCATGGGCGCGGTCAGCCAGGCGATCCGGAGCTCGGCCGAGGCGTTCGGCGCGACGGTCCTGACCGAAGCCCCGGTCCGAAAAATCCTTATAAAGGGGGGCAAGGTCGTAGGAGTCGCCCTCGAAGACGGCCGCGAGTTCACCGCCTCCACCGTCGTCGCCGCCACCCACCCCAAGACCACCTTCCTGACGCACGTGGGCCGCGACCACCTGCCCGACGACTTCGTGCGCGACATCGAACGCTGGCGCTCCCGCTCGGGCGTCGTGAAGATCAACGTGGCCCTCTCGGAGCTGCCGACCTTCCCGTCCAACCCCGAAGCCGACCTGACCGGCTCGGTCGAGCTCTGCCACTCCATCGAGTACGTCGAGCAGGCGTTCCAGGACGCCAGGTCAGGCGTCGCCGCGCGCCTGCCGTTCTCCGACTCGGTCATCCCCTCGACGGTCGACCGCACGCTCTGCCCCGAGGGCACCCACATCATGTCGATGTTCACCCAGTGGGTCCCTCACACCTGGAACGAGGAACCGCACACCGAGGAACTCGACGCCTACGCCGACCGGGTCATCGACGGCTACGACCAGCTGGCCCCCGGCTTCAAGGCGTCGGTCCTCCACCGCCAGGTCATCGGCCCCCACGAGATGGAACACGAATACGGCCTGCTCGGCGGCAACATCTTCCACGGAGAACTCTCCCCCGACCAGCTCTTCCACCTGCGCCCCGCCCCCGGCTACGCCGACTTCACCACCCCGGTGAAGGGCCTCTACCAGTGCAGCTCGGCAACCCACGGCGGCGGCGGCGTGACGGGCATCGCCGGCTACCTGGCCACCCGCCGCATCCTCAAGGACCGCAAGAGGGGCGGCAGAAAATGATCACCCCAAGCGTCCGCCGGACTCGCGCGCTGAACGGTGCTTCGCCATGCCATGGAGGCGCGGACCCGACCCACGCCTGCGTGCGATCGGTCCGCACTCGCGCGGCGAACGGTGCGTCGCCGATCCCTGAGAGTGTTCGCCGAACCTGCGTTCGCGCGCGGGCGCGCCACGGAATCACCGATACCCGCGTGCCGGACGGTGTTGCTCCGCTGAAGGCGATCGAGGACGTGAAGGCCGTATTGAACACGAGGTGGTGGAAGTGATGATTCGGGTTCTCCGTGACGTGTTGTCGAGTGTCCTGGCCCGGCCCGACGGGAAAGCCGGTGTGGTCTGGCCGCCCAGCCAGGCCGGGGCCGCCCGGCCGACGACCTGGTGTGGTTCCGGCCAGGACCAGAGCGAATGGTGCAAGCGATGAACTCCGCTCCGCTCGACCTCGACGAAGTCCGGGCCTGTCTCAAGGCCCCGGGTCAGATGCTGCCGCAGGCCGCCTACACCGCCGACGACGTGCTCGCCTGGGAGCGGGCGGTCGTCTTCGCCGGTGGCTGGGTCTGCGCGGGGCGTTCGTCGGACATCCCGAACCGGGGTCGGAAGGCCGTCGCCGTCGGCGACGACTCCGTGTTGCTGGTGCGTGACGACGACGCCGTGCTGCGCGGGTTCTACAACGTCTGCCGTCACCGCGCCCACGAACTGCTCCCGTGCGGTTCGAGTGCGACCGGACGGTTCATCGCCTGTCCGTACCACAACTGGGTCTACAACCTCCGGGGCGACCTGCACCGCATCCCCGGCGAGCCGGCGCCCAAGCTGGGTCTCGTCGAGGTTCCGGTCACCGAGTGGCACGGGTTCGTGTTCGTCAACGCCGACGGGCAGGCGCCGCCCATCCACGACTACCTCGACGGGCTGGCGGAGATCGTCAGCCCGTACACGATGGGTGAGCTCGACGTCGCCGCGTCGCACGAATATGAGCTCGACGCCAACTGGAAGCTCGCCGTCGAGAACTACCACGAGTGTTACCACTGCCCGGCGATCCACCCCGAGCTGTGCGCCGTGAGCCCGCCCGACAGCGGGGACAACTATGTCCCGACGGGGCTGTGGGCGGGCGGGCGCATGGACCTGGTCGACGGCGCCGAGACCATGTCGATGGACGGCAACTCGGCGACCGGGCCCCTTCCCGGCATCACGGGCGAGCGGCTGCGGATCGTCGAGTACCTGCACCTGTTCCCGAACCTGCTGCTCAGTCTCCATCCCGACTATGTGATGACGCACGTCCTCGAACCGCTCACCGCCACCCGGACCAAGGTCACCTGCCAGTGGCTGTTCCCCAAGGGGACCACCGACGTCGGCTACGCCGTCGACTTCTGGGATCTGACCAACCGCCAGGACTGGCAGGCCTGCGAAGGGGTGCAGCGGGGCGTGAGTTCACGCGGGTACCGGCCGGGCCCGTTCTCCGCCGACGAGGACGTCACCTTCCAGTGGATCGCCACCGTGGCGACCGCTTATCTCACGGGCCGCGCGCCGGCCCTGCCCGAAAGGATCTAACGATGACCGTCGTCAGCGAGCGGACACCGGCTCGCGTACTGGACGACCTGATCGCCCTTCAAGAAGGCGCGTTCCTCGCCCGGACCGTCGAATCGCGGCGAGTGCGCACCGAATGCTCCGATGTCTTGCCTGGGGGAGTGGCCTCCAACTGGCAGGACGCCCCTCCCGGCGCCGTGTGGATCTCGCACGGCCAGGGGTCCCGGGTCGTCGACCTCGACGGCACCTCGTACGTCGACCTGCACGGCGGATTCGGGGTCAACCTCGTCGGGCACGCCCACCCGGCCGTCGTCGAGACCATCGACGAACGGGTCAGGAAGGGCACCCATTTCGCCCAGCCGACCCGCGACGCCGTCGTCGTGGCCCGGCTGCTGGCCGAGCGGTTCGGGCTGCCGATGTGGCGGTTCGGCAACTCCGGCACCGAGGCCACGATGGACGCCGTCCATCTGATGCGGGCCGCCACCGGCCGCATGAAGATCATCAAGGTCGAGGGCAGTTACCACGGCCACCACGACTCCGTGCAGGTCAGCGTCTATCCGTCCATCGAGGAGGCCGGGCCGCCGCTGCGGCCCCGCTCGGTGCGCTACAGCGTCTCGGTGCCGCCGGACCTGGCCCGGCTGACCGTCGTGGTGCCGTTCGGCGACCTGGAGGCCGTCGAGCGGGCGCTGATCGAGAACTCCGGCGAGATCGCCGGGATGATCCTCGAACCGGTCATGATGAACATCGGGCTCATCCCGCCGCCCGACGGCTACCTCGGGCAGCTGAAGGACCTGCTGCACCGCCACGGCGCCTACCTCGCCTTCGACGAGGTCAAGACCGGGTTGTCGGTGGCGCCCGGCGGCGCGTCCGAACTACTCGGCGTGACGCCCGACCTCATCTGCCTGGCCAAGGCGCTCGGCGGCGGCCTGCCGTGCGGGGCGATCGGCGGCACCCCCGACCTGATGCGGCTGATCTCCGAGGGCGTGTACGAGCAGGTGGGCACGTTCAACGGCAATCCGCTCACCATGGCGGTCGCGGCGGTCGTGCTCCGGGACGTGCTTAATTCGGACGCTTATCGTCACTTTGATCGGTTGCGCTTGGTGATGACAGAAGAGGCCACCGCCATTCTCCGCAGATGGGGCATGCCCGGATATATCCAGTCATATGGCGCGAAGGGGTCAGTAATATTTCATGAGAAACTCCGCGACTACCGCGATTTTCTCGACTATCCCGGCGAATGGGGACATGCGCACTGGCTCTACCAGCACAACGGCGGGGTCTTCCTGCCGCCGTGGGGCAAGACCGAGCAGTGGACGTTGTCGGTCCAGCACGGCGACGACGACGTGCGGCGATTCCTGACCAACCTCGACACCATGGGGCGTGACTACGCCGGAAGCGCCGCCATCAGGTAGGCGAGGCGGGCGGCGGCGTCTTCGACCGACTCGACCGTGCCGAGGCGGTAGCCCCACGAGGTCACGAAGGCGCCGCAGTCGGTGCAGGTCACCGTCTCGGCGAGGGTGTCGGAGAAACGGTTCCGTACGTGCACCGCCGGCGGATTGGCGCTGAGCAGGCGCACCGAAAGGTCGATGTGTTCCCGCGTCGCATCGGCGAATCGCTCAAGAGACCACAAAGTGTCAAGCATCGCACAATCACCTCCCGGCTGAGAGGAAAGGATTGCACGCTCCCGTCACATGAGGCAAGCAATTGCTCTTACGAATCAGCGGATTGTTTCCCCAATTCGTCGATGACCCGGACGATCACCGCGCGGGCGTCCTCGCGATAGACGGCGGCGGCCGCGAAGTCGTCGTGAGCGCGCCCGTAGAAGGCGATGTCGTCGGGGTCTCTGAGCAGCAGGTCCTTGGTGAACGTGGCCACGCCGACGAGCGCCTCGTTGTAGATGGCGAAGCTGTGCAGCGGCGTGGCCGGCAGCATCGACTCGAACGGGATCACCCCGAACTCGACGTTGGGCAGCGTCGTGATGGCCAGCAGCCGGTCCATCTGGCCGCGCATCACGTCGACCGGCGCGAGCCGCACGTGCAGCACCGCCTCGGGCACCACGAACGTGAACCTGCGCTGGGGGTCGTAGAGGATCTCCTGCCGCTGCATGCGCACCCGGATCGCCGCGTCGACGTCGTCGACCGCCTCGTAGACCCGGCGCACCTTCTGGAAGATGTGCCGGGAGTACTCCGCGGTCTGCAGCAGGCCCGGCACCAGCCCGGCCTCGAAGATCCGCAGCGTGCGGATGCGCGCCTCCAGGTCGCGCACGTCCTCCTGGAGCGCCGCCAGCCCGCCCTTGTGCCGGGCCTTCCACGAGTCGTGGCGCTCGCTCAGGCCGACCGCCTGCTGGATCAGGTTGTCGACCATGCCGGGTTCGGCGGCGACGGCCTGGGCCCAGACGACCACGTCGTCCTCGGTCGGCGTCTGGCGGGCGTTCTCGATCCGCGAGACCTTCGACGGTTGCCAGTGGAGGCGCTCGGCGAGGTCCTTGCCGGACAGGTGAGCGACCTCCCGGAGCTGCCTGAGCTGGATGCCCAGGTCGATTCGCGCCTGCTGGAAACCGCTCACTCGATCCCTCCCGCCATGGTGCGGACCAAGGTAGACCTCAGTTCGCCGCACAGGCCATAGGGAGCTCCCTAATCGTGATCAGGTCAAGACCTTGCGTGCGATCTCGACCAGGAGTTCGCGCGGGACCTCGACGGCGGTCTCGTAGTCGGCGAGGTGCCGGAGATCGGCTCTGGCCTCCGGATCCACCACCTCCGTGCCCTGCACGACGATGGTGCCGCGGTCGGTCTCGTACAGGGCGGGGCACGACGTGGCCTCGGAGGTGGTGCCGAGGAAGCGGAGGCGCATGAGGGGGTGTCCTTCCGTACAGTCGCAATTGCGAGCAATTGTAGGAGGACTCACGTTTCGCCGCGATGTCGGTATGGACTCAGGGCAGCGGCACCGGAACCGCCCGCAGGCGTTCACCGAGGGCCTTGGCCTGCGCGTCCATGAGAGGGCTGGCGGCCACCCCCCGGCCGAGCAGGCCGTGGACCACGAAGTTGACCGCGAGCAGGTTCGGGAACAGATGGCGGTCGACGCGCAATCCGGTCACTTCGGGCAGCAACTCGGCCAGCCGGTCGGTCGTCAGGTAACTCTCCAGCCACGCGTAGTGGTCGGCGGTGCGCACCCACACGCCGAGGTTGGCGTTGCCGCCCTTGTCGCCCGAGCGGGCGCCCGCGATGAGGCCCAAAGGTCGGAGCTCTTCTTCGACGGTCAGCGGGATCGGCATCGGCGGGGCGAACCACGGCCCGGCCGCCCCCGGCTCCTCGCGGCCGGCCGGGGCCGCCTCGGGCGCCTGCGGCACGGCGTCCTCGAACGGCACCTCCGCGCCGTCGACGGCGACCGTGGCGGTGATCCGGGGCACCGCCACCGGCCAGTAGATCCCGTAGGGCGACGCGTCGCCGGGCGGGGTCAGGCCGTAGAAGCCGGGATAACTCGCCAAGCCCGTCTCGACCACGGCCGAGGAGAACAACCGCCCGGCCTTGCGCTGGTCGGGGTCCATGACCGTGATCCGGAGCAGGTCGCCGACCCGTTCCGTGTACGTGTGCTCGAAGGTCTCCCTCGGTACCCGCGCCCAGACGGCCGCTTCCGCGACCTCGGCCTTGCGGTCGGCGTCGAGGCCGGTCAGCACCAGGGTCATCGTGTTGCGGTAGCCGCCGAGCACGTTCACCGCGGCCTTCAGCGTCGGCGGGGGCGCCTCGCCGCGCACGCCGCTCACCGACACCCGGTCGGGGCCCTCCTGCATGAGCCGGATGCTGTCGAACCGGGCCGTCACGTCGGGGCCCTTATAGCGGGGGCCGGCGATCTCGTACAGGAGCTGGGCGGTGACGGTGCCCACGGTGACCGCGCCGCCGGTGCCGGGGTGTTTGGTGATGACGCAGGAGCCGTCGTCGTGGAGTTCGGCGATGGGGAAGCCGCAGTGGGCCAGGTCGGGGATCTCGCCGAAGAAGGCGTAGTTGCCGCCGGTGGCCTGGCAGCCGCACTCGATGACGTGCCCGGCGACGACCGAACCGGCGAGCGCGTCGAGGTCGGCGGGGCCCCAGCCGTACCGCCAGATGCCGGGGCCGGTGACCAGGGCCGCGTCGGTGACGCGGCCGGTCACCACGACGTCGGCGCCGGCCGAGAGCGCGGCGGCGATGGGGAAGCCGCCCAGGTAGGCGTTGGCGGTGATCGGCGCGGCCGTGAGGGTCTCGCCGGTGTCGAGGTTGACCAGCGGGCCGAGCTCGGCCAGGCGCGGCATGAGGTCGTCGCCGGTGACGGTCGCGACCTTGGCCGGCAGGCCGAGGTCCCTGATCGCCTGCGCGCACGCCTCGGGGTCGAGCCCGCCCGCGTTCGACACGATCTTGATGCCGCGGTCGAGGCAGGTCGCCAGGACGTCGGAGAGCTGCTTCACGAACGTCGTCGCGTAGCCGGGGGCGGCCCTTCGCCCGGTTCCCGGCCAGGATCAGCATGGTCAGCTCGGCCAGCCAGTCGCCGGTGAGCACGTCGATCGGGCCGCCGTCGACCTGCTCCCGCGCGGCCGACAGGCGGTCGCCGTAGAAGCCCGAGCAGTTGGCGATGCGCAACATCAGACGGTCCAGGCGGGCGGGCGCTTCTGCAGGAACGCGCTCATGCCCTCGCGCGCCTCGGGCGAGGAGAACAACTTGGCCGACAGGGTCGCCATCTCGTCGCCGCGTTCGGCCAGCAGCCGCCTGACCGGCTCGGTGACCAGGCGCTTGGATTCGGCCAGACCCTGCGGCGAGGCCGCCCGCAGGCCGTCGAGCACGGCCTCGACCGCGTCGTCGAGCTGCGGCAGCGGGACCGCCCGCGTCAGCAGGCCGATGCGCTCGGCCTCCATCGCGCCGAACGTCTCGCCGGTGATGAAGTAGCGCCCGGCGGCCCGGCCGTCGAGGCGCGGCAGCAGGGTCAGCGAGATCATCGCGGGCGCGAGCCCCAGCCGGGCCTCGGTGAAGGCGTAGTCGCCGCCGTCGTCGGCCACCACGACGTCGCACGCGCCGAGCAGGCCGAGCCCGCCCGCCCGCGCCTTGCCCGCGACCCGGCAGACCACCGGCTTGGGCAGCTCGACCACCAGCGTGAACAGGTCGATCATGCGGCGGGTGCCGGCCTCCATGCCCTCGGCCGCCGCCTCCGACAGGTCGGCCCCGGCGCAGAACACCGGCCCGGTGTGGGTGAGCAGCACCGCCCGGACGTCGTCGTCGGACCCGGCCGCCTCCAGGTGGGCCGACAGCTCCTCGACGAGCTGCCGCGACAGGGCGTTGCGGTTGCGCGGCGAGTCGAGGGTGACCGTGGCCACCCCGCGCTCGACCGTCAGGTGTACGACCTCGGTCACTGTGTCACTTCCTTGATCACGGCCAGTGGCGTGCCGGCGTCGACCTGCCGCCCGGCGACGGCGGTCAGTTCGGCCACCACCCCCTCGGCGGGGGCCGTGATGCGATGCTCCATCTTCATGGCCTCCAGCACCACGACCGTCTGCCCAGGTTTCACCGCGTCACCCACGCCGACCTCGACCCGCAGCACGGTGCCGGGCATCGGGGCGGGCAACGACCCGGGAGGAGTCTGCACCACGGGTTCCGGCAACCTCGGGAGCGGGGTCAGCCTGACGGGGCCGAGCGAGGAGTCGACGTACACGGCGTCGTCGTAGGAGGCGACCGCGAAGACGCGGCGCACGCCGGCGATCTCCAGGATCACCTCCTCCGGCGCGGCCGAGACGAGGATCGCCTCGGGCGACGACCGCAGGCCGTCGCGGGTGAGGAGGTGGGTGACCTCGCCGGCCTCGGCGAAGGCGGTGCGCTGCGGTTGCGAGACCACGTTGCGCCAGCCCGGCGGCAGGTCGCCGAGGGTCGCCCTCGGCCGGGCCGATCGGGCGAGGGCGGCCGCCAGCGCGGAGAACCGCACCTCCTCCGGGCCCGCCAGGGGGGCCAGGTCGTGGCGGGTCAGGAAGCCGGTGTCGGTCTCGCCCCGGAGGAACTCGGGGTGGCGCAGGACCCGGACCAGCAGGTCGCGGTTGGTCGCCGGGCCGTGCAGCTTCGCCCCGGCCAGCGCCGTGGCCAGCCGCCGGGCCGCCGCCTCGCGGGTGGGGGCGTAGGCGACGACCTTGGCCAGCATCGGGTCGTAGAACGTGCCGATCTCGTCGCCGGACACCACGCCCGCGTCGAGCCGCAGGCCGCCCTGGGCGAACTCGGCCTCCACGCCGGGCACCTCGAAGCGGTGCATCCGGCCGGTCTGCGGGGTCCAGCCGTCGGCGGGGTCCTCGGCGTACAGGCGGACCTCGATGGCGTGGCCCACGGGGCTCGGCGGCAGGCCGGGCAGGGCGGCGCCCTCGGCGATCTCGATCTGGAGGCGGACCAGGTCGACGCCGTAGACGGCCTCGGTGACCGGATGTTCGACCTGGAGGCGGGTGTTCATCTCCAGGAAGTGGAAGCGGTCGTCGGCGAGCAGGAACTCGACGGTCCCGGCGCCGACGTAGCCGATGGCGCGGGCCGCGTTCACCGCCGCCTCGGCCAGCGACCGGCGCAGCTCCGGCGTGACGGCGGGGGAGGGCGCCTCTTCGAGCACCTTCTGATGGCGGCGCTGGATCGAGCACTCGCGCTCGCCCAGCGCCCAGACGGTGCCGTGGGTGTCGGCGAGGATCTGCACCTCGACGTGGCGGGCCCGCTCCAGCAGCGGCTCGGCGAACACGGTCCCGTCGCCGAACGCCGCCGCGGCCTCGCGCCCCGCCGACTCCAGCGCCTCGGGCAGCTCCTCGGCCGACCGGACGACCCGCATCCCGCGCCCGCCGCCCCCGGCCGACGCCTTGAGCAGCAGCGGATAGGTGAGGTCGGCGGGCGGCTCCTCCACCGCGCCGGAGAGCGTGATGGTCGGCAGCAGCGGCACCCCGGCCTCCGCCATCAGCGCCTTGGCCTCGATCTTGTCGCCCATCGCCGCGATGGCCTCGGGCGTCGGCCCGATCCAGGTCAGCCCCGCCTCGGCCACCGCCCGCGCGAACGCGGCGTCCTCCGAGAGGAACCCGTAGCCCGGGTGGACGGCGTCGGCCCCGGCGGCCCTGGCCGCCGCGACCAGCTTCCCGGCGTCGGTGTACGCCTTCACGTCCCCCAGCCCGACCGCCGACCCGGCCTCGGCGACGTGCCGCGCGCCCGCGTCGGCGTGGCTGAACACCGCGACCGTCTCGATCCCCAGCGCGTCGCACGCGCGGATCACCCGGCGGGCGATCTCGCCCCGGTTGGCCACCAGAACCCGACTGATCATCTGACTCACATCCGGAAGACGCCGAAACCGGCGGCGGGCGACTCGGGGGCCGAGCCGATGGCGGACAGGCACAATCCAAGGACGGTCCGGGTGTCGCGCGGGTCGATCACGCCGTCGTCGTAGAGGCGGCCGGACAGGAAGAACGGCAGTGACTCGGCCTCGACCTGCGCCTCGACCATCGCGCGCATGGCGGCGTCGCCCTCCTCGTCGAACGCCTGCCCGCGCGCCTCGGCGGCGGCCCGGCCGACGATCGAGAGCACCCCGGCCAGCTGCGCCGGGCCCATCACCGCCGACTTCGCGCTCGGCCAGCTGAACAGGAACCGGGGATCGTACGCCCGACCGCACATGCCGTAGTTGCCCGCGCCGTAGCTGGCCCCCATGACGACCGTCAGATGGGGGACGGTGGAGTTGGCGACCGCGTTGATCATCATCGAGCCGTGCTTGATGATGCCCGACCGCTCATAGTCCTTGCCGACCATGTAGCCGGTGGTGTTCTGCAGGAACAGCAGCGGCGTGCGCGACTGGTTGGCGAGCTGGATGAACTGGGCCGCCTTCTGCGCCTCCTGGCCGAACAGCACGCCCCGCGCGTTGGCCAGGACGCCGACGTCGTAGCCGTGGACGGTGGCCCAGCCGGTCACCAGGCTCGGGCCGTAGAGCGGCTTGAACTCGTCGAACTCACTCGCGTCGACGATGCGCCCGATCACCTCGCGCGGGTCGAACGGGACACGCAGGTCTTCGGGGACGATGTCGAGCAGCCCTTCTTCGTCGAGCAGCGGCGGGCGGGAGGGCTTGGGCGCGCGGCCCAGCTTGCGCCAGTTCAGCCGCTTGACGATGGCCCGGCCGATGCGCAGGGCGTCGTGCTCCGACTCGGCCAGGTAGTCGGCCAGGCCCGAGTCGCGGGCGTGCATCTCGGCGCCGCCGAGCGACTCGTCGTCGGCGTCCTCACCGGTCGCGACCTTGACCAGCGGCGGCCCGCCGAGGAACACCTTGGCGCGTTCCCGGACCATGACGACATGGTCGGACAGGCCCGGCACGTAGGCGCCTCCGGCCGTGGAGTTGCCGAAGACCAGGGCGATCGTCGGGACGCCGGCCGCCGACAACCGGGTCAGGTCGCGGAACACCCGCCCGCCCGGGATGAAGATCTCCTTCTGCGTCGGCAGGTCGGCGCCGCCCGACTCGACCAGGTTGACCAGCGGCAGCCGGTTCTCCAGGGCGATCTGCGTGGCCCGGAGGGTCTTGCGCAGCGTCCAGGGGTTGGACGCGCCGCCCCGGACGGTCGGGTCGTTGGCGACGATCACGCACTCGACGCCCTCGACCACGCCGATGCCGGTGACCACGCTGGCGCCGACGGGGAAGTCGGACCCCCAGGCGGCCAGCGGGGACAGTTCGAGGAAGGGCGCGCCGGGGTCGAGCAGCAGTTCCACGCGCTCACGGGCCAGGAGCTTGCCCCGGGCGTGGTGGCGGTCGACGTACTTCTGCCCGCCGCCTTCGACCGCTTTGGCGTGCTCCGCCGCCAGGTCGGCGAGTCTGCCGAGCATCGCCGCGCGTCGCTGCTGCGTTTCCGCCGAGTCGGGAGGTTGGATCACGTTCGGTGAGTTTAATGTTCTACGCGGGGAGACGACCCCCGAACCCCCTGACATGCACCTTTCAGGCTAGTTTCAGAGACGGAAATCATCGGCGCAGCTCACGGCGGCCCCGTCGACCCGACCTTGTCCGGTTGTGGTGACCTCATCAGACTCAGTTAAGTCTTCAACTAACTGCACGGATGAGGAGAGGCATGAAGCGCACCATCTTCGTACTCATAGGCGTCATCGGCGCCATGCTCACCGGCATCACTTCCGCGTCCGCGTCCGCGGTCGACTGCTCCGCGGGCGGGTACACGCGGGTCTACAACAGCTACATCCCCACGAACTGGGAGCGGGGGGCCATCGACGGGCGCAGCTACAACATCGGCGCCAACATGACGTACAACTACGAGATCTGTCTCGACATCCCCGACAACGAGACGTTCACGATCGAGGTGCGCATCTACAACAACGGGAGCTGGAGCACGTTCGTGGACGCCCGGCCCGGTGACAAGGTCTTCCGCTACTCGCTCGCGCCGAACAGCTTCTGGCAGGTCTACGGCACCCTGACCGGCCCCGGCAGCACCTATCTCTACTACGACTGGTACGAGAAGCTGCTCTAGCCGCAGTGGGTCCAGCCGCTCTGCCAGGTGGCCTTGGCGAATCCGCCGCCCCAGACGACGCACTTCTTCTTCGCGAGGAGGCGGATCGGGCCGGCGTAGGCGGTGTAGCGGCCCCAGTCGTTGCCGTGGGCGCCCTTCTGCACGCGCAGCAGGGCGCCCATTTTGATGCTGCCCGGGATGACGTTCTTCGACAGGGTGACCACGCAGTTGAGGCCGGTCGCCTCTTCGTACAGGAGATAGGTGGTGGCCCGGCCGCCCTGCCAGCGGTGCTGGTTCACGACCGCGAACCCGGCCCCGCACAGGCCCTCGGGCGTGTTGGGGTTGGGCTCCCTGGTCTTTGCCGGGCTCGGGCTCGGGCTGGGGGAGGGCGACGGTGACGGCGAGGGGCTGGGCGACGGCGAGGGCGTCGGGGTCAGGCTCGGGCGCGGCTTGTCGACCACGTCGGGACGCTCGGCCGGGGCCTCCGGCGTCGCCTCGGGCGCTTCGGGCTGGGCGGCGACCGGGGAGAGCGACGGGCGCGGGGCGCGTTTGGTCGGGGTGAGCTGCGCGATGACCGGGGCGGCCGTCGGCGCGGCGACGGCGGTCCGCGGTGCCGGCTGGGTCAGGACGTAGGCGGCGCCGCCGAGGAGGAGCACGGCAGCGGCGCCGGCCAGCACCATCCGGCCCCGCTTCACCGGGGCGGCCTTGATGACGCCGTGGTCGCCGCGCAGGTAGGCGATCAGCTGGTCGGGGGTGGGCCGGTCGGCCGGGTCCTTGGCCAGGCAGCGCGCCACCAGGGTGCGCATCGGCTCCTCGACCTCGCCGAGGTCGGGCTCGGAGTGCAGGATGCGGTTCAGCACGACCGGGATCGAGTCGGCGCCGAACGCCGGGCGGCCGGTCGCCGCGAAGACCATCGTGACGCCCCACGCGAACACGTCGGACGCCGGGCTGGCGGTCGCCTCGCTCAGTAACTCGGGGGCCAGGTAGGCGGGGGTGCCCATGGTCGTGCCGCTCATCGTGGCCTGCGGGGCGTCGAGGGCTTTGGCGACGCCGAAGTCGATCACGACCGGGCCCTCGGGGCCCATCAGCACGTTGGCGGGCTTCAGGTCGCGGTGGGTGATGCCGGCCTGGTGGATGGCGGCCAGGGCGGTCGCCGTGGCGATGCCCAGCCGTTCGAGCGCCGCGCCGCGCCGCGGGCCCTCCCGCTCGACGAGGTCCTTCAGCGACGGGCCCGGGACGTACTCGCTGACGATGTAGGGCTGGTTTCCGGCGAGGTCGGCGTACAGGACCGGAGCCGTGCTGAACCGCGCCACGCGCTGGGCGAGGCTGACCTCGCGCAGGAAGCGGGCGCGGGCCGCCGGATCGGTGCTGAGCCGGGTGTGCAGCAGCTTCACGGCCACGGTCGCGCCGTCGGGGGTCACGCCCCTGTAGACGACGCCCTGGCCACCCTCGCCCAGCCGGCCGACGATCTCGAACGGCCCCAGCCGTGAGGGGTCGCCTTCCACCATGGAGAGCACGCTACCAGTGGGTCAGATGGCCTTGCCCGGGTTGAGGATGTTGTGGGGGTCGAAGACCTGCTTTATCCCGGTTTGCAGGGAGGCCACGACGGGCCCGCTCTCCAGCTCCAGCCACCTCTTCTTCAGCAGGCCCACGCCGTGCTCCCCGGTGAGGGTGCCGCCGAGGGCCAGCGCGGCCCGGAAGATCTCGTCGGCCGCCGCCCACACGTGCGGGGGCGGCTCGGGCAGGCCGCGCTCGAAGATGAACACCGGGTGCAGGTTGCCGTCTCCGGCGTGCGCGACCGTGCAGATCCGCACGTCGTGACGGCGCCCGACGGCCTCGATCTCGGCGATCATGTCGGGCAGCTTCGAGCGGGGCACGCAGACGTCCTCGGTCAGGCACTCGCCGAGGCGCTCCTTGGCCTGGTAGGCCATCCGCCGGACCGCGATCAGCTCGTCGCCCTCCTCCGGGGTGGTCGACCGGGCCGCGAACGTCGCGCCGTGCTCCTCGCACAGGGCCGCCATGCGGTCGGCCGCCGCCTCGCCGTCGGGGGCGTCGGACTGGGCCAGCAGCATGCCCTGCGTCGTCGGCTCCAGGCCGATGTTGCGCCAGTCGTCGATCGCGACCAGGGTGTTGCGGTCGATGAGCTCCAGCATCGAGGGCTGGCAGCCCGCCGCGATGATCGCGGCCACCGCCGCCGCGGCGTCGCGCAGCGAGGTGAACTCGGCGGCCACCGTGATCGGCGGCTTCGCCGGGGCCCGGCGCAGCCGGACGGTGGCCTCGGTGATGATCCCCAGGGTGCCCTCGGAGCCGACGAACAGGCCGGTCAGGTCGTAGCCGGTGACGCCCTTCATGGTCCGGCGGCCGGTGTTGACCACCTGGCCGTCGGCCAGCACGACCTCCAGGCCCAGCGCCGAGTCGCGGGTGACGCCGTACTTCACGCAGCGCAGGCCCCCGGCGTTGGTCGCCAGGTTGCCGCCGATCGTGGAGATCTCGTAGGAGGACGGGTCGGGGGCGTACATCAGCCCGTGGGCGCGGGCGGCGCGGTCGAGGTCGGCGGTGATCACGCCGGGCTGGACGACGGCGACCTCGTCGGCGGGGGAGAGTTCGACAATCCGAGTCATGCGGGCCAGCGACAGGACGATCGACCCGTCGCCCGCGACCGCCCCTCCGGCCAGCCCGGTGCCCGCCCCGCGCGGCACCACCGGGACCCCGTTGGCGGTCGCCCACTTCATCGTCGTCACGACGTCGTCGCGCGACTCCGCCAGGACCACCGCGCGTACCGCTCCGGCCTGCAGGAACGTGCGGTCGCGGGCGTAGGAGGCGGTCACGTCGGGGTCGGTCAGCACCCGTCCGGGAGGCAGCGCTGAGATGAGGTCGTCCACATCCCGAAACAGTACCAATCGGCCTCACCTGGGTGGTAAGGCGATCAGTCGATATCGGTTTCGCAACATCCCCCATTCACTTTACTTTTCCTTTACCGAGTGATCTAACGTCCCGTTGCGGCGGATGTGGCGGTTTCGCCACGACCGCACGGTGGCGCGCACCACCCCCGCGCGCCTCGACAAGCCCGGCTGACTACCGGGTGAGGGAGGAATCACTTGTCAGCCTTTGCAGCATCCCCTCGCAAGGCACGGCGGTTGGCCGCCATCGTGCCCGCGCTCGGGCTGCTGGCCGCGGGGCTCACCGCGGCCACGGTCCCGGCTTCGGCGGACACCACGGTGTCCAGCTGGACCCCGTCGCTCAGCGACCACTACATCAACTACACGCCCCCGCGCGCGCAGTCGGACGTCTCCGACCGCTCGGACGAGAAGCTGAGCGAAGCGGCGAAGGCCAACCGGCAGGCCACGCAGGCCATCGCCGAGGAGATCGACCACAAGTACGCCGGCGGCAACCCCGTCGCCGCCCGGTGGCTCGCCAACAACGAGCGCCGCGCCATCAAGACCGGGAAGAACCCCTTCGAGTTCATCTACAAGAAGGCGGGCACGAAGCGTACGGCCAAGCTGCTGACGCTTCTCGTGGAGTTCAACGAGAACGCCAACGACGACTTCTCCGGATTCGTGCGCCCGGCCTCGACGGCCGACATCAACACGTGCGTCACCGAGCCGGCCGGCACGAAGATGAACGGCCCGCTGCACAACAACATCCCCGACCCGGCCACGGCCGCGGGCGGCGGGAAGG
Source organism: Herbidospora daliensis (assembly GCF_001570585.1). Classification (GTDB taxonomy): domain Bacteria; phylum Actinomycetota; class Actinomycetes; order Streptosporangiales; family Streptosporangiaceae; genus Herbidospora; species Herbidospora daliensis. The sequence goes on along the minus strand of NZ_BBXF01000001.1, from coordinate 783,200 downwards.
ACAACAACTCCTTCTGGGTGCCGAACTTCAGCACCGACCACTTCAACAAGATGCTCTACTCCGACGCCGGGATCACCGAGCGGGTCCGCAAGGACCTCAAGGACCCGCGCGACGGCAAGAAGGGCATCGACATCTCCGGCTTCACCATGAAGAAGATGTACGAGGAGATGTCGAAGGGCGCCTACACCGTCTCGGGCGCGGCGATCGGCTGGCTGAAGGTCCCCCACTCCGAGGCCTGGTACGGCGCCGGTCAGTGCGGCACCTACCCGCAGCAGATGGCCGGCCACCCCGACAACCCGGCGGGCCCGGCCCGGCTCGGCATCGACGCGGTGAACGTCCTGGCCGCGCAGCAGCCGAACTTCCCGTGGGCCGACTACGACATCGAGGACACCGCCGACGCCGACGGCGACGGCAACGTCCTGGAGCCCGACGGCGTCATCGACCACCTCGTGCTCGTGCACGCCGGTGAGGACAAGTCGGGCGGCGGCGGCGCAGAGGGCACGTACGCCATCTGGGCGCACTCCTCGACCATCCCCGGCGGCTACACCGTCCCCGGCACCAACAAGAAGATCGCCAACTACATCGTGCAGCCGGAGGACTCCGGCGTCGGCGTCTTCGCCCACGAGTACGGCCACGACCTGGGCCTGCCCGACCTGTACGACGCCTCCGGCGCCGGCGACAGCTCGGTGGAGTTCTGGGACCTGATGTCGACCGGCTCCCACTCGGGCCCGATCTTCCAGTCGATGCCGACCCACATGGGCCTCTGGGACAAGTGGGTGCTCGGCTGGGCCAACCCGAAGGTCGTCAACCCCGGTGACAAGGCCAAGCTCGTCACCATCGGCCAGACCTCGCGCACGCCCAAGCTGACCGAGGACGGCCTGCGCATCAACCTGCCGTCGAAGCACGTCGTCATGGCCACGCCCCACTCCGGCGCGAACATGTGGTGGTCGAACAACGACCAGATGTGGGCCGACAGCAAGCTGACCCGGACCGTCCAGGTCCCGGCCGCCGGCAGCCCCCGCTTCTGGATGTGGAACGATTACACCATCGAGGAGGAGTGGGACTTCGGCTTCGTCGAGGTCTCGACCGACGGCGGCGCCACCTGGTCGCAGCAGAAGGTCTACTCCGAGGACGGCACCCTCGTCACCACCGACGACGGCTACGCCGACCCGAACGGCCGCATGCACGACTTCGGCAACAAGAAGTACGGCCTGACCGGCGACACCCACGGCTGGCGGCACGACTACGTCGACCTGACGCCGTTCGCGGGCGCCACCGTCCAGATCCGGCTGACGTACAACACCGACGAGGCCGCCATCGAGCGCGGCTGGTTCTCCGACGACTTCGCCGTCACCGCCGGTGGCGCGACCGTCTGGAGCGACGACGTCGAGGGCGGCGCCAACGGCTGGACCGCCAGCACCGGCACGTTCACCGACACGACCGGCGCGGGCTGGAACATCCACGGCGGCTCGATCAACTCCGAGCAGTACTACCTGGCCGAGTGGCGCAACTACGACGGCTTCGACCAGGGCCTCAAGTACACCTACGACACCACCTGGCAGCGCGACGGCGCCTGGAAGGTCGAGAAGGTCGCCTACAACGCCCCCGGCCTCCTCGTGTGGCTGCGCGACGCCTCGTACGGCATGAACAACCCGGCGGCCAACCAGTTCAACCTGCCGTCGGTCGGGTCGAAGGGCCAGCTCCTGCTGGTCGACTCGCACTTCGAGCCGCTGCGCCGCTCCGGCGTCGCCGCGACGAAGGACCCCAGCGCACTGAAGAACATCCCGATGCGTCCGCAGGCCGCCAACGCCGCCTTCGGCTTCGGCAAGACGTATCCGTTCAAGGAGTGCCTGGAGCCGGCGGCGGAGCCGTTCGTCGAGTACTGCACCAGCTTCCCCGCGCAGAACCCGGTCAAGGAGTTCACCGACGCCAAGACCTGGTACCCGGGCCTGGAGAACCGTCCCGACGGCCTCTACTTCCGCCTGCGCGACGCCTCGGCGGTCGTGCCGTCGAAGGACAACCAGGCGTACACCGCCCGGATCGTCAACCCCGACGGCAGCCCCGCCACCGACCTGTACGGCGAGAACGTCAACGGGTTCGTGCTCGGCACCGGCAACCCCGGTGACGAGGGCAAGCAGCTCGGCGTCAAGCTGAAGCTCGTCAGCCCGCTGCCGCTCAACCTCGGCGTCATCGTCCAGGTGACCCCGTCGAAGAAATAGTCGTTAAGATCACGTTCGGCTGATGGGTGCCCGGCGGGAGACCGCCGGGCACTACCATGTGCAGGGTGCGGAGCAAGCTCGACCATACGGCGGCCATCCGGGAGAATCGCCGGGCCGCCGTCGTCGTGAACACCAAATCGCGCCGGGGCCGCAAACACTTCGCCGAAGTCGTGCGGCTCATCCGCGAAGCCGGCTTCTCGCCGCTCGGCGTGTTCCCCGTCGACGACCCCCGGCGGCTGCGCGACCGGCTCGACGAAGCGCTCGGCCTCGGTCCCGACCTGCTCATCGTGGGCGGCGGCGACGGCACCCTGTCGAGCTCGATCAAGCACATCGCCCACCGCGACGTCGCGCTCGGTGTGCTGCCGCTGGGCACCACCAACAACTTCGCCCGCAGCCTGGGCCTGCCGCTGACCCGCCAGGGCGCGGTGCGCGTCTTCACCGAGGGCAAGGTCGCCGACATCGACCTCGGCCTGTGCGGCGACCGGCCGTTCGCCAACCTGGCCAGCTTCGGGGTGTCGGTCGAGGTGGCCGGCACCGTCAAGCCGTGGCTGAAGCGCATGGCCGGCCGGGCCGCCTACCCCCTCACCGCGCTGACGATCCTGCCCGGCCACACGCCGTTCCGGGCCTTCATCACCGTCGAGGGCCGCCGCCACGAGCTGCTCACCCACCAGCTCAACATCGCCAACGGGCGGTTCCACGGCGGCTGGCAGATCGCCAGCGACATCTCCATCGACAACCGCAACCTGGTCGCCTACCAGCTCGGCTCCGGCAAGCGGCTGCGCCTGCTGGGCGAGACGTTCCTGCGCGCCACCACCGGCAAGTGGCGCAGCCTCGCGGGCGGCCCGTTCGTGGTCGGCAAGGAGATGCTCCTCGAAACCGACCCCCCGATGGCCGCCGACATCGACGGCGAGGTCCGCCTGATGACCCCGCTGGTGATCAAGACCGTCCCCAACGGGGTGCGCGTCATGGTTCCTCAGGGGTTCGTGGATACGTAAAGCTGCGGTAGGCCGGGCGCAGCAGGTCGAGCAGCGGGATGTGCCTGACCTTCACCTTCGGCGGTTCGAGCGCCCTGAGCAGCAGGTCGGGCGGGGTGTCGGGGGTGCGGGGGCCTTTCAGACGGGCCGCCGACACGTTCAGGGCGTAGAAGTCGGCCAGCCGGTCTTCCAGCGGTTCGTCGGCGGGGGTGCGGAGGTCGTCCAAGAGCTGCTCCCGGGGTTTGCCGCGCCAGGCCAGCACCAGGAACGGGTCGTCGTCGAACGCCTCGGCCAGCAGGTAGAGCACCGCCGAGACGTGCTTGCACGGATTGCCCCAGTCGGGGCAGCCGCACGACATCTCCAGCTCGCCCTGCTCGGGGAAGATCGGATAGCCCGCGTCGGAGAAGAGCGCGTCGAGCTCCTTCGGCATCTCACCCGCCAGCAGCCGGGCCCGGTGCCCGGCCTGCCCCGCGATGACCCGTTCGAGCTCCGCCCACTCCTCCTGGCCGTAGGCTTCGATCTCGATCTCGACTCGGTACGGCTCTGGGCGCGACCCCTGGACCACGCCTTCGACGGTCCCGGCCCGCACCGACATCGAGACCACCTGCCCCTGACGGGCATAGGCGCGGCCCCGCGCGAGCCGCCCGGAGTCGCAGACCCGTTCGAGGATGTCGACGAACCGCCGCGACCACCACTTCTCACCGATGGTGCCGCGCCGCCCGCGCGCCCGGATGCCGCCCTCGACCTTGATGGGCGTGCCGGCCTCGAACCAGCCGTCTTTTCCGACCGGACTCATGCCACCGCCTCCGGGCCCAGCGTGAACAGGTCTCTGAGCTGGTCGGTCGACAACGACGTGAGCCAGTCTTCGCCCGTGCCGACCACCTTCTCGGCCAGGGCCTGTTTGCGTTCGATCATCTCGTCGACGCGCTCCTCGATGGTGCCCGTGCAGATGAACTTCCTGACCTGCACGTTCTTCGTCTGGCCGATGCGGAAGGCCCGGTCGGTCGCCTGGTTCTCGACCGCGGGGTTCCACCACCGGTCGACGTGGACGACGTGGTTGGCCGCCGTCAGGTTGAGGCCGGTGCCGGCCGCCTTGAGCGACAGCAGGAAGATCATCGGCTCGTCGTCGGTCTGGAAGCGCTCGACCAGTTCCTCGCGCCGTTTCTTGGCCAGCCCGCCGTGCAGCCACAACACCGGCCGGTCGAGCCGCGACTCCAGATGGGGGAGGATCAGCGAGCCGAACTCGGCGTACTGGGTGAAGACCAGCGCCTTCTCGCCCTCGGCCAGGATCTCCTCGCAGAGTTCCTCCAGGCGGGCCAGCTTGCCCGACCGGCCGGGCAGCCGGGAGCCGTCTTTCAGCAGGTGGGCGGGGTGGTTGCAGACCTGCTTGAGGCGGGTCATCGCGGCCAGCACGTTGCCGCGCCGTTCGATGCCCTCGCTGCCCTCGATGCGGCCCATCATGTCGTCGACGACCGCGCGGTAGAGGGTGGCCTGCTCGGGGGTGAGCGTGCACCACACCTTCATCTCCAGCTTCTCGGGCAGGTCGGAGATGATCGTCCGGTCGGTCTTGAGCCGCCGCAGCACGAACGGTCCGGTCGCGCGTTTCAGCGCGGCGACGGCGTTCTCGTCGCGGCGGACCTCGATCGGCTCCTGGAACCGGTCGCGGAACACCCGGGCCGAGCCGAGCAGGCCGGGGTTGCAGAACTCCATGATCGACCAGAGCTCGGCGAGGTGGTTCTCGACCGGGGTGCCGGTGAGGGCCAGCCGGGTGCGGGCCGGGATCGACCTGACCGCCTGCGCCTGCCGGGCCGCGCTGTTCTTGATCGCCTGCGCCTCGTCGCAGACCACCCGCTCCCACTCGTACGCCGCCAGGTGGCCGACGTCGCGCAGCGCGGTGCCGTAGGTGGTGAGCACGAGGTCGGCGTCGGCCAGCTCGCGGCCGGAGCCGTGGTAGACGTGCACCCGCAGGCCGGGCGCGAACCGCGCGGCCTCCTTCTGCCAGTTGCCGAGCAGCGACATCGGGCAGACCAGCAGCGTCGGCGCGGGCGTGCCGCGCTCGCGTTCGGCCAGCAGCAACGACAGCGTCGTGATCGTCTTGCCGAGGCCCATGTCGTCGGCGAGCACCCCGCCCAGCCCCAGGCCCGACAGGAAGCTCAGCCAGGCCAGGCCGCGCTCCTGGTAGGGCCGCAACGTCGCGGTCAGCTCTCTGGGGGCCGGGACCGGCTCCAGGCGCCGGTCGGCCTCGCCCGACAGCAGGTCGCCGAGCAGGCCGTCGGCGTCGACGGCGGTGATCGGCAGGTCGTCGTCGCCGCCGAGCACGACCTCGTTGATGACCTCGCGGGCGGTGCGCGAGCCGTCTCTGCGCTGCTCCAGGATCTTCAGCGCGGCCTTCAGCTGCCGGTCGTCGAGCTCGACCCACTGGCCGCGTACGCGGACCAGCGGCACCTTCAGCCGGGCCAGCTCGGCCAGTTCCTCCTCGGAGACGACCTGGTCGCCGACGGCCAGGTCGACGCGGAAGTCGACGATCTGGTCGAGCCCGAACCCCTGGCCGCCGACCGCCTTCGGCCCCTGCCGGGTGCGGGTGGTGAGCTTGAGGCCCAGCTTGGTCTTCCCCGCCCACGCGGGCAGGCGCACCCCGAAACCGGCCGCGCTCAGGAGCGGCGCGGCGTTCTTGAGGAAGCCGAACGCGCCCCGGGTGTCGAGCGGCAGCCCCTCGGGACGGGGGTCGCGCAGCGCCCGGTCGAGCTCCGGGTAGAGCCGGACCGCCCGGCCCAGCCCCGCGAGCAGCTCGTGTTCGGCGACCACGCCGGGGAGCCGCGCGCCGCGCCACACCTCGGCGGCCGGCAGGTCGAGGCTGGGGTCGTCGGCCGACTGCAGCGAGAAGCCGACCTCCCAGTCGTCGTCGCCGGTCTCGGCCAGCCGGAAGGACACCCGGACCGGGCCGTCGAAGGCGTGCGCGGCGTCGTGCCAGCGGTCGAGCTCGGCGCGCAGCTCGCCGAGGTCGCCGTCGAGGTGGACGTCGTCGCCGATCAGCCGCACCGCCCACTGGTCGGCGACGGGGCTGCGCCTCCCCGGGCGGTGGCCCATGAGGATGCGGTCGGGGAGGGCGGCGCGCACGGCCCGGTCGGCCAGCCGGGTCAGCGCGTCGTGCAGCACCTCGCGGGCGGGCCGGGGGTCGGCCGACCGGAACACCGGCGGCATCGCGGCGGCCAGTTCGGCCGCCCGGCCCGCGTCGGGGCCGGTCAGCACCGGCCGCCAGCGGGCCTCGCGCTCCACCAGGCCGGGCAGCACCCGGCCTCGTCTCACCAGGTCGCGCGCGAACTCGTCGAGGGCCGCGAGGAAACGTACCGAACCGGAAGGTTCTTCGAGCTCGGGCAGGTCGGCCGGGAAGACCGCGGGCACCGACCACTCGCGCAGCCGGGTCGCCGTGGTGAACGACGAGTGCACCGGCCCGTCGGCGTCGGACGGCAGCCGCAGCACGACCTCCTCGGGCCGGCCGCCGAGCTCCTCGGGCGCCCCGGCGAAGGGATGGTGTTCCGACGTCGCGGGGCACGGCGAACCTTCCGCCCAGAATCCGGCCCGCCCCCCGGCCCAGACCGCGTGCACTGGCATCCCGACAAGCTACCCCCGTTTTTGTCGGGCGCCGTTGCTATGAATGGGGGCCAGACATGATCTTCCCCACGACGACGGGTGCCCCCCATGGCCTTGGTGACCTTCCGCGACGAGACCGCGACCGGCCGCGCGCTGGCCGAGTTCTCCCTGCCCGACCTGCCCGAACGCATCTCGGCGCGGGAACTGGTCCGGCTGCGGGTGCGGGAGGAGGTGGCCCGCCACAACGCCGCACCCTCCCACCACTACCGGGGCCTGGTGCGGCCGACCGACGCCGAGGCCGACCTCAACGGCTACCGCATGCGCACCGCCCGCCGGCTCGACTGGGAGCGGCAGGCCGACGCGGCCGAGGCGGCGTTCCTCCGCAACGGCTTCCTGCTGCTGATCGGCGACCGCCAGATCCTCGACCTCGACGTCGAGATCGACCTGACGGCCGACCCGGTCGTCTCGTTCGTCAAGCTCGTGCCGCTGGTCGGGGGCTGAGATGCACGACCACCGCAACCATTCGGCCCTGGTGACGCGGCTCCATGCCATCCTCGGCGGCACCGCCCGCGACACCGCCACCCTGGCCGGGGCCAACATCCCCGACCTGCGGGTGATGGCGGGCGCGGCCCGGGAGCTGGTCGAGAACACGCTGCACGACCGCCATCCGCGCCTGTGGACGATGCAGACCACGGTCGCGGCGGGCATCGCGGGCATGGACGCCGAACTGGCCGCCCATCTCGCCGGGCAGCAGGGCCCCATCGCGGTCGCCGAGAACACGGTGATCTTCGGCTGGGAGGTCGCCCAGCGGGCGCGGTTCAGCGAGGCGCTGCGCGACCTGCCCTCGGTGCCCCGCGAACCGGTGCCGGGCGAGCTGCTCGACTGGCTGGCCGAACAGCCCGGTTACCTCGGTTTCGCGCGCACCGCACTGGAGTCGGCCGACGCCCGGGTCGGGATGCTGCAGGCGGGCGAGATCGCGTACACGACCCGGCTCTTCGACGACGCCGAGGTCGCCGCCCTCGGCCGGGCGGCGCGGCTGGCGCTGCGCCGCGACGAGACCTGGCTGCCCGACCTGCTCGACCGCGTCGTCCGCGGCATCGCGGTCGCCCCCACCTCGGCCAAGACGCTGCCCTCGCAGGCGCTGCTGTACGAGATCGCCCGATCGGCCGAAGACCACCCGACCCCCGAGGTGGTCTCCGCGCTGCGCACCGCCGCCCGCATCACCCGCCACGCCGGGGTGCCCAAGGAGCTGGCGAAGAAGTTCAAGCGCATCGAGCCCGCGCTGGCCGACCGGCTCGACGTCGCGTTCCGCATGCCCGACGGGCGGCACCGCGAGACCGTCGGCGAGCACACCGCCGTGATCTCCGTCGACGGCGACGTCGAGTTGTCGTGGTGGCACGGCGACCGGAAGCTGAAGTCGGTCCCGGCGGCGGTCCGGCGCGACCACCCCGACGCCGTGAAACGCCTCAAAGACCTGGCGAAGCAGGCCGCCCAGCGGCAGGCCACGCTGGCCAGGGCGCTGGAGGCCGGCTACACGAGCCCGACGCCGCCGCCCTACCGCCAGCTTGAGGGCAACCCGGTCGCCGACCGGCTGATCTGGGAGTTCGAGGTCGCCCCTGGCGTGTGGGAGGCCCGGCTCGGGCTGACGGCGCCCGGCGTGCCGGTCCGGTTGTGGCATCCGGCGCGGGCCACGGTCGACGAGGTGCGGGCGTGGCGCGAGGTCGTCCAGGAGAAGGAGATCCGGCAGCCGTTCAAGCAGGCGTTCCGCGAGGTCTACCTGCTGACCCCCGCCGAGGAGGCGGCCGGCGCGCACTCCAGCCGGTTCGAGGGTCACATCGTGCACTACTCGCGGCTGCGCGCGCTGTTCAAAGACCGCGGCTGGGCCTCGAACTACCTGGGTTTCTGGGACGGCGGCCACGACGACGGCGCGGCCCGGCGGGTGCTGGCCGGCGGGGAGTGGCGGGTAACTCTGAGCCACCACCTCTACGAGGAGGGCTTCGCCCAGACCTCGGTCATGTACTTCGAGCGCCAGGCCGGCGCCTCCTGGCGGCAGGCGCCGCTCGCGGAGGTGCCGCCGCTGGTCTTCAGCGAGGCCATGCGCGACGCCGACCTGTTCATCGGGGTCACCTCGATCATGTCCGACCCCCACGGGGCCGAATGGGGGCCGGGCGCGCTGCGCGACCACTGGGCCGAGCGCTCCTTCGCCGAACTGTCGTCGTCGGCCGAGGTCCGCCGCGACGCCCTGGCCCGGCTGCTGCCCCGGCTCGCCGTCGCCGACCGCTGCACCCTGGCGGGCCGTTTCCTGGTGGTCCGGGGCGACCTGCGCACCTACAAGATCCACCTGGGCTCGGCGAACATCCTGATGGAACCCAACGACGCCTACCTGTGCATCGTCGCCAAGGCCGCCGCGCCCGGCCTGTTCCTCCCGTTCGAGGAGGACGGCCGCCTGTCGCTGATCCTCAGCAAGGCCTTCCTGCTGGCCGACGACGCCGCCATCACCGACCCGACGATCACGCGCCAGATCACGACGCCCTAGAGGAACGACACGACCAGGTTCACGGCCGACAACAACGCCGCGCCGGCGAGGCTCACGACGAGCACGAGACAGACGACTTTCACCCAGGGTTTCACCCGGCCATGCTCGGGGGCGGGGCGCGGTAAATCAAATCACGCCACGCCCGGCCGTCGTGATCAGTCCAGCAGCATCCGCACGAGCTCGCCGATCCCCAGGGCGGCCCCCACGGAGACGATGGCCAGCAGGATCGAGACCAGGCAGCCGGTGCCGCCGCTCATCCGCCTGGCGTGGGCGGGCCCCTCACCGGGCCCCTGCCACAGGACCCTCGGCTCCAGCACGAGGTACACCAACGCGCCGATCTCCCCGACGGTGAACAACCAGAACCACGCCCACCGGTTGCCCAGCCTCGGCCGCGAATACACCATCAGCAGGAACGCGGCGATCCAGGCGGTCGCCAGCCACCACAGGTTCGTGCCGCCGGGGAACCGGAACACCCAATCGGGCGCGAACGGGCTGCCGCCCCTGCGGTCGTCGAGCTGCACGATCGAGGGCACGACCAGGTTGCGCGCGGCGTCGGCGTTGAGCCGCTTGATCGTGTACGGCCCCTTGGCGTCCCGCAGCCCGTGGCTCTGCACCTCGTGCCAGACCAGCGGCGACTCCGACCACGTCAGCAGCCACATCGACTTTCCGTCGCCGCGCCAGGTCACCCGGTCGACCTCACCGGACGAAAGGGCGAACCGGAACTGGTCGAGCGTGCGGGCCGACGGCCGGAAGGTGGCGCTCACGAGCACGGCCCCGGCCAGGAGAACGAGCAGCAGCACGATGCGCACCGCGAAATGGAACCAGTGCAGTACCCGACGGGATTCCACTCTTCGGTTCTACCGCGTTCTCTCCGGCGCGGATGTCCTCATCGCGCCATGCGTGTCACCAGCCGTCCCAGGCCTTGCACGACCACCACGGACCGGACAGATGCCGGAACGTCTCGCACCCGCTGTCGTCGGGAGGTCGCGCTCCGCCCGGAAGCCACAGAAAACCCCTCGACTGCTGGATCGGCGGATCGGTGACAATGATCTGGGCGCCGCCGGTGATCGGCTCCGAGCCGCCGACGTGAATGCCGCAGACGTAATAGAGGCCGACCATTTCGCAGTCGTGTTTCGCGCCGTTGGCGGCGATGTCGCGCGCATACGCCTCCAGGCTGCTCTCCGACAACGCGAAACGCGCCTTGTAGGGAAGGTCGGACGCCATTCCCAGCAGGCAGACCGCGAAGACCACCAGCACCAGCAGCGACGGGACCGCCGAGGATCCGCCACCCGGCTTGGCCAGCACGAGCTTGACGACGAACGTCGGCAGAATCACGCACCAGGCCAGAAAGCCGAAGATCCCCGCCTCCGTATAGGGGTCGGGAACGGAGCTCAGATAGAAGGCCATCAGCGTCACCAGGATCGTGCTGAAAAGAAACATCTTCCCGGGCGGCTCACCCGTTCGCCATTTCGCGGCCGGAATCGTTTGGTCGTCCAGATCGGTCACGCGAGCAGAATGACGCACCGAAAAGGACATTGGAAAGCCCCGCCCCCCTGCGGAATGAGGGGCGGGGCCGTTTGGGGGCCCGCCTCCCCCAGAGGGGTCCGTCTGGGGAAGGCGGGCAGCTTGGGGTCAGGCCGGGGTGCAGGTCAGCGTCGGCACTCCGTTGGTGCCGCTCCAGCTGGCGTTGAAGCCGAAGCCGGTCGAGGCGTTGGGGGACAGGTTGCCGTTGTAGTTCATGTTCCGGACCGTCACGGCCGAGCCCGACTGGGTGTGCTGGCCGTTCCAGAGCTGCTGGATGCTCTGCCCGTTGGGCCAGGTCCAGTTCACGGTCCACCCGGTGATGCCGACGCTCCCGGAGTTGCGCACCGACACCTCGCCGCCGAACGCGTCGCCCCACTGGCTGGAGATCTTGTACGTCGCCGCACAGGCCTTACCGGTCGGGGAAGGCGAAGGCGAGGGAGACGGACTGGGGCTGGGGCTCGGTGAAGGCGAGGGGGAAGGTGACGGGCTGGGCGACGGGGAAGGGCTGGGGGAGGGCGAAGGCGACGGGGACGGGGACGGTGACGGGCTGGGGGAGGGCGACGGGTCGTTGCCGGGGGTGTTGCCCCAGATCTTGGTCGTCCCCGCGTACAGCGGGATGTTGGTGACCCGCACCGGCGTCGAGCCCGGCGTCGTCGAGACGCCCACGTAGGACCAGTCGTTGGCCGCGCTCCACTGCTTCGAGCTGGCCACCCGGAACTGGACCTCGCGGCGGTGCTGCGACTGTCCCGCCGGGGCGATGTTCTGGCCGCTGCAGTTGATCGTCACGTAGTAGGTCGACCCGGAGTGCTGGGTGGGGCCGGTCGGCGCGCTGCACTGGTTGTAGTTGGCCGTGATGGTGATGTCGGCCGGGGTGGTGTCGCCGTCGAGGGTGAAGTAGTAGCGGAACGCGCCGTTGGTCAGGTTCCTGGCCGGCCAGCCCGACTGGTTGCGGACCATGACCTTGACCTCGGTGAAGTTCGACCCGGTCGCGTTCACCGACGCCTCGGTGAAGATCTCCGGCTCGGGGGCCGTCTCCGGCTGCGGGAAGTTGGAGAGCGGGGTGCCGCCGTACTCGCCGTAGAGGCGGGCCAGGGCGCTGGTGAAGCCGGCGTTGTAGTCGGTCGCGACCTCGTTCATCACGTAGTCGTCGCGCTTGTCGGTGTAGGCGTCGTTAGGGTCGGGCGGGCCGCCGACCAGGGCGCCGTACAGGACGTGGCGGGTCTCGGTCGGGTTGGTCATCTGGTCGGTCCACGAGCCGTGCGCCGTGCGGTGGTGCGGATTCTTCGGGGGGTTCGCGCCGAAACCGATCATGTACGAGGAGTTGCGCGGGTTGTCGCCGAGCGCGTAGTCGATCTGGCGCTTCGCGAAGTCGTGGTAGCGCGCCTTGCGCGTCGTGTCGGTGATCGAGTCGCTGTGCACGAGCGCCGCGAAGGAGGTGTTGGCGGCGTACCGGAGAGAACCCCAGCGATCGAGGACGGCCTGGCCTCCCGGCGAGTAGGCCACCCGCTGCCCGTTGACCCCGACGGTCCAGTAGTCGAGCCACCGGTTGGCGTCGTCGAGGTACTGCTGCTTGCCGGTCAGCTTCGCCAGCAGCACGTAGGCGCCGTAGGACTTGTCGTCCCAGGCGATCGTCCACTTGTAGGACTTGGTCGTCGACTGCGGCTCGGTGCCCAGGTTCGCGTACGCGGCCTCGGCCTTCGCCAGGTAGGACGACTCCCCGGTGGCCCGGTGCAGCCAGATGGCGCCCCACACGAGCTCGTCGTTGAAGCCGCTCCACGAGCGGTAGTAGCCCGCCGCGTCGGTGATGCAGTCGCTGTAGGCGCGGCGCACGTTCTCGGCGAAGGAGTAGAGCTGCCGCGCGTGGGTCACCAGGGTGTTGGCGTACGTCGCGTCGGTCGGCCGGAACACGATCGAGGAGGCCGCCATCGCCGCCGCCGTCTCACCGGCCAGGTCGGCGCCGCCGCAGCTCGCGTCGATCTTGTACGACGGCCGGTTCATCTGCATCGCCTCGGCCGGCCCCCACCACGCGTGGTCGAGCCCGCCGTTGCCGACCTGCCCGTAGAGGGTGTTGGCCGACGGGTGGGCCTTGATGAAGTAGTCGTTGACGAACCGCAGGTTGTTCATCAGGTGCGTGAGCTGGCTGCCGTACGACGACCGGTACTCGACCGCCCCCCAGGCCAGCATCGTGGTGGCCGCCGCCATCGGCAGGCCGAACTTGACGTGGTCGCCGGCGTCGTACCAGCCGCCGGTCAGGTCGAGCCCGACGTCGGCGCCGTCGGTCAGCCCTGACGGGCCACGCCACGAGACCCGGTTCCAGGAGGGCAGCGGGCCCGCCTGCTGGGCCTCGTAGAACAGGATCGACTTCTGCAGCGCCTCGCCGTAGTTGAACACGGCTGCGGAGGCCTGCTGCGGTTGCAGGGTGACGGCGGCGACCAGTGCCACGGCCGCGATGCGGAGCGTACGGCGCATAGGAGCGTCCTTACGAAGGGGGGTGTCGGGGGCGCGGCAACGGGTCAGGCGCTGTCGCGCCCCTCGCCATCTGGGGCGTGGGAGCGCTCCCAAGGTGAATTTCCCGGACGGGGAAGGCGATGTCAATCAAACGCCGGACGGTTCGGCGGCCCTTCGGCCGCCGTCTGCGCTCCGGGCTGCACTTTTGCCGGTCACCATGTGTGACCAGCGTCTTTGCGTGCTGAAACTTTCAGGTACGACGGCCGAAGCGCCGGGCCGCGGCCGTCCACGACAGACCCCACAGCAGGAAGAACGGCGACCAGAGCAGGAGGTCCCATCGGGCCAGCTCACGTGCCACCTCGGCATGCCCGGGAGGCGGCGCCGACACGCCGGTGAGCACCAGCGTGTCGCCGACGAACCCGTAGCCCACCGGCCCGAACGCCCGCACGATCATCAGGACGCCCGCCGTCCACGCGGCGACGAGCAGCGCCCGCCGGGGAAGGCGCCGCCCCCACGGCCGCACGGTCGCGAGCGCGACGACGACCCCGCCGACGGCGACGGCGAACAGCACCCAGTGACTCGCCACGAACAGCGGATCGCGCGCCAGCAGCCGTTCCCGCAGGTCGGGCGGGAGCGGATCCTTGTCGGCCAGCGCGTTGGCCCCCAGCGCCTGCGCGAGCTTCATCAGCCCGTACGCCGCAGTGCACAGAGCCGCGGCGTACGCCGCACGATTCGAAGTCACGAAGGATCAACGGGCCGGAGACGGGAAAGGAGCCCCCCGAAGAGGGCTCCTCATGGTCGTTCAATAGGGGCGTGACGGCGGGTCCGGCACCGCCACGCCCCCGTTCAGGGATCAGCCGTTCGGGAAGAGACGGCCGTATTCACCCAGTGCGACGGCGACGTCGACCTGGGCCCAGAAACGGTGGTAGTTGAAGGTCGGGGCCGGGCCGGTCCCGTCCAGGTAGGCCTTGACCTCGGGGTAGTCAGGGTCGTTCTTGTAGAACGAGCGGATCGACAGGAAGGTCGAGCTGGAGTTGATCGGGTCGCCGTTCGGCATGGTGCCGGTCCAGCCCGACGGCACGTAGACCGCGTCGTCGAGACGGTTGTAGTCGGCCTTGGTCTCCGGCACCGACACGCCCTTGCTGTCCTGGTTGAGCCAGACGCCGTCCAGCAGCGCCTTGGCCATGTTCTTCGCGCCCGTGTGGTTCGCGCGGGCGGCGTAGTACATGAGGACCTTCGCGTACGAGCCGGCGACGCCGACGTCGGTGGTGTGGTCGGCCACGGTCACGTGCAGGCCCGGGTTGGCCGGGGGCATGCCGGTGGTCGAGCTCCAGTTCCCGGCCGGGGCGCCCGACCAGCGCAGCGTCGACGGGATCTGGTAGGTCCCGTTGGCGTTGATGGTGGTGTTCGCCATCGCCCAGGTGACCCACTTGTCGAGGATCGTCTTGGCGTCGGAGTTGCCGCTCGCGTAGTAGAGCGAGGCGACGCGCTCCATCGACCAGGCCTGGAAGCCGAACCACTGGTTCGACGGCGGGTCGTGGTAGACCGGCTGCCAGTCGTAGGTCATGCCGTGGAACTTGGGCAGGTTCGACGGCGGGGTGGCGTAGTGGCCCTGCCACGAGTTGGTCGCGCCGCCGGCGATGGCGCCCTCGTCCGACTGCAGCCACTTGTAGAACTGGAGCTGGCGGGTGAGCGAGGTCGCCCAGTCGGAGGCGCCGGTGGAGCTGCGCGGACGCAGGTCCGACTGGGTCGACAGGGCCCAGGCCGCGAGCGGGTTCTGGTAGCCGCCGTGGTTGTGGGACGAGCCGATGCGCCAGGCCCAGCCGGCCGACGAGTCGGTCGCGCCGCCCCACGCGTAGTACCAGCTCAGCAGGTAGTTCGAGGAGTTCTTGCCGGTGCCGGCCGGGCACGAGGTGCTGGTGCAGCCGGGCTGCTTGAAGTACTTGTCGTACATGCCGTAGCGCAGGTAGTCGCCCATCTTCGCGGCCTTGGCCACGGTCGAGGCGATCTGCGACTGCTTGCCCTGGGCCTTGGCCCACTCGTTGGCGTAGTAGGCCACCTGCACGGCGCGCGCGTCGGCGTCGGGGGCGTTGGTGTACTTCCACTGGCGGGCGTAGTTGCTGTCCTTGATGAACAGGTCGAGGAAGCCGTTGCGGCCACCGTGCGCGAAGGTGTCGCACGACGGCTGCGGGATGGTCTCGAAGACCGACTCCTCGGGGCCGCGCTGGTAGGTGTTGATGTACGCCGGCTTGGTCGTGCCGTCGCCGCAGCGGCCGAAGCCGTAGGTGTTGTCGACGTCCAGCAGCCAGTGCATGCCGTAGATGTCGCTGGTGCCGTACGCGCTGCGCAGTTCGGCCGCGATCGGGTCGACGCCGACCGAGACGCCGCTGTTGATCTGCGACGGGTAGGAGCTGATGTCGTCGAACTCACCGGCGTAGGTGGCCGGGGAGCTGGCGTTGTAGAACGAGTTCGTCGGCTGGTCCTGCGAGGAGGGGATGATGTACCTCTCCATCGAGGCCCACGCGGTGTTGAACTTGCTCCAGTCGCCGGTGACCTGGCCGTAGACCGCTTCCAGCCACAGGTAGTAGCTGTAGGCCTCCGACGTGGTCTCGTGACCGTGGTCGGGCGCCTCGACGAGGAAGGTCTCGACCGAGTGGTAGGGCACTCCCTCGGGCGAGAAGTAGCCGTTCGCCGGGTCGTGGATCTTGTTGTACAGCGTGGTGAAGCGCTGGATGTACTCGTTGCCCGGCGTGGTGCCGTCGTCGTCGGCCTCGGTGGCGTCCAGGATCGAGGAGAAGTAGAAGATCCCGCCCCCGTTCGCCGAGAAGTTGAACCGGGCGGTGCCGCCGGTCGAGTCCGAGTCCTGCGCCGCGCTGACCGTGACGGTCTGCGGGACGTTCCAGTTGCTCGGCGTGAAGGTGAGCGACGTGGGCGCCGCGGTCAGGTCGGCGTCACCGCCGGTCGCCTTCGACACGGTGACCGTCACGTTCGAGTTCGGCCGGTACGACAACGAGATGCCGGACGTGGCCGTGCCGCCCTCGGAGACCAGCACCGACGTCGGCGAGACGGCGATGTAGCCGTCAGGCTGCGGGCTCGGCGACGGGGAAGGCGACGGCGAGGGGCTGGGGGAGGGAGAGGGCGAGGGGCTGGGCGAGGGGGAGGGCGACGGAGAGGGCGAGGGCGACGGCGACGGCGAGACGGTGCCGCCGCAGACCACGTTGTTCACCCGGAAGCTCGTCGGCTTGGGGTTGCTTCCACTCCAGGTCCCGTTGAAGCCCAGCGAGAGGCTCTGGCCGCTCGGCAGCGAGCCGTTCCACGGCATGTTGGTGGCGGTGACGTTGGCGCCCGACTGGGTCCAGTTCGCCGACCAGCCCTGCGAGACGCGCTGGCCGGAGTTGGGGAAGGTGAAACCGAAGTTCCAGCTGCTCAGGGCGTCGCCGGTGTTCCGCACCGTGATGTTCGCGGTGAAGCCGCCGGTGCCGGGACTGGTCGTCCAGTCGTTGGTCGTGTACGTCACGTCGCAGGTCACGGCGGCGGACGCGGGTTGCGCGACCAAGGTCACAGCGGCCGTGCAGACGGCCAGCATGGCCGCCCACAGCGCGCGTTTGCGATAAGCACGTATCGCCATTGTCGGGGGGTCTCCAAGCTCTCAGGGACACAGGGGGGATGGGAGCGCTCCCACCGGGAGCATGCCCGGATCGCCCGAATCCCTGTCAATCGACGTCCGGATTCGCCGCCCTTTGGCCTGCCCGCAGGTGAAACTTTCACCTCTTCCGCCGCCACGTGTGAGGCCGTCACCTGCGGGTAGTCGCGCGCGCATGGCCAACGACAGAGTGAACGAGATGACCGACGCCGCGAAGACGGCCGCCGCCAAGATCGAGGGGGCGTTCCACGAGACCGCCGCCAAGGTCGCCGCGACCGTGGAGGAGAAGATGCCCGAGGTCCGCGACGCCGCCCAGAAAGCGGTGGCCAGTGTCGAGGGGCGCATCCCCGACACCGTGAAGGACAAGGTCCGCGACGCCACCGGGACCGTGTCGGCCAAGGCGGCCGAGGTGACGCCGGTCCAGGTCAGGGACGCCACCGACCGGCTGACCGCCGAGGCGAAGAAGCGCCCCATGATGGCCGTCGCGGCCGGGGTCGCCGCGCTGCTGGTGTTCCGCCGCCTCCTGCGCCGCAAGCGCTGATCAGGGTCCCGTGTTCGCCGGGCGCAGCACCCGCGTGCCGCCCGCGATGAGCGCGGTGGCCAGGATCCAGCCCGCTGCGATGAGCGCGTTGGCCACCCAGATCGTCCAGCCGGAGGGCTCCCAGGCGGCCCGCTGCTCGAACAGGCTGACCGGCACCAGATGGTCGAGGGTGTAGACGAAGGGGTTGAAGTGGCGGGGACGTTCGTCCAGTCCGATCTGGACCGGGGGGACCAGGGAGAACACGACCGTCCCCGCCGTGAGCAGGGCCGACAACCACGCCCCGGCCAGCCAGGGGCGGAAGCCGTAGCCGACGACCGCGTCGAGCAGCACGCCCCAGGCCCGTCCGGCCGGGGTCAGCGTGCGCCGGCGCGCCCGCTGTTTGGCCAGCAGGACCCGCCGTGAGTCGTGTTCGTGCCCGATCCGGCGGTAGTAGGCGGCCAGCTGCTCGTAGGGCTGCGGGCGGTAGCCGTCGGGGTGCCTGGTCAGCCACGACAGGCGGTCGCGCAGCGTCGCGGGGCTGCGCAGGGATTCGTACACGAGCCCGTTGAGCCTGACCAGGCCCGGATAGCTCTCCGGGCGGTCGGCGAGCAACCCGACGCGGGTGTAACCCAGGTCGACCCCGCCCTCGATCGACGCGGGGGTGAGCAGGAACTCGCCGACGTCGAGGTGGCGGGTGTGCACCGCCAGCTCCTCGGCCTTCAGGGTCGCGCCGTCGAGCGAGAGGGTGCCGCTGATCTTGGCGCCGCGCAGGCTGATCTCGCCCTCGGCGCAGAAGCCGTCGCCCATGTTCACGACCGTGGCGTGGACGTAGTCGGCGTGGACGGCGTGGCGTCCGGTGGCGGTGATCGTGGTGTTCTGGAGCCAGAGGCCGCCGTTGAAGCGGGCGCCGTGCATGCGCAGCCCGCCGGTGACCGTCATGCCGCGCAGGAACGCGCCGCCCTCCACCACGAGGCCGCCCGCCCAGATGGCGGTGTGCGGCTGGGCGAGTTCGCGGGGGTCGCCGAGGTACTCGGCGCTCGCCCACCCCGACTTCGGGGCGGTCCAGGCGGCGGGGCTGCCGAGGCGGCAGCCCGACATCCGCAACTGCCCGCTGACGTGGGCGTTGTCGAGCCGGATCCCCTCGTGGAGCACGCTGCCGCCGAGGTCGAGCACGCCGTCGATCCGGGCTCGCCCGGCCCGGATGCGCCGGACGTCGCAGTCGCGGAAGCGCAGCGCCTTCGTCTGCGCCTCGACCAGGTCGATGACGCCGTGGACGAGACACTCGATCAGGTGGAGGGTCGCGGTCACGTCGGCGCCGCCCAGATCGATGTCCCCGACGATCCGGGCGCCGATCAGCCGGATCGCGGCGACCTCGCCGGGCGCGACGGGCCGGGCCCCGAGTAAGAGCGCCCGGATGACCTCGGCCCGGACGATACGATCCCGGCCGGTCTCGCCGGCGGCGGTCAGCGCGTCGGCCACCCGGTTCGCCCGGCGGTTCCGCGCCTGGTCGGCGCGGGGGACCGCGCCCTCGTCGGTCTGGTCGGCTCGGGCGGCCGGCGCCCGGCCGGGTAACCAGCCGTTCCGTTTCGTCGCGGGCCGGTCGCCGCCCGGGTGGACGTCGACCCATTCCCCCGTCGGGTAGGCGGCGACGAGTCGCTTCTCCGCCGGTGTGAGGCGCCGGAAGGGGAGTGATCTTCGCATGCCCCGACTGTAGTCACCGCTTCATCGCGCCGTCGGCGATGGCGTCGGCGGCCTCGCCGATCGCGGTGCCCACGATCTCGAGGCGGCGGACCAGTTCGCGTTCGCGCAGCGCCTCGGCGGTGATGTCGGAGGAGAGGATGCGGGCGATCTCGTACTGGTACATGCGTTTGATCGTGCCGCCGGCCTTCTTGGCCTCCAGGGCGTCGTGGCCGACCGCCGACGAGCGGGTGACCAGGTCGCGGACCGACTTCTCCAGGGCGTCGACGCCCACGATGACCTGGTCGAGCATCGGGGCGAAGCGCTGCCTGCCGCGCACCCGGTAGAGGTGGGACTCGCGGACGAAGTCGCGCAGCGAGTCGAGGATGTCGTCGATCGACCGCGACAGGCGGAACAGGTCCTCGCGGTCGATCGGGGTGACCAGGGCCCCGGCCAGTTCGGCGACCAGGCGGGCGCGGCAGGTGTCGCCGCGGTGCTCGATCTCGCGCATCGCCTGGTGGGCCTTGGTGCGGCCGATCTCGCCGCCGCTCATCGCGATGGCCAGCCACGCGCCCTCGCGGGTCGCGTCGAGCTGGCCGATGAGCGCGTCGGCGAGGGTGGTGTCCATGCGGCCGCGCATCAGGCCGAGCACCCGCCGGAGCCGTCTCACCCGGTCACCCCCTTGACCAGCAGCCCGGCCCCGAGGCCGAGCAGGCCGCTGACCGGGAGGGTCAGCGTCCAGGCGAGCACGATCTTGGACGTCGCCGCCCAGCGCACCCGGCGCACGCCGTCGGCCACCCCCGCGCCGACGAAGCCGCCCGCGATGGCCTGCGTCATGCTCACCGGCGCTCCGGCCGCCGCGCAGCCGATCACCGACAGGCCGCTGCCCAGCCCGGCGGCCACGGCGTGCAGCGGACGGGCGGGCAGCAGCTGGCGGCTGAGCGTCTGCCCGGCGCGCGGCAGGCCGTAGACCGCGCCGACCGCGAACAGCGCCGCGACCAGCAGGCAGACCAGCGGCGGCGCGCCGCCCACGCCCAGCCCGACGAGGAAGACGGCGAGCATCTTCTGGCCGTCGTTGGCGGCGTAGGCGAGGCACTGCACCGCGAACCCGCCCCAGTGGAGGCGCGGCAGCGACTGCGCCCGGCCCAGCCCCGACACCACGCGGCTGGCGAGCACGGCCACCGTCGCGCCGATGAAGGGCGCGGCGACGCCCGCCGCGAGCACCAGGCCGACCCCGCCCGGCGAGACGGGCAGCCCGAGCCCGGCGGCCGCGCCGGTCAGGCCGCCGACGATGGCCAGCGTGAGGCTGGTCGGCCAGCCCCGGCTGCTCAGCGCCAGCACGACGACGAGCGCGCAGACCACCGCGACGGTCATCGCGACCTGCCCGGCGGCGCCCGGCAGCGACGCCAGCCGGGTCGTGAAGGTCGCGGCCACCCGCGACGTCAGCATGGGGACCGCCGCGACGGCGGCGACCAACAGGAACAGCGCCACCAGTGGGCGCACCCCCGGGACCCGGAGCCCGGCGCCGAGCAGCGCGCCGCCGTCGTTGACCCCCGAGACCACCGCGAACACTCCGGCGAGAACAGCCAGTGAGGCGGACAACAATCTCCTCTCGTTTGCCGTTTGTTCACCCTTTGTTTACCCAGGCATTCCCGGTCGACGGGGTGATCACTCGGAGGGAGATCTGGGGACGATAGGGGAGTGACCGTACACGCAGCCCATCTCGGCCGTTACTACGAGGATTTCGTCGTCGGTGACGTGTTCCAGCACCCCCTCGGCCGGACCATCTCCGAGGCGGACAACACGTGGTTCACCCTGCTGACGATGAACACCAACCAGAACCACTTCAACGCCCACTTCGCCGCGCGGGCCCCCGTCGGGAAGGTCATCGTGAACTCGGGGTTGTCGGTCGCGATCGTGCTCGGCCTGTCGGTCATCGACGTCAGCCAGAACGCCTCGATGAACCTCG
Organism: Herbidospora daliensis; assembly: GCF_001570585.1. Classification (GTDB taxonomy): domain Bacteria; phylum Actinomycetota; class Actinomycetes; order Streptosporangiales; family Streptosporangiaceae; genus Herbidospora; species Herbidospora daliensis. The sequence continues at coordinate 762,099 of NZ_BBXF01000001.1, read as the reverse complement.
GCTGGGACGAGATCCGGCTCACCCACCCCGTCTTCGTCGGCGACACCCTCTACGCCGAGTCGCTGGTCGAGGCCGTGCGCGAGTCGAAGTCGCGGCCGTACGCCGGGATCGTCACCTGCCGCACCCGCGGCCTGAACCAGGACGGCGACGAGGTCATGTCGTGGCGGCGCGCGGTCCTGGTCTACAAACGCGACGCCCCCCACGACAAGGGCTTCTTCCCCGTCGCGAAGAACGGGCCGCTGGCATGAACTTCGACCTCACCGACGACCAGGTGCTCTTCCGGCGCACCCTCCGGCAGTTCGTCGACGCCGAGATCGTCCCGGTCGCGGCCGAATGGGAACGCTCGGGCCGCTACCCGGCCGAGATCGTCGACGCGTTCGCGTCGCTGGGCCTGTTCGGCATGACGATCCCCGAGGCGTACGGGGGGCTCGACCTCGACCGGGTCTCCTTCGCCCTCGTCTTCGAGGAGATCGCGCGCGGCTGGATGGGCGTGGCCGGGATCCTGGGCTCCCATTCGCTCGCGACGTGGATGGTCGCCCGGTACGGGACCGACGCGCAGAAGGAGGAGTTCCTGCCGGCGTGGGCGTCGGGCGGGCGGCGTACCGGCATCGCGTTGACCGAACCCGGGGCCGGCACCGACCTGCAGGGCATCACGACCCGCGCCGTCAGAGACGGCGGCCACTACGTCGTCACCGGCACCAAGACGTGGATCACCAACGCCCGGCACGCCGACCCGCTGCCCGTGCTGGTGAAGACCTCGGAGGAGACGCCGGCGCACCGGGGCATGTCGGTGCTGCTGGTCGACCAGGCCGACCTCCAGGTCAGCCGTGACCTGCCGAAACTCGGCTACAAGGGCACCGAGACGTGCGAGGTCGTGCTCGACGCGGTGCGGGTGCCGGCCGGGCGGCTGCTGGGCGGCGTCGAGGGGCGCGGCCTGCAGCAGGTGCTGGCGGCCCTCGAACTCGGGCGCATCAACATCGCGGCCCGCGCGGTCGGGGTGGCCCAGTGCGCCTACGACGCGGCGCTGGCCTACTCGAAGGAGCGCACGGCGTTCGGGCAGCCCATCTCCGAGTTCCAGGCGATCCAGCTGAAGCTGGCCGACATGGCGACCGAGATCCAGGCCGCCCGGCTGATGACCTACTGGGCGGCGACCCGGTCGGAGCAGGGGGCGGTGACCGGCGAGGCGGCCATGGCGAAGTACTTCGCCTCCGAGATGGCGCTGACCACGACGATGGAGGCGATGCGCATCCACGGCGGCTACGGGTACTCGCAGGAGTTCGTGCTCGAACGCCTCTACCGCGACGCGCCGCTGATGGCCATCGGCGAGGGCACGAACGACGTCCAGCGGATGGTCGTCGCCCGTGCCCTGCTGAAGGGCACCCTCAAGGTGGGGTGGTAGGGCCCGGTCAGGCGACCCGGAAGCTCCGCGCGTCGAATCTGATGAAGCTGTGGATGTCGTTCGCGGGGAAGTACAGGGCGTGGCCGGTGCAGTCGGTGGTCGTGTAGACCTCGATGGCGACGTTCGTGTCGTTCCACTCCGCGTGCGCGACCGAGGGCAGCACGTGGCAGCCCGTGCCCAGCGTGGCGGCGTCGTAGGCCGCGATCTGGGTGGTGAACCACGCGTCGGCGTAGAAGTTGACCGTGCCCGACGGTCCGGTCGCGGCGGAGGCCGGAGCCGCCGCCGTGGCCACCGCCGCCGCCGCGAACGCCGCCGCGGCCAGGCGCATTACGGATTGCTTCGTGAACGTGAGCATCTGCTGCCTTCCGTTTCAACAAGATCTCCGAATGCCCCGGATCATAGGCAGATGATTGTTTAATTTTCAACTAGAGCGGGGCGGGGTGAAGAAGTTGACCAGGTTGCCGTCGGGGTCGCGGAAAAGCATCGACCGGTTGCCCCAGGGCATCGTGGTCGGCTCGGTGACGACGTCGGCGAGGTTGGGGCGGAGCCGGTCCACGTCGTCGACGCGGAACTCGATGATCACGCTGTGGTTGTCCGCCGGCCGGGCGGCGCCCGGGGCGAACAGCGGGACGGTGCGGGTGCTCGCGATGGCGAGGGTGGCGTGGGCGGTCCTGAGTTCGGCGAAGTCCTCGGTGGCCCGGGTCGCGGGCGTGCCGGTGGCCCGCTCGTAGAAGTCGACGAGGCGCGCCACGTCGCCGGTGATGATGCGGATCGAGACGAAGTCCATGAGCCGCAGGCTAGGAGAAATAGGGGACAGAATCGGTCCGGTATCGGCACTAAGCTGCGAAAATGCCTCGACCCACCGGCCGCGTGCTGACGCTTTTGGAACTGCTCCAGTCGGGCGGCACCCGGACCGTGGCCGAACTCGCCGACCGGCTCGGCGTCGAGGGGCGCACCGTGCGGCGCTACGTGCGGCAGCTGGTCGACCTCGACGTGCCCGTGGAGTCGGTGCGCGGCCGGTACGGCGGCTACCGGCTCGCCCCCGGCTACCGCCTGCCTCCCCTCATGCTGGGCGACGACGAGGCGCTGGCCGTGCTGCTCGGCCTGGTCGCCGGCCGCAGTGGGGAGATGACGACGGCGGCCGAGACGGCCTCGGCGAAGATCCGGCGGGTGCTGCCCCGGCACCTCGCCCGACGGCTCGACGCGCTCCTGGAGACGCTCGCCTTCACCGACCGTCCTGGCGGGGCCGCCACCCCCGACGCCGAGGTCCTGCTCACCCTCGCCGACGCGGTGCGCCACCGCCGCCCGGTCTCGATCCGCTACACCGGCCGCGACGGCAAACGCAGCGAACGCACGCTGCACGCCCACGGGATCGTCGCCCACGCCGGCCGGTGGTACGTCACCGGCCGGGACCAGCGGATCGGCGACGACCGGACCTTCCGGCTCGATCGCATCGCGGCCGTACGCGCCCTGCCCGGCTCGTTCGACGCGCTGGCCGGCTCCGATCCGGCCCGGCGGCTCGTGGAGGCGTTCGCCACGGCGGACTACCGGCATGAGGTGGTGCTGCGGATCCACGGGACGGCCGCGCAGATCCGCGCCCGCCTGCCCGAGAGCGTCGCGAGTCTGGAGGAGGCCGAGGGCGGGTGGCGGGTCGAGCTGCGGGTGGAGCGGCTCGACTGGCTGCCGCCGGTGCTCGCCTCGCTCGACCGGCCGTTCGTCGTCGAGCGCCCCGATGAACTGCGCGACCTCGTCGTCGCGTTCGCCGAGCGCCTCACCTCCTACGCCCGGCACGGCCTAGGGTCGGCAGGATGAGCGACTGCCTGTTCTGCGCGATGGTGGCCGGTGCGGCCGACACCGTCGCGGTCTACGACGACGACGTCGTGTTCGCCTTCCTCGACCACCGGCCCGTGTTCAAGGGCCATGTCCTGGTCGTGCCGAAGACCCACGTCGTCACGCTGCTCGACCTCGCCGACGTCGGGCCCTACTTCGAGCGGGTGCAGGCCGTCACCCGGGCCGTCATGGCGGGGCTCGACGCGAAGGGCAGCTTCGTGGCCCTCAACAACGTCGTCTCGCAGTCGGTCGCCCACCTGCACACCCACGTGGTGCCGAGGAACCCGAAGGACGGGCTGCGGGGCTTCTTCTGGCCGCGTACAAAGTACGCCTCCGACGAGGAGGCCCGCGAGTACGCCGCGAAGATCAGCGCTCAGATGAGCTGATAGACCAGCTCGGGCCGGCCGATGCCGCCGTATTGGGGCAGCCGCCGGGCCGCCCCGCTCTCCGTCAGGTGCTCCAGGTAGCGCCGGGCCGTCACCCGCGAGACCCCGACCGAGGCGGCGACCGCGGTGGCCGACATGCCGTCGGCCGCGCCCCGGAGCTCGGCGACCACGGCCTCCAGGGTCGGCTGGGTCAGGCCCTTCGGCAGGTGCGACCGGCCGGGGCCGCGCAGGGCGGCCAGCATGTCGTCGACCTCCCCCTGCCCGCTCGCCTCGCCCGACGCGTCGGCGGAGGAGCGGAACCTGGCGTACTGGCGCAGCTTGTCGTTGAGGGCGGCGAACGTGAACGGCTTCAGCACGTACTGCGCCACCCCCGCCGACACGGCCGAGCGCACCATCGACAGGTCGCGGGCCGAGGTGACGACGATGACGTCGCACAGGACGCCCGCGCCCCTGATCGCCCGGCAGACGTCCAGGCCGTGCATGTCGGGCAGGTAGAGGTCGAGCAGCACCAGGTCGACGGGCTGCCTGCGGAGGAACCGCAGCGCCTCGCCGCCCGAACGCACCACTCCGGCGACCTCGAACCCGGGCACCCGTTCCACGTAGACCCGGTTGGCCTCGGCGGTGATCTCCTCGTCCTCGACGACGAGCACGGAGATCACGACGCGGTCCTCTCGGGCAGGGGAAGCCGGACGGTGAAGACCGCGCCCCGGCCGGCGCTCACCTCGATCGTGCCGCCCAGCCTGCGCACCGCCTGCACCGCCAGGGGCAGGCCGAGGCCCCGGCCGTCGCCCTTGGTCGTCCAGCCGCGCTGGTAGGCCTCCTCGGCCCGGTCGGGGTCGAGGCCCGGACCGCTGTCGGCCACCCGGATCTCGCAGACGTCGCCGAACGCCGCGACGTGCACCTCCACCTTCGCGGGCGGCGCTCCCGACATGGCCGCGTCGACCGCGTTGTCGATCAGGTTCGCCAGGATCGCCACCAGGTCGTGGGGGTCGAGGCCGACGTCGTCGAGCTCGCTCTCCGGGGTGATCGACAACTCCACGCCGCGTTCGGCCGCCTGGGCCGACTTGCCGAGCAGCAGCGCCGCCAGCACCGGTTCGCGGACCGCCGCCACGACGCGGTCGGTCAGTTCCTGGGCGGCCCGCAGTTCCTCGGTCGCGAACGACACCGCCTCGTCGGGGCGGCCCAGTTCGACCAGGCTGATCACGGTGTGCAGGCGGTTGGCCGACTCGTGGGCGGCCGACCGCAGCGCGTCGGCGAAGCCGCGTTCGGCGTCGAGCTGGCCCGTGACGTCCTGGAGCTCGGTGTGGTCGCGCAGCGTGACGACCGTGCCGAGGGAGCGGGCGCCCGACCTGACCGCCGAGACGCTGACCAGCAGCACCCGGTCGCCGGTCAGGTGGATCTCGTCGGTCCGGTTGCCGCCCGACGTCAGCAGCTCGGTCAGCGAGGGCGGCAGGCCGAGCGACTCGACGAACCTGCCTTCGGCGTGCTCCGGGAGGCCGAGCAGCTCGCGGGCGCCGTCGTTGCACAGCGTGAGCACGCCCCGGCCGTCGACCAGCAGCAGGCCCTCGCGGACGGCGTGCAGGATCGCCTCGTGGTACTCGTACATGCGGGTCAGCTCTTGGGTCCCGAGGTCGTGGGTGTGGCGGCGGAGGCGGCGGCCGGCCAGGTAGGTGCCCGCGGTTCCGGCCGCGAGGCCGAGCAGCCCGGCGAGCACCCCGGCCTCCAGCTGCTCGCGCAGCCGGCCGCCGATGTTCTCCACCGTTATACCGGCGCTCACCAGCGCCCTGACCCGGCCCGACGCGTCGCGCACGGGGGTGATGGTCCGCGTCGAGGGTCCCAGGGTGCCCGTGTACGTCTCGCTGAAGGTCCGCCCGGCCAGGGCGGGGGCCGTGGTGCCCAGGTAGGGCTTCCCTATCTCCGCCCGGGTGGGGTGGGTGTAGCGGATGCCCGCCGTCGTCATGATCGTGATGAAGTTGACCCCGGTCTCGGCCCGCACCCTCTCGGCGTACGGTTCGAGCGCGGCCGTCGGGTCGGGGTCGTCGAGCGCGGCCAGCACCGACGGGGCCGCCGCCACGCTGACCGCGACCGCGCGGGTCACCGCCGTCGCGTCCTCGGTGACCAGGTCACGCGTTTGCAGGATCGCCATCACGGTCCCGGCCGCCACGGTCGCCACCACGACGACGATCTGGAGCACGAGCATCTGCCGCGCGAGGCTCCACCGCCGCATCCGGCCTCACCTCTCCTGACTCGGTCCGGTGAACGAAATGTACGCAATAGTGACCCAGGTCACTCCCCAGGCGGATAGTCGCCCCACCGACACCCCCCAGGGAGAGTGAGAACCTGATGTCCGAACCCCAGGTGAGACGCGACAAGACGCGCTACCTCTACCTCGCCGTCATCGTCGCGGCCGTCGCCGGTGTCGCCGTCGGCTTCCTCGCCCCCGACCTCGGGGTCGCGCTGAAGCCGCTGGGCACCGCCTTCGTGGCGCTGATCAAGATGATGATCAGCCCGATCATCTTCTGCACGATCGTGCTCGGCATCGGTTCGGTGGCCAAGGCCGCCAAGGTCGGCCGGGTCGGCGGGCTCGCCCTCGGTTACTTCCTGGTCATGTCGACCGTGGCGCTCGCGATCGGCCTGGTCGTGGGGAACCTGGTCGACCCCGGTCAGGGGCTGCAGCTTACCGACTCCGCGCGGGAGGCCGCCGCGGCCGAGGCCGCCAAGGGCGGCGAGAGCGACACCACGGCGTTCCTGCTCGGCATCATCCCGGCCACGCTCGTCTCGGCGTTCACCGAGGGCTCGGTGCTCCAGACGCTGCTGGTCGCGCTGCTCGCCGGGTTCGCCCTCCAGGCGATGGGGTCGCGGGCCACGCCGATCCTGGCCGGCGTCGAGCACATCCAGCGGCTCGTCTTCCGCATCCTCGCCATGATCATGTGGGCCGCGCCGGTCGGCGCGTTCGGCGCGATGGCGGCCGTGGTCGGCGCGACCGGGATCGACGCCCTGACCAGCCTCGGCGTCATCATGCTCAGCTTCTACGCGACCTGCCTGCTGTTCGTGTTCGTCGTCCTCGGCCCGATGCTGCACCTGGTCGCCCGCGTCAACATCCTGGCGCTGTTCTCCTACCTGCGGCGCGAGTTCCTGCTGATCCTGTCGACCTCGTCGTCGGAGTCGGCGCTGCCGCGGCTGATCGCCAAGATGGAGCACCTCGGCGTGAGCCGTCCGGTCGTCGGCATCACCGTGCCGACCGGCTACTCGTTCAACCTCGACGGGACCGCGATCTACCTCACGATGGCCACCCTCTTCGTGGCCAGCGCGACCGGGGCCCCGCTGTCGTTCGGCGAGCAGGTCTCGCTGCTGGTCTTCATGATGATCGCGTCCAAGGGCGCGGCCGGGGTCACCGGCGCGGGCCTGGCCACCCTCGCCTCCGGCCTCCAGTCGCACCGGCCCGAGCTCGTCGACGGCGTCGGCCTCATCGTCGGCATCGACCGCTTCATGTCCGAGGCCCGCGCGCTGACCAACTTCGCCGGCAACGCGGTGGCGACCGTGCTCATCGGCAGCTGGACCGGGGAGTTCGACCGGGAGCGCGCCCAGGAGGTGCTGTCGGGCCGCGACCCGTTCGACGAGACCACGCTGCTGGACGAGGAGCACGAAACCGTCTCGGAGGACAAGCTTCCCGAACCGGTCCGGTAGGCTCCGCGACGTGGAGCCCCTGGTCGCCGTCCTGGTGGTCGCAGCCCTGGTCGGTGTCCCGGCGGTCGTGTTGTGGCGCGTGCTGAGCGGACGCCGCGAGCTCGGCAGCGGCCCGGCCGAACGGGCCACGTTCGAGACCCTGCACACCGCCAGCCTCGCCGCGCCCCCGCTGCGCGCCGGGCTCACCCAGGCGGGCGTCCTGAAGGCCTCACGTCACCTGCGGCAGCTCCTCGGCTCACCGGCGATAGCCATCACCAACGCCGAGGAGCTGCTCGTCTACGACGGGACCGGCGACCACCACGCCCGCGAGGCCTTCGACCACGCGGCCAGCACCCTCAAGGACGGCCGCATCCAGGTCCTCCAGCTCTCCTGCACGCAGCCCGAATGCCCGATCAGGCACGCGGTCGTCGTGCCGCTCACCACCGACGACCGGGTGGTCGGCTCGCTGGCCGCCTACGGCGACCACACCTCGGCCGGGCTGGTGCGGGCCGTGCAGGAGGTCGCCCGCTGGGTCGACTCGCAGCTCGAACTCGCCGAGCTCGACCGGTCGCGCACCCTGCTCATGGAGGCGGAGGTCCGGGCCCTGCGGGCGCAGATCTCGCCCCACTTCATCTACAACTCCCTCACGACGATCGCCTCGTTCGTGCGGACCGACCCCGAGCGGGCCCGGGAGCTCCTGATCGACTTCGCCGACTTCACCCGCTACTCGTTCCGGCGGCACGGCGACTACACCACCCTGGCGGAGGAGCTGCGCTCGATAGACCGCTACCTGACGCTGGAGCGGGCCCGGTTCGGCGACCAGCTCCAGGTGACGTTGCGGATCGCGCCCGAGGTGCTGGCGGTGGCGGTGCCGTTCCTGTGCATCCAGCCGCTCGTGGAGAACGCGGTCAGGCACGGCCTGGAGAGCAAACCCGGCGTCGGCCGGATCTCGATCGTCGCCGAGGACGCCGGGTCGGAGTGCTCGATCACCGTCGAGGACGACGGCCTCGGCATGGACCCCGAGCACCTGCGGCGGGTGCTCGCGGGGGAGGAGCGGGCGACCGGGGTCGGGCTCGCCAACGTCGACGAGCGGCTGCGCCAGGTCTACGGCGACGAGTTCGGGCTCGTCGTCGAGACCGGCCAGGGTGCCGGGACCAAGGTCAGCATGCGGATGCCCAAGTACCGGCCCGGGGTGACGGTCCGGTGAGGCCGTGGCGGGGCGATCCGGGCGCGGCCGGTCGGCGCCGGATGCGGCGCGGGCCGGAGGCGCTGGTCGGGGCCGTGGTGGGCGAAGCCGTAACGGAACGTAGTTAACGATTCCGAACGAGCGTTGACTTCCAAATGCCGATTTATCACGCTCTAGGGACTCATTGAGAGAAGGGGTTGGGGACGTGAGCGGGTTGCGGGTGCTGGCTGTGGACGACGAACAGCCCGCGCTCGAAGACCTGGCCTACCTCTTGCGCGCCGATCCCCGCATCGGCGAGGTGCAGACCGCCCGCGACGGCGCCGCCGCGCTGAAGCTGCTCGACCGGGCCATGGCCGACGGCCGCCCCATCGACGCCGTCTTCCTCGACATCCGCATGCGCGGGCTCGACGGGGTGGTGCTCGGCCGGTTGCTGACCCAGTTCTCCCGCCCGCCGAAGGTCGTCTTCGTCACCGCCTACGAAGACCACGCCGTCGACGCCTTCGAGCTGAAGGCCGAGGACTACCTGCTCAAGCCGGTCCGCCCCGACCGCCTGGCCGAGGCGATCCGCCGGGTCTGCGCCGGGAGCGAGGCCTACACCGAGCCCGAGACCAGCGACACCATCCCGGTCGAGCTCGGCGGCGTCACCCGCTTCGTCGCCTCGACCGAGGTGCGCTACGTCGAGGCGCGCGGGGACTACGCCCGCCTGCACACCGCCACCGGCAGCCACCTGGTCCGCATCCCGCTCGCCGCCCTGGAGGAACGCTGGGCCTCGGCCGGCTTCCTGCGGGTGCACCGCAGCCATCTCGTCGCGGTCAAGCACATCGACGAGCTGCACATCGACTCGGGCCGCTGCGTGGTCCGCATCGGCGACACCGAGATCCCGGTCAGCCGCCGCCACACCCGCGAACTGCGCGACCTGCTGGTGCGCCGGGCCCGCCGTGCCAAGCCGGAGCAGTGACCCGCCGCCCGCCCCGCGCCGCCGCCGCGCGCCGGCCCGTCAGCCGCGCGCCGGAGACGACCCCGACGTGAGCAAGCCGCGCCGCGAGACGGTGACGAGCCCCCGCACCAGCGCCGCCCGCCGCCCGCGCTACCCCGTCACGCGGGAGATCGACGAGCAGACGCGGCTCGGCGAGGTCTACATGCGCTCGCTCATCCGCACCCAGCTCCGCCTGGCGCTGTTCGTCTGCACGCTGCTGGCCTGCGTGATCGGCGGGCTGCCCTTACTGTTCATGCTGGTCCCGTCGATGCGGGAGGTGGTGGTGCTCGGGCTGCCGCTGCCGTGGCTGGTGCTCGCCGGGCTCATCTACCCCGCGTTCGTCGTCGGGGCCTGGTTGTACGTCCGGGCGGCCGAACGCAACGAACGGCGGTTCGCCGAGCTGGTGGAGGGCGATTGAGCTCGCTCGTCGCGATCGTGCTCGTGGTGCTCGCGGCGGTCCTCATCGGGGCGTTCGGGGTGCGGGTGTCGCGCACCACCTCCGACTTCTACGTCGCCTCGCGGACCGTCACGCCGCTCTGGAACGCCTCGGCCATCGGCGGGGAGTACCTGTCGGCGGCCTCGTTCCTGGGCATCGCCGGGCTCATCCTCACCTACGGCGCCGACATGTTGTGGCTGCCCGTCGGCTGGACCGGCGGCTACCTCGTGCTGCTGGTGCTGGTGTCGGCGCCGCTGCGGCGGTCGGGGGCGTACACGCTGCCCGACTTCGCCGAGGCGCGGCTGGAGTCGATGGCCGTGCGGCGGGTGTCGAGCGTGCTCGTCGTGCTCATCGGGTGGCTCTACCTGATGCCGCAGTTCCAGAGCGCCGGCATGGTGTTCCGGGCGATCACCGGGGCGCCCGCCTGGGCGGGCGGGGTGCTGGTCGCCGGGGTCGTCGCGGTCAACGTGTTGTCGGGCGGGATGAAGTCGATCACGTTCGTGCAGGCGTTCCAGTACTGGCTCAAGCTGACCGCGCTGGCCGTGCCGCTGGTGTTCATGCTGCTCGCCTGGCGGGCCGACGGCGCGCCCGGCCTGCCCGCCGGCGACCCGTGGGCGCTGCCGCTGCACGGGCGCGAACATCCCGTCTACGCGACCTACTCGCTGATCCTGGCCACGTTCCTGGGCACCATGGGGCTGCCGCACGTGCTCGTGCGGTTCTACACCAACCCCGACGGGCGGGCCGCCCGGCGCACCACCCTGGTCGTGCTGTCGCTGCTGGGGGCCTTCTACCTGCTGCCGTCGATCTACGGCTACCTCGGCCGGGTCTACTCGCTCTCGCTCGACGGGCCCGACTCGGTCGTGCTGGCCCTGCCGGGGCACCTCGTCGGCGGGGTCGCCGGGGAACTGCTCACCGCGCTGGTCACCGGCGGGGCGTTCGCGGCGTTCCTGTCGACGTCGTCGGGGCTGGCGGTCTCGGTGGCGGGCGTGCTCGGGCAGGACATCCTGCGCTTCACCGACGGCGTGCGGTCGTTCCGGGTCGCCACGGTGATCGGGGTCGCGGTGCCGTTCGGGCTGGCCGTCGTCGCGCGGGCGCTGCCGGTCGCCGACGTGGTCGGGCTCGCGTTCGCCGTCGCCGCCTCGTCGTTCTGCCCGCTGCTGGTGCTCGGCATCTGGTGGCGGCGGCTCACCACCTCGGGCGCGGTCGCCGGGCTGCTGGCCGGGGGAGGGCTGGCCGCGGTGGCCGGGCTGATCACCGTCGTCGGCGGGCCCCACGGCGGCTGGGCCGGGGCGCTGCTGGCCCAGCCGGCCGCCTGGACGGTGCCGATCTCGTTCTCCGTCATGGTCGTCGTGTCGCTGCTCACCCCCGGCAGGACGCCGCCCAACGTGGCGCGCACGATGGTACGTCTCCACACACCCGAGACACTTGACGTGGACCGGGGCGATTGGCGTCCACGGTCGTCATAACGGACGGTTGAGGTCGGCCGAAAAGGGTGCCGTTCGTCGTGGATAGCGGACCATTCGGCGCAAGCCGTACAACACTGAGCGCCTTTGCCCGTCTGCTCGGCGAAGGACCGGTCTCCGTATCTCCTCCCGGGGTAGCGTCCACTCCTACCTTGTGGGTGATCCAGATCACAGCGTGGGAGGTCTCGTGACGACGGAGCAACATGACTCGTCGGTATATGAGCAGATAAGAGCGACGGACCGGTTCCAGGAACTGCGCCGCCGATACCGCTCGTGGGCGTTCCCGATGACGGTCGCCTTCTTGGTCTGGTACCTCCTGTACGTCGTGTTGTCGGCGTTCGCGCGCGACTTCATGGCCATCAAGGTGCTGGGCAACATCAACGTCGCGTTGATCTTCGGACTGCTCCAGTTCGTGTCCACCTTCTACATCTCGTGGGCCTACGCAAGGCATTCGGCGGCCAAGCTCGACCCCCTGGCCGACGAGCTCCGCGGTGAGATCGAGAAGGCGGACAAATAAATGAGCCACACGACACTCGCCACCGTCCTGTTCCTGCTCTTCGTGGTCGGGACCCTGGCGATCACCTTCTGGGCCAGCCGGCAGAACAAGACCGCCGCCGACTACTACGCGGGCGGCCGCGCCTTCAGCGCGGCGCAGAACGGCCTGGCCATCGGCGGCGACTACATGTCGGCCGCCTCGTTCCTCGGCATCGCCGGCCTGATCGCCCTCTACGGCTACGACGGCTTCCTCTACTCCATCGGCTTCCTGGTGGCGTGGCTGGTCGCGCTGCTGCTGGTCGCCGAGCTGATGCGGAACTCCGGCAAGTACACGATGGCCGACGTGCTCGCCTTCCGGATGAGCCCGCGCCCGGTCCGCACCGCGGCCGGCGTCTCGACGATCGTCGTCTCGATCTTCTACCTGCTCGCCCAGATGGTCGGCGCGGGCGCCCTGGTCGGCCTGCTGCTCGGCATCACCTCCGACTCGGGCAAGGCGCTCACCATCGTCGGCGTCGGCATCCTGATGATCGTGTACGTCGTCGTCGGCGGCATGAAGGGCACCACCTGGGTCCAGATCGTCAAGGCCGTGCTGCTGATGGGCGGCGCGACCCTGGTCACCCTGCTGGTCCTCGGCAAGTACGGCTTCAACCTGTCGGGCCTGATCGGCGAGGCGGCCGCGCAGAGCGGCAAGGGCAAGGCCTTCACCGAGCCCGGCCTGCGTTACGGTACCGACGCCCAGGGCATCTGGGGCAAGTTCGACCTGATCAGCTTGGGCCTTGCCCTGGTGCTCGGTACCGCCGGCCTGCCGCACATCCTGATCCGCTTCTACACCGTGCCCACCGCCAAGGACGCCCGCAAGTCGGTCCTGTGGGGCATCGGCATCATCGGCACCTTCTACCTGCTCACCCTGGTCCTGGGCTTCGGCGCCGCGGCCATGGTCGGCAGCGAGGCGATCCGCACCGAGAACGCCGCCGGCAACACGGCGGCGCCGCAACTCGCGCTGGCGATCGGCGAGGCCATCTTCGGCGACATCGGCGGCACGATCCTGCTGGCCGTCATCGCCGCCGTCGCCTTCGCCACGATCCTCGCGGTCGTCGCCGGTCTCACCCTGGCCAGCTCCTCCAGCTTCGCCCACGACCTCTACGCGCACGTCTTCAAGCGCGGCAACGTCACCGAGAAGCAGGAGATCCTGGTCGCCCGCGTCTCGGCCTTCGTCATCGGCGCGGTCGCGATCGGCCTGGGCATCCTCGCCCAGGCGCAGAACGTGGCGTTCCTGGTCGCCCTGGCCTTCGCCATCGCGGCCTCGGGCAACCTGCCGGCGATCCTCTACAGCCTGTTCTGGAAGAGGTTCAACACCGCCGGCGCGGTGGCCTCGATCTACGGCGGTCTCGTCTCCGCCCTGGTCCTGGTGATCTTCTCGCCGGTCGTGTCGGGCCGTCCGACCTCGCTGATCAAGGACATGGACTTCCACTGGTTCCCGATGGAGAACCCGGGCCTGTTCTCGATCCCGATCGGCTTCCTGTGCGGCTACATCGCCACGCGGATGAGCAAGGAGTACAACGACGCGAAGTACGCGGAGATGGAGGTCCGCTCCCTCACCGGCGTCGGCGCCGAGAAGGCGTCGACCCACTAGAAGCGCCACCCAGAAACACCTCCAGGAGAGAAGCCCCCGGGACCCGCCCCCGGGGGCTTCTCGCCGTTCCGCCCGGTTGGAAGGCGGGTGTTCCTTTTCCGGCATGTCGGGGCGGTGTGGACAGCGGTTATGGTCGGCGCGTGGACAGCCCATCGGACGCGCGCAGCCGGATCCTCGACGCCGCCGAGGAACTGTTCGCGGGCGGCGGCTACGACGCCACCCCCACCGCGCGGATCGCCGCGGTCGCCGGGGTGCCCAAGGGGCTCGTCTTCCACTACTTCCCCCGCAAGATCGACGTGCTGGTGTCGCTGGTCGACGAACGCACCCTCGTGACGGAGGAGGACCCCGAGCCCGCGCCCGGCGACGCCGCGCGGGCCCTGTCGAAGCTGGCCCGGCGGCTGCCGCTGACGGCGTCGCCGTCGATGCGGCGCATCCTGTTCCGCGAGGCCGACACGCACCGGTCGGTGAAAGACCGCATCCACGGGCTCAACTCCGAGATCATCCGGCGGGCGCGGTTCGCGCTGGAGCTCGCGCTGCCGGGCGGGCGCGGCGACGCGGCCCGGCTGGAGGCGGCGGCGGCGACGTTCGCGGCCGTGCTGCTCTATCAGGAGAGCATCAGCCATTTGACCGGGCACACGATCGACGCCGACGTGGTCGCCGATTTGATGGCGACGGCCCTGGCCCATTTGTGAATCGCACGGAAACCGTTTCACTTTCGCGACCATTGAACGATTAGCATTTCTCCCGGGAAAGCCCGAATTAATTTCGGCCTTCAATGGGGAAACGGCGGGGATCTATTCATGGAATCGGCCAAAGTGGTCGCCGCGGCCGCCGTCGCCGTCGCGGCGACGACCGTCGTCGTGGTGGGAGTGGTCCTGACGTCCGGGTCCTCTGGCGGCTCCCCGGAAGAGGCCGCCCCGATCTACGCCGTCGGCCCGATGCGGGAAGCCGCGGTCCCCACGCAGGAGGTCGCGGTCCCAGCGGAGGAGGTTACGGTCCCGACGGAGGAGGTCGCGCGCCCGCTCCGAACGGTCGTCGCGCCCGGCGAGTCGACGTCTCCGCCGCCCCCGGTGCCGACGGTCGCCCCGACGTTCGATCCGGCCAAGCCGCCCACCGTGTCGATCTGGGGCAACTCGGAGCTGCGTGCGGTCGACCTGATGTTCGGCGGCTTCGAGCCGGGCGAGGTCGTCGTCGTGACGACGGGAGGCCGGGAGGCCGCGCAGACGGAGATGGACGAACTGGGCGGGGCTCGGTTCCGGGGCTTCCACTACCACCTGACCCTCCCCGACGGGCACCACGAGTTCACCGCCACCGGTCAGCGGTCGGGCCGGTCGGCGACGTTCGGCATGGACGTCTGAGAAATCTCCCGCGCGCCCGTCGAAAAACGCCGTCCCCGTTCGAGGGGAGGGCATGAACCGAATCTCGCCGCGCCTCGGCGCGCTCGCCGGCCCCTTCTACGTCGTCGTCTCCCTGCTCGAAATCGCCTTCCGCGACGGCTTCGACCCCCTTCGTGAACCGTGGAGCGCCCTGTCGCTGGGCCCCTACGGCTGGATCCACATCGCCAACCTCGGGTTGTCCGGCCTGGCCGTCGTCGCCGGGGCCCTCGCGTTCACCGGGCTCCTCAGAGTGCTCTTCTCCCTGTACGGTCTGAGCCTCGTCGGCGCCGGGATCTTCACCGTCGACCCGGTGGGCGGCGCGGTCAGCTTCCCGGGCCTCATGCACTTCGCCTGCGGCGCCGTCGGCTTCACCGCCGTCACCGTCGCGGCCCTCGTCGTGGCCAGGAGGTTCCGCGCCGAGGGCCTGACCGGATGGGCGGCCGGCTCGGCCCTCAGCGGGGTCTTCTTCTTCGCGGGCTTCGCCACGATGGCCTCGGCGGGCGGAGCGGGCTGGAGCCTGCTCCTGTTCACCGCCGGGGTCGTCGTCATCTCAGCGTGGTTCACCGCGCTCTGCCTGCGGACCTCTCAGCGGCCGGCGCCCAGCGTGCGCAGGCCCGTGAGGGCGCGGTCGCTGTAGTCGAACAGGGCCTGGTTCTCCCAGGCGTTGCCGGAGCTCGGGTCGGCCGGGTCCCAGCCGTTGCCGGGCACGCCGGTCCAGGTCGCCTCCCAGTAGAACAGGCCCAGCCCCAGGCCGTTCGGCACGGCCCTGACGATCTCGTACATCTTCGCCACGAAGGCGGCCTGGCCCTGCGGGGTCGCCGGGTAGCCGGGGTAGGGCTCGGCCGCGTAGACCAGGTTCGCCCAGCCGTCCTTGTCGGCGGTGGTGAACGGGTAGCCGGTCTCGGCGACGACCACGGGCTTGCCGTAGCGGGCGGCGACGTCGTTGAGGTTGGCCTGGAAGGCCGCCAGGGTGCCGTGCCAGTACGGGTAGTAGGACAACCCGATCACGTCGTAGCGGATGCCGTGGGTGGCGGCGTTGTCGAACCACCAGCGGTAGAGGCCGTTGTCTCCGCCGTTGGCGAGGTGGATGACGACCTTGGTGTGCCGGGAGACGGCCTTGACGGCGTCGTACCCGGCGTTGAGCAGGCCGGCCATGCCGGGCCAGGCGTCCCACTGGCCGTCGGGCCAGAGCAGGCCGCCGTTGAGCTCGTTGCCGATCTGGACGAGGTCGGCCGTCGCCCCCTGCCGCCGCAGGGTGTCGAGCACGTCGAAGGTGTGGTCGTAGACGGCCTGCTTGAGCTGGTCGTAGGGGAGCGCGGCCCAGGCGGCGGGCTTGTTCTGCTTGCCGGGGTCGGCCCACGAGTCGGAGTAGTGGAAGTCGACCAGCAGCTTCATGCCGAGCGCCTTGGCCCTCCTGGCGACCGCCACGACGTGGGCCTTGTCGTTGTAACCGTCGGCGGGGTTCACCCAGACCTTCAGCCTGATGTGGTTCACCCCGGCGTCGCGCATGATGCGCAGCGCGTCGCCGCGCCGGCCGTACGCGTCGCGGTAGACGCCGCCGTACGCCTCGGACTTGGCGAGGCTGGAGACGTCGGCCCCCCGGACCGGCGCGGGCGGCTGGGCCTGCGCCGGGGCGGGTAACACGAGCAGGGTGAGCGTGGCCGCGACGGCCACGAGCGTGCGTTTCACCTGGGTCCTCCGGTGGGTGTCAGGGGGTGCGCACGACGCACACCCCACCGGCGGGCACCTCCCCGATGAAGGGGGCGCCCGAGATCAGCTCCTCACCGGCGACGTCCGGGACGTGCACGGAGTCCCCGGCGTGGTTGATGAGGAAGACGTAGGGGCCACGATGGACCATCTCCAGCGTGTCGGGCAGCCCGGACGGCCGGGCGACCCCGGCGTCACCGGCGATCCCGGCCAGCAGCTCCCGCAGGTCGCCGGGGGCGGTGGCGACGTACCAGGCGATTCCGGCGCCGAGGCGGTGCCTGGTCACCGCCGGGTGCCCGGCGTCGGGCCCGGTGACGAAGCTCCGCACGACCCGCGCCCCGGCCGGCCGCACCCGCTCCGACCAGCTCCGGCCGGCGCTCTCGGCACCCGACGAGCCGGGTGAAAAGTTCAGCGGGGTGAGGGCGGCGGTCTCGTCCTCGCGGAGGGGGTGGAACTCCTCCACGCTCAGCCCGAGCACCTCGCGCAGCACCCCCGGATAGGCGCCGGGGTGCACGGCGTCGTGCTCGTCGACGATGCCCGAGAAGTACGACACCAGGAGCGTGCCGCCGTCCTCGACGTACCGCTGGAGGTTCTTGGCCGCGCCCTCGGTCAGCAGGTAGGAGCTGGGCGCCACCACCAGCCGGTAGCGCGAGAGGTCGGCCGAGGGGTGCACGAAGTCGACGGTCACGTGCTCGCGCCACAACGCCTCGTAGTACGCCTCCACCCGCTCCAGGAACCGCAGCTCGGACGACGGCCGCCACTCCAGCTCCAGCGCCCAGTAGGACTCCCAGTCCCACACGATCGCGACCTCGGCCGTCACCCGGGCGCCCGCCACCTCGGCCAGCCGGCCGACCTCCGCGCCGAGGCGCACCACGTCGCGCCAGATCGCCGAGTCGGTGCCCGCGTGGGGCACCATCGCCGAGTGGAACTTCTCGGCCCCGAACCGGGAGGCCCGCCACTGGAAAAACAACACCGAGTCGGAGCCGCGGGCCACGTGGGCCAGGCTGTTGCGGCGCATCTCGCCGGGGCGTTTGGCGATGCCGCGCCGCTGCCAGCTGACCGCGCCGGTGGAGTGCTCCATCAGCATCCACGGGCCGCCGCCGGCCAGCGAGCGGCTGAGGTCGGCCGACATGGCCAGGTGGATGTGGTTGTCGGGGCGTTCGGCGTCGAGGTAGTGGTCGTTGGCGACGACGTCGACGTCGGCGGCCCACGTCCACAGGTTCATGGACTTGCAGTTGACCGTCCCGGCGAAGTTGGTGGTCACCGGCTTCCCGGCCAGCAGCTCCTTCTGGAGCAGGAAGTGGCCCCGGTGCTCGTCGTTGGCGAAGCGGGCGTAGTCGAGGCGCTGGGCCGGGTTGACGACGGTGTGGCTCCAGCGGGGGGCGTCGATCTCGGCCCAGTCGCCGTAACGCTGGCCCCAGAACGTGGTGCCCCAGGCGTCGTTGAGGGCGTCGAGGGTGGCGTACCGGACCTGGAGCCATTCGCGCCAGGCGGCCACGCTCGCGTCGCAGTAGCACTCGCCGAGGGGAGCGCCGTATTCGTTGTGGACGTGCCACATCACCACCGCCGGGTGGTCGCCGTAGCGTTCGGCCAGCCGGGAGACCAGTTCGGTGGTGGCGCGGCGGAAGGCGGGGTGGCTGGAGCAGGCGTGCTCGCGGGCGCCGGCGCCGACGCGGCGGCCCTCCCGGGTCACCGGGAGCGAGTCGGGGTGGCGGCGGGTGAACCAGGGGGGCGGGGCGGCGGTCGGGGTGCCCATGCCGATCGTGATGCCGTTGGCGTGGAGGCGCTCGACGATCTCGTCGAGCCAGCCGAACTCGTAGCGGCCCTCGGCCGGTTCGAGCAGCGCCCAGGCGAAGATGCCCAGGCTGACCATGGTCACCCCGGCCTCCCGCATCAGCCGGACGTCCTCCTCCTGCACCTCGCGCGGCCACTGTTCCGGGTTGTAGTCGCCGCCGAACGCGATGCCTGCCACGGGCCCCCCACTGTTGGTTCTGTGAACGTGCACAGTAATTCACGACGGGAGAGCCGTCCAGTTAACGAGCATGTAACGGGGCATTGACAGCAGAACCCTCAGATTTCACTCTGTGAACGTTCACAGAGACTCCCGGAGGTTCGGATGCCTACGACCCGACTGGCCCTCGCCGCTCTGCTCGCCGTCACCCTCGCCGCCGGGTGCAGCGGCGGCGGCGGTACCCCCGCCCCGGAACCCGAAGCGGCCGCCCCCGCCGGCCCGGTCACGCTGACGTACTGGACCTGGGCCCCGAACATGGACAAGATCGCCCAAGTCTGGAACGCCGCCAACCCCGACATCACGGTCACCGTCAGCAAACAGGCCGGCGGCGACGACGCGGCCGCCAAGTTCCTCACCGCCGCCAAGGCCGGCAACGCGCCCGACCTGGTCCAGGCCGAATACCAGCACCTGCCCTCGTTCGTCGCCGCCGACGCGGTCGCCGACCTGGCCGCCGACGCCGCCGCGCTCAAGGGCGAATACGCCGAGGGCCTGTGGGGCCTGGTCACGCTCGGCACCGACGGCGTGTACGCCATCCCGCAGGACAGCGGCCCGATGATGCTCTACTACCGCAAGGACCTCTTCGAGAAGTACGGCGTCGAGGTCCCGAAGACCTGGGCCGACTACGCCGAGGCCGCCCGCACCGTCCACGAGGCCGACCCGAAGGTCTACCTGGGCAGCTTCTCCAGCAAGGACCCCGGCTGGTTCGCGGGCCTCGCCCAGCAGGCGGGCGCGCAGTGGTGGTCGATCTCCGGCGACGCCTGGAAGGTCGGCATCGACGACGCCGCGACGACCAAGGTCGCCGAGTTCTGGGGCGGCCTGGTCGCCGAGGGCGTCATCGACGACCAGCCCTACTTCACCCCCGAGTGGAACAAGGCCCTCAACGACGGCACCCAGCTCAGCTGGCCGTCGGCGGTCTGGGGCCCCGGCGTCCTGGAGAGCAACGCCCCCGACGGCAAGGGCAAGTGGGCCGTGGCCCCGCTGCCGCAGTGGACGGCGGGGGAGAACGTCAGCGGCTTCTGGGGCGGTTCGTCCACCGCGATCTCCGCCGGGTCGAAGAACCGCGCCGCCGCGCTGAAGTTCGCGACCTGGCTCAACACCGACCAGGCCGCCCTCGACCTGCTGGTCAAGGAGGCGTTCATCTACCCGGCGGCCGCCAAGGGCCAGACGTCGCTGGGCGACCCCCCGGCCTACTTCGCCGAGAGCCAGCCCGACTTCTGGCAGCAGGCCGCGACCATCGGCACCACCGCCCGCGGCTTCACCTTCGGCCCCAACGTGGGCGTGACCTACAACGCCTACAAGGACGGCTTCGACAAGGCGCTCAAGGACAAGGCGCCGTTCGCCACCGCCGTCAAGACCATGCAGGACGCGACGGTGGCGGACATGCGGAAGTCCGGCTTCACCCTGGCGGGCTAGATGTCCATCCACGACAGCGGCGACGTCGCGCCAGGAGCTTCCGGGAGCGCGGCGGCCGGGCGCGGCGATCACCTTCGCAGAGTCGCGGGCAGGGGTCGTCGTCGACGTGCGGCGGCGCGGCCCAGTGGCGGCCGGGGCTTCGCGCCCCTGCTCTTCCTGACGCCCGCGATCGTGCTGTTCCTGCTGTTCTTCGCGCTGCCCATCGGCTACACCGTCTACCTCAGCCTGCGCCGGACGAAGGTCTCCGGGCTCGGGCTCGGGAAGGGCTCACGGCAGGAGGTCTGGGCGGGGGCCGACAACCTGACGGCCGCCGTCGCCGACGGCGAACTGTGGGCGGGCTGGTTGCGGGTGGTCGGCTACGGCGCGCTCGTGCTGGTCGTGATGCTCGGGCTGGCGCTGCTGTTCGCGCTGCTGCTCGACTCGGCGCACGCCCGGCTGGCCCGGTTCAGCCGGATCGCGATCTTCCTGCCGTACGCCGTGCCCGGGGTGGTCGCCTCGCTCCTGTGGGGCTTCCTCTACCTGCCGAGCCTCACCCCGATCGGCGGGGTCGACTTCCTGGGCGCGACGGCCGTCACCTACTCGATGGCCAACGTCGCCGTCTGGGGCGGGACCGGCTTCAACATGCTCGTGCTCTACACGAACCTGAAGGCCATCCCGCGCAGCTACTACGAGGCGGCCCGCATCGACGGGGCATCCGAGCTCGCCATCGCGCTGCGGGTCAAGATCCCGCTGCTGGTGCCGGCGATCGTGCTGACCACGGTGTTCTCGCTGATCGCCACCGTCCAGGTCTTCACCGAGCCGACCACGCTCCGGCCGTTCAGCAACACGATCAGCTCGACCTGGTCGCCGCTCATGAAGGTCTACCGGGACGCCTTCGTGACCGGCGACCTCTACTCGGCGGCGGCGACGTCGCTGGTCATCGCGGCGGTCTCGCTCGTGGTGTCGTTCGGGTTCCTGCGTGTGGTGCGCGGACGCGCGTTCGGGGAGGTCCGATGACCCGGCTCGTGCCCACCGGGGTGCTGCTGCTCGGGGCGCTCTACTGCCTGCTGCCGGTGAGCTGGGTGCTGGTGGCGGCGTCCAAGTCGCCCGCCGAGCTGTTCACCCTCGGCACCTTCGCCCCCGGGTCGGGGCTGCTGGGCAACCTGGGGGAGCTGAGCGCGTACAGGGACGGGGTCTTCTGGAGGTGGATGGCCAACACCGCGTTCTACGCGGGCGGCGGGGCGCTGCTGTCGACCGCCGTGTCGGCCGTGGCCGGGTTCGCGCTGGCCAAGTACCGGTTCCGGGGCCGGAACCTGATCTTCAACGTGCTGATCGGCGGGGTGCTGGTGCCGTCGGTGGTGCTGGCCGTGCCGCAATATCTGCTGTTCGCCAAGGTCGGGCTCGCCGACACCTACTGGGCCGTGCTGCTGCCGCAGATCCTGCATCCGTACGGCATCTACCTCGCCCGCATCTACGCCGGCGCGGCCGTGCCCGACTCCCTGCTCGAAGCGGGCCGCATCGACGGCGGCGGCGAGTGGCGGCTGCTCCGGACGGTCGGCCTGCCGCTGATGGTGCCCGGCATGGTGACGATCTTCCTGTTCCAGTTCGTCGCCATCTGGAACAACTTCCTGCTGCCGTTCATCATGCTCGGCGACGACGGCAAGTTCCCGCTGACCGTCGGCCTCTACACGCTGCTGGCGGCCGGGGCCAACCAGCCCTCGCTCTACAACCTGATCATCACCGGCGCGTTGTTGTCGATCATCCCGCTGATCGCCCTGTTCCTCACGATGCAGCGCTACTGGCGCACCGACCTGTCGAGCGGAGCCGTCAAGGGCTAGGGGAGAATGACGGGGTGAAACGGCCCACCATCCACGACGTCGCGGCGGCGGCGGGCGTCTCGCGCGGGACCGTCTCCCGGGTGCTCAACGGCGACCGCTACGTCAGCACCGCCGCCCGGCTGGCCATCGAGCGGGCCATCGCCGAGACGGGCTACGTGGTGAACCGCAACGCGCGCAGTCTGGTCACCCAGCGCGCCGGTTCGGTGGTCATGGTCCTTTCGGAGCCCAACGAGAAGCTCTTCGAAGACCCCAACTACAGCACCACCATCCGCACCGCGATCCGCCGCCTGGGGGAGCGCGACCTGTCCCTGGTGATGATGATCGCGGGCGACGCGGGCGACCGCGACCGGGTGCTGCGCTACGTCAAGGGCGGCCACGCCGACGGCGTGCTGCTCCAGTCGACCCACGCCGGAGACCCGCTGGTCGAGGCGCTCGGCGGCCTGCACATCCCGGCCGTGTCGTGCGGCGCGGTGATCGGCATGGAGAACGTCATCCCCTACGCCGCCTGCGACGAACGCGGCGGCGCCCGCCAGATGACCAAGTACCTGGCCGACCAGGGCCGCCGCAAGATCGCCATCATCACCGGCCCGATGGACACCCCCGGCGGTATCCAGCGCCTCGAAGGCTTCACCGACGTCCTGGGCCGCCGCGCCGCCAAGAAGCTGATCGAACACGGCGACTGGACCCGCCGCTCGGGCGAGGTCGCGATGGCCCGCCTCCTGGAGCGCTCCCCCGACCTCGACGCCGTCTTCTGCGCCTCCGACGTGATGGCGTCCGGCGCCCTGGCGACGCTGCGCGCGGCCGGCCGCAGGGTGCCCGACGACGTGGCGGTCGGCGGCTTCGACGACTCCGACGTCGCCATGTCGACCCACCCGCCGCTGACCACCGTCAGGCAGCCGCTGACCGAGATCGCCGAGGAGACGGTCAGGATCCTGCTCGACCTGATCGACGGCGCCGATCAGATCGAGTCGGTGACCGTGCCGACCCGCCTGGTGGTCCGCGAGTCGGCCTGAGGTCACCCTGCGGTCACTCCACGTCGACCGCGTCGGCCAGTTTCACCAACTCGGCCATCGCCTCGCGCAGGTGGTCCATGATCCGCCAGACGTCCGGCACTCTGGCCGGGCACGCGACGACGCCGAAGTCGAGGCTGCCGTCGTAGGAGAGGCACGTGATCGACAGGCCGCCCGTCAGGTCGGTGAGCACCGACATCGGGTAGTAGGCCAGCAGCCGGGCGCCGCACAGGTAGAGCGGCAGCTGCGGGCCGGGCACGTTCGACACGATCAGGTTCACCCCGGGCGTGACCTTGCCGGCCAGCCGGAACAGGTGGGGGGTCGCGAGGCCGGCGATCGGGGCGGGCAGCACCGAGCAGAGGTCGTTGAGCCAGTTCGTGCGGGACACCGCGAAGCGGCGCTTGGCGGTGGCCATCAGGCCCCTGACCGCCGACAGGCGCTCCTCGGGGTCGGCGACGTCGGTGGCCAGCGGGGTGATCATCGCGGAGATCTGGTTGCCGATGGTCTCGTGGCCCTTGTTGGTGCGCACCGCCACCGGGACCGCCGCCACCAGCGGCTGGCCGGGCAGCGCGGCGTGCTCCTCCAGCCACGACCGCAGCGCGCCCGACACGACCGTCATCACGACGTCGTTGACGCTCATGCCGAACGAGCGGCCGACGTGCTTGACGTCGCTGAGCGCGATCGACCCGTAGGCGAAGGTCCGCATGCGGGTGATCGGGCCGTTGAACGGGGTGCGCGGCGCGGCCAGCGAGGGCAGCGGCGGCAGCGGCTTCTCGCCGAGCAGGCGGCGGGCGGCGCTGGCCAGCCGGTGGGCGCCGGGCAGGCCGCCGGAGACCGGCATCGCGTCGAGGTCGGCGACCGCGCGGGTCAGCGACCGCACCGCGTCGCCGGGCTGGGACAGCAGGCGGCCGAACGCCCCGGCGAGCATCTCGGCCGGGTTGGGCGCCTTGGCGCGCGGCGTGTCGGCGGAGGGCGGCTCGACCTGCCGCTGCTCGGGCGTCAGGTCGAGGAACGCGCCGAGGATCTCCGAGCCCGACACGCCGTCGATGGCGGCGTGGTGGACCTTCGTGTAGACGGCGACGCGGCCCTCGCCGAGGCCGTGGATCAGGTGCATCTCCCAGAGCGGGCGGCTCCGGTCGAGCTTGCGGGCGTGGAGCCGGGCGACGTGGACGGCGAGTTCGTCTTCGTGCCGCAGGGTCGACTCGTGGACGTGGTCGGCGACGTCGAAGTCGTCGTCTTCGGTCCAGTAGGGCCGGTCGAGCCCGAAGGGCACGTCGGCGAGGCGCATCCGCAGCGGCGGTGCGAGGTGGACGCGGTCGCGCAGCAGCGCGACCAGCCGGTCGCGGGTGACGCTGCCGTCAAGGACGGCGACGCCGGCGACGTGGGTGACCGTCGTTTCGGACTCGGTGCTGAGGAACTGCGCGTCGAGTGCCGTGAGCTGGCCCATGGGCAACCTCCCCCTGTCGTTCTCCGCCGGATTCCGCCCCCATCCTCCTCAGGAGCGGTTACCGGGGCGTTACCAAGACGTCTCCAAGGAGCGATTCTGACAGCGCGGAATCGACTCCCCGTACTTCCCCCATAGGCGGCCAGCCCCCCGCGAACCCCCGCGAGCTGCACGAAAACCAGCGAACCTTCCGCAAAGGTAACACTTCGCTACTCGACGATCACCGGGTGCGCCACGATGGCGTCGAACAAATACCCCATCTTGCCGTATGCCATGATCTCTGGCTGCCTGTACCCATTGTGATCTACCGCTCTCGCGGGCGGCACTCCGGGGGTCTCCCGGTCAGTCGGCGGCGCGCGTGTTCCGCCGCCGTTCGTAGTGGCGGCGGGCCTTCATGCGGTTGCCGCACCCGGCCATCGAGCACCACCGGGCGCTGTTGCTCTTGGAGCGGTCGACGAGGAACAGCGTGCACTCGTCGGTGTTCTCGCAGGCGCGCAGCCGGCCGGGCGCGGTGCGCCGCAGGGCGTCCCACGCCACCACGGCGCGGGCGGCCAGCGCGTGGTCGCGCGGGGTCGAGAGCCGCCAGGCGAGGCCCGTGTCGTCGAGGAGCGGCCGGTAGCCGACGCCGTCGAGCGCGGGCGCGAGCGCCGCGGGCGCGGCCCGGTCGTGGATCAGAGCTTGCAGCGTGTCGCGGGTCGAGCGCAGCAGGCCGAGGTCTTCGCCGAGCGCCTCCTCACCCGCGTGCTCGGTCAGCCAGGCGCGGGCCGTCTCGGGGTCGGCGAGCAGGTCGGTCACCTCGCCCGAGATGGTCGGGGTGGTGTTGAGCAGGGCCAGGAGCAGCCCTTCGTCGTCGACCACGTCGTTCTAACCTCCATTCGGTTGTTGACAAGGTTACACCTCGTCTGCCTACGATCTAACCGTCATCAAGATGAAAGGTGGTTAGAACGATGGATACTGTGGTCCACCACCGGTACGCCACGGTCGACGGGCATCGGCTCTTCTACCGCGAGACCGGATCACCCGACCTGCCGACGATCGTGCTGCTGCACGGCTTCCCGACCAGCTCGTTCATGTTCCGCAACCTGATCCCGCGGCTGGCGGGCTATCGGGTCATCGCGCCCGACCACCTCGGGTTCGGGCTCTCCGACGCGCCGCCGGTCACCGAGTTCGACTACGGCTTCGACGCGCTGGCCGACCTCACCGCCGGGCTGCTCGGCCAGTTGGGCGTCGCCCGCTACGCGATCGGCGTGCAGGACTACGGCGCCCCGATCGGCTGGCGGCTGGCGCTGCGCGACCCCGGCGCGGTCGTCGCGGTGATCACCCAGAACGGCAACGGCTACGACGAGGGCTTCGTCCCCTCCGGCTGGCAGGCCGTCTGGGACTACCAGCGCGACCAGAGCCCGGCCAACGAGGCGGCCCTGCGGACGGCCTTCACGCTGGAGTCGATCCGCGGCCAGTACGTCACCGGCGTCGAGGACGAGAGCGTCGTCAGCCCCGACACCTGGCACCTCGACCACGCCTTCATCTCGCGGCCCGGCAACGCGGAGATCCAGCTGCGGCTGTTCCTCGACTACGCCACCAACCCGCCGCTCTACCCGGCGCTGCACGAGTGGCTGCGGACCCGGCAGGTGCCGGTGCTGGCGGCCTGGGGCGTGCACGACCCCTTCTTCGGACCCGACGGGGCCCGCGCCTTCGCCCGCGACACCCCGCACGCGGAGGTCCACCTGTTCGACGGCGGCCACTTCCTGCTGGAGAGCGCCGGAGACGAGGTCGCGGCGCTGATCCGCGCGTTCCTCGCCAAGTACCATCCGACGGCATGAGCCAGGGATCCGTGACGGCGCTGCGGCGCTACCCGGTCAAGTCGATGCTCGGCGAGGACGTCGAGGCGGCGGCCGTGACCGAGCAGGGCGTCGAAGGCGACCGGGTGGCCGCGCTGCTCGACGTGGCGACCGGGATGGTGGCCAGCGCCAAACACCCGCGCCTGTGGCGCGACCTGCTCGGTTTCGCCGCCCAATGGGACGGCGGGACCCCGCGGATCCGCTGTCCCGACGGCCGCACCGTGCCGGCCGGCCACGCCGCCGACGCCGTCTCACGGGCGCTGGGGCGCGAGGTCCGGTTGGTGACCACCCGGCCCGAGGGCGCGACGGTCGGCCGCCCCGACCCCGAAGCGGTCATGGACGCCGGGGTCGACGCCGACGTGCCCTTCGTCCACCTGCGGATCGGCCAGGGCACGCCGGGCGGCAACTTCGTCGACTACGCCGCGATCCACCTGGTGACCAGCGCCACGCTCGACCGGGCCGGCGCTGACATGGTGCGTTACCGGCCCAACCTGGTGCTCGACCTGCCCGATTCCACGCCCTACGCCGAGAACGACTGGACCGGGCGGGAGCTCGCCGTCGGGCCGGTGGTGCTGCGGGTGCTCGCGCCGACCCCGCGCTGCGCGGTTCCGACGCTCGCCCACGGCGACCTGCCCCGCAGCGCCGAGGCGGTCAGGACCCTCCTGCGGGACAACCGCGTCGACGGGTCGCCCTGCCTGGGCGTCTACGCCGAAGTCGTGCGTTCGGGCGAGCTGGCCGTCGGTGATCGGGTGGCCTTCTGAGGCGTGGCGGCGGGCCGCCGGGAGCGGGTGCGGGGCGCCGGATGCGGCGCCCGGCCGGGGGCGGGGGTCGGCGCCGGCCGGGCGGGAGCGGTAACGGATGAAAGGCTTTTCAGCGGCCGAGGAAGTGCAGCAGTTTCTCGATCGGCCAGGTGTTGATCACGTCGTCGGGGGTCAGCCAGCCGCGCTGGGCGATGCCGACGCCGAACTTCTGGTTGTCGAGGTGGGGGATGGCGTGGGAGTCGCTGTCGATGGAGAACTTGACGCCGTGGTGGCGGGCCAGGCGGACCAGGTCGGAGGGCAGGTCGGCGCGGTCGGGGTAGGCGTCGATCTCCAGCGCGGTGCCGGTGCGGGCGGCGGCGCGGAAGACCGCGTCCCAGTCGGCGTCGACGCCCGGCCGCTTGCCGATCTTGCGGGTGGTCGGGTGGCCGATGATGTCGACCTGCGGGTTCTCGCAGGCGGCGATGAACCGGCGGGTCATCTCGTCGCGTGACTGGTTGAAGTGGGAGTGCACGCTGGCGACGCAGACGTCGAAGCCCGCCAGGATCTCCTCGGGCCAGTCGACCGACCCGTCGGGCCCGATGTTGAGCTCGCTGCCGTGGAGCAGCCGCATGTCCGGATAGCTCTTCTGCAGCTCGTCGAGCCGGGCCCGCTGCGCCAGTGCCTTCTCCAGCGTCATGCGCTGCATGACCAGGTCGGGGGCGTGGTCGGTGACGGCGTAGTAGGCGTAGCCGCGCTTGGCGGCGGCGGCCAGCATGTCTTCGAGGGTGGCGATGCCGTCGGTCAGGTCGGTGTGGGTGTGCAGGTCGCCCTTCAGGTCGTCGAGGGTGACCAGCCGGGGCAGCTCGTGCTTGAGCGCCGCCTGGATCTCGCCGCCGTCTTCGCGCAGCGTCGGCGGGATCCACTCCATGCCGAGCGCGGCGTAGATGTCCTCCTCGGTGGCGGCGGCGATCACGTTGTCGTCGGCGTCGAAGAGTCCGTACTCGGACAGCTTCCACCCCTTCTTCACACACATCTCACGCAGGTGGACGTTGTGCTCCTTCGACCCCGTGAAGTAGATCAGCGCGGCCCCCCACGACTCCTCCGGCACCAGCCGAAGGTCGACCTGGAGCCCCCGGTCGGTGCGGACCGACGTCTTCTTCTCGCCCCGCGCGATCACCTCGGTGACGTAGGGCTGCGCGGCGAAGGTCTCCATCAGCTCGGGCGAGCCCACGGCCAGGATGTCGATGTCGCCGACCGTGTCGCGCATGCGCCGCAACGACCCGGCGAACGTCATGTGGTCGGCGTCGAGCGAGGCCATCACCCGGTCGGCCAGCTCGGCCGCGACGCCCAGATGCACGCGGGTCTCGGCCATCTGGGCGATGCCCTTGAGGATGTTCTCCTCGGTCTTCGGCCCGAAGCCCTTCAGCCCCTTGAGCCGGCCGTCTTTGATCGCCTGTTCGAGCGCGGCGGGCGAGTCGATGCCGAGCTCCTGGAACAGGAACAGCGCCTTCTTCGGCCCGAGGGTCGGGACCTTCGTCAGCCTGCGCACCCCGTCGGGCACCTTCGACCGCAGGTCGTCGAGCTGCCGGAAGCTGCCCCGTTCGAGGAACTCCTCCATCTTCTTCGCGATCGCCTCGCCGACGCCCGGGATCTGCCGCACCGGCGTCTCGCGCAGGTCGTCGGGGTAACCGGCGATCGACTTGGCCGCCTTCTGGTAGCTGCGCACCCGGAAGGCGTCGCCGCCGTTCAGCGCGAACAGTTCGGCGTACTCTTCCAGGGCCGCAGCGGCCTCGTCATTCGCCCGTGCCATGTCGATCAGCGTACATAGCGGTGCTTGACGCCGGGCGGGAAGTCGGCGGGGTCGGCGTAGGGCCGCAACGTGACCAGCGGCAGCTGCCTGCGCTCGGGGACGTAATGGGCGAACTCGCTGTTCAGCCGCCGGAGATGGGTGACGATCTGGGCGGCGATCTCCTTGGCGAGGTCTTCCGACGGGTCGTGGCCCGGGGCCAGCTCGACGGTGACGTGCAGGCCGTCGGCGCTTTCGGGGGCGCTCAGCACGAACTTGCCGGTCACCGCCTTGTTGACCTCGGGTTGTTCCAGGCCGACGGAGATGTTTTCGGCGTAGACGTTCGCGCCGTAGAAGGAGACGGCGAAGCGGCTGCGGCCGAAGACGTAGACGAACGGGAGCTCGGGACCGTCGTGCTGCGGGCGGATTCCAATTTGTCGCAGCATGTCGGCGTAGGGGATCAGGCCGCCCTCGTCGGCGATGTGGTAGCGGATCAGCGGGATGCCGTTGTCGCCGCTGAACAGCAGGGTGCCGTCGCACTCCTCGAAGTAGCGGACCGCCGGGTCGTACTGGACCAGCGTCGGCAGGCGGTCGGCCTTGAACAGCTCCCTGGCCTTCTCCGGGTGGGCGGCCAGATGGCGCCTGATCTCGATGGACAGGGGTGTCTCGTTGCCCAGGACGCCGGCGTCGGCGGTGCCGTACAGGGACGCGAAGGAGGTGACCGGGTCGGCGATCCCGGCCCGCTCGGCCACCAGCGAACGCCACTCCTCGGAGAAGACCTCACCCGCGGTCACGATCTTGATGTTGTACGACGCCCAGGGGAGGTCGAGGGTGTCGATGACATCCTTGACGAACGGCGGGTAGCCGAACAGGACCGTCTGCTCGGCGAGCGGGGCCAACTGGGGCACCACCCTTTGGATCTCCGCGGGGTTGTTGCCCGGGGCGACGACGGTGATGGGGTAGCCGCGGTCCTGCAGGTGCCTGATGCAGGCCAGCGTGAACAGGCCGCCTACCCAGGTGCCGAGGGAGAAGCAGACGACGGCCAGCGTCGGTCTTCTGCCGAAGCCGTCCATGACCTGGGCGAAGCGGTCGGCGATGACCTTCTCGTCGTCGGCGGTCCTGGCCCAGAACGACGGCTCGCCGGTCGAGCCGGAGGAGACGGCGATCATGCCCTGGAGCACGCCGTCGCGGCAGAGGTCGTTGAGGGGGTGGCGGCGGGTGTAGTTGTCCTTCGTCGTGAAGGGGAGCGTCGCGAAGTCCTCCGGCGTCCTGATCGCGGCGGGGTCGACGGCGTGTTCCCTCAGGAAGGCGGCATAGGCCGGGACGGTGGCCGCGACACGCTGGAACAACTCGATGGGCGCCATGGTCGCGACTGTATCGTCCGGGTATGGGCGTTCGAGGGGTCGTACGGGAGTGGCACGCCGACCTCGGGTGGGGAGTGATCGACTCGCCGGAGACGCCCGGGGGCGCTTGGGCGCACTTCAGCCACATCCAGGCCGACGGCTACCGGGCGCTGAGGGCCGGGCAGGCCGTCGACCTGGAGTTCGAGGCGCCGGGGCAGGACGGGTATCCGTATCGGGCGGTGTCGGTTTCAGAAGTGGGCTGACCTGGGCTGGTAGCCCTCTTCCAGGGTTGCCCGTTCCTTGTCTGACAGGTCGAGGCCGATGGCGGCCAGGGCGTCGGCGATGTGGCCGTCTTTCGTGGCGCCGATGATGGGGGCGACCATGCCGGGCTGGTGGAGCAGCCAGGCCAGCGCGAGGGTCGCCGGGGCTGTGCCGCGCTCTGCTGCCAGTTCGGCGACCTTGGCCAGGACGTCGGCGTCGCCGGGGCCGCCGTAGAGGAAACGCTGGCGGTCGCCGTCGCCTTCCTGGCGGGTGGTGTGGCGGGTTTGGCCGGCGCGGGCCAGGAGGCCCCTTGCCAAAGGGGACCAGGGGATGAGACCGACGCCTTGGTCGGCGCAGAGCGGGATCATCTCGCGTTCCTCCTCGCGGTAGAGGAGGTTGTAGTTGCGCATCTCATGCATGATGAGGCGCATGCAGAAGCTCTCGGTAGCGCTGACCAGCGGGATGATCCCGGTCGTGTCCTACGCTCGCGCCTCCGCCGACCTTCGGCGGGATGAGCACAGCGTGGAGGACCAGCACCGCATCAACCACGAGACAGCCAAGCAGAATGGCTGGGTCGTGGTGGCGGAGTTCACCGACAACGACAAGTCGGCCGCCAAGATGGATGTAGTGCGCGATGACTTCGAGCTCCTGCTGAAGGTCCTCAAGGCGGGCAAGCTGTCCGAGGGCGCTCCTGTTTCCGGCCTGGTCGTTGTCGCTGATGACAGGCTGGTGCGGCGTCCCGGTGACTACGAGCGGGTCGTGGATGCCTTCACTCACCGCGACGGGCGGGTCTACGCCGACAAGCGGCAGGTCAAGGACCTGTACAGCGAAGACGTGGAGAGCATGGGCCTGTTCGGGGCGGTGATCTCCAAGATGGAGGTCCGCAAGATGCAGCGCCGGATGCGCACTTCTCACCAGTCGCGGGCACAGCGCGGCGTACCGAGTGGCGGGCCTCGACCGTTCGGGTGGAAGGACGACCGACGCACTCTCGACCCGGCTGAGGCCGATCTTGTGCGCAAGGCGGCCCGGGACTTCATCGGTGGCCGGTCGGTGTATTCGATCGTCATGGAGTGGCAGCGCCTCGGCGTGAAGACCAGCCTCGGCAACGACTGGATCTCGCGGTCGCTCAAGGTCGTGCTGACGAACCCGCGTCTGTGCGGGTGGCGGGAGATCGGCGGGGAACTCGTCCGTGGTCCTGACGGCAACCCGGTGGAAGGCGTCTGGGAGACGATCATCTCTCCGGAGGAATGGCAGACCATCCGCGACATGTTCGACGGGCGAAAGGGTCACTTCGTCCGGCGGAACGGCGAACTTGGTCCGGCTCATTCGCCGGACTACCGGGACGCGCGCTATCTGCTGGTCGGCATCCTGCGGTGTGGGAAGGCGGGGCCGGACGGCGTTCTGTGCAACACCAAACTGCGGGTGACCGGGCAGACGGATGTCAGGCAGCACGCATATGCCTGCCCGTCCAAGTCAGAGGGCGGCTGCGGTGGTGTCTCGCGGCGGGGTGACCTCGTGGACGAGTTCATCTCTGAGGCGCTGCTGGCGAGTCTCGAAGACAAGGAGATGGGCCGGCGGCAGGGAGTCCGGCCTCAGGAGTGGGCGGGCGCGAAAGAACTGAACGACGCGCAAGTACGTCTTAAGGCGCTCTCTGTTCAGTGGAATTCCGGCGGCATGTCCAATGACCTGTTCTTCCAGTTGGCCGGCGACCTGGAGAAGACCATCGCTCGCCTTCGCGGCGAGTCGAAGAGGCACACGGCGGCGGTGGAGCGCGAGACGGCCCGGCAGGTCATCGATGTGGAGGACTTCCGTCGACGCTGGTATCTGCCGGAGGAGGAAGGCGGTATGCCGCTGTCCACGAAGCGGGCCTATCTGCGCGAGGCGTTTCGAGCGGTGATCGTTTATCCGGGGATCAAGGGGAGCAAAGTATTCAATCCCGACCTCCTGGACCCCATTTGGTCTGAAGGCTGAATCACGTTCGGGAACTGTCGGTGTGGCCTGGTAGTTGTAGATGGCACGGAGACACGCGAGTGGCTCTCAGGCAACTACGAGTCGCATGCCGGGGTGGCGCCTGGCGCGGGGTAGCTCCCCAGCGGTTTGTTCGACCGCGAATCGCTGACCTAAGCCAACAAACAAAAATAAAAGATGAGGCTGGGGTGGGCTCTCGGCCGCCGGGTGGCGCCAGTGGAGAACGTTTCCACACCAAATAGCCAATACATGATTGCCTCCAAATAACTCTCGATGAAGCGACTCGTCTGGGCTTGTCGTCAGCGCTGGCACTGCTGCGCGCGGCGACGGCCCCACCTGTGAGCTTGCTTTCTGGCGTGCCTCCACTCCTTCGAGAGTTAGGAGGTCACCGCTTGACTTTGCGCCCTGCAACCTCAGCTCGTGAGTGGGGCAGGAAGAAAGCTGCCGAACGCCCCCGGTGGTCAGAACAGAAGTGGCAGCGAATCGGCTGCATCCTCGGTGTCGAGATCAGTGGCGACATCGACGAACCCGCCTCCTCGTCTACTGGCGAGGAGGCGATGGCCTCATGACCGGTCCCTTCACCGCCGACATGTACGCCGCTGCCGAACGGGCGGGGCTGCCGGACTTTCCTCGCTGGCAGCAGATGGTCAAGGCCACGGGTGGGTGCGCTCAACCGATCCGGCTGCATGGTGAGCGGTACGTTGCCGACGCGCAGACCGGCGAGATCGTCGAGACCTACCGGACGGCTGACGAACCTACCGGCTACCTGCTGACCGCCTGCGGAAACAGGCGGGCCTCCCGGTGCCCGGCCTGCTCTGAGGTGTACCGAGACGACACCTTCCACCTGATCATCTCCGGGTTGCAGGGCGGCAAGGGCGTGCCAGAGGAGGTCAGCGCGCATCCTCGCGTGTTCGCCACGTTCACCGCGCCGTCCTTCGGGGCGGTGCACTCCCGTCGTGAGCGTGCGGGCAAGGCTCTGTTGTGCCGTCCTCGGCGGGGCGATCCGCTCTGTGTGCATGGGCGGCCGGAAGGGTGCCGGGTGCGTCATGGTCAGGACGACTCGCGGCTAGGACAGCCCATCTGCGCGGACTGCTTCGACTACTCGGGCGCGGTCCTGTGGAACGCTCATGCCGGGGAGCTGTGGCGCTGCTTCACTCGGGACGTGCTGACCACCCTCGCCGGGCAGCGTGGCATCTCCCGTGCCGAGTTGCGGCGGAACCTGCGCGTCTCCTACGCCAAGGTTGCCGAATACCAGACGCGCGGCTTGGTTCACTTCCACGCCGTGATTCGGCTCGACGGCCCGGCCGGTCCTGGCGATCCTCCTCCGTCCTGGGCAACCGTTCCCCTGCTGGACGAGGCGATCAGGCGAACTGCCGAACGAGTAAAGGTGACGGCCTTGACAGGAGTACGCGGAGACGAGGGGCGTCGCGTCGTCCTGCGGTGGGGTCGGCAACTCGACGTGCAGCCGGTCTACCTCGGCGCGGAACTGGGCGGCATGACAGACGGCAGGGTGGCGGCCTACATCGCTAAGTACGCCACCAAGGGCGCTGAGTCGGCGGGAACGGTGGACCGGCGGGTGAGACGTCCCGAACAGATCGACGACCTCAAGGTGAGCGAGCACGCCCGGAGGATGATCTACACCTGCTGGGCGCTGTCGATGATGCCGGGCTTCGACCGCCTACGACTCAAACAGTGGGCGCACATGCTCGGTTATCGGGGCCACTTCTCGACCAGGTCCCGCCAGTACTCGACGACCTTGGGCGCTCTCCGCCAGGTCCGCGCGAACTACCGGAGGTCGTTGGCTCGCGCGTCCTTGGGACTGGCAGAGGATGACCGGGAGACGGTGACCATGTTGCAGTGGCGGTACGCGGGGAGTGGGCACGGCAAGGGCGAACACTTCTGGGCCGAGATCGCTCGGCAACAGGTGTCGACGGCCCGGCGCATCAAGCGTGAGAACGAACGACGGCAGGTTTCTCAGAGTTGAACGGCGGGAGTGGTGGGCCGGCGGAATGCCATGGGGACCTGTAGGGCGAGCAAATCGAGTTCGGCGGGCGGAGGATGGCTACGGCGGAAGCAAGCTCCGGCGCCTCACGAGGTCGCGCTATCAGCCAAGGTGACTGCGGGTCGATTACGGTCATTGATGACTAACACTTTAGTTCAACTCGACGTTTTGGGCGGCCGAATAGTGCCGCCACCCTTGCCGAACGATCCCGCAAGCCCTCCTCGTTGTAGCTAGCTGCGAACTGTGCGCTCCCTCATGGCGAAGAATTTTGATAGTTCGTGATCGTAGGCCAGCTATTGCCAATGTCGCCCACCATGGGTGATCATATGACTACGCTCAATAGTTGAAACAAGCGTGTTGGGAGGCTGGGGATAGATGCTAAGGCTACCCCTGAAAGAATCTTTTCGATACGTTCACGAACCACTTCAAGTGGATGAGAAGGATCTTCCCCTTCTTGGTAATCAGGGCCTTATTCAAGAGCTCAGGCAGCGACTTGAACAGTCCAAGGGTGGAACGTTTCTTATCACCGGATTCCGCGGTGTGGGGAAAAGTACAATTATAATGCAAGCTCTGGGAGTCATCTCCAGCACTACGACCGGCGAAATCGTGGTACCGATCATTATTAATGTCGCACGCCCCATTGCGGCAGAGCATCTATTGTTCGCGATCGTTCGCCGTCTTTATGAGGCGCTCGCGGATGAGAACGTCATTGCACGCCTGGATGAAACAACTCAGCGTGCGCTCATGTTGGCATACATTAGAACGTCGATCGGGATAAAGCAAACCCGATCCGATGCGTCGGAGCGTGGGACCTCGCTGCAGCTGGGGGTGGGTACAGCCATTAAGAAGCTCAGTGGTCCGGCGGGTTGGCTCGTCCCGAGCGTCGGCTTTTCCACCAAACGCACCAAGTCGCTCGCCATGGAGGCTTCTTACCTCACCTATGCGGAAAGCGATGTCGAACACGACCTAGCTCGTATCATAAAGCTCCTCAGCCGCCCGGCACCGGCCCGGCGCTGGTGGCGTCGAAAAGTAGCGAAGGTACACCTCGTAATCGTCCTCGATGAAGTCGATAAATTGACATCAAGCCCGGATGGGCTGAACGAAGTGCAACACCTGCTCAGTAGTATCAAAAATACGTTGACAATGCGTGGAGCGCATTTCTTGGTGGCCGCTGGACCCGATCTCCATGACCACGCGGTCCGTGATTCCAGTCGAGGCAACGGTGTGTACGAAAGTGTTTTCGCATGGCGCCGCTATGTTCCCTGTATTTGGCATGCGCCTGACATGCTCGTCAAGCATGTTCTAAAGGACGGGGACTCGCCAGCGGCCCATGAGCTCGCAAGCTATTTACGCTTCAAGGCGCGAGGGGTTCCGCGTCGCCTTCTCCAAGAATTCGGAGATCTTATCCGCTGGGAGCGAGGCCGCCCTTTCTTAGTAATCGATGATGCAGACAAAGTCCGTGTGGCTTTCTACGCCCGGCTGGAGGAATTGCTAGGAGCGTATTTCAGCAGAGGACACCGCGAGCGGTTGTTCCGTGAGGAGATCGACGAGGATCGATGGCGGCTGATGGGCTATTACGTTGTGGACTGG
Source organism: Herbidospora daliensis (assembly GCF_001570585.1). Lineage (GTDB taxonomy): Bacteria > Actinomycetota > Actinomycetes > Streptosporangiales > Streptosporangiaceae > Herbidospora > Herbidospora daliensis. The sequence goes on along the minus strand of NZ_BBXF01000001.1, from coordinate 726,323 downwards.
ATTCTCAGGCGGCAAGGGGATTCCTTCACAGTACTGGATATTGAGGGTTCCGCCGAGGAACCTGAACTAGATCCGCTCCTTCGTATCGCCCGCCGAAGCGTCAATCGTCTCCTGCGTCACCTGACAGACCATGAAATTCTTGTCGTGGTGCGCGACCCTGAGCGCGCAGACGCCACGATGGTCGGCCAAGAGGCTGAAGGCGGTGTCGTCTCTTACAAACTCGCCGATGAGGTTGCGGCTCAACTTCTGGGCATTGCATGGGGCAATGAGAGCGAGCGTGCGGCGCTAGCTGTGTCACTCCGAGTACCGCTGGGTTTGGACACTTCTACAACTGCGGGATCCGCTGGCCAGTCTATGGACGGGACCGTGTTGGAGTCGGTATTGCGGACCATTGCTGATCGATACGAACTGGTCGAACTGATCGGGGAAGGCGGAATGAGCCGTGTCTACCGCGCTCGCGACAAAAGACTTAGACGTGAAGTCGCCGTTAAGATGCCACACAGTGGCGACCGCTTGAATCCTGAGCTGGCGTCTCGTTACGACCGAGAAGCCACGATCGCGGTCGTGCTTCGTCATCCGCGCATTGTCCGAACTCTGGAGGTCATTTCTGGAGACGACGGCCTACCTATCCTTATCATGGATCTGATTGATGGGATTACGCTCCAGGAATTGGTTGACACCCAAGGACCTCTTCCGTCTGAGGATGTGACACTGATGGCGTTACAGGTGGCCGAAGCTCTAGAATATTTAAGGCTACAAGGAGTCTTTCGCCTCGATCTTAAGCCATCCAACATTATGATGACGCCTTCATCGGGAGCGGTCATCATTGACTTCGGAATTGCTAAACGCTCAGATATGACCGTTGTCACCGATGCGAACCTTCTGATCGGCACCCCCGCGTACATGTCTCCAGAAAGCATCTCCAGCATGCCTGTCGACATCAGGGGTGACATCTATTCCCTCGGAGTGGTTATGTGCTTTGCGCTGACCGGTCGGATTCCGTATGAGAATGCAGATAATTTACCAGCTGTGGTGGCCAATATAATCAGTGGGAACTTGATTATGGAGGGTTTCGATGCGACTCCACAGCTACGCGAGGTGATTAGAAAAATAGTCGCACTCCATCCCGAGGATCGTTTTCGTGTTCCAGCAGATATTATCGACGCCCTACGCTTGACTCCGGAGGGCCAAACTTTCACCTCTGATGACTCCTCGACCCCGTCTGAACAAGGTTGGGAGGTGACGGACACTCGCCCTGTCGATATCCGCTCGATGATGCGCCCCGATTATTGGGGGGAAGCGCCAACTGAGATTCTATCCGGCTACGCCTGTATTCACGGGCATATCAGCCCTCTGGTCGTCACTCATTGTACCGTTTGTAACGTCTCCCTCGCGAATGCCGTCGTCCTTCCTGTTGAGAGGCTGATGCGTGGAGGCGGTATTTCGTCGGTCGACGATTGAACTCGTTACTTCCATGAGGATGCATTTGGATGATCGCTTACCTCGAATCTCCGTCATAGTCGGCCGGCGATCGGTTATCTGGGCAGAAAGCCATCGTGTTGAAGTTGCGGCGCCTCTGTTCAAGGAAATGGATATACTCAATCGCTTGTGTATCCATCAATATGATGCATGCTGTCTTTGAGAATTAATCCAGCACAAAGAGCAATGCATTTGTGGCTCTTGTGTCGTCCGCGTCATATGCAATGACATATCGGCAGTATTGCGCATTATGAAGAAGTGCGCCGACGTGCACTTCTATGGACGCATCACGGCACGGTTTTCTACCGAGTGACGGACCACGCTCGAGCGCGGCAGATTTCCTCCGAGAGATCGAGCAGGCTCCCTGATGGTCCCCCCTGAGGACTTGCCGAGAAGACGAGCCTGACGGCCGTCTTCAACATCACCTCACTGCGGGCCGAGACCACCTCGCGGGTGAACTCGGTGACAGTCGCGGCGATCGACTCGGCGTCTGACCACGCCTCCGCCATGGCCAGCGCCAGGAAGAGATGAATCAGGTCGTTGTACGCCGCGCGGCCCCATTCTTCGCCGTGCGCTGTGATGCTCGTGCCATTCGCCGGGGCGTAGGGGTCGCGGCGTATCCGGCCGTGCGCGGCGTCGTTTAGGTGAGGCATCGCCGCCGAGTACTCACCCAACTCCAGATAGAGCAGGCCTCTTTGAACAGCCATCTCCGAGGAGTCCAGCCACCACGTCCAGTGAGGGTCATGCGGATGAACCGAGTCGAGCAACGCGCTCTCGGCCTGGGCGAGAGTCTCGAGCGATCGGCGCCGGTCTCCTGATTGAGCCAGCGCGCGGGCTGCCCGGATCTTGAAAAGAGCTCCGAGCCGAGGGGCGACGAATCCGGGATCCATGACGCTCTCGGCGATGCGTAAGGCGTCGCGTGAGTGTCGCTGATGTAGGTCGATCAGGGCCAGATGGGAGAGTGAGAAGAGTTCCATGGCCCGGTCACCTGCGAGCCGGGACATGAACATCGCCTCGTGGGTGACGACGCGTGACTCGTCCAGTCGGTCTCCGTCGTACAGGCACCAAGCAGCGATCTCACCGGTTTCGCCTGTGGCGGCCTGGAGGTCGGTTTCGTTGGCGGTGTGCGCCCCGGTCGCGATCGTTCGCCTTGCGGAACGGAACGCCTGAAGCGCGACGTCCGCGATTCCGGTTCCTCCGTACCGTGAGTCGAGAGCGATCAGGTGGAGGTTCGTGTCTCGGATCTCCGAAACGTAGTCCGTCGTTCCCGATGCTTCTGCGGGTGCTTGGTAATGCGGTGCGGCAGAGATCGATCGGGAGTAGAGCGCGACCAACTCGCCGTTGGCGGAAAGCGCCCTGTCGAGAGCAGTGGCGACTTGTGCGCTGGGAGCGCGTCGGCCTGTCTCCAAATCGGAAATGTGGCTCTTGGATACGGCGGCACGGCTGGCGAGTTCGCGAGTCGTGAGATCACCACGCAGACGGCGTAAGGCTGCGCCGAATTTCTCCAAGATCGGCCCTTCGGTCGTGGCGGATTTGTTTGTCCGCAGAGTGCGGACGCCATGCGGACAAGGAATCCGTGGTCATCCAACTACGAGTCTAGACATGCTTGCGGCAGATCCCGAGTAAGTGGCAGACGATCAACTCTTGCCGCAAATGCCGGATAAGTCGGATCCGCCCAAGTGCGAGCACACGAGGACGGATCCTTGATCGCACACGTGGAGGTGCGCGACCCGTGCAACATGCTAGAGGCGTACGGTACCGGGACATAAACGGTCCACCGGGAGTGAAGACTGAGCCCGGGGAACCCAACTGGGACGCGGCGATGAGGGCGACGGCTGCGGGTCTCGATCTCGTCGAATCGGCCTGGGTGGTCTTCTACGGCGTCGCCAGTCGACGGTTCTGGGCCTTCGCGGCCTGGCCCGCCACCTGCCCCGTGATCGTCGACTCCACCGACATCCACGATCTTCGTGACCGGATGCGCACGGCCGAAATGGCTGGTCCGGTGGTGGGCTGGTGAGCGCCCGCATGGCCGGAGAACAACTCATCGCCGAACTGGCCAGGCGCAACGTGCCCAGTTACCTCGTCGAGCTCAATCGCGGCCTGGTGGCGGTGTGCATCTGGCATGGCCTGATCGCGCGGGCCGATGGGGTGGTGATCTGGTGGCAGGCTCCCGGCCTCAGTCGTCGCGGGCACCCTCTCGCCACCTACGCCCACAGCGTCGCCGGGGCGGCTCATCGTCTCAGTGAGCAATACGTAAGGGCACGTGAGAGCCACGTTGTCCCACCGATTTACGGGGACTCCCGCGCATTCTGGGGGCCGCTGAACATGGGGGGTCTTCCAAGCGATCAACGGTGATCGGCTGGGATATTCCGATGGCAAGTGGACCCGTACCGCAGGGAGCGCCAGCGACTGAGGAACGGAAGCCGCGCGGCAGCCAATTCCTATGACTCCTCCGGAACGGCATGGCTCCTCGGGGTGCGGACGAGGAGCGCCGAGTGATAGCCCCCGCTTGCTCGGTCTGTTTCGGAGGTCCAGAGGATGGGCCGGGTTGAGCGCTCGTCTGGCGAGTGTTTCCCGGCCCATCCTCGACTCAGAGCGGCAGTGCTCCGGGGTGCGGCGAGTGCGTTCGGTGTGGCGGCCGGCCGGTGCGGCGAAGCGGCCCAGAGCTGCCGCCGCCGGGACCGGCCCCCAGGCCGCAGCCCGGCGAGTGGCAGAGCGGAGGGCCGCCTTACGGCGGCGCGGAGCACTGCCGCTCTATACGTGATGATCAATGGCCTACGAGCTTCATGTGGGCCTCGGAGTATCGATCACCGGCTACGCCTACTCGGGCGGCCAACGCGTCGAGATCGGCTCGTTCATCGGCGGATAGCCCGACCTCGGTAGCCCCTGCGTTCTCCTTAAGCCGGGACAACGATCGGGTTCCGGGGATGGGCACGATCCAGGGCGCCTGGGCCAGTAGCCACGCCAGGGCGACTTGCGCCGGGGTGACGCCCTGGGCTTCAGCCAGAGCACGGACGTGGTTGACGAGTGCCTGGTTGGCGGAGAGATTCTCGGCCTGGAAACGCGGGATCGTGGCTCGCATGTCGCCCTGCGAGAAGGATGCGCTGGGGTCGATGGCTCCGGTGAGGAATCCGCGGCCGAGGGGGCTGAACGGTACGAAGCCGATGCCCAGCTCCGCACAGGTGGGCAGAATCTCGGGCTCGGGGTCTCGCGTCCACAGCGAATACTCCGACTGGACTGCGGTGACTGGGTAGGTCGTGTGCGCCTTGCGGAGGGTGTCGGCTCCTACTTCGGACAGGCCGAAGCGCTTGACCTTGCCCGCCTGAACCAGTTCGCCGACCGTCCCGGCGACGTCCTCAATTGGAACGTTGGGGTCTACCCGGTGCTGATAGAACAGGTCGATCGTCTCGACTCCGAGTCTTTGCAAGCAGGCGTCGGCGACCTTCTTGATGTGCTCCGGCCGTGAATTCAGACCAACCGACTTACCGTCCTGGATGTCCCAGCCAAACTTAGTCGCCAACTGGATCTGATCACGGATGGGGGCGACAGCCTCACCCACGAGTTCTTCGTTGACAAATGGGCCGTAAATCTCGGCAGTGTCGAAGAACGTCACCCCGGCATCGACAGAGGTCCGGATCACGCTGACCATGTCATGGTGCGTGCCGGGATTCGAGCCATAGCCCTGAGACATCCCCATGCAGCCCAGACCGATGGCCGACACCTGCATACCTTGTCCGAGTGTTCGAAAGTGCATGGCTGTCTCCCAAGCTCGATGAGCGATGCTAGTCGGGATCGACGGATCGTCGAGCTCGGTCTCGCTGGCTGTGCTTGGGTCAGTCTTTCACGATCATGATTTCGATGCCCACGCGGGGGCTCGGCCGCCTAGTGACCACTAATACTATGAGATTTTTGGTTAAGTTGATCGCCTCCCCGAAAGGCGTCTTCGGCGACACGTACAGCTAGTCAAGGCTGCATTAATTGCGCCGAAGCTAGCAGTTCTTTCTGTTGTTTGGAAGCTTCGCGGATCTGCGAGGCAGAACTCTTCCTGAGGGCGAATATTCCAATGATGGATAGAATTGTAGGTCCGCACAAAATGAGGGCGAGGGGAAGGTTTCCCTCTAACCCTGCGACCGTTGCTCCAGCGATGGCTCCAACTGAAATGGTAAACGCCATATAGAGTCCTGTCATATACAAAAGGTGATTGCGTCGCTCCTTGATGCTTTCGCGATCGTGCTGTAATTTAATCTTTCTAATTTCGTGCTCTCGCTGCAGCTGGGGTTCTAGGGCGGCGAGAGCAACTTGCAAGTGATCGGTCGGAAGCTCAGCCCATTGCAGCGCAATTTCAAGCCCACTGGCATCCGAGTTGTTCGGAGTATTCTTAGTCATGTGCGACCGCCATCGCCCCGAACGGGATGCTTAACGTCTTTGATGCTGCCTTCGGGTGGGGGGCCCAACTTTCGGAAGATGGCATCAAGCCCCGAAGCTATGGCCCTGACGGCGGGAGCAGAATCCTCGCTATCGCTTACTTCGAGTAGGTCGAAACCTCTATCGAAATGGCGGTCGGTACCAAACTTACTGTCATGGCGTCTTTGGGCCAGTGCCTGATAGTTGATTTCCGTTCCACCGTCGCGCGCCTCACGGAGAACTTCCAAGAAAAAGTCGCTTGGCGTATTTTCGAGGATGGTTATTAGTTGGGATAAATTGTTTGAACTCAACCTTATGCGCTCTTTTTTGATTTCGGCGGCCAGACGCTTTTGGAACACATAAGCCACAAGGAAATACGCTGCCACCACTGCAACGATAATGAAGATTGCGACCAGGAGCCATAGTGTATCGATTTGGAGATCCCAGCTTAGGTCTCCTAAGACAAAAACCATGATCGCGTTCAACAAGAGTGCGATTGCCAGGCCAGTGATGGCATATAGGATGACATTCTTGGCGGATTGTACAGTAGACGACTCTCTGCTAGATGTTACATATCTAACGAAGCCGAAAATCAGCATAAGGACCGCTATGGCGCCTACTGTGAAAGTTGAAATATTTATGATGGTTTGAAGCGGGATCAAATCTTAATCCGACCTGTTGAGGTAGCACCTCGTGGAGTCATCCGGTTCGAGGTGATGAATTTGGGTCCGACGTCGGATGAATTATGACCCGACCGTTATCGTTCATCTTTTCGATCTTCGTTTGCGATTGGTCAATAGTACCGCCCAGATAAACCCATGAAAACGTTCTGATGCTTATCTGGCATTGATTCCAGTCGACATTGCTGGGCGTGGGTGGAGCGGGCTACACGCCTCTACGCGGCCTGCCGAAAGGCGGGCCGCCTTGACCTTGTAGAGAAACTCGTCGCTGATCGGGCTTGCTTGAAGATCTTTTAGGCTTGCGGATCTGGCCTCGGGCGGTATGGCTGGGAGCATTTCGGCAGCTCAACCGGCCTTCGTCGTCTCGTCGAGGAATCCGGGGTCGCTTTACACGGTGATGGTCTTCTACCCGCGACAAGTGAAGTACTTGTTGTAGTGGTTCTGCATCGACACGAACTTGGTCCAGCCGTTGACCTCCGCGACGTGCTGGGCCTTGGCGAACTGCCAGGCGCGCATCGAGCTCGCGCCGATGTATCTCGCTTTGCCGGCCTTCACGACGTCGTGGAGGGCTTCCATCGTCTCTTCGATGGGGGTTTCGTCGTCCCAGCGGTGGATCTGGTAGAGGTCGACGAAGTCGGTGCCCAGGCGGGTGAGGGAGTCGTCGATGGCGGCCATGATGTGCTTGCGCGACAGGCCCTTGTCGTTCTGGCCTTGGCGGACGGGGAAGAAGACCTTCGTCGCGAGGACGTAGTCGTCTCTGCTCTCGAAGAACTTCCTGAGCAGGTTGCCGGTGACGACTTCCGAGGCGCCGGCGGAGTAGACGTCGGCGGTGTCGAAGAAGGTGACGCCGGCTTCTACGGCTTGGCGGACCAGGGGTTCGGACTGGTCTTCGGGGAGGATCCAGCTGGCGGCTTCGCTGGGCTGGCCGTAGCTCATCATGCCGAGACAGATGCGGCTGACCTTGAGACCGGTCTGCCCCAAACGTACGTAATCCATGGTTTCGACCCTAGACAGTGGACATTGGCGGATCACTGGACGGCCCGTCGAAGATCACCCTTGCGGCCTCCGCGAGCTCCTTCACCTTTTCCCGCTCCCGCGCCCGCTCGTTGCCGATCCACCGTTTGCCCTCCGCCGCGATCCCCTCGAGGAGGTGCAGGGTGTTGCCGAGGCCGGCCGCGTCGAGCGTCAGCTCGGTGACCTCGGGCAGGTCCGCGTCCTCATCGGCCACGGTGATCTTGATGGGGTCGCCGTTGACCAGCGTGAGCTCGAAGGTCATTCGGCCGAAGACCGGCTGCACCTTCGCGGACACCACCTTGTCGTACTGGTAGCTGAACCGAACTCCGGGGCGAATTTCACCGTTGAGAAATTCGAGGCTCATACCGATCTGCCGGACGCCGTCACTAGTCAGCAGCAGCACCTGGATGCGATACCGCGAATAGCGCCACGGGCCGTCGGCCAGACGGGCTCTTTCATATGGCCGCAAGGGCCTTTCGATGAAGGTGTGCGCGACGATGTCCCTCGCCGTGAGCTTCCAGCGGGTCATGGCTTCGGCCAGCAGCGCTTTGCGGTCGTGGTCGAGCCATTCGGCCATCTCGGTGTCGTTTGGCCTGTCGGCCAGCTGCTGCTTCCACCTCTCGTAAGCGGCCAACCGATCGGCCATGACGGCTTTGTACTTTGCCGTCTCTGCCTCGGCCCTTCGTCGCTCCGCGCGGATGAAGGACCATCGCCCGACGGCGGCCCACACGCAGGCGAGGAGAACCGTGGTGTCGAGCAGTCCGGTGACCGGCCGGATGTGGATGGCGCTCCATGTCATGATTGCGGTGCCGACGAGCACGGCGACGGCCCCGCAGGCCACCAAGGCCTTCCTGGAGAAGGGGACAGCGCGCGGCTCACCGGAGTCTCGCAGGGTCCCTTTCTCCCAACGCGCTCTGATGCCGGCCACCAAGTGTTCGATGAGCCACGCGACCTCGTCCGCGCTGGTTCTCTCGTCTCTGTAGATTTCGACGATCTCATCTCGAAGGACGCTGCGCGCGTCTTGGGTCTCCTCCAGCCAAACGGCCCGGGTGATGTCTTCCTGAGCGTATTTCGCGAAGAGTTGGTCTAACTTCCGATCGACCTTGTTCGCAAAACCTCCTGCCGGGGCGGCCACGCGGGGAAGGCGGCTGAATCCGACCGTTTTTCGCGGCTGCGCGGAACGCCATTCGGACAGGTCGAGAACGGCTAGGCGGGCTCCGCCCGCGAAGAGGAGGAGACCGACGACCGCAGCCGACCAGTTGCTCTGCCACGCGACCACGACCAGCCAGAGCAGACACCACGTGCCGACCCCCGTGTACGCGTAGGCGCGCGCCCGGTCGCCAAAGGTCACTCGGCTCGGCATGGGCAGCCGCGCCCGCGCGCCGGCCGGTTCGGGGTGGAAGAACTTCCAGGCCCTCTCGAGACGGTTGTTCTCGAAGCGGTTCTCGTTCGCCGAGTCGGACGTCCGTGTCCATAGGCCATCGAGAATGGGGCCGTTGAGGAAGATGTCCAGATGGCGAAGGATCTCTTCTCGCCTTTCGGGATGGACCTCCTTAAGCCGGTCGTTGACAGCCTGCGGGTCGAGGTCCTCTTTCACCAGCGTGGCCAGAAGATCGTTGATCGCACGGATCGCCTGTGACCACGAGTCGCCGGCCTGGTCTTCCAGCTTGCTCCGCAGGGAACGCAGCAGCTCGAACTCGGACTTCTCCACCTGTTGAAGAGTGCGGCCGCTCAGCAGGGCGAGCAGCAAATAGAGATAGGATCGGCTGCTCACATGGCCACGGGTCACCGCGTCGGTGATGTGCTCCCTGGCTTTGTCGGGCACCCCTCTGTGCAGGTAGCCCAGACCGATATCGAAAGACTCGGCAGCCGTTAAGGCTTTCGCCTGCTCGTAGAAGTTCTGGTAGACGTTGTGAACGACGTCGGCCAGAACGCCGACCATGGAGTCCTCTACATGGTTGACGGTCTCGTTCACCCTAAGCCCTTGATCGCCGCGATTATGGCCACGACCCGTGCGGCGAGGTCGGCCACGTCCATGAGCAGGCCGTTCACCTTCTTCAGCGCGATGAGCGCGGTGCTCTTGCCCTCGGACGTTCCCTCTGCCAGAGAGTCGGCCGCGGTGTCGATCTCCTGACCGGCGTGGCTGTAGGTGGCCTCGTCGACGACCCCATCACGCCTGGCCGCGCCGAGCCTGCGGCGCAACTCCGCGAGCAGGACCTCGGGGTCCTCCCGCTCCTCGGGCGCCTGGTTCAGGTTCACGTCGCCGTGAATGGCGCCGGCCATGACGCCGACTCGGGCGTTGCCTCGGGCGATGTTCGTCACGCGCTCGTTCATGGGCTTGCCGGCCGCCTTTCTGGGGTCGTTCCTCGGTTTGATCTCCTTGGACATTTCCTCGGTCAGCGCGGCGGCCAGCGCCGCCGCGTTCGTGACGGCCCGCTGCTGCCAGCCCGCTCCGTCGGAGGTGACCTTGGTGCCGTCGGCCCGGTCGCTGATGCCTCGGATGACCACGACGGGCAGCGACCCGTTCAAATGCGCCGCCTCGCTCACTCCGGCGGCCTCCATCTCGATGGCCTTGGCGTCGTTGTACGTCTGCCGCACCCATTTGGCGTGCGCGGAGATGGCCGAGTCCTGCACGACCTCACCGGCCGCGATCGGCCCGAAGTGGACTTTCGGGATCTCTGCTCCGGGCGCCAGATACTTGGTCCAGGCGTTGCCGCGAACCAGGTGATGGGCGATCTGCTCGGCCCAGTGGGAGGTCTGCCAGGCTCGCGGGCGGGCCTTGTCGCCGTCGTCCTCGCTGGTCAGGCCGTGGTAGGCGTACGCCCGGTTGGCGACCACGACGTCGCCGAGTTCGATGTGGGGCCACAGCGCTCCCGCCACGCCGACGAACAACACGGCCGACGGCTCGAACTCGGTGATGGCCCGCTCGGTGATGACCGCGGCGGCCTGGTTACCGGTGCCGACCAGGCCGAGGACGACCCGGCAGCCGCCGATGCGGCCGGTCTCGAAGAGGGTGCCGGCCCGGTGGCGGTGCGTCTCGACGCCGGTGAGGTGTGCCTTGACCGCCTCGTACTCCAGGTCGAGGGCGGTGAGGATGATCGTGGAGGGCTTGGTCACGTGCGTCTCCTTAGTGGGCGGAGCGGACCATGGGGGGATTCAGGGTGTGGACGGGGCCCGCTCTGAAGAGCCGGGCCGGGCGGCCGTTCCCCGGGCGCAGCGACGGCCCGGCGGGAACGATGAACCCCTGGGCGCGCTGAACCTTGCGGTAGAAGTTCCTGGGGTCGAGTTGCACGCCCCAGACGGCCTCGTACACCTGTTGCAGCTCTGAGATGGTGAAGGTCTCGCCACAGAACGCGGTGGCGAGAGCCGAATGCTCCAGTTTCGCCCTGGCCCGCTCGACGCCGTCGGCGACGATGCGCCGATGGTCGAAGGCCAGTTCCAGCCGGCCGGACAACACGTCGTCCACCGGCTTCCACCACGCCTCGGCCGCGTCGGTGCCCGCGACCGGCTCCGGCAGCCGCGGCGCGATCGCCAGATGCGCCACCGAGATCACCCGCCCCCGCGGGTCGCGTCCCGGTTCGCCGTAGACGCCGAGGGGTTCGAGGTGCGGCTCGTCGGCGAGCCCGGCCTCTTCTTCGAGTTCCCGCCGGGCGGCCGCCGGGATGTCTTCGTCGAGGTCCCGGAGGAATCCGCCGGGCAGGGCGAGCGCGCCCTCGAACGGCTCGACCCCGCGCTCCACGAGCAGGACCTGCAGCGTAGAGCCGCGGACGGTCAGGATCACCAGATCCACCGCCAGCAGAACGCGGGGTGCCTCCCAATCGCTCACCCGGCCCACCGTAGCTTCTTGTCAAACTGACAGAAAGTGGGTTCGCCGCAGGTAGTGAGGATGTGACGGTTTGGCCAGTGTGGTCATGAAACGTCTGATCGCTTGGCCGCGCTTTCGATCATGCTGTCCGCCCCCGCCCTGACGGCCTCCTCCGAGGCTCGTGGCCGCCATCCCAGAACCCGCCGAGCCTTCTCGCTCGACACCCTCTTGGCCCGCTCCGTCTCCCCGTCCTCAGAAGAGAACAACGCCCCGATCCGCGCCGCCACCTCAGGCGCCGACTCCGCCAGATGGTCACGGAGAAGCCCCCCGATCTCCCGCACCGTCATGGCCGGGCCGCTCGACAGCAGGAACCGGTGCCCCGCGGCCGCCCCTTCGGTCATCGCCGCGACGTGGGCTCCGGCCACGTCCCGTACGTCCACGACAGGAATCCACATCCCGGGAGACCCGGGAACCCGCCCCTCCAGGAGCTCCCGGAGGATGTGGTTCGCCCCGGTGATCTGCCCGCCCAGGATCGGCCCCATCACCGCCACCGGCAGCAGGGTCACCAGCTCCATCGGCCCCCCGGCCGCGAAGTCCCAGGCCGCCCGTTCGGCCAGCGTCTTGGCCCGCCCGTAGGCGTCCATCCCCGGCCCGTCCACGACGGACCAGTCCTCCTCGGTGAAGGTGTGGTCGGTGGGCGGATGCCCGAAGCCGGCCGCGTGGAAGGCGGAGGTGAGCACGACCCGCCGGACCCCGGCCTCCTTCGCCGCCCGGAGCACCCGCACGGTCCCGTCGAGAGCGGGGGCGATCACGTCGTTTTCGTCGTCCACCGGTCCGAGGCGCACCGGTGAGGCCACGTGGAGCACGAAGTCGACCCCGTCGACGGCGTCGGCCCACCCGTCGTCGCTGAGGAGGTCGGCGGTGACGACGGTCAGGTCGGCGCTGGGAAGCACGCCGGAAGCCGACCGCACGGTGGTGCGGACGTCGTATCCCTGGTCGAGCAGGTGGAGGATGCAGTGCCCGGCGACGAAGCCGGACCCGCCGGTGACGAGAACACGTTGCTGAGTCATGCCGTCAAGGCTGCGGGCCTGCCGAAAGGCCGGCCAGGTCCCTCCCGACACTGGTAGTGACAGGGACAGGCAGGCACCGGCCGACCCCGAATACCGTGAGAAGCATGAACCTTCTGGGCGAGTACCTCCGTGCCCGGCGCGAACTGGTCACCCCCGACCAGGTCGGCATCCCGTCTCTGGGCACCCGCCGGGTGCCGGGCCTGCGGCGCGAGGAGGTCGCGATGCTCGCGGGGATCAGCGCCGAGTACTACCTCCGCCTGGAGCAGGGCCGCGACCGACACCCCTCCGTCCAGGTCCTCCAGGCGATCGCCCGGGTCCTCCGGCTGGACGACGACTCCTATCTCCTCGGGCTCGCCGAGGAGAAGCCCCGCCGCGCGCGGAGACGGTCACGGAAAGAGGTCGTGCCGGCGAGCACCGCACGGCTGGTCGCCGCACTCCCGTTCCCCGCCTTCGTCGAGGGCCGCTATCTCGACGTGCTGACGGCCAACGCGCTGGCGACGGCGATCTCGCCGAGGTTGAAGGCGGGCGGCAACCGGCTGAGGGACGTCTTCCTCGACCCCGCCGAGCAGGCCCTCTTCCCCGACTGGGAGCGCGCCACGGCGGTGCTGCTGGCCGGGTTCCGGCAGTCGGTCGGCAGCGACATCGACGATCCGCGGTTCATCGAGCTCGTGGGGGAGCTCTCCCTCGCCAGTGAGCACTTCCGCCGGTTGTGGGGACGGCACGACGTCGCCGGGCGGCTCGGGGCCACGCTCACCTTCGACCATCCCCAGGTCGGCGAGCTCCGGCTCGACCGCGAGAAGCTCGCCGTCAGCGGGACCGACGGGCTGATGCTGGTGATCTACCATCCCGAGCCGGGCGGGGAGGCCGCGGAGAAGCTCGCCCTGCTGGCCTCCGCCTCGGTCGAGGTCAGATTGTCGGTTCCAGGATGTCGTACTGACGGTAGGGGAGCGGAGTGATCACCGTCAGCGAGCCCTTCTCCTTGTGCTTGGCCGCCTTCCAGAGCGCCCCGAACGTCGCCTTCAGGTCGCGCAGCGGTTCCGGGTCGAGGCCGTTGGCGATCGCCAGGCGGTGGCACACCACCACGAACGTGTGGATGAACCGCCAGTCGGGCAGCACGTCGCGGCGGCCCGACAGGTAGTCGGACAGGGTCGAGTCGGGTAAGCGCACCCAGCCCGCGTGGTCTTCCTCAGCGCACAGGGCCGTGGCGGCCTTCTCGACCTCTTTGAGTGACGGGTTGCCGGCGTCGACCCGCAGGCCGACCGCCGTGTCGCGGAGCAGGTCTCGGGAGGCCTTGCCGGCGAGCTCATCACGCATGGGGGATCCGTTTCTGGACGCGGTGATAACCGTGGCAATTGTGAGAGTAATGCCTGTCGTGATGGCATGCACCATTAGTTACTGAATTTCAATCGGCGAGCCGATGTGCGGATATGGCGGAAAAATTCCGGGGAAATCCGTGGCCGTCCGGGGTCATCCGGTAGCGTCCGGGCGTGCGGAAAATCCCAGGTCCGACGGTATCCGGCGGAGGGTGTGTATAAGTGGAGCCGGAAGGGCGTCCGCCTGGGGAAGGGGAAGCCGACTGTGCGAAGCATCGTGCCGATCGTCGTGGTCTGTCTGGTTGGGGCCGCGAGTCCGGCGTACGCCGACCACACCACCGACATCCGCGTCTACAACCGGATGGACGGCAGCCGCCTCGCGGTGGCCGACAACGGCACCGCCGAGGGCGCCCGGGTGATCAGCCTGCGGTCGCCCGCCTATCAGTACACGACCGCGCGCTGGACGGTCGACGAACGGTCCGACGGCTACACCGTCTTCAGGAACGAACTGGCGAACAAGTGCCTGCAGCCGGGCACGGCCGATCCGGTGGCCGGTGACCCGCTCGTCATCCGGGCGTGCGACGGGTCGAAGCTGCAGGACTGGTCGCGGCGGGCCGAGGAGACCTACGCCGACACGCCCACCGGGTGGGGGGCGTTCCGGCCCCGGGTGAACCCGAACCTGGCGATCACCGTCGCGACGTGGGAGGCCGGGGGCGGCTGGGACTCGCTGCACCTCGACGCCGACCAGAACTCCACCGACCGGCTGTGGCGGCTGGCGCGGGGCAACAACACCTGGTGGTAGACGGTTCCGGCGTGGAACGTGCCGTTTCACGCCGGAACGTCCCAGGAGTAACGTTCGCCAGATGCGTCTCCTGCTTCCCGCCGTCCTGCTCGTCTCCGTGCTCCCGGCGGCCCCGGCTCAGGCGGCGGCCGTCCAGGTCGTCGGCACGGGAACCCCCGCGAGCTGCACCTCACAGGCCGTCGTCAGAGCGGTCGCCAGGGGCGGGACCATCCGCTTCTCGTGCGGCCCGAAGCCGGTCACGATCAAGATGACCGCCACCGCGAAGGTGCGCAACACCAGCCGCGACGTGATCCTCGACGGCGGCGGCAAGGTCACCCTCAGCGGCATGGGCCGGCGCCGCGTCCTCTACATGAACACCTGCGACAAGGCCCAGGTCTGGACCACCTCCCACTGCCAGGACCAGGCCACCCCCCGGCTGACGATCAAGAACATCGGGTTCGCCGACGGCAACTCGATCGGGCAGCGCGCCGAGGGCGGCGGCGGTGGCGCCGTGTTCGTCCGGGGCGGGCGCCTGTCGGTCAGCAACACGACCTTCACCCGCAACCGCTGCGAGGCGAGCGGCCCCGACCTGGGCGGCGCGGCCATCCGCGTGCTCGACCAGTACCGCGACCTGCCCGTCACCGTCAGGAAGAGCCGCTTCACCAACGGGACCTGCGCCAACGGCGGCGCGCTGAGCAGCATCGGCGTCTCGTGGGTGATCGTCGACAGCGTCTTCACCGGCAACCGCGCCACCGGCTCGGGCGCGAACCCGGCCCGCAGCGGCAAACCCGGCGGCGGCAGCGGCGGCGCGCTCTACATGGACGGCAACCTCTTCACCGTCACGATCTCCGGCTCGACCATCCGGAACAACCGCGCCAACGAGGGCGGCGGCGCGATCTTCTTCGTCAGCAACGACAACAGCGGGACCCTGCACATCACGAGGTCGAAGCTCGCCAACAACCCGAGCCTCGGCTTCGAGACCGCCGGCTTCCCCGGCATCTTCTTCAAGGGCAAAGGCAAACCCCAGATCAACAACTAGCTTCCGTTACGGCTCACGCCCACCCCGGCACCGACCGCCACCTTCGAACCGCGCCACACCCGGCGCCAACCGGCCGCGCGGGGTGCGGCAGGTCACGGGCGTCTGAGGCCATCCGGTGGTCAAGGCCGGACGCGAAGATGGCCGGACCCCCCGAGGTCCGGCCACCCCTTCACACCCCATTCAGATGGCTAGGCGTTCCACTTCTGATTGGCCGTGCCGCCGCAGGTCCAGATCTGCAGCCGGGTCCCGTCGGCGCTGGAGTTGCCCGTGGCGTCGGCGCACTTGCCGGACACCGGGTTCACCAGGTCCCGGCCGGAGGTGTACGTCCACTGCTGGTTGGCGGTGCCGCCGCACGTCCACAACTGGAGTTGCGCGCCGTTGGCGGTGCTCTGCCCGGTGACGTCGAGGCACTTGCCGAAGGCGCGGATGGTGCCGTCGCCGGGGCGGGTCCACTGCTGGGCGGCGGTGCCGTTGCAGGTGTAGAGCTGCACCGCCGCGCCGTTGGCCGTGCTGGCCCCGGCGACGTCGACGCACTTGCCGCCCAGGCCGGTGATCTGGCCGGTGGTGCCGCCCCCGCCGCCGCTCTGGGTGCCGGTCCAGGTGAAGGTGGCGGTGGTCCGGGCCGGGAGGGTGTAGGTGAAGGCCTGGTTGCCCCAGTTGACGCGCACCGACTGCGACGAGGTGGTGCCGTTGTGGGCGATCAGGGCCTTGGTGCCGTCGGTGTTCTTCCAGGCCACGTTCTGGACGGTGCCGTTGGCGGTCGAGTCGACGCGGGCCGCGCCGGGCTTGACGAACTTGGTCAGGTGACCGGTCGTGTAGTACTCGATCGTGTTGTCGACCTGGCCGGCGCGGGAGCCGCCCTCCTGGACGGTGACCAGGCCGGTGCAGACGTCGCAGCCGCCGTTGTGCGGGCCCATCGACTGGTTGAGCGCGAGCGACCACTTGACGATGCTCTTCGACCAGTTCCGGGTGTAGTTCACGATGTCCGACATGTCTTCGTTGTGCTGGTTGCCGATCCAGGTGCCGCCCGAGTGCTCCGTCGAGAACTGGTTCACGTTCGGATACTGGTTGTGCACCTGCGTGCCGACGTTCGGGTCGCCGAAGTAGCCGTGCCAGGCGATGCCGGCGAACAGCGGGTCGTTGCGCACCGCCGGGTCGGCCAGCAGGCCGGCGCCGATCTGGTTGTAGTCGCCGTAGTTCCAGTCGTGCACCATCACCTTGGTGCTGATGCCGGCCGCCCGGAACGCCGGGTAGATGTGGTTCTTGGTCAGCTCGACCAGGCCGGAGGAGTTCCAGCTCATGCCGGGGTAGTTCATCGCGGTCGGGTTGCCCGCCTGGCAGCAGTTGGGCTCGTTCTGGACCGAGACGTAGTCGACCGGCACGCCGATCGCCTGGTAGCTCTGGATGTACTTGACGAAGTACTGGGCGTACATCGAGTAATACTGCGACTGGAGCCAGCCCATCTGGTCCATCCGGCCGTTGTCCTTCATCCAGCCGGGGGCGCTCCACGGCACGCCCTTCACCCGCAGTTGCGGGTTGAGCTGCTTGGCCTGCTGGGTGAGCAGCCGCACGTTGGTGTCGTAGCCGTTGGCGCCGAAGTCGTTGAGGTTGCAGCAGGTGTCGTCGAGCGACACGTTGCCCGGCCGGGACAGGTCGGATGCCCCGATCGGGTTGCGCACGAACGACAGGCCGATGCCGTCGACCGGGTGGAACAGGCGGCGCATCACCGCGTCGCGGGTGGCCGCGCTGATCGCGCCGCCGCGGAACAGGTGGGCGGTGGTGTCGGTGATCGACGCGCCGCCGCCCTCGAAGGTCTGGTACGTCGTGTTCTCGTTGACCGTGATCGTGTGGGTGGCCCCGCCGGCGGTGGTGCTGAAGGTGACGGGCGACTGCTGCTGGAGGCCGCGGGTGACGTTCCGGCCGCCCCCGTCGGAGGTGGTGGTGAGCCAGACGTTGACGGTCTCGTTGGCGGCGTACGCGGCGGGAGCGGCCGTCAGTAACGCCGCGGTGGTGGCGAGGGCGGCGCCGATCGCGACGGCCCGGCGAAGGGGAGGTGACACCGTTGATTCCTTTCGCGGTCCGCGGGACGCCGGCTGGCGGACCATGTAACAAATGAAACAGGAAAGAAACCTTGCTGTGCGCCACAGCACAACACGCACGACAAATCCTGTCAAGCTCAGTGTGAAACAGCTGGAACAGCCGGGACCGGTCCAGTGGATCCACGCACGACCAGCTCGGCGCCCAGCGACACGTGCAGCGCCTCGACGGCCTGCCGGCCGAGGATCCGCATGAGCAGGGTGACCGCCGTGCGGCCCATCTCCTGCAGGGGCTGACGCACCGTGGTCAGGGCCGGGCTCGTCGCGCGGCTCACGTCGATGTCGTCGAAACCGGCGATCGACAGGTCGCCCGGGATCGACAGGCCGCGCTCGGCGGCGGCCCACATCGCGCCGACGGCCATCTTGTCGTTGAACGCCACCAGCGCCGTCGGCCGCTCGGGCAGGTCGAGCAGCTCGGCCGCGGCCCGGTGCCCGTTGCGCGTGTTCGGCTCGACCACCGCCCGGGTCAGCTCCGGCGCCGGCAGCACGCCCGCCCCGGCCAGCGCGGCGGTGTACCCGGCCAGCCGCGCCTCGGCGGCCAGCCACTCGACCGGCCCGCCGATGATGCCGACCCGGCGGTGGCCCAGGCCCACCAGGTGGGCCATCACGGCCCGGCCCCCGGCGAAGTGGGCGGCCGACACGGCGGCCATGTCCTTGGCGGGCGGGGTGCGCGGGTCGACGACCACGAACGGGAAACCCCGGTCGCGGAGCCGTACAAGGACCGAAGGCTCTTCCGGAGGCAGGATCAGGATCGCGCCCGCGATCCCTGAGCGGCCCGGCAGGGATTCGAGCGTCTCGGCCGGCTGGGCGGCCTCGCCCGCGTTCAGGATCAGCTGGCGGCCGTGCAGGTCGATGGTCTCGGCGACCGACGACACGATGAGGCCGAAGTAGTCGGTCAGCAGGTAGGGGCAGCGCACGAACACCGCCCCGGCGGCCTGCTCGGCGCGCGGCCGGGGCGCCTGGTCACCGAGGCGGCCGACGGCCGCGAGCACCAGCTCACGGGTGTGCGGCGCGACGTTGGCCTGCCCGTTGAGCACCCGCGAGACGGTGGCGATGGACAACCCGGTCGCCGCCGCGACGTCCCGGACCGTCGCCCGGTCTCTGCCCATACCGTCTCCAATGAATTCACAAGCCCCTGACAAGCGCGCAATCCTATAAAAGAGCCATGGAACTCACCCGGCCGAAACCGGCGGACGCGCAGGCGATCTTCGACCTGATCGCCGAACTCGACACGGCGGTGGTCGGCCGCCCCGACTCCACCCTCGACGACATCGCCGACCTGCTCGTCGACCCCGACTTCGACCCGGCGACCGACGGCTGGCTCTGCTTCGAGGACGGCCGCCTGACCGGCTTCGGCCAGGCCATGCGCAAGGGCCGCACCGACGAGGTCATGCTCGACGTGCGCGCCCGCACCCCCGGCGCGGCCGAGGCGTTGTGGGAGCGGGTCCTCGGCCGCTTCACCGGCGTCACCGCCGAAATCGGGGTGTACGCCCAGGACGCCGCCCAGCGGCGGGCCGTCGAGTCGCGCGGCTTCACCTACGCGACCACCTTCCACCGCATGCGCGTCGACCACACCGAGCAGCCCGAGGTGCTGTTCCTGCCCGGCGTCACCGTGGAGGCCGCCGCCTTCGACAAGGAACCCCTGCTCCGCGACGTCCACCGCGTGCTGGAACTCGGCTTCGCCGAGCACTTCGGCGCCTACGAGCGCACCTACGACGAGTGGTACGAGGCGCGCGAGGCGTCCAGCAGCAACGACTGGAGTCAGCTGCTGCTCGCCCGCGTGCACGGCAAGCCGGCCGCCGCCCTCATGGGCACCGACAACTTCGTGCCCGACGAGAACTGCGGCTACGTCCAGCGCCTGGCGGTGCTCCCCGGCCACCGCGGCCGGGGCCTCGGCAAGCTGCTGCTCAGCCGCGCCTTCGCCGCCGACTACCGGCGCGGCCGGGTCGGCACCATCCTCGACGTCGACACCAACAACGTGACGCCCGCCCTGGGCCTCTACACGTCGATGGGCATGCGGCCCTACATGGCCCTCGACATCTGGCGGGCCCGCCTCTAGCGACCGCGACCCTGGGGCCGGACGGCGAAAAGTCCAGGGTCAACAGCAGGGGGCGCGGTGGCGACAATGCGGGCATGAGATCGATGCGCTCAGCCTTACGCCTGTTCGCGGCGGCGGTCCTCACGACCGCGCTGCTCCCGGCCGCCCCGGCGTCCGCCGGGATCTGGCAGTTGACCGACGGCTTCGAGTCCCCGCCGCCCGCCCGCCTGAGGTGGGCGAGCACCGACCCGGAGATCTGCGGCACACCCTCGTGGAGCGGCTGGGGGTTGACGCCGCGTTCGGGAAGCGGGCTCGCCCACATCTACGCGCTGGATCAGGGAGAGTGGTGCTCGATCAGGCGGACGATCCAGCTCACGCCGGTGTCCGCCCACCCGGGCGCGCGGTGCGGCCTGGGCGTCTGGGCCAACGTGACCGGCCGGAACGTCTTCCTGAACGTCGAGGTCATCGACCCGGACACGTGGACGTACATCGCGTTCGCCCAGCTCACCCCCGACGGGACGCGGAACTACCGGCAGGTGACGGCGGGCTGGACCGCCCGGCGCACCGACGTCGTGGTCAGGTTCGCCATCGTGAACCCGGCGGGCTCGGGGTCGACCGCGGCGTCGGACATCGACGACCTCGTGGTGCAGTGCTCCTACTAGCGGGCCCCTACCGAAGCCACCTGGCCGCGACGGCGGACGCGAGCGCGGTCGCGGCCAGGCCCGTCATCGTGACCGAGATCGACCCGCCGCTGAGGAACAGCGTCCCGAACGCGGCGACCCCCACGACCTGACCCAACTGCAGCATCATCGCGAGCAGGCCGCTGGCGTCCGGCGCGTCGGCGGGCGCCACCCGGGCCAGCGCGACCGTCATGAGCGGGCTGAACGCCCCCGCCATCCCGGCCCCGACCACCGCCAGCACGACCAGCAGGTACGGCAGCCCGTGCCCGCCCCCGGAGAACACCCCGGCCAGCGCGACCAGCCCGAGCGCCACGACCAAGAAGGCCGAGACGATCAGCCGCCGGTGCAACCGGGCGGGCACCCGCTTCCAGTTGAGGCTCACCACCGCGAACGCCGCCGCCATCGGCACGAAGGTCAGCCCCGCCCGCAGCGGGGAGTCGTGCAGGTCGTTCTGCAGGTGCAGGGCGTTGGAGAACAGGAATCCGCCGTACACGGCCATCGCCCCGAAGATCGCGACCCCCGCCGCCACGAGCCCGGGAACCCGGAGCAGCCGCCCCGGGATGAGCGGATGCGCGGCCCGGCGCTGGATCACCACGAACCCGGCGAAGACCAGCGCGCCCGCGACCATGACCACCCAGCCGCGCTCGAGCACGAGCGGCACCACGACCAGGCTCGTCGCCAGCGACAGCGTGAACAGCCCCGGCAGGTCGAGCCCCCGCCCCGGCCGGGGTTCGTCGGCGGGCAGGTTCCGCGCGCCCAGCCACAGCAGCGCCGCCCCGATGGGCACGTTGACCAGGAAGATCGGCCGCCACGAGCTGCCGAACAGGTCGAGCGTGACGAGCAGCCCGCCGAGGATCTGCCCGGCGACCGCCGCGAGGGAGATGACCGCGGCGTAGATCCCCAGCGCGCGGGCCCGCCCCTCCTGCGGAATGCCGACCTGGATGAGACTGAGCACCTGCGGCACCATCAGGGCGGCTCCCGCGCCCTGAAGCAACCGGAAGACGACGAGCGCGGCCGCGCCCGGGGCCAGCCCGCAGAGCAGCGACGCCACGGTGAACACGGCGAGCCCGGCGAGGAACCACCGCCGATACCCCGACCGCCCGCCGAGCCGGGCCCCGGTGACGAGCAGCATCGCGTACGCGATCGTGTACCCCGCCACGATCAGCTGGAGCTCCGCTCCGGACGCGGCCAGGTCGGACTGGATGGTGGGCGCGGCGACGTTGACGATCGACACGTCGAGGATCGCCATGAACTGACCGGTCAGGATCAGCCCCAGAAGGGGCCGCGACCGGTTAACGACAAGGGTCATGACGAGTAGAGTGACGCGACGCTCATCCAGTTACTAAGAGCCTGCTTATCCTGGTATTGGGGGCACCATGGTGCGTGGAGAACTCGCCGCCTTCCTGAAGAACCGCCGTGCCCGCATCACCCCCGAAGACGTGGGCCTGCCACCCGGCACCCGCCGCCGCACCCCCGGCCTGCGCCGCGAGGAGGTCGCCCAGCTGGCCGGGGTCGGCGTGACCTGGTACACGTGGCTGGAACAGGGCCGCCCGATCAACGTCTCGGGCCAGGTCCTCGACGCGGTGGCCCGCACCCTCCAGCTCGACGCGACCGAACGCGAACACCTCTACCGCCTGGCCGACGTCCCCGGCGGCGCGGCCGGCGACCCCGACGAGGCCGACCTCGACCCCGCGGTCAGGGTCATCCTCGACGGCCTGGCCCCGCTCCCGGCGGCCGTCTACAACGCCCGCTACGACTTGCTGGCCTGGAACGAGTCGTACGCCGCCCTGTTCTGCCGCCTGGTGACCGTGCCGCGCTGCGAGCGCAACGCGTTGTGGCAGATGCTGAACGGCCCCGGCTGCTGCGCGGTCATGATGAACCGCGAGGAGGAACTGCCGCAGATGGTCGCGACCTTCCGGGCGGCGTACGGGCGGCACCTGGGCGAACCGGCCTGGACGACCTTCATCGACCGGCTGACGATGGAGAGCGCGGAGTTCGCCCGGATGTGGGCGGCGCATGACGTGGCCCGGTCGTGGCGGCGGACCAAGATCATGAAGCATCCGGCTGTGGGACTGCTGAACCTGATCAGCACGAGCCTGGCGCTGGGCGCGCCGGCGGAGTCACGGATCGTGGTCTACACACCGGCCGACGAGACGAGCCGGGCCAACGTGGAATGGCTCTACGAACATAAACCGGGATTGGACCATGAACACTGACGAGAATCAGCCGTTAACGTGATCCGGAAAGTATTCCGGAGGATTGACGATGAACGCCTGGAGACGGCCGACGGCCATTCTCGTATTATCCGTGACCTTGACGGCGGCCGCGTCGGGAAGCGGGCCTGAACGTGCCGCGCGTTACGCTTACGCGACGTCCAAAAATATCATGATTGCACCGAATCGCATTCTAGGGGTGGTTCCGGGGGAATGGACGGTCCGGCAACTGCAATGGTCGCCGGACGGCAGCCGACTGGCCTGGCTGATGACCAGGGACTCCGGCAAGGTCAGCCAGATCGGTCTCGCCTCGACGCGCGTCGGCGGCGCCACTCGTACGTGGGCCTGCGTGTGTGACCGCATCGCGTTCCACGGCCACCTGCTGGTCTCCGATGACCCGGGTGCGGAGAATGCCGAACTGCTCACCTATCCGCTGACCGGCGACGTAGGACGGCTGACCCTCTCGGAGGGCAACTGGCCGCCACTGGTGATCGTCGGCGCGTCCACCCGGCCCGACGGCGTCGTGCTGCGCGAGAATTCGGAGTTCTCCGGGGGTCCTCAGCGGATGTATCGCCTGTCATCGGACGGGCGCTTCTGGCCTCTCGCGGTCAGCAGTGGGTCCCGGCCACCGGCCGGGGCGGCGTTCGACCACGAGGGCAGCCGCATGGCCTACATCGCCCAAGGCCACGGCGGGATCTGCAACAACACCGGCACCCCGGTGGTGGTCGACCTCAAGTCGGGCCGGCAACTCACCGTGGCACCGCCACAGGTGGCGGGGAACCGACGATGGCACACCCGGGCCGTCTGGTTCGATCGGCGCGGAGAGGTGTACGCATCGCTAATCCTGGGCCCCGCCTGCGCTGACCCACGGGTGCGGCAGGTCGAGCCGGAGGTGTACCGGCTCCGCGGCGACCGGTGGACTCCCACGGGAGAGCGGGCGATCCGCCAGGATCACGGGCCTGACGGCCGACGGCTGGACGTCGTGGGCCGGGTCGCGGTGGACGCCGTGGGCATCGTCGACTCCGGAGCGCTCACTCTCGAACCCGGGGGCGTCCGTGGCGTCACGGCCGTCGCCTGGTCTCCCTGAGGTCACCAAGCGGGGTTTCGGGGCTGCCACCGGCCGTCTGCGGTCCGCTTGCCCCGGGCCCAGCCGACGCTTTTGTTCCAGAGCCCGCCGAAGTAGACGTCGCGATATCCGGCGAAGTCGGCGCCCTTGGCATGGCCGGTCAACCGGAACGGCTGGCCGTTGTTGTCAATGGTGGTCTGGGAGATCTCCCCGTTGGAGAGCGTCTCGATCCGGATGACGTATGTGCAGTAGAACCGGGTGACCTGGGCGTACACCCGGAAAGTGACGGGCTCGTCCTTCTCCAGACGGACGTCCTTGGCCTCCTTGAGGAAGACGCCGCGCATTTCGATCTTTCCCTCTTCGTCCTCGACCGGGTGGCCCAGTTCGTCCACCACCACGGAGGCCGCTTCGGGATTCGGCCGGTCGAGGTCGAAGCCGACCTTGGCGATCTCGGTGATCCCCTGGTTGGGGTTGGTCAAGTACGACCCGTTCAGCGGCTCCTCGCAGGTGGAGATCGCTCTCATGCCCACCAGCGTCACGGGCGTGACGTGGTTGCCCTTGATGACGATCCGCGTTTCGGTCTGCCCGACGTAGACGCCGCCTTTGGCCAGGATCCAGGCGTCGTCGTCTTCGGCCGCATCCCACTCCCGCAACTGGGCGGGGGTGAGGGCCAGTGGTTCGCGGGTGGCCCACACGTTGGAGTCGTCGTTGGGTTCGATCCGGACGAGGTCCACCTTGATCGGCGGCTGTCGACTGCTGGTCTGCGACGGCGATGGCGACGGTGAGGGGGGCGGCACGGGTTTGTCATCGGAGTCGAAGGGGACCGCCGCGAGACCCGCCGCCCCGGCGCAGATCAATCCGACATTCGCGATGACGACCGGGATCCTCCGCTGATCTTTCAGCGCGTAGATGATGAGCCCGATTCCTGTGAGCGCCGCCCCGGCGAAGACCACACGCAGAACGGGGGACCAATCGGCGATTCCGGCCCATAAGAATCCGCCTATTCCGGTCACCGCCAGAATTCCCCCGCCGACTATCCTTCCGGTCTTCGGCTTCGGCGCAGGTCGCTTCTTTCTGGCGGGCATCTCGAATTCCCTTCGGGTGGTGATCGAAGGGAATGACGCGCGGGTCGTGATTCGCGTTGACGCCGAATCGAGCTGGAGCTCCATTTTAATCGCAGAGAAAAGGGCGGCCCCTGGGGAGAAGGGCCGCCCTGGTCTCAATCCGGCGAGACGACTACCGGCCGATGGCCAGGCAGGTCGCCGTAGCCTTCTTCGTCGGGTCGCTCTCCGAGGTCGCGGTCAGCTTGATCGTCGCCAGCAGGCTGCCGCCCTTGGCGCGGATCGCGTGGACCGGCACCGTCACCGTCTTGCCGAACTCGGCCGAGGTCAGGAAGTTCGGCACGTTGACCGACCAGCCCTTGCCGTTCACCGAGGTCGACAGGCGGTAGACGTCGCTCTTCGCGTACGCCGACACGTCCTCCGGGTGCGCCGCGGCAGAGGTCGCGGACTTGCCGGTGTTGGTCAGCGGGAACTTGCAGGTCGCCATGCCGTCGCCCAGGGTGATGCCGGCCGAGGGCAGGACGCGGACGCCGCGCTTCTGCGGGCCCGAGCCGTCGAGCGAGCGCACGGCCACCTTGTACGACAACGTCCCGTCCTTCGCCCGACGAAGGTCCAGGACGTAGAAGTGCAGCCGGTTGGCCTCGTCCTTGAACTCGTACTCCGAACCGCTGTCGGCGCCGGCCTTGAACAGGGCGTCGGAGAGCTGGCGGTAGTCGCCGATCGTGATCGGGACGGCGGTGCCGTCGGGCAGGACGTAGTCGGTCATGCCGATGTCCTGCGGGTTGGCGTCCACGACCCACTCGAACGGCGCGGAGTCCTGGTCCTTGGTCTTGGCGATCAGGACGCCCGAGTCGGGCGTGAACGAGTCGGCGCCCATGCGGTCGACGACCTCGACGGTGTAGTTGTTGTAGTTGCCGCCGTCGCACAGCGGGTCGGTCTGCCACTGGCAGGCGGGGGACTTGTCGCCGCTCTGGAAGGCGATGTTGACGCCCGACAGGCCCTTGGCGCCGGGCTGGACGGCGCGGGCGGTCACGTCGGCGACGACCAGGCCCGACTCGTCGAGCTGGTCACGGTTGAGGCGCAGCACGTTCTGCTCGTCGACCATGTTCAGCTTGATCTTGTTGCGCAGCATGTGCTGGGCGCCCATCGAGCCGCCGCCGGTCGGCGGGATCAGCCAGCGGCTGTGCGGGCCGCCAGGGCCGTTGAAGCTGCCCCGGCTGAGCATCTCCCAGATGCCGGTGTACGCCCGGCGTACCGGCACCCCATAGGGGTTGTTGTAGTTGTCGGCGATGCCGAAGATGTGCGACAGCTCGTGGGCGTAGACGCCCATGCCAGAGCTCTCGGCCTGGACCGAGTCGACGCCGAAGCGGGCGTTCGGCCAGAAGGTGGAGCCGGCCTGCCAGGAGGTCCAGTCGACGTAGCGGGTGGCCGACCAGTTGGGCAGGGCGGGGTCGTCGGGACCGAACTCGTCGGTCACGTCCTCCTTGGTCGGGAACTTCATCATCCCGAACTCCTGCCAGGTCGACGACTCGTCCTGGCCCGCGCTCAGGTAGAAGACGAAGTCGAACTGGTCGGCGACCTCCTGGCCGACGCCGGCGAGCCACGCGGCGTTGCCGTCGTTGCGCAGGTTCTTGTTGCACGAGTCGCCCGCCGGGCACGCGGCGCGCTGGTACTCCAGCGCGTACTCGTGGTCCTTGCCCGGCATCTGGTACGGGCCGAAGCCGGTGAGCTCGACGCCGATGCGGCCGCCCGAGTCCTCCATCCAGTACTCGTGGATGGTGTGGCCCTTGTTCAGGTCGTTCGGCGTGTTCAGGAAGTCCTGGTAGAACTTGGCGACCTGGTCACGCGGGATGTCGTGGGCCTGCGCCGACGGGTTCTTGAACACCGTCGAGCCCTGCGGCTGCGTCACCACGAACGGCTGGTTCGGGTAGTCGAGCAGGACCAGAGCGCCCTTGAAGGTGCGGTCGCTGCCCTTGACGTTCGGGTCGTTCCACGACGTGCCGGGGGGCTTCTTGTAGTCCGACCACGTCATGTGGTCGGGGTTCTCCCAGTTCTGCGGGTCGATCGGCTTCGGCATGTCCGAGTGGCCGCCGAGCGTCCGCAGCGCGGAGGCCGGCTCGTCCTGCTGCCACGGCTGGGTCTGGGGCCAGTGGTCGTACCGCCACGGGGTCTCCGTGTCGGGGAGGGGTTCTGCGGCGAACGCTTGGGTGGCGTTCGCTAAGGCGAGGGGTGCGAGCAGCGCTGCCGCGACCAGCAGCCTGAGGGGGCGTTTCATAAAATGTCACGTTATATAAGCGCGTTTGGTGGATCAACCGTCACTCTGTTAGTACTCGTGTCATGCTCACGCCTCCCCGGGAACTCCCAGCCGATCTTCTCCGGACTGTGATGCGGGAGTCATGGAACCTGGACATTCCCGGCCTCGACTACCTGCCGCTGGGCTTCGGCAGCCACCACTGGAAGGCCGGCGACGACTGGTTCGTGACCGCCGACGACAAGCCCCACGACGCGCTGGCGGCCGCCCTCGGCGCGGTTCCGCCCTCCGTCGGGGTCGCGCCCGCCGCTCCTCTGGTGACCGTCGGGCGGTGGACGCTCCAGCTCTACCCGTACCTGACCGGAGAGAGCTTCGAATGGGGCGAGTTCAGCTCCCCCGAGCACCGCGCCGCGACCCTGCGCATGGTCCGCGAGGTGCACCGGTCGCCGGTCTGTCAGGCCCGTTTTGACACGTTCCAGATCCCCGGCCGCGACTCGGTGCTGGCCTTCACCCCGGGTGAGGGCCCGTTCGGGGCGCGCGCCGCCGACCTGCTCGCCGGCCGCGCCGAGGTGCTGAAAGAGCACTTCGGCCGGTACGACTCCCTCGTCCACGACGCCCTGAAGATGCGTGACCGGATGGTGCTCACGCACGGCGAGCCCCATCCGGGCAACACGATGCGCACCCGCGACGGCTGGCGGCTCATCGACTGGGACACCGCCCTGATCAGCCACCCCGAGCGCGACCTGTGGCTGCTGGGCGAGACCGAGGGCACGCTTTCGTGGCTG
The DNA here is from genome assembly GCF_001570585.1 of Herbidospora daliensis. Taxonomy (GTDB): domain Bacteria; phylum Actinomycetota; class Actinomycetes; order Streptosporangiales; family Streptosporangiaceae; genus Herbidospora; species Herbidospora daliensis. Next base: position 698,548 of record NZ_BBXF01000001.1, on the reverse strand, counting down.
CTCGACCTCTACCGGCTGCGCTGGCGGCTCAACGACGTCGCCGTCGAGGCGACGAGGTTCACGCGGCCCCACGGAGACGGCGACGACGACGCGTTCGGCTGGACGATCCTCCGCGACACCGTGAATGATCTCTGACATGGACCGAACCTTCGACCTCGACGAGGCCGACGCCCTCATGCCCGAGGTGCTGGCCCGCGCGATCGTGCTCGTCGACCTGCGGGCCGATCTGGCCGAGCTGACGCTCGACCTGCGCGCCTCCGGCCACTCCCGGCTGGGCGGGCTGGCCGAGTCGAAGGCGTACGAGGCGCGGCTGGCAGAGACGATCGGGTGGTTCACCGAGACCGGCATCGAGGTGAAGGGCCTGGCGCCGTTCCTGATCGACTTCCCGTCGGTGCTCGACGGCGAGTCGGTCCGGTTGTGCTGGCTGGAGGGCGAGTCGTCGTTGTCGTGGTACCACCTGACCACGCTCGGCTTCGCCGGCCGCCGTCGGCTGCCCTAGCCCCCTTGCGTCCAGATGGTCTTCCACTTCGAGCACTTGTTGACGGGCTTCTTGGCGGTGCCGCGGCAGACCTGGGCGCGGATCTGGAGCACGCCGCCCAGGTTCTTCCTGAACGTGCCGGTGCCGGTGACGCAGTTGTAGATGCCGTGCGTCCGCCACTTGCCGTTGGTGGCGCTCATGGACCTGATCAGGAGCCAGGAGCAGGTGCGGCCGTGGGAGTCGTCGAGGTTGCCGGAGACGTGGTGGCCCGACTGGCCGACGGTGATCTTGCCCCAGGCGGTGGCCCAGCCGTCGGTGGAGTGGATGCCGCCCCACTTCCAGGTGGTGGGGGCGGCGTGGGCCGGGGTGGCGGTCAGGGTCAGCGCGGCGGCCGCGACGGCCGTGAGGATACGTCGTTTCACGTCCCCCATTGGAGCCGGGCCGACTTGTGACCGGCTTGCGGCCTAGTGGGGGTCGTCTTCGGTGAGTTCCTCGTCGTAGTCGGGGTCGAGGCTGCCCCAGACGGTGCCGTAGCGCAGGGTCACCAGGCGGCCGACCGCCTCGTGGGCGCCCAGGGGCGCGGCGCAGTTGTAGTTCTCGGTGAGAGCGCTCACCCGGTCGGCGTCGGCTTCCGGGCCGATGATGAACGGGGCCAGGGCGATGCGGGAGGCGCCGATGTTGCGCAGCCGCTCGGCCGCGTCGGCCACCGTCGGGCGGCCGTCGAAGGCGGCCGGGACGACCGGCAGGGCCAGCCGGGCGGCCAGCAGGACCGCCGTGGCGTCGGCGCCGCGGGCCGACTCGTCGCCGCCGACCGTGGCCACGATGATGCCGTCGACGGGCGAGGTGACGTTGAAGAGCCGGATGCGGTCGGCGCGGGCCAGGCCCTTCTCGGCGAGGCGGACGTGCAGGGCCTCGGCCAGCAGCGGGTGGGGGCCGAGCGGGTCGGTGACGACCACGTCGGCCTCGCTCTCGCGGGCGGCCTCGCGGACCGAACGCATGACGCGCGGGTGGGGGCCGGTGACGAGGGGTACCGTGATGGCGGCGTGGCCGTCGGAGGTGCGGGCGTTGCCGATGGCGGCGAATTCCTTGGCGAGGTCGGCCCCGCCGTCGCTGAGCGAGATCAGGCGCAGGTCGAGGGTCGGGTTGTCGACCCTGATCGTGGTCGCCAGTTCGGTCACGACGTCGTCGACCGCGCCCGGGACCGCGAGCACCAAGACGGGCGCGTCGGCGGGCAGCGTGACGGGCAGCGGGCGCCGGTGGCGGCCGCCTCCACCCGGGCGTGACGAGCGCTCCCGGGTGGGGAGCTTCGCCGGAACGTCATGACCTTCGTTCACACCGGCGGATTCTAGGACCTTACGGGCGAATTAGTGGAGTCGACGGGCCGAGTCGTTCGCAGAGGGGAGTATGGAATCCATGATCACTGTGTTCGGTAGCGCCAACATGGACCTCGTCGCGTACGTGAAAAAAGCCCCTGACCTGGGAGAAACTGTCACAGGCCGGGAATTCCGCACTATCTGTGGTGGAAAAGGGGCCAACCAAGCAATTGCATCGGCACTTGCGGGGGGAGACGTCCGGTTCGTCGGCGCGGTGGGCTCCGACGGGTTCGGCGCCGAGCTGCGCGCCGCGCTCGACCGGTCAGGTGTGGACACCGGGGGGCTGCGCACCGCCGAAGGGCCGTCGGGCGTCGCGCACATCGTCGTCGAGGACGGCGGGGCCAACTCGATCATCGTCGTCCCCGGCGCCAACGGGAAGGTGACCCCGGAGGACGCCCGGACCGTCTCCGGGACCGCTCCGCACGGCCGCTGCGCCGACTCGGGCGCCGAGGGCCGCGCGACGGACGCCCTCCTGCTCCAGCTGGAACTGCCCATGCCCGCCGTCGTCGCGGCGGCCCGGGCCTTCTCCGGGCTGGTGGTGCTGACGCCCGCGCCGGTCGTGCCGCTGCCGAGGGAGCTTCTGGACGCCGTGGGGCTTCTCCTGCCCAATGAGCACGAAGCTGCCGCCATCACCGGTCTCACAGCGCCGGAGGAGGCGCTGGAAGCGCTTCTGACGCTGGTTCCCGAGGTGGTGGTCACCCTTGGTGCCGACGGGGCGATCTACGGCTCACGGGACGGCTCACGCCTCCGGGTGCCCGGCCGCCCGGTCGAGGCGATCGACACGACCGCCGCCGGCGACACCTTCGCGGGGGCGTTCACGGTCGCCCGGACGGAGGGCCGTACCGCGAAGGAGGCCCTGGAGTTCGCCACCGCGGCCGCCGCGCTGTCGGTGCGGCGGCCCGGCGCGTCGACCTCGATGCCCACCCGGGCGGAGATCGACGCCGAAGCGGGACGCGGACGGCCGGAGGCCGGTCGTGGCTCGCGCTAGGAATCTGTCTCAAGAATTAAGGTGAGAGACATGCCCGGCGCGGAGATCGTGGAGGTCGGCGGGCGCGAGGTCACGATCACCAATCCCGATCGGGTGGTCTTCCCGCGCACCGGCCACACCAAGCTCGACCTGGTCCGCTACTACCTGTCGGTCGGCGGGGGAGCCCTGAGGGGGGTCGCCGACCGGCCGACCGTGCTCAAACGCTTCGTCCACGGCGTCGACGAGGAGCCGTTCTTCCAGAAGCGGGCGCCCGCCAAGCGGCCTGACTGGATCGACGTCGCCGAGTTCCGCTACCCGAGCGGGCGCAGCGCCGAAGAGGTCGTCGGACGTGACCTGGCGACCGTCGTGTGGTGCGTCAACCTGGGCTGCGTCGACCTCAACCCCCACTCGGTGCGTTTCCCCGACATCGACCACCCCGACGAGCTGCGCGTCGACCTCGACCCGGTGCCGGGCGTGCCGTGGCCCGACATCATCCAGGTCGCGCTGACCGCCCGCGATGTCCTGACCGAGCACGGCCTGACGCCGTTCCCGAAGACGTCGGGCTCGCGCGGCTTCCACGTCTACGCGCCGATCGCGCCCGGCTGGACCTACCCGCAGGTGCGCAAGGCCGCCGAGGCGGTGGCCCGCGAGGTCGAGCGGCGCGCCCCCGAGCTCGCCACCTCCCACTGGTGGAAGGAGGAGCGGCAGGGCGTCTTCGTCGACTTCAACCAGAACGCCCGCGACCGCACCACCGTCAGCGCCTACTCCGTGCGCCCGACGGGCTGGGTGTCGACCCCGCTGACCTGGGACGAAGTGCCCGACTGCGACCCGACCGAGTTCACGATGGAGACGGTCGCCGCCCGCTTCGAGGAACGCGGCGACCCGTGGGCCGCCATGGACGGGGTCGAGGGCTCGCTCGACTCGCTGCTCGCGCTCGCCAAGGCGCAGGGGCCCCGGCCGAAGAACCCGCAGAAGTTCCCCGTCATCGAGATCGCCCGCTCCGAGAAGAAGGAGCCGGCGCTGCGGGCGCTGGAGAACTGGAGACGGCGCCACCCCGAGGCGGCCGCGCGGCTCGAACCCGCCGACGTCCTCGTCGACTCGATGCGCGGACGGTCGTCGACCTGGACGCGCATCCGGGTCAACCTCCAGCACGTGCCCGAAGACGAGAGGCCCCCGCAGGAGCCCCTCGAAGTCGACTTCGACCCGTGGGCCGCCTACCGTCCCGGCCCGTAGACGTCCCAGAGCTCGCCCAGGAAGAAGGTGCCGAACCGGGCCAGCGCCGCCAGCCCGTTCGGCCCCGTCGTCTTGAACGTCGTCAGCATGCGCGCCAGGTCGGACGGCGAGATGTGCATGGTGCCCGAACCGAGCGGCTTCGCCGGGTCGTCCTCCTGGACGTGGCCTTCGAGCAGCCGCGTGTGCAACGTCGACGTGTCGAGCCAGAGCCGCGTGGGCGGCCCGTGCTCGACGTTCTTGATCCCCGCCAGAGTGCGGGGCCGGCCCTCGCCGTCGCGGAAGTGCAGCAGATACCGCATCTCCCGGCGATCGGGCGCCTCTCCGGGTGCGAAGAGGTTGAACCAGCCCCGCTCGATGGGACGCCGGCCCCCGCAGACAGCGGCGTCTATCCATCCCTCCGCCCGTGCCGTGTGGTCGGGCTCGGCGAGGAAGCGGTCGACGTCGTCGGCCGTGATGGTGATCCGGAAGCTGACCGGATCGGTGCCGTCGAGCGAACCGCGCATCTCCTCGGTGAAGGAGAGCCCGGTGACCGTGCGGATTCCCATCAGACGTGCCTTCTTCGTCGTGGTCATTCGGTCGGCCAGCCGTGTGGCCAGCCGGTCGGCCATGGCCGCGATGGTCAGGGCCGGATTGGCCCCCACCGGGCCGGGCATGGCGGCGCCGTCGGCGACGTACAGGCCCTCGTGCCCGAAGACCTGGCCGTCGGCGTCGACGACGCCCTCGCCGATGTGGCGGCCCATCGGCGCGCCGCCGAGCGGGTGGACGGTGACCACCCGCTTCAGCGGCGCGTCGGAGTAGTCGGCGCCCAGCACGTCGCCGATCCGGCGGATCGTGCCGCGCACCCGGTCGAAATACGCGTCGCTGGTCTCGGCCGTCCAGTCGAGGACCAGCCGGTCGCCCGACAGACGCAGGATGCCGTCGGGGACGTCGCGCCCCATGGCCAGCATCGGCAGTGACCGGTCCGAGAGCTCGCCTCTCCCCATGAGGCGGGCGAACTCGGCCGACAGGTTGTGGTCGCGGGTGACCAGGCCCCGTACGCGCTCCAGCGCGAACCTGACCGCCCGCTTGAACTCGTCGCCGACGTCGGCGGCCTCCGCTATCCAGTCGACGAAGGCGGGGAACCCGCCCTCCTGGATGTACGCCGACCCCGGCAACCTGACCACACTCGTGATGACCGGTCCCTTCGACGCCGCCACGGGCCGGTCCTTGGCCCGCAGCAGGAACGCGATCAGATCGCCGTTGCCGGAGAACCGGGTGCCCAGCATGTGGCTCATGCCGGGCAGCGCGTGCCGGTTCGACAACAGCAGCTTCACCGTGCCGTACGTCCCCGCGGCCAGCACCAGCGCGTCGCAGCTGATCGAATGCGGGCCGGTCGTGGGGTCGTGCTGCACGTAGCCGATGTCGTAGCCGCCGCCGGTGCGCGGGGTGATCGACTTCACCTCGTGCAGGGTCCGGATGTCGGCGCCCTTGTGGCGGGCGGCGGACAGGTAGTTGTGGTCGAGGCTGTTCTTGGCGCCCTCGTTGCAGCCGATGTTGCACTCGCCGCAGAGCCGGCAGGTGTGCCGGGCGGCGCCGTGCAGGCTGCCGTATTCGGGCTCGACGATCGGCAGGCCCAGGCCCGGCTCGGCGCCCGGCTTGGGGGCGAAGGCCACCGCCAGCGGCGGCAGCGAGAAGTCGAGGCCCAGCTCGGCCGCGGCGTCCTGGATCACCCGCGTCTTCAGCGTGTCGCGGTAGGCCGGGCGGTCGATCGGGTAGGTGGTGGCGCCGAGCATGCGCTCGACCTCGTCGTAGTGGGGGTCGAGGTCGGCCCGGCCGACCGGCCAGTTCTCGTGGCCGCCGCCCGGGAGCGGCGACTCGGTGACGAACGCCTCCTCGTCCTTGCGCAGCAGCACGTTGGCGTAGATGAGCGAGCCGCCGCCGAGGCCGCTGGAGACGATCGAGTCGCACGAGCCGAAGCTCCACACGTCGTACATGCCGTGGAGGCCCTCGGACGGGTCCCAGAACGCGCGGCTCATCTGGGCGGGGCTGCGCGGGAAGCTGCCGGGCGGGTAGGGACGGCCGCGTTCGAGCACGACGACCGACAGGCCCGCCTCGGCCAGCCGGTAGGCCGCCACGGCCCCGCCGAAGCCGGAGCCGACGACCACCGCGTCAACGTGTTCCACCGCTGCTCCTCTTGATGAAGTCGAGGATGTGCGGGAAGACGTCGAGGTGCGCGTTCTTGCCGATGATGGGGTCGACGTGGCCGTAGCCGGGCAGCACGCGCAGCTCGTGCAGCCCCGGGTTGTGCCGCGACATGAGCTCGTGGCAGACGATGTTGGAGTCGGTGAAGACATGGTTGCGGTCGCCGGTGAGGAACAGCACCGGCACGTCGACGTCGGCGGCGGCCGCCAGGTAGTCGGCAGGCAGCTCGCGGAACCGGTCGTCGTGGCGGACGGCGTGGCCGGCGCGCACCATCTTCCGCATGTGCCGGTAGTAGTGGACGCCGTTGGCGCCGAACAGGTCGGCCACCCGGTGGTGGGTCTCCTCGGCGAGGTTCTCGTGGCTCCACAGGCCCGGGTTCCCGGCCCCCCACATGAAGCTGATCATGTGGCACGAGCGCACGTCGCACTCGCGGTGGAACAGCGACACCATCCGCGAGATCATCCAGCCGCGCGTCATGACCGGCGCGTCGCCGAACCGGGGGTCGAGGAACGGCACCCCGGCGACGTAGTCGAAGAAGCCCGGCCCGAACGCCAGCTTCAGCTTCGACCAGGTCGGCACGTGGGTGACCAGGGCGACGCTGTTGGAGGTGACGCTGGCGATGCCGTCGACCAGCCCGGCGGCCAGGCTCATCATGAACGACACCGACCCGAGGCACTGCGCGATCACGTGGATGCGCTTGCGCGGCCCGATGTGGCGGCGCAGCTCGGCCAGCCCGGCCGGGTGGTCGAACAGCGCGATGTCGTCGAGGGTGAAGCGGTGGGTCTCGGTGTCGTAGGGGTGCCGGCAGCTCATCCGGAAATCCAGGGACCAGACGTCGGTCAGCCCGTTGTTGAGCAGGTAGGTCACCAGGTTGACGTGCTCCGGCATGATGAACATGTCGGTGGAGGCGGGCAGACCGTGCAGCAGCAGCACGACGTCGTCGGAATCGGCCCGGAAGAACCGGGTCAGTTCGAGGCCCAGGCCGTCGTCGGTCGGGAACGGGTGCATGGTGATCTCGGCGTCGCTGACGCCGTCGTTGGTGAACCGGGCTATGCGCATGAGTCCGCCTCCTCTCGGGTCCCACAATGCCAAGGCGGGGCACACCCCTACATCGTGGAAAACTCGTACATTCAGCCGAGCTGGCCGAGCGCGGCCGTCATGCCGCCGCGAGAGGTCACCCCGAGCTTCTCGAACGCCCTGGTCAGATGCGTTTCGACGGTGCGTACCGAGATGTGCAGGCGGGTCGCGATCTGCTGGTTGCTGCACCCCTCGGCGACCAGCCGGGCGATCTCCAGTTCCCGTCCCGTCAGCCCGTGGGCCCCCGTGGCCCGCGCCGCCGCCACCCGCTTGCCGGCGCGGCGCTGTTCCCGCACCGCCGCGGCGGCCATGCCCCGGGCCCCGCACGCGGTGAAGATCTCGTGGGCCGCCTCCAGATGCGGCAGCGCGGCCCGTTTGCGGCCCCCGTCGACGCACGCCACGCCCGCCCGCAGCAGCGCCCGCCCGGCGTCGAGCCGGTGGCCGGCCCTGGTGAGGATCTCGGCGGCGGTCAGGGCCAGCTCCTCGGCCTCCGCGCCGACCGTCGCGTGGGCGCGGGCCAGGCGGGCCAGCCCGTCGGTGAGCTCCAGCTCCGGGCGGGCCATCGCGGCCGCCCGCTCGGCCCAGGCGACCGACTCCTTCGGCTCGTTCCTCGCGGCGTGGGCGCAGGCCATGGTCTCGCAGAAGGCGAGCATGCTGAACTCCTCCAGCCGGTCGCCGGCGAAGTCCTCCTCGACGGCCGCGACGGCCTCGTCGTCGATGCGGCCCGAGTTGGCCAGGGCGGTGGCGTAGGCGAAGCGGGCCTGCGCGCCCGGCCACTCGCTGACGCTGACGCCCGAGGTGGCGGCCTCGTGGCCGAGGCGGATGGCGTCCTCGTCGTCGCCGGCCGCGCCCGCGAGCAGGCTCTGCTGGGCCATGGCGACCACGCGGGCGTAGCCGGAGTTGAGCAGCAGGGCGATCTCGGCCGACTCCTCGGCGGCGATCTGGCCTTCGGGGATGCGGCCGAGCACGCCGTTGAGGCGGGCCAGCCCGGCCAGCATGTTGGTCAGGATGAAGGTCTGCCCGGTCGCCTTCACCGCCGCGATGGCCCGCTCGAACCGGGCCAGGGCCGGCAGGTGCTGCCCGAGCCAGATCTCCGACCAGCACATCCAGGCGACGGTGTCCATCCAGGCGAGCTGGTGGATCTCGGGGGTGGTCTCGGCCAGCGCCTGCGCGGCGGCGACGTGGCCGAGTGCCTCCTCGACGCGGTGGCCGGCGTAGGCGGTCATCGGGCGCAACATCGCGATGGCCAGCCGCAGGCCGGGGTCGTCGCTGTCGTCGGGCATGAAGTCGAGCACGGCCTGCCCGGCGCGGTGGTCGCCGCGCATCAGGCTCTCGGCCACCAGGCGCAGCCGCATCGGCAGCGCCGCCGGGAGCCGCGGTTCGGGGATCTCCCGCAGTTCCGACACCAGCACGGCCCGGCCTTCGCCCGGCCGGTCGAGCAGCCGCTCGACCAGGGCGCAGAAGCGGGCGGCCTGCGCGCGGCGGGCGTAGTCGTCGCGGGGGAGCAGCCGCAGCACCTCGTAGGCGGTGTTCCTGGCCTCGGTGAGGCGGCCGCTGACGGTCTGGTTGCGGGCCAGTTCCAGCAGCAGGTCGAGCCGGTCGGGGGTGTCGTCGGGCAGCAGCCCGAGCGCGGCCTGCAGCCAGTGGGCCGAGGTCGCCGGCGCGGTGGTGGCGACCTGCCGGGCGGCGTTCACCAGCACGTCGACCGCGTCGCGGTCGCCGAACGCCGCCGAACGCTCCACGTGGACGGCGCGCAGCGTGGCCGGGGCGTCGACCTCGGCCAGCCGCTCGGCGACCCGCCGATGGGCCGACAACCGCCACCCGGCCTTGGCCGACTCGTACGCCGCCTGCCGCACCAGCGGATGACGGAAGCGGAACCGCCCGCCCGCGCCGGGCCGCACCAGGTCGCGGTCGACCAGTTCGTCGAGCGCGTCGAGGGCGGTCGACAGCGGCACCCTGGCGGCCACGGCGGCCAGGCCCGCCTCGAACTCGTCGGCGGCCACCGCCGCGCCCTGGACGACGATCAGCGCGTCGCCCGACAGGTCGCGCAGCTCCATGGTGAGCGCGTCGGTCTTGGAGCCGGGCAGGTCGCCGGCCTCGATCCGGGCCAGGGCCTGTAAGTAGAAGGGGTTGCCCTCGCTGGCGTCGTAGAGGGCCTTCTTGCGGCTCCTGGTCACGTGGGGCCCGAGCAGCTCCCCGGCCTCCTCCTCCGAGAGCGGCCCGATGATCACGCGCTCACCGCCGAGGGCGAGCCGGGGCGGGGCCTGCTTCGGCCGGTAGGCCACCACGACCAGCAGCGGCGCCTTGGGGGAGTGCCGGCTGACGTGGTCGAGGAACTCGACCGTGGCGTCGTCGGCCCAGTGGACGTCGTCGAGCACCAGCACCAGCCCGCCGGGCCGGGCGATCCGGGCGAGGAGCTGCGCGACGGCGCGGTAGAGGCGGTAACGGGCCAGCGCGGACACGTCGTCGGAGGGCTCGGCGGTCGCGCCGAGCGCGGGGAAGACGGAGGCCAGCAACTGCGCGTCGTGACCCGGGGCGCCCGGCTCCGGATGTTCGTGGCGGGTCTCTTCGAGGTGGCCGTCGAGGGCGTCGACCAGGGCGGAGAACGGCATGACCTGCTCGAACTCGGCGGCCCGGCCCCAGAGGGTGAGGCAGCCGCGTTCGGCGGCGAGGGTTTCGAGCTCGGCCAGCAGCCGGGTCTTCCCGGCTCCGGGCTCGCCGACGAGCGCGAGCAGCCGGAACTCCCCGCTCACGATCGCGTCCAGCGACCCCCGAAGATCATTCAGCACGTCCCGCCGGCCGACCAGGGGGGCAGAATGATCATTCATCGGCGGCACCATGATCACTTGCCTGGTTTCTCACAGCGACTTTACAGCGACGGCCGAAACGCTGCCCAGCATTAACGTGCATCACCGTCGCATTCCACGCATAGTCATGCAAATCGTGTAAGCATCTGCATGATTCTTGCGCGCCTCCGTAGGGGCCGGTGCGCACCGGGGGGCGGTGTCGTCCGATTCCCGGGTAACGGACCGCCGGAACGGGCGCGGCCCCTCCGCGCCGAGGGCGCGAAGGGGCCGGAGCCGCGACTGCGGTGGGACCGTGCGGTTACACCAGGTCCTTGGTCTCGAGGACCGAGCAGCAGGTGTTCACCAGCAGGCGGGTGACCACGTAGGGGTCGGCGTTGGCGTTGGGGCGACGGTCTTCGATGTAGCCCTTCTTGTCGACCTCGACCTGCCACGGGATGCGGACCGAGGCGCCGCGGTTGGACACGCCGTAGCTGTAGACGTTGTAGGGCGCGGTCTCGTGGTGGCCGGTGAGGCGCTGCTCGATGCCGAAGCCGTAGCCGGCGATGTGCTCCTCGACCTTGCCCTCGCCGCCGAGCGCCTCGCAGGCCGCGATGATCGCGTCGTAGCCCTCGCGCATGGCCTTGGTGGAGAAGTTGGTGTGGGCGCCGGCGCCGTTCCAGTCGCCCTTGGCGGGCTTGGCGTCGAGCGTGGCGGACACGCCGTAGTCTTCGGCGATCCGGTAGAGCAGGTAGCGGGCCATCCACATGTGGTCGGAGACCTCGACGGGACCGGCCGGGCCGATCTGGAACTCCCACTGGCCGGGCATGACCTCGGCGTTGATGCCGGAGATCGCCAGGCCCGCCTCGATGCAGGCGTCCATGTGGGCCTCGACGATGTCACGGCCGACGACCTCGTCGGCGCCGATGCCGCAGTAGTAGGGGCCCTGCGGGCCGGGGTAGCCGCCGACCGGGAAGCCGTAGGGGCGGCCGTCCTTGAAGAAGGTGTACTCCTGCTCGATGCCGAACCACGACTGCTGGTCGGCGTAACGCTCGGCGATCGGGGTCAGCAGCGCCCGGGTGTTGGTCGGGTGGATCGAGCCGTCGACGTTGTAGACCTCACACAGCACCAGCACGTTGTCGCCGCCCCGGATGGGGTCGGGACACGAGAAGACCGGCTTGAGCACGCAGTCGGAGGCGTGGCCCTCGGCCTGGTTCGTGCTCGAACCGTCGAAGCCCCAGGTGGGGAGCTCGGCGCCGTCCGCCAGCACCTTGGTCTTGGACCGGAGCTTCGGGGTCGGCTCAGTGCCGTCAATCCAGATGTACTCGGCCTTGAACGCCAACGTCTTTCCCTTCCTCGGAGGCGGGCCACGTCGATTGGCCGCCACGCCGAGATTGCCAAGAAGCCATTTCGAGTCCATTGCCCGTTTGTAACCACGATGTGAAACGGGAGGTCGTTGTGTTAAATCGCCCGGTTCAGCCGCTGGTGATCACGGCGAAGCGGGCGCCGAACTGGTCGGCCAGGACCGCGAACCGGCCCACGCTCTCGACGGAAACGGGCGGGTCGAGGATGGTGCCGCCCTCGGAGACGGTCGCCTCGACGGCCGCGTCGACGTCTCTGACCTCGAAGTAGGGCAGCCAGAACGGCTTGGTGCCGGGGTTGAGGGTGATCACGCCGCCGATCGTCGGGCGGTCGCCGCCGGGCAGCCGGATCGTCGTGTAGCCGACCCCGGCGACGGTGGCCTCGATCGACTCGTGGTCGAGCGCCGCCTGGTAGAAGGGCGCGACGGCGGGCGGGCTGGCGACGTAGAGCTCGGTCCAGCCCAGGCTGCCGGGCTCGGTCACGGTGTCGAGGCCCTTGCGGCCCCGGCCCTGCCAGATCGCGAAGTCGGCCCCGGCCGGGTCGGTCAGGGCGGCGGTGCGGCCCTGGTCGAACACGTCGTAGGGGGCGACCCTGATCGTGCCGCCCGCCTTCTCGGCGCGGGCCACGGCCTCGTCGGCGTCGGGGGTGGCGAAGTAGATGGTCCAGGCCGAGCCGGTGCTCTCCTCGGTCAGCGGGCCGGCCGCGGCGACGACCTTGCGGTCGTGGAGGAAGAAGCCGTAGCCGCCCGAGTCGGGGTCGGCCGACTGGAAGCCCCAGTCGAGCACCGAGGCGTAGAACGTGGTCGAGGCGTCGACGTCGGGCGAGCCGAGGTCGATCCAGCAGGGGGCGCCCGGCAGGTAGTCGGTCGTGAGCATACGAGCTCCTTCGAACAGATTTTCGGATGACGACACTCTGTCACGTCCTGCCGACAGTTTTTCCAAGATCGCTCGGGAAGCCCCCTGGAAAGAGGAGTGTTTCCGGCGAAATGGGGCGTTCGTGACTCCGCCCGATAGGGTCCGGCCATGCCGACCCAGATCATCCGCTACCGCGTCGCCGACCAGGAGAAGGCCGAGGAGAACGTGCGCCTCCTGGAGGCCGTCTTCGCCGAACTCGCCAAGGAGAGGCCCGGCGAGATCACCTACCAGTCCTACCGGCTCGACGACGGCCTGACCTTCGTGCACGTCGTCACGACCGAGGACCTGCAGATCCTGATGCGCTTCGAGGCGTTCCTGGCCTTCACCCAGACCCTCGGGCAGCGCCTCGACGGCGTGCCCCAGCGGGAACAGGCCACCCCCGTCGGGTTCTTCGACGGCCACCTGCGATCATGAGAAATCTCCCCCTCCACAGATGAGGAGGGGGTGCCGTGGCCCTGCGGGAGTGGCTCCTGAACGGGCTCACGGCCGACCGCAGCCACCTGGAACAGGGGCCGGAGGAGAAGCACGCCTGGTGGCGGGTCATGTGCCTGACCGGCGTCGACTACTTCTCCACCCTGGGCTACCAGCCGGGCATCGCCGCCCTCGCGGCGGGCGCGTTGTCACCCGTCGCGACCCTGTTCCTGGTGGCCCTCACCCTGCTCGGGGCGCTGCCCGTCTACCGGTACGTCGCCGGCGAGAGCCCCCACGGCGCCGGCTCGATCGCGATGCTGGAGCGGCTGGTCCCGGCCTGGCAGGGCAAGCTGTTCGTGCTCTGCCTGCTCGGCTTCGCCGCCACCGACTTCGTCATCACGATGACCCTGTCGGCGGCCGACGCGACCGCCCACATCTTGGAGAACCCCTTCGCGCCCCGCTGGCTCGACGGCCAGGAGATCCCGGTCACGCTCGTGCTGCTGGCCGCCCTCGGCGCGATCTTCCTGGCCGGTTTCACCGAGGCCGTCGGGGTGGCGACCGTGCTCGTGGCGCTCTACCTGGCGCTGAACGCCGTGGTCGTGGCGGTCGCCATCGAGCACGTCGCGGCGAATCCGGCCGTGTTCGGCCAGTGGGACCGGCTGCTGGAGGCCCGGCACGCCTCCCCGCTGGCCATGATCGGGCTGGCGCTGCTGGTGATGCCCCGGCTGGCGCTGGGCCTGTCGGGCTTCGAGACCGGGGTCGCGGTGATGCCCGTCATCAGGGGCGACATCCCGCAGCGCATCAGGTCGGCCCGCAAGATGCTCACCGCGGCCGCCCTGATCATGAGCGTGTTCCTGATCCTTAGCAGCTTCGTGACGACCCTGCTGATTCCCGCGCACGAGTTCCAGCCCGGCGGCAGCGCCAACGGCCGGGCCCTCGCCTACCTCGCGCACGCCTATCTGGGCGACTGGTTCGGCACCCTGTACGACGTCAGCACCATCGCCATCCTCTGGTTCGCCGGGGCCTCGGCGATGGCCGGGCTGATCAACCTCGTCCCCCGTTTCCTGCCGCGCTACGGCATGGCCCCCGAATGGACCTCGGCGGTCCGGCCGCTGGTGCTGATCCTCACCGTCATCGCCTTCGTGATCACCTTCATCTTCGACGCCGACGTCGACCAGCAGGCCGGGGCCTACGCCACCGGCGTGCTGGTGCTGATGTTGTCGGCGGCCGTCGCGAGCTGCCTGTCGACCCGGGCCAAGGGGCGGCGCAAAGCGGCGTGGGCCTTCGGGATCATCAGCGCGGTGCTGACGTACACGCTGGTCGACAACGTGATCGAGCGGCCCGACGGCGTCAAGATCGCCGCGTTCTTCATCGTGGCCATCGTGGTCACCTCGCTGATCTCGCGGGCGACGCGGTCGACCGAGCTGCGGGTGACGCGGGTGCGGCTCGACCCGCTGGCCGAGGAGTTCGTCAACGAGTGCTGCGCCGGGGAGCTGCACCTCATCGCCAACGAGCCGCAGCGCCGCGACCAGGCCGAGTACAACGACAAGCTGCGCGAGAACTGGTTCATGCACCGGCTGCGCACCTCGGAGCAGGCGATGTTCGTCGAGGTCACCGTCAACGACGCCTCGGAGTTCGAGACCGAGCTCTACGTGCGGGGCGAGGAGCGGTTCGGGCACAAGGTGCTGAACGTGGAGAGCTCGACGGTGTCCAACGCGCTGGCCGCGCTGCTGCTCTACCTGCGCGACCGGACCGGCCGGGTGCCCAACATCTACTTCCACTGGACCGAGGGCAACCCGATCAACGCGATGCTCCGCTATCTGATCTTCGGCGGCGGCGACGTGCCGCCGCTGACCCGTGAGGTGCTGCGGCTCGCCGAGCCCGATCCGCTGAGGAGGCCGCACGTCCATGTGGGGTGACCTGATCCTCGTCGTGCTGACGATCGTGTCCTTCGTGCTGCTCGCCCTGCTGGTGAAGGCGGTCGAGCGGTTGTGAGCGCCGTCAACCTCATCGGGCTCGTGGGCGCGGTCGTGCTGACGGCCTACGTCGTGGTGGCGCTGCTGTTCCCGGAGCGGTTCCGGTGACCGCGCTCACCCTGGTCGTCGTGCTGGCGCTGCTCTACCGGCCGCTGGGCGACCACATCCACCGGGTCTACTCGGGCACCTCCGACACCCGGGCCGAACGGCTGACCTACCGCCTGCTCGGCGTCGCGCCGCGCCGGGAGCAGCGGTGGCCGGGCTACGCGCGGTCGGTGCTGGCCTTCTCGCTGGTCTCGATCCTGTTCCTGTACGTCTTCCAGCGCGTCCAGAACCACCTCTTCCTGTCCCTCGGCTTCCCGCCGGTCACCGACCACGTGGCCTGGAACACGGCCGTCAGCTTCGTGACCAACACGAACTGGCAGTCCTACGCCGGGGAGAACACCATGGGGCACCTCGTCCAGATGAGCGGCCTGGCGGTGCAGAACTTCGTGTCGGCCGCCGTCGGCCTCGCGGTCGCGATGGCCCTGGTGCGCGGGTTCGCCCGCAGCGGCAGCACCACGATCGGCAACTTCTGGGCCGACCTGGTCCGAGGGACGTACCGGATCCTGCTCCCGCTCGCCTTCGCGGGCGCGGTCCTGCTGGTCGCGGGCGGCGTGGTGCAGAACCTGGCCGGCCCCCACGAGGTGCCCGCCGCCCTGGGCGGCACGACCACGCTGACCGGCGGGCCGGTCGCGAGCCAGGAGGCGGTCAAACAACTCGGCACCAACGGCGGCGGGTTCTACGCCGCCAACTCCGCGCACCCGTGGGAGAACCCGAACGGCTGGACCAACTGGCTGGCGAACCTGCTGATGCTGCTCATCCCGGTCGCGCTGCCGCGCGCCTTCGGCCGGATGGTGGGCCAGAACCGCCAGGGATACGCCCTGGCCGCCGTCGTCGCGGTCATCGCCGTCGCCTCGGTCGTGCTGACGAACGTCTTCGAGCTGCGCGCCGCCGCCACCGTCCCGCAGGCCGCCGGCATGGCCATGGAGGGCAAGGAGGTCCGGTTCGGGTTGTCCGAGAGCGCCACCTTCGCCGCGTCGACGACCCTGACCTCGACCGGCGCGGTCAACGCGGCGCACGACTCGTTCACCCCGCTCGGCGGGATGATGACCATGGTCAACATGATGCTCGGCGAGGTCGCCCCCGGCGGGGTCGGCTCGGGCCTCTACGGCCTGCTGATCCTGGCCGTGATCACCGTCTTCGTGGCGGGCCTGATGGTCGGCCGCACCCCCGAGTACCTCGGCAAGAAGATCGCCGCCCGGGAGATCAAGCTCGCCTCGCTCTACTTCCTGGTCACCCCGGTCCTGGTGCTGACCGGCACGGCGCTGGCCCTGGCCAACCGGGCGGGCCTCGCCGGGATGCTGAACACCGGCCCCCACGGCCTCTCCGAGGTCCTCTACGCCTTCGCCAGCGCCGCCAACAACAACGGGTCGGCGTTCGCCGGGCTGACCACCGGCACCCCGTGGTGGGACGTCGCCCTCGGCGTCGCCATGCTGGTGGGCCGGTTCGTGCCGATCGTGTTCGTGCTGGCCCTGGCCGGGTCGCTGGCCCGGCAGACGCCCGTGCCGTCGTCGGCCGGCACCCTGCCCACCCACCGGCCGCAGTTCGTCGGCCTGGTCGTCGGCGTGACGGTCGTCGTGGTGGCGCTGACCTTCCTGCCCGCGCTGGCCCTCGGGCCGCTGGCCGAAGGCGTCGGCGGATGACCGCCCTCCTCGGCGCGCTGGCCAAGCTCAGCCCGCTGACGATGTGGCGCAACCCGGTTATGTTCGTCGTCGAGGTGGGCGCGGTCGCCGCGACCGTCCTGGCCATCGTGACGCCCGGCTTCTTCGCCTGGGCGGTCGTCGTGTGGCTCTGGCTGACCGTGCTGTTCGCCAACCTGGCCGAGTCGGTCGCCGAAGACCGGGGCCGGGCGCAGGCCGCGTCGCTGCGCGCGGCCCGGCCCGCGGTCGCGCCCCGGACGGGCGACGTCGTCGTGGTGGAGGCGGGCCAGGTGATCCCGGGCGACGGCGACGTGATCGAGGGCATCGCCAGCGTCGACGAGTCGGCCATCACCGGCGAGTCGGCCCCGGTCATCCGCGAGTCGGGCGGCGACCGCAGCGCCGTCACCGGCGGCACCAAGGTGCTGTCCGACCGGATCGTCGTCCGGATCACCCAGAAGCCGGGGGAGAGCTTCGTCGACCGCATGATCGCCCTGGTCGAGGGCGCGAACCGGCAGAAGACCCCCAACGAGATCGCGCTGAACATCCTGCTCGCCGCGCTGACCGTCGTCTTCCTCGTCGCCACCGCCACCATGCAGCCGATGGCGATCCACTCCAAGGCCGTCAACCCCGGCGTGCCCGACTCGGCCGCCCTGACGGCCGACGGGGTCACCGGGGTGACGCTCGTCGCGCTGCTGGTCTGCCTGATCCCGACCACCATCGGGGCGCTGCTGTCGGCCATCGGCATCGCCGGGATGGACCGGCTGGTGCGGCGCAACGTGCTGGCCATGAGCGGCCGGGCGGTCGAGGCGGCCGGCGACGTCACCACCCTGCTGCTCGACAAGACCGGCACCATCACGCTCGGCAACCGGCAGGCCGCCGCCTTCGAGGCCGCCGAGGGCGTCGACCTGCGCGACCTCGCCGAGGCCGCGCAGCTCTCCAGCCTCGCCGACGACACCCCCGAGGGCCGCTCGATCGTCGTCTACGCCAAGGAGCACTTCGGCCTGCGCGAACGCCCGGTCGCCGGGGCGCACTGGGTGCCGTTCTCGGCCCGCACCCGGATGAGCGGCGTCGACGTCGGCGACCGGCAGATCCGCAAGGGCGCCGCGACCGCAGTCATGACATGGGTGCGCGACGTTGGCGGCCACCCCGCCGACGAGATCGGCCCGCTGGTCGACGCCATCGCGGCCGGCGGCGGCACCCCGCTCGTGGTGGCCGAACGCGGCCGGGTGCTCGGCGTGATCCACCTCAAGGACGTCGTCAAACAGGGCATGCGCGAACGCTTCGACGAGATGCGCCGCATGGGCATCAGGACCGTCATGATCACCGGCGACAACCCCCTCACCGCCAGGGCCATCGCCGACGAGGCGGGCGTGGACGACTTCCTCGCCGAGGCCACCCCCGAAGACAAGCTCGCCCTGATCAAGAGCGAGCAGCGCGGCGGCCGCCTGGTCGCGATGACCGGCGACGGCACCAACGACGCCCCCGCCCTGGCCCAGGCCGACGTCGGCGTCGCCATGAACACCGGCACCTCGGCCGCCAAGGAGGCCGGGAACATGGTCGACCTCGACTCCAACCCGACCAAGCTCATCGAGATCGTCGAGATCGGCAAGCAGCTGCTCATCACCCGGGGCGCGCTGACCACGTTCTCCATCGCCAACGACATCGCCAAGTACTTCGCGATCATCCCGGCCGTCTTCGCCGCCGTCTATCCGGGCCTCGGCACGCTGAACGTGATGCGCCTGGCCACCCCGCAGTCGGCGATCCTGTCGGCGGTGGTCTTCAACGCGCTGGTCATCGTGGCGCTGATCCCGCTCGCGCTGCGCGGCGTCGCCTACCGTCCGGCGAACGCGTCGGCGCTGCTCAGCCGCAACCTGCTCGTCTACGGACTGGGCGGCGTGCTGGCCCCGTTCGCCGGGATCAAGCTGATCGACCTGCTGATCCACCACCTGCCGGGGTTGTCGTGACCCGGCGGCTCGGCGTGGCGGTCCGCGCCCTCCTCGTGCTGACCGTCGTCGCGGGCGGCCTCTACCCGCTCGTCGTCCTGGGCGTGGCCCAGGTGTTCTTCCGGCACAAGGCCGACGGCTCGCTCCTCGCCAAGGGCAGCCGGCTGATCGCGCAGGACTTCGCCGGGAGCCCCCGCTACTTCCAGAGCCGCCCGTCGGCCACCGGCTACGACATGCTCCGCACCGGGGCGAGCAACCTCGGGCCGGAGAGCGTGGTCGACGTACCGGGGAGACCCAGCCTGCTCACCCAGGTCTGCGCCCGATCCAAGCGGGTCGGGGAGCGGGAGGGGGTGAGCGGCGCCCGGCCGTTCTGCACCGGCTCGGGGGTCGGCGCGGTGCTCAAGGTCTTCCCGGGCCGGGTGGTCAGCGTGAACGAACCGTGCCCGGCGGTGCCCTTCATGACCGAATATCAGGGAGTGAACGTCGAATGCGCCCAAAAGGGACAGAGCTATGCGGCCGGGCGGACCGTGCCCATCAGGGGCGGCGCCCGGTGGACCGTCCCGCCGGACGCGGTGACCGCGAGCGGGTCGGGCCTCGACCCGCACATCTCGGTCAGGTACGCCGACCTCCAGGCCGCCCGAGTCGCGAGGGAACGCGGCCGCCCGGTCGAAGAGGTCCGCGCCCTTGTCCGCCGCCATACCGACGTCCCCGCCATCGGCTTCATGGGTGAACCCGGCGTCAACGTCCTGGCCCTGAACCTGGACCTGGACCGATGACGGCCCGGGGCCGCCTGCGCGTCTACCTGGGCGCGGCCCCGGGCGTCGGCAAGACCTTCGCCATGCTCGGCGAGGGCCGCCGCGCCGCCGAACGCGGCCGCGACGTCGTGGTCGGCCTGGTCGAGACCCACGGCCGCCCCAAGACGGCCACGCTGCTCACCGGCCTGGAGGCGGTGCCGCGCCGCGAGCTGCCCTACCGGGGCACGCTGTTCACCGAGATGGACGTCGACGCCGTGCTCGCCCGCCGCCCCAAGGTCGCCCTGGTCGACGAGCTCGCGCACACCAACGTGCCGGGGTCGCGCAACGCCAAACGCTGGCAGGACGTCGAGGAGCTGCTCGACGCCGGCATCGACGTCGTCACGACGGTGAACGTGCAACACCTGGAATCGCTGAACGACGTCGTCGAGGAGATCACCGGCGTGCCGCAGCGGGAGACGGTGCCCGACGAGGTGGTGCGCCGGGCCGACCAGATCGAGCTGGTCGACATGTCGCCCGAGGCGCTGCGCCGCCGCATGGCCCACGGCAACGTCTACGCGCCCGAGAAGGTCGACGCGGCGCTGTCGAACTACTTCCGGGTCGGCAACCTGACCGCGCTGCGCGAACTGGCGCTGCTCTGGGTGGCCGGACGGGTCGACGACCAGCTCGACCGCTACCGCGCCGAACACGGCATCGCCACCACGTGGGAGGCGCGCGAACGCGTCGTCGTCGCCCTGACCGGCGGGCCCGAGGGCGACACCCTGATCCGGCGCGCGGCCCGGGTCACCACCTGGACCAAGGGCGCCGACCTGCTCGCCGTGCACGTCACCCAGGGCGACGGGCTGGTCGGCGGCGACCCGGTCAACCTGGCCCGGCAGCGCGCCCTGGTCGAGGCGCTCGGCGGGACCTACCACCAGGTCGTCGGCGACGACGTGCCCCGGGCGCTGCTCGACTTCGCGCGCGGGGTCAACGCCACCCAGCTGGTGCTGGGCGCGTCGCGGCGGGGGCGGCTGGCGCAGATCCTCTTCCGCGGGGTCGGGGCCGAGACGATCGCGCGGTCGGGCTCGATCGACGTCCACATGATCACCCATCAGCAGGCCCGCAGGGGCCTGCCCCGGCCCGGCTCCCGGGCCGCGCTGACCCGCACCCGACGCCTCGCCGGATGGGCGACGGCGCTGATCGGCATGCCCGCGCTGACCGCCGTCGTCTACCCGCTGCGCGACCTGCTCGCGCTGCCCAGCGAGATCCTGCTGTTCCTGCTGCTGGTCGTGATGGTCGCCCTGGTCGGCGGCATGTCGCCGGCGATCACGGCCGCCGTCGTCGGCTTCCTGCTGCTGAACTACTTCTTCACCCCGCCGGTCGACAAGATCACCGTCGCCGACCCGCAGAACCTGCTGGCTCTCTTCGTGTACGTCCTGGTCGCCGTCATGGTGAGCCTGGTGGTCGACCTGGCGGCCCGCCGCACCCGCGAGGCCGCCATGGCGGGCGCCGACGCCGAGGTGCTGTCGACCCTGGCGGGCCACGTGCTGCGCGGCGAGGCGGCCCTGCCCTCCCTGCTGGCCCGCCTCCGCGAGACCTACGGCCTCACCTCCGTCACCCTCCTCGAACGCGCCACCGCCCCCGCCCTCGACGACCGCGCCGACCCCGAGGCGTGGCGCATCGTCGCCACCTCCGGAGGGGTGCCGTGCACCAGCCCCGGCGCCGCCGACACCGACGTGGTGATCGACGAGAACCTGGTGCTCGCGGTGCGGGGCCGCCTGCTGGGCGCCTCCGACCGCCGCGTCCTGGAGGCGTTCGCCGCCGAGACGGCCGTCGCGCTGCGCCAGCGCCGCCTGGAGGCCGAAGCGGAACAGGCCAAACCGCTGGCCGAGGCCGACCGGATGCGCACCGCCCTGCTCGCCGCCGTCAGCCACGACCTGCGCACCCCCCTCGCCTCGGCCAAGGCGGCGGTCGAGGGCCTGCGCAGCACCGACGTGACGTGGTCAGCCGCCGACCAGGCCGAACTGCTCGCCACCGCCGACGAGTCGCTGGTGAAACTGACCCGGCTGGTGGAGAACCTCCTCGACATGAGCCGGCTCCAGGCCGGGGTGCTCGGCGTGGCCCTCCAGCCGGTCGCGCTGGCGGAGGTGCTGCCCAGGGCGGTCGAGGACCTGCGGGTGCGCATCGACGTGCCCGACGACCTGCCCGAGGTGACCGCCGACCCGGCGCTGCTCGAACGGGTGCTGGCCAACCTGGTGTCGAACGCGCTGCGCTACAGCCCCGACTCCGTGCTGGTCACGGCCAGCTCCCACGACAACAAGGTGGAGATCCGCGTCGTCGACCGCGGCCCCGGCATCCCGCCCGAGGCCCACGACCAGGTCTTCCAGCCGTTCCAGCGCCTCGGCGACCGCGACACCCACTCGGGGGTCGGGCTCGGTCTCGCACTGTCGCGAGGGCTGGCCGAGGCGATGGGCGGCGCGCTCACCCCCGACGAGACGCCGGGCGGCGGGCTGACCATGACGGTCACCCTTCCGTCAGCCGATCCCGGGCCTCCATCAGGGCGAAGCCGAGCAGGTTGAGGCCGCGCCAGGTCGTGGGCGAGGCGGCCCGTTCGTCGCTCGCGGTCAGGCCGATGCCCCAGACGCGGTCGTAGGGGCTGGCCTCGACCAGCACCCGGTCGCGGGTGCCGAGCAGGAACGCGCGCAGGTCGGCATGGGCGGCGAACTTGGCGGTGCTGCCCCGGACCACGATGTCGTAGCGGTGGGCGGTCCAGACGGCGTCGTCGAAGCCGCGGACCTGGCGGCCCAGCTTCTTGGCCTCGCCCGGGTGGGCCGCCGCGAGGATCCCGGCGGCCGTCTCGGCGTCGTCGAACAACCACGCCTTGTGGGCCATCATGTAGTGCTCGGCCGAGCGGAAGACGTGGCCGTCTTCGGTGAATTCGGCCTCCCACCACTGGCTCAGGCAGCCCGCGCCCACCCCGCCGTCGCGGGACGGGCGGTGGCCCCAGAAGAACAGGTAACGCGGCGGCCGGCCGGACGACTCGGCCTGGACGGCTTCTTCGACGGTTCGGGGTGACGTCACCGGGCCAACCTAACGGGCGCCGCCGACGTTCTTCGGCTTCGGCGGCGGCTTCGGGCGGCGCTGGTCGTTCCGGGGCGGCGGGGCCGTCCGGGCGCTCACGGACACGGCCCGGCCGGGGCGACGGCGACGGTGATGTTCACCTCGTGGCCGCGCGGCACGACGACGCCGGGGGCCGGATCCTGCTCGGTCACCTGGCCGACCTCACTGCACAACCGGTCGACCCACTGGGTCACCGAGCCGAGTGTCAGGCCGTGCTCGGCGATCCGGGTGATCGCGGTGTCCTCGAACAGGCCCGTCACGTCGGGCACCGCCACCGTGGCCGGCGGGCTCGTCGGCGTCGGGTCGGGCTGGTTGCCGACCAGGGCCAGGGTGGTCGAGCGGCCGACCGAGATCGTGCTCACCCGCGAGGTGAGCACCGCGACCGGGTGCGCGGCGGTCTCGTAGGGGGCCGCCGAGCCGGTGCCGAGCGCGCCGTGGGTGTTGTCGCCCCAGGTCAGCACCCTCCCGTCGGCGGTGACGCCGGCCGAGGTGCCGCCGGTGCCGGGGTCGGCCCAGGTCAGGCCGGCGATCGGGGTGACGACCGGGGTGCGCCGGGGCAGGGTGGTGCCGTCGCCGAGGCGGCCGGAGGTGTTGTCGCCCCAGGCGTAGAGGTGGCCTCCGGCGACGGCGAACGTCGACTTCTCGCCGGGCAGCACCATCTGCGCGTTCGCGATGCCGGGCACCTGCACCGGCACGTACGACCTCGGGGCCGCCCCGATGCCGAGCTGGCCCGAGGCGTTGGAGCCCCACGTCCACACCGTGCCGTCGGACTTCAGCGCGGCCGAGTGCACGCCGCTGCGCGAGGCGTGCGCGGTCAGCACGCCGGAGACGCCCGTGAGCCGGACCGGGGCAGGGCGGTTGACCGTGGTGCCGTCGCCGAGCTCGGCGAACCCGTTGTGGCCCCAGGCCCAGACGGAGCCGTCGGTCGTGACGGCCAGGCTGTACCGGTATCCGGCCGACACGCTGCGCACATCGGCCAGGCCGGGAACCTTCACCGGCGTGGGCCGGCTGACGGTCGTGCCGTCGCCGAGCTGGCGGTAGGTGTTGTCGCCCCACGCCCAGACCGACCCGTCGGCGTCCACGGCCAGCACATGCCGGTCGCCCACGGACAACGAGCTGACGAACGGCAGGCCGTAGACCTCGCGCGGGGTCGTCGAGGAGACCACGCCGGGCAGGTCGCCCCACAGGTAGACCACGCCGCGGTCGTTGATCCCGGCGCTGAACGTGCCCCCGGTCGCCACCTGCCTGATGCGCACCGAACCATACGGACGGCCGGGCAACCGGCCCACCAGCGTCGGGACCGGACTGCCGTCGGTGGTGCCGTCGCCGAACTGGCCGCCGGAGTTCAGCCCCCAGGCCCAGAACTTGACGCCCGTCCACTGCGGCTCGGGCGTGAACGCGGCCAGCGCCGCGACGACCGCCAGCACGGCGGCCACAAACCTCATCGTTCTCACACCGGTCAGGCGTTCCTCCGCCGTTCATCGGAGTGGAACACCGTGTCCCAGGCCGGAGCGGGTTCAGTCGTCGAGGAGGCCGGCCTCGTGGACCAGCAGCGCGATCTGGACGCGGTTGTTCAGGCCGCACTTGGTCAGGACGGCCGACACGTGGGTCTTGACCGTGGCCAGGCTGATGTGGAGTTCGGCGCCGATCTCGGCGTTCGACAGGCCGCGGCCGACCGCGACGGCGACCTCGCGTTCGCGGCCGACTAGCACCGACAGGCGCTCCCCGGCGCGGGTGCGGCGTTCGTCGGCGCGCGAGTCGGTGACCCGGGCGAGCAGGCGGCGCGTCACGGCGGGGGAGAGCACCGGGTTGCCCATCCGGACCTGGCGCACCGCGGCGACGATCTCGGCCGGCGGGGTGTCCTTGAGCAGGTAGCCGGCCGCCCCGGCGCGCAGCGCGCGCAGGACGTGGTCGTCGGCGTCGAAGGTGGTCATGACGATGACCTCCGGCGCGCCCGGCCGCGAGCGGATCTCCTCGGTGGCGGTCAGGCCGTCCATGACCGGCATCCGGATGTCCATCAGCACGACGTCGGGACGGTGCCGGGTGGTCAGCTCCACCGCCTCCCGCCCGTCTCCGGCCTCGGCGACGACCGTGAGATCGGGCGCGCCCCGGAACATCAGGGTCAGCCCCATGCGGACCAGCGGGTCGTCGTCGGCGATGAGCACGGCGGTCATGGAGGCCAGGGTAGCCACGCCGACAACGACCAGGCGTCGCCGTCGGGGCCGTACGTCACCCGGCCGCCCATGGGCCGGACCCGCTCGGCCAGCCCCTCCAGCCCCTGGCCGGGCGGGCCGCCGGGGGAGGCGGTGACGGCGTTGCGGACCTCGATGGTCAGCCACTCGCCCGGCGTGCCCGCCACCGTGACCGCGACCTCCGCGCCGGGCGCGTGCTTGCGGGCGTTGGTCAGCCCTTCCTGGACGATGCGGTAACCGGTGTGCCCGGCCCGGCCGGGGACGGCGGCGCCGTCGACGTCCATGGTCAGGCGGACGGTCATGCCCGCCCGCCGCGACTCGGCGACGAGCTCCTTGATCCGGTCGAGCGAACCCTGCGAGAGCTCCTCCACGGGCGCGCGCAGCACCCCGATGACCTCGCGCAGATCCTGGAGCGCCTGATGGGCGCTCTGCCGGATCACCGTCGCCGCCCGGGAGACCTCGTCGGGGGAGGCGTCCGGATTGAACTCCAGCGCGCCCGCGTGCACGCTGAGCAGCGAGAGCCGGTGACCGAGCACATCGTGGATCTCCCGCGCGAGGGCCTCGCGCACCCGCTGCTGCGCCTCGGCCTCGGCCCTGGCCGCGGTCTCCTTCAGCGTCTCCAGCAGCCGCCGTCGGTGGTGGACGAGCAGGCCCCAGCCGGTGGCCGCCGTCTGGAGCGAGACCCCGAGCAGGAACAGCGTGTCCCGGGTCTCGCCGGGCCCCTGCCGGGCCAGCGCGAACACGAACGCGGTCACGAGGCCCAGCCCGAAGATCGTCATGGTGGCGCGCACCGACCGGTGCACCGCCACCGTGAACATCGCCACCAGCGTCGCGCCCCCGGCCAGCTCGAAGAAGGCCGACAACACGACCAGCGCCAGCGCCAGCTCGACCGGCCACCGCCTGCGCCACCACAGGGCCGCGCAGCCCAGCACCCCGACGACCTGGTCGAGCACGAACACGGCAGGCGTCACCGGCTCGGGCATGCCTAGGCGCTCGGCGGCCGTCACGACCCCGATCACGGCGGCGAACAGGAACAGGAGCGTGTCGACCAGCCAGTCACGCGGCGTGCGCCGGGACGAACGTCTCACTCCGGGCGTCTCCATCTCAGCGAAGCCTACGGTTCTCTCACGAATTCATACGGTTCGACGAACTCGCCGGACTTCTCCCGCCGGCGTCGACGCGGGCCGGATTCCGGCTGCTCGGCCGCTGGAGAGAGGCGCGTCCATGCGCTCGTCCGATCCTGGACGACCGCTGCTTAGCCGACCCGTCACCCGTGGAAATGGCGGCGGATCTGTCGGCTCGGCACCGTGAGGCGTCCGGGAATGCGACCGAGCGGCTGCCGCGGGTGATCGGGGTGCTGCGCGCGCATGCGGAACCGGCGACGCTGCTCGTGGATGGATGAGCGGTTCGCCGCAGCGCGGGCAGATCCGGTCGTCGACCAAGCCCGGCAGGGCAGGTTCCGTCACCGTTTCGCGTAGTCGACTCCCTCGCATGTTCACCAGAATGGTCGCCGCGAGCATGCTCCGGTGAATGATGAATTGTGCCCAGCATTTGTCACACGTTAGAGACCGAATGCGTTTGTATTCATCGGCCGACGGGATGGGGGCGGTCGACGGAAGTCGAAATTTTCCCTCCGCGATGCGACCAAAGTATGAGCGCGGCCGGCCGAAGACCGGCGACGGCCCGCCGATCCGACTTTCGGCGGATCGCGTCAGCCCGATGGGCGATCCGCGCCGAGAGGACCCCCCTTTAGGCTGGCGGCATGCGTAAATTCTTGCAGGGGCTGGGATTTCTGATGGTCCTCGAAGGCGTCAGCGGGACGATCGACCAGATCGCGGTGCAGCCTTTCTTCGGCATCGTGCTGAACGCCTTCAACCGCTTCGTCGTCGAACGCGTCGACGCGCTGCAGGGTTACGAGATCTTCGCGAACCTCATTCTCGCCGTTCTCGGGATCGTCGTGATGGCGGCGGCCTCCCGGCTGGAGGATTCATAAATGCGGAAACTGATCGCGTCGATCGGCGTCGTCGCCATTCTCGAAGGTCTCACCGGAATGCTGAACCAGGTCATCGCGGGCGACCCCGTGATTCCGCTCCGGTTCTTCGACCATTTCAACCGTATCGTCGTCGAGCGTACGGCGTTCCTCGACGGTTACGAGGTCCAGGCGAACGCGGCGCTGATGATGGCCGGCGCCCTGGTGTCGCTCGGCGCCCGGCTGAAGGGGTGACGAAGACGGGGTTTGTCGGTCCTTCCTGATTTCATCTTCGAAATGTCAATATTTCGATTATTCGGGGATTTTGTTAATGTCCTTGCGCGATGCCAAAGATCATCTCCGCATCCCAAGGAGCCCGATGATGTCTGCACCATCCCTCCTGCGGAGGAGGGCACTCTCCCTGCTCGTCGCCGCCCTGGCGGTGGCCGGACCGGCCGTCGCGCCGGCCCCGGCGGCGGCCGAAACGCCCCCGGCCCTCGTCGTCGTGAAGACCCTCGGGGTGGTCGACGACGTCCACGTGTTCACCGGGAACAACCACGCCTCGCCCGCCCGGCCCGACGCGCAGTACCTCCTCGTCGGCGGGTCGGCGGCCGCCGACTACCGGGGCTACCTGCGGTTCGACCTGTCCTCGCTGCCGCAGGGCGTGATCCTTTCGGCCGCGTTGCGGATCCCGGTCGTCAAGACGCCGACCTGCCGGCCGGCCGCCAGGGAGGGGATCGAGGTGCGCCGGGTCGCCGAACCCTGGGCCGCCGACTACCTGCACTGGGGCAACACGCCCGCCTCGGTGCCGGAGAACGCGGTCACCGCCCTCGCCGACCTCCCCTGCGGGACCGCCGCCGGGCAGACGGAGTGGCCGGTCACGGGCATCGTCCACGACTGGGCGGCCGGGGCGGAGAACCACGGCTTCGTGCTCCAGTCTCCGAACGAGTCGACCGACGACGGCGTCTGGTACCTCGGGGCCTCCGAGAACAGTCCCGCCCCGGTCCTGTCGGTCACCATGGAGGTGCCCTCCACGCCGTCCACGGGGCAGGTGTACGTCACCGGCAGCCACCAGGACGGCGACCACCTGTGGCTCGCCTCGACCACGCCCCGCATCTACACGCAGGTGCGCGATCCGGCCGGGGGCCGGCTGACCGCCGAGTTCCAGATCGACCACGACCCCGCCGTGCCCGAACAGGGCACCGGGCTGATCTGGAGCGCCACCTCGAACCAGACCTCCAACGGCGGCAAGCCGATAGCGGACGTCCCCGAAGGGCTGCTCCAGGACGGCTGGCGCATCCGCTTCCGGGTCCGCGCCCACAACGTGACGGCGGGCACCACCTCCGACTGGTCGCCGTGGCAGCCGGCCACCCTGTCCAGCGTCGTGCCCGAGATCACCGGGGCCGAGATGACCCCGGCCCAGGAGTCGGGCGGCGTGACGGTGACCACGACCCTCACCCCCACCTTCCGGGCCACCGCGAGCCACCCGTTCGTCGACCCGCTGAACGTGGCCTTCGAGATCGAGCACGATCCGGCCGTACCGGACCAGGGCGCCGGCTACCACTGGTCGGGCTCCCCGCTCGACGACTCCCCCTCGGGGACGCAGACGGAGCTCACCGTGCCCGAGGGCGTGCTGCACGACGGCTGGCGGCTGCGCTGGCGGGTCCGCGCGAACGGCGGCCCGTTCGCGGCGCAGTCGGAGTGGCGCTACTTCACCGTCGACCTGAACCAGTGATCTCCGGCGGCCGTCGGCGGGTGCCCTGCGGGGGCGCACCCGACCGACGGCCGCTCCGCGTCCCGAGGAGCGCCCGATGATGTGTCGCACGTCCCTCCTACTCGCCCTCACCCTGGTGGCGACCGGCCTCACCGCCGTCCCGGCCGCTTACGCCGACGTCACGGCCGACGCCGCCCTGCTCGCCGACGTCGGCGTGGCGTCGAGTAACGGGCCGGGGTCCCCGGCGCCGCCCGACGCCGCGCGCCACTACGTGGGCGACTTCCCCGACGGGTCCGAAGGCCGGGCCTATCTGAGGTTCGTCCTGCCGTCCGTGGAGGGCCGCGTCACCTCGGCGACGTTGCGGCTGGCCGTCGACGCCGCGACGGCGTGCCACCCCGGCGCCCACGAGGGCGTCCGGGTCAGCCGGGTGACGACCCCGTGGAACCCCGACGACCTGCACTGGGCCAGCACGCCCGCCACGACCCCCGAGGGCGCGGCGATCGCCGGTCACGACTGCGAGAGCGCGCCCGCCTTCGTCGAATGGCCGGTCACCGACATCGTGCGGGCGTGGGGCGCCGGGGCGCAGAACTACGGTCTGGCCGTCGAGGGCGACGACGAGAACGTCGACGAGGGCTACTGGGTCTTCGCGGCGTCGGAGAGCGCCGACCTCGCGCCGCCGGTCCTGACGCTCACCGTCGACACCGGCCTGGTGGTCGTGACGCGGACCGTGCCGATCGCGCCGGTCCACGTGTGGAACGGCGTCACCACGGTCGCCTCGCTGACGCCGCTGCTGACCGGAGGCGGCGTACAGGCGGAGTTCGAGATCGAGCACGACCCGGCGGTGCCCGGCCAGGGCACGGGCCTCATCTGGACGGCCGTCTCCGACGTGGCGGACCCGGGCGAATCGGCGACGGCACGGGTGCCCGAGGGGCTGCTCCAGCAGGGCTGGCAGATCCGCTGGCGGGGCCGCGACCACGTCCCGGCGAACGGGTACGTCGGCGCCTGGACCGGGTGGCGGTACGGCGAGGTGCACGAGGCGCCTCCCCGGGTTTCTGGTCCGGTCGTCCGGCCGTCGGTGCAGAAGGGCGAGGTGGCGGTGACGTCGAGCCTCACCCCGACGTTGCGGGTCTTCGTCTCCCACCCCTACGGCTTCACCATGCGCGCCCGCTTCGAGGTCGAGCACGACCCCGACGTGCCGGAGCAGGGCGCCGGGCAGATCTGGGCCGGTCTCGGCCCGGCGGCGGTCACCCTGCCCGAAGGGTTGCTGGCCGACGGCTGGCACATCCGCTGGCGGGTGCGCGCGGAGGCGGTGGAGGCTCCGCTCGTCTCGGAGTGGACGCCGTGGCGGAAGGTCACCGTCGCGGTGGGGTCATGACCCGGCCGGGACCGGGCGGAGGCTCTGCGGGGTCAGGTCGGCGACGGACGGGTAGCCGTCGACGGCCATGATCAGGTCGGCCTCGGCGAGGATCGTCCGGAGCACGTGGACGATCCCGCCGGCGCCGCCGAGCGCCAGGCCGTAGGCGTAGGGGCGGCCGACGCCCACGGCGGTCGCGCCCAGCGCCAGGGCCTTGACCACGTCGGCGCCCGACCGCACGCCCGAGTCGAACAGCACCGGCAGGCCGTCCGCCGCCTCGACCACCTCGGGCAGGACGTCGAGGGCGGGCAGGCCGCCCTGGTTGGAGCAGTAGATGCCAACGACTCCGGCGTCCTTGGCGCGGCGGGCGTCGTCGGGGTGGCAGACGCACATGGGGTCGGCGGAGCCGCCCGTGCGGTGGCGAGGTCGCCGTGGCCGTCTTGGGCGCACAGGCCGATCACCCCGATCGGGGCCAGGAAGAGCGGGGTGGGGAGCCGCATTCCGTACAGCTCGATGGACAGGTCGCGCCGGGCGGCGCCGGCCGGAAGGCCGCGACGTTGGCGCGCTGGGTGTGCTCGTCGCCCGCGCCGCCCGCGACGTAGGACCAGATCGACGGGGGCAGCGCCGCCTCGGCCCCGGCCTCCAGGCCGGCGAAGGTCATCGGCAACGCGGGGACCAGCCCGCGCAGGCCGGCCGCGTAGATTTTGTTTTGGTAGTCGCCGAACTGGGCGGTCACGCCCGCCGGCCCATGTAGACGCGGAGGTTGAGGGTGGCCAGGCCGAGCAGCGGGACCGGCGTGCCCAGTTCCCGGGCGCGCCGCACCAGGTCGCCGAAGATCTCCTCGACCTCGACGGGCCGGTCGCGGATCAGGTCGCGGTAGGCCGACGACGTCAGCGACGAGTGGGTCGCGGTCACCGTCTGGCGGGTGGCGTCGAGCGCGTCGGCCGGCACCGGATGACCGGCGGCCTCGGCGACGGCGGCGCACTCGGCCACGACCGCGCGGGCGAACTCCACCCCTCCGGGCGTGGACGCGACCTCCCCCACCGTGCCGCGCATCAGGCACGTCACCGCGCCGGTCGCGGCGATGAACACCCATTTGGCCCACATCTCGCCGACGATGTCGGCCGCCTGCCGGGTCTCGAACCCGGCGCCGCCGAGCACGCCGACCAGCTCGTCGGGCGCGGGCCCGGCGCGGGAGCCGTAGGTGAGGCTCTGCATGTCGGCGAGCCGGAGGATGTCGCCCCCGGCGTCGAGGGTGGTGCTCACCACCACGACCCCGCCGAGCACCCTGCGCTCGCCGAACCGCCCGGCGAGGTCGTCGACGTGCCGCATGCCGTTGAGCACCGGCAGGATGAGCGTGCCGGGCCCGACCGCCGGGGCGAAGTCGTCCATGGCCGACCGCAGCGCGGCCGCCTTGACCGAGACGAGGACCAGGTCGTAGGTCGAGGTGATCTCGTTCGCCAGGATCGTGTGCGGCTGAAGCGTCGTCTCCTCGCCCAGGCCGACGATCCGCAACCGGCGCGTGCTGATGAGCCGGGCCCGTTTGGGGCGGACCAGGAAGGTGACGTCTCGGCCCGCCTGAACGAGGCGGCCGCCGAAGTATCCGCCGACCGCTCCTGCCCCCACGACCAGGATCTTCATCCCAAAAACGTAGACAGAATACGTTTTCGTCCACAATCCACGAATGGTCAAAACCTCGGCGGGTACGCCGCCACCGCGAGATCGTCTCGGTCTCCACCCCTCCATCACGGGCCTGAAGCGCGGCTGAATTCAGCATCGCTTCAGCGCGACCCCTCATGCTCCAGCGCACCACCCATCGAGACTGTGCGAGGGACGGATGAGCGAGATCCCCGACTTCCCCATGAACCGAGGTTGCCCCTACCACCCGCCCGCCGGATACGAGCGGCTGCGGGAGTCCGGCGTCGCCACGCGCGTGCGCCTGTACGACGGCCGGGTCGCCTGGGTGATCACCGGGCACCCCGAGACGCGGGCGCTCCTGCTCGACCCCCGGTTGTCGTCCGACCGGTCGCGGGCCGACTTCCCGGTGCTGGTGCCCCGGATGGCCGCCTCCCGGCTGGTCGCCCTTGTTGGCATGGACCCGCCCGAGCACGACGTGCAGCGGCGCATGCTCGCGCCGAGCTTCACCGTCAACGGGCTCAAGAAGCTGCGGCCGGTGATCCTGCGCATCGTCACCGAGCGCATCGACGCGCTGCTCGCGAAGGGGCCCGGCGCCGACCTGGTGCCCGAGTTCACGCTCGCCGTGCCGTCGACCGTGATCTGCGAACTGCTCGGGGTGCCGTACGCCGACCACGACTTCTTCGAGGCGCAGACCAGGAAGATGCTGATGGCGACCAGCACCGCCCAGGACGCCGCCGACGCGGCCGTGGCGCTGACCGCCTACTTCGACGAGCTGATCGGACGCAAGCTCGCCGAGCCCGGCGAGGGCGTGGTCGACACGCTGCTCAGGGAGCAGCTGGCGACCGGGCGGCTGACCCGGGCCGAGGTCGCGTCGATCTCGATGTTCCTGCTGGTCGCCGGGCACGAGACGACGGCCAGCATGATGGCGCTGAGCATCCTGACCCTGCTGGAGCACCCCGAACAGCTCGCCGTGCTGCGTGAGCACCCCGACCGGGCCAAGGACCACGTCGAGGAACTGCTGCGCTTCCTGTCGGTCGCCGACGAGCTCCAGCGGGTCGCCGCCGCCGACATCGAGGTCGGCGGGGTGACGATCCGCGCGGGCGACGGCGTCTACCTGCCCAACGCCGCCGCCAACCGCGACGGGCGCGTCTACGCCGACCCCGACACGCTCGACCTCGGCCGCGACGCGCGCGGGCACCTGGCCTTCGGGCACGGCGTCCACCAGTGCATCGGGCAGAACCTGGCCCGCGCCGAACTGGAGATCGGGCTGCGCGAGCTGGTCACCCGCCTGCCCGGCCTGCGCCTCGCCGAGCCCGTCGAGGCGCTCGGGGTCAAGCCGGGCGGGTCGGTGCAGGGAATCCACCGGCTGCCGGTCACGTGGTGAGCCGCTCCTCCAGGAAGCCCGCGACGGCGGCGGGGGTCGGGTAGTCGTACAGCAGCACCGGCGGCAGGGTCAGCCCCGTCGCCTCGCACAACCGGTTGCGCACCTCCAGGGCGCTGAACGACGAGAAGCCGATGTGCAGGAAATTGTCCTCCGGGCCGATCCGGTCGGGCGCGGCGTGGCCGAGCACCTCGGCGGCGTGCGACCGCACCAGGTCGAGCAGCGTCGTCTCGGCCGGTCCCGCCTCCGGGCCGGCGGTCCGGGCCGCCGAGCCCCACCAGTGGTGCTCGTGTTCGAACGGGTAGGTCGGCAGGTCGGCGGGCGGGCCGGGCTCGTGCCAGGCCGACCAGTCGACCGCGCCGCCCGCCGCGTGCAGCCGCGCGACCAGCGCCGCCACCGCCTCCGGCTCGGGCCGGTCCTTCGTCAGGGCCGGGAGCACGAGCGCGTCGTCGGGCAGCGCCCGCGCCGCCATCGGGGTGAGCACGGCGTCGGGGCCGACCTCGACGAACGTGCGCACCCCGGCTTCGCGCAGGGTGGCGACCACGTCGCCGAACCGGACCGTGGACCGCAGGTGGCGCACCCAGTAGTCCGGGTCTTCCAGTTCTCTGTACGTCGCCTCGCGGCCGGTCACCTCCGACACGAGAGGGATGACCGGTTCGCGGAACGTCACCCTGGCGGCCGCCGCGCGGAAGGGCTCAAGGGCCCCGTCCATGTGCGGTGAGTGGAAGGCGTGGCCGACCCGCAGCCTGCTGGTGCGGTGGCCGCGCGCGGTGAAGGTGGCGGCGACCTCGGTGACCGCGTCGGCGTCACCGGAGACGACCACCGCCGTGGGGCCGTTGACGGCGGCCAGGCCGACCCGGCCCGCATAGCCGTGCAGCGCCTCGGAGACCTCGGCCTCCGTGGCCTCGATCGCCGTCATCGCGCCGCCTTCGGGCTGGGCCTGCATCAGCCTCGCCCGCGCCGCGACCAGGGCGCAGGCGTCGTCGAGCGAGAGCACCCCGGCGGCGTGCGCGGCGGCCAGCCCGCCGAGCGAGTGCCCGGCCACCCGCGCGGGCGGCGGGGCGAGCCGCGCCAGCAGCCGGAACAGGGCGACCTCCAGGCCGAACAGGGCGGGCTGGGCGTATTCGGTCCGATCGAGGACGGCCGCGTCGCCGAACAGCAGGTCCTTCAACGGGTGGTCCAGGTGGGGCGTGAAGCCGGCGGCGACCTCGTCCAGCGCCTCGGCGAAGACCGGCCACGTCTCGTAGAGGCCGCGGCCCATGCCGGGGCGCTGGCTGCCCTGGCCGGTGAACAGGTAGGCCGCGCCGGTCCGTTCGGCGGCCGTCGCCCGGACCACGTGCCGCGACGTGCGGCCCGCCGCGAGGTCGGCCAGGGCGCGCAGGCGCTGGTCGCGGTCGCCGGGCAGCACGACCGCCCGGTGCTTCAGCGGGGTGCGGCCCAGCGCCAGGGTGCGGCCGACCCGGGCGTCGTCCAGGTGCGGGTGGGTGGTCAGGCGGTCGAGCAGGCGGGCCGCCTGGGCACGGAGGGCGGTCTCGGTGCGGCCCGACAAGGGCCACGGCGCGGCGGGGGCGCCCGGGTCCACCGCCGGATCATGGCGAGAACCGGTGGCCGCCGTTCCCTTGGCGCCCGGGTCCTCACGGCTGGGGGCTCCGGGTTCGACGCCTTCCGTCGAGGGCGCCTCCTCGATGATGACGTGGGCGTTGGTGCCGCTGATGCCGAACGACGAGACCCCCGCCCGGCGCGGGTGCCCGCCCCGGGGCCACGGCACCGGTTCGGTGAGGAGGCGGACCGCGCCGCTCTCCCAGTCGACGTGCGGGGTCGGCTCGTCCACGTGCAGGGTGCGGGGCAGCGTCTCGTGCCGGAGCGCCTCGATGATCTTGATGACGCCGGCCACCCCGGCGGCGGCCTGGGTGTGGCCGAGGTTCGACTTCACCGACCCCAGCCACAGGGGTTCGTCCCGGTTCCGCCCGTACGTCGCCAGGATCGCCCCCGCCTCGATCGGGTCGCCCAGACGGGTGCCCGTCCCGTGGGCCTCCACGGCGTCGACCTGCTCGGGGGCGAGGCGGGCGTCGGCGAGCGCGGCCCTGATCACCCGCTCCTGCGTCGGGCCGTTGGGCGCGGTCAGGCCGTTCGACGCGCCGTCCTGGTTGACCGCCGAGCCGCGCAGCACGGCCAGCACGGTCCGGCCGTTGCGCCGGGCGTCCGAGAGGCGTTCCAGCACGAGCAGGCCGACGCCCTCGGCGAAGCCGGTGCCGTCGGCGGCGGCGGCGAACGCCTTGCACCGCGCGTCGGGGGCCAGCCCGCGCTGGCGGCTGAACTCGACCAGCAGCACCGGCGTCGCCATCACCGTGACCCCGCCCGCCAGCGCCAGGTCGCACTCGCCGCGCCGCAGCGACTGGGCCGCCAGGTGCAGCGCCACCAGCGACGACGAGCACGCCGTGTCGACGGTCACCGCCGGTCCCTCCAGCCCCAGGTGGTAGGCGATCCGGCCGGTGGCGACGCTGGTCGCGTTGCCGGTCATCAGGTGGCCCTCGAAGCCGTCCGGGACCCGGTCGGGCGGCGGCACGTACGCCTGGGACACGACCCCGGCGAACACGCCCGTCCGGCTGCCGCGCAGCGATCCCGGCGCGATCCCGGCCCGCTCCACGGCCTCCCACGACGTCTCCAGCAGCAGCCGCTGCTGCGGATCGGTGGCGGTCGCCTCGCGCGGGCCCATGCCGAAGAAGGCCGCGTCGAAGCCGGCGGCGTCGTACAGGAAACCGCCTTCCTTCGTGTACGTCGTCCCGGTGTGGTCCGGGTCGGGGTCGTACAGCGCGTCGAGGTCCCACCCCCGGTCGGCGGGGAAGCCGCCGACGGCGTCGATCCCCGCGTCGAGCAGCCGCCACAACGCCTCGGGGCTGTCGGCGCCGCCGGGCAGGCGGCAGGCGGCGGCGACGATCGCGATGGGCTCGTGCGGCCGGTCCTCCAGTTCGCGGATGCGCCGCCGGGCCTGGCGCAGGTCGGCGGTGGTCCGCTTGAGGTACTCGCGCAGCCGGTCCTCGTTGCTGGTCATGTCGTCTCCAGGGGTCACAGCGGGTCGAGTTCCTCGTCGAGCGTGCGGAAGAGCTCCTCGTCGGTGGCCGCCGCGAGGTCGTCGCCGGTCTCCTCGCCGTGGCGGGAGCCCTCCTCCCAGCGCCACAACGCCGCGCGCAGCCGGTCTCTGATCGTGGCGAAATCGGGTCCGTCGACGGTCACCGACGACAGCAGCCGGTCGAGTTCGGCCGCCGTGTCGTCGGGGGCGAGCAGTCCGCGCAGGTGGACGGCCAGCGCGGCCGGGGTCGGGAAGTCGAAGGCCAGCGTGGTCGGCAGCCGCAGCCCGGTCGCCGCCGCCACCCGGTTGCGCAGCTCGACCGAGGTCAGCGAGTCGAAGCCGATCTCCTTGAACGCCTGGTCGGCGGCGACCCCGTCTGCGCCGGAGTGCCCGAGCACCGCCGCCACCTGCTCCCTGACGAGGGTCAGCAGCGCCTGCGCCCGGTCGGGCCCCGGCAGCGCGGCCAGCCGGTCGGCCAGGCCGGCGGGCGAGACCGGCGCGTGCCGGGCGGCCCGGCGTACACGAGCACGCACCAGCCCCCGCAGGACCGGCGGCGCCTCACCCGCCTCGGCCCGCGCCCGCAGCGCGCCCTCGTCGAGCACCGCCGGCACCAGCAGCGGCCGGTCGGCCCGCAGGGCGGCGTCGAACAGCGCCAGCCCCTCCTCCACCGGCATCGGCGCGAGCCCGCCCCGGGCGATGCGGGCCAGGTCGGCCGCGCCCAGGTGCCCGGTCATGCCGCTCGCCTCCCGCCACAGGCCCCACGCGAGCGAGGTCGCGGGCAGCCCGCGCTCGCGGCGGTGCGCGGCGAGGGCGTCCAGGAAGACGTTGGCGGCGGCGTAGTTGGCCTGACCCGCGCCGCCGAGCAGCCCCGACGCCGAGGAGAACAACACGAACGCGTCGAGGTCGCCGGTCAGCTCGTGCAGGTTCCAGGCGGCGTCGACCTTGGGCCGCAGCGCCGCCGCGACCTTCTCCGGCGTCAGCGAGGCGAGCACGCCGTCGTCGAGCACTCCGGCCGTGTGGAAGACGGCCGTGAGCGGCCGGTCACCGGGGACGTCGGCCAGCAGCGCGGCCAGCGCCGCCCGGTCGGCGGCGTCGCAGGCCACGACCCGCACCTCCGCCCCCGCCGCGGCCAGTTCCCCGGCCAGCTCGGCCGCGCCGGGCGCGTCCGGGCCGCGCCGGCTCGTCAGCAGCAGATGCCGCACGCCGTGCGCGGCCACCAGGTGCCGGGCCAGCGCCGCCCCGATCGTGCCGGTCCCGCCGGTGACGAGCACGGTCCCTTCGTGTACGGACGGCAGCGTCAGCACCAGCTTGCCCACGTGGGCCGCCTGGGCGAAGTGCCGGAACGCGGCCGGGGCCTGCCGCACGTCCCAGGTGGTGACCCGCGACGGCCGCAGCGCCCCCTCCGCGAACAGCGCCAGCACTCCGTGGAAGGCGGCCGCGACCTCCTCGACCGGCATGTCGAGCAGTTCGAACGGCAGGTACTCGACGCCGTCGGGGTCGCGGGGGTCGGCGATGCCCATCTCGACGAACCGGCCGCCCGGCGGCAGCAGGCCGAGCGAGGCGTCGAGCAGGTCCCCGGTCAGGGAGTTCAGCACGACGTCGACCTGCCTGAACGCGGCCGCGAACGCGTCGGTGCGGGAGGAGGCGATGCGCTCGGGCGGGATCCCCAGGGCGCGCAGCGCGGGCCACTTGGCCGGGCTGGCGGTGGCGTACACCTCCGCGCCCAGGTGCCGCGCCAGCTGCACCGCCGCCAGCCCCACCCCGCCGGCGGCGGCGTGGACCAGCACCCGTTCTCCCGCCTGGACGCGGGCCAGCGTGACGAGGGCGTGGTAGGCGGTGGTGAATACGGCCGGCACGCTCGCGGCCTCGGCGAACGACCAGCCGCCGGGGATCGGGGCGAGCAGCCGGTGGTCGGCGACGGCGACCGGCCCCACCGCGCCCGGCACCAGGCCGAAGACCCGGTCCCCGACGCTCAGCCCCGAGACCGCCGCGCCGACCTCGGCCACGACGCCCGCCGTTTCGGCGCCCAGGGGGGTGGGCGAGGGGACCATGCCGAGCGCGGTCAGGACGTCGCGGAAGTTCAGCCCCGCCGCGCGGACGTGCAGCCTGACCTGGTGGGGAGCCAGGGGAGCCTCGGCCTCGGGGAAGGGGGCGGCGCGCAGGTCGTCGGGGGAGCCGCCCGGGGTGGTCAGCCGCCACGTGCCTGCCGGTGGGTCGACGGCGGGGTGACGGGGGGTCCGGGCCAGCCGGGGGACCAGGGCGCGGCCGTCGCGGAGGGCCAGCTGGGGCTCGCCGCTCGCCAGGGCCGCCGGGAGGGCGTCGGCCGAGGCGTCGTCGAGGTCGACGACGACGACGCGGCCCGGGTTCTCGGTGGCGGCCGACCGCGCAACTCCCCACAGGGGGGCCGAGGCGAGGTCGAGGCGGTCGCCCGGTGACACGGCGACGGCGTTCCTGGTCAGGATCGCCAGACGGGAGGCGGGGCCGTGGTTCTCGGCCAGCCAGGCGGTCAGCCGGTCGATCAGTGATCGTACGTTGGCGGCCACGGCTTGCGGGACGTCCCCGTCGGCGGCGGAGGCGGGCCACTCGATCACGGTCACGTCGGCGGGAAGGCGCGCGGCCGGATCCTCCCCCGGGATCGCGGGGAGGTCGGTCCAGGTCAGGTCGTACAGGGAACTGGGTTCGGCGGTCTGCGTCGCAGGGGCGGCGCGGAGGGTCAGGGACTCGACCCGGGCGACCGGGGCGCCGGTCGGGTCGGTGAGGGTGACGGCGACCGTGTCGTCGCCGGCGGGGGTCAGGGTGGCGCGCAGGGCGGTGGCGCCGGTGGCGAACAGGTCGACGCCCGACCAGGTGAACGGGAGCCGGACCCCTTCGCCGAGGAAACCGCCGAGCGCCATGGCGTGCAGGGCCGCGTCGAAGAGGGCGGGGTGGAGGGCGAACCGGGCGGCGTCGTCCTCGTGGCCCTCCGGCAGGCGGACCTCCGCGTGCACGGTGTCGCCCTCGCGCCAGGCGGCGGTGAGGTTGCGGAAGGCGGGGCCGTACTCGTAGCCGAGGTCGGCCAGCCGGTCGTAGAGGTCGCCGACCGGGAGGGGGACGGCGTCCGGCGGGGGCCAGGCCGTCGCCGCGGGGGGTTCGCCGGGCGGGGTCAGGGTGCCGGCGGCGTGGCGGGTCCACTCCAGGTCGCCCGCGCGGCGGGAGTGCACGGTCACCCGGCGGTGGCCCGACTCGTCGGGGGCGCTCACCTCCGCCTGGAGCCGGACGGTTCCCCGGTCGGGCAGGTGGAGGGGGGCCTCCAGGGTGAGTTCGTCGAGGCGGGACGCGGCGCCCGACAGGTGCCCGGCCTGGAGGGCGAGTTCGAGCAGGGCCGTCGCCGGAAGCAGGGCCGTGCCGCGCACGGCGTGGTCGGCGAGCCAGCCGTGCGCGTCGCGGGAGACGCTGCCGGTCGCGACCAGCGCCCCCGTCTCGGCGAGCACGGTCACCGCGGTCAGGAACGGGTGCTCGGCCGCGTCGACGCCGCCCACCGGCGGGCCGGTCAGCCAGTAGCGCTCGCGCTGGAAGGCATACGTGGGCAGGTCGGTGACGCCCTGCTCCGGCAGCCGCCAGTCGACCGGGTGGCCGTCGGCGTGGAGGGCGGCCAGGTTCAGCCGGAACTGGCGCAGGGTGCCCTTGTGCCGGCGCAGGGTGCCGGTGACCAGCAGCGACGGGTGTTCGAGGGTGTCCTGGACGGCCGTCGTCAGCACCGGGTGGGGGCTCGCTTCGACGAACGTGGTGTGGCCGTCGTCCAGGAGCTTCGTGAGGGTCTGGTGGAAGCGGACCGGGTTGGCGAGGTTGTCGAACCAGTACTCGGGGGTGAGGGCGGGGAGGTCCGCGGTGACGGTGGAGTAGAGGGGGACGGCCGGGGGTTGCGGCCGGATGCCGTCGAGCAGGGCGAGGAGTTCGTCGCGGAGGCGGTGGACGTGGGGGCTGTGGGAGGCGTAGTCGACGGGGATCCTGCGGGCGTTCTCGAGAGTGCCGAGCAGGTGGTCGAGCTGGGCGGGGTCGCCGGCGATGACCGTGGCGTTGGGGCTGTTGTGGGCGGCGATGTGCAGGTCGTCGTATCGGGTGAGGCGGGCGGCCACGTCGGCGGCGCTTCGTGAGACGGAGGCCATCCCGCCCGTTCCGGCGAGGGCGAGTAGGGCCTTCGAGCGGAGGGTGACGATTTTCGCGGCGTCGTCGAGGGTGAGCGCGCCCGCGATGTGGGCGGCGGCGATCTCGCCCTGGGAGTGGCCGATGACGGCGTCCGGGTGGACGCCGTGGTGTTCCCACAGGCGGGCCAGGCTGGTCATGACGGCGAACAGGGCCGGTTGGATGATGTCGACCCGGTCGACGGGCGGGCCGTCGAGGACGTCGATCAGGTTCCAGCCCGCGTGTCTCTCGATCGCCTCGGCGGCGGCCCGGAGGTGGTCGGCGAAGACGGGGGAGGTGGCGAGGAGGTCTCTGGCCATGCCGTCCCACTGGGACCCCTGACCGGGGAACACGAAGACCGTCTTGCCCAGCGGGCTGACCTGCCCTCGAACCAGCTGCGGGTCGGGGCGGTCGTCCGCGAGGGCGTCGAGCGCCGCGAGCAGCGTCTCGCGGTCTCCCGCGACGACGGCGGCCCGGTGGGCGAGCGCGGCGCGGCCGGTGGCGAGGGTGCGGGACAGGTCTGAGGGCAGCAGGGCCGGGCGGGCGGACAGGTGGTCGCGCAACCGCCGGGCCTGCGCCCGCAACGCCTGACCGTTGTGCGCCGAAAGCAGCACCGGCGCGTCGGCGGCGGCCTCGGAAGCTTCGCTCCGGGAAGGCGAGGCGGGTTCGGAGCGCGGCGCGGCGGCGTCGGGGGCCTCCTCGATGATGACGTGGGCGTTGGTGCCGCTCATGCCGAAGCCCGAGACGCCCGCGCGCCGGACCCGCCCGGCCTCCCGAGCCCACGGGCGGGCCTCCGCGAGAAGGCGCACGTCGCCCGCGGCCCAGTCGACGTGCGGGGTCGGCTCGTCCACGTGCAGGGTTCGGGGCAGCACTTCGTTCCGGAGGGCCTCGACCATTTTGATCACCCCGCCGACCCCGGCCGCCGCCTGGGTGTGGCCGATGTTCGACTTCAGCGAGCCCAGCCAGGCCGGTTCGTCGCGGTCCTGACCATAGGTCGCGAGCAGGGCCTGCGCCTCGATGGGGTCGCCGAGGCGGGTGCCCGTGCCGTGCGCCTCGATGGCGTCCACGTCGGAGGCGGACAGGCCCGCGTCGGTGAGGGCCGCGCGGATGACCGCCTGCTGCGACGGGCCGTTGGGCGCGGTCAGGCCGTTCGAGGCGCCGTCCTGGTTGATCGCGGTGCCCCGGATCACGGCCAGGACCGGGTGGCCGTTGCGGACGGCGTCCGACAGGCGCTCGATCAGCAGCAGGCCCACGCCCTCGCCGAAGGCGGTGCCGTCGGCGGCGGCGGCGAACGCCTTGCAGCGCGCGTCGGGGGCCAGGCCGCGCTGGCGGCTGAAGCCGATGAAGATGTCCGGGTGGGAGAGCACGGTGGCGCCGCCCGCCAGCGCCAGGTCGCACTCCCCGCCCCGCAGCGCGCGGACCGCCAGGTGCAGCGCGACCAGCGACGCCGAGCAGGCGGTGTCCACGGTGACGGCCGGGCCGCGCAGGCCGAGGGTGTACGCGATGCGTCCCGACGCGATGCTGCCCGCGCTGCCGATGCCGAGATAGCCCTCCATGTCCGGCGGGAGCCGTACCCGCGAGCCGTAGTCGGTGTAGACCACGCCCGCGTAGACGCCCGTCGCCGAACCGTGCAGCGACGTCGGGTCGATGCCGGCCCGTTCGAACGCCTCCCAGGCGGTCTCCAGCAGCAGCCGCTGCTGCGGGTCCATGCTGACCGCCTCGCGCGGGCTGATGCCGAAGAACGCCGGGTCGAAGCCCGCCGCGTCGTGCAGGAAACCGCCCTCGCGGGCGTATGAGGTGCCCGCGTGGGCGGGGTCGGGGTCGAACAGGCGCTCCAGGTCCCAGCCCCGGTCGGCGGGGAACGGCGAGATGACGTCGCGTTCGCCGGACACCACCGACCACAGGTCCTCCGGGGTGCGCACGTCACCCGGATAGCGGCAGGCCATCGCCACGATCGCGATCGGCTCGTCGGCCCGGCGCGGGGCGGCGGCGACCGGCGTGGCGGAGGCGCCCAGCAGTTCGGCGCGCAGGAAGGCGGCCAGGGCGCGCGGCGACGGGTGGTCGAAGATCAGCGTCGTGGGCAGCTTGAGGCCGGTGGCCGTGGCGAGCCGGTTGCGGAACTCGACCGCCGTCAGGGAGTCGAAGCCCAGGTCCTTGAACGCGCGGGTGGCGTCGAGGCCGCTCTGCCCGGTGAAGCCGAGAACGGCTGCGGCCTGGTCGGTGATGACGTCCAGGAGCAGTCGTTCCTGGTCGGCGGGCGAGCGCCCGGCCAGCGTCGCGACGACCGGCGCGCCCGCGACCGCCGCGACCTGACCGGCGAAGGGCCGCAGCGGCGGCGGCAGCAGACCGGCGGCGGCCAGCGCCCGGAGCGCGGCGGTCGCCGGGCGGGCCGCCACCAGCGCGGCCCGCGCGGAGCCCAGCGCCAGCCCGAACAGCGGCGCGCTCTGCCCCGCGCCCGAGGGCACCAGCCCGGCCCGCCCGGAACCCGGATCCTCCTCCCTGGGACCCCAGGCGA
Organism: Herbidospora daliensis; assembly: GCF_001570585.1. Taxonomy (GTDB): domain Bacteria; phylum Actinomycetota; class Actinomycetes; order Streptosporangiales; family Streptosporangiaceae; genus Herbidospora; species Herbidospora daliensis. The sequence goes on along the minus strand of NZ_BBXF01000001.1, from coordinate 656,263 downwards.
TGGCGACCCCCGGCAGCCCGAGCGTGGCGCGGTGGTGCGCGAGCGCGTCGAGGTAGGCGCCGGTCGCCGCCCGCGCGCCCTGCCCGGTGCCGCCCAGCACCCCGGAGACGTGCGGGGTGAGCAGGGCGAACAGGTCCAGATCCAGGCCGAGGGTCAGTTCGTGCAGGTTCCAGGCCGCGTCGCCGGCGCGGCGCAGCCCGGTGGTGAACTGCTCGGGTGTGTACGACGTGAGCACCGACTCCACGTCGGAATCGGCGACGTGCACGACCCCCGTGAGCGCGTGCTCCGCCGGGAGCAGCGCCAGCGCCTCGGCCAGCGACTCCCGGTCGTCCGCCCCGTCGGCGGCGACCAGGACGTCGGCGCCCAGCGCCCGCAACCTCTCGGCCAGCTTGGGATCGCCCTCCACGAGCAGCAGCCGGTCGCGCCCGAGAACGGTGACGAGGTGCTCGGCCGCCGCTTCGGCGAGGTCGCCGGAACCGGAGACCAGCACGGTCCCCGCCCTCCTCGCCGGCTCCGAAGGGAAGTCGGCCGGCCCTGCGGTGACCAGCCGCGGCACGTGCGCGACCCCCTGCCGCAGCGCGACCTGCGGCTCGTCCAGCGCGAGGGCGGCCGGCAGCACCCGCAGCGATGACTCGTGGCCGTCGAGGTCGACCAGGACGATCCGGCCCGGATGCTCCGACTGCGCCGCCCTGACCAGCCCCCAGACGGGCGCGGGCGCGAGATCCTGGACGTCGCCCGCCGCGACGGTGACGGCGTGCCGCGTGACGACGACGAGCCGGGCGGGCGAGTCGCCGGCCAGCCAGTCGAGCAGCTCGGGCAGGAGGGTGCTGGCCGAGGTGACCGGGAGGAGCACGAACTCCGGGTCTCCGTCACCCGGTTCGGGCAGACCGGGGATGCCCGGATCGGCCGCCGTCCAGGAGACGGCCGTATCTGTCGGCAACGGGGTCTCGGGCCAGGTGAGGGTGAGGAACCGGTCGGGCCGGGCGCCGGCGGGCCGCAACCCGTCGAGCCGCCGCAACCGGACCGACTCGACCGACGCGACCGGAAGCCCGTCGGGAGTGGTGATCGCGAGGGCGAAGTCGTGTTCCCCGATGCGGGTGGCGTGGATTCTCAGCTCGGCGGCTCCGGGCGTGTGGAGGACCACCCCCCGCCACTCCGCCGGCACGGCCGCCGGACCCGCACCGGCGAGCAACGGCTGAAGCGCGGCGGTGAGCAGGGCAGGGTGCAGGGCATGCCGCCCGGCGTCGAGAGCGGCCGGGCCGGTCACCTCGGCGAAGACCTCACCGTCGCGCCGCCACAACCGGCTCAGCCCATGGAAGGCATCGCCGTGGTCATGCCCGGCGGCGGCCAGGGCCGCGTGGACCTCGCTCACATCGACCTCGACAGCACCCGACGGCGGCCAGACCGAAGCCGTCGCGCCCGGCACGACCGAGGCCGTCGCGGTCGGCCGGTTGGAGTCAGGGGCCGAGGGCGGGATCTGGCCGGGTGGCGGGACAAGCACGGGTGCTGGGACGCGGCCAGGTGATGGGACTGATCCGGTCGGAGTGGCCGGTGCAGGCGACGAGGTCAGCGGGGCCAGGGTGCCTGTGGCGTGGCTGGTCCATTGGACCTCTTCCGCGTCGCCGGGGCGGGCGTACAGGGTGAAGGGGCGCTGGCCCTGTTCGGTCGGCGGGCCGACGGTGAGCTGGAGGTCGACGGCGCCCTCGGTGGGGAGGGCCAGGGGTGGGCCCGTGACCAGCTCCGCGACCGCGAGGCCGCCTAATGCGTGCCCGGCCTGGAGGGCGAGGTCGAGGTAGGCGGCCGGAGGCAGCACCGGCGTGCCGTGGATCGTGTGTTCGGTCAGCCACGGGTGGATGCGGGGGGCGGCGCGGCCGGTGAGCAGGAGGGTGTCGGTCGCGAGGGTGGTCGAGGCGGGCAGCAGCGGGTGGCGGGTGGCGCGCAGGCCGAGGCTCTCGGGGTCGCCGGGGGCGGCGGCGTCCTCCAGCCAGTAGCGCTCACGCTGGAAGGGGTAGGTCGGCAGGTCGGTGGCGTCCTGTTCCGGCAGGTGCCAGGCCACGTCGTGGCCGCCGGTCTTCAGGGCGGCCAGGTTCAGGTGGAACTGGTGGAGGGTGCCCTTGTCGCGGCGCAGGGTGCCGGTCACCAGGAGGGCGGGGTCGTCGACGGTGTCCTGGACGGGCGTCGTGAGGACGGGATGGGGGCTCGCCTCGACGAACGTGGTGTAGCCGTCGCCGGCGAGCTTTTCGAGGGTCTCGTGGAAGCGGACCGGGCGGGCCAGGTTGTCGAACCAGTACTCGGGGGTGAGGTCGGCGATCTCGGTCGTGACGGTCGAGTAGAGCGGGACGGCGGCCGGTCGCGTCGCGATTCCGCCGAGGAGGGTCAGGAGTTCGTCGCGGAGGCGGTGGACGTGGGGGCTGTGGGAGGCGTAGTCGACCGGGATCCTGCGGGCGTCGAGGGTGGTCAGAAGATCGTCGAGCTGCGCGGCGTCACCCGCGATGACGGTCGCGCGAGGGCTGTTGCGGGCGGCGACGTGCAGGTCGTCGTAGGGCGCGAGGTGGGCGGCCAGCGCGGCGGCGCTCAGGGACACGGAGGCCATCCCGCCCGTTCCGGCCAGCGCCAGCAACGCCTTCGACCGGAGGGTGACGATTTTCGCGGCGTCGTCGAGGGTGAGCGCGCCCGCGATGTGGGCGGCGGCGATCTCGCCCTGGGAGTGGCCGATGACCGCGTCAGGGCGGACGCCGTGGTGTTCCCACAGGCGGGCCAGGCTGGTCATGACGGCGAACAGGGCCGGTTGGATGACGTCCACCCGATCGATGGAAGGGCCGTTCAGCACGTCGATCAGGTTCCAGCCCGCATGGGCCTCGATCGCCTCGGCGGCGGCCCGCAGGTGCTCGGCGAACACAGGGGAGGTGGCGAGGAGGTCTCTGGCCATGCCGTCCCACTGGGACCCCTGACCGGGGAAGACGAAGACCACCTTCCCGCGCGGAGCCGCCACGTCCCTGACGAGATCGGGGTGCGGCCGGTCGGCGGCCAGCGCGTCGAGGGTGGCGAGCAGCCCGGCCCGGTCGGCCGCGACGGCCACCGCCCGGTGCGGGAGCCCGGCCCGTCCGGTGGCGAGGGTGTGCGCGAGGTGCACGGGCTCCAGCTCGGGCCGGGCGGCGAGGTGGTCGCGCAACTGCCGGGCCTGCGCCCCCAGCGCCTCGGGGTTGTGGGCCGACAGCAGGACCGGCACGGGGCCGGGCGCGCCGGCCGGGTCCCGAGGTGCCGCCGGGCTCTCCTCCAGGACGACGTGGGCGTTGGTGCCGCTGATCCCGAACGACGACACCGCCGCACGTCGGGGACGGTCGTCGGGCCGCCCCCAGGGACGGGCCTCGGTCAGCAGGTTCACCGCGCCGGTCGTCCAGTCGACGTGCGGGCTGGGTTCGTCCACGTGCAGGGTCTTCGGCAGCACGCCGTGCCGCATCGCATGGACCATCTTGATGATGCCGCCGACCCCGGCCGCCGCCTGCGTGTGGCCGATGTTCGACTTCAGCGAGCCCAGCCAGGCCGGTTCGTCCCGGTCCTGACCGTAGGTCGCGAGCAAGGCCTGCGCCTCGATCGGGTCGCCGAGGCGGGTGCCGGTGCCGTGCGCCTCGACGGCGTCCACGTCCGAGGGCGACAGGCCCGCGTCGGCGAGGGCCGCCCTGATGACCCGCTGCTGCGCGGGTCCGTTCGGGGCGGAGAGCTGGCCGCTGGTGCCGTCCTGGTTGACCGCGGTGCCGCGCACGACCGCCAGGACCGGGTGGCCGTTGCGGACCGCGTCGGACAGGCGCTCGACCAGCAGCAGGCCGACGCCCTCGCCCCAGCCGGTGCCGTCGGCCGCCGCCGCGAAGGCCTTGCAGCGGCCGTCGGGAGACAGCCCGCGCTGGCGGCTGAACTCGACGAACAGGCCCGGCGTGGCGATCACCGTCGCGCCGCCCGCCAGCGCCAGGTCGCACTCGCCGGCCCGCAGCGCGCGGACCGCCAGGTGCAGCGCCACCAGCGACGACGAGCAGGCCGTGTCGATCGTGATGGCCGGGCCGACCAGGCCGAGCACGTAGGACAACCGGCCCGAGGCGACCGAGCCGGCGCTGCCGGTGCCGATGTAGCCTTCCAGCTCCTCGGGCGCCTGCCTGATCCGGCCGCCGTAGTCGGCGTACATGACCCCCGCGAACACGCCCGTCCGGGAGCCGCGCGCCGACTCCGGGTCGATGCCGGCGCGCTCGAACGCCTCCCAGGCGGTCTCCAGCAGCAGCCGCTGCTGCGGGTCCATGCTGACCGCCTCGCGGGGGCTGATGCCGAAGAAGGCCGGGTCGAAGTCGGCGGCGTCGTGCAGGAAACCGCCTTCTTTCGTGTACGTCCTCCCGATGCGCTCCGGGTCGGGGTCGTACAACGCCGGGACGTCCCAGCCCCGGTCGGCGGGGAACGGCGAGATCGCGTCCACGCCCTCGGAGACGAGCCGCCACAGGTCCTCCGGCGAGCGCACCCCGCCCGGGTAGCGGCAGGCCATGCCGACGATCGCGATCGGCTCCTGGCGGGCCGACTCGACCTCCGACAACCGCTGCCGGGTCTGCAGCAGGTCGCCGGTGACCCTCTTGAGGTAGTCGCGGAGCTTGGCCTCGGTGGTCATCGTGCCGTCACCTGTCCTCGTGGTCGGAACCGAGTTGCGTGTCGATGAGCAGGAAGAGTTCCTCGTCGGTGGCGTCCTGGACGACGTCCACCGGGCCGGTGACCGGCACCGGGGCGGCCGGGGCGGGGGCGGCGCCGCCGGGGAGCCGGAGGGCGAGTTCGCCGTGCAGGTGGGCGGCCAGCGCGGTGGGGGTCGGATGGTCGAACAGGAGCGTGGCGGGCAGCCGCAGCCCCGTCTCCATCGCGAGCCGGTTGCGCAGCTCGACGGCCGTCAGCGAGTCGAAGCCGAGGTCGAGCAGGCCGCGCTCCGACGGCACGGTCCGCCCTGACGGCAACCGCAGCACGTCGGCGACCACGTCCCGCACCCGCGTCAGCGCCAGCCCCGGCCGGTCGGTGACCGGCGCGCCGGTCAGCGTCCTGACCAGCGGCGGAACGCCTTCCTCCGACTTCGCGGCCGGGGCTTTCGCGGCCACGAGCCGGGGGAGCCGCTCGAACCGGGCCGCGACCACGGCCGGGACGTCGCCCGCGAGCGCGGCGTCGAACAGGGCCAGCGCGTCGCCGGGGTCGAGCGGGGCGACGCCCGTGCGGGCGATCCTGGCCAGCTCGGCCGGGCCGAGCCCGCCCCCCAGGCCGGCCTCCTGCGCCCACAACCCCCAGGCGATGGACGTCGCGGGCAGCCCCAGGGCGTGCCGGTGCCCGGCGAGGGCGTCGAGATAGGTGTTGGCGGCGGCGTAGTTGGCCTGCCCGGCGTTGCCGATCACCCCGGCGACCGACGAGAACAGCACGAAGGCGTCGAGGGGGAGACGCCGGGTGAAGTGGTGCAGGAAGTGCGCGGCGTCGGCCTTGGCGGTCAGCACGGAGTGCAGCCGGCCGGGCGTCAGGTCGGTGACGGTCGTGTCGTCGAGGACGGCGGCGGCGTGCACGACCGCGCTGAGCGGCCGGTCGGCCGGGATGTCGTCGAGCAGCCGCCGCAGCCGCACCGGGTCGCCGGTGTCGCAGGCCGCCACGACGGGGGCCGCGCCGAGTTCGGTCAGCCGCCTCACGAGGTCGCCCGCGCCGGGCGCGGCGGGGCCGCGCCTGCTGACGAGCAGCAGGTGCCGCACGCCGTGGCGGGTGACGAGATGCTCGGCGAGCAGCGCCCCCAGCGCGCCGGTGGCACCGGTCACCAGGACGGTCCCGCCGGTCCGGATCGGCGTGGTTCCCGAGCGCACCGGGACGGACGTCAACGCGGGCAGGTAGGCCCCGCCGTTCCGGAGCGCGACCTGGGGTTCCCGCAAGGCCAGCGCCAGCCCGGGGTCGGCCGAGCCGTCGGTGTCGACCAGCACGAACCTGCCGGGATGCTCGGTCTCCGCCGTGCGCACCAGCCCCCACAACGCCGACTGGGCCAGCCCTGTGACGGGGTCGCCGTCGAGCACCTCCACCGCGTGGTGGGTGAGCACCGCGAGCCTTCCCGGGGCGTCCTGCTCCACCCAGGCCTGGACGACCTCCAGCACGGCCGAGGTCACCGGCCCGTACCCGGTGCCGCGCACGTCGAGCACCACGTCACCCGGCTCGCCGAGACGGTCGAGCGCCTCGCCCGCCGAGCGCAGCAGCGTGTAGGGCGCGGCGGCCTGGCTTCTCGCCCGGGTCCACGCCACCCGGTGCAGCCCGCCCGCCCGTTTCACCTGGACGGCCAGCTCACCCTCCAGGACCGTGCCGCCGTCGGGGTTCCACACGGTCAGCCCGAACCGGTCGCCGCCCTTCGGGGTCAGCCGGGCCCGGACGACCTCGGCGGCGGGCCCGCCGCGCCGCACACCCGTCCACGAGAACGGCAACCGGACGGTGTCGCCGTCGAGGGCGAGCGGGTGCAGCGCGGCGTCGAAGCAGTCGTCGCCGCTGGAGACCTCGGCGAAGAGCTCGTCGCCGCGCCGCCAGGCGGCGCGCAGGTTCCGGAACGCCGGGCCGTAGCCGTATCCGAGCGCCGCCAGCCGCTCATAGGCGTCCTCGACGTCGACGGGCTCTCCGGGCGGCCACGCCTGCGGGGCGGTCGGTTCATGCGGCAGGTCTGGGGCGAGATGGCCGGTGGCGTGCGTCGTCCACGGGCTGCCGGGCGCGTCGTTCCGGGAGTGTACGGTCACCGCCCGCCGCCCGTCGCCATCTGCGGCGGCGACCGCGACCTGGACGACGACCGCGCCCTCGGCCGGGATGGGGAACGGCGCGACCAGCGTGAGCTCCTCGACGACCGGCGCGCCGGCGTGGCCGCCCGCGTGCAGGGCCAGGTCGAGCAGGACGGTGGCCGGGAGCAGGGGCGTGCCCGCGATGACGTGGTCGGCCAGCCACGGATGGGTGCGGGTGGACAACCGCCCGCTGAAGACGAGTCCATCGTCGCCCGCCAGGTCGACCGCTGAGGTGAGCAGCGGGTGACCGGGGTCGTCGTGACCTGCTGCGCGGGTGGGCGGGGGGTTGAGCCAGTAGCGCTCGCGCTGGAAGGGGTAGGTGGGCAGGTCGGCGGCCGGGCCTGCGTGGAAGCGTTTCGCCCAGTCGACGGTCAGGCCGGTGGTGTGGAGGGTGGCGAGAAGCCGGGTGAGGTCTTCCGGGTGGTCGCGGCGGAGGGTGGGGTGGGCGTCGTGGTCGGGGAGCAGGGCGGTGAGGACGGCGTCGGGCCCGATCTCGACGAAGGTGTGGATGTCGGTGAGGGTGGCGATGGCGTTGGTGAAGCGGATGGGTTCGCGGACGTGCCTGACCCAGTGGTCGGGTTCGTCGAGCCCGCCCAGTTGGCCGGTGCGGTCGGAGACGATCGGAATGGCGGGCTCGGCGAAGTCCAGCGTTTCCACGACCTGCCGGAACTCTTCGAGCATCGGTTCCATCAGGGGTGAGTGGAAGGCGTGGCTGACCGTCAGCCGTTTCACCTTCGCGCCGTGGGCGCGCTCGATGACCTGCTCGACGGCGCTCTGGGTGCCGGAGACGACGGTGGCGCGCGGCCCGTTGACGGCGGCCAGCGAGACGTGGTCGGTGAGCCCATCCAAGAGTTCCACCACGTCGGCCTCGCCGATCGAAAGCGCCGCCATGGCCCCGCCGGGTTGGAGCTCCTGCATGAGCCGGGCGCGGGCGGTGACGAGCTTGGCGGCGTCGGCCAGGTCGAGCACCCCGGCGATGTGGGCGGCGGCGATGGAGCCGACCGAGTGCCCGAGCACGGCGTCGGGTCGGAGTCCGTGGTGTTCCAGCAGCCGGTAGAGCGCGGTCTGCAGAGCGAAGAGGGCCGGCTGGGTGTAGCGGGTTTGGTCGAGCAGCCCGGAGCCGCCGAAGATGATCTCTTTGAGTCCGGGTTCGAGGTGGCCGAGCACGTCGTCGAAGGCGGCGGCGAAGACAGGTTCGGCCTGGTAGAGCTCACGTCCCATGCCGGGCCGCTGGCTACCCTGCCCGGTGAACAGGAACGCCGTCTTCGGCTCAGCGGCCTCCCTCACGACCAGCGCGCGGTGCCCTTCCCCGTCGGCCAGGGCCGTCAACGCGGCCAGCAGTTCGTCCCGGTCGCCGGTGACGACGGCAGCCCGATGGGTTAACGCGGCCCGGCCGGTGGCCAGCGTGCGAGCGGTCGCGGCGAGGTCAGGCCCGGGGTCGGCGGCGAGATGGTCGTGCAGGAGACGCGCCTGCGCCCGCAGCGCCTCAGGACTGTGCGCCGACAGCAGCAGCGGCCAGGGTGTCCCCCCATGTGTGATGGCGGGCTTGAGTTCCACAAAGCTGTCGGTGGAGGGCTCAAGTCCCAGAAGAGTGTCGGCGGGGAGCTCGGGTCCCGCATGGGTGTCGGTGGCCGGCTCGGGTTCTGCATGGGAGTTGGTGGTGGGCTCGGGTTCCACAAGGGCGTTGGCGGCGGGCTTGGGTGCTTTCAGAACCACACGGGTGTCGGCGAGTGGCTGGGGTCCTTCGTGAGCTATGTGGGCGTTGGCGGGGGGTTTGGGTTGTTCGAGGATTACGTGGGCGTTGGTGCCGCTGATGCCGAATGAGGAGACGGCGGCTCGGCGGGGCCGGTTGTCGTCGTGGGGCCATGTCACTGGTTCGGTGAGGAGTTGGATTGCGCCGCTGTTCCAGTCGACGTGTGGGGTGGGTTCGTCCACGTGCAGGGTGCGGGGGAGCAGGCCGTTGCGCATTGCTTGGACCATCTTGATGATGCCGCCGACGCCCGCCGCCGCTTGGGTGTGGCCGAGGTTCGACTTCAGGGAGCCGAGCCAGGCGGGGTGTTGGCGGTTCTGTCCGTAAGTGGCGAGGAGGGCTTGGGCTTCGATGGGGTCGCCTAGCCGGGTGCCGGTGCCGTGGGCTTCGACGGCGTCTACGTCGGCGGGGGTGAGGTTGGCGTTGGCGAGGGCTTGGCGGATGACTCGTTCCTGGGAGGGGCCGTTGGGGGCGGTGAGGCCGTTGGAGGCGCCGTCCTGGTTGACGGCTGTGCCGCGGACTACGGCGAGGATGGGATGGCCGTTGCGGCGGGCGTCGGAGAGGCGTTCGACCAGGAGCAGGCCCGCGCCTTCCGACCAGCCGGTGCCGTCGGCCGCCGCCGCGAACGCTTTGCAGCGGCCGTCGGGGGACAGGCCACGTTGGCGGCTGAACTCCACGAAGGTCGCGGGGCTGGCCATCACGGTCACCCCGCCTGCCAATGCCAGGTCGCACTCGCCCTGCCGCAGCGCTTGGACGGCCAGGTGCAAGGCCACCAGCGATGAGGAGCAGGCCGTGTCGACGGTGACGGCAGGGCCCTCCAGGCCGAACGTGTAGGCCACCCGACCCGACGCCACGCTTCCCGCGCTGCCGCTGACCAGGTATCCCTCGAAACCCTCCGGCGACCGGGCGGCCTGGTGCAGGCGTGCGCCGTAGTCGTTGTACATGACCCCGGCGAACACCCCGGTCCGGGAGCCGCGCAGCGTTCCGGGGTCGATGCCGGCCCGTTCGAAGGTCTCCCACGCCGTCTCCAGCAGCAACCGCTGCTGGGGGTCGATCGCGGCCGCCTCCCTCGGGCTGATGCCGAAGAAGCCGGCGTCGAACCCGGCGGCGTCGTACAGGAAACCGCCGTCACGGGCGTAGCTGGTGCCGGGGGCGGCGGGGTCCGGGTCGTACAGGGAATCGAGATCCCAGCCCCGGTCGGCGGGGAAGGGGCCGACGGCGTCGACGCCGTCGGCGACCAGCCGCCACAGGTCCTCCGGCGACGCCACGCCGCCGGGGTAGCGGCAGGCCATCGCGACGATCGCGATCGGGTCGTCGTCGGCCCGCGTTACGGCGGGCGCCGATTCGGGCTGGGGGGTTTCGTCGGCGAGGTGTGACCCCAACCACGTTGCCAAAGCGGCGGGGGTCGGGTGGTCGAAGACCAGGGTCGTGGGCAGTTTCACGCCGACGGCGGCGCTCAGCCGGTTGCGCAGGTCGACGGCGGCCAGCGAGTCGAAGCCCAGGTCGGTGAAGGCGCGTCCGGCCGCGACGGGCTCGGCCGACGGGTGGCCGAGCACGGTCGCGGCGGTCTCCCTGACGAGGCCGAGCAGATCCGTCGCGGCGCGGCGGGGCGCGGCCTGCCTCTGCGGCACCAGCGACCGCAACGGCGGCGGCACCACCACCCCCGGCGCGGCCAGCGCCTTGGTGTCGAGGCGGGCCGGTACCAAGGCCGGACGGTCGGCCCAGCCGGTGCGCAGGGCCGCGTCGAACAGGGCCAGCGCGTCGTCGCGGGAGAGCGGCGCGACGCCGGTCCGGGCCAGTCGCGCCAGGTCGGCCGCCGACAACCCGGCGGCCAGGCCGTCGTCCTGCTCCCACAGGCCCCAGGCGAGCGACGTGGCGGGCAGGCCGCGCGCGTGGCGGTGGGCGGCCAGCGCGTCGAGGTAGGCGTTGGCGGCGGCGTAGCCGGCCTGACCGGCGGTGCCGACCGTGCCGGCGATCGAGGAGAACAGGACGAACGCGTCGAGGTCGCCGGTGAGGCGGCTCAGGTGGTCGGCCCCGTCGGCCTTGGCCGCCAGCACCGCGCGCACCCGCTCGGGGGTCAGGTCGGCGACCGTCGCGTCGTCGAGCACGGCCGCCGTGTGGATCACGGCGGTGACCGGCCGGTCGGCGAGCAGCCGGGCCACCGCGTCGCCGTCGGCGAGGTCGCAGGCGACCAGTTCGGGCAGGCCGCCGAGCGCGGTCAGCCGGTCGGCCAGCGCGTCCGCGCCGGGCGCGTCGGGGCCGCGCCTGCTGACCAGCAGCAGGTTCCGCACGCCGTGGTGGACGACCAGGTGCTCGGCGACCAGCCCGCCCAGCGACCCGGTCGCGCCGGTGATCAGCACCGTTCCCTCCGGCCGCAGCCGGCTCGTCCCGCCGCCCACGCCGATCCGGTTCAGGCGGGGCACCAGGACACGGCCGTCGCGGAGGGCGACCTGCGGTTCGTCCAGGGCCAGCGCAGCGGGCAGCGCCCGGTCGGAGGCGGCCGTGCCGTCGGTGTCGACCAGCACGAACCTGCCGGGGTGCTCGGTCTGCGCGCTGCGCACCAGCCCCCAGGCGGCGGCCTGGCCCGGCTGCTCCACGGGCTCGCCGTCCCGGGTGGCGACCGCGTGAGTGGTGACGAAGGCCAGCCGGGGGCCGTCGCCGGACAACCGGTCCCGGACCAGCGTGAGCGCCCGTTCGGCCGCCTCGCCCGCCGGGCCGGGCGGCACGGGCGCGAGGTCGGTCTCCTCGGCGGCCGTCGCCGGGAGCGGGACCGGCCGCCAGGTGAGCTCGTAGGCGGGGGCCGACCGGGTCCCGGCCCGCAGGACCACCGAGGCGATCGACGCGACCGGGCGGCCCGACTCGTCCCAGAGGGTCAGCGCCGCGCCGTCACGCTCGGCCGGGTCGATGCGTACCCGGAGCGCCGACGCGCCCGATGCGTGCAGCCGCACGCCCGACCAGGAGAACGGCAGCCGCAGCCCCGCGCCGTCGCCGGTGACGGGCAGCGGGTGCAGGGCCGCGTCCAGCAGCGCCGGATGCAGCCCGAACCGGGCGTCGGCGGGCTGGGCGGACACGACCTCGGTGAAGATCGTGCGGCCGGACCGCCAGGCCGCCCGCACGTTCCGGAACGCGGGCCCGTAGTCGTAGCCGAGGTCGGCGAGGGCGGTGTACCAGTCGTCCACGTCGACCGGCTCGGCCCCGGCGGGCGGCCAGGTCTCCGGCGCGGCGACCGGGTCGGCGGCGGAGGTGGTGAGGTGGCCGGAGGCGTGCCGCGTCCACGGCTCGTCGCCGACCTTCGCGTGCACGGCGAACACGCGCCGCCCGTCGTCGCCCGCCGGTTCCACCAGGATCTGGAACCGGGCCGGGAGCGGCAGGGGCGCTTCGAGGGTCAGCTCGTCGACGACCGGGACCCCCGCGTGCGCCCCCGCCTGCAGCGCGGCCTCGGCGAGGAACGCCCCCGGGAGCGGGGTGCCGCCCGCGACGCGGTGGTCGGCCAGCCACGGGTGCGCGTCCTGCGACAGGCGGCCCGCGAACAGCACACCGCCGTCGCCCAGCTCGGTGACCTGCTCGAACAGGCTCTCCGCCGGGGTGGCGTCGAGCCAGTGACGGGCCCGCTGGAAGGCATACGTGGGCAACTCGGCCGCCGGCCCGCCGGCCACGACGAGCCGGGTCCCCTTCGTGTACGCCGCCACGACCGCCGCCGCCACGGTGTCAGGTTCGGCGTGGTCGCGGCGGAGCAGCGGGATCCCGTCGCCGGTGAGCGCGCTCAGCACGGCGTCGGGCCCCAGTTCGAGGAACGTGGTCACGCCGTGGTCCCGCAACACGGCGACCGCGTCGTGGAACCGGACCGTCCGCCGGATCTGCCCGGCCCAGTACGCCGGATCGGCCAGCTCCTCCGCCGTCGCGACCCGGCCGGTGACCGTGCTGACGATCGGCACGGCCGGGGCCCGGTAGGTCAGGGTGGCCGCGACGGCGTGGAACTCGTCCAGGACCGGATCCATGTGCGGCGAGTGGAACGCGTGACTGACCTTCAGCGGCCGCACCCGGCGGCCCTTGAACCGCTCGGCGACCGCCTGGACGGCCGGGGCGTCGCCCGCGACGACGACGGCCCGCACGCCGTTCACCGAGGCCAGGTCGACGCCCTCGGTGAGGTGGGGCCGGACCTCCTCCTCGGTGGCCTCGACGGCGATCATCGCCCCGCCCGCCGGGGCGGCGTGCATGAGCCGGGCGCGGGCGGTGACCAGCGTGGCGGCGTCGGCGAGGTCGAGCACCCCGGCGACGTGCGCGGCGGTGACCTCACCGATCGAGTGACCGGCGAGCAGATCGGGCCGGACGCCGAGGTGGTCGAGGAGCCGGAAGAGCGCGGTCTCCAGGGCGAAGAGGGCGGGCTGGGTGTAGCGGGTCTCGTCGAGGAGGTCGGATCCGGTGAAGACGATCTCCTTGAGCCCGGGTTCCAGCACGGCGAGCACGTCGTCGAACGCGGCGGCGAAGACGGGCTCGGCCTCGTAGAGCTCACGGCCCATCCCTGCACGCTGGCTGCCCTGCCCGGTGAACAGGAACGCGGTGCGGGGCCGGGCCGCAGCCTCCCCGCGCGTGATCGCCGGGTGCTCCCCGCCGTCGGCCAGCACGCCGAGCGCCGCGAGCAGGGCGTCCCGGTCGGCGGCCACGACACCGGCGCGGTGCGGCAGGTGCGCCCTGCTGGTGATTAGCGCCCTCCCGACGGCCCGCAAACCGAGCTCGGGACGGTCGGCGAGATGCTCACGCAGGCGCGCGGCCTGTGCTTGCAGGGCCTGGGGGGTGTGGGCGGAGAGCAGAACCGGCACCGGCCCGTCCGTCTGGATGTGTACCGCGCCGTTTCTCGGATCGGCTGCCGAGTCAGGGGCGGGTCTTTTCACGGCGGAGGTCGCGATGGGCTCTTGTTCTTCCAGAACCACGTGGGTGTCGGTGAGTGGCTGGGGTCCTTCGAGAACCAGGTGGGCGTTGGTTAGCGGCTTGGGTCCTGCGAGAACTAGGCGGGCGTTGGCGGGGGGTTCGGATTGTTCGAGAACTGAGCGGGCGTTGGTGAGCGGCTTGGGTTCTTCGAGGATGACGTGGGCGTTGGTGCCGCTGATGCCGAATGAGGAGACGGCGGCGCGGCGGGGCCGGTTGTCGTCGTGGGGCCACGCCACTGGTTCGGTGAGGAGCCGGACCGCGCCGCTGTCCCAGTCGACGTGTGGGGTGGGTTCGTCCACGTGCAGGGTGCGGGGGAGCAGGCCGTTTCGCATGGCCTGGACCATTTTGATGATGCCGCCGACTCCGGCCGCTGCCTGGGTGTGGCCGAGGTTCGACTTCAGGGAGCCGAGCCAGGCGGGGTGTTCGCGGTTCTGTCCGTAGGTGGATAGGAGTGCTTGCGCTTCGATGGGGTCGCCGAGGCGGGTTCCGGTGCCGTGGGCTTCGACGGCGTCCACGTCGGCGGGGGTGAGGTTGGCGTTGGCGAGTGCTTGGCGGATGACTCGTTCCTGGGAAGGGCCGTTCGGAGCGGTGAGGCCGTTGGAGGCGCCGTCCTGGTTGACGGCCGTGCCGCGCACGACGGCGAGGATCGGGTGGCCGTTGCGGCGGGCGTCGGAGAGGCGTTCGACCAGGAGGAGGCCCGCGCCTTCCGACCAGCCGGTGCCGTCGGCCGTCGCCGCGAACGCCTTGCAGCGGCCGTCGGCTGACAACCCGCGCTGGCGGCTGAACTCCACGAACGTCCCCGGCCCGGCCATCACCGTCACCCCGCCCGCCAGCGCCAGGTCGCACTCACCCCGGCGCAGCGCCTGGACCGCCAGGTGCAGCGCCACCAGCGACGAGGAGCAGGCCGTGTCGACCGTGACGGCCGGGCCCTCCAGGCCGAACGTGTAGGCCAGCCGTCCAGACAACACGCTTCCGGTGTTGCCCGTCAGCAGGTAGCCCTCGAGGTCCTTCGGCGCCCGCGTCAACCGGGCGGCGTAGTCGTTGTACATGACCCCGGCGAACACGGCGGTGCGCGAGCCGCGGACCGAGTCGGGGGCGATGCCGGCCCGTTCGAAGGTCTCCCACGCCGTCTCCAGCAGCAACCGCTGCTGGGGGTCGATCGCGGCCGCCTCCCGGGGGCTGATGCCGAAGAAGGCGGGGTCGAAGTCGGCGGCGTCGTACAGGAAACCGCCCTGCCGGGTGTAGGAGGTGCCGACGCGGTCGGGATCGGGGTCGTACAGGGAATCGAGATCCCAGCCCCGGTCGGCGGGGAAGGGCCCGACGGCGTCGACGCCGTCGGCGACCAGCCGCCACAGGTCCTCCGGCGAGGCCACCCCGCCCGGATAACGGCAGGCCATGCCGACGATGACGACCGGGTCGTCGTCCTGGACCGTCGTCACGGCGACCGCCTCGCGGGTCGCGGTGCCGGGCAGCAGGCCGGTCAGGTGGGCGGTGAGCGCGTCGGCCGACGGGTGGTCGAAGGTGACGGTGGCGGGTAGCCGCAGGCCGGTCACCGTGCCGAGCCGGTTGCGCAGCTCGACCCCGGTGAGCGAGTCGAACCCCAGGTCGCGGAAGGCGCGGGCCGGGTCGAGGCCCGCCGCACTGGTGTGTCCGAGCACGTCGGCGACCGCCGCCAGCACCGTCTCGGCGACGGCCCGGGACCGCTCGTGCTCGGGGAGGCCCGCGATGCGTTCGGGCCACGACCCGGCCGTCCTGCGCCGGACCGGCGGCACCAGCCCGCGCAACGGCGCGGGCAGCGGCCCGGTGGCGGCGCGCCGCCGCAGCGCTGGGAGGTCCACCCCGGCGGGCACGAGCACCGCGTCGTCCCCCGCCGCGAGGGCGGCGTCGAGCAGCTCCAGGCCGCGCGCCTCCGTCAGCGGCGGCAACCCCGACCGCGACCAGCGGGCCCGTGCGGCCGGGTCGAGCGTTTCGCCCATGCCGCCCTCCCACAACCCCCAGGCCAGCGACGTCGCGGGCAGCCCGAGCGCGCGGCGGTGCAGGGCGAGCGCGTCGAGGTAGGCGTTGGCGGCGGCGTAACCGGCCTGGCCCGCCGTGCCGACGACCCCGGAGACCGACGAGAACAGGACGAACGCCGCGAGCGGCAGATCCCTGGTCAGTTCGTGCAGGTGCCAGGCGGCGTCGGCCTTCGGCCGCAACACGCCGTCGAGGCGCTCGGCGGTCAGCGACTCCAGCGTCCCGTCGTCGAGCACGCCCGCGAGGTGCACCACCGCGCCGATCGGTTCCTCTTCCGGTACGTCGGCCAGCACCGCCGCCAGCGCCTCCCGGTCGGCGACGTCCACGGCGGCGAAAACGGCCCGCGCGCCGAGCTCGGCCAGTTCATGGGCGAACTCGGCGGCCCCGTCGGCGTCCGGCCCACGCCGGCTGAGCAGCAGCAGCCGCCGCACGCCGTGTCGCCGCACCAGATGCCGGACGACGGGCCGCGCCAGCCCGCCGGTGCCGCCGGTCACCACGACGGTCCGCTCGTCGAACACCGTGGCCGGCCCTGTCGGCTCGGCCCGCGTGAGCCTTGGGACTAGCACCACCCCGTCCCGGATGGCGACCTGCGGCTCATCAGAAGGGAGGGACGCGAGGATGTTGGCCGGGGTGTCCGGGGGCGCGTCGGCGACGGCGAACCGGCCGGGCCGCTCGCTCTGCGCCGTCCGGAGCAGGCCCCATGCGGCGGCCTGCCACGGATCGCCGACCTGATCGCCCTCGACGGCGGCGACCGCGCCATCTGTCAGGAAGAGCAGCCGGGCGTCAGCTGCCTCCTGCACGGCCTTCAGTACGAACGCCGCCGCGCCCCGCCCTGCCGGGACCCTGATCGTGACGGACTCACTCTCGGGTTGGGCGGCGGGACTGGGCGTCCAGGTGAGGCGGTGCAGATCGGGGAACGCGGGCCGGAGGGCGGGGATTGGACGGAGGGTCACGGTTTCGGCCGTGAGCACGGGCCGGCCGGTGTCGTCGGTGGCGTCCAGCCGGTCGGCCGACCAGGTGACCCGCAACGTCTTGGCCTTCGTCGCCGAGAGTTCGACGCCGGTCCACACGAACGGGACGGGCAGCCCGTTGGCGTGGGGGAGCTCGCGGCCCACGAGCGGGTGCAGCGCGGCGTCGAGTAGCGCGGGATGCAGCCGGAACGCGCCTGGGTCGCCGGGCAGCTCCAATTCGGCGTGCAGTCGATCGTCCTGCCGCCAGGCCGCCCGCACGCCTTGGAAATCGGGACCGTAGACGTAACCGGCGTCAGCAAGGTCGGCGTAGAGGACGTCGGGGTCGATCGGTTCCGCCCCTGGCGGCGGCCAGGCGGCGGCCACCCGGCTGGCTTTACCCCGGGAGGGCCCGAGCAGCCCGGTGGCGTGGCGACGCCACGAAACGTCGGAGCCGCCGACGTGGTCCGCATCGCCCGGGATGTTGGGGCGGCTGGAGACGCCGGATTGGCCGGGGCGGTCGGAGTGGTCATTGCGGTCGGGGTGGTTCGGGTGGGCGCGGAGGTCGGAACCGCCGATGTGGTCCGCGCCGCTGGGGACGTCGGGGCGGCTGGAGACACCAGAGTGGCTGGGGCGGTCAGAAGGGCTGAAGCGGTCAGAGCGGCTAAAGCGGCCCAAGTGGCCGGGGCGGTCGGAGTGGTCATTGCGGTCGCGGTGGTTCGGGCGGTCGCGGAGGTCGGAGCCGCCGACGTGGTTCGCACCACCGGTGACGTCGGGGCGGCCGGAGATGTCGGAGTGGCCGGAGCCATTAGAGCGGTCAGAGGGGCCGGAAAGGTGGGAGTAGCTGGGGAGGTCAGAGCCATCTGGGTGGTCGGAGCGGTCGCGGTGGTCGCGGGCGTACACGCTCAGAGTCCGGCTGCCGTCGGCGCTCGCCGGACCGACGGAGAGTTGCAGGTTCACCGAGCCCTTCTCCGGCAAGACGAGTGGCGTGTCGATGGTGAGCTCCTCGACGCGAGGAACTCCGGCGCGCTCGCCCGCCGCCAAAGCCAGTTCCACGAGCGCCGTTCCCGGCAGCAGGACCGAGCCGCCGATCCGGTGCCCGGCCAGCCAGGGGTGGGCCTCCAGGGAGACGCGCCCGGTGATCAGCAGCCCGTCGTCGTCGGCCCGTTCGACCGACGCGCCCAGGAAGGGGTGGCCCGTGGCGGTGAGCCCCGGCAGCTCCGGCCTGCTCGTCAACCAGTAGCGCTCGCGCTGGAAGGGGTAGGTGGGCAGGTCGACGGGGTCCGTGGTGCCGTCGGTCGGCCAGCCGACGGGCAGGCCGGTGGTGTGGAGGGTGGCGAGGAGCCGGGTGAGGTTTTCCGGGTGGTTGCGGCGGAGGGTGGGGTGGGCGTTGTGGTTGGGGAGCAAAGCCGTGAGGACGGCATCCGGCCCGATCTCGACGAAGGTCTGAATGTCGGTGAGCGTGGCGATGGCGTCGGTGAAGCGGATGGGTTCGCGGACATGCCTGACCCAGTGCTGGGGATTGTCGAGCCCGCCCAGTTCTCCGGTGCGGTCGGAGACGATCGGAATGGTGGGCTCGGCGAAGTGCAGCGTGTCGAGGACGTGCCGGAACTCTTCGAGCATCGGCTCCATCAGGGGTGAGTGGAAGGCGTGACTGACCGTCAGCCGCTTCACCTTTGCGCCCGCTGCCCGTTCGATGACCTGCTCGACGCCCTGAAGAGTGCCGGAGACGACGGTGGCGCGCGGCCCGTTGATCGCGGCGAGTGAGACCTGGTCGGTGAGCCCGTCCAGCAACGCGAGGACTTCGGCCTCCCCGAGGGAGAGTGCGGCCATCCCCCCGCCGGCCGGAAGTTCCTGCATGAGCCGAGCGCGGGCGGTGACGAGCTTCGCCGCGTCGCCCAGGCTCAGCACCCCGGCGACATGGGCGGCGGCGATGGAGCCGACCGAGTGCCCGAGCACGGCGTCGGGTCGGAGTCCGTGGTGTTCCAGCAGTCGGTAGAGCGCGGTCTGCAGGGCGAAGAGGGCGGATTGGGTGTAGCGGGTCTGGTCGAGCAGCCTGGAGTCGCCGAAGATGATCTCTTTGAGCCCGGGTTCCAGCACGGCAATCACGTCGTCGAACGCGGCGGCGAAGACGGGTTCGGCCTGGTAGAGCTCACGTCCCATGCCGGGCCGCTGGCTTCCCTGCCCGGTGAACAGGAACGCGGTCCGGGGCCGCTGCGCAGCCACCCCACGGGCCAGTGCGGGGTGGTGCCCGTCGTCGGCCAGTGCCGTCAGCGCCGCCAGCAACTCGGCCCGATCGCCGGTGATGACGGCAGCCCGGTGGGTGAACCTGGCGCGCCCGGTCGCGAGGGTATGGGCGGCGCCCCGCAGATCGAGATCGGGCCTCGCGATGACATGATCACGCAGACGGCCGGCCTGCGCCCGCAACGCCTCGGAGCTCCGCGCCGAGAGGAGCACCGGCACCGGCCCGAGCACCGCGCTGGGCTCGGTGGTGTGCTCCGGTTCCTCCAAGACGACGTGCGCGCTGTCGCCGGACGATGAAACGGCGGTTTCTGGTTCCTCGAAGACCACGTGGGCGCTGATGTCGGAGGACAGGCCGCCAGTAAGCGGCTCCTCCGGAACCACAGAGGCGCTCATAACGGCGGACGAGACGGCAGGATCCCGTTCCCCCAGAACCACGTGGACCTTGGCACCGATTGACGAGACCGCAGGCGAGGGCCCGCCGAGAACCGCAAGGCCGTTGGTGCCAGCAGGCTCCTCCAGAACCACGTGAGCATTCGTGCCGCTGATGCCGAATGACGACACAGCGGCCCGCCGAAGCCGGTCGTCGTCGTGTGGCCACGCCACCGGTTCCGTGAGCAGCCGGAGCCCGTCGTTCCAGCGCACGTGCGGGCTGGGCGCGTCGACGTGCAAGGTTCGGGGCAGCAGCCCATGCCGCATCGCCTGGACCATCTTTATGACGCCACCGACCCCCGCCGCCGCCTGCGTGTGCCCGATGTTCGACTTCAGCGAGCCCAGCCACGCCGGCCTTTCCCGCTCCTGCCCATACGTAGCGATCAGGGCTTCGGCCTCGATCGGGTCGCCGAGCCGGGTGCCCGTCCCGTGGGCCTCGACGGCGTCCACGTCGGAGGCGGCCAGGCCGGCGTTGGCGAGGGCCGCCCTGATGACCCGCTCCTGCGACGGGCCGTTGGGCGCGGTCAGGCCGTTGGAGGCGCCGTCCTGGTTGACCGCCGTGCCGCGCACCACCGCGAGCACCGGGTGGCCGTTGCGGCGGGCGTCGGAGAGCCGCTCGACCAGGAGCAGACCCGCGCCTTCCGACCAGCCTGTCCCGTCGGCGGCGGCGGCGAACGCCTTGCAGCGGCCGTCGGCCGACAGGCCGCGCTGGCGGCTGAACTCCAGGAACATGCCGGGTGTCGCCATCACCGTCACCCCGCCTGCCAGCGCGAGGTCGCACTCGCCCTGCCGCAGCGCCTGGACCGCCAGGTGCAACGCCACCAAAGAGGA
The DNA here is from genome assembly GCF_001570585.1 of Herbidospora daliensis. Taxonomy (GTDB): domain Bacteria; phylum Actinomycetota; class Actinomycetes; order Streptosporangiales; family Streptosporangiaceae; genus Herbidospora; species Herbidospora daliensis. The sequence goes on along the minus strand of NZ_BBXF01000001.1, from coordinate 636,320 downwards.
GGAGCACGCCGTGTCGACGGTCACGGCGGGGCCCTCCAGGCCGAACGTGTACGCCACCCGCCCCGACGCCACGCTGACCGTGCTGCCGGTGAGGAGGTAGCCGTCGAAGCCTTCGGCGGGTTCGTGCAGGCGGGGGCCGTAGTCCTGCGAGGTGCCGCCGACGAACACGGCCGTCCGGGAGCCGCGGAGCGTCCCGGGGTCGATGCCGGCCCGCTCGAAGGTCTCCCACGCCGTCTCCAGCAGCAGCCGCTGTTGCGGGTCGATCGCCGTGGCCTCCCGGGGGCTGATGCCGAAGAAGCCGGCGTCGAAGTCCGCGGCGTCGTACAGGAAACCGCCCTGCCGGGCGAAGCCCGTGCCGGGGCCGAGCTGCCAGCCGCGGTCGGCGGGGAAGGGGCCGACGGCGTCGACGCCGTCGGCGACCAGCCGCCACAGGTCCTCCGGTGAGGTCACCCCGCCGGGGTAGCGGCAGGCCATGCCGACGATGACCACGGGGTCGCCGGTCACCGCCCGCTGGGGCGTCACACGGCCGGGGGCCAGTTCCGCCCGCAGTGACGCGACGACCGCGTGCGGGGTGGGATGGTTGTAGACGAGCCCGGCCGGCAGGTCCAGGCCGGTCGCCGCGGCGAGCCGTTCGCGGAGTTCGACGGCGGCCATCGAGTCGAAGCCCAGGTCCTTGAAGGTGCGGTCGCCGTCGACGGCGTCACCGGTGACGTGGCCGAGCACGATGGCGGTCTGCGTGCGGACCAGGTCGAGCAGGTCGGGCAGCACGGCCGCGCCGGCGGGATCCGGAACGGGTTGGGGCGTCTCGTCGAACCAGTGGCGGGTCCGCTGGAAGGCGTAGGTGGGCAGGGGCACGACCCGGCCGGCCGCGAGGCCGCCCAGGTCGACGTCGGTGCCGGCCGTGTGTGCCGCGGCCAGTGCGCGCAGCAGGGTGGCCCGTTCCGGCCGGCCGCGCCGCAGCACCGCCTGGCCTCCCGGCACCAGGGCGGACAACACCGCGTCGGGGCCGAGTTCGAGGAATGTGGTCACGCCGTCGGCGCGCAGCGTCGTGAGGGCGTCGTGGAAGCGCACGGCGTGCCGGATGTGCCGGGTCCAGTACGCCGGGTCGGTCAGCTGCTCGGGCGTCGCGATCCTCCCGGTCACGTTGCCGACGACCGGGATGTCCGGCGGCCGGTAGGCGAGGGTGGCGGCGACGGCGTGGAACTCGTCCAGGATCGGATCCATGTGCGCCGAGTGGAAGGCGTGGCTCACCGTCAGCGCCCGGGTCCGCCGTCCGTCGGCGGCGAACAGCCCGGCCACCCGGGCGACCGCGCCGGCGTCGCCCGACAGCACCACGGACGTGGGGCCGTTGACCGCGCCGAGGTCCACCCCGTCGCCGAGGTGCGGCGCGACCTCCTCCTCGGTCGCCTCGACCGCCACCATGGCGCCGCCCGAGGGCGCCGACCACATGAGCCGGGCCCGCGCCGCGACCAGCGCCGCCGCGTCGGGCAGCGACAACACCCCGGCCACGTGCGCGGCCGTCACCTCGCCGATCGAGTGGCCGGTGACCACGTCGGCGCGCACGCCCCGGTGCGCCAGCAGCCGGAACAGCGCCGTCTCCAGCGCGAACAGCGCGGGCTGGGTGTGACGGGTCTCGTGGAGCAGGTCGCCTGAGAGGATCGCGGCCAGGTCGAGGTGCGGCGCGAAGGCGGCGGCCACCTCGTCGAAGGCGGCGGCGAACACCGGTTCCGCCTGGTAGAGCTCGGCGCCCATGCCCGCGTACTGGCTGCCCTGCCCGGTGAACAGGAACGCCGTGCGGGGGCGCGCGGCCGCCTCCCCGCGCACGACCGACGGATGTTCGCGCCCCTCGGCCACCGCCTTCAGCCCGTCGGCGAGGCCGTCGGCGTCCTCGGCCAGCACCACGGCGCGGCTGGCGAACCGGGTCCGGGTCGTCGCCAGCGAGTACGCCACATCGGCCGCCCGGCCTCCCGTCGCCTCGGCCAGCCGCCCGGCCTGCGCTCGCAGCGCCGCCGCGTCGCGCCCGGACACCACGAACGGCAGCAACCGCCCATCGGCGACGTCGTCGGGCGGCTCCGGGACGGAGTGCTCCGCCACCACGACGTGGGCGTTGGTCCCGCCCATGCCGAACGAGCTCACCCCCGCCACCGCGCGCCCCTCCAGCGGCCACGCCGACGGCTCGGCCGCCACCCGCAGGCCCAGTTCGTCGAGGGTGATGGCCGGGTTCGGGTCGCGGAAGTTCAGGCTCGCGGGCACCCGCCGGTGCCGGACCGCCAGCACCGCCTTGAGCAGCCCGGTCAGCCCGGCCGCGCCCTCCAGATGGCCGACGTTCGTCTTCACCGACCCCACCAGCAGCGGGCGGCCGGAGCCGAGGGCGGCCCCCAGCGCCGCCGCCTCGATCGGGTCGCCCACCGGGGTGCCGGTGCCGTGCAGCTCCACGTAGCCGACCTCGCCGGGCGCGGTTCCGGCGCGGGCGTGCGCGGCGCGGATCACCGCCTCCTGCGCGGCCCGGTCGGGCACCGTCAGCCCGGCGGAGGCGCCGTCGTTGTTGACCGCGCCGCCGAGCAGCACCGCGTGGACGCGGTCGCCGTCGGCCAGCGCCCGGTCGAGCGGCTTGAGCAGCACGGCCACCCCGCCCTCGCCGCGCACGTAGCCGTTGGCGCGGGCGTCGAAGGTGAAGCAGCGGCCGTCGGGCGACAGCGCGCCGAACCCGGCGCTGCGGGCCCCGCTGTCGGGCGACAGGATCAGGTTCACCCCGCCGACCAGCGCCAGGTCGGACTCGCCGCGGCGCAGGCTCTCGCTCGCCAGGTGCACCGCGACCAGCGACGACGACTGCGCCGCGTCGACGGTCAGGCTCGGCCCGGTCAGCCCGAGCACGTAGGAGAGCCGGTTGGCCAGCACGCCCCGGTTCAGGCCGGTCATCGCGTGCCGGCCGGGCGGCGCTCCGCGCAGGTGGTGGAGGGTGGCGTAGTCGTCCCAGAGGGCGGCGGCGAAGACGGCGGTCCGGCTGCCCGCCAGCGAGGCGGGCACGACGCCGGCCTCCTCCAGGGCCTCCCAGCCCAGTTCGAGCAGGAGCCGCTGCTGCGGGTCCATCGCCGCCGCCTCCTTCGGCGAGATGCCGAAGAAGGCGGCGTCGAAGCGGTCGACCTCGTCGAGGTAGGCCCCGGGCGCCTCACCCAGGCCGCGCCCGGCGGGGGCGGCGCCGACCGCGTCGCGCCCCTCCGAGAGCAGCCGCCAGAAGGAGTCGGGGTCCGCCGCGCCCGGCAGCCGGCAGGCCAGGCCGATGACGGCGATGGGGGTGCTGGTGGGTGAGTCGGACATACAACGCAGCTTGGCCGGAACCGCTAAGGATGGCCTTGAGGCGATCTAAAGCCACTTCTGCTCCGTTACGGCTCCCGCCTGGCCGGCCCCGCCCGCCGTCGTTCCGCCGCCTGGCGAGCGGCGCCGACCGGCCGCTCACCCGGCGGCGCCGTCACGGCCAGAGCCCCCGCTTGAGCGCCGCCAGATGCTCGACCGCGATCCGCTGTTGCTCCGACGGCAGATCGGGCCCGCCGAAGGCGTGGTAGAAGCCCGGGAAGTTGTGCAGCTCGACGGGCACCCCGGCCTGGGCCAGCCGCAGGGCGTACAGGACGCCCTCGTCGCGCAGCGGATCGAGGCCCGCGGTGGAGACGTAGGCGGGCGGCAGGCCGGCCAGGTCGTCCACCCGGGCGGGCGCGGCATAGCCGGAGACCCCGCCGCCGCCCAGGTAGAGACGCCAGCTCTCCAGCGCCAGCCCCCGGTTCCAGATGGGCGCGTCGGTCAGCGTGCGCATCGACGCGGTCTCCAGACGGTCGTCCAGGGCCGGTGTCGCCAGGTGCTGGAACACCAGCGGCGGCCCGCCCCGGTCGCGGGCCAGCAGCGCCACGCCCGTGGCCAGCGCCGCGCCGGAACTCGCCCCGGCCACGCCGAGCCGGGCGGCGTCCACCCCGAGCGCGCCGGCCTCGGCGGCCAGCCATTCGAGCGCCGCGTAGGAGTCGTCCAGCCCGGCCGGGAAGGGGTGCTCGGGCGCGAGCCGGTAGCCGACCGCGACCACGACGGCGGAGGCGTACGCCGCCGCCTGCGCCGCCGCCTGGTGGACGTGGTCGACGTTGCCCAGCACGAACCCGCCGCCGTGCAGCCACAACGTCGCGGGCAGCGGTCCGGGCACGCCGCGCGGGCGGTAGACGCGCACGTGCACCGGCGCGGCGGGCTCGGTCACGTCGACGGAGTCGAACTCCGGCAGTTCGGCCAGCGGCCGGGGGCGGGTTCCGGCGCGGTCGGCGACGGCGTCGGCGAGGGTTCCGCTGATCGGCATGGTCACGCCTCCAGTGACAGGGCCTGTGACGGGCAGAGGTCGAGGATGTCCCGGAAACGCTGCTCGTCCCCTTCCGGCACCTCCGGGTCGAGCACGTCGACCAGCCCGAGCTCGGACTGGTCGAAGTGGTCGGGCGCGGACAGCACGCACTGTCCCGCGCCCAGGCAGCGTCCCTGATCGGCGCTGATTCGCATGTACGACTCCTGTTCACCAGGTGACGGGCAGTTCCCAGACACCCTGGACGCCGCCCGCCTCCTTGATCGGCAGGTCGGCGAGGTCCCGGGCCAGCCGCAGGCCGGGCAGCCTGCGGAAGAGCGTGCCGAGCGCGATCTCCATCTCGGCGCGCGCCAGGTTCTGGCCGATGCACTGGTGCACGCCGTGCCCGAACGACACGTGGTGGCGGGCCCCGCGGTCGACCGCGAACGCGGCGGGGGAGGGGAACGCCTCGCCGTCGCGGTTGGCGGTGGCGATGACGACCACGACCCCGTCGCCGGCCCGCACCCGGTGCCCGGCCAGGTCGGCGTCGGCGGTGGCGAACCGGGCGATGCCGTCGGCGATGGCCATGAAGCGCAGCAGCTCCTCCACGGCCGTCGGCAGCAGTCGCGGGTCCGACCGCAGCGCGGCCAGCTGATCGGGGTGCTCAAGCAGGGTGACGACGCCGAGCGCGATGGCGCTCGCGGTGGTCTCGTGACCGGCCACGAGCAGCAGCAGCGCGATGTCGACCAGCTCGGCCCGGGTCAGCCCGCCCGTCTCGACCTGCTCGGCGATCAGGGTGTCGAGCAGCCCGTCGCCGGGTTCCCGCTGCTTGCGCCGGATCAGCTCGTCGAGATACCCCTTGAGCTGCGCGAACGCGTCGGCGCTCTCCTCCAGGGTGGTGCTGCCGGTGACCACCCGCCGCGACTGGTGCTCGAAGAACCCGTGGTCGGCGTAGGGCACGCCGAGCAGCTCGCAGATGACGATCGAGGGCACCGGCAGCGCGAAGTCGGGCACCAGGTCGGCGACCGGGCCCTTGGCCTCGATCTCGTCGACGAGCCCGTCGACCAGGCTCTGGATGCGGGGCCGCAGCGCGTTGGTCTTCTTCACGGTGAAGCTCGACAGCAGCATGCGCCGCTGCACGGTGTGTTCCGGCGGGTCCATGCCGATGAAGTTGCGCACCTTGCGGGCCGACTCGAAGCGGGGCGCCAGCGCCGGGTAGTGCGGATGGACCCGGTCGGAGGAGTAGGTGACCGGGTCGAGCAGCACCTGCCGCGCCTCGGCGTGCCCGGTCACCGCCCACACCTCGCGCCCGTTGTAGAGCCGCACCTTGGCGACCGGGGCGTAGTCGGCGTACCCGGACGCGGGCTGGAAAGGGCACCCGCGGGCCTGCGGATACTCGGGCAGCTGAGTCATTCGGCCACCTCCCTGAGAGGCGTGGAGACCGTCGGGACCTGCCGTGACGCGCTGAACCGGCGGACCGCCGGGGTCTCCACGAACGTGAACAGGGCCCAGGCCAGCACCAGCGCGACCGCGAGGGCCAGCACCAGCAGCCCCGCCCCCGCGAGCGGCGTCGGGTCGCGGTCGGCGACCAGGTAGCGGTGCAGGTAGGTGACCGTCAGCCCGTGCACCATGTAGAACGCGAACGACCACTCCCCGAGCCGCACCAGCGCCCGCCCCCGGAACGGCGACCGGGTCAGCCGCCGGTCGGCCTGCGCGGCGGCCACCACCAGCGGCGTCAGCCAGATGGCCGCCGTCCCGGCGATGCCCCAGAGGTAGGGCACGTTCGCCTGCACGACGTAGCCGCCGACCGCGACGAGCAGCGCGGGGGCCAGTCCGAACCGGGGCCACGCCCCCTCCAGCGCCAGCCGCGCCGCCACCACGCCGAGGACGAACTCGGCCGCCCGGACCGGCGGGAAGAAGTACACGAACCAGATCTGCTCGAACGACAACGTCCCGTCGGAGATGAACGGCAGCGGCTGCCCGCCGATCAGGTACACCGACACCAGCGGCACCAGCAGCGTCACCGCCACCAGGGCGCCGGCCGTGATCCACAACGCCCGCGCGGAGAAGCGGTTCAGCAGCCGCAGGATCCACGGGAAGGTCAGGTAGAAGAACAACTCGCACGACAACGACCAGCTCACCGAGTTCATCGTGTTCGGCACGGTGAGGTCGGGGATCCACGCCTGGAGCAGGAACAGGTTGGCCAGGGTGCCGGTGGTGGTGAACGCCTGCGCGGTCAGCAGCATCAGCACCCCGGCCACGGCGAACGTGACCAGGTGGTTGGGGAAGATCTTCACCACCCGCCGCCGCCACACCTTCGGCGGCGTGTCGCCGGGCCGGGCCGACCAGGTCAGCACGAACCCGCTGAGCACGAAGAAGAAGGTGACGCCGTAGAAGCCGGCGCTCTCGAAGACCGGGGTGTCGACGAACTTGGTCTGCCAGGTGGTGTGGAAGGCGAACACGAGCAGCGCCGCGAGGAAGCGCAGCCCGGTCAGCGACGGGAGCCGTGCGCCGCGGGTCTGTTCTGGTGAGCTGGTCATGGGAGTGAGGCTGGCAGCGTGGTATTGGGCGGCTCTAAAGCCGTTCTTGCGCGGGTTCGCGCGCCGCGCGGGCCCGGCGCGGCACCGCGTCCAGCAGCGACTTCGTGTACGGATGCACGGGCCCCGCGAACACCTCCTCGACCGGCCCCGACTCGACGACGACCCCGTCCTTCATCACCATCACCCGGTCGCAGACCTCGCGCACCACGGCCAGGTCGTGGGAGATGAACAGGGTGGCCAGGCCGAGCTCCTCCTGGAGGCGGCGCAGCAGGTCGAGCACCTGCGCCTGCACCGACACGTCGAGCGCCGACACCGGCTCGTCGCACACCAGCAGCCGCGGCCTGGTCGCCAGGGCGCGGGCGACGGCCACCCGCTGCCGCTGGCCGCCCGACAACGCGGCGGGCCGCCGCCCGAGCAGGTCGGCGGTCAGCCCGACCCGGTCCAGCAGCACCACGGTTCGGTCGGCGCGTTCGGCGCGGGGCACGCCGGTCGCGGCCAGCGCCTCGCCGACGATCCGCGACACCGGCCAGCGCGGGTCGACGGCGCTGAGCGGGTCCTGCGGCACGAGCTGGATCGTGTGCCGCCGCGTCCGGCGGGCCCGTTCGGGCACCCCGCTCCAGGGTTCGCCGTCGAGCAGCACCGTGCCCTCGTCGGGCCGGGCCATCCCGAGCACGACGCGGGCCAGCGTGGTCTTGCCCGAACCCGACTCGCCGACCAGCCCGAGCGTCTCGCCCGGCCGCAGCGTGAAGCCGACGCCCGCCACCGCCGTGCGGCCGGCGAACCGCTTCACCACGCCGGTGACGTCGAGCAACGGAGCGCCTTCGGGTGGCCGCCCCCGCCCGGTCCGGGGCCTGCTCCCCGGCACGGCGGCGAGCAGCTCCTTCGTGTACGGATGCCGCGGCTCCTCCAGCACCCGCTCGGTCGGGCCGGTCTCGACGATCACGCCGTGCCGCATCACCGCGACCTCGTCGGCCAGCGCCTCCACCACCGCGAGATCGTGGGAGATCAGCAGCAGCCCGGTGCCCTGCTCTTTGAGCTCGGCCAGCAGGGCCAGCACCCGCGCCTGCACGGCGGCGTCGAGCGCGGTGGTCGGCTCGTCGGCGATCAGGATCCCCGGTTCGGCCGCGATGGCCGAGGCGATGAGGGCCCGCTGGCGCAGCCCGCCCGAGAGCTGGTGGACGTACTGGCGGGCGCGCTCCTCCGGGTCGGGCACCCCGACCCGGGTGAGCAGGTCGACCACCCGTTCGCGGGCCCGGCTCCGGGGCACCGTGCGGTGCGCCAGCAGCGACTCGGTGATCTCGGCGCCGATCGGGCGCAGCGGGTCGAGGGCGACCAGCGCGTCCTGGGAGACGAGCCCGACGTGCCGGCCGCGCACCCGGCGCCACTCGCGCGGGCCGAAGGTCCGGGCGTCCTCCCCGGCGACGCGCAGTTCGGCGGCGGTGACCGTGGCGGTCGGCCCGGCCAGCCCGAGGAGCGAGCGGGCCAGCGCCGACTTGCCCGACCCCGACTCGCCGACCAGGGCCAGGCAGCGGCCCGCCGCCAGCCGCAACGACGCGCCGCGCACGGCGTGCACCCGGCCGGCGGCGAACCGGACGTCAAGGTCTACGGCCTCGACGAGGCTCATGAGGCGTACCGTCCCTCGGATCGGTTCTGGGCGTGGCGACCGGCGACGGTCACCGCGACGACGGTCAAGACCAGCAGCAGCCCCGGGAACAGCGCCGCCCACCAGGCCAGATGCAGGAAGCCCTGGCTCTCGGTGAGCATCGCCCCCCACTCGGGCGTCGGCGGCTGCGCGCCCAGGCCCAGGTAGCTGAGGGCCGCGCCCGAAGAGATCGAGACGCCGAGCGTGACGGTGGCCAGCACCAGCAGCGGCCCGAACGTGTTGGGCAGCACGTGCCGCAGCACGACCAGCGGCCGGGGCACACCGAGCCCGATCGCCGCCTCGACGTAGCCCGACCGGCGCACCACGAGCGCCTGCGCGCGCACGACCCGGGCGAAGCCGGGCGCGATGCCCACGGCCACCGCGAGCGTCGCGCCGACCACGCCCTTGCCGGTGATCAGCACCACGAGCAGGGCCAGCAGCAGGCCGGGCAGCGCCAGCAGGGCGTCGGCGACCCGCATCAGCACCGCGTCGCCGAACCGGCCCGACAACGCCGCCAGCAGGCCCCACACCACGGCGATGAGGAGCCCGCCCACGGTGGCCGCCGCGCCGATGGCCAGCGAGTGGCGGGCGCCGTACACGACCCGGGTGAAGACGTCGCGCCCGAGCTGGTCGGTGCCGAAGAAGTGCGCCGAGCCGGGCGGCAGGAAGGTGGACAGCGGGTCGGTCGCGGTCGGGTCGCCCCCGGCCAGCAGCCCGGGGAAGAGCGCCGCCACGACGAGGAGCACCAGGAACGCCCCCGCCAGCGCGATGCCTGTGTGCCTCATATCGCCTGCACCCCCGTCCTCCGGCGCAGGCGGGGGTCGACGACGGCGTACAGGACGTCGACCAGCACGCTGACCGCGACGAACACCACCGCCGACAGCGCCACCACGCCCTGCACGACCGGCAGGTCGCGGTCGCCGACCGCCTGGAGGGTGACGCGCCCGATGCCGGGCCGGGCGAACACGTTCTCCACGATCACCGCGCCGCCGAGCAGGGTGCCGGTGAACCAGCCCGCCATGGTCAGCGCGGGCAGCGCCGAGTGGCGCAGGGCGTGCCGGTAGCGCACCGCCGTCTCGGGCACGCCGCGCGCCCGCGCGGTCACCGCGAACGGCTGGTCGAGCGCGGCGAGCAGGCCCTCGCGCATCACCTGGGTCAGCACGGCCGCGATCGGCAGCGCCAGGGTGATCGTGGGCAGCACCAGCGACGCGACGCCGCCGGTCTCCGACACCGGCAACCAGCCCAGCCGGAACGAGAAGATCGTCAGCAGCATGATGCCGAGCCAGAACGACGGCGTCGACACCACCACCAGCTCCACCGCCGCCGCCACCCGGCGCGGCCAGTGCCGCCGCCCCGAGGTGGCCACCGCCACCAGCACCGCCAGGATCGGGGCCAGCACGGTGGCCGCCAGCGCGAGCTGCACGGTCGGCCACAGCTGGTCGGCCAGCACCGTCGCCACCGGCTGCTGGAGCTGGTAGGAGTCGCCGAACCGGAAGGTCGCCAGCCGGGCGACGTAGCTCAGGTACTGCACCACGAGCGGCTGGTCGAGGCCGTATTCGGCGCGGATCCGCTCGTGCTGCTCCTCGGAGACCAGCGCGTCGGAGCCGACGACGGCGTAGACCGGGTCGCCCGGGATGAGCTGGAGAACCAGGAAGGCGCAGGTGGCCGCGGCCCACACGACGAGGGCCGCGCTCACCAGCCGGGTCAGCACACCCCTCACGGGGCCTCGACCCAGGCGCCGTAGAACTCGGGGTGCGCCGAGATGCTCAGCCGCAGGTCGCGCACCTTCTTGCTGGCGCCGAGGTTCTGCGTGTCGACGTAGGTCGGCACCACCACGGCGTTCTCGATCGCCCACTTCTGCGCCTTGGCGTACTCGGCGGCGCGCTGGGCGGGCTCCTGCGCGGTCTGCGCCGCCGTCAGCCACGTGTCGACCTCGGGGTCGGTGACCTGGGCGAAGTTGTGGCCGCTGTTCTTGGACGTCTGGTCGGAGAAGAAGAAGTGGCTCAGGATGTCGCCGTCGCCGCGCGCCCACGACAACTCGACCACGTCGTAGCGGCCCTCGTCGAGGCGGCCGCCGATCTCGATCGCGTCGGTCGAGGCGAGCAGCTCCAGGTAGATGCCCGACTTCTTCAGGTCGCCCTGCACCGCCTGCGAGAACGTGCTCGCCTCGCCGTAGATCGGGGCGACCACGGTGAGCCGCTTGCCGTCCTTGGTGCGGTAGCCCTCGGCGTCGCGGCCGGTCCAGCCGGCCTCGTCGAGCAGCTTGGCCGACAACGCCGGGTCGGGCGGCCAGGTGTTCTCCAGCGAGGCGTCGTAGCTGGCCGGGGTGGTCGGCGAAAGCGGGCTCCAGGCCCGCTGGTAGAGGCCCTGGAAGACCGACTTCACCAGCGTGTCGACGTCGATGGCCCGCTGGAAGGCCCGCCGCACCCGCACGTCGGAGAACAGCGCGCCCTTGGTGTTCAGGTAGAAGGCGTTCACCGCCCCGGGCACCTGCTTGTCGAGCACCTGCAGCCTCGGGTCGGCCGTGAGCAGCCCGAGCTGGTTGGCCGGGATCGCGCTGGCCGTGTCGACCTGGCCGGAGGTCAGCGCCCCGACCCGGGTGGCCGCCTCGGAGATGAACCGGACCTTCAAGGTCTCCAGCCGGGCCGGGCCGGTGTGCCCGGCGCTCTTGGGCGCCCAGTTGTAGGCGGCGTTCCTGGTGTACGTCCGCTCCTGGCCGCGCACGTAGGCGCCCGACGTGAAGGGCCCCGAGCCGACCGAGCCGGCGCCGGCGGCGCACAGCTTGTCCGGCCCGGCCTTCAGCGTGGCGGGGGAGGCGATGCCCAGCGCCGTGGTGCTGGCCGCCTGGAGGAACGGCACGTAGGGCCGGTCGAACTCGACCTTCACCTGGTGGGGGCCGACGACCGTCACGCCCTTGTACGGGCCGAGCAGCCCGGCCGCGTACTGGGAGTTGGTCTCCTTGGCGGTGATGTGGTCGAAGTTGGCCTTGACCGCCTCGGCGTCGAGCTTGGCGCCGTCGTGGAAGACGACGTCCTCGCGCAGCGTGAAGGTGTAGGTCTTGCTGTCGGGGCTGATCTCCCACTTGGTGGCCAGCCACGGCTCCAGGGCGCCGTCGGGCGTCTGGTAGACCAGCGAGTCGTAGACCGGGCGCTGCAGGAACGAGGTGACGTCCTGCGCGCTGACGTGCGGATCCCAGCAGTCGGGCTCCTCGTTGACCGCGTGGGTGAGGGTGCCGGAGACGGCGGGCTCGGCCGCCTGGCCGCCGCTGGTCCCACCGGTGTTCTCCGTGCCGCAGGCGGCGAGGGCGATGAGGACGACGGCCGCCAGTACGGCACGTGATGGAGGCATGGGAACTCCAGATACGTTCGATGTGCGCTCGCTCGAACTATCGGGAGTGCCGCTAAAGCGGGGCTGAAACCACGATCGACGCGGCCTCGGCCAGCAGCCGGAACGACCGCAGCCGGTCGTCCTGCGACGGCACCACGGTCAGCGCCATCAGCTCGTCGGCGCCGGTCTCCCCGACCAGCCGGTCGAGCTTGCCGGCCACCGTCTCGACGCTCCCGATGAGCTGCGGCTCGACCAGGGCCCGCACGAACTCCCGCTCGGCCGGCGACCACCGGTACGCGGCCGCCCGCGCCCCGGCCGGGAACACGTCGAAGTGGGGCGAGGTGCGCATCAGCACCTTGCCGAGCAGGTAGGAGGAGGCCGCGATGAGGGCCTCGTCGTCGGTGGGGGCCACGGTGACCAGCGCCGCGATCAGGGTGCGCGGCCGGTCGAGGTCGGCCGAGGGCCGGAACGCGTCGCGGTAGGCCGCCAGCGCCTGTGCCGTGTCGCGCGGGTTGATCTGGTGCGCGTACGCGTACGGCAGCCCCAGCGACCCGGCGAGCGCGCCGCTGCCGGGGCTCGACCCGAGCACCCACAGGTCGGGCCGCGCGTCGGCGGCCGGGACCGCGACGATGCCGGTCGACGGGTCGGCGGGCGCGAAGTAGCCGCGCAGCTCGCCGATCTCCCCGGCGAAGTCGGCCGCGCCCTCGGGGGAGCGGCGCAGCGCGCGGGCGGTGCGCGGGTCGGTGCCGGGGGCCCGGCCGAGCCCGAGGTCGATCCGGCCGGGATGGAGGGCCTCCAGCGTGCCGAACTGCTCGGCCACCACGAGCGGGGCGTGGTTGGGCAGCAGCACCCCGCCCGACCCCACCCGCAGGGTCGTGGTCGCCGCCGCGAGCCGCCCGGCCAGCACGGCCGGGGCGGAGGTGGCCAGGCTGGTGGTGTTGTGGTGCTCGGCCACCCAGTAGCGCAGGTAGCCCAGCTTCTCTGCCTCGGCGGCGAAGGCGACGGTGTCGTTCAGGGCCTGGGTGGCCGAGCCGCCCTCGAAGACCGGGACGACGTCGAGGACCGATAAGGGCAGGGTCATGACAGGGCTCCTTCGGAGGGGGCCGGTTTGGCGACGGGCTCGGCGGGGGCGGCCTCGGGCCTGCCGGGGAGCAGCAGCCCGGCCGCGAAGACCACCGCTGCGGCGGCCACCGGCCACCAGAAGGCGTTGGCGAAGGTCGTGGGCGTGGGGGCGGTGTGCGCGCCGCCGCCCTGGAGGATGAGCGCGACGACGGCGATGCCGAGCGAGGCGCCGATCTGGTTGAGGATGAAGACCGCGCCGGTCGCCCCGGCCACCGCGTCGCCGGGCACCGTCCGGTAGACCGACCCCATCGTCGGCGCGCCGACCAGCCCGAGGCCGAACCCGGCGGCGAGCTGCGCGCCGGTCAGCAGCAGCTGCGAGGTGCCCGCGTCGGAGCCGGTGAACACCAGCGCGCCCAGCCCGATGAGCAGCGCGCCGACCGGCACCAGCCGCCGCGCGCCGAGCTTGTCGGCCAGGTTGCCCGCGACCGGCATGCCGACGAGCGTGCCGAGCCCGAGCGGGGCCAGCAGCAGGCCCGAGGCCAGCACCGACTCGCCGCGCACCTCCTGGTAGTAGAGCGGCAGCAGGAACAGCAGCGAGAACAGGCCGCCGCCGATGAGGAACATGGTGGTCACGCTGGCGCTGAAGCCCCTGCTGCGGAACAGCCGCAGGTCGAGCAGCGGCGTGCCGCGGGTACGCAGGGCGTGCACGATGTAGGCGGCGAACAGCGCCAGGCCCACGACCAGGCCGATCACCACCGACGTGCTGCCGAAGCCCTCGGCCCCGGCGCGCGACAACGCGAAGACGAGCGCGGCGAAGCCGGGCGACAGGGTGAACACGCCGATCCAGTCGAGCGGCGCGTCGGCCCCGGGCCCGTCGGCCGGCAGCACGACCACGGCCAGCACGATCGCGGCGACCGCGAAGGGGATGTTGACCAGGAACATCCACTGCCAGCTGAGGTTGTCGAGGATCAGGCCGCCGACGATCGGGCCGACGACCGGGCCGAGGGTGATCGGGATCGAGATGAGCCCCATCACGCGGGCGATGCGGGCCGGACCGGCCGCGCCCGCCACGACGGTCATCATGATCGGGTCGACCATGCCGCCGCCGAGGCCCTGGAGGATCCGGAACACGATGAGGCTCTCGGCGTTCCAGGCGAAGGCCGAGAGCGTCGACCCGGCCAGGAACACGGTCAGGCCGAGCAGCCACATGCGCTTGGCGCCGAAGCGCACCGTCGCCCACCCGGCCAGCGGGATCGCCAGCGCGACCGCGAGCAGGTAGCCGGTGGTCACCCACTCGATCGTGGCCAGGGTCGCCTCGAACTCGGCGGTCAGCGTGCTGATCCCGACGTTGACGATCGTCGCGTCGAGGTAGGACATCATCCCGCCGAGCACCATCACGCCGATCAGCGTGAGCAGCGCGCGGTCGAGCCGGACCGTGCCTGACATGACAACTCCTTTGAACCGGGGAGACAGTGAAAATGAACTGGTGAGTTCAATTACCTGCCTGGGACGGTAGCATGGCGAAATGAGCGTTGGCGACACCGAGAAATCGACCTCCGACCGAGGGCGGCTGGACAAACGCCGGGCCATCGTGGAGGCCGCGCTACGGGTGTTCGCCCGCGTCGGCTACGCGCAGGCGAGCCTCGACCTGATCGCCGCCGAGGCGGGGGTGGCCAAGCCGACCATCTACAACCACCTCGGTTCGAAGGAGAACCTGTTCCGCCACGTCATGACCGAGACCGCGGCGCGGGCCAACGGCAAGACGATGGAGGTCCTGGAGTCGTTCCCCGGCGCGGCCGACGGGCTGCGCCCCGGCCTTGAAGACGTCGCGGGCAAGCTGGTGGCCTGCTACACCGACGAGCAGTCGCAGGCCGTCCGCCGTCTCCTCTACGCCGAGGCGGTGCGTTTCCCCGACCTGTTCGACCAGGTCAGGGCGAGCGGCCCCGACCAGTTCATCGAGGCGCTGGCCGGGCGGCTGGCCCGGCTGGCCAACGCCGGCCACCTCCGCATCGACGACCCGATCAGGGCGGCCAACCAGTTCATCGCCCTGGTCTACGAGGAGCTCCCGACGCTCAGCACGTTCGGCTCCCGGCCGCTCGACCCCCGCGAGGCCGAGAAGGTGGCCGTCGCCGGGGTCGACACGTTCCTGCGCGCGTTCGGGTCATGAGGCGTACCGGAGCTTCGAGAACTCCTTCGTGAGGGCCACCCGCTGGGGCGCGAAGCCGCCGTGGATGCGCAGCACCGACAGCAGCGTCCAGAGCCGGGTCTGCGCGAACGACGACGGCGCGCCGTGCACGTCGTCGTGCTCCAGCACCCGCACCCCGCGCACCCGCTCGCGCAGCAGGGCGGCGTCGGCGGGCGGGATGATCTCGTCGCGCAGGCTCGTCACGTGGGCGACCGGGACCCGCACCGCCGACAGCTCCTCCGGGGTCAGCGCCCAGTCGCGGATCAGCGGGTAGACCTTGTCGCGGCCGGCCCCGGTCAGGTGGGCCAGCGTCTCGGTGGTGACGCCCGGCACCCTCGCCTGCCAGGTCTCGTCGGTGAAGAAGTGGCGCAGCGGCGCGCCCGCGCCCACCACGCCCCTGATCCGGTCGTCGTGCCCGGCGGCGCGCAGCGCCAGGTGGCCGCTGAAGCTCAGCGCCAGCAGGTAGGTCCTGGCGGTGTCGGCGCGGCCGTCGACCGCGTCGAGCAGGGCGGGGAAGAAGCGCCAGGCGTCGGCGTCGTAGGGCACCGGGTTCTCGCCGACCTGCGGCATCTCGGTGACGATCCCGGCGAAGCCGAGCGCGTCGAGCTGCGGCAGCACCGCCGCCCACTGCTCCTTGACCGAGATGATGCCGCCGGTCAGCACCAGCAGCGGCCGGGGCTCGGCGGCGTCCAGGCCGACGGTCCAGCCGGGGGCCGGGCCCTCCAGCGGCCTGATCTGCGGGAAGCCGGCCCGCCAGCGGTCGAAGACGGCCCGGCTGCGGGCGGCGGCCTCCTGCCGCGCCGGGCCGTCGAGGTAGGGGAAGCGGGCCATGATGTAGTGGGCGTTGGCCTCCAGCAGGCGGTCGGCGGCGGCCATCCGGTCGCCCTCGGCGCTCCACTCGCGCACCCACGAATCGTCGTCGTGGATGCGGGCCAGGATCGCCGCCGAGTGCTCGGGCGGCAGGCCCTGCGAGCGGGCGTGCGCGACGACGTAGTTCTTCAGCTCGTCCAGGTCGGTCATAGGTTCTCCAGGGCCTCTTTCACCTCGGTCAGCACGTCGGCGGCCTCCGCCCCGTCGATCACCCGGTGGTCGAACGCGAGGCTGAGCCGCATCACGGGCGCGACGGCGGGCACGCCGTCGCGCACCACGACCCGGTCGGCGATCCGGCCGACGCCGAACGTGGTGGTGGTGCCGCCGACCGAGTGGAAGGAGTCGACCGCCCGGTGGCCGAGCGAGGTCACCGCGAAGGTGCCGGTCAGGTGCGGCCGCAGGTCGAGCGACCGGGCGGCCCTGCGGAACCGGCGGCGGCCCAGCGCCCACGGCGCGCGGTGCAGCCGCCGCACCCCCTCGAAGTCCTTCAGCTTCTCCGGGTCGCCCTGGCGCACCCGCGCCAGATGGGCGTGGACGTCGGACAGGGCGGCCTCGTGGAGGTTCGGCACCACCGTGCCGAGCACCACCCGCCGCCCGTTGAGCGTGCGGTCGAGCGTCACCTTGCCGCTGACGAACGGGTAGCGGGCCACTTTCGGCCGGAACCGCCCCTGGATCGCCGCGTTGGCCTCCGGGTGCTTGGCCAGCACCCGCCCGGCGGCGTGCAGCACGTAGGCGGTGACCGCGTGGCCGTGGACGGCGCGGTGCGCCAGCACGGCGGTCATGTCGACCTCGGTGTCGAGGAAGACGGGGGAGAAGTCGCGGATCGCCTCCAGGAAGAACAGCGTGTGCCGCCGTTCCCGATAGGGCGCGACGCCGGTCACGACGCGACCGCCAGTTCGTAGACCGCCGCCAGGCTGGGGGCCTCCAGCACCCGGGCGAACGGCAACGGCCGGCCCGTCTGGCGTTCCAGCAGCGTGCAGAGGGTGAGCAGGTGGACCGAGTCCCACGCGTCGACCGTGTCGAGCGACCGGCCGAGGTCGTCCTCGGTGACCGGGAGGGCCAGTTCGTCGCGCAGCAGCACGAGGTACTCCTCGACGGAGATCATGGGGCGTCATCCTCCGAAATCGGCGCTGAGGCGGATGTGCGGGACCGGCTCCGGCGGCCGGGTCAGGTCGTGCCGGAACTCGGCCCCCGCCTCGTCGGCGTGCACGGTCGCGAACCCGGCCTCCGGATAGAAGCCGGCCACCCTGCCGTTCTTGGCGGTGCGCCGGTAGGCGGCCCGCACCTCGGCGGCGGCCGAGCCGAGGGCGTGCTCCAGCACCGCGCCGAGCACCGCCTGCTCGATGCCGCGCGCGAACACCCGGCAGCTCAGCAGGAAGTCCTCCACCCGCAGCACCGCGCCGTCGCGGCGCAGCACGACCGCGCCCACCAGGCCGTGGTCGCCGAACCGGTCGGCGGAGGCGACGGCGAGCACCCGGGCGTCCGGGTCGCCGGCCAGGTCGCGCACGTCGGCCGGGGACAACCGCCGGGTGGTCAGGTTGAACTGGTTGGTGCGCAGGGTGAGCTGGGAGACCCGGTCGAGCTGGGCCGGGGCGGCGGGCGCGAGCCGCACCTCGGTGCCGAGTTCGGCCAGGTAGCCGTCGAGGGAGTCGAAGGTCTCCAGGAAGCCGCGCCGGGCGTCCTCCTCGCGGTAGCGGGCCGGGCGGGCCCGGTCCTCCGAGGTGAGCCGGGGCACGTCGAACCAGCCGTCGCGCAGCAGCGCCGCGACGTGCAGCGCGGGTTCGGCGGTGAGGTCGACCACGGCGACGCCGGGCAGTTCGCGGCGCACCAGGCCGCGTTCGAAGGAGCTGTCGTCGGCGAACACGAAGGCGTCGGCGCCCAGGTTGAGGTCGGCCGCCAGCTCGGCCAGGTTGTCGTGCTTGGGCCGCCAGTTGGCCCGCACCTGGACGAAGTCGCCGTCGCGCAACGTCATGCCGGGATGGTCGCGCAGCACCCCGGCCACCGGCTCGGGGTCGTTCTTGCTGACCGCCGCCACCAGCACGCCCTGCGCGCCGAGTTGCCGCACCACCCGCTGGAACCGGGTGAACGCCGCGCCCCGGTAGCCCTCGGCCACCTCGATGCCCTCGGGCCCGGCCTCCCCGAGCACCCCGCCCCAGACGGTCTCGTCGAGGTCGAGCACGAGCACCTTCCGGGCGAGCCCGGCCGCCTGCCGGGCCAGGTGGCCGACCTCCCGCGCGTACGCCGCGAGCAGGTCGTCGGTCAGGTGGGCCTGGGCGTAGACGCTCTGCCGGGGGTCGCGGGCCCGGACCCCCTCGGAGAGCAGCGGGTCGAGGTCGACGACGGCCACCTCAGGGCGGTCGAGCCGGAGCAGCCGCGCGTTGGCCTCCCGCCAGGCCGCGCCGAGGGCGGCCCGCTCGCGCCGGTCGAGCAGCTGGGCGGTCAGCTCGCGCGGCAGCGGGAGGGTGTTGAGCACCAGCGTGGCCCCGCGCGCGGTCGCGGCGAACGTCGCGGCGAGCTTCTCGACCAGGGTGACCTTCGCGTCGAACACCCGGGCGGCGTCGTCGGCCCGCCAGGGGAGGGGTAGCTCGGCGGCGACGATCTCGGGGTCGAGCACGGCCAGCGCGAACGCCGGCCCCTCGGCCGCCGCGAGGGCCGTGTAGAGGTCGCTCGCGGGGTTGGCCAGGTCGCGCACCCAGGCGTCGAAGTCGGCGAGGGCGACCCCGGCCAGCAGGCCGTGCCGGGCCAGTTCCACCGCCAGCGCCGGGCGCAGCGCGGCGAGGGTGCCGTGGCCGGTGACGTACAGGGAGACCAGAGGCGTGGCCGGATGGGCGGCGAGCACCTCGGCGGGGTCGAGCCGGGCCAGCAGACGCCCGGCGCGCGGCAGCGCGTCGTCGGGCAGCTCCGCCAGCCGCCCCCGCACCGACGGCCAGTCGGCGGCGGCGGGCACGCCGTTCACGCCGCCGCCCCTTCCAGGGCGAACCCGGCCTTGATCCACTTGCTCGACTCGATCGACACCCCGATCGCCCGCTCGCCGGGCGACAACGCCGCCAGCGCCCGCTCCAGCTGGAGGAAGACGATGGCGTTGCCGCAGTTCCCGGCGTGGCCGACGACGGAGACCTCGCGGGCGGCGGGCAGCGCCAGCCGGTCGGTGATGAGCCGGGTCATCCGGCCCGAGAGCTGCGGCGGCAGCACCAGGTCGACGTCGCGGTCGGTCCAGCCCACCGTGCGCAGCAGTTCGAGCAGCACCTCCTCGGTCATCTCGGGCACGTGCTTCTCGATGGCCTTGTAGTCCTCGGTCGCGGCCGGGCGGTCGTCGTCGCGGTCGGCGGGGCCGAACCACTCCAGCACCGCGCCGGGTTCCCGGCCCAGGCCGACCAGGCGGGTGAACAGCGCCCGCACCCGCGCCGACCCGGGCCGGGCGTCCGCCGACACCACGGCCGCGCCCGCCGCGTCGCCGAACAGCACGTAGTTGACCAGCTCGGCCGGGGCCGCCCTGGTCAGGTCGCGGGTCACGTCGTAGAAGCGCGCGATGACGTCGCCGCCGAGCACCAGCACCGTGCGGGTCTCCCCGGCGAGCAGCAGCTGCCGGGCCACGTCGAGGGCCTGCACGGCCCCCGAGCAGCCCGACTGCAGCTGGAAGGTGCGCACCTGGTCGATGCCGAGCCGGTCGGCGACCACGTTGACGGTGGCGGGCATCAGCCGGTCGGGGGTCGCGGTGCCCAGGACGACCGCGTCCACCTCGCCCGCCGTCACGCCCGCCGCCGCCAGGGCGCGGGCCCCGGCGTCGGCGGCCAGGTCGGCCAGGGTCGTGGTGACCTTCCCCGACTCCAGGTCGAGCGCGAGGTGGCGGGCGTCGGTGCCGATGAACGCCGCCACCCACTGCTCCCACAACGCGTCCATGCCGAAGCGGCGGGCCAGCGCGGCGTTGTCGACGGGCGGGCCGGGCAGCGCCGAGGCGGCCGAGAGGATGTGCATCGGCTCAGCCGGCGAGCAGGATGCGCGCCTCGGCCGAGGCCCGCACGCCCGTCATGCGCCAGGTGCGGAACCCGGTGAGGCCCTCGTACCTGCCGCCGGTGCCGGTGGCCGGGTAGTAGACCCACTCGCTGGTGCGCACGTCGTTGAAGTCGGCCCAGCCCTCGGCGTGGATGGTGCCGTCGGTCAGCGTGATGTCCTCGGTGTAGTAGGTCATCAGGCCGCCGTCGCCGGGGCGCACGTACTCGATGCGGAACGAGCCGTGGGAGGTGCCCAGCAGGGTGCCGTCCTCGTCGTAGATCTCGTCGTCGAACGTGCCGGTCTGCCCGATCTGCGGGTCGGCGACCGTGACGTCGTCCACCACCTTGACCACGATCTCCTTGGGCGCGCGGATCACGATCTGGTCGGCCATGATGAGGTCCTCTCGTCAGTGCGGGTCAGTGCAGGGGGAAGCGGGCCGGGGGTTCGCCCGCGATCAGGGGGAGACGGTCGCCCGCGCACTCCGGCAGCGGAGGCTCCGGCGGGCCGGGGAAGAAGCGCTCCGCCGGGTGCCCGGCCAGCACGGCCCAGAAGTCGTGCCGGGCCGGCGTTCCGGTGTTGACGGGGTCGTTGTCGCGGAAGGTGTAGGGCGCGTACGCGCGGCGGCGCGGGTCGGGCTGGGTGAAGCGGCCCCAGTAGCCGTTGTAGAGGTGGTCGTCGAGCACGTGCGCGCTGCGCAGCAGCTGGTAGGCGCCCAGGAAGCGCAGCGGGTTCAGGGCGGCGGCCGGGCCCTCGGCGGTGACCGCGCCGTGGGGGGTGTAGCGGTAGCGGGCGGTGACCTCGCCGTCGAGGCCGATCAGGGCCAGCACCGAGCCCCGGTGGTCGGTCACGATCCAGTGGTGCGCGCCGCCGGGGGCGGTCAGGGCGATCGGCGTGCCGTCGGGGAGGCGGATCAGGTCGGTGGGTGCGCCGTCGTCGACGACGCGGAGCAGCCCGAGCTCCGACCAGGTCAGCACGTGGGTGACGGTCCGGCCGTCGACGGTGGTCTCGGTGATGCGGCGCGGGGTGCGCTGGTCGAGGCCGTCGTAGGCGACGTCCACGACCGTGACCCCGCCGAAGACGCCGGTGAGGGTCTGGCGGGTGGGGCTGTAGGCGAACGAGCCGGTCGGGTTCTCCTCCTCGACGAAGTCGCCCGCGCCGTCGTAGGCGAACCGGGTGTCGCCGAAGCGGGTGACCTGCCCGGCCGCGTTCAGCGTGAAGGCGATCTCGCCCAGCCTGACCAGGTTGTTCGCGCGGTCGTAGGCGTACTCGACGTCGCCGGCCCGGATCAGCCGGCCCAGGCCGTCGTAGGCGTACTCCACGGTCGCGCCGTCGATCTCGGCGGCGCGCAGCAGGCCGCCCTCGTAGGCGTAGCGGGCGGTCAGCCGCGGCTCGCCGTCGGGGCCGCGCACGGTGAGCGCGGTGCGGCGGCCCGACGCGTCGTGTTCGATCTCCTGTACGGCCGCCCCCAGGTCCACCCCGATCAGCCGCCCGGCGGCGTCGTGGGTGAGCCGGGCCACGTGCCCCGAGGGGGTGGTGACCGTCGCGGGGCGGCCGTGGTCGTCGTAGGAGTAGGCGGTGGTGCCGCCCGGGGTGGTGACGGCGAGCAGGTCGCCGTCGGGGGAGTGGTCGTGACGCACCTCCTCGTCCGGTTCGCCGTCGGCGGTGCGCACGCTCCGGGCGATCCGGGGGCCGCGGCCGGTCGGGGTCCAGGTGTGGGCGTACGACCAGCCGGGCCCGGAGCGGCGGGCGACCCGGCCGAGGCCGTCGTGGGAGAAGGCGGCCAGCACCGTGCCGGTCGCCTCGTCGACGACCTCCGCCAGGCGCCCGGCGGGGTCGTGCCGGTAGCCGACCGTACGGCCGTCGCCCCCGGTCACGGCCGTGACGCGCGACAGGCCGTCGTAGGCGTACCGGACCGGGCCGAGCGGCGCGGGCGGGGTGACCGAGGTCAGGTTCCCGGCGGCGTCGTAGCCGAAGGAGGTGGTGTGGCCGCCGCCGTCGGTGAACGTCAGCACGCGGCCGTGCACCGGGTGGTAGGTGCGGATGTCGAGGGGTTCGTCCCGGCCGGGCACCAGGGCGCGCACCGGGCGGCCGTACGGGTCGGCGTCCAGCCGCAGTTCGCGGCCCGCCGGATCGCGCAGCACGGTGCGCGGGCCGTAGGTCGCGTGGCTCTCCTCGCCGGTCGGCAGCCGCAGCGTGGTCACGCGGCCCTCGGGGTCGTGCTCGCGGGTGACCACGCCGCCGAGGGCGTCGATCTCCTCGTGGAGGAGGTCGTCGCCGGTCCAGGACCAGCGGCGGCCGTCGCCGAGCCCGGTCAGCCGGCCCTTCTCGTCGAAGTCGTGCACGCTCACCCGCCCGGCGGTGTCGGTCACCGTGGTGCGGCCGGGGGCGTAGGCGAAGGCGAGCCGGCCGGCGCCCCAGTCGAGCCCGGTCACCGCCCGGCCGTCGTAGGCGAAGGTCAGCGTGCCGCCGGTGGGGTCCTCGATCGCGGTCAGGCGGTCGTCGTCGTCCCAGCGGAACAGGGTCGCGGCCCCGGCGGCGTCGGTGTGCCGGACGGGGCGGCCGGCCAGGTCGTACAGGAAGAAGGCGGCCTGCGCGCCGAGCGGGTCGACGATCTTCGTGATCAGGCCGCCCGTGTCGCGGTGCAGCGTGACGACGCGGCCCTGGTCGTCGACGACGACGGGTTCGCCCGCCGGTCCCCGCGTCGGCGCGGGGTCGAGCCGCCAGCCGGGGCCGAGCCCGGCCTCCTGCCGGGAGTCGCCCCGGTACTCGCTGACGAGCCGCAGGTGGGCGCGGGTGCCGGCCGCCACCAGGTCGAGCCGGCGCACGACCGGCGTGCCGTCGCGCAGGTCGACCAGCACCTCGGCGGCGTCGCCGAGAGGGACGCGCCGGACGGCGTGCCGGGCGTGGACGTCCCGGAGTGTGGACACAGGCTGCTCACCCCTCGAATGGGCCGGATCGGCGAGCCTCATCTTCGGCCGCGCTTCTAAAGCGCGACTTAACGCCCCCGGAATCCGGTTAGAGGTAATTTGCCGGGATGTGTCGTGCCCGGTCAGCGGACGCACGGGCGTCGGCGCGGCGATTCCGGCCGGTGCGGAAATGCGGATTGCGATGATGCGCTAATCGGGCGGGCCGCGAAGGTTGGTTATGCTATTCCCCAATTCCAGTAGGTTTTGTATAGAAACCTTGGGGAGGCTTCCGCGAAGATGACGGTCATCGCCCGTGCTCATGAGATCCGGCGCCCCGCGCTCGTCAGAGACCTGGAGTTCGACCGCCTGACCCGTCTCGTCCGGGCCGCGCGCGACCGGCACGGCCGGGTCGCCGAGCTGACCGGCGACCCCGGCGCGGGCAAGTCGTGGTTGCTCGGCGGCCTCGCCGGGGAGGCCCGCCGCGACGGCGTCACCGTGCTGCCGGGCCGCTGCTCCGAAGCGGGCGCCGAACAGCCCTTCCACCCCTTCCTCCAGGCCCTGGCCACCTGGCGCGGGCCGGAGGGCCACATCGTGCCCGCCGCCGCCAGGCTGATCGACGTGCTCGGGAGCGCCGGTGACGCCGAGACCGGCTCGTTCGCCGGCCGCCACCGGCTCTTCGTCACGGTGCGCCGGGCGCTGGCCGACTGCCTGGCCGCCGCGCCCGGCGACGTGCTGCTGCTCCTCGACGACGTCCACTGGGCCGACCCGATGTCCGTGGCGCTGCTGGAGATGCTCATCCGGCGTCCCGTCGACGGCCCGCTGACCACCGTCGTCGCCCACCGCCCCCGCCAGTCGCCGGTCAGGCTGCGCTCGGTGCTCGACCTCGGTGGCGTCGCCTCGGTCGCGCTCGGCCCGCTGAGCCACGGGCAGTCGGCCCGGCTGCTCGACGGCGTCGACCTCGCGGCCGTCCGGGGCCTGCACGACGACGCGATGGGCAACCCCCTCTACCTGACCGCGCTGGCCGGCCTCCCGGCCGACGACGGCCCCTGGACGCGCGGCAGCCTCGGAGCCAGGCTGCTCGCCGAGACCGAGCCGCTGCCGGGGGAGGCCCGGCTGGTGCTCGACGCCGCGGCCGTGCTCGGCGACGTCCTCGACGTCGGCGCGGTGGCCGCCGTGGCCGGGGTCGACCGCGACGTCGCCTGCCGGGTGCTGACCGAGCTCCGGCGGCGCGACCTGATCCGGCCCGTCCCCGGCAGCCCCGGCGCCCTCACCTTCCGCCACCCGCTCGTCCGGCGCGCCCTGTACGCCGCCGTCGACCCCTGCTGGCGGTCGGCGGCGCACGGCAGGGCCGCCCGGCACCTGTCGGCCACCGGCGCGCCGCCCGCCGAGGTGGCCCGGCACGCCGAACGCTCCGGCGTCCTCTCGGCCGACGCCGCGCTCCTGACGGCCGCCGTCCACGACGCGCTGCGCAACGGCCGCCCGGCCGAGGCCGCCCACTGGCTCGGCTCGGCGTTGCGGGCGCACCGCGCCCACGGCGCCGAACCCGGCCCCGGGTCGTGGCGGCCGGTCGTCCGCGCGCTGGCGGCCACCGGCGACGCCGAAGGGGTCCGCGACCTGGCCCGGCAGGTGCTCGGCGGCCGCCCCGTGGCCCGCACCGTCGCCTTCCTGTCGTCGGTGACCGCCGCGCTCGGCGACGCGGCCGAGGCCCAGTCGCTCGTGCTGGCCGAACTGGCCGCGCGCGGCGACGCCGACCCGGTCGCCCGCGCCCTGCTGCACGTGCAGGCGCAGCTCGCCAAGGTGCTGGCCGGGCAGGTCCCGGACCGCGCCGACGTCGAGGCGCTGGCCAGGAACGCCGCGTACGAGGACCCGATCACCGGGGCGGGCCGGCTGGCCCTGCTCGGCATGTGCACGGTCATCGGCGGCCACCCCGCGGGGGCCGCCGGACCGCTCCGGGAGGCCGCCCGGCTCCTCGACGGCCGGGAGACCCCGGCCGGCTCCCGGGAGGCCGCGCACCTGCTCGTGCTCGCGTGGGCCGAGGCCCTCATGGGCGGCTACGACCCGGCCCGCGCGCACGCCGAACGCGCCCTGTCGGGGGCCCGCGAACGGGGCGAGGCCCACCTGATGGCCCCACTGCTCGGCACCCTGGGCTACGTCCACTACCACCGGGGCCGGCCCGCCGACGCGCACGCGGTCTCGCTGGAGGCCCGGTCGGTCGCCCACCGCATCGGCCGCGCCGACCACGTCGCCCTGGCCGACGCCCTGATCGCCGCCTCCTGGGCCCGGCTCGGCCGCCCCACCCTGCCGACCGGCCGCGACGACCATCTCGTCGCCGCCCGGACCCCGATCAACGCCCTGCTGTTCGCCGAGGCCGCGCTGACGGGCGGCGACCCCGGCCGCGCGCTGGCCGTGCTGCTGCCGCACGAGCCCGAGCCGGGCGGCCTGCCCGAGCAGGTGCCCGAGCCGGTCCAGGTCTACGCGGCCTGGTGCTACGAACTGCTGGCCGCGGCGACCCTGCGCCACGACGACGGCCCGCCCGCCCGCGTCGCCCGCTGGGCCGGGGCCGCCGCCGACGCCGCGGCCGCCGTCGGCCTGCCCGAGGCGGCCGGATACGCCCGGCTCGCCCAGGGCCACGTGCACGCCCAGGCCCGCCGCTGGGAGCCGGCCGCCCGCTGCTACGAAGAGGCGCTGGCCCTCCTCGGCGACGGCCCACCGGGCGGCGCGCGGGCCCGCGACCTCGCCCGCGCCGCCCTCCAGAACGCCGCCCCCGGCCCGCAGGCCGGGCTGGGCGAGCTGACCTCACGCGAACGCGAGGTCGCCGACCTGGCGGGCGAGGGGCTGAAGACCAAGGACATCGCCGAGCGCCTGCGGATCAGCCCTCGCACGGTCGACGTCCACCTCAACCGCATCTACGCCAAGCTCGGCGTCGCCTCCCGCGCCGCGCTGGTGCGCCTGCTCAGCGTGTCGGAACCGGCCGGGCCAGCTCAGCGATGAGGCGGGCCTTGCCCGGCGCGTCGTCGGCGAGGAAGAAGTGCCCGCCGGGGAAGACCCGCAGGTCGAACCCGCCGGTCGTGTGGTGCCGCCAGGCCGCCACGTCGGCGGCCGGGGCCTCCTCGTCGCGGTCGCCGGCGAAGGCCGTCACCGGGCAGGAGACCGGCGTGCCCGGCGTGTCGCGGTAGCCCGCCAGGGCGCGGTGGTCGGCGCGCAGGGCGGGCAGCACCAGCTCCAGCACGTCGGGGTCGGCGAGCCGGTCGGCGTCGGTGCCGCCCAGCGCGCGCACCCGTGCGACGAGCGCGGCGTCGTCCAGGGGCTCGGGGGAGGGCCGCCACCGCGAGGGCGCGCGGCGGCCCGACAGGATCAGCCGGGCGGGCGCGGCCGTCGTGCCCTCCAGCCGGGCGGCCACCTCGTACGCGAGGGAGGCGCCCATGCTGTGCCCGAGGAACACGCGGGGCCGCGCCGCCGGTCGGGCGAGCACTACGGCCAGCCGGTCGGCCAGCTCGTGCAGGCCGGCCGCCGGCGGCTCGCGGTGGCGGTCCTGGCGGCCCGGATACTGCACCGCCAGCGTCTCGACGCCGGGGGCCAGCAGGGCCGACAGCGGACGCCAGTAGGCCGCCGCGCCGCCCGCGTGCGGGAAGCAGACCAGCTCGGCCGAGGCCGACGGGGCGGCGTGGTAGCGGCGCAACCACAGGTCGGCGGCGGTCAACTGGCCGCACGCAGGTCGAGCAGGGCGTCGGAGGTGAGGATCGCGTGGTGCAGCCGCCGCAGCGCCGGGCAGGGCTGCACCCCGAGCTCGGCCTGCAGCACCCGCTGTGCGGTGCGGTAGACCTGCAGCGCGTCGGCCTGCCGCTCCGAGCGGTAGAGGGCCAGCATGAGCTGCCGGTAGAACGACTCCCGGAGCGGATGTTGCGTGATCAGCCCGTTCAGCGGCCCGATCACCTCGCGGTGCCGTCCGAGCGCGGTCCGCGCCTCGATCGACAACTCCAGGCAGTCGAGCCGCTCCTCCTCCGCCCACGCGGCGAACGCGGCCAGCACGGGCCCTTCGGGCAGCTGGTCGAGCACCGGCCCGCGCACCAGCCGCAGCGCCTCCTCGAACTGGGCGAGCGCCTCCTCGTACCGCCCGGCCTGCAGGCACATCCGGCCGTGGCCGACGGCCCGCTGGAAGTCGGCCACGTCGTACTCGGCGTCGCGCAGGCGCAGCACGTAGCCCGACGCGCGGGTGACGATCGCGTCGCCCTCGCCGTGCCCGGCCGAGGCCAGGAACTTGCGCAGCTGGGAGATGTAGACGTGCAGCGCCGCCGAGGCCCGCTGGGGCGGCGACTCCCCCCACAACTCGGTGATGAGCTGCTCCTTGGTGGTGACCCACTCGGCCCTGACGAGCAGGATGGCGAGGGTCGTCTCCATCTTCGGAGCGCTGAGGAAACGGGACTCCCGGCCGTCGGACACACGGAGCGGCCCCAGCAGTTCGTAACGCATCGGCACCTCTGGCGGCAGTGGACTGGTGTCCTCCACCCTGTTCGGCCGGGCCGCTCCGCACATCAGCGAAACTACGTATATCCCCTAAAAACCTACGTATTTTGTCGGGAAATCAGAGGAGGGTCGCGGCCGCCGTCTCCAGCGCCGCCAGGTGCTCGTCGACGGTGCGCAGGCCCGCGTTCATCGTGTTGACGCTGACGTGGGTCGCGCCGTGCTCCCGCCATCCCCGGGCCTTCTCGGCCAGCACGTCCTGGTCGGGGGTCCACCGGAGGCGGCCGTCCATGCCGAGGGCGGCCGGGTCGCGGCCCGCCTCGGCGGCGGCCCGCTCGACCGCCGCCTTCGCCTCCGCCAGGCCGGGGCCCGGTTCCAGCTGCGGGAACCAGCCGTCGGCCAGCCGCCCGACCCTCCGGTACGCCGGCGCGGACTGCGCGCCGAACCACACGGGGATCGGGCGCTGCACCGGCAGCGGGGCGAGCCCCGCCCCGGTCACCCGGTCGAACTCCCCGTCGAAGCTGAGCGACCGTTCGGTCCAGAGCCGTCGCATCAGCGTGACCTGCTCCTCGATCCGCCTGCCCCGGGTCGTGAAGTCCTGCCCGAGGGCCTCGTACTCGACCCGGTTCCAGCCCAGCCCCACCCCGAGCCGGAACCGGCCGCCGGTGAGCAGGTCGACCTCGGCCGCCTGCTTGGCCAGCAGCGCGGTCTGCCGCTGCGGCGCGATGATGATCGCGGTCACCATCTCGAGCGAGGTCAGCGCGGCGAGGTAGCCGAACAGCACCATCGGCTCGTGGAAGGCGGTGGACACGTCGTAGGGGCCGTCCCAGCCCTGGTGGACGTCCGGATCGGCCCCCAGCACGTGGTCGTAGGCCATCACGTGGGTGAAGCCCAGTTCCTCGACCCGCTGCCCGTAGGCGCGCACCGCGCCGACGTCGGGGCCGATCTCGGTCTGGGGGAAGACGACGCCGATCCGCATGGCCGCTCCTTCTCGTGGGCTTGGTACCGATCATCATTCCGCGATCGGCTCAGGCCATGCCCGCCGGCGCCGGCCCCGATCACCGTTCGCGCACGACGGCGATGGGGCAGGGCGCGATGTGCAGCAGCGCCTGGCTGACCGACCCCAGCACCATGCCGGCCAGCGGCCCGCGCCCGCGTGAGCCGACCGCCAGCAGTTCGGCGTGCGCGGCGGCGCGGCGCAGGACCTCGACGGGGTGCCCCTCGACGATCTCCATCCACACCTGGACGTCCGGATAGCTCTCCCCACGGCCCGCGAGGGCCTCCGCCAGGGCCCGGCCGCTCGCCTCCGGCTCGCCGCCGACGGCGCCCAGGGCGTCGCGCCAGTTCCAGGCGATGACGGCGCGCAGCCCGACGCCGCGGACGGCGGCCTCCCGGAACGCGAAGTCGAGCACCCGCGACTGCGCCGCCGACCCGTCGACGCCCACGACGACCTCCGGGCGGGGTTCGGCCGGAGCGGGCCGGACCACGACCACGTCGCAGTGGGCGTGCCCGGCCACGCCGAGGGCGACCGAGCCGATCAGCAGGCCGCGCAGCGACCCCATGCCGGAGTCGCCGACGACGAGCAGGCCGGCCTCACGGGAGAGCGCGATGAGCTCCTGCCGGGGATCGCCGCCGGTCAGGGCGGTCTCGACGGCGACCTCTTCGGCCACCCGCCGGGCGGCCTGCGTCGCCTCGGCCAGGGCGGTCGCGCCCCCGTCGCGCATCCACCCGCCGATGTCGGCGACCGGGCCCTCGGGGCTCTCGTGCAGGCACCATTCCGGTACGACGCTCACAAGCCGCAGCGGAACCCCGCGCAAAGCCGCCTCCCGCGCCGCCCACTCCACCGCCAGCACACCGGGCGCCAGCCCGTCGACCCCCACGACGATCATGTGTCCATGTGATCACACCGGGTCGTCGCCGCGTACACCGCCCAGCACCCGGTGCCTGATCACCACCGCCGCGAGGAACGCCCCGCCGACCACCTGCTGGAACGACGACGACAGGCCCGGGTAGCCGACGTCGACGACCGTGCCCTGACCGAGGGCGGCGAACAGCACGTGGAACCTCGCGAATCCCTGGGCACCGATGTAGAGAACCCGGCGGTGGCTCCGACTCATCACCGGAAGCACACCGAAGGAGAGACACGATGAAGTTCCTCTTGATCATGCACATGAACCCCCGCCTCTGGGACGGCCTCACGGAACAGCAGCGCCAGGAGGTGATGGCCGGCCACGGCGACTTCATGGAGGCCATCACCAAGTCGGGCGAGATGGTCGCCACGGCGGCCCTGGCCGACCCGACGCAGAGCGCCGTGGTCACCGTCCGCGGCGGCATCCCGGTCGTCACCGACGGCCCGTTCCTGGAGACGAAGGAGTTCTTCGGCGGCTACTACCTGATCGAGGTCGAGAACCGGGAGAGGGCCCTGGAACTCGCGGCCCTCATCCCGGACGCCCACGTCGACGGCATGGGCATCGAGGTCCGCCCGGTGGTCTTCGCCCAGTGAAGAGGAGAGGGCCTCCCCTTCTGGGGGAGGCCCTCGCCCGTTCAGCCGTCGAGCGCCCGCCGCAGCGAATCGAGCCCACCGCTCAGCACCCGATGGACGACCGCGACCGCCTCCTCCTCGGTGGCCCCGTCGGGCGTGAACGTGCCCGTCCACTCGACGCGGGACCTCTCCGGAGCGCCGGGGACGCCGAGGACGGCGATCACGGCCCGGTAGTCGCGCACGGGGAGACGCAACTCGCCCGCGGAGTAGCCGTAGGTGCGGGCCTGATCGTCGAAGTGCTGCAGGCGCTCGACGATGACGACGCCGTCCTTGGTGACGACCCTGCGGACACGGCCACCCTCCAGCAGCTCACTGGACGTGATGGAGGGCAACCAGTCGGGCAGCGAGCCGAAGCCGCCCATCAGGGCCCAGACCCGGTCGGGGGAGGCGTCGAGGTCGGCGGACGCGGTCGTACTGGCCATGGTGGTCTCCTGATGTGGGGGGCACTCCTGTGTGTACCTCCGCGCGGACGCGGGAGCCAGATCTTCCTTCTTGACAGGAGGAAGGGGCGTCGCGAACCTGGGCTCCTTGATCGTCAAGCTCTGGCCCGGGAGTCGTGAAGCCGGATGGAATTCAACGTGCTGGGGCCGTTGCGGGTCATCCGGGACGGGGCCGAGGTCTCTCTCGGAGACGCCCGCAAGCTGCGGCTGACGCTCGCCGTCCTGCTGGCCGGGGCCGGCCGGCCGCATTCGGCCGAGACGCTGATCGAGGCCGTCTGGGGCGACCGGCCGCCGGCGTCGGCACGGCACAACCTCTACCTGTACGTCCACCGCCTGCGCCGGACCCTGGGCGACGACGTGGTGACCCGCGGGCCCGGCGGCTACACCCTGCACGCCCCCGGGCTCGACGCCCGCCGCTTCCGCGACCTGACCGCCCAGGGCGAGGCGGCGCTGGAGGCCGGAGAGGCCGAACTGGCCGCCAAGAGGGTGGGCGAGGCCCTGAGGATGTGGCGGGGCGAGGCGTTCGAGGGGTTCGCCGACTGCCCGCCGGTCGCCGAGGCCGCGGGCGCCCTCGACGAGGCCCGGCTCGCCGCGGCCGAGTCGTGGGCGACCGCGATGTTGCGGGCCGGCCGTCCCGGCGACAGCGTCGCCGAGCTCACCGAACTGGTCCGGCGGCACCCCTTCCGCGAGGGGCTGCGCGCCCACCTGATGCTGGCGCTCTACCGATCCGGACGGCAGGCCGAGGCGCTGGAGGGCTTCCACGAGGCCAGGGAGGTGCTCGACCGGGAGCTCGGCGTCGAACCCGGCCTCGATCTGCGGCGGCTGCACGAGGCGATGTTGCGGGGCGACGAGGAGCTGATCCCCCTGCCGTCCGACACCGGCGAGTGCCCGTACCGGGGACTGGCGGCCTTTCAGGCGGCGGACGCCGCCTGGTTCTTCGGACGGGAGGCGCTGCGCGACCGGCTGGCCGACCTGTCCGACCGGCTGCCGCTCGTCGCGGTGTACGGCGCCTCGGGCAGCGGCAAGTCGTCGCTGCTGCGCGCCGGGCTGCTCGGGGCCCGGCCCGACGGCGTGCTGGTCACGCCGGGGGAGCACCCGCTCGCCCAGGTGCCGGAGGAGACCGGCGGGCTGCTGGTCGTCGACCAGTTCGAGGAGGTCTTCACGCTCTGCGCCGACGAGGCGGAACGGCGCGCGTTCGTGGCCCGGCTGCTGGAACCCGGGCGGCGGGTGGTCCTGGGCGTCCGGGCCGACTTCCTGGGCCGGCTGACCCGCTATCCCGACCTCGTCGACGCGCTCACCGGCGAGGCGCAGGTGCTGGTGGGACCGCCGTCGACGGCCGAGTTGCGGGACATCGTCGTCGGCCCGGCCGCGCGGGCGGGGTTGCGGGTGCAGCCCGAGATGCTGGCCGAGATCGTCGCCGCCGCCGTCGCCGAACCGGGCGGGCTGCCGCTCGTCTCGCACGCCCTCCTGGAAACGTGGCGGGCCCGCGAGGGCACCCTGCTCAGCCTGGACGCCTACCAGGGCACCGGCGGCGTCGCCGGGGCCATCGCCCAGACCGCCGAGCAGGTGTACGCCGGCCTCGGCCCCGAGGAACGCCAGGCGGCCCGGCGCATCTTCCTGCGGCTGTCGGCCCTGGGAGAGGGCACCGAGGACACCCGCCGTCCGGTCGCCACCACCGAACTGGTTGGCATCGCCGCCGAACCGGTGGTCACCGGCGTGCTGCTGCGGCTGGCCGCCGCCCGGCTGGTCACCCTCGGCGAGGGCACGGCCGAGGTCGCGCACGAGGCGCTGATCCGCAACTGGCCCCGGTTGCGCGGCTGGCTCACCGACGACCGCGCGGCGCTCCTGGTGCACCGCGGCGTCACCGAGGCCGCCCGGCTCTGGGACGACCACCACCGCGACCCCGGCACGCTCTACCGAGGCTCGCGCCTGTCGTCGGCTCTGACCTGGGCCGACGAGCACCCGGACGAGCCGAACACGCTGGAGGCCGCCTTCCTGTCCGCGTCCCGGTCCGCCGAGCAGGGCGAACTCGTCGCGGTACGCCGCCGCAACCGGCTGCTGAAGCGACTGGTCGCCGGGATCGCGGCGCTGCTCCTGCTGGCCTTCGTCAGCGGCGGCGTCGCGGTCGGCCAGAGCCGCGAAGCCCAGCGCCAGCAGCACATCGCGGCCTCCGGCCGGTTGTCGCTGACGGCCCGGTTCCTGCTCGACACCGACCCCGACCTGGCCGGCCTGCTGGCCGTCGCCGCCCACCGCCTCACCGCCGACGCCGAGACGGTCGGCGGGGTGCTGAGCGTCGCCGCGGCGGCCCGGCGGCGCGTCGAGGTCCGCCCCGGCGGGGCCGGCGTCTACGCGCTGGCGTTCAGCCCCGACGGCGGCATGATGGCCGCCGCCGGAGTCGACGGCACCGTCGGCGTGTGGGACCGCGACCACCGCAGGATCGCCACCCTCACCGATCACCAGACCGACGTGCCGCTGTACGTCAGGAGCGCCGCGTTCAGCGGCGACGGGCGCTACCTCGCCTCCACCGCCCGCGAACCCGTCGCGAAGGGGGCGCGCGGCTCGATCGTCGTCTGGGACACCACCACCATGAAGGCCGTCTTCACCGAACGGCTCACCGAACTCACCCCCGCCATGGCCTTCTCCACCGACGGCCGCACGCTCGCGGCCGGCCACGACGACGGCGCCATAGACCTGTGGACGTTGCCCGCCGGCACCCGCCGATCGATCGGCACGGGCGGGCCGTCCGTCGGCTCGCTGGCCTTCGCCGCCGGGAACTCGCTGCTGGTCGCCGCCGGACCGGAGCACCCGGTCGTGCTGGACGTCCGCACCGGCCGCCGCCACGCCGAGGTGCCCACGGAGCGCGTGCACCGCGTGATCGTCTCCGGGGAGACGCTGGTCACCGCCTCCGACACCGGCGGGGCCAAGTTCTGGCGGCTGACCCGCGACGAGGTCACCCCCATGTTCGCGCTGCCGACCGGCGGCCCCTACGCGTGGGACGTGTCCGCCCCCGCCGGAGACCGGGTGGCGGTGGCCGACGAGGACGGCAAGATCACCGTCTGGGATCTGACCCGCCGGCGACCCGTCGAGACCTACCTCGACCGCAGCCGCGCCGAGACCAGGGCCCTGGCCCTCAGCGCCGACGGCTCCCGGCTCGCCTCGGGCGGCATGGGCCCGTCGATCGTGATCCGCGAGCACGCGGTCCCGCTCTTCGGCGGCCACGACCAGGCCGTCAACGACCTCCAGATCAGCCCCGACGGCACCACCGCGGCCTCGGCCGGCAGCGACCGGACCGTCCGGCTCTGGGACCTGACCGGGCACCCCCTCGCCATCCTCGACGGCCACCCCGACCAGGTCAGGTCGATCGCCTACAGCCCCGACGGCCGCGTGCTCGCCGCCGTCGGCCGCGACCACAGCCTCACCCTGTGGGACGTGCCCACCCGGCGGCGGCTCAGCGAGACCCGCTACGCCGGCACGGGCGCCACCACCAGCGTCGCCTTCGACCCATCGGGCCGCACCCTGGTGACGACCGCGATCAGCCGGTTCCGCTGGGACGTCACCGACCCCGCCGCCCCCAA
Source organism: Herbidospora daliensis (assembly GCF_001570585.1). Classification (GTDB taxonomy): domain Bacteria; phylum Actinomycetota; class Actinomycetes; order Streptosporangiales; family Streptosporangiaceae; genus Herbidospora; species Herbidospora daliensis. The sequence continues at coordinate 602,471 of NZ_BBXF01000001.1, read as the reverse complement.
GGAGACGCCGTTCGACGCCCCGCCCTACCTGTCCACCGTGGTCGCCTACAGCCCCCGCGACCCGCTGCTCGTCTCCGCCGGCCCGTCGGACCTGCTCGTGCTCTGGAACACAGCCACCGACACGGAGATCACCCGGGTCCGTCCCGGCCACGGCTCGATCCTGGACGTCGCCTTCAGCCCCGACGGGCGGACGATCGCCACCGCGGGCGCCGACCGGACCGTCAGACTGCACGACCCGGCCGGCCGGACCGTCGCCACCCCGCTGACCGGCCACACCGCCCCCGTCCACGCCGTCGCCTTCAGCGCCGACGGACGGCTGCTCGCCTCGGCCGGGGAAGACCGCACGATCATCGTGTGGGACCTGGCCAGCCGGCGCCCCTTCGCCCGGCTGACCGGCCCCACCCTGCCGATCAAGGCCCTGACTTTCACCCCGGCCGGCGAACTGATCAGCGGCGACGACTCCGGCCGCATCATCCGCTGGCCCCTCGACCCCGCCGCGGCGGTGTCGGGGTTGTGCCGGGCCTCCGGCCGCGATCTCACCGCCGCCGAGTGGGCCACCTACGCCGCCGGCCTTCCCCGCCAGGCGGTCTGCGCCTGATCAGCAGGCGCGCAGCCCCGGCGTCCAGCCGTTCACGTTGGTGGTGAGCTGACCGAACCGGGTCGGCTCACCGTCCAGGCGCAGCTTGTAACTGCCGTAGAGGCCGGACACCTTGACGTACCGCGCGTAGCCGTAGGGGACGCTGGAGTACCAGAAGTACTGTCCGGTGCCGACGTCCTGGAGCTTGATGGCCAGGGACTTGCCGCCGAGCGGCCCCGGGCAGTTCGTGGCGATGACCATGAGATCGTGCGTGCCGGAGTTCGCGGCCACCGTCCCCGTCGTGCACGTGGTCCAGAACAGCGGGATCGAACAACTCGAACTGGCGGCCATCGCCGGAGGCGCGACCCCGAGGAGAAGCGCCGAGACCGTTCCCGAGACGAGGGCCAGCTTGTGGATCTTTCGCATTCCGCTCCTTCACGCCGGTTGACCTGACGGGCAGAACGCTGGGTCATCGGGATATACGCGAGCTATATCGGCTGGTCAGCGACGTCGTCCCGGGTCATTCGGCGACGGAGATGTACGGCCCCGTCCGCCGGTCCTGAGGTTCGGAGAGGTCGATCTCGACCTCGGGCAGGGCCGCGCGGAGCCGTTCGCCCATGGGCTCCGAGACGAAGTGGTGGTGCAGGTCGAGCCGGCGCAGGTGGGTCAGCGGCTGGCCGGTCAGCAGCGCCTCGACCCCGTCGTCGGTCAGGCTGCCCATGGCCAGGCTGAGCTCCTCCAGCCGGGAGACGACCGGCGCGGCCGCCACGGCTGCGGCCACCCGGTCCTGGATCTCGCTGTCGCGCAGGCCCAGCCGGCGCAGCGCCGGCAGACCCGTGCCGCCGAGGATGCCCGCGAGGTCGTTCACCGTCGCGCCGCCGCCGTAGGCGGCCGTGCCGAGCCACAACTCCACGTGCTCCAGCGCCGGCAACTCGCTCTCCCCGATCGCCCGCACGACCTCTTCGGGCAGCCCTCCGGTCTCGAACCGCAGGATCCTCAGCGACGAGTGGCGGACGGGCTTCAGTTCAAGGCCGTCGGCGCCCCGGACGTCCAGCCGCTCCAGCAGGGGAAACGCCTCCAGGACCGGGGTGATGTCAGCGTGCGTGATCCAGGAGATCTGGTATTCGGGATCGGTGCAGCCGAGGAACAGCGACCGTAATCGGGGCAGCCGGTGGGCGTTGGCCGCGAGCACCGCGGGCGCGTGGCGCGCGCTGATGCCGGGAGCGACGATGGCCTCGATCCGCGCCCCGTCGGCGACGGCGAGCAGGTCCTCCAGCCCCGAGAGGTAGCCGTCCTCGTCGGCCTCCTCGAACATCTCACAACCGTGCAGGGGCCAGGCCACCAGCGCGGGATCGACGGTGGCGCGGCCCTTGAGCAGCCGATATCCGGCCACGGGAAGCCCGGCGAAGGTCTCCCGGTGGGCGCCCATCCTGTCGACGTCATAGAACCCGGATTCGGGGAGGAACGTCTCGCCGCAGTCACGAGGATCGGCGGTTCTGCCGCGGAACTGCGCGTCGAGATATCGGTCGTGTTCGCGGTCGTCGCCGTAGATCTCATTGCCTTCGAAGAACATCCGCCATCTCTACCAGCGATCGCCGACAATTCGCGGGTGAGAAGACTGGTCGTGTACGCCGCCCTGATGACGCTGACGGCCTGCGGCCCCAGCCACGAAGACCTCGTCCTGCGCGCCCTTCCCGAATTGGAGCGGGCGGCCGAGACGATCGGTGCGGAGGAGACCGGGGAAGTCACGATCGGCGGGGTCGAGTTCATCAGGGTCTACCGCTTCCGCGACCGCGTCTATTTCGTGACGAGCGAGGCCGTGGTCGGTGTGGACCCCAGTGGTTATGTCTGGAGCCCGGAGAGGAGACCGCCGGCCCACGAGATCAACGGGGGAGCGGCGTCGACCTTCGAACATCTGCGGGGTGCGTGGTACCGGTGGAGCGACAGCTACTGAAGGTCGGCGCCGGACAGCACTGAGGGCGAGCACGTATGTGCTCGCCCTCAGCCGCGCCGGTTGCAGGCTGCGGTCACTTGCCGGGCAGGACCTGGATGGTCTTCGACGTCGTGATCGGCGCCAGCGAACTGTCGTCGGTGTACGCCCGCATCGAGTCGTTCGTCACCGTCACGGTCACCGTGCCGGGGTTCAGCGCGGTGAGCGTCCGGGTGCGCGGGTCGAGGATCGCGACCCGGCCCTTGCGGACGGCCGTGTCGACGGCGTCCTGCCCGCTGCCGATCGCCAGGGTGGACGAGCCGCTCCAGTCGACCGACATCGGGTAGCGCAGCGGCACCACGCGGGTGCCCGCCGACACGCCCGACGGCTGGACGATGCTGCCCGAGAGCTGCGCCGTCTCGTCCACCTTGAGCGTGTCGGGGGTGGTGAGCGTGATGGACTGCGCGAAGGCGCGCACCTCGGCCTCGAGCCACTGCTTGTCGGCGTCGCGCCGCGAGTCGACCGACCAGTTGACCCATCCGGTGAAGCCGCCCCGGTCGGGCGTGCCGTAGGGGTCCTTGCCCGACGACGGCAGCACCATGTACGGCACGCCTTCGAGGCGGTGGACGTCGGCGATCTGGGCGTGGGAGCCGACCATCGCGGTGCCCTTGCCCGTGGTGTCGCGGAAGTCGGTCAGCAGGTTCTCGATCAGCGCGACCTCGTCGCGGTCGCCGAGCTGGCTGGAATCGGTCTCGGCGGGGTCGTCCACCGGGTGGTGGGCGAACACGACGACGTTGTGCACCGAGGTGTCCTTCTCGGCGTCCCCGAGCGCCTTCTGCAGCATGGGGAGCTGGTCCCAGGCCGTCGAGCGCAGCGACCCGATCGAGCTGGCGAGCAGGATGAACCGGGTGCCCTTGTGGTCGAACGTCCGGTACGGCTGCCCGAACTCCTTGATGAAGTTCGTCAGGTCGGACTGGACGTTGTTGAGACCGTAGGACTCGTGGTTGCCCGGCACGTAGTAACACGGGATCGAGCCGGCGTCCGGGTTGGGCGTGCTGTCCGCCGGCGGCTCCTGGCCGACCGGGACGAGGTCGCACCCGGCGTCGGTGAGCACCTGGCGGGCGAGCGCGAGGTCCTGCGGCAGGCCGCGGTCGGTGATGTCACCGTTGAGGACGACCAGGTCCGGCTTGGTCGCGCGGATCCGCCTGACGGCGGCGGTCGCGACCTGGGTCAGCGCCGGGTTGTCGGCGGTGAACTGCACGTCCGACAGGGTGGCGAACCGCCACGTGCCGGCGCCCTCGGGCAGCGAGCCGTCGTCGGAGATGAGCGGGTCGGGCCGCAGGTCGGGCTGGGCGGGCAGGTCGATCGACGTCGGGACGTCGGCCTCGATGCGGTCCAGGACGAACGTGCCCGCCTTCTGCTGCGGGACGCTCGTGTTGATGCCCTGGAAGCCCGAGATCGAGATCGGGAACGGCGTGTTCGCCGGCATCGTGAACGTCGCGTTCTGCCAGTCGCCGCTCGCGGTCAGGGCGGTGCCGTAGACGCCGGTGCCCTTGCCGTTCGCGTCGGTGTAGGCCAGGTACGTCAGGCCGTTCGGCACGTCGATGCTCGACTTGATCCGCACGCGCACCCGCAGCGGCTGGCCGGGCACGGCGATGCGCCGGGCCGCCGACGCGGCGGTGATGCCCACGTTGCGCATGGCGTTGAAGTCGATCCGCAGCCCGTCGGGGTCGGCCGAGAACGTCGTGGCCGCAGTGCTGTTGTTGCGCCAGCGGGCCAGCACGTCGTCGTCGAAGTCGTAGACCGTCTTGGTCTCGACGCCGACCGTGATCGGCAGCTGGACCGACGCGCCGCCGACCGAGACCGTGAGAATGGTGCCCGCGGCCGTGAGGGGGGTGATCTTCAGCTTGCCGTCCACCGGCTGGATGTCGACGACGGCGTGGTCGTAGTCGAGCGTGAGGTCCCGGGGGTCGATCGGGGCCGCGTACCCCTGCGCGTTGCGCCCGGTCACGGAGACGGTCACCGCGTTGGCGGGCGTCGCCTCGGCGATGGAAAGCCTCTTGGACGACAACTCGACCGCGCTGACCGGGTCGAGAACGGTGACCTTCACGGGCTTCGCGACCACGGCGCCCACGCGGGCGTCGACGCTGATCCGCCCGTTCGGCTTGTCCGGCGCCACCAGCGTCCCGCCCTCGACGGACGCTCCGCGAGCAGACCACTGCACGGAACCGGCGTCGACGCCGACCGGCGTCTGGTGGTCGTCGACGCCCGCCGCGAGGAGCGGAAGACGCAGCCCCGGGAAGACCTTCAGCCCGGCCGCGGGCTTGATCAGCAGCTCGTGCAGCTTGCCGTCGCCCTTGGCGACGAACACCCCCACGCCGTTCGGGTCGTTGCGCTCCCGCCCGTCGGACGGCACGTTGCGCACGGTCGCGGCGTCCTCGCCGAGCTCGCGGGCGACCATCGTGGTCGAGCCGCCGCCGTCGAGGTTGACCGCGGTCTGCACGCCCATCGCGACGAGGTCACGCGCCTCCTTGTCGATCCCGACGCCGCCCTTGCCGGTGCCGCCCGGCCCGTCCCAGGTGGCGAGCACGAGCGTGCGGCCGCCGTCCTTGAAGCCGAGCGCGGTGCGCGGGGCGATCGAGGTGTCGAGGCCGGGCACGACCTGGCCGCCGGTGACGACGGTGCCGCCGTGGCCGAGCGCGAACTTCATCGTCTTGGCGGCCTCGTCGGCGAGCGCGTAGCTGAGCGTCACCGGGTTGCCGGGCTGCAACGCGCGAATCGCGGTCGCCGCGGCGCCACGCCCGACGAGCACGAAGCCGTCGTCCGGAATCGCCCCAGAACCCGCAGGACCGTTCGGCGTGACAGAGACGACCGACCCGTTCCGGACCAGCACCTCGGCGATCTGGTCGTTGCCCACGCCGGTCATGCCGCGGTTGCGGCTGTACTCACCCCACGCCGAGGTGAACGCGATCAGCCCGTCAGCCGGGACCCCGCCGCCGTTCGCGGCGTTGACGGACAGCACCTTGTGGTCCGCGCCCGAGAAGTTCGCGGCCGCGTTCACCATGAGGTTCACCAGCTGGGCGACGCCGTCCTTGCTGACGCCGACGTGCTGGCGGCCGCCGATGTCAGCGGTCTTCCTGAGCTGCCCGTCGAGGACCTCGCCGCCGAGCGCCGCGTTGGAGTTGCCGATGTCGAAGAACTCCCCGTTGACCCCCGCGACGGCCCCCACCTTGTTGGCGGCGACGCTGAGCGGCCCTCCGGCCGCGACCGGTCCGGCGGTCAGCAGATCGGTGCTGACGGCCGTGTTCGACAGGTCGACGGTGAGGAACCGCGCGTCGTACCAGCCCTTCTGGTCGAGCGCCTTGACGTGCTGTAACGCGATCCCCGGCCCGATCTGCTCGGTCGTGTCGATCAGGGGGATGCCGCCGGTGACCGGCGCGGTGCCGTCCGCGTACACGGCGGCAGGTGAGACCGCCAACGTCGTCGCCGCGGCAAGCGCCACCAGCAGAAGCTTCGTACGTGGATGGTTCGAGACCATCGATTTCATTGCTACCTCGGGTCATGTGATGACACGGGGATGACGCCCCCGCTGCGCCCAGTTGGATCAAGGGCACAAGCACCCGATTAAAGAGATCACCAGGAAAGCGCTGGTGACGCGCCCACGAGCACCCAATGAAGCCTGGCCGAAGAGCCGTCGGCCCACCGACCGCCGGAGAGGCGCGATCGACGCCGCGCGGCAGGCTCGGCATCGCCGACGGGGCCGGCCACGCCAGGTATGCCTCGACCACCTCGGGGCGACGTGGGCCCGCTGCGGGACTGGGCCTCAGGCTCTAGGCCGCGATGATCGACAGCAGTCGCTGAGCGTAATCCGGTGAGAGGCGCTTGGTCAGGAATGAGGTCGCGATGAACAGGTCACGCTGACCCATCGCCGTTTCGTCGAGGAGGACGCCGGTCACGATCGACGCCTCATCCCGGTCTGGCGTGGAGGTCCAGGTGGCGATGTCCTTCCTCGCCTCGGTGAGGATCCCGGCCGCCTGTCGCAGCAGGAGGAACCCGTCGCCGCCGGGGAGACGCTGGGCGTCAAGGTCGACACCTCCGCGGAAGGCGACCTCGCGTAGTTCGGCGCCGGAGAAATCATTGCCCGAGAATCGGTTACGGGTCCGCAGGAGCCGGTCGTCGAACAGATCGGGCGTGGCGCTGAAGGTGACCGACTTCAGCAGACCGGTGAAGGTGCAGTCGACGAATTCGGCCTCCAGCGACATCATGTTCATGATCTGCACGCCGTTGAACACGCAGGAGATGAACGACGCGCGGCCCGGTGACACCTGCTTCAGCCGCGCGCCGCTGAAATCGCACTCCAGGTATTCGGTGGGATGCATGCCCGCCCCCAGCGACCCACCGCGAACGACGGCACCGGTGAAGTCGCACCGCGTCAGCCTGCTGCCCTCGCCGATGACGAGATCAGTCAGCTTCTGCCCGGTGAAATCGGCCCGGTCGAGATCGGCTCCGAGAATGACCTCGGGATGTCTCATGGTTCTTCCCGTTCACGGAGAGCGGTGATTCTACACCCCACCTGACCCTCGACCGGCTTCTGCCTTTCAGATGCTCGAATCCTTCGGGAGACGATCACTGAATCGCCTTTATGCAGAATCAAGCATTATCGCGCTAGAAATACCCCGGTGAAGAGAAACGTGAAACGTGGACCTTTCTCCGTTCCGGAACGCCTGCGATAACCGGAAAGCCCGGCCGGGAAATAGGCTGGGCCCGGGACGTCGTCACACGGTGGGGACGGGAGGCAGGCCGCCTTCGAAGACCTCGACCTTCAGGCGGTCAAGCCGCAGTGCGCTGATCAGCCAACTGCCGTCGATCTTCCGGTATCGCTCGTAGTAGTGCCCGTAGCCCCGCATGCCCTGTGTGAGGCCGTCCTTCTCCGGCCAGACGAGGTAGTCGTCCATGCTCCAGACGCCGGTGGCGGTGTCGGGCCCGGTGACGTCGATCTCGGGCATGAAGCCCCGGTGGACGGTGGTCGCGTCCCCGACCCAGGCGCTGGTGATGCGGACCATCGCGGCGGGGTCGCGCATCACCGTGTCGCCGATCTCGATGTGGACGTCCGGGGTGAACAGCCCGAGGAAGGCGTCCCACATCTTGAGGTCGTGGAACCGGAAGTAGCGCGCCTTGAGCCGCTTGATCTCTTCGACGTCGTCGATGGTCGTCACGGGGAACTCCTGAAGGTAAGAGGTGGGTGTCGTGTCGCCGCGGCGCGTCAGTGGACGCCTTTGACGGTGCCGCCGTCCACCCGCAGCGTGGTGCCGGTGACGTAGTCGGCGAGCGGGCCGGTGAGGTAGAGGACCGCGGCGGCGATCTCGTCGGCGCGGCCGAACCGGCCGACGTCGTTGGGGGCCAGCGTGTCGATCGCGCGGGGTTCGATCTCCTCCCATGACTCGCCCCAGCCGCGCACGGGGGCGAGATCGGTGACGAGACGTTCGACGGCGTCGACCAGGACGGCGCCGGGGGAGACGGTGTTGGAGGTGACGCCGCTGCCTCGCAACTCCCGCGCGAGTGAGACGGCGAGGTTGTGGCGCGCGGCCAGGGTCGCTGTGTAGTGCGGGAGGTCGGCGATCGGCTGCACGGCGAGGCCGCCGCCGATCTGGACGACCCGGCCCCAGCCGCGTTCGCGCATGCCCGGGACGATCCGCTTGATCATGCGGACCCCCGAGATGACGTTGATCTCGTAGGTCTGACGCCAGTCCTCGGCGGAGGCGTCGTGCCAGGAGAGGTGCCGGTAGGCGCCGGCGTTGTTGACCAGGATGTCGATCGGCCCGCCGCCCAGCGCGGCCTCGGCGACGGCGTCGGCGCCCGCGTCGGTGGTCAGGTCGCCGATGGCCACCTGGGCGCCGCCGCCTTCGGCGCGGATGGCGGCGGCGACGGATTCGGCCCGGGTGCGGTCGCGGCCGTGGACGACGACGTCGGCCCCCTCGGCGGCCAGGGCCCTGGCGACGGCTTCCCCGATGCCGGAACTGGAGCCGGTGACCAGCGCGCGTCGTCCGCTCAGGTGCAGGTTCATGGTGTTCCTCCCCGAATCATTTTGTCTACAGGTGTAGACTTTCGTGGAAGTATACAGTTGTAGAATGACCGACGAGACCGCCCCTGACCGGCGCAGACGCGACGCCGCCGGGACCCGGCAAGCCATCCTCGATGCGGCGGTCGCCGCCTTCACCCGGCACGGCTACGACGGGGTGGGAGTACGCGACATCGCCCGGGACGCGGGCGTGACCGCGATGCTCATCAACCGCTACTTCGGGTCGAAGGAGCAGCTGTTCGCCGAGGCGGTCGACGTGTCCTTCGCCCCGCGTACCGTCATCACCGGAACGGGACCCGAACTCGCCGAGCAGACCGCGCGGACTCTCGTCTCACGGACGGCGCCCGACGCCGAGGAACTCGGGCCGTTCCTGCTCATGCTCCGGTCGGCCGCCAGCCCGAGGGCCGCGGAGATCATGCGGGACGCGATCGGCCGGCACGCCGCGCGGCACCTGAGTGAGGAACTCTCCGGCCCCGACGCGGAGGCGCGGGCCGAACTGATGCTCGCCGTCCAGGCGGGGGTGTGGCTGATGCGCCGCGTCCTGGGCACCACCGCGCTCGTGAAAGCGCATCCGGAAGATCTCACCCGGTACGCCGCAGCGCTCCTGCGGGTGCTCGACACGCCGGCCGACGGCTGAACAGCCGTGCCGGTCGGCGCCCCGTCAGGCGGCGGTCATCCCGCCGTCGATCGCGAGGGCGGCTCCGGTGATGAACGCGGCCTCGTCGCTCAGCAGGAACGCCACGAAGGCGGCGATCTCCTCCGGCCGCCCGATCCGCCCGAGCGGGTGCATCGCGCCGGCGGCCCGCAGCGCCTCGTCCGGGGTGGGGCCCATGCCGCCCCGCAGAAGCGGGGTGTCGACGCCGCCGGTGACCAGGGCGTTGATCCGGATGGCCGTCTCGGCCGTCTCCAGCGCCGCTGACCGGGTGAGCCCGATGACGCCGTGCTTGGCGGCGGCGTAGGCGGAGAAGCCGGACTGGCCCTGGACGCCGGTGACGGACGCGTTGTTCACGATCGCGCCGCCGCCGCTCGCCCGCAGGGCCGGGATCTGGTGCTTGAGGCCGTAGAAGACGCTGGTGAGGTTGAGGGCCAGTTCGGCGTGCCAGGCGTCGGCGTCGACGTCGGTCACCGGACCGGGCGCCGTGGCGGCGCCGACGTTGTTGAACACGCCGTCGAGGCGGCCGTACCGGCTCACCGCCTGCCTGACCAGCTCCGCCGAGTCGGCCTCCACCGTCACGTCGGCGGGCACGAACGTGGCCTCCCCTCCGCCGCCGCGGATGCTCGCCACCAGAGCGTCACCGGCCTCCTTGCCGCGTGCGGCCAAGACGACCTTCGCGCCCTCGGCCGCGATGCGCTCGGCGGTGGCGCGGCCCATGCCGGAGGTGGCGCCGGTGATCAGAATGACTTTGTCGGTGAGATGTGCGGACACGTCGACTCCTGTGTCGGTGAAGTGGATGAAAGGAGATGTCAGAAGGTGAGGACCAGACGGCCACGCAGGCCGCCGGCTTCGAGCCGCCGGTGGGCGAGGGCCGCCTCGGCGGCCGGCAGGGTGGCCGCGACGCGCGGCGTGAGCACCCCTGATTCGGCCAGTTCGCGGATCCGGTGCAGCTTGTCGGTCCGGCCCGCGTAGTCGGGGACGAACACCGCCCGCACCGCGACCCGGTCGTCCTCGCCGAACTCGTGACCACCCGGCTCGTCGCCACTGCGGAAACGGGCGTAGCCGCCTCCGTCACGAACGGCGGCGAGCAGCCGCGGCCCGACCAGCGCCGTGTCGGCGACGGCGTCCACCCCGTCCGGGTAACGGGCCCGGATGCGTTCGGCGACGTCAGGCGCCCTGACCACGACTTCGGTCGCACCTAGGCGACGGACCAGCGCCTCGTCGGCGGGCGAGGCGTCGGCGACCACGGTCAGTCCGGCGTGGACGGCCAGCTGGACGAGATACCCGCCGAGGGTCCCGGCGGCGCCGACGACGCCCAGCACCGCCCCGGGAGTGAGCGCCAGCAGGTCGAGCGCCAGCAGCGCGGTGAGCCCGTTCATCGGAAGCGTCGCCGCCTCCACGTGATCGGCGTCCGCCGACGCCCGGACCACCCATCCGGCTGGCAACACCACATGTTCGGCATAGCCGCCCAGCGGCGTCACCATCGCCATCACCGATTGCCCCAGGGACAATTCGGTCTCGGTGTCGGGCCCGATCTCGTCGACCACCCCGGCGACGTCGAGGCCGGGCACGTAGGGACCGGGCACCCCGGCGAACGCCCACGCGTTGACGCCGGAGCGCAGCAGGGTGTCGGCCGGGTTCACCGCCGCCGCGTGTACCCGCACCCGAACCTCACCGGGCCCGGCGTGGGGCTCGGGCAGGTCGAGGACACGCAGAGCCTCGGGTCCCCCGAACTCATACACTCCGATCGCTTGCATCGTTGCAGCTCCCGAATGGTTCCGAATGTATACCAGGTCTGACTTCAGTACCTTCTCACCGACTTCGGAGGAGCCACAAGGAGGCACTTCACCATGACCAGGTATCGCTCAGGGAACCGCCCAGATCGGAACCTGGTATCTGCCGTATACTGCCGACATGTCGCAGCCGCTCATGGAGGCACCGGACGCCGCGCTGTGCGAGGAAGCCCGCCTCGCCCTGATCCGCGACGTGCTCGAACGCATCGGCGACAAGTGGTCGGTCGTCGTCATCTGCCAGCTCGACGACACCACCCGCAGGTTCAACGAGCTCAGCCGGATGAGCAGGCCCATCACCAAACGCATGCTCAGCGCAACCTTGCAAGGGCTGGAGCGCGACGGCCTGGTGACCAGGACCGTCTACGACACCAAGCCTCCGCGCGTCGACTACGCGCTGACCCCGCGCGGGATCAGCTTGCTCAAGGTGGTCCGAGACCTGGCCGGCTGGGCGGAGGACAACGCCGCCGGGATCCTGGAGTCGAGATCGGGCTTCGACGCTCGCACCTGAGCCCAGCCGCGAACTCCTGATGCGAAAGCGCGATCAGCAGCGGATCCGACAACGAGGTCGCCGCGATACCCACGCCGGCCGGCCGCCGGTGATCAGCGGCAACCACAGTTCGAGCCCGGAGGTCGCAGCAGGCGGTGCCGAACCCCTAGAGGGGTCCGCACCTGATCAGGCCCGCCGGACAGCAGGAGGCAGTGGAGAACCTTCTGCGCCGCGCCTGTGGCTGTCCTGCCCTTGACGACAGCCGGGGAAGGGGCCATGGCTCGTCACCAACGATGTTCTCTGCCGTACAGGGATTGACTGCGGCCAGACTGTCACGCCGCAGACCATGCCAGGACTGCAGGCTGTTGGCGCTCTCCCGTTGACCTCACCTTCGTGATGGGCCGGCGGTCTAAAGTGAACAAGCGGTGAGCGTCCTAGCCGCGTTTACACGCCAGCGGGAGCCGGGTACGCGACGTTAACGGAGACCTCGAACGAAAGTGGCGGCTGCCCCAATTCGACGCTAATGAAGCGCGCAAGCGCATCGCTAAGGCGCCCTTGCTGTATTCCTCTCGTGCTGTACAACGTATGAACGAAATTCGGATCAATCGAGCGAAGCGAGTGCAGCCCGAGCGAAGCGAGGCCGTTCCAGGGAGCGCGAGGGGCGGAGCCCTTCGCTGAAAGCGCAGCGCCCCGGAGCGAATGCGACGGCCAGGACCGCGACAGCGGGCCAGGGGGAGCGTGAGGGGGCGAAGCCCCCTGACATCGGGGGGTTCGGGGGGTCGTCCCCCCGTATAAACGAAGGAGACCCGCCGAAGGCGCCAAAGCGCCGACCGCAGGTCTCCCGTCTCCTGGTGGACGATACAGGGATTGAACCTGTGACCTCTTCCGTGTCAGGGAAGCGCTCTCCCGCTGAGCTAATCGTCCAAGCAAACTTCCGAGCGGAAGACGGGATTCGAACCCGCGACCCTCACCTTGGCAAGGTGATGCTCTACCCCTGAGCCACTTCCGCGTGGTCGCCTCGGATTTACCTCCGCGACACCTGTCTTACTCTAGCGGACTTCACGAGCCTTCGTGACGACCTGGAGGTGGAGACGGGATTTGAACCCGTGTACGCGGCTTTGCAGGCCGCTGCCTCGCCTCTCGGCCACTCCACCGAGCGGAAGACGGGATTCGAACCCGCGACCCTCACCTTGGCAAGGTGATGCTCTACCCCTGAGCCACTTCCGCGTGATCCGCCGTTCCCTTCCGGGTCGGCCTCACGAAGAAGACTTTAGCGTGTTTCCCGGGTGCTCGTGCGCACCAAGCGCGTGCCGCGCGCCTGCGAGGATCGCGCCGTACTGGATGGCGACCAGGTGGGCGATGGGGATCGTCTGGTCGGACATCTCGTTTTCGGCGTTCACGCACCATTTTTCGTAGGTCTCCGACAGGGTCCGGCAGCCGCGTCTGATGGCGGGGGTGCCGTTGCCGATGGCCATTTCGCCTTCGAGGGCGCGCAGCAGCATGCCGCCGAAGCGGAGGCGGTAGCTGTGGACGAGGTCGCGGCACGAGGAGACCTCGGCGGCGGTGGCGGGGCGGGAGGCGCTGGAGGCGGTGGAGCGGTTCTCGTCGGTGGCGGCGATGCTGGCGAGCATCGGGATGAAGAAGCGGGAGGCGCGTAGGAAGGGGGAGGAGCTGATCAGGTCGGCGGTGACGCCGGTGAGGGTCTCCTCCAGGGTGGTGGCGGTCTCGCGCAGGTGGGCGGCCTGGGTGCGGATCAGTTCCCCGTACGGGATCTCGGTCTCGGAGGTGTCGCCGGCGGCGGGGTCGACCCAGTAGGGGAGTTCGGCGGTGAGGCAGAGGGTGCCCCAGCGGGCGGCGTAGGTGTCGGAGGCGGCGCCGGTGATGACCTCGGTCGGATCCTGGCCGAGGGCTTCGACGTAGTCGTAGGTCTCCTCCATGCGGGGGGTGAGGAAGATCGCGGGGGCGAGCTGGCCGATGGCGGGGTGTTCGGGTTCGCCGACGTGGAGGGGGAGGCCGAACAGGGCCGGGAGTTCGGTGAGCACCGACTGGAGTTCCGGCTCGGGGCGCGAGAGGTAGTAGAAGACGCCGCCGAGTTCGCCGTTGTGGAGGGTGGTGAGGAAGGCGGGGCGGGTGCGGTCGATCAGGCGCATCAGGGCCAATGTTTCCGGCAGGACGCGGTCGAAGTAGGACCGTTTGTAGGTGAACGGGAAGGTCCATTCGACCTGTTCGTCGCCGGCGGGGCGGTAGAAGTGCCGGCCGTAGTGGGCTTTGGTGTACGGCCCGGCGAACCAGCCCTCGTTGAGGCGGGTGCCGTCGGGGTCGAGGCAGCCGACGATGTGCCAGCGGGCGCCGTTGCGCAGCCTGACGTCCGCGCAGAGCCGGGAGGCCAGGTGCATGACCGTGAGGCCGCCGATGGGCTCGTTGGGGTGGGGGCCGGCGGCCACGACGACGTCGCGGTCGCCGTCGCCGATGGTGAGGCACAGCAGGGGGTCGCCCAGGCGTGAGGTGCCGATCCGGTCGATCGAGGTCAGGCCGCGGTGGGCGGCGGCCAGGCCGGTCAGGCACTCGTTGACCTCGTCGACGGTGGCGAACCGGTCGTACTCGGGGACGGTGCCGAGTTCACGCGTCAGGTCTGGAGCAAGCATCCCTTAAGTTTGCACACGGACCATACCCCCTATAAAGACACAAAGACTGACAAATAAGGTTCAGGGCATGTCTCTCCTGTTCAGGAACGCCCGAGCCGGGATCGGCGGGCCGCTCACCGCGTTCGGGATCTCGGCCGGGCGGGTCGTCGCCCCCGGCGACGTCACCCCCGAAGAGATCGTCGACCTCCAGGGCGCGACCGTGCTGCCCGGTCTCGTGGACGCCCACGTGCACTCCGTGCAGTGGGCGCAGAACCGCCGCCGCGCCGATCTCTCCGCGGCGACCTCCGCCGCGCACGCCGTCTCGCTCATCCTGGCGGCGGTACGACCCGGGGAGCCCACCATGGGCTTCGGCTTCCGCGACGCCTTCTGGGCCGACGAGATGCACAAGGACCTGCTGCCCGGCGAGCACCCCGTCGTGCTGGTCAGCAACGACCTGCACACGGCGTGGTTCAACCAGGCGGCGCTCGCCCTGATCGGGCGGGGCGACCACCCGACCGGGGTGCTCCTCGAAGGCGACTGCTTCCGCGGCCTGGCCGCGCTGCCGCCCCCGCCGGTCGAGCAGGTCGACGCCTGGGTGGCCGAGGCCATGACGGCCGCGGCGGCGCGGGGGGTGACCGGGATCATCGACTTCGAGTACGCCGACAACGTGCACGACTGGCGGCGCCGCCGGACCGACGTGCGGGTGGCCTGCTCGATCCCGCGCGACCGCCTCGACACCGCGATCGCCAACGGGCTGCGTACCGGAATGGAGATCGGGGAGTTCCTCACGGTCGGGCCGGTGAAGATGTTCGTGGACGGGTCCCTGAACACCCGGACCGCCTACTGCGCCGACCCCTACCCGGGCACCACCTCCCGGGGCCTGCTGGAGCTGCCGCCCGACGAGCTGCTCGGGGTGATGAAGCGGGCCGCCGAGAACGGGATCCACCCGGCCGTGCACGCCATCGGCGACGACGCGGTCACCATCGCGCTCGACGCCTTCCACACCCTCGGCTGCCCGGGGCGCATCGAGCACGCGCAGCTGGTCTCCCGGCAGGACTTCCCCCGGTTCGCGCTGGACGGGCTCGTCGCCGGCGTGCAGCCCGCGCACCAGCCCGACGACCGGGAGGTCGCCGACGTCCAGTGGCCGGGGCGGACCGACCGCGCCTACGCCTTCGCCGACCTGCTGGCCGCCGGGGCGACGATCGAGATCGGCTCCGACGCCCCGGTGTCGCCGCTCGACCCGTGGGACGGCATCGCCTCGGCCGTCACCCGGACCGACGACGACCGGCCGGCCTGGCATCCCGAGCAGGCGATCTCCCTGGAGACGGCCCTGGCGGCGGCCGCCCAGGGACGGACCGGAGTCCACGTGGGCGACGCGGCTGATCTTGTCGTCGTGGGCGACATGTGCGATCTGCGGAGCCCGGAGATCCTCGGGACGATGCTCGCCGGACGGTGGACGTACAAAAACGGGGTTTGATGCCCGATTCCGGGCAGGATTCTTGGTATTCCCGGTTCCTCCTCCGTAAGGTCCATCTCTGTGCCGTACGACGACCTCATCGCCCACCTCATGCGGACCACCTCGCTCGGTCCGGGGGAGGCGGCGAGGGTGGTCGCCGACGTGCTCAGCTACTTCGGCGAGACGGCCGAGGCCTATGTCAGGCGCAGGCATGCCGAATTGCGGGCACGCGGGCTCGGCAACGACGAGATCTTCCGCCGGGTGGCCGCCGAGCTGCCCGCGCGCCGGGTCGCGGCACCGGAGCTGTCACAGCGCCAGCTCCGCCGGATCATCTACGGAGGGTGAACTCTATGTGCGGAATCGTGGCCTACGTCGGGCCGAAGGACGCCGCGCCCATCTTGCTGGAGGGGCTCCAGAGGCTCGAATACCGAGGCTACGACTCCGCGGGCGTCGCCGTCGTCGCGTCGAGGGCGCTGAAGACCCGCAAGGTCAAGGGCCGCGTGGCCGACCTGGCGGCGGCGGTGCCGGCCCGGTTCAAGGGCGCCACCGGCATCGGGCACACCCGCTGGGCCACCCACGGCGTGCCGAGCGACGTCAACGCCCACCCGCACCTGTCGAGCGACGAGCGCATCGCGGTCGTCCACAACGGGATCATCGAGAACGCCGACGCGCTGCGGCAGCGGCTCGAGGGCGAGGGCGTCAAGTTCCTCAGCGAGACCGACTCCGAGGTGCTCTCGCACCTGATCGCCCGCGCCGTCGAGGAGACCGACAGCCTCGAGGACGCGGTCCGCCGGGCCCTGAAGAGCGTCGTCGGCACCTACGGCATCGCCGTGGTCGACGCGCAGCGCCCCGGCGAGGTCGTGGTGGCCCGGCTGGGCAGCCCGATCGTGCTGGGCATCGGCGAGAAGGAGATGTTCGCCGCCTCCGACGTCGCCGCGCTGGTCCGCTACACCCGCCAGGTCGTGCACCTGGAGGACGGCGAGCTGGCCGTCCTGAAGGCCGACGGCTTCCACACCTTCGGCGGCGACGCCCGCGAGACCGCGAAGGAGCCGCTGACGGTCGACTGGGACACCGGCCACTACGACACCGGCGGCTACGAGCACTACCTGCTCAAGGAGATCTCCGAGCAGCCCGACACGATCGCCCGCACCCTGCGCGGCCGCCTCGACGACCGCTTCCACGTCGCCCACCTCGGCGGCCTGAACATGGACGCCCGCGAGACCCGCTCGTTCCGCCGCGTCAAGATCATCGGCTGCGGCTCGGCCTACTACTCGGGCCAGATCGGCGCCCAGCTCATCGAGGAGCTCGCCCGCATCCCCGCCGACGCCGAACCGGCCTCGGAGTTCCGCTACCGCAGCCCGGTCGTCGAGGCCGACACCCTGTACGTCGCCATCAGCCAGTCGGGCGAGACCTACGACACCCTGGCGGCCGTCCAGGAGCTCAAGCGCAAGGGCGGCCGGGTCCTCGGCATCGTCAACACGGTCGGCTCGGCCATCGCCCGCGAGTGCGACGGCGGCGTCTACCTGCACGCCGGGCCGGAGGTCTCGGTCGCCTCGACCAAGGCGTTCACCTCGACGGCGGCGGCCTTCGCCCTGCTCGCCCTGCACCTGGGCCGGGTGCGCGACCTGTCGCCCGCCGACGGCCGCCGCATCTGCGAGGGCCTGCGCGCCCTGCCCGACCAGATCAAGGAGATCCTCACCCAGGAGGAGCACATCCGCGAGCTGGCCCACAAGTACGCGACCTCGACCGGGATGATGTTCATCGGCCGGGTGCGTGGCTACCCGGTGGCCCGCGAGGGCGCGCAGAAGCTCAAGGAGGTCTCCTACGTCCACGCGGAGGCCTACCCGGCGAGCGAGCTCAAGCACGGCCCGCTGGCGCTGATCGGCCCCGAGATGCCGACGGTCGCGATCGTGCCCGACGACGAGATGCTCGACAAGAACCTCACCACCCTGGGCGAGATCCGCGCCCGCAGCGGCCGCATCCTGATGGTCGGCCACCGCGAGACCGACCAGGCCGACGACTGCATCCTGGTCCCGAAGAACCAGAACGAGCTCGACCCGATCCTGCTGTCGATCCCGCTCCAGCTCTTCGCCTACCACGCGGCGGTCGCCCTCGGCCGCGACGTCGACCGCCCCCGCAACCTCGCCAAGAGCGTCACCGTCGAGTGACCACGGGCTGCCCGTCCTTCGGCTCCGGCGCCGGCCGCCGGGGCCGCAGGACGGTCACGATCAGCAGGGCCAGCAGGGAGAAGCCCGCCGCCGTCAGGAACGTGGCCGACAGGCCCGCCGACGCGTGCACCGTCACCAGCACCGCCAGCCCGAGCGAGCCGCCCGTCTGCTGCATGGCCTGGAGCAACCCCGAGGCCGCGCCCGCGTCGTCGCCCTGGACGCCGTTGATGATGCGCATGCTCATCACGACCAGGGCGGCCGCCGCGCCCACGCCCAGGATGACCAGCGGCGCGAACACGCCCGGGAAGTACGCCGTCGTCGCGTCGATGCGCGACAACCACGCCAGGCCGGCCGGGATCAGCAGCATGCCCGCGACCGACGCCCGCTGCGGGCTGACCACGCGCAGGATCCGGCCCGCGAGTTGCGACAGCGTCAGGATGGTCAGGGCCAGCGGCAGGAAGGCGAGGCCCGCCTGGAGGGGCGAGTAGCCGAGGCCCGACTGCACGAACTGGGTGAGGAAGAAGAACGTGCCCATCATCGCGGCCGGGAGCAGCAGCATCGAGACGTAACCGGCCACCTGGGACCGTTCGCCGAACAGGCGCAGCGGCATGACCGGTTGCGCGGCGCGCCGTTCGACCCGGATGAAGAGGGCCAGCAGGAGCACCCCGCCCAGCAGGGACGCGAGGGCCCATCCGTCGTCCCAGCCCTGTTCGGAGGCGCGGACCAGGCCGTACACGAGGCCGGTGGAGCCGGTCGTGGCGGTCACGGCGCCGGCCAGGTCGAAGCGGCCGGGCACGCGCGGGGTCTCGCGGACGACCACGGGGGCCAGGGCCAGGATCGCCAGGCCGATCGGGACGTTCACGAACATGACCCAGCGCCACGACACCAGGTCGGTCAGCACCCCGCCCGCGAGCAGCCCGATCGCGGCCCCCGCCGCGCCGACCGAGGTGAACACGGCGATGGCGCGGTCGCGCAGCGGGCCCTGCGGGAAGTTGCCGGTGATGAGGGCCAGGCCGGCCAGGGCGCCGCCGACGCCCTGGAGCACCCGGGAGGCGATCATGGCCTCGGGGCCGGGGGCGAAGCCGCCCAGGAGCGAGGCCAGGGTGAAGATCAGCACACCGGCCATCAGGGCGCGGCGGCGGCCGAGGATGTCGCCGGCCCGGCCGCCGAGGAGCAGCAGGCCGCCGAAGGCCAGCATGTACGCGTTCATCACCCACGACAGCCCTCCGGGGCTGAAGCCGAGTTCCTCCTGGATGCCGGGGAGGGCGACGGTCACGATCGTGCCGTCGAGGATCAGCATGAGCTGGGCGAGGGCGATCACGAGCAGCGTGATGCGCTGGCGAGGGTTCAAGGGGAGGCCTTTCAGGCGATAAAATAATCGGAGGCCGACTCCGGTAAATATATGGAGGCCGCCTCCGTTTACGCAAGGGAGTTGTCGTGAGGGCCGATGCGCGCCGCAACTACGAGCGCCTGCTGACCGAGGCCTCGGCGGCCTTCGGGGAGAAGGGCACCGAGGCGTCGCTCGAAGACATCGCCAAGGCCGCCGGCGTCGGCGTCGGCACGCTCTACCGCCACTTCCCGACCCGGCAGGATCTGATCCTGGCCGTGCTCCGCGACCGCTTCGAGGCGATGGCGGCCACCGCGCGCGACCTGACCCCCGACGACCCGGGCCGCGCCCTCCGCGAATGGCTGCTGGCCCAGCTCCACCACATCACCGCCACCCGGGGGCTCACCGCCGAGCTGGCCGTGGCGGTCAACAACCCCGAATCGCCCCTGCACGGACAGTGCGAGGCCCTCTTCTCGGTCTCCGCCGACCTGCTCGCGAAGGCGAAGGAGACCGGCGCGGTGCGGCCCGACCTCACCCAGCCCGACCTGGCGACGATCGTCCACGGCATCGCGTGGTCGTGCGAGAGCGACCCGGTCAGGCAGGAGCGCCTGCTCGACCTGTTCCTCGAAGGCGTGCTGGTGTAAGTTTCAGGCTTCTCCGCAGGTCAGCCCGGCGTCGCGAGAGGTTTCGTAGGACGCTTCACCGGCCCGTCCTAGCGTCCGTGACATGAGACGCATCGCCCTTGTGGCGGCGCTGCTCGGCGGTTTCGTGCTCTTCGGCGTCTCCCCCGCGCAGGCCGCGCCTGTGATCTGCGAGAAGTACGGTTCCACCACCATCCAGTCGGGCCGCTACGTTGTGATCAACAACGTCTGGGGCGCCAACACCTCCCAGTGCATCGACGTCAACCAGTCCGGCGGATTCACCATCCAGTCGGCCAACCACAACAACGCCACGAACGGGGCCCCGGCCTCCTACCCGACGATCTACGCCGGGTGCCACTACGCGAACTGCTCCAGCGGCAGCAACCTGCCCATGCAGGCCAGCTCCGGCAACTTCGGCAACGTCCGGACCAGCGTCAGCATGAGCTACCCGTCGAGCGGCACGTGGGACGCCGCCTACGACATCTGGTTCGACCCGACGCCGCGCACCGACGGCCAGAACACCGGTGCCGAGGTCATGATCTGGCTCAACCGCCAGGGTTCCATCCAGCCGATCGGCAGCCAGGTCGCGACGGTGAACCTGGCCGGGGGCACCTGGCAGGTCTGGTTCGGCAACATCGGCTGGAACGTGATCTCGTACGTGCGCACGTCCCCGACCTCCTCGATGGACTTCGCCGTGAACACCTTCTACAGCGACGCGGTCTCCCGCGGCTACGCGCAGCGGTCGTGGTACCTGACCAGCGTGCAGGCCGGGTTCGAGCCGTGGATCGGCGGCGCGGGGCTGACGGTGAACAACTTCACCTACTCGACCAGCGGCGGCTCCAACCAGGACACCACCGCGCCGAGCGCGCCCTCGAACCTGACGGCGAACGGCACGAACCTGTCGTGGAGCGCCTCGTCCGACAACGTCGGCGTCGCGGGCTACCGGATCTACCGCCGCCAGGGCACCAGCGGGTCGTTCAGCCAGGTCGGCACGTCGAGCTCGACGTCCTACTCGGCGACGGGCCTGTCGGCCTCGACGACCTACCAGTTCTACGTGACCGCCTACGACGCGGCCGGGAACGTGTCCGGGCAGTCGAACACGGTCCAGCTGACCACCTCGGGCGGCGGTCAGAGCGGCAGCTGCACCGTCAGGTTCGACCAGTGGGGCGGCGGCTACGTCGCCCAGTTCACGCTGAACGGTCCGGCGTCGAACTGGTCGCTGCCGTTCACGCTGCCCTCGGGCCACCAGATCACGTCGAGCTGGAGCTCGCAGGTCTCGGTCAGCGGGTCGAACGTGACGATCACCGGTATGAGCTACAACGCCAGCCTGAGCTCGGGCCAGAGCACCAGCTTCGGCTTCCAGGCCACCCGGCCGGGCAGCAGCGGCGTGCCGTCCATCCCCGGATGCACCCAGGTTTGACCTGGAGCGCACTCCAGGGTTCAGGGTGTCGGCATGACCTCTCTTGTGCTCGGGGCCATGAACTTCGGCACCCTGACCGACGAACGCACCTCGTTCGCGCTGCTCGACCGGTTCGTCGACGCCGGTGGAACGGTGATCGACACCGCGAACTGCTACGCCTTCTGGAACGACCCGGACGGCCGGGGCGGCCAGAGCGAGCGGCTCCTGGGCCGCTGGCTGGCCGCCCGTCCGGGCCTGCGCGACCGGCTGACCCTGGCCACCAAGGCCGGGGCCGAGCCGGTCGGCCCGGGGGAGTGGCCCGCCAGCAGGGAGGGCCTCTCGGCGCCCGCCCTCAAGGAGGCGCTCGCGCTGAGCCTCGGCCGCCTCGGGATCGACCGGGTCGACCTCTTCTGGACCCACATGGAAGACCGGTCGGTCCCGCTGGAGGAGACGGCCGGGGCCCTCGCCGGCCTGGTCGCCGACGGTCTCACCACCCGCGTCGGCGTCTCCAACCACCCCACGTGGCGGGTCGAGCGCGCCCGCGCCCTGGGCGCGCCCTACTCGGCGCTGCAACTGCGGTACTCGTACCTGACCCCCCGGCCCTGGACCCAGGTCGAGGGCGTCAACCACCGTTTCGCGTGGGTGACCGACGAGACCCTCGACTACGTGGCCTCGGAGGGCCTCGACCTGTGGGCCTACACGCCGCTCATCTCGGGGTCCTATGTACGTCCGGAGCGCCCCTTCCCCGACGCCTACGACCACCCCGGGACCACCCGCAGGCTGGCGGCGCTCGGGGAGGTGGCCGACGGCCTCGGGGCGACCCGCAACCAGGTCGTGCTGGCCTGGCTGCTCGCCGCCGGGGTCAGCCCGATCATCGGGCCGTCCACGATCGCCCAGCTCGACGAACTGCTCGACCTCCCCTCGCTCTCCCCGGGGGACCTGGCCGCGCTGGACGTCTAGCCGGGATCGCGGCGCGTGACGAACCACCACGCGCCCGCGAAGAGGGCGCCCGCGAGCCCGGCCGTGATCGCGGCCTCCACCGCGCCGAGCGTGGCGGGGGTCCAGCCGAGCTCGCGGGCGGCCCGGTTGCGCAGCCCTTCGGCGATCAGCTGGCAGGCGGCGACGCCGAAGAACGACGCGCCCATGGCGACGGTGGTCCGGCGGGTGACGGCGCTCCAGAACGTGCCCAGGGCGAGCGCGAAGAGCGTCCAGGTGAACGGGAGCAGGCCGGTCAGCTCCGGCGGGACGGTCCGCAGCGACCAGCAGATCAGCGCGGTGACCAGCCCGGTCGTGACCAGGGCGAGCGCGGCGGCGGTGCCGACCTGGGGGGCCAGCCAGCGGCTCCGGCTGATCGACTGCGTCCAGGCGAACTGGTGGGTGCCGCGTTCGTACTCCCGCGCGAGCAGCGGCGCCCCCAGGAACACCGCCATGACGAGGGGCAGGTAGGGGAACAGACTGGCCGAGATGCCCCGCACGCCGGGGTAGAGGCGCTCGACGGCGACGAACCCGGCCCACAGGGCGACGACGCACGCCATGCTGATCATGCGGACCCGGTGCTGCCTGATCGCGAGCCAGGTCACAACGCCACCGGCCTCGGGGTCAGCACGGCGTCGGGCGCGCGCAGGTAACCGAGCACCATGTCCTCCAGGGAGAGCTCGCGGGCGGTCCAGCGGGGGTCGTGGACCGGCCCCCTGGCCCGGACCAGCAGGGTGGTCTGCCGTTCGGTGTCGCTCCTGCCGATGACGTCGTAGGAACCGGCGGGCGGCTCGCCGGCCGGCCCCACGAGCAGCCGGTGCGCCGCGACCAGCTCCTCGATGTCGCCCGCGACCTGCACCCGGCCCCGGGAGACCAGGATCAGGTGGTCGCAGACCTCGGCGAGCTCGGCCACGACGTGCGAGGAGAGCAGCACGGTGAGCCCCCGCTCGGCGACGGCCGACATGAGCCCCTCCATGACCTCGTGGCGGGCCAGCGGGTCGAGGTTGGCGAGGGGCTCGTCGAGCACGATCAGGTCGGCCCGCTTGGCGACGGCCAGCGTGATGGCGACCTGGGCGCGCTGGCCCCCCGACAACTGGCGGACGCGCCTGCGCTGCGGGATGCCGAGGTCGTCGAGCCGTTTGCGCGCCCCCTGCGTGTCGAAGTTCGGGTTCAGCCCGGCTCCGGCCCTGATCGTCTCGGCGACGGTGAGCTCGGGGTAGAGCGGCTTGTCCTGCGCGACGAACGCCACCCGGGGCAGGTTCGCGCCGCGCGGCGGCCGTCCGAAGACGGTGACCTCGCCCTCGCTCGCCCTGCGCAGGCCGACGGCGAGCCGCATCAGCGACGACTTGCCGGCCCCGTTGGGCCCCACGAGCGCCGCCACGCGCCCCTGCGGCACCCCGGCGAAACAGCCGCGCAGCGCCCAGGTCCGGCCGTAACGCAACCCGGCGCCGGTCAGTTCCAGCGCGTTCACGCCGTCGCCTCCCCGGTCAGGCCGCCGGACAGGGCCGACTCGACCAGGGCCCGGATGTCGTCGGCCCCGAGGCCGCCGGCCCGCGCGTCGTGCACCCAGGCCGCCAGCCGCCGTTCCAGCGCGGGGTCGCGCGGCCGGGCCAGCGACCGCCGCACGAAGGTGCCCAGGCCGGGCCGGGGCTCCACCAGCCCCCGGGACTCCAGCTCGCGGTAGGCCCGCAGCACCGTGTTCGGGTTGATCGCCAGCCTGCCCACCACCTCGGCCGCCGTCGGCAGCCGGTCGCCGGGGGTCAGCCGGCCGAGCCGCATGGCCTGTTCGACCTGCTGGACGATCTGCATGTACGTCGCCACGCCCGACCTCTTGTCGAGAGAGAACTCGATCAACGTCACTCCCATCAATCCACTAATGCATTAGTTAATTGATGGAGACCTCTCCCGTCAACCCGGACCCCGCCGACGTAACGCCAGGTAATCGGTCATATGCTCAACGTGTAAGACCGAGGGGAGGGCGGAGTGCGGCGTCGGGAGTTCCTCCTGTGGGGAGCCGGGCTCGCCGCATTGGCCGCCGGCTGCGGGGCTGACCCACGCCCACTGGGCGTGCCGCTCTCCCTGGTCGTGCCCGCCGTCGTGGGCGGGCTCGACGACGCGTTCGCCCGGGAACTGCGGCGGCTCGTCACGAAGCGCGGCCTGGCCCGCGCCGTCGACGTCACCACCTGCGACGGCGACAAGGCGTCGATCAAGGACTTCACCCACCGTGCGAGCCGGGGGCGGCTGCTGGTCGCGGGGCCCGCGCTGGTCAACCTGACGGGCACGGTCCCGCTCGCCCGGATGGCGGGGGAGTGGTCGGTCGTGGTCGCCCCGATGGGCTCCCGGTTCCGGCACTTCGGCGACCTGGCCGCCGCGCTGCGCCGGGCTCCCGGCTCGGTGCTGATGGGCGGCCGGGGCCACGGCGGCGCCGACCACGTCCTGTGCGGCCTGGTCGCCAAGGGGCTCGGCGCCGACGCGCGCCTCGTCGACTACGCCTCCTTCGCCGGCGGAGACGGGCTGCTGGGCGCGCTGCTCGACGGCCGGGTCGCGGCCGGCGTCGGCGGGGTCGCCGGGCTCGCGCCGCAGATCCGCGCCGGTCGCGTCCGGGCGCTGGCCGTCTCGTCGCCCGAGCGCCTGCCGGAGGTCGACGCGCCGACCCTGATGGAGTCGGGGGTCCGTCTCGTCCACGCCGACTGGCGCGCCCTGCTGGCCTCCGACGCGCTCCGCGACGACGACCGCGCCCACCTGCTCGACCTGTGCCGCAGCATCGGCGCCTCCGACGAGTGGGCCGCCTCCTGCCGCCGCCACCTCTGGGCCCCGCTCTACCTGGAGGGCCCCGACTTCGACGACTGGCTGGGCGTCGAGTCGGCCCGCTCCCGCGACGTCCTGACCGATCTCGGCCTCAAGCAATAATCTGACCCCAAAAATCTGACAAAGAGCCATAAATGTGGTGATCTCAATCCGTGACGGACGCATGGAACTGGATCTCCCTCGCCATCGCCGTGCTCGCCGCCCTCATCGCGGTCGAGCTGGTGCGGCGCATCCTGCGCTCACGGCTCGTCGGCGACCGCTGGGCCCTGGCCGGGCCGCTGGTCCGGCGCTGCACCTGGCCCGGCTTCGTGACCGCCGCCCTCGCCACCGGCACCGCCGTCTACGACCGGGGGCTGATCCCGCCCGACGCCGAGGGCTGGGTCGGCCACCTGACCACCATCGCGCTGATCTTCTGCGTCACCTGGCTCGTCATCCAGGCCGCCTACGCGGTGACGGACGTCGTACTGGAACGGCTGGTGCGGGTCGAAGGGGACGCCAACCGGCGGGCCCGGCGGATCAGGACCCAGATCGAGCTGGTGCGCCGGGTCTGCGCCGCCGCCGTGATCGTGCTCGCCCTCGGCGCCATGTTGTTCACCTTCCCCCAGGTCAGGGCGCTGGGAGCGGGGCTGCTCGCGTCGGCGGGCATCGCCGGTGTGCTGGTCGGGATCGCGGCCCAGTCGACCCTGGGCAACCTGCTGGCCGGCCTCCAACTGGCCTTCTCCGACGCCATAAGGCTCGACGACGTCGTGGTCGTCCAGGGCGAGTGGGGACGGGTCGAGGAGCTCACCCTCACCTACGTGTCGCTGCGGCTCTGGGACGAACGGCGGCTGATCCTGCCCGTCTCCCACTTCGCCAACAACCCGTTCGAGAACTGGACCCGGCACGAGAGCCGGATCCTCGGCACCGTCTTCCTGCGCGTCGACTGGGCGGTGCCCATCGCCGAACTGCGCGCCGAACTGCACCGGGCGATCAAGGACAACCCGCTCTGGGACCAGAAGGACTGGACCCTCCAGGTCACCGACGTCACCCCCGGCGGGCTGGTCGAGGTGCGCGCCCTCATGTCGGCCGCCGACTCGGCCAGCGCCTGGGACCTGCGGTGCGACGTGCGGGAGCACCTGGTGACGTGGATCAGGGAGAACCACCCGGAGAGCCTGCCCCGGCTGCGGATCACAGAGGTCTGATCGTCGACCCGATCTGCTCGAACAGGGTCTCCCTGCCCGCGAGGTCGGTCGTCAGCGTCACCACGCAGGTCGTGCCCTTGCCCGAGTGGGCGTAGTACTGGGTGCCCTGGACCGGCCCGGCCGGCATCTTCAGGGTGTAGCGGATGCGCACCCCCTGACCGGAGCCGACCTTCACCACGCCCGCGTCGGAGACCGTCGCGCCGACGCTCGCGAGCTGCTGCTCGGCCTGCTGCTGGAGGGCCTCGTTGGAGCCGCCCACGCTCGGCTGGCAGAAGCCGTTGAGGTTGGTGACGAAGCCCTGCTTCGACTCCTCGCGGCTGGCGGGGTCGAGGGCGTAGACGGCCTTGGCGCTCTGGAGGGCCTTCAGGCCCTCGCGGGCCTGGTCGAGCGCGGGGCCGGTGAGGCCGGTGGCCGCGAGCTGCTCCTCGAAGCCGGATTTCGACAGGTCGACGACCTTCCAGGCGGTCGGCACGCCGATCGAGACGCCGGTGGCCACGCTGCCGATGCGGTGGAAGCCGTCGGGCACCTCGGTGCCCGGAATGGGCTTGGGCTGCGGTGTGGAGCAGGCCGCGAGTAAGAGCAGGGCGGTGAGGGCGAGGAGGGCTGGGCGCACGCCCCCGAGCGTAACGCGAAGCGGCGGAAACCCCAGGTCACATGTCCGGAAATAGGCATAAACCGGATGTGAAGTGGTAGGGATCCCTAGAGGTGGGGAGATGGCTGCAAATCCTGTGGTCCGGTTCCGGCGCTGGCTGGGATTCGACCGGAACCCGTTGCGCCGCCCGTGTGACCGCGTCGAGGCGGCGGTCCGCCGGCTGGCCGTCCTCGTCACGCTCGCCGCCGTGGTGTGCGGGCTGATGCTGGGGATCAGGGCCTACGGCGAGGGCGTGCGCGCCGAACACGAGCAGGCGCGTGCCCGGCACGCCACCGAGGCGACCCTGCTCGACGACGCCCGCGTGCACGCGACCGTGAACGGCCCGGCGACGGCGACCGTGATGGCCGCCTGGAAGGGCCCTGACGGCAGAGACCACCAGGGCCTGGTCCAGGCCCCGGTGTTGTCCATGAAGGGCCAGAAGATCACCGTCTACACCGACACGCAGGGCCAGCCGGTGCCGCGCCCGCGCGACCGCGAGACCACCGTGGTGGCCGCGCTGACCGTCGGCACGGGCGTGCCGCTGGCCATGATCGTCGCGAGCTGCGTCCTGCTGGGCGTGACCCGGCTGCTGGTGTGGCGCCGGGTCCGCCGCGACTGGGCCGACGCCTGGACGGTCGTCGAGCCCACCTGGCGCATCAACGGTCGATGATCTCGTTCTTCCCGATCACCACGACGCCGTCCTTGGTGACCTCGAACCGCTCGCGGTCCTCTTCGAGGTCGAAGCCGATGCGGGCGCCGTCGGGGATGACGACGTTCTTGTCGACGATGGCCCGGCGCACGATCGCGCCCCGGCCCACCTTGACGTTGCCCATCAGCACCGAGTCCTCGACGTGGGCGTGGCTGTGCAGGATCACGCCGGGGGAGAGCACCGAGCGCAGCGCCAGGCCGCCCGAGACGATCACACCGGCCGACACCAGCGAGTCGATCGCGCGGCCGACCCGGTCGCCGTCGTTGTGCACGAACTTGGCCGGGGGCAGCGGGTCGTGGCCGGTGTAGATCGGCCACCGGTCGTTGTACAGGTTGAAGACCGGGTGGGGCGAGATCAGGTCCATGTGGGCGTCGTAGTAGGCGTCGAGCGTTCCCACGTCGCGCCAGTAGCCGCGGTCGCGTTCGGTCGAGCCGGGCACGATGTTGTTCTTGAAGTCGTACACCTCGGCGCTGCCGGCCTTGACCATCATCGGGATGATGTTGCCGCCCAGGTCGTGCTTGCTGGAGGAGTCCAGGGCGTCCTCGCGGACGGCCTCGATCATGGCCTGCGTCCGGAAGACGTAGTTGCCCATCGAGGCGAAGATCTCGCCGGGGGAGTCGGGCAGGCCGACTGCGTCCTTCGGCTTCTCGCGGAAGGCGGTGATGCGGCGGCCGGTCGGGTCGGTCTCGATCACGCCGAACTGGTCGGAGGTCGACAGCGGCTGGCGGATCGCCGCCACCGTCACGTCGGCGCCCGAGTCGATGTGCTGCTCCACCATCTGGCGCGGGTCCATGCGGTAGATGTGGTCGGCGCCGAACACGATCACGTGGTCGGGCAGCTCGTCGTAGACCAGGTTGAGGTTCTGGAGGAGGGCGTCGGCCGACCCGGAGAACCAGTGGGGGCCGAGGCGCTGCTGCGCGGGCACCGGGGTCACGTAGTTGCCGAGCATCGCCGACAGGCGCCAGGTGCGCGAGATGTGCCGGTCGAGACTGTGGTTCTTGTACTGGGTCAGGACCACGATCTGGAGATAGTGCCCGTTGGCCAGGTTCGACAGGACGAAATCGATGAGCCGGTAGATCCCGCCGAACGGCACCGCCGGCTTGGCCCGGTCCGCGGTCAGCGGCATGAGCCGCTTCCCCTCACCACCGGCGAGCACAATTGCCATGACCCTCATGACGCAGACCTTAACCCGTCAAAACGGTCGCAAACACTAGGCTGCGCATATGCGTGTCGATCTTTTGAGCCGTGAGTTCCCGCCCGACGTTTACGGCGGGGCGGGTGTGCACATCGAATACCTCTCGCGGGAGCTGCGACGGCTCCTCGACGCGCGGGTCCGCTGCTTCGGCGCGCCCCGCGAGGGCGCCGACGCCTACTCGACTCCACCCGGCCTGACCTCGGCGAACGCCGCGCTCCAGGTGCTCGGGACCGACCTGGAGATGGCGGCCGGCTGCGCGGGGGCCGACCTCGTGCACTCCCACACCTGGTACGCCAACTTTGCCGGCCACGTCGCCAAGATGCTCTACGGCATCCCGCACGTCGCCACCACCCACAGCCTCGAACCGCTCCGCCCCTGGAAGGCCGAGCAGCTCGGCGGCGGCTACGTGTTGTCGTCGTGGGCCGAGCGCACCGCCCTGGCCGCCGCGGACGCGATCATCGCGGTCTCCGGCGGCATGCGCCGCGACGTGCTGGCCTGCTACCCGGAGATCGACCCGGGCAAGGTGACGGTGATCCACAACGGCATCGACACCGACGAGTACGCCCCCGCCTCCTCCAGCGAGGCGCTGCTGCGGCACGGCATCGACCCCGGCAAGCCCTACGTCGTCTTCGTCGGCCGGATCACCCGCCAGAAGGGCCTGACCCACCTGCTGCGGGCCGCCCGCGACTTCGACCCGGCCGCGCAGCTCGTGCTCTGCGCCGGGGCGCCCGACACGCCCGAGATCGCCGCCGAGGTGACCGCCCTGGTCGAGGAGCTGCAGGCCACCCGCGAGGGCGTCATCTGGATCACCGAGATGCGCCCGCGCCCGGAGATCATCGAGATCCTCACCCACGCGACCGTCTTCGTCTGCCCGTCGGTCTACGAGCCCATGGGGATCGTGAACCTGGAGGCGATGGCCTGCGAGACCGCCGTCGTCGCCACCGCGACCGGCGGCATCCCCGAGGTGGTCGCGCACGACGAGACCGGCCTGCTGGTGCCGATCGAGGCGGGCGAGCACGGCGAGCCGCGCGACCCGGCCCTGTTCGCCCACGCCCTCGCCGCCGACGTCAACCGGCTGCTTGCCGACCCCGATCTGGCCGCCCGCATGGGCCGCGCCGGCCGGGCCCGCGCGGTGGCGGAGTTCTCCTGGCCGGCCATCGCCGAACGCACCCGGGACCTCTACGAGAGCCTCAGCCGCCGCAGCAGCTGAGCGTTGGCGGCCACCACGACCGTGGAGGCCGACATCAGGATCGCGCCGACCGACATCGGCAGCACGAACCCCCACGGCGCCAGCACCCCGGCCGCCAGGGGGACCGAAATGAGGTTGTAACCCGCCGCCCACCAGAGGTTCTGCTTCATCTTCCGGTAGGCGGCCCGCGACAGGTCCATGACCGACGGCACGGCCCGGGGGTCGTCTCCGGCGAGGATGACCCCGGCCGAGGCGATGGCGACGTCGGTGCCCGCCCCGATGGCGATCCCGACGTCCGCCCGCGCCAGCGCGGGCGCGTCGTTCACCCCGTCGCCGACCATCGCGACGCGCCGCCCTTCGTCCTGCAGTTCCTGTACGGCTCCCGCCTTGTCCTCGGGCCGTACTCCCGCGTAGAAGCGGGCGATCCCCAGCTCACGCGCGACCGCCTCGGCCACCTGACGGGCGTCGCCGGTGATCATCACGACCTCGACCCCGCGCGATTCGAGGTCGGCGACGGCCCGGCGCGACTCGGGCCGGATCTCGTCGGCGAGCGTCAGCGCCCCCACGACCGCGCCGTCGGCCAGGACGTGCAGCAGGGTCGCCCCCTCGGCCTCCCGCAGCGGTTCGGCGCCCTCGCGTTCGAGCAGCGCGGGCCCGCCGACCTGCACCGTCTGCGACCCGACCCGGGCCGACACCCCGAGGGCGGGGGAGGAGACGAACTCCGTCGCCGGCTCGACGTCGAGCCCGCGCTCCTTGGCCGCCGCCACGATCGCCTTGGCGAGCGGATGCTCGGAGTCGGCCTCGGCCGCCGCCGCCAGCGCCAGCACCTCGTCGGAGGTGACCCAGGTGAGCGCGGGCCGGCCCTTGGTCAGGGTGCCGGTCTTGTCGAACAGCACGGTGTCGACGGTCCGCATGCTCTCGAGCGCCAGCCGGTCTTTGACCAGCACCCCCGCGCGGGCGGCCCGTTCGGTCGCGATCGACACCACCAGCGGAATGGCCAGGCCGAGGGCGTGCGGGCAGGCGATCACCAGGACCGTGATGGTCCTGACCACCGCCTCGTCGGGCTGCCCGAGCAGCGTCCAGACGGCCGCCGTGAGCAGGCCCGCGCCGAGCGCGAACCAGAACAGCAGCGCGGCCGCCCGGTCGGCGATGCGCTGGGCCCGCGAGGTGGAGTTCTGGGCGGCCTCGACCAGCCGCCGGATGCCCGCCAGCGCGGTGTCCTCGCCGACGGCCCGCACCTCGACGCGCAGGCCCGAGTCGGTCGCGACGGTCCCGGCGACCACCCGGTCGCCCTCCGACCTGCGGACGGTCGCCGACTCGCCGGTGATCATCGATTCGTCCAGGCCGGCCGAGCCCGCGACGACCACGCCGTCGGCCGGGATCCGGCCGCCCGGCCGGACCACCACGACGTCGCCCACCCGCAGCTCCGACGGCGGCACCCGCGTGCCGTCGGCGCGTTCGGCCTCGTCGGGCAGCAGGGCGGCCAGCGAGTCGAGCGCCGAGGTGGTGCGGGCCAGCGAGCGCATCTCGATCCAGTGGCCCAGCAGCATGATCACGATCAGCAGCGCCAGTTCCCACCAGAAGTCGAGACCGTGGTCGAGCAGCCCCAGGCTCGCGCCCATCGAGGCGACGAAGGCGACCGTGATGGCCAGCCCGACCAGCAGCATCATCCCGGGCCGGCGCGACCGCAGCTCGTCGACGGCCCCGGTCAGGAACGGGCGGCCGCCCCAGACGTACATGACGGTGCCGAGCACCGGTGACAACCACGGCGGGCCGGGGGCCTGGTAGCCCACGACCATGGCGAACATGCCGGAGGTGAGGACCGTCGGCACGGCCAGCGCCAGCATCCACCAGAACAGCCGCCGGTACTGCGCCACATGGTGATCGTGCATTTCCGGACCTCCTCGACTAAACCCCCTGGGGGTATGCTAGATTCTATACCACTACCCCCTAGGGGTACTATTGAGCAAGGACGAAGGCCCGGGGAGGTCGCGATGCACGGCTACACCGATCACAAGCAAGACCATCTGAAGCGGCTCCGCCGGATCGAGGGGCAGGTCAGGGGCCTGCAGCGCATGGTCGAAGAAGACAAGTACTGCATCGACGTGCTGACCCAGGTGTCGGCCGCCAACCGCGCGCTGCAGTCGTTCGCCCTGGCGCTCCTCGAAGAGCACCTGGCCCACTGCGTCGCCGAGGCCACCGCCAAGGGCGGCCCCGAGGCCGACGCGAAGATCAAGGAAGCCTCCGACGCCATCGCCCGGCTCGTCCGCTCCTGACGACTCGACCTGAAAGAGGAACCGCCATGACCGTCACCGCATACACCGTCACCGGCATGACCTGCGGACACTGCGCCAGCTCCGTCTCCGAAGAGGTCCGCGCCATCGCGGGCGTGAGCGACGTCAAGGTCGACGTGCCGACGGGCACGGTGACCGTGACCAGCGAGAGCCCGGTCGACGAGACCGCCCTCAAGGCCGCCGTCGAGGAGGCCGGCTACACCTTGGTGGGCCCGGCGTGAACACCGCCACGAAGCTGGGCGTCTTCGCCGCCGGCCTCGCCGTCGTCTTCGGCGGGGCCTACGCGGTCGGCGTCACCCAGGAGGACCCGCCACGAGGTCAGGTCGCCTACTCTCCCGAGCCCGCCCACGGCGGGCACGCCCACGAGGAGACCGGCGAGACCGCCCCGAGCGTGCCGGGCGGCCTGCAGATCTCCCAAGACGGCTACCGCCTGCGCCCCGCGACCACCACGCTGGAACCGGGAAAGAGCCACGACTTCGCCTTCCACATCGTCGGCCCCGACGGCAAGCCGGTCACCGGCTACCAGGTCGCCCACGAGAAGAAGCTGCACCTGATCGTGGCCCCCCGCGACCTGGGCGGCTTCCAGCACCTCCACCCCGAGCTGGCCCCCGACGGCACCTGGACCATCCCGCTCGCCCTCCCGGAACCCGGCGCCTACCGCATGTACGCCGACTTCGCCCCCGAAGGCGGCCCGGCCCTCACCCTCGGCGCCGACCTGACCGCCCCGGGCGACTTCGAGCCCGACCCGTTCCCCAAGACGAGCCGGACGTCCACCGTCGACGGCTACACCGTCACCCTCCAGGGCGAGATGAACCCCGGCCAGCCCTCGCCGCTCGCCCTCGCGGTCAGCAGAGACGGCACGCCGGTCGACCCGGAGCCCTACCTGGGCGCCCAGGGCCATCTGGTCATGCTGCGCGCCGGCGACCTGGCCTACCTGCACGTCCACCCGATGACCGGGCTCGTCTTCATGGCCCAGGCGCCCCCCGAGGGCGGCGCCTACCGGTTGTTCTTCGACTTCAAGCACGACGGCGAGGTCCGCACCGCGTCGTTCACGCTGGAGGGATGACATGCCCAACCTCATCCAGCTCTCCATCGGCGGCATGACCTGCGCGTCGTGCGCCAACCGGATCGAACGCAAGCTCAACAAGATCGACGGCGTGACCGCCACCGTCAACTACGCCACCGAGAAGGCCAACGTCGTCTTCGCGCCCGGGGTGTCGGTGCGCACGCTGGTCGAAGAGGTGGAGAAGGCCGGATACAGCGCGACGCTGCCCGAGGAGAAGCCCGAGGCCGCCGAGGGCGACCCGCTGAAGACCCGGCTGATCACCGCCGTCGTGCTCGCGGTCCCCGTGATCGCGATGGCGATGATCCCGGCGCTCCAGTTCACCTCCTGGCAGTGGCTCTCCCTGACCCTGGCCGCCCCGGTCGTCGTCTACGCCGGGTGGCCGTTCCACAAGGCCGCCTGGACCAACCTCCGCCACGGCGCGGCCACCATGGACACGCTGGTGTCGCTCGGCACGCTGGCCGCCTTCGGCTGGTCGTTGTGGGCGCTGTTCCTCGGCACGGCCGGGGAGCCCGGCATGGTCCACCCGTTCTCGTTCGCGATCGAGCGCAGCGACGGCGCCGGCAACATCTACCTGGAGACCGCCGCGGGCGTGACGGCGTTCCTGCTGGCCGGGCGCTACTTCGAGGCCCGCGCCAAACGCCGCGCCGGCGACGCCCTGCGCACCCTGATGGAGCTCGGCGCCAAGGACGTCGCGGTGCTGCGCGACGGCAAGGAGAGCCGGATCCCGGCCGAGCTGCTCAAAGCGGGCGACCTGTTCGTGGTCCGGCCCGGCGAGAAGATCGCCACCGACGGCGTCGTCCACGAGGGCGCCTCGGCGGTCGACGCCTCGATGCTGACCGGCGAGTCGATGCCGGTCGAGGTGCGGGCCGGCGACGCGGTCACCGGCGCGACCGTCAACGCGGGCGGGCGGCTGGTCGTCCGGGCCACCCGCGTCGGGTCCGACACCACGCTGGCGCAGATGGCCCGCATGGTCGAGGAGGCCCAGACCGGCAAGGCCCGCGTGCAGCGGCTCGCCGACCGGATCTCCGGCGTCTTCGTGCCGGTCGTGATCGCCCTCGCGGTGGCCACGCTCGGCTTCTGGCTCCCGGTCGCGGGCCCGGTGGCGGCCTTCACCGCCGCAGTGGCGGTGCTGATCATCGCCTGCCCGTGCGCCCTGGGCCTGGCCACCCCGACCGCGCTGCTGGTCGGCACCGGCCGGGGCGCGCAGCTCGGCATCCTCATCAAGGGCCCCGAGGCGCTCGAATCGACCCGGCGGGTCGACACGGTCGTGCTCGACAAGACGGGCACGGTCACCGAGGGCCGCATGACGCTGGTCGAGGTCCGCGTCGAGGAGGGCTTCGACGAGCAGGAGGTCCGCCGCCTGGCCGCCGCCGTCGAGCACGCCTCCGAGCACCCCATCGCGCGGGCGCTGGTCAAGGGCCACACCGACCTGCCGCCGGTCGCCGACTTCGCCGCGACGGCCGGAGTGGGCGTGCGGGGCGTCGTCGAGGGCCGCGAGGTGGCCGTCGGCCGGGCCGAGCAGGGCGTGGCCGTCACGATCGACGGCGTGCGCGCCGCCGTCATGACGGTGAGCGACGTGCTGAAGCCGTCGTCGGCCGCCGCGATCGGCCAGCTGCGCGCGCTCGGGCTGCGGCCGGTCCTGCTGACCGGCGACCACGAGGCCGTCGCCCGCGAGATCGCCGGTCAGGTCGGCATCGACGAGGTCGTCGCCGGGGTCCTCCCGGCGGGCAAGGTCGAGGCCGTCAAACGGCTCCAGGCCGAGGGCCGCGTGGTCGCCATGGTGGGCGACGGCGTCAACGACGCCGCCGCGCTGGCCCAGGCCGACCTGGGGCTGGCCATGGGCACCGGCACCGACGCCGCCATCGAGGCCGCCGACCTGAC
Organism: Herbidospora daliensis; assembly: GCF_001570585.1. Taxonomy (GTDB): domain Bacteria; phylum Actinomycetota; class Actinomycetes; order Streptosporangiales; family Streptosporangiaceae; genus Herbidospora; species Herbidospora daliensis. Next base: position 567,406 of record NZ_BBXF01000001.1, on the reverse strand, counting down.
CCTGGTCAGGGGCGACCTGCGGGTGGCCGCCGCGGCGATCCGGTTGTCGCGCCGGACCCTGCGGACCATCAAGGGCAACCTGTTCTGGGCCTTCGCCTACAACGTGGCGGCCCTGCCGCTGGCCGCCCTCGGCCTGCTCAGCCCCATGATCGCCGGGGCGGCGATGGCGCTGTCGTCGGTGTTCGTGGTCGCCAACAGCCTGCGGCTGCGCGCCTTCAAGGGCTGATCAGCGTCACCCCGGGCCGCCCGCCCTGGACGAGCGCCTCGGGCGCCTCGTCCAGGGGGATGGTCCGGGTGATCAGCAGTTCGGGCGCCAGCGAGCCGTTCTCGATGAGGGCGAGCATCTCGGGATAGGCGTGGGCGGGCATGCCGTGGCTGCCGAGGAGTTCCAGCTCCCACGCGATGACCCGGCCCATCGAGAGCTCGGTGTCACCGGGCAGCAGCCCGATCTGCACGTGCCGCCCCCGCCTGCGCAGGCTCCCGATCGAGTTCCGGCAGGTCGCGGCGGAGCCGAAGGCGTCCATCGACAGGTGGACGCCGCCGGTGAGCTCGACCAGCCGGTCGAGGCGGCCCGGCGGCAGCGTCTCCGCGGCCCCCGCCGCGGCGGCCAGCGCGAGCGCGTCGGGGTTGACGTCGACCGCGACCACCCGGGCCCCGGCCGCCGCCGCGATCATCACCGCCGACAACCCGACCCCGCCGCATCCGTGCACGGCCACCCACTCGCCGGGACGCACCCGCCCCTGGTGGACGACGGCCCGGAACGCGGTCGCGAACCGGCAGCCGAGCGCGGCGGCGGCCCCGAACGACAGGTCGGCGGGCAGCGCGATCAGGTTGACCGCCGCGTTCCGCACGACGACGTACTCGGCGTAGGAGCCCCAGTGGGTGAAGCCCGGCTGGGTTTGCGCCGGGCACACCTGGTGGTCGCCCGCGCGGCACTGGGCGCACACGCCGCAGGCGAAGATGAACGGCGCGGTGACCCGGTCGCCGGCCGCCCAGCCCGTCACGCCCGGCCCGACGTCGGCGATCACGCCCGCGAACTCGTGCCCCGGCACGTGCGGGAAGGTCTGGATGTCGGAGTCGTGGCCCTGCCACCCGTGCCAGTCGCTCCGGCACAGGCCGGTCGCCTCGACCCGCACGACCACCTCGCCCGGTCCGGCGACCGGGTCGGGCACCTCGCGGACCGTGGGCCGCTCCTTGACGGCGTCGTACACGACCGCCCTCATGACAACGCCCTCTGGTAGAGGGCGGTGTCGACCCAGCGCCCCAGTTTGAACCCCACGTCCCGCAGCCGCCCGGCCTCGGTGAACCCCTCGGCGACGTGCAGGCCCACCGACGCGGGCTGCGCGTCGGCGATCACCGCGATCATCTGTCTGGCCCCCGCTTCCCTCGACCGGACCATCAGCTCGCGCAGCAGGGCCCGCCCGAGCCCCCGTCCGGTGTACTCGGGGGAAATATAGAGGGAATCCTCCACCGTGTAGCGATAGGCCGGTTTCGGCCGGTACGGCCCCGCGTACCCGAACCCCGCCACGACCCCCTCGACCTCGGCCACCAGGAAGGGCCACCCGGTGCCGGCCTTGGCCTCCCACGCCGCCCGGTCGAGCCCGGCCTCGTCGAAGGTGATGACGGTGGTGCGCGCGTAGTGCTCGTAGACGGCGGCGACCGACGCGAGGTCGCCGGGCCCGGCGGGACGGATCGTCATGCGGTCAGCCTAGGGAAGGCGGGCCGAGGTCTCCTTGGTCAGGTCGGCCACGACCGGGGTCAGGTCGGGCCGCTCGGCCAGCAGGTCGTCGAGGCGGGCCCGCCAGGCGCCGGTCTCGGCGACCGTGAACTCGTCGTCCTCCAGGAGGCGCAGCCGGGTCTCGGCCAGCTTCAGCTGGTACATGACGCCCAGGTAGCGGCCGATCATGTCGTTGACCCACCAATAGGCCTCGGCCGTCGACGCCTCGACGACGACACGGGCGCCTTCCCAGGCGACACGGCGGGCGTTCAGGGCCTTCATAACCGGATCGTAAGCGGCGTGCAAGGAGTTGTGGAGATGGTGTCACCACAACAAGCGAAACACCCCCGAAGGGAACCAGCCGTGCGCCTCCTTGGCGGCCTCGTCGCAGCTCTCGCCCTCGTCCTCGTCCCCTCCGCCCCCGCCTTCGCCGACAAACCCCCGGTCGCGTCCAAGACCGACCTCGCCCAGCAGGCCCCCGCCAAGAAGTTCGAGCGCTACAGCTCGGGCAAGCGGGCGTACACCAAGGGCTCCCTGACCGGTGTGATCACCAACCCCGGCGCCGTCATCGAGAACGCCGACATCAAGGTCAGCGGCAAGATCAGCGACCTGACCAAGGGCTCCGGCTGCGGCTACGCGGTCTTCCGGATCACCTACCAGAAGGGCGGCAACCAGCCCTTCACCCACAAGACCTTCCGCGACTGCACCTACAAGACGCCGGTCTCCTACAGCTTCACGTACAAGAAGGCCACCCTCGTCGAGCTGAAGGTCTGCTCCGAGGCCAAGACCACCAAGGTCTCCGTCCAGTGCCTCTACGGCGGGGCGTGGAAGGTGGTTTACGCCACGATATGACCCCGTTAATCCTGAGATGCGAAGATCTACCCTGAATCTGTAGATATTTTGCGCTGGGGACAACGATGGGTGAACTGGACCACCGCTACCGGGGCGAACATCCGATCCGGACGCTCGCCTACCTCTACCGCGACCACCGCGCATCTCTCCTGATCGCGGTGGTCGCCTTCGTGTTCAAGCACAGCCCCACGTGGATGCTGCCGCTGGTCACCGCCAACATCATCGACGTCCTGGTCGACCGGGGACCGGTCGCCGGCATCTGGCTCAACGCCGGGGTGCTGTGCCTGCTGCTCACCCTGAACTACCCCTTCCACCTGCTCTATGTACGCCGCCTCAGCGGCACCATCCGCAAGGTGAGCACCGGGTTGCGCTCCTCGTTGTGCGCCCGGATGCAGCAGCTCTCGATCGGCTACCACGCCCGGGTCAGCGCCGGGGTGCTGCAGACCAAGGTCATCCGCGACGTCGAGAGCGTCGAGACGATGTCGCAGCAGGCCGGCGACATCGGCCTGTCGGCGCTGGTGATGCTGGCGGGCGGGGTGACCGTCATCGCCGTCAAGGTGCCGCAGGCGCTGCCCGTCTTCCTGCTCGTCGTCCCGGCCGCCGCGATCCTGGTGATGCGGATGCGCGACCGCATGCGCACCGACAACGAGAGCTTCCGCGTCGAGGTCGAGCGGTTGTCCTCCCGGGTCACCGAGATGACCCACCTGATCCCGATCACCCGCGCCCACGGCCTGGAGAAGGACGCCCTGCACCGCGTCGACGGCACCCTGCGCACGGTGCTCCGCACCGGCCTGCGGCTCGACCTCGTCAACGGCCGGTTCGGCTCGCTGGCCTGGATCCTGCTCAACACCCTCGGCGTCGTGTGCCTGGCGGGGGCGGCGCTGGTGTCGTACCACCGCGTGTTCGCCCTGACCCCCGGCGACGTGGTCATGCTCAGCACCTTCTTCACCACCCTGACCACCGCGGTCACCTCCCTGATGAGCCTGACCCCGATCATCAGCAAGGGGCTGGAGTCGGTGCGCTCGATCGGCGAGGTCCTGCAGGCCCCCGACCTGGAGCACAACGACGGCAAGGCCGAGGTCGCCGAGGTGACCGGCCGCCTCGACTTCCAGGACGTCTCCTTCACCTACGGCGTCGAGGACCTATCCCTGTCGGTACGCCCCGGCGAGACCGTGGCCCTCGTCGGCGCCTCCGGCGCGGGCAAGTCCACCGTCCTCAACCTCGTCATCGGCTTCCTGCGCCCCACCGAGGGCCGCATCCTGCTCGACGGCGTCGACATGGAGATCCTCGACCTGCGCACCTACCGGCGGTTCGTGTCGGTGGTGCCGCAGGAGTCGACCCTGTTCGAGGGCAGCGTCCGGGAGAACGTCACCTACGGCCTGCCCGACGTGCCCGATGAGGTGGTCCGCCGCGCGCTGGAGGACGCCAACGCCGCCGAGTTCGTCGACCGGCTGCCCGAGGGCTGGGACACCGTGGTCGGCGAGCGCGGCGCCCGACTGTCGGGCGGCCAGAAGCAGCGGCTGGCCATCGCCCGCGCCCTCATCAGGGACCCCCGCATCCTGATCCTCGACGAGGCGACCTCGGCCCTCGACACCCGATCGGAGCAGCTGATCCAGCAGGCCATGGCCCGCCTCGTCGCCGGCCGGACGGTGCTGGTGGTGGCCCACCGGCTGTCCACGATCCGGAACGCCGACCGCATCGTGGTCATGGAGCACGGCCGCGTCGCCGAGACCGGCTCCCACGACGAACTGCTGCGCGCGGGCGGCGCGTACGCCCTGCTCCAGTCGGCCTGACACGGGTTTGCAAGGATTCTGCAGGCGCTCCGGTGCATAAGGGAGGGCAACACCCACGCCCTTCTGGAGCTCCACCCATGATCCTGCGTACCCTCACGGCCGCCGCGCTCCTCCTCGGCGCCGCGGCCGCCCCCGCCTCCGCCGCCCCCCAGCTCTGCCGTGAGGGCTTCGTGTACCGTGCCGCCCGCCCCGCCGACCGGGTCTGCGTGACCCCGGCGACGCGGGCGGCGACCCTGGCCGACAACGCGCTCAAGGCGACCCGCTGGGCCGGCGACGACCACACCTGCGTCGAGGGCTACGTCTGGCGCGAGGCCTTCCACGAGGACGACGTGTGCGTCATCCCCTCGGTGCGCGCCCAGGCCAGGGCCGACAACGCGGCGGCCGACTCCCGGCGCATGCTCGCGAAACTGTGGATCACCACCGAGGGCCACGTCGTCAAGCTCAACGGCAGCCACTACAACGTCGGCCAGGTCAAGCTCTACGTCCGCCGGCCGGGCGGCGCGCTGGTCTGGAGCGGCGTGATCGCCGCCGCCGAGTTCCCCGGCTACCCGGGCGGCAGCTGGGGCAAGAAGACCGGCCTGCCCCACTGCTCCGGCGCCCCCAACGCCTACGCCCGCGCCCAGGACGCCGCCTCGGGCCGCTGGTCGGCGAAGGCCCCCTTGCGCGTGGGATGTTGATGTTCGATCGCCCCGCGCCGGGGTAGCACGGCGGCCCATGACGGAGATGCGCCGATGGATGCAGGGACCCGACGGCGCCCTGGGCGCGCGGCTGACGGCCGCGACCCTGGCGGCCGCGCTTCTGCTGGTCCCGTTCATGATCCTGCTGGTTTTGGTGAAGAGCGCCTTCACCCCACTCAACCGCTTCGACCAGGGCGTCGCCGCCGATCTGCACTCCTACGCGCTGAGCAACCCCGGCTTCGCCCGGGCGATGGAGTTCATCACCAACGCCCTCGCGCCGGAGACGTGGCGGGTGCTGGTCGGGGCCGCGGCCGTGTACATGCTGCTGCGCGGCGCCCCCCGGCTGGCCATCTGGGCGATCACGACCGTGGTCGCGGGCGGGCTGATCGGGCTGGCCGTGAAGATCGCCGTGGAGCGGGCCCGGCCGATGTTGCCCGACCCGGTCTCCTGGGCGCCCGGCTGGTCGTTCCCCTCGGGCCACGCCCTCAACGCCGCGCTGGGCGCGGTCACCCTGGTGCTCCTGCTGCTGCCCGTCCTGCACGGGGCGTGGCGGGCGGTCGCCTGGACGCTGGCCGCGCTGGCGTCGGTGACGGTCGCCTTCACCCGGGTCGCCCTCGGCGTGCACTGGCTCAGCGACGTGGTGGCCGGGCTGATCCTGGCGCTGGTGGTGGTGGCCGCGACGGCCGCCGGGTTCGAGGCCTGGCGGCGGCGGATGGGCCGGCGGCCGGTCGACCCCTACATCGAGGGGGTCGAGCCGGAGATGGCCGCCCCGAAGGGCACGGGAGAGCCCCGATGAATCAGATTGGAGCCCCAATGGTGACGACGAGCCCCCCGGCGACCCGCGAGCACGCCCACGAGCGTCCGTGGCAGCGGGTCGACTTCAAAGAGGTCGGGCGGCGGGTGCTGCTGCCGCTGTTCGTCCTGCTGATCGCCACGCTCGGCACCGGCCTGCTGCTGGTGCGGGTGCTGGGCGACAGCTGGCTGATCGCCCGCGACGAGGAGGTCAGCCGGGAGGTCGCGGGGGAGCGGTCGCCGTTCTGGAACGGCGTCACCGACGTCGTGTCGTCGTTCTCCGACACGCCGGTGATCGTGGTGGCCACGGCGATCTTCGCGATCGGGTTCCGGATCGCGTACAAGCGGTGGCGGGAGTCGGTGTTCCTGATCTTCGCCGTGTGGGCGCAGTCGCTGATCTTCCTGGCGTCGACGGTCGTGTCGGAGCGGCCCCGGCCCGAGGTGGCCCACCTCGACCCGGCGCCGCCCACCTCCAGCTGGCCCTCCGGGCACACCAGCGCGGGCGTCGCCTTCTATCTCGGCGTCGCCGTCGTGCTCGGCCTGCACCTGCACCGGCACGCGATCCTGCGGTGGATCCTGCTCGCGATCGGCCTGGCGGTGCCGCTGGGCATCGCCGCCTCGCGGCTCTACCGGGGCATGCACCACCTGACCGACGTCAGCTGGGGCTTCATGCTCGGCGCGGCCTGTGTGGCGATCCTCGCCGGCGGGGCCCTCTACAGGCCCGCTCTGAAGGCCAGCGGCCGCGTCTCCACCTGATCGCCGTCGACGGGGCCGTCGACCATGGCCCTGACCTCGTCGATGGCCATGGTCAGCAGGCCGCGCAGGATCCGGTCGGGATCTTCGACGCACGCCTGCGAGACGCCCCGTACGGCCAGCTGGACCGTGTTCGGCGCCGCGTAGCGGCGGAAGCCGCGGCGGGACACCTTGACCCCGCTGCGGAAGCCGTAGGCCCAGCGGGCGGCGTCGGGCACCAGGTCGAGCGCCTCCTGGCTGGCCGGTTCGAGGCCGGGTTCCCGGCCTTCGAGGTCGGCCAGGACGTGCTCGGCCGCCAGCACCGAGACCGCGAGGGCCAGTTGCCGTTCGGCCGCGACCACCGGCAGCGCCGTCGTGGCCGCGCGCAGCGCGATCCGGACGTCGGCCCGTGGATCGTTGGTGGTGAGCCCGATCACCGACGGGATCAGCGGCGCGAGCCGCTGCCGGTTGGTGTCGGTCGTGTAGTCGTTGACAAGCCGCGCCATCGCCGCCAGCAGCGGATGCGTGCAGGCCGGGTGGTCGCTCCAGCGCTCACCGGCCAGATAGGACGCGAACTCCATGAAACACGCACCCTTGCGCGGGTTGCGGTGCTTGCCTCGGGACAGCAGCGGGACCGCCGCCGGAAGGTGACCTTGCACAGCCGCTCCATGCGATTTCGCCCAGGATGTCACTTTCCATAGTGCGCCTGGATCACGCGGATCGGAAGGCCCCCCACCGATGGCGGCCCCTTTCAGCGGGTGTCAGCCCCCGCTCTTGCGGCGAAACGAACGTTTGCCGCCGGCGGCCTCGTGCGTGCCGTGGATCTTGGACGACCCCCGGGCACCCTTCCCGTTGCGGTCGGACTGCGCCTGGCGCTTACGGTCGAGAGCCTCGCGGAACTTCCGCTTGAGCTCGTCTTCCGCGTTCGCCTCGTCGGCGACCCCGTCGATCGACTCGTCGGTCACCTCCGCCTCGACGGCGGATTCGGGTGTGCTGTCAGACATCGGACCTCCTGGGCTGTCACTTTACCGTGACCCTCCAGGCGGTAAGGTCCAGCCGGAAAGGGGGCGTTTCATGCTGGGATCGGTGCTTCCCCCGGGCGTCGTGTGGCACGAGAGCTTCGGCGACCCGCCCGGCGTGCGGCCCCTCCCCGAGGAGGAGCCTCTGGTCGCCCGCGCCGTGCCGCGCCGTCAGGCCGAGTTCGCCACCGCCCGCTGGTGCGCCCGCCAGGCCCTCTCGTCGTTCGGGCACGCCGACGTGCCCATCCTCTCGGGCCCCAAGCGCGAACCCCTGTGGCCCAAGGGCATCGTGGGCAGCATGACCCACTGCGACGGCTACCGGGCCGCCGCCGTGGCCCCCGACGACGTGATCGCCTCGATCGGCATCGACGCCGAGCCCGACCAGCCCGTGCCCGAAGGGGTGCTGGGCGCGGTCGCCTCGCCCGAGGAGCAGATGGACGTCGGGCGGCTGCTGGCGTCCCGGCCGGTGGTGGCCTGGGACCGGCTGCTGTTCTCCGCCAAGGAGTCGGTCTACAAGGCGTGGTTCCCGATCACCGGGCGCTGGCTGGGGTTCGAGGACGCGCATGTGACCTTCGGTGATGGTGTGTTCAGCGCCCGGATCCTCGTCGACTCGCCGTTACCGGTGTTCGAGGGCCGCTGGGCGGCCGAGGGCGGACTGCTCGTCACCTCCGTGGTCGTGCAGGCGTAATGTCGGTTATGTGCGAGTGATCGTGTTCGGGGCGACCGGAATGGTCGGCCAGGGGGTCCTGCGGGAGTGCCTGCTCGCCCCCGACGTGTCCGAGGTGCTCGTCGTCGGGCGCACGCCCACCGGCGTCACCGACCCCAAACTCACCGAAGTGATCTCCGACGTCTCGCAACCGGCCGGGTACGCGGCGTTCCTGCAGGGGTTCGACGCGTGTTTCTTCTGCGTCGGGGTCAGCTCGGGCGGGATGTCCGAGGCCGACTACCGGCAGGTGACGTACACGCTGACCACCGACGTCGCCCGCACGCTGCGGCGCGACGTGACCTTCGTGTACGTCTCGGCGCAGGGCGCCGACCCCGATGGGCGGCGGATGTGGGCCCGGGTGAAGGGCGAGACCGAGAACGCGCTCTTCGAGCGGTTCGACCGGGCCTTCGCGATGCGCCCCGGCGTGATCAGGGCCCTGCACGGCGCGACCAGCAAGACCCGGGCCTACCGGGTGCTGTACATGATCGGCACGCCGATCTGGCCGGTGTTCTCCCGGTTGTTCCCCCGGATGGTGACCACCACCGAGGCGATCGGCCGGGCCATGCTCACCCTGGCACGCGGAGCAAAAGCCCCGAAAATCCTGTATGCGACCGGTATCAACCGGCTCGCCCGGATGTGAAAGGCTTCCGAGCCATGGAACGCATCTGTGTCACCGGCGCGGCCGGGAAGGCGGGCCGGGCGGTCGTCGCCGACCTGCGCGACCACGGCTACGACGTGGTCGCCACCGACCTCGCCGGTCCCGGCGTGCTGGCCGCCGACCTGACCGACCACGGGCAGGCGATCGAGGTCCTCGAAGGCTGCTCGGCCGTCGTCCACCTGGCCAACATCCCCGCCCCCGGCCTGGCCACCCCGGCCGTCACCTTCCAGCGCAACGTGACCATGAACGCCAACGTGTTCCTGGCGGCGGCCACCCTCAAGCTGCGCCGCGTCGTCTGGGCCTCCAGCGAGACCACCCTGGGCCTGCCCTTCGACGACGCCCCCCGCTACGCGCCGGTCGACGAGGCCCACTATCCGGTGCCGACGACCGCCTACGCGTTGTCGAAGGTCGTCACCGAGACCACCGCCGAGCACGTCGCGGCCTGGTCGGGCATCCCGTTCGTGGCCCTGCGCCTGTCCAACATCCACCTGCCCGAGGACTACGCGAACGTCCCGTCGTACTGGGCCGACCCCGCCTCGCGGCGCTTCAACCTGTGGGGCTACGTCGACGTGCGCGACGTCGCGCAGAGTTGCCGCCTGGCCCTGACCGCCGAGGTCACCGGGGCCGAGAGCTTCGTGATCGCGGCGGCCGACACCGTGATGGACCGCCCCTCGGCCGACCTGATGCGCGAGGAGTTCCCGGGCGTCGAGTTCACCCACGACGTGGGCGAGTTCGGCACGCTGCTGTCGATCGACAAGGCCAGGAAGGTGCTCGGGTACGACCCTCAGCACTCCTGGCGCGATCACGTGGGCTGAGACGACCGGAAGGCGCGCTCGGCGCCCGCCTCGATGGCGGGCAGCAGCAGGAAGATGTCGAGGATCCGGGCCAGCCGCGCCACCTCGATGCGGTGAAAGGCGGGCCCCTCGACCCGGGCCAGCACCAGCGTCAAGGCCAGCGGCGGCAGCGGCGCGTTGACCACGTGGACCCCCGAGTCGAGCGTCGCGGCCACCGGCCGGGCCGGGACCAGCTCGGGGAACCTGACCGACTCGGGCGCCCGCCAGCTGGCGCAGACCACGTCGTGGCTGCCGTCGGCCGCGCAGGCCGCCCAGTCGGCGCTGAAGATCACCGGCATCGCGTCGACCAGGGTGGGCAGCGCGCGTTCTCCGGCGGTGGTCAGGAACTTGAGCACCTCCAGCTCGGGGAAGGTGCCCGGCGCCTCGCGGGTGGCCCACACGCCCTCGACCTTGATGTCGGGGATCTCGTCGAGGGCCCGCAGGAGATGCTCGCGCGGCGCGGCGTCGGGCCACGAGACGGTGAAGTCGTCGACCGCGCGTTCGTCGCCCCGGTCGAGCACGACGACCTGGATGATGTCGGCCCCCGCGACACCGAGGGCCTGCGTGACCGCCCCCAGGGCGCCGGGACGGTCGGGCAGCGCGATCCGCAACCGCAGCAGCATGCGACCAGGCTAGTGCACCGGTCACCCCCGGCCGTGGACGACAATGAGCAGATGAAAATCGGGTCGCTCGACGTCTGGCCCCCGGTGGTGCTCGCCCCGATGGCCGGCATCACCAACCGCGCCTACCGCACGCTCTGCCGCGAGCAGGGCGGCGGCCTGTTCGTGTGCGAGATGATCACCTCGCGCGCGCTGGTCGAACGCAACCCGCTGACCTACGAGATGATCCGCTTCGGCCCGGCCGAGTCGCCCCGCAGCATCCAGCTCTACGGCGTCGACCCGGTCTACATGGGCCGCGCCGCCAAGATCATCGCCGATGAAGACCTGGCCGACCACATCGACCTCAACTTCGGCTGCCCGGTGCCCAAGGTGACCCGGCGCGGCGGCGGCGCGGCGGTGCCCTACAAGCGGCGGCTGCTGCGGGCGATCATCCGCGAGGTGGTCGCCAACGCGGGCCCCCTGCCGGTGACCGTGAAGATGCGCAAGGGCATCGACGACGACCACCTCACCTACCTCGACGCCGGCCGGATCGCCGCGGAAGAGGGCGTGCAGGCCGTGGCCCTGCACGCCCGCACCGCCATCCAGCACTACGGCGGCTTCGCCGACTGGGACGCCGTCGCCCGCCTGCGCGACGCCGTGCCCGGCGAGGTGCCGGTGCTCGGCAACGGCGACATCTGGACCGCCGACGACGCCCTGCGCATGGTCGCCCAGACCGGCTGCGACGGCGTCGTGATCGGCCGCGGTTGCCTCGGCCGGCCGTGGCTCTTCCGCGACCTGGAGAACGCGTTCAACGGCTCGCCCGAGCGCGCCGAGCCCCGCCTCGGCGAGGTCGTCACCATGCTGCTGCGCCACGCCGAGCTCCTGGTCGAGGTGATGGGCGACGAGAAGCACGGCGTCTCCGACTTCCGCAAGCACGTCGGGTGGTATCTGAAGGCGTTCTCCGTCGGCGCGGAGACCCGCCGGCTCACCGCCCAGGCCGCCTCGATCGACGAGCTGCGCGAGCGGCTGTCGGGCCTCGACCCCGACCAGCCGTGGCCCGGCGAGGCCGCCGATGGCCCGCGCGGCAAGAGCGGCGAACGCCAGAAGGTGGCCCTGCCGCACGGCTGGCTCGACGACCCCGACGACTACGCCGTCCCCGAGGCGGAAGACGCCCTTTCCGGCGGTTGATAGTCACTTTATGGATTCGTGACTTATCGTGCTTGCATGCGTCGCAGATCGGCTGTCGCCGCCCTCGCCACGGCGGCCCTGCTGGCCGCGCCCGCGAGCGCGGCGGCGGGCGGCCCGGTGACCACCCTGACCCCCGGCGGCGGCCGGGCCGTCCACGACCGGGGCGTGCTCGACGTGTGGGACACCGAGGCCGACGGCCAGTCGGTCCGCACCTACGTGGGCGTCGGCGGCGCCGGCCAGGGCTACGACGAGAACACCGGCGGCGCCGGGACCGTGGTCCGGCACTACCTCGACGCCTCCGACGTCGTGCTGCAGACCTGCCGCCAGCTCGGCACCTTCGTGTCCGACTGCGGCCCGGTGGGAGGCTGACCTTGCGCCTGCTGCTCGCCGCCCTCGCCCTCACCGGCACCCTGAACGGCACCGCCCTCGCCGACCGCCCCCCGCTCGTGCAGGACCTCTGGCCCCAGGCCGTCCACGTCGTCCCGTCGGCGCTGCCCGACGGCCGCACGATCACCCCGCGCCTGTTCCTCGACGACGACACCGTCCTCGCCACCGTGGCCAAGGGCTTCGAACGGTCGGAGGCGCTGGTGACGTACAAGCTGAGCGACGGCCAGACCACCGAACTGGCCGAACTCGCCGTGCCCCCTCGGACCGTCGTCCACCCCTCGGGCGTCGCCGCCGGATCGGGCCACATCGTGTGGTGGACCGCCCGCCGCGACGGCGCCGGCCGCGTCGGCGAGATCTGGACGCTGCCGCTGGAGGGCGGCGACCCGGTCGCCGTCGCCGCCTTCGCGCTGACCGGCACGGTGACGGGTCTCGAACCGACCGCCCAGGGCGTCGTGTGGTCGACCGACGCGGGCGGCGTGTGGCGGGTGCCCTACGCGGGCGGCCGGCCTGCCGAGGTGCCGGGGACGCAGGGGCAGCACGTGCTGAAGTGGCCGTGGGTGGGGTCACCGGCCCGTGCCTTCACCACGGCGGTCAACGCCGAGACGGGGGAACGGCGGGAGACGCGCCCCGGGTCGTTGTGCGGGGTCTACCTGTGCGTGTCGGCCGACCGGCTGGCCTCAGCGCGGTCGGGGGCCGGGCTGCGGGCGACCAAGCTGACCGACCCGCCGGTGTCCCGGCCCGCCCGCGACCGCTTCGTCACCTCCAGCACCCTGGCGGGGCCGGGGGAGATCTGGGCAGGGCTCTACGACCTGGTGTCGGGGCAGGTGGCCGACCTGGGGGTCAAGCCGCTGGCGGCGCGGGGGGTGCAGGCGGGCGGGATCGCGATCCCGGTGCCGGGCCCCGACGACAGGCTGCTGAGCTATCGGCTGGACGGCCGGCTCGTGATCGTCGACCTGTCCAAGATCACCTGACCGCGAGCCGCACCGGTTCCGACAGCACGAAAACGGCAGCCACCGGGTCGGCCAGACGGGTGGCGAGCGTGTCGGCGGCGAGTTCCCGAGCCAGCAGTGTGGTGAACTTGAGCCCGTTCAGGGCCCGGTCATCGATCGCCGGTGGCCGAAGCCGGTCTGCGAGGCCGCGTCGCCAGCCGGTGCCCGTGAGGTCGTTCCTGAGCCGGATGGACAGGTCGTCCACGGGATGGGTCGGGTCGGCCAACGCGCCGAGGGTCGCCTTGATCGTGGCGTTGGCCCGGTAACCCGCCCAGGTCCACCAGTGGAGATCTCCGTTCTCTCGCGCGATCACGGTGCCGTCGGGGTGGACGAGGTCGCGATGCTCGCCGCGGGCCAGCGAAAGCTCACCGGTCGCCCGCCGGGTCAGCCCGACCGGCGGATCGGTGCCGAGGACGACGTCCCGCACGGCTCTGGACAGGGCGAAAGAGGTGCCTACCGACTGGGCTCCCGACCAGCGGGCCTTTCCACCGCCGCCGTCGACGGGGCTGACGAAACAGCGTCGTCGCTTCCAGTCGATCCACTCCACCGACCAGGTGCGACCGGCCAGCAGCAGGAGTCGCGAGCCCGGGACGGCGGCGGTCAACAGGGCCGGATCGGTGCGGCCGATCTCGGTGTTGCCGTTCATGACGGTGAACTCGGGCGGGGCGGTGAACACCGCGGTGAGGTCCATGAAGTTCCGGCGCCCGAACCGTTGCTCCGCTTGGGTGCCGACGTGGAGGCCTTCGCCGTCTCGTTCGAGATAGCCGTCGCGGATCAGGTGATCGAGGATGGGCTGGGCCGATTCGAACGGAGCGAGCCCTCGCCACCAGTCGATCCACAGGGCGTCGCCGATCCGTCCCTCCTGCAGCGTGAGCGCGAGTAGTTGCTGGGCGACGATGTGCCGTGGTTGGGGCGGGGCGTGCAACGGCTCGATGTACCCCCTGCTCCACAGGAGCAGCAGCCCCGCCGAGGCGAGCAGGTCGTGCCGGGTCAGCGCCAGCACGAGACAGTTGCGCCGCAGGCCGGCCCGCCGCCCCGTCCGGCCGAGCCGCTGCAAGAAGGACGCGACCGACCACGGGGCGTTGATCTGGATGACCCGATCGAGGTCCCCGACGTCGATGCCGAGTTCGAGGGTTGACGTCGAGACGATGACGCAGTCGCGCGCCTGGGCGAAAGCCTCTTCGGCCCGGCGGCGTTCGTCGGCCGACAGCGACGAGTGGGACAGGAAGGTCGTCACGCCCTGGCCCCGGAGCAGCTCACCGAGCTCCTCCACCATCCTGCGCGAGTCGCAGAAGACGAGCCGCTTCTCACCGCCGTGCAGCGCCGCGATGACGCGGGCCGCGTTGGGAAGGGAACCGACGTAGTCGAGCTCCACGTCGGCGGCGGCAGCGGCCTCCTCGTCCGGGGCGACCACATCCGCGAGGCGGTCGGCCGAGCCCGAACCCTGAAGCCAGGACATCAGGTCGTGCGGGTTGCCGACGGTCGCCGACAGGCCGACCCTCTGGAGCGGCCGGCCGGCCAGCCGGGTGAGGCGCTCGAGGACGGCCAGCAGGTGCCATCCTCTGTCGTCTCGGGCGAACGCGTGGACCTCGTCGACTATGACCGTCCGCAGTCCCCCGAACAGGCGGCGGTGGTCGACGCCTCGGCTGACAAGCATGGCTTCCAGCGACTCGGGCGTGGTCAGCAGAATGTCGGGCGGATCCCGCAGGATCGCCTGCCGGCGGGACGCCGACACGTCGCCGTGCCAGAGCCCCACCCTCCTGCCCAGCCAGGCGGCGTATCTCTCCAGCCGGGGTAACAGGTTGTTGAGCAGGGCCTTCAGCGGGCAGACGTACAGGACGGTCAGGCCGGTCCAGCCGCGCTCTTCCATCAGGCCGAACAGCGGGAACACCGCCGCCTCGGTCTTGCCGCCCGCCGTGGGCGCGATGAGCAGGGTGTCGTGGCCCTCGGCGATCGGAGGGAAGGCCTTCTCCTGAAAGGGCCTAAGGCTCGGCCAGCCCATGGTGTTGGTCAGGTGGTAGGCGAGCGTGGGGTGGAGGGCGGCGGTTCTCATGGCAGGTCGAGATCGACGTCGTCGGCCGACACGGCGCGACGCCGCTTCTCATAGGCGTTGCGCTCGTCGTCGGTGAGTTCGCTCGCCACGACGCTGACCTGGCGGTAGTCACGACGCGGGTCGAAGTGCTCGTGTTCGGAGACCCGGTGGAGCACGTCCTGGACGAGCTTGCGGAGGAAGATCCGGGGCGCGACGCCCGCGCCGAGATGGCCCTCGACCGCGCCGGCCAGGTCCTTGATGTAGACGTCGTCGACCCGGTCTCTGATCCGGCGTTCGGCGGGGTCGCCCCCGGCGTACAAGTCGCGGACGACGCAGCCGAGGGTGACGAGCCTCTCACGGTCGAAACCGGTGAGCCGGATCTGCACCGCGCGAGCGGTGTCGAAGCGCGGGTCCGTGGTGAAGTCGGTGTGCAGCCGCTGGGCCAGCGGAGTCAGCCGCTGGACGCCGAGCTGGCCGTCGTAGAAGGCGGGCGTGCCCGTGACGACCAGGTAGAGCCCCGGGAAGCGGCCCTTGTCGATCTCGTCGATGAGCTGGCGCAGGGCGTTGAGGCCCCGGTCGCGATAGTCGCTGCGGACCTTTTGGAGGGTCTCGACCTCATCGAGTACGACCAGCAGCCCGGGATGGCCGCAGTCGCGCAGCACCGTCAGCAGTCCTTGAAGGAAGTGGAGGGCTGTGGCTCCGTCGACGTCGCCCTTGAGACCCGCGTAACGGCGGACGGTGGCGGAGACGTTCGGTTCGCCGCTCACCCAGGCGAGCAGGCCATCGGCGGTCGCCTGGTCGCCCGTCATCAGGGCTCGCCGGTAAAAGCGCAGTGCTGCCGAGAACGCCGGGGCGTTTCTGGCGGTCGCGGCCAGGCGGGTCTCGATCAGCTCCTCTACCGCCGCCGACAGCTTCATCCTGTCACCCCTGGCGACCCCGGTGTCGTCTTCGAGCGTGAGCAGCCAGGTGTCGACGATGTCCCGCAGTGCGCTGGGCCGGATGGATGCCGTGCTCAGGCTGCCGACCATGGATCGGTAGACCGTGTCGAGCCGGTGCAGCGGAGTGCGCTCCGAGATCTGGATCTCGCTGGCCGCCATCCTCCTCCGCTTGGCCTTCTCGGCCAGCCAGCGCGCGAAGAACGTCTTCCCCGAGCCGTATTCCCCGCGGATCGCCTTGAAACCCGCGCCTCCGGCGGTGACCGCGGTCAGGTCGTCGTCGAGTGCCCGCTCGAAGCGGTCCATGCCGACCGCGAACAGGTCGAGCCCCACGCTGGGCACGGTTCCCCGGCCTAGCGCGTCGATGATCTGCCGCCGCCTGGCACGGCTGACCTTGGTCACGGTTCGTCCTCCTCGAGAAACTGTTCTTCCAGCAGCGGCACGTTCAGTACGACCGTGCGGTCGTTGTCCTTCAGCGTGATCACTTCGGTCTGTTCGACGTTGAGCAGGCCCCTGACCGAACGGAGCAGCATGACCATCCGGCTGGGCTCCTCACCGAGCAGCCGGGCGAGATCCGCGACCGAGGCCCGGCCATTGCCGTCCGCCACATGGGTGACGAGAAAGGCGACGGTTACGTCATCGACGGGGGTGCGGGGCGCCAGCTCTCGCTGCTCGGCGTAGACAGGGGAGTCGATCACCCGTCGGCCCAATGATTCGGCGGGTACCGACAGGTCGGGGGATTGCTCGGCAACCGGTTCCACGACTACCGCGTACTCGTCTTCCTCGACATCGAGAATTTCGAATTCCTCGACATCGAGAATTTCGAACTCGAAGATTTCTGGCTCCGAGTCCTCAGGGTCCCGAGTCACGAAGACGAGATTCTCGGATTCCGGATCTTCCGGTACGGAATCCGAAAGCACCCCGGCCCGCACGCCGCCGAGTAGAGGACGGGGAACCGCGATGCGTTTGCGGCCGGACAAAGACTGCAGCCATTCGGACGCCGCAGGGCGGCCGCCACGCGGGCCACCGGCACGGGCGAACATCTCGCTGACCGCAGAAGACACCCGATCGGGGAATCCGGGATCGAGGAAGAGCGGCTCACCTGGTCGTACGGTGGGGTCTCCGGACAGTGTCCGGCCGATGAGGAGTGCGAGGCGATAGCGGTCGGTGTCGAAGTCCGGGCCGGTCGGCGGTTGCCACGGATCGTGCACGCTGGAAATCCCGGTTGGCCGCACCACGGGTTCCGCGCCGTGCCTGCGCAGCCCGTCGCAGCCCACCAGGAAGATCTCGCCGTGCCTCCAGAGGATCTTGTGAATCGACAGGTTCCCGACGATCCAGCCCTTGCCGTGCAGGTGGAGAACGAGCTCGGCGGCCTGGACGGCGAAATCATGCCGGGTGGCGAGGTCAAGTTCCGCGCCGACCGTGCGATGGAATCCTCCGGCTGTTTCACGCATCAGGAAACCGGTCACCTGGTCTCCGTCGACCACTCTCGCCATCGGCCAGGAGCAGCGGGACCGCAGCTCCGGGTCACGGTGCCCCGACTCGACGAGATCGGCCAAAGCGGTGCCGTTCACCCGGCCGGCCCGTGGCGCGTACTCCTTGTAGAGGAGCTTCTCCCCGCCCTCCAGACGTGTGATGACACCGCTGGTGCCATGACCGAGCGGCGTGGACCCGAGGGCCAGCGTGGCGCGCTCACGGTCGAGAGCATGTGGACGGAAGGCCATTCACGCACTCTTCTTGGCGGGCGCGCAGCCGCCGGAGACGAAGTAGACCTCCATGGAGACCGATCCGCTTGGCGCGGAGAGGTCGTGGAAATTGCGGGTCGCCGCTCTTTCAAAGACGCGCGGAAGCGCCTTACGGGCGGCGGCGTTGACCCGGGTGGCCAGGTGCACACCGTCGCCCGCCCCTCCGTCGGCGCCGAAGGTGAGGACCATGCCCGCGTTACGCCCGGCGAGGCGCTTGCGGTGCTTGCGCAGCTCCCGTTTCACCTGCCCGAGAAGCTGTGGCTCCGAGGATCCGGGGTTCACCCGGAACGAGAGTTTCGTGGGCTTGGCCGCCACACCCGCTGCCCGGCTCGAGCAGGGGGACGGGCTCGGCGAGGGGCTGCTCTTCCCGGCGGCCGGTTTGGCCGGTACGGGTGGGGGAGCCTGCGCCCCCAGCATGATGATCGTCAGCCCCAGCAGCAGGTCGGCGAACAGCCAGCCGGCCAGGAGCACCAGCGGGGCGGGCTTGGCGCTGCGGCGTGCGGGCGTCATCCTGCGGCCCGCTCTCCACCCGTCCCGGCCGCCACTGCGGTGGCCGCTTGGAGCACCGCGTTCTCCAGACGTCCGATGGCGTCGCGCAGTTCGGCGACGTCGAGGCCGGTGACGTCCCGGACGGCCATGGGGATCTCTCTGAGCGCGGTGGTGAGGTCGTTCGGGAGCCGGTCCATCGCGTCCCGGGCGTCTTCGAGCAGCTGCGCGGTGCGGCCCGCCGTGTCGGCGACCAGTTCGATCCGGGAGGCGTGTGCGCTGGCGGTGGAGGCCCAGTCGTCCAAGGCCTCCCGCACCTCGGTGCCGGCGGCGCCGAGGGTCCCGTTGGTCTCCGCCAGGACATGGCTGATGCGGTCTCCGCTCTCGGCCGCGGCCGTCTCGACCCGGCCGACGGCGGTTCCGATCGCGAGGGTGGCGCCCACCAGTTCGCCGACCCGGGTGTTCAGGCCCGTGGTGCTCTCGCGCACCGATTTCTCGGTCGCGCTCGTCAGGTTGTCGATCGACCTCTGAACGCCGTTGGTGCTCTCGGCGAGCACACTGCCTAGGCGTTCGCCGACGCGGCCGACGGCCTCGTCGGTTTTCTCGCCGATGGCGTCGATGGCGTAAGCGGTCCGGTCGACGGACGCCTTGAGCGATTCGGCCGCGGCCGTCACCGCGGTGAGGTGCTTCTCGACGGTCGCCATCGAGTCGCGGGTCTGCGCGACTCCGGCCGTGAGAGCATCCGTGGCCTGGTCCGTCGCCCCCAGGGCGGTGCTGAGGGCCTCCACCACCTGCGTGTGGAGCTTGCCGATGGTCTTGCCGACCTTGTTCAGGTCGGCCGCGC
The DNA here is from genome assembly GCF_001570585.1 of Herbidospora daliensis. Classification (GTDB taxonomy): domain Bacteria; phylum Actinomycetota; class Actinomycetes; order Streptosporangiales; family Streptosporangiaceae; genus Herbidospora; species Herbidospora daliensis. Next base: position 548,422 of record NZ_BBXF01000001.1, on the reverse strand, counting down.
CCTTGGAAAGTTCTGCCTGGAACCGGGCCGGGGAGCTCAACCGCACCTGGTTGAGGATCAGGGACGCCTCGGTCAGAGCGGCCCGCAGACGCGATCGCAGCGCGGCCGCCTCGTCGACGGCGCGGTCTTCGGCCTGCCGGCGCTTGACCCGTTCGGTGATGGTGATGGCGACGACGGCCGCGATCGCGATGAGAGTCCCGATCGCGATGTTGTCGAAACGCCACCAGACGCTCAGACGGCCGTCGAAGCCTTGCTGCCACATCTCAAGGAATGGCCTGCGCGCTGCCTCGACCCCGCCCGCGGCCAGCGTTTCCCCGTATGCGGTGGTCGCCACCTTGAGTCCCAACCAGGTGACGACGATGGGGAGGAAGATGATGACCGACTGGATCCAGTCCAACTTCTTGAGGAACCGGGAGTCGGCCGGAAAGTCCTGCACCGAGTCGGCGGGGTCGAATGCCGCGAAAAGGTCCAGGTCGCACCACCGTTCGCCCTGCGCGGGCTCGACGACCGCCTCCGCCAGGTCGCGCAACTGCCGGGCCCGGGAATCGAGGCCGGGTAGATCGGCGAGCGCGCGGAGTTCGGCGGCAAGCTCCTGGTCCGTCACGGGAGACCGAACCTCTCTTCAGATTTGGGGCGTACGTCCACTGGAATTCCGGATGGACCGATCCATCCGAGGGAATTCGGCGAGATCATTCCGGGTGGTTGGTACGCATGTCAACCAGTGCGACGGCATGCAACGTCATTTGGTCAGAGAGACTTCTACTCCTTCAGAGAAGATCGAGTCGTGTAGCTCGACCGACGTCAGGGTGATGTTCCTCGGGACGTCGAACAGCAGGATGCCCTTGACGGAGTTGCCGGGGTTGATGCTGTTCAGGAAGCTGTTGGAGTTTTTCAGGCCAAGCGCGGCGGCCCCTGAGTCGGCGTCGAACTGGCGGCCCTTCGTGTCGACGAGCTTCTGGGACGAGTCGCTGAACATCTGTGACTCGGTGCCGATGTTCTTCACCGTCACGTGGATCAGCACGTACTGCCCCTGCGCCTCCGAGACGAGGAAGCCCTCGCCCACCTGGGCAAGGCCCTTCTCGACCTTCGTCACCTTGAAGGCGAAGTCGCCGTCTCTGACGGTGTCGCCGATGCCCGCGGTTTTCGGCTCCTCCGGTTCCGCGTCTGCCTCGGTCTCCTCCGCAGCTCCCTCTGCGGCGGGATCGGCCATCGTCGCGGTGCCGGCGCCCTCGGGTTCGGCGCCGCCGTTGACGATCGCGCCCACGACGGTCAAGCCCATGAGGACGGCGGCTCCGACAAGGACCGCCTTCAGGCAGCCGCCTCCCTTCTTCTGGACGATCACGGTCTGCGGGTAGGGCTGCGGGTGATTGTTGTACACGGGGGGCTCCGAGCGACTCGCGGTGTGTAGGTGGCGCAAATTAGAGCAGACTGTGAATCGAGTGCACAACTCTTTCTCTGCTCTGGACAACCTACAAAAAGGTGGCGTAGATTCCACCGCACGCCGGTTCCGGGCGAAAACGATCTGGATCGTTCCGCCGGGCTGCCAAACTGTCGCGAAGCAGCGGACCCCCAGCCCCCACCGATGCCGTTGGCGAGGAGAGAACGTGACGAGTGCGACGTCGGACAAACCCGCCATCGGAGCCCTGGTCGCGGTTCGCGGGCAGCGCTGGGTGGTGAGCGATGTCGAGGCGGGCACGTCCAGCACGCTGGTGAGCCTGCAGAGCGTTGAAGAGGGGCGATACGGCCACACGCTCGACGTGATCTGGGAAGTCGAACCCGGGAGCAGGGTCCTGCCCGGCGGCTCACTACCTGAGGTGACCGCGTTCGACCCGCCCGCGCGGCTGGCGGCGTTCCTCGACGCGATCCGGTGGTCGGCCGTCACCTCCGCCGACGTGAAGATGTTGCAGGCGCCGTTCCGGTCGGGCGTCGCTCTCGAGGACTACCAGCTTGAGCCGGTCGCCCGCGCGGTCGAGGCGCCCAGGGTCAACCTCCTGCTCGCCGACGACGTCGGTCTTGGCAAGACCATCGAGGCGGGCCTGGTCGCGCAGGAACTCCTGCTGACGCAGCGCGCCCGGCGGATCATGGTGGTCTGCCCGGCGGGGCTGACGCTGAAATGGAAAGACGAGATGGCTGAGAAGTTCGGCCTCGACTTCACCATCATCGACACGGAGCGCTGCGCGATTGTTCGCCGCACCCACGGAAGCGCGGCCAACCCGTTCGAGATCCACCCGCTGACCATCGTCAGCCTTCCCTGGCTGCGAGGGCAGAAAGCGCAGCGGCTGATCGACGAAATGCTCGACCCCACCGGCGAGAAGCGCGCCTTCGACCTGCTCATCCTCGACGAGGCACACCACGTCGCCCCGGCCGCTCCCAAACAGGTGTACGCCGTCGACTCCCAGCAGACCAAGCTCATCCGCAGGCTGTCTCCCCACTTCACCCACCGGCTGTTCCTGTCCGCCACTCCCCACAACGGCTACCAGGCGTCGTTCACCGCGCTGCTGGAAACCCTCGACGACCAGCGGTTCGCCCGCGGGATCGAGCCCGACTCAGCCGCGCTCACCGATGTCGTCGTGCGACGCCTGAAGCGGGACATCAAGAACGCCGACGGGTCCGAGAGGTTCCGCCGCCGCGAAGCTCACGCGATGCCCGTTCTCTATCCGGCCGACGAGCGGGAGATCCACGAGCTCCTCAAAGAGTTCGCCGAGGTGCGGCGCAGGCGCCTGACCAAGCAGCGGGGCCGCAAAGCGGCCGACCTCGTGACCCTGCTGCTCAAGAAGCGGCTCTTCTCCAGCCCGGCTGCGTTCCTTCACACGGTCGGCGTCTACCTCGAAACCGTGAAGGGCAGGGTTGCCGACACCTTCGACGAGTCCGACGACGTCCCCGAATGGCTGGAGGAGTTCGCCGACTACACGGCTTCGCTCGACGACGAGTCACTCGCCGAGGCCGAAGACGACGCGGTCAACCGCGCCCACCCCCTGCAGGAAGGCGCGACCCGGCAGGAGGTCGAGCTCTTGGAGCGCATGCAGCAATGGGCGAAGAAGCACGCCGTCCGGCCTGACGCCAAGGCGCGGGAGCTCATCACCTATCTCACGGCCGTCTGCCGCCCCGACACGCACTGGGAGAACGAGCGCGTCGTGGTGTTCACCGAATACCGCGACACCCAGACCTGGCTGGCCGGCCTGCTGACGCAGGAGGGTCTCGGCGGAGACCGGCTGAAGCTGCTCCACGGCGGCATGTCCACCGAAGAGCGCGAACAGGTGCGGCAGGCCTTTCAGAAGGACCCCGCCGAATACGACGTGCGGATTCTCATCGCCACCGACGCGGCGGGGGAAGGCATCGACCTGCAGAATCACTGCCACCGGCTGGTCAACTACGATATCCCGTTCAATCCCAACAAGCTCGAACAGCGCATCGGCCGCATTGACCGCTACGGCCAGCGGCACACTCCGGACATCCGCCACTTCATCGGCACCGGCTGGACCACCGCCGTCGACTCCTACGAGGCCGACCTGGAGTTCCTCGCCCGCATCGCCGAGAAAGTGGCCCGGCAGCAGAAGGACCTCGGTCCGGTCAACGCGGTCATCTCCGAGCGGGTCCAGCGCCGGATGCTCGGCGAAGACGTCGGCCTCGACGACGTCGATCGCGTCGCACCCACCGAGGACGTACCCGTCGAGACCGACATCGGCGCACAGGTCAAAAAGCTCCGCGCGCGGCTCGACGAGACCGTCGGCGAGCTGCGGATCACCCCCGGGAACATCAAACGGGTGGTCGACACAGCCCTCGACCTGGCCAGACAGCAGCCGCTCAAGCCCCACCTCGACGAGAAGCACCTCATCGAAGGGCTTTTCGAGGTGCCGACGCTGACCGCGTCGTGGGAACGGGCCTCGGCCGGGCTGCTCGAGAAGATCACCAAAGACGGCGCCCCGCCGAAACAGCGCCCGGTGACCTTCGACCCGGACGCTCTCACCGAGTTGCGCGACGACGTCGTGCTCGCCCACCTCAACCACCCGCTGGTCGCCATGTCGACCCGGCTGCTGCGCGCCGCGGTCTCCAACCCCGACATCGGTCTCAACCGGGTGACCGCTGTGATCAGCGACGATCCCGCCCTGGAGACCACGCTGATCGGCGCCTACGCCAGATTCGTCCTGGTCGGCGGCGACGGGATGCGGCTCCACGAAGAGGTCATCTACGCCGGCGGCTGGGCCCAGCAGAGCGGCCGGTTCCGCCGCCTCGACGCCCAGGGCGCCCTCAACGGCATCCTCGACCGGGGCCTGAACCAGGGACTGCCCGCATCTCCCCACCTGCACCGGCGGCTGGCCGAGGTCTGGGGCCGGATGCGGCCCGGCCTGGTCGACGCGATCGAGGCGCGCATGCGCACCCGTCGCGACTCGCTCGACAACGCGCTGGCCAAACGCCAGGAAGCCGAGCTGAACCGCATCGCGGCCAACTTCGACCGGTTCGCGGCCACCCTGCGCGCCACCCTGGCCGCCGGTGAGGAGGACGACGGCCTGTTCTCGGTCATCGAGGCGACCAAAGACGAGCAGGAGATCCGCCAGTATCTGAAGGACCGCGACTCGTGGCAGGCCCGCCTCGACCGGCTCGACGAGGAGAGGCGGCGCGAGCAGGAAGCCGTCGCGGCCCGCTACCGCGACTTCAAGGAACACCTTTTCCCCGTAGCCGTGATCTTCGTCGTTCCCAGGCAGGAGGCCTCCCGATGAGCCAGGCCGGTTGGCGCAAGCAGCCCGACGCGTCCCGCGTGCACCAAGACTGGCTGAGCCTCGTCGAGGTCTCCGGCCCGTTCCTCTCCCTGCCCGTGCTCCGGCGCACCTGGCCGTCGCTCGACCCCCTGGACAAGGCCGCCCGCGAGCGGCTGCGCCTCGAACACGGCACCTGGCAGGCGGATGGGCTTCCCGGCGACTGGATCCTGTACGTGCTGCGCCACCTCCTCGGCTGGGAGGAGGCCCTGCACACGACCGGGCTCGACACCTTCAGCCTGGAGGTCCCTCAGCACGACACCTGGCTGACGCCCGACTTCGCCCTGGTCACACCGGGTGAGGAAGCCAAGCCGGGCACGGTCCGGCTGCTCGGCCTGATCAGCGACGACCGCCCGACCGCCCGCGTCAAGGGAGACGCCTGGGCCGCGACCACCGTCGACCGCCTCGCCCAGCTCTGCCGCCACCACGACGTCGAACTCGGCCTGGCCACGGACGGCCGCTGGTGGACTCTCGTGTGGGCCCCGCGCGGTGGTGTCACAACGAGCGCCACCTTCGACGCCATCTCCTGGCCCGAGGCCGCCGAGCGCGATGTCGTGCGCGCGTTCGTCTCCCTACTGAGCCGGGCCCGCTTCTTCTCCTATCCCGACGACGAGACCCTGGTCGCCCTCCTCAAGTCGAGCAAGGACAACCAGGAGGACATCACCGAGGCGCTGGGTGTCCAGGTCCGCCAGGCGGTCGAACTGCTGGTGGCGGCTATCGGCCGGGCCGGCATCCGCGACCGCGAGGCGGGCGGCCCGGGCATCGACGACGTCGAGGCCCACGACGTCTACCGGGGCGCGGTGACCGTCATGATGCGCATCGTCTTCGTCCTCTTCGCCGAAGAACGCGGCCTGCTGCCGTCGGACAACCAGCTCTACGCCACCGCCTACTCGGCCGGTGGCCTCTGCGCCGAGCTGGAGCAGCGCGCACTCGAAGGCAGCGAGAACGACCTGGAGCAGACCCAGGCGGCCTGGCACCGGCTGCTGGCTCTCTTCAATGCCGTGTACGCCGGCATCGACCATCCCCGTCTGAAGATGCATGCCCACGACGGCTCCATGTTCGACCCTGATGTGTATGCGTGGCTGCCGCTGTCGATCGACGACCGGACCGTGCTGCACATGCTCAAAGCGGTCCAGTACGTGCAGATCGGGACCCGAAAGACGGGGGAGCGGCGCAAACTCAGCTTCCGGGAACTCGACGTCGAGCAGATCGGCTACGTCTACGAGGGCCTGCTGTCCTTTGAGGGCCGCCGCGCCACCGACACCGTTGTGGGGCTGGTCGGAAAGTCCGGTCTGGAGGAGGAGGTCGACCTCTCTGACCTACAGAGACTTGCGGCCCAGTCGGGTGGGGAACTGGCCGCGAGGCTGGCGGAGAAGTACAAGTCCTCCGGCATCGGCACGGCCTCGGCCGTCGCCAAGCGCCTGGCGCCCCTGTCGAGCGCCGAGCGCGTCGAGGCGCTGCGCAAGCTGCTGGCCGTGACGGGAGGAGACCGTGATCTGGCCGAACAGGTGCTGCCCTTCTACGGCATCCTCCGCCACGACCTGCGCGAACTGCCCGTGGTCATCCTCAACGGGGCGCTCTATGTGACCGAGTCGGCGCTGCGGAAGAACACCGGAACCCACTATACGCCGCGTGACCTCGCCGAGCAGGTGGTCGAGGGGGCGCTGGAGCCGCTGGTCTATCGGATCGGGCCACTCCAGACGGCTGACCAGTCGAAGTGGGAGCCGAAGTCGAGCGCGGAAATCCTCGAGCTGAAGGTTGCCGACATTGCGATGGGCTCGGCGGCGTTCCTGGTCGCCGCCGCGCGCTACCTGAGCCGGCATCTCGTGGAGGCGTGGTCACGGGAAGAAGACCCCCGTGCGGTTGCCTATCGGGCGGCCGGTTCAGCTTCTAGTACGGGAGATGCGGACCAGGACCCAGTAGTCGTCGAGGCCATCCGCCAGATCATCGAACACTGCCTTTACGGGGTGGATATCAACCCCATGGCGGTCGAGATGGCAAAACTGTCACTCTGGCTCGTGTCGATGGACCGTGAACGGCCTTTCACCTTCCTCGACGACCGGCTGGTCGCAGGGGATTCGCTGCTGGGAATTACCTCGCTCGACCAGCTAGAGGTCATGCATATGGACCCGAAGCGGGGACGAGAAATCCATGAGAAGCGGGCGCTTCGGAACTTTGCGATCGGGGCACGCGATGTAGTTCGCGAGGTCGCGAAGGCGCGTCGGAAACTGGCCGGCATTCAACTTGGTAGCAACCCTATGGCTGCGCTAGCCACGAAACGTAGCATTCTCGCCGATGCAGAACTGAAGACGTCACAGGCGCGGCTGTTCGCTGATCTTGTGGTGGGAGCGGCGCTCGCTTACGCGAGTAGGGGTGACATCGGTCTCCGCAGTGGCTCAATCGGCGCCTCTGACTTTGTTCGGCGCATCAGAGAGAATTCGCCTCGAGCCGAACTGGAAGCTCGGGAGCAATGCAAGAAGTGGCTCAACCGGGATCGAGTTTCCGAATCCTTCGAACGTCGGCCAATTCATTGGCCATTGGTATTTCCTGAAGTATTTGACAGAGATCTATGTGGTCGAGGCGGCGATCCAGGATTCGACGCTATTATCGGCAATCCGCCATTCTTGGGGGGCACCAAAATCACCGCGCCTCTAGGTGTTGCCTATCGGGAATATCTTGTCGAGGGCATCGCGGGTGGGGTCCGGGCGGGTGGGAGGTGTGATCTAGTGGCTTACTTTGTGCTCCGTGCTCATAGTTTGATCACTTCGACGGGACAGGTGGGAGTTATCGCCACAAATACGCTTGCTCAAGGAGATACGCGCGAAGTTGGCCTTGGGCAACTCTTGCAACGAGGGATCACTATTAGGCGGGCAATCAAGAGCAAGCCGTGGCCTTCCAAAAGTGCCACTTTGGAATACTGTGCCATCTGGACTACCGGCATGCTCCTAGGTGACAAGGTCAAGGCCATCAAGGATGACGTAGCTGTCCCTATGATCAACTCTTCATTGGACGCCGATTTTCAAATATCGGATGATCCGTCAAAGCTGCAGGCCAACGATGGAACTGCATATCAAGGTTCGAAGCTGGATGGGATCGGCTTTGCAATGGATCCAGATGTTGCCGGAATCATGATCGATCGTGATAGTCGCAATTCCGAGGTTCTTTTTCCTTTCTTGAATGGGCAGGATCTAAACTCCGACCCTGATTGTATTGCCAGTCGGTGGGTGGTCAATTTCAGAGACTGGGAGGAGAGCAAGGCTAGGAGTTACACGGATCCATATGATCACGTAGTTAGGCTTGTTAAGCCTGTTCGAGCAAATCACAGCGAGAAGCGAACGCGAGAAGCTTGGTGGCGCTACCAAAGGTCTCGGCCGGAACTCTACGAAGCTATTTCTAGGCTGGATCGGGTCATTGCTCTTACTCGGGTTAGCAAGCTTGTAATGCCGGCCATGGTCCACACCGGTCAGGTGATCAGTGAGGCCGTTGTGGTTTTTGCCACCGACGACACAGCAATGCTTGCTCTGCTATCGAGCGCTCAACACTACTGGTGGGCGCGAGCAAGAGCCTCTTCGATGAAAGCGGATCTCCGATACACGCCCTCGGATGTCTTTGAGACCCTGCCGCTTCCCGAGCTCACGCAAGAGATGCGGGATATCGGCCAGGAGCTCGACGTCTATCGTCGAAATCTCATGCTTTCGCGGAAAGCTGGGCTGACCGTCACCTACAACATGGTCAACGACCCCGCCAATACCGACGAGGACATCGTCGACCTGCGCCGCATCCACCGTGCCATCGACGAGGCCGTCTGTCGGGCCTACGCCTGGGATGATTTGATCGACAAGCTCGAATACGGTCACCGCCCCGTCGCGCGGGAGACCCGCTACACCGTCGGCCCTACCGTGCAACGGGAGTTTGTCGACCGGCTTCTTAAGCTCAACCACGAGCGTTACGCCGACGAAGTCGCCCGCGGCCTGCATGACAAGGCCAGGAAGAGGGCCAAGCGCGCCGCGGACGAAACCCTGTTCTGATGTCCGCGATCCCACTCCCCGCTCTTGCCGGATCACCACCGAGGAACCGCCAACCTCATGATCAATGACCAGGAGGACCTGTTCCCCGACCTGGGCAACAGGCAGCAGACGCTCGACTTGACCTCAGCGCCGGCCCCGGAGGCTCAGGTCGTACAGGAAGAGGCGCCGCTGGACCAGCCTCAAGAGTTCGTCCCAGGATCCTCGTACACGATCAGGGACGAGTTCCAGGAACTGGTCCTCCACGATCTTCTCGGCCCGTGGAACGGCGACTACGAGGAGTTCTCGCCCCGCGCCATGGGCCCCCGCGAGCGCTACCTGGTCGGCATGCTTGGCCCGAAGCACTCGCCGACCTCCTCAAGAGATGAGGCCGACGAGGTCCCTGACACCGAGATCGCCGTCCAGGGCGATGCGTCGGAGGCCGATCTGCCCGAGATCACCACATCGCAGAACCTCGGTCGTCTCTGGGCCTCCTCCATGGGGCTGTCGTTCGCGGTGCCCGCCGACGTCGACGTGGTCGCGGTCTCCACGTCGTGGGGCCACTACACGAAGTCCGAGGTCGAGCAGGAGGGCGGCAAGAAGGTCCGGACCTGGGCGCGTCGACCTGTCAGTCACGATAAGGAGATCCGGCTCGATCGTGGCTCGTCGGCGCGTGTCCCGCTCACCGGCGGACGAGCCGACGATCCCGGGGTCCTGCTGGCGATCACCGTGCAGAACCGGGACGACCGCCGGGTGGTCGAGCTGGCGCTGATCAACACCCAGGTCGAGCCGTCGAGCAACAAGGACACGGCCTGGCTGTTCCAGACCGAGCTGAAGGTACGCGCACTCGACGGCGCCAGGGCGATCTTCCTGCCCATCGACGACCCGCTCGACGGCGGCCAGGCCGGATACGACGACGAGGACGCCCACCTACGCCTGCTCTACCGCAACGAACGCCGCTACGCATCAGGTCGCAACGTCGCCGTCCACGCCGAGATCGGCCCGGACGAGCGATGCGCGCACGAGCTGCGCACGACCTGGCTGCCCGAGTACAACGTGCCGGCGACCGTCGCGCCGACCGACGGTCTCGACGGTGTCGAGCTGTCGATGGACGCGCTGGCCGCCGTCGGCCGGGAGGAGCTTCGCGCCGGTCTCGCGCCCCTCGCCGACGGATACGTGCACTGGCTGAACCTGCGCGACGCCGACATTCCGGGCCTACCCGAGGCGCTGCGGCCGGTGGCCGAGAACGCGGTGTTCAAGGCACGTATGGCGGCCGGGCGGATCAAGGCGGGCATCGACCTGCTGATGCGCGACGACGACGCCTTCAAGGCGTTCCGGTTCGCCAACGAGACGATGGCCGCGCAGCGGCGGCACAGCGCGATCGCCAAGCTGCGGCAGGAACGCGGGCTGACCTTCGAGCAGGCCACCGAGGTCGTCAAGGAGCAGGGCGCGAAGGCGGCGTCGTGGCGGGCGTTCCAGCTCGCGTTCGTCCTGCTCAACCTGCCCGCGCTGGCCGACCCGGCCCACCCGGAACGGGCTGCCGACCATACCGGCACCGCCGACCTGCTGTTCTTCCCCACGGGTGGCGGCAAGACCGAGGCCTATCTGGGGCTGACCGCGTACACCTTCGCCATCAGGCGCCTGCAGAAGGTGGTGGGCGCGGCCGAGCAGGCCCGCAGCGGGCTCGACGGAGTGGCCGTGCTGATGCGGTACACGCTCCGGCTGCTCACCGCGCAGCAGTTCCAGCGGGCCGCCGCGCTCGTCTGCGCCGCGGAGATGATCCGCCGCGACGATCCGGTTACCTGGGGTGGCACACCCTTCCGTATCGGGCTCTGGGTCGGTGGCACCGTGTCGCCGAACTGGTTCGACGGGGCCCAGAAGGAGGTCGACGCCGCGCGGGCGGCTCCGGAGGGCAAACGGCCCAATGTGCTGCAGACCCTCGCCTGTCCCTGGTGCGGTCAGACCCTGCGCGGTCACCAGGATCTGCACGTCGACGAAGACCGTCGCCGGGTGGTGCTCTACTGCGCCAACGGTGAAGGGGTGACCGCCTGCCCGTTCTCCCGGCGCATGTCGCCGGGCGAGGGGCTGCCGATCCTGACGGTCGACGAGGAGATCTACCGGCTCACGCCGAGCCTGGTCATCGCCACGGTCGACAAGCTCGCCCAGCTCCCGTGGAAGGGGTTCGCCGGGAACCTGTTCGGGCGGGTCCGGGAGTGGTGTCCCCGCCACGGCTATCGCCACGACGACCTGGACGACAAGACCGGCTGCACGCCCCGGCACAACGCGAAGGGCGCGCTTCCGGCCACTCAGATACAGCAGGTCGTCCCGTTGCGTCCGCCGGACCTGATCATCCAGGACGAGCTGCACCTGATCTCGGGCGCTCTCGGCACCACGGTCGGCCTCTTCGAGGCCGCGGTCGATGAGCTGTGTACGTGGGGTGACAACCACGGACCCAAGATCGTCGCCTCCACGGCCACCACCAAGCGGGCGGACGCCCAGGTCCTCGGCGTCTTCGCGAGAGAACTGGCGATCTTCCCGCCGCAGGTCATCGACGTGGCCGACACCTTCTTCTCGCGCCAGGTCGCGATCACGCCCGCCGACCCCGGCCGGCGCTACCTCGGCGTGTGCGCGCACGGGGTGCGCCTCAAGTCCGCCGAAATCCGGCTCGCGGAGATCCTGCTCATCGCCGGCCAGACCACCTTCGACAAGTACGGGGCGCCCGCCGATCCGTACATGACCTTGGTCGGCTACTTCAACGCCACTCGCGAACTGGCCGGCATGCGGCGCTACGTCGACGACGACGTGACCACCCGCATCCGGTCGCACGGCAGGCGCAAGGGCCTTTCGAACCGGCTGTCGACCCGGCTGGAGATGCTCACCGTCCAGGAGCTGACGTCGCGGATCTCCTCCACCGACATCAGCGAGGTGCTCAGGAACCTGGAGGTCGGCTTCGACCCGGAGTTCGACACCTCCCGCCGCAAGTTCGACATCGCGCAGGAGCGGGCGTTCGCCTATCGCGACAAGCGGCCGGAACACCAGCTCGTCGGCCGGCGTTCCGCGCGCAAACGGTTGCCCGTGGACGTCGTGCTGGCCACTTCGATGCTGCAGGTCGGCGTGGACGTGTCGCGGTTCGGGCTGATGGTGGTGACGGGCCAGCCCAAGAACACGGCCGAGTACATCCAGGCGTCCTCCCGTGTCGGCCGTGACGCCGAGCGGCCCGGACTGGTGGTGACGCTCTACAACTGGTCACGCCCACGTGACCTGGCCCATTTCGAGGACTTCGAGCACTACCACGCCACCTTCTACCGGCAGGTGGAGGCACTGTCGGTCACCCCGTACACGCGAAGGGCCCTTGACCGAGGCGTCACGGCCGCCTTCGTCGCGGCGCTGCGCAACGCGGATGACACCTACTCCCGCAACGCCGACGCCCAGGACGTCGATCTGGGCGGACCGCTGGCCGCCCGGGTCCGGGACAGGTTCCTGGCCAGGGCGGAGGCGGTGGCGGGCGAACGTGGACGTGACTACCTGCGCGAACGCCTCAACGTGGTGACCGACGTCTGGAACAGGGAGCAGGGTGGAGAGTTCCGGCTCGGCTACCAGGCGAACTCGTCCAGCAAGCAGCAGCTCAAGGGGCTGCTGCACCAGGCGGGAGACGGCCGGTGGGACACGATGACCATTGGTCAGTCGATGCGCGAGACCGAAAACGAGATCAACCTCCTGGTTCCCCGAGTCGAGGAGATGTTCGCCCCCGCCTATGGGGTGCCCGAGTGGGTCTTCGCCTCGACGGGGGCGGACGACAGCGATGATGACACTCCCGAGGGCGACGAACTCGGCGAGACCACGTTGAATGGAAAGGGGCGGTGATGGCCGGAAGGCCCGAGAGGCACCGGCGGAGGGTCGGCGCGGTACGGCCGAGCCATCTGATGTTCACCGGAGGAGTCGGTGCGCTGGTCGACCTGCCCAACTTCTCGGTCCTGGTCAGGGGTGTGGACGACTGGCGCTACGAGTCGGCCGCCGGTCCGGCGGAACTGGCCGAGCCCCGGCTTCTTGCGGCCGTGCAGACCCTGCTGGGCAAGACGGTCACGAAGTTGAAGCCGGCCCCCTGGAGACCGGACGGGGATGGCGACGACGCCGCCCGGGTCGGGGTGCCGACGGTTCCGTTCCCCGCGTGGATGCGGTGCACGGCCTGCAACACGCTGGCCCCCATCGAGTCACAGGTCGTCTTCGACTTCGAGAACAGCAGGAAGCACGCGCCGCACGAGGCCCGGTTCTTCCACAAGAGCTGCCCCCGGAAGAAGTCGGGCACCAAGCCGCTGGCCGTGGCCGCCCGCTTCGTGCTCGCGTGTACGGCCGGTCATCTCGACGACTTTCCCTACGCCCGGTTCGTGCATCGAGGTGGTAAGTGCGAGGTCGACTTCCCGCCGCTGAGCATGGACGACCGGGGCGGCAATCTCGGCGCCAACGTGGAGATCAAGTGTGACCGCTGCGAGCAGCGGCGCAACATCACCGAGGCCATGGGCCGCCGGGGTGAGCAGAACCTGCCGGCCTGCCGAGGCCGCCACCCCCACCTGTCGACGTTCGAGACGTGCACCCGGCCGGTACGGGTTCTCGTCGTCGGCGCGTCCAACCAGTGGTTCGCCCAGACGCTGTCGTCGTTGTGGGTGCCGGAGACGGGGGCAAGCGTTCTGGCCGCCAAAGTGGCCCAGCACTGGTCGGCCCTCTACGGCATCCAGAACGTCAGCATGCTGCCGTACCTACGTGACAACGTGCCGGCGCTGCGTGAGTTCGACAAGTGGGACGACCAGACCCTGTGGGAGGCGCTCGAACAGCATCGCACCCGCATCGACGCGCCCGAACCCCCGGAACAGGGCTACCCCGACCTGCGGACCGCTGAATGGGAGGTGCTCTCGGCCGTTGAGCTGCCCGAACCCGATGCCGACTTCACCCTGCGCCGCGACCCCGACGGCGTCCCTGAACCGCTTCTCGGTGTCTTCGCCGATGTCATCCAGGCCGAACGGCTCCGTGAGGTCCGGGCCCTCATCGGCTTCACCCGCCTGGACGCCCCCGACCCCGAAGACCCCGACCTGGTCACCCGGGCCCCTCTCGCCAGAGACAAGCCCACGTGGGTTCCGGCGAGCGAAGTCCGGGGAGAGGGGATCTTCCTCAAGCTTCCTGAAGACCTCCTGTCGGACTGGGAGAAGCGCGTCGAGAGCACACTCGCCCTCCGGGAGCACAAGGAGGCCTATGGACGCTTCCGGACGCACCGCTACAGCGATCGCATCAAGAACACCTTCGACGAGATGCAGCACTGGCCCGGGGCCCGGTTCTACGCCCTGCACACGCTGTCCCATCTGTTGATCAGGACGATCGCGCTGGAATGCGGCTACAGCTCGGCGAGCCTGTCGGAGCGCATCTACGCGGGCTCGGCTGACGACCCACGCGCCGGCATCCTGATCTACACGGCGGTGCCCGACGCGGAGGGAACCCTCGGCGGCCTGGTCTCCCTGGCCGAGCCGGCGAACCTCGTCCGGTTGACCCGCCGGGCGCTGCATGACGCTATGCACTGCTCGTCCGACCCGTTGTGCTCTGGACGCCTGCCGCAGGCCCCGGCCGACTTCCTGCACGGAGCCGCCTGCCACGTGTGCCTGTTCGTCTCCGAGACCACCTGTGAGCGCGGCAACCGCTTCCTCGACCGGCGGTTCGTGGTGCCCATCGACGACCCCGACCTGGCCCTCTATCCCGAGCTGCCGTGACGCGGCGTTCGCGCTTCACCGAGGCCGTGGCTGCGGCAGCCGCCACGATGGGGCCGTCCCGGTTGCGTGTCCTGGCCGACCGGATCGCCGACGGACGGCCTAGGAGCGCGATCCCCGGGGCACTGCCGGTGCCGGGCTTCGCCGACGCGGCGCGGGACGTGCTGGCCGCGGTCGACGCGGAGTCCGTACCCGATGTCGAGGCGGTCGCCTATCTGAGGGGAGTGGCCGACGGGCATGCCCAGCACGCCGGGGCCATCAGGGTCGAGCCGGTCTGGAGCGGACCGGGTAGCCATTCAGTTCCGGTGCGGGCGACCGCGCAGGTGCTGGTGGATCTGGTCGCCGAGGCGGTCCAAGAGCTGGTGCTGATGACCTATTCGGCCAAACCGTACGCTCCTTTGCTGGAGGCCCTGCGCACGGCGGTCCGGCGGGGCGTCTCGGTGATCGCGGTGGTCGAAACCCTCCAAGGGGCCGGTTCCGCCTTGGGCGGTGCCGAGCCGGCGGCGGCGTTCCTGACCGTGCCCGGAGTCGAGCTGTGGCACTGGCCTGCCGCCCACCGGGCCGGACCCGGTGAGGCGGATGGGAAAGGTGCGAAGATGCACGCCAAACTGGCCGTGGCGGACCGGCGGGTGCTGCTGGTGTCCAGCGCCAACCTGACCCAGTCGGGAGTTGCCAGGAACATCGAGGCAGGACTGCTGGTGCACGGCGGGGCCGCGCCGCAGCGCGCGGCCGAGCACGTCGCCGAGCTGCGGGCCAGAGGCGTGCTCGAACGGCTCCGCTAGGGGAGAGAGGTATGTGATGCACGACGACGCCACGGCCAACGCCACGGTGGCGGCGGGCGACATCGCCCGGCTGGCCGGAGTGGGCCGGGCCGCCGTCAGCAACTGGCGCCGCAGGTTTCAGGACTTTCCCGAACCGGTCGGCGGGACCTCGTCCAATCCACTCTTCTCGCTCGCCGAAGTCGAGACCTGGCTGCGCGAGCAGGGAAAACTCGACGAGCTCCCCGAGGACGAACGAGCCTGGCAGCTGATCCGCAACTCCGCAGACGATCTTGAGCTCGCGTGGCTGGTGAGCAGGGTGGCCGCGACCCTGGTGCGGAATCGGCTGCTCCTGGGAGCATGGGACCCGCCTCCCGAGCCGCTCGTCGAGGCTGCGGCCGGACTCGCCGCCCGGCACGGCACCGCAGACGCGGTGGAGTTCCTGTTCAAACGCTACGTCGAGACTCACTCCCGCCGGGTGTCGACCGTCCCCGCCCCCGTCGCGGCACTGATGGCGCGGTTGCTCGGGCCCTGTGTCACTGTGCTCGATCCGATCTGCGGCCCCGGCACGCTGCTCATGGAGGCGCTGTTCGAACGGGGCAAGGTGCGCGGGCAGGAGCGCGACCCCGCGATGGCGCTGTTCGCCGCCGCCCGCATCGCGGCGAAAGGGCCGGAGACACAGGTCCGAGAAGGGGACGCGCTGCTCAACGACGCCTGGCCCGACATCCACGTCGACGGGGCCATGTGCGTGCCGCCCTTCAACGAGCGTGGCTGGGGCTACGAACAGCTCACCAACGACCCCCGATGGCAGTACGGCCTGCCGCCGCGTGGCGAATCGGAGCTCGCTTGGGTGCAACACTGCCTCGCCCGTGTTTCGCCGGGTGGCCGAGTGGTGGTCCTGATGCCCCCGGCCGCGGCCAACCGGCGGTCCGGACGCCGGATCCGGGCGCAACTCCTGCGGACTGGCACCCTCCAGGCGGTCATCGGACTGCCGGCCGGTTCGGCCCCGCAGTCGGCGCTGCCACCCCACATATGGGTGCTACGCCGCCCCGATGACACAGCCGGCGTCCCCGCCACCGTTCTCATGGCCGATGGCCCGATAGAGGCGTTCGCCGACGGCATCGAAGCGGTGGGTCACCCTGTCCCGATCATCGATCTGCTCGACGACGACGTCGACCTGACCCCGTCGCGTCATCTGCCGAAGGTGGCGGCCGTCCGGATGGACGATCTCGATCGGACCCGTGACACCCTCGGGCGGTTCACGGCCGGACTGGCCGGGCTGTTGCCGGGTGTCGGCCCGGAGACCCGCGATCTGGCCATGACCACTCTCGCGGAGCTGGCCAGGGCCGGAACCGTCCAGATCGAGCAGACACCGATGCGGATGGAGACGGAATCGGGGCCGGTGCCGCTGCTCACGGCGAAGGACGTCACTCTCGGCCGGGGCCCGACGGGTCAGGGAGAAGATGGCCGTGACGTCGTGACGGCCAGGCCCGGCGACATTGTCATTCCCGTCGTGACCCGCCTGGTGACCGCGCGGGTGATGACGGAGGAGGTCGCGCTCGGCCCCCACCTGATCCTGATCCGGGTGGATTCGGCCGTCCTCGACCCCCGCTTCGTGGCCGGTTTCCTCCGGGTCTCCGCTGAGCTGGCCGCGACGACGGGGTCCGGCGCCTATCGCGTGGACGTGCGGCGGGCGCGCCTGCCGCGGCTGCCCGTCGACGAACAGCGGCGCTATGGCGAGGTGTTCCGGCAGGTGGAGATCTTCGAGAGCGCCGTACGTCAGGTCGCGGAGACCGGCGGTTCCCTGGTGGAGCAGATCCTCCAGGGGCTGATCAACGGACAGCTCCGGCCGTCCGGCTAACGGGCCATCGACAGCATGAGTTCGGCCGGGGTCGGCCGGTTGCGCGGCTCCTTGTCCAGGCAGGCCGCTAGCGGGCCGCGCAGCGGTGACGGCAGTTCGCGCAGGTCGGGCTGGTAGTGCAAGACGGCCTCGAAGACCTGGAAGACCGTCCGGCCGTCGAACGCCTGACGGCCGGTCGCCCCGTAGTACATCGTCGAGGCCCAGCTGAAGACATCGGTCTGGGGGCTGATCGGCAGCCCCGAGACCTGTTCCGGTGACATGTACGAGGGCGTGCCCTTGACGACGCCCGACGTCATGGTGGCCTGGTCGAGGGCCTTGGCGATCCCGAAGTCGATGACGCGCGGGCCGTCGGGCCCGATGAGGACGTTGGCGGGTTTCAGGTCTCGGTGGACGATCTCAACGGAATGGATGGCGTTCAGCGCGGCGGAGGTGGCGATGGCGAGCCGGACGAGGCTGTCGCCGTTCAGGGGGCCGTTCGCCCGGACGAGCCGGTCCAGCGAGGGCCCGCGGACGTACTCGCTCACGATGTAGGGAGCGTCGTCCTCGAAGCCGACGTCGAGGATCCGGGCGGTGGAGAACGAGGGTACCCGCTTGGCGGCGGTGACCTCGCGAGTGAAACGCAGGTGCCCCTTCGTGCCCTGGAGCCGCTCGTGCAGGACCTTGATCGCGACCTGCCGTCCGTCAGGCCCCGCACCGAGGTAGACGACGCCCTGGCCGCCCTCACCCAGCGTGCTCAAAACGGTGTATGTCCCATACATGCGCACCCGCGGAGGTGCAGGGGAGACCGGCGGCGCGGGCGGCGCGGGCGTACCCCAGGGATTCCAGGGGCCGGAGCCCGGGGGTACAGGAGTGGCTGGGACGGAGATCGGCGGGTTGGAGATCGGCGGGACAGCCATGCGCGGTCGGGCCAGGCGGGCCTTGAGCACAAAGGCGTGGACGCTGCCTCCCCACCACGGCCCCAGCGCCCACATGAAGGCTGCGACCGAGTTCTGCCAGGACTCGGGGCCGTAGATCCCAGTGAGCGCGAAGGCCGCGAGGAGGAGAACGAAATGGGCCCCGGCCACCAACCCGTGCTCGCGACTGCGGAGCCGATAGGCGGCGGGTCCGGTGACGCACACCGTGAGAAGCCCAAATGACCATAGAGGCGCTAAAGTCCAACCGAAACTCATGGTGACTGGAGTTGTGAGAATCCGTCTGTTCATGCCGTCATTCCGGGTTGCCGCCCAATATTCGCGAGGCATGGGGGAATTCTAGGGAGATTTCCGTTTCGTGGCTGGTGTAACTTTTCGGAGGAACGCGGATTCGGGCATGGAGGGCGGTCGGTTTGCGGGTCATCGACAGTCGTTACGAGCTGGATCCGCTCTCCCGGCGCGGCGGCGGCATGGGCGAGGTGTGGTTCGGCTACGACAAGCGACTGGATCGCCCGGTCGCGGTGAAGTTCATCCGCATCGACCGTCTGCCCGACGGTAGACCGGACAACGAACTCACCCAGCGGTTCGTGCGGGAATCCCGCATCACCGCCCGGCTCGAACACCCGGGTGTACCCGCCGTCTACGACTGTGGGACGTACGACGACGACCTCTATCTGGTCATGCAGCTCATCCACGGCTGCTCAGTCTCAGCCCTTCTCGACGAGACGGAAATTCCCGTCCCCTGGGCGGCGGCGATCGCCGCCCAGGTCTGCTCGGTGCTGGCGAGGGCCCACGAGAACTCGCTGATCCACCGCGACCTGAAGCCCGGAAACCTCATGCTCAGCCCCGACGGCACTGTCAAGGTCCTCGACTTCGGGGTGGCCATCGCCCTGTCGCCGGGCTCGACGCGGCTGACCGCTACGGGCGTCGCGGTGGGCACCCCTGAATACATGGCGCCCGAGCAGGTCATGGCGGGTTCGACCAGCCCCCAGAGCGATCTCTACGCCTTGGGTGTGGTCCTCGACGAGATGCTGTCAGGGGAGAACCAGTTCGCGGGCGTCACTC
Source organism: Herbidospora daliensis (assembly GCF_001570585.1). Lineage (GTDB taxonomy): Bacteria > Actinomycetota > Actinomycetes > Streptosporangiales > Streptosporangiaceae > Herbidospora > Herbidospora daliensis. The sequence continues at coordinate 529,319 of NZ_BBXF01000001.1, read as the reverse complement.
CGCTGGCGTCGATGCACAATCACATCGGCCGCGCCCCCCGACCTCTTCGCCAGCGGCGGCGTGACGTACCGGAGGGGCTTGAACGCCTGGTTCTCTGGCTGTTGCAGAAGGCACCCGACAACCGTCCGGAATCAGCCGCCGTCGTCTACGACCGCCTCCTCGGCTTCTGCCGCGAGCTGCCCGCCTTCCCCGGCTATGTCGATGCGTCCGACTCGCACCCTGCCCGGATGTACGCGGGCGTCGTCAGCCGAGTCGGAGCGCGTCCGCAGGAGCGACCGGAGCCGGCGCCGGTCCGTCCTGCATCGACCACATCCGTTCCTGACGCGGCGCCGTTCCGGCCGAGCGATCTCGGGCTGGCCAGGAAGGACGCCCACCTGCTCAAGGCTGAATCCCGGTTCACCCAGGCGGCCGAGGTGCTCGCCGGCGCTCTGGAGCCCGCGACACGGGCGCTAGGCGTCACCGACCCCGATGTGATCTCGATGCGGATCGAGCTGGCGGACGTGCTCTTCCTGGCCGGTGACTACCGGCGGGCGGCGACGGAGTTCGCCGACCTGGCCGCCGTCCTTGCCGAACGAGATGGGCCGGGCGCCGATCTCGTGCTGCGTTTCCGGCTGATGGAGGCCAACTGCCACGCGGCTGTCGGAGAGACGACCCTCGCCCTCGACCAGCTCGGTCGGCTGCTGGAAGACGAGCGTCGGCTCGGCATCGACGACGATCGCACGCTGGAGCTCCGGCGCCACATCGCACTTCTCGAAGTTGGGTCGGGAGATCCGGTCCGGGCGGGGAAAACGCTGACGGATCTGCTCCCTGACATTGAGAATCGATACGGACCGAAACATCCGAGCGTCTTACAAGTTCGCGAATTACTCGCCAGCCTTCCCCGGAGCGAATGAATTGGCCACCCTCTCGGTACTCCTCCATCAGATCGACAACGGCACCGTCCTGCTGCCCGAGTTCCAGCGCGGCTACGTGTGGACTCGCGACCAGGTCCGGGGCCTGATGCGCTCGCTCTACAAGGGCTATCCCGTCGGCGGGCTGCTGCTGTGGGAGACCGAGCCGGAAATGGCTTCCATTCGCGGCGCTTCGGCCGAAGCCGGGGTGCGGCTGCTGCTACTCGACGGGCAGCAGCGCATCACCACGCTTTACGGGATCATGCGCGGCAAGCCTCCGGCGTTCTTCGAAGGAGACGCCTCGGCGTTCACCGGGCTCCGGTTCAACGTCGAAGACGAGACGTTCGAGTTCTACGGCCCGGCGAAGATGCGCGACGACGCCAGGTGGGTCGACGTGACCCGGCTCTTCACTCACGGGCTGGAACCCTTCTTCCAGGCCTTCGCCCAGTATCCCGACAAACTGTCGACCTACCTCTCCAGGCTGAACCAGCTGAAAAACCTGGAGAACCGGCAGTTCCACGAGGAGAAGATCACCGGGCCCGACAAGAACGTGGATGTGGTCGTCGACATCTTCAACCGGGTCAACTCGGGAGGCACGGCTCTGTCCAAGGGCGATCTCGCCCTGGCCAAGATCTGCGCCCAGTGGTCGCCCGCGCGTAAGGTCATGAGGCAGCATCTGGACGGCTGGGCCGACAAGGGCTTCACCTTCTCCCTCGACTGGCTGCTGCGCAACGTCACCGCCGTGGCCACCGGACGGTCGGTCTTCACGGCGCTCGACATGGTCAGCGACGGGGAGTTCGAGACGGCCCTCGCGAAGTCGGTGCTCTATGTGGACACCCTTCTCGGCGCGGCGTCCGGACGCCTGGGCCTCGACCACGACCAAGTGCTGATGGGGCGCTACGCCCTTCCGGTCATCTCCCGGCTGCTGCACCTGACTCCCGGCGGCGGCTTCCCCGACGGCGCTTACCGCGACCGGGTGCTGTTCTGGTACGTCCACGCGGCGCTGTGGGGCCGGCACGCCGGTTCCACCGAGACCATCCTCGCCCAGGACTATGACACCGCCGGGCGTGCCGGGATCGACGGGCTGATCGCGTCGCTGGAGCGCTGGCGTGGTGGCAACCTGGAGATCCGGCCACACGACTTCGACGGCTCCACCCGAGGGTCCCGCTTCTACCCGCTCCTCTACATGCTGACCCGTGTACACGGTGCACGGGATTTCGGCACCGGCCTGCCGCTGCACGCCGAGATGCTCGGCAAACTGACCAACCTGCAGGTCCACCACATCTTCCCGAAGGCACTGCTCTACCCCGCCGGCTACGACCGGGCCGATGTGAACGCCATCGCCAACTTCTGCTTCCTCACCCAGAACACGAACCTGGTGATCGGCAAGCGGGCCCCCGAGGACTACTTCGCCGAAGCTGAGGAGAAGCACCCGGGCGTGCTCGCCTCGCAATGGATCCCCACCGATCCGGACCTCTGGCGCGTCGACCGCTATCTCGACTTCCTGGAGGCGCGGCGGGAGCTGCTGGCGGCGTCCGCGCAGTCCTTCCTCGCCGGCCTGCGGGACGGCGGTGCGGTCGCCGCAGCCGGGGAGCTGCCACCGGTCGCGGTCGTCGCGGACGACGCCGATGACGTGCGATCCGCTCAGGTGAAGGCCATGGCCGAAGAGCTGACCCGGCTCGGCTACGCCGACCCGGCTCTGGACAGCGAGATCGCCGACCCTGTCACCGGCCGCTCCCTGGCCGTGGCCGAGGCGTTCTGGCCCGAGGGACTGCAGGCAGGGCAGGGCAAGCCCGTGGTCCTCGAACTCGACCCCGAGGCGGCCGACCTGCCCAGGCTGGAGGAGCTCGGCTACGAGGTGTTCACGTCAGTGGACGCGCTTCTCGGCTATGCCTCCAGGCGCAGCGAGGCGGCGTCTGGGGAGGAGCAGGACATGCCCATTCCGAGCAGCTCACCTGATCCCGATCACACGGCCTTCGAGGCGGCCATGCGCTCCATCTACGATCGCGCCCGTAGCGAGGCCAACTACCACGCGTCCTACTTCCTGAGCATGCTCGCCGAGCACGGCGGCCTGGCCACGGCCCGGCGGCTGCTGAAGTCACCGGCGGTGTCGGACGGCTTCGCGGCTCTGTGGGAACGCGGACGGCTGGACCTCACCGTCGAAGCGCTCGTGCTTCGCCCCGAATTCGCCGAACTGTTCACCGAAGCGGAGACGGAGATCGCCCGGCATCGGCTTGAACAGTTCGGCTGGTCCGGTCGTTAGAGGCGGTTGATACCCGTCACGTGGAGCACGGCGGTGCCCTCCTCGTCGGACGCCGCCAGATCCGCGTCTGCGCTCACGCCCCAGTCGCCGTCTCCGGCCGGGTCTTCGATGACCTGGCGTACCCGCCAGACCCCCGGCTCCTCCTCGATCCGCAGGAACGCCGGGCCGCGCGCCGAAGGGCCGGTGCCGATCGTGTCGTGTTCGTCGTAGTAGGCGTCGAGGCCGGCCGCCCAGTCGACGTCGGGGTACATCTCCTCCAGCGTCTCCTGCTGGTCGAGCGCCGCAAGTTCCACCATGCGGAACATCGCGTTGCGGACCAGGACGCGGAACGCGCGGGCGTTGGCGGTGACGGGGCGGATCTTCGACTCGAGTTCGTCGCGGTGTTCCAGGGCCTCCGACGGGTTGGCGAGCTTCTCCCATTCGTCGATCAGGCTGGAGTCGACCTGGCGGATCAGTTCGCCGAGCCATTCGATCAGGTCGATCAGGTCGTCGGTCTTCATGTGCTCGGGGACGGTGCGCGACAGGGCGCGGTAGGCGTCGGCCAGGTAGCGCAGGACGGTGCCCTCCGACCGGGCCAGTTCGTAGAACTGGATGTAGTCGGTGAAGGTCATCGCGCGTTCGTACATGTCGCGGATGATGGCCTTCGGGCTGACCGTGTGGTCGCCGACCCACGGGTGGCCCTGGCGGTAGGTCTCGTAGGCGCCGAAGAGCAGGGCCTCCAGCGGCATCGGGTAGGTGACCTCTTGGAGGAGCTCCATACGCTCCTCGTATTCGATGCCGTCGGCCTTCATCTGGGCGACCGCCTCGCCGCGGGCCTTGTTGAGCTGGGCGTGCAGGATCTGGCGGGGGTCGTCGAGGGTCGACTCGACGACGCTGACGACGTCGAGGGCGTAGGTGGGGCTGTCGGGGGCCAGCAGTTCGAAGGTGGCCAGGGCGAAGGTCGACAGGGCCTGGTTGAGGGCGAAGTCCTGCTGGAGGTCGACCGTGAGGCGGGCGTACCGGCCCTGCTCGTCGGGTTCCTTCAGCGTCTCGACGATGCCGCCGGCCAGCAGCGAGCGGTAGATCGCGATGGCGTGGCTGATGTGGCGGCGCTGGTTCTTGCGCTCCTCGTGGTTGTCGGTCAGCAGGCTCTTCATCGCCTGGAAGCAGTTGCCTGGACGGTTGATGACCGCCAGCAGCATCGCGTTGGAGACCTTGAAGCGGCTGGTCAGCGGCTCGGGTTCGGCCGTCTGGAGCTTCTCGAAGGTCTCCTCGTTCCAGTTGACGAAGCCCTCCGGCGGCTTCTTGCGGGCGTAGCCCCTCCTGCGTTTGGGGTCGTCGCCGATCTTCGCCAGGGCGCGTTCGTTCTCGATCACGTGGTCGGGGGCCTGGCAGGAGACGTAGCCGATGGTGTCGAATCCGGCGCGGCCGGCCCGGCCGGCGATCTGGTGGAACTCGCGGGCGCGCAGGCGGCGCACCCGGTTGCCGTCGTACTTCGTGAGGGCGGTGAACAGGACCGTGCGGATCGGGACGTTGACGCCGACGCCGAGGGTGTCGGTGCCGCAGATGACCTTCAGGAGGCCGGCCTGGGCGAGCTTCTCGACGAGCCGGCGGTATTTCGGCAGCATGCCCGCGTGGTGGACGCCGATCCCGTGGCGCACCAGCCGCGACAGCGCGCGGCCGAACTTGGTGGTGAAGCGGAAGTTGCCGATCAGGGCCGCGATGGCCTCCTTCTCGGCCTTGCTGCACATGTTGATGCTCATCAGCGCCTGCGCGCGTTCCATCGCGGCGGCCTGGGTGAAGTGCACGACGTAGACGGGGGCCTGCCCGGTCGACAGGAACTCCTCCAGCGTCTCGTGGAGCGGGGTCATCCGGTACGAGTAGACCAGCGGCACCGGGCGCTCGGAGTGCTTGACCACGGCCGTCGGGCGGCCGGTGCGCCGGTTGAGGTCCTTCTCGAAGCGGGTGACGTCGCCCAGGGTCGCCGACATCAAGACGAACTGGGCCTGCGGCAGCTCCAGCAGCGGGACCTGCCAGGCCCAGCCCCGGTCGGGCTCGGCGTAGAAGTGGAACTCGTCCATGATCACCATGCCGACGTCGGCCTCGCGGCCCTCGGCCAGCGCGACCTGGGCGAGGATCTCGGCGGTGCAGCAGATGATCGGGGCGTCGGCGTTGACCGAGGCGTCGCCGGTCATCATGCCGACGTTCTCGGTGCCGAAGATCGCGCACAGGTCGAAGAACTTCTCCGAGACCAGCGCCTTGATGGGCGCGGTGTAGAAGGAGACCTGGTCGTTGGCGAGCGCGGCGAAGTGGGCGCCGGCCGCGACGAGCGACTTGCCCGAGCCGGTGGGGGTCGACAGGATCAGGTTGCTGCCCGTCACCACCTCCATCAGCGCCTCCTCCTGCGCCGGATAGAGCGTCAGCCCACGCTCCTCGTTCCAGGCGGCGAACGCCTCGAAGAGGGAATCCGGGTCGGGGGTCTGCGGCAGGCGCTCGATCAGGCTCACCGCTCTATCCTGCCCCCAAGTGCGCGGGGAGCGGAAACGCGTGTTCGTACAAGATCGGGAAAGTCCGCGTGTCAGAGGGCCCGGCGGGCCTTCGCGGAGCCGACATTGGCGGCATGCGGGAGACGATCGACCGGTGGCGGGAGGGCTGGGAATCCCTCGACCCCGAACGGCGGGCCAGGATCGTCGACCTGCTCCTGGTCGTCACGCTGCTCGCCTACACGCTGCCGCAGGCGCTGGTCGACCCCTACGACTCCTCGATCGTGGTGCCGATCTGGGTGGCCACCGCGAGCGCGGTCGTCGCCTCGCTGACCATGCTGGTCCGGCGCCGTTGGGCCGGGCCGTCGCTGGTGTTCTCGCTGGTCTGCTACCTGTTCACCGGGCAGTCGATCCCGGTGTCGATCGCCGCCTACTCGATGACGGCCCACCGGACCGTGCGGTGGTGGCAGGCGGTGGCGGCCGTGCTGACCGTCGGGTTCGCTGTCGGCTACCACTACCAGCCCAACATGAGCCCCAACGTCGGCATCGACGCCGTGCGCGCGATCACGACCGTGTACGTCGCCGCCGTCGTCGGCACCTGGGTGCGCGGCTACCGCGACATGATCCAGACGCTGACGGACGACGTCCACATCAGGGAGGAGAACGCCGCCGCGCGGGAGCGCAGGCGGATCGCGGCCGAGCTGCACGACACCGTGACCCACGCCGTGACCGTGATGGTGCTCAAGGCCGGCATGATCCAGGAGGACACCGACCAGGAGGACGACCCCGCCCTGGCCAGGGACATCGAAGACCAGGGTGTACGCGCCCTCACGGAACTCCGCGAACTGCTCACCGTGCTCCGGGCGGGCGACCTGCCCGACTCGGCCCAGGGCATCGACGCCATCCCCCGCCTGGTGGCCGACAGCAACACGACCGGGCAGCGGGTGGAGCTCGACTTCGCCGTCGACGGGGCCGCCCTGTCGCGCAGCGTCCAGCACGCCGCCTACCGCGTCGTCCAGGAGGGCCTGAACAACGCCCGCAAGCACGCGCCCAAGGCGGTGGTCAGGGTGACCGGGCGGATCGCCGACGACCAGCTCGTCATCGTCATCCACAACGCCGCCGGGCCGCCGCGCGGGCGGGTCTTCGGCGAGTCGGGCTACGGGCTGGCGGGCCTGCGGGAGCGCGTCATGCTGGTCGGCGGCACCCTCCAGGCGGGCGCGTCGGCCGGGGGCTTCACCCTGACCGCGCGTATCCCGGTCGGTCCAGCAGTTCCCGAACCCTCCTGAGGGCCTCCTGCGCGCCGGTGCCGGGGACCGGGACGTACATGATCAGGCGCTGGCCCGAGTCGGGGATGGCCAGGATCTGCCGCCGGACGTCGATCTCGCCGGCGACCTCGTGCAGCAGCTGTTTGCGCAGCTCACGGCGGATCTCCACGTCGTGGGCGGCCCACAGATCGGTGAACAGGGCGCTGCGCGCGGCCAGTTCGGCGATCAGGCCGGCCAGCTCCGGCCGGGTCGCCGACGCCGCCCGCAGCTCGCGGACCGCCGCGGCGGCGAACGACTCGGCGTGGCGGCAGACCGCGCGGTGCACCGGACCGGCGAAGATGCCGCGCATCTCGTTCCCGCCGACCTGGAGGTAGGGGATCAGGTGCAGGGCCATCGGGTTGGCGGCCAGCACGTCGAACCCGTCGTCGAGCACGTAGGCGGGGATGTCGGTGAGCGTCGCCAGCAGCTCCAGCACGCCCTGCGGCGGCGTCGCCGCGCCGCTGACCTGCGCGGGGGTCTCTCCGGCGAGGTTGTAGAGGTGGGCGCGCTCGTCGGCGTTGAGCATGAGGGCGCGGGCCAGCGCGTTGAGGATCTGGCGCGAGGGATGGGGGCCGCGGCCCTGCTCCAGCCGGATGTAGTAGTCGACCGACATCCCGGCCAGCTCGGCGACCTCCTGCCGTCGCAGCCCCGCGGTCCGCCGCCGCGCGCCGTCGGGCAACCCGACGTCGCGGGGCTTCAGCCGGGCGCGGCGGGTGCGGAGGAAGTCGGCCAGCCCATTCCTGTCCATGCTCCGATTTTTCCTCGTATCGGCGGCGCGTGGGTGGTACCGCCGATCCCAGCCTCGGGCGGTCTCTCGTGCCCCGATCCGGCCCGGCCCAGGCTGAGGGCCATGACAACAGCACTCGTCACCGGCGCGAACAAGGGAATCGGCTTCGAGACCGCCCGCCTCCTGGCGGAGCGGGGCGTGGACGTGGTGATCGGCGCCCGGGACCCCGGCAGGGGAGCGGCGGCCGCCGCCCGGCTCGGCGTCGCGTTCGTCGAACTCGACGTGACCTTTCCCGAGACGATCACCGCCGCCGCCGCGTACCTGGAGGAGCGTTTCGGTTCCCTGGACGTCCTGGTCAACAACGCCGGGATCGCCCAGGGCGGCCCGCCCACCGAGACCCCGCTCGACCTGATGCGCGGGCTCTACGAGGTGAACGTCTTCGGCGTCGTCGCGGTCACCAACACGATGGTCCCGCTGCTGCTCAAGTCGCCCGCCGGCCGCATCGTCATGGTCTCCAGCGAGGTCGGCAGCCTCACGGTCACGACCGACCCGGCCAACCCGTGGGGCGACCTGAACAGCCTGGCCTACCAGTCGTCGAAGACGGCCCTCAACATGGTCACCGCCCTGTACGCCAAGGAGCTGGCCGGCACCCCGGTCAAGGTGAACGCGATCTCACCCGGCTACTGCGCGACCGACCTGAACGGCTTCCAGGGCGACCGGACGGCCGCCCAGGGCGCGGCCGTGTCGGTGTCGATGGCCCTGCTCGGCGACGACGGCCCCACGGGCACGTTCGTCAACGAGGAGGGCGTGGTCGCCTGGTAGCCGCCGTGGGGCCTACTCCGGCTCCCAGGCGCGGAGCAGGTCGATCAGGGTGGCGTCGCCGTCGATGCGCAGTGAGCCGGCCGGGAGGCGGTCGTACATGAAGAGCACCAGGTCACTGGCCGTGCCGTGGACGGCGGCGCCCACGACGGGGGCGCGGAGCCGGGTGACGCGGGCGCCGTCGCCGTCGGCCGTGAGGCGCCACGAGCGGCCCTCGGAGGCGTGGAAGTCGAAGGCGGTGGGGGCGTGCGGCCAGGGGCTCGGGGTGGCGCAGCAGGTGGACAGGAACTCCTCGACGCCGTCGAGCGCGACCTCGGCGGGCAGCGGCTGCTTCGTGCCCGCGGCGAGCTGGGCGTCGTAGGCGTGCACCGCCGCCTCCTGGAGCCGGTGGCGGGCGACGGCGCCGCTGGTCTGGGGCGACTGCGAGCCGCCCCACCAGGTCCAGCAGCCGCGATCGGGGCCGGCCTCGCGGAGGGCGTCGAGCAGCTCCCGGGTGGACGCGGCGAACCAGGCCGCGAGGGCGCCGGCCTCCTGCGGCGCCGGGGCGTCGGACGAGGTGGACCTGGCCGTGGCGGCCGGACCGGCGGTGACGGTGGCGGCCCAGGAGCGTTGCCCGTCGCCCAGGTGACGGGCGAGATCCGCGATCGTCCACTCGGGACAGGTCGGCACCGGCAGGTCGAGCCTGGGCGCGGCGGTGAGCGCGGCCTGGAAGGCGGCCGACCGGTCGTCGATCAGCCGCAGCAGAGCCGGGAAGTCCAGGGCTTCGGTCATCCCGGCTGTATATCAGAGCGGCCCGCGTCAGACGCGTTCGATGACGACGACCGGGATCTCGCGGTCGGTCTTCTTCGTGTACTCGTCGTAGTCGGGCCAGGCGGCGGCCATCACCCGCCACATGTCGGGCTTCTCCTCCGGGGTGGCGGTCCGGGCGCGGGCGCGGAACTTGTCGCCCAAGACCTGGAACTCCACCTCGGGCTCGGCCTGGAGGTTCAGGTACCACTCGGGCGCGGCGTCGGCGCCGCCCTTCGACGCGACCAGCAGATAGTCGTCGCCGTACTTCTGGTAGATCAGCGGAGTCGTGTGCTTGGTGCCGGTGCGGCGGCCCGTCGTGGTCAGCAGGGCGGCCGTCGTGCCCTGCCAGTCGTGACCCTCGGCGCCGTCGGTGGCCTGGTAACGCTCGACGTGTTCCCTACCGTAAAGCATGTGGTGTCACCTACCCTTTCGGGCCGATCAACTCCCGGTCGCCTCGATCAATTCCAGGGCAACCTTCAGTGACGCCTCGTACTTCTCGTTCTCGTCGATCTTCGGGTCGGGCAGCATGAAGCCGACCGCGTGGATCGCGAACAGGGCCAGGCCGTGCTTGAGCCGGTGGGTCAGCGGCTGGTCGTGGTCGACCAGGAGGTCGCTGAGCTCCATCACCTTCTCGCGCATGCGCAGCATCACCGGGTGGTGCTTCATCGCGGTCGGGTTGCGCTCCATGAAGCGGGTGATCGCGCGGCCCTCGTAGGCGCCCTCGGCGTAGCGGACGATCGCGGCGCGGCGGACCTCGGGCGTGACCGTGTCGTGGGCGCGCAGTTCGCCGATGATCACGTCGAGCGTCGCGATGCGGTCGATGACCATGCCCGCGACGATGTCCTCCTTGGTCTTGAAGTGGTAGTAGAGGGCCGCCTTGGTCACCCCCAGCGCCTCGGCGATCTCGCGGAGCGAGGTCGCCTCGTAGCCCTGTTCGGTGAACAGTTCGAGCGCGATCTCCTGGATGCGCGCGCGGGTGTCGCGGGTCTTGTCTCGGGTCTCCCGAGGGGCGAACGCGCGTTCGCTCATGGCGTTTGGTCGTCCTTTGAATTCAACTTGACGGGCGGCTGAGACGGACCTTACCTTAACTCCGGCCACTTGCCGGTCGGCAAGTAAGTTCATGGGTTTAACAAGGGGGCCCCGCAATGTCGGAAACCGCCGCCAGTCCTCCTCCGGCGCGGTCCAGAGAAGTAATGATCATCTTGCCGGGGTTGCTCCTGGCGATGATGCTCGCCTTCCTCGACAACATGATCGTCGGCACCGCGATGCCCCGCATCGTCGGCGAGCTGAACGGTCTCGAATACTTCACGTGGGTCACCACCGCCTACATCCTGGGCACGACGGTGTCCACCCCCATCTGGGGCAAGCTGGGCGACCTCTACGGCCGCAAGACCGTCTTCCTCACCTCGATCGTCATCTTCCTCGTCGGCTCGGCCCTGTGCGGCATGGCCGGCTCGGAGTTCCTCGGCGGCGTCGACAACGGCATGACCGAGCTGATCGCCTTCCGCGCGATCCAGGGCCTCGGCGCCGGCGGCCTCATCGTCGGCGTCATGGCCATCATCGGCGACCTGGTCCCGCCGCGTGAGCGCGGTCAGTACCAGGGCATCATGGCCGCCATCATGTCGGTCGCGATGATCGCCGGTCCCCTCGCCGGCGGCTTCATCACCGACCACCTCGACTGGCGCTGGGCCTTCTACGTGAACCTGCCCCTCGGCGGGATCTCGCTGGTGTGGCTCTGGCTCAAGCTCGACCTGCCCAAGAAGCGCACCGAGCACCGCATCGACTGGTTCGGCGCGATCATCCTCACGGTCGGGATCACCGCTTTGGTCCTGATCACCTCATGGGGGGGCCAGAGTCACGGCTACCCGTGGGGATCGTGGCAGATCATCGGCCTGGCCGTGCTCGCGGTCGTGTCGTTCGCGGCGTTCATCCCGGTCGAGCGGCGCGCGGCCGAGCCGATCATGCCGCTGCACGTCTTCAAGGACCGCAACTTCAACCTGATCTCGTGGATCGGCTTCCTGCTCGGCTTCGCCATGTTCGGCGCGATCTCGTTCCTGCCGCTGTTCCAGCAGCTCGTCCAGGGCGCGACCGCGACCAACTCCGGCCTGCTGCTGCTGCCGATGATGGCCGCCTCGATGGTCGTCTCCCTGTACGTCGGCAAGCGCATCACCACCACCGGCAAGTACAAGGCGTTCCCGGTCATCGGCGGGGTCGTCATGGCCATCGGCATGGGCCTGCTCACGCTGATGGACGTGCACACCCCGCTGTGGCAGACCGGCGTGTTCATCGCCGTGCTCGGCCTCGGCATGGGCTTCCTGATGCAGACCACCATGCTGATCGCGCAGAACAGCGTCGAGCAGAAGGACCTGGGCGTGGCCTCCAGCGCCTCGACCTTCTTCCGCTCGATCGGCGGCTCGTTCGGCGTGGCCCTGTTCGGCGCGGTGTTCAACAACCACCTGGCCGACGGCCTGCGCGAGAAGTTCGGCGAGCAGGCCGGCGACATGGTCGCCTCGGGCGGCCAGATGAGCCCCGCCGCCCTGGCCCAGCTCCCGCCGCAGATCAAGACCGGCTTCCTGGAGTCGCTGGCCGGCGCGATCAGCGGCGTGTTCCTCTGGGCGATCGTCTTCGCGGTCGCCGTCCCGATCCTGGCGGCCTTCATCAAGGAGATCCCGCTCCGGGGCGGCCCCGAGGAGCTCGCCAAGGAGGAGCCGGTGGCGGCTCTCTGAACCCCTCTTCCCGGTACGGCCCCCGCCCCAGGCGGGGGCCGTTTCGGTGCCCGGTTGAAGGAGTTGTCCCAACAGGGATGACCCCGGCCGATGGCGCCGCATCGGCCGGGGCGGTCAGGGGGTCAGTTGCCGAACTGGAACCAGTTCAGGTTCACGAAGTCGGCCGGCTGGCCGCTGCTGAAGGTCAGGTAGACGGTCTGCGTGCCGGTGACCCCGCCGATGTTGGCCGGGATCGTCTGCCAGTTCTGCCAGCCGCCGGTGTTGCCCACTGACAGGCTGCCGATCGGGGTGGCGGTCGGGCTGCCCAGGCGCACCTGGATCAGGCCGCTCACGCCGCCGGTCGCGCCCGAGGCCACCCGGGCCCGGAACTGGGTGGCGGCCGAGGTGCCGAACTGCACGTTGTCGAAGCGCAGGTAGTCGCCGTTGGAGATGTAGGCGACGTTCTGGCCGCCGCCGCTGTCGGTGGTCGTCTCCAGCTGGGTGCCGCTCTGGGCCTGGTAGGCCTCGGCCTGGATGGTGGAGCGGGCGTTCACCCCGCCGCCGCCCCCGGTCGGGGAGGGCGTCGGCGTCGGGCTGGGGTTGGTGGTGCCGCCGCCGCTGTGCCAGACGGCCACGTAGTCGACCAGCATCGGCTTGCCGGAGACCGTCGAGGACGTCGGCGTCGAGTAGCCGGCCACGCCGTTGGGGAAGGCGCCGCCGATCGCCACGTTCAGCAGCAGGAAGTAGCCGTTGTGGCTGGTCATGTTCGACCAGGTCGTGGAGTCGAACTGGGCCTGGTTGACGCTGAAGAACTGGATGCCGTCGACGTACCAGCGGATCTGGTTGGGGGAGACGCTGCGGTCCCATTCGAGGCGGTAGGTGTGGAAGGCCGACTGGCAGCTGGAGTTCGGGCACGCCCGGCTGGCGCCCAGGCCGTTGGTCTCGTTGCAGGGGCCGCCCGGGTTGACGCCGCAGTGGAGCGTTCCCCAGACCGCGTTGACGCCGTTGACGTTCTCCATGATGTCGAGCTCGCCGATGCCGGGCCAGTTCCAGTAGTTGCCCCGGTAGGGCGCGCCCAGCGACCAGAACGCCGGCCAGTAGCCCATCGCCGAGGCGCCGGTCACGTTGGGCATCTGGATCCGGCCCTCGATGCGCAGGACGCCGCCCGCCGAGGGCTTGAAGTCGGCGCGGCGGGTCTCGATGCGGCCCGACGTCCAGGAGCCGTTGCTCGCCTTGATCGGGGTGATGCGCAGGTTGCCGCTGCCGTCGAGGCTGAGGTTCTGGGTGTTGCTCGTGTACTGCTGGATCTCGCCGGTGCCCCAATTGGACGGGCCGCCGGAGTAGCCGTAGCCGGTGTCGATGATCCAGTTCGACGACGACGGCAGCGAGTTGGCCGAGCCGGTGAAGTCGTCGGCCCAGACCAGCGACCAGCCCGACGGCGTCGACGGGACGGACGCGGCGGCCGGAATGCCGACCAGCGCCGTGGCCACGACGACGGCGGCGGCCGCTAATCGGGTGACTCGAGTGAGCATGTCGGACCCTTTCTCTGATCCGCTCCCAGGCGGCGCCGGTGACGGTTTCCGGGCAGCCTCGCGGAGGGGCCGCTGGAGACGGCCCCTCGCGGATGGGGATGACGCCGCGACGGCGGATCGGTCTGCCCGACACTGTGCTCCGCCCGTCTCACAGTGGTCAATAGGTCCGGTGCGAAAATGAGAGCGCTCTCTCGGAAACTTTGGGCCTTGACGCGTTCTGCGGAAAGGGCCAGCCTGTGCAGGAAATCGCTCTCTTGCATTTCTCTGGAAGGGTGGCCGGCGTGTCTGGGTCCGTGGCGCTGGTGGTGGGTGAACCGTTGTCTCGGGTGTTCTCCGAGGATCCGTTGTTCGCGCTCGTGAGCCGGTCGGTCAGCCGGGAACTCGGCGACGTCGACCGGCAGGTCGTGCTGATGCTCGGCACCGGGCCGGGCAGCTCGGCGCGCATCGAGCGGTACGTCGCGGGCGGCCACGTCGACGGTGTGATGCTCGTGTCGATGCACGAGTCCGACCCGCTGCCGCGGGCCATCGACCGGATCGGGGTGCCGGTCGTCTCCTACGGGCGGCCCGCGCCCTCGGTGCCGATCGGGTTCGCCGACAGCGACAACCCCTCCGGGGCGCGGCTGGCGGTGAACCACCTGCTCAACCGGGGCCGCCGGAAGGTCGCCACGATCGCCGGCCCGCCCGACATGATCGCCGGGCAGGACCGGCTGGCCGGCTACCTCGGCGCGGTCGCCGACGCCGGGCAGCGGGCGCAGGTCGTCCACGGCGACTTCACCCGGCAGTCGGGGGCCGAGGCGATGGCCCGCCTGCTCAGGGCCGAACCCGACGTCGACGCCGTCTTCGCCGCCAACGACCTGATGGCCATCGGCGCGCTCCAGACGCTGCGCCGGGCCGGCCGGCGGGTGCCCGACGACGTCGCGGTGGCCGGCTACGACGACTTCGAGGCGGCCCGCTTCACCCATCCGCCGCTGACGACCGTGCGGCACCCGGTGGCCGAGCAGGTCGGCGCGATGACCCGGCTGCTGGTCGACCGGATGGGCGGCGGGCCGCTCACCTCGATCGTGCTGCCCGCCGAACTCGTCATACGGGAGTCGACCTGAGGACCCCTCCGAAGGGACGATCTCTCCCTCCCCAAAGGAGGATGGCCGGGCGGCGCCGGGTGCGTCAGCGTTGAAGCCATGAATCGACTTCGGGGAAGCCTGGCCGCGCTCCTGGTCTTCGTGGTGACGGCGGCTTGCGGAACGCAGAACGCGGCGACGCCGCCCGCGGCCACGCCGGAACACGGGCACGGGGCCTCCAAGGCGCCCGCGCAGCCGCTGCGCGACGGCGAACGGTTCGTCACGCTGACGATGCCGGAGCCGTACACCCCCAAAGGGCCCAACGGCGGGACCGACGACTACCGGTGTTTCCTCATCGACCCCGGCGCGGAGGGCAGCGGCTTCCTGACGGGGGCCCAGTTCCAGCCGCTCAACCTCGCCGTCGTGCACCACGCGATCTTCTTCCGGCTGGCCCCCGAACAGGTCGCCGAGGCGGAGAAGGCCGACGCCGCCGCCCTCGGCCAGGGCTGGACCTGCTTCGCCGACGCGGGGGTGCGGGAGGCCGGATGGGTGGCCCACTGGGCGCCGGGCGTCCAGGAGACGCTGCTCGACCCGAAGTACGGCCACCCGATCCCGCCGGGCAGCCGGCTCGTCATGCAGGTCCACTACAACACCCGGGGCGGGCAGGGCGCCGACCAGTCGGCCATCCGGCTGCGGGTGAGCGACCGGCAGCTCCAGCCGCTGGGCACCGCCCTGTTCGCGGGGGCCGTCGAACTCCCGTGCGCCCCGGCGGAGTCGGGGCCGCTCTGCGACCGCAAGGCCGCCGTCGAGGACATCGGCCGCCGGTTCGGGGCCGAGTCGGCGCGGATGCAGGGCTTCCTGACCGAGCTGTGCGGCCCGGCGGAACCCGGGCCCACCCAGCACTGCGACATCCCCATGCAGAGGGAGGGGCTCCTGCACGCCCTGGCCGGGCACATGCACCTGCTCGGACGGTCGATCAAGGTCGAGCTCAACCCCGGGAAGGCGGGCGCCCAGACCCTGCTCGACGTGCCCGATTACAACTTCGACGACCAGGCGCTGCGCCCGCTGCCCGCGCCGGTGAAGGTGGCGAAGGGCGACGTGGTGCGGGTGACCTGCACCCACGACGCCGGACTCCGCGGCATGCTGCCGCAGCTGGAGAAGGAACCGGCCCGCTACGTCGTGTGGGGCGAGGGCACCGCCGACGAGATGTGCCTGGGGGTCGCCATCATGTCGGCCTGAGCTACTGTTCCCCACCATGGGTCACTCGCACGGACCGGCCGCCCCCGCCGACCGCCGAACCGTCTGGGCCATGGTGGCCGTCATCGTGCCGCTGGCGGTCGCCACGCTCGTCGCGCTCGTCGTCCTGTGGCCGGGTGACCTGAAGAAGGGGCCGCAGGAGCCGCGGCTCCCCGAGACCGTCGGGACGATCAGCGCGATCTCGGGGGAGTCGGCCACCGTCGAGTTCTCGCTGTTCGACCGGGTCACCGCGATGGTGCCGACCGCGCCCGGGTCGGCGACGTTCGCCGTGGGTGACGAGGTGGTCGTGCTCGACCTGCAGGACGGCACCTACGCCGTCTCCGACCACGACCGCTCGACGCCGTTGTGGGTGTTCGGGGCGGCGTTCGCGCTGGCGGTGGTCGCCTTCGGGCGCTGGCGGGGGCTGACCGCGCTGGCCGGGCTCGCGATCACGTTCGGGCTGCTGCTCACGTTCGTGCTCCCGGCCATCCTGGCCGGGCGGCCGCCGCTGCTGATCGCCGTCGTCGGCTCGGCGGCGATCATGTTGATCGTCCTGTACGTCACCCACGGCGTCACCGTGCCCACCTCGGTGGCCGTGATCGGCACCCTGGTGAGCCTCGGCCTCACGGGGGTGCTCGCGCTGGCGGCCATCGAGTGGGCCCACCTGACCGGCGTGACCGACGACACCAGCTTCCTGCTGGGCACCAGCCTCCAGATCAACACCCAGGGGCTGCTGCTGGCCAGCGTCATCATCGGCTCGCTCGGCGTGCTCGACGACGTCACGGTCACCCAGAGCGCCACGGTCGCCGAACTCGCCCACGCCAACCCGGGATACACGGCCCGGCAGCTCTACCGGGCCGCCTCCCGGGTCGGGCGGGCGCACATCGCCTCGGTCATCAACACGATCGTGCTCGCGTACGCCGGCGCGTCGCTCCCGCTGCTGCTGCTCATCAGCGTCGGGAACGAGCCCCTGGGCGAGGTGCTGGCCGGGCCGGTGGTGGCCCAGGAACTGGTCCGGAGCATCGTGGGCACGATCGGGCTGATCGCGGCGGTGCCGATCACGACGGCGCTGGCCGCGCTGACCTGCCGGAGGCGGGCCCGTTCGGCCGGGGACGTGCCCGAACGGACCCACGACCTGGTGACCGGCTAGGCGCGGCGCAGGTAGTAGCCGTACGACCAGCCGGTCGTGCCGTGCTTGGTGGTCACCTTGACCCAGCCCTTCTCACGGACCGGGGACCCCTGGACGGTCGCCTTCCACTTGAGCTTGCCGACCACCCGATGGCCCAGGCCCGGCCCCGACCGGACGTTGAGGTGGCTGCCCTTGCGGACGTGCTGGACCCGGTACTTCACCGAGGTCCCGGCCGCCACGACCGTCAGGTAGCCGAACGCGCTCGGGTATGTCTGGCCCTGGCAGGCGACGGAGATCGAGTAGGTGCCCGGCTTGGTGCCCGACCAGACGGTGGCCGTGCCGGTCGCCCGCACCCCGTTGGGCAGCAGCGTGACGCTGCGGCCCCAGGCCGGGGAGTAGGCGTAACCGGGCCGGTTGGGGCAGGCCCTGGTGCGGAGCCGGACGGTCTGCCCGGCGTGGACGGTGGAGGGGGCGGAGGTCACCGCCACGCCGGAGGACGCGGCGGGGGACGCGGTGCTCGCCCCGGCCGGGAGGGCCAGGCAGAGCACGGTCGCGGTGGCGAGGGCGGCGGGCTTGACGAGATCCATGATCTCACTCCTTACGTACTTGGCAGGCTTTTGACCTGCTGTTACTACCAAGAGTAATCGCTTGATTACATATTGTGAATACCTTGGCGCAGATCTGGTTGCCAACCGCCGGTGAGGCGCACGTAGCGTGGGAAGTGCCGGGACGTTGAAGGAGGATCGATTCCAGACTAACTTTGTAGGAAAAGTGGAGGTTAGTGTGACTCTGCCCGGCTTCCTGGTCATCGGGGCTCCCAAGGCCGCCACGACCGCCCTGCACGCCGCGCTCAACGCCCATCCGGACCTGCATATGTCGCCGGTGAAGGAGCCGAAGTTCTTCCTCTCCGACGGCCCGCCGCCGGAGAGGGGCGGCCCCGGCGACGCCGAGACCTACCGGGAGCACGTCTGGCGGCGCGACGACTACGAGGCCCTGTTCCGGCCCGGCTACCTGAACGGCGAGTCGACCCCGTTCTACCTGTACGACCGGGACGCCCACCGGCGCATCAAGGCGCTCATCCCCGAGGTGCGGCTCATCGTGGTCGTCCGCGACCCGGTCGAACGGGCCCACTCGAACTGGACCCACCTGTGGTCGGCGGGGCTGGAGCCCGTCGGCGACGTCGTGGAGGCGTGCGCCCGGGAACCCGAGCGGATCAGGGCCGGATGGGCCCCCTTCTGGCACTACGTCGGCCTGGGTAAGTACGGCGAACAGCTGCGCGACCTCTACGACCTGTTCACCGAGGAGCAGGTGCTCGTCTTCCGCTACCGCGACCTGCTCGACCGGCCGGGGGAGACGCTCGACCGCATCTGCGGGCATCTGGGCGTGCGGACCGGGCTGATCTCCGAGGTGCCCCGGGAGAACGTGACCGTGCACCCGCAGGAGACGGTCCTGCACCAGGTGTTGTCACAGGTGGTGCGGGTCGGCGACCGGCTCGGCGGGCAGGTGCTGACCGCGCCGCTCGCCCGGGTGCTCCAGCGCGACGGCAAGGCCCGGCGGCCCCTGACGTGGGAGCAGCGGCAGGAGCTCATCGCCTACTTCACCGACGACGTCAAGCTGCTGGAAGAGGTCACCGGGGAGGACTTCTCCGACTGGATCGGCCCGCGCGACCGCTCGGGCGGCCAGGTCGGCCACCGGCCCGAGGGCCAGGGGCAGGCGCGCAACGGCCGCCCCAGATAGCTCGTCGCGGCGGGCCGGTCGAGCGGTGGCCGGCGCCGGGTGCGGCGCCCGGCCGGGGCGGGCGTCGGCGCCGGGGTGGGCGGAGCCGTAACGGAGAAAGAGTCTTGACCGGCGGCCCGGGTTCCGTCAGAGGAGTTCGGTGCGCAGGTCGTGGGCGCCGTCGGGGCGGGTCCACTCGTAGAAGATGCGGGTGCCGCCGCCCGGCAGGTCGAGGATGTCGAGGTAGCGCAGGCCGCCGTGGGGCGACTGGGCGTGGGGGTGGTCGCCAACGGCCGTCAGGGTCGACGGGTCGGGGCCGGTGGCGACGCCGGTGCGCTCCTCGTAGTTCTCGGCCGCGCTGGCCCGGCCGTCGTAGTAGGCGAGCACGCCGTCGTCGGTGAAGCGGACCGCCGAGATGCGCACGCCCCGGCTGTCCCAGGCGCCGGGGCGGCGGTCGAGGGCGGTGCCGTGCCACGACCAGTCGCGGCCGTCGGGGCTGGTCGCGTAGTCGGTGACCATCTGGTCGGCCTCCTCGGGGACCTCCAGCGGGTGGCAGGACGCCCACAGGTGCCACTGGCCGCCGTGGTGGACGATCACCGGGTCTTTGACGCCCGTCTTGAGGTCGCCGGGCAGCACCACGCGGGCGCTCGCCGGGTCGAGGTCTTCGGGGGCGGCCGCCTCCAGCAGCTCCACCCGCCAGTGCTTGGTGCCGTAGGTCGCGCAGCTCAGGTAGAGCCGCCAGCCGCCCTCGGGGGTCAGCACGAGCGTCGGGCGCTCCAGCGACTCGGTCCGCATCTGGTCCTTGGTGATCGTGAGCACCGGCTCGAAGCGCTCGCCGTCGTCGGAGCGGGCGATCTGGATCGCGTAGCCGCGGCCTTCGCCAATGGGACGGCGGAGCCGGTAGGCCAGGTAGATCGTGCCGTCGGGCGTCACCACGCTGCTCGGCGCGCCGGCCCAGAAACCGGGGCCGTCTCCGGGCGGGGGGATCGCCACGACGGAGCGCTGAGGCTGGGGGAGGAACATTCCGGAGTCTCCAAGGATCACACGTCGACGATAGACAGCCAGGTGGACGGGTCAAAGGGGCTTTGCCTGCTCATGGACTCGGCAAACCCTACCCTTTTACTAGGTTTATAGGCCGGTGACATTCCTCTGAACCCTCTCGGGAAGGCCCGCGTATCTCCGCCCGTAAGGGAGCTTCGCGAACCTCCGCACCTTAGGTCATGAACCGAGAAGGCCCTCGAAGGAGACCACCAGATGCGTTCACGCGTCGCCGTGCTCACCGCCGGGACGCTCGTTCTGAGCACCCCCCTGAGCATTCCCGCCAGCGCCCAGACGGCCCCACAGGCCAAGCCCGCCACCGTCAAGGTTAGCAAGACGACCACGTCGACCAACCGGTTCGCCCAGGTCAACCTGGTCTCGGACGTGCCCGGCAAGGCCCCCGTCACCGACCCCAAGCTGGTGAACCCCTGGGGCCTGGCGATGGGCAAGACGTTGTGGGTCTCGGGCGCCGGCACCGGTGTCGCGACCGTCTACTCCGGCAACGCCAAGAAGGAGCAGACCGAGGTCGCCATTCCGGGCGGCACGCCGACCGGACAGGTCGTCAACATGTCGCAGGACGAGTTCCTGATCAAGGACAAGCCCGCGACCTTCATCTTCGCCAGCCCCTCGGGCGCGATCACGGCGTGGAACGCCGAGGTCAACCCGAAGAACGCGATCATCGCGGCGTTCACGAAGAACGCCGACTACAAGGGCCTGGCGGTGATGAACACCAACCGGGGCGCCTTCCTGCTGGCCCCCTCATTCTCGCACGGCAAGATCCACGTGTACGACAGCGAGTTCGACCGGGTGCGGCTGTCCCGCTCGCAGTTCCGCGACCCGCGCATGCCCAGCGACTACGCGCCGTTCAACGTCGAGGTCGTCGGTAACGTGATCATGGTCGCGTACGCCAAGCGCGACGCCACCACCGGCAAGGCCGTGCCCGGCCGGGGCAACGGCTTCGTCTCCCGCTTCTCCGCCAACGGGCGCTTCCTCGGCCGCTTCGCCAACCGCGGCGCGCTGAACGCCCCCTGGGCGATGATCCGCGCCCCGCGTGGATTCGGCGCCTTGGCCGGGGCCGTTCTGGTGGGTAACTTCGGAGATGGGCTGGTCAACGCCTACAACGCCCGCACCGGACGCTACCTCGGGCCGCTGCGGCAGACCAACGGTCAGGCGATCCAGCTCGAGGGTCTGTGGGATCTGGAGCCGGGCACTGCGGCGAACGGCGGAGAGAACTCTGTATGGTTCGCGGCGGGTATCGACAAGGCGCAGCACGGCCTCCTGGGCGTGTTGAGGCCGTCGGACGCCGGGCCGCTGCCCGGCGCGGCGTCGACGCCGGCGCCTTCGGCGCCTGCGGCGGCGACGCCCAAGCCGTCGGCGGCCACCACGCCGACGTCGTCAGCGGGCGGCAGTTACGGTTACTGAGCTGCCCGGAAGGATAGGAGCGGCGCATGGACAAGAACGTTTTGGGCACGGCTGACATCGGAGTGACCGGCCTTGCGGTTATGGGCCGGAACCTCGCGAGGAACCTGGCCCACCACGGATACGTCGTCGCGGTGCACAACCGCACCGAGAGCAAGACCCAGGAGCTCGTCGAGAACCACGCCGGAGAGGGCGCGTTCGTCGCGACGGGCACGACGGCGGAGTTCGTGGCGTCGCTCACGAAACCCCGCAAGGCGATCATCATGGTGAAGGCCGGTCCGTCGACCGACGCCGTGATCGAGGACCTGGCGGCCCACATGGAGCCCGGCGACATGATCGTCGACGGCGGGAACGCCCTCTTCACCGACACCCGGCGGCGCGAGGCGGCGCTCAAGGAGCGCGGGATCCACTTCGTCGGCACCGGCATCTCCGGCGGTGAGGAAGGCGCCCTCAACGGGCCCAGCATCATGCCGGGCGGGTCGCCGGAGGCCTACAAGTCCCTCGGGCCGATCCTGGAGGACATCGCGGCCAAGGTCGACGGGGTGCCCTGCTGCACCCACGTCGGCGCCGACGGCGCGGGCCACTTCGTGAAGATGGTCCACAACGGCATCGAATACTCCGACATGCAGCTCATCGCGGAGGCCTACGACCTGCTCCGGCAGGCCCTCGGCCGCTCCCCGGGCGAGCTGGCGGAGATCTTCACCGAGTGGAACCGGGGCGACCTCGAGTCCTACCTGATCGAGATCACCGCCGAGGTGCTCGGCCACGTCGACGCCAAGACGGGCCGTCCGTTCGTGGACGTCGTCGCCGACCGCGCCGAGCAGAAGGGCACCGGCCGCTGGACGGTCCAGAACGCCCTCGAACTCGGGGTGCCGGTCACCGGCATCGCCGAGGCGGTGTTCGCGCGCGGCCTGTCGGGCGACGTCACCCGCCGCCAGGCGGCCCGCGACCTCGAGGGCCCGATCGGGTCGGCGCCGAACTACTCGCTGGTCGACGACGTCCGGCAGGCCCTGCTCGCCTCGAAGATCGTGGCGTACGCCCAGGGCTTCGACCAGATGGCCGCCGCCTCCAAGGAGTTCGGCTGGAACATCAACCTCGGCGACATGGCCACGATCTGGCGCGGCGGCTGCATCATCCGGGCCCGGTTCCTCGACCGGATCCGCGACGCCTACGCCAAGGACCCGGGGCTGCCGACGCTGCTGGCCTCGCCGTCCTTCAGCGAGGCGCTGGCCGAGGCGCAGGGCGCCTGGCGCCGGGTCGTCTCCACGGCCGCCTCGATCGGGGTCCCGACTCCCGGGTTCTCCTCGGCGCTGGCCTACTACGACGGCCTGCGCCGCGACCGCCTCCCGGCGGCGCTGATCCAGGGCCTGCGCGACTACTTCGGCGCCCACACCTACAACCGGGTCGACCGCGAAGGGGTCTACCACACCGACTGGAGCGGCGACCGCGCCGAGCACCAGGAGAAGTAGGACGCGCGGGGCGCCGGTGTCCTGACCACCGGCCCCCCGCACCCCCGTCCCGGAGGGCAGGGTGACATGGGCGGCGCGCGCCGGCGTCACCGTGGCCCCGGGCGACGGCGTGGGGGCCGGTGCGTCATTCCCACCGGCCCCCACACGCCATTCAGGCTTTGAAGACTGTGCCGGTAAGTGAGACGGCGCTACCGCCGCCCCCGCCCGGCGTGATCCAATGCGCGGGTGCCGGGCCCGTCATCGAAGTTCTTCCAGCAAGTCCCGGAAGACGACCGGCAGCTCCTTGACCTGACCTGCGGAGAATCGGTCAAGCTTGCCGGTGAAGGCGAGCTCGTAGTCGTCCCCGCGCGGGGTCGCGGTCAGCATCAGGTCGAGCGCCGCGTCGTCGACCTCGTGGTCCCAGACGCGCGCCTCCAGGCCCTGCCAGACGGGCGCGGGCTTCGGGTCGTCGCGGTGGATGAACGACGTCTGGAACACCGGATGCACGCCCGGGATCCGGGCCACCCCCGCCCGCGAGACCAGGGTGTCGAAGGGGATCTCGTTGGCCAGCGCCCCCGCCGCGGCCTCCCTGACCTTGGTGAGCAGCGCGGGGAACCCCTGCCCTGCGGGCAGCGCGAGGCGCAGCGGCACCATGTTCACGAACGTGCCGACGACCGATTCGAGCTCTCTGCGGGTGCGCGAGGCCGAGACGATCCCGGTGACCAGGTCGCGCCGGCCGGTCATCCGCTGGAGCAGCGTCAGATAGGCGGCGCAGAGCGCCACGAACGGCGTCGTCGGGCCCTCGCCCAGCCGCCGCAGCCGGTCGACGGTCTCCCGGCCGACCCTGATCGCGGCGGTCGCGCCGGCCCTCCCGCCCTGGGAGCCGGCGGTGCCGGTGAAGAGCGGGCCCGGGGCGCCGCCGAGCAGGTCGCGCCAGTAGGGGAGGCGTTCCTCGATCCGCGTCTCGGCGCGCCTGACCGACCAGGCGGCGTAGTCGGCGTACTGGATCGGCAGGTCGGGCAGCGCCAGGCCCGAGTAGAGCGCGGCGAGGTCGTCGGCCACCACGCCCAGCGAGCCGCCGTCGGCGGCGATGTGGTGGCAGACCAGGAACAGCCGGTGCTCGCCGGGGCCGACCCGGAACACCGTCAGCCGCAGCAGCGGGCCCTGCCCGAGCGCGAACCGCTCGCCGCTCCGCGCGAGGGCCAGGTCGAGCGCCGCCTGCTCCGGATGGGGCAGGTCGCCGGCGTCGAGGTACTCCAGGGGCGCCGGCAGCGCGCCGTGGACGACCTGCTCGGGGGCTTCGGTGTACGTGGTCCGGAACACCTCGTGCCGTCGGATCAGCGCCGTGAACGCCCCGGCCAGCCGGGCGAGGTCGAGTTCCCCCGAGAGGGCCACGCCCAGCGTGACGTTGGGGGCGGCGGCCGGGTCGGACTGCTGGGCCAGCCAGATGCGGCGCTGCTCGTGGGAGCACGGGAGCGGGCCGCCGTCCCGCGGAACCGGGGTGACCCCCTGCGGGGCGGCCTTGCGCGCCAGCAGCTTGGCCACGAGGGCGCGGCGCTTGTCGGCCTGTTCGGGCACTGTCATCCCGCGATTGTCGCCGAAGTCCTTGATCGCGGAGAAGTCCTGTTTCATCCCTGGGAGATGGCTGCATGATCGAAACCACCCTGACGAACGTCCCGGCCTTCCTGGACCTCTTCGAGGCCCACGCAGAAGCGTCGCCCGGCCGGGTCGCGGTGGTGTGCGGGGACCGCACGCTGACCTACGGCGACCTCGACGCCGCCGCCCGCGGCGTGGCCCGCCGCCTCGCCGACGCCGGAGTCGGACCGGGCGACCTCGTCGCCCTCTATGTCGACAGATCGGCTGAAATGGTGGCCGCGTTACTCGGCGTCCTGAAAGCCGGAGCGGCCTACTTACCCCTCGATCCGGGCTACCCCGCCGCCCGGATCGCGATGATCCTGGAGGACTCCGGGGCTGCGGCCGCCTTGACCAGGCCGCATCTCCGCGACAGCCTCCCCGGCTTCCGGGGGCCGGTGATCGACGTCGACGGCGCGAGCGGTGACGTCGGCGGACGCCGGGACGCGCGCGCCTACGTCCTCTACACCTCCGGCTCGACCGGCCGCCCCAAGGGCGTCGTCATCTCGCACCGGGCCCTGCTCAACTTCCTGACCGGCATGCGCGAGCTCCTCGGCGCCGGGCCCGACGACGTGTGGCTGGCCCTCACGTCGCTCTCGTTCGACATCTCCGGCCTGGAGCTCTACCTGCCCCTGGTGACCGGCGGCCGGATGGTGGTCGCCGACGCCGAGACCGCCCGCGACGGCGCGCGCCTGCGCGACCTCGTCGAGCGCGAGGGCGTCACCCACGTCCAGGCGACCCCCTCGGGCTGGCGGGTGCTGCTCGACGCCGGGTTCGCCGGGAACGTCACCGGCCTGGTCGGCGGCGAGGCCCTGCCGCTCGGGCTGGCCCGGCGGCTGGCCGCCCGGTGCGCCCGGCTGGTGAACGTCTACGGCCCGACCGAGACGACCATCTGGTCCACCGCGTGGGAGGTGCCGAAGAACCCCGCGCACGTCAGCATCGGCACGCCGATCCTGAACACGACCGTCCACGTGCTCGACGACGACGGGCGGCCGGTGGAGGAGGGCGAGCTCTACATCGGCGGGCTCGGCGTCGCCGACGGCTACCTCGGCC
Organism: Herbidospora daliensis; assembly: GCF_001570585.1. Taxonomy (GTDB): domain Bacteria; phylum Actinomycetota; class Actinomycetes; order Streptosporangiales; family Streptosporangiaceae; genus Herbidospora; species Herbidospora daliensis. Next base: position 504,099 of record NZ_BBXF01000001.1, on the reverse strand, counting down.
GGCCCGCGCTGACCGCCGAGCGCTTCCTGCCGACCGCCGGGGGAGAGCGCCTCTACCGGACCGGCGACCTGGTCCGCCGCCGCGCCGACGGCGGGCTCGACTTCCTCGGCCGCGCCGACACCCAGGTCAAGCTCCGCGGCCACCGCATCGAGCTGGGCGAGATCGAGACCGTGCTGGAGGAGCTCGACGGCGTCGCCCAGGCCGTGGTGGCCGTGCACGGCGAGGTGCTGGTGGCCTACGTCGTCGGCGACCACGGCGATCTTTTGAGCGCTCTGAGAGAGCGTTTGCCCGCGTACATGATCCCGTCGGTCGTGATCCCGCTCGACGCGCTGCCGCTCACCCCCAACGGCAAGGTCGACCGGCTCGCCCTCCCGGCGCCCGCCCGGAGCGCGGGGGAGATCGTGCCCCGTACCGCGACCGAACGGGTCGTCGCCGAGGCGTTCGCCGAGGTGCTCGGGCTCGACCGGGTCGGCGCGGAGGCCGACTTCTTCGCGGTCGGCGGGCACTCCCTGCTGGCCACCAAGGTCACCGCGCGGCTGACGCGGCGGCTCGGGGTGGAGATCCCCGTCAGGGAGCTGTTCGGCGCGCCCACGGTCGAGGCGCTGGCGGCGGTGCTCGACGGGCTCGACACCGTGTCGGTGCCGCTGGAGCCCCGGCCCGCCGGGTCGCCGGTGCTGCTGTCGCCCGCGCAGGAACGGCTCTGGTTCCTGCACCGCTTCGACCCCGGCGACGCCTCGTGGAACCTCCACCTGACCCGCCGCCTGCGCGGCCCCCTCGACCCCGATGCGCTCGAACACGCCCTCCAGAGGGCCGTCGACCGGCACGAGGCGCTGCGCACCCGCTTCCCCGACGCCGACGGGCGGCCGGTCGCGGTCGTCGAGGACCGGTTCCCGCTGCCGCTCGAACGGCTGACCGCCGCGACCGAGGAGGAGGCCAGGGCGCTGCTGTCGGCGCGCGTCAACGCCCCGTTCGACCTGGCCGCCGCGCCGCCCGTGCGGGCCGCGCTGGTGCGGCTCGGCGGCGAGCACGTGCTCTGCGTGGTCTTCCACGGCATCGCCGGCGACGAGTGGTCGCTCGACGTCCTCGCCGACGACCTGGCCGACGACCGTGAGCCGGTGCTGCTCCAGCACGGCGACGTGGTGGCCTGGCAGCGCGGCCGGGAGGCGGCCGGGCTCGGGGCCGACGCGCTGGCCCGCTGGCGCGACCGGCTCGCCGACCTGCCGGTGCTCAACCTGCCCGCCGACCGTCCCCGCCCCGCCGTCGCGGCCAGAAGAGGCGCGCGGGTACGTACGGAGCTCCCGATCCCCCCGCTCGAAACGCTCGCCCAGCGCCAGGGCACCACCCTGTTCACCGTGCTGCTGGCCGCCTACCAGGCGGTGCTGTCGGCGGAGACCGGCCTGCACGACTTCGCCGTCGGCGCGCCGACCGGCGGGCGCGGCCGGGTCGAGCTGGAGCCCGTGTTCGGCCGCCTCGGCAACACGCTGGTGCTGCGCGCCGACCTCTCGGGCGACCCGACGTTCGCCGGGCTGCTCGCGCGGGCGCGGGCGACCGTGCTGGCCGCGATGGCCGACGAGGAGGTGCCGGTCGAACGGCTGCTCGCCGAACTCGACCTCGGCCGCGACCTCGGGCAGGCGCCGCTGTTCCAGACCGTGCTCAACCTCGACACCCTGCCCGACGGCCTCGGCGAGGTGTTCCCGCTCGACCACGTCCCGGCCCGCTACGACCTCACCGTCGACGCCTGGCGCTCCGGCGACACCCTCGCCCTCGACCTCACCTACGACTCGGCCCTGTTCGACGCGGGCCGGATCGAGGCGCTGGCCGCCCGGCTGACCACGCTGCTGGCGGCCGTGGTGGCGAGCCCCGACGAGCCGCTGTCCGGCCTGCTGTTCCCCGGGGTCACCCTCGGCGGGGCGGCCTGGCGGGCCGAGGGACTGGCGGCCCCGCCGCGTGTCGAGGCCGTTCCGGTCGCCCGCACCCACCGCGCGCCCGAGACCCCCGCCGAACGCCGCATCGCGCGCGTCTTCGGCGAGGTCGTCGGCGTCGGCGACGTCGGGGCCGACGACGACTTCTTCGCCCTCGGCGGCCGGTCGCTGCTGGCCCCCCGCGCGGCGGCGTTGTTGTCGAAGGCGTTCGGCGTGCCGGTCCCGGTGCGGGCCCTGTTCGCCCACCCGACCGTCGCCGGGCTGGCCGCCGCCATCGGCGCCGACCCCGGCGTGGTGCCGCTGGAACCCCGCGAGCCCGGCACCCCCGTGCCGCTGTCGGCGGCGCAGGAACGCCTGTGGTTCATGGACCACTTCACCCCCGGCGACGCCTCCAGCAACATGTACCTGGCCCGCCGCCTCCACGGCCCCCTCGACCTGGCCCGGTTCGCCGACGCCTACCGCGCCCTGGTCGACCGGCACGAGTCGCTGCGCACCCGCTTCCCCGCCGACGACGGCCGCCCGACGCTGGTCGTCGACCCGCCCGGCGGGGGAACCATCGAGTGGATCGCGCTGCCCGAGGACGCCGTCGCCGACTTCTGCGCCGAACTCGTCACCACCCCGTTCGACCTGGCGGCGGCTCCCCCCGTCAGGGCGACGCTGGTGCAGATCAGCCCCGACGACCACGTGCTCTGCGTCGCGATGAACCACATCATCGCCGACGGCTACTCGGTCAACGTGATGATCACGGAGCTGGCCGCCCTGTACGACGGCGCCGACCTCCCCCCGCTGCCCGTCCAGGCTGGCGACGTGTCGCTCTGGCAACTCCGGCGGGAGGCCCTCGACGAGGGCGCGGCGGCGCTCGCGCACTGGAAGGAGCGGCTGGCCGGCGTACCGGCCCTGGAACTCCCCCTCGACCGCCCGCGCCCCCTCGACGGCGCGCGGATCGGCGGGGAGCTGAGCGTGCCGGCCCCCGCCGACCTGGTCGCGCGCCTGGAGGCGATCGGCCGCGACAGCGGCACGACGCTGTTCATGGTCCTGCTCGCCGCCTACCAGGCGGTGTTGTCACGGCACACCGGCCAGCACGACTTCGCGGTCGGCTCCCCGACGGCCGCCCGCGAACGCGTCGAACTCGAATCGGTGATCGGCTACCTTGCGCACACCCTGGTCCTGCGGGCCGACCTGAGCGGCGACCCCGGCTTCGACGAACTGCTCCGCCGCACGTGGGCGACCCTCGTCGACGCCCTGGCCCACCAGGACGTGCCGGTCGAACGCATCAAGTCGGTGCTCGGCGTGCGCCGCGACCTCGGCCAGACGGCCCTGTTCCAGACCATGCTGATCCTGCACAGCCACACCTCGGAGGGCAACCTCCCGGAGACCTTCGGAGGGCTGCGCCACGAGCCCTACGACGCCGGGGCCATCAAGACCCCCTTCGACCTGACCCTGACGGTCTGGCCGGTCGACGGCGGCCTGACCCTCGTCTTCGACTACGACCTGGCCATCCTCGACACCACGACGGTCCAGCGCTTCGCCGAACGTTTCCTGTCCTGCCTTTACGAGATCGCCGCCGACCCGACCGCCCCGCTGTCGGCCCTGACCATGCGCACCTCCGAGGACGACGCGGCCCTGGCCGAATGGGGCCCCGGCCCCGACCTCCCGCTCCCCTCCGGCACGCTGCTCGACCTGATCACCCCGAGCGACCGCGTGGCCGTGGACGACCTCACCTACCGGGATCTCCTCATGGCCGCCGACACCCTGGCCGCCGAGTTGAGGGCCCTCGGTGTCGGCCGCGGCGACGTGGTCGCGATCCTCGCCGAGCGGTCGGCACGGGCGTTGACGGGCATGCTCGCGGTCATGAAGGCGGGCGCGGCCTACCTGCCCCTCGACCCGGCCTACCCGGAGGCCCGCATCGCCTTCGTCCTGGCCGACGCCCAACCCAAAGCCATACTCGCCGACCGCGAACCAAAGGGAAGCGGAGCTCTTCCCGTCATCCGCCTGGACAGTCCCGAAATTTCGGGCGGCGCGAACGATGGCGGGCATGTCGGCACGCGCGACATCCCCTCGGCCCCGGGTCACGAAATATCGGGCGGCGCGAACCTTGGCGGGCATACCGCCGGGCCGCTGCTGGAAGACCCCGCTTATGTGCTCTACACCTCCGGTTCGACCGGGAAGCCGAAGGGGGTGGTGGTTCCCCATCGGGCCTTGCTGAACTTCCTCGTCTCCATGCGGGAGCTGCTCGGGTCCACGCCCGATGACGTCTGGCTGGCGTTGACCTCGCTGTCGTTCGACATCTCCGGGCTGGAGCTCTACCTGCCGCTCGTCACCGGCGGGCGGATCGTGGTCGCCGATCCGGCCATCGCGCTCGACGGGCCGGCGCTGGCGCGGCGGATCTCCGAGGGCGGGGTGACCCACGTCCAGGCCACGCCCTCCGGGTGGCGGGTGCTGCTGGAGGGCGAGCTGCCCCGTGTCACCGCGCTCGTCGGCGGGGAGGCGCTGCCCGCCGGGCTGGCCGCGGAGCTGAAGGGCCGGACCGGGCGGCTCGTGAACGTCTACGGGCCGACCGAGACCACCATCTGGTCGACCGCGTGGGAGGTGCCCGACGATCCGGGGGAGATCTCGATCGGGCGGCCGATCGGCAACACGACCGTGGCCGTCGTCGACGCGGGGCTGAACCCCGTCCCGCCGAGGGCCCCGGGTGAGCTCGTCATCGGGGGGCTCGGGGTGGCCGACGGGTATCTGCGGCGGCCCGAGCTGACGGCCGAACGGTTCGTCGGCGGCGTCTACCGCACCGGTGACCTGGTGCGCTGGAACTGGGACGGCACGCTGGAGTTCCTGGGCCGCAACGACGACCAGGTCAAGCTGCGCGGGCACCGGATCGAGCTCGGCGAGGTCGAGTCGGCGCTGGAGTCGCTCGACGGCGTCGCCAGGGCCGCCGTGGCGGTCAAGGGCGACGTGCTGGTCGCCTACGTCGTGGGGAGCACCGACCACCTGCGGGAGCGGCTCATCGAGCGGCTGCCCGCCAGTTACGTGCCCCACGTGTTCGTGCCGCTCGACGCGCTGCCGCTGACCCCGAACGGCAAGCTCGACCGGCTCGCGCTGCCCGAACCCGAACCGCTCCGGCAGGAGACGTTCGTGGCGCCCCGCACCGACGCCGAGGCGCTGGTCGCCGACGTGTGGAGCGAACTGCTGGGCGTCGAGGGCATCGGCGCGTTCGACGACTTCTTCCAGCTCGGCGGGCATTCGCTGCTCGCCATCCGGGTCGCGGCCCGGTTGGAGAGCACGGTCGGCGTCTCGGTGCCGATCCGCACCCTGTTCACGCACACCACCGTCGAGACCCTCGGCCAAGCGGTCGAGGACCTGCTGCTGGCCGAGCTCGGCGACCTGTCCGACGAAGAGGCGCTCGCCCTGCTGGAGGAGTCATGACCCAGGATCTCTCGGCGGCCAAGCGGGCCCTCATCCAGCAGCGGCTGCGCCGCCGCACCGCCAAGGCCGTCATCGCCCCCCGCGAGCCGGGGGTCGTGCCGCCGCTGTCGCACGCGCAGGAGCGGTTGTGGTTCCTGGAGCAGTACCGCCCCGGCACCACCGCCTACACCGTCCCGTTCTCGGCCTGGCTGGAGGGCGAGGTCGCCGACGACGCCGTGCGCGACGCGCTGGCGCAGGTGACGGCCCGGCACGAGACGCTGCGCACCCGGTTCACCACCACCGACGACGGCCTGCCGGAACTCGTCATCGACGACGAGACCCCGGTCGACCTGACCGTGCGTGAGGCCGCCGACGCCGAGGAGGCCCGGCGGCTGATCTCAGAGGACCTGAACCGGCCGTTCGACCTGGCCACGGGGCCGCTGCTGCGGGCCACGCTCGTGCACGTCTCCGAACGCGAGCACGTGCTCCAGCTGGCCGCCCACCACGCCGTCACCGACGGCTGGTCGGGCGACGTGCTGCTGGGCGACATCCTGACCCTGCTCGCCGGGAAGGAGCTGCCGCCGCTGCCGGTGCAGTACGGCGACTACGCCCTCTGGCAGCGCGGCCGGGTCTTCCAGGCCGACGTCGACTACTGGCGCGACCGGCTGGCCCACCTGCCGCCGCTCGACCTTCCCGCCGACCTGCCCCGGCCGCCGGAGCAGAGCGCCAACGGCGCCGAGCACCAGTTCCAGCTCGACGGGGAACTGGTGGCCGCGCTGACCGAGCTCGGGAACGCGCGCGGGGCGACGCCGTACATGACCTTCCTGGCGGCGTTGCAGGTGCTGCTCGGCCGCTGGTCGGGGCAGGACGACTTCGCCGTCGGCAGCCCCGTCAGCGGGCGCGGCCAGCCGGAGCTCGACGGGCTGGTCGGCATGTTCGTCAACACCCTGGCGATGCGGGCCGACCTCGACGGCGACCCGTCGTTCACCGACCTGCTCGACCGGGTGAAGGACGGCGCGCTCGACGCCTTCTCCCACCAGGAGCTCCCGTTCGACCAGCTCGTCAACGAGCTGAACGTCGAGCGCGACGTCAGCCGGACGCCCATCTTCCAGGTGATGTTCGCGCTGCAGAACTTCCAGACCGGATCGGGCAGCGCCGAGGGCGTCAGGGTCGGCGGGTTCTCCGCCGACGTGACCGCCGCCCGGTTCGACCTGGCGCTCTACCTGTACGAGGGCCTCGACGGCATGGGCGCCTCGTTCATCTACTGCACCGACCTGTTCAAGCCGTCGACCGTGCGGCGGATGGCCGAGTCGTTCGGGACGCTGCTGCGCTCGATCGCGGCCGACCCGTCGGCCCGGATCTCCACGCTCGACCTGGTGCCCGCGCACGAGGCGGCCGCGACCCTGGCGTTCGGCGAGTCGGCCGAGCCGCGGCTTCTCGACGCCACGCTGCTGCACCACACCGTGCGGGTCTCCGACGCCCCGGCCGTGGTGTTCGGCGACGACACCCTCACCTACCGGGAGCTCGACCGGCAGGCCAACCACCTGGCCGCGCGGCTCGTCGAGCACGGGGTGCGCCCCGGCGACCGGGTCGCGGTCTGCCTGGAGCAGTCGGCCGAGATCGCGGTGGCGATCCTGGGCGTGCTGAAGTCGGGGGCGGCCTATGTGCCGGTCGACCCCGAGCTGCCGGCGGCGCGGATGGCGTACATGATCGAAGACGCCGGGATCGCCGTCGCGGTGACCACCCCCGAGCTGCGGCCCGACGGGGTCACCGGGATCTATCTCGACGGCGGCGGAGCCGACGAGGCGCCCGCGACCTCGGTCACGCCCGACGACCTGGCCTACGTCATCTACACGTCCGGGACGACCGGGCGGCCGAAGGGCGTGGCGGTGCAGCACCGGGAGGTGCTGGTCTACCTGGCCGGGGTGCGCGAGCGGTTCGCGGTCGAGCCCGGCTCGGAGTTCGCGCTGCTCCAGTCGCTCGCCTTCGACTTCGGCATCACCGTCTTCTACCTGTCGCTGCTGACGGGCGGCTGCCTGCACCTACTGCCGCCGAAGACCGCCGCCCCCGACCTGGCGGGATATTTCCGGCTCTATCCGCCCGACTACCTCAAGATCACGCCCTCCCACCTGGCCGCCCTCCTCGCCGAGGCCGACCCGGCGGAGCTGCTGCCGCGCAAGTTGCTCATCCTGGGCGGCGAGGCGGCCCCGGCCGAGTGGGCGGCCGGGCTGACCCGGCACGTCCGGGTCGTCAACCACTACGGCCCCACCGAGGCCACGGTCGGCGTGACCACCCACGAGGTCGGCGACGAGAAGGGCCTGCTGCCCATCGGCAGGCCGCTGCCGGGCGCGACCGTGCGGCTGCTCGACGCCGACGGCCGGCCGGTCCCCATCGGCATGCCCGGGGAGATCTGCCTCGGCGGCGCGCGGCTGGCCCGCGGCTACCTCGGCCGCCCCGCGCTGACCGCGGAGAAATTCACCCCCGATCCGTACGGCCCTCCCGGCGCCCGCCTCTACAAGACCGGCGACCTGGGGAGATGGCTGGAGTCGGGCGAGCTCCAGTTCCTCGGCCGCCGCGACCTCCAGGTCAAGGTGCGCGGCTACCGCGTCGAACTCGGCGAGATCGAGACCCTGCTCGGCACCTACGAGGGCGTCGCCCAGGCGGTCGTCGAACTGCGCGACCAGCGCCTGGTGGCCTACCTGGCCGGGGTCGGCGACACCGCCGCGCTGCGCGCCTGGCTGAAGGACCGCCTGCCCGACTACATGGTCCCGGCCCGGTACGTCTGGCTCGACCGCCTCCCGCTGAAGTCCCACGGCAAGGTCGACCGGGCCGCGCTGCCCGACCCGGCGGCGGTGGCCGAGCCGACCGGCGCGTTCACCGACCCGGAGACCGAACTGGAGGATCTCGTCGCCGGGATCTGGGCCGCCGTGCTGAACCTGGAGCGGGTCAGCGTCACCGACGACTTCTTCGACCTCGGCGGCCACTCGCTGCTGGCCATGCAGGTCGTCGCCCGGCTGCGCAAGGCCGGGCACGTCGCCACCCTGCTCGACCTGTTCAAGCACCCGACCGTGCGCGACCTGGCCCGGCTGCTCGACCCGTCGACCGAGAAGGCGGCCGCCGGCCTGCTGCACCGCCTCACCCCGTCGCGCCCGGCCCGCGCCACGGTCGTCTGCGCCCCCTACGGCGGCGGCAGCGCGATCATCTACAAGCCGCTGGCCGACGCGCTGCCCGACGACTGGGCCCTGTACTCCCTGGCCGTACCGGGCAACGAACTCGGCGAACAGCCCCGCCCCATGGACGAGGTCGCCAAGGAGTACGCCGACGAGATCCTCGCCAAGGTCACCGGCCCGATCGTGCTGTACGGCCACTGCGGCCTCGGCGGCATGATCAGCATCGAGGCGGCCCGCCACCTGGAGGCCGCCGGACGCGCCCCCGAGGCCGTCTACCTGGGCGGCGCCTTCCCCTTCGCCCGCCCGAAGGGCCCCTTCGCCCGGATCGGCCAGTGGCTGGAGGAGCTGGGCGGCGACCAGGGCCGCATCAACGCCCTGAGCGCCGCCGGCCTGGACGTCGCCGAGTTCGACCAGGAGGAGCTCAAGCTCATCGTGGCCAACCGCAGGTCGGGCACCCGGGAGGCCGAGGCGTACTTCACCGAGGTCTTCGAGAAGGAGCTGCCGCCGCTGTCGGCCCCGGTCATCGCGGTGGTGGGGGAGCGCGACCCCGCGATGGAGTACTACCAGGAACGGTTCCGCGAATGGCACTGCGTGGCCGACACCACCGCCTGCGTGGTGCTCGACGAGGCCGCCCACTACTTCGTGAAGTACCGCAACGAGGAACTGGCCACCATCGTCACCCACACCCACCGCGCCATCGAGGAGGGCTCGTCCGAGAGCCTGACCAGGCGGACGGGCGAGGAGACCTGGTGGCTGGAGGGCCTGTCGACGGCCGGCGCCGCCGGTGACGGGGAGCCGCGCCCCGACGTCCACGTCGGGCCGAAGCCGGGCATGAAGCGCTTCGCCGCGCTGGCCGCCGGGCAGCTCGTCTCCATCACCGGGACCGCGCTGACCGAGTTCGCGCTGCCGCTGTGGATCTACATGACCACCGGCTCGCTGGTGAACTTCGCGCTGTTCTCGGTGCTGGCGCTGGTCCCCGGCATGCTCGCCGCGCCGCTCGCGGGCACCGTCGTCGACCGGTTCGACCGGCGCAGGGTCATCCTGTTCAGCGACATCGCGGCGGGCGGCACCCAGCTCGCGCTCGGCGTGCTCGTGTGGACCGGCAACCTGATGGTCTGGCACGTCTACCCGCTGCTGGTGCTGCTCTCGCTGGCGCTCACCTTCCAGCGCGTCGCCTGGGCGGCGGCGGTGCCGCAGATCGTGCCGAAACGGTTCCTCGGGCACGCCAACGGGCTCATGGGCATGGTCGGCGGCCTGGCCAACCTGGTGCCGCCGCTGGCGGCGGCCGGGCTGATGTCGGTCGTCGGGCTCGGCGGCATCCTGATCATCGACGTGGTCAGCTACACGGTCGCCATCCTCACGGTGCTGATCGTCCGGTTCCCCAAGACGATGGGCTGGCGGCGGCGCGAGCCGCTGCTCACCGAGCTGGTCAACGGCCTGAAGTTCACCTGGGGCAACCGCGGCATCCGCAGCATGCTGCTCTTCTTCGCCGTGGTGAACCTGTTCATGTCGCCGCTGTTCCTGCTGGTCTCGCCGCTGGTGCTGAGCTTCGGCGACCTCCAGGACGTCGGCCGGGTCACCTTCGCGGGCGGCCTGGGCGTGTTCGTCGGCGGCCTGCTCATGACCATCTGGGGCGGCCCGCGCCGGCGCCGCCTGCGGGGTCAGCTCTGGTCGACGGTGGCGCTGTCGGCGGGCGCGGTCGTGGTGGGGGCGCAGGAGAACCTGGTCGTGATCGCGGCCGGGGTGTTCGGCATGTTCTTCTCGCTGACCGTCCTGAACGGCATCTACAACACGATCATCCAGGTCAAGGTGCCGCAGCGGTTCCACGGCCGGGTGTTCGCGCTGAACCAGGTGATCGCCTTCTCCACCCTGCCGCTCGGCTACGGCTTGGTCGCCCCCTACGGCACCGCCCTGCTGGAACCCCTCATGGTCGAGGGCGGCCTGCTGGCCGGCTCGGTCGGGCTCGTCATCGGCACCGGCGAGGGCCGCGGGATCGCGCTGATGTACGTCCTGTTCGCGCTCGTCATGGCGACGGCCGTGCTGGTGTCCCGGTTCATCAGGCAGCTCTGGTACTTCGACGACCGGGTGCCCGACGCCCTCCCCGATGACCTCATCGGCCAGGAGATGCTGAAGGGGGCCGGACGGACCGGCCCCCTCGCGGTCAGGGGTCAGCAGTAGCCGAGCATCGAGTTCAGGGCCGTCTTCTCCGCCGACTGGAGCTTCAGTGAGTACTTGTACTTCACGGCGATCCACGACTTGGCGTAGGTGCAGTAGAAGGCGGTCCTGGACGGCTTCCACGCCGCCGGGTCCTTGTCGCCCTTCGACTGGTTGACGTTGTCGGTCACGGCCCAGAGCTGCGGGCTCGACAGGTCGTTGGCGAACTGCTCACGGCGGCTGGTGGTCCAGGCGTTCGCGCCGGACTTCCACGCCTCCGACAGCGGCACCATGTGGTCGATGTCGACGTCGGCCGCGTTGCTCCAGGTGGCGCCGTCGTACGGCGAGTACCAGCTGCCGGAGGTCGCGGCGCAGGAGGAGTTCACGACGACGCCGCTGCCGTCGCGCTTGAGCACCTGCTCCCGGGTGTTGCACGCCCCGGAGACGGTGCTCCAGTGCGGGAACAGGTCCCGGTTGTAGGAGCCGGCGTTGGCCTCGTTCGCCACGGTCAGCGCGTTGAGCTGGCTGACGGCGGTGGCGTGGGAGGGGATGCCGGGAGGGGTGGCGGAGGCGGGGGTGGCGAGCAGGGCGAGGGTGGCGATCGAGGCCACGCCTAAGGACAGGGCACGCCGCACGGGAACTCCTTGAGGGGTTGTGAACCTTGTCAAGGAGGATGCTCACACCGCTGACAAAATCGTGAAATATCAGGCTTTGACTACCGGGCTGGTCCGTCTTCGTGGATACGCGCTGGGGACAAGTCGGACATAAACCCCAGTTCACCGCCCGTCCGCCGTGCCGTCACCGCAACACCCGCAGATCCACCGGCCGGGTGTCCCGGTACGCCGACTCGACGATCAGCTCCTCGACCCCGCGCATCAGCGTCACCATCCGGTCGCGCGGGAACCGGCACGTGTCGGCCGTCAGGCCGATCGCCAGGGTCCCGGACTGGCGGGTGACCACGAAGCAGAAGTCGCAGTTGAAGTGGGCCACCCCCGGCAGCCACTCCACCTCGGCCGGGCACGGGCCGTCGGTCGGCACCTGCGCGGCCGTGCGCTGCTCCACCGGCCGCACGTCGTTGAAGCAGCACGACGGGTAGACGCGCACGTCCCGGTCGGCGCTCACCTTCTCCACCATCGCGTCCCAGGCGCGCTGGTCGTACTGGGCGTGGCGGTAGGAGCGCATCGCGTCGGAGTGGGACTGCTCCAGGGTCTTGGCCAGCGGCGCTAGGGGGTCGCTCCGCAGCGTGAACAGGCCGAGCTGGGTCAGGGTGGCGACCAGGTTGCGGGTGGCCGGCCGGTAGCGGTTGTGCACGATCGGGGTGATCGCGCAGACGTCGTGCCCCAGCAGCGGGCCGAGCAGCACGGTCACCGCGGTCATCAGCACCGTCGCGGTGCTGACGTGATGGCGGGTGGCCACCACCGCGACCGCGTCCTCCAGGGCGTGCGACCGCAGCAGCGCCCGGCTCCAGCGCGGCTCGGCCGGCGGGCCGACCACCTGGGGGAACATGGCCGGCGGGATACGCCGGTAGCCCTTCTCCCAGTGGGCCAGCGCGGCCTCCGAGCGGTAGCGGCCGACGCCCGACTCCTCCTCGGTCACCAGGTCGAGCAGCTGCTGCGACGGCTGGACGGGGAAGCTCCCGCGCAGCAGCAGGTTGCGCAGCTCGCGGGCGACCAGGTCGGCGGCGTAGTCGTCGGCGGCCAGGTGGCACAGCACGAACACCACGTGCCGGACCATGCCGTCGACGACCACCAGGCCGAACCGCGACGGCCACTCGTCGCCGGGCGCGAACGCCGTGCGGCCCAGGTCGGCCAGCAGCACCTCGGCGACCTCGTCGGCCTCCTCGTCGGCGCACTCGGCCAGCCGGATCGGCAGCGCGCCCGCGCCGTGGACCACCTGGAAGGGCTCGCCGTCCTCGTCGACGTGGGTGCGGGCCCTGAGGGCCTCGTGCCGGACGGTCAGCGCGGCGACGGCCGCGACCACGTCGTCGAGCGGGAACGGGCCGCGTCCCCGGGCGAAGGGGATCAGCCGGCCGATGTTGAAGAAGTGGGCGTTGGCCGGTCCGGCCTGCTGGACGGCGTCCCAGATGGCGCGCTGCCCCCAGGCCAGCCGCGCCCTGCCTTCGCGTCCCCCCGCGAACTGTGCTCTCACTGCGTACTCCAGAACAGCCCGGCGCGGGCCCGTGCGGGCCCGCGCCGGTCGATGGTCAGCCCGCCGGGAACAGCGTGCCGTAGTCGGCCAGGGCCATGGCGATGTCGGCCTGGGCCCAGAACCGGTGATAGGTGAACGTCGGCACGGCTCCGCCGTCCAGGTATGCCTGGACCTTGGACCATTCCGGGTCCTGCAGGTAGAAGGATCGGATGCCGAGGAACGACTTGCCCGGGACGATCGTGTCGCCGTTGGGCATGACGCCGCTGAAGCCGGAGGGGATGTAGACCCCCTGGCCCGTCGACGCGTTGTAGACGTCGTCGAAGCGCTGGTAGTCGGCGCGCGGCTCGGGGATCGCGATGCCCTTGCTGGTCTTCGACAGCAGCAGGCGGTCGATCAGCCCCTTGGCCGTGGCCTTCGCCGAGTTGCCCAGGGTCGAGCCGTTCTCCTTGGCGGCGTACCAGATCAGCGTCCGGGCCAGGGAGGCCGCGACGCCGACGTCGGTGCCGGTGTTGCGGATGGACACGTGCAGGCCGGGGTTGTCGGCCGGGGTGCCGGACGTGCTGCTGAAGCTCGCCGACGGGGCGCCCGACCAGTCCATCTCGTTCGGGATGGCGAAGGTCGCGCCGCTGCCCAGGGTCGTGTTCGCCACGGCCCACGGGACCCACTTGTCGAGCACCGACTTGGCCATCGTGTTGCCGGTCACGTAGTAGAGCTCCGCGAGGCGCTGCATGCCCCAGGCCTGGAAACCGAACCACTGGTTGGAGGGCGGGTCGTGGTAGACGGGGTCGACGTCGTACGTCTGGCCGAAGAACTGCGGCAGGTTGCTCGGCCGGGACGCGTAGGCGCCGTCCCACGAGTTGGTCGCGCCGCCGGCGATGCCGCCCTCGGCCGACTGGAGCCACTTGTAGAACTGCACCTGGCGGGTGAGCGAGGTGCCCCAGTCGGTCGCCGCCGTCGGCGACTGCGGGCGCAGCGCGCTCGGGCCGGCCGAGCTGAGCACCCAGGCCGCGAGCGGGTTCTGGTAGCCGCCGTGGTTGTGGCTGGAGCCGATCCGCCACGCCCACGTGCCGTCCATGGCGCCGCCCCAGGCGAAGTACCAGTTCAGCAGGTACGCCGAGCTGCTCTTGCCCGAACCGGCGGTGCAGGTCGGCGACGCGCAGCCGGGGTTCTTGAAGTACTTGTCGTACATCGCGTAGCGCAGGTAGTCGCCGAGCTTGCCGGCCTTGGTGAGGGTCGAGGAGATCTGCGACTGGTTGCCCTGCTCGGTCGCCCAGATCAGCGCCCAGTAGGCGGCCTGGACGGCGCGGGCGTCGGCGTCGGGGGCGTTGGTGTAACGCCACTGCGGGGCCGCGGTGCCCTGGATGAACAGCGGCTGGAAGCCGCCGCCGCTCTGGCCGTACCGCTGCGTCTCGCACGACGGGTGCGGGATGGTCTCGAACACCGACTCCTGCGGGCCGCGCTGGTAGGTGTTGATGTAGGTGACCCGCTTGGTGTTGTCGCCGCACTCGCTGAGGCTGCTGCCGCGGCCGGTGCCGAAGCCGTAGACGTCGTCGACGTCGATCAGCCAGTGCATGGCGTACATGGTGCGGTTGCCGTAGGTCGACTGGAGCTCGTTGGCCAGCGGGTCCTGACCCGCGACGACGCTCGTCGAGAGCGGCGACGGGTACTGGTTCGGCTGGTTGAACTCGGGCGCGTAGTCGGCCGGGTCAGCGGGGTTGTACGCCGTCTGCCCGCCCGGCTGCCCCGCCGTCGACGGGATGATGTACTGCTCCATCAGCGACCACGAGGCGTTGAACGGCGCCCAGTTGCGGGTCACGCGGCCGTACTGCGCCTCCAGCCAGATCAGGTAGGAGAACGCCTCCGACGTGGTCTCGTGGCCGTGGTCGGGCGCCTCGACGAGCAGCGTCTCCACCGAGTGGTAGGGGATGCCCTCCGGCGACAGGTAGCCCGAGGCGCTCGACTTGAGCTTGTTGTACTGCGTCTGGAACTCGGTGATGTACGCGTTGCTGGTGTTCTCGTCGTCGGCCTCCGTCGCCGTGACGGCCACCGAGGACAGGCCGCTGGACGCCACGGTGAAGGTGCGCGAGCCGTTCGTGCTGTCGCTGTCCTGCGCCGCGCTCAGCGTCACGTTCTGCGCGGTCGCGTAGTTCGACGGCGTGAACGTCAGCGAGGTGCCGGCGGTCGCGGTCAGGTCGGCGTCGCCGCTGGAGCTCGCCGTCGTGGTCACGGTGACGTTCGAGGAGGGCGCGATGGCCAGCCGCACCCCGAAGATCGCGGTGTTGCCCTCGGGGACCTGCAGCGCGGTCGGTGAGACGATCAGCGACTGGGTGGTGCCCGGGTCGTCGTCGACCTCGTTCGCGGTGACGCTCACGCTGGTCAGGCCGCTGGAGGCGACCGCGATCGTGCGGGAGCCGTTGGTGCTGTCGGAGTCCTGCGCGGCGGCCAGCGTCACCGTCTGGGCGGTGGCCCAGTTCGACGAGGTGAACGTCAGGCTCGACCCGGAGCTCACGGTCAGGCTGGTGTCGCCCGAACCGGCCGTCGAGGTCACCGTGACGTTCGACGAGGGCTGCGCCTGGAGCCGCACCGAGTAGGTCGCGGTGCCGCCCTCGGGCACGCTCACCGTCGTCGGGGTCACCAGGAGCGCCTGCGGGCTCGGCGAGGGCGACGGCGACGGCGAGGGGTTCGGGCCGTTGCAGACCGTGCCGTTCAGCGAGAACGTCGACGGGTTGGTGTTGGTGCCGGAGTACTGGCCGTTGAAGCCGACCCCGACGTTCGCGCCGGTGCCCAGGCTCTGCGCCCACGACGGGGCGACGACCGTCACGTTCGAGCCCGACTGCGACCAGGTGCCGTTCCAGCCCTGCTGCACCGTCTGGTTGCCCGGCCAGGTGTAGGTCAGGCGCCACGGGCTGACCGCGTCGCCGAGGTTCTGGATGGAGATGTTGGCGCCGAAGCCGGAACCGTTGTCCCACTGCTTGGCGTAGGTCACCTGGCACGCGATGGCGGCGCTGGCGGGGAGGGTCGGGAAGGTGGCGAGCGCGACGGCCGCCGCCACCGCGGCGAACACGGCCGTGGCGCGGAACCGCCACGACCGCGGCCGGAGTCTGGGTGGGGGTCTCATAGCAGGTCATCTCCAGGGGGGTGGGCGGATCTCAATGTGGGCGCGTTTCCGTTCGGCGTACAGGGTGTTTCGGGAACGTGACGACCCGAGGTCAACCGACGTGGGACGGCGTACGGAGAGTGGTGAAACGTTCAAAGCGAGACGCGGACGGCCGAAGGGCGGCTTGTGTGCACGTGCACACGGGGTTATGCTCAAATGCAGAAGTACTCAGTATGAGAAAGACGGTGCGATGAAAGAGGCGGAAGCGAAATGGCTGAGAACCTATGAGCCGCGCTCTTACCCGCCTGTGGGCGTGACGGTCGACCTCGTCATCCTGACGATCCGCGACAAGGAGCTCCACGTGCTGCTCATCGAACGCGGCGAGCCGCCGTTCGAGGGCGAGTGGGCGCTCCCCGGCGGGTTCGTGCAGCCTGACGAGGACCTGCCCGAGGCCGCCGCCCGTGAACTGAGAGAGGAGACCGGCCTCAAGCAGACCGATCTCGACCGTGTCTACCTGGACCAGCTGAAGACCTTCGGCAAGCCCGGCCGCGACCCGCGCCCCCTGCGCGTGTTCACGGTGGCCTACCTGGCCTTCGCCCCCCAGGTGCCCGAACCCGTCGCCGGCACCGACGCCAAGAACGCCGCGTGGATGTCCCTGGCTGCCACCAGAGACATGAAGCTCGCCTTCGACCACGCCGCGATCCTGGCCGAGGGCGTCGAACGGGCCCGCAACAAGCTGGAGTACAGCTCGCTCGCCACGTCGTTCGTGGGGCCGGAGTTCACCATCTCCGAGCTGCGCAACGTCTACGAGGTCGTGTGGGGAGAGCAGCTGCACCCGGGCAACTTCCACCGGAAGGTGATGTCGGTCGACGGCTACGTCGAGGAGACCGGCCGCACCACCGAGCGCGGGGGAGAACGTGGGGGCCCCCGTGCCCGGCTCTACCGGTGGGGCGGCGCGACCCAGCTGCATCCGGCGTTACTGCGCCCGTCCGAGACCACCTAGAGAAGCCACCGAACACTCGAAGCCACCGATGAGGAGTCACCGCACATGGGATGGGGCCACTGGTCCGACGATGAGTTCGAGGCCGCGCAGACCTACCGGGAGCAGCGCGGATTAGCCGCCTTCGGGCACAACGAGGCGATGCGCAACCAGCCCCGCCACACCTGGCGGGTGCACCAGGCGCTCGACCCCTACAACGTGAGGGTCCGGGAGGCGCGCGACTCCCAGGAACACCCCGAGAGCGTCGCCGTCGCCGTCTTCTTCGACGTCACCGGTTCGATGCAGCGGGTCCCCCGGCAGTTGCAGGAGCGCCTGCCGAGCCTGCTCTCCACGGTCACCGCGCTCGTCCCCGACGCCCAGATCCTCTTCGGCGCCGTCGGCGACGCGACCTGCGACCGCGCGCCCCTCCAGATCGGCCAGTTCGAGTCCGACAACCGCATGGACGAGGACCTGCGCCGCATCCTCCTGGAGGGCGGCGGGGGCGGCGGCATGCAGGAGAGCTACGAACTGGCCCTCTACTTCCTGGCCCGGCACACCGCGCTCGACTGCCACGAGAAGCGCGGCGTGAAGGGGGTCGCCTTCGTCATCGGCGACGAGATGCCCTACCCGACGGTGGCCGGCCACCAGGTCGCGACCCTGTTCGGGGAGTCCATGGTCAAGGACGTCCGCACCGAGACCGTGATCAAGGAGGCCGCCCGCACCTGGGACATCAACATGATCATCCCTGGCGGCACCTCCCACGCGGGCGACCAGCAGGTCAGCGGCCTGTGGCGCACGCTTCTCGGCGACCGCGTGATCGAGCTCGACGACATCTCGTCGATCTGCGACACGATCGCGCTCACCGTGGTCGACCGCGTCATGTCCCAGAAGGCCCACTAGCGAGAGTGGAGGCCACCATGGAAGACCACGTGATCGTCGCCGACCTCGGATACGGCGACGCGGGCAAGGGCACCATCGTCGACTACCTGTGCTCCCGGCACGCCAACGTCAGGGCCGTCGTCCGCTACAACGGCGGCGGCCAGGCGGGCCACAACGTCGTCACCCCCGACGGCCGTCACCACACCTTCGCCCAGTTCGGCGCGGGCACCTTCTGGGGCGTGCCGACGTTCCTGTCGAAGTTCATGATGGTCGACCCGATCCGGCTGGCCAGCGAGGCCAACCACCTGCGCGCGCTCGGCGTGCACCGGCCGTTCGACCTGCTGACCGTCGACCCCGAGGCGCTGGTCACCACGCCGTTCCACATGCGCGTCAACCAGTTCCGGGAACGTTCCCGGGGTGACCGCCGCCACGGTTCGTGCGGCATGGGCGTCGGCGAGACGGCGTCCTACGCGATCGACAACCCGGGCTCGGCCATCCGGGTCGCCGACTGCGGCAACCTCCGGGCGCTGAAGCCGCTGCTGCGGCGGCTGCGCGACTGGGCCTCGGCCGAGATCGGGCAGCCGATCAGGATGCCGTCGGTCGACGACGTCGCCGAGGCCTACCGCCAGTTCGGCGCGACCGTGCACACCGGGCGGCTGCCCTCGGGCGGGCCGCTGATCTTCGAGGGCGCCCAGGGCGTGCTGCTCGACGAGTGGCACGGCTTCCACCCCTACACGACCTGGTCGACCACCACGTTCACCAACGCGTTCGAACTGCTCGGCGAGGCCGGCCTGGACGACGCGAAGCGGCTGGGCGTGGTCCGGACGTACATGACCCGGCACGGCAACGGCCCGTTCGTGACCGAGGACCCGACCCTCCACCTGCCCGAGCGCCACAACATGACCGGCGAGTGGCAGGGCCCGTTCCGCACCGGCCACCTCGACCTCGTCGCGCTCCGCTACGCCGCCCGCGTCTGCGGCGGCGTCGACGAGATCGCGGTGACCCACCTCGACGTGGCCGAGGAGCACCCCGAGCTCAAGGTCTGCCGCGAGTACGCCGACGGCCTGACCCTGGTGCCCGGCGGCGGGCTGGAGCACCGCGCCCGGGAGTCCGAGCGCCTGCTCACCGCCCGCCCGATCCTGTCGGCCGCGCCCGAGTCGTGGGCCGGGCTGGTCGCGCAGGAACTCGACGCCGACGTCACGATCCGGTCGAGCGGGCCGACGTGGCTCGACAAGAAGGTGCGCCGGTCGGCCGCGGCCCGCCGCTAGCCCGGGAAGGCCGTGGCGACCGCCACGAGCTCCCCGCCGAGGAATCCCTCGGCCCTGACCTGCTCACCGGTGCCCGGCAGGGTGAGGCTGCCGGCCCCGGGGGCGACGTCGACTGAGCCACGGGGGCGTCCGTCGACGTACACGTCGACCCGGTCGAGGCCGAGGGTGTCGAAGTGGGCGACGAGCGCGTCGTCGCCCGGGACGACACCCAGCCGGAGCCGCCGCTTCGGCAGCTTGGCGAGTTCGCGCCCGGCCGTCTCCATCAGGTCGGGGTTGCCCTCCAGCACGTCGGCGACGGTGAGCCGGTGGCGGACCGACGGCACCACGCCGAGGTCCTCCAGCGGGGTCCCGGCCGAGTCGCCCACCCGCAGGGTGCGCCTGATCGCCACGCTGATCTCGGCGCCCGCCGGCAGCGGCTCGTAGGGGCTGCCGGGCACGTCGCGCAGGTCGTCGAGCAGGTCGGCCTGGCCGACCACGTTGGCGCCGCCCGCGCCGGTGTTGTCGTCGACGCCGATGATCGTGCCGATGGCGTGGTCGGCGAACCCGGCGGCGAAGATGTCGGAGGTCGAGTAGCAGCGCGCGTCGGTGATCAGCACGACCGGGCCGTGGTAGAACTGCCCGAACGCGTTGACGATCTCCTCCGAGCTGAGCGGGAAGGCGTCGGAGTAGACCGCGCCCGTCTCGACCGACAACTCCAGCGACCGGCGCCAGCGCGCGTAGTCGGGGGTGTGCCTGGCCAGCAGCAGGTTCAGCGGCGAGCTCACCATCTGGGCCGGTTCGGGCTGGACGCGGCGGTGGGTGAGGAACTGGAGCAGGATCTCCCCGGCCAGGATGTGGCCGCCCGGGTTGCTCCGGATGTCGATGATCAGCCCGTCCTCCGGCAGCGACGTGATGATCCGCGCGAACGCCTCGACGTGCGCCTGCAGCGCGGCTGCGAACTGGGCCTGCGAGGTGAACTCGCCGAGGCTGAAGCCGGTGATGCGGACGTGCCCGAACGTGCCCGACGCCGTCTCGACGGGCCGCCAGAGGAAGATGCCGGTCGCGGTGTAGTTCGACGGCCCAGCGCCCTCGAACAGGAAGCTCCTGATGGACGCCAGCTGCTCGCCCTCGATGTCCACGCCGCGCGGCGCGTCGCCGCCGACCGGGGCGGCCGGTGTGATCCGGCGCAGCACCAGCCACGGCATGCGCAGCTCCTGGGGCTTGCCGTCGAGGTCGACGTACGAGACGACGACCCACTCCTCGTCGGGCGGCAGGTGCCCGGCGAGCGACCGCTGGGTCAGCGACTCGAGCCCGCGCGCGTGCCGGGCGGCCAGGTTGCCGCCCGCGTAGCGTTCGCCGTTGACGTCGGCGGCCCTTCCGATCGGCGTGCCGTTCCAGTGCGTGACCGTGACGCCGACCTTGAGGTCGCCGCCGACGGGCAGGAGGCCGGCGTTGACCTGGGTGACGAGGTAGCGGTCGCCGGCCTGCTCGATGCGGAACGGCAGGAACGCGGCCGCGTCGGCGAACGGCTTGGGCAGCTGGTAGCCGGTGTGCAGGTCGCGTACCGAGTGGAAGATCGACTGGAGCTCGAAGTGGAAGGCCCACTCGGGGTCGGGGGTCTCCTGGCGGCTAAGCCGCGCCGCGAGCAGCCGGAGCCGCTGGACGGGGTTGACGCCGTGCATGGCGACCTTGAGCGGCAGGTGGGCGAAGTTCTGCTCGAACACGACCAGGGCCTGCCGGACGATCAGCCGCCGCTGGTCGAGGGTGAGCGTGCCGGCCGTGGCCAGGAAGTCGGCCAGGGTGCCGGGCACGACGGTCCAGACGGGCTGCGGGGCGGCGGCCTCGGGTTGTGGATCCTCGGCGGCGGCGGTTAAGACGGCCTTTACGTCCATACAAGGCTCCTGGTGGCCTTCGGAAGGAATGTCGGAAGTCCACCATGGCCCCCGAGAACGGTCCAGGGGAGAGTAGGGGGCTACTCAGCGGCCGGCCGGAGCCCGTCCAGGGCGGTCTCGACGACGGCGTCGGCGTATTCGGCGGTCAGCGGCCCCTCGCGGTGCAGCCACCGGTTCTTCAGCGGCCCCCACAGGAGGTCGACGGCCACGTCGAGGTCGACGCCGGGCCCGATCTGTCCCGCCCGCTGAGCCTTGCGGAGGCGGCGGCGCTTGATCTCCCGCATCGGCTCGTCGAGGCGTTCGGCGAAGTCGGCGGCGAGGGCCGGGTCGAGCAGGATCTCGATCGCCAGGGCGCGCATCGGCTCGCTGTAGCGCGGCTCGTTCAGTTCGGCGACGGTGGCCCGGAGCACGGTCTTCAGGTCGGCTTCGAGATCGCCCGTGTCGGGCAGGTCGGCGGGCTCGTCGGTGGGGCCTTCGGCGAGCATCAGCAGCGCGTCGAACAGCACCGCCCCCTTCGACGGCCACCACCGGTAGATGGTCTGCTTGCCCGCCCCGGCGCGGGCGGCGATGGCCTCGATGCTCAGGCGGGCGTAGCCGACCTCGCCGGCCAGGTCGAGGGCGGCGGTGAGGATCGACCGGCGGGCGGCCTCGTTGCGCCGCGCCGCGTCGGGCGCCTTTCTCTGCGTCGTCATGGCAGAAGTGTAGACGAGACGGACCGTCTCGTATTACAGTCAGGCAAGCCGAGACGGTTCGTCTCGCCTAACCTCAGGAGAACACCATGACCGTTGATCGTGTGTGGTTCGTCACCGGAGCGAGCCGGGGCCTCGGCCGGGCCTTCGCCGAGGCCGCGCTCGCCGCGGGCGACCGCGTCGTCGGGGCGGCCCGCACCCTCGCCCCGCTGGAGGAACTGGCCGCCGAGCACGGCGACCGGTTCCTCGCCCTGCAACTCGACGTCACCGACCGCGCGGCCGTCCGGGCCGCCGTCGACGAGGCGGTGCGGCGCATGGGCCGCCTCGACGTCGTCGTCAACAACGCCGGCTACCTCGCCATGGGCATGCTGGAGGAGTTCGGCGAGGCCGACGCGCGGGCCCAGATGGAGACGAACTTCTTCGGCCCCCTCTGGGTCGGCCAGGCCGTGCTGCCGCACCTGCGCGCCCAGGGGAGCGGCCACATCCTGCAGATCTCCAGCATCGGCGCGCTGGGCGGCTTCCCGCTCACGGGCATGTACAGCGCGAGCAAGTTCGCCCTCGAAGGCATGAGCGAGGCGCTGGCGGCCGAGGCCGAGGCGTTCGGCGTCAAGGTCACCATCGTCGAGCCCGGCGGCTACTGGACCGACCTCTACACCACCGGGCTGGTCACGACCGAGCCCATGGACGTCTATGCGCCGCTCCGCGCCGAACTGGAGAAACGCTTCGCCGAGGGGTCCGTCGACAGCCTGCCGGAACTCGCTGCGAAGGCCGTCATGACGCTCGTCGACAGCGACGACCCGCCGCTGCGGCTGCTGCTCGGCAGCATGGTCTACGACCTCGCCTTCGACGTCTCCCGTCGGAAGATGGAGACCTGGGCGGCCTGGGAGGAGGTCAGCCGCGCCGCGGAGCAGGCGGTGCCGTTTTCTGCTACGCATGCGGGATGCAGCGAATGACACCTCTCATCGGCGAGTGGGCCGTCACGACCGCCCTCCCCGGCGGTCAGGTGCTCGGCCGGGTCAGGTCGGAGTTCACCTGGCTCGACGACCGGTTCGTCGTCCAGCGCACCGACGTCTTCCCCGGCGACCAGGGCATGCCCGAGTTGTTCCCCGTGGTCTGCGTCTACGGCCCCGACGACGGCACCGGGCGGCTCACCCAGCTCTACTCCGACGGACGGGGCGTGCACCGGGTCTACCAGTGCACCTTCGACGACGGCGTCTGGAAGATGTGGCGCGACCAGCCCGGGTTCGCCCAGCGCTTCACCGCCACCCTCGACGGCGACGTCGTCGAGGGTGGCTGGGAGCTCGCGCAGGAGGAGGGCGTCTGGCGGCCCGACCTGTCGATCAGGTACGAGAGAGCCGGTCGGCCAGCCTGATCGGCTCGGGCAGCCGGAACACCGGGGCCAGCCGCAGCACCTGGTCGCACGCGTTGCCGAGGCTCATCCGGTGCCCCTGCGACACGTAGACCGGCTTCACCCCGGCCCGGGTGCGCAGGGCCCGGCCGACCGTCTCGCCGTCGAGCACGATCGGCGTCCACGACCCGCGCTCGTCGGCGGGGGTCTCGTGGGTCCCGACGAACGCCGTCTTCGCCACCCCGATCGCCGGCAGCCCGGTCAGCACGCCCAGGTGGCAGGCCAGCCCGAACCGGCGGGGGTGCGCCACCCCGTAGCCGTCGCAGACCAGCAGGCCCGGCGTGACCGACAGGCGGGAGAGCGCCGTCAGCAGGGGCGGGATCTCGCGGAACGCGAACAGCCCCGGCACGTAGGGGAATCTGGCCTGCTCGCGGGCCACCGCCTGGTCGACGACGTTCAGGTCGGCGTCGAGCACCACCACGGCTCCGGTGACCGTGCCGTCGGCCGCGTAGCCCACGTCGAGCCCGGCCGTGAGGCCGATCTCGGCGGGTCCTTCCGAGGTCAGATCGGCGAGCGGGCGCAGGCGCGACTGGATCGCCTCCGCTTCGGCGACGGTGGCCGGTTCGTCCCAGGTCATCCCCACGAGGCCCACCGTAGACTGCCGGAATGACACGAGCGGGAGGTACGCGTGCGGCGCTGCTCGACGCAGCGCTCGCGGTGTTCGACGAGCGTACCTATGGCGACACCCCGGTGGCCGTGGTGGCCGACCGGGCGGGGGTGTCGGTGGGCACCCTCTATCGGTACTTCCCCAGCAAGGAGGCGCTGGGCAACGCCGTCTACCGGCTCTGGAAACAGCGGCTGGCCGAGCGGATCGCGGCCGAGCGGCCGGCTGAGGCGTCCTACGCGGGCACGTTCGCGGCGATCTTCCACGCGTTCGTCGGGTTCGCCGCCGACCACCCGGAGGCGTTCGCGTTCCTCGAACTGCAACAGCACGAGAGCTACCTCGACGTCGACAGCCGGACCGCCTCGGCGTCGGTCGACGGGATGGCGGTGGAGTTCGTCTCCGAGGGGCAGAAGGCGGGGGAGATCCGGTCCGGCGATCCGCAGATGCTGGTCGCGCTCGTCTACGGCGCACTGGTCGGGCTGGTGAAGGCGCGGCGCGCGGGGCTGCTGCTGACCGCCGCCGACCTGTCGGCGGCCGAGGCGGCCACGTGGGCGCTGCTTGACATACCGGGCGGAGCGGAGTGAACATTCACTCCGGATAAGAGCCGAAGGGAAGCCCCTCCATGCGCCTGACGTTCAACGGCAGTCCCCGCGAGCACGACCCCGGCCCCGGCGACACCGCCGCCGACGTGATCAGGACCGCGTTCGGGGCCACCGGCACCAAGGTCTCCTGCGGCGCCGGGGTGTGCGGGGCCTGCACGATCCTCGTCGACGGCGAGGCGCGGGTGTCGTGCCTGCTGCCCGCCGCCCGTCTCGACGGGACCGAGGTCACCACCGTCGAGGGGGTGGGCGGTGACCATCCCGTCCAGCGGGCCTTCGTCGAGTGCGACGCGCTCCAGTGCGGCTTCTGCACGCCGGGCTTCGTGACCGAGGCCGTGGCCTTCCACGACCGGTGGCGCAAGGACCACGAGGGCACGCCCTTCCGCGAGGAGGTCGCCGACGCGCTGACCGGCCACCTGTGCCGGTGCGGGGCCTACGAGAACATCCTCACCGCCGTCCAGGAGGCGTGCGCGGGCACGTTCGACGACCGCGAGCCGGTGCCCGCCCGGGTCGAGGCCCCGGCGAAGGTGACGGGCGCGGCCGAGTACACGGTCGACGTGACCCTTCCCGGCATGCTGCACGGGGTGATCGTGCGCTCCCGGCTTCCGCATGCACGCGTGATGGTGACATTTCCGGATGCGCCTGGTGGGTCGGCGTCCGCGCCTCCGCCCGGAAAGCCGTCTGGGGTCGCGGGTTTCGTGCGGCTTCTCCACGGTGACGTCGTCCGGTACACCGGGCAGCCGATCGCGGCCGTCGCCGCCGAGACGCCCGCCCTGGCGCGGGAGCTCGCTAAAACCGTCACGGTCGACTACGTGGAACTGCCCTCCGTCGTCGACCCCGAGGAAGCCCGGCGCGACGGCGCACCGGTGATCTTCGAAGACGCCGCCGCGCAGAAGAGCGCGCCCTCCAGCGCCGAGGGCGCCGGGTTCCCGGCGCGGTGGCGGGGCAACGTCCGGTCCGGCTACGCCTCCGCCTGGCGCGGGCGCACCGCGCGGCGGCGGCTCGACGCCGCCGAGGAGCGGAACGCGCCCGGCTACTTCGCCGCCACGTTCACCACCTCAGGTCAGTCGCACACCGCGCTCGAACCGCACGCCTCGGTCGCCGACTGGCGGCCCGACGGGCTGACGCTCTACACCTCCACCCAGGCGCTCCCGCACCTCAAGGCCGCCGCCGCCAAACGCTGGAACCCGCCGAAGGTCGAGGTCGTCGCCCACCACGTCGGCGGCGGGTTCGGCGCGAAGCTGGGCCTGGGCACCGACGCCGTCGCCGCCGTCGAGCTCTCCCGGAAGCTGGGCCGCCCGGTCAGGGTCGCGATGTCCCGCGCCGAGGAGCTCACCGACACCGGCTACCGGCCCGGCACCCGCTCGGAGCTGCGCATGCTCGGCACCCCGACCGGCGGGCTGGCCGCGATCACCCTCGACGTCTCGGGCCACGGCGGCGTCTCGACCGGCTCCATGGTCGCGACCCTGGGCCTGCTCATGTACGGCTTCGGCCCCCGCCACGTCCGCGACCGCGACGTCATCGCCAACGCGCCCCCCGCCAGCCCCTTCCGGGGACCGGGCGGACCGCCGTTCGCGTGGGCGGTCGAGCAGGGCGTCGACGCCATCGCCCACAAGCTCGGCGCCGACCCGCTCAAGCTCCGGCGCACCTGGGACGGCAACCGCCGCCGCCGCGCCCTCTACGAGATCGCCGGCGACCTGCCGCTGTGGCGCGACCGGCCGACCGCACCCCAGACCGGCCGCTACCGGCGCGGCGTCGGGGCCGCCGCGGCCAACTGGATCTACACCGCCGACCTCGACACCAAGGTCGAGCTCACGGTGCGCGACGGCCGGATCGTCGCCCGGACCGCCACCCAGGACATCGGCACCGGCGTCCGGACCGTCATCCGCAACACGATCAGGGAGGTCTTCCCCGACGCCGACATCGTCGTCGAGCTCGGCCACTCCGACGCGCCCCACGGCCCGGTGGCGGGCGGCAGCCGGTCGACGGCCTCGGTCGGCCCGGCCGCCCGCGACGCCGCCGGAAAACTCGCCGCCCACCTCGGCGGCAAGCCCGTGGCCGAGGCCGAGGGCACGACCGTGGTCGGCGAACGGCCCAAGGACCGGCGCGGCTCCGCGGTCCCGGTGTCGATGGACCACCTGCGGATCGGCCGGGGGCTGGCGGGAGCCGTCCACATCACCGAAGTGGAGGTCGACACCCTCCTCGGCCACACGCGGGTCACCCGGGTGTGGGGCGGCGTCGCCGTCGGCGCGATCTACAACCGGGCCGCCGCCCTCAACCAGTGCGAGGGCGGCATCGTGCAGGGCATCGGCTACGCCCTCTACGAGGAGCGGCTCACCGACCCGCGCACGGGTGTGGTCCTGTCGGCGAACCTGGAGGACTACCGGCTGCCGGGCGTCAAGGACACCCCCGAGATGACCATCCACTTCCACGAGGACGGCTGGGACCACGTCCCGGGCGGCGGCATCGGGCTCGGCGAGGTGTGCACCGTCTCGGTCGCCGCCTCGGTGGGCAACGCGGTCTTCAACGCGACCGGCTTCCGCCCGCTCGACCTGCCCATCCGCCCCGACCGCCTGCTCGAAGGGATGCCCCGATGACCGAATACCTGGCGGGCGGCACCGACCTGATGGAACGCCGCCTGTCGGGCCGCTCGACCGGCCCGATCGTCGACCTGTACGACCGGGGCCTCCGGTCGATCGAGACCACCGGCGACGGCGGCTTCCGCATCGGCGCGATGGTCACCGTCGACACCCTGGCGACCGACCCCGCCCTGACCGCCGCCTACCCCGCCCTCGCCCTGACGGCCGGCGCGCTGGCGACGCCGCAGATCAGGCGGGCCGCCACGGTCGGCGGGGTGCTGCTCCAGCGCACCCGCTGCCGCTACTACCGCAACGAGCACTACGAGTGCCTGAAGACCGGCGGCGAGGGCTGCCCGGCACGCGGCAACCCGGGGGAGCGCGCCGTCGTGCTCGACCTCGGGCCGTGCGTCGCGCCCCACCCGTCGTCGGTGGCGATGGCGCTGCTCACCTACGACGCCGTCGCGGAGATCGAGAACCGGCCCTCGACGCCGGTGGCCGCCCTCTACGGCGACGGCGCCCGCGACCACCTGCTCGACCCGTCCGACCTGCTCACCGCGGTGACCCTGCCGCCGCCCGTCGAGGGCGAACGCGCCGGGTACAAGCGGGCCATCGGCCGCGCCTCGGCCGAGTGGCCGCTGGCCGAGGCGGTCGCCCACCTGACCGTGCGCGACGGCGTCGTCACCCGGGCCGGGGTGGCCGTCGGGGGAGTGGCGGCGGTGCCGCTCCGGCTGCCCGAGGTCGAGGCGGCGCTCACCGGCGAGGCCCCGTCGGAGGAGCTGTTCGCGCGGGCGGCCCGCCTCGACTGGACGCCGGCCTTCCCCGAGACGGCGTACAAGATCGGGCTGACCGCGACGCTGATCGGCGACGTGCTGGCTCAGGCCCTGTAGTTCTCCAGGTGGGCCAGGACCGCGTGGTTCGCGGCCCACCCGTCGGGGAACTTGATCGGCACGTTGAGCTGCACCCGGGGGCTCATCGGATGGTGGTCGAGCAGGTCGGCGATGCCCGCGCGGGCCACCACGACACAGGCGTGCCGGTGCCGCGAGGTCAAGACGCACAACCGCCCCGACTCCAGGTGGAACGCGGTCGCGTCGCGCCGCCCCGACAGCGGGTGGAGCACGATCGTGACGTCGTACTCGCGGCCCTGGAGCCGGTTTGCGGTGTCGACCGTGACGCCCTCGGGCGGCCCGGCCAGCTTCACCGCCGCGACCTGGTCGTTGTGGGCGCAGCCGATGGCGATCCGGTCGGGGGTCACCGGGTGGGAGCCGTGCTCGTCGTGGGCGACCGCGCCGCGCTGCACCATCCGCCGGGCGATCTCGGCGCACGCCTGCGCGGCCTCGGGGTCGGTGCGCACGGTGTGCCGGTTCGGCAGCTCGTAGAGCGCCCACCCGGTGGCGGCGGCCATCTCGACCGTACGGTCGAACGCCGAGCGCAGGCCCGGCACGGTCAGCTCCAGCCGCCGGGTGCCCTCCTCGGTGCCGGCCGTGAAGCCGCCCGCCGGGTAGAACGCCTCGGCCACCATCGGCGCGGCGCTGGCCGGCAGCCGCCACGACACCGGCAGCCGGTGGGTGCGCAGCCCGTTGAGCCGCTGGGTCACCGCGACGGCGCTCTGCAGCGGGTCCCACTTCAGGCCGGTCCACCGCTCGCTGTCGACCACGCTGAACGGGTCGAGCTGGCCCGGGTCGCCGACGAACAGCGCGTGCCCGTCGGCGAACAGCCGCGCGACCCCGAGGAGCTTGTCGGAGCGCATCTGGTAGGCCTCGTCGACGATCGCCCACTTCCAGCTCCGGTCGGCGACGTAGGCCCACTTGTCGGCGGTGGCGGTGACGACCTGGCAGGCGTCGACCTGGGCGATCTTACTGCCGGTGGTGACGGCGGCGTGGCGGCGCACCCGCTCGGGCGGGTCGAAGCCCTCGGCGTGCAGCCGCCCGACGCTCAGCTCGGGGGCGCGCCGGGCCAGCCGGTCGACCAGGTCGTCGACCTGCTCGTTGGTCTGGGCCACGATCATCAGCCGCTCGCCCTTGGCGGCGATGGCGGCGGTGGTCTCGACGACCAGCGTCGTCTTCCCGGCGCCGGGAGGCGAGTCGACCACCAGGCCCGGCGCGGCGGCGCTGGTGTAGTCGGCCAGGATGGTCTCGGTGGCCGCCCTGGCGGCCTCGGCGGGGGTCACGACCAGGGCTCCATCGCGTCGTCGTCGGTCGGCACGTATTCGGGCGGCGGGCCGCCGTGGGTCCACGGCGTCTCCTCGCGCGGCGGCAGGGGCGCGCGCCGCGACTCGCCGGGGTCGAGCTCGGTGTAGCAGATCACGGTCCCGACCCCGGGCACGCTGCCCTCGGCGGGCTGCCCGCCCCGGCCCATGCCGTCGTCGATCTGGACGGTCACCGTCGTCTCGGTGAGCTCGGCGATGGTCGCCGACTGACGCGGGCGGGAGGGCGAGCGCACCTTCTTGCCCTTCGACAGGCGTACCGGATCGGCGGTCTCGATCGTCACCAGGGGACGCGGCACCTCGCGTTTGCCGCCCGGCGGCACGATGCGCCGGGTGAGGTCGACGGCCACGACCTCGCCCGCGAACGCCACCCCGTCGGCGCGGTATTCGGCCATCACGAGCGGGTCGTCGAACGCGCGGGTCGCCTCGAACGACTGCTGCGCCGCCTCCAGCCGGGCCAGCCGCTTGGCCGCCGCGACCGCGCTGTCGCGCTTGCCCTGCGGCAGCCCGCCGCCGTCGATCCAGGCGCGGTGGAGGGCGACGTGGACGCGGTCGCGCTCCCAGCGCGCGGTCGCGCCGGGCGACTCCTTCAGCGCCGCGAGCAGCCCGATCGCCTGCCACATGCGGTCCCACGTGGGGCGCAGCTGGCCGTGCAGCGCCTCCTCGACCTGCCCGGCCGAGCCGGTCACGTCGTAGTGCTCGATCGCCTTCTGCAGCTCCTGCCGGTCGAACTCGGGATGGGTGTCGGGCCCGGCGGGCGGGGTCAGCGGGTCGTCGGCCAGCGCCGCCGCCTCGGGGCCGGTCAGGCCCTCGGGCGGGTCGATCCAGCCGAGCAGCGCGGCCAGGTCGCCGTCTTCGACCGCGCTCTGCCCGGTCACCCAGTGGGCGGTCAGCAGCTCGGTCATCGCCACCATCAGCGACGACCCGGCGAACTCGCTCTGCTCGGCCAGGAACGTCAACCACCGGCCCAGCATCGGCACCGCCGGGTCGACCGCGTAGGGACCGGTCGTACGCCGGAACCGCGAGGAGCGCCCCAGCTTGGCGGTGAACTCGACCCCGCCGGGGCTCGGCACCACGATCTGCGGCGCGTCGAGGCAGCGCTCGAACGGGGTCTTCGCCTCGACCGTCTCGACCTGCCGGGAGATCCGGTCGACGTAGGGCAGCAGCACCGCCCCCAGGTCGGCGAGGAACTGGAACCGCAGGTCGCGGTTGCGCGGCTGGGGCACCACGAGCAGCGTCGGCCGGGCGGGGTCGGTGCCGACCATCGCGCCGAGCGGCGCGGCGGCCTCACCGGCCAGCCGCAGCGGCACGAACACCATCGGCGCCTCGGCCAGGTGGACGTGGCGCACGGTGGCGCGCGGCAGCGCCCGCCCCCGCTCCCGCGCCCGCACCTTCACGTAGGAGTGGAGCAGGCTCACGCGACCGCCTCGTCGTAGAGGCGCGCGACGTGGCGGAGCCGTTCGGCGATCTCGGCCTGGTCGTCGGCCACCGGCTCGCCCGGCGTCGCCACCCGCAGCGCGGTCTGCATCGACTCGATGCCGCCCAGGTCGTCGCGGACGACGCGGCCCAGCGCGTCGAGATGCCCCAGGTCGTGGGCCTCGCGGCGGCACAGGTGCGACAACTCGCAGGCCGACAGGCACTGCGGCGCGTAGCGGGCCGGGATCGCGGCCACCGCGGCCTCGATCTCGGCCGCCGGCAGCGCGTCGACGTCGAGACTCAGGCGCTCGGGCAGCCGGTCGAGGATCGTGTCGATCCGGGTCAGCCGGGAGAGCTGCCGGGCGAGGGTGACGAGCTGGTGGCGCACGTCGACCGTGGTCGCCGTCGGCTCGTTGGTGAAGTCGCGCGGGCAGACCAGGATCACGTCGTGGGAGACCAGGTCGCGGCCGACGAGGTCGCGCAGCGCGTGGACGTAGACCGCCGCCTCGCGCGCCGCCGCCGACACCTTCGGGGTGTCGGCCTGGTCGTCGACGATCGCGAACGACTTGATCGCCACGATGTGGAACCGGCCGCCCAGCTGGAAGGCGATCACGTCGGGCTCCAGGTAGACCTGCGCGCCCGCGACGTCGAGCCGCAGCAGCGGCCGGTCGAGGATGGTCGCCCGGCCCCGGCCCTCGGCGGTCTGCCGGATGATCCGGCGGGTGTGCCCGTGCCGCGCGACGTGGCCCTCGTTGCCCCCGGCGTCTTCGAGGTTGACGTAGCCCGCCTCCTCGATCGGCAGGTCGAGCAGGGTGCGCAGCAGCCGCAGCAGGTGGGCCGCGCCGTTGGCCTTCACCAGGTCGGTGAACTGCTGGTTGCGCTGGATCGCGAACGGCGACTGGCCCCACCGGTCGTCGAACCGCAACCGGCGCATCAGCCGGGGCTTGTCGATGGCCGCGGCGTCGAGGACCGCCCGCCGGTCGCACGCCGGGTTCGCCGCCAGGGCGGCGATGCTGCGCGCGTTGTGATCCTGCCCCGGCGTCGTGCCCCGGATGGCGTCGAGCCGGTTCACGCCGACCTCACCGCCTTGACCCCCGAACCGAAGAGCCGCTCGACCGGCCCGAGCCGGTCGGCCGCCCGCGCGGCCGCCTCCCGCCTGTCCATCTGATCCCTCTCCTGGTGTACGGCCAGCTCCGCCCCCGCCGCGGCGATCACCTTGGCCGGATCGGCCGGTCCGAAGCCGTCGCCGGCCCCCGGGATGTTCTGCGCCAGCTGCCCCAGCAGCCGGAACGCGCCCGGCGAGGCGTCGTCGAGCCGCATCAGGTGCTCGGCGAGCCGGACGGCCGAGGTCAGGAAGTCGGTGCGCGGGCTCAGCGGCCCGATGATCCGCTGCGGCAGCGCCCACGTGCTGAGCGCCAGTAAACCCCGGGCCGGGGACAGCAGTTCGGAGGTCAGCGCCGCGCACAGGTAGTAGGGCCGGGCGCCGGGCGCCGACCGGTAGGACTTCTCCTCGTCCCGCCGGAGGCTGGTGAGCTGGGTGTTGGCCATCTGGCCGCCGAAGAACGACTCGTCGACCGCGACGATCATCTTGGCGGCGGTCGGGGCGCCGAGCAGGGTCAGCGCCCGGTGGACCTGTTCGCGTACCGGAACCAGCGGAGGCTGCGTCGCGGGCTGCTCGACCTCGGCGTCCCACTGACGCTCGGCCTCCCGCAGCCGGGCCCGCAGCGCCCGCGCCTCGGCGTGCCGCCCGGCCGCCGTCGCCTGCCGGATGGCTTTCCTCAGCTTCCCCATCTGTGCTTCCAGCCCGTCCAGATCCACGTTTCCGCACCTTAACAGCGGCCCCACGGAAAGCCAAGCTATTCCAGTTGCTTCCAGTAATTTCCAGTATTACATTTCCACAACTGAAGGAACCCGCGAGAAGGAAGACGACCCATGAGCCGCTGCCGCCCCCCGTTACCCCGGGCCGAACTCGACGCCCGCCTCGACGCCCGGATCGACACCCGCGCCGCCGGCGAGGCGGTGACGTGGTCGGTGGCCGTGCCGCCCGCCTGCCGCGCCGCGCACGCGCGGGCCGACCGCTTCCGCGTCAAGGTCGGCAGCGTGTCCGGCTGGCGTGACACGGTCGACGTCGCCTACCTGCTGCAGCGCGCCCTCCTCCAGCCCGCCGGCGCGAGGGTGGCCGCGCTCCGGTCGGGCGTCGTGCGCATGTACGCCGGCTCGAAGGACGTCGGCGGCGCCCGCGCGCTGGCCTGGCTCCAGGCCGTCATGGACGACCGCTGGGCTTTGATCGACGGCGACTGGCGGGAACTCGACCCCGAAAGGCTGACCGCCGCCCTGGCCGCCATCCGCCCCCTCTTCGGCGCCGGCCCCGGCCTGCCCGCCTGGCGTCCGGGGGAGCCGCCCCGCGTCTACGCCGCCAACGCCGGGAACCTCCGCCCCGACCTGCTCGCCCTGCCCGGCGGCGAACTCGGCGACCTGCTCACCGCCCAGGGCGACCTGGTCTATGTGACCACCCCCGCCGGTCTCGGCCCGGTCGTCGCCGCCGCCGCGACCGCCGCCCGCAGCCGGTTCACCGGCCCGGCGCGCCCCTCGCGGGTGGTCTTCGCGGTCCTGTCGGTCACCCCGATTCCGCCGGAGCGGCTGTTCCCGCTGGTCCGCCTGTCGCTCGCCGACGCCGCCCGCACGCTCGGCGACCTCGGGGTGGGCGTCGAGGTCGTCGTCCACCGTCCATAGCGACGATTCGCGTGCGACGATCGAGACCTCACCGACAAGGAGACAGTCATGCGCGATCGCACGAAGGCTCTGGTCATCTCCCTGCTGCTGGCCGTGGCCGCCCTGGGCGCCACCGTGGCCGCCGGCCCGGCGAACGTCGGCGTCCTGGCCGGGCACATCGCGGTCGACTGAGCCGCTGACGAGTGGATATACGCCCCGTATACGCTCTCGTGCCACGCTGGCCTCCCACCTCTGACGGGGGACCACCCATGAAGGAAAGAGCGATGAAGGGGCTGGCCGTTCTCGCGCTGACGGCCGGCGTCCTCGGGGCACTCAGCGCGCCCGCCGCGGCCGTCGAACCTGACGGCGGCGTCCTGATCAGCATCACCCTCACCGATCCCACCAAGTACTGGCAGACCCCCATCGTGTGCGGGAGCAACATGCACTGGGGCAATCCCGATTGCGCGAACGACAACCCTGATGGGGGCGCCGAGTGAACCTGAGGAAGGGCCGGAAGGCCGCCGTCGTGGCCGCGCTGGCGGCCGGAGCGATCGGGGTGTTCGGCGCGCCCGCCCTCGCAAAGCCGGGGCCGCTGCCGCCTCCGCCGTGCGATTACGCTGTCGGCTCCGACGAATGCGTAATCCCTCCGGACCCGAACATGCACTGGGGCAACGAACGCCCCAGCAACTGAACGGGCTCCCCTTCCCGACGGGGAATCATCATGAAGAGAGTTGTCAAAGCCGGACTGATCGTCTCCGCCCTGGTGATCGGCGCGCTCCAGGGCCTCGGCGGGCCGGCTTCGGCCGTTCCGTGGAACGAGGTCATCGGCAACGAGTGCCCCGAGAACATGCACTGGGGCAACGCCGACGGCTGCCCCTGACGGGCGCCGCCGGCCACTGGACGGGAGCGGCCTACTCGGGGCGCGGCGTGAGCCGCGCCGCCAGCTTCGCGGCCTCGGGGGAGTCGAGGCCGAGCAGCAGCGAGTGGGCCGCCTCCCACAGGGCCCGCGCGGCCTCCTCGTCGCCCGTCCGCTGGAGGGTGACGGCGAGGGCGTCCATTGCGCGGGCCCGCCAGGTCGTGTTGTCCATCTCGGCGAACAACGTCACCGCTCGTTCGAGATGCGGCACCGCGGCGCCGAGGTCATCGCCGGACTCGTAGAGGGAGCCGAGTCCGAGTGACGCGCTGGCCTCGGCGAACTGGTCGCCGACCCGTTGCGCGGCGGCGACGGCGGCCCGCATCGAGGTCTCGGCGGCCTGCCGTTCGCCGGAGGCGAGCTGCGCCTGCCCGAGGCCGCGCAGCAGGTAGGCCTCGCCGACGAGGTCGCCGATGGCGCGCACCAGCGGCAGCGCCGCCGCGAACGCGTCGCGCGCGGGTTCGGGGCGTTCCTGCCGCAGGTAGGCGTCGCCGAGCCGGAACAGCGCCTGCGCCTGGCCGCGCCGGTTGCCGATGTCCTCGAAGGTGCGCAGGGCGTCCCGCAGCAGCGTCTCGGCCTCGGCGAAGACGCCCTCCTCCAGGCGGATCTGGGCCATCCCGATGCCCGAGTGGGCCTGGGCGGCCCGGTCGCCGGCCTCGCTGAGCAGGTCGGCCGCCTCCTTGTAGCGGTGGTGGGCGCGTTCGGGGGTGCCGGTGATGCGGTCGAGCAGCGCGAGGTTGCGCAGCGCCAGCCCCACGCCGTGGTCGGCGCCGAGCGCCTCGAACCGGGCCGAGGAGTCCTCCAGCAGGTCGGCCGCGGTCGCGTACTCCTGCCGGAACAGGGCCAGGCTGCCCAGTCCGTACACCATCGCGGCCTCGCCGAGCCCGTCGCCCGCCGCGCGGGCGGCGGCCAGCGCGACCTCGTGGGTGGAGCGCCAGTCGTCGAACAGGCTGCGCGCCTCGAACAGCGTCACGCACGTCATCGCGAGCTCCCAGGCGAGCGAGGCCAGCCCAAGGTCCGCGGCCTGCGAGACGGCCGCCACCAGCCCGGCCCGCTCGGCGGCCAGCCACTCGATCGGCTCGCCCAGCAGCGCGTCGGCCAGCGCCGGGTCGGGCACCCGGCGGGGCGTGCTCCCGCGCAGCACGGCGAAGTCGCCGCCGTACTCGCGGCGGTGGGCCTCCTGCGCCAGCGACAACCACAGGGCGAGCGAGCGGCCCATCGCGGCGGCGCGGGCGGCGTCGTCGTCCTCCTCCATGGCGCGTTCGCGGGCGAACAGGCGGACCAGGTCGTGGAAGCGGTAGCGCACTCCGCCCGCGCCCTCCTGCGCCACCACTTCGAGCAGCTGCGCCGCGACGAGCTGCTCGAACAGCTCGCCGAGGGGTTCGCGGCCGATGCCGAGCAGCGGCCCACCGGCCCATTCGCCGAAGTCGGGCACCCCGAGCAGGCTCAGCCGCCGGAAAAGTGTCGCCGCCTCCGGGTCGAGGTCGCGGTAGCTGAGCCCGAAGTTGGCCCGCACCCGCACCCCGCCGTGGCTGAGCTCGCTGAGCCGGTTGCGCTCGTCGGCCAGGTGCCCGGCCAGCACGCCCGCGGTCAGGCGGGTGCGCCCGGCCAGCCGGGCCCCGGCGATGCGCAGGGCCAGCGGCAGCCCGCCGCAGAGCTCGCTCAGCCGGGCCAGTTCGGGGTCGGCCCGGTCGACCGCGCCGCCGGCCAGGCCCGCCAGCACGGCCACGCCCTCCAGGTCGCCGAGGGTGTTGACCTGGATGACGTCGGCGCGTTCCTGCGCGACCAGCCCGTCGAGCCCGTCGCGGCTGGTCACCATGACCGCGCACCCGGGGGAGCCGGGCAGCAGCGGCCGGACCTGCCCGGCGTCGCGGGCGTTGTCGAGCACGAGCAGCACCCGCCGCCGCGAGAGCACGCTGCGCAGCAGCCCGGCCCGTTCGTCGACGTCGTCGGGGATCCGGCTGCCCGGCACGCCGAGCGCGCGCAGGAACCGGTCGACCACCTGGCGGGGGGCCAGCGGTTCGGCGTCCTCGGCGTAGCCGCGCAGGTCGACGTAGAGCTGGCCGTCGGCGAAGCGGCCGGAGACCCGGTGGGCCCAGTGGACCGCCAGGCCGGTCTTGCCGACGCCGCCCATGCCGGTGAGCCCGAGGAAGGCCGGCACGCCCTGGCTCTGCCGCAGGTCGAGCAGCCGGTCGAGCTCGCCGAGCTCCTCGGCCCGGCCGACGAAGTCGGCGACGTCGTGGGGGAGCTGCGCGGGCGTGGGGAACAGGGTCGGCCCGGTCTTGGGCTCGGCCGGGCGCGGCGCGGCCGAGCCGGAGTCGCCGCGCAGGATCTCCTCGTGCAGCGCCCGCAGTTCGGCGCCGGGTTCCAGGCCGAGCTCGCCGATGAGGACCCGCCGTCCCTCGCGGAAGGTCTCCAGCGCCTCGGCCCGGCGGCCGGCCCGGTGGAGGGCCAGCATCAGGTGGGCGCGCAGCCGTTCGCGGGTCGGGTGCTCGGCGACCAGGCCGGTGAGTTCGCCGATGAGGTCCTCGTGGCGGCCCAGCGCGAGGTCGGCGGTGATCCTCAATTCGGCCGCCCGTAACCGCGCCTCTTCCAGGCGGGTTGCGGCGGGCCAGATCGCGGGGTGGTCGGCGAGGTTGCCGTACGCCGGTCCGCGCCACATCTCCAGCGCCCTGGCCAGCAGCCGCCGCCCGGTGGCGGGGTCGCCGCCGTTCATCGCGCGGGCGCCCTCGGCCGTGAGGGCCTCGAAGTCGGCCGCGTCGAGCTCGCCGGGGCCGACCGCCAGGGCGTAGCCGGAGGGGTGGCGGACCACCCGGTCGCGGTCCCCCAGGGCTTTGCGCAGGTGGTAGACGTACAGGCGGAGGTTCTCGTGCGCCGAGGCGGGGGGTTCCTCCCAGAGCGCCCCGATCAGGCGGGAACCCGCCGTGGGAGCGTTGGCGTTGCCGATCAGCACGGCCAGCAGCAGCCGTTGCTTCTCCGACCGCAGCGGCACCTGCGCGCCGTCGATCGTGATGTCGAGGGGACCGAGAACGCGAAGCCTCATCGCCACCTTCGGGGTGATCTCCGGGAGTGAGATGCACCTTACCGGTCGATCGTTATATGTGCCTTATTCATTATCGGATCGGGTCAAGAGCCGTATATCCCGCGAAACTCCAGAAGGGTATATACGCCACTCTCTTCGCCTATACGGCAAAAATACGCCCGTGCCTCATGGTGTGCCTCAGCCCCAGCCATACCTGAGGAGACATCGTGGTTTCCCGCTCCTGGACGGCCCTGTCGGCCGTCCTGCTCTCCCTTTCCACCCTTGTCGCACTGCCCGCCCCGGCGGCGGCCGTGCCCGTTCCCATCCCCACGGCCCCGACGTGCGTCGCGGCCGCCGACAACCCCGACGGCGCGGCCGGCCTGGCCGCCCAGTGCGGCACCGAGGTCGAGGTGCTCTCCGAACGCACCGAGACCAGCCAGGTCTTCGCGCAGCCCGACGGCACGATGGAGGCCGTCACCTCCCTCTATCCCACCCAGGTCGTCAAGAACGGCGTCTGGACCGACGTGAACACCGACCTGCGCCTGCTGGGCGGGGTCACCCCGGTCGCGACCTCAGCGGACGTGCGCTTCTCCACCGGCGGCGCCGACCCCATGGTGACCCTCACCGAGGGCGCCGCCTCCGTCAGCATCAAGTCGCCCTGGAACCTTCCCGCGCCCTCGCTGAACGGCGACACCGCCACCTACGCCGGCGTGCTGCCCGGCGTCGACCTGCAACTGCGGGCCGAACCCGACGGCTTCTCGCAGTACCTCGTGGTGAACACGCCCGAGGCCGCCCAGAACTCCGAGCTCGCCCGCATCGCCTTCCCGATCGAGGCGACCGGCGGGGCGTCGATCCGCGAGAACGAGTCGGCCCTGGAGGTCGTCGACGCCGCCGGGAACGTGCTGTTCGCGTCGGGCTCGGCGCTCATGTGGGACGCCGACGGCGCCGGTGACGAGGGCGCCGACAGCGCGCCCGGCCGCACCGCCGAGATGGACGTCGAGGTGGGCGCGCACGAACTGGTCGTGGTGCCCGACCAGGCGCTGCTGACCGCCTCCGACGCGACCTTCCCGATCTACATCGACCCGGCGTTCAGCAAGCCCAGCATGGGCGGCAACTGGACGCACACCAACAGCTGCTCGCCCGGCACCAGCTTCTACACCAGCTACCGCAGCGAGCTGCGGGTCGGCCGCCAGTGGAACACCTCGTGCAAGTGGCGGGCCTACATGCGGTTCGACACCGCCCAGCTGGCCGGCGCGACGATCCAGGCCGCCGAGTTCGCGGTGACCGCCGACCACGTCGCCAACTGCGCGGGCGCCAACACCAACCTGCTGTTCCGCAACAACATCTCCGCCATGAACACCGCGACCTGGAACAGCACCAGCAGCGGCAACGTGCAGACCATCGGCACCGAGAAGTTCGACGCCAACGAGTCGAGCTGCCCGTCGGGCGACCAGAAGAAGGTCTACGACGACGGCAGCGCCAAGGTGCTCGAAGGCCGGATGCAGAGCCAGGCCAACGCCCGCGCCTCGCAGACCACCTTCGCGCTCATCTCCTCCGACGAGGGCGACCACATGGGGTGGAGCAACTTCATCCCGGGCTCGGTGGCGCTGATCATCACCTACAACCACACCCCGACGACGCCGACCTCCCTGAAGATCACCACCGACTGCGGCATCTCCTGCGCCTGGGTGCGTTCGGGCACGCCCACGCTGTCGGCGGTCGCCGCCGACCCCAACGGCGGCACCCTCGCGAGGGTCGAGTTCGAGGTGTACGACCGCGCCCGCGCCACCCGCAAGGCGGCGTCCGGCTCGTCGGTCTCCAACCGCGCCTCCGGCCAGGCCGCCGCGTGGAAGGTCACGCCGACGCTGGCGGAGGGCGCCTACTCCTGGCGGGTCCGGGGTTGTGACGCCTACGTCTGCGGCGGCTGGGGCGGCTGGTTCGACTTCACCGTCGACACCACCGCGCCGACCAACGTGAGCGTGACCTCGGCGGAGTACCCGCCCGCGAGCGACGGCAGCTGGAACGGCGGGGCCGGCCAGGCGGGCACGTTCGCGATCGGCGCGTCCGGCGCCAACCGCTTCGAGCTGACCCTCAACGGCGTCAACAAGGGCTGGGTGACCACCACCGGCGACGTCTGGACCGGCGCGCTCACCCCCGACCGCGACGGCGTCAACCTGCTCACCGCCCGCGCCGCCGACGCGGCCGGCAACGTCGCGGGCAGCCCGTTCACCTACGAGTTCCTGGTCCGCCCGGTCCCGGCCAAGGCGATCGGGTGGGGCTTCAACGAGGCGTCCGGCACCACCGCCGCCTCCGACCCCGCCGGGACCACCCTCGACAGCAAGGCCGGTCCGGCCGCCCGCGTCGCCGGGCGCAGTGGCGGCTACGCGCTGTCCCTCGACGGCGCGTCGGCCTGGGCGAGCACCCAGCCGGTCGTCGACACCAAGACCCCCTTCACCGTCACCGCCCTGGTGAAGCTCGGCTCCACCACCGTGAGCGGCCCGACGACCGCCGTCTCCTCCCACGGCGCGACCGGCTCGGGCTTCCGCCTCGGCTACCGCTCCGAGGGCTGGTGCTTCGCCATGTACGCCGCCGACGGCGGCGCCGAGACCAAGGCGTGCTCCACCGAGTCGGTCGGCACCGGCTGGACCCACCTGGCCGGCGTCTACGACGGCACCCGCCTGCGGATCTACGTCAACGGCCTGAACTGGGAGGAGGCCGACCAGGTCCCCTTCACCTCGACGTGGTCGGCGACCCAGGGCTGGTCGGTCGGCCGGGCCAAGGACGCCGGCGCCCTCACGCAGTACTGGACCGGCGCCGTCGACAGGGTCGCCGCCTTCCAGAAGGCACTGACCCAGAGTGAGATCGTCACGGACGGAGCCAAGGGATGAGGAAACCCGCCGCCTTACTGATCGCCCTCGTCCTGTCGGGGGCCGGCATCGTCAGCGGGGGGACGGCCAACGCCCTCGCCGACTGGGAGCCCCCGGTCCCGGTCGACGTCACCCCCGTCCCCGTCGAGGACCAGACGCGCCGGACCGTCGTCGAGACGGCCCAGCCGCCCCGGGTCAAGGGCCCGTCCACGATCGTCTGGCCGGCCGACACCGCCGCGCAGATCACCCCCGGCGCGCGGGCCGCCGCCGGTCAGGCGGTCAGCGTCGCCGCGGCGGCCTCGGTGGGCCGGGTCGGCGTGCGGGTGTACGGCCGCGCCGCCGCCGAGACCGCCGGGATCAGCGGCGTCATGATGTCGGTGGCGCGCAGCGACGGCCAGCGCTCGACCGGCACGGTCGGCGTCAACCTCGACTACTCCGGGTTCGCCGGCGCCTTCGGCGGCGACTGGGCCAGC
This sequence comes from Herbidospora daliensis, assembly GCF_001570585.1. Classification (GTDB taxonomy): domain Bacteria; phylum Actinomycetota; class Actinomycetes; order Streptosporangiales; family Streptosporangiaceae; genus Herbidospora; species Herbidospora daliensis. The sequence continues at coordinate 463,727 of NZ_BBXF01000001.1, read as the reverse complement.
CGATTACGGCTGGTCCGGCTCCCGGCCTGCGCGCTGACCACCCCCGGCGCGAAGGGCTGCGGGCTGGACGCCGCCGTCCCCGTGGACGGCAAGAACGACGCCGCGACGCAGACCCTGACGGCCGACGTCGCCCTCCCGGCGGCGGGCGCGCCCCAGCTGCTGGCGGCCGCCGCCGCCCCGGCCGGGCCGAACGGCGACTACAAGGCGACGTCGCTGACCCCCGCCTCGACGTGGCAGGTGTCGCAGCAGACGGGCGCGTTCTCGTGGAAGTACCCGATCAAGAGCCCGCCCGCGGTCGGCGGCCCGACGCCCTCGCTCGCCTTCTCGTATTCGTCGCAGGCGGTCGACGGCAAGACCTCCGGCCAGAACGGGCAGGGGTCGTGGGTCGGCGACGGCTGGGACATGTGGACCGGCTTCATCGAGCGGACGTACAAGAGCTGCCTCGACGACACCAAGGCGGTCGGCGGGAAGGATCCGAACAACAAGGACAAGAAGACCGGCGACCAGTGCTGGTGGAAGCCCAACGCCACGATGAGCCTCAACGGCAGCTCGACCGAGCTGATCGACCTGGGCGGCGGCAAGTGGAAGGGCACCGGCGACGACGGCTCCCGCGTCGAACTGCTCGACGACGCCTCCAACGGCGTCTACGACGGTGAACACTGGAAGGTCACCACGATCGACGGCGCCCAGTACTTCTTCGGGCGCCGCACCGACTCGGCCTGGACCACCCAGGTGTACGGCAACCACCCCGGCGACCCCGGCTACGAGTCCGGCGACTTCGCCGGCAGCCGCGAGACCCAGGCGTGGCGCTGGAACCTCGACTACGTCGTCGACCCCCACGGCAACACGATGACGCTGAACTACGGCAAGGAGACCGGCGCCTACGGCCGCGAGTTCGACGCCGACAAACGCCAGACCTACGACCGCGGCGGCTACCTGACCACGATCGACTACGGCACCCGCACCGACCAGTCCACGGCCTCCGCGCGCATCGCGTTCGACGTGGCCGACCGCTGCCTGGCCGGCGCGACCTGTTTCGACTCGAACGGCAAGGCGGTCGCGGCGTCGTGGCCCGACGTGCCGTGGGACCAGTACTGCCGCGACAAGTGCACCGAGCAGATGTCGCCCACGTTCTGGACGCAGAAGCGCCTGTCGGCCGTGCGCGCCCAGGTCCGCGACGGCAGCGGCTTCCGCACCGTGGAGTCGTGGACGCTCAAGCACTCGTGGCTGAACGCGGGCGTGAGCCAGAACGAGGGCGTGCCCATGTGGCTCGACTCGATCACCCACTCGGGCTCGGGCATCAAGGGCGGCACGGCGGTGACCGATCCGGCGGTGACGTTCTCGCCCGGCGCCGACCCGTTCCCCAACCGGGTCGACGGCGCGAACGACGGGCGGACCGCGCTCAACCGCTTCCGCATCGTGTCGATCACCACCGAGACCGGCGCCCAGATCGGCGTCACCTATCTGCCGAGCGACTGCACCCGCAGCGCGCTGCCGGCGGTGCACGCCAACGGCAAACGCTGCTTCCCGCAGTGGGCGACCCAGGACGGCACCGATCCGACCCTCGACTGGTTCAACAAGTACGTCGTCAAGCGCATCGACCTGTACGACAACGGCGGCGGCTTCACCCACGAGCAGACCAACTACGACTACCTCGACACCCCGATGTGGAAGTACGACGACAGCGAGCTCGTCGAGGAGAAGAAGCGCACCTGGGGCCAGTGGCGCGGCTACGGCCACGTCCGCGTCAGGAACGGCCTGGAGACCGGACCGCAGTCGGTCAGCGAGTACCGCTACTTCCGCGGCATGGACGGCGACAAGCAGCCCGACGACAAGGTCCGCGACGTCTGGGTGAAGGACAGCCTCGACGGCACGGGCGACGCCCACTCCAAGCGCATCGAGGACCACGACGCCTACCAGGGCCAGCTGCGCGAGCAGACCACCTTCGACGGCGTTGGCGGCCAGTGGATCACCGGGAAGCTCACCGAGCCCGGCTTCACCCAGACCGGCGCGTCGGGGGCGCTCAAGGCGTACATGGTGCACACGCCGGTGCAGCTCACCCGCACCCGGCTCGCCGACGGCACGACCCAGTGGTCGAAGGTGCTGACCAAGGTCAACGCCGAGAACCTGCCGACCGAGGTCAGCGACCTCGGCGACGAGGCCACGGCCGCCGACGACCAGTGCACCAAGACGTCCTACGTCCACAACGGCACCCTGTGGATCAAGGACAAGGTGCTCCAGACCGACCAGTACGGCGTCGCCTGCGCGACCACCCCGTCGATCCCCGGCGACGTGATCATGCAGGAGCGCAACTACTACGACGACCTCTCCAAGCCGCTCGGCACCGCGCCGACCCGCGGCCTGGTCGTCAAGGAGGAGGAGCTCAAGGGCTGGAGCGGCACCACGCCGCAGTGGTTCGCCGTCACCACCACGACCTACGACGCCAACGGCCGCGCGACCTCGGCCACCGACTCCCTGAACCGGACGACGAAGACGCAGTACGTCCCGGACAAGGCCGGTCCGGTCACCGAGGTGAAGACCACCAACGCGCTCGACCACACGGCCTCCTCGCTGATGGAGGCGGCCTGGCAGGTGCCGACGACCGTCACCGACGCGGGCGGCCGCAAGACCGAGCTCGAATACGACGGCGCGGGCCGGCTGACCAAGGTCTGGCTGCCGGGCCGGGCCAAGAGCGAAGCCGCCAACATCCTGTACGCCTACAAGGTGCGCAACACCGCGCCGTCGGTCACCACCACGAAGAAGCTGCTCCCCGACGGCACCGGGCGCTACCAGACCTCGACCGTGCTGTTCGACGCGCTGCTGCGCCAGCGTCAGGCGCAGAGCCAGGCGGTCGGCGGCGGCCGGGTCATCGCCGACACCGTCTACGACTCGCGCGGCCTGGTCGCGTGGAGCTCCGACCCCTACTACCACGACACCAGTGGGCCGGGTGAGGCCATCGCGGTGCCCACCAAGGCGATCCCGTCGGTGACCGAGAACACCTACGACGGCGCCGGCCGGCTCACCAAGGCCGAGTTCAAGGCGTACGGCGTGGCCAAGTGGGCGACCACGACGGCCTACACCGGGACCGGCACGGTCGTCACGCCGCCGATCGGCGGCACCAAGACCGAGACCGTTCAGGACGCCCGGGGCCGGACCGTCGAACTGCGCCAGTTCCACTCGTTCACGGCCGCCACCTACGACCGGACCCGGTACGCCTACACCGACAAGGGCGACCTGGCGTCCATCACCGACCAGGCCGGGAACGTCTGGCGCAACACCTACGACGTGCGCGGCAACAAGGTGAAGCTGGAGGACCCCGACAAGGGCGTCAGCGAGCAGACCTTCGACACCGCCGGGCAGCTCACCGGCGTCAAGGACGCGCGGGGCGTCGTGCTCGCGTACACCTACGACCCGCTGGGCCGCAAGACCACCCTGCGCGAGGGCTCGGCGACCGGCCCGCTGCGCTCCGAGTGGCTCTACGACACCGCCACCGGCGGCCTCGGCAAGCCCGCCGGGTCGATCAGGTACAACGGCTCGGCCAAGTACTCCACCCTGATCAGCGGCTACGACGCGGGCGGCTACGCGACCGGCATGACGGTCACCCTGCCCGCCGAGACGGGCGCGCTGGCCAAGACGTACGAGTACAAGACCACCTACAAGCAGGACGGCCAGCCCGCCACGCTGACCCTGCCGGCCGTCGGCAACCTGCCCGAGGAGAAGCTCGAGTACGGCTACAACGCCGTCGGCAAGCAGTCGTACATCAAGAGCGGCCTGCAGATCTACGTCAACGACACCGTCTACAACCAGATCGGCGGGCGCATCCAGCGCATCCTCGGTCAGGACGACAAACGCGTCTGGCAGACCGAGACCTTCGACGAGCCCACCGGCCGCCTGGTGACCAGCTCGACGACGCCGGAGCTGAAGAACCAGACGGCCAACTTCAACTACGAGTACGACCAGATGGGCTCGGTCACCAAGGTCAGCGACCGGCCGAACGGCGGCCAGCAGGCCGACCACCAGTGCTTCACCACCGACCACCTGCGCCGCATGACCGAGGCGTGGACCCCCGTCAACGGCGACTGCGCCCCGGCCGCCCGCTCGGCCGCCACGCTCGGCGGCCCCGCGCCCTACTGGCACAGCTACGCGTACACGACCACCGGCAGCCGGGACACCGAGACCTGGCGCACCGCCACCACCACGACCGTCCGCGACTTCGTCCAGCCCGCCCAGGGCGGCGCGGCGGGTTCCAGGCCGCACGCCGTCACCCGGGTCGACAAGTCCACCGGCGGCTCCGACTCCTACGCCTACGACGAAGCCGGCAACATGAACGCCCGGACCGTCAACGGCGCGGCCACCACCCTCACCTGGGACGCCGAGGGCGACCTGGCCACCACCGTCCAGAACGGCCAGACCACCTCCTACCTGTACGACGCCGAGGGCGCCCGCCTGATCCGCAAGGAGCCCGGCGCCATCACCGCCTACCTCCCGCACGGCCAGGAGGTGAAGGCGGTTGGCACCACGGTGACCGGCACCCGCTACTACCTCCAGGGCGACGACACCGTCGCGGTGCGGACCGGGACCGGGCTCACCGGCCTGGCCTGGCTGGCCCAGGACCACCACAACACGGCCGAGGCGATGATCAAGGCCGCCGACCTGACGGCCACCCGCAAGCGCAGCCTCCCGTTCGGCGCCCAGCGCGGCGGCAACCCCGCCTTCTGGGCGGGGGAGAAGGGCTTCGTCGGCGGCACCAACGATCCCACGGGCCTGGTCAACATCGGGGCCCGCGACTACGACCCGCTGCTCGGCGCGTTCATCAGCGTCGACCCGGTCATCGACCCGCTCGACCCGCAGCAGATGCACGGCTACAGCTACTCCAACGGCAACCCGCTGACCTTCACCGACCCCGACGGCCTGCTGTTCGGGATCAAGAAGCCGGCGTGGATGGACAAGGTCACCAACGTCGCCAAGGCGGTCGCCGTCACGGCGATCAACCACCAGGTCAACGTGGTCAAGGGCGCCGGCAAGTTCCTCTGGGAGCACTCCGGCAAGATCTCCGCGGTCACCGGGTACGCGGCGATGGCCGCCGCGGTGATCCCCGGCGGCCAGCCGTTCGCGGCGGTGCTCGGCGCGGTCTCCACCGTGACCGGCGTCATCGACACGGTGAAGTCGTGCAAGGAGGGCAAGAAGGTCGACTGCGCCGTGGGCGCGGCCGGGCTCGTGCCGATCGTCGGCAAGGCCCTGGCCAACGGCCCGGCCAAGAACGCGGCGAAGAAGGCGATCAGAGAGGCGGACAGCCGCATCCAGGCCAGGAGACAGGACGTCACGATCGACGAGGCCGTCATGGGGCACGCCAAACCCGGCATGAAGGTCGACATCGAGGCGGAGCGGCTCTACCAGAACCGCCTCAAGATGATCCAGGCCCAGAAGGACCGGGAACGCGCGCTGGCCGCCCAGGCCCGCGCCCGCGCCCGTGACCGGGCGTGGGACAACTGGGGCACCGCGCTGAACGTCGAGAACGGCTTCAACGAGGCCTGCAAGTACGCCCGCGGCTGCTACGAGCGGGAGGTGTACGCGCCGGTCGTGGTCCGGACGGTGACGGCCCCGGTCCGGCGGTTCCGCATCCCGCCGCAGTTCCTCTGGTAACCGGGAACCGCCCTACGATCGAGGCATGAGTGCCGAGATCAGTCAAGAGGTCATAGACAGGTTCCTGGTCGGGGGCCGCCTGGTGCAGATGCCCGCGAAACACGCGGTGCGCCTGGCGGTCCTCGACCGCGTCGCCCAGTCGTTCGAGATCGGCGTGCGCTACCCCGAGAAGGAGGTCAACGAGGTCCTCGCCGGTTTCTTCGACGACTACGCCGCCCTGCGCCGCTACCTCATCGATAATGACCTGTTGTCCAGGGAGGACGGGGTCTACTGGCGCAGTGGCGGCACCGTCTGAAACAGCGCTTCTCGGGTAATAAGGGGCCATGCGGGTGAGTCGATGGAGCAGCCTCCGCCTGCGTCATCCCTGGATCGACCACCACGTCCGCGCGGTCCTGAGATTCGACCAGGCCGACGGAGGCCGCCTGTCGGCGGGCCTGACCTACTACGCCTTCTTCGCCATCTTCGCGCTGGGCCTGCTCGCGTTCGTGATCATGGGCCACGTCTGGGACACCCCCGGCGCGCTCACCCAGATCGCCGACTACCTGGCCGACACCTTCCCCCGCCTCGACGTCGCGGCCCTGCGCGACGCCCGCGACACGGCCGGCTGGATCGCCCTGTTCGGCCTCCCGCTGACCGGCCTGTTCTGGGTCGACTCGATGCGCTCGTCGAGCCGCGCCGTGTGGGGCCTCGACGAATACCCCGGCCGCTTCCTCACCCGCTGGCTCATCGACCTGGGCGTGCTGGCGGCCCTGGGCCTGCTGCTGGCGGCGTCGCTGGCCCTGTCGTTCGGCGCCCAGTCGGCCCTGCTGTGGATCACCGGCCACACCGTCGGCCCCGACGCCCCCATGACGAGATTCGCCCTCGGAGCCGCCGCGTTCGGATTGGGCTTCGCCGTCAACCTGCTGCTGTCGGCCGCGCTGCTGACACTGGCGCCGAGACTGCGCCTGTCGCCCCGCCGCGTGATCGGCCCCGCCCTGATCATCACGATCGGCCTGGAAGTCCTGAAGACGGCAGGCCAGATCTACTTCAACCTGAGCTCGTCGAACCCCGCCTACACGGTGGTGGCGGGCGCGGTGGGCATGCTGCTGTTCCTGAAACTCATGAACGTCCTGATCCTGTACGCCGCCGCCCACGCCGCCACCAGCCGCCACGGCACCGTGGTCGACCTCGCGACGGGGCAGCGCGTCAGGCCGGCCGCATCCAGCTCTGACCACGCTGCACATACCCGGCCCGATTCGTCCGGATCCCTCTCGACGCCAGTTCAGTGATCAACCGCCCCGGATCCTTCGGCGTGACAGCCGGCACGATCCGCGCGCCGACGTCGATCCAGAGGGCCATCCGCCGACGGGGCCGATCACGATCGAGGTTGTACCAGTGCACGAAGTCACCGGTACCCCAGAGCCGCCAACTGCCATGCGGCAACGGCACGGCGTTGACAGCCCGGATGGCCCTCAGGGAGATGCGCTTGTCGCCACCCCAGAGGTAGTAGGCCCTGATGATCAGCTCGGCATCCGTGCAGGTCACCAGCCCGTCGTCATACATAGGTCGAGCATACGGGGGGACGACCCCCCCGAGCCCCCCGCTGTCAGGGGGCTGCGCCCCCTCACGCTCCCCCCGGCCCGCTTCCGCGGTCCCGGCCGTCGCATTCGCTCCGGGGGTCGCTGCCGCTCCCGGGCGAAGGGCTCCGCCCCTCGCGTTCCCTGGGAAGGCCTCGCTTCGCTCGAAATGCTTCTTCTTCCGTTACGGCTCCGCCGGGCCGGCCACCCGACCCTTCTGTGGCCACCTGATGTCTTCCAGGGATGAACTCACGACCAAGGCCTTGATTGCTTGCGAGAGGAGGCGGCCATACCCAGTACCTCGGAGGCGTTCGGCTGGAAGCCGGTATACGCGGCGATCCGCGGGACGTACCGGGCTGTGGCGTGCGTCGGAGCCGTCGCTGCTTGATCGCTGGGACACGTGTGATGAGTAAAACCTCGGCGTTCTTTTGGGCTGCTTTGGGTGGCTTTGTGTGGTGTTGTGCTTCCGGTGAATACCGTTGACAACATCCTGACCTGCGTTCTGCGAGGAGGGGGTTGTCGTGGTAGCCGGATGGGGATCGCTTTTCCTGCATTCCGTGCGGGCGCGTACCACGTTCGCCATCGGGGCGATGGCGTTGGTCTTCCTCATCGTGATCGGTGTCGCCTTCGATTTCCTGATCATCGACAGGGTCAAGGCGCAGGCGTTCCACGAGACACAGCGGGTCTCCACCGAGTGGATCGCGGCGTTGGAGCCGGGCAAGGTGCCGGAGTCGACGTCGTCGGACAGCGTCGACCTGCTTCAGCTCGTCGACTCTCATGGCCAGGTGGTCGCGGCCAGCAAGGCGGCGGCGGGGCTGCCGGCCCTGAGCACGGTGCGGCCCTCGGTTCACGATCAGAGCAAGGACGGCACGGAGTGCTTCCCGCAGGGCGGGTGCGTGCTGTTCACCGCCAGCCGGGTCCCTCCCCAGACCAGCAGCCTGCTGGGGTACGGCGAGCCCCTGTTCGTCTACGCGGGCATGCGCGAACCGGCCATCCTTACCTCTCCTGCCCTGCCCGTCGGCACCGCCGCCGGAGTCCTGGTGATCGCCTTCCTCGTGGCGTGGACGAACTGGCGGTTCTCGACCCGGGTGATGTGCCGCGCCCACGCGATCCGGGAGCGGATGTCGGAGATCACGGTGAGCGACCTGAGCCTGCGGGTACCCCAGCCTCCCGGGTACGACGAGTTCGCGCGCCTCGCTTTCACCGTCAACCAGACGCTGGCCCGGCTGGAGGACTCGGTGGAGCTGCAACGCCGATTCGCCTCCACCACCTCCCACGAGCTGAGGAACCCGCTCGCCGGACTGCACGCCCAGCTGGAAGAGGCGGTCCTCTATCCCGACGACGTCGATCCCCGCGAAACCGTACGGAAGGCGTTCTCGGTCACCGAGCGGCTGGTGGCGATCGTCGACGACCTGCTGGTGTTGTCGCGTCTCCGCGCCGGGGTGCCCGCCGCGCTCGAGCCGATCGACCTCGGCGCGCTGATCGCGCAGGAGACGGCGACCCTGGCGGGCGGCGTGCCGGTGCACGTCCACGTCGACGGTGAGGTGGTGGTCTGGGGCAACCGCATCCAGCTGATCCGGGTCCTGAGCAACCTGCTGGCCAACGCCCGGCGGCACGCGGGCGCGGTCGTCGAGATCTCCGCCGAGCGTGTGGACGGAAGGGCGGTGGTCACCGTGGCCGACGACGGCCTCGGCATCGCGCCCCAGGATCGCGAGCGCATCTTCGAACGCTTCGTCCGGCTCGACGCCGCCCGGCACCGCGAACCCGGGGGCAGCGGACTGGGCCTGGCCATCTCCCGGGACATCGCGCAGGCGCACGACGGAACCCTGCTGGCCGAGGACGCGCCACGGGGTGCCCGGTTCGTGCTCCGGCTGCCGTTGATGGACGCGGCCGACGTGGCCGTGACGTGACACGCGTCGGCCGTTCCCCTTCCGTCAAGTGCTGATCACGTGTGCCCGGTGCAGCACGTCGAGCTGGGCCCGGTTGTAGAGCGCTTCGAGAGCACGGCCGAGGGCCGCTCGGGCCGCTCGGGGTGCGGCGGCCTTGAGTTCCAGCGTGACCGCCCCGTCGACGAACGGGGCGAGCTTCTCGGCGAGCGCCTGCCGTGTTGCCTCGTCGGCGTCTTCGGGAAGGTCGCGGAACTCCTCGTCGAGGGCCGGGTTGGGGGATGCCTCAAGGCCGTGAAGTACGGCGTTCATCGACGCGTCCGAGAAGAACTGGGCGTAGATCGTCAGGAGGGCGCGGTCGTTGTCGCGCAGCGGCTCCGCGACGCGGCCGAACCCGGTCGGCACGTCCAGTGACGTGCCCGGTTCCGACAACGTCGCCAGGACCCGGCGGATGGCCTGGAGCCGTTCCACCGTCGCCTCCAGTTCGGCGTCCAGGGTCCGGAGGACCGACGCCTGGTGGTCGGTGTCGGCGGGCATCGCGGCCACCTGGGCCAAGGGCACTCCCAGGCCGGTCAGCCGCTTGATCTGCAGGAGCCGCGTCAGGTGGCGGACCTCGTAGCGTTTGTAGCCGTTGGGGGAGCGGTCGGGCTCGTCGAGCAGGCCGATCTCGTGGTAGTGGCGCACCGTCTTCACTGTGGTGTCCGCGAGTTCCGCCAGCTCGCGGGTGCTCCAGGTCATCGGCCGGCCCCCTTCGCGCGCCGTTCGCGTAGCCAGACCAGGACGACCATGCCGACGTTCACGGCGGCGAGGATCAGCAGGGACGCGTCGCCGGTGTCGGTGGATCGGTCGAGGGGGAAGGCCGCGCCGTCGGCCATCAGGGTGTTGACGGTCGTCATCAGGACGTTGTTGGCGACGTGAAAGGCGATCGGCGCTTCCAGGCCGCGGCTGATGATCGCCATCAGGCCGGTGGAGACGCCGATGAAGGCGTAGTAGCCGAACAACCACGGGTCGGTCGAGCCGTGCATCACCGCGAAGGCCAGGCTGGAGACCACGAGGCCGACGGCCAGGGCCGGGCGGGCCGCGCGCACCCATGACGCGGCGGCGGGCAGCACGGCGGCCCGGAACATCAGCTCCTCTCCGGCGGCCTGGATCGGGGTGGTCACGAGGACGAGCGCCAGCATGGCGATCGTCGTGGCGCTCACCCCGAAGGCGGTCCAGCCCGGGGCGTCGGGGGCGACCACCGCCACGGCGCCGATGCCGGCGGCCACCAGCAGCGCCGCGCCGAGCAGATATCGCCATAGGCGGCGCGGGTCGAAGGCGCGCGGTGCGCTGAGGAGCACGCGCCACGGGACCTTCGCCGCCCAGGCCAGCAGCGTGATCGCCGGCAGGGCCGCCGCGCCGACGCTCAGGTTGACGGCCAGGAACTTCAGCGGCGTGAACGTGGCGGCCAGCGGGTCGTCGCTGCCCTCGATGACGCCGACGAGCTGGTAGAGGAGGATCTGCAGGATCAGCATCACGGCCGACGGCACGACGATGACGACCAGCGGCTTCCACCCGCTCATGCGCAGATGCGCGCCGAACGGGCGGACCTCCGTCGGCTGTTCCAGTGTCACGGGATTCATCGTGTGTTCCTCTCAGGCCGCCGGCCGGACCAGCGAACACCGTGCCCCCGGGGCACACTCAAGTCCTACTCGACGACCGCGGTGACCTCGGCCTCGACGAGGATGCCGGGCTCGAACAGCACGTCCACCCCGATCAGCGCCACCGGCGGTCTGTTCGACGCCCGCTTTGAAGGCGTCGTACATCTCCCTCTTCCAGCCCGCGGCGCATCAGGTGACGTGGAAGGTCGCCCCGGCCGCTTCCAGCGCCCTGGCGACGTTGCGGTAGACCTGGGCGACCTGCCCGGACAGGTCGCCCGGCGCCACCAGGTTCCCGTGCTCGTCCCAGGCGACCTGCCCCGCGATGTGGACCTGCCTGCTTCCGCTCGCCACCGCGACATGGTGGTAGAGCGGGTGCCGGACGAAGCCGTCGGGGTCGATGAGCGAAACGGCCATGAGGTCTCCCTTGACTCTCTTGCGGTTACTTGGGAACCATAAGAGAGTGTACGTTGACGTGGAAGAACGCACTTTTCAAAAACTGGGGAACTCGTGGTGACCAAGGGCACCGACGACGAAGCCGACCTCAGGCGCGCCGACTCCCTGGCGCGGGAGATCTTCTCCGACGTCGCCAACAAATGGGCGCTGCTGATCATCGAGACCCTCGGCGAGCGCACCCTGCGCTTCAGCGAACTGCGCGACGAGGTCGAGGGCATCAGCCACAAGATGCTCACCCAGAACCTGCGCATGCTGGAGCGCAACGGCCTGGCCGAGCGCACGGTGCACCCCACGGTGCCGCCGAAGGTCGAATACACCCTCACCGGGCCGGGCCAGGCCCTGCGCGCGACGGTCGATCTCATCTGCGGCTGGACCCACGAGTACTTCGGCCACATCGAGACCGCCCGCCGCCGCTTCGACGGCTGACCGCCGGTCAGCCCGGGAACCGATGGGCCGGGAGCCCCTTCACCCCCGGGTCGGCCAGGAGCACCTGGCCCGACAGCGGCCGGTCTCCCTTCGCCGTGGTGATCGCCAGGACGTCGAGGCCCGGCCCGGCGAAGGCGCACCGGGTCGGCCGTTCGACCGGGACCTCGATGACCCGGTCGATCGTGCCGTCGGGGGCGTAGCGGACGACGCGCGCGCCGTCCCACTTGCAGTTCCACACGCCGCCCTCGGCGTCGACGGCCAGGCCGTCGGGGAAGCAGTCGTCGTCGGTGGCGAAGATCCGGCTGCCCTCATCCGTGTACGCCGTGATGCGCCGCGCCGTGGAGTCGACGTGGTAGACCGTCTTCCCGTCGGGGCTGAACGCCGGGCCGTTGGAGCAGATGACGCCGCCGAAGACCTTCTCCACGGTGAGGTCGGGGTTGAGGCGGTAGAAGGAGCCGGTCGGGTCCTTCTCGGCCAGGTTCATCGAACCGAACCAGAACCGGCCCTCGGCGTCGACCGCGCCGTCGTTCAGCCGGTTCTCCGGGGCGCTCTCGACCTGGACGACGCTCTCGACGGTGCCCGCGTCGACGTCGGCGAAGGCGATGCTGTGGCGGAGCGTGGCGACCAGGCCCGTTCGGCGCAGCGCGACCGCGCCGACCGGGCCGGGGGTGGCGACGACGGCCGTGTCGCCGCCGGACCAGGGTTTGGCGTAGATGCGGTGGCCGAGGATGTCGACCCAGTAGAGGCGTTCGCCGTCCCAGAGGGCGCTCTCGCCCAGCGCGCAGGGGATGTCGCTGAAGACGTCAATCATGGGCCCTCTCCCGGCCGTAGGCGAACAGGATGGCCAGGATGACCAGGCCGTAGATCATCAGGCGGCCGTATTCGGGCACCTGCTGGGCGCGCAGCACCGTGGTGACGGCCACCAGCGTCAGCGACCCGGCGATGACGCCGACGTAGGTGCCCCGGCCGCCGAGGATGGAGACCCCGCCGACGACGACGGCCGCGATCGACTCGAACAGGTAGGGGTCGCCGAGGCCCAGCGACGCCTGTCCGCCGTAGCCGACCAGCATGATGCCCGCGAGCGCGGCGAACCCGCCCGACAGCGTGTAGAGGGCGACCGTCACCCCCTTCACCCCCACCCCGGACAGGTAGGCGGCGCGGGGGTTGGCGCCGGTCGCGTACACGCGGCGCCCGAAGGTGGTCAGCGTGAGCAGGACCGTCACGAACAGCGCGGCGCCCAGCCAGACCAGCAGCGCGGCCGGGACGGTGCCGGCGAACAGGTCCCGGAGCGGCTGCGGCGCGTAGTGGCCGCAGTCTCCGCAGGTCAGACCCTGGGAGACGCCCAGGGTGAGGCCCTGCAGGACGCCGTTCATGCCCAGCGTCATGACGACCGCCGGCACCCCGAGCCAGGCGACGCCCAGGCCGTTGACCAGGCCCGCCAGCAGGCCCGCCCCGACGGCCAGCGCCAGCGCGAGCGGCAGCCGGTCGGCCAGGCCCAGGCCGGTCGTGGTCAGCACGATCGCCGCCGCGTTGAGCACCCACGGGATCGACAGGTCGATGCCGCCGACCAGGACCACCAGCATCTGCCCGGCCGCGACGAAGCCGGTGAAGCTCGCCACGATCAGGACGGCGCGCAGGCCCGGCCACGACGCGAAGCCCGGCGACAACACGGCCCCGAGGATCAGCACGACCGCCGCGACGGCGACGGCGTAGGCGGCACGGCGGTTCACGCGGCCCTCCGGCGGGCGAGCAGGGCGGCCCCGGTGCCGAGCAGCACCGCGACGACCAGGAACAACCCCTGGAAGAGCGACTGGTAGAGCGGGTCGATCCCGGCGAAGAACAACACGTCGATGACCAGCGTGAGCGCGACCGCGCCCGCCACCGCGCCCATCGCGCTGCCCTTCCCGCCGGTGAACGCGACCCCGCCGACGACGACCGAGGCGATGGAGGTGAGGATGAACGGCGCCCCGGCGTTGGCGTCGCCCGCCGTCGTCGTGGCGACGTAGAACACCGCCGCGGCGGCCGAGCACAGGCCCGACAGCGCGTAGACCTTCGCCTTGACCCGCTCGACCGGCACGCCGACCGCGCGGGCCGAGGTCTCGTCGCTGCCGACGGCGTAGACGCGCATGCCGAACCGGGTGCGGCGCAGCACCCACCAGCCGGCCACGGCCAGCGCCAGCCAGCCGAGGCCGGTGGGCACGTTCGGGTTCGACAACACCGCCCTGACCTCGGGCGCGATCGACCCGCCCGGGACGGGCAGCACCCACAGGGCCGCCCCGGTGTAGACCGACAACGTGGCCAGGGTGGTGAGGATGGGCGCGATCCGCCCGTACGCCACCACCAGGCCGTTGACCAGGCCGCACAGGCCGCCGAGCAGCACCACGGCGAAAATCCAGCCGGGGGCGCCCCCGGTGGCGGCGGTGATCGCGACGCACAGGCTCACGACCCCGCCGACCGACAGGTCGATGCCGCCGGTGAGCACGACGAGGCTCTGCCCGAGCGCGACCAGCACGAGCGGCATCGTGGTGTTGAGGATCGCGAGGTAGTCGAACGAGCCGGGCGGCCGGCCCAGGCTGGTGGTGTAGACGGTGAAGTAGGCGAGCGCGGTCGCCGCCAGCACGAGGTAGCCGAGCCGGTCCTGGAGGTCACGCATCGGCGGGCTCCCTGATCGAGGCGGCCACGATGGTCTCCGCGTCGCCGACAGGGCCGGGCAGCTCGGCCGCGATCCGGCCCTCGCGCAGCACCAGCACGCGGTGGCACAACCCGGCGATCTCCTCGGTCTCGCTGGAGTAGAAGAGGATCGCCTTGCCGTCGCGGGCCAGGTCGGCGATGAGGTGGTAGATGTCGTGCTTGGTGGCGGCGTCGACGCCCCGGGTGACGTCGTAGAGCAGGAAGACGTCGGCGTCGGTGAGCAGCCAGCGGGCCATCACCGCCTTCTGCTGGTTGCCGCCCGACAACGTGCCGGCCGCCTGCGCCGTCGAGCGCCCGGCGCCGATGGCGAGCTTCCCGGCGATGCCCGAGACGGCGGCCTTCTCGGCCCGGTGCCGGATGAACCCGGCGCGGGAGCGCCGGGCCAGCGTGGCGAGCGCGATGTTGTCGCGGATCGACAGGTGCAGCAGCAGCCCTTCGGCCTTGCGGTCTTCGGGCACGTAGGCGATCCCGGCCTTGATGGCGTCGCGGGGCTGCCGCAGCCGTACCGGCCAGTCCGGCAGCAGGCCCGCGCGGGCGCTCGGCCGGCCGTCGGCGACCGGCTCGGCCGTGCCGCCGGTCGCCCGGGTGACCGACAACCGTCCGGCGGCGGGTTTCCCCGCGCCGAACAGGGTCAGGAAGAGGTCGCGCTGGCCCTGCCCGGCCAGGCCGCCCACGCCGAGGATCTCGCCCCTGCGCAGCTCGAACGACACCTCGCGGAGCCGCCCGCTCGTCAGGCCGGTCACCGTCAGCGCGCTCTCTCCCGGAACGATCTCCGAGACGTCGGGGTAGGTGGCGCCGAGCGTGCGGCCCGTCATCAGGGTGATGGCCTCCTCCTCCGACAGGCGGTCGCGCGTCGCCACGTTCGTGCCGCCCCGGAAGACGGTCACGCGGTCGGCCAGGCGCTCGATCTCCCGCCATCGGTGCGAGGTGAAGATGACGCACGCCCCGGCGTCGCGCAGGCGGCGCATGTGCCCGGCGAGCCAGTCGACCTCGCGTTCGGCCAGGGCGGCCGTCGGTTCGTCCAGGAAGACCACGTCGGGCTCCAGGGCCAGCACTCGCACCAGCTCGACCACCTGTTTCTGGGAGACGGCCAGGTCACGGGCGGGGGAGCGGGGGTCGACGCCGGAGGCCCCGTACCGGGAGAGGATCAGAGCGGCCTCGTCGGCGAGGCGGCTGCGGCGGACCAGGCCGAGCCGCCCCCGGGGCGGCGCGGCCAGCAGCAGGTTCTCCGCCACGGTCAGGTCGGGCAGCAGCGAGAGCTCCTGGAACGCGGTCGCGACCCGGCCCTCGACCACGACGGTCCCGGTGTCGGCGCGGATCGCGCCGCAGAGCACCTTGATGAGGGTGCTCTTCCCCGCGCCGTTCTCCCCGGCCAGGGCGTGGATCTCCCCGGGACGCGCCGCGAACGACGCGTCCCGGAGGGCCTGGACGCCGCCGAACGCGCGCCCGACCCCGGTGGCCGTGACGGTCATGGGGTGCCGAGCTTGACGGAGAGGGTCGCGCCGGGGCAGGGGGTGCCGTCGGTCGCGGCCTGCTGGCACAACACCAGGATCGCGTTCGGCCCCGAGTCGGTGAAGTCGGCGAAGAAGCTGTCGGGCAGGTCGGGGAAGACCGTCTCACCCGGGGTGAGCGCCGAGCCGGTCACGACCGGGAACGGGATCGTCAGGTTGCCCTTCGCGCGCTCCTTCTTGATGACCGCCCGCGCCAGCTCCAGCGCGACCACCGACAGGTAGGGCGGCTGGCCGATGGACATGCCCTTGACCTGCGGCGTCAGCGTTCCGGCCATGTACTTGCGGAAGCCGTTCTCGGCCTCCCCGCCGAACACCGGCATCTCCCGCTTGGCGTCGGCGAACGCCTTGATGACGCCGTCGGTGCCGCCCGAGACCCACACGCCGTCGACGTCGGGCAGGCTCGGCAGCTGCGCGGCGGTGACCCGCTGGGCGGTCGCCGAGTCCCACATGCCGCTGTACTCGGCCACCACCTTGATCCCGGGGTTGGCCGCGAACACCTCCTTGGCGCCCTTGTTGCGGTCGTTGTCGGCGCCGGTCCCGGCCACGCCGGTGACCATGACCACGTTGCCGGTGCCGCCGAGCTCGTCGACGATGAACTGCGCGAGCTGCTGCCCGAACTTCAGTTGGTCGGTGTTGACCGTGATCCCGCACGGGTGATCGACGGTGTTGTCGAACGACACCACGGTGATGCCTCGATCGCAGGCCTGCTGCACGACCCCGTTGAGCCCGCTCGTCGAGGCCGCGTTGATGACGATGCCGTCGACGCCCTGCGAGATCAGGTTCGAGATCTGCCGCGACTGCGTCGACACGTCGTTGCCGGCGTTGAAGACGCTGCAGTCGACCTGGTCCTTGTACGGCGGCATCGCGCACGCCGCCTTGAAGACGTTCTCCATCTCGACCCGCCACTGGTTCCCGATGAACGAGTTGGACAGGGCGATCTTCAGCTTCCCTGAGGATCCGGCGGCGGGGGCCGACGCGGGCGGCTCGGCCGCCGTCCCGCAGGCCGTCGCCAGCACCAGCACGAGAAGCATGCCGAGGCGAGGTAAATTCATGACTGCTCCACTATTTGTGTCGCCGCCACGGGCCCACCCCGTGGCGTAAAAGGCCCGGCTCGCGGCGGCAACCGTGAGCCGGGCCGTCACCTGTCGGGCAGCGGGAACCTCTCGTCGTCCCGCAGCACGACGGCGGCGGCGCCCATCACGACCACCACGTCCTGATCGAGCTCGCCGACGATGAAGGGCGGCAGCACCTCCCCGGCGTGGATGGCCCGTCGGGCCATGGACTCCCGCAGCGGCCCCAGCAGGATCTCCCCGGCGGGCGCGAGGTTCCCGCCCAGGACGATCAGCTCGGGGTCGAGCAGGTTGTAGAGGTTGGCCGCGGCCAGCCCGATGTGCCGGCCCGCGTCGGCGATGACCCGGCGGCAACCGAGATCCCCGTCGTGGGCGAGCGCGATGACCTCGGCGATGGACAGTTCGCGTCCATGGCTCCGGCGCAGGTTGAGGGAGATCGACGCGGCGTTGGCCAGCGTGTTCAGGCAGCCCCGGCCGCCGCACTCGCAGATCTCGCCGTTCTCGTCGATCGTGGTGTGGCCGAGCTCCCCGGCGGTGCCGTTCGCGCCGGCGTACAGGGAGCCGTTCAGGATGAACCCGACGCCGATGCCGGCGGCGGAGTAGACGTAGGCGACGTCGCGCAGCCCGCGCGCCGCGCCCCACGTGGCCTCGGCGACGGCGGCGAGGTTGGCGTCGTTGTCGACCGCGATCGGCAGCTTCAGCGCCTCGGCCGCGGTGACGTAGGGGTTGACGTCCACCCACGGCTTCAGCGTGGTGGCCCGCCCGTTGCGCCCGGTGCCGCGCTGGATCGGCCCCGGGATCGCGATCCCGACCCCGAGCACGTCGTCGCGCGACCGCCCGCCGAGCAGCCGGTCGACCAGCTCGGCCACCACGACCAGCGTCTCTTCGGGTCTTGTACGCTCGTCGACCACGACCGCGTCATGGGCGAGCAGCCGCCGGGAGAGGTCGCAGACCGCCGCCCGGACCACCCCGTTGGCGATCTCGACCCCCACCGCGACCCCGAGCGCGGGGGAGAGCGAGATGAGCTGCGCCGGCCGCCCGGCTCCCCGGGCGGGCCCGGAGACCTCGACGACCAGCCCCGCGCCGACGAGCTCCTCGACGACGGCGGTGACGGTCGAGCGGGACAACCCGATTCCGGCGAGCTCGCGGCGCGACAACGGGCCGCGCTCCCGCAGCGCGCGGATGACACGGGTGCGGTTGGCGATCCGCCGGGACATGGGTTCACCCCCTCACAGAGAACGCTCTCCAAGAGTGAACCGAGTATCGAACCGGTGCCGAAAACCGTCAATACTCAACCGGATGACCGGCGTGTCACGACTGAATTAAGCCTGAAACAGGCAGAACTGCGGGCAAAAGAAAGGGCGCCCGGGTCGCGGGCGCCCTTTCTCTTTTTTCTGGACGTTACGAGCGCGACCACTTCTGGTTGGAGGCGCCCGTGCAGTCCCACAGATGGAGCTGGGCTCCGTTGGCGGTGTTGCGGCCGGCGATGTCGACGCATCTGTTGGCGGCGACGTTCACCAGGTCGCCCGCGCCCGACAGGGTGAAGCGCTGGGCGGCGGTGCCGTTGCACGTGTAGAGCTGGATCGCGGTCCCGTTGGCGGTGCCGGCCGCGGCGGCGTCCATGCACTTGCCCATCGCGCGGACCGTGCCGTCGGAGTTGATCGACCACTGCTGGGCGGCGGTGCCGTTGCAGTCGTACATCTGCAGCCTGGCGGCGTCGACCGGGTTGGCGGCGGGGATGTCGATGCACTTGCTGTTCATGGCCGACCGCAGGTTGCTGCCGGTGCCGCCGCCGCCGTCGGGCTGCCAGGCTGAGACGCGGACGTAGTCGATCAGCATGGTCTGCGGGAACTGGGTGGAGCCGTCGGGGTAGCCGGGCCAGTAGCCGCCGACCGCCACGTTCAGGATCATGAAGAACGGGTGGTCGAAGACCCAGGCGTTGCCACGCAGGCTGGAGGGGGTGACGCGGAAGAACTCCGACCCGTCGAGGTACCAGATGATCAGGTTGGGCGACCAGTCGACGCGGTAGGTGTGGAAGGCGTCGGCGAGCGGGGCGCCGATCGACCGGTTGCCGCCGACCGCCGTGCCGCCGAAGTAGCCGGGGCCGTGGACGGTGCCGTAGACGGTGTTCGGCTGGTTGCCGACGTTCTCCATGATGTCGATCTCGCCGCCGTTGGGCCAGGTGCCGCCGCCCAGCATCCAGAACGCCGGCCAGATGCCCTGCCCCCTCGGGATCTTCAGTCGCGCCTCGAACCGCCCGTACGCCTGCGTGAACCGGTCGGCCGTGAGGATGCGGCCGGAGGTGTACTGGCAGGTTCCGTAGTGGCACTGGAGGTTCGACGGGTTCTCCCGCCGGGCTGTGATCGCGAGGTTGCCCGCGCCGTCGTGGTAAACGTTGCGAGTCGAGTTCGTGTAGTACTGCTGCTCGTTGTTGCCCCAGCCGCCGCCGCCGATGTCGAACTTCCACTTGGACCCGTCGATCGACGTGCCCGCCGGAGCGTTGAACTCGTCAGACCAGGTCACGGGGCCGATGGCGGCCTGTGCCTGGGGGATGGCCACCAGCCCGCTGACGAGCGTGGCGGCCGCGGTTAACAGGGCGAGGAGCAGCCTCGGTCGGCGCATGGGAGTCCTCCGGAAGCGCTTTACGGCTTAAATTAAGAGGATGTAACACCCCTGTCACTTGAGTTGTCAATAGGAAAGTTTCCTTATTGATCTACGTGAGGTCCCAGAGCAGGCGGGAATAGGCGATGCGCACGGGGTCCGGAGCCACCCCGTACGCCTCATAGACCAGCCCGTCGTGACCGGGCCCGAAGTTCCAGTCCATGCTCCACGCCGCCACCGCCAGATCGGCCCAGCGGTCGGCCACGCCGAGCGAACCGAGGTCGACGTGACCGGCGAACGAACCGGCGTCGTCGATCAGCGTGTTCGGCACGCACGCGTCCCCGTGGCAGACGACCAGCCGGTCGATCTCCGGCGGGCTGCCGAGCTTCGCCCTGGCACGCTCCACGTCCAGGCCCCGGTGCTCCGGCCACCACTCGGCCGGGCTCATGCCGGCGGCGATGCGCCGGTCGGCCTTGGCGAGCCGCATGGGCACGCCCCAGTCGAAGGGGCAGCCGGCCACGGGAGCGGCGTCGTGCAGCGACCGCAACCCCCGGCCGATGGCCCGCGCCGCGATCTCCGGTGTGACGGGCCGCCGGGGGTCGACGGGGGACCACCCGGGAAGCGCCTCGGTGACCAGCCACGATCCGTGTTCGTCCGCGCCCTGGCCGACGACGCGCGGCACCCTCGCCCACGGGGAGGCCCACCGGAGACGGTCGGCTTCGACGCGCAGGTCCGGCCCCGGGCTCGTCGCGGGCGACCACTTCACGTATTGGTCGCCGACGCGGAAGGTCAGGCCGCCGAGCCCGTTGCGCCAGACCGGGGTGACGGCGCCGCCCCCGGCGAAGGCCGCCACCACGGGCGGGACGTCCACCGGACCGGACGGCGGCCCGGCGATCGGTGGACTGCTCACGTGCCGCCGCGGGAGCCGTAGGCCGGGCCGAAGACCACCAGGAGGGTCAGGTCCTCGGTCACGTCGACGAAGCGGTGGTCTTCGCCCGCCGGGACGAAGATGACCGCGCCGGGACCGACCTGCGCCTCGCCCGTCGGGGTGACGATGCGGGCGCGGCCGGTGGTCACGACGTAGATCTCGTCCTCGGTGTGCGGGCTCTGGTCGTCGAGGCCGCCCGCCGGGATGCAGTAGGTGCCCACCGACAGG
Organism: Herbidospora daliensis; assembly: GCF_001570585.1. Classification (GTDB taxonomy): domain Bacteria; phylum Actinomycetota; class Actinomycetes; order Streptosporangiales; family Streptosporangiaceae; genus Herbidospora; species Herbidospora daliensis. The sequence continues at coordinate 443,094 of NZ_BBXF01000001.1, read as the reverse complement.
TCGGGGGTGCGCAGGTGCTCGGTCCAGTCGTCGCCCCCGCCGGCCCAGACCCCGGCGCCTTCGATGATCCGCATGTCAGTGGGGCGCCTTCTGGACCTTGGTCCGGAAGTGGATCTCCTCGCCGCCGGCGGTGAAGCGGGCGTGCGCGACCCTGCCCCGCTTCGGGAACGTCGCCACGAACGACTCGGCCTTGACCAGGCGTTCCTGGCCGACGCTCTTGGCGTCGTCGTCGTCGAGGTAGAGGCGGACCTTCGTCCACGGGCCGTTCGAGCCGTTGGCCAGCGCGACCACCACGCCGCCGGCCTCCTCGCGGGCCGTCAGGCCGTAGGGGATGCGCGGGTCGGGGCCGATGGCCCCGTCGAGCAGCTCGGTCAGCTCCGCGACCAGCTTCGGGTGGCGTTCGGCCACGTTGTGGCGCTCGCCCCGGTCGCCGCGCAGGTCGTACAGCTCGTTGCGGCCCTCGGGGCCGGCCCCGGCGATGTTCGGCTCGAAGCGGATCAGCTTCCAGTGGCCGCGCCGGATCGCCTGCATCTTGCGCGGCCGGTTCCACACCAGGAACGGGTGGCCCGCGTAGCGGTCGCCGGTCAGCAGGCCGCGGAACGAACGGCCGTCGACGTGGGCCGGGACGGGCAGGCCCGCGACGTCGGCCACCGTCGGCAGGATGTCCCACAACGCCACGTGGTCTTCGACGACCTTCGGGGTGAACGACGGGTTGTAGGCGATCATCGGGATGCGGATGCCGCCGTCGTACAGCTGACGCTTGACGCCCCGGTAGGGGCCGTTGGAGTTGAAGATGTTCGGGTCGACGCCCTTCTCGTGATGGGGGCCGTTGTCGGCCGTGAAGATCACGATGGTGTCGTCGGCCACGCCCGCCTCGCGCAGGGTGCGCAGGATGTCGCCCACGTGGGCGTCGAGCCGGGTCACCTGGGCGGCGTGGCGGCGGTTGGCCTTGGTCCACGGCATGTCGGCGTACTGGCCCGCGTCGCCCGGGATCTCGCTCGGCGAGTGGGGCAGGATCGTGGCGAACTGGAGCAGGAACGGCTTGCCGTCCTTGGCCGACTCCCTGATGAACTTGACCGCGCGGTCGCGCAGGAAGTCGGGGGAGTACGTCGCCCCGTCGAAGGCCACCATCTCGCGGTTGTGCCACAGGTACGTCGGCCAGTACTGGTGGGCGTGGACGTGGGTGATGTAGCCGTAGAACTCGTCGTAGCCGCGCACGTTCGGGTGGGAGTCCTGGTCGGGCTGCTCGGGCCCGAAGCCCCACTTGCCGATGAGGGCGGTGCGGTAGCCGGCCAGCCGCGCGACCTCGGCGAAGGTCAGGTCGCCCGGGTTCAGCGCGTGCTGCGGGCCGCCTTCGGGGTTCTCGCGGACGGTCCCGTGACCGGTGTGCAGGCCGGTCAGCAGGGAGCAGCGCGACGGCGCGCAGAGCGAGGAGCCCGCGAAGGCGTTGCGGAAGCGCACGCCCTGGGCCGCCATGCGGTCGAGGTTCGGCGTCGCGATGATGCGCTGGCCGTAGGGACCGATCTCGCTCACGCCCAGATCGTCGGCGAGGATCAGGACGATGTTGCGCGGGGCGCGGGGACGCGCCTCAGCCGTCTGGGCCACGCTCGCGGAGGCCAGACCGGCGGCGAACATCCCGCCGGTGCCCGCGAGGAATCCTCGCCTGGTAGTGGACAGCATTGATCCTTGGCTTCTGGTGAGGGCAGGGGGGAGCCGGGAATGCGGCCCGCCGTGCTGGAACGTACCGGATCTGATCTTTTCACGCCAGCTGTCGGGAAACCTCTAATGAAAGCGGAACGGCGACGGCCGCCGGGCGGGCTGCCCGGCGGCCGTCTGGTGCTGCGTTATCCGACCTTGACGACCTTCGAGCTGTAGTTGCCCGAGCCGGTGGCGGGGTCGTAGTTCCGCTCGACGTTCCCGGCGATGTCGACCGAGAACCAGTTGACGGTGGTGTTCTTGTCGACCGTGATGTGCGCCGCGCCCTCGCGCATACCGGCCTGCTCCAGCTTGGTGCTCTGGAGCGTCGGCCTGCTGCCGTCGAGGGTGTAGTAGACGTTGGCGGCCTCGTTCACCGAGAAGGTGAAGGTCGCGGTGCCCGGACCGCTCGACACCTTGACCAGGCTGGAGGTGGGCCGCTTGCCGTCGTCGGCGAACTCGCTCGCCACCTTCAGGATGGCGATCTGGCCGTTGGCGAACTCCATGGCCTCCTGGTGGCCCTCCGCGAACGGCGGCTGGAAGCCGACGGGCTCGAAGCGCTTGGTGGTCGGGTTCCAGAGGTCGGCGCCGACCTCGAAGTCCCAGCCGATGATGCCGCGGTTGAACCAGTGCTCGTCGGCGCTGTTGCCGGCGGCCGAGTACAGCACGTCCGGGACCGGACCGGTGCGGCCCGGCCAGATGCCCGTGCCGCGCCAGGCCTGGACGGCCGACAGGATCTCGGACGAGGCGTCCCAGAAGTAGTTCTCGGTGCCGAAGTCGACGCGCGGCAGCAGCTCACGGCCGGCCGACTTGTAGGCGCCCGGAGGCCACATGAAGTAGCCGCCGTACGAGTGGGTGTTCATCGCGAACTTGATGTTCGGGAACTGGTGGGTCAGCCAGACCTCGTTCTTGGCCTCCGGCTCCGACAGCTCCGCCGGGCCGGCGTAGGTGTCGCTGGTGCAGGAGCTTGAGGCGCCGCTGTAGCCGTCGGTGAGCGAACCGACGGAGAAGTTGCGGTTGAGGTCCACACCCCACGAGTTGCGGCGGCCCGGGTCGCCGTTGTTCTCGGGGCAGTGGTTGGTCATGTTGCGGCGCATCGAGTTGAAGTCGTAGAAGCTGTAGTGCGCGCCGTCGGGGTTGGTGACCGGCAGGACGAAGATGTCGAGGTCGTCGACCAGGTCCTTGGTCTGGCGGTCGTGCGCGTAGTTGCGCAGCAGCCGCTCGGCGGTCTCCAGGCAGGTGATCGGGGTCACCCACTCGCGGGCGTGCTCCTGGCAGTACAGGAAGACGCCGGTCTTCGAGCCGTCGCGGTCGCGGCCGATGCGCAGCACCTTCGTCTGGAAGGGCTCGCGCGAGATGGCCGCCGGGGCCTTGAGGCCGTCGGTCAGCGCGGTCGCCGCCGAGGTGGGGGCCACGGCCGCGCCGGTGTTGGTGCGGTAGAGGCTGGCCTTCACCAGGGCGGAAGCGGCCGGGCTGGCGTTGACGGCGTCCACGACCTGCTTGGTGGTGCTGTTGACCGCGCCGGCGGCGTCGGTGCCGAGGCTGACCGAGATCGCCTTGGCGGTCACCGCGACCGAGAGCGGGCTGCTCGCGGTGCCCGGGTTGGCCAGCGCGAACGTGATGTCGTTGCCGCCCTCGTGGCCGTACGCCTTGGAGCTCACGTAGAACGCGGCCGCGCCGGTGCCGCCGAACTGCGCCTGGGCCAGGCGGCGGTAGCCGTTGGTCTTGTTCGGCAGGTCGACGATCTCGGCGATCTTCGGGAACTCGGCGGCGAGGCCGACGATGCGGTCGGTGATCTCCGTCGGGTCCATGTAGTGGTCGATGAAGTCGGAGACGTAGTGGGGGCTGGGCGCCTTCTGCGGCGCGCCGAGCCACTCCTTCACGTCGACCGTGGTCGTGCCGCCGCGGTTGCTGGAGATCGTCACCTTGGAGGGAGCGGTGTTGATCGGCAGCGGCGAGTTGAACCGGTGGTACATGTACTGACCGGCGTCGGTGAAGCGGCTCATCGTGGCGGTGCCGCCCGAACCGGGCTCGGTGCCCGGTCCGTTGTCCCAGCTCACGGTGAGCACGGTCTCGGCGTCCACGGCGCTCGACTTGACCTCGACCGACAGGAAACGCTGGTTGCCGGTGTTGGTGAACCACTCCGAGCGCAGCACGGTCAGCTTGTCGCTGTCGGCCGCCTCCGCGGCGGCGATGCGCGCGAGCGCCTGGCGTCGCTGCGCCTGGTTCTCGGCGACGTCGCTCTGGTCGGAGATGGTGCCGCGCAGGTCGAAGCCCTGGTCGCGGAGCGCCTGGGCCTCCTCGGGGCTGAGCACCGCGTGGACCTCGAGGCCGTCGTCGACGGGCTTCTTGTACTCGGCGAGGTCGACGCCCATGTCGTTCAGGCGGTCGACGGCCGCCTGGTCGGGAACGACGATGCGGATCAGCGCGACACCGTTCTGGGTGCCGGCGGGCTGCCGGTCGGCGGGAACCGCGCTGACCGGTGGCACCGGGTCAGCGAGGCTCGGCAGCGGGCTGAGCACGAGGGCGATGGGGATGGCGAGGCCGACCGCCAGCTGGCGGCTCCTCCTTCGGGGAACGATCCTCACTGAAGTTCCTCCAGATGTGCGTGCCTGCCGGGCGAGGTTCTACCGGGCGGGAGAGGGCACGCAGATTATTTTTGAAGTCTTCGCCCAAAAGATGATCACCGTCAAGCTGTCGAAACAACCGATTCGGGAAGTTTCGATAACTAAATGGTCTATACGGACATCAGGTGACAAAGTTCTCGGGTATAGGGTGCGCGTCGTGGTCTTTCGCGTGACGTTCGTCTGCACCGGCAACATCTGCCGTTCCCCGATGGCCGAGCACATCCTGCGCCGCCGCCTCGACGACGCCGGTCTCGACGTCGAGGTCGACAGCTCCGGCACCCAGGGCTGGCACATCGGCAAACCCGCCGACCACCGCACGATCGCCGCCCTGCGCCGGGCCGGATACACCAGCGCCCACAGCGCCCGCCAGTTCCGCGCGTTGTGGTTCCGCCGGTACGACCTGATCATCGCCCTCGACAACGGCCACCTGCGCGACCTGCGTTCCATGGCCCCGAGCGAGGCCGACCGGGAGAAAGTCCGGCTGCTGCGCGAATTCGACCCCGACGCCGATTCCCCCGACGTCGCCGACCCTTATTACGGGGGCCGCGCCGACTTCGAGAAAGTGCGCGTCCAGATCGAGGCGGCGGCCGCCGGACTTGTCGCGGAGATAAGGACGCGGCTGACCGCATAGGTCCTCCGGCCCCCTAAAATGCCCGAAATGGGTGGGAGGCCGGCTGTGACGTACGTGACCGATGGGGCCAGCGGGTTAGGCCGGAGCGCGCCCCCGCCGGAGCCGCCGCGCCGGTCGAGGACCCCCCTCGTCATCGCCGGCCTGGTCGTCCTGGCGCTGGTCGCGGCGGTCGGCGGGCCCGCCGTGGCGTTCGCCGGGGAACTGCCCCGCAACACCTTCGTCGCCGGGATCGACGTCGGCGGCCTCGACCCGGCCGACGCGCGGGAGAGGCTGGAGGCCGGGCTCGCCGTCCGCGCCGACCGCCCCATCGTGGTCACCGCCGGCGGCAAGGAGACCGAGGTCGTCCCCGAAGACGCCGGCCTCGCCTTCGACCTCGCGGGCACCGTGGCCGCCGCGCAGGGCGGCGTGGTCGACTCCCTTCAGGCCCTGTTCGGCCGCCGGGACGTCCCGCTGCGGCTGAAGGTGGACGAGGAGCGCCTCGCGGCCGCCGTCGCCGCCGTGGCCGAGGGCGCCGACCGCCCGGCCCGGCAGGGCGGCGTGCTCTACCGGGGCCTCACCCCCCGGGTGGTGACCCCCGCCGCCGGACGCGCCGTCGACCGGGCCGACGCCGCCGGGAAACTGCGGCAGGCCTACCTCCAGGGCGAGCGGACCGTCTCCCTGGAACTCGGCGTCGTCGAGCCGTACACGACGGCCGACGCGATGCGCCGCTTCGCGGCCTCCACCGCCAAGGAGGCGGCCGGCCCGATCACCCTGACCAACGGCGGCCGGTCGGCCGAGCTGCCCGCCGCCGTCGTCGCGGCCAACCTGCGGTTCCTGCCCGACGAGCAGGGGGAGTTACGCCCCGCGTTCAACGCCCGCAGAGCCCTGGCCGGGGTCGAGGAACGCCTGGTCGACGCGGCCAAGGCCCCCAAGGACGCCCGCTTCAAGATCGTCAAGGGCAAGCCGGTGGTGGTGCCGTCGCAGACCGGCCAGGGCGTCGACGCGGCGGCCCTGAAGACCGCGGTCGAGGAGACGGTGGCGGGCAGCGGCGACCGTACCGTCGAGGTGGCCTTCACCACCAGCGAGCCGGCACTGACGACGGAGAAGGCGAAGGCGCTCGGCATCAAGGAGAAGGTGTCGACCTTCACCACCCACCACCCCTGCTGCGCCCCCCGCGTGACCAACATCCACACCATCGCCGACATCCTCGACAACCACCTGGTGATGCCCGGGGAGACCTTCTCCCTGAACGGCACCGTCGGAAAGCGCGACACCGCCCGCGGCTTCGTCTCCGCCCCCATGATCTCCAGCGGCCGGTTCGTCAACGACGTCGGCGGCGGCATCTCCCAGTTCGTGACGACCATGTTCAACGCCGTGTTCTTCGGCGGCTTCCAGGACGTCCAGCACATGGCGCACCAGTACTACATCTCCCGCTACCCGGCCGGACGGGAGTCGACGGTGTCGTACCCGCAACCGGACTTCCGCTGGAAGAACGACTCGAAGTACGGGGTGCTGGTGACGACGTCGTACACCTCGACGTCGGTGACGGTGACGTTCTGGAGCACCAAACGCTGGGAGATCGAGGCGGAGAGCTCGGGCCCGTACAACGTGAACTCGGCCGACCCCATCACGGACTCGGGGCCCGACTGCCTGCCGATGGGCGGGGCCCAGGGCTTCTCGATCGACGTGACCCGGGTGTTCAAGAAGGACGGCAAGGAGGTCCGGCGCCAGAAGTTCCACACGGTCTACGACGCCGAACCGGTGCTCACCTGCGAGGACTAGCCTCTGACCAGATACGCCACGTGAGGCCTGGTCAGCCATTCCTCGTCGACCTGCCGGCCGACGTACCGGCCGACGGCCGTCAGGACGGTGCTGATCACCGCCGCCTCGGGGTAGTCCTCGTCGTCGGGGATCTCGTCGCGGTCGGGGATGCTCAGGCCGTCGGCGTGGGGGGCCAGCGGGCCGCCGGGCCGCAGGGCGTCCGCGAAGCGTTCGGAGAACACCTCTTCGCCGTCGGCGGCGACGTTCACCCGATGGTTGTCCCCGTTGATCCAGCCGATGCCGATCGCGCGGCCGCCGCCGGCGGAGAGGGCGGCGAGCTTCTCGGCGTCGTTCGCGTCGCCCATGAGGACCTGGAGCGTCAGGGTCCAGCCGCCGAACTCCCCGATCAAGGTGACGACGTCGAGCATCTCGGTTTCGAACGGGGGGAGTTCCGCCAGCGGGCACGGGGTCGCCGTGGCCGGGTCGGCGCCCAGCCGCCGGGCGGTCTCCTCGATCGTCAGGCCCTCGGCCCAGGCCATGACGAAGTGGTCGTCGAAGTTCTCCCACTGGGATTCGAACACGTCATACATGCACTGATCATCTAGGGCAGGATCGCGTCCACGTAACCGCCGTCGACCCGGAGCGCCCCGCCCGTCGTCGCCGACGCCAGTGGCGACGCCAGGTAGGTCACCATGTTGGCGATCTCCTCCGGTTCGATCAGCCGCTGGATCAGCGAGTGGGGCCGGTGCCGCCGCATGAACTCCCGCTGCGCCTCCTCCCATGGCAGGTCGCGGCTGACCAGGCCGTACACGAAATCCTCGACGCCGCCCGTGTGGGTCGGGCCGGCGATGACGCTGTTGACCGTCACGCCCGTGCCCGCCGCCTCCTTGGCGAAGCCCCGCGAGACCGCCAGCAGGGCCGTTTTCGACATGCCGTAGTGGATCATCTCGATGGGCGTCGCGACGGCCGAGTCGCTGGCGATGTACTGGACGCGGCCCCAGCCGCGTTTCATCATGGCGGGCAGGTAGGCGCGGGTCAGCCGGACCGCCGACAGGACGTTGGCCTCGAAGTAGCGGCGCCACTCGCCGTCGGTGATCTCCAGGGCGGGGCGCGACTCGAAGACGCCGAAGCTGTTGACCAGGATGTCGACGTCCGGGAGCGCCTTCAGGATGTCGTCGGCGCCCTCGACCACGTCGGCCACGACCGGGAAGCCGCCCACCTCGGCGGCGGCCTTCTCGACGCGTTCGGGGTTGCGGCCGTTCACGCCGACCCTGGCGCCCGAGCGGGCCAGGCCGGTCGCGATGGCCAGGCCGATGCCCTGCGTCGAGCCGGTGACCAGCGCGGTCTTGCCCGTGAGATCGATGTTCATGACTCTCCCCGTCGGTGCTTGGGTCGGTGGCTGGTGTCGCAGATGGGGTAGGTCCGGCTGCGCTTGCACGCGCACAGGGCGACCACGAAGCGGTCGGAGCGCACCACCCGGCCGTCGTCCAGGGTGATCTCCACCGGGCCCTCCACCAGGATCGGGCCGCCGGTCACCATCGTGATCCGCGTCGGGTCACCGGCCATCGGGGGACTCCCTGAGCGAGGTGCGGCCCCGGTCCCAGGCGTCGAGCACGTGCCGGGAGAACCGGCCCTCCAGCAGGTCGGTGGCCTGGAAGCCGAAGACGACGTCGCCGGTCAGCGCGGGTTCGCGCCGCAGCAGGTCGCCGACGACGTCGCGGCGCAGCACCTGTTCGTGGACGGCGTCCGCCTCCACGTGCTCGGTGAAGAACACCTTCTCGCCGACGCCCAACCGGTCGAGGGCCCGCGCCATCCGGGCCGCGCCCGGCGAGGTGGTGATCTCGGCCGAGGCGAAGTGGCCGACCAGGGCGCCGCGCAGCGACCGGTGCAGGCCGAACAGGGACATCATGTTGACCACGGCCAGCATCGGCGCCGGGACGTCGTCGAGCCGGGCCAGGTAGGCGTCGTCGAGGTCGAGGGCGCGCATCAGGTCGCCGAACAGTTTCGAGTGCATGCGGGCGTGCCGGCCGCCGCCGAACTCGTCGAACTCGACCGCGACGAGCGACGCCTTGGCCTGGCCGGTCAGCCGGGGGATGACCCAGGCGTGCGGGTCGGCCTCCTTGTGGTGGTAGGCCGACCGGTGGACCACGTATTCGCGCAGGTGCCAGAGTTCGCCCTTGGCCTCCAGGAAGTGCGAGATCCCGCCGGGGGAGTCGGCCATCGCCGCGTCGACCTCCGCCTCGACGTCGGCGCCCCCCGCGACGCCGTCGCGCAGCGCCGTCAGGAAGACGCGTTCGAGGTCGCGGCGCAGGGCCAGCAGGCCGGGGTCCCACTCCCATTCGGGGTCGACGCCGTCGAAGCCCTGGTAGTGGAGTTCGTAGCAGGCGTACAGGGACAGGTGGAGATCCTCCCCGAACGGGTCGGGGTCGCCGGCGGGCGGCAGGGGGCCGCCGGAGAGTGCGGAGATGATCCCCTCGGAGATCGGCCCTCGGGGCCGAGGTAGGCGTCCCATGCGCTCCCCATACCCGGCTGAGGTCCGCTAACCGCCTCAAAGTGATCCATAAGGGGCGCGTGACCCCGGAAGTGACGAGGCTAACAGCGTGGTCGTTGTAGGAAATCTTCATCCTCTTGTACCTTCTTGGAAGGTATTTCCAGGGGGATGAGCTGTGACAGCGTTGATCATCGGAGTGGACGGCGGGGGCACCAGCACCCGATGCGTGGTCGTCGGCCAAGACGGCCGGGTCGCGGGGCGCGGCCACGCCGCGGGCGCGAACGTGGTCTCGGCCGCCGATCCGGCCGCGAACCTGCTGGCCGCGCTCCGCGAGGCCATGCGCGGGCTCGACCCCGCGCGGGTCGTCGCCGGCGTGTTCGGCCTGGCCGGATCAGGTGCCGGACGGGCCGGGAAGCTCGCCGCCGAGGCGTGGCGGGCGGCCGGGCTCCCCGGGCGGCCGTTCGTGGTGGCCGACGTGCTCGTGGCCTTCGCCGGCGCGACGGCCGAGCCCGACGGCACGGTCCTGCTCGCCGGCACGGGCTCGGTCGCGGCCCGCATCGCCGGGTGGGACGTGGTCAGGGTCGCCGACGGCCACGGCTGGCTGGTCGGCGACGAGGGCTCCGGCGTCTGGATCGGCCGCCAGGCCGTGACGGCGGCGCTGAAGTCCCTCGACGGCCGCGGCGTGCGCACCGACCTGGTCGACCGGCTCGACCTCGGCCGCTCGCCCGACGAGATCGTCTCCCGCGTGTACGCCCAGGTCGCCGACCAGGGCCCGGCCTCCCTCGGCCGGTTCGCGCCGATCGCCGACGAGGCCGCCCGCTTCGGCGACGAGGCCGCCATCGCCATCATGATCGACGCCGCCCGCCGCCTCACCGCCACCGCCCGCGCGCTCGGGCCCGGCCCCGGACCCATGGTGCTCGCCGGGTCGCTGCTCACCCAGCCGACCGAGCTGGCCCGGCTGGTCAGGGCCGAACTCGGCGACGTCGCGACCATCCCCGCCCGCGACAACGCGGCCGGGGCCGCCGCGCTGGCGCTCCGGGTGGCGTTCCCGTCGGCCGACGCGCACCGCCGGGTGATCGGGGACGCGCATGCGGCTTGAGCGGATGGCGATGAGCGTGCTCCAGCCCGGGTTCGACGGCACCGCGCCGCCCGACTGGCTGAGAAGGGCGCTCGGCGACGGCCTCGGCGGGGTCGTCCTGTTCGCCCGCAACCTGTCCGACCAGATGCGGACCGCCGACCTGGTGGCCCAGATCAGGGCCGAGAGCCCCGACGTCGTCGTGGCGGTCGACGAGGAGGGCGGGTCGGTCACCCGCCTGGAGGCGCGCGACGGCAGCTCGTGGCCGGGCAACCGGGCCCTCGGCGTCGCCGACGACGTCCACGTCACCGAGCACGTCGCCCGCCGGATCGGCCGGCTCCTCGGCACCACCGGCATCAGCCTCGACTACGCGCCCGTCGCCGACGTGAACGCCAACCCCGACAACCCCGTCATCGGCGTGCGCTCGTTCGGCGCCGACCCCGGGCTGGTCGCCCGGCACACCGCCGCCTGGGTCGACGGGCTCCAGGGGTCCGGCGTGGCGGCCTGCGCCAAGCACTTCCCCGGCCACGGCGACACGATCGCCGACTCCCACGTCGAGCTGCCGACCGTGCACGCCTCTCCCGAGGTCCTCGCCGAACGCGACCTGCGCCCCTTCCGGGCCGCGATCGACGCCGGGGTGCGGGCGATCATGGTCGGGCACCTGCTGGTGCCCGCCCTCGACGACGTGCCCGCGACGCTCAGCCACGCGGTCATGACCGGGTTGCTCCGCGAGACCCTCGGCTTCGGCGGCCTGGTGGTGACCGACGCGATCGAGATGCGGGCGGTCGCCGCCCACTGGCCGCCGGAGGAGATCGCGGTCAGGGCCCTGTCCGTCGGGGCCGACGCGGTCTGCGCGGGCATCTCGTCCGCCGACGGCTCCTCCGTGTACGCCCTCCGCGACGCCATCGTGGCCGCGGTGAGGCAGGGACGGCTCCCGGAGGAACGCCTGGCCGAGGCGTCCCGCCGGGTCGGCGAGCTGGTCGGCTGGCACGCGGGCCAGGCCGGCGCGCGGGCCGCCGCCGCGGGCGAGCCCGACGACGACCTGGGCCTGACGGCCGCCATCGCCGCCCTCCACGTGGTGGGCGAACCCCGGCTCGACCGCGCCCCGCTGGTCGTGGAGGTCACCGCCCGCCCGAACCAGGCCGCCGACAGCGGCACCCCGCCCGGCGTCGCCCGCGCGCTGGCCGAGCTCCTCCCCGGCACCCAGGCGGTCTCCGTCACCGTCGGCGACCCCCTCCCCGACCTCAGCGCCGACCGCCCCCTCGTGGTGGTCGTGCAGGACGCCGCCCGGCACGGCTGGATAAGAGAGGTGCTGGGCAGGGCCCTGGAGACCCGGCCCGACGCGATCGTCGTGGAGACCGGCCTGCCCGGCCCCCCGGCCGGCGCGGGCTACGTCGCCACGAACGGCAACTCCCGCGCCTCGGCCAGGGCCGCCGCGCGCCGGCTGGCCCACCGACCCCCCACCCCGGAGAACACGCCGGAGACCACGCCGGAGAAGGAGAGCCCCCCATGAGCGGACCGACAGCCGCGAACCTGGTGGCGAGCGTGCGGGCGGTGCTTCCCTCGCTCACCCCCTCGGTGCGGTCGATCGCCCGGCTGATCCTCGACGATCCCGCGATGGTCGCCCGCAGCACGATCACCGAGCTCAGCGCCGCCTCGGGCGCCAGCCAGGCCACGATCGTGCGGACCGCCCGCGCGCTGGGCTTCTCGGGCTACTCCGAGCTGCGCCTGGCGCTCGCGGCGGCCTCGGCGCAGACCCAGTCGCGGCAGGCGGCCGACCGGCTGGTGCCGGGCGACCTGGCCCCCTCCGACCCGCTCGCCGACGTGATCGCCAAGGTCACCCGCGCCGAGTCGGACGCCATCGCCGACACCGCCGCCCAGCTCACCCCCGAACGGCTCGCCCAGGTCGTGGACGCCGTCGTCGGGGCCAACCGGGTCAGCATGCTCGGCGTGGGGGCGTCCGGGCTGGTCGCGGCCGACATGGCGCAGAAGCTGATGCGCATCGGCCTGGCCGGGCACCCGTTCACCGACGTCCACCTCGCCCTGACGGCCGCCGCCCTGGCCGGGCCCGGCGACCTCTGGGTGGCGGTCAGCTGCACCGGCGAGACGGCCGACGTGGTCGAGCCGATCAGGGCCGCCCGCGAGGCCGGCGCGACCGTCGTCGCGATCACCAACAACCCGCGCTCGACGCTGGCCGGGCTGGCGGCCCACGTGCTGGTCTCGGCGGGCCGCGAGACCGAGTTCCGGCCCGGCGCGCTCGCCTCGCGGATCAGTCAGCTGCTCATCGTCGACTGCGTCTTCGTGGGTGTCGCCCAGCGCACCTTCAGCGCCGCCGACACCGCGCTTCGGGTCACCAAGGACGCTCTTGATCGCTACGCCGAGAGGCGTCATCGCAGCTAGATGACCCTGAGTAAAAATTAACTCCACATCCGTCGCCACGGGTGAAAAAAATTGACCTCTCCGGAAGCCGCCCGTATCGTCCAGGGAAACCGGCAACCAGGAGTAGTTCATGAGACGACTCGCGGCGATCGCAGCCGTGGCGGTGATCGCAACCGTCACGGGCACCGCGTGCAGCGGCGTGGGGGGGTCCGGCGAGGCGGGCGTCTACACCACGATCGACGGAGCCAAGCAGATCGACGCCACCGCGCCGATCAACCCGTTCAACCCGCAGGGCAACACCTTCCTCGGCTACGACGCCATGTCGCTGGCCTGGCCCAAGAACGACCCGGTCGACCCCAACCAGTTCTATCCGGGGATCGCCCAGAGCTGGACCACCACGCCCGACCAGAGCGAGGTCGTGGTGCACCTCCAGCCCAACGCGAAGTGGTCCGACGGCAAGCCCGTGACCAGCCAGGACGTCAAGACGTCGATCGGCCTGGCCTACACCCAGGGCGGCACCGCCTACGCGGTCGACCCGAAGGCCGCCGGCTCGGCGGCCGACGTGATCGTCGTCGACCCCCACACGGTGAAGGTCACCCAGGGCGCGAACAAGAGCAACACGTTCCTGCGCAACGTCCTGTCGACCGTGGTCGTCCCGGCCCACGTCTTCGGCTCGCTGCTGCCGGCCGACTTCTGGACCCAGCTCAAGCTGGCCCGGGGGAGCGGCCCCGCCGCCGAGAAGGCCAAGGCCTCGATCACGGGGCTGGCGCAGAAGGTCATCACCTTCGCCCCGCCCAAGGACGTGTCGGCCGGGCCGTTCGTGCTGGAGCGGGTGAACCCGGGCGAGGCCCTGCTCGTCAAGAACAAGCACTTCTGGGCCAGCGACAAGATCGCGCCCAACCGCGTGAAGGTGCTCAACTACACCGGCAACCAGCAGATCTGGAACTACCTGATCGCCGGACGCCTCGACAGCGCCCCCTTCACGGCGGTGCCGAGCGGCGTGCTGAACCGCATCCGGCAGACCGACGGCAACGAGGTCGTCAAGGGCTTCTCGCCGGTCGCCGTCTCGATGGCGTTCAACCAGACCAAGGCGCCCTACGACAACGTGCACGTCCGCAAGGCGCTGGCCTACCTGATCGACCGCTCGCAGGTCACCAAGGTCGCCTCGCCCGAGGGCGGCACCCCGTCGCCGACCACCACCGGCATCCACGCCGAGGCCGCCAAGTCGTGGCTCGGCGACTCGATCAACGGCCTCGACCAGTACAAGCCCGACCCCGCCAAGGCGGCGCAGGAGCTCAAGGCCGCCGGGATGAAGCAGGTCAACGGCAAGTGGACGATGCCCGACGGCTCGCCCTGGGTCGTGGAGCTGCACGTGCCGGCCTCGTTCTCCGACTGGGTCGCCGCCGCCAAGGCGATCACCAGCCAGCTCAACGACCACGGCATCCAGGCGTCGGTGCTGACCTCGGCCGACTACACGCTCTACCTCGACGAGCTGGCGGCCGGGAAGTACGACATCGGCCTGTGGCTGATGGCGCTCGGGCCCGCGCCGTACAACATCTACCAGCGCATCTACGGCTCGGCCAACGGCTGGCAGCTGCTCGCGGGCAACCTCACCCACGTGCCCCCCGGCAAGGAGGGCAACTGGATGGGCGGCCCCGAGACGCTCGACGGCGTCAACCCGGGCGCGCTGACCAACCAGCTGAACGTCGCCGACCCGGCGCAGCAGAAGCAGATCGTCGGCACCCTGGCCCGGCTGACCAACCAGAACCTGCCGATGATCCAGCTGTACGACTACGTCAACACCCAGTTCGTCAACGACAGCCGCTTCACCGGCTGGCCGCCCAACGACAGCGACGTGCTGCGCCTGTCGGCGGGCGTGTGGATGCAGCTCGGCCTGATCAAGGAACAGGGGACCCGATGAAAACCGTCGTCCGGCGGCTCTCCGGCCACCTGGCCCGCGGCCTGGCCATGATCTGGGTGGTCACCACGCTCAGCTTCGTGATCATCCGCAACATCCCGGGTGACCCCGTCAGGGGCCAGTACGAGAAGCTCATCGAACAGGGCATGTCACCCGACGCGGCCGAACGCGCCACCGCGGCCCTCTACGGCTTCCTGCCCAAGGGCAGCCTGTGGAGCCAGTACGTCGACTACCTGAACGGCCTGATCCACGGGAACCTGGGCCAGTCGCTCAGCACCCCGGGCACCGGCGTCGCGACCATCATCGGGTCGGCGGCCAAGTGGACCATCCTGCCGGTGCTCGGCGGCACGCTGCTGAGCTTCCTGCTCGGCGTGACCCTGGGCGTCTACGCGGCGATCAAGCGGTCGGGCAAGCTCGGCGACGCCCTGGCGATCTCCGGCTCGCTGCTGCACGGCATCCCGCAGTACGTCATCGGCCTGCTGGTCGTGGCGGTCTTCTCGACGCTGTGGCCGATCCTGCCCGCCGGCGGCCCGGTCGACATCGACTTCACCCCCGGCTTCAACGGGCCCTACATCGCCTCGCTGATCCAGCACGCCACGCTGCCGGTGCTCACCTACGCGCTGGCCAGCTACGGCGGGTGGATCCTGGCGATGAAGTCGAGCGTGGCGACCGTGCTCGGCGACGACTTCATCATGGCCGCCGAGCTGCGCGGCATGAGCCGGGGCATCCTGTTCCGCTACATCGCCCGCAACGCGATCCTGCCGCTGTTCACGATCCTGGCCCTGTCGCTGGGCCTGCTCTTCGGCGGCGCGATCTTCATCGAGTCGATCTTCAACTACCCGGGTCTGGGCCTGCTGCTCGTCAACAGCATCGGCGCCCGCGACTACGCGCTGATGGGCGGCACCTTCCTGGTGCTCACCGTCGCCATCGTCGTCGCCAACATCGCGGCCGACCTCCTGTACGCCGTCATCGACCCCCGAGTCCGCAAGGGAGCCGAGGCATGACCGTCACCTCTCCGGTGGCGCCCGCGCCGATCTCGCTGCGCCGCAACTTCTGGCGCGGCGTCGGGCGGGTGCTGCGGCGCAAGCCGAGCCGCATGGTCGGCGTCGCCATCGTCGTCCTGTTCGTGTTCATGGGGATCTTCGGGCCGCTGCTCTACCCGAACCCGCTGCCGCGCGACGACAACGCGCTCTACGCCTCGCCGAGCTGGGCCCACCCGTTCGGCACCGACTTCGAGGGCACCGACGTGCTCGCCCTGGTCGTCACCGGCACCCGATACGTGCTGCTCGCGGGCCTGGCCACGGCCGTGATCACGGTCGCCGTGGGCACCCTGATCGGCCTGCTGGCCGGGTTCCACCGGGGCCGGTGGGACAGCGTGCTCATGCGGCTCACCGACCTCCAGCTCACCATCCCGGGCCTGCCGCTGCTGCTGGTGCTGTCGACGGTGTGGAAGTTCACCAGCCCGATCGAGATGGGCGTCGTGCTCGGCCTGCTGGGCTGGGGCGGCATCGCCCGCGCGGTCCGGTCGCAGTCGCTCTCGCTGCGCGAACGCGGCTTCATCGAGGCGGCCAAGGGCCTGGGCCTGCCCACCCGCCACATCGTGCTGCGCGAGCTGCTGCCGCCGATGGCGCCGTACATCGCGATGAACATGCTGATCGCGGTGACCGGCGCGATCTACGCGCAGGTCGGCCTGTTCTTCCTGGGCGTGCTGCCGTTCGACGCCAACAACTGGGGCGTGATGCTCAACCTGTCGGTCTTCGGCGGCGGGGCGCTGTCGAGCACGGCCGCGCTGCCCTACCTGCTGGCGCCGCTGCTGGCGATCCTGCTGCTGACCCTCGGGATCGTGCTGGTCGTCGACGCGATGGACGAGATCTTCAACCCCCGTCTGCGTGAGGAGTAGGCCGAACATGACCAGGACTTCCGCACCCGGCGTGCGCGTAAAGGACCTCACCGTCGTCTACAAGACCCCCGCCGGGGAACTGCCCGCGCTCGGGGGCGTCTCCCTGTCGCTCGCGCCCGGCACCATCACCGGCATCGTCGGCGAGTCGGGCTCGGGCAAGTCGACCCTGGCGTTGTCGCTGCTCAACGCGGTGCAGCCGCCCGGCCGCATCAAAGAGGGCACCGTCGAGATCGACGGCCTCGGCAACGTGGTGGAACTCACGGGCGAGGAGCTGCGGCGGGTGCGCGGCCGTCAGGTCGGGTACGTCTTCCAGGCCGCCCAGAACTCCCTGAACCCGCTGAAGACCGTCGGCAAGCAGCTGCTCGACCTGGGCCGCTCCCACGACTTCGACGACCTGCCCGCCCTGCTGAAGGACGCGCGGGCGCTGCTGGGCCGCATGGGCCTCGACGGCGGCCGGGTGCTCGACTCCTACCAGCACGAGCTCTCCGGCGGCATGCGGCAGCGGGTCGGCATCATGTTCGCGCTGGTCCTCAACGCCCATCTGGTGGTCCTGGACGAGCCCACGACCGCCCTCGACATGATCACTCAGGCGGCGATCCTCAAGATCGTCCGGGACGTCCACCACGAGCGCGGCCTGACCACGCTGATCATCACCCACGACATGGGGGTCGCCGCCGAGGTCACCGACAGCCTCGCGGTCATGTACGGCGGCCGCGTCGTCGAACACGGCCCGACCACCGAGGTGCTGGGCGCGCCCCGGCATCCGTACACGAAGGGCCTGATCCGGGCGATCCCCCGGCTCTCGGGCGACATCGACGAGGCGCGGGCCCTGCCCGGACGGCCGCCCACGCTGGGCACCATCCCCAAGCAGGGGTGCGTGTTCCGCGAGCGCTGCCCGCTGCGCATCGCCGTCTGCGACACCGTCGACCCCGAGCCGGTCACCCGTGACGCCCGCACCGTCGCCTGTCACGCGGTGGGGCGGCTCGCCACCCCGGTCGTCCCGAAGGAGTATGTGTGATCACCGCGAGCGGCATCACCAAGACGTACAAGCAGCGCGGGAACATGCTCGGCGCCCGCGCGGTGCCCGCCCTGCGCGGGGTCGACTTCGCCATCGAGAAGGGCGGCGCGGTCACCTTCATCGGCGAGTCGGGCTGCGGGAAGACCACCCTCGGCCGGATCGTCGCCGGGCTGGAGAGCTACGACGGCGGCGACATCGTCATCGACGGCACCCCGATGTCGTCGCTGAAGCCCCGGCATCGCGAGCCGTTCTTCCGCCGGATCCAGCTGATCCACCAGGACCCCTATTCGGCGCTCAACCCGACCCGGACCATCCACCAGACCCTCGCCGCGCCGCTGGCCCTGCGCGCCAAGCAGACCGGCCGGGGCAAGGCGTGGATGGAGGAGCGGGCCCGCGAGCTGCTGGCCCTCGTCGGCATCGACCCCGGCTACGTGCTGCCGCGCTACCCGCACCAGCTGTCGGGCGGCATGCGCCAGCGCGTGGTGATCGCGCGGGCGCTGACCGTCGACCCCGAGGTGCTGGTCGCCGACGAGTCGGTCTCGATGATCGACGTGTCGCTGCGGCTCGGCGTGCTGGCCCTGCTGAAGGACCTGCGGGAACGGCTGAACGTGAGCGTCCTGTTCATCACCCACGACATCGCCACCGCCCGCTACATCGGCGGCGACGGCGAGCTCTACGTGATCTACCGGGGCCAGGTCGTCGAGAGCGGCCCGACCGAGCAGGTCATCTCGGGCCCGGTCCACCCCTACACGCAGTCGCTGCTGTCGGCCATCCCCGTCCTGCACGGCGTGGAGCGGCCCGGCCCCGAGCGGGTCGTGCCGACCGAGGCCCTGAACGAGGCCCACCCCGACACCGGCTGCCTGTTCGCCCGCCGCTGCCCGTTCCGCACCGACCGGTGCGAGGCCGCACTGCCCGCGCTGGTCTCCGACGGCGCGCAGGCGCACGCCTGCTACCACCCGCAGCGGCGCAACGTGATCCCGGTGGAAGCGGCGTGAAGCTCCGAGACGCGCTGATCTGGGACGCCGACGCCGCCGAGGCGCTCGTCGACCGCCTCGTCACGCCGCCGGACGGCCGCGTGTGGACGTCCTTCGCCAAGCAGGACGGCGTCGTGTTCGCCTCGATGTCCCACGGGGGAGATATCGGGCATGTCGACCTGCTGGCCGTCGACCCGGCCGCCCGGCGGCGCGGCACCGGGCGCTCCCTGGTGCTCGCGGCCGAGGAGTGGGCCCGGTCCCACGGGGCGCGGGAGATGCGGTTCGCCGGCAACCCGCCCTGTTACGCCTGGCCCGGCATCGACGTGCGGTACACGCCGGCGTTGTGCCTGGCCGACAGCCTCGGGTACGAGCGCTACCGGGCCGCCTGCAACATGACGGTCGACCTCGGCGCCGACTTCTCGGTGGTTCCGGGCGACTTCACGATCTCCGACGATCGCGCGGGGGTCGCCGACTTCATCCGGGAGAACTGGAACGAGGCCTGGGCCTGGGAGTCCGTGGAGGCCGAACGCTGCTACCACGCCCGGGTCGACGGGGAGATCGTCGGCTTCGCCGCCTGGGGGGCGCGCCCCGCCTGGTTCGGCCCCATGGGCACCACCCCGAAGGCGCGCGGCCTCGGCGTCGGCACCGCCCTGCTGCGCCGCTGCCTCGCCGACATGGCCGCCGCCGGGCTGCCCGCCGCGGAGATCGCCTGGGTCGGGCCCATCGGTTTCTACGCCAAGGCCGTCGGCGCGCGGGTCGAGCGGGTCTTCTGGCTCTATCGCAAGGAGTTCTCATGACACAGTCACTCGGCGGCCTGGTCACCGAACAGAGTGACCCCCGCCACCGCCGCATCGACGAGCTCCCCACCGAGGAGATCGCCCGCCGCATGAACGCGGCCGACGCGACCGTGCCCGGCGCGGTGGCCCTGGCGATCCCGGCCATCTCCGCCGCGATCGACGCCATCGCCGCGCGCATGTCCCGTGGCGGACGCCTGATCTACGTCGGCGCCGGCACCTCCGGCCGCCTGGCCGTCCTGGACGCCTCGGAGTGCCCGCCCACCTTCGGCACCACACCCGACCAGGTCTGCGGCATCATCGCCGGAGGCGAGGAGGCGCTGGTCAGGTCGGTCGAAGGCGCCGAAGATGACGCCGAGGCGGGCGCGCGCGCCGTCGCCGGGGTCGGCCCGCTCGACTCCGTCGTGGGCATCTCGGCCAGCGGCCGCGCCCCCTACGTCGTCGGCGCGGTCGCCGAGGCGGCCCGGCGCGGCGCGCTGACCGTCGGGTTGTCGTGCAACACCGGCGGCCCGCTGTCGGCCGCCGCCGACCACGCCGTCGAGGTCGTCGTCGGCCCCGAGGTGATCACCGGCTCGACCCGCCTCAAGGCCGGGACGGCGCAGAAGCTCGTGCTCAACATGATGTCGACCATCACGATGATCCGCAGCGGCCGCACCTACGGGAACCACATGGTCGAGATGTCGCCGACCAACTCCAAACTCGCCGACCGCGCCGCCCGCATCGTCAGCGACATCACCGGCACCGGCCTCACCGAGGCCCGCACCGTGCTGGAGGCCGCCGACCTGGAACTCAAGACGGCCGTCGTCATGATCGAACGCGCCGTCGAGGCCGACCGGGCCCGCGCCATCCTCGCCGACTCAGGAAACCGCCTGGACACCGCCCTCCACCATGCTTGACCGCCTCCTGGCCGCAGCCGTCCCGTCGGTCGCGTCGGCGGCGGTGGCCCTGGTGGCGATCGACGGCGAACCGGCGGCCGTGTCGGCGGTGGGTGAACTGATCCGGTACGCCGACGCGACCGAGACGCTTCTCGGAGACCGCCCACCTGTGGCGGTCGACTCGGTCTTCGACTTGGCGTCGCTGACGAAACTGTTCACGACGGTCGTGGCGATGTCACTGGTCGAAACCGGTCTTCTGGGCCTGGACGAGCCCGTTGCGACCTGGCTGCCTTCTTATTACGGCGATCGGCCGTCGATCACGCTGCGGCACCTGCTCACGCACACGTCGGGCCTGCCGCCGGGGCGACGGCCTGACGGGATCGCGCCGGAGTCGCGGTGGGACTTCGTGTTGTCGGCTCCTGTCACCGGACCTCCCGGTCCTTACGTGTACTCCGACGTGGGGATGATCACGGTGGGGCGGATCTGCGAGATCGTCTCCGGTACGCCGCTCGACGCGCTGGTCGAGCGGGTCGTCACGGGGCCGCTGGGGCTGACGGACACGACGTACCGGCCGGGTGCCGGGCTACTTCCTCGGATCGCCGCGACCGAATTCAAACCGGAGCGCACGGTCGTCGATGGCGGTCCAAGTGGCGTGATCGGCCAGGAGGCCGCCGAAGGGGGAGCCTCGTGCGACAGGGTGCGCGTGGGCGTCGATGGCCGTGAAATCGCCCACGTTGCCGACGACGGAGGAGCTGCGCGCGGCAGAGGGCTGACGGGCGGGGGCGTCGACGGCGGTCGTAGCGACGAGATCGCTTATGAGGCCGACGGTGGAGGAGCTGCGTGCGATAGGGAGCTCACGGGCTCGCTTTTGGGGGTTGTCGTGCGTGGTGAGGTGCATGATGAGACCGCCCACGCTCTCGGTGGGGTGGCGGGGCATGCCGGGTTGTTCGCGACGGCGGGTGATCTGTTGCGGTTCGCCGAGATTCTGCGGACCGGTGGGGCCGGAGTGCTTTCGGCGGAGTCGGTCGCGGAGATGACGCGCGATCAAGGGGTGGCGGGGGCGTCGTTCCGGCAGGGGCTCGGGTTCCGGATCGGGGATCCGGCGATCGTCGGGCCGCTCGCCGACGCCCATGGGCATTCGGGGTTCACCGGGACCTCGCTCGTGGTCGACCTCGAACGCGGGCTGACCGTGATCCTGCTGACCAACAACGTGCACCCGCTTCGCGGCCGTCCCGGCATCCGCGACCTGCGGAACGCGGTCGCCGCGTTCGCGCGTTCGCTGGTCTGATCCTTCGCGGACCGGCCATGTCGGTCTCCCCTCACCGTGGTCGGCGACTTGCCGGATGCATACCCGGTATGCATACTGAGTAACCATGTCGATCAGGCACGGGTTGCTCGCTCTGCTCAGCAGGGGGCCCCGCCATGGCTATCAGTTGCGGGTCGACTTCGAGGCGTCCACAGGGGCGACCTGGCCGCTGAACGTCGGCCAGGTCTACACGACGCTGGCCCGCATGGAGCGTGACGGCCTGGTCGCGCCGGGGGAGACCGACGACCAGGGCCGGGTCGTCTACACCCTCACCGAGGCCGGTCGGGCCGAGATGGAGCGGTGGTTCACCACGCCGGTCGTCCCGTCCGACCGGCCCCGCGACGAACTGGTCATCAAGCTGGCCATGGCCGTCGCCGCGAAAGAGGTCGACGTCGCCGAGGTCGTCCGGCGCCAGCGCACCGCCACGATGCGCACGCTCCAGCAGCTGACCCGGGCCAAACGCGACAGCACGGCGGGGCGGGCCCAGCTGCTCGTGCTCGATTCCATGATCTTTCAGGCCGAGGCCGAACAGCGGTGGCTCGACCACTGCGAGGCCGTTCTCAAGGAGGCGCCATGACCGTCGTAGCACTGGCCGGGGTGACCAGAGTGCATGGAGACGGCGAGACGGCCGTACACGCCCTGAAAGGGGTGAGCCTCCAGGTCGGCGAAGGAGAACTGGTCGCGGTCATGGGCCCGTCGGGGTCGGGCAAGTCGACCCTGCTCAACATCGCGGGCGGCCTCGACCGGCCGACGTCGGGCACCGTCCACGTCGACGGCCGCGACCTGTCCACCGTGCGCGACCTGGCGGCCTTACGCCGCCGCAGCGTCGGCTTCGTCTTCCAGGACCTCAACCTGATCGCCTCCCTCACGGCGGCCGAGAACGTCATGCTGCCTCGCGAACTCGACGGCGTACGGTCCCGGCGGGCCCGCGCCGAGGCCATGGCCGTGCTGACCGAGATCGGCGCCGAGACCCTCGCCGACCGGTTCCCCGACGAACTGTCCGGCGGCCAGCGCCAGCAGGTCGCCATCGCCCGCGCCCTGGTGGGCGACCGCCGCCTCCTCCTGGCCGACGAGCCCACCGGCGCCCTCGACACCCTCGCCGGCGACGAGATCCTCCGCTTACTGGCCGCCCGGTGCGCGGCGGGCGCGTCGGTGCTGCTCGTGACCCACGAACCCCGATACGCCGCGTGGGCCGACCGAGTCGTGTTCCTCCGCGACGGCCTGGTCGCCGACGCCACCGACGTGCCGTTCGCGAGCGCCCGATGAGCGCCTTCGTCGCCGCGCTGCGCATCTCGCGGCGCGGCGTCCGGCGGGCCCGGGGCCGCAGCGCCCTCATCGTGGTCATGATCGGCCTGCCCGTGCTGCTGATCACCGGCCTGCTCGTCCTCTACGCGACCACCACCCTCAGCGTCCAGGAGAGCCTCGGCTCCCGGATCGGGGCCGCCGACGCCCGGCTCGCCCAGCTTCCGCCGGGCGCGACGATCGAGCAGAGCCTGACCGACACCTCCTGGACGACCGACGGAGTATCCGAGCGACCGCCGGCCCAGCCCGCCGAGATCACCACGCTCCTCGGGCCGGGCAGCCGCGTGCTCCCCTTCGCCACCGGCACCCTCCGGCTGCCGTCCGGCCCGGTCGAGGCGATCGAGGTCGACCTCGACGACCCCCTCACCAAGGGTCTGCTGACACTCGACGAGGGCCGGCTGCCCCGGGCGGGCGAGGTCGTCGTGACCCCCGCCCTCGACCTGCACCCGGGCGACCTGCTGCGCCCGGCCGACGCCCCGCCGCTGAGGGTGACGGGCATCGTCGACCACCCCCACATGCCGACGATCCGGCAGGTGGCGGGCCCCGACCTGCCGATGGCGCCGCGCACCGACACTCACCCCGTGGAGGGGCCTGGCTGGCTCGCCACCGCCCCCGGCCCCGTCACCTGGGCCGACGTGGCGGAGCTCAACAAGTTCGGTCTGTACGTCGTCGCCCGCGACCTGCTCCCCAACCAGGTCTATCGCCCGGCCAGCCTGTGGAGCACCCCCCTCCCGATCGGGATCGCCGTCATCGTGCTCATGGTGATCCTGGTACCGGTCCTGCTCGCCGGCCCGGCCTTCGCGGTCGGCCTCCGCCGTCGCCGCCGCGAACTGGCCGCCATCGCCGCCCAGGGCGGTTCGCCCGCGCACCTGCGGCTGATCATGCTGGCCGACGGGCTGGTCCTGGGCGGCTTCGCCACCGTGACGGCCACCGTCCTGGGCGTCGGCGCCGGGCTGGGAACCGCACCCGTGCTCGCCCAGTTGGGCGGACAGATCGGCCCTCCCGACATCCCGTGGCGCGAGGTCCTCTACATCGCCGCGATCGGGCTCTGCACCGGGATCGTGGCCGCGCTCGTCCCGGCCCTGCAGGCGGGACGCCAGCACACCCCGACCGTGCTGGCCGGACGTGCCCCCGCCAAACCCCGTCGACCCTGGCCCCTGGCGTGGTCGCTCATCGGCGCGGCACTGGTGCTCGGCGGCCTGGTCGCCAGCGTGGCCGCGCGTCGGCAGTCCCAGCTGGTGTGGCCGTTCGTCTCCTCGCTGCCGATCCTGTTCGGCCTGGTGGCCCTGACCCCGTTCCTCGTCTGGTTCGCCGGTCGGGTCGCCGCGCGGCTGCGGCTCCCGTTCCGCATCGCGGTCCGCGACGCCGTCCGCAACCGCTCGCGTACGGTGAGCGCCGTGGCCGCCGTCATCGCGGTGACAGCAGTGGCCGTGGAGGTCGGCATCGCGACGGAAAGCCAGCGGCAGGACTACCGCCACTCCTACACGTCGGGCCGCCCGGCGGGCCTGCTGGCCGTCTGGGGCGGCACGATGCGCGACTCGACGTGGACCGAACTGCGTGCCGAGACCTCCCGCCTGCTCCCGGGCGTGCCCATGGCCCTCGGCTACCAACTCCACGACGCCGAAGGCCGCCGTTACGCTCTGCGTTACACCGCCCGCTGGAACGGCGCCCGCGTCCGCCGCACCGCCGCCGTCGGCGACCGCGACCTCCTCCGCCTCCTCCAGGGCCGCGACGACCCGGTCGCCGCAGCGGCTCTGGCGAGCGGCAAAGCGGTGGTCTTCGACCCGGCGAGCGTGCGCAACGGCAAGATCACCTTACGGGCCAACGTCGCCTCCTACCCCGACCGCCGGATCGAGGTACCCGCGGTGGTCGCCACCCCGGCCGACGAGTTCCAGGGAGGCACCCTGCTCCCGCTGTCCTTCGTCCGGCAGGCAGGCTTCACCGCTTCGCCGCGCCAGCTCTACGCGATGCACGATCTGCCCAGAGACTCCACCCTGTGGAGCGACCTGACCAAGGTCACCAAACGCGTCTCCATCGCCACCGAATCCGGTCCTCCGGACCCGAGCGGCCCGATCTGGTTGTGGATCTGGCTCGGCGCGGCAGTCTTGCTGGTCGTCGGCGGCACCCTGGCCGCCACCCGCCTGGCGGCGGCCGACATGCGCCCCGAC
Source organism: Herbidospora daliensis (assembly GCF_001570585.1). Lineage (GTDB taxonomy): Bacteria > Actinomycetota > Actinomycetes > Streptosporangiales > Streptosporangiaceae > Herbidospora > Herbidospora daliensis. Next base: position 418,201 of record NZ_BBXF01000001.1, on the reverse strand, counting down.
AGAGCGACCATGCTCGCCATCGGCGCCCCACCATGGACCCTGCGCTGGACCGTCGCAGGCCAGGCCCTGTTCATCGCGGGCCTGGGCGCGGTGATCGGCCTCGGCGCGGGGACGGTCACGGGGGTGGCTCTGGCCCGGCCGATGACATCCCAAGGCAGCGGCGACCCGGCCACGATCGCGCTGCCGTGGGCGTTCCTGGCGACGCTGGTGGTGGGGCTGCCGCTGCTGGCGGCCGCGATCGCCTTGGTCTTCAGAGCCCGGGCACCACTGACGAGGAGGCTGTTGTGACCTGAGGCGACATGCGCACAGCCCGCCCGCAGTGTCGCCCGATGCGCTCGTGCAGGGATGGCGTTGGGCGCGGAGCGTGTGCTCATCGGCGTGTGGCTGGGTTTCACGCCGAATGACCAGGGATGGGCCGGGCTAGCGGCGCGCCGGTTCGGATGGCTGGGTGCCCATTGAGCGGCCGCGATGCGGGTCCGGTGGCGGGCATCGTGGTCGGGAGACTTCGGAACCCCAGGGCGAGTGGCCGGATGCCGGATCGGGTGACCCTGGCATCGGGTCGAGGTGTTGTGGAGCCTGGCCGAGCGGTCGGGAAGCGTAGTCGGGTGGCCGGGATGCCGGGCCGGGTGGCCAGGCACGGTGGTCGGAGACTGGGTCGGTGGGCAGATCCGGCCGATCGGGAAGCGGAGCCGGGTGGCCGGGTTTCCAGGGCGCGCGGCTGGATGCCGGGTCCGCTGCGCTAACTGGGGCATCCTGCTGATCGCGGGCGTCGGAGCCCACCGCCCCATCCCGGCCTCATGATGTTCATCAAGACCAGGGCGACGCCCTCGTTGTGTTCGGCTGGGATGCCGGTCGTGATGCTGGGCCGGTTAGCTGGAAGCCGAGTCGGGTGAGCCCGATGTGCCGCGCAGACTTACCGGGTAGGCCGCGTGCGCTGACAGTTCGGGCCTTGTGGTGGGGGCGGGCTCGCGTGAGGGTGGGGTTCGGCGAGATCGTGCCGGGCTGGGGGCCAAGTGAAGAAGAAGTGGAACGCGGGGCTCTGGAAGCCGCTCGCACTGGTGGCCGGGATAACGGTGCTTCCCGGCTTGGGGCATGGCATCACCGACTACCTCATCGAGGGTCCTGAGAGGATCACTCGGGAGTACCTGATGGCCCGCATCCTTGTGTACGGGGGCGCGTGGCTCGCCCTGTCTCTGCTGGTGATCAAGCTTGGGGGCAGGGCCGACGAGCCGGAGCAGAAGCCGGAGTGACCTCTGTGGGCTTCCGTGGCGGCGTACAAGGGCCGGAAAGGACACGCCGACCCGAGGGTGAGCTCGGGTCGGCGTGGGTTCTGACCGCTGGGGTCTAGTGGTACGAGTAGATGTTCGCCGCAGGGTGGTTCTCCTGCAGCTCGCGGAAGTTGCCCTCCGTGCCCCACAGGGAGCGGTAGCCCAGGACGTTCAGGCGGTGGGCCTTCGAGTGCTGGTCGAAGACGACCCAGTTCACCGGCTGGAAGTAGGTGCCCACCTCGTCCGGCGTCGTGAGGGAGCCGGTGTAGCGGTAGGTCGCGCGGTTCGCCGGGAGCATGTCGTTGAGGTGGATGCCCGTGATGGGCTTCGACGCGCCGAGGGCGGGCGGGGACTTGATCAGGCGGTCGTGCTGGGTCTGGCCGAGGAAGGTCTTGGCGTCGATCATCACGCCGAAGACCACGTAGCCGGTGCCGGTCGCCTTGGTGTGCACGAAGTGCGCCTCGAGGGGAGCGGTCGCCTGGCCGGCGAACTTGTGCTCGGCGTGGCCGTGGAAGTGCACGTTGTTCAGGTTGTAGCGCTCCCCGCCGTAGGTGATGTACGGCTGCGTGCCGCCAGCGCCGATGACGAAGCGGACGTCGTCGTGCTCGCTGATCTCACCCAGCGGGGCCTTGTCCTGGAACAGGATCGTGCCGTCGACGGAGTTCGGGTAGTGGATCGTGATCGCGGGGCCGTGGCCGGGGCACGACTTCGACCGGTCGATCTCGATCGGGCTCTGCACCGCGGCGTCGGTGCCGTGGCCGGCGCACGGCTTGACCTGGGCCTGCGCGGGGGCCGAGACCCACGTTAACGGGAGGGACAGAACTGCTGCTGCCGCAAGCGGCGCAAGACGGTAACGCACCAGTCGCCTTTCGGACGGAGGGAATGCCGGAATACGCCGTCTACGGACCGCCAACGGGGCATTGTCCGCATTTAGGACGACATAAAGGCATTGGCGAGGATAGCCCAATGAGGTGAACCGGCAGCCTGCGGGGTGGTGTTCAAAATGACCAAAAGCAGAACATTGGCGATGGGTTGCCGTGGAAGGGAAATCCGGGGCGCGGAAGGGGCCGGCGAGCGGGTGTCGGGGGTCCGGAGATCGGCCGGTGGATACTGCGGGAATGAGCAGAATGTTCGTCGCGCTGGTGCCGCCGCCCGGCGTGCTGGAAGAGGTCTCCCGGGCGGTGGCGCCGCTGCGGGACGCATGGCCTGACCTGACGTGGGTCGAGCCCGCCAACTGGCACATCACCCTGGCGTTCCTCGGCGAGGTGCCCGACCGGGTGCGGTCCGACCTGAGCACCCGGCTGGGGCGGGCGGCCGGGCATCACGAACCGCTGCCGCTGGCTTTGGGGGAGTCCGGGACGTTCACCGGGCGGGGTGGGGTGGGGGTGTTGTGGCTGGGGGTGCGGGAGCCCGGCCGACTGGCCCGGCTGGCGGGGTCGGTCGCGGCCGGCGCCCGGCGGGCGGGGGCCGGGGAGCCCGACGGGCGGCCTTTTCGGGCGCACTTCACCCTGCTCAGAAGCCGCAAGGGCGTTGACCTGCGGCCGCTGGCCGACGCCTTGAACAGCTTCGAATCGGCTTTCTGGACGGCTGACAACGTCCAGCTGTTCGTGAGCCACCCTGGGCCGCCGTTGCGGTACGAGTCCGTTGAGACCTATCCGCTGGGGAAGCCGGCTGCTGGGCCCCGGGGTGAGTGAGACCGCACGCTCCCGCATGGCAGGTGACCAGCGGCCGGCGATCAGCGGACCAGGGAACTGGTGATGGGTGGATCCACGGACTGATGACCAGGAAACCGATGAGCAGTGCCCGGCGACCCGTGATCGGCAGATCGACAACCGGCGACCCATGATCAACGATCAGCGGACTTGCGACCAGCGGAACAGGAAGTGGTGACGTAGGGGCTGGTGACCTGAGAGCGACGAGCGGTGACCAGCGGCCGGCGATCGGCGAACCAGGAACTGGTGATGGGAAGACTGACGATGGGTGGACTCACGGACTGATGACCAGGGGACCGATGAGCGGTGCCCGGCGATCCGTGATCAGCGGATCGGCAACCGGCGACCCATGATCAGCGATCAGCGGACTTGCGATCAGCGGAACGGGAAGTGGTGACGGGCGGACTGGTCACCGGGGACCGACGAGCGGTGCGTGGCGACTGGCGATCAGCGGACCAGGGAACCGGTGACTGGTGGACCCACGGACTGATGACCAGGGGACCGATGAGCGGTGCCCGGCGATCCGTGATCAGCGGATCGGCAACTGGCGACCCATGATCAGCGATCAGCGGACTTGCGACCAGCGGAACGGGAAGTGGTGACGGGCGGACTGGTGACCTGGGACCGACGAGCGGTGACCAGCGATTGGGCGATCAGAGGCCCAGTTTTGGCATTCCACGCTATCGGACTGGCGACTGTGGAATCGATGACCAGCTGCCGGTGAACTGGTTGCATGGGGTACTGGCAACCGGTGACCGATTGACTGGTGACTGGTTCGAAGTGACAGCGGCGGTTCTCTGTCGCTGACGGTCGATTCTCCTGGCTGCGCATTAGATGACGGTCATCCCGCCTTGGTGCGCAAGCTCGCCGCCGTCAGTTCTGCTTTGTTGCGGTCTGAATCCGTCTGTATTTTCCGCCTGGTGGCTGGATATCCGCTGCGAATCCAGGGCTATGCGGTGCGAGCTGAGGCTGTAATCCAGGTGGATATACGGGTGGGAGGCTCGACGTAAAAGGTGGGATGCGAGAAGCGGGTGCTCGAGTCGAGGCCACTTGATTGGCCCCCGAGTCTGATCGCCCTTTTAGCCTGTATCGCTCTCAGGCGTTTTCGGTGACCAGTTGTGGGGTGCCCTGTGCTTGAGGGTGCTCTGGTCGCAGGTGCCCCTTTCGGGCATCCTGAAGGTGTCCGGTCTTCGGCTCGCCAGCCCCGTGCGAGGGTTCTCTGTTCTCGGGCTGCGATCGCTTTCGGGTGTCGGTTCCCGGCCGCTCTGGTCCGGTCTCAGTCGGAGGGATCCTCTGTTCCGCGAGGTCGCGATCACGTTCCGAGAGGGTCGCCCTATTGGCGCACCGGCCGTCCGAAAATGCGCTTCCCTATCGCCAAAATAAACTCCCCGGAAACGCTTCCTGGACTCCCCGAACCCCGCCCCCGCCTCCAAAGTGAAGAGTTCTGTAACAATTCACCACACCCGCATGTCAAGAATTCCGTCCCACCCCAAGAATGTGAAAGTTACACGCCGCCTTGACGCCCCCAAAAGCGCTATTTAGCCTTCTCCCACCGACGCCGAAGGTGCCGAAGGAGTGGGCTTGAACCAGCCGTCCGGTCACAGCGAGCAGTGCCGATCAGGGCAGCCTCTTCCGGTTCGTCACCTCTAGTGGGGTCGTCCATGACCGACCTCAAGATCCGGTTCTCGGGCCGCCGTTCCGGCCGATGGCCCCTCACGGTGGGGCAGAAGAACGTCCTGGAGTGGATCAGGCCGGACTTTCCCGGCCCCGCCGACATTCTGTCGGCCGTGGTCCGACCCCCGCGCGCGATGACGCTCGACGCCGTCGGCGCCGCCGTCGGTGAGCTGGTAAGTCGCCACGAGGCGTTGAGAACTCTGTTGCGTGGCGGCGAGCAGGTCGTCCAGGCCGAAGGCATGGTGGTCGCCGAGGTCGTCGAGGCCACCGGGTCCGAGCGCGACTGGACGTTGTCGGGGGCGCGGCCCTTCGATCCGGCCGCCGATCTGCCGCTTCGGGTGCGGGTGGTCACGCGGGGCGGGGTGCCGTTCGTCGTCGTGCTCCATGTCTCGCACGTCGCGGCCGATCTGTCGGCGATGACCGTGTTGCGGGGCGAGCTCGCCGCGTTGCTGGCGGGGCGGGAAGTGCCACCGGCTGACTACCATCCTGCCGATCGGGCCGACTTCGAGCACAGTCCCGCCGGGCGGCGGCAGCTCGACGGGTCGATCCGCTACTGGGGGCGGCATCTGGAGGAGCGGCCGCTCTGTTCGCTCGGGCTGCCCTACCGGTTTCCCGATCAGAAGGGGCATCACCAGGTGCTCTTGGGGTCGCGGGCGGGGGCCGGGGCGGTGGCCGGGCTCGCCGCGACCACGGGGGTGCGGCCGCTGGCCGTCGTGATGGCGGCGTTCGCGGCGGTGCTGACGCGCTGGACGGGGGAATCGGGGTGCCTGCTCAACTGCCTGTGCAGCAACCGGTTCTCGCCTGAGTTGCGGGACTACGTCGGCACGATCTCGCAGGAGACCTGGATCCCGTTCACCGCGACCGCGTCGTTCCCCGAGGCCGTCGTGCGGATGAACGCCGCGGCGCTGGCCGCGTACAAATACGGGCGTTATGACTCGGCCCGGCTGAACGCTGCGATGCGGGCGGCCGAGCGGGTGCGGGGCATGCCCTGTCATCGGGACGTCGTCGTCAACAACACGACCGGGCATTCGCGGGCGATCCTGCCGGCGTCGGGGGTGGAGGCCGGGGCGGGTGACCGGAGTTTCGACGCGCCGGTCGAGTTCGACGTCTACCGGCTCGACGGGAAGCTCGGGTGCGGGCTCGGGGTCGACGCCCGGCTGGCGACCGCCGAGGAGGCCGCGGCGCTGCTCGGCGAGGTCGAGCGGCTGATGATCGCGGCCGCCGACGGGGAGGTTCGCCTCGACGACTTCGGGATTCCCCCGGTGGAGCGGGGGGCGGGCTGGGCGCGGGCCGGGTCGTCCTGGGTCGACGTCGCGGGGGTGCAGGAGGTCGCCGACCTGGCGCTCGGCTCGGGGGTGGCCCGCGTCGGGGTCGTGGACGGGCGGCTGGAGGCCCGTGTCGGGGCCGGGCTCGACGCCTCCGTCGCGGGGGAGAAGGTGCTCGCCGAGATCGTGCGGCAGACCCGGCACGGCGTGGTCGCCCCCGGCTCTTGGTTAGCGCACGGTTAACGCCTCGCTGATCCGGCGCTGATCTTCGCGGCCCTAGCGTGGACGGAGCCGAATTCCAGGGGGCATCAATTGAGCAGCGACCTCGGCGGTCTCGCCGGGTGGGTCATCGGACTGATGGAGACGCTCGGGGCGCCCGGCGCGGGGCTGGCCATCGCTCTGGAGAACCTCTTCCCGCCGCTGCCCAGCGAGGCGATCCTGCCGCTCGCCGGGTTCACCGCCGCGCGGGGTGACCTGTCGCTCCTGGCGGTGCTGATCTGGACGACCGTCGGCTCGGTCGTCGGCGCGGTCGCCCTCTACGGCATCGGGGCGATGCTCGGCGAAGAGCGCATGATGCGGCTGGCGGCCAGGTTGCCGCTGATCAAGATGTCGGACATCGAGAAGACGCAGGCGTGGTTCGCCCGCCACGGCCGCAAGACCGTGTTCTTCGGGCGCATGATCCCGATCTTCCGCAGCCTCATCTCGATCCCGGCCGGGGTCACCCGCATGCCGATGGCGACGTTCCTGCTGTTCACGACGCTGGGCAGCGCCATCTGGAACACCGTCTTCGTGCTCGCGGGCTACTACCTGGGCGAGAACTGGAGCGTCGTCGAGGGCTACGCGGGCATCCTGTCGAACGTCGTCATCGTGGTGGTCGCGCTCGCCGTCGTCTGGTTCGTCGTCTCCCGGGTCAGGCGCCGCCCCCGGCGGGCCGCCGAACGCCTGTAGGTCAGGCCAGGAGCCGCAGGTTGCGTTCGGTCGGGGAGCCCGGCTCGACGTTGAAGACGCACAGAGACTGGTCGGGGTCGTCGGGCGAGCGCAGGTTCTCGTAGAAGAACTCCAGGTCGCCGGCGATCGGGTGGCGGAACCGTTTGGTGCCGTGGGTGCGGCGGAAGACGCGGTGGTCGTCCCACCAGCGCGCGAACTCGGGGGAGCGCAGGGTCAGCTCGCGGATCAGGTCGGCCAGCCGCCGGTCGCCGGGGTTGCGGCCGGCCTCCAGCCGCAGGGTCGCCACCGTCTCCAGGGCGCACTGCTCCCAGTCGACCAGCCGTTCGCGGGCCTGCGGGTCGAGGAAGCTGATCCGGGCGATGTTGCGGTGCGGCACGGGGAGGGCGTCGAAGTCGCCGATGACCGCGCGGGCCAGCCGGTTGGAGGCCAGGACGTCGGTCCGGCGGCCCATGACGTAGGCGGGCACCCGGTCGAGGTTCCGCAACATCAGGTGCAGGCCCGATCTGACCCGCTGGGGCGTGGCGGGGGTGGGAGCGGGGGTGCGGCCCAGCAGGTCGGCGAGGTGCTCCCGCTCGGCCGGATCGAGCCGCAGCGCTTCGGCCAGGGCCGCGACGACCTCGGGTGACGGGTTGCCGCCCCGGCCCTGCTCCAGCCGGGTGTAGTACTCGACGCTGACCCCGGCCAGCCGGGCGACCTCGTCGCGGCGCAGCCCGGGTACCCGGCGGATCCGCCCGTCGCCGGGCAGGCCCGCCGCGTCGGGACGGAGCCGCGCCCTCCGGCCGCGCAGGAAGTCGGCGGTCTCGTGACTGCGGTCCATCCGTCCAGTCTCACCCCGCGTCGAGGCTGCCCAGGTCGTCCAGGGTGGCCCTGCGAGTACCAGCCGGGAGAGGGCTCCCTGTACGCCGCCCGCCGCCTCCCGAGGCTGGTGAGCTGGGCCCATGTCAATCTCGATGAACCTCGACGGCCGGATCGCCGTGGTGACCGGAGCCTCCAGCGGCATCGGCGCCGCGACCGCCGAACACCTCGCCTCCCTGGGCGCCCGCGTCGCCCTGGTGGCCCGCCGGGCCGACCGGCTCGACGACCTCGCCGCCCGCATCGCCGACGGCGGCGGCCGGGCGCTGGTGCTGGCGGCCGACGTGACCGACGCGGCGGCGCTGCGGGAGGCCGCCGGCCGGGTCAGGTCGGAGTGGGGCCCGGCCGGTCTGCTCTTCAACAACGCGGGCGTGATGTTGCCCGCGCCCGTCGAACAACTGGCCGCCGACCAGTGGCGGCACCAGATCGACCTGAACGTGACCGGGCTGATGAACGCCGTCGAGGCGTTCCTGCCGCAGCTCGTCGAGTCGGCCGCCGCCAACGGGGTCGCCGACCTGGTCAACACCTCGTCGATCCTGGCGCAGAACGTCCTGCCCGGGTTCGCCGTCTACTCCGCGACCAAGGCCTACGTCACCCACCTGTCCCGGCACCTGCGCGCCGAGCTGGGCGGGAAGGACGTGCGGGTCTCGGCGATCGAGCCCGGCATCGTCGGCACCGAACTCCAGGACCACGTGACCGACCAGGGGGTGCGGGCCTGGCTGGAGGGCTCCAGGGAGGTCATGGAGTGGCTGACCCCGCAGGACGTCGCCGCGACGGTGGGCTTCCTGGCCTCGCTGCCGCCGAGGGTCAACCTGCAGCAGGTCACGATCATGCCGACCCGGCAGGCGAGCTGACGATCGCGACGGGGCAGTGGGCGTGGTGGAGCAGGCCGTGGCCGACCGAGCCGAGCACGGCCGCGCCGAAGGCGCCGAGCCCCCGTGAGCCCGCGATCACCAGGTCGGCCGCTTTCGACTCCTCGGCCAGCACGTTCACCGGGTGGCCGTAGACGCTGGCGTACTCCACCGGCACGCCGGGGTGCCGGTCGCGCCAGGCGGTGAAACGCTCCTCGACGTAACCGGTGCGCTCCTCGTACACGCAGTGGATCAGGTTGTCGTACATGGTGCCGACCGAGGAGAACGGCGGCGGTTGCCAGGAGAAGACCGCTCTGAGCGCGGCCCCGCGGCGGCGGGCCTCGGCGAAGGCGAACTCCAGCGCGACGTCGGCCTCCTCGCTGCCGTCGTAGCCCGCGAGCAGCCGCCCGTGCGCCGGCGGCGACGGCTCGCGCACCACGATGACCGGTCCGGGCGTGTGCCCGGCCAGCCCGAGGCCGACCGAGCCGAGGATCATGCCGGTGAACCCGCCGGTGCCACGGCTGCCGATCACGACCGCGTCGGCCTTGGCGGCCTCCTCCTGCAACCGGGCGACGACGCCCCCGGTCGCCAGGCCGGTGGTCACCGAGACGCCGGGCGCGCTCGCGTGGGCGCGGCGCTCGGCGGTGGCCAGGACCTCCTCGCCGTAGGTGTTCTCGACGTCGTGCAGCTGGCTGAGCCGGATGCCCGTCCAGGTCTCGCGGACGTGCACGAGCCGCAGCGAGGTGTTCCTGCGGGCGGCGTCGGCGGCCGCGTAGTCCACGGCGGCCAGCGCGGACGGGGATCCGTCGACTCCGGCGACGATCATCGTTCCTCCGTCAGGCGGATCGGGCGGGCGCCGGTCTGGACCCGGATGACCTGGTAGGGCGGTACCCGGGTGTCGATCCCGCCGTTGAACAGCGGGCTGCGCGGCAGCTGGTTCACGCTGACGTACAGGAAGCCGTCGGCCGCCAGCGCCAGGGTGTCGGGCCAGAGCAGGGCGGGCGCGTGCAGGAGCGTCGACCAGTGTCCGCCGGGGTCGCGCCGGACGACGGCGCTGTGCTCGTAGGCGGTGGCGTAGACGAACCCCTCGGCGTCGGACTCCAGGCCGTCGGAGGCGCCCTTGTCGCCCAGGTCGACGACCGTGGCCGCGACCTGGGCGTCGTCGAGGGAGCGGTCGAGCAGGGCGTCGGTCGCCACGCTGTAGAGGCGCCGGCTCGACAGCGGGCAGTAGAACAGCCGCGAGCCGTCGGCGCTCAGCGCGATGCCGTCGACGCCGACCCGGTAGCCCTCTCGAACGATCCCCTGCACGATCGCGCTGAACCCGGGCACCGCCGACGTGCTCGCGTGCCCGCGGAGCCGGGCCCAGGTCTCCCCGGAGGCGAGGTCGGCCACGATCAGCGCCCCTTCGGGCGCGCAGTCGGTCATGTACGCATACCCTCCCGGCCCCCGCGATAGGTCGAAGCGTACGTCGTTGAGGTAGGTCGTCGGGATGGCCGCCGCCGGGTCGAGCCGGATCACCCGGACCACCTGGTCGGTGGCCGGATCGACCTCGACCAGTTTCGGCCCGTCCTCCAGCCACGGCTCGAAGGCCAGGCTGCCCGTGTCGAGCAGCCACACATGCCCGGCCGGGTCGGTGATCACGCTCTGCACCGACACCAGGGTCTCCGCGGCGGCCCCCGGGCTCCACGCGTTGAACTCGGGGTCGGGATAGGGGACCGGCTCCCCCTTGACGACCTCGGCGACGGTGCAGGGCACGTCGTCCCCCCACCTCGGGAACGAGACGAACAGGCGCCCGTCGTCGGTCACGGTCACGCCAGTCGGCATCAGGTCGCCGAATTCGGCGACGGTCTCGTAGTCGGTCCCCACCCAGCTGCCGAGGGGGGAGGCGGCGGCAGAAGTCCTGGAAGACATGGTCATCCCCTTCGTTGCCGAAAGTCCTTTTAGTATCTCAAGGGGCGTTTCGCCGTCTCGGGTCAGGCCTGCACCGTCTTGACGTCAGACGTCATACGAATTAGCTTCCCCCTGACCCTGAGTGGAAGAAGGTAATGGCGTGAAGTTGTGCCGGTTGGGGAGTCCGGGAGCCGAACGGCCCTGCGTCGTCGACGCCGAGGGGAACGTCTTCGATCTGTCGTCGCTGACGGCGGACGTCGACGGCGCGTTCCTCGCCGGAGGGGGCGTCGAGCGGGTGCGTGCCGCCCTCGCGGCGGGTGACCTGCCGCGCGCCGAATCCGGCCAGCGGGTCGGCGCCCCGGTCGCGCGGCCAGGGAAGGTCGTGTGCATCGGGCTGAACTACTCCGACCACGCCGAGGAGACCGGCGCGGCCGTCCCGGCCGAGCCGGTCGTCTTCATGAAGGCGCCGGACACGGTGGTCGGGCCCGACGACGAGGTGCTGGTGCCGCGCGGCAGCGTCAAGACCGACTACGAGGTCGAGCTGGCGATCGTCATCGGCGCGACGGCCCGCTACCTCGCCTCCCCGGAGGACGCGGCCGGGGTCATCGCCGGGTACGCCGTCGTCAACGACGTCTCCGAGCGGGAGTTCCAGCTTGAGCGCGGCGGCCAGTGGGACAAGGGCAAGTCGTGCGAGACGTTCAACCCGATGGGGCCCTGGCTGGTCACGCCCGACGAGGTCGGCGACCCGCAGGCGCTCGGCCTGCGGTTGTGGGTCAACGGCGAGCTGCGGCAGAACGGCAGCACCAAGAACCAGATCTTCGGCGTCCACCACGTCGTCTGGTACCTCAGCCAGTTCATGGTGCTCGAACCGGGTGACGTGGTGAACACCGGCACCCCGGCGGGCGTCGCCCTGGGCCGGGGGGCCGACGCCTACCTGCGCGCCGGAGACGTCGTCGAGGTCGAGATCGACGGACTGGGACGCCAGCGGCAGCGGATGGGGCAGGCATGAGCGGCGACTTCGACGGCCTGGTCGCGATCGTCACCGGCGGCGCCTCCGGCATCGGCCGGGCGGTCGCCGAGGAGCTGACGGCCCGGGGCGCGAAGGTGGCGGTCCTCGACCTGGCCGGCGCCGAGTTCGTCTGCGACGTGACCGACGACGCCGCCGTGCGGCGCGCGGTCGCCGCGGTGGCCGACCGCTTCGGGCGCATCGACGTGCTGGTCAACAACGCCGGCATCGGCGCGCAGGGCACGGTCGCCGACAACGACGACGCCGAGTGGCTGCGGGTGCTGGACCTCAACGTGCTGGGCATCGTCCGGCTGAGCCGGGCCGCGCTGCCGCACCTGCGCGAGTCGCCGAGCGCGGCGATCGTGAACGTCTGCTCGATCGCGGCCACGGCCGGGCTGCCCCAGCGGGCCCTCTACTCCGCCTCCAAGGGGGCCGTGCTCGCGCTGACCCGCGCGATGGCGGCCGACCACGTCCGCGAGGGCGTCCGGGTCAACTGCGTCACGCCCGGCACCGTCGACACCCCCTGGATCGGCCGGCTGCTGGACGCCGCCCCCGACCCCGCCGCCGAGCGGGCCGCACTCCAGGCGCGGCAGCCGCACGGCCGCCTGGTCGCCGCCGAGGAGGTCGCGAACGCCGTCGCCTACCTGGCGGGACCGGCGTCGGGGTCGACGGTCGGCATCGAACTGCCCGTCGACGGCGGGATGGCCGGTCTGCGCCTGCGGCCGGCGACGTCATGAGCGGCCTGCTCGTCGACCTCGCGTACGGCACGGACGGCCTGCTGGTGGACATGCCCGCCGACCGCACCACCGTGATCACGCCGGTCGCCCGGCCGCCGGTCGCCGACGAGGCGGCCGAGGTGCGCCGGGCGCTGCGCGAACCCGTCGCGGGCCCGCCGCTGCGCGACCGGGTGAGGCGCGGCCAGACGGTGGCGATCTCGGCCTGCGACGGCACCCGGCCGCAACCCCGGCACCTGATGATCCCGGCGATCCTCGACGAGCTCGACGGGCTCGTGTCGCTCGACGACGTGGTGATCCTGGTGGCGACCGGCACCCACCGGGGCAACACCCCGGAGGAGCTGCGCGCCATGTTCGGCGACGCCGTCGTCGACTCCGTGCGGATCGTCAACCACGACTCCCGCGACGCGTCGTCGCTGCGCTGGATGGGCCGGTTCGGCAAGGACGTGCCGGTCTGGCTCAACCGCGAGTGGGCCGACGCCGACGTGCGGATCACGACGGGGTTCGTCGAGCCGCACTTCTTCGCCGGCTTCTCCGGCGGCCCCAAGCTGGTCGCCCCCGGGCTCGCCGCGCTGGAGAGCGTGCTCACCCTGCACGACGCGGCCCGCATCGGCGACCCCCGCGCGACGTGGGGCGTCACCGAGGGCAACCCCGTCCACGACGACGTCAGGGCCATCGCGGCCGGCACCGGCGTCACCTTCTCCCTCGACGTCGTGCTCAACCGGGAACAGAAGATCGTCAAGGCCTTCGGCGGCGACCTCACGCCGATGCACACCGCCGCCATGGACGCCGCCCGCGCGGCGGCGATGCGGCCCGTGCCGGCGGCCTTCGACGTCGTGGTCACCACCAACGCCGGGTTCCCGCTCGACCAGAACCTCTACCAGGCGGTGAAGGGCATGAGCGCCGCCGCGCAGATCGTGCGGCCGGGCGGCGTGGTCATCTGCGCGGCCGAGTGCCGCGACGGCTTCCCCGACCACGGCCCCTACCGCGAGACGCTGACCGGCGCGGCCTCGCCCGACGCGCTGTTCGAGGAGATCTCGGCCCGCGCCGAGACGGTGCCCGACCAGTGGCAGGTGCAGATCCAGGCGCGCATCCAGCGGCACGCGCGGGTCATCGTGCACACCTCCCACCTGAGCGACGCCGACCTGTCGGCCGCCCACCTGGAGCAGACCCACGACATCGGGGCGACGGTCCGGAGCCTGCCGGGCAGCGTGTGCGTGCTGCCCGAAGGGCCGATGACCATCCCCTACCTGGCGGGGGCGTAGCGGTGGACATCGGGTACGCGCGGGTCGACCTCGACCGGGAACGGCGCCAGGGCCTGCCCGAGATCGTCTACGGGCCGGGCAAGCGGGCCGGAGAGATCGCCGGGATCGTCGAGGTGCTGCTCGGCCGCAACGACGGCCCCGTTCTGGTGACCCGGGTCGACCCCGACGCCGCCGCCGAGGTCCGCGAGCGCGTGCCCGGCGGCCGCTACGACGAGGCGGCCCGGCTGCTGGTGTGGCGGCCGGCGCTGCTCCTCGGGCACCGGGTGGCCGTGGTCACCGCCGGCACCGCCGACGGGCCGGTGGCGGCCGAGGCGGCGGCCGTGGCGACCGCGCTCGGCCTGGAGACCACCGTGATCCGCGACGTGGGGGTGGCGGGCATCCACCGCGTCCTGGCCGTGGTGGACGACCTCCGCGAGGCCGACAGTGTGATCGTCGTCGCGGGCATGGAGGGCGCGCTGGCGAGCGTGGTCGGCGGGCTGGTGGAGACGCCGGTCGTCGCCGTGCCCACGTCCGTCGGCTACGGCGCGGCCCTGGAGGGCGTGACGGCCCTGCTGGCCATGATGACCTCGTGCGCGGCGGGCATCACCGTCGTCAACATCGACTCGGGGTTCGGCGCCGCGCTGGCCGCCTACCGGCTGACCAGGCGGCGCCCGTGATCCTCCACCTCAACCCGTTCACCGGCCTGGCCGGCGACATGCTCCTCGGGGCGTTGGTGTCGGTCGGCGCCTCCGTGGACGTCGTCCGGCAGGCCGTCGCCCGCACCGGCCTGACCGGCTGGCGGCTGGAGGCCGAGAACGTGCGCACCGGCGCGCTCATGGCGGTCCGCGTCCGCGTCGAGGTCGACGACGACGCGACCGAGCGCCCCGCCTCGGTGCTCATCGAGATGGCGGCCCGCACCGGCCTGACCGTCGCCGAACGTGCCCTGAAGGCCATCGCCGAGGTCGAGGCCGAGCTGCACGGCCTGCCGCCCGGCGACGTCCACCTGCACGAGCTCGGCGGGCACGACACGCTGGTGGACATCGTCGGCTGCGCCGCCGCGCTGGCCGACCTCGGCGTCACCCAGGTCCACTGCGCGCCGCTGCCGCTCGGCGGCGGCAGCGTCGAGACCCGCCACGGGGTGCTGCCGGTGCCCGCCCCGGCCACCCTCGCCCTGCTCCGGGGGGCCCAGGTGCGCAGCGGCGGCGAGCACGAGGCGGTCACCCCCACCGGGGCCGCCCTGCTGCGCGCCGCCGGCACGGTCTACGGCGGGGTGCCGCCCATGGAGGTGCGCGCCACCGGCTACGGCGCGGGCACCCGGCGGCTGCCCGACCGGCCCAACGTCGTCGTCGCCACCCTCGGCGTCCCGCTCACGCGGGAGGACCGGCAGATCGTCCTGTCGACCAACCTCGACGACGTCACCGGGGAACTGCTCGGGCACGTCATCGCGCGCATGCTGGCGGCCGGGGCCGCCGACGCGTGGATCACGCCGGCGGTGATGAAGAAGGGCCGCCCGGCGCACGTCCTGCACGTGCTCACACCCGCCGACCTGGCCGACCAGCTGGAGAACCTGATCTTCGCGGAGACCGGCACGCTCGGGCTGCGCCGCAGCCAGGTCGACAAGGTCACCGTCCCCCGGGTCATCCGGACGGTCGAGCTGTACGGCCGGACCGTGCGGATGAAGGAGGGGCCGTGGGGCGTCAAACCCGAATACGACGACCTCGCCCGCCTGGCCGCCTCGACGGGCAAGTCGCTCGGCACGCTCACCCGGGAGGCCCTCGACGCCCTGTGATCTCAGCCGCGCCGTGCCGCCGCCAGGATCAGGTAGGCGCTCGCCGTCCACGTGTACGCGCGGTCGCGCAGCCCCTGGCCGGTGCGCGCGTCGAAGTTCTCGGCGAAGCCCGACTTCTCGCACAGGCGGCGGAACCGGTCGCTGATCTCGTCGGCGAGGCCGACGTGCCCGGCGCGGCGCAGCCCGTCCTCGATCAGGATCGTCGAGGGCGCCCAGATGGGGCCGCGCCAGTAGCCGTCGTCCAGGTAGTGCGGCGACGACGGCAGCTCGGTGGCCGGCCCGAACTCGGTCAGGTGCCGTTCGATCCGCCCGGCGAGCACGGTGCTCACCTCGGCGGGCAGCTCCTCGCCGAGCACGATGGGCATCAGGTCGAGCAGGCTGTCGCTCGACCACGTCCGGCCGGTGAGCGCGCCGCGGGCGACGAACCGGTCGCCCGTCCACAACTCGGTCAGCAGCGCGTTCTTCATGCGGTCGGCGGCGGCGCTCCAGCGGGCCGCCTCCTCCGGGCCGGGCGCGCAGCGGGCCAGCTCGCGCATCTGGAGCACGAGGAAGGCGGCCAGGTCGGCCGTCTCGACGACGCGCTCGGGGTCGAAGGTGGTGGCGTTGTCCCAGCCGCTGTCGTTGCCGTGCTGGTAGTAGGCCAGTTCGTGGCCGGGGATCCGCCGGGCGGTCAGCCAGAAGTCCGTCCACCGCTCCAGCAGCCGGTACGTCTCCTCGGGCTCGGGCCGCCACGGCAGGCGGCCCAGGGCCCAGCCGTGGATGGGCGGTTTGACGAAGTTGTAGAGGATCTCGGAGTGCGTCACGGAGTCGGGCAGCGCGCCCGCGCCGTCCTGGTGGTCGAAGGGCAGCCGGAACTGGTGCCAGGCCAGCTCGGGCAGCCCCTCGCCCAGGGCCAGGGCGTTGAAGCAGTGGTCCCAGCTCCACACCTTGTCCATCCAGTGCTTGGACATCAGCACCCCCGGACGGGTGACGAACCCCGCCGGGCGGACCGTCGCCGACCACAACACGTACACCGCCAGTTCGGCGGCCGGGGTCGTGCCGTCGCGCCAGGGGGCCACCGCCGCCGCGAACGCGTCGAACTCGGCGCGGGCCGCCTTGACCACCTGCTCGAACGTGTCGGCCTCGACGTAGGGGGCGCGGGCGGTCTCGTACTCCTCGACGGCGACCTCCCAGTCGCCCGTCAGGGTGACCCCGCGCTCCGCGCCGCCGAGCGCCTGCGTGCCCATGGGTTCGGCCGCGCCGCGCAGCACGGTGATCCGGTAGCGGCGGCCGGTCTGGTAGAGGGTGAACACGTACGACCCGTCGGACGGCTCGCGGTAGAAGTAGGGCCCGCTGAACGGGGTGAGCACGGGGTCGGCCGCCACCAGGCCCAGGTCGAGGCCCCGGCCCCGGATGCGCACCGTGTCGGGGTTCTCGTAGGCGAGCTCGATCCGGTCGTCGCCGCGCTCCCAGAGGAGCTGCTGCGGCGTGGCGGTCAGCGCCGCCCCCGGGTCGACCTCGAGGCGCAGGACGGCGTGCATCCCGGTCTGGTGCGAGACCAGGTGCACCTGGTCGGCGTACGTCTTCTCGGCGATCACCGGGGAGAAGCCGAACCAGGAGCCGCGATGGCTGAACGGGATGTCCCGTAGGGAGAACACGGAGGGGTGGCCCTTCTCCTAGAGGTCAGTCCTTCACGGCGCCGGCGGTGACCCCGGCGGCGACGTAACGCTGGGCGATGACGAGCAGCACGGCCGCCGGGATCGACGCCACCACGGCGGTGGCCATGATGGCGTTCCACTCCTGGTTGTTGTGGCCGATGTAGTGGTAGATGCCGAGGGTGATCGGCTGGTGGTCGCCGCCCTGGTCGAGGGTCGAGGCGAAGACGAAGTCCGACCAGGCCCACAGGAAGGCGAACAGCGAGACGGTGACGAGGGCGTTGCGGCTGAGCGGCAGCACGATCGACCAGAAGGTGCGCACCGTCCCGGCGCCGTCGACCCGGGCCGCCTGCAGCAGCTCCTCGGGCAGGCCCGACATGAACGCGGTCAGCACGAGCACCGCGAACGGCACGGCCAGCGTCGAGTCGGCCACGATGAGGCCTGGCACGGTGTTGAGCACCCCGGCCGACAGGAAGACGGCGTAGAAGCCCATCGCCATGATGATCCCGGGGATCATCTGCGCGATCAGCAGCAGGAAGCTGAGCACCCCGCCGCCCCTCGGCCGCAGCTTGGCCAGGGCGTACGCCGCCGGCGCCGCGACGACCACCGTCAGCACCACCGTGCCGAGCCCGATGACCAGGCTCGTGCCGAGGTAGGGCAGCTGCTTGTCGAGCACCGCCCGGTAGCCCTCCAGCGTGCCGTCGACGGGGAACCAGTGCGGCGGGCTGCGGCGCATGTTCTCGTCGCGGGTGAACGAGACGTTGACCATCCAGTAGACCGGGAACAGCATCACGGCGGTCAGGGCCAGCCCGATCGCGGTCTTCACCCGTCTCATCACGGCACCCGCCGGTGCAGCGTGCGGACGTACACGAGACCGAACACCAGCGCCGCCACGATCAGCAGGTTGCCCACCGCCGCGCCCGGCCCGAACGACGGGACGAGGTTGCCGAAGCCCAGCCGGTAGGACCAGGTCGCGAAGGTGGTGGACGACCCGCTCGGGCCGCCCCTGGTCATGATCCAGATGATGTCGAACACCTTCAGCGTGTAGACGAGGCCGAGGAGCAGGGTGATCGCCGACACCGGCCGCAGCAGCGGGAAGGTGATGCGCCAGAAGCGCTGCCGCCGGTTCGCGCCGTCGAGGGCGGCGGCCTCGTACACGCTCGCCGGGATCGCCTGGAGGCCGGAGTAGAGCACCACCAGGTTGAACGGGACGCCGATCCAGATGTTGGCGATCGTCACCGACCAGAGCGACCAGTCGGGCGAGGTCAGCCAGTTCACCGGCCCGAGCCCCACCACGCCCAGCGCCGCGTTGACCACGCCCGACTCGCTGTTCAGCAACCACGTCCACGTCGAGGCCGACACGATCAGCGGCAGCAGCCAGGGCACCAGGAACAGCGCCCGCAGCGTCGCCGACAGCGGGAAGTTCCGCACGAAGAACAGCGCCAGGGCGAGCCCGATCGTGAACTGGAACACCAGCGAGACGACCGTGAAGACGACGGTGTGCCACAGGGCCGGGCCGAACGCCGGGTCGTCGAACACCTTGAGGTAGTTGTCGAACCCGGCGAACGGCGCGTCGCCCCGCACGAACGAGCGCACGGTGTAGTTCCGCAGGCTCAGCTCGACGTTGCGGTAAAGCGGATAGGCGTAGAAGACCACCAGGTAGACGACGACCGGGGCGAGGAACGCCCAGGCCGCCCACTGCCCTGATCCGAGGCGGACCCTCACTGCGTGGCGCTCGCCGCCGCGGTCTGGGCCTCGGTCATGGCCTCCTGCGGGGGCTTCGAGGAGCTCAGCGCCGCCTGGACGGCCCCCCATATCGGCTCGGAGATCTTCGGATACTTGGTGCCCAGGTCGTCGCCGGTCCGGCCCTTGGCGACCTTGACGGCCTCGACCCACACGCCGAGCTTGGCGTCGGCCGCGACCTGCTGCTGCTGCACGGAGTCGGTCGGGGCGATGTAGGACAACGTGGTGGTCGTCTTGAGCGAGTTCTCGCCGTTGGTCAGGCAGGCGACCAGCTGCTGGGAGGCGGCGTACCGGCCGGTGTCCTGCTGGACGGGGATGGAGACGAACTCCCCGCCGGTGGGCGCCGGGGCCGGGCCGCCGGCCTTGGCCGGGATCGGGATGACGCCGTAGGGGAAGCCGGCCTTCTCGGCGTTGGCGAGCTGCCAGGTGCCGTTCTCGGCGAAGGCGTACTCGCCGGTGGCGAACTCCTGCCAGCTGGTGGTCTGGGTGTTGTTGATGACCGAGTTGGGGGCGTACCCCTTCTTCAGCCAGTCGGTCCAGAGCGTCACCGCCGCGACGCCCTCGGGGGAGTCGAGCTTGGTGAGGTTCGCGCCGGAGCCCCAGAACCAGGGGAGGAACTGGAAGCTGCCCTCCTCGGTGCCGATCGCGGAGAACGTGATGCCCTTGCCGCCGGACTTCGTCACCTTCTCCAGCGCGGCGGTGAGCGCGGCCCAGTCGGTGACCGACGCCGGGTCGACGCCCGCCTTGTCGAGCACGTCCTTGTTGTAGTAGAGCGCCAGGGTGTTGGCGCCGATCGGGACGCCGAACGTCTCGCCGCCGCTCTGGCCGGCTCCCAGCAGGTTGGGGGAGACGGCCGAGACGTCGAGCTTGTTCTCCGCGGTCGTCGTCAGCACGCCGGCCTCGGCCAGCGTGGAGACGACCGGGTTGTCGACGATCAGCACGTCGGGCGCATTGCCCTGCTGCGCGGCCAGCAGCACCTTGTTGGTCAGGTCGCTGGTGTCGTAGCCGGTGCGCTCCACCGTGACGCCGGCCTGGGTGCCGCACGCCTCCAGCAGGCGCACCCATTCGGAGCTGCCGTCGTACTGCGGATAGGGGTCCCAGATCGTGTAGGCCGACGGGGCGGCCGCGGACGCCGGGGCCTCCTCGACGGCGGAAGGGGCGGAGGGGGTGGAGCAGGCGGCCAGCAGGGCCAGTCCGAGGCCGGTGGCGATACGGCCGGACGCGGAAGATCTCATCGGGGGTGACCTCCCTCGGTCGAACCGATTCGACGAATCGGTTCGACCGAAGATAAGCGTGTTGCCCGTGGACGTCAATGGGGTCCTCGCTGATGAATTGTGGAACGATTCGACTACGATGCTCGGGTGAACATCGGGGAGATCGCCAAGAGGGCGGGAGTGTCCCGCAGCACCGTGTCCTACGCGCTCACCGGCCGCCGCCCGGTCTCACCGGAGACCAAACAGCGCATCCTGGCGGTGATCGACGAACTGGGCTACCGCCCCAACGCGGCGGCCCGTGCCCTCAAGGAGGGCCGCACCCGCACGATCGGCCTCGTCATCCCGCCCGCCAGCACCCGGCTGACCGACATGCAGCTCGGCTTCGTCGCCAGCGTCGTCGACGCCGCCGCGCGGGCCGACCTCGACGTGCTGCTGTCGCCCTCGGGAGGCGAGCACGACCGCTCCTTCGAGCGCGTCGTCACCGGTCAGCGGGTCGACGGCGTGATCGTCATGGAGATACGGCTCGAAGACGACCGGGTCGCCCGGCTGATGGCCAGCGGCCTGCCCTTCGTCGGCATCGGCCGCACCCGCGACCCGGCCGGCATGTCCTGGGTCGACATCGACTACGAGACGCTCATCGCCCGCTGCGTCCACCACCTCGCCGACCTCGGCCACCGCGACATCGCCCTGGTCAACCGCAGCGCCGAACTGGTGGCCGCCGGATACGGGCCGGGGCACCGGGCGCGGGCCGGGTTCGACCGCGCGGTCGCCGACCGCGGCCTGCGCGGCGTGGCCGTCTGCTGCGCCGACGACGCCCAGGCCGGTCAGGCCTGCACCGAGCACCTGCTCGCGGAGCACCCCGAGCTGACCGCCATCGCCACCGTGAACGAGGCGGCCGCCGCCGGGGTCTACCACGCGCTGGCCCGGAGCGGCCGCGAGGTGCCGCGCGACTTCTCGATCGTGGGCGTCGCGGCCCGCCACTGGGCCGAGAACCTCCACCCGCCGCTCACCGCGGCCGACGTGCCCGCCGTCGAGCTGGGCGCGCAGGCCGTCGACCTGCTGCTCGGGCGCATCGCCGACCCGTCGGCGGCCCACCGCCACCTGCTGGTCGCCCCGCCGATCTCGCTGCGCGCCACGACGGGACCGGCCCCGGCGTAGCCGCGAATCGATTCGTTTCACAAGCCCGTCACTCCGTTGACATGGCGTCGTAACCGGACCTAATCTGCGGTCGAATCGATTCGCTACCCACCCCCCGCGTGAGATCACCTCGCCTCCAGGAGTAGCCCGATGCGTACCCGATTGAGATCCGTGGTCGCCGCCTGCGCACTCGCCGCGACCGCTCTGGTCGTGCCCGCCGCCCCGGCCTTCGCGGCCGACGAGGCCATCACCGTCAACTTCGCCACCACGGGCGCGAGCCCTGCCTACCGTGCGTCCGGCTGGATCTACGGCATGACCGAGAACGGCACCGGCCCGGCCGACCACTTCTACCGCGACGTCAAGTTCCGCTACATGCGGGCCGGCGGCGCCCAGCTCCCGAACGGCGGCTGGGTGTCGGGCGGGTACGACCGGCGGTGGAACTCCACCGTGGCCCAGGCCCGCCGCACCATCGCCCTCGGCGGCCAGTTCATCCTGCTCCCGCACGACCTGTGGGGCGCCGACGGCGCGGGCATCTCCCGCTTCCCCGGCGACAACGGCGACTGGACCGACTACGACAACTTCCTGACGCGCGTCATCAACGACGTGCGCGCCGCGGGCATCACCGTCCAGTGGGACCTGTGGAACGAGCCGAACATCACCCTGTTCTGGAACCGCCCGCAGTCCCAGTACCTCGAACTGTGGCGCCGCAGCTACCAGCGGGTGCGCGCCGCGTTCCCCGACCACCTGATCGTCGGGCCGAGCTGCGCGTGCGTGCCCTCCACCTCCCACTCCTTCTGGAACGCCTACCTCGACTTCATCAAGGCCAACAACGTGGTGCCGGACATCATCAGCTGGCACTCGCTGCCGGGCGACCCGGTCGCGAACGTGGCCGCCGCCAACACCACCCTGAACTCGCGCGGCATCGCGCACCCGAGGCCCTACCAGATCAACGAGTACGGGGCCCCCGACGAGCAGAACCCCGCCGACGGCGCCTGGTACATCTCCCGCCTGGAACGCGCGGGGGCCGACGGCCTGCGCGCCCACTGGGGCGGCGGCGGCAACCTGCACAACGACGCCGCCAACCTGCTGATCCGCAACAGCGCCGGGCAGCACCAGCCCAAGGGCGAGTGGTGGGTCTACCGCTTCTACGCCTCCCAGACCGGCCAGACCGTGGCGGTCACCCCGAGCAACTCCTACGACGCGTTCGCGACGAAGGACACCGGGTCGGCCCGGGTGCTCGTCGGCGGCGGCCGCACCACCGGCAACCTCGCCGTCAACCTCCAGCGGCTCGACACCACGAGCGGCATCGTGCAGAACAACCAGGTGCGGGCGATCGTGCAGCGCATCCCGAACAACAGCGGCGGCGCCGTGCAGGGGCCGATCACGATCTCGAACTCGGTCGTCACGCTGTCGAACAACGCGGTCACGCTCAACCTGCCCAACAACGCCATCTCCGACGCGCTGACCGTCACCCTCGTGCCGCCGTCGGACGGGAGCTTCACCTCGGTCGCCGTGGCGCAGCACTCCCAGCAGTGCCTCGACAACCCGAACTCCTCGACCGCCAACGGCACCGCCCAGCAGCAGTTCTACTGCGAGGGCGGCGACCAGCAGTTGTGGAACTTCGTCCCGGTGAGCGGCGTCTCGAACACCTTCACCGTCGTCAACCGGCAGAGCGGCAAGTGCCTCGACGTCAACGGGGTCTCCACCGCCGACGGCGCGGCGGTCATCCAGTGGACGTGCAACAGCGGTTCCCAGAACCAGCAGTTCACGCTCCGCAAGGTGACCTACAGCGGCAACGACTCCCACGACTACCAGCTCATCGCCCGGCACAGCGGCAAGTGCGTGGACGTGAGCACCATCTCCACCGCACCCCGTGCGGCCGTCCACCAGTGGACGTGCATCGCGGCGGGGCAGGGCAGTCCGCTGAACCAGACCTGGCGACTCTGGGGACGCTGACCGTCCGGCGCGAGGCCCTGCCACCCCGGGGGCGGCAGGGCCTCGTCGCGTCATGCGGAGACGATCGTCCACTGGTTGTTGGTGTTGGTGTTGGGCGCCCACATGCACACGGTCGAGCCCGAGGTGGCGTTGCCCATGCCGTCGAGGGAGGTCCCGGTGCCGCGGTTGATGATCTGGTAACGCCCGTTGCCGACGTCGTTGAGCCGCCACTGCTGGTTGTTGCCGCCGTTCCACGCCGACTGGCGGGCGTTGGCGCCGTTGGCGGTGTTGCCCCAGCTGTCGATCACCATGCCGTTGGTGCGGTTGACGATCCGGTACCAGCCGCTGCCCAGGTCGACCAGCTGCCACTGCAGGTTGGTCGAACTGCCGGACGTCCACTGCTTGACGACCGAGCCGGAGGCCACGTTGCCGCCGCTGTCGAGCACGAGCCCGGTGGTGCCGTTGACGATCCGCACCCAGGAGGTGGGTTGCTGCGGGGTGCCGGTCCCGGTCAGCCGGTAGGTGCGGCCCGCCTGCCCGGTGAAGGAGACCAGGTCGGATTCGGGCTTGGTGAAGGTGACCGCGGCGCCGCTGTCGGTGACTTCGACGGTGCCGGTGAAGACGGCGTTGCGCACCCGGACGGTCCCGGCCCGGTCGAACCGCACCAGGATCTCGGTGGCGCGGCCCGAGCTCCAGGTGGTGGAGACGGTGTAGCCGCCGCGTCCGCGCAGGCCGGTGACCTTGCCGGCGGCCCAGGCCGAGGGCAGTGCGGGCAGGATGTGCAGCTCGCCGTTGTGGCTGTGCAGCAGCATCTCGGCGATGCCGGAGGTGGCGCCGAAGTTGCCGTCGATCTGGAAGGGCGGGTGCAGGTCGAACATGTTCGGCGCGAGCCGGGAGGTGGTGACCAGCAGCCGCAGCAGGGTGAGGGCGCGGGCGCCCTCTTCCAGCCGCGCCCAGTAGTTGATCTTCCAGGCGAGCGACCAGCCCGTCCCGTCGTCACCTCGCAACTCCAGCGTCCGGCGGGCGGCGGTGTAGAGGCTCGGGGTGCCGCGCCGGGTGATCTGGTTGCTCGGGTGCAGGCCGTAGAGGTGGGAGACGTGCCGGTGGTTGGTCTCGGGCTCGATCCAGTCGTACAACCACTCCTGGATGTTGCCGCGTGACCCCGTCTTCATCGGGGCCAGCCGGTCGCGGGCGGCCAGGACCTGGGTGCGGAAGGAGGAGTCCACGCTGAGGGTCTGGGCGGCCTGGGCGACGCCGTTGAACAGGTCGCGCAGGATCTGGTTGTCCATGGTCGGGCCCGCGCAGACGCTGACGCCGTTGTGGTGCCCGAGTTCGGGGCTGTTGGACGGGTTGGTGACGAGGTAGCCGAGGCTGGGTTCGGTGACGAGGGTGTCGAGGAAGAACTGCGCCGCGCCCTTCATGGCGGGGTAGTAGGTGCGCAGGAAGTCCAGGTCGCCGGTGAAGGTGTAGTGCTCCCAGATGAGGGTGGCCAGCCAGGCGCCGCCGGTCTGCCACATGCCCCAGAAGGCGCCGTCGACGACTGAGGTGGCACGCCAGGCGTCGGTGTTGTGGTGGGTGACCCAGCCGCCGGCGTTGTACTGCGCCTGGGCGGTGCGGGCGCCGGTGACGGTCAGGTCGCTGATCATCTTGAACACCGGGTCGAAACATTCGGCCAGGTTCGTGGTGTTCGCGTGCCAGTAGTTCATCGGCAGGTTGGCGTTGATCGTGTACTTGGAGTCCCACGCCGGGCTGAGGGAGTCGTTCCAGATGCCCTGCAGGTTGGCCGGCTGAGTGCCGGGGCGGGAGGAGGAGATGAGCAGGTAGCGCCCGTATTGGAACAACAACGCGGCGAACTGCGGGTCGTTGACGCTGTTGTGCTGCGCGATGCGCACGTCGGTGGGCTGGTCGGCGGCCGAGGTCCGGCCCAGGTCGAGCGTGGTGCGGTTGAACAGGGTCTGGTAGTCGGCCACGTGACGGCTGCGCAGATCGCTGAACGACCGCTGGGCGGCGGCCGACAGGTGACCGCGGGCGATGCCCTGGTAGTCGCCGCTGACGTCACGGTAGTTCTTGTAGCTCGACCCGATCGAGATCAGCACGGTCACGCTGGTCGCGCCGGTCACCTGGAGGGTGCCGCCCGAGCTGCTGACGCTGCCGCCGTCGGCGATGGCACGGGCCAGGCCGAGGAAGCGGACCTGGCCCGAGATGCCCTCGAAGTTGCCCGAGACGCCGTCGAGGGCGACGGTCGTGCCGTCGGGGCTCGACCGCGTCGTGCGCTGCGGGCTGTCGAACGTGGCCGAGAACGTGATCGCGTTCGACCGGTCGGCGGTCAGCCGGATCACGATGACCTGGTCGGGCGCGCTGGCCAGGATCTCGCGTTTGAACCGGGTGCCGTTCTGGGCGTACGTGGTCA
Source organism: Herbidospora daliensis (assembly GCF_001570585.1). Lineage (GTDB taxonomy): Bacteria > Actinomycetota > Actinomycetes > Streptosporangiales > Streptosporangiaceae > Herbidospora > Herbidospora daliensis. Next base: position 392,895 of record NZ_BBXF01000001.1, on the reverse strand, counting down.
CGGTGGTGGCCGTGGTCAGGTCGAGGTAGCGGTTGTACTCCGAGATCCCGCTGGAGCCGCCGCTGAACGTGAGCCGGAAGTTGCCGACGGTCTGGTAGGCGAGCTGGCCCGCCGGGCCGCCCAGCATGGTCTGGTCGATCAGGCTCTGCGCCTGGCTCCACTGGTTCTGGAAGACCAGGTTCCGGATCTGGCCCAGCGAGTTCGCGTTCCGGCCGCTGCTCTGGTCGTAAGGCCCGCCGGCCCAGACGGTGTCCTCGTTGAGCTGGAGGCGCTCGACGTCGGCGTTGCCGTAGACCATCGCGCCCAGCCGGCCGTTGCCGATCGGCAGGGCGCGCAACCAATCGGTGCCGGCGCTCTCGTCGTACCACAAGGCCAGGTCGCCGGCCTCCGCCGGCGGGGCCGCGGCGGCGCGGGCGACCGCCGTCCACTGCAGGGGCAGGATCGCGGCGCCGGCTCCGGCGGCGCCGAATCTCAGCATCTGCCTGCGGGATAAGTCAGACATCTCTCGGTACTCCCTTGCCAGGGGGTCAGGTGACCGTCAGGTTACAAACATGGGATTAATAGGGTCAATAGTCGTGGTGAGGCCCGACATTTGCCCTCTTTCGCCACATGATCTTGAGGAAACATGGGATTGATTGATCCCGGTGAGGGTGGGGTGTGCCGGCCGCCCCGCCGACCTGGCCCTCTTGGCAAAGGTCGCCAGATTCATCGGGTTAAGTAGGTGACTTTGTTGACCTCTGGTAGGCCGGGGCCTACCGTCTAACCCATATTCATCCGATCAATTGGAGATCATTATGCCGACGATCACCTCAGTGGACGTGATCGACGTCAGGTTCCCCACCTCCGCCACGCTCGACGGCTCGGACGCGATGAACCCCGACGGCGACTACTCCGCCGCCTACGTGGTCCTCGGCACCGACGACGACCTGACCGGATACGGCCTGACGTTCACCATCGGCCGCGGCAACGACCTCTGCGTGGCCGCCGCCCGACAGATCGGCGCCCGGCTGGCCGGCCGCGACGTCGACGCCCTCGCCGCCGACCTGGGCGGGCTCTACCGCGAGATCATGGCCGACAGCCAGATGCGCTGGCTCGGGCCCGAGAAGGGCGTGGTGCACCTCGCCGCCGCCGCCGTGCTCAACGCCGCCTGGGACCTGGCCGCCCGCCGGGCCGGCAAGCCGTTGTGGCGGCTGGTGGCCGACATGACGCCCGAGGAGATCGTGGCGGCCTGCGACTTCCGCTATCTGTCCGACGTGCTGACCCCCGCCGAGGCCGTCGAGATGCTCGCCCGGCTCCAGCCCACCCGCGAGGAGCGCGTCGCCGAACTGGCCGAGCACGGCTACCCCGCCTACACCACCTCGCCCGGCTGGCTCGGCTACGACGACGGCAAACTGCGCCGGCTGGTCGCCGAAGCGGTCGCCCAGGGCTGGACGCACGTCAAGTTCAAGGTCGGCGGGGACATCGACGACGACCTGCGGCGGCTGGCCATCGCCCGCGAGGAGCTCGGCTCCCGCCACCTCATGATCGACGCCAACCAGGTGTGGGACGTGCCGGACGCCATCTCCTGGGTGAACCGGCTGGCCGCCTTCGAGCCGCTGTGGATCGAGGAGCCGACCAGCCCCGACGACGTGCTGGGCCACGCCGCCATCCGCAAGGCCATCGCGCCCGTCGGCGTCGCCACCGGCGAGCACTGCCACAACCGGGTGATGTTCAAGCAGCTCCTCCAGGCGGAGGCGATCGACTACTGCCAGATCGACTCCTGCCGCCTGGCGTCGGTCAACGAGATCATCCCGATCCTGCTGATGGCCGCGAAGTTCGGCGTGCCCGTCTGCCCGCACGCCGGGGGCGTCGGCCTGTGCGAGATCGTCCAGCACCTGTCGGTGATCGACTACGTCTGCGTGAGCGGCAGCCTGGAAGGGCGTGTGCTGGAGTACGTCGACCACCTGCACGAGCACTTCACCGACCCGGTCCGGGTGGGCGGCGGACGCTACCGGCTCCCCGAGGCGCCGGGCTACAGCGCCCAGATGCTCCCGGAATCCGTGCAGATGTACCGCTACCCTGATGGCCCGCAGTGGGCACGGCAGTAAGGGTGGTGGCGTGGGAGTCATCGAGAGCGCGATCGACACGATCAAGCAGATGATCGTCGACGGCGAGCTTCGTCCGGGCCAGAAACTCCCGATCGAGAAGGAGCTCGCCGACCAGCTCGGCATCGCCCGCAACACGCTGCGCGAGGCCGTGCGCGCGCTCATCGCCATGCGCGTCCTGCAGACGCGGCAGGGCGACGGCACCTACGTCACCAGCCTGTCCCCGGCGCTGCTGCTCGACGGCATGAGCTTCGTCGTCGACATCCACCAGCACGCCGGCGCCGGGGAGTTCCTGCACGTACGGCGGATCCTGGAGGCGGAGGCGACGGCCCTGGCGGCCGTCCGCATCCCCGACGACGACCTCGTCGCCTTGGGCAACCTGCTGGAGGAGGCCGAACGGCTGGCGTCGGGGCCGGAGATCGACCACGGCAAGCTCGTGGCCCTCGACCACGACTTCCACACGCTGATCACCTCCCACTGCGGCAACGCCGTGCTGGCCGCCGTCATCCAGAACATGTCCGGGCGCACGGTCCGGGCCCGGATCTGGCGGGGCATGACCGACCCGGAGGCCGTGCAGCGCACGCTCGGGGAGCACCGCGCCGTCTACCTGGCGCTGTGCGCCCGCGACCCCGAGCGGGCGCGCATCCACGCCGCGATGCACGTCCTCGGCGTCGAGGAGAGCCTGACCGGCCCCCGCGACTTCAGAGAGGACAACCATGAGTGACCCCGTCGAGAGGCTGACGGCCCGGCTGCGCGAGGAGCGGGCGGTCGTCGTCGCCTATTCCGGCGGCGCCGACTCGGCCCTGCTCGCCTACGCGGCCGGACGGGCCCTGGGCGTGCGGGCGCTGGCGGTCACCGCGGTCTCGCCGAGCCTGGCCGCGGCCGAACGGTCGGCCGCCCGCGCCTTCGCGCGCGAGCACGGCCTGGCCCACGTCGAGGTCTGCACCGACGAGATCGACCGGCCCGAGTACGCCGCCAACGGGCGCGACCGCTGTTACCACTGCAAGTCGGCGTTGTTCGACGCGGTGGCCCCGCTCGCGGCGGCCATGGGGGCGGCCGTCGCCGTCGGCACCAACCTCGACGACCTGGGCGACCACCGGCCCGGCCAGCGGGCCGCGGCCGAACGCGGCGTCATCACGCCGCTGGTCGACGCGGGCCTGACCAAGGCCGACGTCCGCGCGGCCAGCCGGGAACTCGGCCTGGTGACCGCCGCCAAGCCCGCCGCGCCGTGCCTGGCCTCGCGGGTGAGCTACGGCGACCCGGTCACGACCGAGGTGCTGGCCAGGATCGAGGCCGCCGAGGCGGCGCTGCGCGACCTCGGCTTCCCGGTGTGCCGGGTGCGCGCCCACGCGGGCGGCACCCTGGCCCGGATCGAGGTGCCGCGCGAGGAGATCCTCCGGGCCGGCGAGGCGCGCGAGCGCATCGACGCCGCCGTGCGCGGCGCGGGTTTCACCTTCTGCTCGCTCGACCTGTCGGGTTTCGCGTCCGGGCGCCTCAACGCGCTGCTCCCTCTGCTGCCGTCGTAGGCGCCCGGACGCGAGATCAGGCGGGCGTCATTCCTGTGTCTTGCCGCCCGTGAGCCTCGACAGGGCCAGGGCGGTCAGGATGATCGCGCCGTTGAGCGCCTCGATCCACTGGGCCGGCACGCCGGCCAGGGTGAGGACGTTCTGGATCATGTAGAGCAGCAGGATGCCGGTGAACGCGCCGAACACCGTGCCCTTGCCGCCGTTCAGGCTGACCCCGCCGATGACGGCGGCGGCGAACACCGTGAAGATCGCCCCGTCGCCCTGCGCGGCGGCGACGGAGGCGAGCCGGCCGGTCAGCAGCAGCCCGCCGATCGCCGCCAGCACGCTGGCGGCGATCAGGGTGATCCAGAGCACCCGGTCGGTGCGGATGCCGGCCGCCTTCGCGGCGTCGACGTTGCCGCCGATGGCGTACAGCGAGCGGCCGAACCCGGTGAAGCCCATGACCAGGACGCCGACCGCGAACAGCAGCAGGCAGATCCAGATCGAGGCGGGCACGCCGAACCACATCGCCGAGCCCAGGTAGGTCATCGACTCGGGCAGGTTGAAGAAAGTCTGCCCGCCGGAGATGCCGGTGAGCAGGCCCCGCAGCACGATGAGCATGCCCAGCGTGACGATGAACCCGTTGAGCCCGAACCGGACGATGAACAACGCGTTCACCACCCCGACGAGCACCCCGACCGCCAGGGTGATGGGGATCGCCCAGAAGCCCGACAGCAGCCCGAGCCCCGAGCCGGTGCCGACCGCGACCGTCAGCCAGGCGGCCACGCCGGGCGCCAGGCCGAAGGTCGACTCCAGCGACAGGTCCATCTTGCCGACGATCAGCACCAGCGCCTGCGCCAGGACCAGCAGCGAGATCTCCGACATGGTCTGCAGGATGTTGATGATGTTGTCGGCCTGCAGGAAGATCGGGTGCACGATCTGGCCGACGATCGCGATCGCGATGATCGCCGGGACCAGCGCGAAGTCGCGCAGCCGGGCCAGGCGCAGCGCCGGTCTCGACCCGGCAGACCCCTTCGGCGCGGGCCGCCCGGTCTCCGCGGGGGCGGCGGTGGTCTCAGGCATCGAGCTCGACTCCTTCCATGGCCGCCACCATCTCGTGGTCGTGCCAGCCGGCGGCCAGTTCGGTGGTGACCCGGCCGTGGAACATCACCAGCACGCGGTCGCACAGGCGCAGGTCGTCCAGTTCGTCGGAGGCGATGACGACGCCGGTGCCCTTCCCGGCGATCTCCTCGACCTTCGCGAGCAGGAACTCCTTCGACCGCACGTCCACGCCCGCCGTCGGGGTGATCAGCACGAGCAGGCGGGGGTCGCTCGCCAGCGCGCGGGCCATCACGACCTTCTGCTGGTTGCCGCCCGACAGCCCGTTGACGGGCAGTTCGGGGCCGGGGGTCTTGATGGCCAGGTTCGTGATCATCTCGCGGGCGAGCTCGTCGCGGCGGCGGCCGCTCACCAGCCCGGCCGTGCCCAGCCGCTCGGGCACGGTCATCGTCGTGTTGTCGGCGATCGACATCAGCGGGATCAGCCCCTGGTGGTGCCGGTCGCGGGGGACCAGCCCGACCCCCGCCGCCAGCGAGTCGGGCACGCTGCCCGCGCGCGGGCGGCGTCCGGCGACCTCGACCGTGCCCTCGCGGGGCGCCCGGAGCCCCGCGATGGTCTCGGCGAGCTCGGTCTTCCCGCTGCCGCCGAGGCCGGCCAGCCCGACGATCTCCCCGGCCCTGACCCGCAGGTCGACGCCGGCGTACAGGTCGCCGTCGGTCAGCCCGCGGACGTCCAGGATCACGTCGGCGTCGACCGGGACGGAGGGGCGGGCCTTCCTCTCCTGAAGGCCCGCCGCCTCCCCGGTCATGGCGGCCACCAGGTCTCCCCGGGGCAGTTCCATGACCGGCGCCGTGAGGATGTGCCGGGCGTCGCGGAAGACCGTGACGGTGTCGCAGATCTCGTAGATCTCCTGCAGGTGGTGGCTGATGAACAGGAACGTGACCCCCTGTTCGCGCATCGCCCGCATCCGGTCGAAGAGGCGGGCGATGGCCGCCCCGTCGAGCTGCGCGGTCGGCTCGTCGAGGATGATGAACCGCGCGCCGAAGGACAGGGCGCGGGCGATCTCGACGAACTGCCGCTGCTCGACGCCGAGCTCCTTGGCCGGCAGACGCACGTCCACGTCCACCGACCAGGTCTCCAGCAGGTCGGCCGCCTTCTTCCACATGCTCTTCCAGCTGACCAGCCGCAGGCCGTTGTGGTCGTGGCGGTTCAGGTAGAGGTTCTCGGCCACGGTCAGCTCGGGGATGATCGTGGACTTCTGGTAGACGCAGGCGACCCGTTCCCGCCAGGCGTCGCGCTCCGACAGGCGGGGCGCCGGCCGCCCGCCGAACCGGATCGCCCCCTCGTCGGGCTCCTGCAGGCCCGTCAGGATGGAGACCAGGGTGGACTTGCCCGCGCCGTTGCGGCCGACGAGGGCGTGGGTCTCGCCCGGCGTGATCGTGATGTGGGCGCCGTCCAGCGCCACCGTCTCGCCGTATCTCTTGGTGATGCGCTCCGCCTCGGCGATGGGGCCGGTCACGGAGGAAGGGCTCGTGGAAGCGCCCATCTTCGTGCCTCTCAGCTCAGGTTGTTGCCCCAGAGCGACTTGTCGTCGTGCTTGACGCTCTGGATGCCGCCGTAGGTGCCGCCGTCGAGGGTGACGAGCGGGGCCGACAGCTGGTCCTCCAGCAGGCCCGGCCGGACCTCGATGATGGTGCTGTCGTGGTCGGTCTTGCCGGGGGCGAAGGTCTTGCCCTCGATCGCCGCCTTGGTGTACTCCAGCGCCCACTTGGCGTAGAGGTCGGCGGGCTGGGACACGGTCGCGTCGATGTTGCCGGCCGCGATGTCCTTGAGCTCCTGCGGGATGCCGTCGTTGGAGACGACGAAGACGTGCTTGGGGTCGGTCGGCGGCACCAGCAGGTTCCGCTGCTTGAGCACCTGCAGGGTGCCCGCCAGCGCGAAGCTCGACTGCATGTAGACGCCCTTGACGTCGGGGTTGGCGGTGAGCACCGTCGAGAGCTTCTGCGAGGCGACCGCGCCGTCCCAGTTCGTGGCCTCGCCGAAGACCTTGATGCCGGGGTAGTTCGCGGCCATGCACTCGTTGAAGGCCTCGGTGCGGTCGCGGCCGTTGATGGAGGCCAGGTCGCCCTGCAGCATGACGACCTTGCCCGCGCCCTTCAGCTGCTCGCCGAGGTAGCGGCACGCCTTCTCGCCGTAGGCGCGGTTGTCGGCGCGCACGACCATGAAGGCGTTGCCCGTGTCGGGCCGGGTGTCCACCAGCACGACGGGGATCTTCTTGCCCTCCAGCTGCTGGAGCGTGGGGGCCACCGCCGCGGTGTCCTGCGGGGCCATGACCAGGCCCTTGATGCCCTGGCTGACCAGGCTCTGCACGTTGGCGGTGAGCTTGGCGATGTCGTTCTGGGAGTTGGTGGTCTTCAGGTCGACGCCCAGTTCACCGCCGAACTTGGGGGCGTAACTGATGTAGGAGTTCCAGAAGTCGGTGTCGGAGCGGGGGTAGTCGACCCCGATCACCGGTTTCGCCGGGGCGTCGGCCGGGGCGCCCGCCGCCGGCCCCGGGGTGTCGTCACCGCCGCACGCCGCCAGCAGACAAGCCGCCATTGACAACGTGACGGCGACGGGTAAGCGTCTGATTCTCATCGTCACTCCTAGAGGTGAGCGCCGGACATGGGATGTCTTTCTATGACCCAAACCCTGCCGGTGTCTAGAGCTGTTGAACATAATCGCGACCACCTGCGCTTATCTCAGAATGCCTGAGAAGTCCGTTCTTGAGATGGCATCGAACATCACATGTCTGTCTCGGGTTTCCCGGCGGACGGGCATTCGGGGCAGGATGCACGTATGTCTCTGACCGAGCAGGCGATCGTCCGCATCCGGCAGCTCATCAAGGACGGGACGCTGCCTCCCGGAGCCCGGCTGCCTCCCGAGCAGGACCTGGCCGCGTCGCTGGGCCTGTCCCGCAACCTCCTCCGCGAGGCCGTGCGCTCCCTGGTCACGACCCGTGTGCTGGAGGTACGCCGCGGCGACGGCACCTACGTCACCTCGCTCGACCCCGCGCTGCTGCTCGAAGGCGTCGGCGTCGCGGTCGAGATGATGCAGGGGGACGACCTGCTGGAGATCACCGAGGTGCGGCGGCTGTTCGAGCCGGTCGCCACCAGCCTGGCGGCCACCCGCATCACCCCCGACCAACTGGCCGAGCTGCAGAAGCAGCTCGACGCCATGGTCGCCGCCCAGGGCGACGTCGAGCTGCTCACCCACCACGACGACGCCTTCCACCGCGCCGTGTTCGAGGCCACCGGCAACCGGGCGCTGTGCGCGCTGCTCATGGGGATAGCGAGCCGGACCGTCCGGGCCCGGGTCTGGCGCGGGGTGCTCGAGGGCAACGTGGCCGGGCGCACGATCTCCGAGCACGAGGCCATCTACCGGGCGCTGGAGCGGGGCGACGCGGTGCTCGCCCAGGCGGCCGCGCTCATGCACGTGAGCACGACCGAGACCTGGTTGCGGGCGAACCTGGTGCGGTCGGCGGCGTCCGAACCGGGCGTCGTCACCTGACCACGATCGGGTGCTCGCCCCGGGGCACCAGCTCGCCGATCACCGTCGCGCCCGGCACCTCGCCGGCGATCAGCAGCCCCCCGGACGTCTGGGCGTCGGCCAGCAGGAGCATCGTCTCCTCGTCGGCCCCGCCCGACAGGTGCGGCGCGACCCAGCCGAGGTTGCGCCGCGAGCCCCCGGGCACGAACCCGTCCCGCACGGACTCGCGCGCGCCGTCGAGCATCGGCACCGCCGCGCCGTCGACCACGGCGGTCACGCCGGAGGCCCTGGCCAGCTTGAACAGGTGGCCGAGCAGCCCGAAGCCGGTCACGTCGGTCGCGCAGCGCACCCCGGCCGCGACCGCGGCGGCGCTCGCGTCGGCGTTGAGCCGCGTCATGATCTCGACCGCTTCCGGGAACACCTCGCCGGTCGCCTTGTGGCGGTTGTTGAGCACGCCGAGCCCGAGCGGCTTGGTCAGCGAGAGCGGCAACCCGGCGCGGCCGGCGTCGTTGCGCATCAGCGCGGCGGGGTCGGCGAGGCCGGTGACGGCCATGCCGTATTTGGGTTCGGCGTCGACGACGCTGTGGCCGCCCGCCAGATGGCAGCCCGCCTGCGCGGCCACGTCGGCGCCGCCGCGCAGAACCTCGCGGGCCAGGTCGTAGGGGAGGGTCTCGCGCGGCCAGCACAGCAGGTTGAGCGCCAGGAGGGGGCGACCGCCCATGGCGTAGACGTCTGAGAGGGCGTTGGCGGCGGCGATGCGGCCCCAGTCGTAGGGGTCGTCCACCACGGGGGTGAAGAAGTCGGCGGTGGCGACGACCGCCGTGCCGCCCTCGATGCGGACGACCGCGGCGTCGTCGCCGGTCTCCAGCCCGACCAGCAGTTCCCCGGCCGGGTCCTTGGGCGTGACGCCGAGCCCCGCCAGGACGTCCTCGAGTTCGCCGGGCGGGATCTTGCACGCGCAGCCGCCGCCCTGGGCGTAGTGGGTCAGTCTCATCATGATCGGGATCATTGCGCGCATCAGCGGATTGGTATATCCCGATTTATCGTGACCGACTCGCGGCGCCACATCCCGCGCACCGACGCGCTTCTGGACGATCCCCGCCTCGCCCCGCTCATCGAGCTCCTGGGACGCGGCCGCGTCAAAGGCGCGGTCCAGGCCGCCCAGCGGCGGGCGAGAGACGGGGAGATCAGCCCCGCCGACGTGCCAGAAGAGGTGGTGCGCTCGCTGCCCGGCGGCGGGCCCCGCGAGGTGATCAACGCGACCGGCGTGCTCCTGCACACCAACCTCGGCCGGGCCCCGCTGTCGGCCCCGGCGCTGGACGCGATCCGCGGCGCGGCCGGCACCACCGACGTCGAGTTCGACCTGGAGACCGGGAAACGGGCCCGGCGCGGCCGGGCCGCGCTGGCGGCGCTCGCGCGGGCGGTCCCGGACGCCGGGGCGGTCCACCTCGTCAACAACAACGCCGCCGCCCTGGTGCTGGCCGCGACCGCGCTCGCCCAGGGGCGCGAGATCGTGATCAGCCGCGGCGAGCTGGTCGAGATCGGCGACGGCTTCCGGCTGCCCGACCTGCTCGCCTCCACCGGGGCCCGCCTGCGCGAGGTCGGCACCACCAACCGCACGTCGGTGGCCGACTACGCGGACGCGATCGGCCCCGCGACCGGCTTCGTGCTCAAGGTGCACCCCTCGAACTACCGGATCGAGGGCTTCGCGGCGACCCCGTCGGTCGGCGAGCTGGCCGGGCTGGGCGTGCCGCTGGTCGCCGACATCGGCTCCGGGCTGCTCACGCCCGAACCCCTGCTGCCCGACGAGCCCGACGCCGCGACGTGGTTGCGGGCCGGCGCCGACCTGGTCACCGCCAGCGGCGACAAGCTGCTCGGCGGCCCGCAGTGCGGCCTGCTGCTCGGGCGGGCCGAGCTGGTCGAGCGGCTGCGCCGCCACCCGCTGGCCCGCGCGCTGCGCGTCGACAAGCTGACCCTGGCGGCGGTGGAGGCCACCCTCACCCACGCGGCCAACCCCGCCCGCGAGGCCCTGGCCGCCGACCCGGCCGTGCTGCGCCGCCGCGCCGCCGACCTGGTGCGCCGCCTGGCCGAGGAGGGGGTGAAGGCCGAGGCGGTCGACACCGAGGCGGCCGTCGGCGGCGGCGGAGCACCCGGCGTCGGGCTGCCCAGCGCGGCGGTGGCGGTGGCCGAGGACCTGGCCGGGCCGCTGCGCACCGGCGACCCGGCGGTGGTCGGCCGGGTCGAGGGCGGCCGCTGCCTGCTCGACCTGCGCGCGGTCACGCCGCACCGCGACGACGACCTCGTCGCCGCCGTGCTGGTCGCCGTGGTGGCCGCGTGCGGGTGATCGCCACCGCCGGGCACGTCGACCACGGGAAGTCCACGCTGCTGCGGGCGCTCACCGGCATGGAGCCCGACCGGTGGGAGGAGGAACGGCGGCGCGGCCTGACCATCGACCTCGGGTACGTCTGGACGGACGGCCTCGCCTTCGTCGACGTGCCCGGCCACGAGCGCTTCGTCGGCAACATGCTGGCGGGGGTCGGCCCGGTCACGGCGGTGCTGTTCGTGGTGGCCGCCGACGCCGGCTGGTCGGTGCAGTCGCAGGAGCACCTGGAGATCCTCAACGCCCTGGGCGTCGGCCGGGGCGTGCTCGCCGTCACCCGGTCGGACCTGGCCGACCCCGGGCCGGTGCTGGCCGACTGCCGCGACCGGCTGCGCGGCACCGGCCTCGACGGCGTGCCGGCCGCCGCCGTGAGCGCGGTCACCGGACACGGCCTGCCCGGCCTGCGGGAACTGCTGGCCGCGATCCCCCCGGACGCCCCGGCCCCGGACGCGGACGTGCGCCTGTGGATCGACCGCGTCTTCACCGTCGAGGGGCGGGGGACCGTCGTCACCGGCACGCTCGGCGCGGGCGTGATCCGGGCCGGCGACACACTGCGGCTCGGCGGCGACGACGTGCGGGTCCGCGGCCTGCACAGCCTCAACGAGGCGAAGACCGAGGTCGCCGCCCCCGCGCGGGTCGCGGTGAACCTGCGCGGCGGCGCGCGTCCCCGGCGCGGGCACTGCCTGGTGACCCCCGGCCGCTGGCTCGACGTGGTGGTGCTCGACGTCCGGCTGTGCGGCGAGGGCCGTCCGCCGGAGCAGGTCACCTGGCACCTCGGCACCGCCGCCGAGCCCGCCCGGCTGCGTGCGCTCGGCGCGGACACCGTGCGGGTGACCCTGCCCCGGCCGCTGCCCGTGCGGGTCGGCGACCGGGCGCTGCTGCGCGACCCGGGCAGCCGCCGGGTGTGGGGGGCGGTGGTGCTCGACGTCCGCCCGCCGGAGTTGCGGCGGCGGGGGGCGGCCAGGGCGCGGGCGGCCGAACTCGCTCTGATGACTGGGCGGCCGGACGGCGCGGCCGAGTTGCGGCGGCGCGGCCTGGCCCGGCGCGGCGAACTGGCCGCCATGGGCACACCCGTGGACGCCGCCCCGGTCGCGGGGGACTGGGTCGCCGATCCCGATCACTGGGCCGGGCTCCGCCGACGGCTCGCGGAGGTCGTGGCCGAGCGGCCGAACCTCCCGGCGGAGACCGCGCGGCAGCTGCTCGGCCTGCCCGACCGGGCGCTGGTGGACGCGCTCGCCGAGGGCACCGCCGTCCGCTCCGTGCGCGGGCGGCTGATCCTGCCGGCCCGCACGCCCGGGGTCGCCGAACTGCGGCGCGACTGGGCCGCCGACCCGTTCGCCGCGCCCGACGCCGACCGGCTCGCCGGACTGGGGCTCGACCGGCGGGCGCTGGCGGCGGCCGAGGCGGCGGGCGAGCTGGTCCGGCTCGCTCCCGGCGTCGTGCTGCCGCCGGGAGCGTTGGAGGAGGCGGCCGAGGTGCTCGCCCGGTTGCCCTCGCCGTTCACCGTGGCGCAGGCGCGGACCGCGCTGAACACCACCCGCCGGGTCGTCGTGCCGCTGCTGGAACAGCTCGACCGGCTGGGCGTCACCCGCCGCCAGGACACCACTGGCTCCAGAACATTTCTCTGATAGCGTTACCATCGGGGACGTGTAGGTGCCTGGTGGCCCTCCCGGTCTTCAAAACCGGTGGCGCCGAGGATCTCGGCGCGGCGGGTTCGATTCCCGTCCGTCTCCGCTGCTCCCCAGAGTCGGCTGGAGTTCCATGAGATTTCTCCTGCTCGGGCACTTCGAGATCCATCGGCCGGACGGCAGCCAGCTGTCCGTGACCAGGATCAAGCACCGCCAGCTCCTCGCCCTCCTGCTGCTCGACGCGCCCCACACGGTCTCGACCGAACGGTGCATCGCCGCGTTGTGGGGTGACGCGGCCCCGCCGTCGGCGCGGCGGAACCTGCAGACGTACATCGCCGACCTGCGCAAGGGGCTGGCCTGCTCCGGCGTCGAGATCCGGACCGTGCCCGGCGGCTACCGGGTGACCGACGTCGAAGACCGGCTCGACCTGGCCGACTTCGAGGCCGCGCGGTCGGCCGCGGCCGCCGCCCTGGCCGAACGCGACGACGCCGAAGCCGCGCGCCTGCTCAGAGACGGCCTCGCCCTGTGGCGCGGCGGGGCGCTCCAGGACCTCGCCGACAGCTCCGAGGCGCTGCGCAACGCCGCCACCCGGCTCGACGAACGCCGCACCGCCGCCGTCGGCGACTACGCCGGCGCGTGCATCCGCCTGGGGGCCTACGAGGAGGCCATCGACCAGCTCAGGGTCGCGGTCGCCGGGGCCCCGCTGCGGGAGGACCTGCGCGCGCGGCTCATGCTGGCCCTGCACAAGAGCGGACGCCGGGCCGACGCGCTGCTGGCCTACCACGACTGCCGGGCGGCGCTGGTCGAGCACATCGGCGTCGGGCCGTCGGCCACGCTGACCGCCCTGCACGACCGCATCCTCATGGAGGACGCGAGCCTGTGATGTGGCGGCAATGTGGCGGCCGTGTGGCGGGCGCGCTCACTCTGGTCCCGTGGCGATGTTAGCGCGAACACCTGACGGCCGGACGCTCACCGTGGACGGCAGCCCACAACCCTTCACCATGGGCTGGAGCTACCTGTTCTGGGCGCGGAACGAGAACGGCGCCCAGCGTTTCCACACCGGCGCGGCCGGCGCGCGCGAGCTCATCGCGCGCCACCTCGGCGAGTACGACCGGTTCACCGTCCGCGAGGTGTCGTGGAACGGGGCCCGGCTGGTCTCCCACGAGGACCCCGAGAACGCGGGCACGACCATGGTGTGGATCGGGCCGCACCACGAGGTCTACACCTTCGTCCAGGGCACCAACGTGCCGTTCGAGGTGTTCATCGGCCAGCTCGCCGCCTTCGACATCCGCGACGCCCCCGAAGGCGTCGTGCTGACCCCCCGGCTCGGGTCGCGGGTGCGCACCGACGGCCTGCTCGCGGTCAACAGCCTGGAGGGCGTCTGCTCCATCCAGGTGAACCCGGCCGGCGCGCTGCCCACCCCCGGCGGCGCCGGGAAGCGGGTGCGCGGCGGCGCGTTGTGGAAACGCGAGGAACGGGCCGACGACGGGCGGCTGCTGCGCTCGGCCGTCCTGGTCAACGCCTCGACGACCACGATCCTGACCGCGCGGGAGGCCGACGACCCGCGCTTCGCGGCCGTCGCCGACTCCCTCACCTGCGGGCTGAGCTGACGCCGTGCAGAACGTCGTCAACTCCCTGGCCGTGTTCGCCTTCCTCGGCATGGTGATCGCCCTGTTCGCGATCTCCGCCCTGCTGAGGATCGTGCGCGAGCTCCAGCAGGCGGTCATCTCGGCCCTCGCCGCCGTCTCCGGCCCGGAGACCGTCCGCAGGGTGGCCCGGTTCGCCTCCTCCGACGGCCGGCCGACCTTCGTGCTCGTGGTCTCGGAACAGTGCCCGAGCTGCCGGGCCCGGGCCGTCCATCTGGCCGGGATGCCGTCCGGCCAGGTCGGCGGCCACCTGGTCCTGCTCGCGGCGGCGGAGGCGTGCGCGGCGTGGGTCGAGGCGGCCCCGCACGTCGAGGCCGTCGTGGACGCCGACCTGCTCGGCTCCGTCGCGGTCGGCGCGACCCCCTCCCTCGTCAAGTACGCACCCGACGGCGCCGAGGAGTGGCGTCGCGTGGTCGGGTCCGACCCGGACCTCGACCGGCTCCTCGGGGTGGATCTGCCCGAATCGTCGAACGTGAGGTGAACGACATGTCCCGCGACTACTGGTCCGACGTGCCGGCCGCGGACGAGGACGTGGCGGCGCGCCCGCCGGTCCGGGTCCGGGTGTCGCGGCGCACGATGGTCAAGTCGGTCGGCGTGCTCGGCGGCGCGCTGGCGCTGAACGTGGTGGGCGCCCTGCCGCCGGCCCGGATCAAGAGCGCCTCCGCGACGGCCGGTTCGGAGTGGTCGGGCTGCTCCAACAGCGGCTACGCCAACTTCGACGGCTACCGCGACGGCACCACCCAGCGGGTGTGCGTCGGCGGGTCGTACGCCTCCAGCTACTGCGGCAGCGACGGCTGGTTCCGCACCGACGGCAACGCCTACTCCTACTACACGCCGATCGTCGAGTGCGGCGCGAGCGGGGTGTCGAAGAAGAACGCCTGGCGCTGGACGCACGGCAGCACCCCCTACCGCTGCGCCGACGGCCGCTTCGTGGTGTACGGCGCGGGCAGCACCTTCTACATCTGCTCGCGGGCCAACCCGTGACCCTGCCCGCCACCCGCACGGCCGCGTCCCTCTTCGTCCTGACGGCGGCCGTGGCGGTGCTGGGCGCGGTCTGGCCCGGGAGGCTCGACTTCCTCGCCTGGGCGCTGATGGGCGTGGTCGCCGGGTTCTCGTTGTCCGGCTCGGTTTGAAGCCTCAACTCAGCGGATCTGCTGACCTCGCCGGTCTGGCGGGGACAACTCACGGCGTTCTCGTCCGGGCTGATGCTGGGCGGGCTGGTGTCGGGCACGGTCGCGGGGGCCTTCGGCGGTCTCGTCTCGGTGGTGCCGGAGATCGGGCGGACCTGGGCGCTGATCCCGGTCGTCGCGGTGCTGCTCGCCTTCGAGCTGGCCGGACGCCCGCTGTCGCTGATCCAGAACCGCAGGCTGGTGCCGCAGGAGATCATCCCGCGCAGCCGGTTCGAGGGCCCGTTCCAGTTCGGCTTCGAGATGGGCACCGGCGTGCGCACGTTCTCGCCGACCGCGCTCCCGCACGCCCTGGTGCTGGCCGTCGTGCTCGTCGGCGGGCTGCTCCCCGGGGTGCTGGCCGGGCTCGGGTTCGGCCTGGGCCGGGTGCTGATGCCGCTGACCCGGTCGCTGAGCGGCGACCCGGCCCGGTGGGACCGCCACCTGCTGGGGCGGCTCGGATGGGTGGGCCGGTGGTGCGCGGCCGGGTTCCTGGCCGTGCTGCTGGTCGTGCTCCTGGGGTGGTGAACGATGATCCTGGTCGCCGACGTGGCCCTGGCCGGCGCGCTGCTCCTCGTGGCGGCGGCGTTCCTCGGCGCGGGGGAGGTCACCCGCGCCCACGGCCTGCTGCCCGCCTGGGCGCTCCGCGCCGCCGCCGTGGCCGGGCCGGTGCTCGGCGTCGCGGTGGTCGCCTGCTGGCTCGGGGGAGACCCCGGGCGGTACGTCTGGGCGGCGGCCGCGGTGTGGCACGCCCTGCTGGCCGGGTATCTCCTGATCCTGCTGCGGGCCCGCGGCCGGGTCCCGTGCGGCTGCCTCGACGCGGTCACCCCCGTGTCCCCGGCCAAGGCGGGCCTCGGCGCCGGCTGGGCCGTCGCGAGCGCCGCGATGGCGGCGGGCGCGGCGCCGGTGCCCGAGACGGTGACCGTCCGCCTGCTGCACCTGGCCCTGGCCGGGTTCGCGGCCCTGCTGGCGGTCGTCGCGGCCTCGGTGCTGGCCGTTTCTTCGTCGTCCCAGAGGAGGACCAGATGAGCCGATGGGTGCTCGCCGTCGCGGTCGCGGCGGCCGGGTTGTCCGCCTGCACCGGGGAGACGGAACCGGTCGCGGCGAGTCCGCCGCCGCCGCAGGTGCTGCTCGACGCCGCGCAACTGCCCGGCGGGCCCTGGACGGCGGACTCGACCGGCGACACCCGCTGGGCCGACCTCGACGAGGCGCTGGTGCCGTGTGGGAAACGTGCCATCGCCCCGGACGACGCCCGGGTGCGGTTCCGGGTGTTCTCGTCGGCGGGTGGGGCGTCGGTCTCGGAGGTGGTCGTGTCGGGCACGGACGTCTTCCAGACCTTCAAGCGCTTCTACGCGGAGTGCTCGTCGGCGGGGAAGGTGGAGTCGCGGCCCGGCCCGTCCAACGTGGTGACCCGCGGCGGCACGACGGACGTCGCCGTGTTCACCGAGGACCACCTCGTCGTCGTCAGCGGCTCGGGAGACCACCTCACCGCGATCGGCGAGGCCGCCCGTGAACAGGCCGCGAAGGCGGGCTGACCCCGGGGCGCGGGATCACCGCGCCCCGGGGCGGCTCCGGTCAGCGGTAGCCGGCGGAGACCACTTCGGCCTGGACGGCGTTCTCGACGGCGTCACTCGGGTAACCGGCGACCATGGCCCCTTCGTAGAAGGTGCCGGCGCTGAGGTTGGCGCCGCCGTCGGGCTTGCAGCAGTCGCCGCCGCTGCCCAGGATGATGGCCCCCTGCTTCTTCATCGGGCTGTAGCCGTTGGGCAGCGCGCCGTCGTACAGCGTGTAGAGGCTGCCCGACTGGGCGTTGCTGCCCTTGATGGCGAAGCGGGTGGTGCCGTTGTTCTTCAGCGTCGCGGTCACGAACTTGTGCGGGAAGGCCCGCTGGTTGGTGTTCCACGACTGGCTGCCACCCGGGAACAGGCCCCACTCCAGGTCGGCCTGCACCCACGGGCCGGACCCCTGGCAGCCGCCGAACCAGCACTGGGTGCTGAAGTTGATGGCGTCCATGGCCCCGGCCGCGTCGGCCTTGCGGGTGGTCTCGCTGTTGCCGTAGTCGAAGCAGCAGCCGCCGTTGACGTGGATGCCGCTGGTCACCATGTACATGCCCTCGGGCGCGGCGCCCGTCGGGACGCCGGTCAGGTGGCCGTCCCGCCAGTAGCTGTTGCCGGGGTTGATGTACAGCGAGTAGGCCTTGTTGCCGCCCACGGTGAGCGACTCGGTGGTGGCGACCGCCGGGCGGCTCTGCGGGGAGCCGGGCACCACGCTGGAGCCCTGGTACCACAGGTCGTTGCCGCGTCCCGACTGGTCGTAGACCACGGTGATCACGCAGGTCGTGCCGGAGCAGAACGAGTCCTGCGCGGCGGCGTTGGCGATGCCGCCCGCGGTCAGCACCGCGATGTTCCTGGTCGTGTTGTCGGAGGAGCGCCTGACCTGGTAGAGGTTGCCGGCGTAGGCGTTGAACAGCGCCCGGGTGGTGCTGTGGGCGGCGATGCACGGCGTGCCGCCCGCGCCGTAGATGTCACACGGGCGCGACCCGGGCGGCGGCGGGCTCGGGCTCGTCGACGGGGACGGCGACGGGCTGGGCTGGGTGCCGGTCGACCACTTCTGGTTGGCGCCGCCGTGGCAGGTCCAGATGTGGACCTTGGTGCCGTTGGCGGTGCCGTAGGCCGACACGTCGAGGCACTTGTTCGAGCCCAGGGCGGTGATGCTGCCGTCGGAGTTCAGCCGCCACTTCTGGTTGTTCTGCCCGTTGCAGTCCCAGATGATCACCGTGGTCCCGTCGGCCGTGCCCGCGCCGTTCACGTCGAGGCACTTGCCGCCGTACACCCGGAGCTCGCTGCTGCTCGTGGTGGTCCACTGCTGGTTCGACTGCCCGTTGCAGTCCCAGATCTGCGTCTGCGTGCCGTTGGCCTGGGTCGCCCCTGGCACGTCCAGGCACCGGCCGGACGCCGTGCCGATCAGCGGCGTGGTCGCCGCCGTGGCCGGGGTCCACCAGGTCAGGGAGGCGGCCAGAAGCATGGTCAGCACCGCCACGACCATCGTGACGAGGGCCGCGCGGCCCGGTAAGGGGATGGGAGAAGGCTGCATCGCCGAGCTCCTTCGGGGGAGGGGAGGGGGAGCGAATCGATTCGACAAGAGTATGACTGACTTGTCCAGTGGGCTACGGCTTGAGCGGGCTCATCTGGGCGCCGGATGTGAATGATTCATTCAGATTTCCGGCCTCGATTCCGGCGACCGAAGCGATCTTCGCAGCTCATCGACGATGGACCCCCTGCAGGGGTGGGTGGAAGGGGAGGCGGTTCATGAAATAAGCGGGCTTAAGACCTTGACGATCAGGGGTGACCTGACCGTAATAGGTAGCGATGCTCCCGAGGCGGCACACCTCCGGGCAACGAGAAGCATGACCCTCCCGGCAACAGCGTGGCGGCGCGCGCCTTGCCCTGACTTCTCCCATGTCAGGAAGGAACACCGCATGTCCCGACGTCCGTGGCTCAGGATGCTGACCACATTGGCGCTCGTCGCGCCGGCCGTCGTCGCGCTCTCCGCATCACCGGCGAACGCGCTGACCATCTCGGCCTCCGACTACCAGCAGATCTCACTCGCCTCGGGCGGGAACGAGCTGGGCGAGGCGATGTCACTGGCCGTGATGCCGAACCGCTCGGTCATCCACACCTCCCGCGACGGCACGGTCCGCGTGACCGACGCCAGCGGCAACACCAAGGTGGCCGCCCGGCTCAACGTCTACACCCACGACGAAGAGGGCCTCCAGGGGGTGGCGGTCGACCCGAACTTCGCCACCAACCGCTACGTCTGGCTCTACTACTCGCCGCGGCTGAGCACCGGCACCGGGGACGCCCCCGCGACCGGCAACCAGTCGCAGTTCGACGCGTGGAAGGGTGAACTGTACCTGTCCAGGTTCACCCTGAACTCGGACGACACCCTCAACACCTCCAGCGAGAAGATCGTCCTGCGGGTCGCCAACGACCGCGGCCAGTGTTGCCACGTGGGCGGCGACATCGACTTCGACGCCCAGGGCAACCTCTACCTGACCACGGGCGACGACACCAACCCGTTCGAGTCGAGCGGCTACTCCCCCCTGGACGAGCGCACCAACCGCAACCCGCAGTACGACGCCCAGCGCACCTCCGCCAACAGCAACGACCTGCGCGGCAAGCTCCTGCGCATCACCCCGCAGGCCGACGGGTCGTACACGATCCCCAGCGGCAACATGTTCGCGCCGGGGACGGCGAACACCCGTCCGGAGATCTACGCGATGGGCTTCCGCAACCCGTTCCGGATGAGCGTCGACAAGGCGACCGGCGTCGTCTACCTCGGCGACTACGGGCCGGACTCCGGGTCGTCCAACTCCAGCCGCGGCCCCAGCGGCCAGGTGGAGTTCAACCGGGTCACCGGTCCGGGCTTCTTCGGCTGGCCGTACTGCACGGGAAGCAACTCCACCAACGAGACGTACAACGAGTGGAACTTCTCCACCAACAGCACCGGCAACAAGTACAACTGCTCCGGCGGCGCGACCAACAACTCCTTCCGCAACACCGGCATCCAGACCCTGCCCGCGGCCAAGCCCGCGTGGATCCGGTACGCCGGTGACTCCGGCTCGCCCTCGGAGTTCGGCTCCGGCTCCGAGTCGCCCATGGGCGGCCCGGTCTACCGGTACGACGCCAACCTGAACTCCTCGGTCAAGTTCCCCTCGACCCTCAACGGCCGCTTCTTCGCCGGCGAGTACGGCCGCCGCTGGATCAAGGCCATCGAGGTCACCTCCTCCGGCGGCTACGGCGAGATCTCCTCGTTCCCCTGGTCGGGCACGCAGGTGATGGACATGGCCTTCGGCCCCGACGGCGCGCTGTACGTGCTCGACTACGGCACCGGCAACAACAACCAGGCCCTCTACCGAATCGAGTACATCGGCCAGGCCAACCGCAACCCGATCGCGCGGGCCTCCTCCGACAAGACCTCCGGCGCGGCCCCGCTGACGGTGCAGTTCTCCTCCTCGGGCAGCTCCGACCCCGAGGGCGGCTCGTTGTCGTACTCGTGGAACTTCGGCGACGGCACCTCCTCCACCTCGGCCAACCCGAGCAAGACCTACTCCGCCAACGGCGCCTACACCGCCACGCTCACGGTCCGCGACCCACAAGGCCTGACCGGGAGCGCGAGCGTCAGCGTGACCGTGGGCAACACCGCCCCGGTGGTCACGCTCGGCAACCCCGGCAACGGCCAGCTGTTCGCCTTCGGCGACACGGTCCCGTTCCAGGTCAGCGTGAGCGACCCGGAGGACGGCACCATCGACTGCTCCAAGGTGTCGGTGACCTACTTCCTGGGCCATGACAGCCACGCCCACCAGATCACCTCGCAGACCGGCTGCAGCGGCTCCATCACGGTGCCGGTCGACGGCGAGCACGACTCGGCGGCGAACATCTTCGGCATCTTCACCGCCTCCTACACCGACAACGGCGGCCTGACCTCCACCAGCAGCCGCACCCTCCAGCCGAAGCGCCGCCAGGCCGAGCACTTCGGCGCCATGCAGGGCGTCCAGACGACCGACAAGACCACCGCCGAGGGCGGCAAGACGGTCGGCTTCATCGAGGACGGCGACTGGATCTCCTTCACGCCCTACAACCTGAGCAACGCCACGAGCTTCACCGCGCGGGTGTCCTCGGCGGGTTCGGGCGGCCGGATCGAGGTCCGGGCGGGCTCGGCCACCGGCACCCTGCTGGGCACGGCGACCGTCGCCGCGACCGGCGGCTGGGAGACCTTCGCCAACGTCACGGCGAACCTCAGCGGCGCGCCGTCCGGAGCCACGACGCTGTACCTCGTCTTCCGCGGCACCGCCGGGGGCTACCTGTTCGACCTCGACGCCTACACCTTCACCACCGGCACCTCGTCGAGCACCACGAGCGCGTTCCGCGGGACCGCCTCGAACCGGTGCCTCGACGTGAACGGCGCGTCGACGACCAACGGCGCGCTGGCCCAGATCTGGGACTGCAACGGCCAGACCAACCAGCAGTGGACCAGCACGAGCGCGACCGAGCTCCGGGTGTACGGCAACAAGTGCCTCGACGTCAACGGCGCCGGCACGGCCGACGGCACCGCGGTGCTCATCTGGGACTGCAACGGCCAGAACAACCAGAAGTGGCGGCTGAACTCCGACGGCACCATCACCGCCGTCGGGGCGAACAAGTGCCTGGAGGTCAACGGCACCGCCAACGGCACCAAGGCGCGCATCTGGACCTGCAACGGCGGTTCCAACCAGAAGTGGACCCGGGTCTAAGGTCCTCCGCCCCACCACAACACCAATGATGTGACGCCCGGCGCGGCCGCGCCGGGCGTCACGACGGAAGGACACTCCCAATGCTGCGACATCTGACCTCTGCCGCACACGGGCGCGTGGGCGGCGACCGGAGGCCATCGGCGCTGCGGCGCCTGGCGCTGACCGCGATGGCCGTTACCACCGCCGCCGCCGCGACCCTGGTCCCGGCCGTTCCCGCCAACGCCGCCGCCTTCAAGATTCTCGTCTTCTCCAAGACGGCCGGTTTCCGGCACGACTCGATCGCGGTCGGCACCCAGGCCATCCGCGACATCGGCGCGGCCAACGACTTCACGGTCGACTCCACCGAGGACTCCAGCGCCTTCAACGCCGGCAACCTCTCCCAGTACAAGGCGGTGGTGTTCCTCAGCACGACCGGCGACGTGCTGAACGACACCCAGCAGTCGGCCTTCCAGACCTGGGTGGACGGCGGCGGCGGTTACGTCGGCGTCCACGCGGCCGCCGACACCGAGTACAACTGGTCCTACTACGGCCAGCTCGTGGGCGCCTGGTTCAACAGCCACCCCGCGATCCAGCAGGCCACCGTCCGCAACGAGGACCGGGCCCACGCGGCCACCGCCCACCTGGGCGCGACCTGGTCGCGCACCGACGAGTGGTACAGCTACCGCAGCAACCCCCGCCCGAACGTGAAGGTTCTCCAGAACCTGGACGAGAGCACCTACAGCGGCGGCGGCATGGGCGACCACCCGATCACCTGGTGCCACCCGCAGTCGAACGGCCGCGCGTTCTACACCGGCCTCGGCCACACGCAGGAGTCGTACTCCGACTCCAACTTCCGCACCCTGCTGCTCGGTGGCATCAAGTACGCGGCCAAGGCCGCCAACGCCGACTGCCGCCCCGAGACCGGCTACACCTCGCTGTACAACGGCTCGACGACGGGCTGGCAGCAGGTCGGTCCCGGCTCGTTCTCCAACAGCGGGGGCACGCTGACCTCCTCCGGCGGCATGGGCATGTTGTGGTACAGCACCAAGCAGTTCGGCTCCTACTCGCTCAAGCTCGACTGGAAGCTGACCGGCGACTCCAACTCCGGCGTCATCGTGGGCTTCCCCACCCCGAGCAGCGCCCAGGGGGCGCTCGACACCGGGCACGAGGTGCAGATCGACGCCACCGACAGCGCCGACAAGACGACGGGCGCGATCTACGGCTTCAAGGCGGCCGACATCACCGCCCGCGACGCCGCCCTGAACCCGCCGGGCAGCTGGAACACCTACGAGCTGCTCGTAGAGGGTGAGCGGCTCCAGGTCTTCCTGAACGGCACCAAGATCAACGACTTCACCAACACCGTTTCCAGCCGCTCGCTCACGCAGGGGTACATCGGCATCCAGCAGCACGGTTCCCCCGACGTGGTGCAGTACCGCAACATCCGCATCAAGGAACTGACGACCGTCTCGCCCTCCCCGTCCCCGTCGGCCTCGCCGTCCCCGTCGCCCTCGACCGGCACCACCAGCGCCCTGCGCGGCGTGGCGTCGAACCGGTGCCTGGACATCAGCGGTGCCTCGCAGAACAACGGCGCGATCGTGCAGATTTGGGACTGCAACGGCCAGAACAACCAGCGCTGGACCTCCACCAGCGCGAACGAGCTGCGGGTCTACGGCAACAAGTGCCTGGACGTGAGCGGCAACAGCACCGCCAACGGAGCCACGGTCAGCATCTGGGACTGCAACGGCCAGAACAACCAGAAGTGGCGCCTGAACTCCGACGGCACCATCACCGCCATCGGCGCGAACAAGTGCCTGGACATCGTGGGCTCCGGCACCGCGAACGGCTCCCGGCTGCAGATCTACACCTGCCACGGCGGCAACAACCAGAAGTGGACCCGGGTCTGATCCCGGCCTGACGTAGTACCCGCGTGGAGCCGGTCGCCCGTGGCGGCCGGCTCCACCGGCGTTCCCGCCCGGCTCAGAAGGCCCAGCGGGGGCCCTCGCCGGTGTCGTGGACGCTCACCCCGGCCGCCGCGAGCGCCCGCCGGAGCTCGTCGGCCGCCGCGTAGCCGCCCTTCGCGCGCAGTTCCGAACGGAGCGCGACCACGGCCGCGACGACGCGCTCGGCGCGGCCCGCCGACGCGCCGAGCCGGGCGATCATCAGCCGGAGGGCGTCGCGCGCCTGGTCGACGCCGCCCTCGTCGGCCTCGGTGTCGGCCGCCCACGTGACGATCTCCGCCTCCAGGTCGAGCACCGCCGAGGCGGCGGCCGGGCCGTCGTACGCCGACAGCGCCGCCTCGAACCGGCCCGCGCAGGCGGCCATGAGCTCCGCGAGGGTGACCTGGGCCCCGGCGGGAGCAGGAGCGCGGGTGGCGGGGCCGCCGCCGCGGGTGAGGCCGGGCAGGTCGGTGACGGTCCCGGCGGGGAACCGCGTCTGCGCGCCGTGGCGGCGGACGGTCAGCGCGCCCCGGCCGGACACGGTGACCCGGCCGTCGTCGAGGTCGACGGTGACGGCGGTGTGCTCGTCGACGCCCAGGATCGCGACGTCGCCGGGGAGTTCGGCCTCCATCGCGGTCAGGCGGCGCTCGCCCAGGTAGCAGTAGCGCGTGTCGTGGGTGCCGCCCTCGGCGTTGTCGTAGTGGGGGATCACCACGACCCGCAGCCCGAGGGGGCCGAGCAGGTCGAGGCCCTCCCGCCAGTGGGGGTCGGCGCCGACCTTGTAGATCTCGTACACGGGGACGGCGGCGACCCCGGCGGTGCAGGCGGCGGCCGAGGCGAGCACGGTGACGCCGCGCCGGGCGGCCACACGGGCGCGCAGGTCGGCCCCGATCGGCCCCGCCGACCAGCGGTCGAGGGCGTAGGTGGGGCTGCCGGGGCCGGAGAAGACCCAGTCGGCCCCGGCGACGTCGTCGCCGGCGATCACGTCGAGGCCGACGCTGCGGGCGAAGTAGGCGCGGGCGCGGGCGGTGATGTCGGCGGCGTTCTCCTGGAAGGCGTAGGGGGTGTCCAGCAGCACGGCCCGCGGATGCCGGCCTAGCGTGCGGGCGGCGGACCGGTGGACCTCGACCATCGTGGGGCTGGTCTCGCCCGACCCCATCAGCACGAGCAGTCCCGGCATGGGCGGTCCGCCTCTCGTTGGTTCCCTTCCGCAATTGCACCCATATCGCCGCCCGCGGATCAAGCACCATGTTGCGATCAGTACGCTGCTGCATACAGGTCGCAACAAGTGGAGGGCTACACGTGGACGACCATGGGCTGGTTCCGCTGTCGGTCGAGATCCTCGTGCTCCGGGCCGACGAGGGCGGCTGGCGCTACCGCCGCCTGGTGACCGCGCTGCGCGACGGCGAGACGCCCGACGAGGCGGTCCGCCGCCACGTGGGGGTGGCGGCCGACGACCAGACCACCGTGGTCCACTCCACCAGCTGGCGCTACCAGCCGCAGGGCCGGCTGGTGCTCACCTACGCCGTCTGCCCCGATCCCGACCCGCGCCGGCCCGCCGAGGAGCTGACCGAGTTCCGGCTCGCCCGGGGCGCTGCTCCCGCCCGTCCCGCGCCCGACGACCTGCGGGTCGGCGACGTGGCGGCCCACGCGCTGCGCCACCTGGCCCACCTGCTGCGCAGCGACCCGGTGGTGGCGGAGGCGTTCGGGGCGACGCCCGACGTCGTCCGGGGACTGCGGCGGTTGCCCTCGGAGCTGGTCATGGCCGGGCCGTCCGCGTCAGCGTGACGGCGGCCAGCACGGCGAGCAGCAGCCAGGCGGCGGAGAAGCCGCCGGTCAGATCGGTGAGGAGGCCCAGGGCGGCCGGGGCCGCGACGACGGCGACCTGGTTGACGGCCATGGCCAGCCCGAGGGCGAAGCCGGTGTGGCCGGGCGGGGCCGACTCGGCGGCGTAGGCGACCCAGGGCCCGTACCAGCCGATCCCGAAGAACCCCAGCCAGACGAACAGCGCCGAGGCCGCGACGGGGGAGCGGCCGAGCGGGGTCGCCAGCGCGGCCAGGCCGACCACGACGGCGGCCAGGCACACCAGCACACAGGCGTAGCGCCCCGATCGGTGCCGGTCGCTCCACGCCGCCAGCACGACGCGGCCCGCCGCCCCGGCGCACTGCACCGCCACGTAGACGAGCGCCGCCGACGCCGGGTCCATCGACGCCACCCCGTGCAGGTGCAGCACCGTCAGGACGCCCAGCCCGCTGTGCACCGACACCATGGCCGTGCCCGACAACACGATCTTCCGCATGTACGGCTCCCGCAGCAGCTCCGGCCGCATCCGGGCCGGGGCCCGCACGGCGGCCCGTCCCGGCGCGGGCCGGCAGAAGACCGTGAACGCGACCGCCCCCAGCAGCGCCGCGACCGCCCCGGCGGCCAGCGTCGACCGCCAGCCGTGCGCCGCCGCGAGCGCGGGCAGCGCGGCCGCGGCCAGCACCCCGCCGAGCGGCAGCCCCGCCTGCCGCACCCCCATCGCCAGGCCGCGCTCGGCGGGGCCGAACCACGACGCCACCGACGTGCTGCCGCCCGGCTGGACGGTGCTGTAGCCCGCTCCGACGACCAGCAGCACGACGAGCAGCGAGAGGTAGCCGGGGGCCGCGCTCCCGGCGGCCAGCGCGGCGGCGACCAGGAGCACGCCGCCGCCGACGACCCGGCGTTCGTCGTACCGGTCGATGAGCCGGCCCGCCACCACCAGCCCGGCCAGGGGGAGAAGGTAGGCCGCCGACAGCAGCAGGCCGAGCCGGGCCGTGCCGATGCCGAGGTCCCGCTGCAGGTACACGCCCATCGCGCCGATCCCCTGGACGAAGAACGCGGCCGCCGCCTGGGTGAAGGTCGCGGCCCCCAGGACGACCCAGCGGTAACGCGTCACGGCTTCCAGCACAGCAGGGGGTCGGGGTGGCCGGCGAAGCCGAGCGAACGGTAGAGCGGTTCGGCCTCCCGCGAGGCCGTCAGGTCGACCCGCACGGCGTCGCGGTCGCGGAACCAGCCGAGCAGGCCGAGCATGACCGCCCGGCCGTGCCCGCGCCGCCGGTGGGCCGGGTCGGTGACCATGCCGATGACGTGGCCGATCCGCCCGTTGCGGGAGTGGGGGCCGGGGAACCACTGCTCGATCGTGCCGATGCCGCAGGCGGCCAGGCCCTCGGGGGCGTCCACGACCAGGATGCGGCAGTCGGGCTCGGCCAGCTTGCGGCCGAAGACCTGCGCCAGGGTGGCGCGCCAGTCGGCGGCGGGGTCGGCGGGGTTGAAGAAGTCGCCGCCGAGGTCGTCGAAGAGCAGCGCCCTCAGCCGGACCAGTTCGGGGATGTCATGTTCTGTTGCGCCTCGCACCATGACGTCCAGGCTGCTGTAATGAGCTTGTGCACCTCAACCCTTACGGCGCGGATGTGGTGAACTTCGCCGCCGGCCTGGCCAACGACCCGCCCGCCACCCCCGAGGACCTCGCCGGCCGCTGCCGCGCGGCCGGGCTGGTGCTGGAACTGCCGGTCGACGCCGCCGACCTCGACCGCACCCGCGCCCTCATCGGCGAGTGGACGCGCGTCGTCGACGCCCCGGGCGAGCGCGAGAAGGCCGCCCTGCTCAACGACCTGCTGGCCCGCTCGGCCGCCTACCCCCGCCTCACCGACCACGCCCACGGCTGGCACCTGCACTACCGCGACGACCGGCAGCCGCTCGGCGCGGTGTTGTTCGCGCTGATCGCGGTGGGCACGGCGATGCACCTGGTCAACCGGGGCATGGACCGGCTCGGCCGGTGCGCCGTCGAGGGCTGCGACCGGATCTTCGCCGACACCTCGCGCACCGCGCGCCAGCGCTACTGCTCCCAGCCGTGCGCCAACCGCGACGCGGTCCGCCGCCACCGCGCCCGGCAGATTCCGGTCTAGGCGGATTGCCTCTTCTGTCCCTACAATCAGCGCCGACACACATGGTTATCATCACCACTTTCACTCAACCGTGGGAGAGACGGCGCATGTCTGAACGGGTCGAGACCCAGGCTGCCGAGGAGGTGCCGCCGCCCGAATGGGGACGGCGGCAGCCGCTGGGGGCCGTCAGCCCGTGGATCTTCGTCGTGGTCGTCGGGCTGCTGCTGCTCGGGCGGCTGGTGTTCGCGCCCTACCTGACCGCCCCGGCGCTCCAGGCGTGGGCGACGATCTTCGTGGCCATCTGCGTGCAGGCGCTGCCCTTCCTGGCCTTCGGGGTGCTGCTGTCGGCCGCGATCACCGCCTTTGTGCCCGCCTCGTTCTGGACCCGGGCGCTGCCGAAGCGCCCGTTCCTGGCGGTGCCGGTCGCGGGGGCGGCCGGGGCGGTGCTGCCCGGCTGCGAGTGCGCGTCGGTGCCGGTCGCCTCTGGGCTGATGTCGCGCGGGGTGACCCCCGCCGCCGCGCTGTCGTTCCTGCTGGCCTCACCGGCGATCAACCCGATCGTGATCGTCGCCACCGTGGTGGCCTTCCCGGGAGAGCCGATGATGGCGGTCGCGCGGTTCGCGGCCTCGCTCCTGGTCGCGGTCGTGGCGGGCTGGGTGTGGTTGCGCTTCGGCCGCAGCGACTGGTTGCGCATCCCCTCGCGGCCGGTCGGGCACGGGCCGAAGTGGCGCTCGTTCGTCGAGGCGATGCGCCACGACTTCCTGCACGCCGGCGGCTTCCTCGTCGTCGGCGGCGCGACCGCGGCGACGATGAACGTGGTGGTGCCCCGCGCGTGGCTGGAGTCGGTCGCGGGTGTCCCGGTGGTGTCGGTGCTGGTCCTGGCGCTGCTGGCGGTGATCCTGTCGATCTGCTCGGAGGCCGACGCGTTCGTGGCCGCCTCGCTGACCGCCTTCTCGCCGACGGCCAAGCTCGCGTTCCTGGTGGTCGGGCCGATGGTCGACCTGAAGCTCATCGCCCTGCAGACCGGGACCTTCGGACGGCGGTTCGCCGCCCGCTTCATCCCGCTGACGTTCGTTCTCGCGGTGGCCGTCAGCCTGGCGGCCGGGGAGGTCCTGCTGTGAACCGGCTGACCCAGAGCATGATCCTCGTCCTGCTCGGCGGCGCGGTGCTGCGCATCACCACCGTGTCGACCACCTATCTGAACTACGTGAAGCCCGGCTTCCGGCCCTTCCTGATCGCGGCGGGCGTGGTGGTGCTGGCGCTGGGCGTGATCGGGCTGGTCCAGGAGTGGCGCGGCGCGTCCCACGACCACGACGACCACGACGACCACGATCACCCGCACACGCCGGGAGTCGCCTGGTTGCTGACGCTGCCCGTGTTCGCCATCTTCCTGATCGCCCCGCCCGCGCTCGGCGCGTTCTCGGCGAAGTCGGAGGAGCCGCAGGCGCGGCCGGTGGCCGCCGCCGAGACCTACGACGCGCTCGCGGCCGGGCAGGTCAACGAGATGACCATCGCCGAGTTCACCGGCCGGGCCTGGGGCGAGGGGGCCGGCTCGCTGGCCGGTCAGCAGGTGCGGCTGACGGGGTTCGCCGTGCCGTCGGCGAAGAAGAAGGACCGGTGGTATCTGGCCCGCATCCAGATCGCCTGCTGCGCGGCCGACGGCGTCGCGTTGAAGGTGGCGGTGCTCGACGCCGAGATGCCGCCGGAGAACACCTGGGTGGAGGTGGTCGGGACGTGGAAGCGGCCGCCCTCCGGGAGACTCGAACCCGGGACCATCGCCCCCGAACTGACCGCCGTCTCGCTCACCCCGATTCCGCAGCCGGTCGAGCCGTACGAGTGACCCCCAGCAGGCCCGCCCGCAGCGCCACCAGCCAGACCGCGCCAGGCAATGCCATGCACGCGCCGAGGACCGGCAGCAGCGCCGCCGGTCCCAGCGCGTCGAGCAGGGCCCCCGACACGACGGCCGAGACGCCCAGCGCGGCCGTCGCCGTCGCGCTCCACAACGAGACCACCCGGCCGCGCAGCTCGTTGGGGGAGTGGCCGAGCAGGATCGCCATCGACACCGGCCCGTAGACGACGTCCGCGCACGCGGCGAGCGCCCAGACCACGAGCGCCCCCACCGCGCCCGACGGCAGCCCCAGCACGGCGGTGCACAGGCCCTCCCCGATGCACGACCACCCGAGGACGACCAGCCGCCGGTCTTCCGGCAGCCGCTTCAGCCGGGGCGCGGCGGCCAGCAGCACGACCGCCCCGGCGAGCCCCTGCGCCGCGTAGAACCAGCCCGTGCCGCCGTCGCCCAGGTCGTGGACCTCGACGGCGAGCGCGGTCATGGCCGTGATCGAGCCGCCCAGGCCCAGGCAGAACACCGCCTCCAGGAGCAGCAGGGCCGAGACGAGCCGGCTGCGCCGGACCGCGCGCAGGCCCTCGCGGAAGGCCCGCAGGCCGCGCGCCGCCCCCGGCCGGGTGTCGCCGCGCCGGTCGCCGCGCCGGACCTTGGCGGTGAAGTGGAACGACACCAGGAACGACACCGCGTTGACCACGAACGCCCACCGCCAGCCGACCAGCGTGACGGCGGCGGCCCCGGCCAGCCCGCCGACCGCCTGGAACAGCAGGCCGTTGACCTGGACCGCCGCGGCGTAGAGCACGGTCTCCTCCGGCCGCACGAGTGAGGGCATCCAGGCGTTGCGCGCGGCCTGGAAGACGAAGCCCACGGCGGCCGAGGCGAAGGTCAGCGGGTAGGCGAGCCAGATCGTGCCGGGGCTGTCGGCCAGCAGGAACACCAGCGCCAGCACCGCGAGCACGGCGTCGCCGGTCAGCATGACCGTTCTGCGGTCGAGCCGGTCGGCCAGCACGCCGCCCCAGGTCCCGAACAACACGCCGGGCAGGTAGCGCACGGCCAGGGAGGCGCCCGCCGCGAGGGCCGCGCCGGTGTGCGCGTACAACATGGCGAACACGGCGACGGCGGTGAACCAGCCCCCGCAGACGCTGACCAGGTTGCCCAGCCACAACAGCCGGAAGTCCCGGTTGCCGGCCAGCAACGAGCCCAGGCCGGTGGCGCTCCGCTCCTCGATCTCGGTCACGCGAGGACCGTACCGTGCAAAGAAAATGAAAACCATCCCCAAATTCTTGTTGACAATGAAAATCATTCTCGCCTAGCGTCTCTCCCGGCTCACCCGTCGGAAAGGAGGCGAAACGTGCTCGTACAGCGGCGACTGCTGGGTCTGGCACGGGGCGCCCTCCGCTCGATGGCCGCGACCGCCCTGCTCTCGTTGCTCGCGTCGGCGGCGGGCGCGGGGCAGGCGGTCGCGCTCGTCGAGGCGATCCGGCGCGCCCTCGTCTCCGGCGCGCCCGATCCGGCCCGCGTGGGCGGGCCGCTGGTGCTGACGGGGCTGCTCGTCGTGCTGCGCGGCCTGCTGTTATGGGGCCGCGACCAGGCGGCGAACCGGACGGCGTCGCTGGTCCAGGCCCGGCTGCGGCTGCGGCTGGCCGAGCGGCTGCTCGACCTCGGGCCCGGTCACACCGTCACCCGGCCGGCCGGGACGCTGCGGACCACGATCGCCGACGGCGTGGAGGCGATCCGCGCCTACGTGGGCTTCTACCTGCCGCAGGTGGTCGTGAGCGTGGGCGGTCCGCTGATCGTCGTGGCCGTGCTGACCTGGCAGGATCCGGTGGCGGGCGCGATCGCCGGGACCTGCGTGGTGCTGGTGCCCGCGTCCCGGCCGTTCTGGCGGCGGATCATGGGGGCGCGGGCCCGGCGGCACTGGACGGCGTACGAGGACTTCGCCGCCCGGGTCCTCGACGCCCTGCAGGGCATGACGACCCTGAAGGCGCTCGGCGCGACCGGCGTCTACGGCCACCGCCTGCGGCGCGACGCCCTCGCGCTCTACCGCGCGACCATGGGCGACCTGGCCGCCTCCAGCGCCGTCTACGTGATCAGCGCCTTCCTCCTGACGGCCGGCACCACCCTGTCGGTGGTGGTCGCCGCGATCCGCCACTCCACCGGTCAGCTCGACGCGGCCGGCCTGCTGCTGGTCGCCTGGTTGACCGCCGAGGCGTTCCGCCCGGTGCTGGAACTGCAGAACTACTGGCACGAGGGCTTCCACGGCCTGGCCGCCGGCCGCGGCGTCGTCGCCCTGCTGGACGCCGACGCGCCCGCCCCCGCGCCGGTCACGCCCGTCACGAGGACGCGCCCGGCCCGGCCGCCCGGCCTGGCCCTGCACGCGGTCACCTTCGCCTACCCTGGCGCGGCCCGCCCCGCGCTGCGCGGCCTCACCCTGACGATCGAACCGGGCGCCACCCTGGCCGTCACCGGCCGGTCGGGGTCGGGCAAGTCCACCCTGGTCGCCCTGCTCCAGCGGCACTTCGACCCGCAGAGCGGCCGGATCCTGGCCGACGGCGTCGACCTGCGCGACCTCGATCGCGGCGAGGTCCGCGCGATGACCGCCGTCGTCGCGCAGGACACCTATCTCTTCCACGGCACGATCGCCGACAACCTCCGCCTGGCCCGCCCCGACGCCGGCCCGGCCGCGCTCCGGGACGCCGCCCGCCGCGCCCGCATCCTCGACGTCGTCGAGGCATGGCCCGACGGCTTCGACACGGTCGTCGGCGAACGCGGGGAGCGCCTGTCGGGCGGCGAACGCCAGCGCGTCGCCATCGCGCGGGCCCTGCTGAAGGACGCGCCGGTGCTCATCCTCGACGAGGCCACCTCGGCCGTCGACGGCGCGACCGAGGCGGCGCTGTGCGACGCGCTCGGCGAACTGCGGGCCGGCCGCACCACGATCATGATCGCGCACCGCCTGTCGAGCCTGGTCGACGCCGACACGGTGGCCGTCCTCGACGACGGCGAACTGGTGGAGCACGGCCGCCCCGCCGACCTCGCCGCCCGCGCCGGACTCTGGTCCGGCCTGGTGGCGGCCCAGCACGGAGGCACGCCATGACCGCGCCGTCGCACGCCGTCGCGGCCTGGGAGCACGGCCGCCCCGCCGCGCTCCGGGGCGGCGGCGCCGACGGGCTGCTCCAGGTGCTGGCCGGGCACCTGCGCCCGTTCGGGGTCTCGGTGCTGTTCGCGGTCGTCAACCAGGCCGCCGGGATGGCGGCGACCGTGGTCGCGGCCGCCGCCGTCGGCCGGGCGCTGGCCGGCTCGGCCGATCTGTGGCCGATGTTCTGGTGGGCCCTCGGTCTCACGGCGGCCCGCGCGCTCGCCAACTGGATCGAGTCGTGGATCTCCCACGAGTTGTCCTTCCGCGTGCTGGCCCAGGTGCGGCAGTGGCTCTACCTGGCCTTCGCCCGGATCGCCCCCGGCGGGCTGATCCGCAGGCGCGGCGGCGACCTGGTCGTCCGGGCGCTCCAGGACAGCGAGAGCCTGGAGATCTTCTACGCGCACACCTCGATCTACCTCGCGGCGGCCGTCGTGGTCGCCCCGGCCGCCGTCGCCGCGACGGCGGTGATCGGCGGCGGCTGGGCGGCGCTCGCGCTGACGCCGTGGCTGGCGGCCGCGCTCGCCCTGCCCCTGGCGCTGCGGCGCAGCGGGGCGCGGCACGGCGCCGATCTCACCGACGCGCTCACCGCGCTGAACGTCGAGGTCACCGACCTGGTGCAGGGACTGCGGGAGATCCTCTCGTTCGGCCGGGGCGACGACTGGCTCGACCGGATGCGGGCGGCCGACCGGCGGCTCGCGGCGGCGCGGCGACGGCAGGCCCGCCGCGCCGGGCTGGAGACCGCTGCGGGCGGCCTCGCGATCGGCGGCGCGACCCTGACCGTCCTGGTCACCGGGCTGCACACCGGCCTGGCCACGCCCGCGCTGCTGGCCTCGGTCGCGCTCGCCGGCGCCGCGTTCACCCCGATCACGATGCTGCTCCAGGTCACCCGGGTGTGGGGCGTCACCTCCTCCTCCGCCGACCGCGTCTTCGACCTGCTGGAGGAGCCGGCCGCCGTCGCCGACACCGGCACCGCCGCCCTCCCCGGGGCGGCCGGGCCTCCCTCGGTCGAGTTCGACGAGGTGGTGTTCGGCTACGACGAGACGCGCCCGGTGCTGCGCGGCGTCTCGCTGACCGTCCCGGCCGGGGCCACGCTCGCCCTGGCGGGCGCGACCGGCGCGGGCAAGACGACCCTGGCCCATCTGCTGCTCCGGCACTTCGACCCGGCGTCCGGCGCGGTCCGCGTCGGCGGCACCGACCTGCGCGACCTGCCCGTCGGCGACCTGCCCGAGCTCGTCTGCCACGTGCCGCAGGAGGCGTTCCTCTTCCACGACACCCTGCGCGCCAACCTGGAACTGGCCCGGCCCGGGGCGAGCGCCGAGGATCTGGCCCGCGCCTGCGCCGACGCCCGCGTCACCCCCTTCCTCGACCGGCTGCCCGGCGGCCTCGACACCGTGGTCGGGGAGCGCGGGGCCGCCCTGTCGGGCGGGGAACGGCAGCGGGTCGCCATCGCGCGGGCGCTGCTGCGCGACCGCCCGGTCCTGGTCCTGGACGAGTCGTCCAGCCAGCTCGACGCCCTCTCGGAACACGAGATGCAGACCGCGCTCGACCGGGTCAGGGCCGGGCGCACCACCCTGGTCATCGCCCACCGGCTCACCACGCTCCGGCACGCCGACCTGGTCGCCGTGCTCGACCACGGTCGCATCGCCGACGTCGGCGCCCACGCCGACCTCATGGCGCGCTGCGCGCCCTACCGACGTCTCGTCCAGGCGCAGGCGGACGCCGCCGAGCTCCTGGACGGGCGACCCGTCCCGACGACGACGCGAGGAGGTGATTCGTGATGAAGGTGACGAAGCTGAAGGTCGCTCAGGTCCGGGCGAGCGTGCACTCAAACAACCACTCGACCGTGACCCGGTCGAGCGTGGCCTGGCGCTAGCCGGCCCAGCCACGGGCGGGGACGCGCGCGTATCGCGTCCCCGCCCGTGGTCCCCGCAGCCTAGAGCAGGAAGGAAACCCAATGGAGCTCGCCGGTGGGGTGTCGTTCGTCCCGACGCCGGACGGCTGGCTGGTGCACACCCCGGAAGAGGACTTCCTCGCCGTGTCCGCCCCCGAAGGCGACCGCCCCGAGCGCCCGCCGCTCGACGACCCCGGCCTGACGGAGGTCTTCGCCGAGGAGGGCGTGCTGACGCCGGTCCCGGTGCGCCGTCCGGGCGCGGTCGCGCTGACCGGCGACGGCCCGCTGTTCGACGCGCTCGCCCACCTGCTCGGCGGCGCCGGTCTGCTCGCCGCAGGCGACGACGACGAGGTCGCGGTACGAATCGCGGTCGCGCCGTGGCCGCGCGACGCCCTGTTCCGGCGGCTCGACGTCGAGGCCAGGGCGGGCGGCGCCGCGCTGCACGTGGGCTTCGCCGAAGGGCGGCGCTGGTACGCCGGCCCCTTCTGGACCGGCCCCGGCACCGCCTCCTACGAGGATCTGCGGTTACGCCGCCTGGCCGCCTCGCCGTGGCCGGACGAACTGGCCGCCCACTGGGCGTGGCTCGACTCCGGCGGCGCGCCCGAGCCCGACCGGGCCCACCCGGCCGGGGCGCACGTCGCCGCCGCGCTGATCGTCGCCGACGTGTGGGCCCACCTCCACGGCCGGGACGCGCCGGGAACGGGCGTCCAGGCGGGCTTCGACCCGGCGACCGGGCTGCTCGCCCGGCATCCCGTGCTGCCGGTGCCCGGCGGGCTCATGACGGAGCGGCCGTGATCATGATCGACGTCCCGGCCGGCGGGCTCGTGGCCGACGTCTTCCTGCCCGACCGGCTGCCCGCGCCGACCGTCGTGGTCCGCACCCCCTACGGCACGGCCGGACTGTGGCCCGAGGCCGACGCGCTGACCCGCGCGGGCCTGGCCGTGGTCCTCCAAGACCTGCGCGGCCGCTACCGCTCGCCCGGCGACTTCGAGGCCGGCGCGGACGAGCTGGCCGACGGCCACGCCGCCCTCGACTGGACGACCGCGCAACCCTGGTCCGACGGCGTCACCTATCTCTACGGCACCGCTTATGAGGCGTACGCCGCGTGGTGCGCCGTCGGCCACCCGTCGGTGCGGGGCGTGGTCAGCCGCCAGCCCTGGCCCGACGCCGCCCTGGCGGTCGACGAGGAGTTGTGGTGGCGTACCGAGATCGGCGGCGGCCGTCGGCTCCGCCCCGGCCTCTACGACCTGGCGCTGACCCGGCCGGTCTGGCCGGTGCCGCTGGGCGACTGGCCGCCCGCGCCGGGCTGCTGGAAACCGCAGGCCCGCAGGGCGGTGTCGCGCATCCGCGCGGCCGGTGTGCCGACCCTGCACCTGGGCAGCTGGTACTGCGGCTCGGCCGCCACCACCCTGCGCCAGGCGGCCCTGGCCCGGCGGGCGACCGTGGTGATGGGCGGGTGGGCGTCGCCGCTGACGCACCGGCTCCAGGCGGAGTGCGCGATCGACATCCCGGCCGGCCCCGACCCCGCCGAGCTGGCGCTCTCGTGGCTCGCGGCGGTCGCGGCCGGCGCCGACCCGGAGCTCGGGCACCGCTGCCTGGTGCTCGGGAGCAACCGGTGGGAAACGAAGGACCCCCGGCCGGTCGCCCGCCCGGCGCTGCGCACCCTGCCGCTGACCGGCCCGGCGCGCGCGTCGATCGACCACGACCCGGCCGACCCCCATCCGTCGCTGCCCCACTCGGCCGACCTGTCGGCCGTCGGGCCGCGCGCCGACGTCGTCCGCCTGAGCGTCGCCGACGGGGTCGGCTGGCACGGCGCGGCGCGGGTGCGCTGCCGCGTGGAGACCGGACGGCCCGCCGAACTGGTCGCCACGCTCGTCCACGAGACCCCGGCGGGCGTGCGCACCCGGCTGAGCGACGGCGCCGAGCCGATCACCCCCGGACGCGGAACGGCGGAGCTCCGCTGCGCGCCCGTCGCCGTCGACCTCCCGGCGGGCCACACCCTGCACCTGGAGCTCACCGTCGGGCGGCACCCCCGCCACCCCGCGCCGGAGACGCCGGTCGTCGTGACGGTCGCCGACGTCGAACTGCTGGTCCCGGGAGGTCCTCGATGAGCCTGCCGCCGCCTGACCCGCGTACCGGGCTGATCACCCGCCTCGACCCGGTGCCGCCCGAGCCCTGGTGGCCGCAGGGGCTGGACGTGTGCACCGCCTCGGTCGCCGGGATCTCCGGCTTCCTGCCCTGGCCCGCCGACCGGGTCGCGACCGGCACCGCCTTCCACGACCCCGGCCGGGCCCGCGCGAGCGCGGCGGGCGAGGCGATCGAACGGTACTGCGGCAACTTCGTCCCGGCCGGGCTCCGGCGGGCGACGTACACGGAACTGAGCGCGGCCGGGGAGAACGCCCTGGACCCGGCGACCCTCGCGTTGTACTCGGCGAATCAGTACGCCGAGCCCGGCTGCCCGTTCGTCCCGTTCACCGCCGACCTGCCGGTGCTCTGGATCCGCGGTTCCACCCTCGACGGGCCGCCGGTGTGGGTGCCCGCCTCCCTCGTCTTCGTCAACTACCTCGTGCCGCCGCGCGCGGCCGAGCCCGCCACCAACTACGCCATGCTCGCCGGGCTCGCGGCCGGTCCCGACCTGCGCTTCGCGCTGACCTCGGGGCTGGAGGAGGTCATCGAGCGGGACGCCACCGTCATCTGGTGGGCCAACCGGCTGCCGGCCTCCCCTGTGGACGTCGCCGACGCCCGGCTGGCCCACCTGCTGCGCCCCGACGCCGGCCTCGGCCCCGGCTGGGGACGGGCGGCGGGGGACCTGCGCTATCGCGTGGTGAGCATCCCGACGACGTTCGACGTCGCGGTGATCGGCGTCCTGCTGCACGACCCGGCCCTCGGCATCCGCACGTTCGGCGTCGCCGCCCGGCCCGATCCGGCGCACGCGGTGGCGAAGGCGATGGCCGAGGCGGTGACCCTGCGCATCTACTCCCTGGGCCTGCTGGACGCCGACGGCACGATCTACCAGGCCGTCGAGGACGGCGTGCTCAGCCCGGACATGCTCAAGCCGCACCGGCCCGACCGCGCCTACGCCGCCTCCTACCGGAGCGACTTCCGCGATGTGGTGGATCTGGCCTGCCACAGCCAGATCTGGCTCGACCCGGCGATGGCCGCCGAACTCGGCCCCATCACCGGCCCGGCCGAGCCGGTCCGCCTCGGCGACCTGCCGACGATCACCGGCGACGTCCGCCGCGCCTACCTCGACCGGATCGCGGCGCTCGGGCTGCGCGCCCACGCCGTCGACCTCACCACCCCCGACGTGGCCGCGACGGGCGCCCGCGTGGTCCGGGTGATCGTGCCCGGCGCCTACTCCAACCCGCCCGCCGCCTTCCCCTTCCTCGGCGGCGACCGGCTCTACGCCGATCCGGTCCGCCTCGGGCTGCGCGCCGCCCCGCTCGCGGAGGCCGACGTCAACCTCGTCCCGCTCCCGCACACCTGAGAGATCCGATGGACGCCCTGCTCGACCCCCGCACCGGCCCGGTCACCCGGCTGGAGACCGGGCGCAGCCACGCCGTGCTGCACACCGCGACCGCCGAACTGGCCGCCACCGGCCGGTTCGCCCACCCCCTCGGCAACCCCCTCACCGGAGGCGCGTCCTTCGGCGACCCGGCCCGCGCCCGGCTCCGGGCGCTGGGCGAGGCCGCCGAACGGTACGCCGGCCACCTGGTCCCCGCCGACCTGAGACGCGCGACCTGGCACGACCTCGACGCCGCCGTCGACCCCGACCGGCTCGCCCTCTACTCCCCGGAGCAGCACGCCCGGCCCGGCTTCCCGTTCGCCGGCCTGCGCCGCGACGACGTGCTCTCGTGGACGCCCGGCCGGACCGGCGACGGAAAGCGGGTGTGGGTGCCCGCGTCGCTGGTCTGGTTGCCGGCCGGCGAGCACAGCCTGGTGCGGGGCCGCCCGGCGCACCTGCCGATCGCGGCGGGCATCGCCGCCGGGCCCACCCTGGAGGCGGCCCGCGCCTCGGCGCTCGCGGAGGTCCTGGAACGGCACGCCCTCGCCACCGCCTGGCACGGGGGAGCGGCCTTCCCCTTGGCCGACGGGCCGCCGCTGCCCGCCCCGGCCGGGGCGGAGCTCACCTGGCGGTCGGTGCCGAACAGGCCGGGCGCGCCGGTGGTGCTCTGCGCGGCGGTCACGCCCGACGGCCTGGTCGGCGTCGGCTGCGCGACCGGCTCGGCCCGGTCGGCGGCCGCCGAGGCGCTGCGGTCCCTCGACGCCCTCGCCGAGGTCGCCGCCGGGGTGCCGGAGTGGGAACGCCCGGCCGGTCCGCTGCGACCGCACCGGGCCGACCGCCGGTATCTCGACTCCTACGCCCCCGACCTCGGCGACGCCACCGATGTGCTCTGCACGTTGCAGCTGCTCGCCGACGCGCGGGTCGCCTCGGCCGTCCGGGACCGCCTCGCCGGCGGTGTGCCTTCTGGTACGCCGTCCGCCGCCCCCGATCTCGACGTGATCACCGTCGACCTCACCCCGCCCGACCTGGCCGAGGTGGGAGTGCGGGTGGCCCGGGTCGTGGTGCCGGGGCTGCGCTCCACCGGTCCGGCCGCCTACCCCTTCCTGGGCGCGGGCCTCGACCCGCTGCCCGGCCGCGTCGAGAGGCTGCCGGTGCCCCATGTCTGACCCCTGGAACCTCGACCGCCCCGGCCGCAAGCTGACCACGACCGGCACCCACCGCGCCGCCACCCTCGACGACACCTGGCGGCGGCTCGGCCCCGCGCTGGCCGCCTGCGGGGTGACCCGCGTCGCCGACGTGACCGGTCTCGACCTCATCGGCATCCCGGTCGCCACCGCGTACCGGCCCAACGCCCGCAGCCTGTCGGTCAGCCAGGGCAAGGGCGTCAGCCGCGCGGCGAGCCGGGTGTCGGCGGCCATGGAGGCCGTCGAGCACGCCCACGCCGAGGTCGTCGACCGCCCGCTGCGGCTGGCCCGGCCCGCCGAACTGGGCCCGGCGGCGCTTGACCCGCGCCTCCTGCCGCGCACCGCCGACGGGGTGCTCGACGACGTCACCCCGCTGTTGTGGATCGACGGCGCCGACGTGCGCACGGGCGAACCGCGCGCGGTGCCGTACGAGGCGGTGAGCCTCGACTTCACCCTGCCGCCCGCGCTGACCGGGCACGGGCTCTCGCGTGACAGCAACGGGCTGGCCGGGGGCAACAGCACGCTGGAGGCGCTCGTCCAC
This sequence comes from Herbidospora daliensis, assembly GCF_001570585.1. Lineage (GTDB taxonomy): Bacteria > Actinomycetota > Actinomycetes > Streptosporangiales > Streptosporangiaceae > Herbidospora > Herbidospora daliensis. The sequence goes on along the minus strand of NZ_BBXF01000001.1, from coordinate 353,686 downwards.
GCGCTGTGCGAACTGATCGAACGCGACGCGGCGGCCCTGTGGGACCTGCGCGACGGCCCGGCCCAGGCCGGGGCCCGGATCGACGCCGCCACGCTGACCGACCCCGAGACGGCGCGGCTGCTCGACCGCTACGACCGGGCGGGCGTCGAGGCGGCGCTGTTCGACCTCACCTCCGACCTCGGCGTGCCGGTGGTGCTGTGCCACGTCGTGGCCGCCGAACCCGACCCGTTCCGGCCGCTGCCCGCCGCCACCGGGCTGGGCTGTCACCCCCACCCGGCCGTCGCGGTGCAGCGGGCGCTGACGGAGGCGGCGCAGTCGCGGCTGATCACCATCTCGGGCGCGCGCGACGACGTCACCCGGGAGCGCTACGCGCAGACCACCGACACCGGCGGGGTCGAGGAGTTCCGCGACGCGCTGCGCGCCACCCTCCCGCACGCCCGGCCGTTCACGGTGGCCGGGGCCGACCACGACCTGCTCGGCGACGACCTCGACTGGCTGCTCGACCGGCTGGCGGCGGCCGGACTCGACCAGGTGACCGCGGTCGACCTGACCCGCCCGTCGCTGGGCGTGCCGGTGGTCAAGGCGCTGGTCCCCGGCCTGGAGGGGGCCGGCGCGCTCACCGGCGAACCGACCCTGCCCGGCCCTCGCGCGCTCGCCGCCGGATGGGCGGGCGCCAATGCCTGAGATCGCCGTCTTCGCCGGTCCGACGATCCCGGCCGGCCGGATCGTCGACGCCCTGCCCGGCCGCGACGTCGCGGTGCTGCCCCCCGCCGGTCAGGGCGACGTGGCCGCCGTCGTCGCGGCCGGCCGCCCGCGTGTCATCGCTCTCATCGACGGGGTGTACGAACGGGTGCCCGCCGTCTGGCACAAGGAGATCCTCTGGGCGATGTCCGAAGGCGTCGCCGTGGCCGGGGCGGCCAGCATGGGCGCCCTGCGCGCCGCCGAGCTCGCCCCCTTCGGCATGACCGGCGTCGGCGAGGTCTACCGGGCGATCGTCGCTGGGGAACTCACCGACGACGACGAGGTCGCGGTCGCCCACCTCGACGCCGGGCACGCTTATCGCCCGGTCAACGAGGCGATGGTCAGCATCCGGGCCACGCTGCGCGCCGCCGTACGGGAAGGCGTGCTGCCCGCAGAGGAGGCGGCGGAACTGGCCGCGACGGCGAAGGCGCTGCACTATCCCGACCGGCGCTGGCCCGAACTGCTGGCGGGCCGCGACAGCCCGCTGCGCGCGTGGTTGCCCACCGGGCGGCGCGACGTCAAGCTCGCCGACGCCCTCGCGCTGCTCGACCTGCTGGCCCGCGACGGCGTCCGGCCCGCCGAGCGCTCCTGGCACTTCGAGCAGACCTCCCAGTGGCGCGCCGTGCGCCCCGCGGGCCGCGCCGTGCTGCCCGCCTCGGTCGTGGACGCCGTCCTCGACGGCCTGCGCGCCGAAGGCCGCTACGACGAGCTCGAACGCGCCGCCACGTTGCGCCTGGTCGCCGCCGCCACCGGCGCCCGCCCCCACGGGGCCGCCCTCGACGAGTGGATCGCCCTGGTCACCGACCGCGTCCCGGCCGCCGACCTGGCCGACCTCGGCCCGGCCGGGCTGGCCGCGTTCGCCGCCGACCAGGCGTGCCTGGTGGCCGCCGCCACCGAGGTCGCCGGCGACGTGCCCGCCGCGATCCTCGACACCCTGCGCGTCCGCGGCGAGTACGCCGCACGTGTCGTCCCCAAGGAGAACCGATGCACAAGCCCCTGACGGCCCTGGCCGCTCTCGCCCTGTTGACCGCCTGCGCGGCCCCCGCCCCCACGGCGGCCCCGGCCCCGGCGGCGGCCCCCGCGCCGGTCGAGGTGAGCAACTGCGGCGCCGTCTACACCTACGCCGAGCCGCCGCGCCGGATCGTCACCTCCAGCACCGTCGCCACCGAGGTCGTGCTGGCCCTGGGCCTGAAGGACCGGCTGGCCGGCACCGTCGCGGCCACCGACATCATGAGCGAGTACGCCGCGGACCTGACCGGCGTGAAGGTGATCTCCGAATCGGCCTTCCCGCCCCCGTCCAAGGAGGTCGTCTACGCCGCCGCCCCCGACCTGGTCGTCAGCGGCTACCCCGACGACTACGGCCCCAAGGCGCTCGGCGACCGGGCCGTACTGCAGAAGGAGGGCGTCAACAGCCACCTGCTCTCGGCGAGCTGCCCCGGCGGCACCGCCGCCGTCGAGCAGACCTACGACGACCTCCGCGCCCTCGGCCGGATCTTCGGCGTGCCGGACCGGGCCGAGCAGCTCGTCGCCACCCTCAAGGCGGAGGTCGACGCCGTCACCCCCGTCACCCCCGCGCTGCGCGTCTTCGACTACGCCGGAGGCAAGGACAAGCCGCTGACCAGCGGCGCCACCACTCTGGTGTACGACCTGGCCCGCCGGGCCGGCGGGCAGAACATCTTCCCCGAGACCACGGAGTTCGGCCAGGTCTCCTGGGAGGAACTGGTCAAGCGCGACCCCCAGGTGATCATCGTCGAGGACCAGGTCTTCGAGCCCGCCGACGAGTCCATCGAGTGGATGCGCTCCTACGCCCCGATCAAGGACGTGACGGCCGTGAAGGAGAACCGGTTCGTCGTCGTCCCCGTCAACGACCTCCAGCCCGGCCTGCGCAGCGGCCGCGCGCTGAAGGCCCTCGCCGAGGGCTTCGCCCGTTGACCGTGCGCGCCGCCGCCCGGCGGGTGACCCTGGCGGGCTCGGTGGTGCTGCTCGCCGTGCTGCTCGGGCTGTCCCTGATCGCCGCCGTCGGGCTCGGACCGGTCGACATCCCCTTCACGGACGTGTGGCGGATCGTCTTCGGCGACGCTCCCACGGGGCCGCCGGCGGTGATCGTGCGGGACATCCGGCTGCCCCGGGTCCTGCTCGGCGCGATCGTCGGCGCGGGCCTGGCCGTCACCGGCGCGGTGCTCCAGGGGGTGCTGCGCAACCCGCTGGCCGACCCCTACCTGATCGGCGCCAGCTCCGGGGCGTCACTGGGCGCGGTCCTGGCCCTGATGTCCGGGTTGTCGTGGCTGCTGCCCGTGGCCGCCTTCACCGGCGCCATGGCCACCTTCGCCGTGGTGCTGCTGCTGGCCCGGAACGGCGGGCAGCTCGGGGTCACCCGGCTGATCCTGTCGGGGGTCGCCGTCGCCGCGCTGGCGGAGGCCGCGACCAACTTCATCGTGCTCAACTCGCCCGACTCGCAACTGCGGTCGGCGCTGTTCTGGACGCTCGGCGGCCTGTCCGGCACCCAGTGGAGCGACCTGCCCGTCCCCGCGATCGTGGTCGCGGTCTTCGCCGGGTGGTTCTGGTCGCGGTCGGCCGGGCTGAACGCCCTCGTCCTGGGCGAGGAAGGGGCCACGAGCCTGGGCGTCGAGGTGAACCGGCTGCGGGTGCGGCTGGTCATCGGTTCGGCGATCACGGTCGGCGCGGTCGTGTCGGTCAGCGGCGGCATCGGGTTCGTGGCGCTGATGGTGCCGCACGCCGTCCGCATGGTCGTCGGCGGCGACAACCGGTGGGTGGTGCCGCTCAGCGCCCTGGCCGGGGCGCTGCTGATGGTGTGGGTGGACGTCGGGGCCCGCCTGCTCAACCAGCCCGACGAGATCCCCATCGGGGTCATCACCGCGATGCTGGGCGCGCCGTTCTTCCTGGTGCTGCTGGCCCGCGCCAACCGGAGGGCGTTCTCGTGAGCCTTTCCCTGGAGATCGAGGACGTCGCCTGGGCTCCCGTGCTCCACGACATCACGCTGTCGGTGCCGCCCGGGGAGATCCTCGGGCTGATCGGCCCCAACGGCAGCGGCAAGTCGAGCCTGCTGCGCTGCGTCTACCGGCGGCGGCGCCCCGACCGCGGCCGGATCCTGGTGGACGGCCTGAACGTGTGGACCGCCGGGGCGGGAGACGTCGCCCGCCGGGTGGCCGTCGTCACCCAGGACTCGCCCGCCGACCTGGAGAACAGCGTCGAGCAGATCGTCGCCCTCGGCCGGGTGCCCTACCTGGGCGGCCTGGGCCGCCTCACCCGCGCCGACCACGACCTGATCGACGAGGCGATGGAGCGGTGCGAGGTGCGCACACTCGCCCGCCGGTCCTACACGCACCTGTCGGGCGGCGAACGCCAGCGCGTCCACCTGGCCAGGGCGCTGGTCCAGCAGCCCGGCCTGCTCCTGCTCGACGAACCCACCAACCATCTGGACCTGCGTCACCAGGTGGAGCTGCTGCGGCTGGTGCGCTCCCTGGGCGTCACCGTCGTCGCCGCGCTGCACGACCTCCAGCTCGCCGGGGCCGCCTGCGACCGGCTGGCGGTGCTGAGCGCGGGCCGCCTGGTCGCCGACGGCCCGCCCGCGAAAGTGGTCACGAACGAACTGCTCGCCGAGGTGTACGGCGTCGCCGCGGAGGTGACCCGAGGCGCCGACGGGCTGCCCCGGGTCAACCTGCCGCTGTCCCGCTAGTTCGACCCCTCGGGCACCCCGTCGGCCGTCATGCCCCCCTCGCCCGGCGTGCTGCTCAGGTAGACGTGCTGGTGCCCGTTGCCGGCGTCGACGTTGACCGCGTCGAGCTGGGTGGCCGCGACCGACCAGGTCATCACGCCGGTCGTGCGCTGCCGCCGGGCCACGTCGAGGCAGCCCGCGCGCACGTCGGTGCCCAGCGTCCGGCAGAACGCGTAGGTGTCGACCGCGACCGCCATGCCGTCGACGGCGGTGCGGAAAGCGCCGCGCGCCACGTTCGTCGCGGTCGTGCCCGACGGCGTGACGGCGTGGCGCTCGACCGCCTGCTTCATCACCCGCTGCCAGTCGGCGACCTCCGCGTCGGTGGGGGTGCGGGCGGCCAGCGCGCCGCCGGGCGGCAGCGCCTCGCCCAGCCCCGCCATGACCGGGGTGATCTCCCCGGCCGTCGCACGGGCCATCGACGTCAGCTCGGTGACCTGCTGCACGTCCCGTTTCATCTCGGCCGCCCGCATCTCGGCGGCAGACGTCTCGGCGGGGTCGGGGGCGCCGAACAGGTAACCCAGCGAGCCCGCCACCGCGATGGCGGCCACCAGTCCGATCGCGTAACGCGACCGGGCGGGTCGGGGGGTCTCCGGGGCGGGCAGGACACGGGCCGATCGGGCCGTCTTGGAGGGCATGGTCCAGGTTTTCATCGCCCGGCCTTCCCGCGATAGTCTCGCGGGCGTGGATGGTTCGCCCGCCTCCGCCGGAGACGGGCGTCGTAAGAGGGAACCCGGTGCGAATCCGGGACTGCCCCGCAGCGGTATGTGGGAACGACCGCCGTCACCAGCACTGAGCCCCCCGGGCTTGGGAAGCGACGGCCAGTAGGAACGAGCACCAGCGCCCACGAGTCCGAAGACCTGCCTCCGCCCGCGCGCCGACCCCGGCGCGTGGTGGTACGCGGCCTCGTGGGAGGGCCTGCGCCGTCGAGCGCTGTCCTCCTCCTGCCCGGCCGCGAATCGGCGAGACGAGGGAAACAGCCGTGAACACGACGATTCTGGGTTACCCGCGCATCGGCGCGCGCCGGGAACTCAAGTTCGCCACCGAGGACTACTGGGCCGGCCGCATCGACGCCGCCCAGCTGGAGACCACCGCGGCGCACCTGCGCCGCTCGGTCTGGACCGAGCTGCGCGACGCGGGGCTCGGCGCCATCCCGTCGAACACCTTCTCCCTGTACGACCAGGTGCTCGACACCACCGTCATGATCGACGCCGTCCCGGCGCGCTACCGCGCCCTGACCGGCCTCGACCGCTACTTCGCCCTGGCCCGCGGCACGGCTGAGCTGCCGCCGCTGGAGATGACGAAGTGGTTCGACACGAACTACCACTACATCGTGCCGGAGCTCACCGCCGGCACCCGCTTCCGGCTGGCCGACGGCTCGGCCGCCAAGCCGGTCGCCGAATACCTCGAAGCCCGCCGCCTCGGAATCGAGACGCGCCCGGTGCTCGTCGGCCCGCTCACCTACCTGCTGCTGGCCAAGCCCGCGCCCGGCTCACCCGACGGGTTCGACCCGCTCGACCTGCTCGACCCCCTCGTCGAGGTCTACGCCGAGCTGCTCGAACGGCTCGCGGGCGCGGGTGCGTCGTGGGTGCAGCTCGACGAACCGGTCCTGGCCCGCGACCTGAGATCCCGCGACGTCGAGGCGCTCGGCCGGGCCTACCGGCGGCTCGGCGGGCTGGCCAGCCGGCCGAAGATCCTGCTCGCCACCTACTTCGGCGCGGTCGCGCCGGAGGCGCTGCGGGAGATCGCGGCCACCGACGTGGAGGGGGTCGCCCTCGACCTCGTCGCCGGCCCCGGCAACCTGGAGGCACTGGCCTCCGTCGGCGGCCTGCCGAGGAAGAAGGTGGTGGCCGGGGTCGTCGACGGGCGCAACGTCTGGCGGGCCGACCCGGCGCGGGTCAGGTCGGCGTACGCGGTCGTGCTCGGCCTCGCCGACACGGTCGAGCTGAGCACCTCGTGTTCGCTGCTGCACGTGCCCGTCGACCTCGGCACCGAGACGGCGCTCGACCCGGCGGTGCGGGCCCGGCTCGCGTTCGCCCGCCAGAAGGTCGCCGAACTGGTCGCCCTGGCCGCCGGCCTCGACGACGCGGAGTGGCCCGACGCCCCGAAGGCGGGGCACCGCGAACCGGTGCGCTTCGACGCCCGCCGGTCCGACCGGGAGGCGCGCCTCGCCGCCCAGCGGGAGAGGCTCGGCCTGCCCCCGCTGACCACCACGACCATCGGCTCGTTCCCGCAGACCGCCGAGATCCGCGCCGCCCGCGCCGACCTGCGGGCCGGCCGCATCGGCGAACCCGCCTACGTCGCCGCCATGCGCGCCGAGATCGCCCGCGTGATCAGGCTCCAGGAGGACCTCGGCCTGGACGTCCTCGTCCACGGCGAACCCGAACGCAACGACATGGTCCAGTACTTCGCCGAACAGCTCGACGGCTACGCCGCCACCGAAGCGGGCTGGGTCCAGTCCTACGGCACCAGGTGCGTCCGCCCCCCGATCCTGTACGGAGACATCACCCGCCCCCGCCCCATGACCGTCACCTGGGCCGCCTACGCCCAGTCGCTCACCCCGAAGCCGGTCAAGGGCATGCTCACCGGCCCGGTCACGATGCTGGCCTGGTCGTTCGTCCGCGACGACCAGCCGCTCGCCGAGACCGCCCGCCAGGTCGCCCTCGCCCTCCGCGACGAGATCGCCGACCTGGAGGCGGCCGGCATCGCGATCATCCAGGTCGACGAACCCGCCCTGCGCGAACTCCTCCCGCTCCGCGCCGCCGACCACGACGACTACCTGGCGTGGGCCGTCGGCGCCTTCCGCCTGGCCACCTCCGGCGCCGCCGACGCCACCCAGATCCACACCCACATGTGCTACTCGGAGTTCGGCGAGATCCTCAGCCCCATCGCCGACCTCGACGCCGACGTGACCAGCATCGAGGCGGCCCGCTCCCACATGGAACTCCTGCCCTACCTGCAAGCCGCCGGTTACGCCAACGGCATCGGCCCCGGCGTGTACGACATCCACTCCCCCCGCGTCCCCACGAGCGAGGAGATGGCCGCCAACCTCCGCACCGCCCTCCAGGCCGTCCCGGCCGACAGGTTGTGGGTCAACCCCGACTGCGGCCTGAAGACCCGCGCCTACCCGGAGACCCTGGCGGCCTTGGCCAACATGGTCGCCGCCGCCGCGGCCGAACGGGCATAGCCGCTCACCCGTTCCCGCCGCCGTGACGGCGGCGGGAACGCCGGTGGCGGGTGCGGGAATCGAACCCACCCGGACCGGCAGCTCCGAGACCAAGCATGGACATCTCGTCTGAACGGGCGCGACCGGTTCTCCGCGCGTAACGCGCGGTGGTCCGGCCGCGAAGTAGGGGCGTGAAGGCGACCGAGATCACCCTCCGCCGGCTGATCCAGGGCGACCAGCAGCTGCTGGTGCCGCTCTACCAGCGGCAGTACACCTGGGAGCGCCAGCAGCTGGGCCGGTTGTGGGCCGACGTCCGTGCGCAGGTCGACCTGCTCGCCGAAGGGCGCGACGACGCGCCGAGTCATTTCCTCGGCTCCGTCGTGCTCGCCCCCGGCCCCGATCTCGCACCGAGCCGCTCCCAGTGGATCGTGGTCGACGGCCAGCAGCGGCTGACCACCCTCATGCTGGCCCTGTGCGCCCTGCGTGACCACCTCATCCCGGAGGATCCCGGTCACCGCGAGCGCATCGACGAGCCGCACCTGATCAACAAGTTCCAGCGGGGCGAACGGCGCTACCGCCTGCTGCCCACCCAGGCCGACCGCGACGCGTTCAAGGCGTGCGTCGACGCCGTGCCGGAGGGCAGGCTCGGCAGCCTGGTCGGCAACGCCTACCAGTACTTCCGGACCATGATCGAGGAGTTCGACGACCCGGCCGACCCCCATGACGTCGCCCGGGTCGAGTCGGTGCTGCTCGACCGGCTGAACCTGGTGCTCATCACGGTCGAGAAGGACGACAACGCCTTCCGCATCTTCGAGTCGATCAACAACACCGGCATGCGGCTGAGCCAGGTCGACCTGATCCGCAACTACGTCTTCATGTGCCTGCCCACCCGGGGGCAGCAGGTCTACGACGACCACTGGAAGCCGATCCAGGACCTCCTCGACGCCAAGGCCATGGAACAGCTGATGTTCCTGGTCCTGGTGCTCGAACGCGGTGACGCCGCTCAGTACAACGCCGTCTACCGGGGCCACCAGGAGCTCCTGCAGGCGATGGGCAGAGACGAGCCGCGCATCGAGTCGTACGTCGCCGGCCTGCACCGGCGCGCCCGGCACCTGCGGGCGATCCTGGCTCCCGAGGGAGACGGCGAGATCGCCGACCGGCTCCGGTTCCTCAACGAGTGGCAGGCCACCACGACCTACCCGCTCGTCATGCGTCTCCTGGAGTTCCGGGAAGAGGGGCTGGTGGACGACGCCCAGATCGCCGAGGCGCTCCGCTACGTCGAGAGCTTCCTGGTCCGCCGTCTGATCGCCGCCGTGTCCACCAGCAACCTCAACCGCATCTTCCAGCGGCTGGCCGCGACCGTCACCTCCGACGACCCGGCGGGGGAGGTGCGCCGCGAGTTGTCGGCCGCGCGTCTCTACTGGGCCGACGACGACCAGCTGCGCACCGAGATCCGCGACCGGGCCTTCTACTGGCAGGGCCGCGCGGTCCAGCAGAAGCTCGTGCTCCGCCGCATCGAGGAGTCGCTCGGCAGCAAGGAGCGCGTCGACCTCGCCGACCGGCGCATCACGATCGAGCACGTCCTGCCGCAGACCCTGACCCCGGCGTGGCGGGCCGAACTCGCCGCGCAGGATCCCGAGGGGCTGCACAGCGGCCTCGTCCACACTCTCGGCAACCTCACCCTGAGCGGCTACAACTCCGAGCTGAGCAACCACTCGTTCGCCGTCAAACGCGCCGCCCTGGGGCAGAGCGGCCTGGTCATGAACCAGGAGATCGCCGCCAATCCGACCTGGGGCGAGCCGGAGATCCGGGCCCGCGCCGGTCTGCTGGCCGATCGCGCGATCGAGATCTGGCCCGGCCCGGAGAAGACCGACCGGGGCTCCGCCGCCTCCCGCGACTGGACGCTGCTCCACCGCGCCCTGGCCGCGCTGCCGCCCGGCACCTGGACGTCCTACTCCGACCTGGCCGAGCTCATCGGATCCCACGCGGTCCCCGTCGGCGTCCACCTCGGGAGCACGACCGTGCTCAACGCCCACCGGGTCCTCACCAAGGCGGGCCAGGTGTCGGAGGGCTTCCGCTGGCCCGACCCCGCCGACACCCGCGACGTCACCGCGCTGCTGGCGGCCGAAGGGGTGCCCCTCGACGCGGCCGGCCGGGCCGATCCGGCCCGTCACCTGACCGCCCGCGAACTCGCCGAACTCGTCGGCCTGCCGGGGGCCGGCATCGTCGACGACGTGGGGGAGTTCGACCCGGCCTCCGGCGAACTCGCGCGCCTGGTGACGCAGCTCAACGACGCGAGCGGCCCGCAGGCCGCCGGGGCGGTCCAGCGGGTCGTCGACCACTGGGTCAAGACGGGCGGCCGGCTCGTGCACGGCACTTCGGCCGGCGCCTCGTGCGGGCTCTCCCGCAGGTCGGGCAGTCGCGACGTGGTCGTCGGCCGCGTGTACGCCAAGACCTTCGAGATCCCGTTCGGCGCGCTGCTCAAGCATCCGCCGTTCGACGACCTGGCGCTCCGCGAGGAGCTGCGCACCCGCCTCAACGACGCGCCCGGCGTGGACATCCCGGTGGCGAAGCTGAACCTCTACCCGTCGATCCCGAACACGCGGCTGGCTGATCCGGCGGTGTTCGACGTGGTCGTGGCGACGCTCGACTGGTTCTCGGCGGTCATGGCCGCAGACGGCTGACCGGCACCCGCAGCACCCGTTCGCCCTCGTGGTCGATCCCGGTGTCCTCGAACCCCAGCCGCAGGTAGAACCCCATCGGCGAGCCGATCTCTCCGTGGTGGACGCTGGTCAGCAACTCCTCGGCCCCGGGCCGGGTGCCGAGGTAGTCGGCCAGTGCGGCCAGGGCCGCCCGCCCGTAGCCGCGTCCCTGGTACCGGGCGTCCACGAGGAGCCGCCACAGGAAGTAGGGGCCGAGGATCTCCGGGTCGCCCGGCGGCACGTCGTCGCTGATCATCAGGAATCCGACCGGCGTCTCGCCGGCGTAGATCGCCCAGTAGCGCGGCTTCGCCTCCGGGTAACGTTCGGCGTCGGCGAAGGAGTCGGCCACGCCGGCCACGTATTCGTCCTGCTCGGGGGCGACGCGCAGCGCCGTCACGGCGTCGCGGTCGGCGTCGGTGACGGGGCGGAGCGTGACGTCGGGCATGTGCCGGATTGTGACACGTCAGCGGGTGACCGTGAACTCGGCGCCGGCCGCCAGGGCCACCTCGGGGCCGAGCAGCCGGGCCGGGGTGAACGCCCCCGGGCGGCCCTCGCCGGCGGCCAGGCGGCGGGCCACCTCCGTCACGGCTTCGACGGTGAACGTCATCGCCTCCCCGGTGCGCAACCAGCCCTCGCGCACCCGCCCCGACGGCCATTCGACCCGGGCGCGCGCCCACGACGACGGGCGCGGGCGCTCCTTCGCCGTGGCGATCGTGACCCGGGCCAGCCGCCGGGCGGCGAACCCGGCCACGCCGGGCAGCCGCAACACGCCGCCGACCGCCGGGAGGGCGGCCCGGACGGCCGGATTGGCCGGGACCAGCGCCGACGCGCCGATCACCGAGTCCGCGCCGCTGGCCCGCCAGGCGGCGAACAACTCGCCGCTGCCCAAAGCGGCGGTGGTGACCACGTCGCCCTCGGGGGTGGTCAGCCGTTCGGCGGCCCGGCCGGCCCGGGTGCGCACCAGCCGGCCCCGCCGCACCTCCCGGCCGCCGTCGCGCATCGTCTCCACGATCGTGGACGCCAGCGCCGCGCCGATGGGGCCGGCCTCGATCGCGACGGACGCGACGGCGTCGACCCGGACCCGCGACGGCTGCTCCTCGCCCGCCAGCAGGTGGAGCAGGATGCTCTCGGTCGCCAGCACGCCGAAGCCCGCCCCGGAGACCAGCGTGCGCCCGGCCTCGCCGCCGATGGCGTGCAGCGCCTCGAAGGCGCTCAGCTCGTTGGCGACGTCGACGTAGCAGGTGCCGGGCGGGCAGGCCCGGACGACCTTCGGCGCGGTCGCGGTGAACGGGCCCACCGTGTTGACCACGACCGCCGGTCTCTCTGCGGCCAGCCGCGCGCAGACCTCGTCGAGTGAGCCGGTGACCGCCCGGAGGTCCGGGCCTGCCGTCGCCAGCCGCTCCCGCTCGCGGCCGGTCACGACCACTTCGGCCCCCGCCTTCCGGAGCAGCGTGACCGCCTCGCGGCCGACCCGCCCGGTCGCGCCGAGCACCCAGATCTCCCCAGCCATGGTCGCCTCCATAAGTGATGACATGTCGTGTCATCACTATGGCATGGCATGACACGACGTGTCATCAGTAGGATCTGCCGCATGAGTCGATGGCAGCCGGGTACGCGGGAACGGCTCGAACAGGCGGCGCTCGAACTCTTCGCCGAGCAGGGCTTCACCGAGACCACCGTGCCGCAGATCACGGCCAGGGCCGGGCTCACCACCCGCACCTTCTTCCGGCACTTCGCCGACAAGCGCGAGGTGCTGTTCTCGGGGGAGGAGTCGGTGCCCGGCCAGGTGGCCCGCCTCATGGCCGCCGCCCCGCCGTCGCTCGGGCCGATGGACCTGATCGCCGAGGGCCTGGCCCCGGCCCTGGTCGAGCTCTTCGAGGGCCGCAGCCTCGACTACCTGCTGCGCCGCCGGGCCGTGATCGACGCCGAACCCGCCCTGCACGAGCGGGAGCTGCGCAAGTGGGCGCTCATGTCGGAGGCGCTGGAGCAGGGCTTCCGCGACCGCGGCGCCGACCAGCTGACCGCCCGGCTGGCCGCCGAACTCGCCGTGACCGCCATCAGGACGGCGGTCACCCGGTGGCTCGACCGCGACGGCGAGCCCGGCCTCCCGGAGGCGATCGAGGAGACCCTGGCGGCGATGAAACGGCTGACGGTTACGGGATCTTTGCCCTGATGGCACCGCTATGGGGTGGCCGCGACGCCGCGCCGCCTTCCGGGACGTCCGCAACACGCTATCGGGATCGGTGACTGACCCCGTGCTGGATAGTTTCGAAAAAAGGGGACTCCTGTCTCCGGTCGCTATTGAAGGGCTTTCGTCATGTCCGATTCCTGGGACATCCGACGCCGATTGAGCAACGCCATCAACGCGCACGACATGCCCGGGCTGCTCGCGATCTACAGCCCCGACGCCGTCCTGGTGGCCCCGGCGGGCATCGCCGAAGGGCGGGATGAGATCGCCTGGTTCTACGAGCAGGCCTTCGACGCCTTTCCCGACTACCGCCAGACGGCCTGGCTGGAGGTGCCGGGTGACGACCCCATGGTGCGGGAATGGGTGTTCACCGGCACCCACCTCGGGAACCTGCTGTTGCCCGACGGGCGGGAGGTGCAGGGGACCGGCCGGCACATCACGGTCCGGGCCGCCTGCATGACCTATGTCGTGGACGGACTGGTCGTCACCCACCGCGACTACTACGACCAGCTGGAGTTGTACAGCCAGCTCGGCTTCGGCCTGGCCGAGTCGCCGCGCGCCAGCGCGGGCTGTTAGCGCCTGACCGGCTGCCCGGGCGGTTCGGCGGGCTCGGCGTCGCGGCGGTTGGCGGCGACGCTGGTGATCGTGACCGTGGCCAGGATCGCGATGATGACCCCCAGCGACAGCAGGGTGGGGATCTCCGGCACCCACGTCCAGATGCCGTGGGCCCAGTGCAGGATGAGCTTGATCCCGATGAACGCCAGGATCGCGCCGAGGCCGTGGTTCAGGTGCCGGAGCCTCGTCAGGACGTCCATGAGCACGAAATAGAGCGCGCGCAGGCCCAGCAGGGCGAAGGCGTTGGTGGCGAAGACGAGGAACGGGTCCTGGGTCACGCCGTAGACGGCGGGCACCGAGTCGACCGCGAACACGATGTCGGTGGCGAAGACGGCCACGACCGCCAGCGCCAGCGGGGTCAGGGCCCGCCGCCCGCCCTCGCGGACGACCAGGTGGGAGCCCCGGTAGTCGTCGGTGACGGGCATGACGCGGCGCAGCAGCCGGACGGTCCGCATGGAGGAGATGTCGACCTCCTGCCCGTGCCCGGCCATGGAGTCCTTGACGATCTTCCCGGCGGCGGCGATCAGCACCGCGCCGAACAGCAGGAACGCCCACGTGCCGCTCTGCAGGACGGCCGCCCCCAGGGCGATGAACACCGCGCGCAGCGCCAGCGCCCCGATGATGCCGAGCAGCAGGACCCGCTGGGCCAGCGCGTCGGGCACCGCGAACGACGACAGCAGCAGCATGAACACGAACAGGTTGTCGACCGACAGGGACTTCTCGACCATGTAGCCGGTGTAGAACTCCACCGCCACGCCCGACCCGTGGGCCACCCACACCCACACGCCGAAGACCAGCGGCAGCGCCAGGTAGAAGATCGACCAGCCCACCGCCTCGCGCATCCGCACGTGGTGCGGGCGGTGGGTCAGGATGAAGTCGACGGTCAGCAGCAGGGCCAGTGCGGCCACGGTGATCGCCCACAGGACCGGGGAACCGATCGTCTCCAGAACAACCCCTCCTCGAACAAGCTCGGCTGTTCGAGGTCTCCTTCGCCCGTGGCGTGGGCGGCCATCCGGGAACGTTCGGTCACGTCCGTACTGACCGGATCGGCGCTTGGGAAGTACTCCCCCCGTCCGTCCACCTTAAGGCATTTGACCAGGTCTGTGACGTGCGGGAATAGTGAAAGGAACCCCCGACGAGGTCGAGGAGGGATCAACATGCCGGACACCCTGATTCTCGAGGTCCTCCTGGGCGTGCTGGTCGTGATCTGCGGGATCATCACCAACGCGGCCCTGTGGCCGACCTCCGGCCGGCGACGCCGGCGTGGCTGACCGCCCTTCAGGTCGTGGACGGAACCGGGCGGCCGAACACCAGGTAGAGGATGTCGGCGATGACGATCCAGATCGCCGTGGCGATCACCAGGGCGAGCCACGCGGGCACCGTCACCGCCAGCCCCCACACGCACCCGGCGAACCCGATGAGGCCCGCCGCGCCGAGCACCATGCCCTTGGCGTCGTGGGCGACCGGCCGGCCGCGCTGCTCCTTGGTCGCGATCAGCGCCAGCGTGGCCGCCAGCGCGGCGGGCACGGCCAGGGAGACGCCGCCGACCACCGGACCCCAGCGGTCGGCGACCAGGCCCGCGACCACGAAGATCGCCGCGCTGAGCGCGAAACGCACGGCCAGGTCGGGCGCGGACACGGAGCGCAGTCTCAGGCGGATGCCCTCTTCGCGACGGCGGAATCGGCCGGGTTCCCTCGGGCTCTCGTCCACGGGCGTTCTCCTGTCAGCGGGCCGGTGAGCCGGTCTCTGCCCCTTCCCGGCCGGAATATCCGTCGACGACGCGCTCGGTCTCCCGCCACAACCGGGCCGCCGGTTCGGGGTCGCCCGCAGGGGCCGGTGGCGTGATCGCGCGGGCCCCCGGGACCGAGTAGTAGCCGCCCGACCGCCCGGCGAAGGCGGGGTCGGCGGCGAGGGTGGTGATCAGGGCCGCGCCACGCGCCGGGTCGCCGATCGACCACCGGGTGAGCAGCCTCTCCAGCGGGACGGCGAAGCGGAGTTCGCGGCCGAGGCCGGTGGTGTTGAAGCCGGGATTCAGGCAGTTCGCGGTGACGGTGGTGCCGGCCAGCCGGCGGGCGAGTTCGAGGGTGAACATGATGCCGAGCAGCTTGCTCCGCCCGTAGTGGGCCGACGACCCGCGTGCGGTGAACGGGACGATCTCCGTCAGGTCGTCCGGCAGGCGCAGCGCACCGTGGTGGCGGGCGGCCTGCGAGGCGACGTTCACGACCCGCGCGGCCGGGGCTCGGCGCAGCGCGGGCAGCAGTTCGCGGGTCAGCAGCCAGGGGGCCAGGTAGTTGACCGCGACCATCTCGGGCAGGCCGTCGGCGGTGGCGCGCGGGGTGAAGGCGTGCAGCCCGGCGTTGTTGACGAGCACGTCGACGCGCTCGTGGCGGCCGGTGATCTCGCGGGCGATCCGGCGCACGTCGGCGAGCCGGGACAGGTCGCCCAGGACGACCTCGACCCCCGCCTCGGCGCGCAGTTCCTCGGCCTTGCGGGGATCGCGGGCGGTGATCACGACGTGGGCGCCCCGGCGGGCCAGGGTGAGCGCGGCCAGGCGGCCCAGGCCGCCGGTGGCGCCGGTGATGACGATGGTTTGCATATGCCCATCACTTTAGGGCGATATGATTTGCATGTGCAAACCAACTCCGACCGGGCTGCGCTCGAACTGGCGCTGGGCGAGCAGATCAACGCGCTGCTGAGCGCGAGCCGGGCGCTGAGCGAGCGCAGCGCCGCGCACTTCCACGAAGGGCTGCAACCGGCCGCGTTCCACATCGCCCGCTGGCTCTACGCCTTCGGCCCGGCCAGGCCGAGCGCCGTCGCCGAGGCCGTCGGCATGGACCGCAGCTCCACCAGCACCCTGATCGGCCGGATGCGCTCCCTGGCGCTGCTCGACGCCTCCCGCGCGCCCGACGACGGCCGCAGCGTCATCGTCGCGCTGACCGAGGAGGGCCGCCGCCGCGTCGCGGCCACTCTCGACGAGCGCGGCCGGGAGTTCTCCGCCCGCACCCGCGACTGGCCCGACGACGACCTGGCCACGCTGGTGACCCTGCTCGCCCGGTTCGTCGCGGACGCCTGAGCGGCCGTCAGGCGAGCACGCCGTCGTGCAGCTCGGCGAACAGGTCGGTGTTGTGGCTGTAGTCGACGGTCACGTCGATGATCGTCACGCCGGGCATGGTGAGCGTCTCGCGGCTCAGGGCCTGCCGGAGTTCGGTCTCGAACTCCTCCATCGTGGCGACCCTGATCCCGTGGGCGCCGAAGGCCCCGGCGTACTGGACGATGTCGTAGTCGCCGAGCCGGACCCCGGAGGTCCGGCCGTATTTCAGCTTCTCCTGGAAGGCGACCATGTCGTAGGTGTTGTCGCGCAGGATCACGTGGGTCAGCCGCAGGCCCAGGCGGGTGGCCGTCTCGAGTTCCTGGGCGGTGAACAGGAAGCCGCCGTCGCCGGAGATCGAGACGACCTGGGTGGCCGGGCGCAGCATGGCGGCGACCATGGCCCAGGGGAGGGCCACCCCGAGCGTCTGCTGGCCGTTGGAGAACAGCAGGTGCCGGGGCTCGTAGCTGCGGAAGTGCCGGGCGGTGTAGATGTAGTTCGACCCGATGTCGGCCACGACCGTGGCGTCGTCGTCGACCAGTTCCCTGATCTTGAGGATGACGGCCGCCGGGTTCAGGCCGAGGTCGGTGGCCGGGGCGGCCAGCGCCCGTTCGTCGATCCGGGCCAGTTCGCGGCGCTGTTCGGCGACGGCGGCGTTGTCCTTCTCGCTCAGCCGCAACCCGGCCAGCGGCCGGGCCAGCTCGGTGAGGGTGGCGGCGATGTCGCCGCGCAGCTCGATCACCGGCTGGTAGGCGTCGTCGATGTCGGCGTTCACCGAGTCGACGTGCACGATCGGGCGCGACGGGTCGAGGTTCCACAGGCCAGGGTCGTACTCGACCGCGTCGAAGCCGACCGTGACGAGCAGGTCGGCGTGCGCGATGAGGACGTCTCCCGGCTGGTTGCGGAACAGCCCGACCCGGCCGATGAAGTGGTCCTCCAGCTTCCGGGAGACCACCCCGGCCGCCTGGAAGGTCTCCACCACCGGCAGGTCGGTGCCCGCGATCAGCTCACGCAGGGCGGCGCAGGCGTCGGGGTCGGCCGACCGCAGGCCCGCCAGGATCACCGGGCGCTCCGCGTCGCGGATCAGCTCCGCCGCCCGCCTGATCCGCTCGCTGGGCGCGGGGCCCATCGGGGGCACCGGCAGCGCCCGGGTGATGCGCGCGCCGGTCGGCGCGGCGGCGACGTCCATGGGCAGGATCACCGCGGCCGCGCCGCGCGGCTCGGTCGTCGCGGCGCGCAGGGCGTTCGCGAGGGCCTCGGCGACGTCGTCGGGGTCGTCGACCTCGCCCACCCACTTGGTGACCGGCTTGAGCGCGGCGGCGGCGTCCATCGTCTGGTGGGTGCGTTTGAGCCGGTCGCGCCGGGCGACCGCGCCGCACAGGGCCAGCATCGGGAACTGCTCGGTGTTGGCGGTGAGCAGGCCGGTGACCAGGTTGGTGGTGCCCGGCCCCGAGGTGACCAGGGCGCAGCCCGGCACCCCGGTCAGCCGCCCGACCGCCGCCGCCATCAGCGCGGCGTTCTGCTCGTGGCGGCACACCACGAGCTGGGGGCCGCCGTCGACGAGGGCGTCGTACAGTTCGTCGATCTTCGCTCCCGGTACGCCGAACACGTAGCGCACGCCGAACGCCGCCAGAGTCTCCACCGCGCGCTGCGCCGAGCGCGCCGGTCCGTCGTCGTGGCCCATGGTCGTCACTCCTCGCGTCAGCCGCCTTCGGTCCGGCGGATCTGGGCGGCGATGTCGCCGCCGGTCAGGTTCGAGTCGAGGAACTGCGGGGTGCGGGGGAGGCTGAGATGGATCTCCGACCGGATTCCGACCTCGATCGTCCCGTGATCCAGCTGGAAACCGAGGGAGTGCCCGCCGTGCCGGCGGCTCTCGTCGACGAAGTGCAGGTGGTAGCCGGCCACCGAGATGCCCTGCTCGAAGTCGGGGGTGCGGTAACCGGCCAGCGTGCCCGTGACGCCGGTGAACCTGGTCTCCCGCTGCCCCTTGGTCGCCTCGGTCAGCGGCGGGAACGGCGGCGACTGCTCCATCACGGTCCGGGTGTGGACCTGGCCGAACGTCCCGGTGACCCTGATGGCGCAGACGACGTTGGGGCTCCCGGCGGCCTCGTCGATGATTGCGGTGACGGCGTCGTGGCCGGCGGGCGAGGTGACCGGGATGGTGACGTCGGGGGTGAAGCGGGTGACCACCGCGAACGGCGTCTTCTCGTCGCGGCCCGCGACGTGGGCGCTGCCGTCGGCGCGCAGGTGGTGGCAGACGCCGTCGAGGATCAGCATCTCGCCATCGAGCCGGTTGAAGGTCCCGAGGCCGAAGTCGCCGTGTTCGAGCAGCTCGCCGACCGTCACGTCCCCCTCGTAGACCCCGTCGAGGAGGGCGCTCATGGTCGAGGTCTGGTAGATCTCCCGGGACCGCCGGGCTTCACCCGACCCGCCGACGTGCGCGAGCAGGTTCCGCACCCACCCGCGGAACGCCTCGTGCGCACCCCCGGACGCGCCCATGCCGAGCCCCCGCTCTCCGACCGTGATCCCCCGTGATCAACGATAACAAAACGGGAACAATCCCAGCTCAGTGGGACAGGAACGCCGACAACTGGGGCGAGTACGTCGTGTGCAGGACCAGCGTCGCCGCGCCCACCACGGCGGCGTCGGCGCCCAGGGGAGAGGCGGCGACCTCGACGACCCGGATGTGCCGTGACAGCGGCCGCGTCGCCAGCGCGGCGGCGACCGCCGCCGCGAACCGGTCTTCGACGTGCTCGATGCCGTGACCGCCCAGGACGATCAGGTCGACGTCGACGAAGTTGGCGACGCTGACGGCGACCGAGGCGACGTGCCCGGCGGCCTCGTCGATGACCTCGACGGCGAGCGGGTCGCCGTCGGCCGCCGCGCGCAGGATCGCGGCGTGGTCGACGGAGGACGGGTCGAGGCGGAACCGGTCGGCGAGCACACCGGTCCGGCCGGTGGCGAGCCTCCCGTGCGTCTGGGCGACCAGCGCCGACGGGTTGACCAGGCGTTCGAGGCAGCCGTGGTTGCCGCAGTAGCACTCGGGGCCGTCGGCGAGCACGGTGGAGTGGCCGAACTCCCCGGCGTTCAGCGAACCGCCCCGGTAGACCTGGTGGTTGAGGATGAGCCCGCCGCCGATGCCGGTGCCGAAGTAGAGATAGGCGAAGTGGGCCACCCCCTTGCCCGCGCCCGACCAGCGTTCGGCCACGGCGGCGGCGGTGGCGTCGTTGTCGAGCGTCACCGGCAGCCCGGTGGCCTCGGCGAGCATGCGCTGCACGGGGACCCGGGTCCAGTTCGCGAGCTGGGGCGGGGCCACGATGAGGCCGCGGTTCTGGTCGAGCGGGCCGGGCGCGGCCAGGCCGACGCCGAGGACGCGTCCAGGAGGGACCTGCGACTCGGCGAGCACCTCGTCGACGAGCGCGGCCATCGCGGCGACGACGTCGGCGGGGTCGGTGCCCGCGGTCACGGGACGGCGGCGGACGGCCAGCGGCCGGCCGAGCAGGTCGACGACGGTGCAGGTCAGCTTGGCGGGATCGAAGTGCACGCCGACCGCCGCGCGGGCGTCGGGGTTGAGCCGGAGCGTGGTGCGCGGCTTGCCGCCGTTGAGCACGCGGCTGGCGCCGTCCTCCCGCACCATGCCCTCGTCGATGAGCCGGCGGACGATGCCGGAGACGGTCTGCGGGGTGAGCCCGGTGCGTTCGGCGATCTCGACGCGGCTGATGCCATCGGCGAGCTGGATTTGGTCCAGCACCACAGCCTGGTTGTATCGTCCCACTTTGGGGAGATTCGTACCTGCCTGTCGCACTCAGGATCCTTCCTGCTCGTCTGTCGGGTCACAGTCTGCACCAGAGCGTTGACTTAGTAAATCCAATGGATTTATGGTCCTTCGGATAGTTCTAACAACTAAGTCATGAAACAAGTGAGGCAAGTTGTGACCACGGAGACTCGGGCATGATGAGTGCTCCGGTCCTGCTGGAGATGCGGTCGATCACCAAGACCTTCCCCGGTGTCACCGCGCTGTCCGACGTGAACCTCGAGGTCCGGCAGGGCGAGATCCACGCGATCTGCGGGGAGAACGGCGCCGGCAAGTCGACGCTCATGAAGGTGCTCAGCGGCGTCCATCCCCACGGGACCTACACCGGTGACATCGTCTACCAGGGCGAGCAGGTGCGGTTCTCCGACATCCGCGCCAGCGAGCAGGCCGGCATCGTCATCATCCACCAGGAGCTCGCGCTGGTGCCGGGCATGTCGATCACCGAGAACATCTTCCTCGGCAACGAGCCGAGGGGACGGTTCGGCATCGACTGGAAGGCCGCGCAGCGCCGGGCGCTGGAGCTGATGGAGCAGGTCGGCCTGCACGAGGACCCCGACACCCTCGTCAAGGACATCGGCGTCGGCAAGCAGCAGCTCGTCGAGATCGCCAAGGCGTTCGCCAAGGACGTGAAGCTGCTCATCCTGGACGAGCCGACCGCGGCCCTCAACGAGGCCGACTCGCGCCACCTGCTCGACCTGCTGCGCGGCATCCGCAGGCGGGGCGTGACCTCGATCATCATCTCCCACAAGCTGAACGAGATCGAGGCCGTCGCCGACACCATCACCATCCTGCGCGACGGCCGCACGATCGAGAGCCTGGACGTCCATGCCGACGGCGTCAACGAGGACCGCATCGTGCGCGGCATGGTCGGCCGCGAGCTGCACAGCCGCTTCCCCGAGCACACGCCGGACATCGGCGAGGTCTTCTTCGAGGTGCGCGACTGGACGGTCCGCCACCCGATCTCGGCCGACCGGCTGGTGTGCAAGGGGTCGAGCTTCACCGTCCGGCGCGGCGAGATCGTCGGCTTCGCCGGCCTCATGGGCGCCGGGCGCACCGAGCTGGCGATGAGCCTGTTCGGCCGCTCCTACGGCGTCTACCTGAGCGGCCGGATCTTCAAGGACGGCGAGGAGGTCCAGCTCCGGACGGTCTCGGACGCCATCCGGCACGGCCTGGCGTACGTGAGCGAAGACCGCAAGGCGATCGGCCTCAACCTGCTCGACGACATCAAGACGTCCATGGTCGCGGCGAAGTTGTCGAAGGTCTCCAGCCACGGCGTGGTCGACCCGGTGCGCGAGTACCGCGCCGCCGAGGAGTACCGCCAGAGCCTGCGGGTCAAGAGCCCCAGCGTCGACGAGGGCGTGACGAAGCTGTCGGGCGGCAACCAGCAGAAGGTCGTGCTGGCCAAGTGGATGTTCACCGACCCCGACCTGCTGATCCTCGACGAGCCCACCCGGGGCATCGACGTGGGCGCCAAGTACGAGATCTACGGGATCATCCAGCGGCTCGCCGACCAGGGCAAGGGCGTCATCGTCATCTCCTCGGAGCTGCCCGAGCTCATCGGCCTGTGCGACCGCATCTACACGGTCTTCGAGGGCACGGTCACCGGCGAGGTCTCCCGCGCCGACGCCGACCCGGAACTCCTCATGAAACAGATGACCTCTACCAAGAAGACGCCGATCCGATGAGCCGAATCAAAGACCTCCAGAAGAACCTGTTCGGGGGCACCACCTCCAACGCCCGCCAGTTCGGCATGATCTTCACGCTCGTGGCCATCGTGCTGCTGTTCCAGATCTGGACCGACGGCCTGACGCTGACCTCGGGGAACCTGATCGCCGTCGTCAGCCAGTACTCCTACATCCTCATCCTGGCCATCGGCATGCTGATGGTGATCGTGGCCGGGCACATCGACCTGTCGGTCGGCTCGGTCGCCGCCTTCACCGGCATCGTGGTCGCCAAGGCCATGCAGGAGTTCTCCCTGCCGTGGCCGGTCGGCATCCTGCTCGGGCTGGCCGTCGGCGCGCTGATCGGCGCCTGGCAGGGCTTCTGGGTCGCGTACGTCGGCGTGCCGGCGTTCATCGTGACGCTGGCCGGCATGCTGCTGTTCCGCGGCGGCAACCAGTACATCGGCAACGCCGACACCGTCCCGGTGTCGGAGGGCTTCCGGACGATCGGCGCCGGCTTCCTCCCCGAGATCGGCCCGGACACCGGCTACAACAACCTGACGCTGCTGCTCGGCCTGGCCGCGTGCGCGGGCGTCATCTGGCGGGAGCTCAAGTCGCGCCAGACCCGGCGCGAGATGAACGCCGACGTCGCGCCGATGTGGATCTCGGTGCTGCGCATGGCGGTCATGGTCGGCGTCATCGTGTTCGCCACCCTGCGCTTCGCCGGCGGCCGGGTCGGCACCAGCCTGCCGATCTCCGGCATCATCCTGATCGCGCTCGTGCTGGCGTACTCCCACTACACCCGCAACACCATCGGCGGCCGCCACATCTACGCGGTCGGCGGCAACTCGCGCGCCGCCGAGTTGTCCGGCGTGAAGCTGAAGCGGGTCAACTTCCTCGTCATGATGAACATGTCCGTCCTGGCCGCGCTGGCCGGGATGATCTTCGTGGCGCGGTCGTCGGCCTCCGGCCCGCAGGACGGCCTGAGCTGGGAGCTCGACGCCATCGCGGCCGTCTTCATCGGCGGCGCCGCCGTCTCGGGCGGCCTCGGCACCATCAGCGGCTCCATCGTCGGCGGCCTGGTCATGGCCCTGCTGAACAACGGCCTGCAGCTCGAAGGCGTCGGCTCCGACATGGTCCAGATCATCAAGGGCCTGGTCCTGCTGCTCGCGGTCGCCTTCGACGTCTACAACAAGAGCCAGGGCCGCTTCTCCATCATCGGGTCGCTGATGCGCCCCTTCCGCCGGGACGATCCACCCCCGCCCACCGCCACACCTACCTCCGACGCCGGCAAGGCCCCGGTCGCCGGCTGACCACCTCCCCGGGCGCGTGTTCCCCACGCCGCTCGTGACATCACCACCAAGAAGGGCACGTTTCACCATGCGGAAATATCTGACCAGGAGCGTCGCGCTGATCGGCGCCGTGGCGCTGCTCACGCTGAGCGCGTGCGGCTCCGAGCGGGAAGGCGCCCCCGCCGCCGGCGCCAGCGGCAGCGCCGCCCCGGCGAAGGGCTTCGCCGCCGACGCCCTCATCGGCGTGGCGCTGCCCTCGAAGACCTCCGAGAACTGGGTGCTCGCCGGTGACCTGTTCACCAACGGGCTCAAGGAGGCCGGCTTCACCTCCGACGTCCAGTACGCCGGCGCCTCCACCACCGTCGCCGACCAGCAGGCCCAGATCTCGGCCATGGTCACCAAGGGCGCCAAGGTCATCGTCATCGGCGCCACCGACGCCGCGCAGCTGACCACCCAGGTCAAGCAGGCCAAGGAGGCGGGCGCGGTCGTCATCGCGTACGACCGCCTGATCACCAACACCCCCGACGTCGACTACTACATCGCCTTCGACAACTTCAAGGTCGGCCAGCTCCAGGGCCAGGCGCTCCTGGACGGCATGAAGGCCAAGAAGCCCGAAGGCCCCTGGACGGTCGAACTGTTCTCAGGCTCGCCCGACGACAACAACTCGGGCGTGTTCTTCAACGGCGCGATGGACGTCCTCAAGCCCGCCATCGACAGCGGCGACGTCGTCGTCGGCTCGGGCCAGACCGACATCAAGCAGACGGCCATCCAGGGCTGGAAGGCCGAGAACGCCCAGTCGCGCATGGACTCGCTGCTGACCTCGACGTACAACGGCGACAAGCACCTCGACGGCGTCCTGTCGCCGAACGACACGCTGGCGCGCGCCATCATCACGTCGGTCAAGGGCGCCGGCAAGGACATCCCCGTGGTGACCGGCCAGGACTCCGAGGTCGAGTCGGTCAAGTCGATCATGGCCGGCGAGCAGTACTCCACGATCAACAAGGACACCCGCAAGCTGGTGGCCGAGACGATCGGGATGGTCAAGTCGCTCCAGGCCGGCACCGAGCCGACGATCAACGACAAGGACTCGTACGACAACGGCCAGAAGGTCGTGCCCGCGTACCTGCTCCCGCCGGTCATCGTGACGAAGGACAACGCCGCCGAGTCGTACGCGAACGACCCGAAGCTGGCCCCCCTGACCCAGGGCTGATCCAAACCGCGAACCACCCGCACGCCCCGGCCCTGTGTGAAGGGCCGGGGCGTGCGGCGTTGGGCCGATCGTTCGTGTTCCTGCGGCGGGCGTCCAGCGCGTCGTAGCGGTGCTGCGGGCCGGGTGACGTGCGCGGTGGTGTCATCCTTTGAGCAGGACGTCCGAGACCGTGCCGGCCGGAGGCTTCTTGATGGAGACCTTCGCGCCCCAGCCGGAGTAGGCGGTGACCGTGTGGAGGTCCACCCGGTCCCAGCCGCGGTCGGGGATGAGGTGCCCGGCTTCGACGTCCGTCACCAGGCGCTTGGGAAGGTTCCGGGCGTCGAGCGTGAGCCCGGTAACGAAGGTTCGCCGTGGCCTCGAACACGTGACGCTCGCCGACGACCTGCCGGAACCACGGTGAGATGTCGTGCAGTTCGGACAGATTGATCAACCCGGTGTAGATACGGCCCGCGCGCCCCGACCGCGTGGCGTGCTGGAGCAGCATGGTGAGCGTCGCCGTTTCACCGGGATAGACGGGCTGGGCGAACACCGTGGCGCTCCCATTGGGCCGGCCGTTCTTCTCGACGAACCACGTCTTCCCTTCGGGGACCTCGTAACCGAGCCCCTTGGTGTAGGACGTCTTCCCGATCATGATGGCGCGGCCGGGCGACAGCACCTCCGGATGCGGGTCGGGCACCGGCCCGAAGAACTCGGCGCTGATGTCGGAGGCGGCGAGACGTATCCCGTCATGGAACTGCAGCCGGCCCTTTCGGACGACGAACTTCTCCGTGGTCGCTCCGACGATCGAGGTGGTGTCGACGAACGCCACCCCCCGCCCGGCGAAAACCCGGTCTTCAGCGCGGCAAGTGGATCGGGGGCGGCATCGACCGGAGCCGCGGGTAAGAAGACGACCCCCACGATGATCAGACGTATCACTTTGGGGATTCTCGCCGACCTTGATCGACAAAGGCCACCCCTAGCTGCGACGATTTCAGGTCGGCCGCGGCAGGGGATTGAACTCGTTGTGGAGCGGGAGCCCATAGATCCGTCACCGCCTCGTCTATTTTCGACTTCGTCCGGCTGTAAATTACATGCTCCTCCAGCGAGAAACAGCACGATGAGCCGGATTCCGGCGACGGTGCGGTCAATGCCGTCTTCGCCGCGGTCTCTTCGAAAGTTATCCTCGGCCGGTCGAATGATCCGTCCCTGGAGGAGAAGCATGCAAAAAGGCAATTTTCTTCGCCGGTTCGTCCTCGTCTCAGCGATCGCGGCGGCCGGCCTGACGGCCACGCCCATGACCGCCCACGCCGACGGCTATGACACCCCCCGCAGCGCCACGGCCGTAGGGGCGGGCAACACCTACGAGGCCGGGCTCGCCCTGGCCCAGCAGCGGGCCAGGGCGGCCGTCCTCGCGGTCGGCCACGACTGCGACACCGGGACGTACTACAACCTGACGACCTACATCTCCCCGGGCGGCGGCACGTGGGTCATCCGATCCACGCATTACGCCACGTGCGTCGACTGATCAGTCCGCCCTCTGCCGGCAGTGGGTCGAGGTGGTCCCACTGCCCCAGAGGCCGGTCCAGGGTGCCGCCCGTCGCTGTGAGCGAGGAGCCCCACGTCGGTAGGGCGCGGATGTACATCCCCGTGCAGTTCCTACTGTGGAAGGGCGGCTTCTATATGCGAGGAACGACGCATGAATGGACGTGGCATGCTCACCCCTCGGCGGCCTTCGCCGCTTACCGACGTCTGAAGGAAATCAGTTCCCAAAAAGAACCCGTATCAGTGAAGTTCTAATCCTCGGCCACAGTCGTGATTCCATCGAAGTAATCGACTCGCCATGCTTCTGGACTTACAAGCGAGCGAAGCGAGTACAGCACATCCTTGCCACGCTCGTGGCGGCCTCGGCCGGCTGTGGTCGGCGATGGTGCAACTCGCGATCCTGGTCGCGATCCTGGTGGTCATGCGTGGGGGCGAGCACAGGCGCGAGGACGCCGATCTTGTCGGTCGGCCTGTCTAGGCTGCCGGTCATGTCAATCGTGTACACCGTCAACGTGGAACTGGGCGTCGACTACAGCCAGGCCTACCTGGTCGACGAGAAGTGTGAAAGCCCTCTCGACTTCGAGGCGTCATCGGATGTCGGGATCATTCTTCCGGGAGAGGGCACAGCCCAGCTGATCTTCGGTTTCCAATACGGAACCGCGCCGTTCACCGTGGCCGTAGCCGACAGCGATCCCGGTCCTGACCTCGACGGCTATGAGGACATCGTGGAAATCGCCTTCGATTCGCCGTCGGGTCGGCTCACGCTGGAGGAATGGGGCGATGCGCGGTCCCACCCGGTGCCTCCCTTGACCGCCGGGCCCGGTGCTTATCGCCTGCGCTACCACGTCCTTGGGATGGACGAGGAGGAGATGGAGATGCACTACCTTCTGCAGATCTGGCCCGAGGCCTACCGGGAGCCCGTCGTCGTCAAGTCGACGACCGAATACTTCCGATACTGGCTCAACGCCTGGTGACCCCGACCGGCCGGCTCCGCCGGAGTGGTGCAGGCGCCGGCGCGGTCGGCCCTGACTGGCTTGCTGCAGACCGCCGAACTCTGATCGGGGTGCGTGGCGCTCAAGGACGTCGACACCGGGAAGTAAACGCGCGGTTGCGGATCGACGGGGGGAAGGCGGTTGGTAAATTCGGTGCGCCGATGCCCGGAAGTCCTCCACGATGAACTGATGAGTGATCCGTCGGGACACAGTGATGGTCCGCCGGCGGCGCGGGCGCATGATCGGTGGCTTGGCCGGATTCTGCGTGAAGGCGCCGTTCCCGAGCTGCTCGAGGCGCTTGCCGAGCGATTGTCGCCGACCGATCTGCAGACGCTGCTGTTGGAGGTCTATCACCGCCGCGCCGCCGCGGTGACGCCCGCTCGCCTGCTGCACACTTATGAGCGCAACCGTTTTGTCCGGCCGTCGGCGCTGGACGCCGGCGAACTGGCACGCCTGGAGGCCCTGGTACATGGGCGGTTGTCTGAGCGCGCCTTCGCTGCCGTGGCCCTGTCGCCGCTGTGCCCGCTGGGCACCGTCTCGGCGGTGGCGACCGTAGACCAGAACAAAATGGTCACGACTGTCCGCACGACCGAGGTCGTCGCGGACACCACCAACGTGCTGGCTCTGGAATGCGCGGTACGCCGCCGGGAGGTCCTGCGCTCCGATCCGCGCTCACACCAGCGGGTCCAGCTGGCGGCCGTTCACCGGGTGGTGCGCGCCCAGGCCTTCGCCGGGCCAGGTATGGCGGCGCACTTCATGCTGCTGGGGCTGTGCACCGCCGGCCGCGACGAGGGCTCGTTCGCCTTCGAGACCACAGCCCTGGCCGAGCAGATCGGCGTCCACCTCGACATCCTGGACGACGTCCGCGCCCTCGGTTACCGGGTTACGGCGGTGCGCGTGTCCGTCACCGATTTGACCGCCGGACGGCACCGCGGAGCCTTGCTTGAGGACGTCCTGGACCCGCTCACGGAGGCGTATCCCAGCACCGCGTTCGCTTTCGACGACGACCGCATCAACGGCCGCGGCTACTACCGGGACGCCTGCTTCGAGATCCGCGCCACCACCCCGGCGGGAGATGATCTGAACCTCGGCGACGGCGGATTTGTCACCTGGAGCGCCGACTTGGTCGGCAGCGCCAAGGAACGCCTGCTCATCAGCGGTCTGGGGCTCGAGCGCCTGTGCGAACGCTTCGGCCCTCCCTCCTACGGCGATCAGACGGGCATCCGGCCGATGTGACCACTCTCCTTACGGCTGCGGCGGACGAGACAGCCGCCAGACCAGCTCGACGCCGCTCCTCCCGGGGACCGGCGGCAACCGGGTGGCTTGGCGCCCCGTCTGGCTGAAGCCCGCGCGCCGGGCTACCGCGCCGCTGGCGGCGTTGGCGACATCATGGACGATTTCGACGTACGCCACCCCCGGCAGCGCGAACGCCTGCTCGGCCAAGGCGATCACGGCCGCCGTCGCCAGGCCGCGACCGGTTAGGGCCGGGTGCAGCCAGTAACCGATCTGCCAGCCGCCGGGGCCGGCGCTGGTGGACATCCCACAGCTGCCGACGACCGCACCCCGGTAAACGATCGCGTAGTCGTAGGCCTCGCCGCGCTCCCACCGAGGCCTGCACCCCGCCAGGAAATCAGCGGTGGCCTGCCTGCTGTGCCCGGCCACCCACGGCATCCACGGGCGCAGGTGTTCCAGCGACTCTTCGATCAGCCGAAACAGGACCGCGACGTCCTCCTCCGGTCGCCAGCATCGCAGGGTCACCTTTCCGTGCTCGATCACCGGTTGCGGTCTCATGACCTCAATGATCGTTGCGGAATCGCTCGAGAGCACATCGCGCTCGAAATGGGTGAGGGCGAGGGCGGCGCGGGTAATGTCGTCGATTCTGCTGGAACTGACGGTATGTGGAGAAGGGCGCTCATGGTCCGCATGACCTCAAGGGGGTAGATGACCGACTCTCCAAGTGCCCTTCACAGACACTGGTCAGGGGTGGCACAGAGCCCGAAGATCTTGGCTTCTGAATTGGTTATCGAGGCTGCAGCGCTACGGGCTTGCGGTGTCTTTCGACTCTGATACGTCGGACCTAAGACCTTGTGTGGGATCGGCTACCCCTTGTCTCTGATAGAAACCCGAGCGAAGCGAGGCCTGTGCAGGGAGCGCGAGGGGCGCAGCCCTTCGCCAGGAGCGCAGCGACCCGGGCGAAACCGACGCGGGACCGCGAAGCGTGAGGGGGCGCAACCCCCTGACAGCGGGGGGTTCAGGGGGGCGTCCCCCGTATAAAACGAAGAAGACCCGCGGAGCGACCAAAGTCGCGACCGCAGGTCGCCCGTCTTCGAGAGCGGACGATACAGGGATTGAACCTGTGACCTCTTCCGTGCCAGGGAAATTTCGCGGGTCGTGCTGAGTCGATTCGTGAGCCTCTCGCCTGCATTAACGCACTGGCGCGGTCGTGGTGAGCATGAAGGAGTCGGATGGTAGTGGCTCCCTCAATTGGCTCCTGCAGCACCACGCTGCCGCGAGGATCTGTGAAGGCATACTCGGCCGCCCGTTCGGTGAGGGATTCATGTCCGCGAATCTCCTCTGGAAACAGCGTCTGGCGAAAGCCGGTGCCGAGTGCAACCAGGCTGAGAATGCTCCAAGAGGAGGCCGCGAGAATCAATCGGCTCCGGGAGCAGGCGGGGTGGACCCAGGATGAAATAGCAGAAGCAGGAGACAGATATCAGTGCTGGCGTTGCGAGCAGGTCTCTTCAAACCCCGCCAATAAGCAGATCGGTCATCGGAATGTCCCTAAGGCGAACAGAGGGAATCTCAACTCGAGTAACCTTTGTGTCGAAGGCGCGGCCTGCAACAGCAGCGCCCAGAACCGCGGCTATGTGACGCCGGGGATGTCATGTGCCGAACGAGGCGGGTGTGGTGCCGGATATGGCCGCTTCGATTAGTGTTCCGGGGGGTATGTGATGGCGCTCGGTCTTCGTGCGGCGATGGAGCAACTTCAGGACGCTTCGTCGAGTCGTCGGCGTGCGGCCGCGAAAATGCTACGCAAACTGCAGGACGTCACAGCGGGTCCGGCACTGCTTTCTGCTCTCCGGAAAGAGGTCAAAAAAAGCAGAACATGGGAGACCCAATATCATATGATCATGTCTCTAGGGGCCTGTTAATATGCCCCCGCCCTGCCTTTCCTGAAGGAGTGGCGGTTTCCCGCGGATTGGATTCGGAATCCGCGTACCTGGCCCTCGGTGATGCGATCGTGCGGCTGGACAGGGCATCCGACGACGACGTTACACCGGTATTCTGGTGTATGGAACTCGACAACGACGCGCTTACGGACGGCGCCTTCCGGGCGATGGCTATGCTGCGGATGGTCCCAGATGGCGATGCCATCGGACGGATCATTGATTTCGTCGATCGGCGGGAATCGTATGACATGCTTCGCTTCTGGCCGGCTGCCGCTGCTGCCGGCTGGCCCCGCGAAGTCGTCGGTGAATTCCTGGAAAAGTGCGCGGCCGGAATTTCCGCCGACCTTGCGGAGACGGCGAAGTCGTCCCTTGCTGGAGAATATCGCAATCATCACATTCTTTGATCCTGATCAAGAATCGGGTTCCCTTGCGAAACGATCATGATAGTCGCTTTTCGATGTGAATGCGCTGTGTCGCGATCGAGGCGGAACTCCTCGTATTTCGAATTCGGGATGCCCGTGCACGAGATGGACGGTGTCCTGCGTGGCCACCGCTTCATCCAGCATCGGCGAATCCAGCGCCCGCCGCTGCCTGCCCTTGAGTACTCCGGTCGCCGCGACCACCTCACGGACGGGCTCAAACATGCAGATCGGCTTGCGGGAGCGGGCCAGCCGCCGCCGGAAATTAGGTCAGCAGCGACGGATCGAACGCGGTGTCATACAACTCCAGCCCACAGGCCGCCTTCCACCGCAGGTCACACCGCAATGCCTGCACGGTGCCTTTGGCCGGCGACGATTCGATCGGCAAGGCTATCCGAAGGCCAAGGCCGCCGCTGAGGCAAACCGTACGGAGTCAACAGTCCGGAGTGCCGGTAATCTCTCTGGCCTGGACCGATGTCCTGGACGACGGCCTTGATCACTTCTTCTTCGGAGTGTGCGGATGCCGCGTTGACCTGGTCGGCGGCGGTCGATTTGAATGTCACCGCTCGGCATCAGCAGGCCGAGGTGCCGCTGAGCGGACGGCGTCCGCGTCAGACGATCGCCGATCTCATTCGTCATGTCGGCACCCGCGTAACAGTCGATCTAGCATCTGCAACTTAGCCTGAAGATCACAGAGGCGCAGAGGCCAAGAACGAGGTTTTGCGCCCGGGAAAAGTCCGCCTGAGTTGGCTCCCCGCGACCCCTCGAAACATCGAAAAAGGGTTCCGGAGGATCTCCGAAACCCTTTGCGACCTGCATTGATCTGGTGGACGATACAGGGATTGAACCTGTGACCTCTTCCGTGTCAGGGAAGCGCTCTCCCGCTGAGCTAATCGTCCAAGCAACTTTCCGAGCGGAAGACGGGATTCGAACCCGCGACCCTCACC
Organism: Herbidospora daliensis; assembly: GCF_001570585.1. GTDB lineage: Bacteria > Actinomycetota > Actinomycetes > Streptosporangiales > Streptosporangiaceae > Herbidospora > Herbidospora daliensis. Next base: position 322,427 of record NZ_BBXF01000001.1, on the reverse strand, counting down.
TTGGCAAGGTGATGCTCTACCCCTGAGCCACTTCCGCTTGCGCTCCCGGCCAGTTCCCCGGGCTCACGTTGAGAACACTAGCGAATCTTCGCCCGACCCCCAAATCGATGACCCGCGTAAGGAGCTAACATGCTCCACGATAGTTACATCGTGAGGGAGCGCCATGAGCCAAGTCGTGCGGATCGGAGACCTGACCTTCGAGGACGTCGTCCACGTAGCCCGCCAAGGCGCCCAGGTCGCCCTGACGGAAGACGCCGTCGCCGAGATGGCCGCGTCCAGAGGCCGAATCGAAGAACTCGCAGAAGGCGACACCCCGTCCTACGGAGTCTCCACAGGCTTCGGCGCCCTCGCGACGAGGCACATCGACCCGGAACTCCGCGCCCAGCTCCAGCGCAGCCTGATCCGCTCCCACGCCGCCGGCAACGGCCCCGAGGTCGAGACCGAGGTCGTCAGAGCCCTCATGCTCCTGAGGCTGCGCACCCTGGCGACCGGTCACACGGGAGTCCGTCCAGAAACGGCGAAGGTCCTCAGAGACCTCCTCAACGCCCACATCACCCCGGTCGTCCATGAATACGGCTCCCTGGGCTGCTCCGGCGACCTCGCCCCCCTCTCCCACGTCGCTCTCACGATCATGGGCGAAGGCCGGGTCAGGGATGCGAAGAACATTCTCAGGCCCACAGGCGAAGCCCTCAAAGAGGCGGGAATCGAGCCCGTGGAGCTCGCCGCCAAGGAGGGCCTGGCGCTCGTCAACGGCACCGACGGCATGCTCGGCATGCTCATCCTCGCCCTCGCCGACCTCGACAACCTGCTCAAATCGGCAGACATCTCTGCCGCGATGTCGGTCGAGGCCCTGCTCGGCACCGACGCCGTCTTCGCCGACGACCTGCAAAAGCTAAGGCCCCACCCCGGCCAGCGCGCCTCCGCAGCCAACCTCCGCCAACTGCTGCGCGATTCCGGCATCATGGCGTCGCACCGCGACGGTTCCTGCACCCGCGTCCAGGACGCCTACTCCCTCCGCTGCGCCCCCCAGGTCGCCGGCGCCGCGCGCGACACCGCCGACCACGCCGCGCTCGTCGCGGGTCGGGAACTCCAGGCCGCCATCGACAACCCCGTCGTCCTCAGCGACGGCCGCGTCGAGTCGAACGGCAACTTCCACGGCGCGCCCGTCGGCTACGTCCTCGACTTCCTGGCCATCGCGGTGGCCGACGTCGCGTCGATGGCCGAGCGGCGGACCGACCGCATGCTCGACGTCGCCCGCAGCCACGGGCTGCCCGCGTTCCTCGCCCACGATCCGGGGGTCGACTCGGGGCACATGATCGCCCAGTACACCCAGGCGGCCATCGTCTCCGAGCTCAAGCGGCTGGCGGTGCCGGCGAGCGTCGACTCGATCCCGTCGTCGGCGATGCAGGAGGACCACGTCTCCATGGGCTGGTCGGCCGCGCGGAAGTTGCGGACCGCGATCGACGGGCTGACCCGGGTGCTCGCCATCGAGACGCTCACCGCCGCCCGCGCGCTCGACCTGCGCGCGCCGCACCGGCCCGCTCCGGGGACCGGCGCGGCGCTGGCGCTGGTGCGCGAGTCGGTCGCCGGGCCGGGGCCCGACCGGTTCCTCGCGCCCGAGATCGAGTCGGTCGTGCGCCTCGTCGCCTCGGGCGCGCTGGTCGAGGCGGTGGAGAAGATCACAGGCCGGCTTTCCTAGTTACGGCTCCGCCCACCCCGGCCCCCACCGCCGTCTCCGCCGGCTCACGGCGAAAAGGCGCTCACCGGCCGCTTCCGGCGAGGTCGGCGACGAGTTCCACCTCGACCACCAGGCCGGGCCGGAACAGCCGCGACACCTCGACGGTCGTGCTGGCCGGCGGGGGAGAGGGCACGTGCCGCCCCCGCACGGCCGCGTGGTCGAGCAGGCCGTCCATTTCGGTCAGGAAGGTGCGGATGTGGACCACGTCGGCGAAGGTCGCGCCCTGATCTTCGAGGATGAGCCGGAGGTGGTCGTACACGACCTCGGTTTGCGCGGTCATGTCACCCGGGGCGACGACCTCGCCGGAGGCGTCGACGGCGACCTGGCCCGAGACGAACAGCAGGTCGCCGGCCCTGACCGCGTGGGAGTAGCGCCCGTTCGTGGCCGGGACGGTCGGCGGGTTGAGCCTCACGGCAGTTCCAGCAGCGCGGGCACGATGCCGGTGATGTCGCCCTCGCCGTGCCCGGCCGCGGCGGCCTGGGCGAAGCGGTCCCGGGCGGCGGCGGTCAGGGTCTGCACCTCGCCGGGGCCCTCGGTGGCGAGCGTGAGGTCCTTGGCCGCGAGGGCGAGCTTGAAGCGGGTCTCGGGCACACCGTCCTCGACCACCGGGCGCAGCCGTTCGCCGGCGGTGCCGAGCAGGGTGGCGTCGAGCAGGTCGAAGTAGTCGGCGGTCGACAGGCCGAGCCGCTGGACGTAGGCGAGGTTCTCGGCCAGCAGCACCTGCACCGACAACTGCCCGGCCATGACGGCGAGCTTCATCTTCGCGCCGGAGCCCAGCGGACCGTAGTGGTGGACGGTCCCGAACACCCCGAGCACGTCTCTGACCGGCTCGACGTCGGCGGCCTCCCCGCCCGCGATCACGCGCAGCTTGCCCTCGGCGGCGGGGCCGACCGTGCCGAGCACGGGCGCGTCGACCAGGCGGACGCCGTCGGGCAACTGGGCCCGCACCTCGGCCACGGCGTCGGGCCCGATCGTGGACATCTCCACCCAGATTGTCCCGGCCGACAGGCCCGGCTTGGCCGCCTCGACGACCTCGGCCACGGCGTCGGGGTTCGACAACATCGAGATGACGATCGGCGCGCCCGACACCGCCTCGGCGGGCGAATCGGCCACGGCCGCGCCGTCGAACTCCTTGCGCGTGCGGTTCCACACGGTCACCTTCTGGCCCGCGGCGACGAGGCGGCGGGCCATGGGGGAACCCATGTTCCCCAATCCCAGAAAAGCGATCACATTTCGACCCTAGCCCTGCTCAAGGCATTCCACCAGCGCGTACATTTCATGGAAGGCATGTTGCTAGGGAATGGCAAAGAGGAGCTCCCGTGTTCGACACCGACGCGCTGCGCCTGATCGACGCGGTCGCCCGGCTCGGCTCCTTCACCGCCGCGGCCGCAGAGCTCCAGTACACCCAGTCGGCCGTGTCCCGGCGGGTCGCGGCGCTGGAGTCGCGGGCGGGCGGGCCGCTGTTCGAGCGGCTGCCCCGGGGGGTGCGCCTCACACCCGCCGGGGTCACCCTGCTCCGGCACACCCGCGAGGTGCTCGACCGCCTCCAGCGGGCCGAGGAGGAGCTGGCCGCCGTCCACCGGGGGACCGGCGGGCGGCTGCGCGTCGGCGCCTTCGCGACCGCGAACGCCGCGCTGGTCCCGGCCGCGCTGAAGGACTACCGGGCCGCCTTCCCCGACGTCGACACCACCCTCATCGAGGGCATGACCGGCCATCTCGTCGACCGGCTCGACCAGGGCGCCATCGACGTCGCCGTGGTCAGCGACTACCCGGCCGGGCTCGACGCGCCCCCTTCGATCGTGCTCGAACCGCTGCTGGAGGAGGAGTTCCTCGTCGGCCTGCCCGCCGGCCACCCGCTGGCCGGGCGGGCCGAGGTCGACCTGCGCGACCTGCGCGACGACAACTGGATCGAGGGCGCCCGGCCGGGCCAGGGCCTCATGCTGGCCGCCGCGTGCGCCGCCGCCGGGTTCACCCCGAGGGTCGGCATGCGGGTGGGGGAGTGGACGGCCAAGCTCGGCTTCGTCGCGGCCGGGCTGGGCGTGACCCTCGTCCCGGCCCTCGCGACCCAGGGCATGCGGCCCGACCTGGTGCTGCGCCCGATCGCCGCGAACGCCCCGCGCCGGACCGTGCTCGCGGCGCTGCCGCGCGTGCCGCTGCCCGCTGCCCGGGAGCTGACGCGCGTGCTCGCGGAGGCCGCTGGGAGAATGGCCGGATGCACGACGCCTTCGCCCACGTCGCGGGCCGTCTGGCCACCGGCCTGAGCGACGTCGCCACCGATCTGGCCGCCCTCGACGAGGGCGGCTGGTGGGCGGTCGTGGTGGAGTTCGAGGGCAAGGTCACCCTGGCCCGCTTCGACGACGTCCGCCCCGCGCCGCTGCCCGCCCCCAGCGGCCCGTGGATCGGGCCGCGCCGTTCTGAGTGGCGCTCCTCCCTCGACCAGGCCGGTTACGAGGCCGGGGTGCGGGCCATCCGCGACCACATCGAGCGGGGCGAGGTCTACCAAGCCAACCTGTGCCGGGTGTTGTCGGCGCCGCTCACCCACCGCAGCGACCCGCTGGCGCTGGCCGGGCTGCTGGCCGAGGGCAACCCGGCGCCCCACTCGGCGGTGATCCACGTGCCGGGGCTGACCGTGGTGTCGGCCTCGCCCGAGCTCTACCTGGGGCGCAGCGGCCCGGTGATCACCTCCCGGCCGATCAAGGGGACCGGGGAGACGTACGCCGACCTGCTGGAGAAGGACTACGCAGAGAACGTGATGATCGTCGACCTGGTCCGCAACGACCTCGGGATCGTCGCCGACGTCGGCTCCGTGACCGTGCCCGAGCTGCTGGCCGTGGAGGAGCATCCCGGGCTGGTGCACCTCGTGTCGACCGTCCAGGCGACCACCCGGAGGTCGTGGCCGGAGATCTTTGCCGCGACGTTCCCGCCCGGTTCCGTCACGGGTGCGCCGAAATCGTCCGCGCTGAGCATCATCAATGCGCTCGAACCAGCGCCCCGGGGGCCATACTGTGGGGCGGTGGGCTGGGTCGACGCCGATCGGCGCGAGGCCGCCCTGGCGGTGGGCATCCGCACCTTCTGGATCACCGGTGAGGAGATCCGCTTCGGCACCGGTGCCGGCATCACATGGGGCTCCGACCCCGGGCACGAATGGCGCGAGACGGAGCTGAAGGCGTCCCGGCTCATCGCGCTCGCATCCCGCTCAGACGAAGGGTAGAAGGCTCACATGGCGGTTCCCATCTGGGTCAACGGCGATCTGATCGCTCCGGAGAAGGCGGTCGTGTCCGTCTTCGACCACGGGCTCATGGTCGGCGACGGCGTCTTCGAGACGATCAAGGTGACGAACGGCGAGGTTTTCGCCCTCACCCGCCACCTCGACCGCCTGGCTCTCTCGGCCAAGCGCATGGACCTCCCCGCACCCGACACGAAGGCCATCGCCGAGGGCGTCCGGGAGACCGTCGCGGCGGCTCCCGCGTGGCCGCTGGGCCGCATCCGCATCACCTACACGAGCGGACCGGGGCCGCTGGGCAGCGACCGCGGCTCCGAGGGCACCAACACGATCATCATCGTCGGCGAGCAGAAGCCGTTCCCGGTCACCGCCGACGTGGTCGTCGTCCCGTGGCCCCGCAACGAGCGCGGCGCGCTGACCGGCGTGAAGTCGACCTCCTACGGCGACAACGCCAAGGCCCTGGCCTACGCCAAGGAGCGCGGCGGCGGCGAGGCGATCTTCGAGAACCTGGCCGGCAACCTCTGCGAGGGCACCGGCAGCAACATCTTCATCGTCACGGGCGGCCGCCTGGTCACCCCGACCCTGTCGTCGGGCTGCCTGGCCGGCGTCACCCGCGCCCTGGCCCTGGAGTGGTACCCCGACGCCGTCGAGGAGGACGTCCCCCTCGCCGCGCTCTACGACGCCGAAGAGGCCTTCCTGACCTCGACGACCCGCGACATCCAGCCGATCGGCCTGGTCGACGGCAAGGCCCTGCCGGTCGGCCCCGGCCCGGTCACCCGCGCCGCCATGGACGCCTTCGCGGCCCGCGCGGCCGACGACCTCGACCCGTGAGACGTGCCGTCTTAGCGGCCATCGCCCTCACGGCGGTGGCCGCCTGCACCCCCGGCGCGGACGACCCGCGCCCGGTGGTGGCGGGCTCGGGCCCCCCGGTCGTGCTGCCCGGCGCCCCCGGGGAGAGCGGCGCGGTCGCCACCCCCGGCCAGACGCTGGGCGTCGACGCCGAAGAGGTGGCCGCCGCCGACGTGCGCTTCGCCGAAGGCATGATCGGCCACCACCGCCAGGCCCTGGAGATGACGGGCCTGGCCCCCGATCGCGCCGCCGACCCCCAGGTGAAGGCCCTGGCCGTCCGGATCACGGCCGCCCAGCAGCCGGAGATCGGCGTCCTGAGCGGCTGGCTGACCCGCCTCGGCCGCGAGATCCCGGCCGGCCACAGCCATACGACGGGCTACGGCATGGCCTCGCTGGCGGAGATGAACGACCTGCGCGCGGCCCGCGGGGAGGCGTTCGACCGGCTGTTCCTGACGCTGATGATCCGCCACCACGAGGGCGCGGTGACGATGGCGGGGGAGCAGCTCAAGGCGGGCCGCGACCAGCTGATGCGGACGCTGGCGCTCGACATCGTGACGGGCCAGCAGATCGAGATCGGCCGCATGCGCGCCATGCTGGCGGGCTGAACTCAGCGGCCGCGCACGATCAGCCGCAGGGCCCTCCCCGGGCGTTTGCCGTGGAACGCCGCCCGCTCGTTGGCCTGCGGAAACGGCACGTCCGGGACCGGCACCCCCAGGAACCGGCACAGCGGCTCCCACCCCTCCTTGCACTCGAACACCAGCAGCCGTTCGGCTGGGATCTCCGCCGTGACCTCCGCCACGTGCCGCCGGAACACCTCCAGGCAGTGCTCGCGGTCGGCGACCTTGCCGTCGAACACCCGGTCGTAGACCGTCGTGCGCAACATCTGGGGAAAGAGCGCGAAGTCGGGCACCCGCCAGGCGATCAGCCGGGTCACCAGGCGGCGCCACCACGGTTTGGGGGTGGCGGCTTCGATGGGGCGGCGGAAGATGGTCTCGCGGGCGCTGTCGTACCAGCGGCCGGGGTCGCGGACCGTCAGGATGATCTTCGCCTTCGGGTAGTGGGCGGCCAGTTCGCGCCAGTAGGCCGACGCCGGGAAGTCGGCCGCCGACCGGTGGCCCTCGAAGATCATGTCCCAGTCGGCCGACCGGCCTTCCCCCACTTCCAGCCACTGGCCGACCCGGCGGGGCTCGGCGATCACGCTGGCCATGTGGTAGCAGGGGCCGAATCCGAGCAGTTCGAGGGCCGCCTTCAGCGACCTGGTGCCGGTCCGGCCGAATCCCGCGCCGATGACGTCCACGAGCGGCCTCCGGGGGGCTGAAGGGGTCTGATCGGGCTCTGATCTCTTGGTGGTTGTATCGCGTTCGTCGCCGCTTTCCCAGACCCGAAGGAGACGCGCATGGTCTTCCCCGCCCCGCTGCTGGACCTCCTGCACGAGGAGCCGCACCGGCCCGTGTTCGAGCACGGCTCCCGCGTCGTCACGCGCGCGGAGCTGCTCGCCATGATCGGCTCCATGGCGGGCGCCCTCGACGCCGAGGGCCTGCGCGGCAAGGCGATCGCGTTCCGGACGTCGGTCACGCCCGAGGCGTTCGCCGCCCAGATGGCCGCGCACGTCCTGGGTTGCCGCGTGGTCGGCGTGCGGCCGGGCTACTCCAGGGCGCAGCTGGCCCACGTCCTGTCGATGGACGTCGACCACGTCGTCGACGACGACACCCTGCCGGAGGCCGGGGGCGCGCCCATCCTGACCCCGCTGGCCCGGCCCGGCGACGTCGCCCTGCTGGCCTTCACCAGCGGCAGCACGGGCCGGCCGAAGGGGTGCGCGCTCACCTACGGCGCGCTCGACCGCCACTGGGCCTGGCAGCCGCAGGAGTGGTCGCCGGTGGCCCGGGAGATGGCCGCCGGGTTCGAGCGGTATCTGCTGTTCGGCACGCTGGCGAGCATGGTCGTCTTCGAGCACCTCGCGCTCGCGCTGCTCGGCGGCGGCACCCTGGTGATCCCGGTCGACCCGGAGTTCCCGCGCGTCTACCGCGACCTGCGCATCACCGGCTCGATCTTCACGGTGCCCCGGCTGACCCAGATCGTCGACACCGGCACCGAGCTGCCCGACATGCGCACCATGATGATCGGCGGCTCGCCCATCTCGGCGTCCCGGCTGGAGCGGGCGGTGAAGCTGCTCGGGCCGGTCGTCTACCAGGGCTACGGCGCGACCGAGGCCGGGTCGATCTCCATGATCACCCCGCGTGAGCTGGCCGCGAAGGGGCACACCGTCGGCCGCCCCCATCCGATGGTCCGGGTCAGGGTCGAGGAGGGCGAGCTGCTGGTGAGCAGCCCCTACCTGATGAGCGGCTACTGGAACGGCGAGGAGAACCCGATCGCCGACGGCTGGTTGCGCACCGGCGACCTGGGCCACGTAGACGACGACGGCTACATCCACATCGTCGGGCGCATCCGCGAGGCCGTCATGGTCAACGCCATGGTCGTCTACCTCGGGCCGATCGAGCGCGCCCTGGAGAGCTGCCCCGGCGTCGAGGCCGCCTACGTCGTCGGCGCCCCCGACCGGGCCACCGGCGAGGCGGCCCACGCGTTCGTCGTCGCGAAGGAGCCCGACCTGGACGAGCTGCGCGACCACGTCAGGGAGGAACTGGGGGCCGACCACGTGCCCGCCACGATCACGGTCGTCGAGGAGGTCCCCCTGGCCCCGTCGGGCAAGCCTGACAAGAAGGCCTTACTGGCTCTGATCGTTCTCTGAGAATCGCCCGCCAACACTGGGGGCATGCTGGATTACCTGGTGATCGGCGCGGGACCGGCCGGTCTGCAGATGGGATGGTTCCTGAGGGCGGCCGGAAGGTCGTACACGATCATGGAGGCGGGCCCGGAGCCGGGCACGTTCTTCACGACCTTCCCCCGCCATCGGACCCTCATCTCCATCAACAAGAAGTACAACGGCACCGACGACCCCGAGCTGAACCTCCGCATGGACTGGAACAGCCTCCTGTCCGACGACCCGGAGCTGCTGTTCACCCGCTTCAGCGACCGCTACTTCCCGCACGCCGACGACATGGTGCGCTACCTGGCCAGATTCGCCGAGGGCCTCGATGTGGTGTACGGCTCCCGCGCCCGCCGGGTGACCCGCACCGACGGCGGCTTCGCCGTCACCGACGACCACGGCGTCGTGCGCACCGCCCGCCGGCTGATCATCGCCACCGGGGTGAGCAGGGAGAACGTCCCGGCCATCCCCGGCGTCGAGCAGGCCGAACAGTACGGCGTGGTCTCCGTCGACCCGCAGGACTTCGTCGACAAGCGGGTGCTCATCATCGGCAAGGGCAACTCGGCCTTCGAGACCGCCGACAACCTGGTCGAGACCGCGGCGGTCGTCCACGTGGCCGGGCCCCACTCGGTCAAGCTGGCCTGGCGCACCCACTACGTCGGCCACCTGCGCGCGATCAACAACAACTTCCTCGACACCTACCAGCTCAAGTCCCAGAACGCGATCCTCGACGGCGAGGTGCGGCACATCGAGCGCCTCGACGACGGCACCTACCGGGTGACGGTCGCGTTCGTGCGGGCCGACGAGGTCACCAAGGACATCCCCTACGACCGCGTCATCGTCTGCGCCGGGTTCGCCTTCGACCGGTCGATCTTCGACGACACCTGCCGCCCCGCGCTGCACGTCAGCGGCCGCTTCCCGGCGCTGACTCCGGCCTACGAGTCGATCGACGTGCCGGGCCTCTACTTCGCCGGCACCATCACCCAGTCGCGCGACTTCAAGCGCGGCACCAGCGGCTTCATCCACGGCTTCCGCTACGGCGTGCGCGCCCTGCACCGCATCCTGGAGGAGCGGCACCACGACGTGGCGTGGCCCGGCGAAGACGTCGGCGCCGACCCGAAGGCGATGGCGCAGGCGGTGCTCGACCGGGTCAACCGCAGCTCGGCCCTGTGGCAGCAGTTCGGCGTGATCGGCGACGTGATCACCCACGACGGCCGCTACCTGGAGGAACGCCCGGTCGACCTGCCGATCGAGGGTCCCCACTACACGATCACGCTGGAGTACGGCCCCGGCCACGACCAGGTCGACCCCTTCGACGTGACGGTGGGCCGGATCACCCAGAGCGACTCGGCGCGCGCCGACGAGGGCCACTACCTCCACCCGGTCGTCCGCCACCACCGCCCCGGCGCGGAGCCGGCCGTCCACCACGTCACCGAGAACCTGGAGAACGACTGGACGTCCCCCGACGTCCACCTGGAACCGCTGCGGGCCTTCTTCGCCCGGACGGTCTGATGCCCTCGTACGAGGCCGTCGCGAGGGAGCGCCTCCCGAAGGCCCACTACGACTACTTCGCCGGCGGGGCGGGCGACGAGAGCGCCGTCCACGAGAACGAGGCGGCGTTCGCGCGGCTGCGGCTGGTGCCGCGCGTGTTCGGCGGGGTCCGGCCCGACCTGGCGGTGACCCTGCCCGGCGGCCGGGCGTCCCTGCCGGTGCTGATCGCCCCGACCGCCTTCCACCGGCTCGCGCATCCCGACGGCGAGCTCGCGACCGCGCGGGCCGCCGCCGCCGAGGACACGATCATGATCGTCAGCATGGCCTCGACCACCCCGATCGAGGCCGTCGCCGACACGGGCGCGACCCTGTGGTTCCAGCTGTACGTCCAGCCCGACATGGCCTTCACCGAACGCGTCGCCGGGCGGGCGGAGAAGGCGGGCTGCCGGGCCCTGGTCGTCACCGCCGACTCGCCGGTGTTCGGCATCCGGCCGCGCGACCTGCACAACGGCTTCCACGACCTGCCCGAGGGACTGGCCTGCGAGAACCTCCGCGAGGGCGGCGTCGTGCGGCCGATCGAGTTCTCCCCGGAGATCTCCTGGGCGCACCTCGACCGGCTGCGCGAGGTCACCGGCCTGCCGCTGATCGTCAAGGGCGTCACCCACCCCGCCGACGCCCGGACCGCCGTCGCGCACGGGGCCGCCATGGTCATGGTCTCCAACCACGGCGGCCGCCAGCTCGACCGGGTCGCCGCCGCGATCGACCTGCTGCCCGGCGTCGTCGAGGCGGTCGGCGGGGACGTGCCGGTGACGGTCGACGGCGGGGTGCGGCGCGGCACCGACGTCGTGGCCGCGCTCGCCCTGGGCGCCCGCGCGGTGCTGGTCGGGCGGCCGGTCGTGTGGGCGCTGGCCGCCGAGGGGGAACGGGGCGTGCGCGAGGTGCTGCGCCGCTTCCGTACCGAGACCGAGGTCGCCATGGCGCTGACCGGCGCCCCGCTCGACCCGAGCGTGGTGCGGCGATGCTGATCCTGCTCGCCCTCTTCGTGCTGAGCCTGCCCTGGTGGCTGCCCGGCCGGGTGGTCGCGCTGCGGCTGCTGGTGTTCGAGCGCGTCAACGGCGAGGAGACGCTCAACGTGCCGGTCGACCGGTTCCGCGAGGTCTACTCCCACCCGGCCGCCTCGGGCCGCAGCCGGGGCGCGGCCCTGTCCGACCTGTTCTGGTACTGGCTCTCGCCGGGCGCCGACCTGCACCAGGAGCATCTGGAGCCGGGGGAGCGCTACGACGAGGTGGCCGCCGCGACGCGGGGGTTCCTGGCGGTCTCGAAGACCGAGATCGAGGCCCTGGCCGCGCGCTGCGCCCGCCGCGCCGCCCCGACCTACCGGCTGCGCGACCTGGCCATGCCGATCTGGGCCGAGTTCTCCTACGAGCTCGTCTTCGGGGAGGAGTGCCCGCCCGAGGCGCGGGCCCTGATCACGGCCAACGCCGACGACGTCGTGACCGCGCTGAAGTGCACGGGCCTGCGGCACATGGACCGCCGCGACCGGCTCACCGCCTACCTGGAGACCCGGCTCGACGACGTCCGGCAGCCGCTCCCCGGCGGGCTGACCCGGCACGAGCAGGCCCTCTACCTGCAGGGCGTCTTCTTCAACACGGCCGTGGTCCAGATGGCCGAGGCGACCGCGCACATCGGCATGGTGCTGGCCCACCACCGGGAGACGCAGGCGCGCGCCCGTACCGGAGACGACCGGTTCCTCGACCAGGTCATCAACGAGACCTTCCGGCTCTATCCGCTGTTCGGCGTCGCGCACCGCATCACCCGGGGCGACATGCCGGACATCCCGGAGGGGTCGGTGCTCTGCTTCAACTACGCCGACTTCCACCGCGCCGGGTTCCCCGACCCCGACCGCTTCGACCCGGCCCGGTTCGAGCACGGCGTCCGGGACCTCAACCACATCCCGTTCGGCGTCGCCGCCAACCGGCCCTGCCCGGCCTGGCGGTTGTCGCCCATCGCGCTGCGCGCGGCGTTCCGCGAGCTCCTGAGCCGGTGGGAGTTCTCCTCGTCGGCCCGGCACACCCGTTCGCTGCCCAACCGGGGCCCCTGCCTGCTCACCCCCGCTGGTTCGCCGCCGCCCGCCTGGAGACTCCGGGTCATGGCGGTGCGCGACCGGTGGGAGGACGTCTGGCGCAGCCTCGTCCAACTCGTGCTCGGCGCGTACATGGTCTGGGACGCCCGTCGCCAGGCCCTCTGCGCCCGCCACTTCGGAGACAGGTGATCACATGGACGCCAATCTCGAACTCGTGCTGAAGGTGCTGCCCGCCCTGGTCGTCATCCTCGTCGTCGCCGCGATCTGCGGCCGGATCGCGCTGATGGTGCGCCAGCCGCGCGTGCTGGGGGAGATGGTCGCGGGCGTGCTGCTCGGCCCGACCCTGTTCGGCTGGTTGTTCCCGGCCGCGCAGCAGTCGCTGTTCCCGGCCGAGATCAAACCGATCCTGTACGTCCTGAGCACCATCGGCCTGACCCTCTACATGTTCCTCGTCGGCGCCGGCCTCGACCACACCGCCAGCAGCCCCGCGCAGGTCAGACGGGCCGGCGTGCTGGCCGTCTCGGGCTTCCTGCCGTCGCTGGCCCTCGGCTTCGGCGTGGGCCTGCTCTTCTACGGGAGCCTGTCGACCGGGGAGACCGCACCGTGGGAGTTCGCCCTCTTCCTCGGCGGCGCCCTGTCGCTGACGGCCTTCCCGATGCTGGCCCGCATCCTCTACGAACGCGGCCTGGAGAACTCCCCGATCGGCCGGCTCACCCTGCTGGCGGCCTCCGTCGACGACGCCGTGGCGTGGTGCCTGCTGGCCCTGCTGACCGCCCTCCACCTCGACGGCGGCGGCGGCGCCGCGCTCCGCACGATCGCGCTGACCGCCCTGTTCGCCGTGGTCATGCTGAAGCTGGTGGCCCCGCTGCTGCGCCCCCTCGGCGCCCGCTTCGCCGCCACGGGCACCCTGAGCCCCTCCATGATGTACGTCGTCGTGCTCGTCCCCCTGACCGCCGGCTGGCTGACCGACTGGATCGGCGTCTACGCCGTGTTCGGCGGCTTCATCGCGGGCCTGGCCATGCCCCGCGACCCGAGGTTCCGCGAGGCCCTGCACGGCCGCATGATGGAGGTCGTCTCCACGCTGCTGCTGCCGGTGTTCTTCACCTTCTCGGGCCTCAACACCCACCTCGACGGCATCGCGGGCGGCGCGATGCTGCTGGCCTTCGCGCTGATCCTGCTGGCCGGCTTCGTCGGGAAGTACTTCGGCTGCGCCGTCTCGATGAAGGCGATGGGCTTCTCGTGGCGCGAGTCGTACGCCGTCGGCGCGCTGATGAACGCCCGGGGCCTGATGATCCTGATCTTCATCAACATCGGCCTGGCCCACGGGATGATCGGCCAGGAGGTCTTCGCGATGCTGGTCCTGGTCGCCGTCATCACCACGGCCGGCGCGCTGCCGCTCTACCAGCTCGCGCTGCCCGCCCGGCTGGAGGCCGGGGACCCGGAACGCGAGGATCAATTGGTGTAACTTTCACCTATTTTGCGGCAGAACCGCAGGTGATGATTTTCGGCCTCTGGCGCATCGGTGACAGGAGTGACACTTTGGTTCCGTGGCACGTCGGCTGCTGCTCATCGAAGACGACCGAGAACTCGGCGCGCTCCTCGTCGAGATCCTCACCGACCACGGCTACGAGGTCGACCACGCCGGGGAGGGCCAGCGCGGCCTCCACCTGGCGCTGAGCCGGACCTACGACGTCATGGTCGTCGACCGTGGGCTGCCCGCCCTCGACGGAGTCGACCTGATCCGCCGCCTGCGGCGCCGGGCCGTCACCGTCCCGGCGCTGTTCCTCACCGCCTTCGGCAGCCTGCACGACCGCGTCACCGGCCTCGACGCCGGGGCGGAGGACTACCTGGTCAAACCGTTCGAGATCGACGAACTCCTGGCCCGGGTGCGCGCGCTCACCCGCCGCCACGCCGACCACGCCGAGCTGCTCCCGCTCGGCCGCGCCTGGCTCGACCTGGGCGCGCAGGCGGTGTGGCTGCCCGACGGCGCGCAGGTGCCGCTGTCGGGCCAGGAGTGCCGCCTGCTCCGCGCGCTGGCCGTGCGCCCCCGGCACGTCCACACGAGGGCGTCGCTGCGCCAGGGCGTCTTCGACGGCGCGACGACGGAGTCGATCGTCGACACCTACGTCTACTACCTGCGCGGCAAACTCGGCTCGGGCGTGGTCCGCACGGTCCGCGGCGTCGGCTACCGGCTGGGCAGCCTGTGAACGCGCTGCTGACCCGCGCCCGCCGCCGGGTGACCCTGCGCGTCGCCGGCACCATCTCGGTCATGCTGCTCATCATGGGCGGCCTGGTCTACGGCGTGATGGCCGGCCAGCAGGACGCCGCCGCCCGCCGCGAGGTCAGAGTCGGCGTCGAACGCGCCTCCATCACCAGCCCGCCGCCCTGCCTGTGGCTCGTCGAGGTCGAGGGCGGCGTCCTGCGCCGCTCCCCGGGAGCGCCCGACACCCTGCCGTGGATGGCCGGGATCCGGGGCGTCGAACGCGACGGCGGCACCCGGATCGAGCGCGCCGAACTCGGCGGCCTCGAATACCTCATCCAGACCGAACGCCGCGGCGGCGTCATCCGCCAGGCCGCGCTCGACCTGCGCTACCAGATCGCCGAACGCGAACGCCTGCTGCACACCCTGGTCGTCGCCGGGATCGTGTCACTGCTGGCCGCCGTGCTGATCGGCCACCTGATCGCCCGCCGCGCCATCGCCCCGCTCGGCGAGGCCCTGGCCCGCCAGCGCCGCTTCACCGAGGACGTCAGCCACGAACTGCGCACCCCCCTCGCCCGCCTGCACACCCGCGCCCAGCTCGTCTCGCTCCGCCTGCGGCGCGGCGAACTGCCCGTCGAGGACGTCGACCGGCTCGTCCTCGGCACCCGCGAACTCGGCGAGGTCGTCGACGACCTGCTGCTCAGCGACCGCCTGCGCCGCCCCGTCGACCTGGCCCTGCTGGCCCAGGAACTCGCCGAGGCCGAGTCGCCCCGCGCCGAGTCGCGCGGCGTCACCATCGAGGTCCGCCGCGCGAACGGCCCGACGGTCGTCAGCGGCGCGGCCCCCGCCCTGCGCCGCGTCCTGTCGGCCCTGGTCGACAACGCCCTCACCCACACCTCCCCCGGCGGCCGCATCACCATCACCCTGGCCGCCTCCGCCGACCGCGTCAGCCTGACGGTCGCCGACGACGGCGCGGGCCTCGCCCCCGGCGACCCCGCGCGCCTGTTCACCCGCCACGTGACCGAGAGCCGGGGCTACGGCCTCGGCCTGGCCCTGGTGAAAGAGGTCGTCGACGGCCACGACGGCATTCTGACGGCGGCCGGCGCCCCGGGAGAGGGCGCGACCTTCACCGTGATCCTCCCCGCCGACGACCTAGGAGGAGCATCCGCAGATCCCGCCAGGGTTGTCCTCGGTTGAAGTGAGTGCGGTCGTTGACGTGCGGAAACGGCACGTCGGGCACCGGCACGCCGAGGAACCGGCAGAGCGGCTCCCACCCCTCGCGGCACTCGAACACGAGCAGCCGGTCGGCCGGGATCGCGGCTTCGACCTCCTCGACGTGCCGCCGGAACACCTCGACGCAGTGCGCGCGGTCGCCGATCCGCCCGCCGAACACCTGATCGGCCACCGTGGCCTTCGCCATCTTCGGGAACAGCGCCATCTCGGGCACCCGCCGCAGCGCCAGCCGGTGCAGCTCCCGCCGCCACCACGACTCGGGCTCGTCGACGTCGACGGTGTGCTGGAAGATCGTCTCCCGCGCGCTCTCGTACCACCGCTCCGGATCGCGCACGGTCAGCACGACCTTGGCGTCGGGATAATGGTCGGTCAGCTCCCGCCAGTAGGAGACGGCCGGGAAGTCGACCACCGACCGGAACCCCCGGAAGATGCGATCCCAGTCGGCCGTCTTGCCGTCACCGACCCCGAGCCAGTCGTGGACGCGGCGCGGCTCCTCGACGACGGTGAGCATGTGATAGCAGGGGCCGAAACCGATGATCTCGAGGGCCTCTTTCAGAGACAGGGTGCAGGTCCGCCCGAAACCGGCGCCGATGACGTCCACCAGCCGATCGTCTCCGAACGCGCGGAACCGGACGGCACGCCACGCCGGGCGCGGTCTGCCGCGACTGGGCATGGGCCGTCTGGGCGCGTCGAGCACGCCCGCCAGCACGAGTGGCGTCCATCGCCCCTCCGCGCCTCAGGCCCGGGGGAGCAGGGATCCGGTCAGTTCGCCACGGGGGTCGTACACCACGCACATGACGTCGCGGTCGCCGTCGGCCCAGGTCTCGGCGGTCGGCAGGATCGGGTAGTAGTCCAGCCCGGCCCCCGCGTCGCCGGGCCAGTAGTGCACGAAGCCCCGCTCGCAGCTGTTCCAGCCGAACGCGGCCAGCGCGGCGCGGTCGTAGGGCCCGTCGTCGGCGTGCACGAAGCCGTAGGACTGGTTGTGGGCGTGCTGGTCGCAGGCCGTGTAGAGGACGACCTCCTCACCCGCGGCGGGGGAGTACTCCGGGTCGGTGAAGCACTCGCCCGGCTCCAGGTTGAGCACCCCGGTCGTCTCCGGCGTCATGAAGTCGGCGCCCTTGTGCACGGCCGCCGGAGCGGGCAGGACGAACAGCGCGCCGAGCGCCAGCACGGCCGGCGCCGTCGTCAGCAGGCGCGACGACCGGCGGGTGGTCTGCATGGCCCCAGGCTGGTGGATCAAGTGAAATATCACCGCAACGCCGGGTGTCGGGCACGCGGAGCGGGGATGACGGCTCGACCGGCCCCGGGTGACCCTGCTCACAACGGCCTCCCGGAGATCGTCAGTTCACCTCCCGGCAAGGTCGCGGCCGATCTTCGGTCAACCGGTTCTGCGTGGATTTCGGACACCCCACCGTGCCCCTCGGTGGGGTGAAGTCCCTTCCTCAGGAGTGAAGCTCGACGTGAGTGACGCCACCCGACCCTGGTCCCTGCGGACCCGGCAGGCCAAAATCGTGATCGGCGCCAGCGCGCTGCTCGTGGGCGGCCTGTCCTTCAGCCCGATGGCGTTCGGCGCCGCGGCCCCGCCGAAGTTCCCCGCCGCCGAGATCCACAAGCCCACCCCGATGCCCGACCGGGTCATCCTGACCCCGACCACGACGCCCGCGTCGTCCCAGAAGGTCACCTGGCGCGCCGAGACCACCTCGGAGTTCGCCCAGGCCGAGATCCTGGAGTCGCCCCGCGCGCTGGGCGAGGTCGCCCCCGCCGCCGGCGCCGTCAGCAACGTCAAGGCGCAGTCGAGCACCCCGGTTAACACCACCCTCGGCTACGCCTCGACGTACCACACGGTCGAGTTCACCGGCCTCAAGCCCGCCACCCGATACACCTACCGCGTCGGCGACGGCACCAACTGGAGCGAGTGGAACGACTTCACCACCGCCGCCGCCGGCTTCCAGCCGTTCTCCTTCATCTACTACGGCGACGCGCAGAACTACATCGACTCGGCCGTCCCGAGGGTCTTCCGCCAGGCGTTCGCCGACCGGCCGCAGGCCAAGATGATCGTCAACGCCGGCGACCTCATCGACTCCGCCAACAGCGAGGAGCAGTGGGGCCAGTGGTTCAAGGCCGGCGGCTTCATCGACAGCCAGGTCAACAACCTCTCCATCACCGGTAACCACGAGTACAGCGGCGCCAACCTGTCGTCGTTCTGGGTGCCGCAGTTCCCCTACCCCGACAACGGCCCGGCCTGGACCGACTACCCCGGCGCGCAGAACATCGCGAAGACCGCGTACTGGGTGGACTACCAGGGCGTGCGCTTCATCGGCCTGAACACCAACGTGCAGTCGATCCCCGAGCTGATGACCAAGCAGACCGAATGGCTCGAGGGCCTGCTGAAGGACAACCCGAACAAGTGGACCGTGGTGACCTTCCACCACCCCGTCTACTCCAACACGGGCACCCGCAACAACCCGGTCGTCCGCGCCCTGTGGGCCCCGCTGTTCGAGAAGTACGGCGTCGACCTGGTCCTCCAGGGCCACGACCACTCGTACGGCCGAGGCAACCTGAAGTCCGCCCGCCAGTCGGCGACCACCCACAACGGCGTCTCGTACGTGGTGTCGGTCGTCGGCGGCAAGATGTACGAGCTCAACGGCGGCGTCAACTGGACCGGCAACGGCGCCGAGGTCATCAGCCAGAGCGAGAACACCCAGCTCTACCAGATGATCGACGTCGACAAGGACCAGATCCGCTTCGAGGCCCGCTACGCCAACGGCGAGCACCACGACGGCTTCGTCATCCGCAAGAACGACGCGGGCGAGCGCACCGTCACCGAACTCGGCACCGGCAACACCGGCGAGCAGGTCGTCGTCGACAAGACCACCGTCGCCCCCGGCGAGCAGCTGACCGCCACCGCCTTCGGCTTCAACCCCGCCGAGAAGGTCAAGGTCTACCTGGTCCGCACCAAGGGCACGGTCGACAACCGCATTTACGTCGGCACCACCACCGCCGACGCCCTGGGCAAGCTGACCTACGGAGTGAAGCTCCCGGCCGACCTCGACAAGGACAGCACCTACCGGGTGTACCTGGAGAGCGCCACCCAGCAGATCACCAGCCCGGTGATCACGGTCAAGTAGCAGTTTCCACGGGCGGGCCGGCGCGCGG
>NZ_BBXF01000001.1:0-303420 GCF_001570585.1 Herbidospora daliensis | reverse complement strand
GCGCCGGCCCGCCCGTCCCAACAGGAGCCCCCTAGTGACCTTCCGAACCGCCCTGGCCGTAGCCCTGCTGGCCGTCACGACGCTGACCGCCGCCCCGGCCGCAGCGCACCCCTTCGGCCCGCCGTCGACGGCCCGGATCAGCGTCGACGGCTCACAGGTGGCCATATCGTGGCTGGCGGCCGAAGACGACTGGGTCGCCCTGGGCCAGTCACTCGGCGCGTTCGAGAACCCCGCCACGGGCCCGGTCTCCACCGAGCTGACGGGCGAGCAGAAGCTGCAGAGGTCCGCGGCGGTCCACGACTACCTGCTGGGCCGCATCACCGTGGCCCAGCGCGGAACGCGGTGCCCCGGCCGACTGGAGTCACTGGAGCAACTGGTAGCCCAAGGCGCCCGTCTGACCTTCGACTGCCCAACTCCAGCCGTCGACCTAGACGTAACGGTGAGCGCCCTAACGGACCTGGACGAGAACTACCGCACCATGCTCACGGCGGAGACCCCCGCCACCCCGACCCAGACGCTCTACACGGCGAAGCAGCAGACCACCCGGCTGCGCTTCACGGGTTCGGGCGGCGGCGTGACCACAGCGGTGATCACCGTCGCAGCAGGCACCGCCACGGCGGCTGTGGTCATAGGCGTGTTCGTGTTGCTGCGAGCCCGGCGCCGGAAGCCCAGTCAGACCTGACGATTGGGCATACAGGCGACCGCTTGATCGTCGGTCCAAGTCCGTTATGGCGTACTTACCGGGCTCGCCATAGCTTGAGGGACTGCCTCATAGGGATGACTCATGAATCCCGCCGGGGGTGGACGTCCTTCGCCGGGCGAACTCCGGCGATCAGATTCCTCAGTACGGCGACAACCGCTCGGGTGAAAAGGGTGTTCCAGAGTCCCGGAGCGGAGCGACGCAAGGGGTCGCGAGGCGGTCAGCTCCAGCAAGCGGCGACAGGCCTCTTGTGCTGGGATCAAGAACATCGTTCTTCGGGTAAACGATGAAGGACGACCAGGGAGCGACAAGGGCGCTGACCATGAATGTATTCGGGGCGGGCGGTACTGAGATCGAACGCGCGAGCTCTTCGATGTGAAAGACTCCGATAAGTCAGAGGATGTCGATCAGAATCGGTCGGTTGTCTCCCACCTTGCAAGCTCTCCGTAGATGGCGTGAGAAGTGCGAGAAAGCCGTAGGCCGGAGGATGTCGATTCGGACCTGCGACGGCTTCTGCCTGAAGCGGGGAATCAGTCCACGATCGGCGCATACTTCATGACGACGGACACGGAAGGAAGCGGCCTTTGAACGACCCCTCGCGCACTTTCGAAGTCGAAGGCCAGTGGTGGTTGCCGGGACGTGATGATCGAAAGATCGCTGGCATTCTCCGCTTCGATTCGGATTCCGGTGCTGAATTGCGACTGATCGGAACCTTTCGGTCGATCTTCGAGGAAGGGGAGCGAACGCAGCAACCGGGCGGCACGGTAACCGTCGCCGTCTCTATGGAGTCGATCGAGCGGGACGGGACCTATCCGCGTATCCACGGACTGGCGGAGGGGAAGCCGTACACCCTAGAGGATTGTTTCCGTGGCCGCACTACCCGGCATCTGATCGGCGGAACAGGGACAGAGACCGTACACGTCAACCAGATACTTCGCGGTGCCTACTTCGAGAAGGACGAAGAGCTGGCTGCGAACGGCATGTCAGTGGACCTGCGGTACCTCACCCACTGGGCTTGTAGCAGCGCCCTTAAGGAGACGTGGGCGTTCCGGACTGACGAGCGCGAGGATCTGCCGCTGGACGCTCCGGACATCACGCTCGAGGCTCGCACCCGCGACGACGCGGTAGTCGTCCTGCCCGAGGGTGACACGCTGCGGCTTGCGCACTCGGTCACTGTCGAGGGAGACCGAGTAACCACTCGAGGGCTTACTCAGAATTTCTCATTCCGTTTCGATGCGTCATCGCTCTGCCCTTTGCCCGAACTCGTGGAACGGGCGAGTGACCTGCAGGATCTAGTGTCTATCGCAACAGGCAGGACGGCTGAGTTCGACGGCATGCGATTCTGGCATCCCGATTTGATCTGGGAGAGGGAGGGGCGTCAGCACCGGCAGTCGATCGAGTTCTTCGTCTCCTGGAATGCGAAAGACAAGAGTAAGAACCCCGGCGAGCTTCCGCTCCACGACATGTTCTTCAGCTACGCCGAGTTCGGTGGCATCGACGGTATAGGTCGGTGGCTGGAGAGCGCTGCGCGCCACAGAGGCGCTCTAGGCAGGGTCATGGCCAGCCGCTATGCGAAGAGTATGTTTGTGTCCGACCGCTTACTCAATCGCGCGGCGGCTCTGGAAGCCTTCGACCGCACGACGTTTGGGCATTCGCAGAGTAAGTTCAAGACCAGGTTGGGACGTTGTGCCGACCTGGCGGGGGAGCTTTTCGTCGAGCTTGTCGGTGATGTCGAAACCTGGGCAGAGGTGGTCAGGAACGACCGCGACGACATTGCCCATCACCTCGGCACACGGGTGAAGCAGACACCTTCGGCGCAACTCTTCCTGGCAGATTCGCTGTACTGGCTGTTCGTTCTGTGCATGCTGCGGGACGTCAAGTCCCCACAGGCGGTCTTCGACCGGATCGAGCATCACCCCGAACTCACCTGGCTCGGACCGAAGATCCGAGCCGCCCTCTAAGCACCGTCGAGTGGGCAGCGGCCTCCGTACGCCGTCCTGGCTATGGCGACGAAGGCCAGCACGCAACACGGCCGCCAAATCGCGTCGACTCCCGTGGCCGGCGCCCCATGTATGACTCCGGCGGGTAAATCGAATCGATCAGAGATCTTCGAGCGAAGCGAGAGCCGCCCGAGCGAAGCGAGGCCTGTCCAGGGAGCGCGAGGGGCGGAGCCCTTCGCCGGGAGCGACAGCGACCCGGAGCGACAGCGACGAGGGGCCGCGAAGCGGCCGGGGGGAGCGCGAGGGGGCGCCAGCCCCTTCGCATCGGGGGGTTCGGGGGGTCGTCCCCCCGTGTAAACGACGAAGGAGACCCGGGGAAAGCGGCGAAGCCGCTGACCACAGGTCTCCCTCTCCAGAGTGGGCGATACTGGGATCGAACCAGTGACCTCTTCGGTGTGAACGAAGCGCTCTCCCGCTGAGCTAATCGCCCGGGATGATCGTTCCCCTGCGGGGCCCGACAGCAAGAACCATACCGCACTCCGCGCCCTCCACGCGAAGCGAAGGCCGAGTCGGGGGCCGTGGAACCCCTGGA
The DNA here is from genome assembly GCF_001570585.1 of Herbidospora daliensis. Lineage (GTDB taxonomy): Bacteria > Actinomycetota > Actinomycetes > Streptosporangiales > Streptosporangiaceae > Herbidospora > Herbidospora daliensis. The sequence goes on along the minus strand of NZ_BBXF01000001.1, from coordinate 300,188 downwards.
GTCCCCGCCGTGTCTCGGGTCTGTCCCCGCATCGTCATCGAAAGGTTCTCCAGGAACGGGCGGCGTGGCGGTCTGTTGGCATAGCATCGTGATGCTCCACACTCGACCAATAAGCACCACCTGAAGCCCATCCACGTCTCGGAGGACACGCAAAACCATCGCAAACACCGGGTTGGTTATGGTGTTTGTGCAGGTAGATGCCAAAATGTCTGGCTGTGCTGTGCGTTACAGAACGGCCTGACGGCGGAATCTTCCCTGCAAGGTTTCTTCGTTCCGCGTCATAGCTCGGGACGTGGTCCGTCTGAGCAGTGAAAGCCCCTCAGGGGTCCCGACGACGAAAAGGTTTGGCTGACGATGAACAGCACCACCGTCTCTGCCGAGCTGGGCCTTCGGCTTGTCGTCCCAGACCGCACGACCGTCCCGCTGCTGGCGGGGTTGAGCTACACGGCCGAAGATCCTTACGCCATCCGCATGGCCTTCCACGTGGGCAACGACGAGCCGGTCGAATGGATCTTCGCGCGCGAGTTGCTGACCGTGGGCATCGTCCGGCGGGTGGGTGACGGTGACGTCCAGGTGTGGCCGGCGCGGTCCGACGGGGAGCGCACGCTCCACATCAGCCTGACCTCTCCCTTCGGGCAGGCGCTGTTCGAGGTGCCGTTGGCGCCGCTGACCGAGTTCCTCCACCGGACCTACGAGCTGGTGCCGGCCGGGCGCGAGGTCGACTTCATGGATCTCGACGAAGAGCTGACCAACATGCTCTGGAGCTCCTGAAACCGTTACGCATTCCCCGCGTAACCGGGCCATCCGTGCCATAGCGTTCCCCTATGAGGCGGATCTTCGGCGTCCTGGTGGTGGCCCTCTTAGCGACCGGGTGCAGTCCTGGCGGTGACGCACCTCCTCCTGAGGTCTCTCCACAGGCGGCCACCTCCTCCGCCTCGGCCTCGGCCTCCGCGGCGACGGGGCTGGCGGTCGACGCGATCGACCACAGCGACAATGTCAGGGTCGTCGCGAACGTCCCCCTAGAGGCGCCTTTCGACGGCGACGAGGCGTGGGGGACCGATCTCGCCTTTCAGGGCGATTACGCGTTTGTCGGAAACTATGCCGGGTTCACGATCGTCGACATCTCCGACCCGGAGAAACCCCAAGTCGTTTCCCGTACGGTCTGCGAGGGCGGCCAGAACGACATCTCGGTCACCGGGGATCTGCTCTTCCTTTCCGTCGACTATCCGCGCGATGGCGAATCGTGCGCCTCGAAAGAGGGCGAAGAGGGCGCGGCCGGGTCGTGGGAGGGCGTGCGCATCTTCGACGTCTCCGACAAGAAGCAGCCGAAGTACGTGACCTCCGTCCGTACCGAGTGCGGATCGCACACCCACGCGGTGCTGCCGGGTGAGCGGACCGTGTACGTCTACGTCGCCTCCTCCGGGCCGGTGCCCGACTCCGAGACCTGTCCGCCGCCGCACGCCGCCATGGACATCATCGAGGTGCCCGTGGACGCCCCCGAGACCGCCCGGGTGGCCGCCCGGCCGCCGGTGTTCGGGGAGCGGCCCCTCGCGGAGGAGTCGGAGTACGAGAACCCGCGCGGCTGCCACGACGTGACCGTCTATCCGGAGCGGAAGCTCGCCGCGGGGGCCTGTTTCGGCGACGGCGTGCTGATGGACGTCTCCAATCCTCTGCTGCCGCGGGTCCTCCAGGTCGTACAGGACCCGAATTTCGCCGTGTGGCATTCGGCCACCTTCAACAACGACGGCACGAAACTGGTGTTCAGCGACGAACTCGGCGGCGGGGTCTCGGCGACCTGCGACAAGGCGACCGGGAAGCAGGAGGGCGCGAACGCCATTTACGACCTGACGCCCGGGAACGAACTCGAGCGCCGCGGCTATTTCAAGATTCCGCGGTTGCAGACCGAAGACGAGAACTGCGTCGCCCACAACGGCTCGCTGATTCCCGTCAAGGGCAAGGACATCATGGTCCAGGGCTGGTATCAGGGCGGCGTCTCGGTGTGGGATTTCACCGATTCGGAGAACGCGCGGGAGATCGGCTATTTCGAGCGGGGGCCGCTGCGGCCGGAGCTCAGTCTGGGCGGGTCGTGGTCGGCCTATTACTACAACGGGTTCATCTATTCGAGCGACATCACCAAGGGGCTCGACATCCTCGAGATCAACGACCCGTTGACCGATCCGGCCAAGACCGTCAAGATGACCGAACTGAACGCGCAGAGCCAGCGGAGTTACTGATGAGCGGCCGTTTCACCGGCGCCGACTTCTAGGTCCACGCCAGAGAGACTGGCGGGGCCGGAAGGCCGCGCATGTCCCGCACCATCCACCACGTCCCGGCGAAACACCGCCGGACGGTGTCGACCCACTGGATCTTCGCACTGCGCTCCCACCCGTCGCGGTCGAGGATCACCCGCACGGTCGTCATCCGCCTGTACGCCCGCGTCCACGGCGACCCGTCGATCGCCCGCTGGGCCGCCGAGTCGCACCAGAGGCGCCGGGCGGCCGACCGGGTGACGGCCCGGACGGCCCTGCACCTCCTGCGGGCCGACCCGGCGGCGGAGATCGAGTTCGCCGACCCCCGCCACCGGCGCGCCGCCTGCTGGCTGGCCTGATCCCGCGCGTGCTCAGGCCCGTGTCAGCTGCACCAGGCTCAGGCCGAACATGAGCACCCCGAGCGGGATGTGGGCCACCGTCAGGCCCGCGATCCCCAGGGCCACCTGAGCGAGCGTGAGGGCGAGGAAGAGGGCGGCGTACAGGATGGGTTCGGGGGAGGCGCCGCCCGGTCGCCACTGGAGAACGGTGACGATCACGTGCAGGACCGCGATCCCGAACGTCGTGTACGCCGCCGCGCTGTGCAGGGCCTGGCCGTTCGGCGTGGTCAGGAGCAGGCCGGCGGTGAGCGGGGCGAGGAGGAGCACCAGGGTTCGCGCGGCGATGAGGGTCCGGGTCACCATGGCCGGAGCTTCTCCGGGTTGCGGACCGCCCAGATGCGGGTGATGCGGGCGTCGGCCACGTCGAAGGCCAGCACCGTCATCGTCACGTCGTTCTGGCGCATGACCAGGCCGGGCTGGCCGTTCACGGTGCGCTCCAGCAGGGTCAGGCCGGGCAGCCTGCCGGCCAGGTCGGCGGCGTAGCGCAGGACCTGCTCGACGCCCTCGATCGGGCGCAGGGCCGCGTTGACCTGGCCGCCGCCGTCGGCGGTGACCGTCACGTCCGGGTCGAGCAGGGTGACGAGCGCCTCGATGTCCTGGCGCTCCCACGCCCGTTTGAAGGCCCTGACCACGCCGGCGCGTTCGGTCGCCGGGGCCGACGGCACGGCGGCGACGCGGCGGCGGGCCGAGGAGGCCAGCTGGCGGCAGGCGGCCGGGGTGCGGCCGACGATCTCCGCCACTTCGGCGAAGGAGTGGCAGAACACGTCGTGCAGGATGAACGCGACGCGTTCGGCCGGGGTCATCGATTCGAGCACGACGAGGAACGCCATGCTGACCGATTCGTCCAGGGTGACCCGGTCGGCGGGGTCGTCGGTCTGGTCGGGCACCGGTTCCGGGATCCACTCGCCGACGTAGCGTTCGCGGCGGACCCGCGCCGAGCCCAGCAGGTCGAGGCAGATGCGGCTGGCCACGGTCGTCAGCCACGCGCCCGGTGACGCGATGGCCCGCTGCCGGTCGGGCGGCAGCGCGTACCAGCGCGCGTAGGTCTCCTGTACGACGTCCTCGGCGTCCGCCAGGGAGCCGAGGAGCCGGTAGGACAGGTTGAGCAGATGTCGTCGTTCGTTCAGTTCGACTGTCACGTTCGCCCCCTTCACCCCACTCGACGAGACAGCGGCCGGAAATGTGAGGCCTCACATTCCGCGTCGCCGCGTCGTCGGGTGAGCATGACCGAACTTCAGTCCCGCCTGCCCGATCCGATGCGGTATTTCCCCGGTATGGGGGCGATCGCCGCCGGCATGTCCAAGGCGGTCCACAACGGCACGATCCCCGACAGTACCGTCCATCTGATGCATCTCCGGGCCGGGCAGCTGGCCGGGAGCACCTACCACGTCGTCCGGCAGACCGGGCAGCTCCGCGAGGCCGGGGAGCCGGAGGATCGCATCGCCGCCGTGGTGTCCTGGCGCGACGCGCCCTGCTTCACCGAGGCCGAGCGGGTGGCGCTGGAGCTCGTGGAGGCCGTGCTGGCGCCCCATCCGTGCGTGCCCGACGAGCTGTTCGCGCGGGCCGCCGCGCACTACGAGACCCATGCTCTCTGGACGCTCACCGTCGCGATCGGGCAGATCTGCTTCTTCGTCCCGGTGGCGCTGATCGCGCGGCCGATCCCCGGCCGGCCCGTCGGGCAGAACTACAGCCGGGTCAGCCCACGGTGAAGCTGACGTCGCCGTCGGAGAAGTACATGAAGTCGCCGTCGCCGCCGACGGACGCGTCCGACCAGTCCGAGTGAACCGACCAGGGGCCGTCGTCGCCCCCGTGCCCGGAGTCGCCGCCGAAGGCGGCGGTCTGGTCGGGGTCGGCGGCGAGGATCACGGCGGCGCCCAGCCCGGCGGCGACGCCGACGGCGGCGGGCGTCCAGAACCGGGTCTCGCCCGGCTCTCCCGTGTACGCGGCGGAGAACCGGCGGGCCCGGTCGAACTGGCTGGAGAACAGGCTCATCGCGGGGTCCTCAGAAGTCGGCGAAGCGGGGGGTGGACAGGGCGTCGCGGGCGGCGCGCAGGTGGTCGGCGATCTCGCCCCGCCTGAGCCGGATGCCGGGGCCCGACGGGTAACGGCGCAGCACGTCGAGGGTGGCCAGGCGGCGGGCCACCCCCGGCAGGGCGGCCGTCTCGGCCAGCCGGCCGGCGGCCGCCCAGCGCAGCGGGAAGACGTTCTCGGTGACGACGTACGAGAGCACCGGCAACGAGCCGGAGACCAGGGAGTTCCACCGGTCGAGCACGGCGCTCCAGCCGCGTTCCGACTGCGCGGTGACCTGGCTCTTGCGCTGGTCGCCCTGGTTGCGCGCCGAATACGCCTGCGACAGGCCCGACACCGCGAACACCGGGTTGACCAGGGCCGCCGCGCCCAGCGACATCGCCGCGCCCGCGTAGCTGACCTTCGGCAGGGCGTCGGGGTCGAGGTCGATCAGCCGGGACACCTGGGCGGCGAGCTGGCCCGTCTCGGCCGCGGCGCGCTGCGTGGGGGCGAGCGCGGCGCGCAGGGCGGCCTCGCCCTGCTTGAGCCATTCGGGTTCGTCGGTGTCCAAGAGCAGGGCGTCGCGGTGCCGGATGAAGGCGGGCAGGACGAACGCCACCTGGTCGAGGTGGCGCTGCAGCTCGACCAGCCCGATCTGGAGGACCGCGGCCAGCCGGGAGCGGCTCTCGGCGGAGTCGGGCAACGTGACGGGGGTCGCGAGGTCGGCGGTGTCGCCCAGCAGGGCGGCGTGCAGCTCGTAGAAGGGGCCGAAGATCGTGTAGAGGAGGTAGTCCTCCTCCAGTCCGGCGGCGGCGCGCAGCAGGTCGGGGATCTGGCCGGCGGCGGCGTCCAGGTGGCTCCAGGTGCGGATCTCGGTGTGCAGCGCCTGGATCAGTTCGGCCTGGGCGACGACGGTGAGGTCGGAGCGTTCGGTCGTCAGGCGCAGCGTCGGGCGCGGCGCGGCGGGGTCGCCTTCGACGCTGCGGATCGACGGGTAGGCGATGTGCAGGCCGACCTCGGGGCCGCGCACCCGCAGGCCGTCGGCGGCGAACGCGACGGCCACCGGGCGGCCGTCGGACAACTCGACCGGGAAGACGCCCGACGCCAGGGTGCGTTCGGCGGCGGCGTGGAGCTTGCCGTGCCGGTGCAGGCGGCGGCCGAACTCCCGCGAGCCGCACGTCACCGCCACCGGGCCGTGGACGGGGCTGAACACCACGAAACGTTCGGCGGAACCGGCGACGCGCAGATGGGGGTCGGCGAGGTCGAAGGCGGCCAGCACCTGGCGGCCGTCGGGCGACTGGAACTCCAGGGCGTCGTCGCTCAGCACGCAGTCGGCCTTGACCTGGGCCTGGCCGCTCGTCAGGCCCCGGATCGTCACCGGGGCCGACGTGCCGACCGTGCCGGGACCGGTGTGCGCGGCGGCCTGCACGACCTTCAGGAACGCGTCCCGGACCAGCGGGGTGGCGAGATGCAGGGTCGCGCCGCTGAGGAACCGCCCGCCGAAGAGCGCGCCGCCGCGCACCTCGACGGCGCTCGGCCCGCGCGGAGCCACCGCGATGCGGTTGACGGGCCACTCCAGCGGCACCTCGCCCCGGTCCCGGAGCTGGAGGCGTCCGCCCGCGACGACGGTGTAGGCGGCGAACTCGGCGGCCTCGCCGGGGTCGTCCTCGTAGTGCGGGGTGATCGAGATCGCGCACGGGCTGATGAAGTCGGCGGCGGCCGCGTCCGGCACCAGACGGCCGTGCAGGCCCGTCAGCGCGGCCAGGGCGGGCGGGTCGAGCGGGCCCGAGGTGAGCGAGAGCGTCTGGCCGCGCAGCCGGAGGTCGGCGACCAGGCGGGTGCTGGCGTCGACGAGCCTGATGGACGCGTCGGGGTCGGTCGCCGGGTCGAGGACCGAGACGACCGCGTTGCCGAGGCCGCCGGTGTCGTGGACGTAGACCGCCGGCCAGTCGGTCACCAGGACCGAACGGGTGCCGGTCCAGGAGAAGCCGGTGGACTGCTGCTCCCTGGACATCGGGTGCACGCTGCTGTCGAAGACGACACGGCCCCGAACCGCTCCCCACGCGACCGCCATTTCCGCTCCTCCGGTACGCCGTTCTCGGGTCGGGGGCATTGTCTCGCCGGGGGAGGGGGCGGGATACGTACAAATGCATAAAGCGCGGTCCGAATGGGCGGCATGCGTCTCCTGAGGGTTCCGGCGGGCCCCTACGATTTCGCGCATGACCTCCCACGGATTCACGCTCACCGCCCAGGGGCCCTTCGACTTCGCCGACGCGTTGCGGTTCGTCGGGCAGTGGCCGGCGACGAGCACGCTTCCGTCCGGAGACGGCGTGTTGCGGTTCGCCTACTGCGCCGAGCACGACTGGCTCCCGATCGGGGTGTCGGTCGGCGGTGTCCCCGGCGGCGTCGCGGTGGAGACCACCCGGCCCGCCGGGCCGGCGATCAGGCACGAGATCGCCAGGATCTTCTCGCTCGACGTCGACGGGCGGGGGTTCGAGGAGGTGGGGCGGGGCGATCCCGTCCTGGAGGAGCTTCGGCTGCGCAGCCCCGGGCTCCGGCCGCTGGGGTTCTGGACGCCGTGGGAGTCGGCCTGCTGGGCGATCATCGTGCAGCGGTCGTCGATGCACATCGCGGCGAAGATCAAGCAGCGCATCGCGGAGAAGTTCGGGGCGCGGGTCGTCGTCGACGACGTGGAGTATCCGGTCTTCCCGCCGCCGGTGAGCCTCGCGGAGGCCGACGGGATGGGGCTGCCGGCGCAGAAGGAGGAGTGGATCCGCGGGCTGGCGCGGGCGGCCCTCGACGGCGTGCTGACGGCGGAGTACCTGCGGAGCGTCCCGCCCGAGGAGGCGCTGGCGGAACTGCGGGCGCTCGCGGGCGTCGGGCCGTTCTCGGCGGGGCTGATCCTGATCCGTGGCGCGGGCGCGCCCGACGCGTTCCCCGGCGACGAGCCCCGGCTGTTCGGGATCCTGAGGGAGGCGTACGGCCTGCCGGAGGACGCCACGCCGCGCGACTACGCGAAGCTCGCCGACGGATGGCGGCCGTTCCGGTCGTGGGCGTCGTTCCTCTTCCGGGCGTCGACGTATCAGGAGTAGCCGGATTGTCGGTGGCGTGCGCCAGTATCCCGGCATGCCCGTGAATCTGAAGATCGCCGCGCATCCGTTCCTCGCCGGCATGTACCGCGACCCCTACTTCCCCGACGAGCTCGTCGACAAGGGGAAGGCCGTGCTGCTGCGGTTGTGCGACCGCATCGAGGCCGAGCAGCCCGGCGACCTGGCCGCCCTCTACGCGCTCACCCACGCGGCGACCGACGAGTTCAACGCCCTCGACGAGGAGTTCCACGAAGCCGACAGCGAGATCGAGACGGCCGCCCGGGAGCTGATCGCGGAGGACTTCTGGTTCATCGCCTCCGCCTACGGTTTCGACGACGCCGACATCGAGGAACTCATCGCCACCCGCGACTGGTGACGGCCATGGGTTGAGGGAGGAATGCCTGCCTGGAGCGGTCCTTGTCGGTTGGTGCTCCCGTTGTCAGGCTCGGGTCGTCAGCCGGATACAGCCACGGGGGCGCCACATGGCGGTGTTTCACGGTCAGGACATGCGCGACTATCTGGCCCGGGTCTCCCGGCACGCCATGGTCAAAAAGATCCGGGACCAGGGGCTCGACCTGCTCGAAGTCAGTCGTGACGAGCGGGTGCTCGACGCCGGGTGCGGCCCCGGTGACATGGCCGCCCGGTTCGCCGCCCTCGGCGCGCACGTCACCGCCCTCGACTCCGACCCCGCGATGGTCGAGGCGGCGGGGGAGATCCCCGGCGTGACGGCGCAGCGGGGAGACCTGGCCACGTTCGACAGCCCCGCCGCCTTCGACGTCGTCTGGGCCGAGCGGGTGCTCCAGCACGTCCCCGATCCCGACCGGGTCGTCGGCAACCTCGTGCGGGCGACGGCCCCCGGCGGGCGGATCTGCCTGGTCGACGTCGACTGGAGCGGCTTGGTCGTCGACGGGGTCGACGACGAGCTCGCCGACCGGGTGCTCGGGGTCTTCCGCACGCTGGTGCCGAACCCGTCGATGGGGCGCACGCTCCGTCGCCGGCTGGTCCGGCAGGGGTTCCGAACCGTCGAGGTCACGGCGTTCCTCGGGGTGTCGACCGAGCTGGCTGACGCGGCGGCGGTCATCCCGGTGCTCGACGAGCGGCTTATCCCGGCGCCCGGCGCGTGGTTCTCCGCCCTGCGGGACGCCGACGAGCGGGGCGAGTTCCTGATGGCGCTGCCCGTCTACCTCGTGCTGGGGGCGGCGTGATGAGCGTCGAGGTCCATCCGCCCGACGGTGCGTTCGGCGGGCGGGCCTGGCAGCGGGAGCTGGTCGCCTTCCGCGGCGGGGTGCTCCGGTCGCCGGGGCCCGACCACGACGTCGACCTGGGGTATCCCGTCCGGCTGCTGACGGTGCGGCCCGATCGGCTGCTGCACGGGCGGGCGGAACCCGAGGTCGTCTTCCTATAGGCCGGCGGCGAAGCGGCCGACCCAGCGGCGTTGCCACGGGGTCTCCACCGCCTTCCTGTCGTGAGTGGCCCTGACCCACGTCACCGCCTCGTCCGGGGCCAGGCCCGTCAGGGTCGCCAGGCAGGCCAGCACCGTGCCGGTGCGGCCCACCCCGCCCTGGCACGCCACCTCGACGTCGGCGCCGCCGGTAGCCCGGTCGTACAGGTCGCGGATCGCCGCCGCCGCGCGGGGCGGGTCGGCGGGCAGCCAGAAGTCGGGCCAGCGCACCCATTCGGAGGGCCAGGGGACCTGCGGGGGACGGCCCAGGACGTACAGGCCGAAATCGGGGGACGGGCCCGGGGGCAGCGGGTGGCGGAGGCCGCGGCCGCGGACCGGGGTGCCGTCTGGCAGGAGAAGCGCACCGTGCAGGGTCATGGGGAAATATTGTGGACGGATGCGGGCAATCATCGCGGTCTTATTAGCGGCCACCGCCTCACCCTGGCAGGTCGCCCATGTCGTCCACTCCCCGGGCGACGACGTGTTCGCCGACGTCGCGGTCACCTCCGACGGCACCGTCTGGGGCGCCGGGCACCGATACCTGAACGGGCGCCGCCAGGGGTTCGTGCAGTCGGTCAAGGGCAAGTCGAAGAAGACGCTGCCCGGTCGGCTGCCCGAGTTGTCGGCGGTCGCCGCCACCACGAGCCGGGTCTGGGCCTTCGGCGGGAACCGGGCCTACGCCTGGAACGGGCGCGCCTGGTCGTCGTGGCCGCTTGGCACGTTCCGGGCCGACGACGCCGAGACCGTCTCCGCCCGCGACATCTGGGCCGTCGGCGGGAAGACCTCGCGGCACTGGACGGGCTCGTCGTGGAGACGCCACGCCGTCCCGGGCACCGCCCAGGCCGTCGACGCCGGAGCCGGGCAGGTCTGGGCCGCCGGGAGCGGCGTCTTCCGCTGGTCGGGCACGGCCTGGCGCAAGGTGACGCTGCCCGCGATCCCGCTGCCGGCCCAGGACGCCACCGCCACCTTCATCGACGTCGCCGTCGTCGGCGCGCGCAACGTGTGGGCCGTCGGCGGGGTCTCGTGGGAGGGGGCCGACGAGGAGGGCGACGACGTGACCTTCTCCCGGCCGCTGGCGATGCACTGGAACGGCACCCGGTGGCGGATGACGCTCGGGACGGCCCAGGGGCAGCCGTACACGGAGGTGGAACCCGACGGCAAGGGCGGGGTCTGGATCGCGCAGGGCGGCTGGAACCCGGTCTTCTGGCAGGTCAAGGGCGCCAGTTGGGAGAGCACGCCGCTGCCCCGGCCCAAGGGGTATGACGCGTCGCTGGCCGCCGTGGCGCGCCGGCCGGGCACCTCGCAGGTGTGGGGTGCCGGGTTCACCTCGCCAGAAGGCGACCCCGATGACCCCGGAGCCAATGCGACGCTCTGGCGCGTCTCCTAGCATCAGCACCCATGACCGAACTTCCGACGATCAGCCGCCCGGCGGACGGGGCGCTGGCCGAGGCCGGCTGCCGCACGCTGGAGGACGTCACCCGGTACACGGCGAAGGAACTGCTGGCGCTGCACGGGATGGGGCCCAAGGGCATCCGCATCCTCACCGAGGCGCTGACCGCCGCCGGGTTGTCGTTCCGCGATCCCGATAAGATCGAGCGATGACCGAAATGACCGAAACCGCGGCGGGCTGGTTGTCACCCGAGGAGCTCTCGCTCATGCGCGAGCGCCTGCCGATCCTCTACGTCGACGCCGTGCCGGTCCGCGCCGACGAGAACGGCGTGGTCACCCACGTCGGCCTGCTGCTGCGCATCGGCGCCGACGGCACCGTCAGCCGAGCGCTGGTCTCCGGCCGGGTCCTCTACGGCGAGCGGGTCCGCGACGCGCTGCTGCGGCACCTGGAGAAGGACCTCGGCCCGGTCGCGCTGCCCCGGGTGCCGCTGTCGCCCCAGCCGTTCACGATCGCCGAATACTTCCCCACGCCGGGGGTGACGCCCTACCACGACCCCCGGCAGCACGCGGTGTCGCTGGCCTACATCGTCCCGGTCGCCGGCGACTGCGCCCCCCGCCAGGACGCCCTCGACCTGGAGTGGTTCACCCCCGAGGAGGCGGCCTCGCCGATGGTCCAGCAGGAGATGACCGGCGGTCAGGGCACCCTGCTGAAGCAGGCCCTGGCCTACGTCGGCCGGATCGTCTGACCCGCCGGTCACGCGGTCAGCGCGGCTGGTAGCTGCACCGCGCGCCCGTCTTGACGGACGCGCGCAGCTCGGCCGCGACCGTCTGGTCGAGTTCCTCTATGCGGGTCAGGGCCCGGCGGATCGCCTTGCCGACCGCCACCCTGGCCCGTTCGCCGTCGCCGGTGAACACCCGCGACCGGCCCCCCAGCCCGGTCGCGGCGGCCAGTTCGCCGGCCAGCCACGCGTGCTCGGCCCGCAACGCGGTCGCGCCCGCCGCGTCGGTCAGCGCCTCCCGCTCCTCGATCGCCTCCTGGAGGCGGATGAGCCGGGTCTCGTACGCCCGCCGCGCCGTCGCGTCGAGCACCGGCTGGTCGGGCGGCTGGTCGGGCACGCCGGCCAGGTCGGCGGCGGGCACCTCGCGGCCCGGGTTGGCGATCAGGACCGCCAGGTGGCCCATGCCGACGCTGTGCTCCACCACGACCGACCGGCCGCCGAGGTCGAGGCGCCAGTGGCGGCCGTGACGGCGGGCCGAGGCCGTCGCCGGGCCCCCGGCACGGCGGGTGACCGGGGGCGGCAGCTCCATGCCCAGGTCGGCGGCCTCCTTGGTGGCCAGTTCCAGCTCCCGCAGCGCCACGTCGTCGTCGGGGCCGTGGCGCTGGGCCAGGGCGTGGCCGAGCCGCCAGCGCGACAACACGGCGGCGGGCCAGTGGCCGAGGGCCAGGTTGTCCCGGACGGCCGACTGGAAGTGGCCGATCGCGCGGTCGAGGCGGCCGACGGTCAGGCTGGCCACCCCGAGCGGGTGGTGGGCCGAACCGAGGCAGGTGACGCCAAGGCTGGCGATCACCGGGGTGCCCTCGTGGTCGCTCAGCAGTTCGTAGACCTCGGCCGAGGCGGTCTCGTCGCCGAGCAGGTGGGCGGTCTCGGCGACGCCGTACATGGTGAAGAGCCAGGAGCTCGACCGGGGGAGGGCCGCGAGGTCGCGTCCCCGGATGCGGGCCAGCATGCCGGCCGCCAGGCGGTCCTCCCCGGCGGTGGCGGCGGCGATGGCCAGGCCCGCGAAGTAGCTGTTGTCGACCGCGCTCAGCACGGGGGAGTCGGCCTGGTCGTGCATCAGGCCGGTCAGCTCGGCGATGCGGCCCTGGAACCAGCGGATGGTGCCGAGCTGGCCGCCGTACCAGCCCGCGGCGTCGCGGTCGCCGGCGGCGGTGCCGCGTTCGGCGCTGGCGGTGGCGAGGTTCTCCGCATGGGCGAACCGGCCCTGGCGGATGGCCAGCATCACCCGGATCGCGCTGGCGATGAACCCGGCCGCCAGGTGGGGGCTCCGGTCGAGCAGGGCCTCCAGTTCCCGCAGGCCGCGCTCGGCGTGCGGGTCGCCGAGCAAGAACATGTCGACGGTACGCCACATCACCCCCATCACCGTGTCGCCGGGACGGCCCGTGCGACCGGCGTGCCCGATCAGCTCCTTGGCCAGCGCCAGGCGCGTCTGGGCGTGGTCGGGGCCGAGCAGGCAGTGGTGGGCGAGGCTGAGCGCCTCGACCAGGGCGACCGGCTCGCCGGCGGTCCGGGCCTCGGCGACCTCCCGCATGATCGCGTGGTGGGTGCCGTGGCGGTAGTCGTCCTCGCCGGCCAGCCGGATGCGGAGCCGCCGGGCCAGGTCGGAACCCGGGTCGGCGGCGGCCATGGCCTGCCACTGGCGGGTGCGCACCGTCGACTCGGCCTCGGCCGTGCGGTGCTCGTGCACCCAGACGCCGCCCAGCCCCAGGGCCGACCGCGCCATCCCCTCGTGGTCGCCGTCGCCCTCGGCCCGGCGCCAGGCCAGCTCGAACCACTGGCGGGCCGCACGCAGATCCCCCTCCGCGTGCAGTGCGTGTTCCCCGGCCGCCAGCGCCGTGCCCGGTCCCTGGCGGTCCCCCTCGTGGGCCATCCGCGCTCCTTCTCGTACGTTTTCTCTCGTACGCGAACAAGTGATAGACCCTCCGCTTGCACCAGCCTTTCTTGGTACTTGACGGATCTGTCCGTCAAGTGATGTCAAGCCGGTCGATAAGGGTGTCGTGCGTGCGGAAGGTCAGGGTGCCCGGCCCGTTGTAGCCGTCGCCGGACACGGTGACCGCGACCGTGGTCGATTCGCCCGTGGTGCGCGCCCCCGTGACCACGATCTTGGTGCGGGCGCCGATGTTCTCCCGCTCGTTCCATTCGGCGATGCGGTCGCGCCCCTCGAAGGTGCGGCCGAAGTCGTTGACGACGGCGTCCTCGGCGAAGGCCCCCAGCAGGGCGTCGGCGTCGCCCCGGTTGGTGGCGTCGATCATCTGCTGGATGGCGGGCAGAAGCGGATCCATCGCGGTCCTCGCAGTGTGGTCAGGTGATGTGTCCTTGTGGGCCACATCCCCCGCTGACGAGGACGATATGCCGGTTATGAGGAGCGGTGAACGTGGCCGGCCGCCATACCCGCCGCTTCTTTTGTAGGGGTGGCATACGCCACACTTCGCCGCCGGCCCGGCACGAACGCCATGATCAGCGCTGCCAGCATGGCGGCCACCGCTCCCAGGATGAACGTCAGCTTGAATCCGTCAAGGGTCGGCACGACGGTCCCGGCGAACGGCTGGGTCATGTGCGCCAGGGCCACGCCGACGACCGCGCTGGCGGTGGAGGTGCCCACCGAGCGCATCAGCGCGTTGAGGCCGTTGGCGGCGGCGGTCTCGGTGTGCGGGACGTTCGCCATGATCAGGGCCGGGATGGCGGCGAAGGCCAGGGCCATGCCGGTGGAGGTGATCACGCTGACCACGATGAGCTGCCAGGGGGCGCTCAGCAGCCACAACGCGGCGAGGTCGCCGACGGCGAACACCAGGGCGCCGGTCATCAGCGAGACCTTGGCGCCCTTCCAGGCCGACAGCTTGGCCGACAGGGGCGACACGAAGATCATGACCAGTCCGCCGGGGGCCATGCACAGGCCCGCCACGAGCATCGACTGGCCGAGCCCGTGGCCGGTGGCGGCGGGCAGCTGGAGGAGTTGCGGGATGGCGAGCGCCTGGGCGTACATGGCGAAGCCGATGGCGATCGAGGCGAGGTTGGTGAGCAGGACCGGACGCCGCGCGGAGGTGCGCAGGTCGACCAGCGGCCCGGGGCGGCGCAGCTCGTAGAAGCCCCACACGGCCAGGATCACCAGGGCCGCGCCGAACAGGCCCAGCGTCAGCGGGCCGCCCCAGCCCCAGTCGCCGCCCTTGGTGATGGCCAGCAGGAGGCAGAGCAGCCCGGCGGTCAGCCCGATCGCGCCCGGGACGTCGATCCGGCCGCCGCTGCGGTCGCTCGACTCCGGCACCAGCGTCCACACCAGGACCATGGCGATCAGGCCCAGCGCGGCCGAGCCCCAGAAGAGCAGGTGCCAGCTGGCGTTCTGGGCGATGGCGGCGGCGGCCGGCAGGCCGAGGGCGCCGCCGACGCCGAGGGAGGAGCTCATCAGGCCCATCGCGGCGCCGAGCCGCTCGGGGGGCAGTTCGTCGCGCATGAGGCTGATGCCCAGCGGGATCACCCCGGCCGCGCAGCCCTGGAGGGCCCGGCCGACGATCATCGGCACGAGCGAGGAGCTGAGCGCCCCCACCACCGATCCGGCGACCAGCAGCCCGAGGCAGATGAGCAGCAGCCGCCGCTTGCCGAACATGTCGCCCAGCCGCCCGGTGAGCGGGGTCGCGACGGCGCCCGCGAGCAGGGTGGCGGTCAGCACCCAGGTGACCGAGGCGGCGTCGGTGTGGAGGTAACGCGGCAGTTCGGGCACGATCGGGATGACGATGGTCTGCATCACCGAGACCACGATGCCCGCCGACGCCAGTGCCGAGATGATCGCGCCGCCGTGGCGAGCTGGGGGAGTCACGTGGTGCCTTTCCGTGCAAGGTCGGATTGCATCCTATTCATGTCACTTTTGCACGGTTCGGCCTGGGTCCCTCCGTGTTGGCCGATCGGCCGTCTTTCTGCACGGAACACCTGGTGAACATCCTCACCAATGTCACCAAAAGGAATCAGGTCGTGAAAAGTACTTAAGTCAGCTGTAGTCTTCTGTCGACAATTCGAATACGTCCATACGGGTGGGAGGGGTCGTGGCCGACGTACTCACGGAATCTCGCCGGAGCGTGGCCGCCCGGTGGCGGGAACGCCTGTTACAGGGGAGCCGCCACGGGCAGCGCCACTGGGCGACCAGGACGGTCTACTACGCGGCGTGCCGCGAGGTGGCCGAGGCCGGTGGCCGGGTCGGCAGGGAGGTGCTGGACGTGTCGGGGGGCTCGACCAGCACGTTGTACACGGTCGTGGGGCCGAGGGCGCGGCATTCGCTCGCGGCCGCCTACGGCGGGGAGTTGCCCGACTGCTTCGGGCGGGTCGACGCGCTGACCGAACTGGCGCGCGAGACCGTGGTCTACACGTTCTGGTCCTATCGCGATAGCTGGCTACAGATGCTGGAATCAGGACCGGGCGGCCGCATGGCCGCCGCCGAGGGCCTGGTGCTGGCGGTGGCCGACTTCGCCGCCGACCATCCGGGCCTGCTGCGGGCCACCGGGCTGGAGCCGCCGGTCTGCGCGGTCGAGGACCTGATGGCCGTCTTCGGCCGCCGGGCCGTCGCGCGCGACGTCTTCTGCCTCCTGCAGAACGTGATCATCGACGCGACGCGCGGGCTGCACGTGCCGGCGGAGGTCGTGCTCGACGGGGTCCGGCCCGCGCTGGAGTCGCGCGTCGTGGAACGCGCCAACGAGCCGCTGCCCGCGCTCGCCGACGCCGTCGTCGGGTTGTTGTCGGCCCGGCTCGACCCGCCGCAGCGGCGGGCCGCCGCCGATCTCCTCGAAGCCGCGGCCGAGGCGCTGCGCACGGCCATCAGGACGGAGGGACGGGAACGTGACAACGGCCCCCGTGCGGCCTGACGGCCCGCCCCAGCCGGCCGACCGCTCCTGGATCGCCCGCCTGCGCGCCATCGTGCGCGCGGGCGGGCCGTCCGCCGCGGCCGAACTGGGTGATCTGCTCGCCGGCGCCCGCGCCCACCTGGGCGCCTCCCATTCGATCGTGCTCCGCATCGCGGCGGCGGCCGAACGGGAACTGAGCCGTACCCGCCAGGTCGACGAGACGGTGGCCGCCTGGGCGGCCGTGCACGCCGAGGCGGGCGTCTCCCTCGGCCCCGACGACCCGGTCACCATGGAGATCGCCAGCGGACACCTGCGCTGGCTGGCCCGCCGGGCCCGCCCCGACGACCTGCGGCGGGCGCTGACCGCCCAGCGCGCCGAACTCGCCCGCCGCCGCGAGATCCTCGGCCACCACGACCACTGGACCGGCGTGGCCCGCGCCGACCTGGCCGTCACCCTGCTGACCCTGCCGATGATCGAACCGGACGACCGCCGCCCGCTCGCCGAGGCCGCGGGCCTGGCGGCCGAGGAGGTCGGCCGGCGGGCGGCCGTCCTGGGCGACGACCACCTGCTCACCTGGGAGGCCCGCGCCCTCGAAGCCTCCGCCCGGCTGGCGGCGGTGCGCGCCCCGACGGGGCACGAGAACGGTCCCGGGCCGGCGGCGGGGGCCGGCCCGGGAGCGAAGACGCCCGAGAACGGGCCCGGACCGGGGGCGCGGGCCGGGCGCGCCGGCCTGGGGAGCGTGGCCGACGCCGCGGAGCGCGCGCTGGCCGTGGCCGAGGCGTGCAGGTCGCTCGGCGGCCCGCTCGACGCCGGGCGGCAGATCCGGGCGGCGCTGCTGACGGCCGAGGCGCACCAGGCGGCCGACCGGCCGGGCGACGCCGAACGGGCGGCACGGCTGGCCGCCGGGTTGTTCTCGGTGCGGCCCCGGCCCTGGTGGGGCGGGGCCGACCCCGGGCGGCCGTGGGTGGTGATCGCCCGGACAGGGGCCCGGGCGGACGCCGCCGGCCACGCCGCCCGCGCACTCGCGGACCGGTCCAGGTGGTACCCGGCCGACAGCGCCTGGCGCGTCGAAGTGACCAGACTTCTCCACACTCTTGATGGGCGGTGATGACAGGAGAGCGCATTCCCGCAGTTCGGGGGCTTTCCGAGGCCATCGGCGGGTGAATTAATTCGGAAACTTTCCTATTGACAAGGGTCTGTAGGAGGGTGTTCCATCCGAGTTAATTTAAGAGGAGAAGCAACGGCCGGCTCTCCTCTTCCCGTACTCGCTCGTCGGAAAGAGACCCCCCATGCGCCTCCGCTTACTGTTGCGCGCCGGAGCCGTGCTGAGCGCCGCCGCGCTCGTGCTCACCGGTGTCGTCGCGGCCCCCGCCCAGGCGGCGGTCGGGCAGATCACCGGCTTCGGCGGCAAGTGTGTCGACGTCGCCGCCGCGAACCCGGCCAACGGCACCACCGTCCAGCTCTACACCTGCAACGGCACCAACGCCCAGCAGTGGACGACCGGCCAGGGCCAGACCATCCGCGCCCTCGGCAAGTGCCTCGACGTCGCCGCGGCCAGCACGGCCAACGGCACGCGGGTGCAGCTGTACGACTGCAACGGCAGCGCCGCCCAGAACTGGACCCCCCAGTCCGACGGCACCCTGCGCGCCCTCGGCAAGTGCCTCGACGCCACCGGCAACTCCTCGGCCGACGGCACCCCGCTCCAGATCTGGGACTGCTTCGCCGGCGCCAACCAGCGCTGGACCCTGCCGACCGGCGGCGGCAACCCCGACCCCGACCCCGGCAACCCGGCCAAGTTCCCCGGCACGCCCTACCTCTACCTCGGCTGGGGCAGCCCGCCCAGCGCCACCTCGATCATGAGCCAGACCGGCGTGCGCTCGTTCACGATGGCCTTCATCCTGTCCGGCGGCGGCTGCGTGCCGCGCTGGGACGGCTCCCGCCCGCTGACCGGCGGCACCGACCAGTCGACCATCAACGCCATCAAGGCCGCGGGCGGCCAGGTCCAGATCTCCTTCGGCGGCTGGTCGGGCAACAAGCTCGGCCCGAACTGCTCCACCCCGGCGGCCTTCGCCGGCGCCGTGCAGCAGGTCATCAACGCCCACGGCCCGAACGTGGTCGACTTCGACGTCGAGAACACCGACGAGATGGGCAACTACACCGTCCAGGACCGCATCCTCAACGGTCTCAAGATCGTCAAGCAGAACAACCCGAACATCCGGATCGTCGTCACCATCGGCACCGGCCAGAACGGCCCCGCCGGCGCCGAGGCCCGCTTCCTCCAGCAGGCCCGCGCGCTCAACGTGCCGATCGACAACTACACCCTCATGCCGTTCAACTTCGGCGCCTCCAACATCTACAACTCCACCGTCAGCGCGTCCGAGGGGCTGAAGAACCAGCTCAAGTCCCTCTGGGGCTACACCGACGCGCAGGCCTACGCCCGCATGGGCATCTCGGGCATGAACGGCTACTCCGACAACAGCGAGGTCACCACGGTCGCGACCTGGACCTCGATCCGCGACTGGGCCAGGGCCCGCGGCCTCGGCCGGCTGGCCTTCTGGTCGGTCAACCGCGACCGTCCCTGCTCGGGCGGCCTGAGCGAGACGTGCTCGGGCGTGGCCCAGTCGAACTGGGACTTCACCCGCATCACCGCCGGTTTCTAGACCGGAGGCAGCCGGGGTCCGGAGCCCGAGTCGCCAGGCCCGGACCCCGTGCCGGTGACGGCCCTCCTCGTCAGTGAGACGAGGAGGGCCGATCCGCGTGCCGGGCACAAGGGGAAGCCCCCCTCGCCCGCAAGACGAGGGGGGCCGCTCAGATGTTCCTAGGAGCCGTAGACGTCGAGCTCCCAGAGCGAGTAGCCCCAGGCGGTGGCCCGCTGGGTGCCGTAGACCCGGACGTAGCGGCCGGTGCCGTTGACCGTGAGGTCGTCGACGCCGCCGTCGCTCGCGGTCTGGGTCGAGATCGTGGTCCAGGTGGCGTTGTCGGGGGAGGTCTCCACCCGGTAGGCGCGGCCGTAGGCGGCCTCCCACTGGAGCCGGACCCGGGTGATCGAACGGGTCTGGCCGAGGTCGACGGTGATCCACTGCGGGTCGGCGTAGGCCGAGCCCCAGCGGGTGGCGGTGTTGCCGTCGACCGCGTTGGCGCCCGCGTGGGCGCTGTTCGGCTCGACGCTGGAGACCGTCACCGGGCGGCTCCGGGACAGCAGCGTCGGCCCGCCGGAGGCGGGGGTGCCGTAGACGCTGAGGTCCCAGAGGGAGTAGCCGTAGGCCGGGAGGGCGCGCTGAGTGCCATAAATCCGGATATATCTACCGACGCCGGAGACCGTGAGGTCATCCACGCCGCCGTCCGAAGCGGTCTGGGTGTTGATGGTCGTCCAGGTGGCGTTGTCGGGGGAGACCTCCACGCGGTACTGGCGCGCGAAGGCCGCTTCCCAGTTCAGCCTGACCCGGTTGACGTTGTAGGACGCCCCCAGGTCGACGGTGATCCACTGCGGGTCGGCGTAGGCCGAGCCCCAGCGGGTCGCGGTGTTGCCGTCGACCGCGTTGGCGGCGGCGTGGGCGCTGCCGGGCTCCACGCTGGAGGCGGTCACCGTCTTGCCCCGGGCGAGGTCGGTGGCCGGCGGCTGGGTCGTCTCGCCCTTGACGCGGATGTTGCGGTAGTTGATGTCGAGCCCGGCGCCGTCGTTCTGGACGCCGACGTGGCCGTTCTGGATGGCCCGGGTGCTCGTGTAGTCGTTGATCTTCACGCCGTTGAGCCAGATCTCGACCCGCTGGCCGGTCACCCTGATCTCGTAGGCGTTCCACGAGCCGGGCGGGTTCAGCGCGGCGTCCCGCAGGGCGGTGTCGGGGGCCCGGAAGCTGTAGACGCTGCCGGTGGTCCGGGTCGGGTCGGCGTCGGTGGCGTCGATCTGGATCTCGTGGCCGGTGTCGACCGGCCGCCACGGGTCGCCGTTGGGGTCGGGGAAGCCGATGAAGACGCCGCCGTTGTCGTCGCCCGGCATCATCCAGTCGAGCTTGAGCGAGTAGTTCGCGAACGGGGTCACCGGATACCAGAGCAGGCCCATGCCGCCGAACGAGGTCAGGGTGCCGTTCGCCAGCGTGAAGCCGCCCGGTCCGGCCTGCCGCCACTGGTCGAGGCTGGCCTGGGTGCCGTCGAAGAGCGGGGTGTAGCCGGTCTCGGGCCGGCAGTCGGCCGCCCGCGCCCCGGCCGCGATCTGGATGCCGCCCAGCAGCATCTGCCGGAAGTTCGAATCGGCGAAGGTCTCCTGGGTGTGCCCCATGCCGGTGTACCAGCTCCGGCCGCCGCCGTAGTTCTGGCACCAGGTGATCGGGTGGTCGCCGCCCATCGAACCGCCGCTGTACGTCGACTCGTCGAGCGAGGCCAGCACCCGGGCCACCGAACGGGGGTTGGTGCGGTAGTTGTACCACTCGTCGAGCCGCGTCCAGGTCGGCGGCAGGTGCGAGGTCGACACGTTCGACCGGTCCTCGACCCTGACGAGGGCGTTCTGGTTGGCCGGGTGGCTGGCGAAGTAGGCGCCGACGAGGCCGCCGTACCAGGACCAGTCGTATTCGGTGTCGGCCGCCGCGTGCACGCCGACGTAGCCCCCGCCACCCGCGATGTACGACTGGAACGCGGTCTGCTGGGCCGCGTTCAGCACGTCACCGGTGGTGGAGAGCCAGACGACCGCCTGGTACTGCGCCAGGTTGGCCGTGGTGAACTGGGCGGCGTCCTCGGTGGCCGTCACGGTGAACCCGTTGGCGGAGCCGAGCTGCTGGATCGCGGCGAGGCCCGCCGGGATCGAGTCGTGCCGGAACCCGGCGGTCTTGCTGAAGACGAGGACCTTCGTGAGCGGTGCCGCGTTCGCGGCCGTAGGCACCGCAGAGAGCGTGCTCCCTAACAGGACCGCCCCCAGGAGCGCCATGAGCAGTCGGCGCATACGTGACTCCCAACTGTGCTCGCGGGAGCGTGCGCCGATCGCTGCCCGAAAGATGGATTTCGAAAGCACGCGGAGCCACTCGCGTGCGGGTGCTCCGAAAGGTTTGCACATCTGACAGGAGACCGTCAACGGACGATAACGATCTCAAGACATCGGAGGTATTTGGGACCGGTCCGACGGAGTTTCTTCTCGCATCCGACATAAAAAGCAGCTGATCGCCGGTCTGTCCGGGGATTCTTGATCGGATTCGACCGGCGGCTCAAGTTGGAAGGCGCTATTGACGCCCGAAGACATCCAATGTTAACTGCGCCTGACAGTTCCGACTTGGTAACAGTGTGAGTCGGACCTGTGCCTGCGCAGAGGGGCCGTCGGGCTGTCTCACACCGGTCGCCGATTGCCGGTAAGGGGGCCCGGCGGCTCCCCTGCCAGAGGGACGCACCCCCTGAATCTGCTGTGGTGACCAGGAGATCGATGACATGAGATTTCTGAGAGCGCTCCCCGCCTTAGCGCTCGTCGGCGGGCTCGCGGCCGGGGGAGTGGTGACGTCGCCCGCGCTGGCGTCGACGACCGACCACGCCTTCGACCAGTCGGCCGGGGCCCTGAACGTCAATCGCGCGGGCTACCTGTCCAAGCACGACATCGTGTACAACCGGCCGAACACCAACCCGAACTACGGGCTGACGGTCGGCAACGGCAAGACCGGCGCCATGGTCTGGAGCCAGAACGGCATGACCATGCAGGTCTCCGGCGCCGACCTGGCCCAGCAGTCGACCTACGCGGCCGGCACGCTGACCCTGAACACCAGCCCCGGCCTCGACAGCAACTACACGACCTACCAGCAGCGGCTCAACCTGTACGACGGCACGCTGACCACCAAGTACGACAACAACCGCACCGTGACGATCCTCGGCCAGCCCGGCTCGGAGGTCATGGGCATCCGCGTCGAGGACAGCCGGGGCGGGCTCGGCACCACCACGGTCGACCTCGGCCTGTGGGACCCCAGCACCGTCCAGAACATCGCCGACACCCCCGACCTGAACACCTGGCGCACGGTCTCGACGTTCAACGACTCCTCGGTCGCCGGCTTCAGCCGGGGCCAGACCGACGCCAACGGGTTCGGCTACACCTTCGCGGCCACCGTCGAGGGCGCGAACTACTCCACCTCGACCGTCAACGGGCGCACCGTCCGGCTCAGCATCACCGCCGACGGCGACTACACGATCTGGTTCACCGCGGCCTCGCGGAAGAACGCTCCCTCGGCCAACTCGGTGCAGCAGGCGCGCAACCAGCTCACCAACGTGAAGAGCGCCGGAATCACCACGACGCTGAACAACTTCAAGAACTTCTGGCACGACTTCTGGAGCAAGTCGTTCGTCCAGTACGGCGGCAGCGCCGACAACGACTACCTCGAGAACTTCTACTACCTGAGCAACTACATCGTCGCCGCGGGCGGTTACGGCAACTACCCGTTCCACTTCATCAACGGGGTCTTCCGTGCCACCGGAGACCAGTCGAAATGGTCCAACGCCTACTGGTACTGGAACATGCGGCACGTGTACTACTCGTTCTACGCGTCCAACCACATCGATCTGATGGACGTGTTCAACAACCTCCATTCGCGCAACTACAACGCGCTGAAGTCGTACACGCAGACCAGATACGGCATCGACGGCATCTGGCTGCCGGAGACCTACGGCTGGGACGGCAACGCGCGCGGCACCATCAACAGCGACTTCACCAAGAACACGATGTCGACCGCCGCCGAGGCCGCGTACAACATGTACCTGCGCTACCGGTACACCAACGACGCGACCTACCTGGCGAACACGGCCTACCCGTTCATGCGCGAGGCGGCGAAGTTCTACCGGAGCTTCGTGTCGCGCGACGCCTCGACCGGCCAGTACTACATCGCCAACTCCAACGCCCATGAGACGTACTGGAACGTGCGGAACGCCCTTACCGACCTGACCGCGATCCGCAGCCTGTTCCCCGTGACGATCCAGGTGGCCCAGCAGCTCGGCGTCGACGCGAGCCTGCGCACCGAACTGCAGAACATCCTGAACAACCTGGTGCCCTACTCGGTGGTCAACAACGCCTACCAGCCGCACCAGCCGCCGATCTCGCAGGCCCGCAACGGCGAGAACGTGTCGGCGGAGATGATCTGGCCCTACAACCTGACGGGCATCGGCTTCCCCGACTACTCGACGGCGCTGAACACCTGGAACGTGCGTCCGCACCCCTACGGCAACGTGTGGGCCAACGACGCGGTCCAGGCCGCCCGGCTCGGGCTGGGCGACCAGGCCTTCGCGGGCATGAAGACCATGGCGCAGCGCTACCAGAACTACCCGAACAGCTTCACCAGCAACACCAACGGCGTGTTCGAGTACCACGGTGTGCACATGTCGGCCATGAACGAGTCGCTGATGCAGTCGTACAACGACAAGATCCGGGTCTTCCCGGCGGCGCCGAGCAGCTCCTCGTTCATCGGGAAGTTCTCGCTGCTGGCCAAGGACGGCTTCATCGTGTCCTCCGAGCGCGAGGGCAACGAGACCAAGTACGTCGGCGTCAAGTCCCTGTACGGCAAGCAGGCCACCGTGGTGAACCCGTGGGGCACCCAGCAGGTCCGCGTGCGCCGCACCTCCGACAACGCGATCATCACGACCAGCTCGGCCGCCGAGGTCAGCTTCGCGACCGCCGCCAACACGACCTACGTGGTGGAGCGCACCGCCAAGCTGCTCTCCGCCTACAGCTACACGCAGCTCACCGGCACCGCCAACCAGGCGGCCAAGTCGCTGAGCGGCACCGCCTCCACCCTCGGCCTCAACGGCGCCGGCACGCCCGGCCTGGTGAACAACACCGAGCTGACCTACGACTCGAACTGGCACCTGACCACCGGCCGGGGCTACGGCGACTACAACGACGACACCCACCACAGCACCACCGTCAACGCCGCCGCGACCTACACGTTCACCGGCACCGGCATCGAGATCCTCTCGGAACGGTTCTCCGACATGGGCAACGTCGACGTCTACATCGACAACGTGTTCCAGCAGAACGTGAACCTCTACCAGAGCGGCTCACGGCAGGCGCAGCAGGTCGTCTACAGCAAGACCGGCCTGTCCAGCGGCCAGCACACGCTCCGGGTGGTCAACAAGACCACGTCGGTCGGCATGATCGACGCGCTCCGGGTGATCACGGGCTCGACCCCGGCGAACACCTACACGCTGCGGTCGCGGGCCAACAACCTGTACGTGTCGGCCGCCAACGCGACCACCCCGCTGATCGCCAACAAGACGACCGCCGGGGCGACCGAGCAGTTCGTCCGGGTCGACCTGGGCGGCGGCAACATCGCCCTGCGCTCGGTGGCGAACAACCAGTACGTCACGAACCAGGGCGGCGGCAACGTGCCGCTGCTGGCGAACCGGCCCTCGGCCGGGTCCTGGGAGAGCTTCACGGTGGTGACCAACGGCGACGGCTCGATCAGCCTGCGGGCCACCGTGAACAGTCAATACGTGTGCGCGGAGGGCGGCGGGTCGCAGAACCTCGTCACCAACCGCGCCGCGATCGGCCCATGGGAGCAGTTCGACCTGATCCCTGTGTGACCAACCCCTAGGGGCAGTAAGCGCGCCGGTGACCGCTTGTGGCGGGTGGTCACCGGTGCGTTCTCTATCGGCGGCTCTCGGTGACCACGGGCCGCCGTCCCGTCCCCGTCCCTCCTGCACTGGAGATCCCATGTCAGGTATCCCGCGCCTGCGCGCGATCCTGGGCGTGCTCGCCCTGATCGTCGTCGCACTGGTGCCCGCCGCACCCGCTCACGCGGCGCCGCCACCCACGAGTGGTTTCGAGAAGGTCCGGCTCGACGGCGGCCTGTCGATGGGCGAGCCCATCGAACTGTCCGTGCTGCCCGACGGCAAGGTGCTGTACATCAACCGCGGCACCAGCGCCGGCGGCGGCCAGGTCCGCCTGTACAACCCGGCCACCCAGGCGACGACGGTCGCCCTCACCCTCCCGCTCGACGCCCGCTTCGAGGACGGCCTGATCGGCATCACCCTCGACCCGGGCTTCGCGACCAACCGCTGGGTCTACCTCTTCTACTCGCCGAAGGTGACCCCGCTGGTGAACCGGATCTCCCGATTCACCTTCAACACCTCGACGAACACGCTCCCGGCCGCCACCGAAGACATGATCATCGAATGGCCGACCGAGCGTGACCTGTGCTGCCACTCCGCCGGGTCGATGACCTGGGACAGCAATGGGAACCTGTACTTCGCCGTCGGGGACAACACCAACTCGGGTGGCGACTCGGCGGGGATGGCGCCCATCGACGAGCGCACCAGCCGCAACCCGCAGTACGACGCGCAGCGGACGTCGGGCAACACCAACGACCTCCGGGGCAAGATCAACCGCATCCACCCCGAGGCCAACGGCACCTACACGATCCCCTCCGGCAACCTGTTCGCGCCCGGCACGGCGCAGACGAGGCCGGAGATCTACGTGATGGGCACCCGCAACCCGTACCGGATCTGGGTCGACAAGCAGGCCGGCAACACCCTTTATTGGGGTGAGGTCGGGCCGGACGCCGGCGCGACCGTCGCCAACCGCGGACCGGCCGCCTACGACGAGTGGAACCGCGCCACCAGCGCGGGCAACTACGGCTGGCCCTACTGCGGCGGCCCGAACGTCGCCTACAACGACTGGGACTTCGCGGCCAACGCGCCGCGGGGCTGGTTCCCCTGCGGGGGCAGCACCGGCCCGGTCAACAACTCGCCGCGCAACACCGGCCTCCAGCAGCTGCCGCCGACGCGGGGCGCGCTGGTGTGGGAGCAGCACGGCGGCAGCAAGGAGTGGCCGGCCCTCGACCAGCCCGGCGGCTGCGGCTCGCCGAACCACGCCGAGGTCTACCACTACAACCCCAACCTCAACAGCGCGGTGAAGTGGCCGCAGTACTACGACAACAAGCTGATCATCACCGAGTACTGCCGCAACTGGATCAAGGAGGTCCAGTTCGGCAACGGCAACCCCGCCACCGGCACCCCGACGATCATCGAACCTGTCCTCGCCGGGATGCCGTTCGTCCACCCGATCGACATGGAGTTCGGCCCTGACGGGTCGCTCTACCTGCTCGAATACGGCAGCGGATACTTCTCCGGTGCGGCCGACGCGGCCCTGGTGAAGATCAACTACGTGCAGGGCGGCCGGTCGCCGGTCGCGGTCGCCACGGCGAGCGTCGACAACGGGCTCACCCCGCTGACCGTGCAGTTCTCCAGCGCGGGCAGCAACGACCCCGACGGCAACCCGCTGACCTACGCGTGGGACTTCGACGGCAACGGCAGCACCGACTCGACGGCGGCGAACCCGTCGTACACGTACACAAGCAACGGCGACAAGAGAGCCCGGCTGACCGTCAGCGACGGCACCATGACCGGCACCACCCTGGTCACGGTCGTGGTCGGCAACAACCGGCCGGTCGTCACCGTCGGCGGGCTGCCCAACGGCGGCCTGTTCTCGTGGGACGAACGCCTGACGGCCTCCGCGTCGGCCACCGACGCGCAGGACGGCACGATCCCGTGCGCCAACGTGGTCGTGCGGGCCGCGCTCGGGCACCAGGAACACGCCCACGAGGAGGGCGAGGGCACCGGCTGCGGCGCCTCCTTCGACGTCGGCCCGGTGCACGCCGGTCCCGACTCGGTGCTGTTCTGGGTGATCAGGGCCTCCTACACCGACCGCGGCGCCACCGGCACGGTGCCGCTGACGGGCGAGCGGGAGATCACCCTGTGGCCCAAGCAGTGGCAGGCCGAGCACTACGTCACCCTCAACGGCCCGCGCGTCGTCGATCAGGCCCAGGCCGAGGGCGGCAAGCGGCTCGGCGACATCCAGAACGGCGAGTGGGTGCGCCACCACGCGGTGAACCTCCAGGGCATCACCGGGGTCAAGGCCCGCGTCTCCAGCGCCAACGCCGGAGGAACGCTCTCCTTCCGGTACGACAGCCCGACCGGCGCCGAGGTCGCCAGGATCACGGTGCCGAACACCGGCGGCTGGGACGACTACGTGGAGCTGACCGCTCCCGTGAGCGCCCCGACCGGCACGCACGACCTCTACCTGACGTTCTCGGGCCCGGCCGGCACGGCCGTGTTCGACGTCGACAGCTACACCTTCACCGGCGCGGGCGTCTCGACGCCCGTCTCCGGCGGAGGCGGCGACCTCGCCCAGGGCAAGCCGGTCACGGTGTCGAGCACGGAGGCCGGGGCGAACGTCGCGGCCAACGCGGTCGACGGCAACGGCGCCACCCGCTGGTCCAGCCTCTACGCCGACCCGCAGTGGATCACGGTGGACCTGGGGGCGTCCTACGACGTCAACCGGATCAGGCTGAACTGGGAGGCGGCCTACGGCCGCGCCTACCGGGTGGAGGTCTCCCCGAACAACAGCACCTGGACGGTCCTGTCGAACCAGACCGCCTCGGACGGGGGAGTGGACGATCTCTCCGTCAGTGGCACGGGGCGGTACGTCCGTATCTACGGAACCCAGCGCGCGCTCACGCAGTACGGCTACTCGCTCTGGGATCTGAACGTGTACGGCACCCCGGCCGGCGGGACCGCCCAGTTGCTGTCCCGGAGCAGACCGGTGACGGTGTCGAGCACGGAGGCCGGGGCGAACGTCGCGGCCAACGCGGTCGACGGCAACACCGCCACCCGCTGGTCCAGCCTCTACGCCGATCCGCAGTGGATCACCGTGGACCTGGGCCAGACGCGGTCGATCTCCCGGGTCCGGCTCCAGTGGGAGACGGCCTACGGGCGGCAGTACCGGGTGGAGACCTCCAATGACAACAGCTCCTGGACGGTCGTGAACACCCAGACCGCGAGCGACGGCGGCGTCGACGACCTCACGGTGACCGGAACCGGGCGATACGTCCGTATTTACGGGACCCAGCGGGCGTTGACGCAGTACGGCTACTCCCTCTGGGAGTTCGACGTCTACGGCGTCTAGGCAGGTCATCCCGAGGGCCGCGGCCGACCGTCAGGTCGGCCGCGGCCCTTCGCAATCATCGGATCTCTTTCCGGTTGCGGCTATTGACACGCCTGTAACACGCGGGGCATTCTTCTTGAGAACCAAACATCGGATGTCTGGAGAGTAACCGAGATGATGGCCGCGGGGTCTTCCGCCCGGCGGCGACCTGCGGAATTCTGATCCCACCTGGGATCGGTCCACGGTGACCCGAGTGACCGTGTCCGCAAATTAATCGGATCTTTATCTCGAAAGGCTTTCGAAGACGACCGCCCGGCGGTAGCGCCGGTCTCTAACGTTAATCGGATGTGTCTGGAGCTCGCATGAGGGTCATCTCCCTGGAGACGCACGACATCCGGTTCCCGACCTCGGCGGAGCTCGACGGTTCCGACGCGATGAACCCCGACCCCGACTACTCGGCGGCGTACGTGGTGCTGCGGACCGGCGAGGACGAGAAGGGACACGGATTCGCGTTCACCATCGGACGCGGCAACGACGTGCAGACCGCCGCCATCAGGGCGCTCGAAGGTCACATCGTCGACCGTGACTGCTCCGACCTGGGCGCCGTCTACCAGGACCTCATCGGCGACTCGCAGCTGCGCTGGCTCGGACCGGAGAAGGGCGTCATGCACATGGCGATCTCCGCCGTCATGAACGCCCTGTGGGACCTGAAGGCCCGCCGCGAGGGCAAGCCGCTCTGGCTGCTGCTCGCCGAGATGAGCCCCGAAGAGATCGTCTCCCTGGTCGACTTCCGCTACATCACCGACGCCCTGACCCGCGACGAGGCGCTGGAGATCCTCCGCGCCGCGCAGCCGGGGCGGGCCGGCCGCATCGCGGCCCTGCGGGAGCACGGCTATCCCGCGTACACGACGTCGCCGGGCTGGCTCGGCTACGACGACGACAAGCTTCGGCGCCTCTGCAAGGAGGCCCTCGACGAGGGATTCCCGCAGATCAAGCTGAAGGTCGGCGCCGACCTCGACGACGACGTCCGCCGCATGCGGATCGCCCGTGAGGTCTGCGGCGACGGTTACCCGATCGCGATCGACGCCAACCAGAGATGGGATGTCTCCGACGCGATCCGCTGGGTGAAGGCACTGGCCGAGTTCGGGCCGTGGTGGGTCGAGGAACCCACCAGCCCCGACGACGTCCTCGGCCACGCCGCGATCGCACGCGCGGTCGCGCCCGTCCCGGTCGCCACCGGGGAGCACGTGCAGAACCGGATCGTGTTCAAGCAGCTCCTCCAGTCGGAGGCCATCTCCTACCTGCAGCTCGACGCGGCGCGCGTCGGGGGCGTCAACGAGAACATCGCCATCCTGCTGCTGGCCGCCAAGTTCGGCGTCCCCGTCTGCCCGCACGCGGGCGGGGTCGGGCTGTGCGAGCTGGTCCAGCATCTGGCGATGTTCGACTTCGTCTCCGTCAGCGGGTCGAAGGAGGGCCGGGTGATCGAGTACATCGACCACCTGCACGAGCACTTCGTCGACCCGGTGGTCATCCGGGACGGCAGCTACGTGGCGCCCGAAGCAGCCGGATTCAGCTCGGCGATGCGACCCGCGTCGCTCGCCGCGTTCACCTATCCATGGGGTCAGTACTGGACCAGCGCAGTGGCCCAGAGCTCCCCGGCGGCGGAGGCGCGCAGAACCTCCGCCGTCACTCACCCCCCCGTCCTGAAAGGCCGATCGGCATGAAACTTCTGTCCGTCGCCGCCAGCGCCGCCGTGCTCGCCCTGGGCCTGGCGGCCTGCGGGTCGTCCGACACCCCCGACACCGCAGCGAGCGCCAACCCCGGCGAGTCGGCCCCCGCGGCCGCCGCCGGCGGAGGCAAGGTCGGCGTGGACTTCCCGCGCGCCGACTCCGACTTCTGGAACTCGTACAACAAGTACGTGCCCGAGATCGCCACCAAGGACGGCGTCGAGCTGATGCCGCCGACCAACTCCCAGAACGACGTCGCCAAGCTGGTCGCCAACACCCAGGCGCTGATCAGCCAGGGCGCCAAGGCGATCATCATGGCCCCGCAGGACACCGGCGCCATCGCCTCGACCCTCGACTCGCTGGCGAGCAAGCAGATCCCGGTCGTCACCGTCGACACCCGCCCCGACAAGGGCAACGTCTACATGGTCGTGCGCGCCGACAACCGCGCCTACGGCACCAAGGCGTGCGAGTTCCTCGGCGAGAAGCTCGGCGGCAAGGGCAAGGTCGTGCAGCTGATGGGCGCGCTGGCCTCCATCAACGGCCGTGACCGCGCCGAGGCCTTCCGCGACTGCATGAAGGAGAAGTTCCCCGGGATCACCGTCTTCGAGGAGCCGACGGAGTGGGAGGGCAGCAAGGCCGCGTCCATGCTGCAGACCCGCCTGGAGCAGAACCCCGACATCAAGGGCATCTACATGCACGCCGGCGGTGTACACCTGGCCCCGACCCTCCAGGTCCTGAAGGCCAAGGGCCTGCTGGTCAAGCCCGACGACCCCAAGCACATCTTCGTCGTGTCCAACGACGGCATCCCGGCCGAGTTCGAGGCCATCCGCGCCGGCGAGATCGACGCGACCGTCTCGCAGCCGGCCGACCTCTACGCCAAGTACGCCGTCTACTACGCGAAGGCCGCTCTCGAGGGCAAGACGTTCCAGCCCGGCCCGACCGACCACGAGAGCAACATCATCCAGCTCCCCAACGGCCTGGAGGACCAGCTGCCCGCGCCGCTGGTCACCGCGGAGAACGTGGATGACCCCAACCTCTGGGGCAACCAGGTCAGCTAGATGACCACCTCATCGAACGCGGCGGCGGTCGAGGCGCTCGGGATCACCAAGCGCTTCGGCCCCACCGTCGCACTCAACGACGCGGGCCTCACCATCAAGCAGGGCGAGACGCACGCCCTGATCGGGCGCAACGGCGCCGGCAAGTCGACCCTGGTGTCGATCCTGACCGGCCTGCAGCGCCCCGACGCCGGCGAGGTCCGGTTCGCGGGCGAGACGGCCCCGCCGCTCGCCGACCGCGACGCGTGGAAGGCCCGCGTGGCCTGCGTCTACCAGAAGTCCACGATCATCCCCGCGCTGACCGTGGCCGAGAACCTCTTCATCAACCGCCAGACCGAGGGCAGGGTCATCAACTGGCGCGCCATGCGCGCCCGCGCGACCGCCCTCCTCGACCAGTACCACGTCGACGTCGACCCCTCGGGGCTCGCCGGCGACCTGGGCGTCGAGCAGCGGCAGCTCGTCGAGATCGCCCGCGCGCTCTCCTTCGGCGCGCGGTTCATCATCCTCGACGAGCCGACCGCCCAGCTCGACGGCCCGGCCATCGCACGCCTCTTCGACCGCATGCGCGACCTGCGGGACAAGGGCGTCACGATGATGTTCATCTCGCACCACCTCGAAGAGGTGTACGAGGTCTGCGACAGCGTCACCGTCTTCCGCGACGCCCGCCACATCGTCACCAGCACCGTCGCGGACCTCCCGCACGACGCGCTGGTGGCCGCGATGACCGGCGAGCACGCCGTCACCTACGAGGCCAAGCCCCGGACGGTCGACGCGAACGCCGAGGTCGTCCTGGAGGTGCGCGGCCTCAACTCCGCGGGCCGCTACCACGACGTCGACCTGACCGTGCGGGCCGGCGAGATCGTCGGCCTGGCCGGATCGGGCAGCAGCGGCAAGGTCGGCCTGGCCGAGAGCATCGTCGGGCTGCGCCGCGCCGACAGCGGCGTCATCACGATCAACGGGAAGCGGCCCAAGCCGGGCGACGTCCCGTCGGCGCTGGCCGCCGGGGTGGGG
The DNA here is from genome assembly GCF_001570585.1 of Herbidospora daliensis. Classification (GTDB taxonomy): domain Bacteria; phylum Actinomycetota; class Actinomycetes; order Streptosporangiales; family Streptosporangiaceae; genus Herbidospora; species Herbidospora daliensis. The sequence goes on along the minus strand of NZ_BBXF01000001.1, from coordinate 268,321 downwards.
TTCGTCCCGCAGGACCGCCACCACGAGGGCTTCGTGCCCCTGCTGTCGGTCGGCGAGAACGCGACCATGCCGATCGCCGGGAAGCTCGGCCGCTTCGGCATGGTCTCGCCCGAGCGGCGCCGGGCCCGCGCCCGGACCATGATCCAGGAGCTCGACATCAAGACCGAGGGTCCCGACCAGCCGGTCGGCGACCTGTCGGGCGGCAACGCCCAGAAGGTCGTGATGGCCCGCGCCCTGGTCGACGACCCGGCCGCGCTGGTCGTCATCAACCCCACCGCCGGCGTCGACGTCAAGGCCAAGCAGTCGCTGCTCGGCTCGGTCGAGGACGCCGCGCAGCGGGGGGCGGGAGCCGTACTGGTCAGCGACGAACTCGACGACCTGCGAATCTGTGACCGGGTCCTGGTGATGTTCCACGGCCGGGTGATCAAGGACGTGCCACGCGGATGGTCGGACAACGACCTCGTGGCCGCTATGGAGGGTGTCAGTCATGAGTGATCGGCAGGGGCGCCGCGCCTCGACACTGCCGAAGACCCCGGCGGCGTCGGCGAACGGCTCCGGCCCCGCTCCGGCGCCCGCCGCCTCGCCGGGCTTCCGGCTGAGCCGGTTCCGCGACCTGACGCTGGTGCCGGTCATCGTGGTGCTGCTGATCGTCGGGTACTTCATCGACCCGGTGTTCCTCACCATGGGCAACCTGACGAACGTGCTGCAGCAGCAGTCGGCGCTGGCCCTGGTCGTGCTGGCCGAGGCGCTCATCCTGATCGCCGGCAAGTTCGACCTGTCGCTGGAGTCGATCGTCGGCATGGCCCCCGCCGTGTCGGTCATGCTCGTCATCTCCACCGGCGACGGCGGCTTCGGCCTGGGCCTGCCGCCCGCGTCGGCCGTGGTGCTGTGCCTGCTCATCGGCGCCCTGATCGGGGCCTTCAACGGCTTCCTCATCCTGCGCTACCAGCTGTCGGCCTTCGTCGTCACGCTCGCGATGCTGATCGTCGTCCACGGCCTGCACCTCGGCCTGACCGGCGGCAAGAGCCTCTTCGCCCTGCCCGAGTCGTTCACCTACCTCGGCAGCGCGGTCTGGCTCGGCCTGCCCGCGGCCATCTGGATCACCGGCGTGCTGTTCGCCATCGGCATGGCCGCCCTCGGCTACTTCCGCGGCGGCCGTTCCCTGTACGCCATCGGCGGCAACGCCGACGCGGCCAGGGCGGCGGGCATCCGCGTGGAGCGGGTCGTGCTGGCGGTCTTCGTCATCGGCGGCACCCTGGCGGCGCTGGCCGGGATCCTGGAGACCGGCCGCCTCGGCGGCATCAGCGCCAACCAGGGCGTCGGCTGGATCTTCATGGTCTTCGCCGCGGCCGTCATCGGCGGCGTCAGCATGGACGGCGGCAAGGGCACCATCCTCGGCGCCCTCACCGGTGTCCTGGTCATCGGCCTGGTCGAGAACATCCTGACCCTCCAGGGCGTGCCCGGCGAGTGGAAGCAGCTCGTGTACGGCGGCATCATCCTGATCGCCCTGATGATCAGCCGGCTGGCCGGCGGGAGGGCCCAGGACTAGCGTGACGACCGGCCGCGCCACCCTGCGCAGGGACAACCTGTCCCGCGTGCTCCGGCACCTGCGCGACCACGGGACCTGCTCCCGCGCGGACGTGGTGGAGGCGACCGGTCTGCACCGCGCCACCGTCTCCTCCCTGATGACCGAGCTCATGTCGCTCGGCCTGGTGCGGGAGGCGGGCACCTCGATGACGGGGGCCATCGGGCGGCCGCGGCGTGACGTGGCCCTCGACGGCTCCCGCGTGGGGGCGCTCGGCCTGGAGATCAACGTCGACTACGTGGCCGCCCACGGCTCCGACCTGGGCGGCCGCGTCGTGTTCTCCTGCCGTGAGGGCTTCGACGCGGCCGGGGCGGGCCTGTCGGCGTGCCTGGCCGAACTGGTCCGGGTGGCCCGCCGGGCGGCGGGCGAGATGGGTTCGCTGGCGGGCGTCGTGGTGGCCGTGCCGGGGCTGGTCTCCGGCGGCGTGGTGACGTTCGCGCCGAACCTGGGCTGGCGGCAGGTGCCGCTGGCCGACCTGCTCGGCGCCGAACTGGGCGTGGCCGTCGGGGTCGGCAACGACGCGAACCTGGCCGCCCTGGCCGAATACGCGGGCGGCGTGGCCGCCGGGACCGCCGACATGGTCTACCTGACCGGCGAGGTCGGGGTGGGCGGCGGCATCATCGTCGACGGCCGGTTGCTGCGCGGCGCCGACGGCTTCTCCGGGGAGACGGGCCACCTGCTCGTGGACCCCGACGGCGCGCGGTGCGGCTGCGGCCGGACCGGATGCTGGGAGACGAAGGTCGGGCTGGCGGCGCTCGACCCCGCCGGGGCGACCTCGGCCAACCCCGACGCCCGCGTCGACTCGATCGCGTCGGCCGCCGAGGCGGGCGACGCCCGCACCCTCGACGCCCTGGCCGAGGTGGGCCGCTGGCTGGGCCTGGGCGGCTCGATCCTGGTGAACCTCTTCAACCCGCGCGCGATCGTGGTCGGCGGCTACTTCGCCCGGCTGGCCGAACGGCTGATCCCCCCGGCCCAGGCCGAGCTCGAACGGCGGGCCGTGGCCGGGGGGCGGTGCACGATCATGGCCTCGCAGCTGGGCTTCGAGGCGGCGTCGCGAGGAGCGGCCGGCACGGTGGTCGACCGCGTCCTCGACGACCCCCTGATCCTGGAGCGGATCCGCTAGTCGACGTAGTCGGTCCTGGGGTCCGAGCAGTGCGTGGTACCGGAGTACACCATGCAGAGCCAGTAGCTGATCCAGTGCCGGTCGGTGTCGTTCGGGTTGCTGCTGAAGCTGACCTCCGCCGCCCGGCCGCCGGACGTCGTCACGGTCCGGTGGGCGACCTTGCCCTCCGACCACTTGGTCCGGTAGTAGACCGTCGCCGAGGTGACGCGGCCCTCCGCCCGCAGGGTGAAGGAGTTGCGGCCCTTGGACATGTTGTGGGTGCCGGAGTTGTACCAGACGACGGCCGCCGTGGTGCCGCCCTGCAGGAGCTTGATCTCGGAGGTGGCGGCCGAGGCGGGCCCGGCGGTGGCGACGACGAGGCCGGTCGCGGCGAGGGCGGCGAGGGCCCTGGTCAGGATGGTGCGCACGATGTTCCCCCAGTGAGAGTCGTGGTGGTCGGGACGATCATCGCGAGCGGCTGTATGCACGCATTAACCTGATCACTACACATTTGCTCCACAGTGGTCTCGGACGGCGCATCCATGCACTTTTCGGTGCTCGGCCCCATCGGGGCGGAGCGGGACGGGCACCGGGTCTCCGTGCTCCGGTCGCAGCGGCGCGGGCTGCTGGCCCTGCTGCTGCTCAACCGGGGGCGGCCGGCCTCCGCCGAGGCCATCGCCGAAGGACTGTGGGGCGGCGCCCCGCCCGCGACCGCGCGGCAGCAGATCCAGTCGGGGGTGCACGCCATCAGAGTGATGCTCCGCGACCTCGGCGCCGAGGACCTGCTGGTCGCCGGACCGGCCGGGTACGCCGTCGCCGTCCCGCCCGGCGCGCTCGACCTGGCCCGCTTCGAGGAACGGGCCGAACACGCCCGGACCCTCCCGCCCGCGGAGGCGGCCCCCGCGCTGCGCGCCGCGCTGGCCGAGTGGCGCGGGCCCGCCCTCGCCGACGCGTCCGGCGCCTTCGTCGAACCGGCCCGCAGCCGCCTGGACGACCAGCGGCTGACCGCCGTCGAGGACCTCGCGCGGGCCGAGCTCGCCCTGGGCAACACCGAGGCCGCGCTCCGGGAGATCGGGCCGCTGGTCGAGGCCCACCCGCTGCGCGAGCGGCTGCGCGAATGCCACATGCTGGCCCTCTACCGCGCCGGGCGGCCCACCGAGGCGCTCGACAGCTTCCGCGACCTGCGCGCCCGGCTCGCCGACGAGCACGGCCTCGACCCGGGCCCGGCGCTGGCCGCGCTCCAACAGCGCATCATCGAGGCCGACCCGGCCCTGCGGCCCGGTTCACCGGCCCGCACCCGGGGCAACCTGCCCGCCGACACCACCTCGTTCGTCGGACGGCGGGCCGAGGCCGCCGACGTCGCCCGGCTGCTGGCGGAGTCCCGGCTGGTCACCCTGACCGGGGTCGGCGGCGTCGGCAAGACCCGGCTGGCCGTCCAGGTCGGCCGTGACCTGCTGCCCCGCACTCCCGACGGGGTGTGGCTGGTGGACCTGTCGGGCCTGACCGACCCGGGCCTGGTCGCCGAGACCGTCAGCGACGCGCTCGGGCTGGCGGGCCAGAACGCCCGGCCGCCCGCCGACGAACTGCGCGACCACCTGGCCGACCGGCGGGCCCTGCTCGTCCTGGACACCTGCGAGCACCTCGTCGAAGCGTGCGCCCACCTGGTGGAGTCGCTGCTGCGCGGCGCGCCGGACGTCCGGGTGCTGGCCACCAGCCGCGAGGCGCTGGCCCTGCCGGGGGAGCGCGTCTACGCCGTGCGCCCGATGGCCGGCCCCGGCGACGCCGCCGCCCTCTTCGCCGAACGGGCCGCCGACGTCGACGGCCTGTTCGACCTCGCCGCCTGCCACGAGCAGGTCGCCCGGCTCTGCGACCGCCTCGACGGCATCCCGCTGGCGATCGAACTGGCCGCCGTACGGCTGCGCGTCATGACGGTCGCCGAGATGCTCGAACGGGTGGACGCCCGGTTCGCGCTGCTGGGCGGCACCCGGACCGTCCAGGCCCGGCACCAGACGCTGCGCACCGCCATCGAGTGGAGCCACCAGCTCTGCTCCGAACCGGAACAGGCCCTGTGGGCCCGGCTGGCGGTCTTCCCCGGCACGTTCGACCTGCCCGCCGCCGAGCACGTCGGCACCGGCGACGTCTGGGCCGCCCTCGCCGGGCTGGTCGACAAGTCGATCGTGCTCCGGGAGCCCGACGGGCGCTACCGCATGCTCGACACCATCCGCGCGTTCGGCCGCGAACGCCTGCGCGACCACGACGGCGAACGGGCCGCCCGCGCCCACCGCGACCACTACCTCCGGCTGGCCCTGCGCTTCGAGGCCGAGTGGTTCGGCCCCGACCAGCCCGCCTGGTGCGCCCGGCTCGTCGCCGAGGAGGCCAACCTGCGGGTCGCGCTCGAATCGAGCCTGGCCTGGGGCGAGGCCGGGCACGCGCTGGAGATCGCCGCCGCCCTCTGGCCGCTGTGGGCCGCCTCCGGACGGCTCCGCGAGGGCCGCCACCACCTCGACCGCGCCCTGGCCGCCGCGCCGGGACCCTCGCCGCAGCGCACCAAGGCGCTGTGGGCGTGCGGGCACCTCACCGTCGGCCAGGGCGACCTGGCCGCCACCCGCCGGCTCGCCGTCGAGGCCCGCGCCTCCGGCGAGGGCACCCCCGAGGCGACCGACGCGCTGGTCTACGCCCTGCACCTGGAGGCGGTCGCGGCGACCCTGGCCGGCGAGCACGAGGCCGCCGAGTCGGCCACCCGCCGGGCGGTGGCCCGCCACCGGGAGACCGGCGGCCCGGCCGCCCGGCTGCTCACGCTCCTCATCTCCCGCGCGTTCGCCCAGCTGCACGGCGGCGACCCGCACGGCGCGCAGCAGACCCTCGCCGAGCACCGCGTGCTGACCGACGAGCTCGGCGAACGCTGGACCCGCTCATGGGGCGACTACATCGGCAGCCACGCCGCCCTCGCCCTCGGCCGCCTCGACGAGGCCGCCGCCCTGGCCGCCGGGTCGTTCCGGGCCCGGCGCCTGCTGCGCGACAGCTTCGGCATGGCCAACTGCGCCGACACCCTGGCGCAGATCGCCGTGCTGGCGGGCGACGGCGTGCGCGCCGCCCGCCTGCTCGGCCTCGGCCACCAGATCTGGCGCGACTACGGCCAGCCCCAGATGGGCTCGGCCGACCTGCGCGCGGCCCGCGCCGCCTGCGAGCGGGCGGCCCGCGACCTGGCCGGCGACGCCGCCTACCGGGCCGGGTTCGCGGCTGGAGCCGCCCTCGAACCCGGTGAGGCGGTCGACCTCCTTTAGACGCCCGTGCGCAACCACTGCTGGTTGGCGCCGGAGTTGCAGGTGTACTGCTTGAGGATCACCCCGTCGGCCGTCGACGAGGCCGGCACGTCCACGCACTTGCCGCTGTGGCGGGCCCGGAGCTGGAAGTAGCCGCCGTTGCTGATCATCTGGAACTGCTGGTTGTTGCCGCTGCCGCAGGTGTACTGGACGAGCTCGGCGCCGTCTGCCGTGGAGGCGCTCACCACGTCGAGGCACTTGCCGCTGTGGCGGCTGACGATGCGCCAGTAGCCGCTGCCGGCGTCCTGGAACTGCCACTGCTGCCACGCGTTGCCGGCGTAGGTGTACTGGCCGACGCGCGCGCCGTTGCTGGTGTTCGGCTGCTGGACGTCCATGGCCTTGCCGCTGTGGCGCGCCTCGATCCGGTACGCCGACGGAGGGGGCGAGTCGTTGACCGCGTCGCCCCAGCCGTACCGGACCCGGTTGGCGCCGTGGCCGTTGCGGGTGGACAGGTGGAGGGTGGTGCCGCTGCCGGTGAGGGCGAACATCGAGTAGTGGTCGTAGCCGAGGCCCGCGGTCACCTTGCCGCCGAGGGCGGGCCAGTAGGTGCCGCCCATCTGGTTGTCCCGCATGACCTGGGCCATGGCCCGCAGGTAGCGCACGAAGTTGTCGGTGCTGCTCGGGTCGCCGTAGTTGAGGTTGGTGGCCATCGGCGCGCCGTACTCGGTCGCGACCGCGCGGGAGGCGCAGGTGCCCAGGCGCGTCTGGATGTGGCTGCGGAACTCGTCGTAGGTCATCGCGCTGTAGAAGAAGGCGTAATAGTGGAAGGACAACAACGTCGCGTTGAAGCGGCTGTCGTTGCAGATGTCGCGCAGGTCCTGGCTGAAGCCGGTGCCGCCGATGAGCACCCGGCCGGGCGGCGCCGCGGTGTGCTGGCCGAGCCAGTTGGCCGCCACGTTGCGCCACTCCGCCGACGAGTAGCCGTGCGGCTCGTTCATCGGCTCGAAGTAGACGTTGCCGTTCGACCCGTACGTGCCGACCACGCTGGACCACATCGAGTTCCAGGCGGCGAGGTTGGTGATCCGGCCGCCGGAGGCGGCGCCGTCCTCCCAGTAGGCCAGGATGACCTTGAACCCGCGCTCGGTGGCGGCGTCGATGGCGCCGCGGTAGGAGTTCCACCAGGTCGTGTTGGCCACGGTGTGCGTGTTGATGGGCAACCGGACGGTGTTGACGCCCATCACGTATTCCATGCTGTCGTAGATCGAGTTGGCCTTGGCGCGGACCGTCGTGTTGTTGTCGGACTGGCTCAGGCCCTGCACGACCAGCGTGCCGGTGCTGAAGTTGTCACCCAGCACGGCCCAGTTCATGCCCCGGAACTGGCTGGTGGCGGCCTGGGCCGGCGGCGCGGAGACGACGAGGCCCGCCGCCGCGGTGAGCACGGTCACCGCGGCGGCGGTCAGTAACCGGCGGGCGCTAGACACCATGGAAGATCCCATCACTAGATGTTGTTAGCGTTAACATCCGGTGTGGAGTCAGAGGTTGTCAAGAACGGGCTGACGCGGGCCAGCTCCGGCGTGAATGCATTCATTCCGCCGTGCCCGGACGGGTCAGCCGTTCCGGCACGACCACCCGGTCGAACAGCGCCTCGTCGACCCCCGACCGCAGCGCCGCCTCCTTCAGGGTCAGGTCCTCGTCGAGCGCCCGGTGGGCGATCTCGGCGGCCCTGTCGTAGCCGATCACCGGGCTCAGCGCGGTCACCATCATGATCGAGCGCTCCACGTTCTCCGTCAGCTTCCCGGTGTCGAGCCGGGCGTCGGCGACGAGGAACTTGCGGAAGTGGTCGATCATGTCGGTCAGGATGCGGGCCGAGTGGAGCACGTTGTTGATGATCAGCGGCCGGAACGCGTTCAGCTCGAAGTTGCCCTCGGCGCCCGCCGCGGAGACCGCCGAGTCGTCGGCCATCACCTGGATGCAGACCATCAGCATCGCCTCGGCCTGCGTCGGGTTGACCTTGCCCGGCATGATCGAGGAACCCGGCTCGTTCGACGGCAGGATCAGCTCGTGCAGGCCGCTGCGCGGGCCCGAGCCGAGCCAGCGCATGTCGTTGGCGAACTTGAACAGCGGCACCGCCAGCGCCCTGATCGCCGCCGACACCCGCACCAGCGTGTCGCACGACGCCTGCGCCGCGAACGCGTTGGCCGCGCCCGTGAACGGGTGGCCGGTCAGCTCGGCGATCTCGGCCGCGACCTCCTCGGCGAAGCCCGGCGGCGCGTTCAGGCCGGTGCCGACCGCGGTGCCGCCGATCGCCAGCTGGTAGAGGCCCCGCGCGGTGGCCGCCAGGTGGGCGGCGGCGTCATCGAGCTGGGCGGCGTAGCCCGACCACTCCTGGCCGACCGTCAGCGGGGTCGCGTCCTCCAGGTGGGTGCGGCCGATCTTGACCACGTCGGCCCACCGCCGGCTCTTCTCGGCGGCGGCCTCGCGCAGGCGGCGGACCGCCGGGAGCAGGCCGCCCTCGACCGCCTCCACGGCGGCCAGGTGCATCGCCGTCACGAACGTGTCGTTGGACGACTGGCCCATGTTGACGTGGTCGTTGGGATGGATCGGGTCCTTGGTGCCCAGCCTGCCCCCGAGGAGCTGGATGGCCCGGTTGGAGATCACCTCGTTGACGTTCATGTTCGACTGGGTGCCGGAGCCGGTCTGCCAGACGTACAGGGGGAACTCCTCGTCGAGTCTCCCGGCGATCACCTCGTCGGCGACCTCCTCGATGGCGTCGGCCTTCCACTGCGGCAGCCGCCCCGCGCGGGCGTTCACGATCGCGGCGGCCTTCTTGACGTAGCCGTAGGCGTGGTAGACGGCCTTCGGCATGCGGTCGTCGCCGATGTCGAAGTGGATCAGCGACCGCTGGGTCTGCGCGCCCCAGAGCCGGTCGGCCGGCACCTGGATCTCGCCGAGCGAGTCGCTCTCCGTCCGGGTCTCCTTGTACGTCGTCATCACCGCTCCCTCGCCCGGACCGGCCGGTAACGCGGGTGCCACATGGTGTCCTGCACCTGCTGGACCGGGTCGCGCAGCGTGGTGCGGGCCAGCTGCTCCTGCTCGGCCTGCCTCGCGACGGCGACCGCGACCGTGGCGGAGATCTCGCGCAGGTTGTCGACCTGCGGCAGCAGCGACGCCCCCGGCAGGGTCGGGTCGACCAGCCCGGCGACCGCCTCGGCGGCGGCCTGGAGCATGCCCTTGCTGACCCGCCGGGCCCGCGACACGATCACGCCGAGCCCCAGGCCCGGGTAGAGCAGCGCGTTGTTGGCCTGCCCGACGACGTAGGTGACGCCGTTCAGGGTGATCGGGTCGATCGGCACCCCGGTCGCGACCAGCGCGCGGCCGTCGGTCCAGCGCAGCAGGTCGGCCGGCATCGCCTCGATGCGCTCGGTCGGGTTGGAGATCGGGAAGACGACCGGCCGCTCGACGTCGGCGGCCATCGTCCGGACGATCTTCTCGGTGAACGCGCCGTGGGCGGTGGACGTGCCGAGCAGCATCGTCGGCTTGACCCGCGCCACCACCTCTTCGAGCCCGCCGCCGCCCTCGCCGGCCGGGCGGGCGTAGGGGACCTGGAAGTCCCGCAGGCCCGACATGTCGTCGGTGAGCAGGCCCTGCTTGTCGACCGGCCAGATCCGGCGCACGGCCTCCTCCTCGTCGAGGCCGTCACGGACCATCGCGTCGCGGAGCTGGTCGGCGATGCCGATCCCGGCCGTGCCCGCGCCGAAGACGACGATCCGCTGGTCGCGCATCGGCAGCCCCGACACCTTCACCGCGCTCAGCATGGCGGCCAGCACGATCGCGCCGGTGCCCTGCATGTCGTCGTTGAAGGTGGAGATCCGGCCGGTGTACCTCTCCAGGATCCGCCGGGCGTTGGACGGCCCGAAGTCCTCCCAGTGCAACATCGTTCCGGGGAACATCCGGGTCGCCGCCGTCACGTAGGCGTCGACGAAGTCGTCGTAGCGCCGCCCGCGTACCCGCGAATGCCGGTTGCCCACATAGGCGGGGTCGTTGAGCAGCCCCTCGTTGTCGGTGCCGACGTCGAGCGCCACCGGGATGACGCGGTCGGGGTCGACCCCCGCCGCCGCCGTGTAGACGGCCAGCTTCCCGGCCGCGATGCCCGCGCCGCCGCCCACGCCCCAGTCGCCGATGCCGAGGATCTCCTCGGCGTCGGAGGCGACGATCAGGTCGACGTCGTCGGGGCCCAGCCCCAGGTTGCCGAAGGCGCCCTCGATCCCGCCCGGGTCGTCGATCGACAGGAACACCCCACGGGGCCGGCGATATTCGTGGCTGTACGTCTCGATCGCCTGCGCCACCGTCGGGTCGTAGACGATGGGGAGCATCTCGCGCAGGTGGTCGCCGAGCAGCCGGTAGTAGAGCGTCTCGTTCCGGTCGCGCAGCGCCTCCAGATAGACGTTCTTGAGCAGGTCGGTCGGCTGCGCCCGGTATTGCGCGTACACGCGCGCCACCTGCTGGTCGAGCGATTCGACCACCGGCGGCAGCAGGCCGTCGAGCAGCAGTTCGCCGCGCTCCTCCGCCGTGAACGCGGTGCCCTTGTTCAGCAGCGGCTCGCGCAGCAGCTCGAGCCCGCGCAGGGACGTCGCGTAGGAGCCGTCGTCGCGCTCGGAGAACGCCCGGCGGGCCGCGTCCGGCTTCCTGTTCCCAGGTGACATCGTCACCATCCCCCCGTCTCGGCCAGGAAAGTGGCTGCTCCACCGGGCCGTGCCCCCGCGACACGCAGGGCAAAGTCAGGTTTTCGCCAGGAGTCGCCCCCAATCCGGTTTGGCCGACCGGGGGCCCAGGTTTTTCCGCACCGCCGTTATAAAGGCCGGGGGGACCGTGATACTGTCGTTTTCAGTTGCAGTTGTGGTTCCCGAAGACTTCAAGTGCCTCACCGATGAAACGCATCGGTGGTGGCACTTTTGTATTTCCGGACGAATTTCCGGTCGGGGTGATCATCACGGCGACGCGAGGCGCGCAAATCGTGCGACTCACGGGTCAACCCCGAAGGAGAATTGATATGGCCACCGGTACCGTGAAGTGGTTCAACTCGGAAAAGGGCTTCGGCTTCATCCAGCAGGACGGCGGCGGCGCCGACGTCTTCGCGCACTACTCGAACATCGCCGCCTCGGGCTTCCGTGAGCTCCAGGAGGGCCAGCGCGTGAGCTTCGACGTCACGCAGGGCCAGAAGGGCCCGCAGGCCGAGAACATCGTTCCCGCCTGACCCAGTACGACCCGACCGGGCCCGCGCCAGACGGCGCGGGCCCGGTTTTTTCGTCACCCCCAGAGAGTCGAGTCGTCGCCGCCGAAGGCGCCGGGCCGCGATCGGTGTGCCCTGGCGGCCGATCTACTGAGCGAACACGTCGAAGTGGTCGACGGTCGTCTCGCGGTCGACGAGGTAACGGTCGTCCTGCGGGTAGAAGACGGCCACGCCCGGCTCGTCCCCGGCGAAGGCGCGGACGGCCTCCCACGACTCCCAGAGGGAGACGAGGAAGAACTCGGTCCGGTCGCCGTCGTCGCGGCGGGTGAAGGTGACGCCCCGATTGCCGGGGGTGGAGACGTAGCCGGGGTGGCCGGTCTCCATGAGGTAGTCCGCATAGGCGTCGGCGTCTTCTCTCCGGGTCCAGCCGCGCCAGGTCCGCATAATCATGAACACCAGTAAAGCCGTTATGACGGTGTCGGAGCAAGATCTCGGCTCGGGGAGGACGAGCGCAGGCCGATCGGGCGTCCGCTCGCTCCGTCGAGCACCGCCCGACCGTCGAGGGGCCGGTCGAGGGTCACGTCCAGCGTCCGGCGGTAGCCGATGGCGGGGCAGGCGCGTTCACCGAACCCGAACCTCGTCGTGTCGACGACGGCGACCACGACGGCCCGGGGCGATTCGACGGACCTGCCCGTGAAGTCCTCGGCGCATTCGCCCTCCGGCGCTCCGCCAACGAACGAGAGCCGCAGCGTCCGCCCGTCCAGGAGCAGAACGGCCGTTTCGACGTGCCGGGTCTTCTCGGTCCGCTCCTCCGCCGGTCCACCGCGTGCCAGGACCTCCGCCATCTGAGCGTGCAATCGGCGCTCGTCCGCCCCGGCGAACCACCACACGGCGGCGACCAGCAGAACGAGACCGGCGATCACCCCACCTTTCACCACGATCACTCCTGAGGTTCGTCGAGTAGAACGATCACTTGGAGTGTGGACGGCTGCCGCGATCGTCGCCGGCACCGCGTGCGCGGAGACGCCCCGCGACCTCACGCTCCCTCTGGACAGAACGGACCCGGCCCGGACGTGGTTCGAGCCGAGGAGCACCTGCTGACCGAGTGCCTCGCGGCCGGCGACTGCACCGGATTTCAGAAACGTTCAGCGTCCACCTGGGCGAACGACGTGGGCTGCGGGTGTGACGGGAGGCCGGGCGCGGATGCTGGCGCCTACGTTCCCGAGCAGCAGGAGGCAGCATGCTGCGCTCATGGCGCCAGAAGGCGCTACTCGTCCTGACGGCCGCGGCGGCCGTCGTCCCCCTGACGGTGGTGGCGGCGCAGGCGGCGGTCGCCTGCCGGGTGGCCTACGCCGTCCAGTCGCAGTGGCCCGGCGGCTTCACCGCGGGCGTCACGCTGACCAACACCGGCGACCCGCTCTCGAGTTGGCGGGTGACCTGGTCGTACACCGCGGGTCAGACCGTCTCGCAGGCGTGGAACGCCACCGTGACCCAGAGCGGGAGCACGGTGACCGCGGCCAGTCTGAGTTACAACGGTGCCCTCGCCACCGGGGCCTCCGCCGAGTTCGGCTTCAACGCGAGCTGGAACGGCGGCAACCCGGCGCCGACGAACTTCGCCGTCAACGGCGTGACCTGCGGCGGCGGCACCCCGAGCCCGACCCCGACTCCGACGAGAACCCCGACCCCGACGCCGACCCCCACCCCGACACCTCAGCCCACCGGCTGGCCCACCCCCACGGGGCAGGTCAGCGTCAACGGGACCATCTCCGTGTCCGGCACCCTCGACGGCGGCATGCGGCGCTACTGCTGCATCGGCGACGGCGGGCAGGAGGAGAGCCAGGACCCGGTGTTCCAGCTCGCCAACGGCGCGACCCTGCAGAACGTCATCATCGGCGCCCCCGCCGGTGACGGCGTGCACTGCTCCGGGTCGTGCACGCTGCGGAACGTCTGGTGGGAGGACGTCGGCGAGGACGCCGCCACCTTCCGGGGCAGCGGCGACCCGGCCTTCCTCGTGGACGGCGGCGGCGCCCGGTACGCTGGTGACAAGGTGTTCCAGCACAACGGCGCCGGGACCCTCACGGTCCAGAACTTCCAGGCGACCAACTTCGGGACCTTCTACCGCTCGTGCGGCAACTGCTCCACGCAGCACCAGCGCGACGTCGTCATCAGGAACGTCACGCTGACCCGGCCGGGCGGCACCGTGGCGGGCGTCAACGTCAACTACGGCGACACGGCCCGGTTCTCCGGGGTGACGATCGTCAACGACTCGGGCCGCTCGATGGTGATCTGCCGCAAGTACAACGGCAACAGCAGCGGCAACGAGCCGACCCAGGTCGGCACGGGAGCCGATTCGACGAACTGCTTCTACTCGGCGTCGGATCTGACGTACCGATGAGAAGAGAGCCGGTCCGATTCCGTCGGGCCGGCTCTCCTCCTGTCAATGCCTGGCAGTGCCAGAACGGGTCCGCGAGGTCCCGTCACGCCATCTCGCGCTGGTCCCTGCCCTTCAGCGTCTCGGCGAGCCGGGCCCATTCGTAGGCCAGGCCCACGGCGAGGTCGGCGACCAGCGGAACGCAGTGAGTGGGGAGCTCGTCCTCCAGGCGCTCCCATTCGTGGGTGTTGACCGTGTGGGTGCTGAGCCAGCGCAGCAGCAGCCGCCCGTTGTCGGTCAGCTTGAGCGACGGGTCGCGCAGCAGCTTGCGGAGGATCTGGTCGGGGTCGGGAATCCGGCCCCTGCGCAGGAGCCGGGTGACGGTCGGGGTCTGCGGGTGGGTGCCGGGCGCGCGGGTCTCGGCCAGGGTGAGTTTCGCCGGTACGGGACTGTCGCCCCGCTGCAGGCGGTCGCGCACGTCCTTGGCGGTGGCAGGGGAGATGCCGGCCTGTTCGGCGATGTCGCGCAGCGAGGCGTGCGGCTGCTCCTCGATGAGGCGCCCGGCGTGGCGGCGGGCGGCGGCGGCGTTGACCGGCCGGGCCCGGCCGTCCTTGCCGATGCGGGCGGCCGGCTGGGTGGTCGCGGTGCGCTGCCGGATCCGGCCGACCGTGGTGGAGGCCAGGCCGGTGGTCTCGGCGATGGCGCGGTCGGACCACTGAGGGTGGGTGGTCAGGATCCGGGTGGCGGCCGCCTCGCGGTCGGCGAGGGAGAGCGGCAGCCCATGTTCGACGTTGGCGCGGACGGCGGCCAGGAAGATGTCGGCCTCGGCGCCGTCGACGTAGCGGACGGGGATGTGCTGGCGTCCGGTCAGGATGGCGGCGCGCAGGCGGTGCATCCCGTCGATCACCCGCATGGTGGCGCGGTGGACGAGGATGGGCGGCAGCGCGCCGGTGGTCTCCGCGAGGGCGCGGACGTGGTCGTGGTTCTCTCCGTCGAGGCGGGGCGAGTCGGCGTGGCGGAGCAGGCCCACCGGAACCGTCACCGCGTCGTCGTGGACGATGACACCGAGCTGATGATGACGTGGATTCTCCAATGACACTCCAGCGCGGAGAGTGTGGAAGCGTGATTTCGCCGGTCGGGAGCCGGCCGCGCAGCCGAATATAAGTAGCCGTCGCGACCGTCATCAAGGCCGCCAAAACCGCCCTAACCTGCCCCTCACGTCCAAGTGAGCAATCACGCGCTTGGACGGCGGCGCCCGGTCGTTGTGCGATCGAACAGTGTCCAGGCACTCTCGTGGACACCGTAGTCAAGTGGTTTTCCGTACGCGCCAGATCGCGGCATTACAGCGCGGCGTCGTATGCCCAGGTAGCGGCGCTCGCACGCACGGTAGTCAAGAGGCTCTTGACTTGTAGTGTGGCTCTGCACAATATGCATGAGGATTTGCACCAAGCGACGCAAATGACGGGGCGATTGGTTCGTCGCTGCGCGGTTCGAGAAAGCCGGGGGTAGCAAGGATCGAGCTTCTGTCGACGCGGCAGAACCGTCTTGGGGACAGGCCGACACGGCCGCGTGTCCCGCCGCAGGAACCATCGTCAGCAGCCGTGTCGTGTGCGACAACCATGCCGTGCGCACGACACGACGTCAGCTCCCCGGCACAGCAGTTCGGGCTGATGCCTCGCAGTCCCGCCGATGACCAGTACGCGAATGCTGGGAGATAAGCGTGACGAAGCAGGACTTACGACTCGTGGAGCTGACGTCGGTCACCGAGGTGCTGATCGACGACCTGACGACGACGGGGTCGCCGCGCCTGGGCGGGGAGGACCTCGATCACGTCGACACGCTCGCCGAGGCGCAGAACCCACTGCCGCCGATCGTGGTGCACGGCCCGACGATGCGGGTCATCGACGGCTTCCACCGGCTGAAGGCCGCACGCCTGCGTGGCGAGGAGAAGATCTCGGTCGTCTTCTTCGACGGCGCCGAGGACGACGCGTTCGTCCTGGCCGTGCAGTCGAACGTCACTCACGGGCTGCCGCTGTCGAAACAGGACCGCAAGCGGGCGGCCGAGCGCATCATCTTCACCCACCCCCACTGGTCCGACCGCATGATCGCCTCGGTCGCCGGCATCGCGCCCGCGACGGTCGCCAAGATACGGTCGCAGCTCCAGGTCGACGCCGACGTGGTGACGCTCGACCGCACCGGCCAGGACGGCCGGGTCCGCAGGTCCGACCCCGAGGAGGGGCGGCGGCGGGCGGGCGAGGTCATCAGGAGCAACCCCGACATGTCGCTGCGCCAGGTGGCCAAGATCGCCGGCATCTCCCCGGAGACCGCCCGCGACGTGCGAAAACGGATCGCCCGCGGCGAAGACGGCCTGCTCAGGTCGCAGGAGCGCACACCGCCGCCGACCCCGCCCCTTCCATCGGAGCCGAGCCTGTTCGGGCAGTTCACCGCCCCCGACCGCGCGCGCATGGTGGCACGGCTGCGGGCCGACCCGGCGCTGCGGTTCAGCGAGAACGGGCGCGCCATCCTCAACCTGCTCAACCTGCACACCATCGACGCGGGATCCTGGGAGCGCATCCTGTCGGCGGTGCCACCCCACTGGACCAACGTCGTGGCCACGCTCGCCGACGGCTGCGCGGCGGCGTGGGCGGAGTTCGCCGACCGGTTGGAGGACCGGGCGACCGAGCCCCCGCCCGGAGGCGAATGAAGCCGATCGTTAACCGCGGTCTTACCGCGGATGTGGGGAAATGAAAGCCATGCGGATTCTCGTGGCCGAAGACGAGCACGTCCTGGCCGACCTCATCGCCGAAGGACTGCGCGACCAGGCCATGGCGGTCGACGTCGCCTACGACGGCGCCGCCGCGCTGGAGCGCCTGTCGGTGAACGAGTACGACGTGCTCGTCCTCGACCGTGACCTGCCGGAGGTGCACGGCGACGACGTCTGCCGCGAGCTGGCCCAGCGCGGTGAGGCGGTGCGCATCCTGATGCTGACCGCCTCGGGCGCGGTGCACGAACGCATCAGCGGCCTCAACCTCGGCGCCGACGACTACCTGGCCAAGCCGTTCGCGTTCGACGAGCTGGTGGCGCGCGTGTGCGCCCTGGCCCGCCGGGCGGGCCAGCCGCTGCCGCCGGTCCTCCAGTGGCAGGACATCACCCTCGACATGGCCCGCCGGCAGGCCCACCGCGCCGGCCGCTACCTCCCGCTGTCGCGCAAGGAGTACGCCGTCCTGGAGGTCCTGATGCAGGCGCGCGGCACGGTCGTCAGCACCGAGGAACTCCTCGAACGGGCCTGGGACGAACACACCGACCCGTTCACCACCGTGGTCAAGGTGACCATGAGCAAGCTCCGCGCCAAGCTCGGCGACCCGCCCGTCATCTCCACCGTCCCGGGAAGCGGGTACCGCCTGTGAAGGAGGCGCGCCGCGTCTGGCCGGGCGGGTCGATCAGGGCCCGGATGACGCTGCTGTACGGCGGCATCTTCACGACCGTCGCACTCGGGGTGCTGCTCGCCGCCCAGCAGATCCAGCAGATCATCGTCGGCCAGAAGGTGCAGGACTCGCCCTTCGTGGGCAATCCCGGCACCGCGCCGCTCCACGACCCGGCCGCGCTGGCCAAGGCCCAGGCCGACCTCGAACGCACCCTGATCAACTCGCAGCGCGTCGTCACGGTGGTCACCCTCGTGCTCATCACCGTGCTCGCCTTCGCCGTCTGCTTCTGGCTGACCGGGCGGCTGCTGCGGCCGGTCCACCGCATCACCACCACGGCCCGCCGCCTCTCGTTGTCGACCCTCCACGAGCGCATCGCGCTCACCGGTCCGCGCGACGAGCTGAAGGAACTGGCCGACACCTTCGACGCGATGCTCGACCGGCTGGAGCAGGCAGTCGACAGCCAGCGCCGCTTCGTCGCCAACGCCTCCCACGAGCTGCGCACGCCGCTGACCATCCAGCGCACCGCCATCGAGGTCGGGCTGGCCGACCCGACTCCCGAGAAGGTCGCCCGGATCCGCGCCGAACTGCTGCGCAACACGCTCCGCAGCGAGCGGCTCATCGAGGGGCTGCTGGTGCTCGCGCAGGGGGAGCGGGGCCTCGACGCCCACCTTCCGGTCGAGCTGGAGACCGTTGTCGAGCAGGTCATCGAAGACCACCTGCCGCTGGCCGTCCGCCACGGCGTGGCGCTCGACGTGCGCACCAAACCGGTCGTCGTGTCGGGTGACGAGGTGCTGCTCGGGCGGCTGGCCGCCAACCTGGTGCACAACGCGATCAGGCACAACCACCCCGGCGGCCACGTCACGGTCGAGTTGTCCTCTGACGCCGTGCTGACCGTCCGCAACAGCGGTCCGCGCGTGCCGCCCGAGCGCGTGGCCGAGCTGTTCCAGCCCTTCCGGCGGCTCAACGCCGACCGGACCGGCTCGGCCGACGGCGCGGGGCTGGGCCTGTCGATCGTCGCCGCGCTGGTGCACGCCCACGGCGGCGTCGTGAGGGCGCAGGCACAACCCGAGGGCGGGCTCGCGGTCACCGTGACCCTCCCGGCCGCCTGAATTCCGCCGGGAAATCTCCGCTGTTCAAGCGTCGCGTTCGCATTGTTGGACGATGCCGCGATTCCTGTCGTTGAATGTTTTGGCCCGAGTTAAATCGGCCCGACGGAGGCGGCGAATGGACATTCAGGCGATTGACCACATCGAATTCTTCGTGGAAGACGTGGAGAAAACCGCGGCTTATCTTCGCGAGGGTTTTGGATTCACGCTCAGCGGCCGCGGCGGCGGCCATCCGGGCGGCGGGGAGTCGATCCTGCTCCGCCAGCGCGGGATCGCGGTGCTGCTCACCTCCCCGGCCGGGACCGAGGGCCGGGCCGCCGAGTACGTCCGCGACCACGGCGACGGCGTGGGCGTCATCGGCCTGCTGGTGCCCGACGCGGCGGCCGCCTACGCCGAGGCGGTCGGGCGGGGGGCCACGTCGCTGTCGCCGCCGGAGACGTCGGGCCCGCCCGGCGCCCGGGTGGTGTTCGCGTCGGTGTCGGCGTTCGGCGACGTGGCGTACCGGCTGGTGTCCCGCGAGCAGCCCGGCGGGGCCTTCGCGGCGTTCGTCGACGAGAGCGGCTGCGGCCGTTCGGGGATGGGGCTGTTCTCGGCCGTCGACCACTTCGCCATCTGCGTCCCCGGCGGCACGATGGCCGACGTCGTCGACTACCACCAGCGCGTTTTCGGTCTGGGGGAGACCTACGCGGAGCGGATCGTGGTGGGCACGCAGGCCATGGAGTCGACCGTCGTGCAGAGCGCGTCGGGCCGGCTGACGCTGACGATCCTGGAGCCCGACGGGAACCTCGAACCCGGCCAGATCGACGCGTTCGTGAAGGCGCACGGCGGCGCCGGCGTCCAGCACGTCGCCTTCCTGACCGAGGACATCGCGACGGCCGTGCGGACCAGCGCGGAGCGGGGCGTGACCTTCCTGTCGACGCCCGGCGGCTACTACGACATGCTGCCCGGCCGCCTCGGCCCCGTCGGCACGCCCGTCGAGGTGCTGCGCGAGCTCAACATCCTGGCCGACCGCGACCAGGCCGGGATCATGCTCCAGATCTTCACCCAGTCGCCCCACCCGAGACGCACCCTCTTCTACGAGGTGATCGAACGCCGCGGCGCGAACTCGTTCGGCAGCAACAACATCCACGCGCTTTATGACGCCATCAGGCGGCAGGAGGCGGACTGAAATCGAAAGGCACACTTCGATGAAATTGACACTCGGTGAATTCCGGGAATCCGCGCGGGCCCGGTTGGAACCGCCGGTATGGGATTTCCTCGAAGGCGGCGCGGGCGAGGAGAAGACCGTCGCGGCCAATGTCGAGGCGTTCGAACGGGTCCGGCTGCGCCCCCGCATCCTGCGCGGAGGCGGTGACCCCGACACGGCCGTGAAGATCCTCGGCCGTACGTGGGACGTGCCCGTCGGGATCGCGCCGCTGGCCTTCCAGACGCTCGCGCACCCCCTGGGCGAGGTCGCCACCGCCCAGGGGACCGCCGCGGCGGCCCGGGTGCCCGTCGTGGTGAGCACCTTCGCCGGACGCCCGTTCGAGGAGATCGCCGCGGCGGCCGACGTGCCGCTGTGGCTCCAGGTCTACTGCCTGCGCGACCGCTCCGTCACGCGTGCGGTCGTCGAACGCGCCCAGGCCGCCGGGTTCGAGGCGCTCGTCCTGACCGCCGACACCCCCCACCTCGGGCGGCGGCTGCGCGATCTGCGCAACGGCTTCCGGCTGCCCGAGGGGGTCGGGCCCGCCAACCTGCCGGGGTCGGGGTTCACCGACCCCGCCGCGCACGCGCGGGCCGAACTCGCGCCCGACCTCGACTGGTCGGTGATCGACTGGCTGCGTTCGGTCAGCTCGCTGCCGATCCTGGTCAAGGGCGTGCTCTGCGACGCCGACGCGGTGTGCGCCGTCGAGGCGGGCGTGGACGGCGTCGTCGTCTCCAACCACGGCGGGCGGCAGCTCGACGGCGCCCCCGGGACGCTCGACGTGCTGCCGGAGGTCGCGGCGGCGGTCGCCGGGCGGGTGCCGATCCTGCTCGACGGAGGGGTGCGGCGGGGCCGTGACGTGCTGGCCGCGCTCGCGCTGGGCGCCGACGGCGTGCTCCTCGGCCGGCCGGTCCTCCACGGGCTCGCGACCGGCGGGGCCGAGGGGGTCACCGACGTGCTGACCGTCCTGCTCGCCGAGGTGACCGAGACGATGGCGCTCGCCGGTGTCCGCACCATCGCCGACGTGGGGCCCGAACTGGTGCGCGCGGGCCCGGCCGGGCCGGTCGCCGCCGAGCCCGCCGCGCCGGTCCAGCTCACCGGCCCGCTGCGCCGGGAGGACCTGCACGCCAGCGTCGGCGACCCGGTCATGGACACGATGAACTTCCTGAACGAGGTCACGCTCCGCTACCCCGACGCCGTGTCGTTCGCGCCGGGGCGCCCGTACGACGGGTTCTTCGACACCGAGCAGGTCTTCACCTACATCCGGCGCTACCTCGACCAGCTGGCCGCCGAAGGGCGGTCGCCGGCGCAGGTGCGCGACGCGATCTTCCAGTACGGCCCGACCGCCGGGCGGATCCGGGAGCTCGTCGCCGGCTCTCTCCGGGTGGACGAGGGCATCGACGTGCCGCCGGAGTCGATCGTCGTGACGGTCGGCTGCCAGGAGGCGATGTTCCTCGCGCTGCGGGCGCTGTTCTCCGGCCCGCGCGACGTGCTGCTGGTGGTCAGCCCCTGCTACGTCGGCATCACGGGTGCGGCCCGGCTGCTGGACGTCGCGCTCACCGCCGTCGAGGAGGGCTCGGTCGCCGCGATCGAGGCCGCCGCCGAGGAGGAGCGGTCCCGCGGGCGCAGGGTCAGGGCCGTGTACGTCTGCCCCGACCACTCCAACCCGTCCGGCGTCACCATGTCGCTCGCGGAGCGGCACGCGCTGCTCGCCCTGGCCGGACGGCTCGGCCTCCTGGTCCTGGAGGACAGCCCCTACCGGCTGGTCAGCCCCGGCGCCCAGCAGCCCACGCTCAAGTCGCTCGACCGCGAGCAGCGGGTGGTCCATCTGGGGTCGTACGCGAAGAGCCTGTTCCCCGGAGCCCGGCTCGGGTTCGCCGTGGCCGACCAGCCGGTGGTGCGCCCCGACGGCACGACCGGGCTGCTGGCCGACGAGCTGGCGAAGATCAAGAGCATGGTGACCGTGAACACCTCCCCGCTCAGCCAGGCCGCGGTGGGCGGCGCGCTGCTGGCCACCGGCGGCCGCCTCTCGGACCTGAACACGGAGACGGCCGCCTACTACGGCGAGACCATGACCCGCACCCTCGCCGCCCTCGGCCGCCACCTGCCGGAAGACCGCCGCGAGCGGCTCGGGGTCAGCTGGAACACGCCCTCGGGCGGCTTCTTCCTCACCGTCCAGGTGCCGTTCACGGCCGACAACGCGGCGCTGACCCGGTCGGCGCAGGAGTACGGGGTCATCTGGACGCCCATGTCGTACTTCTACCCGGCGGGGGGCGGGGAGCGGGCGCTGCGGTTGTCGACCAGCTACCTGTCCCCGGCCGAGATCGACGAGGGCGTCGCCCGGCTGGTGTCGTTCATCGAGGGGTCGGCCGCGAACTGGGTGCGGTAGAGCTCGGCGTAGAGCCCACCGGCGGCGAGCAGCTCCCGGTGGGTGCCGCGCTCCTCGATCCGGCCGCCGTTCAGCACCAGGATCTGGTCGGCCTCGTGGATGGTCGACAACCGGTGCGCCACGACCAGCGAGGTGCGGCCGGCCAGCGCGGTCTTCAGCGCCCGCTGGATGGCGGCCTCCGACTCGGAGTCGAGATGGGCGGTGGCCTCGTCGAGGACCACGATCGGCGGCGACTTGAGCAGCAGCCGGGCCAGCGCGACCCGCTGCTTCTCCCCGCCCGACAGGCGGTAGCCGCGGTCGCCGACGACGGTGTCGAGGCCGTCGGGCAGCGCCGCGATCGTGGGCCAGATCCTGGCGGCCTCGCACGCGCCGACCAGTTCCTCCTCGGTGGCGTCCGGGGCGGCGTACAGGAGATTGGCCCTGATCGTGTCGTGGAACATGTGCGCGTCCTGGGTGACGACGCCGATGGCGTCGGTCAGGGAGCGCAGCGTCAGGTCGCGCACGTCGTGGCCGCCGACGCGGACCGTGCCCTCGGTGGCGTCGTAGAGGCGCGGGACGAGCTGGGTGATCGTGGTCTTGCCGGCGCCGGAGGGGCCGACCAGCGCGGTCATCCTGCCCGCGGGGGCGGTGAAGGAGACCTCGTCGAGGACCGGGCGGCCCGCCCGCTCGGGCTGCCGGTGGGCGACCGACTCCAGGGAGGCGATCGACACCTCGTCGGCGCCCGGGTAGCCGAACGAGACCCCCTCGAACGCGACGTCGGGAGCGGCGTCGGCCGGCAGCGGCCGCGCGCCGGGCCGTTCGTCGACCAGCGGCCGCAGGTCCAGGACCTCGAAGACGCGGTCGAAGCTGACGAGCGCCACCATCACGCTGACATGCATGTTCGAGAGCTGGTTGACCGGGCCGTAGAGGCGCAGCAGCAGGGTGGCCATGGCGACGAGCGTGCCGATCTGGAACGCGCCGCCGATGGTCAGCACCCCGCCGAGGCCGTAGACGACGGCGGTGGTCACGCCCGTGATCAGGGTGGTGATGATGAACAGCAGCCGTCCGTAGACGGCGGTCGAGACGGCGACGTCGCGGACCCGGGCCGCCTTCCCGGAGAAGTCGCCCTGCTCCTGGTCGGTCCGGCCGTACAGCTTGGCGAGCAGCGCGCCCGACACGTTGAAGCGCTCGTTCATCATCGAGCCGAGGTCGGCGTTGAGCTCCATCCCCGTACGGGTGAGCGTCTGCAACCTGCGCCCGATGAGCTTGGCGGGCAGCAGGAAGACGGGGATCATCACCAGCGCCGCGACGGTGATCTCCCAGGACAGGTAGAACATCGTGCTCAGCACGAAGACCAGCGTCAGGAGGGTCGAGACGGTCTGCGACAGCAGCGTGGTGATCGCCTGCTGCGCGCCGACGACGTCGGTGTTGAGCCGGCTGACCAGTGAGCCGGTCTGGGTCCGCGTGAAGAACGCGAGCGGCTGCCGCTGCACATGGCCGAACACCTTGCACCGCAGGTCGTAGACGATGCCCTGGCCGACCCGGCTGGAGAACCGGGTCTGCGTGAAGATCGCCAGCGCGTTCACCGCCGCCAGCCCGGCGATGAGGGCCGCCACTCCCACGACCACGTCGTGGCGGCCCCGCAGGATGCCGTCGTCGATGATCGTCTTCAGCAGCACCGGCCCGGCCGCCACGATCGCCGCGTCCACCGCGGTCGCCAGCATCACCACGGCCAGCGACCACCGATAGGCCGACGCGTAAGAGAGAATTCGCCGGACGGTGCCGGGTTTGACCTTGTGCCGACCTATGGACTCGTCGGCGCCCAGCCGCATCGGGCCTATGCGCGGGCCATTCATCATGGCCACGTGATATCCCCTCGCTTTCGCGCTTTCCGGGATTGTATTTCCGGAGTCTTATTCGTGGCAGGCCGATGTTCAACCACAGCGCAGGGGCAGTTGAACGCCGCTTGACGTCCTAGAACGTCGCTGGCGAGGATGGCGGCCCATAGGGTACGGCATATTTTCTTTTGACCCGGGACGGGCCGTGCCGATTTTCGCTCGGCCGGCGCAGAGAGCTGAGGGCCGATGACCGCCGAGCCGCAGGAATTGACGTCCGCCCAATTAGGTCTCTGGTACGCCCAGGAGGTCGCGGGGGACGCGGGACTTTACAATGTCGGCGAATATCTGGAGTTCGCCGGCCTGGACGCCGGGCTGCTGGCGGCCGCGCTGCGCCACGTCATGGACCGCACCGACGCCTACCGGCTCCGGTTCGACGTGGCCGACGGGATACCCCGCCAGCGGGTCGACCCCGCGGCCGGAATCCCGGTCCACGTCGCCGACCTGTCGGGGGAGCCCGACCCGTTCGCGGCGGCGGCGGCGTGGATGCGGGCCGACCTCGAGCGCCCCGTCGACCTGGCGGACGGCCCCCTGTACGGCTGCGCCGTGTTCGACCTCGGCGACGGCCGGGTGATCTGGCACCACCGGCCGCATCACCTCATCCTCGACGGCCATGGGGTCGCCGCCGTGGTCGGGCGGGTCGCCGAGACGTACACCGCGCTGCTGGCCGGCGCGGAGCCGCCCGACTTCCCCACCCTGCCCGCGGCGGCGCTGGCCGCCGCCGACCGGGCCTACCGCGACTCGCCCGAGCAGGCGCTCGACCGGCGGTTCTGGCTCGACGTCCTGGCCGGGGCCGAGGAGCGGCCCGCCGACGACCGGCCGCATCCCGGCACCCGCCTGCGCGCCACGACCGACCTCGACTCCGAAAGGGCCGGGCGGCTCAGGGACGCGGCCCGGCGGCTGAGGACCAGCCTCGCCGGGCTGGTCATGGCCGCCGCCGCCCTCTACCACCATCGGGACACCGGCGCCCGCGACGTCGTGCTCGGGCTGCCCGTGCTCGGCCGGGCCGGGCGGGAGGAGCGGCTGGTCCCGGGGGTCACCACGAACGTGATGCCGCTCCGGCTGGCCCTCGCACCGGGCCTGACGGTGGCCGAACTCGTGCAGCGGACCGGAGAGGCGATCAAGGCCGGGGTGCGGCACCAGCGCTACCGCCACGAGGACCTGGCCAGGGACCTCGGCCACGCCGCGCTGTTCGACCTGAACGTCAACATGCTCGGCTACGACTACCCGGCCTTCGGCCCGAGCGTGCCGAGGGTCCGCAACCACACCATCGGCCCGGTCAGGAACCAGCAGATCAACGTGTACGACCGCGGTCCCGGCGCCGGTCTGGAGATCAGCGCCGACCTCAACGACCGCCGCTTCGGGCCCGGCACGCCCGACCGCGTCCTCGACCGGTTCGTGCGGGTGCTGACCTGGTTGTGCGCCGCGGCGCCGGAGGAGCGGATCGGCCGCGTCCGCCTCCACGGGGGAGCGGTCGCCCTGGAGGAGGCCCGCCCGGTGCCGGGGGCGACGGCGCCGGAGCTGTTCCACGCCCAGGTCGACCGCGCCCCGGACGCCCCCGCGGTCGTCTCCGACGCGGGCACGCTCTCCTACGCCGACCTCGACGCCCGCGCCAACCGGCTCGCCCACCACCTGTCGGCCTCCGGAGTGCGCCGGGAGTCGGTCGTGGCGGTCGTCATGAACCGGGGCGCCGACCTGGTCACCTCGCTGCTCGCGGTGGTGAAGGCGGGGGCGGCGTACCTGCCGATCGATCCCCGGCAGCCGCTGGAGCGCACCGCGCGCATGCTCGCCGACAGCGGCGCGGTCGTGCTGCTGACCGAGTCGGCCGTCCTCGACGACCTGCCGGTACGCGGCGTGCTCCCGATCGCCCTCGACGACCCGGCCACGGCGGCGGCCATCGCGGCCCGCCCGGCGGACCGGCCGGACGTCACGGCCGAGCTGACCGGCCTGGCGTACGTGATCTTCACCTCCGGCTCGACCGGCCGTCCCAAGGGCGTGGCGCTGTCGCACACCGGGGTCGCCGGGCTGGTCGCCACCCAGGCCGCCCGGCTCGGCGCCGGCCCCGGAGCGCGGGTGCTCCAGTTCGCCTCGATCGGCTTCGACGCGGCGACCTGGGAGACGCTGATGGCGCTCTGCACCGGCGCGGCGCTCGTGGTGGCCCCCGCCGACGAACTGCTGCCCGGACGCGGCCTCGAAGAGGTCCTCGACCGCCACGCCGTCACCCACGCGACGCTGCCCCCGGCCGTGCTGGCCGCGCTCGACCCCGGCGACCTGCCCGGCGTGCGCACGCTGGTGTCGGCCGGGGAGGCGCTCACCCCCGACCTGCTGTCGCGGTGGGCGCCCGGCCGGGAACTCGTCAACGCGTACGGCCCGACCGAGACGACCGTCTGCGCCACCATGTCGGCGCCGCTGGCCGCGGGCGGCGTGCCCCGCATCGGCACCCCCGTCGCCGGTTCGCGCCTCCGCGTCCTGGACGACTTCCTCGAACCGGTCGCGGCCGGGGTGACCGGCGAACTCTACGTGGCCGGGACCAGCCTGGCCCGCGGCTACCTGGCGGCCCCCGGGCCGACCGCCGAACGGTTCGTCGCCGCGCCCGGCGGCGAGCGCATGTACCGGACCGGCGACCTGGTCAGGTGGACCCCGGAGACGGGTCTGGTCTTCGCGGGCCGGGCCGACGACCAGCTGAAGATCCGCGGCCTGCGGATCGAACCGGGGGAGATCGAGGCGGCGCTGACCGCCCACCCCGGCGTCGACCAGGCCGTGGTGGTCGCCAGGGAGGCCGAGTCGGGCGACCGGCAGCTGGTCGCGTACGTGACCGGTGACGACCCCGGCGACCCGAGGGCGTTCGTGGCCGAGCGGCTGCCCGCGCACATGGTGCCCGCGGTGGTGGTCGTGCTGCCCGAGTTCCCGCTGACCCGCAGCGGCAAGGTCGACCGGGCCGCGCTGCCGGCGCCGGTGCGCGGCGCCGGGCCGGGGCGGGCGGCGACCCTGGAGGAGGAGCTGCTCTGCGGCGTCTTCGCCGAGGTGCTCGGCGTCGAACCGGTCGGTCCCGACGACGGCTTCTTCGAGCTCGGCGGCCACTCGCTGCTGGCCACCCGGGTCATCTCGCGGGTCCGCGCCGCGTTCGGGGTCCACCTGGAGATCCGCGACCTGTTCGCCGCCCCCACCCCGGCCGGGCTCGCCGCCCGGCTGGGCGCGTCCGCCGCGCCCGCCCGGCCGCCGCTCGCCGTCCGCGAGCGCCCCGAACGGCTGCCGCTGTCCTTCTCGCAGCGGCGGCTCTGGTTCCTGGAACGGCTGGAGGGGCGCGGGACGACGTACAACGCGCCGATCGTGCTCCGCCTGACCGGCGAGCTCGACCGCGACGCCCTCCGCCTGGCCTTCCGCGACGTGGTCGACCGGCACGAGAGCCTGCGGACCGTCTTCCCCGTCGAGGACGGCCACCCGTGGCAGCGGGTGCTCGACGTGGCCGACGCCCGCTGGGAACCGCTCTTCGAGCGCGTCGAGGCCGACGGGGTCGCCGAGGCCGTCGCCCGGGCCGCCTCCTACGCCTTCGACCTGTCGGCCGAGCCCGCGATGCGGACGTGGTTGTTCGGCGTCGGCTCCCAGGAGCACGTGCTGGTCGTGCTGGTGCACCACATCACCGGCGACGGCTGGTCCATGGGCCCGCTCGCCCGGGACCTCTCGGAGGCCTACGCCGCCAGGGCCCTCGGACGGGCGCCGCGCTGGCGCCCGCTCAAGGTCCAGTACGCCGACTACACCCTGTGGCAGCACGACCTGCTCGGCGAACGGCTGCTGGCCGAGCAGGTCGCCCACTGGCGCGACGCGCTGGCGGGCGCGCCCGAGGAGCTGCCGCTGCCCGTCGACCGCCCGCGCGGCGAGGTGGCCGGGCACCGCGGCCACGACGTGCCGCTCGACGTGCCCGCCGAGGTGCACGCGCGGATCGCCCGGCTGGCCCGCGCCGAGGGCGTGACCACGTTCATGGTCCTGCACGCCGCTCTGGCCGTGGCGCTGTCGCGATCGGGGGCCGGGGAGGACGTCCCGATCGGGTCGGCCGTGGCGGGCCGCGCCGACGACGCGCTCGACGACCTCGTCGGGTGCTTCGTGAACACGCTGGTGATCCGGACCGACCTGAGCGGCGACCCGGCGTTCACCGACGTGCTGGCCCGCGTGCGCGAGGTGACGCTGGGCGCCTTCGCCCACCAGGACGTGCCGTTCGAGCGGCTCGTCGAGGAGCTCGCCCCGGTCCGGTCGGCCGCCCGCAACCCGCTCTTCCAGGTCGTCCTCACCATGCAGGACGCCGGTGACGTGCGGCTCGACCTGCCCGGGATCGCCGTGGAGACGGTGCCGGGAGCACGACCGGGGGTGAAGTTCGACCTCGACGTCATGGTGGCGGAGACCTTCGACGAGCGGTCGCGCCCGGCTGGGCTGACCGGCGCGGTGACCGCGTCGGCCGACCTGTTCGACCCCGCCACGGCGCGGTCGCTGACCGAGCGGTTCCTCCGGGTGCTCGACACGGTGACCGCCACGCCGGGCGTCCGGCTGAGCGAGGTCGATCCGCTCGACGCCGCCGAGCGCGAGCGCACCCTCGTCACCTGGAACGACACCCCGTTGCCCGCCGGCCCGGCGAGCGTGCCCGAGCGGTTCTGGGACCGGGCCGCGCGGACCCCGGAGGCCGTCGCGGTCGTCTCCGGCGCCGAGCGCGTCTCGTACGCCGCCCTGGCCGCCCGAGCCGAGGGCATGGCCCGCCGTCTGACCGAGTGGGGGATCGGGGCCGAGTCGGTGGTCGCGCTCGGCCTGCCGCCCGGACCCGGCATGATCGCGGCCATCCTGGGCGTGTGGCGGGCCGGGGCGGCCTACCTGCCCCTCGACGTGCGGCAGCCGGTCGACCGGGTCGCCTTCCAGCTCCGCGACAGCCGCGCCGTGCTGCTCGTCGCGCCGCGCAAGGACATCAGCGACCTCCCGGCGGGGCGCACGCGGATCGTCGCGGCGGAGGACCTGCTCGTGCCGGAACCGGACACGGCGCCCTTCCCCGGGGTGGAGCCGCGCGGGCTGGCGTACGTCATCTACACCTCGGGCTCGACCGGCAGGCCCAAGGGCGTGGCCGTCACCCACGGCGCGCTCGCGGCCTACTTCGCGACCGTCCCCGACCGGCTCGGCTGGTCCGCCCCCGGCGACCGCTACGCCCTCCTCCAGCCGCAGGTCACCGACCTGGGCAACACGACGCTGTTCGGCGCGCTGGTCACCGGGGGCGAGGTGCACGTGCTCGACCCCGACAGCGTGCTCGACCCGGCCGAGGTCCGCCGCTACCTGGCCGACCACCGGATCGACCACCTCAAGGCGGTGCCGTCGCACCTGGCCGCCCTCTCGGCGATCCCGGCCCGCACGCTGGTGCTCGGCGGCGAGGCGGCCGCGCCCGGCTGGGTGGCCGGGCTGCTGGCCCAGGCGGGCGACCGCGAGGTGCACAACCACTACGGCCCGACCGAGACCACGATCGGCGTCACGACCACCCGGCTCACCTCCCACGACGTGGCGGCGGGCCGGGTCCCGATAGGTTCCCCGATCGGCGGCGCGCGCGTCTACGTCCTGGACGACCGCCTGCGCCCGGTCCCCGTCGGCGTCACCGGCGAACTGTACGTCGCGGGCGAGGGGCTGGCCCGGGGCTACGTGAACCGGCCCGGCCTGACCGCCGAACGGTTCGTCGCCTGCCCGTACGCCCCCGCCGGTCGCATGTACCGCACCGGCGACCGGGCCCGCTGGGGCGCCGACGGACGCCTGACCTTCGCGGGCCGGGCCGACGACCAGGTGAAGATCCGCGGCCACCGGGTCGAGCCCGCCGAGGTGCAGGCCGCGCTCGCCACCCACCCCGAGCTCGGCCAGGCGGCCGTCGTCGCCCGCCACGACCCGCCGGGGGAGACCCGTCTGGTCGCCTACGTCGCCCCGGGCGAACGCGGCGAGCCCGACGGCCTGGCCGACAGGGTCAGAGACCACCTGTCCGCGCGCCTGCCCGCCCACATGGTCCCGTCGGCCGTCGTCGTGCTGGACGAACTGCCGCTGACCGGCAACGGGAAGCTCGACCGCGCCGCGCTGCCCGCGCCCGGCCACGCGACCGGGCCGGGCGGGGGGCGGGGCCCGGCGACCGTGCAGGAGGAGATCCTCTGCGCCGCCTTCGCCCGGGTGCTCCGCCTCGACGCCGTCGGGCCCGACGACGACTTCTTCACCCTGGGCGGCAACTCCCTGACGGCCGTCACCCTGGTCGAGGACCTGCGGGTGCGCGGTGTCTCGGTGTCCGTACGCGCCCTGTTCCTGACCCCGACCCCGGCCGAGCTCGCCGCGGTCGCCGGGCCGGAACCGGTCGAGGTGCCGCCCAACCGCATCCCCGAGGGCGCTCGCGAGATCACCCCCGGCATGCTCACCCTCGTCGACCTCGACCCGGATGAGATCGCCCGGGTCGTCGCCACCGTGGACGGCGGCGCGGCCAACGTCCAGGACGTCTACCCGCTCGTCCCGCTCCAGGAGGGCATGCTCTTCCATCACCTCACCGACGACGCCGACGTCTACCTCCGTTCGGTGGTGCTGGAGTTCGACACCCGGGACCGGCTCGACGCCTTCTTCGGCGCGCTGCAACGTGTGGTCGACCGCCACGACGTCTACCGGACCGCCGTGGTCTCCGAAGGGCTGCGCGAGCCGGTCCAGGTGGTCTGGCGGCGGGCGGTCATCCCGATCGAGGAGGTCGCCGGCGAACTCGGCCGGGCCGAGCGGCTGCCGCTCGACCGGGCCCCGCTCATGCACGTGCGCGTGCGGGCCGGCGGGGAGGGGCCGGTGCGGGCCCTGCTGCGCATCCATCACATGGTGGGCGACCACACCACCGTCGGCCTGCTGCTCGACGAGGTGCGCGCCTTCCTCGCAGGGCGGGGCGACGCGCTGCCCGAGCCGCTGCCGTTCCGCAACCTGGTCGCCCAGGCCCGGCTCGGGACGCCCGCCGCCGAGCACGAGCGCCACTTCGCCGCCCTTCTCGGCGACGTCACCGAGACCACCGCCCCCTACGGGCTGGTCGACGTGCGCGGCGACGGCGGCGGCCTGTCGCGGGCGGGCGGCCCGGTCGACGGCGCCCTGGCCGACCGGGTGCGGGCCGCCGCCAGAAGTCTCGGCACGAGCCCGGCGACCGTCTTCCACCTGGCGTGGGCGCGCGTGCTGGCGACCCTCGCGGGACGCGACGACGTCGTGTTCGGCACCGTGCTCACCGGCCGTCTCAACGGCGGCGCGGGCGCCGACCGGGTGCCCGGCCTGTTCCTCAACACGCTGCCGCTGCGGGTCAGGGCCGGCGGCCGGACCGTGGCCGAGGCGCTGGCGGAGGTCCGGAGCGGCCTGGCCGACCTGCTCGACCACGAGCACGCGCCGCTCGCGCTGGCCCAGAAGGCGGCCGGGATCGCCTCGGGCGGCCCGCTGTTCACCTCGATCCTCAACTACCAGCACGAACAGCTCATCAAGGAGTCGGTCCCCGTCCTCGACGGCGTCACCGTCCGCGCCACCACCGAGCGCACCAACTATCCGGTGACGCTGATCGTGCGCGACACCGGCGCCGACTTCGTGGTGACCGTCGACGCACGCGCCCCGGCCGATCCGGCCCGCGTCCACGCCCTGCTGCGCACCTGCCTCCAGAACCTGACCGGCGCGCTGGCCGCCGACCCCGCCACGCCGTTCCTCTCCGTGGACGTGCTCGACCCCGAGGAGCGGCGAAGGGTGGTCGGCGACTGGAACCAGACCGCCGCGGCCGGGCCCGTGCCGACCGTGCCGGAGGCGTTCGCGGCGCAGGCGGCCCGCACCCCCGGCGCCGTCGCCGTCGTCTGCGGTCCCGACCAGGTGAGCTACGGCGACCTGGACGAGCGCGCCAACCGGTTGGCCCGCCACCTGCGCTCCCTCGGGGTCGGCCCCGAGTCGGTGGTGGGCCTGTGCCTGCCGCGCGGCCTCGACATGATCGCCGCGATGCTGGCCGTGTGGAAGGCGGGCGGCGCCTACGTGCCGCTCGACCCGGCCCACCCGGTGTCCCGGACCGCCGCCGTGCTCGCCGACAGCCGGGCCGTGGTGCTCGTGGGGTCGGCCGACGTCCTCGACGAGATGCCGGTCACCCGCCGGGTCCGCCTGGTCGCGGTCGACGACCCCGCCGTGGCCGCCCAGCCCGCCACCCCGCTGGGCCTGGCCCCGGACCTCGGAGGGCTGGCCTACGTGATCTACACCTCCGGCTCGACCGGCCGCCCGAAGGGTGTCGCCGTCACCCACGGCAACCTGGCGAACTACGCCGCCCACGTGCCGCCCCGGCTGGGCCTGGGCGCCGAGGGCGCCCGCTACGCGCTGCTCCAGCCGCTCGTCACCGACCTGGGCAACACGCTGGTCCTCGCGGCGCTGACCACGGGCGGGGTGCTGCACGTCGTGGACCCCGGCACCGTCACCGACCCCGTGGCGGTCGCGGGCTACCTGGCCCGCCACCGGGTCGACCACGTGAAGATGGTGCCCTCCCACCTGGCCGCACTCGGCGCGGCGGGCGACCTGACGTGGCTGCTGCCGCAGAGCTCGCTCGTCCTGGGCGGCGAGGCGGCCGAGCCCGGCTGGGCCCGGCGCCTGGTGGAGGCGGCCGGGGACCTGCCGGTCCACAACCACTACGGCCCGACCGAGACCACGATCGGAGTCGTCACCGGCCGCCTCGCCGCCGACGGCGCCGTCCCGATCGGCACCCCCGTGCCCAACACGACCGCCTACGTCCTCGACGACGCGCTGCGTCCCGTCCCGGCCGGCGTCGAGGGCGAACTCTACGTCGCCGGCGCGCAGCTCGCCCGCGGCTATGCCGGACGGCCGGGCCTGACCGCCGAACGCTTCGTGGCCAGCCCGTTCGGGTCGGGCGGCCGCGTCTACCGCACCGGCGACCGCGCCCGCTGGACCACCGGGGGAGTGCTGGAGCACCGGGGCCGGGCCGACGACCAGGTCAAGATCCGCGGCCACCGGGTCGAGCCCGGCGAGGTGCGGGCCGTGCTCGCCGCCCACCCCGCCGTGGCGCAGGCGGCCGTCGTCGCCCGCCCCGACCCGGCCGGGGACCTGTCCCTGGTCGCGTACGTGGTGCCCGCCGGCGCCGACCCCGGGCTCGTGCGCGGCCTGCGGGACTTCACCGCCGAGAACCTGCCCCGGCACATGGTGCCCGCCGCCGTCGTCCTGGTGGACCACCTCCCCCTCACCGGCAACGGCAAGCTCGACCGGGCCGCCCTGCCGGAGCCCGAACGGGTCACGGCCGACACCGGCCCCCGCCCGTCGGGCGCCCGCGAGGAGGCGCTGTGTGCCGCGTTCGCGGAGATCCTGGGCCTGCCGTCGGTCGGCGTCGACGACGACTTCTTCGTCCTCGGCGGCCACTCGCTGCTGGCCACTCGCCTGGTCAGCCGGGTCAGGGTGACGCTCGGCGAGGAGATCCCGATCCAGGAGCTGTTCGACCGGCCGACCCCCGCCGCCCTCGCGGCGTGGCTGGCGACCGGCGACCGGGCCGACGAACGGCCCCGGCTGCGGCCGATGCGCCAGCCCGCCCGCTGACGCGCGAAAGCCCGTCCCCCACGATCGGGGGACGGGCTTCCGTCTGCTGGTCAGGCCTCGGGGGCGGGATACTTCTGGGTGCAGGCGGCGTAGGCGGCCCGCAGCTTGTCGGGCGACTCCGCGGCACCCTCCTCAAGGGTGAGGTTGTTCTCGCCCGGCTTGGGATCCTTCGCGGCAATACCCTGCTCGCGCAGGCACGCCGCCATCTTCAGCGCGTGTTCCACCACCCCGGCGGGCGGCGCCTGGTCGGCGACGAGGGGCGGGGCGAACCGCTCACACGCCGCGCGGGCCGCGAGTTCCTTCGGGTCGTTCGGGTCGGCGGTCTGGCCGCCGCCGATCGCCGGTCCGCCGTTGGGGTCGGGCACGGGCACCTGGACGCCGTACTCCTTCATGCACTCGGCGTACTTCACCATCTTGTCGCGGTCGGCCTGGGACATCGACCGTCCGGTGAGCTCGTCTCCGCAGCCGGCGAGCCCGATCGTGGAAACGGCCAGGACCGCCGCCGCGAGCATCAGTCTCCTCATGCCTAGAGGATCGCGAACGGGGGGTTTCGGCACGGTGACCGCCAACGTTAACCCTCTCCTTATCCGGCCGGGCCGGGTCAGTCGGTGTCGGGGACGGCCCAGCGCAGGCCGTCGTCCGAGGGCACCAGCCCTCCGGGGAACATCGGCGCGTCGGCGCCCACGCCGAGCATGGCCCGGGTCTGCTCCTGCGTGCCCTGCTCCATCGCCTGGCGCACGACCGACGACTTGAACAGCGGCTTCATGTCGGCGCCCTCCTCGCGGCCGGACAACTCGCCGACCGCCTCGGCGAACTCGGCCGACCCCTTCTTGAACCGCAGCGCCACCGACTCGGCGTCGCTCAGGTCGAACTCCTCGGCCGTGATCCCGGCGACCAGCTCGACGAACGACTCCAGCTCGCCGCGCGTGCTGGAGGTGACCTTCTTCGCCTGCCAGAAGTAGGAGTCCTCGTCGACGTGCATGTCGTAGAACGACATCAGGAACTCGTAGAAGACGCTGTACTCGCGGCGGTAGCGGTTCTCGAACTCGGTGAAGGCCGGCGCCTCGCCGACCTCGCCCGCCAGCACGCTGTTGATCGAGCGGGCCGCCAGCAGGGCGCTGTAGGTGGCCAGGTGGACGCCCGAGGAGAAGACCGGGTCGACGAAGCAGGCCGCGTCGCCGATGAGCACCATGCCCGGCTTCCAGAACTTGGTGTTCGAGTAGGAGTAGTCCTTACGGACCCGCAGCTTGCCGTACTCGCCGGTGGTGACCCGGGTGGCGTCCTTCAGGTACTCGCTGATCAGCGGCGACTCGGCGACGAGCTTCATCAGCGCGGTCTCGGGGTCGCCCTGGATCTTGTCGGCGTCCTCGCGGCGCACGACCGCGCCCACGCTGGTCAGCGTGTCGCTCAGCGGGATGTACCAGAACCAGCCGCTGCCGAACGCCACCGACAGGATGTTGCCCGACCGCGGGGCGGGCAGGCGCTTGCCGTTCTCGAAGTAGCCGAACAGCGCCAGGCTGCGGAAGAAGTCGGAGTACTCGCGGGTGCCCCCGACGTGGCGGTGGAGGCGGCCGGTGTTGCCCGAGGCGTCCACGACGTAGCGGGCGCCGACCTGACGGACGGTCCCGTCGGCGTCGGTGTAGGCGACGCCGACGACCTTCCCGTCGTCCTCGGTCACGTCGGTCACCGCGCAGCGCTCCCGGACTTCGACGCCCTTCCTCCGCGCGTTGTCGAGCAGGATCTGGTCGAACTTCATGCGCTCGACCTGATAGGCGTAGGAGGTGCTGCCCGCGGTTTTCCTGGAGACGGAGAACGAGAAAGTCCAGGGTTCGTCGCGTACGCCCCAGCGGAATGTGCCGCCGAGCTTGTGAGTGAATCCGGCCTTCGCCAGCTCGTCGGTGACGCCGATGAGACGGCAGACGCCGTGCACCGTCGACGGTAGCAGGGACTCACCGATCTGGTAACGCGGGAACGACTCCTTCTCGAGGATCAGCACCCGATGCCCGGCCATTGCCACGAGCGTGGCCAGGGTCGAACCGCCGGGGCCGCCGCCCACGACGACGACATCGAATTCCTCGTGATTTAAGCTGCTCATTCACGGCCGCCTTCCGAATTTGGGCAATCGCCGATGAAGATAATGCTCTCCACTTCCTTCGTCCGCCAAATGCGCGGCCCTTTTCCACGGAATGGTGACCATGCCGACGGCGCCGATACCGCCAATTCCCGCCCATCAGCTTCTGCTATTCCTCCTCCAGGTCGGCGGCCTCCTGCTGCTCGCGTTCGCGCTGGGCCGCCTCGCCCGGCGGGTCGGGCTGCCGCCCCTGGTCGGCGAACTGTGCGCCGGCGTGCTCGTCGGGCCCTCGGTGCTGCTGCACGTCGCCCCGGCCGTCAGCGAGTGGCTGCTGCCGCACGACCCCGGCCAGCAGTACATGCTGGACGCCGTCGGCCAGTTCGGCGTGCTGCTGCTCATCGCGCTGACCGGCGTGCACATGGACTTCGCGCTGGTGCGGCGGCGCGGCGGCGACGCGCTGCGGATCTCGGTGACCGGGATCGCGGTCCCGCTGGCGGCGGGGGTGGGGCTCGGCCTGGCGCTGCCCGGCTCGCTCGTCCCCGACACCGCGGAACGGCTCACGTTCGCGCTGTTCATGGGGGTCGCGATGGGGGTCAGCGCGATCCCGGTGATCGCCCGGACGCTGATGGACATGAAGCTGCTGCACCGCAACGTGGGCCAGCTCATCCTCTGCGCGGTCATGGTCGACGACATCGTCGGCTGGATGCTGCTGTCGGTGGTCGCGGCCCTGGCCACGACCGGCGTGGGCGCGGGCGACGTCGTGCTGCCGGCCGTCTGGCTGGTGGTGGTCCTGCTCGGCGCCGGGCTGGCCCGCCGTCCCGTCGCCGCCCTGCTGCGGGCCGCGCAGCGGTCGCCGGGGAGCGGGACGCTCGTCACCGTCGTCGTGCTGATGACGCTGCTGGCGGCCGCCGCCACCCACGCGATGGGCCTGGAGGCGGTGTTCGGCGCGTTCGTGGCCGGCATCGTGATCTCCCGGTCGGACGCGCTCGACCGGGAGCGCATCGCCCCGCTCCAGACCATGGTGGCCGCGGTGCTGGCGCCGGTCTTCTTCGCCACCGCCGGGCTGCGGATGGACCTCACCGCGCTCGCCGACCCGGTCGTGCTGCTCACCGGGCTCGGGGTGCTCGCCGTCGCCGTCGCGGGCAAGTTCGCCGGCGCCTATCTGGGCGCCCGGCTCAGCAGGCTGAGCCACTGGGAGGGGCTCGCGCTCGGCGCCGGCATGAACGCCCGCGGCGTCATCGAGGTGATCATCGCGATGGTGGGTCTGCGGCTCGGCGTGCTCGGGCCCGAGATGTACACGATCATCGTGCTGGTGGCGATCGCGACCTCGCTGATGGCCCCGCCGATCCTCCGCACGGCGATGTCCCGGATCGAGCACACCGCCGAGGAACGGCTGCGCGCCCAGGCCTTCGGCGTCGACGACGGCTCGGGCTCCCGGACCGTCTAGGCCGGGACCCCCGACATCGCCACCAGCACCCGGCGGGTGCCCTCGAACGGCCGCCGCCCGTGCGCCAGCAGCACGTTGTCGATGAGCAGCACGTCGCCATCACGCCAGTCGACGTCCACGGCGGCGGCCAGCCCGCGCTCCTGGATCTGCTCGACGTGGGCGTCCGGCACCGGCGTGCCGTCGGCGAAGGTCACGTACTGAGGGAACTCCTCCGGCGGGAGGATGTCGTACAGCTCCGCCGAGGTCTCGTCGCCGAGGCCGGCCGGGTGCCACTGGTCGGCCTGGTTGAACCAGACCTCGGCGCCCGTCACCGGGTGACGCGTGGTCGCCGGGCGGAGCTGCACCACCCGCAGCCCGTCGGGCCCCCACTCCCACTCGGCCCCCGACTCGCGGAGGAAGTCCTCGACCAGGCCCCGGTCGGCCGTCTCGAACGTGTCCTGCCAGCTCTTGCCGAAGCCGAACCCGTCGTGGAGGTTCTGCACGTATCGGACCCCGCCCGCGAACGCCTCCCTGACCTGCGGGTCCAGCGAGGCCAGCCACCGCTCCCCGTCGACGACCGGGGTCGCGCCGCCGCGCTCGGCCGCCTTCTCGCAGTAGAACGCCAGCCGGGTGGGCCAGCGGTGGGCGTAGCTGAGCTCGTTGTGCATGGAGATCGTGTACTGCCGCGGATACTCGGTCGAGGTGTAGACGTTCCCGCCGACGCGCGTGCGCGGGGAGTTCCCGTGCACGTACGCGAGCCGGTCGGGCACCAGCCGGTCGAACACCGCGCCGACCGAGCCGGGGGTCACGCCGAAGCCGCGGAAGACCAGGCCCCGGCGTTCGGTGAGCAGGGTGGCGAGCTTCTCGGGGCCGAGGTCGTCGAGCCACCCGACCAGATCGGGCGTGCCCGTCTCCTCGACGGTGATCTCGTGGGGGCGCCAGTCGCCGTTCATCGCGGTCGTCCCTTCGCTGCCGGGAAAAGAAGAAAAGCCGGCGGCCAGATGGCCGCCGGCCGGGAACAACGGGCTCGGTCGCTATTTCTGTTTCATCGACTCGATGAGGCTCTTCGGCCTCATGTCGGTCCACGACTTCTCGATGTATTCGAGACACTCGTCCCGCGACGCCTCCCCGAAAACGGTGGTCCAGCCGTCGGGCACGTCGATGAAAACCGGCCAGAGGGAATGCTGGTTCTCGTCGTTCACCAGGACCAGATAACTCGCGTCGGGATCTTCGAACGGATTCGGCACCGGACCGTCCTCACTTGTCGGCGAAAAAGGCGATGCGCTATTCGCGTCGCAGTGGGGCCCACCATCGCACGCGCCGCGAGGCCGTTCAAGATTTCGGCATCGGTGTTCAACCGCGGCCGTGCGACGGTTGAACACCCGGCGTTGACGCGCCGCCCGGCGCCGTGATGCGTTATCGCTTATTCCAGAATGGGAGAGGTCAGAATGCCCGACAGCAGCGAGCGTCTCTATCTCCGCTCGAACGCGATCATCGAACCGCTGGTCGACCGGTTCTACGCCTGGATGCACATCGTGGCGCCGGCCCAGGCGGCGATGAACCTGGCGAACGTGCAGGTGCCACTGCTGGAGTCCTATCTCCACTCCCCGCAGGTGCACATAGCCGCCAGCACCAACCCCGCCCTCCGGGGCGGCTACTTCGTCAACGTCGAGGAGTCGCGGGCCACCGAGATCGGCGACCTGCTCGACTCGATCAAGCGCGACCGGGCCGACATGCTCACCTTCGCCGCCGCGATCCAGGACGCCGACGAACTGCTGCGGCAGAACGCGACCGGCTTCGACCTGACCCCGCTCTACCCGAAGCTCCACCCGTCGCTCCACGGACTGGTCGAGCTCGCCTACGACACGAGCAACCAGGCCTCGCTCCACGTCATGGAGCCGCTGCTCTACCACAGCCCGGCCTTCGACCGCCGCCGCCAGTCGGTGCAGCTGTCGCTGGAGGACGGCGTCGAGCGGCCGTTCATCCTCAGCACCCCGCGCCTGCCGATGCCCGGCGTGCTGGAGCTGCCGATCGCGTTCGACCACCCGGGACTCGACGAGCTGTTCCGCGCCCGGATCGAGGGCACCACCCTGGCCCGCCTGCGCGAGCTGTTCGACCTCGACGACGCCCAGGCCGCCCTGATGCGCGGCCTGCTCGAAACCGAGCCCCGCCTGTCGCCCGATCGCCACATCGAGGGCGGCGGCCGCATCCGCTACTACGGCCACGCCTGCCTGGTGCTCCAGACGCCCGAGGCGGCCGTCGTCGCCGACCCGTTCATCAGCGCCGACAACCGCCATGGCGACCGCTACACCCTCGACGACCTGCCCGACCGCATCGACCTGGTGCTGATCACCCATGGTCACCAGGACCACATCGTCCTGGAGACGCTGCTCCAGCTACGCTCGCGCACCGGTGCGGTCGTCGTGCCGCGCTCGTCGCGGGGCAACCTGTGCGACCCCTCGATCGGCCTCTACCTGCGGTCGATGGGCTTCACCGTGATCGAGGTCGACGACTTCGACGAGATCCCGCTGCCCGGCGGGGCCAAGGTCGTCGCGACGCCGTTCCTCGGCGAACACTCCGACCTCGACATCCGAGCCAAGTCGACCTACATGGTCCAGCTCGCCGGAAAGTCGGTGTTCATCGGCGCCGACTCCTCGGGCATCGCCCCGCCGCTCTACCGGTACATCCGCTCCCACCTGGGCGAGGTCGACATCGCCTTCCTCGGCATGGAGTGCGACGGCGCCCCGCTGACCTGGCTCTACCAGGGCCTGCTGACCCGGCCGGTGACCAAGAAGATGAGCGACTCGCGCAAGCTGTCGGGCTCCAACGCCGAACAGGCCGCGGCCATCATGACCGAACTCGGCTCCCGCGAGGCCTATGTCTACGCCATGGGGGAGGAGAGCTGGCAGGGCCACGTCATGGCGACCACGTACACGCCCGACACCTACCAGATCAAGCAGATCGAGGAGTTCATGACCTGGTGCAAGGAGCACGACGTGGCCGCCGAGCACCTGCTCAACATCCGTGAGTGGACCTGGTAGGAGAGCATGCCCTTCGTCCGTGCCAACGGGATCCGGCTGTCGTTCCAGCGGTCGGGACAGGGCGACACCGTCCTGCTCGTCATGGGGTCCGGCGCGTCCAGCACCCAGTGGGACATGCACCAGACCCCCGCCCTGCGGGCGGCGGGCTACGCCACCGTCACCTTCGACAACCGCGGCATCCCGCCGTCGGACGCCCCGCCCGGCCGCTACACCCTGGCCGACATGGTTGCCGACACGCGGGGGCTGATCGAGGCGCTCGGCCTGGCGCCGTGCCGGATCGTCGGCACGTCGCTGGGCGCCATGGTGGCGCAGGAACTGGCCGCCGGGGCGCCCCATCTCGTCCACTCGGCCGTGCTCATGGCCACCCGGGCCCGGTCGGACATGCTGCGCCGGGCCCAGACGGCGGCCGAGCTGAGCCTCCGGCGCGACGGAGTGGCGCTGCCGCCGGAGTACCGGGCGCTCCACTCGGTGCTCACCATGCTCTCCCCCCGCACGCTGAACGACGACCACGCCGTGGCGTCGTGGCTGGAGGTCTTCGAGCTGAGCGGCGGCGGGCCGGGCGCCTCCGGCCAGGAGTGGATCGACACCGACCAGGACCGCCGCGCGGTGCTGGGGCGGATCACGGCGCCCTGCCGGGTCATCGCCTTCGCCGACGACGTCGTCACGCCGCCCCACTTCGGCGCCGAGGTGGCCGACCTCATCCCCGACTGCGACCTGGTCGAGATCCCCGGCGCCGGGCACCTCGGCCACCTGGAGCGGCCCGACCAGGTCAACCAGGCGATCGTGGAATTCTTCGACAAGGTCTGACGGCCCGTTCCGGCCCCCGCGCGGCACGCCCGCGCGGGGGCTTCGCGTCTCCCCGCCGCGCGCATAAGGCGGTGGTTAACGCTTGCGGTCACCGGGCGGAAACCGCCCGGAGGCCAGAGTTCGGATGGCAGGAGTTCGTCTAAACGGAGGGAGCCGATGATGCTGGATTCCGAGATCGGGGCATCGGCGGCGCGGACGGCCCCGGTGCCACCCGGGGAGGCCCCGTCGCGGAACCGCAGGGGCCGCCGGCGCGTGCTCATGGGTGGAGCCGTCGTGCTGGTGGTCGGCGCGGCCGCCGCCGTCTACGCGCTGCAGAACCGCGCCGAACCCCCGCCCGCGGTCGTCTCGACGCTGCCGACGGTCGCGGTGGAGCGCACCGACATGGTCAACGTGCGGGAGGTCGACGGCACGCTCGGCTACGCCGGGACCTACACCGTCCTGGGCGCCAAGGGCCGCATCACCTGGTTGCCCGAGGCCGGGGACGTGATCAGGCGCGGCGACCGCGTCTACGGCAAGGACGGGGTGACCGTCCCGCTGTTCTACGGCGCGACGCCGTTCTGGCGGGACCTCCAGCAGGGCCGCACCGGCCGCGACGTGCTCCAGCTGGAGCGCAACCTCGAAGCGCTCGGCTACGGGAAGTACGTCACCGTCGACCGCACCTTCACCTGGGCCACCGCCCAGGCGGTCATGGCCTGGCAGGACGACGTGAACCTGCCGGAGACCGGCGTCTTCACGCTCGACACGGCGGTGGTGCAGCCCGGCGCGATCCGGGTCACCGACGTGAAGGGCCTGCTGGGCGGCGACGCCGGCGGCACCGTCCTGACCGCGAGCGGCCTGGGCCGCACGGTCACCGTCGACCTGCCGGTCAACGACCAGGGGCTGGCCGAGAAGGGCGCCGAGGTCAGGGTCACGCTGCCCGGCGGCAAGGCCACCACGGGCCGCATCACCTCGATCGGGACCGTCGCCACCGCGGGCGCCACCAACGCCAAGTCGCAGACCGGCGAGGGCACCGAGAACGCGACGATCCCGGTGTCCGTCACGCTCGACAAGGCGAGCAGCGCCGGGCGTCTCGACAGCGCCCCCGCCACGGTCGGCTTCTCCAGCACCGTCCACGAAGACGTGCTGGTCGTGCCGGTCAACGCCCTGCTCGCCTCGGGCGAGGGCGCCTACTCGGTGAACGTCAGGGACGCCTCGGGGGCGGTCCGCTCGGTCCCGGTCGAGCTCGGCATCTTCGACGGCGACAAGGTCGAGGTCAAGGGCGACCTGGAGCCGGGGATGAACGTCGAGGTGGCCCGCACATGAGCCCGACACCGGTCATCGAGGTGGAGCGTGTCACCAAGAACTACCCCGGCGGGGTGCAGGCGGTCCGCGACGTCTCGCTCACCATCGGGCCGGGGGAGCTGGCGGCGATCGTCGGGCCGTCCGGATCGGGCAAGTCGAGCCTGCTCAACCTGATGGGCACGCTCGACCGGCCGACCACCGGCCGGGTCCTGATCCAGGGCCACGACGTCGCCACGCTCGCCGACAGGCAGCTGGCGGCCGTGCGGGCGCGCTGGATCGGGTTCGTCTTCCAGCAGTTCTTCCTCACCCCCTACCTGTCGGCCGTCGACAACGTCGCCACCGGCCTGCTCTACCACGGCGTCGCCCCGCGGCACCGCCGCGAGCGGGCCCGCGTGGCGCTGGAGCGGGTCGGCCTCGGCCACCGTCTCGACCACCGGCCCAACCAGATGTCCGGCGGCGAGAAGCAGCGGGTCGCCATCGCGCGGGCCGTGGTGAGCGACCCGCCGCTGCTGCTGGCCGACGAGCCCACGGGCAACCTCGACTCGGTCTCGGGCGCCGGGGTGCTCGAACTCCTGGCCGAGCTCAACCGCGACGGCACCGCCATCGTGGTCATCACCCACGACATGGAGGTCGCCGCCGCCCTGCCGCGGCGGCTGGAGGTGCGCGACGGCCGGATCCAGGCCGACGTGCGCGGAGTGGAGACGGGGGTCCCGGCATGATCACTCTTCCCGAGCCGGTCCGGCTGCGCGGCGGCGACCTGGTGGCGGTCGGCCTCGAAGGGCTGCGCGGCCGGATGACGCGGGCCGTGTTGTCGGCGCTGGGCATCGCCATCGGCGTCGCGTCGATGGTCGGCCTGGTCGGCATCAGCACGATCAGCATGGCCGGACTCATGGAGGAGATCCGGCAGCTCGGCACCAACATGCTGACCGTCGAGGCCGGCACCACCCTGCTCGGCGAGGAGGCCCGGCTGCCCGCCGAGGCCGAGAGCATGGTGGCCCGGATCCCCGGAGTCGAGGGCGTCACGGCGGTCGGCCTGATCGACGACGCCACCGTCCGGCGCACCGACAAGATCCCGTCGTCCAACACCAGCGGGGTGGCGGTGCAGGCCGCCCGTACCGACCTGCTGGGCGCGCTGGGCGGCACGGTGAAGTCGGGCACGTTCCTCAACGAGGCCACCGGCCGCTATCCGGCCGTCGTGCTCGGCGCCAGCGCGGCGAACTGGCTCGGCATCGGCGAGGCGGGCGGCCACGTCTACATCGCCGGGCGCTGGTTCATGGTGGTCGGCATCCTCGACGCGGTGAAGCTCGCGCCCGAGATCGACCGGTCGGCGCTGATCGGCTGGGACTACGCCCGCCAGCTCGGCTTCGACGGCTACGCCACCACCCTGTACGAACGCTCCAGCAACGAGTCCGTGCAGTACGTCCGCGACCGGCTCAGCCACACGGTCAACCCGGCGCACCCCGAAGAGGTGAAGGTCAGCCGCCCGTCCGACGCGCTGACCGCCGAGGCCGCGGCCAACAACGCCTTCAACGCCCTGTTCTTCGGCCTGGGCGCGGTGGCGCTGGTGGCGGGCGGGGTCGGCATCGCCAACATCATGGTGATCTCGGTGCTGGAGCGCCGCCAGGAGATCGGCCTGCGCCGCTCGCTGGGGGCGACCCGGGGGCAGATCCGCATGCAGTTCTTCACCGAGGCGGTCACGCTGTCGGCGCTCGGCGGTGCGGCCGGGGTCGGCATCGGCCTGGTCATCTGCTTCGGGTACGCCGCGTTCAAGGGCTGGCCGCTGGAGCTGCCGGTCCAGGCCATCGCGGGCGGCGCGCTCGCCTCGGTGGCCATCGGCGCCGTCGCCGGCCTCTACCCGGCCAGACGGGCGGCGCGCCTCACCCCCACCGAGGCGCTCGCGACCGTTTAGACC
This sequence comes from Herbidospora daliensis, assembly GCF_001570585.1. Lineage (GTDB taxonomy): Bacteria > Actinomycetota > Actinomycetes > Streptosporangiales > Streptosporangiaceae > Herbidospora > Herbidospora daliensis. The sequence continues at coordinate 224,685 of NZ_BBXF01000001.1, read as the reverse complement.
CCTTGGGGCAGGTAGCCGAACCGCTTCACCAGCGCCGCGAACGCGGCGTCGCGGGCGAGCCGCCGCCGGTAGGCCTCCTCCGCGTCGGGGCTGATCTCCGCCAGCGCCGGCGGCTCGTCCGGCGCCTTCCCCGGCCGGGGACGGGCGTCCCGGAACGCCTCGATGCCCGGGAGGGGCGAGGAGATCGGGGCCTCCCTGACGGCGTCGGGCGTCCAGGCGGCCAGGGTCCGCTCGATCCGGTCGTCGTCGACCGGCCCCATCGTGCCGAGGAAGGCGACGAGACGGCGCAGGACCGCAGCCGGGTCGTTCGTCAGGTCCTCGTAGCGGACCACGCAGATCTCGCTCAGGCCGGGGAAGTGGGCGCGGGCCCGTTCGGGCGTCGCCCACTCGGCGACGTGGTCCTCCCACGTGGCCCTCGACGGGCCGAAGCCGGGGATCGCGCCGAGGGCGCCGACCAGTTCGACGGCCGTCCTGGCCCGGTCGCCCGGCTTCACCCGCCCGCCGTGCACGATGGCCGAGATCAGCGACCGCGGGTCGCGGACCACGTAGACGACCTTGCCGGTGACCGCGCGGTAGGGCGCGATGATCTGCTCGCCGGGCAGGGCGTAGGTGCGCACCACGTGGGGGCGGCGCTCGTCGAGCGGCACCGTCCGGCCCCAGTTGCAGAGCTGGAAGAGGTCGGGGGCCGCGGCCAGCGCCGCCTCCTGGGAGACCTCGTGCGGCGGCGCGTCGAACAGGTAGCCGACGAGCAGCAGGTGGGCGGTGGCCGAGCCCGACTGGCGGCACGACGTGATCCAGGCGAGCGGGCTCATGAGGCGTATCCGTGGTCGCGGGCCAGGCCGGCGAACTCGGCGTCGCCGTCGAGCAGGCGGGCGTAGGCCTGTTCGACGCCGGAGCCGTAGCCCGCGAGGCTGCGCCTGGTCAGGCCGTCGCCGAAGAACGGCTCGGCCGGGGCGCCGCGCGTGTCGTCCTTCTTCTCGACGCCGCGCAGCACGTCGAGGCGCGAGTTGGCGACGGCCCGCTCGACCCGCCCGGGGTCGGGGTCGTCGTCGAACCCCAGGAAGACGATCATCTCGCGCAGCACCGCGACGGGGTCGCGCCTGAGGTCCTCGTAGCGGACGACGCTGATCTCGGCGCCGGGGAAGTGGCGGTGCAGCCGGTCGGGCGAGGTCCACTCCAGGACGCTGGCCGGCCAGGAGCCGTAGCCGACCTTCTCCCACGCCCGCGCGCCCCGATGGGCGACGAAGTGATGGGCGAACGCCTCGCGGTGGCCGGGGCCGACCCGCAGGAACCGTTCGGCGCTGTGCAGCACGTCGCGCGGGTCGCGAATCAGGTAGAGCACCTTGCCGACCGCGTCCCGGTAGGGCCGGTGGACGTCGGCGCCGGGCAGGAAGTGGGTCTTCACCGCCAGGGTGCCGGGCCGGTCGAGGGGGAGGGCCCGGCCGTGCTCGAAGACGTCGATCAGGTCGGTGACCGCCTCGTCGAGGACGCCCAGTTCGGCGACCTTGAAACTGACGGCCGCGTCCCTCAGGTAACTCGCCAGCAATATGCGCGTCCAGGTGTTGCCCGATCTGGGATAGGAGGCGACCCAGGCCAGCGGCATGATGAGTCCTCTTTCCACGGTGGGGGGAGCGGGCCGGATAAGGACAGGGTTAACGCGGACGGTCACTCGGATGCAACCTTCCGGCGACCATGGTGGGAGCATGAACGAAGGCGAGGGAGCGGTGATCCGGCTCGACGCGGTCCGCAAGGTCTACGGCGGCGTCGCCGCCCTCCACGACGTGACTCTGGAGATCTCCCCCGGCGAGGCGGTCGCGGTCGTTGGGCCGTCGGGCAGCGGCAAGTCGACGCTGCTCAACATGGTGGCGGGCCTCGACCGGCCCACGTCGGGCTCGGTCGTGGTCAACGGCGAGGACCTGACCGCCATGGGCGAGGCGGCGCTCGCGCGGTTCCGCCGCCGCCACATCGGGATCGTCTTCCAGTTCTTCAACCTGCTCGACGACCTGCCGGTGCTGGAGAACGTCGCGCTGGCGGCGCGGCTCGTCGGCGTGCCCGCGCGCGGCGCCCGCGCCCGGGCGCTGGAGCTGCTCGACGGGCTCGGCATCGCCGACCGGCGCGACGCCTACCCGGCGACGCTGAGCGGCGGCGAACGCCAGCGGGTCGGCGTGGCCCGCGCGCTGATGAACCGGCCCGCCCTGCTCATGGCCGACGAGCCGACCGGCGCGGTCGACAGCCGGACCGGCGAGCAGATCATGGACCTGCTGCTCGACCTCAACCGCACCGGCCAGACCCTGCTCCTGGTCACCCACGACCAGTGGCTGGTCACCCGGTGCGCGACCCGGCAGGTCGACTTCATGGACGGCCGCATCGTCGGCCAGACCCAGCTCGACAGGGGCCGGTCGTGGCACGCCCGCTGAGCGCCGTCTGGACGGTCGCGCGCGCGGGCGTGCGCCGCCGCCGCCTCCAGACGGTCAGCATCGCCCTGGTCGTCGCCCTGGCCACCACCACCCTCATCTTCGGCCTCGGCCTGGTGACCCGGGCCGGTTCCCTCTTCGACGACGCGTTCGAGCGGGCCGCGGGCGCCCACGCCACCGCGCGCTTCGACCCGGCCGAGGTGAGCGCCGGACAGCTGGCCGCGACGGCGGCCGCGCCGGGCGTCACGGCCGCGGCCGGGCCGTTCCCGGTCGCCACGTTCCCCGGGATCGGCGGGGCGGGCCGCGCCTTCAGCCTCGTCGTGGCGGGGCGGCCGGACCCCGGCGGTCCCGTCGACCGGCTGAGCGTGACCGCCGGACGCTGGGTGAGCGCGCCGGGGGAGGTCGTGCTCAGCGGCTCTCCGTCGGCCGGGCTCGGGCTCGGGGCGGTGCTGAGCTCGTCCGGGCTGCCCGAGCTGACCGTCGTCGGGTTCGCCACCTCGGCGACCGGCGGGGTCGGCGGATGGGTGACGCCCGCCCAGTTCGACGCCGTCCCCCCCGAGGCGTACCAGATGCTGTACCGGTTCCAGCGGGCCGCCGACTCACCCGAGGTGCAGCGGAGCCTGGCCCAGGCGACGGCCGGGCTGCCGATGACGGGCAACGAGTCCTACATCGCCACCCGGCAGGCGTTCCAGGAACGGTTCCAGGAGATGATCCCGTTCGTCGGGGTCTTCGGGTTGCTGGCCGTGGCCGTGTCGGTGTTCATCGTCGGCAACGTGGTCAGCGGCGCGGTGGTCGCCGGCTTCCGGCACATCGGCGTGATGAAGTCTCTCGGGTTCACCCCGGGCCAGGTCACCTCCGGCTACGTGCTGATGGTGGCCGTCCCGGCGGCGGCCGGCTGCCTGGTGGGCGTGGTCGCGGGCGGGGTCGTCGCCGCGCGGACCGCCGCCGGGCTGGCCGGGAGCTTCCAGCTTCCCTCGGCCGGGGGGATCTCCGTCCTCCTGGCCGTGGCGGCGGGGGCGGGCGTGCTCGCCCTGGTCGCGCTCGCCGCGCTGGTCCCGGCGTCGCGGGCCGGGCGGCTCCCGGCGGTGCAGGCGATCAGCGCCGGGACCGTCTCGCGGGCCGGACGGGGGCGCGGCCCCCAGCGCCGGCTGGCCCGCACCCGGTTGCCCGCGCCGGTCGCGCTCGGGCTCAGCCTGCCGTTCGCCCGGCCGGCCCGGACCGCGCTCACGCTCGCGGGGCTCTGCCTCGGGGTGACGGCGGTGACGATGGGCCTGGGCCTCCACCAGACGGTGATGAGGATCGGGCTGGCCGACACCGAGGGGCACACCTCGGTGAAGGTCGGCGTCGACCCGGGCGTGCCCGAGGAGAGCCGCCCCGGCCAGGAGGAGGTGACCGCGTTCGCGCGGTCGCTGCCCGGCACCGCCGCCGTGATGAGCCAGGGCAACCTGACCGCGACGATCCCCGGCCTGCCGTCGGAGATGACCGTCGAGGGCTATCTGGGTGACTACGGCCCGTTCCTGGGTGACAACCTCGTCCGCGGGCGGTGGTTCGCCGCTCCCGGCGAGGTGGTGCCCGCCGAGGGGTTCCTCCGGCTCCACGGGCTCGACGTCGGCGACGAGCTCGTCCTGTCGGCGGGCGGCACGGAGACGACGGTCCGGATCGTCGGTTCGTTCGCCCACCCCGACATCGACCGGCTGATGCTCGACGCCGCCACCTTCCCCCAGCCCGGCCTGCTCTCCATGTCGGCCGCGGTCTCGGTGATCGTCGACCCGAGCCTCGACCCGGCCGCCTACGTCGCGCGGGCCAACGCCGTCATGCCGCCCGGGATGCGGGCCAGGATCAGCGCCCCCGACCTGGGCAACGGCGCCGTGCTGAGCACCCTCTTCCTGGTCTTCTCCGTGGTCATCTGCGTGGCCGCCGCGATCGGGGTGGTCAACAGCGTCGTGCTCAGCACCCGGGAGCGCAGCCGGGACCTGGGCGTGCTGAAGGCGATCGGGATGGCGCCGGGCCAGGTCGTGCTGATGATGCTGGTCTCGATGGCCTCCCTCGGCCTCGCCGGGGGCGTCGTCGGCGTGCCGCTCGGCGTGCTGGCGCACCACGCGGTGGTCGGCTACACCGGCGGCCTGCTCGGCAGCGGGATGGCCCGCTCGTGGATCGACGTCTACTCCTGGCCGCTGCTGGTGCCGCTGGCGGCCTCCGGCGCACTGCTGGCCGTCGTGGGCGCGTGGCCGCCCGCCGGCCGGGCGGCGGCGATGCCGACCGCCTCGGTACTCCGCAGCGAGTGACCTCTCCGGCCTTGTTCAACTGCGGCGATGCCGTGGTTGAACAAGGTCGTCTTTCTTGTGTTCCCGCCGGTCGTGCGTTGGAATGTCGAGGTCTACCGGGGGCTGCCGAAACGTACGGGATTATTCGAATCGACAACCGGGCGTTTCTTCGGCGCGGCGTTCGCTGCTTAAGGAGACGCACAAATGATCCCGTTGTCGTTCGCGCAACGCCGGCTCTGGTTCATCGCCGAACTGGAGGGAATGAGCGCCACCTACAACAACGTCATCGCGCTGGAGTTGCGCGGGCCGCTCGACGCGGCGGCCCTCGGCGCCGCGCTGCGTGACGTCATCGGGCGCCACGAGCCGCTGCGCACGATCTTCCCGACCGTCGACGGCGAGCCCCACCAGCACATCCTCGCCCTCGATGAGCTGCGGTGGGAGCTCGACGTACGGGACGTCGACGCGGACGCGACCGACGCGGAGGTGCGGCGGGCGGGCGAACACGCGTTCGACCTGTCGGCCGACGTGCCGATCCGGGCGTCGCTCCTGCGCCGTTCTCCCGGCGACCATCTGCTCATAATCGTGGTCCACCACATCGCCACCGACGCGTGGTCGAACCGCCCGCTCGCGCGTGACCTTTCGGCCGCTTATGCGGCCCGTTCGCAAGGCGTGGAACCGGGCTGGGAACCGCTTCCCGTGCAATACGCGGATTACGCCTTGTGGCAGCGTGAACTACTCGGCGCGGATTCCGATCCGGGCAGCCGCGGCGCGGTTCAGATGGATTACTGGCGGCGTACTCTCGCGGGAATTCCCGAGGAACTTCCGCTGCCCGCCGACAAGGTGCGGCCCGCGGCGGCGAGTTATCGCGGGCACCGGGTGCCGTTCCACGTGCCGGGAGAGGTCCACCGGCGGCTCCTGGACGTGGCGCGGGCCGAGGGCGTGACGCTGTTCATGGTCGCCCAGGCCGCGCTGGCGACGCTGCTGTCGAAGCTGGGCGCCGGGACCGACATCCCGATCGGCTCCACGATCGCGGGACGGACCGACGAGGCGCTCGACGACCTGGTCGGCTTCTTCGTGAACACGCTGGTCATCCGCACCGACCTGACGGGCGACCCGGAGTTCCGCCAGGTACTGGCCCGCGTGCGGCGGGCCGGGGTCGAGGCGCTGGCCCACCAGGACGTGCCGTTCGAGCGGCTCGTCGAGGAGCTGGCCCCGGCCCGGTCGCTGGCCCGCAACCCGCTGTTCCAGGTCATGCTCAGCCTGCAGAACACCGCCGAGGGCGTGCTCGACCTCTCCGGGGTGTCGGTGCGGCCGCTCTCCTCGAACCTGCCGGTCGCCAAGTTCGACCTCGACGTCACGCTGCGCGAGAGCGCCGACGGGCTGGCCGGTGAGCTCGTCGGCGCCGCCGACCTGTTCGACGAGGAGACCGTGCGGCGGATCGCGGGCTGGTTCGTGCGGGTGCTCGACCAGGTCGGCGCCGCCCCCGAGGTGCGGCTGCACGCCGTCGACGTGCTCGGCCCCGACGAGCGGCGGCGGATGCTGACCGATTGGAGCACCACCCGCGCGCCGGTGGTGGCCGGCTCGTTCCCCGAGATGTTCGCCGGGCACGTCCGGCGCACCCCCCACGCGGTGGCCGTGGCCTGCGGCGGCGAGCAGGTCTCGTACGCCGACCTGGACGCCCGCGCCACCCGCGTGGCCGCACTGCTGCGCGCCCGCGGCGTCGGCGCCGAGGACGTGGTCGGCCTCTGCCTGCCCCGCGGCGCGGGGATGATCGCCGCGATCCTGGGCGTGTGGAAGGCGGGCGCGGCCTACCTGCCGATCGACGGGCAGCTCCCCGCCGACCGGGTCGCGTTCATGCTGGCCGACGGCGGGGTCCGGCTGGTGCTGGCCGACCGCGCCGAGTTCGGCGTCCTGGCCGCCGCCACGCCCGCGCCCGTGGCCTGGCTCGACGACCCCGCCACCCTCGCGCCGCACACCGAGCCTGTGGCACAGGAGGCGCCCGGCCCGCTCGATTTGGCCTACGTCATCTACACCTCGGGGTCGACGGGGCGGCCGAAGGGCGTCGCGGTCACCCACGGGTCGCTGGCCAACCTGGTGATCGCCCTCCAGCCCGTGTACGGCGCGGCGCCCGGCGTCGGGGTGCTCCAGTTCTCCTCGTTCAGCTTCGACGTCTCGGTCGAGGAGACGTGCGTCGCGCTGGCGGCCGGCGCGACGCTGCTCGTCGCCACCGCCGAGGAGCGCGCCCAGCCGAGACTGCTCTCCCGGCTGCCCGGACTGCGGTCGGCGTTCCTGCTGCCCTCGGTGCTCGGCCTGCTCGACCCCGCCGACCTGCCCGGCCTGCGGACCCTCCAGATGGGTGCGGAGCCGGTCGACGAGAACGTGGTCCGCGCCTGGGCCGCCCCCGGGCGGCGGCTGTTCGACACCTACGGCCCGACCGAGGCCACCGTCACCATGACCGTCGCCGAACTCGACCCCGCCCGCCCCGGCCCGGTGCCGATCGGGCGGCCGATCGGCGGTTCCCGCGTGTACGTGCTCGACGAGCGCCTCGACCCGGTCCCGGTCGGCGTGGCCGGGGAACTCTACGTCGGCGGCGTCTGCGTGGCCCGGGGATACGCCGGGCGGCCCGGCCTGACCGGCGAGCGGTTCGTGGCCTCGCCCTTCGAACCCGGCGAGCGCGTGTACCGCACCGGCGACCTGGTGCGGTGGACCGCCGACGGGCAGCTCGTGTTCGCGGGCCGGGCCGACGACCAGGTGAAGCTGCGCGGGTTCCGGGTCGAGCCCGGAGAGGTCGAGGCGGTGCTCCGCGCCCGCGCCGACGTCGCCCAGGCCGCCGTGGTGGTCCGGGAGGACGTGCCCGGCGACCAGCGGCTCGTCGCCTACGTGGTCGCGGCCGGGCCCGACGCCACCGCGCTGCCCGAGGTGCTGCGCGAGCACGTCGCCGCGCGGCTGCCCGCGTACATGGTGCCGTCGGCGGTGGTGCCGCTGCCGGAGCTGCCGACGCTCGTCAACGGCAAGCTCGACCGGCGGGCGCTGCCGGTGCCCGAATATCCGGCCGGGCCGGGCCGGGGGCCCTCCAGCGTGCAGGAGGAGATCCTCTGCGGCGCGTTCGGCGAGGTGCTCGGCCTCGCCCGCGTGGGCGTCGACGACGACTTCTTCCAGCTCGGCGGGCACTCGCTGCTCGGCGTGCGGCTCGTGTCGCGCATCCGGGCGGTGCTGGACGCCGAACTGCCGCTGCGGGTGCTGTTCGAGCGGCCCACCGTCGCCGGGCTGGCCGCCTGGCTCGCCGGGGCGGGCACCGGGCCCGTGCGGCCGGAACTGGCGCCGCGGGCGCGCCCCGAACGGCCGCCCCTGTCGTTCGCGCAGCGCCGCCTGTGGTTCGTCGACCAGGTCGAGGGGCCCAGCCGGACGTACACGCAGGCGGCCTCGCTCCGGCTGACCGGCGACCTCGACGTGCCCGCCCTCGCGGCGGCGCTGCGCGACGTCATCGGCCGCCACGAGCCGCTGCGCACGGTCTACCGGAGCGCGGACGGCGAGCCCTACCAGCTGGTGCTCGACGCCGACGCGGCCGGATGGGAGCTGGAGGCGGCCCACGTGGCCCCCGACCGGCTGACCGAGGCGGTCGCGGAGGCCGCGCGGCACACCTTCGACCTGGCGGCCGAGCCGCCGATCAAGGCCGTCCTGTTCCAGACCGCGGGCGACGACTACACGCTCGTGCTGGTCCTGCACCACATCGCGGGCGACGGCTGGTCGATGACCCCGCTGGGCCGCGACATCTCGGCCGCCTACGCCGCCCGGACCAGGGGCGAGGCGCCCGGCTGGGCCCCGCTGCCGGTCCAGTACGCCGACTACGCCCTCTGGCAGCGCGACCTGCTGGGCGATCGGGGCGACCCGGACAGCCCGCTGTCGCGGCAGGTCGCCTACTGGCGCGACACCCTGGCCGGGGCGCCCGAGGAGCTGCGGCTGCCGCTCGACCACCCCCGGCCCGTCCTGGCCGGGCACCGGGGTCACCGGGTGCCGTTCCGCGTCCCGGCCGACGTCCACGAGAGGGTGGCCGGGCTGGCGCGGGCCGAGGGCGTCACCCCGTTCATGATCCTGCAGGCCGCGCTCGCGGTGCTGCTGTCGCGGCTCGGCGCCGGCACCGACGTGCCGATCGGCGCCCCGGTCGGCGGCCGGACCGACGAGGCCCTCGACGACCTGGTCGGCACCTTCGTGAACACGCTGGTGATCCGCACCGACCTGTCCGGCGACCCCGCCTTCCGGCGGCTGCTGACCCAGGTCAGGGAGGCCACCCTCGGCGCGCTGGCCCACCAGGACGTGCCCTTCGAGCGGCTGGTCGAGGAGCTGGCCGTGACGCGGTCGCTGAGCCGCCACCCGCTGTTCCAGACGATGCTCACGATGCAGAACGTCGAGCGGGCCGGGCTGACCCTGCCCGGCGTGCACGTCGGCGAGGGCACGGCGGCGTCCGGCGGCGAGGTCTTCTCCGCGGCCCGCTACGACCTGCACGTCATGGTGGAGGACACCTTCGACGACCGCGGCCGGCCCGCGGGGCTGCGCGGGTACGTGAACCTGTCGGCCGACCTGTTCGAGGCCTCGACCGCCGTGAAGGTCGCCGCCCGGTTCACCCGGGTGCTGGAGCAGGTGACCGCCGCGCCCGACGTGCGGCTGCACGCCGTGGACGTGCTCGACGCCGGGGAGCGCGAGCGCGTCCTGGCCGGGTGGAACGACACCGCGACGGCCGCCGAGGCCGCCGACCTGCTCGAACTGTTCGCCGCGCAGGTCGCGCGGACCCCCGGCGCGGTCGCGCTCGTCGCCGGGGGGACCCGGCTGACGTACGCGGAACTCGACGGCGTCGCGTCCCGGATCGCCGCGCGCCTGCGCGAACTGGGCGTGGGCGCGGAGTCGGTCGTCGGCCTGTGCCTGCCGCCGGGTGCGCGGACGATCGCCGCGATCCTCGGCGTGTGGCGGGCGGGGGCGGCGTACCTGCCGATCGACGCCCGGCTCCCGGCCGAGCGGATCGCGTTCATGCTGGCCGACAGCCGTGCCGGGCTCCTGCTGGCCTCCCGGGACGACCCGGCCCCCGGGCCGCTGGGTGTGCCGGTGGTCTGGTTCGAGGACGCCCTGACCACGTCGCCCGCGCCCGCCTATCCTTCCGCGCCGGTCGGCCCGGCCGGATTGGCGTACGTCATGTACACCTCGGGCTCGACCGGGACGCCCAAGGGCGTCGCGGTGACCCGGGGGTCGCTGGCCAACTACGTGGCCTCGGTGTCGGGAAGGTTCGGCTGGACGGCGCCCGGAGACCGCTATGCGCTGCTCCAGCCGCAGGTCACCGACCTGGGCAACACGGTGCTGTTCGCGAGCCTGGCGACCGGTGGGGAACTGCACGTGCCGGACGCCGACGTGGTCACCGACCCGGCCGCGGTCGCCGCCTATCTGCGCGACCACCGGATCGACCACGTCAAGGGCGTGCCGTCCCACCTGGCCGCACTGTCGGCGGGCGCCGGGAACGCGGCCGTGCTCCCGGCCCGGTCGCTCGTGCTCGGGGGCGAGGCGGCCGACCCCGGCTGGGTGGCCGCGCTCCTGGCCGAGGCCGGGGACCGCCGCGTGTTCAACCACTACGGCCCGACCGAGACCACGGTCGGCGTCGCCACCGCCGAACTCGGGGGGACCGGGACGCCGCCGATCGGCACGCCGATCGCCAACACCCGCCTGTTCGTGCTCGACGACGGCCTGTCGCCGGTCCCGGTCGGCGTCTCCGGCGAGCTGTACGCCGCCGGCGCCCCCCTGGCCCGCGGCTACGTCGGCCGCCCCGGCCTGACCGGCGAACGGTTCGTCGCCTGCCCGTTCGGGTCGGGCGAGCGGATGTACCGCACCGGCGACCTGGCCCGATGGACCCCCGACGGCCGGCTCGTGTTCGCGGGCCGGGCCGACCACCAGGTCAAGATCCGCGGCTTCCGGGTCGAGCCCGGCGAGGTGGAGGCCGTCCTGCTGAGCCACCCCGACGTCACCCAGGCGGCGGTGCTCGCCCGCGGCGACCGGCTCGTCGCCTACGTGGTCGGCGTGGCCGACGGGCTCAAGGAGTTCGCCGCCGGGCGGCTGCCCGAATACATGGTCCCGTCGGCGTTCCTGACGCTGCCCGCGCTGCCGCTGACCTCCAACGGCAAGCTCGACCGGGCCGCGCTGCCCGACCCGGATGCGACCGCCGCGGTCACCCGCGTCCCGGCCACTCAGGCCGAGGCCGCCCTGTGCGAGGTGTTCGCCCAGGTCCTCGGCCGCGCTTCGGTCGGGCCGGACGAGGACTTCTTCGACCTGGGCGGCCACTCGCTGCTGGCCATCCGGCTGCTGTCGCGCATCCGGGCCCGGCTCGGCGCCGACGTCAAGATCCGCACCCTCTTCGAGGCGCCGACGGCGGCGGGGCTGGCGGCCCGGCTGACCCGGGCCGACCGGGTCCGCCCGCCGCTGACGGCCGGGCCGCGCCCCGCACGGCCGCCGCTCTCGTCCGCGCAGCGGCGGTTGTGGTTCCTCGACCGGCTGGAGGGGCCGAGCGCGACGTACAACATCTCGCTGGCGATCCGGCTGACGGGCGACCTCGACGTGGCCGCGCTCGACGCGGCCCTGCGCGACGTGATCGCCCGGCACGAGCCGCTGCGCACCGTCTACCCCTCGGTCGACGGCGAGCCGTACCAGCGGATCCTCGACCAGGACGAGATCGACTGGTCGCTCCTGCGCGGGGAGCCCGCGGAGCTGGGAGACGTGGCCTTCGACCTGGGGACCGAGGTGCCGGTCCGGGCCTGGTTGTACCCCGACGGCGACGCCCACGTGCTGGTGCTGGTGATCCACCACATCGCCACCGACGGCTGGTCGCACACGCCGCTGAGCCTCGACCTGTCCGCCGCCTACACGACCCGGCTCGCGGGCCGCGCGCCCGAGTGGTCGCCGCTGCCGGTCCAGTACGCCGACTACGCCCTCTGGCAGCACGACGTGTTCGCCGAGGAGGCCCAGATCGCCTACTGGCGGGAGGCGCTGGCCGGGATCCCGGAGGAGCTGGCGCTGCCCGCCGACCGCCCTCGCCCGCCCGTCGCCGGGCACACCGGATACGGCGTGCCGCTGCACGTGCCCGAGCGCGTCCACGAGCGGATCGCCGAGCTCGCCAGGGCCGAGGGCGCGACCGTCTTCATGGTCCTGCAGGCCGCGCTGGCGGTGACGCTGTCGCGGCTCGGGGCGGGCGCCGACGTGCCGATCGGGTCGGCCGTCGCGGGCCGTGCCGACGAGGCGCTCGACGATCTGGTCGGCTTCTTCGTGAACACGCTGGTGATCCGGGCCGACCTGGCGGGCGACCCGGACTTCCGGCGGGTGCTCGCCCGCGTGAAGGAGGCGAGCCTGGGGGCGCTGGCCAACCAGGACGTGCCGTTCGAACGGCTCGTGGAGGAGCTGGCGCCCGAACGCTCGCTCGCCCGCCACCCGCTGTTCCAGGTGATGCTGACGCTGCGCAACACCGGGACCGTCGCCCTCGACCTGCCCGGCGTCACCGCCGAGCCGCTGCCCGCCGGGCCGCCCTCGGCCCGCTTCGACCTGGAGATCCACCTCAGGGAGACCGCCGACGGGCTCCGGGGCACCCTCGACGTCGCGCTCGACCTGTTCGACCCGGCCACCGCCCACACCCTGGCCGAGCGCTGGACCCGCGTGCTCGACCAGGTCACCGCCGACCCGGACGTCCGGCTCCACGACGTGCGCGTGCTCAGTGAGGCGGAGCTGGCGCAGGTCGTCACCGGGTGGAACGACACGGCCGAGGAGATGCCGCCCCTCCTGCTGCACGAGCTGTTCGAGGCCCAGGCCCGCCGCACGCCCGACGCGGTCGCCGTCGTCTTCGAGGGCACGGAGGTCACGTACGCCGAACTCGACACCCGCGCCGAACGGCTGGCCCGGCACCTGGCCGCGCGGGGCGCCGGCCCCGACACGGTCGTCGCGGTCGTGCTCGACCGGGGGATCGAGCTCCTCGTCGCCCTCTGGGCCGTGCTCAAGGCCGGGGCCGCCTATCTCCCGGTCGACCCCGGCAACCCGGCCGACCGGATCGCGCTGCTGCTCGCCGACGCGGCGCCGGTCGTCGTGCTGGACGACCCCGCCGAGGTCGCCCGGCTCGCCACGACCGACGGCGGCGTGGCCGTACGCCGGGCCGCCGCCGACTCCGCCGCGTACCTGATCTACACCTCCGGATCCACGGGGCGGCCCAAGGGCGTCGTCGTCTCCCACCGGAGCATCGTCAACCGGCTGGAGTGGATGCGCCGCCACTTCGGCATCGGGCCGGACGACCGGGTCGCCCAGAAGACGCCGACGGTGTTCGACGTCTCGGTGTGGGAGCTGTTCTGCCCGCTCGTCGCGGGCGCGACGCTGGTGGTGGCCCGTCCCGGCGGGCACCGCGACCCCGCCTACCTCGCCGGGCTGGTGCGCGAGGCCGGTGTCACGATCGCCCACTTCGTGCCGTCGATGCTGGACGCCTTCCTGCTCGACCCCGCGGCCGCCGGGCTCACCGGGCTCCGGCTCGTGGTCAGCAGCGGTGAGGCGCTGCCGCTGGCGACCCAGGCCCGCTTCACCGCCGTGCTCCCCGGCGCGGAGCTGCACAACCTCTACGGCCCGACCGAGGCCGCCGTCGACGTCTCCGCTTGGCGCTGCGACCCCGCCCAGACGGAGGGCCCGGTGCCGATCGGCGCGCCCGTCGCCAACACCCGCCTCTACGTGCTGGACGACCGGCTCGCTCCGGTGCCCCCCGGCGTCACCGGGGAGCTCTACCTGGGCGGAGTGCAGCTCGCCCGCGGCTACGCGGGCCGCCCCGCGCTCACCTCCGAACGCTTCGTCGCCTCGCCCTTCCAGACCGGCGAGCGCATGTACCGTACCGGCGACCTGGCCAGATGGACCGCCGACGGACAGGTCCTGTACGGCGGCCGGGTCGACGACCAGGTGAAGATCCGCGGCTTCCGGATCGAGCCCGCCGAGGTCGAGGCGGTCCTGTCGGGGCACGACGGCGTCGCCCAGGTCGCGGTGATCGCCCGGGACGACCGGCTCGTCGCCTACGTCGTCGGCGGCGCCGACGGCCTCCACGAGTACGCCGCCGCCCGCCTGCCCGAGTACATGGTCCCGGCCGCGTTCGTCACGCTCGACGCGCTGCCGCTGAACCCGAACGGCAAGCTCGACCGCCGCGCGCTGCCCGACCCGGTCTACCGGACGGGGGAGGGGCGGGCGCCCCAGAACGTGCGGGAAGAGCTGCTGTGCGAGGTGTTCGGGCAGGTCCTGGGCCTGGAGTCGGTCGGCGTCGACGACGACTTCTTCCGGCTCGGCGGGCACTCGCTGCTGGCCGTCCGGCTGGTGGAGCGGCTGCGGGCGCGCGGGCTGCCGGTGCCGGTGCGGGCGCTGTTCGAGTCGCCCACCCCCGCCGGGCTCGCCCGCGCGGCCGGCGCCGCGGCCCCGGAGGCGCCGGCGAACCTGATCCCCGACGGCGCGCGGGAGATCACACCGGACATGGTGCCGCTCGCCGCCCTGACCGAGGAGGAGATCGCGACCGTCGTCTCGTCGGTCGACGGCGGCGCCGCCAACGTGGCCGACGTCTATCCGCTGACCCCGCTCCAGCAGGGCATGCTCTTCCACCACCTGCTGGCCGGCGACGGCGCGGACGTCTACGTGACCGCGCGGGTGCTGGAGTTCGCGTCGCGGGACCTGCTCGACGCCGTCGTCTCGACGCTCCAGCGGGTCGTCGACCGGCACGACATCTACCGCACCGCGATCGTCTGGCGCGGCCTGCGGGAACCCGTGCAGGTGGTGTGGCGGCACGCCGTCATGCCGGTGACCGCGCACGTGCTCGACGGCGACCCCGCCGACGGGCTCCTGGCGGCGGCGGGCCCGGCCATGGATCTGGCGCGGGCGCCCCTGATGGACCTGCACATCGCCGAGGGGACCGGCGGCCGCTGGTTCGGGCTGCTCCGGATGCACCACATGGTCTCCGACCGCCACGGCATGAACGTGCTGGTCGACGAGCTGCGCACGCTCCTGTCGGGCGGGCCCGCCGACCTGGCGCCGGTCGCGCCGTTCCGCAACTTCGTCGCGCGCACCCTCGACCCGGCCGGGCACGAGGACTTCTTCGCCGACCTGCTCGGCGACGTGACCGAGCCGACCGCGCCCTACGGGCTGCTCGACGTGCACGGCGACGGCTCCGGCGTGCGGACCGCCCTCGTGGCCCTCCCGGTGGACACGGCCCGCGCGCTGCGGGAGACCTCACGGCGGCTGGGGGTCAGCGCGGCGACGATCACGCACGTCGCGTGGGCGCGGGTGCTCTCCGCGGTCTCCGGCCGGGACGACGTGGTGTTCGGAACCGTGCTGTTCGGGCGGATGAACGCCGGCGAGGGTTCCGACCGCGTGGTCGGCCCCTTCATCAACACCCTTCCCGTACGGGTCCGCGACGCCCGCCAGGGGGTCGGGGCCGCCGTGGAGGGGATGCGGTCGCAGCTGGCCGCGCTGCTCGAACACGAGCACGCGTCCCTGGCCGTGGCCCAGCGGGCGGCCGGGCTGGAGGGCGGCGCGCCGCTGTTCACCTCGCTGTTCAACTACCGGCACGTCCTGCCGGGCGACGAGGAGACCGGGTCGTTCGCCGGCATCCGGACCGTCCGGGTGCACGAGCACACCAACTATCCGCTGAACGTGGCCGTCAACGACGCCGGGCCCGACGACCTGGCCTTCAAGGTCGACGCGGTCAGCCCCATCGACCCGGCCGCCGTCGGCCGCCTGCTCCGGACCGCCGTGGCCAACCTGGTGGAGGCCCTCGACGACGAGCCCGGCCGGGCACTCGGCGCGGTCGGCGTGCTCGACGCCGCCGGACGCGACCGGCTCCTGCGCGAATGGAACGACACCGCCGCCGACCTGCCCGACGGCGACGTCGTCGCCCTGTTCGAGCGGCAGGCCGCCGCCGCCCCCGGCGCGTTCGCCGTGGGGGACGAACTGACCTACGCCGAACTCGACCGGCGCGCCAACCAGCTGGCCCGCCACCTGGGCCGCCTGGGCGTCGGGCCCGAGTCGGTCGTGGGCGTCTGCCTGCCGCGCGGCGCCGACATGATCGTGGCGATCATGGGCGTGTGGAAGGCGGGGGCGGCCTATCTGCCGGTCGACCCGGCCAACCCGGCCACGCGGATCGCGGCGGTGTTCGCCGACGCGGGCGTGGCGTGCGTGCTGACCGCCGACGAGCTCCGCGACCAGGTGACGGCCGACCGGGTGGTCGTGCTCGACCTGCTGCTCCTGGACGACCTGCGGGCGACCGCACCCGGGATCGAGATCGACCCCGACTCCCTCGCGTACGTGATCTACACGTCCGGGTCGACCGGCACTCCGAAGGGCGTCGCGGTCAGCCATCGCGGGCTGGTCAACCTCGTCGGGGTGTTCGGGCCCGTTCTCGGTGCGGGGCCGGGTGCGGGGTTGTTGCAGTTCGCCTCGTTCGGGTTCGACGCCTCGGTGCTGGACGTGGTGGTCGCGCTGGCGACCGGGTCGACGTTGTGGGTGCCCGGAGAGCAGGAGCGGCTGCAGCCCCGGGCGCTGCGGGAGCTGACCGGGGTCGGGGCGGCCAGTGTGGTCCCCTCGCTGCTCAACGTGCTCGACCCGGACGACTTCTCGCACATCGGGCCGATCGTGGTGGGCGCCGAGGGCATCGGCGAGGGCGTCGCCCGGCGGTGGGCCCGGGGCCGGCGGCTGGTGCACGCCTACGGCCCGACCGAGGCGACCGTCATCGTTGCGGCCGGTGAGGTCGGCGCCGACGACGAGGGGCCGATCTCGTTCGGGCGGCCGATCGCCAACTCGCGGCTGTATCTGCTCGACGACCGGCTCTCTCCGGTTCCGCCCGGGGTCGCGGGCGAGGTGTACGTCTCCGGTCTGGGCCTGGCGCGGGGGTATCTCGGGCGGCCGGACCTCACCGCGGAGCGCTTCGTGGCCTCGCCGTTCGCGGCGGGGGAGCGCATGTACCGTACCGGCGACCTGGCGAGGTGGACCCCGGACGGCCGGCTGGTCTTCCACGGCCGGGCCGATGACCAGGTCAAGATCCGCGGCTTCCGGGTGGAGCCCGGCGAGGTCGCGGCCGTCGTCCTGAGATCTCCGGGTGTCTCGCAGGCGGCGATCGTGGCCCGGCACGACAGCCTGGTCGCCTACGTCGTCGGCGAGACCGACGGGCTGCGCGAGTTCGCCGCCGCCCGGCTGCCCGACTACATGGTCCCGGCGGCCTTCGTAGCGCTCGACGAGCTGCCGCTGACCCCCAACGGCAAGCTCGACCGGCGGGCCCTGCCCGAGCCGGAGTTCGCGAGCGGCTCCGGGCGGGCGCCCGCGACCGTCCAGGAGGAGATCCTCTGCGCCGCGTTCGCGGAGGTGCTCGACCGGCCGCTGATCGGCGTCGACGACGACTTCTTCCGGCTGGGCGGGCACTCGCTGATGGCGGTCCGGCTGGTGGAGGTGCTGCGGGCCCGCGGCGTCTCGGTGTCGGTCAGGGCGCTGTTCGAGTCGCCGACCCCGGGCGGCCTCGCCCGGACGGCCGGGGTCGAACCGGTTGAGGTCCCGCCCACCGCGATCCCCGAGGGCGCCGAGCGCCTCACCCCCGGCATGCTGCCGCTGGCCGACCTGACCCAGGCCGAACTCGACCGGGTCGTGGCCTCCGTGGAGGGCGGCGCGGCGAACGTGGCCGACGTCTATCCGCTCGCCCCGCTCCAGGAGGGCATGCTCTTCCACCACCTCCTCGCCGGCGACGGAGTCGACGCCTACGTGACCATGCACGCGCTGGAGTTCGACTCCCGCGACCGCCTCGACGCGTTCGCCGGCGCGCTGCGGCAGGTCGTGGCCCGGCACGACATCTACCGGACCGGCATCGTCTGGGACGGGCTGCGCGAACCCGTCCAGGTCGTGTGGCGGCAGGCAAACCTGCCGGTCGTCGAGCACGGTCCGCAGGAGTCCGAGGCCGCGTTCGTCCGGGCCGTCGGCTCGGCGATGGACCTGGGCCGGGCCCCGCTCATGGACCTGCACACCGCCCCGGCGGAGGACGGCCGGTGGCGGGGCCTGATCCGGATGCACCACATGGTCTCCGACCACCAGGGCATGGACGTCCTGGTCGAGGAGCTGCGAGCGGTCCTCGACGGCCGTGACCTCGCGCCCGCCCTCCCGTTCCGCGACTTCGTCGCCCAGGCCCGGCTCGGCGTGCCCCGCGAGCACCACGAGCGCTTCTTCGCCGACCTGCTCGGCGACGTGACCGAACCGACGGCGCCGTTCGGCCTGATGAACGTGCACGGCGACGGCGGCGACGTCGGCTCGGCCGTGCTGCCCCTGCCCGGCGACCTCGTGGACGGGCTGCGGGACGCCGCCCGCACGCTGGGGGTCAGCCCGGCGACGCTCATGCACGTGGCCTGGGCCCGCGTGTTGTCGGTGGTCTCGCGCCGCGACGACGTGGTGTTCGGCACGCTCCTGTTCGGCCGGATGAACGCCGGCGCCGGCTCCGACCGGGTGCTCGGCCCGTTCATCAACACCCTCCCGGTCCGGGTGCGGACCGGCCAGATGGGCGTGCGGACGGCGGTCGCGGAGATGCGCTCCCAGCTCGCCGCCCTCCTCCAGCACGAGCACGCGCCCCTGGCGCTGGCCCAGCGGGCCAGCCGCCTGGAGGGCAACACCCCCCTCTTCACGTCCCTGCTCAACTACCGGTATGCCGCCACGACCGGTGGCCGGGAGGTCGAGGGCATCAGGGCGGCGGGCATCCACGAGCGGACCAACTACCCGCTGACGATGACGGTGACCGACTGGGGCGGGGGCGGCCTCAGCCTCAACGTGCGCGCCGCGGGCTCGGTGAGCGCGACCGGCGTGACCGTGCTCATGCGGACCGCACTGGAGAACCTGGTCACGGCGCTGACCTGCGACGACGTCGCCCTCTCAGAGGTGGACGTGCTGGAGGAGGGGGAGCGGGAGCGGGTCCTGCGGGGCTGGAACGACACGGCCCGTGAGGTGCCCTCTTCGAGCATCGTGGACCTGATCACCCGGCAGTCCCCTGATGCGTTCGCGGTCGAGGGTGAACTGACCTATGGGGAACTGGATCGCCGGTCGGACCGGCTGGGGCGGCGTCTTCAGACCTTGGGCGTGGGTCCGGAGTCGATCGTGGGAGTCTGCCTGCCCCGTGGGGCGGAGATGATCACCGCGATCGTGGGTGTGTGGAAGGCGGGTGCGGCCTACCTGCCGATCGATCCCGGTAATCCGGCTGAGCGGGTGGGTGCGGTGCTGGCCGATGCCAGGGTGGCGTGCGTGCTGGCGTGTTCCGAAACTCGGCATCTGGTCCCGGCTGGGGTGGAGATCGTTCTCGCGGGCGTGGGGGATTCCGCGGCTCCGCCTTCTGCGGGGAGCGGGGATCCCTCTGCGAGGAGCGGCGATCCCTCTGCGGGGAGTGGGGATTCGTCTGCGGGGAGCGGGGATTCCTCAGCGGAGAGCGGGGATTCCTCTGCGGGGAGCGGGGACGAGGCGGGCCTTTCGGACAGCGGCGGGTTGTCGGGTGTCCGGGTGGAGCCGGATTCGCTGGCTTATGTGATCTATACCTCGGGTTCGACGGGGGCTCCGAAGGGGGTGGCGGTCAGTCACCGGGGTCTAGTCAATCTGGTGGAGGTGTTCGGGCCGGTTCTGGGTGCGGGGCCGGGTGTGGGGTTGTTGCAGTTCGCTTCGTTCGGGTTCGACGCCTCGGTGCTGGATGTGGTGGTGGCGCTGGCGACCGGGTCGACGCTGGTCGTCGCGGATGAGGGCAGGCGGGCTCAGCCTGAGCTGTTGCGGGAGTTGACCGGGGTGGGGGCGGCCAGTGTGGTTCCCTCGCTGCTGAACGTGCTGGACCCGGCTGATTTCTCGCATGTCGGCCCGATCGTGGTCGGCGCGGAGGGCATCACCGAGTCCGTCGCCCGGCGGTGGGCTCAGGGCCGGCGACTGGTCCATGCTTATGGGCCGACTGAGGCCACGGTGATCGTCGCGGCCGGTGAGGTCGATGCCGATGAGGAGGGGCCGATCTCGTTCGGGCGGCCGATCGCCAACTCTCGGCTTTATCTGCTCGATGACCGGCTCGCGCCGGTTCCGCCCGGTGTGGCGGGGGAGGTGTATGTCGCCGGGCTAGGTCTGGCGCGGGGGTATGTCGCCAGGTCAGGCATGACCGCCGAACGGTTCGTGGCCTCGCCTTTCGACGCCGGGCAGCGCATGTACCGCACCGGTGACCTGGCGAAGTGGACCCCGGACGGCCGGCTGGTCTTCCAGGGCCGCGCCGACGACCAGGTGAAGATCCGCGGGTTCCGCATCGAGCCCGGTGAGGTCG
The DNA here is from genome assembly GCF_001570585.1 of Herbidospora daliensis. Taxonomy (GTDB): domain Bacteria; phylum Actinomycetota; class Actinomycetes; order Streptosporangiales; family Streptosporangiaceae; genus Herbidospora; species Herbidospora daliensis. The sequence goes on along the minus strand of NZ_BBXF01000001.1, from coordinate 204,670 downwards.
CCGCCGTCCTGCTGAGGCATCCGGAGGTCGCGCAGGCCGCCGTGATCGCCCGTGACGACCAGCTGGTTGCCTATGTGGTGGGCCGGGTCGACGGGCTCAGGGAGTTCGCCGCCGAGCGGCTGCCCGACTACATGGTCCCCGCGGCTTTCGTCAGGCTGGACGAACTGCCCCTCACCCCGAACGGCAAGCTCGACCGCCGCGCCCTGCCCGACCCCGAGTTCGCGAGCGCGGGGAGGCCGCCGGCCACCGTCCAGGAGGAGATCCTCTGCGGGGAGTTCGCCCAGCTCCTGGGACTGGAGTCGGTCGGGGTCGACGACGACTTCTTCGAGTTCGGCGGGCACTCGCTGCTCGTGGCGCGCCTGGTGTCGCGGATCCGGGTCGTCCTGGGTGTCGAGGTGCCGTTGTGGATGGTGTTCGAGGCGCCCACGGTGGCGGGGCTGGCCGCGCGGCTGGCCGAGACGGGGCGGGCCAGGGAGCAGCTCGCTCCTCGACCCCGGCCGGAGCGGGTTCCGCTGTCGTTCGCGCAGCGGCGTCTGTGGTTCCTGTCACGGCTCGACGGGCCGAACACGGTCTACAACGTGCCGACCACGGTCCGGTTGTCCGGGCCGCTCGACGTCGAGGCGCTCGACGCGGCGCTGCGCGACGTGATCGTCCGGCACGAGTCGCTGCGGACCGTCTTCCCGTCGGTGGACGGGGAGCCCTACCAGCGGGTCGTCGAACCGGAGGAGCTCGATTGGGCCCTGTCCGTCGATCCCGCCGGGACCGGGAACGAGCCGTTCGACCTGACCAATGAGGTGCCGATCAGGGCGGCCCTCTTCACGAACGGGCCGGCCGACCACGTTCTCGTCGTGACCCTCCACCACATCGCGGGCGACGGCTGGTCGTCGGGCCCGCTCGCCCGCGACCTGTCCACGGCCTACGCGGCCCGCGTCGAGGGCCGGGCCCCCGAGTGGGCGCCGCTGCCGGTCCAGTACGCCGACTACACCCTCTGGCAGCGCGACCTCCTCTCCGGCGACCTGCTGACCGAGCAGGTCGGCTACTGGAGGAGGGCCCTGGCCGGGATACCCGAGGAGCTCACGCTGCCCGCCGACCGGCCCCGGCCCGCCGTCGCCGGGCACACCGGGCACCGGGTGGCCGCCTGGATCCCGGCCGAGACGCACAAGCGGCTGGCCGACCTCGCGCGGGCCGAGGGCGTCACCGTCTTCATGGCGCTGCAGGCCGCGCTCGCGGTGACCCTGTCGCGGACCGGCGCCGGGACCGACGTCCCGATCGGTTCGGCGGTCGCGGGACGGACCGACGCGGCCCTCGACGACCTGGTCGGGTTCTTCGTGAACACGCTGGTCGTCCGGACCGACCTGGCCCGCGACCCGCGGTTCCGGCAGGTGCTCGGCCGGGTCAGGGAGGCGAGCCTCGGCGCGCTGGCCAACCAGGACGTGCCGTTCGAGCGGCTGGTCGAGGAGCTCGCCCCGCAGCGCTCGCTGGCCCGCCACCCGCTGTTCCAGGTCATGCTGACGCTGCAGAACACCGCCAGGGCCGGGCTCGCGCTGCCCGGCACGGCCGTGCGTGACGGCGCCGCCGACCTCACCGGCACGACCACGGCCCGGTTCGACCTCGACGTGACGCTGTCGGAGACGTTCGACGACCGGGGCCGTCCGGCCGGGCTGCGCGGATCGGTGATCGGCTCGGCCGACCTCTTCGACGCCGAGTCGGTCGCGGTGTTCGCCCGCCGGCTGACCCGGGTGATCGAGCAGGTGACCGGCGACCCCGACGTGCGGCTCCACGCGGTCGACGTGCTCGACGAGCGGGAACGCGACCAGGTCCTGCACGTCTGGAACGACACCGCCGCCGACGTCCCGGACACCGACGTGGTGGCGATGGCCGAGCGGCAGGCCGCGCTGGTCCCCGGCGCGGTCGCCGTGGTCGCCGACGGCGAGAGCCTGACCTACGCCGACCTCGACGCGCGGGCCAACCGCCTGGCCAACCGGCTGCGCGGCCAGGGCGTGGGCGCCGAGTCGCTGGTCGCGCTGCGGCTGCCGCGCGGCGCCGACATGGTCGTGGCGATCCTGGGCGTCTGGAAGGCCGGGGCGGCGTACCTGCCGATCGACCCCGCCAACCCGGCCGAACGGGTGGCGGCGGTGCTGGCCGACGCGGCGCCCGCCTGCGTGCTCACCCCGGCCGACCTGCGGGATCTGCCCCTGGACGACACCCGGCCGGACGTGGCGATCGACCCGCGCGGGCTCGCGTACGTGATCTACACCTCGGGGTCGACGGGGACGCCGAAGGGCGTCGCGGTCGCCCACCGGGGCCTGGTGAACCTGGTGTCGGTCTTCGGGCCGATCCTCGGTGTCGAGCCCGGCGCCGGCATGCTGCAGTTCGCCTCGTTCGGGTTCGACGCCTCCGTGCTCGACGTCGCGGTGGCGCTCACCCACGGCGCGGCGTTGTGGGTGGCCGACGAGCCCCGGCGCCGCCAGCCCGAACGGCTCGGCGAGCTGACCGGGGTGACCGCCGCGAGCGTGGTGCCGTCGCTGCTCGGCGTGCTCGACCCGGATCGGCTGCCGCACGTCGAGACCATCCTGGTGGGCGCCGAGGCGATCGGCACGGAGACCGCGCGGGCGTGGTCGCGGGGCCGGGCGCTGATCAACACCTACGGCCCGACGGAGGCCACGGTCATGGTGGCGGCCTCCCCGGTCGACCCCGACCGTCCCGGCCCGGTGCCGTTCGGCCGCCCGATCGCCAACACCCGGCTGTTCGTGCTGGACGACGGGCTCGGGCCCGTCCCGGCCGGGGTCGCGGGTGAGGTGTACGTCGCCGGGGTGCAACTGGCGCGCGGGTACGCCGGGCGGCCGGGGCTGACGGCGGAGCGCTTCGTGGCCTGCCCGTTCGGCGCGGGCGGGCGCATGTACCGTACCGGCGACCTGGCGAAGTGGACCCGGGACGGCCAGCTCGTCTTCCTGGGCCGGGCCGACGACCAGGTGAAGGTGCGCGGGTTCCGGGTCGAGCCCGGCGAGGTCGCCGCCGTCCTGCAGGGTCATCCGGGCGTCTCGCAGGCCGCCGTCGTCGCCCGTGACGGCGCCCTGGTCGCCTATGTCGTCGGCGAGACCGAGGGCCTGCGGGAGTTCGCCGCCGAGCGGCTGCCCGACTACATGGTCCCGGCGGCGTTCGTCGTGCTCGACGCGCTGCCGCTCACCCCGAACGGCAAGCTCGACCGCCGCGCCCTGCCGGAACCCACGTTCGCCGCCGGATCGGGCCGGGCCCCCGAGTCGGCCCGCGAGGAGCGGCTCTGCGCCGCGTTCGCCGAGGTGCTGGGCCTGGAGACGGTCGGCGTCGACGACGACTTCTTCCGCCTCGGGGGGCACTCCCTGCTGGCGGTCCGGCTGGTGGAGACGCTGCGGGCGCATGGCGTCCCGGTGTCGGTCCGGGCGCTGTTCGAGTCGCCGACCCCGGCGGGCCTGGCCCGCGCCGCCGCCCCCGTCCGGCCGGAGGCGACGGCCCCGCTCGCCGACCTGACCGAGGCCGAACGGGAACGGGTCGTCGCCACGGTCGAGGGCGGCGCGGCCAACCTGGCCGACGTCTACCCGCTCGCCCCGCTCCAGGAGGGCCTGCTCTTCCACCACCTCCTCGCCGGCGACGGCGCCGACGCCTACGTCACCATGCACGTGCTCGACTTCGACGGCCGCGCCCGCCTCGACGCCTTCGCCGGCGCGCTGCGGCAGGTCGTGGCCCGGCACGACATCTACCGGACCGCCGTCGTCTGGGAGGGGCTGCGCGAACCCGTCCAGGCCGTGTGGCGGCACGCCGACCTGCCGGTCGTCGAGCACGGGCCCCAGGAGTCGGGCGCCGCGTTCGCCCGCGCCGTCGGCGCCGTGATGGACCTCGGCCGGGCGCCCCTGATGGACCTGCACGTCGCCCCCGCGCCCGGCGGGCACTGGCTGGGCCTGCTCCGGATGCACCACATGATCGCCGACCACCAGGGCACGGACGTGCTGGTCAGTGAGTTGCGGGCCATCATCGACGGCGAGGAGCCGCCCCCCGCGCCGCCGTTCCGCGACTTCGTCGCCCAGGCCCGCGGCGGGATCTCCCGCGAGGAGCACGAACGCTTCTTCGCCGACCTGCTCGGCGACGTCACCGAGCCGACCGCCCCCTTCGGCGTGCTCGACGTGCACGGCGACGGCGGCGACGCGGTCTCCGCGCTGGTCCCGGTGCCCGGCGAGACCGTCGCGGCGCTCCGCGAGAGGGCCCGTGACCTCGGCGTGAGCGTGGCGACGATCATGCATGTGGCGTGGGCGCGGGTGGTGTCGGTGGTGTCGGGCCGCGATGACGTGGTGTTCGGCACGGTGTTGTTCGGGCGGATGAACGCGGGTGAGGGTTCGGATCGGGTGGTGGGGCCGTTCATCAACACCCTTCCGGTGCGGGTGCGTTCGGGCCGTGCCGGTGTCCGGGAGGCCGTGGAGGGGATGCGGGCGCAACTGGCCGGTCTGCTCGAACACGAGCACGCGCCGCTGGCCCTCGCTCAGCGGGCCGCCGGCCTGGAGGGCAACACCCCGCTGTTCACCTCGTTGTTCAACTACCGGCACATGGCGCGGCAGGGCGGGCCCCGGCAGACGCTGGAAGGGGTGCGGACCGCCTACATCCGCGAGCGCACCAACTACCCGGTGTCGGTGTCCGTCAACGACCTCGGCGCGGCCGGGCTCAGCCTCAGCGTCGAGACCGTCGCCGCCATCGACCCCGGCCTGATCGGCCGCCTGCTCGTCACCGCCCTCGGCGACCTCCTCGCCGCGGCTCCGGACACCCCGCTGAGCCGGGTGAGGGTCCTCGACGCCGACGGCCAGGACACGGTCGTGCGCCGCTGGAACGCCACCGGCGCACCGGCCGGACCCGCCACGGTGCTCGACCTGATCCCGCGCACCGACGCCGTCGCCGTCGACACGGGCGACGCCCGGATCACGTACCGGGAACTGCACGAACGGGCCGACCGGCTGGCCCGCCACCTGCGCGCCCAAGGGGCCGGCCCGGAGTCGGTGGTCGGGCTGTCGCTCCCCGACGCCGCCGACATGGTCACCGCGATGCTCGGCGTGTGGAAGGCCGGCGCGGCCTACCTGCCGATCGACCCGGCGCTGCCGGAGGCGCGGGTCTCCTTCCTGGTCGCCGACAGCGGCGCGTCGCCGGTGCTCACCACCCTGCCCGACCTCGGCGACGAACCGGCGGCCGCGCCGGACGTGCCCGTCGGGCGGGCCGGGCTGGCCTACGTGATCTACACCTCCGGCTCCACCGGCACGCCCAAGGGCGTGGCCGTCACCCACGGCGGACTGGTGAACACGATCGCCGCGCAGCGCGAGCGGTTCGCGGTCGGCGCGGAATCGCGGGTGCTCCAGTTCGCCTCGTTCGGGTTCGACGCGGCCGTCTCCGAGGTCCTGATGGCGCTGACCGCCGGGGCCGTCCTCGTGCCGGCCGGCGGACGGCTCGACGGGCTGCCCGACCTGATCGCCGGCCGGGCGGTGACGCACGTGACGCTGCCGCCCGCCGTGCTGGCCGGCCTCGACGACCTGCCCGCCACGGTGGAGACCGTCGTGGTCGGCGGCGAGGCGCTCCCGCCCGCGCTGGTGGCCCGCTGGGCGCCCGGCCGGCGTCTGGTCAACGCCTACGGGCCCACGGAGATGACCGTCGACGCCACGATCAGCCGCCCCCTGGACGCCGGCTCCGCCGTCGTGCCGATCGGCACCCCCGTCGCCAACACCCGCGCCTACGTGCTGGACGCCGCGCTCAACCCGGTCCCGCCCGGGGTGACCGGCGAGCTCTACACGACCGGACCGGGCCTGGCCCGGGGCTACGCCGGCCGTCCCGGTATGACCGCCGAGCGGTTCACCGCCTCCCCGTTCGACCCCGGCCAGCGGATGTACCGGACGGGCGACCTGGCGTGGTGGACGCCCGAAGGCGAGCTGGTGTTCGCGGGACGGGCCGACGACCAGGTGAAACTGCGCGGGTTCCGGATCGAGCCCGGCGAGGTGGAGGCCGTCCTGCTGACGGCGCCCGGAGTGACCGCGGCGGCGGTGGCCGTGCGCGACGAGCGGCTGATCGCCTACGTCGTGGGAGAGACCGGCGGCCTTCGCCGGTTCGCCGCCGCGCGGTTGCCCGCGCACCTCGTCCCGGCCGGCGTCGTGCCGCTCGGCGCGCTGCCGCTGACCCCGAACGGGAAGCTCGACCGCCGCGCGCTGCCCGCCCCCGGCACCCCGGCAGGCGGCGGCCGGGCGCCCTCGACGCCCCGCGAGGAGGTGCTGGCGGGGATCTTCGCCCAGGTCCTCGGCCGCGAGCCGGTCGGCGTCGACGACGGGTTCTTCGACCTCGGCGGCCACTCGCTGCTGGCCGTCCGGCTGCTGTCGCGCCTGCGCACGGTGATGGGCGTGGAGGTGCCGCTGCGGACCCTCTTCGAGGCGCCGAGCGTGGCCGCGCTGGCGGCGCGGCTGGCCGACACCGGGACGGCCCGCCCGCCGATCCGGCCGGTCGCCAGGCCCGGCCGCATCCCGCTGTCGTTCGCGCAGCGACGGCTCTGGTTCCTGGGGCAGCTCGACGGGCCGAACACGACGTACAACATCCCGCTGGTCACCCAGCTCGACGGCGAGGTCGACGCCACCGCGCTGAACGCCGCGCTCCTCGACGTCATCGGACGCCACGAGTCGCTCCGCACCGTCTTCCCCTCGGTCGACGGGGAGCCCTACCAGCGCATCCTCGACGTCGGCGAGCTCGACTGGGCCCTGCGGCTGGAGGACTCGGACGACGTCGACGAGATCACCGCCCACACGTTCGACCTGGTCGCCGAGATCCCGATCCGGGCGTGGCTGCTGCGGGGGCGGACCCTCGTCGTGCTGACCCACCACATCGCCACCGACGGCTGGTCGAACGCCCCCTTCTCCCGCGACCTGGCCACCGCCTACGCCGCCCGCGTCGAGGGCCGCGCCCCCGAGTGGGCGCCGCTGCCCGTCCAGTACGCCGACTACGCCCTCTGGCAGCGCGAGACGCTCGGCGAGGAGACCCTCGCCGCGCAGGTCGCCCACTGGCGGGAGGCGCTCGCCGGCGTCCCGCAGGAGCTCGACCTGCCCTACGACCGGCCGCGTCCCGCCGAGCCCGGCCACAAGGGGCACGGCGTGCCCGTGGACATCCCGGCCGACCTGCACCGCCGCCTGATCGACGTGGCGCGGGCCGAGGGCGCGACCCTGTTCATGGTCCTGCACACCGCCCTCGCCGCGGCCCTGTCGCGGCTCGGCGCCGGGACCGACGTCCCGATCGGCGTCGCCGTGGCCGGACGCTCCGACGAGGCGCTGGAGGAACTCGTCGGGTTCTTCGTCAACACCCTGGTCGTCCGGGCCGACCTGACCGGAGACCCGACCCTCGGCACGCTGCTGGGCCGGGTCAGGGCGGCCGGCATGGCGGCGTACGAGCACCAGGACGTGCCGTTCGAGCGGCTCGTCGAGGAGCTCGCGCCCGACCGGTCGGCGGCGCGGCATCCGCTGTTCCAGATCGTGTTCGCGCTGCAGAACGTCGTCGGCACGGGGGAGACCCGGCCCGCCGGCGGCACTGCGGCGGTCAAGTTCGACCTCGACGTGCTCGTCGACGAGGTCACCGACCCCCGCGGAGCCCCCGCCGGGGTGCGCGGGGTGATCGTGGGCGCGGCCGACCTGTTCGACCCCGCGACCGTCGAGCGGGTCGTACGGGCGTGGCTGCACGTGCTGGAGACGATGACCGGCGACCTCGGCGTCCGGCTCAGCCGGGTCGACGTCGCCGACCCCGGCGAGCGCGAGCGCATCGCCCGCGACTGGAGCCGCGGACCCCTCGCCGGCGGTCCGGAGACGGTCCCCGACCGGTTCGAGGCGCAGGCCGCCCGCACCCCCGACGCCCTCGCCCTGGTCGGGCCGGGCTTCGCGACGACGTACCGGGACCTGGACGAACAGGCCAACCGGCTGGCCCACCACCTCGTCGGCCTCGGAGTGGGGCCGGAGTCGGCCGTCGGCGTGGCGGTGGCGGGCGGGCCCGGGGTCGTGGCGGCCTGGCTCGGGGTGCTCAAGGCCGGGGGCGCGTACGTGCCCGTCAACACGGCCTACCCGGCCGAACGGGTCGCCCTGATGCTGCGCGACTCCGGCGCGGTCGCGGTGATCGCCGACGCGCCCACAGAGGACTTCGGGCTGCCGGTCGTGACGCTCGGCGATCCGGCCGTGCTCGCCGCGCCCGCCGGCCCGCCCGCCCGGAACCTGCTCCCCGGGCATCCGGCCCACGTCGTCTACACCTCGGGCTCGACCGGCGTTCCGAAGGGCGCCGTCATCCTCCACCAGGGCGTCGACCGGGTCGCCCGGCACGTGGACGTCACCCCCGGCGACGTCGTCAGCCAGCTGGCCTCGGTGTCGTTCGACGCCGCCACGCTGGAGGTCTGGGGCGCGCTGCTCAACGGCGCCACCCTGGCGATCCCGCCGACCGGCGAGGCGTCCCCCGCCGAGCTGCGCGACTTCATGGGCGCCTTCGGCGTCACCACCGCCTGGCTGACCGCCGGCCTGTTCCACGAGGTCGTCGACGGGGACGTCGGCGCGCTCGCCGGACTGCGGGAGATCTGGGCCGGCGGCGACGTGCTGTCGCCCGCCCACTGCGCCCGCGTGCTGGCCGAACTGCCCGGGACCGTGCTCACCAACGTGTACGGCCCGACCGAGTGCACCGTCTTCACCACCACGGGCCCGGTCGGCCCCGACGGTCTCGACGGCGGCGTCTCCATCGGCCGCCCGGTCGCCAACGGCGGCGTGCACGTCCTCGACGGGCACCTGCGGCCCGTCCCGGCCGGCGTGCCCGGAGAGCTCTACGTCACCGGCGCCGGCCTGGCCCGCGGCTACGTCGGCCGCCCGGCCTTCACCGCCGAACGCTTCGTCGCCTGCCCCGAAGAGCCCGGCGAGCGCATGTACCGTACCGGCGACCGGGTGAAGTGGACCGCCGACGGCCGGCTCGCCTTCCTCGGGCGCGCGGACGACCAGGTGAAGATCCGCGGCTTCCGCGTCGAGCCCGGCGAGGTCGAGGCCGCCCTCCTGACATCGGCCGACGTCGTGTCGGCCGCCGTCGTCGCCCGCGACGGCCACCTGGTCGCCTACGTGGTGCCGGAGAGCCCCCGCGACGACCTCCCCTCCGAGCTGCGGGACCACCTCGCCGGAAGGCTGCCCGCCTACGCGGTGCCGTCGGCCGTCGTCCTGCTCGACCGGCTCCCGCTGACCGTCAACGGCAAGCTCGACCGCCGCGCCCTGCCCGCGCCCGCGTTCACCACCACGGCCGGACGCCGCCCGGCGACGCCCGGCGAGGAGATCGTGGCCGGTGCGTTCGCCGACGTCCTCGGCCGCAAGTCGGTCGGCGTCGACGACGACTTCTTCCGGCTCGGCGGCCACTCGCTCCTCGCCGCACGCCTGGTGTCCCGCATCCGGACCCTGCTCGGCGTCGAACTTCCCCTCCGCGCCCTGTTCGAGACGCCGACCGCGGCCGGGCTGGCCGCCCGGCTGCCGGGTTCGGGCACCGCCCGCCCGCCCGTACGGGCGGCGGCCCGCCCCGAGCGGATCCCGCTGTCGTTCGCCCAGCGGCGGCTCTGGTTCCTCGACCAGATCGAGGGCCCGAACGCGACCTACAACATCCCGCTCGTGGCCCGCCTGACCGGCGACCTGGACGTGGCCGCGCTGAACGCGGCCCTGCGCGACGTGATCGGCCGGCACGAGTCGCTGCGCACCGTCTTCCCGTCGGTGGACGGCGAGCCGTACCAGCGGGTCCTGGACCTCGGCGACCTCGACTGGGCCCTCGAAGCGACGGATTCGGGGGACGTCGCCGCGGCCACCTCCCACACCTTCGACCTGGGCGACGAGGTCCCGATCCGGGCGTGGTTGTTCGGCGGCCGGATCCTCGTCGTGGTGATCCACCACATCGCGGGCGACGGCTGGTCGATGGGCCCGTTCGGCCGCGACCTGTCCACCGCCTACGCGTCGCGTGTCACCGGCGTGGCGCCGCGTTTCGAACCGCTCCCCGTCCAGTACGCCGACTACGCCCTCTGGCAGCACGACCTGCTGGGCGAGGCCGAACTCGCCGCCCAGATCTCCTACTGGCGCGAGACCCTGGCCGGCGCCCCCGAGGAGCTGACCCTGCCCGCGGATCGCCCGCGCCCTCCGGTGAGCAGCCACGCCGGTCACACGGTGTCGGTGCGCGTCCACGCCGACGTGCACGAACGGCTGGCCTCGCTGGCCCGCGCCGAGGGCGCGACGGTGTTCATGGCCCTGCAGGCGGCGCTGGCGGTGACGTTGTCGCGTCTGGGCGCCGGGACCGACATCCCGATCGGCACGGTCGTGGCCGGGCGGACCGACGAGGCGCTCGACGGCCTGGTCGGCTTCTTCGTGAACACCCTGGTCGTCCGGGCCGACCTGTCGGGCGACCCCGCCTTCGCGGATGTCCTCCACCGGGTCAGGGAGGCGAGCCTGGGAGCGCTGGCGCACCAGGACGTGCCCTTCGAGCGGCTGGTCGAGAGCCTGGCGCCCACCCGGTCGCTGGCGCGGCATCCCCTGTTCCAGGTCGCGCTGACGTTGCAGAACGTCGAGCGGGCCGGGGTGGAGCTCCCGGGCGTCACGGTCGGCGGGGCCGGTGTGGGCGGCGGCGTCGCGGCGGCCAAGTTCGACCTGGACCTGGCCCTGGCGGAGACCTTCGACGACGAGGGACGGCCCGCCGGCCTGCGCGGCTCGGTGACCGCGGCGACCGACCTGTTCGACGCCACCACGACCGAGAGCCTGGTCGACCGGTTCCTGCGGGTGCTGGAACGAGTGACGGCCGACCCTGACGTGCGGGTTCACGCGGTGGACGTGCTGGAGGAGGGGGAGCGGGAGCGGGTCCTGCGGGGCTGGAACGACACGGCGCGCGAGGTGCCCTCTTCGAGCATCGTGGACCTGATCACCCGGCAGGCCCCTGATGCGTTCGCCGTGGACGGTGAGCTGACCTACGGGGAACTGGATCTTCGGTCGGACCGGCTGGCCCGGCGGTTGCTCGCGGTGGGTGTCGGTCCGGAGTCGATCGTGGGTGTGTGCCTGCCGCGTGGTGCGGAGGTGATCGTCGCGATCGTGGGGGTGTGGAAGGCGGGTGCGGCGTATCTGCCGGTTGATCCTGGTAATCCGGCTGAGCGGGTGGGTGCGGTGCTGGCCGACGCCGGGGTGGCGTGCGTGCTGGCCAGTCCCGAAACCCGCCACCTGGTCCCGGCCGGGATGGAGATCGTTCTCGCGGGCACGGGGGATCCCGCGGCTCCGCCCTCTGCGGGGAGCGGGGATCCCTTTGCGGGGAGCGGGGATTCCTCTGCGAGGAGCGGGGATCCCTTTGCGGGGAGCGGGGATGAGGCGGGCCTTTCGGGCGGCGGCGGGTTGTCGGGTGTCCGGGTGGAGCCGGATTCGCTGGCGTATGTGATCTATACCTCGGGTTCGACGGGGGCTCCGAAGGGGGTGGCGGTCAGTCACCGCGGATTGGTCAACCTGGTGGAGGTGTTCGGGCCGGTTCTGGGTGCGGGGCCGGGTGTGGGGTTGTTGCAGTTCGCGTCGTTCGGGTTCGACGCCTCGGTGCTGGACGTCGTCGTAGCGCTGGCGACCGGGTCGACGCTGGTCGTCGCCGATGAGGGCAGGCGGGCCCAGCCCGAGCTGCTACGGGAGCTGACCTCGGTTGGGGCAGCCAGCGTGGTTCCCTCCCTGCTGAACGTGCTGGACCCGGCCGATTTCTCGCACATCGGCCCGATCGTGGTCGGCGCGGAAGGCATCACCGAGTCCGTCGCCCGCCGCTGGGCTCAGGGCCGGCGGCTGGTCCATGCCTACGGGCCGACTGAGGCCACGGTGATCGTCGCGGCCGGTGAGGTCGACGCCGGCGAGGAGGGGCCGATCTCGTTCGGGCGGCCGATCGCCAACTCCCGGCTGTACCTGCTTGATGACCGGCTCGCGCCGGTTCCGCCCGGTGTGGCGGGAGAGGTGTATGTCGCCGGGCTGGGTCTGGCGCGGGGGTATGTCGCCAGGCCGGGTATGACCGCCGAACGGTTCGTGGCTTCGCCTTTCGACGCCGGTCAGCGCATGTACCGCACCGGCGACCTGGCGAAGTGGACCCCGGACGGCCGGCTGGTTTTCCAGGGTCGCGCCGACGACCAGGTGAAGATCCGCGGGTTCCGCGTCGAGCCCGGTGAGGTCGCCGCTGTTCTGCTGAGGCATCCGGAGGTCGCGCAAGCTGCCGTGGTCGCCCGCGAGGACCGTTTGGTCGCTTATGTGGTGGGCCAGGCGGAGGGCCTGCGGGAGTTCGCCGCCGAGCGGCTGCCCGACTACATGGTCCCGGCCGCCTTCGTCACGCTGGAGGAGCTCCCCCTCACGCCGAACGGGAAGCTCGACCGCCGGGCGCTGCCCGAACCCGAGCACGTCACCGGTTCCGGCAGGGCGCCCGCCACCGTCCAGGAGGAGATTCTCTGCGCCGCGTTCGCGCAGGTCCTGGGCCTGGAGTCCGTGGGGGTCGACGACGGCTTCTTCGACCTGGGCGGGCACTCCCTGCTCGCCGCGCGGCTCGTCTCCCGCATCAGGACCGTCCTCGGGGTCGAGGTGCCGCTGCGGGCGCTGTTCGAGTCGCCGACCCCGGCCGGGCTGGCGGGGATCGTGACCACCGCCACCGGACGGACGCGCGCACCGCTCGTGGCGGGGGAGCGGCCCGAGCGGCCGCCGCTGTCGTTCGCGCAGAGACGGTTGTGGTTCCTCGATCAGCTTGAGGGGCCGAACACGACCTACAACATCCCGATGCCCGTCCATCTCGCCGGCGATCTGGACGTGGCCGCGCTGAACGCGGCGCTGCGGGACGTGATCGGCCGCCATGAGGCGTTGCGCACGGTCTTCCCGTCGGTGGACGGCGAGCCCTACCAGCACGTGCTCGACCTGGACGAGCTCGACTGGGCGCTCCAGCTGGAGGACTCGGAGGACACGGCCCTGGCGGACGCCTGCACGTTCGACCTGGCGAACGAGGTGCCGATCCGGGCCTGGCTCTTCCAGGGGCGGACCCTCGTCGTCGTCATCCACCACATCGCCGGTGACGGCTGGTCGTCGGCGCCGCTCGCCCGTGACCTGTCCACGGCCTACGCGGCCCGCGTCGAGGGCCGGGCCCCCGAGTGGGCGCCGCTGCCGGTCCAGTACGCCGACTACGCCCTCTGGCAGCACGACCTCCTCGGCGGGGAGCTCGCGGAGCAGGTCGGCTACTGGCGGGAGACCCTGGCGGGGCTGCCCGAGGAGCTGGTGCTTCCGGTCGACCGGCCGCGTCCGGCGACCCTGAGCCACGTCGGGCACCGGCTCCCGGTCAGGCTGCCGGCGGAGACCCACCGGCGGCTGACCGAGCTGGCGCGGGCCGAGGGCGTGACGGTGTTCATGGTCGTCCAGGCGGCGCTGGCGGTGACGTTGTCCCGGCTCGGCGCGGGCACCGACATCCCGATCGGGTCGGGGGTGGCGGGGCGGACCGACGAGGCGCTCGACGATCTGGTCGGGTTCTTCGTGAACACGCTGGTCATCCGGACCGATCTGTCGGGTGATCCGGAGTTCCGCGAGGTGCTGGCGCGGGTCCGTGAGGTGAGCCTCGAAGCGCTCGGGCACCAGGACGTGCCGTTCGAGCGGCTCGTGGAGGAGCTCGCGCCCGTCAGGTCGCTGGCCCGGCATCCGCTCGTCCAGGTCATCCTCACGCTGCAGAACACCGAACGGGCCGGGCTGGAGCTGCCGGGGGTCCGGCGGGAGTCCGCGATCGTCGTGGACGGGGCGGAGCTCGCGCCCATACAGGCCGATCTCGAAGTGATGGTCGGGGAAACGTTCGACGAGCAGGGGCGTCCGGCCGGGCTGCGCGGCTCGTTGACGGCCTCCGCCGACCTGTTCTCCGCCGCCACGGCCGAGAGCCTGATCCGGCGCTGGGGGCGGGTGCTCGACACGGTGACCTCCCGGCCGGACGTCCGGCTCCACGAGGTGGACGTGCTGGACGCCGGTGAACGCGAGCACGTCGTCACCGGCTGGAACTCCACGGCGGCCGAGGTGTCGGCCTCGACGGTGGTCGAGTTGTTCGAGCGCCGGGTGGTCGAGGCTCCCGGCGCGGTCGCGGTGGCGGGTTCGCTCACCTATGCCGAGCTGGACGCCCGCGCCAATCAGGTGGCGAATTATCTGCGTGGTGCGGGGGTGGGCGCGGAGTCGGTGGTGGGGTTGTGTTTCCCGCGTGAGGCCGATCTGGTGGCGGCGATCCTCGGCGTGTGGAAGGCGGGTGCGGCGTTCCTGCCGCTGGACGCGGGGCTGCCGGTGGAGCGGATCGCGTTCATGCTGGCCGACAGCCGCGCCCAGCTCGTGTTGGGCACCGACGAGGTGCTCGGGGACCTTCCGGCGGGCCGGGTCAGGCTGGTGGCCATCGACCATCCTCTGCTGGCCATGGGCCCGGCCACTCCGGTGGAGGGGGACGTCGATCCACGGGGATCGGCGTATGTGATCTACACCTCGGGTTCGACCGGGACGCCCAAGGGTGTCGTGGTTCAGCACTCCGGGCTGGTCAACCTGGCTGTCGCGCAGATGGACCATTTCGTGGTGACGCCGGGTTCGCGGGTGTTGCAGTTCGCGTCGATCGGGTTCGACGCGGCGGTGTCGGAGATCGTGATGGCGTTGTGCTCGGGCGCGACGCTGGTCATGACGTCGACCGACGAGGTGCTGGCGGGTGATCTGTCGGGGGTGACGCACGCGACGCTGCCGCCCGCGGTGCTGGGCACCCTGCGGGAGGAGGATCTGGCCTCGGTGACCACCCTCGTGTCGGCGGGTGAGGCGATCGACGCGGGTCTGACGGCCAGGTGGTCGGCGGGGCGGCGGTTCGTCAACGCCTACGGCCCGACCGAGACCACGGTGTGCGCGTCGATGTCGCCGCCGCTCGAACCGGGGGACGAGCCGGTCATTGGTACGCCGATCGCCAACGGCCGCGCCTACGTCCTGGGGGAGGACCTTCAGCCGCTCCCGCCCGGCGTGACCGGGGAACTGTACGTCGCCGGCACACCCCTCGCGCGGGGTTACCTCCGCCGCCCCGCACTCACCGCCGAACGGTTCGTGGCCTCGCCCTTTGCGGCGGGGGAGCGCATGTACCGTACCGGCGACCTGGCGAAGTGGACCCGGGACGGTCAGCTTGTCTTCCTGGGCCGGGCCGACGAGCAGGTCAAGGTGCGCGGGTTCCGGGTCGAGCCCGGCGAGGTCGCCGCCGTCCTGCTCAGGCATCCGGCCGTTTCGCAGGCCGTCGTCGTCGCCCGTGACAGCAGCCTGGTCGCCTATGTCATCGGCGAGACCGAGGGCCTGCGGGAGTTCACGGCCGAGCGGCTGCCCGACTACATGGTCCCCGCGGCGTTCGTCGTGCTCGACGAGCTGCCGCTCACCCCCAACGGCAAGCTCGACCGCCGCGCCCTGCCCGCCCCCGAATACACCTCAGGCGGGGGACGCGGCCCGGAGACCGCGCAGGAAGAGCTGCTGTGCGCGGCGTTCGCCCGGATCCTGGGCCTGAAGACGGTCGGCGTCGACGACGACTTCTTCCAGCTCGGCGGCCACTCCCTGCTGGCCGTCTCCCTCGTCGAGGAGTTGCGGGCGCACGGCGTCTCGGT
Source organism: Herbidospora daliensis (assembly GCF_001570585.1). GTDB lineage: Bacteria > Actinomycetota > Actinomycetes > Streptosporangiales > Streptosporangiaceae > Herbidospora > Herbidospora daliensis. Next base: position 189,021 of record NZ_BBXF01000001.1, on the reverse strand, counting down.
GTCGGTCCGGGCGCTGTTCGAGTCGCCGACCCCGGCCCGGCTGGCGCGCACGGCGGGAGCCGAGACGGTCGAGGTGCCCGCCAACCGCATCCCCGACGGCGCGGAGACCATCACGCCCGACATGCTCCCGCTGGTCGACCTGACGGAGGCGGAGCTGGACCGGGTCGTCGCCTCGGCCGAGGGCGGCGCGGCCAACGTCAAGGACGTCTATCCGCTGGCCCCCCTCCAGGAGGGCATGCTCTTCCACCACCTTCTCGCCGGAGACGGCGTGGACGCCTACGTGACCGTCCAGATGCTGGAGTTCGACACGCGGTCCCGGCTCGACGCCTTCGCCGCCGCACTTCAGCAGGTCGTCGACCGCCACGACGTCTACCGGACGGGCGTGGTGTGGGAAGGGCTGCGTGAGCCGGTCCAGGTCGTGTGGCGGCGGGCCTCCCTGCCGGTGACCGAGCACACGCTGACCGGGGAGCCGGTGGAGGCCCTGCTCGCGGCGGCCGGGCCGGGCATGGACCTCAGCCGGGCGCCCCTGATGGACCTCCACGTCGCACCCTCGGCCGACGGCCGCTGGCTGGGGCTGGTCAGGATGCACCACATGGTCTCCGACCACCAGGGCATGGACGTGCTGGTCCAGGAGCTCTGGACGGTCCTCGAAGGCGGCGGCGAACTCGCCCCGGCCCTCCCGTTCCGCAACTTCGTCGCCCAGGCTCGCGGCGGGGTCTCCCGCGAGGAGCACGAACGCTTCTTCGCCGACCTGCTCGACGGCGTCACCGAGACCACGGCCCCCTACGGCCTGACCGACGTGCACGGCGACGGCGGCGACGTCGTCGCCGAACAGGTCCCGATCCCGGCCGAGACGACCGCCGTGCTCCGCGCTGCGGCGCGGGACCTCGGCGTGAGCGTGGCGACGATCATGCATGTGGCGTGGGCGCGGGTGGTGTCAGTGGTGTCGGGCCGCGACGACGTGGTGTTCGGGACGGTGTTGTTCGGGCGGATGAACGCGGGTGAGGGTTCGGATCGGGTGGTGGGGCCTTTTATCAACACCCTTCCGGTGCGGGTGCGTTCGGGTCGTGCCGGTGTCCGGGAGGCCGTGGAGGGGATGCGGGCTCAGCTGGCCGGTCTGCTGGAACACGAGCACGCGCCGCTGGCCCTGGCTCAGCAGGCGGCGGGCCTGGAGGGCAACACGCCGCTGTTCACCTCGTTGTTCAACTACCGGCACATCGGCGGGACGGAGGCCGACGCCGCCGACCGGCGGGTGTCGATCGACGGGGTGCGCAACGTCTACTCGCGGGTCCAGAACAGCTACCCGTTGACCGTGTCCGTGAACGACCGGGGCCCGGCCGGGCTCAGCCTGAGCGTCCTGACCTCGGGGAAGACGGACGGGCGCGAGGTCGGGCGGCTGATGTGCGTGGCGGCGGCGAACGTGGCCGCCGCCCTGGCCGAGACCCTGGACGGCGCCCCCGACCCGGCCCTGAGCTCGGTGGACGTGCTCGGCGACGAGGTCCGTGCGCTCCTGAGCACCTGGAACGACACCGCGTCCGACGTGGCGGCGGAGCCGGTGCTGCGGCTGTTCGAGCGGCAGGTGGCGCTGCGTCCGGACGCGGTGGCCGTGGTCGCCGGCGGCCGTGAGCTGACCTATCGGCAACTCGACGAGTGCGCCCGGAGGGTCGCGGCCCGGGTGGCGGGTGCGACGGTGGTGGGGTTGCGGTTGCCGCGTGGCGCGGACATGATCGCGGCGATTCTGGGTGTGTGGAAGGTCGGCGCCGCGTATCTGCCGATCGATCCCGATCTGCCCGTCTCGCGGGTGGAGGCGATGCTGGCCGACGCCGGAGTGGAGATGGTGCTGGACGACCTGTCCGACCTTCCTGAGGTAGAGGCCGAAGCCGGGGCCGGGGACCTGACTGAAGGTGACGGCGATCTGGCTTATGTGATCTTCACTTCTGGTTCGACCGGGACTCCGAAGGGGGTGGCGGTCACTCAGGCGGGGTTGGCCAACTACGTCGCGTCGGTGTCGGCCCGGCTGGGTTGGAGTGAGCCGGGTACCCGGTATGCGCTGCTTCAGCCTCAGGTGACCGATCTGGGGAACACGGTGGTGTTCATCAGCCTGGCGACCGGCGGCGTGTTGCACGTTTTGGATGAACAGGCTGTCACCGATCCCGAACTGGTGGCGGCGTATCTGGCCGAGCATCGGATCGACGCGTTCAAGGCGGTGCCTTCGCATCTGGCGGCGCTGACCTCGGTTGTGGGGGTCGAGCGGTTGATGCCGGCCGATTCGCTGGTCCTGGGTGGGGAAGCGGCCTCGGCGGAGTGGGTGGCCGAGCTGGTGGCCACGGGCCGGCGCGTCTTCAACCACTACGGGCCGACCGAGACGACCATCGGCGTGACCACTGCGGAACTTACCGCCGACGTCGAGCTTGGCACCCCGATCGCCAACACGCATCTGTATGTGCTGGATGAGGCTCTCAGCCCGCTCCCGCCCGGGGTGGCCGGGGAGCTCTATGTGGCGGGGGCCGGTCTGGCGCGGGGGTATGTCTCCCGGCCCGCTCTGACCGCCGAACGGTTCGTGGCCTCGCCCTTTGCGGCGGGGGAGCGCATGTACCGTACCGGCGACTTGGCGAGGTGGACCCCAGACGGGCGACTCGTGTACCTGGGCCGGGCCGATGACCAGGTCAAGGTGCGCGGGTTCCGGGTCGAGCCCGGTGAGGTCGAATCCGTTCTGCTGAGATGTCCGGATGTTTCACAGGCTGCGGTCCTGGCCAGGGATGACCGCCTGATCGCCTATGTCGTCGGCCAGACCGAGGGGCTGCGGGAGTTCGCCGCCGAGCGCCTGCCCGCCTACATGGTCCCCGCCGCCTTCGTCACGTTGGACGAGCTCCCGTTGACCGCCTCGGGCAAGCTCGACCGCCGGGCCCTCCCCGAGCCCGATCGCCCCGTCGTCCGGAGGGAGCCCGCCGACGAGCGGGAGGCGGCGCTGTGCGCGGTGTTCGCGCACGTCCTCGGCCGCGAGTCGGTCGGGGTCGACGACGACTTCTTCCACCTCGGCGGGCACTCGCTGCTCGCGATCCGGCTGCTGTCGCGGATCCGGGCCGAGTTCAGCGTGGAGGTCAAGATCCGAATGCTGTTCGAGGCACCGACCCCGGCGCTGCTCGCAGCGGCCCTTGGGACCCAGAAGTCGGCACGTCCGGCGTTGCGCCCGATGCGTAAGGAGACCCCGTGATGATTCCGCTGTCGTACGCGCAGAGCCGGTTGTGGTTCCTCGGCCAGATGGAGGGACCGAGCCCGACCTACAACATCCCGGTGATCGTGCCGGTGCCGGGCGACGTGGACGCGGTGGCCCTCGGCGCCGCCCTGCGCGACGTGATGACCCGCCACGAGTCGCTGCGCACGGTGTTCCCGGCCGTGGACGGCGAGCCCCATCAGCGGGTGCTGGACATGGCGGACCTGGACTGGGCGCTGGAGGTGCGCGACGTCCCGGACGGCGACCTCGCCGCGGCGGCCGACCGGCTGGTGTGGCACACCTTCGACGTGGCGGCCGAGGCGCCCTTCCGGGCGTGGCTGCTGCGGGCCGGGTCGGGCGAGCGGGTGCTCGTGCTCGTCGTGCACCACATCGCCGCCGACGGGTGGTCGCTGACGCCGCTCGCGCGGGACGTGTCGGCGGCGTACGCGGCGCGGGCGCGCGGCCGGGCGCCGGAGTGGGAGCCGCTGCCGGTGCGCTACTCCGACTACGCGCTCTGGCAACGCGAACTGCTGGGCGACGAGTCCGACCCGGAGAGCCTGCTGTCGGTCCAGGTCGGCTACTGGCGGCGGGCACTCGCCGGGATTCCCGAGGAGCTGACGCTGCCCGCCGACCGGCCGCGCCCGGCGACGGCCGGGCACCGCGGCCATGAGGTGCCGTTCCACGTGCCGGCCGAGACCCATGGGCGGCTGGCGGAGCTGGCCCGCGCCGAAGGGGCGACCACCTTCATGGTGCTGCAGGCGGCGCTGGCGGTGACGCTGTCGCGGCTCGGCGCCGGCGCCGACCTGCCGATCGGCGCCGTCGTCGCGGGCCGGACCGACGAGGCGCTCCATGACATGGTCGGCTTCTTCGTCAACACCCTGGTGATCCGCACCGACCTGGGCGGCGACCCCGACTTCCGCGAGGTGCTGCGCCGCGTGCGGGAGCGCACCCTCGAAGCGCTCGACAACCAGGACGTGCCGTTCGAGAAGCTGGTCGCCGAGCTCGCCCCGGCCCGGTCGACGGCGCGGCACCCGCTCTTCCAGGTGTCCCTGAGCGTGCAGCAGAGCCCGCGCGGGGGCGGCGACGACGCAGTCAGGCTCAGCATGGTGCCCGCGAAGTTCGACCTGGAGGTGGCGGTCTACGAGACGCTCGACGAGCGGGGGCCCTCGGGAATGCGGGGGTCGGTGATCGCCTCGGACGACCTGTTCGACGCCGCGACCGCCGGGCGGATCGGACGTGCGTGGCGGCGGGTCCTGGACCTGGTCGCCGGCGACCCCGCGTTGCGGGTGAGCCGGGTCGACGTGGTCGAGGAGGACGAGCGGCATCTCGTCCTGCGGGCGTGGAACGACACGGCCGCCCCGCCGCCCGCCGCCACCGTGCCGGAGATGATCCGGGGCCGTGCCGTCCGCACGCCGGACGCGACCGCCGTCGTCCACGAGACCCGGACCCTCACCTACGCCGACCTCGACGAGCGCGCCGAACGGGTCGCCGGGCTGCTGACCGGCCTCGGGGTGGGCCGGGGCGACGTCGTCGGCGTCCGCCTGCCGCGCGGGGCCGACCTCGTCGCGGCGGTGCTCGGCGTGTGGCGGGCGCGGGCGGCGTACCTGCCGATCGACCTCGCCGACCCGGCTGAGCGAACCGCGTTCCTGCTGGCCGACAGCGGCGCCTCGGTGCTGCTCGGCGACGGGGGCGTGGCCGTCGCCGACCTGCCTCCGGTCGACGATCAGCCCGTACCGCGCGCGCACCCGCACGACCTCGCCTACGTCATGTACACCTCAGGATCGACCGGCACGCCCAAGGGCGTCGCGGTCACCCACGGCGGGTTGGCCAACTACGTGGCCTGGGCCGCCGACGCCTACGAGGTGGGCCGGGGCGGCGCACCGCTGTTCTCCTCGCCCGCGTTCGACCTGACCGTGACCAGTCTCCTGGTGCCGCTCGCGGCCGGGGCGACCGTCGTGGCCGACCCGACCGGCGGCCCCGACGGGCTGGCCGGTCTGCTTTCCCGGCACGAGGGATTCGACCTGGTCAAGGTCGTGCCGGCCCACCTGCCGATCCTCGCGGAGACGGTGCCCGCAGCCCGGATCGCGGGCGCGGCCCGCCGCTGGATCGTCGGCGGCGCGGCGCTGCCCCCGGCCGACGTGGCGCGGCTCCTGACGGCCGCCCCCGACACCGTCGTCGTCAACGAGTACGGCCCCACCGAGACCGTGGTCGGCTGCGCGGTCCATGAGATCCGCGCGGGTGAGCCCCTCGAAGGTCTGGTGCCCATCGGGCGGCCCATCGCCAACACCCGCCTGTACGTGCTGAACGACGCCCTCCAGCCCGTCCCCGTCGGCGTGATCGGGGAGTTGTACGTCGCCGGGGCCGGACTCGCCCGCGGTTACAGCGGCCGCCCCGGCCTGACGGCCGAACGTTTCACGGCCTCGCCGATCGAGGCGGGGGAGCGCATGTACCGTACCGGCGACCTGGCCCGATGGACCGCCGACGGGCGGCTGGTTTACCTGGGCCGGGCCGACGAACAGGTGAAGGTGCGGGGTTTCCGGGTCGAGCCCGGCGAGGTCGAATCCGTTCTCCTGAGACACCCGGACGTCTCACAGGCCGCGGTCCTGGCCAGGGACGACCGCCTGATCGCCTATGTCGTCGGCGGGACCGAGGGCCTGCGGGAGTTCGCGGCCGAGCGGCTGCCCGACTACATGGTCCCGGCCGTCTTCGTCTCCCTGGACGCCCTCCCGCTCACCTCCAACGGGAAGCTCGACCGGAGGGCGCTGCCCGATCCTGAGCTCCCCGCGGGGACCGGGCGCGCCCCCGCCACCATCCAGGAGAGGCGGCTCTGCGAGGCGTTCGCCGGTGTCCTCGGCCTCGACCACGTCGGCGCCGACGACGACTTCTTCGGGCTGGGCGGCCACTCGCTGCTCGCGGTCCGGCTGGCCTCCCGCATCCGCGCCGCGCTCGGCGTCGAGGTGCCGCTGAAGGTCCTGTTCGAGACGCCCACCCCGGCCGGCCTGGCCGCCCGGTTCACCGAGATCGGCGCCGGCCCCGCCCGTCCGCCGCTGCGCGCCGCCGTGCGGCCGGAGCGGGTGCCGCTGTCGTTCGCCCAGCGGCGGTTGTGGTTCCTGGAGCGGCTCGAAGGGCCCAGCCCGACGTTCAACGTGCCCGTCGTCCTCCGGCTCGCCGAAGACGTGGACGCGACCGCGCTGAACGCCGCGCTGCGGGACGTGATCGGCCGCCACGAGGCGTTGCGCACGGTCTTCCCGTCGGTGGACGGCGAGCCCTACCAGCACGTGCTCGACCTGGACGACCTCGACTGGGCGCTCCAGCTGGAGGACTCGGGGGACGGGGCGACCTCGTACACCTTCGACTTGGCGAACGAGGTGCCGATCCGGGCCTGGCTCCTGGGCGGGCGGACCCTCGTCGTCGTCATCCACCACATCGCCGGCGACGGCTGGTCGCTGACGCCTCTCGGCCGGGACCTCTCGGCGGCGTACACCGCCCGGCTCGCGGGCCGCGCGCCCGAGTGGTCGCCGCTGCCGGTCCAGTACGCCGACTACGCCCTCTGGCAGCGCGACCTGCTCGGTGAGGAACTGCTGGCGGAGCAGGTCGGCTACTGGCGGGAGACCCTGGCCGGGCTGCCCGAGGAACTGGCGCTGCCCGTCGACCGGCCGCGCCCGGCCGCGCCCAGTCATCTGGGGCACGCCACCGACCTGCACGTTCCCGCCGAGGTCCACCGGCGTCTCCTGGACGTGGCGCGGGCCGAGGGCGTGACGGTGTTCATGGCGCTGCAGGCGGCGCTGGCGGTGACGCTGTCCCGGCTCGGCGCCGGGATCGACGTCGCGATCGGGTCGGGGGTGGCGGGGCGGACCGACGAGGCGCTCGACGATCTGGTCGGGTTCTTCGTGAACACGCTGGTCATCCGGACCGATCTGTCGGGTGATCCGGAGTTCCGCGAGGTGCTGGCGCGGGTCCGTGAGGTGAGCCTGGGGGCGCTGGAGCATCAGGACGTGCCGTTCGAGCGGCTCGTGGAGGAGCTCGCGCCCGTCAGGTCGCTGGCCCGGCATCCCCTGGTCCAGGCGATCCTGACGTTGCACAACGTCGAGCGGGCGGGGATGGGGATGCCCGGCGTGCGGCCGGGGACGGCGCCCGCGGCGGACGGGGCGGGGCTCGCGCCGGTCAAGTGCGACCTCGAGGTGATGATCGGGGAGACGTTCGACGAGCAGGGGCGTCCGGCCGGGCTGCGCGGCACGCTGACCGGCTCGGCCGACCTCTTCGAGGCCGCGACCGTGGCACGGCTCATGGGCTGGTTCGGGCGCGTGCTCGAACAGGTGACCGCGTCCCCGGCGACCCGCCTGCACGCCGTCGACCTGCTGGACGCCGGTGAACGCGAGCACGTCGTCACCGGCTGGAACTCCACGGCGGCCGAGGTCCCGGCCTCGACGGTGGTCGAGTTGTTCGAGCGCCGGGTGGTCGAGGCTCCCGGCGCGGTCGCGGTGGCCGGTTCGCTCACCTATGCCGAGCTGGACGCCCGCGCGAACCGGGTGGCGAATTATCTGCGTGGTGCGGGGGTGGGCGCGGAGTCGGTGGTCGGGTTGTGTTTCCCGCGTGGCGCCGATCTGGTGGCGGCGATCCTCGGCGTCTGGAAGGCGGGTGCGGCGTTCCTGCCGCTGGACGTGCGGCTGCCGGTGGAGCGGATCGCGTTCATGCTGGCCGACAGCCGAGCCCAGCTGGTGTTGGGCACCGACGAGGTGCTCGGGGACCTTCCGGCGGGCCGGGTCAGGCTGGTGGCCATCGACCATCCCTTGGTGGCCATGAGCCCGGACACGCCGGTCGACGGCGACCCTGTTCCTGATGGGCTGGCGTATGTGATCTACACCTCGGGTTCGACCGGGACGCCCAAGGGCGTCGCGGTTCAGCACGGGGGTCTGGTCAACCTGGCCGTGGCCCAGATGGCGCACTTCGCCGTCAGGCCGGGTTCGCGGGTGTTGCAGTTCGCCTCGATCGGGTTCGACGCGGCGGTGTCGGAGATCGTGATGGCGGTGTGCTCGGGCGCGACGCTGGTCATGACGTCGACCGACGAGGTGCTGGCGGGTGATCTGTCGGGGGTGACGCACGCGACGCTGCCGCCGGCCGTGCTCGGCACCCTCCGGGAGGAGGATCTGGCCTCGGTGACCACCCTCGTCTCGGCCGGTGAGGCGATCGACGCGGGTCTGGCGGCCAGGTGGTCGGCGGGACGGCGGTTCGTCAACGCCTACGGTCCGACCGAGACCACGGTGTGCGCGTCGATGTCGCCGCCGCTCGAACCGGGAGACGAGCCGGTCATCGGCACGCCGATCGCCAACGGCCGCGCCTATGTCCTGGGTGAGGACCTTCAGCCGCTTCCGCCCGGCGTGACCGGGGAGCTGTACGTGGCGGGGGCCGGTCTGGCGCGGGGGTATGTCTCCCGGGCCGCTCTGACCGCCGAACGGTTCGTGGCCTCGCCCTTCGACGCCGGGCAGCGCATGTACCGTACCGGCGACCTGGCGAAGTGGACCCCCGACGGTCAGCTCGTCTTCCTGGGCCGGGCCGACGAGCAGGTCAAGGTGCGCGGGTTCCGGGTCGAGCCCGGCGAGGTCGCCGCCGTCGTCCTGAGATCTCCGGGTGTTTCGCAGGCGGCGGTCGTGGCCCGGAACGACAGCCTGGTCGCCTATGTCGTCGGCGAGACCGAGGGCCTGCGGGATTTCACGGCCGAGCGGCTGCCCGACTACATGGTGCCGGCGGCGTTCGTCGTGCTCGACGAGTTGCCGCTCACCCCGAACGGCAAGCTCGACCGCCGCGCCCTGCCCGCCCCCGAGTTCGCGGCCGGGACGGGCCGGGCGCCGGCGACGCTCACGGAGGAGCTGCTCTGCGCCGCGTTCGCGCACGTCCTCGGCCTGGAGAGCGTCGGGGTCGACGACGGGTTCTTCGATCTGGGCGGGCACTCGCTGCTCGCCGTGCGGCTGGTGTCGCGCATCCGCGCCACACTCGGCGTGGAACTGCCGCTGCGCACCCTGTTCGAGTCGCCGACCGCGGCCGAGCTCGCCGTGCGGCTGCCGCGCGCCGGAGCGGCCCGGCCGCTGGTACGGGCGGGACACCGCCCCGAGCGGGTCCCGCTCTCGCCTGCGCAGCGGCGCCTGTGGTTCCTCACCCAGCTCAACGGGCCGAACACGATGTACAACATCCCGATCCCGGTCCGCCTCCCCGCCGACGCCGACGTCACCGCGCTGAACGCGGCCCTGCGCGACGTGATCGGCCGGCACGAGTCGCTGCGCACCGTCTTCCCGTCGGTGGACGGCGAGCCCTACCAGCGCGTCCTCGACCTCGACGACCTGGACTGGGCCCTTGAACGGGAGGACTCGCAGGACGTGGCCCTGGCGACCTCCCACACCTTCGACCTGGCGGACGAGATCCCGATCCGGGCGTGGTTGTTCGGCGGCCGGACCCTGGTCGTGGTGATCCACCACATCGCGGGCGACGGCTGGTCGATGGGCCCGCTGAGCCGCGACGTCGCCACCGCCTACGCCGCCCGCCTCCAAGGCCGGGCCCCCGAATGGACCCCCCTCCCCGTCCAGTACGCCGACTACGCCCTCTGGCAGCGGGAACTCCTCGACGACGAGCTGCTGGCCGACCAGATCGGCTACTGGCGCGACGCGCTGTCGGGCGCGCCCGAGGAACTGACCCTGCCGGTCGACCGTCCGCGCCCACCCGTCGCCACCCACGCCGGACACGCGACCCCCGTGCGGATCCCCGCCGAGGCGCACGAACGGCTGGCCGACCTGGCCCGCGCCGAGGGGGCGACGGTGTTCATGGTCGTCCAGGCGGCGCTGGCGGTGACGCTGTCGCGTCTCGGCGCCGGGACCGACATCCCGATCGGCACGGCCGTGGCCGGCCGGACCGACGAGGCGCTCGACAACCTGGTCGGCTTCTTCGTGAACACCCTGGTCATCCGGACCGACCTGTCGGGCGATCCGCTGTTCCGGGAGGTGCTCGGCCGGGTCAGGGAGGCGAGCCTGGGGGCGCTCGCGAACCAGGACGTGCCGTTCGAACGCCTGGTGGAGACCCTGGCGCCGGTCCGATCGCTCGCCCGGCACCCGCTGTTCCAGGTCATGCTGACCATGCAGAACATCGAACGCGCCGAACCGGCCGACGACCGCACCGACGTGGGCGGCCCGTCGACCGCCAAGTTCGACCTCGACGTGGCCCTCGTGGAGACCTTCGACGAGCACGGCCGTCCCGCCGGGCTGCGCGGCGCGGTCAACGCGGCCGTGGACCTGTTCGACACCGACTCCGCCGAACTGCTCGCCCGCCGCTTCGCGGCGGTGCTCGCGCGGGTGGCGGCCGACCCTGACGTGCGGGTTCACGCGGTGGACGTGCTGGAGGAGGGTGAGCGGGAGCGGGTCCTGCGGGGCTGGAACGACACGGCCCGCGAGGTGCCCTCTTCGAGCATCGTGGACCTGATCTCCCGGCAGGCCCCTGACGCGTTCGCGGTCGAGGGTGAACTGACCTATGGGGAGCTGGATCGCCGGTCGGACCGGCTGGCCCGGCGGTTGCTCGCTGTGGGTGTGGGTCCGGAGTCGATCGTGGGGGTGTGCCTGCCGCGTGGCGCGGAGGTGATCGTCGCGATCGTGGGGGTTTGGAAGGCGGGCGCGGCTTATCTGCCGGTTGATCCTGGTAATCCGGCTGAGCGGGTGGGTGCGGTGCTGGCCGATGCCGGGGTGGCGTGCGTGCTGGCCTGTCCCGAAACCCGGCATCTGGTCCCGGCCGGGGTGGAGATCGTTCTCGCGGGCACGAGCACGGGGGATTCTGCGGCTCCGCCCTCTGCGGGGAGCGGGGATCCCTCTGCGAGGAGCGGGGATCCCTTTGCGGGAAGCGGGGATTCCTCTGTGGGAAGCGGGCATTCCTCTGCGGGGAGCAGGGATCCCTTTGCGGGGAGCGGGGATGAGGCGGGCCTTTCGGACAGCGGCGGGTTGTCGGGTGTCCGGGTGGAGCCGGATTCGCTGGCGTATGTGATCTACACGTCCGGATCGACCGGCACTCCGAAGGGGGTGGCGGTCAGTCACCGCGGTCTGGTCAATCTGGTCGAGGTGTTCGGGCCGGTTCTGGGCGCGGGGCCGGGTACAGGGTTGTTGCAGTTCGCCTCGTTCGGGTTCGACGCCTCGGTGCTGGACGTGGTGGTGGCCCTCGGCACCGGGTCGACCCTGTGGGTGCCGGGCGAAGAGGAGCGCCGCCAGCCGGAGGCGCTGAAGCACCTGACCGGGGTCGGGGCGGCCAGTGTGGTCCCCTCGCTGCTCAACGTGCTCGACCCGGACGACTTCTCGCACATCGGCCCGATCGTGGTCGGCGCGGAGGGCATCACCGAGTCCGTCGCCCGCCGCTGGGCTCAAGGTCGGCGGCTGGTGCATGCTTATGGCCCGACTGAGGCCACGGTGATCGTCGCGGCCGGGGAGGTCGATGCCGATGAGGAGGGGCCGATCTCGTTCGGGCGGCCGATCGCCAACTCGCGGATCTATCTGCTCGATGACCGGCTCGCGCCGGTTCCGCCGGGGGTCGCGGGTGAGGTCTATGTCGCCGGGCTCGGTCTGGCGCGAGGGTATCTCGGCCGCCCTGATCTCACCGGTGAGCGGTTCGTGGCTTCGCCTTTCGACGCCGGCCAGCGCATGTACCGCACCGGCGACCTGGCGAAATGGACCCCGGACGGCCGGCTGGTCTTCCAGGGCCGCGCCGACGACCAGGTGAAGATCCGCGGGTTCCGCGTCGAACCGGGCGAGGTCGCCGCCGTCCTGCTGAAGAATCCGGAGGTCGCGCAGGCTGCCGTGATCGCCCGCGACGACCGTTTGGTCGCTTATGTGGTGGGCCAGGCGGAGGGCCTGAGGGAGTTCGCCGCCGAGCGGCTGCCCGACTACATGGTCCCCGCCGCCTTCGTCACGCTCGACGAGCTCCCCCTCACTCCCAACGGCAAGCTCGACCGCCGCGCCCTGCCCGACCCCGAGTTCGCCCCCGGCCAGGGCCGTCCCCCGGCCACCCTCAGGGAGGAGATCCTCTGTGCGGCGTTCGCCGAGGTCCTGGGCCTGGAGCGGGTCGGCGTCGACGACGACTTCTTCCGCCTGGGCGGGCACTCCCTGCTGGCGGTCCGCCTCGTCGAACTCCTGAGGCAGCGCGGCGTCGAGGTCCTCGTCCGGGCGCTCTTCGAAGCCTCCACCCCCGCCCGCCTGGCCCTGACCACCGGCAGCGCCGCGATCGAGGTTCCCCCGAACCGCATCCCCGAGGACGCGGAGCACATCACCCCGGACATGCTCCCGCTGGTCGACCTCACCGAGGCCGAACTCGCCCGGGTCGTCGCCTCGGTCGACGGCGGCGCGGCCAACGTCAAGGACGTCTACCCGCTGGCCCCCCTCCAGGAGGGCATGCTCTTCCACCACCTGCTGGCCGGCGACGGCGTCGACGCCTACGTCACCGTCCACGTTCTGGAGTTCGACTCCAGAACCAGGGTGGACGCCTTCGCCGCGGCGTTGCGCCAGGTCGTGGACCGGTACGACATCTACCGCACCGGCGTCGTCTGGGACGGTCTGGGCGAGCCCGTCCAGGTCGTGTGGCGGCACGCCGACCTGCCGGTCGCCGAACACGCGCCACAGGAGTCGGGCGAGGCGTTGGCCCAGCTCGTCGGCACCGCCATGAACCTGAGCCGGGCTCCGCTGACCGACCTGCACGTCGCCCCCGCCGCCGACGGCCGCTGGCTGGGGGTACTGCGGATGCACCACATGGTCTCCGACCACCAGGGCATGGACGTGCTGGTCAGGGATCTGCGGACGGTCCTCGGGGGCGGGGAACCGGCCCCCGCCCCGCCGTTCCGCGACTTCGTCGCGCAGGCGCGTGGCGGTGTCTCGCGGGCGGCGCACGAGGAGTTCTTCGCCGCGCTGCTCGACGGCGTGACGGAGCCGACCGCGCCGTTCGGCCTGATGAACGTGCACGGCGACGGCAGCGGCATGACCACCTCGCTGGTCCCCGTGCCGCGCGAGACGGCCGCCGCGCTGCGGGAGGCGGCGCGGCGGCTCGGCGTGACGACGGCGACGATCATGCACGTCGTCTGGGCGCGGGTGCTGGCCGCCGTCTCCGGCCGCGACGACGTCGTCTTCGGCACGGTGCTCTTCGGGCGCATGAACGCGGGCGCGGGCTCCGATCGGGTGGTCGGCCCGTTCATCAACACCCTTCCGGTACGGGTGCGATCCGGCCGTACCGGAACGAAACAGGCCGTGGAGAACATGCGGGCCCAACTCGCGGCCCTGCTCGAACACGAGCACGCGCCCCTCGCCCTCGCGCAGCAGGCGGCCGGACTCGAGGGCGGAACCCCTCTTTTCACGTCGTTGTTCAACTACCGCCACACCGGCGGCGGGCGGACCGAGCGCGCCGAGGGCGGGGAGGTCACCGGCGTCCGCACCCTCAGCACCCACGAGCACACCAACTATCCGCTGAGCGTGGCCGTCAACGACCCCGGCACCGGCGACCTGAGCGTCAACGTCAACGCCGGCGGCCACGTCGCGGCCGACATGGTCACCCGGCTGGTCCTCGTCACGCTGGAGAACCTCCTCGCCGCGCTGCCAGGCGACCGCGAACTCCGGACCGTGGACGTCCTCGACGACACCGACCGCGACCTGCTGCTGCGCGCCTGGAACGGCCCCGGGACCACGCTCCCGGCCGGGACCGTCCTCGACCTGTTCGCCCGGCGGGTGGCGGCCGTCCCCGAGGCGGTCGCGGTCGCCGCCGGAGACGCCACGCTGACCTACGCCGAACTCGACGCCGCGGCCGACCGCGTCGGCCGGCACCTGCGCGCCGCGGGCGCGGGCCCCGAAACGGTGGTGGGCCTGTGCCTGCCGCGCGGCCTCGACCTGGTCACCGCGATCCTGGGCGTGTGGAAGGCGGGCGCGGCCTATCTGCCGATCGGCCCGGATCTGCCGCCCGAGCGGATCGGGTTCATGCTGGCCGACAGCAGGGCGTCGCTGGTCGTCGCGGCCAGGGACACCGGCGCGGCCCTGACCGGCCCCGTCGTCTGGTTCGACGAGATCGGCGACGCCTCGGCCGACCTGGGCGGGCCGCTGCCCGCGTCGGCGGCGTACGTGATCTACACCTCGGGCTCGACCGGGACGCCCAAGGGCGTGTCAGTCCAGCACTCCGGGCTGGTGAACCTGGCCGTCGCGCAGATGGACCATTTCGCGGTGACGCCGGGTTCGCGGGTGCTGCAGTTCGCGTCGATCGGGTTCGACGCGGCGGTATCCGAGATCGTGATGGCCTTGTGCTCGGGCGCGACGCTGGTCATGACGTCCACCGACGAGGTGCTGACCGGTGATCTGTCGGGGGTGACGCACGCGACCCTGCCGCCGGCCGTGCTCGGCACCCTCCGAGAGGAGGACCTCGCCTCGGTGACCACCCTCGTCTCGGCCGGAGAGGCGATCGACGCTGGTCTGGCGGCCAGGTGGTCGGCGGGACGCCGGTTCGTGAACGCCTACGGTCCGACCGAGACGACGGTGTGCGCGTCGATGTCGCCGCCGCTCGAACCCGGCGCCGAACCGGTCATCGGCACGCCGATCGCCAACAGCCGCTCGTACGTGCTGGACGAGGACCTGCGGCCGGTCCCGCCCGGCGTCGCCGGCGAGCTGTACGTCGCCGGCACACCCCTCGCGCGGGGTTACGTCGGCCGCCCCGGGCTGACCGCGGAGCGGTTCACCGCCTCGCCCTTCGACGCCGGGCAGCGCATGTACCGTACCGGCGACCTGGCGAAGTGGACCCCCGACGGGCGGCTCGTGTTCGCCGGCCGGGTCGACGAGCAGGTCAAGATCCGCGGTTTCCGGGTGGAGCCCGGCGAGGTCGAGGCCGTGCTCCTGGCCTCGCCCGCGGTGGTGCAGGCCGCCGTGGCCGCCCACGGCGAGCGGCTCGTCGCCTACGTCGTCGGCGAGACCGACGGCCTGCGCGAGTTCGCCGCACGGCGGCTGCCCGACTACATGGTGCCCGCCGCCTTCGTCACCCTCGACGCGCTGCCGCTCACCCCGAACGGCAAGCTCGACCGCCGCGCGCTCCCCGCGCCCGGAACCGCGCCCCGGGAGGGCCGCGCGCCCGCCGGCGTCAGGGAGGAGCTGCTCTGCGGCGCCTTCTGCCACGTCCTCGGGCTGGAGTCGGTCGGCGTCGACGACGACTTCTTCGCCCTCGGCGGCCACTCGCTGCTCGCCGTGCGGCTGGTGTCACGCGTCCGGGTGGTGCTGGGCGCGGAGATCCCCCTCCACGCGGTCTTCGAGGCCCCCACGGTGGCCGAACTGGCCGCCCACCTGGCCGAGGCCGAACCGGCCCGGACACCGCTGCGGGCGAGGACGCGGCCGGAGCGCGTGCCGCTGTCGTTCGCCCAGCGCCGGTTGTGGTTCCTCGCGCAGCTCGACGGGCCGAGCCCGACGTACAACATGCCCACGACCATCCCCATGGCCGGTGACCTGGACGTGGCCGCCTTGGACGCCGCCCTGCGCGACGTCGTCACCCGCCACGAGTCGCTCCGGACGGTCTTCCCGGCGGTCGACGGCGAGCCGTATCAGCACATCCTCGACCCGGCGGAGCTCGACTGGGCGCTGCACGTGGAGCCCTTCGACCCCGGGGCGGTCGCGGCGGCCCGCGAGCACGCCTTCGACCTGTCGGCCGAGATCCCCATCAGGGCGTCGCTGTTCACCGGCGACGGGGAGCACACGCTGGTGCTGGTGCTGCATCACATCGCCGCCGACGGCTGGTCGATGCGCCCGCTGGCCCGCGACCTCTCCCACGCCTACGCCGCCCGGGTGGAGGGCCGCGCACCCGAATGGGAGCCACTCCCGGTCCAGTACGCCGACTACGCCCTCTGGCAGGGCGATCTCCTCACCGAGGACCTGCTCGCGTCCCAGGTCGGCCACTGGCGGCGCGTCCTGGCGGGCTCTCCGGAGGAGCTCCGGCTGCCCGCCGACCGCCCGCGCCCGCCCGTGACCGGCCACCTGGGGCACCGCGTCCCCCTGAACCTCCCGGCGGAGGTGCACCGCCGGCTCGTGGACGTGGCACGCGCCGAGGGGGCGACGGTCTTCATGGTCGTCCAGGCCGCGCTGGCCGTGACGCTGTCGCGTCTGGGCGCGGGCACGGACATCCCCATCGGCGCGGCCGTCGCCGGACGCACCGACGAGGCCGCCGACGATCTGATCGGCTTCTTCGTCAACACGCTCGTGATCCGCACCGACCTGTCCCGCGACCCCGAGTTCCGCAAGATCCTCGCCCGTGTACGGACGGCGAGCCTCGACGCCCTCGCCCACCAGGAGGTGCCGTTCGAGCGGCTCGTGGAGGAACTGGCCCCGGAACGCTCGTTGTCGCGGCACCCCTTGTTCCAGGTGATGCTGACCCTGCAGAACATCGAACGGACGGCGTTGAGCATGCCGGGCGTGCGGGGTGGCGCCGCCCCGGCCGAGTCGCGGACGGCGACGGCCAAGTTCGACCTGGACCTGTCCTTGAGCGAGCTCTTCGACGACAAGGGCCGGCCCGCGGGGCTGCGGGGATCGCTGACCGCCTCGACGGACCTGTTCGACGCCGGCACGGCCGCGACCGTGGCCGGGCGGTTCGCCCGCGTGCTCGACCAGGTCACGGCCGCGCCGGGAGTCCGGCTCCACGAGGTCGACGTGCTCGACCCGGACGAGCGCCGTCAGGTCCTGCACGAGTGGAACGACACCGCTTCCGACGTGGCGGCGGAGCCGGTGCTGCGGCTGTTCGAGCGGCAGGCGGCGGCGCGTCCGGACGCGGTGGCCGTGGTCGCCGGCGGTCGCGAGCTGACCTATCGGCAGCTCGACGAGTCGGCGCGGAGGGTCGCGGTCCGGGTGGCTGGTGCGGCGGTGGTGGGGTTGCGGTTGCCGCGTGGCGCGGACATGATCGCGGCGATTCTGGGCGTGTGGAAGGCCGGGGCCGCCTATCTGCCGATCGATCCGGAATTGCCCGTTTCGCGGGTGGAGGCGATGCTGGCCGACGCCCGGGTGGAGATCGTGCTGGACGACCTGTCCGACCTTCCGGAAGCCGGGGACCTGATAGAAGGTGACGGCGATCTCGCTTATGTGATCTTCACCTCTGGTTCGACCGGGACTCCAAAGGGGGTGGCGGTCACCCAGGCGGGGTTGGCCAACTACGTCGCCTCGGTCTCGGCCCGGCTGGGCTGGAGTGAGCCGGGCACGCGGTATGCGCTGCTTCAGCCGCAGGTGACCGACCTGGGGAACACGGTGGTGTTCATCAGCCTGGTCACCGGGGGCATGTTGCACATCCTGGATGAGGAAGCCGTCACCGATCCCGAGGCGGTGGCGGCGTATCTGGCCGAGCATCGCATCGATGCGTTCAAGGCGGTGCCCTCGCATCTGGCCGCGCTCACTTCGGTGGCGGGGGTCGAGCGGTTGATGCCGGCCGATTCGCTGGTCCTGGGCGGGGAGGCGGCCTCGGCGGAGTGGGTGGCCGAGCTGGTGGCCACGGGCCGGCGGGTGTTCAACCACTACGGGCCGACCGAGACGACCATCGGCGTCACCACCGCCGAACTGACCGGCGGGGTGGTGCTCGGTGGTCCGATCGCCAACACCCGCCTGTACGTGCTGGGCGACACCCTCAGCCCGCTTCCGCCCGGCGTGGCCGGGGAGGTGTACGTCTCCGGCCTGGGTCTGGCGCGGGGCTATGTGTCCCGCCCGGCCCTCACCGCAGAGCGCTTCGTGGCCTCGCCCTTCGCGGTGGGGGAGCGCATGTACCGTACCGGCGACCTGGCGAAGTGGACCACCGACGGGCGGCTCGTGTACCTGGGCCGGGCCGACGAGCAGGTCAAGGTGCGCGGGTTCCGGGTCGAGCCCGGTGAGGTCGAATCCGTTCTGCTGAGATATCCGGATATCTCACAGGCTGCGGTCCTGGCCAGCGATGACCGCCTGATCGCCTATGTCGTCGGCCAGACGGAGGGGCTGCGGGAGTTCGCCGCCGAGCGCCTGCCCGCCTACATGGTCCCCACCGCCTTCGTCACGTTGGACGAGCTTCCGCTGACCGCCTCGGGCAAGCTCGACCGCCGGGCCCTGCCCGCTCCCGAGTTCGCAAGCGGCGGGGGACGCGCTCCCGCCACCGTCAGAGAAGAAGTGCTGTGCGCCGCGTTCGCCCAGGTGCTGGGCTTGGAACGGGTCGGTGTCGACGACGACTTCTTCCGCCTCGGCGGGCACTCCCTGCTGGCGGTCCGGCTCGTGGAGGCGCTCCGGCAGCGCGGTGTGCCGGTGTCGGTCAGGGCGCTGTTCGAGTCGCCGACCCCGGCGGGACTGGCGCGCGCGGCGGCCACGACCGCCGTCGAGGTCCCCGCCAACCGGATCCCCGAGGACGCCATCCGCCTGACCCCGGACATGCTCCCGCTGGTCGACCTGACCGAGGCGGAGCTGGACCGGGTCGTCGCCTCGGCCGAGGGCGGCGCGGCCAACGTGAAGGACGTCTATCCGCTGGCCCCGCTCCAGGAGGGCATGCTCTTCCACCACCTCCTCGCCGGAGACGGCGTCGACGCCTATGTGCGCAAGCAGGTTCTGGAGTTCGACTCCCGCGACCGCCTCGACGCGTTCACCGACGCGTTGCGCCAGGTGGTGGCCCGGCACGACATCTACCGGACCGGCATCGTCTGGGACGGCCTGCGTGAACCCGTCCAGGTGGTGAGGCGTCACGCCGAGCTCCAGGTCGTCGAGCACGACCGCCAGGAGTCGGGCGTCACCCTCGTCGAGGCCGTGGGCTCGGCGATGGACCTGGGCCGCGCTCCCCTCATGGACCTCCACGTCGCCGAGACCGCCGACGGCCGCCTGCTCGGCCTGCTGCGCATGCATCACATGGTCTCCGACCACCAGGGCCTGGACGTGCTGGTCAGAGAGCTCCGCGCGGTCCTCTCCGGCGAGCCCGGCCGGCTGGCCGCGCCGTTGCCCTTCCGCAACTTCGTGGCCCAGGCCCGCGACGGGGTCTCCCGCGAGGAGCACGAGCGCTTCTTCGCCACCCTCCTCGGCGGCGTGACCGGCACGACCGCCCCCTATGGGGTGCTCGACGTGCACGGCGACGGGGCTGACGCGACGTCGTCGCTGGTCACCATCCCCGACGAGACCGTCGCGGCGCTCCGCGAGAGGGCCCGTGACCTCGGCGTGAGCGTGGCGACGATCATGCATGTGGCGTGGGCGCGGGTGGTGTCGGTGGTGTCGGGCCGGGACGACGTGGTGTTCGGCACGGTGTTGTTCGGGCGGATGAACGCGGGTGAGGGTTCTGATCGGGTGGTCGGGCCGTTCATCAACACCCTTCCGGTGCGGGTGCGTTCGGGTCGTGTCGGGATCAGGGAGGCCGTGGAGGGGATGCGGGCGCAACTGGCCGGTCTGCTCGAACACGAGCACGCGCCGCTGGCCCTGGCCCAGCAGGCCGCGGGCCTGGAGGGCAACACCCCGCTGTTCACCTCGCTGCTCAACTACCGCTTCGCCGGTCAGGGCGGCGAACGGGACGAACGGCAGCCGGAGGTGCCGGGGATCCGCAACGTGCTGACCCGCGTCCAGAACAGCTATCCGCTGACCGTCTCGGTCAACGACCGGGGCGCGGACGGACTCAGCCTGAGCATCCTCGCGGCCGCCGGAATCGACGGCGAGGCTGTCGGGTCGCTCATGCGGGTCGCGACCGAGAACGTCACCGAGGCCCTGTCGGCCTCTCCTGACCTGGCATTACGTGCCGTGGACGTCCTCGGTGACGAGGTCCGTGCGCTCCTGAGCACCTGGAACGACACCGCTTCCGATGGGGTGGCGGAGCCGGTGCTGCGGCTGTTCGAGCGGCAGGTGGCGCTGCGTCCGGACGCGGTGGCCGTGGTCGCCGGCGGTCGCGAGCTGACCTATCGGCAGCTCGACGAGTCGGCGCGGAGGGTCGCGGTCCGGGTGGCGGGTGCGGCGGTGGTGGGGTTGCGGTTGCCGCGTGGCGCGGACATGATCGCGGCGATTCTGGGCGTGTGGAAGGCCGGGGCCGCCTACCTGCCGATCGATCCGGAATTGCCCGTCTCGCGGGTGGAGGCGATGCTGGCCGACGCCCGGGTCGAGATCGTGCTGGACGACCTGTCCGACCTTCCGGAAGCCGGGGACCTGCCAGAAGGTGACGGCGATCTGGCTTATGTGATCTTCACCTCAGGTTCGACCGGGACTCCGAAGGGGGTGGCGGTTACCCAGGCGGGGCTGGCCAACTACGTCGCCTCGGTCTCGGCCCGGCTGGGCTGGAGTGAGCCGGACACCCGGTATGCGCTGCTTCAGCCGCAGGTGACCGACCTGGGCAACACGGTGGTGTTCATCAGCCTGGCGACCGGTGGCATGTTGCACATCCTGGATGTTGAAGACGTCACCGATCCGGAGGCGGTGGCGGCGTATCTGGCCGAGCATCGCATCGACGCGTTCAAGGCCGTGCCCTCGCACCTGGCGGCGCTGACCTCGGTGGCGGGGGTCGAGCGGTTGATGCCGGCCGATTCGCTGGTCCTGGGCGGGGAGGCGGCCTCGGCGGAGTGGGTGGCCGAGCTGGTGGCCACGGGCCGTCGGGTGTTCAACCACTACGGGCCGACCGAGACCACGATCGGCGTGACCACTGCGGAACTGACCGCCGACGTCGAGCTGGGCACCCCGATCGCCAACACGCATCTGTATGTGCTGGATGAGGCCCTCAGCTCGCTCCCGCCCGGCGTGGCCGGGGAGCTGTACGTGGCGGGGGCCGGTCTGGCCCGGGGGTATGTCTCCCGGCCCGCTCTGACCGCTGAACGGTTCGTGGCCTCGCCTTTCGATGCCGGGGAGCGCATGTACCGTACCGGCGACCTGGTCAAGTGGACCCCAGACGGGCGGCTGATCTTCCAGGGCCGGGCCGACGACCAGGTCAAGGTGCGCGGGTTCCGGGTCGAACCCGGCGAGGTCGAATCCGTTCTGCTGAGATGTCCGGATATCTCACAGGCCGCGGTCCTGGCCAGGGACGACCGCCTGATCGCCTACGTCGTCGGCCAGACCGAGGGCCTGCGGGAGTTCGCCGCCGAGCGCCTGCCCGCATACATGGTCCCCGCCGCCTTCGTCGCACTGCCCGCGCTGCCGCTGACCTCCAGCGGCAAGCTCGACCGGGCGGCGCTGCCCGACCCCGACCGGCCGGCTGCCCGCAGGGAGCCCGCCGACGAACGGGAGGCGGCCCTGTGCGAGGTGTTCGCCCAAGTCCTCGGGCTGGAGTCGGTCGGGGTCGACGACGACTTCTTCCACCTCGGCGGGCACTCGCTGCTCGCGATCCGGCTGCTGTCGCGGATCAGGGCCCGGCTCGGCGCCGAGGTGCGCATCAGGATGTTGTTCGAGGCGCCCACCCCCGCCGGGCTGGCCGCGCTGCTGGCCGGGCCGGACACGCGGCCGGTTCTGGCGCGGCGGGCGCGTCCCGAGCGGGTGCCGTTGTCGTTCGGGCAGCGGCGCCTCTGGTTCCTCGCGCAGCTGGAGGGGCCGAGCCCGACGTACAACATCCCGGTCGCCATCCCCCTGAGGGGACACGTCGACGCCGGCGCCCTGGACGCCGCGCTGCGCGACGTGCTCGGCCGCCACGAGTCGCTGCGCACGGTCTTCCCGTCGCAGGAGGGCGAGCCCTACCAGCAGGTCGTCGGCCTCGACGGGCTCGGCCGGCTGCTGGACGTCGTCCAGGTCGGCGCGGACGACCTCGCCGACGCCGTCGACCGGGCCCGGTGGCACGCCTTCGACCTCGAACGCGAGCTCCCCATCAGGGCGACGCTGTTCCAGGCCGCGGACGGCGAACAGGTGCTCGTGCTCGCCATGCACCACATCGCCACCGACGGATGGTCCCTCGCCCCGCTGGCCGCGGACCTGTCCGCCGCCTACGCCGCCCG
The DNA here is from genome assembly GCF_001570585.1 of Herbidospora daliensis. Classification (GTDB taxonomy): domain Bacteria; phylum Actinomycetota; class Actinomycetes; order Streptosporangiales; family Streptosporangiaceae; genus Herbidospora; species Herbidospora daliensis. Next base: position 166,903 of record NZ_BBXF01000001.1, on the reverse strand, counting down.
GCTCCGGGGCGAGGCGCCCGTATGGCCGCCGCTGCCGGTGCAGTACGCCGACTACGCCCTCTGGCAGCGCGACCTGCTCGGCGACGAGTCCGACCCGGCCAGTCCGCTCTCACGCCAGGTCGCCTACTGGCGGGAGGCGCTGGCCGGGGCGCCGGAGGAGCTGACCCTGCCCGCCGACCGGGTGCGGCCCGCCGTGTCGTCCCGGCGGGGGCACGCCCTGCCGATGCGGACCTCGGCCGACGTCCACCGCCGCCTGACGGAACTGGCCCAGGCCGAGGGCGCGACGGTGTTCATGGTCGTGCAGGCGGCGCTGGCGGTGACGCTGTCGCGGCTCGGCGCCGGGACCGACATCCCGATCGGCTCGGCCGTGGCCGGGCGGACCGACGAGGCGCTCGACGGCCTGGTCGGCTTCTTCATCAACACCCTGGTCATCCGGACCGACCTGTCGGGCGACCCGGTGTTCCGGGAGGTGCTCGGCCGGGTCAGGGAGGCCGGGCTGAACGCGCTGGAACACCAGGACGTGCCGTTCGAACGCCTGGTGGAGACCCTGGCGCCCGCCCGCTCGCTCTCCCGGCACCCGCTGTTCCAGGTGGCGCTGCTGGTCCGCAACACGGAGAGGGCCTCACTCGACCTGCCCGAGGTCCGGGCCGGCGGGCGGTCCGCACCGGCCGGTCCGGAAGGCCCGGCGCTGGTCCCGGCCAAGTTCGACCTCGACGTGGCGATCCGCGAGACCTTCGACGACCAGGGGCGCCCGGCCGGTCTCCAAGGCTCCATGATCGCCTCGACCGACCTGTTCGACGCCGCGACCACGGGACGCCTGATCGGCGCCTTCACCCGCGTGCTGGAACGGGTGACGGCCGACCCTGACGTGCGGGTCCACACGGTGGACGTGCTGGAGGAGGGTGAGCGGGAGCGGGTTCTGCGGGGCTGGAACGACACGGCGCGTGAGGTGCCCTCTTCGAGCATCGTGGACCTGATCACCCGGCAGGCCCCCGACGCGTTCGCGGTCGAGGGCGAGCTGACCTACGGCGAGCTGGATCTTCGGTCGGATCGGCTGGCGCGGCGGTTGCTCGCCGTGGGCGTGGGTCCGGAGTCGATCGTCGGGGTCTGCCTGCCGCGTGGCGCGGAGATGATCACCGCGATCGTGGGGGTTTGGAAGGCGGGCGCGGCCTATCTACCGGTCGATCCCGGTAATCCGGCTGAGCGGGTGGGTGCGGTGCTGGCCGACGCCGGGGTGGCGTGCGTGCTGGCCAGTCCCGAAACCCGCCACCTGGTCCCGGCCGGGATGGAGATCGTTCTCGCCGGCACGAGGGATTCCGCGGCTCCGCCCTCTGCGGGGAGCAGGGATCCCTCTGCGGGGAGCGGCGATCCCTCTGCGGGGAGTGGGGATTCCACTGCGGGGAGCGGGGATCCCTCTGCGGGGAGTGGGGATTCCTCTGCGAGGAGCGGGGATTCCTCTGCGGGGAGCGGGGATGAAGCGGGCCTTTCGGACAGCGGCGGGTTGTCGGATGCCCGGGTGGAACCGGATTCGCTGGCGTATGTGATCTACACGTCCGGATCGACCGGCACTCCCAAGGGGGTGGCGGTCAGTCACCGCGGTCTGGTCAACCTGGTCGAGGTGTTCGGGCCGGTTCTGGGTGCGGGGCCGGGTACAGGGTTGTTGCAGTTCGCTTCGTTCGGGTTCGACGCCTCGGTGCTCGATGTCGTGGTGGCGCTGGCGACCGGGTCGACGCTGGTTGTCGCCGATGAGGGCAAGCGGGCCCAGCCTGAGCTGCTGCGGGAGCTGACCTCGGTTGGGGCGGCCAGCGTGGTTCCCTCCCTGCTCAACGTGCTCGACCCGGCCGACTTCTCGCACATCGGCCCGATCGTGGTCGGCGCGGAGGGCATCACCGAGTCCGTCGCCCGGCGGTGGGCCCAAGGCCGGCGGCTGGTCCACGCTTACGGCCCCACTGAGGCCACGGTGATCGTCGCCGCCGGTGAGGTCGACGCCGGTGAGGAGGGGCCGATCTCGTTCGGGCGGCCGATCGCCAACTCGCGGATCTATCTGCTTGATGACCGGCTCGCGCCGGTCGCGCCCGGGGTCGCAGGTGAGGTGTATGTCGCCGGGCTCGGTCTGGCGCGGGGGTATCTCGGCCGTCCCGATCTCACGGGTGAGCGGTTCGTGGCCTCGCCTTTCGCGGCGGGGGAGCGCATGTACCGTACCGGCGACCTGGCGAAGTGGACTCCCGACGGTCGGCTGGTCTTCCAGGGCCGCGCCGACGACCAGGTCAAGATCCGCGGGTTCCGCGTCGAACCAGGCGAGGTCGCCGCCGTCCTGCTGAAGAGTGCGGGTATCTCGCAGGCGGCGGTCATCGCCCGCGACGACCGCCTCGTCGCTTATGTCGTGGGCCAGGCAGAGGGACTGAGGGAGTTCGCCGCCGAGTGGCTGCCCGACTACATGGTCCCCGCGGCTTTCGTCAGGCTGGACGAACTGCCCCTCACCCCGAACGGCAAGCTCGACCGCCGCGCCCTGCCCGAACCCGAGCAGGTCACCGCTTCCGGCCGGGCGCCCGCCACCGTCCAGGAGGACATGCTCTGCAACGCCTTCGCCGAGGTCCTGGGCCTGGAGCGGGTCGGCGTCGACGACGACTTCTTCGACCTGGGCGGGCACTCCCTGCTCGCCGCGCGGCTCGTCTCCCGCATCAGGACCGTCCTCGGGGCGGAGGTCCCGCTGTGGACCCTCTTCGACAACCCCACCCCCGCCGGAGTGGCCGCCCACCTGGCGGGGCCGGACGAGCGCCGCACCCGTCCGCCGCTGCACCGGCGCACCAGGCCCGAACGGGTCCCCCTGTCGTTCGCGCAGCGGCGGTTGTGGTTCCTCGGCCAGCTCGAAGGCCCCAGCCCGACCTACAACATCCCGATGACGATCGGCCTGAGCGGCGCCCCCGACGTCACCGCGCTGAACGCCGCCCTCCGCGACGTCCTGGAGCGCCATGAAGCGCTCCGCACGATCTTCCCGTCGGTCGACGGCGAGCCGCACCAGCACGTCGTCCCGATGGAGGACCTCGACTGGTCACTGGAGGTGGAGCAGGTCGAGCCGGACGGGATGGCGGCCGCCGCCGCGGCGGCGCGGCGGCACGCCTTCGACCTGTCGACCGACGTCCCGGTGAAGGCCTGGCTGTTCCAATCGGGCCGTGACCAGACCCTCGTCGTGGTCATGCACCACATCGCCGGCGACGGCTGGTCGTCGGCGCCGCTGAGCCGCGACCTCACCACCGCCTACACCGCCCGTCTCGAAGGACGGGCCCCCGAGTGGACCCCCCTTCCGGTCCAGTACGCCGACTACGCCCTCTGGCAGCACGACCTCCTCGACGAGACCCTGCTGGCCGAACAGGTCGGCTACTGGCGCGAGGCCCTGGCCGCGCTCCCCGACGAGCTGGCGTTGCCGACGGACCGCCCGCGACCGGCCACCGCGACCCACTACGGCCACCACGTCCCGCTGCGCATCCCCGCCGACGTGCACCGCAGGCTGGTGCGGCTGGCGCGGGACGAGGGGGTGACGGTCTTCATGGCCGTACAGGCGGCTCTCGCGGTGACCCTTTCCCGGCTCGGCGCGGGCTCGGACATCCCGATCGGCTCCGCGGTGGCGGGGCGGCTCGACGAGGCGTTGAACGACCTCGTCGGCTTCTTCGTCAACACCCTGGTCATCCGGACCGATCTGGCCGGTGATCCGGCGTTCCGGCAGGTGCTGGCCCGGGTCAGGGAGGCGAGCCTGGGCGCGCTGGCCAACCAGGACGTGCCGTTCGAGCGCCTGGTGGAGGAGCTCGCCCCGGCCCGGTCCCTGGCCCGCCACCCGCTGGTCCAGACGGTGCTGACCATGCAGAACCCCGAACGCGCCGGAGAGGAACGCCCGGAGGTGGGCGCGTCGGGTCCCGAGGTGGTCCCGGCCAAGTTCGACCTCTACTTCCCGATGGCCGAGACCTTCGACCGTGACGGGAACCCGGCCGGGCTGCGCGGCGCGGTCACCGCCTCGGCCGACCTGTTCGACGCCGCCACGGCGGGCCGGATCGGCGAGTGGTTCGCCCGCGTGCTCGACGTCGTGACAGCCGACCCCGACCTGCGCCTCCACGCGGTCGACCCGGTCGCCCCGGCGGAACGGGACCTGCTCCTCGGCACCTGGACGGACACCGCCGCCCCCGGTGTTCCGCTCCCGCTCCTGGAAGCCTTCGCGCGCCAGGTGGCGACCGTTCCGGACGCGGTGGCGATCACCGCGCCCGGCGCCCAGGTCACTTACGCCGAGCTCGACGCCCGCGCGAACCGGCTGGCCCGCCATCTGACCGGACTCGGCGTGGGGCCGGAGTCGGTCGTCGGGCTGTGCTTCCCCGACGGGCTCGACATGATCACGGCTGTCGTCGCGGTCTGGAAGGCGGGCGCCGCCTACCTGCCCATCGACGGGACGCTGCCCGTCGAGCGGATCGCGTTCATGCTGGCCGACAGCGGGGTCAGGGTCGTGCTCGGCACCGAGGACGTCCTCGGCGACCTGCCTGCGGGCCGGGTCCGCATGGTGGCCCTCGACGACCCGTTCACGGAGATGGTCCTGACCACCCTCCCCGCCACGCCTCCCCGCCACGACGCTGAGCCGGACTCGCTGGCGTACGTCATCTACACCTCGGGATCCACCGGCCGGCCGAAGGGCGTGGCCGTCACCCAAGGCTCGCTGGCCAACTACGTCGCCTCGGTCTCGGCCCGGCTCGGCTGGACCATTCCGGGCACCCGCTACGCGCTGCTCCAGCCGCAGGTCACCGACCTGGGCAACACGGTCGTGTTCACCAGCCTGGCCACGGGTGGGCACCTCCACGTGCTCGACCCCGGTTCGGTCACCGACCCCGAAGCGGTGGCGCGGTATCTGGCCGACCACCGCATCGACGCGCTGAAGGCGGTGCCCTCCCACCTGGCCGCGCTCGCCGCCGCGACCGGCGCCGAACGCATGACGCCCGCCACCTCGCTCGTGCTGGGCGGCGAAGCCGCCCCGCCCGCGCTGGTCGCCGACCTCGTCGCCACCGGCCGCCGCATCTTCAACCACTACGGCCCCACCGAGACGACGATCGGCGTCACCACCGCCGAACTGACCGCCGGCGTCGAGCTCGGCACCCCCATCGCCAACACCCGTCTGTACGTGCTGAACGACGCCCTCCACCCGCTCCCGGTCGGCGTGACCGGCGAGCTCTACGCGGCCGGCGCCCCGCTGGCCCGCGGCTACGTGGCCCGCCCGAGCCTGACCGCCGAACGTTTCGTCGCCTCGCCCTTCGACGCCGGTCAGCGCATGTACCGCACCGGCGACCTGGCGAAGTGGACCCCCAGCGGCACGTTGGTCTTCCAGGGACGGGCCGACGACCAGGTCAAGGTCCGCGGCTTCCGCGTCGAACCCGGCGAGGTGACCGCCGCCCTGCTGGCACATCCCGACGTCTCGCAGGCCGCCGTGGTCGCCCGCGACGACCGGCTCGTCGCCTACGTCGTCGGCGAGACCGGGAACCTCCGGGAGTACGCCGCCGAACGGCTGCCCGCCCACATGGTCCCGGCCGCCTTCGTGGGCGTCGACGCGCTCCCGCTCACCGGCAACGGCAAGCTCGACCGTCGCGCGCTGCCCGCCCCCGACTTCGCGGCGGCGGCCTGGGCGGCGGTGAGCCGGGGTCCCGCCACCGCCCTGGAGAACCTCGTCTCCGAGACGTTCGCCGAGGTGCTCGGGGTGCCGTCGGTGCAGGTCGACGACGACTTCTTCCACCTCGGAGGGCATTCCCTGCTGGCCGTCACGCTCGTCACCCGCCTGGCCGAACGCGGGGTCTCGACGTCCGTCCGGGCGGTGTTCGCCGCGCCGACCGTCGCCGGGCTCATCGGCGGGCTCAGCCTGTCGTCCCTGGGCGACTCGCTGGGCGGTCTGCTGCCGATCCGCACCGGAGGCGGGCGTCCGCCCTTCTTCTGCGTGCACCCCGGCGCCGGCCTGAGCTGGTGCTACCGCCCGCTGACCCGGTTCGTCCCCGGCGACATCCCCCTGTACGGGCTCCAGGCGGCCGGGCTCCAGGGCGGCGAGCCCGCCGGGGACGTCCGGGAGATGGCGGCCGACTACGTCCGGCGGATACGGGAGGTCCAGCCGTCGGGGCCCTACCACCTGCTGGGGTTCTCGTTCGGCGGCATCCCCGTCCACGAGATCGCCGTGCAGCTCCAGGAAGCGGGGGAGACGGTCGCCGCGCTGGTCATCATGGACGCGTACCCCTTCAAGCAGCGCCTGGCCGAACCGGCGGGGCCGCCCCAGGAGACCGATCCCGAGGAGAGGCTCCGGCGGACCGCGGAGCGGTTCCGCGAGGAGGTGGGGGAGGTCCTCGGCGGGATCTCCGACGAGGAACTGCTCCTGATCGCGAAGATCTTCACCAACAACACGGAGCTCAGGCGGGCCCACGAGCCGGGCGTGTTCCGGGGCGACGCGCTGCTGCTGACCGCCGTCGAGGGCAAGGAGAACCCGGAGGCCGCCGCCCCCCGCTGGCAGCCGCACGTCGACGGCGCGGTCGCGGAGGTCGGCCTGCCGTGCCGCCACTCCGACCTGATGCGGCCCGACATGCTGGAGCTGGCCTGGCGGGCGATCGAGGAGTGGATGGCCCGGTGACACGAAGGAGCGGGCGCCGGTGCCGGCGCCCGCTCCCGTGTCCAACTGCTCGATCACGCAGTTGGTCGAATCTTCAATCGTTTGACCACGTGGGCTCCCGCTTCTCGGCGAACGCCCGCACCCCCTCGGCCGCGTCGGCGCCAGCCCGTCGGCGCTCCTCCCACGTGTACGTGGTGGTGAACGCCTCCTCCAGCGGCAGGTCGAGCGAGCGCAGCACGCTCTCCTTGATCGCCCGGACCGACAGCGGAGCGCTCCTGAGCAGGTCGGAGACCCACTCGTCGACACACCGGTCGAGCTCCGAACGGGGCACCACCTCGTTGACCAGCCCGTGCCGGAGAGCCGTGGCGGCGTCCATGCGGCGGCCGGTCAGCAGGTGGCCCATGGCGACCTTCAGCGGGAGCTGCCTGGCCAGCCGGAACGCCCCGCCGGCGCCCGGCACCAGGCCGAGGCGGGCCTCCGGCAGGGCGAACACCGCGTCGTCGGCCGCGAGGATCAGATCGCAGGCCAGCGCGAGTTCGAAGCCGCCCCCGAGCACGAAGCCGTGCACGCGCGCGACCACCGGTTTGGTCAGGGTGAACCGCTCGGTCAGCCGGGGCCAGCCCGGCTGACCACGGCTGCCGAACGTCGTCGCGGGCGCGCCTCCCTTGGTGAGGCGGGCCCGTTCGCGCAGGTCCTGCCCGACGCAGAACGCCCGGTCGCCGGCCCCGCCGAGGACGGCCACCCTGACCGCGTCGTCGGCCTCGACGTCGTCCCAGATCGCGGCGAGCTCCTCGTGGGTGCGGGAGTCCATGGCGTTCAGGACCTCGGGACGGTCGAGCGTGACGCGGGCGACGTGGCCGGCCTTCTCGTAGCGGACCCGGCTCATCCGAACCGGCCGACCTTCTCCAGGACGTCCGGTCCGTGCATCCGGAGCGCCTGCTGGAAGGCGAACTCGGCCATGTAGCGGCGGAACACGTCCTCGGGCTCCTCGGCGAGGTGGAGCATGCGCCGGTTCGCGACGACCGCCTCCCCGTCGAGCCGCCCCAGCGCGGCCTCGATCGCGTCGTCGAGTCGTTCGGGCTCCACGACCTCGTCGACGAACGCCCGCGCGTCGGGGTCGGTCGCCCAGAGCCGGCGGCCCTGGAGGATGAGCTGGCGGGCCAGCCGTGAGCCGGTGGCCCTGGTCAGCCGCAGGTTGGCAGCCCCGGGGATGATGCCCTCGCGGGCGGCGGGCAGGCTGACATAGGAGTCGGACGCGGCCAGGACCTGGTCGAAGACGAGCAGCAGCTGGGCGCCGCCGCCGATCGCGAAGGTGTCGACGGCGGCCGTCCACGGCTTCTCGGCCGGGGGACCGTCGTCGCGGCTCAGGCCGCGCACCAGCTTGGCGATGTAGCCGAGCTCGCGCCGCAGCAGGAAGCCCACCAGGGTGATCTCCCCGGCGTGCAGCTTCTTGAGGTTGATCCCGGCGCTGAACACCCGCCTGCCCTGGTACCGCGGATGGCTCATCTCGCCTCCGCGCAGCAGGCCCATCGTGACGCCCGGGTCGAGCAGCGCCAGGTCGACGGCGGTCTCCATGTCGTCGACCTGGCGCTCGTCCTCGGCGTTGAGGCAGTCGTCGCGGACCATGGTCAGCCGGGCCACCCCGTCGCGGCGCTCCAGGACGACCGACTCCATCTCGACCAGGCCGGTCCGGGTGAACTCCGGCAGCAGCGCCAGCGCGCGCTCGGTGGGGCGGCGCATGGTGTCGAGCAGGTGGGAGCCCGCGAACGGGCAGTTGAGGATGCCCCGCAGGAAGACGCCCTCGTCGATCTCGCGCCCCTCCTTCGCGGCCTGCGGCACGCCGCGTTCCTCGGGCGGGACGAGCGTGGGGAAGACCTGCCGGGCCGTGTCGACCAGCTCGCGCAGGCGCAGGCGGCGCGACCGGCCGCCGGTCAGCTCGTCGTAGACGTGGGTGGCGTGCTTGGCCATGAACCGGGTGCGCTCGCCGCGGTCGGCGACCCGCGCGGCGGCCCCCGCGAGGGTGGTCACGAGACCGCCGCCTTGCGCAGCGCGCGGTCGCAGGCGGCGAGGTGGGCGCCGAGCGCCTCCTCGAAGCTCGTCGTCGCGGCCTCCGACAGCAGCAGCCGCCGGACGGCCAGTTCCCGGTCTCCGGCCACGACGGGCGACGGGTCGTCGGTCACCTCGTCGAGGAGCCGGGCGGCCACCGCCCGGTCGGCGTCGATCGGGGCGCCGAGCAGCACCGCCCGGCGGATCGCGCCCGCCCCCGCCTGCTGCACCAGCCGATAGAGGGTCATGCCCGGCCACGTCGCCCCACCGGCCACCGGGAGGATCAGCCGCGTGCCCGGCGTCGCGACCCTCACGTCAGCGGTGAGCAGCACGTCGAGGGCGGTGCCGCCGCAGTCGCCGGAGACCAGCGCGACGGTCGTGACGGGGAGCTGCTCCAGGCGGCGCACCGTGCGCTCCCACTTCGTCACCAGCCCGACGGAGACCTCGCGGCTCCAGCCCTCGCCGGGCGCGCCCGACAGGGCGAACCGGGCGACGCCGGGCCCTCCGTGGTCGTGGACGCGGTCGCAGAACGCGGCCACCCTTTCGACGGCGGAGGCCGACATCGGCGCTGTCCCGTCTATTTCCAGTGTCAATTCAATTGTGTTCACCATTGCACCAGCGCCGTTTCTATCGTGGACCCCGGGCCCATCGTCATGAGCACGCCGTAATCGCCGGGAACGGTGACATCCTCCTGCGCGAGGCGTTCATAGGAGAAAAGAAAAGAAGCGCTCGACACGTTGCCGAAGTCGCGCAGCACGCCGGTCGTGTGCCGGACGTCGTGGCGGGTCAGCCCGAGGTTCACCGAGACGGCGTCGATCACCTTCTTGCCGCCCGAGTGGACCAGCCAGTGGGAGACGTGGTCGCGGCGGAGCCCGTTGGCGCGCAGCAGCCGGTCGACGACGGGCTCGGCGTGGGCGCCGACCACATAGGGGATCTGCGGGTCGAGGTAGAAGCTGAACCGGCCCAGGTCGCGGTCCCAGTCGTAGCGCATGGCGTCGACGGCGTCGGGGATGACGCAACTGGCGAAGTCGATCACCCGCGGCCCCGGCACCGACTCGCCGGCGACCAGCGCCACGGCCGCCGCGCCGTCGCCGAACAGGCTGTTCACCACGGCGGTCCGCATCGTCCCGTCGATCGCGTACGCCGCGGAGCACGCCTCCGCGCAGAGCACGACGGCGAGCCTTCCCGGGTGGGCCGATGCCCAGCCGGCCACGACGTTCAGCGCGTTCAGCCCGGCGTTGCAGCCCATGCCGACGATGTCGGTCCGGCCGCAACTGCGGTCGATGCCCAGCTCGCGGATGAGCAGCGCGCTCAGCCCCGGCGTCAGGAAGCCGGTCGAGGTGACGCAGCAGAGGTGGCCCAGATCCGACAGGTCGGCGCCGGCGCTCTTCAGGCACGCCCCCAGCGCCTCGGCGCCCATCTGGACGGCCAGCCGTTTGTGCTTGTCGAGCAGGTCGCCCTGCGACTCGGGGAGGCGCGCGCCGGTCTCGTCGGCGGGCGGCAGGGTGAGGTGCCGGCGGTCGATGGCGCTGTTGAGGAAGACCGAGCGGGCCTTCGGGTCGTCGATGCGCAGGATGTCCAGGAGTTCGGCCTGCGTGTAGGACTCGGGCGTGACGGCGGTGCCGACGCCCGCGATCCTCGCTTCCGTCACCGTCATCGGAACGTCCACCCCCACATTCGGGGCTTACTTCTAATCAATCGTTTCGCTGTGGACACTCTTTTTCCTTTCTTGCCGGAGCCACAGCAAAGTAACCCGGTGAATTCGGCGGCGGCAACGCCGTCCAAACGCGGAAAAGGGGCCGGTTTCCGCTGGGAAACCGGCCCCTCGTGAAGCGGGCGTCAGCTCGCGTACGCCTCCAGTTCGTAGATGCGGGCCGCCGTGTCCGAGTTACTGGTCGGCGCCAGCACGTTCACCCGGATGTACCGCACATCCCGTTGCGTGAAGGTGTGCGTCGTGATGTTCGCCGTGTTCCCCCGTGGCTGGGCCACGTTGGTCCACGTGCTGCCGTTCGTGCTCACCTGGACGTCGAAGTCGCGGGTGTTCCAGATCGCCTGCTCCCCGCCGGCCGCGGAGTGCTTCAGCACGATCTTGCCCACGGTCTGGTTCGAGCCCAGGTCGACCCTGATCCACTTGCTTGAGCCGAGCGAGCACCACTTGTCGGCGTTGCCGCCCGACACCGAGCCGTTGACGGCCTTGGCCGGGCCCTCGTTGGCGGCGCACGACGAGTCGGCGGTGGCGGTCTTGTTCAGCGCCAGGTTCGGGGCGGTGGTGGTCTGCGGCACGTACAGCCGGACGTCCGTCAGCGACGCGCTGCCCTCGTACACGTTGGTGTAGAGGTCGCCGATCACGAAGTAGTCGGGGTAGGCCGAGCCGGCCGGCCACTGGTTGGACCAGGTGGTCGAGCCGTTGTTGTCGTTCTGGACCAGGTTGCCGTTGAACTGCCCGTTGTACTCACTGGCCTTCACGTTGTAGTGCCAGATCGGGTTGTTGTTGACGACGAACGGGCGGTGCATGCGGATGGTGCGCTGGCCCGAGCGGGCGAAGTTGCCCGTCACCTCCAGGACGTAGCCCGTCTGGTCGCGCTCGATCGCGAAGGTGTAGAACTCGTTCGGCATGAGCTCCGGCTGGAGCTCGGCGGCCGAGGAGAGCTGCTGTTCGGCGACGCCGCCCGAGCACGGGGTCATGAACCACTGCGAGTTGCCTGCCAGGCCGCCGGCGCCGGGCGTCCAGTTGGGCATGCCGCTGATCCACATGTTGACGGTGTTGAAGTTGCCGTCGCGGTAGTTGTAGTAGGTGTTGGTCGCGGCGTTGCAGACGCGGCCGCCGGTGCCGCTCCCCACCCGGTCGGGGTGCTGGGAGAAGGCGTCCATCAGGACCTTTCGGCGGTAGTGCCAGAAGTGGTTGTTGCGCGGGGCCGGGTTGGCGAAGTCGACGATCGACAGGAAGTGGAAGCCGTTGTAGCCGTAGGTGCCGCGCCGGACGTCCTGCCACTCGCAGTAGGGGGCCGAGGCGTTGCCCGACCAGCCGGGGCTGTTCTCGCCCTCGCCCCACGGGTGCTGGGTCTTGCAGCCGGTGTTGCTGTAGCCGTTGGTGCGGCCGTTGTACTCGATCGAGCCGCCCCGCTTGCCGCCGAAGTCGAGGGTCTTCAGCTTGTACTCGATGCGGTAGTAGTCGGGCAGCTTCTGGGTGGGCCGCAGGATGACGCCGCCGGTGTGGTCGGGCACGTTCATCACGGCGACCTTCTCGCTGCCGAGCGTCTGGGTCGTCAGGGTCGGCGGCGCCTCGATGTTGCCGTCCTTGTTCCAGTCACGGGCCGACAGAGAGGCGGTCAGCCAGCCGTTCTGCCCGATCGGGAACTCCTTCCGGTAGGTGTAGAAGGAGTTCAGCGCGGTCGTCCAGGCGGCGCCGTAGTCGTTGCGGTACCACTGGCCCGGGTCGTCCATGATCGTGTCGAACGGCTGGGAGTAGTCGTCGCGCACCCACGGCGCGTTGCCGGTGTTGATCGGGTTGACGAAGTTCTCGTTGTAGAGCAGCGTCCAGCCAGGCCGGGTCGGGTCGTCGGCCTGGGCGGGCGTGCTCGTCAGGGTCAGCGCCGTGCTGGCCAGCAGCAGTGCCAGCGCCGCTCGGCGTGCGGCACTGCCTTTTCTTGTACGCAATGCACAACCTCTCTGGGTGAGAAGGGGTGGCGTCGCCGCCCGCCACCCCGGTGGGGGAACGCGGGGTCTAGAAGCTGCCGTCCGGGTTCTGGAAGGTGGCCGCGTTGTCCTTGGTGACCATCGGCGAGGGCACGACGGTGTCCTTCTCGACGTTGGCCGCGCCGCCGAGGATCTCCACCGCGCGGTCGAGGCCCTTGGCGCCGATGATGTCGGCGTCGTTCAGGCCGGTCACCTTGTAGTTCGTGCCGTCGAGGATCGCCTTCAGCGCCTCGGCCTGGCCGTCGACGCCGGCGATGATGATGCCGTCGGCGAGGCCCGCGTCCGCGATGGCGCGCTGCGCGCCCAGGCACATGGCGTCGTTCTCGCAGAACACCGCCTTGATGTCCTTGTTGGTGGCGAGCAGGCTCTCCATGACGGTCAGGCCGCCGTCGGAGCCCCAGTTGCCGAAGTCGGGCGCCTCGACGAGGGTGAACTTCGAGTTCGCCGACAGGACCGACTTCACGCCGTTGGTGCGGGCCAGGCCGATGCTGTTGTCGGCCGGGCCGCCCTTGATGATGGCGACCTTGCCGCCGTCGGGCAGCGCGGTCGACAGGAACTCGCCGTTCTGCCGGCCGATGGCCTCGTTGTCGGGGCCGATCCAGCTGGTGTACTCGCCGGTCTGGAACTTGCGGTCGACCAGGACGACCGGCTTGCCGGCCGCCTTGATGCTGTTCAGCACGGCGGGGGCCGACTCCAGCGGGCCGCCCGAGATGATGACGGCGTCGACGTTCTTGGTCAGCAGGTCCTCGACGTTGCTGGCGAGCTTGGCGGCGTCGCCGTTGGCGTCGGTGCTGATGATCTCGACGTTGCCCTTCTTCTGGGCCTGGGCGGCGATCGCCTTGTCCATGCCGCTGAAGTAGGGGCCGCTCAGCATGAAGTTCGCCACGCCGATCGTGTAGCCGCCGTCGCCCGAGGCGGCGGCGCCGGTCGCCGGTTCCTCCGCGCCCGAGGAGCAGGCGGTCAGCATGGCAAGGCACAGGCCGGCGCCGGCCAGGATCTTCTTGGGAATCACGGTGTTTCTCCTGGGGGGTTACGCGCGCACGCGGTTGGTGCGCTGGGCGAGGATGACGGCGATGATGATCAACCCCTTGAGGACCTGCTGCCAGAAGCTCTGCACGCCGTACAGGTTCAGCAGGTTGTTGATCAGGACCAGGACGAGCACGCCGCCGAACGTGGCGCGGACGGAGCCCTTGCCGCCGGCGAGGCTGGCGCCGCCGATGACGCAGGCGGCAATGGCGTCGAGTTCGAACGCCACGCCCACGCTGGGCTGGGCGATGCCGACGCGGCTGGCCAGGATCACCCCGGCCAGCCCGGCGCACAGGCCGGAGATGGTGTACGCCAGCACGACGTGCCGCCGCACGTTGATGCCGGCCAGGCGGACGGTCTCGGCGTTGCCGCCGATCGCGATGATCGACCGCCCGGCCGGGGTGCGGGTGAGGAAGACGCCGCCGACGAGGAAGACGGCGAACATGATGAGCGTGGAGACGGGGATCGGCCCGGCCATGGCCGACCCGAGGGAGAAGAACGCCGGGTCCTCCGGCGCGATCGGCACCTCGGAGTAGACGAACGCCAGACCCCTGATGGTGGTCAGCGACGCGAGCGTCACCACGAACGGCGCGAGCCCGAACCGGGCCACCAGCACGCCGTTGACCAGGCCGAACCCGATGCCCGACACGACGCCGACGGCCATCGCGGCCGGGATGGGCAGGCTCGACACCATCCCGGCGGTCAGGATGCCGGAGAACGCCACCACCGACCCGACCGACAGGTCGATGCCGCCGGTGAGGATGACGACCAGCATCCCGTAGGCGAGCAGGCCGATGGTGACCATCTGCTTGAGCAGGTTGGTCAGGTTGGCCTGGGTGAGGAACGACTCGGTCGTCACCGCGGCCACGACCACCATCACCACGATGAGCAGCCCGAACGCCGCCGTGACGAGCAGGTCGCGGGAGATCTTGGGCAGCGCGTTCACGCTCACGCGGCCACCCCGATCGCGTGCGCGAGCACCTCGTCCTCGGTGGCGCCCTCGGAGCGCAGCTCACCGGCGAGGCGGCCCTCGCGCATGACCAGCACGCGGTCGGTGGCGCCGAGCACCTCGGTCAGGTCGGAGGAGATGAGCAGCACGGCCAGGCCCTCGCGGGCCAGCGCGTCGATCATCCGGTAGATGTCGACCCGGGTGGCCATGTCGACGCCCCGGGTCGGCTCGTCGAGGATGAGCACCCTCGGCTCGGCCAGCAGCCACTTGGCGAGCACGGCCTTCTGCTGGTTGCCGCCGCTGAGCGCGGCCACCGGCATGGTGGCGCACCGGGCGGGCTGGATGCTGAGCCGGTCGATCATCCCGGCGACCCTTTCCTTACGCCCCGGCATGTCGATCAGCGGGCCCTTCGTGCTGGCCCGCATGGTCGCCAGGGCGATGTTGTCGGTCACGGTCATGCCGCCCACGAGACCGGTGCGCTTCCGGTCTTCGGTGACGAACGCCAGACCGTGGGAGATGGCGTCGGCGGGGGAGCGGAAGGCCCCCGTTCCGGCGGCGGGGGGCTCGGCGCCGAACACGCACCGGGCCATCTCGCTGCGCCCGGAGCCGACGAGGCCGAACAGGCCGACGATCTCGCCGGACCGCAGCTCGAAGGAGACGTCGGCGAACTCGCCCGGCCGCGACAGGCCGCTGACCGACAGCCGGGCCTCGCCCGCCTCCGGCCGCCTGTCGGGATAGATCTGTTCGAGCCGCCGCCCGGCCATCAGCCGGATCAGCTCGTCCTCCGAGGTGCGGGCGGGCTCGGTCGTCTCGATGATCACGCCGTCCTTGATGACGACGATCGAGTCGGCCAGCTCCATGACCTCGGCGAGGCGGTGGGAGACGTACACGACCAGGACCCCGCGCGCCTTCAGCCGCCGGATCAGGTCGAACAGCGCGTCGAGGTCGCTGCCGGCCAGGACCGCCGAGGGCTCGTCCAGGACCAGCACCCTGACCTCGCCGGCCAGCGCCTTGGCGATCTCCACCATCTGCTGGCGGGCGACGGTGAGGCGGCCGGCGATCGTGCGCGGCTCGATGGCGCCGAATCCGGCGGCGTCGAGCAGTTCCTTGGCCTTGCGGTGCGCGGCGGGCCAGTCGATCAGGCCCGACCTGCGCTTCGGGAACTGGCCCATCAGCAGGTTCTCGGTGACCGACAGGCCCGGCACGATCGACAGCTCCTGGTAGACCGTGCGGATGCCGCGCTCGTGCGCGTCGTGCGGCGAGCGCAGGTGCACGACCTCGCCGTCGACGCGCATCTCGCCGGAGGACATCGCGTGCGCCCCGGAGAAGATCCGGATCAGGGTCGACTTGCCCGCGCCGTTGGCCCCGACGACGGCGAGGACCTCGCCGTCGCGCCCGACGAGGTCGACGCCGTGGAGCACCTCCACGTCGCCGTAGCTCTTCCGGACGTCCCGGAGCTCAAGGCTCATCCGAACGCCTCCATGACCAGGACGGTCTTCTGGCGGGTGAAGTCGAGCACGGTCTCGTGCAGGCCCTCGCGATAGCCGCCGGTGTCCTTGGTGCCGCCGAACGGCAGGTTCTCGGCCCGGATCGCGGTCGACCCGTTGACGATCACGCCGCCGACGTCGAGCAGCTTGGCCAGGGTGAACGCGCGCGACACGTCGCGGGTGAACACCGAGGCGTGCAGCCCGTAGGGGGAGTCGGAGACCAGCGCGGCGGCCTCGCGCGGGTCGGAGAACCGGGCGATCGGCGCGACCGGCCCGAAGATCTCCTCCGCGAACGTCGGGCTCTCGACCGGCACGTCGACGAGCACGACCGGGTCGACGAACGAGCCCCGGCGGCCGCCGCCGACGACCAGCCGCGCGCCCTCGCCGACGAGCCGGCCGACGGCCTTCTCGACCTCCTCCGCGGCCTGCTCGGTGATCAGCGGCCCGACGTCGGTGCCGTCGTCCAGCTGGTCGCCGACGACCAGCTTGGCCGCCTGGGCCGAGAGCTCGGCGACGAAGGCGTCGTGGACGCCGTCCTGGACGTACACCCGCTTGACCGCGCAGCAGATCTGGCCGTTGCCGCGGGCCAGCCGCCCGAGGGTGACGGCGGTGGCGGCGGCCTCGACGTCGGCGTCGTCGCAGACGATCATCGCGTCGTTGCCGCCGAGCTCCAGGAAGACCTTCTTCAGGGTGCCCGCGGCCAGCTTGGCGACGGCCCGGCCGGCGTTGGTGCTGCCGGTGAGCGTGATCGCGGCGACGCCCTTCGCCTCGGCCAGCGTGGTGGAGACCTCGACGCCGCCGGTGACGACCTGGTGGGCGAACGCGGGCGCGCCCGCCGCCTCGACCAGCTCCGCGACCCGGATCAGCGCCAGCGGGCACTTGGCCGGCGGCTGCACGACCACGGCGTTCCCGGCGGCCAGCGCGGCGGCGGCCTTGTGGGAGTACAACTCGACCGGGTAGTTGAACGGCACCAGCGCGGCCACCACGCCGAGCGGCTCGCGGATCGTCACCGCGAGGTGGCGCTCCATGCCGGGCACCGCGTCCATCGGGGTCTGCCGGCCGAACAACCGGGTCGCCTCGGCCGCGTAGCCGCGCCAGATCCGGATCGCGGCCTCGACCTCGCCCCGGCACTGCGTCAACGGCTTGCCGTTCTCACTCGCCAGCAGGCCGGCCAGCGACTCGGTCTCACCCTCGATCAGGTCGGCCACCCGGCGTAACAGGGCCGCCCGTTCGTGACCCGGCATGGCCGCCATCGCGCGCTGCCCCTTCTGCGCGTCCGCGATGACGGCCACGACTGCGTCGGCGCTCAGGTCGGGCACCTCGCCGAGAGGCTCACCGGTCCCCGGGTTCCGCACCAGGATGCTCATGCACTGCTCCTTCGATAGGGGGTTCGCCCGCCGATCCGCTTGCTGATGTCGGCGGCCATCGCACGGGCCTTGGGGGCGAGGCGGTGGCAGTCGTCGCGGCTGAACCGCGCGGCCGGGGCCGACACGCTGAACGCGCCGACCGGCTCGCCGGAGGCGTTCATGATCGCCAGCCCGACGCAGCGCACCCCTTCCTCGTTCTCCTCGTCGTCGATCGCGAAGCCCTGGTCCCGCACCACGCCCAGCTCGGCGAGCAGGGCGTTCCCGGTGAGGGTCTTGGGTGTACGCACCTCCAGCGGCCCCGAGAGGATCTCGTCGCGCCGGGCCGCGCCGAGCAGGGCGAGCATCGCCTTGCCCATGGCGGTGCAGTGGAGCGGCGCCCGCTTCCCGATGTGCGAGACGAGCCGGATCGACTTCGCGCTCTCGACCTTGTCGACGTACACGATCTGCTCGCCGACCAGCACCCCGAGGTGCACGGTCTCCCCGCTCAGCTCCACCAGTTCGGCCAGGTAGGGCCGGGCGGCGGCGCGCAGGCCGTCCTCGTCGAGGTACTGCCCGGCCAGCATGATCAGGGTGACCCCGAGCCGGTAGGACCCGGCCGCGTCGCGGTCGAGCACTCCGAGTTCGAGCAGGGACGTCACGTACCGGTGGGCGGTGCTGACGGCGATCCCGGCGCGGTTCGCGAGCGCGCCCAGCGTGATCCCGCCGCGCCCGGCGTCGGAGACGGCGTGCACCAGCTCGAAGGCTTTGTCGACGCTTGCTGATTTACGACCACTCTGCATTCGAGTTACTCGAATCTATTTTCATATTCTTGTAACATGCTTGCGAGAGTTGCATTGCCCTCAAGTCCTGTCAAGCCCTTGCTATTCGGGGCTTTTGTCGCGTATGCCGGTATTTGGTAGGGGGGTCGTCGTCTTCTTGCAAGATAGTTTGTCTTTTTTGCGCGCAGAAAAGGCCGGCCACACGTGGTGACCGGCCTTTCGGGTGATCTAGTTGGCTGTGATCGAGTAGGTCGCCCCCGCAACGGTGGAGAAAGTGATGACATCGTTGCTCACCGACGGCGACACCGACCCGCCGCCGACCCGGACGACGCTCACGCCGCGTCCCGGCCACGGGTTCTGCAGCCGCAGCTGCGCGCCCGCCGTGCTGGTGACGTCGACGTAGGCCGCCTGCCCGTTCTCCCGCGCCGACGAGACCACGAAGCCGTCCTTGGCGCGCAGCTTCACGAACGAGCCGTTCCTGCCCGACGGCCAGACCGGGAAGACCCGCATGATCCCGAGGTCGCTCTGCAGCAGCAGGCTGTTGATCGCCTCGACGGTGCCCGACTTCTCCAGGCCGTGGTGCGGGTCGGTCACCCGCAGGTTGGCCGCCGACCGGTTGGCGATCTGGGTCTTCAGCCGGTCGATGAGCGACTGGGCCGGGTAGCCGACCCGCGCCGCCTGGGTGAAGACCTTGGGGAAGGAGTTGTCCTGGCCCCAGGAGTTCATCGCGTCGAGGGTCTGGATCGCGACCTGGCGGTCGGCCGCCGGGCCGTTGATGCCCAGCGCCTCACCGGGGTGCACGAACTCCAGGTTGACGGTGTTGTCGCCGGGCCGGATGGCCCGCCCGTCGCTCAGGGTGCCGGGGTCGCCGAGCGCGAACACCTGCACGCCGTTGTACGTCGTCCGCGGGACCGGCGCGAGCCGGTTCAGCATGTCCTGCCAGGTGGCCCGGAGGCCCGAGTCGACGTTCAGCCGGGTGCTCGCGTCGATCGTGGTGGTCAGCAGCGTGCGCAGCATGCCCAGGTCGGCGCCGGAGTTGCGGGCCCAGGTGCCCTCGTGCGGGCCCGAGTAGAGGTTGAACCGGTTGTTCTCCAGCTGCAGCCAGTACTGGAAGAACGTGACGACCTCCTTCATGAAGGGATAACCCCGCTGCGAGAGCCACGTCTGGTCGCGGGTGTACTGCCAGTAGGCGACGTACTGGGTCGCGGTGAACAGGCTGTTGCCGACCTGCTGGTGGTAGTTGTCGTCGGCGGTCGAGCCGTTCGGCGCGATGCCGACCGGGAACAGCACCCCCGACGGCACCCCGCCGCCCGGGAAACGGCCGTTCACGTAGCCGGAGTTGACCCGGCTCAGGTCCTGCGTGGCCCGCCGGCGGGCCTCCGGCAGGTAGGCGCTGACCAGGTCGAACACCGGCAGGGCCAGCTCGGGGCGGTTGGAGGAGTAGACGCCGTAGAAGTTGGCGATCCAGTTGTAGTTCAGGTGCATGTCGCCGCCCCACAACGGATAGTCCGTCGTGGCCCAGATGCCGAACAGGCCCGGCGCGGTCTTCCCGGCGCGGCTGGCGGAGCCGATGAAGTACTGGGCGGCGTAGTAGTAGCGCTCCAGCACGTCGTCGTCGAGGTCGACGTAGGACTTCAGCCAGTACTGCTTCCACCATTCGAGGTGGGCGGCGTACTGCGTGTCGACGCTGGAGGCCGACTGCGCGTCGGCGAGGCCGCGCGCGGCCGGGGCCGGGTCGCTGGTGCTGGTGCCGCCGCCGGCGACGCCCGTGACGACGTTCACCACGCCGCCGGCCGGGATGGCGACGGTGATCTGGTTGTTCGCGACCGACTGGGTGCCGCCGATGACGCGGGTGGCGATGGCCGCGCGGGAGGTCCACTGGCCCGAGGAGGTCTGCCGGGCCGCCCAGATCGTGCCGCCCGAGGTGCCCGACGTGCTGGTGAAGCCCGACCGGCCGTTCTGGATCTGGGTGGTGTTCGAGACCCTGATCGTGGTGGCGGCGCTGGCCTGGATGCGGGTGACGACCAGGTTGTCGGTGGCGCCCACCCACGTCCGCATGGTCACGGGCGCGCCGCCGAGGCTCATCGTGGTGTCGACGTCGCCCTTGAGGATGTTCTGCTCCTCCAGGAACGAGGTGCTCCCGCCGCCGCTGCCGGTCCCGTTGTACAGCTCGAACTGGCCGATGCGCGCCCGGGGGTTGGTCGTGCTGTCGGAGGTGGTCCCCTGGGTGGGCTCGCTGATCACCAGCCGCACGTACCGGGCGGTGATCGTGCCGACGGTCCGGTCGGTCGTGGCGGCGGTGTTGGCGGTGACGGTGTCGCGGGTGGTCCAGCTGGAGTTGTTCTCGCTGGTCTGGAACGTCCAGCTCTTGGTGGTGTTGGCCGTCTCGTTGGGGCGGGCGGCGGCGTCGTGGCGCAGGACGTACCGGGTGAAGGTCTTGGCCGACCCCAGGTCGAGGGTGATGGTCTGCGGCTTGCCGATGGTGGAGACCCAGCCCTCGTAGCCGGAGCCCCAGCCGCCGTTGACGGCCCGGCTCGGCGGGAAGGAGGAGTGCGAACTGGACGCCGTCGCCGTCGACCCGAGCGCCAGGTTCGGCGACCCGCTGCTGCTCACCGGGTTGATCGAGACCGACCCGAGCGCGACGAGCGACCGGTTGTTGCTGGCGGTCCAGAAGTCGCCCTTGGCGATCCGGAACGTCTTGAACCCGTCGCCGCCGCCCGAGACGACGCCGACGTCGCCGTTCCCGAGGAGCGCGGTGTCGGGCATCGTGTCGGTGACCGAGCCGGTGTAGGCCTGGTTGGTCCAGCGGCCCTTCACCGCCCCGACGAGCGACTGGACGGCGCTCCACTGCTGGTCGGCGGTGGGGGTGGCGGCCTGCGCCGGCGTCGCCGTGGACAGGCCGGCGAGCAGGGCGAGCGCGGTGGCCATGGCGAAGCCACGCGATCTGATCATGGAGATGCCTTTCCGTGGTGGCCCGGACGGCGGAAGTGGGATAACGTTATCCCGCACCGTAGATTGTTGCGGGGAGGTTTCAAAGAGCGCCGAAAGTCACAAATCGATAACGGCGACGCTTCGGAAATGGGGAGGCGGCGGGCGTCGGCCCGTGCCAGCATTGGGGCCCATGTCCAGCGCCGTCACTTTGATTCGGTCCGCTTCCCTGTCCGACGTGGCTCAGTACGCCTACGCGGCCACCGCGCCCGCCGGGTCGCGGCTCATCTTCCTCGCCGGGGCGTGCCCCCTGAACGACGACGGCTCGACGGCGGCGCCCGGCGACTACGCGGCCCAGGCGGCCAAGGCGATCGAGAACATGCAGACCGCCCTCGCCGACGCCGGCGCGTCGTTGCGGGACGTCATCAGCACGCGGGTGCTCGTCGCGTCCACCCTGCGGGAGGATCTGGTCACCGCCTGGCAGGTGGTCCGGGACACCTTCGGCGAGCACGACGTGCCGAGCACCCTGATGGGGGTCACCGTGCTCGGATACGAGGGCCAGCTCGTCGAGATCGAAGCCGTCGCCGCCGTGCTCGACTCCTGAGGAGGGCCGGCTGAGAGGATCATCAGCGTCTCTCAGGCCGGTCACAGGCGGTCGCGTGGATGCTACGGCCATGACGCTGACGACGGTTCCCCCGCCGCCCCGATGGGCGCGGGTGGCCGGAACGGTGGGCTGGGCGGCGCCCGTCCTCGGTTTCGTGCCGTTGCACATCCCCTGGATGCTCGGCATCCCCTTCCTCGCCAACGAGGCGAGCTTCGACGCCTGGTACCACGGGCGCGCCAACGGCACCGAGGGCTACCCGGAGGACGGCATCCTGGGCGTCCCCGCCGGCGCCCTCTACCTCGGGGTCCTGTCGCTGCTGGCCCTGCTGGGCGGGGTCCTGTCACTCGGGCTGATCAGCAGGTGGGGACTGGTCTACCCCGCGTGGGTCCCGGTGCTGGGCGGCCGCCGCGTCCACCCGTGGGTGCCGCTCACCCCGGCTGTCCTGGGCTCTCTCGTGCTGGTCGGCTACTCGCTCACGCTGCCGTTCCGGATCCCGCGGGCCGTCGCCGAGGCGAGCCCGGCCGACCCCTTCACGCTGACCGGGGCCTTCGTCGGGCTGCCGCTCTTCCTCGCCTGGACGGTCGCCCTCCCGCTCGCCGGGTGGTCCTACTACCGGCGGACAAGGGCGGGAATATCCGGCCATTGAAAACGGTTTTCGATCCCGTGAAGCGAAGTGAGCTCCGTCCGCTGGTCCGGCTGCGGTCCACCGCCGGTACCGGCGTGACCTATGTGACCAGGAAGAACCGCCGCAACGACCCCGACCGGATGGAGTTGCGCAAGTACGACCCCGTCATCCGGCAGCACGTGACCTTCCGAGAGGAGCGCTAGCGCATGAAGAAGGGCATCCACCCCGAGTACCGTCCCGTGGTCTTCCGCGACCCGAGCGCGGGCTTCGCGATCCTGACCCGGTCGACGGTGCGGTCGAACAAGACGGTGGAGTGGGAGGACGGTCAGACCTACCCGGTCGTCGACGTCGACGTCAGCTCCGCCAGCCACCCGTTCTACACGGGCAAGAACCGCGTGGTGGACTCGGCCGGGCGCGTCGAGCGCTTCCGCCGCCGCTACGCCAAGTGATCCCGGAGCCGGCCGCCCATGGCGGCCGGCTCTTCCGTTTCGCAGAGCTTCCCGCCGCCGGTGATCTCGCCGAGGACCTGCTCCAGGTGGCGGATCCGGCGCTGCGCCTCGGCGACGAGACTCTCCGCCAGGCGCATCCAGTCGCCGGGGGAGGGGGCCGGCGGGAGGTCGTCCAGGACCTCTTTGATCTCCGCCACCGACAGGCCGACCCGCTGGGCGACGCGGATGACCTTGGTCCGGCACACGTCGGACTCCCGGAAACGCCGCTGGTTGCCCGAGGTCCGCTCGGCCGCCAGCAGGCCGTGGGCCTCGTAGAAGCGGACCGCCGACGGGGCGACGCCGCTCGCGCGGGCCAGGTCTCCGACCGTGAGCGTCATCAGGGCCTCCCGAGGGTTGACTTCAACAAATGTTGAACTTCTAGTCTGCCGCACATGACGACACAAGTGGCGATGGTGACCCGGTTCGGCGGCCCCGACGTGCTGGAACTCGTGGAGACGGCCGACCCGGTCCCCGGCGACGGCGAGGCCCTGGTCGACGTGGAGGTCTCCGACACCCTCCTCCTGGAGACCGTGGTCCGGTCGGGGCTGGGACGCGACTTCTGGCCGATCCGGCCGCCGTACGTCCCCGGCGGTGGAGTGGCCGGCACCGACCCGCACGGCCGGAGGGTGGCCGGGTACACGGACGGCTACGGCGGTTACGCCTCCAAAGCGGCGGCCGTCTCGGTGGTGGCGATCCCCGACGGCGTCACGACGCCCGACGCCGCCGCCCTGCTGCACGACGCCACGACCGCGCTCGCGCTGTTCGAGGCGACCGGGATCGGCCCCTCGGACACCGTGCTCGTGGTGGGGGCCAGTGGCGGGCTCGGGGTGCTGGAGATCCAGCTCGCGCGGGCCCGGGGGGCGACGGTCATCGCGGTCGCGCGGGCCGCCAAGCTGCCACTGCTCGACGGGCTCGGCGCCGACCTGCTCGTCGACGCGGCCGACCCCGAGTGGCCGCGCGCCGACGTCGTGCTCGACAACGTCGGCGGCGCGCTCGGCGCCCGCGCGGTCCCCCTGGTCGAGCCCGGCGGCCGGTTCTCCGCCCACGGCGCCGCCGGGGGCGCCTTCACAACGGTCGGGCGCGGCGACGTCACCGCGACCGGCATCGAGGTCGCGCAACTGTCGAAGGACGACCGGGTCCGCCACCTCACCGAGGCGCTGCGGCTGACGGCGGAAGGCGTGCTCAAGCCCGTCATCGGGCAGACGTTCCCGCTGGCCGGCGCGGCGGCGGCGCACGCCGCCATGGAGGGCCGGGCGGTCGTCGGCAAGACGCTGCTCACTGGCACACTGGGCGGGTGATCTTTCTGTTCTCCTACGGCACCCTCCAGCTCGAACGGGTGCAGCTCGCCCAGTTCGGCCGCCGCCTGGAAGGTCGCCCCGACGCGCTGCCGAACCACCGCCTGACCACGATCACGCTCACCGGCGGCACGTTCCCCATCGTGCGGCGCTCGCCCGGTGAAGAGGTGCTGGGCGTCATCTACCAGCTCAGCGCCGAGGAACTGGCCGCCGCCGACGCCTACGAGGGCGTCGAGTACGCCCGCCGCCTCGTCACCCTCAAGTCGGGGATCTCCGCATGGGTCTACCTGTCGAACGAGGCCCTGCCCGCCTGACCCTGGGTCGACTCGCGCACCACCAGTTCGGGCTGGAACATGATCTGCTGGTGGGCGTGGGTGGCCGGGTTGTCGCACTCGTCGAGCAGCAGTTCGGTCGCCACCCGGCCGAGCTGGTGGGTGGGCTGGCGGATCGAGGTCAGCGACACCGCCGAGGCCGCCGCGAAGTCGATGTCGTCGTAGCCGATCACCGCGACGTCGCCCGGCACCCGGACCCCCGCGTGGGTGAGGCCGCGCATCAGGCCGAGCGCGAGCAGGTCGTTGGCGCAGAACACGGCGTCGGGCAGGTCGCCCTCGGAGAGCAGCTTCTCGGCCGCCTGCTGACCGGCGCGGGGGGTCATCGCGGCCATCTCGATCACCGGCAGCGGGCGGCCGTAGGCGCGTTCGGCGCCCGCCCTGCGGTCGAGGCACTGGCGGATGGTGAGCGGGCCCGTGACGTACACGATCGACTTCGCGCCGGTGTCGGTCAGGTGGCGCACCGCCGTCATGCCCCCGCCGATGTCGTTGACCGCGACCGAGCACTGGTCGGGGCAGTGGGCCGGGTGGTCGACCAGGACGACCGCGATGCCCCGCGCGCGCAGCCGGTCGAGCCGATCGAGGTCCTCGTCGGAGGGGGTGATCAGCACCCCGCGCACCCGCTGTTCGGCCAGCACGAGCAGGTTGCGCTCCTCCTTGGCCCGGGACCCGGCCGAGTTGCTCAGGATGACGGCGTAGCCGAGGTCGCTGGCGACCTCCTCGACCCCGGCCGTGACGTCGGTGAAGAACGGGTTGCCGATGTCGATCACCGACAGGCCGATGGTCTTGCTGTGCCCGGCCCGCAGCGTGGACGCCGACCCGTGGCGCACGAACCCCAGCTCACGGACCGCCGCCTCGACCTTCGCGCGGGTCGCGGGCGACACCTTCTCCGGCCGGTTGAGCACGTTGGACACGGTGCCGGGCGAGACGCCGGCTCGGGCGGCGACATCCCTGATCCCCACGTCGCTCATGGACGTTGATTAAAACGTAATAAGCGCCAAGAGGCAACGTGAGCGCTTCTATTATGCGCAATACCCCGGAAATCCGCTATTGACGCCGCAGTAACGCTCATCTACTGTCCGGTCAAATTTGAAACGTTTTTCTGGACCGGGAGGTCGCATGCTCGCGCTGCGGGAGGTGAGCAAGTCCTTCGGCGCCGTCCGCGCCCTGCGCGAGGTGTCCCTCGACCTGGCCCCCGGCGAGGCGCACGCCCTGGCCGGGGAGAACGGGGCGGGCAAGTCGACCCTCGTCAAGATCCTCTCCGGGGTGCACCGCCCCGACGGGGGCACCCTGCTCCTCGACGGCGCTCCGGTCGAGTTCCACGGCCCCGCCGACGCCCAGGCGGCCGGGGTGGCCGTCATCTACCAAGAGCCCACGCTCTTCCCCGACCTGTCGGTCGCCGAGAACATCTTCATGGGCCGCCATCCCCGCCGCTCGTTCGGGCGCGTCGACCGGCGGGCGATGCGCACCCGCGCCCTCGACCTGTTCGCCCGGCTCGGCGTGCCCCTCGACCCCGCCCGGCCCGCGCGCGGCCTGTCGATCGCCGACCAGCAGCTCGTCGAGATCGCCAAGGCGCTGTCGCGGGACGCCCGCGTCCTGGTCATGGACGAACCGACCGCCGCCCTCTCGGGCCCCGAGGTGGCGCGCCTGTTCGGGGTGGCCCGCTCGCTGCGCGACCAGGGGTGCGCGGTGCTGTTCGTGTCGCACCGCCTCGACGAGATGTTCGCGTTGTGCCGCCGGGTGACGACCCTGCGGGACGGCGCCGTCGTCGCCACCGACCTGCTCGCCGACCTCACCCCCGACGACCTGGTCCGGCGCATGGTCGGCCGCGACCTGGCGGCGCTGTTCCCGAAACAGCCCGCCGCACCCGGCGAGGTGGCGCTGAAGGTCGAGCGGCTGACCCGCGAGGGCGTCTTCACCGACGTCTCCTTCGAGGTCCGCGCGGGCGAGATCGCCGCGCTGGCCGGGCTGGTCGGCGCGGGCCGCAGCGAGGTCGCCCGCGCGGTGTTCGGCGTCGACCGCCGGGACGCCGGCTCCGTCCACGTCGGCGGACGCCGATTACGCGGCGGCAGCCCCACCGAGGCCATGGCCGCCGGGGTGGCGCTGGTCCCGGAGGACCGGCGGCAGCAGGGCCTCGTGATGGACCTGTCGATCGAGCGCAACATCGGCCTGACGAACCTGAGATGGGGCCTGCTCTCCCGCGCCGCCGAACGCGCCCGCGCGGCCGACTGGGCGATCCGCCTCCAGGTGAAGTACGCCGGCCTCACCGACGCCGTCACGGTCCTGTCGGGCGGCAACCAGCAGAAGGTGGTGCTGGCCAAGTGGCTGGCCCGCCGGCCCCGCGTGCTGATCGTCGACGAACCCACCCGCGGCATCGACGTCGGCACCAAGGCCGAGGTCCACCGCCTGCTGTCGGAACTGGCGGCCGAGGGCCTGGCGGTCCTGATGATCTCCTCGGAGCTGCCCGAGGTGCTCGGCATGGCCGACCGGGTGCTCGTCATGCACGAGGGACGGCTCGTCGCCGACCTGCCTCGCGCGGAGGCGTCGGAGGAACGTGTGGTGGCCGCCGCGACCGGGAGGCCCGCGTGACCGCCGCGACCGCCGCGACCGCCGCGACCTCCGGCGGCCTCGCCGAGCGCGTCGCCCGGGTCAGGGAACTCGGCATCGTCGTCGCGCTGGTCGTGCTGTTCGGCGTCACCGGGGCCGTCAACCCCGCCTTCCTCTCCCCGTCGGGGCTGCGCGACATCCTGCTCAACTCGGCCGTCATCGCCACCCTCGCCGTCGGCCAGACGCTCGTGGTCGTCACCCGGAACGTCGACCTGTCGGTCAGCTCGGTCGTCGGGATCAGCGCCTTCGGGGGCGCGCTGGTCCTGGCCGACCACCCCGGGGTGCCGATCCCGCTGGTCGTCGCCGGGTGCGTGCTCCTCGGCGCGGCGTGCGGCGTGGTCAACGGCCTGCTCGTCGGGGTCGCCCGGGTCCCCGCGCTGGTCGCCACCCTCGGCACCCTCTACGCCGTCAGGGGCGTCGACCACGCCTGGGCGGGCGGCCGCCAGGTCAACGCCGCCGACCTGCCGCCGGGATTCCTGCGCCTCGGCTCGGCCGACGTGCTCGGCGTGCCGCTGCCGGTGCTGGTCGCGCTCACGGTGCTGCTCGCCGCCGGGTGGGCGCTGCGCAACCTGCCGCAGGGCCGCGAGCTCTACGCCATCGGCTCCAGCCCCGAGGCCGCCGTGCTGGCCGGCATCCCGGTGCGCCGGCGCGTCGTGTCGGCGTTCACGGCCTGCGGGGCGCTGGCCGGGCTCGCCGGGGTCATGTGGGCGGCCCGGTTCGGCACCGTCGACGCCACGGTCGCCACCGGCAAGGAACTCGACGTCATCGCCGCCGTGGTCGTCGGCGGGGTCGCCATCTTCGGCGGGTCGGGCACCGTCTACGGCGCCGCGCTCGGCGCGCTGCTGCTGTCGGGCATCACCAGCGCCCTGGCCGTCCTGCGGGTCGACGCGCTCGCGCAGACCGCCGTCAACGGCGCGCTGATCCTGGCCGCCATCATGCTCGACCGCCTGCTCGCGCTGCGGGTCGCGCGGGCCCTGAGGAGACGGAGGCTCCGCGATGCGCGCTGACCGCTGGGAGACCCTCGTCGTCGCCCTGCTCGCCGCCGCCACCGTCGCCGCCTCGTTCGGCGTCGACGGCTTCGCCAACGGCTCCAACGTCGCCTTCCTGCTCCTGGACGTCACCGAGATCGCCCTCATGGCGCTGACGATGACCCTGGTGGTCGTCGCCGCCGAGATCGACCTTTCGGTCGCGTCCACGCTGGGGCTCTGCTGCGCGGTGCTCGGGCGGCTCTGGACCGCCGGCCTCCCCATCGAGACGATCATGCCGATCTGCCTCGTCACCGGCGCGCTCGCGGGCGCGCTGAACGGGCTCCTCGTCACCCGGCTCGGGCTGCCCTCGCTGGCCGTCACCATCGGCACCTTCGCCCTCTACCGGGGGCTGGCCTACGTCGTCCTCGGCGACCAGGCGGTGGCCGACCTGCCGCCCGCGTACACGAGCCTGGCCACCCAGGCCATCGGGCCGATCCCGCTCATGACCCTGCTGGTCGCGGTGCTCGCCGTCGCCGCCGGGATCCTGCTGCACGCGACCGGCCTCGGCCGGGCGATCACCGCGCTGGGCGCCAACGAGGAGGCCGCCTACTTCGCCGGGATCCGGGTCAGGCGCATCAAGTTCTGGCTGTTCGTCGCGTCCGGGGCGATGGCCGGCCTGGCCTCGCTCGTGTTCACCTTCCGGTACGCCAGCGCCCGCGCCGACAACGGCGTCGGGCTGGAACTGGCCGTCGTGGCCGCCGTCCTGCTGGGCGGGGTGTCGATCTTCGGTGGACGCGGCACCCTCGCGGGCGTGGTCGCGGCCGTGCTGCTGCTGGCCGTCGTCCGCAACGCGCTCATCCTCGCCGACGTCGCCAACGAGGTCCTCAACGTCGTGACGGGCGTGCTGCTCGTCGCCTCGGTGCTCGCACCGAACCTGAAAGTCCGTCTGGAAAGGAAACCGGTCCAATGAAGCGTCCGATCGCCCTCCTGGCGGGGCTCGCGCTGCTGGCCACGGCCTGCGGCGGCACGACCAGGTCCGACGTGGCCGCCGAGCGCGGCGCGGCGCCGGCGACGTCGTCGGCCCCCGCCGCCGCCGACCCGAACGCCCCGATCAAACCCGGCCTGAAGATCGCCTTCCTGCCCAAGCAGGTCAACAACCCCTACTTCACCATCGCCGACCGCGACGGCGTCGCGGCCACCAAGGAGTTCGGCGGCGAGGGCAAGGAGGTCGGCCCGTCGGAGGCGAGCGCGTCGTCGCAGGTCTCCTACATCAACACGCTGATCCAGCAGCGGCAGGACGCCATCGTCATCTCCGCCAACGACCCCAACGCGGTCGTCCCGGCGCTCAAGCAGGCCATGGCGGCGGGCATCAAGGTGGTCTCCTACGACTCCGACACCGCCCCCGACGGCCGGCACGTCTTCGTCAACCAGGCCAGCGCGGAAGACCTCGGCCGCACCCAGGTCCAGCTGCTCGCCGATCAGATCGGCCACAAGGGCAAGATCGCCGTCCTGTCGGCCACCCCGAACGCGACCAACCAGAACACCTGGATCGAGTTCATGAAGGACGAGCTGACCAAGCCCGAGTACAAGGACATGGAGCTGGTGAAGGTCGCCTACGGCAACGACGACGACCAGAAGTCGTTCACCGAGACCCAGGGCCTGCTGCGCAGCTACCCCGACCTGGCCGGCATCATCTCCCCGACCACCGTCGGCATCGCCGCCGCCGCGCGCTACCTGTCCGACTCCGACTTCAAGGGGAAGGTCCGGCTCACCGGCCTGGGCACCCCCAACCAGCTGCGCGCCTTCGTCAAGGACGGCACCATCGAGGGCTTCGAGTTGTGGAACCCCGGCGACCTCGGCTACCTGGCCGGCTACGCCGCCGCCGCGCTGGCCTCCGGGCAGATCACGGGGGCCGAGGGGGAGAGGTTCAAGGCGGGCAAGCTCGGCGAGTACACGGTGGGCGCGGGCGGCGAGGTCCTGCTGGGCAAGCCGACCGTGTTCGACGCCGGCAACATCGACGACTTCGACTTCTGACAGCCGGGAACCGGCCCCCGGACGAGCTCCGGGGGCCGGCCGGTCACGCTAGCTGATCCGCGTCAGCGACCACTGCTGGTTGCTGGACGAGGAACAGGTGTTCTGCCGGAGCTGCGACAGGTTGGCGCTGTCGGGGACTTCGATGCACAGGTTGCTGTGCCCCGCCTGAATGCGATAGTTCGACCCTTGTGCGGTGAACACGTAGGACTGGTTCGCGTTCGTGTGACAGGTCCACTGCACCAGCACCCCGCCCGTGGCGGTCGAGGCGCCCGACACGTCGATGCACTTGCTGGAGTGCACCGCCTGGAGCCGGAACGCGCCGTTGCCCGCGTTCACGAACTGGAACCGCTGGTTGTTCCCGCTGCCGACCGTCCACTGGACCGCCCTGGCGCCGTCGGCCGTCGACTGGCTCTCGATGTCGACCGCCTTGCCGGAACCGACGTTGACGATCTGGTAGACGCCGCCCGCGACCGGTCCCGTGTTCGGGGACCCGCTGCCGACGCCCTGACCCTGGAGGGTGAAGGAGTCGAGGTCGAACTGGTTGGCCGTCGAGTGCTTGAACACCAGGTAGAACGTCTGGCTGCCGCTCACCCCTGTCACGCTGCTGACGGCCGTCGAGGCGTAGGTGGTCCAGCCTCCCGTCGAGGGCACCGAGGTGGTCGAGAGCAGAGTTCCGGTCGGCGAGCCCGCCCGCAGTTCGATCGAACCGCCCGTGGAGATCGAGGACACCCGGTAGGAGATGCCGGTCACCCCCTGGGTCGCCATGGGCGAGAACGAGATCCAGTCGTTGTTGGAGATGTCGCCGACCCGGTTGCCGTCCTGGGCCGTCGAGTCGGCCACGACGCGGACCCCGGAGGAGTTCGCGAAGTGCTCGGCCTGCTTCAGCTTGGGCTGGAGGATCAGCTCCGCGCCCTTGCTCAGGCCGCCGCTGTCGGTGTAGGTGGCCGAGAGCACGTAGAACACGTTCTGCGTGGGATCGTGCCCCGACTGCTGGGTCGTGATGGTCGCCGAACAGCCGGTGCGCTGGTCGACGTCGTGGCTGTGCGTGTCGTGCCCCAGGGCGACGATGACCTGCACCCGCGAGCAGTCGATGGCCCCGTCCTCGGGGTCGCTGCCGGTGATCGTGTACGAGATCGTGTTCCCGAAGTCGAACGCGCCGCCGTTCGGTGGCGCGCTGAATTGGAGGGTCGGCGCCGTGTTGCCCACGACGATCGGCACGGTGGCAGTGCCGGTCTTGCCGCCGGCGTCCCGGACCGTCAGGCGCGCGGTGTAGTTGCCGTTGGAGCTGTAGGTGAAGCTCGGGTTGGCCGACGTCGAGTCGACCGAGCCGTTGTCGGTGAAGTCCCACGCGTAGGTGATCGCGTCACCGTCGGGGTCGGCCGAGCCCGACGAGGAGAACTGCACCGCCAGCGGCGCCTGACCGGAGGTCGGCGTACCGGACGCCTTCGCGATCGGAGCCCGGGAGCCGTTGATGTAGTCGATGCGGTAGACGCCGTCGTCGGTGTTGGTGCCGCCGAAGCCGCTACCCCAGTCGATCATGTACATCGCGCCGTCGGGGCCGAACTTCATGTCCATCGGCGACCGGAACTGCATCGACGACAGGAACCGGTTGACCTTCAGCAGGTTGCCCGAGTTGTCGAGACGCATCTCGGCGAGGTAGTTCCGGCTCCACTCGTAGAAGAACGGAGTGTCGTCGAAGTACCGCGGGAACTTGGTCTCCGAGGTGTTGTTCGGGTCGAAGTGGTAGAACGGGCCGCCCATCGGGGCCGCGCCGCCGGTGTTGCCCATCTCGGGCCAGGCGGTGTTGCCGCTGTAGGAGTACCAGACGTTCGCCGCGCGCACGGCCGGGAGCGTCTGGAGGCCGGTGTTGTTGGGCGAGGTGTTGGTCGGCGACGAGCAGTTGAACTGCGCGCCCGACTGGTTGGTGGAGAAGTTGAAGTCATTGTACGGGGTGTTGTTGCCGATGCAGTACGGCCAGCCGTAGAAGCCGGGCGACTTGATCAGGTTGTACTCGACGATGCCGGCCGGGCCGCGGCTGGAGTTGGCCGAACCCGCGTCGGGGCCGTAGTCGGCCATCGAGATCCAGCCGTTCTCCTTGTTCACCGAGAACCGGAACGGGTTCCGGAAGCCCATGGCGTAGATCTCCGGCCGGGTCTGCGAGGTGCCCGGCGCGAACATGTTGCCGCTCGGGATCGTGTACGTCCCGTTGGACTCGGGGTGGATACGCAGGATCTTGCCGCGCAGGTCGTTGGTGTTGGCCGCGGTGCGCTGCGCGTCGAAGTGGGCGCGGCCCGAGCGCTCGTCGATCGGCGCGTAGCCGGACGAGGCGTTCGGGTTCACGTCGTCGCCGACGCCGATGTACAGGTTGCCGCCCGGACCGAACGTCAGGTAACCGCCCGTGTGGCCCGGCTCGTCGATGCGCTCGGCCGGGATGGTGAGCAGCACCTGCTCGTTGCTCAGCGCGTTGGGCGCGTTCGCGGCGGTGTAGGTGAACCTCGACACCCGCACGATCGACTGGCTGCCGCTCGGCGAGTAGTAGAGGTAGATATACCGGTTCGACGCGAAGCTCGGGTCGAGGGCCATGCCGACCAGGCCGTCCTCACCGCCGGTGTAGACGCTGAGGGTGTGCGCGGTCGTGATCGCGCCGTTCGACGGGGCGATCGTCTTGAGCTGCCCGGCCCGGCTGATGTAGAAGACCGTCTTGTCGGGCGCGATGTCGAGTTCCATCGGCTGGTTGGGGGCCGAGTCGAGGGTCACCTTCTGGAAACGGTTCCAGACGGTGCCGCCGCAGTCGCCGGGCAGTTCGCCGCCGGCCCAGCGGATGCCGCCCAGCACGTGCTGCTGGAAGTAGGCCTCGCTGTAGGTCGAGGCGGTGTGCCCCATGGCGGTCGCCCAGACCTTGGCCGTGCCGACCTCACGGCACCACGAGATCGGGTGGTCGTGCCCCATGGCGCTGCCGCCGGGGGAGTAGGTGGTCTCGTCGGCCGTCACCAGGATGTGGGCGTCGCCGCGGATGCTGCGGTCGAAGTTGTACCACTCTTCCGTCCGCGTCCAGCGGTCAGGCAACCCGGACGTGGAGGGGTGGACGTCGTCGGCCACCTTGGCGGTGCCCTGCACGATGTTGGAGTGGGCCGGCATGTGCGCGCCGGCCTGGATCAGGTTGTCCCAGTAGGGGAAGGACGACTCGATCCCCATGTCGGTGGCGTTGTGGATGGCCACGATGCCGCCGCCGGCCTCGACCCAGCTCTGCAGGGCCTGGCGCTGGGAGTCGTTGTCCCAGACCATGCCGGAGTTCTGCAGCATGATGATCACGTCGAAGGTGGCCAGGTTGGACGTGGTGAACGAGCTGGAGTTGTTGCTCTGGACGACCTCGAAGTTGTTCGCGGCCGCCATGTTGTTGACCATCGTGACGCCCGCGGAGATCGAGTCGTGCACGTAGCCCGCGGTCTCGGTGAACAGCAGCGCCCGGAAGTTGGGCGCCGCCGCGGCCGGGGCTGGTAGCGCTAACAAAAGCAATAGGGGGGTCAGGAGGATGGTGAAGTACCTGCGCATGGCGCTCCCTGGGAGGGTGCGGGATGGTTCACAGGGCCCGGAGGAACGTGAGCCCGTCGGTTGCCAGGGCGTCCTGGCTCCGGGCCAGTGGCCGCCAGATGGAGGCGGCCGTGGCGATCGTGCGGTTCTCCGCGGTGAACGACTCGATCACGAGCGGTCCTGAGTAGCCGATGTCGGTCACCGCCTCGATGAAGGATTTCCAGTCGAAGTGGTCGTCTCCGGGCGCCCCCCTGTCCGTCCCGCACACCTGGATGTGCGCGACCCTCTCACCGGCGAGGCGGACCGCCTCGGCGGGACTCTTCTCCTCGATGTTCATGTGGTACGAGTCGAGCATGATCCCGCAGTTCTCCGGGATGGCCTCCAGGGCCTGCTCGATCGTGTTGACCAGACTGGTCTCGTACCGGTTCAGCGCCTCGACGCCGACCCGCACGCCGCGTTCGGCGGCGTAGTCGACGACGGGCGCGAGGTTCTCGCGCAGCTCCGCGTAGGCGGCCCGGCGCTCCTGCGCCGACAACAACCACGTGCGGCCGACCGACGAGTAGGCGGGGCCGCCGATCGCCGGAGCCCCGACCCTGACGGCCACGTCGACGACGTGCCGCAGGTAGTCCTGGGTCGCGCGGACCACATCGGCCGAGGCGGCCACGAGCTCGCGGCCCGGCGGCATCACCAGCGCCACCGACGCGCCCAGGCCGTGTTCGGCCAGCACGTCGGCGGCCCGGCCGGCGTCCCAGTCGCCGGGGTTCTCGACGGGGAGCTCGATCACGTCGAACCCCCAGCCGGCGACCCGGGGCGCGAGCGCCGCCAGGTCGCCGTCGGTCAGCGGCGACACCCAGACCCAGGTGTTGACGCCGATGGGGAACATCTACTTACCGCCCCACTTCCCGGGGAAGCCCGGCATGGACTCGCAGCCGCACAGCGCGTAGTGCAGCAGCGGCATGTTGGGCTGGAGGTAGGTGCCGAGGGAGTCCTGGGTGATCTTCGGCTGCGGGAGGTTCCACATCTTCGGCACCTCTTCGCCCTTGAGGATCTTCAGCGCCGCGATGATCGGGGTGCGCCACTGGTAGGTCGGGTAGGTCGGCGCGACGGCGGTCAGGTTGCCGTCCTTCCACTTCTGCAGGAAGTCCTGCTGGTCCTCGCCGACGAAGGCGGGAACCGGCACACCGGCGTCCTCGAACGCCTCGATGGCGGCCACGGCGGTCGCGCCCGCGTCCATCCACACGCCGTCGATGGTGCCGTGACGGGCGATGTAGTCGGACACGATGCTCTTGGTCTTGGCGGCGTCCCCGTCGGTGAACTCCACGCCGACCACCTGGAGCTGGGACTTGTCGAAGGCCACCTTGGCGGCCGACCAGCGGGTCTCCAGCACGTCGACGCCCGGGAGGATGCGCAGCGCCAGGATCTTGCCGCCGGCCGGCACCTTCTCGATGAGGAACTCGGCGCCGTCGGCGCCGAAGGCGTAGCCGCCGATGGGCTTGATGAAGGTGACCGGGCAGTCGGTCTCGACGCCGCGGTCGAAGACGATGACCGGGACCTCGGGACAGGCGCCCGTGACGGCCGGGGTCAGCGTCGCCGTGGTGTTCGGCGAGATGATCAGCGCGTCACAGCCCTTGGCCTGCAGGTCGGCGATGTCGGAGATCTGCTTGTCGTCCTTGCCCTCGGCGTCGAGGGCGGTGAACTCCTTGATCTCCTTGTGCAGGGCGACCTCCTCCTGCATGGTCGTCCAGCCGACCTGGCGCCACGGGTTGTTGACCGCGGCGTTGGAGAAGCACAGGTGGTAGGGCCCGTCCTTCTTGTACTTGGCCGTGTCGACCATCTGCGGCGCGATCGCCTGCTCCCACGGCTTGTCGGCCGGCCCTTCGGCCGTCTGCGACCGCATCGCGAGCTGGGTGTCGTAGTCGGCCTGGACGAAGAAGTCCGACTGCGCGCCGGTCCCGGCGGAGGCCGGGGCGGACGAGGCCGCCGCCGACGTCGCCGGAGCGGCGCTGGGGTCGGCGCTCGCCCCGGTCGGCGGCAGGTCACTGGCGCATCCCGCGGCCGCCAGGGCCAAGGCGGCGACCGCCACCAGTAAACGACGCATGCACGTACTCCTTACGCTTTCGAAGGGGATAACCGCAGGGCCGGGAGCCGCAGGCCCCCGACCGCCACGGCGGCAATGATGATCACTCCCTGCACGGCGTACTCCAGCGCGCCGGAGATGCCGTGCAGGTTGAGCAGGGTGAAGAGGGCTTCGAGGGTGAACGCCCCCGCGATGGCGGCGATCACGTGACCGCGCCCGCCGCCGAGCACGACCCCGCCGAGTACGACGGCGGTGATCGCCTGGAACTCCAGACTCTGGCCGACCTGCGCCGAGACCCCGGCGAACCCGCCGAGCAGGATCCCGGCGATCGCGGCCGAGAGCCCCGAGAGCACGAACGCGAACACCCGGACCCGGTCGACCCGGACGCCGCTCAGCCGCGCGGCCTTCTCGTTGTCGCCGGCGGCCACCAGGGTGCGCCCGAAGTCGGCCCGCATCAGCAGCACGGCCGCCACCACGACCACGACGAGGATCGCGACCGCCCAGACGCCCTCGCGGCCGAACACCCGGAACCCCTGCGACAGGGCGCCGCGCGGCGCGCCGCCCGTCCACAGGAAGACCGCGCCCGACAGGATGAGCATCGCGCCGAGCGTGGTGATGAACGAGGGCACCCGCAGCTTGGTGGTGACCAGGCCGTTGACCAGGCCGACCAGCAGCCCGATCACGACGAGCAGGATCAGCACCGGCCAGGTCATCGCCTCGTCGCCGTCGATCAGCCGGGCCGCGACCACGACCTCGACGGTGACCAGCGAGCCGACCGACAGGTCGAACTCCCCGGAGACGATCACGAAGTACTGCCCGGCGGCCAGGATGGCCAGCGGCGCGACCCGCTTGAGGAAGGCCAGGAACCCGGCCGGTTCGAGGAAGAAGGGGTTGGCGGCCGCGATGGCCACCAGCAGCCCCGCCAGCACGACGAAGATCGGGATGGCCCGTTTCACGACGCCCTCCTGCCGGTCCGGCGGGCGTAGACGGCGACCGCGACGACGATGACGACGCCGCGCACGACGTCCTTGAAGAACGAGTTCACCTCGAGCTGGTTGAAGACGCTGTCGAGCACCGCCAGCAGCAGCACGCCGCCGACGGTCCCGGCGACCCCGCCCCGGCCGCCCGCCAGCGCGGTGCCGCCCAGGACGACCGCGGCGATCGACTCCAGGTCGTAGCCGCCGTCGGTGCCGACCGTGGGGGCGCCGGCGCCGAGCCGGCTGGCCAGCAGCAGCCCGGCCACGCCCGCGCAGAGCGAGCACAACACGTGCGCCGCGATCACCACCCGGTCGGTGCGCACCCCGGACAGCCGGGCCACCTCGACGTCGCCGCCGACGGCGTAGACGCGGTGCCCGAACCGGGTGCGCCGCAGCAGGAACCAGACCCCGAACGCGACCGCGGCCCACAGGATCGCGGCGACCGGGATCGGCCCGATCCGGGCGTAGCCGAGTTGCTGGAAGTCGACCGGCACCCGCCCGGCGGGCCCGTCGTAGAGGTGGTCGAGCACGCCCCGGATCACCAGGGCGACGCCGAGGGTGGCGATGAAGGCGTGCACCTTCAGCTTGGTGATGACGACCCCGTTGACCAGCCCGACCAGCGCGCTCACCCCGAGCGCGACGATCACGGCGGTCAGGATGTTGGACGACTGCCCGGCCATCGTCTCGGCCGCGACCAGCGAGACCAGGGAGATGAGGTAGGCCACCGACAGGTCGAGCGACCCGGCCAGGATGGCCAGCGTCTGGCCGACCGCGACGATGCCCAGGGCGGCCGAGCGCTGCTGGATGCCGACGAGGTCGTTGAGGGTGAAGGTGCCGCCGTCGAAGGCGACCAGGGCCCAGCCGACGGCGAGGGTGGCGATGAGGGCGGCGTACACCGCCCGGGTGGGGTTGGCGACCAGGGCGATCACGCGGCGGCCCCGTCCGCGGCGGCCAGCGCCATGACCGACTCCTCGGTCGAGCCGCCGGGCAGTTGCCCGGCCACCCGTCCGTCGCGGAGCACCACGATGCGGTCGCTCATGCCGATGAGCTCGGGTAACTCCGAGGAGATCATCAGGATCGCGGTGCCGGAGTCGGCGAGCTCGCGCATCAGGTCGTGGATGGCGGCCTTCGCGCCGACGTCGACGCCGCGGGTGGGCTCGTCGAACAGCAAAACCTTGGGGGAGACGGTCAGCCATTTGGCCAGCACGACCTTCTGCTGGTTCCCCCCGGACAGGTACTTCACCTCGGTCTCCTGACGGGGTGGTGCGAGTTTCACGCGCTGGAGCAGGTCGGAGACCGTGGCGCGGGATCGGTGGCCGATGGCGCGGGCGACCAGGAGGGCGTTGTCGCGCACCGACTGGTTGAGGGCCAGCCCTTCGGCCTTGCGGTCTTCGGTGACCAGCCCGATCCCGGCGGCGACGCCGGCGCGGACGTTGCCGGGCCGGGCGGGCGTCATCTCGCCCCGGGTGAACGGCTCGGCCCCGAAGATGGCCTTGACCAGGGACGAGCGGCCCGACCCCTGCAGGCCCGCGACGCCGACGATCTCGCCGGCGCGCAGGTCGAGGTCGATGCCGTCGAGCTTGCCGTTGCCGCCGTTCCGCACGGTCAGCAGCACCTCGCCGACGGCCGACTCCTCGGCCCTGGGCGGGAAGTAGGCGTCGAGCTCGCGGCCGACCATCATCTTCACCAGCTCGCCGGTGGTGACGTCCGCGGCCGGCACGGTCGCCACGTGGGCGCCGTCCTTGAGGACCGTCACGCGGTCGGCGAGGTCGAACACCTCGCGGAGCCGGTGGGAGATGTAGAGGACCGCGATGCCGCGTCCCTGCAGGCGCCGGATCAGCCGGTAGAGCAGCTCGACCTCGTGCTCGGCGAGGGCGGCGGTGGGTTCGTCCATGACGACGATCCGGGCGTCCACGCTGAGGGCCTTGACGATCTCGACGACCTGCTGCTGGGCCACCGAGAGGTCCTTGACCAGGTGGCGCGGGCCGAAGGAGTGCTCGTCGAGCTCGTCGAGCAGCCGGGAGGTGGCCTCGTCCATCGCGGCCCGGTCGACCAGCCCGCGCCGGGTGGGCTCGCGGCCGAGGAAGACGTTGTCGGCCACGCTGCGCTCGGGCAGCAGGTTGAACTCCTGGTAGATGATCGCGACCCCGGCGCGCTGCGCCTCGACGGGGTGGGCGAACGACCGGGTCTGACCGCCGATCTCGACAGTGCCCTCGTCGGGCTGGTGCACCCCGGCGAGGATCTTCATCAAGGTGGATTTGCCGGCGCCGTTCTCACCGACGACGGCGTGCACCTCTCCGGCCGTCGCCGACAGGTCGATCCCGCGTAGGACGCGGATCCCCAGAAAACTCTTGCCGATGCCGGTCATACGCAGGATGACCTGCGCTGACTCAGCTGGTTTCTGGTTTGTGTCCTCCATATTGCCGGATGTTAAGCGGGACTTTTGACGGCCGCAAGGCAAAAGTCCGCAGGTGAATAACCAAATTACGGGTGCTTTCGAGTGCAATCCGGCGCGTGGTGTGCGCTTCTGTCGGACTTTTGCGGGTTGACAATCGAAACTGACGTGGGCGATCGGAATCGGCTGGAACGGGCCATGAATTCGCTAGTTAGTTCAAGCCAAAAACGATCTAGTGGCTACCGCTTTTGGGTATGGCCCAAATCACGGTTTAGGGCTCGATAACGATTTTGAGACCCTGCCGTGACTGCGCCTCGCCGAACGCCTTCGCAGCGTCCTGGAGCGCGAACCGATTCGACACCAGCGAGACGAGGTCGACCCGGCCCTGGGCCACGAGCTTGATCGCCCGGGGGTAGACGTCGTTCATGCGCCGCGCCATCGCGATCGTCAGCCCCTTGCGCCGCGCGGTCGAGGCCCGGAAGACGGTCCGGTCTTCGTCGGGGATGCCGGCCAGCACCACCCGCCCGCCCGGCCGCGCCATCTCGAAGGCGGTGTCGACGGCCTGGTCGGTGCCCGCCACCTCGAACACCACGTCGAGGTCGCCGTGGGGATCGGTGTCGGCGCCCAGCTCACGCGCCTTGGCGGCCCGGTGGGGCAGCGGCTCGACCGCGGCGACCATCGAGGCGCCCGCGATCTGCAGCAGCTGGATCAGCATCAGCCCGATGGGCCCGCACCCGACCACGCCGGCGGTCCCCCCGAGGGGCAGGTGGCCCAGGTCGAACGCGTGGATGGCGACCCCCAGCGGCTCCAGCAGCGCCCCTTCGAGGTCGGACACCGAGTCGGGCAGCGGGTGCAGGTAGGCGTCGGGCCAGGCCAGGTATTCGCGCAGGCCGCCGTCGGTCTGGCCGTGGCCGGCGAACCGCACGTGGGGGCACAGGTTGCGGTAACCCCGCAGGCACGACGGGCACTCCTCGCAGGGCACGGCGGGGTCGACCGCCACCCGCCGCCCGTCGAGGGTCACCCCGGCGAACTCGTGTCCGACCACGAGCGGCTGCGTCAGCTGGGCGTCGCCGATGCCGCCCTCGCCGAACCAGTGCAGATCCGACCCGCACACCCCGACCGAGGTCACCCGGACGACGGTCTCCCCGGCCTGGGGCACCGGATCGGCCTCTTCGTGGATCCGCAGATCGGCCGCCCCGTGGAGTCGTGCCACCAACATGGGAATCTCCCCTTGAATCGGACGTAACGGCAGGTCGTACGGTTGCCGCATGTGGACGATCGGCCAGCTCGCGCAGGCGACCAGAACGACCGTACGCGCGCTGCGTCACTACGACGAAATCGGTCTCCTGCGCCCGACGGAACGAACCCCCAACGGTCACCGCCGTTACGGCCCGGAAGATCTGCGGCGACTCTATCGCATCCGGTCATTGCGGACATTCGGCATGTCATTGGAGGAAATCGCCTCCTCTTTGGAGGTCCCGGGAGCCATGGAGACGCTCCTGCACGCGCAACTGGCGATCCTGTCGCACCGTGCCGAGGAACTCGACGCCCTCAAGACCCAGCTGACCCGCCTGCTCGACCACGACGACCCCGACGACTACCTGAAAGCACTGGAGATGATGGCCATGTTCGACGCCTATTTCACCCCCGAACAGCAGGACTCCCTGGCCGCCCGCCGCGAGGCGCTCGGCCCCGAGGCCGTCGAATCGGCCAAAATGCAATTCCGGACCCTGGTCGAAACCCTTCTGGCCTGTGTAAGAACCGGGGTCGCGCCCGACTCGGCGGAGGCCCGCGAGGCGGTCGCCCAATGGGACGCCCTCGGCGCAGCGTTCCACACGGCGGGCGCCGGCACCGAGACCGCGACCCGCAGGATGTGGGACGAGAACAGCGAGGAGATCAGCGCCCGCATGCCGTGGAGCGCCGAGGAACTGCGCGGCGTCGTGGCCTTCGCCGACGCGGTCAGGGCCGCCCGGGGCTGAACGTCGACGCGGGGCCGGCGCGTCCGATCGGCGATGAGGTTCGAGGCGAGCCGGCAGGTGGAAGAGCCCGCCGGATGACGGGCCCGTCCGCACGCCCTGTCACGGGCTGTCGTCGAGGCCGGCTCGGGGCGGAATCCCGTCGCCGGAGCCGACCGAGAGGTCGAGCGCCGGTCAGCCGACGGATCTGGGAGCGAGAGCGAAGAGAAGCACCATGTTCTCGACTCTCGGCGCTCCGAGCATGCTCCACTGCGACGCCGAGCAGTCCGGATTCGTGTCCGAGTGGTAGTGGCGAACCCAGGTCTCCTCCACGACGTGGATCGAGTCCGTTTCGAGGTTGTCGGCGACGCCCGGAGGCAGTCGGGTACCCGGGGACCAGATGAGGCCGTCGAGGGGTTCGGGCTCCTCGACGGCGCTCTGGGAGAGGTCGAGATCGCGAGCGTCCATGTGCCGCTTGCGCAGCCACACCGGGAGGCCGATGTCCGCGTTCTCACGGTGGCAGTCTTCGACGATCTCCAGTGCGATCGCCACCTCGTGGGCGAGCGTGAGCGCGCGCGTCATGTGCTGTCCGAGGTCGAACGCCCTGACGCGGTCTGGGTCATCCTCGGTTTCGTGCCTGGCGGCACCGTCGAAGCCGGAGAGGTGACTTGCGGCCCTGCTCCAGGTCGCCGCCAGTTCCTGGGCGTCCGGAGATCCCGAGAACCACGGACCGCCACCGGCCTCCACCATGCGCACCGCTTCCAGGACACGGTGTGCAGGAGGCGGCTTCTCCATGGGCCATGTCAGACCTCTCCGCCGGGTCGCGCCGGCCCGGTCGAGCGTGACGTATCTGGCCCTGCTGAGCGCGGCGACCAAGTGCCTGGCCCGCACCGAGTCCATCGTTTCGGGTTCCCGGCATCCCAGCTCGTAGGCGAGGTCGAGATCCGAGACGAAGTTGACTGACAGGTTGCTGGCCAGGGAGTTGGCCAGGTGACTTCCGACGTCGAAGGTTTCGGAGGAGGCGCGGAGATGGAACAGGTCGGGCTTGAGGGCGCGTAAGAGCCGCTGAGTGAACCCCATGACCGATTCCGCCACCCTGTCGGGGACGGGGGTTCTCAACCTCCGCAGTTCGATCAGGTGGAGCAGCCATCGGGCGCGCAGGTCGGCGGCGACCGCCGGGCGATCGGACAGCGGAGGGCCGATGAGACCCTGGTCCTCCGCTTCCATGATTCCGAGATAGACCGACGCGTATCCGGGCTGCTCGGCCAACTGGGCTTCCAGATCGCCGGTGTCGCGATCCTCGAAGCCGTCGTCGTTCTCCTGCTCATTCACCCGCCCACCTCGCCGGCCGACTGCTTGAGAAAGAAGCGCCTGAGCTGCCTGAGATACCTCTTGCGCAGGTCGCGCACCCTCTGCTCGGAGATGCTGAGACGCTCCGCCATCTCGTGAGACGTGAATCCGTCCCTGTCCATGGTGGCCACGATCCTGCTGATCGGGTCGAGGGATCGAATCGCCTCCTCGGTGATGAGAGCGGCGATCACCTCCTCGCTGGGATCGTCCATCACGAGCGCGTTCTCGTGCAGGGCGAGGGGAATCTCGCGACGCCGGGTAGGGGAGAGCGACCGGGGGGCCTGTCGCAACGCCACCTTCTTCAGCCAGGCTTCCGGATTCTCGATGGTGTGCCAGTCCCCGGCCTTCATTTTCCCCCACGCCTGGACGAAGGCGTGCTGGCGTGCGTCTTCGACGATCGCCGAGTCGTATCCCTTCGCGGCGAGGTACCTCCCGACGGCGCGGAAATGCATGTTCATCACATGCTCCAGCTGGTCTGCGAATTCATTTTCCATAGGTCTGTGAACGTCATTCTGATTCGAGGGAAAAGATCATCTTGGGCGGTGATCCGAGGTGGCGTTCGGGTGCGTCCTAGCAGGTCATGGCCGATAGAGGCGGTCATTCGATCGGAGCGAGGTCGGTCGAGCGCTCACGGCCCAGATCGTGCTCGTCCCTCTAGTGGTCGCTGTGGGGGGTTTCCGGGAACGTTATGGCCGTTTTTTTCAAGTAATCATGCGTCTACTCGTGAAATATGCGACTCTTAGGATTTTGGTTGTCTTATTGCGACAGTGGGCGACAATCACCCTCATCGGTGATCGGCGACATGATCTGTCGTTTCGGGCGCGAACGGCTCCTCGGGGAGTGGCGGGAATGTCGCCCGGGCTCGTTAGGGTGTGCGGGTGGCTTCCCCCGACGAGCTCGTCCCCTGGCCCGATGCCGAGGCCCCCGACTGGGACGACGACGAACCGCGGCTCGAGATGGCCCCCTGGGCCGATGAGACCCGGTTCACCGACCCCCGCGACGTGCTGAGCCGCGTCTTCGGCTACGACACCTTCCGCGAGGGCCAGCAGGAGATCATCGACCACGTCGTCGCGGGTGGTGACGCGCTGGTCCTGATGCCGACCGGGGGCGGGAAGTCACTCTGTTACCAGATCCCCGCCCTCGTGCGGCCCGGCGTCGGCGTGGTCGTCTCGCCGCTGATCGCGCTCATGCAGGACCAGGTCGACGCGCTGACCGCGCTCGGCGTGCGGGCCGGGTTCCTCAACTCGACGCAGGACCTGGGGGAGCGGCAGGCCATCGAGGCGCTGTTCGT
The DNA here is from genome assembly GCF_001570585.1 of Herbidospora daliensis. Lineage (GTDB taxonomy): Bacteria > Actinomycetota > Actinomycetes > Streptosporangiales > Streptosporangiaceae > Herbidospora > Herbidospora daliensis. Next base: position 123,504 of record NZ_BBXF01000001.1, on the reverse strand, counting down.
CGCCGGGGAGCTCGACCTGCTCTACCTCGCGCCCGAGCGGCTGCGCTCGGAGCAGACGATGAACCTGCTCGACCGCGCGAAGATCTCGTTGTTCGCCATCGACGAGGCCCACTGCGTCTCCCAGTGGGGCCACGACTTCCGGCCCGACTACCTGGCCCTGTCGGCCCTCCACGAGCGCTGGCCCGACGTGCCGAGGGTGGCCCTCACCGCCACCGCGACCCCGGCCACCCACGCCGAGATCGCCACCCGGCTCAAGCTCGACGACGCCCGCCACTTCGTCGCCAGCTTCGACCGGCCCAACATCCAATACCGGGTCGTGCCCAAGAACGAGCCGAAGAAGCAGCTGCTCGACCTGCTGCGCAACGAGCACAAGGGCGACGCCGGCATCGTCTACTGCCTGTCGCGCAACTCGGTCGAGCAGATCGCCGCCTTCCTCGCCCAGAACGGGGTCCCGGCGCTGCCCTACCACGCCGGTCTCGACGCCCGCACCCGCGCCGCCCACCAGTCGCGCTTCCTCCGCGAGGAGGGGCTGGTGATGGTGGCGACGATCGCGTTCGGGATGGGCATCGACAAGCCCGACGTCCGGTTCGTGGCCCACCTCGACCTGCCGAAGTCGATCGAGGGCTACTACCAGGAGACCGGCCGCGCCGGGCGCGACGGCCTGCCGTCGACGGCCTGGATGGCCTACGGGCTGCAGGACGTCGTGCAGCAGCGCCGCATGATCGACACCTCCGAGGGCGACGACGCCCACCGGCGGCGGTTGTCGCGCCACCTCGACGCGATGCTGGCGTTGTGCGAGTCGGTCGGCTGCCGCCGCGTCGGCCTGCTCGACTACTTCGGCCAGAAGTCGGGGCCGTGCGGCAACTGCGACACCTGCCTGACCCCGCCCGAGTCGTGGGACGGCACGGTCGCCGCGCAGAAGGTGCTGTCGACGATCCTTCGGCTGCACCGCGAGCGCCGCCAGAAGTTCGGCGCCGCCCACATCACCGACATCCTGCTCGGCCGCGACAACGACAAGATCCGCCAATACGGCCACAACACGCTGAGCGTCTACGGCGTCGGCGCCGACCTGCGCGAGCCCGAGTGGCGCGCGGTCATCCGCCAGCTGCTGGCGCTGGGCATCCTCGACGTCGAGGGCGGCGACTACCCGACCCTGATCCTCACCGACGCCAGCGCCGACGTGCTGCGCGGGCAGCGCCCGATCAGCATGCGCAAAGACCCCGAGCGCAAGGCGTCGCGGGTCTCGGTGGCCAAGTCCGCGCCGCAGGCGGCCGACCTCTCCTCCGAGGCCAAGCCGCTGTTCGAACGCCTCCGCGCCTGGCGCGGCGCCACCGCGAAGGAACAGGGTGTGCCGGCCTACGTCGTCTTCCACGACGCGACGCTGAAGGAGATCGCCACCCGGCTGCCCGCGACCCTCGCCGACCTCGCCACGATCAGCGGCATCGGCGAGAACAAGCTGGCCAAATACGGCGAGTCGGTCTTGGAGGTCGTCGCGGGCGAGCCCGCCGACGCCGGTGAGTGAGACGGTGGCGGATCATGCTGCCCGGCGCGCGGCCGGGCAGCGTCGGGTTCCCAAGACGGTGAACACCCGACGGATCCCATCGCTCCGGCGCCCCCACAGGCCGGAGCCGTGCCTCTCTACTGCTGGGCGAGCCGTTCGAAGAGCTCCAGGGCCGCGGCCCTGACTTCCTCGGGCGACACCCCCTCCAGCACCGATCGGGCCTGGTCCTCGTCTCGCGTGGTCGCGCAGGTGATCGCCACGGAGGTGGCGGCCGCGTGTTCCAACGTGCCGGCGGGCTGGGTGTCGGCCAGTTCGCGGGCGCTGAGGGCGAGGTCCAGGATGTCGCGTGAAGTGCCCAAAGTGATCTCCTCGGCCAGTGGGGGGTTTGACGCCATTCTGCGGTATGCGCTCCCTGACGCGACGGAAATCCGTAAGGTCAGCACGCCGGACTAGCTTACGGCGGGTTCCCGCGAGGCCGACGACGAGGTGGTGCTGAGCAGGAATTCGTCGACCACCAGGGTGGCCGCGCCCAGGGCGACGGCGTCGGGGCCGAGGCGGCCGAGCACGATCGAGGCGGTCGAGTAGGGCTGCGTGAGGCAGTTCTCGGCGGCCTTCTGCTTGATCGTGGTCAGCTGGTGCTGGCCGAGCAGCAGGCCGGCCCAGCCGCCGACGACGATCCGCTCGGGGTTGAACAGGTTGATCAGGTTCGCCAGGCCCGCCCCGAGGAACTCGACCGTCTCGTCGACCACGGGGGAGCCCGAGGTCACCAGTTCGGCGAAGGCCGCCTGTTCGGTCGAGGTGTCGACGTCGATTCCGGCACGTTCCAGGACCGCCTCGGCGCCGATGTAGGCCTCCAGGCACCCGCGCCCGCCGCACCGGCAGTCGCGCCCGCCGATGGCGATCTTCGTGTGCCCCCACTCGCCGGCCGAGCTGTTGGCGCCCCGGTAGGTCACGCCGTCGGCGATGATGCTGGCGCCCACGCCCGACCCGATCAGCGCGATCACCGCGTGGCGGGAGCCGCGTCCGGCGCCGAACCACATCTCGGCCTGGCCCATCGTCTTGGCGCCGTTGTCGACGTGGAGCGGGAAGGGGGTGCCGGCCCGCAGCAGGGCGCCGAGGGGCACCGAGTCCCACCCGAACGTCTGCGCGTGGATCATGGCCTCGGGGCCGCGTTCGACGATGCCGGGCACGCCGACGCCCACGCCCAGGACCTTCGACGGCGGCACGCCGCTGTCGGCCACGACGGCGTCGATGCCCGACAGGATGTGGCGCACCACGACGTCGACCTCGTGGCCGCCGGGGCGCAGCGCGAACTCGCTCTTGGCCAGTTCGTTCATGTCGAGGTCGAACAGCTCGACCCGGACGTGGGTCTCGCCCACGTCGACGCCGATCGCGAAGCCGTAGGTCGGGTTGACGCGCAGCAGCACGCGGGGGCGTCCGCCGTCGCTGTCGACCAGCCCGGCCTCGGCGATGACGTTGTCGGCGAGCAGGTCGCCGGTCACGTTGCTGACGGTCGCCGCGCTGAGCCCGGTCAGGGCGGTCAGCTCGTGGCGGCTCGTCGGGCCCGCGAAGTAGAGGGCGCGCAACAGGACCGCCCGGTTCCCCCTTCGGAGATCGCGGACGGTACGTCGCTCGGGCCTCACCATGATCTTCCTTCCCCCAGGTCTGGGCCCATGTTAGATCACAGCCAAAAATAAGTCATCCGACGTGGTCGGAGCGTTACCAATGATCCGTGGGTGACTTTTTTCAAGATATAGACTATGTATTAGAGCAATTGGGTGCATCAGTGAAGGAGTGAGCGTGGCCATCGAGGTCCGCGACGGGGTTACCGTCATCGACGGCGAGCCGCAGGTGCTCGTAACGGCCGACTATCCCTACTACCGGGACGACCCCTCCGTGTGGCGCGACCGGCTCATCGCGATCCGGGACGAGCTGGGCATCCGCGTGATCACCTGCTATCTCCCGTGGCGGCACCACCAGCCGACCCCCGACGGGCCGCCCGACTTCTCCGGCGACAGCCAGGGCAACCGTGACGTGGTGGGATTCCTGGCGCTCTGCCACGACCTCGGGCTCCAGGTGGTGGCCAAACCCGGGCCGTTCATCCACGCCGAGACCAACTACGGCGGCCTGCCCGACTGGGTGTGCCCGAAGCACAACCCGGCGATCGAGGCGGTCCTCGACTCGGCCGGCGCGGCCTCGAACTGGCTCGGCGACCCGCTGCCCGCGCCGCTCGCGCCGCTGTTCGACGGCATGGTCACCCAGTGGCTCAACGCCACCGGCAAGGAGGTCATCGAACCGGCGACCTGGCCGAACGGGCCGATCATCCTGATGCAGATCGCCAACGAGGGCATCTACACCAGCGGCGCGCTCCCGCTGAGCGCCTACGACTACAGCGCCTCGGCGCTGGCCTTCTACCGCGACCGGCTGAAGGACTGGTACGGCACCGTCGAGGAGTACGACCGCCTCCACGGCACCGCGATCGACGACTGGTCGGACGTCGAGCCCCCGAGGGAGTGGACCGGGCCTGCGCGATCGGAGGAGCTGCAGTCCTACGCCGACTGGGGACGCTTCCACGCCGAGTACATGGCCGAGGTCTACCACCGCTGGAGCGCCGCCGTCGCCGCGCGCGTCCCGGTCGTGGTCAACCTCAACCCGCCCGCCGAGCACCACCACTCGTTCGACGACTGGCTGGCCCGCGTCCGCCCCGAGATCTGGGACGGCATCAACTACGGCTTCACCAACTGGATGGGCGTCGTGTCGGCCAACCGCGACTCCCACGCCCGCTACGTGACCGCCGCCAAGCGCGCCCCCGGCCCGAACCTGGAGGAGAACTGGGGCTTCTCCAAGCTCTACGACCCCGCCTACGCCGACGGCACCACCTCCTACCACCAGACGCTGCTCGCCCTGGCGGCCGGCGCGACCGGGTTCAACGTCTACACCGGCGTCAACACCTCGGGCTGGACCCACGACCTCGACAGCCTGCACGAGTCGCCCTACCCCGACTGCGCCCCCATCGACGAGAACGGCGCGGCCACCCCCAAGGCCCACACGCTCAAGTCGATGTCCGACTTCCTCACCCTGCACGGCGCGGAGTTCCTGGAGTCGCGCCCCGAACGCGCCGGCGCCTACGGCCTCTACCTGCCCTACGCCGGGATCGCCGCCTTCTCGCCCGAGGGCTCCGACGCGCCGCAGCTGGGCCGGTCGCTGCGTGCCTACCACGAGCGCTGCCGGGCCGAAGGCGTCGACTACGCGCTGGTCGAGCTGCAGAGCGCCACCGTCGCCGACCTCGCCGCCCACGGCAGCGTGACCGTGCCGGGCGGGCCGTTCATGCACCGCCACGTGCAGGCGCTGCTGGCCGCGCACCTCGCCGCCGGCGGCTCGGTCGCCGTCGACGGCCCGGCGCCGACCCTCGACGAGGACCTGCGTCCCTGTACGGTCCTCGCCGACGCCCTCCCCTCGGAGCCGGCCGACGTGACCTCCCGCGTCAGGATCACCCACGGCCACGCCGACGCCTACCTGCGCGTCCACCCCGACCGCGACGTCGCCTACCTGACCGTGCTGACCCAGAGCGACCACGAGGGCGCCGTCTGCCTGGAGCTCGACGGCCGGCCGATCGAGCTGATCACCGCCAGGGGCGGCGCGGCGCTGCTGCGGATCGTCGACGGCGAGCTCGACGACTTCCTGGTCAAGGGGATCAACACCTACCTCGACTCGGCCGTCCCGGCCGGGGTGAAGCACGGCGACCGCATCCACATCGCCGACCACCCCGCCGACCTCGATCGCGTGGGAGGTCGGTTCCGGGTGTCCTGAAACACCCTGACATGCTGTGCGGATGAACGATTCCGCGCTTGAACTCCACGGGGTGAGCGTCCGCGCCGTCGGCCGCGCGCTGGTCTCCGACGTGGACCTCACCGTCCGGAAGGGCGAGCACTGGGTGGTGCTCGGCCCCAACGGCGCCGGCAAGACCACGATGTTGTCGGTCGCCGCGACGGTGCGCCACCCCACCTCCGGCACCGCCCGCGTGCTCGGCAAGCAGCTCGGCAAGGTCGACCTGCGGGAGCTGCGCCGCCACATCGGCCTGGTGGCGGCCAGCCAGCGGCTCGTCGACGAGTCGCTGCTGGAGGAGGAGGGCGCGACCGCCAAGACGGTCGTGCTGACCGGCCACACCGGCACCAGCGCCCCCCTCTGGGACCAGTACGGCCCGGCCGAGCACGCCAAGGCCGAGACCCTGCTGACCGACCTGGGCTGCAAGGACCTGGCCGACCGCCTCTTCGTCGTCTGCTCCCAGGGCGAGCGGGCCCGCGTCCGGGTGGCCCGCGCCCTCATGGCCGACCCGGAGATCCTGCTGCTCGACGAGCCGTTCGCCGGTCTCGACCTGCCGGCCCGCGAAGACCTGATCGAGGCGCTGGAGGAGCTCGCCGCCCGCCCCGGCCTGGCGACCGTGCTGGTCACCCACCACCTGGAGGAGGTCCCGGCGACCACCACCCACGCGCTGCTGATGCGCGACGCCCGGGTGCTGGCCGGCGGCCCGGTCGAGGAGGTCCTGACGGGCGAGCACCTGTCGGCGTGCTTCGGCCGCCCCCTGCGCATCGACCGCCACGACGGCCGCTTCTACGCCCGCCGGGGCTGACCCCGCACCAGCAGCGCCACCAGAGCGGTCCGGGAGGACACCCCCAGCTTCGCGAACACGTTCGACAGGTGATACTCGACCGTCTTCACGCTGAGCGTCAGCCGCCGGGCGATCTCCTTGTTGGTCAGCCCCGCCACCACCAGCCCGGCGACCGTGCTCTCCTGGGCCGTCAGCGCGTCGTTCGACCGCCCGCACGCGGCCAGCTGCCGATTGGACCGTTCCAGGAACGGCGTAGCGCCGAGGGCCCGGAACCCGTCGCAGGCGGCCCGCAACCGCCGCGCCGCCTCCGTGCGCCGCCCCGACCTGCGCAGGAACGAGCCGTAGGCGAACTCGGCCCGCGCCCGCTCGAACGGATCGGCCGCCCGCACCGCCTCCTCGAACAGCGCCGTCGCCGCCGCGCCCTCCCCGCGCGCGGCCGCCAGCCCGGCCCCGGCCCGGGGCCCGCCGATCCAGACGCCCTCCACCGGCAGCAGTCCCGGCGGAATCGGGCAGGGCGCCGCGCCGGGACACTCCACGCCGCCCTCGACCTGGTCGGCGAAGGCCGCCGCCGCCGCGAGGAACGTCCGCGCCAGGCCGCTCATCGGGCCCCATCCCGACAGCAGCGCCCGCGCGGTGCGCAGATCACCCCGGGCCGCGTGGACCGTCGCCTGCGCCGCGACCGTGAAGGGCGCCGTCCAGGTGCCCGACGGACGGGAGAGGGCGTCGTCCCAGGCCCCCGTGCGCACCTCGGCGAGACACCGCAGCGCCCCGGCCACCTCCCCGGGCACGCCCCGCAGGTCGGCCAGGGCCCCGGCCGCGTCGCCCGTCCAGAGCCGCACCGCCGCGCGGCCGGTCAGCAGGTCGAGCTCCTCGGGGGAGGCCACCGCCGGATCGGGCAGCCGCAGGTCCAGCGCCTCCTCCGGGTGCCCGGCGGCGAACTGGGCCACCAGCCGGACGAAACCCGCCCCCGGTCCCGCCGCCCGGGACGCCCACCGGCCTCCCTCGGCGAGCAGGCCGTCGGCCAGGCAGAGGCGGGCCAGCGCCGTCGCCGCCGCGCCCGCGAAGGCGGGTTCCCGGTCACGCCAGGCGAGTTCGAGCAGCAGCCGGGCCCGCGCGCCGTCGCCGGACGCCTCCTCGACGACGCCCGCCGCGAACGCCCGCGCGCCGGGATGGGCGTTGGGCTCCCGCGCCGCCTCGGCGGCCCGCGCCACCTGGCCGTCGAGCACCAGCGCGTGCACCGCCTCGGCCCGCAGCACCCCCCGGTCGCGGGCCGGGGCCGTCAGCCGGGCCGCGCGCTCCAGGTGGTCGGCGGCCGCGTCCCAGTTCCCGGCCGCCCCCTGCTCCCGTGCGAAGGCGGCCACCTCCCGCGCGAACGCGTCGTCGGCCCGGGAGACCGCGCTGATCCGGTGGCGCAGCCGGTCGACCGGGTCGGGGCAGATCGCGGCGGCGTCCAGGTGCAGCCGGGCCCGCTCGCACGGCCGCAGCCCCTCGTAGACCGCCGCCCTGGTCAGCGGGTCGGGGAAGCCCACCAGCAGCTCCCCGCCGAGCCGGTGCACCAGCAGCCCGGCGCTGACCGCCTCGTCGAGCAGCAGGATCGCGTCGGGGGTGCCCGCGAGCCGCTCGGCCTGCCAGAGCGGGCCCTCCTCGCCGAGCACGCTCGCCGCCCGCACCAGCGCGCGGGTCTTCTCGTCGAGCCGTGCCAGCCGATCCTGTACGTCCATCGCGTACCCCCGGGGCGCGGGCAGCCGCCCCATGGGGTCGGCCAGCACCTCGGGCGGCGTCTGCCGGAGCAGCGTCTCGGCGTGCAGCGGGGAACCGCCCGTGTGCGCCCGCAACCGGGCCAGCGCCGCGGACCCGAGAGGGGCGGGGCACACCAGCGCCGCGAGTTCCCCCAGCTCGGCCACGCTCAGGCCGGTCAGCGAGATCCGGGTCGCGTCCTGGAGCGGCCGGCGCAGCTCGCCCGGCGGCTCGTCGCGGGTGACCACGACGACCAGCACGCTCCCGGTGCGCAGGCGGCGCAGCGCGAACGCCAGCGCCCGCACCGAGGGGAGGTCGGCCCACTGGGCGTCGTCGGCCACCAGGGCCACCGGCTCCGCCGCCGTCGTGAGCACGCCCAGCAGACGTGCTCCGACCTCTGCCGGGTCGCCGCAGGCGTCGTGGAGCCACTGCTGGGCGAAGCCGTAACCGAAGGAGCTTTCGAGGGGATCGCCGCTCGCGGCGAGCACCCGGAAGCCCTCCAGCGCGCTCCGGACCAGCGCGGTCTTGCCCACGCCCGGCGGGCCGTCGACCAGCACCACCGCTGGGCGGCCCGATCGGGCGCGGGCGGCGCACGCCTCCAGGACGGCCCGTTCGCGGTCACGTCCGACGAAGGCGGCCCTCAGCTCAGACACGATTGTCACGGAAGGTAGGAGGGGGACCACCCGGTCCTGATACCTAGTCGGGGCCGCCGACTTTCGCGCGCAGCGACTTCAGGCAGCGGGCGCGGGTCGGCCCGATGCTGCCGACCGGCATGTCGAGGGTGGCCGCGATCTCCAGGTAGCTGGGCGGCGGCGTCGCCGACAGGATCCGCAGCAGGTCGCGGCAGCGCTGCCCGAGCTGCTCGAACGCCGCCAGCAGCCGGGTCGCCCGCGCGGCGTCGATGGCCGCCTGCTCGGCGTCGAGGAGCACCTGCTCGGGGGTGCGGTCGGGGGAGCGCACGTCGGCGAGGAAGCCCTCGCCCGCCGGGGTCACCCGGCCGGCCGCCTTCGCCAGCCGCAGCGCCTCGCGCCGCGCGGTCGTGGCCAGCCAGCCGCCGACCTTGTCGGGCTGCTCGATGCGGTCGAGCCGCTCGGCCAGGCGCAACCACGCCTCCTGGACGACGTCGCGCCGGTCGTCGTCGCCGAGCCCGAACCCGGCGGTCACCGCCCACAGCAGCCCGGTGAACCGGGCCACGAGAGCGTTCCAAGAGGCCTCGTCTCCACCGGCGGCCCCTTTGACGAGGTCGGCGACGTCCATGGTGTCCTCCTCCGCCGAGGGCCATCTAACAACGATTCGGGCCGGTTCGGTACCCGATAAGCCTCCCCGCCACAGGAGGCTGGAATCACCGATTTCCCCGCTGTCACAGGGGTTTCGTGCGCGTGGCACGCGACATTCTGGAATGATCGCGTCGTTATACCGTCGGACGTCGAGATTGATGGTTCGTATGCCTGAATTCGAAGAGATTTCCGCCTGGGTCTCCGCGAACCCGGTCGGCGCGGCGATCATCGCCGTCTTCGCCCTGGTGGCGCTCGTCATCCTGCTCTATGTCCTGCGCGCCGTCTGGCGCGGAGCCGGCCGCGTCTTCACCAAGTACATCGCCCCGCGGCCCACCGAAGACATCCTGACCATCGTCGCGGCCAGCATCGCGACCGGTGTGTCCGCCCAGGGCATGTGGCAGTTCGCCGGTGACGTCCTCGGCTTCGACGGCCCGCTGCGGCTGCTGCTCTTCGCGTTCATCGAGGTCGCGGTCATCACCTCGGCCGTGCGCGCCCGCCGGAACATGCGCGAGAACTACTCCGCCGGCATCGACGGCCTGGCCGTGTGGGTGCTCACCGGCCTGTCGGCCGTGTTGTCGGCCATGGACGCCGCCAGCGTCGCCGAGGCGATCTTCCGCCTCGCCGCCCCGCTGGTCGCCGCCTGGCTCTGGGAGCGCGGCATGGCCATCGAGCGGGTCAAGCTCACCGGCCGCCACCGCATCCACTGGCGGCTCACGCCCGAGCGCGCGATGGTCCGCCTCGGCCTGGCCGAGTCGAGCGACCGCACCGCCAGCGACGTCGACGCCCACCGCCGCCTCACCCGCGTCGCCCTGGCCGCCAAGCGCGCCCGCCACCTGCGCGAGACCGGCGCCTCCGACCGCCGCATGCGCGCCGCGCTGGCCCGCCTCGACCGCGCCATGGACCAGGCCGTCGAGCACACCGGCCTGGCCAACGACGCCGAGCGCCAGGAGGCGCTGCTGTCGCAGATCGGCGCGCTGTTCAACACCAGCGCCCTGCTCGACCTCCACCCGCCGGTGCCGTGGGAGCCCGAGCCCGAGCAGCCCGGCATCGCGATGCGCGCCCTGATGGCCCCCGCCGACGAGGAAGACGAGCTGCGCCGCCAGCCCGCCGCCTCGCCGGTCGACATCATGCAGCGCTCGTCGTGGATCAAGGCCGCCCGCGCCTACTGGGACCAGGCCATCGAGGAGCGCTTCGTGCCGCGCGCGGCCGACATCGCCCGCGAGACCGGCGTCCCGCTCGACATGGCCAAGGAGTTCCGCTCCCTCTGGAAGCTCGAGGCCAAGGCCCACGCGCTGATCGAGGCGGCCTACCTGGAGCACGGCATCGTCGACACCGGCCAGTTCCCGGCCATCCCGGCCGAGCGCGTGTTGTCGGTGAACGGCGCTCACGCCGGCTGATCGTCCTCTCGAAGGCCCCGTTCGTCGCGAACGGGGCCTTCGGCATAGATTCCGGGTTATGAGCAACCTCGAGAGCGACCCCCGGGAGGCCGTCTGCGGCGGCGAGGGCGCGGGGGAACCCGAACTGCTGCCCGGCCGCGACGTCGTGCTGGGCGGCACGCGCGGGATGACGGTGACCCGCACGCTGCCCACCGCCGGCCGCCGGATGGTCGGGGCGTGGTGCTTCGCCGACGCCTACGGGCCCGAACCGGCCGCGATGACGGTGCCGCCGCACCCCCACACGGGGCTGCAGACGGTCAGTTGGCTCGTCGAGGGCGAGGTGCTGCACCGCGACACGCTCGGCAGCGAGCAGGTGATCAAGCCGGGGCAGCTCAACCTGATGACCGCCGGGCGCGGCATCGCCCACTCGGAGGAGTCGGCCTTCGGTCGGCTGCACGGCGCGCAACTGTGGGTCGCGCTGCCCGAGAGCGCCCGGCACACCGCCCCCGCCTTCGAGCACCACCCCGACCTGCCCGAGCTGACCGAGCCCGGCTGCTCGGTGACCGTGCTGCTGGGCGAGGTGGCCGGGCTGACCTCGCCCGCCACCGCCCACACGCCCATCGCCGGGGCCGAGATCCGGGTGTCCGCGCCCGCGCGGCTGCCGCTGAAGCCCGCCTGGGAGTACGCCGCTCTGGTGTTGTCGGGCACCGCCGAGGTCGCCGGGACCACGCTGGAGCCCGGACCGCTGCTCTACCTGGGCGCGGGGCGTTCGTCGGTGGAGCTGGGCGGCGACGCCCGGCTGCTGCTGCTCGGCGGCGAGCCCTTCGAGGAGCGGATCGTCATGTGGTGGAACTTCGTCGGCCGCTCCCACGACGAGATCGTCGAGTTCCGCCGCTCCTGGGGCGAGGGCGCGCTCGGCCCGGTGCCCGGCTACGACGGCGACCCCCTCCGCGCCCCCGAGCTGCCCTCGCTCCGGCTGAAGCCGCGGGGCCGCGTGCGCTGAGCTGGGTAGATGTCCCCGTATGGGGGAGATCGTCGGAAAGCTGCTGTCGGTCAACGTGGGCCTGCCCAAGGACGTGCCCTGGGAGGGCCGCACCGTCCACACGGGCATCTGGAAGAGCAGTGTGGAGGGGCCGCGGCAGGTGCGGCGGCTCAACATCGACGGCGACGGGCAGGGCGACCTGGCCGGGCACGGCGGCGAGATGCGCGCCGTGCTCGTCTACCAGATCGACTCCTACGCCCACTGGAGCCGCCACCTCGGCCGCGACGACTTCGTCCACGGGCAGTTCGGCGAGAACTTCACCGTCGACGGGCTGCCCGACGACGAGGTCTGCATCGGCGACCGGTACCGGATCGGCACCGCCGTCTTCGAGGTCACCCAGCCCCGCGTCACCTGTTTCCGGGTGGGCCTGCGGCTGGGCGTCCCGGAGATGGCCTCACTCCTCGTCGGGCACCGGCGGCCCGGGTTCTACCTGCGGGTGATCACCGAGGGCGTCGTGGCGGCCGGAGACGACATCGAGCGGCTGTCGATCGGCGCGGGGGAGGTCTCGGTCACCGAGGCCGACGCGCTGCTCTATCTGCCCGGCCCGCGCGACCCCGCCCGGCTGCGCGCCGCGCTGGGCAACCCGGCGCTGAGCCCCGGCTGGCAGGGGTCGTTCCGCGATCTGCTCGCCGCCGAGCCCCCCGCGCGGCCCGCGTGGCCGGGGTTCCGGCCGCTCGCCGTGACGCAGGTGCGGCGCGAGAGTGAGGACACCGTCTCCTTCTATCTCGCGCCCGCCGACGGCTCGGCCCTGCCCGTGGCGCTGCCCGGCCAGTACCTGACGGTACGGGTGCCCGACGGGTCGGTGCGCAGCTACTCGTTGTCACTGGGGTCGTCGGGCTACCGCATCACCGTCAAGCACGAACCGGGCGGCGAGGTCAGCGGATGGCTGCACGCCCGGGTCGCCGAGGGGGACACCCTGGAGGCGGCCGCGCCCCGGGGCGACTTCACGATGGCCGACGCCTCCTCGCCGGTCGCGTTGATCTCGGCCGGGATCGGCATCACGCCGGTGCTGGCGATGCTCCACGCGCTGGCCGAGACGGGCGCGCAGCGGGGCGTCTGGTGGCTGCACGTTACACGTACTGTCAGGACGCAGGTCTTCGCCGACGAGGTCCGCGCGCTGCTCGACCGCATCCCCGGAGCCCGGGAGAAGGTGTTCCTGACCGCCCACGAAGCGGGGCAGCCGCTGCCGCCGCACGCCGAGATCGGCCGCCCGACCGCCGCCGGCCTGGCCCGACTCGGTCTCCCGCCCGATACCGACGCCTATATATGCGGGCCCGCCGGCTTCATGAGCGCCATGTCCGACGCGCTGGCCGGCGCGGGGCTCCCGGCCGGGCGGGTGCACACCGAACTGTTCGGCACGCTGGCCGCTGTCAACCCCGGTGTGGTGGACGCGCGGCACGTCCGGCCGCATCCGCCGGCTTCCCAGGGGACCGGCCCGGAGGTCACCTTCGCGCGCAGCGGGCTGACCGTCCGGTGGGGCGAGGAGTACGGCAGTCTCCTCGAACTCGCCGAGGCGTGCGACGTGCCGGTGCGGTGGTCGTGCCGGACGGGGGTGTGCCACACGTGCGTGACCGGGCTGCTGGCCGGCGACGTCCGCTACCGGACCGAGCCGCTGGAGCCGCCCGCCGCCGGCGACGCGCTCATCTGCTGCTCGGTGCCGGTCCGGGAGGACGTCGTTTTGGACCTGTAGTTACGCCCCGAGAACAACGTGCCACGATTGGTGAAATTTCGGCATTTGGGTGGACGGGAATCTTCTCTTCTGCCCTTCCCGTCACACAGTTAAAACCGCTGGGCTCTATCAATTCGCTAAGTAAGGTCCGTGTCACCTTCAGGTTATGGTCATTAGGGTTCCTCTGTGACTACTTTCGGTGGGCGATATACCACGGAAAGTAAGGGGGAGCCGTGCCAGACCTGACTCTCACGCGACGTGTCGAGGGCGCGATGGAGGGGGCCGCAGTGCGGCTGCGCGCCTTCGCCGACCGTCACGAGACGCCCAGTCCCTGCCTGCTCATCGATCTGCCGACCCTCGAGTCGACCTACCGGACGATGAGCCTCGCGTTCATCGGCGCCGAGATCCTCTACGCGGTCAAGGCCAACGCCGCGCCCGGCGTCATCACCACCCTCGCCCGGTTAGGGGCCGGCTTCGACGTCGCCAGCCTCGCCGAGATCGAGCTCTGCCTGGCGCGCGGGGTGCCCGCGTCCCGGCTGTCGTTCAGCAACCCGGTGAAGAAGCGCTCCGACGTGGCCGCCGCCTACGAGCGCGGAGTGCGCACCTTCGCCTTCGACAACCCGGGCGACCTGCGCAACATCATCGTGGAGGCGCCCGGCTCGAAGGTCTTCTGCCGCATCCAGGTGACGCCGCCGGCCGCCGCGATGCCGTTCGGGGCCAAGTTCGGCTGCCCCGAGGAGGCCGCCCCGGAGATGCTCGCCGAGGCCGCCGACCGCGGCCTGCGGCCCCAGGGTGTCACGTTCCACGTCGGCTCCCAGCAGCGCAACCTGGCCGCCTGGGACGCCGGCATCGCCGCCGCCGCGAAGATCGCCCAGATGCTCGAACCCGAGGGCGTGCGGCTGCCGGTCATCGACATCGGCGGCGGGTTCCCGATCTCCTACCGCGAGCAGGCGGCCGCCCCCGAGGAGTTCGCCCGCGCGGTCGACCTGTCGCTCGCCCGCCACTTCGAACCCCGCGACCGTCCGCGACTGGTCATCGAGCCGGGCCGATCCCTCGTCGGCCCGTCGGGCATGATCCGCGCCGAGGTCGTGGCGGTGCGCGGCGGCGTGCCCGCCGACCCGCGCCGCTGGGTGTTCCTCGACGTCGGCCGCTACAACGGCCTGGTCGAGACCGAGAACGACACCATCGCCTACCGCATCCACGCCCCCGCCGGGTTCGGCCCCGACGGTCCGGTCGTGCTGGCCGGGCCGACCAGCGACGGCGACGACGTGCTCTACAAGCACACCGACTACGGCATGCCGCTCTCGCTCGCCCCCGGCGACCCCGTCGAGATCATGGACGCCGGGGCGTACACCTCCAGCTACTCCTGCGCGGCGGTCAACGGCCTGCCGGCGCTGCCGACCTTCTGCGTGCCGGGCTGATGACCGCGCAGATCGGCCGGTTCAGCGGCATCCACGTCATCGTCGAGTTCGAGGACGCCGACCCGGCGCTCCTCGACGACGAGTCCCTGCTGCGCACCCTGCTGCCCAGGGCCATGAAGGAAGCGGGGGCGACCGTCATGGAGGTCGTCTCCCACCGGTTCGTCCCCCAGGGGGTCACCGTGCTGACCCTGCTGGCCGAGTCGCACGCCTCCCTGCACACCTACCCCCAGCACCGCGCCGCGTTCGTCGACGTCTTCACCTGCGGCGACCGGGCCGACCCCCGCAAGGCCGTGAGCGTGCTCGCCGCCGAGCTGACACCGGGCCGCGTGACGACGAGGATCATCGGCAGAGGCGGTCAGCGAGTGGAGGCGACCCTGTGATCGAACACGACGGGCACCAGTGGATCGACGAGCCGACGACCCGGGGCATGCGCCGCCTGTGGCGGGTCGACGCCGTGCTCCACGAGGAGACGACCCCGTTCCAAGACGTCCTGGTCGCCGTCACAGAGCAGGGCGCGAGCCTGTTCTGCGGCGGCGAGCGCCAGTCGACCGAGTTCAGCCAGCTCGTCTACCACGAGGCCCTGGTCGTCCCCCCGGCGCTGCTCGCCGACCGGCTCGACCGGTGCCTGGTCATCGGGTCGAGCGAGGGGGTGGCCTGCCAGATCCTCGCCGAGGCGGGCGCCCAGGTCGTCGACCACGTCGACATCGACCGGCGGGCGGTCCGGATCTGCGCCGACCACCTGCCCTACGGCTACACCGTCGCCGAGCTCGCCGCCGCCGAGCGCGGGACCGGCCCGATCCGGGTCCGCTACGAAGACGGTTACGCCTTCCTCGAGTCGGCCGCCGGCTACGACGTCATCGTCGTCGACCTGCCCGACGAGAGCCCCGAGGGCGACGCCCAGCACGACCGCCTCTACGGCGCCGAGTTCCTGACGATGTGCCGCAAGGCGCTGGCCCCCGGCGGGGTCGTGTCGACCCAGGCCGGCTGCATGACCATGTGGCGCAACGACACGCTGCGCCGCTCGTGGGACCGCTTCACCACGGCGTTCCCGACCGTCGTCTACTACGGCTCCGACGAGCACGAGTGGGCGTTCGTCAGCGCCCGCGCCGACACCCTGGCCGACCCGGTCGGGTTCATGCGCGAACGGCTGGCCCGCCTGCCCTACCGCCCCGTCTCGATCGACGACGCGGCGCTGACCGGCAACACCGTGCCGCCGCGCTCGGTCAGGGGTTAGGAACCGAGCCCTGCGAGGAGATCTCGGCCGTCCGTTCGCGGAGCCGGTCGCGGATCTCCTCGGGGGTGTAGGCCCGGCGCCGCCGTTCGGCGCGGACCGCGACCACTCCGGTCGCCGCGACGCCCGCGAACGCGGCCAGGCCCAGGATTTTCCACCAGCGCATGTGCTTAGGTTACCGATATGAGCGGCATCACCCTCGACGAAGCGCTGACCCAGACCCGGACCGGTGACGTCTGGGTGTTCCGCGGCCGTTCGGTCCCCGACAGGGCGATCCAGATGACGACCAACAGCCCCGTGAACCACGTGGGCATGTCGGTCGTCATCGAAGACCTGCCGCCGCTGATGTGGCACGCCGAGCTCGGCCGTTCCCTCACCGACATGTGGACCGGCACCCGCCAGCGCGGCGTGCAGCTCCACGACCTGCGCGAGGCCGTGGTCACCTGGTCGAACCGCTACGGCCAGCGCGGCTGGCTGCGCCAGCTCCAGCCCGACGTGACCCGCGAGATGGAGGACGCCGTCCTCAAGACGATCGCCCGCCTCGACGGCACCCCGTTCCCCTCGACCGCCCACCTGGCCGGCCGCTGGCTGCGCGGCCGGCTGCCCTCCCGCCGCTCCCGCGACATGGCCCTGGAGTCCGCCTACTGTGCCGAGGTCGTGGCGGTCACCTACGAGGCGATGGGCCTGCTGACCGACCGCAAGGCCGCCAACTGGTACGACCCGGGCCGCTTCTGGAGCGGCGACCGGCTCGACCTGGCGACGGGCTACCGGCTCGGCGACGAGATCGCGGTCGACATCCCGAAGGTGTAGGTTCGGGCGTGGCGGGCTCCACCGCCCAACCTCCTTCAGCGGGTCTCCACGCGGCCCGCCGCACGCGGAGGCAAAGGGGACCTCATCGCCTCTGGAGCGCGGCGGATCCGTGCACGGCGACCACCGAGCGGCCGAAGCGAACACGGCGGGCGTGGACCGGGTGTTCGCGCGCGCCGCGTTGGGATCGTCATGACCGGCAAGAAGCAGCTGAAGGCGCGCATCCGGGCGCGCATGGCCAAGACGGGCGAGAGCTACACCACCGCCCGCCTCCACGTCGCGGGCGCGACCGGGCCGCAGACCGACCACGGCTGGACTCTCCACGGCGGCCGCCACTCCGCCTCGGCGGCGGTGGCCAACCTCCTGACCAACGGCGGGTTCCCCGTCAGCGAGCCGCTCGTCTACCTCGCCGGGGGTGGGCTCGGCGCAGGCTACATCCTGTGGGAGTTCAAGGCCCACGAGTCGTGCACCGTCGTGCTGGGCTTCCGCAACCGCTGGCAGTACCCGCAGCGGTGGATGGACACCACGCTGACCCGCCTCGGGGTGCCGTTCGACGTGCACACGACCGGCGGGGCCAAGGGCGCCTCGGCCCGGTTGTCGGCCGAGCTGGCTTCGGGCCGGGCGTGCGTGGTGCTGCCCGACCTCTTCCACGTCGGCTACTGGCACGTCCCGGCCGTCCTCGACGGTCGTGGCGGGCATCCGGTCGTGGTCTACCGGGAGGACGGCGACGGGGTCTGGGTCGACGACCGGAACCTCGCGCCGCTGCGCGTCGACCGGGCCAGGCTCGACGCGGCGCGGGCGCGGGTGGGGTCGTACAAGAACATGCTGCACGCCGTCACCCCGGCGCAGCCCCGGCTGGAGGAGGCGGTGCTGGCCGGCCTGCGCGACTGCGCCGCCCACCTGAGCGGGACCTCCGACTCGTTCTCGCTGCCGGCCTGGCGCAAGTGGAGCCGGACCGTCGTCGACGCCTCGGCGGCGAAGGGCTGGCCGAAGGTGTTCGCCGACGGCCGGGGCGGCCTGGCCGGGGCCATGTTGTCGATCTGGGAGGCCGTCGAACCGGTCGGCACCGACGGCGGCAACCACCGCGACCTGTTCGCCGACGGACTGGAGGAGGCGGCCGGCCTGCTCGGCCTGCCCCTGACCGGCCTGGCGGCCGAGTTCCGCCGCATCCACGGGCTCTGGCACGCGTTCGCCGAGACGGCCCTGCCGGAGGCGGAGCATCGGCGCGTGCGGGAACTCACCGCGGCCGTCCGCGCGGCGGTGGCCGAGGGCTCGGCCGGCGCGGCTGACGCGGAGGCGGCGGCCGCGGAACTGTGGGCGCTGAAGGCGGAGGCGACGCCGCCGGAGCCGGACTTCTTCCCGGCGCTGAGCGAGCGGCTCGCCGAGATCCACCGCGCGGAGACCGCGGCCGTCGCGGCCCTCCGGGACACGCTCCCAGCGGAATAGCGGCCGGGGAAAAACGAATCTGCCCGGGGCGGAGGAGACGGAATTCGCCCCGGCAGGCTTTTCCCCGACCGGGCTTCTCGAAATGGCCGGTCCGGCGTGCGCGGGTAAGCAGGGGATCGCCTTGCGGGGCCCGAATGCACAGGTGACGATCGCAATCCGGCCGGCTGTTGCCGAAACGGGGGGACGATGGATCACAAAGTGCTGGCGGCGCAACGCTGGGTCAACGCCACCTACGCCGACGCGAAAGGGTACGTCCGGTGCCGGGAGGACGGCGTCACCGGGTGGGCCACGATGGGCTCCCTGACCCGCGCGCTGCAGATCGAACTGGGGTTGCCCGAGGTCGACGGCGTGTTCGGGGCCGGCACGCTGGCCTCGGTCGGGGTCGTCGGCACCGGCTCGACCCGCATGAACGTCGTGCAGATCCTCCAGCACGGCCTGTTCTGCAAGGGCTACTGGGGCGGCGACCAGCCCGGCGTCTTCGACTCCACGACCGACACCTCGGTGCGCGAGCTCAAGGCCGACGCGGGGCTCGACGCGTCCGACGGCGACGTGGGGCCGAAGGTGTTCAAGGCCATTCTCACGATGGACGCCTATGTCGTCGTCGCCGGGGGGATGGGAAAAGTCCGGGCGGCGCAGCAGTGGCTCAATTCGCGCTACACGCAACGGCCGAATTTCTTCGTCATCCCGTGTGACGGGATATTCTCGCGCGACGTGCAGCGAGCCCTCTACCTCGCCGTGCAATTCGAGCTGGGCATGTCCGATGCGCAGGCCGGGGGGAACTTCGGCCCCGGCACCCGCGACGGGCTGCGCGCCCACCCGCTCACGACCGGCGGCACCGGGATCTGGGTGCGGCTCCTGAGCGCGGCGTGCGTGTTCAACGGGAGGGCGCCGGGCCACGGCGAGGCGGAGTTCACCGACGCCTTCGACGCCGGGCTGGCCGGCTACATCCGGGCGTTCCAGGAGTTCGCCGCACTCCCCGTGACCGGGACGGCCGACTACGCCACCTGGTGCCAGCTGCTCGTCTCGACCGGCGACCCCGACCGTCCGGGCACCGCCGCCGACTGCGTCACGACCGTGACGGCCGAGCGGGCGCGGGCGTTGTGGGACGCGGGCTACCGGATCGTGGGCCGCTACCTCGACGAGCGGCCGAGCAGCAGCCCGCTGCACAAGCAGATCCAGCCCGGCGAACTGGCCGCGATCTTCGCCGGCGGCCTGCGGGTCTTCCCGATCTCCCAGTACTCCGGCCGGACCGCCGCCTACTTCACCCACGCCCAGGGGTACCTCGACGCGCTCGGCGCGCACGCCGCCGCCGTGGGCTACGGCTTCGACGCCGGGACCGTCATCTACTTCGCGGTCGACTTCGACGCCACCCAGCCCGAGATCGAGTCGAACGTCGTCCCCTACTTCAAGGGCGTCGTCGGCGGCCTGGCCCGCCAGGGCAAGAGGTACGTCCACGGCGTCTACGGTTCGCGGAACGTGTGCGCCCGGGTGACCCGGGAGACGTTCGCACGCTGGTCGTTCGTGTCGGGCATGTCGAGCGGCTTCTCCGGCAACATGGGGTTCGCGCTGCCGGAGAACTGGGCGTTCAACCAGATCCAGACCCGGTGGGTGGGGGCCGGCGCCGGGCGGATCGAGATCGACAAGAACGTCCACAGAGCGTCGGCCGACCCCGGCGTCGCCTCCGTCGGGAACCCCGTCCGCCCGGCGGCCGACTTCGTCGCCCACGTCGCCGCGCTCCACGACCTGGCGCTCGCCTACGGCGGCGGCGACCCGAACCGGCTGGTGCTGGAGTTCCTCCGGCACGAGGACTACGACGACCTCATGTGGCGGCAGCTCATCGGCGGGGTCGACGCGGGGTTCGTGCACTTCGTGAAGGACGCGGGGCTCGGCCCGCTCAGGGAGTTCACCGATCCCTTCCACGGCATCGGCCTGAAGGTCTCCCACCTCGCCGCCACCTGCAACGCCGTGCACGTCGCGCCGCCGCCGCTGCCCGTCGTCGGGGAGAACGCCTCCGACGTGGCGGGCTGGGGCGGCGACCTGATGACCTTCTACGGCGAGTGGCGGCGCGACAGCGCGAGCCACGCCTCGGGGTACGCCTACTGCGCCGACCGGCTGGCCAAGCTCGACGGCGAGGGCACCTTCAAGCTCCGCGACCTGGTCGAGGACGCCGACGCCTACAACCTGGCGGTGCGGGTGCGGTCGGGCGAGACGATCGCGCAGGCGGCCGACTCCTACTACCTGCACGGCGGCCACGTGACCCGGTTCGGGCAGTTCTACGCCAACCGGTTCCGGGGCGAGCCGCAGACGGTGGCGACCCTGGCCCGCCGCGTCCTCACCAACGAGGTCGACCTGGTGACCTCGCTCGGGCGCGCCTACCTGATCGAGACGACCGGAGGGGTGCCGACGATCCCGCCCTTCGCGCTGCCCGCCGCCATGCTCGACGCCTTCGTGGCCGGATTCACCGCGACCCTTCTGGCGCAAGTGGAAGGGGAGGTCCCCTGACGAGGCCATGATGGGGCGCATGGTCAGGTATGGTCTCGGCGCGCTGTTCGCCTCGGCGGTCGCCCTCGCGGCCTGGGTCTACGGGGTCTGGGCCGGCGCGTTCCTGGAGATGCGGCCCACCGGCGAATACTGCACCGGCGGGCCGCTCGGCTTCCCCGCCACCAGCTGGACCTGGCTCCCGCTCAGCCACGAGTGCCACTACGCCGACGGCGCCGTCCAGGAGCTGGTGCCCGCGCCGGTCAACCTGGTCGTGGACGGCTGCCTGCTGGTCGTGCTCGCCTGCGCGGTCGCGGCGCTGCGGGTCAGGGCCGCTTCGGCGGGGTCTCGCCCGAGCCCCGCGCCTGGAGTGTCACCGGGACGGTGACCTTGCGCACCGGGGTCGCGGGTTCGGCGATGCGGGTGCGGAGCATCGTGATGGCGGTGTCGCCGATGGCCGCGTCGTCCTGGGCGACGACCGTCAGGTCGGGGCGCAGCAGGGTGGCGAGTTCGGAGTCGTCGAAGCCGACGATCGCCACGTCGTCGTGGTGGTCGCGGAACCAGCGGACCGTCTCGACGCTGAGTGTCGCGTTCCCGGTGATGACGGCGGTCGCGGGGGAGGGGCCCGACAGGGCGCTCTCGAGGGCGCGGTGGATGCGGTCACGCTCTATCGGGCCGGTGTGGATCATGGCGTCGGCCGGGCCTCCCTGGGCGCGCAGGCAGGCGCGGAAGGCGGTGGCGCGTTCCTGGGCGGTGTAGATGCGCTCGTCGTCGCCGATGTAGGCGATGCGGCGGTGGCCGTGGGCGACCAGGTGGGCGAAGGCGGTCTCGATGCCGGCGACGTTGTCGGACAACACGCAGTCGACCTCCAGGCCCAGCACCGGGCGGTCGACGGCGACCAGCGACAGGCCGGCCGCCAGTTCGGGCACCAGGTAGCCGTGGTCGGCGCCGATCGGTTCGAGCAGGATGCCGTCGAAGCGGCGGCGGCACATCGACTCGACCACGTGGCGTTCGAGCTTCTCGTCGTCTTCGGTGGAGGCGGCGAGCACCATGAGGCCGGCGGCGCGGGCGGCGCGTTCGACCGCGCGCAGCACCGGGTTGACGTGGGAGAGCTGCCGCACCGCGGCCCCGAGGGTGCCGGTCACGCCCAGGCGCAGGTGGCGGGCGCGTTCGTCGGGGCGGTAGTCGAGGGCCGCGATGGCGCTCCTGACCCGTTCGACCAGTTCGGCCCCGACGGTCGCGTCGTCGTTGACGACCCGGCTGACCGTCCGCAGCGCCACGCCCGCCTCGCGGGCGACGTCGACCATCGTCGGCCTGCGGCCCTTCCGCGCCCTCGGCTTCTCCTGCATCCGCCT
The DNA here is from genome assembly GCF_001570585.1 of Herbidospora daliensis. GTDB lineage: Bacteria > Actinomycetota > Actinomycetes > Streptosporangiales > Streptosporangiaceae > Herbidospora > Herbidospora daliensis. The sequence goes on along the minus strand of NZ_BBXF01000001.1, from coordinate 101,555 downwards.
ATCATCCGCATGATCGCCCGTTGACGCCATTCGGCCCGTGACCAATTCGTTGCCCGCCTCGCTCTTGAAACCTCCGCGCAACACTCTACGGTATCGGGATAACGTTATCTCAATCGGCTTCGGGGAGCCGGATCGGCAACGAGGAGGGCTGTGCTGATGCGCAGAACTTTGATATTCGGCCTGGCCGCGGTGCTGGCGGCGGCCGGTTGTGGCGTGGGCGAGACCCCCCAGCCGGAGGGCGGCGCGAGCGCGTCGGCCGGCGGCAAGGTGGAGCTGAGCTTCCTGGTCTTCGAGACGCCCAATCTCGACGCGGCGTTCTGGGACGCCGCCATCGCGCGGGCCTCGGCGAAGGTCCCCGAGGTGACCATCAAGAAGCTGGTGACGCCCAACATCGACCGAACGGCGTACGCCAAGCAGCTCGACGCGGCGGGCAACCTGCCCGACATCCTGCAGTCGGTCAACCCCGCCGGGTTCGCCCAGGCGGGCAAGCTGGCGCCGTTCACCGACGCGGAGCTGGCGAACTTCATCGCGCCCAAGGCGGGGGCCATCGGGGGCAAGGTCTACCAGCTCCCGTACAACACGCAGGTCATCCCGGTTGTCTACTACAACAAGGACATGTTCGCCAAAGCGGGCATCACTGCGACGCCGACGACGTACCAGGAGCTTCTGGACATCTCCAAGAAGCTGAAGGACGGCGGCACCACCCCGTTCATCGTGGGCGGCGGCGGCGCCGACACGTGGGCGGACATGTACCCGCTGACCGGCACCGTGGCCACCGACGTCTACAAGAAGACGCCCGACTGGCTGCTCCAGCGCGCCCAGGGCAAGGTCAAGTTCACCGACCCCGACTTCGTGGCCGCCGCCAAGAAGATCGAGGACCTGGCGAAGAACGAGTACATCGACCCGGCCGGCCTGAGCCGGTCCTACGCCGACACCGAGCAGGCCTTCCGCGACGGCAAGGGCGCCATGTACCCCATGGGCTCCTGGTTCGCCACCTCGGCCGACGCCAACAAGCCGTCGTTCGAGGTCGGCGCCTTCCCGTGGCCGACCGACGACGGCTCCCCGGTCACCCCGACCTTCACCGGCGGCGGCACCCTGGTGAGCGCCACGGCCAAGAACGTCGAACTGGCCAAGAAGTGGGCGCTGGCGTTCGACGAGGACAAGGAGAACAACGACGCGTTCGTGAAGGCCGACGGCTCGATCCCGGCGATCAAGGGCTACACCCCGCCCGCCGACATGGGCCCGGTCTACAACGCGACCGTCGCGATCTACCAGAAGGGCATGCAGGACGGCTCGATCTTCGACGCCTTCTCGCAGGAGGCCGGCGACGGCGCGCTGCCCCCGGGCCTGGCCGACAAGGCCGCCCTCGGCGTGCAGGACCTGATCACCGGCAAGAAGAACGCCCAGCAGTTCGCCGAGTTCCTCGACGACGAGTACGCCAAGGCGACCCAGTAACCCCGATGACCCAGAACCGGACCCGCGGGGCGCGTGCAGACGCGCCCCGCGCCCTCCCGAGCCCCAATCCGGCCCGCGGCAGGGCCCGCACCGCGCGCCGTCCCCGGAAACCCGGCAGGTTCCTGCCGGCCCTGGGCCGGTTCTCGCTGTTCGCCCTGCCCGGACTGCTGGCGTACACGCTGTTCGTGCTCGTCCCGATCGGGATGACCGGCTACAACAGCCTGACGAACCTCAACCCGTTCAATCCGCCCACCCAGTTCGTGGGCCTGCGCAACTACGTCAACCTGCTGAGCGACGCCGAGTTCCACCAGGCGCTGCTCAACACGGTGATCATCACGGCCATCATCACGGTGCTGGCCAACGTCGGCGGCCTGCTGATCGCGATGCTGCTCGACCGGCCGACCAAGCTGTACGTCCTGCTGCGCGGGGTGTTCTTCACCCCGGTCGTGCTCAGCTCGGTCGTCATCAGCGTCATCTGGCAGGCGATCCTCACCGACGACGGGCTGCTCAACTCGGCGCTGCGCGGCCTCGGGATGGACGAGCCGCCCGGCTGGTTGTCCGACCCCGACCTGGCGATCTACTCGATCGCCTGGATCATGGCCTGGCAGATGCTCGGCTTCTGCGTCGTGGTCTACCTGGCCGGGCTGCAGGGCGTGCCGCGCGAGCTCAACGAGGCCGCCTCGATCGACGGCGCGGGCCCGCTCCAGCGCTTCCGCAACGTCACCTGGCCGATGCTCGCCCCGGCGCTGACCATCAACGTGGTCATGCTGCTGATCACCGGCTTCAAGGCCTACGACCAGGTGCGCGTCATCACCAACGGCGGGCCCGGCAACGGGACCACGGTGACGATGGCCTTCCAGGTCGTGCAGACGGCCTTCGTGAGCAACCGGATCGGCTACTCCTCGGCGCTGGCCGCGGTGATGCTCGCGATCGTCGCGTTCATCTCGGTGGTCGTGCTGCGGTTCCTGCAGAAGAGAGAGGTGTCCCAGTGAACGCGCGGCCGATCGTCGCCACGTTCGTGGGCGTGGTGTTCTTCCTGCCCCTTTACCTGGTGCTGGTGAACATCTTCAAGCCGAGCGCGGCCGTGGTGGCCGACCCGGCCGGGCTGCCGTTCCCGCCCACCCTCGACAACCTGGCGGCGGTGCTGAACCGGCCCGACCACCTGTTCACCTTCGGCCTGATCAACTCGATCGCGGTGACCGCCCTGTCGGTGACCGTGCTGACCGTCTTCTCGGCGATGCTCGGCCACTACCTGGCCCGGTCGCGGCACTGGGCCGCCAAGGTCGTCATGGGCACGCTGCTGTGCGGGCTGATGATCCCGGTGCCGGTCATCATGGCCCCAATCACGACCGTGCTGAAGTGGTTCGACCTGATGACGACCCTGCAGGGGCTCGTGCTGGTGAACGTCGGCTACTACGTGCCGTTCGGGGTGCTGCTCTTCATGGGGTTCGTACGCGGCGTGCCGCTGGAGCTCGAAGAGGCCGCCGCGCTCGACGGCGCGAACCGGTTCCGGGTGTTCTGGCAGGTGGTCTTCCCGCTGCTGCGGCCCGCCTCGGCCAGCGTGATGATCTTCCTGGGCGTGTGGATCTGGAACGACTTCCTGACCCCGCTCATCGTGCTCGGCCCCGACAGCGGCACGACGGTGACGGTCGGCGTCTACCGGGCCATCGGCCAGTACCAGTCGGACTTCGGATCGGTCTTCGCGTTCATGTTCCTGGCGACGCTGCCGATCCTCGTCTTCTACCTCGCCCTGCAGAAGAACTTCGTGAAGGGCCTTACCGGCGGAGCGGTCAAAGGATGAATCTGACGATCGAGTCGACCGAGCTGTTCGCCGGCCCGGCCGACGCACCACGCCAGATCCTGCGCGTCACGACGTCGGAGCCCGGCCGAATCGACATCGTGGTCACGGGCGGCGCCGAAGGGGAACTGCGGGGTGTCGCCGGTACGGGGACCCACGAGGTCCCCTTCACGACCGGCGCCCGCCCGGGGGAGCAGATCACGGTCGAGGTGAGGGCCGGAGACGCCTCGGGGAGCGCCGAGATCACGGTCGCCGAGCCCGGCTGGACCGTCCACCTCGTCTCCCACTTCCACTACGACCCCGTCTGGTGGAACACCCAGGCCGGCTACGCCAGCGAGTGGGAGGACCAGCCGGACGCCCAAGAGATCCGGATGAGCTTCCAGTTCACCGCGTTCCAGCTGATCGACGCCCACCTGGAGCTGGCCCGCCGCGACCCCGACTACAAGTTCGTGCTGGCCGAGGTCGACTACCTCAAGCCCTATTGGGACGTCTTCCCGGAGCAGCGCGCGATCATCCTCGACCTGGTGGACCAGGGGCGTCTGGAGATCATGGGCGGGACGTACAACGAGCCCAACACCAACCTCACCGGCGCCGAGACGACGATCCGCAACGCCGTCTACGGGGTCGGCTTCCAGCGCGACGTCCTGGGCGGGGAGCCCGCGACGGCCTGGCAGCTCGACGCGTTCGGGCACGACCCGCAGTTCCCCGGCATGATGGCCGACGCCGGGCTCACCTCCTCGGCGTGGGCGCGCGGGCCCTTCCACCAGTGGGGGCCGATCCTGGAGGTCGGCACCTACGACACCCCCCATGGCGACCCCTCCGACATGCAGTTCCGCACCGAGTTCGAGTGGATCTCCCCGTCGGGGCGCGGCCTGCTTACCCACTACATGGCGGCCCACTACGGCGCGGGCTGGTCGATGGACTCCGCGCAGACGCTGGCGGCCGCCGAGGAGTCGGTGTACGGCCTGTTCCTCGACCTGAAGAAGGTCGCCGCGACCCGGAACGTGCTGATCCCGGTCGGCACCGACTACAGCCCGCCGAACAAGTGGCTGACCGACATCCACCGCGACTGGAACGCCCGCTACGCCTGGCCGAGGTTCCACTGCGCGATCCCGCGCGAGTTCTTCGCCGCGGTCACCGCCGAACTGGCCGCCGAGGGCCGCCGCCTGTCGCCGCAGACCCGGGACATGAACCCGATCTACACCGGCAAGGACGTGTCGTACATCGACACCAAGCAGGCCCAGCGGGCGGCCGAGAACGAACTGCTCGACGCCGAACGGTTCGCCGCGCTGGCCTGCCTGGCCGGGGGAGCGGAGTATCCCGAGGCGGCGCTCGACAAGGCGTGGCGGCAGCTGGTGTTCGGCGCCCACCACGACGCCATCACCGGCACCGAGTCCGACCAGGTCTACCTCGACCTGCTGGCGGGGTGGCGGGAGGCGTACGACCTGGCGGCCGAGGTGCACGCGGCGGCGCTGGGGCACCTGGCGGCCCGGACCGAGACCGCCGGCGACAGCGTGATCGTCTACAACGCCAACGCCTGGCCGCGCACCGACGTCGTGCGGGTCACCGTGCCGGCGGGCCTCACGATCGCCGGCGTCCCCTGTCTGGTCGAGCACGCCGACGACACCCGCGCCGAGATCGTCTTCCTGGCCGAGGACGTGCCGTCGGTCGGCTACCGCTCCTACCGCCTCGCCGCATCGGGCGCCGTCGAGGAATGGGCGCCGGAGGCCGCGTACACGATCGAGAACGAGTTCCACCGGCTCACCGTCGACCCGGCGCGGGGCGGCGGCGTGGTCTCGCTGGTCGACCTGACCACGGGAGACGAGCTGATCACGCCCGGCGAGGTCGGCAACGAGCTGGTGGTGTACGAGGAGTACCACGAACACCCGGTCTTCCGTGAGGGCCCGTGGCACCTGCTGCCGACGGGCGTCTCCACGGGGAGCGCCGCATCCCCCGCGACCTCGGTGACGACCGAGCGGTCGCGGCTCGGCCGGCGGATCACCGTCACCGGCGTCCTCGGTTCCGTCACGTACACGCAGACGGTCACTCTGTGGTACGGCCTCGCGCGGGTGGACTGCGCCACCCACGTCGACGGCTTCGACGGCGCCGACCAGCTGGTGCGGCTCCGCTGGCCGTGCGCGGTGCCGGGCGCGGTGCCGGTCTCCGAGGTCGGCCACGCCGTGGTCGGGCGGCCGTTCGCGCACCCCGACGTCGACGCGGCCGACCACCCGTGGACGCTGGACAACCCTGCCTACCAGTGGTTCGGGCTGAGCGCCCCGGCGCGGATCTCCTTCGCCAACGGGACCGGCGTGCCGATCGCGGTCGCCGAGATCGTCGTGCCGCACGAGGAGGACACCGCCGACGCGCGCGACCTGGCGGTCAGGCTGGCCCAGTCGGGGGTCACCTCGACGACCGCCTACGCGGGCGGCACCCGATACGGCCTGCTCTCGTTCGACTCGAACCTGCCCGACGTGCGGTTCGCGGTCGGCGGCCCGGAGGAGAACACGTTCACCGCCGAGGCGCTGGCTGCCGCCGGGCCCGCGTACACCGAAGAACTGGAGCGGCAGCTCGCGGAGAAGGGGTCGGCGGTCGTCTGGCTGCCCGCCCGCTACACCCGCGAGCAGGCGTTCCATCCGGAGTCGGACCTGCGCGGCGTGCTCGACATCCCGGTCGTGGTGCTCGCCGGGTCGCCGGACAACGTTATCGACGATCACGTGATCGCGGTCGGCCAGCACGCCGACCACGCCGAGGAGCGCCGGACCGTCGCGGTGCTCAACCGGGGCGTGCCCGGGTTCGCCGTCGACCTCCAGGGGCGGCTGCACCTGTCGCTCATGCGGTCGTCGACCGGCTGGCCGTCGGGCATGTGGATCGACCCGCCGCGCCGCACCGCCCCCGACGGGACCGGATTCGGCCTCCAGCACTGGAGCCACACCTTCGACTACGCCCTCGCCTCCGGCGGCGGCGACTGGAGAGACGCCGGCATCGTCGCCAAGGCGCACGACTACGGCCACCCGCTGCGCGCGGTCGTCGAACCGGCCCACCCGGGCCCGCTGCCCGCGACCGCGTCGCTGGTGACCGTCGAACCCGCCGGTGCGGCCGTGCTGGCCGCCTTCAAGGCCGCCGGGAACCCGACGGCGGGCGGCCGGGCGGTCCCGGCCGATCCGCGCGCCGGGGTGGCCGCCCGGTTCTACGAACCGCACGGCCGGGCCGTGCCGCTGCGGGTGAGCTCGCCGTTCCCGCTGGTCGAGGCGGCGGTGGCCGACCTGCTGGAGACCGCCGCGAGCGAGGCCAAGGTGCGCGACGGCGTGCTGGTCGCCGACCTCGGGCCGAGCGAGATCGCCACGTTCGTGCTGAAGACCGGCGCCCGCGACCCCGAAGGGCCGGGCGACCGCCTCGGGCGGGCCGCCGAACCGGCCCAGCCGGTGTTCTCGCGCTACTGGCTGCACAACCGGGGCTCGGCGCCGCTCGGCTACCAGCCGCTGAGCGTGCACGCGCGGGCCGTCGCGGGCGGGGTCCGGGTCTCGCTGGCCTCCGACCTCGTCGACGCCGCCGCCGAGGGCGAGGTCCGCGTGGTCGTGCCGCCCGGCTGGGCCGCCGCGCCGTCCCATCGTCCGGTACGGCTCCCGCCGCGCGGCTGGACCGCCTTCGACGTCGCGGTGACCCCGCCCCCCGACACGGGACCGGGCCCCTGGCCCGTGGCGGTCACGCTGGCGCACGGCGGCCAGACCCACGAGGACGTCGTGTTCCTCGACGGGTCGGGGAGGCCGGTCAGCCCCGGCCCGGCGTCGCTGCTCGCGGTGGACGTGCCCGAAGAGGGCATCGAGACCGTCCCCGGCGGGCGGTCCCGGCTGCCGGTCACGTTGACCAACCGCGCCGGCTTCGCCATCAGGGGAGAGGCGCAGGTGCTCGGCCCGTGGGGCACCTGGGGGGTCACCGGGCCGCTCATCCACCCGCTGGAGATCGCGCCGGGCGGGCAGGTCGTGCTCGACGTGGTCGCCGACGTGCCGCTCGGCATGCGGCCGGGCGACTGGTGGGTGCTGGTCAAGGCCATGTGGTTCGGCCGGGTGAGCTACTCGCCCGCCGTGCCGCTGAGGGTGAGGGGGGACCGGTGATCGCCGCTCTCGTCGAGGGCACCCCCGTCACGCTGGAGCAGGTCGCCGGCCGGATGGCCGCACTGCGCCGCGGTCCCCGCGGCGACCTGCTCCCGGCCGACGGCACCACCGAGGGCCGCCAGCTGCGCCGCTGGGTGGTGCAGCTGCTGGTCGCCGAACGGGTCGTCGCCGCCGAGGCCGCCCGCCGGGGGCTGCGGCCCTGGGCCGGCCCGCCGATGGAACTGTCGGCCACCGCCCGGCTGGAGCTCGGCAGCGTCATGGCCGCCGTGCTCTCGGGCGACCGGCTGGCCCAGGCGGTCTACCGCGACCTTACGGCCGGGGTCACGGTCGCCGAGGAGGACGTGCGCCGCTACTACGCCGCCAACCCCGACCGCTACCGGCCGGGGCCGGCGCGGGCCGTCACCCACTGGCGCGACGGGGTGGCGGCCGAATACGAGGTGACCCGCGCCGAACTGGTGCCCGAGGCGGTGTTCCAAGCGGCCGAGGGCGAGCACGTGGCCCACGGCGACGAGGTGTTCGTCGTGGGGGCGTACACGAGAAGGGATCTGAGCCTGGCCGAGGCGGCGCCGCGTATCCGCGCGACGCTTCTCGACGCCGCCCGGCGGCGGCGGTTCGCGCTCTGGGCGGACGCCCGCTGCGCCGCCGCGGTATTAACGCCCGGTTACGAGCATCCGGGTGACATCAGCCATCCTGATCACACGCACCGGCATTGATGTGCCAACCTACGGGCAGTTCCAGGTAATTCTCAGGGAAAGTCCGTAAGGTCCACACATGAACTGGAAACAACGAGTGAACGTTGCGCTGGGCGAGTTCACCGGGTTTCATCTGACGAAGACGGGCGAGTCCGCACCGGCGAACTCGCCCAAGGCGGGCAAGCCGAAGGCGGCCAAGCCCGCCGCCGCGCCCGCCTCGGAGGTGCGGCCGCCGGCCGACGCCCGGACCGACCGGCTGCTGCGCGCACCCATCTTCGTGATGTCGCCGGTCCGGTCGGGATCGACCCTCCTGCGCTCGATCCTGAACGCCCACTCGCTGCTGCACGCCCCGCACGAACTGCACGTCCGGCGGCTCACCGTCGGCTTCGGCACCGGGCTGGCCGAACGGGCGATGCACGCCCTCGGCCACAACCAGGCCGACTTGGAGCACCTGCTGTGGGACCGGGTCCTGCACCGCGAGCTGCTGCGCAGCGGCAAGAGCCACATCGTCGACAAGACCCCGGCCAACGCCTTCGCCTTCGAGCGCCTGGCGGCCTGCTGGCCCGACGCCCGGTTCGTCTTCCTGCTGCGCCACCCCGTCTCGATCGCGCGGTCGTGGCACGAGGCCGACCCGGAGAAGCGCGACTTCGCCGAGGCGGCCGCCGACGCGCTGCGGTACATGAAGGCGGTGGAACGCGCCCGCAAGGGCCTCAAGGGCCACACGATCCACTACGAGGAGCTGACCGCCGACCCCGAGGGCGAGATCCGCGCGGTCTGCGACTTCCTCGGCATCCCCTTCGAGCCCGGCATGCTGCGCTACGGCTCGTCGCAGACGGTCGTGCAGAAGGGCCTGGGCGACTGGAAGGACAAGATCCGCTCCGGCGAGGTCCAGAAGGGGCGCGACCTGCCCGACGAGTCCGAGATTCCCGACGTGCTCCGCCCGATGAGCGTTAGCTGGGGGTACCTGTCCAAGTGAAGATCCGCTATATGCTCCTCCACGCGTACGGCATGGGTGGAACAATTCGGACCGTCATCACCCAGGCGAACGCGATGGCCCAGCGCGGCCACGAGGTCGAGATCGTCAGCACCGTCCAGCGCCGCGACCGCCCCCAGTTCGAGGTCGACCCGCGCGTCAAGATCACCTCCATCGTCGACGAGCGCGGCGGCATCGAGCCCGTCACCTTCACCGACCGCGTGATGCGGCGGCTGCGCGGCAAGGCGGTGCCCGAGGGCGAGTTCGCCGCCCACTGGTTCACCGCCCACGTCGAGAAGGCCGTCACCGAGTACGTCGCGGCGCTCGACGACGGCATCCTGGTCACCACCCGGCCGGCGCTGAACCTGATCGCCGCCCGCCACGGCCGCAAGAGCGTGGTGCGGGTCGGCCAGGAGCACATGAACCTGCGCACCCACAAGGAGCCGGTGCGCCAGGACATCGCCCGCCACTACAGCAGGCTCGACCTGGTCACCGTGCTGACCCGGACCGACAAGAACGAGTACGAACGCCTCGCCCCCGGCGTGAAGACCCGGCTGATGCCCAACTCGGTGCACATCGCCGGCCGCCGCCAGTCGCAGCTGACCAACCGCCGGGTCATCGCGGCCGGCCGGTTGAAGACCCAGAAGGGCTTCGACCTGCTGATCCCCGCCTTCGAGCAGGTCCCGCACAAAGACTGGACCCTCGACGTGTACGGGGAGGGCTCCTCGCTCCCCAAGCTGCTCAACAAGATCACCGAGGCGGAGCGCGTCCGGTTCCGGGGCCGCACCGAGAGGCTCTGGGACGAGCTGGCCGACTCCTCCATCTACGTGCTGAGCTCCCGGTTCGAGGGGCTGCCCATGGTGATGCTGGAGGCCATGGCCCACGGCCTGGCCGTGGTCAGCTTCGACTGCCCGACGGGCCCCGGCGACGTGATCGTCGACAACGTCAACGGCCTGCTGGTGCCGCCCAAGGACGTCACCGCGCTGGCCGAGGGCATCACCCGGCTCATCGAGGACGACACGCTGCGCAAGCGGCTCGGCGCGGCGGCGCTGGAGACGGCCCGCAACTACACGGCCGACTCGATCATGCCGCGCTGGGAGGCCCTGTTCACCGAGCTGCTGGAACGCCGCTGACCTGCTGCCGCTCCAGGTGGGCCACCAGGCGGTGGCGCTCCAGGGCGTGGTCGAAGCCGGGCACGGTCCGGGTGGCCTCGCGCAGGTCGCGGGCGAGCGCCGCGTAGACCTGGGCGACGTTCTGCGCCGGGCCCTCCAGGGCGCGCGGCACCGGGTCGAAGTAGGAGCCGGGCACGGCGATCTCGTGGACCGAGTCGTCGTCGCCCCGGCCGCCTTCGAGCACCAGGTCGCGCGTCTGGAGGTTGCCGTTGGGGCCGTCCGCGCGCAGCACCAGGTCGCCCTCGGTGCCGTTGATCTCCCAGCGCAGGTTCTCGCCCCGGGAGAAGCCGCCCCGGTAGAAGACCGAGACCGCCGCGCCGCCCGCCAGGCGGCCGGTGACCGACACCTGGTCGGCGACGGTGACCGGGATCGTCGTGCCGTCGTCGGCGACCCGCGTCCGCGTCCGGGCGGTGACCAGGTTGCCCGACACGGTGGCGAAGCCGCCGAGCACGTGGTCGACCGCCTCCAGCGCGTGCAGCGTCGAGACCGTCAGCGGGGACAGGCCGGTGGCCGCGTCGAAGAGGTGGACGTGGGCGCGGTCGGTCTGGCCGCCCCACGACATGCTCGACCCGACGAGCGTGGTGCCGAGCACCTCGCCGACGTAGCCGCCGGCGACCAGGTCGCGGGCGTGCCGGACCGCCGGGGCGTAACGGGCCTGGAGCCCGATCACGGTACGCAGGCCGGCCGCCCGCGCGGCCAGGTCTTCGGCGTCGGCGAGCGAGGGGGCCAGCGGCCACTCGCAGTAGACCATCTTGCCCGCCGCCAGCGCGGCGGCCGCGTGCTCGTGGTGGCGGGTCACCGTGGAGGCCACCACCACGAGGTCGACGCCCGGGTGGGCGATGAGCGCCTCGTGGTGGTCGAAGGCCGCCGCGACCCCGAACCGCGCCGCCGCCGCCTCGGCGGAGGCCCGCCGGGACGTGCCGACCGCCCGGAGTTCGTAGCCGGGCAGCGCCTTCAGGGCGGGGACGTGGCTGAAGGAGGCCCAGCCGTCCGGGCTGGCTCCGATGATGCCTACGCCGATCGTGTCCATCGACGGCTCCTTTTCTTGACTGTTCGTTACAGAATTAGGGCAGCAAAAAACTAGGCCAGGCAGCCCAGGGCGACCTCCGCGATCGCCGTGAGCGCCGCCCGGTCGGGGGTGATCGCGGCCGTGACGCGCATGCCGTGGATGGTGGTCATCAGGAACCGGGCCACGTCGCGCGGGTCGCGGCCGCGCGCGAGGCCCTGCTCGCCGATCAGGTCGGCGAACGCGTCCTCCAGGGAGGCGGTGGTGGCCCTGATGCGCACCCGAACCTCGGGGTCGTGGGGGGCGCGCTCGACCGCCGCGCTGACCATCAGGCACGCGTGGCGGCTGCCGTCGGCGACGATCTCGTCGACCACGTCGAGCAGGATCCCGTGGATCAGCTCGCGGGCCGGCAGGCCGTAGCGCAGCTCCTCGATCAGGGGGAGGGCGTACTTGTCGCGGTAGCGGTCGACGGCCGCCAGGTAGAGGCCCTCCTTGTTGCCGAAGGCGGCGTACAGCGAACCCCGGCCGACGCCGGTGGCCTCGACCAGGTCCTGGATCGAGGTGCCCTCGAAACCGGTGCGCCGGAAGGCCCACATGGCCGCCTCGACGGCGGCCTCGGTGTCGAACTCCCTGATCCGTGCCATGCGCCGACGGTACGCCAATCTGGAACGAGCGGTCAAATATGTGAACCGGTCGCGACCCGATGACGCCGGTATTACCCTTCAGCGGTGATCCACGGCATCGACGTGTCCGACTGGCAGGGCCCCGTCGACTGGTCGGCCCAGGCCGAGACCGACGCGGTGTTCGCCTTCGCGCGCGCCACCGAGAGCGACCGGCTCACCGACACCCGTTTCGCCGAGAACTGGACGGCCATGGGCCGCGCGGGGTTCGTCCGCGGCGCCTACCACGTGGCCCGGCCGCTCGGCGACGCCCGCGCCCAGGCCAAGCACTTCCTCGAAACCGCCCGGCTGGCCCCCGGCGACCTGGCCGCGCTGGAGTTCAAGGCCACCGACGGCCTGCCCGCCGCCGAGGTCGCCGAGTTCGGCCGCCGCTGGTGCGCCGAGGTCACCCGCCGCTGCGGGCTGCTCCCGTTCGTCTGGACGCACCTCCACTTCGCCGCCGAGGGCAACTGCGAGGGCCTGGCCGACTACCCGCTCTGGATCGCCGACCCCGGCCGCCCCATCGGGGAGCCCAGGGTGCCCGCCCCCTGGTCGGCATGGGCCATCCAGCAGTACGCCGCCAGCCCGCTCGATCTCGACGTCTTCGCGGGCACCGTGGCCCAGCTGCTCGCCCTGGGCGCACCGGACCGTCGCGGGAAATAGGGAATCGGGAATCCCGGTAGAGTCGGCCTGTCATCCAGCGCTCGTTCGTTTTAGGAGAACCATCGTGTCCGCTATCACCGTCACCGTCGCAGGGGTCGAGCGTTCGGTAACGGAGGGCACGACGTACGGCGAGCTGCTGGAGGCCGACGGCCGCACCGTGATCGCGGCCCGGGTGCCCGACGGTCTGAAAGACCTCGCCGCCCCGGCCGCCGACGGCGACGTCGTCGAGCCGGTCGAGATCGGCAGCGACGACGGCCGCGCGATCATGCGCCACTCCACCGCCCACGTGATGGCCCAGGCCGTCCAGGAGCTGTTCCCCGAGGCCAAGCTCGGCATCGGGCCGCCCGTGGAGAACGGCTTCTACTACGACTTCGACGTCAAGGCGCCGTTCACCCCCGACGACCTCAAGCGCATCGAGAAGCGCATGCGCGAGATCGTCAAGCAGGGGCAGACCTTCGCCCGCCGGGCCGTCTCCGACGACGCGGCCCGTGAGGAACTGGCGGCGGAGCCGTACAAGCTGGAGCTGATCGGCCTCAAGGGCGGCGCGGCCGACGGCGACGCCGGCGAGAGCGTCGAGGTCGGCGGCGCCGAGCTGACGATCTACGACAACCACGACCCCAAGACCGGCGACCTCAAGTGGAAGGACCTCTGCCGCGGTCCCCACCTGCCCACCACCCGCGTGATCCCCGCCTTCAAGCTGATGCGGTCGGGCGGCGCCTACTGGCGCGGCAGCGAGAAGAACCCGCAGCTCCAGCGCATCTACGGCACCGCCTGGGAGTCGCGCGAGAAGCAAGATGAGTACCTCGCCTTCCTCGAAGAGGCCGAGAAGCGCGACCACCGCAAGCTGGGCGCCGAGCTCGACCTGTTCTCCTTCCCCGACGAACTGGGCTCCGGCCTGCCGGTCTTCCACCCCAAGGGCGGCGTGATCCGCAAGGTGATGGAGGACTACTCGCGCAAGAAGCACGAGGAGGCCGGCTACTCCTTCGTGAACACGCCCCACATCACCAAGGACAACCTCTACAAGGTCTCCGGCCACCTCGACTGGTACGCCGACGGCATGTTCCCGCCCATGGAGCTCGAGGGCGCGCGCTACTACCTCAAGCCGATGAACTGCCCGATGCACAACCTGATCTTCCGGGCCCGGGGCCGGTCCTACCGCGAGCTGCCGCTGCGCACGTTCGAGTTCGGCACCGTCTACCGCTACGAGAAGTCGGGCGTCGTCCACGGCCTGACCCGCGTGCGCGGCCTCACGCAGGACGACGCGCACATCTACTGCACACGCGAGCAGATGCGCGGCGAGCTCGTCTCGCTGCTGCGCTTCGTGCTCGACCTGCTGCGCGACTACGGCCTCAACGACTTCTACCTGGAGCTGTCGACCAAGGACCCGGTGAAGTTCGTCGGCGACGACGCCACCTGGGAGGAGGCGACCACGGTCCTGCGCGAGGTCGCCGAGGGCGAGAACCTCGAACTGGTCCTCGACCCGGGCGGCGCGGCCTTCTACGGCCCCAAGATCTCCGTCCAGGCCCGCGACGCCATCGGCCGCACCTGGCAGATGTCGACCATCCAGCTCGACTTCAACCTGCCCGAGCGCTTCGAGCTCGAATACACCGCCGCCGACGGCTCCCGCCAGCGCCCGGTCATGATCCACCGCGCCCTGTTCGGCTCGATCGAGCGCTTCTTCGGCGTGCTGACCGAGCACTACGCGGGCGCGTTCCCGGCCTGGCTGGCCCCCGTGCAGGTGATCGGCATCCCGATCTCCGACGACCACGTGGCCTACCTCCAGGACGTCGCCAAGAAGCTCAAGGCCCACGGCATCCGCATCGAGGTCGACTCCTCCTCCGACCGCATGCAGAAGAAGATCCGCAACGCCCAGAAGTCGAAGGTGCCCTACATGCTGCTCGCGGGCGACGACGACGTCGCGGCCGGCGCGGTCTCGTTCCGCTACCGCAACGGCGAGCAGAAGAACGGCGTCTCCGTCGACCAGGCCGTCGCCGAGATCGTCGACGCCGTGGAGCGCCGCCTCGCGTAGTTGACGTCAAGTCGGCTTGAGGTCCTAGCGTCGTCGCCATGACGACGATCAAGGAGTATGCGCCGGAGGTCCTGAACGCCCAGCCCCTCGGGGCCTGGACGGGCGAGGCCTACCGGCGCGTGGTCGGCGCGATCCGCGCCGAGCTGGCGGCCGAGGGCCTGACCCAGCCCCACTGGTGGACGATCAACCACGCGGCCGGCTCACCCGGCCGCTGGACCCGCGCCGAACTGACCGAACGGCTGTCGGCGTGGGAGGACCTCGGCCTCGACTTCGACCAGATCTACGACGAGCTGATCCACTGGGGCTGGCTCACCGAGGACGACGGCCGCCTGACCCTGACCGACGGGGGAGAGACCGGGCGTCGGCGAGCCTGGGAGCGGCTCGGGCCGGTCCTGGAGAAGACCCGCGCGGGCATCGACCCGGACGACTACGTGACGACCATCAACGTGCTGCGGCGGGTGGTTGCCAACCTGGGCGGCGACGGCGACCTGCCCGCCTGAAGCTCCGGAACTGATCGGCGGAGCGAGGCCGGGCGGCGGGTCGCCCAGTCCGCCGGCCTTCCGCGCCTGGTGACCGCGGACATGCGAGACCGGGCCCCGCGGGGAGCCCGGTCCAGGTGGGTCTTCCGCTCAGGCGGCGGCTTCGTCGGCCTTGCCCTCGCCGGGCAGCCGGACGTCGTCGACCGTGACGTTGACCTCGACGACCTCCATGCCGAGCATCTGGGCCACCGACGTGGCCACGCTCGACTGGACCTCGGCGGCGACCTCCATCACGACGTGGCCGTAGAGGATGACGATCGTGATGTCGATGGCGACCATGCCGTCTTGGATCTCGGCCCGCACGCCCTGGTTGGCGCGCTTGGAGCCGAACCCGATGCGGTCGCGGACCGACTCGAACGCGCGGGCCAGGTCGCCGCCCAGGTCGGCGACGCCGGGGACCTGCATGGCGGCCAGGGCGGTCACCTTCTCGACGACCTCGTCGGCGACGGTGATCTTGCCTTTCAGGCCCGCGACGGAGATCTGGGGGGCGGCAACGCCCTCCTCGGCGACGGGGGCTTCTTCCTCGGAGGGGGTCTCGTTCTGGTGCTCGTACGCGACGTCGGTCACACGATCATCTCCTCAGGTCAGCAGGATTCTGCCGGAAGATCGAAGGGTTTGTCCGGCGTTAGACCCGGTCGGCGGGGGTCGCATGACCTGGTCCCCCTATGCTGGCCGACATGACAGACGTGCCCGACGCCTTCGGACGGCTCTGGACGCCGCACCGCATGGCGTACATCAAGGGGGAGAACAAGCCGACCGGTCCGGGCGCCGGTGACGGGTGCCCGTTCTGCGAGATCCCGAAGATGGACGACGCCGACGGGCTCATCGTGGCCCGGGGCGAGGTCGTGTACGCCGTCCTGAACCTCTACCCCTACAACTCCGGCCACCTGATGGTCTGCCCCTACCGGCACGTGCCCGACTACACCGACCTCGACGCCGCCGAGACGGCCGAGCTGGCCGAGTTCACCCAGAAGGCGCTCGTCGCGCTGCGCGAGGCGAGCGGGGCGCAGGGGTTCAACGTCGGCATGAACCTGGGCCACGTCGCGGGCGCCGGCATCGCCGCCCATCTCCACCAGCACGTCGTGCCCCGATGGGGCGGCGACACCAACTTCATGCCGATCGTCGGGCACACGCGCGTTCTACCACAGCTGCTCCGGGACACCCGGGACTTGCTCGCGCGGGCATGGCCCGAGAAAACGTCGTAAGGCTGCACTACCCTGCCTCGGGTGACGGATGGGTTCTCTGGTGACGCCGTAGGCCGTGTGCTGGGCACGCAGTCTGCCTCGCCCCTGTCGTTCTGGATCGGCCTGGAGCCGGGGAAGGTCGTGCAGCTCGACGAGGTGGTGGTGACGCGGCGCGAGGTGCCGGGCCACGGGCCGGTGCTGGTCGCGGGGGTGGTCACCCACGTCGAGGCCCGCCACGAGGGCGCCGCCTACGACTCCGACGTGTTCCTGATCTCCGAGGGCTCGCTGCCGGCGGCCGTCGTCGAGGTCGCCGAGGTGCGGGTCACCCGCGTCGAGCCCGAGGTGTTCGTGCCGCCGCTGCCGGGCGCCCCGGCCTACCGGGCCAAGGGCGCCGACCGCGACCAGGCGCTCTACTTCGACGTGATGGAGCGCCGGGTGCCGATGGGCCTCGGCCGCGACGGCGAACCGGCCTTCCTGAACTTCGACTTCCTCGACGGCACCCGCGGCGCCCACGTGTCGATCTCCGGGGTGTCGGGCGTGGCGACCAAGACCTCGTTCGCGACGTTCCTGCTCTACTCGGTGTTCAACTCCGGGGTGCTCGGCCCCGAGGCGGCCAACACCAAGGCGCTGATCTTCTCCGTCAAGGGCGAAGACCTGCTCTTCCTCGACCACGCCAACACCCGCATCGACGACAGCGCCCGCGCCGCCTACGCCACGCTCGGGCTGCCCGCCCAGCCGTTCAGGAGCGTCCACGTGTTCGCGCCGCCGCGTCCCGGCGACGTCCACGGCGTTCCCCACGTCACCGCCCGCACCAAGGGCGTCAGCTCCTTCTACTGGACGCTGGCCGAGTTCTGCGACGCCGAGCTCCTCCGCTACGTGTTCGCCGACGCCGACGACGAGAAGGCCCAGTACAGCCTGCTGATCGGCCAGATCGCGGCCCGCCTGAAGATCCTGGCCGAGCCGCTGGGCGACTCGGGCGCGGTCAAGGTCGACGACGTCGAGTGCCGCACCTACCCCCAGCTCGTCGACCTGATCGACGAACGGCTGGCCGACGAGTCGACCCGCGCCGCCTGGACCGGCTTCCCGGCCTCGCTCGGCACCGTCAACGCGTTCCTGCGGCGGCTGCGCAGCTCGATCAGGTCGCTCACCCCGATCGTGCGCGGCGACCTCCCGGCCGGGCGTCCCCACTCGATCGGCGTCTCCGACGCCCAGGTCACCATCGTCGACCTGCACAACCTGCCCGAACGCGCCCAGCGGTTCGTCGTCGGCGTGGTCCTGCGCGGCGAGTTCGCCCGCAAGGAGCTGTCAGGTTCGGCCCGCCCTCTCCTCTTCGTGGTCTTGGACGAGCTCAACAAGTACGCCCCCCGCGACGGCGACTCGCCCATCAAGGAGATCCTGCTCGACGTCGCCGAACGCGGCCGCTCGCTCGGCGTCATCCTCATCGGGGCCCAGCAGACCGCCTCGGAGGTCGAACGGCGTATCGTCGCCAACTGCGCCGTCCGCATCGCCGGGCGGCTCGACCCGGCCGAGGCCACCCGCTCGGAGTACGGCTGGCTGACCGGCACCGCCCGCGACCGCGCCACCATCGCCAAACCGGGCACCATGTTCGCCGTCCAGCCGGAGATCCCCGTACCGCTGGCCGTGAACTTCCCGTTCCCCGCCTGGGCCACCCGCCCGTCGGAAGCAGGAGCGGCCCCCGCGACCGCGGCGGTCGTCCACGACCCGTTCGCGGGGCTGCCCGCGCCCGAAGACGACATCCCCCCGTTCTGAGGAATTCGCGATGAAGATCCTGCACACGGCCGACTGGCACGTCGGCAAGGTCCTCAAGGGCCGGGGCCGCCACGACGAGCACCGCGCGGTGCTCTGGGAACTGGTCGGGGTGGCCCGCCGCGAAGACGTCGACCTGGTGCTGGTCGCCGGCGACCTGTTCGACACCTCGGCCCCCACGCCCGAGTCGCAGGGCCTGGTCGTCAACGCGCTGATGCAGCTCCGCGAGGGCGGCCGCGAGGTGGTCGTGCTGGCCGGGAACCACGACAACGCGCAGCTCCTGGAGGTCTACCGCCCGGTCCTGGGCGCGCTGGGCATCCACGTGTCGGGCCTGTTCCGCCGCCCCGACCAGGGCGGCCTGATCGAGTTCACCGCCCGGACCGGCGAACCGGTGAAGTGCGCCGTGCTCCCGTTCCTGTCCCACCGCCACGTCGTCCGCGCCGCCGAACTGATCACCGAGACCACCGCCGAGCACAACCGCAGCTACGCCGACCGCTTCGGCCGCCTCGCCGAGGCGCTCACCTCCGGCTTCACCGGCGACACGATCAACCTGGTGACCACCCACGGCACCCTCCCCGGCGGCAAGATGGGCGGCGGCGAACGCCAAGCTCAGACGATCTTCTCCTACTACTTCGAGTCGACCGCGTTCCCGCCCACCGCCCAGTACGCCGCCCTCGGCCACCTCCACCGGCGTCAGCAGATGCCGGGGCCGTGCCCGATCTGGTACAGCGGCTCACCCATCGCCGTCGACTTCGGCGAGGAGAAGAACCAGCCCGGCGTCCTGATCGTCGAGGTCGAACCAGGCGTCCCGGCGAAGGTGCGCGAGGTCGCCCTGGAGAAGCCGAAGACCCTGACCACCGTCACCGGCAGCCTCGACCGCCTGGAGGCGATGGCCGCCGACCTCGGCGACGCCTGGCTCCGCGTGGTCGTGGCGGAGAAGCCCAGGGCGGGCCTGGCCGACACGGTCAGAGAACTCCTCCCGGGCGCCCTCCAGGTCGACCTGCATCCCGACTTCCGCCCGGCGAGCGTCCGCAAACGCCAGGCGACCGGCGCGGGCAGGGGCCCCCGCGACCTGGTCCGCGAATACCTGACGGCGTCGGGCAAGGACGTCGAGGCCCTCGGCGCCCTCTTCGACCGCCTCCACGACGAGGTGACCGGCTGATGCGTCCCATCCGGCTGCACATGGAGAACTTCGGCAGCTTCCGGGCCGCCACCGACGTCGACTTCGCCGAGGTCGACTACTTCGCGCTGGTCGGCGCGACCGGCGCGGGCAAGAGCACCGTCATCGACGCCATCTGCTTCGCGCTCTACGGCAGCGTGCCACGGTGGGGCAAGGAGAACGTCGTCGCCTACGCGCTGGCCCCCTCGGCCGCCGCCGGCAAGGTCGCCCTGGTCTTCGAGGTCTCCGGCCGTCGCTACGCCGCGGTCCGCACCCTGCTGCGCGACGCCAAGGGGACGGTCCGCACCAAGGAGGCCCGGCTCGACCTGCTCGACCCGTCGATCCCCGCCGACGCCGACCTGATCGAGCTGACCGCCACCTCCCGGCCGGTGGCCGAAGGCGAACAGGTCGCCGCTGAGGTCGCCCAGGTCACCGGCCTCGAATACAAGTTCTTCACCCAGTGCGTGGTGCTGCCCCAGGGCCGCTTCGCCGAGTTCCTGCACGCCACCCCGAGCGACCGTCAAGACCTGCTCGTGCAGCTCCTTGACGCCGACGTCTACGAGCAGGTCCGCAAGGCCGCCGTCGCCGAGGAGAGCAAACAGAGCCAGGCCGCCGAGTTCGCGAAAGGCGAGCTCGCCCGCCTGCACGACGCCGACGAGCAGGCAGAGGAAGCGGCCCGCGACCGCGCGACCGCTCTCCGGGCGCTGTCCGAGCGCGTCGGCGCCGACCTGGAGGAACTGCGGGTCCTCGACGAGGCGGCCAAGGCGGCCGACGCCGAACGGGTGACGGTGCTCCGCGCGCTCGCCCAGCTGGGCGCCCTCACGCTGCCCGGAGAGGTGCCCGGCCTGGCCGAATCGGCCCGCCACGCCGCCGACCGCGCCGAGACGGCGGCCCGCGAGCAGTCCCGCCTCGACGCACGGGAAGAACAGGCCGAAACCGACCTGGAGGCCCTGGGCGACCAGACCGCCCTCCGGCAGGAGCTCGCCGACCTCGCCGACCGCACCCGCCGCACAACGGAAGCCGAAGCGGCCCGCGCCGAGGCCGACACGGTCACCAGGCAGCTGGCCGAGGCCGCCGAATCCCTGGCAGCGGCCTTCCGCGACTACGAGGAGGCCGACCGCCACCTCACGAAGACCAGGATCGCCCACACGGCCGCCGACCTGGCCCGCACCCTCAAACCAGGCGAACCTTGCCCCGTCTGCCACCAGCTCATCACGGCCCTTCCCAGCAGCCCGAACGACGTGCCCGCGCGTGCGAGGAGCGCTCATGGGGTCAGCGCGCGTCTCGACGATCCCGCGCCGCACAGCTCCAACCCGCGCGCCGATCGGTCGGCCGACGGCTCTGACATGTCCGACGCGCAGGCTCTGTCTGCCGGCCGGCGGGGCGGGGATGGCTCACGCGGGTCCGATGCGCATGCACCGTCTGCTGGTCAGCGTTCCGGGGTCAGCCACGGCATCTCCCCGGCTGAGGAGCTTGCCGCGGCCGAGCGTCGGTTGGCGGCGATCCGGGAGAAGGGGCAGCAGGCCCGCACCCGTCACGACGGCCTCGCGGCCAAGGCCGAGCTCCTCACCGCTCGCGCGAAAGAGCTGGCCACGACCCTCCCGCCCGACCCCGACCGGGTCGCCGCGATCGAGAAGCTTCTCGCCGCGATCGACCAGGCCGCCGGAAAAGTCGGGAACATCCGCCGTGACGCCCGCGAGGCCCGGCGTCACGCCACTCAGACAGCGCGCGCGGTCGACGAGGCCCGGCGCAAGGCCGAGCAGGCGTGGCGCGATCTGAACGCCGCCCGTGACACCGTCGCCCAGTTCGGCCCGCCGCCGCTCGACCCCGGTGACGTCCACGCCGCCTGGACCACCCTGCTGGCCTGGCGTGATGACGCCGCAGCCCTCCGCAAGAAGGAGGCCGAGGCGGCCGAAGCCCGGTTCGACCAGGCCAGAGGCAACGCCCAGGAGGCCCGTCGTGCCCTGGCCGAGCGGGTCCAGGAGCACGGCGTCGTGGTCAACGCCGGCGATCGGATCGCCGAGCAGGTCGCCCGTGCCGCTGCGCAGGCCGACGAGAGGCTCGCCCGGGTCAGGGAGGCGCGGGAGCGCGCCGCCGATCTGGCCAAGCGCGTCGCCGCGCATGAGGGGGAGGCCAGGGTCGCCCATGAGCTGGCGCTGCTGCTGCGGGCCAACCAGTTCGAGCGGTGGCTCTGCGCCGAGGCGCTCGAACTGCTGGTCGCGGCGGCGTCCGAGACGCTCAAGGATCTGTCCGACGGTCAATACGAGCTCGTGCTCGGCGCCCGGGGCGACATCGAGGTCGTCGACTACGCCGAGGCCGGATTGCGGCGCAGCGCCCGGACCCTGTCGGGCGGGGAGACCTTCCAGGCCTCCCTGGCGCTGGCGCTGGCGCTGTCCGACCAGGTCGCGGGGCTCGCGGCGGCCGCCGCCCGGAGCCTCGACTCGATCTTCCTGGACGAGGGCTTCGGCACCCTCGACCCGGCCACGCTCGACACCGTGGCCGCGACCCTCGAGAAGCTGGCCTCCGGCCATGAACGCATGATCGGCGTCGTCACCCACGTTCCGGCCCTGGCCGACCGGGTTCCGGTCCGGTTCGAGGTCTCCCGCGACGCCTCCGGCTCCCACGTCAGAAAGGTGGTTCGGTGACCACCACGTACCACGCGCCCGGGTTCAGCGTCGATCCCTGGGACCCCGGCTACGGCGCGAGCCTGGCCTTCGAGGCCGAGATGGAGGGCAGCAGCGCCGCCCTCACGCTCGACGTCGAGATCCCCGTCCTCCAGTGGCGGCCGATCACGCCCGGCTCGACGGCGAAGGCGCCCGAGACGCTGCTGATCGCCGACGGCGTGCGGCGGATCGACGCCCGGGTCTGGGTCGACGACCCCGAGGGCGGCTTCCCCGCGCCGGGCATCGCGGCCTCCTACGCGGCCGGGATCGTCCGGTGCGGCGAGGGGGCCGAGCCCGTCGCGGTCGAGGTGAAGAGGGGGGTGTTCAGCCCGGCCAAGGGGGTGGCCGACCTGGTCGCCGGGCCGGTGACGTACACCTCTTATGAGGTGACCGGCGACGACGACGGGTCACTGGCGCTCCAGCAGAAACTGACCGAGCTCGAAGTCGACCTGGCCCTGAAGTACCGCGCGCAGTCGGGGCACGAGGAGCTGCTGGTCGTCGACGGGCCGCTGCGGGGGCGCACCCATCTGCCCAACGCGGTCGGCTACGTGAAGACGCACCACACGTCGTATCTGCCGCCGGCCCAGTCGGCCGTGGTGTCGGAGCTGAAGCCGGGGCAGCGCACCCCGGTCTTCTTCATGGGCACGAACTGGAGCCGCTACGCCTGGTATCTGCGGCTGCCCACGATCTCGACGGCCCCGTGGGCCGGGATCGCGCGCTGCGAAGCGGGCGCCGACCTGTCGGCCGAGGACGCCGCCGAGCTCGCCGACCGGGTCACGCTGGCGCTGCCGCCGATGGCGGGGGTCGACTACAAAGACCCGAGGGCGCCGCAGAACCTGGTGCCGATCGGCGGGCTGGAGAAGCTGCTGCGCCACCGGCTAGGCGACGCGCGTCTGCTTTACCGCGCCCTGCGTGCGGCCGCCATCGCCGGGTGAGGGCCCGTCGAGCTGGATGGCCCTGATCCCGGCGCTCAGCACCAGCGGCACCGCCAGCGCCAGCGCCATCGACAACACGGCCGCGCCCGAGTCGTTCACCAGCATGCCGACGCCGCCGCTGACCAGCGCGCCGAGCAGGCCCGCCTTCAGCATGGGCGCGCGTTCGAACGCCACCGGCAGCACCCCGGCCGTCGCCGCGCCCGGCCGCAGCACGGCGAACACCAGGAACGCCACGGCGGCGATGACGACGGGCATCAGGTTGGGGCTGAGCAGGGTGCCCAGCATGGCGTCGAGCTTGCGCGCGATGACCGGCCAGAACGTGCCGTCGAAGATCTGCCCGACGAACCGCCCGAGGTGGGTGCGCGAGCCGGGCGGACGCCGGTAGTCGAGGTAGGCGATGGCCAGCACGGTCACGCCGCCGGCGACGCAGAACAGGCCGAGTTTCCAGATCGACACCCTGCGCCCGGCGACGATGAGCGCGGCGACCGCGATGCCGGGCACGAACGCGATGACGCCGCCGAAGTCGCTGCCGACGCCGGGCCAGCCGCCGAGGATCATCGCGAACACCCCCAGCCCGGCGATCAGGCCGACCGCGAGGGGTCGGCGGCCGTGCCGGACCAGCGTGTCGGCGACGGCCGTGGCGACCAGCAGCACCGCCGTGGCCAGCAGCGCGAACGGGATGTTGCCCAGGCCGTAGTAGCGGGCCCCGACCACGCCGGTGTAGCCCATGACGCTGTTGAGCTGCAGGTGCGTACCGGAAAGAAGGTCGCCGAGCAGGACGGCGGCGGTGACGCCCGCGACGACGATGAGCGGCGCGAGGATGTTCTCCGGCCGGGTGAGCCGGGCCGCCCGCAGGGCGAGCACGGTCAGCACGACGTCGCAGGCGAGCAGCCCGCCGACCAGGGTCAGCGTCGGCGCGGGGCCGGTCTCCCACGGCGTGAGGTTGACCAGGTAGGTCGACACCGGGATCGACGCCAGCGCCACGGCGGCCACCCTGACCAGGCCCAGCGCCGAGCGCCGGCGCAGCAGCAGGAACGCCGCGCCGTAGAAGAGCACCTGGAGCACGGCCAGCGTGGTGAAGAAGATCCCGCCCATGTTGCGGATGGTCTGCCCGGCGGTGTCGGCGTTCCTGAGCCGGTCGACCGCCTCGTCGAGCGGGATCGGGTCGCCCGCCTTCAGCGGCTGGCCGATGACGGTCGGCGGGATGGCGGCCTCCTGGCCGACCGCGCCGAACAGCGTCGCCGTCAGGTCGGGCAGGATGATCATGTCGTCGCGGTGGGTCGAGCCCGACCCGAGCAGGCTGGTGCCGGTCGTGCCGGGCGCCCGCATCATCGCCACCCGCAGGTGGGGGACCGAGCCGTGGTCGGCCAGCCCCGCGACCAGCACGGTCGCCGTGGCGGGCAGCTGGGCCAGCACCGCGCCCACCTGGGCGTCGGCCTGCCGGACCGCCGCCGCCCGGTCGGCCGCGGCGAGCGGCTCGGGCTCCCGCGAGACCTTGCCGTCGGCGGCGATGTAGGGCTTGATCAGCGTGTCGACGTCGACCGCGATCACCGGCGCCGACCAGTCGGCGACCTCCTCGACCGTGGCGTGGTAGCGGCCGACCGCGCCCTGGGCGTCCGACAGCGCCAGCACCCCGCCGGGGCCGACCGCCATCGTGCCGGTCAACCGGCCGACCGAGCCCGCGGTGGGCACGCCGGCGACCGAGGCGAACCAGCCGAACTCGTGCAGCCGGGTGGTGCCCTCGACCGGCGCGGGCGGCAGCCCGCAGCGCTGGCCCACGGCCGACCGGACCCCGGCCGACACCGTCAGCCATCCGTCGTAGGGGCAGGTGATGGTGCCGACCGCCTTGACCGACAACGACCCGACGGCGCTCTCGCCGGCCAGCCGCCACAGGTTGGGGGTGTCACTCTCGGTGACGTCGGTCCACATCAGGCCGGGCACCCCGATGAGCGCCACCTGCCCGGGGCCCTCGGCGCGGGCCGCCGCCGGCGCCCCCCACACGATCGCGACCAGCATGGCCGTGACCATCCCCGCAGCCCACCGCCGCACGGTGTCCCCCTCTGTCGACGCCACCAGGCACACGGCACCGTAGGGGGTCGGCGTGCGCCGCGTCCAGCGTCAACGGCGGGTGATCGTGGAAGGTTCTCGGTATGCGACTCGGACTCGGCCTGCCGTCCATCGGCCACCTCGCCTCACCCGGCTTCATCTCGTCGGTCGCCCGGAGCGCCGAGGCGCTCGGCTACCACTCGTTGTGGGTGGGCGAACGGCTGCTCGACCCGGTCAAGCCGCGCAGCCGCTATCCCGGGACGCGTGACGGCGGCCTCCCGGAGAGCATGAAGATCGCCTACGACCCGCTCGCGACGCTGGCGTTCGCCGCCGCCGTCACCTCCCGGATCACGCTCGGCACGAGCGTCCTGTGCATGCTGCTGCACAACCCCGTCGTGCTGGCCAAGCAGCTGGCCACGCTCGACGCGCTGAGCGGCGGCCGGATGCGGGCGGGCCTGGGCCAGGGCTGGTCGCTCGACGAGATCGAGGCGGCCGGGAACACCCCGGTCGGCCAGGGGCGGCGCGGCGAGGAGTTCGTCGCGGTGCTCCGGGGATTGTGGAGCGTCGGGAGGACGGCGTACACGGGGGAGTTCTTCACGGTTCCCGAGACGGCCTTCGAGCCGACGCCGGCCTCCTCCCCACCCATCTATCTGGGGGTGTACGCCCCCCGCGCCGTCGAACGGGCCGGCCGGGTGGCCGACGGGTGGCTGCCGGGCGGGTTGCCGCTGGAGATGCTGCTGTCCCTGCGGGAGACCCTGTTCGCGGCGGCCGCGAAGGCGGGGCGGCCGGAGCCGGAGGTGGTGGTGCGGGCCAACGTGCGTTTCACCGCGACCCGGCGGCGGCCCTTCCAGGGCACGTGGGAGCAGATCGAGGGTGACCTGGCGGCGTTCCGGGACGCCGGGATCGACGAGGTGTTCCTCGACTTCGTCCTGGACGACGCCACCCTCACGGAGGAGGGCTTCGTCGAGCGGATGGAGCGGGCGGCGAACCTGTGGCAGGCCGCAGGCGGCTGAGCAGCCGGGAGGCCGGCGTCCACCATGACGTGCCGGGATCAGCCGCCCGGCGGGTTCTCGTCCAGGAGGCGGCGCAGGAGTTCCTCGTCTTCGACGGCCAGGTCGCCGACGAACCTGCGGAGCACGCCCGAGCGGTCCGATTCGCCCTGGAGCAGGGCGGTCATGCGCTGGGCCACCAGGTCGGCCGGGTCGACCAGGGCGCCGTAGCGGTGGGAGCGGCCCTCGCGCCGCCGGGTGACCGCCTGCTTCCTGTGCAGCCGGGTGAGCGTGGTGACCACGGCGCTGTACGACAGATCGCCGTCGGGGGCGACCAGATCCCTGACCTGGCCCGGGGTGAGCGACCGGCCCGCCTCGCGCAGGGCCGTCAGGATCGCCGCTTCGAGGCCGCCGGGCGGGCGGCGGGCGTCACTCGGGTCCGTGTTCATCGGAGCACCACCCTATATCGGGACTTTCCGGATCAAGTGGGAGGCTGAGGGCCGGGAGGTGCGGGAATGTTCGATCACTTCGTGGTCTCGGTGGTGGTCGTGCCGCCGCTGGCCGTGCTCGTCGCCGCGCTGGTCGCGGGGCGGCTCGCCCCGGCGCTGGCCGCGCGGGTGCTGGCCTGGTCGGCGATCGTGGTCGCGGTGGCCGGGATCGCGAACCTGCTGGTGTTCGTCCTGCACGCCGTCGCCGAGGTCCCGGCCGTGGCGCACCTGATGGGCTGGTCCGACCGCGTCGTCGCGGCCGACGTCGCCGGGGTGCCGTGGGTGCCGTGGCTCTGCGTGCCGCTGCTGGCCGCGGCCGCCGCCTCGATGGCCTGGACGCACCGGCGGCACCGCCGCGACCTGCGCGCGGGCCGGCTGTTCCCACGTCCCGACGGCGACGTCCTGCTCGTCGACGACGACGCCGTGACGGCCTTCGCGGTGCCCGGACGGCCGGGCTGGGTGGTGGTCACCAGCGGCATGCGCGCGGCGCTGACCGACCGGCAGTACACCGCCCTGCTCGCGCACGAACGGGCCCACCTCGACGGCGCGCACCACCGCCTGGTGCGGCTCGCGGAGCTGGCCGGGGCCGCCCATCCGGCGCTGCGCTGGGTGAGCGCGCAGGTCGGCTTCCTGGTGGAACGGGCGGCCGACGAGCGCGCGGCGGCCGAGGTGGGCGACCGGCGGCTGGTGGCGCGGGCGGTCGGCCAGGCGGCGCTGCTGGCGGCGGGCCGCCCCGGGCTGGGACGGGTGCCGAGCGTGCTGCACGCGGCGGCGGGGGCGGTGCCCCGGCGGGTCGCGGCGCTGCTGGCGCCGGAGCGGCGGACGTCTGCGCTGCCGGCTCTGCTGCCGATTCTGGTGGCCGCCGGCACGGTCGTGTGGACCGGCGAGGCCGTCGAGGACCTGCGGGAACTGCTGGAACAGGCGGCCGGCTGGCTTGGTTAGGTGAGCCTATGTTAACTTCTACCGCGTGTAGCTGAGCGGTGGGAGTGGCATGTGTTCGCGAGTTATCTGATCGGCCTGCGTGAGGGACTGGAGGCGACCCTCGTCGTCTCCGTGCTGGTCGCCTTCCTGGTCAAGAGCGACCGCACCGACCGGTTGCCGCACGTCTGGGCCGGCGTCTTCGCGGCCGTGGCCCTGTCGGTCGGCTTCGGCGCGGTGCTGACCTTCACCGCCGCCCACCTCGGCCACACCGGCCAGGAGCTCTTCGACGCGGTCACCTCGCTGCTGGCCGTCGTCTTCGTCACCTGGATGATCTTCTGGATGCGCCGGGCCGCCCGCATGCTCTCCGGCGAGCTGCGCGGCAAGTTGTCGGAGGCGCTGGAGCTGGGCTCCCTGGCCGTCGTCGTCATGGCGTTCCTGGCCGTGGCCCGTGAGGGGCTGGAGACGGCGTTGTTGTTCTTCGCCTCCGTCCAGGGCGCGACCGCCTCGGCGCAGCCGCTGATCGGCATCACGCTGGGCCTGCTCACCTCGGTCGTGCTCGGCTACGCCCTCTACAAGTCGGCCGTGCGGATCAACCTGACGACGTTCTTCACCTGGACCGGCCTGCTGCTGATCCTGGTCGCCGCGGGGATCTTCAAGTACGGCGTCCACGACCTGCAGGAGGCGAACATCCTGCCCGGCCTGAGCTCCTACGCCTTCGACGTGACGAGCGCGCTGCCGCCCGACTCCTGGTACGGCGCGCTGCTCGCCGGGATGCTCAACATCACCCCGCAGCCGAGCGTCCTGGAGACCCTCGCGTGGCTGGTCTACCTGCTGCCGACCCTCTTCTTCTTCCTCCGGCCGTCCCGGCCGCAGCTCGCCCCCGCCCGCGTGGCCTGAACAGGAGCACCATGTCCGCCATCACCCGTCTCGCCCTCGGCGCGCTCGCCCTCACGGCCCTGGCCGCCTGCTCGGCCGAGACCGCAGCGCCGGGCGGCGACGCCGCGGCGTCCGCGCCGGGCAAGGTCACGGTCGCCGCCAGCGACACCGCCTGCGAGGTCGGCGTCACGGAGCTCGCCGCGGGCACCAGCACGTTCGCCATCACCAACGCCGGCAGCAAGGTCACCGAGTTCTACGTCTACGCCCCCGGCGACCGCGTCATGGCCGAGGTCGAGAACATCGTGCCCGGCCTGACCCGCGAGCTGATCGCCGAACTGCCCGCCGGCACGTACGAGACCGCCTGCAAGCCCGGCATGGTCGGCAAGGGCATCCGCAACGCGCTGACCGTCGCCGGCGAGCACAAGCCGCTGACCGCCGACGCCGCGCTCGCCGAGGCGACCGCGAGCTACAAGCGCTACGTGAAGACCCAGAGCGACACCCTGCTGGTCAAGACGCAGGAGTTCGTCGACGCCGTCAAGGCGGGAAAGATCGACGAGGCGAAGGCGCTGTTCCCGGTCGCGCGCACCTACTGGGAGCGCATCGAGCCGGTCGCCGAGATCTTCGGCGACCTCGACCCGGCCATCGACGCCCGCGAGGCCGACCTCGCCGAGGGCGAGGAGTGGACCGGCTTCCACAAGATCGAGAAAGACCTCTGGATCACCAAGGACATCAGCGCCGACGGCCCGATCGCCGACAAGCTGATCACCGACGTGAAGACCATCGTCGAGAAGTCCAACGCGGCCGAGCTGACCCCGCTCAACCTCGCCAACGGCGCCAAGGAGCTGCTCGACGAGGTCGCCACCGGCAAGATCACCGGTGAGGAGGACATCTGGTCCCACACCGACCTGTGGGACTTCGCCGCCAACCTGGCCGGGTCGAAGGCGGCGGTCCAGTCGCTGCGCCCGGTGCTGGAGGAGCGCGACGCCGCCCTGGTCGCGACGCTCGACGAGAAGTTCGCCGCCGCCGAGACCGAGCTGGGCGCCCACCAGAAGGGCGACGGCTGGCGGCTGCACGACGAGCTGTCCAAGGACGAGCTCAAGCGGCTCTCCGACGTGATCAACGCGCTGGCCGAGCCGATCAGCAAGATCGCGCCCCTGGTGGCCCACTAGATGATCAGTCGTCGGCAGGTCTTCGGACTGGGCGCGGCCGGGGCCGTGGCGGCGGGCGCGGGGGCCCTCGCCGCCCGCGCCCTCCCCGAGGAGCCCCCGGCCAAGGCGCACGTCGAGGAGGTCTTCCCCTTCTACGGCGAGCACCAGTCGGGCATCGTCACCCCCGCGCAGGACCGGCTCCACTTCGTCGCCTTCGACGTCACCACGACCGACCGCGCCGAACTGGCCGAACTGCTCCAGGAGTGGACGGCCGCCGCCGCCCGCCTCACCCAGGGCAAGGAGGCGGGCGCGTTCGGCGCGACCGGCGGCTCCCGCGAGGCCGCGCCCGACGACACCGGCGAGGCGCTCGGCCTGCCGCCCTCGGGCCTGACCCTGACGATCGGCTTCGGCCCGTCGTTGTTCGACGACCGCTTCGGCCTGGCCGCCAGACGCCCGGCCCCGCTCGCCGACCTGCCCAAGTTCTCCGGCGAGACGCTGATCCCGGAGATCTCGGGCGGCGACATCTGCGTCCAGGCGTGCGCCCACGACCCGCAGGTGGCCGTGCACGCCATCCGCAACCTGGCCCGGATCGGCTTCGGCCGGGTCTCGGTGCGCTACTCGCAACTCGGCTTCGGCCGCACCTCCTCGACCTCCCGCACCCAGGCGACCGCCCGCAACCTGATGGGCTTCAAGGACGGCACCAACAACCTCAAGCTGGAGGACGCCGACCTGCTGCGCGACCAGCTCTGGGCCCACCCCGACGACGGCGCGGCCTGGATGGCCGGCGGCAGCTACCTGGTCACCCGCAAGATCCGGATGACCGTCGAGACCTGGGACCGCACCTCGCTGCGCGAACAGGAGGAGATCTTCGGCCGGGACAAGGGCGAGGGCGCCCCGGCGGGCAAGCGGCACGAGTTCGACCCGGTCGACCTGGCGGCCATGCGTCCCGACGCGCACGTCCGCCTGGCCCACCCCTCCGCCCACGGCAACGCCCACCTGCTGCGGCGCGGCTACAACTTCGTCGACGGCTCCGACGGCCTGGGCCGCCTCGACGCCGGCTTGTTCTTCATCGCCTACCAGCGCGACCCGCGCACCCAGTTCGTGCCGATCCAGGAGACCCTGGCCAAGTCGGACCCGCTGAACGAGTACATCAGGCACGTGTCGAGCGGCCTGTTCGCCTGCCCGCCCGGCGTCGCCGACGCGGGCGACTACTGGGGCCGCACGCTCTTCGCCTGACCGTCAGGAGGCGTAGACCTCCAGTTCCGAGAGTTGCCCGGCCGGCCAGCCGGTGTTCCCGGTGAACCGCAGCCGCACGTACCGCTGCGACGAGGCGGTGAAGGAGACCGTCACGGTGTTGCCGGTGGCGGGGTTGAAGGTGCGCCCCGACGCCGCCGACAGCGTCGAGAAGGTCGAGCCGTTGACGCTGCCCTGGACCTCGATGGTCTGGGTCCGGGTCTGCCACGCCGAGGCCGGCGGCAGCTTCAGCACCACCCGGGAGACCGACGTGGCCGCCCCGAGGTCGACCTGGACCCACTGCGGGAACGCGTTGTTCGGCGACTCCCAGTAGGAGCCCGCGTTGCCGTCGACGATGTTGCCCGACCCGTAGTTCTGCACGTGGCCGCTCTCGGCGGTCGCCTTCCCGGCCGCCAGGTTCACGTTCGCGGCCGGGTCGGTCGTCGCGGTCACCGCGTTCGAGGGCTGCGACAGGGAGTTCTGCCCGTCGCGGGCCCGGACCGTGAACGTGTAGGCGGTGTTCGGGGCCAGGCCGGTGACCGTGTGGGTCAGCCCGGTAGGCGAGGCCACGGGCTCGCCGTTCTGCAGCACCTGGTAGCCGGTGACCGCGACGTCGTCGGTCGAGGCCGTCCACGAGAGCGACACGCTGGTGGTGGTCTTGCCGGTGACGGTCAGGTTGCCCGGGGCGGTGGGGGGCGTGTTCTCCACCGCGCCGGTCGCGTAGACCTCCAGCTCCGACAACTGCGCGGCGGGCCAGCCGGTGTTGGCGCTGATCGTCACCCGCACGTAGCGGGCGCTCAGCGCCGGGATGGTGATGGTCGCCTGGTTGCCGGTCGCGGCGTTGAAGGTGACGCCGATCGGGCCGGTGACCGTCGTCCACGAGCTGCCGTTGGCGCTCACCGCGAGGGTGAGCGTCTGCACCCGTGAGCCCCACGCCGCGTTCGGCGGCAGCTTGAGCACGGCCCGGCCCAGGACCGACGCGGCTCCCAGGTCGACCTGGAACCACTGCGGCAGCGCGCCGGAGCTCTCCCAGTAGGTGGCGGCGTTCCCGTCGACGGCGTTGGCGGGCACGAAGCCGTTGTTGGTGCTGCTGGCGCTGGCCGCCTTGTTCAGCGCGAGGTTCGTGTCGCCGCCGGGCGGCGGGCCGCCGGTCGTCGGCTGGGTCGGCCGGGTCGCCGTCAGCGCGATCTGGCCCTTCAGCATGCGCCCGCCGTCGGCGGTGATGCGCAGGTAGTAGTCGGAGGAGCAGAACGTGCCGTCCTCGTCGAGCGCCAGGATGCCCGAACCCGCGGGCACCCACGCCTGCGTCTCGGCGGTCTTGGCGATCTGGTTGCCCTCGTTGTACTCGTCGAACATCGAGATGTAGATGCCGTGGGAGCCCGCGCGGATGGTGTTGTAGAACATGCGCCACATGAAGTCGCCGTGGACGCGGGCCCGCGACTGGAGATCGCCGGGCATCACGCACGGCTGGTAGTCGATGCCCAGGGCGTTGCACTCGGCGACGTCGCCGAGGGTGGCGTTGGCGTAGTAGCTGTCGAGCTCCGCGATGGTCCGGGCCCGGCCGACCATCCACGGGGAGATCATGTTGAACGCCCGGTAGACGTTCTCGAAGCCGGGACGCGAGTCGTTGATGCCCTGCCGCCACCAGGTGGGCACGCCGCCGATGACGTAGCAGCCCTGCGCCTTGAACCAGTTGATCACTTCGAGGCAGGGCGCCGGGGTGAACGGCCGGCTGGGCTCGCTGAAGCCGAAACCCCAGATGCACACGACGGGCTTGCCGTTCTGGCGGGCGTACATCGGGCTCTGGGTGTACGCCGACATCTTGCTCGTCCAGTCGGTCTTGATCTCCGATTGGAAGGCGAGCCAGTCGGTGACGTCGTACATGATGTAGAACTTGCGGCCGAAGGCCTCGGCGGCCTGGCGCACCTTGGCGGTCATGCCGTCGCGGATCGGGCCCTCGGCGCCGTTGGGGTTGAAGCGCTGCAGGGCGGCGGTGTCGCAGCCGTTGTCGCGCATCCAGCGGAAGTGGGTGTCGACCGTCTGCTGGTCCCAGGAGGAGAACAGGTTGGCCGTCTGGCCGTTGTTCAGGTTCTGGTAGAGCGTCGGGTAGGTGCGCGTGTAGTCGCGGTTGTCCGGCCACGACACGATCGTGGTGTTCGACGGCGAGGGCGGGACGGTGTTGTCGTGGCCGCTCCAGTGCCACCACCGGTCGATCGGCGAGCCGTCGCCCCGGCAGGCGAACCAGCCCTGGTAGCCGACGGTGATCTTGCCCACCACGTCGCCGGGTGGACTGGCCGCGTACGCCGGGCCGCTGGTCAGATGGGTCGAGGTCGCCGCGATGGCGGACGCCGAGATGGCCGAGGCGAGGAAACTACGGCGCGAGACAGCCACGTCCGATGATCCTTTCTGGCAGGCACCGGGCGGACGCTACCCGGTGAGGGGGGTGCCCTCATCCTGACAGGATCGGATCATCGGACGCAATAACTGAGCAAAAACTTGCAACTTCTATGGAGGCAGATTCCGGGCGCGAGTCACGGCCGGCCTTCGGCCGTCCGCGACTCGCTTGTCACCCCACGCGTGCTGCTACAGGGGTGCTCTCGTTGTAGAGGCGGTCGAGCGAGGTGACCTGGTAGGCGCCGTTGGCCCGGGTCTGGAACGAGGAGCGCGTCGTGACCGCGACCAGCTCGCACGAGTTGCCCGTGCCCCGGTAGACCGCGTAGGCGCGGGCCCCCGGCACGCCCGTCCAGGTCAGCGTGCCGCCCGCGTTGCGCAGGTTCTTGACCGGGCCGAGCGGCTTGGTGGGCAGGCCCTTGATCAGCGGCAGCAGCGCCGGGCGCTGGTAGTACTGCTCCTTGATCCGGGTCATCACCTTCAGCGGGTTCTGCACGACCTGCTTGGCGCTGAAGTAGACGTCGCCCTCGATCTCGGGATAGCGCTTGTTGACCGCCAGGTGCGACGGGATCTCGTTGGGCCGGTTCCAGGCCCCGCCGGTGCCGATCTGGTAGAGCCCCTGGCCGATGTAGAGGTCGACGCCGCTGCCCTTGACCGCGTTCGCCCACCAGGGCGCCAGCACGTCGTAGTCGGCCGCCGCGAAGCCCCGGTTCCAGTAGAGCTGCGGGGTCAGGTAGTCGACCGTGCCCGCCTTGATCCACGCCTTCGGGTCGGCGTAGATCGCGTCGTACGCCGACATGCCGGTGGTCTTGGAGCCGGTCGGGTCGTTGCTCTTGTTGCGCCAGATCCCGAACGGGCTGATGCCGAACTTCAGGTAGGGCTTGGCCCGGTGGACGGCCTTGTCGACCTGCGCCACGAGCTGGTTGACGTTGGCCCGCCGCCAGTTGGCCAGCGACTTGCCCGCGCCGTACTTGTCGTAGGCGGCGGTGTCGTTGAACTTCGTGCCCTGGCCCGGATAGGGGTAGAAGTAGTCGTCGAAGTGCACGCCGTCGATGTCGTAGCGGTTGACCACGTCCATGATCACCTTGGTGACGTGGTCACGGACCGACGGAAGCCCCGGGTTGTAGTAGAGGCGCCCCTCGTGCTTGACCACCCAGCCGGGGTGCTGCCGGGCCGGGTGGTTCGCGGGCAGCGCCGCGACGTTGTCGCTGTAGGCGGCCCGGTAGGGGTTGAACCAGGCGTGGAACTCCATGCCCCGCTTGTGGGCCTCGCTGATCAGGAACGGCAGCGGGTCCCAGCCCGGGTTCTTGCCCGCCTTGCCGGTCAGGTACTGCGACCAGGGCTCCAGCGACGACTTGTAGATGGCGTCGGAAGCCGGTCTGACCTGCACGAACACCGCGTTGATGCCGCGCGCGGCGGCGGTGTCGAGCATCTTGACGTATTCGGCCCGCTGCGTGGCGGGCGACAGGCCGGCCTTCGACGGCCAGTCGATGTTCTGCGTCGTCGCGATCCACATGCCGCGCATCTGGCGCTTGGCCGCCGGGCAGACGTCCTTCTTGGCCGCGGTGGTCACGTAGCTGGCACGCTCCAATCCGGGGCTGGACGCCTCCGGGACGAGCAGGTAGGCCCCCGCGGAAGCGGTCGCGGCCACGGCGACGCCGGCGATCAACTGTCGTTTCACTTGCCCTCCCCGAACGCGATGGCTGTCACAGTCTGGCATCGCATTGGCAATGCTTCGCCCGTATAGCGAAATTCGTCATACGAGGCGGATGTGACTCCACACAACGCGCGAGGAAATGCCCCGGCGCCGTTCAGGTGAAACGAACGGCGCCGGGAACCCGCTAATCAGCGGGGGTCGCGACCTTTCCGGCGAGGTGCGACGGCAATGGTTCATAACGCAGGAAAGCGCGGGTGAACGTTCCGGTTCCGTGTGACATCGACCGTAGATCTATTGCGTATCGGGTGATTTCCAGTTCCGGCACCTCGGCCCGGACCAGCGTCCGGCCGACCCCCACGGGCTCGGTGCCCAGCACCCGTCCGCGCCGCGACGACAGGTCGCTCATGACGTTGCCGACGTAGTCGTCGTCGACGAGGACCGACACCTCGTCGACCGGTTCGAGCAGCAGCGCCGGGACCTTCGCGGCGGCCTCGCGCAGGGCCAGCCCGCCCGCGATCTGGAACGCCATGTCGCTGGAGTCGACCGAGTGGGCCTTGCCGTCGTAGAGCGTGACCCTTATGTCGACCATCGGGTAGCCGGCCACCACGCCGCGCTCCATCTGGCTGCGCACGCCCTTCTCGACCGACGGGATGAACTGGCGCGGCACCACGCCGCCGACGATCTTGTCGACGAACTCGAACCCCGACCCCGAGGGCAGCGGCTCGATCTCCAGGTGGCAGATGGCGTACTGGCCGTGGCCGCCGGTCTGCTTGACGTTGCGGCCCATGCCCTGCGCCTTGCCGCCGAAGGTCTCGCGCAGCGGCACCCGCAGGTCGATCTTCTCCACCTCGACGCCGTGGCGGCGCGAGAGCCGGTCGAGCAGCACGTCGGCGTGGGCCTCGCCCATGCACCACAGCACCAGCTGCCGGGTCTCGGCGTTGTTCTCCAGGCGCAGCGTCGGGTCTTCGGCCACCAGGCGGTTCAGCGCCTGGGAGAGCTTGTCCTCGTCGGCCTTCGACTTGGCCCTGATCGCGACGGGGAGCAGCGGCTCGGGCATCTGCCACGGCTCCATGACCAGCGGGTTCTCCTTCTCCGACAGGGTGTCGCCGGTCTCGGCGTGGCCGAGCTTGGCCACCGCGACCACGTCGCCGGCCACGCATTTGCCCACCGGGCGCTGGGTCTTGCCGAGCGGCGAGGACAACGCGCCGACGCGCTCGTCGACGTCGTGCTCGTGCTGGGGCACG
The DNA here is from genome assembly GCF_001570585.1 of Herbidospora daliensis. Lineage (GTDB taxonomy): Bacteria > Actinomycetota > Actinomycetes > Streptosporangiales > Streptosporangiaceae > Herbidospora > Herbidospora daliensis. Next base: position 65,756 of record NZ_BBXF01000001.1, on the reverse strand, counting down.
TGCCCGGAGACGTGCACGGTCATGTCGGGCCGCAGGGTGCCCGAGAAGACGCGGACCAGGCTGATGCGGCCCACGTAGGGGTCGCTGGTCGTCTTGACCACCTCGGCCACCAGCGGCCCGTCGGGGTCGCACCGGCAGACCCTGACGCTCTTGCCGTCTATGGTCGTGACGTCGGGCAGCCGGTGCTCGGGCGGGCACGGGAACCCCTGGGTGATCACTTCGAGCAGCTCGGGCATGCCCACGCCCGGCGCGCTCACCAGCACCGGGTGGAAACTGGCCCGCGCGACCGCCTTCTCCAGGTCGTCGATGAGGACCTTGGTGTCGATCTCCTCGCCTTCGAGGTAGCGGTCCATGAGCGATTCGTCCTCGCTCTCCTGGATGATCCCCTCGATGAGCGACCCGCGGTACATCTCGATCAGCTCGACCTGGTCGGCGTCGGGCTCTCTTTCGGTACGCGACCCGCCGGAGTAGTCGAACACGCGCTGCGACAGCAGGCCCACGAGCGCGTCGCCGCCCACCGGCAGGTAGAGCGGCGCGACCCCCTCGCCGAAGGCGTCCTGGCAGGCGGTGAGGACCTCGTCGAAGTCGGCCCGCTGGTGGTCGATCTTGGTGATGACGACCGCGCGCGGCATGCCCACGCTCGCGCACTCGTCCCAGATCTGCCGGGTCAGCCCGTCGACCCCGTCGGTGGCGGCGACCACGAACAGCGCCGCGTCGGCGGCCCGCAGGCCGGCCCGCAGGTCCCCGACGAAGTCGGCGTACCCGGGCGTGTCGAGCAGGTTGATCTTTATCCCGTTGTACGTCAGCGGCGCGAGGGCCAGGTTCACCGACCGCTGCTGGCGGACCTCGACCTCGTCGAAGTCGCTGATGGTGGTGCCGTCTTCGACCCGGCCCGTGCGCGGGATGGTGCCGGTCGCCGCGAGCAGCGCCTCCACCAAGGTCGTCTTCCCCGATCCGGAGTGGCCGACGAGCACGACGTTGCGCACCATGTCCGGCTGGTCGGCCGATGGTGCCCTGCCCGCGGCTCCCGATGTCCCTCCGTTAGCCTTCTCCGCCACTTTCGCCTCCTGGATTGGAGGGGAGGCCGCAGGCCGCGTGAACGACCGGCGGCCGCCCGGCCGCCTGCTGTGACGCGCCCCGCACCCCGATCGGAAAGGCGCGTGTAACCCACCCTTAACCGTTGTGGTCCAGATCACAAGACCTGGACAGGGAATGTGCGCGGTGGTGCATGCCCTACGATCGGACCGCCATGCTGAACGTTCTGCGTCCCGCCATGACCAGGCTCATGAGCCCCTTGGGCCGGTTCCTCGCGCGCCATGGCGTCACTCCCAACATGATCACCGCGGCCGGCACGCTCGGCACGGTCGCCTCGTCCCTGTGGTTCTACCCACATGGGCAGCTCGTCGCGGGCAGCCTCGTGATCACCTTCTTCGTGCTCGCCGACCTGCTCGACGGCATCCTGGCCCGGATGACCAAGGGCTCGACCTGGGGCGCCTTCCTCGACTCGACCCTCGACCGGGTCGCCGACGCGGGCGTCTTCTCCGGCCTGATCATCTACCTGGTCCTCGACGGCCAGCGGGTGCTGGCCCTGGGCGGCCTGCTCTGCCTGGTCGGCGGCGCGGTCGTCTCCTACGCCAAGGCGCGGGCCGAGGGTCTCGGCATGACCGCCAACGTCGGCATCGCCGAACGCGGAGAGCGATTGCTCGTCGTGCTCGTGGTGGCCTTCCTCGACGGATTGGGCGTGCCGTACGTTCTGGCTGTGGGTCTTTGGGGGCTGGCCGTCGCCAGCGTGATCACTGTGGGGCAGCGCATGCACGTCGTCTACAAGCAGGCGGTGGACCATGACGCTCACTGACCGGATCGTCGCGTCGGCCTACACGGCCGGCTGGGCCATCGTCCGGTTCGTCCCGGAGAAGGCGGCCGCCTTCGTGTTCCGGCGCATCGCCGACGTCATGTGGTGGCGTCAGGGCAAGTCGGTGAAGCGCCTGGAGTCCAACCTGGCCCGGGTGACCGGCGGCGACCAGGCCTCGCTCCGCGCGCTGTCCAAGAGGGGCCTGCGGTCCTACATGCGCTACTGGATGGAGATCTTCCGGCTGCCCGACATGGATCCGAAGCAGATCCACGCCCGCACCCACTCCCACGACGAGCACCTGATCTTCGACACCGTCGCCTCCGGGCGCGGGGTCGTGATCGCGCTGCCCCACATGGGCAACTGGGACGCCGCCGGGGTCTGGCTGGTGCAGAGCGGCCACCCGTTCACGACCGTGATGGAGCGCCTCAAGCCCGAGTCGCTCTTCGAGAAGTTCGTCGCCTTCCGGACCGCCATCGGGATGGAGGTGCTGCCGCTGACCGCCAAGGGGGGCGGCACCGCCCACGCCTTCGGCACGCTGGCCCAGCGCACCCGCGCCGGGGGCGTGGTCTGCCTGCCGGCCGATCGCGACCTGACCGAGAGCGGGGTCGAGGTCGACTTCTTCGGCGCCCGCACCCGCATGGCCGCCGGGCCCGCCCTGCTGGCGCTCCAGACCGGGGCGGCGCTGCTGCCGGTGATCGTCTACTTCGACGGCGCCGACTGGGGTTTAGACGTCCATCCGGAAGTGCCCGTGCCGGCCGAGGGGACCCGGCAGGAGAAGGCGGCCGCGCTCACGCAGGGCATGGCGGCGGCCTTCGAGAAGGGCATCGCGGAACACCCTGACGACTGGCACATGCTCCAGCGGTTGTGGCTCGACGACCTGGAGCCCCGGGAGCCCCGGCCGTGAGGATCGGGATCGTCTGCCCGTACATGTGGGACGTCCCGGGCGGTGTCCAGGCCCACGTGCGCGACCTGGCCGAGGCGCTGATCGACGACGGGCACCGGGTCTCGGTCATGGCGCCCGCCGGCGACGACGCGCCGCTCCCGGCCTACGTGGTGTCGGCCGGGCGGGCCGTCCCGGTGCCCTACAACGGGTCGGTGGCCCGGCTGACCTTCGGGTTCCTGTCGGCCAACCGGGTCCGCAAGTGGATCCGCGAGGGCCGCTTCGACGTGCTCCACGTCCACGAGCCGGCCGTGCCGTCGGTGGGGCTGCTGGCCTGCTGGGTGGCGCGCGGGCCGATCGTGGCGACCTTCCACGCCTCCTACGAGCGTTCGCGGGCCGTGTCGGTGACCGCGCCCGTGCTCCACACCGCCCTGGAGAAGATCACCGGCCGGATCGCCGTCTCCGACGCCGCCCGCAAGACCCTGGTCGAGCACATGGGCGGCGACGCCGTGCTGATCCCCAACGGGGTCACCGTCGACCGCTACGCCGAGGCCGAGCCCCTGCCGGGCTGGGGCCCCGACGGGACCGTGCTCGGCTTCCTGGGGCGGATGGACGAACCCCGCAAGGGCCTGGCCGTGCTGCTGGAGGCGTTCGCGAAGCTGGCGGGGGAGCGGCCGGGGGTGCGCCTGCTGGTCGCCGGGCCCGGCGACGCCGACGACGTCTACGCCAAGCTGCCGAAGAACCTGCACGACCGCGTCGAGCTGCTCGGCATGGTCAGCGAGGCCGACAAGATCCGCGCCCTCCACTCCGTCGACGTCTTCGTCGCCCCCAACCTGGGCGGCGAGAGCTTCGGCATCGTGCTGACCGAGGCCATGTCGGCGGGCGCGACCATCCTGGCCAGCGACATCCCGGCCTTCCGCAAGGTGCTGGGCGACGGCCAGGCCGGGGCCCTGTTCGCCACCGGCGACGCCGCCGCGCTGGCGCGTGAGGCCGCCGCGCTGCTCGACGACCCGCAGCGCCGGGCCAAATACTCCGACGAGGCCCGCCTCGCGGTCCGCAAATACGACTGGTCGACCGTCGCCCGCGACGTCCTGCGGGTCTACGAGACCGTCACCGGCGCCCCGGTCGGCGTGGAGGACGAGTAGTGAACACCACGGTCATCCTGGTCGTCGGCGTGGTGATCGTGCTGACGGCCGTCTACATCTCCTGGCGGGCCGGGCGGCTCGACCGCCTGCACATCCGGCTGGAGACCGCCCACGCCGCCCTCGACGCCGCCCTCCTGCGGCGGGCCGCGGTGAGCCTGGAGCTGGCCGGCTCGCGGCTGCTCGACCCGGCCACCTCCCTGGTGCTGGCGGCGGCGGCGCACGAGGCCCGCACCGCCGGGCCCGACGAGCGCGAGCACGCCGAGAGCGACCTGTCGCGCACCCTGCGGGCGGTCGTCGACCAGGAGACCTTCGCCGAGAAGGTGCAGGCCCCCGAGCTGCTGGCCGAGCTCGACGCCTCGGTCGCCAAGGTCGTCTACTCGCGGCGGTTCTACAACAACGCCGTCGACGTCACCCGGGTCGCCCAGCGCCGTTTCCTGGCCCGGATCCTGCGGCTGGCGGGGCACACGCCCTACCCCGAGTTCTTCGACATCGACGACGACCCCCCGAAGGCCATGGCGGGCGCCTGACCGACTTGACGGACTCTGACCGAATTACCAGCTGACGCCGGTAAGCTGGCGCGGATTTTTCGGGACTCGGGAGGAGTTGTCCGTGCGGGCACATCGGTTGGGCGTTCTCATGCTCGCGGCGGCGACCCTGCTGACCGCGTGCTCCTCGGGGGGCGAGAGCGGCAACCCCGGCACGACGCCGCAGGCCGCCGGCGCCGCCGCGTCGCCCTCGCCGACCAAGCCCCCGGAGCACCCGTTCACCGGCATGCCGGTCGCCGCCCGCAAGCCGGTCCTGGCCGTCAAGATCGAGAACACCCACTCGGGCAAGCCGCAGATCGGCGTGAAGTCGGCCGACATCGTCTACGTCGAGCAGGTCGAGGGCGGCCTGACCCGGCTGATGGCGATCTTCTCCTCGAAGCTGCCCAAGGAGGTCGGCCCGGTCCGCTCGGCCCGCATCTCCGACCTGCACATCCTGCCGATGTTCGGCAAGCCCGCCCTGGCCTACTCGGGCGTGCAGACCAAGATGATCCCGTTCGTGCAGCAGGCGTCGCTGGTCGACGTGTCGGACAGCTCGGCCCCCGGCGCCTACTTCCGCTACCCGGGCCGGGTCGCCCCCTACAACCTGGTCGGCCGGCCCGCCCAGCTGCTGAAGCAGGCCAAGGCGACCAAGGCCAAGGACATCGGGTTCACCTTCTCCGACGAGGCGCCCGAAGGCGGCACGCCGAGGCGGTCGTACACGGTGAAGTACCCCGCCGCGACCTTCACCTTCCAGTGGAACGCGGGCACGAAGAAGTGGGCCGTCATCCAGGACGGCGAGAAGGACATGGCCGCCGAGGGCGGCCAGATCGCCCCCGCCACCGTGGTCGTGCAGTACACCAAGACCGAGCGGTCGCAGTTCCACGACTTCACCGGCAGCTACACGCCGCTGGTCCACTCGACCGGCAGGGGCACCGGCGTCGTGCTGCGCGACGGGCAGGCGTACAAGGTCAGGTGGAAGCGGCCGACTGAGGAGGACGGCACCACGTTCACGCTGGCCGACGGCACCCCGATGCCGTTCGCCCGAGGCCAGGTCTGGGTCGTGCTCGCCTCCCGGACGCCGATCGCGCCGTAGCCGGACTGTCCGGTTCCGCCAGTCTTTCGGTACGAAATGGACTGTCGTTTTGGTTCGCTCGGGCGCCTAATATAGAACCAATTCACCTTGTCCCCTCGAGTGAGGTAGCGCCGTGTCCAGCCCCGAAACGACCCCGTCCGTCGGCACCGCGCGCGTGAAGCGCGGCATGGCCGAGATGCTCAAGGGCGGCGTGATCATGGACGTCGTCACGCCCGACCAGGCCAAGATCGCCGAAGACGCCGGCGCGGTCGCGGTCATGGCCCTGGAGCGGGTGCCCGCCGACATCCGCGCGCAGGGCGGCGTGTCGCGCATGAGCGACCCCGACATGATCGACGGCATCATCGCCGCCGTCTCGATCCCGGTCATGGCCAAGGCCCGCATCGGCCACTTCGCCGAGGCCCAGGTCCTGCAGTCGCTCGGCGTCGACTACGTCGACGAGTCGGAGGTGCTCACCCCGGCCGACTACGCCAACCACATCGACAAGTGGCGCTTCACGGTGCCCTTCGTGTGCGGCGCCACCAACCTGGGCGAGGCCCTGCGCCGCATCACCGAGGGCGCGGCCATGATCCGCTCCAAGGGCGAGGCCGGCACCGGCGACGTCTCCAACGCCGTCACCCACATGCGCACCATCCGCGCCGAGCTCAAGCGCCTCTCGTCCCTTCCGGAAGACGAGCTCTACGTCGCCGCCAAGGAGCTGCAGGCCCCCTACGAGCTGGTCGCCGAGGTCGCCCGCGAGGGCAAGCTGCCGGTCGTGCTGTTCACCGCGGGCGGCATCGCCACCCCGGCCGACGCCGCGATGATGATGCAGCTCGGCGCCGAAGGCGTGTTCGTCGGCTCCGGCATCTTCAAGTCGGGCAACCCCGCCCAGCGGGCCGCCGCGATCGTCAAGGCCACCACGTTCTTCGACGACCCCGACGTGATCGCCAAGGTCTCGCGCGGCCTCGGCGAGGCCATGGTCGGCATCAACGTCGACGACATCCCGGTGCCCCACCGCCTGGCCGAGCGCGGCTGGTGAGCACACCCACGATCGGCGTGCTCGCGCTCCAGGGCGACGTCCGCGAGCACGCCCGCGCCTTGGTGGAGTCGGGCGCCGTCGCGGTGGCGGTCCGCCGCCCCGAGGAGCTCGACCAGGTCGACGCCCTGGTCATCCCGGGCGGCGAGTCGACCACGATGTGGAAGCTCGCGGTGGCGTTCGAGATGTTCGACCCCATCCAGCAGCGGGTCAAGGCGGGCATGCCCGCCTACGGCTCCTGCGCCGGCATGATCATGCTGGCCGACCGCATCGAGGGCGGCATCGAGGGCCAGCAGACCCTCGGCGGCCTCGACATGGTCGTGCGCCGCAACGCCTTCGGGCGCCAGGTCGACTCCTTCGAGTACGATCTGGACCTCCCGGGGATTCAGGGCTTCCGGGCGATCTTCATCCGGGCGCCCTGGGTCGAGTCCGTCGGAAACGATGTCGAAGTGCTGGCCCGCGCCGGGGATAGGATCGTCGCGGTCCGCCAGGGCCCCTTGCTCGCCACCTCGTTCCACCCGGAACTGACCGGCGACGCGCGGGTCCATTCGTATTTCGTTGAGATGGTAAGGGAGCTCTAGCCGATGTCCGGCCACTCCAAATGGGCGACGACGAAGCACAAGAAGGCCGCGCTCGACGCCAAGCGCGGGAAGCTGTTCGCCAAGCTCATCAAGAACATCGAAGTGGCGGCCAGGACCGGTGGCCCCGATCCTGAAGGCAACCCGACCCTCTACGACGCCATCACCAAGGCGCGCAAGAGCTCGGTGCCGGTCGACAACATCGAGCGCGCCCGCAAGCGCGGCGGCGGCCTCGAAGCCGGCGGCGCCGACTGGCAGACGATCATGTACGAGGGCTACGGCCCCAGCGGCGTCGCCATGCTCATCGAGTGCCTCACCGACAACCGCAACCGCGCGGCGTCCGAGGTCCGGGTCGCGCTGACCCGCAACGGCGGCTCGCTGGCCGACCCCAACTCGGTCTCCTACATGTTCAACCGCAAGGGCGTCATCCTGGTGCCCAAGCTGGTGTCGGAGACCAAGGCCGGCCGCGTCGAGCTCACCGAAGACCAGGTCCTCGAAGTGGTGCTCGAAGCGGGCGCCGAAGAGGTCAACGACCTGGGCGAGTCGTTCGAGATCGTGACCGAGGCCAGCGACCTCGTGCCGGTCCGCAAGGCCCTCCAGGACGCCGGCATCGACTACGACTCGGCCGACAGCAGCTTCCTGCCGTCGATCAACGTCCCGGTCGACGAAGACACGGCCCGCAAGGTCTTCAAGCTGATCGACGCGCTCGAAGACAGCGACGACGTGCAGAACGTCTACGCCAACGCCGACGTCTCCGACGAGATCCTGGCCAAGCTCGACGCCTGAAACCGGCTGGATTGCGCGGTTCCGTGAGGCCTGCGTAGGTTGTGGTTCCGTGGATATCCGTGATCTCGGCGAAGACGATCTCGACGCGGTGCTCGACAACCGCAAGCGGGCCTTCGGGCCACTCTCGGCGTCCGACGCCGCGATCTGGCGCCGCATGGTCACGCCGTTGTTGTCCCAGGGCCGCTGCCTGGGCGTCTTCGACGGCGCCCGGCTGGTCGCCACGGCCCGGCTCAACCCCTTCACGCAGTGGTGGCACGGCCGCCCGCAGTCCATGGGCGGCGTGGCCGGCGTCACCGTGGCGCCCGAAGACCGGGGCAGGGGCGTCGGCCGGATGCTGATGAGTGCCGTGCTCGACCGCTGCTCCGAACTCGGATCGGCGGTCTCGGCGCTCTATCCGGCGACCACCCCGGTCTACCGGAACGCGGGCTTCGAGCACGCCGGCGGCCGCCTGATCGCGACCCTGCCCACCGAAGCGCTGCGCACGATCGCCCCCGGCGCGCCGGCCGGGCTGCGCCGCATGGGCCCCGGCGACACCGACGAGCTGGTGGCGCTGATCGGCCGCGTCCACGCCGCCACCCGGGCCTCGGGCCCGCTGACCTACACGCCGGAGACCTGGCGGGTCTGGCTCGAAGACGACGACGACTTCTGCTACCTCGCCGACGACGGCTACGTGATCTACCGCTGGTCGGGCGGCGACATCGAGGTCGACGGCCTCCTCGCCGCCTCCGAGGCCACCGCACGGGCCCTGTGGGCCCTCGTCGGCACCTCCTCGTCGGTCGCCAAGCGGGTCACCGCCACGATCGCGCCCGACGACCCGGTCCTGTGGCTGCTGCGCGAACGCTCCACCGACGTCGTGGCGTCCACCCGCTGGATGTTCCGCCTCGTCGACCCCGCCGACGCGATCGCCCGGCGCGGCTACCCGGCGGCGGTCACCGCCGCCGTCACGTTCGAGCTCACCGACCCGGCCCGCCCCGCCAACGACGGCACCTGGCTCCTGGAGGTCGCCGACGGCACGGGCGCCCTGTCGAAGGGCGCCGGGCCGGGCCCGGCCCTCACGATCAACGCCCTCTCGGCCCTGTACGCCGGCGTGCCCGCCGCCACTCTGCGCATGTCGGGCGGGCTGACCGGCCCCGCCCTCTTCGACGACACCCTCGACGCCGTGTTCGCCGCGAAGGCGTACCTGCTCGACTACTTCTAGTGTAAGATCGCCGAACACATGTTCGGAGCGGAAGGGGGCCGCCGGTGCGCGTGCTGGGTGTCGACCCCGGGCTCACCCGCTGCGGCGTCGGCGTCGTCGACGGCCGCCCCGGATCGCCCGCCCGCCTGGTGGCCGTCGGCGTGATCCGCACCCCGGCCGACGACGAGATCGGCGCCCGCCTGGTCGCGATCGAGCGGGGCCTCGAGAAGTGGCTCGACGAGACCGCGCCCGACGCGGTGGCCGTCGAGCGGGTGTTCGCGCAGCACAACGTCCGCACCGTCATGGGCACCGCCCAGTCGGCCGCCGTGGCCATCCTGTGCGCGTCGCGCCGCGGGCTGCCCGTCGCGCTCCACACCCCCTCCGAGGTCAAGGCCGCCGTCACCGGCAGCGGCACCGCCGACAAGAAGCAGGTCGGCACCATGGTCACCCGCATCCTCCGCCTCGACGCCATGCCCAAGCCCGCCGACGCCGCCGACGCGCTGGCGCTGGCCATCTGCCACGTGTGGCGCGGGGGAGTGCAGAACCGCCTGGCGGGCGCCGTGGCGACCGCCCGGGCGGGCGGGCTCGCGCCAGGCCGGCCGGGCGGGCCGCCCGGGGGTGGTGCGGGGGGCCGCGAGCAGGGCGACCACCAGCCCGGCCGGTCCCGGAGCCCCCGGTGAGACCCTGCCCCTCAGTGAGGCCCTGCCCCCCGGTGATCGCCGCCGTCCGTGGAGCGCGCCCCCCGTTCTGGTCGTCCGTCCTTTCGGGCCGGGGTTCCTCTCCGGTCCTCGTCCGCAATCCCGGGAGCACCTGATGATCGCCTCGGTGTCCGGTCTGGTCACCGCCATCGCCCCTGACGCCGCCGTGGTCGAGGTCGGCGGGGTGGGCGTGCTGGTCCACTGCACGCCCGGCACCCTCGGGCTGCTGCGTGTGGGGGAGACCGGCCGGTTGTCGACCTCGCTGGTCGTCCGGGAGGAGTCGCTGACCCTCTACGGGTTCGCCTCCGACGACGAGCGGGTGGTGTTCGAGATGCTGCAGACCGCCAGCGGCATCGGTCCCCGGCTCGCGCTGGCGATGCTGGCCGTCCACTCGCCCAACGCGCTGCGCGTCGCGGTGGCCTCCGGCGACCTCAAGGCGCTGCAGATGGTGCCGGGCATCGGGCAGAAGGGCGCGCAGCGGCTCGTGCTGGAGCTCAAGGGCAAGCTGGGCACCCCCGAAGAGGTCGTGAACGCCGCGATCAACGGGCCCGCCCGCGAGGCCCTGTGGCGCGAGCAGGTGCATTCGGGCCTCGTCGGGCTCGGCTACTCCGCCCGCGACGCCGACGACGCCCTCGCCGTGGTGACCCCCGACGCCGAGGCCGAACTGGCTGCTGGGCGCCAGCCCCAGATCGCGCCGCTGCTGAAGGCCGCCCTCCGGGCGCTGAGCGTGCGATGAAAGATTCACTTCCCGGCGTCCCGGCCGAGCCGTCCCGCGAACGTGACGGCCTGCTGCCCGGGTCGGCCGGCGGGTTCCGCGAAGGGTCGATCCACGAGCCGGGCGACGGGTCCTACGAGGTCGAGATCGCCGGCTCCTTCGAACGCGAGCTGGTCTCGGCCGACGTCCAGGGCGACGAGCGGCTGATCGAGGCGGCGCTGCGGCCCAAGCGGCTGGCCGAGTTCATCGGGCAGCCGAGGGTCAGGGAGCAGCTCTCCCTGGTGCTCGAAGGGGCGCTGCGGCGCAACCGGCCGCCCGACCACGTGCTGATGAGCGGGCCGCCCGGCCTCGGCAAGACCACCCTCGCCATGATCATCGCGGCCGAGCTGGGGGCCCCGCTGCGGGTGACCTCGGGCCCGGCGCTGGAGCGGGCCGGCGACCTGGCCGCGATCCTGTCGACGCTGACCGACGGCGAAGTGCTCTTCATCGACGAGATCCACCGCATGGCCCGGCCCGCCGAAGAGATGCTCTACCTGGCGATGGAGGACTTCCGGGTCGACATCGTCGTCGGCAAGGGCCCGGGGGCGACCGCGATCCCGCTGGAGGTCGCGCCGTTCACCCTCGTCGGGGCCACCACCCGGGCGGGCCTGCTGCCGGCGCCGCTGCGCGACCGGTTCGGGTTCACCGCCCACATGGAGTTCTACGACGAGGCCGAGCTCGAGACCGTGCTCAACCGCTCGGCCCGGCTGCTCGGCGTCGACCTGCCGGAAGAAGGAGCCGCCGAGATCGCCGGCCGCTCAAGGGGCACCCCCCGCATCGCCAACCGGCTGCTGCGGCGGGTGCGCGACTTCGCCGAGGTGCGCGCCGACGGGCTGATCACCCGGGAGATCGCCGCGGCCGCACTCAATCTTTACGAAGTCGACGCCGAGGGCCTCGACCGGCTCGACCGGGCCGTCCTGGGCGCGCTGCTGCGCAAGTTCGGCGGCGGGCCCGTCGGGCTGTCGACACTCGCCGTAGCCGTGGGGGAGGAGCCCGAGACCGTCGAGGTGGTCGCCGAGCCGTTCCTCGTCCGGCAGGGGCTGCTCGCCCGCACCCCGCGCGGACGGGTGGCCACGGCCGCCGCCTGGGTCCATCTGGGCCTGGTCCCGCCGCCCGACGCGTTCGGGGCCGGCGTGGTCTTCGACGACCCTCCTGATAACCCACAGTGATGCCGGAAAGGGCCTTGGGGATCACGGAATGGTTGCAATAGGCGTGAAAACGGAACTTTCCCGCGCGGCGGATCGTGGCCTCGTTGCCGGGGTTCTGACAGCTCGCCTACACTGCGTGGCTTGGCTGGGTGGCTAGGCTCGCTATGTAAGGTGACGTGCCGAGCGTGTGGCCCGGACCGGCGTCAAACCTCGTGTGACCTCCGGCGAATGGCCGGTCATCTCTTCAACGAAGGAGAGCCCCGTGGAAGGGCTTGCGCAGCTACTCCCGATCGTCCTGCTCTTCGTGGTCTTCTACTTCCTGCTCATCCGCCCGCAGCGGAAGCGGCAGCAGGAGCAGGTCGCGATGCAGAACTCGCTCAGCGTGGGTTCCCGCGTGATGACCACAACGGGCCTGTTCGGCACCGTGGTCGGCTTCGCCGACGAAGACGTCATCCTCGAGGTCGCGCCCGGGATCGAGACCCGCTGGGTCAAGGCCGCGATCGGCCGGGTCCTCACCGAGGAGCCCGGCGACGGGATCGACTCGACCGAGACCGATGAGAAGTCCGACGACGACAACGTCGCGGAAAGCCCGGAGACTGGAGACTCCAGCACCCGCAAGTCCTGAGTACCCTCATTGAAGACCCCTTGACGAAAGACTGACCACCAGTGGCCCCACCGACCAGCAGCCAGATCAAGCCGGGACGCACGCTCCTGCTTCTTCTGGCGATCATCGCCGCCATGGGCGCGGCCGTGGTCCTGCAGAACGCGTACATCCCGAAGTTCGGTCTCGACCTGGCGGGCGGCACGACTGTCACGCTCTCGCCCGAGACCCTCGACAACAAGGCGCCCTCGCAAGAGAGCCTCGATCGGGCCGTCAACATCATCCGTGACCGCGTCAACGGGCAGGGCATCTCCGACGCCCAGGTCGCGAGGGCCAGTGACAACATCCTGATCCAGATCCCGGGCGCGGGTCAGGAAGAGGCGTTGAAGCTGGTGGCCACGACCGCCGAGCTCCGCTTCCGCCAGGTGCTCGCCGTCGGCCCGGCGCAGGCTCAGCCGGCCGCGCTGCCCAGCGACGCGGCCTCGCCGGCCCCGTCGGGCTCGCTCCCGGCCGTGACGCCGTCGGCCGCCGCCTCTCCAGCCGCCAGCCCGGCGGGCCGGGCGGTCTCCAAGGCCCTCCAGGCGCCCTCGCCGACCGCGAGCGCCGAAGCGGGCCAGGGGAACAAGCAGCAGGGCGACAACCAGCAGGGCAACGGCAAGAAGAAGAACGCCGAGCCCAGCCCGGCCGCCTCGCCGCTCGTGACGACGCAGCCCTCGGCCGACCCGAACGCCGCCGCCGACCCGCTGGCGGGCCAGGACCTGTCCGGCATCGACCCGGCCGTCCTGCAGCAGTTCAAGGACCTCAAGTGCACGGCCAACAACAAGGGCGCGGGCGTCCTCGACGACCCGACCAAGCAGTTCGCGGCCTGTGACGAGAGCGGCACCGCGAAGTACATCCTCGACGTGGCCGCGGTCCAGGGTTCGGAGATCAGCACCGCCTCGTCCGGCGTGCGCCAGGACACCGGCGAGTGGGTCGTCAACCTCGACTTCAAGAGCGCGGGCGCCACGAAGTGGTCCGAGCTGACCAACAAGACCTTCAACAGCCAGCCGCCGCGCAACCAGATCGGCGCGGTGCTCGACGGCGTGGTCGTGACGGCCCCGGTCTCCAACGGCCGCATCACCGGCGGCAAGACCGAGATCTCGGGCAGCTTCACCTCGCAGACCGCGACCGAACTGGCCGACCAGCTCAAGTACGGCGCGCTGCCGCTGAAGTTCAAGGTCAGCTCGACCGTGTCGGTCTCCTCGACCCTCGGCGCCGACCAGCTGCGCGGCGGTCTGATCGCGGGCGGCATCGGCCTCGTGATCGTCATGCTCTACCTGCTGCTCTACTACCGCGGCCTCGGCGTGGTCGGCATCGCCAGCCTCCTGGTCGCGACGGTCGTCACCTACCTGTCGGTCGTGGTGCTCAGCGCCAACGCGGGCTTCCGCCTGTCGCTGCCGCACATCATCGGCCTGGTGGTCTCGATCGGCATCACCGCCGACTCCTTCATCGTCTACTTCGAGCGAATCCGAGACGAGATGAAGGAGGGCCGGCGCAGCCTGCGCACGGCCGTCGAAGTGGCCTGGAAGCGCGCCCGCCGCACGATCCTCGTGGCCGACGCGGTCATGTTCATCGCGGCCCTGGTGCTCTACTTCCTGGCCGTCGGCGACGTCGCCGGCTTCGCCTTCGCGATGGGCCTGACGACCGTCATCGACATCGTGGTGGTGTTCCTCTTCACCAAGCCGCTCATGTCGCTGGTGGCGCGCATGGCGTTCTTCGCCAAGGGCCACCCGCTGTCCGGACTCGACGCCGAGCGCATGGCGCGCACCGATTCGTCGTCCACCTCGACCACCCTCCAGGAGGCGTGATGGCCGCCGGCCTCGCGCGCCGCCTCTACCGCGGCGACATCGACATCGACTTCGTCGGTAAGCGCAAGCTCTGGTACGGCCTGTCGCTCACGCTGCTGATCATCTCGATCGCCGGTCTGTTCATCAAGCCGCTCAACCTGGGCGTCGAGTTCACCGGCGGCTCGGTCTTCGACTTCACCCGCACGCCCGGCTCGTCGATCGAGCAGGTGCGTGAGGTGGTCGGCTCGGCCGGTCCCCACCAGGTGATCGTCCAGGAGGCCGGTCCGAACTGGCGGGTGACCACCGAGAGCCTCGAAGGCGCCGAGGTCACCAAGGTCCAGCAGACCGTCGCGAGCGAGTACAAGATCCAGCCCAACGACGTCAGCACCCAGGTCATCGGGGCGACGTGGGGCGGTGAGGTCTCGACCAAGGCCTGGATCGGCCTGATCGTCTTCATGATCGCGATCATGGCCTACCTGAGCATGGCGTTCGAGTGGCGGATGGCGCTGGCGGCGATCGTCGCGCTCATCCACGACCTCGTGATCACGGCCGGCATCTACTCCTGGTCGGGCTTCGAGGTCACCCCGGCGACCATGCTGGGCTTCCTGACCATCCTCGGTTATTCGCTCTACGACGCGGTCGTCGTGTTCGACATGATCAAGGAGGTCACGACCCCGCTGAAGACGTCGGCCAAGATGACCTACACCCAGGCGGCCAACAACGCCCTCAGCCACACCCTGATCCGGTCGCTCAACACCTCGCTGGTGGCGATCCTGCCGGTCGCGGCGATCCTGTTCATCGGGACCACCCTGCTCGGCGCCGGTGTGCTGAAGGACCTCTCGCTGGCCCTCTTCGTCGGCATGCTCGTCGGCACCTACTCCTCCCTCTGCGTGGCGACGCCGATCCTGGTGTCGCTCAAGGAGCGCGAGCCCCAGTGGATCGCCCTCGCCAAGCGAGTGGCCCAGCGCGAGGCCTCCGAGGCCAAGCAGGCCTCCGCGAAGGAGAAGAAGGAGCACGTCAAGAAGTAGCAAAGCGAGCCGCGGCCGGCTGGTGGCCGGCCGTGGTTCGCGTCGGGAATCCACCCGATAGACATACGAAAGCCCTGCGGGCGCCCGGGAAGATCGGGAGCCCGTGGGGCGTTCGCTTTTGAGTAGCCACTACTGTTGGCAGGTGACCGAGTGGATCTCGCTGATCAGGGATATTCCCGACTATCCGCAGCCTGGCATCCTGTTCAAGGACATCACCCCCCTGCTGGCCGATCCGGCCGCGTTCACGACGGTCGTCGACGACCTGGCTGAGGGGTTCTCCTTCGACAAGGTGGTCGGCATCGAGGCCAGGGGCTTCATCCTGGCCGCTCCCGTGGCCCTCAGAAGGGGCGCGGGTTTCGTTCCGGTACGCAAGAAGGGCAAATTGCCCGCCGAGACGCTTGAGGCGTCCTACGATCTGGAATACGGCTCTGCGACGATCGAGGTCCACGCCGACGCGTTCGCCCCCGGCGAGCGGGTCCTGGTGGTCGACGACGTCCTGGCCACCGGCGGCACCGCGGCCGCCGCGGTCGACCTGGTGCGGCGCGCGGGCGCCGAAGTGGTGGCCGTGACCTTCCTGATGGAGCTGTCCTTCCTCCCCGGTAGGGAGAGGCTGCCCGGTCTCGACGTCAGAGCCTTGGTTACCGTTTGACCTACACTGAGTGATCTGGACTCGAATGTGAGGAGTCTGAGTGCCCCGTGAAGTGGCCCCCGGCAACGCGCCCGTCGAATCGCCCGGCGCGCCGGTTCCCGATGTGCCCGCCGAGGCGGCGCCCCCGGAGAAGGGGACGGCCGTCCGGCGCAGGCTGGGCCGGTTCGGGGGGCAGTGGGGTGCGATGAACCCCGTCCTCGAGCCCCTGTTCAAGACGGTCCGGGCCACTCACCCGAAGGCCGATCTGCGGCTGATCGAGCGTGCCTACGAGACGGCGGCCTATCACCACCGCGACCAGAAGCGGAAGAGCGGCGACCCCTACATCACCCATCCGCTGGCCGTGGCGACGATCCTGGCCGAGCTCGGCACCGACGACGAGACCCTGTGCGCGGCGCTCCTCCACGACACCGTGGAGGACACCGCCTACGGGCTCGACGAACTGCGCGCCGACTTCGGCGAGAACATCGCCCTGCTGGTCGACGGCGTGACCAAGCTCGACAAGGTCAAGTTCGGCGACGCCGCGCAGGCCGAGACGGTGCGCAAGATGGTCGTGGCGATGAGCCGCGACATCCGGGTGCTGGTCATCAAGCTGGCCGACCGGCTCCACAACATGCGCACCATGCGCTACATGCCCGAGCACAAGCGGCAGCAGAAGTCCCGCGAGACGCTGGAGATCTTCGCGCCGCTGGCCCACCGCCTGGGCATGAACACGATCAAGTGGGAGCTGGAGGACCTCGCGTTCACCATGCTCTTCCCCAAGCGCTACGACGAGATCGCCCGCATGGTCTCCGAGCGGGCCCCCCGGCGCGACCTGTTCCTGCAGGAAGTGATCGAGAACGTCCACTCCGACCTGCGCGAGCAGAAGATCCGGGCGACCGTGAAGGGCCGCCCGAAGCACTACTACTCGATCTACCAGAAGATGATCGCCAAGGGCGTCGCCTTCGACGACATCTACGACCTGGTGGGCATCCGGGTGCTGGTCGACACGGTCCGCGACTGCTACGCCGCGCTCGGAACGATCCACGCTCGGTGGAACCCGGTGCCCGGCCGGTTCAAAGACTACATAGCGATGCCCAAGTTCAACATGTACCAGTCGCTGCACACGACGGTCATCGGGCCCGAGGGCAAGCCGGTCGAGCTGCAGATCCGCACCCGCGCGATGCACCACCGCGCCGAATACGGCGTCGCCGCCCACTGGAAGTACAAGGAGGAGATGGTCGCCTCCAACCCGGGCAGCAAGGTCAAGGACGTCAACGACATGGCGTGGCTGCGCCAGCTGCTCGACTGGCAGAAGGAGACCTCCGACCCGGGCGAGTTCCTCGAGTCGCTGCGCTTCGACCTGTCGGTCTCCGAGGTGTTCGTCTTCACCCCGCGCGGCCAGGTCATCGCGCTGCCCGACGGCGCGACCCCGGTCGACTTCGCCTACGCGGTGCACACCGAGGTCGGCCACCGCTGCATCGGGGCCCGGGTCAACGGGCGGCTGGTGCCGCTGGAGTCGCGGCTGGGCAACGGCGACACGGTCGAGATCTTCACCTCGAAGTCGCCCGACGCCGGGCCCTCGCGCGACTGGCTGAAGTTCGTCAAGTCGGGCCGGGCCCGTAACAAGATCCGCCAGTGGTTCTCCAAGGAGCGCCGCGAGACCGCGATCGAGGCCGGCAAGGAGGCCATCGGGCGGGCGATGCGCAAGCAGGGCCTGCCGCTCCAGCGGCTCATGTCGGGGGAGGCGCTGCTCGCCCTGGCCCGCGATCTGCACTATCCCGACGTTTCGGCGCTCTACGCGGCGGTGGGCGAAGGCCACATCGCGGCCCAGGCGGTCGTCCAGAAGCTCGTACAGGCCCTGGGAGGGGTCGAGGGGGCCGAGGAGGACATCGCCGAGGCGGCGCTGCCCACGCAGCTCAAGGGGCGTCCCAGGGCCGGGACCAACGCCGGCGTCATGGTGGCGGGCGACCCCGACGTGTGGGTGCGGCTGTCGCGGTGCTGCACGCCCGTCCCGGGCGACGACATCACCGGCTTCGTGACCCGCGGCCACGGCGTCTCGGTGCACCGGGTCGACTGCGCCAACGTGGGGCAGCTCCAGGAGCAGCCCGAGCGGCTCGTCGAGGTGGCCTGGTCGGCGGGCGACGACTCGGTGTTCCTGGTGGCGATCCAGGTCGAGGCGCTCGACCGGCCGAGGCTGCTGTCCGACGTGACCCGGACCCTGTCCGACCACCACGTCAACATCCTGTCGGCGTCGGTGACGACCTCACGCGACCGGGTCGCGGTCAGCAAGTTCACCTTCGAGATGGGCGACCCCAAGCACCTGGGCCACGTGCTCAAGGCGGTGCGCAACATCCCGGGCGTCTACGACGTCTACCGGGTGACCAGCGGCGCCTGACCCCGCGAGGGGTCAGGCGCCGCCGGCGCGACCTCAGGAGAACTCGGCGAGCGTACGCTCGGCCTCTTCGAGCCAGGAGCGGCGGGCGGCGATGCCCTCCTCGGCCTCCTTGGCCTGCTTGCTGCCCGGCTGGGCCTTGGCCAGCCGGGTCTCCAGCTGCTCGATCGAGCGGCGGAGCTGGTTGACCGTGTCCTGCGCCCGCGCGCGGGCCTCGGGGTTGGAGCGTTTCCACTCCGCTTCCTCGGCCTTGCGGACCGCGTCGTCGATCTTCCGCAGGCCGCCCTCGAGCCGGTCGCGCTGCTCGCGCGGCACCGGGCCGACGGCCTCCCACCGCTCGACCAGCGCCCGGAGCTGACCGCGCGCCGCGCGGACGTCGGTCACCGGGAGGATCTTCTCCGCCTCGACGAGCAGCAGCTCCTTGGCGTCGGCGTTGGCCGCGAACGACGCGTCGCGCTCGGCGAACACGGTCGAGCGGGCCTGGAAGAACTGGTCCTGGGCGGCCTTGAAGCGGTTCCAGAGCTCGTCTTCGGCCTCGCGGGACGCCCGGCCGGCCGCCTTCCAGCGGCGCATCAGCTCGCGGTAGGCCGCGGCCGTGGCGTTCCAGTCGGTCGAGGAGGACAGCTCCTCGGCCTCGGTCACGATGCGCTCCTTGGAGGAACGCACCTGGTCGCGCTGCTCGTCGAGCGAGGAGAAGTAGGCCTTGCGGCGCTTGGCGAACGCCGTGCGGGCCGTGGACAGGCGCTTCCACAGCGCCGCCTCGGTCGCGCGGTCGATCCGCTCGGCGGCCTTCCACTCCTCGACGAGCTGGCGCAGCCGCTCGCCGCCGGACTTCCAGTGAGTGGCGTCCTCGGCGATGCGCTCGGCCTCGCCGACGATCCGCTCCTTGATCTCCTTGGCCTGGCCGCGGGCGACCTCGCGGGCCGCCTTCACTTCCTCGCGGCGCTTGCCCACCATCTCGGAGAGGGCCTGGAGCCGGTTGTTCAGCGAGTCGAGGTCACCGACCGCGTTCGCACCGGTGATCGCCTCGCGCAGCTTCAGGATGCCGGCCTCCGCCTGAGCGGGCGGCAGGTCGGTGCCCTTCACCCGCTGTTCGAGCAGCTGGACCTGTCCGGCCAGCTCGTCGAACTTGCGGTGGAAGTAGGCCAGCGCCTCTTCCGGTTCCCCGGCCTGCCAGGACCCGACGGCCCGTTCTCCCTCAGCCGTACGCACGTAGACGGTGCCGTCGTCGTCTACCCGGCCCCACGGGTCGGTGGTCACCGTGTCCTCCCGCACTCGAATCAGCCTCCAGGGCGTTTAGCCCTTGGTTGTATTACGTCAGCTCTTGCCGGTAATTGTCACGTCTTTGATTTCGACAGCCTGCTTCGGCGTACCGTCGCCGCCGCCGCCCTCGACGCCCGCCTTGGCCACCTTGTCGACGAGGTCCAGGCCCTTGGTGATCGTGCCGAAGGGCGTGTACGAGTCGGGCAGGGTGTCGGTCTCGTCGCCGTAGACGATGAAGAACTGGCTGCCGTTGGTGTTCGGGCCGCTGTTGGCCATGGCCAGCACGCCCCGCTTGTAGCTGGCGCCCTCGAGGTTCTCGTCGACGAAGCGGTAGCCGGGGCCGCCGCTGCCCGTGGCGGTCGGGTCGCCGCACTGGAGCACCTTGATGCCCTCGGTGGTGAGGCGGTGGCACTTCGTGTTGGCGAAGTAGCCCTTGCTCGCCAGGTGGGTGAACGAGCCGACCGTGCACGGCGCCTTGGCACCGTCGAGGTCGGCCTCGATGACGCCCAGGTTGGTGTCGATCTTCATGACCGCCGGCGCCGCCGCGACCTTGGGATCGGGCTTGCCGACGTCCTTGGCCCCGCCCGCCGGGTCGCTCACGTAGTCGCACCGGCCGGTGCCCTTGTCGAAGGGCAGGGGCTCCGCGGGGGCCGCCGCCGCGCTCTCGGCCGGATTGGCCGAGGCCGACGCCGCCGCCGTGGCCGGGTCGGCGTCGTCGGCGCCGCCCGTCAGGAAGATCGCCGCCGCCACGATGCCCGCGATGACGACCACGACACCGGCGGTGGTCCCGATCGCGGCGTTGCGCTTCGCGGTGCGCTCACGTTGGACGCGTGCGGCCTGCTGGCGCTCGTGGTGTTCGCGCGCGAGTTGCTTCTGCCGGTCCTTCCCGGTGACCACTTCGTCCTCCCGACTGTCCAAGAATGACTATTGAGGTGGGCGAATCGTATCGGCACACGGGTATTGGTTCGCAGCCCGCCGACCCGCACCGGTACCCTTCGGTTACATTCGCTCGCTCAATCCTTTGAGACATCGAGGCCGCTCCGTTGTTGATCGCAGGGTTCCCAGCCGGGTCTTTCCAGACCAACTGCTACGTCGTCGCGCCCGCCGCGGGCGAGGAGTGCGTGGTCGTCGACCCAGGTCAGGACGCTGAAGACGGCCTTGAGGAGCTGATCCGCGAGCACCGGCTGAAGCCGGTCGCGGTGGTCCTGACCCACGGGCACATCGACCACATATGGTCGGTCGGTCCGGTTTGCGGAGCTCGTGAAATTCCTGCCTGGATTCATCCCGATGATCGGGTTCTGCTGAGCGATCCGGGCCGTGGATTCGGCGCGATGAGCAAACAGTTGTTCGGAGGGCTGGAGTTCAGCGAGCCCGACGACGTCCGGGAGCTCGCCGACGGCGCCGTCCTGGAGCTGGCCGGCCTCGAGCTGGTCGTCGACCACCGGCCGGGCCATACCGGGGGGTCGGTGACCTTCAGGCTCGACGACGAACACGTGCTGTTCAGCGGCGACCTGTTGTTCCGCGACTCCATCGGCCGCACCGATCTGCCGGGCGGCGACCACTCCGCGATGCTCAGCAGCCTCGCCAAGACGTTGACGCTGCCGGACGAAACGGTGGTTCTCCCCGGTCACGGACCCCAGACGACCATCGGCCGCGAGCGCGCCTCGAACCCCTTCTTGAAGGACGCGGCGCCCGGCCCGACACGAGGACTGTGATGACCTTCCAGGCGCCCAAGGGCGTTAGTGAATACGTGCCGCCCCGCTCGGCGGCCTTCCGGCGGGCGATCGACACCTTCGCCGCCGCGGTGACCAGGGCCGGTTACGGCTACCTCGAACTCCCGGTGTTCGAGGACACCCAGCTCTACGCGCGCGGCGTCGGCGAGTCGACCGACGTCGTGACCAAGGAGATGTACACCTTCCAGGACCGGGGCGGCCGATCGCTCACCCTGCGGCCCGAGTTCACCGCCGGCGTGCTGCGGTCGGTGCTGGAGAACGGCCTCCACAACGGCCAGCTGCCCGCGAAGGTGTGGGCCGTCGGCCCAGCCTTCCGCTACGAGCGGCCCCAGGCCGGGCGTTACCGGCAGTTCTACCAGGTCGACCTGGAGGCGATCGGCAGCGACGACCCGCTCGTCGACGCCGAGACCATCGCCATCGCGTGGGACTGGTACCAGGAGCTCGGCCTCAAGCGGCTGACGCTGCTGCTGAACACGCTGGGCTGCGCCGAGTGCCGCCCGATCTACCGGGCCGCGCTGCAGGACTTCCTGCGCGCCCTCGACCTCGACGAGGCCACCCGCGCCCGCGTCGAGATCAACCCGCTGCGTGTCCTCGACGACAAGCGGCCCGAGGTCAAGGCCCAGCTCGAAGGGGCGCCGCTGGTCACCGACCACCTGTGTGCCTCCTGCAAGGCCCACCACGACCAGGTGCGCACCGCCCTGGCCGACCTGTCGATCCCGTGGACCGACAACCCGCGCCTGGTGCGCGGCCTCGACTACTACACCCGCACCACCTTCGAGTTCGACCACCCGCTCCTGGGCGCGCAGTCGGCCGTCGGCGGGGGCGGCCGCTACGACGGGCTCTCCGAGTCCATCGGCGGGCCGCCGCTGCCCGGCATCGGCTTCGGGCTCGGCCTCGACCGCACCGTGCTGGCCATGGAGGCGGAAGAGGTCGCCGCGGCCGCCGTCTCGACGGTCGACGTCTACGCCGTGCCCCTGGGCGAGGAGGCCCGCCGCCGCGCGTTCGGGCTGCTCGCCGAGTTGCGCCGCGCGGGGCTCGCGGCCGACATGGCCTACGGCTCGCGCGGGCTCAAGGGGTCGATGAAGGCGGCGTCGAAGTCGGGGGCCAGATACGCGATCATCATCGGTGAGCGCGACCTGGAGGCGGGGGCCGTACAGCTGAAGGATCTTGAAACCGCCGAACAGACCGAGGTGTCCCTCGCCTCGATCACCGAAACCCTGAAAGGGAAACTCTTGTGATCCGCACCCACCAGGCCGGGACGTTGCGCCCCGAGCACGCCGGCCAACAGGTGACGCTGGCCGGATGGGTCGCCCGCCGTCGTGACCACGGCGGCGTGGTCTTCATCGACCTGCGCGACTCCTCCGGCTCCGCCCAGGTCGTCTTCCGCGAGGAGGACGACGCCCACGGCCTGCGCTCCGAATACTGCGTGAAGGTCGTCGGAGAGGTCCGGGTGCGGCCCGAGGGCAACGAGAATCCCGAGCTCCCCACGGGCGGCATCGAGGTCGTCGCCACCCAGGTCGAGGTGCTGAGCGAGGCGGCCCCGCTGCCGTTCCCGATCGAGGGCGTCTCGGGCGTCTCCGAGGAGGCCCGGCTCAAGTACCGCTACCTGGACATCCGCCGCCAGCAGCTCGGCGACGCGCTGCGCATCCGGTCGAAGGCGACCTACCTGGTCAACGAGGTGATGAACGAGCGCGGGTTCGTCTACGTCGAGACGCCGAACCTGACCCGTTCGACCCCCGAGGGCGCCCGCGACTTCCTGGTGCCGGTCCGGCTCCAGCCGGGCAACTGGTACGCCCTGCCGCAGTCGCCGCAGCTGTTCAAGCAGCTGCTCATGGTGGCCGGCCTGGAGCGCTACTACCAGCTGACCAAGTGCTTCCGCGACGAAGACCTGCGGGCCGACCGGCAGCCGGAGTTCACCCAGATCGACATCGAGATGTCGTTCGTCGACCAGGACGACGTCATGGAGCTCGGCGAGGCCGTCATCGGGCGAGTGTGGAAGGAGACGATCGGCTACGAACTGCCCTCCCCGCTGCCCCGCATGACCTACGCCGACGCGATGGCCCGGTTCGGCTCCGACAAGCCCGACCTGCGGTTCGGCGTCGAGCTGGTCGACCTGACCGACTACTTCAAGGACACCACCTTCCGGGTGTTCCAGAACGAGTACGTCGGCGCGGTCGTCATGCCCGGCGGCGCGTCGCAGACCCGCAAGGAGCTCGACGGCTGGCAGGAGTGGGCCAAGTCGCGCGGCGCGCGCGGCCTCGCCTACGTGCTCGTCCAGGAAGACGGGTTCGGCGGCCCGGTCGCCAAGAACCTGTCCGAGGCCGAGACCGCCGGGCTGCGCGCGGCGACCGGCGCCGAGATCGGCGACGCGATCTTCTTCGCGGCCGGGGCCCGGCACGCCTCGCGTGAGCTGCTCGGCGCGGCCCGGCTCGAGATCGGCCGCCGCAAGGAGCTGATCGACGAGTCGCAGTGGTCGTTCCTGTGGGTCGTCGACGCGCCCATGTTCGAAGACGACGGCGAGGGCGGCTGGACGGCCGTGCACCACCCGTTCACCGGTCCCAAGCCCGAGTGGAACGACAACTTCCAGGACCACCCCGGCGAGGCCCTGGCCTACGCCTACGACATGGTCTGCAACGGCATGGAGATCGGCGGCGGCTCGATCCGAATCCACCGCGCCGAGATGCAGCAGCGCGTCTTCGACGTGCTGGGCATCTCCAAGGAGGAGGCCGAGAGCAAGTTCGGCTTCCTGCTGGAGGCGTTCAAGTACGGCCCGCCGCCGCACGGCGGCATCGCCTACGGCTGGGACCGGGTCTGCATGCTGCTGGCCGGCGGCGACTCGATCCGCGACGTGATCGCGTTCCCGAAGACGGCCTCCGGCTTCGACCCGCTGACCGCCGCGCCCACGCCGATCACCCCGGCGCAGCGCAAGGAAGCCGGCGTCGACGCCACGCCCAAGGCCTAGCAACGGAAAAGGCCGGTCCGAACAGGACCGGCCTTTTTTGTTTTACTTCACCAGCCCCACGGCCCCGAAGAAGCCGGCCTTGCGGGGGTCGGCGTCGGCCAGGCCCTTGATCTCCGGCCGCCAGACCCCCACTTGCACGATTCCTGGCTCCAGCAGTTCCATGCCCTCGAAGTAGGCCGCGACCTGCGACGCCTTGCGGGCCGTGATGTTCCCGCTGGTGGTCTGCCGGTACGTCTTGTACACGACCTCCTGCAGGTCGTCGTCGACCTCGCCCATGTGGCCGTGGGACATGACCAGGTAGCTGCCCGGCACCATCGGCACCCGCAGTTCCCGCACGATCCGGGACGCCTCGTCGTCGTCGGGCACGAAGTGCACTATCGCCAGCAGCATGATCGCCACCGGCTGGGAGAAGTCGATGAGGGCCCGCACCTCGGGGTGGTCGAGGATGCCCTTGGGGTCGTGCAGGTCGGCCCGGACGACCGCGGTGTTGTGGTTCTTGGCCAGCAGGGCCCGCCCGTGGGCCAGCACGATGGGGTCGTTGTCGACGTAGACGACACGCGCGTCGGGGGCGACGGCCTGGGCGACCTGGTGGGTGTTCTCCCGTGTCGGCAACCCCGAACCGATGTCGAGGAACTGCCGGATGCCCTGCGCGGTCAGCAGGCGGACGACCCGCGACAGGAACGCGCGGTTCTCCCGGGTGAAGTCGCGGACGTACGGCATGCGGGCGAGGATCTCGTCGGCGGCTTCCCGGTCGGCGGCGAAGTTGTCCTTGCCGCCCAGGTAGTAGTCGTACATCCGGGCGACGCTGGGCTTGTGCGGGTCGATGACCCACGACGGTGCCGGCTCGTGCTCGGACAACGTATGGCCTCCGGTCAGGGGGGTGGCATTCGCTCTGGAATTCGCCTTTCGCGAGATTCTAGGGGTTCTGATGGGTTTCGTGTCGCCCGAAACACCGAAGGGCGAGTCCTTTCGGACCCGCCCTTCGGTGGGAAACGCCTATTTGACGATGACGTCCTTGATCTCCACGCGCATCTTCGGCGCGTTGGAGCCGCCGTCCTCCGACAGGATGTCGTCCTCGTTCTTGATGACGCCGCCCGCGGCGATCTTGTCGACGATCTCGATGCCCTTGGTCACCACGCCGAACGGCGTGTACGCAGCCGGGAGCTGGGCCGCCTCGTCGCTGTAGGAGATGGCGAACTGGCTGCCGTTGGAGTTGGCCGCGTCGCCGCCCTGGGCCATGAAGACCACGCCGCGCGTGTACTGCGGGCCGAGGTTCTCGTCGGGGAACAGGTAGCCGGGGCCGCCGGTGCCGTCGGTCTTGTTCTTGCCGTCGCCCTTGGCCTGCGGGTCACCGCACTGGAGCAGGTCGAGGCCGTTGCTGTCGGCCGTGGTGAGCCGATGGCACAGGGTGTTGTCGAAGTAGTTCTTCTTCGCCAGGAAGTAGAACGAGTTGACCGTGCACGGCGTCGACTCGGGCACCAGCTCGATGACGATGTCGCCCTGGTTGGTCTTGAGCGTCATGTTCTTGGCGGCCAGCGCGGCCTTCATCGGCTTGGCCGGGGGCATGCCCACGAACTTGCTCGGCACGCCGGTGTCGTCCTTGCGGTACTCGCACTTGACGTTCTTGGGGTCGACCGGCGTCGGGGGAGCGGTCGGCTGGTCGGGCAGCTTGGAGGGGATCGAGGTGATCGACGGCGCGGCCGACGCCGGAGGGGTCTCCTCCCCGGGGGCCGCGGTGTTGCCATCAGCGCTGCTGCAGCCCGTCACCGCGAAGAGCGAGAGGATCACTGCACCGACCCCCAACCGGACGCGACGGGCCTGGCCCAGGGCCAGGGGTTTCTGCCGATTCGTGTGGGTCACTGCGTTGCCTTCCCTTTATTCGTCCATTGCTGAAGTTTCGCGTCACTCTATCCGTGATCGTGTTCGCTTCGCGTAAGACCCGTCCCAGGGGCCCCATGCGTAACGATCTTGCCTTCAGCAGGGCTGGGATTAGCATTGTGGGGGTGCCTAGCAGGTCATACCTCCGGTTTCCGCACATCCGTCGCGATCTCCTGACGTTCGTCGCGGAGGACGACGTTTGGATCGCTCCGCTCGACGGCGGGCGGGCCTGGCGTCTCACGGTCGAGCAGGTGGGCGCCGCCCATCCGCGCCTGTCGCCCGACGGCGCCATGGTGGCCTGGCAGGGCGGGCGCATCCCCGCCGAGGTCCACGTCGCGCCGGTCGACGGCGGCGGGATCGAGCAGCTCACCCACTGGGGCGGCAACGGCGCGCGGGTGCACGGCTGGCTCGACGCCACGACCGTGATCGCCGGCAGCTCCCACGACCAGCCCTTCGCCCACTGGACGTGGGCGCGCACCGTGCCGCTCGACGGCGGCCCGGGGGAGCGGCTGCCCTACGGCCCGGTCAGCGACCTCGACCTGCGCGACGGCCGCACCCTGCTGCTGACCGCCTCGGCCGGTCACGACCCCGCCCACTGGAAGCGCTACCGGGGCGGCGGCATGGGCCGCCTGTGGCTCGACGGGCGCCGCCTGCTGCCCGGCCACGAGGGCCAGCTCGCCGCGCCGATGCTCGTCGGCGGCCGGATCGTGTTCCTCTCCGACCATGAGGGGACCGGAAACCTCTATTCGGTCCGGTACGACGGAGGCGACCTCAGGAGGCACACGAGCCACGAGGACTTCTACGCCCGCCAGGCGGCCACCGACGGAACCCGGATCGTCTACGCCCGCGCGGGCAGCCTGTGGTTGCTGCCCGGCCTCGACGCCGAGCCCGAACCCCTGGAGGTGCGCCTCGGCGGCGCAGGCCGGGGCCGCCAGCCCTTCTGGGCCAACCCGAACCCCGAGGACGCCGCCTGCGACACCACCGGCCGGGCCAGCGCCGTCGAGGTGGGCGGCGCCGTCCACTGGGTGACCCACGAGGACGGCCCGGTCCGGCTGCTGTCAGGGCGCGGCCGGGCCCGGTTGCCCATCGTGCTCGGCCGGTTCGAACGCGCCGACGACGCCGAACCCGACGACCTGGGCAAACGCGTCAACGGCCCGGCCGCCTGGGTGACCGACGCCGCCGGCGAGGACGCCATCGAGCTCGGCGCGCCCGGCAGCCCCACCCGGACCGTCGCCGCCGGAGAGCTGGGCCAGGTCGAGGAGATGGAGGCCGCCCCCGACGGCTCGGTGATCGCGGTCGCCTCCCACGACGGCCGCCTGCTGCTGGTCGACCCGGAGACCGGCACGGTCACCGAGCTCACCCGGACCGACCACGGCGTGATCAGCGACCTCGGGTTCGACCCGCGCTCCCAGTGGCTGGTGTGGTGCCATCCGGTCTCCCGCGGCTACGCCATCCGGATGGCCCGCCTCCAGCGTCCAGGAACGAAGGACGACGACCCCGACTCGGGCGCCGAGGTCACCGAGACCCCCGCCCCGGAGACCCCGGCGAGCGAGATCGTGCACGTCACCGACGGCCGGTTCACCGACATGTCGCCCGCCTTCACCGGCGACGGCCGCAACCTGGTCTTCCTGTCGCTGCGCGGCTTCGAGATGATCCGCGACTCCCACAGCTTCGACCTGGTGATCACCCACGGCACCCGCCCCTACCTGGTGCCGCTCGCGGCGGGCGCGCCCTCGCCGTTCGCCCCCTCGGTCGAGGGCAAGTCGGCCGACGGCGGCGACTCCGGCGACGGGCCGGTCGCCGTCGACCTGGCCGGGCTCGACGGGCGGATCGTGCCGCTGCCGGTGCCCGAGGCCCACTACTGGGCGCTGCGGCCGGTCAAGGGCGGGCTGGTGTGGTTGCGCGGCGCGAGCGGCGAGCCGACCGTGCTCGAACGCTTCGACCTCGACAAGCGCAAGACCGAGGAGCTCGCGAGCGACGTGCACTTCTTCTCCGTCAGCGGCGACGGCTCCCGCATCGTGGTGCGCGACGCCGCCGAGCTGCGGGTGATCTCCGCGACGAGCAAGAACGGCGACGGCGTGACCGTCGACCTCGAACGCGTCCGGGTGCGCATCGACCCGGGCCGGCGCTGGCGGCAGGCCTACGCCGAGGCCGGGCGCGTCATGCGCGACCACTTCTGGGTCGCCGACATGGCGGGCGTCGACTGGCCGGAGGTGCTGGAGACCTACCGGCCCTGGCTCGACCGGGTCGGCGGCCCCGACGACTTCGCCGACCTCATCGGCGAGGTCGTCGGCGAGCTCGGCGCCTCCCACGCCTACGTGTACGCCGCCCGCCACCACTGGCGCAGCCCCACCGGCCGCCTGGGCGCCGACATCGGGCCCGACACCGACGGCCTGTGGCGGGTCCGGCGCGTGTTCCCCTCCGAGCTCTCCGACACCGCCGCCCGTTCGCCGCTCCAGGGGTCGGGCGTCCGGGCCGGCGACGCGATCCTGGCCGTCGACGGCGTGCCGGTCGACCCGGTGACCGGGCCCGCGCCGCTGCTCTGGGCGGCGTACGGGCACCCCGTCGAGCTGACCGTCGAGTCGGGCGCGCGGGTCTTCCGGGTGGCCGTGGTCCCGCTGGTCAACGACCGGCGGCTGCGCTACCACTCCTGGGTGTCCGACCGGCGCCGGCTGGTCCGCCGCCTGTCGGGCGGGCGGGTCGGCTACCTGCACGTGCCCGACATGGACCGGGCGGGCTGGGCGCAGCTGCACCGCGACCTGTCCCACGAGCTGGCCAAGGAGGCGGTGATCGTCGACGTGCGGGCCAACCAGGGCGGCAACACCTCGCAGCTGGTGGTGGAGAAGCTCTCCCGCCGCATCGTCGGCTGGAAGTTGTCCCGCAGGGAGGAGCCGAGGAGCTATCCCATGGACGCGCCGCGCGGCCCCGTCGTGGTGCTGTGCGACGAGGAGACCTCCTCCGACGGCGACATCATCACCGCCGCCGTCCAGGCCCTCGACCTCGGCCCGGTCATCGGGACCCGCACCTGGGGCGGGGTCATCGGGATCCGGGGCGTCTACCGGCTGGCCGACGGCACCCGGATGCGGGTGCCCGGCTTCGCCCACTGGAGCGAGAACTACGGCTGGGAGCTGGAGAACCGGGGCGCGACCCCCGACGAGGAGGTGCTCATCACCCCGGCCGACTGGGCCCGGGGGGCCGACCCGCAGCTCGACGCCGGGGTGCGGCACGCCCTGCGGGCGATGGAGGGCCGCCCGGTCAGCGCGCCGCCCGACCCGGGCACCCGTCCCTTCCGGGGCCGGGTCAGGAGCTGACCGCTCTCATCCCGCTCTCAGATCCGTCTGGGAACCTGCGGATGATCGCTCGGGTATGAGTGGATGACGAAGGAGATGTCCCCCGTATGTTCGATTCCGTTTTCGGCCTTCCCCTGCATCCGCTGGTCGTGCACGCCGCCGTGGTCTTCACCCCGCTGCTGGCCGTCGTCGCCGTCGCGTACGCCGTGCTGCCCCGGTTCCGCGCCCGGCTCGACTGGGCCGTGGTGCTGCTGGCCGTGGCGGCGCCGGTCAGCGTCGTGGTCGCCCGGATGAGCGGCGAGGCGCTCAAGGAGTCGCGGTACGGCGCCCAGGCGCCCGCCCCGGTCGCCGAGCACGAGTCGTTCGCCGTCCCGCTGCTGCTGACCACGATCGCCCTGGCGGCGGTCGCGCTGGTGCTGGTCTGGGCGGTCTCCAAGGGCCGGAGCGGGGCCCTGACCACGGTCCTGTCGGTGCTGGCCGTGGTGGGCGCGCTCGCCGTCACCTTCTACGTCGTGCGCGCCGGGCACACCGGGGCCACCGCCGTGTGGGGCCTAGGCTAGGGGTTCGTGGAGAGCCTGTTCGATTCGGCCGCGCGCGACAACACGCCCGAACCCCTCGCCGTGCGCATGCGCCCGCGCACCCTCGACGAGGTCATCGGCCAGCGCCACCTGCTCGGCTCCGGCACCCCGCTGCGGCGGCTGGTCGAGAGCGAGGCCCCCATGTCGCTGTTCCTGTGGGGGCCGCCCGGCACCGGCAAGACCACGCTGGCCTACGTCGTGTCCAACGTCACCAAACGGCGGTTCGTCGAGGTCTCGGCCGTCTCGGCGGGGGTCAAGGACGTGCGCGCGGCCATCGAGAACGCCCGCCGCGAGCTGGGCATGAGCGGGCGGCAGACCGTCCTGTTCGTCGACGAGGTCCACCGCTTCAACAAGGCCCAGCAGGACGCGCTGCTCCCGGCGGTGGAGAACCGCTGGGTCACCTTCATCGGGGCCACCACCGAGAACCCGTTCTTCTCCGTCATCTCGCCGCTGCTGTCGCGCTCCCTGCTGCTCACCCTCGAATCGCTCACCGACGACGACGTCGGGGCCGTGCTCGACCGCGCCGTGACCGACGAACGCGGCCTCGACGGCGCGGTCACCCTCCGGCCCGAGGCCAGGGAGCAGCTCGTCCGGCTGGCCGGGGGAGACGCCCGGCGCTCCCTCACCTACCTCGAGGCCGCCGCCCTGCTGGCCGACGACGTCACCGTCGAGGTGGTCGAGAGGGCCGTCGACAAGGCCGCGGTCCGCTACGACCGGCAGGGCGACCAGCACTACGACGTCATCAGCGCCTTCATCAAGAGCATGCGCGGCTCCGACGCCGACGCCGCCCTCCACTACCTGGCCCGCATGGTCGAGGCGGGGGAGGACCCCCGCTTCATCGCCCGCCGCATCGTGATCTTCGCCTCCGAGGACGTCGGCATGGCCGACCCGACCGCCCTCCAGGTGGCCGTGGCCGCCGCCCAGGCCGTCGAGTTCATCGGCCTGCCCGAGGGGCGCATCAACCTGGCCCAGGCGGTCATCCACTGCGCGCTGGCCCCCAAGTCCAACGCCGTCGTCAAGGCCATCGGCGCGGCCCAGGCCGACGTGCGGGCCGGGCTCATCGGCCAGGTCCCGCCCCACCTGCGCGACGCCCACTACCCGGGCGCGAAGAAGCTGGGGCACGGGGAGGCGTACCGCTACCCCCACGACTTCGACCACGGCGTGGTGCGCCAGGACTACGCGCCCGAGGAGGTGCGCGACCGGCGCTACTACGAGCCGACCACCCACGGGGCCGAGGCCCCGGTGGCCGAGCGCTGGGCGAAGCTGCGCGCCTTCCTGCGCGGCGAACGCTGACCCGCGGCCGCCCGAACACGCATGCCCGGCGGTCGCCGTGGCAGAAGGCGGACCTGGAATACGCGATAGGGTTTCTGCCATTCAACGCAGGGGCCCCGCCAAAGCGAGACGCGGCTGCCGAAGGCAGGCCGTGGCTCGCGTGGTGAATCTGCCTCAAGGAGGAGGTCGCCCATGCTCACCGCCGGAGAGGTCGCGGGCCTGATCGTCGCCATGTTCTGGGCGATCCTCGTCTGCTTCCTGGCCTACGTGCTGATCAAGCTGGCCCGGCTGCTCACCGCCACCACCAAGGTCGTCAACGAGCTCGGTGACAAGGTGGTGCCCCTGCTCAACGAGGTCAGCTACACGGTCAGCGAGACCAACCGCCAGCTCGTCGCGGTGGAGGCGATAGCCTCCAACGTGAAGGAGGTCAGCGACGACGTCGCCAAGATCACCGGGCTGGCGTCGACGGTCGTGACCGGGCCGATCATCAAGGTCTCCTCGTTCGCCCACGGCATCCGCAGCGCCCTGTCGCGGCGCGGCCGGCGCAGGAAGTCGCTGGAGCCACGGCCGTGATCCGCCGCCTCTTCTACATGACCTTGGGCGCCTCGCTGGCGGTCTGGGTCATGCGAAAGCTGGAAGCCCTGAAGCCCGAGCACGTCGCCCGGCGCACCGCCCACCAGGTGCGCGACTTCGCCGACGACGTGCGCGCCATGGCGGCGAACAGGGAAAACGAGTTGCGGGCCCAGCACGGGCTCGGAACAGTCGGACATATCACCAACGACGTAAAGGACGGCCGCTGAAATGGAGTCGGCAGAGATCGTACGCCGCTTCCTGCGCTTCTTCGAAGAGCGCGGGCACACCGTCGTGCCCTCGGCCAGCCTGGTCGCGGAGGACCCGACGCTGCTGCTGGTCAACGCGGGCATGGTCCCGTTCAAGCCCTACTTCCTCGGGCAGCAGAAGCCGCCCTACAAGAGGGCCGCCAGCGCGCAGAAGGTCATCCGAACCCTCGACATCGACGAGGTCGGCAAGACCACGCGGCACGCCAGCTTCTTCCAGATGCTCGGCAACTTCTCGTTCGGCGACTACTTCAAGGAGCAGGCGATCCCCTTCGCGTGGGAGCTGCTCACCAACCCGGTCGCCGCGGGCGGCTTCGGGTTCCCCGAAGAGAAGATGTGGGTCACGGTCTACCTCGACGACGACGAGGCGATCGAGATCTGGAAGCGCGCCGGCGTGCCCGCCGAGCGCATCCAGCGCCGCGACCTGGCCGACAACTACTGGCACATGGGCGTTCCGGGCCCCGGCGGCCCCTGTTCGGAGATCTACTTCGACCGGGGTCCCGAATACGGCCGCGAGGGCGGGCCCGTCGCCGACGAGACGCGCTATCTCGAGGTGTGGAACAACGTCTTCATGCAGTACACGCTCGGCACGGTCCGGTCGAAGATCGACTTCGACGTGGTCGGCGAGCTGCCCGCCAAGAGCGTCGACACCGGCATGGGTCTGGAGCGCATGGCGGCGATCCTGCAGGGCGTCGACAACATCTACGAGATCGACACCACCTTCAAGATCCTCAGCCGCGCGGCCGAGCTGACCGGCACCCGCTACGGGGCCGACGGCCGCAACGACGTGTCGCTGCGCGTCATCGCCGACCACCTGCGGGCGGGCGTCATGCTCGTCGGCGACGGCGTGCTGCCCTCCAACGAGGGCCGGGGCTACGTGCTGCGCCGCATGCTGCGCCGCGCGATCCGCAACCTGCGCCTGCTGGGCTCGGGCGAGGAGCGCTACATGCACGAGCTCACCGCCACCACCATCGGCACGATGGGCGAGCAGTACCACGACCTGATCGCCGACGCGGCGCAGATCCACGGCGTCATCGACGCCGAGGAGGCGTCGTTCCTGGGCACCCTGCGCACCGGCACGACGATCTTCGACACGGCGGTGGCCGAGAGCAAGAAGAGCCACACGAGCGTGTTGTCGGGCGACAAGGCGTTCCAGCTCCACGACACCTACGGCTTCCCGATCGACCTGACCCTCGAAATGGCGGCCGAGCAGGGCCTGAAGGTCGACGAAGAGGGCTTCCGCCGCCTCATGGCCGAGCAGCGCGACCGCGCGAAGGCCGACTCGAAGCTCAAGAAGACCGGCAACGCCGACATCTCGGTCTTCGGCCAGATCCTCGAGAAGGCGGGCAAGGTCGAGTTCCTCGGCTACGACCACCTGACCACCGACACCGAGATCGCCGGCATCATCGTCGACGGCGCGCCGGTCCCCACCGCGGGCGCGGGCACCACCGTCGAGGTCGTGCTGCTGCGCACCCCGTTCTACGCCGAGGGCGGCGGCCAGCTCGCCGACCAGGGCGTCATCAGGGTCGAGAACGGCGAGATCGAGGTCGTCGACGTGCAGTCGCCGATCGCGGGCCTGGTCGTCCACCGGGGCAAGGTCACCTCCGGCGAGGTCACCGTCGGCGACGCCGCGCACGCGGCGATCGACATCGACCGCCGCCGGTCGATCTCGCGCAGCCACACCGCGACCCACCTGGTCCACCGGGGCTTCCGCAACGCGCTCGGCGAGACCGCCGCGCAGGCCGGTTCGGAGAACTCGCCGGGCCGCTTCCGGTTCGACTTCACCTCGGCCGGCGCGGTGCCCGTCAGCGTGCTGCGCGACGTCGAAGACGAGGTCAACGCGACCCTGATCGACGACCTCAAGGTCAACGTCGTGCACACCTCGCAGGCCGAGGCGCGCAAGATGGGCGCGCTGGCCCTGTTCGGCGAGAAGTACGGCGACGTCGTGCGCATCGTCGAGGTCGGCGACTACTCCCGCGAGCTCTGCGGCGGCACCCACGTCGCCAGCTCGGGCCAGCTCGGCCTGATCAAGGTGCTCGGCGAGTCGTCGATCGGCGCCGGGGTGCGCCGCGTGGAGGCCCTCGTGGGTCTCGACGCGTTCCGCCACCTGGCCCGCGAGAGCGTGCTGGTCTCCCAGCTCAGCGGGGCGCTCAAGGCGCGTCCCGAGGAGCTGCCCGAGCGGGTCGACGGCATCGTCACCCGGCTGCGCAACGCCGAGAAGGAGCTGGAGAAGCTGCGCTCGGCGCAGGTGCTCGCGGTGGCCGGGGAGCTCGCGTCCGGGGCCTCGGACATCCAGGGCGTTTCCGTCGTAACGCACCGCGCGCCTGCTGGAACCACCCCCGATGACCTGCGTAAACTCGCTCTCGATGTGCGCGGCCGGTTCCCCGGTGATCGCGCCGCGGTGGTCGTCGTCGCCGGTGTCCCCTCGGACCGTCCCGTCGTGGTCGCCGCTGTCAACGAGGCGGGACGCGACCGAGGGCTGAAGGCGGGCCGTCTGGTAGGAGTCGCCGCCAAGGCACTTGGGGGTGGCGGTGGCGGCAAGGACGATGTCGCGCAGGGCGGCGGGACGAACGCGGGCGCTGTCGACGACGCGCTGCGTGCGGTCACCGAGGCGATCAACTCCAGCCTGTGACGTCATGAGACGGGGCACACGACTCGGCGTCGACGCCGGGTCGGTCCGCATCGGCGTGGCCCGCAGCGACCCTTCGGGGCTGCTGGCCACGCCGGTCGAGACGGTGAAGCGCGGCAGGGGCGACCTCGACCGCCTCGCCGCGCTCGTCGCCGAACACGAGGTCGTCGAGGTCGTCGTCGGCCTCCCCACCTCCCTGTCGGGCCGGGAGTCCCACGCGGCCGGAGCCGCCCGCGAGTTCGCGGCGGCGCTGGCCGCCCGGGTCGCGCCGGTCCCGGTCCGCCTCTACGACGAGCGCCTGACCACCGTGACCGCGCAGGCCAACCTGCGCCAGAGCGGCCGCAAGGCCAAGAACCAGCGCGACGTCATCGACCAGGCGGCGGCCGTGGTGCTGCTCCAGGCCGCCCTCGACGGCGAGCGCGCGTCCGGCAAACCACCAGGTCATCCCCTCGACCCACCCCCCGGTGGAGAAACGAGTCCCGGGACCGACCGGTGAGCCCGCAGGAGTGGGACACGTTCCTGCTTGCGGACGAGGCCGAACCGGTCGACCACGAGGTCCGCCGCGACCGCACCCGGAAGATCGTCTACGCCGGGCTGGCCGCGGTGGCGACCGCCGGGATCGTCGGCTTCTACACGCTGGCCCGCCCGTTCCTGGCGCCCGACGACTTCGAGGGCGCCGGGACCGGCCCGGTCGTGGTGCGCATCAGCGCCGGCGAGAGCGCCGTCCAGATCGCCGAGACGCTCGCCAAGGCGGGCGTGGTGGCCAGTTCCAACGCGTTCGTCCGCGAGGTGGAGGCCCGCGCCAAGTCGGGCAGCCTCCGGCCGGGCGACTACCGGCTGAACAAGGGCATGGCCGCCTCGGTCGCGCTCGACCGGCTGCTCGACCGCGACTCGCGGGTGTCCCGGCGGGTGACCATCCCCGAGGGGCTGCGCGCCAAGGAGGTGTACGTCCGCCTCTCGGCCGCCTCCGGTTTCCCGGTCGCCGAGTTCGAGAA
Source organism: Herbidospora daliensis (assembly GCF_001570585.1). GTDB lineage: Bacteria > Actinomycetota > Actinomycetes > Streptosporangiales > Streptosporangiaceae > Herbidospora > Herbidospora daliensis. Next base: position 30,198 of record NZ_BBXF01000001.1, on the reverse strand, counting down.
GGCGGCGGCGCAGCCGGCCGCGCTCGGGCTGCCGGCCTACGCCAAGTCGGTCGAGGGCTTCCTGTTCCCGGCGACCTACGAGGTCGAGCCGTCGAGCACCGCCAGGAGCCTGCTGCGCGACATGACCGCCCAGTTCGGCCGGGTCGCCGACCGCCTCGAACTGGACTCGCTGGAGGGGATGACGCCCCTCGACGTGGTGACCACGGCCAGCATCGTGCAGGCCGAAGGCGGGCGTGACGACGACTATCCCAAGATCGCTAGAGTGATCTACAACCGCCTCAAAAAGGGCGGGCGCCTGGAGATGGACACCACGGTGCTGTACGCGCAGAACCGCCGGACGCTGAACGTCTCCGAGAAGGACACGCAGGTGCGCTCCCCGTACAACACCTATCGGATCGATGGTCTACCGCCCGGCCCGATCGGAAACCCCGGTGAGCAGGCACTTCGCGCCGCCCTGAAGCCAGCGAAGGGTGATTGGTACTGGTTTGTCACTACGGATCCAGGCCGTAGAATCACCAAATTCACTGACAACGAAGGCGAGTTCGTGAAATATCGGGAAGAGCTGAACAGGTACCTCGGGACGAACTAGGCCGAACGATGACCGACGGTCCGCGTGTCGGGCCGAGATCCATACCGAAGCTTGATCCCCCCTCGGTTTGGCGCATCGCTTGACGCGAGGCCAGTCCTACCGAGAGATTGGCCAGCGCACTATGAACGACCTCGACATGGACTCTTTGCTCGGCGCCTCCGACGAGGGGGGGTCGCGGCGTTCCCGCAAACAGCAGAGCCGCAGCCGGCGCCGCAGGCGGCGCACCAGGCGCAAGGGCGCCGCCGCGTCCGTGATCGCGATCGTGATCATCGTCGGCATCCTGGGCGGCGGCGGTTATCTGGGCTACCGGTGGATCAGCGACGCCGTGACGGCCGACGACTACACCGGCGCCGGCAGTGGTGAAGTGGTCATCGTGATCGAAGAGGGCGCCTCCGCCGGCGACGTCGCCGCCGAACTGGAGAAGGAGGACGTCGTGGCCAGCGCCCGTGCCTTCATCCAGGCCGTCGACGCGGCCGGCAAGGGCGGCTCGCTCCAGCCCGGCCACTACGCGATGAAGAAGCAGATGTCGGCCGCCGCCGCCGTCGGGCTGCTCGACCCCGAAAAGCGCCTGCGCGACAGCCTGACCATCCCCGAGGGCTACCGCGCCACCCGGGTCTACGACACCCTCGCCGACGCGACCGGCATCCCCGCCAAGGAGTTCGCCGACGCGGCCAAGGGCGACATCGGCCTGCCGTCCTACGCCAAGGGCAAGGCCGAGGGCTTCCTGTTCCCGGCCACCTACGAGCTGCCGCCGAAGATCACCGCGAGCGAGATCCTCACCCGGATGACCGACCGCTTCAACGAGACCGCGCAGAAGTTCGACCTGAACGCCGAGGCCCGGCGGCTCGGCTTCACCCCGATGGAGATCATGACCATCGCGAGCATCGTGCAGGCCGAGTCGGGCACCCCCGACGACATGGGCAAGGTCGCCCGGGTCATCTACAACCGGCTGAAGCTCAACCCGCCGATGAAGCTGCAGATGGACTCCACGACCATGTACGCCCTCAACAAGTACGGCATCGCGGCCACCTTCGAGGAGATCAAGAGCAAGTCGCCGTACAACACCTACTACGTCGACGGACTGCCGCCCGGCCCGATCGCCAACCCCGGCGACCACGCCATCGAGGCCGCGCTCAAGCCGACCAAGGGCGACTGGCTGTTCTTCGTGACCACCGATCCCGAGAAGGGCATCACCGAGTTCACCGCCAGCGCGACCGAGTTCGAGCGGCTGCGCCAGAAGTTCAACGCCACCCAGAATTGACCCCGTGACCAACCCCGTGAACAAGAGAGCGGCCGTCCTCGGCTTCCCGGTCGTCCACTCGCTGTCGCCCCACCTGCACCGCGCGGCCTATGCCGCGCTCGGGCTGACCGGCTGGCGCTACGACGCGATCGAGTGCCGCGAGGAGGAACTGGCCGCCTTCGTCGGCGGGCTCGGCCCCGAGTGGGCCGGGCTGTCGCTGACCATGCCGCTCAAGCGGGTGGTGTTCCCGCTGCTCGACACGGTCACGCCGCTGGCCGTCGAGGTCGGCGCGGCCAACACGGTGGTCTTGCGCGACGGCGGCCGGCACGGCGCCAACACCGACGTCCACGGCATCGTCGCCGCCCTGGCCGAGGCCGGGGTGCCGGCGCCGTCGAGCGCGGTCGTCCTCGGGGGCGGCGCGACCGCCGCCTCCGCGCTGGCCGCGCTGCGCGAGCTCGGGCTGCGCGAGGCGACCCTGGTGGTACGCGACCCGCGCCGCGCCGGCGAGACCCTGGAGGTGGCCGACCGGCTGGGAATGTCGGTCGCCACCCGGGCGTTCGACCAGTTCGACGCAGACGTGGATCTGCTGATCTCCACACTGCCCTCGGGCGCCGCCGACGGGTTCGCCGGCGAGGCCGCACGGGCGCGGGCGGTCTTCGACGTCGTCTACTCGCCCTGGCCCACCATGCTGGCCCAGGCCGTGGCGAAAGAGGGCGGGACGGTCGTCGGCGGGTTCTCGATGCTGCTGCACCAGGCGGTGCGGCAGGTCGAGCTGATGACCGGGTGTTCGCCCGCACCGGTGGAGGCCATGAGATCCGCGGGTGAGTCGGCGTTGTAACCGTGCTAAACTAATGAACCGATCGGTCCGGCACGTGCCGGACGCGCAAGCGGAGGTCCTCCTCCCACCTGATCAGCCGCGAGGCAGACGGGTTCAAGGATCACAATCGAGTTTTCGGACTCAGTGGCCCCGCATGCGTGACGTGCCGGGGTCTATTCGTGTTTCCGGCACGGTCGAGCACCCAGGCGAAGGTCCCTTGGAGGTCCCATCAGCACCGAGCCCCGCATCAACGATCGTATTCGTGTCCCCGAGGTCCGCCTCGTCGGCCCGAACGGCGAGCAGGTCGGCATCGTCTCCATCCACGACGCGCTGAAGCTCGCCCAGGAGGCCGACCTCGACCTCGTCGAGGTCGCGGCGACGGCACGCCCGCCCGTCTGCAAGCTCATGGACTACGGCAAGTTCAAGTACGAGTCGGCCATGAAGGCGCGCGAAGCCCGCCGCAACCAGGCACACACGATCATCAAGGAGATCAAGCTCCGGCCGAAGATCGACCCGCACGACTACGAGACCAAGAAGGGTCACGTCGTGCGCTTCCTCAAGGCGGGGGACAAGGTCAAGGTCACGATCATGTTCCGTGGACGTGAGCAGTCGCGTCCCGAACTGGGCTTCCGGCTCCTGCAGCGGCTCGCTGAGGATGTCACCGAGCTGGGCTTCGTGGAGTCTCAGCCCAAGCAGGACGGCCGAAACATGATCATGGTGATCGGCCCGCACAAGAAGAAAGCCGAGGCCAAGGCCGAAAAGGCGGCGGCCCGGGCGACCCGCGACGACGACTCAGTGGACTCGGTGGCCGACGCGGTCGCCGCCGAGGAATAAAAGCCGCTGCGCGGACGCAGAGACTGGGAGCCCGTTTTTCGCGGCTCTTGCGAGTCAGGAACGCCGGTTACCCGGTCCCCTTGCGGGGCCGGGAGATCGGCTTGGAACAACGAGGGAGAGACGGCTGAGATGCCGAAGATGAAGACGCACAGTGGTGCGAAGAAGCGCTTCCGGGTCACCGGCTCCGGCAAGATCGTGCGCCGCCGGGCCAACCGGAAGCACCTTTTCGAGCACAAGCCGTCCACCCGCACGCGCAGGCTTGAGAACGACGTGGTCATGTCCGACGCGGACACCAAGAAGATCAAGAAGCTGCTCGCTAAGTAACGACCCCCGGGGAGAAGAACAACATGGCACGCGTGAAGCGGGCGCTCAACGCCAAGAAGAAGCGCAGGGTCGTCCTCGAGCGGGCGAGCGGTTACCGGGGTCAGCGGTCGCGTCTGTACCGCAAGGCCAAGGAGCAGATGCTCCACTCGATGACCTATGCGTACGCCCACCGCAAGGACAAGAAGGGCGCGTTCCGCCGCCTCTGGATCCAGCGGATCAACGCCGCGGCGCGGCAGAACGGCATGACCTACAACCGGCTCATCCAGGGTCTGCGCCTGGCCGGCATCGAGGTCGACCGCAAGATCCTCGCCGATCTCGCGGTGAACGACTCGCAGACCTTCGCCACGCTGGTCGAGGCCGCCAAGAAGGCGCTCCCGTCCGACGTGAACGCTCCGGTCGCCTAAGCGATCACCAGCTTTCTGGAAGGGCTCACCGTCTCTGGTGGGCCCTTCTTCTCATTCCGGAGGGAAACGTGACCGAGTGACCGAGCTGACCAACCCCAAGTCGCCGAGGGTCAAGGCAGCCCGGCGGCTGACCAAGCGGGCCTTCCGCGACCGCGACCGGGCCTTCCTCGCCGAGGGGCCGCAGGCGGTGCGCGAGGCGCTGGCGCTGCCCGGCGTGACCGTGGAGCTGTTCGCCACCGCCGAGGCCGAGACCCGGCACGCCGACATCGTCGAGGCGGCCCTGACCGCCGGGGTGCCGGTGTTCCGGGCCAGCGGCGAGGTGATGGCCGAGCTCGCCCAGACGGTCACCCCGCAGGGGCTGATGGCGGTGTGCAAGTTCGTCCACGTGCCCCTGTCGTCGGTCGAGGAGACCCGGCTGGTGGCGGTGCTGGCGCACGTCCGCGACCCCGGCAACGCCGGCACCGTGCTGCGCACGGCCGACGCCGCCGGAGCCGACGCGGTGGTGTTCACCGACGCGTCCGTCGACCCCTACAACGGCAAGTGTGTACGGGCCAGCGCGGGCAGCCTCTTCCACCTGCCGGTCGTGACCGGGCTGCCGGTCGACACGGCCGTCGCCGCGCTGAAGGACCGCGGCCTGCGCGTCCTGGCCGCCGACGGCACCGGCAAGGCCACCCTCGACGACGTCGACCTCTCGGCCCCCACGGCCTGGGTGTTCGGCAACGAGGCGTGGGGCCTGCCGCCCGAGGTGCTGGCCCTGGCCGACGAGGTCGTCCGGGTACCGATCTACGGCCGCGCCGAGAGCCTGAACCTGGCCACGGCCGCCGCGGTGTGCCTGTACGCCAGCGCGCGAGTTCTCCGGCAGATCTGACATTCCGTGTAATAGGTGCGTACCCGGGCGGTGACGGGCTGCCGAAGGGCTCCGGAAACCCGCTATTGTCGGCGGAGACGGCTCGCGGAGCACGGCTGGAGGGGTCCTTTGCGCGGCGAGAACACCCATGGACGGGTCGCCGACTCGTCGAGTGTGATCGCCATCGACGCCCTTCCCGACGGCGTCGTCGTGGTCGACGGCGACGGCGTGGTGATGGCCGTGAACAAGGCGGCCGAACGCCTGACCGGGCTGCACCGCAAGAGGTCCCCCGGGCGTCACGTGGCCGACGTGCTCCCGTTGCGCGACGCCGAGGGGCGCGACTGGTGGAAGTGGCTCGACCCCCGGGGCGGCCTGTCCATCCGGTCCCGCCAGGTCGAGCTCCCGCTGCAGCTCGACGGCCGCGACCTGCTCGTCACGGCGGCGTTCGTGCGCATGCCCGCGCGGGCCGGCCGGGTGATGCGGGTGGTGATCACCCTGCGCGACGCCGCCGCCCGCCGCCGCCTGGAGCGCAGCCGGGCCGACCTCGTCTCGACCGTGGCCCACGAGCTGCGCTCGCCGCTGACCAGCGTGAAGGGCTTCACCGCCACGCTGCTCGCCAAGTGGGACCGGTTCAACGACGCCCAGAAGCTCGTCATGCTCCAGACGGTCAACTCCGACGCCGACCGGGTCACCCGGCTGATCACCGACCTGCTCGACGTCTCCCGCATCGAGTCGGGCCGGGTGGAGATCCGGCGGCAGATCGTCGACGTCCCCGCCCGCGCGAGGCGCGTCATCGCCGGCCGCGTGGCCGCCGGGGAGTCCGAAGACCGCTTCTCCCTCACGGTGACCGGCGACCTGCCGGAGATGTGGCTCGACCAGGACAAGATGGACCAAATCCTCGGCAACCTGGTCGAAAACGCCGTGCGGCACGGCGGCGGAAAGGTGACAATCGTCGTAGAGCCCGTCGAATGGGGAGTGGCCGTGTCCGTGCGTGACCAGGGTGAGGGTGTCAAACCCGAGCTGGCCTCGCGCGTCTTCCGCCAGTTCTGGCGCGGCAACGACCGCCGCCGCGGCGGCACCGGCCTCGGCCTCTTCATCGTGAAGGGCCTCGTGGAGGCCCACGGCGGCACCATCACCGTCGAACGCGCCCCCGGCGGCGGCGCGGAGTTCCGATTTATCATGCCCACCGGAGCCCCGGACTGTGTTTGATGGCCGCGCCTCCGGCGCGGCGGGCCAAGCGCTCTGGACCCGGTGGGCTCCTTCGTCGCTCTAGTCGCTTCGCTCCTGCCGCTCCTCCTCGCCCACCGGCGCGCTTGGCCGGAGGTCTGGCCACATTGCCAGGTCTGGCGGGGTCATCCCATGTCAGGCCACACGGGTGAGAGCAGGTGGGGTCTGGGGAACCGACCTGGTTTCGAGCGGCCCGCTTCCGACGTCGCAGGTCCTGCCGTCGGCCTTAGGGCTTTCCTTTAGCTAATAGAATCAGGGGCCGCCATTCCGGCCCTGGATACGGAGTTCCCTTGTCTGATTACGACCCGGTCGAGGTGACACCGCTGCACGCCGACGAGCTGGCGCGCGCGGAGGCCGATGCCCTCGCCGCCATCTCCTCGGCCGCGGATCTCGACGAACTGAAGCAGGTCCGGCTGGCCCACGCCGGTGACCGGTCCCCGATCGCGCTGGCCAACCGGGAGATCGGCGCGCTGCCGCCGGCCGCCCGCGCGGAGGCCGGCAAGCGGATCGGCGCGGCCCGCAAGGCCGTCGGCGAGGCGCTCGCCACCCGCCAGACCGAGCTCGAGGCCGAGCGTGACGCGCGGGTGCTGGTCGAGGAGACCGTCGACGTCACCCTCCCGTGGGACCGCGCGCCGCGCGGGGCCCGCCACCCCCTGACCACGCTCCAGGAGCGCATCGCCGACTGCTTCGTGGCCATGGGCTACGAGGTCGCCGAGGGCCCCGAGCTGGAGGCCGAGTGGTTCAACTTCGACGCGCTGAACATCGCGCCCGACCACCCGGCCCGCTCCGACCACGACACCTTCTTCGTCGAGTCGGTCAAGTCGGGCAAGGTGCTGCGCACCCAGACCTCGCCGGTGCAGATCCGCGCCCTGCTGGAGCGCCCGCTGCCGGTCTACGTCATCTCGCCCGGCAAGGTGTTCCGCACCGACGAGCTCGACGCCACCCACACCCCGGTGTTCCACCAGGTCGAGGGCCTCGCGATCGACAAGGGCCTGACGATGGCCCACCTGAAGGGCACGCTCGACCGGTTCGCCGAGGTCATGTTCGGCGAGGGCATCTCGACCCGGTTCCGGCCCAACTACTTCCCGTTCACCGAGCCGTCGGCCGAGATGGACCTGCGCTGCTTCGTCTGCCGCGGCGCGTCGTCGGTGCCGGGCAACCCGCCGTGCCGGACCTGCAAGTCCGAGGGCTGGATCGAGTGGGGCGGCTGCGGCATGGTCAACCCGCGGGTGCTGATCGCCTGCGGCGTCGACCCCTCGGTCTACTCCGGGTTCGCGTTCGGCATGGGCATCGAGCGCACCCTGATGTTCCGTCACAACGCAGAAGACATGCGCGACATGGTCGAAGGCGACATCCGCTTCACCCTGCCGTTCGGAATGGAGGTCTGATGAAGGTCCCGCTTTCGTGGCTGCGGGAGTACGTCGATCTCCCGCCCGTCACCGCTCACGAGATCGCCGACCGGCTGACCGCCGCCGGTCTCAAGCTGGAGGCCATCTCCTCCCACGGTCACGACCTGAAGAACGTGGTCGTGGGCCAGGTCATCGAGATCGAGGAGCTCACCGGCTTCAAGAAGCCGATCCGCCACTGCCTGGTCGAGGTCGGCGAAGCCGAGCCGCGCGAGATCGTCTGCGGCGCGACCAACTTCGCGATCGGCGACGTCGTGCCGGTCGCGCTGCCCGGCGCGGTGCTGCCGGGCGGGTTCGAGATCGCCTCCCGCAAGACCTACGGCCGGTTGTCCGACGGCATGATCTGCTCCGAGGCGGAGCTCGGCATCGCCGAGTCGTCGCCCGGCATCCTGGTGCTGCCCGCCGACACCCCCCTCGGGGCTGACGTCGTCGAGCTGCTGGGGCTGCGTGACGACGTACTGGAGCTGGAGATCACCCCCGACTGCGGCTACGCGTTGTCGATCCGCGGCGTGGCCCGCGAGGCGGCGACCGCGTTCGGCGTGCCGTTCCGCGACCCGGCCGCGCTGGAGCTTCCGGCGACCGAGGGCGTCACCCACCCGGCGGAGATCGGCGACCCGACCGCCTGCGACCGGTTCGTGCTGCGCGCGGTGTCGGGGTTCGACCCGTCGGCCGAGTCGCCGCTGTGGATGCGGGTGCGGCTCACGCGGGCCGGCATGCGCCCGGTCTCGCTGGCCGTCGACGTCACCAACTACGTGATGCTGGAGCTCGGCCAGCCGCTGCACGCCTTCGATAGGAACACTATCCAGGGCGGCATCGTGGTGCGCCGCGCGCTGCCCGGCGAGCGCCTGGAGACCCTCGACCACGTCACCCGTGACCTGGCCGAAGACGACATCCTGATCACCGACGACTCGGGCGCGATCGGGCTGGCCGGCACCATGGGCGGCCTGTCGACCGAGATCTCCGGATCGACGACCGACATCGTCATCGAGGCGGCCCACTTCTCGGCCACCGGCGTGGCCCGCATGTCGCGGCGGCACAACCTGGTGTCCGAGGCGTCCAAGCGCTTCGAGCGCGGCGTCGACCGCGAGCTGCCGCTCGCGGCGTCGTGGCGCGCGGTCCAGCTGCTCACCGAGCTGGGCGACGGCGTGGCCGAGCCCGGGGTGACCCACGCGCAGGCCGACGTCGCGCCGGTGTCGATCACCATCCCGTCGGGCCACCCGGCGCGGGTCGCGGGCGTGCCCTACACCCGCGAGACCGTGGTCACCCGCCTGGAGCAGATCGGCTGCCGCGTCGTCGACGGCGTCGTCGAGGCCGCCGAGGGCGGTCGCGGCGTGGCCGCCACGGGCGTGGTGACCAGCGGCGACCTGGCCGCGAAGCTGGCCGTGACCGGCGACGACCCGATCACGGTCTACCCGCCGAGCTGGCGTCCCGACTTGACCGACCCCAACGACCTGGCCGAAGAGGTCATCCGGCTGGAGGGCTACGACACGCTGCCCTCGGTCCTGCCGGGCGCCCCGGCGGGCGCGGGCCTGACCGAGACCCAGCGGCTGCGCCGCCGGGTCGGCCGGTCGCTGGCGCTGGCGGGCTACGTCGAGGTGCTGTCCTACCCGTTCATCGGCGCGCGCGACCTCGACCACCTGCAGCTGCCCGAGGGCGACGACCGCCGCCGGGCGACGCGGCTGGTCAACCCGCTCAGCGAAGACGAGCCGTTCATGCGGACCACGCTGCTGCCGGGCCTGCTGAAGACGCTGGTCCGCAACGTGGGCCGTGGTTTCACCGACCTCGCGCTGTTCGAGACGGGCCTGGTCTACCGGCCGGGCGCCGACGCGCCGGAGACCGCGCCGATCCTCACGGTCGAGCGCCGTCCGACCGACGAGGAGCTGGCCCGGTTCTCCGCCGCCCTGCCCGAGCAGCCTGTCCGCGTCGCGGCCGTGCTGGCCGGGGAGTTCGAGCGGTCGGGGTGGTGGGGCCAGGGCCGCGCCGCGACCTGGGCCGACGCGATCGAGGCCGCCCGCGCGGTGGCCCGCGAGGCGGGCGTCTCGTTGGATATCCGCGCTGACCAGCACGAGCCGTGGCACCCGGGCCGCTGCGCCGCGCTCTACGTCGGCGAGGTGCTCGTCGGCCACGCCGGCGAGCTGCACCCGCGCGTGGTGGAGGCCTACGGCCTGCCCAAGCGCACGGCGGCGATGGAGCTCGAACTGTCCCGCCTGGCCGCCCCGGCCCCGGCGCAGACCCCGTCGATCTCCGCCTACCCGGTGGCGACCCAGGACGTCGCGCTGATCGTGCCCGCCGACACCCCGGTGTCGTCGGTGGAGGCGGCGCTGCGCGACGGCGCGGGCGACCTGCTGGAGTCGGTCCGTCTCTTCGACGTGTACGAGGGCGCGCAGGCGGGCGAGGGCAACAAGTCCCTGGCCTACACGCTGCGCTTCCGCGCCGCCGACCGGACCCTGACGGCCGACGAGATCGCGGCCGCCCGCGACGCGGCGGTCGAGCTGGCCGCCGCCCAGGTGGGAGCACGCCTGCGCGGGGTGTGAACCCGGTTCTGACGAGAGGGGCGGCGGGGGATTCCCCCGTCGCCCCTCTCTTGTCGTCTTCCACCCGGATGGAGAAAACGACTCCCGGGTGGAAGAGGTGTCCTCCTCGGATAGCAGGGAGCGCTAAGTAGGCGGAAGGTCACCGGCCTACGATTGCCCGGCCAAGGGGAGGCAGGTGATTGTCGTGTCCGGAGACGGGCTCGTCGGCAGAGACGCCGACGTCAACGGGATCGAGAAGGCCTTCCGGCACACCCGCCTGGTCACCCTGACCGGGCCTCCCGGTGCCGGAAAGACCGCGCTCGCGAAGGTCGTCGCGGCCCGCCGGGGCGCGCGGTGGGTCGACGCCGACGCGGGTCCGGCCGCGCTGGCCGAGATCGGCGCGGCGGCCGACGGGTTCGTCGTGGTCGACGGCTGCGACCGGGCGCTGGAGCTGCTGGTGCCGTACATCGGGGTGATGCTGCAGCGGCATCCCGACCTGTCGGTGCTGGCGACGTGCCGGGAGTCGCTGGCGCTGCCGGGGGAGCGGGTGATCGCGCTGCGCGAACTGGCTCCGGGCCACCGCGCCGAGCTGCTCGACCGGCTGGGCGTGACCGCGCCCGGCGAACTCCTCGAACAAGTCGACGGGCTGCCGCTGACGCTGGTGCTGCTGGCGGCGGCGGTGCGGCGGGGCGAGACCGGGGGCGCGCTGCTCGACCTGCTCTGGGACCCCGGCCACGACGGCCCGCTGCGCCACGCCGCCATGCGGACCGCGATCGGCTGGAGCCACGAGCGCTGCACCCCCGAGGAGCGGCTGGTCTGGGCCCGCGCCTCGGTGTTCGACGGCGGCTTCGACCTGGAGGCCGCCCAGGCCGTCTGCGGCGACGACGACGTGACCCCCGCCGTGGCCGCGCTGGTCGACAAATCGATCCTGGTGCGGTCGGAGAGCACCGAGGGTGTGCGGTTCCACCTGCCCGCGACCGTCCGCGCGTTCGGCGCCGAGTGGCTCGGCCGGGCAGGTGAGCGCGCGGCCACCGAACACCTCCACTTCCGCCACTTTCGCGCCCTCGCCCGGCGGGCCGAAGCCGAATGGCAGGGCGGTCAGCTGCGCTGGTACCGGCGCATGCGGCTGGAACGCGGCAACCTGATCGCCGCCCTCGACTCCCGCCTGACCGACCCCGGCGGCGCCGACGACGCGCAGGACCTCGCCGGGACCCTGTGGTTCCTGTGGGCCTGCTGCGGGCTTCAGCGCGAGGGCGCCGACCAGCTGGCCCGCGTCCGCCGGGCGGGCGGATCACCCGGCCCGGAACAGGACAAGGCGCTCTGGACCGCCGCCTGGCTGCACGCCGCGCTCGGCGACGCCGACGCCGCGGAAGAGGCCCTGTTCGCCTGTACGAACCAGGGCCCGCCCCGCCTGACCCAGGTCTCGGCGTGGGTGGCCGCCCAGCGCGGCGCCTACCCCGAGGCGCTGCGGCTGATCAGAGACGCCCGCGAGGGCCACCGCCGAGACGCCGACCTGTTCCCCGGCTTCCTGCCGAGCTACACGGTCATCGCCACCACCCTGCTGCGCATGGGCGACCTGCCCGGCGCGGTCCGGGTGCTCCGCGAGGGCCGCGAGTTGTGCCTGACGACCGGCGAGATCTGGACCCGCTCCCACCTCGACCACCTGCTCGCCCAGGCCGCGCTCCTGCGGGGCGACGTCCAGACCGCGCTGAGATCGGCCCGCGAGGCCCTGACGCTGGCCCGCCAGTTCGGCGACGCCCCCGCGTCGGCGGCCGGGGTCGAACTGGTCGGCGTGCTCACCCGCGACGGCGCGCTGCTGGCCTCGGCCGACCGGGCGTGGGCCGGCATGGACGGGCTCCGGTCACCCGTCCTGGCCGAGATCAGAGACCGCGCCCCGGCGGCCGCCGCCGCGCCCGCCCTCGGGCTCGACGACGCCGTCGACCTGGCCTTGACCGCAGACGAACCGACGGGATGGGAGGCCTGTTGACCGCCAACCTGCCTGCTGAGACCAGCAGCTTCATCGGGCGCAAGGACGAACTCGACCGGCTGGCCGGCCTGATGACCGAATCGCGCCTGGTGACGGTCACCGGGCCGCCCGGGGTCGGCAAGACCCGCATCGCGCTGCGCGCCGCCGCCGACTGCGCCGAGGGCTACCCCGACGGGGCCTGGTTCGCCGAGCTGTCTCCCGAACAGGACGCCAACCTGCTGGCCAGCGTCGTGGCCCGGTCGCTGGGCCTGCGCGAGCAGTCGACCCGGCCCTACGAGCAGGTGCTCGCCGAATACCTGGCCGGCAAGCGGCTGCTCCTCGTTCTGGACACCTGCGAGCACCTCGTCGGCGCCTGCGCCGCCCTCGTCGACGGCCTGCTCGACGTGGCGCCGGGCCTGCAGGTGCTGGCGACCAGCAGGGTTCCCCTGGACGTACCGTCAGAGAAGATCCTGGAGGTCGCCCCCTTCGCGCGGCCCGAACCCGAGTCCGACGACCTGCTCGGCTACGACGCGGTCCGGCTGTTCGTCGAGCGGGCCACCGACCGGGTGCCCGGCTGGCAGGCGGGCGACGGCGCGCTCATGGCCGTCGGGCGGTTGTGCCGCCGCCTCGACGGCATCCCGCTGGGCATCGAACTGGCCGCCGGGCACCTGCACGCCCTGTCGGCCGAGGAGCTGGCCGACCGGCTCACCGACCCCTTCGACCTGCTCACCGCCGGATACCGGGGCGGCCCGGCCCGCCACCGCAGCTTCCGCACCGCCGTCGGGTGGAGCCACGAACTGTGCACCCCGCAGGAACGGCTGCTCTGGGCCCGCCTGTCGGTGTTCGCCGGCGCGTTCGACGCGGCGACCGCCCAGGCCGTCTGCGCCGACGACCGGCTGCCCGACGTGGGGCGGGTGCTGGCCGAGCTGGTGCGCAAGTCGATCGTGGTCCGCAAGGGCGACCGCCACCGGCTGCTCGACGGCATCCGCGAATACGGCCGCGAGTGGCTGCGCGAACTCGGCGAGGAGCGCATGATGCGCTCGGCCCACCTGGCCCACTACCGCATGATGGCCGCCCGCCTCGACCGCGAGTGGTACGGCCCCGACCAGCTCGAATGGGCCGACTGGGCGGAAGCCGACCTGGCCGAGATCCGGCTCGCGCTCGACTACGGCATCAGCCACGGCGGCACCGCCTGCCTCGACCTCGTCTCGTCGTGCTGGATCATCTGGGGCGCGCTCGGCCAGATGCGCGAGGGCCGCTACTTCGTCGAACGCGCCCTGGCCGTCGGCCCCCGCGAGGGCTCCTCCTACGCGCGGGCGTTGTGGGTGCTGGGCTGGATCACCCTGTTCCAGGGCGACATGGGCCTGGCCGAACGCAGCTCCCAGCAGTCCCTCGCCGAGGCCCGCCGCATCGGCGACGTGGAGGCGATGGGCCACGCGCTGGTCCGCCTCGGCGGAGTGCGCCTGTTCAGCGGCGCCCCGCAGAAGGTCGAGGAGCTCATGCACGAGGCCCGCACCCACCTCGCCGCCGCGGGCGCCGCCGACACGATCGACGACCTGGTGATGGACGGCGGCCAGGCCATGGCCTACATCTTCCTGGGCGACCTCAACCGCGCCTGGACCCTCCTCCAGGACATGCACACCAAGTCGCGCCAGCGGGGCGAGATCTGGATGCGCGCCTTCGGCGACCTGTTCCGCTCCCAGCTCATGCTCGCCCGCGAGGAGGTCCACGACGCCGACGCGGCCGGCCGCGCGTCACTGGCGGTGAAGTGGCGCCTGAACGACGTCCTCGGCATCGCGATGGGCGCCGACCACCTGGCGACGGTCTCGATGGCCAAGGGCGACGCCCGCGCGGCGGCCTGGATGCACGGCGCGGCGGAACGGTTGTGGCTGACCTTCGGCCTGACGGCCATGGGCTCGGACGAACTCGCCGCCCCCCGGGTCGCGACGGCCGAACGGGCCCGGGTGGTGCTGGGCGACGAGGGGTACGAGCAAGCGTTCGAGGAGGGCTTCGCGGCGTCGATGGACGAGGTCCGCGAACGCCTGTCCTGATCCTTCAGAAAGGCGCTTCAAAAGGCGCGGAACGGCCGGCCAGCGCCGCGTCCATTCCGGCCGCCCAGAGCACCGATTTCGCGTACGCCTCTTCCAGGGACGCCGGGCCGGAATCGCCGAGGCGAATGCGGCCGCCGGGGAGGATGTGAATTCCGGTGAGTTCCGGTGCGATGACGTTCACCTGATAATCGCGGCCGTCGAAATAGGCGAACAGCGTGTACGCCCGCCCCCGGCCGGTCTGAAATGAATACATCCATCCCCTGGCCCGGTCCCGTTCGACGAAGACGGTGTTGCGCGGCATGTGGGAGGCCGCGTATCCGGCGTCGTCGGCCGTCCGGAAATCCCCCTGGACTCGGGAGATCGGCTGGTCGAAGGGGGCGTCCCCGGTGAAGATCTCCCCTTCGCGGCCCACGGCGACCTCGGGCGGGAAATTCATCTGGTCTCTCCTCGGCGTTTTCTGTCAGGCTTGAACCGAGTTTGCCGGGCCAGTCAGGAAAGCGGCCGGGTTGCCAGGTTGACTGCCGGAGAATGGCAACCCTCCAAGGGGGCGCGATGACCTTCGGCGAGAAACTGCGCGGCTACCGCAACGGCGCGGGGAAATCGCTGAACGTCCTGGCGAGGGAGTCGAGCTGCTCCAAGTCCTATTTGAGCCGCCTGGAATCGGGGGAGCGGCGGCCCAGTCCCGAGGTCGCCCGCCACCTCGACGCCTTGCTGAACGCGGGCGGCGCGCTGAAGGCCGCGGCCCTGGACGACCGCGAGCGCAGGGTCGTCGCCCGGCGGGGGGTGGACGAGGCCGCCTACGGCGACGCGCTGCTCCGGTTGCGGGAGCTCGGCCGCCGCCATCCGGCCCGGATGGTGCTGAACATGGTGCGCGGCATGGTCGCCGACCTCGACGACGACCGCGTGGCGGCCCACCTCACCGAGTACGCCAGCTGGATGGCCCAGGAGGCGGGCGACCTGGCCGAGGCCGTCACCCTGATCAAGGCGACCGCCGCGCTGGCCCGCCGGGGCGCCGCCCGCGACCTCCAGGCGTACGCGCTGGTGCGGCGGGCCGAACTGCTGCTGACCGACCCGCGCCGGTCGGCCGAACTGGCCGCCGGGATCCGCGCGCACCGGGGCATCGCCTTGCGCGTGCGCGGTCTGGCCGCGCTGACCGAGGCGAAGGCGCTGGCGCTGATCGGCCCGGCGCGTGCGGCGGAGGCCGCGCTCGACGCGGGGGCCGTCCTGCTGGCGCGGGCGGGCGGCGATCCCGGCCCGTTCCCGGTGGGGCCGTCGACGCTCGCCGACGAGGCCGCCGCCGCGGGCGGCTGGACCATGTTCGACCTGGGCCGCACCGCCGACGCGGTGGTCCGGCTCGGGGCCGCGATCGACGGCTCGCCGCCCGACGGCCACCGCGCTCGCGGTCTGCTGGGGGCACGATTGGCCCGCGCCCATCTCGACCTGGGCGAGCTGGAGGAGGCGGAGGCGGCCGTGCGGGCCAGCCTGGCCATGGCTCGGCGCAGCGGCTCGGCGTCCACCCTCGCGGAGTTGCGCCTCTTCGGGCAGGAGCTGCGCCGCTGGCCGGGCGACCCGCTGGCCGACGGGCTCCGGGCGGAAGTGGCCGCCGGCCTGTCGGCCCGGTGAGGGTCAGCCGCGCACGATGCGCAGGCCCGCCGTCGCCAGCACCGCCGGGAGGGCGCGCAGCGTCGAGCGGTCCTTGTCGCGGGCGTCCTCGGTGAGGTCGGCCCACGGCACGAGGTCGGGGTGCCGCCGCGCCCGGGGGTCGTGGACCGGGCCGGGCCGCCACCCGGCCGCCACCCTCGGCAACATCCAGCGCACGTGCTCCATCCGGGCCAGCCGCTCGACCTCGACGCCCGTCAGGACGGCCGAGGGCCGCTCGCCCGGCCCGCTCAGGCGGCAGCCGACGGCGGCGAGTTTGCGCGGGACGTCGCGCGCGTGGGCGCGGCTGTCGTGGCGCAGCAGCCGGGGCAGCCGGTCCCAGGTCACCAGCGACGTGTTGACGGCCGCGTCGTCTCCGGCGGCGCGGCGGGCGCGCACGTAGTGGTCATGGACGGCGCGGGCCAGGCCGTCGACGGTCGGCTCGCTCAGGAAGTCCGGCATCCGTCCATCCTGGCGAAGAACTCACGCGGTCGCCCGCGCGACCCGTTGCGCCTCGGCGTGTTCGTCGGTGCGGGCGTCGTAGCGGCGGAACTTCGGCAGGATCGCCGCCATCGCCAGCACGCCGCCCATGCACAAGAGCCCGCCCGCGCCCAGCGAGAAGCGGGTGCCGCCGAGTTCGGCCATGGCGCTGGCGCGGGCGTTGCCCAGCATCGGGCCGGTCGAGTACGACAGCAGCTCGATGCCGGCCAGGCGGCCCCGGTACTCGTCGGGGATGGTCTGGTTCCAGATCGTGCCGCGGAAGATGCCGCTGATCATGTCGGCGCCGCCCGCCAGGGTCAGGAAGACGATCATCAGCCAGATGTTCGGCATCACCGACGCCACCGCGACGGCCGCCCCCCACAGCAGGGCCGCGACGATGACCGCCAGGCCGTGCCGGTGGACGTGGGCCGTCCACCCCGAGGTCACCGAGGCCAGGACCGAGCCGATGCCCGCCGACGCGTAGAGCAGGCCGAGCGCGATCTGCTCGTGTTCGCCGCCGAACTGCTCGGCCATGAACGGGTAGAGCGCGTTCGACATCGCGAAGAACATGGCCGCGATGTCGACCACGTAGGTGCCCATCAGGTCGGGGCGGCGGACGGCGTACCGGACCCCCTCGACCAGCGAGGCCAGCGAGGCCGGCTGGGTGACGGCCGCGCGGCGGGCCATCGGGGCCACCCGGAACAGCAGCACCAGCGAGATCAGGAACGTCAGCACGTTGATGCCGTAGGAGGGCGCGACGCCGAACGAGACGACGATCAGGCCGCCCAGCGCCGGTCCGGCCACCCCGCCGGCGCTTCTGACCAGGCCCTGGATGGCGAACGCGGCGCCCATCTGGTCGAGCCTGAGCACCTGGTTGATCACGGCCTGCTCGCTCGGGCCCCGCACGCTGTAGAGACCGGCGGTGAGGGCGCCCACGACGTACAGGACCCAGATCTGGGGGTTCGGGAGGAGGGCGTTGACCATCAGCATGAGGGCGGCCAGGCACAGGCCGATCTCCGTGGTGATGATGATCTTGCGGCGGTCCATCGAGTCGGCGATGGCGCCGCCCCACAGGCCGCAGACCACCATCGGGACGAACTCGGCCACGCTCACCAGGCCCACCGCGACGTAGGAACCGGTGAGCTCCTTCATCTGGTAGGGCACCGCGACCAGGGTGATGAACGACCCGAACATGGTGATCGCGGCCGACCCCAGCAGCAGCCGGAAGTCGCGGGACGCGCGGAGCGGGCTGACGTCCATCTTCAAACGGCGCAGCAGAGCGAGAGAACTTTTGACCACGAACGGCCAGGTTGGCCGATTCGGCGGGTGATCCGCAACTCGATTTTCAGTCGGTCAGGACCTGCCGCCGCAGCACCGTCTTGAGGATCTTCCCGCCGGGGTTGCGCGGCAGTTCCTCCTCGTGGAACCAGAACCGTACCGGGATCTTGAACTCGGCCAGCCGGGTGCGCAGGAACGCCTGGAGGTCCCCGGCCGTCACCGGGCTGGTGACGCGCACCACCGCGCCGACCTGCTCGCCGAGCACCTCGTCGGGGATGCCGATCACGGCCGCGTCGTCGATCGCCGGGTGCTCGAACAGGGCGGCCTCGACCTCGGCGCAGTAGACGTTCTCGCCGCCTCTGATGACCATGTCCTTGGCCCGGTCGACGATGTAGACGAAGCCCTCCTCGTCGACGCGCGCCAGGTCGCCGGTGTGCAGCCAGCCGTCGACGATCGTCTCGGCGGTCGCGTCGGGCCGGTTCCAGTAGCCCATGATCACCACGGGGCCGCGCATGCACAACTCGCCGACCTCGCCCCGGGGCAGTTCCCGGCCGCCGGGGTCGCAGATCCGCACGTCCATGACCGCCAGCGGGCGGCCGATGCTGTCGGGGTGGGCGGCGTACTCGCGGCCGCTGTTGTAGATCGCCAGGGCGGTGGTCTCGGTCAGGCCGTAGCCGTTGGACGGGGTGCGGTCGGGCAGCAGCGCGGTGATGCGCTCCAGCAGCTTCGGGGGAGCGGGCGCGCCGCCGTAGGAGATCGCCGTCAGCGACGAGATGTCGTGCTTGTTCAGGTCGGGGTGCGACAGGAGCTGCCAGGCGTTGGTCGGCACCCCGCTCATCACCGTCGCGCGCTCGCGCTCGATGAGTTCCAGGGCGCGTCCGGGGTCCCACTTGTACATGAGCACCAGCCCGCCGCCGGTGAACATCGTGGTCATCAGCACCGCGAAGCAGCCGGTCGCGTGGAACAGCGGCACGGTGAGCAGGGTGTTGCGGCGCTGGCCGGCGCTCTCGGCCGGGTCCTTGCCGGCCATGGCGACGCCGCGCATCATCGCGTACGCCACCGTCATCGGCGCCTGCCCGAGGTTGCGGTGGCTGCCGAGGGCGCCCTTCGACCGGCCCGTGGTGCCGGAGGTGTAGAAGATGGTCGCCGGGTCGTCGGGGGAGAGCTCGACCGGGGGCAGGGTGGTCTTCTCGCCGGCCAGGACGTCGGCCCAGTCGCGGCCGCCCTCGAAGGAGCCCCGCCGCGTGACGATCAGCGGGACCCCGGCCATCCGCCCGGCGCGCTCGCCGTCGGTGATCGCGAGCCGGGCGCCGGAGTCGGCGAGGGCGTACTCCAGTTCGGCGGCGGTCCACCACGCGTTGAGCGGCACCGCGACGGCCCCGATGGCCAGCGTGGCGGCGAAGGCGACGATCCACTCGGGGTAGTTGCGCATCGCGATCGCCACCCGGTCGCCCTTCTCGATCCCCGAGTCGCGCAGGGCGTGGGCGAGCGTCGCGGTGGCGCGGAAGAACTCGGCGTAGGTGAGGCGCTCGTCCTCGTACACGACGAAAACCTTGTCGCCGTGGAAGGCCGTGGTCTCCAGCATGGCCCGGAACGTGGCCGGCGCGTGTTTCCAGATCCGCACGCCGCCGGGCGTCTCCGCCATCTCGAACAGCTGCCCCGGGGCGGTGAGCGCCGCCTGCGCCTGGTCATGCGAGATCGTCACGAGACGTCACGATACCGACCGGTAGGTACGGATCCAAGCGACCACCTCACAACGTTGGGACCCCTTCGGTGTCATCTCGCACAATGAACCCCGGCTTGCATGATCATGTCGGCCGATGCATAATCTTCAGGAAGCAAGAAAATGTGAACCACTGCATGAACATGCAAAACCATCGGGGGGCGGGATGAAGGCGGCCATCGCCGGTGCCAGCGGATACGCCGGGGGCGAGCTGCTCCGGCTGCTGCTCGGGCATCCGGAGATCGAGATCGGCGCGGTCACCGCGGCGTCGAGCGCGGGCACCCGGCTGGGGGCCCACCAGCCCCACCTCATGCCGCTGGCCCACCGCGTCATCGAGCAGACCACCCGCGAGACCCTGGCCGGTCACGACGTCGTCTTCCTGGCCCTGCCCCACGGCGAGTCGGCCGCGTTGGCGGCCCAGCTCGGCGACGACACCCTGATCGTCGACTGCGGCGCCGACTTCCGGCTCACCGACCCGGCGGCCTGGACCGAATTCTACGGCGGCGCCCACGCGGGCACCTGGCCCTACGGCCTGCCCGAGCTGCCGGGGCAGCGCGACCTGCTGGCCAAGACCAAGCGGGTCGCCGTGCCCGGCTGCTACCCGACGACCGCCACGCTGGCCCTGTTCCCCGCCTTCGCGGCCGGGCTCGCCGGCTCCGACGTCGTCGTGGTCGCCGCCAGCGGCACCTCCGGCGCCGGCAAGTCGCCCAAGTCCCACCTGCTCGGCAGCGAGGTCATGGGCGCGGTCAGCGCCTACGGCGTCGGCGGCGTCCACCGGCACACCCCGGAGATCGAGCAGAACCTCTCGGCCGTCTCGGGGCAGCCGGTGACCGTCTCCTTCACGCCCACCCTCGCGCCCATGCCGCGCGGCATCCTGGCGACCTCCGTCGTCCCGGCCGCGCCCGGCACCACGCCCGAGTCGCTGCGCGCGGCGTACGAGGAAGCGGTGAAGGACGAGCCGTTCCTGACGCTGCTGCCCGAGGGCGTCTGGCCCTCCACCGCGATGACCCTGGGCGCCAACACCGCCGCCCTCCAGGTCACCCTCGACCGGAGGGCCGGGAAGATCGTGGCGCTGGCGGCGATCGACAACCTCACGAAGGGCACCGCGGGCGGCGCGATCCAGAGCGCCAACCTCGCGCTCGGCCTGCCCGAAGAGCTCGGCCTCCCCGTCGCCGGGGTGAGCCCGTGATGTCCGGTTCTGGAGATGAGGAGACCTCGCCATGAGCGTGACCGCCCCCCTGGGCTTCCGGGCCACCGGGATCAACGCCGGGATCAAGCCCGGCGAGCACCGTGACCTCGCCCTCGTCGTCAACGACGGCCCCTCGCGCGCGGCGGCCGCCGTCTTCACCCGCAACCGCGTGAAGGCCGCCCCGGTGATCTGGTCGCAGCAGGTCGTCAGCGGCGGCCGGGTCAAGGCCGTGGTGCTCAACTCCGGCGGCGCCAACGCCTGCACCGGCCCCGCCGGGTTCCAGGACACCCACGCCACCGCCGAGAAGGTCGCCGAGGTCATCGGCGACTCGGCGGGCGAGATCGTGGTCTGCTCGACCGGCCTCATCGGCGAGCGCCTGCCCATGGACGAACTCCTGAACGGCGTCGCCGACGCCGCCAAGCAGCTGTCACGCGACGGCGGCGTGGCCGCGGCCGACGCGATCCGCACCACCGACACGGTCAGCAAGATCTCCTTCCGCCGGGGCGAGGGCTACATGGTCGGCGGCATGGCCAAGGGCGCCGGAATGCTCGCCCCCGCCCTCGCCACGATGCTCTCGGTGCTGACCACCGACGCCGACCTGACCTCCGAGGAGTGCGACACCGCGCTGCGCGCCGCCACCGAGGTCACCTTCGACCGCCTCGACGCCGACGGCTGCATGTCGACCAACGACACCGTGCTGCTGCTGGCCAGCGGCGCCTCCGGCGTCAAGCCCGACCTGGCCGAGTTCACCAAACGCCTCACCGAGGTCTGCGCCGACCTGGCCCGCCAGCTCCTCGTCGACGCCGAGGGCGCCTCCAAGGCCATCGCGATCGAGGTCGTCGGGGCCGCCTCCGTCGCCGACGCGGTCGAGGTCGGCCGGGCGATCTCCCGCAGCAACCTGTTCAAGTGCGCCATGCACGGCGAAGACCCCAACTGGGGCCGCGTCCTGTCGGCCATCGGCACCACCCAGGCCGAGTTCGAGCCCGACCGGCTCAACGTCGCGATCAACGGCATCTGGATCTGCCGGGGCGGCGCGGCCGGCGACGACCGCTCCAAGGTCGACCTGCGCCCGCGCGACATCCACGTCACCGCCGACCTGTCGGCCGGGCCCCACTCGGCCACCATCCACACGACCGACCTGACGGCCGAGTACGTGCACGAGAACTCGGCGTACAGCTCGTGACCCCGCTGGAGAAGTCCGAGGCGCTGATCGAGGCGCTGCCGTGGCTGGCCCGCTTCCAGGGCGCGGTCGTCGTGATCAAGTACGGCGGCAACGCGATGACCGAGGAGCACCTGCGGGAGAAGTTCGCCGACGACGTGGTGTTCCTGCGCTACGCCGGGCTGCGACCGGTGATCGTGCACGGCGGCGGCCCGCAGATCAACGCCGCCCTCGACCTGCACGGCATCGCCTCCCACTTCACCGCCGGGCTCCGCGTCACCACGCCCGAGGCCATGAAGGTGGTCCGGATGGTGCTGGTCGGCCAGGTCAACCGCGACGTCGTCGGGCTGGTCAACCGGCACGGCCCGTTCGCGGTCGGCCTGTCGGGCGAGGACGCCCACCTGTTCACCGCCGCCCGCAAGCACGCGGTCGTCGACGGCGTCCCGGTCGACATCGGCCAGGTCGGCGAGATCGTCGAGGTCAACCCGGGCGCGGTGCGCGCCCTGCTGGCCGACGGGCGGGTGCCGGTCGTCTCGTCGATCGCCCGCGGCCACGACGGCCAGATCTACAACGTCAACGCCGACACCGCGGCCGCCGCGCTCGCGACCGCTCTCGGCGCGGCCAAGCTCGTGGTCCTCACCGACGTCGAGGGCCTGTACGCCGACTGGCCCGCCAGCGACAAGGTCATCCGCCGCATCACCGCGGCCGACCTGGCGGCGATGCTGCCCACGCTGTCGAGCGGCATGGTCCCGAAGATGGAGGCCTGCCTGCACGCCGTGCAAGGGGGGGTGCCGCAGGCCCACGTGGTCGACGGCCGGCAGCCCCACGTCCTGCTGAGCGAGATCTTCACCGACGAGGGCATCGGCACCATGGTCCTGCCCGACGAAGGAGCCACTCCATGACCAGCCTGTTCGACCGCTTCGAGGCGGCGTTCATGCCGAACTACGGCGTGCCGCCGGTCGCCCTGGCGCGCGGCGAGGGCTCGGTGGTCTGGGGCGTCGACGGCGCCGAATACCTCGACATGTTCGGCGGCATCGCGGTCAGCTCGCTCGGCCACGCCCACCCCGCGCTCGTCGAGGCCGTGTCGACGCAGGTCGCGACCCTGGCCCACACCTCCAACCTGCTCCTGCACGAACGCGAGGTCGAACTCGCCGAGAAGCTGCTGTCACTGCTGGGCGCCCCCGGGAAGGTCTTCCTGGCCAACTCGGGCACCGAGGCCAACGAGGCCGCGCTGAAGCTCGCCATCAAATACGGCAGGCAGACCGGCCGCAGCTACTTCGTGGCCGCCGAGATGGGTTTCCACGGCCGCACCCTCGGCGCGCTCTCGCTGACCGGCAAGCCGTCGATCCGCGACCAGTTCGGGCCCTTCCCGCTCGACGTCCGCTTCGTCCCGTACGGCGACGCCGACGCCCTGGCCGCCGCCGTCGACGGCGACTGCGCGGCCGTCTTCCTGGAGCCCACCCAGGGCGAGGCCGGAGTGGTCCCGCCCCCCGACGGATACATGGCCCGCGCCCGCGAGATCACCGCGGCCGCCGGCGCGCTGCTGGTCGCCGACGAGATCCAGTCGGCCATCGGCCGGACCGGCCACTGGTTCGCCCACCAGGCCGACGGCTACCTGCCCGACATCCTCACCCTGGCCAAGGGCCTGGGCGGCGGCCTGCCGATCGGCGCCTGCGTCGGCTTCGGCCCGGCCGCCACCATCTTCGAGAAGGGCGACCACGGCTCCACCTTCGGCGGCAACCCGGTGTCCTGCGCGGCCGCGCTGGCCGTGCTCGGCAACGTCGACCTCGCCCACGTCCAGACCGTCGCCGCCGAACTGCGCGACGGCCTCGAGGCGATCTCCCACCCCCTGCTGAAAGGGGTGCGGGGCCGCGGCCTCTGGCTCGCCGCCGTGCTCACCGAAGACCGCGCCGCCCAGGTCCAGGCCGCCGCCCAGCGCGCCGGCTTCCTGGTCAACGCCGTACAGCCCGACGCGATCCGCCTCGCACCGCCGCTGGTGATCACCCCGGCGCAGGTGCGGAGCTTCCTGACCGCGTTCCCGCCGATCCTTGATGAGGCCGCCGATGGCTAGACACTTCCTGCGCGACGACGACCTGTCGCCCGCCGAGCAGGCCGAGGTCCTCGACCTCGCCGAGGCGATGAAGAAGGACCGCTACGGCTACCGCCCCTTCGAGGGGCCCCAGACCGTCGCGGTCCTGTTCGACAAGCCGTCGACCCGCACCCGCATCTCCTTCGCGGTCGGCGTCGCCGAACTCGGCGGCAACCCGCTCATCATGGACCTGGGCACCTCCCAGATGGGCCGGGGCGAACCGATCGAGGACACCGCCCGGGTGCTCGACCGGCAGTGCTCGGCCATCGTGTGGCGCACCGCCGGCCAGGAGCGCGTCGAGGCGATGGCCTCGGCCAGCCGGGTCCCGGTCGTGAACGCGCTGACCGACGAGTTCCACCCGTGCCAGGTGCTCGCCGACCTGCTGACCGTGCGCGAGCGCCGGGGCGGCCTGCGCGGCGTCACCCTCGCCTACTTCGGCGACGGCGCCAACAACATGGCCCACTCCTACCTGCTGGGCGGGGCCACGGCCGGGATGCACGTGCGGATCGCGACGCCGGAGGCGTACACCCCCCTGGACGCGGTGGTCGCCGAGGCGCGGCAGATAGCGGCGCAGACCGGCGGCTCGGTCGAGGTGCTGTCCGACCCCCGGGCGGCCGCCGCCGGAGCCGACGTGCTGGCCACCGACACCTGGATCAGCATGGGCCAGGACGGCAAGGACGCCCGCGTCGCCGCCCTGTCGCCCTACCGGCTCGACGCCGGCCTGCTCGCGCTGGCCGCGCCCGAGGCGATCGTGCTGCACTGCCTGCCCGCGTATCGTGGCCTGGAGATCACGGCCGACGTGCTCGACGGCCCCCGAAGCGCCGTCTGGGACGAGGCCGAGAACCGCCTGCACGCCCAGAAGGCCCTGCTCCACTGGCTGGTGAACCGATGACGATCCCGCTCACCAAGGCCGCCAGGCATGCCAAGATCGTCGAGCTGCTGACCCGCAACAAGGTCAGGTCGCAGCCCGAACTGGCTCGCCTGCTGGCCGAGAGCGGGGTCGAGGTGACCCAGGCGACCCTCTCGCGCGACCTCGACGAGATGGGCGCGCTTAAACTCCGCACCGACGACGGCACGCTCGTCTACGCGGTGCCCGGCGAAGGCGGGGAGCGGGTCCCGATCTACCGGACCGCCACCCCCGCCGAACAGCCGGAGGTCCGGCTGCGCCGCCACGCCGAGGAACTCCTGGTGTCGGCCGAGGCGTCGGCCAACCTGGTCATCCTGCGCACGCCGCCCGGCGCGGCGCAGTTCCTCGCCTCCGCGATCGACCACGCCGGATGGCACTCCATCCTCGGCACGGTCGCCGGAGACGACACGATCCTGGTGATCAGCCGGGATCCCCTGGGCGGCGACGCCCTGGCGGCGGCGTTCTTGCGCCTGACCGCCCGCAACAAAGACCAGTGACACTCCCCATCGGCTAAGGTCGCCGATTGGACACGAACGTATTCGAAGGGTGGGCGTTTGCGGTGAGCTCGGAACGGAAGCCGATGCGGCTGTGGGGTGGCCGTTTCGAAGGGGGGCCGGCCGACGCGCTGACCCGCCTGTCGGTGAGCGTTCACTTCGACTGGCGCTTGGTGCCCTATGACCTGATGGCGTCCCGCGCCCACGCCCGCGTGCTGAACCGGGCCGGTCTGCTCACCAACGACGAACTCGGCCGGATGCTGGCCGCGATCGACGACCTGGAGGCCGCCTGCAAGGCAGGCGAGTTCCGGCCGACGGTCGCCGACGAAGACGTCCACACGGCCCTCGAACGCGGTCTGCTCGAACGCCTCGGCACCCTCGGCGGCAAGTTGCGGGCCGGCCGGTCGCGCAACGACCAGATCGCCACCGACCTGCGCCTCTACCTGCGCGACCACGTGCGCACCATCGTGTCGCGGGTGGTCGAGCTGGAGACCGCGCTGATGAGCCAGGCCGAGGAGCACGCCGACACGGCCGCCCCCGGCATGACCCACCTCCAGCACGCCCAGCCGGTCTCGTTCGGCCACCAGCTGCTGGCCCACGTCCACCCGCTGACCCGCGACATCGACCGGCTGCGCGACTGGGACAAGCGCGCCGCCGTCTCGCCGCTGGGTTCCGGTGCGCTGGCCGGCTCGTCGCTGCCGCTCGACCCGGTCGCGGTCGCGGCCGAGCTCGGCTTCGACTCCGCCGCCCCCAACTCGATGGACGCCGTTGCCGACCGCGACTTCGCCGCCGAGTTCCTCTTCGACGCGGCGATGATCGGCATCCACCTGTCGCGGCTGGGCGAGGAGATCGTCCTGTGGGCCTCGCAGGAGTTCCGCTGGATCGAGATGGACGACGCCTACTCGACCGGCTCGTCGATCATGCCCCAGAAGAAGAACCCCGACGTCGCCGAGCTGGCGCGCGGCAAGTCCGGCCGCCTCATCGGCGCGCTGATGACGATGCTGACCACGCTCAAGGGCCTGCCGCTCACCTACAACCGGGACCTCCAGGAGGACAAGGAGCCCGTGTTCGACGCGGTCGACACCCTCAACCTGGTGCTGCCCGCGATGGCGGGCCTGGTCTCCACGATGCGGGTCAACACCTCGCGGCTCGAATCGAGCGCGCCCGACGGCTTCGCCCTGGCGACCGACCTGGCCGAGCTGCTGGTCCGCAAGGGGGTCGCCTTCCGCGACGCCCACGAGGCGGTCGGCCACCTCGTCGTCTGGTGCCAGGTCAACGACAAGGACCTCGGCGACCTGACCGACGAGGAGCTGCTGAAGGTCTCGCCGCACTTCACGCCCGACGTCCGCGACGTGCTCAGCGTCCCGGGCGCGCTGGCGGCCCGCAAGGCCCACGGCGGCACCGCGCCCGACCGGGTCCGCGACCAGCTCGCGGCGCTCCGCGAACTCGTCGACGCCCAGGCCGCATGGGCGACTGGGGCCTGACGCTCGACCGGTCGTTCTTCGACCGGCCGGCCCATGAGGTGGCGCCCTCCCTGCTCGGGAAGGTCGTCGTCCATGGGCCGGTGGCGGTCCGCCTCACCGAGGTGGAGGCCTACGGCCTGCCCGGTCAGGATCCCGCCTCGCACACCTACCGGGGCATGACCCCGCGCAACGCGGTCATGTTCGGTCCGCCGGGGCATCTCTACGTCTATTTC
Organism: Herbidospora daliensis; assembly: GCF_001570585.1. Classification (GTDB taxonomy): domain Bacteria; phylum Actinomycetota; class Actinomycetes; order Streptosporangiales; family Streptosporangiaceae; genus Herbidospora; species Herbidospora daliensis. The sequence goes on along the minus strand of NZ_BBXF01000001.1, from coordinate 3,327 downwards.
ACGTACGGGATGCACTACTGCGCCAACGTCACCTGCCTGCCGCCGGGAACGGGCTCGGGGGTGCTGCTGCGGGCGGGCGAGATCGTCGGCGGCGCCGACGTGGCGGCCGAACGGCGCGGGCCCGCCGTGAAAGCGCGTGACCTGGCCCGCGGCCCGGCCCGGCTGGCGGTGGCCATGGCGTTCGGCCGCGACCACAACGGCGAAGACGTCGTCTCCGGAGAGATCCGCGTACACGAGGGCTCTCGGGTCTCGCCGGAAAAGGTGATGGAGGGCCCGCGCACCGGCGTGTCCAGCGGCAAGGACGTGCCGTGGCGGTTCTGGATCGACGGCGATCCCACGGTCTCGCCCTACCGGGCCCACATGCCGCGTCGCTGACCTGCATCGACGGGCTGCACGCGGGTTTTCGTGGCGACGCCGCCCCGCCCCGGCCGATAGGCTTTCTCGGCACTCCGTATCGGATATTCACCGAAAGCCAGGAACTGTGACCGACATCCTCGATGAGCTCGAATGGCGCGGTGTGACCGCGCAGACCACCGACGCCGACGCGCTGCGCAAGGCGTTCGCCGATGGTCCGGTCACCGTCTATGCGGGTTTCGACCCGACCGCCCCGTCGCTGCACATGGGCAACCTGGCCACCCTGCTGATCCTCACGCGGTTCCAGCGGGCGGGGAACAAGCCGATCGGTCTCGTCGGCGGCGCCACCGGCCTCATCGGCGACCCCAGCGGGCGCAGCACCGAACGGTCACTGAACAGCGAGGACATCGTCGCCGACTGGGTGTCGCGCATCCGCGTCCAGGTCGAGAAGTTCCTGTCGTTCGACGGGCCGCACGCCGCCCAACTGGTCTCCAACCTCGACTGGACCTCCGAGATGTCGGCGATCGGGTTCCTGCGCGACATCGGCAAGCACTTCCCGGTGAACCGCATGCTCGCCCGCGAGTCGGTCTCCGCGCGCCTCGCCGGTGAGGGCCTCAGCTACACCGAGTTCAGCTACCAGATCCTGCAGGCCAACGACTACCTCGAGCTCTACCGCCGCCACGGCTGCACCCTCCAGGTCGGCGGCAGCGACCAGTGGGGCAACATCACCGCCGGCGTCGACCTGATCCGCCGGGTCGAGGGCGCGCACACCCACGCCTACACCGGCAAGCTGATCACCAAGGCCGACGGCACCAAGTTCGGCAAGACCGCGGGCGGCTCCATCTGGCTCGACCCCGAGCTGACCTCGCCCTACGCGTTCTACCAGTTCTGGCTGAACAGCGACGACCGCGACGTGATCCGCTTCCTCAAGGTCTTCACCTTCCTGGAGCGCGAGCGCATCGAGGAGCTGGAGACGGCCGTCGCCGAGCGCCCGTTCGCCCGCGAGGCGCAGCGCGCCCTGGCCGAGGAGCTGACGACGATGGTCCACGGAGCCGACGAGGTCACCCGCGCCATCGACGCGTCCAAGGCCCTGTTCGGTCAGGGCTCGATCCAGGACCTCGACGCCGCGACGCTCGCCGCCGCACTGGCCGAGGTCCCCAAGGCCACCGCCTCTCTCGGTACGACCTACGTCGACCTGCTGGCCGAAAGCGGCCTGGCCAAGTCGAAGTCGGAGGCCCGGCGCGCCATCAAGGAGGGCGGGGCCTACCTCAACAACGTCAAGGTCACCGACGAGGAGTACGTCCCGACCTCCGGCGACCTCCTGCACGGCCGCTTCCTGGTGCTGCGGCGCGGCAAGAAGACGCTGGGAGGCGTCGAGATCGCCTAGTTCTGTGTGAATTCGTACACAGAACTTCTCCGTGCTCCGTCCTATCGTTGCCGCACCCTCCCACCAGCGACGATAGGTGAGCGCATGTTCGACCGTGACACGACCGGGCTCGTCGAAGGCGGACGGTGGGGCGTGGCGGGCGACCTCTCCGAGGACGACCTGGCCACCGCCCACCGCCGCCGCGCGATCCTCCTCTGCCGCCTCGGCGAGTACGCCCAGGCCGAGGCCGCCGCCACCGAATCCCTGGCGACCCGCCTCACCGCGGCCGGTTACACGGCCCGCGCGATGCCCCGCTGCCTCCTCGGCGACCTCGAAGGCGCGTGGGCCGACGCCGAACGCGCGCTGCTGCTCGACGCGACCCACGTCAGCGCCCACGCCGTGCGCGGCCGGGTCTTCCTCGCCATGGGCCGACCGGCCGACGCGCTGGCCGACTTCGACATGTCCACCGTCGCCGAGTCCTACGACGGCGACGCCCGCGTCGACCGGGCCGAATGCCTGCTCATCCTGGGCGAGCCGGCCCGCGCGGCGGCCGCGTGCGACGAGATCATCGCCACCGGCCCCGGCGCCTTCCACGAGCTCGGCGGGCTGCCACCCCAGGGCGAGCCGCACCGCGTGCACCTGCTGCGCGCCCGCGCCCACCTGGCGCTCGGCGACCCGGTCGCCGCCCTCACCGACTGCTTCCTCGCCGCCGACCTCTCGCCTTGCTCTCCGGAGGTGTACGAGGTCCGCGCCGAGGCGTACCAGGCGGCCGACGCCATGGGGGACGCCTCCGCCGACCTGGCCAAAGCCGCGGAACTCCGGGCCGCCTGAAATGTGACGCGGGTAACAGTCCTGGCACCCCACGGTCATAGGAGCCTTAAATCACCGCCCTGACCTGGGGAAACGCCGTGTGGACGCTGATTTGACGCGAGGTTCCGGGTTGCCTAATGTTCTCTTCGCCCCGGGAACACGGCAGCGCCGGAACCCAGGGACATCCCACCGAGAACATCCCGCCGGAAACGGCGATTGGACACGGGCGAGATGATGAAGTAAGCTTGAAGGGTTGCGCCAGAAACGGCGCGGTCCGCTCCGGTCAGATCTGATCGGGAACTGCGGTAAAGTTGGATCACCGCCCAGCAAGTATCTGTGGGCAGACGTGTGCGTTTCTTGAGAACTCAACAGTGTGCTAAAAGCCAGTGCATGATGCACAACCCCGTCTATTAGACGGATTCCTTTGGTTGACATTATGTCAGCCGGGAAAATTCTCTGAAGACATCTTTTGGAGAGTTTGATCCTGGCTCAGGACGAACGCTGGCGGCGTGCTTAACACATGCAAGTCGAGCGGAAAGGCCCTTCGGGGTACTCGAGCGGCGAACGGGTGAGTAACACGTGAGTAACCTGCCCCTGACTCTGGGATAAGCCTGGGAAACTGGGTCTAATACCGGATGTGACGTCTTCCGGCATCGGATGGACGTGGAAAGTTTTTTCGGTCAGGGATGGACTCGCGGCCTATCAGCTTGTTGGTGGGGTAGTGGCCTACCAAGGCGACGACGGGTAGCCGGCCTGAGAGGGCGACCGGCCACACTGGGACTGAGACACGGCCCAGA